>NC_009614.1 GCF_000012825.1 Phocaeicola vulgatus ATCC 8482 | reverse complement strand
TTATTATAAAAAGCGAAACTTCTACAATGCAAATTTCGAAATGAATTTCTGAAAAAACAAATCGCTTTTTTCTTGCTTTTTATTTTTAAAGAGTAATATCTTTAGTTTCAGTTACTTATAAAAACCTCTATCTAAAGGCTTTTGAAAGATTCTTGTTGTTTGATAATTGACTGATTCTTAGCTGACTAACAGTCAAAATAGGCTTTTATTTATTTTAAATGAAATAAGTCTACATGGTATTTCTTCCCTATTTGCAGTCATTTACTGAAAATAAGTGGAAAAATGGTTGAGTAGACTTATTTAGAATGTTTTTAAATTAGCAAATCTGTTACTTATCTTTCTTGCCAAACAAAGAGAAATGTACATAACGTTTAGGATGCGCTTTCAAATCCTCCAATAAGGTTGCAGCGTTTGCTGTTGTCGCACTCAAATTTTGGTAAAAAGTAGGATCATTGAATAGCAATCCGATACTGTTGTCCTTGCGATTGAGTTTTTCTGTCAGCATTTGTACATTATATAAAGTGGAGTCTATTTTATTGAACGTTGAAGCATAATCAATACCTTTCAAATTGTCGCTGATAGCAATGAAGTTATCAGCAATTGTGTTTAATTTTCCAGTAAGTTGCGGAAGATCCTTTTGCATTAACATGTTTAATTGACGTGTTGTCACATCCAGATTGGCTGTCAGTTTTTCTGCGTTGTGCAAGGTTGCACTCAATGCAGGATCAGCTAATATTTTATTTAATGAATATAGGATAGAATCCATTTTGGGTAACATCTGCTCTATTTGAGGAACTAGCTTTTCTTCAGCGGCTCCCATGAGCCCCGCATTCGTTTTGCCGGGCAGGGTATCTCCCGGTTGATAGTATTCTGTAGAATTAAAGTTAAGGAGTAAGTTCATCTTTACCGTTCCCAGCATTTCTGTAACCAGTTCTCCTGTACTTCCTTTGGGGATACGCATTTCCTTGTCCACTTCCACTTCTACTGTGACATGTCCCGGTTTTGCATAGTTGTAATTGATATTTCTTACTGTACCTACTTTATAACCATTGGCAAAGACGGGGCTTGATCCGGCTAATCCGTTTATATTTGTATATTCTACATAATAGTAATTGGCAGATTGGAACATATTTATTCCTTTCAGGTAGTTGATACCAAAGATCAGCATAGCCAATGCAGCGATGCCTATTAATCCTATTTTTACCTCTTTCGTCATTTCAATTATACCTTTTATATTATCTATTCTTTTTAAATTCTTTGATGGCTTCGTTCACATTCATTTTCTCTCCGTTTTTGAAAGCGATAATGAAAGCGTCCTTAAATTTAGGAGTAATATTACGTTTCATGCGTAGTATTTTATTATAATCCGTATTTTCTCCGTAAGTATATTTATAAAGTCCTTTTTCGCGGTAATAGCTAACAGGTGATACACCTTTCAGTTGTTTGCTTCCTTTGGGCAATATTTTGTTTGATACCAATATTTGTATTTTAAATACAGGCTTGGCAGATGTTCGGGCTTGGTCGCCTGTGATCTTTTTTTGTGTGGCAGGCACAGACTTTTTGGTAATCTTGTCCGGTTCCGTTGCAGTGTCCGGTTCCGCAGTTTGTATTTCTATTCTTGATTCTTTCGGTTTGTTTTCTGGTTCCGGTAATTCTTGTTCTTGTACTCTGCTGCGGCCGATGGGGGCGTCATGTTCGCGCTTGTAATTGAGGAATGCTTTATAAATGCTGTTAGATAACGCCGTAGTGCCTGCATCGGATAAAAGATATTGTTCTTCATCCGGTGTTGAGATATAGCCTAATTCAACCAAAACACTAGGCATGGAAGTGGCACGTAGAACTAGGAATCCGGCTTGATGTACTCCTTTGTCTATTCGTTTGGCTGTATTCTTGAATTGTTTTTGGATAAGAGTGGCTAATTTTACACTCTTCTCCATATTTTTGTCTTGTACAAATTCAAAAATAATATAGCTTTCAGAAGAATTTGGATTGAATCCGGCATAACGTTGTTCATAATTATCCTCTATCAAAATAACCGAGTTCTCTTTTTTAGCAACTTCTAAATTTTCTTCAGTACGGTGGAGTCCTAACGTATAAGTCTCTGCTCCCCGTACAGTTCTGCCACGGGCTATGGAATTAGTATGTATAGAGATGAATAAATCGGCCTTGGCATTATTGGCTATTTGTGCACGACGATCCAAAGGGATAAAGACATCTGTTTTCCGGGTATATATTACCTTTACGTCATTACAGTTATTTTGGATCAGTTGTCCTACTTTTAAAGCTACGTTCAGATTGATGTTTTTTTCTTTTCCACGTCTGCCGATAGCACCGGGATCATGTCCGCCATGACCGGGATCAATGACGACTACAAAGTCCTTTCCCTTTGCCGCCAGGCAGAAACAGGGAAAGACCAGCCACAGGCTACACAACAGGAATATTATTTTAATTCTATCGGTTTTCATATCAATTAAGTTGCAAATG
Organism: Phocaeicola vulgatus ATCC 8482; assembly: GCF_000012825.1. Lineage (GTDB taxonomy): Bacteria > Bacteroidota > Bacteroidia > Bacteroidales > Bacteroidaceae > Phocaeicola > Phocaeicola vulgatus. Next base: position 5,160,705 of record NC_009614.1, on the reverse strand, counting down.
TAGCGATTTTTAGTGAAAACTCGGCTTTTGTCTTTAAGTTTTGCGTTTTTTATTCGAAACTTGCCACAAAACCCGAAAAATAGACGAGTGTTTGGACTAAATTCTTTTATTTTGTATTCTAAAATAAATATTGAAAGATGGACTTGTTTAAGTTTATGAAGAATTGGACGTTACCTCTAGCGATGCTTGCAGGAGTTATCGGTTATTTTGTTTTTGCCAACTTCACTTTTCTGGAGCCGACAAAGCCATTTATGAATGGGTTGATTTCTTTTTTAACTCCTTCCTTGATTTTTGCCCAATTGTTGCTTACATTCTGTAAAATTGAACCAAAAGAGTTGGTTCCTAGAGTATGGCATGGCTGGTTGTTGGCTATTCAAGCCATTTCTTGTGGTATTATTGCGTTGTTGTTAATATTTTGTCCGATGGATGAATCTTATAAGGAGATATTCGAGGCGGCTATGGTTTGTCTTATTTGTCCTACTGCTACGGCAGCGGCAGTAATTACGGGAAAACTAGGTGGAAGTGCTTCCAGTTTGACTACTTATACATTGCTTTCAAATATTTTGGCTGCAATAGCAGTTCCTTTGATATTTCCATTGGTTGAACCACATACAGATGTTACTTTTGGTATTGCTTTTCTTAAGATTTTAAGTAAGGTTTTTCCATTGTTGCTTGCACCGTTTTTTATCGCTTTATTATTCCGTTATTATATTCCCCGGCTCCACAAGTTTTTACTGAAATATCATACTTCAGCTTTTTATTTATGGGCGGTAGCATTGACCATTGTAATGGGGCAGACTACTCGCTCTTTGGTTAACAGTACTGCTGATGTAACGGTAGAGATGTTGATTGCTTTTGCCGGTTTGGTAACTTGTTGCTTACAATTTTATTTTGGTAAAAGAATTGGTAGTGCATATAATGACCGTATAAGTGCAGGACAGGCATTGGGGCAAAAAAATACAGTACTAGCTATTTGGATGGCGGTTACGTATCTTAATCCTTTATCGTCTGTCGGTCCGGGTAGTTATGTGGTGTGGCAAAACATTATCAACTCATGGCAGCTATGGAAAAAGAGAAAGAATGAGATAAAATAATGAATATAAGATATTGATATTTAGTTATTTGCTGTTTATATTCATCTTTTCCTTTGTTTTTCCGATTTTCCTATTAATTCCAATAAATGCGTTTATTTTGTTACCAGTTTGTTACTCGAATAGCGTTGAGTAACAAAAAAAATATCTATATTTGCCATCGGTAACAAAATAAAAACATAAGTATGGCGAAGAAGAAACAAGAGGCAAAATTGAAGGAGCCTGTAAGAATCCGGTTTAAGCAACTTGCCAATGGTAATCAGTCTATCTATTTGGACTATTACACTGGTGATGTTATTCTTTGGAATGAAAACAAGATAATGAGTGTCAGTAGCGGTCACCTCACCATAAAATTGTCAAACTTCTTAATAGATATAATAAAAATTGCAGAATGTTTTGTTTATAAAATATAAATAACTAATTTTGCAGCTCAAAATCAGAACAAAGCATAGATATTAATGAAACATTTGTCCTACATATTAGCTTTATGGGTGCTGTTATTATCAACAGTTCCATGCTTTCTTGAAGACAAATGTCTGTTTCAATGTGCTAATGAACAAACAGAAGAACCATGTGCTGATAATGATGGTTCCTCATGTACAGACTGCAATTGTTCACCATTTCTACATTGCAACACATGCACAGGTTGTCCAATACCCAAATTGTTTCATTCACCAACCGCCGAATTAATTCTATTAAATAATAACCTTTCGTTTTACAAAGAGAAAATGATTCCTCATTTCTCTTCCTCAATTTGGCAGCCGCCTAAGTTGATGAATTTAGCAGATTTCTGTATGTCATAATTAATATGACCTCACCATTTATTTATTAAATTCATGATGATGAAACCGCTGTTTCATCACCAGTACGTCGTGCACTTATTATAATACAGATTAAGTGTGTGGCACTAAATTGACAAAACAAGAAAAATGAAAATTAAATTAATAGCACTGGCAATAATTACATTGCTGGCACAAAGCATTTGTGCGCAAAACATATTTAAAGCAATCGTTAAAGACGGAGATACTAAAGAGATACTGGTTGGCGTGAATGCCGTTCTTAATAAAACCGCCAATGGAGCAAGCTCAGATGAAAACGGAATAATCACCATTTCGAACATACCTGACGGAAAGCAACATATCACATTCAGCTACTTAGGCTATGAATCGGAAACCAAATCATACACATTCCCTTTATCTTCTTCAGCTCCGGTCGAAATCTTCTTGGAACAAGATGATGAAATGCTGGAAGAAGTTACCATTTCTTCAACCAGAGGTACACGCACTATTCAAAACATCCCGACCCGTGTTGAATTTATTTCAAGCGAAGAACTAGGAGAAAAAGGGAGCATGAAACCGGGCGACATTCGTATGTTACTAAACGAAAGCACAGGTATTATCACCCAGCAAACTTCTGCCACATCCGGAAATGCATCAATCCGCATACAAGGATTGGATGGCAGATATACACAAATATTAAAAGATGGATTCCCCGTTTTTGCTGGTGCAGCGAGCGGACTGGGATTATTGCAAACGCCACCTCTTGACTTAAAACAAGTGGAAATCATCAAAGGCTCAACTTCAACTTTATATGGCGGTGGAGCAATAGCAGGCTTGATTAATCTTATCTCAAAAACTCCCGAAGAGAAAAGAGATTTAGGTCTGCATCTTAACGGGACATCCGGAAAAGGTTTGGACGTCAGCGCTTTCTATGGGCAACGATTCAAAAAGGTCGGTACAACCATTTTTGCTTCCTACAACAGAAATTGGGCTTACGACCCCTCTAACACCGGATTCACAGCCATTCCGCAGTTTGACAGATATGTCTTCAACCCCAAATTATTTCTCTATTTTTCAGAGAACACGCAAATGAGTGTAGGGCTAAATGCTATGTTTGAAGACCGTTTGGGCGGGGATATTGAGTATATTAAAGGAAATGGAAATGACACACATTCCTATTTCGAGAAAAACAAGACTCAAAGACATTCCACACAACTGACATTCGAACACAAATTCGGCGAAAAAGACAGAATTGATTTCAAAAACAGTGTAACATACTTCAATAGAAATATCGGTGTACCCACTTATACTTTTGAAGGTACTCAGGTATCTACCTTTAGTGAATTGACTTACACACGCACGAATCAAAAAACAGAATGGGTGGCTGGTCTCAACTTATGGACAGACAAATTTGATGAAAAGAAACTTACTGATTTTCAGTTAAGAGACTACAACCAGACAACCATGGGAGCATTCGTACAAAACAATTGGGAGGCAACAAAATGGTTGAATCTGGAAACCGGATTAAGAGCAGACTATATTCCGGATTATGGCGCAGCAATTCTACCACGAGTTTCTGCACATTTCAAAATTACGGATAAGTTTTCATCTCGACTTGGAGGAGGATTTGGCTATAAATCACCTACCATATTTACAGAGGATAGCGAAAGGCTACAATATCAGAATGTATTGCCAATTGATAAAGACAATAACAAGCTCGAAAGAAGTTATGGTTTGAATTTAGACTTTAATTATGTCACATCAATCTTCGATGGAAATGTAACTTTCAGCATAAACCAATTATTCTTCTACACTTATCTCGATAATCCTTTATTATTGCAATCTACAAAAGATGGGCTATATCGACTTAACAACATATCCGGCAATACAGATAGCAAAGGAGGAGAAACGAATGTAAAAATCGGATACAAAGATTTCCACTTATACTTAGGCTATACATACACCGATACCCGAACCAAAGAAAATGGGGTGAAACAAGAGAATATATTAACTCCGAAACATAGGTTGAACAGTATTCTAATGTATGAAGTAGAAGATAAATGGAAAATAGGATTAGAGGCTTATTATTTCAGCCCCCAAAAACTAGGAGACGGACAAAAAGGAAAACAATATGTGGTGTGCGGCTTCATGATTGAAAAAATATGGGAGATGTTTTCATTGTATGCTAACTTTGAAAACTTCACCGACAGACGGCAAACCCGCTTTGATACTATATATACCGGAAGTATATCTAATCCTGTTTTCCGGGATATTTATGCTCCTTTGGATGGATTTGTAATGAATGCGGGTGTTAAACTCAGATTTTAAATTATAAAATAAACTCAAAATCAACAATAATATGAGAATTCTAGGAATAGCATTTACTTTAGTTTTATTGATGTCACTAGTCGGATGTACTTTAAGCCATAGAAACTGTAGACATCATCATCACTTAAATCACAGGTCTTGCCATACACATACTTGCTGTTGTCAACGGTAAACTAAGTGATAGTAAAACAAAAACATTCCATTAGGAGAATGTGTCAGAATGGACACATTCTCCTTTTTATCTACAATTATTTTGTAATCGGAAACCATTTCCGTGTATTATTTGCAATCCTTACCAACATCAACATAACCGGAACTTCAACCAGCACACCTACCACCGTAGCCAATGCAGCCCCGGATTGTAAACCGAATAGAGAAATAGCCACAGCAACCGCTAATTCAAAGAAATTACTTGCTCCAATCATTCCGGCAGGCGCAGCAATATCATGGGGTAATTTCCACCATTTCGCCCAACCGTAGGCAACGAAGAATATCAGAACCGTTTGCAGCACGAGCGGAACTGCAATCAATACGATATGCAGAGGATTGTTCAGTATCGTTTCTCCCTGAAATGAAAATAGGATGATAAGTGTCAATAACAGCCCACCCACCGTATAATTATCAAACTTCTTAATAAATACATTATTGAAGTATTCTATCCCTTTACGGCGTATAATCATTATGCGGGTAATGACCCCAGCAGCAAGTGGTATCACAACAAACAAGCCAACAGATAACATTAAAGTGTCCCACGGAATAGATACGCCGCCAACCCCCAGCAAGAAAGCAACGATAGGAGCAAACGCTATCAATATGATTAAATCGTTCACTGCAACTTGTACCAGCGTATAAGCGGCATCCCCTTTAGTGAGATAACTCCACACGAATACCATAGCCGTGCAAGGTGCAGCCCCCAATAATACCGCTCCGGCTAAATATTCTTCTGCTAATTCGGCAGGTATAAAAGTTTTAAAAATGACATAGAAGAACAAATAAGCTATCCCGAACATGGTAAACGGTTTTATAAGCCAATTTGTAACACAGGTGACAATTATTCCTCTCGGACGTTTGCCGACATTCTTAACGCTTTGAAAATCCACTTTTAGCATCATCGGGTAAATCATTAACCATATCAGGATAGCTACGGGTATCGACACGTTGGCGTATTCAAGCTTGCTTAATGTTTGCGGGATTACCGGGAGCCATTGCCCCACAGCAATTCCGATAACAATGCACAAGGCAACCCAAATGGTTAAGTATTTTTCATAAAATCCAATTCCTTGTTTCTTTTCCATAACAACAACTATTTAGTTTAATTGCGGTTTTAATTCATTTAGATAGAAGTCATAGAAACGGGCTTTTATTTCATCCCGTACCCGATGAAATTCATTGTCGATAAATTCCGGACTTCCGGTTGCTTCCGATGGGTCGTCAAACCCAATATGCAACCTGTTTTTTACTTCACCAGTAAACATAGGACAGCTTTCGTTTGCACCACCGCAGACCGTAATAACATAGTCCCATTTTTTTCCTACATATAGATTGACACTTTTAGGGGTATGTTGGGCTAAATCAATACCTATTTCAGTCATAACCTTTACTGCCATCGGATTAACCTTTTCAGCAGGCTTTGTTCCTGCTGAAAAGACTTCCAGTTTACTGTCAAATGATTGTAATAAGCCGTGTGCCATTTGGCTACGGCAACTATTTCCAGTACAAAGGATTAAAATTCTCATATTCTCAATTATTTTTCCAAGCTATCAGGGCAGCGTTTCCCTTTGACAATTCTTCTACTTTCTTAATCCAAGTCAATTCATTTTGTGCCTTTGCCCGCAAAAAAGAATTTTCCGTATCGGTTAATGATAAACAAGCGTTTACAACCCACCATTTGTTATTAATTCCCGCACGCTGTAAATCCTTTTGCAAACGTTCGGCTTCAAAGACGGGGGTTGCTTCGGGCAAGGTCACAATAACAACTTCCGTTTCTTGCTGGTTTCTTAAACGTGGTAATAATTTTCTTACCGAAGCAGGAGAATCGCCATGCGTGCGTTGTACTTCCTTGTGGTAGCTTTCCGTTGCATCCAGCAGTAACAAGGTGTGTCCGGTAGGTGCGGTATCAATCACAACAATTTCATTTTCCGCTTTGTCTACGATTTCGGCAAAAGCCCGGAACACTGCGATTTCTTGCGTACACGGTGAACGCAAATCTTCCTCTATGTATTCCATATCTTCGGCAGTCATTGTTTCCGCAGCTTTACTACGAACTTCGTTTTTATAGGCTTCCAGTACTTCCGCTTCATCAATGCGGCTTACTGTAATACCTGCCTGAACTGCAAGGTTGTAATTCAGGTGGTTTGCCGGGTCAGTGGTGGTTAGATGCACCTTTGCACCCAGTTTAGTTAATTTCAGGGCTATTTCCGTGGCTAACGTTGTTTTACCTACGCCACCCTTTCCCATAGTAAATACAACTCTTTTCCCTGACTGATAGAGGTCATTAACCAATTCGTCTATACCTTTTGCATCAGTAATCCGTTGATAATCCGCATTGTCTGTTAAATTATCATCGTATAGCATCCGGCGGATATTTGCAATGTTAGATAGATTATACGACCGTAAAGGAACAGAATAAGAGGGGTAATCCAGCAGTTCCGCAGGGGTTTGTTTCAGGGCGGTTTGCTGTCTGTCATATATTTGTTTCGATACGCTATCGGCTTCATCTAATTGCAGCAAAAGTCCGTTGATTACTAATAGCTGGTTATTAATTCCCAGTAATTGTAATTCATGCGAAGAACGGGCAGCTTCTTTCAAAGGTGCGATTTCGGGACGACTTACCAACACTAAGCGAGTTGCATTTGCATCCGAGAGTGTTTCAACCGCTTGCTTATAGATGCCTTTCCTTTCTTCCAAACCGGATAATTGCCCTAAGCATGATGCACCGTGCGTACTTTCGCTAATAAACGTACTCCAAGCCGATGGTAGTTGTAGCATTCGCAATGTATGTCCCGTTGGGGCTGTATCAAAGATGATATGGTCATATTCTTTTGCTTTATCAGCATCCGTGATAAAATCGGAAAATTGATTGAAAGCAGCAATTTCTACCGTGCAAGAACCTGAAAGTTGTTCTTCCATATTTTGGATAACACTATCGGGCAGTTTTCCTCGGAAAGGCGCAATAACGCTTTCCCTGTATTCGGCAGCAGCTTGTTCCGGGTCGAGATTAACTACAGTTAAGCCGGGTACTTCCTGAATATCCGTGCCGTGTCCGTTTAAAGTTTGATTAAAGACATCTTGCAGGTTTGAAGCCGGGGCTGTGCTGATAAGAAGTATTTTCTTACCATTATCTGCCAAACCTACCGCAGTAGCACAGGCAATAGAAGTTTTGCCCACACCGCCTTTTCCGGTGAAGAAAAGGTATTTTGTCAATTCTATATCTGATAAATTGAATGTTCTCATTTTTCTTAAATAATTAATTGGTGAATACTTATTTAACTGGCATAAAATCTAAATTGACCCCCGTCCATTCACTCATTTGTTTGGTGGTAGGATAGGTTTGTGAAACAGCTATTTCTCCATCTACTAAAGTAATAGGCAGTGCGTCCGCACCATGCTTTTGCAGGAAGTCGTTCACCGTCTTATTGCTTACGTATACTTGTGGTTCGTCACGTAAATTGTGGCGGGTAACGATGATACCTTGTTTCTTCAATGATTCGATTACTACCGCAATACGCATCAATTCAGGATTGATGTTTGTTCCACAAAGACCCGTAGGGCAGCACATTGCCGGGTCGAAAATTTCTATCTTTTTCATACTGTTTTTTATTTAAAATGATACTTAATGTTTATTTATAGATAAAATACTATTGCGTAATATATTCCAACTGCGATAAAGAGAATAGCAACTATTTTGCGAAACCATTTCTCAAATATCTGTATTCGGTTGTAAAACTTCCCCAGTCCGGCAACACTATAAGCTAAAATCCATGCAAAAAGGATTACAGGTAATCCCGTAGCAATAGCATAGATTACAGGTAAGAGATAGCCGCCTGTTTCTGCTGCTGATAGAGGGATAAGCATACCGAAATAAAATACTCCACTGGTAGGACAAAAAGCAAGAGCGAATAAGACCCCCAACAACATAGCTCCCCAACCGCCTTTAGTTTTCTTTTTCAGGCTTTCCCCACCGATATTAATTTTGGGTAGATTGAGTTTTATTATATCAAGCATAAATATTCCAATGATGATTAACACCGGAGCAATCAGCATTTCCCCGTATTTGCTTACAGCTTTTTGCACCATAAACATACTTGCGCCCTCACGAAGAATAGGAATAAGAATAAAGCCAAGAACCGTATAGGTCACTATTCTGCCGAAAGTGTAGAGCAACCCGTTTATAAAAATCCGGTGACGGTTTTCTATATCCTTGCTTATAAATCCTATTGCCGTTATGTTTGTAGCCAGCGGGCACGGGCTAACTGCCGTTAAAATCCCCAATATAAAGGCTGTAATAGCGGGAACAGAACTGCTATCTAATAATGATTGAAGAAAGTCCATCTTACAACTGTTTTAACAATTCGTCAATCTTGCTTTTAATTCCCTCTTTAAACTTGTCCGGTGCATTTCTCGCATTGGAGAAACTAAACTCGGTCATATTGTTTACATTCTCTTTTCCGTCTTTCCAGCCATTCACAAACAAAGACGACCATGTAACTTCGTACTTGTCTGCAATCGCTTCATTCTCTTTCTTAGAAATATCTACTACTTTGTAGATAATCTTGCCATTTGCTTTTTCTTGGGAATAAAGACTATCCAAAAGGGCTACTGTATTGGCTTCAATCGCCCTGCAAGTGATACATCGTTGCGCTCCATGAAAATAGAGAACTTCAATGCGGTTAGGCTGTATTTCTTCCGCTTTGTTTTCCTCGTTTTTTTTCTTTGAACCATTTCCACAGGACATTAAGACCAGCATCGCAATCAGTAGATAAAATAACTTTCTCATAGTTCATTTTTTATTTGGTTATCAACTCTTTTACTTCCGAAAGGGACAATCTTTTTCCGGCTGATACAACTTTTCCGTCAATCACCAAAGCCGGAAGACCTAAAATGTTGTACTCCATGATTTTCAATAAATCTTCTTCCTTGATTAGTGTTGCATCGCAGCCTAATTCTGAAATAGCTTGTTTAGTGGTTTCATACAATGCTTTACAGCTTGAACACCCGGTTCCTAATACTTTGATTTCCATTTCTAATTCTACTTTAAAGTTAATATAATAATCGTAATTCGTAGAACTACGAACAATGATTTTAAAAAAAGGTGCTGTTATTCACAGCACGATGTACCTTTACATTGGCAATCCCCCAAAAAAGTAGTAAATAACTTTCGTGCGAGTTCCCAATTTTCCCGGTTGATACAATACCGTACTTTTGGCGTTTCTATTTCTCCTTGAATTAAGCCAGCTTCTTTCAGTTCTTTCAAATGTTGAGAAACGGTTGCCTTAGCGATAGGCAGCACTTCGTGTATATCACCGAAGAAGCAACTTTCTTGATTTGCTAAAAAAGCAAGAATAGCCATTCGTGCGGGATGTCCCATTGCTTTGGCAAAACGAGCAATCTGTTCCTGCTCTACTGTGTACGGTTTATCTTTCACTTCAATATCTCCTTTTTATTTGTTGTTCGCAAAACAACGAACAATATTTTAAATAGCAAAAAGAAGTAGGAACTTTTTTTCAGGTAGGTGAAAATTGAGTTTTAGTTTATCGCTTTGTATAGATATCCAAAACGGACTAAACCTGTTTGTGTTGACAGCAAAATAGATGCTGGCGAAAAGAAAAAGAATGTTTCTCTTTTCGCCAGCTTTATTTTTATGATTGGCGGGCTTTTGTTACCTTTGCAGCGTAAGCCCACCACTAAGCGAATTTCTTCGTTTTTTTGTTACTATTTTGTTACCCACTGTTAGTAATAGGTGGGCTTCCTTATTGATAATCAGATTAATACACTCTATGATATATAATTTGTGGCAGAACATCATCAATAGTTATCAGTTGTGGAAGAAAAGAAAAAATGAGATAAAAAATTAAGTCGCAACTATTTACTTTGTTATACGTAATGCTTGGTATGGTAAACTATATAGTTGCGTTCTATTAAAAATGAATTTGCCGTATATATCTCTTAAAGATTTCTTACGAAACCAGTAAAACGTTTCAATCCTTCTGCCAGTGTAGTACGTGGGCAGGCGATATTCCAGCGCATGAATCCTTTTCCTTCAGTCCCATACATTGTTCCTGCATTGAGCCATAATCCGGCTTCGTTAACCAATCGCTGTTCGAGTTCCTGCGAGTGTATGCCGAGTCTGTGACAGTCCATCCAAACGAGATAGGTTCCCTCCAATACCGTGATAGGAAACTCGGGCAGATGTTCCCGACAGAACTCCTGCATATAGAGAAAATTGGCCTGTAAATATTTGATGAGTTGGTTCAGCCACTCTTCCCCTTCGTTGTAAGCTACTTGAGTCGCAATTACACCAAAAGGATTGACATCACATACTTCGTTATCGTTAATGGCCCGGTCGATTTTCGCTCGACGGTTAGCATCAGCACAAATAATGTTCGCAATCTGTAATCCGGCAATATTGAACGCTTTACTGGGAGATATACAGACTACAGAATGGTGACGGAAATTTTCTGAGATGGAAGCAAACGGTGTGTAACGGTACTCTGGAAAAACCAGTTCGCAATGAATCTCATCCGAAACGACCGTAACATCGTGTCGAATACAAATTTCACCAATACGTACCAGTTCTTCACGTTTCCACACCCTTCCGGCAGGATTGTGAGGATTGCACAGCAGCATCACCTTCACTTTCGGATCAGCAGTCTTACGCTCTAAATCTTCATAATCGATGGTGAAAGTATTACTTGCAAAGACCAACGGTGATGATACCATTTCACACCCATTGTTACGGATTGAAGAAAAGAAACAATTATAGACCGGGGTCTGCACCAATACCTTATCTCCCGGAACGGTCAAAGCCTTGATGACTGCCGAGATGGCTGGGACTACGCCCGATGTGTAAATTATCCATTCACGGTCAATCGTCCAACCGTGACGACGTGCGAACCAGCCTGTAACAGCCTCGTAGTAACTGTCGGGCACACGGGTATAACCGAAAATGCCGTGTTCTACCCGTCGGCGTAAAGCATCGACGATAGCGGGAGCTGTACGGAAATCCATGTCAGCCACCCACATCGGCAATACATTTTCGCTTTCTGCGCTATCCCATTTGTAGGAATCGGTTCCCCGTCTTGAAATTTGTTTGTCAAAGTTGTATTTCATATCTTCATCTTAATCGGTAAAACAGGTACGCTCGTCCCGGAGACGGATTTCACAATCGGCAGGAGCCTTGATGTTCTCATCTATGGTTATGGAACCGAATTCGTCAGCCACAATGCATCCCGACATCGGGTTCTTGATATTTGTAATAGCTCCGTGAATATCGGCTTGCAACGTGCTGTACTCAAAGGTACGGTCGCAGTCAGGTCCGAAGGTACAGTTTTCAAGAATAAGGTCGTGTGCATAGCAAAGCGGTTGCTCACCGGTAATGTGGCAGTTGACCAAACGTAGATTCTTCGAATGCCAGCCGAGGTATTCGCCGTTGAGTTCGGAATCGTAGATGGTCACATTTTCCACTTCCCAGAAGGCATCCTTCGTTGTAATCTTTGCATGATGAATCTCTACATTTTTCACGTACTGGAACACATACTTGCTGTTGCTTTCCAGTCCGTCCACATAAATGTTGTTGCTGAACATGAAAGGATAAGTTCCGCCGTGCAGCTTGAGATTCTTGATGCGGATACCATTACAACGCCAGAATACTTCGTCGGCATCGTTCATCGTTACGTTCTCGATATCTATTTCGTCCATTTCACGGAACATCTTCGGTGCGTCGATAATCGTGTCGGTCATCTTCAGGTGATCGGAATACCACAATGCCGAACGCCCTCCGACATCGAAATAGCAACGGTCGATTTTGAAACCGTGTACATGCCAGAAGGGATAGTTACCCTCAAAGCGGCAATCTACAGTTTCGATATTGCTACATTCTTTGATGGCCGATTCACCGGTACGAATAATCACATTTTCTAGACGAAGGTCGTGGGACTCGAACAAGGGACGCTCGCCCCCGAATTCAGCATTTTTAATCAGTTTCATTTGATATATTGTTTTAGTTGTCAGTCATTATTAATTTTAAAAGTCATGTTCACATTGCTGCGTCCGCGAACTGAAGCCAATCAGGATATAGGCAATTCCTTTTTCTTGAAGCCTTCTATTTTAAGTATTCTTTGAAAAATTCCTCCAGCTTATCGAATGGAATAATGTCTGTCCGGTCATATAAATCCGTATGTACGGCATCGGGAATAATCATCAGTTCTTTATTATCGCCTTTCAGCTTCTTGAAAGTATCCTCACTAAAATAGCGGGAGTGAGCTTTTTCTCCATGAATGAGCAACACGGCACTGCGGATTTCATCGGCATACGCAAGGATAGGTGCGTTGAGAAATGCAAGATTGGAGGTTTTGTTCCAGCCCAAACCGGAGTTGATGGAACGAGGATGATAACCTCGTTCGGTCTTGTAATAATCATAATAATCCTTCATGAACTGCGGCGCATCACCGGTAGGTTCCGGGTTCGTCACGGTGCGGGGATAAGTGTCGGTACGGTAGTCTTCCGTGCGCTGGGCGTTAAACTCCTGACGCATTTTGTAACGTGCATCTGCATTGTCAGCGGCATCGAAGTAACCGTTTGCTGTACAGCGGCTAATGTCGTACATTGTGGAAGCTACCGTTGCCTTGATACGTGTGTCGTTGGCAGCCGCATTGATAGCAAAACCACCCCAACCACAAATGCCAATGATGCCGATTCGTTCGGCATCCACATCCGGACGTGTCGCGAGGTAATCCACCGCCGCCGAGAAGTCTTCGGTGTTGATGTCTGGCGAAGCTACGCTGCGAGGCTGTCCACCGCTTTCACCAGTAAATGAAGGATCAAAAGCAATCGTCAGGAATCCTCGTTCGGCCAATGTCTGGGCATACAGCCCCGACGACTGTTCCTTTACAGCTCCAAACGGACCGCTGACAGCAATAGCAGGCAGCTTACCTCCGAAAATCGTTTTCGGTGCATACAGGTCGGCAGCGAGCGTGATACCGTAACGATTTATGAAAGTCACTTTGCTATGATTCACCTTGTCGCTTTTCGGGTACGTCTTGTCCCATTCCTGTGTCAGATTTAACTGTTCCATATTTTTGTGAGTGTTTTGTGCCGGGCTTTCCGTCAGGCTGAAGAGGCAGAGGAAAGCAGCCATTAAAATAGTTGTACGTTTCATAACCGATGTAATTTAAATTTTTATTGTTTCTTGTTTTCTTTTCATAGTGCAAAATTACAGCGGATTACAGGAAAAGCCAGTAGATGGATTACTGATTGTATAACCTCAATTACAGACATTATTTTACATGCATCTCATCCAACGTTCCCGCTTCAAGCAGATCAGGAAAATCAGCCTCTTTTTCTTGCCGCATTGGTGATGATGATGATGGAGAAACCGATATCGAACAGTAGCAAGAGTCTTGTGCAAAATCTGCCGTCGATAAAGATGTATTGCAGATTATGATACGGCCGACTCCGGCAGTAGGCATGGCACTCGTCGTTTCAACCGGAAGAAGGGAATACAACGAGAACTCCGGAAAGTTGGTCAGTGCAATGCCCGGTAGAACCAATCCGCACAACCCGTTCAGTATGGTGTACCGTTCGGATGGATCTGACAAGGATGGCAGTATGGTTGGTTAGTGATTCCGATTCCATAGGCTATCACTTTTCGTTCCTGTCGATATCTCGGATATGCCTTGCCGGTACACCTCCTACAACCGTGTTGGCCGCTACGTCTTTCGTCACCACAGATCCGGCGGCGATAATGGCGTTGTCACCCACGGTCACACCCCGCAGGATGGTGGAGTTGGAGCCTACCCATACATTTTTGCCTAACCGGATAGGCGCCGGATACATTGCCCCGCGGTCTTCGGGAGCCGTACCGTGATCGAGCGTGGCAAAGACCACATTATGCCCGATAAGACAGCCGTCACCCAACGTCACACCGCCATGATCCTGGAAGTGGCAACCGGCATTGATAAAGACACGACGCCCGATGGTAATATTCTTGCCGAAGTCTGTGTAGAACGGAGGAAACATCTTGAATGTTTCGTCCACAGGTTTACCGGTCAGGCGCGACATGAACGCACGCAATTCTTCTTGTGAATGGTACGAGTTGTTTATCTCACAGGTAACGCGCCGGGCTTCATCGCTCATTTCATCCATCAGCCGATAGATTTCCGGTGTATTGAGTGCACCGCCGGCTTCAATATGATTCAAAAAATCATCTAATGTCATAATATTCTTTTTTCCTATACTTGTTTACTCGTTTTGTATGCCTCTTGTGATTTCGGGTTTCCTTTGATTTCTTCCATGTGCCATACACCACAGCGAAACAGTGTACCCTTTACCATCGGTTTTTCCAAACATCCATTCGCTTGTTGCGCTTGAAATAGGTGACAGACCGCCCCGTTATCTGTACGTTTTTCGTAAAGCACATACTTATTACCATTTTTCTTGGGAACCGGATCGGACTGTGTTATGGCAGGTATTCCTATAACAAATAAACTTGCAATCATGATGACTGGTATACGTTTCATTATCACTTGATTTTATTAAGTTTTGAATTCCAGAATCTTGATGCAAAGATAAGTACATGACTGAAAATACAGTGTAGATAAATTACAGATGTTATAACCCTAATTACATGATTTCCGGAAAGAATAGCATAAATCTGTAGCCAAGGTTGATACAATGTCTCAATCTGTTATTCTAGAAAATGATAAGTATAGAATTTGAAATCTTAAATTGATGTTAAACAGAAGGGGATGTGAGAATTATAGCCGTGCAATACCCCGGAATTGAGCGAGTGGCTACAATATAGGCATCAGTTATGTTATTTTTACCAATAGTAAACCGGAGCGTATTTGTAACAGATGAGAAACCGAATACTGCAAGAAATTATCATGTTGCCTCTTTGGTTGAAATAGTGTTATGAAATAGAGATTTTAATCCATCGAAAATGGCAGGAAGAGCAATGGTGCCATGCACCTCGTCGGGAAATTTTTTATAAACGACATGCAAATGCTTGTTTTTCATTTCAGGGATGATCTTATTTTTTAAGCTGTCGGCCAATGAAAACTGGATAAGTTTGATTGCAGGACGTTGGCGGGTGGCGAAAGCAACATACAAATGTTTGCCGGAGAAGTCTTTTTGATAAACATTCTTTGCTGCTTGTTGTAGAAAGACTCCTCGGTCCCACCATAAACTTGGGTCTATTGCTATATACGAGTCAAAAGACTCGGGATGATTTGACAGTGTCTGTAGGGTAAATAAACCTGCGTATGAATGTCCGACAAGAAAGTTTGTACCGTTGGCAGGAACTTTATTTTCCACTTCCAGACGTAGTTCCTCTATCAGAAAGCGATGGAACTGTTCAGCTCCACCACCTGCCGGCTTATCATAGGGACAAATGGTACCATCCCGGCGGGCGGCTGAGCAAGTAGGAGTGAAATCTCTGGTCCGGTCTGTGTTTAAAACAGCCACAACGATGCAAGGAGGCAAGTTTGAGGTTTTAGAAGAAGAGAAGAAACGCGTAAAACCAACCACGGAATGAAAGAAGGAATCTCCATCCAATAGATAAAGAACCGGATAAGCCTTTCCTTTTTCACCAGCTTTGGTCTCAGGTACATAAATCCAATATTTTCTTTCTTCATTCAGTATTTCAGAAAACAATGTATGACGCGTTCCGATATAAATGGAATCTTGTTTTTGTGCGGAGAGGGGAAATATCCATCCTATTTGTATAAACAGTATTATATAAAGTATCTTCATTTGTTCGTTTTTTGGGGTTGCAAAGTTCGATGAAAATATGGATATGGACAATCCCTATTTTTAGGTATTTCAGAATATCTCCAATGGAATTTCCTCTATGTCTTATGATTTTGTGGAGGTGGCACCGGATGCATCGGAAGGAATTGATTGAACCGGATTTTTAAGTAACTTCTTAGGGGAATTCATTAAAATATCCTATCACTTCTAACATTTCCCGATTAATTTTGTATTTTTACAGACATACAAAGATTAACTGTAACAAGATATGATTATTTCTGTCGTCTTCGTATCTATGATGGTGGTTTTCGTAACAGTTTATCATTTTGTTACAAAGCCGAAAAAGCAGCAAGAAAAGATTTATTCGGCGATGACCACCGATGAACTTATCAGGTTCGTGCAGTCCATGCACTGTGAACTAGTGAAGAGAATTGATGCTGATGCCATTATCATCGGTTTTCAAGGAGGTTATTTTCATTTGTTAAGAGAAAAAACAGGTCAGAATATTCAGTTATATTATAAAGATTTTTACGCATGTAGCTATGAACAGTCTAAAAAAATAGTTTTTGACATTAACAACATTAACTGCCGATACACAGCTTGGACTTGCTATTTGCGTAAAAGTCATGAGGATGGAGAAAGTGAGACACCTTTTACGGCTTGTCTGTCTGCCTGTCTGTTCTTGTCGGGCAGTGAAACTCAGTTAAAACAACATTTGCGGGTATTGCTTGAGTCATCTTTTATGATAGCCCGTAGTTTTAAAGAGTTGGCAGAACAATCTGCTTCAATACAAGACATGTTGGTGAAAAAAGAATTCGAAAATCGCTTGGCTTTGTTGAGACGAAAATTGGAGATTGGACATGGTAAGCTGTTGGAACCTGTCGATGTTTCCCGGCAAGATATGGATCAGATAGAGGATATTCTTTCTCTTTTTGGTACAGTGAAACAGGAAGATATAAAGGAAATGACACTGGTTTGCAATGGGCGGATAGAGAGGCGTACCGAATTATTGTCTATTCTTTCTTTTAGATTGAAAGATGCTGTGATGGATGAAAAAGGACAGGCGGGAAAAGATGCTCTGATCTGTATCATACTTGCTGAAGGGCAGTTGGTGATTGCGTTGGAAAAAGCTGAAGGCAGTAATGAACGGTCTCTTTATTATAAGTTGTCGGCTATGCGGACGGACAGGGTAGATGCTTTTTTCGATGAAACCCAAAAAGGCAGAGTATTCAGTAGTATGATTGAGGTAAGATTGACAACGGATCATGATGATTATTGGGAGTTGAAATATATGTTGGACGATGCTAAAGAAAAAGCGGCAAACAAACAGTTTGACGAACTGACGGAGGAACAACAGGCGTTGCTGGCTTATACCGAGCCTACCTTGCAGACTACTATTTATTGGGGGAAGAAATTTTTCAGGCAGCAATGTTATCTTCAGGCGTTGGGGTGTTATCTTTCTATTTTTCGGTATTATCAAGTCCACTGGACAGAATTGCCGGAGCGTGGCAAGGAAGAATATTATGTGATTTGTTATCATATCGGTTTTGTTTATCTCACATTAGGGCATTTTGAAAAGGCTTATTATTATTTGACTAATGCTAAAAGAAATTCATCCATTCATGCGATTCGTGATTTTACCAACTGTCTCGTCGAAATGAAGGATACAGGAGCTCTTGAGTATATTTATTCTATGGTGAGTTTGGTTGGCAGTCAGATAAAGATGTATGGTGATGAAAAGAATACCTTGTTTCCACTTTATCATTTTCTTCGGCGCAGGGCAGCACAAGTATTAGTAAACTTGAAATATTATTCGCAAGCTAGGGAACTGCTCTATCAAATGCTGGGAGAGGAGGAGAACCGTGAGTTTGCGGAACGGGAATTGCAGTATCTTGAGAGTATGGGTGCAGGTGATGATGCGAAGCGGAACGAGTGAGAAGAATGTGAGGAGGTTGAATGAAAGTTTCATGGAATTTCATAATGGGATGTTGCTAGGAGTAAAGCAGAAATGTGGAAAATGTTCTGTAACATGGACTGCTCTTCATTGAACTCTGTGAAGTTGCATTTTGTTTGTATTGATGATAAAGTGTAATCCCTATACCGTCCTTCTGAGCTTTTGATTTGATGGTATCTTGCCAAGTATCCTTGGATGAGTAAAGGTCGTTGATGTTTATCTTTCTCATCTCTGAAAGAAAAGGTATAGGAGTAGAGCTGGCCGATGCAGCATATTATGCTAATTGATTGTCATTAGTTTACATCAAAAAATAGAAGCCTCTAAAATTTACTTGTTTTTCGCAACAAATTGATGATTTAACGATTTTTTTCATCCTCTTTCTCCAAACAGAGAGAAAAAAGGCAAAACCGTCTTTTCGGCTCCCGACTTTTTGTTGGATCTTCGATCAGAGAGTGAGTACAATGGTCGGCCAGTCAGCCAGTTGTTTCCAGTTTCTCCTTCGGGACATCCTTGGGTTTCCAGGCTACGATGAAGCTAACAGTTGTGGATTTGATCTAATAGCTTTTTGCAAACCAATCAGTGAGTATCTTTTGCATTCGCATCGAGAGCTTGGTTACGGGAAGGTCTGTCTTTTCGGTAAAGAGCTTAAAGCTGCGGTATTGCCTATAAACACCGCTCTGCAGTGCCAACACCTCGTATTTGATTACCTTGAAGGACTCTAGGCAGTTGCCCCTATGAAGAGAGTTTTATACTTGAATTTTGTTTAACCCGATACTCTTGTATGCCGTTGATGTGATTAGTGTTTCCTCTATAGCTCTGCCGTATAAAATAAGCATTCCCTATAGAGTTAGGTAAAGTCGCTCTATAATTGAAGAGAGCGACTTTACTTACGATTTAATACTAACCTTCCTGATATATCCAGTAATCATTATCCTTTCTATTATCTTTGAAATATTGAATACGGTCAACGATGTCAATGCCTTCTTTGTTTTGTGGAATGATAAATCTGGCACGCTCTTTATTGTCCTTCAAAGAGTATGATACAAAAGCATTGTTTTCACATCTCAACAGCCCTTTTCTGTAAGAGAGCGCACGGATATCATATCGTTCTACAGAATTTGCTACTGCTTGTCCTTCAATGAGTGCTTGAAGCATACATTGGTAGGCATTAGATGATTCACGCTTTTCAGAGTGCAATGCCACAAGAGCGTATGGTTGTTCATCATACATAGTATATTTGCCATAACGCTCGGGGCGGAAGCATGGATACGCGATATAATAATATCGCCAATCGTATTGACTTTTAGTTTTGCATTCTGTTAGATACGCATCAATTTTTTCTTGTAAGTAAATGTCGTCTATTTCTATATCAATCTCAAGCAGAGAACGTAATGATTTTTTTGTCTTATTAAAATCTGGATTTTTGCCTGTCGGATGAAATAATGCATACCAAGCCTTATTGCCAATTTCATCCTGATTCCCAGAACCAAGTTGAATGCACCAATTATTTATCCTTTGGCTATAATCATACGTTGCTAACATTGCACAGTCAATAATATCGCGAGAGCATCTATCAAAGACATGGATGAATCGCTGATAAAGATGAGTATTCTCATACCCAACAAGATCTGTACGACCTTGAAGCAGATAGTGATCCTCCAACTGAAAAAGACCAGCAGAATGCTCGGGATGTTCTTTGGTAAACTGGAGCTTTTGACGCTCCTCTTCCATCTGAATTACATTGAAATTCTGTCTCACGTCATTGTCAATCATTATACTATCTGCAATTTCTCCAGAAAGAATAATATTTTCTACCTGACGAAGATTTGCGGGCATACGGTTTCCTGCATCACCATTAGGGGTATCGACAACTTCGTTTCTGGAATTTTTGAGCAGATTCACTACCACACGCAAGCGTCGACGGAAATCCATTTCTTTTATCTTATCATAGTTCATTAAATAGATAAGAAAGGAGTAGAGCATTATTAACCAATAGGTAGTATTTTTACGCAACGCGGCTCCGGTCAATACCCCTTTGAAAATATTGAGATCTGTAATTTGTTGAGATACGACAACTTTTTCGTGTTCATGATAATCTTTTGACAGGTAAGAGTTGAAAAAAATATCAATAGGGTTAAGTATTAATGAATTAGAACGTCGCGCTTTGTTTTGAATATTGACCATGCAATCAAAGGATTGTTCAAAAAACACTACATTTTTTGGTTGATTCTTATAAAGCCTTTCCAGTAAACTGAAATCATCTTCTAAATCAAATTCTGATGAAGAGCGATCTGACTTATAGACAAGAATAAGGGAAATCATACGGAAAAAGTTTAGAAAACCGCTATCGACGAGATTATACTCATCCCTATAAATCCAAAGTAAATCGGTCCATTCGCGGTCTATCTTAAGGCCAATGCGTTTAGCAGTAGCTTCATCGTCATTTTCAGAACGCATAACCTTTAAGAGTTCTGCCTTAAAATGCTCAAAGTCAGTGAGTGGTTTTCCACGGGAGTTCATCTTGATGTAAATGTCATCGGTTAACTTCATCTCCTCAATATCGCGGAAATAGAAATTAATTTTATCCAATTTGTTCCATAAGTCATTAATATCGGCAAAACGCTTTTGGATTTCATCAAGCATTGTGAGCATTCCTCTAACCGTAGGATCGTTGCTCCATTCCATTGGAAACCATCCCTCATTTTTAATTTCATCACTAAGATGTGTTTTCCATGTAGGTTCGTAGTTAACAAGCTTTATAAGAAAATCTCTCGCGCTATAACGTGTGTTGTATGAAAACCTCGCAAGTCGCTTATCGTTGATGCCCTCTTTTTTATCTGCATACCAATGAAGTAGCCAAAGAGTAGTTAGTCGTTGCTGTCCATCAAGAGGAATCAGCTGACCATTCTGAATATTACCATAAATGAAATCGAGGGTTAAACCATTGTTTATTAATCCAGCATGTATTGCTGATAGAAAACGTTCACGAGTCTTTACTGCATGTGCATCAGATCGGCCTTGTGCATAAGCACGTTGAATCCGTGGTATAGTGATTCCACTTATTCCGTAAGGATTGTTTTCAGAAATCAGATTCTTCAGTGTCGTAGTTTCCATTTGTCAAGTTGGGTATAGTGGTATCGTTATTATCCTGTTTGTAATAAGGTGAAATTTTCTCATTAAGGGCCTCGGCATAATCTCTTCGGTCTGTTTCTCCCCAAAAGAAAAGCGATGGACCCTCTTGAGTATAGTACTTGAAGAATACGTGTTTTGTACAAATTGGAATGTATCTTCCTTCTTTATCATAATTAATGACACGGTGTCTTTTAACATCAAAAACGGAGTTGCTAAGAGCCGCGTTTTGAGATACATCTAGTAGTGCCATATTTGCTAATCCATGCGAGTAGCTATTCTCCTTAACGACATCTTCCTTAGACGTGAATATGATAATTACTTCCTTCTGAATCTCATTAAAGCGTTCACGCACATTCCCTGGATCCTTATCGCTATGAAGTTGTTCAATCAATATCTCCATTTTCTCTATAAGTTCATTATTTACCTCAAAAATAGAACCTTCAGAAGATTTCAAAAGTGCAATATGACTTTCTAGCCATGTAAGAATATCTTTATTCTTTTTAAGGCTTTCGGCATTTTGAGCGTGGATATGCTCCAAACTCCATATAGAATCTTTATGTTTGTCAAATGGGAACCTTCGTTTACCATCGTCCATCAGACGTTCTGTTTCCACATTAAACAAAGTCAATACCTTTTGTAGTTTGTCTTTCCTTGTATCGTATGATAAGCTAAGTAACTCTTCTTTATCTTTAATGCTTATTGATTCTGAAATCATTTTGTCGAGCTCGCTAAGAAATATATCCTTAGCAAGAGGAGTGTTGCCATCATTTTGCCATACGGTATAAATTTTCCTTAGTGGAACTCCTATAGTAATCAGATAACCAATTTTATGGTAAAAGTCATGGTTCGTATACCATTCGCGTAGTGTAAGAAACACATGATAGATGCGACTCCATATCTCAAGAAGCGGATTTTCTGTGGTGGTTTCCGATAGAGACTTTATTTGTCGATCAAAGTAAAAGAATGTACGATACTTTTCACGATCATTCCCTGATTTGTCTACCATCAGATCAAGGATAAGATCTATACGAGTTGGCATTTGATCTCCATCAATATTGGACAAAAAGCCCCAAAATGATGGATTTTGTAGTTCTTGCTCAATCATGTCCCACTGGAGTGAGACTTCCTCCTGTCGTCCTGACATCTTGTCTCGCACACTGTCTTTAAGAAACAAGGCTTTGACAAGTTCCGAGCTTGTCAGTGGAATTTTTCCAATGTTTAGACGCTCAAATAGCTCAATACCATTCTCAGCAGAATCCACTTCGTACCAAATGACGTTTACTGATGATATGAAATATTCATTGAGTTTGGTCAGGTAAGCTGCCATTTCTCGACGCTCACCCTGTGTCTTTTCTGTAAAATATTGCTCTATATATTCGTATGCAGATGCGATAAAATAATAATCTATATTCAGCTCTCTAAGCGAAAGATCAATATTACCAAGAAAGTTTGCTGATTCTTTACGAGTTTCATACTCTAACTTAAAACTAGGTTCATATAGATCTCCCAGTTTTGCTTCCATATACTTGCAGATGAGGTATATGGTTGTAAGACGTTGCTGCCCGTCAATGAGCTCGAACCTCTCATTGCTTTTCTTTACAACAATTGGTTGTAAGCAATATGGCTTTCCCGCACTTTCATAAATGTCATCGAGAAGGAGTTTTATTTCCTCCGAGGTCCATCTATAACCCCGTTGATAATCGGGGAGGTAGAAAAGGCCCTTGATCTTCCCTACATTTTTTGTATCAAGAATAATGTTTGACATATTGTAGTATCTTAATATAATTTTTTATACAATGTAATATCGTATGCTGACTGATTTTCGATAGTTTGTATTTAAAAGGTGGAAACTTTACAAAATTACTTGTTTTTTCGCTAAGGACCGACGTTTTAATGTTTTTTATCGTTTCTCTTCGAACAGAGGGAGAAAGGGTGAAAACTGCCTTCTAGGGCTTCGATAGATCTTGTTCACAAAGATAGGGTATGTCGGAGTTCGTTTTGCCCAAAAGGGTAGTAAAATCGAGGATAGATTCACAGGTATTTTCTGGTTCCCATGCGAGTGTTATGTGTCCTATTCGGAGTTGTATTTTGTTCGATCTTTACACTCGGTTACTCTACGTTTTGCAGCCAAAAGAAAAATGATTGAAGTTATTTCATCATAGTGCAGCCATCTCTTCTCCCTTATTTTGACTTTACTTTATTGAACGTATATAGGAATACGGGGATAAAGTAAAGTTGGTTTTCATTTGAATAGTAAACTAATCTTGAATATATGTTGTAAGGTAATTTTTGTAGAATAGACATTTAATTCGTTTGGAAAAATGTCGTGTAATGGGGATGATTCGTTTGAAAAAGTGTAGAGCCTTTATACTGCTGTGTCTTCTAGTCTTGCGATTTTGTCTGCAATCTATCATTAAATAGATAAAAAGTAATATTTTTACATATTATATGATAAGTTGATTATGACAAAGAATACAATGGGGATTAAGTTGTCTCGAAAATTGGAGCAGAAGATGTCGGTTGTGGGAGAGCAGATAAAACTGGCTCGATAGCGGAGGAATTTGAGTGTGGCTCAGGTGGCGGAACGGGCACTTGTTCCCCGTTGACTGTGTTCCGAATAGAGAAAGGCGCACCGATGGTAGCAATCGGAATATACTTGCGAGTGCTGTATGTTCTGCAGCTTGATGATGATATTCTGTGGCTGGTCAAAGAAGATAAATTGGGAAAAGTTTTGCAGAATTTGAGTTTGAAGACAAGGGAACGTGCTTCGAAGAAAGAGTAAGCGATGAAGACGCTATATGTATATGCCGATTTTGATTGGATCGAAGAAACAGAACTCGTTGGTGAGTTAGGCTATGAATCTCTTCGTAGCTCGGATTGCTATTGTTTTACTCTCAATGATGGATGTTTTGAAAAAAACACGGAGATTTGTTTCTGAGCGATGATCTGAATAATTATCCGGGACAGCAATATACGCAACCGGAGAAAGATATATTTGGATGTTTCTCGGATGCTTTGCCGGGTCATTGGGTGGCGAACGTTGTTGCTGCGACGTGAGCAGATTGTAGCGATGGAGGAGAAGCGACCGGTACGAAGACTGTTTCCTTTCGACTATTTGATAGGTATCGATGACTTTTCCCGAATGGGGGCTTTCTATTGTAGAAATGATTTTCCGTTCGGTACGAAGCTCGGCTAAATCAAGGAATGCGGTTTTTCTTCCATAAGAGAGCCTTTGGGAACTATTTCGTAGGAATAGGCTTTCTCAAAGGCTTGGTGTCCGGCATCTGTCATAAGTCCTCGGTCTTCAAGATTGATACAACGTTCTTTGTTTAACTCAGTCCAATGACTTCCTTTGCGATGAGGTGAAAGCCGCTGTGCAAGGCATCCGTCTGGCAATTTCTTTAGAGTTGAATCAATCCACCCGAAGCACAATGCTTCTTCAACAACTTCAATGTATGGAATACATTCGTATGTGGGCTGTTTAGAGCGTGAAGTTACAACCCAACACGATTTCACCCGATTATGGTTGACCTTCAGCCATTCTCTCAACTCGATGCGGTCTGTGAAGTCTAGTAGATTGATAATTTCCATATTTGCCTCCAACTGATATGTTATTAATCCAACTGTTTTCTATAAACTGAGTCCAATGTATTTCCTTCTTTATCTTTCCATACCAACCAGCCGTTGTTGCTGCTACCAATACAGAAATCTGCGGCAGTACTGGGACTTGAAAAAGTTTTATCTGATGTCAATACCAATATTCCGTTCTCAGTAGAAGTGTAATCTTGAAGCATCTTTTCTCGTTTTTCTTTCCAGTTGAAAGACGGAACCATTGTTTTGGCAACAGTACTTCCTTTTAGGACTGTGAATCCATCGGAACTGTAGAAACCTTTTGCATTGCATCCTCTACCTTTGGTGTAGAATAGATGTTCTTCTTTGGGTTGTGATACTTCAAAAATATTGCAACCGATAAATGATGCCAAAAACTTCA
The DNA here is from genome assembly GCF_000012825.1 of Phocaeicola vulgatus ATCC 8482. GTDB lineage: Bacteria > Bacteroidota > Bacteroidia > Bacteroidales > Bacteroidaceae > Phocaeicola > Phocaeicola vulgatus. Next base: position 5,135,463 of record NC_009614.1, on the reverse strand, counting down.
CATCTTCGAAAAATTCATTCATTGAGTCCTGTTGATGCTCCGGTAGGTTAGGGGCTTTAGGAATTTGTTTATTATCGCTTAAAACAAAAGCGTTTGCTTTCTTGGCTTCGGCTATAGCTTTATGTTCTAGGTATTGCACATCAACTTTAGTCATATCGGCGTCTTTCGATACAAATATGAGTGCTTTTTGCCAAAACGATTTTTTGCTATCGTGGTCTTTTACACGTTCTTTAAAGTTCTCCGTTTCACCTATATACGCCTGCGGCTTGGTTGATTCATCTTCCCCCAGCAATATATAGAATGCAGGTTTTTGTAACTTCTCTTGTGTATTCAAATAAGAGAGATTAGAACGTGGTACGACAAACATTTGGCAAATTTTGTTGCTAATGAATGCGTATTGAGTTCCTTTTGGGTCTCCATCAATGAGATATGTTGTTACTGTCTTTCCCATAAATATGTCTAAATTCAATTACTTTGAGGTATAACTCATTTAAGAACTGACTTTTCTTAATGCAAATATACACTATTATCGAATATAATTCCCTATATTTGTCTAATAAAATCATATCAAGTAATGAAACTGAATAGAATAAAGACTGTTTTATCCGAAAAAGGTATTTCTCAAACGTGGTTAGCTAAACAGCTAGATAAGAGTTTCAGTATGGTCAATGCCTATGCCTGTAATCGGATTCAGCCTAATTTGGAAACCTTGCAACGGATTGCGGAGATATTACAAGTTGATTTGAAGGATTTGATAACCGATAAAAAAGAAAGGTTGCAATAAATTATTTAATACGGTTAGGAGGTTCTGGTTCCTTTTGTAACCTGTTGCAGATGTGCCTATGAACTTCCGATAATTTACAATATCAAGAACATGACTCCTGAAGAAAAAGCAAGAATAAAGATAGACCAGTGGTTTGCCGATGCTGGTTGGAAAGTAGTCAACAGGGAGGATTATGAACCTACTTGTACGGCTGTAGCCATAAGAGAAGGTTTATTGAAAGGAAATCTTGAGGCAGATTATTTCCTTTTCATTAATGGAAAAGCAGTAGGGGTACTTGAAGCTAAGCGTGAAGAAACGGATGCTTTTGCTTCAGAGGTATGCGAGCAAGCAGCCTTATATGCAAGAAGTGTTCCGAATATCTATCAGGCATATCAAAAGCCATTGCCTTTTATCTTCACTTCGAATGGTAAGGAACTATATTGCTGTGATTTTCGTGAACAAGATTCTTGTTTCAGGCAGATCATGAATATCCCTACACCACATGAATTGGTAAAGAGGCTGGGAATTGAAGATGCATTTGCCGGACTCCCTACATTGAAAAAGAAAGGGCTGCGTGATTGCCAATATGAGGCAGTGACAGAACTTGAAAAGAGTTTCCGTGCTGGGCAAAATCGGGCGTTGATGGTTCTTGCCACCGGTGTGGGTAAAACATATACTGCTTGTCTTGCTGCCTACCGGATGCTTTCTTATACACCAATGCGTAGAGTGTTGTTTCTTGTAGACCGAAATAATCTTGGAAAACAAGCAGAAGGAGAATTTGGAACTTTCCGTCTGACAGAGAACGGGGAGGCTTTCAATACTATCTTTACGGTCAATCGCCTTCGCTCGTCTTCTATTCCTTCTGATAGCAATGTCGTTATTTCTACAATACAACGTCTATTCTCATTCTTGAAAGGAGAAACTATTGAGGATAATGATGATGACGAGAATGAACCTATAGAGGAAGTAACCTTGCCTCCTAATCCCAACTTACCGCACGACTACTTTGATATGATTATCATAGACGAGTGCCATCGCTCCATTTATGGGAACTGGCGCAAGGTGCTGGAGTATTTCGATACGGCAAGATTGGTTGGTCTGACCGCAACTCCTATCCCTGAAACAATGGCATTCTTCAATAATAACTGCATTGTTAACTACACATTGGAAAAGAGTATTGTTGATGGCGTGAATGTGGATTGTCGGGTATATAGAATAAAAACGCAAGTCACAGAAACGGGTGGGGCTATATTAGAGGGTGAGAAATTTAAAGAAGAAACAAGATATACAGGTGAGGTTAAGATTGTAAGTAGTAAGGAAACCAAAATCTATACAAATAAAGAACTTAATCGGAGTATTATCAATCCGGCACAGATAAAGTTAGTCCTTTCGACCTATCGGGATGTGGTTTATACGGAATTGTTTAATGACCCGCAACGTGAACCAAATATGGACTTTTTGCCCAAAACATTGATTTTTGCTCTCAATGAAGCTCATGCTACAAATATCGTACAAATAGCTAAAGAGGTGTTTGGACGGACTGATGACCGCTTTGTTCAGAAAATTACCTATTCGGCAGGCGACAGTAACGAACTGATACGCCAATTCCGTAACGACAAGGATTTCCGTATTGCTGTCACCTGTACGTTGGTTGCCACCGGAACAGATGTAAAGCCGCTGGAAGTGGTGATGTTCATGCGTGATGTGGAGTCATTGCCTTTGTATATTCAGATGAAAGGGCGTGGAGTACGTACTATTGGTGATGAGCAACTTCGCAATGTTACCCCGAACGCATTCAGCAAGGATTGTTTTTATTTGGTTGATGCGGTAGGCGTGACGGAACATGCGCAAACAGTGGCACCTATAGATGATGCTCCTACAACAAAGACGATTACTCTAAAGGAGCTATTAGAACGTATTAGTCATGGCTATATTCCTGACGAGTATCTCAAACGGCTTGCTGCAACGCTTGCCCGAATATACAACAAGGCGGATGATCCGCAACGGAAAGAGTTTGTCCGTTTGTCTCATGATGACATGAAGGAACTTTCTGCCAGAATATACGATGCACTGGAGAAAGGCATTCTTCCACCGTTTGTAAGCACTGATGAGCCTAACAATGAACGTAAGGGGCTAGTCGCTCCGCTTGCCAATCATGCAGATGCTCGGAAATACCTTCTTATACTTGCAGCCGGATTCGTCAATACATTGATGCCGGGTGAAGATACGCTTATCTCCAAAGGGTTTTCCATTGAGGAAGCAAAAAATACGACAGAGGCTTTTGAAGATTTTTGTAAAAAGTACTATGACGAAATAGAGGCACTGCGCATCATTTACAACAATGAGGGAGAGCCTATAACCTATTCGATGCTAAAGGATTTGGAGAACAGACTTAAAATGGCAAACAATCATTTTACATCCAAACAACTCTGGAACTCTTATGCCATAGTTAACCCTAAAGTGGTAAGGCGTTCCATTACCAAAGAAGAAAGCGATGCATTGACCAATATCATACAACTTGTGCGCTTTGCTTTCCACCAAATCGAACGATTGGATAGCGTAGTTACTACCTCTAAACAGTTTTTCAATCTTTGGTTAGGGCAAAACCAGCGTGAAATAACTGACAAACAGCGAGAGGTTATCAGTCGTATTGTGGATTACATCGCTTCTAACGGAGCTTGTACTATCAGAGATATTCGTGAAGATGATGCTACCCATGCAGCCCAAATGATTAGAGCGTTTGGCAATATGCAGAAGGCAGACGAGGCACTTCATTCACTTTACACATTTGTAGTTTTAAGAAAAGCAGCATAAAGAAATGGCAACAAATAATACAACAGAGCAATCGCTCACCAAAAAAGTATGGAATCTGGCAACCACTCTTGCCGGACAAGGAATTGGATTTACTGATTATATTACCCAACTGACCTATCTTTTATTCTTGAAGATGGATGCCGAAAATGTAGAAATGTTTGGAGAAGAGTCGGCTATTCCAACTGGTTATCAGTGGGCAGATTTGATAGTACTTGATGGCTTGGATTTGGTAAAACAATATGAAGAGACCCTTAAATTGCTTAGTGAGCAGGATAATCTGATAGGTACGATTTATACGAAGGCTCAAAACAAGATAGACAAGCCTGTTTATCTGAAAAAGGTCATCACCATGATTGATGAGGAGCAATGGCTCATTATGGACGGTGATGTGAAAGGAGCTATCTACGAAAGCATTCTTGAAAAGAACGGACAAGACAAGAAAAGCGGGGCAGGACAGTATTTTACTCCTCGTCCACTTATTCAGGCAATAGTAGATTGTATCAATCCGCAAATGGGGGAAACGGTTTGTGACCCGGCTTGTGGAACGGGTGGATTCTTGCTTACAGCTTACGATTATATGAAAGGTCAGTCAGCAAGTAAAGAAAAACGTGATTTCTTGCGTGACAAAGCTTTGCATGGTGTGGATAATACGCCTTTAGTGGTGACGCTTGCTTCCATGAATCTTTATTTGCATGGTATTGGTACAGACCGTAGTCCGATTGTTTGTGAGGATTCTTTGGAAAAAGAACCGTCAACTCTTGTAGATGTGATTCTTGCCAATCCTCCTTTTGGAACTCGTCCGGCTGGATCGGTGGATATTAACCGCCCGGATTTTTATGTAGAGACCAAGAATAACCAGTTAAATTTCCTCCAGCACATGATGCTTATGCTCAAAACGGGAGGACGTGCAGCAGTTGTACTTCCTGATAATGTTCTCTTTGAGGCTGGAGCAGGTGAGACTATTCGTAAACGCTTATTGCAGGATTTTAATTTGCATACTATCTTGCGTTTACCTACAGGTATTTTCTATGCCCAAGGCGTAAAAGCCAACGTGTTGTTTTTCAGCAAAGGACAACCGACCAAGGAAATATGGTTTTACGACTACCGTACAGATATAAAGCATACGCTTGCCACCAATAAACTGGAACGGCATCATTTGGATGATTTTGTTTCTTGCTATAATAATCGAGTAGAGACATACGATGCAGAAAATAATCCGCAAGGTCGTTGGCGTAAATACCCTGTAGATGAAATTCTTACCAGAGACAAAACAAGTCTTGACATTACTTGGATAAAGCAAGGTGGTGAGGTGGACAACCGTTCATTGGCAGAGCTGATGGCTGATATAAAGGATAAAAGCCAAACGATAAGTGCTGCTGTGGTTGAACTTGAAAAGCTACTTGCGAATATTGAAGAAAATTGAGTTATGGGAAAAGAGGTTTTCACAAATGATAAAGATATAAACGACCTGTTCTTGAAGGTTGTTAACCTTGTTACGCAGGCAAGGGAACGTGTGGCAACAGCCGTCAATATAGCTGAGGTTTATACTAAGTTCCATATCGGACAATATATAGTAGAATATGAGCAAAAGGGGGAAACAAGAGCCGAATATGGAAAGGCGGTGCTGAAAGAACTCTCCAAACGTCTGACTGATAGGTTGGGAGATGGATGGTCATATTCAACGCTTAAGAATATACGGCAGTTTTATATTGTTTTTTCTAAAGGGCTAACCAGTGGTTGTCCAAAGCCGAGTCAAAAGGCTAACCAGTGGTTAGCCGATTATCCGAAGTCAGAGGAATGTATCTCTGAGCCGACATTCGCTCTCTCATGGTCTCATTATCTTATACTGATGAGGGTGGAAAATCCGGATGCCCGCAGTTTCTATGAAATAGAATGTACTCAACAACAATGGTCTAAAAGACAACTCAGCCGTCAAGTAGGAAGCTGTCTTTATGAGAGATTGGCTTTGAGCCGTAACAAAGATGAAGTAATGCGGTTGGCTAAGGAAGGACAATCTATTGGGAAACCATCAGACATTATCAAGAATCCCATCACATTAGAGTTTCTTGGTCTAAAACCCGATGCAGTTTATTCAGAGTCTAAATTAGAGAATGCCATTATCAACAAGATGCAGCAATTCCTATTAGAACTTGGCAAAGGATTTCTATTTGAAGCAAGGCAGAAAAGGTTCACATTTGATGAGCAGCATTTCTTTGTTGACTTGGTGTTTTACAATCGTTTGCTACAATGCTATGTGCTTATAGATTTGAAGATAGACAAACTAACTCACCAAGACCTTGGGCAGATGCAGATGTATGTCAACTATTACGACCGCTATGTCAAACAAGACTTTGAAAAGCCGACAATTGGTATTCTACTGTGTAAGGAGAAGAACGATGCACTAGTGGAACTTACCTTGCCTAAAGATGTTAACATCTATGCTTCTGCTTATCAACTCTATCTCCCCAACAAGGCTTTATTGCAAGCTAAGGTGAAGGAATGGATTGAAGAGTTTGAAGAAAATGAGGAATTAAAGAAACTGGAAGAACATGAATAGTAATTGTGCAGCCAAAACTGCACAATTACAAACAGAAATATAACGATGGATACAAAAGCGTTACGTCAAAAGATACTCGACCTTGCGATACATGGAAAACTTGTACCCCAAGATCCCAACGATGAACCAGCATCAGTTCTGCTCGAACGAATCAAGGCTGAAAAAGAACGACTGATAAAAGAAGGCAAAATTAAACGGAGTAAGAAGTCTGCAAAGTCTTCCGATACGCCCCATTATCCCTATTTGTTACCCAATGGGTGGGAATGGTGCAATTTAGAAGATATTGTGTGCGAATTGAAATACGGAACTTCAGAGAAGTCTTTAAGTGTGGGAAAAATAGCTGTCTTGCGAATGGGGAATATTACTAATGTCGGTACAATCGATTATTCTAATTTAGTGTATTCGTCAAATAATGAAGATATTAAGCTGTACTCACTTGAAAAAGACGATTTACTGTTCAATCGCACAAACAGTAGTGAATGGGTAGGGAAAACGGCAATCTATAAGAAAGAACAACCAGCCATATATGCTGGCTATCTTATTCGCATTAGACCGATATTGATTTTTTCAGACTACCTTAATACTGTAATGAATAGCAGCTATTATCGTAATTGGTGCTATAATGTAAAAACGGATGCTGTTAATCAATCTAATATCAATGCTCAAAAGCTTTCGCAATTAATGATACCTATTCCACCCTTAAAGGAACAAGAAAGAATTGTTGTAGAGGTGGCTAAGTGGATTTCTTTAATTGATACTATCAAGAATAGCAAGGAAGATTTACAAACAACTATCAAGCAGGCAAAAAGTAAAATCCTCAATCTTGCTATTCACGGCAAACTCGTGCCGCAAGATCCGAATGACGAGCCAGCCATTGAACTGTTGAAGCGCATAAATCCCGACTTCACACCTTGTGATAACGGGCATTATACACAGTTGCCTGAAGGATGGGCTATTTGTAAAATGAAACAGATTACAAGTATAACGAATGGGAAGTCTCAAAAAAATGTTGAAACACTTAACGGTATATATCCAATTTATGGTAGTGGCGGTGTTATAGGCAGAGCTAATCAGTATCTTTGCATCGCAGGTTCTACAATAATTGGAAGAAAAGGTACAATTAATAATCCTATATTCGTAGAGGAACATTTTTGGAACGTTGATACAGCTTTTGGCTTGAAGGCTAATGATGCTATACTTGATAAATATCTGTATTATTTCTGCTTATCATTTGATTTTAGCAAATTAGATAAAAGTACGGCTATGCCCAGTTTAACAAAAACATCTATTGGTAATGTTTTAATACCCATACCGCCATATAAAGAGCAAGAACGAATTGTGGCTAAAATAGATATGGTGCTTGATACGATGAATGAAATATTACGGGCTGTATAAACAATCCGTTTTTGTTCTGCCTTCGGTGGTATAGGTATCTCTTATTTTGAGTATTCAGAAATCCAATATCGTTTATGAGTGTAACCAGATTGATATGTGACACTCATAAACATTGCCACATAATCAATCTCAATATCACTGTGCATTTTTAGAATCTTCATTACTGATGATTTTACCTTGAAAGGAAAAACAACTAGTTTTGAATCTGTTGTAAAATCATCAAAGATTATACAAGGAAGATTTGAGCATATCCCTGTCGCTTCATTGGTATAACCAATTATAAAAGACTTACCTGCTGTTAAGACTGGTATTGAGTAGGAATCATCATAAGCCGTTGAATTTATAATATAAGCAGTAGGTTGTTCATAATCTACAACTTATTCAAGCCTGCACATAGCCCATCCTTCAGGCAACTTCTTATCATGTTCGATATATTCTCTTATATTGTTACTGTATTCATTATAAATCAATGTAGTATGGTAACAAAATTCAAAAATCATTTGGCAAAGACTAATCTCGCCAAGAACACCGTTACATCGTATGTGTGGACGGTACAGTATTTCCTCAATCATTATGGAGAAGTAAACAAGAAGAACCTCTTGGCATATAAGGGGTACTTGGTGGAGAACTTTAAGCCACAGACGGTGAACCTTCGGCTGCAAGGTATCAATAAGTATCTGGAATTTACAAAACAAGAGAAACTGAAAGTGAAGTTCGTAAAGGTACAACAGAAGAACTTTTTGGAAAATGTAATAAGCGATGCCGATTACAAATTTCTCAAAGCCCAGCTCAAAGCAGATGGTTATGATGAGTGGTATTTCATCGTATGGTTTATGGCTGCTACAGGGGCACGTGTCAGCGAACTACTCCATATCAAAGCAGAACATATACAAATCGGGCATCTTGACCTATACAGCAAGGGAGGAAAGATACGCCGTTTGTATATCCCGAAGAACTTGCGCACGGAGGCTGCGAAATGGCTCAGAGAAATAGGACTTACTTCCGGCTACATCTTTCTGAATCGGTTTGGACAGCGCATTACTACTCGTGGAATAGCTTCTCAACTCAAACATTTTGCTGAAAAATACGGGATGAACAAAGAGGTGGTTTACCCTCATTCATTCCGTCACCGTTTCGCCAAAAACTTCCTTGACCGCTTTAACGACCTTGCTTTACTTGCCGACCTCATGGGGCATGAAAGCATAGAAACCACTCGTATCTATTTACGCCGCACTGCCAGCGAACAGCAGAAGATTGTGGATAAAGTGGTGAACTGGTAAAGTTACATTAGTCCTTAGAAGCGTTCTTGTTTACGCTTCTAAGGAATTTTGAATACCGTCAAAAATGGAGAATGTCTCTTCAATCTTGGCTACTATGCGCTGTTGCTCGGCAAGTGGAGGTAGGGGCAATATATATTGTTTTGCCTTTTCAATCGTAATGGTATCAACAGTTGTACCCTTTGAGTTATCATACATCTGTTTTAGCATATATTCGCTTCTCATGATGTGGTAAATATATTTCGCATTTATTTGATAGTCATTACACAAACAAAGTACACTTGCATCCTTGTAATAGAACTTATCAGACTCTTTTACAATGTAGCATTTGCCAATAGTACCAACGGCAGAAATCATAATATCTGACGCTTTGGGTACTGGAAATTTCTCCTTTAATGAGTTATAATGTTCCTCTGAAATATATAATTCATTATCTACAAGTCCATAAATAGACAGCTTGGCTATTTCACGTGCTCTATAAAATGGAACACCACTATGCTTCCAATCTGACTTCAAAATTCTTTTAGCTGATACGACATTAAATATTGACCCTAAATTTGTCGTTATCCACCCGCTCGGAACGTCAAACGTATAATGCCCGTTATCACAAGGTGTGAAGTCGGGATTTATGCGCTTCAATAGTTCAATGGCTGGTTCGTCATTCGGATCTTGCGGTACTAGTTTACCGTGAATGGCAAGATCAAGGATTTTGGATTTGGTATAGGCTATAAGATTTTGAATGTCAGTAATATTTTGTTTGAGCGAATCAATCAAAATATCATACTTAGACACCTCTTCAATTATCCTTCTAACTTCATTTAAAGGCGGTATTGGTATTCGCATATTTTGAGATTGTGTCAGTGATATATTAACCTGTCCGGCAGAACCTCGTGTGGCAATAGAATTTATTTCTGACATTTCCTCTAAGTAGACTTTTAGATATGATACCAACACCTCTTTAAATTTGTAAGGGCGTATTAGTACAGCGGCCTGATTAAAATTTGCTTGTGGCAATGTTGTAGGAATAATTGCAAGTTTACCAAGAGGTGGTCCAACAATATTCATAATAAGGTCTCCTACTTCTGTGCGCGAACGCTGGAGCTTTCCATTATGCACTTCTTCTGTAATATATTGTGGATGATAGGCAAAATCTATTTTTTGATTCCTGAGATTGTACATCTTAATGTAAGGAACACCATTCTCTACAAAGCATGTTTTATCTGGTGTACTTCCAGATGCAACATAAGCTATATCTTCCAATCTACACCATACCCACGAATTCGGCAGCTCAAACGGCACATTCTCATAATGGGGCGTATCGGAAGGAAAAAAGGAGAGGAAAAATCCTCTCCTTAATCTAAACCATGTATTAGACATTTAAGTTTTTCATCGGCAATCCATAATTGTTTTGGTTGAAAATTTATATGCAGCATATTCACATTCATACTAATCAGCCTTCTTCATTCTAATGGTACAAGTAACATTTGATAAATAGAATAAGAAACAAAGCACTTATTCTTCATTTATCCGATAAATAACCATCGGAAACAATGCTGTCATTGCAGCAGGTTTGATCGTGACAAGAGAGGTTCCGGCAAATACGGTTGTGGGCGGTGTGCCTGTTAGTCATATCCGTAATATCAAGGAATAAAGAAAGGAGATAACCAATAGAAAGTTATAAGCAAATATGCCCTCATGTTCTCATTATGTATATAATCCATTGATAATGAGTGTTAAATGAATGATGGTAGCATATTTTTGAAGAAACAATTTGCCCTCATGCTCTCACTGTTTAATTATACTGATTATTATCTAATATTCTTATATTCAATGTGATATAGCTGAATTCGTTTCAAAATCACTCAGGTGAGAAAAGAGTCTATTTTGCCGTTTTAGGTGAAGAAAAATGGCATAATGCCTACAAGATCCCTTTTATATACACGAATCTTATCATATTTTGCTAGGAGAAACAACGGTAACTACTGCATTTTAGGGAGTTCTTGATAGTTTATATAGAAATCATTATATGATAATCGGTCATTCATATTGCAGTTCTTTACTATGGGAAATTGCTTAATCACATTAGTGGTTAGACTTAATCACACTTGTGATTAACTTTAGTCACGTTTGTGATTATAGTTAGTCACATTAGTGAGTAAGCAATTGCGAATAATAGAAAGAACAAATAGGAAAGTACGATGAGTAGAACTTGTCAGCATGAAAATGTAATCGGATGTTTGTAAAATAGAGTATACTGTGATGAAAAAGCTCAAAATGCGATGGCTGACAAACTTTTGAATTAAGACTTCGTATGTGCTCATATTATTGGTTATCAGATAGATATGCTCTTTTTATTTGTTCTGTAGAATGAGGGCATGAGGGTAAAGATACTTTTTGAAATATGCTACCATCATTCATTCAACACTCATTATCAATGGATTATATGCATAATGAGAGCATGAGGGTATAATTGCTTATAACTTTCTATTGGTATTGGCGTTATGTTGAGTCGATTTATTGTGAAATACAGAAGTGTTTTTAATGCTTGTGGTAGCAATTATTAAAAATAATCGCTAAGAAACGTTTTTCCTATTTAAGAAATTATTATATTTGTACCGACTATTATACTATGGCGTAGTAGAACGTTACATATTTTAAGAAGCGTTATTGAAATTATCTTCTATCGTCAAACTTCGCAACTTTGAACTGTACCTGAAGATGATAACAACAACGCTCACGTCTGTGTTATATACCTGCCATTACTGTGGCATCTATATACCTAATGGCGTGGGTGGCTGTTGTTTATCTAGGTACAAGGCAATGCGAAGGCCCGACGATAAGATAAACAAGATACAGCCCTCACGCTTTTTTTTATTAACCGCCGAACAGAGGAGGGGGAGTTAGGCAAAGTCTTTTGACAAGATAGACTGATCTAACATTTACAGACGTATGAAAACAACACTGCAAGCGGGAATGCGAATCCTTATTTCCCGTTATCTGTCAAGTCGAGGTTGCGGAGACACAGTATATGTCACCGGACCGCCAGGAGTCTTCTGCCCACAGACGGCAATTATAGCATCTTTCATAAAAAAATATTCTATGGTATAATTGGGGCGTATAATGTCTGAACAGAATCATTGAAAAATTATAATCTAAATTTATTGTACGGAAATTATGGAAACAAACAATATGGAAATGTATGAGGCTCCTAAAGTGGAGGTTATCGAAGTAGAAGTGGAAAAAGGATTTGCAGTAAGTGGTGGAACAGAAGACTATAACCCGCAGCCTTGGTAATTGAAATAAATAATTTAAAAACATACACGTATGAAAAAGATATTGTTCACATCTTTAGCTGTTCTTGGATTAGGAATAACCGGTTGTTCCAATGAAGATTTGGGCGTGGCGAAAAGTGGCGTTGATGAAGTATGTGCCACTATGGGAGATGCTGAATCGCGTACTGCTATGAATGGCAATTCTGTCGTTTGGAGTATAGGTGACGAGATTGGCATTTTTGTAACGAATGGAAGTTCTTCTACTTACACTAACATTAACTATTCATTATCCAGTGGAGCCGGGACCAAGAACGCAGGGTTCTCAGGAGTACTGGAAGGTGAGAGTCCTGTAAAGAAAGCTGCTTTTTATCCTTATGGCAGCGATGCTTCTTATGATGGAAGTAAAATATCATTAACGTTGAAGGATACCTATAATTATAAGGAAGGAGAAAACAGCAGTGCTCTTATGGCTTGCCAAATAAATGAGAGCGCACAGGATGTCTTGGCTTTTAAAAATGCAGGTGCCCTGATGAGCATAACTGTCAATAATATCCCGAAGGACTATACTTGGGCGAAATTGACTTCTATGACCGCTCAAGAAAAAACTACTGTTCCAGCCATTGCTGGAAATGCACAAATAGCATTCGCTGATGGTATCCCTACATTGACAACCACAGAAACGTCAAATTCCTCATCCATAACTATAAACTTTACTGCTGGCAATGACGTGACCAGTAAAACATTCTATTTCCCGTTGCCTGTAGCCGAGTATCCTGCCTTGGAACTTTCCATTGGTAATGGCGCTACAAGCCAGGTTTTAAAGACAAAAGCTTTAGATGCTAAACGTAACGAACGTTATACCACAACTATAACGTTGGACGAAGTATCCGGAAGTGTGCCGACAACAGTTGAAAGTGTATCAGAGGTAGCCGATGCTTTAAAAGAAACCAATTCTGTTTCTGTGGCTGATGTGGCTTCAACTGAAACCAGTCCTACAGTTTCAATACCGAAAAAAAGTACACCGGCAGAAAATGTCAGCATATCCTTTGAAAATATTTCTACAACAAATGCTGTTGCCATTAAAGAAGAGAGCACTGGTACTGGTGGTACAGCTGCACCTGAAAACGTGTTGGTATCTGTACCGCAATTAGATACTGCGCCTAAATTTGAGATAGATCTGCCTTCTTCTACCGTAACTTTGGCTGCCAATGGCGAAACAGCTACTTATGATGAAGTAACGGCAACTACTGCTGCAAACACATTGGTTCTTGGTAAAGGAGTTACTGTTAATACATTGAAGGTAAAAGCCGGTAATGTAAGAGTGAAGAGTGGTGCCAAAGTAACAGCCATCAGTCGTGAAAGCAGTAACACTTCAACTGTCATTATTTATAAAGAAGAGGGTGCTGAATTACCCAATCTGTCCGGTAATGATGCATTTGAAGTAGTTGATGCTGCCGTAGCCGACTTGCAAAATGTCGCAAAAAATGGTGGAACTTATACTCTTGCCACAGACTTGACGGGAGATTTTACTATTTCCGCAACGAATGAAGTTATCATCAATTTGAACGGTCATAAAATCACCAACAAATCTGGTGATACATTTACCGTAAACAAGGATAGTAAACTGACCATTAACGGAAATGGTACAGTGGATAATGTAAGTCACGGGAAAGCTTGTATCTATAATAACGGTACAGTAATTCTTAATGGCGGAACCTATATTAGAAGTAAGGAAAACGGTCAGGACTCAGAAAGTTCAGGTGGTAACAGCTATTATAATATTCTGAATCATGGCGAGATGACGATTAATCCAAATGTGGAGATATCGCAAAACGGGCATTATTCTTCGATGATAGCCAATGGGTATTATGATTATACCAATACGAATCCGCGAAATGGATATGTAAGCGGTACTAATCATCAGAATCCTTCACTTATCATAAACGGTGGTACATTTGCCGGAGGTCTTAATACCATTAAAAATGATGATGGAGCCCGGCTTGTCATCAACGACGGTACGTTCACCAATATGTCTCAGGCAACCGTACAGAATCATCATGTGGCTGAAATCAAAGGAGGTATATTCAATACGACTGGTTCCGCTCAGTATGTGGTGGATAATGAAGGCCATAATGGTGCAGCCAATGACTTGGGACAGATGACTATCAGTGGTGGAACACTGAATGGCAAGATCTATGTGGTTGGTGCAGGTGCATCGCTGGCTGTTACCGGTGGTACTTTTTCCGATCCGTCCGCACTTTTATACTTAAGCGGTAATGCTAACGTGAAGATACGTTTGAATGGAGACGCTACTTGTAATGGCTTTAAAACGCAAAGTGGACAATCTGTAGAATTGGACTTGAACAACCATGTGCTTACACTTGCTAAACCGACCGTTGGCTCGGCTGGCACAGAAACGAACAGTTGTCAATTGTTGAAAGGTTCTACCGTTACTATGAAAAACGGAACACTGGCAAGTGATAATGATAAAATTATGATTCAGAACTACTGTAATTTGACGTTGGATGCTATGACAGTGAGGGGGCTAAATGCCTTATATGTATTGAGTAACAATTGTGGTAATATTTTAATTAACAATACTACGATTAATGCCGGAACTGGTGCATATGCATTTGATGTTTGCGGCTTTTCAACCTACACTGACGGAGTTAAAGTAACTGTTAAAGGTACTAGTATTATTAATGGTAACGTGGAATTATCAAAAAGTACCGGAAACACCGAACCTATGGAATTAAATATTGAGGGTGGTACTTTTAACGGCAATTTGGTTGTTGATTCATCGATAACAGATGCTTCCTCTATCATTAATGTGACAGGTACTCCTTCTTTTACAGGAACCGGTTGGGATAGTTATAAAAAATAAGAGAATTATTTGCTATCATGTTATTAGTCATGGCAGAAAGTGATTTGTAATAAAAGAAGGTCGTCCTGTCTCGAAAGGTCGGGCGGCTTTCTTTTTTTAAGATTAGAAGATTATGAAACTTAATCCCCATTTCAAACTCCGCTCCATAGCCGGAGAAACAATAATTGTGAACCAAGGTGTTCCCGATACTGATTTGACCCGTATTATTTCCTTTAATTTTTCCGCTTGCTTACTTTGGAAACGACTTTCGGGAAAGGATTTCACTTTACAAGAGGCAGCCTTGGTGTTGGTGGAATCTTATCATATTTCTCAAGAGCAGGCCGAAAGAGATGTGGTGATTTGGGCAGATGCACTAAAAAAATGTTCAGCCTTACTTGATTGATATAACAATGGATATAATACTCGATCAACCGGAGCAAATGCTATTTGCCTTGCTCCGATCCGCGTTGAACAGCACAAAGCCGGTTAGTGAAATCCTTTTTACCGATATATCTCCTGCCCTTTGGCAGGCGTGTTACAGACTAGCTTGCACTCAGGGAGTGATGGCCTTGGCATGGGACGGAATACAAACCCTGCCGGCCTGTTTGCAACCCCCGAAGGCTTTGAAGTTAAACTGGGCGATGGCGGTAGAGAACTATGAAAAACGCTACCTGCGGTACTGCCATACCATAGCCGAACTTTCAGCTTTTTATAAAACGCATGGCATTACCACGGTCCAGTTGAAAGGAGTGGGTCTCTCCACCTATTATCCCATTCCTTCGCACAGGGAAGGGGGAGATATAGACATCTTCACTTATTCGGCAGACCATTCCCGGAAAAGTGATGCCGAGGCCAACCGGCTGGCAGACCGGTTAATGGAAGAAAAAGGAATAGAGGTAGACTTTGAACACTCCGAAAAGCATAGTATGTTTTACTATAAAGGTATTCCGATAGAGAATCATAAAACCTTTATTAATTCGGAAACATACCGTATAGCGGTGAAGATGGATAAGCTCCTTCAAAAACTGCTACAACCCGTATCGGCGGAATTGGACGGAAAATGCTCCATTTTAATCCCATCTTCCACCTTTAATACCGTATTTCTCGCTTTTCATGCCGCCCAGCATTATGCACGCGGCCTGGCACTTCATCATCTTTGCGACTGGGCTTGCCTGCTGAATAGATACGACCTGCATATTCCTGAGGAAGTGACGGATATTCGTTTTAGAAATATGATATTGGCAATGACCCGCCTCTGTAATGATTATTTGGGAACTTCCGTTCCTGTATATGGAGGAGAAGAGTTGGCGGAGGAAATCTTACGGGAAATCATCCGGCCACCCTATACGATGTCAGTTCCGGCGAAGAATAAATGGGGCATTCTGGTTTATAAAACCAAACGTATGCTGCATACTCATCGTGCGTGCAACAGCGTGTTGCGCATTTCACTGTGCAAATGGGTTGGAAATTCTATTCTGTTGCATCTGCGCTCTCCCCATACCATCTTCCAGACGGAACGAAAATAAGCGGTTTATGTTGAAAAGAATCTGCCGTTTGTTGTTGCCTGATGAAAGGAAAATGGGGATAAGGGTGGTTTGTGCCGTATTTCTTTGCGCATTACTTGACTTTGCCGGACTCGCTGCCCTGTTGCCTGTCTTGTTTTTTCTGTTGGATGACGGGAGGGATAAAGATGCCGCCCTGTTATTTTGTCTGGTGGCAATAGTCTTTATTTTGGTGAAAAACGCTTTGGCAGCGGGGCTTTCACGTTTTCAAAACCATTTTCTGATGTCTCTTTACCGTCGGCTCAGCTTTTCTCTCTTTACTTCTTACTATCAACGGGGATTATTGTTTATACGCAGCAGGGGGAGTATCCGGCTGGGATATGAGGTGAACTATATCTGTTATGCTTTTTCTTTAAACCTTCTTTCCCCCTTGCTTCGCATGACAGGAGAACTGCTGCTTGTTTTTTGGGTGACGGCAGCTTTGTTGGTTTACGCTCCGTTGACGGTACTGATGCTGTATATTGCCTTTCTGCCTTTCATGCTGATTTACGGATGGGGGATCAGGAAACCGATGCGCCGTTATGGTGAGCAGGAGCAGCAGGCTCGTCGTGAGCAATCCCGGCTGGTCACGGAAACGATGAAAGGGTATGCCGAATTGGAACTGAATGCGGCGTTTCCTTTTCTTCAGCAGGCATTCGCCCAAAGGGTGAGGAAAATCAGTGAGAGCCGTTTGAAACTGGAAACGATACAGCATCTTCCTCTTTGCCTTTCCGAAATGGCGGTCATATCGGGGCTGACCTTGCTCACCGTTTTCGGAACAGGGGATATCAAAGCGCTGGTAGGTGTCTTTGCTGTGGCGGCTTTCCGGCTGTTACCCGCTTTGCGCGGCATCTTAGGTGGTTGGACACAAGTACAGAATGCGGTCTATTCTCTGCGGATTATAGAGGAAGGATTGGGGGATAAGGGGATGGAAGCAGTTTCTCCATCATGGGGGCAGGAAGCGTTTTCTTTTCAAAAAGAGATACGGATAGAACACCTCACCTATGCTTATCCTGAAAGTAAAGAGGTTCTAAAGGACTTTTGTTGTACTATTCGTAAGGGGGAATATGTAGGTATCTGTGGTGAGAGTGGCGTGGGTAAATCTACCTTGTTTAATCTGCTTTTGGGATTTATCACTCCGGATAAAGGCGCTATTCGGATAGATGGCAGGTCGCTTGCCGATGTGCCGAGGCAGGAATGGCATCGCAGGGTGGGATATGTGCAACAGGAAGTGTTTGTGCTGGATGGGACCTTGGCGGAAAACATTGCTTTGGGATGCCGGTCTATAGATAAGGAACGGGTAGCGGAGATAGTGAGGCTGGTGAGATTGGATGCTTGGGTGGATGAATTGCCGCAAGGAATGGATACTCCTTTGGGTGAAGGGGGAGGAAGGCTTTCGGGAGGTCAGAAACAACGGGTAGGCATAGCCCGTGCTTTGTATAAGAAAGCGGAGGTGCTTCTACTGGATGAGGCTACTTCTGCATTGGATAATGAGACTGAACGGGCTGTCAATGAAATGCTTCTCGGTCTGATGAAGGAGTGTAGGGGGCTGACTGTTCTTACGATAGCCCATCGGGAAAGTTCGTTGGCGTATTGTCATCGTGTAATCAGATTAAATGGAAAAGACAATGGATCGAATTTATAAAATAGGTGGCCACTGCTTCGCGCTGCCGGACGAAAGGTTGATGGAGGCGGTGGATGGTATCAGCGGTTTCAAGCCTTTTGTTTGGCAACCGGATCTGGTTTCGGCAAAAGATGTATATGAGGGTGCTTGGTTGCCGGATTTTACTGTTTGGGAAGGAAACGGTTGGGGTTTTCCGGCTTTTCAGAGAAAGTCCTATGGGTTCGGATATGAAGATGTAACCGGTACTTTCGGTGTGAGTGGGGATAGCTTTTTGTTGGAACTGGCTCCGCAGGGAGAACCGTCGCTTTATCTCCGGACGATGGGTGGAACCGGGAGAGGTATCTGTTTATATGGTAATTATTCTCCCCGTCTTTTAAGGTTTGCCTTATGGATGGGGTATGGCCTGATGACGGTACGGAAAGATACGGTTGCCTTGCATGGCAGTTGTATTGTTTATAAGGGGAAAGCGGTTCTTTTTTTAGGTGAAAGCGGAACCGGCAAAAGTACCCATACCCGTTTGTGGAGGGAAAATATAGCAGGAAGTAAGTTGCTGAATGATGACAGTCCCATTGTGCGTTATGAAGAGGGGGGCGTGTGGGTATATGGCAGTCCGTGGAGTGGGAAGACTCCTTGTTATAAGGCGGAGCGTTATCCGTTGGCCGGATGTGTACGTTTGTCACAAGCACCGTATAACAAGATACGGAGATTGAACACTTTGCAGGCTTATGCAGCTTTGCATCCGTCTGCTCCTCCTGCATTTGCATACGAGGAGGAATTATACTGTGGGGTTTGTAGTCTGTTGGAAAAGATGGTTTCATCCATTCCTGTTTATCATCTGGAGTGTTTGCCCGATGCGGAGGCGGTGAAATTAGTATGTCGTACTTTATATGGAGATGGGTATGAAGCGGATAGCGAATGAATGTTTCTTTGCGTGGGTGGAGTCGGAAATCAAAAGTGGCAGGAGTGTGAAGTTCCGGGTGAAAGGCAATTCCATGATGCCTTTACTGAGAAATGGGAAGGATGAAGTGGTGGTGGGGCCGTATGATAAGGAGGAGTTGAAACTTTTTGATGTCATTCTGTTCCGGCAGACAGACCGGTATGTATTGCATCGGATTATTCAAAAAAGAGACAGTCGTTATCTGATGCAGGGGGATGGCGTCTGCCGTTTTTATGAGGAATGTGAGGACACGGATATCATCGGGGTGGTGAGAAAGGTATGCAGGCCTTCCGGAAAGAAGATTGAAACGGATTCCATGTGTTGGCGGTTGGAAAGCCGTTTGTGGTTGGGGCTTGGTGGATGCAGAGGAATGGTGCTGCGTGTCCTGAATAGATTGGGTTGTTGTCTCCTTTTTTGACGAAATCTGTCAGCTTGGAAGGAAATATTATTCATAAAGCAGGTATTTCTCTCTCATCTTTTTGTAGGCTTCCAGTTCATTCTGCCATCCTGCACGGATTTCTTCTTCACTGGCTCCTTTCATGATTTGTTCCCTTACGGTACGGTTCCCTATCAGCAGGTCGAACCATTGCGGGCGGGTAAAGAACTTGTCCGCTTTCCCAAGGTCTTGATAAGCTTGATAATAGGTGATGATGTATTTTAAAGAGAATCCTTTCGGGGCGGTGATATGGCGGAGATTATTGCCATAGCAGTATTGGTTTTTATACATCGGATTCTTGTCAAAGCCTTCCAAGGCTTCCGGTCTGAAAGAAAAGGAGGAGATGCGGATATCCGGTGAACCGATTACTTGAAAAGGATAAAGAGTACCTCTGCCCACACTGATGGCTGTACCTTCAAACGGACAGAGTGAAGGATATAAGGCAATTGCCTGGTCGTTGGGCAGGTTGGGAGAGGGTTTTACCGGAAGCGAATAGGGTTGTCCGTGTTTCCAGCCTTCCACGGGGATGACGGTCAACGCGCATTTTTTGCCATTGGGCAGCCAGCCTTCGCCATTGATCATTTGAGCCAGCTCGCCTACAGTGCAACCGTGTAAAATGGGGATGGCGTGCATACCCACAAAACTTTTCTGGTTTTTCTGTCGCACAGGGCCGTCCACGTAATCACAAGGATTGGGCCGGTCTGTGATGACCAGTTGTTTCCGGTTCTCGGCACAAGCTTCCATTACATACTGCATGGTGCTGATATAGGTATAGAAACGGGCACCTACATCCTGAATGTCGAACACAATCAGGTCTATGTCCTGTAGCTGTGTGGCTGTAGGTTTCTTATTTTTACCGTAAAGGGACAGGATGGGTATTCCCGTGCGGGTATCTTTTCCGTTCCTGATGGTTTCTCCGGCATCGGCGTCACCCCGGAATCCGTGTTCGGGAGCGAATACCTTTTTTATTTGTATATGCGCTGCAAGCAGGGTGTCCAACAGATGGGTTTCTCCTACTTTGGAGGTTTGGTTTACAACCAATGCCACACGCTTCCCTTTTAATATAGGTAAGAGACGGTCCATCTGTTCGGCTCCGGTGATAACCTTTTGCGCGGTCACGGCGTTGCAGATAAACAAGAGGCAGTATAGGAAAATGTATTTTGTTTTCATGATATGTGGCGATTATTTTGTAATATTGCACAAAAATAAGAATTTAATTGAGAATGGACGCACTTGCTATCATTAATAAATATTATCCTGAAGATAATGAACTGAAACATATCCTGCTGGCGCATAGCCGTTCGGTGGCCGATAAGGCGTTATGGATTGCCGGAAAGCATCCGGAATTGAATCTGGACAAGCAGTTTCTGGAAGAGGCGGCGATGCTGCACGATATTGGTATTTTTATGACGGATGCTGAGGGCATTTGTTGTTTCGGATCTTATCCTTATATTTGTCATGGATATTTGGGGGCTGATCTGATGCGGAAAGAAGGATTTCCGCGTCATGCATTGGTCTGTGAGAGACATACGGGAGCGGGTATGTCTTTGCAAAGTATTATTGACCAGCAGTTGCCTGTTCCTCATCGGAATATGGTTCCGGTTTCGCTGGAAGAACAGGTTATTTGCTTTGCCGACAAGTTTTTCTCAAAGACGCATCTGGACAGGGAAAAGAGCGTGGAGAAAGCGTTAAAGAGTATTTCACGTTATGGGGAAGATGGGATAATCCGTTTTAACCATTGGTGCGAATGTTTCTTGTAAGCCTTAAAAATAAATTAAATATCCGCTAAATAGTTCATTATTGGCGGATAATGCTTAATTTTGCCCCTCAAAAGCGTAAATGATTTGTGAATGACGCCACTAAAACGACATAGATTTATAACATTCCTACTACTATTTGCATGCCTGTCACTTTCTTTAAGTACAGGTGCTCAACGCAGAAAGCGGAATTCTGCATCCGGTAATGATTCCCTGAAAGTAGATAGTGCTTTGGTAGATACGTTGTCTATCGATACGGTTGCACCTAAAAAGAAACAGCCGTTGGATGCGCCTGTTATTTATGAAGCAAATGACTCTATCGTATTCACTGAGGGCGGATATGCCCATCTGTATGGTGACGGTAAGGTGAACTATGAGAAAATAGAGTTGACCTCTGCCGTGATTACAATGAACATGGATAGCAGTACGGTGTATGCCCGTGGTGTTCCCGACTCGGCTGGCGTGGAAAAAGGTACTCCTGTCTTTAAGGATGGCGAGACTCCGTATGAGTCAAAAATCATGCGTTATAACTTCAAGTCGAAGAAGGGGTTCATTAATAATATCGTTACTCAGCAGGGGGAAGGATACGTTACCAGTGAGGAGTCGAAGAAAGGTGCTAATGATGAACTTTATTTGCGTCACGGACGATATACTACGTGTGATAATCACGAACATCCTCACTTCTATCTGAAACTTTCCATGGCGAAAGTGCGTCCTAAGAAAAATGTGGTTTTCGGTCCTGCCCAGCTGGTGGTGGAGGATGTGCCGTTGCCTATCGCCATTCCTTTCGGATTTTTTCCGTTTAACAGCAGTTATTCGTCAGGATTCATTATGCCTACATACGGTGATGAAATGAATCGTGGTTTTTATTTGCGTGATGGGGGATATTATTTCGCCATCAGTGACCGTATGGATTTGAAAGTGTTGGGTGAGATCTTTACGAAAGGTTCATGGGGACTGTCCGTGCAGTCTAATTATAACAAGAGATATAAATATAGCGGTAATTTCAATGCCAGTTATCTGGTAACGAAAACCGGTGAGAAGAATATGCCGGACTATATGGTTACAAAAGATTTCAGAATTGCATGGAGTCACAGACAGGATGCCAAGGCTAACCCTAACAGCTCTTTTTCGGCGAATGTGAACTTTGCGACCAGTAGTTATGACCAGCGTAACCTGAGTAGTTTGTATAACCCGCAGCAGTATTCAAATAACACCAAGACGTCTAGTGTGAGTTATTCGCGCAATTTCCCCGAAATAGGATTGAATCTGTCCAGTACATTCAATATCTCTCAGAATACGCGTGACTCTTCTATCAGTGTGACGTTGCCGGATTTGAATATTTCATTGAACCGTATTTATCCGTTCAAGCGTAAGAAAGCGGTAGGTGATGAACGTTGGTATGAGAAAATCTCACTCCAATATACCGGCCAGATGACGAACTCGATTAATACCAAGGATAATCTGATTCTGAAGCAGGGTTTGAATAAATGGACTAATGGTATGCAGCATAAGATTCCTATCAGCGCTACATTCACTTTGTTTAAATATATCAACGTTGTGCCTTCTTTCAACTATACCGAGCGCTGGTATATGCGCAAGGTGGAGCAGAGTTATGATCCGTCGGCACCTAATAATGTGCGGAGAGATACAATCAACGGTTTCAACCGTGTGTATAACTATGATTTGAGCTTGCAGGTGAATACCAAGATGTATGGTTTCTACAAACCGTGGAAGAAATTGTTTGGCGACAAGATTGAAATGATCCGTCACGTCTTTACTCCTTCGGTGAGCATGAGTTATGCACCGGACTTCAGTACGTCCAGGTATGGATATGTGGGAACGTATACTTATACTGATACGGATGGAGAAGTACGTACTCAGACTTATAATCCATATGAAGGTTTGCCTTACTCTTTCTCGCCCAGTGGTAAATCCGAGAATTTCACTTTCTCTATAGATAATAATGTGGAAATGAAAGTGAAATCCGATGCGGATACTACCGGAGTGAAGAAAATCAGCTTGATTGACCAGTTGGGAGCCAGTATTTCCTATAATGCGGCGGCTAAAGAGAAACCTTGGGGAAATTTGAGTATGAATCTGCGCTTGAAACTGACCAAGAGTTATACTTTTAATATGAACGCCCAGTTTGCTACGTATGCTTATGAGTTTGATAAAGACGGCAAGGTAGTGGAAGGCAACCGTACAGAATGGTCATACGGACGTTTTGGTCGTTTTCAGGGGTATAGCGGTTCTTTCTCGTATACATTGAATAATGATTCGTGGAAAAAGTGGTTTGGTCCGAAAGATGAAAAGGACAGTAAGGGGGATAAAGACAAGAAGAATGAAAATCTGGATGAGTACAGTGATGATGGCAATGAAAACACGGAGGAAGAAGATAACTCCGGTTTGAGAAAGACAGAGAAGGCGGCTATAGATCCGGATGGCTATATGGCTTTCAAGATGCCATGGTCATTGAGCTTGAGTTATAGTTATAGTATTCGTGAGGACAGAAGCAAGCAGATTAATATCAAGACGATGCGATATCCTTATTCGGTGACTCATTCATTGAATGTTTCCGGTAATGTGAAGTTGGGTAGCCGCTGGAATGTGAATTATTCTTCGGGGTATGATTTTAATACGAAAGAGATGTCAATGACAACGGTCAATATCAGCCGTGACCTGCACTGTTTCAATATGAGCTGTGGCTTGGTATTCGGTCCCTTTACTTCCTATAACTTCAGTATTCGTGCTAACTCCAGTATGCTGACCGATGCTTTGAAATGGGATCAGCGAAGCAATACGGGTAGTGCGGTGAATTGGTACTAGGAAGAAGTTGGGAATAAAAAAATGAGAAATGGTTGCGTGTTGTTATCAGAAACCATTTCTCATTTTTTTATTTATGTCTACCACTCAATCGGTGTTTGCCCGTGCGCTTGCAAATATTCGTTGGTACGGCTGAAGTGCTTGTTGCCAAAGAAACCGTTATAGGCTGACAGGGGGGACGGATGTGCGGAAGCCAGTACCAGGTGCTTGTTGCGGTCTATGAAGGCGCCTTTTTTCTGTGCATAAGATCCCCATAAGATGAATACAATATTTTCACGTTGTTCTGCCAGTACACGGATGGCGGCATCTGTAAATTCCTCCCAGCCCCGTCGTTGATGAGAGCCTGCCTGGTGGGCACGGACCGTCAGTGTGGCATTGAGTAATAAAACTCCTTGATTCGCCCAGCGGGTCAGGTTGCCTGAAGTAGGGATGGGAGCACCCAAATCGCTTTGTATTTCTTTGAAAATATTTTGTAGGGAAGGAGGAAAAGGTACTCCGTCATTAACAGAGAAGCAGAGTCCGTGCGCCTGGCCGGGACCATGGTAGGGATCTTGGCCGATAATGACGACTTTCACTTTGTCAAACGGGCACAGATTGAAGGCGTTGAATATAAATCTGCCCGGTGGGTAAATAGTGGCAGTCTGGTATTCGCTTCTTACAAACTCAGTGAGTCTGATAAAGTAATCTTTTTCAAATTCGGGTGCCAGATGTTGTTTCCAGCTTTCTTCTATTTGTACGTTCATGGCATTTCTTTTATTATAAAATGTGCGTTAAAGATAGGGGTAATTTGTAAAAATGACAAATAAAAAGAGGATGACTTTTTATAATCATCCTCTTCTTTCATTGCTGATAGATTATAATCAAATAAGTTGCATACCCAGTTGGGCGCATTCTTTTCTCATATCTTCGGGCCATATACTGGCTTGGATTTCACCTATGTGGGCTTTCTGTAAATAAAGCATACAGAGTCGTGACTGTCCTATACCACCGCCGATACACAAAGGAAGAGTTTCATTTAGCAGGCGTTTGTGGAAATACAGTTCTTTACGTTTTTCCTGTCCGCTGAGTGTCAGTTGGCGGAGCAGCGCTTCTTTGTCTACACGGATACCCATAGAGGAAAGTTCGACGGAACGGTCCAGTACTTTGTCCCAAACTAACAGGTCGCCATTCAGACCGGGAAGTCCGTTTTCCGGGTTGATTGTGGTATAGTCGTCATAGTCAGGTGCGCGCAAGTCATGTTCTTTACCGTCACTCAGTTTGCAGCCTATACCTATAATAAATACCGCACCGTATTTTTGTGAGATGGCATGTTCACGTTCTTTCGGACTCTTGTCGGGATACATCTGGCAAAGCTCTTCCGAGTGGATGAAATGAATGTCATGTGGCAGGAAGGGTTTGATCTGCGGGTACATTTCACATACCATATATTCTGTGCGGCGCATGGCTGCATAAATACGGGTTACTATTTGTTTCAGGAAATCAACCGTGCGTTGTTCTTTGGTAATTACACGCTCCCAGTCCCACTGGTCTACATATAGCGAGTGGAGATTACCTAATTCCTCGTCAGCCCGGATGGCGTTCATGTCTGTATAGATGCCATAACCCGGCTCTATATTGTAATCGGCCAAAGTCAGCCTTTTCCATTTTGCCAGTGAATGGACAACTTCGGCCTGTGCGTCTCCCAAGTCTTTAATAGGGAAAGATACCGCCCGTTCGGTTCCGCTCAAGTCATCATTGATACCCATTCCCTTCAATACAAATAGCGGGGCGGTGACACGGCGCAGACGTAATTCTGACGACAGGTTCTGTTGAAAGAACTCTTTTATTTGCTTAATGCCTAACTCTGTTTGTTTTAAATCAAGCAAGGCTTTATAGTTAGCTGGTTTAATTAGGTAACTCATTGTAAAATAGATCTAGTTGTTTTAATTGCTTGCAAATATAGAAATTATTTGTGATATTGTTATATGTTTAGCCGAAAATATAATCAAATTGATTGTTTTATACTTAAATTAATGAGCAAAATATTATTTTGATAGATAAATATCCCAAATTATTAGGATAAAGACAATATATTTTGTACTTTTGCACGTCCAAGTTTCAGACGCACCCGTAGTTCAATGGATAGAATACCGGATTCCGGTTCCGACGATATGAGTTCGATTCTCATCGGGTGTACAATTCAGTAACCTCTTTGCAAAGAATTGTAAGGAGGTTTTTTCTTGTTATATCTTCTCCGTATGAACCTTTTTTCCTTTTTTGAGTTATTCCCTTATGTAACTTTTTAAAATATGCCTTAATATTTAGTTTATTCTAAAAAACAAAGACTAATAAAGAATATAGTTCCTTTTGTTTCTTGTATATACTAAATATACGTGCATATATTCGCTGTTGATTTTAAAATTATTTTCTTTTTGAGGGGTTTTAAAACTAACACTTAATTAAACTTTTTTATTTAAACATTAATTTATCAACCAAATCTGAGATTCATGAAGAAAGCTCTCTTTTTTATCGTATGCCTCTGTTTTGCAATAAACATGATGGCGCAAACAAAAACGATAACAGGGGTAGTGGTAGATGCCACCGGTGAACCTGTTATCGGAGCGAGTGTCCTGGAGGTGGGGACAACAAATGGTACAATAACTGATGTAGACGGTAACTTTACTATCCAAGTGCCTGTGGGGGCAAAACTGGATGTGAGTTATATAGGTTACAAAACACAACAAATTGTAGTGGGAGTGCCAAACACTTACAAGGTTATTTTAAAAGAAGATGCAGAAATGCTGGATGAGGTCGTGGTGACCGGTTATGGAATGAGTCAGAAACGTTCGTTGATGACGAACTCTATTTCAAAGTTGGATGATAAAGTATTACAAAATGCAGCTATGAGTAATGCGGCCCAATCCTTGCAGGGAACTGTCAGCGGATTGCGTGTGACAAATACTTCGGGTAAACCGGGTAGTTCGCCCAATATCGTTTTGCGTGGTGGTGCTTCCATAAACAAGAATCTGGAAGGGCCGTTGGTCGTGGTGGATGGCCTTGTGCGTTCTATGGATGATATCAATCCTTCAGATATTGAATCCATACAGGTGCTGAAAGATGCGGCTTCCACAGCTATTTATGGTGCCCGTGCCAATAACGGCGTAATTCTGGTGACAACCAAGAAGGGGGTGGAAGGCAGGACACAAATTACTTATAAGTTCAAAGGGGGTGTGAACTTTGCACGTGAAGGGTATAAGTATTTGGATGCCGGTGACTATTTGTATTATCAACGTTTAGGTTGGCAGCGTACCAATGGCGGTACAAGTATGGAGAACCAGAAAGGTTTTGGGGTTAACTCCGGAGTGGATCTGGCCTTTATGACAGATGCAAACAAACATTTGCTGAATGAAGGATGGCGTTCTATGGCGGATCCTGTGGACCATGATAAAACTTTGATTTTTAGAAACCATGCCGGTGAGCTGCATGATCTGACTTTCCGCAATGCCGCGTTTACACAAGATCATTATCTGAATTTGTCGGGAGGTAATGACAAAGGAACATTTTCCTCATCTTTAGGGTATTATTCGGAAGACGGTCAGATAATTTCTACCAATTATCAGCGTGTGAACGGGACTATCAACGGTTCATACAAGTTGTTGCCCGTTTTGACAGTGAATGCCGGCGGTAGTTTTTCATGGTCCAAGATGCCCGATTTATGGACTTACGACTTGAAAAGCCCTTGGAACGGAGAAACGGGAGAGTATGAGTTGTTCTATCGTACCATGAGTATGTTTCCCACTTGGAATCCGTGGAATGAGGATGGAAGTCCTGCTGCCGGATGGAGTAATCAGGATGGTAATCCTTATTATTGGAAAGATAAACTGACTCGTTCTACAACGAACCGTAAGACTTCGTTTAATATCGGTTTTGCTTTGGAAATCCTTCCGCAGCAATTGTTCCTGAATGGAAACAGTTCTATGTATTATACAGATAGTCAGTTTGAACTGTTTGAAAAGAAATATCAACAGATAGGACAAGCTTCCAATACCAATCGTAATGCTTCTCAAACAAATACAAAAGTTTTTCAACAACAGCATGCATTGACTCTGGAATATAAAAAAGGTTTTAGCGGACATAATATCAATGCCATGGCAGGTGGTGAGTATTTTGATTATCAGTATCAGAACCTGGAAGCGCGTGTTTCCGGTGCTCCTACAGATGATATACCTACTTTAAATGCGGGCACTAACCGTACTTATACTACTTCTGTCAAAACCGGATATCGCATTCTTTCCGGTTTCGCCCGTGTTAACTATGATTATAATTATCGTTATATGGTGTCCTTGGTAGCCCGTTATGACGGTATTTCCAAATTGTCCGACAATCGTTGGGGATTTTTTCCGGGTATATCTGCCGGTTGGAATGTGCATGAGGAAGCTTTCTTTAAAGATTCAAAGTTTGCGGAAGTAGTATCCTTGATTAAACCGCGTATCAGTTATGGGTTGAACGGTAATGTAAACGGTATCGGTAATTTTGATGTATATGGTAAATATGGTTCGGTAGGTGCTTATAATGGTAACCTGGGTTATTTGAATACAGGGGTGGTCAATAGTAAATTGCGTTGGGAAAAGAGCCATACGTTTGAACTGGGGCTTGACTTGGGCTTTTTCAATAATCGTATTCATATGATTATGGACTACTATGACCGCACGACTTCCGATTTGCTGACTGATGTGAATTTGCCGGAATATACAGGATTTCCCTCGTTCAAAACGAATCTGGGTACTATCAGCAACCGTGGTTTCGAACTGGAAGCCAAGGTGAATCTGCTGACAAGGAAGGGCTGGTCGTGGGATGTCACCGCTAATACTTCATTTGTGAAGAATATGGTGAAGAAGCTGCCTTTTAACGGGAATGTAAACAACCGTCAGGGGGGTGAGCAGGTATGGGATCCAAAATCCAACTCGTTGGTTTGGGTAGGCGGCATTCAAGAAGGAAAAAGCTTGGGTGATATCATTGCTTATAAACAAGTGCGTATCTTGCGTGACTGGGATGATGTGAGAAATCATGCCGGTGATTTTGTGGATGAGGTTGCCAACCTGTATGGGCCGAATAAGGCTGCCGAATATGCGGGTAAACCGGGATGGAAACCCATTGAGCCGGGAGATGTACTGTGGGATGACAAGAATGGGGATAATGTTATAAATTCATACGACCGTCAGGTGGTGGGTAATATTTATCCGAAATGGACCGGTGGTTTTTCTACCACGCTGAACTATAAAAACTGGTCTTTGTATGGTCGTTTTGACTATGCGGTGGGTCATACCATTTACAATGATTTGAAAGCAAGAATCTTGGGGCAGTATAACGGGTCGTTCAATTTGATTACGGATGTCAGAAATTCGTGGTCTGAAAACAATACGGAAACTAGTATTCCTAAATTCTATTGGGCCGACCAGAATGCGAAAAAGAACATTACCCGTTCCAATAATGGTACAACGAATCTGAACAATAATAACTCTACTTTCTATGAAAAGGGGGATTATTTGTGTCTGCGTGAGGTAACCTTGAGTTATAAATTCCCGAAGAATCTTATAAATAAGGTGTTCTTGACCGATGCGTCCGTGTATGTTACGGGGCAGAATTTATTCTATATTACCGGATATGATGGAACTTCTCCGGAACCGGTTATGGATATTCAGGCAAATGGTCGTGGCGGTATAGACAATGGACGCTATCCTACACCAAGAACCGTTCTGTTTGGTTTACAATTGTCATTTTAATGTGTAAAAAAGAAAAGGTATGAACATAAAAAAGATAATATTGGCTTTTGCCGCATCGGCTATGTTGGCCGGTGGATGTACTTCGTTGGATATGGACCCGGTGAGCGATATCACTGACTTGAATTACTGGAAAACTCCGGAACAGTTTGATTCATTTGTTTTTGGACTGCATAGTCGCTTCAGGAGCCATTCGTGGAATATGTTTTTGTTGGGTGAGGCAAGAAGTGATGTCTTTGGGGGAATTCCTTTCGGTGGAGAAGCTACCCAGGGGATGGAACGTTTTCCTTATAATACATTGAATGCGGAGAATCCCGGAATCAGCGGG
The DNA here is from genome assembly GCF_000012825.1 of Phocaeicola vulgatus ATCC 8482. GTDB lineage: Bacteria > Bacteroidota > Bacteroidia > Bacteroidales > Bacteroidaceae > Phocaeicola > Phocaeicola vulgatus. The sequence goes on along the minus strand of NC_009614.1, from coordinate 5,105,314 downwards.
TTTGGTGATTTGTATCAGAATATCAACCAGATGAACTTGTTTATCAGCAGAACTCTTCATACGGATGTGCTGACTGAAAGTGCCAGGAATTATTATTTGGGACAGGTGTATGGATTGCGTGCTTACTATATGTATCAGCTATATCGTTCATGGGGAGATGTCGTGTTTACGGAAGAGCCTAGCCTGGGTTTTGAAGTGGGTAAACTGGCAAAGGCGGCGACTCCGGCTGCCGAAATCTTTGAGCAGGTAAAAAAAGATATAGAATCTTCATTAAGTTATTTTGGATCCGATTATACCATAAAGGAAAAAAAATCGCTGTGGTCAAAGGCTGCCACATTGATGCTGAAAGCGGATGTATATCTGTGGAGTGCCCATCGTGACGGGGGAGAAGGAGATGCCCGGACAGCAAAGAATGCGTTGGTTGACATACAGAATAATATCAGCCGTAGCAATCTGGACTTGATGGATACTTATCAGGGAGTGTTTGCTTATGATAATAAAGGTAATAAAGAGATTATCTTTACCATTCATAATGAATTGTTTGAATACAATCTGTGGAATGGAAATAATGATTTGTTTCCACAGGCTGATTATTTAGGGAAATTCTATAATGCGGATGGTACTTTGATAAATACGTCGGTCGAGAATAATTTCGGTATCATGCGCCTGATGGTGAAATTGGAAAACTTCAAGAAGTTTCTGCCGGGAGACACCCGTCGTGACGTTACATTGAAAGATGTATATAATAAGGTGGAAAATGGCAAGTTGGAATTGGTAGGGGTGTATCCGCATAAGTATTGGGGAGTTATGAATGGGAGTACACGGGTGAGATGTGATGATTATCCTATTTATAGATATTCGGATTTGCTATTGATGCTGGCTGAGGCGAAAGTGCTTTTGGGTGAGGATCCGGCTACAGAGATAAACCGGGTGCGCCGGCGTGCGTTTGGTGATGCGTATGATGCTTCAACAGTGGGGTTTCCCAATCAGGAAGTCGATAAGCGTCCGGCGGATGCTGTCTTGCAGGAACGTTTGTTTGAATTTATGCTGGAAGGTAAACGATGGTATGACTTGAGGCGTTTTGGCGATTCGTACGTGCTTGACTATACTCCGGCGGAGCCTGCCCGTCTGCTTTGGCCTATCAACCAAGGAGCTCTTACTAATAATCCATTGTTGAAACAAACGGTTGGTTATTAAATTTTTGTCGGATAAGAATCTTTAATTGCATAAAAAGACGGTGTTCTTTATGAAATTAATAAAGAAACCGTCTTTTTATTTTCTAATTTCAATAAAAACTTTTATTTTTACACCCGTAAAATTATAAATATTATGAGAAACCCTAGCTTATTACTGCTAATTGTTGTTTTTATATTAGCACCCTTCAAGTTGAGTGCGGCGGCAGATACGGTTGTTGTCCGCGAAACCCGGATTCCTGTGTTGATTGAAAGGCAGGATAATGAGTTGTTTCATTTACGTATAGAGGCTACTCAAAGTCAGATGCTGAATGAAGTGAAGTTGGACTTCGGCAAAGACGTGAATTTGAATGAAATTGAATCTGTGAAACTGTATTATGGTGGAACTGAAAGCGTGGAGAGGAGGGGAAAGACTTATTTTGCTCCGGTAGATTATATATCTAATAATACTCCGGGAAAAACATTGGCTGCCAATACTTCTTATTCCGTTTTGAAGTCGGAAGTGAAGGCCCCGAAGCGTGAGGTTGTATTGAAAGCTGACCAAAAATTGTTTCCGGGAGTGAATTATTTTTGGATTAGCCTGCAAATGAAGCCTGTTGCTTCTATCTTGTCCAAAGTGTCGGCAGAAGTGGTGGAAGCTAAGATTGACGGACAGGTTGCTCCTTTGAAGATAGCCCGTAAGGCGGATACCCATTATATGGGGATCGGCGTGCGTCATGCCGGTGACGACGGGGCTGCTGCCTATCGTATTCCCGGATTGGCCACTTCAAATAAAGGAACCTTGTTGGGGGTATATGATGTACGCTATAATAATAGTGCGGATTTACAGGAGTATGTGGAAATAGGTCTGAGCAGAAGTACGGACGGAGGTCAGACTTGGGAGAAAATGCGCATTCCGATGGCATTTGGTGAATATGATGGGTTGCCTAAAGCACAGAATGGAGTAGGCGATCCGGCCATTTTGGTTGATAAGAAGACAGGAACTATCTGGATTGTCGCTGCCTGGACACATGGTATGGGAAATGGGCGTGCGTGGTGGAATTCACAAACAGGCATGGACCGTAATCATACAGCACAATTAATGATGGTGAAAAGTGATGATGATGGTAAGACCTGGTCGGAGCCTATGAATATAACAGAACAGGTGAAAGATCCGTCATGGTATTTCTTGCTGCAAGGTCCCGGTAGAGGTATCTCTATGGAAGATGGAACATTGGTCTTTGCCAGCCAGTATATTGGCAATGACCGTATTCCTAATGCCGGTATTATATACAGTAAGGATCATGGAAAAACCTGGAATATCAGTACATTGGCACGCACTAATACAACTGAATCTCAGGTAGCGGAAGTGGAACCGGGAGTGCTGATGCTGAATATGCGTGATAATCGTGGTGGCAGTCGTGCCGTTTCTACAACTACAGATTTAGGTAAAACATGGAAAGAACATGAGTCTTCACGTACAGCCTTACAGGAACCGGTTTGTATGGCCAGTTTGATTAGTGTTAAAGCTAAAGAGAATGTATTGGGTAAAGACATCCTTTTGTTCTCTAATCCGAATGATGCCAAGAACCGTCATAGCATTACCATCAAAGCAAGTCTGGATGGTGGGGTGACTTGGTTGCCCGAGAATCAATTGCTGCTGGATGCCGGTTGGGGTTGGGGATACAGCTGCTTGACTATGATTGACAAGGAAACAGTAGGAATTTTATATGAAAGCAGTGTGGCCCACATGACTTTCCAAGCGATAAAGCTGAAAGATATTATTAAGACCAAATAAATAATGAAACGCAGATTTTCTAGTTTTATTGGTATGATACTGGTTTGTGCTGTAACTATAGCACAAACCAGTATCTCGTTACTTCCTAAACCTCAGTTGTATAAGGATACGGGGAAGAACTTTACTATGGGAAAGGTGAAACTTTCTACTCCGGTGTTGAGGCCGGAGTGGGAAGTTTTTATCATGAATGCAGGTGGTGAGATTGTTGAACACTCGTCATCGGTGATTGAAGTGGAACTGGTTCCGTCTATTGAGGAAGCCAGGCTAAACGGGGCTGAAGCCTATCGTCTTTCTGTTTCAAACAAGCGGATAAAGATAGAGGCTGTAACAGAACAGGGAGTGTATTGGGCTATGCAGACACTTCGGCAATTGGAACGGAAAAAAGGGAAGAGAAGTTCTGTTGCCGGATGTGAGATTGTAGACTGGCCGGCATTCCGGATACGCGGATTTATGCAGGATGTGGGACGCAGTTATATTTCAATGGAAGAATTGAAAAGAGAGATCGAGATTTTATCTCGGTTTAAGATTAATGTATTTCATTGGCATCTTACTGAAAACCAGGCATGGAGATTGGAAAGTAAAATCTTTCCTATGCTGAATGATAGTGTGAATACCATCCGTATGCCGGGTAAATATTATACGCTGGAAGAGGCACGCGATTTGGTGGATTTTTGTAAGAAACATCAGGTGTTGTTGATTCCTGAGATAGATATGCCGGGGCATAGTGCTGCCTTTGTGCGTGCTTTCCGCCATGATATGCAAAGTCCGGAAGGGATGAAAATATTGAAACTGTTGCTGGATGAGGTGTGTGAGACATTTGATGTGCCTTATTTACATATAGGTACGGATGAGGTGGAGTTTACCAATCCGCATTTTGTACCCGAAATGGTGGCGTATGTACGCTCAAAAGGGAAAAAAGTAATATCCTGGAATCCGGGCTGGCACTATAAACCGGGGGAAATAGACATGACACATTTGTGGAGTTACCGTGGAAAGGCGCAACCGGGTATTCCTGCTATCGATTCCAAATTTCATTATCTGAATCATTTTGATGTTTTCGGTGATATTGTAGCTTTGTACAACAGCCGTATTTATGATCAGGCAGAAGGCAGTGAGGACATTGCGGGAACTATATTGGCTTTGTGGCACGATCGTTTGATTGACAATGAGTGGAATCTGGTTATTGAAAATGGCTTGTATCCCAATATGCTTGCTATTGCCGAGCGTGCCTGGAGAGGGGGAGGTACGGAATATTTTGACGGACTGGGTACGATACTTCCACCCGAAGACACGGAAGCATTCAAAGAATTCGCTGATTTTGAAAAGCGTATGTTGTGGCATAAGGAGCATACGTTTAAAGGATATCCTTTCGCCTATGTAAAACAGACTAATGTAAAATGGAATATTACGGATGCTTTTCCTAATGGGGGAGATATGGATAAGGTGTTCCCGCCTGAACAGGAGTTAAAGGATATCTATCATTATAACGGGAATACGTATGGTGTACGTCAGGCAATAGGGGCAGGTATTTATTTACGCCATGTCTGGGGGGATATGGTTCCTGCTTTTTATGCTGATCCTAAGGAAAACCACACGGCTTATGCATATACTTGGGTGTATTCGCCCAAAGACCAGGAAGTGGGGTTATGGGCAGAGTTTCAGAATTATAGCCGTTCGGAGATGGATCTGGCGCCATTGCCTGACAAATGGGATTATAAGGGAAGCCGTATCTGGATTAATGATCGTGAAATATTACCTCCTGTATGGACTGCTACGCATAAGGTGAAAAGTTATGAAGTACCTTTGGGAAATGAGAATTGCGTAGGAAGAGTGCCATTGGCGGTGCATTTAAATAAAGGTTGGAACAAGGTTTTCTTAAAGTTGCCTATCGGCAAGTTTAAGATGGCTGAGACGCGTCTTGTGAAGTGGATGTTTACTGCTGTCTTTGTGACTCCTGACGGAGAAAGGGCGGTAGAGGGATTGATTTATTCACCAGATAAACAAAAATAAAATGAAACGTATTGTCTTATTGTTATTGGGATTATTATTAGCGTTACCCCAGTTTGCTCAGGAACGCAAGTATTCTACTTTTTATGAGCAGAGAGCGACTTTGTTTGAAGAACTTCCGGTTACTTCAAAAGATATTATTTTTTTAGGGAACAGTATTACCAACGGTTGCGAGTGGGCTGAGTTGTTTCAAAATAAGAATGTGAAGAACAGGGGTATCAGTGGAGATATCTGTATGGGGGTATATGACCGTTTGGATCCGATTGTAAAGGGAAAACCGGCAAAGATTTTTTTATTGATCGGTATCAATGATGTTTCTCGGGGAACGTCTGCGGATAAAATTATTTCAGAAATAAGTATGATTGTTCGGAAAATAAAGCAAGAATCTCCAAAAACAAAATTATATTTGCAAAGTGTATTGCCGGTGAATGATTGTTACGGTATGTTTAACGGGCATACATCACGCTGGCAGGTGGTAAAACAAATTAATGATTTGTTGGAACCATTGGCGGTAAAGGAAGGAGTTGCCTATATTGATTTGTATAGTCATTTTGTGGAGAAAGAGACAGGCAAGATGAATCCAGTATACACTAATGACGGATTACATTTATTAGGAAAGGGATACTTGCTGTGGCGTGATATTGTAAAACCTTATGTTGACCAGAAATGAAGAAGACATTAATACTGATTTTATGTTTGTTTCTTTGTACCGTTTCATTTGCACGGAAGCGGGTGAAGGTTGCTTGTGTAGGTAATAGCATTACCTATGGCATAGGTGTATCCGATCCTGATAAGGAGTCCTATCCTGCCCGGTTACAGCAAATGCTGGGTGAAGGGTATACGGTGGAGCGTTTTGGAAAGCCGGGAGCTACGTTGCTGAACAAGGGACACCGGCCTTTTATGCAACAGAAAGAGTTTAAGGATGCATTGGCTTTTGCTGGTGATGTAGTGGTTATTCATTTAGGAGTGAATGATACAGATCCGCGTGATTGGCCCAATTACCGTGATTTTTTTATAGCGGATTATCGTGCACTGATTGATTCGTTCAGAGTGGCGAATCCTGAATGTCGTATTTTGATTGCCCGTCTGACTCCGATTGCCGACCGTCATCCGCGGTTTGAGTCCGGCACACGCGACTGGCATGATGAGATTCAGCTGGCTATAGAAACGATAGCGAAATACGCACAAGTACAGTTGATAGATTTTCATGCACCTTTATATCCATATCCTTTTATGTTGCCCGATGCTGTCCATCCTGATAAGGAAGGTGCGGCTGTCCTGGCAAAAACGGTGTATGAAGGCATAACCGGTGATTTTGGCGGTTTGCAAATGCCGGAAATTTATACGGACAATATGGTATTGCAGCATGGGCGTCTGCTGACTATTCAGGGAAAAGCGGATGCCGGTGAGAAAGTGACTGTTTCCATAGACAGGCAGAAACTTCAGGCTGTGACGGGAGCAGATGGAAAGTGGGCGGTGGATGTCCGGCCATTGAAGGCGGGCGGTCCATATACGCTGACTGTTTCTACAGAAAAACGGAAACTGGTCTATGAAAATGTGTTGGCGGGAGAAGTGTGGCTCTGTTCCGGACAATCGAATATGGAGTTTTATCTGAATTGGAGTGCGACTGCCGCACAAGATGTTCCTCAAGCTGCAAATAGCAATATCCGTTTTTATGATATGAAAGCCCGTTGGCGTACGGATGCGGTGGAGTGGGATGCTTCGGTACTCGATTCATTGAATCATCTGCAATATTATAAGGATACACGGTGGACAGTTTGTTCGCCTGAAACAGCCGGTAATTTCTCGGCGGTGGCTTACTATTTCGGAAAGAAATTGCAGGATAGTTTGCAAGTTCCTGTAGGACTGATTTGCAATGCCATTGGCGGATCTCCTACTGAAGCATGGATAGACCGTAGTACATTGGAATATCGTTTTCCGGCTATCTTACGTAATTGGATGCAGAATGATTTTATTCAAGACTGGGTGCGTGGGCGTGCTGCCTTGAATGTAAAGCAGTCTTCCAATAAATTGCAACGCCATCCTTATGAGCCTTGTTATTTGTATGAATCGGGTATCCGTCCTTTGGAACAGTTTCCGGTCAAAGGCTTTATTTGGTATCAGGGTGAGTCCAATGCCCATAATCGGGAGGCTCATGAAAAGTTGTTCGGATTGTTGGTGGAAAGTTGGCGCAAGAATTGGGGGGATGCGGAACTTCCATTCTATTTTGTCCAATTGTCCAGTATAGACCGTCCGTCATGGACTTGGTTCCGTGATAGCCAGCGTCGTTTGATGGCGGAGATTCCTCATACCGGTATGGCTGTCAGTTCAGATAGGGGAGACTCATTGGACGTACACCCCAAACAGAAAAGAGAAGTCGGTGAACGGTTGGCTGCATGGGCTTTGAATAAAACATACGGATATAAAAATGTCATTCCTTCGGGACCGCTTTATAAATCGGTCGTATTTAGTGGAGGTGCGGCTTATATTTCTTTTGATTATGCGGAGGAGTTGTCGACTTCGGATGGGAAATCGCTTCGTACATTCGAAGTGGCAGGTGATGATGGATTATTTTATCCGGCACAGGCTGTTGTTGAAAACGGTAAAATAAAAGTATGGAGTGACAAGGTGAAAGAGCCGGAAACGGTTCGTTACGGATGGCAGCCATTTACCCGTGCCAATCTGGTAAATGGCGCCGGTTTGCCTGCATCCACATTCCGGGCTGAATAGTATATAAATTAATAAAGATAGGTAAGATGAAGAAAACATTAAAAGTTTTGATGATGTTAGGATGCTTTCCGATGATGCTCAGTGCAAAGGAGTATAAGAAGTCAGAGAGTCTGAGTCTTGATAAGGGATGGGAGTTCGCCCAGGTCGGCCGGAATGAATGGTTGCCGGCTACGGTGCCCGGAACGGTACATCAGGATTTGATTTCTCATAATAAGCTGCCCAATCCATTTTATGGGATGAATGAGCAAAAAGTGCAGTGGGTGGAGAATGAGGACTGGGTCTATAAAACTACTTTTAATGTGACGGATGAGCAACTCTCGCGGGATGCTGCCTTGTTGATTTTGGAAGGGTTGGATACGTATGCGGATATTTACCTGAACGGCTCTTTGTTGGAACGTACGGACAATATGTTTGTCGGCTATACTCTTCCGGTAAAAGAGGTGTTGCGGAAGGGAGAAAACCATTTGCAGATTCTGTTTCATTCACCTGTCAAGCAAACTTTACCCCAATGGGAAACCAATGGTTTTGATTATCCTGCTGATAATGATCATAGTGATAAGCGGGTTAGTATCTATAGCCGTAAAGCGCCTTACAGTTATGGCTGGGATTGGGGAATCCGCTTGGTAACCAGTGGTATCTGGCGGCCTGTGACACTGACTTTCTATGATGTGGCACGCATTGATGATTACTATGTACGTCAGGCTTCGGTAACAAAAGATCTGGCGAAAGTTGAAAACCGCCTGACTGTAAACAGTGTTTCTGCAACTCCTCAGAAAGCGGAAGTAACCGTTGCTTATTCTTATAAGGAGGGTGAAAAGGTAACCGAACAGAAAGAGGTGACATTGCAGCCGGGAACAAACCATATTCTTCTTCCCATAGAGATACGGCAGCCTCATTTATGGATGCCTAATGGTTGGGGGGAACCTGCATTGTATGACTTTGAAGCCGTAATAAAGGTGGATGGTAAAGTGATAGCTTCTCAAAAAGAGCGTATCGGACTCCGTACAATAAAGGTGGTGAAAGAAAAAGACGATCAGGGAGAATCCTTCTATTTTGTAGTCAATGGTGAACCTATGTTTGCCAAAGGCGCGAATTTTATCCCGGATGATGCTTTGCTGCCTAACATTACTGAAGAACGTTACCGCCAGTTGTTCAAGGATGTGAAAGATGCCAATATGAATATGATTCGTGTATGGGGTGGAGGAATTTATGAGGATGATGCTTTTTACCAGGCGGCGGACGAGAATGGAATTTTAGTTTGGCAGGATTTTATTTTTGCCTGCACTACTTATCCGTCCGATCCTGCTTTTATGAAACGGGTAGAGGCCGAGGCGGAATATAATATCAAGCGTTTACGGAACCATGCCAGTCTGGCTATGTGGTGTGGAAACAATGAAATTTATGAAGGTATGCGCTACTGGGGATGGGATAAGAAATACACTGATCCCGGTATTATGGAAGGAATGAAGCAGGGCTATGACAAACTTTTCCGTGAGTTGTTGCCTCGTAAAGTAGCTGAACTTGATCCGGACCGTTTCTATATGCATGGTTCTCCGTACGAGGCCAATTGGGGACGTCCCGAAAGTTGGAAGATTGCCGACAGCCATAATTGGGGTATCTGGTATGGTCAGAAACCGTTTGAAAGTCTGGATACGGAAATTCCGCGTTTTATGAGTGAGTTTGGTTTTCAGGCATTTCCTGAAATGAAGACGATTGCTACTTTTGCCTCACCGGAAGATTATGCATTGGAATCGGAGGTGATGAATGCTCATCAAAAAGCCACTATCGGTAATTTCCTCATCAAGAAGACTATGGGACTGTATTATAAAGTGCCTGAAGATTTCGATCAGTTGGTTTATATGGGTTTGGTTTTGCAGGGGGTAGGAGTGCGCCAGGGTTTGGAAGCCCATCGTCGTAACCGTCCCTATTGTATGGGAACTTTATATTGGCAGCTGAATGACAGCTGGCCGGTCGTTTCCTGGTCGAGCATTGATTATTATGGCAATTGGAAAGCGTTGCATTATCAGGCAAAAAGAGCTTTTGCTCCGGTATTGGTAGATGCTGTCAAGGAAGGGGAGGATTTGAATATTTATGTTATGTCGGACAAACTGGAAGCGGATAAAGAGGTGACTTTATTGTTGCGTGTGATGGATTTTAATGGAAAGGTTCTGACTAAAAAGAGTATCAAGGGCGAGGTTCCGGCCAATGCTTCCACCTTATATTATAAGGAACCTTATGCAGGTATGACAACAAGTCCTCAAAATACTTTTCTTCTAATGACATTAAAAAATAAGAAAGGTGAGGTTTTATCCGAAGAAATTTATTACTTTAACCACGCAAAAGATCAGGAGCTTCCGAAGACCGAGATCCGCTATAAAGTGAAGCCGATGGATGGAAAATATGAAGTGACTCTGTCTGCCAGACAGCTGGCCAGGGATGTGTTCATAGAGATTCCTGTTCAGGGTGCGAGATTTACTGACAACTTCTTTGACTTGTTGCCGGGACAGACAAAGAAAGTGATTATTACTTCAGATAAACTGAAGAAGAATGAAAAGGTTGATATAACTATTAAGCAATTAAGTGATACTAACTAATCAATTAATATCTATTATGAAAACTTTAATGGGCCTTGCAGGGCTGACAATGGCAGGTTTTATGCTTTTATCCTGTAACACAGAAGTGAAAGAAGCAAATTATCAGATAATTCCGTTACCGCAGGAAATTTCGGTAATGGATCAGGCTGCTCCGTTTATTTTGTCAAATGGAACTAAGATAATGTATCCGGAAGGCAATGAAAAAATGCAAAAGAACGCTGAATTTTTGGCAAGTTATATCAAAGATCTTACCGGAAAGTCATTGGCTGTACAAGCCGGTACAGACGGCAAAGGAATAATCCTGCAATTAGGTGGAAATGCTGAAAATCCTGAAGGATACCAGTTAAAGGTAACCAGCGACCAAGTGGTTATTTCAGGACCTACGGAAGCCGGAGTATTTTATGGCATCCAGACGTTGCGTAAATCTATTCCGGTAGCACAAGGAGTGGATATCGCTTTACCGGCGGTTGAAATCAATGACTATCCTCGTTTCTCTTATCGTGGTGCAATGTTGGATGTGTCACGTCATTTTTTCCCGGTAGATTCTGTAAAGCGTTTTATTGATATGCTGGCTTTGCACAACATCAACCGTTTCCACTGGCATTTGTCTGAAGACCAGGGATGGAGAATCGAAATCAAGAGTCGTCCTGAACTGACTGAAATAGGTTCTAAAAGAGCGGAAACGGTTATCGGACATAACTCGGGAAAATATGATGGCAAGCCTTATGGTGGATTCTTCACACAGGAAGAAGCAAAAGAAATTGTAGCTTATGCTGCCGAACGTCATATTACGGTTATACCGGAAATTGATATGCCGGGACACATGCAGGCTGCTTTGGCTGCATATCCTAACTTGGGCTGTACTGGTGGTCCGTACGAAGTATGGAAAATCTGGGGGGTATCAGAAGATGTGCTTTGCGCAGGAAATGATGAAACCTTGAAATTCATTGAAGATGTATTAGGGGAAATTATTCAGATTTTCCCATCAGAATATATTCATGTAGGTGGTGACGAATGTCCTAAGGTACGTTGGGCAAAATGTCCAAAGTGCCAGGCTCGTATCAAGGCTTTAGGTCTTAAGTCTGACAAGAATCATACTGCCGAGGAAAGATTGCAGAGTTTCATTATCAATCATGCAGAGAAGTTCCTGAACGGACACGGACGTCAGATTATCGGTTGGGATGAAATTCTGGAAGGCGGATTGGCTCCCAATGCCACTGTAATGTCATGGCGTGGTGTTGCCGGAGGTATTGAAGCCGCAAAACAGAAACATGATGTAATTATGACTCCTAATACTTATTTGTATTTCGACTATTACCAAACCAAGGATATTGCTAATGAACCTGAGGCTATTGGTGGATATGTACCCGTTGAAACAGTATATAACTATGAGCCGATGCCGGCTGATCTGACTCCGGAAGAGCAGAAATACATCATTGGCGTACAGGCCAACTTATGGACTGAATACATTCCTACCTACAGTCAGGTAGAATATATGGAATTACCCCGTATGGCTGCTTTGTCTGAAATTCAGTGGACCATGCCGGAAAAGAAAAACTATGAAGGTTTCTTGAAGCGTTTGCCTCAGTTGGTAGATATTTATGATGTTTATAAATATAATTATGCCAAGCATGTCTTTGATGTAAATGCTGTATTTACTCCTAATCCGAAAGATGGTACGCTGGATGTTACTTTGTCTACTATTGATAATAGTCCTATCTATTACACTTTGGATGGAACGGAACCTTCCGCTGCTTCCCAGTTGTATACGGAAACATTGAAATTGAAACAGAATTGTACTTTTAAAGCGATTACTGTACGTCCTGCAGGAAATAGCCGTGTGGTTACAGAGGAAATTGCTTTTAACAAGGCTAGTATGAAACCTGTCACTATGTTGCAACCGGTAAACAAGCAATATGAATTCAAAGGCGCTCCCACTTTGGTGGACGGATTGAAAGGTAACGGTAACTATAAGACGGGCCGTTGGATTGCTTTCTATAAAAATGATATGGAAGCAGTTATTGATATGCAGCAACCGACAGAAATCAGCAGCGCTTCTATTTCTACTTGTGTGGAAAAAGGTGACTGGGTGTTTGATGCCCGTGCTTTTTCTGTAGCTGTATCCGAAGACGGAAAGAACTTTAAGGAAATTGCTTCAGAAAAATATCCGGCAATGAAGCAGGATGACAAGAATGGAGTGTTCAACCATACGTTGACTTTCGATCCGGTGACTGCCCGTTATGTGAAAGTGACCGCTTTAGCGGAACATAGCATTCCTGCTTGGCACGGTGGCAAAGGAAATCCGGCTTTCTTGTTTGTTGATGAAATTTCATTAAATTGATAGTTATATTCAAATAATGACTGTGTGCCAAAAGTGTGATAGAGTACCGTTGGGCGTGAGGTGGAATGCCTCCGTCCATATGCGTAAGGAATGCTGTGTTTGCGTTGGTGCAATCCGTTTCTGGGGCAAGCGGGATGGCTGATTTGCTTTTGGCACACTTTTTATTATTTGCTTCACCATGAAAACATGATCAGAAAAATAATATATGGCGTTTATGCGATACTGGGCATGATGACAATGGCTGCTTGTAGCGGTCAATCGGATGCTTCTGAAATATCTCTTGAGAAAATGCATGGGTTCCCTACAGAGAATACCGGTTTTCTTAAGGGAGTTTCTGCATTATATGCGGGAGTGATTGAAGGAAATTTGCTGATAGCCGGAGGTTGTAATTTCCCTGATATACCGGTAGCCGATGGAGGAAAAAAAGCTTATTATCGGGATATATATATCGCCCCTTTGTCAAATGATACGGCTTTTGAGTGGAAGAAAATAGGCCAACTGCCTCAGGCAGCAGCTTATGGAGTCACTATTTCTACTGAAAAAGGGTTAATTTGTGTTGGAGGGACTACGGCAACACACAGCTTGTCTGATGTTTTTCTTTTATCTTTGCAAAAAGACACCTTGAAAAGAGATACTTTGCCCTCTTTGCCTGTAACTATGGATAATATGGCAGGTGCATTAGTAGGACATTCACTATATATTGTCGGTGGAAATGTAAATGGCATTCCATCCTCGGCCATGTACATGCTTGATCTGTCGGATTTGTCTGGAGGATGGAAAAGAGAAACAGATATTCCGGGTGAACCCAGAGTACAATCTGTTTGCGTGGCACAAGATGGAAAACTTTATGTGTGGGGGGGATTTGCCCCGGCTGTTGAAGGGCATCAGGCTTCTTTGTCAGTAGATGGATATATGTATTCTCCGGAAACGAAAGAATGGTCATCGGTTGCCACCCCGTATGATGCGGAAGGTAATGAGATCTCTTTAGGTGGTGGAATGGGAACCTCTTTTGGCGAGGGTATGATATTGTGTGCCGGAGGAGTTGATAAGGATATATTCTTAAAAGCTCTGCAAGGTATTTATGCGGGAAAAGAATATTTGTCACATCCTGTAGAGTGGTATCGGTTTAATAGAAACCTGCTGCTCTATCATCCGCAGACGGATAAATGGACTACATTAGGCGAATATGAACAAGGTGCGCGTGCCGGAGCTGTAATAGTTTCGCAGGACGGATTTCATTACATTATTAATGGAGAATTGAAACCAGGCATTCGTACTAATGAAATTAATAGAATTAAAGAAAAGAGAAGATGAGAAGATTGATTATATTGGCGGAAGTTGCATTGGGCTTGCTGTTTGCAAGTTGCACGAAAGAAGAGCAACGCACACTTTCTGTTATTCCCGCACCATTAAAGGTGGAATTACAGCAGGAAGTGTTTTCATTGAATTCGGAAACAGGGTTATATATAGATGCGTCTGAGGGGGACAAGAAGATTTTGGAAGATTATCTGGTGGCTTCTTCCATGAATTTGAAACCGGTAATAGCAGAAGAGGGACATAATGTTGTCTTGAAACAAGTGGCGGAACTGCCGGAGGTAAACTCTTCCGAGGGATATGTTCTGACGGTAACTCCTGATCAGGTACTTATTCGTGCAACTTCCGGGGCAGGATTGTTCTATGGAGTTCAGACTATGCTGCAAATGGTTGATGAAAAAGGATTGCCGGCAGGAGTCATTACAGATGAACCCCGTTTTGCTTATCGTGGCTTTATGATGGATGTTTCCCGTCATTTCTTCGATAAGGAATTTATAAAAAAGCAGATGGATGCTTTGGCATATTATAAATTGAACCGTCTGCATCTGCATCTTACTGACGCTGCGGGCTGGCGTCTTGAAATAAAAAAATATCCCCGTCTGACAGAATTTGCGGCATGGCGTGAGTTTCCTACCTGGAAAGAATGGTGGAATAACGGACGACGGTATGAAGAAGAAGGCAGTAAAGATGCTCACGGAGGTTATTATACTCAAGATGATATCCGCGAACTGGTGGCATACGCTCAGGAACGTTTTATTACTGTTATTCCTGAGATAGAGATGCCTGCGCATTCGGAAGAAGTACTGACTGCTTATCCTGAGTTGTCTTGTACACACGAACCTTACAAACAAGCCGATTTCTGTGTCGGTAATGAAAAGACTTTTGAGTTTCTGGAAAATGTGTTGACAGAGGTAATGGAACTTTTCCCGTCCGAATATATTCATATAGGAGGGGATGAGGCAGGTAAAGCCTCATGGCCCACTTGCAAACTGTGCCAGGCACGTATGAAAAAAGAAGGCTTGAAAGATGTGAACGAGTTACAGAGTTATCTGATTCATCGTATTGAGGTCTTTTTGAATGCCCACGGACGTAAATTATTGGGTTGGGATGAAATATTGGAAGGTGGTTTGGCACCTAATGCCACTGTCATGTCATGGCGTGGCACGGAAGGGGGAATGAAAGCGGTTGATTCCGGCCACATGGCTATTATGAGTCCGGGTGAGTTCTGCTATTTTGATTCTTATCAGGATGCTCCTGATTCCCAGCCGGAAGCAATAGGAGGCTATCTGCCTTTGTCCAAAGTTTATTCATTTAATCCTGTACCCGATACTTTGAGTGCGGATAAAGTCCAGTTGGTGTATGGAGTACAAGCTAATTTATTCACAGAATATATTCCGACTCCGGAACATGCGGAAATGATGATTTATCCTCGTATTCTTGCCTTGGCGGAAGTTGCTTGGAGTGCCCCTTCTGTGAAGAACTATGATGATTTTCATGTTCGTGCATTGAAAGAGGTAGAGGCATTGAAAGCTGAAGGATACCATCCTTTTGAATTGAAAAATGAGATAGGAAATCGTCCGGGAGCGGATCAGCCCGTACAGCATTTGGCAGTAGGTAAGAAAGTGGCTTACGGACCGGATGCCGCTTATTATCCCGGCTATTCGGCCGGTGGTGACAGTGCCTTGGTAGATGGTGTGATCGGAGGCTGGACTTATGGTGACAGGCGTTGGCAAGGTTTTATAGACAAGAAAAGAATGGATGTGACCATTGATATGGAAAAAGAAACAGAAATTCATTCTGTTGGAGCAGACTTTATGCAGGTGTGTGGACCTGAAGTCTTTATGCCTTCAGAAGTGATCATTTCCGTTTCCAATGATGGTAAGGAGTTTACGGAACTGAAGCGCATGGAGCATAAAGTAGTGAAGGATGACAAAGTGACTTTCATCAACTTTGGTTGGGAAGGAAATGCCAAAGCACGTTACATACGTTATCAGGCATCTTCGGGCGAATTCGGAGGTTTCTTGTTTACAGATGAAATTGTAGTGAAATAATAGAACTTATATAAACAACAAATAGCATGAAGAAACAAATTTTGTTATCGGCTGTTCTGGCTTGTATCTCAGTTTTTTCTGCGGCAGCACAGAAAGAGCCGGTAGATTATGTAAACCCTTTTGTGGGTACTACTAATTACGGTACGACAAACCCCGGAGCATTAACCCCTCATGGAATGATGTCGGTGACTCCTTTCAATGTGATGGGGGTTCCCGAAGGGGATAAGGATAAAGACAAGCAATGGTGGTCCACTCCATACGAATTCAATAATAAATATCTTACCGGCTTTGCGCACGTTAATCTTAGCGGGGTAGGCTGTCCGGAATTGGGATCATTGTTATTAATGCCTACCACCGGCAAACTGGATGTGGATTATCATAATTATGGAAGCTTCTATCAAGGTGAAACTGCAAATCCGGGTTATTATACCAATATACTGGATAAATACAATGTGAAATGTGAACTGACTGCCACTCCACGTACCAGTATGGCACGCTTTACTTTTCCTGCCGGACAAAGCAATATCTTGTTGAATCTGGGAGAGGGATTGACCAATGAGAGTGGTGCTACCGTTCGTTTTGTAAACGACCGTGAGATTGAAGGTACCAAATTGTTGGGAACTTTCTGTTATAATCCTCAGGCGGTATTTCCTATCTATTTTGTAATGCGTATCAACAAAGTACCGGCAAAACGCGGTTATTGGAAAATGATGCGTCCGATGGGTGTGGAGGCGCAATGGGATGATACGGCCGGTAAATACAAACTCTATACTGCTTATACAAAAGAAATAAGCGGAGATGATATAGGAGTGTGGTTTACTTACGATACCACAGCGGAAGAAGTGATTGAAGTCAGTATGGGCGTGTCTTTTGTCAGCATAGAGAATGCCCGTTTGAATCTGGAAAAAGAACAGCCTTTCGGTACAACATTCGACAAACTGCGTGCGGAAGCCCGTAAGAAATGGAACGATGATCTTTCCCGTATCAAAGTGGAAGGTGGAACGGAAGAGCAAAAAGGAGTATTCTATACCGCTATGTATCACACGATGGTTCATCCGAATATTTTGCAGGATGTAAGCGGACAATATCCACAAATGGAGGGAGATAAGATTTTGACCACCAACCATAACCGTTACACGGTATTCTCATTGTGGGATACTTATCGTAACTATCACCAGTTGATGACTTTGGTATATCCGGAGCGTCAGATGGATATGATTCACACCATGATGGGCATATACAAGGAACACGGATGGTTCCCGAAATGGGAATTGTATGGTCGTGAAACATTGACGATGGAAGGTGACCCTTCTATTCCTGTTCTGGTAGACAGTTGGATGAAGGGATTGCAAGACTTTGACATTGACGAAGCTTATAAGGGAATGTATAAGTCGGCCACTACTCCGGGCAAGGATAATCTGATGCGTCCGGATAATGACGATTATATGTCCAAAGGGTATGTGCCGATGGAAAGTCAGTATGATAATTCGGTTTCTCATGCTTTGGAATACTATGTTGCCGACTATGCACTTTCTACCTTGGCGGAGGCTTTAGGTAAGAAAGAAGATGCGAAATTGTTCCGCAAACGTTCTATGGGCTATAAAAATTATTATAGCAAGGATTTCGGAACCTTGCGTCCGATAACTAAAGAAGGCAAATTCTATGAACCGTTTGATCCGAAAGAAGGAGCTAATTTTGCACCTAGTCCCGGTTTCCATGAAGGTAATGCATGGAATTACACTTTCTTTGTGCCTCATGATATCAATGGCTTGGTAAAGTTGATGGGGGGCGACAAGAAATTTGTTGATAAATTGCAAAGCGTGTTTGATGAAGGGAATTATGATCCGGCCAATGAACCCGATATAGCCTATCCTTACCTGTTCAGTCGTTTCAAAGGTGAAGAATGGCGTACACAGAAATTGGTGAAGGAATTGCTGGCTAAGTATTTCACAACTAAGCCGGATGGAATTCCCGGCAATGATGATACGGGTACGATGTCTGCATGGGCTATATTCAGTATGATGGGATTCTATCCGGATTGTCCGGGTGTGCCCGAATATACATTGACCACTCCTACTTTTGATAAAGTGACCGTTCAGCTTGATCCTAAATATTGGGGCAAGAAAGAATTGGTTATCAAGAAAGAAGGACAAGGGGATTATATAAAGGAAATCAGACTGGGCAATAAGAAGATTAATAAATATTTGATTTCGCATGATGATTTGATCAAGGCAGGTGAAATTACTTTTATAGTAACAGAAAATCCTAATAAGAAATAACTATGAATACGAAACGATTTTTGTGTGCTGCGTTAGGAGCTGTTTGTTATTTTGCTTTTTTGCAAGCGCAGGTACGTACAGAGCAGACTTTCGAAAAAGGATGGAAATTTACGCGTGAAGATAATGCGGAATTTGCCAATCCCGGTTATAATGACAGTAAATGGCAGAACGTCACCGTTCCTCATGATTGGGCGATTTATGGTCCGTTCAGTATCAATAACGACAAGCAGGAAATGGCTATTACTCAAGATGGACAGACCGAGGCGATGGAACATGCCGGACGTACCGGAGGTCTTCCGTTTGTAGGAACCGGATGGTATCGCCTGAACTTTGATGCTCCCGGTTTTGAGAAAGGCAAGAAAGCGACTTTGATATTTGATGGAGCAATGAGCCATGCCCGTGTTTATGTGAACGGGCAGGAGGCCGGTTATTGGCCCTACGGTTATAATTCTTTTTATGTGGATGCGACCCCTTATCTGAAACCGGGTGAGAGGAACGAACTGGCAGTCCGTTTGGAAAACGAGCCTGAATCATCACGTTGGTATCCGGGGGCCGGATTGTACCGCAATGTTCATCTGGTAATCAATGAAGATACGCATATTCCTGCTTGGGGGACGTATGTTACCACTCCTGTGGTGACAGACAAATATGCAAAAGTGTCTTTGAAAACTTCTTTGGTTAGCCCTGAAGGAGCTAATAAGGATAATTACCGTATTGTGACGCAGATCAAGGATAAAAACGGCAAAGTGGTTGCTACCGGGGAAAACAAGTTGAGTGTTTTTGATAATGCTTTGTTTGAACAGGAGTTTGCAGTGGCTAATCCTGAGTTGTGGAGTCCTGATACTCCGGTTCTTTATACAGCTGAATCCAAAGTATATGAAGGGAATACCTTGAAAGACGAATATACCACCCGCTTTGGTATCCGTACTTTGGAGATTGTTCCCGGCAAGGGCTTTTTCCTGAATGGAAAGCTGACCAAATTCAAAGGGGTATGTAACCATCATGACTTGGGTCCGTTAGGCGGTGCTGTAAATGATGCCGCTATACGTCGTCAGATTCGTATTCTGAAAGATATGGGTTGTAATGCCATCCGTACTTCTCATAATATGCCGGCACCCGAATTGGTGGAGGCTTGTGATGAAATGGGTATGATGCTGATGGTGGAGTCTTTCGACGAGTGGAAATCGGCAAAGATGGCCAACGGTTATCATAAAATATTTGATGAATGGGTGGAGAAGGATCTGACTAATCTGATCCGTCATTACCGTAACAATCCGAGTATTGTTATGTGGTGCATCGGTAACGAAGTACCCGACCAGTGGAATGGCAATAACGGACCAAAGCTTTCGCGTATGTTACAGGATATCTGTCATCGTGAAGATCCTACCCGTCCTGTAACACAAGGTATGGATGCGCCTGATGCTGTAGTAAATAATAATATGGCTGCTGTGATGGATGTGGCCGGTTTCAATTACCGCCCTCATAAATATCCAGAAAACTATAAGAAATTGCCTCAGCAGATTATTCTAGGTAGTGAAACAGCTTCTACAGTAAGTTCGCGTGGCGTCTATAAATTCCCTGTTGTCCGTCAGGCTATGAAGAAATATGACGATCATCAGTCTTCTTCTTACGATGTGGAACATTGTGGTTGGTCCAATTTGCCGGAGGATGACTGGATTTGGCATGAGGATAACGCATGGGGTATCGGAGAATTTGTATGGACGGGCTTCGATTATTTGGGCGAACCGACTCCTTATTATACTGATTGGCCCAGCCATTCTTCTTTGTTCGGTATCATCGACCTGGCCGGATTGCCCAAAGACCGTTACTATCTGTACCGCAGTCATTGGAACAAAGATGAAGAAACGCTGCATATCCTTCCTCATTGGACATGGCCGGGACGTGAAGGAGAAGTGACTCCTATCTTTGTTTATACAAATTATCCGTCGGCAGAAGTGTTTATCAATGGCAAGAGTCAGGGTAAGCGTACCAAAGATTTGACTGTAACGGCTGAAAATAGTGCGGATTCTGCTTCCATAGCAGATTTCAAACGCCAGAAACGCTACCGTTTGATGTGGATGGATACAAAGTATGAGCCGGGAACCGTAAAAGTGGTTGCCTATAATGATAAGGGGGAAGCTGTGGCCGAAAAGGAAATCCATACGGCAGGCAAGCCCGACCATATAGAACTGGTTACAGATCGCAATGAAATAAAGGCTGATGGCAAGGATTTGTCATTTGTCACAGTAAGAGTGGTGGACAAAGAGGGTAATCTTTGTCCCGATGCGCAGCATCTCATCAAGTATTCTGTAAAAGGTGCGGGAACCTATCGTGCCGGTGCAAACGGAGATCCCACTTCATTGGAACTTTTCCATGTTCCGCAGATGAAAGTGTTTAACGGAATGATGACTGCTGTTGTGCAAAGTACTGATAAACCGGGAGAAATCATATTGACCGCAACAGGTAAAGGACTTAAATCAGGTAGGCTAGTTTTAATGAGTAAGTAAAAAGATTTGTTTCAATTTCCACTATCTGTGCCCCGCTTGATTTTATTAAGCGGGGCTTATTTATTAAAAAAAGTTGGAAAATAATTGGGGAAATCTGTTTTAGAAAGTGAAAAAGTTGCTATTTTTGTTGGCAAATTTAATATGCCAATTAAAAATTCTAACTTATCATAGTATCATGTTGACCCAAATCATTAACGCAAAGATTCTTACCCCACAGGGCTGGTTGAAGGACGGATCTGTCCTTATGCGCGACAATAAGATTTTAGAAGTTACCAATTGTGATTTAGCTGTTATCGGAGCCGAGCTGATTGACGCTAAAGGTATGTATGTTGTTCCCGGTGGTGTGGAAATCCATTGTCATGGTGGTGGTGGCGGTGATTTTATGGAAGGTACGGAAGAGGCTTTCCGTACAGCCATTAATGCTCACATGAAACATGGTACTACCAGTATTTTCCCAACGTTGTCTTCTTCTACCGTACCGATGATTGAGGCAGCTGCCGAAACTTGTACCAGGTTGATGGCGGAACCGGACAGTCCGGTACTTGGTCTTCATCTTGAAGGGCATTACCTTAATATGAAGATGGCAGGCGGTCAGATGCCTGAAAACATAAAAGACCCGGATCCGAAGGAATATATTCCTATTGTAGAGAAGTGGGGCTGTATCAAGCGTTGGGATGCTGCACCCGAATTGCCGGGTGCCATGCAGTTTGGTAAGTATATCACAGGAAAAGGCATCTTGGCTTCTGTGGCACATACACAGGCCGAATATGAAGATATCCGTGCAGCCTGGGAGTCCGGTTATTCTCATGCTACACATTTCTATAATGCGATGCCGGGCTTCCATAAGCGCCGTGAGTATAAATATGAAGGTACAGTAGAAAGTATCTATCTGATAGACGATATGACAGTGGAAGTGGTAGCCGATGGTATTCATGTTCCTCCTACTATCTTGCGCCTGATATATAAGATTAAGGGTGTGGAACGTGCTTGTGTTATTACCGATGCTTTGGCATGTGCCGCCAGTGAAAGCAATGTAGCTTTTGACCCTCGTGTCATCATTGAGGATGGTGTGTGCAAACTGGCCGACCGTTCTGCTTTGGCAGGCAGTGTGGCTACCATGGACCGTTTGATCCGTACCTTGGTGCAAAAGGCAGAAATCCCATTGGAAGATGCTGTCCGTATGGCTTCGGAAACTCCGTCCAGGATTATGGGAGTATATGACCGCAAGGGCTCACTTCAGAAAGGCAAAGATGCCGATATCTTGATTCTTGACCAGGACTTGAATATCCGTGCCGTATGGGCAATGGGCAAGCTGGTCGAAGGAACTTGTACTTTGTAAGAACCGGCTGAATAAGAACGGAAACAGGACTTTATAAAATCTCCTTTCACACCAAACGGATTATAATTCTATTGATTTACAATTTGTTATGGTGAAAGGAGATTTTCTTTAATTATAAAAACAATGCATTATGAACAAATATTTCTTTAGGTTTTCATTCTATTTTTTCATGGTAGTTCAGTGGTAAAACCACTGTTATATTTGTTTCATCATGATAGATGAATCAGCTTTTAGTATTGCATAATATATCCTCTTCTATCTCTTCTGTTGTTTCTTCATGGTATTCTTTGTAAATACCCCCTTCGTTCAGATAGTGGATAATATCACATATTTCCCTTAGCGAGGCAATGAGATGTGAGGAAATTATCACCGTCTTTTCTTTTGCTTTCAGTTGCCGGATGAGTCTTTTCATCAGGATACATCCCTTCAAGTCCACCCCATTGAACGGCTCGTCAAGAATAAATACGTCATTGTCTTGCAACAATAATGCCATAAATCCCAGTTTCTTTTTCATTCCGGTAGAATATTCGGCAGCATACCTGTCAAGGGGCAGTTGGAAAATTTCATTTAAATGTTGAATGGTGGGTGTATTGACCGGCAGACCTTTGGCCTTCATACAGAATTCCAAGTGTTCAAGACCCGTGATTTGGGAATAAAAGAAGTTGGATGCAGACAGATAACCTGTTTTTAAAGTTTTGCTTTTGGTTATGCTTCCGGTATAATCATAGATTCCCATTATACAATTGAATAAAGTAGTCTTTCCGGCTCCATTCTCGCCCACCAAGCCATATATTTTTCCAGGGTGATACTCCAAATGAATGCCGTTTAATACTTTGACCTTACCGAAACTTTTATGTAAATCATTCACTTCTATCATAATAATCTTTTTAAGCGTTTGTGCGCATGGCAGGTCAGCAATGCTGTAAGTGCTATGCCGGGTATTAAAATAATTGGAACAAAAAGAGAGCCTAAATAAAAAGGCATTAATATACTTAATTGCACAATAAACAGCAATAGGGGGGATGGGATGATATGGCGCAACATACCGATACCAATGGCATAAATTAAGGTGGCAGTATAATAAGATAAGAAAAAGAGGATTTCATCTTGGTCATAGGTAGACGCTATAAGCGTTAAGCTGAAAGGAATGGAGGTGATGAAAACATTCCATGCTATGCTTTTTAGTTGGAAAAGGCATAAAGTCTTGAAATTTTTGAAATGAAGAAGATATCTGTTGTCCATTGTTTGCAGATAGCCTGATGCCTGTACCAATCCCCATAGTATGAGACATACTTTGTTTATTTTTATATTTCCGTGTACGGTTCCTGCGGTTGCAAAAAGAAAGAGTAGGATATAGACCCAGAAAGATTGGCGGAACATTCGTATATATTCATAACTTCCTTTGTAAAGAAAAGGAAGACGGACAGGTTTGTGTTCCAGTTTTATTTTTTTCAGGCAAGGTAATAAGGCGGCGAACAGCCATAAGCCGATAGCGTCGGTAAATTGTCCTTTTATTATTTCTATTCCGGCAAAAGGTAATGCGATCAAGGTGTATTCTTTTATCAGGAACACAGAAAGATGAGGTGTTAAAGTGCGTAAAAACTCTTTGTCTTTCCGGACATTATGATAACCGGCTAATAAGAGAACGCATACCACAGGAATAGCGAAACGGTTTTCTGCCAAGAACAATATCATGATGGCAGCCACCGTTAAGATGGTAAGGAAGACTATTCTGAAGATACCCAATTCTATAACTATTCTTCCAAAATTTTTCAGACGAAGCAGCAGATACAGTTGAAACATAAAGTGCTTTTTATTCTGATTGAGGGTACAAAGGAATAAAATATCCGGATAAGTACCCTCACTGTAGAGTGAAAATTTATTCTTTATGCTTCTTTTTCAGTTCCATCAATTCTTTATTGACGTGTGTCAATTCTTTAATTCTGTCCGATACATGATGGAAGAGGAAGTAGTCTGTCAGTACACCTGCTAAGATTAAACCAAACATTGTTATCATGAGCCACCACAGGTGGCGGTAGGTGTAAAGGAATATGCATATAAAAGGAGTTACCAGCAAATATCCGATGATATAACTCCAATTGATAAGCATTTTATATCGGAGTATATTCTTTATTTGCATTTCAAGGTTTGTTTCTTTTTTTATTTTAGTCAATAAAATAACTCCTGCAAAGTTGACTGTAAGAGCATATAGCAGAAGTCCGAATATTGCCGGCCAAAACACTAATTTACCGTTCAAATGAATAAAATCAACGAACATTAGAATCGTTACTCCTAACATAAATATAGAAGCTATTTTGTCCATCCTCAGCATTCTTTGCAGGCAACTTTCTTTTTGCCGTGACAACATCTCTATAATCTGTTGCTGATGAACCAGTTCATTCTGGCTGACCCGTTCATTCAACTCTTTCCATGCTTTTTGCAATTCTTCAAGTTCCATATAATTGTATGATTACAAGTTCGACATATTTTTTAATTTCTCTTTTATACGGTGCAGTTTTATCGCGACATTATTGCGGTTCGTTCCGGTGATTTCGGCTATTTCATCGTATGATTTCTCGTCCAGCCAGAGCAGGATAAACATACGGTCCACCTTGTTCAGTCGTTTGATGAGTGAATACATTTCTTTCAGCAGTTCGTTGTGTTCACAATCTTCCAGAATATCTACCTGCTGTTCCAAAGGTACATAGTCATACTTCTTTTTCTTTCGGAAGTCCGAGATACACGTGTTCAGGGATATGCGGTAAACCCATGTGACAAACGAACTTTCCCCCCGGAAGTTTTTGTATGACTTCCATATATTGAATACAGACTCTTGAAAAAGGTCGTTCACATCGTCCTTGTTGTCTGCATACATGAAGCATACCTTGTAAATGATGTGCTTGTATTGCACTAGCTTGTCGGCAAATTCCTGTTCTATACTCATCAGCTTTCAAAGGTGTTTTTATTAGGTTAGTCGGTGAAAAGAAGAGAAAGTTACACCTTTGTGCTAAAAAGTCTTTGTATTGAAAGTAGGTATTACAGGTCTGTTCTTTCAAATGCAATGATTTGTAATTTTCTTGATGTAGCAGGCTGGATTACTTTTTGCGGACGTTAAAGCATTTGTCGAAAAAGTCTTTTTTATTTTTCCCGTAAAAACTACTGTCCGGTCCTTTCCATGTCTTGGGAAATATCTTTTTAGTGAGTTCCACCTCTTCTTCAAGAATCGCAATATTATCAGTCATCAATGCCATGTTCAGTGCGCGGTTGATGCGGGAACCGGCATACCTGAGGCTGTCTGTAGCATATTCTTTTATGAGGATGGCATAGGCGGAATCGGCAGACCGATAATTTTTTTGGGCGGTAAGGCTGTCTCCGAAATAATCTTCAAACATCGCTTTCATTGACCATAAGTCGGCATTGAGGGTGGATTGTTTTTCAGCTTGCCGGAGTACAGACAGAATCTCATGGTACTTTTTGCAGGCTGATAAATAACTGATTCTTCCCACATATACTTTTATATTGGTAGGGTCAATGGCTAATGCACTGTCAAGTTTGGCCCATATTTCCTTGTCGTTTATAGATATATGTTCACTGTCATTAAAGAAGAAAGTGCTGTCTAAAGGAGGCAACCATAGGTTCCTCGCTTCTGCTACCAGACGGTTGGCTTCTTGGGTGTGGAAGTTTTCTTCGGTAGTTACGGGGTTGGAATGGTGTTTGCATGAAACCGTAAGGGTCAATAATAAGCCAAGTAAAATAGTGGTTTTCATCAGTCTGTGTATTATGGTATTAGTTTGTTGCCAACACAAAAATAGGATAAAAAAATGATATTCTTTCTTTTGCATCAAATATATTTCCTTTGATGTTTGGTTATAAACCGTTCTGTCTGTCCGCAGAATACAATGAAACCGTTGTTCTCCGCAGATACCCAATCTTTTTATCAGGGTATCTCCCTGTATATCGCGTATCCTTTTGTTTATTCATTTAGTTTTTTAAGAATGGGTCGACTACCTGATTATTTTTCTCCTTAATCCATCTTTTCCTTTATATTAAGCCTTTTTCCCCTAAAGATTAAGTATCTTTGTCCAGATGTGTTCTATCTCCATAGGTTGCGGAGTTGACTCCATAACCTTTGGAGATAACTCCATAGCCTTTGGAGTCAAGTCCAAAGCTTATGGAGATAGAATACAAAAGGAAGAGAACCCTTAACCATAGAGCAGAAAGGGCTTGCGGATACAGATCAAATCTTTTAATGATGGATATAAAATATGATTTCAAGGCCAACCCTTTCAAGGAAAAGGACGGCAAACCGGTGCTTTATCCGGCGGTAGTGGTGAAGGAAACGATTACTACCGATCACATAGTGAAGGAGTTGTCCAAGCATAGCGCATATTCGGCGGGCTGTGTGGTGGGAGTGCTACAGGAGGTGGCCGATATGGTTGTATCCCATTTGCGGCAAGGAAAAAATGTGCGGTTGGACGGCCTGGGTACGTTTTCTCTTGCCTTGTCCTCGCGTGAGGTGACAGACCGGAAGGAGATACGTGCGGCATCTGTGAGGATAAAGAAGGTGAACTTCCGTCCGGTGCCGGAACTGGTGAAGCGGGTGCGGCAGGAAACAGACATCCTCCGTGCCGAGTTCGGCTTCTTGCCTACGGTGAAAAAGCGTAGCAAGGAGGAGCGTTGGACGTTGCTGGAGGCTTATCTGAAAGAACACGGTTCCATTACACGTCTGGCCTATTCGGAATGGTTGGGGGTGGCGCGCACTACGGCGGCCTACGAGCTGAAGGCTTGGTATGAGGAGAAGAGATTGGACAAAGAAGGAAAGCATTCTCATGCGGTGTATGTGCTGCGCAGGCAGGAAGGTATAGCCGAAGTATAGCCCCTTTTTTATCCGTTTGGGAATAAAAAGAGAGGGAAAGTGGTGGTGGCAGCACTTTTTACCCATAAAAAAATGTGCTGCCACCACCCGTTGAAACGCCTTGTTCATGGTGGTTCCAGTAGAGTGGGTGGTAGCAGTGGCAGCACATTTATAAAACTCCGGAGAAGGAGGGATTGCTTGTATTTGTACTCAATCTGAATCCGGAACAAGAGACTTACAGCTTGTCATGCAAGGTCCCTGCTGCTTTCAGATAGGCCACGTAGTTCAGATAAAGTTGGAAACGGGCGTCAACTTTCGTTTCGTAAGCCTGTTGCCATAACGCTTGGGCTTCCAAATGGTCGGAGAGTGTTTCCAGACCTACTTCGTACTGGCTTTTGCTGACACGCCTGTTCTCTTCCGCCTGTTGCAGGGAACGGTCGGCAAGTTCGCTTTCCAGCTTTGCTTCGTCCAGATTGTTGGCGGCTTGGGTCAGTTCCAGTAACATTTGTTCGTTCAGGTTTTGCTGTTGAAGGCGGGTTTGTTCCAGTTTGGCTTTGGCTGCACGTACTTTGTTGCTGCGTTCTCCGAAATGGAACAAGGGGATGCTTACATTCAGAAGGACAGAGAAACTGGCATCGTCCAGGAAATTCTTGTTGTTCAGTTCCAAACCATGTACATAGTCGTATGAGCCTTTGATCCCTACTTTGGGAAGCAGTTCACTGCGGTTCAGTTTCACCTGCTGGCGGGCTATCGCCACTTGTTTGTCCAGTATTCCGTATTCCGGACGGCGGGTGATATCCAGTACCTGTACTTCCAGGTCTTTCTCTATCTCCGGGAAATCTCCGGAAACATGAACTTGTGTGGTCAGTGGTTTCCCTATCAGGTGGCAGAGGTTCATGGTAGCCAGGCGGAGAGCATTCTCGGCTTTTCGGATACCTAGCTCGCTTTCATTCAGCTTTACTTGTACTTTCAATACATCATTCTGAGGTTTAAGTCCATGTTTGTAAGCACTCTCTACGTTATTTTTTAATTCCGTCAATACAGCGTGGTATGCATCGGCTACTGTTTTCATCTCCTTTGCTTTTACTACCAGAGCGTATGCCTGATCTGTTTTCTGAATGACTTCTGTTGCGGTCAGATTTTCATTCATTTGTGCCATTTCTTTGCCCAGCAAGGACATTTTGTAGGCGGCACGGATTTTACCGCCCATGTAGAGGGGCTGTTCCATTTGCACACCGCCCATATAGACCCATCCTATTTTATAGTCCAGGTTAATGCCGGGGAAGTAGGCAAAGCCTGCGGGTTGTCCCGGATTGAACTGTCCTGTTCCATCGGGCAGAAAGACGGGCAGGTTGCCTCCGGCTATGCCGTAACTACCGTCGGCATTACTGTAAAGTCCTGTTCCGCTGACGGTGAAGTTGGGGAAGAAGTTCCCTTTGTAACTCTTGGCAGTATAACGGGCACTTTCCGTCTGTTTCACGGAAGCCGCCATTTCCTTGTTGTATTTTAATGCCATTTCGCGGCACTCTTTCAGACTCAGTGTTTCCTGTGCCCATGCGGGGGTGGCAAGATGCCACAGCAGACAGCAGAGGGGGAGTATCATTGTCTTTTTCATTTATTCTCGGTTTTGTATGTCAGTGAAATGAATCAATTGTTTTTTATCTTGAAGAACAAGGCATATAATATAGGGATAAAGAGCAGCGTGATCAGTGTGCTGCACAGCAATCCACCCATGATAGCTGCCGCCAAGGAACCGAACATGGCATCGGACAGCAAGGGAATCATACCCAGAATCGTTGTCAGCGAGGCCATCATGACCGGGCGGAGACGGCTTTGGGAACTGTCTATCAGTGCGGTGATCGGTTCTACTCCTTCATTGATCTGAAGGGTGATTTCATCCATCAGCACAATACCGTTTTTAATCAGCATGCCGATCAATCCCAATGTGCCTACAATAGCCACGAAATTGAAGACTTTTCCTGTGAGCAGCATGACCGCTACCACCCCTACAAATATCATCGGAATACAGCAGAAGATGATGATGGGTTTGCGATAATCTTTGAACAGCATGATGAGGATGGCAATCATCAGAATGATGGCTAACGGGAAATTTTGGAACAGGTACTTCATGGACTGGTCGCTGGCTATCTTTTCTCCTTGCCATACCAGTGAATAACCTTCGGGTAATGGTATGTTTTCTATCTGTTCCGCGATGGCAAGACGTGCTTTTTCCGTTTCAATGCCGGGTGCGGGCGAACATTGTGCCCGCTGGCTTCTCTGCCCGTTGTAACGGGGAACTACCGGATCTTCCCACCGGATATCAATCTCTTTGCTGATTTGTTTCAGCGGTGTGCTTCCCATGATGCTTTCCACCAAATCTTCTTTCGAAAGTGTGCCGGCTTTCAGCTTCACCATGGTTTCCTCGTTCAACAGTCCGTTCAGGGAAGGCAGAGACGAGAAGACTTGTGCGTTGCCCAGGTCCTCTATCGGTTCTCCTTTCTCGTCGAGGCATTTCAGGTAGATGTTGTTTTTGTGGATACCTTCGTAGAAAGAGCCGATAGGAATGCCTCCGGTGGCTGTGAGCAGGGAAAGGCTGACATCATTACGGCTCAGGCCGAGGGCACGGGCAGACGGCTGGTCGTATTCGATGGTCAGTACGGGTACTTGAGGTTCCCAGTCGGTGGTGATGAGGCAGACTTCCGGAGTCCTTTCCATGATGGCGCGGGCGCTGTCGGCCAGTTGGTGCAGGATGGCAGGGTCGGGACCCAGAAATTGCGCCTCTATGGGATATTTCTTGAACATCAGATTATATCTTTTCAATTTGATGTATGCGTCCGGATAGGCTTGGGAGAGGTAAGCTTGGATTTCGTCTATATGTTCTACCAAGGTTTCCGGTGAGGTGAAGTCGATAATCAGTTCGCCGTACGAAAGTGAGGGGTTGGCAATGCTCCGTACCAGATTATAGCGTCCGGGCGTACCGCCTATGGAGGTAGTGACGTGGGTTATTTCCTCCCGTCCTTTCAGATAGGTTTCTATTTCTTCCAAATCTCGAACCACACGTGTATAGTTATTCCCTTCCGGAAGTTTGTATTCCATATAAAGCTGGTCGTAAACCATGTCGGGGAAAAAGCCCTGACGCATATATTGGTAGCCGAAAACGGAAAGCAGCAACAGACCGGTCATGGCAAATACAAAACTCCACCGGTGGGCCAGACCGAACCGCAGTGCCGAACGGAGGGTGGCATAGATTTTACCTTTGTATACTCGCTTTCCGGTACTGTCAGTATCTATGGCAGGATGCAGCCGGCGGTCGGCCATCAGTGGTACATGGATCAGTGCCAATATCCAGCTTAGCAACAGGGAAACGGCAAGTACGATGAAAAGGTCGCGCGTGTAGACGCCTGCGGTGTCGGGGGACATGTAGATGGGTAGAAAGGCGATAATGGCTATCAGTGTCGCGCCCAGAAGAGGCATGGCTGTCTGTCTTCCGATGGCGGTCATGGCTTCCATCCGGTTTTTGCCGGCTTTCAAGTCTACCAGTATGCCGTCTATGATGACGATGGCGTTGTCTACCAACATTCCCATTGCCAGTACAAAAGCAGCCAATGATACGCGCTGCATGGTTCCGCCTGCCGAATAAAGGAACAGAAAAGAACCGAATACGGTGATGACCAGGCTGATACCTATGATAAGGCCGCTCTTGAACCCCATTGCTATCATCAGTATCAGTACTACGATGATGACGGATTCTATCAGGTTGATGACAAAGGTTCCCAAAGAGCTGCCTACCCGTTCGGGCTGATAGAAGATTTTGTGGCATTCCACTCCTGCGGGCAGACGTTCGGCTTTGAGTTCTTCCAACTTGCTTTCTACGGCATGGCCTACTTTTATAATGTCCGAACCACTGGAGGCAGCGATGAGTATACCGAGAGCGCGTTCATGGTCATAGAACATTTCATTGCGTGTGGGGTTCTCGTAGGCTTTCTCTATACGGGCGATGTCACTCAGGCGAAGCTGGTCGTCATCGTGTCCTTGAATCAGCATTTTTCCGATATCTTCTACGGTTTTGAATTTGTCGTTTACTGTGACGCGGATACGGTTTTCACCATTTTCATAATATCCTGTATAGGTGGTTTTGTTCTGGCCGTTCAAGGTTGCCAGTACTTCTGCAGGTTTAACACCGAGGTTTGCCATACGGTCTTGCAACAGGGAGATATTGATGCATTCGGAACGTTTGCCGTAGAGTTCCACACGGTCTACCCCTTCCAGTTCGTTCACTTCCCGTTTTACCAGTTCGGCATAGTCGGACAGTTCACGGTCGGACAGTCCGTCACCTGTCAGGGCATAGAACATGCCATATACATTTCCGAAGTCATCTTTGACTATCGGGGTGGTGGCTCCTTCGGGCAACAGGGCGCGGGCGTCGCTTACTTTGCGGCGCAGCATGTCCCAGCATTGTTCCACGTCATCGTCCGGCACGGTGCTCAGCAGTTCTATCTGTATCAGGGACAGGTCGTTGTATGAATAACTTTCTATATTGTCAATGTTGCCCATGGTGCGGATGTTCTTTTCAAGCACATCCGTTACTTCCAGTTCTACCTGGTGCGCGGAAGCACCCGGATAGGTGGTGACTACCATGGCAAGCTTCACTTTTATTTCGGGGTCTTCCAATTTGCTCATCTGATAGCAGGAATAGGCTCCGCCGAGCAGCAGAACCGCTATCAGGAAATAAATCAGATTCCTGTTCCGGAATGCCCATTTACTGATGTCCATTATAATAATCCTCCTATATTTGTGTTAGTGACCGGTGACAAAGGTTTTACAATTTCTCCATCCTCAATGTGGTGTACGCCCGAGGATACAATCTGCTCTCCCGGTTGCAGTTGTCTGGAAGTGATGAGACTGTGTCCGTTGTTCAACAAACGCAGTATGGATACTTCCTGTCTGTGTACGGTATTGCTGGATGGATGAAAGACGAACACATACGCTTTGCCTTCTTTTTGCAGGATGGCGCCGGTAGGGACAGAAAGAGTATTCTCCTGCTCTGTACGGCAAAGGATGGTTACCATGGTGTTCATGCCGGGAGAAGGGATAGCCCGTGTGCCGGGTACTACTTGCAGGCGCATGGTGTATAGTTGGTTTGCGTTGGCTTTCGGGGTGACACTGATTAGTTTCAGCGGGTAGGTTTCGCCCGGATAGATATCAAATGTGCAGTGATAATTGTCGAACTGCTCCCGGCGGATATATTCGGCCGCAGGCAGATTTATTTCCACTTCGGGGGTTCCGCCGCTGATCATGGCAATGACGGGCATTCCGGCTCCGATGGTTTCGTGAGCTTCGAACAGGCGTTTCTGGACATACCCGTTGAAAGGAGCATAGAGCCGGGTGTAAGCCAACTGATCTTTATGGTGTTTGTACTTGGCGGTGATTTGCTTGAGCCCGTATACGGCTTTGTCATTGGCGTTGGGGGTGGTTCCGTTGTCTTTGTAAAGAGCCATGACCCTTTCTGCTTCCGCTTTTATTTGCTGGTATTCTGCTTCAGTAGCATCCAGTTGTACTTGATAGTCGGTGGGGTCCAGTTCGGCCAGTAATTGTCCCTCTTGTACACGGGCGCCGTCTTTTACATGTATTTTGCTGATGGTTCCGCTTACCCGGAAGGCAAGGCTGATATCTTGTGCGGCTTTTACCTTTCCCGGAAATTGCAGGAACGTTTGTTTGTCGGCAGAAACAACTGTGTCTATTTTTACTGTCTGATGACCTTTGGCTTCCTGGGCACGTTGTGCGCAGGAACTTAGTAAGATCAAGGAAATACCTGTTAGAATAAGATAAATTCGTTTCATACTACTATGATTTTCGTGCAATTAGTTTTCTGATACAAAGTTATTCCGAAGCAAGAGGATAGAAAAGGTTGATATGAATGATAAATTGTCCGATTTGTATATTTTTGGGTTGTTATGTAGCTGGAAAGTTTACGATTTGTATTTATTTTGCAGTAAATTAAAGAATGTATAGATTGATGGACAGACAACAGATGCCTTTTCTCTTTAGATTTCTTTCGGATAGTGAACTGTATGCCTTTAAAGACGGACAGATTATTTCGACATTTAATAAATGTGGCCTTTTCTTTTGCCGGAAAGGAAATGTGGAGGTTTCACTGGAAGATAAGCATTTTCAGATAAATCCCGGTGATGTGTATATTTACATGGCTTCTACCTTGGTGCATCTGCTTCATAAGAGTGAGGATGCGGAAGGGGTTATGGTTGAAGTGGATTTAGATTATATCATTCCTATCGTCAATAGGGTGATCAATGTGGAAAACCAGCTTTTTATGCGGAAGCATCCTTGTATATCACTTTCGGATAAGCAACGTGCTCATTTGGAGTATCTGTTGGATAATTTGCGGGAGAGGATAGAGGCGGAGGATGTGCAAGAGGTGAATTTGCAGCAACAACGCCTGACTTTGGAACTGATCAAGTCGATGGGGCAGACTTTCTGCTATGAGATATTGAATATGTATTTTGCCAACCAACCCATGCAGCCCTTGCCGCAGAACAAGAAGGATGTGATTTTTCAGAATTTCATGCTGGCTCTTTTCCGTTTGTATAGAAAGGAGCGTGATGTTGCTTATTATGCGAGGATGCAGCATATTACTCCACGTTATTTTTCCACCATCATTAAAGAGAAGTCGGGAAATAGTGCTTTGCAATGGATTGTGCAAATGGTGATTACCGAGGCAAAACAGTTGCTTGAAGGATCGGATCTGAGTATCAAGGAGATTGCAGACCAATTGAATTTCCCTACGCAGTCTTTCTTTGGAAAGTATTTTAAGCAATATGTGGGGATTTCACCTAAAGAATATAGAAAAGGCAAGTTGAGGATTAAGGATGGAATTTGATTTCAGAAAATGCAATCTATTTTATTTTAATATACCTTTGTGTACAAATCATAAACGTTTTATTTATGACCCGAAAGAACGAACAAGAGCGATTCATGTCTTATATTACAGAACGGCAAACTCATGAGAGCCGGATGGCGGTAGCTGATTTTTTGCGGAAATATGCTGACCGGTATCATAACTCTGATTTTATTTCTTCTGATCCGGTACAGTTCCCGCATCGCTATCATTTCAAAGCGGATATTGAAATCAGTGCTTTTCTGACTGCTTTTCTTAGTTTCGGAGCCCGCCCTCAAATACTGAAGGCGGCAGAACGGCTGGATTCCATAATGAACCGGCAGCCTTTGCAGTATGTGTTGTCCGGGAACTGGAAAATTGATTTCTGTGGTGAGGAGTCGTTCTATCGGACGGTTTCAAAAAATAGAATGGCACAATTGTTTCATTGGCTGTATACTATATATGATAGGTATGAGAGTATGGAGAATGCTCTTCTTTGCGAAACGGATGGAACTCCGATGCAACGTCTTTGTCGTTTGTTTGGAGTGTCGGATAAGGCGCCGCAAAAGAAATTGAATATGTTTCTGCGCTGGATGATCCGTCGCGATTCGGAAGTGGATTTTGGAATCTGGAGGAATTTCTCTCCATGTGAGTTGATTATCCCTTTGGATACACATGTCAGTGAGATGGCTTTCAGATTGGAGCTGACCCGAAGTAAATCTTATACGCTGAATAATGCAAGAACTATTACTGCGGCTTTGGCTGAGGTTTTTCCCGAAGATCCTTGTCTGGGGGATTTTGCTTTGTTTGGCTATGGGATTAATGAATTATGAGATGTAGTTTGGGGTGTGTTGCTCGAAGCAGGTAGCTGTGGTGAGGATGACTATGGGATATCATTTGCAATAAATGGAAATCTAAAAATAATCCCCGAGGGATATCACATCCATCGGGGATTTTCGGTTTTTTGGTTAAAGGTTAGTATAAAATTAGGTTAGGTTGTTTCTTAAATTATAGGGGTACGTATTCCACGAAGGCCTCCATTGCTTCATAACATGCCAAACCAAGTTGGTCATACAAAGCAGCGGTACCCCGGTTGCGGTCTTCACTTCTTTGCCAGAACAGACGTTCGTCGTTGCCCAGGAACGGTGCGCTTTCCATCTGAGACTGATGCTTTAAGATGGAGTTACGTTTAGCACGCAATTCTTCCGGACTGAACGGTACGGCCATTTCAATGTTTTCAATTTCCCATTCCGCCCATGCGCCACGATACATCCAGATGCGGCAATCTTTCAACCATTCGGCACCGGCTTCTTTTTCGATGTCGATAGCGGCAAGCACTGCGTCTGTGCAGACACGATGGGTTCCGTGCGGGTCGGCAAGGTCACCGGCCACATAAATTTGGTGGGGTTTTACGTCACGTAGTAACTGTAAAACGATTTCCACATCGGCTTCACTGATAGGGTTCTTCTCGATTTTTCCTGTTTCATAGAACGGCAAGTCGAGGAAGTGGACACGGTTCAATGGAATTTGATTGTAAGTACTTGCAGTACGGGCCTCGCCACGACGGATCAGTCCTTTAATGGTCAGGATATCGCGGCTGTCCATATCGCCTTCTTTCTTGGCGGCAAGGAATTTCTTGATTTCAGCGTATTTGTTTTTGATGGTTTCGTTGGAGTTTTCATCAAAAAGTTGGTTGAAACCGTTGATGAAGTGCATGAAACGTACTACTTCTTCATCGCCTACGGCAATGTTTCCGGAAGTTTCGTATGCTACGTGTACTTCGTGACCTTGCTGAACCAAACGCCGTAAAGTTCCACCCATTGAGATTACGTCATCATCCGGGTGCGGAGAGAAGACTACCACGCGTTTCGGGAATGGTTTTGCCCGTTCGGGGCGATAGGTGTCATCTGCATTGGGCTTGCCGCCGGGCCATCCGGTGATGGTGTGCTGCAAGTCATTGAATATTTTGATATTTACGTTGTAAGCAGAACCGTAGAGTGCCAGCAGTTCGCTCAGTCCGTTTTCATTGTAATCTTTGTTGGTCAGTTTCAGAATCGGTTTTTTGACACGCATACACAACCATACAATAGCGCTGCGAATCAATTTGTCGTTCCATTCGCAATTGGTTACCAGCCACGGACGTTGGATACGGGTAAGGTGAGAAGCCGCTGCCAGATCTATGCAGACATTTGCATTGTTATGCATTTGCAGATAAGAAGCGGGCAGAGTGTCGCTCACTTTGTCTTCCACCGCTTTCTTGATGATATCGGCTTTGTCATCTCCCCATGCCAGCAAATAGATTTTGCGGGCAGCCATAATAGTTGCCACACCCATCGTGATGGAACAGGGAGGGAGATTGTCCACTCCCAAGTTGTGTGCAGCTTCAGCACGCGAGGTTGAGTCAATCAAAATCAGTCGGGTAGGGGAGCTCAAGCTTGATCCCGGCTCGTTCATGGCAATATTGCCTTCACGACCAATGCCCATTAATACGATGTCTATACCGCCAAAAGTCTGGATACGTTGTTCGTACAGGCGGCAGTATTCGATGACAGCTTCCTGCGGAATCGTTCCGTCGATGGTGAATACATTTTGTTTATCGATGTCGATTTGGCTTAGGAATAAGTCGTTCAGCTGTGAGAAACTGCTTCCAGCCCCTTCGGAAGCCAAAGGGTAATATTCATATAAATTGAAAATTACTACGTTACGGAAACTTAGTCCTTCATCTTTATGTTTACGGACTAGTTCGGCATAAAGCGGCCGTAATGAAGCACCGGTTCCAGCCCCAATCACGCAGAACTTTCCTTCGCGCTGACGTTCCTGAATTTTTGCCGTAATTTCGTTGGCAATGTGCTGCACGCCTTCCTCCATCGTTTCATAGATGTCGGTAGGCACTTTTTCGCAGCGGGTCAAGACAGAACGTTCCACCGCATTTTCGGGTTTATAATATTTCGGAGATACTCTGTTCAGAGAAATCTGCGAACTTAAGTTTGTTCTCATAAATTACAAATTAGCTTTTTCGATGTCTTTGAAATATTTGTAGGTACCGACTTTCAGTTCGTCTGTAGCGGCTTCGTCACAAACAATGATGCCATGCTGGTGCATTTGTAATGCGCTGATAGTCCACATTTGTGTAATACCACCTTCAACGGCATGTTGCAAAGCACGTGCTTTGTTGTGCCCGTTGCAGATAATCAGAACTTCTTTGGCTGAAAGGACAGTCCCTACACCTACTGTTAACGCAGTTTTAGGTACTTTGTTCACGTCATTGTCAAAGAAACGTGAGTTTGCAATGATTGTGTCTGTAGTCAGTGTTTTGATACGTGTGCGTGAAGACAAAGATGAGCCCGGCTCGTTGAATGCGATATGTCCGTCGGGACCGATACCTCCCATAAACAGGTCGATGCCTCCGATTTCGGCTATTTGTTTTTCGTAGTTGGCGCATTCTGCTTCCAGGTCTTCGGCATTTCCGTTCAGGATATGTACATTTTCTTTCTTTATATCAATATGGTTAAAAAAGTTTTTCCACATAAATGTATGGTAGCTTTCTGGATGATCTTCAGGCAAGCCTACATATTCGTCCATATTGAAAGTAACGACATTCTGGAAAGATACTTTTCCCTGCTTGTTCAGTTCTATCAGCGCTTTGTACATGCCTAGCGGTGAAGATCCTGTGGGACAACCTAAAACAAAAGGTTTTTCAGGAGTCGGATTTGCCGCATTGATTTTACTAGCTACATAGTTTGCCGCCCATTGTGACAGCGCTTGGTAATCAGATTCAATAATTACTCTCATGGTTCTTTCTTTTTTAAGTTTTAAGTGTTAAGTTAACTATACGGGTTATTCCATATTATCCGTTTTGGGACGGAGGAATGTCAATTGTACTACCAGTGCGATAAGCACAATAATAGCCAACATGGCAAATCCCAGTCCCAACTTACCTCCGTCTGTCCACTTTCCCAAGACTTCGGTAATGGCTGCTCCCGCAAACACGCCTGTCATATTCATGATACCATAGGCGGTAGCACGGTGTTTGGATGATACGAACTGGCATAGAATCGGCATATTGTTGGCATCGAAGATACCATAACCGATTCCGAATAATAATCCAGCTCCCACAACAGCTACGAAACTGTGTCCGAACCCTAGTAAAAGCAGGGATGGAATAGTAAGTCCCAAGCCGATGGCACCCGTGTACACACGTCCTTTTATATTTCTTTGCACCCACTTATCGGATAAGGTTCCACCAATAATTACGCCAATGAACGAGGATAGCGCGATGGTGATAGTCGACATGGGGCCGGCTTGTGACATCGGTATATTCAGGTTCTCGGCGAACAAGGTAGGTAACCAGTTTTTGGTTGCCCATCCCGGTAAACTGGGGGCTGCGAAATATAGCAGAATCACCCAGAATGCAATATTACTGAAAAGTAATGATAATCCCTTCAATAAATTGCTTTTTTCTTTACCGGAAGGTGAATTTATTTGTTCAATTTGTATTCTATCCTTCTTTTCATGTAGAAAAAGCATCAAAATTACGGCGTATGCGATGCCGGCGATGCCGAACCAATGAAAGGTTGTATGCCAGGAAAAAGCAGCGGCTACTGTAGCGCCGAAACCTCCGATGGCCTGCCCGGTGTAGAGCCCGGTCATGTGAATACCGATGGCTAATGAACGTGACTTATCGGAGTGATAGTCGGCGATCAGTGACAATCCGGCAGGAATATAGAGCGCTTCGCTGATTCCCATCAAGGCGCGAAGGAAAAAAACTTCATTATAGGTGTCGGCGATTCCCATCAGATAAGTGACGGCCGACCATACAAACAAACTGCCAACAATAAGCCATTTGCGGTTCATGCGGTCGCCCACCATTCCGGCTATAGGGCTCATACAGCCATATATCCAAAGAAAGACTCCCATCAGTCGCCCAAAATTGGCAGCTGACTGAAGCTCGGTGATATCCACCGCCATGGCATCTCTCATTGTGGACAACATTTGCCGGTCCATGTAATTCAACAGGGCAACACCCCATAATAATCCTACTACAACCCAAGGATAAATTTTACTGTTTT
The DNA here is from genome assembly GCF_000012825.1 of Phocaeicola vulgatus ATCC 8482. Lineage (GTDB taxonomy): Bacteria > Bacteroidota > Bacteroidia > Bacteroidales > Bacteroidaceae > Phocaeicola > Phocaeicola vulgatus. Next base: position 5,066,366 of record NC_009614.1, on the reverse strand, counting down.
TCATGCTAATAGATAAAGGGCTTTATAAATGTGATTTTTTGTTGTCGAGTATTTCCTTGCACAATGTATAGCCCTTGATCATCATTCTTGGAATGTGGAACGGGCCTTTGAACAGGTTACCCTTGGCCATTTGTGCAGGCGTGCCGTCACGATGGAGATATCCAAACCATTCTCCACACTCTTTATCAGGGAAATGGGTGTATGTCCAATCGCTGATTTGCTTGTGCATGTCAAGGTATTTTTCATTTCCGGTTGCTAAATATGCATACAAAGTAGCGATGATAGCCTCTGTCTGAGGCCACCAGAATTTCATGTCTTGGGAATAATCCTGTGGCGGAAGGTTCTTGCAGTCTTTGAAGTTGATGATACCTCCGAATTCTTTGTCCCATCCCCACTCCCAAGACCAATCAAGGATAGTGAGGGCCAATTCCGTAATATCTTTGTCCCAATTACGGTATTTGGCTTCTTCCAGCAGAAACCAGGCGGTCTCGATACAATGTCCCGGATTGATGGTGCGGCCCATGTTGCTGTCGATGAATTCTCCATGGGGGCCTACCGTTTCAAGCAACGCCTTGAATTCGGGATGCATGAAATCTTTGCGCAGTTGGGCGATGGAAGCGTCAATCTGTCCGTTGAAGCTTTCATCTTGAATGGCCTGACGGATACGTGATGCTACATTAATCAGGATCATTGTGATGGAATGTCCTTTCATAGGAAGAGTATCCAGATATTTTGGAGGGAGTATGCCTGGTGTTTCCATAAAATACTGCATCCGTTTGAACAAGTCTAATGCTTTTACGGCATACGTCTGGTCACCGGATGCGATGGCATATTCCGACATGGCGATGGCTGCGAATGACTCCGAGAAAATATAACGGCGTTTGCGCAAGGGAGTGCCTTCGGCAGTCACTTCGAAATACATACGTCCGTCAGAGTCAAAACAATGCGCTTCTATAAAGTCTATTGTACTTTTAGCTGCCGCCAGCCATGCTTCGTTCTTTTCTATATTATTATATGCATAGGAACAGATAAAAGCAAATCTTCCTTGGAACCACACTGATTTGGTGGTGTCCATCAAGCTGCCGTTTCGGTCAACGCAGGTATAAATACCTCCATTGACCTTGTCCAGCCCGTATTTCAGCCAAAACGGCATGATATTGGTGGTCAGATCTGTTTTGTATGATTCCGACCATTCTTTTATATAGTCTATTGAAAACATCGTGGTTCAGGTTTATTTGTTACATCTTTCGAAGAAATTGATTGCTTCCAGTTCGGCTTTCATGGCAGCTTCTTCCTCATCTGTCATGTTCTGGAACGGAGTCCGGTTCTTTCCTAAATCCAGCCCGATCAGTTTCATGATGCGTTTACCGCCAACGATGTTTCCACGATAGTGACAGATGACATTGATAACTTCCTGTGCGAAATTCTGGCGTTCGCGTGCCAGTTCCAGATCACCGGCTTTCCATGCTTCGATAATACCTGTGAGTTCTTTGCCGTTATAGTTGGTTGTTCCACCGATACCGCCCTGTGCACCGCCCATAGCCAGACAAGGAAGGATCGTTTCATCCTGGCCGTGCAACATGTCAAATTTGCCATTTTTATATAAACGGCATTGGTTGTATTCATACAGGCTTTCGAAAGTATATTTGATACCGGCGAAATTAGGAATGCGACCGTCTACGGCTTCCAAGAATGCTACCATTGAGAGGAATGCTCCGTTGAAAGCTGGGATATGATAAAAATAGAAAGGAAGTGCAGGAGCGCCGCATGCTATTTCTTCGCAGTATTTCACCAATTCTTCAATGCGTCCTACTTTGGGGAAAGGAGGTGCCATTGCTCCGATACCCCATGCTCCGATTTTCTGAGCGTGTTCTGCTAGACGTTTGCTTGATTTTACACAAGTGCTTCCTACATGGACAATGACTTTGAATCCTTCGGGTGCTACTTCCATCCAGCGTTCAGCCAGTTTCATGCGTTCGTCTTCTGTCAGCATATAGCCTTCTCCGGAAGAACCATTGATAAATACGCCTTGAAGTCCGTTTCTAACCAATAGTTGGCAATAGGCTTCAATAGGTTCATAATTTACTTCTCCGTTCTCATAAAAGGGAGTAAAAGGTGCGTCAATTAATCCGTGAATCTTTTCCATAGCCTTTAATTTATTTGAAATGAATATTTTATATTACTTAATCATGTTGCGTGCAAATATATAAATGATTTATGAAAACAACAAGTAAAAACTAAATTTATTTATTAATAATCACTCTTTTAATAAATAGAAAGATAAATAAGCGACTTAGAAACGTTCTTTAAATGTATATGGAAAATGGAATTGTTACAAAAAATGATAATTAGCTTACATCTTCTAAAATAATTTTTGAAAATTCTCTTTAAATGTGATTTGATTTCATAAAAAAATAACTATATTTGTGGACATTAACGGAATATTTTATTATGGGTGAGAATTTGTTGAAAGAAATTGAAAAGGGCTCAAAGATGGCTGTGATGAAGAAGAAAATCATTACCCATTATATTTATAATGGAAGCTCTACGATTACTGATTTAGCAAGAGAGATGGATTTAAGTGTGCCTACAGTTACAAAATTCATTGATGAAATGTGTGAGGAAGGTTACATTAACGACTATGGAAAGCTGGAAACCAGTGGGGGAAGACATCCCAGTTTGTATGGTTTGAATGCAGATTCCGGATATTTTGTAGGTGTTGAAGTGCGTCAGTTTTCCATTAACTTAGGGTTGATAAATTTTAAAGGAGATGTAGTTCAGCTAAAAATGAATGTTCCTTTTAAAGCGAAGAATACCCCTGAGAGTTTAGACGAATTGTGTAAGTTGATTAAACATTTTCTTCAAAAAGTCAGTGTTGAGAAAGATAAGATATTAAATATTAATGTAAATCTTTCCGGGCGTGTGAATCCGGATTTGGGATATAGTTACAGTATATTCAATTTTGATGAGCGCCCGTTGACGGATGTCATATCAGAAAAGGTGGGTGGTTATCGTGTTTCTATTGATAACGACACTCGTGCTATGATTTACGGTGAGTATATGCAAGGTGTTGTGAAAGGTGAGAAGAATATCATCTTTATCAATGTCAGTTGGGGATTGGGTATGGGAATTATCATTGATGGAAAGATTTATAAAGGAAAATCTGGTTTCTCTGGCGAATTCGGGCATAATTTTGGATATGAGAATGAGATTATCTGCCATTGTGGGAAAAAAGGATGCATAGAAACGGAAGTTTCGGGGGCTGCTTTGCATCGTATTCTGTTGGAACATATTAATAATGGTGAAAACTCTATTATCTCCAATACCAAGAAAAATTTGGAAGATTTGACCTTGGATGATATCATTGATGCGGTAAATAAGGAAGATTTGCTGTGTATTGAACTGGTGGAAGAAATCGGAGTGAAATTAGGTCGCCATGTAGCGGGACTTATTAATATATTTAATCCGGAGCTAGTCATTATTGGTGGTGCATTGTCACGTACAGGTGATTATTTGACACAACCCATCACTACAGCTATTCGAAAATATACACTGAACTTGATGAACCGTGATTCTGTTATTGTAGAATCTAAATTGAAAGAAAGAGCCGGGATCATCGGTGCTTGTATGTTGTCGCGCAGTAAACTGTTTGAATAATATGTAGGTATTATAAAGTAAGAGATGAATTCATTACATGGTTCATCTCTTATATTGCCTTCTTGTTAAGTTTAACTCTGAGCAAGCTCAATAAGTTTTTAAGGAGCTAGTATTATGGTTGATAGAACACATGGTGAAACTAAACTTTGGGAATCTTTTATTAAAGGAGAAACGGCGGCATTTGAAGAAGTTTATCGACGCTATTATTCGTTATTGTATTCCTATGGAATTCGTATGGTAGGTGACAGAGAGCTGGTTGCCGATACCATACAGAATCTGTTCGTCAAGTTGATTTTAAATTGTAGGAATTTGCATTATACTGATAATGTAAAAGCGTATTTGCTTTGTTCTTTTAGAAATAAACTGCTGGATGCGTTTCAGTCTTTACGTCCTATGGAAGTGATTGAAGAATGCCATGAGTTTTTTCCGATGGGCGAAGAAATAATAAATTCTTTATTTAAGAAAGATGATGTGGATGTGAAGAATGAAAGAAGGCTGGCTAAGGCAATTTCACGTCTTTCCGGTCGTCAGCGTGAAATTCTGTATTTATATTATGTAAAAGAATTGAGCCATCAGGAAATATCCGCTATCTTAGGTATGAATCCTCAATCAAGCAAGAATCTTTTGTCGCGTACATTGGCACGTTTGCGTGAATTCTTTTTCTCTGTTTCAACCATATGGATTTTCAGTATCTTGGTGCATTGTGTTCATGTGCCTGTGCGTAGTGTTTGGGCTTTTCACTTCTCTTGATTTAGCGAGTAGTTAATCATTGTTGTTTTATCATTTGGGCATGTTTTCATGGAATGAAGTGATATTTGTGTGATGAATAAGTTCTTTTATTTGTCATATAAGGTTTGTCTATTGGTTTTGCGAAGGCTCATGCAAAGAAAAGTGTGATTTCTTTTCTTTTTTATGAGTACCTTTTTTATCGGGCACCGTTTTCTTAATAAAAAGGTTTTTCGATGAAAAATAAAAAAACAATATATAATTCAGATGAATTTCGTAAAACAGTTCAATGCCTGACTGAGAAGATTCGGGAAGCAGATGAACTGGAATCTGTTGATGTAGACAAATCTTTTCAGGACGTGATGAAACGAGTAGGAAGGGAAAAAAAGGTTCCCCACAGACGTCATATTTATAGGTGGTCTTTGTCGATAGCGGCAGCGATTGCTTTGGCTTTAGTTATGAACTGGTGGAGTACCAATGTTGATGAGGGTACGGAGCTTGATATAGCATTGCTGAATGACACGACTTCCATTTGCGGTGATGAGGTGATTCTGATAACAGATAACCAAGCTATGAATCTGAAAAATGATGCTTCTTTAAAATATGATACTTTAGGAAGTTCGAATATTCAGCAGTATGCATTAAATACTAAAATATCCCAGGCTTCATCTGTAAAGAATGAAATGCATCAAATAATGGTTCCTAATGGGAAAAGAGCTGATATTACTTTTTCTGATGGTACTAGAATTTATATAAATTCAGGTAGTAAAGTGATATATCCGGATATTTTTGAAGAACGGAAACGTGAAATCTTGGTAGAGGGGGAGGTTTATCTGGATGTAGCCAAAAGGAAGGATTGCCCATTTGTTGTCAAAACAAGAGAGTTTGATATACGCGTGCTGGGTACTTCGTTTAATGTCTGTGCCTATAGGGAGGATGAGGCTGCATCTGTTGTTTTAGTACGTGGAAGCGTGGAAGTAACTACTGAGAATAAGAGCAAAGTAAGATTAGCACCTAATCAATTGGTGGATATTAAAGGCAATAAAACGCAGGTACGTAAGGTTGATGTGTCCGAATACATCAGTTGGAAGGATAATTTATTGCTGCTTCATCAAAGACCCGTAGGAGATGTTTTAAAGAAGCTTGAGCGGTATTATGGGTGTAAAATACGGTATGATGCAGAGATTACGACCTTGTCATTGTCAGGAAAACTGGATCTTCAAACAGATATTACCAATGTTATGGATAACTTATGTCTTTCATTATCATTGCATTATACAATAAATGATAAAGATGAAATCTATGTGAGCCTTAAATGAGAATTGTTGAACCTTAAAATACTTTAGCCTATGGAATAAAAGAAGGATGTAAAAAAAGAAAACCAGACAGTATTTGCCGTACTATCTGGTCACTGAATCGTTGTTTAATTATTTACCTTGAAATAAATAGAAAAAACAATCAAATATATGAAAAAATACACGAATAGAATAAAACTCATGCCTAAATTCACAAAATGTATGAGTTTAGCCATGATTTTAACATTTACAGGTTATGAAGAGGCTTTTGCGGAAATGAGTTATGCGGAACAAACCAGCTTTACCGTTTCCATGGAGAACCAGACTTTGAAGAGTGTGATTAATTGGGTAGAAAAGAATAGTCAATTTATTTTTATATATCGTACAGATATTGATTTGTCTCGTCGTGTCAATGTGGATGTACGAAATAAAACAATAGAGGAGGTACTGAAACAAATGTTTGCCGGTACTGATTTGGAATATCATATCCGTGACAGACAAGTAATAATTCGCAAGGCCATTTCTAGAGAAGAAACGCGTCCCATTGTTATGCAACAAGATAAAGTGACTGTCAAAGGTATAGTGACCGATGCCAAAGGAGAAGCAATTATTGGGGCTAATATTATAGAGAAAGGTACTACCAATGGTACCATAACTGATATAGACGGCCGGTTTACGTTAGTGGTAAGTGAAAAAACGTCTTTGGTCTTTTCTTATATCGGTTATCTGACTCAAGAAATGTTGGTAGGGAAAAAAACGTTTCTGAATGTTCAGCTGCAGGAAGACAATAAGACTTTGGATGAAGTGGTGATAACAGGTTATGGGGGCACACAACTTCGTTCTAAGATGACTAATTCCATTGCTAAAGTTGACAATTCTACTTTAAGTACGGGGGCCCATACTAATCCGGCGCAAGCACTCTCTGGTGCAGTGGCAGGATTAAGGGTACAGCAAACTAGCGGTAATCCGAATTCCACTCCTACTTTGGTGCTTCGTGGTGGTACCAATCTGGATGGTAGCGGTTCACCTTTGGTTATTATCGATGGTGCTGTACGCGAGTCGTTGAGTGATGTGAATCCGGAGGATATCGAGTCTTTGGAGGTCATGAAAGATGCTGGTGCTACGGCTATTTATGGTGCGCGTGCTTCCAATGGTGTAATTCTTGTTACTACTAAAAGAGGTTCGGAAGGACATACGGAAATAAATTTGAGTGCGAAAGTCGGTTTCAATTTTTTTCATAGCCAGTATGAATTTTTGAATGCTCATGATTATTTGTATTATATGCGTTCGGCATTTTATCGGTCTTCGCATATATGGCAGGATAAATCGGGTGCTTGGCATGGATTTGCTAGTGATGCGACTTTATCCGGAACACAGCCTTACGGAACGGGAAACAGATATTTTGATGAAAAAGGGAATGTACTTAATGGTAATAAGGATAATACAGCCGTATGGGGTGTTATGAATTATACAGATGACCTGGCTTTCCTGTTAAAACAAGGTTGGCAGACAATGGATGACCCGGTGAATCCGGGACAAAAATTGATTTATTGTGATAATCAACTGAAAGATTATAATATCAAATCTCCGGCTATTACTCAGGATTATAACTTGAGCGTATCCGGTGGCAATGATAAAGGACATTATTATGCAAGCCTAGGCTATAATCGCAGCGAAGGAAATGCGATGAACAACTGGTATCACCGTTTGAACTTCACGATCAATGCAGATTATAAAATTAAGCCTTGGCTTACTTCTAATTCTTCTTTGACATTTACCGATGCAAAATGGGACGATGGTGGTGCAGGATATGCCGGTGAAGGTAATTTTTTCAGTACTACCTTGTCCGTTCCTCCTACATTCCGTGTGAAAAGTCCGGACGGTGATTGGTTGGCAGGCCCTGCCGTGGCTTCTTATGCTCGTGGCTGGACTACAGTGAAAGTGTATGAGGATGCATTGAATTATGATAATAATACGGACAAGTTTAATCTGAGCCAGTCTTTTACCTTTAATATAATGAAAGGATTGACATTCAAGACCACAGGAACTTGGTTCTATTTTGATGATAGCAGAGAGTTCTTCAAAGGGGACTATATTGTAGCTACAGGACCGGTGTATGATACTAATCATAGTACTTCCAACAAACATGAACGGCTTTTAGACCAGACTTACAATGGAATCTTGAATTATCAGACTACATTCCGGCAAGATCATTCTATGGATGCGATGGTAGGTGTAGAATATTATGACTCATACAAGAAAGGTTTTTCGGCATCTGGTTATGGATCTCCATTATCTGATTTTCAGGATTTGAATTATACTTCGACTGCTGCCGGAGTGCGGCAAATAGATTCTTGGCATTACAGACAGCGTATTCTTTCATTCTTTGGCAGAGTGAATTATGATTATAAGTCCAAATATTTGCTGAGCCTTGTTTTACGTCGCGACGGATACTCCAAACTGCCAAAAGATAACCGTTGGGGAACCTTTCCCGGTATATCAGCCGGTTGGGTATTGAGTAGAGAGAATTTTATGGAGTCTTGTAGCAATGTACTTTCTTATGCTAAAATTCGTGCTAGTTACGGAGCCAATGGAAATGTGTCTGGTGTACTGGATGCTAATGGTAATGTAGTGACAGGACTTGATTATTATACGGTTCAAGGTTCTTATGGTATTATGAAAGATAAAGATGGTAAAATAGTACCCAACTATAATGGCAAAGTTCCTTTGATGATAAACGATTTGCCTAATCCCACCATGAGATGGGAAAAATCGTACACATTCGAGACAGGTTTCGATATTGGTTTTCTGAATAACAAATATATCTTGAACTTCACCTATTATAATAGACATACACAGGATAAATTTGCAGAAATCACCCTGCCTTCTCATAGCGGAGTTTCTTCTTTCCTTTCTAACAATGGAGAAGTACAAAACCAAGGTATGGAGTTGGAATTGACTGCCAATGTTTTGCGTACCAAAGATTGGAAATTTACAGTTAGTATGAATACCGCTTATAATAAGAATAAGATTATCTCATTACCGTACAATGGATTGCCGAATAATATGCAGGATGCCTATCAGGTTTATACGGGACGCAAGCTGGCAGATGGTACCTATGAAAGACAATGGGTAGGTGGTTATCAGGAAGGACAGGAATATGGTGTGATTTACGCCTTTAAATCTCTTGGTATTTATAAGAGTGAGAGTGAGATTCCAGGCAATCTGATAGACAGATCCACTTATACGGAAAATGGAGCAGATGCCAAAGTGCTTTATGGCCCTGAAGCTTGGGCTAAATTGTCGGATGCCGAAAAGGAGAAAGGACTGCCTATACAGGCTGGTGATGTGAAATGGCAGGATGTGAATGGGGATGGTGTGATTGATGATTATGACCGGGTGAAATTGGGTAATACGATACCTCATTGGACCGGAGGCTTTAACATTAATACTTCATGGAAAGGGTTAACTTTGAACTGCCGTTTGGATTATGCTTTAGGCTATTGGGTACATGATTGGAAAACTCCTTGGATTATGGGTAATATGCAGGGAACATTTAATACCATTTCTTTAGTTAAAGATTCCTGGTCGGAAAGTAATCCGAATGGAAAATATCCGGTGTATGGATGGGCTGACTTTTTGGGCAAACGTAATTATGACAGAATATCGGACATTAATTGTTATCGTGGCGATTATTTGGCTTTTCGTGAAATAAGCCTGTCGTATTCCTTGCCTCAGAGTTGGATTCATAAATCCGGTTTGAGCAAGGTGGATGTTTCTGTAACAGCACAGAATTTGGGATATATTACAGCAGCCAAAAATATGGCGACCCCCGAATATGGTGTCAGTCAGAATGGAGGATATCCCCTCCCTAGAACAGTTGTTTTGGGTTTAAATGTTACATTCTAATAAATAGGAAGGATTATGAAGAAAATATTTTATAGCATATTGTTGAGTGGGATGATGGTATTGTCTGCTTGTGATGCGTTGGACCTGTCTCCTGAAGATTATTATGGCTCTAATGATTTTTGGAATCAGAAGTCTCAGGTAGAAATGTTTATGACTGGTATTCATGCCGATTTAAGAGATAAATATCAGATGCCTGTCACATTGGGAGAGTTCAGAAGTGAGATTCTGATAAGTGATGTTACTTCTATGGGTGAGGGGGTATATGGTCCGCCTATGACTAATAATCTGCTTACGAAAGATAATACCGGTATCGATGATTGGTATGAGGTGTACCCAAATATCATGCATATAAATTTGTTTATCAGAAATGTAGATAAAGAAATTGATTATCTGACTGGAACGGAGAAATCATTTTATTTGGGACAGGCTTATGGCTTGCGTGCATATTACTATTTCTATCTTTATCGAACATTTGGTGGTGTGCCGTTAGAGACGGAACCGAAAGTTACCGAGGGTAGCATTGATATTACGCAATTATATAAGGCTCGTTCTACTCCGGAGGAAACGTTGGAGTTTATCAAAGAAGATATTAATAAATCCGAAGCTTTCTTCAATGAGTCGGATAAGAAGATGTCCAACCAATATGAATGGTCTTATCATGCAACGGAACTTTTGAAGGCCAAGATATATATGTGGTCTGCCAAAGTCACTACAGGATTACCAGATGATGATATTGCAGGAGATCATATAGCTACTCTGACTGCCGTAGATCCTAATAACAGTGACTTGTTGACAGCAAAGAAGGCTTTATTGAATTTGGTGAACCAACAATTCGAACTGCTTCCAAACTTTGCGGATTTATGGACTCCGGAAGGGAAGAAGAATAAAGAGATCATTTTCGCTCTGTGTTTTAATAAGAATGAATTGACCAATTGGGGGGCGAACTGGTTCTATAATGTAGCCTTGTTTACCAATGCTACGGACTTGGATGGAAATAAATATGGTCCGGATCCGTTGAAGCTATTGACAGCCGGACCATTACGTTATGAGTATAAAGTGCCGTTTATTGAGATTTATGATAAGGAAGATACTCGTTTGGATGCTACTTTCTTTCAATATATGTTCGAAGGAAAGATTCGTGGCGCTTGTTGGAAAAAACTGATGGGACATACGGATGGAGGAACTCATTATTATGATTCAGATGTACCGGTATATAGATATGCTGATGTTTTGTTGATGCTGGCCGAGTGTGAAAACGGGTTGGGAGCTCCGGATAAATGTGCTGCATATATAAATGAGGTACGTAAGCGTGCTTATGGTGATAAATTTGAACAACATAAATATATTGCAGGAGATTATGCGGATAATGAGTGGGCTATTTTGCAGGAACGTGATAAAGAGTTTGTAGGTGAGGGAAGCCGCTGGTTTGATTTATTGCGTTTACGTGATTCCAACGGAAAACCTTTTGTCTTTTCTGTTAAAGCGCATTATGGAAGTTCATTGCCTATATTAACAGAGGATAAGGCGTATATGATGTTGTGGCCTGTTAATGTGGAAGTTTTGAATGGAGATCCGGAAATCAAGCAGACTCCGGGGTATGAATAATAGTGAGATAATATGATGATAATGAAAAGATTGCTCTTTTTAGTATCTGTATGCAGCTTATGTATGGTTGGTAATTCTCAGAATTACCAACCTGAGAAGCATGCAGTTGTGAAATCAGATCGTGGGGATGGACGGTTACTAAGTACTTATGCCATTGTTCATGAGATGTTGAAAGATACACATCCCCAATATGCTTACCGTTCCGGTATGTCCGCACAGGAATTTACGCAATGGCAGGATGGAGTGCGTGCTGCGATGGTGGAGATCATGAAGTTTCCCGAGATAAAGAGACAACCGTCTCCTGTCTGTGTGAAAACGGAAAAAAAAGAGGGATATATTTTAGAGAAATGGGAGTTCTATCCTTTTCCAAAGTCAGTTTCCACTTTTCTGGTTTTGAAACCGGAACATTTGAAGGGTGCAGTACCCGGAGTTTTGTGCATTCCGGGGTCCGGAAGGACCAAAGAAGGATTGGTTGGTGAGCCCGGCATCTGTGATAAGTTAACTGAGGATTATAATAATCCCAAAGTAAGTATGGCTTTGAATATGGTTAAAGAAGGTTATGTGGCGGTAGCGGTGGATAATGCCGCTGCTGGAGAAGCCTCCGATTTGGAATGTTATGATAAAGGATGGAATTATGACTATGATGTTGTTTCCCGTTTTTTGCTTGAACTGGGATGGAGTTGGCTAGGGTATACTTCTTATCTGGATATGCAGGTGCTGAATTGGATGAAAGCCCAGTCTTATATCCGAAAGGACAGGATTGTGATTAGCGGATTCTCATTAGGTACAGAACCGATGATGGTCTTGGGGGTGTTGGATAAGGATATTTATGCTTTTGTGTACAATGATTTTCTATGCCAGACTCAGGAACGTGCCGTTGTAATGACTAAACCTGACAAGGAAAACAGACGTCCTTTTCCAAATTCTATCCGTCATCTGATACCTGGTTATTGGAGGTATTTTAATTTTCCAGATGTTGTTGCGTCATTAGCTCCTCGTCCTATCATTTTTACAGAGGGAGGGTTGGACCGTGATTTCCGTTTGGTACAATCTGCTTATGCTGCTAGTGGAAAACCGGAAAATGCGGAGTTTCATCATTATCCGAAGTTTGCTGATAAGGCAGTTAGAAAAGATGTGGAGCACCTTGATGAAGGACTGGATTCAAAGACCTATTTCGAAGCGGTCAATGTAGATCCCCCTTCTCATTATTTTAAAAACGAACTGGTTATTCCTTGGTTACGCAAAGTTTTAAAGTAGGTTCAGGTATTTTGATAGGCTGTGATTTTTTATATAATATGAGCTCCTTGTTTTTCATCTAGGTGAAAGCAAGGAGCTCTTTTTTATTGATTGTGAAGAATTCTTGCAAAATTTAATCTTGTTTTAATGCAGATTGTAGTGTTTCCCAATTTTTATTGAAATCGGGCATGGAATGAAAAAGTAAATTCGCTCCTTCATTCAGTAACACATTGTCGTGCAATGGTCCTGTATTCACGGCGATGGTAAAAATACCGGCTGCAACTCCCGCCTGTACACCTAGTGGTGCATTTTCTATTACTAACGCTTCATTGGGTTTAAAGCCGCCTTTCTTTAGGGCCATCAGATATGGTTCCGGATTTGGTTTCCCATATTTCACATCAAAGGCGGTAACCATTAAGTTGGCTTGGAATATGCCCGGAAAATTATGATTCAATCGGTCCAATAACGAAGTTTGTCCCGAACCGGTTACTACCATCGGAGTCAGTCCTTCACTCTTTATTTTAGTCAATACTTCCAGTGCGCCGGGCATCCGTTCTGCTTTGGGGCATTTGTTGAATTCTTCAGTTTTGGCTTGGTAGATAGCTTTTATTTCTTCTTCAGTAGCATCATGCCCACGTTCCCGACGACTTACTATATTGATCGTAGATGCACCGGTACGCCCTTCGTGCATATAAGCTTCTTCTCGGCTGAGGCCGAAACCGAAGCGTTTCATTATTTTATGCCATGACTCAGCATGGTTGGGCATGGAGTCGAACAGCACGCCGTCCATATCGAATAATACGGCTTTCAAGTCGATGGATTCGTATCCATGAGTATGAAGATAGTTATTTATCGCTTCTTTAAACATAGAATAAATGTATAGTTATTATTTCCAAAGGTGTGACCGTTGGATTGGAACAAAGTGAAGAATCTGCAAGCATTTGATGGATGCTTTCAGATTCTTCACTGTTATTCGGAATGACATTGATAAATGGCATTCTGAATAGGTTTTTGATATTATAATCTAGCTTGGATAGCTTTAGACTCTTCTTCGTATCCCGGTTTATTCAACAAAGCAAACATATTTTTCTTGTATGCTTCCACGCCCGGTTGGTTGAACGGATTTACTCCCAGCAAATAACCGCTGATACCACAAGCTTTTTCAAAGAAATAGATGATTTCTCCCAGGTAGTATTCATTCAGTTCGGGTACAATCAGTCGCATATTGGGTACACCACCGTCAACGTGTGCCAGCTGAGTACCTAGTTCTGCCATCTTGTTCACTTCGTCTACACGCTTTCCTGCCAAGAAATTCAAGCCATCCAAATTTTCGCTGTCCGAAGGAACTTGAAGCGTATGTTCCGGGTTTTCGATAGAGATAACTGTTTCGAAGATAGTACGTTCACCTTCCTGAATCCACTGTCCCATAGAATGGAGATCGGTAGAGAAGTCGACGGCAGACGGATAAATACCTTTACCATCCTTACCTTCGGATTCACCGTACAATTGTTTCCACCATTCGTTCATATAGTGCAGTTTGGGATTGAAGTTTACCAAAATCTCAATCTTCTTTCCGTCTTTATACAATTCATTGCGGGTGGCAGCATAAACAGCTGCAGGATTTTCGGCAAACGGAGTAGCCGGACCACATATTGTTTCCATCGTGCGTGCGCCTTCCACTAGTTTCTCAATGTCAAATCCTGCCACTGCGATAGGCAGCAAACCTACTGGAGTAAGGACAGAGAAACGACCGCCTACATTATCGGGGATAATGAAAGTCTGATATCCTTCCTTGTCGGCTGTAACACGTGCGGCACCCTTTTTGGCATCTGTAACGGCAACAATCACTTTCTTCGCCATTTCCTTGCCAAGCTGGTCTTCACACTGTTTTTTCAGTAAACGGAAAGCTAAGGCGGTTTCTGTAGTAGTACCAGACTTGGAAATATTAATTACACCGAACTTTTTGTCCTTCAAGTATGCAGTCAACTCGAACAAGTAATCTTCGCTGATATTGTGGCCTGCAAAAACGATGACGGGTCCGTCTTGTTTTGCTTTCAACCATTGGAAACTATTGGATAAAGCTTCTATTACGGCACGTGCTCCCAGATAGCTTCCACCGATACCTGCTACGACTACTACTTCACAGTTGTCGCGCAGAACCTGGGCAGTAGCTTTCAAGTCAGCCAAATGTTCGGCTGTTATAGACGATGGCAAATGCAACCAACCCAAGAAGTCATTACCTTTACCTGTACCGTTTTCCAATGTTTCCATGCAGGCTTTCACCTGAGGTTCGTAAGCAGCGATTGTTTCCTTAGAAACAAAACCGGCTACTTTGTCGATGTTTAAACTAATATTCTTCATTGTATCTGATATTTTATCTGAATGAATCAGTTAATAATTTAATCTCAATCATGGGCGAGATGCGCTCATATAAAATATTATAAACGGCATCTACGATAGGCATGTTCACGTGCAAGTGCTTGTTTAGCTCCTTGATACATTTCGTTCCGTAGTATCCTTCGGCAATCATTTCCATTTCTATCTGTGCGCTTTTTACGGAATAACCTTTACCAATCATGGTTCCGAATACGCGGTTCCGGCTGAAATTGGAGTAGGAGGTAACCAACAAGTCACCCAGATAAGCGGAATCATCAATAGAACGCTCTACGGGATGTACGGTATTCAGGAAGCGGTTCATCTCTTGAATGGCATTTGAAATCAATACAGCCTGAAAATTGTCGCCATATTTCAGACCGCTGCAAATTCCAGCGGCGATAGCATAAATATTCTTCAATACCGAAGCGTATTCTATACCTGCCACATCCGGGCTTACAGAAGTTTTTATGTAATGTCCGGCCAGCTGCCGAGCGAATATCTTCGCCTTGTCAATGTCTTTACATCCGATAGTCAGATAGGAAAGACGCTCCAAGGCTACTTCTTCTGCGTGGCACGGACCTGCAATGACGGCTATATTCTCTTCGGGAACACCGTATACCTGATGAAAATAATCGGAAACAATCAGGTTCTCGTCAGGGACGATACCCTTGATAGCAGTGACAATGAACTTGTCCTTTATTTTGGTTTTCAGCTTTTTCAGGTGGCTTTTCAGATAGGGAGAGGGGGTAACGAATATCAGGGTATCCGATTCCTTTACTATCTTGTTGATATCTGAAGAGAAGTTGATGTTCTTTATTTCAAAGCGCACACTTGTCAGATAAGCCGGATTATGTCCCAAACGTTTGAATTCTTCAATTCGGTCGTCGCGGCGCATATACCAGTTGATTGATTCAGCCTGAGCCAAGACTATTTTTGCAATAGCCGTGGCCCAGCTGCCACCACCCATTATCGCTATTTTACCGGGCAATTTCATGCTTATTATTTATGATGGATAATTGACAATTGGAATAATTCTCAATCTTTAAATTCTCAATTCTCAATTTTCGCAATCCATCCGGCAACTTCGTCCACCGTAGGATTGGTTAGTTCCAATTTATATTTTTTGTTGATTCCGCAAATGTCCATATGCAGCTTCTGCGGATTCACTTCTTTCATATCGCTCACCAGGTTATAGCCTGCTTTCTGAATGACAGGAACCCAGTCTTCTGAAATTCCCAGTTCCATAAATTTGGCAGGAGTGTCTTTCGGAGTAATCTTTTCGGGACGCATCTGGGGGAAGAACAATACTTCCTGAATGGTAGACTGTCCGGTCATCAGCATCGTCAGACGGTCCATACCGATTCCCATACCCGAAGTGGGGGGCATACCGTATTCCAGCGCACGGACGAAGTCTTTGTCAATAATCATAGCTTCATCATCTCCTTTTTCGCTCAGTTTCATTTGTTCTTCGAAACGTTCCAACTGGTCAATCGGGTCGTTCAATTCGGAGTATGCATTACACAGTTCCTTGCCGTTCACCATCAGCTCGAAACGCTCGGTCAAATCCGGATTGCTGCGGTGTATCTTTGTCAGCGGAGACATTTCTTTCGGATAGTCGGTGATGAAAGTCGGCTGGATGTAAGTACCTTCGCAGAATTCTCCGAAGATTTCATCGATCAGTTTGCCTTTGCCCATTGTGTCGTCAATCTCCATATTGAGTTTCTGGCAAACTTCTCGTATCTGTTCTTCGTTCATGCCTGTCAGATCATAGCCGGTGTGTTCCTTGATAGAGTCCAGCATGGTGACACGTTTGTACGGGGCTTTGAAGTCAATGATGTTGTCGCCTACTTTTACTTGAGTGGTGCCGTTTACATCCAGACAGATTTTTTCAATCATTTTTTCTGTAAATTCCATCATCCAGTTATAGTCCTTGTAGGCAACATATATTTCCATGCAGGTAAATTCAGGGTTGTGTGTGCGGTCCATTCCTTCGTTACGGAAGTTCTTACCTATTTCATACACTCCTTCGAAACCACCTACAATTAGTCTTTTCAGGTACAACTCACTGGCAATACGCATGTACAGCGGCATATCCAGTGCGTTGTGGTGAGTTATGAATGGACGTGCGGCTGCTCCGCCGGCAATGGATTGCAGAATCGGGGTTTCCACTTCCATATAACCTTTTGAGTTGAAATATTCGCGCATAGAGCTATATACTTTACTGCGCTTGATGAAGATATCTTTTATCTCTTCATTCACAGCAAGGTCAACATAACGTTGGCGATAACGCAGTTCAGGGTCTTCAAACTTGTCGTAAGCGACTCCGTCTTTGTATTTTACAATAGGAAGCGGTTTGATAGACTTGGACAGTACGGTCAGTTTTTTAGCGTGGATACTGATTTCACCCATTTGGGTTCTGAATACGAATCCTTCTATACCGATAAAGTCACCAAGGTCCAGCAGACGTTTGAACACAGTGTTGTACATTTCTTTGTTTTCATCCGGGCAGATGTCATCACGGGTGATATACACCTGGATACGGCCTTTTGAATCCTGTAATTCGATAAATGAAGCTTTACCCATCACACGGCGGCTCATCATACGTCCGGCTACCGATACTTTGCGAGGTTCCTCATCATCCTTGAACTCAGCTTTTATATCTGTAGAAAATGCATTGGTTACATACTCAGCTGCGGGGTATGGCTCGATGCCCATAGCGCGCAATTCATTCAGACTGTTTCGTCTGATAATCTCCTGTTCACTTAGTTCTAATACGTTCATCCTGTTAAAACATTAACTCAATTTGTTGGCAAAAATACGAAAGATTTTGCAAAGTACCTCATTAAGACGTGTTTTTATTTCGATAAAGCCTGTTCTTGAGCCAGTTCGCACACCATAGATATCATGAACAGCACTCCGATTGCACCGCAGGCAATAATCAGGGCGAGATTAATCATACGGGCACGGAAAAGGGTGGAAGTATGCAGATGGGAAGCTGTGTATTCTTTAAAGAACAGATAAAGGCCCGGTACAGCCGAACTTGCCAGCAGAAAATCTTCGGGAATATGGAAAAAGTAAGTTTTGGTGAAACCGATCAGTGCCCAGTGGCAGAGAAACATGACGAGAAAGATATTGACTCGTTTGGAAAATGCCAGCAGCAGTCCGATGGTGAAAACCGCTACCGAACAAGGCATTACAGGTGAGGTCATCATGGGAAAGTTCATCCCCCTTATAATGGAGAAGAGTGGATAGGCCAATGGCAACATACAAAGCAGGACGGCTAGTGCGGTATGTTTGTGAGTCCGGTCAAAAGGGGTGTAGTTTACTTTCAGGTCATAAATCCAGAAGATGGCCATGATTCCCCAAAATCCTGCCAAAGCACTGTTATAACTTCTTGGTTCACAATAAATCATGTAATACACGGAAGCTATCCATACATTCAAGAATATAAGATATAACTTCATCGCTACTTTTATTTTTTTTGTGGGGCTTTTGAATAGAGAACAGGTTAAAATAATGCCGATAAGGGTGATAATAACTTGATAAATCCAGGTACCCGCATTGTAATGAGTAATTGTATCCCAAAAAATATTCATCTTCTTGATAAGTTGGTAGTTATTTTGGGTGCCAAAATTACGAAAAAATGATGGAATAGCCTATCTTTGTAGCGAATATATAAAAATAAGAGAAGAACGATGAAGAAGTTTATGAGTCTGATGTTGCTGGTTTGCGCATGTTTGCTGAGTCAGCCGGTGAAGGCACAACAGGTTACTCCTGATAATGCCGGTTATATAGTAAAGGTAGGGGATATGGCTCCCGATTTTGAAATGGAACTGACAGACGGACAGAAAGTGAAACTCTCTGATTTGCGTGGCAAGGTGGTGATGCTTCAGTTCACTGCCAGTTGGTGTGGAGTTTGCCGAAAGGAGATGCCTTTTATTGAAAAAGATATCTGGTTGAAACATAAGGATAATAAAGCGTTTGCTCTCTTTGGAGTGGATCGGGACGAACCTTTGGAAACCGTAGTGGCTTTTGCCAAACGTACCGGCGTGACCTATCCGTTGGCTCTTGATCCGGGAGCTGATATTTTTGCCAGATATGCAGACCGTAAAGCGGGCATCACCCGTAATGTATTGATTGACAAAACGGGCAAGATTGTAATGCTGACCCGTTTGTACAATGAAGAAGAATTCTCTTCTTTGTGCAAGAAGATAGATGAAATGTTGGGAGAAAAATAACAGGTAATGAGAGGATCGGTACTATTTGTCACGTTTTTATTTTTTGTTCTATCACCGCTTCTGGCGAAGAAAAAGCCTCGTACCGGCAAAGAGGCATTATTTGGAAAGGAATATGCTACCTATCAGATTACATCCAATGAACTAAGCGGAGCTTGTTTTTATTTGGTGAGTGGTCACGGAGGTCCCGATCCTGGGGCCATCGGTATCTATCAGGGGCGTCAGTTGCATGAGGATGAGTATGCATACGATATTATTCTGCGGTTGGCACGTGAGTTGTTGTCACGAGGTGCGAAGGTGCATATTATCATTCAAGATAAGAAAGATGGTATTCGTGACGGTCATGTCCTGGCAAACAGTAAACGTGAAACTTGCATGGGAGATCCTATTCCCTTGAATCAGGTGGCTCGTTTGAAGCAACGTTGTGACTGGGTGAATAAACTGTATCGGAAAGATAAGAGCAGTTACAAACGAGCTGTATTTATTCATGTGGACAGTCGCAGTAAGGGACAGCAGACAGATGTGTTTTTTTATAACGCTCCTAAAAGTACGAAGGGTAGGCGGTTGGCCAATAACTTGCACCGTACCTTTGATAGGAAATATGACAAGCATCAGCCAAACCGTGGCTTTCGCGGAACGGTGAGTGAACGTAATTTGTATGTATTGCGTAATACGACTCCCGTAGCGGTGTTTTTGGAATTGGGAAATATTCGGAACAAGCGTGACCAACAACGGCTGGTTCTGAAGAATAACCGTCAGGCATTGGCAAATTGGATTGCGGAGGGAATAGTGAAAGACTATAAGCAAGGTAAATAAAATAGGGGCAACGGATGTGCTTTTGTTTTGCCAGCTTTGTGATGGTTGGGTGAGTTGTAATCGGCAGAATGTGACTGGTATTTGAGCTTGTGAAACGTCGAAATCAAGCCTTGCATATTAGAGTAGTGAAATAAAGAAAGGGAGTGACATTTTTTATCACTCCCTTTTCTTTTACTTGATTTCGATTTCCTCTTTCATGTCTATCTCCTCACCGTGAACATCGGTGAACCGATATTGCAGGAAGGCCAGACTTTGGTCTGGGATAATCTTTATTCCGAATCCGTATTTCATTTGCCATTTGCGCTTCAGGGAAACCAGACCCTGATTCACATATGCTGCGATGTACGGATGGATGTACAGCGTAAATCTCTTTATCTTCAATTTGTTGACCAGGTAGTCAATCTTACTCTCCAAAGTATCCGTAAAAAGGATGGATGGCTTTATGCTACCTTTCCCGAAGCAGGTGGGACAGGTTTCATTCGTGTTGACATCCATGGCAGGACGCACGCGTTGGCGGGTAATTTGCATCAATCCAAATTTACTGAGGGGCAGAATGTTATGTTTTGCTCTGTCTTTCTGCATGTTTTGGCACATACGTTCGTACAGTTTCTGCCGGTTCTCTGCTAGATTCATATCAATGAAGTCAACCACGATAATACCACCCATATCACGCAATCTTAACTGGCGTGCCAGTTCGTCGGCGGCACCCAGGTTTACATCCAGTGCGTTAGCCTCCTGCCCGTTGGCAGATTTGGAGCGGTTTCCACTATTGACATCCACTACATGAAGTGCTTCTGTGTGTTCAATAATCAGGTAAGCTCCACTTTTATACGAAATGGTTTTCCCGAAAGAGGATTTGATTTGTTTGGTAATACCGAAATTGTC
Source organism: Phocaeicola vulgatus ATCC 8482 (assembly GCF_000012825.1). Taxonomy (GTDB): domain Bacteria; phylum Bacteroidota; class Bacteroidia; order Bacteroidales; family Bacteroidaceae; genus Phocaeicola; species Phocaeicola vulgatus. The sequence goes on along the minus strand of NC_009614.1, from coordinate 5,045,626 downwards.
GAATATGGGAAGCTGACCCTTGTACAGTTTTACGATTTCGGCTCGTTCAGGGGCGATAAGTGATACATAATCCTTAATCTCATGGAACACTGTTTCATCGTTCACATAGATGTTCTCATAAGACGGATTGAAAAGATCGCGCAACATGGCCACTGTGCGGCTGGTCTCTTCGTATACCAATGCCGGCAGTTTGGGAGCCTTCTGTACTTTAGTGATTGTTTCTTCCCAATGTTTCAGCAAGACTTTAAGCTCTGCATCAAGCTCGGCCACCCTTTTGCCTTCCGCTACGGTGCGTACAATCACTCCGAAGTTTTTCGGTTTGATGCTTTGCAATAACTGTTTCAGACGGGCGCGTTCTTCGCTCGATTTAATTTTTTGTGATACCGAAACCTTATCGTTGAAAGGGATTAATACCAAATAACGTCCGGCGAATGACAATTCGCAGGTTAGTCTGGGGCCCTTGGTCGAGATAGGTTCCTTTACAATCTGCACAATAACTTCCTGACCTTGTTGGAGGGTGGTTGAAACCGTCCCTTCCTTTTCAATATCAGGCAGCATAGTAGCTTTTGTGATGGGAAAAAGTTTTTTACGGTCGCTTAAAACTTGCTTCAGATACTTCTGATAAGAATGAAATTGAGGACCTAGGTCTAGATAATGAAGAAAAGCATCTTTTTCAAAGCCGACATCCACGAAACAGGCATTAAGGCCGGGCATTAGTTTCTTTACCCGTCCCAAATACATATTTCCCACATTGAAGGAAGCACTTCTCCCTTCTTTCTGAAATTCCACCAACGCTTTATCTTCAAGGAGTGCGATGGAAATCTCTTTGGGTTGTACGTCTACTACTAGTTCGCTTGTCACTTTTGTATTTTTAAATTGTTCACTTTTCTCATTAAACAAAGAACAAACCTGAAAGACTTTTGTTGCTTTGCAAGGTTTGTTCTTTATTTGTCGTCACAGACAGACTACAAATTATTTTTTGCTTTTATGTCTGTTCTTTCTTAGTCTTTTTTTACGCTTGTGAGTAGACATTTTGTGTCTTTTTTTCTTCTTTCCGCTTGGCATAGCTTCAAATTTTATGGGTTAATACTCTTGTTTATTATTTCTTTACTGATAATGTAAATGTCTTAGCTGGTTTAAATGCCGGAATATTGTGCTCCGGAATAATGATTGTAGTGTTCTTTGAAATGTTGCGAGCAGTCTTCTGAGCTCTTTTCTTCACTACAAAACTTCCAAAACCACGCAGGTACACATTTTCTTCTTTAGATAATGAATCCTTTACTGTATCCATGAAAGCCTCAAGTGTGGTTAACACTGTCACCTTGTCAATACCGGTATTTTTCGTAATTTCGTTTACGATATCTGCTTTAGTCATTTCGCTAAATAATTATTGTTATACTTATATCTTAATTTTTTGGACTGCAAATATATAGCTTTTCTCCCTCTTTAAGAAATATATTCAGAATAAATTTCCTAAAAAAAGCATCTTCTTCCATTTTCTTGGTTTACTTTTGCGGAAATATTGCATAGAATGCACTTTTATATAATACTGATATGGAGAATTTTAGCAGAAAATTGATAGATTGGTATAGGGAAAACGGGCGTGATTTGCCGTGGAGAAGGACAAAAAATCCTTATTTGATATGGATCTCGGAGATTATTCTACAACAAACTCGTGTGGTTCAGGGATATGATTACTATCAACGTTTTGTGGCCCGTTTTCCTGATGTGTTCGCACTGGCGGCAGCCGATGAGGATGAGGTGATGAAATATTGGCAGGGGCTGGGGTATTATTCCCGTGCGAGAAATTTGCATGCTGCGGCCAGAAGGATGGCAGAGGCAGGAGGATTTCCTGTAACATACACTGGGGTGCGTGCTTTGAAAGGAGTGGGAGAATATACAGCAGCGGCTATTTGTTCATTTGCTTACGGTATGCCATACGCAGTGGTGGACGGTAATGTGTATCGGGTGCTGTCCCGTTGGTTAGGCATTGATACCCCCATTGATTCGGCGGAAGGAAAGAAACTGTTTGTCCGGGTTGCCGATGAGTTGCTGGACCGTGAGCGCCCTGGTCTCTACAACCAGGCTATCATGGATTTTGGAGCTTTGCAGTGTACTCCGGTAGCGCCCGACTGCCTGTTTTGTCCGCTAAACGATTCTTGTGTGGCGCGTCTGAAGGGGATTGCCGGCTCTTTGCCTGTGAAGCAACATAAAAACAAGGTGACTAATCGTTATTTTAATTATATATATGTACGCATGGGCGCGTATACCTTTATACATAAGCGCAGCGGAAATGATATATGGAAAAATTTGTATGAACCGCCTTTGATAGAAACGGATCGTGAGTGGACGGAAGAGGAACTGTATGCATCGCCACAGTTTCGCGAGATGCTGGCCGGAGGAGAGGAGCCCATAGTGCGGCTGGTGCGGAAAGGGGTGAAGCACGTGTTATCCCACCGGGTGATTTACGCAAATTTTTATGAAGTGATTCTCCCTGAGAATTCGGCTTCTTTTGCGAAGTATCAGAGAATAAGCGTGGAAGATTTGCATAAATTTGCCGTATCGCGTTTGGTGAATCAGTTTTTTTCGCTAATTTTGGAGCCTAATAATTAAAAAGGAATAATAGAATGTCAGTAAATAAAGTCATTTTGATTGGAAATGTAGGAAAGGACCCTGATGTGAGATATTTGGATACCGGCATTGCCGTTGCCACTTTCTCGTTGGCCACCACCGATCGTGCCTATACGTTGCAGAATGGAACACAGGTTCCCGAACGTACGGAATGGCATAATATCGTGTTATGGAGAGGACTGGCCCAAACTGCGGAAAAATATGTCCGTAAGGGCGACAAACTCTACATAGAAGGGAAAATCCGCAGCCGTTCATACGATGACCAGAATGGCATAAAACGTACCATTGTCGAGATTTTTGCTGATAATATGGAGATGCTGACCCCGCGTAACACCTCGCAGCAACCGGGTACAGGATATGTACCGCAGGCACAAGCGGTATCCCGGCAGCAGGTGTCTGCACAAGCGGCTCTGCAACAACAGCAAGCCTCGGATAATAGTCTGACGGACGATTTACCTTTTTAATTAAGAGAACTTGATGTTTAACTAAAACCAGATTCCTTGGACCCTGACTCGTATTTATGCCGCTTGGCGGATTTATTTGACGGTGTAACCGTAACAGCTCCTACCATGGGAGCTATCATAGCTATCTTGTTAGCTGTTTTATTGTTGTATGCCTCAGGCTTTGTGTCTGCTTCGGAAATAGCTTTCTTTTCCCTTTCACCTGTTGATTTAAGTGAGATAGAGGAAGGAAAACATACTTCGGACAGGCGTATCAGCGCCCTGCTGAATGATTCCGAACGCTTGTTAGCGACTATTCTTATCTCTAATAATTTTGTCAATGTAACCATTATCATGCTGTGCAATTACTTTTTTGCCAGCACCATACACTTTGGAAATTCCGTGATTCTGGAATTCCTGCTAATAACGGTTGTCCTTACTTTTCTGCTGTTGCTTTTCGGTGAAATCATGCCTAAAATTTATTCGGCACAGAACACGTTGAAGTTTTGCCGTAAGGCAGCTCCTGCCATTTCTTTTTTAAAGAAATTCTTTTCACCTTTGTCGGCATTGCTGGTCCGTTCTTCCTTTTTGGTGAACAGATGTGTGGCAAAAAAGAATTATAATATTTCTGTCGACGAACTTTCACAGGCTTTGGAACTGACGGACAAGAGTGAGATTTCAGAGGAAAGCAATATTTTGGAAGGTATTATCCGTTTTGGTGAGGAAACGGCTAAGGAAGTGATGACTTCCCGGCTGGATATGGTGGACTTGGAAATCAATACTCCTTATTCCGATGTGTTGAAATGTATTGTGGAAAATGCCTATTCCCGTATTCCGGTATATGCCGAATCGCGGGATAATATAAAGGGGATTCTTTATATAAAGGATTTGCTTCCTCATTTGGGCAAGGGCGACAACTTTCGTTGGCAGACATTGGTCCGTCCTGCTTACTTTGTACCTGAAACGAAGATGATTGATGACCTTTTGCGTGATTTTCAGGCGAACAAGATCCATATTGCCATCGTTGTCGATGAGTTTGGAGGTACTTCGGGCATTGTTACAATGGAGGATATCATCGAGGAGATTGTAGGAGAGATTAATGATGAATACGATGATGAAGAGCGTACGTATGTGAAACTGAATGACCGTACCTATATATTCGAGGCAAAAACCTTGCTGTCCGATTTTTATAAGATTATGAAAGCTGATCCCGCTCTTTTCGAGAAAGTGGAAGGAGATGCGGACACTTTGGCCGGTTTGTTGCTGGAAATAAAAGGGGAGTTTCCTGTATTGCACGAGCGGTTAGATTATGGGAATTATCATTTTGAGGTACTTGAAATGAATACGCGCCGCATTTTGAAAGTAAAAGTTATCGTTGACTCTTCCAGCTCCGTGGAAGAAGAAAAGAAATAGATTTTATTATGCCTTTATACCGTACTTATATCGAAGGGGAGTTTCTGCTTGGAATATGGAAGTCTGATGAAACAACGGAACAACTGCTGGCATCATTGGAGCATAAAGACTGGTATAGGGAGAAATTGGCTGTTCTTTCCGAAAAACGGAAGCATGAATGGTTGTCGGTACGTGTGCTGCTGAAGGCTTTGTGTGGAGAAGAAAAGGAGATAGCTTATTACTCTTCGGGAAGGCCTTATCTAAAGGATGGAAGCCGGTATATCAGCATCTCGCATACTCGCGGTTATGTGGCGGTGGCGCTTCATTCTTCCTGTGAGGTGGGAATGGATATAGAGCAGTATGGAACCAGAGTGCGGAAAGTAGCTTCCCGTTTTATTCGTTCCGATGAAGAACCCGCAATGATGGAAGGAGATGAAGTTTATGCTTTATTGCTCCATTGGTCGGCCAAGGAGGCACTGTTCAAACTGATGGGAGTAGAGGAGGTGGATTTCATTCGTCATCTTCGTATTTTTCCTTTCAGCTTGTCGGAAGAGGGGGAGTTCGAGGCATGCGAATATCGTACAGGCCGGCAGGAACGTTATCGGGTCCGTTATGTCACTCATCCCGATTTTGTATTGACTTGGATTATAAAATAATGCTCAGGCGAATCACTTCGGCTGAGCACTCCAAATAAACTTGGCAGAGTTTACTTTAAAATAAATTTTCTTTTTACCTGATATTCTTTTCCGGACAGTGAAACGGAGAAAATAGCGGATGTGTTTAAAGGCATCCCTTACGTTCAGTGTTCCAAGCTCTTTCCTCGAAAGCTTCAGATTTGATAAATGCACAGGCAGGTCTTCTGACTCGTTTCCGCTATAAGCACCTTCCCGGAAATTATCCCAGTGGTTATTGGCATTTTGCTTATGCGTTTAGTGAAACATACAGCAGCGGGACTGTTCAGGATTCTCACCTTGATTCCCTTTTAATCATTCACCTCGGAGGGGAGATAAATGAACCGATGCACTGCAAAGATACAGTTTATATTTAAGAAAACAATTATCTTTCTTTATTTTTTGGAGCCTGTTTAAATTTTGAAGAAAATTTAGAAACAGGCTCTTGTATCCTCTTATTCTTTACTCAATGTAAATATGAATTCCAGACCTCCACCGGGGGTATTTTTAGCGAAGATTGTTCCGCCATGCAGAATGACTGCGTTTTTTACAATAGCTAGTCCCAGTCCGGTACCGCCCAATTTGCGTGAACGTCCTTTGTCCACCCGATAGAAACGCTCGAACAAACGGCTTAGATGTTCGGGTCCTACTCCTACGCCTGTGTCCGAGAAACTGAAATAATAAAAACGTTCGTCTTCACGGAAACAGCGGATGGTTATGGAAATATGAGTTCCTGCGTATGCAATGGCGTTGTCTGTCAGATTCCGGAAGATGGAGTATAGCAGGGAAGAATTGCCTTGTATGGTCAGTCCTTCAGGCAGCATATTGTGGGCTGTGATCTGCTTTTCTTCCAGTTCCAAAGTTACTTCGTTCAGGATATTCCGCATCATGGTGGTGAGGTTTACCGGTTCTGTTTCGATCATGTTCGGAGCTTCTTCCATGCGGGTAAGTACGGAGATATCCCGTAACAGATGTGCCAGCCGGTTACTTTGTGCATAGCTTCTCTCCAGGAAAGCATTGATTTTCTCACGGGGCAGGGTAGGATTGTTTACTATGGTTTCCAGATATCCCTGTATGCTGCTTACAGGGGTTTTCAATTCGTGGGCGATATTCTGTGTCAGCTGTTTTTTCAGAAGTGCCTGTTCCTTTTCCTGAGTGATGTCATTGATGGAGATTTCAAAGCTGTCATCTTGAAAGATAATGCATTCCACGGCAAAGATACGTCCGTTTTTGTCTATGTTCAATGACATCCGTTTCTCTTCTTTGCCGATACTGCGTTCCTTGTTTTTTGTAATGAAACGGGTGATGGGCTGCAATTCGGGGATGGAGAAGATCTCTTCCGTAGAACTCAGATTTTTGTCCGAGATAAGGTTGGCGTATTGTGTGAACAGATTATTTACCAGAATCTCTTCTTTGCGGTGGTTGAATACGCCTAAGCCTTCGTGCGAGATCTGGAGATGGGTGATCAGTTTCTCGCGTTCGATATATAAATCTTCTTTTGCCTGATGCAGACGTTTGTAAATCTGGATGATATGTTGGGATATTTCGCCCAGTTCGTTTTTGGGAAAGGTATCCTGCATATCAGTGTCTATCGGTTCATTGCGGTCGGCTTTCATGGCGAATTGTTGCAATTTGGTGATAGACATTCCCAATTTATGTGTGAATCGGTAGAACACAATTATTAATATCAGGCTGATTATCAGTGTGAACCATACATAATGAGAGTCTGCTTTCAGGTGTCTCATCAGACTGACATTATAGGGAAGGGCTGAACGAATGATATAGTCCAGATTAGGATAATACTTTGCCGAATAGAAAAATTCACCGCCCAGGCTTTCCGATTGTCTGTTAATGGAGTAGCCGCTGCCATAAATGATGGCTTCTTTTATTTCCTGACGGTTATGGTGGTTCTCGAAGTGGCTGGGATCTTTTTCCAGATTGTCATAAATTACAGTACCATTCTTGTTGATCAGTGTCACGCGTAGATCTTCAAAGGTGTGTTCGCAAACATAGTCGTTCAATTGTTGAATATTCAGTGTATCCCTGCCACGGAGAAAATCATTCAGGCGGTCGTTGTAATTCTGGAGTTGTGTGTTCAGCAATTCTATTTTGTATTCCTTCTCCCTGCGATATTGGAATGCCATGAAACAGATGGCGAATGCTATGAATAAGGAAATTACCGACAAGAATAGTTTCTTGTTGAATGACAGGACGTGGCTGGATAATTTAATAGTCATGGAAAGGTACAGGTTAGGTTATTCGCATTCAAAACAGTATCCGTATCCCAGGCGGGTGACGATGCATTTTCCATATTCGCCTATTTTTTTACGCAAGCGGGTAATGTTGACGTCAATGGTACGGTCCAGCACATAGACTTCCTCCTGCCATACTTTAGCCAGAATATCTTCGCGTGAGAATACGCGGCCTTTGTTTTGTAACAACAGCAACAGGATTTCGAATTCTTTTTTTGTCAGGGAAATTTCTATACCGTCTATGCTGACTTTCTTCTTGGTTATGTCGACTAAAAGCCCTTTGTACTGTAATTGTTCTTGCGCTTCTTTTCCCTGTGTAGGACTGGTGCGTCGAAGGACAGCCTTAACGCGTGCTATAACTTCGCGCAGTGAAAATGGCTTCGAGATATAGTCGTCGGCTCCCAAGTTGAACCCTGTTACGGTATCGTTTTCAGTATCTTTAGCAGTAATGAATATAATGGGAATAGAAGCAGTAGCTTTATTCTTTTTCAGCATGTTCGCCATTTTGAATCCTGATATTTCTCCCATCATCACATCCAGCAACAGCAAGTTGTATTGGGTCAGTTCCATCTTCAGGGCTTCTTCGGCAGAGTTTGCCGTGTCCACAAAATACCCTTCGTTTTCTAAATTGAATTTAAGAATCTCGCATAGATCTTCTTCATCGTCAACTACTAAAATGCGGTAATCATTCATATATCCATCTTTTTAATACTACAAAACTAATCTTTTTTGATCAGCATTGCAAAAATGGAGCATTTTTATTACTATTTGATGAAACAAATATTACAAAAAGATTACATGCTATAAAATCGTTAAGTTCTCATCGCAGATTACACCATTTTAATGATTCTGCAATCATCCCGCCGGATGATAATTGGAACGCAATAAATTATGATTTCGTAAACTCTCCGGCTACTGGAATACTCATTTGGTAACGTATTTCTCTTTCACTTTTTCCGTGTCCCAAAAGGAACATCAGTTTGGTTAGAACGGATTCCACCGTACTGTCATAGCCGCTGATGACCCCTGCGTCCAGCAGATGGAGTCCGGTTTCATACCTTCCCATTTCCACTGTTCCGGTAGAGCATTGGGAGATGTTGACAATGATGATTCCCCGTGAGGTGGCATCCCTTAGAAGTTCGATGAACCACGGCTTTTGCGGAGCGTTGCCCGAACCGTAGGTCTTTAATACCACTGCGCGTAATCCCGGTGTATGCAGAATATTGCTGATCATGTTTTCCTGGATGCCCGGAAAAAGGGTCAGTATAATTACATTGGTATCATAAAGATAGTGTGGTTTTAATGGCAGATTGGGATCGGCTTTGTGAATACGGTCATATTCATATTTTATGTGGATGCCTGCTGTTGCCAGCGAAGGGAAATTGTATGAACGGAACGCATTGAAATTCTCCGCATTTATTTTTGTGGTACGGTTTCCGCGCAACAGATGGTTTTCGAAGAAGATGCATACTTCGGGTACAATAGCAGTGCCGTTCGGATGTTTGGCAGCGGCTATTTCTATGGAAGTGATCAGATTTTCCTTTCCATCGGTGCGCAACATGCCGATGGGCAGCTGGCTGCCAGTCAGGATAACCGGCTTGCTCAGGTTTTCCAGCATGAAGCTGAGCGCTGAAGCGGTGTATGCCATGGTGTCTGTACCGTGCAGAATGACGAACCCGTCAAAATTATCATAATTGTATTTGATGATCTTGACTAACTTGGCCCACAAGGCAGGTTCCATATCCGAAGAGTCAATGGGGGGATTGAATTGGTAAGAGGAGATGCGATAGTTGAACCGCTTCAATTCGGGGACATTGTCTTGTAACTGGTCGAAATTAAAGGCTTCTAGTGCACCTGTCTCAGGATTTTCAATCATGCCGATCGTACCGCCTGTGTATATTAGCAAAACGGAAGGATATTCACTCTGTATCATGCGCTTCTCTTGTTTAATTTTGGCACAAAGATAGTAATTATGTATAAGTATGACAAAAATAAGAGAGGGAAATAACAAAATGTTTTTCTTTATAGGTGATAACTGCTTCTGCCGGATGCTGTGGATGGAAGAAGTAGAAAGATCAGGTATAAGATTATAGATCTTACTGCTGCAAGATATATAATCTTATACCTGTAAGATATTATATTTTTCACTTGTATCGCCATGATCTTTCAGGTGGATTTTTGAAGAAGAGGATGTTACGAGTTGTGAAAGGTTAGTTTTTCAAGGCTTCCAGCAGCTTGTCCGCTGCTTTTTCCGTATCTCCGTCTTCTTCATCCAGCAAGGTCACGAATTTACTGCCGATGATGGCTCCTGCGGCATGAGCGGATGCGGTTTCGAAGGTTTGCTTATTGGAAATTCCGAAACCTATCATGCGGGGATTGCGTAAATTCATGTCGGCGATGCGTTGGAAATAGGCTTGTTTCTGTGCGTTGAAATCTTTTTGAGCACCGGTGATAGCGGCGGAAGATACCATATAGATAAAACCGTCGGTATGTTCATCAATCAGGCGGATACGTTCTTCACTGGTTTCCGGAGTGATGAGCATGATGATTCTCACATCTTGTTCCTCGGCTATGGAACGATATTCCTCCATATAATCTTTGAAAGGCAAGTCGGGGATAATCACTCCGTCGATTCCCGTCTCCCGGCAAGTGCGGCAGAAATCCTTGAATCCATATTGCATGATGGGATTGAGATATCCCATCAGCACCAGCGGAATCTGTACTTCTTTACGGATATCTTTCAGTTGGTCGAAAAGGAGCTTCAGTGTCATGCCATTTTTCAAGGCGCGGGTGGCGGCGTGCTGGATAACGGGACCGTCAGCCATCGGGTCACTGAAAGGAATGCCGATTTCAATCATGTTAATCCCTTTTTTTTCCAGGACTTTGATGGTGCTTGCCGTACCTTCTAAGGTAGGAAAGCCTGCACAAAAATAAATAGATAGGATGTCTTTTTGCTTGGTACTGAATAACTGGTTGATTCTGTTCATTGTATTTTTTGTTTTAATTGGTTTATAAATGTGTGGACGGCGGCGTCGTCTTTCAGAGCCGGAGCGGTCTCGAATCCGCTGTTCAGGTCGATACCTGCCCATTGTTCATGCTTGAATTGCAACAAAAGGGAAAGACTGCCGGGACGGAGACCGCCACTCAGCAGGAAAGGCGTCTTTCCCCGATAGGCTTGCAGGATATTCCAGTTGAAGGTTTTGCCGGAGCCGCCATATCCGGAGCAGGCAGTGTCGAAAAGAAAGTAATCGCAAACGCCCTCATAACAACCGGCGGATTGCAGGTCACTTTCCTGTGCTATGGAAAAAACTTTAATGACTCCCAGTCCGGCGGCTTTTAATTTGCGGCATTGTTCCGGTGTCTCCCTGCCATGCAATTGGATATGGTGCAGACCGAATTCCTGTGCTTTCAGCAGGATGTTTTCGCTGCTTTCGTTGACGAAGACCCCGATCCGGTGGCATTGTTCCGGTAGGTATTCCGGACGATGTGATACGTAGCGGGCAGATTGGGGGAAGAAGATGAAGCCCATCCAGTCTGCTCCGGCTTGCTCTATGGCGCGTATGTTTTCGGGCTCGCGCATACCGCATACCTTGATAATCATTGTTGCTTCATCCTAACATTTCTCTAGTTGGGTTATAAATTCTTTTAAGGCTTCTCCCGGTGCGGGTGTTTTCATGAAGTTTTCCCCTATCAGGAAGCCTCGGAAGCCGGCAGCCCGGAGTTGTTTGACTGTTTCGGGGCTGGAGATGCCGCTTTCAGAGATCCGGAGCATTTCTTCGGGTAGTTTTTCCGCCAGACGGAAAGAGTTTTCCACCTCTGTGTGGAAGCTTCCCAGATTACGGTTGTTGACTCCCACCATGTCAATGTTCTCGTCTATATATTCCAGTTCTTGCTCGTTGTGGATTTCCAGCAGGACTTCCAGTTCCAGTTCATGGGCTTTGAGGGCTAGGGCTTTGCATTGCTCTTTCTTCAAAGCGGCGGCTATAAGAAGGATAGCGTCCGCTCCTACGATGCGTGCCTGATAAAGTTGGTATTCATCTATAATGAAATCTTTCCTTAGAATGGGAAGTTGCACGTGGGGGCGTGCCGAACGGATATCTTTCAGGCTGCCGCCGAAGTATTTTTCATCGGTGAGGATGGAAAGTGCGGAGGCTCCGGCCGCTTCGTAAGCGGGAGGAATGGTATCTGCCTGTGCGTCTTCTTTTATCCATCCTTTGGAGGGAGAGCGACGCTTGAACTCGGAGATGATGCCGTAAGGAGAAGAGGCAAGACTGGCACGCATACTGATACGTGGCATGGGTTCGTTACAATTGTTTATCAGCATTTCTTTGCTGATGGCAGCCTTTTGCAGTTCGATCTCGATTTGCTTGCAGGCGATGATTTCTGTTAATATATCTGTCATTGTATGAGGCGTTTGGTAGTGGAATACCGGGTGTGTAGTCAACTGTTCAGTTCCACAAATTTTTTCAATGTATTCAATGCTTTTCCGCTTTCCAATGATTCACGGGCGATGGCCACGCATTCTTCTATCGGTTTGGCCGGTTCCATGGCTTGTATGGCAAAAGAAGCGTTAATCAGTACACAGTCTGTCTGGGCTTTGGTGGCTTTGTTCTCCAGTACGTTATTGAAGATTTTCGACGCTTCTTCGGGAGTGTTCCCACCATAAAGCTCTTCTTGTCTGGCGAGAGAGAAGCCTAGTTCGGATGGCTTGTAGATGGTTTCGTAGCGATTGGTCATCACTTTGAATTCATCGGTCAGTGAGATTTCGTCGTAACCGTCCAGGTTGTTTACTACGGCAAAGCCAATGCCCAGTTTTTGGAACACGTTGGTATAAAGGCGCATTTGCGGCAGATCGGCGACTCCTAGAAGTTGGTAAGCCGGAAGACATGGATTAACCAGCGGACCTAGCAGGTTGAATATGGTACGTACTTGCAGTGCTTTGCGGACAGGGCCTACACTTTTCATGGCAGGATTGAACAACTGGGCATGCATATAGACCATTCCACATTCTTCCATAGAACGGGTCAGCTTATCCGGATTGTTCGTGAATTTTACACCGTGTTGTTCGATGACATTGCTGGCTCCGCTGACGGAAGTCGCGCCATAGTTGCCGTGTTTGGCAACATGATATCCGGCTCCTGCTACAATGAAGCAGGCGCAAGTAGAGATATTGAAGGTATTTTTTCCATCACCGCCTGTGCCCACAATGTCAATAGGGGTGTAAGCGGAAAAGTCTATAGGTATGCGGGTGGTGAGCAATGCTTCACGGAAACCTATCAATTCTTCTACTTTGATGCCGCGCATTTGGAAAACGGTCAGCAGGGCGGCTATCTGTGCGTCGTTATACATTCCCCGGGTTATGTTGAGCAGCAAATTCTTTGCTTCTTTTCGGGTCAGTTCCTCGTGATTGAAGAGGCGGGATAATATAGCTTTCATATTTATTATGTACGGTTGGGGTTATGCGTTTAGAAAGTTGGCTATCATGGCTTTACCATCGGGGGTTAGTACGGATTCGGGATGAAACTGGATGCCGTGGATATCGTATTCTTTATGTTTCAATGCCATGACGAGACCTTCCTGGCTTACTGCGGTTATTTCAAGGCACTCAGGGAAACCGTCCGTATCTACCACCCATGAGTGATAACGTCCTACCGGCACTTCATCCGGCAGTCCGTTGAAAATGTAATCGGTTTTCTTTCCTTTGTCTTTTGATTGGTTCTTTTTAATTGAGATGGGGGTCTGTACGCCATGAAATACTTCGCTCAGATTGGTCAGTTTGCCGCCAAAAGCTTCTCCTATGGCCTGTTCTCCCAAGCATACACCCAGAATCGGTTTCTTGCCGGCATATCTTTTAATTACTTCGAGCAGCAGGCCTGCTTCTGATGGAATACCGGGACCGGGTGAAAGAATGATTTTATCGAATTTTTCCAATTCTTCCAGTTGGAAAGCATCGTTACGTAATACGGTAACTTCGGCTCCCAGTTCTTTTACCAAATGACTCAAATTGTAGGTAAATGAGTCATAGTTGTCTATAATTACTGTTTTCATGATGATTCGTTTTTACATTTGTTCTGCCAGGATGATTGCTTTTTTAAGTGCTCCCAGTTTGTTGTTTACTTCTTGTAATTCGTACTCTTCATTGCTCTTAGCTACGATGCCGCCACCGGCTTGAAACCATAGTTCGTTGTTGCGGCTGACGAATGTACGAATGGTGATAGCTTGGTTCAATGTGCCGTTCAGCCCGATAAATCCGATGCAACCTCCATAGGCTCCACGGCTGTGAGGTTCGTATTCGCTGATCAGCTGCATGGCTTTTACCTTCGGAGCGCCACTCAGGGTTCCGGCCGGGAAAGTATCAATAAATGCTTTGATGGGATTGGCTTTGGGGTTCAGTTCGCCGCTGACCCGGCTTACCAGATGAATGACGTGGCTGTAATATTGAGCTTCTTTGTAAAATTCTACTTGTACATCGTGACAGTTGCGGCTCAAGTCATTGCGTGCCAGATCTACCAGCATTACATGTTCCGCATTTTCTTTGGGATCAGCCAATAGGTTGGCGGTGAGTTCAGCATCTATTTTCTTGTCTCCGTTGCGGCGGGTGGTTCCGGCGATAGGGTCAATGGTGGCACGCCCGTTTTCTATTTTACAATGGGTTTCGGGAGAGGAACCAAAAATACGGAAGCCTCCGAAATCGAAGTAAAATAAGTAGGGGGACGGGTTGATGCTGCGTAAAGCACGGTAAAGTTTGAAATCATCTCCTTCGTAACGTTGGATAAAACGGCGTGAAAGGACGATTTGGAAAACATCGCCGCGCATACAGTGGGCAATGCCTTTGCGGATGTTCGCCTTATGTTCTTCATCGGTCAGGGTACTGGTGGTTTCGCCCACGGCACGGAAGTCGTAAGTAGTATAGTTACGGTTGTGGATCGCTTTTTCCACATAATCCAGATGGCTGTCCTCACCGTCCTGCAACATTTCCAGTAATAACATTTCGTTGCGGAAGTCATTGAAGACAATCAGGTATTTATATAAGATATACAACATATCCGGAGCATCGTTCTTAGGATCACGGCTGTCTTTTACATTGATATGTTCGAAATAGCGTACGGCATTGAAAGTGGTATAGCCATACAGTCCGCAGTAGTTGTTGTATTCTCCGCTTACCTTGAAACGATTCAGAAAATCGGAGATCGCATGGTCTGCCCGGAAATGTTCGCTGATGGGATGTTCTTCTATGCTGCCGTCAGGGTAGGTGGCAGTGGCTGTGCCATGATTGATTCCGATGCTGGCTACAGGATTCAGTCCGATGAAAGAACGGTTGTTCTCACTTCCATGATAGTCGGAACTTTCCATCAGTGCACTCTGTGGGAAAATGTCGCGCACTTTCAGATAGGTACTGACCGGTGTATGCAGGTCACCCAGTATGGTTTTGCATCGGGTGGTATAGGTAAAAGTTTTCATTGTTTCTTTTCTGTTTATAGTTGTCCGTATAGGGTTTTTGCTCTCATGGGTTTCTATGTGTTATTGCAAGGAGGTCCTTGTGCCGGATTCTTTCAAGTAGGTTTCAATATCCTTATCTCCGCGTCCTGATACGGTGAGAACCACTATATCCGTTGGCTTGAATCTCATTTTGTCCAATGCTCCCAATGCATGAGCCGATTCCAATGCAGGAATGATACCTTCCAGCCGGGTCAGCTCAAATGCGGCACGGATGGCTTCATCATCGTTTATGGCGAGTACCAAAGCGCGTTGCTGTTTGGCCAGATTGGCATGCATGGGTCCTATGCCCGGATAATCCAGACCGGCAGAAATGGAGTAAGGTTCCTCTATTTGTCCGTCCTCGTTTTGGATAACCAAGGTCTTTGCTCCGTGGATAATTCCCATTTTCCCCAGTTGGATGGTAGCGGCCGAGAAACCGGTGTCTATACCTTTGCCTCCTGCCTCGGCCAGGACAATCTGCACACGTTCATCATCTATATAGTGATAAATGGTTCCTGCCGCATTGCTTCCTCCTCCTACACAAGCCATCAAGTAATCGGGATATTCCCTTCCTTCCTGTTCTTTCAGCTGCTTTTTGATTTCTTCGCTGATAACGGATTGCAGACGTGCCACCATATCAGGGTAGGGATGAGGGCCTACGGTAGAGCCGATGACATAGTAAGTATCGGCAGGGTGGCAACACCAGTCGCGGATGGCTTCGTTTGTAGCATCTTTCAGTGTCATGTTGCCGGAAGTGACCGGGCGGACTTCGGCTCCCAGCATTTTCATCTTTTCTACATTGATATGCTGGCGTTCTACATCGGTCTTGCCCATGTAAACAATGCATTGCATGTTCATCAAAGCGCATACCGTAGCGGTGGCCACCCCATGCTGTCCAGCTCCGGTTTCTGCAATGATACGTTTTTTCCCCATACGTTTTGCCAGTAACACCTGTCCGATGGCATTATTGATTTTATGTGCTCCGGTGTGGTTTAAATCTTCACGTTTCAGGTAGATCTTACAGCCATATTTCTTGCTTAGCCGGTTTGCCAGGTAAAGAGGTGAAGGGCGTCCTACATAGTCGCGTAGTAACTGGTGGAATTCTTGTTTGAATCCTTCACTTTCCAATACTTTGGAATAGGCATTCTGCAATTCTTCCACACAGCGGTGAAGGATTTCGGGAATATACGCCCCTCCAAATTCGCCATAATAACCTTCTTTGTTTACCTGATAAGTTTTCATTGTCGTTCTATATTTTAATGTTAATTGCACTAACGAAAAAAGGCCTGTCGTAAGTACGACAGGCCTTCAGTTTGAATATCCTTTTAGAATGTCAGGTATATATACATGGTCTGGTTCCCTTACGACTTGTTTAGTTGTAAGAAACGCCACCAATATGTATTTACCATGATTCTATTCATAAAATCTGTTTTTATTTTGGGACAAATGTAAGCGTTTTGTTTTAAACTCCAAAGAAAAACTTACTTTTTTTTTATTTATTTGCAGCTTCGTGTATTTTCCCTTTCACTTCTTCCACTTTCTCACCTACTTTTCCGGCTACTTCACTGCTTACTTCTTCTGCTTTATGTTTTGCATGATGAGCCAGGTCTTTTGCATCTTCTTGTAAGTCCTGAATGGCATCATACACGTCTCTTCTCAATTTGCGACCTCTGTTGCTGTGCGCAAAACAACTTAATGCACTGCCGACCAGCGCTCCTAGTGCCAGTCCGGCAAAGAATTTTCCATTATTCATAATCTTATTACTTTAAATTGGTTTTATAAATGAACATTTCGGGTGGCGGAATGGTTTTAATACATCAGTTAATAAATCATTAAAATGAAGTGTATGAAACGTAAACTTTGGATAAGAATAGGTGCCGTGTTGTTGGCAGGATTGCTGTTATGGTGGCTCTTTTGGGCTATTTTGATCGATGAGGACGAGAATGAACAAAGTCTGCCTGAAACAGAACAGATAGAGTGATTTGTCATAAGACAAAAGGATGATCTTCAGGCATGGGTACGAAAGAATAGATTGGAATAGTCGGTATAACATTCTGTTTGCTAAAGTCTATAGAACAATAGAATTAGTTCTAAGCTTATGGCAGGAAAATTTGTTTTGGCTTTCTTTTTTTGTTCTTTTGTTCTTCTGTCTGAAAATTAATATCCATTTTGCATCTGTCTTCTCAGAAATAATCAGTATATTCGCTTCATTAACCAATTAGACATGATTGAATATGAAAACAATGAATTATTCTATAATCAGATGTATCTGTGCGTTGGTCATCGGTGTGTTGCTGGTGGCATGGCCTGAGGCTGCCATTCTTTATCTGGTTATTACAATCGGTGTGTTGTTTCTAGTACCGGGACTCTTTTCTTTATCCGGGTATTTGATTCGTGGCAAGCAGGATGGCAGTCGTTTTCCTATTGCCGGGCTTGGCAGCCTTTTGTTCGGATTATGGCTGATGATTATGCCGGCATTTTTTGTCGGTATCCTGATGTATGTGCTGGGTGCTGTTTTGGTACTGGCGGGAATCAGTCAGATTGTGAATTTATCTGCTGCGCGTAGTTGGACGGTGGTACCGGGAGGTTTCTTTGTGATACCTGTGTTGGTGCTGATTGCAGGTATTGTGGTATTATTTAATCCATTTACGGCTGCTGCTGTTCCATTCATCATTCTGGGAGTGAGCAGCATTGTATACGGACTGTCCGATTTGATAAACATCATCCGCTTCCGTCAGAAGAAAGAACCGGGGATGCCTGAAATAGAGGATATTACTCCTATAGAAGAGATAAAAGACTAATCCGATTGATATGAAAACACGAGGAAGCTATATTTTATATCTTTTGATTTTATGTGTGGTTGTAGGTTGTAAGGGAACTTCTTCACCTTCCACCGCGTCCGAAACGGATGAGTATGCCGGAACATGTGAGGGGGAAAAAGCGAAAGCTATTTTGTGGGTGGATTATAAAAGAGGACGTAAGATAACGGACGGGACTCCGATAAGAACGGTAAAGGTTTATGCGGATGTTCATGCCGATGGAAGTCTGAAAGTGCTTTCCTGGTGTAAAAAGCAGCCGATGAAGGTAGAAAATTACTTATTGAAAAGAGTGGAAGTTTACCGGATCAGGAAAGAAATATTCGAAGGGGGATATCTGAAACCGGGGGAACAGTATTTGCAGTTACGCTATCTGCCGGGAGAGGTGAAATAATATGTTGTAGGAAGCATTGAAAATCGTAGGAAAAGGTTTTTGTTTCTTTTATATTTCGTATCTTTGTGTAACACAAATTGTTAGAAATATGAAGAAACAAATCTTATTGTCTTGTGCACTTGCCTGGGCTGTGATGGCAGGTGCTGAAACGATTGACATTACTACTTTCCGTTATGCCGGCCCCTACGTTGTACAGGCCCCTTTTCAGGTGGACAGCGTGGATGTGAATTCAAAGACTTTTGTATCCGGACGTCTGTTGGACACTCATCTTTCTGTGGACGTATTGCAACAGGGAACTTTATTTACAGGCGGGGTTTTGCCGGGAAGTGACTCGGGATATGCCTTGCACATGATGGGTTTTGTGTTGGAGAATACTCGTTATGCCACAGCCAAGCTGAAGATTGACGGGCTGAAAAGATACCAGCTTTATGTAGATGGAAAGAAGCAGGAAGGAACTGAACTCGCTTTGGAGCCGGCCACCCATTCTGTAGTTATTAAATATCTTTCTGAAGCAGGGAAAACAGATTCCTTGAAAGTGAGTGTGGATACGGATCAAGAGGGAAGCATTTCACTTAAGCAAGATAACAAAAAGCTATATACTTTGGCGGATGTGTTGCATGGAACTCGTTTTGCCGGAGTAGGGCTTTCCCCTGATGGCAGATATTTGATTGCCAATTATCGTACGACTTATGTAGGTGGTCGGTCAGCCGGTAGTACGCGCATTACTGAACTTGCCAGCGGTAAGGTTTTGGCGGAGCGTACTGAAAATATGCAATGGATGCCTCGTTCTAACCGTTATTATTATACCCGTACGGGGGTGGATGGCAGGCAGCTGATAGTTGTGGATCCGCTTACCGGAATGGAAACTGTGCTGGTGAATAAATTACCTGACGGGTATTTCCAGTTCGCACCTACGGAAGACTACCTGCTTTTCACCATGACCCAGGAAGGTCCGAAAGAACGTAAAGAAATTTATGAGGTCCTGGAACCGGATGATCGCCAGCCGGGGTGGCGTAACCGTTCTTATCTGGCTAAATATGATTTGAAGACCGGTTTGTTGCAGCCACTGACTTTCGGTTATCACAATGTCTGGGCTGCCGATATTTCCAATGACGGCCGGTATCTTTTGATGATGACCAGTCAGAGCCGTCTGACCAAGCGTCCTACTACTTTATTCTCACTATATCGGTTGGATATGCAGACTTTACAGGCGGAACTGCTGATAGATAAAGATGGTTTTATCAGTGGAGCCCGTTTTTCACCTGACGGAACGCAGGTATTGGTATCCGGCTCGCCTGAATCGCTGGGTGGAATAGGGAAAAATGTAAAGGAGGGGCAGACTCCGAGTATGACGGACGGTCAGCTTTATTTGCTGAATATAGCTGATAAGAGAGTCACTCCGCTGACGAAAGATTTTAATCCCAGCGTACAGCGTGCCGTGTGGAATAAGGCCGACGGGCAAATATATTTCACGGCCGAGAACCGTGACTGTTACAGTTTGTACCGGATGAATCCCGCTGATGGGAAAATTCAGCAACTGGAGGTTTCAGAAGATTTGGTCAACTCATTCTCATTGGCGCAAAATGCTCCGGTTATGGTCTATTATGGACAGAGCGCCTCAAATTCCGACCGTTTATACACCATGAATACCAAAAAGATGAAATCATCTTTGTTGGAAGACTTAAGTAAAGACATATTGAAAGATGTGGAGCTGGGCGAATGCAAGGCCTGGAGTTTTACCAATTCTCGTGGTGATACCATTTATGGTCGTTATTACCTGCCGCCTCATTTTGACGCCAACCGGAAATATCCTATGATTGTGAATTATTATGGTGGGTGCAGTCCGGTCAGCCGTAATTTCGAAAGCCGTTATCCGCATCATGCATACGCGGCATTGGGCTATGTGGTGTATGTGATAGAACCTAGCGGTGCTACCGGTTTCGGACAGGAATTTTCTGCCCGCCACGTCAATACAGCTGGGGAAGGGGTGGCACAGGATATCATAGAAGGTACAAAGCAGTTTTGTAAAGAACATGCTTTTGTCAATGACAAGAAAATAGGCTGTATAGGTGCATCCTATGGCGGCTTCATGACACAATACCTGCAAACACAGACCGATATTTTTGCAGCGGCCATCTCTCATGCCGGTATCAGTGATCATACCAGTTATTGGGGGGAAGGATATTGGGGATATTCGTACAGTGAAGTTTCCATGGCGAATAGTTATCCGTGGAGCAATCCTGATCTTTTTGTAAAACAAAGCCCGTTGTTCAATGCGGACAAGATACATACGCCTTTGCTGTTCTTGCACGGTGATGCGGATGTGAATGTACCGGTGGGAGAGAGCATTCAGATGTTTACAGCACTGAAGTTACTGGGGCGCGAAACGGCTTTTGTGGCTGTAACGGGACAAGATCATCATATAGTGGATTATGGCAAGAGGATTCAGTGGCAGAACACGATTTTTGCCTGGTTTGCCAAATGGTTGCAGGATGATGCGACTTGGTGGAACGCTATTTATAAGCCGAAGGCTTTATAGATGAATAATAAAAGAAGGTGCGTCGTAATGTGAACTGCACCTTCTTTTTATGTTTGTTATACCGATTCATTGATAATTTCCCAGCCATTAATTTTTATACTCACAGGAATATAATCGTTGAATGATATTTCAATGGTAAAGTCATGATTGTAGTCGAAATCAATGTAAGGTTTTTTTTGCAGCAGTTTGCCTATAAGATTTTCATCATAACGGATGACTCCTGTATCATCTGAAATCTTCAGTCGTGGCTCTCTGTTTTTATCCAGCTTCATTACCGTGAAATCGGCTATGAGAGAAGATGTGGTGTTTGATGGATTTGAGTAGGTGGGAAGATAAGTAATTTTTTCATCATCGGCATACTGCAAGAAAGAGTCATATTTCCCATTGTTGTCTTCAATATAGATGATATGTTTCTTTTTATCATTCAAATTATGGACGATAACTTGGATATGGTTGGTGATTTGTTTTAAGTCAATCCATACAATGTTTTCTTTTCCTTCTCTGATTTTCACAATGTCATGTATTCCATGATAGAGCAGACTAGGCTGGTTGATAGTTTGATTGTCTTTTTCACGTTTCAGAGATAAAAAGAAATCGTGTATGTCAGTCTGTTGTGGAATGCATGCGGACAATTGGTAACAGGTTTCATCATAACCTGTCCAGGCTACGAATTGATAGCTGCCTTGTTTGAAAGGCAGTTTCATGGTGTAGTCGTCATTAACTTGATTTAATGAGTCATTTATTTGGGAAACGAATGTTCCTTTGTCATCAAAAATAAAAACAGCCAGCATGGCGTTTGGAGGGAACTCTGTTTGCTGATGTATGCTTTTGTTTGTTGCGTAGCGGAATTTGAGTCCCAGGACTGTATAGTCCTGAGAACAGCAACATTCATTCTCTTTAATGCAATTGGTTAGAACAAATAACAACAGAACAAGAGATGCCAGTTTCAATCTGATTTTCATTTTGTTAATGAATAATTATTACCCATTTATAGATCATGGTCTTCCTCTATTACTTCCCATGGAATGACTTCTATATCTGCACTGATCCATGTGTTAGGCTGGATAGGTTGATTATTATCAAAATTATCGGATGGTTTTCCCGGGGCTTGTATGGAATTGACAGTAATTTTGAAATATTGATTTCGATATATATTATAAGGTGCTTGGGGCGCTGTTACGTTACCGTTGACCTGTACATGAAAATAACATATGCCATTGGTGTAGGTATTGTCTGCCAACACATAATCACCGGTGAGTGCAGGCATACCTGTAGTATTGTTTGCACAAAGTTCGGCATATTTTTCTGCAATAGCACCATCTATAAAGTAATTGGCTGTCCCATCAGCGGTATGTACTACATAAAAAGTTGTTCCGGGGCCACTTGTATTATTCTCTATTGTAAAATCACTTTCACCGGTAGGGGAGTCATTTTTGCTAGTTACGATTTTGGCAGGAGTGAAGACTCCGCTGATACTGATAAAAGTGCTTTCATTTACATTTGATGTTCCCGATACATATTGAAACGTATTTTCCGGAGCATAAGAGAAGACAGAGGGAGGAGTATCATTTCCGTAAACGTTTATAGCATCTGTGCCTCTTGAAAAATCTTGCTCTGTATAGCTGTTCCAGTTATAGTCTTTGACAATTCCATCTCTGCTATCTTGAATAAAATAGAATTTCTTATTTAAGTTTCGCCAACCGAATTTCAAATCTGTCATGGATCCTCCTCCTTTTACTTTAAACGTAGGTGAAGTGAATACAGCACTCTTTGCAGTAACACGGCTGACTGGTATTGAAATATGATGTTTTTCTGCTTCGGCTTTATCTTCATATAAATTTGTGGCTGGAGTGATATTGGGATAATTTTCATTAAACATAATGAACCCGTTTGTTTGATCTGCCAGTTTGCCGACCTCTTGCGTAAACTCTTTATAATTGAATGCTCCCAAGCCATTAGAGGTAATATAATCTACAATTTCTGTATTCAGGTTTACTGCCGCAAAGATATATTTATCCGCTTTTTTGGTATTGACGGGCCGAGTGGTAATCCATTGGGAAGTATTTCCGGGGGCTTGTTGGAGTGTGTTTGCGGCAACGCTGAATTCTGCTACCGTAGAAGTGAAAGGTGCTTCCTTATCGTAAATAAATATATGAAGGGATTTTACGATATTTTCTGCATCTGTTCCTGGTTCAGTGGAACGGGTGGTTACAGAGCGTGTTCCCGAAGTATGGGGGATACTGATGGAGAAAGATGCGTATGCTTCTGGAACTTGCATTTCCAGCTCTGGCTGATTGGCGAACTCTTTGTCATTGTTGCACGAAGCCATTGCCAAAGCAGTGACTATGGTTATAAACATTTTACTTGTTTTCATATTCTTATTGTTTTAATGAATATGATTAGAACCAAGAACCTCTGTCTTTTGTTTCAAAATAAAACAAACTTGAACAATTATGAGTAAATTAATGGCTATATTGGTTATCATCTTTTTATGTATATCTTGTACAGATAATGCAGAATTACCCGTAAAGCCCGATAAAAATGAAGGTACAGAAAATGTTTTGATAGAGTTGGCTGTAACTGTACCGGCGGTCACCTATACCCGTACAAGGGGGATAGTTCGTACGATTGATCATGAAACTTTGATAAATGAGATTCAAATATTGGTATTTGAGGAGGGTAAATATAAATATCGTGTGCCGGGGTTGTCTATCAACAACACTGCTTCTACCATAACTTTTACGGCGTTACTGAAATCCGGTGATATCCCTATGAAGTTATTGATTTTGGCAAATGCCACCGATGTGGTAGTGGCTGATGAGCCTGTCGTTGGTGATAGTGAAGAAATGATAAAGAAGAAAATGAATCGAAAATTTGATTATCTGACATCTGTTTTTCCCATGTCTGGAGAATATGAATTGCCGGAAGGTTTGAAGCCGACGGGAACAGGTACTATTTTAGGATTGAAAATGTTACGTTCCATAGCTAGAGTGGATGTGACAGCTACGGAAGTGGCTAATTTTAGAATGACAGGGGTAAAAGCTTATCGGGCCAATAATTATCTGCAAGTTATTCCGGATGAAACGGGAGTGAGCAAAGTAACTTTTCCAAGTGTACCCGAAGGTAGTGACAGGAATGTGGACAGTTCGATATTTCCTGTTTCTTCAGAGAATTGGAATAATTTTTCCGCCCGGCTTTATTTATCCGAAACTTGGTCGCCTGAACCTGCAGACCAGGTAGATAAAGCTACTTGTATAGTGGTAGAGGGATACTATGCTGATAGCAATACGCCAAGTTATTATCGAATGGATTTTGATCCGGATAATAACCATAATGCTTTTGGGCAAGTTTTACGTAACCATAAATATATATTTAATATAAAGAAGGTATCGGCTCCGGGATGGAGTACGCCGGATGATGCAGCCCATAACCGTTCATCTAATATAGTGGCGGAGGTACAAGCATGGGATGATGATACTATGGATATGTATTTTGACGGAGAACATCATTTCGGAATATCAACACGTGAAGTTGTTTTGAAGCATAAAACCGGCTCTGAGGGAATTATTAGTGTCAGTACAGACCTTTTGGATTATACGTTGCAGTGGGCAGATGATGCAGGTGTGCTCCAAGGAACCGGAGCCCAGTCTTTGTCTAATGATTATTTTACAGTAACGAAGGAGGATAATGGAAGTCGGTTGGTGATAACAGCTTTGCAAAATAATTTGGCAGATGGTAGCAACCGTATACAGCATTTTGTGATTACAGCTCAGCGGTGGACTATTTATGTCAGCATACAGCAGAAGTATGATATAGCAGCTTATAAAACGATCAATTTGATGTCATTTACTTCCGGTCTGGGGTATTTGGGTACTAATATTTTAGGTTCTAGTAGTGCTGAAGCTCGTGCTACCGGACTTCGTGGTATTTTGACTAATCAAACTAATTTTGGACCCGATGGGGTAGTGGAGTGTGGCGGTTATAATTTGGTGGGAGTAGGGGTTAATGCTAATAATTTGACAGATGCTCTTTTTTCTCTGTTTGATGTAGTATATATAAATTATGTGCCAACCTCGCAGTTTGGTAGTCAAGATGCTCATAAACTTCATAACTGGCTGAAAACAAAGAAGAATCGTGTCTTGATCGCCTCTTATGATGCTTCCGATGTAAGTCAGAATTTGTTAGCGGAAATTCTTGCGGGGAAGAGTGGCATCAAATATTTTACATCAAACGGAGGACCTTATCCTTTGGCTGCTTCTACTATTGGTAATCATTATTTTACTACTGACGGACCTTTTACCAAAAATGCTCCTGTCACTTCGAATTTTGCATTACGGAATTATGATATATATCATGGTGAGATACAGGTGAATACTAGTGCTTCTGAGGGCATAACTCCTATTTTGATGGGGCCTGGTGGGGGAATAGTGTTGGGTATAGATTATTCCAGGAGAATTGTATATTGGGGGGATACAGATATGAGCAGTAATTTATCCGGTACAGGGGCGACTAGTGAGAATCACATTAATAACACAGCAGGAACCATCAATAATGATGCTTCCAAATTGATAGCCAATGTTTTTGCATGGATTACCGAAACCGTATTATATGGGGAATGAGCATTGTTATGTGCTCTCCCTATACTGTTTCGGTGACATTCCTGTATATCTTTTAAAATATTTCCCAAAGAATGAGATGTCTGGGAAATTAAGTGAATAGGCTATTTCCTGAATGGTAAAGTCTGTGGATTTTAGTTTGGCTTCCGCATCTGTTATCACTAGTTTGGCGATGATATCTGTAACAGTTTTTCCCGTAATCTTATTGACAGTAGTGCTGAGGTGCTGAGGGGATATATGAAGCAGGTCGGCATAAAAAGCTACACTCCGTTCTTTCGTATAATGTTTGATGATATATTGGACCAGGCGTTTCACAATTTCTTCTCCACGGTTGAAAGTACGTGTGGTTACATTGGTGTTCTGATGAATGCTGCCTACACCGTGCAATATAGTGAGCAGCATGGTGCTGATTAACTCTTTATTGGGCTTGGCTCCCATACGTTTCATTTTTATCAGCAACCGGAAATAGTCTTGAAACAACTCGGTTATTTCGGGACGCAGAGGGATAATGGGTGTGTCAATCAGGGCTGAAAGATAGTTCATGGTGGAATTGAAGAGATTTATTCCGTTCAGCAACTCTTTGTTGAATCCTATCAAGTACAGACGACAGTCGGGACTTTGCCGGTGAACATGTACAAAGGTTTCTGGCAGAATAGTGACAATGTCGTTCTTTTGTATCTTGTGTTCAGACAGATGGATCGTTATGTCACATTCACCTCGCAGGCACAGAAGGAACAAGCATCCTTCCATTCGTTGCGGATAGTGGTAAATACGGCCTAATGATCCTGTCATGTCAATTTCTGCAACGAAATCCTTATTCGATTTAAATAAGTTAATGTCATCTATATACTTCATAAAAATAAAGAAGGTTTTGATTATGCACCACAAATATAGGGCAGTTAGAGCAGATAACAAAGAAAATGCTTAAAAATAGACTAATATATCTTACTGTTAGCACTTGTACGCTTTTAATAATTATAAGAACTTTGCAGCGAAACTAATAGTGAAGATAAACAGTATGAAAGGTAAAAATTTGTCTATTATGGCAATGATTGCGGCAGTGTTCTGTTCTTGCGGACAGCAACCTGCACAAGAACGCGGTCCTCGGCCCGTGAAATTGGCGGAAGTGACCTCGTTAAGCAGGATCGAAAAATCGTATTCAGGTGTTGTGTCGCCTGATCAGTTCAGTGACTTGGCATTTAAAATGTCCGGTCCGCTGGTAGCAATGAATGTACTCGAAGGACAACGGGTGAAGAAAGGACAGGTAGTGGCCGAAATTGATCCGACAGATTACAAACTGGATTATGACGCTAAGAGGGCTTCATTCCAAAAGGCGTCATCACAAATGCAACGCGCAGAGAAACTGTTGGCCAAGAATGCTATTTCCATGCAAGAGTTCGAAACGACCCAAGCTTCGTATACCAATGCCAAATCGGCATTTGAAAATGCGCAAAACACATTGAATGACACCAAACTACGCGCTCCATTTGATGGCTTTATCCAAAAAAAATATGTTGAAAACTATCAGCGTGTACAGCCAGGACAAGGAGTGGTGTGTTTGATTAATCCGGCTAAATTGCAAGTGGAGTTCACTATCCCCGAAACGAATATTTCTTATGTAACTTCTCCTTCTACTATTTACGTAGAATTTGATGCCTATAAAGGAAAATTATTTCAGGCAAAAGTAAAGGAGTATGTAGAGGCTTCTCCCGATGGGGCAGGAGTTCCTGTATTCCTTTACATTGATGATCCGGAATTTGATTTGAAAAAATATAAGGTATCGGTGGGCTTTTCTTGCCGTGTTATTGTCAATATTGAGAATGATGTGGTAAAAGAAGGAATTACAGTGCCTTTGTCCGCTGTAGTGTTTGATAATAACTTGAATAGCAAGATCGTATTTATATATAATCCGTCTACACAGAAAGTAGAACTGCGTAAAGTCAGTGATGAGGGAATTATTGTAGGACGTAACGACCTGATAGTATCCGGAAATATTGAACCGGGCGAACAGGTTGTGTCTGCCGGAGCGTCTTATCTGGTAGATGGCCAGCAAGTAAAAATATTAACAGAATAAAAAAGGAGAGAGCATATCATGAATATTCCAAAATATTCTTTGGAGAACCGGAAGGTTATCTATTTCTTTTTGGCTATTTTGTTGATAGGCGGAGTAATCTCCTTCTTCAAGCTGCCTAAGAAAGAAGATGCGCCTTTTGTGATAAAGACTGCGGTATTGGTTACCCAGTATCCGGGAGCGAATCCACATGAAGTGGAGAAACTGATTACGGAACCGATTGAACGTGAAATTCAGTCCATGACAGATGTATATCAGATTAAATCGGAATCTTATTTCGGACTGTCTAAGATTTCTATTGAACTTCAGCCTACGATTGATCCGGATTATATGCCTGTAAAATGGGACGAATTACGTCGTAAAGTGGCGAATATACAACCTAAGTTGCCCAGTGGGGCGTCTACCATTACTGTAAATGATGACTTTGGTGATGTGTATGGTATTTATTATGCTTTGACAGCTGATGAGGGCTTCTCGTATACCGATTTGCGTGACTGGGCACAGCGTATCCGTACTCAGCTGACCCCGATTGAGGGAGTACAGAAAGTAATGTTATACGGAGAGCAGACCGAAGTGATCAATGTCAAGATATCTACCTCCAAACTTTCGGCATTGGGTATTGATCCCACTTCGATTATGGGCATCTTGCAGAAGCAGAATATACAGGTGAATACAGGAGATATAGCGACAGAAATTTATCAGTTGCGCTTGCGTACGGAAGGGACTTATACCAGTCTGGAAGATATAGAAAACCAGTTGATTATCAGCAAGGACGGACGGGAAGTCCGTTTGGGGGATATTGCAACAGTGGAGCGTGGATACTATGATCCGCCTTCAACCTTGATGCGGGTCAATGGTAAACGTGCTATCGGTATAGGTGTGGCCAGTGGAGCAAAGGATAATGTGGTGGCTGTGGGTAAAGCAGTGGACGAAAGGTTGGCGGAAATAGAGCAATTGTTGCCTATCGGCATTGAACTGACCTCGCTTTATCCTGAGGACAAGATTGCTGATGAGGCGAATAATGGCTTTATCCTGAATTTGATAGAATCATTGGTTATTGTTATCCTGATTATCTTTGTGGTGATGGGATCGCGTGCCGGTATGCTGATAGGTAGTTCCTTACTTTTCTCGGTAGGTGGTACTTTGCTTATTATGTTGATGTGGGGGGTAGGATTGAACCGTACTTCCTTGGCGGCATTTATTATCGCCATGGGGATGCTGGTGGACAATGCCATTGTGGTAACAGATAATGCGCAGATAGGTATCAAGCGCGGAAAATCACGTTATCAGTCATTGATAGAGGGAGCCATCAAGCCGCAATGGGCATTGCTGGGCGCTACTTTTATTGCTATCTGCTCTTTCCTGCCTTTGTATCTGGCACCGGCATCCGTGGCTGAGATTGTGAAACCGCTATTTGTTGTATTGGCTGTATCACTGGGATTGAGCTGGATTCTGGCTTTGTGCCAGACTACGACTTTTGGTAATTTTATTTTGAAAGAAGCTGTTCCCGGCGGTGCAATGAAAGACCCGTATGATACTAAACTCTATCATAAATTCGAGAAGTTTCTGACCTTGCTGATTAAACGCCGTTTTGTGACATTGACCACGGTTTTTGTAACTTTGGTGCTTTCTTTGGTTATTATGGCTGTTATGCCTCAGAGTTTTTTCCCGAAAATGAATAAGCCTTATTTCCGTGCTGATCTGGTATTCCCTGAGGGATTTAGTATTCATGCGGTAGATCAGGATGTGATGAAGGTGGAGGATTACTTGAAGAATCATGAGAAAGTTAAATCATATTCGGTGACATTGGGTGGTACTCCGTTGCGTTACTATTTGGCAAGTTCTTCTTTTGGACCGAAGTCTAACTATGCCAATGTGATGGTGGAAACTAAAGACCCCGAAGATGCAGCCGAAGTAGAACAGCAGTTTTATGAGCACATGACTCAGAACTTTCCCAATATCATTACCCGTTCGGCACTTTTTGCTTTGTCTCCGGTGCCTGAAGCTGCTATTGAGATCGGTTTTATCGGTGAAAACCCCGATACATTGACCGCATTGGTTGAAAGGGCGAAAAAAATAGCCCGCCAGTGTGATATGGTGACGGATATCCGTTCCAACTGGGGAGATAAGGTGCCCGTGTGGAAACCGATGTTCTCTCAACAGAAAGGTTTACGCTTGGGGATTACCCGTCAGCAGGTTGCCAACTCATTCCGTACGGCTACCAATGGTTTGCCTTTGGGAGAATATCGTGAGGGGGATGTTTCCTTGCCTATCCTGCTGAAAGATGAGGATGTGGAAAAAATGAACTTGAATGATGTGAAAAGTGTGCCTGTATTCAGTACGAAAGGAAATTCCGTGAAAGTGGAACAGGTAATCGATAATTTCGCTTTGGGTTATGATTATAATGTAGTCCGTCGCTTTAACCGCGAGCGTTGTATGATGATGCAATGTGAACCTAAACGTGGAGCCAATACGATGGCTGCGTTTAAACAGGTGCTTACTGCCGTACAAGAGCAGATGCAGTTGCCCGAAGGGTATAAAATGAAATATTTCGGTGAGCAGGAAACACAGGATGTAAGTAATGCTGCATTGGCGAAGAATATTCCGCTGACTTTCCTGTTGATTTATGTGGTTCTGCTGTTTCTTTTCCCCAGCAACTACCGCAAGCCGGTATTGATTATGCTTATGTTGCCGCTGGTGTTTATCGGTGTGGTATGGGGATTGCTCTTGTTTGGCAAGTCATTGGACTTCTTTGCCATCCTCGGTCTGTTGGGATTGATTGGTATGAATATCAAGAATGCCATTGTGCTGGTCGATGAAATCGGACTTCAGTTGAAGGATGGAAAGGGGGCTGTGCCTGCCGTGGTCGAGGCTACCAAGACACGTATCGTTCCGGTGACCATGGCTTCCGGAACTACTATTCTGGGTATGCTTCCATTGTTGGGCGATGCCATGTTTGCAGGTATGGCGGCTACCATTATGGGTGGTTTGTTCGTATCGACGGTACTGACCATTTTTGTTCTTCCGGTAACTTATTGTATTTTCTTTAAAATCAGAGCAGACAGATAATGAAAACTAAGATGATCTATATTATAGGTATGGCTTGTATGACCGGTACACTTTCGGCTCAGACTGTCGTGGATTATTCTACCTTTGAACAAAAGGTACTGGATTATAGCCAAACCTTAAAACAGAGTGTGGCACAACGTACAGCTATGCAGAAGGCTATGAAAGCGGCAAAAACCGCTTTCTTCCCGGCTGTTGATGCAACGGGAAGCTATCAGTATCGTATTAACAAATACGAGATGGATCTTGGCGGAATGGCTGTTCCTATGGAGCACGATTCATACAGTGCCGAAGTAGGGGTATCACAACCTATTTATGCCGGTGGAAGCATCTATCACAATTACAAGGCTTCCCAAATACAAACCCAGATGGCGGATAAGTCGGTGGATTTGACAACGGATAATATTATCTATGCTGCTGAAGCCAGTTATTGGGGAACAGCCGCACAAAAAGAAATGTATGAAACGATGTGCCAGTATGTGCAGATTATTGAGCAGTTGACCAAAGTGCTGCAAGATAAGTACGATGATGGCTATATCAGCAAGACGGATCTCATTCAGATGCAGACCCGTTTGAAAGAGGCTGAATTGCAACGTTCCAGCAGCTACCAGTCTTATCAGGTCGCCTTGCAGAATATGAATGTGCTGATGGGATTGGAACCGCTGGCTGAAATGGATTTGACGGATTCTATTTCTACCATATTGCCTATGCCTGCTTTTATTGGAGCGGAAACAGCCTTGAATGTGCGTCCCGATTATGCTATCTCACAGTTGGATGTGGATTATCAGAAAAGACAGGTAAGTCTGGCTGCCGCCAAGTACAATCCTTCTCTTTCTATCGGTTTTAAAGAGACATGGGGAACACAGATGTTGAACATTTCGGGCGAAACTATGTTTAATAGTAATGTGTATGCCTCTATTAAATTGCCGATTTTCCATTGGGGAGCCCGCTTTAAATCGACGGCTGCACAGAAGGCTATTTTATTAAGCAAGCAGTATGCATTGCAAGATAAGCAAGACCAAATAAGCAAAGAAGTGGCGAAGGCGTGGACTAGTCTGACCGAGAATACCCGTCAGATAAGTATTGCCGAGGAGAACTGCAAACTGGCAGAAGAGAATTTGGATTTGAACACTTTTAGTTATACTGAAGGTAAGTTGACTATTTTGGATGTGCTTTCTGCACAGCTGACATGGATACAGGCATATACAAACCTTATCCAATCTTATTATGAGCAGAAGATTGCGTTGGCTGATTACAGAAAAGCAACCGGTATAAGGTATTTAGGACAGAAATAGGTAAATTCAGACCAGATTCTTATTATATAAAAAAGTCACAATAAAGCAGGTTTGGCTATCTTTGTATCCAGACCTGCTTTATTTGTTTTTATTCAGTTTATGTTTACTGTAAAGCTTGTTTTAACAGTGGAAAAAAGAATAGATTACAATGAAGAAAATATCATTTTGGATCGTAATCTTTATATGTATGGCAGATGCGGCTTTGGCAGTCACGCAAGAGGGTGGGCTGTTTTATTTGCCTGAAGATACGACAATGCAACACAAAGACAGCACAGTACAGAAAAGGACTTTTTTCAAAAAGTTTCTGGACTATTTTAATGATGCTAATAAAGATAAGAATCATAAGAAATTTGATTTCAGTATTATTGGCGGACCACATTACAGTACGGATACCAAACTGGGGCTGGGACTGGTGGCGGCGGGGCTTTATCGTACCGATAGAAATGACATGCTTCTTCCTCCATCCAATGTGTCTTTATTCGGAGATGTTTCCACTGTTGGCTTCTATATGTTGGGGATACGCGGAACTCATATCTTTCCGCAGGACAAATACCGGCTGGATTATACTCTTTATTTTTATTCCTTTCCTTCCAAGTTTTGGGGAATAGGGTACGATATGGGTAAGGTAGATGCCAATGAATCTGATTTAGATCGCTGGCAAGCACAAGTTAAAGCTAGTTTCCTGTTTCGGATAGCGGATAATCTATATATAGGTCCTATGGTATCTTATGATTATGTGCATGGTAAGAATATGGAACGCCCCGAACTACTGGAGGGGATGAATCTTACTACTGCTAATTATGGAGTGGGCCTTTCTTTGGCATATGATTCGCGCGATGTGTTGACCAATCCCCATAAGGGATATTATTTGAATATTACCCAGTGTTTCCGTCCTAAGTTTTTAGGAAACGATTATGCATTCAGTACTACGGATTTGCGTACCAGTTATTATCATCCTGTATGGAAAGGAGGATTGTTGGCAGGAGAATTACGCGGTACTTTTAATTTCGGTAATCCGTCATGGGCCATGATGGCGTTGTTGGGAAACTCGTATTCCATGCGTGGTTATTACGAAGGGCGCTATCGTGACAAGCATAAAATAGAGGGGCAGGTGGAATTGCGTCAGCATGTATGGAAACGTAATGGTGTTGTAGTTTGGATAGGGGCCGGAACTGTATTCAATAAGTTCAGTGCTTTGTGCATGGACAGAGTGTTGCCTAATTATGGAATAGGTTATCGTTGGGAGTTTAAAAAGAATGTAAATGTTCGTCTGGACTATGGATTTGGAAAAAATGGACAGTCTGGTTTTATCTTTAATATAAATGAAGCATTTTAAAGAATTTATTCAGTGGTGTTGTGAGCCACAACGGTTGTTCGTTCTGTTCATCGTTGTCTTGGCCATTCCCAATGTGGCATTGTTTTTTACAGAACAGCAAATGACACTTTGGGCACGTATTTGTAATGTCATTCTGCCGGTATCGGTTTATTGGTTGATTATGACATTGGGGCGTAAACCTGGAAAGACTATTTGGATCTTATTTCCGTTTGTTTTCTTTGCGGCATTCCAACTGGTATTGCTATACCTGTTCGGGCGTTCTATCATTGCAGTAGATATGTTCCTGAATCTGACAACTACTAATTCCGGGGAGGCGCTGGAACTGTTGGATAATTTACTGCCGGCTGTAATTGGTGTTTTTGTTGTTTACATTCCTGCTTTGGTCTTGGGAGGTTTTTCATGGGCCCGGGGTAATCAGTTGGAATATTCTTTTATTCGTTCTCAACGTAAGTATGCCTTGGCAGGCATTGTTGCAGGAGCGTTATTGACCGTTATCTGCTATGCGACGCAACGTGATTATCAAGTAAAGATCGAAATGTATCCGGCTAATGTATGTTATAATCTAGTATTGGCTGCAGAACGTGCGGGCGAAACAGCCGGATATGCGGAAACTTCAAGGGATTTTACTTTTAATGCCAGTGCCGCACATGATGAAAACAGCCGGGAAGTTTATGTCTTGGTGATAGGGGAAACGGCCCGTGCCTGTAATTTCGGACTTTATGGTTATGAAAGGAATACTACTCCATTACTTGATAAAATGGAGGGGGTGGTAACTTTCACGGATGTGCTTACCCAGTCTAATACTACTCATAAAAGTGTGCCTATGTTGCTTTCGGCAGCTTCGGCTGAGGATTATGACTGTCTTTATAGACAGAAAGGAATCATTACCGCTTTCAAGGAAGCAGGATTTCATACTGCCTTTTTTTCGAACCAGCTTCCTAACCATTCTTTTATTGATTTTTTGGGGATGGAGGCAGATGATTGGAAGTTTATCAAGAAAGATGCTCCGAAAGGAGCCAATATTTCGGATGACGAACTATTGTTTCTGGTAGAAAAGGAGCTAAAGGCAGGTCATCAAAAATTATTCATCGTGCTGCATGCCTATGGATCACATTTTAATTATAAAGAACGTTATCCCGAATCCATGTCTGTCTTTAAACCGGATAATCTGACAGACGCCAAATATGAGAATAAAGAGTATTTGATGAATGCATATGATAATACCATCCGTTATACAGATGGTTTCCTGGCTTCTTTGATCACTTTATTGCAGAAAACAAACTCTTTTTCGGCTATGCTTTATACTTCGGATCATGGAGAGGATATTTTTGATGATAATCGAAAATTATTTTTACATGCATCCCCAGTCCCGTCTTATTATCAACTGCATGTGCCATTTTTAATTTGGTTGTCCAAAACATATAGAGAAAAGAATGTGGAAGTACATGAAGCTATATTGCAGAACCGTGAAAAACCGGTGGCGGGAAATGCCTCCGTGTTTCATACCATGCTGAATTTGGCAGGGGTACAGACACCTTATAGGGCAGATAGCCTATCGGTAGCAAACAGACAATATCTCATTCGTCCGCGTTATTATCTTAATGACCATAATCTTCCTAAGTCATTGGATAAGATAGGATTAAAAAAGGAAGACATAGAACAGTTCAGACGGAATAATCTTGTTTTTCCTTGATGTGAAAAAGATTTAAAATGGTTGGAGAATTATAATAGAATTACGTATTAATGATTATTTTCGCACAGCTTTGTTATTGTATTTATTACGAAAACTATTATAATCCTTTTATTATGAAAAACAAGAAAAACAATTTCTATCTGATGGGAGTGGTGTTTATAGCCATTCTCGGCGGTTTACTTTTCGGTTATGATACAGCTGTTATTTCGGGGGCGGAGCAGGCTCTGCAAAAACATTTGGGATTAGATGCTTTCTGGCATGGCGTGACTGCTTCCAGTGCATTGATAGGTTGCGTCATTGGCAGTGCTTTTTCCGGTTATTTTGCTTCGGGGCTAGGACGTCGTAATTCGTTGCGTCTGGCTGCTTTATTGTTCTTCCTGTCTGCTTTAGGCTCTTATTATCCCGAATTTTTATTTTTCTCGAAAGGAGATACTTCGTTTGCATTGATCCTTGCTTTTAACTTTTATCGTATCATCGGGGGAATCGGTGTAGGACTTGCCTCTGCTGTTTGTCCGATGTACATTGCCGAAATTGCCCCTTCCGAAATTCGTGGTAAATTGGTTTCCTGTAATCAGTTTGCTATTATTTTTGGCATGTTGGTAGTCTATTTTGTCAATTATATGATTAAAGATGGTATGCCGGATGAAGTGCTTGTTTCCGATGGTTGGAGATATATGTTTGGTTCAGAAGCGGTTCCGGCTGCATTATTTGGCATTTTATTGTTTTTGGTTCCTGAAACTCCGCGCTATTTGGCTATGACCCATCAGGATGATAAAGCGTTTTCTGTACTTGAAAAAGTAAATGGAACAGATAAGGCTAAAACTATTTTGTCTGAAATAAAGGCTGTAACTTCCGAGAAAACGGAAAAACTGCTTACATACGGGCTGACAGTTATTGTAGTCGGCATCTTGCTTTCTGTATTTCAGCAAGCTATCGGCATTAATGCTGTGCTTTATTATGCACCGCGTATTTTTGAAAAAATCGGTGGCGGTGGCGATGGTATGATGCAGACTGTGGTAATGGGGGTAGTTAATATTCTCTTTACATTGATTGCCATCTTTACCGTAGAGAAGATGGGACGTAAACCCTTGTTGATTGTTGGTTCTATTGGCATGGCTGTAGGTGCATTCTGTGTTGCGTTTTGTGATGAGTTTCAGGTGGAAGGTATTCTTCCTGTTCTTTCCATCATAGTTTATGCTGCATTCTTTATGATGTCATGGGGACCTATCTGCTGGGTGTTGATTGCAGAGATATTTCCGAATACTATCCGCGGTAAGGCAGTGGCTATCGCTGTAGCTTTCCAATGGATATTCAATTATCTGGTTTCTTCCACTTTTCCTGCCATGTATGAATTCAGTCCGGTATTTGCCTATGGGCTTTATGGCGTGATTTGTGTGCTTGCAGCTCTGTTTGTGTGGAAGATGGTTCCTGAAACAAAAGGAAAGACTTTGGAAGATATGACTCGTCTTTGGAAAGAAAGAGCAAGATAAGTTGGTGCGATGCCGGAAACGGTGTCTTTCATACCGGAGAATAGAAACCATCCCTTTCAACTTAACAAATAGAAAGTTGGACGCGAAAATGCCCTCATGCCCTCACTTTGGCTCTAACTGGTTTATAATGAACTGCTTATTAGTGATGGTAGTATCTGTGTTAGTGAGGGCATTGCCCTCACTAACACAGATGCTTGAAAATAAATTATTCTAACTTTATCATGTGATATAAAGTATCTTTTCTGCTGGCTTTTGGGTGAATGTTCAGTTTGCGGATAATGTGTCTGTATTAATTTATCTTGTTGATTGACAGGTTTTTCACGCTTGTACTCTTGCAAATAATTGAAAATCTTCATGTGCGGTCAGCCTTTCTCCCTTCTTCTCTGTAGTGGCGGAATAGAAGTGACATTTAAACAACTGTTCCAAAGGCGAAATTTACTCAAATTCGGTGTTGTTTTGCCAAAATACCTTCTCATTTTCATCATTCAACCCATAACGTTCGTTCTTATAAAGCAGCTGCATGGCTTGTGCAGCGAGTTGGCGGTAGTCTATGTATGCATATTTCCCTGTCTCTTATCTGTTTTCTCCCTTTTATTTTCTCACTTTTATATGTTTGTAATTGCTTATTCACTACTGTGACTAAGTTTAATTACAGTAGTGGTTAAAGTTAACTACAATAGTGATTAGACTTAATTACATTCGTGATTAACAGATATTGAACTTTTAATCGTCAAAGAAGAACAGTATGATACAAACTACGACACCGTTATTTATGCCGTTTGTGCAAGGAAGAAAAACTGAAAAAACAGGGGGCTTACCAAATAACCGGTTTATAGGCTTGTGAATGTATATTATATTGTGAATGAGTGTCTTAAGAGATGAGAATGAGGAATAAGGAGTGAGGGTAATGACTTTACAATGAGTGGGTTATAGTTGGAAATGAGGGCATGAGTGGGAACAACTTATAGAGCATCATTATGACATATTTAAGTATGCTCAGCATAGATGCCCCATACATTATCTTGCTGTAATGTATAAAAAAGAGCCGTATCATTACTTGGGAGTAGAGTTGATACGGCTCTTTTTATGGCTGATAAAGGGTGTCAAAGTATCCTCGGATGAAAAGTCCTTTTCCTCAAAGGTTGTGTTTTGACACCTTTTTCTTTTTATCAGGATGGGATTGTTTTATTTCTTTTCCCCTATTGTTTTCAGCATTTCTTGTACGGCTGCTTCCAACTGCTGGTCTTCACCTGCCAATGCCTTTTCTGGAGTATTATAAACTTCAATGTCTGGAGAAAGTTGGTGATTTTCCGCATATTGTCCACGCATATCCATACAACCCACCTGAGGAATACCGAACACAATACTCGGGTCGATCTGGTTTTCCCACCATACGGCAGTCATTGTGCCCGGAACCGGAGCACCAATCAGTTTGCCTATCTTTAATTCCTTGTAAACCCATGGGAAGCCATGTGCGTTACTGTAATTGTCCTCGCATACCAATACGCAGGATGGCTTGAGCCATTTATTGAATGGGTCGCTGCCTATGTATTGTCCGCGTGGAACGAAACGCTGATATTCCTTGCCGCTTAATAAAGTGGCCAAGTCATCATGTAGCCATCCGCCTCCATTGTGGCGTGTGTCTACAATAATAGCTTCTTTGTTGCGGCAGCGTCCCAATACTTCACTATATACTTCGCGGAAACTTTGACTGTCCATGCCTTTTACGTGTACATAGCCGATGCGGTCTTCGGATAACTTATCGACTATATTGCGGCAACGTTCTACCCAACGTTTGTACAGCAAGTTACTTTGTTCGCCCATGCTGATAGCTTTGATGGTGATATCAAAACGTTTGCCGGTAGCCGGATTATATATGGCCAGTAACACTTTTCTTCCGGCTTTGCCTTCCAGCAGCGGGAAGTAGTCTTGCCCTTTCACGATAGGTTTGCCGTCAATTTTCTCGATGATGCAACCGGGAGTAACATCCGTTTTTTTCACGGCAAATGGGCCTTTTGCCAATATTTCTTTAATTTTTAACCCGTCACCATCATAAGTTTCGTCATAGAATACTCCTAGGGTCGCTGTGGATAGTATAGGGCCGTTTGAGTAGTAACGTGCTCCGGTGTGCGAACCGTTTAACTCACCCAGCATTTCACTCAGCATTTCCTGAAAATCATAATTGTTATTGATGTATGGAAGAAAGCGTGCGTATGCTTCGTGATAGCCTTTCCAGTCTACTCCGTGCAGATCTTTTACAT
Source organism: Phocaeicola vulgatus ATCC 8482 (assembly GCF_000012825.1). Taxonomy (GTDB): domain Bacteria; phylum Bacteroidota; class Bacteroidia; order Bacteroidales; family Bacteroidaceae; genus Phocaeicola; species Phocaeicola vulgatus. The sequence goes on along the minus strand of NC_009614.1, from coordinate 5,007,184 downwards.
AGAATTTATCTTCTACTTGTTGCCATACATGATCGAAAATATATTCGCGTTCACCATAGGGTTGGTAGTCGAAGAAAGCTTCGAATTCTACAGGTTTGGTTTCACCACTGCTGACAGTGACTTTCTTGATACCACCTTGGCTGCAAAGGAACAGATTCTCGCCTTTCTTATCAGGAAGCAGGGCTCCGCCACCGACTTTTTTCATGACGATTTTAGTCTTGTTTTCTTTAAGATCGTGTTCCCATAAATCATATCCGCTTTCGAAGGCTGCTTGATAATATAGTTTGTCACCCTTCGGAGTTAATACAGCATCTCCCAATCGTGAAGAATTTACAGTCAGACGAATCACACGGTCACGGCTGTTTTCAAGGTCGAAAACCAGTGGCTTTACTTCCTTCTTGTCATCTTCTTTCTTGGAGTCTTTCTTTTTATCTTTTTTATGATCGGCCTTCTCCTTCTCTTCACTCTTCTCTTTGTCTTTCTTTTCCGAGTCTTCCAGCAAGGCAAGCTCTTCCTTGCTCATTCTGAAACGGTCGTATGCGTCCAGGTCGAAGAACATGATATAGATATCCGCTTCAGCACCCCAGCTTCCGTGACTGCGGAATCCTGCGCGGTCACTTTCCCAAATCATGGCTTTTCCATCCAATACCCATTTGGCATTGCCGTCACTGTATCCACTTTCGGTCAGATTATGAATTTCTCCGTTACCAGATGCGTTGACCAGTGCAACATCCTTGTTATTCCATCCGCCAATACCTATGTAGTTGGTAAGAATCCATTTGCTGTCCGGACTCCATTGATACCATTGGTCGCCGTCACTATAAGAATATTCGTACTTGCCGTCCATGACGGTGCGTACAGCTTTTGATTTCAGATTCAGAACACGGATGGTAGTACGGTTTTCAAGAAAGGCTACTTCTTTGCCGTCAGGACTGTATTGAGGTTGGAATGAAGTGATATCCGAATTGGTCAGTCTTTCCTCTTTGATATCGGTTGCGTAAGCGAACTGTTTTTCTTCCTTTTTAGCTAGACTGGTTTGATAAATCTGCCATAATCCGTTTCTTTCGGCAGCGTAAACAATACTTCTTCCGTCCGGAGAAAAGTGAATATCGCGTTCCTGTTGCGGAGTATTGGTGATTTGTTTGGTAGTGCTGTATTCTGTTGATGTGACATATACATCTCCGCGTAGTACAAAAGCAATTTCCTTTGCATCGGGCGAAAGGGATATCTCTGTTGCTCCGCTACGCTTGATCTGGCGGATGAGATCTTTGTCGTTCTTGTCGGTGACAATGGAAATCTGAACTTTTTGCGGAATGGCACCTTCTTTTACCGTGTAGATTTCGCCATCATATCCATAGCATAATGTTCCATTGGAGGCAGCACTCAGGAAGCGTACCGGATGTTTGGTATGGTTGGTAATTTGTTTGGATGTATTACCGTCAATATCACGTTTGAAAATATTAAATGAGCCTTTTTCCTCACTTAAATAATAGAATGATTTATCATCTGAAGCCCAAACGGGAGTGCGGTCCTCACCATTGAAAGCAGTTTGTTTGCGAAAGGTACGGTTTCCATTCAGAGAACACAGCCAAATATCGCGGGTAATGGATGAAGTGTGATGTTTACGCCAAGGGTCTTCATATCCTTTTTTGTCATGGTAGAGTAAAGTATTGCCTGTATGATTGATACTGATATCTTCCATCGGCATGGAAGAGAAGAGGATGGGGCGTCCGCCTTCGGTATTGACTTCATATACTTGTTGGAATTGTCCGGAGGGGAATTGTGCGTCTTCTGCTGTTGGCATTATATTGGCTAGAAACAGAATGTGTCCGGCATCTTTATAAGCCACCGGTGTTTCATTACCCGAATGGGTAGTTAATCTTTTGGGGATACCCCCTTCCTTGTTTACCTCAAAAATATCCATACTTCCCATTCGGTCTGATGCGAAAGCAATTTTTTTTCCGTCAGGGCTCCAGATGGGTTTGGTGTCGTGGGCAGGGTTGGTTGTAATCTGACTGGCCCTGCCGCCTGTAGAGGGTACTGTGTAGATGTCACCTTTATAGGTGAATGCGATGGTGGTTCCATCCGGAGAAATGGCACAATAACGCATCCATAATGGATTGTCCTGTGCATACGTGGAAATTGACAACAAAATTGCCGCCACACCTAGTAGCTGTCTTTTCATGTGGATAAAATGTTGTGGTTAATACTAAGTTATTTCTTTTTTTTCAGGAAATATCCTCTGATTCTTTGCATGATCTTGATACCGGTCCGTACTCCGTCATAAACGGCGATTCCTGTATTGATATGTTGCATAATGCCTTCTACGCCTCCTTTGTGTTCTACAGGCGCAAAAAGTTCATGTATGGTTTGTACCATTTCTTTTTTAGCTTGCTGTACTTCTTCCAACTTCTCAGCTTTTCGTTGTGCTATCACTTCCAAAGTGATGATGGGCGTTTTATTAGGAGTATTCTCTTTCATAATCAGTTGTCATTTAAAAGCAAGTTGGCAAGGAAATTTACCATAGGCTGAACAATCAGCCGTTTGCGGAATAAAACGATTAACAGAATCAGCAGAATAATGCATCCGGTAATGATTCCATAACTGGCCATAAGCCCGCCTACATGAGGTGCGAGTACATAGGCCAATGTAAATGATAAGTAGAAAAGGGCGATAATACCTAATATCAATAATATAAAGACAAGGATGAGGGTTGATATCAGTATAGTAAGTTTTTCTACTAAATGTAGTTTTACATAATCCTTTTGTAACTCTGCGTACTTTTTAAGCTCTGCCAGAAGTTGTTGCAGATTATCTATATTTTTATCGTTTGCAAACATGCGTGGAGTTTTGATTTAAAAATTATTGTCATTCCGGACTTGTATCCGGAATGACAATACACTTTTGTGGGCGTTGCTTATTCTTTTACCTCGGCTGCAATTTCATCGACCAGATTTTCCATATCTGTGCGACTTAATTTGATACCTCTTTTACGTAAAGCATCAGCAATTTTGCTACGAGTGTCTTCTCCGCTTTCAGGAGCAAATAAAATACCGGCTGCTGCACCAACTACGGCTCCGCCTAGGAATGCAGCTAAAATACTTAATCCTTTCATAGTTTTTTGTTTTTTGTACCTTACAAATCTAACAAATAAAACTGAATGTTGTTGTTTATTTTGTCTATTTTTGAATAGAAATTGGAGATTCTTCTCTGATTAACTAAATTTAACTCCGTTCTTGCTGTGAAAGCTGTTGATATATTGCTACTTTTGCACCAATATAATGGAATTAAACTAGAGTATTAATTTATAAAAGATTGAGTAATCATGAAAAAATTAGTTGTGTTGGGTATGGGATTGTGCGTAGCCTTGGCATTTTCCTCATGTAAATCTAGCGAAAGTGCTTACAAGAAGGCTTATGAAAAGGCAAAACAACAGGAATTGGCTGAAGCTCCTGCCGATCAGGTAGAAGCGACTCCGGTTGAAGCTGCTCCGGTAGTATCTGCCCCCGTGACAACTGCTCCTGTTGCCGGTCCGGTTCGCGAAGAGAAAGTAGAACTGGTTTCAGGTGACGGCTTAAAAGCATATAGTGTAGTATGTGGTAGCTTTGGCGTGAAAGCGAATGCGGAAGGTCTGAAACAATATTTGGATGGTCAAGGCTATAATGCCAAAGTGGTTTATAATGCTGAAAGAAATACGTATCGCGTTATAGCATCTTCATACGATGACCGTGCGGAGGCTACTCAGGCAAAGGAGGAATTTAAGGCAAAATATCCTAACCGTGACGATTTCCAAAAGGCATGGTTACTATATAGAGTATATTAATGATTTCTTTTTGGTAAATTAAGAAGAAAATATAGTCTATTTTTCTTTATTAAAAGCGGCAACTTCACAGTTGCCGCTTTTTTTTATAGCTTTGCTGGTTCTAAACAACAATAAAAACTAAGGGTATGAAATATTATGGCAGATTATCGGTCGCTGCTCTTTTGGCTATAGCACCGCTGTATGGCTTTGCCCAGGAAAAGGTGGTACCTATAAAATACGGAGATATGGATCAGTGGATAATCCGTAAGGTTCATGAATCCGGTGTTATAGGCGGCAATACCAAACTTCTTTATGAGATAGGCCCTACAAAGGAAATAGATGGTAACAAACCTTATAAGAATATGGGAGGGTCTCCTTGGGGAACCTCTAATGTGATGGCTAAGGTAGTGGGCATTGTTAAAACAAATAATTCTGTTTACAGGGACAAACGGGACAATGGATATTGTGCTCGTCTGGAAACGCATATAGAGAGCGTCAAGGTATTGGGAATGGTGAATATTACTGTATTGGCAGCCGGATCCATTTATTTGGGCGATATGCTGGAGCCGATAACAGGAACCAAGAATGCTGAGAAGAATATGAATTGGGGAGTTCCTTTTACCCAACGTCCCAAAGCTGTCCGTTATGATTATAAGGTAAAGATGTCTGGTGAGAAAGATCGTATCCGGTTGACAGGCTTCAGCAAGAAAGGTCAGGTGGCAGGGCAGGATTGTGCGATAACTGTTTTCTTTTTGCAAAAACGTATGGAGGACGCTGAAGGAAATATTACTGCGAAGAGGGTAGGAACTATGGTGGTGAAGTATGATAAGGACTCGGATGGTTGGGTGAATGGTGCTACTTATGAAGTGCTGTATGGTGATATAACCAAGCATCCGTCTTATGATCATGAAACGATGGGGTTGAGAGAGAGAGATTATACTAGAAATAGTAAGGGAGAAAGTGTCTTGATTAAAGAAACAGGATGGGCGGAGGTCAATGAGAATCCTACCCACATGATACTGCAATTTTCGTCCAGTCATGGGGGAGCTTTTATCGGTTCTCCCGGAAATACGCTTTGGGTTGACAATGTGAAGCTGGTCTATTGAAGATAAGTAAATGCTTTTGTTTGTGTAATGTTGCAGGTGCAAGATATATATCTTGCACCTGCAACATTATATGCCCTTTGCTTATATATCCTGGGAGTATTTTAAAAAAGCTTTTTGTTTGTGATATAGCCCGGTATCTTGTTACAAGATTCGGTAAATGCTGCCTCTGGTTTCCAGAATTGTATAGCCAAGATTCGTAGATTCTTGTTATACGGTTTGTTTGCTGTTGCTGCTTATGTGATTAAAAATGCAGTTGAAGAAAAAAAGAGGGAGCATCGTTTGTTACGATACCCCCTTCTTTAATTTATCAGAGTTTTATCAGGTAGCAATGATTATTTTACTTCCAGAATAACTACGCGGTTCAGATAGTTCTTGCCAAACATGTTGTCTGTTCCACCCATAGCAACTTTTTCAAGTTGGCTTTCTTTTACGCCTTCTGCAACCAATGCATCGTAAACAGCCTGAGCACGTTTTTCAGACAAAGTCTGGTTGAATGAAGCAGATCCTGTAGCTTTATCAGCGAAGCCTGCGATTTTGTACTTGGCGTTAGGATTAGCTTTGATAGCTTTAGCCATTAACTGTACATTAACCATACCTTCCGAACTGATTTTTGCTTTACCGATCTTGAAGAAGATAGCAACTTCTGCAGCGCTAGGAACTTCTTTAATCACTTCCTTGACTACTTCTTTCGGAACTTCACGAACCACTTCCTTGATCACTTCTTTTTCTACTACACGGTCTTCAACTTTAGCAAACTTCTTGCCGCCAAAAGTATAGCTTACACCTGCTGTGATCATACCTGTACCTTCTGCCTTACGGTGATCGCTGATGTTACCGAAGATTGAAGGAGCGATTGCACCACGAGCTTCAACATCGATAGCCCATTTATTGTTTAAGTTAAACTTTAAACCTAAACCGGCAGAAGCGCCTATACGAGCTTTAGCTTTTGCTTCACCGGATGTAGAAACACCAGTTCTTTCACCTGTGTTGCCATCGTAAGTATAAACAACATTTGCAGATTTTGCAACAGATAACTGAGGACCTACAAAACCATAAACTTCAAAGAAACGGTTAGGATTAGCGCCTGCAAATAAAGATGACAAGTTTACCATTGCATCAATATTCGCTCCAACATAGTTCTTGTTGTGTTCGTGATAGCCAATTTCTTGTAAACATAAACTTTGCCATATTCCGTTCACTTGACCGCGTATTCCCCAAGTCGGAGTAATATATTTACCAAGCGAAATACTGAAATTCGGAGATATTCTGTTAAATCCATCGTTTGCTACAGAGTGTATACCACCACCTACGCTAATAAAAATATTATCGCTCCATTTCGGAGTATAATAATTAGTTTCTTGTGCTTTAATTGTTGTTGCACATACGCCTGCCAATAATAAAGACAGGGTTAAAAATTTATATTTCATTATATTATGTTTTTAGTGATTAAATCAAAATATTAACTGGCTATTAGTCTGCAATAATAATACCACCACCGGCATTGCTGTCATCTCCATGTCCATGACCGTGGCCGTGACTTGGAGCATGTCCATGACCCGGTATTTGCTCATTTTTAGGAGAAACTATAGTATTGTAAGAATCGACTGTGAAGCTTGCAACAGGATTTCCATCTCTTTTAGGTGATTTTTCGATTATCTGATAAACAGATGTTGTTTTCATATAGTCCACAAAAACACTAAAACGAGAATGTGCTAATACCTGTACATCATTTAGAGTCACTTTGTCTTCTCGGACACCTTTATTATAAGCATCTATAATGTTCTTTATTTCGCTGTCGTCTCCCTCATAATCGTTCTTTATAACTTCACTACCTTCTTTTTTAGTGTAAGTTACTGTAATGTAATACCAATAATCACTGGTATTATTCTTGAACCCACTGTGTTTAGTTGTTTCTATTTGAGAATTACTACTTTCTTCTTGTGCAAAGAAATTCTCGCTTAAGATAATAGTAACTTCTTTTGCACCGAATTGACCTGCTTTTAGTGCAGGAATAGTAACTGATGCAGAACCAGTCATTCCCTTGTATTTTGCATTTATATTAATGGATTCACTAGCTAGTTCAGGTGTACCTTCGTAGGTTCCGTTACCTTTACTGAAAGAAATTTCTGCACTTTGAGTTACATCTGTACCTGTAGTCGCATCAATAACCACGGGGGTTATAATAAATTTTGCATTTACGGGGGTAACCTCAATTCCAATATTTTCCTTCTCACAAGAAGTAAACATTGTTGTTGTCAATGCTACTATGGCCAGTGCCAATTTAGCACTTAAACCACTTAAAAATTTGTTTTTTTTCATCTCGATAAAATTAAAATTTTAATAATTCTGATTTAATAAAATATGGATTAAAACTATTACTTTCCATTATGTTGTCACTCGTTTCAGCTTTATATTGTTTATAATATTTTCGTTCATTTCCTGCGTTATAAATAATTCCCATATTATTTGAGAAGTTTACACGCGGTATATATTTATGTCTTTTGTTTTTATAAAAAGGAAGCGCGACTTGAAACCTGAATCCACCATTACTGTTGGCATGTTCTGCTTTCATTGCGTAAAAACCTATGGACGCATATCGGAAATGACGTATCATTTCAAACTTGATACCTTTTTCTCCTAATAAATATCTTTCTCCTTTTAAGCTAAATTGTGTATTATATCTCGGCCAATAAAAGTTTCCTCCAATTGTCCATGTTGTTGTCATTTTCGTATCATAATGTAGCTTGAAGCCATTCCAATAACCTATACCTACATAACCAATACGTGCTTCTATAGAGAAACGTTCGTCTTTAAACGGATAAAACAATGATAAATCACTTCCCCATCTGTCTGCATTAAAATAGCCTATAGTTGCTTTCCCATATATATTATATGGCAGACGGAAACGCTGGGAAAGGGTTATATGTCCCGGATGAACTTTATCTTCCAATATCCCATATCCATCGTTATACACAGGTATCTTTATCTGTCCTGTTAACTTACTTCCTGGCCATAAGGAAACTTCAATAGCTGGGCTTAAGTCAAATAACACCTGATATATTTGTGTAATAATCATATTCATATATGATAATTGAGGATATACCATAATATCTACTTTAAACAGCGAACTGTTCTTTTTCTTTTCTTTCTTCACCTTGTCCCAACTGTCACCTATATCATAACTGACTTTCCAGTCTTCACCGCTTACCACTGTTGTGTCACCGGCAAGAGGCTGATAGGTCAGTGAGACCTGAGGTATATTATAGTTGGTAACAATCAACTTACAAGATTTGTCCTTGGGTAATCCCATCGACTGTATGATATCTACAGCCTTTCTGATGCCCAACGCTTGAATTTTGTAAGCACTGTTTTCAACCACATAAACTCTTTCTTCAGGAGTATCTGTCCATCTTACATTTTCAAATCCCATTTTTACAAGACTGTCTGTTGTTAATTCTCCTGTTGATTGGCTGAAACTTTTTAATGGAATCATAACAAGCAACAATATAGCTATACAATACAACAAACATCTATATGAAACTCCTTTGGAAGAGCTCTGATTTTTCATTTTATAACAAATACCTGTTTCGATTTAACAATTATGCGGCCTCTACGTTAAACCACATATTCGGTGCAAAAATAAGTACTATTTTTTAAATAGCAAATAAAATTAAACGAAATGAATCATTCCTTTTGAAAAAACAGTTGAAAAAGCATATTTTAATCTTTATATATAAAATAGGTATGGAATAAATTTGTATTTTTGCAAACTATATGAGTAGAATATTAGCGATAGATTACGGTAAAAAGCGCACAGGTGTGGCTGTGACGGATGTTTTGCAGATTATTGCAAACGGGTTGACGACTGTTCCTACACACCAACTACTGGACTTTATTCTGAAATATGTGGAAAAAGAGCCTGTGGAACGCATCATTGTGGGGCATCCTAAGCAAATGAATAATCAGGAGTCGGAAAATATGCGTAATATTGTCCCTTTTGTCAATCAACTAAGAAAAAAAATACCGGATATACCGGTAGAGTTTGTTGACGAGCGGTTTACGTCCGTATTGGCCCACCAAGCCATGTTGGATGGAGGCTTGAAGAAAAAAGACAGGCAGAACAAAGCCTTGGTTGATGAAATCAGTGCTACGATAATCTTACAGTCTTATTTGGAGTCGAAGAAATATATTTAATAAATAAAAACAGATTAAGAAAAATGATATTACCTATTTATGTGTACGGACAACCGGTGTTGCGTAAAGAAGCAGAGGATATTACCCCGGATTACCCTAATTTGAAAGAGTTGATAGCAAATATGTTTGAAACCATGAATCGTGCAGATGGTGTGGGCTTGGCTGCTCCGCAAATAGGTCTGCCTATTCGTGTTGTAACTATTGATTTGGATGTGATGTCTGATGACTTGCCCGAATTCAAGGATTTCCGCCGTGCCTATATAAATCCTCATATTTTAGAAGTGGGTGGAGAGGAAGTCAGCATGGAAGAAGGTTGTTTGAGTTTGCCCGGTATTCATGAAGCGGTGAAACGTCCGGACCGTATTCATGTGACTTATTTGGATGAGGAACTGAAAGAACATGATGAGTGGGTGGAAGGTTATTTGGCAAGGGTCATGCAGCATGAATTTGATCATCTGGACGGAAAAATGTTCATTGATCATTTGTCTGCATTACGCAAACAGATGATTAAAGGAAAGCTGGGGGCCATGCTGAAGGGCAAGGCGCGTTGCTCCTATAAGGTCAAGACTATAAAATGATAACTCCGCAATTTTGATCTATGCGCCACCAGTGGCGCATTTGTGGGAAAACCGTATTTTTATAAATACAAAATGATAAAACGGATACTCTATACATTATTAATAATGTTCCCTGTAGTGGCTTCGGCACAGATAAATACGGACAGGGTGATGGCGATAGGGCGTAATGCGCTTTATTTTGAGGATTATGTCCTTTCGATTCAATATTTCAATCAGGTGATTAATGCAAAGCCTTATTTGTCTGATCCTTATTTCTATAGAGGTCTGGCGAAGATAAATTTGGATGATTTTCAGGGGGCGGAGAGTGATTGTTCGGAGGCTATTGAGAGGAATCCGTTTGTGGTAAGTGCTTACCAGGTGCGTGGATTGGCACGGATCCAGCAGAATAATTTTGCGGGAGCTATAGAAGATTATACCAAGGCGTTGGAGTTTGATCCTGAGAACATAGGGGTATGGCATAATATGGCCCTTTGCCGTATCAGACAGGAGGATTATAAGGGGGCGAAGAATGATCTGGATAAGCTGATCGCCATTTCCCCCCGATATACAAAGGCCTATTTGATGCGTGGTGAGGTGGATTTGAAGCAGAAAGATACTTTGGCTGCCGAAAAAGACTTTGGCAAGGCGATTGAAATAGACCGTTATGATGCAGATACATGGGCCAGCCGTGCTATCCTTCGTCTGCAACAGCAGAGATATAAAGATGCGGAAGCCGATTTTGATCATGCCATCCGTCTGTCCACCCGGAATTCAGGTGTTTATATCAACCGTGCTTTGGCCCGTTACCATCAGAATAACCTGAGAGGAGCGATGAGTGACTATGATATTGCATTGGATATTGATCCCAATAATTTCATCGGCCATTATAACCGGGGCTTGTTACGTGCACAAGTAGGCGATGACAACCGGGCTATTCAAGACTTTAATTTTGTTATCGAAATGGAGCCCGACAATATGATGGCTATTTTCAACCGTGGTCTGTTGTTGGATCAGACAGGAGATTATAAAGGGGCAATTAAAGATTATTCTACGGTGATAAATGAATATCCCAATTTCTTGCTGGGATATCAGTACAGAGCGCAGGCGCGTAGGAAAATAGGGGATGTGAAAGGTGCTGATGCAGATGAATTCAAGGTGTTGAAAGCACAGCTGGATAAACAGAACGGAGTAGATCCTAATAAGCAGACTGCCGATAATACGGAGAATAATAAAACCCGTAAGAAGTCCGACAAGAACATGAACAACTATCGTAAGATAGTGGTTGCCGACAACGAAGAGGGAGAAGAAAAATATAAGAGTGACTATCGTGGACGCGTGCAGGATAAGAATGTGAATATTGTTCCCCAGCCCATGTTCGTGCTTACCTATTATGAAAAGCACGATGATGTGAAACGGCAGGTCAACTATTATAAGTTCATTGAAACATTGAATAATCAGAAAGTACTTCCCGGCCGTCTGATTATAACTAATGAGGAAGCTCCTCTGACGGAAGAACAAGCTACAAAACATTTTGCATCCATTGACGAACAGACTGCTGCCATTGTGGCTGATCCGAATGATGTGAACAAACGTTTTGCACGTTCATTGGACTTTTATCTGGTGCAGGATTTTGCAAGTGCCATTGAAGATTTGAATCAGGCTATTATTATAGAAGATCATTTCTTCCCGGTTTATTTCAACCGTGCTCTCATCCGTTATAAGCAGCTGGAATACCAGAAGATGGAAAAAGAGTATGATTTGAAAGCCGGTCCGGGAGAGAAGAGTGCCGTGAAAGCTGCGGACTATGAAATGGTAAAGCGCGATTTGGACAAGGTGATTGAGCTGGCTCCGGATTTTGTCTATGCTTATTATAATAGAGGTAATGTGCTTTCTATCTTGAAAGACTATCGTGCGGCAATTGTTGATTATGACAGAGCCATCCAGTTGGACCCTAAATTTGCGGATGCTTATTTCAATCGCGGCTTGACACATATTTTCTTGGGTAACAACAGGCAAGGTATACAGGACCTGAGTAAAGCAGGTGAGTTGGGGCTTTTCTCTGCTTACAATATCATCAAACGCTTTACGGAACGAAAAGAATAACATTTTTTTGCTAAAAAGAGGATAAGTCAAAAAGATTTCGTTATTTTTGCATCCTCAAGAAAGAATATAAATAGAAGATTATGATAAAGATAACATTCCCCGACGGCTCCGTTCGCGAATATAACGAAGGAGTTACTGGTCTGCAGATTGCAGAAAGTATCAGTTCACGGCTGGCACAAGATGTTTTAGCTTGTGGCGTGAACGGTGAAACGATTGATTTATCTCGCCCTATCAATGAAGATGCAAACTTCGTTCTTTATAAATGGGAAGACGAACAGGGCAAACATGCTTTCTGGCATACTAGTGCCCACTTGCTGGCCGAAGCATTGCAAGAACTTTATCCGGGCATTCAGTTTGGTATCGGTCCGGCCATTGAAAACGGTTTTTACTATGATGTAGACCCGGGTGAAGCAATCATTAAGGAAGCAGATCTACCCGCTATCGAGGCCAAGATGGCCGAGTTGGCTGCAAAGAAAGAGATATTGGTGCGTCAGAGCATCGCTAAAGAGGATGCGTTGAAGAAATTCGGTGAAAGAGGTGAGACTTATAAATGTGAATTGATTTCCGAACTGGAGGATGGACACATCACCACTTATACACAAGGTGCGTTTACCGACCTTTGCCGTGGTCCTCACTTGACCTCTACCGCTCCTATCAAAGCTATCAAGCTGCTTACTGTAGCCGGTGCTTATTGGAGAGGACAGGAAGACCGCAAGCAGATGACACGTATTTATGGTATAACTTTCCCGAAGAAGAAAATGCTGGACGAATATCTGGTAATGTTGGAAGAAGCCAAGAAACGCGACCATCGTAAGATAGGTAAGGAAATGGATTTGTTCATGTTTACCGATATGGTGGGCAAGGGACTTCCCATGTGGTTGCCGAAAGGTACTGCCTTGCGTATCCGTTTGCAGGATTTCTTGCGCCGTATCCAGGCCCGTTATGATTATCAGGAAGTAATGTGTCCGCCTATTGGCAACAAGAACCTGTATATCACTTCCGGACACTACGCCAAGTACGGTAAGGACTCGTTCCAGCCTATTCATACACCCGAAGAAGGGGAAGAATATTTCCTGAAACCGATGAACTGTCCTCATCACTGTATGATTTATAAGAATTCTCCACGTTCTTATAAGGACCTGCCGTTGCGTATCGCGGAATTCGGAACCGTATGCCGCTACGAACAAAGTGGTGAATTGCACGGACTGACCCGTGTGCGCAGTTTTACACAAGATGATGCTCACTTGTTCTGTCGTCCCGACCAAGTGAAGGAAGAATTCCTTCGCGTGATGGATATCATCAACATTGTGTTCAAGTCTATGAATTTTGAGAATGTGGAAGCTCAGATTTCTCTTCGTGACAAGGTGAACCGCGAAAAGTACATCGGTAGTGATGAGAATTGGGAAAAAGCCGAACAGGCCATTATTGAAGCTTGCGAAGAAAAAGGCCTGACTGCGAAAGTGGAATATGGTGAGGCTGCATTCTATGGTCCTAAATTGGACTTTATGGTGAAAGACGCTATCGGTCGTCGCTGGCAATTGGGAACAATTCAGGTAGACTACAACTTGCCCGAACGCTTCCAGTTGGAATATATGGGCTCAGATAACCAAAAGCATCGTCCGGTAATGATTCACCGTGCGCCTTTCGGATCAATGGAACGTTTTGTTGCCGTATTGATTGAGCATACTGCCGGTAAATTCCCGCTGTGGCTGACTCCTGACCAGGTAGCTATTCTGCCTATTTCTGAGAAATTCAATGAGTATGCGGAACAAGTGAAAGCGGAACTGAGAAAATTCGATGTTCGTGCTATTGTGGATGACCGTAATGAAAAAATCGGCCGTAAGATTCGTGACAATGAAATGAAGCGTATTCCTTACATGTTGATTGTAGGCGAGAAAGAAGCTGAAAACGGTGAAGTTGCAGTCCGCAAGCAGGGCGAAGGCGACAAAGGAACCATGAAAATAGAAGAATTCGGAAAAAATCTTGCCGAAGAAGTTTCTAATATGATAAATAAATGGTAACTTTGCAGCCGTTTGCAAAAGAGCGCATTGTTAAACCTTTATGTATTCTTTTGCGTTAAGATAAAGAAATACTAATTAAAATAAGAAGAAACAAACAGGAACTAAAAGTTTTTTAATGAAGAATGACAGTTTAAAAGGGCAACACAGAATCAATGAACAGATTCGTGCCAAAGAAGTCCGCATTGTGGGCGACGATGTAGAATCGGCAGTTTATCCGATAGCTCAAGCTTTAAAAATGGCTGAGGATCATGAGGCTGACCTAGTTGAAATTTCACCCAATGCTGTTCCTCCAGTTTGTAGAATTATTGATTATTCTAAATTTCTTTATCAATTAAAGAAACGTCAAAAGGAACAAAAGGCTAAACAGGTAAAGGTAAACGTAAAGGAAATCCGTTTCGGACCTCAAACAGATGATCATGACTACAACTTCAAGTTGAAACATGCCATCGGATTCTTGCAGGACGGAGACAAGGTGAAAGCATATGTGTTCTTTAAAGGTCGTTCCATTCTTTTCAAAGAACAAGGCGAAGTATTGTTGCTTCGTTTTGCGAATGACTTGGAAGAATATGCAAAAGTAGAGCAGATGCCCTTGTTGGAAGGTAAGAGAATGACTATTTCTTTGGCTCCGAAGAAAGCGGGCTCTCCGAAGAAGGCAGAAACGGATACTGCTAAAAAGGAAAATCCGAAAAAGGCAGTAGAAACAAAAGAATGAAAAAAGAGTGCGTAACGCGCCGGTATAGTGCGTTACCACCATTTGAATAATAATTTAAAATTAAAAACAAGATGCCAAAGATCAAGACTAACTCCGGTTCTAAAAAAAGATTCGTTCTTACCGGAACAGGTAAAATCAAAAGAAAGCACGCTTTTCACAGTCATATTTTGACTAAGAAGACTAAAAAGCAGAAAAGAAACCTTGTACACTCAGGTCTAGTAGCTAATGCTAACTTGGATCAGGTTAAGGAATTGCTTTGCATGAAGTAATCTAAAAACAACGAAAGCGTAAACGTATTATTTAAAGTATTAACCGAATGTCTTTAGCTTTAAGTTCACCGTGTGAAACAGTGGCGCTAACATTCAAAAAGAATTAAAACTATGCCAAGATCAGTAAATCATGTTGCTTCTAGAGCAAGAAGAAAGAAAATTTTAGGTCTTACCAAAGGTTACTTTGGTGCAAGAAAGAATGTATGGACAGTAGCAAAAAACACTTGGGAAAAAGGTTTGACCTACGCATACCGTGACCGTAAGAACAAGAAACGTAATTTCCGCGCTTTGTGGATTCAGCGTATCAACGCTGCCGCTCGTCTGGAAGGAATGTCTTATTCTAAATTGATGGGTGCATTGCACAAAGCAGGTATCGAAATCAACCGTAAGGTGTTAGCTGATTTAGCTATGAACCATCCGGAAGCATTCAAAGCAATTGTTGCTAAAGCAAAAGCTGCTTAATTCTTCTGTAAACGGCGATATAAAGATTTATGAAAGAGCAATCTCTACGAGGTTGCTCTTTTTTATTGCGGATGCCTTGTGATGTTTCCTTAATAAATGGAAACAACAATAAGCAGAATTACAGAGAGTTATTTTCTTGCTTATTATTTTTAACAAACAAATTCTGCTATACTCTTGTTTATATCATAAAAAGGACGTATATTTGTCATACGGAAAGAGATGAAAAGCGAGCCGCATTAGTTGGATTGGGAAACTCATCAAACTAATCTGAAAACCGAGACATAGCTTCATCTTCCAATGGCGGGCCACGCCTTCGGGTAGCATTTATGCCGGTGGATTACAAAGGAGGAGAGCACTCAAAACCTGTCATTCGGAGTTTCATCGCATCACTGGTGCGGCTTCATTATAAGGCGATGCTAATTCAAAAGATTAGCATCGCTTCTTTTTATAAAAATAGTACGGATATGATATTTTACTTTTCAGGTACAGGTAATTCGGCTTGGGTGGCAAGGCAGCTGGCGGAAGGACAGAATGAGGAATTGTTGTCCATAGCTATGGAAATAGACAGGAACAAAGCGTATAAGCTGAAAGAAGGGGAAAAAGTAGGTTTTGTTTTTCCTGTATATGCATGGGGACCTCCCAAGATAGTACTTCGTTTTATTCATCAGCTAAAGTTGGATAAGCCGGGATACCTTTTCTTTGTCTGTACTTGCGGAGATGATACAGGCCGGACTGCACAAATTTTTTCTTCTGCCGTTACCCGGAAAGGTTGGCAATGTGTTGCCGGCTATTCGGTTACTATGCCGAATACGTATGTTTCTTTGCCCGGTTTTGATGTAGATGATAAAGATATAGAAACCCAGAAAGTACAGAATGCTGTTGCCCGTGTGCGTTTTATCAACGAAGAAATTACATCAAGGGCTCAAATGAAACAATATAATTGTCATGAAGGTGCGCTTCCATTTACTAAATCCTATTTGCTGCGCCCTCTTTTCAATGCTTTTCTGATGTCTCCCAAGCCTTTTCATACAACGGAAGCCTGCATTGGTTGTAAGAAGTGTGAGAAGGTTTGTCCTGTGGGCAATATAACAGTGACGGATCGTCCCGTTTGGGGAGGTAACTGTACTCAATGTCTGGCTTGTTACCATGTTTGTCCGGTACATGCAGTGGAATATGGAAAGATGACCGGGAAAAAAGGACAATACAAAGGAAGGTTGCTGAAAGATTTATAGATACACATTAAATAATCCATTGGGAGGGCGGACCTATAGTCCGCTCCTTTTATTTTATTTTTCGCCGGTTTAACGCTTGTTGATAGCGTCTTGCATTAGCTTGATGCTGGGCTGCTGTGACAGCGAAATTATGAGTGCCTGAGAAATCTTCTTTTGCACACATATAAATATAATGATGCTGTGTATAGTTCAGTACGCTTTCCAATCCTTGGATGGATGGGATTCGGATAGGTCCCGGAGGTAAACCTGCATGTTTGTAGGTATTATAAGGAGAATCCACTTCCAGATGTTTGAAAAGAATGCGTTTCAGTCCGAATTCCTGTAAACCAAATTTTACCGTCGGGTCTGCTTGCAACAACATCCCTTTATTCAATCTGTTAATATAAAGTCCTGCGACCATGGGCTTTTCGGGACCATTGGCCGTTTCTTCTTCCACGATAGAGGCCAGGGTAGACACTTCTTCAGGAGTAAGTCCGATATGTTGAGCCTTTTTCAGCCTGTCATTATTCCAAAAGGCAGCATGTTCTTTTTGCATTCGTTTCATGAAAGCGTCAGCACTCATATTCCAATAAACCTCGTAAGTGTTAGGAATAAAAAGGGAGGGTAGTGTCTCTTGGGTATATCCCATTTGTGCACAGTAAGCACTGTCGGAAATTAATTTGGCAATATCCAGAGAATCAATCATGAGCTGGCGCGAAACGGCCCGCACTAATCTGTCCACGGTGCGTACACTGGGTACAGTCAGATTAATGGGAGTCTGGTATCCCATGGAAAGACGTCGGAAGAGGTAGCGCATATTGTCCGATGGATTGAGAGCGTAACGTCCTGTCCGTATATTGTCGCCATACTTCTCTTTTTCTGCCAGATATTGAAAACCGAACATACTTTTAGGATGTCCGTTCCGGATTATTTTATGGTATACAGAATCCAGGTTATCATCTCTGTCTATATAAATATAGGTGGTTTTTGTAAGTTGGAATTGTTTGGCAAAGAAATAGTAATATATACTTCCTGCACCGCCTGCTCCTGTCAGGATAATGATAAGGATAACAATCCATACAATAGTACGCTTCTTTTTATTCATTTTAGTCTATCGGGCTTTTTTGTATGCAAATATAGGCAAATATCCGTTTCTTTTCTACTTTTGACGATTTTGTACCCCTAAAAATACAATTTTGTCCACTATCCGGTTGATGTAAAATGTGTAAATTTGACCAAACGAAAAACGAGAACGCAAATATAGTATAATTAATTATTTTATTTTTAATCATGAAAAATGCACTTATGGGCTTGGCATTGTTCGCTGCAATGCCGGTATTTGCCCAACAGAAAGCGACTATCAATGTACATCCCGAGCAAGGGAAAGAAATCATCAGTAAACATATTTACGGGCAATTTGCAGAGCATTTGGGAACCTGTATCTATGGAGGCTTGTGGGTAGGTGAGGATTCTAAAATTCCCAATACCCAAGGCTATCGTAATGATGTGCTTCAGGCATTGAAAGACTTGAAAGTGCCGGTGCTTCGTTGGCCGGGCGGATGTTTTGCCGATGAATATCATTGGATGGATGGTATCGGTCCGAAAGAGAACCGCCCCCGAATGGTCAATAACAATTGGGGAGGTACAGTGGAAGATAATAGTTTCGGAACACATGAATTTCTGAACTTGTGTGAGCTGATAGGTTGTGAGCCTTATATCAGCGGTAATGTAGGAAGTGGGAGTGTGGAAGAAATGGCGAAATGGGTGGAATACATGACTTCCGAACAAGGTAGCCCGATGGCGAAACTGCGTAAGGAGAACGGTCGTGAAAAACCATGGAAAGTGAAATTCTTTGGGGTAGGTAATGAAAGTTGGGGATGCGGAGGCAGTATGCGTCCTGAATATTATGCAGACTTGTACCGCCGTTATTCCACTTATTGTCGTGACTATGATGGCAATCACTTGTTCAAGATTGCAAGTGGTGCCAGTGATTATGACTATAACTGGACAGAAGTACTGATGAAGAATGTAGGTCACCGTATGGCCGGTGTGTCTTTACATTATTATACAGTGATGGGATGGAGTGGAAGCAAAGGATCGGCTACACAGTTCACTGATGATGATTATTATTGGACTATGGGCAAATGTCTGGAAATAGAACCGGTGCTGAAGAAGCATATGGCAATTATGGATAAATATGATCCGAAGAAGCAAATCGGTTTGATGGTGGACGAGTGGGGAACCTGGTGGGATGAAGAGCCGGGAACTGTCCGTGGACATCTGTATCAGCAGAACACGTTGCGCGATGCTTTCGTGGCCTCTTTGACACTGGATGTTTTCCATAAATATACGGATCGCATCAAGATGACAAACATTGCCCAGATTGCCAATGTGCTTCAGTCTATGATTTTGACAAAGGACGACAAGATGGTTCTGACACCGACTTACCATGTCTTTGAAATGTATAAAGTGCATCAGGATGCTACTTATCTTCCTTTGGAACTGAACTGTGAACGCAAGATTGTACGCGACGACCGTATTGTCCCGATGGTAAGTGCTACAGCTTCACGGGATGCAAACGGTTTGATTCATATTTCCTTGTCTAATGTGGATTTGCAGGAATCGCAGGAAATAGAGTTGAACTTGGGTGAGGTAAAGGCCAAGAGTGTTACCGGCCGTATTCTGACTGCTAACAATATAGGTGATTACAATAGTTTCGAGAAACCGAATGTGGTTGCCCCGAAAGAATTTACCGGAGCAAAGGTCAATAAAGGAAGCTTGAAAGTGACTCTTCCTGCCAAGTCTATCGTAGTGCTGGAAGTGAAATAAAACCCGTACGTTCGTGTGCCCCCACACATACGTATGTGTGGGGGTATACATACGTATGTATCGTTTCATGCCTGCGTATGTGTGATAGACTACGGTAATTCTTGTACCAACTCCGCTTCGATTCTGTTTTCTATTTCATCCGGCAGGGCAGGGAAGAAATCGATATCCGTTCTTTTCTCTACGCTGTCTACTGTTACCATATATTTCTTCAGTGGCTTATGTCCGGCGCTGTTGGGGAAAATAAATCCTATGGCTTGCGGATTTTTCTTATCATTTATCAATATGACTTTATAGAAAGCATGGGGGACTGCCACTTTATTGTTGCCAATTCTTTTGGGGCGTTTAGTATCATATATAGGTCCGCAGGCAATATACACGGCTCCATATTTTTTTGCCCATTGGCGTGACTTTTCCTCCAGGTCATTCCAGTCGCCGCGGTTCAGATTCGGATTTTGCGGACAAATGTTGCTCATATAAAAAGATTCTTCCATGGCTTGTTTGTTCCATTTCATATCGGCGGCAGGGGCCATGTGTCCCCGGTCGTATCCTGATTTTGTATAATCTCCCGTATATGCTTTGGCTCCACGTACGTCCGGGTCGGGCAAGAATTTATTTGTTCGCCCTTCTTTTCCTTTTGTTTCTTTTTTAGTAAGTTCCCACGCCACCCATTGTGGAGTTTTGTAATCGGCATTATAAGACAGGGTATATCCTTTACGTTTCAGAATCTGGCCGCCTGTACTTGATTGTATCATCGGAATTTCCAATGCACCGCCATGTTGGGGCGAGGTCAGTATTTCTGGCTTTTCTTCATTGCTTTCGATAGTGGGGATATTTTCAAGCAGTTTCCCGTCAAACAATTGATGTTTATATGCCAAAAGTCCCAGTAATACTAAAATAATGATGACTCTCAGGGGACTATTGGATTGTTTCTTTTTCTTTGCGCTCATATTTGTTCTGTTTTAGGGGTGCAAAGATAGAATAAAATATAAAAATACATTATCTTTGTCCATTATATAGCTGTAAATTTTAATAATACTGACATGCTATCCTAACTAATCAAACCTATTATATATGAAAAAGAACCGATTATCGTTAGCGTTCCTGAGTCTGCTGATTGCAGCTTCTCCTTTACGGGCACAAGATACGCTACAGAATGAAACAGTCGAGCAGAAAGACAAGAGAATGGAATGGTTTTCACAAGCCAAGTTGGGTATCTTTATCCATTGGGGAATTTATTCCGTCAGAGGAGTGTCCGAAAGCTGGTCCTTCTTTAACAACTACCTGCCCTATGATGAATACATGGAGCAGGAAAAAGGTTTCACAGCCTCCAAGTATGATCCGAAGGCTTGGGTGGATCTGATAAAAGAAAGTGGAGCCAAATATACAGTGATAACTACCAAACATCATGACGGAGTTGCGTTATGGGATACCAAAGTAGGAGATATCAGCGTCGTGAAAAGCACTCCGGCAAAACGTGATCTCATAGCTCCCTTTGTAAAGGAAGTAAGAAAACAAGGATTGAAACTTGGCTTCTATTATTCTTTATTGGACTGGTCTCATCCTGATTACCCAAACAAAACCCGTACGGAAGTACGTTATAAAAATGATCCTGAACGTTGGGCCAGATTCAACAAGTTCAATTTCGGACAATTGGCGGAGCTGAACAAAACCTGGAAGCCGGATCTGTATTGGTTCGACGGGGATTGGGAGCAAAGTGCGGAAGCATGGAATTCCAAAGGTATTGTAGATCTGCTCCGTTCGGATAATAAGAATGTGATTATCAATTCGCGCATACAGGGATATGGCGACTATGCTACTCCCGAACAGGGAGTGCCGGTGGTGCGTCCCGAGGATAAATATTGGGAGCTTTGTATGACCATGAATGATTCATGGGGATATCAGCATACAGACAGCAACTATAAATCACCCTATATCTTGCTTCGTACATTTGTAGACTGCCTGAGCATGGGCGGTAATCTTTTATTGGATATCGGTCCGAAAGAGGACGGTTCCATTCCTGAAGAACAGATCGCTGTGTTGAAGGAGTTCGGCCGATGGACCAAGAAGCATAAAGAAGCTATTTATGAAACTCGCGCAGGGATTCCTACCGAGCATTTCCAGGGATATACCACACTGAATAAGGCGGGGGATATTCTGTATTTATACCTCCCTTACAAACCTAACGGTCCGGTGGAAGTAAAAGGGCTGATGAACAAAGTGAACCGTATATGGGTGGTTGGTAACGGAGCTATGTTGAATTACAAGGTCTACAATAAAAATTATTGGAACTCAGTACCGGGCAATCTTTATATTGATGTACCCCAACAGGTACAGGATGAGCAGATTACCGTGCTGGCCGTGTTGCTGGATGGACCGATCAAACTCTATCGTGGAGTGGGACAAGTGCAAGATAATAACTAATCTGAATCAGAAAAATAGATGAAGAAACTTATTTATACCCTGTTGCTTCTGCTGGTTACTTTTCCGGCAATGGCACAAAGCCTTTTTGAACAATATGAACGTTTTCTGGCCGAACCGCGTACCTATGTATGTTATCGTCCGGATGGAAAGTTGAAAATAGATGGTAAACTGAATGAAAGTTCCTGGAAGAAGGCGGCGTCTACCGCTCCGTTTGTAGATATAAGCGGCGAAGGATTCCCGACTCCCAAATATGAAACTACCGCCAAGATGCTGTGGGATGATGAATATTTATATGTAGGAGCTGTTCTTCAAGAAGAGGATATCAAGGCACGTCTTACCCTGCGTGATACCATCATCTATTATGACAATGACTTTGAAGTGTTTATCGATCCGGATAGCGACGGACACAATTATTTTGAAATAGAAACCAATGCGCGTGGCGTGATTTTCGACCTGATGCTGGACAAACCTTATCGTTCGGGTGGAAATTTCATGGTGCAATGGGACTGCCCCGGATTGAAGACCGCCATCCATTGTGAAGGTACACTGAATAAATCAAAAGATAAAGATAAGTATTGGAGTGTGGAAATGGCCATTCCTCATCAGGCGCTGACCATGAACTTTAACAATCCGTTGAAGGCCGGCAACACCTGGCGCATCAACTTCTCGCGTGTACAGTGGCTGAAGGAGAAAGGACCCGAGGAAAATTGGGTATGGACTCCTACCGGAAGAATCGATATGCACATGCCCGACCGTTGGGGATATCTTTATTTCGTAGACAAGCAAGTGGGAATCTCGCAGGATGAGTTGGTTTATCCGTACAATCAGGCTATCTATAAACTGCTATGGGCTATGTTCTACGCACAGCAGGATAATTATAGTAAACAACATAACTACTTGCGTGCCACAGAACAATTCTTTTTGACTGATAAAGAGTTGAAAGATCTTCCGGCTGATGCCCGGATTGCGGTGGAAGCGACTCAGAACACCTATCAGATAGCTATAACCAATCCTGCTGAAGGAGTCCGTTATGTGATAAATAATGAAGGACGTTTCCGGACAGAAAAGATACCTGCCCGTGAAGTTAAAAACTGGTTGTGGATGCGTCTGAATAACCGTTCGGATGCCGAATGGAAAAAATGGTTTGCGTTGTTGAAAGAATGTGGTATTTCGGGTGTCATGTTCGAGGGATACAATGAAAATATTTATCGTCTTTGCAAAGAAGCCGGACTGGAGGCACATTATTGGAAATGGACGATGAACCGCAGGGAACTGCTGGACAAGCATCCCGACTGGTATGCCGTGAACCGTAAAGGCGAGTCTTGTCACGACAAACCGGCCTACGTGGATTATTATCGCTTCTTGTGCCCTAATCACCAAGGTGTGGCAGAGTATCTGGCAGAAGACTATGTAAAGGAAGCCCATAAGCCTTATGTGGATGGTGTTCATCTGGATTATGTCCGTATGCCGGATGTAATCTTGCCTGTCAGCCTATGGAAAAACTATGGTATAGAGCAGAAAGAAGAGTTGCCGGAATATGACTATTGTTATTGTGATGTCTGCCGTGAATTGTTTAAAGCTAAAACAGGACAGGATCCGTTGGAGTTAAAGTATCCGATGGAAAACCAGAGTTGGATCAATTTCCGTCTGGATGCCATCACTCGTGTGGTGGATGCCATTACCAAAGCGGTGAAAGCCGATCATAAAGCTATTTCTGCCGCAGTGTTCCCGGGGCCGTCCATGGCTCGCAAGATGGTGCGCCAAGATTGGGGAGAATGGACGTTGGATGCTTATTATCCGATGATTTATAATAAATTCTATTATGAAGGTCCTGAATGGATCGGGCGTTCGGTAAAGGAAAGCGTTGAAACGGTGAATGGGCGTGCCAAGATATATGCCGGACTGATGTTTGGTGATATTAAGGACAATTTTGAAGAGGCGCTGGATGAAGCGTACAATAACGGGGCATCCGGTGTATCCTTCTTTGATGGTCCGGATGAAGAATATTTGCATAAATTCAAAGCTTATCTGGATAAGAGAGGATTTGTGGTGAAGTAACTCCGTACTGTTAGATCCTTATATTAGAGAAATAAATCTCTTTTTAGCGGTCACTTTCGATTTTTATCGTAAGTGGCCGCTTTTGCGTTTTATCATTTGTTCTTTTAATGAGTGCGGAAAAGGAATTTATGTGTTCCTTTTTGGTCTTTCTTGGATCTATCTTGAAAATGAATCTGTTAGAATAAAAAAAATGGAGTTCTCTTAGTAAGAGAACCCCATTCCGCTGCAAATGTAGCTATAATAATCCAAATACGGAAATCTTTTATTCAGGAATCAGTCTCTGATAAGGATTCTTATAATATTTGTTTGCAAATTATCCATCTCTGATTATGTGTAAATATCTTATTGTCAGCAGTATATGTCTTTTTGGGGTTCTCTTACTAAGAGAACCCCAAAAAGACATACATAAAAAGTAATGTTTTGATGGTAACAGAAAATAGTATGGAGCTTGAAAATCAAGCGTTCCTTTCAAATCAAGACATAACGGGCGAAGCGCCTAAGTTACTGCTCTGCAGTTCAATCGCTTCCGGCTCAGACCTGGGGTCAAATGAAGGAATCACGCCAATGGCGGGAATAGGAAAAGAATACCCTGAACTCGGCTGGTATTATCTGTATCTTTCCAACAAAGAACTGAAACGCTATATCAGTGTTTTCAGTGGCAGGAAAGCTGTTCGGCTTCGTACACCATCAGGTACCGTAGAAGAGAGATTTTTTTGCTTCAAGGTGTTTTCTTACACTGCCACCGATCATAGGAAACGTTTCGAGCAATGTGCTTATACCAAAGAGGAATATACCGCTCGCCGTGACTCTGCCCGGGTGGTGAAAGAGGCTTTTGCTACCGGCTCCACTCAGAAACTGAATGCGTTGACGAACGAGAAAGGGATTGAAGGCAACGGTTGGCTGTTTGTATGTGCCCCCTTGGGGCAGTTGGAATGTATTCTGTCTGCCATGCTTCCCCGCCAGTATCTGGTGACGGACTATAACACACACCGTGCGGCGGTAATTCCTCAACGTCAGATGGAGGAATTTATTTATCTGTATGAATCCATGCCTTACAATATCGAGCTGATGAACCGGCCTTTGGAGGACTATCTTCAGAAAAAGCAACGAATCCGTATTACCGGTGGTGTCTTTCGGGGGAAAGAGGGATGTATCATGCGTTTGCACCGCAATACAAGGCTGGTATTCGCTTTTGGCAATATGACGGTGGCAGTGAGCTATCTTCATGCGTTTCCGTTTGAAAAAATTGATTAGTTTAATTAAAGCCATCCATACATCCCTTGCAGGACGATGGATGGCAGATAAGACTACAGACGCAACTAAGGTTGCAAGTCTATATATTCAGCTGTGACATGGAAACATGGACAGGCTTTTTGCGGATTCAAGTCATGATGGCCTACAATCAGTGCCTTGGGATAACGTTGATGCAGTTGTTCAATCAGTTTTCTCAGCGTAGCCTTTTGTGCTTCCGTTCGGGTGTCTTTCGGCGTTGTTCCGCCATCATCCAGTCCGCCTATGTAGCATATACCTATACTGTGGCTGTTGTGGTGCTTGCAATGTGCTCCAACCAACTCTTCCGGGCGTCCGGCTTCTATCGTTCCGTCTGTAGGAATCACATAGTGGTAACCACAGCACTTCCAGCCCAATGAACGATGGTAGCGGTCAATGTCCTCCGCTCGCAAGGCACTGCCCGCCTTGTTGGCAGAGCAGTGCACGATAATCAACGAAACCGTTCTCATAAGCCGCTTCCAAGTGCTCCTCCGGCAGCGCCTGTAATGAGCAGCTCAATGATGCGGACGATGTACAGCAGTACATTTTTCCAGTTCTTTTTCATACGCTTTGTCTTTAAATAGATGAATAATATAAGTTCCATGACGTTAAAAGATTCGTGGAGTCATTTTATATTCCATATCTGCAAATGTCTCCTTGAGTTTGCGACACGGGGCAAACACGATGTGCGCGCCCTTGATGTTTTTCTTGGAGAACAAAGCCTCCGAAGCGGCTCCTTCGCATTTCAGGGAGACACTGAATGTTCCGAGGCCGTCCAGGGTGACTCGGTCGCCTTGGGCAAGATGCTCGGACAGGCGGTTGAAGACTTCCTCCAGCACCGCTTCCATCATGCCGTGTGGGAAAAAGCGGAGATGTTCCGTCACTTCCTTTACGAGTTTCTTATGCGAAACCGTTTCGTTGGGCACACACTTTGCGTATGCTTTCTTGGGCATCGTCCTGTCGGACGCATTTCTCATCGAGAAAACGTGGTATTTTATCATAATGACGGATTGTTTTCATTTGTGGAAGCCGGGGTCTTTCCTTTGGCGGCATCCAAGTCGACTGTGCCTTTACCGGCCTTTTCGGCCTTCAGGGTGGCGGCTTGGGCTATGCGGCTTGCTACGGGATTGAAAGCGGCGCGGGAACGAAGATTTTGGAAGTCTTCTCCCGGCGTGAACACAATGTTGACGGCGGTGATGTTGCTTTCTGTAAATTTCTTCAGGTCTTCCGCACCTTCCGAGCCTATAGAAATCCAGAAATTACCTAATTCTGCCAGTTGTACTTTTTTGCCTTCCAGAAGCATTTCTACAAGGCACTCGCACATATCGGCTATTACACCTTTTACCGTTCCGCGAGTGAATACGCCATTGTGGTCGGCAATGTGTTTGACAAACTGGCTGAATGGCATGATTTCAGAAACTTGAGCTTTTGCATACGCTTTTTGGGCGGCATCGACATCCATCGGGTTGCCCATCATAAATACACTGTAATCAATCATAATAAAATAAAGTTTAAAAGTTTTGTGTTTCCGGGATGTTCGTTCATCCTTCCGACACGACAAAATTAATGCGGGGAAATACCGTAAAAAAATCTATTTATTATCGTTTACTAACTGTTGACTGCCGTTCACTAGCTATTGACTGACCGTTAACTACCCGTTGACGAATCATTCAAACAATAAGCTTATGGATAGTGAGACACACTTCAGCATCGTCTTCAATATTTATGGAGGCAGCAACCAGATTCTTCCCAATGCTACTTCCGCCACACAGAATTATTATGGTGATGAGGCGGAACTAGAGAAGGATGATGTAAGCAAGGACAAGGAACCTGCTTTATCTCCCGAGGCTACGCGCCTTTTCTCTTATATAAATAAGGTGGAGGATTTACGTATCTATCTGGTACAGATAGCAGAATGTACCAATGCGGTGGAACTGGCCAGGGTTATAGTTAAGATGGGCGAACGGGAACCGAAGATTACTTCGGAAGAGATGGTGAAGGAGCGTTTTATCTCGTTGTTCTTTCCTCTCACACCTTTGTTCGTATCGGTCAAGACTGTCAGTAATATCCGTGCGCGTATCAATAACGCTTGGGCAAGACGACCGAGAAAGCGGTTATGACCGGAGGTGAAAAACTGGTGAAAAGTGTGGAAAAAAGTAAGATATGTTCGTGGGCAAAGTAAGTTCACTTACTTTGCTGTTTAAGTCTACTTACTTTGCTTGGGAATATATCTTACTTTTTCGTTAAATAAGCATTAAAAGATAATCCAATTTTTGACCCAATTTATAGGGAAACTGCTTTAATGCGGTTTTCTTTATAGGATGTGTCAAAATGAGATGCTAATCCTAATAAATCCATGTTTAATTTACAGCAATTCATTGCAGACCATGTGATTTGTCGTCCGACAAGTATGTTTGCAGCAGATATTGAAGCTAATAAAGAAACGCTTCAAGCAGAAATAAGGAATAAAAGTGTATGCGTCATAGGAGGTGCCGGTTCCATCGGTTCTTCTTTCATTAAAGCAGTCTTGCCGTTCAAGCCCTCCAAACTGATTGTAATAGACCTGAACGAGAACGGATTGGCAGAACTGACACGTGACCTGCGTTCCACATACGGCATGTATGTACCTGCGGAATATCGGGCATATACCTTGAACTTTGCCGATCCTATCTTTGAAAGGATCTTCCGTGAGGAGAAAGGCTTTGACATTGTGGCGAATTTTTCAGCTCACAAGCATGTCCGTAGTGAGAAGGACAAATATTCGGTACAGGCACTCATTGAAAACAATGATATCAAGGCAAAAAGATTCCTTGACCTGTTGGCCGTTTACCCGCCTAGGCACTTCTTCTGTGTCTCCACTGACAAGGCCGCCAATCCGGTGAATATCATGGGAGCCAGCAAACGTATTATGGAAGATATGATTATGGCGTATTCTTCCAAGTTCAAGGTGACCACCGCCCGTTTTGCCAATGTAGCTTTTTCCAACGGTTCTTTGCCGGATGGCTGGATACAGCGTGTCATGAAAAAGCAGCCGTTGGCTGCACCCAATGATGTGAAACGCTACTTTGTTTCTCCGGAGGAAAGCGGCCAGATATGTATGCTTGCCTGCATACTAGGTAAGAATGGTGAAATATTCTTCCCAAAGTTGGGTGAAAGACAGATGCTCACTTTCTCTTCCATTTGTGATGAGTATATAAAAGCGGTTGGCTGCGAGAAAAAAGAGTTTGCAACGGATGAGGAAGCGAAGAAATTTGCTTCGGATATGACTTTTGATAATAAGGATTACCCAGTGGTGTATTTTAAAAGTGATACAACAGGTGAGAAGGCATACGAGGAGTTCTATGTTTCTGGTGAGAAAATTAATATGGATCGTTTTTGCAGCCTGGGGGTGATTGAGGAAGTGGTGAAACGGCCGATGACTGAGATAGATGCATTCTTTACTGAAATGGAGAATATATTTGCCGAACCGGATTTTACCAAAGAAGAGGTGGTTATGGCGATAAAGCGTTTCATCCCCAACTTTGAACATGAGGAAAAGGGGAAGAATCTGGATCAGAAAATGTAATTAAAACGATATACAGCTATGAATAACAACGCTGAAATCTGTGAATTCATTCACCATCTTTTTGGAACACAAGATTTTGTTCCTCTGAGTGCTCCCAAGTTTATCGGAAACGAGAAAAAATACCTCAACGAATGTATTGATACGACTTTCGTGTCAAGTGTCGGTGCTTTTGTTGACCGCTTTGAGCACGATATGGCTGTGTACACCGGTGCCAAGCGTACCGTAGTCTGTGTGAGTGGTACCAATGCCCTTCACATGGCCATGCTGCTAGTGGGTGTAGAACGCGATGATGAGGTGCTCACCCAAGCTCTGACCTTCATCGCTACTTGCAATGCTGTCACTTATATCGGAGCATATCCTGTTTTTATTGATGTGGACAAAGAAACGATGGGACTTTCGCCCCGAGCTGTCAAGGCATGGCTGGAGAGGAATGCTGAACTGAAAGAAGGAGTTTGCTATAACAAGCGTACCGGTCGTCGTGTAAAAGCTTGTATTCCCATGCACACTTTCGGCCATCCCGTAAAAATAGATGAACTGGCGGATATCTGCCGTGAGTGGCATATCGAATTGGTTGAAGACGCAGCCGAAAGTATCGGCAGTTTTTATAAAGGTCGCCATACCGGTACATTCGGAAAGGTGGGTGCTATTAGCTTTAATGGAAACAAAACCATCACTACAGGTGGTGGAGGCATGTTGCTTTTCCAGGATGAAGAACTGGGCGCATACGCCAAGCACCTTACTACCCAGGCTAAGATACCTCATCGTTGGGAGTTTCGTCATGACCATATTGGTTATAATTACCGGATGCCGAATATCAATGCCGCTCTAGGTTGTGCCCAGTTGGAGAATCTAGACCGCTATGTGGCAGATAAGCGTGAAACAGCAGCCTGCTATGCTGAGTTTTTCAAGGGTAAGGAAGATATTACTTTTTTTACTGAACCTGCTGATTGCAAATCGAATTATTGGCTCAATGCGGTGGTACTAAAGGATAAGGCGGCTCAACTTGATTTTTTGGAGTACACAAATGATCATGGTGTGATGACCCGTCCCGTTTGGGAACTGATGAATCGACTGCCCATGTTCGAGCATTGCGAAACGGACGGGCTGGAGAATACCGAGTGGCTGGCTGACCGGGTGGTGAATATTCCTAGTAGTGTAAGATTAGATAAATGAAAAAAATCGCAGTTGTCACTGGTGCACGTTCAGAGTATGGACTGCTACGTTGGGTGATAGATGAGATACATCATGCTACTGAGTTACAGTTGCAGCTTATCGTTACAGGCGGACACCTGTCTCCCGAACAGGGGTTGACTTATCGTTGTATTGAGGAGGACGGATATGATATTGATGCTAAAGTCGATATGTTGTTGTCCTCGGATTGTGCTTCTGGTATAGCGAAATCTATGGGGATGTGCAGTATTGGGATGAGCGATGCTTTTCTGCATCTTCAGCCTGATATGATTGTTGTCTTAGGTGATAGATATGAGTTGCTTCCCATAGTTGGTACTGCTTTGGTGATGCGTATTCCGATAGCTCATATTTCAGGAGGTGACATCACTGAAGGAGCTATTGACAATGAAGTGCGCAATGCTGTTACAATGATGTCTACACTCCACTTTCCGGGTACTCAAACTTCTGCAGCCCGTATTGGTAGGATGATTGGAACTATGAAGAATGTTTTTGTTGTAGGTGAGACCAATTTAGATAATTTTTTACGTTTGTCGCTTTTGTCAAGGAATGAATTAGCAGAGTCTTTAAATATTGATTTAGGTAAAAAATGGATATTGATGACTTACCATCCGGTAACTAAAGAAAGCCGTGAGAAGAATCTTTTCGATGTAAATAGTTTACTCCATGTGCTCCAGTCGTTAGGTGATGACTATGAAATACTAGTTTCTAAGTCTAATACAGATTTATATGGTTCGGATATTAATCAACTTTTAAATGATTATGTATGCAATAAGCCTTGTTTTCATTTGTTTACCTCGTTAGGACAGAAGTGTTATGTCAGCCTTCTTCCTCAGTTATATTGTATGATAGGTAATTCGTCCAGTGGAGTATATGAAACGGGTTATTGGAAGTTGCCTACGATTAATATAGGACATCGTCAAGAAGGCAGATATATGACATCTAACATTATTTGTTGCGATAATTGTTCTGAGTCTATTATTCAGTCTTTAAAGAAAATTGAAACAGACGAATTTCAGCAAATGTTAAAGTATATTGATAATCCTTATGGTGATGGCAATGCTTCCAAACGTATTGTAGAACAGATAAAAATGTATTTTAATGCAGTTAAGTAATCTAAAAACACCTTGTTTTATTTTGGATTCGGATAAGTTGGTATCTAATGTTTTGGAATTTAAAAGAGCTTTGAACAGTCGCTTTTCAAACCATTGCATTGGATACTCAATTAAGACGAATTCACTTCCTTATATGTTGCACATGCTTAATGAGTTGGGATGCTATGCTGAAGTAGTATCTTATACAGAGTATGCATTAGCTTTGCAAGTTGGTTTTGAGAAGAGCCATATTGTATATAATGGTCCAGCTAAAGATAAGGAGACTTTTTTAGATGCAATAAAGAATGGTGCATATGTAAATATAGATACAAAACGTGAAATAGAATGGTTGAATGATTTGAACAAACAGCATTCTTATAAGGTCGGCATTCGTGTCAATTTGAATTTAGGGAAGATTTCGCCAGAAGATGCTAAAGAGGGTGAATCGGATAGCAGATTTGGTTTTTCGTTTGAGAATGGAGAACTGGAAGAAGCAATAAATAAGATTCAATTATGCAAAAATGTAAAACTTGGAGGTTTGCATCTGCATCGTACTTCATTGACTCGTTCTTTAAATGTTTATAGGAATATTTGCAAATATGCTATTCGGATCATTAATTCATTAGGTCTAGAACTTGATTATATTGATGTTGGTGGTGGTTATTTTGGTGACAAGCCTAATGCACCTACTTATAAAGAATATGTGGACACTATCTATTCAAGTTTGTTAGAGGAAGGGATTGATGTTTCTAAAATGAAAGTCATAGTGGAACCAGGAAATGCAATAGTTGCTTCACCTTTTAGTTTTTTATCGGAGATCATTGATACAAAAAAAATAGGTGACTCTCAAATTATAGTAACTGATGGTTCTCGTAATGATGTGGACCCTTTTTTCCTGAAAAAAGACTATTTTAAATCTTTCATCAGAAAGCAAGAGGAAAAAGTGTTCATTGATTCACAAATGGTTGTAGGATGTAGTTGTTTGGAGTATGATAAGCTTTTTACACTTCAAAATCAGCCATTACTAAATGTCGGTGATAGAATACTTTACCAAAATGTCGGTGCATACACTATGACTTTATCACCATTGTTCATTCGATTTTTTCCTAGAGTTTATTTGAAAACTTTAAATGGTTATGAGATAATTAGAGAGGAATGGACTGTCAATGATTTAAAGCAATAACAATAAACTTTATAGTTATGAATAATATTCTGTGTTGTAATGCGGGCCGTAGAGGGCGTTTAATGATAGATATGCGTAAGACTATCGGTGATAGTGGTAATGTGGTTGCTACAGATAACTGGTCGGTAGCCCCAGCAATATTTTTCGCAAACAAGCAATATGTAGTTCCTAAAATTACACATCCAAATTATATTCAAGAAGTACTTGGTATTTGTAAGAA
The DNA here is from genome assembly GCF_000012825.1 of Phocaeicola vulgatus ATCC 8482. Taxonomy (GTDB): domain Bacteria; phylum Bacteroidota; class Bacteroidia; order Bacteroidales; family Bacteroidaceae; genus Phocaeicola; species Phocaeicola vulgatus. The sequence continues at coordinate 4,974,920 of NC_009614.1, read as the reverse complement.
AGAAGATATTAAAGCTATTTTTACTTTAATCGACCCTGAAATAGATCTTTTAGCATCAAATAAAAAGAAGTTTGAAGAAATTGGTGTTCTTCCTCTTTGTCCTTCTAAGCAAACTGCTGATTTGTGCTTTGATAAGTACAGCATGTACCTGTATTTAAAAAATCATGGTGTTAATACACCGCTTACTTTCCATGAATTAGATGATTTCAAAGCTGCATACTTCAAAGGTGAAATTCAATTTCCTGTTTTCATCAAACCACGTACAGGTAGTGGTAGTGTTGGAGCGCATAAGGTCAATACCATGCAGGATTTGGAAAACTATTATGCTGAGAATGCTTTCGATTATATCATTCAGGAGTTTATGCAAGGTGATTGCGATGCAGATGCTTATATTGATTATTATTCAAAGGAAGTGGTTTCTATTTTTTCAAAAAAGAAAATTGAAACTCGTATCGGTGGGGCCAGTAAAACTATTTCATTCAAAGACCAGCGTTTGTTTGACTTCGTGCAGTCTTTTATGCATCTTTTCGACTTTGCTGGAGCAATTGATATGGATTTCTTTTTTAGAGATGGAGAGTACTATCTGTCTGAAATAAATCCTCGTTTTGGCGGAGCCTATTTGCATGCGTATGGTGCTGGAGTTGATTTCTTTAAACTGATCATCAATAACATTAATGGTGTTACCAATGAAGTTTGCATTGGTGATTATGATGAAGGTGTGCTCATGTTGATGTATGATGATGTAGTCATAACTAAGGAAGTTGACCTTTTAAGAGATTATCATGATTAATCACGTTTATATAATAGCCGAAGCCGGAGTGAATCACAATGGTCGGTTGGATTTGGCTCTTCAGCTCTGTAATGCTGCCAAAGATGCGGGAGCTGATGCCGTGAAATTTCAGACATGGAAAACAGAGAAGATTGTTACTCGGAATGCTGAATTGGCTGTTTATCAGGAGAATAACATATCCGATAAGACCAAATCACAGTTTAAGATGTTGAAAGAACTTGAATTGAGCTATGATAATTTTGAAGTAGTGAAAAATCATTGTGATGAGATAGGTATCCAGTTCCTTTCTACTCCTGATGAAATAGATAGTCTAGACTTTCTTTGTAATTTTAATTTGCCTTTCATCAAGCTGGGATCGGGAGATGTTACCAATATTCCTTTTCTTCGTCTTGTTGGTAGCAGACATATTGATGTTGTCCTTTCTACAGGAATGTCGTATCTCGGTGATGTAGAGATAGCATATCGCACCTTGATAGAAGCAGGAGCTAAAAGTGTTTCTTTACTTCATTGTACTACTAACTATCCATGTCCCATGCATGAAGTAAATCTTCGGGCTATACAAACTCTTAAGGATGCATTTCATTGTTCCGTAGGTTATTCAGACCATACAATGGGTGTGGAAGTACCTGTTGCAGCTGTAGCAATGGGAGCTGAAATCATAGAGAAACATTTTACGCTTGATAAGGAAATGGACGGTCCTGACCACAAAGCCTCCCTCAATCCCGAGGAACTCAAACAAATGGTTGTCGCCATCCGTCATATAGAACAAGCTTTAGGTGATGGCATCAAACAGCCTAATGAGAGTGAGAAACAAATTTCAGAAGTAGTGCTCAAACGTATTGTGGCGGCTACACCAATAAAGGAAGGTGAGGTGCTCTCGGCGGATAATATGACTGTGAAACGCAGTACCGTTGGTTTGAAAGCTTCTTTATGGGATTTGGTAAACGGGCGTATAGCTACCTGCAATTATGCTATAGACGAACCTATTATCATTTAAAAATAGACAATAGTAATGAATATACTTGTAATAATTCCTGCACGTGGTGGAAGTAAAGGAATACCTCACAAGAATGTTAAGGAATTAAATGGAAAACCGTTGATATGCTATAGCATTGATGCGGCTCGTCAGCTTACCACCGATGAGAATATTTGTGTTTCTACTGATGATGATGTCATTATCAAGGTTGTAGAGGATTATGGCTTGAAAGTTCATTTTAAACGCCCTGCAGAGTTGGCTACAGATTGTGCAGGAACAAATGGAGTACTGCTCCATGCTTTGGAGTTTTATGAGAAACAAGGTCGTAAATATGATGTAGTAGTTTTGTTGCAACCCACTTCTCCTTTTCGTGAGACTAAATCATTGAAGGAGGCTGTGGCTTTGTATACTTCTGACATAGATATGGTTGTTTCGGTGAAAGAAGCGGCAACTAATCCATATTATAATAGTTTTGAGGAGGATGCTGAAGGCTTATTGGTCATCAGCAAAGGGGATGGTACTATTGAACGGCGTCAGGATGCACCTAAGGTATGGGAGTTTAACGGTTCTATTTATGTGATTAATAGCACTCGCCTTAAAGAAGTAGGTTTGTCCAAACTCAATAGAATACGTAAATATGTTATGGATGATCTTCATTCAATAGATATTGATAGTATGTTTGACTGGTATATGGCGGAAAAGGTAATCAGTAGTCATCTTATTGAAAATTAATTTATATGAATTGCTCTCATATTATTCTCCAATCTTTCTCTATTATTGATGCCATTCGCTGCATCAATGAGATTCACAATGAACCACTGGTGCTCTTTGTGGTAGATGAGAACAAAAGGATGCAAGGTACCCTTACCGATGGTGATGTGCGTCGTGCCTTGATTAAAGGTATAGATGTGGATGCTCCTATTAGTGAGGCCATGCATCGTAATTTTAACTTTTTACGTCGCGGAGTGAACGATAGAGTGGAGGATATTCACCACCAACGTGATTTAAGGATGCGTTTGGTACCCATACTTGATGAAGAAAATCATATTTGCGAAATCATCAATTTGGAACATTATGTAACTAAATTGCCAATTGATGCTGTATTAATGGCCGGTGGTAAGGGGGAACGCCTTCGTCCGTTAACGGAGAAAACTCCTAAGCCCCTAATTAAGGTAGGTGACAAGTGTATCATTGATTATAATATTGATCGTTTGCTTTCATACGGTTTGAATCATATATCTGTAACGGTTAACTATCTTGGCGACCAGATTGAGGAACATTTCCGGGAGGAACGCGATGGGGTGAAGATAGTTACTGTGCGTGAACCGAAATATCTAGGTACCATTGGCAGTATCAAGTTCGTGGAAACTTTTTACAATGATACGGTGCTGGTAATGAACTCAGATCTCTTTACGAATATTGATTTTGAGGATTTTTTCCTTCATTTCTGTCAGCATGATGCCGACATGAGTGTGGCAGCTGTGCCCTACGTAGTGAAGGTGCCATACGGTGTGTTCAATCTCGAAGGACGAGAAATCAAGGGCGTTACCGAGAAACCTACCATCAGTTATTATGCAAACGCCGGTATATACCTTATCAAACGCAAATTGCTTGACCTTATTCCTGATGATATCTTCTTTAATGCCACTGACTTCATGTATAAACTCATAGAACAGGGATACAAGGTGATTCGCTATCCTATTAGTGGATATTGGCTGGATATTGGTCAGCATGATGAATTGGCGAGAGCAAGAGAGATGGTGAAACATTTGAAATAAATTTAAAATACAACATACAATGAAAGTAATAGCAGTAATTCCTGCGCGCTATAAGTCTACGCGTTTTGAAGGTAAACCGTTAGTAAACCTTTGTGGTAAACCTATGATTTGGTGGGTTCATCATCAGCTTTGTCAAGTAAAAGGATTGAGTGAAATTTATGTGGCAACGGATGATGAACGTATTAGAAAGGTTTGTTCGGATTATGGAATTAAATATGTGATGACTTCAGATAGTCATCCCACGCATCTTGATCGCTTGGCTGAATTCGCCGAAAATATAGAGTCTGATTTTTATATTAATATTAATGGTGATGAACCTTTGATGATGCCCGAATATGTAGAACGACTTTTACCTACTTCCGACTTGAATCCTGTTGATTTTTATTTTGCTAATGCTATGACTAAAATAAAAAAGACAGTGGAGGTGGCGGACATTTCTCGTATAAAGGTGGTAACGGATAATTTAGGATATGCAATGTATATGGCTAGGACTCCTATTCCATATCCAAAGGCCAGCTCGGATTTTGACTATATGAAATTTGTTGGAATACAATGTTTCTCACGTTCTGCCTTGCTTTTCTGCAAGGATAATAAACGTGGAAAAATTGAAAGTATAGAGGATATTGACGAATATCGTTTTTTGGAAAACGGAAAAAAAATAAAGTTTGTAGAGATTCCAGCTGAAACTTTATCTGTAGATACGCAGGCTGATGTGAAAATTGTGACAGAAGTCTTAGAGCGCAGGGTTAAAAATAAGGAGATCGTATTATGAGCAAAATCCAACTATTAGATTGTACTTTGCGTGATGGAGGGTACATCAATAATTTCCGATTCGGTAAATATGCCATACGGAAAATTCTTCAACAACTGACCCATGCAGGTTTGGATATAGTGGAATGTGGATTTTTGGAGGATGGTGAATACGACGAGGATACCTCCATTTTTAATGCCGCAGAGCAGATAGCCTCCCTGTTACCTAATGAACATGGACGTACCATGTTTGTAGCGATGGTCTGTTATGGTGAATACGATCTGAGTCAGCTGAGTCCTTGTACTAGAAATTCCATAGATGGAATACGGGTCACTTTTCATTATGATGAAGTGGAGGGTGCTTTGGAATACTGTCGGGAAATAAAAGAAAAAGGCTATAAGGTTTTTGTGCAACCGGTAGGCACGTCCAGTTATACTGATATCCAGCTTCTCCATCTGATAGAGAAGGTGAATGAGTTGCAACCCTATTCCTTTTATCTGGTAGACACTTTGGGACTGATGCACAAGAATGATATAGCCAGATTTTTTTATCTGATCAATACTAATCTGGACAAGTCAATAAATATGGGTTTTCATTCCCACAATAACTTACAGCTTTCCTTTTCCAACTCTCAGGAGTTTTTTGAATATGTAGGCGACCGTGTCATTTCGTTGGATGCTTCTATCTATGGAATGGGACGAGGGGCCGGAAACCTGAATACGGAACTGATTGCCAATTATGTTAATGACCGTGAAGGGCATATGTATGCTATAGAGCCATTGTTGGAGGTTGTTGATGAATTCATCATTCATATTAGGCAGAAACATGAGTGGGGGTATACTGTTCCTTATTATTTGGCGGCTATTAATGGTTGTCATCCTAATTATGCCTCTTATCTGGCTCAGAAACAGACGCTTGCTGTGAAGGAAATTTCTGCCATATTGCATATGATTCCTGTCGAAAAGCGTTCTTTATACAATAAGGAATTGGTAAATAGGATTTATTTGGAGTATCAATCTCATGAGGTGGATGATACTTATGTCTTAAAGAACTTGAAAGAAAAAATAGGTGGAAGAAATATTATACTGATGGCTCCAGGAGGTTCAATTACAGACTGTTATGACGAAATTGTCCAGAAACAGAATTCGGAGAACTGTCTGCTTATTTCTGTGACCTTTGTTCCTGATTTTATGGATTGTGACTTTACTTTCTTGGCTAATGCCAAGCGGTATGCTACGACTTTTAATCCGATGAAAAAGGAGGTGAGTTTGATTTATACGTCCAATATTCGTGCAAATCAAGAACAATCTGGCTATTGTGTCAATTATGTTTCTTTGCTGAACGAAGTGGACATTATTCGTGATAATTCGGCTCTGATGGCTTTGAACCTTTTACAGAAACTGTCTCCTCGAAAAGTTTATCTGGCAGGTATGGACGGTTACTCTATGAAAAAGGGAAACTACTATCAGGAGCGTTTGAATCTGATTCAGGATAGGGATTATGTCTTGGAAATGAATAAAGCGATAAAGCATCGCATCAGTGAAATAGGAAAGGTTATGGATATTGAATTTTTAACTCCGTCTCTATATGAATGAACCGGATATTTGTAGAAGCATACATGAACTGATTATGCTTCATTTGCCTGAAATTCTCTCCTTACGGAATACTTCAGAGTTGAAATCCGATCATACCTTTGTTTCCAAAGGGGACAAATTGTGTGAAAAACTCATTTTTGATTTCTTGGACTCCAATCTGAAGGATTATTTGGTTATTTCAGAGGAAACAGAAACGAATTTGTCACGTTTGGAAGAAGTTGAGTATGTGATAACGGTAGACCCGATAGACGGTACGGAGAATTTTGTTTCAGGTCTGAAGGAATGGGGAGTCGGCATTTCTGTTTATAAAGGAATGAGGCATTATCAAAGTATGATTATGTTACCCGAATTGGGAATTCGTTTATGTACAGGTGATCAGTTTTCTAAAATTATTGGTTCAAGAATTTGTGGGCTGTCATCTTATATGCAACCTGAAGATTTTAAGAGGTTGGAACAGGGCTCTGAATATCGTATTATGGGGTGTTGCATGTATAATATGTATAATGTTATACGAGGCTGTTACAGACAGTTTTTACATCTGAAAGGATGTTATTCTTGGGATATTCTTCCGGGTATGAATCTGGCACTGGAACAAGGATTGGATGTGGAACTGGAAGGGGAAAAATATGGTGGGGAGTTTTTATACCCCGGTGTTAAATACCGCTTTAACATAAAGGCTGGATAAGGATTATGGGGAAGTATACTTGACTGGTGAAAATGAGTTTAAAGAATTCTCTATATTTTGAGTTTGAAGGGTAGCAACTATGGATATTTATGGGTATAATATAAAGCCAATGATTGTGAAAGAGAATTTTGATATTTAGGACAAATATGGTATTTTTTGAAACAGAAAAAGTGGTTAATACTTTAAATATTAGAGATAATTATAATAAAAAATAAGGATGTCAAATCAAAATCTGCCAAAACTGTTTTTTTTTAATATTGAACCTTGGAAAGAAGTCTATAATGATAGGTTTCTGTTAAAACAATTGCAAGAAAAGGGATTCCCAATTGAGTATGTTTGGATTGGACCGTTAGTTGGTTTATTAAGTAATGTACCTTCTAAAGGTTGTGAAACTATACCCAAATCTTGGAAAGAAATTCAGCGGATTATAAATCTAGATCGCAATAAAGATGCTATTCTCATTTCATTAATGCCTGTATTTGCTCCTTGTTTGAAGTTGTTTAGAATTTTAAGCAAAGCAAAACAAAAAAATGTTGGCTATTTCAATATTGGAAGTATGCATTTGCCTCTCCCCAAAAATAGAATGGAGCATAGACTTAAACTTTTGTTTAACCCGATTAGAGTGAGGTATTATTTCATTCATAGGTCTATTCCTCTATTGAGAAAAATTGGTTATTTAAAAGATTTTGATTATGCTGTGACTCAAGGTGTACACAGTATTAACTCTGCATCTCAACTTATTTCCGACAAGACGCAGAAAATAACAATTGTAGACTATGATATAGAGCATTTTAATAAGGTGGATAAAATGGAAAGGTATAATGATAGGAAATATATTGTGTTTATTGATGCTTATATGCCTTTCCATCCTGATTTTGAACTAACTGCCAGTGGACATATTGATCCTGAACAATATTTTAAATCAGTAAATAATTACCTGAAACGTGTGGAGGATAAGTATGGGTTACCTGTAGTTATAGCTGCACATCCTAGTGCTCAAAAATATCATGAACATAACTATTTTGACGGCAGACCCGTATTATTTGGAAAGACTGCGGAGTTGTGTAAGGGTTGTGCATGGGCTATTAATCATTTGAGTACAGCTATTACTTTTCTTATAATACAGCACAAACCAATCAAGTTTATCACGACTGATGAAGTCGTTAACAAGTATGGCATTGCAGCTGAGTTGAGTTACTCTAGTTTTTTCCAAAGTCCATTGGTAAATATTGATGCAGAAGATGCTGATATATCCGTCCCTGTGGTGTTTGATAGCGTGTACGATGAATTTATTGATAAATATCTTTATACAAAAGATGAGATTGGAAAAGCAAGTGCAGATTTATTGAGTGAAGCTTTATTAAAGATAAAATAGATGATATTAAATCTAAATGAACTAACTCTGGAACAGAGTAAATTAAAGGCAAAGCTGAAAAAAAATGTGATTGCCGACTATAATGCATTGACCGAACAGTTAATTGATTATAATCGTGATAGTTTGGAATGGCTGGTTTGTAACGTAAATTCTCGTAGTACCGTTTTTTCTTCAATGCTGGCAGAACTTGAGTCCTTGCGATTGATATCAGAGCTTATAAGTAGCGGAGAAATAATAGAAGAAATCATAGTGGATAATGATGAGTTGCGAAAAACCATTTCAAATCTGTATCCTAAGATAAATGTGCATGGTAAGACAAGTTCTTTGAAAAATAATATTCGTTTATGGAAAAATAATATTCGATATGGAATATGGTCACTCTGTTCATGGCTTAGCGGTTCGAAAGAGAGGCGTAATAAGGTGTGCCGAGGGGGAAGATTAACTATCATTGATACCTTTATTGCAAAAAAGGTTGATGCCTATTGGGATCGTTTTTATGGAAATTCTGTAGATAAATTGATTGATGCCCAAAAAGAACAAATATATTTCATGCCTTTGTATTTGCCCTTTGCCTCAAAAAAGCAATTGGATATTATTGTTGCCAATTCTAAGGAAAACTTGTTCTTTATGAGTGATTTTTTACTTTTTAAAGATTACCTCTACGCATGGCGCTATATGGGGCGTTTTGAAAAGCCAGATTTTGCAAGTTATACTTATCAGGGATTCAGTCTTCAATGGCTTTTGGGAAAGGCATACAAAGAGAGTAATCAGAGTTATTTCTACTATGCCATTTTGATGGAAAGAGCTATTATGAGAATGAAAGAATTGGATGTTGACATTTGCTTATTTGTGGATTGGTTTGAGAACCAAAGCTACGACAAATCAGTATATTACGCAATGCATCAATACTATCCAGAGGCAAAAGTTCATGGATATATGGGATTTATTGCTGATTCAACAATTTTTCCACATATTATAGCATCGAATAAAGAATTATTTTGTCATATTGCTCCAAAAGATATTTATTTATGTAGCAGTTATCTGCTAAAGTTCTATCAAAATTATAACGGGTATAAGCATATAGCTCCTGCACTGAGAAATCAAGAGATATATAGCAGTCATAGAAGCACCAAACCTCATGATAAGTTCACGCTCTTGGTGCCATTTGCACTCGATAATTATGATATGGAGTATAAATACGAATTGCTCACTGATTTTATTAAATCTTCTAATGCTAATATTAATATACTTTTGAAGCCCCATCCTGATGCAAATTCATCATGGATGGTTTCCTGTACAAACAAGGCAGGGGGAAAGCTAGAAGTAGTAAAAGGTAATGTAAACTCTTTCTTGCTGAAAGCAGACGCAATTCTTGCAGCTAACACATCTGTGATGTTTGAAGCCTTAAGTTTGGGAATCCCTGTTATTAATCTGAAAGATCCGCTTTCCATCATTCTTTTTGATAAAATAGAAGAGGTGAATGAAGTATTGTGGTATACTGCCAATAATTTGGCTGAACTTTCGGATGCTATTGTTAGGATATTGAATCTAAATATTGAGGATGCAATGACCGAGGGCTATCGGTTGAGAAACTATTTCTTTACCAAACTAGAGCCTCAGTTAATTTTCCAACTTTTCACTTGATACCTATGAGCATATCATATCGCGGAAAATATTTTAGGATTTACATTTGGCAAGGATTATCCATAATTTTAGGTTTTCTTTCGCTTTTTATTGTGATGCCTTCACTTTCTGGAAATAAAACACTCTTTGGTATTTACAGTGTTTGTACGTCTCTGACTATATTCTTTTCGTATGCTGATTTAGGTTTTATTTCATCGGGATTGAAATATGCAGCGGAATATTATATTCGTGGTGACCGAAAGAATGAAATTCGTACGATAGGTTTTACTGCATTTATTATGCTTAGCATGTTTATGCTGATAGCTTTGCTATTTGGAATAATCAGCATATTCCCTCAAATTCTCATGCCTGAATTGGAACCAGATAGTGAAAATTTTTATACGGCACGTTATTTGCTGATTCTGTTGTCTGTTTCCTGTCCGGTAATCATTGGCCAACGAATTCTTAATATGATTTATTCCATACGTGTAGAAGATTATAAATTACAGCGTATCTCTGCGGTAGGCAGTATTCTGAAGATTTTATCAGTTTTCTTTTTTTTTGGAAGTGAAAATTATTTGTTGGTACCTTATTTTGCATTCGTGCAGTTTATCAACCTATCCGTAGTATTGATGGCAGCTTTTCAGGTCCGAAAGTATCAATATTCATTTGTGGAATTTCTTAAAGCTATCCGTTTTGACCGTATTATCTTTGATAAAGAAAAGGGCTTGACGGGAGCTTCATTTATATCTATACTTTCTTGGGTGTTGTTCTATGAATTTGATCAAATCGCGATTTCAAATTTTGTTGGTCTGGAGGCAGTAGCAGTTTATGGCATAGCTTTTTCTGCATTGACCTTTGTACGAACCTTTGTGTCATTACTTTATTCACCTTATTCATCGCGATATAATCATTTGATTGGTGAAAATGACAGGGTAGGACTGATGAAATTTGTGAATCGGATGTTATTAATGCTCTCGCCAATGGTAGTTCTGCCCATTGTTGGATTGTCTATGCTGAGTGAACCATTTATTATAAGTTGGGTTGGATTCAATTATGAGGAATCCAGTTCTATTTTATCACTTTTGGTGTTTTGTTTCTTTCCTTGCTTTCTCTCAAACCCTAGTTCTTCTTATTTTATTGCAATTGAAAAAACTACTTTACTTAATAGGTTTAATATATTTCAACCTATACTATACTGGTTATTAATTTTTTTTACTGTTGGTAAATGGGGCGTATTTTCGTTCGCTATATCTAAAGGATTGATTCCTATATTTTTGGGTATTCTTTATTGGTATTCATTATACAGAGATTTTGCAAAGAATGCTGGTCAGATAGTTTCACTATTCCTAATTTTGAAAACTTTGTTTTTACCTTTAATTGTACTATTAGTATTAAGTACTCTTGTAAAGCCTTATATGGCTTATGAATATAATAAGATTTCCCTTTGTTATAATTTATTGGTTATGGGATTGATTGTTTTAATATCAATTCTAGTATCAGTGTGTTGTAATAGAGAAATGTATTCATTGGTGAAGTCAATTATTAGACGTTGAATAGAAAGGAATTATGGAAAACGAAACCATTTAGAGATTATGATAATATCAAAAATGAAAAAAATGTTTAGACTATTGTTTACGTCTGAAATCAGTAGCTTTATTTCTCCAAGTATTGATATATCAGAAAAACAGTCAGACTATGAAGCACTGATAGAGGCTCCTAATCTTGATTATGTTAATCGCTATGAAAAAGAACTAAGCCAATTTCTTGGAGGAGGGCATGTCGTGACTTTCGCATCAGGACGTATGTCATTCTATTCTTTATTAAAAAGCTGGGGAATAAGAGAAGGCGATGAAGTTGCTCTTACAGGATTTACTTGTGCTGTTATGGCTAATGCTGTTTTGCGAACTGGAGCAACTCCAATTTATGTGGATATCGACAAGGATACCTTAGGAATGTCTGCAGAATCTTTAGTGTCCAAAATTACGAATCGGACAAAAGTAGTTGTGGCTCAGCATTCTTTTGGAATTCCATGTAAGATTGATAAAATAAAGGAGATTGCTAAATCTCATAGTTGCTATTTAGTGGAAGATTGTGCGTTGACCTTTGGTTCAAAATATAAAAGTATTATAGTTGGCAATTATGGTGATGCTGCAATATTTTCAACAGATCATACCAAACCTCTTAATACACTTATAGGAGGCTTTGTTTATACTAATGATATAGACATAGCTACATCTATTCGGGCAATGCGTGATGATTGTGGGGATTTAAGTAACGAACATCAGCGAATGATCTTAAAGACTTATATTGATGAACACCGCATAGAAACTGTAAATCATAAAATATACATAATGCGGAACTATAAAAAGGCTTTGATGAATAAGCTACATATTCATAATGAAATATCTCCTTATTTGGAGTTGGAAACATCTGCCAAAATCGCAATAAACCCTTATTACAGTTATCCTGCTAAACTACCTTCTGTTTTGGCAAAGATTGGATTACATGTTCTTGAACAATATAAAGCTAATATTCATCAAAGGCAGAGTTGGCTTAAAGAAATTTTACAGGTTGTAGAAAAAAAAGAAGATATGCCTGCAGCTTATTATGATACTGGTTGTGACATTATTCCTTTGCGTATTGCTTATTCAACTCATTTCGCTCTTACTGTATTCTCATACATTGATGATTGGATTTGGTTTAAAACTCCGATTGTTGCAACAAAAGAAAATATATGTGACTTTGGATATCATTGGGGAGGATGCCCAGTTGCGGAAAAAATAGGAAAATCGATTATGAATCTACCGGTTATTATAGATTCAAAACAACAAAATATCTTTTTGCGGAATATAAAAAAAACATATAGTTATGGCATTTAGTAATATTTATAAGAATAAGAAGGTTATTATTACTGGTAATACTGGGTTTAAAGGGACTTGGCTGTCTACATGGCTTAAAATGATGGGAGCTGAGGTTTATGGATATTCGATTGGTGTGCCGACAACTCCATCGATGTTTGATACACTTCATCTTGAAGATAAGATATGTCAACACTATGGTGATATTAGAAACAAAAGGGAATTTAATGATTTTGTGCAGGAAGTGAAACCTGATTTTTTGATTCATCTTGCCGCACAAGCTTTGGTCTTGACAAGTTATCGCGAACCATTTGAAACAATGACTACTAACATTGTGGGTACAGCTGTTGTATGTGAAGCTGTCATGAACATTGATTGGAATTGTACTTGTGTTCTAATTACTTCTGATAAAGCGTATGATAATGTAGAGTGGATTTGGGGGTATCGTGAAACAGATGGTATTGGAGGTAAGGATATATATTCTGGATCTAAAGGTGCTGCCGAACTTGTCATTAAGAGTTATTGGCATTCATTTATCAAGAAAATGCCAAACATTAAGTTTGGTGTGGCTAGAGCTGGTAACGTTATCGGTGGCGGTGATTGGGCAAAAGATAGAATTATTGTAGATTGTGTGAAAGCTTTTTCAGAAGGAAAGACTGTAGAAATCAGAAGTCCAAAGGCGACTCGTCCTTGGCAACATGTTCTTGAGCCATTAAGTGGATATCTGACGTTGGCGCAATATTTATGTGAAGGCAAATGCGAAAATGGGGAATCTTACAACTTTGGTCCACGTGCAGAACAGACAAAAACCGTATTTGAACTGTTTCAAGATCTTGCTACTTTATGGGGATTGGATAAGAACAAAGCTGCAAAACTCACAGGCAATGTACCTTTTGAGGAAGCTACATTGCTTAAGCTGAACTGTGATAAGGCCTTGGCTTATTTACATTGGCATTCAACCTTGCATTATGACGAATGTGTGAATTTTATTGCTGAATGGTATCGTGCATTCTATGTAGAGCAGGCTAAGGATATGTTTGCTTTGACAGAAAAACAAATCAATGCATATATGGAAGCTGCAAAAAAACAGAATCTTGATTGGGCAAAATAATTGGAAATAATGGACAATATCACAATTGACGGAGTTTTGCTGACTCCCTTAAAACAGATAACTCATCCCAAAGGGGATGTATTTCATGCAATGAAATGTGTTGACCCTGGATTTGAAGGATTTGGTGAAGTTTATTTCTCAAGTGTTTTACAAGGTTTGGTAAAGGCATGGAAACGTCATTCTAGAATGACATTAAACCTAGTATGTATTGTAGGAAAGATACATTTCGTTTTATATGATGGGCGTGAGAACTCTTCTACATTTGGAAAGTACATGGAGGTGATATTGTCACCTGAATTACCTGAATTGTATCGAAGGATCACAATACCGGCTGGAGTATGGATGGGCTTCGTTGGAATAGGTGAAGGTAAAAGCATTCTTCTAAATGTAGCCAATATTCCTCATGATCCTCTAGAGCAGGTAAACATTCCAATAGAAGAGAGTGATATAAAGTTTGATTTCAACAAAATTAGCAGATCTATATGAAGGTAGTTCTTTTAGCAGGCGGTTTTGGCTCGCGTATTAGTGAAGAGAGCCAATTTAAGCCAAAGCCCATGATTGAAATTTGCGGTATGCCCATTCTTTGGCATATAATGAAGGAATATGCATATTATGGATATAATGAATTCATAATTTGTGCTGGATACAAACAGGAATATATTAAGGAATGGTTTGCAAACTATTTTCTTTACAATTCCGATGTTAGCTTCAACTTCCGTAACGGTAAGAATGAAATAACTGTACATCATTCAAATCTTGAACCTTGGAAAGTAACGATAGTTGATACAGGATATAACACATTGACCGGAGGCCGTATCAAACGTATAAAGGAATATGTTAACAATGAAACCTTTATGATGACATATGGTGATGGTGTGTGTGATGTTGACATCAATAAGCTTGTGGCATTTCATAAAAAGCATGGTAAAATAGCAACTCTTACTGCTGTTATTCAAGCACAAGACAAGGGGGTTTTAAATATTGATGAAAATAATTCCATTCGTTCATTTCGTGAGAAGAATATCAATGATGGTGTACCTATTAATGCCGGATATATGGTGTTGGAACCTAGAGTGTTCGATTATATAGAAGGAGATCAAACCATATTTGAAAAAGAACCATTGAATAAGTTGGCTACCGAAGGTGAACTAATGTCTTATACACATAAGGGGTTCTGGCAATGTATGGATAATATACGTGAAAAAAATCTATTGGAACAGTTGCTTATTGATGGAGTTGCTCCATGGAAAAAATGGGAAAGAGAAATACCGATAATAAAATGATGATGTTTATGAGAAATATTAGATTGTCCAAATCTTGCATTGGTAAGGAAGAAATAGATGCCGTAACAGACGTTCTTCATAGAGAGTATTTGGGTATGGGACAGGATGTACATAAATTTGAAGATGATTTAAAAGATTTCTTTGGGCGTGACGTGACACTTGTAAATACTGGTACGGCAGCTTTGCATCTTGCAGTACAAGGTGTAGGAATAAAAGATGGAGATGAAGTACTTGTACAGTCTCTTACATATGTGGCTTGTTTTCAAGCTATAAGAGCTACAGGTGGGATACCTGTGGCGTGCGATGTGGATGATGATACGCTTACTATCGATTTGGATGATGCCGAACGTAAACTGACTCCAAAAACGAAGGCTATAATGCCTGTACATTATGCTGGACAATGTGGTAATCTTGATGCTATATATGAATTTGCAAAAAAGCATAATCTACGAGTAATAGAAGATGCATCACATGCATTTGGCACTTATTATAAAGGTCGGTTAATAGGATCTTTTGGTGATGTGGTGTGTATAAGTATGGATGGTATCAAGAATATAACATCTGGTGAAGGAGGGATGATAATTACTGAGGACCTTGATGTACAGAAAATAATTAAGGATGCTCGCCTTTTGAGTGTACAGAATGATACCGATAGTAGATTCAAGGGTACAAGAACATGGGTGTTTGATGTCAATCAACCGGGGTGGCGTTATCATATGAGTAATATCATGGCCGCAATAGGTTATACTCAGCTGAAGAAATTTCCTAAGTTTAAAGAAATACGTCAAAGGCTGGCAAAAATTTATCAGCAAGAACTTGATAATGTAAAGGGAATAAAAATTATACCCTGTAATTATAATGAAGTGGTTCCTCATATCTTTGTTATTAGAATAACTTGTGGCAAGAGGGATATTGTGAAACAATGTTTGAATGACAATGGGGTGGCAACAGGCATACATTATCGCCCCAACCATTTGCTTACATTGTTTACAGGTAATCAAAATAATACGACTCTTAAGCATACGGACGAGATTTACGAACAACTCATCACTCTTCCATTACATGCCGATATGGTAGAGGATGACGTATATTATATTTGTGGACTAATTAAAAAGAGTATATGATGGAGGATAAACCTCTAGTAAGTATAATTGTTAATTGCTATAATGGTGAAAAGTATCTTAGGGAAACAATAGATAGTATATTGAACCAAACATATCATAATTATGAAGTGATATTTTGGGATAACCAGTCTACTGATTCGACAGCATCAATAATTAAGTCGTATAAAAATGAACGGTTTAATTTCTATTATGCTCCAAAACATACAACTTTAGGAGAAGCTAGAAATTTAGCTTTAGATAAGATAAAAGGGCAGTTTCTTACATTTCTTGATAGTGATGATGTTTGGGAGCGTGATTTTTTGGAAAGAGCTGTAGGTGTCTTATCTATTTATAAAAATAAATTTTCATTTTATTATAGTAATTATTATTCTTGGATTGATGGTGAAGAACTTGTTGAATATAACACGGAAAAGAACTCAGGAAACCGTACTTTTAAAGACTTATTGTCAAAGTACATGGTTGGTATGTCTGCTGCTGTCATTAATGTGAACAGCATGAAAATTGATGATATAAAGTTTGATTTTAAATATCAGTTGGTAGAGGATTATGATTTTTTTTTGAGATTGATATATAAGAACGATGCATATTATGATGCTCGTCCGTTGATGAAATATCGGATGCATTCAGACTCTTTGACGGTGACACAGAAGGCAGGATGGGGAAAAGAATTTATGTGTTTATATACAGATTTAATATATAATTTGTTGAGTGTGGACGAAATCCAACAATATTCTGAAGAATTGAAATGGCTTAAAGTTAGGAGTGTTAATGCAGATGTCGAATATTTAATTTTACATGGGAAGAAATTAGCTGTTTTACGTATGATTATTCAAAATTTGCGATTATCGTTCAAATTATTAATTCACTTTGCATATGTTGTTTTACCGTTTTCTTTATATCGAAGATTTATATATATATTTAGAAAAAAAAGATATCATTATTAGTCTATTTAGCTTTGACTTTTTTCTTTCTACCTTTATATAACGCTTGTTAAGTAATCAAGATTGTAAGCCGTTAAAAAATGGATATTGATTGAAACCTCTATCTTCGCTGCGAACAAAAAAATTAGGATTTATGTATAGCAGTGAAGATCTTGAAAGGTTTTACTTTCAATACCAGACCGAGGCTTTGCCTCATGGAGAATCCCTCCAATCATTTTGTGTTAAGCACAAAGTTCCTTATAACATCTTTCAGAAATGGTTAAAGGATATCCGGAAAAAAATAGTTGAAGTCCAGATTAATGGTGTTCCTGAAATAGGTCATGAGGAAAAATCCAAGACTAGTGATCAATCTCACCCTATATTACAGAGTAAAAATGATACCCCTGTTCGTATTTGGGTTGACATTCGTATAAGCAATGGCTTATATTTGTCCCAAAAGAATTTAAGCTATCCGGATTGGGTTCGGATGGTAGAGAAGCTGGAGGGGTTATGTTGAGTGTTACCGGTTTCAATCATTTTTATTGTATCCGTGATTTTACCGATATGCGTTGTAAACACAGCCGTGTGTTGTCTGTCATTCGTGAACGGCTTCACCGTGAGCCCAATGATGGAGACGTCTTTATAGTCATGTCTCGAAATCGCAGAATAGTCCGTATGTTTTCATTTGATAATCGTTCATATAGTCTGTTCGAAAAGAAGTTTGTTGCAGGTTATCAGTTCATGAAAGTGGAGCGGAACGGGGCAGATACTGTTTATCGGATTGACTGGAAAGACGTGGCTTTGATCCTTGAAATCCCGATAACTAAAATGTTAAAAATCAGATGATTAAATTAAATATACACTTGTGGTTTTATGATTATTTTACTGCCTTTTGTGCTGTAAATAAAAGGTTTAAGTATGATCGAACTGCAAGATATAGTTAAAACAAAAAGAGAGTTGTTGGGTAGGGCAACCTACTCACGCAACCCTATAATTATAGTGCAGGTATGGCAGAGGATCAGAAAGAGCGGTACATACAATACCTTGCCGAACAGAATCAGGATTTAAGGTTGACAAGTGATGCCATGAAGCTTGTTTTGGAGGATTTTATGGCTCAGATGAAGGATCTGAAGGCTCAGGTGTCCTCTATGGAATCGAAACATGCTGACCTTGAGAATCGGTTGTCAGAAGAGCATAAACTTCGCAAATCAGCTGAACGTAAGATTAAATCACTTCAGGAAAGACTTGATTATGCCCATCAGGAACGTTTTGGTGATCGACGTCAAAAGATCAAATCTAAAGCTAAGACAGGTGATTCAGACCGTAACAAGGAGAAGGATGATTATGATGGAACCGATGATACGCTTCGCACGGATTCGGTTGATCATGTCCAATCACCGGGGGTTAAAGAGCCTTCCGGGAAAGAACGTGATTTGTCCAATCGTCCTGACGGTTATAAAACGATGGGAGTAGCCGGAGAGGCGACAGAGCATCCTTCTGATTTGACAAAGGCTCCCGGTCGCCTCATTGAAAGAAGAATGGTACGGGTGTTCAGTTTCCGTACTTTCCTTGCGGAAGAATGTTTTGAGATGGTTCATTATGCAGAGCTTGGTAAAAAGCCCAGGTGGGGTTATTTCCCTTCTGAAGGCCATCCTGAGGTGATGACTAGATTCGAGGGTACTAAAGCCACTCCTGAATTTCTGTAGGCTATTGCCTACGAAGTTTATGTAAAGAATGTGACTTTTGGTCTTCTTCACCGATGGCTGACAGATATGGGCATGACCATTTCTAAAAATACGTTGCGCAACTGGCTTACGAAGGACAAGACATACCTGGACGAACTGGTCTGTGTATTGAAGTCTATAGCTTTGGAAAAAGACTCGATAGTGAACTGCGATGAGACCTGGTGTAAAGTGCGTAAATATGATCACTATAAGAAGTGCTACATTGGGGTTCTAGTCAACAAGGCTCGGAAAACAGCCATTTTCTTCTATGAGAATGGCTCGTGTGGTCGTGATGTACTTACAGACTTTTTGGGCGATGCAGAATTGAAGAGTATTATGTCCGACGGATACAATGCTTATGTATTTATCGGCAATGAGCTGAAATTAGGCCGGTTTAAAGATACTGTACACCAAGTTTGTATGTCTCATGCCAAAAACAAGTTTGTCAAGGCTTCCAATCAGGGTGGTGAACCGACTGCAGAACGCTTTTCCGAAATTTTAAAGGAGTTCTTTATGAGGGATCGTGAATACGATGATGCCGGATTAACTCCAAAAGAAAGGTTTCAAGAAAGGCAAAGCTTGGAAACTAAGGAACTCCTGATAGAGCTGCGTAGTTTGTTAGATAGTGAACAGTCAAAGGATTCAGAATTTAGAAGCCGGTATTATAAAGAAGCTCTCAATTATCTGAACCGGTTCAGGAAAGAGATCTTTGCTTACTTGGATGATGGTGAATTACCGATAGACAACAACCTGGCTGAGCGAACCATTCGAAAGCTGACCACTCAACGCAACAATTCACTTCATTATGGTAGTGATGCCGGTGCAGAGATGGCAGCAACTTATCACAGTGTGATAGGAACGGTAAAGCTTCTTGGCAGTTCTATCTGGAACTTCATCGGAACTTTTTTCAAAAATATCTTTAACGGATGCAGGGATTATGTTAACATGGTTCCTGACAAAATCACTTTGGCTACCAGCCAATGTTAAATTCAAGACTAATTAATTAACAAAACTCGGTTTAGGGCACTGAAAAGTGCCCTTTCGAAGGGGGATGCCCTAAATTGAGTGCTTACAACAAGTCATAAAAATCAGTATCCTTTTTGATGTTGTTTGTTAGGAAATCGCCTTGTGGCAAGTTTCTTTGAGCTATATGTCAAAATTGAATGCTAATTTTTTAAGGTCACATTGAAAGCATATTTTAAATCTTTTCTATTTTGACAATTTTATTTGTGTGTGAAGTAGTATATTGTATATACAATTTATTAAATGTTGTTTTTTGTGAATAAGCATTATGATACTTAATATAAAATCTTATCTACTTAAGATTGATATATATTCCATTTTAGTATTGTTGATCTTTTTAGCAGCTCCATTAAGGTTTTATGTATCAACATCTATAATACTTGAGATTGTGACATTTGGACTGGTAGTATGGGGATTTGCAAAACATAAATTTACTAAAAAAATTTGGTCTCCAACTGCAAGCAAATTTGTTGTATACTTCTTTATTTATTTTATAATATCAAGCTTTATAAGTTACAACGGTTTTGATGAGGCTGGGTTTGCTAATGAGAATTATAGATTTTTCCTTTTCTTGATAATGTTGGCTGTAATGGCATCATTACCTTTGGATTTTGATAAATTATCAAAACTTTGTCTTTGGTGTTGCAAGATGCATATATTATTCACCTTATACGAATTTACTTATATAAATTTGTTGGCTTTAGGTGATTATGATGGAATTTTTTTAGTGGGTAAGGCAATGGCATCTTATGATGTTGATTCTCAATATTTGAGAGAATCGGACAATCTTGGTTTAATGGCAATTAGGCCTTTTGGCTTGATGTTACAGCCTCAAAAGAGTGGTTTCGTTTTTTGTGTCGGAATCATCCTTCAGTACATTAGAAATAGACTTTCTCATAGTCATTTCACTAATTTATGGTACATTCTTTTTGTTGTAGCAATTTTTCTTACTGGTGCCAAGACAGCACTATTATGTGCGTTGGTTTTGTTGATTGCAATAAAATTGAATATATACTTGGGGCAGAAAATGACAAGAAAAAGATTGGGGATATATCATGTTATTATATTCGTATTGATAGTCTATAGTTTATTTATTGGGATTGATATCCAAAATATCGCTTTAATAAGCTCTAACTCAGCTAGGAATGATGTCTTAAATGATAATTTGTGTTTTTTAAACTATGATATTCCTAATATACTATTAGGAATTGGAATTCCTTATCAAAAATCATTATTAATACATGGCTATATCTGTGAATGTTTTGAAGCTCGTTTGTTGGCACAAGTGGGAATTGTGAATTTTATTTTACTTCTATGGTTTCTTAAATCTTTTTATAAAACTTATGATAAGAGATTGAATTTTATGTTGTTGATTACTCTGTTTTTTATGTGTCTACATTACTGCGTTATTAATGCCTATTTTATATCGTTCTGTATGATTGTAATATACTGTTATGCAAAGCAATATAAGATATATACGATGTAACTATTTAAAATTATGTTCTAATATAGCATGATGCTATAATATAAATATCACCCTCTTTATTTGTTAAAATATAAGCTTAAAATCCTATTATCGAAAGAGTATATGAGGCGAATTATAATTATAGAGAATTCCGGTAAGGTAAATTTTGGTGGAGGCCAAAAAATAACTTTGCAAGTAGCTGAGATTTTGAGTAAAACTTGTGAACTTGTATTTGTAGATTTTGCAAAAGGCACTCGTTTTGAACAGATGATTAATGAAAAGTTTCCGGATTCTTCTAAAGTATTGCTAAAAGGTCGAAGTTTCTTTTTCCCTTTTAAATATTTGAATTGGTTATTAGATTTGGTGGTGTTGACGTGTCTCTTTCCTGGAAATTTAAGAAAGATTAAATATTATGTTACTAAGAAAACATTGATTTATGTTACAACAAAGAAAGGATTACTGTATGCATATATGATGAAAGTAATGTATGGTGTCCCATTCATATATCATGCTCATTTAGTTGAAAATACAAAATCAATATTTTATTTTTTATATAGATCTTGTTTGAAAAAAGCTGAGATGTCTTTATGTGTTTCAAAAGCAGTATATGATACCATTAAATTACCGAATAAAATTTTGCTGTACAACCCTAATATTAATGATAAAGGTTTTAAAGGTCGTAAAAATAAAGACAAATTTGTAGTGGCAGCGATGGGAAGTCTTATCAAGATAAAAGGATTTGAATATTATATTAAGGCTGCTGATAAAGTTTCGGAAAAACTTCCTGTTGAATTTAGATTATATGGTGAAGGACCTCTACATGATACTTTGGAAACATTATCAAATGGTAAAGTGAAATTTATGGGATTTAGCGAAAATATAATGAATGAACTGTATGAATCTATTGATATTGTAGTTGTGCCGACTATTATTCCTGAAGCTTTGCCATTAGTGCTTGTTGAAGCTAAGAGTGTAGGACTACCTGCAATAGTAACTAATCTTGGTGGTCAAGCAGAAATTATAAGGAATGGTATTGACGGGTTCCTTGTTCCTGTTGGAGATTCTTTAAGCATAAAGCAATATATTGAAATGATGGTTAAGGATAGAGTTTTATATAATAAGCTGGCGGAAGAATCTTATCAGAGTGTTTCTCTTTTTGATTACGATTTATTTAAATCTACTATTTTGAAAATCTTTATTGTATGAAAGTAGCGATTATTCAAGAATGGTTAGTAACCGTTGGAGGTTCCGACAAAGTAGTCAAAGCTATAGCTGATGTGTTTCCAAATGCAGATATATTTACGTTAGTAGCCAAGAAAGAAGTCTGTGATGAATTAGGAATTGATTGGAAAAAAGTACATACATCTTTTATTCAAAAGATGCCTTTGGGGACAAAGAAGCATCGGGCTTATCTTCCATTGTTTCCTTTTGCAATAGAACAATTTGATTTGCGGGGATATGATGTGATTATATCTTCAAGTCACGCGGTGGCAAAAGGAGTACTGACAAAAGCCGACCAGTTACATATTTGTTATTGTCATTCTCCAGTTCGTTATGTATGGGATATGTATAACGAATATTTGGAAGAAGCAAATTTGGCTGAAGGATTCAAGAGCTGGCTTGTAAGGTATATGCTACACAATATCAGGAAGTGGGATATGCTTTCCAGCTTTCGTGTGGATTATTTTATCAGTAATTCAGATTATGTGGGAAGGCGCATCAAAGAAACTTATCGCAGGAACTCTGTGACGATTCACCCTAATATTGATATTTCTAACTTTGAATATTGCAATGATAAACAGAATTACTATTTAGCGAGTAGCAGACTTGTAGCATATAAGAAGATAGACATCATCATTGAAGCCTTCAATAGGATGCCCGATAAGAAATTGATCGTGATTGGAGGAGGACCGAATTTGAAGAATTATAAAGAATTGGCCAATGAAAATATTACAGTGATGGGTTATCAACCTTTTAATTTGCTGAAAGAGAAGATGCAACATGCCAAAGCTTTTATTTTTGCAGCAGATGAAGATTTCGGTATGATTCCTATAGAGGCTGAAGCCTGTGGTACTCCTGTGATAGCTTATGGACATGGAGGTTCATTGGAAACGGTCTGTGATGGAAAAACCGGAATGTTTTTTTATGAGCAGACGGCCGATGCCATAGTAAATGCAGTGAAAGAGTTTGAAACGATGGGGAGTGCTCCTTTCAAATATGAGGATTGCCGTAGTTGGGCAGAAAGATTTTCAGAGGAACGGTTTAAAAGGGAAATAAAAGAATTTGTAGAGGAGAAATATAAAGAATTTAATAAATAATTGAGTATGAACTATTTTATAACAGGTGGGACTGGCTTTATAGGTACTCACCTGACCAACCTTCTCCAAGAATTGCACCCTGAATGTAATGTATATAATCTTGATATAGTAGAGCCGGGTACACCGTTGCCTAGTGTGGAGGATTATAAGCCTGCATTGCGCAAGGGGCAAAAATTGGCTTCAACATTCATTCGCTGTGATGTTCGCAAGCCTATTGTGCTTGAAGGGGTAAATGTTACGGCTGATGATGTTATCTTTAATTTTGCTGCCGTACATCGTACTCCGGGACATCCTGATTATGCCTACTTTGAAACAAATGTTCTTGGTGCAGAGAATGTGACGGCTTTTGCGGAAAAGTATGGAATAAAGAAAATTGTATTCACTTCCTCCATTGCTCCATATGGTGCAGCGGAAGAATTGAAGGAAGAAACTACAGTTCCTACTCCTAATACTCCTTATGGAATATCAAAATTGGTTGCTGAAAAGATTCACATGATTTGGCAAGCTAGGAATCAGGCAGAAAGACAATTGACGATCGTTCGTCCGGGTGTGGTATTCGGTAAAGGGGAAAATGGAAACTTCACTCGTCTTTATTGGGGAATACGTGGCGGAAAATTTATATATCCCGGAAGAAAGGATACTGTAAAGGCATGTATTTATGTGAAGGAGTTAGTCCGTTTTATGCTATATAGATTGGAACATCATGAACAGGGAGTGGAATTATATAACTGCACTTTTGAGCCGGCTTATACTATTGAACAGATAGTGGAAACAATGAAGAAAGTGACAGATTTGAAAAAGGTGGTACCATTGATACCCGCATGGGTGCTGATGCCGGTTGCCACAGTAATTGGTTGTTTGGGCGCACCCATGGGAATTTGTCCTGCCCGTGTGAAAAAACTGATGATATCTACGAATATTTGTGGGAAAAAGCTTTCAGCTTCAGGATACAAATTCCATTATTCTTTTGAGGAAGCGATAGCTGATTGGTATAAAGATAATGACAATCTTTATCTGAAATAAATTAAATGAGAAAAATACTTCTTATTCTTGTCGGGACATTAGTCTATATGAGTTTATACGCCCAGTTTACAACAGGAACAACAGGACTCCTCAATATGCCTACAGCCGAAATGCAGCGTGACAAAACATTTATGTTTGGTGGTGGATTTTTGGAAAAACATGCCACACCAGCACGATGGACATACAATACTTTGAACTACTATATCAATATC
This sequence comes from Phocaeicola vulgatus ATCC 8482, assembly GCF_000012825.1. Classification (GTDB taxonomy): domain Bacteria; phylum Bacteroidota; class Bacteroidia; order Bacteroidales; family Bacteroidaceae; genus Phocaeicola; species Phocaeicola vulgatus. The sequence continues at coordinate 4,950,283 of NC_009614.1, read as the reverse complement.
ACTCTTTTTCCATGGCTGGAGGTAGCTTACGATTGTACACTTCATAAGGCTATGAAATGCGATCCTGTTTATGGGTGTGGATTCTGGGTTCCGTCCACGTATGGCAAGTTCGTAAATCAGGATAGAAACTTTTCTGTTCGCTTACGTTTATTGAAAGAGGGACAATGGTGGAAATATATGCCGGCAATTGTTATTGGTTCCAATGATGTTACGACACGCCCCGGTGATGACAGTAGTACAAACTTTTCAAATCCGAAGGGGACAGGTAATGGATTTTGGAACCGCTATTTCATTGTCGCAACTAAACATTTGGCATTTAAGAATATGGGAGAGCTAGGTGTTCATTTAGCATATGTTTATAACAGGCGGAAGGACTATCCGTTAAATGGTCCCGCTATCGGTGCCAATTTCCGATTCTCTCTGTCCCCGATTTCCTTTATCAACAAAGCGGTAAATAACTTGAATCTGATGGCAGAATATGATAGCAAATCGATAAATTGTGGTTTTGAGTACAGCTTCTGGAAAGACTACATCAACGCCGTAGTAGAGTTGAACCGCTATAAATATTTTTCCGGCGGTTTGGTCTTCAAACTTCATTTGAAATAACTTTTTGAAAAAAAATACCCATGTCGATTCTATTTCAACAAGACTTTGATAACATACATGTTTCATTTTATCGCAACATGAAGTCTCATGTTGTAGAAAAGATGATCATAAGTCGGGTGATGAGAGGCATTTGCAGTGATTATTATAAGGATGTGGTACATGGTTTATTAAACCGTCAGGAAAATACAGTTTTTCCTAATATCTATCGTGATGTTATTAAGAATGAAATAAAGGAAGAATGGAAATTGCCTGAAGAACTTGTGGAGCAATTGGCTAAAAGCCGTTTTGAACAGCGGGAAAGTATATTATTCAATTATGTATTGTTTGCTTTGTGGAGGATTTAATAGGTCTTTTATGAAGCATATCCGTTGTTTGGGATATGCTTCTATTGTGAGATACAGTTAAAAGAGGATTGTGAGAGATTAAAAAAAAATCCTTTGTTCAAACTTTCTTTTTCTAAGTTGGTAGAAAGATAGATGGATTGAAATAGTCAGAAAGGAAAACTACCTTATATATAGATGGCCACGGTACCTCCAAATATTGTTTTCTGAACCATCCCCATCGTTTCGGCAAGTCGTTGCTGACCTCCTGCTGCATAGCTATTTAGCCGGGAAAAAAGACCTTTTTAAAGGACTTGCCATTGAAAAAACTACGGAATACTTGGTGCTGCGCTTTATCCCAAATAAATCAGAAGAACTATCCTCTAAACAAAGAGGCGGACTGCGTGCTGGTTGGATGTTTATGTTGGGTGTTGAAGAAATAAAGGGTAAAAGGATATACTTGCTTTTTGTTTCTGATTTTTTTTGTTATCTTTACAAAAAGCTATTTGTGATGATGAAGCAAAAAGAAGAAATATTATATGCAATTAAGGAAGTCATAGCGCAGGTTATGCCTACAGGTGCAAGAGTGGTACTTTTGGGTTCTCAGGTTCGTAACGATGCCCGCGAGGATTCGGATTGGGATATATTGATTCTTCTTGATAAAGAAAAATTAGAAGAAGCAGATCACGATAAGTATGTTTATCCTTTATTTGAATTGGACTGGAAAATTGATGTGGAGATTCATCCTATAATGTATACTTTAAAAGATTGGCTGAAACGAAATTTTTCTCTCTTTTATAAAAATGTGGAACAAGACGGGATTGTACTATGCTGAGTGTTGATGAGAAAAAAGCGATTATAAATTATCGGATACAAAAGTCTTACGGTAATTTGAACGAGGCAAAAGAAGTTGCGAAATTGGGCTTTTGGAACTTGGTAGGTAACCGCTTTTATTATTTGGCATTTCATATGGCTTCTGCATTATTGTTGGATAAGGGTCTTGCATCTTGTTTTCACAGTGGTATGATTCACTTGATAGGTACTCGGTTTGTAGTAAAAGGTCTTTTAGATAAAAGTTATGGTCGTTTGCTGTCCCGTTTATTTGAATTACGGCAATCTGGCGATTATGATGATTTGTATGATGCAACAGAGGATGAGGTCATACCTTATATTGACAAGACATTTCAATTTATTCAAGATATGGAAAAGCTAATCGTATTCAAGGGCGAATAGTTATTCTGTAGTTTGTTGTTAGCATCTAAAAAAAACGTAAAAAGCCATCTCCCGTGTGAAATGGAACATGGCGTGCAATCACTTTTGGGGAATGTATGTGGGCCGAACGCTTTGTTCTCTGCGGACTTCTCGTGATGAAGATAGGTTTAAACTTTGACTCGGAAAACCATACTTTGAGTGATTGGATCATAGAAGAATAGACGATATTATAAGCTCTTTGTAAAGATAAAATATTTATAATTTATATAGGCTGTATGCGATAACGTATGCGGCCTTCCTTGTTTTTGTTGTCGGTAGCGACTGGCATCCGTATAATGTATTGCAAGAACGATTGTCTTCGTGACTACCAGCAGGAGATGAAGCTCAGGCTCTTTGAAGAGTGGGAGCTTCACCGGAGTGTGATGGTACAGATGCCTACAGGCACGGGAAAGACACACCTGCTGGCTGCCATAGTGAGGGAGTTCTTGTGTGGTTCCGGTAGCCGGGTATGGATTGTGGCGCATCGTCGGGAACTGGTGGAGCAGATAGAGGAGACGGTTTCCCGTTATGGAATGGGGAGGGAGGACGGAAGTGTGAGGGTGATGTCCATCCAGTGGTTGTCACGAAACCGGAAGATTGTGAACGGACAGCCGGATTTGATTGTTATTGACGAGGCACATCATGCCCTGGCAGAAACTTATCGGGAGCTTTGGAAGAGTTATCCGGAGGCGAGGAAATTGGGTATGACCGCTACCCCCTGTCGGCTGAACCGCAAAGGATTCACGGATTTGTTTGATACCCTGATTACCTCATGGAGTATTGCGGAATTTATCGGGAGGGGCTGGTTGTCGTCCTTTGACTATGTGTCCATCCGTGCGAACAGCAGGGAACAGCGGCTGGTTGACTCGTTGAAGAAGCGGGGTGCGGACGGGGATTACCAGGTGAAGGAAATGAATGCGGTGCTGAACCGGGAAACCGGTATCCGCCAATTGTATGAGAGCGTCCGTCGATATGCCGCTGGGAAGAAAGGGATAGTCTATGCCGTGAGCATCGCACACGCCCGACAGATTGCGGCTTATTACAGCCTGCATGGCGTGGAGTCTGTTGCTATCGACAGCAGGACCCCCGCTCTGGAACGCAAGGAACTGGTAGAGGATTTCAGGCGGGGAAAGATCAGCGTGTTGGTCAATGTGGATATTTTTTCCGAAGGTTTTGACTGTCCCGATGTGGAGTTCGTGCAGCTGGCACGTCCCACGCTTTCGTTGGCGAAATACCTGCAACAGGTGGGACGGGGGCTGCGGAAGTCGGATAATAAGGAATCATGTATGCTGATAGATAATGTGGGCTTGCACCGGATATTCGGTCTGCCTGTCCGTGACCGTGACTGGGAGGCGATGTTCGAAGGACGGATGGCGGGAAATGCTCAGCCCTGGACACGGATGGAGAACAGCGGGCTGTCTGTGTCTTGCTCTCTATCGGAAGATAGCAAACAGAATGAAGGACTGGAAATTGTGATGACACACAACTGTCTGCTGGATGCTATTCGGAAAGGGGATTTGATTTGTTTGGGAGGAGGTGGTCCGGTCGGTGGGGAGCAACGGACTGCTTTGAAAGCCTGTCATGACCGGCAGAGTGGTTTGTGGGGCTTGAGGTGCGGGAACAAAATCACAGTGATTCCTCAATACCGGGAAGTATTTGATATTTGTGCAAACCGGGCTGCTGTCCGTTTTGAGGACGGCCGGACAGGAGTGGTGGATGATTCCGGAACTCCCCTGATGGTAACAGACCGCTGCCGGAGATTGAGATTCCTGAAGGGAGAACTTCTTTCTGTCACCAAAGAGGATGGGAGTGACTGTTATACCGATTTGAAGACAAACAGAACTTATCAGGAGAGGCCGGTGGTTTTTTCATACGGCGGCATAGAGCTGCTGCGGGTGGGGGAGACTTTCCATAGCCGCACGCGGAAGGCGTATGCCTCTATGCATGGTTTGCACAAAGACAGTCTTTGTTTTTATGGTTTCTACTTGAAGATACCGGATTACCGTGTTCCGAAGTCTTGCCGGCTAGTTAATCCTGTGTGGTCTACTATATTTGATGTCTTCGCCTGCGTGCTGGAAGGGGATGATGAAGAGGTGTACTGGTGTTGTGGTTGTTTGGCGGATCGGAGCATTGTGGTGATGGACGGGGAAGGAAACTATTATCATGTGGAGAAAGGAAAGGGGAAGCGGTATATAGCTTGTAATGCTCCTAAGGCGGGCGAAGCGGATTTTGCCTCCGTGGTGGAAGGTCTGAGGAAGGAAGCCGGGCGGCGTGCGGAGAGCGTACAGCGGGAACGGCAACAGAATGAGGAAGAGAAAAGGCGGAAGAGGCTGGAGGAAATAAAAGATGTCCTTCCTTTCCGGATGGGGATGAAGTGGGGGCTGAAATGGGGAGATCGTATCGTAGTGCCTCCTTGTTACCGGAATATCTGTATTCCTGTAGGCGGTTATTGTGCTTTTGAAGGGAATGCCTGCCAGTGGGGGGTGATGGCACTGGATGGAAAAGTGGTGGTGGAGGCCAGATATCAGAAGGTGGAGATAGAAAAGGATGGAACGGTGCATCTGACCATCATTCCGGGTAAGGTAAAGACCATCAAACTTTGACGGATATTGAATTGTTTGGGTATGGAGTGGGTAAATTTCAGTATATCACGGGTGTTTGATGAGGAGAGCAATTAGTGTAAAATAGTTTTTACGCCTTGATGTTATAATCTTTACATAAAAGAAAACAATTCTACCGTTGAAGCTCTTACGTGGGATACCGCTTTCAAGAACATAAACGAACCAAGCGGATGGGCCATGAAAGGGATACATGAAGAAGCCTACTAATAAATCCGGCATCAATTGACATAACAAAATCGGATAACTGAAAAATTATCCGCTTTTAGTTTCTTTATTTCGAAAGAAAGATATATATTTGCAACGCTTTTTCAGAAAAGCACCCGATATTGCAGAAAAAACAGTTGCCGAAATGGCTCAGTTGGTAGAGCAATTCATTCGTAATGAATAGGTCCCGGGTTCGAGTCCCGGTTTCGGCTCAAGAAGCGGTAGAATACCGCTTCTTTTTATTTTATATAGGGATATTCAGTAAATGTCTCTAAAAAATAAGATGGCATATGAAGATGATAGGGCATGACCATTTCATATGCCATTCTTATTGTCATTTTTCCGTGCTTTCTCACATACTTCTATCCGACAGGACATGACGTTCCGGAAGAAGTCTGATGACCTCTTCTGATTCTGTGAGTAAAATCATATCATGCTGCTTTAGCTGTTTTGTTTCTGATTTTTTCTATCATCAGTATGGCATTTGCCGTATGTATTCCAAAGAAAATCCACAGTATTTCCGTCTTCCTGTTTCTGGCCTTTATCCTTGAGAGCGAGTAATGTTGCTTTTGAGTGCCGAAGCTTCCTTCAAGCCGTGTTGCCCTTTCTTTTGAGAGTTCGCTTCTAAGCACCTTCCTCAAAGGCTCATCTTTGGCCGCCCTTCCCTTGCGCACAAAGGATGTGGATATCCCATATTTTGTACAGAACTTTCTGTTGGCATTATTGGCATATATGGAATCGGCAGCCACACATCTTACCCTTACATTCATAAGCTTCTGCTGCATACGGATACAGTCCTTCAAGCGTATACCCTCATTGAATGCCTTGAACGAGAGGTGTTCGATGAACGATATGCCGTCTATCTGTATATTATTGACCTTTGCACCGAACTCGACGGACTTGGTTTCCTTGCCTCTGACGATGGGACGTACATAATGACGGTCAATGCTGACGATGCGGTCACTGACTTTCCGCCCTTCAAACATTTCCTTTTCTTGTACAAGCACCTTTCTGATGATGGAAAGACGCTTATGATAATCCTGGGTATATCGGAGTAAAGCACCGTACTCGCTATGGATCCCATCCCTTTGACTGAGGAGCTTTTCAAGAAGCTTGATCATACGGCGCTTAAGCATTCTTGTCCTTGAAGCTCTCCTCTTTCTTTTCTTGCAGTAGGACAGATAGGATTCCGCCACATTCCTGTATTTGTTGCGCGGACGCCTTATGCCCAACTCCCTGCAATGCCGGCATATATGCCTGTAGAGCCATTCGAGGCTTTCCCAAAGGAGTTTCATGTCCGTAGGAAAACGCATGTGGCTTTCATAGCATGTGGCATCGGTCATGCAGACGTGAAGGTTATCAAGATAAGGTTTCCAGTGTGAAGCCAGGAGCTCCTGGAAAGAATCAATGTCAAGGCGGGATGCTATCTCATTACGGATGGCACTGACTATCTTGAAGTTGGTTATGGGAAGGGACGGGGGAATCATAATTCCACAGAAAATCTGGTAGTGTATGTTCCCGTTCAGATGTTCCACCAGTTGCCTGTCGGAGAATCCGGTGTATGCCTTCAGGACCATAAGGGCGATCTTTGCGGAAGGACTGAATCTGTTCCTGCGTCCCAGGCGCCGGTCCGACAGGCCGGCGGCTTTTGCCATACATTCAAACGGAAAGACCGAATGAAGCTTGCCAAGCTCACTCTCATTAAAACTCTTGCGGTATTTTTCCAGAATATCAAATTCTGTAAAACCCAAAGTAGGGTGAATTTCTGAAATATTCACTATCTTTGCCATATCTTATTAGTTTGGATATTTCCCCCGTTTTGGCCGTCAAATCTTATTTTCGGGGGAATACCTAAAGATACAAAAAAGCCAACTAATTCGCAATACTTTGTGTATGAATTAGTTGGCTGATTTTGTAATATTTAATGAATGTCCCTATATAGTTCTCTTTTTCCATATAATAAAGCCCTTCTCCACGGTCACCATTCTCTAAATCAGTTAACTCTACTTTAAATATTCGGTAGGGGAGAATATTTTTCTGGTGTCTGGGCATATCCACGGTCAGCAGATAGGCATTGCCGTATTCGGTAGCATCGAAGTACTCTTTTATCTCTTGTTTCATCAGAACAGGTACTTCTTCTCCATTTATCCAAACGATAGCTTTTAGTTTGTCAGCCGATGGTGCCAGCAAAACGCCTTTGGCTTGTTTGCTTAAACCTGTTTGCTCAATCTTGCTAAGATCCTGTGCATGTACAAGTGAGGATTTTTCTTCTTTTTGCCATTGCAGGGTGCGGGTCAGACTCATGGGTCGAACATATATCTGATAGGTGGGCATGCCTCCAGGGATGTGGAAAATCTTCAATCATGGGCAAATACATGGTCTTGTCCACATAATAATAATTTTCAGTCCGCATCCGCACAAAGTCCGAGATGCCGTAAGGGATTTGAGGCGCTTTTTTTGTTTCCATCTTTCTTCTTCTCTTTTTTATAGCTATACAAAGTTACACCATTTTTTTCTGATACCCGGCATGGAAAGGGCTGTTTTTTCCACTCTATTTCGAAAACGTTGGCAAAAGCACCGCGCAGCCTTCCTCTTTTCGAAGGCAAGGCCGCGCAAGATTTCGGGGTGCAAAGCATCTCTTCTTTGTATGCATGAAATTGTTGGAATCAGACTCACGTTGCCATATTATGAATCATATGCTTCTTCGTGCACTCCCTTCACGGCCCGTCCGCTTGGTTCGTTCATGTTCTTGAAGGCGGCGTCCCACGCAAGGGCTTCGGCTGTAGAACATGCCACACTGGGCACGCTTGGCACGCTGCGGGCTGCGCTTTCACTGGGAAAGTGCTCCTGGAAGATGCTGCGATAGTAGTATTCTTCCTTGTTTTGCGGCGTATTGATAGGAAACCGTTCGGCTGCGTGCGCCATTTGCTCGTCACTGACGGCTTCGGCGGTAAGGGCTTTCAGTGTATCAATCCAACTATAGCCCACGCCGTCGCTGAACTGCTCTTTCTGTCGCCATGCTACACTGTCGGGCAACATGTCTGCAAAGGCTTTGCGGACTATTTTCTTTTCGATGGTGCTTCCGGGGCACATCTTTGCCTCGGGATTGAGGCGCATGGCTATGTCCAGAAAATCTTTGTCCAGGAAAGGCACTCGGCCTTCCACTCCCCATGCTGCGAGGGATTTATTGGCACGGAGGCAGTCATAGAGGTGGAGTTTGCCTAGTTTACGCACGGTTTCTTCATGAAAGGCTTGGGCTGTAGGGGCTTTGTGGAAATAGAGATAGCCGCCGAACACTTCATCAGCCCCTTCGCCACTCAGCACCATTTTGATTCCCATGCTTTTAATGACGCGTGCCAGCAAATACATCGGGGTAGAGGCGCGAACGGTGGTGACATCGTAAGTCTCGATGTAGTAAATGACGTCGCGGATAGCGTCCAATCCTTCTTGGATGGTATAGTGGATTTCATGATGCACGGTTCCGATAAAGCGGGCCACTTCGCGGGCTTTTATCAGGTCGGGCGCACCTTCCAGACCGATGGCAAAGGAATGGAGCTGAGGCCACCAGGCATCTTTTTTATTGTCGGTTTCTACCCGTTTGCCTGCATATTTCTTGGCAATGGCAGAGATGACGGAACTGTCCAGACCGCCGGAAAGAAGTACGCCGTAGGGCACATCACTCATCAGTTGGCGTTTAACGGCCTCTTCCAGTCCGTCGTGTATGTCCAGGGAATAGGCATTGTTGTTTTTCACGGCTTCGTATTCAAACCAGTCGCGGACGTACCAGCGGGTCATCTTGCCTTCTTTTCCCCAATAGTAATGGCCGGGAAGGAAGGGTTCGTATTCATCACAGAACCCTTCGAGGGCTTTCAACTCGCTGGCGCAGTATATTTTGCCGTCCTTATCCTTACCTATATATAAAGGTATGACTCCGATGGGGTCGCGGGCAATGAGGAAATCGTCTTTCTCCTCATCATAAAGGGCGAAGGCGAAGATGCCGTTCAGCTCTTCGAGGAAGTGAATACCTTTGTCACGGTAAAGGGCAAGGATGACTTCGCAATCGCTTCCGGTATGGAAATCATATTTTTCGGCGTACTTTGCACGAACATCCCGATGGTTGTAGATTTCTCCGTTCACGGCGAGGATTTGTTTCCGGTCGGGACTATATAGGGGTTGCCCTCCGCTTTGAGGGTCTACGATGGAGAGGCGTTCATGGGCCAGGATGGCAGAGTCGCCTACGTAGATGCCGCTCCAGTCCGGCCCGCGGTGGCGGAGCTTTTGTGACATTTTCAATGCCTTCTGACGCAGTTCCTGCGTTTGTTGCTTTATCTTGAATATTCCTACGATTCCACACATAATTGTATTTGTTGATTTATTTATTGAGATAACTGTCTATGTCCGTTGCCGCTTTCCGTCCGCTGGCAATGGCGCGTACCACCAGGCTGGCTCCGCTTGCTGCATCGCCGGCTACGAATACGTTTTCGGCGAATTGGGGATGTTCGGGCTTTAGGAATCCCATTGCCAGAAGAACCAGGTCGGCTTCAATCACTTCCACCTTTCCGGTGGGCTTCATGACAGGGCGGCCGCCGTCGGGACTCGGAGTCCATTCCACCGGTTCCACTTCCACACCGCACACTTTACCGTTTTTGCCTAAAAACTTACGGGTGGCGAGAGACCATAGGCGGCTGCACCCTTCTTCGTGAGAAGAGGTGGTTTTCAGTACGACGGGGAATTGGGGCCATGGAGTGGCAGGATTCTGTCCTACGGGCGGCTGGGGCATGATTTCTATTTGGGTGACGCTTAGGGCACCTTGCCGGTTGCTGGTCCCTATGCAGTCGCTGCCGGTATCCCCTCCGCCGATGACCAGTACTTTTTTCCCTTTGGCAGTAACCAGTTGTTCTTTCGGGAACGTCATGCCGGCAAGGATACGGTTTTGTTGCGCCAGCATGTCCAGTGCCGGGTGGATGCCTTTCAGTTCGCGTCCGGGGACAGGGAGGTCACGGGCGGTCGGAGCTCCGGTGCAGATGCAGTAGGCGTCAAAACCTTCGGGGAGTTGCCGCACATCCACATCGTTGTTCATTTTGAAGTGGATGCCTTCTTCTTCCATCACCCGGATACGGCGGTCGATGATGGGCTTGTGCAGCTTGAAGTTGGGGATGCCGTAACGTAGCAGGCCGCCGGGAGCCTCATTCTTGTCGAAGACGGTCACTGTGTACCCTTTTCCGTTGAGCTGGTTGGCGGCGGCCAGTCCGGCGGGCCCGGCGCCGATAATGGCTACTTTCCGTCCGTTGCGTTCAATGTTCCGGGGCTTGATGTAACCTTCGCGGAAGGCTGCTTCGGCAATGGCCGCTTCGTTCTCGCGGATGGTGACGGGAGAGTCCATGCTCAGTTTCAGCACGCAACTCTTTTCGCAGAGGGCGGGGCAGATGCGGCCGGTGAACTCAGGAAAATCGTTGGTTTCGTTCAATATCTTGTAGGCTTCCTCCCATTTGCCTTTGTAGAGGGCATCTTGAAATTCGGGCTGCTTGTTGCCCAGCGGACAAGCCCAGTGGCAGAAGGGAACGCCGCAGTCCATGCAGCGTGAGGCTTGAAGTTTCCGGTCACGGCTGTTCAGAGTCTGTTCTACCTCGCTATAATCTGATATCCGGTCGTGGATGGGACGGTAGCCCGCTTCCTGACGCGGTATAGTTAAAAATGCTTTTGGATTTCCCATATCTTTGTTGTATTTCTTTTGTCGTTAATAATCTCTTTGTACATCAGCTATTTTTTGTTGCAGCTTACGCATTTGTTCTTCTTGCAATACTCGTTTATATTCGATAGGTACTACCTGAATAAATTCATCCACATAGCGATTCCAGTCATCCAACATCGTTCTTGCCAGTTTGGAGCCGGTATAGAGGTAATGCTGACGGATCAGTTCATGCAGTTCCTTCCGGTAAGATGCCTCCTCGATAAGCGAGAGCTCCACCATCTCCATGTTGCAGAAATAATCGAAGTTGTGGTTCTTGTCCCACACGTAAGCCACGCCGCCACTCATCCCGGCAGCGAAATTCCGTCCGGTTTCCCCCAGTACCACGACCCGTCCTCCGGTCATGTATTCGCAACAGTGGTCGCCTACACCCTCTACCACGGCCGTCACACCGGAATTGCGGACAGCGAAGCGTTCGCCCACCCGTCCGTTGATATACACCTCGCCGTCAGTAGCGCCATACAACAGGGTGTTTCCGGCGATGGTATTCTTTTCCGCATCGAAATTGCTGCGCACGGGGGGCAGTACAGCAATGCGTCCGCCGCTCAGTCCTTTTCCCAGGTAGTCATTCGCTTCGCCTTCCAGCTTGAAACTGATGCCGTGGGTCAGGAACGCACCGAAACTTTGGCCTGCCGAACCTTTGAATTTGATGTGGATGGTCTGTTCCGGAAGTCCTGCCTGCCCGTATTTCTTGGCAACCGCTCCTGCCAGCATGGCGCCTACCGAACGGTCCGTATTGGCGATGGTGTATTCCAGGGAAATTTCTTTTCCGTTTTCTATGGCATCCCTGGCGGCGGCCAGTATGGTCACATCCTTCACATGGGCAATGTCGTGCTTCTGTTCCATGACATGGTGTATGGCAGCTCCGTTGTCCACCCGGTGTAGCAGTCTGCTGAAATCCAATAGTGAGGATTTCTTCTCACTTGGTGCTTGTTGTATTTCAATCAGGTCTGTCCGTCCGATGATATCCTCCAACCGGGTGAATCCCATTTCGGCCAGATATTCGCGTACTTCCTGTGCCAGGAAAGTGAAATAATTCACTACATATTCATAGTGTCCGCGGAAATGTTTGCGGAGTTCGGGGTCTTGGGTGGCCACGCCTACGGGACAGGTGTTGGTGTGGCACTTGCGCATCATGACGCATCCCAGTACAATCAATGCGGTGGTACCGAAACCGAATTCTTCCGCACCCAGCAAGGCCATGTTGATAATATCCCGTCCGGTTTTCAACTGTCCGTCCACTTGCAGTTTCACTTGTCCGCGGAGTCCGTTCAACACCAAGGTCTGTTGCGTCTCGCTCAGTCCTATTTCGGGCGAGATACCTGCATACCGCATACTCGATGCAGGCGACGCGCCGGTTCCTCCTTCCGCTCCCGAAATGACAATCAGGTCGGCTTTCGCTTTGGCTACTCCGGCGGCAATGGTTCCTACGCCGCTTTCGGCTACCAGTTTCACGCTGATTCGTGCCTGTGGATTTACGTTTTTCAGGTCGAAAATCAACTGGGCCAAATCTTCGATGGAATAAATGTCATGATGGGGTGGAGGGGAAATGAGCGAGATGCCCGGAATGGAGTGGCGGGTTTTGGCAATCACCTCGTCTACCTTGAATCCCGGCAGTTGTCCTCCTTCTCCCGGCTTGGCGCCTTGGGCCACCTTTATCTGGATCTCTTCGGCATGGACCAGGTATTCGGCGGTGACTCCGAAGCGTCCCGATGCTATCTGCTTGGTCTTGCTGCAAAGTGAGATACCCTGGTAAGTGCCGGTAATGCGGTCGCTGTCCTCACCTCCTTCACCCGTATTGCTGCGTGCGCCCAGTTTGTTCATGGCCAGTGCCAGCGCCTCATGTGCCTCCTTGCTGATAGCGCCGAAGGACATGGCTCCTGTCACGAAATGTTTCACGATGTTTTCTACCGGCTCCACCTTTTCAATATCAATGGGGTTTCGTTTGTGTCCGAAGAAGTCGCGCAGGAAGAGGGGGGAATCTTTTCCATCTACCATGGAGGTGAATTCCTTGAACTTCTTGTAGCTGCCCAGCCGGGTGGCCAGTTGCAGGGTGGAGATGGTTTCCGGATTCCAGGCGTGCCGTTCTCCGTCTTTGCGGAAAGAGAAAAGTCCGTTGTGCGGTAAAATGTCGCTCACTTCTTTTGCAGCGAATCCGGCATCGTGCAGGGCGATGGCGTCTCTGGCGACTTCTTCCAGACGGATGCCTCCGATGCTGGATGTCTGTGTGCCGAAATAGCTTCTCAGCAATTCCTCGCTGACCCCTACGGCTTCAAAAATCTTTGCGCCCCGATAGGAACGGATGGTAGAAATGCCCATCTTGCTCATGATCTTGAACAAGCCCTTGCGGATGGCCTTGATATAATTCTTCTCGGCCGTTTCGTAATTCATCTGCACATCGCCTTTCCTCACCAGTTCATCCAGTACGGCGAAGGCCATGTAGGGATTGATGGCACTGGCGCCATATCCCAGCAACAGGGCGGCGTGCATCACCTCGCGAATCTCGCCGCTTTCTACAATCAATGCGGTTTGCACGCGTTTCTGAACGGAGATGAGGTGATGATGGACAGCGCTAACTGCCAGTAGCGACGGGATGGCGGCATGGGTGTCGTCCACAAAACGGTCGCTCAGAATGATATAGTTCACTCCGTCGGTAACGGATTGCTCGGCTTGTTTGCACAGGTCGTTCAGGGCCTCTTGCAATCCGGTTTTTCCCTTGCTCACCTCGAATACGATAGGGAGTTTCACGGTATTGAATCCTTTATACCGGATGTTGCAGAGGATGTCCAGTTGGGTGTTGTTCAGCACGGGATGAGGCAGGCGTACCATTTTGCAATGGCTTTCGCTGGGCACCAGGATATTCATTCCCACGGCGCCGATGTACTCGGTGAGCGACATGACTAACTCTTCACGGATAGGGTCGATGGCGGGATTGGTCACTTGGGCAAACTGTTGGCGGAAATAGTTGAACAGTAACTGCGGCCTGTCCGAAAGGACGGCCAGCGGCGTGTCGTTACCCATAGAGGCGATGGGTTCGGCTCCTGTGTTGCACATCGGCATGAGGGTGCGTTCTATATCCTCGCGCGAGAATCCGAAGGTACGCAGCATACGGTCATAGCCGTCTATCCGGTTGTCTATCTTGCGTCCGCTTTTCAAGGTATCGAGCTCGATGCGGTTGGCAGACAGCCAGGCGCGATAGGGGCGTGCCGATGCCAGTTGTTCTTTTAGTTCACCGTCATAATATATTTTACCCTGTTCGGTATCAATCATCAGTATTTTTCCCGGTTGCAGACGCCCTTTCTCTTTAATCTCTCCCGGTTCGAAATCCATCACGCCTACTTCACTGGCCACTACCATCATGTCATTATTGGTAATGAGGTAACGGGCAGGGCGCAGACCGTTGCGGTCCAACATTCCTCCGGCAAACCGTCCGTCACTGAACAGCAGTGCGGCAGGCCCGTCCCAAGGTTCCATCAGGATGGAGTGATATTCGTAAAACGCTTTCAAATCTTCACTGATGGGGTTTTTGTCGTTGAACGATTCGGGTACCAGCATCGCCATGGCATGGGGCAGGCTCAGTCCCGACATCACAAAAAATTCCAGCACATTGTCCAGTGAGGCACTGTCGCTCATGCCCGGCTGGATAATGGGACGGATGTCTTTGACATCCCCCAATGCCGGAGAGGAAAGGACACTTTCGCGCGCCTCCATCCAACCCCGGTTACCGCGGATGGTATTGATTTCGCCGTTGTGCGCTAACAAACGGAACGGTTGGGCGAGGCTCCATGTAGGAAATGTGTTGGTGCTGAAACGGGAGTGTACCAATGCCAATCCACTGGTAAAATAGGGTTGCGTCAGGTCCGGGAAGTACTCGCGCACTTGCATGGACGAGAGCATACCTTTATATATAATGTTTTTTGCCGATAGCGAAACGATGTAGAAGTCCGTGTGCCGCACGCGCTTTTCTATCTTCTTGCGGATGATGTAGAGGGTGCGTTCCAGGCTGTCCGCATCTGTCACTCCGGTGATAAATACCTGTTTGATGTCCGGTTCGGTGGCCCGTGCGTCCTTGCCCAGGCAGGCGGGGTTGGTGGGCACATTGCGCAGGTGCATCAAGGTAAGTCCTTCGCGTTCTATTTCTTCAATCATAATGCTCAGGATGCCGGCTTGCTCTTTTTCGTCTTTGGGCAGAAATACGAGTCCGGTTCCGTATTTTCCTTTTTCGGGTACGGGGATGCCTTGCAGGAGGATGAATTCGTGGGGAATCTGTAGCATGATTCCGGCTCCGTCGCCGGTTTTGTTATCGGCTCCTTCCGCGCCTCGGTGGCGCATGTTTTCCAATACCTTTAATGCGGAGTCTACCAGTTCATGCGACTTGTTGCCATGAATGTTGACTACCATGCCTACGCCGCAAGCGTCATGTTCGTTGGTTGCGTCATAAAGACCTGTTTGCTCTGTTTTTACCATTATTGCTATCTTTAGTTTATAATAATGCTGGTTTGTATTTCATATTGTTCTGCAAAAGTAGGTAATTTATTTCTTTTTGATGAAGAGTTGGTGCTTTCTTTTGATAAAAAGATGCAGTCTTGCGTCTCTGTATTACAGTTTGTTGTATATATGACGTGTATATTTAATATTTGAAAGCTAGATTGTGAAAAATACTTTTAAATTGTAAGTTTGGGCATTTCTTTTATTCATATAGATTGTATTTATGACGGCATATCCCCTTTATAGTCAATCGACCGAATATAATAATGGGAATATTACATTCCCCAATCATATAACGACCTATTGACTTACAATTCAAAACTATCTACCCTTGTTTTGATGCAATTTGAAAGAAAAAATAAATGCTTCTGTTTCTATTTGTTATTAGAATGAAAATAAATAAGAAAATAGAAACAATTATATCTTATAAAATATCAAAAAGATATATATTTGCACAGAATTAAAAGCAAAAGGAAACCACAATAAATAAGTATTAATCAAAATGGCAACAACTATCAAGTTCACCAAGATGCAAGGAACCGGCAATGATTATATCTATGTAAATACCTTGTCTTCTCCGCTGCAAGATCCGATAAAAGCCGCCAGAAAATGGAGCACTTATCATACCGGTATCGGTGCGGACGGTCTGGTACTGATTGGAGCATCCGAAAAAGCGGATTTCAGTATGCGTATATTCAATGCAGACGGCTCCGAAGCCATGATGTGTGGAAACGCCTCGCGCTGCATAGGCAAATATGTATACGAGAAAGGACTGACGGATAAGGAGGTGATCACGCTGGAAACCCTTTCGGGAATCAAAATCCTGAAACTTCATACAGGCAACGGGGTGGTGAAGGATGTAACCGTAGATATGGGTACGCCTCTGCTATCGAATCCCGGACAGATAGCTACGAAAACCGGCGGAATGCTGGCAGAAACCATCCCGGCCGATGGAAAAGAATACAAAGGAACATTCGTCTGCATGGGAAATCCGCATGTTGTCATTTTCGTAGATGATATAAAAGAGGTGGATTTGCCCGCGGTTGGCCCGAAACTGGAAAATCATCCGCTTTTTCCTGAGCGGACCAATGTGGAATTTGTAGAAATATTGCCGGATCAATCCCTACGGATGAGAGTGTGGGAAAGAGGTTCGGGCATCACAATGGCTTGCGGAACAGGGGCCTGCGCCACCGCCGTGGCGGCCGTACTGAACCATAAAGCCGGACGAAAATCGTGGGTAAGGATGGACGGAGGCGATCTCCACATCCATTGGAACGAGAAAGACGGACATGTATACATGACCGGTCCGGCCGGAAAGGTTTTCGAAGGCGAAATAGAGATGTGATACTGATTTTGAAAAACTTAAAACAACGATAAAAACAATAACAACGATGGCACTAGTAAACGAACATTTTTTAAAACTACCAAACAATTACTTGTTTTCGGACATTGCCAAAAAGGTAAATGCATTCAAAGTCTCTCATCCCAAAACGGACCTTATCCGTCTGGGTATCGGAGATGTAACCCGCCCGCTGCCTCAAACTTCCATCGAAGCCATGTATAAGGCAGTAGACGAGCTGGCAAACAAAGAGACATTCCACGGTTACGGTCCCGAACAAGGTTATGATTTCCTGATAGATGCCGTCATCAGGAACGATTACGCTCCGCGCGGCGTCTATCTGGAACCCGGCGAAGTCTTTATCAGTGACGGCGCCAAGAGCGATACGGGAAATATCGGAGACATCCTTCGCCACGACAACAGCATCGGCGTGACAGACCCCATCTACCCCGTATACATCGACTCGAACGTAATGTGCGGCCGTGCCGGGATACTGGAAGACGGGCGATGGAGCAACGTGGTATACTTGCCTTGCCTGAGCGAGAATAATTTCGTGCCCGAAATTCCCGACCGCAGGATAGATATCCTATACCTCTGCTATCCCAATAACCCTACGGGGACGGTCATTAGCAAGGCCGAACTGAAAAAATGGGTGAACTATGCATTGGAAAATGATACCCTCATCCTTTACGATGCTGCCTACGAGGCCTACATACAAGACCCGGACATTCCTCACTCCATTTATGAGATAAAAGGAGCGAAGAAAGTAGCGATAGAATTTCGCAGTTTCTCGAAGACGGCCGGATTCACCGGGGTGCGTTGCGGATACACCGTCGTACCGAAAGAACTCACAGCCGCCACGCTGGAAGGAGAGCGCATTCCGCTGAACCGGATGTGGAACCGCCGCCAGTGCACCAAGTTCAACGGGACATCCTATATCACCCAGCGTGGTGCCGAAGCGATCTATACCCCCGAGGGCAAAAAGCAAGTGAAAGCCATCATACAGTATTATATGGCTAACGCCCGCATCATGAAAGAAGCGTTGGAAAGTACAGGACTCAAAGTTTTCGGCGGAGAGAACGCCCCCTACCTGTGGGTGAAGGCGCCGGGCGAGGTAAGCTCGTGGAAATTCTTTGAACAGATGCTGTATGAAGCCAATGTAGTGGGCACGCCGGGAGTAGGCTTCGGCCCCAGTGGTGAAGGATATATCCGCTTGACCGCTTTCGGAGAGCGGGCGGATTGCGAAGAAGCCATGAAACGGATCAGGAAATGGTTGCTCTGAGCTGTACACGGCAACACCTTGAAGCACTGTGTGCTTGCACCGGACTTACATCAATCAAGCCAATAGGTATATAAAATATGACATACTCACTATTATTAATTAAAAGGTAAAAAGCTATGAAGATGAATTTTAAGGAAACGGCATTGCTATTAGGCATGTCCATGGCAGTGCCGGCAACGAGCATCGCTCAAGACAAGGTGGAAGCCAGTGTAGGAGCTGACTTGGTAAGCGGCTATATTTGGCGCGGACAGGATTTGGGAGGCGTAAGCATACAGCCGTCATTGTCCGTTGCCTACAAAGGATTTTCGCTCGGTGCATGGGGATCCGCAGGCATTGAGTCCGCTGATACGAAAGAACTGGACCTGACGCTGGGCTACAGTACCGGCGGTTTCAGCATTTCGGTGACAGACTACTGGTTCAATGGCGGTCCCGGCTATTTCCACTATGGCACGCACCATACCAGCCATGTATTCGAAGCGCAGATAGGCTACGATTTCGGTCCGTTGGCAGTGAACTGGTACACCAACTTTGCAGGCGACGATGGGGTGAACAAGGACGGCGACCGGGCTTACTCCTCTTACATATCACTCGCCGCCCCCTTCAAATTGGCAGGTCTGGACTGGACGGCAGAAATAGGAGCCACGCCATGGGCCAATGACTTCTATAACGTGTCCGCAGATCCGGAATGCAGTGGTTCGGACGGGTTCGCCGTATGCGACATCAGCCTTGGGGCATCCAAGGAAATCAAGATTACAGACTCATTCTCAGTCCCCGCCTTCGCCAAGGTGACGGTGAATCCGCGCACCGAAGGGGCCTATTTCGTATTCGGACTGGGTTTCTGACAGGAAGTGCTGAAAATGCAGGTACGACAACAAATTCAGACATAACGACAAAATAGAGAGGTATCAGTTTTTAAAAAGGTAAAAAGATTGGAACATATAAATTACAAGTACAACAATGAAGAAAATTGAGGCTATTATCCGTAAGACCAAGTTCGAGGACGTAAAGGACGCGTTGCTCGAAGCCGACATCGAATGGTTTTCCTACTACGATGTAAGAGGCATTGGCAAAGCACGCCAGGGACGTATCTACCGTGGCGTGGTGTATGATACCAGTTCGATTGAAAGAATCCTGGTTTCCATCGTGGTGCGCGAAAAGAATGTGGAGAAAACAGTGCAAGCCATCATCAAGGCGGCGCACACCGGCGAGATAGGCGACGGACGTATTTTCGTCATCCCCATTGAAGACGCCGTCCGCATACGCACGGGCGAGCGGGGTGACATAGCCCTGTATAATGCAGAACAGGAAAAATAAGCGCAAGCTACTTCCCTTTACCGGCAAAAGTAAAGTCGGGAATAAAACAATACTACAACGTAAACGAGAAAAATTATGGATACTATACTCTTATTTATGCTCCCCGCCGGCCTTTGGGCGCAAGATGCAGGCGTGGCAGCCACCACCGCGGCGCCCGATGCAACCGCCGGGGCCCTGGGCGAACTTGCTACCGGACTCAACACTGTATGGATGCTACTTGCTGCCATGCTGGTATTCTTCATGCAACCGGGATTCGCCTTGGTAGAAGCCGGGTTCATCCGTACCAAGAACACGGCCAACGTGCTGATGAAAAATCTGGTAGACTTCATGTTCGGCTCCATCCTGTTCTGGTTCATCGGCTTCGGGCTGATGTTCGGCATAGGCGGTTTTGTGGGCGCCCCCCATTTTTTCAACTTGGAGGCGATGGACAAAATCATCGACAACGGATTGCCCATCGAAGGCTTCCTGATTTTCCAGACTGTATTCTGCGCCACGGCGGCCACCATCGTGTCCGGAGCCATGGCGGAACGTACTAAGTTCTCCATGTATCTGGTCTATACTGTCTTTATCAGCGTACTCATTTATCCGGTTTCCGGCCACTGGACCTGGGGCGGAGGATGGCTGATGAACGGAGACGAAGGCTCCTTTATGATGAGGACGTTCGGCGCTACTTTCCATGACTTTGCCGGCTCTACGGTGGTTCACTCCGTAGGCGGATGGATTGCCCTGGTGGGCGCCGCCATTCTGGGACCGCGTATTGGCAAATACGGGAAAGACGGCAAATCAAGGGCCATCCCCGGTCATAGTTTGACGCTTGCCTGCCTGGGCGTGTTTATCCTTTGGTTCGGCTGGTTCGGGTTCAACCCCGGTTCGCAGTTGGCAGCGGCAACAAGTGGAGACCAGACAGCCATTTCGCATGTGTTCCTCACCACCAACCTGGCAGCTTGTGCAGGAGGTTTCTTCGCACTGGTGGCGAGTTGGATGAAGTATGGCAAACCTTCCTTGTCCCTCACACTGAACGGTGTGCTGGCAGGACTGGTGGGCATCACGGCGGGATGTGACCTGGTATCGCCTTTCGGGTCTGTACTTATCGGTGCCATTTGCGGCGTGGTAATGATATTTGCAGTCGACTTTATCGACCATGTGCTAAAGATTGACGACCCCGTAGGCGCATCGTCCGTACACGGCGTTTGCGGTTGCCTGGGAACGATTCTTACAGGACTCTTCGCTACAGAAAAGGGACTGTTCTATGGCGGCGGCAGCAGCTTCCTGCTGGCACAGCTCTTCGGCGCGGCCGTGGTAGGAGCGTGGGCGGCAGGCATGGGCTTCATTGTCTTTAAAGTGCTGGACAAGATACATGGCTTGCGTGTTCCGAAACGCATTGAAGAGGAAGGACTCGATATCTACGAGCATGGCGAGTCAGCATACAATTAATCACAAAAGTTTTTTCCATTCACTCTACTAATCAACAACTAAACAAATTTAGGTATTATGTCAAAATTAAGATTCAGAGTAGTCGAAACGGCTTTCAAGAAGAAAGCAGCAACGGTGGAGACACCAGCCGAAAGGCCCAGTGAATATTTCGCCAAATACGTTTTCAACCGCGAGAAAATGTTCAAGTATCTGCCCGGCGCCGTTTATGCCAAACTGACGGACGCCATGGACAACGGTGCCCCCCTGGAGCGTGCCATAGCCGACGAAGTGGCGGCAGGCATGAAACGCTGGGCAACTGAGCTAGGGGTAACCCACTACACCCACTGGTTCCAACCCCTGACTGAAGGCACAGCCGAAAAGCACGACGCCTTTGTGGAACACGACGGCAAGGGTGGAATGATGGAGGAATTTTCGGGCAAACTCCTCGTACAGCAGGAGCCCGATGCTTCCAGCTTCCCCAACGGCGGCATCCGAAACACTTTCGAGGCACGCGGCTACAGCGCATGGGATCCCTCATCGCCTGTCTTCGTGGTGGACGACACCCTGTGCATCCCTACCGTCTTCATTGCTTACACCGGCGAGTCGCTGGACTATAAAACGCCACTGCTGAAAGCCTTGAGTGCTGTGGGCAAAGCCGCCGTGGACGTGTGCCGTTACTTCAACCCGGAAGTGAAGAAAGTGGTGGCCTACTTGGGCTGGGAACAGGAATACTTCTTGGTAGACGAAGGACTGTATGCCGCCCGTCCCGACCTGCTGCTGACCGGGCGCACCCTGATGGGACACGAAGCCAGCAAGAACCAGCAATTGGAAGACCATTACTTCGGAGCCATCCCCACCCGTGTGGCTGCCTTTATGAAAGACCTTGAAATACAGGCGCTGGAACTGGGCATACCCGTCAAGACCCGCCATAACGAAGTGGCTCCCAACCAATTTGAGCTGGCTCCCATTTTCGAAGAATGCAACCTGGCGGTAGATCATAACATGCTTCTCATGTCGCTCATGCGCAAGGTGGCGCGGAGCCACGGCTTCCGCCTGTTGCTGCACGAAAAACCCTTCAAAGGCGTCAACGGCTCGGGGAAGCATAACAACTGGTCACTGGGTACAGACACCGGCGTTCTGCTGATGGCTCCGGGCAAGACCGCCGAAGACAATCTGCGCTTCATCACCTTCATTGTCAACACCCTGATGGCGGTATACCACCACAACGGTTTGCTGAAAGCCTCTATCATGAGTGCCACCAACGCCCATCGCCTGGGAGCCAACGAAGCGCCGCCCGCCATCATTTCTTCTTTCCTGGGCAAACAGCTCACGCAAGTGCTGGACCATATAGAAGAAAGCGGCAACGATGACCTTGTCTCACTGGCAGGCAAACAGGGAATGAAGCTGGACATCCCGCAAATTCCCGAACTGCTGATTGACAATACCGACCGCAACCGCACCTCGCCGTTCGCCTTCACCGGCAATCGCTTCGAATTCCGCGCCGTAGGCTCGGAGGCAAACTGTGCCAGTGCCATGATTGCGCTCAACGCGGCCGTTGCCGAACAACTTGCCCGGTTCAAGCAGGACGTGGACGCGCTCATCGAAAAGGGTGAACCGAAAATCTCCGCCATCATCGAAATTATCCGCCGCTACATCAAGGAGTGCAAGCCTGTCCGTTTTGACGGCAACGGCTACTCGGACGAATGGAAGGCGGAGGCCGCCCACCGGGGTCTGGACTGCGAAACGAGCTGCCCGCTCATTTTCGACAACTACTTGAAGCCCGCGAGCATCGCCATGTTCGAATCCACCGGCGTGATGACCCGCAAGGAGCTGGAGGCGCGCAATGAAGTGAAATGGGAAACTTACACAAAGAAAATCCAGATCGAGGCGCGCGTGCTGGGCGACCTGGCGATGAACCACATCATCCCCGTAGCCACCGAATACCAAAGCAAGCTGATAGACAATGTGTATAAAATGAAAGAGCTCTTCCCGGCGGAAAAAGCATCCCAACTGTCGGCCGAGAACATGAAACTCATCGAAGAGATTGCCCGGCGAACCATTTTCATCACCGAGCATGTAAATGCCATGGTGGAGGCGCGAAAAGTGGCGAACAAAATAGAGAGCGAGCGCGAAAAGGCCATTGCCTATCACGATACCATCGCCCCGATGCTGGAAGAGATACGTTATCATATTGACAAGCTGGAGCTGATCGTAGACAACCAGATGTGGACATTACCTAAATATCGTGAATTGCTTTTTATTAGATAATCACTGCATAAAGGTTATCTATTTCTTTTGTTGGTTGTTTTAAGTTTGCGGAGAGGGGCGTCGGGATGACGGTCCTCTTTACACATTACTCTTCTTGCTTGCTTACTGTCTTTCAAATCGTAACTAAAACCACAACAGACAATATCATACTGTAAGTTTTCATATTTATAAAAAAACGAATAAAATATTTCTTTTCGATTTTTATTCTTACTTTTTTATCGCTTTCGTCAATTATTTATGGTTTTTTATTGCATTTATGTTAATTGATATTTGTATCTTTGCAGTCGAATCAGAACATATACTTAGTAGATTATGTGTGGAATAGTAGGCTATATTGGAAAACGAGATGCTTACCCTGTTCTCATAAAAGGCCTGAAGCGGTTGGAATACCGGGGCTATGATAGCGCAGGAGTCGCATTGATAGACAAAAAAAGGAGGTTGAACGTTTATAAAACGAAAGGAAAGGTTTCAGACCTAGAGGCTTTTGTTTCCCAAAAAGACGTTTCCGGTACAATTGGTATTGCCCACACCCGATGGGCCACCCACGGAGAGCCTTGTCAGGCTAACGCTCATCCTCATTTTTCTTCTTCAAAGAATCTAGCTCTTATCCACAATGGTATTATTGAAAACTACGCTACCCTGAAAGAAAAGCTACAAAAAAAAGGGTTCATCTTTAAAAGTAGTACAGATACCGAAGTTCTCGTACAGTTAATTGAATTTTTCCAACTTTCCAACCATTTAGATTTACTTACTGCCGTTCAGTTGGCTCTGCATGAGGTGATTGGCGCATACGCTATAGCGGTGCTCGACAAGAATAATCCCGATGAGATTATTGCAGCACGCAAAAGCAGTCCGCTGGTGGTAGGGATAGGGAAGGATGAATTCTTTCTGGCTTCGGATGCTACTCCGATTGTAGAGTATACGGATAAAGTGGTGTATCTGCAAGATGGGGAGATAGCGGTGATTCGCAGAGACAAGACATTGGAAGTCGTCAATCTGGACAACGTGCTTCAAAATCCCGAAGTACGTACGGTGGAAATGAATCTGGGACAACTGGAGAAAGGGGGATACCCGCATTTCATGTTGAAGGAGATATTCGAACAACCCGATTGTATTAACGACTGTATGCGTGGACGCATCAATGCGGACGGTGATAAAGTAGTACTGTCGGCGGTTATTGATCATAAGGAACGTCTGCTCAAGGCTCGTCGCTTTGTAATTGTGGCTTGCGGAACTTCGTGGCATGCCGGATTGATAGGGAAACAACTGATAGAAAGTTTCTGCCGTATTCCGGTAGAAGTGGAATATGCCTCCGAGTTCCGCTATCGTGATCCGGTGATTCATGAAGACGATGTGGTAATAGCTATCTCGCAATCGGGTG
Source organism: Phocaeicola vulgatus ATCC 8482 (assembly GCF_000012825.1). Lineage (GTDB taxonomy): Bacteria > Bacteroidota > Bacteroidia > Bacteroidales > Bacteroidaceae > Phocaeicola > Phocaeicola vulgatus. The sequence continues at coordinate 4,926,047 of NC_009614.1, read as the reverse complement.
AAACGGCCGATACATTGGCTGCCATAGAACTGGCGAAAGAGAAAGGAGCTTTTATCTATGGTATATGCAATGCGGTAGGTTCATCCATTCCGCGCATTACAGATACCGGTTCTTATATTCATGTAGGACCGGAAATAGGAGTGGCGTCCACCAAGGCATTTACCGGACAGGTAACCGTGCTTACCATGCTGGCGCTGACGCTGGCAAAAGAGAAAGGGAGTATGGCAGATGAGAAATACCTGGAAGTGATCCGGGAATTGACTGTGATTCCGGCTAAAATAAAAAAGATATTGATCAGTAATCCTAAAATAGCGGAACTGTCGCGTATTTTCACCTATGCACATAATTTCCTCTATTTGGGACGGGGCTACAGTTTCCCGGTAGCTTTGGAAGGTGCGTTAAAGTTGAAGGAGATATCTTATATTCACGCTGAAGGCTATCCCGCAGCCGAGATGAAACATGGGCCTATCGCATTGATTGATGCCGAAATGCCTGTTGTGGTGATAGCTACGCATAATGCGATGTATGAAAAGATAATGAGTAACATACAGGAAATCAAGGCGCGGAAGGGAAAAGTAATCGCTTTGGTCACAGAAGGAGATACGGTAATCGGTAAGTTGGCCGATGATTGCATTGAGTTGCCCGAAACATTAGAGTGCCTCGAACCGTTGATAGCTACGGTCCCCTTACAGTTATTGGCCTACCATGTAGCCATTTGCAAAGGGAAGAATGTGGATCAGCCACGAAATCTGGCGAAGTCGGTAACAGTAGAATAGAAGGCAATGCTGCCGGAGATTATGCAGGAAGTTTCCGGCATAATTCTTGAAAGATGTACCGTAAGTTTGGAAAAATGACAGAAGGTCTTGTCATACCTTTGGGATGTTTTTATAAGAATCTGAAAATGAACTATTAATTTAAGTAGTAAAGAGAGAGCATGGAACCGTTAAAGCATGAATGTGGAGTCGCTATGATACGACTGCTGAAACCGCTGGAATATTATCAGGAAAAGTATGGAACCTGGATGTATGGCTTGAACAAGCTGTATCTGCTGATGGAAAAACAACACAACCGCGGACAGGAAGGCGCCGGGTTGGCCTGTGTCAAACTGGAGGCCAATCCCGGTGAAGAATATATGTTCCGTGAAAGAGCTTTAGGTTCAGGGGCGATAACAGAGATATTCGGTACGGTGCAAAATCATTTCAAGGATTTGGCGCCTGAACAATTGCATGATGCCGGATACGCCAAGAAATGCCTTCCCTTTGCCGGAGAGGTATATATGGGGCATTTGCGTTATTCCACTACCGGAAAAAGCGGTATCTCCTACGTGCATCCGTTCTTGCGCCGTAACAACTGGCGTGCCAAGAATTTGGCGTTGTGCGGCAATTTCAACATGACCAATGTGGATGAGATTTTCGCACGTATCACTGCCGACGGCCAGCATCCGCGTAAATATGCCGACACATATATTATGCTGGAACAAGTGGGGCACCGTTTGGATCGCGAGGTGGAGCGCCTCTATGTGGAATGTGAGAAGGAAGGTCTGAAAGGCATGGATATTACTCACGCTATAGAAGACCGCATTGATCTGGGCAATGTCCTCAAGACTTCGAGCAAGGAGTGGGATGGAGGCTATGTGATCTGCGGTATGACCGGTAGCGGTGAGTCTTTTGCGGTGCGCGATCCGTGGGGCATCCGTCCGGCTTTCTGGTACATGGACGATGAAATCATGGTATTGGCATCCGAGCGCCCTGTCATTCAGACTGCCTTGAATGTATCTGCCGGAAGCATCAATGAATTGCAACCGGGACAGGCTATCCTTATAAGCAAGACTGGAAAGATGCGTCTGGCACAGATCAACCGGGCGAAAGAGAAGAAAGCCTGTTCCTTCGAACGTATCTATTTCAGCCGGGGAAGTGACATGGATATTTATAAAGAAAGAAAACAGCTGGGCGAAAAACTGGTGAATCCTATTTTGAAAGCGGTAGACTATGATGTGGAGCATACCGTATTCTCTTTTATACCCAATACGGCGGAAGTGGCTTTCTATGGACTGCTGGAAGGATTCGACAATTATCTGAATGAACTGAAAGTAAAGAAGATAGAGGCTTTGGGGCATCATCCCAATCACGAGGAACTGGAAAAAATCCTGTCCTGGCGTATCCGTAGCGAGAAAGTAGCCATCAAGGATATCAAGCTGCGTACCTTTATCGCCGAAGGCAACAGTCGGAATGATTTGGCTGCCCATGTGTATGATATCACTTATGGAAGCCTTGTGCCTCATGTGGATAATCTGGTGATTATTGATGACAGCATCGTCCGGGGAACTACGTTAAGACAGAGCATTATCGGCATCCTCGACCGCCTGCATCCGAAGAAAATCGTCATTGTTTCTTCTTCGCCACAGGTGCGTTATCCTGATTATTATGGTATTGATATGGCCAGTATGGATCAGTTTATCGCTTTCAAGGCTGCTATCGATTTATTGAAAGAACGGGATATGAAAGATGTGATAGCCCGTGCTTACAACAAATCGAAAGACCAGGTGGGGTTACCCAAAGAGCAGATGGTGAATTATGTGAAAGAAATTTATGCCCCTTTCACTAATGAGGAGATTGCGGCAAAAATGGTGGAACTTCTCACTCCGAAGGGTACGCAGGCGAAAGTGGAAATCGTTTATCAGACACTGGAAGGATTGCATGAAGCGTGTCCCAACCATACGGGCGACTGGTATTTCAGTGGGGATTATCCTACTCCGGGTGGAGTGAAGCTGGTGAACCAGGCGTTTATAGACTATATAGAAAAAGTTTATCAATTCTAAAGAACAACCATTCAAGATAGATTAGATGAGAAATGTAACATTGATCCTCGACGACGGGAGCCGTTTCCCGGGCAAGTCGTTCGGTTATGAGAAACCGGTAGCCGGCGAAGTGGTGTTTAATACCGCTATGACCGGTTATCCTGAGAGTTTGACAGACCCTTCATATGCGGGGCAGCTGATGACCTTAACTTATCCGTTGGTCGGTAACTACGGGGTACCTCCCTTTACTATCGAACCCAATGGCTTGGCTACTTTTATGGAAAGTGAACGTATCCATGCCGAAGCGATTATTGTAAGTGATTACAGTGAAGAATACAGTCACTGGAATGCGAAAGAAAGTCTGGCCGACTGGCTGAAGCGTGAGCAAGTGCCGGGCATTACAGGCATCGATACCCGTGAACTGACCAAAGTTCTTCGCGAACATGGGGTAATGATGGGGAAAATTGTATTTGATGATGAACCCGGCAATGTGCCCGAAGCAATGTATGCAGGTATCAATTATGTAGATAAAGTATCGTGTAAGGAAGTGATTCGTTACAATGAAGGTGCAGGTAAGAAAAAAGTGGTGTTGGTGGATTGTGGTGTAAAGACAAATATTATCCGTTGCTTACTGAAACGGGATGTGGAAGTGATCCGTGTTCCTTGGAACCATGACTTTACAGGGATGGAGTATGACGGATTGTTTATTTCGAACGGTCCGGGTGATCCGGATACTTGCGATGAGGCGGTACAGCATATCCGCAAGGCGATGAGCCTGAGCGACAAGCCTATCTTCGGCATTTGTATGGGGAATCAGTTGCTTTCCAAAGCAGGAGGTGCCACCATCTATAAATTGAAATACGGTCATCGCAGCCATAACCAACCGGTGCGCATGATAGGAACGGAACGTTGTTTCATTACCAGTCAGAACCACGGTTATGCGGTAGATAATAATACATTGGGAACCGATTGGGAACCGCTGTTCATCAATATGAATGACGGTTCCAACGAGGGTATCAGGCATAAAACCAAACCTTGGTTCTCGGCACAGTTCCATCCGGAAGCTGCATCGGGACCTACGGATACCGAGTTCCTGTTTGATGAGTTTGTGAAGTTGTTATAAACCGTGTATTAAAAAGAACAAGTATGAAAGACGAAATAAAGAAAGTATTGTTATTAGGTTCCGGTGCCTTGAAGATTGGCGAGGCCGGAGAATTTGACTATTCGGGTTCGCAAGCATTGAAAGCCTTGAAGGAGGAAGGGATTGAAACGGTTCTGATCAACCCGAACATCGCTACCGTGCAGACCAGCGAAGGGGTGGCAGACCAGATTTATTTCCTGCCCGTTACTCCTTATTTTGTAGAGAAGGTGATAGAAAAGGAACGTCCGGACGGCGTGCTCCTGTCTTTCGGCGGACAGACTGCCTTGAACTGTGGGGTGGCACTGTACAAAGCAGGTATCTTCGAAAAATACAATGTCCGTGTGTTGGGTACTCCCGTGCAGGCCATCATGGATACTGAAGACCGTGAATTGTTTGTAGAAAAACTGAATGAAATCAATGTCAAGACCATCAAGAGCGAAGCGGTGGAAAATCTGGAAGATGCCCGTCGCGCCGCTAAAGAATTAGGTTATCCGGTCATTATCCGTGCCGCCTATGCATTGGGTGGTTTGGGCTCAGGTTTCTGTGACAATGAAGAGGAACTGAATGTTCTGGCTGAAAAGGCCTTCTCTTTCTCTCCGCAGGTATTGGTGGAAAAGAGTTTGAAAGGCTGGAAGGAGGTGGAGTATGAAGTGGTCCGTGACCGTTATGATAACTGCATCACTGTATGTAACATGGAGAACTTCGACCCGCTGGGTATCCATACCGGCGAGTCTATCGTGATCGCCCCTTCGCAGACACTGACCAATGCGGAATATCATAAACTTCGTGAACTGGCTATCCGTATCATCCGCCATATCGGCATTGTGGGCGAATGCAATGTACAGTATGCCTTCGATCCCGAATCGGAAGATTACCGTGTCATTGAGGTCAACGCCCGTCTTTCGCGTTCGTCTGCATTGGCTTCCAAGGCTACCGGCTATCCGTTGGCTTTCGTTGCCGCCAAATTAGGCTTGGGATATGGGTTGTTCGACTTGAAAAACTCGGTGACAAAGACCACCAGTGCCTTCTTCGAGCCTGCACTGGACTATGTGGTGTGCAAGATTCCCCGTTGGGACTTGGGCAAGTTCCACGGTGTGGATCGTGAACTGGGCTCGTCCATGAAATCGGTGGGCGAGGTGATGGCTATCGGACGTACTTTCGAAGAAGCCATTCAGAAAGGTTTGCGCATGATTGGTCAGGGAATGCATGGTTTTGTAGAGAATAAGGAATTGGTTATAGAAGACGTGGACAAAGCCCTTCGTGAGCCGACGGACAAACGTATCTTCGTGATCAGCAAAGCCATGCGTGCAGGTTACACGGTAGACCAGATTCATGAGCTGACCAAGATTGACAAATGGTTCTTGCAGAAATTGCAGCACATCATGGACACTTCTAAAGAGATGCACGAATGGGGCAATAACCACAAGCAGATTACCGATATGCCGGACGAATTGCTCCGCAAGGCGAAAGTGCAGGGATTCTCCGATTTCCAGATAGCCCGTGCCATTGGCTACGAAGGAGATATGGAAGACGGTATTCTGTATGTGCGTAATCATCGTAAGCAGGTGGGAATCCTTCCGGTGGTGAAACAAATCGATACTTTGGCGGCCGAGTACCCTGCACAGACCAACTATCTGTACTTGACGTATAGCGGTGTGGCCAATGATGTGAAGTACTTAGGCGACCATAAATCCATCGTGGTACTGGGTTCGGGTGCTTACCGCATCGGTTCGTCGGTGGAATTTGACTGGTGTGGCGTGCAGGCTTTGCAGACTATCCGTAAGGAGGGTTACCGCAGTGTCATGATTAATTATAATCCCGAAACGGTTTCTACCGACTATGATATGTGCGACCGTCTGTACTTTGACGAGCTGACTTTCGAGCGTGTGATGGATATTCTCGAACTGGAGAATCCTCACGGAGTCATTGTATCTACCGGTGGCCAGATTCCCAATAATCTGGCTCTCCGTCTGGATGCGCAAAATGTAAATATCCTCGGTACCAGTGCCAAGAGCATTGACAATGCCGAAGACCGGGATAAATTCTCGGCCATGCTGGACCGCATCGGAGTGGATCAGCCCGAATGGAGCGCATTGACTTCTATGGAAGACATCCATGCCTTTATTGACAAGGTAGGCTTCCCTGTTTTGGTACGTCCCTCGTATGTGCTGAGTGGTGCGGCCATGAATGTCTGCTCCAATCAAGAAGAGTTGGAACGCTTCCTGAAACTGGCTGCCAATGTATCGAAAAAGCATCCGGTAGTGGTGAGCCAGTTCATCGAGCACGCCAAGGAAGTGGAAATGGACGCTGTGGCTCAGAATGGTGAGATTGTGGCATATGCTATCAGTGAGCACATTGAGTATGCCGGAGTGCATTCGGGCGATGCCACTATCCAGTTCCCACCGCAAAAGCTGTATGTGGAAACGGTGCGCCGCATCAAGCGCATCTCCCGTCAGATAGCCAAGGAATTGAATATCTCCGGTCCGTTCAATATCCAATATCTGGCAAAGGACAATGATATCAAGGTAATTGAATGTAACCTTCGTGCTTCACGCAGCTTCCCCTTTGTCAGCAAGGTGCTGAAAATTAATTTTATTGAACTGGCTACCAAAGTGATGCTCGGACTGCCGGTTGAGAAACCGAACAAGAATCTTTTCGAGTTGGATTATGTGGGTATTAAGGCCAGCCAGTTCTCTTTCAACCGTTTGCAGAAAGCCGATCCGGTATTGGGGGTAGACATGGCCTCTACCGGTGAAGTAGGCTGCATCGGTACGGATACTTCGTGTGCCGTATTGAAGGCGATGCTGTCTGTGGGGTATCGTATTCCGGAAAAGAGCGTGTTGCTTTCTACAGGTAATGCCAAGCAGAAAGCGGATACCTTGGAAGCGGCCCGTATGTTGCAGAAGAAAGGTTATAAACTTTATGCCACCGGAGGCTCATCCCACTTCCTGACCGAGAACGGGGTGGAAAATACCCGCGTGTATTGGCCCAGTGAGGAAGGGAAACCTCAGGCACTGGATATGTTGCATCGGAAAGAGATAGACATGGTAGTCAATATCCCGAAGAATCTGACAGCCGGGGAGTTGGACAATGGATATAAGATACGTCGTGCCGCTATCGACCTGAATGTGCCCTTGATAACCAATGCTCGTCTGGCAAGTGCGTTTATCAATGCTTTCTGTACCATGACGATAAACGATATCGCTATCAAGAGCTGGGCGGAATATAAATGATTTTAATGGCTGATGATATGTGGTTAATGGGGTGTGGCAACAGTGCACTCCATTAACTATTAATCAGTGACTTCTCTTTTATCGGAAAATAAATCACTATTCTTTCTGTGTTTACAAAAAGTTTTCTACTTTTGTCCAATTAGGAATCCTAAAGATATTCAAAACAAATGGATTGTGAACACAAGCTTAAAGTATTAGAGCAGGAAATTGAATCGTTGAAAGAGGAGAACAGGCTGCTGAAAGAAAAATTATCTTCTTCTGAAAAAAACTTTGATGGCGTTAGTTTCAAGGAGAAATATGCGGTAAGAATATTAGATTCCTTGCCGGATATGTTGACCGTTTTCAATCATGAGGAAATGGGGATAGAGGTGGTGTCTAATGAGGAAACAAATCATGTGGGTGTATCCAACAACGATTTTAAGGGGATGCGTATGCAGGATATGGTTCCTAAAGAGGCTTATCACAATATACATAATAATCTTCAGAAGGTTATTTCGACAGGTAGGGGTTCTACAGCCCATCATGAATTGGATGTGGACGGGACGCTTCATTATTATGAAAATCGTATTTTCCCCTTAGATGAAGAATATGTGTTGATAATGTGCCGTGATATTAGTGAAAGAGTTGCCACACAGCAGAATTTGGAAATATTTAAACGGATATTGGATAGGGTCAGTGATAGTATTCTGGCTGTATCGGCTGACGGAACCTTAGTCTATGCCAACCGGCAGTTTATTGAGGAATATGGAGTGAAAGGGGAATTAGGAACACAGAAAATCTATGATTTGCCTGTTTCCTTGAATACTAAAGAACAGTTTGATAAACGTGTTCAGGAGATTCGCGACAACGGAGGTAATTTTGCTTATCGTGCCAAATATACCCGTGTGGGAGAAACAAAACTTCGTGTTCATCAGGTTTCGGCCTTTATGATTCAAAATCAGGGCGAGGAAATGATTTGGTTCTTTACACAGGATATAACAGATGTTATCAAGAATCGTGATGAATTGCGTGAATTGAATTATCTGATGGATGCTATACTGAATAATATTCCTGTTTATTTGTTTGTGAAGGACCCTGAAGATGATTTCCGATATCTTTATTGGAATAAGGCGTTTGCCAGTCACTCTAAAATTCCTGCTTCCAAAGCGTTGGGGCGTACTGATTTTGAAGTATTTCCCGAATATGAGAATGCGGAGAAGTTTCATCGGGATGATTTGGAATTGATTCGTACCCGCGAACGTATGGAAATGCAGGAAACGTATGTGACGGCTACAGGAGAGCCCCGTATTGTGCAGACCTTGAAAACGTTGGTTCCTCTGGAAGGGAGGACACCGCTCATTATCGGTATTTCATGGGATATTACCAATATACAGAATATAGAGCAGGAATTGATATTCGCCCGTATCAAAGCCGAACAGTCCGACAGGTTGAAAACCGCTTTCCTTGCCAATATGAGCCATGAAATCCGTACTCCGCTGAATGCAATTGTGGGATTTTCGCATTTGATGACTATAGCGGATAACGCAGAGGATGAAAAACTTTATTCGGACATCATCAACCAGAATTCGGAAATATTGTTGCAATTAATCAATGACATACTTGATTTGGCAAAAATAGAGGCGGGTACATTGGAATACATCAGATATCCAATGGATTTGGGAGAATTGTGCCGTAATGTGTATGAGATGCATAAGGATCGGGTGCAGACTGGGGTTGTTTTGATATTAGACAATAAAGACACCAGCTTGATAATCAATGAAGATCAGAACCGAATTATGCAAGTTGTTACAAATTTGATAACCAATGCTATAAAATTTACTTTCAAAGGGGAAATCCGTTTTGGTTTTGAAGTGAGGGAGGAGTATATTGATTTTTATGTAAAAGATACGGGAATGGGTATCTCCGAGGAGAAGATTAAAATGATTTTTGAGCGTTTCGTGAAACTGAATACTTTTGTTCAGGGAACAGGTTTGGGGCTTGCGATTTGTAGGGTGATTGTAGAAAAACTAGGTGGAGAGATTACTGCGGAATCCAAACTGAATGAAGGTTCTACTTTTCGTTTTACGATTCCTTATAAGGCGGGTAAAAAAATTCCGGAATCCGGAAAGGTTACGAAGTGTCCGGAATCAGGGAGTACGGGACCGAGAAAAGTGTTGCAAAGAAGAACAGTACTGGTGGCGGAAGATGTAGACAGCAACTTTTTGCTGTTAAAGACATTGTTAGGGAAAAGATGTAATCTGCTATGGGCTAAGAATGGAGAGGATGCGGTGAATCAATTTAAAGAACATCAGCCCGACTTGATTTTGATGGATATCAAGATGCCCCATATGGATGGGCTGGAGGCTACGCGCCTGATTCGTTCTTATTCAAAAGAAGTGCCTATTGTCGCTTTGACTGCCTTTGCTTTTGAGTCCGACAAAGACAGGGCTATAGAAGCCGGATGCGATGATTTCCTGACTAAGCCGGTTTCACAAAATGCCTTGGAAAAAGTGTTGGATAAATATGTTAAGTAGACATTGGCGAGGTATAGTGCGTAAAGACAACAGGCAATATGGAACAGAACAGGGAAGGGAGGATGCAATGCGAAGATTATAGATCTTACCCCCGGAAGATTATAGATCTTACAGGTGAAAGATTTATATCTTTGGGTTGTAAGATTACGATGGACTCATAGGGAATAGAAACGGACTTTTATAAAAACAAAAGAGGAACTGCCTCTGCGGCAATCCCTCTTTTCTGAATTTGAGAGCATGTTATTTAACTTCGATAACCTTGGCTGCTTTTTCTTTGTCTTCCGGCGTACGTTTCGGCAACTCGATAGTTAATACACCATCGTTTACTTTTGCATCAATTTTATCTTTATCTACATCATCAGGCAGGATCAATGTCTGTTGGAATTTAGAATAAGAGAATTCGCGACGCAAGTAACGGCTTTCTTTCTTGCCTTCTTTATCACCTTCGGTACTTTCTGTTTTCTTTTCCATAGAGATAACCAAGTCGTTGTCTTCGTTGATATGAATCTTGAAGTCTTCTTTGGTCATTCCCGGAGCGGCGACTTCTACTTTGTAGTCTTTGTCACTTTCAATAACATTGATGGCGGGAGCTGTTGCATTGGCTTTTACCATCCAGTCGTTATCAAAGAAATCATTAAAAATACTTGGTAACCATGTTTGGTTTGATCTTCTTACTGGCATCATAATCTTAATCTCCTATAGGTTTTGGTTAAACATTTTGTTTATTTCTGAATTCCTTCACCTTTCGGCTTTGTCATTCACTATCCATAATGCAAACCGCATACCATTAGTTCGATGATATGCGGTTTATATTGCACTCTTTTAAACCTATAAAGGTTTTCTTAAAGATTAAAACCTTTGCATTAAAAGTTGGTAAGCCTCTTTAAACATTTGATTGTCAAGGCTACTGCCAATTTGTAATTTTAGGGGGACAGATTGACAGTTGTTCTATATCAGCTTGAACCGCATACGGAAGATTCCGTCTTTATAGTCGTGGCTTATAATTTTAAATGTACCTATTTCGGACGTATTTTTCACGTGTTGACCTATACAGAGGCATTCGTCGTAATCGCCGACTTTTACAATCCGTACGGTTTCGGAAGCTTTTTCCGGTAAACGTTTCATGTCAAAGCGCCCTATAGCTTCCTCTTGAGAGATAAATTCCATTGTAACGGGCAAATTTCTTCGCAATACTTCGTTTACGGTGTTTTCTATTCTTATAATATCCGCTTCTTCCGGACAGGTTTGCAGCGCAAAATCCAGCTTGCTTTTTTTGCGTTCTATATGGGCGGATATTGCCCGTCCGCATCCGAAAAGATTGACCATTGTCCTGTTTATGACATGCTCTGTAGTATGCATGGGAGGGTATTCCTGTTTATTATGGTCGTTGAGTGATGGTTGTTCCATAGTTATTTTATTTTTGTTCTGATTTTGATGGGATATTAAAATCCGTTCAAAGATAAATTATTCTTTTGTAATAAGGAAGCAGAGAGGAAATGATTGCTTTTGTATTATTATAAAACAACGAATTTTAAAAGATACTCAATGCCGGAGGGGAGTACTTTTGCAGAAAAGTATGACGTTCACGAGGCTCTTAACCGATTTTAATGAGGCATGAACGTCATATTGATTTTTACTGTTTTACATCACAGGGGTTTGGAATAAGAATACAAATGAGTCGCTGTCTTTTAAATCTTTTACAGCATCTCCTGCATAAATCTTTCCGTTGGTGAGGGGCAGTTTCTTGATTCCGGCTTTGGGACTGAAGTCGATTTTCTTCAAATCCAACCAAAACAGATTAGGAGTCATGACCGATTCAAAATAATATATTTTATTCTTCTGATCGGATACAGAACGCCAGCGGGTGGAAGATATATGAGGTTTGTCCGGTGTGGTAATTCCGAAAGGGACAGATACATTACGCATCACACTGAGTACACTGGGTACAGCTATTTTAGCGTCCGGAGTCTGAGGGATTGCATGTATATAAAAAGAGGCACGCACAAAGCGGTCGCTGGAACGGTTCGTGCCCGGCAGCATTTGCAATCCTCCTACTTCTTTCCAGTAATCATTGATAGCCAACTGATAATCATATCGTGGAGAATTGGTCATCACTTGGAATTCTTTTCCTTCGTGTATGCTTAAATTCCCGTCCAGATATTCCAAAACCGCTGTATTTCCTGTTTCATCTGTAATAGCCAGGTGAAGAGTGGAAGCTGAACCGTTGGGCATGTGGGGAGCATCAATGCGGAATGATTCTTTTTTCAGCTCCTCAACAGCTTCATGTACGGTGGCAAAATTGTCCAGTACATATTGTGTCCATATGCTGATTCCCATGACAGGACGTGTATCTCCCGGACGGTCAAAGACGGATTCTGGCAAAAATAACAGACTGGCAACCAATCCTTTTTCATTCATTCCGTCACACGTACCTATATCATATCCTGTTGCAATGACGCTGCCGTATTTTGAAGTCCATTTCACGGCATTTTCTTTATTATATCCTGCACGTTGTATTCCTCTGGGGAAAACATAGATATTACTCATAATATCTTCTTTCCAGTCCATTGTACGTCCGGTTACTACCATATGGTCCGGTCCGATATAGACGGCACGCGTGCATGCATCCGCTTTTTGTACGCTCATATAGAACATACCTGCCAATGTTAGTAATGCAATACTTCCTTTTTTTAATTTCATGATTCTATCATTTATAAAGATTGTCTTTGCCATTTAGAACAAACCGGATAAGGAACAGGTTTATGGAAATGCAGTGATTTGTGATACATTTGTTGATAAATGCTAATTCATCGGTTCGATTGGAACGTAAATCACATCCGCATTCCCTTCATAAATTTCTACCTGATTATCCTGTCGGAGGGATTCTGTTGAGAACGATTGAAGATAGGTCGAGGTTTCTGGATTAAAAGAAATACTTGTTTTATCGTAAAAGTAAGGGGGATAAAATAAAAAAGGAGCAACGCCTTGCTCCAACCTTTGTTAACCTTAAATCTAATACTATGAAAAACACATTGCAAAGGTACGGACTTTTTGGAAAATAGCAAATAATCAGACTTAAAAAGTATGCTATATAACATTGTTTAATATTTGCGTTTCTCGAAAACCTGTTTTTTAAGACTTCTTTTGCGTATCTTTGCAGCCGTTAAAAAATAGCAGACGATAGTAAAAAGAGAAAATATATGGCATTTGAAGCGACAAAGAGAGAGTGGGGCGAGCTTTACGCCTTTTTCCGCTTGTTAGCGGACGGATATGTGTATGCAGGTACGCCTGATGTGAAAAGGAATGAAGTGCAAAAGCTTCCTGTGGCGATGGTACAGCGTGAGGAACATGACGGGACACGCCGTTATATTCTGGAGGATGAGGCGACCGTACGTATTTGTGGGGAAAAGATAGATAAGCAGATACCTCGTGAGGATTTTGCGGCTGTGGCAGAGTTGGTTTTTGCTGCTGTCAAAGAGAGCCGAGAGAATGATGTGATGTCTCCCGACGGTGTAGAAGAATTTTTAGATGAAGTCGCCATTTATGACTTGGAAGCAAAGACGGATGACCGTACTGATTTCTATGTTGCTTTTTACAGTATAGAGGCTCCGTTGGTAGGTTTTTGCGTTCGTTCCCGTTTGGGAACTATGTTCCCGTTGTTGGATGGAGGGCGTACCGCCAATTTGAAGTTTGAGCAGACAGGTGTTAAATTCGCTACTCCTACCGTAAACAAAATTAATGCTTTTGGTGAAGAAGATGATGTGGCAGGACGTATGTTGATGATAGAACGCTTGGGAGGAATCTTAAAATATAATGATGTGGCCGATAAGGTATTCCGTAGTAATCTTTGCATGATAGATCTTCATTTTCCCCGTATGTTGGGCGAGATGTTGCGTGTCATGCATTTGGATGGTATATCCAAAGTTAGTGACCTGACAGAAGCAATCAAACAAATCAATCCGTTGAAAATAAAGGATGAATTGATCCATAAGCATAGTTATTATGAATATAAGATGAAGCAGTTTCTTATGGCTTTGGCTTTAGGAATGCGTCCTGCCAAGATATTTAATGGGATAGATTCTGCCATATCCGGTTTTCTGTTTGTAAATGGTAATGGAGAGGTACTTTGTTATCAGAAGGCTGACCGTCAGGTATTTGCCGATTTCCTGTTTGTTAATTCCCGGTTTGAGAAAAGTTCTACTGAAAAAGATAAATACGGATATCTGGAACGTGAGAACGGAGTCTATTATTTTAAGCTGAACTTGAAAATCGGTCTGTTGAAGAGATAGGACAATGAAGGAATTTGTATTTTCCTAGAGTTAAAATGTTTTTTACCACAGATTACACAGATTGAAATACGATTTATTGCTTATTTCAATCTGTATCTGTGTTAATCTGAGTAATCTGTGGTGGGAAACTATAGCTTGAATTTCAGAATTTTTCCATTCATTCCATCTAGTAATACGGGAGTTGTTTTGTCCGGCATAAGAGTCAGCTTCTCTGTGTTTCCGGTCAGCAATTCGGTTGCCTCATATTCTCCATAACGATGGATGCCTAAATAATCAAACGCATGTTGCGGAATATTGACGGCTGAACGTGCCGGTATGGAGTCAAAGTTAACCATAATTAATATCAGTTCATCATCCTGTTTTCGTAAAAAGGCGTATTGTTTATGTTCGTTAAATACCCATCCGGCCAGATTGGCATAGGTTAAGTCAAAGAACACACCTTCCCGTATGGCTTTTTCACTGTTGCATATATTCAGCAGACGGGTATAGAATTGTTTCAATTGCTTTTCATCCTCATTCAGGAATTTATTGTCAAACTTGCCTCCATTGCGCCAGCGGCGTATGCTGTCCACACTCCAGTAATCAAAGATGGTAGTTCTTCCGTCACGCCCGCTGAAACCTTCCGTATCCATGCCATGTTCTCCCAATTCCTGCCCGAAGTAAATCATGACCGGATTGGTATTCATGCAAGCCGATACAATCATTGCGGGGATGGCTTTTGAGCCGTTTCCGGCAAAATAATCGGAAGCTATGCGCTGCTCGTCATGATTTTCCAGGAAATTGAGCATTCGTTTTTCAATACCTCCCAAGCTTTGCCAGCGTTGTGGAATAGCAGTTGCCGATTCCCATCCGCAGGTAATGGCACGTAGTGTATCATACAGACCTACTTTGTCATATAAATAGTCGAATTTGCCATTGAACAGATAATTTCTGTATTCTCCCGGATTATAGACCTCGGCGATAAAGATCAGTTTCGGATGTTCAGCTTTGATTTGCGGAATCACCCATCCCCAGAATTCTACAGGAACCATTTCTGCCATATCACAGCGGAATCCGTCAATGCCTTTGGCAGACCAGAACAGTAGGATGTCACGCATCTTCACCCATGTGTCCGGAATCGGTTCGAAGTGGCGGCTATGACCGTTCAAGTAGTCTATACCATAATTCAGTTTCACAGTTTCATACCAGTCATTGGAGTTGGGCCATGCGTCAAAACGGTCATTACCGGTTGCTTTTGCCGGAAACTCTATGTAAGGTTCCGCTGCGCCACGGTGCAGGTCAATATTGCCTTCCAGCTTTGTATCGGGAATATAATAGAAATTATTGTTGGGGCTGAAAGCTTTTGTCACATCATCTTTCTCACCCAAATCGGTTACTCCTTCAGGCTTGGCGTCTGAACCATATTGGCGGGCTACATGGTTGGGGACAAAATCAATGATGACCTTCAATCCGGCTTTGTGGCTTCGTGTTACCAGATTCTCGAACTCTTTCATACGGTCCGGGATACTGGTTGCCAAATCAGGGTCTACATCATAATAATCCTTGATGGCATACGGTGATCCGGCCTTTCCTTTTACTACTGCGGGATGATCGGGTTTGATGCCATAGCGGGTATAATTGGTTTGGGTAGCATGTTCAATGATACCTGTATACCAAATATGTGTAGCACCCAGTGTTTTGATCTCGTTTAAAGCCTTTGTCGTGAAATCGGCCATTTTTCCGCAACCGTTTTCCTCCAAAGAACCATTAGGCTTACAACGCAGGCTGTTGTTCCCGAATAAACGGGTGAATACCTGATAGATAATAATTTTTTCTTGTGTATCCATTTTATTTTTTTTTGTTTATCTCCAAATTGTTCCATTCTCCAGGAGTAGTCTGTCCAGGAGTTCCGTTGCCGTATTGTATCCTTTTTCGAATATCTCTTCGGCTCTTTCCAGTTCTCTGTTGCTGTATTCTTCCAGTCCGTATGATTCGATCAGCAAATCTGCAATCCCTTTTTGAGGCAGTGTATTGGCTTGGAAAATAAAATGATAGGCTCTGAGTGCGATGCTTACCACATTCTTGCTATATTCATCTGCTACCAGCGGATCTACATTGAGTGCTATCACTTTCTCGCATTCTTTGCGAATGGGGCTGACCGGCAGGTTCATCAAGATTCCTCCATCTACATAATATGTATTGTTGATGCGTATGGGGGCAAACAAGATAGGCATACAGCAGGAAGCAGCCAGTCTTTCGGCTATTTTCCCTTTTTTAAAAGAAACGATGCGTCCGTGATCCAAATCGGTGGCGGTAATAATAGTGGGAATTTTTAGTTCTTCTATCGTTTTCGACTCCAAGTTGCTGTTTAAGAAATCGATAAAACTATCCAGTTTCAGCAGACCTTGTTTGTTGATAGAAAAAGTGGTCAGTTCTTTGAATGAATGGTGCTCAAAAAGTTCAACAATATGATAAGGCTCTTTGCCGTCGGCATAGAAGACAGCGGCAAGAGCACCTGCACTTACTCCGGAAAGTATTTCCGGCCTGATGCCATGTTCATGCAAAGCCTGCATAATCCCCAAATGGGCAAATCCTTTTATAAATCCTCCGCTCAGGGCATAACCAATGTTATATTTAAATTCATTCATAGTCTGATCTCGTTTAGATATCGACAAACTTACGAATATTTTTGTGAAATGCCATAAAAAAAATACGGATTACTCAGCATATTCCGGTAATCCGTATAAAATTTATAATAACTGAATTTTGTTTATCAAGCAATACCGTGTGCGTTGACCGATCCATCAATTTTCTTGATCAGTCCTTGCAGTACAGCACCCGGTCCGCATTCGGTAAAGTCATCGGCACCATCGGCAACCATATTCTTCACTGTCTGGGTCCAGCGTACGGAAGCGGTGAGCTGAGCTACCAGGTTTGCCTTGATTTCAGCGGGATCTGTGTGAGGCAAAGCGTCCACGTTCTGATATACAGGGCATTTCGGAGTATGAATTTCAGTAGCGTTGATAGCAGCTTCCAGTTCCACTTTGGCGGGGTTCATCAGCGGAGAGTGGAAGGCGCCTCCCACTTTCAGCGGCAGGGCACGTTTAGCACCGGCAGCTTTCATTTGCTCGCAAGCCTTGTTGATTCCTTCGATAGAACCTGAGATGACAATTTGTCCCGGGCAGTTATAATTGGCAGCCACTACCACTTCTCCTTCTTTAGAAATCGCTTCACAGATTTCCTCTACTTTTTCGTCAGGCAATGCAATGATGGCAGCCATCGTAGAGGGTTGTGCCTCACAAGCTTTCTGCATAGCCATAGCACGTGCATAAACCAGTTTCAGACCATCTTCGAAAGACAATGCTCCGGCTGCAACCAATGCGGAAAATTCGCCCAGCGAGTGTCCGGCAGTCATTTCAGGTTTGAAATCATCACCCATGCAAAGAGCGGAAATTACCGAGTGCAGAAAAACGGCAGGCTGAGTTACTTTAGTCTGGCGCAAGTCTTCGTCAGTACCTTCAAACATGATGTCTGTGATACGGTATCCTAAAATGTCGTTTGCTTTTTCAAAAAGTTCTTTGGCTAAAGCCGAGTTTTCGTACAGGTCTTTACCCATACCTACAAACTGTGCTCCCTGTCCGGGGAATACAAATGCTTTCATATTTTTCCTATTTTGGTTTAAAAACGTTGCAAAGTTAATTATTTCTTTCGGAACTACGGAATAATAATGAGGCAATTTGCTAATATGCTGCATTATGTACCGCATGGTAATTAGCACATTGACAAATTATTTCATTGTTTTCATCGGAACAGGTGCGTAAAAGTGATTCAGCGGGCCGTGTCCTTCGCCTATATGCACGTCTTTCCCGGCGTGGATTCCTTTGGTGACATATGCTTTTGCATGTTCTACGGCCTGCGGCATATCATATCCCAGTGCCAGAAAAGTAGCAATGGCGGAAGAAAGAGTACATCCTGTTCCGTGTGTGTTTTTGCTTTCTATCTTATCTGAGATAAAGAGATGAGGCTTGTCTTCTCCAGCTGTTTGTAATACATCGCACATCTTGTCGCCCTCCAAATGTCCTCCTTTCAGTAAAACGGATCCGCAACCGAATTTTAATAATTCCGATGCGGCAGCTTTCATTGTGTCCACATTGCTTATGCAGTGTTCCGTCAATACTTCCGCCTCACTCAGATTGGGCGTAATCAGACTGGCCAGAGGCATCAGTTCCCGGGTCAGTGCACTGATGGCGTCCTCTTCTATCAGCCGGTGTCCGCTAGTCGATACCATGACCGGATCGAACACAACGAAACGGGGTCGGTATGTACGAAGGCAGGAGGCTATGGCCTCGACTATTTCCACATCATTAATCATACCTATTTTAACAGCATCCGGACGGATATCTTCCATTACGGCTTCTATCTGCCCACGTACATATACCGGTGGTACGGGATGTATGGCACGTACTCCCAAAGTGTTCTGTACGGTGATTGCAGTAATGGCTGTCGCAGCATAACCACCCAAGGCGGAGATGGTCTTCAGGTCAGCCTGTATGCCGGCTCCTCCGCTGCAATCGGATCCTGCTATACTTAATACACAAGGATATTTCTTCATATAAATCTCATTTTGACAAAGTATTTGCAAAGATAACGAATAATCTTGTTTTAAATGTTTGCACAAGTGAAGGGAATCAATTATTTTTGCTAAACATAAAATAAAGTAAAAATAAGGGGAATGAAAAGAATCCTAGTAACGGGAGGCGCAGGATTTATAGGGTCACATCTATGCACTCGTCTGATAGAGGAAGGTAATATTGTTATATGTT
Organism: Phocaeicola vulgatus ATCC 8482; assembly: GCF_000012825.1. Taxonomy (GTDB): domain Bacteria; phylum Bacteroidota; class Bacteroidia; order Bacteroidales; family Bacteroidaceae; genus Phocaeicola; species Phocaeicola vulgatus. The sequence goes on along the minus strand of NC_009614.1, from coordinate 4,907,272 downwards.
TAGACAACTTTTTCACGGGGAGTAAAGAGAATATAAGTTACCTGATCGGGCATCCGCGCTTTGAACTGATAGAACACGATATAATTAATCCGTTTTGGACGGATGTGGACGAGATATACAATCTGGCATGTCCCGCTTCTCCTATACATTATCAGCATGATGCTATCAAAACGGCGAAGACGGCTGTCTTCGGCACGTTTAATATGTTGGGACTGGCGAAGCGTAACAAAGCAAAAATACTTCAGGCTTCTACCAGTGAGGTGTATGGTGATCCGTTGTCGCATCCCCAAAGGGAGGGAGATTGGGGAAATGTGAATCCCATAGGCTACCGGTCTTGTTATGATGAAGGAAAACGTTGTGCCGAGACTTTGTGCATGGATTATTACCGTCAACATGGCGTTTTGGTAAAAATAATCCGCATATTCAATACGTATGGTCCTAATATGCTGACCGATGACGGACGTGTAATTTCCAATTTTGTGGTACAGGCATTGCTAGATAAAGATATAACCATTTATGGAGACGGAAAACAGACACGTAGTTTTCAGTACATAGATGATCTGGTGGAAGGGATGATACGTATGATGGCTACGGAAGATCACTTCACAGGACCGGTGAATATCGGTAACCCTTGCGAATTTTCCATATTCGAACTGGCTCAGAAGATATTGGAACTGACCTGTTCTCATTCTAACATTATTTTCGAACCTTTACCTCATGATGACCCTCGTCAGCGCAGGCCGGATATTACTCTGGCAAAAGAAAAGCTGGATTGGGAGCCTCACATTCATCTGGAAGAGGGGCTGATGAAAGTGATTGATTATTTTAAAAGTGTTCTGGCTAAATAATATATACCTATGACACCGGATGTAAATGTTGTAATAAGTCATTCTGAGTACACTGTTTTGGTTGTGGATGATGTGGTTTCTAATGTCTTGTTGTTAAAAGTGTTGTTAACAAACGAGAAGTTTAAGGTGATAACTGCCGGTAATGGAAAGGAGGCATTATCCCAGGCGGTCAATGCCCGTCCCGATTTGATTTTGTTGGATGTCATGATGCCCGAGATGAATGGTTTTGAAGTTGCCGAACGATTGAAAGCCGATCCGGAAACACAACATATTCCTATTATATTTCTGACAGCCTTGAATACCACTGCCGATATAGTGAAGGGTTTCAAGGTAGGTGCGAATGATTTTATATCCAAACCTTTTAATAAGGAAGAGCTTGTGATCCGTGTTACCCATCAGATATCCCTGATTGCCGCCAAACGGATCATCATGAAGCAAACGGAAGAATTGCGTAAGATTATTATGGGGCGCGACAAGTTATATTCTGTTATCGCACATGACCTGCGTTCACCCATGGGATCCATTAAAATGGTGCTCAATATGTTGATACTCAGTCTTCCGTCCGAACAGATCGGTAAGGAAATGTTTGATATGCTGAGCATGGCCAATCAAAGTACGGAGGATGTTTTCTCTTTGCTGGATAATTTATTGAAATGGACTAAAAGCCAGATAGGCAAGCTGAATGTAGTTTATCAGGACTTTGATATTGTGGGGAATATTGCTTCGGTTATCGAAATTTTCAATCTGGTAGCCGGTATGAAGAATATAAAGGTGAACTTCCCGGTGCATGGAAAGATTGAGGTACATGCCGATATGGATATGATGAAAACCATCTTGCGTAATCTTCTCAGCAATGCAATTAAGTTCAGTTATAATGATTCCGAAATTCTGGTTAATGCCGAAATAGAGGGTGATAAAGTCATAGTCAGTGTAAAAGACACCGGAAAAGGCATGAGTGAGGAAGACCAAAAGAAACTGTTGAACACGGAAACTCATTTCAGCAAATACGGAACGAATAATGAGGAAGGTTCCGGATTAGGCTTGTTATTATGTCAGGATTTTGCTGTTAAGAATGGTGGGCGTTTATGGTTTGAGTCTGAAGAGGGAAAAGGTTCCACTTTCTTCTTTTCGGTAGCTTTGAAGAAGTGATTTATCAAAGCCCCACCTCCAGATATACCGGGTTATGGTCACTCATATCATAAGGAATCACCTTATACTTTATACCTTCCAATAAGGTGGAATGGAACAAGTAGTCTATCCGTAGTAAATGGTGAAACCCCCGATAAGTGGCTCCGTACCCTTCTCCAGCGGTTTGAAATCCGTCTTTCAAACCGTTTTTCAGAGTTTCATAAGTAAAAGTTCCCGGAGGGTCATTGAAGTCACCGCATACAATCAAGGGATATTCCGTGGCATTGATCAGCGAACTGATTTGTTCAGCCTGTCCGGCACGTCTGACAGTATTTTCCCGGAAGTTGTCAGAATAGCCCAGATAAATGCCTCTTTCCTGTTCCTCATCTTGTTCTCCCCGAGCCTGTGCTGCTTTGGAACGCATTCTGTCAAAGCTGGTAGTCTGCATGTGCACGTTGATGATGCGTATCGTCATACCTTTTACATCCAGGTCGGCCCAGATGGCTCCGTTGTTGGTATTCGGAAATTCTATTGTTTGTGACTGTCTGATGGGGTAGCGGCTGTAAATGGCCTGACTCAATCCTTCGGGGATAAACGAGTAAGGGAATATTTTAGCATACGTATTCTGTAAGTCTTGTTCCGTAAAGTCGCCATTGCCTCTATATTCCTGAAAACAAAGTACATCCGTTTCCTCCTTGTTCATCATCTCGGCAAACTCCTTGGCGGAGAATCCCGTAATTTCATTTCCAAATGAGTGGACATTGTAAGTCACTACTTTCAATCTGTTCTCGTTAGCATATTTGGTAGGGTTATAAATTTGGTACATGGAAGTGATGTATTCGTAATTTACTATCAGACCCGTCAATGGAATCCATAACCAATACCGTAGTCTGATGAGCCAGTAAATAAATAATATCGTATTGACAACCACCAGTATAGGTTTGCTTAAGGCAACGTATGCGGCGAACATATTCTCCACCGGATTTATTTTACCTGAGAAGTAAGCGAAGATGGAAAGTCCCAGAATGAAGATTGTGAACAGGATAGATAAAAAATAGGCAAATTTGTATACGGCTAATCTTCCCATAAATTACTTTTGTTTTAGATACTTGTTTATAGTCATTTTCAATAAGTCGGCAGATACCGGTTTGGTTAAAAACTCATTGCATCCGCTTTCTATGGCAGCTATTTTGTCTTTTTCATATGCGTATGCGCTTACAGCGATGACAGGTACGCTGGCAGACATTTCCCGGATGGCTTTGGTGGCGTCCAGACCATTGATGTTAGGCATTTTTATATCCATCAAAATTAAGTCGGGTTTGTATTGTTCATAGAATATGATAGCCTCCATTCCGTCATGAGCATGCACCAGTTTGTACATTTTTCCGAGCATAGCCTCTATCAAGTCATAATTGCTTTGATAGTCTTCCGCCACTAGGATGGTCATCTCCTGATGGGAAGTTCTATTGTTGTCTTTAATGGAAGCCGGTGTAAGTTTTTCCTCCCATTTCATATCTCCGTTTGCCGAAATGTAAGGCAATGTAAAAGTGAATGTGGTCCCGGTTCCCATTTTGGATTGTACAGCTATTTTTCCTCCTAACTTTTCTACAATGATTTTGCTGATGGAAAGCCCCAGTCCTGTGCCTTGCACTTGGTTGTTGGCCATGATGAAACGATCGAATATCTTGTCTATCTTGTCATCGGAAATACCGCTTCCGGTATCGGCTACATGAAAAACAATCTCTTTTTCCTTCAATTTATACCCGAAGCTGATAGAACCTTTGGCGGTGAATTTCGTAGCATTACCTATCAGATTGGAGAAAACCTGAAACAAGCGGTTCCTGTCTGTCGAGATAACCAGTGACGGATCGGACTCTTCGAAAACAAGCTCCACTCCGGGTTGACACCGGAAACTATACGTGTTTTTTACATCCTCACATAAAATATAAAGGGATACAGGCGCATAGTTGAACTCCATCATGCCCGATTCAATCTTCGACAGGTCCAAAATCTCGTTGATAAGTTCCTGCAAGCGCATGTTGTTTTTTTCTACAATATCGTAATACTGCAATCTTTCCTCGGCGTTTTCCGTTTCGGCTATAATGCGTGAGAATCCCAGAATGGCATTCAACGGCGTACGGATTTCATGGCTCATATTGGCAAGGAAGGCAGATTTCAGCTGGTTGGAGCGTTCTGCTTTCCAAACAATTTCGGATGTGTTCTGTATATATCCTTCCAATACGGTCCTTTGCATATATACCTCTTTGTGGTATGTTTTTATTCTCATATTGACGGTCTTTCCGTCAATAAGGAGTCTATAGTTTACGGTATTGGAAGCATCTTTCTCCTTCAGGTTTTCTTCCAGCCATTGACTGAAACGGTCCTTGTCATCAAGGTGCATATAGTTCATGTATTCATCTATGGAAATCTGTTTCTGTTCCTCATCGTTACAGAATATCCGGGTGTATCCCGAGTAAGTGAAGAGCCGTGTGGACGAATCGTATGCCCATAATCCTATTCTTGCGGCTTTTTCTACTTCGCACAAATCTTTTTGCTTTTTTTCCAGTTTCAGCCTGACGACACTCCGGCCTGTGATATCCCTGTATTGAAAAAGAAAATGCTCCTCATCATACTTGCTGATAATACATTTGTAGTATTTCACGTCATCTTCCAATATTAATTTGTAATTCCGTGCGGAAGGTTTGTCTCCTGCCCGTACTTTGATGAATTCCGCATACATCTCCCGTGCCGTTTCTACGGGGAAATAAGAGAATATATTTCTCCCTATAATATCTTGTTCTTTTATAAAGAAGTCCGTCGTATTAGCCTTGAAGTCTAAACAGGTGCCGTCTTTATATACGAAAAACATAGTATCAGCCGTAATTTCCAGAATTTTGTCTGCATACTGCTTATCGTGCAATATATTACTCGGAATTTTCATATTAATAGTATGATTCTCAATATACTGTTTCTCTTAGCGAATTTAGATGCGTGATATTTGTTACTGACAGCAAATATACAAAAAAAATATTGTTTATATCATTTTATATCGTAATTTTGCAAGGTAATCAATGAAAAGAAGAAATGAAAAAGATTTTGGTAGCTGAAGATACGGAAAGTAATTATCTCTTATTATCTATAATTTTAAGAAAGGAGTATGAAGTTCACCGTGCCCATGATGGGCAGGAGGCTATTGAGAAATTTGAGAGTTGCCGGCCCGATATGATTTTGATGGATATAAAGATGCCTGTTATGGACGGTTTGGAAGCTACCAGAAGAATTCGTCTGAAGGGAGGGACACTTCCCATCATAGCTCTTACCGCCAATGCATACGACAGTGACCGTGACAAGGCTTTTGAAGCCGGATGTGACGATTATATGGCCAAGCCGATCATGGCTCCCGCTTTGCGTGAGATGATAAAAAAGTATTTTGGTGAGTAAATATTATGCCCTGCGGGACTTTTCCCATGTTCCGCCGGCATGTCTCTTCAAATAGAAGAAACCTTTTATCACATTGATGTTCATGAACAGGAAATAGTAGGGAATATAAAGGAATTTGTTCTTTACGGACTTGGCAGACAAGAGGCTGCCATAAACTCCCCCGAGGTAGAATGCGGATTGCAGCAGAAGAAAAAGAAAATAAACCGGGAGGCTTTCACTACAGACAACCAGCAGGATATTCAAGGGAAAGAGCAGAAACAAGGCGACCGGGGTTACCGACCATCTCAGCACGCGATGGGAAACATATTGAAAACTGAGGATTCCATAACGTAGCGGATTCAGCAGTTCTTTCAAACGGTAGACAGACTGCAATCCTCCTGCCGCGATACGTACTTTTCTTTTTTCCTCTTCTTTCATATCGGCCGATCCGCTTTCCAAGGCATATGCCGTATCACAATATGCTATCGTATACTGCTTCATGGCGATACGCAGGGACAACATAAAATCATCCAGTAGGGTATCTTCAGGCATTTCCTCATATAACGGGGTGCGGATGGCGAATAATTCTCCGGCAGCACCTATGGCGGAATAGAGCTGATAATCCATTTTTTTCAGCCATGATTCATATTTCCAGTACAATCCTTCTCCTCCGGAAACCGCTCCTTCGGTACTGTACATGTCCACCCGTTTTTCTCCTGCCACACATCCCACCTGCGGATGGTTAAAACATTTTACTATCTCGCGAACGGCCTGCGGATTAATAAATGTATTGGCGTCTGTGAATATGACCAAAGGTGTGGTGACAAATCCCATGCCCCGGTTCATAGCGGCTGTTTTTCCTTTTCTTTCGGGGACGAACAATAGGGTGACATCGGGATATGCTTTTAATTTTTCATTGGTTCGGTCATTGCTGCCGTCCGTTACCCATACGATATGCAGTTTCTCTTTGGGATAATCCAGTTCTTGGCAGTTTTTCATCTTTCCGTCCACTACCTGTTCCTCATTATAGGCGGTGATGAACAGGGTGATTTCGGGTAGGTCGGTGTTGTTGCCGTTCCGGCAGGTTTCTTGCTCCGGTTCGTCCGTATCGTAGAAGGAAATAAAACTTTGTTTTATTTTTACCAATATCCACAACAGGATTCCGTATCCCACATAGGTGTAGAATACAATGAACAGGAGAACGAAGAAGAGGATTTCAAGAGTGTTCATGCTAGTATTTCTTTATATATATTCAATATTTCTCTGGCTGTGTTCTCCCATGAGAACCGACGGACTCTTTCTAGTCCATATGCAGTTTGTGACTGATAGAATTCTGCATTTTCTTCTAAATGAAGGAGGGCGGAAGCAATTTCCTCCGGTTCGAACGGATTGACCAGAATACCCTCCGGTCCTGCGATTTCGGGCATGGCGGAAGTGGTTGAGGTGATGACGGGAGTTCCACAGGCCATCGCCTCCAGAATGGGGATGCCGAAACTTTCGCGTAAAGACGTGTATATAAAGACGGATGCTCCACTATAAACAGCGGGTAGTTCTGTGTTTGGAATGTATCCGGGATGATACAGCATTTTTTTTATTTCTTGTAATCCTTCCCGGTTCAGATATTCGTCTATGATCTCTTCTTTCAGGTCGGCGATAAGCAAGGGGAGGGGCTGACTGGATTTTTTTAAATAAATGCCGTATGCCTGCAATACCCTTGCCGTATTCTTCTTGGGATCGGTATTTCCTAAAAAGAACAGGTAAGGATGGTTCTTTATGTATCGGGCAGTGATGGCCTGTGCGTTCCGTATGGGTATGAAATGTTGTGAATAGCCGTTGTATACGGCGACAAGCAGTTGTTTGTCAATGTGCAGGAAATGACTGATGCGGTTGCATTCAAAATGAGAAACGGTAATGATTCTTTTGCATTTGGTAAGGATTTGGGGAACAATGATTTTTCGGTAGAAACGTCCCAGTCTTTGGTACATGGACTGGTTCTTGCCTTGTTTTTTTTCTAGAAAGATAATGTCGTGCAGTGTAAGCACCAGTGGAATGTTTCCATGCACAGGGGCAGTGTTGCTTGTGCAGTGCAGCAGGTCGGGTTTGATTTTTTTTAAAGCCAACGGTAGTCCTATCTGTTCCCAAAGCGGATAGGATGGCCAATTAACGGTCACGATATGCATGTTGGCGGATTCTTGCAAACAAACATCATCTCCCGGGCTGACCAGTATGAAGTATTCGTTCTGTTGGTCTATCTTTTGCAGTTCCCGGATGGTTTCCAGAGCTACATAGTCCATGCCATGTTTCTCTTTTCTGAAGATGCGCTGGGCTTCTATTGCTATTTTCATCTGTCGTTACTTTATCAAGTTAGAATCTTCGTCCTCGTAATTGTTTTTGCTATAGAAAAGAGCCGTGAAGCTTCTTAAACCTTTTATGGCTCGTTTTTTGAAACTGCTGAACAGGGATCCGTCGGCCGAAATAGTGCCATAGCCGGTAAGGACACGGGCTTTGCGGGCGGTGACGAATCTTAATTTTCCGTATTTTTTCAATGCCAGTGCCAGGGAGCCGTCTTCTCCGCGGAGTATGTCTGTCCGGAATCCTTCTTTCCGGGCTGTTTCCGTGTGGAAGGCAAAAGCCATTCCACGTACATTGAGCTCCGGTCTGTTCAGATTTTGTATTTTCAAATAGAGATCACGTAGTGTCTCATAGAAGAAAAGTCCTAAATGATGTTCATTAGGAAGAAAACTCCACAGGGCGTATGCACCTGCCACTTCTTTGTCCTGTAAGACCTTTATCATGGTACTGATGTACTGGGGCGGATAAAGTGTGTCGGCGTCTATGCAGAGATGATACTTCCCCCGGGCATGGTTCAGTCCGCATTGCCGGGCAAAACCGGGACCTTTCCGGTATTCATTGAAGTAGGTGACTCCTAATTCTTTTAGTACCTCTTCGGTGTGGTCGGTAGAATGATTATTGATGACTAGTATTTCTACAGGATAGTTATGTTGGTTTTCACATAAAGACCACAGGCAGCTCAATATCCTCTTTTCTTCATTATGGGCGATGGCGACCACCGAAACCAGCGGAGCATGAGTTGCAAGCTGCCGGACCTTGTCTTTCACTTGGTTGATAACCGCTTGTGGGGCTTGGGTGAAAGGCTTGTCATAGATGGATAAATAGTCAGCGTACCACTTCATGCGTTTTTATATATTCGGACAGTGTGACCGGATTCCGGTGATTACTGAATCGTGATTTGAATTTGTTTTTGAGGATATAGAACAGGGCTTGAATCATCTTCTTCATTTCCGTCAGGGCGGAACGGCGGGGATATAGTTTCTCCACCATTTCCCAGTTCCATTTGTTGAGGAAGAAAGAGGAGTAGTATTCATCTTCGGGATTGACTAGTATCTCCACTTCATCTTTCCACTCATAACGGTTCAAGGTTATATCTCCTTCCGTCAGCCACAGCAGTTTGTAGGGGAGGGATTGGAAAGGCAGATAATTCAGGAATAATTCTCCATAGTCGTTTTCATAGTTTCCCGGCATCTTGTTCTTTTCATAGAAGACCAGTTTGTTGTCTATATCCAATATAACCCATTTATGTGATTTTTTGGGAAACAAGTATTCGCCCAGCAGACTGGGAGTTTCTATGTATCCCCGTCGGGCTACCCTGCATAATTCCTTGACAAAAGCTTCGGGATGTTCCACGTGTTCCAATACCTGATTGCATATTACGTAGTCAAACTCCTTGTCTTTGAAGGGCAGTTTTTCTCCATCGGCATGTACAAAGGTCTGATGCGGGTATATTTTCACGTCACCGCAGCGGTGGTAATTGGTGTCAATAAATTTTTCGGCTATCACGTTGGAGCGATATGTCGGATTATGGCCCGGACCTATCTCCAGCACTTTGTCGTTTTTATTTATATGGATGTCTCCTCTGTCGTAGGGGGAATCTGTTTTCATTGTTTTGTTCCGTTTAATAAGTTGTTGAATAGCTGAATCCATTGTTGCATTATTACATCTTCAGCAAAACGTTGTACATTGATGCGGGCTTTTTTCCCCATTTCTTTTCTTATTTGTTCGTTCTCAATCAGATAATTTATTTTTTCGGCCAGTTCTTCTGTTTTTCCATTTTCGACCAATAGTCCGTCTTCCCCGTCCCGGATGATGTCTTTAGGTCCGCACGGACAGGCGAATGACACGGCAGGTACTCCGCACGCCATTGCTTCCGCTATGACCATTCCGAATCCCTCAAATCTGGAACTTGATACAAAGATAGAACTTTCATGGTATTTACAGAGCATATCCGGGGTTGCATTTTCAAGAAAAAGGTTCTTTAATTTCCATTTTCCGGCCAGTACTTGATATGTAGTCTTGTTTCCTTTGCCATATATATGTAATTCCCAGTCCGGATGCCGGTTACAGATTTTGCTCCATGCTTCCAGTAACAAATCGAATCCTTTTTGATAAGTATATCTTCCGGCTGCGGTTATCCGTTTATTGTTCAAGTCGCTGAATGTTCCGGATTGAAAGGGTAGAGGGTTGCTGATAACTTTTACATTTTGCAGTTCGGGCCAGTTGGCTCTGTCTTCCTCACTCAGTACAACGAACTTGTCCAGCTTTTTTAAATGCCTCACCAGACTTTTCATCCATAATTTGGCAAAAAGTTCCTTGATGAAGTTGCTTTCGTTCTTTTCAAAGTTACGATAGTTTTTCCGGTTTACATGTAGCTCCCCTATCTTTTTGCTTCCATCTTTGAGGGAAGTGATAAAGTTTATTTCCCGTCGTAACAAAGAAACTGTGATGTCCGGTTTGAGGTGAGACAAGGCGGCAGAGAGCTTGCGTCGGTATATTCTTTGTTTTTTCAGATAAACCGGCACTTTTTTCCAAAGAGGGAGTTCCCATAATTCTTCAAAATCTATATCCAGTTGGATGATTTTTACTTTAGGCGATAAAGTATAGCAGGGAGGCTTGCCTTTTCCGTCAGTCAGCAAAATATATATGTCATAATTACCATTCTCTGCCAGATAATTGGCTTTGGTGGTCAGTACCCTTTCCACTCCTCCGGGGATATGGAGAGAGGGGGTACAATAGGCGATTCGGATCATAGGCGGGAGTATTACAGGTTGTTTATTACTTTCATCATCTGTTCTTTCCATGACAGGTTTTTAATGGAATCCCTTATTTTACGAGGAGACAGATCCAGTTCCATATAGAACCGGATAAGCCGGTGGATATCTATGGGACTTTCGTCGGCCGGAACTTTCAGTATATAAGGCATCTTGTCAAAGTCTCCATCTGTTTCTGAATATGCAAAAGGTATTCCCCGTGCTGCATATTCTCTGTTTTTTAATGTTTTGATTTTGTCGATGCCGCTGCGGTGGCGTGCCAGACTGCCGATGGCAAAGTCTGCTTCGTTGAATAATTCGTCTAGTTCCTCGTTCATTTTTTGTCCGTGGAAGATGACATATTTTTCTATATGATATTTGTTGATAAGTTCATAAAATCCGGGAGCGTGTTGTGAATCATGCATTTCGGATTTCCATATACCTCCTGCGATGTGGAAAAATACGGTTGTGTTTGCCGGGTTTTGGTAATATTTACCCAAACCCTCTATCAGGCGGTCGTAACCGTGCCAATAATGTACTTCGGCCACTCCTAGTAGATGAATGACGGAGGTATTTTTAGAAACCGTCTTTTTCAGCGGAATGGAATCAAAGTCAACTCCATTGGATATCTGAATGGTACGTTGGCCGAATATACAGTGATAGTCTGAGAAAGTGACGATGGCGTTCACGTGTTTTGCCAATGTCTTTCGGAATACTTTATCCACTTGTATCCCCAGGCGTGTGACCAGTGGGAAACCGGCGTATTCGCTGTCGTAAGGATAGGTAGGTATTTCCATCGCTATTTTAATTCCGGCTTTCCTCAGTTTGCTGAACAGCCGGATGGTGAACGGATTTGCATTATGGAAAGAGCGTACATAGATTAATTCCACTTGATGTGTTATAGCATAGCGGTATATGCATTGGTAGGAAACTCTTCTTTTCGCCGCAGCCGGTTTGCCTGTTCCGTAGTCTTCTATTATTTCATTGTTTATCATCCTTACCCGGTGGCCGTTGTCCGCTATGCTGTATGTGCATAAACTTACCCGGTGTCCACATGCTTCAAAGCCTTTAACCTGATGCAAGATCTTTTTACTGATGCCGCTGTAAGGGGATAGTCCGTGGAAAAGGAGGTAGATGATATTCATGGTCGGGCAGTTGTTAAGGTGTTGAATAGTTCATCCCACAGTTTCATCACTTCTTCGCGTGAATAACGTTGGATATTCTTTTGGGCCTGCTTTCCCATCCGTATGCGTTTGTCCGTATCCTCTATCAGCCGGCATATCGCGTCAGCCAGTTCGTCCGTGTTTCCGTTCTTCACCAGTATTCCGTCTTCTTCCGGAGTGATAATCTCGGCAGGTCCGTACGGGCAGTCGAATGAAATGCAGGGAACACCACATGCCATCGCTTCCAGAAGTGCCATCGGTAATCCTTCAAATCGTGAACTCATGACGTATATGGAACTTTCCAGATATTTTTCTTGAATGCTTTTTGTCGGAGGGCATAGTGAAAAACTGTTTTCTATATGATGCTTTTCAATAAGCTCTTGCAGGCTGTTCCTATCCTGTCCTTCTCCGTAAATGCGGATATGCCAGTCGGGATGCTTCCGATTGACTTTGATCCAGGCTTCAATCAGGCGGTCATACCCCTTCTGTTCGCTGTATCTTCCTATGCTGATGATTCTTTTCTCCAGGCAAGAACTCCCTTTTTCGGGTGAGAAAGGTAAGAAGTTCGGTATGACACAAGCCTTCTTCACTTCTTTCCAATTATCCGCATCATGTTGTGTCAGAACAACCAGCGCATCCAGTTTTTTTACAGCCTCCTCCTGTTTCTTTCTCCAATGCCGTGCGATTTGCTTGTATGGGAATCCCCGTTGTTCCATCAGATGCAGGTTACGAGTGTATGGTTTGGCTATATGGGATTCTCCTATTTTTACGCTTCCATCATCCAGTTGTGTCAGAAAATCCAATTCTCGGCCCAATGTGCTGATGACAATATCCGGTTTCAAGGTTTTCAGCCAATACTCCAGCTTCTTTCTGTACAGGTGCATCAGGGTAAAATAATAATATCCTCTTACTAACAGGTTGTGATGATATTGTCTGTCAAAATCAATTCCTATGTCAATGTGCCTGATTCTGGGAGATATCGGGAAAACGGGCGGGCGTTCTTTTTGTGAATCTGTGATAATAAATACATCCTGATGCATTTCGTCAGCCAGATAGTTCGCTTTTTGGATGATGCTCCGGTCTGCGCCTCCCACGGTGCATAGTGCTGTGTATAGATAAACGATGGTCATTTTTCAGTCAGTTTATGAAACAACATTTCCCATTGCGGCATGATGTTTCGGAGTGAGTAGCGTGTTATATTTTGTTTAGCTCTTTTGCCAAAAGCTTTTCTTTCTGCTTCATGTTCTATCAAGTGGCAAAGAGCGTTGGCAAATCCTTGTATATCTCCGTTTTTGACGAGGAGTCCGTCTTCCTGGTTTCTGATGATTTCCGATGGACCGAAAGGACAGTCGAAAGAAACACAAGGAACACCCAGACTCATGGCTTCGATCAAGACCAGTCCAAAACCTTCGTAATTGGAGCTTAGGGCCAGAATGGAACTGTTCAGGTATTCTTGCGTTATGTTTTGTGTAAAAGGATGAATTGTGATGGAGTGTTCCAGCTTTCTGTCTTTAATCTGCCGGGTTAAGCTATCCTTGTAAAATCCTTCACCAAATATATCCAGTATCCAGTCGGGGTGGCGTTTCTGCACGATATTCCATGCGTCAACCAGTCTGTCGAATCCTTTTTGCCAGGTCAGTCTGCCTGCCGCTATTACACGGGGAGCCTCACAGGAGCTGATTGTTTGTATATCAATAGAGGTGGTGTTCGGAATGATATGTATATTCGGATGTTGTCCCCACATGGCGGCATCTCCTTGTGTCAGTGTGACTATAGCATCGCTGTATCGTTTTACATCACGGAAACATTGGTAGCTGACGTATCTGTCTTTTATATCTTTAAAAAAACTCTTTTTGCGGTTTGCAGGTATCCGGGTGTATATTTTGGCGCAATGCGATTCTATGATTTTCTTTGCCTTGCAGTCTAATTTACAGATCAAATCCGCTTTGAAACTGGTATTTCCTGATATGATATCGGGATTGATGAGCCTAATCTCTTTTTTAAATTTTTGTTCGAATTTATGGTTCAAAGTCCATCCCACTCTCAATTGTTCCAGAAGCGGATGCTGGTATTGCAAATGAAACTTTGTATCCAGATCGATATGTTCCACTTTGTGGGATAACGGGAAAGAAAAAGGATGATTGCCTTGGGAAGAAGTGATAAGATAGACCTCGTGCCCATAAATTTCGGCCAAGTAATTCATCTTATCCGTTAAAATCCGTTCCATGCCTCCTATACGGGCTATGGAGTCGTATACATATACTATTTTCATTCCCCTGGTTTGTTTTTCCGTAAAAATAGTGTATTCTTTTTATATATCCAATAAGAAGTTGTTGAAATTCCTGTCCATATCCGTTTTTTTATGGAATGTCGGCTGTATTCGGAGTAAAAAGTGGGTTTCAATGGATGAAGATGGGGCTATTTAGTAATTAAAGTCTTTGGAATGTTGTGAGTATCATTTGTTTTTGCGAATATTGCATTTTATAATGATTAGCAGATAATGATGAAAGAGATAACGGTGGTGATGCCGGTTTACAAGGTGGAAAAATACGTATCAGAATGTCTTGATTCCATAATCAACCAAACTTTTGATTGTTTTGAGTGTATCATCATTGATGATTGCTCTCCGGATAACAGTATGCGCCTGATAGAGGAAAAGCTGGCCGGATATAAAGGGAACATCAGTTTTAGGATCGTGAGAAATGAGAGGAATGAAGGAGTCTCTGCGGCAAGGAACAAGGGAATAGAACTATCCCGGGGTGGTTATCTTTTTTTTATAGATTCGGATGATATGCTTTATGAGAATTGTCTGGAGAAATTATGGGAGGAAACGAAAAGATATCCGGGGATTGACTTGGTGCAGGGGGATTCTTATTCAGAAGGGATGGAAAACAAAAACAGTGATTTGCAAAGATATACGGAAGGACGGATACGTATCAACAAGCTGTTTCTGGATTCGAAAATAACATCCACTCCGGTCAACAGATTGATCAGAAAGGAGGTGCTGACAGAGAATGCCATTTATTTCAGGACGGGCATTTTGTTTGAGGACTTTTTGTGGTGCTATTTTCTGTATAAAAAGGTGGAAACGTTTGCTTCCGTCAATTCTTTTACTTATTTCTACAGGCGTTCAAATCCTTTCTCAACCATGAATAAGGCGAAAACGGACTTTGACAAGCCGGCAAAGGATTTTATTTTTATCTTGACTGTTTTTAATGAGCACATGGAACAGGAATTGTATGCTGAAAATATCTGTTTCATTTTGAACAAGTTGATGCCGGTGGTGTATAATGCTGCTGTAATAGGGGTTACAAGGGAAAGTAATGATGCGATAGATAAGTTTAAAAGAAATCTGATAAGGAAGCATTGCAGAGAGTTCCGGCCTATGGAGGTTTTGTACGAATTGAATTTGTTCTATCCTTTTTCTCTGCTTTTGAATTGGGGGATTTACAGACATCACATATTGTATAAATACGCTAATCTGATCAAATTGTATTATAAGATATGGGGAAGGTTGTACCGTTGAATCTTCTTGTGTAATGAATATTATTCCCTTAGGTTGGTAGTCTTCTTGTTACATTGGTTGTCGGTTTCTTTTGTGGCCGGCTCATTCATATGTGACAGGATAGCGGAAAAAGCATAATATAATTCTTTGAATGCTTGCAGGCGGAAGAAAAACAGGTATTCAAAAAAGTATTTGGCGGGGAGCCATTCTTTTGTTTTTGCCGAAGGGATACACCACGGAAGTGGTGACAGGTAATAGTGGATTTTTTCTTGTCGCAACAGTCTGTTGCATTTCATGCTTGCGTTAAACCGTATGATTAAACTCTCGCGGTCTTGTTTGGACATAGCAAGGGACTGGCCGGATTCGGTACAATAATAAATGATTCTTCTGTCTGTGGTTGCTTTGGGGGCATATATACCGACAAGGCATGAAAAATACACATCGTTGGCTATTCTTGTTTCATCGAATTGAATGTGGAATGTTGACAGGAAGCTGCGCCTTATCATTTTGCCCCAAGGAACTTGAGATTGGTATCGCAGTTTGTTTTCCGGGTTTACATCATTGAAGAAGTTGGTATAGTAAGTTCCGCGTCGGCTTTCTTGGGACGGATTGTCGGACATGACAAAACGTACATTGAAATAGATGACTTCATGGGGGCTGTCCATGTATTCGTTTAAGATAGTAAAACAATCGGCTGTAAAGAAATCGTCTGCATCTGCAAAGATAATCCATTTGCCACGGGCGTGGGAGAGCCCTATGTTCCGTGCGTATCCTGCCCCTTTTCCCTCCTTAGTGAACAGGACTTCCGTATTTTTTCTGCCGTTTCCCGGAAAATGAGAAAAATCGACAGATTCGGAATTGCTGTTGTCATCAATGATAATGATTTGAATTTCATCCCAAGTGGGAATTGAGCACAGACAGCGTTCCAGAAGACGGGGGGTATTCTTGTGCGGAATAATGATGCTGTAATGGTAACTTGTGTTCTTTGTCATTCTTCTTCTTTTTGCAAAGATATTGATTTATATTCAGCATCATGCATTATCTTGATAATATCTCGATGAGTATGAGAATCTTTCACTGGAAATTCGGGGTGATAATGCCCTCATGCCCTCATTGTGTGCACAACTGGTTGTTTATGAACTATTTGTATAGTGATGGTAAAAATTGTAGCTCTCACTTATGCTCTCATGCCCTCACTGTTTTTTGGAGCAGAATTTCATATAATCTATTTGTTATCAGTAATATATCCTTTTTTATAAGTTGTTCCGATTTAATATGAAGTAGGATGTTCTCAGGCTTTTTCTTTGCAAAAAGTGTGTCTGAAGGGGGGATACCTCTATGGAATATGGCAAATTTCCGATGGCAGTAAAAAGATCAGGAGGTTTTTAAAAAAGCTCGCCATCTTTTTAAAAAAGAACAAGGTCTTTTTTTTATTTGACCTGTTGTTTTTGGGGGAGCAGGATTTCACATATGTACGTGCCGCTCTATACGTATGTACGTGCCGCAGATACCTGCTTTGTATTATATGATATTCTTTCTTCATTCCGCATTTATTTTCATTTCTTTATTGTATCTTTGCGAAGAAAGAGTGTAATCTAAATTCCATGAGAATATTATTTTATTGTGATACTGTCTTCAGTTTCGGCGGAGTACAGCGTGTGTTGGCTGAAATAGCCAAGGCTTTGTCCGGAAAACATGAAGTCACGATACTGACCACGGATACTTGTACGGACTTGTCGATGTACGGATATGCCGAAAGTACCGTGCGGTTTGATTCTTTCTCTTATTCCGCCTCCTCTTTCATCGAGCGTTTGTTATGTAAAGGCTATAGTTTTTTATATAAACATGGGTTGCCTCATACCCGGCTGACTTCAGAATGGTATGCTGCCAGTTTTTTCCCTTCTTCTTATAAACGGACATTGGCAAGGAAAATAAATGCCCGGCAATGTGATGTAGTCATCGGGGTACATGCTTTTATGGCTCTGCACCTCTCTGCAGTAAAGAGTCGGATCCGGACAAAGACTGTTGGGTGGCTGCATAATTCTTATGAAGCATTCTTTGAGAAAGAAACTCCCTATTTGCCGGGATTGGATTGCTTTTTTCAAGTCCAGATGGGGAAATTGGACGAGAGGGTGGTTTTAAGTCATGCAGATGCCGGTTGTTTCTTTCGGAAAATGAACCTGTGCTGCGAGGTGATATACAATCCTCTGACTGTACTGCCTAAAGGTCGGGGAAAGAAGGAATATAGAAGGATTTTGGCGGTCGGTCGTTTTTCATTCGGACATAAAGGATTTGATATTTTAATAAAAGCTTTTTCTGTTTTTGTGAAAACTCATCCGGACTGGACACTGGAAATTGTGGGGGAGGGTCCTGAGGAAGCGCTTTACCGTTCATTGATCAATGAATATGAATTGGAAAAGAGCATCGCGCTGCATCCTTTCACGAAAGAGGTGCAGGAGTATTATGCACATTCCAGTATGTATGTGCTGAGTTCCCGTTGGGAGGGATTCGGCCTGGTGATGATAGAGGCTATGGCGCACGGGTTACCTGTTATTGCATCTGATTTACCGATAACGCGCGAGTTGTTGAAAGACAAAGATATGGCCGTTCTTTTTGAAACAGGGAATATAGCTCAGCTGGCCGGTTGTATGTCGTATATGGCTGATCGGACGGATTGGGAATGGATGGGAAATAAGGCGGTGGAGTATGCTGATACATTTCATATAGAGAAGGTATGTGACAGTTGGAATAATTTACTAAAAAAAGTAGTGTATGGTACAAGATGAACAGGAAAAATGGGATATTGTGATCAAGCCTCGGTCCGGTTTGTTCCGGTTGGATCTGGAAGAGGTATGGCTGTATAGGGATTTGCTGGTAATGTATATCAGACGGGATATCGTCACTTTTTATAAACAGACTGTTTTAGGACCGTTATGGTTTGTTATCCAGCCACTGCTTACTACCGTCATGTTCATGTTTGTTTTTGGCGGTATTGCCGGTATTCCTACCGACGGACTTCCCCAACCGCTGTTTTATATGGCGGGCTTACTTTGCTGGAATTATTTCTCGGAGTGTTTAAGCCGCTGTTCGGATACGTTCAACGCCAATCAGAATGTATTTGGAAAAGTATATTTCCCTCGTCTGGTGGTACCCTTGTCCATCGTTATATCTTGCATGATAAAGATGGGCATTCAGTTCGGATTGTTCGTTTTAATTTATATTTACTATTTGTGCAACGGATATTCGTTGATGGTCAACGGATATGCTTGGTTGGCTCCCTTGCTGCTGCTCATGTTGGCAGGACTTGGTTTGGGGTTCGGATTATTGATATCCTCCTTGACGACCAAGTACCGTGACTTGCGTTTCTTGATTACTTTCGGGGTACAGTTGTGGATGTATGCCACTCCGGTTATTTACCCTTTGTCCGTGATGAGGCAGAGTCATGAGCAGTATATGTGGATCATTGTGGCGAACCCGCTGACTTCCCTTATCGAAACATTTAAATTCGGATTCTTGGGGGTGGGGACTTTCAGTTGGTTCCACTTAGGCTACACGTTGGTGTTTACAGTGGTGATAATGCTTTGGGGGATGGTGACTTTTAATAGAGTGCAACGTAGTTTCATGGATGTGATTTAAAAGAAGGGACAGAATGGGAAAAATAGCGATAGAGTTTCAGAATATCAGCAAGCAATATGCATTGGGAAGCATCGGAACCGGCACGCTGAGCCGTGATTTGAATCGTTGGTGGGCGCGGATCCGTGGAAAGGAGGACCCGTATCTCAGAATCGGGGAAGAGAATGACCGTTCCAAGAAAGCGACGGGAGATTTTGTATGGGCGTTGAAAGATATTAATTTCCATGTGGAGGAAGGTGAAGTGCTGGGTATTATAGGTAAGAACGGTGCGGGAAAGTCCACTTTGTTGAAAATCCTTTCGCGGGTGACTTCTCCTACTGCCGGTTGTATCCGTGCACGGGGGCGTATTGCCTCTTTGCTGGAAGTGGGTACAGGCTTTCATCCCGAAATGACAGGACGGGAGAATATTTATATGAATGGTTCCATCATGGGGATGACCAAGGCGGAGATTACCCGCAAGTTGGATGAGATTGTGGCTTTCGCCGGTGTGGAGAAATATATCGATACTCCAGTGAAACGTTATTCTTCGGGTATGACCGTGCGGTTGGGATTTGCTATCGCCGCCCATCTGGAGCCGGAAATTCTGGTGGTGGACGAGGTGTTGGCAGTGGGAGATGCGGAATTCCAAAAGAAGGCTATTGGCAAGATGCAGGATGTGTCGAAAGGAGAGGGACGGACAGTCTTGTTTGTCAGTCATAACATGGCAGCGGTAAGAAGTTTGTGTACAAAAGGAATATGCTTGGAAAATGGTACCGCGGTTTATCAAGGGACGGTTCATTCTGCCATCGATTATTACTTGAAAGAGAAAGGGACGGTCCGGAAAAGTAAAATTATAGATTATGTGGGTTGGACGAAAAATACGCTTCATATAGATTGCATTGAGATAAACGGAACGGAATGTGCCTCTTCCACTATTCATGGAGGTCAGAATTTTCTGACTGTGAAAATACAGGGATATTCTGAAGAGGATATGATGTATGATGTAATGCTGGTTTTGAAGAGCAGGACGGAAGTGCCTTATGCTACTTATGCTCCGGGACATTATTACGGGAGTATCAGTCATTTACCTAAAGGGGATTTTTGCATCGAGAGGCGTATAGAGCTTCCGCCTGTGCTGAGTAAAGGTGTCCTGCAGGCAGATTTGTTTATACATCATCCTATGGTGGAATATTATTTGAAAGCAGTTCGTTGCTGTTTGCTGGAATGTGAGGGGTTTCAAAGTGGATTCGGGCATGCACTGACACAAACGTCCAACGGCTTTATCGGATTGGAGGATATAAAAGTTTGATCATTATGTTCTATTATGGAGATGGAGAAAAAAAGAATCGTATATAGTTTGACTGGAAGAGGGTTGTTCTCAGAGTTGTCTAACCTTGCTTTGGCATTGGTCTATGCGGACTATAATCAGGAAGAGCTGACTGTCAATACAAGGAACTGGAATGCAAGGGTAGAGAAAGGCTGGAGTGATTATTTCGAATCGGTCTTGCCAGACTGTAACGGGGTGATGTGTTCGCAATATATTGTTTATAAAAAGGGGAAACCTTGGTGGGGAAATATCTATTATAATCCGTCCGCTTTTTTCCGGTATTATATTTTCTATATGATGAATAGGATATATCTGTTATTTCATCCGGAAACGGAACTAGGGAATGAGGTCTTTCTAAAAATGAGATCGGAGGATTTTCTGGAGAAACTGGAAGATATCAGAAATGATTATGGCTCTGCCTTGCGGAAAATATTAAAATTTAATGAAAAGACAACCGGCTATATAGAAAAAAGGAAAAGCGAGATGAATTTGCCGGTAGATTACATAGCGGTACATATAAGGCGGGGAGATAAGATAGTTTCCCGTGAGATGAAGGAACTTGGTTTGTCTCTTTATATTGATGCTGTTAAAGGGAAGAAGCATATCAGCCGTAATGTGTTTATAGCTACGGATGATGGTTCTGTGACGGATAAGTTGAAATCCGTACTGGTTGCCGAAGGATTTAATGTTTACTGGAACACAGCTGTGACACAAACAGGATTTGACGAGTCTTTGTTTAATACAAAGGATAAAAAAAGTAGATATATAGATACGTTGAATATGCTGTTGGATATGGATATTCTGATCCATTCTTCATTTTTTATCGGTACTTATACTTCGAATGTCAGCCGGATTGTGCCTCTGTATGTCGGATTCGAAAAATCGCTCAGTCTGGATGACGAATGGAAACTTTAGATTGTAAAAAGCGGAAAATTATGTCACAAAGAAAATTTTCGATTATAACCATTAATTATAATAATAAAGAAGGGTTGAGGAAAACCATAGAAAGTGTGGTCGGCCAGTCTTTTAGGGATTTTGAGTATATTATTATTGACGGAGGGTCTACGGATGGAAGTATTGAAGTGATAAAAGAGTATGCCGGTAAAGTGGACTATTGGGTATCGGAGCCGGACAAGGGTATTTATCATGCCATGAATAAAGGAGTTTTACAGGCGCATGGAGAGTATTTGAACTTTATGAATTCCGGTGATGAATTTTATAACAATGGTGTGTTGCAGGAGGTGGCACCTTCATTGGACAGCGATATTGTTGTTGGAAAAATAGTGCATGGCACAGAGGTGTGGGGATTTCATAAGGAGGATATAACGCTGATGGATTTGATTCGGGGAACTGTATTGCATCAGGCTTCATTCTTCCGTAAAGAACTTTTTGATGAAAACAGGTATGACGAGAGTTATAAGATTGTATCCGATTGGAAATTTTATATTCAGACCTTGATATTCAACAATGCGACGTTCCGCAATATTCGTTCCATCGTTTGTAGGTTTGTACCCGGAGGGGTCAGTGAAACGGATGCCGGAACAAGAGATATGGAAAGAAAGCGGGTGTATAAGGAGTTGTTTCCGGATAGAATGATGAAGGATTATATAAGACTGGAAAAGGTGGAATCTCCTTTATTGGAACTGATTCCCGAACTGAATAAAACTGCGGGCCTTCATCAGATGGCATACAAATTGGTCTGTGCCTTGTTGTGGGTGCATGGAAAGATAAAACGGGTGCGTGTTAAGTAAGCAGTAAATTGGTCTTTTCACTTGAGCCATGCCCGCAGGATAAGTCTGATGCCATATAGCGCATACTTTATTTTTAGAGAAAGTGGAAGATGTATATAATTGTTTTTTCTGATTCTTAGCATTCTGTCCCATAATTCATTGAAGGGGATTTCCCGTGAGTGTTGGGTATAGAACAAGAACGAACTTTTTATGTAATCGGCCGACAAAGCACGTAGAATATAGGTGGGGAATGTGGCCGAAAGTGAAGTCATCAGGTCGAATGCATCCATGAAAGTGCACAGTTTGGGGGTGTAGTTTTTTTGCGACAGGTTCATGGCGCTTGATTTTCTTGTGACATAGTGATAATAGGGGGAAGTGGTGTATGCGGCTGATTGGCAGTGGCTCAGGTATTGAAAAATAAAGAGCCTGTCTTCATTATAATAAATATGTTCATTGAATTTTAGGTGATGTTTGTCAATGATTTCTTTATGATATAATTTATCCCATAAGTTTCCTTTGTATTTGTAATGCCTGTCGTTAAACAGGGAGTGAATGGCTTCCCACTGGGTTAATTTGCCGGATTTCACTTCGTTGATGTGGTAAATCGGACGACCATCTTCATTTTCAATGATATATCCGCAAGTAGCCAGACCGGCTTCGTTTGTCCGGATAAGTTGATAAAGAGTGGCTATCATATCCGTTTCTATCCAGTCGTCGCTATCCATGAAAGCTATATATTCTCCTTTTGCGGTTTCCAGTCCTTGGTTTCGTGCATGGCTGACTCCTTGGTTCAGAGTGTGTATTACCTGTATTCGTTGGTCCTTGCAGGCGTATTCGTCACATATTTTCCCGCTTCCGTCCGTACTTCCGTCATTAACCAGCAGTACTTCAATGTCTGTCAGTGTCTGGTTTAAGACGCTGTTGATACACAAAGGCAGGAATTTTTCTGTATTGTATATAGGGATGATGACAGAAACCAACGGCATAACTTATAATTCTGTGAGTTTATAAATAAGATCATTCTTTAGTCGGCGAAGCGTATAAAGCAGGTTGCTCGGATTCTGAAACGTTTCTTCCAAGGGCATGATGACGGGAACATACTTTATCTTTAACCGGTGCCTTATGCAATAGACATTGATCAATCTTTCTGATAAATAGCCGAACAGACGTGCCTGATCCGGATAGGCGGACAGTTTTACCCGTTTTTCTAATTCAAACAATACGCTGAATAGCCACTGGGAGTATTCGTCAAAATGTTTCCGTCCGGTGATGAACATATTATATCCGGAATAGGCATTGCAGTGATACATGAATGTATGAAAAGCTTCAGCATATTCGGGTGTGAGGTGTTGAATGACTTCTTTCAGCAAATTGAGGTCATTGACTAGATGGAATATGGCGTATTGTGTAGCGACGTTATAGGGATAATGACGCTTGGGAGAGAGGATGATGTCATAATCATTTAATAAGGTTTCTAAATCAGGAAATCGGTAAGTTTCTTTTAGAAATGAATCTATGTTGATGAAACTCCTGTCTGGTGAAAAAGCCGGAAACGGGCGATGAAAATCAAAGAAGCGCCTGTAATGATTGAGCCCTATAATGTCACACTTTAGATTTTTCCAAGCCCAATAATGGGCGGTTAGTTCACAAAAGTGAGGATTCCTGTCGGATATATTATCTCCTGTGTTATCTAGTACAGGGAAGAATCGGGCACTGGTTAGGGAGGCCCCCACCTGTATGGGACAGAAGTACTCATGCTGTGGTAGCCGGCTGTCCTTATGGGCACATACTAATATTTTTATATTTTTTCCCATGTTTGTGATTGAGGGTTATAGCGTTTGATAATGCGTGCGGGATTTCCTACCGTGACACAATAGTCGGGTATGTTTTGGGTAACCACACACCCGGCACCGATAAAACAATGTTTGCCGATGGTGATTCCGGGCAGTACAATCACGTTGGCTCCTATGATGGTATGTTCTCCGATGTGGATAGGAGAAGTGGTGATACCTTGTTCGATGATGCCTTGAGTGATATCCTGGTAATTGTGATCTAATCCTATCAGGACTACGTTTTGTGAAATATTGACCCCGTTGTCTATCCGGATGGGACCGATGACCGTATTGCCGAGTCCTATCCGGCAATAATCGCCGATTACGATGTCGCCTACGGCATTGTTCAAGCAGGAGAAATCTTCCACTACCGAATATTTTCCCATCTGGAACAGGTGGAACGGTGGAAGGTCTTTCCGTACACTGGAATAAATGACTGAGCCCCGGCCTTTTTTTATGTAGAAAGGCTGCCATACGCGTATCCACCAATAGGGGCGTGTCTTTACCGGATGCATGATGAAACCGTGTATCCGTTTTTTCCATTGCGGGTGTTGCTGTAAGTACTCTTTTATATTCATAATTCTATCCATGCTGTGTATGGTTGAACTTCTGTGCCATTCCTTTCAAGTGAAACAAGTTGAGAAGCATAATGATTACAAAATAAGGTGTCTGCCTGAGGATTCTGCTCATGTATTTATATCTCATATTGGACGGAATGGCCAGGTATAACGCACCGTTCAGCAAGATAAGCAAAATCCACCACTTTATGGAAGAAGCCGGAGAGAAAATGCAGAGAACACATGAAAAGAATCCGATGAGCGCCAACAGAATGCTGCGGGGGGCGATAAAGGCTTGGAGGGTTTTCAGCAGATAATCTCCGTTTCCGTTCAGTAAGGCTGTGGGGAGGTTACGTCCCATTTTTAATGCAAGGAAAAGCTGGGTGGCTATCCAGCGGCGGCGCTGGTTACGCAAGGCATCCGGTTGCCGGACTTTTTCGTCCAATGTTTCTAGGGTGTCTATATATTCAATGTGAATGCCTTGACGGAGCAGGAGTTCTTCCAGTTCTTTGTCTTCGCCCGTACTATGGGTATGGATGATGTTCCGGACAAACCATCGGAAATCGAAAGCCATTCCGGAGCCGGTAAGGGCAGATGAAAATCCCAGCCGGATGTGTCCCTTGCGGAAGATGGAATTGTTCATCTCTTCGATGGCGGCATCCAATAGGGCTATGTCTGTATTCATATTTTTGGCTTTGCGGTGTGTCTGTATGGCTTTTATACCCTGTGAAACTGCCTTATTCAGTTCTTGAAGATAACAGGGTGAGATCAGATTATCGGCATCCAGTATGAGGACATAATCGTATGGCTGGTCTGTGATGGTCTCTGCTGCAATGCGCAGGGCTTTTGCCTTGGAACTTTCCTTTTCATGCAGTTCTATCAAGCCGATGCGTTCTTTGCGCAGTGAGGCATTGGTTTCGGGACGCATGTGGTCGGATATGACTATCAGGTCGTAAAGCTCTGCCGGATAAGTTTGGCGCAGAACGGAAGTGACGCAGGCGTGAATGACCGCATCCTCTTTATAGGCGGGAACAAGGATGATAAAACGTTGCCGGACAGTAGTCGCGGGATATTTCTTTTGTTTGAAGAAATGAGAGGCGGCAGAAAACAGGACTATATACCCCACACTGACGGAAAGGTAGATATATAGCGTATATTCCATGATATGTATAATTTCCGATAGCATGGGGCTTTTATTTTTTCTTTCTTAAAAGCATATTGAATATCATGCCTGCCGCCAGAAAGGGGATAGCTTTCATGGCTTTGTTGAATTTGCTGTCCACCAAGTAGTTTGGAGTGGCTATTGCCATAGTCAATAAGAAAGTGAGTAATAATCCCCACCATTTTAGGCAGGCGCTCCAGTGGAAGTATACGGACAGGAAACTGAACAGGAGGAGGATACCTAGCAGGATGGTGCGAGGGAAAATGAACCATTGCAGAATACGGTCGGCATAATCAAATTTTCCACTTAAAATGGCGCCGGGCAGATTACCGATATTGGTGAACAGGGAATAATATTGGGTTTTAATCCAAGTGCTATGTTGGGTATAGAATTTTTTCTTTCCACTATTCTTCAAGGCATATACATGGGTATTATTTAAATATTCCACATATATCCGTTCGCGGAGCAGCAAGGATTCGATGACTTTTTCATCGTCATCGTCTTTTAAATGACGGATGTTTTCTTTGAACCAAGTGAAGTCTATTGCGGTTCCGGAGCCGTTCAGCGAAGCTGAAAGTCCCAAATTGACATGCCCCGCACGAAGAATGGAATTGTTTATCTCGTCGGTGATGGCATTCAATATGCTGACATTGCTGGGTCTTTCCTGATAGATGCGATGGGTTTGGATGGCATTGGAGCCGCTGGCATACGTATTGTTGACAACTTCAAGAAAGTTGGTGTCCACTACATTGTCCGCATTCATGATTAAAACGATATCGTATTGTCCTTCTTGTAATTGTGACATTGCAGCTTTGACAGATTTCATTTTTGAACTTTTCTTGAATCTGGCTTGCAACAGGGTGATGGGATATTGTGCCAGTTGTCTGTTTGTTTCCGGCTTCAGGTGGTCTGAAATGACGATAATGTCATAGCAGTCTATAGGATATTCTTGTTGCAGAAATGATTTGACGGTATAGGGTATGTAGTCATCGTCCTGATAGGCCGGTATCAGAATGGCGAAACGGTGTTTTACTCTTGATTCGGAATATTTGTCGGTGCGGTTGCCTGTTGCCGCTATGGCGTACACCAGCAGGTAAAAAACAGTAAAGGCACATATCGCGAAAAGTAGTAGTTCTATGTATGCTAGAAATATCATGGCTGTTTGTCTTTGTTTCTAAGTTTGAAAAATGCTTTTGTTCCCTCCCAATGTGCTTTGGCTATGGCTTTCTTTCCTTTTCCCAAGGCGGTCAGTATGTTTTTGGGACATACAATCATTGTCTGGTATAAGATGGAAACCGGAAGTTTCCAGTCAAAGAGATTGCGGTAGGCATATAATAATCTGTTTCTGCTCAGGTAATAGTATTTCAACGGACTTTCTTTTCCGGTGGAGCTGCTGTCCTTGTGCCATATTTCGCAAGCGGGATCGTACCATAGTTCGTAGCCTTCCCTATTGATATAGGTGCACCAGTCCAGTTCCTCATAATATAGAAAATATTCTTCGGGCATCAGGCTAAGCTTGTCTATTATTGTTTTTTTCAGTAACATGGCGGCACCATGCAGATAAGGCGTTTTTTGGGCGGGGTAGTGGTCTTTATTTATTTTCCCTTTGCCTATGGCTCTGTTTCTTAAGGTAATGGGCGAAAGTTGGGTGTATCCTGCAAATTGTATGGCGTGCGGTTCTGCATAATCACGGATTAACGGGGAGACACCTGCTATCTTGTCGGAGGACAGAAGGCGTTTTATCAACAAGGGTATGGCATCTTTGACCATACAAACATCATTGTTCAGCAAGAACAGGTATTTTCCTTTTGCAAGGTTTATACCCAGATTGTTACCTCCGGCGAATCCTAAGTTCCGCTCACTGCGTACGGCTTGGATAAAAGGATATGTTTTTTGTAGCAAGGCGGCTTCATTGGCAGTGGAACCATTGTCAATGACTATCATTTCATAACTGACAGAGAATACAGTGGCTGCCCACGAGTCAATGAATTCGCAGGTGTCGTGAAAACCGTTATAGTTCACGGTGATGACGGATAGGTCAGGCTGTCGGTAGTCCATGTATTTCTGAGTATTGTTTATCTAAATAAGGTCCTAAAAAAACAAAGGTGAAACAAGAATAAATCAAGATTCCGTTAGGAAACTGGAAATAAACCATATTGGCGTAAGAAGCTACCAGTATGCCTGCACAACCGCATAACATACCTGTCAGCGGTCCCCGGATTTCCGGATTTCGGATTTTGAATAAAAGGATGTAGGAGCCCGATAGAAATAGAATGGCATGCATACCCAAAAACACACACAGTCCCACTATTCCCATCTGTTTCCATACATCTACCAGACTGGAGTCTGAAGGACAGATGGAAACGAAATAATATTTGTTATGGGGAGGAACTACCCCGTCTATGGCTCCCATGCCTATGCCGAAGGGCATTTCATCCATGTAGGCATTCAGTGCTTTCTGGTTCTCGAAACGAGCCATCATCGATTGATCCTCTGTGTCAAAGACAGTACGCATACGACGGATCAACTTATTGTTCTCTCCGATCTTGGTATATTTCAGCATTCCTATCCCTCCGGCAAGCAGGATAAAGGAGATGATGCCTATTTTCCAACTTTTAGACAGGAACAGAAAGAGCCCCAGCCCTGCAATGGGTACAGCTATGGCCGATCGGGTTCCCGATATTAACAGACCATAAAATCCTGCCATACCCACTATTAAATAGAAGAGTCTGAGAAATAGGTTCTTTGTATAGAAAAAAGTAAGCGTGAAAACAGTGCAGGATAATCCCATACTGGCACCGAAAAGACCCGCGTCAGTGAAAAATGAGAAATAGCGGATGCCGGAATGGATAAAATGGGTACGTGCTCCGTAGGCCCACAACCAGCTTAGCTCGGTACTGTCAAAACCTTTGTTCTTTTGCCAATATCCTTTTGCGGCAGCCAGTAGGGTCATGATACCCCATAGTATTAAAAAATAATGGATAAAAGTGTAGCGATTGCAGTGTATGGATAGAATAATACAGGTCAGAATAGGGTATAAGGCCCAGGGTCTTAAAATACGAAGCCATGCTTCCATGTAAAATTCACCGGTTATACCATTACCTATGTTGATGATACAATATAGCAGCCAGACCAATGTGATGCAGGTATAGACGTTTAGTATTTTCCTGAAATGATGATTGCTTTGCAACTGTTTCAGAAGAATAAGGGCCAACATGATGCCGTAGAGCAAATCAAAGATATTGGTAATGGCAATAGGGATGGAATGATATCTGTTAATTCCCATTATCAGGTAATTCAGCATAAAGGTGATGGCCAGCAGAATGACGGGTCTGTTTATGCATATGAAGATAAAAAGCGTGGCAAAAGGTATGAACCCTATTGCAACTCCTATGGAGGGCTTCATGTTGAGGGCTGTCCATAGGCATAAGCACAGTCCGATAATGAAGCTGGCCAGAATTTGACCTGTATGGGTTATATTTATTTCTTTTGCTATCATTATCTATTTTCCTTTGTATTCAATGGCGGTCAGTCCGAGTTGGAACAGCCTGTATTCCATATTCTTAAAGTTCGTGTAAGGAGGTAATTGTCCTGTAAAGTCTTCCACTGTATTTCTGTCTGCTTGTGTCAGATAGAAAAGGAGGGGTACTTCTTTTTGTTTAACTTGTAACAAATGCTCATACAGTGCCTGATCCGTATTTTTCCAAGTACGGTTGGCACGGACAACCAGCAGATTGATGGATGCTTCATTTAACAAAGCCGGAGGCAGAGGATTGCTTTTCAGGACCGGGTGCTCGATTAGAAGTATTTCATCCTTTTCCAGATCGGGACATAGTTCTTTCAAATTGTTTGCCTGTACATATTGGCTGTCTTCGCTTAGAAAATCTTCATCGTATGTAATGCGGCGGACGTTTAGACCGATGCTGCTCCAGTATTCCTCTATCAGGCGGGCGACATGGGTCTTTCCGTCTTTCTCTTCTGTACTTAACAGATTGATGACCCGCTGTTCCTGTGTATTTAGATGAGGCAATAAAGCGGTGCTGAGTTGCTTGACGGCCATTTCGTTTATGGCTTTATTATAACGTCTGTATCTTAACTTGCTTTCTTTAGGATATGCGCCGATAACTGTTCCTCCGGTGATTCGTTCTGTACGTATTTTGTCTCTGAGGGTACGGTCCAGTATTTCGATAATCAGAAAATAGCCAATGATGAAAAGTAAAGTCCCCAGTATGGATGCAAGTATAATCATGCGTGCATTGGTGGGGGAGGAGGTCAGTGGAAACAGGGGCGGATTCATGATTTTTAATGAAGCCGAGGTCATTTCCAGGTTCTTTTGTCGCAAGATGGCTGCATTCAAGGCTCCCATGGTAGACATATAGTTGCTTTCCACAAAGCCGATATGCCTTTCTTTCCGGCCCAGGGTAGCGCCGATGGGGGAGAAATAAAGGAAATCTTTATTTAAATTCTCTCTCATTATATCTCGTGCTTCCATTTGGGCTTTAGTCTTTTCGGCAAGAACTACTTGGTCAAGCCATTGGCTGATGAGTGTCTCATAAGATACATTGTTTGTACTTGCGGCTTCGGCACTTAGTTTCAGGGCAAGATTGTTGATGTTTTGTTCGGCGTTACTTAACATGTTTTTTTGTTCTTCCAGCTTTTTCCGGTTCTTTTCGTCCGGAGTGATTTCCATGGTTGAGATCTGGGGGTTCAATTGGGACATTTGATGAAGTTTGTCCATAAACTCATTGTTGGTACGGATCAATTTGGCTACATCACCTAATTTATATTCATAGAAATCGATCAACGCCTTACTGGTGGAATAATTGACAAGCAAATCATTGTCCATCATCTGGTAAGTAGCGTCCATGCTTGCCACCTGTTTGGTTTGTTCTCCGTAGTTGATGATGCGGTTTTCTATATTGTACTCGATTAAAGAATCCTCGGCGGCAGTCAGCATTTTGCCCAATCTGGCCAGTTCTTCTTGAAAGAACTTGATCACATTGTTTGTTTCTCCATAGCGTAGTTCATGGTATTGTTTGACAAACTCTTCATTCAGAATCTCAAGTGTGTTATAAGCTATTCCCGGATCGTTGGCACTATAAGCAATCTCGATCATATCACTGTTTCCCAACCTGGCTACTTTTATATGTTGTGAGAGTAGAGGTACGCTGAAATAAGGGTGGGTATAATTGAGTAGTTGGTAGATGAAATTATTGACGGACGGGCGTTCAAAAGCTACCAGATTATGATAGGTCTTCTCTTCGTTTTGCTTGTCTATCAATGCCTGTAACTCTCGTGGAATACCGGAAACCAGCTGCTGGTAGTGTATGGCTGAAATATAACTGGTGTTTCTTTCGGCATCTCCATAGACCAGACAGCGGGCAAGCAGTTTCAGAGATACTATTTTTAGTGTGCGTTCCGTTGTAATGATATTCATTAAATTACTCATGTGCACGGTGGCGTTCCGGGTATCGGTGGCATCTACGTTGTATCCGGAGATGATTCCTGTAAAGATGGTGGTTTTCACATCATACGTTTTTTCCAGATTTCTGGTAAGAAACCATGCTATGATACCGGCTATACATGGAAATATAACCATCCACCAACGGATACGGTAGATAAACTTGACTATGTATTTAAATAATTCCATGCTTCTTATTCCTTTTTGTCTTTTTTCTTACTTTGCCTCTTGTTTTCTTCCTGTTCCTGTATCGTTGTTTCTTGAACGTCCTTTTCTCCTTGTATGGTCAGGATGGGGGTGTGGGAGATTATTTCAAGGGTCAGCAGCTGGTCGTTAATAGTAGAGCGTAGTAAGGCAAAGTCTTGATTAGCGGCAAATTCCTGTTCTTTAGTCTTGGCCACATCATGAATAGAGGTACGTCTGTTTCTATATTCCTGTTCTGCAACAGCCGATGCGCCTTTATATAAAGCTATATTTTCAGCTGATCTTTGCAATGTTTCTATATTGGATAAAATCTGGACATATAAATGAGCTATTTGTATTTTAAGGGTTTCGTATGCTTCCTGTTTTCTTAACTCGGCAATATCCACCTGGATTCGCTGGCGCTTGATTCCTCCCCGGAGGTCGAACAGCTTTTCAAAAGGAATACTGATGCCGCCTCCCACATTCCACGAAGTCTGTTCTGTACCTACATACCTGTAAATAAGTGGGGTGTTGACATCCGTATTGCTGGCCACATTGTCTGCTATACCGTAAGAAGCACTTCCGCCGGCATGGATAAACCCCAGCCAGTTCCTTTTCTCTTTCGATAGTAACTTTTTCTGTAACTGTTTCTCCTTCTCTAAAATCTGTAAGCTTGGAGTGCTGCGTGCATTCTCATAAAGGACACTTAACGGAGGCAGCTTTATCTTTGCATAATCCACATTCATATTCCCCAATATATCATCCTGTGTCACAAGAGGTTGTTGTACCGGTTGTGTTTGCTGCTCTTCCTGTTGTGCGCTTAAATGGTGGATAGAACAATACATACAGATGACAAAAAGACATACTTTACCCATATAATAAATCCCCTTTTTATTCCTAAAACAAATTATTTAAACATCTCCTTTTTGGACAAAAGCTGTCAAAGTCTTGAACAGGATTTTCATATCCAGGAAAAAGGAGAATTCTCTACCGTATTTCAAATCTAATTCTTTGCGTTCTTTAGCGGATAATTTTCCGGCATCCCCCCGTTTTTCCACCTGCCACAAGCCGGTCAGCCCGGCAGGCGCCATGAAGCGTTCGATACTTTCATCGTTTGTCAGGCGTTCGGCTTCATAGAGTGGAAGAGGACGGTTCCCCACCACAGACATGTCGCCTTTCAAGATGTTGACCAGTTGAGGTAACTCATCCAGGCTGTATTTTCGTAAAACGCGTCCTACCTTGGTAACCCGCGGGTCTTTTTCTATTTTTATGAAAGGACTTTCATCCAGTGCGTTTTGTCTGGAAATAAACTCTTCTTCCGGAATGATGAAGTCATCGGAAACCAGCATTCCGCCGTTATCTATAACACCGTCATCTCCAAACATCAGTCCTCCTAATTCTTCCATCGAGAAATCTTTGGCAATCTCCGGAGTGCCTTCCGGCTGGTACTGGTTCTGACCGGCAAGGTCTTTCAGCTTTTTATCGGCGTCCGTATACATGGAACGGAATTTCAGGAAATTAAAAATGGTATAATTCGTTCCTACCCGTTTGGATTTGTAAATAACAGGTCCTTTGCTTTCCATACGTATGGCTATGGCAATCAGCAGAAAGACTGGGGACAGGAAGACTAACGCTGCACCGGAGAAAAGGATATCGAAGCAGCGCTTCCATTGGGGAAGGATAAAATGCCTCACGTCTTTTTTCTTCCGGTTATGTGCATATAGCAGTTCCTGCCGTTTATTGATGATGTCTATTTTCTGCCTTAACCGGGCGGTGGTGATGTTCAAACTGACGGTATCGTTTATTCCGCTGTTCAGATAGACTTTGCTGGCTTCGGGAGTCAGTCTGTCCGTAATGAGTACGACATATGCCTGATAGAACTTTTTCCTGAAAGCACCGATCTGTTCAATATCTCCGTTCATCTCCCCTTGTTCGTGAAGGACAATGATGTTCTCACGTACTTTCAGTCTGATACAAATTGTAATGGCATCCTGGTAGTTTTGGGCATAAATCATCTGGACATTTTCGAGCTTGCTGAATTTACGCAAAAAATCCTTGTTCTTTCCTATATAAAGCAGAAAGGTCATGCTGATTTACTCAATGATTTTCTTAATTCTTACTTTTAACTCCATGGGATTGAAAGGTTTGACAATATAGTCTTCCGCGCCTTCTTGTAACAGGCGGATGCGTTCTGTGGTACTGTCTTCGCTGCTTAGCATAACCACCGGAATGTGTTTGAATAACTGATTGGATTTTATCCATTCCAGAAACTCGTCTCCACGCATTTCGGGCATACGGATATCTGATATAATCAAATCTGGTATGTTACCTTCCTGAGGCCATTTTACCCCTTCGATGCCATTCGGTAACCAAATACAATCATAATCACTGGCCAGATAGATTGAAAGGACTTTTGCAATTGCTATTTTGTCGTCCAAGACCAAAATTTTCTTTCTCATAGAGTAATCTTTAGATTTTAATGGGCAAAAGTAAAGAAAATTATTGTGAATAAACAACTTTATTCTATTAATTTTTTGGCGTAAAGATTGCTTTTCCTTAACCAAGTGTCTGAAATAGGGGATTGAATGGAATAAAAGCCCTTTGGAAAAAGGGAAAAAAGAAGACGGGACAACTCCTGTACATTATATATTGTAGTGTATATGATAAGATTAAGATGTGATATTGTATGATGGATGATATTTATTATATTGAAAAATAGTGTTTTGGAACATAATAAAAATAAATATATTGTTTTGTGTAATTCGAAAAATAGTATTTATCTTTGCTGCCGGAAATGATAAAAGCCATATTACTATGTCG
Source organism: Phocaeicola vulgatus ATCC 8482 (assembly GCF_000012825.1). GTDB lineage: Bacteria > Bacteroidota > Bacteroidia > Bacteroidales > Bacteroidaceae > Phocaeicola > Phocaeicola vulgatus. The sequence continues at coordinate 4,873,419 of NC_009614.1, read as the reverse complement.
GAAATAAACCAGACGATTAATTTACATGTATCTGTGGACTGTGTGCTGATTGGGTTTGATGGAGAGCAGTTCCGTGTCCTGTTGGTAAGGCAGGTGGGGAAACAGTCCGAGGACGGATATAATAACATGAAGTTGCCGGGCAGCCTTATCTATGACGATGAGGATCTGGATGAGGCGGCCAAGCGGGTGTTGAATGAGTTGACGGGCCTGAAGAATGTGAAGCTTACCCAGTTTAAGGCGTATGGATCGAAAGACCGTACCCGTAACCCTAAGGATGTGCTGTGGCTGGAACGTTTTCATCGTTTGGACGAGAAGAAAATAGACCGCATTGTGACTATCGCTTACCTGACACTGGTGAAGATTGACAGACGGTTCGAACAGCTGTCTGATAAATACGATGCTTGCTGGACACCTGTGACGGAGGTGAAAAGCCTGGCGTTCGACCATTTCCAGATTTTGCAGGATGCATTGGTGCATATACGCCATTATGTGGAATATGTTCCTTCCGCAATGTTCGACTTGCTTCCCCGGAAGTTTACGGCGGCCCAGTTGCGGACTGTCTATCAGTTGATTTATGATAAGGTGTTTGACGTAAGGAACTTCCATAAGAAGATAGCGTTGATGCCATATGTAGTACCTTTGGAAGAAAAACAGGTAGGTGTATGCCACAGGGCGGCACGCTTCTATAAGTTCGACCGTTCAATATATAATAAGTCGGGAACGAAGTGATAACAGACAGATAACTTTAGCCTTGTTGTGATTGCTGTGAGAATACTCCGCCTGGTCGTTTCGGGGAATCGGTATATGTTTTGGGATTCTTCACCGGCCTTTCCTTGGAAGGATAATGCTGATAAGCATCGGGACAGAGACTATTATTTTAAAATTCTTAATTTTCAATTAAATGTACCTATTAGGTTATGATATTGGCAGTTCGTCGGTAAAGGCGAGTTTGGTAAATGCAGAGACCGGAAAGTGTGTTTCTTCTGCATTCTTCCCTAAAACAGAGGCTGCTATTATGGCTGCCCGCCCCGGATGGGCTGAGCAGGATCCGCAAAATTGGTGGGAAAATCTGAAATTGTCAACTCAGGCTGTCATGGCCGGGAGTGGGATCGGTCCGGATGGAATTGCCGCTATCGGTATCTCTTATCAGATGCACGGACTGGTTTGTGTGGATAAAGGGCAAAATGTATTACGTCCGGCTATTATATGGTGTGACTCACGGGCGGTTCCATACGGGCAGAAAGCGTTTGAGGCATTGGGGGAAACGCAATGTCTTTCTCATCTGCTGAACTCTCCGGGGAATTTTACCGCTTCCAAACTGGCATGGATTAAAGAGAATGAGCCTGCTGTGTACGAACGTATTTATAAAATAATGCTGCCAGGCGATTATATCGCTATGAAACTGACGGGGGATATTTGTACCACGGTGTCCGGTTTGTCCGAAGGGATGTTCTGGGATTTTCAGGCAAATGATGTCGCGGGCTTCCTGATGGATTATTATGGATTCGACCGTTCGCTGATAGCTGATATCAAACCGACTTTTGGCGAGCAGGGACGTGTAAATGCATGGGCTGCCAAAGAATTGGGCCTGAGAGAGGGAATTCCTGTAACCTATCGCGCCGGAGACCAGCCTAATAATGCTTTGTCGCTCAATGTGTTCAATCCGGGAGAGATTGCTTCTACGGCAGGAACATCGGGAGTGGTATATGGCGTGAACGGTGAGGTGAATTATGATCCGAAATCCCGGGTGAATACTTTTGCCCATGTAAATCATACTGCCGAGCAGACCCGTCTGGGAGTGTTGTTGTGCATCAATGGTACCGGTATATTGAATTCGTGGGTGAAACGTAATGTGGCTCCCGAAGGTATTTCTTACAGTGATATGAACAGGCTGGCGGCACAGGCTCCTGTCGGCAGTGCCGGAGTAAGTATTCTTCCTTTTGGCAACGGGGCGGAGCGTATGCTGGAAAATAAAGAGACAGGATGCTCTATATGTGGAGTTAATTTTAACCTGCATGGAAAGCAGCATATTGTTCGTGCCGCACAGGAAGGGATCGTGTTCTCGTTTAAATACGGCATTGATATCATGGAGCAGATGGGTATCCCTGTACAGAAGATTCATGCCGGACATGCCAATATGTTTCTCAGTCCTATCTTCCGCGAAACGTTGGCGGGAGTGACAGGGGCTGTAATCGAACTGTATGACACGGATGGATCGGTGGGCGCCGCCAAGGGGGCCGGCATAGGCGCGGGTGTTTATAAAGATAACAACGAGGCATTTGCCACATTGGAAAAACTGGAGGTGATAGAGCCTGATGTGGCACAGCGCACTGCTTACGATGATGCGTATGCCCGCTGGAAATCCAATCTGGAGAGAGCGATGGCTGCCTTTTAAGGACCTTCGGATAAAGAAATGGCTATCCGCCTGCGTGTTGAAAAAAAATAGTAGATAAATTAGAACAAGTTATTAAAATAAGTAAAGAATTATGGCTACAAAAGAGTATTTTCCCGGTATAGGAAAGATTAAATTTGAAGGTAAGGAAAGTAAGAACCCGATGGCGTTCCGTTATTATGATGCTGAAAAGGTAATTAACGGCAAGAAGATGAAAGACTGGTTGAAGTTTGCTATGGCATGGTGGCATACGTTGTGTGCCGAGGGCGGTGACCAGTTTGGCGGCGGAACAAAGAAATTCCCTTGGAACGGTGATGCCGATAAGGTGCAGGCTGCCAAGAATAAGATGGATGCCGGCTTTGAATTCATGCAGAAAATGGGAATCGAATATTATTGTTTCCATGATGTGGACTTGTGTGAGGAAGCCGATACAATCGAGGAATATGAAGCGAATCTGAAAGAGATAGTTGCTTATGCCAAACAGAAACAGGCTGAAACCGGAATCAAATTGTTATGGGGTACGGCAAATGTTTTTGGTCATGCACGCTATATGAACGGGGCTGCTACAAACCCCGAATTTGATGTGGTTGCCCGCGCTGCTGTCCAGATAAAGAACGCTATTGACGCTACCATCGAACTGGGTGGCTCCAATTACGTGTTCTGGGGTGGACGTGAAGGGTATATGTCTTTATTGAATACAGATCAGAAGCGTGAGAAAGAACATCTGGCTCAGATGTTGACCATTGCCCGCGATTATGCCCGGAGCAAAGGGTTTACAGGTACTTTCCTGATTGAACCCAAACCGATGGAGCCGACTAAGCATCAATATGATGTGGATACCGAAACTGTGGTAGGGTTCTTGAAAACTCACGGACTGGACAAGGATTTCAAGGTGAACATTGAAGTGAATCATGCTACGTTGGCTGGTCATACATTTGAACATGAACTGGCTGTTGCGGTAGATAACGGAATGTTGGGATCTATTGACGCTAACCGTGGCGATTATCAGAACGGATGGGATACAGACCAGTTCCCTATCGACAATTACGAACTGACCCAGGCCATGATGCAGATTATCCGCAATGGCGGTTTGGGTAATGGCGGTACCAACTTTGATGCCAAGACACGTCGTAACTCTACTGATCTGGAAGATATCTTTATCGCCCATATTGCAGGTATGGACGCTATGGCGCGTGCATTGGAAAGTGCTGCTGCTTTGCTTAATGAATCTCCTTACTGCAAGATGTTGTCAGACCGCTATGCTTCATTCGACAGTGGCAAAGGCAAAGAATTTGAAGAAGGCAAGCTGACACTGGAAGACGTAGTGGCTTATGCTAAGCAGAATGGTGAGCCCAAGCAAGTAAGCGGTAAGCAGGAATTGTACGAAGCCATCGTAAATATGTATTGCTGATCCGGCCGGAATGGTATTGCACAAGTTTTACCCTTGCAGACCTTTTTTAAGAAGGAGGGCTGTGCAATGAAGTCTGAATGAATTCTGCTAACGGATTATTAAAGAATAAACGGCTGTACACCGTCAGGTGGCAGCCGTTTTTATATTTGTTAGAGGGATATTTATGAAATAATACTCGCCTATATCGAAAATAATATCTACCTTTGCGGCTGCTAAATTACTAAGTTTATTGAATTTATATGATAAAAAAACTATTATCCGTACTGGTCTTAGTTTTTGCCCTCTCGGGTTCTGTGCTTGCACAGCAATCTATGAGTGACCAACAGGTGTTGGAATATGTGAAGACGGGCATGCAACAAGGAAAAGACCAACGTCAGATTGCTACAGAGTTAGCCCGTAGAGGAGTGACACAAGAACAGGCTAAGCGTGTAAAGAAACTTTATGAACAGCAAAATGGGTCTGCTGATAAAGACGCAAATGCAACGATGCAAAATCGGAACCGTTTGCGTGAAAAGACAAAGACGCAGGAAGATATCTATGTAACAGAGAATTTTACTTTCGACCAACGTCCGGCTGCGGGCAGAGTGGTAGGGAAGAACTTGTCGGACAGTGTTTCTGCCAATCGCTATTACGAGGGGATGGGCATGGGCGATATGGAAGAAATGCAGAAAGATAAGGTGTACGGACGGGACATTTTTGAAACCAGAAACCTTACATTCGAGCCGAGTGTGAATCTGGCTACTCCTCCTAATTACCGTCTGGGGCCGGGTGATGAGGTAATCATTGACATCTGGGGTACAAACCAGGCCACCATCCGCGATAATGTATCTCCGGACGGATCTATCACGATCCCCGATTTGGGATTGATTTATCTGAACGGCATGACTATTGCCGAAGCCAACCAATATTTGCGTAAAGAACTGAATAAGATTTATGCAGGGCTTGATAATGAACAGAACCCGTCCTCACAAATCAAGGTTACTTTGGGAAACAGCCGGACGATCCAGGTGAACGTGATGGGGGAAGTGTTCCAACCGGGAACTTATGCATTGTCTTCTTTCTCTACCGTGTTTCATGCACTGTACCGTGCCGGTGGCGTGAGCGATATCGGTAGCTTGCGCAATATACAAGTAGTGCGCGGAGGACAGAAAATCGCTACCGTAGATGTGTACGATTTTATTATGAAAGGTAAAATCAATGATGATATCCGCTTGCAGGAAGGCGATGTGATCATCGTTCCTCCATACGAGGCGTTGGTTAGCATAGAGGGTAATGTGAAACGCCCCATGAAATACGAGATGAAAAACAACGAAAGTGTTGCCACGTTGTTGAAGTATGCCGGTGGATTTTCGGGGGATGCCTATACCCGTTCTCTCCGCATGATTCGTCAAAACGGAAAGGAGTATCAGATTTATACGATTGATGATATTGATTATTCCGTATTCCAGGTAAAAGATGGTGATGCGCTGACTGCTGAAGCTATTCTGGACCGTTTTGAGAACAAGCTTGAAATCAAGGGGGCTGTCTATCGTCCGGGCATTTATCAGTTCGGAGGAACCTTGAATACAGTCCGCCAACTGGTGGAAAAGGCTGAAGGCCTTATGGGTGATGCCTTTACAGGACGTGCGGTGTTGCATCGCGAGCGCGAGAATCTGAAGAAAGAGGTTATTCAAGTAGATATAAAAGGCATCATGGACGGTACTGCACCCGATGTACCTTTGCAGCGTAATGATGTGCTTTATATTCCCAGTATTCATGACTTGGAGGATGTGGGAAGCGTCATGGTGTATGGTGAGGTTGCCCGTCCGGGTGAGTTCGCTTTTGCCGACAATACGACTTTGGAGGATATTATAATCCAGGCTGGCGGATTGATGGAGTCGGCTTCTACCGTCCGTGTGGATGTTTCCCGCCGTATCAAGGATAGCAAAGGTACGGAAGCGGTTTCCACCATAGGACAAATGTACTCGTTTTCTCTGAAAGACGGTTTTGTGATAGACGGAGAACCGGGTTTTGTGTTGCAGCCATACGATCAGGTATATGTGCGTAAGAGCCCTGCTTATCAGGAACAGGTGAATGTGCAGGTGACCGGTGAGGTTTTGTATGAAGGTGATTATGCGCTGACAGAGAAGAGCGAACGTCTTTCCGATTTGATCAAGAAGGCAGGTGGAGTGACTCCGTTTGCTTATATCAAAGGGGCCCGTTTAAGCCGTCGTATCAATGCCGATGAACGCAAACGTATGGAAATGGTTCTGGATATGGCCAAGACTGGAAAGGACTCCATTGATGTCAACCGGCTGGATTTGGGAGATATCTATTATGTGGGTATCGATTTGGAAAAAGCGATGCTTAAACCCGGCTCCAGTGCGGATATCGTATTGCGTGAGGGGGATGTGATTGAAATTCCCGAATACAACAACACGGTACGTATCAGCGGGGCTGTGATGTATCCCAATACCGTTTCATTTGAAGATGGCAAGACGTTGAAATATTATATAGAGCAGGCCGGAGGTTATGGTTTCCGTGCGAAGAAGAGCAAGGCGTATATTGTATATATGAACGGTCAGGTGAAGAGAGCGAAGAAGGGTAGCCGTGAGCTGATCCAGCCGGGCTGTGAGGTGATTGTTCCGGTGAAGGAAAAGAGCAACTGGTCTTTGCAGAACACCTTGTCCATAGCAACCACCAGTGCGTCGTTGGCTACTATGATTGCATCTATTGCTAATATCTTAAAATAGAAACAGTATGGCGGAAGATAAGAATTATACGAATAATACGGAAAGACCACGGGAAGACGAGGAGTTGGAAATTGATTTGATGGAGTATGTCCGTAAGTTGTGGGCTGCCCGAAAGATGCTGCTGAAGGTTGCCGGAATAGGTGCTATTGTAGGGGTGATTATCGCTTTGAGTATTCCCAAGCAATATACGGTGGAAGTGACATTGTCTCCCGAATCCGGTAAAAGCGGAGGGGGGAGCCTGTCGGGAATGGCTGCCATGCTGGGGATCGGAGGCATGAGTCTGGGCAGTGAGGCGGATGCGTTGAACGTATCTCTTTTCCCGGATATAGTAGCGTCTACTCCTTTCATTCTGGAACTGTTTAATGCACATGTCACCACGTTGGACGGTGAGGTGGATACTACTTTTGTAGCTTATCTCGATGAGCAGAAAGCTCCGTGGTGGGGTGCTGTTATGGGATTGCCCGGGGCGGCTATAGGCGGGGTGAAATCTCTCTTCTCCGATAAGGAAGAGGAAGAAGGGAACAGGCTGGATCCTTTCCACCTGACAGAAGATCAGGCGAAGAAAGTGGAAGCCATGCGTAAGGCGATTACTGCTGATGTGGATAAGAAAACCGGCATCACCACAGTGACGGTGACTTTGCAGGACCCGATGGTTACGGCCGCCATTACAGACACGGTAGTGGTGAAGCTTCAGGAGTATATCACAGCGTACAGGGTCTCCAAAGCCCAGCAGGATTGTGCTTATCTGGAACAATTGTATAAGGAACGCCAGCAGGAGTATTATGTAGCCCAGCAGAATTATGCCAATTACATGGATGCCAACAAGGGGGTTGTCCTTCAAAGTGCTTTGACGGAGAGAGAACGGTTGCAGAATGATATGAATCTGGCATATCAGGTGTATAGCCAGGTGGCTACCCAATTGCAGGTGGCACGGGCCAAAGTACAGGAGGCCAAACCTGTATTTGCCGTTGTGGAACCTGCCAGTGTGCCGTTGCTGCCTTCGGGAACCAGCAAGAAGGTGATTCTTGTCGGATTTATTTTCCTGGCAGTGGCGGGCGCTTCCGCATGGATCTTGTTCGGACGTGAATTCTTTGAAAATCTGAAGGCAGGACTTAATGCTCCTCAGGAGGGGATGGAGAAGAAGTGATATAAAGATATTGACCTATAAAAACAGGGTGCATCTCTTTCGTAGGAGGTGCACCCTGTTTTTATAGGTCAATCTTCGGAAATGTTGTCCTGAACGTTACGATAGTCCGGTGTGCAGTTTTCGGCTTCTTTAATTTCACTGGCGAAAACCGGACAAACGCAGAATCAAAACTGCCTTTAATATAAACTTTGATTAAAGTCGAAATCCGTTTGATAGTCTTTCAATCTCGGATGTTTCTTGTCCTTGTCGGACAAAATAACCTTGTCGGCCGGAAGTCGCCAGTCTATGCCTAGATCGGGGTCGTCCCATGCGATTCCTCCTTCGCTTTGCGGAGCATAATAATGGTCACACTTGTATTGGAACAACACCTCGTCACTTAGTACCGCAAAGCCGTGTGCGAATCCGCGGGGGATAAAAAACTGCCGGTGATTCTCTCCGGTCAATTCTACGGCCACATGCTTTCCGAAAGTGGGAGAACCTTTCCGGATATCTACAGCCACATCCAGTACCGCTCCCTTGATCACACGCACCAGTTTGCTTTGTGTGAAAGGAGGTTTCTGGAAATGCAGGCCGCGTAATACACCATAAGTGGAGAAACTCTCATTATCCTGTACAAATGTAGTCCTGCATACTTTTTCTTCAAATTCACGTCCCGAGAAGCTTTCAAAGAAATACCCTCTTGCATCATTAAAAATACGGGGTTCCAAAATGAAAACCCCGTCTATTGCTGTTTTTATAACTTCCATTATTCTAATCCCAGTTCTTTTATAACTTTCAGTAAATATTGTCCGTATTGGTTTTTAAGCATCGGCTGGGCCAGTTCCTGCATCTTTTCCGGGGTAATCCAGCCTTTTCTCAAAGCTATGCCCTCAAGGCACGCCACTTTCAGCCCCTGGCGCTTTTCAATGACTTCGATGTAGGTACTTGCCTCGGCCAGCGAGTCGTGAGTACCGGTATCCAGCCATGCGAAACCTCTGCCCAATGTCTGTACTTTCAATTCCTTGTCCTGAAGAAATTGCTGGTTTACGGTGGTGATTTCCAGTTCTCCCCGTGCCGAAGGCTTGATATTCTTGGCTACTTCCACCACCTTGTTGGGATAGAAATAGAGTCCCACCACGGCATAGTTGGACTTAGGTTGGGCAGGTTTTTCTTCAATAGAGAGACAATTGCCATCCTTGTCAAATTCCGCTACGCCATATCTTTCGGGGTCACTGACCCAATAGCCGAATACCGTTGCTTTCTTGTCCTCTTCGGCAGCACGTACGGATTCTCTCAACATGGCGGACAGGCCGTTGCCGTGGAATATGTTATCACCCAGTACAAGGCAGACGGAATCATTTCCGATGAATTTCTCGCCGATGATGAAAGCCTGAGCCAGTCCGTCGGGCGAAGGCTGTTCCGCATATTCAAAGCGTACTCCGAAATCGCTTCCGTCTCCTAACAGTCTTTTGAAGCTCGGTAAGTCGTATGGGGTGGAGATAATGAGTATTTCCCGTATGCCGGCCAGCATAAGTACCGATATAGGATAATAAATCATGGGTTTGTCGAAGACAGGCAGCAGCTGTTTGGATACTCCTTTGGTAATAGGATAGAGGCGCGTGCCCGAACCTCCGGCTAGTACAATACCTTTCATATCTTTTTATTTTTTATATGTCCCTACGATTTGGATTAATAGGCGTTTTTCTCGCCCCGGAACATGTTGGTTACTGTTTTTATCATGATGCGGATGTCGAGCAGGAAAGTCCAGTTCTCAATATACCACAAGTCTCTTCTTACCCTGCCTTCCATTTGGGAAAGTTCTTTGGTTTCTCCCCGGTAGCCGGTGACTTGCGCCCATCCGGTAATTCCGGGTTTGACAAGGTGGCGCATCATGTATTTGTTAATCAGTTGGGAATATTCCTCTGTATGTTTCAGCATATGGGGTCTGGGACCTACAATGGACATCTCTCCTTTGAATACATTAATGAATTGCGGCAGTTCGTCCAGATTGCTTTTACGCAGGAAGTTGCCGAACTTGGTCTTGCGGGGATCATTCTTGGTAGCCTGCAATGAATCGGACAATGCATTCACTTTCATGGAACGGAACTTATAGCATTTAAAGATTTTCCCGTTTTCCCCGTTTCTCTCCTGTTTGAAGAATATGGGACCAGGTGAGGTAATTTTAATAATAAGACCTACAATCAGGTACATAAATGGAAAAATTGTAAGTAAAAACAGAGAGGAAAATGTCAAATCAAATAACCGTTTTGCCAGTCTGTTTACCGGGTTCTGCAACGGCTCGGTACGGATGGACAATACAGGAACTTCACCCAATAATTCCAGTTGCAGCTGACGCTTTATGTAATTACGTACATGAGGTACGCTATAGAAGCGGATCAGATTGTTCTCGCAATAGTTCATGATGGCCAGAATATCATCCTTTCTGCTGGATGGCAGACCACAGTACAGTTCGTGCACGGTGTTATGGGATAACCATTCAAATAATTGGTTTACAGGACCTTTAAAGGGAATCCCTTCGGGGTAATTAGAGTCCTTCTCATCATAGAAAATGCCTAAAACCCTGTATCCGTAAGTCAAATCGTTCAACGTATGGTACAGCTCCACCATATTGTCCCCGTCGCCTATCAGTACAGTGGTGTGCAGGTTCCTGCCACTGCGGCGGAACATTTTCACAAAGAACCGCAATGTCAGTCGCCATCCTATAGCTAAAGGTATGAAAGACAGATAGAAAGCAAGCAGATAGATGCGTGAGAAGTTATCTACCTTAATAATGGCCAGCACCGTGAGGAAGATGACTACATGCAAGCTGATTGTTCCTAACAGGCGGCCTACAATCTGTTCCGGACGCACTATGCGGTTGTGCAGTATGACCCCAAAGATGGATATGCAGGGAATATAGCACAGGTTGGAAGTCAGCAGGTAGGTTTTCAATGAAATATGGGCTATGGCCTGTGAATCTATTCCTTTCAGAATAAAAAACACAAGTATCATAGAAAGGTTCAACAAGGCAAAATCACCTAATATCGCTACTAGTTTAATTATATCAGAGTTTTCAGTTGTCGGTTGTTTCATGACAAAAAAAATGTTAGTCGTATGCAAATATAGGACATATAAATTAAAACGCAATACTTTTTTTAAAAAATAATACTTATCTTTGCGGTCATACAACGTAAAAAATGAATCATATGAACATCAAGAATAATCACCTCGTTATAATGGCCGGAGGTGTTGGAAGCCGTTTCTGGCCGATGAGTACTCCTGATTATCCTAAGCAATTTATTGATGTACTGGGTTGCGGCCGTACATTGATCCAACTTACGGCTGACCGTTTTCAGGGGATCTGTCCTCCGGAAAATATTTGGGTGGTGACATCAGAGAAGTATGCGGACACTGTAAAGGAGCAGTTGCCCGATATTGCTGATGATCATATCCTGCGTGAGCCTTGCCGTCGCAATACGGCTCCTTGTATAGCATACGTCAGTTGGAAAATAAAGGCACGTAATCCTAAGGCCAATATGGTGGTGACCCCCAGCGACCACATTGTGATGAATATCGCGGAGTTTCAGCGGGTGATTAATTCGGCGATGAATTTTACGGCCGATTCGGACGCTATCCTTACCCTGGGCATGAAACCTACCCGTCCTGAGACGGGCTACGGTTACATTGAAGCTGATCTCAGTGTACCTTCTACCGCCAATAAGGAGGTATTCCGGGTGTATTCTTTTAAAGAGAAACCCGATCTGGAAACAGCCCGGCGCTATATTCAAAAAAATAATTTCTTCTGGAATGCCGGTATTTTTGTGTGGAATGTAAATACGGTGGTGAACGCCCTGCGCGTATATCAGCCTGCCATTTCGAAGGTGTTCGAGCGTTTGCTTCCTTATTATTATACGGACAAGGAGCAGGAAATGATTGACCGGAATTTCCCTTTGTGCGAGAACATTTCGGTGGATTATGCCATTATGGAGAAGGCGGATGAGATTTTTGTCCTTCCTGCCAGCTTTGGGTGGAGTGATCTGGGTACTTGGGGATCATTGCACGAGAATTTGCCGAAAGATGCCCATAATAATACGCAGATAGGTGAGAATATAAAGTTGTATGAAACCCGTAACTGTGTGATTCACACTACACAGGAAAAGAGGGTGGTGGTACAGGGACTGGACGGATATATCGTTGCTGAGAAGAATAACACATTGCTGATCTGCCGGTTGAGCGAGGAACAGCGCATCAAAGAATTTTCGGCGGAGTAAATATTCTTTCTTGTATATATTTTATTTCTGCATACATGGAGTGTATGCTGTCTGTCATCTGCTGTTCTGTTGGGTCATTCCGCCCTTTGCCATGCCGAAAGGCAGATAGCAGTAGATAGCTATGTGATATGAAATAACCAAGAGGGCTTGCATAAGGCCATTTACAATAAACGAAATGAAAAAAGTAGCTTTAATTTCAGGTATTACAGGTCAGGACGGTTCATTCCTGGCAGAGTTTTTGATTGAAAAGGGATATGAGGTTCACGGTATTCTGCGCCGTTCTTCTTCATTCAATACCGGTCGTATCGAACATCTTTATCTGGACGAGTGGGTTCGTGATATGCAAAAGACCCGTCTGGTGAATCTGCATTGGGGGGATATGACCGACAGTAGTTCGCTGATACGTATCATTCAGGCTGTACAGCCCGATGAAATCTATAATCTGGCTGCTCAGAGCCATGTGAAAGTAAGTTTCGATGTACCCGAGTACACAGCGGAAGCGGATGCGGTAGGCACGCTGCGTATGTTGGAAGCGGTCCGTATTCTGGGCCTGGAAAAGAAGACCAAGATTTATCAGGCATCGACTTCCGAATTGTTCGGACTGGTACAGGAAGTGCCTCAGAAGGAAACGACTCCCTTCTATCCCCGTTCTCCGTATGGGGTGGCCAAGCAGTATGGTTTCTGGATTACCAAGAACTATCGTGAAAGTTACGGTATGTTTGCCGTGAACGGCATCCTGTTCAACCATGAGAGTGAACGCCGTGGTGAAAATTTCGTAACACGCAAGATTACTTTGGCTGCCGCACGTATAGCCCAGGGATATCAGGACAAATTGTATCTGGGAAATCTGGATTCTTTGCGCGACTGGGGCTATGCCAAGGATTATGTGGAGTGTATGTGGATGATTCTTCAGCACGATACTCCCGAAGATTTTGTCATTGCGACCGGCGAATACCATACGGTGCGCGAGTTCTGTACCCTGGCCTTCAAGGAAGTGGGCATTGAATTGCGCTGGGAAGGCAAAGGGGTGGATGAAAGAGGTATCGATATGGCGACGGGCAAGGAACTGGTTGCCGTCGATCCTAAGTATTTCCGTCCCGCCGAAGTGGAGCAGTTGTTGGGTGATCCCACTAAAGCCAAAACGTTGCTGGGCTGGAATCCCCGTAAGACTTCTTTCCCCGAACTGGTGAAAATCATGGTGAAGCATGATATGAAGTTCGTGAAGAAACTGTATTTAAAGGCTCAAATAGCAGAATAATGGAAAAAACAGCCAAGATATATGTAGCAGGCCACCACGGACTGGTGGGGTCTGCTATATGGAATAATTTGCAGCAAAAGGGATATACCAATCTGGTAGGCCGTTCTCACAAAGAACTGGATTTGCTGGACGGGCAGGCTGTGAAGAAGTTTTTTGATGAAGAGCAGCCCCAGTATGTCATTCTGGCAGCGGCACATGTGGGAGGCATCATGGCGAACAGTCTTTACCGTGCCGATTTTATTTATCAGAACTTGCAGATTCAGCAGAATGTGATAGGGGAGAGTTTCCGCCATGATGTAAAGAAACTCTTGTTTTTGGGAAGCACTTGCATTTATCCTCGTGATGCCGTACAACCCATGAAGGAAGATGTGTTACTGACTTCTCCCTTGGAATATACCAACGAACCGTATGCTATTGCGAAGATTGCCGGGTTGAAGATGTGCGAAAGCTTTAACTTGCAATATGGAACCAATTACATAGCCGTGATGCCTACGAACCTTTACGGTCCCAATGATAATTTCCATTTGGAGAACAGCCATGTGCTGCCTGCCATGATTCGTAAGATTCATTTGGGAAAATGCCTGAATGAAGGGGACTGGGACGCGGTGCGTAAAGATATGAATCTTCGTCCCGTAGAGGGGATAGACGGTTCGCATACGGATGAGGAGATTCTCTCCATTCTGAAAAAGTATGGTATAACCGGGCAGGAAGTAACTTTGTGGGGAACAGGCAAGCCGTTGCGTGAGTTCTTATGGAGTGAGGAGATGGCTGATGCCAGTGTCTATATCATGGAGCATGTGGATTTTAAGGATACCTATGCTGCCGGCTCCAAGGATATCCGCAACTGTCATATCAATATCGGTACGGGGAAAGAAATCACCATTGCCCAACTGGCGGACAAGATTGTCAAGGAGGTGGGTTATCAGGGCAAACTGACTTTTGACGCTACGAAACCGGACGGCACTATGCGTAAGATGACGGATGTAAGCAAATTGCACCGGCTGGGCTGGCAGCATAAGATTGATATAGAAGAAGGGGTACACAGAATGTACCAATGGTACTTGTCTAAAGGATGAAGATGTAAGATTATAGATCTTGCGGGCATAAGATTATAAATCTTTCACATGCAAGATTATAGATCTTTCAAGCATGACATATAAAAATTTCCGGCATAACTTTCAAGAAGCTATGCCGGAAACTGCCCTAAAAACTATGTGGATAGATTGTAAAAATCTTCTGCCGTTTTCTTTATTCTTTCGGGAAGCATTTTTTATTTTACCGCTTTCAGTGCGGCCTCATAATTCGGTTCCTGGGTTATTTCGGGAACAAGTTCGGTATAAACCACTTTTCCTTCCGGGTCAATCACTACAACCGAGCGTGCCAATAATCCAGCCAAAGGACCATCAGTCATCAATACACCATATTTTTCAGCGAAATCGGAAGTATAGCGATAATCAGACAAAGGAATAACGTTGGTGATGCCTTCAGTAGTGCAGAAGCGTCCCTGGGCGAATGGCAGGTCTTTAGAGATTGCCAATACCACCGTATTGGGCTGGTTTGCAGCCAGCTGGTTGAACTTGCGTACGGAAGTAGCGCACACGCCGGTATCCATACTGGGGAAAATGTTCAGAATCAGATATTTGCCCTTCCCGTCTTTTAATGTATAATTGCTCAAATCTCCTTTTACCAATGTAAATTCCGGAGCTGAAGTTCCTGCTTTCACAAATTCTCCGGCTAGTGTTACCGGTGTGCCTTTAAATGCTGTTTTTGCCATAATTTTATTATATTTTAGTTCGATACTGTAATGATAACAAATTTAAATGGAAAAAAGTTCATTCTTTTTTATTTTCTTCCTTTATAAATCAGGAAACCTACTATTAAAACGCCGATAGCTATAAAGCAATATCCTAACTCGTGGCTGTATTCGGTGACGGTACTCAATAACTGCTCTTCGGGAACCACTGATTGCAGATAGTAACCGATGGCTGCCAGGATGGCATTCCAGATACCTGCTCCCAGCGTTGTGTACAGCAGGAAAGTGGATAATTTCATCTTGGCCAGACCGGCAGGAATGGAGATAAGCTGGCGGACGGCAGGAATAAGACGTCCGATAAAGGTGGAGAGTGCCCCATGCTTGTCAAAGTAGTGTTCCGCGTTCTGAACCTTGGCTTCATCAATCAGGCACATGTGTCCGAAGCGGCTGTTCGCAAATTTATAAACCAGCGGACGGCCTACGAAATAGGCTATATAATAATTGATGATGGCTCCTATATTGGCTCCGATGGTCGCAAATATAACTACCAGAAATACATTCAGGTCACTGTTTCCTCCGGCAGCCTTATAGGCGGCGGGCGGCACTACCACTTCCGAGGGGAAAGGGATAAAAGAGCTTTCGATGGCCATTAATAACGTTATTGTCCAATAATTCAAGTGGTCCAGACACCACTGGATAAATGCAACTGATTCCATAAAATTATTATAAATATTTGTTTAAGTTAATCTTGCCTGTGCTGACATCTTCTTTAATGGCACGCAGCGCTTCATTGAAGTAGGTGTCGGTCATCAGTATGGTATCGCCGGTTCCCATGGTGGCGTACATATCCGGAATTTCTTTTCTGATTTTAGCCAGATAGTGCATGAACGAAGCGGATTCCTGCTGGTGGTAATAACCGTAAGCCAGAAAAAAGTAAGTGGCATCGGCATCCTCCGGAAATTCTTTGTTTATTAGTTCGAAGTACTGGTTGGCATATTCAAAATTATGTTCGTCAAAATATAGAGAGCCGATTTTGAACAGCACATCAAACCGTTCCTCCTTCGGAGTAAACTCCAATGCACGTGTGAATTGATGTTCCGCATTGCGGAGGTTGTTTTCTTGTTCCTCTTCGCTGATATCGCTTTTTTGAGCTTCTATTGTAAAGAAGCGTCCGGCTGCGATACGTATTTCGGCATCATGTTCGTTCAGCTCCAATGCTTGGTTGATATATTTGTATCCGTTTTCGGTATGCCCCAGATAGGCATGACAGAGCGCCGTGTCAGAATATAACTCGGCCAATTCGTAGTCGGTCAGGCCCGATTTCCGGTTTATCAGCTTTTCTATATAGCTGATGGCCGAAGCATGATCCCGCATCTCCAGATAGATTTGTGCCAGTGCCAGATAGGCTTTCGTCTTGTTCTTGCTCACATTGGCCAGACGGAGATAGTAGTCGCAGGATTCCTTTAAATTGCCTGCCTGGTGGTAACCAAATGCTTTCAAAGTCAATGAATCTGTATTTTCATCATCAATGGCTAATGCGAAATCCAAGGCTTCGTTCGCCTCTTCGTATTGGCATTGTTGCAGATGGCATTTCCCCAGTTCGTTCCAATGCTCGATGGAATAGGGATACTCGTTCAGGGTCATGTTCAGGTAGGGGATGGCCAAGTCGGGCTTGTTGAACGTGCTGTAATAATCGCACAGCACATCGCGGAGGCGTTGGTTGGTTTTGGGCAGGGTTTGCATGTCGGAATGAGCAAACAGGCAGTCTACCCATTGTCCGGCATATTCTTCCTGATTGGCGTTGGTATAGTCCTGGATGATATCCAGCAGCGTATCCACTTCGTACTCCTCGTCCATGACCAGTTGTTTGAATATCTCCTCGGCCTCTTCTATGCGGTCCTCCTCCATCAGCATGTCAGCTTGCAGGAACCTGCATTCACGGTCGGTGCTGTTGGCGATGAGTTGCGCTACCACTTTGGCTTCTTCCTTTTTGTTTTGCAGCATCAGGGAGCGTATCCGGAAAACCAGGGCGTCTGTGTTTTCGGGATGTAATTGGAGAGTGAGGTCTATGGCCTTGTCTGCATCTTTATGTCTTCCTTTTAAAGTGTAGTATTCGGCGATATCGATCAGTTCATCAGCTTCAAAATAAGCGGGGGTATGGTTCTCCACCATACCCTCGTATTTTGCCAATGCTTCTTTAAATTCCGGGTCTTCAAAGTAAGAAGACATGTCGTAGTTCATAAGCTTGTTTTTATTTATTGATTTTGCTCCAGGTATCTTTTAAAGATACGGTGCGGTTGAACACCAGATGTTCCGGTGTAGAGTCTTTGTCTACATTGAAATAACCGATGCGTTGGAACTGCAAGTAATCCAGCGGTTTGGCATCGGCCAGATATTTCTCTACATAGCAGTTGGTTAATACATTCAACGAATCGGGGTTGATCATTTCTTTCATGGCTTCCAGTGCGTCGCAGTTCTTTGCTTCGCGGATGGCGGCCATCTCATCACGCGGGTTCTCCACTTTCCACAGGCGGTCGTACAGGCGTACTTCGGCAGGCAGACAGTGTGCGCAGCTTACCCAGTGGATGGTACCTTTGATTTTGCGGTTGCTGCCCGGCATACCTGTTTTGCTGTCGGGATCGTATTCGCAGTATACCTCCACCACGTTGCCGTTGTCGTCTTTCTTGCAGCCTGTGCATTTCACGATGTATCCGCTTTTCAGACGCACTTCCTGTCCCGGAGTCATACGGAAATATTTCTTCGGGGCGTCTTCCATGAAGTCGTCGCGTTCTATCCACAGTTCGCGGCTGAATTCGATGGTGTGTGTGCCTGCCGACGGATCTTCCGGGTTGTTGACAGCTTCCATTTCCTCCACCTGTCCTTCGGGATAGTTGGTAATGATCAGTTTCACCGGATTGATGACTGCCGATACACGGGTGGCACGGCTGTTCAAGTCTTCGCGGACAGCACTTTCCAGCAGGGCGAAGTCATTCAGGGCATCGTAAGTGGTATAACCTATCTTGTCTACAAATTTGCGGATGGACTCAGGCGAGTAGCCGCGACGGCGGAAACCGCAGAGAGTCGGCATACGGGGGTCGTCCCAACCGTTTACCAGATGTTCTTTTACCAGAATCAGCAGGTTACGCTTGCTCATCAAGGTGTAGTTCAGGTTCAGTTTGTTGAACTCATACTGATGAGGACGGTTGTCGTCCAGATCTTTACCCTCTTTTACCCAGTCCACGAACAGGTCGTACAACGGACGGTGGGGTACGAACTCCAGGGTACACAGCGAATGGGTCACTCCTTCAAAATAGTCGCTCTGTCCGTGTGCAAAGTCATACATGGGGTATGCTTTCCAGGTTTCGCCTGTACGGTGGTGCGGAGTCTTTACCACACGATAAATAATAGGGTCGCGGAAGTGCATGTTGGGGCTTGCCATGTCTATTTTGGCACGGAGCACCATTTTGCCTTCTTCTATTTCACCGCTGTTCATTTTGTTGAACAGTTCCAGGCTTTCCTCGATGGGACGGTTGCGGTAAGGACTCTCGGTTCCGGGTTGGGTGGGAGTGCCTTTTTGTGCCGCGATTTGTTCGGAGTTCTGTTCGTCTATATAAGCCTTTCCTTCCTTTATCAGATTGACGGCGAAATCCCATAATTGCTGGAAGTAGTCGGATGCATAATATTCGTTTCCCCACTGGAATCCGAGCCATTGGATGTCCTCCTTGATGGCTTCCACGTATTCCATATCTTCTTTGGTCGGGTTGGTGTCGTCAAAACGCAGGTTACATACGCCACCATAGCGTGCAGCTATCCCGAAATCCAGACAGATGGCTTTGGCATGACCGATGTGCAGGTAGCCGTTCGGCTCGGGCGGAAAGCGGGTTTGTACTTTCCCTCCGTTTTTACCTTCTCTCAGGTCGTTCTCAACTGCCTGTTCAATGAAGTTCAGACTTTTCTTCTCTGTAGCTTCTGTAGCGTTCATTTCAGTCATTGTGATATCAATTTTACACTTTTGCTGCAAAAGTACGCATTCTTTTTGGGATATCCTTTATTTCACAGGAATATATCCACCGTTTTTTATAATATTTTGCCCCTGGGGCGACAGGATATAGTCGATGAACGGGGTTACTTTTTCCTTATTGGCTACGTTGTAATAGTAGTAAAGAGGGCGTACTACGGGGTAAAGTTTCTTCTTTCCGTTTTCAAGGCTGGGCAGTACATAGTGCTTGCCGTCGTCGTAGGAAACGGCGATGGCTTTCACCCGGGGGGACAAGTAGGCCAGTCCCACATAGCCGATAGCGCCTTTGGTCTGGCTTACAGACTGGATCACGGCTCCGGTGGCGGGCATGGACAAGCTGCTGCTCATGTAGTTCTTGTTCTTCAGGGCGCTTTCTTTGAAAAATTCGTAAGTTCCCGAAGAGGTTTCGCGGGAATAGACAATAATTTTCATATCGGGTCCTCCCAGTTGCTTCCAATTGGTTATCTTGCCGCGGAATATGGCTTCCAGTTGCTGGCGTGTCAGTTGGCTGACAGGGTTGGACGGGTTTACAATGACGGCCAGGGCATCATACGCTATGATTACTTCCTCCACTTCCTGTTTGGCGGCTTTCAGTTTCATCTTTTCGCTGAATTTGATGGGACGGGAAGCCATAGCGATATCTGTCGTGTTGTCCATCAGGGCGGAAATTCCCACTCCGGTTCCTCCGCCGGTGACGGTTACCCGCCGGTCGGGATCATCTTTCATGAAAATCTCGGCTGTTTCCTGTGACACAGGCAACACCGTGTCACTGCCTTTTATGCGTTGTGCGGTAATATTCAGACTACAAGCCAATAGAATAAAAAGAAATAGAGCTTTTAATTGATTCATAAGTTCTTATATTAATTCGTGTGCAAAAGAAACGTTTTCTTGTGTCATTTGTTTTACTGGTGTGTTACGATTCTGTTACGGGCAATATTCGCCGGCAAGGGTGGATTGAATCCGTCCTTGCGGGAAAATGGCAATAAGATCAGGATTGTCTTTGCTTGTAACAAGTTTGTAATATAATTGTAGCAAATACTTCAAGCTTCTTTCATATCACCTTAATATAAAGAGGCTTTTTTTGCATCGGTTATTAAAATAGAAGACTAAAACTGTATGAAACGAGTTTGGGAAAAGATTGTAGAAGGGATATTGACTTGCAGCGGTTTTGTAACGAGCATTACTATTTTGCTGATTGTCGTATTCTTGTTTGCGGAAGCTTTGGGACTTTTTAATAAAAAAGTCATAGAAGAGGGATATGTGCTGGCGGTGAATAAAGCCAATCCGGTGCAGGAACTGAGTGCGGCACAAATAAAAGACGTTTTTGACGAAGAGATTACCAACTGGAAAGAGTTGGGAGGACCGGACGCGGAGGTTAAAGTTTTCCGGTTGGAGGATATCACTTCCTATTTCTCGGAGGAAGAGCTGGGAGCCGAATACGAGAAAGCCCCCCGGTGCATCGGCGAGATCGTTGCCGGTAATCCAGGCATCATCGCCTTTGTTCCCTCCAAGTTTATAGAGAAGGATTTTCCGGGCCACCTGCTGAAAGACGAGTCTATTTCTTTTGACGAGGTTTTTGCTGGAAAGGAATGGTTCCCTACGGCTACTCCCGCCCCTCAGTTCGGATTTCTTCCTTTGATTACGGGTACGCTTTGGGTGAGTTTCTTTGCCATCCTGTTCGCTTTGCCTTTCGGCTTGTCGGTGGCGGTGTATATGTCCGAGGTGGCCGACCATCGGACCCGTAGTTTTCTGAAGCCGGTTATTGAATTGCTCAGTGGTATTCCGTCCGTGGTCTACGGTTTCTTTGGGTTGATAGTCATCGTACCGCTTATTCAGAAAGTCTTTAATCTGCCTGTGGGCGAGACCGGATTGGCCGGAAGTATTGTTTTGGCGATCATGGCACTCCCCACTATCATTACCGTAAGCGAGGATGCGATGCGGAATTGTCCCCGTGCCATGCGCGAAGCCAGTCTGGCATTGGGCGCTACCCGTTGGCAGACTATATATAAGGTGGTAATACCTTTCTCTGTTTCGGGAATCACTTCGGGCGTTGTCCTGGGCATCGGACGTGCCATAGGCGAGACGATGGCGGTGCTGATGGTTACAGGAAATGCGGCCGTGATACCCACCACTATTCTGGAACCGCTCCGTACCATTCCGGCGACTATTGCAGCGGAACTGGGAGAGGCTCCAGCCGGCGGCGCGCACTATGAAGCCCTGTTCCTGTTGGGAGTAGTGTTGTTTTTCATCACGATGCTTATCAACTTTAGTGTAGAATATATTTCATCAAGAACAAATAAATAATGTACTGATTTGCCGGTGTGCTAATGATCATGCGGCACACAGCGTAGCCAATGGGTATATGGATAGATTGACAAATGATTAATTAAGTATTTAAAATATGAAGCAAGATGTTTTCCCTGTCGGGCAAGGGGCGCGTAAAAGACGTTCGCAATGGCTGGCATTCGGCATTTTCAAACTGTTGAGTTATAGCATTGTCCTCATTCTGTTCGCCATTCTCGGTTTTATTATATATAAAGGTATAGGAGTAATCAGCTGGGAGTTTCTGACCACGGCGCCCAGTGACGGCATGACGGGTGGCGGTATATGGCCGGCCATTGTAGGTACTTTTTATCTGATGGCGGGCAGTGCGCTGTTCGCTTTTCCGGTGGGAGTGATGAGTGGCATTTATATGAACGAGTATGCGCCGAAAGGCAAGCTGGTCCGCTTTATCCGGATGATGACCAATAACCTGAGCGGTATTCCGTCCATTGTGTTCGGTTTGTTTGGTATGGCACTGTTTGTGAAATACATGGGGTTCGGCGACAGCATCCTGGCCGGTTCTTTGACGTTGGGATTGCTTTGTGTACCTTTGGTGATACGCACCACCGAAGAAGCCTTGAAGGCGATTCCCGACAGCTTCCGTGAAGGGAGTCTGGCTTTGGGCGCGACCAAGCTGCAAACCATCTGGCATGTGATTCTGCCTATGGGGATGCCCAACATCATTACCGGACTGATTCTGGCTTTGGGACGTGTATCGGGTGAAACGGCGCCCATCTTGTTTACGTGTGCCGCTTACTTCCTGCCGCAACTGCCGCATAGCATTCTGGACCAATGCATGGCATTGCCTTATCACCTTTATGTGATTTCTACCAGCGGAACGGATATGGAGTCACAGCTTCCTTTGGCATACGGTACGGCGTTGGTACTGATCCTTATTATTTTAATTATAAACCTGTTGGCAAATGCACTCCGCCGGTATTTTTCCAACAAAGTAAAAACGAATTAATAATTTGTCGGTGTGCCGATGGGTTGCGCTGTGTACCGCACGGACATTGGTACATTAGCACATAGACAAATCAGCAAATTATTAAAACATTAAGAATATGAATAAGATAGATGCAAAACATGTAAATTTTTTCTATGGTGATTTTCAGGCACTGAAAGATATAAGCATGACGATTGAAGAGAAATCGGTGGTGGCTTTCATAGGCCCGTCCGGTTGTGGCAAGTCCACCTTCCTCCGTCTGTTCAACCGCATGAACGACCTCATTCCCGGCTCTCGTCTGGAGGGGGAGATTTTGATTGACGGGAGAAATATATACGACAAGTCCGTGCAGGTGGACGAGTTGCGCAAGAGCGTAGGGATGGTCTTTCAGCGTCCCAACCCGTTTCCGAAAAGCATTTTCGAGAATGTGGCCTACGGTCTTCGGGTAAATGGGGTGAAAGATAATGAGTTTATCCGCCACAGGGTGGAGGAAACCTTGAAAGGAGCCGCATTGTGGGATGAGGTGAAGAATAAGTTGAAAGAGTCTGCGTTTGCCCTGTCCGGTGGTCAGCAGCAGCGGTTGTGCATAGCCCGTGCCATGGCCGTATCTCCTTCGGTTCTGCTTATGGATGAACCGGCTTCGGCACTGGACCCTATCTCTACAGCCAAGGTAGAAGAGTTGATTCATGAGCTGAAGAAAGAATATACCATCGTTATTGTCACCCACAACATGCAGCAGGCCGCGCGTGTCAGTGACAAGACAGCCTTCTTCTATATGGGCAATATGGTGGAATATGATGATACGAAGAAAATATTTACGAATCCGGGCAAGGAAGCGACCCAGAATTATATTACAGGGCGTTTCGGGTAAAGCATTCATCACAGCGTTGCACAGATGGGAGATAAGATAAAGCTGGAACTGATGTGCCACAGCCCGATGCGGGCTTGCTTGCTTTTCAGATCTAATGGTACGGATTTGTCTTTTTATTCTTCTGTCCGGAAAATTAAAATCAGTGTGAATCTGCGCAATCTGCGGTGAAAGAAATAATGATAAACAAAACAAGAATTAAGAATATGGTGAAATTTATAGAATCAGAACTTGTATCACTGAAGAAGGAAGTGAACGAGATGTGGACATTGGTTTACAATCAGCTGGACAGGGCAGGAGAGGCTGTGCTGACCTTTAACCGTGACCAGGCACAGCAAGTCATTGTCCGTGAGAAAAGGGTGAATGCGTTCGAGTTGAAAATAGACAGTGATGTAGAGGACACTATCGCTCTATACAATCCGGTAGCCATTGACCTGCGTTTTGTGCTGGCCATGTTCAAGATAAACAGTGATTTGGAGCGTTTGGGAGATTTTGCCGAAGGCATAGCCCGTTTTGTGGTGAGAAGCGAGGAAACCGTGCTGGATAGTGAACTGCTCCACAGCCTGCGTATAGAAGAGATGCTGAGACAAGTGCTCGGTATGCTCGAAATGACCAAGAACGCGTTGAATGAAGAAAATCTGGAATTAGCCCTCAATGTATTCAGTAAAGATAATTTGCTGGACGAAATCAATGCGGCTGCCCCTGCCGTCCTTACAAAATATCTGGAAACACACCCCGATAATTTCCTGACTTGCCTGGAACTCGGCACCGTTATCCGTAAGCTGGAACGTGCCGGAGACCATATAACCAATATCGCCGAAGAAATTGTTTTCTTCATCGATGCAAAGGTGCTGAAACATCGCGATAAGGTAGATGGACATTTCTTGGGAAAAGAAAAAACTCATTAAAATGCTGTTTTAGTCTATATTTTTGCTACCTTTGTATATATAATGAGGCCGATAAAGATCATTTTGAATAATAATCTGCCAAAAAAGACAGAAAAATCTAAAAACATGTTGTATGGCATAGTTTTTTATTTGGCTGGTTTAAAAAAAGGCTCGATATTTGCATCGTTATCCTGAAAACAATCTTTTTACCTTAAAAAAAAACTAATACCTATTGAAAACTTAAAAAGGGGGCTTTGTGAAAAGACCCCTTTTTTATTTGCTGCATAATGGTTCTTCCGGTGTTAAATTTCACCTATTTATTGGTCAATATGTAAGATTTCTGTATTTATTAGCTTATATTAGCAACTTTCTTTTAAGTTAATGCTTAACTTTGTTCCCTCATAAAAATAGCGGTGAAAAGAATGAAGACAAAATATATCAAGTCGTTTCTACTATTTTTGTTATTAGGATGCTGCATTTCGGTGTCAGCTCAAAATATACAAGGCGTTGTAACAGACTCATTGACGAATGAACCCATACCCTACTTGTCAGTCTTTTATGAAGGAAAAGGCGTAGGAAGTATTACCGATAATGATGGAAATTATAAGGTCGAAACCCGTAAAGGCTGGAATAAACTCACCTTTTCGGCGGTGGGATATGTAACAAAAGTGGTGAATATAATTCCCGGCGTCACCAAGAACCTGAATGTGAGGATGAGACCGGATGATATCATGCTGGACGAAGTGGTGGTGAAGCCCAAACGAGAGAAATACTCCCGTAAGAATAATCCGGCAGTGGAACTGATGAAGAAGGTGATCGCTCATAAAAAGAATAATAAGCTGAGCGAGAACGATTACTATCAGTACAATAAGTATCAGAAGATCACGATGTCACTGAATGATGTGACTCCCGAGATGCTGGAAAAAGGCATGTATAAAAAGATGCCTTTCCTGAAAGACCAGATCGAACTTTGCGAGGAAACCAATAAATTCATCCTTCCTATTTCGGTGGACGAGACCGCTTCGCAGAAAATTTACCGTAAACATCCCAAGAGTGAGAAGACCATTATCAAAGGAATGAGCTCTACGGGGGTGAACGAGCTGTTTGCAACGGGAGATATGCTGAGCACGGTGCTGAAGGATGTATTTACGGATGTGAATATTTACGACAATGATATCCGTCTGTTGCAGTATCCTTTCATCAGCCCTATTTCGTCCAGTGATGCCATCTCTTTTTATAAGTTTTACATTATGGACACCACATTCGTGGACAAGGACAAGTGTTTCCATCTCACCTTCGTTCCCAATAACTCGCAGGACTTCGGTTTTACGGGGCATCTTTACGTATTGGCCGACTCGTCTTATACGGTGAAGAAATGTACAATGAACCTGCCCAAGAAATCGGGGGTGAACTTTGTAGACAATATGGATATTATTCAGGAGTTCGAGCAATTGCCCAATGGGGAGTGGGTGTTGAAAACCGATGACATGATTGTGGAGATGACCTTGATGAAGATCATGCAAGGATTCCAGATACGAAGGACTACCCGTTACTCTGATTATGCCTTCGATGAGCTTCCGCAGCAACTTTTCAAGCGTAAGGGGGCCGAGATCAAAGAGGCGGACGCCATGATGCGCGGAGACGATTTCTGGAATCAATACCGGCCGGTTCCGCTTACGCAGACCGAGAGTTCTATGGATATGCTGGTAAAGCGTCTGGAGCAGATGCCGGGATTCAAATATGTGATTTTTGTATTGAAGGCGTTTATCGAGAACTTTGTGGAAACCGGGACCAAGGAGCATCCCAGCAAGGTAGATATCGGTCCGGTAAACACCATGATCTCCAATAACTATATCGACGGATTGCGTCTGCGTATGAGCGCGCAGACCACGGCCAACCTGAATCCGCATCTGTTCTTCAAGGGATATTACGCTTACGGATTCAAGGATCATCGTTCCAAGTATATGGGTGAGGTGGAATACTCTTTCAACAAGAAGGAATACCTGCCGCGCGAGTTCCCGAAGAACTCCATCACGTTCAGCTATCAGTATGATGTGATGTCTCCCACGGATAAGTTCCTGAAGACAGATAAAGACAACGTGTTCGTATCTTTCAAGACTTCTACGGTAGACCAGATGTCCTACGTGCGGAATATCGCCTTGAAGTATGAGAACGAGACACAGTTTGGCCTGAAGACCACGGTGGAAGTGAAACACAGCACAGACGAGCCTACCGGCGGTCTGGCCTATATAACCAATGATGACCAGAAAACGTTGGTTCCTGAGATTCAGACCATGGAAGCCTCCCTGGCCTTCCGTTACGCTCCGGGTGAGACATTTGTCAATACCAAGCAACGCCGTATTCCGGTTTCTTTTGACGCTCCGGTATTTACGCTGTCGCACACGGCCGGTTTCAAGGGCGTGCTGGGCGGAGAGTATAACTATAACTTGACAGAGATCGGGCTGTACAAGCGTTTCTGGTTCTCGTCATGGGGTAAGATCGACATGTTCGTGAAAGGCGGTGCGCAGTGGAACAAAGTTCCGTTCCCGTTGCTGATCATGCCGGCGGCCAACTTGTCCTATATCCTGCAGCGCGAGACTTTCAACTTGATTAATAATATGGAGTTCCTGAACGACCGTTACGCCTCTCTGGATGTATCGTGGGATTTGAACGGTAAGATTTTCAACCGTATTCCTTTGCTGAAAAAACTGAAGTGGCGTGAGGCTATCGGCTTCAAGATGCTGTATGGTCATTTAACCGACAAGAACAATCCGATGAAGCATCCGGGTGACAGCGAGCTCTTCCTGTTCCCGACCCGTGACGGACGTCCTACCAGCTTTGTGATGGACCCGAAGACCCCGTACATGGAATGCTCTGTGGGTATTCACAATATTTTCAAGATATTGCACATAGACTATGTCCGCCGTCTGAATTATCTGGATCATCCCGATGCGAACAAATGGGGCGTGCGGTTTATGGTGATGATGACGTTCTGATGCAAGGAGAGAACTCCGATGGAGTGTGAAATGAAGAAACCGAGGTAAGAACTTGTATCGTTCAAATAAAAGGTTTATCTTTGTTCCAGTACCTAAAGTTGGTGAAAAGTATGTTATGCTTAGATGAATGTAAGGCAAAGTTAGTTAGTTTCAAACAATGTTTTGGGCATGAGTTTGGAATTAAATCAATTGGTATCTTCGGTTCGGTTGCACGTCAAGAGAACAGGGAAGATAGTGATTTGGATATTGTTGTAGATATTGATAATCCTACTTTATCCACTATGTACACTTTGAAGACTGTTTTGACGGAAATGTTTCATTGTGAAATTGATTTAGTGCGTTTCCGTTCCTCACTGCCTCCATTTTTGAAACAGAATATTGAAAAAGAAGCCATTTATGTATAAAGGAGGACGACTAACCATTTGCGACAGGTTAACCCAGATAAAAGAATCCATTTACTATATACAGCAATGGAGTAAAGAAATAAATTGTGCTGATGATTTTTTAGCCTCCATGGATAAAGTGATGGTGTTCAATGCATGTGTTATGCGCCTTCAAGTAATAGGTGAACAGGTAGGAAAGTTGTTGTTTTTACAACCATCACCGCTTTCTGAATATAAGGAAATTCCTTGGTTGGCTATTTATGATATGCGCAATCTTATTTCGCATGAATATAGTAATGTAGACGAGCAGATAGTATTTACTACTATAAAGAATGACCTTATAGAATTGGATAAGGTTATTACAGTCCTATTGAATAAATATTTGTAAAACTTGAATCTTTTATTGTGATTACGAAATATACCCATCTCTTATTTTCTTATCAAAAGTAAGTTTTCCTATTTTTTAAGCGCTTTTATTGTGTAATACACAATTATAGTGTATCTTTGTGCCCTCAAAAAGTTTCTAAATTCCTTTTATATAAAGGGTAAAGAACCTTTTTTGAGGGTATAAACATGTCTATAAAAAGCAGACAGAAAAGACGTCTTCGGACGAAAGAAACAACAAATAAAAGATTTCAGAAATACAAAATGAAATCTGTGTAAAATACTATTTATCAGCCAGTTATAAACACTGTGCTGATATAGTCTTCCAGTATCGGTCAGCGTGGATTTCTGACGATAAACCTCATGAAAAAGCTATCCCATCAGTTTGATAAACCGAAGCGTTCTGTGGCATCTCCCGAAGCGTTGGAAGCTTTGCGGAATAACAATGCCGTGCGTTGGTATGTGTTGTCGCTTCCCGACTGTCATCGGGGAGGAGTGCGCGGTTTGCAACGGGAACAGGACCGGCGCATACAGGCAGGCGAGCCCTCATTCGGCTTTTTTGCTCCTTCCTATCAGGAAGTGAGGCGTATAGACGGCAAATTCGTCAATACCCAGCGTCCGTTACTCTTCAACTATGTATTTGTCCGTGCTTCCGAGCGTGATGTTTTCCAACTGATGCAACGTTTTCCTGTACTCAGTTTCCTGCCTCGGGTGAGGGAACGGAAGCGGGAGTATTTTCCCTACCTTTCCGATGCCGCAATGGAGAATTTGCAGTGGGTGGCCCGTTCTTATTCCAATACACTTCCTGTTTATATACCCCAGCCGGATGGTTTGCGCAAGGGCGACCGGATACGCATTACCGAGGGACGGTTTAAGGGGGTGGAGGCGACTGTTGTCATTCAGCCGGGAGCCGGGCGAAAGGATGTGATGGTATGTGTGGAGAACTGGATGTGGGTTCCGCTGCTGCGTGTGATGCCGGGTGAGTACGAGGTAATTGCCCTGAATGATGAGGACAAGCATGTATATACCCGTCTGGACAATGACTGTATGTTGAATGGTTTGCACAGTGCTCTTCAGCGTTATCACAGTGCGGAGGGGGTGAATGAGGAAGATCGTTCCCTGGCTGCCAGGGCGTTGAAAGAATATGGCAATCTCCGGATGGATACGGATGTGATGCGTTGCAAGCTTTATGCTATTTTGTTGCCGGCTTATACTATATTGGGTATGGAAGAAGAGGCGGCAAAGCTGGTTGGCGTTATGCAGACTATGCTTCCTCTCGTCAAGGCGGAGCAGTCGCGTGCACTTGCTGTGGTTACACTTTATGGTTGTACGGATAGCAGTATCTATTATCATTTGGCGCACGAGGCGGTTGATCCGTGGAAGAAAGAGGAAAAGCCGAAAAAGAGTAAGCAGCAGCTGATCAACCGGTTGGCTGATTATGATCGGTGGTTGAGGCATTGAATATTACTGAGCAGAACAAGGATCTTAGGTTGACAGGAGAGGTTATGAAGCTTGTCCTAGAAGATTTTATAGCTTAAAGACAAAGCTTGAGAGAAAGATGTCTAATTTAAAGCAGGTTTGCGAAAAGAACTGTTGAAAAAAGCAAATTATGCAAGTTTTTGGAACGTCAGTTAAAATCGATGCAGAAGAAATTAGA
Source organism: Phocaeicola vulgatus ATCC 8482 (assembly GCF_000012825.1). Classification (GTDB taxonomy): domain Bacteria; phylum Bacteroidota; class Bacteroidia; order Bacteroidales; family Bacteroidaceae; genus Phocaeicola; species Phocaeicola vulgatus. The sequence continues at coordinate 4,844,015 of NC_009614.1, read as the reverse complement.
ATATGCTAACTTGCAGCTCTTCGGGGATAGACGGTGGAAGTTAAAGCCGAAAATGACTGATGGTGGGCTTGAGAAAGTGGATTCTGATTGAAAAAAAGAGAAAGATGATTATGATGGTATCGATGATGCTTTTTGTACGGACTCAGTTAATAATCAATCTCAAGAAGTAAAAGAGCCTTCTAAGAAAGAACGTGATTTATCCGATTGTCCTGATGAGCATAAAACGATGGGTGTGGTTGGAGATCCGGTTGAACATCTTTCTGATTTAACAAAGGTTCTGATTCTGGAAAAAATATTTGCTTTTTGGGATGATGGAGAACTATCGATAGATAACAATCTTGCCGAGCAAACTATTTGAAAGCTTATTACTCAACGAAATAATTTCTTTCATTATGGTAGTGAAGTTAGAGTTGAAACGGCTGCCATATATTATAGTGTGATTGGTACGGTAAAGCTTCATGGTGGCTCTATCTGGAACTTCATCGGAACTTTTTTCAAAAATATCTTTAACGGATGTAGGGATGATGCTAATATGATTCCTGACAAAATCCTTCGGCTACAAGCCAATGTTGAATTCAAAACTAATAAATTAACAAAACTCGGATTGGGGCACTGAAAAGTGCCCTTTCAAAGGGGAATGCCATAAATTGAGTGCTTACAGAATTTAATAAATCTTGTAGAGAAAGATGAATTTAAGCGTTTTTCATATAAGATATATCAAAAGAGTATGTTGACGAAGATTAAATTAAAATTTCATCATATTGTATTTGACTTCTTTAGCTTTATAAAGAAAGGGAATGAAAGAAGTATAAAGGCTAAAAAGAATATATTAGCCATGCTTTTTCTAAAGGGAGGGAATATATTAGTAAATCTGATGTTAATTCCTATAACTATAAATTATGTGAATGCGGATAATTATGGGATATGGTTAACTGTAAGTTCAATTATCAGTTGGATGAGTTTTTTCGATATAGGGATAAATAATGGTTTAAAAAATAAGTTTGCTGAAGCGAAAGCAATGAATAATGAGGTACTTATTCAAAAATATGTCAGTACAACTTATTTTGTTTTGGCTCTAATTTTTGTTCCTTTAATGATTTTATTGTTGATAGCTAATACTTTTATCGATTGGTGTTCGTGGTTGAATGTTTCTTTTTTATTAAATGAACAGTTACAAATAATAATCGCTATTGTTGTAATATATTTTTGTATTAATTTTGTCTTATCAACCATTAATGTTATATTAATAGCAGATCAGCGTCCTGCTGAATCTTCTGCAAGAACATTGGTACAACAAATTCTTTCATTAATTGTAATATATGTATTAACTCAAGTAACCCAAAAGGATGAATTGTTATATTTATCCTTAGCATTTTGTGGTATCCCTTTATTGATAAGTCTTTATTATAATGTATTACTTTTTCAAACTCGTTATAAAGCCTATATCCCTCGTCTTTCTTGTATTGATAAATCATTATATAAAGAACTGTTATCTTTAGGATCTAAATTTTTTGTGATTCAAATAGCTGCTGTAATACAATATCAGACGATTAATTTTTTAATAATGCGTTATTATTCGGCCTCTGATGTTACGTGTTATAGCGTGGCATATAAATATTTCAGTATTTTATCTATGATTTTTACAATATTTATAGCTCCGATATGGGCTGCAACAACGGAAGCTTATGCGAAGAAAGACTTCAAATGGATTAGAAATATAGTGCATAAATATTTGCTTATATGGGTAGGATTGGCATGTGTCGGAGCATTGATGCTTTTGTTTTCAACATATATATATAAACTTTGGTTGGGTCAAGATATTGGCATTTCTTTTAAATTATCATTGGTCGTATATGTATATACTTTAGTATTTATGTTTGGGAGTATTTTTGTTAATATTTTGAATGGCATCAGTGCTTTGTATATTCAATTTTGGAGTTCTGTATTCTCTCCATTGTTATTTATAGGGTTATGCATCTTTTTTATCGAAAATCAGATTGGTTTTCCTGCATTGATATTAGCTGGTTGCTTAGCCAATTTTAATGGATTTATAATTGCTCCTATACAATACTACAAGATATTTTATAAAGATAGAAAGGGAATATGGATAAGATGAAAGAAATGCGAATAGTACATATAAATTTATCAGGTTCCAATGGAGGAGCAGCTATTGCTGCGTATAGACTTCATTGTGAAATGAGAAAGAATGGGTTGGATTCAAAGATGCTGGTTGCATTTCAAGGAATTCGTAGTCGTCAGGAGGGGGTCTATCAGTTTTCAATAAGGAAAAAACTGCATCATAAGGTCAATGTTATGATAAATCAATTACTTTATCCTGCAAGTAAAATAATAGGTACATATTCTTTTGCTTTTAATGGTTGTGATTTGTCTAAAGAAAATGATATAAGAGAGGCTGATTTTATTTATTTACATTGGATTAATATGGGAATGCTTTCTATTTATGATGTGGAGAGAATTTTAAAATTAGGTCGACCTGTTTTTTGGTTTATGCATGATATGTGGCCTTTAACTGGCGGGTGTCACCATGCTTTTGATTGTACAAAATATTTAGAAAAATGTATTGATTGTCCATTACTTCATAGAAAACGTGATATGTTATTTTGCAAATTCCAATTTGAGGAAAAATATAGAATTTTTAGTAAATACTCAAATTTGAAAATTATTGCTCCTTCTACTTGGCTATTTCATCTAGCCTCAACAAGTCTTTTGTTTAAAAATAAACAATTGATTCACATTCCGAATCTTTGTGATATAAATATATTTAAACCGATGGGAAAGGGTTGGGCCAAAAGATTATTTAATCTTTCAGAAAGTAAAAAGCTTATATTATTTGGGGCTGCTACAGGGGGGATGGGAAATATATATAAAGGGTGGGAATATTTGCAAAAAGCCATTTTGCATTTATCTACTTCTTCCTATGAGGCTGTTATATTTGGTGAGTATAATAAAACAGTAGAGAAACAGTTACCTATTAAATGTAATTTTATAGGGAAATTATATGATGAATATTCCCTTTCTGTTTTGTATAATGCTGCTGATGTTTTTGTGACGCCTTCCTTGGCAGATAACTTTCCTAATACAATTTTGGAGTCTTTGTCATGTGGTACACCAGTTGTTGCTTTTAATGTCGGGGGGATACCTGATTTAATAATGCATAAATCTAATGGCTATTTAGCACATTATAAAGATTGTGAGGACTTGAAAAAAGGAATAGAATGGTGTGTTTCACAATATTCTATTCAAGAGGTTTGTAGGTCTTCTATTATAAAAAAATATAGTCCTAGTTTGATTATAGAGAAACATAAAAAGCTGATGTATGGGAAGATTTAAATATATACCCTTATTTTGGACTTCTTTAGGAGTGTTTCTTTTTACATTTAAATTTTATTTTATAACTTCCTATATAGGAAGTTTATGGTCAAACTTTTTTTTTATATTTGGTATTTTATCTTTTATTTTTTCTTTTTATGTAAAGGGAAGTCAGGTTGTTCTCCCTTTTGCCGGTGTTTTAAGATATATATATGTTTTTTATTTGTTATGGTCTGTTTTAGTCATTGTACGTGCTTCTGTTGAAGGTGCACCAATAGAATGGAATATGCTTATTTACCAACCAGATTATTTTTGGCAATATTGGATACCTTTTATATTGCTATTTGGTATCCGGTATTTAAATTTTAAGGATGTGAAATGTATTCTTATTCTTTCTATGTTGGTTGGAATGTTTTATATTATATTAAACTGGGAAGAGATTTTTTTTACATCGCATCTAAATTTGTATAATTCATTTATTGCTGAAGAAGTAAGAAAAGGACAGGTTGCATCTTATTTTATTCTTCCAGCAGGTATTATTTTACTTTGTCAAAAATTCTATTCAAACAAATTGGTGGTTTTTACAATCCTTCTTTTCTTGTTAGGTTCTGTAAATGCTGCTTTGTATGCGAGGCGAAGTACATTATTTTTTTATTTTTTCTTTTTATTATCTGGTCTGTTGATTTATGTGAAAAAAGAAAATTTAGTAAAGTTGCTGTGGGGGATATTGGTAATTATTGGTATTTGTTTGATACTAATGTCGTCTTTTGACTGGGAGTCCTATTTGGTTTTATTATTAGATAAATTGGACAAAAACACTCGATCTGGAGTTGAAATGGCTTTTTATAAAGATATGAGTTGGATGGATTGGATAATAGGGCGTGGTATGACTGGTACTTATTATTGTTGGGAGGTATCTGATATTGATAGGTTGAATAGATTAGTGATAGAAACAGGGTATTTAAATATTATATTAAAAGGTGGAATTTTTTTGTTGTTACCTTATGTTTTCTTTTGTATTAAATCCTTTTTTTTAGGGTATTTTAAATCGAAGAATATGTTAACAAAAGGTATGGGAGTATATTGTTTAGCTTATGTCTTTTTTTTATATCCTTCAGGAACACCAGAGTTCAATTTGAGTTGGGTTATTTTGTGGATCTCCATTTTATATTGTAATACATCTTCTATCAGATATATGTCTGATGAACAAATTAGGAATAAATATTTTTAAAATGAAAGTGTCTGTTATAACTATAAATTATAATAATATACAAGGTCTGAAAACTACCATTCAAAGTGTTATATCACAATCTTATAAAGATATGGAATATATAATAGTAGATGGTGGCTCTACGGATGGAAGTGTAGATCTTTTAGTGGAATATTCTGATAAAATATCAAAATGTATATGTGAACCTGATAATGGAGTTTATAATGCAATGAACAAGGGGGTTAGTATTGCTTCAGGTGAGTATTGCATTTTTATGAACTCTGGTGATAGCTTTTGGAATTCTGAAGTTTTAGAAAATATTTTTTCAAAACATATTGACGTTGACGTATTAGCAGGTAAAACATATTGTTTTAAGAATGGTAGATTTAGTTCCATGCAATCTGCACCCAAAAAAGTAACAATGAAATATTTGTATGCTAATTCTATAAATCATCAGGCGATGTTGATAAAAACAGCTTTGTTGCGAGAATATCCATATGACGAGACATTGAAAGTATACTCTGATTGGAAATTCTGTATTCAAACACTTGTGGTGAATAATTTGTCTTATCAATTCGTTGATTATGTGATAGCAAAGTATGATTTGAGTGGGGTGAGTGCAAATATTAAGTTTAAAGAAGAAAAACAAAAAGTCTTATTGGAATATTTTCCTCATCGAATATTGTGTGATTATGAGTTGTTGTGCAAAAAGACTTTAATACGAAAACTATTGCCAAAGATTGGTCATATTATTCAGCGTTTATATTATTACGTTTTTATAAAGCTTAGAATTAGTAAATGTGGTAAATTTAAATTGGAGGAATAAAATATTAGAATTAGTGGTCATTTCTCTTTTGAAGCTTTATTTAATTTGAATGGAGTGAGATGAATCATAGATTTTAGTAGTGTTGTTTGTATGAAGATACTATTTTTCAATACTGGATCGGCTAATCCTTTATTAGGTGGAGTACAGTCTGTTACGCATTGTTTAGCCCATTATTTTAATTCATTAGGGCATGAAGTATATATTATTTCTATTAATCGAACTTCAGATTATTTAGATGATATTCAAATCTATTTGCCAGATCAAAAACGAAATGATAGTGATGCAAATAAACAATTTCTTATGAATTTTATAAAGGAAAAACATATTGAAATTGTGCTAAACCAGACTTGCTTAAATCCTAAATTATCAGTGTTTTTACCTGTTATAAAAAAAACAGGAGTTCAACTTATTTCAGTATTTCATAGTCAGCCGTATGGTATGTACGGGATAAAAGCATTTCCTAAAATTTGTAATGTTTTTGGTGTTGACAAGGTAGGAAATTTAGTGGATGTACTTATACATTTTGCATTTAAGTTGAAATATGGAAGATATTTAAAAAGAATGCTTCAATATAGTGATAAACTAGTGATGCTTTCAGATAAATTTATAAATGAATTTTTATATTTTTCGGGGAAAAAATATGCTGAAAAGATGTTGTCTATTTCTAATCCTGTAACTATTAATGGGGGAGGGAGTGAAAAAAAAGAAAAAATAGTTCTTTTTGTGGGAAGGATCAGCCAAGAAAAAGGTGTAGATAAAATTTTAGAAGTATGGCGTGGAATCTGTCATGAAGAAAAGTATAAAGAGTGGCGGTTGGTGATTGTAGGTGATGGTGAAAAAAGAAAACAAATGGAAAAGTATGCAATGGATATGGAACTTATTAACTATTCATTTGAAGGATTTCAAAAGCCTGATGGATATTATGATAAAGCAAAGATTTTTTGTATGGCTTCAGCATTTGAAGGGTTTGGATTAGTTTTGGTGGAAGCAATGTCGTATGGTGTAGTGCCAATGGCATTTAATAGTTTTTCTAATTGTTCGGATATTATAGATGATGATAAGAATGGGATTTTAGTTACTCCTTTTTCAATCAATGAATATAGAAAAAAAATAATAGAGCTTATTGAAAATGATGAAAAATGGATGAAAATGTCCACTTGTTCTATAAATAAAAGTAAAGAATATTCTATAGAATGCATAGGTGCTAAATGGTTGGATTTATTTTATTCTCTTTTAAATAATAAAGTTACTTGAGATAAACCATATACAGACTTGGCAACTTCATTAGTCTGAAATAGGTAAAGTTGCTATATATATAGTGAAATCGATAGGGTATGACGAGCAAATAGAAAAAGAAGTGAAGAGGCTTTTTATTACCCATGGTTTTGATTTGGTAATCCATTATGTGGATACAATAGAGAAAACCAAACGAGGCAAACAAAAATTTTTGATTCAAGATTTGAAATAATAATTTCCAAGTTGGTATTAGCTTATTATTTTATGGGCTGAAATAAATAATATGGAATATACTCCTGTTATTCTTTTTGCCTTTAATCGTCCAGAAGGATTAAAGGCTATAATAGAATCTTTGCTTCAGAATGAAGAAGCAAAACATTCTGTTCTTTATGTTTTTGTTGATGGACCACGTTTCCAACGAAAAGGTGAAGTGGAAAATGTGGAAAAAGTGCGTGATTATGTAAAATCTATAACAGGGTTTAAAGAGGTTCATTATAAGTTTGCATTGCAAAATAAAGGACTTGGTAATTCTGTTATAAAAGGTGTAACAGAAGTTATCAACCGATATGGTAAAGCAATAGTTTTGGAAGATGATCTTATTCTTGCACCCAATTTTCTTTTTTTTATGAATCAAGGTCTTGATAAGTACAAAGAAGAGACGAGTGTGTTTTCTATTTGTGGATATTCTAATAAAGTGAAAGTGCCGAAAGATTATTCATATGATACTTATTTCTGCACTCGTAGTAGTTCATGGGGATGGGCTACTTGGGCTGATCGCTGGAATAGTGTGGATTGGGAGTTGGAGAATTTCGATAAATACCACATACTGAAAAAAGAATTTAACCGATGGGGAGGTTCCGATTGTTGGAAGATGCTGAATGATTGGAAATGTGGAAGGAATAAGTCATGGGCTATTCGCTTTTGTTTTGCTCAGTTCTTACAAAAAAAAGTTTCCTTATTTCCTGTTACAAGCAAAGTGCAAAATGATGGTTTTGATGGGAAAGGTACAAACTGTAAGCGCTGGAGTCGTTTTCATTGTATATTTGATAACTCGGCAAAAAAGGAATTTACATATCCGGAAAATGTGTCTATCCATCCATCCTTATTTCGTTCTGCTATTGGTTATCATTCCATCATAAAGCGAATTTTTAGCCGGATAATATATTTTGTTTATAGATTTTGATAGTTGATGAAACCTAAAATCCTTTTTATTCTTCATCTTCCTCCACCTATACATGGCGCAGCCATGATGGGGAAATACATTCAAGAAAGTGAGTTGGTAAATTCTTCTTTCGATTGTTTTTGTATAAATTTAGCTACAGCAGGAAGTTTGTCTGATATTGGGCATATAAGTTTAAAAAAGCTGTTGAAGTATTTCTTTCTTCTAAAGCATATTTCTCACGTTGTAAGAGAAATCCGTCCCGAATTGGTTTATATCACTCCGAATGCCGGAGGAAAAGCCTTTTTTAAAGACTTTATTGTAGTGCAGATGCTGAAAAGTATGGGGTGCAAAGTCATAGCTCATTATCACAATAAAGGCGTTTCGGTTTATCAGAGTAAATGGGTTTATAACTTCTTTTATAAACGTTTTTTCAGCAATTTGAAAGTAATTCTGTTGGCAGAGAATCTTTATAAAGATATAGCCAAGTATGTAAAAAGAGAAGATGTGTATATTTGTCCGAATGGTATACCAAACTTACGTAAAGGAGAATTTGAAGCAAGACGGAAAAACGAAGTCCCTTATCTACTTTTTCTTTCTAATCTATTGATAAATAAAGGAGTGTTTGTATTACTTGATGCGTTAAGAATATTGAAAGAAAAAGGGTATCTTTTTAATTGTCAGTATGTAGGTGGAGAAACAGCCGAGATTAATGCTGTACAGTTTTCAGAAGAAGTGGATAAACGGGATTTGAATGATAGGGTTGCTTATGTCGGTCGAAAAGTAGGAGAAGAAAAAAATGCTTTTTTTCAACAAGCAGATGTCTTTGTTTTTCCAACTTATTATTATAATGAGTGTTTCCCTTTGGTCATTTTAGAAGCCATGGAATATAAATTGCCAGCCATTTCAACCAATGAAGGCGGCATCCCCGATATGGTGAAAGATGGAGAAAATGGCTTGATTTGTGAAAAACAGAATCCGTATTCGTTGGCTGATTGTATTGCGAAGTTGTTGGATGATGAGGAATTAAGAGTTAAAATGGGAAATGCCGGTTATGATAAATTCTGTCGTGAATTTACTCTACAACAATTTGAGCACAGAATGCTGGATATATTATCCCAAAATCTTCCTCAAAAGGAAAAAGAAAACTAATTTTTAAAGGTAGAATTACAATATCCATGTTATTGAAGTTAAAAAACTTACCCTTGTTGGAAAGCCATCGAGGGCTGACCACTTTGCCTTCCGGCAAACTCCTGATCAACACCATCAACGCCCATTCCTACAACACCGCCCAGAAAGACAAGCTCTTTGCCGAAGCTTTGCAGCAGGGAGATGTGTTAATCCCCGACGGAGCAAGTATTGTCAAGGCGTGTCGTTGGCTGAATGCAAGATCCAAACCTACAGAGCGTATTGCCGGCTGGAATCTGTTCGAGTTCGAGATGAACAAGCTGAATACTATCGGAGGAAAATGTTTTTTCATGGGCAGCAGTGAAAAAGTATTGGCATTGATAAAACAGCGTGTGAAAGTGGATTATCCCAACATCGAAGTGGAAACCTATTCGCCACCCTATAAGCCGGAGTTTTCGGAAGAGGACAATCGGGCGATAGTCGAAGCTATCAACAAGGCAAATCCTGATTTGCTTTGGATAGGGATGACTGCCCCCAAGCAGGAGAAATGGGCGTACACGCATTGGCATGAATTGAAAATCCATTGCCATTGCGGAACGATAGGTGCTGTTTTCGATTTCTATGCCGGAACGGTAAAGCGTGCTCCCGCCTGGTGGCAAAGGCATTCTCTGGAATGGTGTTACCGGTTATTGAAAGAACCCCGCCGGATGTGGAAACGTTACATTATCGGCAATCTGTTGTTCATGTGGAATATATGTAAGGAGTAGCTTGATGAAAAGAATCTTATTGCTCGTTTTTTGGTGTAGTGTTTCCTTATGGGCTGATGCCCAGGCATTGCTGGGAACTACCGGACTGCTTCATGCTCCCACGGCTGATATGCAGCGTGATAAAACTTTTCTATTTGGTGGAAACTATTTGAATACTCATCCGTTATCCACCCATTTTCGTAGCAGTGAAGTGGGGTATACCTTCAATTATTACATTAATATTACTATTTTCCCTTGGCTGGAGGTGTCGTATATCTGTACATTGGTACATGCGGATCATGGCTCTACTTATTTCCCGGAACAGTCTTGGGGAAAATTCACGAATCAGGACCGGGCTTTCAGTGCGCGTCTGCGCCTTTGGAAAGAAGGGTGGTGGAAGGAGTGGACACCGCAAATAGTCCTTGGTCTGGACGATCCCACCTCTCATGCCGATCATGGTGGTGGGGAATTGGTGTCCGGTAATACAAGCGGTTCCAATAATTACGCAACACGTTATTATCTGGCTGTAACCAAACATTTGGATGTTCAGAATATAGGTGAATGGGGTATTCATGCCGCATTTGTATATGGTAATGCCAAAGGTATAGAGCATTATAAACGTCCTTCATTCGGCACAAACTTCCGTTTTCAGTTACTCGGTGACCAGCCTTTGATTAAAGTTGTAAATAATCTTAACCTGATGGCCGAATATGACGCCCGCACAGTGAACATCGGGGCGCACTACCAGCTTTGGAAAGACCACATCAACCTGATTGCCGAATTGAACAACGGGAAATACTTCTCTGGTGGCATTTACTTCAAAATCCATCTGAAATGATAAAAAAGATTATCCGATTAGGATCTCCGGAATAGATTTTACTCTACAACATTTTGAACATCGGGTGTAAGGGAGATATTGTTGCAAGATTTATCGAGTCGTATTTCATAGGCGTTAATTAATGAGAAACATTTTGGATATTATCATTATAAATTCTATATTCGCATAGAATTTATAACCGATATAATTATGGAAACTACAGTATTCAACCCCATACAGAGGCATTTGTTGGAAATGTTTTCTTACGATAAATCTCAGGAAGGTCTGGAAGAATTGAAAGAGGTGCTCTTTCAATATTATTCCAAACGGATGAATACAAAGTTGGATGAACTTTGGGATAAGGGAATTCTTGACCAGAAAAAGCTGGATGAAATAGCTGAAATAGATATTCATTCATTAAAATAACGTCAATGGCTAAGTTGGTTCTTGATACGAATTGTCTTATTCAAAGCATTCCCCAAAGGAGTCGTTACCATGTCTTGTGGCAATCCTTTGTGGACGGAACGAACAAGCTCTGTGTATCCAATGAAATATTGGAGGAATATATAGAAATTCTGCAAAGACTTACCGACAATGAAACGGCGGAATATGTGGTGAAAACCATATTGAACAGTCCGTTTGTTGAATTGATAACTCCATTCTATCACTTTAATCTGATTACAGTCGATCCTGATGACAATAAGTTTGTGGATTGTGCCATTTCGGCCAATGCGCACTACATTGTTACTAACGACCATCATTATGATGTGCTGAAAGATATAGATTTTCCTAAAGTGAATGTTGTAAATATTCAGCAATTCTGTATTTATCTGTCACAAGAAAAATAATTTTTGAGTAAAAAGGAGGATTTATAGTTGGAAATAAAATAACTATAACTCCATGCATCCTGGGTGCAAAAACCGCCATAGAGGCAGTCTCCATACAGAGGCGCTCTATGGCGGTTTCCCGTTTCCCCACGTTTACCGGGGAAAATTCCCGTTTCCGGGAAGCCGGGAGGTTACTCTTCCATTTTGAGCTTGCCCAGTTCTTTCAGGATGTGCTCCATGGCTTCTTTGTAAACCTCCGGTTTCTCCTTTTCCATCCATTTCATCAGTTTGAAGTAAGAATTTGGAGTCACAATCTTTCCGTCTCGAATTTTGGTGGCGGTGGACCGGCCTATCGCACCTTTGTCGTTCAAGTTGTTGGGGTTTAAATCGCTTCTTCGCACGGCATTACTGATGCAAGTGCTGATGATCTCAAATTTTTTTCATGTTACTAAAAATTAAATTATTAAATAATAATTTGTAAACAGCATAAACATAGCTACTTACAAAATGTCTCGGCAAAGATAGGAAATGTTTATTAACAATTGCTTGTTTTTGTGAGCAACGCCCTATTTATATTTTGCGTTCCTTTGCGTTATATTTATACTAACACACAAAAGAAATGGATTATACAGAGCAGTTTATCCGGCTGAATTGCAGCTTGATGTCGGATTACAAAATGATGAAGCTGAATGCCGACATGAAATGCATGGGGCTGGGGTTGTATCTTGAAACGATATTGTTTCTGCGAAAACAGCAGGAATACAAACATGATTTTAACGAACTGGATTTGCTGGCCGATCAGTGGGGAGCTACCGTGGAAAATCTGCAACATCTTATTAAGGACTTCGATTTGTTTCTCATTACAGAGGACGGGTATTTCCGATGTCTGTATCTGGACGAGGTGATGGGATATCAGAGCAAACTTTCCGAGCAACGTGCCGCTGCCGGCAGTAAGGGAGGGAGAAGCAGTAAGAAAAGTACGGTGAAAGCATCTGCAAAAGCAACTGCGTCTACAATAGGAAGGGGCAGAATCAACGAAGGGAAAAACGGTGATACGTCCTGTATGGATCGTAACGAGGAAATCTACACGAAAAGTAATGATGCGCCCTGCGTGTATGATAATGGGGAAGCCTACCTGAAAAGCGATGATACATCTTGCATGGATAATAACAAGGAAGCCTACCTGAAAAGCGATGATACACCTTGCATGGATAATAACAAGGAAGTCTACCTGAAAAGCAGTGGTGCACCCAGTATGGATAGCAAGGAGAGAATTTATATGGAAAGCAGGAATGTAGATAGTAACAAGACTGTCTGCATGGAGAACAGCAAGCCAATCCATTCGGATTATAATAAGGAAATCTACAAGGAAAACAGCACGGAAAGCAACGTGAAAAGTAGTGCGGAAAGTATGAAAAATACGACTGCAAAAAATACAAATGAAAATTCAGTCAAAAATGTGATTCAAAGTGTTGATAATGAGTGCTATGGAAAGAACTTGCAAGCAAGCTTTAAGCAAAGCTTTATAAGAGAAGAAAAGAATAGAGGAGAGAAGAAAAACAACAATAACAAAGAAAAAGAAATAATTGCTGTTGCTGCTGTTGATAAACTTCCCCGATTTTCCGAATTGTCCGAAACGATGCCCCGATGGGAACAATGCATCAATGAAGCTTTCATTACTCAGAGTTGGCTGGAGGCTGTGGGGATGATGTCAGGTTTGAAAGAACTCTTTTTGAACAATCTTTCTTTTATTCGTGATCTGTTCAAGAAACATGTCGTGGCACAAGGAAACACAGGAGGAATCACTTCCGTGTCCGAAGCCGAAGCTTATTTCGCCAACTACATCCGCCGAGAAAGGCCCACCCGTCTTTTTCTGGAAGAAAAGCTGAAAGAAAGAAGCCGGATGCAGAATGAATCGACATCGCTCTCGCCCTACGAAACGTACAATCCGCTGACCGGCGAACGTTCGTATTGCGGAGTTCCTCTTCCTGCCGATGCACCACCGCGCCCCAACGGACGTGCCACCTGGGATAATCTGAAACAGAGCTGGATATGACGCGCGAAGAACATGCAGATTATGTGCGGTGGCTGAAAAGCCTGCCGCGCAGAAAGGACCATTTCCGTATGCCTTGTCCCGAATGTTCCGCAACGCGAAGCAATCCCAAAGATCCTTCGTTCAGTGTGCATATCACCCGTGAAGGGGGATGGGCGAAATGCTTTCATTGTGATTTCGCCATAGCGTGGAACGAGGACGAGATGTGGAAAAGAGAACAGAAACAACAAGACCGGGAACGGCAGAAACAGCAGAAGGATGCACCGCAGCACCGTAACACGTCGCAGCACCATGATGCAGCATCGCAGCACCGCAACACGTCGCAGCACCACGATGCAGCACCGCAGCAACGCAACACGTCGCAGCACCACGATACAGCACCGCAGCAACGCAACACGTCGCAGCACCATGATGCAGCATCGCAGCACCGCAACACGTCGCAGCACCACGATACAGCATCGCAGCACCACGATGCAGCATCGCAGCACCATAACACGTCGCAGCACCACGATGCAGCACCGCAGCAACGCAACACGGCGCAACGCAAGCCGCACATCCCCCTGCAACCGCCTGTACATTACGTATGCCCGGTAATTAATAAAAACAAACAAATTATGAATGGAAAAATGATGGAATACATGGTCGGCAGACGAGGTATTCCGATGGACGTCCTGACAAGGATGAAGATAGAGGAACGCTTGGAATTCCTGCCGCAGACCGGCAAGGAAGAAGCCTGCATCTGCTTCCCTTACCTGGAGGACGGAGTAATGAAAAACATGAAATTCCGGGATGCCGCAAAGCATTTCAAGATGGTGAAAGGAGCCGAGCTGATTCCTTGGAACATAGACGCCATAAAAGGGAAGGAAAAGTGCTACATCACCGAAGGCGAGATAGATGCCCTCAGCCTGATAGCCGCAGGACTGGAAGAGGTGGTGTCCGTACCCAACGGAGCCGGAGGCGCGAACCTTCAGTGGCTGGACCGCTTCGTGGAGTCGCACTTCGATGACAAGACGGAAATCATCCTGGCCATGGATACCGACAGGCGCGGAGTGGAGTTACGCGACGAACTGGTGCGCCGCCTGGGCGTGGACCGCTGCAAGGTGGTGGCCTGGGGAGAAGGCTGCAAGGATGCCAACGAGTATCTGTTGAAGTACGATCTTCCGAGGCTCCGCCAGCAGGTGGAGCAGGCGGCGGAAATCCCGTTGGAAGGAGTCTTCTGCCCCATGGACGAATGGGATACGCTGATGGATATTTATTACAACGGAATGCCGGAAGGAGCCGATACGGGACTGGAGAATCTGGACCGGCTGATCAAGTTCGAGCGTGGTTTTGTGCTCACGGTCACAGGCGTTCCCGGCAGCGGAAAAAGCGAGTTTGTGGACGAAATTGCCATGCGCCTGCTCCTGCGCCACGATTGGAAGGTGGGCTATTTCAGCCCGGAGAATACCCCGCTGGCCTATCACTACCGCAAGCTGATACGCCGCGTGGTGGGCAAGCGTTTCGAACACAAGGGGATGCCGTTGCCGGAAGCCGGACAGGCCATCCGTTACCTGGCACAGAGTGTCTTCTCCATTATGCCGAAAGAGGACTTCTCGGTAGAGAGCGTGCTCCGCATTGCCGCCCAACTGGTGAGCCGGAAAGGAGTGAAGGTGCTGGTGGTGGACCCCTTCAACCGCTTCGAGCATCAGATTCCCGACTGGGAGACGGAAACGCAGTACATCAGCCGCATCTTCGACGAGTTCTCCAATTTTGCCGTGAAGCACAAGGTGTTGCTCATTTTGGTGGCGCACCCCACCAAGTTGCGCCGCGAACCGGGAAGCAAACGCTGGCCTGTGCCCACGCTGTATGATATCAACGGCTCGGCAGCCTTTTTCAACAAGACGGATTATGGAATGGTGGTAGACCGTAACGATGAGCTGGGGCAGGTGCTGGTGCGTGTGGCCAAGGTACGTTTCGACCATCTGGGCGGACCGGGAGATGCTTTTTTCGCCTTCAGCACTTACAACGGACGCTACACGCCTACCGAGGAGAGGACCTTGGATCATAATCCGCCCGAACCGAAGTGGGAGCATACCAATTTCCTGACAGAGAAGCTGAAGCCCGAACAGCAGGGCCTGGGGTTTAATGAGGGGGAATGAAGTAGTTGAATGTTGCTGTTCCTGAATAACTTGGGGATAGGAGAAGGGAGATGTCAAAACAAAAAGGACAACCCCGAAAAGTTACAGATAGTAATTATAACACGTAAAAGGATCGTATCAAGCTCTGTATGGAGTAATGATACGACCCTTTCTTTAGTCTTTTAGGATGCTCAAATTTCAGATTGTAAGTTCATGTTTTCAAAAACTGAGTTTTGACATTCGCCTTTTAGGTTTTGTAGTTACAGTCTGTAACTTCTCGGAGTAGTCATTTTATTTTGACATACCCCCTTTAAAAGTTGCTTACAAGTAGATCATGTTGCCGGCAGGCTTTACTGATTACTGGTCATTCCTCAGTGATCACTGCTCATTCCTCATTAACCGCTAGCCACTAAAATCCTCTCCACCGTTCCCGTTTTATCTCCTCGCACTGCCGTCGCTGCCATGCGGGCATTATTTTCTCCAGCTCTTTCAGTTTCCATCCCTTCATAAAGCGTATCTCGTCCTTTTCCTGCTCCGTGCACAGGCTGATGCGCAGCAGTTCGGGGTAGAGCACCTGTATATGGAAAATCTTGGCTCTCCACAGCAGCATGGACATCTGCCAGGGGGTGAGGGCTTGGATGCGGTTCAGGGTGAGCAGCATTTCCAGATAATGACGGTAGAAGGCTTTGTCCACGGTCATGAGTTGGTTTATCAGATAGTTCATTTTTATTATTGTTAAATGAAAAGATTAGTTGAATGAAGGGTCAGGAAATCAAAGCGGAGGAAAGGGACGCTATCTTTGGAGAAAGCCCCCTTGGATACGTTATCTTTGAAGAAACCTCTTTGAAAACGAACGGCTCTCATTGGAAACCCTATCTTTGGAGAAAGCTTCCCTTAAAAGCGGTATTCCTTTACAGCATCAAAACAAGGGCACGGCTTCACGGGATTCAAGTCATGATGCCCCACTATCAACGCTTTGGGGAACAGGAGGCGCAGCTCGCGCAACAGTGCCAGCATACTTCCCTTCTGCATCAGAGTACGCGTATCGGCAGGTGTGCAGTCCGCCGAGAGTCCTCCCTCATAGCAGATGCCGATAGAATGCCGGTTGTGGTTCTTGCAATGCGCTCCCACCTTTTCCAGAGGTCGTCCGCGGTGAATCTCTCCGTCACGGGTGATATAGAAATGATATCCTATGTCCGTGAAGCCCCGGTGGCGGATGTGGTCCCGGCGGCAAGTCTCAAAATCCAGCCTCCGCCCCTCAGGGGTGGCGGAGCAGTGGATAATAATCAGGGTGATGGTTCTCATGATCATCAGATACAGGCGTTCAGGCCGAGTGCGCCGGCAACGGCGGTGGCTACGGTGATAATTACTTTCAGAATCAGTGTCCAGGTGTTTTTCTTTGTTCTTGAACTCATTGGAATTTTGTTTTAGAGGTTGATAATAAGTGAATTGTAATGGAAGCCAAGGGCTGAATGTACCCCAATGAAAACGGCTTGTCACAGGGGCACATTCAGCCTTTTAGCGTCGTGCCTTTAGCGTTGTGCCTTGCTTCCGTCATACAGGAGTTCCGTCAGGCCTGTCCTCCGTTTTCCGGCTCCTTCGCCTCTCCGGTAAGATCCACACTGGTCTTTCCGGCTTTCAGCGCCTTCACCACCAGTCGGGCCGCTTTGCGCGTGGCCACCAGATTGAACACAGCTTCCTCCTGCAAGTTCTGGAAACGTGTTCCGGCACTCCAGTTCACATTCAGCTTTCTGACGTGGATGGCAGGATTGTAGTCGGCAGCGCTTTCCGCTCCTATACTGTTGATGCTGATGGAGAAATCCCCCAAGTCGCCCAGCTGTATCTTCTGTCCTCCCAGAAGCTGTTCCCTCATGCAGTCCACCGCCATGGTGAGGATGGCCACGATGTCCGCACGCTTGTACACACAGCCGTGGCTGGCGATGTGCTCGGCAAAGCGGTTGATGTCCATCACTTCCGAATACTGTGCACTGGCGTAAGCCTTCTTGGCGGCATCCGCGTCCATCGGATTGCTACGCATAACGATACTGTAATTTACCATAGTCTGTTAAAATTAAAAGTTGATAATTGAGAATTAAAAAACACTGTTGCCGGGGAATGAAGCCAGTCAGCCGTCAGTCACTGTCCATTAACTGTCAGCCACTGGTTGCCGACTGCTGAAAGAACCCTATCTTTCACGTGTAAGATCCTATATCTTACAGCTGTAAGATTATAGATCTTTCGCCTTCATCGTCCCGACATTACAAAGATACGATGTGCGGATTCCGGAAAGTTGATTCCGGTGGATTGTAGTTGATAACAGTTGATTCTAGTTGATTATTGTTGGAAAAACATTCTTTCTTCTCGTCCGTTTTTCGTACTTTTATGGAAGTAAATAAAAAGTATGGAATGTATGGAGAATTTTGAGATACGCACGTATGGCCGCACCGAACTGGCCCTGTGTTATTTCCCGGATTTGAATCCGCAGGTGGCTTACCGTAAGTTGCAGTATTGGATTGACTATTATCCTCACCTCAGGGAGCAACTGGAGAAGATGGGCAGTGGCTTGAGTTGCCGTACCTATATGCCGGCTCAGGTACAGCTGATTGTGGGGGCGATAGGGGAGCCTTGAAAGGGGATTGTGATGGAGTGCGGCCAGATAAAAAGAATGGCTTCCCCGATTGCGTAATCGATATGGCAAGTGAACGACCGGCTCCTGTTGACAGTCGCATTGAAAGATTGGCAAGGTTGATATGTGTGAATGAAAATGACACGAATGACGCCAATCAGAGATATAAACCCAATTTGCGCCATTCGTGTCATTCACATTCTGGATAAAGAACGGAATAGAACCTCTATTCCCGTATTTCTCCCTTATGCACCAGCATTTTCACCAGTGTCCGTTTGGAACTGTGCGTGTCCGAAACCCATAGCACAGAGTCGTTTTGCGCATAGATGCGGGCAGGCTGGGAAAAAGCATATCCTTTTACAGTTTTTATTTTCTTGCTCCATTCGTTGGACTGGCGTTCGTATATGTTGATGGCATCATTGTCGCCGGTGGCATACCAGCGGTCGCCGCACAACGCCAGTGTCTTGGGCTTGAAGCCGGGCGACAGGGAAAGGTCGTCCAGATCGATGGAAGCGTCGTTTGCCATATCATCGTTGACCAGTGCCGGATCGAGCACCCGTATTTTCTTCCCTTCATAATCCGTGAGCAGCAGATGCCCTTCCGCATCGGGCTGCATGGAATGGCTGGCAAAGCCGTTGTTGCCCGGACTGCCGTTGCCGGATGCCCGGCGGTAGCGGTTCACCTTCTGGTAATTTTCCGGGGTGGCATCCTCCTCTTTGTAAATGCTGACCATTCCGTTCTTGTCGCGTGCGAAAATCAGCCCGTCCTTTACCGTCATGGCCTGTGCCTGGAATACGGGGCCGCTCCATTGCCCGTTGCCTATGCAGGTGAGGTAGGACAGTTCCGGCAACCGGAATACATGGATGCGCGACTGGCGTTCGGTCACATACAGCCGGTTGCCCGACGGCACGATGGCTTCTATCTGACTTCCGAAACTCTTCTCCCCGCCGTCGTGCTGCCAGCTCTGCAAGGTTCCCAGCCGTTCACCTTTCTTTATACTGAACAGCAACAGGCTGCTGCCTGCCTTTCCGATGTTTGCGATGAAAAGGGTATCCCCCAGATGGACAACGGTATAAGGGGTGAAATCCTCGGCCGTTTCCATGCCCAGGGTTTCCGCATCAATCAGCTGCGCCGCCTCATACGAGTAATACCAGTAACTGTTATAATCCCCGTTTCCTTCTCCTTCCCCGTTTCCTCCGCCGGGAGCGGAGGGGTAGCCGCAGATTTCATCCAGGGTGACTTTGCTGCATTGTGCCGTCAGGACTCCGGACAGCACAATCAGGATATAAGCGTATATTTTCATGTTGTTCTTACTATATTATATAGGTATACATTTATTTCAGCTCACTCATGGGGATGGCGTAAACGCATGTCCCGTTTTTCACGCGGTCGGTGATGAACAGCGTGTGGCGGCGGATGCAGAACTTCTCAGGTGCTTGCAGGGTGATGCCGCCGATGGTGGTATGGTCCTTCATGATCTCTCCCGTCCGGGGATTGACCTCACAGAACTTTTCTGTGCCGTTGGAACTTACAAACAGCCTTCCTTCGTAGAACTCCAAGTCGTAGGGTACATTTTTATAAGCCAGTTGCCCGGTGCGTTTGGGTGAAACTCCTTCCCGTATCCCGTCGGGGGCGAACAGGTCTATGCGTTTGGCGGGATGGGTGGAGTAGAGCAGGCCGGTCTGTTCGTCCACCGCCATGCCGTAAGTGCCGTTTGTCTCGCCCAGATGTTCGGAACGTACATAAATCCGCGGAGTCACTCCGGACTGTATAGCCTGCTCTTCTACAAAGTTGACGTAGCGTTTGTCGTGTATCATGACCAGCCCTTTGTAGAGCAGCACATCGAAGGCATGTACGGTCTGCGTGGGCCCCGTTCCCCAGCTTCCATTGCCTATGCAGGTAAGGAACTGATGGCTCTTCGCATCAAAAATCTCGGTACGGCTTCCTTCGTGGGTGACATAAATCTTGTCGTGGGCACGGGTGACACCGTTCGGGCGGCCGCCGAATTTCCCGGTAACTTCTCCGTGCTTCCATTCCTTGATGCTTCCCAAGTGCTTCTTGCCGTCGCCGGCAAGGCCGAACACCTCTACGCTGTACTGGTTGTCCGCATCGTTCACGGCATACAGGGTATCTCCGTACACATATACATCCTTGGGGCGGAAGGTGGTTCCCGTAGCGCCGGGCAAGTCGGTATAATCCAGCTTGAACGCCACCGGCTCCCCGTCGTTTCCTCCCCGGTCGGTCTCTCCGCGCAGGGGAGACAGGCCACCGTCCAGCGCATCGAGTTCCGGGTCTTCGATAATGTGTTTCGAAGCCACGTATATATCATCAAAATAACGGTTCCTGCTCCAGCGGGTGTGCAGGAAGCGGCGGGAATAGACGGGCAGCTCCTTGTCCAGCGACAGCGCCACATATACGTTGTTGCACAGGGTGATCCACCCCGGTCCCGTCTGTTCGTAGGTCATGTTTCCCGCATGGCCGTAGCCCACACAGTGGGCAAACTCGTGGAAGATGGTTTCGGTGATGCTTTTGTCATCGGCATAGTGTTCCAGATAACACACTTCATGCATGCCGAAGGTGGTTCCTCCGCCCAGTCCCATCACGCCGGTGGTATAGCCGAAGGTCAGTCCGCGGTGGTTGAGCACGTTGGCCAGCAGGGCGGTCTTGTCTATTTCCGTCTTGTCATTGTTGCTGTGCAGCGGGCCGAACTCGTACAGGGCGGTCTTGAACCGTTCCGACGAGAACATATACGCCATGTTCAGCGCGATGGCCACCGCCTCACGCGTGTGCGAAGCCTTCATCTTGTACTTCCAGCTGTCCTGGGTGTCACTGTATCTGCCGAAGGCGATGTACCATTTGCACCGGATGGATTGCAGCCTTGCCCAGTACGGGTCGTCACACTCTACGGTGAAGGTCAGGTTTTCTTCCGTGAGGTAGGGGTTTGCCATGATCCGTATTTTCTTTCCGCTGCGGGTATAGGCGGTCAGGTCCTTGGTGGCGAACGGTATGTGCACCCGGAGTTGCTGGAAAGGCATGATCTTTTCCAGCGACATGAACTTGAACTCTTCCTCGTAACCGTCTATCCTGGCCCAGAAAGTTACGTTTTTCAAGGCTCTGGGACTATAGAAACGGAGTTGGAAACAGTGCTCGTCGTCCATTCCGAACTGAAGAGGCTGGCTGACGTAGAAGCTGCGCTGGCTGGAGTCGAAATAAACATCCTGGGATTCATTGTCATTCAGCAGGTAATACGTGTTGTCCGGGTTATAATCCGTTTCGGCCAGCCGGACGGGCAATTCATTGTTTGCCACGTTTCCTTCTCCGGAAACCGGAAGTTCGTCCTCTTTGCAGCCGCCCAGCAGTAAAAGCATACCTGCTAAAATCAACAGGCTGGTGGAAAAAAGTTTTTTCATCGTCTGTCTTTATTAGAATTACATTTAAATTTGAAATAATCACTCTTTTGAAAAAGGGTTGCAAAAATAATTGTTTTAGATCAGATGAACAAAGAACCCGTATTGCATTTTATATGAGTCCCTGTTTTTTATGTTCTTTTGTTTTTCTGCCTTAAAAAAATAAATCCTATATTGTTGCCCTGGGCTTTGTTCATAGGAAAATATGCTGTATTTTTGTTATCCGAAATAAAGATGAAGATATGGCACAACCTTTAGCAGAACGTTTGCGTCCGAAGACATTGGACGATTATATAGGTCAGAAACACCTGGTGGGGCCGGGGGCTGTCTTGCGCAAGATGATTGACGCGGGACGCATCTCCTCCTTTATCCTCTGGGGGCCTCCGGGGGTGGGGAAGACCACGCTGGCGCAGATCATAGCCAACAAGCTGGAAACTCCTTTTTATACACTGAGCGCGGTCACTTCCGGTGTGAAGGATGTGCGCGATGTGATAGAGAAGGCGAGAAGCAACCGTTTTTTCTCTCAGGCCAGCCCCATCCTGTTCATTGATGAAATCCACCGGTTCAGCAAGTCCCAGCAGGATTCCCTGTTGGGGGCGGTGGAAACGGGAGTGGTGACCCTGATAGGCGCCACCACCGAGAATCCTTCGTTCGAGGTGATCCGGCCCTTGCTCTCCCGCTGCCAGCTGTATGTGCTGAAATCATTGGAGAAGGAAGATTTGCTGGAACTGCTGCATAATGCCATCGCAAAGGACGTGATACTGAAAGAAAAGAAGATAGAGCTGAAGGAGACGGATGCCATGCTCCGCTTTTCGGGAGGCGATGCCCGCAAGCTGCTGAACATACTGGAACTGGTGGTGGAGGCGGATGCGGATGCCGGACCCGTGGTGATTACGGATGAGAAGGTGACCGAGCGTCTGCAGCAGAATCCGTTGGCGTATGACAAGGACGGGGAGATGCATTATGATATCATTTCCGCCTTTATCAAGTCCATCCGCGGAAGTGATCCGGACGGGGCGCTCTACTGGCTGGCGCGTATGGTGGAGGCCGGAGAGGACCCGGCTTTCATAGCCCGCAGACTGGTCATTTCGGCAGCCGAGGATATCGGTCTGGCCAATCCCAACGCATTGCTCCTGGCGAACGCCGCTTTTGATGCCGTGATGAAGATAGGATGGCCTGAGGGGCGTATCCCGCTGGCGGAAGCTACGGTGTATCTGGCCACCAGCCCCAAGAGCAACTCGGCATACGAGGGAATCAACAGTGCCCTGGAACTGGTGCGGCAGACGGGCAATCTGCCTGTTCCCTTGCATCTGCGCAACGCACCCACCAAGCTGATGAAACAGTTGGGCTATGGCAAGGATTACAAGTATGCACATGCCTATCAGGGCAATTTCGTGCAGCAGCAGTTCCTGCCGGACGAGGTGAAGGACAGCCGCATCTGGCATCCGCAGAACAATGCGCAGGAAGCGAAGATAAAGGAACGGATGCAGAGCCTCTGGGGGGAACGGTTCAAGGAATGAAAATGAATTGCATTGATCCTGTGCTATAAAATTAAAAATTGGAACGCAAATGACATAAATCCAACCTTCCGGCCGGTTTATATCCATACTGTGCAGCTGTTAATGTGCGTTATTCGCGTTCCAATCTAACCGAATAAATGGACAAAACATGGAATTTAACTTTTGAGCATATGAAAATAGTAGTTTTAGACGGTTACGGATTGAATCCCGGTGATTTGTCATGGGAGGAGATGCGGGCGTTGGGCGAGCTGACGGTGTACGACCGCACAGCCCCTGCCGAGTTATTGGAGCGTTCTGCCGGAGCGGAAGTGCTGATTACAAATAAAACGGTGATTACGGCGGAGGATATGGCCGCTCTGCCTGCCTTGAAATACATCGGCGTGCTGGCTACGGGATATAATATTGTGGACATCCAGGCTGCGAAAGCGCGGGGCATCATTGTCACCAACATACCTGCCTACAGCACCGCTTCCGTTGCCCAGATGGTCTTTGCGCATATACTGAACATCACCCAGCGTGTAGGCCATTATGCCTATGCCAACCGTCACGGGCGTTGGGCGAACAATCCCGACTTCTGCTACTGGGATACCGACCTGGTGGAGCTGGACGGGAAGAAACTGGGAATCATCGGCTTGGGAAACACCGGACAGGCGACGGCGCGCATCGCTGCCGCTTTCGGAATGCAGGTATGCGCCTATACTTCCAAGCCGCAGTCACAACTTCCCGGAGGAATCCGGAAAATGGAGCTGGATGAGCTGTTCCGCGAATGTGACGTGGTGAGCCTGCACTGCCCCCTTACACCCGATACCAAAGAGCTGGTCAATGCCGACCGCCTGGCTCTTATGAAACCGACGGCCATTCTGATAAATACCGGCCGCGGTCCCTTGGTGAACGAGAAAGACCTGGCCGACGCACTGAACAAGGGTGTGATAGCGGCTGCCGGACTGGACGTGCTTTCTTCCGAGCCTCCCCAATATACCAACCCCCTGCTGACGGCGAAGAACTGCTTCATTACGCCGCATATCGCCTGGGCCACGAAAGAAGCCCGTGTCCGGCTGATGCGGATTGCGGTGGGGAACTTGAAAGGATTCATCAAGGGTGAGATTGTAAACAATGTGGCGGAATGAGAACAAAGGAAAAAGACGGAAAGAAAAGAAGGAGGTAAGAAAAATGGAAGAAGACAAGAATACGTTGGATTTGCATACGGAAGCTAGGGAAGAGGACAGGGTGGCAAAGGCCGTTGCCTTGTTCAAGGAAGGATATAACTGCTCCCAGTCCGTAGTGACGGCTTTTGCCGATCTGTATGGTTTCACCCGTGAACAGGCCCTGCACATGTCCGCCTCTTTCGGCGGCGGCATAGGGCGGATGCGTGAAACCTGCGGTGCTGCTTGCGGCATGTTCCTGCTGGCCGGGCTGGAGAAGTGCGCCATCGAGGGGAAAGACCGTGAGAGCAAGGCGGCGAATTACGCTCTGGTGCAGGAACTGGCCGAAGAATTCAAGAAGCGGAACGGCGCCCTGCGGTGTGCCGATTTGCTGGGATTGTCCGGAAAAGAGCCGGTAGTATCCACACCGGAAGCAAGGACGGAACGGTATTACGCCAAGCGTCCTTGTGCAAGAATGGTAGAGGAAGCGGCCCGGATTTGGAGCGAACACCTCGAAAAACAAAAAAAATAGGTTGAAAAATCGCTTTTTCTTATAGAAATACAAACTTTTTCGATGCAAAAGTGTTGAATAACATAATTTTGTGTATCTTTGCAAGCGATAAGAAACACAAACATTCACATCGGAATGTGTGGGTGCGGTTAACGTTTAACTAAAAGCAAATTGAAAATGTTGAAAGAAAAAGCAGGTGCTTTGGCCGGACAAATCTGGGAAGCATTGAATGGAACTGAAGGTTTGACACAAAAACAAATCAAGAAAGCAACCAAACTGAAAGCTGACAAGGATTTCTTCCTGGGGCTGGGCTGGCTGCTGAGAGAAGATAAGGTCGTTACTTCTGAAGTGGAAGGCGAGATCTTTGTAAAATTGGTGTAAGAAGAAGATTTTAAACTCATAAAAAAATGCGTTGGCACATCGTTTGGTATGTTGTCAACGCATTTTTTTTGTATATTTGTTGAAGTCTGAGATATCTATAAAAGAAATGAAAAATAAGAGATTTGCAACCGGCAAAATTGTAGTATTCAGGCAAAAAAGCTACTTTTGTATTGTTGTTTGAGAATGTAAACAAAATTTTGATGATACAGAAAATAACGATTGAAGGATACAAATCAATAAAGGAACAAACTGTAGAGCTGTTTCCCATAAATATATTGATAGGTGGGAATGGAATAGGAAAGAGCAATTTCATTTCTGCCTTTACTCTTATACATAACCTGTACGAGCGGAATCTTCAGAATTATGTTCTCACCAAAGGCGGCTCCGACAGTTTGTTGTATATGGGAAAAAAAGAAACTGATCATTTGTCCTTTGACTTGTTTTTTGCGGAACGCGGTAAGGATGCTCATAATCGTTTTATTGTAAATATGAAAGAGGCTCAGGATTCTTTATTTATTGAGCGTATTGATACGGCTTATCACAATGGGGTATCCTGGCACAAACAACTGCACGAGGTCAACAAGCAGGAATCTTCATTTAAGAACGACCATACCGGACAGGCATTTTATGTAAACAGCTTCTTACGCGAATTTGAGGTGTATCATTTCCATGATACGGGAGACCGTTCCCCCATGAAAGGAAAATGTAATATGGATGATAATGTCAGCTTGAAGAACAATGGGGCTAACATTGCCGCATTCTTATATTATCTGAAAGAAAAGCATCCAAAACATTTCACACGTATAGAAAAGGCGGTAGCTTCGGTTTCTCCTTTTTTTGAGGGATTCTGTTTAATGCCCAACCGCTTGAACGAACAGCTGATCCAGCTGGAGTGGAAGCAGAAGGGAGCTGTTGATACGTATTTTAATGCGTACCAGTTATCAGACGGAACGCTGCGTTTTATCTGTCTGGCAACCTTGTTGCTTCAGCCGGATCTGCCAAAGACGGTCATCATTGACGAGCCGGAACTCGGACTACATCCGGTAGCGGTCAACAAACTGGCTGCTTTGATCAAAAAAGCTTCCAGAGAAGCTCAGATAATTATCTCCACTCAATCTGTCAATTTGGTGGATAACTTTGAACCGGAAGATATCATTGTTGTGGATCGTAAAGACAACGCGACTGTTTTCAACCGGCTTGATTCTGAGAATTTAGCGCATTGGCTGGAAGATTACAGCTTGGGAGAAATATGGGAGAAGAATGTCATTGGCGGGCAGCCTTTAAATTGAGTGGGAATGAAAAGAGTAGTGTTTATAGTTGAAGGCGATACGGAAGTGAGTTTTATTCAGAAGCGTGTAATTCCCTATTTGTATTCGAAAGGATTTACTAATCCTATGAATGCCCAGAAAATCTTAACGAACAGAAAATTGAATAAAAAAGGTGGGAATGTGGGTTTTGAATATCTGAAGAATGACGTTTCACGGGTGGCTGCGACAAAAAACGTGTTAATCACAACCTTGCTTGACTTTTTCAGACTTCCTACAGATTTTCCCGGCTATACCACAGACAGTTTGAGACTGCCGGATATGGAACAGGGGATAAAAGAAAAGGTAACGGAATTTATGGATGCTTCCTGTTTTCTGCCTTATATCCAACGGCATGAGATTGAATCCCTGATGTATACCAGTATGGACGGTTTCAATGTTGTGGTGGATGATCAGGAAAGCTTGGATGAATTGCAGCGGATAATAGATTCATATCCTACCCCCGAAGATATAAACGGAGGGGCGGATACCGCTCCTTCCAAACGATTGATGAGGATATTCCCGTATGAGAAGACTGCTGACGGGGAGATGATTCTTGAGGCGCTGGATATAGATGATATTCGAGGCAAATGTCCTCGTTTTAATAAATGGATGGAAAAATTGGAGGAAGGACTTAAGAACGGCCACTTTTAAGAATGAATATTGTTGGCAAATCTTCTGGTTTTGATTTCAGATGGTTTGTATTATTCCTGCAAAATTCATCCGTATATGAGCGAGTTTTTGTATATTTGCGCGAAATTTAAGTGACGAAGATGAAGAATATCCGTAATTTTTGCATTATAGCACATATAGACCACGGGAAATCGACCTTGGCCGACCGTTTGTTGGAGTTTACAAAAACCATCCAGGTAACCGAAGGGCAGATGCTTGACGATATGGACCTGGAAAAGGAGAGAGGTATTACAATCAAGAGCCATGCCATCCAGATGGAGTACGAGTATGGGGGAGAGAAGTATGTACTGAATCTGATTGACACTCCGGGACACGTGGACTTTTCATACGAGGTATCCCGTTCCATAGCCGCCTGTGAAGGGGCGCTGCTCATTGTGGACGCTTCGCAGGGAGTGCAGGCGCAGACTATCTCGAATCTGTACATGGCGTTGGAGCATGACCTGGAAATCATTCCCGTGCTGAACAAATGTGATATGGCGAGTGCCATGCCCGATGAGGTGGAAGATGAAATCATCGACCTGCTGGGCTGCAAACATGAGGATATTATCCGTGCCTCCGGCAAGACCGGAATGGGTGTGGAGGAGATATTGAAGGCGGTGGTGGAACGTATCCCGCACCCGACGGGGGACGAGGAGGCGCCGCTACAGGCTTTGATTTTCGACTCGGTATTCAATTCTTTCCGTGGGATCATCGCGTATTTTAAAATAGAGAACGGGGTGATCCGCAAAGGGGACAAGGTGAAATTCTTCAATACCGGCAAGGAGTATGATGCAGATGAGATCGGTGTGCTGAAAATGGATATGATTCCCCGTGCGGAACTGCGCACAGGAGATGTGGGGTATATCATTTCGGGCATCAAGACCTCGCGCGAGGTGAAGGTGGGGGATACCATCACTCACATCGCCCGTCCGTGTGAAAAGGCGATTGCCGGATTCGAGGAAGTGAAGCCGATGGTGTTTGCCGGGGTTTATCCTATCGAGGCGGAAGATTACGAGAACCTCCGCGCTTCGCTGGAGAAACTTCAGCTGAATGATGCCTCGCTGACTTTCCAGCCGGAGTCTTCACTGGCTCTGGGCTTCGGATTCCGTTGCGGTTTTCTGGGATTGCTTCACATGGAGATTGTTCAGGAACGTCTGGACCGCGAGTTTGATATGAATGTGATTACGACCGTGCCCAACGTGTCGTACATGGTGTATGACAAGCAGGGACATGCCAACGAGGTGCATAATCCCGGCGGTATGCCCGATCCGACGCTGATTGACCACATCGAGGAACCTTTCATTGATGCCACGATCATTACCGCCACCGATTACATCGGCCCTATCATGACACTGTGTCTGGGCAAGCGCGGCGAACTGGTGCGGCAGAATTATGTGTCGGGCAACCGGGTGGAGATTCACTACAAGATGCCGCTGGGTGAAATCGTGATTGACTTTTATGACAAGCTGAAGAGTATCTCGAAAGGATATGCTTCCTTTGACTACCATCAGTCGGGTTTCCGCCCTTCCAAACTGGTGAAGCTGGATATCTTGTTGAACGGTGAGCCGGTGGATGCGCTTTCTACCCTGACACATGTGGACAATGCCTATAACCTGGGCAAGCGTATGTGTGAGAAACTGAAAGAGCTGATTCCGCGCCAGCAGTTTGATATTGCCATTCAGGCAGCTATCGGGGCGAAGATTATCTCAAGGGAAACCATCAAGGCGGTGCGCAAGGATGTGACCGCGAAGTGTTATGGCGGTGACGTGAGCCGTAAGCGTAAATTGTTGGAAAAACAAAAAAGAGGTAAGAAACGAATGAAACAGATCGGTAATGTGGAAGTACCGCAAAAGGCGTTCCTGGCCGTTCTGAAGCTGGATTAATTCAAGAATAAACAAGCTCTGGGGAGCAAACAATAAGCGGGCTCTTTCTGTTAGTTGAAATTAAAAAGTCAATAACAGGAAGGGCTTGTGTTTTGATGGCAATTTATCACAAACTCTTAAATTCAATTGATATGGAAAAACTGAAAATTCTGAACTTGAACTTTTCCTTCCAGCGGGCGGCGCACTATCATATTAATGGAGGGATGTTGCTGATGGGGGTAGTCTTGCTGGCTATGTTCCTGGCCAATTCTCCGTGGGGGGATATTTATGCCTCCTTTTGGAATTACGAGGTGCATCTTCAGATAGGAGAATTTAATTTCTTCAGTCATAACGGGCATCACATGACCTTGATGACTTTTATCAACGATGCTTTGATGGCTGTCTTTTTCTTCAGTGTGGGGCTGGAGATAAAGCGTGAGATACTGGTGGGCGAGTTGTCCAGTTTCCGGCAGGCGCTTTTGCCCATCGTGGCGGCGTGCGGCGGTATGCTGGTTCCGGTGCTGATCTATTATTTCATGACGGCGGGAACTCCGGCCCAAAGTGGTCTGGCCATACCGATGGCTACGGATATCGCCTTTTCGCTGGGAGTGCTCAGCCTGTTCGGCAAGCGGGTTCCGCTGAGCTTGAAAGTCTTTCTGACCGCTTTCGCTGTGGTCGATGATATCGGCGGCATTCTGGTCATCGCCCTTTTTTACACCTCTCATCTGTCGGTGAACTACCTGATTGCTTCGGCGGGTATCCTGCTGATACTTTGCGGCGGGAATTTCTTCCGGGTGCACAACCGTTGGTTTTATATTTTCTGGGGAGTGATTATGTGGTATCTGTTTTTGCAGAGCGGCATCCACGCTACCATTGCGGGAGTTGTCGCAGCCTTCACGGTTCCCGCCACTCCTCATTACAAGATAGGTAAGTACATTAACCGCATCCGCGAGAACATTGCTGTCTTTCCTGCCAGTGACAAGGAAAGTGTTGTGTTAAGCAAGATGCAGATCAATGTGCTGAAAAGCATCGAGTCTTCCTCGGACCGTGTCATCTCTCCCTTGCAGTCATTGGAAGACAGTCTGCATGGAATGGTGAATTATATTATTCTTCCCTTGTTCGCCTTTGCCAATGCGGGTGTCTCGCTCACGGCGGATCATGGCGGTCTGGAAGTGGGGATGGCTACCTGGGCGGTGCTGGCGGGATTGCTGGCGGGTAAGTTTGCCGGCATTTATTTCTTTACCTGGCTGGTGATAAAGATGGGGTTCGCCGGACTGCTGAAAGGCATGACCTGGGTGAACCTGACAGGTATCTGTCTTTTGGGAGGTATCGGTTTTACGGTTTCTTTGTTCATAGCCAACCTCTCTTTCGGGGATTCGCCGGTGTTGCTGACGCAGGCAAAGATGGGTGTCATACTGGGAACGGTGCTGGCGGGTGTGCTGGCGTATCTGGTCTTGCAGTTCGCCCTGCCTAAACAGCCTGCACAGGAATAAAATTACAGATAGGGCAGTACGGCGGTGAAACGGCTGCCCTTGTTCACCTCGGATTGCACATCGATGTGTCCGTTCATTTTTTCTACAATGACCTTGCTGATGGCGAGTCCCAGCCCTACACCCTGTACAAACTCATTCCGCTTGTAGAACCGCTCGAATATCATTTGTAATTCTTCTTTAGGGATTCCCGCACCGGTATCTTCTACGAAGATATGGATTTCCTTTTTCTCTTTGTCGCAGAAATAACCCAGTTTGATGTGTCCTTGGGAGGTGAACTTCTTGGCGTTTCCCAAAAAGTTGGTGATGACTTGGGTGAGGCGCATACGGTCTATGTGTATGGTCACATCCTCGTCGGGAAATTCTTTGATGAATTCCACTGGAGGGAGAATAATTACCTGATGGGTCTGATAGACCGTTTCGGCGAAATGATGCGCGCTGCAATCCTCGCAATGAAAGGACATATTGCCGGATTCTATACGGGATAGTTCCAGCACATCATTGACCAGCTTCAACAAGAGTCTGGTATTGTTGTCTATGATGGAGGCAAACTCTTTTTTCTCTTCTTCCGAGATGTTTTTCTCGGTAGTGAGCAGGTTGGAGAATCCCACGATGGCATTAAGCGGAGTACGGATTTCATGGCTCATGTTGGCCAGGAAGGATTGTTTCAGTTCCGCCTGTTCCGCCAGTTTGCGGGCGCGTATCAGTTCTTCTTCCTTGTCTTTGATCTCCTGAATGTTTACCAGAAGTCCGGTGATGATAGGATTTTGTTCATTATTCTGCAACACGCTGTATCTGAATTCCCACCATTGGTAACCGGTGTCGTTGAATTGGCAACGGTATTGGGCTGTTCTTCGTTGCCGGTGTAGTATGTTGGATACGTTTTTTCTGAACCGGGCTTGTTCGTCGGGGTGTACATAATGGGCTATTTCCTCTATTCCCAACAGGTTTTGGGAAAGCTTGGTCGAGCACGGCGGTCTTTCCGTCGAAACACCACGCGTAGGTATTCCCTCCTTCCAGTGCAAGCGTTAATGCTTCGTGTTCGAACCTGAGGTTGCGCAAGGCTTCTTTTTTGCGTCCTTTTTCCAGTGTATAGATATAAATAAGGTAGGCTATCCCCAAAAGGAGTGTGAAGACCAGGAGGCTTTCAAGAATCAGGATGGGGGTTGCGTATTTTTCCCTCCACGGCCTGTACATGATGGTATATTCCGGTGGAATGCTTTCAAGGGGGATCTGGTATCTCTTCATGGCCTGCCAGTTGACCAGGTACTGTTTGGCGATTTGTTTTACCGCCGGGACGGGTATCTTTCCTTGCAGTCTTTCTTTGATGCCGGCGGTCATGTCGCTTAGCTGTGTTTCGATGGGGGCGAAATAACCTCCCAGCATGTATTCCTTTATCCCGAATCCTTCGTTGATGGTTTCGAATCCGGGATTGTCGAACAGGCTGCCGATGCGCAGGGTGGTATAGTCCCGTTTGGTATACAGGAACAGGGAGTATTGGAAGACTCCGCTGGACAGCCACATCAGGTCGCGGGCAGCTACGGAATCACTGGACAGGCGGACTACGACGGTGGAGTCCAATTGGTTGTATTCGTTCAGCTTTTCGTACAGGGATTCATATTCGGTATCATCTTTGTCACTGATGGGGATATTCAGCTTGTCGGGCCGGGCCTCTTGTCTTTTCCATTGGTGGAGGGTGATTTCCGATCCTTTGCATTGTTCGCTCAGGTCTTTCCAGATAAGGCGGTCAAGCACGGTCCGCCCGTTCAGGATGTGGATGCGGACTTTGCCCATGATACGTTCTATCATCCGGCAGGTGGTGAGGTAATCGGGTTTGTCTATGTAGCCCGTAATGTTGGGATATTGTGCCAGCAACTCTTGGTTGGGATAATTCACTCCGCTGAATACGACGGGAACCTGCCTGACATACGGGTTTCCGCAAGCCATGACAGAGTAGGTTGCCTGATCATCGAGCACGGCAATCAAATCTCCTCCCCATGAGCGGATGGAATCTGCAAACTCGGAAATCCGTCGCTCTTCTTCTACGGATTCGTATTTCTCGCAATCCAGATAAAAGGTGCGCAGCTGGAAGTCTATTTGCTGGTCTTTCAGTCCTTTGACAAACAGTTTGTTTACAATGCCGGCACCGCTGTACCCTTCCTGGTAGGAATGGATAAGGGCTATTTTATATTTTTGTGCATAAAGCGGACTCCCTATAAAAAGGGCTGTCATAAAAATGAAAAAGGCCTTATGCTTCATGTCAAACGTGATTATTAAGTGAACCGGGGGACAAAGATAGGAATGTTTCTTTAATTCCGGCTATGATTTACAGGAAATTATTGGAAGAGAGAGGGAAATAACCATCCCGGTTGGTGGAAAACAGCAATTCCGGCTTCTTGAAAAACATGCTTCTTGCTTTTCAAGGAACCGGAATTGCCTGTGATAAAAAGGAATGGGCCAACCCGTCAGCGGGGGTTATTTGTGTTGCTCCGGAGACGGGGTACTTTGAGAGGCCGGTCCGGCGGCAGCGTTTGTAGAGGCGCTTGAAGCGGAACTTTTAGCCGCGCCGGAAACCGGAGCCGCTGTCTGTGCCGTTGTGGCCTGTTCTTCCCAGTGGAACGGTTCGAACTGTGTATCCTTGTCTACCCATGACGGTTTGCGCGATGCATAGATAATGAACGGAGCTGCGACTACCACGACGCAGCCGATAATCAAAACGGCAAACCATACGGTGTTGCTGCCTACCGCAATCTGGCTGGGCGGAATGAAGCTGAGCACGAATGCCAGCAGCGAACCGCAGAAACCCAGACCGCCGATGAGCCACATCAGTCCGTTGCCTTTGCTGCCGATGCGGAACGGGCGCGGGGCCTTTTTCATATTGTAACGCAGATAGATGGCGCCGCTGAACATCAGCAGATACATGATGAGGTAAAGCAATACGGTGAGCTGTGACAGGATTTGGTAGAAACTCTGTACGGAAGGCATCACAACGAACAGCAGGCTGAGCAAGGTTACGGCAAGGCCTTGGATCAGCAGAATGTTTTTCTGTACGCCGTTGGCGTTGGTCTTCTGGAAGAAGGGAGGCAGATAACCTGCTTTGCCCACTGCGAAGATACCTTTGGACGGACCTGCCACCCAGGTCAACACGCCTGCCAGCACACCGAATGCCAAAGCCACGGCGATGATAGGCGACAACCACGAAGCATGGACATACTTGAAGTAATTATCAAAGCCTACCAGCAGACTCTGAGTCAGGTTGATGTCCTTTTCGGGAATGATGATCCCCAGTGCGAAGGTGCCTAGCACGAAGATGATCACGGTGATAGCCGCACCGATGAATACGGCTTTCGGATAGTTCTTGGCAGGATTTTCCATGTCTTTTACATGGATACCGCCCATTTCCATACCGGCATAGAACAGGAAGATGCTGGAAGCCAGTACCAGGTTGTCGAAGTTGCTGAAATCGGGGAAGAAGTTGCCGTCAAAGTTCATCTGGCTCTGTCCGCCGGAAGCAAGGTAAATCACCGCCAGCACCATCAGCAGGCCGGCAGGAATGATCGTACCTACCATACCGCCTACTTTGGCCACTTTGCCTACCCAGCCCATGCCTTTCAGCGAAATGAAGGTGGCCAGCCAGTAGATAATCAAGACCACCGCCAGTGAGTAATAGCGGTTGGATGCCAAGGCCATATCATGGGTGTCACTCATGCCGATAAATGCCAGTGCCACGGCTCCGAAAGTCAGGACGGTGGGATACCAGATGGTGCTTTCCACCCATTGCAGGAAGATGGCGAGGAAGCCGAATTTCTTTCCGTAGGCTTCACCCACCCATCGGAACACACCGCCTTGCTTGTCCTGGAACATGGCCGCCAGTTCCGCCGCTACCAACGAGGTAGGTATCAGGAAGACGATGGCCGCGAATAAATAATAAAATGCCGAACTCAGTCCGTATTCGGCTTCAGCAGGCAGCCCGCGCAGGGATACTACCGCAGTCACGTTCATAATAGCGAGGGTAAATACCCCTAGCTTGACTGATTTACTAATGTTTGCCATAAAGTTTAGGTTTTAAAAAATGTATGTTTTTTGTTTACGGAGTTTATAACAACTCCCTGGAAATGATGTTTATCCGTTTAGGTTTATTAACCCGGAAGGTATCCGGAATGAAACAATCGTACCCGGAAGGGTGTTTCTAGAAAAAACAATATAATCAGTATCGTTTATGAAAACAGCTTTCTCCTCATTCATCTATTCCCGCAGGGGGATTTACGGGATCTTGCATATACTCATCCTGTTGATGTCCCTTTTTCTGGTTATAAGTATCTCGATAGATACTTTTCATAACATCCCTTTCCTGAATCAAGGTTCTTATCTGAAGATTCAGTTCTGGATATGTATGTTTTTCCTGTTCGATTTCCTGCTGGAGTTTTTCCTCTCGAAAGAAAAAGGAAGATACTTCACCAGCCATTTTATTTTCCTGCTGGTATCTATACCTTATTTAAATATCATTGATTTCTATCACATCACTTTCTCGCCCGAAATCAGTTATTTCCTGCGCTTTATCCCTTTGCTGAGGGGAGGGTATGCGCTGGCTATCGTGGTGGGCTGGCTGTCGGGCAGCAAGGCGTCCGGG
Organism: Phocaeicola vulgatus ATCC 8482; assembly: GCF_000012825.1. Taxonomy (GTDB): domain Bacteria; phylum Bacteroidota; class Bacteroidia; order Bacteroidales; family Bacteroidaceae; genus Phocaeicola; species Phocaeicola vulgatus. Next base: position 4,809,021 of record NC_009614.1, on the reverse strand, counting down.
CTGTTTACCTCGTACATCACCATGCTGATGGCCACCGTGTATTTTGCCAGCCTTATCTTCTTTGTGCTGGAACATAAGGTGAACCCTATGGTGACGGACTACTGGAGTGCGCTGTGGTGGGCGTTTATGGATGTCACTACCGTAGGGAGCAATATTTATGCCGTCACTCCTACGGGGAAAATACTGTCGGTGGTGCTGGCCGCCTTGGGAATGATGATGTTCCCCATTTTCACGGTATACGTCACCAGTCTGGTGCAGCAGGCCAACAAGCGGAAGGAGGAATATTATCAATCGCAACAATCGGAGCCGGCGGATACTAAATAATAGCTTGAACTTCGTCAAAAATAAGAAAAAAGTCTTATCTTCGTAGCCAATAACAAATTGCTAACCTAAATAAACAACAAGATGAAATTATTGGCTCTGTGTGCGGCGGGGATAGGCTTGATGCTGTGTGCCTCGTGTACAAACAACAAACATTTGATCAGTGATGAGGCTGAACGTGCCGCTGTTCAGCAGGATTTTGAGGCACGGCGTGATACGCTGGCCCAAGGTGACCTCTTCCAGGTATTCGAACAACCCATGAGCGATGAGCAGAAGGAGGCGATGACTTTCCTTTACGCCTATATGCCTTTGGCGGATATAGCGGATCATCCCGGTGAATTCTATCTGGAAAACGTGGATTACGCTTTCAAGGCGCGTGAGGAGATGCCGTGGGGAAAAGTGGTTCCCGAACGCGAGTTCCGCCACTTTGTACTGCCCATCCGCGTAAACAACGAGAATCTGGACGACAGCCGTAAGGTATTCTACGAGGAACTGAAGGACAGAGTGAAAAACCTTTCTTTATATGATGCCGTGCTGGAAGTGAACCACTGGTGTCATGAGAAGGTGATTTATACTCCCTCTGATGCCCGTACCAGTAGTCCGCTGGCTTCCGTAAAGACAGCCTACGGACGTTGCGGCGAGGAATCTACGTTCACGGTAGCCGCCTTGCGTTCGGTAGGCATCCCTGCCCGCCAGGTATATACGCCGCGTTGGGCACATACCGATGATAATCATGCCTGGGTGGAAGCCTGGGTGGATGGCAAATGGTACTTCCTGGGTGCTTGCGAACCCGAACCGGTACTGAATCTGGGTTGGTTCAACGCTCCCGCTTCACGGGGTATGCTGATGCACACCAAGGTGTTCGGACGTTATAACGGACCGGAAGAAGTGATGTACCGCACTCCCCGGTATACGGAAATCAATGTGATTGACAACTATGCCCCTACGGCAAAAGCCGATGTGGCCATCGTGGATGCGGATGGCAAACCGGTGGCTGATGCCAAAGTGGAATTCAAGGTGTATAACTATGCCGAATTTTATACCGTAGCTTCCAAACAGACGGATGCGGACGGCAAGACGTTCCTGACAGCCGGAAAAGGGGATATGCTGGTATGGGCTTCCAAAGATGGAAAATTCGGTTACTCCAAACTGTCTTTCGGAAAAGACAATGCCTTGACCGTGAAACTGGACAAGACGGCCGGCGAGGCTTATACACTGGATATGGATATCATTCCTCCGGTGGAAGGCGCCAATATGCCCGAAGTGACTCCCGAACAACGTGCGGAGAACAATCGCCGCATGGCCTTGGAGGACTCTATCCGCAATGCCTACGTGGCTACGTTCATGACGGATGAATCGGCCCGTCATTTCGCTAAAGAGTATCAGTTGGACGAGGATGTTGTTGCCAAATTGCTGGTGGCATCACGTGGTAACCACGAAACCATCCGTGACTTTATGGCCCGTCTCCGTTCGGACAAGTCAAAGAAGGGCGGCATTGACCTGCTTCAGCAGATTTCCGCCAAAGACCTTCGCGATGTAAGTTCCGAAGTGTTGATAGACCACATGATGAATTCACATCTGTGCGCCAATGCCGATTATTTCCGCAGATTTGTGCGTAATCCGCGTGTGAGCAACGAAATGATTACTCCGTACAAAGGATTCTTTGAGAAAGCAGTGCCCGAACAGGAGCGTGAGGCTTACCTTGCCGATCCGATGAAGCTGGTTGCATGGGTTGCCGAAAATATCCGTGTGGACAAGGATTGCAATCTGGGCGGTTCTCCGATTACTCCGGAAGGGGTGTGGAAGGCCCGTACAGCCGATGCGCACAGCCGTGATATCTTCTTTGTTTCCATGGCACGCAGCATGGGTATTCCTGCACGTATAGACGAAGTGACCGGAAAAGTGCAGTTGATGGGTGATGAAGGTGCTGTTGATGTGAACTTTGAGGCGATGGAACAGGCCAGTGCGCCTACCGGCAAGTTTATTGCCAGATATACGCCGATCAAGTCTTTGGCCGACCCGAAGTATTATTCTCATTTCTCTATTTCCAGACTGACTCCTGCCGGAACCTTGAAATTGCTGAATTATGATGAAGGCGATATTGATATGGGTGGCGGTGCTACTTGGGCTAATCTGTTGAAGAACGGAACGGCACTGGATGCCGGCAATTATGTGATGGTGACCGGTACTCGTCTGGCCAACGGCGGCGTATTGTCCCAGCTGACTTTCTTTACCATCAAGCCGGGGGAAACGACTACGGTGGACTTGGTGATGCGTGAAAGTAAGGATGATATTCAGGTGATCGGTAACTTCAACTCGGAATCTACTTATAAACCGATAGATAGCGATGAACTGAAGTCTATTCTTGCCACTACAGGACGTGGTTACTACATTGTAGCCGTACTGGGTGCCGGACAAGAACCTACGAACCATGCCTTGCGTGATATTGCGGCATTGGGTAAGGAGTTTGATGAATGGGGCAGAGGAATCGTGCTGTTGTTCCCCAACGAGGAGCAGTACAAGAAGTTCCGCCCGCAGGAATTCCCCGGATTACCGGCTACCATTACTTACGGTATTGATGTGGACGGTTCCATCCAGAAGCAGATTGCAGAAGGCATGAAGTTGTCTAACAAGACTATCCTGCCTATGTTTATCATTGGGGATACCTTTAACCGGGTGGTATTCGTGTCACAAGGATATACCATCGGACTGGGTGAGCAGCTGATGAAGGTGATACATAAGCTGTAGGATTCAGTATAAACAAAAAGTAACGCGGATATTCAAGTTTGCAAACTGAATATCCGCGTTAAATAGGGACATTCATTAAATATTACAAAATCAGCCAACTAATTCATACACAAAGTATTGCGAATTAGTTGGCTTTTTTGTATCTTTAGGTATTCCCCCGAAAATAAGATTTGACGGCCAAAACGGGGGAAATATCCAAACTAATAAGATATGGCAAAGATAGTGAATATTTCAGAAATTCACCCTACTTTGGGTTTTACAGAATTTGATATTCTGGAAAAATACCGCAAGAGTTTTAATGAGAGTGAGCTTGGCAAGCTTCATTCGGTCTTTCCGTTTGAATGTATGGCAAAAGCCGCCGGCCTGTCGGACCGGCGCCTGGGACGCAGGAACAGATTCAGTCCTTCCGCAAAGATCGCCCTTATGGTCCTGAAGGCATACACCGGATTCTCCGACAGGCAACTGGTGGAACATCTGAACGGGAACATACACTACCAGATTTTCTGTGGAATTATGATTCCCCCGTCCCTTCCCATAACCAACTTCAAGATAGTCAGTGCCATCCGTAATGAGATAGCATCCCGCCTTGACATTGATTCTTTCCAGGAGCTCCTGGCTTCACACTGGAAACCTTATCTTGATAACCTTCACGTCTGCATGACCGATGCCACATGCTATGAAAGCCACATGCGTTTTCCTACGGACATGAAACTCCTTTGGGAAAGCCTCGAATGGCTCTACAGGCATATATGCCGGCATTGCAGGGAGTTGGGCATAAGGCGTCCGCGCAACAAATACAGGAATGTGGCGGAATCCTATCTGTCCTACTGCAAGAAAAGAAAGAGGAGAGCTTCAAGGACAAGAATGCTTAAGCGCCGTATGATCAAGCTTCTTGAAAAGCTCCTCAGTCAAAGGGATGGGATCCATAGCGAGTACGGTGCTTTACTCCGATATACCCAGGATTATCATAAGCGTCTTTCCATCATCAGAAAGGTGCTTGTACAAGAAAAGGAAATGTTTGAAGGGCGGAAAGTCAGTGACCGCATCGTCAGCATTGACCGTCATTATGTACGTCCCATCGTCAGAGGCAAGGAAACCAAGTCCGTCGAGTTCGGTGCAAAGGTCAATAATATACAGATAGACGGCATATCGTTCATCGAACACCTCTCGTTCAAGGCATTCAATGAGGGTATACGCTTGAAGGACTGTATCCGTATGCAGCAGAAGCTTATGAATGTAAGGGTAAGATGTGTGGCTGCCGATTCCATATATGCCAATAATGCCAACAGAAAGTTCTGTACAAAATATGGGATATCCACATCCTTTGTGCGCAAGGGAAGGGCGGCCAAAGATGAGCCTTTGAGGAAGGTGCTTAGAAGCGAACTCTCAAAAGAAAGGGCAACACGGCTTGAAGGAAGCTTCGGCACTCAAAAGCAACATTACTCGCTCTCAAGGATAAAGGCCAGAAACAGGAAGACGGAAATACTGTGGATTTTCTTTGGAATACATACGGCAAATGCCATACTGATGATAGAAAAAATCAGAAACAAAACAGCTAAAGCAGCATGATATGATTTTACTCACAGAATCAGAAGAGGTCATCAGACTTCTTCCGGAACGTCATGTCCTGTCGGATAGAAGTATGTGAGAAAGCACGGAAAAATGACAATAAGAATGGCATATGAAATGGTCATGCCCTATCATCTTCATATGCCATCTTATTTTTTAGAGACATTTACTGAATATCCCTAAATATATTGATAGCGTTTATGCTTACCTGTTGTTTACTTGTCATCATCCAAGTCATCGTCCTCATCGTCCCAGTCATCCTCTTTCTTTGATTTCTTGGGGTTGAGGCTTTTGTTTTTCTTTTCCAGTGCTTTGTCGTTTTCGTCTTTCATTGCCAGTTCGGACAAGGCGGCTTTTACTTTGTCAGGATCGGTAACGTCTTTCAGATACTCTTCTATCTTTACAGTACCTCCCATGGATACTTTTGAGTTACGATAAATCATGCCGCTGTCTACGCTGCTACGTCCGGAGAAATGAAATTCCGAAGTTCCGGTTTCTTCGGCAATCTTACGGATATTACCGGCATTCACACCGCATCCCGGCATGATGATGATCCGTCCGTCGGCCTGTTCCACCAATTCTTTCAGAAGAGGGATTCCCTTTTCGGCGGTAGCTTCCTGTCCGGAAGTAAGAACCCGGTCTATACCCAGTCCGATAATCTGTTCCAAGGCCTCTTTGGGATTGCTGCACATATCAAAAGCACGGTGGAAGGTGACACTCATCTCGCCTACCGCATTCATCAGTTTCTGCATCAGAGGCACATCGACATAGCCTTCTGCGGTAAGACAGCCGAATACCACACCGTCCGCACCCAGCTGGCGTGCCACTTTAATATCATGCAGCATGATTTCTTGTTCAATAGGAGAATATAGGAAATCTCCGCCACGGGGACGGATAATGACATGCAGTTTTGTTTGGTTCAATAATTGGCGTGCCATACGGATTTCACCAAAAGACGGGGTTGTTCCGCCTTCCGGAATACCTGCACATAGTTCTACACGATAAGCACCGGCTTGTTGTGCCTTCACAGCACTTTCCACGGAGTTGGCGCAAATCTCGATTTTTGATTTGTTACTCATAAAGTTATTTAATAGTTAATTCAATTCCATAATCAACGTCATCGGGCGCTTTGGGCTGTTCCAGCATTTCTCTTTCAAATATTCCGCCAAGGGAACTCCAATGGTTTCTCTGCGTGAGTTCGTCATTGGTCCGGTTCTTTACGGATGACTTTGTTCTTCATAATATGATGAATTTGTCAGTGCAAAGATAGGCATAATGTAAGAGTGTGAGAAATTTTAGCGGAAAAAATTTTTAATTAAAAAGCCGGTACTCCTCTCGGAGTGAGAGAAATACCGGTTTTCCTATGGGAACGAAATGGATTATTGCACGTGGATGCGATGGCCATTGAATACGTTCATGCCCAGTTTGTTCATAATATGCTTGATGGCAAGCTGTGCTTTCACGGAGTTGCCGGCGTCATCCAGAGGAGGCGCGAAGGCTGCAATGCCCATGACACCCGGCATTACGCCCATGACACCGCCTCCTACGCCTGTCTTGGCAGGAATTCCCGAAGTGTAAAGCCAGTCGCCTGTGTGCTGATAGAAACCTACGGTAGCTATCATGGAGGTGATTTTCGGGGAGAGGGCTTTGTCGAACACTTGCTTGTTGGTGTTCGGGTTCAATCCTTCGTTGGCGATGGTGGCTCCACAGATGGACAACTGTTCTGCAGTGATGCCCATGGAACACTGGCGGGTGTAGAGGTCGAGCGACATATCGGGGTCATCGTAGATACGGTTATAATTTTTCAATAGCCAGGCGATGGAACGGTTGTTGAAATTTGTCGCCGACTCTGACCGGTACAGTTCGTCGATCAGTTGCGGGGTACTTCCGCATAGTTCGGTCATATTGTCTACGATGGCTTTCCACTTGGCATCGCTGTTTCCTACGGGTTGCACCATACTGTTGGCCGAGATGGCGCCGGCGTTTACCAATGGGGTGGACGGATGGTCGTTTTCCAACAAGATGGCCATGATGGAGTTGAACGGCAGTCCGGTAGCATCGGCGCCAATCATTTCGAGCACCTTGGGAGCACCGTATTGGCGGAGTACCAGGATGGCGGTCAGCACCTTGGAAACGGACTCGATACCGAAACGGTACTGAGAGTCACCCAGTTGGATGATTTCTCCGTTCATCAGACAGATACTGATCCCGAACAGTTTGGGATCAATATTTGCCAGATAAGGGATATAGTCGGCGTTCTTACCGTCTGTATTGTCCTTGTACAGATTGTAAGCCTCCTGGGCAACATCCTTTATTTGCTGGATAGTTATAGTTCTTTCCATAAATTAATTTGATTGAAGTAACCATCTACCTTAACGGCGGATGGTTGCATTATTGTTATCTATGCTTATTTTTTAGCGGCGTTGCTATGGGCATTGTGAGTGAACACAGTACCTTTTACAGCGATATTCTTGTCTTGGGCGATGCGGGTAGGAGTGGGATATTCCAGTTTCTCGAACTCGCAGATGGCATTCTTGATGTCGTTCAACAACATATCCGCCATGTCACGGCTGAATCCCTGACGTACCACAACACGCATAACTACGTAATTCTGGATATTTTCCGGCAAGGTGTAGGCAGGAACCATCCAGCCGCTTTGCTGCAATTTAGCCTGCAAATCGTACAGAGTCCATTTGGCATTCTTTGCATATTCGGGTTTCATGTACCAGATGAACAAAGGATTTACTACGTCATCGCTGTAATTTACGAACGGAGCCATCTTGGCTATTTCGCTGTGGATGTACTTGGTGATTTCCATGGAATTGTATTGGATGGCTTTGTATCCTTGGAATCCCAGACGGATAAATTGGTAGTACTGTCCCAGAATCTGTGCGGCGGGACGGCTGAAGTTCAAACCAACCTGTGTGATGTTCGCACCCAGATAATTGACACTGAACGACATGGCATCCGGAAGGTATTTCTTGTCTTTCCATACTACCCATCCCAGTCCCGGATAAACCAGTCCGAACTTGTGGCCGGAAGTGCTGATGGAGAGAACCCATTTCAAGCGGAAGTCCCATTTTGTGTCGGGATTGAGGAACGGCAGGATGAAACCGCCGGTTGCAGCATCTACATGGATAGGAATATCATAGCCGGTTTTGGCGTTGTAGGCATCCAGTGCTTTGTCCAACGCTTCCACGTCATCGTTCAAACCTGTCCATGTCACACCTTGGATGGGGACGATGCAGATGGTGTTCTCGTCACACATCTTCAGTGCTTCTTCGGGGTCCAGAGTGGTTTTGTCCAAGGTGAGAGGTACTTGGCGCATTTCAATTTGCCAAAGTTGGGCGAACTTTTCCCAAACAACCTGAAAACCGCTTGAAATGACAAAGTTAGGCTTGTCAGTCGGTTTCCCCTGAGCTTTACGTTTGTCTTTCCAGCGTAACCAGGCGGCTACTCCTCCCAGCATACAAGCCTCGCTGGAGCCGATAGCCAGTGCTCCGGTTTTCCATTTTGCCTGTTCGGGCGAATTCCACAAATTAGCCATGATATTGATACATTTGGCATTCATCACTGCGATACGAGGATATTCTGTTTCATCAATGTAGTTGATGCTGATGGCTTCGTTCATCAGTTTGGTGGCATAGTCGTCCATGTAGGTGGTAACGAAAGTGGCCAGGTTAAGGCGTGGCTGGGTTTGGGCGAATGTTTCGTCTTTTACCATTTGATAAGCAATCTGTGGGGTGGTAGGTTCCATAGGGATGGTATCTACCGGGGCAGGCTGTAGCATTTCGTTTGAACCAAACACGGCTGTCTTTGCGTCACCGTCTCTCAAATCACAATTACATTCTTTCATTTTACTTAAAGTTTAGATTAGTAATACAATGGAAAACATGGGAGTTTCCCGCGTTTTTCTCCCTCAACAGGAGGTTTGGAGAAAAGTTTCTTGATTTTATGTTTTTTAATTTATGGGGGATAATGTGTCATGCGGAACATAGCGCAGCCAATTGGCATAGTAGCATATGGGCACATGATTGCATTGACCAATTATAAACCGGCTTTGAACCAATTCTTTTACACTTTGTTTCTATCACAATCTAAACCGATTTCATTATGAAAGTACAAACAGGGCAGGGGACCATTCCCCTCATTACGTTAGTAGGTATATTTTCCATCTCGGCACTCAATGCATTGCCGGGACTGGCGGTGTCGCCCATTTTGGGAGATTTGAATAAAATATTTCCCTCTGCTACAGATCTGGAGATCCAGATGTTGTCTTCGTTGCCATCACTTCTTATCATACCCTTTATCTTGTTATCAGGTAAATTGACAGAGAAAGTGAACAACCTTTTGTTGTTGCAGATAGGGCTGGCTCTTTTCGGGGCGAGTGGTATTCTTTATCTGCTTTCTGATAAAATGTGGCAGTTGATAGCCGTCAGCGCCATGTTGGGGATGGGGTCGGGATTGATTGTTCCGCTTTCTACCGGATTGATATCCCGTTATTTTGTGGGAAGTTACCGTACAAAGCAATTTGGTTACAGTTCTGCCATCACCAATATCACGCTGGTGCTTGCCACTACACTGACAGGATATCTGGCAGAAGTGAACTGGCATTTGCCGTTTTTGGTCTATCTGTTTCCTTTTGTGTCCGTTTTCCTTACTCGTTATCTGAAAAAAGATCTCTCCAATTATCATTCCTCTGATGATATTCCAGCCGATACTGCCAGGGAAATGGGTAAGCGGGGAATTAATGTCAAGGCTTTGGTCAAGCTGATGGCTTTTTACGGATTGGCTACTTATCTGGTGATTATTATTAGTTTCAATCTGCCTTTCCTGATGGAAGAATATGGACTGTCCAGTGGTAGGGCAGGCATCTTGATATCTTTGTTTTTTCTCGCTATTATGGCACCGGGTTTTGTCCTGAATAAGATAGTGCAGGTCTTGGGCCGTCGTATCTATATGGTTTGTTTGTTGATGATAGCCTGTGGAATGGGGATTATTCTGCTTAGTCGTTCCGAAATACTGATTGCTTTGGGATGTATTCTGAACGGGCTTTCATACGGTATTATCCAACCGTTGATTTATGATAAGACTTCTGATGTGGCGGTTCCTCACAAAGTGACGTTGGCACTTGCTTTTGTCATGGCGATGAATTATGTGGCCATACTGCTTTGTCCGTTTATTGTGGATGCTTTTCAGAATCTGTTCCATTCTCATTCGCAAACCTTTGCCTTCTGGCTTAATCTGATGGTAGCCTTGATGGGGATGTTTATTGTGATGAAGCAGGAAAAACTGAGTTTATAAGAAAAATACCCACGTAATAACATAACAGCATGAAGTATGAATAGACAAGTTGAAGCAAACCTTAGCATGGTTGTCTCCAAAGCGTTGGGAGGCCTTAATATGAACGCACTGAAGTATCTTTTACCTTTGTGGATAGCTCCTGTGACAGGGGTTACTTTCCGATTGGTATTTGGGGCCGCCGCTTTTTGGCTTATTGATATATTTTGCAAGCCCGAAAACTCCACTATCCGTCAGAAATGGCAGCTCTTTATTTTAGGGGCTTTAGGTATTTATGGATATATGTTTTTTTATTTGTTGGGTATCAGTAAGACTACTCCGGTTTCCAGTTCTATTTTTGTCAGTTTGGAGCCTATATGGGTATTCATTATCTCTGTATTGTTTTATAAGGAAAAAGTAACCTGGATGAAAGTGCTTGGCATTGGAATGGGATTGGGAGGAGCTGTTCTATGCATATCCACACAACCTAGTGACGATCTTGCCTCCAATGCTCCGTTAGGTAATTTGATGTGTTTGGCCAGTTCATTGGTTTATGCCGTCTATCTTGTTTTCAGTAACCGTCTGTTAAAAGGAGTGGGAGATATGACGATGTTAAAATATACTTTTTTAGGGGCGGCTGTTATGGCTGTTGTTGTCAATACGATTTATGGTTTTGATGCTCCTATACTGAAAATGTCACTTTTCTCTACGCCTATGTTGATCTTGCTTTTTGTTTTGGTATTTCCTACCACCATTAGTTATTTATTACTTCCTCTCGGGCTGAAATATCTGAAAACGACATTAGTAGCCATTTACGGGTATTTAATATTGATTGTTGCTACGGTGACTTCTTTTGTTTTGGGGCAGGATCGCTTCTCATGGACGCAGTTGGCGGCGATTGTTCTTATTTGTGCCAGTGTTTATCTGGTAGAGGTGGCCGAGAGTAAAAGTGAAAAACAGATTATATCGAAATCCAGATAAGACAGCAGATAAGGAGTGTCAAAATGAAAACGATAGTGCTGCCGGGGCTTTTACATATTTCCTTGAGTGTGAACTCTGTCGACAAGTGAAAAGGAGAACAAAGAGAAAAGAATACAATTTTACGTTGTATGTGAGTGTAAGGAATCAATTTTATTTGTAGCTTTGCACCCAATTTAAAAACAAGAGTGTTATACCTATGCTACAATTAGATGCAATATACAAAGCGGCTCATGTCCTGAAAGAGGTTGTCCGTCGCACTGATTTGATTTATGCTCCTCAGATAAATCCTGAGAGTACAGTTTATCTGAAGCCCGAAAACCTGCAACTCACAGGATCGTTTAAAGTGCGTGGTGCTTATTACAAGATTTCCCAATTGTCCGATGAAGAAAAGGCGAGAGGCGTGATAGCCTGTTCTGCCGGTAATCATGCGCAAGGGGTGGCATTGGCTGCCACTAAGTGCGGTATCAAGTCGTTGATTTGTCTTCCGGAAGGAGCGCCTATATCTAAAGTTGAGGCTACGAAGCATTATGGGGCGGAAGTTTGTTTGGTTCCGGGAGTCTATGATGATGCTTATCAGAAAGCCCTGCAATTGCGTGATGAAAAGGGATATACTTTTGTTCATCCCTTTGATGACGAGAACGTGATAGCCGGACAAGGTACTATCGGTTTGGAATTATTGGAGGAAATGCCGGATGTGGAGGTAGTCATTGTTCCCATTGGTGGGGGAGGACTGATTTCGGGAGTGGCTTATGCGTTGAAGGCTTTGAAACCATCTGTCAAGGTATATGGCGTACAGGCGTTGGGTGCGGCCAGTATGGCAAATTCTATTCTTCATTCGCGTATTGAGCGTCTTCACTCTGTTTCCACTTTTGCCGATGGAATCGCGGTGAAAGAGCCGGGAACAAATACTTTTGACTTGGTAAATCAGTATGTGGACGGAGTTGTAACTGTGACTGAGGACGAGATTGCCGCAGCTATTCTGGCATTGATAGAACGCCAGCGGATTGTTGCAGAGGGGGCGGGAGCTGTGTCCGTTGCCGCAGCCATGTTCAATAAAGTACCGGTAAAGGGTAAGAAAACTGTCTGCCTGGTGTCCGGAGGCAATATTGATGTGACGATATTGAGCCGTGTCATCAGTCGCGGTATGGCGAAGTCGGGACGTACCTATGCAGTAACTTTGGACTTGATAGACAAGCCGGGGCAGCTGTTGGGAGTCAGCAAAATTGTTGCAGAGCAGGGAGGAAATGTAATTTCTGTACATCATGAGCGAAATAGTGAGAGTGCAGATGTCACCGGATGTGCCCTTCGTGTCGTTATGGAAACCAGAAACGAGGAACATATAGCATCCATTCGTCAAAAACTGTTGGATGCAGGCTATGTGATAATGAAATAAATTATATACCTTACAAGTAGAAAGGAGGAAAATTAAATATTTCTTCCTTTTCTTGCTTCTAATTTTAATTTCTCCACACAAAAAATCGATTTTTATAGTGAAAATATCATTTTATACTTCTTAGAATCCAATTAAAGTCGTACATTTGTCGCAGTTTTGTAATGTAGAGTTTGCAAAAATGACCGATATAATCAAACATCGTGGTATTGTGGAAAACATTGAAGGTTCTCACGTGCGGGTGAGAATCGTACAAACTTCTGCCTGTTCGGCTTGTAGTGTGAAAGGGCATTGCAATGCATCTGAAAGTAAAGAGAAACTGATTGATGTTTTTGACATGAAGGCATCTTCTTACCGCATAGGTGAGGAGGTGATGATTTATGGTACTACTTCCATGGGGATGCAAGCCGTATTGCTGGCTTTTGGTATCCCTTTCTTGGTATTGCTGATTACTTTATTTATTTCCATGCGTCTTACGGGGGGGGATGAGTTAAGGTCGGCGCTTGTTGCTTTGTCAGCCTTGCTTCCGTATTACCTTATTATATATGTATGCAGGAATAAGTTGAGCAAGAAGTTTTCATTTACGCTTGAACCAATAAAAAATAATTAATAAATAACTAACTAAAATTTATGGATTTAATTCTGGTTGCAGTAATTTCGTTGGGAGCGATTGGCTTGATTGCCGCGGTAATCTTGTATGCCGCTTCTAAGAAGTTTGCTGTGTATGAAGATCCGCGGATTGCCAAGGTGAGCGAAGTGCTTCCTCAGGCGAATTGCGGTGGATGTGGTTATCCCGGTTGCTCTGGTTTTGCCGGTGCCTGCGTGAAGGCTGCCGATGCCGGTTCGCTGGAGGGTAAGTTATGTCCGGTTGGTGGTGCTCCGGTAATGGAGAAAGTAGCTGCCATTTTGGGATTGGAAGCCGTTGCTGCTGAACCGAAAGTTGCGGTGGTAAGATGTAACGGTAGTTGTGAAAATCGCCCTCGTACTGCTCTGTACGACGGAGCTAAATCGTGTGCCATCGCTCATGCCACTTCAGGTGGTGAGACGGGTTGTACATTCGGTTGTCTGGGTTGTGGTGATTGTGTGGAAGCGTGTCAGTTTGATGCTATTCACATGAATCCTGAAACCGGTCTTCCGGAAGTGGACGAAGAAAAATGTACAGCTTGTGGGGCTTGCAGCAAAGCTTGTCCGCGTAAGATCATTGAAATTCGTCCGAAAGGAAAGAACAACCGCCGCGTAGTGGTGATGTGTGTGAACAAGGATAAGGGAGCTGTTGCCAACAAAGCTTGCAAGGCTAGTTGTATTGGTTGTGGAAAGTGTGTGAAAGTGTGTCCGTTCGAAGCCATTACGTTGGAAAATAATTTGGCATACATTGATCCGGCTAAGTGTAAGTCTTGCCGTAAATGCGAATCGGAATGTCCGAAAGGGGCTATCCAAGCTATCAATTTCCCGCCACGTAAACCGAAAGTAGAAGTGCCGGCTGGTGAGGCTGCTGCAAAACCTGCTGTAAAAGTAGAGGCTTCAAAGGTGGAAACTCCGAAAGCGGAAGCGGTGAAAGCTGAGGCTCCGAAAACGGAAGCATAATCAAAATTCAAAGTAAGTAAAAATTAAAAAGATATAACAGTGAAGACATTTAGAATTGGTGGAGTACATCCAGCAGAAAATAAATTGTCAGCAGGCAAAGCCATTGAAACACTTGCACTTCCTAAGCAAGCGGTATTTCCTTTGTCACAGCATATCGGTGCTCCTGCTACTGCCATCGTGAAAAAAGGCGATGTGGTGAAGGTAGGTACGAAGATTGCTGAGGCGGGTGGCTTTGTTTCAGCAGCCATCTTCTCGTCTGTATCCGGTAAAGTGAACAAGGTAGACGCCGTAATCGATGCTAGCGGTTACCGCAAGCCGGCTATCTTTATCGATGTGGATGGTGACGAATGGGAAGAATCAATAGACCGCAGTTCGACATTGGTGAAAGAGTGTGCTCTCACACCCGAAGAAATCGTTGCTAAAGTGAAAAATGCAGGTGTAGTAGGTATGGGCGGTGCTTGTTTCCCTACTCATGTGAAACTTTCTCCTCCTCCGGGCTGCAAGGCGGAATGTGTAATTATCAATGCTGTAGAGTGTGAGCCTTACCTCACTGCCGATCATCGTTTGATGTTGGAGAAGGCAGACGAAGTACTGGTGGGTGTAAGCATCCTGATGAAAGCTGCAAAAGTGACCAAGGGATATATCGGTATTGAAAATAATAAACCGGATGCTATTAAGTTGATGACTGAAAAGGCTGCTCAGTATCCCGGTATAGAGGTAGTTCCTTTGCAGGTGAAATATCCGCAAGGTGGTGAGAAACAGTTGATAGATGCTGTGATCGGTCGCCAGGTTCCTGCTCCTCCCGCTATTCCTATCAATGTGGGTGCGGTAGTTCAGAATGTAGGTACTGCATTTGCCGTTTATGAAGCCGTTCAGAAAAACAAACCTTTGTTTGAACGTATCGTGACTGTTACGGGTAAGTCTGTCAAGAACCCCTCCAACTTCCTCACCCGTATGGGTACCCCGATGAGCCAGCTGATTGATGCGGCTGGCGGTTTGCCCGAAGATACGGGAAAAGTGATTGGTGGCGGTCCGATGATGGGTAAAGCACTGGTTAATACGGAAGTTCCCATTTGTAAAGGTAGTTCGGGTGTGCTGATTATGAATGATAAGGAAGCTGCCCGTGCGGAAGCTCAGCCCTGTATCCGCTGTGCCAAGTGCGTCAGTGTGTGTCCTATGGGATTGGAGCCTTTCTTGTTGGCGACACTTTCAGCTCATAAGGACTGGGAGAGAGTAGAAAAAGAAGATGTAATGTCGTGCATCGAGTGCGGTTCGTGTCAGTTTACATGTCCGTCTCATCGTTATTTGCTGGACTATATCCGTTTGGGTAAGGGCACAGTAGGCGGTATCATCCGTGCACGTAATGCTAAAAAATAATTCGACAAAATAGTATGGCTAATAAATTAATAGTATCATTATCGCCTCACGTTCATAGCGGTGACAGCATACAGAAGAATATGTATGGTGTACTCATTGCGTTGATACCTGCGTTGCTGGTGTCATTTTATATGTTCGGACTGGGCGCCGTGGTGGTGACCTTGACCTCGGTTGCCGCCTGTGTATTCTTCGAATGGGCGATTACCAAGTTTATTTTGAAGAGAGAACGCTCTACCATCTGTGATGGTTCGGCTATTATAACCGGTGTGTTGCTGGCATTCAATCTGCCTTCCAACTTGCCGCTTTGGATTATTATCATCGGTGCGTTGGTGGCAATCGGTGTGGGCAAGATGACTTTCGGCGGATTGGGTTGTAATCCTTTCAATCCCGCGCTGGTAGGTCGTATCTTCCTGCTGATTTCTTTTCCTGTGCAGATGACTTCATGGCCGTTGGTTCAACAATGGGGAAGTTATACCGATGCTGAAACCGGTGCTACTCCGCTGGCATTGATGAAAATGGCTGTAAAGGGTGATGCAAATGCTTTAGGTCAGTTGCCCGATACATTAAGTCTATTTCTGGGTAATAACCCGGGTTCACTAGGTGAGGTGAGTGCATTGGCTTTATTGCTTGGTCTGGGATATATGCTATGGAAAAAGATTATTTCCTGGCATATTCCTGTATCTATTCTGGTGACAGTATTTGTATTTGCCGGGCTGATGCATTTGGTTGATCCGGTTGCTTACGCATCTCCGTTGGCTCACTTGTTTACAGGTGGTTTGATGTTGGGAGCTATTTTCATGGCAACCGACTATGTTACTTCGCCTATGACTCATAAAGGTATGATTATTTACGGTGTGGCTATCGGTTTCCTGACGGTGGTTATCCGTTTGTTCGGTGCATATCCCGAAGGTATGTCTTTCGCTATATTCATTATGAACGCATTCACTCCGTTAATCAATACTTATTGTAAACCTAAAAGATTCGGGGAGGTCGTGAAGAAATGAAAAAACTAGAATCATCTTTGAAAAACATGGTTATCGTGCTGACAGGCGTAACCGTGGTAGCCGGAGCATTGCTGGGTTATGTGAATGAGTTGACAAAGGAACCCATTGCACAGGCTAATGCCAAGGCTTTGAGTGATGCCATTGCTATCGTAGTTCCGGGATTTGACAATAATCCTGCCGAAGCTCCTGAAACCATAGAATTGGAAGGCGTTACTTATAAGATATATAAAGCAACCAAAGGAGGAGAATTTATTGGTGCAGCCGTAGAGTCTTCTGCAAATGGTTTTGGTGGTGCGTTGAATGTATTGGTAGGTTTCGATAAAGAGGGTAATATTATAGACTATTCTTTGTTGAGTCATGCAGAAACTCCGGGACTGGGATCAAAGGCAGCCGATTGGTTTAAGAAAGGCGGCAAAGGCGATATTACTGGTATGAATCCGGGACAGAAAGCATTGGTTGTAAATAAAGATGGCGGTCAGATAGATGCAATCACTGCTTCTACTATCACGACACGTGCTTTTCTGAAAGCTGTGAATAATGCTTATGCGGCATATAGTGGCCAAAATGTGGATGGTTCCAGCGGTGCGACACAGCAGGTGTCTGAAACTGCTGCCGATGACCCCAAAGCAGCTAAGGCACAATGTGAGGGAACTCAGGATTGTTGCGGACAAGCCTGTGACTCTGCTGCCTGCAAAGCTGCTTGTGGTGGTAAATGTGATCCTGCTAACTGCGACAAGGCGGACTGTAAAAAAGCAGAATGCCCAAAGCAAGATTGTAAAAACAAAAAATAAGGAAGGAGCAGACTATGAATAATTTTAAAGTATTAATGAACGGGATTGTCAAAGAGAATCCTACGTTTGTACTCCTTTTGGGTATGTGTCCTACATTGGGAACCACTTCTTCTGCCATCAATGGTATGGGTATGGGACTGGCAACCATGTTTGTGTTGATTTGTTCGAATGTGGTAATTTCATCTATCAAGAATCTGATTCCTGATATGGTGCGTATTCCTGCATTCATTGTGGTTATTGCATCATTTGTAACCTTGTTGCAGATGATTATGCAGGCATATGTGCCGGCGCTGTATGCTACTTTGGGATTGTTTATTCCGTTGATTGTGGTAAACTGTATCTTGCTGGGACGCGCCGAAGCGTTTGCCGCAAAGAACGGTCCTGTTCCTTCATTCTTTGACGGATTGGGTATGGGACTAGGATTTACACTTGCATTGACCATCCTTGGTGGTGTACGTGAGTTCCTTGGTACAGGTAAATTGTTTGATATCGCTATTATGCCGGAGCAATACGGAATGTTGATTTTCGTTCTCGCACCGGGAGCCTTCATTGCATTGGGTTACCTCATTGCGATTGTGAATAAACTGAAGAAAGCATAACCCGTAAAAAGTAAGAAAATGGAATATATATTGATATTTATCACCGCTATATTTGTGAACAACATTGTGTTGTCACAATTCTTGGGTATTTGTCCATTCCTCGGTGTATCCAAGAAAGTTGAGACAGCTACGGGTATGGGAGCGGCTGTTGCATTCGTGCTTACCATCGCTACCATTGTTACCTATCTTATCCAGAAATTCGTGCTCGATGCTTTCGGGTTGGAATATTTGCAGACCATTGCATTTATCCTTGTCATTGCAGCATTGGTACAGATGGTGGAAATCATTTTGAAGAAGGTATCTCCCGCCCTTTATCAGGCATTAGGAGTCTTTCTTCCGTTGATTACTACTAACTGCTGTATTCTGGGTGTGGCTATTTTGGTAATCCAGAAAGACTTTGATTTGTTGACGGGGGTGGTTTATGCCTTCTCTACAGCTCTTGGTTTTGCTTTGGCTATGGTGTTGTTTGCAGGTATCCGTGAACAATTAAGTTTGGTGAATATACCTAAAGGAATGCAGGGAATGGCTATCGCATTGGTTACTGCCGGTCTGCTGGCAATGGCATTCATGGGATTTTCAGGTGTAGACAAAGGCTTGGGTGTTTTGTTTGGAATAGAATAAATTCACTTCATCGTTAAAATAAACCGATTCAGAAGTCCGGAGCACAGCTTCGGACTTTTTTATTAGAAAGAAATCCATTGTTCTTGTCCGTAAATTCAATTTTTATGCTTATTTTTGCATTAGAATTAATAGAGAGATTAAATGGCTATGACCTTGATTGTACTCGCGGCCACTATGGGGAATAAATATGGTGGATTGAAACAGCTGGAGGGAATAGGTCCTAATGGCGAAACAATATTAGATTTTTCCATATATGATGCCGTAAGAGTCGGATTTAATAAGATCGTATTTGTCATAAGCAGACATTTTGAACAAGAATTCAAGAAACTGGTATCAGGCAAATACGAACATGTGGTAGAAGTGGAGTATGTTTATCAGGATGTGGAAACGATTCCTGAAGAAAAGCGTAATCCGAAGCGCAAAGCACTGTACGGTTCGGTAAGAGCTGTTCTGATGGGAGAAGAGTTGATTGACTCTCCATTCGGTGTGATAAATGCCGTGAACTTTTACCAAAGAGAAAGTTTTGAATTGTTATATAATAATCTGGTGATGTTGGGAGAAGCTGACTACCATAGTTTCAATATTTGCTACAGGCTGAGAAATGTATTGGCGGAAAGCGGAGGGGTTACCCGTGGTATTTGTGAAGTGGATGAAAAGGGATATCTGTTGTCCGTTACAGACCGTGTAGGAGTAGAACGGATAAGTGGAAATCCGATGTATCCTAATGAATTACATAAATGGGTGGCTTTGGATGACAACAGCTTGGTTTCAATGAATATGTGGGGATTTACTCCGCAGGTATTCGGTGAGATGAAGAAGGCGTTCGATAAGTTCATAGATGAGAATGGAATGGATATGAAAGCCCATTATTCTATTCCGGCTTTTATGAATGAGCGTATTGCTGACGGAGTCAGGGTGAAAGTGATTGAGACACCTGCCAGATGGATGGGATTGGTATCGCATGATGACAAGATACAAGTCCTGCTTCGTATCAATGATATGATACGAAAAGGGATCTACCCGTCGAAGTTGTTTTGAACCTATTAGAAAACGACAGAATATTAAGTATTATGAAAGAAAGAATTTTAGTAACAGGAGGAACCGGCTACATCGGTTCTCATACGGTAGTAGAGCTGCAAAATAGCGGTTACGACGTAGTGATTGTGGACAATTTGTCCAACTCAAGCGCCGATGTGGTAGATAATATAGAAAAGGTTTCAGGAATCCGTCCTGCATTTGAAAAGTTGGATTGCTTGGATCTTGAGGGAATGGATAAGCTGTTTACTAAATATCCGGGTATAAAAGGTATTATTCATTTTGCGGCTAGCAAGGCTGTGGGTGAATCGGTACAAAAACCGTTGTTGTATTATCGCAATAACTTGGTTTCATTGATTAACCTGTTGGAGTTAATGCCGAAACATGGAGTAGAAGGTATTATTTTTTCATCATCATGTACGGTGTATGGTCAGCCCGATGTTCTTCCTGTAACGGAAGAGGCTCCGATTAAGAAGGCTGAGTCTCCGTACGGTAATACAAAACAGATCAATGAAGAAATTATTCGTGATACAGTTGCTTCGGGATCGCCTATCAATGCTATTATGTTGCGTTACTTTAATCCTATTGGCGCACATCCCACTGCATTAATAGGTGAATTACCTAATGGGGTTCCACAAAATTTGCTACCTTATGTTACTCAGACAGCGATGGGTATTCGTGAAAAACTGAGTGTGTTCGGGGATGATTATGATACACCGGACGGTTCTTGCATCCGTGACTATATATATGTAGTGGATTTGGCGAAGGCTCACGTTATCGCAATGGATCGCATTTTGAATAACAAGCAGAAGGAGAAGGTGGAAGTCTTTAATATTGGAACGGGTAAAGGTGTTTCTGTATTGGAACTGATCAATACGTTTGAAAAAGCTACCGGTGTGAAACTTAATTATCAGATCGTGGGTCGTCGTGCCGGAGATATTGAGAAGGTATGGGCTAATCCTGATTTTGCTAATAAGGAGTTGGGATGGAAGGCAGAAGCCAATTTGGAGGACACTCTACGTTCGGCTTGGAACTGGCAGCTGAAACTAAGAGAAAGAGGAATTCAATAAGAATTAAGATATTTTTAGAAAGACCGATGAACAAAGGACGCTAGTGTGGCGTTTTATAGATGCAAATAACCTGAAACCCCTCTTGGATATGTGAATACCTGATTGGCGGTAGTTATGTTACTCAAAACATAGAGCAGGCTAAAAAATTGCATAGTAGTTTTGTCGTGTTTTATTTTGTGTTTGTGTTGTGGCTGTTCTCCGACGTGAGTCGGGGGACAGTTTTTTTTCTGACTATTTAGTTGTTTTTTAGTTATTTATGGCTATATTTGTCGAAAATAATCACGCACTACTTTATGAAAACAAAATTTTGGATCATCTGCTTATCAGTTTTCTTTGTGTCTTGCTTGCGTAATATGCATGATATATATACGGGGGGAGAGGAAGAAGAGGAGGAAAAAATCAATAAAGACGATTTTTTTGATTTTACTACTGTCCGTAATAGTCAACTTATCATTGATTATGGCATGAAAGTACAGACTGCTTTTTATCTGTATGATGAATATCCTATGGAATTAGTTGGAAATACTTGGGAATTTAAAGATATAAATCCCATTTATGCCGCTTCGACTGATATGAATGGTAGATTTTTTTCAAAAGTATCTTTGCCGGCTTATTTGAAAAAGGTATGGCTGGTAACTGATAATGTGTTGGTCGTATCACCTGTTGAATTGGAATTTCTATCTGACGGACTAACCTTTAATTATGTTGATTATAAGGCACAACTGTCTGCTAACGGGCATTCTAGAGCGGTAATGGGAGGAGTGAGTTATCCTGACGGATATGATGTATTGGGTAATTGGAATGAAAATGGGGTTCCTGATTATTTGTTGCCTGAAAAGTTGGATATACCCGGTGCTTTTTTAGAGAGATGCAGTAATTTAAGCCGTTCTATAGTAGTAGATAATCGTAATTTGTTGGAAAGGTTTCCGGAACTACGTACTTCAGGGAGTAATGATATGGTAATAACTAAATCTACAGGTTTGGTCGCGACTTATTTTGATTTCTCGTCTACTGCGTGGGAGGATATGGTTGCTTATTATACTTATAAAGAAGGAGAGTCTGTGGACATAGCTACCATAAAAAAGACCATCCTGATTCCACGTTCCAGTAGGAATGCTCCTAAATCTTTAGTCGGTGAGCAAATAAAACTAAAATATTGGAATAAGGAACAAAGCAAGTATGAAGATGAATTTCCCCAAGGCACTCATATTGGATGGATTTTATTGGGAATGGGATTTGGAAAAGAAAAGGGTGTTTTTCCTCGTTATTCTAATCCTGCATATAACGATAATAAAGAGCAACGTTCAGTTTTGTTAAGTGATCCGGAACTGGACAATTGTTTCTTTATGGCTATGGAAGATAATGTGGACATGCGTTTTAATGATGTACAGTTTGCTATTATGGCGTCTGCTTCTTCTTCTGTAGAACCTACTCCTAATATACCGGATGAAGTAAATAAGGGTGAAATTTCGTATGTAGTCAAAGGGTCTTTGGCTTATGAGGACAATTGGCCTGATAAGAATGATTACGATATGAATGATGTTGTGATATATTATTCCAGTACAGTTGTGAAAGATAAATCTTCTAACGCATTGGTGCGCACCACTACTACTTTTACTCCGATGAATGATGGTGCTACTTATACAAATGGGTTTGGTTTTCAGTTGGATTACGTAGGGAAGGAGCATATAGATTTGGTGCAGGTGAGTCAAGAAGGTAATGTGATCGGAAAAAACTTTGAGCCGGGAATAGAAAAGCCTGTATTAATACTTTTTTCTGATATAAAGCCTGTTCTCAAAAAGCCTGTGACTGTAGTGATCGGATTTAAAAAATATGATAAAGTAAGCGACATGGATGCTTATCCGCCTTACAATTCTTTCATTTTTGTGAATAAACGTTCTCATGAAGTACATTTGTCAGGCTATAAGCCGACAAGCGTAGCTGATGAGAGTTTACGTGGTACGGGTAGTGATTTGAGTCAAGACTCCAATGGTATCCCAATGTATTATATAGCAGAAGATAATATGCCTTTCGCTATAAATATCAGTAACAGTGAATTTAGATGGCCTTCAGAGAAGGTGTCTATTACTACCTATTATCCCGAGTTTAAACAGTGGAGAGATTCTTTTGGTGCGGATTATAAAGATTGGTATTTACATCCTAAAGAATAATAAAGGGTGAAAGGCACTGTTGTTTTTGATAAATCGGACTAACAGGACTTTTTACTTGAAAAAATGTCACCTTTTGAAGCCAAGTGATTCAATCTTTTTGTACTTTTGCGGACAATATGATTTTATAAAGGAAAACTCACATGGATTCAGTCTTTATTACGACGCGTAAGCAACGGATTATCAGAGAACTAAGGGATTATATGTTGATTGCTCTTGGTATGCTGATGTATGCTATTGGATGGACCGTCTTTTTGTTACCTAATGACCTTCCTTCGGGTGCGGTGCCAGGTATTGCTTCTATTGTTTATTGGGCTACCGGTTTGCCGGTTCAGTACACCTATTTGGGAATAAACGGAGCATTGTTGATACTTTCTTTGGTTATTTTGGGATGGAAGTTTAGTGTGAAAACCATCTATGCTGTATTTGTGCTGAGTTCTATTCTGCCTATCATACAGGATTTGACCGGGGGAGAGTCTTTAATACATGACCAACCTTTCATGGCTTGTGTCTTGGGAGCCTTTTTCTGCGGAGGTGGTATTGGTGTCGCTTTTTCTGCCAATGGTAGCACAGGAGGTACGGATATTATAGCTGCTATTGTCAATAAGTATCGTGATATTACTTTGGGCCGGGTTATTTTGATGTGTGATTTGGTTATTATCTCTTCCAGTTATTTTGTATTGCATGATTGGGAGAAGGTGGTATATGGATATGTTGTCTTGTTTATATCCAGCTTTGTCTTGGATCAGGTAGTAAATAGTGCCCGTCAGTCAGTGCAATTTTTTATTATTTCTAAGAAGCATGAAGAAATAGGGCATCGCATAAATAAAGACCTTCATCGAGGAGTGACGTTCATTGACGGAGTAGGTTGTTATACCGGTGCGGGTGTGAAAATGATGTTTGTGCTGGCAAAAAAACGTGAGTCTACTACTATATTCCGTTTGATAAAAGATATAGATCCGAATGCATTTGTATCACAAAGTGCTGTCATTGGTGTATTTGGAGAAGGCTTTGATAGAATAAAGGTTAAATAAGAGTTCCGAAGTTAAAAAATAGAATAAGGGCGTTCTGAATGGACGCCTTTTTTTATGTCTGTTTTTTGAATGAACTTCAAAGGATATAAGACTTTGTTAACTGAATGAACTTTCATAATGTAAGTTTGTTGTCTGCTTTATCTCGAAAAATAAGTATAAAATAATATTTTGAAATTATATCAGATTATATTTTGATATCAAAATGTTAGTTTATACCTTTGCTGTATAAAATAAGAAATGATAAACTAATAAATAACCTGATCATGGAAACAAAACTTACAGAAGAAACCCGAGTAGAAAGTGATTTAATTGGTGCCCGCGAAATTCCGGCCAGTGCATTGTATGGTGTGCAGACTCTAAGAGGCATAGAAAATTTCCCAATAAGTAAATTTCATCTAAATGAATATCCGTTGTTTATCAACGGTCTTGCCATTACGAAAATGGCAGCTGCAATGGCTAACTATGAGTTAGGTTTATTGACTAAAGAACAAAAAGATGCCATAGTGTTGGCGTGTCAGGAAATCTTAAATGGTGAGCATCATGAGCAATTCCCGGTAGACATGATTCAGGGAGGTGCCGGTACTTCTACCAATATGAATGCTAATGAAGTCATTGCTAACCGTGCTTTGGAGATTATGGGACACAAACGTGGCGAGTATCAATATTGCTCTCCTAATGACCATGTGAACTGCTCGCAATCAACGAATGATGCTTATCCCACTGCAATCCATATTGGCATGTATTATTCTCATCTTCGTTTTCTGCCTTATTTGGAATCGCTGATTGGTGCATTCCATAAGAAAGGAGAAGAGTTTGCACATATCATCAAAATGGGGCGTACTCAGTTGGAAGATGCCGTTCCTATGACTTTAGGTCAGACATTCAATGGTTTTGCCAGTATATTGAGAGATGAAATTCGTCATTTGAATGAAGCTGCGGCAGACTTCCTGACAGTAAATATGGGTGCTACCGCTATTGGTACAGGCATTTGTGCGGAACCGGGATATGCGGAAAAATGTGTGAAAGCATTGTGTGAAATTACAGGTTTTGATTTCAAATTGTCGTCAGATTTGGTAGGAGCTACTTCAGATACTTCCTGCTTGGTAGGTTATGCTTCAGCTTTAAAAAGGATAGCCGTAAAGGTAAATAAAATATGTAATGATTTACGTTTGCTGGCCAGCGGACCGCGTTGTGGCTTAGGAGAATTCAACCTTCCGGCTATGCAACCGGGATCTTCTATAATGCCAGGTAAGGTGAATCCGGTGATTCCTGAAGTGATGAATCAGATTTGTTATAAGGTAATGGGTAACGAACTATGTGTGACTATGGCTGGCGAAGCTGCCCAAATGGAACTGAATGCTATGGAACCGGTGATGGCACAGTGTTGTTTTGAATCTGTAGATTTAATGATCAATGGTTTTGAAACCTTGCGTACACGTTGTGTAGAAGGTATTACTGCTAATGCGGAACGTTGCAAGATTGAAGTGCATAACAGTATTGGTGTAGTAACCGCATTGAATCCGATTATTGGTTATAAAAACTCTACAAAGATTGCAAAAGAAGCGTTGGAAACAGGTAGAAGTGTTTATGAACTGGTCTTGGAACATGGTATTTTAAATAAGGAAGAGTTGGATACAATCCTAAGTCCGGAAAACATGTTGAAGCCGGTAAAATTGGATATCAAGCCTAGAAGATAAATTTATTTCACCACAGACTACAGGAAGGTAAAGAACTTGTTTCATGAAGCCGGCTTCAATATTTGTAAAGCCGGCTCCATGAGTGGTGGCACCGGTTTTATTTCTGCCGATAAATTGATTTCTGGAAATCCGGTATAGTGGTTTGCCACTGCTATAGCGTATAAATTGTTTTGCCGATATTTTATCGGCAGACAGTTTGTATAGCCTGTGGTATATTTTTTTAGAACTTTCTGAATGTGAGGCGTGCATAATCAGATTTCAGAATTAGTTTCTTGCCTGTTGCTTTTTCCACCTTAAGATGATTAATAGCTTGATTAAGTCCGAAAGGTTTCAATTCATTCAGTGTCGTTAGTTTTTCTTCATCTCCCCGGTGGCGGAATTCACTCATGGTTACCTCATCTCCTTTATAAGAGAAACGTCCGATATGAGTGCCTCCATTTCCACCTTTGGCACTGATTTCCACCAAATGTAACTGGATACTATAATAAATGCGGTTACATTCTTCTATTTTCCCATTAGTATATTCTATAGTCATTAATTGCCATCTGCCATCTAATTTGCCGTTGATGGGAGCTTTGTCACAACTGCTGATTCCCAGCATAAAGAGTATAAATAATAATATTTGTTTCATATGTTGATTGGGTTGACAGTTAAAATTTCTATTTATTGCCCGATTTGATAATTCCTTGTTTGCGGATAACCAGCATTCCACCATAATTATTTCCAAGTAAGTTGCCGCGATCCATAGCTCCGGATACAGTGAAACTCCATCCTTTCAGTTGTTGTGGAGCATAAGTTACTTCAAACAAAGAGTTGAATTGTTTCTTGATCTCATTCAGAGGATTATCATAAGTACCCCAATGGCGGGAGTAGGAGAGCAGCATACGATAGCTTAGCGACTGACATGGGGAACCGCAGAATCCTATGTGATGTGCCAGTACACGATTGCTGATAAAAGTAATCTGTCCGTTCTTGTTGTAAATAGGTCCGGGAAGTAAAGGATTACCTATTCCCATTCCCCAATGCTGCCATCCTTGATAGAGGTAGTGATTATAATAATTATCTTTAGCACTGATTTGCTCTTCAAATTCCCCCCAAAAGGAATCATACAGCATAGGTCCGGTTTGATCTTTTGTTCCTAATCCTTCGTATACAAAAGTATCAATGAAGCGGTTTTTGGGAAAAGTTATTTCCAGTCCGATGTGTCCGTCTTTCCAACGTCCGTATTGGAAAAACATTTGGGAGTGGTCGTCGAAATAATGTTCATAATAGATCTTTACCTTCCATCGGTTAAGATAAGCTGTTGCGGCAAAATTCCAGCTACCGACATGGTTTCCGTAGATGTTTACTTGTTCGCCTTCGGGTGTGGTATCATCTCCGGCCATAGGAACCAATACACGCATAAAGTCAACAAACCGGGTAGGCATATCTATTACAGGCTCTTTTTGTCCTGCAATATATTGGTCTCCGCCAAATTGGGCGGACATTTGTATTCCTCCTTCAAATTCTACCGGAAAATGTTCTTTGTTTCCTACTTTGGCGAAAAGCGATTTACTGTGGTAAAGTACATCAATGGTATATGGGTTGCCTATGGAGGTGAAATGTTCCTGCCATTTGTCATCAGTAAAACGTCCATAGGCTATGTGTCCTTTCAAGTGAAGCCATTTATGGGTACCTGGTATGGCTACATAATCGGGAACTTCCAGGCGTATTTGGGGAATGGGGCGGGCATTATTTGATTCTACCATACCTCCCGCTGCTTAACTTGGAATTCTTTAACTCGGGCAAGCGTTCTTTGCTGCCGATACTCAGGTTCAACCATCGGTAACTGAGGTCTGCATAGGCTTGTTGGATGATGAAGGAGGAGGTGAAATTGTAGGCGGTTGCCAAATCCAGTCCTGCACTGAAGCCGAAATGTTGGTTTAATGGCATTGTATGTGCAATCCCTGCCCGTAAATAACCATTTTGGGTATTGGCAGAAGATAAACCTTGCCTGTTGGCAGTAAGCCACATCGGCGCGTAGGTTCCTTTACCCGATGTTCCTCCCATCTCAACGGTATATTCTGTTTTGACAGGGAGTTGGGCATTGGTGTGCTGCGTAATAGATATTAACAGAAATTGTAATAAGAATAGTTGTATTTTCTTCATTTAGTTTATGTGTTTAGTGCTAAGCTTGCTAAAACGAAATCGGTTTATTAGTCTGCCATCCCGAACTTTTGTGAAAAATTTGGACTCTAATCATTTTATGTATATGAAAAGTTTCACTAATGTTCAGAATGGCCGACTGTATAATCATATCAGCAGGAATTTTGGCATATTTATTTTCCTCCGGCAGGCAGGTTTTTCAGCCAGTAATCAGCCATTGTCTTTCGCAGATGCAAGCTGGTTCCCTCGCCTTCGTAAATTCCATGGGAACGCATCGGGTAAGAAATCTGTGAGAAGATTTTTCCGTGCCGTACCAGTTCATTGACCAACATTTCACAATTCTGATAATGGACATTGTCATCTCCTGTACCGTGAATTAACAGCAAGTTGCCTTTCAATCCTGCTGCATACGAGATGGGAGACCCTTTGCGGTAACCCTCCGGATTATTTTGAGGAGTATTCATATAACGTTCTTGATAAACCGTGTCATACAGACGCTGGTCGGCCACAAAAGCAATGGCAATACCTGTGTGGAAAACATCGGGATAACGGAACATACTGTTCAGCGTCTGGCTGCCTCCGCCACTCCAGCCGGTGATACCGATACGTGCGGTGTCAATGAAAGAGTATTGACGTGCCAAGTCTTGGATGCCTCTTGCCTGATCTTCACTGGCAAAGGTTCCGACTTCTCCATAAATACATTTGCGCCATTCGCGTCCACGGGGTGCATTGGCACCACGGTTCTCGATGCTGACTATGATATACCCCAGGTTTGCCAAGTACTGGTGCCATAAACTTCCTCCGCTCCATACATCCTGCACGGTGGCGTTGGCAGGTTCTCCATAGACATCAATTATGACCGGATATTTTTTGCTGGGATCAAAGTTTACGGGTTTGATCATCCATGCATCCAGTTCCAGTTCTCCTGAACGGGTTTTTACAAATTCTTTCGGTTGCAGCCCCAAGGCTTTGTATTGCTCCTTGGCTTTTGCATTGTCAGTAATCAGACGTATACTTTTATGGGCAGGGAAAGACACCATGTCGATTACAGGGGGAGTTTCCGAGTTACTGAATGTATGGACTGCCCATTTGCCGGACGGTGACATGATATAACGATGTTGCCCGCTTTGGTCAACAGGACTTAGCCGCTTTACCTCTCCATTGCCGAAAAGACGTGCCCGGTAGAGATAGCGCTGGGTGAAGTTGTCGGGAGAGGCGATAAAGTACACAAAACCTTTATCCATATCCGCACCTACTTCTTGAATATAATCAAAAGCTCCTTGGGTGATGGGCTTGATTTCTTTACCATCACGGCTTACACGATACAGGTGGCGCCATCCGTCACGTTCGCTTTCCCAAGTGAAATACTTGTTCCCTTTCAACCAACGCACATTGTCATTCGTTTCCAACCATGCGGCATCTTGATCGGTAAAGATATTGACGGGGGTATTTTCACCTATTTTCGCAATCCATACTTTATTGGTGTTTTGGGCACGGTTCATTTGCTGGATGAACAGTTCGTTGCAGCCCGGAATGAATTCCATACGTGGAATATAGTGGTTGCGTGCATCACCTGGAAGAGCCAGCCAAGTGGTGTTTCCACCGTCGGCTGATACATAGCCTACTTTTACAGCGGAGTTTGCTGTTCCGGCTTTAGGGTAGGGAAAACGTTGGATTTTAGGATAAATGGAATCTACATTATTGATGATATCAAACCATCCCGTACCTTGGGTATCGCTTTGCCAATAGGCTATGTATTGCCCGTCGGGACTCCAGCGGAAACCGTCGCGGCAGTTGAATTCTTCTTCGTATACCCAGTCGAATGTTCCGTTTACAATTTCATTATTTCCGTCTTGAGTTAGTTGGTTGATTTTCCCGTCAACCAGACTCTCTACATAAATGTTGTTTCTGGAGACATATGCTACCCGGCTGGCATCCGGCGAGAACTTGGCGAACATCAAGGTAGCTTCCGGCAAGCTTTTGCCCAATTGTTGCAGTTTGCCGTCTTTCAAATTAAGCACCCAGTAATCACCGCGGGTATCATAACGCCATACGCGACGGGTATTGGTATAGATCAATACTTTGGAGTTATCCTCGCTGAATACGAAATTGCGGACAGAGATAGGTTTTCCTGTTTGCGGATTCAAAAGCATATTGGCAGGGATCAGCACTTCTTTGGAATTGTCCTTTGCTTTGTAGGCAGTGACTTCGTATGCTCCCTCGGCATTTTTCTCTATTTTGGAATAACGTTCTCCATCTTTCATCCAGTTCACGTTACTTCCGCCTTCTGTCTTGATCAGTCCTCCGTATACGGCCTCCTCCAATGTGGGGATACGTTGCGCATGAGTTGTGGTTCCGAAACAGAATAAGCATAAGACTAATGTAAATAAGTTCTTTTTCGTCATAGTTATTATGAATCTTTTACTAAAAAATAGATGTCCATTTGAAAACACAAGTATGTATTGGGATTCCGGATATCTGTTTTCAAAAAACGGGCGTCTATTTTAGAAAAACGGACGCCTGCTCTTTTCTTTTTTATTTAATTCCTAATTTCTGTTTGATTGCAGCCGGAATAGCATCTTTATGCACCATGAGGAAAATAGTCTTGGCACGTACATAGCTTTCGGACATATTCAGATAACCGCCAAATGTATTGCGTTCTGTACCCCAAGAATTTTTGGTGATATAGTATTTGGTCCCGTTCTGGTCTTTGGTAATACCGGTAAGATGCATCAGGTGGTCATCTGTAGTGACAAATGCTTCATAACCTTCCTGACGGACTTCCGGAGTGACATTTACTTCGGGACACGGTTTTTCAAATTTGTAGGCTTCCGCCAGCATCTCTCTTTGTTCTTTAGGGTCCATTTTCTCAAAACGTGCACGGTCGGAACCCGAGAGATCTTCCGCTTTTTTCACTACCGGATTGATGGCTACACCATTTTTGAATGAAAAACCTTTTTCACTGACATCACCGTCCCAACATACGGTATATCCGTGGGTCAAAGCATAGTCGGCAACTTCCATCATTTCGTCCAGCGGAAGATTGTACATTTGTTCATTTTCCCAATTGTCGGGTACTTCCGGAGAGAATTTCTGGTAATACGGTTTGTGAGTGAAACTAGTCAGTTCGATATAATCGTCCATGTTCAAACCCAGACTTTCGGCAAAAGATTTCGGAGTGTACTCTTTTCCTTTGTAAGTGAACTTTTCAGGAAGTTCTCCTAGATAAGTATCGAAAAGGTTGTTGATCAGCTTGTAGTATTCCGGGCTGCGACGTTTCATCTTAACGGCTGTGTTTCCTAAAGCGTTGATATATCTCACCATTTCACCGTGGTTATGTTTTTCTGAGTTATAGTTGATTCCGTGATATACTTCCTCGGGTACGATACCCACTTGGTTGAAAGCATTCTTCCATGTGTGTGAAAGGCTTCCTTGTCCTAAATTCCCGTTGCCTCCCCGGTAATAGTTGTCTTCCAATTGGTTCAAGTACTTTTGGCGTACAATGAACATTTCAGAAAGATCATATTCCCCTTTGCCCATACGGAGCAGTTCGGATTCCATGAACGAAGTGGTGGCAAAGCACCAGCAAGTTCCGGTAGAGGCCTGATTTTTGACTGGAGTTGCTTTCTGTGATGCAACAGTCGTGAATTTGTAACCACTTTCTTGTGCATACATGGCTGATGCACAGCATAGCAGTGCGGCTAGTGTGAATACTTTTGTCTTCATAAGTTTGTTTTTAATATGATAAGGTTAACAATTAAAAGCCGAAGCGTGACTCAATCCAATATTGGTTTGCCATTTCGTCCCAGCGAAGGATGGTGGCGCCTATAAAGTCTGCCGTGTAGTCTGTGAGATAAGCACGGGCTGCTTCTTCCCCTTTAGATTGAAGGATACTTTGGTATTGTGCTTCCACAAATGGAAGTTCCCGTTGTCCTTTTTCCTCGAAATGACGAATATTTTTTTCCATTACTTTGCGGGCAGTTCCCCATCTTACAGCAGCCAGTTTGTTGGCGCGGCGATAGTGCCATAAGGCGGCGTCGTCGCGATAGCGGTGGTTACCGCAGATTTTATACATAGCAGGGAAATCAGTAATGCCACAGAATACCGGAACGCGCGGGCTTTGTCCGGGGTTGTCCATAGAGAACCATACCACACCGCCTACTGCATCGGGCAGCCAGTTGCGCAATTGGATAACTGTAGAATAAGCACATTGCGGAACTGCGATATTGCGTACTGATTTCACAACTCCCTTTTTAATACCGTTCAGCATATTCAGTTCATCGCCACGCATCCACGGATTGGCTTTCGGGCTGATAATGGTGTCTACTTTTCCGGTTTTTCTATCTTTTACCGTAACTTTCAGATTCTGTGTCATATCCAGCGGCGTTCCTTCGTATGTTTCCCGGAGCAATGCCATAACATCGGTTACAGATACTTGCTTGTCGGGTTTTACACTGATAGGCAGTTCTTCTGCTTCATAATCAAGCTTTAATGACGGTGCCAGTGCATTCAGGATAAAGTGCTCGCGGGTGCTGAAGGATTTCAGTTGGCCGGAGTAATTCTTTCCGCTATAAGCTTTCCAAAATTTAAAAGGCTCTTTTCCATCCCAATATCCTAATTTTTTAGCCACGTCAAATACATTTTCGGAAGCCATATAGTGGTCGGGATCTTTCAGATTGAGGGTGCTGATTCGCGAGATGTTGGCAGATACGCCTACATGATCATCCGGAATACGGACTGCCGCCCATACTCCGCCAATGTTATCTTTTCCTTCTCCGAAGACTTCGAAGTGCCATACTTCATCAGGATCGGCAATGGTCAGACATTCGCCGCTGTCGCCATAACCGTATTGTTTTATGAGATCTCCCATCAGGCGGATAGCCTCACGGGCTGTTGTACAGCGTTGCAATGCCACACGTTGCAATTCTTCAATCATAAACATACCTTTGGGATTTTCCAGATCCCTGCGTCCGCTTACGGTAGTTTCACCTATCCCCAGCTGCTTTTCGTTGATGCAAGGGTAGGAGGTGTCCATGAAGGCATATGTTTTTCTAGCTTGTGGTATTTGCCCCTTGATTTTTACATTAGTCTGGTCGGCTACAAACTCGGTATGCATACGGCCATCGTAAATATTCATTACAGTATCCCTTTCATAACTTTCTGCCGGAACCATGTTTACCCAGGTTCGGTACCAGCTGTCGCATGTATGACTGGTTATAACTGATCCATCGGTAGTTGCTTTCTTTCCTACCATAATGCTAGTGCAGCTTTCCGGATCCTTTGTGTAATTCGTTTGGGCTGTGACACTTTGTGCCATGACTAAACCCAGGATTGTTAAAGAGGCTAGTAGTTTCATAAAGGTCGTTTTATTACTATTGCGTTTCAAAAGTATATAAAAAAAACTATTATTCAGAACTTTATCGGTTTAATTTTGTAATTTATGTCTAATAATCCAGCCTTTTTTGTATTTTTGCAGCAAATACAAAAATTGGGAGCACATGACAACTAGTATAGACATAGCTAGAAGGATAGCAGAAGTTAACCATCCTCTCAGTAGAGAAAGTGTTCACGCATTAGCCGAAATCTTAGTTTGTAGAAAATATCGTAAAGGGGAGATTGTTTTGCAGGCCGGTGAGGTTTGTAAATCGATGTTGTTTATAGAAAAAGGAATGCTCAGACAATTTTATTATAAATATGATAAAGATCTGACTGAGCATATCGGTTATGAGAACGGAATGATTATTTGCATAGAGAGTTATTTTAAACAGGAGCCCACCCGCTTGATGGTGGAAACTTTGGAAGCATCCGTGGTATGGGAGTTACCCCGTGTGGAAGTGGAGAAATTGATAGATCAATATCACGATATCGAACGTCTTTATCGCGGTTTTATCGAACATTCTTTGATAGAGTCACAGGTGAAGGCGGACACGCTTCGTTTTGAACCGGCTCATGAACGTTATAACAGATTGTTGCAGCTTCATCCCGAAATATTGAAGCGTGCGCCTCTTGTGTACATCGCTTCCTTATTACAGATGACTCCCGAAACCTTGAGCCGTGTCCGTTCTTCCTTGCTTTAGAATTGATAAATCAATCCTAGCCGGGTTTCAAAGGTCTTATATTTTATGTCCTCATGGTAGGAATAATGTGTGTGGCGGTAGTAATAGGACACTTCCATATTGGCTTTGAAGTGGGAGCTTAGATTCAGCTCGATAATCGGATTCACTACAGCGAGCATTACATTTCCTTTGTCTCCCTGCGCATTCAGATAGAGCGGATCTATTGTTTCCAAATCCTTGTGTTCGTATCCTTTCCAGGTAAAAATCTGGTAAAGATGCATATTCAGTGCGAACATGCCGTAACGGCCGAAGTCCAGAATGGTGTTGTTCTTTATGCTGTATCCGCTTCCCATATTGTAATTGCGGTCTATTACGTTGTAATAGTCGGTAAGGCTTCCACCCAGCAGGATGGCACTCAGGAACACACGCTGTTCCAAATTTACCAGGCTGTTCATTCGGGGGAATTTATAAATCATACCCGGTCCCACACTGGCAGCTTCCGAAATCTTGTAAGGGATACGCCCCGATCCGTCAATCACTTCCTCGGAATCAAAATAGTTGAAGTGCTGGAAGATACCGAACATCATTTCCATGCCGGTAGTGGTTTTCAGGGGAACACCCCATAGTTTGCCCATCAGGTTGATCTGGCTGATAAGAGGCTGGTTCCCGGAAAGACCGAAGGTGGCCCGCGCGGTGAAGTAATCGTATGGGCCGTCATTCACTTTATCGAAGGCATCTCCGTATTGTACCCGGAATTCAAGGTAGGGATTGTGCTCTCCACGGAACAGGTAATTGTCATCGGCCAGATAACGGTCACCGGCACCTATGGAAAAGTGTACCGGAATGCGGTCGTAATCGTGGTATTTGTAATGAGAGCGTTTTACTTTCCACATCTCGCCGGTTATCATTCGGTTCAATCCCCGCATGGGGCAGATCAAGGTTCCCAAAAACTCGCGGGTGAAACGTGAGAAACCACGCTTGGAGTCGTCCAGTACCAAAGAAGACATACGGTGCGTTACTTCTCCCAGGGCGATGCCGCCTAGGGTGGTTGCCATCAGGTCATTGATGGCGGGCGGCTCCACTTCTGCGGCTATTTCCCACATCAAACTACCAGCAAAGGCGTATGGAGCCGATT
Organism: Phocaeicola vulgatus ATCC 8482; assembly: GCF_000012825.1. Taxonomy (GTDB): domain Bacteria; phylum Bacteroidota; class Bacteroidia; order Bacteroidales; family Bacteroidaceae; genus Phocaeicola; species Phocaeicola vulgatus. Next base: position 4,774,416 of record NC_009614.1, on the reverse strand, counting down.
CCCAAAAGGTAAGTCCGTTGCTGCGTGCTGCATTGAAATAAAGATTTCCGTGATAGGGGTGGGCGAACAGGTTGGTGGAGAATTGGTCGTTATCCCATACAAAACCATGCTTGATATTGCGTCGTATGCTGCCGATACTGATTTTGGCAAAGTCTTCGTTCATTACATAACGGTCGAATGCCCATACTCCGACATTCATTCCGAAAGTTTCGGCAGCGGCACGCCAAGGGTGTTTTTTTTGCAGGCGAGGATCGGTGAATGTATACATGGAATCGGGGCGGTGGAGCATCTGGGCTGTGACGTTCCCGGCACTACTTAATGCCAGCAGGCAGACTAATGCGATATGCTGTAGTTTCATACTGTATGGATTAGTTTATACTAGGGTGACGGGGCTGCTTAAAACAAGATAACACCTGCTTCGAAAATAGTTTTTTTTTCGTAGAACTTATTTTTATCATAGTAGCGCGTCATGCCGTAACCACCCGATGCAAAGAAACTGATTCTGGATTTGAATTTATATTCCAGATTGATACGGGCTTGCAATGAATACATGCGTTCCGGTGTTTCCGCATCTTCATTTTCAAAGTTTTCTATATGGAAATAACCTAAGTCGCCACTTAGTTCCAGTTTGGAGGCGATGGGATAGTAAAGACCGGCACGATAGAACACGCAGCCCGAAAATTTGTCATTCAAATCCAGATAGTGTGTACCGATACCCAGCATGGTATAACTCCGGCGGTTTTTAAAACGCACGGCAGCATTCAGTTTGCTGGTGTTACCTGCAAACAGCATCATCTGGATACGGGTTTTGGGAGTGATATTCACCAAACCTAGTTTATGGGCGGTAGTATCCTTGCTATGGTTGATGATTCCTATTTGTATTCCTTTTACATTCCCGCCACACAGGTTGAGTAAACCGATTTGCGCGCCGCTTACTTCTCCGGCGTAGTTGCCGGGAGCGAACTGCACACCGCGTAACTTGCCTTGGCAAACATTGGTCAGTCCTGAGAATTGCAGGGCATTTTCCGTCTTGACGGCGATATTTACCGCACCGCAAAGCTGCAAGCCTCTGATTTCTCCGGCAGCGATATTGCTGATGGCGGAGAATTGCATACCATTCACGTTTACACCTACATTACCAATGGCTGAGACTTGAGCGCCTTTGGCTTCTCCGCCACTGATATTGAGCAGGGTGGAAACTTGTGCTCCGTTCAGTTTCTCGGCAGATACGTTCATCAGTCCGCCGATAGCGACGCCATTTTGTGATTTTCCGGCAATGTTGGCCAAGCCGGCTATCTGAACTCCTTGGGCTTTGTTGCCGGCCAGATTCATCAGACCGCCGATGATAACTCCTCTTGATATGTTTCCGGCAATGTTGCCTAATCCGGAAATTTGGATACCGTTGGCTTTCCCTCCGGCAACATTCATCAGTCCGCTGAGCATGATGCCATTGGCATTGCCTCCGGCTACATTGGCAATACCTCCCAGTTGGAAACCGGAGGCGTGGCGTCCGGTAATGCTGGCAAGGCCGGAGATTTGGAAACCCGTCATATCGTTTTGTACAACACTGGATACAGCGTTGATACCGATTCCTTTCAGTTGATAGATATTTGTAAGCAGACCGATATTCAGATAAGTGGTTTTGACACTGTCTTTCTTCGCGGAAATGTTCAAGGAGATGTTGGGGCCTTTTTTAAGCTTGTCCTTTTTCTGGGCAAAAGCAGGAGTTGACATACCTGCACAATATCCTAAAAGGAGTATTGCTGCTATACGCATATTCATTTTCATACATTTTTAGTTTCTTGGGTGCAAATGTAATAAAAATGTAGATATAAGGGGGAATTATGGGGAGAATTGATCGGGGTGCAAGAGTAAAATTATGTTTTGTATTGTCTCCTTTCACGCATCATGATCCAGGTGTCCATATATGCGGATGTATAACCTGTAACATCTATAATGTATAGCCTGCAACATCTATAATCTTCAGACTTATACATTATATATGTTGCAGGCAGGTTCTTTTTCTGTCAGGTGTTATTTTACTTCCTGATATAAGAAACGTTTGATACTCTTTTTAGGAGTTTTCTCGAATTCTTCCGGATAGATTTTTACACGGGCTATTTGTGAATATGCAGGAAGTTCTGTATTCAAGTTGATACGGTTCTCTTCCATAGCCTGTGCTATCGCGTCATTATCCAGCCCATGAGCAAAGGCATCGTCGAAATCGGGATAAACCAAAGCCGCCAGTTTGCTGTCTGCCTGCTGTATGATAATGCTTTCTGAAACGAACGGCATGTTATTCAATTTATCTTCAATCTCTTCCGGATAAATATTCTGTCCCGATGGACCCAACAGCATGTTTTTGCTGCGTCCCTTGATGGTAACGTTGCCTTCCGCATCCATAACACCCAGGTCACCGGTATGCAACCAGCCGTCCTTGTCTATCACCTCGGCGGTAGCTTCGGGATTCTTGTAATAGCCTAACATTACATTAGGTCCTTTGCATACTATCTCACCTACTATATTCTCAGGGTCGGGGCTCAATATTTTGACTTCCATACGAGGAGCCGCCTTTCCGCAGGAACCCGGCTTGAAATATTTCCAATCTTCATAACAGATAATCGGAGCACACTCAGTCATGCCATATCCCACGGTATAGGGGAAATCTATACTTTTCAGGAACTGCTCTATTTCTTGATTGAAGGCGGCACCTCCTACAATAATTTCGTAGAAATTACCTCCGAAGGCATTTATCATCTGTTCGCGGACTGTGGCTTTGATTTTATCATTGATGATAGGAACTTTCAGTAAAATCTTCATAGCCGGGGTTTCCAGTTTGGGCAGTACATTCTTCTTGATGATTTTTTCGATAATCAATGGAACGGCTACTACCAGATTGGGTTTCACTTCGGAAAAGGCTTGGAAGATGATTTTCGGACTGGGGGTACGGGTCAGGAAATAAATATGGCATCCCACACAGAATTCATAAAGGAACTCGAAAGCCAGTCCGTACATGTGTGCCATAGGGAGCATGGAAACCAGCTTGTCACCCGGATTCATTTTCAAGACATCAAAAGCGAACTGGGTATTCGACCACAATGCGCGGTAAGGAATCATCACTCCTTTGGAATAACTGGTCGTGCCGGAAGTATAGTTGATCACAGCCAGTTCTTCCGGTGTATCCCGGCGGTAGCTGACATGTTCCCGGCGGAAATTGCGCGGATATTTCTTTCCGAACAGTTCGTTCAGATGATCGCGTGCATAGTCCAATTTGGAACTGCGGGAAACTAGCAGGGTATAGTCATTCATCAGGATAACCCCTTCTAACAACGGCATGGCATTTTCATTCAGATTCTCCCATACCATATCGCCCACCATCAGCAGGCGTGCTTCCGAGTGATTGACTATATTATGAATGTTGTCCGATTTGAATTCGTGAAGAATGGGAACAATCACTGCCCCGTATGTAACGGCAGCCAGGAAAGTAACTCCCCAATGAGAACTGTTGCGGCCACAGACAGCTATCTTGTCTCCTTGCTTGATGCCGCTTAATTCGAAGATGATGTGTAGCTTTTCTATTTTGCGGGCTACATCTTTATATTGTAATGTGGCACCTTTATAATCTGTAAGGGCATCCAAGTCCCAGTTTTTCTTTATACTGTCTTCCAGGAAGGCAATAAAACTCTGCTCCATTGTATATACTCTTTTGTTTATATTTTGCACAAACTTTAATCAAATGTGCAAATATAAGACTTTCTTTGGAGCATACAAATTAAACAGAAGGAAAAATAGTGATTAGTGGTTAGTGGTTAATGAGCTGCGCTGTGATGTCGCATGGATATGAACCACTAATCACTAACCACTGATTTTTATTCTTTGCTGCTGAAATACTTCATGAACTGTGTACGTTCAAACGGATTGCTGGCTCCGGTAGACAGTGCGTTCATCGAGCTCTTGAATTCGCTGATGTCCTTGTAGCCTTGCCGGTTCATCCATTGGGTCATTTCATTTGTCATATCTGCAATGGCCTGATTGCCTCTTTGGTAGATGACACTGCACAGTTCTACAGCCGAAGCGCCTGCCAGAATTGCTTTGACTATCGCTTTTCCATCGTGCACACCGCCCGAGATGGCATAGTCTGTCTGAGGAACTTGTGCCGAAGCGATAGCAGTCCAGCGCAGTCCGTTGGACAAGTCGGCAGGAGTACTGAATACATCGCCTGCAGAATATGTCATGGTGTCGATATTGATATCCGGCTGGTAGAATCGGTTGAACAATACCACAGCATTGGCTCCGTTGGCATAAAGCTGGTTGATCAGTGCGATGGGGTTGGTCAGATTGCTGCCCAGTTTCACAATGACGGGGATGGAAATCTGTTTCTTGATACTGCTTACGATATCGATATGACGCTGTTCGAAAGAACCGTATTGATATTCTTTTTCGGTCTGCAAGGAAAGGATGTTGATTTCCAGTGCGTCGGCTTCTGCTGCTTCCACGGTACGGGCAAAGTCTGTCCATTCTGAGTTGCTGAAGCAGTTGATGCTGGCAATGACAGGAATGGTGCAAAGCTTTTTAGTCTGTTCAATCAATGAAATATATTCGTTCAATGCATGAGAGCGTACATATGTGCTCAAGTAGTCATCTCCTTCGGGAGAGCCATAAGTAGCCATGTGATGTGCTTCCATCATGATCTGCTCTTCGAAAACTGATTTCAAAACAATGGCTCCGGCGCCTGCCAGCTCCAGTTTCTTGTTCTTTTCAGCGCTGTTTGTAAGGCTGGAACTGCTGATGATTATAGGATTGCGCAGTGACAACCCGGCAAAAGTGGTTTTTAATTGAGTCATATAAATAGTAGTTTTAATAGTTTCGTTCTCCAAAGATTTTGCTTCCTACCCTGACTAGTGTACTTCCGGCTTCCACTGCCAGCGGATAATCGTGTGACATACCCATGGAAATTTCTTTAAAGTATTCTGAATCAGAAAAATAGTTCTGCTTTATTTCTTTGAAGAATGTATTTAAGGAACAAAATTCTCTTTTGATTTGTTCGTCGTCATCCACATTGGTCGCCATACCCATCACTCCTGATAAGCGGACATTTTTCAAATCCTTCCATCCGCCTGTATCCAGCATTTCCCTGCATTCGTCAAAAGAGAAACCGAACTTCGTTTCCTCTTGGGCGATATGTATCTGCAATAAACAAGGGATGACGCGATGGACTTTGGAAGCTTGTTTATTGACTTCAACCAACAATTTATACGAGTCTATGGCATGTATCATAGCTACATAAGGGGCCATGTATTTGACTTTGTTTGTTTGCAGGTGGCCGATGAAATGCCATTCAATGTCTTTGGGCAGGGTTTCATATTTCTGAGTCATTTCCTGCACGTGGCTCTCACCGAAAATACGCTGGCCGGCAGCATACGCTTCTTCCAACGCCTCGTTGGGATGGAATTTGGATACGGCTACCAGGCGGACACCCGCAGGCAGTTCGGAAAGAACTTCTTTTAAATTTGCTTGAATGCTCATTATCTGTTATACTTTCTATTTTTTTATCAGGCTTTATTCGGTTTTTCCGGCATCCGGAAATTCAGGTTTCACATCCGGTTCGGCTTCGTATGGGTAAACATCCATGATGGCGGTTTCGGCTACGGACGCAATCACGTAGTCTGCCATTGTACCTTTCATTCCTTCGTCCAGTTTCTTTACAGCGTCGCGAAGGTCGGAAGCTTGTACCAGTACGGTAGTGGAGGTCTTTTTCTCTGCTCCGCTTTTTTCGTCCAGCGTAATGAAGAACAGCTTGCACTTAAACCAGCGGTCGGCTGCATCTTCTTCAGAGGGGAACAGTTCGCTGTAGTTGGCGCGTTTGATGTCCGAAACAGTGAACTCGCCGCTGATATACGGAGTGATTTCTTCAATAATACGGGCTTCTGCTTCAGTAAAGCTCAGCGCGTCAACCAAATAGGGTTCCGTTACTTTCTTATTCATGCCGTTTTCCATGACTTTTTCGTAACGTATCTTACATTCAAACCAAGTATGCATCATAAAAGTTTATTGTTTTATTGAATATTAAATTGGATACAAAGATACAATTTATTTAATCTTCGTCTCCCATTTTACTTAATTTCTTCATGCTTTCCTTATTCCACTAGTTTGCAGCTGTTCAATTGCATGAATTCGTGAATCACTTTTTCATGATCGCCCATTAATATGATGTGATGGTTACCCAAAGGATTACGCATAAAATAGTCTACGGGTTTGTCCAGTTTGATTCTTGCCTGGGTGCGGCAGGCATTGATGTAGTTGGTATTTTCTATCAGTTGGCCTGTGGAAACGAAATACTCGTCCAGACACTCTCCCGCGCATTTTATCATCGTGATGCCTCCCGGATGCAGAATACCCTGTATGGCTATCCCGGTCTCCGTTTCAAAATGATTCCGGATGATAAACTGATCCACCATTTTGGTGGCAATCGTACAGTGAGCCATCACTATTTCGTTCTGGTCATCGTTGATGAATGCCGGATTCGCCATGAATCCTGCCTGGCCGGTCAGTGTCTTGGCGATGAGCAGAGTAAAGATGGATTGCAAGTCTCCTTCACATCCGGCCGGGATGCCTTCATCATTCAGCAGGGCAAGTGCCAGACATCCGGTAGTTCCTAATTTCTCAATCAACGAGAAGCAGGAGAGGGTTACCGCATCCAGCTTTTTCTTTTCGCAGATTATTTTCACGGCCTGATAAAGACGCATGGCTTTCAGCAAATCTTCCGGAGTTCCTTCCCGGCAGGCAATGGCACGGTTGGCAAATACGGACGCCTCATATCCTATATCATCATCCTTTATCTGATAAAACAGACAATACACTTCCTCCATGGGGATATCAATGAACTCTATTCCCCAGCGGCGTTTGGCAAGCAGGTAATCTACATTGCTGGCCACCAGCCACGGAGAAGAATATCCAACAACTCCTATTCGTTTTCCTCTTACCTCGCGCTGGGCGGCGAAAGCCTTGTGATGATCTATCAGTTGTTTCACCATATTGGGGATAGTGCCATGAATAATATGTACTTTCATTCCTTTGCTGCGTATCCATGTAGCTATTTCCAGGGAAGCAGCCAGTGAGTTCTGTTGTCCGTCGGTCAGCAGATGGATAGGATAGGGAAGTAGTTCGAAGTGTTGGGTGACCATTTTTTCTACCCCGCCCGAAGCGATGAAAGCCATCCGGTAGGCATCTGCCGGAATACTTGCAGCCTCTGTATATGGTACCAGATGAAGCGTGAAAAACTTCTCGATTTCCACAAATAAATCTTTATGGCAATCATATACAGATTCAATTCTGTTCAAGGAGGACTGGAAGGTTATCAGGTATAGATTCATTTGATATTTTGCTTTGTTTTACTGGAACAAACTTACATGTTTTTTTTTAATAACCCTAAAAAATGCGCATTAAGATAACAAAGATTTAAATTCTTAATTAATTGTTTGCTCGGTTGGTTGCGAAAGTCTATCTTTGCACTTCGATTAAATAATTTTTATAACATTATGCCAATAATATCCATCAGAGGAAACGAGATGCCCGCATCGCCAATTCGCAAATTGGCACCGCTGGCCGATGCTGCAAAACAGAGAGGAATTCATGTGTATCACCTGAATATCGGTCAGCCCGACCTGCCTACTCCGCGAGCGGCCCTTGATGCGATTCGTAATATTGACCGTACCGTTTTGGAATATAGTCCCAGCCAGGGATACCGCAGCTATCGCGAGAAACTGGTGGGTTATTATAAGAAATATGACATCAACTTGTCTGCCGATGATATCATCATCACTACCGGAGGTTCGGAAGCGGTGCTGTTTGCTTTTCTGAGTTGCTTGAATCCGGGAGATGAGATCATTGTGCCGGAACCTGCCTATGCCAACTATATGGCGTTCGCCATTTCGGCCGGAGCCGTGATCCGCACGGTGACGACTACCATCGAGGAAGGGTTCTCCCTGCCGAAAGTGGAGAAGTTCGAGGAGTTGATAAACGAACGCACAAAAGCTATTCTGATCTGTAACCCGAATAATCCGACCGGCTATTTGTATACCCGCCGCGAGATGAACCAGATTCGTGACATGGTGAAGAAGTATGATCTTTACCTGTTCTCGGATGAAGTGTACCGCGAGTTTATCTATACCGGTTCTCCTTATATCTCTGCCTGTCACTTGGAAGGCATTGAAGAAAATGTGGTACTGATAGACTCGGTGTCCAAGCGTTATTCCGAATGCGGTATCCGTATCGGTGCGTTGATTACCAAGAATAAGGAAGTGAGAAATGCTGTCATGAAGTTCTGCCAGGCACGTCTGAGCCCTCCTTTGATCGGTCAGATTGCTGCCGAGGCTTCATTGGATGCCCCCGAAGAGTACACACGCGAGACGTATGACGAATACGTGGAGCGCCGTAAGTGCCTGATTGACGGGCTGAACCGTATTCCGGGTGTTTATTCGCCCATACCGATGGGTGCATTCTATACGGTTGCCAAATTACCGGTGGACGACAGCGAGAAGTTCTGTGCATGGTGTCTGTCGGAATTCAACTATGAAGGCGAGACGGTCATGATGGCTCCGGCTGCCGGATTCTATACCACTCCCGGTGCAGGCCGTAATGAGGTGCGTATTGCCTACGTGTTGAAGAAAGAGGATTTGGTCCGTGCGTTGTTCGTACTGCGTAAGGCATTGGAAGCATATCCCGGAAGGGTAGAAGACTGATATGGACTGGAAGCTCTTTATTGCCAGACGCATCTATCGCAGCAATGAGGGTGGAAAAGAGGTGTCCAAGCCTGCCGTCCGCATTGCTATGCTGGGCATAGCCATCGGGCTGGCCGTCATGATTGTGTCGGTAGCGGTGGTGATCGGTTTCAAACATGAGGTACGCGACAAGGTGGTAGGCTTGGGGTCCGATATCGTAATAACTAACTTCGACTCCCAGCAATCTTATCAGACGGTTCCCATCGTTGCCAACGACAGTTTGCTCCATCTGTTGAAAACACTGGAAGGAGTGAAGCACGTGCAGCGCTATTCCACCAAGCCGGGAATGATTATGACAGACGACAGCTTTCAGGGAATGGTACTGAAAGGTGTTTCTCATGAATACGACTGGAGGTTTTTAAAGAATCATTTGCAGGAAGGGGAAATTCCTGTTTTCTCGGATACTGCCTCTACCAATAAGGTATTGGTGTCCCGCACTATTGCCGACAAGCTTCATCTGAAACTGGGTGATAAAATCTATACCTATTATATAGAGGATAATGTGCGCGCCCGCCGTCTTACTGTCGCCGGCATCTATCAGACCAATTTTTCCGCATACGATGATTTGTTTCTGATAACCGACTTATATACGGTGAACCGTTTGAATGGCTGGCAGAAAGGGCAGGTGAGTGGTATGGAACTGGAAGTGAATGAGTATAGCCGGTTGGAGCCGGTGAAGGAGGAAATCCGTGCACGGGTGGATACGCAGGTGGATGCATACGGAGGTACTTACTATACTCAGACGGTGGAGGAAGTCAATCCTCAGATATTTGCATGGCTGGATTTGCTGGATATGAATGTGTGGGTTATCTTGTTTCTCATGACGGGGGTGGCCGGATTCACCATGATATCCGGTTTGCTGATTATCATTCTGGAGCGTACCAATATGATCGGGGTGCTGAAAGCATTGGGAGCTGATAATTTTGCTATCCGTAAGATATTCCTCAGTTTTTCTGTATTCTTGATAGGCAGGGGGATGCTATGGGGAAATATCATCGGGGTGGCATTATGCTTTATTCAATCTCAATTTCATCTTTTCAAACTGGACCCTGCCACTTATTATGTAGATCGTGTTCCTGTTGAATTCAACATTTGGATTTATTTGTTGCTGAATGTCTGTACTTTGCTGGTGTCGGTGCTGATGCTTGTCGGGCCGTCATTTCTGGTGACGCGTATTCATCCGGCAAAATCTATTCGGTTTGAATGAGAAGATTCTCTTTCTGCGTTTTCCGTATATCCGGTATTAATCCTTTTTTCCTATAATGCTAAGGTCTTTTTCCCTTATGATTAAGTCTTTTTATGCGGTAATGTACTACAGTCTCCTACAGTGAATCGTATAGTCCATTATAGTGGACTGTACGGTCTGATGTAATGGACTGTACAGTCTGTTGTGAAAGTCTGTAGTAGTTGATAGAAAGAAAAGACCTAATTGTTAGGAAGAAATGCTTTAGTCGGGCGGATGTGTTAGAACCAACCCTGCTGCGAATTCGTGACAGGGCCGGTTCTTTATAGAGAGAATGTAAAGTTACGTATAGTATGTCACTTCCTTCAGTTCACAGTTTGCAGAAGAAAGAAACGAAGAAAGGCATGCTTATGTTTATCAGTATGCCGTGGACGATGGCCACGGGTACGGCTTCCGGTCCGGAGCAGCGTGCGATGGCTGCCAGGGAAATGTCGGAAGAACCGATGCCCGCCGCCGAGATAGGCGCCAGATAACCGAAATATTTGCGGAAAAGGGGAGCTCCTATCAAGGCGGTCATTTCCCGGAAAATATTGGATAGTAGTGCGATGGTCCCCAATTCGGTAGCAAGCTGCACACCGATGGAGGGGGATTTGATCTGCGTGATAAGGATGGAGGAAACGGAATAATAGGAGAATCCGCTTCCGACAGCCATGCAGTCGAAAATACTCCAGCGGCTCAAGAGAAAGCCTCCGATGGCGGAAAACAGCAGAGTGCCGCTTACGGTGGCAAGGGGTACAAGCAGTGTTCTGAAATTGAGGGATAAGACAAACTGCCTGAGGTTGCGGTTGCTTCCAAGATTAATGCCGAGTAACAGCATCAGTACATATAGTACATATACAGAGGTTTGGTGTACGTCGAAGTCCACCGCATAGCTGACTCCGGCTACGCAGCCAAACAAGAAAAAGGCTAGAGTTACAAGACTACTTTTCACCGCTTGCCCCCTTTCCTTTGAAAAAGATGTGGTATACTGCAAGGGAGGCCATCATGCTGCCCAATATGCTTAATGAGGAGATGACGGCTGCCTGGCCGCAGAAGTAACCAAGATTGTCAATAATCAGTCTGTTAAGACCAATAGAGAGACCGAGTAAGAAAAGTAGCAGACAGACCACGATATGGATGAGAGGAGTGATCTTGCGTACTTGGGATTTGTGGCGTAAGGGATAGCCTATAAGGACTCCGACAGCCATTATAGAAATGAAAGTAAACATGAGATTCAACTGTTTTTCTGATTTTACAATATTACTTATAACACGCTTTTGGACAAACGCATTTACGGTATATTGGTAAAGTTGAAAGAACGGATGGACCAGATTATTTTCATACTTATGCTTTCAATTTGAAACTTTTTGTTGTTTTTAAAACGGGTGCAAAAGTAGAATAATTGTCTTTAATATGCAAATAATATACATATTAAATCTTATTGAAGCGAAATATGATATAAAACAAACAATATTTGTGATATTTCGTTGTAAAACGAAGGTTTTAAATTGTTACATTTATAGTTTTACCGAATAATATTGCATGTGCATGGGTGGGTGAAAACAATGAAAAAGGGGCTGTTTGGGGTGTGTTAGAGAATATGAAGCGATAAAAGGTTTCAATTTGTTATGCTGGATAATGTGATACTCTTCTGTTTTTTCAGGCAGTGATTACATTGGTGGAAAAGTGTTTCTTGCATAACCTTTCTTGGCGGATAAAAACAAATCAGGGTTTGTATAAACAAGCCCTGATTTGTTTTTGTCGGATCAAGATGGATAACCGGATTTAGAATTCAAATTTTTCTAATTTCATCTTGCCCAATTCTTGCAATTTAGGAACCAAGGTTATAAAATGTGCAGCTTTTTCGTGTGCATCCAGTGACTCAGCATCTTTCCATGTTTCGCAAATCATAAGGACATCTTTCCGTGTCGCGCTCTCAAAGATATCATAAGCGATGCAACCCTTGTCGTTTAAAGATTGCGCTACCAATTCCTTTGCTGTTTCTAAGACAGCATTGCGGTTACTCTCGTTTACTTGGATAAAAACATTTAATCTGATCATAATTCGTATTATTAAATTAAGAAATGTATAGTTGGTTTCATTCTCTTTTTATTTTCTCATAAACTCATTTTTCCGTCTGAATTTACGTTGTAATTTGAATACCCCATTCCATGCAGGTTGCAGAAAATCGAATAAGGGGAGTAGTGCACAGAACTTCCGTTCGCCAAAAACTTTGGCGGTTTTTCTGAAAACAATCAGTTGCATCGTGAAGCGTGCTGACCATAGCAAAACGGCAATGCCTGCAATAGTCCATTGGTGGAGAAGAATACTGGTGGTTATAGTGGCGATGATGGCTGTATAGAACAAGAATCTGCTGCAAGTCTCAAATCCCATGAGATAACGGGCGGTTCCATGAAATAACCGGCTGGTAGCCGCATAGCTTATTTTCTCTTCACACCATATTCTTTTATATTTAGGCATGGCGATTCGCATCAGACTTTCAGGGCTGGCTTCAACTCGTGTATTGTGTGCACGGGCTGTTTCATTGATGAACAAATCATCTTCTCCACGTTGCAGATTCAGGTGGGAGGCAAATCCCTTCTGCTTGTAGTACAGCGTTTTCCGATAAGCCATATTCCGTCCTGTGCCCATGTAGGGATGTCCGGACACAGCCATACCCAGATAACGCATAGAATTCAGCAACGTGTCGAAAGTGATTTTCTTATTAAACCATCCCGGTACTTTTTCGTAGTTGCTGTAGCCTAAAACGATTTCGGTGGCAGGTGTGAAATTACGTGCCATCTGTTTCAGCCATTGATTGCTTTGCGGACGGCAATCGGGTTCGGTAAATACCAGCCATTCATGGCGGCTGGCTTTAATTCCCATTGTTATTCCCAGTTTCTTGTGGCTGATGTAGCGTGCACTGTCGGGGATAAAGGTATGATAGAGATTGGGATATTTGTCTTCCAGTAATTTCAACGTATTGTCACAATCATCTGCCGGGCGGTCGTAAATCACAATCACTTCGAATTCCGGATAGTCCTGCTCTAAAATAAATGGGAGGTTTTCTTGTAATTCGTGGGCTGCGTCTTTTGCCACAATGATGACAGACAGTGGAGGATTTTGGGTATTTATATCAGTGGCATATGCTGTTTCTCTGCTGTGAGTGTATAGTTTGTTATATAGCCCCAGATAGTAAACGGCCTGCGTGGTGAATAAGGCTCCCGAAGCTATTGGTAAGATTGTATCTATGGTGAATGGTTCCATGTGTGATCTGTTTTAAAAACGTGCAAAAATACAGCAAATAATTGAATTGTAGCAGGATGAATATTCTTTATTTATTCAAAAGTTCAGATTTAATTATAATTTAATGTTAAAAGTGTGTTTCCGTGAATATTTTTCAAGTATAATTGCTATATTTAAGGAAGTTAACTGAAACCTGTAACAAGTCCTGACCAACGGGCAATTATTATGAGAATACAATTTGAGATTAAAGAAAGTTTGATCAATATACTTGATCAGCTTATGCATTCCGACTTTTGGGCTACGGAAATCAAGGAAGATGAGTCAGGAAAGAAGATTATCAAGATTAAAGACTTGGCTTATAACTTAGAAGCCGTGGCCGAGGTGATGGGGAATGAAATTTTTATTAGAACTGCTTTGTCTAAGTACACGTATCGTATTTATGAGGTGAAGGGGGAGTGCTGGTGCGAGTATGTGGGGGCCTATCGCGGTTTTTTGGAACAGAAGCTCCTTCCAATAATTACTCCGAAGGAAAATCTGTTGGAATGTGAGGTGCTGGATAGTTCCATATTAGGAGGCAAACAGAAAACTTTGCGTGAGTATGCGGAAGATAATTTAAAGCTAAAGAAGTTCCGTGAACAGAATTTTGGTAATAATGGATTTTCAAAAGCGGATCATCCACGGCGTGTGTATGATGAATTTATAAAAGAAGATTTCATTCCGGAAGATAAAAAGGGACATTCATTAAATATTACAAAATCAGCCAACTAATTCATACACAAAGTATTGCGAATTAGTTGGCTTTTTTGTATCTTTAGGTATTCCCCCGAAAATAAGATTTGACGGCCAAAACGGGGGAAATATCCAAACTAATAAGATATGGCAAAGATAGTGAATATTTCAGAAATTCACCCTACTTTGGGTTTTACAGAATTTGATATTCTGGAAAAATACCGCAAGAGTTTTAATGAGAGTGAGCTTGGCAAGCTTCATTCGGTCTTTCCGTTTGAATGTATGGCAAAAGCCGCCGGCCTGTCGGACCGGCGCCTGGGACGCAGGAACAGATTCAGTCCTTCCGCAAAGATCGCCCTTATGGTCCTGAAGGCATACACCGGATTCTCCGACAGGCAACTGGTGGAACATCTGAACGGGAACATACACTACCAGATTTTCTGTGGAATTATGATTCCCCCGTCCCTTCCCATAACCAACTTCAAGATAGTCAGTGCCATCCGTAATGAGATAGCATCCCGCCTTGACATTGATTCTTTCCAGGAGCTCCTGGCTTCACACTGGAAACCTTATCTTGATAACCTTCACGTCTGCATGACCGATGCCACATGCTATGAAAGCCACATGCGTTTTCCTACGGACATGAAACTCCTTTGGGAAAGCCTCGAATGGCTCTACAGGCATATATGCCGGCATTGCAGGGAGTTGGGCATAAGGCGTCCGCGCAACAAATACAGGAATGTGGCGGAATCCTATCTGTCCTACTGCAAGAAAAGAAAGAGGAGAGCTTCAAGGACAAGAATGCTTAAGCGCCGTATGATCAAGCTTCTTGAAAAGCTCCTCAGTCAAAGGGATGGGATCCATAGCGAGTACGGTGCTTTACTCCGATATACCCAGGATTATCATAAGCGTCTTTCCATCATCAGAAAGGTGCTTGTACAAGAAAAGGAAATGTTTGAAGGGCGGAAAGTCAGTGACCGCATCGTCAGCATTGACCGTCATTATGTACGTCCCATCGTCAGAGGCAAGGAAACCAAGTCCGTCGAGTTCGGTGCAAAGGTCAATAATATACAGATAGACGGCATATCGTTCATCGAACACCTCTCGTTCAAGGCATTCAATGAGGGTATACGCTTGAAGGACTGTATCCGTATGCAGCAGAAGCTTATGAATGTAAGGGTAAGATGTGTGGCTGCCGATTCCATATATGCCAATAATGCCAACAGAAAGTTCTGTACAAAATATGGGATATCCACATCCTTTGTGCGCAAGGGAAGGGCGGCCAAAGATGAGCCTTTGAGGAAGGTGCTTAGAAGCGAACTCTCAAAAGAAAGGGCAACACGGCTTGAAGGAAGCTTCGGCACTCAAAAGCAACATTACTCGCTCTCAAGGATAAAGGCCAGAAACAGGAAGACGGAAATACTGTGGATTTTCTTTGGAATACATACGGCAAATGCCATACTGATGATAGAAAAAATCAGAAACAAAACAGCTAAAGCAGCATGATATGATTTTACTCACAGAATCAGAAGAGGTCATCAGACTTCTTCCGGAACGTCATGTCCTGTCGGATAGAAGTATGTGAGAAAGCACGGAAAAATGACAATAAGAATGGCATATGAAATGGTCATGCCCTATCATCTTCATATGCCATCTTATTTTTTAGAGACATTTACTGAATATCCCTAAATAAGAAACAGCGCCGCTTTGCATCAAAGCGGCGCTGTTTCTTATTTATTCAGGCAGTTGGAGTTGGTTTATACTAACTCTTCTGAGGTATATCCTTTGGGCAATGCACGACAATTGTAAGCCGATGCCATAATTTCACCATATGCTCCTGCTGAACGGAGAGCGAAAAGGTCGCCACGGTGTGCTTTGTTCAAATCAATAGCCTTGCCGAATACATCGGATGATTCGCAGATGGGGCCTACCACATCGTAAGTTTCCATAGGTTCTTCCGAAGTGATATTTTCTATTTTGTGGTATGCCTGATAAAGGGCAGGACGAATCAAGTCGGTCATGCCGGCATCTAATATGGCAAACTGTTTGTTGGTTCCTTGCTTTACATAAATCACTTTGCTGATAAGGCTGCCGCACTGTCCTACTACGGCACGTCCCAGTTCGAAATGTAAAGTCTGCTGGGGGCGCAGTTTCAGATGCTTGTGATAAGTGGCAAAGTATTCCGTGAAGTTGGGGATGGCTTGACGGTTGGGGTGTGCATAATCAATTCCTAAGCCGCCGCCTACATTGATATGTTCTACTATGATTTGGCGGGCATAGAGTTTTTCCTGTAGTTCGTTTACACGGTTGCACAAGGCTACAAAATCACCCATATCCAGAATCTGAGAACCGATGTGGAAATGTAAGCCTACAAATTTTACATGAGGCAATGTTCCGGCCATATCAATCACTTTGTCCATATCTTCCATGCTGATACCGAATTTGTTTTCTGCTAGTCCGGTGGTGATATTTGCATGGGTATGCGCACCTACATTCGGATTGATACGGAAAGCTACACGGGCTGTTTTGCCTTTGGCGGCAGCCAGTTCGTTAATGATTTCCAGTTCGGGTACGGACTCTACGTTGAAGCAGAAAATATCATAATCCAGACCCAGATTAATTTCCCAGTCTGTCTTGCCTACACCAGCATAGACTATTTTGTTTGTCGGGAATCCGGCCTTAATGGCTGCGCGGATTTCTCCGCCACTTACACAGTCGGCTCCCAGACCGCTTTCGCGGATAATTGTCAGGACTTTGTGGTTAGCATTGGCCTTCACGGCGTAATGCACGCAGAAATTATTGTATTTGCCTGCTTCTTTGTTGATGCATGACAAGGTTTCTCGCAGCACATTGACATCGTAATAGTAGAAGGGAGTTTCCAACTCTCTGAACTTGTTTACGGGGAATGTTCCTTTCATATTGTATTTTGTTTTTATGAGCAAGGGCGAATTAAATTCGCCCGAAAACACCAACTTTGTAGAGTGGGATGTATTCGGGCGGATTCAATCCGCCCCTACAGTAGAAATTATTTATTGTTGAATAAATGATCGCTTAATGACTGCAATGCTTTCTTCTTGTCTTCTTCACGAATCAGGAAAGAAATATTGTAGTTGCTACCGCCGAATGAAATCATACGTACCGGTATGTCGCGCATGGCGTCCAACGCTTTGGCTTCAAAGCCTACGTTTTCCCATTCCAGGTCACCGACTACACAGATGATACACATATCCTGATCTACGGTTACTGTACCATATTTCTTCAAGTCGTCCAGAATTTCATTCAGATGTTTGGTGTTATCAATGGATACGGAAACACCGACCTCTGAAGTACAGATCATGTCGATAGAGGTCTGATAGCTTTCGAAGATTTCGAATACTTTGCGCAAGAAGCCGTGGGCCAGTAACATACGGCTTGATTTGATCTTGATGGCAGTGATGTTGTCTTTGGCTGCAACTGCCTTGATTTTGCCTTTTTCCGTATCATTGGAAATCAAAGTCCCCGGGGCTGTAGGTTCCATTGTATTAAGCAGACGGACGGGAATATTGGCATATTTGGCAGGCTGTACGCAAGTAGGATGCAGAATCTTCGCACCAAAGTAGGCCAACTCGGCAGCTTCTTCGAAGTGCAGGTGACGTACAGGAGAAGTCTTGTCTACGATGCGCGGGTCATTATCGTGCATACCGTCAATATCTGTCCATATCTGGATTTCGGAGGCGTTTACAGCGGCACCGATCAGTGATGCGGTATAGTCGCTTCCGCCACGTTGCAGATTATCTATCTCGCCATAGGCGTTACGGCAGATAAAACCTTGTGTGATATAAATTTCAGCATCCGGATGTATTTCCAGCTGTGCGGCCAGTTTTTCTTTGATATATACAGGATCGGGCTCCGAGTTCTTGTCCGTGCGCATGAATTCCAATGCCGGAAGTAAGATGGCGTTGACCCCTTGTTCCTGCAAATAGTTGGTAACCATGTTGGTGGAGATCAATTCGCCTTGTGCCAGGATTACTTTTTCTTCGAACAGTGTGAAAATATCTTTTGTATACGAACGAATATAATCGAACTGTGCTTTTATAAATTCCTGTGTTTTCTGCTTATACTCGTCAGTAGAATAAAGTTCATTAACATGCTGTTTATATTTAGCCTCCAGTCTGTTAATGATTTCATTCGCACCTTCGGGATTTTTCTTATACAGATAATCCGAAATTTCAACCAACGTGTTTGTTGTTCCAGACATGGCTGAAAGTACAACAATCTTCTGTTCACCGTCGGTAATTAATTTGGCTACTTCTTTCATTCTTTGTGCAGAACCTACCGAAGTACCTCCAAACTTTAAAACTTTCATTTTTCGTTTCGTATTTTAATTGTTCCTATATTGATAATTAGCGTGCAAATATACAAATAAGACTGCAAAAATCAGCATTTTAGCGATGATATTTATCATTCATCTACTTATTCTGCCGTTTCTTGGGGTGTAACTGTCGTTTTTTCTCCTTTTTCGGTCTCATTTTGACTTCTTTCCATCCGGCTGTATTCGTGAGTCACTTCTTTGATATGATGATTCTCAAAGCGGTAGACAACTCCCGGATATTCCGACAGGAGATGCAGATTATGGGTGGTCATCATGATGGCGGAGCCTGTAGCACAAATGGATTTCAGAAGTTCTACAATTTTGCGCCCTGTTTCGGTGTCCAGGTTACCCGTCGGCTCGTCGGCCAGAATAATGTCCGGCCGGTTCAGGATGGCACGGGCGATAACAATGCGTTGTTGCTCGCCACCCGATAGCTCGTTGGGCATTTTGTATCCTTTGCCGGTCATTCCCACTTGGTCCAGTACTTCTTCAATGCGTGCTTTGATGGTTGCTTTGTTTGTCCATCCGGTGGCGCGCAATACAAAACTGAGGTTTGCGTGTACGGTGCGGTCTGTCAGTAACTGAAAATCTTGAAAGACAATGCCTAAACGGCGGCGCAGTTCGGGAATATGCTTCCGCTTGATGTTAGTCATGTTGTAGCCTAATACCTCAGCTTCTCCTGACTGTATATCCAGCTCACCGTAAATTGTTTTCAGTAATGAGGTTTTTCCGGAACCGACTTTTCCAATGAGGTAAACAAATTCACCCTTGTTCAGTTCCAGGTTTACATCTTCCAATACGCCTAACTCTTGTTGGTTGATATATACGTTTTTATATCGAATGAGAGCTTCGTCCATCATTTTTAATGTTTTTTCCACGTAGCGCTATGACGTTCTTTCAATTCACGGGCAAGGTCTTCGATGCGATAGCCTTTTGAGGTGAGCAGTACAATCATGTGGTATATCAGATCGGCTCCTTCGTAGATGAGGCGTTCGTCGGTTCCGTTACAAGCTTCGATAACCGTTTCCACGGCTTCCTCGCCTACTTTCTGTGCCATTTTGTTGATACCGGATTCGAACAGGCTGGTGGTGTAAGAGCCTGCGGGCATTTCCTCGTGACGTTTGTCAATGAAATCTTGTAATTCCTTCAGGAACATGATGTCTTCTTTGTTTTCTTCTCCCCAGCAAGTATCTGTTCCGGTGTGACATACAGGACCTGCCGGATTTACTTTGATCAGCAGGGTATCCTTGTCACAGTCTTCTTTTATAGAAACAACATTCAGGAAATTCCCGCTTTCTTCACCTTTTGTCCACAGACGGTTCTTGGTACGGCTGAAGAAGGTTACTTTACCGGTTTCCACTGTCTTTCGGTATGCTTCTTCATTCATAAACCCTAACATCAGTACTTTGCTGGTGCTGTTGTCTTGTATGATGGCGGGGATCAACCCGTTCATTTTTTCGAAATTCAAATCCATTTTTCTATATTTTATTGTTATATTATCGGTGTTGTATAGAACTTGTTTAAAATTTCATCAGCATCGTCATTCAGAGTGGAATGAGGATCTGAAGGTCGTTTGCCAGTCTTTCATCCTGTTTGGGATGGTAGTGGAAACAGATTTAGATGCAATTAAAAACAGAGTTATAACCTCACATTAATTCCTTGTTCGCAAAGATATTGTTTTAATTCGGGAATTTTAATTTCTCCGAAATGAAAAACGCTGGCTGCTAATGCAGCATCTGCTTTCCCTTTTGCAAATGTATCGCGGAAATGTTCCATGCATCCGGCGCCTCCAGATGCGATGACGGGAATTGTCAGTAAATCGGCCAGGGTGGAGAGGGCTTCGTTGGCATATCCGTTTTTCACTCCGTCATGGTTCATGCTCGTGAAAAGAATTTCTCCTGCCCCGCGGTTGTTCACCTCTTTAGCCCAGTCAAACAGGTACTTGTCGGTTTCAATCCGGCCGCCGTTCAGATAGCATTTCCACCCGGTTTCAGTCTGCTTGGCGTCAATGGCTACCACACAGACCTGTGAACCGAAATGTTTGGCAATCTTGTCTACCAAATCCGGATTGCGGATGGCTGATGAATTGATAGAAACTTTGTCAGCTCCTGCATTCAATAGCCGGTCTACGTCGCTCAGTTCGTTTATACCTCCTCCTACAGTAAAGGGGATATTGATATTGGCCGCTACCCGTTTTACCAAATCGGTAAAGGTTTTGCGCCCTTCATGGCTGGCAGTGATATCGAGAAAGACCAGTTCGTCAGCTCCCTGTTCACTGTAGGTACGCCCCAGTTCTACCGGATCACCTGCTTGACGTAAGTTTACGAAATTGGTTCCTTTTACGGTCTGCCCGTCTTTGATGTCCAGGCAAGGTATGATTCTTTTTGCTAACATGATTTGCTTTTACATGAAACGGTTTAAGTCTTTCAATGTAATTTTTCCCTCGTATAATGCCTTGCCGAAAACAACAGCCGGAACTTTGGCTATTTCCAGGTCGATAATGTCCTGTATACAGCTTACTCCTCCGCTGGCTATCAGATGCATATTCGGGAACTCCTTCAGGATTTGCTGGTATAGTTCCACGGAAGGTCCTTGCAACATTCCGTCACGGCTGATGTCGGTACATAACACCTTGAAAACCCCTTCTTTAGTATAATCTTTCAAAAAAGGGATCAACTGCTGCTGACTTTCCTCTTTCCAGCCATTGACAGAAATTTTATTCTCCTTTACATCAGCTCCCAGAATGATTTTCTCGTTTCCGTATTGTTCCAGCCATTTTTTGAAAAGCCCGGGATTTTTCACGGCTACGCTGCCCAGGGTTACCATTTGTGCGCCATTGTCGAAAGCGATGACTAGGTCCTCGTCTGTTTTTATCCCTCCTCCAAAATCAATGACCAGAGAAGTGCGGCTGGCGATTTGGTCTAGTACACGGTAATTCACAACATGGCGTGAAACTGCTCCATCCAGATCGACAATGTGCAGACGATGAATCCCATGGGCTTCAAATTCTTTGGCAACCTCAACCGGGTTTTCGTTATATACTTTCTGTGTGTTATAATCTCCTTGAGAAAGACGGACGCATTTGCCATCAATAATGTCGATGGCAGGAATTAACTCTATCATATCTATTTCTTCTTATACATTGTTATATATAATGTAATGGTTCACAATTCTAAAAAGTTCCTCAGGATTCGTTCGCCCACGGCTCCGCTCTTTTCGGGATGGAACTGTGTCGCATAGAAATTATCTTTGTGCAAGGCCGAACTGTAGGGGAGGATATAATCTGTTTGTGCTGCCGTAAACTCGTTCAGAGGCACATAGAAGCTATGTACGAAGTATACAAATTCTTCTTTGGTGAATCCTTTGAACAGGTCGCTGCGTACATGAGTCAGGGTGTTCCATCCCATATGGGGTACTTTGTCTTCATGCCGGGTGGGGCTGAACAACTTTACATCAGTATCAAAGATGCCCAAGCAGTCAGCATTTCCTTCTTCGGAGTGCCGGCACATCAGCTGCATTCCCAGGCAGATACCTAGTACAGGTTGTTTTAAGTTTTTAATAACTTCATCCAACCGGTTTTTCCGGAGATGGCTCATGGTTGTTTCGGCTTCGCCCACACCGGGGAAGATAACTTTGTCGGCACTCATCAATACTTCCTTATCGGAAGTGATGGTTGCTTCTACTCCAAGGCGCTTCAGTGCATAGTCTACGGAGTAGATGTTTCCTGCATTATATTTTACGACAGCAATTTTCATCAGCTAAAGATAACTGTTTTATTTTTATAAGCCAATACTTTTCGTTCAATATGTTTCTGAACAGCACGAGAAAGGACTATTTTTTCCAAATCTTTACCTTTACTTACTAAATCCTGCACAGTGTCCTTGTGTGTGATGCGTACTACATCTTGCTCAATGATAGGACCGGCATCCAGTTCGGAGGTAACATAATGGCTGGTCGCACCAATGATTTTTACTCCTCGTTCAAACGCTGCATGATAAGGTTTTGCACCAACGAACGCAGGGAGGAAAGAGTGGTGTATGTTGATGATGCGGTTGGGATATGCTTCAATCATTTGTTCGGAAATCACTTGCATATAGCGTGCCAGTACAATGAAATTGATGTTATGTTTTTCCAATAGCTCCATTTCTGCTTTTTCCTGTTCCATTTTGTTCTCTTTAGTAATAGGGAAGAGATAGAACGGTATACCGAAACGTTCTGCCACATGCTGAAGGTCGGGATGGTTACTTATAATCAGCGGAATTTCCACATTCCATTCTCCGGCCGTGTAGCGTGCCAGCATATCGAACAGGCAATGGGACAGTTTGGAAACAAATATGGCCATTTTGGGTTTTACATCCGAGAAATAAAGACGGAATTTCATTTCATATTTTTGGGCATACAAGGTTTCAAAATAATCTTCTATTTTATTTTTAGGAATAAAGAAATCCTTTATTTCCCATTCTATACGCATGAAAAATATATTTTCTACATGGTCCACATATTGGTCTAAGTAGACAATATTACCTTTGTTAATTGTAATAAAGTTTGTGACTTCTGCCAAAATGCCTGGTTGGTCTGGGCAGTGCAACAATAATTTTGCAGTTGTATTCATCTTTTTCCCTAATTTTCGATTTTAATCTATTGAGTGCACAAAAATAGCGAATTATTGCCAATAAGCTAAATTTTATAACAAGAAGTTTGTTGAAAAGATTAAAATAATAACAATATCGTAATTTTTAGGGTGGGGAGGTGAAGGGAGTTGGAAAATATTTTTTTTATGGTTTTTGCCAAAACGCTTGCAGATTTAAAAATAATGCGTACCTTTGCACCCGCAATCGAGAGAGAAAGCGTCGGAAGAGAGACTATCAAAATTATTGGTGCGTTAGTTCAGTTGGTTAGAATACATGCCTGTCACGCATGGGGTCACGGGTTCGAGTCCCGTACGCACCGCAAGTTTTTTTCCGATTTATCAAAATTACTGGTGCGTTAGTTCAGTTGGTTAGAATACATGCCTGTCACGCATGGGGTCACGGGTTCGAGTCCCGTACGCACCGCAAGTCTTTTTTGATTTATTAAAATTATTGGTGCGTTAGTTCAGTTGGTTAGAATACATGCCTGTCACGCATGGGGTCACGGGTTCGAGTCCCGTACGCACCGCTTCTCAAGAAAGCAAAATTAGGAAAAGCTCTGATTCTCAAC
This sequence comes from Phocaeicola vulgatus ATCC 8482, assembly GCF_000012825.1. Lineage (GTDB taxonomy): Bacteria > Bacteroidota > Bacteroidia > Bacteroidales > Bacteroidaceae > Phocaeicola > Phocaeicola vulgatus. The sequence goes on along the minus strand of NC_009614.1, from coordinate 4,750,889 downwards.
GGAATTAGGGCTTTTTTGTTTGTTTGAGGTGAAGCAGAATGTAGCGTTTCTGAGAAGTATGTCAGGTGCAAATTCTGTTGCTTTTTTAGGGCTACTGAAAAATGCAACTAAAATGCAGATATTTCTCTGAATTTCCTTATTTTATAAGGAAGTGCCTTGCTCCATATTTATTGCGTTTGTAACGCTAAAAACAGAATAGGATGAAACTAAGGTGCAATGAAAGTTTTGTTCTTCGCTCTGAAGAGCAGATTGTTGAAAAATGGTGAAGCACCTATTATTCTTCGTGTGACAATTGACGGGCAAAGTGAAGATGCCCGTATCCAAAGAAGTGTTCCTCTAAAGATGTGGAATAATGTTAAGGGATGCAGCAAAGGTAAAGACCGGGCGTCGGTGGAACTGAACTGCTATATTGAGTCGCTGACAGTCCGTTTATACCAGATTCACAAGGAACTTTTGTGTCAGGAGGCTTTGGTAATTCCTAAACATCTTTTGGTGAAGCTGTTCTCTAAAGAGGAACGTCGTATTGTTTTGGGTACGATGAAGAAGTGCATGGATGACTGGACGGCATTAATCGGCAAGGAATATCAGAAATCCACTCTTTCCCGTTATGGGAACTGCTATGAATTGCTGGAGATTGTAATCCACGAATTCTACAGGAAAGAGTATATTTCCTTCAACGAGTTGAAGGGTGAGTTTATTGATGCTTTTGAAATGCACCTGCGGATAGTGAGAAAATTGTCTCAGAATACGCTGACCAAATATATGAGCTGCTTCAGAAAAATAATGTATCAAGATGAATTATTGTTGATGTGGAAATATATAAAAAATCATGCAGTCAATGTGCTAATTTAAAATAGCTTCTTCTTTTGTAAGCCTGAAACCGTACTTATTGCTTGTTCCCCTTGTATTTTTTTAGTGGATCGGTTATCGCTATATCGTACTTACATTCAATCTTATCGGTTTGGTAAAATGTTAGTTTGAAATAAAAATGATTTCATGGATGGGGGTAAAACGGAACTTTGTTGTCATTCTGTCAAAAAATGAAGTTGTTATGATGAAAAAGATTATAGCGACACGATAGTATAAACTATAGAATTACTAACTTTAATTTATTTTTCAATGAAAAAAGTATTATTATTTGCTGTTGTTTTTTCTTGTAGCATGTGGGCTAATGCTCAGCGTGTTACATGGGCAACCGAAGCAGGGTTATCTGCAATACAAAGAACTGGGTATGGAGAATGTTGGCGTCCATCCACTCGTTTAGGGATATCTGCAGATTATAATGTTAATAATATGTTCTCTATGAAGTCGGGATTATATTATACTTTTAGAGGATACTCTGTGAATAATGGCGGAACATATAGTAATGGAGATGCTACATGGATAGAAAATGTTTCTCAGACAAGGCATTTTTTACAAGTTCCTATTTTAGCTAAATTCTCTATCCATAGCAACAATTCCACTAAATTTTTCTTTGAGATAGGATCATATATAGGATATTGTATAAAAAATCATATTGACAGCAATCCATATTATCTAACTATGCCTTCTTCCGGTTGGGTTGAAGGATATCCTGGTGTGGGAGAAAGTGCGGAGGGTGGTAGCAACCAGTTTCTATATCAGCATGCGAGAAATTTCGACTGGGGAATGACATCTGCTGTAGGTATTGAAAATCGGAGGTGGACGGTTAAGCTTCAATATGAAATGTCACTTGGGAAAGAATCTAAAAATGATAATATAGGTGTGAATTATAACAGTTTAACCCTCTCTGTTGGTTATAAGCTAAATGTAAAACAATAAGATAATATATCGTTGGATTTTATATTTGTAATTATATCGGTATTTTTTAGCATGCTTCTATACGAAATATTATAAGAAATGCTTGGAAAAATCTTTGAGAGGATATGTGTTGATTTATTATTTTGCTTATAATATATGCCGCTGTGAATATCAGAAGAAAAGTTATTCATGGCGGTTTTGACTTTTACCTTTTTCGTATTCAACTATTCTTCTGTGTTTTAGTTGCTCTCTCAAGTTTTTTGCCTATTTTTGCTGTTGGAACATAAATCAAAGTATAATAATAAAAATACATATGAAAAACCTCAGAAGAACTTTCACCGTATTATTTGCCGCAGCTTTCAGCATGCAGGTGTTGGCACAAAGAGAAGATAAGCTTATCAATCAGGATTGGAGTTTCCGTTTTTCCCATCAAGTAAATGCTAGTGCTGCACGTAGGGTAGACTTGCCTCATACTTGGAATGCGCAGGATGCCTTGGGTGGTAAGCACGATTACAAGCGGGGAATAGGTAATTATACTAAAAAGATATTCATCCGTCCCGAGTGGCAAGGCAAGCGGCTTTTTTTACGTTTCGAGGGGGCGAATTGCGTGAGCAACGTCTTTGTAAATGGTAAACATATAGGTGAGCATCGGGGAGGCTATGGAGCTTTTGTCTTCGAGATAACCGATAAAGTGGAATATGGAAAAGAGAATACATTGCTGGTACGTGTCAATAATGGCGAGCAGTTGGATGTAATGCCATTGGTCGGTGATTTTAATTTTTATGGCGGCATTTATCGGGATGTACATCTGTTGCTGACTGATAACCTGTGTATTTCTCCGTTAGATTATGCATCGTCTGGGGTTTATCTCATACAGCAACAGGTTACGGATAAACAGGCAACTATTTGTGCACGCGTAAATCTTTCTAATGGAACGGGAGAACTCCGGAAAGTAGTGCTCCGGTTGCAGGTTAATGACGGGAAAAAGACTGTGTATGAAACGGAGAAGGAAGTAAGTATGATTCCTCATACAGATGTACAGGTAGAGAATATAGAGTTCATACTGAAGAATCCGCGTCTTTGGAACGGTATGCAGGATCCGTTCATGTATCAGGCGGTGGTGACTTTGATTAAAGACGGAAAAGAATTGGACAAAGTGGAACAGCCGTTAGGGTTACGTTATTACGTTACGGATCCCGATAAAGGTTTTTTCTTGAATGGAAAATACTTGCCGCTGCATGGTGTATGCCGTCATCAGGAGAGGGCGGAAGTGGGTAATGCTCTTTGTCCGGTGCATCACGAGGAAGATACTCGTATCATGCTTGATATGGGGGTGAATGCTGTTCGTCTGGCACATTATCCGCAAGCTACCTATATGTATGATTTAATGGATAAACATGGTATTGTTACTTGGGCTGAGATTCCATTTGTGGGGCCAGGAGGATACGCTGATAAAGGTTTTGTTGATCAGCCTTCTTTCCGTGAAAATGGTAAAGAGCAGTTGAAAGAGATGATACGCCAGCATTACAATCATCCTAGTATCTGTTTTTGGGGGTTGTTCAATGAATTAAAAGAGCAGGGAGACAATCCTGTAGAGTATATAAAGGAGTTGAATGCTATAGCGCATCAAGAGGATCCTACTCGTCCTACTACTTCTGCAAGTAATCAGGAGGGTGCGTTGAATTTCATTACTGATCATATAGCTTGGAATCGCTATGACGGATGGTATGGGGCTACGCCGGCTACGCTTGCCACATGGTTGGATGCTACTCATAAGAACCATCCCGAAATGAAAATTGCCATCAGCGAATATGGTGCGGGTGCTAGTATCTATCATCAGCAGGATTCATTGGTACAAACTGTTCCCGGAAGTTGGTGGCATCCAGAGAATTGGCAAACAGAATATCACATTCAGAATTGGAAAATAATAAACGAACGTCCGTATGTGTGGGCTAGTTTTGTGTGGAATATGTTTGATTTCGGTGCGGCTCATCGTACGGAAGGTGATCGTCCGGGCATTAATGACAAAGGGCTGGTAACCCATGATCGCAAGATTAAAAAGGATGCTTATTATTTTTATCGGGCCAATTGGAATCCGGAACCTATGATTTATATCGCGGGGCGTCGTAATGTGAATCGAGTGAAGCCACTCGTTGATGTACAGGTTTTTTCGAATGTAGAAGAAGTGATATTGATCGTGAATGACTGTCAGTGTGGAAAGATGAAACCAGACAGTTTGAAAGTTTGTTTGTTCAAGGATGTCCCTCTCAGAAAAGGAAGGAATGAAATAGAAGTACGTGCCAATGATAGTAAAAAACAATTGATAGATCGATGTACTTGGATATTACAATAAAACAATTGTCGCAGGGAGTTATACATTTCTTTCTGCGGCGATTGTTTTTTATTAGTTTGATTTAACCAGTTGGCTCATCGTCTTGTGTTGATTCTACATAATCAGAACTGTTGAACCGTCGTTACGGTAGTGCTATTTTATCTCCATCCCATGTTGTGACAGATGAAGAATGTAACAACCAATAAAAAAATGATAGAAGATGAAAAGGTTATTTATTATTTAACTATTGCTCTTTCCGTTGTTCAGCGTGGCAGTATGTTTTCTTAATGATATTTCTACGCTAGAAACAGAACAGTTGATAATACCCGAAAAGCTAGGAAGTGGAGAGAACCGGGGTGATTTCGACTATCCGGCTGAAAAGGTAAGATACTTGTGGTTTACTTCTTCGCGCAAGGATAACGCAGGTTGTGGGCGAGTGTATTGTGGAGTTTACCGGTGTAGATGTATGCCGCATTGAGGTTGCCGAACTGTATGTTGAGGAATCCATACAATGACAACAACTGTTCGGGAGCTTATAACAATTTGCAATCAGGTATGATTAATCTGCTCGATGCGGAAACCTTAGCGTAGCATGATATGATTTTCTTCGATTCACTCTGCTAGTGGTATCAACCTGTATGGTAGCCTGTAGATTTCTTGAAACATGCGATTTGAAAGAGTGATTGGTGATACTGTCGTTTCTTTTGGGGAGGTTTCGCTGCCATCGTGCGAGGGAAAAATAGCATCCGTCGTGGAAATCCCTGTAGACCGAATGACTTATCAGACTAGTAGATGCCTGTTTCTCCACCAGTACCATATAAATCGGGTACCAGTTGTAATTAGGGCTACTGACAATCCTGTATAAAATACAGCAATGAATGCTTCCGGTAGTAAATGCAGGGTGCGTGTTAAAATACCTATGGTAATCATGAATGCCATGATAATCCACCCTTTTACATCGAAGAAAGAGAATGGACAATTCTTGGCTTTCTTTTGAGATATGCGATGAGTATGTTTCTTGTAAAGTTTATGAAATATCAGACCAAAGAATAACAGAAATACTATGGTAGCTTCACAGACTTTGAAGAACCAATAATGAGAATCGTTTATCCAGCAACTTATTCCAATACGTAAGATGTTGATACCGGCTAAGAGCCAAACTATGCCTGCTGTAATAAGTAATGTATTTTTTGTTACTCCGTATTTCATGTTAGCATTAAAAATAATGAATGGCAAAGATACGTCTTTTTAATGGATCATCTGATAGGTGGATAGTTTTTTATTTGTAAATGGAGGAATAAAACAGGTCTGTCTTTTTGTATAAAGAGAATTATAGAATTTACTTATTTATTGTCTTTGATTTCGTTCTTGTCTTAAATGGTAGTTTTGTTTTTTAGTGGGTGTGGAAGTGCTGCAAGTTTTGCAAGTTTGCAAGTTTGCCTTCCGTTTTTCCGTCTTTTCTTGTTTTTCGTCTGCTGTTTTCGTATGGGTCCCTTCCTTTTTCCGTCCCTATACGCGCGTGCGAATATTATAATGTGTCTGTCTTTTTCCTCCGGTGTCCTCCGTTATAAAAACATGCTTTGTAACACATCTGTTATTCAGAGTATTACAAAAAAGTTTCAGGAAATCCGTATAATTTTTCCTTCGTATGTTTGCTGGTAATCGTTAAAAGGTCTACCTTTGCATCCGCAATCGAGAGAGATGCGGCACTTCAGACAGTGTGTGACTGACTTGGTGAAACAAACGTAGGAGAGTTTTCCTTGACAGTGTCTGCACCCAGTATCTTACCTTAGCGGGGCTAAGGGAGCGAGAACGGATAAGACCTGGGGAGGATGGACGTCCCGCCTTTTATGGAAGTTTCGAAAAAAAAACTTTTTCAAAAAAAACTTTCGAAAACATTTGGCGGTTACGATAAAATCTCTTACCTTTGCATCCGCTTTCGGAAACGATGGCAAAACATAAATGAGAGTTCTTTGAAAGATTTAAGATAAACAAACAAGTAGTACAAGCCGGTGCACTATATGTAATATATATATATGGTGTACGGAAAAAACAAGAACCGTCAATATTGATATTGATAGATTTGGAATCCTTGAGCAGATTATCAACTGAACAGTTGGAAAAGATATTATTACAATGAAGAGTTTGATCCTGGCTCAGGATGAACGCTAGCTACAGGCTTAACACATGCAAGTCGAGGGGCAGCATGGTCTTAGCTTGCTAAGACTGATGGCGACCGGCGCACGGGTGAGTAACACGTATCCAACCTGCCGTCTACTCTTGGACAGCCTTCTGAAAGGAAGATTAATACAAGATGGCATCATGAGTCCGCATGTTCACATGATTAAAGGTATTCCGGTAGACGATGGGGATGCGTTCCATTAGATAGTAGGCGGGGTAACGGCCCACCTAGTCTTCGATGGATAGGGGTTCTGAGAGGAAGGTCCCCCACATTGGAACTGAGACACGGTCCAAACTCCTACGGGAGGCAGCAGTGAGGAATATTGGTCAATGGGCGCAGGCCTGAACCAGCCAAGTAGCGTGAAGGATGACTGCCCTATGGGTTGTAAACTTCTTTTATAAAGGAATAAAGTCGGGTATGGATACCCGTTTGCATGTACTTTATGAATAAGGATCGGCTAACTCCGTGCCAGCAGCCGCGGTAATACGGAGGATCCGAGCGTTATCCGGATTTATTGGGTTTAAAGGGAGCGTAGATGGATGTTTAAGTCAGTTGTGAAAGTTTGCGGCTCAACCGTAAAATTGCAGTTGATACTGGATATCTTGAGTGCAGTTGAGGCAGGCGGAATTCGTGGTGTAGCGGTGAAATGCTTAGATATCACGAAGAACTCCGATTGCGAAGGCAGCCTGCTAAGCTGCAACTGACATTGAGGCTCGAAAGTGTGGGTATCAAACAGGATTAGATACCCTGGTAGTCCACACGGTAAACGATGAATACTCGCTGTTTGCGATATACGGCAAGCGGCCAAGCGAAAGCGTTAAGTATTCCACCTGGGGAGTACGCCGGCAACGGTGAAACTCAAAGGAATTGACGGGGGCCCGCACAAGCGGAGGAACATGTGGTTTAATTCGATGATACGCGAGGAACCTTACCCGGGCTTAAATTGCAGATGAATTACGGTGAAAGCCGTAAGCCGCAAGGCATCTGTGAAGGTGCTGCATGGTTGTCGTCAGCTCGTGCCGTGAGGTGTCGGCTTAAGTGCCATAACGAGCGCAACCCTTGTTGTCAGTTACTAACAGGTTTCGCTGAGGACTCTGACAAGACTGCCATCGTAAGATGTGAGGAAGGTGGGGATGACGTCAAATCAGCACGGCCCTTACGTCCGGGGCTACACACGTGTTACAATGGGGGGTACAGAGGGCCGCTACCACGCGAGTGGATGCCAATCCCAAAAACCTCTCTCAGTTCGGACTGGAGTCTGCAACCCGACTCCACGAAGCTGGATTCGCTAGTAATCGCGCATCAGCCACGGCGCGGTGAATACGTTCCCGGGCCTTGTACACACCGCCCGTCAAGCCATGGGAGCCGGGGGTACCTGAAGTGCGTAACCGCGAGGAGCGCCCTAGGGTAAAACTGGTGACTGGGGCTAAGTCGTAACAAGGTAGCCGTACCGGAAGGTGCGGCTGGAACACCTCCTTTCTGGAGAGGACGAAAGATCGATAAGGTTTTTGTTCTTGTACTGCTGGTGTTGTTTATTTCAAGATATGATTCCGTAATGATACGGAAGAGAGAAAGTAAGAAGCCGGGTCTAATTAAACAGACTAGGTTGAACTTAGTCCTATAGCTCAGTTGGTTAGAGCGCTACACTGATAATGTAGAGGTCGGCAGTTCAACTCTGCCTGGGACTACGAACGGAATCAAGTTCGGGGGATTAGCTCAGCTGGCTAGAGCATCTGCCTTGCACGCAGAGGGTCAACGGTTCGAATCCGTTATTCTCCACTCCATCGGAAACGTAAGAAACGAAGATGAACGATCTATGACATATTGTACAAGCAAACAGTAATTTTAGTAGTAAAGAGCTGAAAGTATATATCATCCCGCTGGCACGCAAGTGTGGGCGAATGAATAAGGAAAGTAAAGAAGGGCGCATGGCGGATGCCTTGGCTCTCGGAGGCGATGAAGGACGTGATAAGCTGCGATAAGCTTTGGGGAGGTGCAAATGACCTTTGATCCAGAGATTTCCGAATGGGACAACCCAATATCTTGAAGAGGTATTATCCAACGTTGTTGGAGGCTAACGCAGGGAACTGAAACATCTTAGTACCTGCAGGAAAAGAAAATAAACAATGATTCCCCCAGTAGTGGCGAGCGAACGGGGAACAGCCCAAACCATCCATGTTACGGCATGGGTGGGGTTGTAGGACTACGCCGTTGCATGAAGACATCAGAGAAGAACTTTCTGGAAAGAAAGACCATAGAGCATGACAGTTGCGTATTCGAATGTTGTCGAAGCATAGTAGTATCCTGAGTAGCGCGGAGCACGAGGAATTCTGCGTGAATCTGCCGGGACCATCCGGTAAGGCTAAATACTCCCGAGAGACCGATAGCGAACCAGTACCGTGAGGGAAAGGTGAAAAGCACTTCGAACAGAAGAGTGAAATAGTTCCTGAAACCGTGCGCCTACAAGCGGTCGGAGCTCGTTAATGAGTGACGGCGTGCCTTTTGCATAATGAACCTACGAGTTGCCTTTGCCGGCAAGGTTAAGTGTGACGACACACGTATCCGAAGCGAAAGCGAGTCTGAAGAGGGCGTATAGTCGGCAGTGGCAGACGCGAAACCAAGTGATCTACCCTTGGCCAGGTTGAAGGCTGGGTAACACCAGCTGGAGGACCGCACCAATAAGCGTTGAAAAGCTTCTGGATGAGCTGAGGGTAGGGGTGAAAGGCTAATCAAACTTGGAGATAGCTCGTACTCCCCGAAATGCATTTAGGTGCAGCCTTGCGGGTTACTGATGTGAGGTAGAGCGACTGATAAGATGCGAGGGCTTCACCGCCTATCAAGTCTTGACAAACTCCGAATGCGCATCAGTTCTACCGCAGGAGTGAGGGCATGGGTGCTAAGGTCCGTGCCCGAGAGGAGAAGAATCCGGACCACCTGCTAAGGTCCCGAAATGACAGCTAAGTTAAACTAACGAAGTCTGACTGCTAAGACAGCTAGGATGTTGGCTTGGAAGCAGCCATTCATTTAAAGAGTGCGTAACAGCTCACTAGTCGAGGAGTCGGGCGTGGATAATAATCGGGTATGAAGTTGTCTACCGAAGCAGTGGGATCATTTATATGATCGGTAGGGGAGCATTCCAGTCGGCGTCGAAGGCGTACCGTGAGGTATTCTGGAGCGTCTGGAAAAGCAAATGTAGGTATAAGTAACGATAAAGGGGGCGGGAAACCCCCTCGCCGAAAGACTAAGGTTTCCTGATCAACGCTAATCGGATCAGGGTCAGTCGGGTCCTAAGGCTCAGCCGAACGGCGATGCCGATGGCAGAAACGGTTAATATTCCGTTACTACCTTCAGGAGTGACGTGGAGACGCAGTAGTGACAGTGCCGCCATCTGACGGAATAGATGGTTGAAGGGTGTAGGAGTCGATCATGGCAGGCAAATCCACCATGAGATCCGAACCTGATAGTATGCCGCGTCCTTCGGGACAAGGCAATAGTGCGCGTAAGCATGCTGCCGAGAAAATCCGCTAAACTTAATCCTGGAGGTACCCGTACCGCAAACGGACACACGTAGTCGGGATGAATATTCTAAGGCGCTTGAGTGATTCACGGTTAAGGAACTAGGCAAACTGACCCTGTAACTTCGGGATAAAGGGTCCCTACCCTTTTATGGGAGGGCGCAGAGAATCGGTCCAGGCAACTGTTTAACAAAAACACAGGGCTGTGCCAAATCGAAAGATCCAGTATACAGCCTGACACCTGCCCGGTGCTGGAAGGTTAAGAGGAGATGTCATCAATAAGAGAAGCGTTGAATTGAAGCCCCAGTAAACGGCGGCCGTAACTATAACGGTCCTAAGGTAGCGAAATTCCTTGTCGGGTAAGTTCCGACCTGCACGAATGGTGTAATGATCTGGACGCTGTCTCAACCGTGAGCTCAGTGAAATTGTAGTATCGGTGAAGATGCCGATTACCCGCGATGGGACGAAAAGACCCCGTGAACCTTTACTATAGCTTATCATTGAATCTGGGCACGTGATGTGTAGGATAGGTCGGAGGCTTTGAAGCAGGTACGCCAGTATTTGTGGAGCCGCTGTTGAAATACGACCCTTTATTTGTTTGGATTCTAACCCGTGGATACGGGGACATTGATTGGTGGGTAGTTTGACTGGGGTGGTCGCCTCCAAAAGCGTAACGGAGGCTTCTAAAGGTGCCCTCCGGCCGATTGGTAACCGGCCTTAGAGTGTAATGGCATAAGGGCGCTTGACTGGGAGACTGACAAGTCGATCAGGTAGGAAACTAGAGCATAGTGATCCGGTGTTTCCGTATGGAAGGGACATCGCTCAAAGGATAAAAGGTACTCCGGGGATAACAGGCTGATCCCTCCCAAGAGCTCATATCGACGGAGTGGTTTGGCACCTCGATGTCGGCTCGTCACATCCTGGGGCTGGAGAAGGTCCCAAGGGTTGGGCTGTTCGCCCATTAAAGTGGCACGCGAGCTGGGTTCAGAACGTCGTGAGACAGTTCGGTCTCTATCTATCGTGGGCGTATGAAATTTGCGTGGCTCTGACACTAGTACGAGAGGACCGTGTTGGACAGACCTCTGGTTTGCCGGTTGTGCCGCCAGGTGCATTGCCGGGTATCTAAGTCTGGATCGGATAAGTGCTGAAAGCATCTAAGTACGAAGCCGGCCACAAGATTAGATTTCTCAGGGTCGTTGTAGACTACGACGTTGATAGGATGCAGGTGTAAAGGTAGAGATACCAAAGCCGAGCATTACTAATTGCCCGTCCACTTTCCTTATATGTCGGATGGTGTATACCTTTGGTTTTTACTACAGAATGAAATTACGATAACAGCTCAACAATATGTCAACCTTATTCAGGTGGCTATAGCACAAGGGTTCCACCTCTTCCCATTCCGAACAGAGAAGTTAAGCCTTGTCACGCCGATGGTACTGCGTCACAGTGGGAGAGTAGGTAGCCGCCGTTTTGATTGAAGCCCCCGGACTTGAAGAAGTTCCGGAGGCTTTTTTTTGTATACGCACGTGTGAAATGTGGCCTCTACCGTTTTTTCCCCGTGGGTGTGGGTACCTTTCCCACGGAACTGTCCGGAAGGCTCCGCCATGTCCTTTCTCCGGCGGAAGCGGTTCCGGAAACCCTCGCCGGGTACTCATGTTTTAGGAATATTTATTGAATATCCCTACTTTAAGTATAAATTAGTTGGCTAATTTTATGATATTTATTGTATCTCCCACTTTAGAAGATCAGCGGGAGATGCACTTTTTCTTTTTCATTGAGCTGAAAAATCTTGCTGCTATGCTAAGCATAATAATACAAAGGAGTTAGGAACAGTACAGTTCTCTTTCTTATTTATGTGTATAAGCTAGTGCTGCTCCCAATGCCGTGCGATACTCTGCATATTCAGGTATCCAAAAATGGCATTGGTACATTTCTTCCATAACTGGGAATATTTCTTTGCATTGTGGCATTTTGGTCAAATTACCTATTAGGACAAAATCTTTAATGTGGCTATTCAGTGCTGCTAATATGACAGATTGTCCTATTGATTGTAATACCATATGAATGATTCCCGCTGCTACATCTTCCATAGAGGCGTTTGAACTTGCTTTGCCAAATGTGGAAGCGGTGGCATCCAGAGGCAGTCCAGGTAGAGGGGTATTGCAAATATCCTTGATTTGCAGATCAATATTTTCTATTACACCTTTTTCTGCCATCTTTACCACTTGATGAATATTCTGTGTTTTTAACAACAGGCGAGATAGTCCTTGAATGGTTCCTCCGCCAATACCTATACCACCTATGTGAGATATGTTTTTACCTCCTTCCACTTTTACAAAAGAGGTGCCGGTACCCATGCTTACTACAATAAGGTCTTGCAATTGGGAGTCATAGTGAGCTCCAAGACCGTTTGCTAGAAACTCATCCGTATGATCAGTAGAGAGTCCATATAAGGGTTGGTTTACGTAAGCACTTCCCACTCCTGTCAACATGACTTTATCAATGTCGTTTAAGCTGATTCCATTATCATATATGTATTTGCCGAAAGCACCGAATAACGAAGTGATAGGATCTTCGGCTTTTACAATCATAGGATGTTTTATGCCTTCTTTATCCACACCTATTATCTTGGTGGTGCTTCCGCCTACGTCTATACCTATTACCATTCCCATTGTTTTTCTTTGTTTATTTTAAAATAGTGCAAATATACAGGAATTATCTAAGTGGCTATTCATATAGCTTGCAATAATTACCAATTATCTGTTCGGAATGGAGCTACAGGCAGGCCTGATGCTCCGAATAAGGTACCATCAGTATGGTTGGCCCAATTGTATCTTACGGCTACAGGATGAGGTACATCGGGTGATTGTACAATTATTTCTTTCTTTTTTACAGTTACTGTTGCCGGATAAAAAATCCGATCTGTACCTGCGATTATAAATCCGCGTACTGGGTCGGGATGCAAGAATCCTTTTCCTAAGTTTTCAAAATGGATGCGAAGGGTATTTCCTTCGATGCTGTAGCCTTTATAAACCGGATATTGAGGCATTTTTCTTTTTCCGTAAGTTTGCTTTAAAGCTAACTGTGATAGGCGAAGACCTGTTTCCAGAGTACTTTGGAAGGTATTGCTTTTTTCTTTCCCAATATCGGTGGTTATCACCATGCCTGTATGATTCAAGTGTAAAGCCTGTGCTTGTGCTTCACGCATGGCCGCCCAGTCTGAATCATCTTGTGCTTCTTCTTTTTTCTCATGATTGGGCAGTTGCACAAAGTAGAAAGGCATTTGTGGTTTTTGCCATTTATCGCGCCAGTCGGCTATCAATGACATGAATAAGTCTGCATATTCATCGCTACTTTCCAAATTACTCTTTCCTTGATACCATATAACACCTTGAAGGGGGAAAGAGGTAAGCGGATGTATCATTGCATTGAATAATCCTGTAGGATACTTAGGGTTACTTTCTGGTGAAATGGGTACAGGGGGGATTCCACTTAATGAGAGACCGGATAGGTATTTCCATTCTCCTGCCAATGAGATAGGATCTTTGCCTTTTACACTCAGCTTCATGTCTTCTGGACGGCCATATATTCCTCCTTTGCTTTTGTAATTGGTCACACGTATGGTCAGTACAGCTTTTCCGCGTTTTACCAGCTTATAGGGAATTGTGTAATAGCGGGACGCATCGGCTTTCGTGTTTCGTCCTATTTCAGTCCCGTTATAATATACGATGCTTTCATCGGCAATGTTCCCTAAATTTATTGTGACATTTTTTCTAGCCCAGTTACGTGGAATATCTATCGTTTTTCTGAACCACACTACTCCATCGAAGTCTTTCATTCCCTTATCTTCCCAGTATCCCGGAAGTTCCATTGTTTTCCAGTTTTCATCCGAATAATCAGGTTCCGCCCATACTTGGTGGTCATCGCACCATCCCATATCGTGTTCGTAAAGAGCTTGATACCACTCTTCTCTTTGACGGGCATATTCTGCTTCTATTTTTTCAGGATTGAACCCCAAGGATTCAAGCATTTCAGTTTCTTTGTTGTAACTTGGCAGGTTTTCTAACGCATCATAACTGGCCCATGCTTCTGCAGGAGTATCTTTCCAGGTACAACTTATTATACCTATGGGTACTTTCAGGTTTTTTTGTAACTGACTGGCAAAAAAATATCCGATTGCAGGGAGTCCGGTTATGGTTTCAGATGTACATTCTTTCCAACCTTCTTGTGTAGCATGCAAATCTTTCTTGGGAACTAAAGAGATTTCTTTTTTTGTCTGAAACAGACGGATATAAGGTTGGGAGGGTATATCTATGGGAGTTTCTGTTTCACATTCTCCTGTATACAACCATATTTCGCCAATCAGAATATTTTGCAGTATGTGCTCATCCCCGTCCGAAATGATAATTTCATAAGGACCTCCGGCAGATGGGGTAGGAACTTCTATTTTCCAATTTCCTTCTTTGTCAGGTGATGTCGTATAGGGATGCTTATTCCATCCCGTTTTTATTATCACTTCTTTTTTTGTAGATGAATGGCCATGAAAAATGACATTCGATTTTTGTTGTAATACCATATTGTCTGTGAATAATGCAGGCAGTGTTACTTTGGCCTCTGCCATACAAAATGCCATTAACATTCCCAATAAGATCATTTGTTTTTTCATAAGTGCCAAGTTTGTTGTGTTATTAAGTTTATAGTATTTATTTATGTTGTATAAGTCCCCGGTCTTTGAATATGAGTTGTACCAGGCGGAAAGCCAAATCAGTAAGCAATATTCCCAAGGCCGCACCAATGATGACATCAAACAGCCAGTGACGGTTATTCAGAATGCGGGTAAACCCTGTAACTATAGCTGCTGCGTATGCTACTAATCCTACCCAATATCCTTTGAATCCATATTCCTTATACAATAGGGTAGCTGCCATAAACGCTGCTGCCGTATGTCCGGAAGGAAAAGAGAAATAATTTGTGGCATCCGGGCGAAGCACCCCTGTGGTGAGTTTTAATCCATTTACTACCAGCTGCGTCAGTACGACTGACAAGACTATGAAAGTGAACAGCCGTTTCCATCCGAAATTACCTCTTATTCCTCCCAATTTCAGTCCGAATAGAAGTATGAGTGGAAAAAGTTGCAGATAATTGTCATAAGTTTGATGGAAAGCCGGAGCATGTACATTACGCAAATTACGTATGTATAGATTTGCATTTTCGAAAAAATGGGAGAATGTTCCGCTTCCGTCTTGCAAATACACTGCAATAACAAGTAATACAGCTACGTAAAACGTGATGATTGCCATCATTTTAATTTTTCCTATCATAAGTCAGTTTATTCTACGGATGAATGCCCCGAAAGTACTCATTTTCTCTTTTATCTGTTAATGCGTTAATGATAAATTTTGTTCAAAATAAGTTTCTTTAGGAATCTTATGGTTTAGTCGGTTCTTCCTTCATTTCTCCCTTGCTATATCCGCTAGGACTTATTTTATAGTATTTTTTGAATACCTCGCGGAAATATTTTACATCATTAAACCCGGTCATATCTGATATTTCGGATATATTATACTGTCCTTCGGATAGTAATTGCGCTGCCCGTTTCAGCCGGATCAGGCGGATATAGTCTGCCGGAGCTTGGTCTGTCAATGCTTTTAGTTTATTGTAGAAACTGGAACGGCTCATATTTTGTGAAGCACAGAGTGACTCCACGTTGAAACCTGAATTGTCTAGATTTTCAGTTATTGTTTCTTTTACTGCTTCCAGGAACTGTTGATCCAATGTGTTGCTATAATTTATGGAAATGCTGTCATTGTGTAGTTCCATTTCTGCATATTTGCTACGAAGTAGTGCACGGTTAGTCAGTATATTGGCTATGGATGCTTTTAGTATTCCTATGTTAAAAGGTTTTATCAGGTATTTGTCCGCACCTGTTTCCAACCCTTCAACGATATTCTTTTCGTCATTTAATGCTGTTAGCAGAATTACAGGGATATGAGACGTCAGTATATTATTCTTGATAGCAGAACACAATTCGTCCCCCCGCATTTCGGGCATCATAATGTCCGATAATACTAAATCAGGCTTAAATTCGGGGATGATTTTTAAGGCTTCTTTTCCATTGGTACATGTTTCCACTTGATAAGCTTCGGATAAAGTATGAGACAGATATTCGCGTAGATCGTCATGGTCTTCCACAACCAGGATGCGCTGTGCATTTTGAACATGCTGCCGATACTGATCTTTATAAGTGTGGGGAGAGACTGCACTAGGGGATACTGGTACCACGTTTTCTTGTTGTACCGTTTTTGTCGGAACCTGTTGACTTCGGAATTGTTTTTGGGGGAAGATAACCTTTACGCGGGTGCCTTTATTCTCTACGCTTTCTATGCTGATCTTTCCTTTATGAATACGTACCAGTTTCCACACTAACATCAGTCCGATTCCACTGCCTGTAATTTTTGCATTGATGGCATTGCTGCCCCTGAAGTGTAACTTAAATAACTTTTTCTGTTCTTTGGCAGGAATCCCGATGCCCGTGTCCGTAATCTCCAGACTCCAGTTGTCCTTGTCATGGCGGGTGATAATGTGTACCTCACCGTGGGCGGGAGTATATTTGATGGCATTTGAAATCAGATTTTTTGTGATCGAGTCCATCTTTTCTTTGTCGAACCATACATTTTGATATTCAAAGTTGCTTTTGTAGTCGAGTTTGATCTGTTTGGCTTCTGCATAACTATAAAAGGCATGGTATATTCCTTCCATATAGGTATTAAGTTCGTGTTCCGATATACGAAGGGAGGATGAGTACACATTGGCTTTGCTGAAGTTTATCAGATTGGTGGTGAGGCGTATCAAAGTGTCCACGTTCTTCATGGCTGTAAGCATATTGGCCTGACTTTCTTCACTTAAATTTTCTTTTTGTTGAATTTCTTCCAAAGGTGCCTTTATCAGTGTCAGCGGAGTACGGATATCATGCGCTGTATTGATAAAGAACCGAGTTCTTTCATCCGAGGCCTTTTTTTCTCTGCGCATGGAATGAAGGCGGAAAATGACGTATGTTGCTAAAATGATAGTCAGGACATAAATACAAATAGCCCAAAAACTGAGCCACACGGGATGTGCTACAGTTATTTTCAATATCCGCTCCTGCAACACGTGTTTATTATCCTCTTTGGAAACAGAACGTACACGCAGTGTATAGGTGCCGGGAGCAACATTAGTAAATCGGATAGTTCCTTCGTCACTGGGAGTAGTCCAGCCATCGTAGAATCCTTCCAACTGCCAGGTATATAGTATGTCCGACGGATAATCGTAATTGATAGAGGATACTCGGATGGAAAATGTATTTTGCATATATTTCAGATTCAATTTCTCTATTTGGTCGATATCTTTAGTCAGAGGAGAGTTTGGATCATTGGGATATACAGTTTGGTAGAAAATACGGAAATCGCTGAATATCATATGTGAATCTCCTGTTTTGGGCATCTCTATGTTTGGGGGGAATTCCAGTGCACCGTCTGTACTTCCGAATACGGTGTTCCCATTGGCACGTAGTACGCCGGAGCCGGCATTGAAACAGGTGGACATCAACCCTTGTCCGCGAGTCCAGTTGCGGAACTGGCGGTTGGTAGGCGAGAAAATACTGATACCATTTTCGGTACTCATCAAGATATTCCCGTCTTTTGTGGGTAGAATAACATAAATGCTGTTTGATACTAACGGGCTGTTTCCTGTATGGTAATGGGCGCTGATTGATTCTTTTACCGGATCATAAGTAAATAGTCCGGAACCACTGGTGCCAATGTAGAGTAAACCATTGTCTTCTTGGTGTAACGTATAAATGTAGGTTGCTCCACCGGGCAGAGGTATTTCATGGTATTTGCCCGAATTCCGGTCTAGTAGAAAAAGATTGGTGGAGGTACCTATCCACATAGATGTACTGTCCTTTTCTTCAATGGCAGTAACAGAACCTAGTCCGGGATAAAGACGTCCTTGGCGTGTCTTCAGATTAAAGCATTTCAGATTATAATATCCTCCGGACCATATACACCCGTATCTGTCCTTTTTAATGTCGCGTATGTATTTGTCGGCACGTACATTCAGATGGAAGGATTGGGCAGGGGTGAGGTATTCTATGTTTCCGTTTTTCTTGGTAATCTGGAAAATGCCCGATGCATATCCTCCCGCCCATATAATACCCGGAGAGACTTCGCATAAAGTAATAAAAATGCGGTTCTGATTTTTTAGTCCGTGATTGAAAGAGCTTAGGAAAGAACGCCATTGCTTTTGTTTTGAATCGTATAAGCTGATGCCGTTGCTTGTTCCAAACCACAGATCCCCGTCACTGTCTTCTATAATGGAGTTTACTTGGTTGTTTACTAGTGACTGCCGGTTGCCAATAGAGTGCTTTATCCAGTTGTAGTTGGTATATTGGTTATTGCGGACGGTAATTCCCGTAGGATAGTTGGACAGCCAGATACGCTGCTCGTTGTCTACATATACATCATTGATAATGTTTCCGTCCATTTCGTTGTAACTACCATAGTTCGCAATGATATAAGGATCTGTTTCATAGGTGTCTATGTTTAACTTGTGTACTCCTGCTCCTTCAGTGGCTACTAATAACTCCTTTGTGTTCAAAGGACTGATCCGTGTAATATTCACATCTGTCAGTTCTACTTCGGGACGTACAATTTTCTGGCTGTTCAAGTCATATATATAGACTCCCTTTTCAAAAGTGCCTATAAACAGTTTGTTGGCTGTACGGTGTAGATATAATTCATGTACGTGCATATCCATCATTCCCAGTTTGCCGCAGGAGAGCTCTTTTAAATTCCCGTTTTCCAGTTTTGCCAGATAGATTCTTTTGTCTGTACCTATAAAGAAATGTTCACTGTTTATCTGTTCTATGCAGGTGATATTTCCCAGTCGGTTAGAGATTCGTTGCTTTTGTCCGGATTCTATGTTAAAAAGGTGGATAGCCGATTTGCCGCACAGCCATACGTTATCCTCCTGGTCTATGTAACTATATCTCACGAAAGCATGGTAGTCCTTATTCCAGTAATTGTACATACTGTATATCTGTACAAAACGGTCGTGGCCTGAATCATAACGAAAAATTCTGCCTTGTTTTCCTGTGACCAGTAGTGTACCTGTTTTATCTAAAAAAGTCCAGTTTATATTCAATAACGGGTCTAGTTCCCTGTTACCTTCTCTTAATTTATAATGTTTTATTTCTTTTCCGTTATATTGGTCTATCCCCACATGGGTAAGGAACCACATATATCCACGAGCATCTTTCTGAATTTTGTATATTTTCTGATTGCTTAGTCCTTCTTCTATGCCAATATATTTATAAGTCTGCGATGAGACGGTTAATGACAGTAGTAAAAAAATGAGACTTGTGATAGTAGCTTTCATAAAACTCTTTATTCTAAATCTTTTCTTTTTTCAAAAAACAGTAACAAAATTAAGATAAAAAAATCATAGGATTAGTAATTTGAGATGAGCTAAATTTCGGTAAAATTATCCCTTTGTTCGCCTATGGCTCGCTTGTGTGAATATAAGAAATATAAATGGAAGAAGGTTTGTAACATAACTGTCAGATGATTATGTTTTCTTAACAAAACTTCGTGCAGCATTATGGTATGGCCTGCATTTCTTTCAATAGAAAGGACTTATAAACTAGAATAATTAACTAAGTAAAGAAAAGCACAATGAAAAAGTTTTTTGGTTTTAATAAATTGCTTGCGTCTGTAGCGGTACTTGCTTCTGTGATGATCTTTCAATCCTGTTTGGATGATGATGATAATGATTATTATAGATATGCGTTGCCCAATGCACTGGTTACAGTGAAACCGGTGGCCGACAATTCATTTTTTATGCAGTTGGATGACAGTACGACACTGTTACCTGTCAATATGAAAAATTCTCCCTATGGTGAGAAGGAAGTAAGGGCCCTTGTAAATTTCGATCCGGTGAATGAGTCAAGCGGAGAGTATGACAAGGCTGTACATATCAACTGGATAGACAGTATCTTGACAAAACCGATTGCCGGTGATTTAGGAGATAAGAATGATGAAGTATATGGTACTGACCCTGTAGATATGATTAACGATTGGGTAACAATTGCCGAGGACGGTTATTTGACTTTGCGTTTCAGAACCATGTGGGGAAATCGCAGTCAAGCTCATTTTGTCAATTTGTTGATGAGTAAAGATGCTGAAAATCCTTATGAGGTAGAATTCCGTCATAATGCTTTTGGTGATGTATATGGTGAACCTGCCGACGGACTGGTGGCATTTAATTTGGATTCCTTGCCTGACACTGAAGGAAAAACAGTGAAGCTGAAATTAAAATGGAAATCATTTAACGGAGAGAAAACTGCGGAATTTGATTATTGTACCCGTAAGTCAACTCCTGCAAACAGTGCAGCCATTACAGCCGGACGAAGTGTCTTGAGATTAAAATAAGGTTTAATAACTGAGGTGCAATTTCAATCCCTCCTGTTCTATGTGGTATAGAGCCGGAGGGATATTTTTTTGCTTTATTCGCTCATCCATATCCCTAGCATTACTCCGAGGATACCCAATACCACACTACCGATGATGTAGGTGAAAAAAGAGGGGTAGAGTCCTGATTTCAGTAATTGCAGACTTTCGTTGCTGAAAGTGGAAAAAGTAGTGAAGCCACCGCAAAGTCCGATAGTGAGCATCAGTCTTATATCATTGTTGATATGAATGCGTGAGGTGAGGGTATAGAATACCCCGATCAGTATGCAACCCAAAATATTGACTGCGAAAGTACCCCACGGAAAATTCGTTGTTCCCTGGCGATAAATGCTTATGGTAAGCAGGTAGCGAAGTACACTTCCTGTACCTCCTCCCAAGAAGATGAGTAATAGTGATTTCATAAATGCTACATTTTAATGCAAAAATAGCAATGATTATTCATTCAGAGCCAAACTTTTTTCGTAATTTTGCACCCTAAACGAAAAATACGCAAAAAGGAATGGGTGGTTTTTTTGGAACAGTCTCAAAGGCTGAATGCGTCACCGACTTATTTTACGGGACGGACTATAATTCACATTTAGGAACAAAAAGAGGTGGTTTGGCTACGTATGCCCAAGGAGAGGGATTTATGCGTTCTATCCACAATTTGGAGAGTTCTTATTTCCGCACGAAGTTTGAATCTGAACTTCCAAAGTTCAAAGGTAGTTCGGGTATCGGCATTATCAGTGATACGGACCCGCAGCCTATCGTGATAAACTCGCATCTGGGCAAGTTCGCCATCGTCACAGTAGCTAAAATCAATAACATTACGGAATTGGAACGCGACTTGCTGGCAGCTAATATGCACTTTTCTGAAATGAGTCTTGGCAAGACGAATCAGACGGAGCTGATCGCATTGCTTATTGTGCAAGGGAAAAATTTTGTAGATGGTATAGAGAATGTCTTTAATAAAATCAAAGGATCATGCTCCATGCTGATATTGACGGAAGATGGTATTATAGCAGCACGTGACAAATGGGGACGTACTCCGATTGTGATAGGTAAAAAAGAGGGTGCGTATGCTGCGACAAGTGAATCAAGCAGTTTGCCGAATCTGGATTATGAAATAGAGAAATATGTAGGACCGGGCGAAATTATTCGCTTGCGTGCCGACGGAATGGAACAAATGCGCAAGCCGAACGAAGGAATGCAGATTTGTTCTTTTTTGTGGGTATATTATGGATTTCCTGTTTCATGCTATGAAGGGAAAAATGTAGAGGAAGTACGTTTTATGAGTGGTTATAAAATGGGGCAGAAGGACGATTCGGAAGTTGATTGTGCCTGCGGTATTCCTGATTCGGGAGTAGGCATGGCATTGGGGTATGCTGAAGGCAAAGGAATTCCTTATCATCGTGCTATTGCCAAGTACACACCCACCTGGCCTCGTAGTTTTACTCCTGCCAATCAGGAAATGCGTTCACTGGTAGCAAAAATGAAGCTGATACCTAATCGTGCAATGCTGGAAGGTAAGCGCGTGTTGTTCTGTGACGATTCTATAGTACGTGGAACCCAACTTCGTGATAATGTAAAAATTTTATTTGATTATGGTGCCAAAGAGGTTCATATGCGCATTGCTTGTCCGCCATTGATTTATGGATGCCCTTTCATTGGTTTCACTTCTTCAAAAAGTGATTTGGAATTGATAACCCGCCGGATGATTAAGGAGATTGAAGGCGATGAAAATAAGAATCTGGAAAAATATGCAACGACAGATTCGCCGGAGTATAAGAAGATGGTGCAAATGATTGCCGACCGCTTCGGTTTGAGCTCCTTGAAATTCAATACTTTGGAAACTTTGGTAGAAGCGATAGGATTACCAAAATGTAAGGTATGTACCCATTGTTTTGATGGTTCCAGTTGCTTCTAATAACAAAATAATAAAATATTAATGAAAAAGAGCCGTGATTTGTTTGGCAATTCACGGCTCTTTTTCTATTTTTACAGGCAAGTATGAATATTAAAACAAAAAGAAAAATGACGGTAATAGAACGATTTTTAAAATATGTAAGCTTCGACACTCAGTCTGATGAGAATAGCGGGGCTACCCCCAGTACACCGAAGCAGATGGTGTTTGCACAATATTTAAGATCTGAATTGGAACAATTGGGCTTTCAGGAAATTTCTTTGGATGAGAATGGTTATCTGTTTGCCACATGGCCGGCCAATACGGATAAACCGGTTCCTACCATCGGATTTATTGCACACATGGATACCAGTCCCGATATGACGGGTGCGGGAGTCACCCCACGCATTGTCTATGGTTATGACGGAACGGATATTGTATTATGCGAAGAAGACAACATTATACTTTCTCCCAAGCAATTTCCCGAACTGTTGGATCATAAAGGGGAGGATCTTATTGTAACCAACGGCAAAACATTGTTGGGAGCTGATGACAAGGCGGGTATTGCTGAAATCATCTCAGCTATGGTATATTTGAAAGAACATCCTGAAATCAAGCATGGAAAAATTCGTGTGGGATTTAATCCTGATGAAGAAATAGGCTTGGGTGCACATAAATTTGATGTGGAGAGATTCGGATGCGAGTGGGCATATACGATGGATGGTGGTGAAGTAGGGGAGTTGGAGTTTGAAAACTTTAATGCCGCTTCTGCGAAAGTGATTATTAAAGGACGTAACGTACATCCGGGATATGCAAAGGATAAAATGATCAACTCCTTGCGTGTGGCTAATGAGTTTGTGTCTTTACAGCCTACGGATGAAGTGCCCGAATGTACTGATGGTTATCAGGGATTCTATCATTTGATTGGCATGACGGGTGAAGTAGAGCAGACTACCATCTCTTATATAATCCGTGATCATGACCGTGCCAAGTTTGAGGCATGCAAGGAAAATATGAAAAAGTGGGCGGAAATCATCAATAAGAAATATGGAGAAGGCACCGTTACATTGGAATTGAAAGACCAGTATTACAATATGCGTGAGAAAATTGAGCCGGTGATGCATATCATTGATATCGCTTTCAAGGCTATGGAAGAGGCGGGCGTGACACCTAAGGTGAAGGCTATCCGCGGTGGAACGGATGGTGCACAACTTTCATTCAAGGGATTGCCTTGTCCCAATATTTTTGCCGGCGGCTTGAATTTTCATGGCAGATATGAGTTCGTGCCAATCCAGTCTATTGAGAAAGCCATGAAAGTGGTGGTGAAAATCGCTGAATTGGTGGCAAGATAAGTAATTTATTAACCTTAAAATAGTAAAGTAATAACATGAAAACAACTCCGTTTACCGAAACACACATTGCCTTGGGGGCGAAAATGCACGAATTTGCAGGTTATAATATGCCTATTGAATATTCGGGAATTATTGATGAACATCTTACTGTATGTAATGCCGTAGGTGTTTTTGATGTATCCCATATGGGTGAATTTTGGGTAAAAGGTCCTAATGCGTTGGAGTTTTTGCAGCAAGTGACTTCAAACAATGTGGCAACTTTGCCCGTCGGTAAAGCGCAATATACTTGTTTCCCTAATGAGGAGGGAGGTATTGTTGATGACCTGTTGGTGTATCACTATGAATCCGAAAAATACTTGTTGGTGGTAAATGCGGCCAATATTGAGAAAGACTGGAACTGGTGTGTCAGCCATAACACAGTGGGTGCGGAATTGGAAAATGCATCCGACCGTATGGCACAGCTTGCTATTCAGGGACCGAAGGCTATGGAAGTTTTGCAAAAACTGACTCCGGTCAACTTGTCTGAAATTCCTTATTATGCTTTTACCACAGGTGAGTTCGCCGGTCAGAAAGATGTGATTATTTCGAATACCGGTTATACCGGTGCAGGTGGTTTCGAGCTTTATTTTTATCCCGAAGCCGGTCAGGCTATCTGGAAAGCAATTTTTGAAGCAGGTGCTCCTGAAGGGATTAAACCTATCGGGCTAGGGGCTCGTGATACATTACGTTTGGAAATGGGCTTTTGCCTGTATGGTAATGATTTGAGTGATACCACTTCTCCGTTGGAAGCAGGATTGGGCTGGATTACCAAATTTGTTGAAGGAAAGAATTTCACTTCACGTGCTTTACTTGAAAAGCAGAAAGCCGAAGGATTGAAACGCAAGCTGATTGCTTTTGAAATGGTAGACCGTGGTATTCCCCGTCATGGTTATGAACTGGTAAATGCTGATGGAGAGAAAATAGGTGAAGTAACTAGTGGAACCATGTCTCCAATGCGTAAGATTGGTATCGGTATGGGATATGTTCAGACCGCTTACACAGCATTAGGTACTGAAATATTTATTGATGTGCGCGGACGCAAGCTGAAAGCTGTAGTAGTAAAGGCCCCGTTCAGAAAATAAATCGAAAGCCGGAAAAGAGAACGCTGATAACAAAGAAAACGCGGATATTCAAGAAATCTGAATATTCGCGTTTTCTTTATATGGCTGATATACATTTACGGTTAGTTCCTTTTCATAAAAACAGCTTTTAATGCAAAATTAATAATAGGATGAAGAATATGATAAATAGATAATTCTTAATTTTGCAATCAAAAATTTATTAGCTATGTCTGAATTGGCTCCATTGATAAGTGATTTGGCTTTGATTCTGATCTGCGCCGGTGTCATGACGCTCGTCTTTAAACGGTTAAAGCAACCTCTTGTTCTCGGCTATATCGTAGCCGGCTTTTTGGCAAGTCCCCATGTTCCTCTTACTCCGTCGGTCATTGATGTGGCCAATATCCATACATGGTCGGAGATTGGTGTGATATTCTTGTTGTTCGCTCTAGGGTTGGAATTTAGTTTCAAGAAACTGGTGAAGGTAGGGGGGACGGCGGTCATTGCGGCGTGTACCATTATATTTTGTATGATATTGGTTGGGATTTTTGTAGGGTGGTCTTTCGGGTGGCAACGCATGGACTGTCTGTATTTGGGAGGTATGTTGGCCATGTCCTCCACGACTATTATCTATAAGGCTTTTGATGATTTGGGATTGAGGCAGCAACGGTTTGCCGGTTTGGTTCTTAGTATTTTGATATTGGAAGATATATTGGCTATTGTTTTGATGGTTATGTTGAGTACAATGGCAGTGAGTCAGAATTTCGAGGGCAGTGAAATGGTATATAGCATTGCCAAATTATTATTCTTCCTTATATTGTGGTTTGTGGTAGGTATTTATATCATTCCTACATTTTTGAAGCGTTCCCGCAAGTGGATGGCAAATGAAACATTGCTGATTGTTTCGCTGGCATTGTGCTTCGGTATGGTAGTTGTGGCGGCCAAGGTTGGATTTTCGGCTGCGTTTGGAGCTTTTATAATGGGGTCTATTTTGGCAGAAACGGTAGAGGCCGAAAATATAGAGAAGCTTGTGGCCCCTGTAAAGGATTTGTTTGGAGCCATTTTCTTTGTATCTGTGGGAATGATGGTAGACCCTGCCATGATTGTAGAATATATATGGCCCATTGTGATTATTACATTGGCCATTCTGCTTGGGCAGGTTATTTTTGGTACAGGTGGCGTGATTTTGTCGGGACAGCCGTTGAAAGTTGCCATGCAATGTGGCTTCAGTCTGACCCAGATTGGTGAATTTGCATTTATTATCGCTTCGTTGGGGGTAAGTCTGAAAGTAACCAGTGATTTCTTATATCCTATTGTGGTGGCTGTTTCGGTCATTACCACATTTCTGACCCCGTATATGATACGTTTGGCGATACCTGCTTATCATATAGTAGAGAAACGTCTGCCCGGCAAATGGAAAAAAATGCTTGAGCGTTATTCATCGGGATCACAAACGGTGAATCATGAAAACAATTGGAAGAAATTGTTGGTTGCCATAGCTAGGATCGTAGCTGTTTATTCTGTATTGTGTATAGCTATGATTACACTTTCATTCCATTTTATTATTCCATTGTTCCGGGCTAGTCTGCCTGTCTTTTGGGCCAATCTGGCAGGAACTGTTTTTACTATCGTCTGCATCGCACCTTTCTTGCGTGCCATTATCATGAAAAAAAACCACTCTGTAGAGTTCCAGGCGTTATGGCAGGATAGCCGTTTCAACCGGGCTCCCTTAATTTCTACCATTTTACTCCGTATAGTGATAGCTGTCATGTTTGTGATGTTTGTTATAGAGAAACTTTTTCAGACTTCCACGACTTTGCTGATCGGTATAGCCGTTGTTTTGGTAGGTATGATGATGTTCTCGCGATGGCTGAAGAAGCAATCTATATTCATGGAGCGTACTTTTATTCAGAATTTGCGTTTCAGAGATGTGCATGCTGAGTTCACAGGTCAGAAGCGTCCTGAGTATGAAGGACATTTGTTGTCCCGCGACTTACATCTTTCGGATTTTGAGATACCTGCGGATTCCTTATGGGCGGGATATACATTAAGAGAGCTGAATTTGGGGCATAAATACGGAGTACATGTGGCATCTATCATTCGTGGAATGCATCGTATTAATATTCCGGGGGCGAATGTACGTCTGTTTCCCGGTGACACCATACAGGTAATCGGTACGGATGAGCAGTTGGGCGAGTTTGCCCGTCAGGCAGAAAGAGTATCAGCCGCCGCTGAAGAGGAAGATTTGGAAAGGCGTGAAATGAATCTGAAACAGTTCATTATAGATCGTAACTCATTTTTCTTGGGTAAAAATATCAAAGAAAGTGGTATCCGGGATGAGTACAAATGTCTGGTGGTAGGCGTCGAAAAAGAAGATAGTACGCTGATGACCCCTGATATCAATGTACCTTTTACGGAAGGAGATGTGGTATGGGTGGTAGGCGAACGGGATGATGTGTACCGTTTGTTGGGTAAGAAAGAAAAAGAGGAAGAATAATTAATTTTAATACATAAGAAAACCATGAAAAGTGATCCTAAAGATTGTCTGTATTGTCAGAACAATGAGACATTGCACAATTTAATGATTGAAATAGCGCCACTGAGTGTTTCACGCGTATTCCTGTTTAAGGAACAAACCTATCGCGGACGTTGCCTTGTTGCTTATAAAGATCATGTAAACGACTTGTTTGAACTGAGTGATGAAGAACGTAATGCATTTATGGCAGATGTAGCCCGTGTGACCCGTGCTATGGACAAGGCTTTCCACCCTGAAAAAATAAATTACGGAGCATATAGTGACAAACTTTCTCACCTGCATTTTCATCTGGCTCCCAAGTATGTGGACGGACCTGATTATGGAGGTGTATTTCAGATGAATCCGGGAAAAGTTTATCTGACTGATGCGGAATACCAAGAAATGATTGAAGCTATAAAGAAAAATCTGTAGTAGTGAAATGATTAACAGATAGATAGTAGTTAATGGCTAGTGATTAATAGCAGATGCGTACACCTACAATCACTAACCATTAATCACTATCTATTCTTGTTCTTCGAAATCAAATTCAAAGTCGAAGTCATCATCACCGAAATATTCAGGAGTAATGAATTCTTCCATGCTGCGACGGTCCTTCTTGGTGGGACGCCCTGTTCCGCGGGCGCGATCAACAAAACCGCTGATTCTGCTCATTTCCAGTAATTCATATTGCTCCGGAGTCGTTACATTCTCCAGAATTTCAGGAACCAATTTGGCACCTATACGTTTCTCTATTGCCTGTAAAACTTTAAATGAGTACGTGACAGGCGGTTTCTTTACCTGTATCACTTCTCCCGGCTTTATCATTCTCGACGGCTTCACCTGAGTACCGTTGATGGAAACCCGTCCTTTCTTGCATGCTTCGGCAGCGATAGTACGGGTCTTGAATATACGTGAGGCCCACAGCCATTTATCAATTCTTGCTTCAGCCATTACTTTTTATTGTATTGGTTCATTGTTATACTGATGCCTGCCAGACAAAAACTCTTAATTATGTCGCAAGCCGTTGCTACACGTTCGTCCATGGTCTTCAAATCTTCATCAGTGAAGTGACCTAATACAAAATCTATTTGTCCGCCACGGGGAAAATCGTTGCCGATACCAAAGCGCAGACGGGCATAATCCTGTGTACCCAGCGTAGCAGCTATATGTTTCAAACCATTGTGTCCGGCATCGCTGCCTTTTCCTTTCAGGCGTAGTGTACCGAAAGGAAGGGCGAGGTCGTCCACCACTATCAACACATTTTCCAACGGAATGTTTTCTTTCTGCATCCAGTAGCGCACTGCATTTCCACTCAGGTTCATGTAAGTAGACGGTTTCAGCAGGATAAGCTGGCGTCCTTTGAGCGAGAGGGTGGCAGTAGCCCCATAACGTCCGTCGGTAAAAACAAGATTGGACGCCTTTGCAAGGGCGTCCAATACTGTGAATCCTATGTTGTGACGGGTATTTCGGTATTCTTCACCTATATTACCCAGTCCTGTAATCAAATATTTCATTGATAAGGATTAAAAGGTTACTGATTATTTGCCGGCAGTTGCAGCAGCACCACGAGCGGCACGAGTCAATTTAACTGCACAAACAACGGCTTCTTTAGCGTTAATCAATTCCAAACCTTCATAGCTTAATTCGCCCACTTTGACAGTCTTGCCCAGACCCAAAGAAGTTACATCAACAACCAGACGTTCAGGAATTACATTGTATAAAGCTTTCACTTTCAGTTTACGCAATTGTAATGCCAATTTACCACCGGCACGTACACCTTCTGCCAAACCTTCCAGCTGAACAGGAACTTCCATAACGATGGGTTTAGCTTCATCAATCTGATAGAAGTCAACGTGAAGGATTGCATCCGTTACAGGATGGAACTGGATATCTTTCAAAATAGCGTTTACTATTTTACCGTCAATGTTCAAGTCTACAACATAGATGTGCGGTGTGTATACCAAGTTACGGAGTCCTTCGGTGGGCACGGAGAAGTGAGTAGCTACGGGCAAGCCGTTTTCGTCTTTCTGCACTCCATACAATACACAAGGAACACCATTGTTCTTACGCAATTCGTGAGTTGCTTTCTTTCCTACGTCTGTTCTGACAGTACCTTTAATTTCAATTGATTTCATTGTTTTTTAATTTTTTGTGTTACTCTAAATTAAGTTGATCTTATTGCTTAATTCGCCATCACACGATGTGGTATATCACACGATGAGCTTGAAAAAGCGGTGCAAAATTACTGCTTATTTCCGACTTGACAAAAAGAAAGCACAATTTTTTTATCATTGTGCTTTCTTTATCGGTTGGAATCAGAAATCGATATCTATTTTAATTTCATTCGGACTAAGCGGCTTGTGAGCGTCTTCGGTCGTTTCCTGTTCTTCATTTTCAGTGTGATGAGGTTCAATAGGACCTTGCTCTTCGGCAATAAACTGTATAGCCTGTTGTAAACCGTTCATGAACTTCTCAAAATCTTCTTTATATAGAAAAATCTTATGTTTTTCGAAGCTTACTTGCGAGTCATCACCTTCTCCCGAAACAATCTTCTTGCTTTCGGTAATAGCCAAAAACATTTCATCTTTTCGGTTTTTCTTCACATCTAAATAATAAATACGTTTGCCGGCTTTAATTGCTTTTGAAAAAACAATTTCTTTGTCACCATCCACTACACTTTTCTTTTTATAATCTTCCATAACTTAAGTATCTTTATAAATCGGCTTCAAAATTGGACATTTTTTTTAAATGGGCAAAGAATTTGCGGATAAACTTCGATGAAAAAAGCGATTTAGATAGCTCTATGTAAATTTTACATTAAAAAATGTAATTATGTTATGTAAAATCAATGAAAATACCTACTTTTGCAACTCCTTAATAATTTTATGTGAATTATGATAAATAGAGTTCTTATTCGTCTTAAGATAGTTCAGATAGTCTATGCTTATTATCAGAACGGAGGCAAAAACTTGGATACAGCGGAAAAAGAGTTATTTTTCAGCCTTTCTAAAGCGTATGACTTATACAACTATCTGCTGCTTTTAATGGTAGAGGTAACTAAACAGGCTAACAAACGACTGAATGCTGCGAAAAACAAACTGGTCCCTACTAAGGAAGAATTGTTTCCCAACACCAAATTTGTGGAAAACCGCTTTATTGCACAGCTGGAGGTAAACAAACAGCTGCTGGAGTTTTCGAACAATCAGAAGAAAACTTGGGAGAATGAAGCTGATTTCGTAAAGACTTTATGTGATAAAATCTTAGAAAGCGATATATATAAGGAATATATGGCCAGTGAGACTTCTTCGTATGAGGAAGACCGTGAATTGTGGCGCAAGCTATATAAAAATATTATTTTCAATAATATCGAACTGGATCAGGTTTTGGAGGACCAAAGTTTGTATTGGAATGATGATAAGGAAATCGTGGATACCTTTGTGTTGAAGACCATCAAGCGTTTCGATGAGAAGAATGGTGCAAAACAGGAATTGTTGCCGGAATTTAAAGATGAGGAGGATCAAGACTTCGCGCGCCGTTTGTTCCGTCGTACTATCTTGAATGCCGATTATTATCGTCATCTGATTAGCGAAAATACAAAGAACTGGGATTTAGACCGTGTGGCTTTCATGGATGTGGTCATTATGCAGATCGCTTTGGCTGAAATCCTGAGTTTTCCCAATATCCCGGTCAGCGTTTCACTGAATGAGTACGTGGAAATAGCCAAACTGTACAGCACTCCGAAAAGCGGTGGCTTTATTAACGGTACTTTGGATGGAATCGTTAATTCATTAAAAAAAGAGAATAAGCTAACAAAAAATTAATATCTTTGTTTGTTATTGAAGAATAACGGTATTATAAACTAAAAAACATAGAAAGTATGAACTTATTATTTGTATTTCTGCAGGCAGGGGGTGGAGGAGATTACTCTTTCCTTATTATGATGGTAGCCATTTTCGCTATTATGTACTTCTTCATGATTCGTCCTCAGAATAAAAAACAGAAAGAAATTGCTAATTTCCGCAAGAACCTGGAAGTGGGTCAGGAAGTGATCACTGCAGGTGGTATATACGGAAAGATAAAAGAAATAGAAGATAATACGGTTGTTTTGGAAATAGCGTCAGGCGTTAAGATTAAAATTGATAGAAATTCTATCTTCGCTAATGCTGCATCCAACCAACAACAGGCAAAGTAAATGACATAACAACATGTTCGACAAAAGGAACATACGTATTTACTATTTAAAGACTTTAGAGAGAATCAGAAGCTTCCTGCTTAGCCGTAATAGCAGGGAGTTCCTGATTTTCTTGTTTTTTGTATTTGTATCTTTCTGCTTTTGGTTGCTTCAGGTGTTAAATGATGATTATGAAACGGAATTCTCCGTTCCGTTACGGTTGAAGAATGTACCTAGTGATGTGGTGCTGACCTCCGAACTTCCTGACGAACTGCGTATTGGCGTGAAAGACAGGGGAACTGTATTGGCTAACTATATGCTGGGACAGACATTCTATCCCATTGTTGTGGACTTTAAGGACTATGAGGATAAAGGAAGTCGTGTCCGGATTCCGGTTTCAGCTTTAATGAAAAAGATTTCGGTCCAGTTGAATCAGACAACCAAATTGCTGACCATACGGCCGGATACTGTGGAGTTTATTTATACAAAAGGGAAGGCAAAGAAGGTGCCCGTGAAATTGCAAGGCAAGGTGGCTTTGGACCGTCAGTATTATATCTCGGATATCATTTACTCGCCGGATTCAGTGATGGTTTATGCTCCTCAAGAGATTTTGGATACCATCACGGCTGCTTATACACAGGCATTGAACTTTGAAGATGTGGCAGACACCGTTCGTCGCAGGGTGAATCTGGCCGATGTACGTGGAGCGAAATTCATTCCCTCTTTTGATGATGTGACTTTATTGGTAGATATTTACGCTGAAAAAAGTGTGGAGGTGCCTATACGTGGCATCAATTTTCCGCCCGATAAAGTACTTCGCACTTTTCCCTCCAAGGTTCAGGTGACTTTTCAGGTAGGTCTGAGTCATTTCAAGTCCATCACTTCCGAGGATTTCTTTATCGGGGTGACTTATGAGTCTTTGTTGAACAATAAGGGGGAGAAGTGTCCGGTCAATCTCAAATCCATCCCCCGATATGTGAACCACGTCCGTTTGAATCCCAAGGAGGTGGATTATTTGATAGAACAACGAATTAAATTCAATGATTAAGATAGCGGTTACCGGTGGCATCGGCAGTGGAAAATCATACATTTCCCATTTGCTGGAGAATATGCATATCCCAGTGTATAATGCGGATAATGAAGCGAAACGCCTTACTGTTTTCGATGCCGGAATTCGTGGGGAACTGATTGCTTTGTTAGGTGAGGAGGTTTATAAGGATGGTCTGTTAAACAAGCCGTTGCTGGCTTCCTATCTGTTTTCCAATCCGGCGCATGTGCTCCAAATCAATTCCATTATCCATCCCCGGGTACGGAAAGATTTTACCGTATGGGTGGAACGTCAGGAAAAGTGTGAGATAGTGGGTATGGAATCGGCTATTTTGTATGAGGCCGGTTTTCAGGATACGGTAGATGCGGTAATAATGGTCTATGCACCTGTAGAACTGCGTATACAGCGTGCCATGTATCGTGACGGAGCCAGCGAGGAACAAGTCCGGGCACGTATTGCTGCCCAGATGGATGATGAAGAAAAGCGTCGGCGGGCCGATTTCACGGTGGTGAATGACGGGGTGCAATTGCTCATACCCCAGTTGAACAGAATAGTAGAACAATTAAAAACCGAAAAATTCATACTATAAATTTGGGAGTTTCATTGGTGAATTGTACTTTTGCTTCCTCAAACCATAAATATAAAATAGAATAGTATGTTAAAGACCATTTTATCAATCGCGGGCAAACCGGGATTATATAAATTGATTTCTCAAGGAAAGAACATGTTGATTGTAGAAACAGTTGACGCGGCTAAGAAAAGAGTTCCTGCTTATGCTCATGACAAAGTTATCTCATTGGCGGATATTGCTATGTACACAGATGCAGAAGAAGTGCCTTTGAGCGAAGTGCTGGAAGCGGTAAAGAAGAAAGAGAATGGAGCGGTTGCTTCTATCAATTATAAAAAAGCATCAGCCGATGAGTTGCATGCTTATTTTGCAGAAGTTTTGCCAAATTATGATCGTGACCGTGTCCATAACGGAGATATCAAGAAACTGATTTCATGGTACAATATTTTGGTAAACAATGGTATTACTGAATTTGTAGAAGCTCCGGCAGATTCTGCTGACAAAGTGGAAGAAGCTGTTGCTGAATAATTGAAATAAAGCGAAAGGGAAAGGCCTGTCAAGTAGATTGTAAACTGCTTGACGGGCTTTTTGTTTACCGGCATTATTGGTAAAAAAAGTATGTGTACTTCATTGGCGAAATAACACCACTTACTTTGCCGATGAAGTACACATACTTTGTCTATGAACATATATTACCTTTTTCAGTGGGATACGGTCGTTTATAATGCCCTGTAGAGAATATCCTGAAAAATCCTTCATAAGCTTCAGCCCCTCCGCAAACACCCTGCCCGTCGGCATTCCGGCTGAAGGATATACCTCACGAAATGTTTCAGCCGGAAAATATCCTTCAGAACAACCACTCCTCCGAAAATAAAACCGGCTGAAACATTTCCACTTGGCTGAAGGATTCCATAACCTCAATCCTTCAGCCGGAATGCCGACGGGCAGGGTGTTTGCGGAGGGGCTGAAAGATCTGAAGGAAAAATAAGGCGTTTCGGCATGTAGATACCGTTATGGAAAAAAACAACAGGTCAAATTTTAAAAAGCTCTTGTTCTTTCAATGAAAACGTCTTGTTCTTTTTTTTAAAGACCTTGTTCTTTTCAGAAAAGAACAGGACGTTTGAGAGGTTAGTAACCTGCATGCCGGAAAGTTAGTAACGTGTGGGGCGACACGTTACTAATGTGTGGGCTGTAAGATTAGTAATGTTACAGGTGAAAGATTATATATCTTACAAGTGATACATATCATACAGGTATGAAGTTTCAGTATATGTTTGATAATAAAACAGTAGGTTATCTTTTTTTACGATTATCCAGTTCAATGAACTCTTTTCGGATGAATAAGTTTCTTATGTTTTTCAATATTGTAAAAATATACCAGTCTACACAGGCTGTTCTGAATCTTGCCGTATTTCAGTTTTCTTTTTCTTATACAAAAATGAAAAAAGGAAGTAGAGATGGCTGATTAAACTGTTTTATGAGCTTATTGCCGTTTTTTAGCTATTGGAAACATATTGGTTAAGGAAATATTCAAAATATTGCAGATAGAGGGCTATAGTTAACGAAAAAAGGGGTGCATGATGAACACCCCTTTTGCTTAGTAAAGATAAGACCTTATCTTTACTGGTTGTTTGTAACATTCTAGTTGCGGAATTTTAATCCGTCACCCGCTGTTTCTACGATAATCGGTTTGCTTCGGTCCACTTCCTGTGACAATAGCTTTTTGGACAAATCATTCAGCAAATAGCGTTGGATGGCACGTTTCACGGGACGGGCACCGAATTCGGGATCATAGCCTGTGCTGGCAATGAAACGGACGGCCTCATCGGTCATTTCCAAAGTAATGCCGTTGCCGGCCAGCATATTCTTGATACCGTTGATTTGTAACATCACAATCTGTTCTATCTCTTCTCTGTTCAAAGGCAAGAACATGATTGTTTCATCTATACGGTTCAGAAACTCCGGCCGTATCGTTTTTTTCAACATGGACATTACCTCTTTCTTCGTCTCTTCAATCACCACTTCGCGATTCTCGTCATTAATCTTTTCGAACTGGCTTTGAATGTATGCGCTGCCCAGATTGGAAGTCATGATGATAATTGTATTCTTGAAGTTTACCGTACGTCCCTTGTTGTCAGTCAGACGTCCGTCATCCAAAACTTGCAGCAGAATATTGAACACATCGGGATGTGCTTTTTCTATTTCATCAAACAATACCACAGAGTATGGTTTGCGTCGGACGGCTTCTGTCAACTGACCGCCTTCATCGTAACCTACGTATCCGGGAGGCGCTCCGATCAGACGGGATACAGAGTGTTTCTCCTGATATTCGCTCATGTCGATACGCGTCATCAGACTCTCGTCATCAAACAGGTAGTCGGCCAATGCTTTGGCAAGTTCTGTCTTACCTACACCGGTAGTACCCAGGAAGATGAATGAACCTATCGGACGTTTCGGGTCCTGTAATCCGGCACGGCTACGGCGTACGGCATCGGATACGGCTGCTATGGCTTCATCCTGACCTACCACACGCAAATGTAATTCTTGCTCCAGATGAAGCAATTTGTCACGTTCGCTTTGCAGCATCTTGTTGACCGGTATCCCTGTCCACCGTGAAACAACATCGGCAATGTCCTCAGCGGTAACTTCTTCCTTTATCATGGCACTGTCACCCTGCTTGTGTTTCAGGTCTTCTTGAATATCCTTGATCTCGTTCTCTAAAGCCTGTAATTTTCCATAACGGATTTCGGCTACTTTACCGTAATCTCCCTCACGTTCCGCTTTCTCGGCTTCAAATTTCAATTGTTCTATTTCCTGCTTGTTTTGCTGAATCTTGTTGACCAGTTCCTTTTCACTCTGCCATTTGGCTTTGTAAGAGGTTTCCTGTTCTTTCAGTTCGGCAATCTCTTTATTCAGTTGTTGTAATTTCGGCTCGTCTTTTTCACGTTTGATGGCCTCACGTTCAATTTCCAGTTGTTTCAGGTGACGTGAGATTTCATCCAGTTCTTCAGGCACGGAATCACGTTCCATACGCAATTTGGCAGCAGCTTCATCCATCAGGTCAATAGCCTTGTCCGGAAGGAAACGTTCGGTAATGTAACGGTTACTCAATTCTACAGCGGCAATGATGGCTTCATCTTTGATACGTACCTTGTGATGGTTTTCGTAACGTTCTTTCAATCCACGGAGAATGGAGATGGTGCTCAGCGTGTCCGGTTCGGCTACCATAACGGTTTGGAACCGGCGTTCCAATGCCTTGTCCTTTTCGAAGTACTTCTGATATTCGTCCAAAGTAGTGGCTCCGATGCTGCGGAGCTCACCACGGGCCAAGGCGGGTTTTAATATATTGGCGGCATCCATGGCACCTTCACCTTTACCGGCTCCGACCAAGGTATGGATTTCATCGATAAACAGGATGATGCTGCCTTCGGCTTTGATTACTTCATTGACAACAGATTTCAGACGTTCTTCAAATTCACCTTTGTATTTGGCTCCGGCAACCAGTGCGCCCATATCCAATGAGAAGATTTGTTTGTTCTTCAAGTTGTCGGGTACATCACCTCGGATGATACGGTGTGCCAAGCCTTCAACAATGGCGGTCTTACCGGTACCCGGCTCACCGATTAAAATCGGATTATTCTTGGTACGGCGGCTTAATATTTGTAATACCCTACGTATTTCTTCATCACGCCCGATAACCGGATCAAGTTTTCCGCTGCGGGCAGCCTCATTCAAATTAATGGCATATTTGCTTAAGGATTGATAAGTGTCTTCACTGGATTGTGAAGTTACTTTTTCACCTTTACGTAGTTCTGCTATGGCGGAGCGCAGCTCTTTGTCTGTCATTCCCGCGTCTTTCAATATGGTAGCGACAGTACTCTTTACATTCAACAAGGCTAGGATAATAGCTTCCAGTGAAACGAATTCGTCACCCATCTCTTTGGAATACTGTACGGCTCTTTGTAATATCTCGTTGCTTTCACGGCTAAGGTAAGGTTCTCCTCCCGAAACCTTAGGCAGCGAGTCAATTTGCTTGTCGATGACCAATGCGATCTGCTGGGCGTTCATTCCCAATTTCTGGAAAATGAAGTTGGTGACGTTTTCACCTACTTTCAGTACTCCGGCCAACAGATGCACAGGCTCGATAGCTTGCTGTCCGCGGGCTTGAGTTATGTTCACCGCTTGTTGCACTGCCTCCTGTGATTTAATTGTGAAGTTGTTAAAATTCATATTGTATCTCCTTTCTAAATATTATTCAAATACCTATTGAAAACGTAACTGTCACTGCTTTGTTCAGTGGCTTTTGCGATTTCATTTGATAATCGTCAAATAGTTTGCCAAAAAGAAAAAGAAAGCTAATGAAGTAAAATAAGAAGACAAAATGGCAGGCTTTCCGGCTTTTAAATGAAAAAAAGTCCGAATTGTACACAAAAAGGCAGATAACTCTTTTTGCAAGCAGATGATAATTGCTATCTTAGCATCGAAATCATAAAATGAAAACGAGATGACAAATGAAATAAAGTTTGCAGATACTGTAATTCTGGTGGATGTAGCCTATGTAGACAGGGTGGCGGGTGATTTATCCAAACATTTTGGTGACGTGGTGGGCCGTAAGTTGCCGAAAGCGGATTTACCGGTGTTGTTGGAATGTCTGTCACTGGATAGTGGAATACCCTTGGGGGAGAATGCAGTTCAGGTATTATTTATTTATGACGAGGAAAGTAAGAAAATGGATGCTTTTCAGCCGTCGGATTTGGAAAAGGAATTAAATAACGTGGCTTTCAAAAGCCAGTTGGGAGAGTTTGCACTTTATTCTTTCGAACCATCGGATATGGCTAGTCGCGAAGAGTTGTTTCTGGAGTCTTTGAGAGTGGTGGTTGATGCAAAAGAGGTGAAACGGGTGATTATTGTCCCTGCCGAAGAAGAATATGGAGATAAAGTTCCTGCTATATTAAATAAGGTGGACGGAAAAGAAAAAATGACGGTATTCGGTATGAATCCTCCAACCAGTGAAGTCGCTTATCAGTGGGAGATGTTTGGATTCGCTGTTTTACAGTCGTTAGGAATTAAAGCAGACGAACTATAATCATTAAAAAACATGTCTGATTTCAGGTTAAGAGTATTCAGTAGTGTTGCGAAAAACCTCAGCTTTACAAAGGCTTCGCAAGAGCTGTTTATTAGTCAGCCGGCTATAACCAAGCATATTCAGGAATTGGAGACGATGTACCAGACACGCCTTTTTGAGCGAATGGGGAACAAGATCTTGCTGACTGATGCAGGCAGGTTGTTGTTGGAGCATTGTGAGAAAATTTTGGAAGATTACGGACGCTTGGAGTACGAGATGAACTTATTACGTAATGAGCATACCGGTGAGTTGCGCTTGGGAGCCAGTACTACAATTGCCCAATATGTGCTTCCCCCTTTGCTGGCCCGCTTCATCGAGAAGTTTCCGCAAGTGTCTTTATCACTTTTCAGCGGGAACTCCTCTGAGGTGGAAAAGGCATTGCAGGAACATCGTATAGATTTGGCACTGGTAGAGGGAAATACCCGGCAACCTAATTTGAAATATACTCCTTTTCTGCAAGATGAGCTGGTGGCTATCGTCCATACTCATAGTAAGTGGATGGATTATGATGAGATAACTTTGGATGAATTGAAAGAAGTTCCTCTTGTACTTCGTGAAAGAGGTTCGGGAACATTGGATGTATTGATTACCGCTTTGCATAAACACAACATAAAGTTATCGGACCTTACTATCCGTATGCACCTGGGAAGTACAGAGAGCATTAAATTATTTCTGGAAAATAGTGAGTGCATGGGGATTTTGTCTATCCGGTCTATTAATAAAGAACTGTATTCAGGGAAGTTTAAAGTATTGGATATAAAAGACCTGGTGATGTTTCGTGAATTTGATTTTGTCCAATTGCAAGGGCAGGATACAGGGCTCCCGGCTCTGTTCATGCAATTTGCCAATCATTATAAGGAAAAGTTATAACTTATAATTAAAAACGATTAGATTGTTTTTGAAACATATATTACCTTTGCATCCCGAAATGGAGAAATAATGTTAAAAAGTAAAATATATGATTTCAGTAACAGCTTTACAGCAAAACAGCAAAACTATTTATGTAGGTTTGCTTTCCACGTTAACGGTCTTTTTGTTGATGGACTATATTCCGGTATTGGCTTCATTTTCCCAGTGGGTCACTCCCCCCGTATCTTTATTTCTGGGGTTGATATTTGCATTAGTTTGCGGACAGGCCTATCCTAAGTTCAATAAAAAGGTTTCTAAATATTTGTTGCAATATTCTGTAGTGGGATTGGGGTTCGGTATGAATCTTCAGGCTTCTCTGGCTTCCGGTAAGGAAGGAATGGAATTCACGATCATTTCTGTAATCGGTACAATGATTATAGGTATGTTTATAGGGCATAAACTTTTGAAGGTAGATCGTGATACGGCTTATCTTATCAGTTCGGGTACTGCAATTTGTGGGGGAAGCGCTATTGCTGCTGTGGGTCCTGTATTGAAAGCTAAAGATAGTGAGATGTCTGTGGCTTTGGCTACTATCTTTGTATTGAATGCCATCGCTTTGTTTATTTTTCCGGTGTTAGGCCATATGTTTGGGTTAGATCAACAACAGTTTGGTACTTGGGCAGCTATTGCTATTCATGATACGAGTTCTGTGGTGGGAGCAGGTGCGGCATACGGTGAAGAGGCGTTGAAAGTGGCGACAACAATCAAACTGACCCGTGCACTTTGGATTATTCCTTTGGCATTCGCTACTTCTTTTATTTTCAAGGGAAGCGGTAAGAAAGTAAGCATTCCTTGGTTTATCCTTTATTTTGTTGTGGCTATCATTCTGAATACTTATGTGCTGGATGGTGTGCCTCAATTCGGGCAGGCTGTTTCCGGACTGGCACGTAAAGGATTGATTATTACCATGTTCTTTATTGGAGCTTCCTTGTCTATGGATGTATTGAAGCAAGTAGGTATGAAACCTCTGATTCAAGGTGTTGCTCTTTGGGCGGTGATCAGTCTTAGTTCATTGGCTTATATTCTACTTTTCTGATAGGGATTTATTAGAATATTAAAAAGTATGCGGATGATATGGATTGTCTGAAAAATCCTGTTATCCGCATGTTTTTTTATGAGAATATAATTTAGAAGTAATAGATGAGTAATAGTACAGCGTTTACTCCAATGACAGTGAGGAATCCTTTCCATACATAAGGCAGCATTTCTTTTCTGCGGGAGGAAAAAAATATGGCATAGAACATATTCACTACGATGTTGCTGATGATAGCTTGCATGATACAGGCCCCTACAATGGTTGCCGGAATGTTTCCGCCTTGTAACAGGTTTAGTATGAAAGGAGTGATATCACTTAATCCTGTTGCAATGGAGAGAATACTCAAACCTCCTGTTCCTGCATAAACCAATGTATAGTGAGTCAGAAATGTAAATACTACAAATAATAAAGCAAAGATCAGAGCGACTTTGAATTCCAGTGGATTACTTTCCGTTTCCGTTTCTTCAATAACTTCGCGCTCGCCTTTTATAGTATGCTTTTTATGGATGAATATGCCGATGCCGGCGGCGGTTGCAGACATGATGAGCAGATAGGGGTAAATATTCAGAAAGATGGAAGTGCTGAATATAAGGATCAAAATCATGAAACGTAAGAACATCATGCTGACAGCAAGCATCATGGCAGATACATATTCCGGTATTTCATGCGCTTGTATCCGTTTGCATTTGCGGGCAAGGATGGAAATGGTAGCGGTGCTGCTATACAGACCACCGATAATGCCCGAAACCAAAGTGCCTGATTCGCGGAAAACATATTGCTTCAGCAGGTAGGACAAATAGGAGATACCCGATACGACTACAGTAGCCAGCCAAATGGTGTATGGAGTGAGATTGATACCCGGTATGAGAGGTTCCTTGGGTAGCATGGGCAAAATGATACCGCTGATAGCCAGAAATTTTGCCAGTGTGATCATTTCATCATTCTGCATCCGTTGTACAAGTTCTGTGAAGGTGTGTTTCATTTCTGTGAAAAGAAGCACGGTGACTACCATCATCACGTAAAACCAGGAAGGTTGTGTACTTATGATAGGAGCCATACAATAGGTGATAAGGGCGATGATGATTGTTGTCACTCCAAACACGTGGAACTGGGATTGCTTGACATAATAATTGATGCCCAGTAACATACCTAAAATTATTCCGCCTCCCATAAATAAAT
Organism: Phocaeicola vulgatus ATCC 8482; assembly: GCF_000012825.1. GTDB lineage: Bacteria > Bacteroidota > Bacteroidia > Bacteroidales > Bacteroidaceae > Phocaeicola > Phocaeicola vulgatus. The sequence goes on along the minus strand of NC_009614.1, from coordinate 4,709,691 downwards.
GCATTTCCTTAGGATCAAGTATATAGAGGAGATATCCCAAAATGCCGATAAAAGTAAAAGTCCGGTCTGTGCCGAAAAGCGTAGTTTCCCCCTCTCGTTTCAGGCTGATTCTCCGTTGGGATAAACCGATGAGTAAAGAGAACAAGGTCACCAGAATGAAAGTAACCAATTGCTGGGGAAGGTAATCGTACAACTTTTCCATAAATCTGTCAAGATTAGGTTGATGTAATAGGTTTTCCTTTTAAACTGCATTGACTCCTCTGATGGATTCAAGTGGCTTTAAAACGCTTGCTTAAACTGGCTTTCTTCAAAAAGTCCTTTTAATTTATCATCACTTTTTATTTGGTTGATGATTGTGGACAGAACTCCTGCTTTAGGCAATTCTACCACAACGTTTGTTTTATATTTACCACCGCTCTGCCGGCTGTTTTCACAGATTACTTTTAAGTTAGCAGCCTCTTGCTGGGTAGCCATATGGATCAGATCTGAGAACTGTTCCCACTCTGCATTACCGAATTTTTTTTGAGACTTGGCAGCCATTTCCGCCTTTGCTTTGATCTGGCTGGTTATTGCGGTACGGGCTGCAATGACCGCCTTCTTTTTGGAGGCAGTGGCATCACCGCTCTGAGCTGATGCTGAGGCACGGAAGAAGTCTGCGTTTGTGCTATATGCATTTCCGGTACAAGGAGTGCTTTGTGCCTGTGCCCATGTTGACATTCCAAGGACGAAGGCTAAAAAATAGATGAATTTATAATATTTCATAGTTGTAATTTTATCAATCTATTGCGAAGATAGAAGAATATTTGATAATATAAACAAGAAAAGGGAAAAAAAAGATTGAGCTTGCTTTATGAAATGATTATATTTGCAGAAATTAAATGAAAGGTTAGTATTCATGGAATCAACAACAAAACTCTATTCGTTAAATTACACAAACGCAAATACTTATTTATTTGCATTCGTGTTTATTGTAGGTAATGTGGTATTGCCGCAACTTTGTCATTTGGTGCATTTGGGTGGACCTGCTATGTTACCCATTTATTTCTTCACATTAATAGGTGCTTATAAATATGGATTCAAAGTGGGGATGTTGACGGCTGTTCTTTCTCCGCTTGTCAATAGTTTCTTGTTTGGAATGCCTTCTGTGACCATACTTCCGGCTATATTGGTAAAGTCGGTATTGTTGGCGTTGGTGGCGGGATATATGGCAGATCGTTTCCGTAAGATTACGATTCCTGCATTGCTGGGGACTGTTATGGCATATCAGGTGGTGGGTACCTTGATAGAATGGGCTCTTGTCGGTGATTTCTATTTGGCGGCACAGGATTTCCGGATTGGAATTCCGGGCATGTTGCTCCAGATTTTTGGTGGCTATGCTTTGTTGAAAGCTATTGCAAAAAGATAAGTTGTAAACATTTGATGTTATGCTGCAAATTGTGAAACAGCCTGAAAATGGTGGCGCTGGCTATGTTCTGGTAGCTGTCATGGATGGAGATCCCGGTAAATGGATGACTTTGGTTTTTGATAAATCATTTAATAGTTAATAGATAAAATGACAGGCACATTATTATTTTTAGGATTAGGAATGCAGGAAATATTATTCATTGCATTGATTGTTCTTTTATTCTTTGGTGGGAAGAAGATACCCGAACTGATGAAGGGGTTGGGCAAAGGGGTTAAGAGTTTTAAGGAAGGGATGAACGGGGTGGAGGATGATATAGATGGAAAAGATAAGAAAGGGGAAACGAAAGAGTGACAAATGATGGAACAACAGCAGAAGATACTGACTTTTTGGGATCATCTGGAAGAACTGCGCCATGTCTTGTTCCGTATTGCAGTGGCTGTGGTATTTCTAATGTTGGTAGCATTCTTGTTTAAGGATGAGCTTTTTGCTATTGTTCTAGCGCCTAAGAATGCTGATTTCATTATTTATCGTTTTTTTTGCCGGATAGCTGATTTCATGGCTATGCCTTCATTATGTCCGGAAGTGTTTTATGTGAAAATGATCAATACCCAATTGGCGGCTCAATTCATTACTCATATGAGCGTGTCTTTTTATACGGGTTTTTTGCTGGCATCTCCTTATGTTATTTATCAGTTGTTCCGTTTTGTTTCGCCGGCTTTATACGAGAATGAAAAGAAATATTCTACCCGGATTGTAGGGTGGGGCTATTTTCTTTTTATGATGGGAGTTCTTTTGAATTATTTTTTGATTTTCCCTCTTACTTTCCGTTTTCTTGCTACCTATCAGGTCAGTATGGAAGTGGAGAACACGATTACTTTGTCTTCGTATATGGATACATTGATGATGATGAGCCTGATGATGGGGATTGTTTTCGAGATTCCTGTCCTTTGTTGGCTTTTTGCCAAACTGGGATTTCTTACGGCTGATTTTATGAAGCGGTATCGTCGTCATGCTATTGTTATTATTCTGATAGTTGGAGCTGTTATCACTCCTACGTCAGATGTCTTTACATTGATGATGGTGTCTGTGCCTATGTATTTGCTTTACGAAGTCAGCATTTGGATTGTAAGTCGGATTGGGAAGAAACAGCGGGAAGAATCCGTAGAGGAAGTGCTTGAAAAATCATGAGATGATAATCCTTATAAATGTTATTCCGTAAAAAAGGAAGACCTTTCATGATAGGCCTTCCTTTTTCCATTAGGATCCATACTTTATTAAATTTTCCAGCCAAAGGCTTCTGCTACGGCCGGAAACACAATCTTTCCGTTTACAATATTCAAGCCGTTTTTTAGTCCCGGATCGTTTTCGCAAGCTTTTTCCCAACCAAGATCTGCCAATCTGATAGCGTATGGCAGTGTAGCATTGGTTAATGCCAAGGTTGAAGTACACGGCACGGCTCCCGGAATATTTGCCACACAGTAATGGATGATACCGTCTACTTCGTAAATGGGTTCGGCATGAGTTGTGGGATGGGAGGTTTCAAAACATCCTCCTTGGTCAATGGCCACATCTACCAGTACAGTACCCTTTTTCATCAGTTTCAGCATAGGGCGTGTTATGAGGTGGGGAGCCTTTGCACCGGGGATAAGAACTGCACCGATTATCAAATCAGTTGTTGGCAGTTCTTTTTCTATATTGTGGCTGGACGAGAATAATGTTTTTACATTTTTAGGCATGAACTCACTCAACTGACGCAGGCGGGGTAATGAAATATCACAGATTGTGACATCAGCCCCTAATCCTGCAGCCATTAAAGCTGCATTGGTTCCTACAATGCCGCCGCCTAATACCAGCACTTTGGCTGGCTTGACACCGGGAACTCCACCTAGCAAGATGCCACGTCCTCCTTGAGGCTTCTCCAAAAAACGTGCTCCTTCCTGAGTGGACATTCGTCCCGCCACTTCACTCATGGGAATCAGCAGAGGCAGTCCTCCTTGTTTGTCTGTTACAGTTTCGTAAGCTAGGCATACTGAACCACTACGCATCATTGCCTCCGTTAATTCTTTGTCACAGGCAAAATGGAAGTATGTAAATACCAGTTGGCCCTTACGTACCAGGTTATATTCACATTCGATGGGTTCCTTGACTTTTATAATCATCTCGGCAATGGCGTACACATCTTCTATAGTAGGAAGGATACGCGCTCCGACTTTCTCATACTCTTCATCGGAAAATCCGCTGTTTATACCTGCGGTGTGTTGTATATACACCGTGTGACCTCTCTGTACCAACTCGTGTGCTCCTGCAGGGGTTAATGATACACGATTCTCGTTGTTTTTGATTTCTTTAGGAATTCCTACTATCATAATTGTCACATTTAAGGGGTTTGACTGCCTCAAAGATAACAAAATGTCAGAAAAGTAGGTTTTGTCCGGATATGTTTTTTTCGTAATAAATGTATGTTTAGCAACATTGTTTTAAGGGATATTCTGTTTTTTATTTGTAAGTTTGCGGAGAGATTCAAAATTTTTGTGATGAGTTCTCCATAAAATAAAGAAAATGACTTTACGAAATTATATAATCATAGCAGCTTTGGGCAGTGTTCTTGCTGTACGGGCACAGGAAGAACCGGCTGCTCCTGTATTCCGTCCTCCTTTTGATTTTCCGCTTATTCTGAGCGGTAATTTCGGTGAACTGCGTTCTAACCACTTTCATGGAGGAGTGGATTTTAAAACCCAGGGAGAGGTGGGAAAACCTATTCATTGCATTGCCGACGGATATGTGAGCCGTGTACTGGTTACTCCCGGAGGATATGGGCAGGCTATTTTTATTACGCATCCCAATGGATATACTTCAGTATATGGACATGTGTTGAAATTTGCTTCTGCAGTGGCAAAAGTGGTGGAGGAATATCAATATCGGCATGAAACTTTTGCTGTGGATTTGAAATTCGAGCCTCATCAGGTCAGTTTCAAAGCTGGAGAAATCATTGCTTTAAGCGGTAATGAAGGGTATTCTTTCGGACCGCATCTGCATATGGAGATACGCCGTACGGATACTGGTGAATTGATAGATCCCTTACAGTTCTATACCGATAAAATTAAAGACACTACTCCGCCACGTGCGTCAATGATTATGCTTTATCCGCAGCGGGGCGCTGGAGTTGTGGAAGGCTCACAAAGAAAAAAATCCATATCTGTTGCTTCTTTGGGACAACCGGTTTCTGCTTGGGGGAAAATAGCCGCTGGCATTAAGGCATACGACTATATGGATGGCACACATAATAATTATGGTGTGCGTTCCGTGGTACTCTATGTGGATACGACAGAAGTTTTTCGCAGTACGGTGGATGGCGTTTTGCCCGAAGAGAACCGGATGATTAATGCCTGGACAGACTATGAGGAGAATGTAAAGAGGCATAATTGGGTGATGCGCTCACAGATTCTTCCCGGAAATAGTTTGCGCATGTTGCAAGCCAATGATGAAGGAGGGGTGGTTACGATTGATGAAGAACGTGATTATCATTTTCGTTATGAATTAGCTGATTTATACGGGAATAAGTCGACTTATCGTTTCATTGTGCGTGGCCGTAGGCAGCCGATAGAGGAATATCATCCGCAGGTAAAACATTATTTGGCATGGAATAAAGGTAATGTGGTTCAGGAACCGGGTATGGAACTGGTTATCCCCCGAGGAATGTTGTATGAGGATGTGGCACTGAACTGTCATGTGGTTAAAGATACAGCCGCAATATCTTACGAGTACCAGTTGCACGATGAGCCAGTAGCTTTGCAGGCTGGGTGCACGCTGATGATCGGGGTACGCCATCTTCCTGTAGAGGATACGTCGAAATATTATGTGGCCCGTAAGTGGGGAAAAAGGAAAGGTTCAGCAGGAGGAATTTATGAAAATGGTTGGATGAAGACTTCCATCCGTGAACTGGGAACCTATACCGTAGCTATAGATACTTTGTCTCCACGAGTGACCCCATTAAATAAGGCACAATGGAAGACAGGTAAGGTTCAGTTCAAAATAGGAGATGCGGAAACGGGTATTAAGGATTATAAGGTGAAGATAGACGGCGAATTTGCCTTATTCGGTTTCAGTTCCAAAAATGCGAAATTGTGGATGAAGCATCCTGAACGGTTAAAAAAAGGAGTCGCCCATAAATTGGAATTGGTGGTGACAGATTATTGTGGAAACGAAACAAAAGAGGAATATGAATTTTGATGGTAAAATAAGTATTATACACAATTAAAAAGTTATATATTAATGAAGAATAAACTGATTTTAGGTGCTGCCTTTCTATTGGCGGCAATAACAGAGAGTTTGGCATGCACTAACCTGATTGTAGGTAAGGGAGCCTCGGTTGATGGTTCTGTTATCGTTTCTTATTCCGCTGATTCATACGGAATGTTTGGCGAGTTGTATCACTATCCTGCCGGTATGCATGAAAAAGGAACCATGCGTGATATCTATGATTGGGATTCGGGCAAATATTTAGGGCAAATAAAAGAAGCGCGTCAAACCTATAATGTGATAGGTAATATGAATGAATTTCAGGTAACCATAGGTGAAACTACTTTTGGTGGACGGGAGGAATTGGTTGATTCTACCGGTATTATGGATTATGGAAGTTTGATTTATGTAGCTCTCCAGCGTTCTCGTACAGCTAAAGAAGCCATACAGGTAATGACGGATTTAGTAAAAGAATATGGTTATTATAGCAGTGGCGAATCATTCAGTATCGCTGATCCCAATGAAGTCTGGATTTTGGAGATGATCGGTAAGGGTCCCGGTGTGAAAGGTGCTGTATGGGTAGCAGTCCGTATACCGGATGATTGTATTGCCGCACATGCTAATCAGAGCCGGATTCATCAGTTCAATATGAATGACAAGGATAATTGTCTTTACTCTCCGGATGTGATTTCTTTCGCTCGTGAAAAAGGTTATTTTGACGGTATGAATAAAGATTTCAGTTTCTCGGCGGCATATAATCCTTTAGATTTTGGTGGTGTACGGTTCTGTGAAGCGCGTGTATGGAGTTTCTATAATATGTTCAACAAGTCGGTGGGAGATACCTATCTTCCTTATATTCAGGGGGACAGCAAAGAACCGATGCCTCTTTATATCAAGCCTTCCCGTAAACTTTCAGTACGTGATGTACAAGCGGCTATGCGCGATCACTATGAGGGTACTCCACTGGATATAACTAATGATCCCGGTGCCGGTCCGTTTAAAACTCCTTATCGTCTGTCTCCCTTGAGTTTTAAAGTAGGAGATCAGGAATATTTCAATGAACGTCCCATTTCGACTCAGCAAACGGCTTTCACTTTTGTGGCACAGATGCGTGCTAACCTGCCCGATGCAATAGGGGGAGTATTATGGTTTGGAACAGATGATGCTAATATGACAGTGTTTGCTCCTGTATATTGTTGTTCGGATCGTATTCCTGACTGTTATAGCGGTAAAGAAGCCGACTGTGTAACTTTTTCATGGGACTCTGCATTTTGGATTTATAATTGGGTGGCCGATATGATTCGTCCACGTTATAGCCTGATGATTGATGATATGCGTGCCGTTCAAAATAATTTGGAAGATACTTATGCGAATGCACAGGCTGGCATTGAATCTTCTGCCATGAGCTTATATGAAAAAGATCCTGTAAAGGCAAAAGAGTTCTTGACTAACTATAGTTGCATGACAGCCGAATCGGCAATAGACAGCTGGAAGAAATTGGGCGAATTTTTGATTGTGAAGTATAATGACGGTGCTGTGAAAAAGATGGCAAAAGATGGAACCATACTTCGTCCTGAAACCGGTCATTGCGCTCCTTTGGTACGTCCGGGGTATCCCAAAGAATTTTTGGAAGAACTGGTAAAGGCCACCGGTGAACGCTATAAGATGAAATAGGATATATTTTTGTATGTTCTGAAAGTCTGATTAATTAGTGGAGGGGCAGGTTATGATCCTGCTCCTGTGCATAATAAGATAGTTTTTTAGATTGTATTCAGGATGCCTGGGAACTTTTCTGACTGTTATATAGTAGTGTTTTTTTACCTTGTATGGTCTTCTGCTTTTTTATGACAGATTATTTTAGGGGGATAATCCTTTATATCTCTAATTTTCTTCTTTCAAATTTCTAGGATTTTTAATTTAATTCTTTTACATTTGTCAAGACGTAAAAATCGGATGTAATTATAAACCTTATAAATAACAAAAAATTATGGAAAATGAAGAATTGATAAAGCAAGTGACAGAGAAAGCAGAGAAATGGTTAACACCTGCTTATGATGCCGAAACACAGGCTGAAATTAAGAAAATGTTGGCGAATCCCGATAAGACTGATTTGATTGAAGCATTTTATAAAGATTTGGAGTTTGGGACAGGTGGTTTGCGTGGTATTATGGGCGTGGGCAGTAACCGTATGAATATTTATACGGTAGGTGCTGCTACTCAAGGTTTGTCCAATTATCTAAATAAAAATTTTAAAGATCTCGATCAGATATCTGTTGTGGTAGGTCATGATTGCCGTAACAACAGCCGTTTGTTTGCGGAAATTTCTGCCAATATCTTTTCTGCGAACGGTATTAAAGTATATTTGTTTGAAGATATGCGTCCTACTCCTGAAATGTCATTTGCTATCCGTCATTTCGGTTGCCAGAGCGGTATCAATATTACTGCCTCTCATAATCCGAGAGAATACAATGGTTACAAGGCTTATTGGGATGATGGTGCACAAGTATTGGCTCCGCACGATAAGGGTATCATTGATGAGGTGAACAAGATTTCATCGGCTACTGACATCAAGTTTGAAGGTAACAAGGATCTGATTCAGATTGTGGGCGAAGAGGTAGACAGCGTCTATTTGAATAAAGTGAAAACAATTTCTATTGATCCTGAAGTGATCAAGCGTCAGAAGGATTTGAAAATTGTGTATACTCCGATTCATGGTACAGGTATGATGTTGATTCCGCGTGCATTGAAGCAATGGGGATTTGAAAATGTACATACCGTGCCTGAACAAATGGTGAAGAGTGGCGATTTTCCGACTGTTGTCTCTCCGAATCCGGAAAATGCCGAGGCTTTGTCTATGGCTATTGATTTGGCTAAGAAAATAGACGCTGACATTGTAATGGCTAGCGATCCGGATGCTGACCGCGTAGGTATGGCTTGTAAAAATGACAAAGGAGAATGGGTGCTGATCAATGGTAACCAAACCTGTTTGCTGTTCTTGTATTATATAATAAAGAACCGTATTGCGATGGGTAAGATGAAGGATGATGATTTCATTGTGAAGACTATCGTTACTACGGAACTGATTAAATCTGTCGCAGACAAGAATCACATCGAAATGTTGGATTGCTATACCGGATTCAAGTGGATTGCACGTGAAATCCGTTTGCGTGAAGGCAAACAGCAATACATCGGAGGTGGTGAAGAAAGCTACGGATTCCTGGCCGAAGACTTTGTCCGTGATAAAGATGCTGTTTCTGCTTGTACATTGTTGGCGGAGATTTGTGCTTGGGCAAAAGACCAGGGCAAGACCTTGTTCGAAGTTTTGCTTGATATTTATGTGGAGTATGGTTTCTCAAAAGAAACTACTGTGAATGTTGTGAAACCAGGAAAGAGCGGGGCAGAAGAGATTAAGGCAATGATGGAAAACTTCCGTTCTAATCCTCCGAGAGAAATAGGCGGTTCTAAGGTTGTTCTTGTCAAGGACTTTAAAACTTTGAAGGTGACAGATGGTAACGGGAATATAACAGAAATAGATATGCCGGAGGCTAGTAACGTATTGCAATATTTTACGGAAGATGGAACTAAGATTTCAGTTCGCCCGTCAGGAACAGAACCTAAAATCAAATTTTATGTGGAAGTAAAAGGTGAAATGGGTTGCCACAAATGTTTCGATGCTGCTAATGCAGCTGCTGAGGAAAAGGTGGAAGCCGTAAGAAAATCACTGGGAATTTAATCGAGTATAAGCATCGGGCGAAAGTCTGAGAGAATATTCATAAATAAAAGAAGGGGTGGTGGAGATGTATTTCTCTATCCCCCTTTTCTTTTATTTCCGTGCCATTTATATCAAAATCTACACTTCTTTGTTTATTTTTTGTTGTAACTTTGCCTTCTGTTTTAAATAAGGTAAAAGATATGATGTGGTTACTTTTGGCATTTCTCTCGGCTGCATTGCTGGGATTCTATGATGTATTTAAGAAACAGTCGTTGAAGGACAATGCGGTTATTCCGGTATTATTTCTGAATACGTTGTTCTCTAGTTTGATATTTCTTCCTTTTATTGTATTGTCAGTGTGGAGGCCGGGAATATTGGAGGATTCTATTTTTTATGTGCCTGTTGCAGGGTGGGAGGTGCATCGCTATGTGGTGTTGAAATCTGTTATTGTCCTTTCGTCGTGGATATTGGGATATTTTGGGATGAAGAATCTGCCTATCACAATTGTGGGACCTATAAACGCTACTCGTCCGGTGATGGTGTTGGTGGGAGCTTTAGTGGTCTTTGGTGAGCGATTGAATTTTTACCAATGGATTGGTGTGCTGATGGCTGTCTTCTCTTTTTTTATGCTGAGCCGCAGCGGAAAGAAAGAGGGAATAGATTTCAAACATAATAAATGGATTTATTATGTGGTAATGGCAGCTGTGTTGGGAGCGGTCAGCGGGCTTTATGACAAGTATCTCATGGCGCCTGTCGATCAAGGAGGTATCGGACTGGATAGAATGATTGTACAGTCATGGTATAATATCTATCAATTGTTTATGATGGGAGGTGTTTTGATGTTGTTATGGTGGCCGAAGCGCAAATCTACCACTCCGTTTCATTGGCATTGGTGTATTATTCTGATATCTATTTTTCTGTCGGCAGCTGATTTTGTTTATTTCTATGCCTTAAGCTTGGACGGTGCAATGATTTCCATAGTATCTATGGTAAGGCGTGGCAGTGTGCTTGTTTCTTTTCTATTTGGTGCAATGGTATTCCGTGAGAAGAATCTTAAAAGCAAGGCTGTGGATTTGGCACTGGTACTTATTGGTATGATATTTTTGTATTTGGGAAGTCGGTAAGCAAAAAAGACGGGGTGTGACTCATCGTGCATACCCCGTTATTCTTTATTACTCTATAATGATTTTATATTCTACATCAAACGTTTCTTTTGGTTCCAATTTCTGTATCCATTCACGGTCCTTTAATTCGCCCGAATACCCTACAGAATCGCAACGTCCATACCATGGTTCAATGCAAACAAATGGGCAATCGGGATGTGTCTTGGTAGGAGACCACAAAGCTACCAATGGAGAATTAAATTCCAAGCTGATATGGGGCTTTTTCTTTTTATCCAGTAAGGTTATTTTTTTCAGTTGTTTATTGTCAAAAATATAAGTGTCACAATCAAAAGTATGAATATCAATTGGCATCAGCCCTTCTTTGTTTAATTTTAGTACATGACGTTCTGGTGATACGCACCCCTTTTCGGTTGGCATGATATATTCTAAGTCAGACTTTCGGTCAAAAACAAAGAAGCCACGATCCTTTGTAGCAGCATCGAACTCGGGGAAATAGAAAGCTGGGTGTGCTCCAATCTGGAAATACATATCCATAGCTCCCAGATTTTCTACACGCCATTTTACGGTGATTTTATTTTCCTCCAATAAATATCCCACCAGCAGGCGGAAGGGAAAAGGAAACTTGCCCAATGTATCAGGAGTGCTTTCCAACCAATATACAGCTCCTTTGTCTTCTTTATAGGTTAGTTTGAAGTCCATATCACGTGCAAAACCGTGTTGTCCTATTTCATAAGTGTTTCCGGCATGACGGTATTTATTGTTCCACACACGTCCTACTATAGGGAAAAGGACAGGTGAACGCCGTCCCCAAAATTTAGCGTCGCCCTGCCAAAGATATTCTTTGCCATCCTTTTTGATACTTTGAAGCTCGGCGCCATGCTCGGCTATTTGTACAGTCAGGATAGAATTAGATAGTGTTTCCATGTTTCTTCGTTTATAAATTCTTTTTTCAAAGGTAGGGATGTTTCATGACATGACAAAGTGAATCTTCATCTTTGTGTAAATTTTATCTAAAAGGCTGTTTGGGTCAAATAAATTTTAATAAAAGTATATGGTTGTGTTTATTTTTGCTTATGTTTGTCAATAAGCTATGAAGGAGGATAAGATGGAGAACATACATTTGATATTTAAATTTTTATGGTATAGTGTATTATTTTGTATATGGGGAGTATCTTGTACAAGTTCCGGAACTTATAAAAAGACCCAAATGGATATCTATATGCAGTATTATGATTTTATAATTGATTCATTGTCAAAAAATCCTAGTTATGTATGTACCCGGACTGCCAGGCAAATGTCGGTTGCCACAGATAGTGTGGCGTATTACCATTATCTTGTTCTTTTGGCAAAAGCATATATGTTTAAATCCGAGATGGATTCGGCTAAACTTAGCATGGATAGAGCGGAAGTATTTTGCGATGGAGCTGAACCGTCATCGTTAATTAATGATTTGTATGCTGAGATTTACAATATGCGGGGTAATGTATGTGCTCGTCAAGGGTTGACAGATTCTTCAGTGGTATGTTTTCAAAAAGCATTTGATTATCGTTTGAAGGGTAGTAACAGAGATATGCTTCATGATATTTCTATTAATTTGGCTGATGCTTTTGTCCGTACCGGTCATTATGATAAAGGCGCGATGTGGTATCGTAAAGCTTTGTCTTACTGTGATTCATTGAAGATTCCTGAAGAAAAACGTTTTCCTGTTTATTACGGATTGGCACAGGTTTATATGGAACTTCGTGATTTTACGTCTTGTGATCATTACTATGAACTGGCTGCCCGGCAATATGATAAGATGCTTCCATTTGAGAAACATATTTATTTGAATAATCGTGGTAATTCTTATTATTTTCGTGCTGATTATCCTAATGCTTTGGAATTTTTCAGAAAATCATTATTGTTAGCTCGTTCTTATCCGGATATGATTTTTGAGGAACATCTGACTGAAATGAATTTGGGAGAAACTTTTCTATTGATGAATCAGGTTGATTCTGCCGCATACTATTTAAACCTTTGCAGTGATTTTTTTCGTTCTATCGAAAATCAGACGGCTCTCTATTATTTGGATACCCAATTGATTGAACTTGCCTTGAAGCAGAATAACTTGTCTTTAGCACGTAAACGTATGTCTGAGGCTATACAGCCTGATTATGTGGAACCGAATATGCAGCATATCCGTAACCGTTACCTGCAACATTATTTTGAAGAGGTGGGGGATTTCAAACAAGCCTATTATTATCAAATGGAAAATCAGCGTATTGATGATTCTACACGTAATGAGCGTATTAAAATGCGTACAGCTGAAATTGATCTGAAATACAGTCAGGACACCACGCTGATGAAGCAGAAAATTTTTATCCAGCAAAAAGAGAATGAAGTACTGGCGCTGAATCAGACGCTTTACCTGTGGATGTTTGCCTGCATCTGTATTTTGGGGCTCGTTGTTTTTGTTTACATGTACAACAAGAGACAGCGTTTCCTGCTGCAAATGAAAAGTCAGAATATGATTGCCACTTTGCGTATGGAGAATATCCGTAACCGGGTTTCCCCCCATTTCATTTTTAACATTCTGAACCGTGAGATGGGAAACTACACCGATGAGCAGGCCGGAAATATGCGTGGGTTGGTAAAGCTGATGCGGCGCAACCTGGAACTGACCGAACAGCTGTGCGTTACCATGGCCGAGGAACTGGACTTTGTCAATACGTTTATCAACCTGGAACGTGAAGCATTGGGAGATAGCTTTATACTGTCCACATCCATAGATGCTGCCATCCATCTTGACCAAGAAATACTTCCTTCCATGATGATACAGATTCCGATAGAAAATGCCATCAAGCATGCCCTGAAGGACAAAGAGGGGATGAAAAGACTGTGGATTGATATCAAGAAGACCGGGGAGGGAATCTGCGTCAAGGTGCGTGACAATGGGGGAGGTTACCGGATAAACAGTGCCAACCATGGTACAGGCACCGGTATAAAAGTGATTCTTCAAACCATACAGTTGTTGAACGCCAACAATAAAAAGCATATCGACATATCCATAACCAATGTGCAGCTGGAAGACGGAGAAACCGGTTGCGAGTTTGCTGTCTTCCTGCCCCAAGGCTATGATTATAATTTGAAAAAGATGGTTTAGTTATTATTTTTGCTAGGATAGTGTCCGAAACGGTCGCTATAGTTCCATAACCGGAGTGTCGGGTTTGTGCGTTAAAACATGTTTTAATACTTTTGTTCCGTTAATAACTAAAGCAGGATTGTTTACTATGGATAAACTATACAGGGTCGTAATAATTGATGATGATGAGTTCTCTGCGGACAATCTTTGTCTGGAGCTGAAGAAATATAACAGGCTGTCTATAGACGGGATGGCACGTAACGGTGCGAATGGCCGGAAACTGCTGGAAAAGGTTCATCCGGACTTGCTGTTTCTGGACGTGGAATTGCCGGACATGAAGGGCATGGAACTGCTGGAACAGCTAAGGGGGGCAATCACTTGGAATATGCAGATTGTGTTCTATACAGCTTATGATAAGTACATGATTTATGCTATTCGTGGGGCAGCTTTCGACTACTTGCTGAAGCCTATAGATAAGAAGGAGCTGGAAGGGATCATTGACCGCTTCATGAAAAAGGCGGAAGAGTCGGCAGCCGCATCTTTGGTTATCCCTCCGCGTGTGTATTCGGCCGGCGAGCATACTTTTATGATATCCACACCCATCAATGACTTGCGCATTCTGCGCTCCATTGACATCGGTTTTTTCCGTTATAACTCCGACCGGAAACTGTGGGAAGTGGTGCTGAACAACCAGCTGCCTTTGCTGCTGAAGAAAAATACTACGGCCGATCATATCAAGGGATATGACTCCTGCTTCGTCCAGATCCATCAGTCGTATATCATTAATATCAATTATCTGATGATGATTAAGGAGAACCGCTGCGTCATGTTTCCCCCGTTTGAGAATATTACGGAACTTCAGGTTTCCAAGAAGTTCAGAAAAGAATTGCAGGATAGGTTTTATTTGTTGTAGTGAATCTATTGATGACGTTGAAAATACAAGTTTATAGAAAGTGATTTTAAGTCACAGTGGAAAAGCAGGAGTCGTGAGATTGCTGCTTTTTTTGTTTTTAGTGCTTAATTTTCCCTTTGCGGTATATGGAAATGAGGCTATATAGTCGTTAATTTAGATAGAATAGTATGCTTGTTAGGCTGTTTGATACTTTCTCTTGGTTTTGTGAATTTGTAAAATGACGTTAATTGTTTTTCTTTGAAGCCGCATAAGGTTAAAAAAAGACATGTATATGAATGAAGTAAAAAAAGTAATATTGTTTTTATTATGCTGTGCTATACCTTTTAGTTTTTATGCACAGAAGGCGCGCCAAAATGCTGTAACAAAGAAATGGGGATATGAGCAGACCGAAAATAAAGGATGGTGGGAAAATTCAAAATATAGGGGTAATTCTATGTTTGGTGGATGGGATGCGGCTTTAGTAAATCAGGATTATGAGATAAATTGGTTGATTTCTCCACAATATGAAGGGGTGACCAAGAGATTTACAGAAAAGTTGGCAGGAGTAGTTTTAGGAGGAAAAGTAGGTTTTATAGACATACACAATCGTTTTATAATTAAACCGCAGTTTGAAAATGCAGATGATATTCATGGATTTAATTTAGGACTGTCTGCGGTAAAGAAGAATGGCAAGTTTGGCTTTATAAATAAAAAAGGAGAATTTGTCATTGAACCTCAATTTGATTACGCTGATAATTTTAGAGATAACATGTTGGCTACAATCAAGCAAGATGGTAAGTTCGGGGCTATTAATTTAAGGGGAGAAATCGTTGTCCCATGTAAATATATTCTAGAAGAAGCAATGATAAGCGTTCCTATATCCAATAAGGTATATCGCCAGAAACAAGAAGAAGTGAAAAATGCGAAAGGGAACGGTGATTTTGATGATTTGCTTGATAAAATCGCTGAATGTAGCAGAGAGGTCAATGAAAAAATTAATAATCCTGGAGCAGAAGTTATAACCGATTCTCTCAGAATAAGGGAAGATAATGGTAAAATGGGCCTTGTAGTGGGAGGACAAACTGTAATTCCTACAGAATATGAGGAACTTATAATAGCAGAAGATGGATTTGTTCTTGCTTGCAAGCAGGATAAATGGGGGGCTTTGGATATATATGGGCGTACTATATTGCCTTGTGTTTATCAATGGGTATATTATGATGTATCGGCAAAGGTCTGGATTGCCAAAAGTCTTGCAATGGGGCTATATAATAGTCAAGGTGCTTTATTACTACCGGGAAGGATTGATTATATAGGTAGTTTTGTGGATGGCAAAGCACCTGTTTGGCTGAATTCCGTACTCGGTTGGATAGATACGAAGGGACAACTCTCTGATGGCTTTGCAGAGGATGTGACAGAATCCTTTTTGAAAGAAGAAAAAAAGGGAGTGGCAGGTGCTTGGGGTATGTTTAATTTATTGACAGATTTGATTCCGGACTATGCCATGGCCCACTATTATATGGGAAAAGGGCAAGTGACTGATGGCATTTATTCTAAAGGAATGGAGCATCTGAAGATAGCGGCAGAATTGGATCCGGATAATGGAGAAGTAGCGTTAGCGCTGAAGCAAGCCAAAAAGGACAAGAAGAAAAGAACGTTGAATACGATTGGTTACATTGCAAGTGTGCATAATGATTTGGAATCTACAAACTCTAATTCTTTTAAAGATGAAAGCAGAAATCAAAATAAGCCTTCATCCGGAATTAATCTGGGAGTTTCTATGGATGAGGTAGATGCCCTTGGTGGGTCTACAGCTACTGCTATAGCAGGAGGTAGTAATCATTGTGGTTTTTTGAAATATGTGTTAGAAGATCTTGAAGAAAAGATTCAGAAGAATACGGGCGAATTGATGGGAGAGTATTATCGGAAAGTGAAGGATGAATATTTGCAGTTTGCCGGTAAAGAAGGGTGTGAACAATAATATATAATTAAAGAATAGAATTATGAGAGTAATGAATGTGAAATTTGTCGGTAGAATCATTATGACGGTTCTTTTTGTATTCATCTGTATTGGAGCGCACGCAGGTGATGACCCTTTAAAATATGAGATAGAGGGAGAAGGAGTAGGTGCACAAGGTATTTATTTGGTAAAAGTGACAGTAATCCAGAAGAAAAGTAAATTGGATGTCGATGTGATCAAGAAGTGTGCAGTTCATGGGGTGCTTTTTAAAGGATTTTCCAGCCAGACTTCACGCACCCGGCAGAAACCTTTGGCAGGAAGTATGGTGGTAGAACAGCAACATCAGGATTATTTTGATGTCTTTTTCCAAAAAGGAGGTTCTTACATGAATTTTGCCAATATGGTAGGAGAGAATCTTTCAGTGGTGAAGATGGGAAAGCAGTATCGAATTTCAGCAGTGGTTTCCGTTGCGAAAGACGCCCTCTATCAAGAGCTGGTATCAGCCGGAGTTATTAAAGGACTAAATAATGGATTTTAGCTTATGTATAAGAGGTTGATTGTTACTTTTCTGATACTGGCTGACGGATTATTGTCTGCTTTTGCCCGGCAGGCTCGTGATGTGATTAATCTGAATAATGGTAACTTGTATCATTGAAATTAGACTATGAATTTTAAAGAAGAAAAAATTATGAAACATCTGTTTTATACGTGGAAATTGGGATGTCTGCTTTTACTTATCCTTGCCGGATGCAGCAGCAAAAAAAGTGTTTCTTCCTATCATTCCTTTGAGAGTGAATGTTTGGGAGTAGAACTGGATGGGTCGGAAACACTTCGCGCCTGGGGCAGAGGGAAAAATCGTACAGATGCTATAGAGCAGGCAAAGAAAAATGCAGTAAGAGATGTCTTGTTCAAAGGTGTTGTTGCCGGTAGTCGTGAATGTAGTGTGCGCCCTTTGATAACAGAAGTGAATGCACAGGAACGGTATGCATCTTATTTTAACGACTTTTTTAGAGACGGAGGGGAATATCTGAAGTATGTAAGTATGGAAGATAAGAAAACAAATTCTAACACGAAGGCTTCTAATAAAACCCAAATTTCTTATTCCACTACGGTGCGTGTGCTTCGTTCTCAATTACAGCAGAAACTGATAGAAGATAAAATTTTAAAACCATAAAGACAGAAAAACATGAAAAAATTATATGCTATTTTATTTCTTGTAGCACTTATACACACCGGAGTGTATGGGCAGGCTAAAAAACCCACCATTATGGTTGTTCCCGCTAATGTGTGGTGTACCCATAATGGTTATACACAAAAATATAACAATCAAGGCACTATTACTGAAATTCCGGATTATAAAAAGGCATTGGATAATGATTTGAACTTGGTGAATGTCATAACGAAAATAGGTGAATTGATGGCTGAAAAAGATTTTCCGTTGAAGGATATGGCATCTTCTATTCGTTCCATAGAGCAGAGTTCGGCGGAACATGAGATGACTACCAGTTCTACTTCGGGAGCTTCACTGGCAGAGTCTCCTTTGGATCGGTTAATGAATAGAGCTAAAGCTGATATTCTGATTGAAGTAGTTTGGAATATTAATACAATGGGTCCCAAACGTTCTGTTACTTATACTTTGCGAGGCTTGGATGCCTACACTAATAAGCAGGTCGCAGCGACGCAAGGTACGGGAGAACCTTCTATGGCTGCTGAAGTGGCAGTATTGTTGGAAGAAGCGGTAGTAGACAAGATGGATGCTTTCGTAAGTCAATTACAGAAACATTTTGATGATTTGATGGCTAATGGCCGTGAAGTGGCATTAGAAGTCCGTGTGTTTGATAATGGGAGCGGCGTTAATTTGGAAAGTGAATTTGGGGGGGCTGAACTACAGGAAATCATAGAAGATTGGGTGGCGCAGAATACGGTGGCTCATCGTTTTAGTTTAACTGATGCAACTGAGAATATGATGCTTTTTGAGCAGGTACGCATTCCGCTTTATCGTGAAAATGGAATGGCTAGAGATACAAGAAGCTTTGCAAATGATTTGCGCAAATATCTCAATCAGAAAGCCAATCTTACCTGCAAAGTAATGACGAAAGGGTTAGGTAAAGCTGAATTGGTTATCGGAGAAAAATAGAAAAGATATGAAAATAAGGAATATGATATTTGCCGCTTGGTGCGCATGTTGTGCCATCTCTGTGGCAGCACAGGATTGTGAGATAAGCCTTACCATAGCTAAAGCTGCCCAGAAAGAGGAACTTCCATCCCAGGTACAAGAGATTTTAGGAAATCGTTTAGCTGCGGCAGTGGCCGGTCAGGGGAGTGTTGCCAATTCCAATTTTACACCATTCTTTATCACAGCTAAGACCAATACTTTATATAAGGAAACATTGTCCGGTCCTCCTGTCAGTACAGCGCTTACTGTTCAATTGACTTTGTATATAGGCGATGCAGTAGGGCAGAAAGTATTTTCTACTCTCACTGTGGATGCAAAAGGAGTAGGTACTAATATTAACCGGGCATATATCAATGCTTTCCGTGCAATAAATGGCAATAACGTGAAAATACAAGAATTTATACGCGAAGGGAAAGAAAAAATTATCTCTTGGTATAATAGTAATTACAGGCAAATATTGGTAAAAGCGCAAAAAAGTGCTTCTATGCATGAGTATGATGCTGCATTGTATTATGTTACCTCTATTCCTGAATGTTGTGTCGGCTATGAGGAAGCTAGTAAACTGATAGACACTTATTATACTCAATATGTGAATTATAATTGTCAATTGATTATGCAATACGCCAGATCCGAATGGGCGAAGTCACCCGATGCGGAAGGTGCTTCAAAGGCTTTTGACTGGTTGGTTTTCATTGAACCGGGAAGCAGTTGTGAAGGTGAAGCTAAAGCTTTGTATAATGAAATAAAGCAAAAGGTGACCAGTGATTGGAATTTTGAGAATCGTGAGAAATATAAGGATGAAGTGGGGCTGAAAAAGCAGAGGATAGAAGCTGCCAGAGCTATAGGTGTAGCATTTGGTAATGGGCAGCAACCGGTTACTACTAATATTACTTGGCTCCATTAATTCAAGTTCAAATGATTTTAAATAAAGAGAATATGAGAAATAAAAAAGTTATCCTAATTCTATGTCTGCTGGTGCTGGTCAGTGGCTCTGTGCAAGCTCAGAGGTTGAAGGCCGTGCAGAATGAAAAGGGGCGTTATGGCTTTATGACGGAAGACGGGACGGTAGTGATAAAATATAAATATGATGAAGCTACTCCCTTTAAAGACGGTATCGCTAAAATAGGAAAAGATGGAAAATACAGTCTGATTAATGAAGATGGTGAAATCATTACAAAACGGAAATATACATATATCGGTGAATTTTATAACGGGGTTTGCCCCGTCGCTGAAGGTGGAAATACTAAAAAAGGAGTAATGCTAACCACGGGTGGGCTCATAGGCAATAAAGCTAGTAGCAATACAGGTGAAAAATGGGGGTTGATTGATAAAACAGGTAAGGAAATCCTGAAAACCGATTATGAAGCAATGGGAGATTTGAATAAGAAACTGATATATGTCTTGAAAGGCAAGAAGTTCGGGTTCATTGATTCAGCTGGCAATATCATAGTGAAGCCTACTTATAATTTTATTGGCAGTTTCAATAACCAAGGAATCTGTTGGGTTAATATCGGTGGCAAATACGATAAAAAGAACAACATGGTGTCTAAAGGTAAATTCGGGTTAATCAATGAAAATGGGCGGGAAATAATTCCTGCCAAGTATGAAGATGTGGGTAACTTCCCTGTTTTGCGAGATAAGAAAACCGGAGCTTTGCTTGATGAGGCTGCCTTTTATACCAAGGCAGACCAGTCTGCATTTCCGGCTACCAAGCAGGAAATACAGAGCTTGCTGCTTCCCAAACCTCATGCCGCTGAGTCCCAGTTGCCTTCATCAAGGGTCGATTATTTTTATTTCATTAATAAGAAATCCCAAGGGTTGGTAGATATCCATGGAAATACTATTATTCCTTTAACTGCCAATCAGGCTATTCTTCCTCCTTCAGACAATATGCTTAGGCTTGCTAAAGTGGAAAAGAAGCAAATAGCTAAAGCTTATTATGATTTGGATGCTGAAGTGATGGTCAGAATATCTTCTTCAGAAAAGGGAAAGTTTGGAGCTTTCAGCCATAATTTAGCTCCGGTTTCATTGGATGATGAATTGTATTTCATAGATAAAAAGGGGAACAAGGTGATTGGTGGCCTGTCAAAGGCTTTCCTGAGTAATGAAGGATACCGGGTGGTACAAAAGGGATCGGCTTTTGGCGCTATTGATTCTACAGGGGCAGTTGTTATTTCTATTGAATATACCAATTCGCTTACCAGTGTGAACAATGGACGTTTGGGAGTACAAAAAAATGCTTCTTGGTTTTATGTGGATATGAAAGGACAAATCGTATCCGATAAGTATGACCGTATAGGCAATTTTCATCAGGGGTATGCATCCGTATGCCTGAACAAATTATGGGGGGCTATTGATTTGCAGAACCGGGTTGTCGTTCCTTTAGAGTGGCAAGGTGTAGCTCCTATAGTCGATCCGAAATTGATATGGGTGAAAAAGGATAACCTGTATTATCTTTATGATGGGGTGCAAAAGTCTGTTCGTCTGAAGCAGGGATTTGCCAATGCGTCCAACTTTGATAATGAGATGGCTTATGTGATGTCTGATGGAAAGTGGGGGATTATTGATCCGGATGGCAAGGTACTGGTGCCTTGCTTGTTCGAGAAAGAAGAGGATATGGTCTTGGCCAAACAATATATGTTAGCGGAAGACAAGAAGAACTTGACCGAAGTAGAGGCTCTTCGAGTGATTGCACGTTTTGACCCGGATACAAATATGTTTAAGATAACCTCTGTCATTCCGGATAAACATTGGGATTATTAATTATTGAATGTTTGAAAAATGAAAAGATTCATTATAATACAGCTGTTGGCGGTGGTATTCGCCGCTCAAATTCAAGCCCAGGGAGACGGCGAAATAAAATATCGCCGCAGTTCTCTTTATAGCATGATGATCAATCACGAAGGAAGAGAATTTGGTGATGAAATAAAGGATGTTTTTCTCAAAATTCCTGTTCCTGATAAATACAATAACCATGATTTAAGTGTAAAAGTAATCTATACTTCTGAAAAGAAATTGGATAAAAACCATGAGGAGATAGATGAATTTATCAGAAACAATGGTATTGCCAGCCGTATGGTAGGACGCTGGTTTAACCGTGATTACATGACAGGGATCTGTGATGTGGAACTGGTGAAAGAACGAGGGCTGTATAACGCTTCCGAACTGGACAAGGCTCTGGCATCCAAGACTCAACGCGGAAACGCTCTGCTGGAAGATGCCGGTGAGGACTTGATTGGAAATACTTTTCTTATTGTGAATGACATTCGCTATATTGACCGTTCAAAAGGTTCAAGTGTGTGGGGAGGAATTGTCAAAGGACTGGGTGCGGCAGCGGCTATTTACACCGGTGAGACATCCTATATGGATTTAGGTAATTCTACGGGAGATATGGTTGCATCCTATAAGGGGTTTAAAGTAAATATTGATACTTATCTCTATCAACTGGTTTGGGATGAAGAGACTGCAACAAAATTCTATACTCAATATTATACTGATAAGGATAATAAGGAGAAGGTGAATGCTTTCAATAATAACCGTAAGATGTTCAAGTTGAAGTATGTGGGCAGCCAGCATAGTGATGGAAGTAACACTTCCTTTTTGGGTATTAACTTGGATGAGCCCCAGCAAATGGTGCGAAAGGCATGCCAACGTGCCATTGATGAAAATATAGCGAGTCTGCAAAAGAATTTTGACCAGTTCAAAGTGAATACTCCCTTAATCAGTGTTTCTCCCCTGAAAGCTTATATTGGCTTGAAAGAGGGAGTCACTGAAAAGTCTAAATTTGAAGTGCTGGAAGCTGAATTGAGCAAAGAAGGCAAAATGACTTATAAGCGTGTAGGAGTGATTCAGCCTAAGGAAAATCTGATTTGGGATAATCGCTATATGGCTTCCGAGGAACAGGCTTATGGTTCGGACTTTGGTTTTACCACTTTCCGAAAAGTATCGGGTGGCGATTTTTATCCGGGAATGTTGATTCGTGAAATAAAATAAGTGTTTAAGTTAGCCGGCTTCGTCAACAGAAGTGAAAATTGGTTGCTTGCCAAAAAGATTTGTTGATATGGCTGAATAGTGAAACATAAAACAAACAGGCGTTTATTCTTCGGAAATGAACGCCTGTTTGTTTATGTTTTAAAGGAGGTGTGTCGTAATGCACGATGCACCTCTTTTTTTGTTCATCACTATACAAATCTGTTCACTTTCTTTAAGCTGCGATCTTTTGAAGATTTCTTTGATTTATGTGTTCCCAGCATCTAAAAACAGCAGTTGTAAGCTCATAAAACAGTCTAATCAGCCAGTTCATACCCTTTTTTGTCAGTTTTGCACACATCTTTTTTATATTGAAGGCAATGGCTAGGAAGGCAAAGTCCATGAAGACCTTGTCCTTTCCAAAATGTCGGAAACGTTTGTAGTTCATATTGTTTTTAATTTGTCCGAACACGGCTTCCGGTTCTATGCATCTCTGCCCTCTGTGTTTCAGTCCTTTCTCAGAGCAGAGCAGTTCTTTGGCTCTCCGCTTGTATTGTCTAAGCCTATGATTCAGTTCTATCGTCCTGTTTCCTTTTGCTTTAAAACAGCGGCATCGCAGGGGACAGCCTTCACACCTGACAGCTCTGTACCGTGCATTTTCGTTGACATATCCGGATGCGGTTTTCACATTCCTGGTGCCTATCCTCCGCATCCTTTGCCCCATAGGGCAGATGCAGAAGTCATGTTCTTCATTGTAGTAGAAGTTTTCGGCCTTGAACGGGTCCGGTTTGAATCTCGGCCGCTGCTCCATGTGGAAGTAGTTGTACTTTACGTAGGCTTCCATGCCGTTTTCGGACATGAAGCGGTAATTCTCTTCGGAGCCATAGCCGGAATCAGCAACCACCGTATGGGCCATCCGGTCATACCTGTTTGAAAAAGATTGCAGGAAAGGAATCAGGGTCAGTGTATCCGTAGGGTTCGGGAAGAGTGCAAAATCGGTGATGAACTGATTTTCGGTGCCGATTTGAAGGTTGTAACCGGGCTTCGTCTGTCCGTTGCGCATGGCATCCTCCTTCATTCTCATGAAAGTAGCGTCATTGTCCGTTTTGGAATAGGAATTCCTGTCCTGCAGCGTGTCCAGACGGTTGTCGTATTCCTGTAGCTTGTCCCTGTGCTCTTCCAACTCCTTCAGCTGTTTGCGTTTCTTTTTCAACGCAGTCTTTTCCTCTTTCGTGGAGGGTTCAGGAACCTGTTCGAGTGCTTGACGCAATTCTCCTGCCATTTCAGTCAGCATGGCCGGAGTGAACTCAATCTCCTCATTGCTTTCCGATGAGTTCTCCTGGGCGATGACATTGTCTATCTGCCCTAGCAGGATATGTATTTTCTTCATCAGGCGTTCACGGTTCCGCTCAACCGTTTTCCGCCAGACGAAAGTATACTTATTGGCTTTGGACTCAATCTTTGTCCCGTCAATGTATTCCACATTCAAGCTGATGAAGCCTTTGGAAGAGAGAAGGAGTACGGTTTGGGTAAACACCTCGTTGATTTCATTCTTCACCCGGTTGCGGAAACGGTTGATGGTGATGAAATCCGGTTTCTCATATCCGGCCAGCCAGATATAATGGATGTCACGGTGAAGGAGCTTTTCAATTTTCCGGCAGGAGTAGATGTTGTTCATATAGGCATACAGAATGACCTTGAGCATCATCCTGGGGTGGTAAGGGCTACGCCCGCATTCCTTATACAGCTTTCTGAAACTTTCAAGATTCAAGCCCTCAACCAGGGCGTCAACCATGCGCACCGGATCGTTTTCTGCAATATCCTCATCAATTCTTTGAGGAAAAAGAACGGTTTGGTTGGGATTGTAAGAACGAAAATGTATCTTTGTCATAGTGAAATTCTTATTACCTAAAGATACAAAATCTTTAGGTAATAACAAAGCCCCAGCTTGTGAAAGTCGGGGCTTTGTGCGTAAAAAACAGAAGGTGTGCATTTTGACACACCTTCAGTGAAACATAAAACAAACAGGCGTTTATTCTTCGGAAATGAACGCCTGTTTGTTTATGTTTTAAATGGTTCTATACTGCCAGCTTGGAGAGGTGTGAAAAGTAGAACTGTTTTTTTGATGGCTCTTCCAATTTCATATCATATAGAGCTGGAATGTGAAGCTTAATTTACAAATTTTCAAGCTTGTCTTATTGGCATAATTTATTTATTGTATATATAGTCGTTAATTTTAGCTGCTTGGTATCTGCTTTAGTGTGTTTAGTGTAAATCTTGACAAATGATGGTTTTTTGAATATAAAAGTTGCAATACATTTGCAAATGTAAACTTATAGAGTCAATTGTTACGAAGTATGGAAAAGACAATTATTGCAGCACTTTTAATGCTGATTTCGTTAATATCGTATGCACAGGGTTTAATGTGGACTGCGAAGGCTGAACTCAATATGAGCAGCATGTCTAACGTAGAGGAATCTAAAATGCATCCAGGTTTCTATGCAGGAATAGGAGCTGGGTATGTTATTGATGAAACTCGGTCTGTCCGTCCTTCTTTATTGTTCACTATGAAAGGAGTGAAACAAGATTACAAATTTTAATAAAAATACTGCATTATGAAGAAACTGTTTTTTATCATGGCTATGTCCGTATGTGCATTCACGGCACAAGCACAAACTACTTCCGGTATTCGTGTGGGGTTAAATATGACCAGTGCTACAGGGAAGTATAATGATCTTATGGCAGATCAAGATTATAATAATAAAAGCTATATGGGTTACAGTATCCATTATTTTATAGATGTTCCTGTGATTGGAAACTTCAGTATTCAGCCTGCTGTTGGACTTTCTATGAAAGGTATCACTTATGAGTACGATAAATTTACCACTAAAAAGTCGCATCGGCTCGATTTGGATTCTTATAAGAAATATGATGTGACGGAATCT
This sequence comes from Phocaeicola vulgatus ATCC 8482, assembly GCF_000012825.1. Lineage (GTDB taxonomy): Bacteria > Bacteroidota > Bacteroidia > Bacteroidales > Bacteroidaceae > Phocaeicola > Phocaeicola vulgatus. Next base: position 4,684,148 of record NC_009614.1, on the reverse strand, counting down.
CGCGGCACTAGTGTCACTCAAAAACATAATCTGGGATATTTGGACGTTCCTATTTTATTTGCTTATGCTTTACCTTTGTCAGAATCGTTTAGGGTTCAGTTGGGAGTGGGGCCTTACTTCTCTTATGGGTTGTTTGGTAAGTTTAAATATGAGTCGGATAAATATTTGACAGTATCCCCCGACAAATATGGAGAAAATAAACATACCATAACCAAAGATGATTATCCCTCCTTTGGCAAGAATGATGATGCGGACGATCCTAAAGGTAATATTAACCGTTTTGATTGGGGAATTGCCGTACAGGGCAGCATTTATTGGAAACGCTTGTTTTTGAATGTCGCTTATCAAAAAGGTTTGAAATCGGCTAATATTACTGACGAGAAGAATGAAGGGAAAGATAAATTGGCCCTTTCCAATTTGTCGTTAGGGTTAGGCTTTATATTTTAAGTTGTGAACAGGCTGAGGAACTGCTGGAAAATAGAAGAATAGAGAGGCATCAGAAATTTGATGAAACTTGTGCACCCTTTCTTGCCGAAATGAAGAATCTGTCGGATGTAAATAGAGGTTCATTTGGAAACGTATGTGTAGAAACCCGTTTCCGGTCACTGTTCCGTATCGTTCCGAAAGTCTTTATTCTTTTCGGAAAAGACAAGGACGTTTACAAAAAAGATGAAGACGTCTGATAAAAAGAACAAGACGTTTCATTCCAAAGATCTATATCTTTCAATCTTTAGTTTAAGTCTTTCCGGCTCTACCGGTTTATCCTTCTCCTCCGAAAGGGAAGGATGCTGGATGTAACGGCAAAACTTGGTACAGGATTTCGTGGAACTTGCTGCAAGATCCGACAGAACTTGTATCAAGATTCTGAATACTTTGGCAAGGAAAGTCGCAGTTTCGAGGCTGCACAAGCTTACCGTGTTTATTGCACAAGCCTGCTTTGTCCACCGGACAGGGCAGGCTTGTACCATGGAACAAGGTGGATAAAGTGGTGGCTGCAGGCATTTTTCTTGCATAAAATAATGTATTGCCATCACCTCTCTAACTCCCTATTCATAGGAAGTTAGAGAGGTGATGGCAGTGGCAACAGAATTATAAAACTCTGTTGTAGGAAAGTGGGGCAATTGGAAACGACTCCTCTGTACAACACACGTTATCTTTTATTTTCTTTTTCCGGATAATGAGGTCCATAAAGCATGGTCTTCTCCTTGACCACCAATCGGCCGTCCTTCACGAACTCTTCACCGCGTTCACTTAAATGGCGAATCATTTCATTACGCATTTCCGTCAGCTGTTTCCTGTATTTTTTGTCATTGACGGCATTGTGCAATTCCTGAGGGTCTTGGGTCAAGTCGAATAACTCTTCGGTACCGGTATGGATACGCCATATATATTTTATTTTGCCGTCAGTCAGTGCACACCAATAGTTATCATCACTGTAACAGGTGGCATGCTCCAGATCCAGATACTTGCGCCAGTTTGTTTCCATGCCTTTGGCAAGCGGTAACAAGGAACGGCCGTCCATGTCAGTGGGGATGGTCACATCGGCTGCATCGAGGAAAGTGGGAAGAATATCACGCAACTCTACGGGAGCGTCTGTTTTTCCCGGTGTAACGTGGTTGGCAGAAGGCCATTTCACGATGTATGGCACATGAGTGGAGCCCTCGTATGGATAGGTCTTTCTCCAGTGATAATGGTCACCCATCATATCGCCATGATCGGAAACGAAAACGATTAATGCGTCATTATACATATCCTTTTCTTTCAATGTTTGGATAATTCTGCCTATCTGTTCGTCAATGAAAGTGATGTTGGCATAATAATGACGTTTGGAATTGCGTGCATATTCATTGCCAAAATTACCGTATGGAGCGTCTTGTGCCGTTTCTTCAGGATTTAGTTTCTTGGCGTATTTGCCACACCAGTCTCCGATGGCAGGATCGGGTATTAGGGCATCCTTATACATGTCCAGATATCTTTGTGGTGGATCATACGGACTGTGCGGACGGGCAAAAGAAACTTTCAGAAATAACGGTTTGTTGGTCGGATCGTAGTTGCTGATAAGTTCACAGGCCATTTCTCCTGTCCAATAGGTAGGATGGAGGTTTTCGGGCAATTTATAGATACTTGCCGTATGGTCGTTCCAGCCTATGCCGGTGGCGTCAGGATTCTTTCCGGGGGCTTTTGTTTGGAACCATTGGCGGTAATCACTGGTGAAATTCTCGTCCTCCACGCGTCCGCTTTCATCTAGCAGAGTGCCTTCGAAACCATGTTTTATCCGTTGGGGATGCCAGTGCATTTTCCCGATTCCAAAAGTATAATAACCAGCATCTTTTAGCATCTGTGGCATTTCGTATTTATATTCGGGAGATACTTTTCCATATCCCAACAAGCCATGATGCCAAGGAGAAAGTCCGGTCAGCAGACCTGCACGTGCCGGAGTGCTGCTTGGACAAGAAGAATAACCATTCATAAATAATGTTCCCTCGGCAGCTAGTGCGTCCAGGTTAGGGGAGATAACCGCATCGTTTCCCATACAGCCTATGGCATCAGCTCGCTGTTGGTCGGTCATTATCAGTATGATATGAGGATGTTTTTGTGCGTATGCAAAAGAGGAGCACACTCCGGCTGTGACAGCCAATGTGTATTTCAGGTTGATTAGAATATTCATGTTTATAGGTTTTTCATAATGTTATGTGCAAAGGTAGGAAATTTTTGGTAACCTTAAGCCATAAATGGTGATGGTTACAGTAGAAATACTTGAAATTGAAGTCTTGTTTTGTACATACGTATGGGTGACCTCATATATACTAATGGTAGAAAAGGCTATAAAAAAAGGCTTGTTCCATACAGGAACAAGCCTTTTTTTATATGCATGTATCAGAGATTATTCACCCCAATTCATTGCTTCCATACGTTTGTAAGAAGCATAACGTTTCTTGGCCATTTCTTCGCAAGCAGCAAATAGATCTGCTGCTTCAGCAGGATACTGTTTCATTACAGAAGCAAAACGAACTTCGTTCTTCAAGAAATCCTGGAAACCTTCCCATTTCGGTTCTTTAGAGTCAAGCATGAATGGATTCTTGCCTTCTTCTTCCAAAGCGGGGTTGAAACGCCACAAGTGCCAGTAACCGCATTCTACAGCCTTAGCCTCTTCAGCCTGGCTCTTACCCATACCTGCCTTCAAACCGTGGTTGATACACGGAGCGTAAGCGATAACCAATGACGGACCGGGGTAAGCTTCTGCTTCACGGATAGCTTTCAAAGTCTGAGCTTGGTCAGCACCCATAGCAATCTGGGCAACATATACATAACCGTAAGTAGTAGCGATCATACCAAGGTCTTTCTTACGTACACGCTTACCTGAAGCGGCAAACTTAGCGATAGCACCCAGCGGAGTAGCCTTAGATGACTGACCACCGGTATTAGAGTAAACTTCAGTATCCAATACCAAAATATTTACATCTTCACCGGAAGCAATCACGTGGTCCAAACCACCGTAACCGATATCGTAAGAAGCACCGTCCCCACCGATAATCCATTGGCTCTTCTTAACCAAATAGTTCTTGAATTCTGCAATGGTAGCGCAGTTCTTACATTTATCTTTAGCAGCTTCCACCATTGGAATGATCTTTTCGGCAGCAGCTTTGCTCTTGTCTGCATCGTCCTTACCGTCAATCCATTCCTGGAATGCTTCTTTGTATTCTGCCGGACAAGTATCACTGGCGATAGCATCCTTCATAGCAGCTTCGATACGTGCACGAAGTTTCTTGTCAGCCAAAGTCATACCTAAACCGAATTCGCAGAAATCTTCGAACAATGAGTTAGCCCAAGCAGGACCTTGACCCTTTTCGTTCTTAGTATAAGGAGTTGAAGGAACAGAACCGGAGTAGATAGAAGAACATCCGGTAGCGTTAGCAACCATTTCACGGTCACCGAATAACTGGGAAATCAGTTTCACATACGGAGTTTCACCACAACCTGAACAAGCTCCAGAGAATTCAAACAACGGAGTAGCGAACTGAGAGTTCTTCACATTGGCTTTGATATCTACCAAATGTTGTTTGCTCTTCACGTTCTTAGCGCAGTATTCCCAATTGGCTGCTTGAGACAACTGGCTTTCCAAATGTTTCATTGTAAGAGCCTTGCCTCCCTTCTTCGGATTGCCCGGACAAACATCGGCACAGTTACCACAACCCAGACAGTCAAGCACGTCAACCTGAATACGGAATGTCATTCCGTCAAATTGTTTACCTACAGCTTTCAATGTTTCGAAGTCTGCACCCTTCTGTTCTTCAGCGTCAAGTACGAACGGACGGATGGAAGCATGAGGACAAACATATGCACACTTGTTACACTGGATACAGTTTTCAGCATTCCATTCAGGTACGAATGCAGCTACACCACGTTTTTCGTATTGAGCAGTACCTTGTTCCCAAGTACCGTCTTCGATGCCTTTGAATGCAGATACCGGCAACAAGTCACCATCCTGAGCGTTGATAGGACGAACTACTTCGTTGATGAATGCAGGGTCATTGTTAGCAGCAGGAGCTTCAACTTCCAGATTAGCCCAAGCCGGATCAACAGCCAATTGTTTGTATTCACCACCACGGTCTACGGCAGCATAGTTCTTGTTCACCACGTCTTCACCCTTCTTGCCATAAGACTTAACGATGAATTTCTTCATCTGTTCTACAGCCAAGTCAACAGGAATAACGCCTGTGATACGGAAGAATGCTGATTGCAGGATGGTATTGGTACGGTTGCCCAAACCGATTTCCTGAGCAATCTGAGTTGCATTGATGTAGTAAACAGTGATATTGTTCTGAGCGAAGTATTTCTTCACTTTGTTAGGCAGGTTCTTTGCCAGTTCTTCACCTTCCCAGATAGTGTTCAGCAAGAAAGAACCGTTCTTACGCAAACCACGGGTTACATCGTACATGTGCAGATAAGCCTGTACGTGGCAAGCTACGAAGTTCGGAGTATTTACCAAGTAAGTAGAACGGATAGGAGTATCACCGAAACGGAGGTGAGAGCAAGTGAAACCACCTGATTTCTTAGAGTCGTATGAGAAATAAGCCTGGCAGTGCTTGTCGGTGTTGTCACCAATAATCTTCACAGAGTTCTTGTTGGCACCTACAGTACCATCAGCACCTAATCCGTAGAATTTAGCTTCGAACATGCCTTCACCGCCCAATGCGATTTCTTCTTCCTGGGGAAGAGAAGTGAAAGTTACATCGTCTACGATACCCACAGTGAAGTGGTTTTTCGGCATTGGCAGAGCCAAATTCTTGAATACAGCGATGATTTGAGCAGGAGTAGTGTCTTTAGAACCTAAACCGTAACGTCCACCTACGATAACCGGGGCGTTTTCTGTTCCATAGAAGCAGTCTTTAACATCCAGATACAAAGGTTCACCGTTTGCTCCCGGTTCTTTAGTACGGTCAAGAACTGCGATAGTCTTGGCAGTCTTAGGTACAGCAGCCAAGAAATGTTTAGCAGAGAACGGACGGTATAAGTGTACAGAAACCAAACCTACTTTTTCACCTTTGCTCATCAAGTAGTCGATAGCTTCGCGGGCAGCTTCTGTAACAGAACCCATTGCGATAATTACGCGTTCAGCGTCTTCAGCACCATAGTAATCGAACAAACCATGAGGACGGCCTGTGATTTTGCTGATTTCGTTCATGTATTCTTCTACGATAGCCGGAACAGCTTCATAGAAGTTATTGCAAGATTCTCTGTGCTGGAAGAAGTGATCGGGGTTTTCAGCCATACCGCGTGCAACAGGGTTGTTAGGATTCAACGCGCGTTGACGGAATTCTGCCAAAGCCTGTTGATCAATCAGACCTGCCAGATCTTCATTCTCCAGCATTTCAATTTTTTGGATTTCGTGAGAAGTACGGAAACCATCGAAGAAGTTGACGAATGGCACGCGAGATTTGATAGTAGCAAGATGGGCTACAGCAGCCATATCCATAACTTCTTGTACAGAACCTTCGCACAACATGGCGAAACCTGTTTGGCGGCAAGACATGACGTCCTGATGGTCACCAAAGATACACAATGCGTGTGAAGCCAATGTACGAGCCGATACGTGGAATACGCAAGGCAGGAATTCACCGGCAATTTTGTACATGTTAGGGATCATTAGCAACAGACCCTGAGATGCAGTGTAAGTGGTAGTCAACGCACCTGCCTGAAGAGAACCATGAACAGCACCTGCTGCACCGCCTTCTGACTGCATTTCTTGTACCAAAACTGTTTCGCCGAAGATGTTTTTACGACCTGCGGCAGCCCATTCGTCTACGTATTCAGCCATAGTAGACGACGGAGTGATGGGATAGATAGCAGCTACTTCAGAAAACATATACGAGATATGTGCTGCTGCCTGGTTACCATCACAAGTGATGAATTTTTTTTGTTTAGTCATACAATTACTAATTATTAGGTAATAAAATCTATTCTCTATCTCTTAATATAAAAAGCCGAAAAGCCATAATGGGATCATATTTCCGTGTCCTAATTCCAATTTGTGTAGGGCATAATACACGTTTGGATTATTTTTGAACTTGCACCCTTCTGCGCAAATACGGAAATGCAGTCCGTTGTCTACCATAAATGAAGTGCCTTTATCGCCTTTATATAGTTTATGGTCCTTATACAGGGTATTCATGAAAAATGTATCCAGAACATCCTGTTCTTCGACCTTTACCGGATAAATGGAGTACATCAGGTTGGTGTTGTGCATCATCAGTTTGGAAGGTTTCTTGGGAAATTCCTCTCCCTTGGGATAAACCATATTGATAAGACGCGCATCTGCCAGATACTTAATGTAATTCATCACCGTGGCACGTGAAGTTTGAATCTCCGTGGCCAGCTGGCTGACGTTCGGAGCAACGGGTCCGTCCACAGCTAGCAAATATAGTAATTTTTTTATCTTTGAAAGATATTTCAGCTCAATTTGTTTGATAAGAAGTATATCTACTTCTATCATCATATTCATGGTTTTTAGCAGATTCTCCGAAAAGTTACGTTTTTCCAGGAAGAATGGGTAGAAACCGTGATGCAGATAGTCTTGAAAATAATCCAACGGCTTCACATTGCGCAGGATGGTTTTCGCTATCTGTTCGTGATTCTCCAAAATTTCTTGTAAGGTATAGGCACGGAAACAATTACCGCTTTGCAGATTCAGATATTCGCGGAATGAGAAACCTCTCAGGTAGTATACCTTGGCAATGCCGCTCAGTTCTGGATTTTCTTCTTTCAATCGCATCACGGATGATCCGGTGAATATAATCTTCAGAGTAGGAAACATTTCATAGCAAGCACGCAGGTCGTGGCTCCATTCGGGATACTTGAACACTTGGTCTATCAACAAAACTTTTCCTCCTCGTTTTACGAATTCTGCGGCAAACTCCACTAACGTATATTTAGAGAAGTAAAAGTTATTCATGTTGATGAACAGACATGAGTGATCCGTTCCGAACTTTTCTTTTGCATATTGCAGGAGGAAAGTCGTTTTCCCTACGCCACGAGTACCCTTGATGCCGATCAGTCTGTCGTTCCAGTCTATTTCGTCCATCAAGTCCCGGCGAACAGGAGCATTTGTATGTTCCACCAGATAACTGTGTGTTCTGTAAAAGGTTTCCATGGTTGCTTTTTTATCGGTTGCAAATATAGCAATACTAATTCAAATTGCAAACTGGAGATAGCAAAATATTATTTTTTTTCAACTAAAAGACGAACAAGAGAAATGGTTTGTACTCTAAAACATTTATCTTTGTGTCCGGAAATGGAAGCGCTTTATTTATTCAATCCGGAAAATGATATGGCATTGGCTTGTGGTGATCCTTATTATATGGCACCTGCCAGTGCCCGGCGAATGGCGGCCGAGCTGTCCGTGTTGCCTGCATGGTATGCAGAACAGGGAGGAACTGTATGGCTGGATTCTGCTCTGCGTATGAAAACAATGGAAAGACAATCTTTTTTGCCGCTTTCGGTCAATTGGACTTCAGAATTCCTCCCCATTTATAATAAGGTGATTCCTTGGGGATGGAATCCGTCTTTGGTGCGTCGTTTGCAGGAAGCTGGATTTCCTGATACAGCATATCCTTCAGTAGAGCGTATGAAGCGTATCCGTCAAATATCCGGACGTCAGACGGCTGTAAAAGTGTTACGACGCCTTTGTAGGCATATAGGTGGGAATATTCCCACATTGGGGGAGGCTTTTGTATTGTCATCAACAGAGGAAGTGAAGGCTTTTGTGTTGTCTCATCCTCGTGCTTTGTTAAAAGCGCCATGGTCTGGTAGTGGGAGAGGGATACAATATGTTTCAGGTAGTTTTACCATCCCTCTGGAAGGGTGGGTTCGACACATACTTACCACTCAGCATGAGGTGATAGGAGAGCCTTTTTATGATAAGCTTTTGGATTTTGCCATGGAGTTTTTTGCAGACGAGTGGGAACAGGTACATTTTATAGGGTATTCTTTATTTGAAACAGACAAGAGAGGTGTTTATAAAGAAAACTTGTTGGCTGCGGATCGGGTTATTGAAGCGAGGATATCCACATATGTTTCTGCGGAAATCTTACATCAGGTTGGGAGGATGTTACAGGTAGAGTTGGCGGAAGTTATAAAAGGGAGTTACGAAGGCTATCTGGGGGTGGATATGATGATATGCCGTACCCAAAACGGCGGGTATGCCATTCATCCGTGTGTGGAAATAAATCTTCGTATGAATATGGGAGTGGTAGCACGTTTGATATATGATAACTATGTGTGTGATGGCGTGCAGGGACGGTATGTTATAGAATATTATGCAAAGCCCGGTGAGGCATGGCATTCTCATCTTGCGCTTCAAGAAAAGCATCCTTTATATTTGGAAAATGGAAAAGTGAAGTCGGGTTATTTGTCACTTACACCGGTAGAGAACAATACGTCTTATCAGGCATATATCTTAATTTGATTTTCCGGATAAAGGAAAATCAAATTAAGAGGGGATGGTTACCATCCACCCCCTAATGCTTTATACAATTTTACTAATGTAATTTGTTTGTCTCTTATTGCATTACTTAATCCTATTTGTGCATCGAAATAGCTACGTTGTGCATCCAATACATCCAAATAGCCTATTACTCCATTGATGTATTGCAATTGGGCCAGTTCCATTGTTGCTTTAGAGGAACGTTCCAGTTGCAGACGCGATTCGTAGATATCTTTTATCTTATTGAAGTCCACAATGGCATTGCGGGCCTCTTTGAATGCAGTCAGCACTGATTTTTCATAGCTGTAGCATTCCTGTTCGTATGCGGCTTTCTTAGCCTTTAGGGTTGCTCTGTATTTTCCCATGGCGAAGAGAGGAGTGAGAAGATTGCCACTGATATAATGAATGGGTGATTTAAAGAAATCAGAGAATTCTTCACTTTCTACGCCATATTGTGCTGTGAGGCTGAGTCGTGGGAATATATTGGTATAGGCAATACCTACACTGGCATTGGCTGCTATTAATTTCTGTTCTGCTTCGCGTACATCGGGACGACGTTCCAACAGAGTGGAGGGTAGACCTACTGGTAATGTTTCAGGTAGTTTTACCTCTTCGGGTAGAATGGAACGCTGTATGCGGTGCGGGTATTCGCCTGCCAGGAATGCGATATCATTTTCTTTCAATGAAATTTTCCTTTCCAGTTCAGGAACTAAAGTTGCGGTACGTGCATACTCCACTTGTGCCTGTTGATAGGAAGTTTCTGAAGTTAGTCCTCCTTCAAAACGAAGCTTTGCCAGGCGTACTCCTTCTTTACGGGCATAGAGTGTTTGACGAACGATGTTCAGCTCATTGTCTAATGCGACCAATTCAAAATAGGCTTGTGCCACTTCGGACACAATACTCATTTTCAAAGCACGTTGCGCCTCGATGCTTCCCAGAAATTGTGCTATGCTTTTGTCTTTTGCCCAACGCAGGTTACCCCATAAGTCTAATTCCCAAGTCACGGTAAGTTTACCACCCTGTTCGGGGTCATTTTTATAGTTGTCACCACCATAATTACTTCCTTCTTTTTGGGCATAAGCGCTTCCGTTCAGTTGGGGGAAAAGGTTGGCAAAGTCTATGCGCTTCATTGCGGCAAGTTCTTTTACACGTGCCGCAGCTATTTTCATGTCTTTGTTGTTATCCAACGTCTTTTCTATCAGGCTTTGCAAGGTTGTGTCCGTATAGATTTCCCACCATTGCATATCGGCTATAGATAATGTATCCTGTTGTCGTAATGTATCTAATTGTTGGGGAAGATGTAAGTCGGGACGTGTGTAGTGCTTACCTAATTGGCAAGAAGTCAGCAAAGTCATTCCTGATACGGCTATATATAATAATGTATGTTTCATCATTTCTTTCATCTTTTTATATCCTTATTTTTGTTTCATCTTCGCTTTCATCTTGTATATCAGTACAAAGAAGAAAGGTACTAACAAAATTCCCACAGTTACAGCAAAGATCATTCCGAAGAATACACCTGTACCAATAGCCTGACGGCTGGCTGAACCTGGCCCGCTGGCAATGACCATAGGTAACATACCTAAGATGAATGCCAATGAAGTCATCAAAATAGGTCGGAAACGGAGCTGTGAAGCATGAAGTGCAGCTTGTACTACATCTACTCCTTTGTCTACTTGTTCTTTGGCAAACTCTACAATAAGAATTGCATTTTTGGCGGCTAGTCCTACCAGCATCACCAATCCGATCTGGAAATAGACATCATTCTCCAGTCCACAGCCCCATACACCTAGATAAGCACCTAATGCGGCTACAGGCAAAGAGAGTAATACTGCAACCGGTACCATCCAGCTTTCGTATAAGGCAGCAAGGAACAAAAATACGAACATGAACACTAATGCCAGCACCATGCCGGTCTGTCCACCTGCCTGTTTTTCCTGGAAGGATAGTCCGCTCCATTCTACACCGATATTTTCCGGTAGGTGTTCGCGGGCTATTTGTTCGATAATTTCCATAGCCTGTCCTGAACTGTAACCGTCTGCGGCCTCACCGAGAATCACAGAACTGTTGAACATATTAAAACGTTTGATGCTGCCCGGACCAGTGGTATACGAAGTGGTACCCAGCGAGGTGAGCGGTATCATGGCATTGTCTGTACCCCGTACAAAAAACAGGTTGATATTCTCCTTATGTTCCCGGTAGGGTGCTTCTGCTTGAATATATACACGGTAGATGCGGTTAAACATATTGAAATCGTTTACATATACCGAACCTGTATAAGCTTTCATAGTCGAGAATACATCGGCTAAAGGTACTCCTGAGAATTTTACTTTGTCACGGTCTACATCAAAATAAAGTTGGGGGATATCCGCTTGTAAAGCCGAAGATAAACCTGATAATTCCTTACGTTTTGATGCATAATACATCAATGTATCCGTAGCTTGTACCAAATTTTCGAAAGTGGCATCTCCACGTGCTTCCAATTGCATTTCGAACCCGCCCGAACTGCCCAATCCCGGAATAACGGGAGGGGTGGAAAGATATACCTTGCATTCGGGGTATTGTGACATGTCTTTTTTTACCTGTGCCATAATATTGTCAATAGTTTGCGAGTCACGTTCCTCCCAAGGTTTTAAGATGACAGTCAGTTCACTTCGTGCCTGACTGGTTCCTACACGCGGACTGCTTCCCGCCACACTTTGCACATATTCCACTGCCGGATTTTTCATCAGGTATTCCACAGCACGTTCTGTTACGATACGTGTACGTTCCAACGTTGCACCTTCGGGTAGCTCCAACTCTATTTTAAAATACCCTTGGTCTTCGATGGGGAGGAAGCTGGTGGGAATGATGCGATGGATTAACAGGATGGCGATCAATACCATGCCGAATGTGCTCAGTACCCGACGCGGGTGTTTCACAATGTGTTTGATAAGCCCTACATATTTATGATTGCCGATAGCCAGCCACTCATTGATACGGCGGAATACGATATTCTTTTTCTTGTTCGGATCTTCCGGTTTCAGGATAAGCGAACACATGACTGGACTCAATGTCAAAGCTACTACCGTAGACAGCAATACGGATACTACGATGGTTACCGTAAACTGGCGATAAAGTTGTCCGGTAATTCCACCTAGAAAACTTACGGGAACAAATACTGCTGCCAGTACCAAAGAAGTGGCGATAATGGCTCCTGTAAGTCCTTCCATAGCTTTCTTGGTAGCTTGGTAGGGAGATAGTTTCTCCTCTTCCATGATACGCTCCACATTCTCTACTACCACGATAGCATCGTCCACCACAATACCGATGGCAAGTACCAACCCCAACAGGGTCAGGATATTAAGCGAGAATCCGAAAATCAACATGAATCCGAAAGTTCCAATCAGTGAGATAGGTACGGCAACTAGTGGGATAACTGTTGCACGCCAGCTTTGGAGTGAAAGGTATACTACGATAATAACCAGTATCAGGGCTTCAAACAGTGTTTTGTACACTTCATGAATAGATTCCGAAATATATGTGGTCATATCGAAAGGTATCTCGTAACTCATTCCTTCGGGGAAATTCTTGCTGATTTCCTCCATAGCTTCTTTCACGCTTTTTGCTACTTCCATAGCGTTGGCTCCCGGTAACATATAGATGGCCAATACCGCTGCATTTTCTTTGTTAATGGCACTCTCGGTATTGTATGATTGTGCTTCGAGTGAGATGCGGGCCACATCACGTAAACGGATGATGGAACCATCGGCATTGGCACGGACTACGATTTCCTCAAACTGGCTTACAGTAGATAGACGTCCCTGAGTAGTGATGGGAATGGTTACGTCTAATCCTTGTACGGGTTGTTGTCCCAGTACACCGGCTGCTGATTCCCGATTTTGGTCTTTCAGTGCATTCTGCAGATCGGCTACGGTCAGACCGAAATTGGCCAGTTTGTCGGGCTGTACCCCAATTTGCATGGCGTAATATCGGCTTCCGATGTTTGAAACACGTCCTACGCCAGGGATACGGCGGATTAGGTCCAGTACATTCAGAGTAGCAAAGTTGCTAAGGTATATTTCATCGAATTTCGGGTCGGTAGAGGTAAGGCATAGGGTTAGCAATTGACTGGCAGCCTGTTTCTCTACCGAAATACCATTTTGTATAACTTCTGCTGGAAGACGTGATTCTGCTAACTTGATACGGTTCTGTATTTCTACTGCCGCCAGATCGGGATCTGCCGAGATATCAAAAGTGACGGTGGCTGAAAAACCTCCCGAATTGGAACTGTTTGATTCCATGTAAAGCATTCCTGGAGTACCGTTCAATTCCTGTTCTATAGGAGTGGCTACCGCTTGTGATACTGTCAGGGCACTGGCACCCGGATAGGATGCGCTGATTTTCACTACCGGCGGGGTAATCTGCGGATATTGGTCAATGGGTAGCATCGTGAGACCGATGATACCGACAATGACTATTAATATGGAGATGACAGCTGAAAATACCGGTCTGTCTATAAAGAAACTAACTTTCATAATGTCTATTGTTTTTTTGAATGCGTAAATTTTCCTCCATAGGGGAATTCGTATTCGGGAGTGAAATTATCCGATCGTATCTTTTTCCTCCGTTTTTTTGTCTTCTACAGCAGGACTTACTTTTACTTTCATGCCTGGATTCAGCTTGTGGTATCCTTCTATAACAATGTCTTCTCCGGGAGCCAAGCCTCTTTCCACCACTACTTGATTCTGGAATTCAGGTCCTAATTCAATGAAACGTCTCTCTACTGTAGAATCTTTGCGCATTACATAAATATAGGCACCGCCTTTTTCTATGATAACGGACTTTAACGGAACTACCGTAGCTTTTTCTCTGACATCCAATAATAGTTTTACTTTGGTGAACTGTCCAGGAAGTAATATCCGTTCTGGATTCGGCATTTCGGCACGTACGGAGAATGTACCTGTGCGTGGATCAACTTGCGGTTCGGCAAAGTCTACCAGTCCTTTGTATGGATAAATAGTATTGTCTGCTAGAGTAATGGAAACATTGGGTTGCCAAGAGCGGGTAGAGTCTTTTTGACCTAAGTTCACATTACGCTCTTTGCTTTTCAGATAGTCTAGAGCTGTCATGCTGAAATCCACTAATACAGTATCACTTTTTACTACGGTGGCAAGCAGTGATTTGCCACTTGGACCTACCAATGTCCCTAAATCCACGTGGCGTTCACTGATATGTCCTGCTAACGGAGAACGAACTATCGTATAACCTAGTTCCAGTTCTGCTTGATCAAGGTCGGCACTACTCATAGCTACCGAGGCTTCTGCTGTTTCATATGCAGCAGTAGCATTGTCCAAGTCCAACTGGCTGGCAGCATTTTGTTCATATAGCGGACGGATACGTTCTAAATCGCGTTTTGCTTTTTGTGCCTGTGCTTCATCTTTTTTCAATTGGGCACGCGCTTTGTCAGCTTTGGCTCGATATTGATCTTGATTGATAACAAACAGCACTTGATTCTTAGTGACATATGTACCTTCTGCGAAAAGCATTTGTTCTAAATATCCCTCTACTCGGGCACGTACTTCAACGAATTGCTGTGCACGTACGCGTCCTACATATTCACCATATATTTCCACATCGTCTTGCGTTGCCGGTGCTATGGCAACTACTGGAAGTTCCGGCATCTTTGCCGGTCGATGGGAAACAATCAGGTAAATCCCGATAACTAGTCCAATACCTATTACTACAAGCGCTGTTCTTTTCTTTTTTAGCGCAATTTCTTTGTGTGTAAAAAATAGTTTCATACTTTAGTTTTGTTATTGTTTAAGATGCCGTCAGTAGGAATACAAGCAGCGTGCCAAACTACTGTAAATAGCCTTTCCTTTTCATAATCAGTGTTTTATTACTGCCTTTTGTTGATAGGGAAAGTGTGGAAAACAGGCAACAGCTGTAGAATAATTCCACAGTAGGCGAATTAAATTTAGTAGAGGATTATCGATTTGGATGCAAAAATAGTAAAATAGTGGGTAATTTTAAAATATTTATTCATTATTCATTATGATGAGGACGATGTTGTAGTGTTAGCAGATATGTATGTAATTTAAATTTTGCTTGAGATCGTCATATCTGCAACCTTGTTGTTTTGAAATACGCTCCCTTTCATTTTGAAAAGGGTAGTGTTTCCCTTTTTTTTATGACTTCATATAATATCTGTTTGTTTATCAATAGTTTATAATGTTGTTTTTCATTTTGGCATAGTATTCGCTATATACTTGTCGAATATAAAAGGTATAAAAAGATGGGAGAATTTTATAATCCAGATAAATTATATAAAGGTGGAAGCCGGAATAATAGCTTGATAAATAAAAAAATGATATTCCGTGTATTGGGGGTATTACTTTTTATTGAATCTGCTATGTTCCTGCTTTGTGCGGCTGTTTCCTTATGTTACGGTGAGCAAGATTATCAATATTTTCTATATACCATTCTTTTGAATACATTGGTCGGTGGAGTTTTGCTAATTTGTAGTAGAGGTGCTGAGAATCGGCTGACACGACGAGATGGGTACTGCATTGTAACTTTTACTTGGTTTTTGTTTACGTTGTTTGGAATGTTGCCTTTTTATTTTAGTGGAGGAATCCCTTCGGTGACGGATGCCTTTTTTGAAACCATGTCGGGTTTTACTACTACAGGAGCTACTATATTGGATGATATAGAATCTCTTTCACATGGTCTGTTATTTTGGCGTAGCTTGACACAATGGATAGGTGGCTTGGGTATTGTCTTTTTTACTATTGCTGTGCTTCCTATTTTCGGGGGAGGAACTATACAACTTTTTTCAGCTGAGGCTATCGGGGTGACGCACGACAAAACACATCCCCGGATTGATGTGATGGCTAAGTGGCTGTGGATGATATATGCTATTCTTACAATTGCAGAAACTGTGCTGCTGATGATAGGAGGAATGAGTTTTTTTGATGCGGTATGTCATTCATTCTCAACAACGGCTACAGGTGGTTATTCTACCAAACAAGCTAGTGTAGCTTATTGGAACTCTCCGTTTATAGAATATGTAATAGCGATATTTATGATCCTTTCGGGTATTAATTTCTCTCTCTATTTTATGTGTCTGAAAGGGAAAGGCAAGCGTTTATTTCAGGATGATGAATTCCGTTGGTTTATGAAATCAGTGAGTATTCTGACACTTGTTATTACGTTTGCCTTAGTTTTTCAGAATCATTATGATTGGGAAAAGGCATTCCGCAGGGCTCTGTTTCAAGTAGCTACGGCGCATACGTCATGCGGCTTTGCAACGGATGATTATAACTTGTGGCCATCTTTTACATGGATGCTTCTTATTTTTGCTATGTTGTCAGGTGGATGTACGGGGTCTACTAGTGGGGGAATCAAAAATATGCGCCTTATGATTCTGGCGCGTAATATCAAAAATGAATTCAAACGGATGCTGCATCCTAGGGCTGTATTGCCTGTTCGTGTGAACCGTCAGGTTATATCGCCTTCCATCATTGCTTCAGTGAATACATTCTTTGTATTTTATTTGTTCTGTATTTTGGCCGGATGGATACTGCTGATGTTTTTCGGGGTGGGGATAATTGAAGCGATGAGTACAGTAATTTCTAGCTTAGGCAATGTGGGACCGGGGCTAGGAGCATTCGGTCCTGCTTTTTCATGGGCGGCGTTGCCTGATGCTGCTAAATGGATATTGTCGTTCCTGATGTTGATAGGACGTTTGGAATTGTTTGCTGTGTTGTTGCTTTTTTATTCAGGATTTTGGGAAAGACGATAGTTCTCCGGGAAAAATTGATATGTATCATTTAATTAATGGGTATTCATTGAAATGAAGTTCTAGAAATATGTATTTTTACAAAGGATGATATATATTTGTGCTCGGATTTACAATACATTCATGTTATGGCAACTTCGAGAGAGATGACTTCGGGACGTCCGTTCCCTTTGATATTGAATTTTGCTTTTCCTTTATTGCTGGGTAATTTACTTCAGCAGACTTATTCCTTGATGGATGCTGCTATTGTGGGTAAGTTTCTTGGAATTAATGCTTTGGCTTCTGTAGGAGCTAGCACTTCGGTGGTGTTTTTGATATTAGGCTTTTGCAATGGCTGTTGTGGTGGCTTCGGTATTCCTGTCGCACAGAAGTTTGGAGCAAGGGATTATGGTATGATGCGGCGTTTTGTGGCAGTTAGTTTACAATTGGCAGCGGTGATGTCTGTAGTAATTGCTATTGTAACTAGTATGTTTTGTTCGGATATTCTTCAGATGATGCAGACTCCGGAGAATATTCTTGAGGATGCTTATCTTTATTTGCTGATTACTTTTATCGGGGTGCCCTGTACCTTTTTCTATAATTTGCTTTCAAGTATTATTCGTGCATTGGGTGATAGCAAAACTCCGTTTTGGTTTTTGCTTTTTTCTACGATATTGAATATTTTGCTTGATCTCTTTTGTATTTTGATACTTGATTGGGGAGTGGCGGGAGCAGCTGTGGCTACGGTATTCTCACAAGGGGTTTCGGCTGTATTGTGTTATTTGTATATGATGCGTCATTTTGAGATTCTGAAGGGAACTCCGACAGAGCATAAATTTCGAGGAGCGTTGGCAAAGACTTTACTGTATATCGGTGTGCCGATGGGATTACAGTTCTCTATTACTGCTATTGGCAGTATTATGTTGCAAAGTGCGAATAATGCATTGGGTACTGCTTGTGTGGCTGCTTTTACGGCTGCTATGCGTATTAAGATGTTTTGTATGTGTCCGCTTGAGAGTCTGGGTATAGCTATGGCTACTTATAGTGGACAGAATTACGGTGCGGGAAAACCGAAGCGTATCTGGCTGGGAATCAAGGCGAGTGTGTTAATGATGGTTATTTATTGTGGTTTTATGTTTGTAGTCTTGATGTTGGGAGCACGTACTTTTGCCTTGTTATTTGTTGACCCAGCAGAATGGGAGATATTGAAAGATACGGAATTGTTTTTGCATATTTCCGTTTCTTTCTTTCCGGTTTTGGGCTTACTTTGTATCTTGCGTTATTCCATTCAGGGGGTGGGCTTTACTAATTTGGCTATGTTGTCGGGGGTATCCGAAATGATTGCCCGTATAATGGTCAGTCTTTATGCAGTACCAATATTGGGCTATTTAGCTGTTTGTTTTGGTGACCCTACGGCATGGATATTTGCAGTTATTTTTCTGATTCCCGCATTTATATATGTGTATGGAAGAATAAAACGGATGTCTACTTCAGGAATGGTAAAATACTAATTTGGTGTGTGAGGTGCTGAAAAAAACTTTCAGCACCCACAGATAAATTTTCTGAGCAAAAACTATTAGAAATTACTTTTCTTTTCTACAAAAATTATTTCTTTTGTTACAGGGTGAACAAACTCTAGACTTTCAGCATGTAAATAAAGTCTGTCTGCTTTTTGTCCGTAGAGTTCATCTCCTCGTATAGGACAATGTAATCCTTCCGGATGGGCGGCATGTACTCTTAATTGGTGTGTCCGTCCTGTCAATGGATAAAAGGCAATAAGTGTGTTTCCTTCTTGTTCGTTTAAAACCTGATATTGTGTGATAGCGGTTTTTCCATGTTCATGGTCTACTACTTGTCTGGGTCTGTCAAGAGGATCCATACGGAGGGGGAGTATTATGGTTCCTTCTTTAGAAGAAATCTTGCCATCCAATAAGGCAATATATCGTTTCTTTATCATTCTATTCTTGAATTGTGCTTGCAGGTGCTGATGTACTTCTTTGTTTTTGGCTATTAATAACACACCGGAAGTAGCCATATCCAATCGGTGGACTATCAGAGGACCTGTGGCATCTGGATAAAGTATTTTTATATGTTGATAGACAGAGTCTATTTCTCCTTTTCCTGGAACCGAGAGCATTCCTGCTGGTTTGTTGATTACGACTAGGTAATTATCTTCATATACTATCTCTAATGGCATTTCATGATAATGTTTTTTTAACAAGGGATTTTCTTCCACTTCCAGTCCCTGTAACATATGTCCCAGGATAGGTCCGCATTTTCCTTTACATGCAGGATAGTAGTATCCATGATGTCTTATTTCTGCTTTTGGAGAATCTCCCCACCAGAATTCTGCCATAGCAATAGGTTTTAATTGATGCTTATAGGCATATTGGAGTAATTTGGGAGCTGCACATTCACCGGCTCCGGCAGGAGGAAATTTTTGTATAGTTTGTGCAAAAATACGACATAAATCTTTTGTTTCTCCATGGGCGTTTAGTATTTGAAACTGCTCAAACAGCTTTCTTTGTAAAGTGGCAGAACGTTTTTTCCTTTCTATCTTCATCGTTTCTATTTTTGTGATGAAAGTATCGGCTTCTGCTTGTAGTGAAGCGATTTTTTCTTTCCATATTTTTTCCATGCGTTTTAATTCAGCTTTTTGAAACTGGCTTTCACGTATCATTGCAGCTAACTCCTTTGCGTCGGGAATTCCTGTCTTGCGCCGGATTTCTCTGTTTTTTTTAGCGGATTTGAAAAACTCTTTAGCTTCAGTCAATTCCTGCTGGGATTGTATTTTTTCTTTTTCAATTTGTCGGAGTAGATCTATGTAACGAGGGTCGTTCTGTGTCTTTTTAATGCATACATTGATGGCGGATATACGTTTTTCCTCTATTTTGAAGAATCCCTGTGGTTGTAACAAATCATAAATTGGCGGGACGAAGAAAGGATGACAGTTTTTACCAGCCAATGTTCCTGAAAATGCAGCCAAATAACCTATTTTATTCTCGGGTGTTTGTACAATTAGGACACCAAACATTTTTCCTTGTTGCAATTCTTTTTGCCATTGGGATTGACTTGTCAGATAGGCTTGTACTTCTTTAGTCGCTATTATGCAAAGTGGATGAGGGGTATAGTGAAAAGGATAAGTGAACTTATCGGGTAACTTTATAGTGGTAATGGAATTCTTAAAAAAATGTATCATAGTTCGTTTAATATAGTTGCTAATGATTTGTTTTTCTTGTGAGGTCACTATGCGGACAACTCGGAATGAATGATAAAGTTTTTGTTTAATTCCTGTAATACTTCAGTTGACTGCTTTTCAGTCTGTAAGGGGAATATAGAGATACGATTTAAAGTTAGGATAATATCGCGTTGAGATTTGCGAAGTTCTATTATTTTTATAAGCGTTTCTTTCTCTCTTTTTACCATATAATTCCCTTCTATTTTGTTCGTGTCTACATTGTTCCCTATTTTGAAATCGCTAGTTGTTTTTATGACGGTTGTTTGTTCTTTGTAATCAGATGCCGCAATATGATTTTTTTTTCTGTCTAATTTTATTTCCATAGCTACACTTTTATTTTGCGATTTTATATTCTTGGGCAAAGATAGGCATTTTCTTTCCAATAATCTTTTTATGTTGTGCAAATTCATTACAGATGCTATTCAACTGTTTTTTTTCGTATTTTTGCCGCAAATTTATAAGAAAAATTGGATGTTAATTTGTTGTTTTGGATAAAAAGAGAAAATAGATATGAGAAAATTGTTGTGTCCGCAATGCAAAATTGCAGGGTTATACGTTAAAAATGAGAAGAAAGAAAGGTTGTTAGTTTATGTATCGGATGAAGGGGAAGTGGTACCGAAAAATTTGGAAGAGAATATGGAAGGGTTTGATTTAACTATTATTTATTGTTTGGGGTGTTCATGGAGTGGCTCTCCAAAAAAACTGGTGAAGAGGTAGGTATGAAAGGAAAACTTAAAATCTCATTTATTGGTGATTTTAGACGTGTTCGATAAATTGTTGTTGAATGATAAATTGAACTCTAATTTGCCCATTGATGATTTGCACTTGAATGGGGCTGGATATCGGATATTAGTTTATACTTTGAGAGTGTTTTATGTTAGTAGGGATGAATGAAAATAATTGTTGAATTTAAATATAGGAATAGCGATGAATATTTTATTGGTGAGTAATAGTGACATATGTCGTAGTCGTATGGCACAGAAGATATTATCTTCTTTTGGATATGGGACAAAGATATTTACCTCTGGAGTTCTGCCGGGAAGAGTGGTACCATCTTCAGTGGTAGGGGTGATGGAACAGAATGGATATGATTGCTCTCGTAAGAAAGCTAGTGATGTGGATATATATTGCCATCAACCATGGGACTATGTGATTACTCTTTGTGAAGAAGCAAAGGAAGTGGAGGGTGATTTTAATAAGGAAGTGAAAAACTGGAAGCATTTTTCTTTTGATGACCCGTTTCAGCATATTTATGAGGATGAAACAGAATTGGAACATCGTATTTCCGAACTTTATGAAACGATGTATCGTGAATTATATGAGTTTTATCGGGACGAACTGAGTGAGCAATTATTGCCACGTTGCACTTGTGGGGCTAATACCTATTGTCGATGTGAGTGAACCAGTAATGTCCCATAAGTGTTTGGACATGTTGACGCATCCATTGCGCTTGAAGGTGATTCCTTCTTTTTCCAATAATTCTTTTTGTTTCTGCCAGCTGGGAACTAGTCTTCCTTGGCTGTTTACTATCCGGTGGC
Organism: Phocaeicola vulgatus ATCC 8482; assembly: GCF_000012825.1. Taxonomy (GTDB): domain Bacteria; phylum Bacteroidota; class Bacteroidia; order Bacteroidales; family Bacteroidaceae; genus Phocaeicola; species Phocaeicola vulgatus. The sequence goes on along the minus strand of NC_009614.1, from coordinate 4,662,627 downwards.
AAGGAAGGTCTTCTTCTTTTGGTGCATGAGATAAAGCCTGTCCTACCATTCGTGAATATTGGGGATTACCTATAAGTTGTGCTATTTTTCCGTAAGTAAAAACATTGCCGTAGGGGATTTCTTTTGTAATGCTATATACTTCTTTATAAAACTGTGCTCTGTCCATTCTGTTTATTGATGAATGAAATGCTTGATAGTTGTTATGGGATGAAAAAAAAACATTCGTGGACCAGCATACCGCATTACTTCTTGTATTCGTTTCTTCATTTCTGGTTTATAACAATGTATGGGACAGTTGCGGCAAGTCTTTTTTTGTTCACCAAATGTACAATGCTTTAACCGGTTATGTGCATATTGCAATAACTGCCGACAGGTTGGGCAAAGCTCTTTATTGCCTTCCTTGTACCGACAATAAATTCGGATCATTTGTTCTGCGGTACGCTGTTCTCTTTCGATAATTCTCATCTGTAATGAAGTTTTCGTGTGAATAAAGTGCAAATATAGGACTATTTTTTCTTATTTTTGTATTCAATTAGTGTATAACCTTTAAAACAAAGAGATAATGGATAAAGTTGTTGTTAATTCGTACGAGGATTTTGAGAAGCTGCTAGGACGGCAGATTGGAATTTCCGACTATGTGGAAGTGTCGCAAGACCGAATTAATCTTTTTGCAGATGCTACCTTGGATCATCAGTGGATTCATGTAGATACAGAACGTGCTAAAGTGGAAAGTCCTTATCATAGTACTATTGTACATGGTTACCTGACCCTTTCGTTGCTTCCACATATGTGGAACCAGATTATAGAAGTGAATAATCTGAAAATGATGATCAACTATGGTATGGACAAGATGAAATTTGGACAGGCTGTCCTAGCAGGTCAGAGTATCCGTATGGTAGCAAGTCTTCATTCTTTACAGAACTTGCGTGGCGTAGCCAAGGCTGAAATTAAATTTACAATTGAGATAAAAGACCAACCGAAGAAGGCACTTGAAGGCATCGCTATCTTCTTGTATTATTTCAATTGATTTTATGAGAAATAATCTCCGAAGAAGAATAAGGTGTATTTTTATCGTTCTTGGATAAATGTTTTACCCAAGAACGATTGCTTTGTTTTGATTTTTTTAGACACGTATATATCCTTTGGGGGAAGTTAGGGATTAACAAAATTAATGATGAAATAGAATAGGCATTTGAGATTGTGTAAAAATGAAAAACTTATTTTAGGTTGTTTTTCTCTAAGTAATAACACAAATGATCATATATTTTGTCATCATAGCTAACTTCGGCTTGATGGAGAATGCCTTCGTATGTAAACCCCATTTTCTCCAAAACATGTTGTGAACGTTTGTTTTGAGGATAACAATTTGCACTGATCAAGGTTAATCCTAGTTTGTTGAAGCCATAGTCCAAGACAGCACAGACGGCTTCAGACATATATCCTTTTCCCCATTGGGCTTCATCTAACCAATAACCTATCATTCCGGCATTTGAATTCTCTCTCTTTGGGTCTGGTAGAATTCCTATAGCTCCTATCAGAAGCCGGTCTTCCTTTCTAGTGATGGCCCATGTGTCTTTTTGTGGTATAAATATTGTTTGAAGAATTTTCAGAGATTCTTCCAGTGTGTCATGAGGTTTCCAACCAGCATTATTTCCTAGGTTGGGATTCTGGCAACAGTTAAAAACAGCTTCCGTATCATTCTCTGTAAAAGGACGTAAAATAAGTCGCTCAGTTTCTATTACATGATTTCCCTCAGGAGGGCATTCCTGCTCTTTTTTGTAAACACACTCTATCCGGTTTCCGTCTGGATCTAGTATCACACTTTCAAAATAGCCATCTCCTGAAATGCGAGGTTCACCTACGATATGGTATCCTTTAGTACGTAGCTGTTCCGTTAGTGATAAGACAGCTTTTTGGCTTTCAAAAGAAAAAGCTAGATGGGTCAATCCCGGTCTGTTTTCTTCTATCGGGATATTTTGCACGTCAATCCTACTCATCAACTCTAATGTAGCACCACTTTCAAATGAAATGAAGTAAGATTCAAAACCTTTTTGGGAATTAATGTATTTTTCATTACTTGTTCCGTTAAAGTAACGAGTATAAAATTCCCTTAGCTTTTCCAGATGAAATGTCCAAATGGCGATATGATGTATTTTCATGAGTGATTATTTATTCATTATAGATATTTTCTTTAGTTCGTTTTATTCTAAATAAATCATCTTTTTGGTCATTCCACCATCGATGATGATATTTTGTCCATTGATGAAGTCGTTCTCTTCTTGACATAAAAATAAACACATACGTGCTATGTCTTCTGGTTTGCCTACTCGTCTTGATGGATGTTGGGCATGATCTTCTGGGCGTAGCCGTTCGTAATCATTGGTCTGAATCCATCCCGGCGAAATACAGTTTACGGTGATATGAAAGTCGGCAAGAGATAAAGCAAGTGCATGGGTCAGTGAATAGATTCCTCCTTTGGAAGCCGCATAGCTTTCGCTTCCCGGTTCGCTCATTAAATAACGGGTGGAACAGATATTGATAATTCTGCCATACGGGTGATTTTCTGCTTGGGATTTGCGATGCAAAGCTAATGTGCGTGAGGTGATAAATACAGGGCGCAGATTGATGGACAAAATTTTATCAAAATCTTCCACGCTGGTTTCCGTGATGGGAGAAAATTCGCTTATTCCGGCATTGTTAATAATGATGTCCATATCCCCCCACTTTTCAAAAAGCTCGTGCATACAGTTCTCAAGGGATTCTTTATTACTTACATCGGCATGATAAAAAATTGCTCCGGTCTCTTTGGCTGTCTGTATTCCTAAATCCTCATTTTTGTCACAAAAGGCGACTTGGTATTGTGAGTTGCAGAAAGCTTTCACAATGTTTCTCCCTATGCCATCGGCACCTCCTGTGATGAATGCTTTTCTAGGAAGTTTGATTGTATTGTCTGTCAGGTCCTTTGGTTGAAGCTTGACGGAAATCGTTTTCTTCTTTCCTTGTTTACATTTTTTTTCCCATGCAGCCTTTCGGGCTTCATATTGTTCGTATTGCCTTTCTATATAATTGTCTGCCATAAGTTTTGAAATATATTTATCGGAATGTTATTCTATTGTTTACCATAAAATTAACAGCTCCATATATTATTATTCCAATAAATTGTGCTGTAAATTCTTTGATTCCTATTGCTTCTATCATCAGTATCACAAAAAGAAGTTGTATGCCATAGGCAATACCAAAAGCGGTACAAAAGAGCATTATTTGTTGCCAAAGACTGTTTTGGGGATTGCTGGAAGGAAAAATCCAATATTTGCTCCATATAAAATTATGGGTTTGAGCGATGAGATATGCCATAATATTTGCTACTATATATTTTCCTTTGAATGAGAAGTAACTCATCACAATCCATATCACTAACATGGTAATAAGGTAATTTAAGGTTCCTATTGTAGCAAAACGAACTAAACGTACTGATGCTTTCATCCTCTTTTTATTGGTTTGTTTTATATGGTGAATTTGGGTACAAAAATACTAAAAATATGTGATTTTAATGCTTGTATAATAAAAAAGAAGCCTACTCATCTTAGTTTCTGTTTTAATGTTGTTCAGCATTTTTTGAAGGAAAATTTAAACTGGCTTTTTTCAGTTTTGTCCTGAATTTGAAGTTCAATTGTAATAGAGGTGGACTTTTTTTAGGGGAAAGATGGGAAGAAACGCTGAAAAGCATGGTGGAAATCCGCAGAAAGTGTTGATGCAAATATGTTGATTTTATGACAATCGGACAATATATAAGGCACACTTTTATATCATGCAAAATAATAGCATGTTATAGATGTACCTTATAAACTGTCTGATTGTAAATATTCAAAATCTGTGATTAATGAATTTCGATGACTCTGTTCACTTTGGCTTTTTCTTCAGGAGTGCGTTTAGGCAAATCAATGGTCAGAACACCATTGCTGGCATTGGCGCTGATTTTTTCCTTAACCACATCTTCAGGAAGAATCAAAGCTTGTTCGAACTTAGAGTAAGAAAATTCACGACGTAAATATCTTCTGTTGTGATGGTCGTCCTCTTTTATTTCATTCTTTTTCTCCATTGAGATCACTAGTTCGTTGTTTTCGCTGATGTGGATATTGAAATCTTCTTTAGTCATACCCGGAGCAGCAACCTCTACTTTATAATCTTTGTCACTTTCAATGACATTAATTGCAGGGGCGGTAGCGTTGGCTCTTGTCAACCATTCATTATCAAAGAAATCGTTGAAAATACTTGGTAACCAATTCTGATTGTTATACTTTCTAGTCGGCATCATAATTATAATCTCCTATATTTTAAATTGTTACTAGACTGCTTTTTGATTTTTTTATCTTGTCGTTTTTGGAAATACACTGATGTTCTTGCAAAGTATATGCCTGATGGCAAAATGTCAGCCGGAAATGAAATGAATTTAAATCTGTGAAGATAATTTTAATGAATATCGAGATGTGTTTAAACCTTTGTAAAATTTGTTTGCAGTTGAGAAGCAAGGTAAAGTGATAAAGAAAGCCATTTTGTCAGCAAATGGTGGCTGTTATTTATGTTTGTATATTATCTTTGCGTCGTTTTATAAAGATAATCATTAAAGAAGAAAAGGAAATATCATGTTGGCATATACTTATATTAAACAGGGAAAATTTGAATTGATAGAGAAACCGAAGCCTGAGTTGAGAGACTCGCGTGATGCTATTGTGCGCGTTACTCTCGGGAGTATTTGTACCAGTGACTTGCATATTAAACATGGTGGTGTGCCACGTGCTGTTCCCGGAATAACAGTGGGGCATGAAATGGTGGGTATTGTGGAGCAGACAGGACGTGATGTTAAATTAGTCAAACCAGGCGATCGAGTTACCGTCAATGTGGAAACCTTTTGTGGAGAATGTTTTTTTTGCCGGCATAGATATGTGAATAATTGTGCTGATCCTAATGGGGGATGGGCCTTGGGATGTCGGATTGATGGGGGGCAGACGGAGTATGTTCGCGTACCTTATGCTGATCAAGGCTTGAATCTCATTCCCGATTCCGTGAGTGATGAGCAAGCTTTGTTTGTAGGAGATATCCTTGCTACAGGATTTTGGGCTGCTCGCATTTCGGAGATTACCGAAGAAGACACGGTGCTTGTCATTGGTGCGGGACCTACGGGAATCTGTACTTTGCTTTGTGTGATGCTGAGAAAGCCGCAGCGCATTGTTGTTTGTGAACAATCCTCTGAAAGAATTCGGTTTGTTAGGGAACATTATCCGCAGGTAGAAGTTGTCACTCCAGAAGAATGTAAGGAATTTGTATTGCAAAGTAGTCCACACGGTGGTGCGGATGTAGTTTTTGAAGTGGCAGGAGGGGAGGATACATTTCGCTTGGCATGGGAATGTGCGCGCCCTAATGCTGTCGTTATTTTGGTGGCTCTTTATGACCGTCCTCAGATTCTTCCTTTGCCGGATATGTATGGAAAGAATCTAACCTTCAAAACTGGTGGCGTAGATGGTTGCGATTGTGCTGAGATACTTCGCTTGATAGAGATGGGAAAAATAGATACCACTCCACTAATTACACATCGTTTCCCGCTAGATCAGATAGAAACGGCTTACCAGATTTTTGAGAACCGACAAGATGGAGTGATAAAAGTAGCTGTGACAATGGAGGCTGGAATGTAGATTAAAAGCAATGAAATAGTATAATATAAGAGTGTATGCCTATTATTGAAATATCATCATTGACACATCCCGGAGTGGATGTTTTCTGCATGTTGACGGAAGCTCAGTTACGTCAGCGTATGGAACCTGGGAAAGGGGTATTTATAGCCGAAAGCCCCAATGTCATTAGTAGGGCTTTGGATGCAGGATATGAACCTCTTGCTCTTATGTGTGAGCGTAAGCATATCTCTGGCAGTGCTGCTCACATTATCAAGCGTTGTGGTGATGTGCCCGTTTATACGGGTGATAGAGAGTTGTTGACTACGTTGACTGGCTATGTTCTGACACGTGGTGTATTATGTGCTATGCGTCGTCCAGTGTTGCCCTCTATGGAAGAGATCTGCCGGGATACCCGGCGGATTGTAGTCATTGACGGTGTGGTGGACACTACCAATATCGGGGCGATATTTCGTTCGGCAGCTGCTCTTGGGATAGATGCTGTTTTGTTGACACGCAATTCTTGCGATCCGTTGAATCGCCGTGCGGTAAGGGTGTCTATGGGTTCGGTGTTCTTGGTTCCATGGACATGGTTGAATGGTACGATTGGCGATTTGAACAAGTTTGGTTTCCGTACTGCTGCCATGGCGTTGACTGATGATTCTATCTCTATAGATCATCCCATATTGGCGGCTGAACCTCGGTTGGCTATTGTGATGGGAACAGAAGGGGATGGGCTTCCTTACAAGACAATTGCTGAAGCTGATTATGTAGTCCGTATCCCTATGGCGCATGGAGTGGATTCGCTCAATGTGGCTGCAGCAGCTGCTGTTGCCTTTTGGCAACTCCGGATTACAGACCTTTGAAAAGATTAATATATGATTAAGTTTATTTTATTTTCATAGCTCCCATGGCGTCCGGGCAGTCTGTGGGGGCCTTAGTTGTATAGGCATAAAGCGTATCATCACGCTGATGTGTGGTCACTAGGCGCAGACCATGGTATATCTTCAGCGTGTCAGCATCATAGACAATTTCGACACGTTTGCCTATATACTCTTTCGGCATGCTGTAATGGTGAAGCTTGAAAGTTACATAGCAGTTCCGCATTACCGTTGCAGAGCGCCGCTCCTTCATCTGGTGGCGTATGGCAGGAAGTGGGCGGAGGTACTCGGCTTCAATCTGTTCGCGTCTGGACAGGGAACGTCCGTTCATCCTGCGCCCGTTAAAGGCTGAGAGCGATTCGAAAATGGCCACATTCAAAGATTCCAGAGAGTTGAACACAAGCTCTTCGACATCTGCATATACTGCCGGTAAAGCAGTTTCACGGCATTTTCAACCAACACCTTGTCCTTGGGATGGCGTACCCGTGCGGGGTATACGGTACATCCATAATGCTCGGAAAATGCCGCAAACTCCTCGTTGATTACCGGACCGTTGTGGTTGCTGCGGGCTACTGCTGCTTTGAGGTTGTCAGGTACGATTGCCATCGGAATACCGCCGTAAAAATGAAGTGCGTTTTCACATGCCTTGATCAGATCTTGTTTTGACTGGGACCAGACCGCTTCACAATAGGTATAGTGGCTACAGGGGAGTATGGACACAAACATTTCAACGCTACGGCATTCACCGTTTTCATTGTCAATGACCTCAAACTTGTCACTGGCAAAGTCAATGTATATTTGGTCATCGGCATAATGCTCAATATGCCCCACGACATGAGTCACCATCCGGTAACGCATGAGATAATTACCGAAACTGGCATGTTTGTATCCATTAGGGCGTGTTTTGTGATACTCTTTGTACAGGGATTTGACCGTTACCCCTCGGCGGCTAAGACGGGCGGAGTACTCGGGTGGAAGTGCCTCCAGCTTAAGTTGGCGTTGTGATGGAATCTGACTACGGCTAACCCCTTCGGAGAACATTTCTTGGATGCGGGAAGAAGGCATTGATGCCAACTCCTTTATCGGAATGCCACACTTTTGGAACAGACGCACATATCTGCGCACTGTGTTGCGGGATAGCTCAAAACTCCTGCTTATTTGCTTTATCTCCATCCCCAATGCATAGCATTGGAGAATATTTGCTATCTTTGTTGTCATAGTAGAAATGGTTTTACCCCACCGGTCAAGACGGGAATCAAATCTACGAAAAACACCCCTGTCGGACAATGTTTGGCAGGGGCATTTTTAGGGACATTCATTAAATATTACAAAATCAGCCAACTAATTCATACACAAAGTATTGCGAATTAGTTGGCTTTTTTGTATCTTTAGGTATTCCCCCGAAAATAAGATTTGACGGCCAAAACGGGGGAAATATCCAAACTAATAAGATATGGCAAAGATAGTGAATATTTCAGAAATTCACCCTACTTTGGGTTTTACAGAATTTGATATTCTGGAAAAATACCGCAAGAGTTTTAATGAGAGTGAGCTTGGCAAGCTTCATTCGGTCTTTCCGTTTGAATGTATGGCAAAAGCCGCCGGCCTGTCGGACCGGCGCCTGGGACGCAGGAACAGATTCAGTCCTTCCGCAAAGATCGCCCTTATGGTCCTGAAGGCATACACCGGATTCTCCGACAGGCAACTGGTGGAACATCTGAACGGGAACATACACTACCAGATTTTCTGTGGAATTATGATTCCCCCGTCCCTTCCCATAACCAACTTCAAGATAGTCAGTGCCATCCGTAATGAGATAGCATCCCGCCTTGACATTGATTCTTTCCAGGAGCTCCTGGCTTCACACTGGAAACCTTATCTTGATAACCTTCACGTCTGCATGACCGATGCCACATGCTATGAAAGCCACATGCGTTTTCCTACGGACATGAAACTCCTTTGGGAAAGCCTCGAATGGCTCTACAGGCATATATGCCGGCATTGCAGGGAGCTGGGCATAAGGCGTCCGCGCAACAAATACAGGAATGTGGCGGAATCCTATCTGTCCTACTGCAAGAAAAGAAAGAGGAGAGCTTCAAGGGCAAGAATGCTTAAGCGCCGTATGATCAAGCTTCTTGAAAAGCTCCTCAGTCAAAGGGATGGGATCCATAGCGAGTACGGTGCTTTACTCCGATATACCCAGGATTATCATAAGCGTCTTTCCATCATCAGAAAGGTGCTTGTACAAGAAAAGGAAATGTTTGAAGGGCGGAAAGTCAGTGACCGCATCGTCAGCATTGACCGTCATTATGTACGTCCCATCGTCAGAGGCAAGGAAACCAAGTCCGTCGAGTTCGGTGCAAAGGTCAATAATATACAGATAGACGGCATATCGTTCATCGAACACCTCTCGTTCAAGGCATTCAATGAGGGTATACGCTTGAAGGACTGTATCCGCATGCAGCAGAAGCTTATGAATGTAAGGGTAAGATGTGTGGCTGCCGATTCCATATATGCCAATAATGCCAACAGAAAGTTCTGTACAAAATATGGGATATCCACATCCTTTGTGCGCAAGGGAAGGGCGGCCAAAGATGAGCCTTTGAGGAAGGTGCTTAGAAGCGAACTCTCAAAAGAAAGGGCAACACGGCTTGAAGGAAGCTTCGGCACTCAAAAGCAACATTACTCGCTCTCAAGGATAAAGGCCAGAAACAGGAAGACGGAAATACTGTGGATTTTCTTTGGAATACATACGGCAAATGCCATACTGATAATAGAAAAAATCAGAAACAAAACAGCTAAAGCAGCATGATATGATTTTACTCACAGAATCAGAAGAGGTCATCAGACTTCTTCCGGAACGTCATGTCCTGTCGGATAGAATTATGTGAGAAAGCACGGAAAAATGACAATAAGAATGGCATATGAAATGGTCATGCCCTATCATCTTCATATGCCATCTTATTTTTTAGAGACATTTACTGAATATCCCTTTTTATATTGTTTTTAAAGGAAATGTCTATTTTGACGAAAGGGAGCAAAATCGCTTGGTTTTCAAGGGCAGATTGCGATGGATTTTCCAAATGCTAATCGTTGGTAATCACCACTTATCTACGATGCAACATCGAAGCATGTTTAATTATCAGCGTTTTAGCATTTTAATCGGTACAAATAGATTTTTGACAAAGAATTCATTTTCTATGTACAAGTGCAAACCTTTGTTTTTCAGCCTTTTGTCGATTTTATTTGTACCGCCTTTCTTCATTCAAATTTTGTATATCAAAAATCAAGTATAAAACTTTGATTCTTTGATAGTTTTATCCCATGCGCTACATGATGATAGTACAACAAAGATAGTTCTTTTTTGTGAATTTCTCAATGTATTAATGAGGAAAATAATAATATATTTAGGTAATACTTGTGGTGTAATCCGGAGATTATTTATGTTTTTGATTATGTAACAAAATCAAAAAAAGTAAGACGATATTACATCATTACTATTGGGAACTTAATTTTTTTCTATGTTGTTTCCGGTTTAGGATACTTTGTCGTATGTTTGTTTTCCATGTGATAAAACGTATAATATGACAGATAGCATAGAAAATATAGGTTTGATGATTCGGAATGAACGTCTTCGCAAGGGACTTACTCAAGAAGAACTAGGTAAACGTATAGGAGTTGGAAAAGCTCAGATTTCAAAAATTGAGAGTGGAAAAGGACTTACAATAAAGACAATGACAAAAGTTCTTGATGCTCTTGGTATGTCTGCTTCTATTATCTTACAAAATACGCAGGCAATTGATAAAAATGTGATTGTATATATCGTTGCCGTTATCAATGAATTTGCCAAGACTTATCATATATCTGTTCGTGAAGCAAATAATTATTTAATACGTTTTAATGGTATTGACTTCCTTACGGAACATTATGAAGCAGAACATCTGCTTTCATTGGATGATGCCATTCAGGATCTTACTCAAGTTTGTTTAAATAATGGAGGTGGCATTCAATGAAATTATATCATGGTTCTGATGTTGGGTGTAGCAAGCGGTAGGATATTGAAAATAGATAAAGTACTGGTATTTTAATGTGTGACTTTTCATTTTTATATATAAGAATTTATTGATTCTCAATAATATTCGTAACTTTGCAATATAATTTATATATAACAACGATGCAACATAATAGAATGAACATACCTGCAAATACATTATATCGAAGCACAAAATGCTTTGAGCGTGTGTCGTATGTTCATGCATCAAGCATTGAATCATTGAATAAATACAATTACACTTTCCAACGATCTTTATGTATATTATTGAGGTTACAATGATGCTGATAACCCTCTGATAATTATAACAGAAAGCCGTCGGAAAGTCCTGATTAAAACTTTTCGACGGCTTTTTCTTTATGCCTTTTGGTGACATCCGCTCGATGCGTCCTTCTCCGTCAATTCCGTCCATGGGCAAAATACAATGTATTATTAACCGCGCAGTGATGCGCATAAATGAACAAAATTATGAATTATAAATTTGATGGAAGCAGGGTGTTCTTTACATCTGACACGCACTTTAACCATACCAATATCATCCGGTTCTGCAACAGGCCCTTCAAAGATGTAGCCCACATGAATGAAACGATAATAGCCAACTGGAACAGCGTGGTTGGCCCTGATGATATAATATTTCATTTGGGAGACTTTTGTTTGGGAGGTTCTGCCGAATGGATAAATGTACTAAACAGGTTGAATGGAAAAATATATCTTATAGCTGGCAATCACGATATAAAGAATCTCAGGCAGAATTATACGAAGTACTTTGAACAGATAACGATGCAGATGCATATTGAAGTTGATAAACAGAAAATTTATCTGAACCATTGTCCCTTCCTTTGTTATGGAGGAGCTTACAGTGATACATGGCAACTCTTCGGGCATGTACATACCAGCAGGCATAACACCGGCAAGGATGTTCCGCGGTTGAAAATGCTTTTCCCGACTCAGTATGATGTAGGTGTAGATAACAATAATTTCACACCGGTATCATTTGCACAGGTAAAGATGATAATAGAGAAACAGATAGAACAATCAAAGGAAGGAGAATGATAAAATGAGAATACAATATATGAGTGATTTGCATCTCGAATTTCAGGAGAATAGTAGATATCTGAGATATAATGAATTGCCTGTAACAGGTGATGTACTGGTGCTGGCAGGAGATATTTTCTATCTCAAGGATAAGACTGCTCCAGTTATGAATTTCTGGAAGTGGGCATCCAAAAATTACCGTCAGGTATTGATTGTTCCTGGTAATCATGAATACTATAACTATTCGGATGTGATGGAACGCGGTTTTCAATGGAAGTGGATGTTGCGGGAGAATGTGGGTTACTATCAGAATCAGGCTGTCCGCATCGATGATACGGACTTTATACTAAGTACGCTTTGGTCGCATATCAATCCGAATGATGAATATTTTGTATGGAAAGGTATGAACGACTTCCGTCAGATTAAGTTTGGCGGGAAGCTGCTGCAAGTGGAGGAATTCAACCGGATGCACGAGATCAGTATTGACTTTATTCGGAAAAACATCGAAGAGAGCACAGCAAACCATATTGTGGTGGTTACACATCATTTGCCTACACTCCAAGTGGTAGCAGCGCACCATAGAGGATCTGTTCTGAACAGTGCATTTGCAAGTGAGTATGATAATTTAATTGCCAATAGTAGGATTGATGCATGGATATATGGACATTCGCATACCAATATTGATACGGAAATAGGAGGGACCAGGGTAATCTCTAACCAGATGGGATATATTTTTGCAAATGAGCATCTGATGAATGGATTTGAATCGGGCAAGTTTATTGAAATTAAATGAGTACAGCGATGAATGAAAGAAAAATCATAGATAGAAAATTCCTTTGCGATTTAGCTAAGGAAGTTGGTATGACTACATTAGATCTGGAAGCATTAGGCGAAAATCATCATTGGGAAATTGTTGTTGAAGGAAATTTACTGGAAAGGATGATTGAGACTCAGCGTCAGTTTGAGCGTCTTGCCGTGATTGGTGATGAAGAGTGTCGTGGGTTTTATATAGAGGTGCCTCGGCCAACATCAGAAGATTGGGGTAATGCAGAGGAACTGATTGCTTCGGGAGAATACAGCAGCATGGATGCATATCTGTCGGACTGGCTTGCGTTTAATCCGATGGAAACGCGCTGGTTCTATGTAACCTCAAGGAAATACGGGAATAACCGGTCGATTCATGTTACCGACCGGAAATTTACCCACTTTGTTATTTCTAACCGCTCCTCGTATAATGAAAAGGAGTTCGATGATGTTTGTTGCAAGGAGAACCTTACACGTTTTTTCGACTTTTTGAATCTTATAATTGGTGTTATTGTAGCAGATTCCGACGGGTTTAATGAGTATGTAGCAAACAATCTGCCATACCAGCAACGTACAGGTAGGATTTCCAGAAAGAACCTGGTTCGCATAGTTCCGAGTCTTAGGATTGATGTAGAGGACCGGGAAATGACAGTTAAGGCTTTAGGGGACTCAATACAGGAGTGTTCTTTATCTCCTATAGAGACTATGACCATACGAAAGTATTGTAAATTTTATCGTATTGCTAACGAAGCTTATAAGGCTTATCATAAGAAACGGGGTATCGGTGGACGTATCAATAAGGATGCAAAAAGAGATCTCCAAAAAATCTCGGATGTGGCTTACTACAAGTATATGAAGTATGTGGATGTGGAGAACCTTTATAACGTCGACAGCCAGGAGGATTTCATACGGTTTGCAACGGATCATTACGGTGAACTTGGGCTTTCACGTTTGAATATCTTAGCTTCAAATATTCAACATCAGGGATGGAAGATTGTTGTTTCCAACAGTTATTCATCCAATGTTGGATTGGCTATGGAGGTGGCTGTTTCTTTATATAAGGCTGATGCTCCATTACATATTTACGATGCAGAGAAACTTCTGAGTATTCTGAAGGAAGAGGATTTTGTTCGATTGGTTCCTGATTCATACCATAACTATATGGGATATCAGGAAGAAGGTACCGTATATGAGCTTCCTTGGGAGTATGAATGTTCTGATGAGAAAAACTCTTTTCTTACTCTGGAACAATATCATGATATTATTTCTCATACCGAATGGGAGCCTGATAAACGTGTAGAGCCTATTTCTTAATGGAACGTCGTAATTAAAAGTTGGCTTATCTCCGTGTTTATGCGTGGTTGATAAGCCATTTTTTTGCAATCAAAACTTCATGAGGGAAATAGCGAAATTGGACATATAACAAATACAAAATATAGGATTTACAATCAATCACTATGATTTGACGATAAGTTTTCTAAGAAAAATTAGTTTTATTCTCAGAAATTACATAGTTTTGTATTTATAATCTTCATAATAGTGAAGATTAATGCTTAAAAATATATGTAACTATCATTATAATGATATATAAATACGGCTTATATGGTAGATTTCTATGAATACTCCACTCCTGAGCTTGTAAGGCTCTTAGGCAACAGATTTAAAGAATATAGAATTCGTTGCAATCTTACTCAGCAAGATGTTTCTGAGCAATCCGGTATTGGGCTTACAACCATTCACAAATTCGAGAATGGTACAGCTGGCAATATTTCATTGTCAACATTTATTGTGTTGTTGAAAGTGGTCGGTCAGATTAACACTATAGACAATCTTCTTCCGGAATTGCCTGAATCTCCTTACATGGTGCGTAAGGATGATAAAAAGGTACAGCGTGTCAGACACTCTAAATAGCATAAATTATGGTACAGTCGTTAAAAGTAATACTTTGGGGTGAGGAAATTGGTAGATTGGCATGGGATGCCAGACGCAGGTTATCCTATTTTATGTATAATCCGGCCTTCTTGAAGAAAGGTCTTAATATTTCTCCATTAGCTGCACCAGTTGATGGAGCGAGAGGGCTTATGCCTGTATGGGGAGAAGAGGCCAAGATTTATCAAAAATTACCGGCATTTTTAGCAGATTCATTGCCTGACTCATGGGGTAATCAACTTTTTGAATTATGGCGCCAACAGAATCACTTGTCAAACGCAGATATTACTCCTCTTGACAAACTCTCATTTATAGGAAAGCGTGGAATGGGAGCTTTGGAATTCTTGCCTGAGGTTTCAAGAGAGCGTAAGGCTGAAAAAATAGATATCAAATCATTGGCAAATTTAGCAGAGCGTATATTCTCAGAAAGAGAAAATGCCAGAATCCTGCCTGAAGAGTCGGTAACAATGCAGTCATTACTTACGGTTGGTACTTCAGCCGGTGGTCGTCAACCTAAGGCCATTGTTGCCATTAATCTAAAGAATGGTGAGGTTCGTAGCGGGCAGATTTCCGGATTAGAGGAGTTTGATTACTATCTGGTCAAATTTGGTAATTCGCAATACAGTTCGGCAGAATTGGAGATGTCTTACTATGAACTTGCTACAATGGCAGGGATAAATATGATGCCTTCCAAACTCTATCAGGTGGACGGAAATAATCATTTTATGACAAAACGCTTTGACCGTAATCATGGAAAAAAGATTCATACACAAACTTTGGCTGCAATTAGCCCCGATGCGGACAGTTACGAACAATTGATTACAGTATGTCGGAAGCTCCATCTGCCGGAAACAGACTGTTATGAGGTATTCCGCAGGATGGTCTTTAATGTATTGGCAAACAATACAGATGATCACAATAAGAATTTTTCATTCGTTATGAGTGAAGACGGTACTTGGCGTCTGTCTCCTGCATACGATGTAACTTATATATTTGACAATGGAGGATTCTTGCCTAATGAAGATCATTGCATGTATATTAGGGCAAAACTTAGGAATATAACACGGGAAGATGTTATTCAATTTGCTAAAGATAATGGAATACGTAGGCCTGATGCAATAATACGTGATATAGTAAATGCCATGAAACAATTTCGTACGGTTGCCACTAAATATGGTGTTGCTGAACAGTGGGTAGGACGTGTCGAAAACACTATAGTTGACCGTCTGAAATCATGGAGAGAGTTAGAGGAAATGGCTCCCGAAATATGCGAATTGGTTATAAACGGACATATTATAAAGAATATCCGTATTGAGCAGGCGTACAAGGGAAATTTCCATTTGCTTGCTGAAATAGACGGTCATGAACGTAAGTTTATTATTGGTAAGAATAAAGAAGAGTTTTCACTTATTGAATCAATGGGCATAGCAAACCTGTCATCGAATCAGCTTAAAGATATGGTTGAAAAGTATTTTATTCACTTGAAAGTGTAATCGCCGACTTCGATAGACAGGTCTTTTTCCATCATGGGATTCAAATGATTAATGGTTTTTGCATTTAAGATATATAATGGAAAGCATTCCAAGCAATATCACATATAAGTATTCTGCTGTCCAATATACAGACAGGGAGGAGCTTAAATTGCTTATCGTCCATAAATAAATCTGGTAGGCTATAATGGTTACAGTCTGAAAAATGAAGGTTGTACGTGTGGCACCTGTCCCTGTGACAGCATTCATATATACATAACCAGGTAAGGCAAAGGCATAATTCAACAACGCTACTGTAAATGGCAGCTGTGCTATTTGCATTAGGCCCTCATTATCCGAGTAAATATTAAAAAGTGGATTGAAACAGATTATAGAAAGAATAATAAGTGGGAATCCCACGGCATATCCCAAACGGATAACCCGGTTACATAACGGGAAAATCTGATTCTTTTGTCCTGCTCCCAACAGATTACTTACCAATGAGCCGGTAGTTGCTGCCAATGAATTGACAATAACAAAAAACAAGGTAGATATGCTACGTATTACATTTGTCGCTGCCAGTTCCAATTCGCCTAAATGCTCAATGGCTACGAAGAAGGCAAACCATGAGGCCACACCAATAAACGGATTGAACATGCTCCAGATAGATACACGGCAGACATGATGGAATATGTTTTTATTAAACTGCCAGTTCAGACCATAAACCTTTCTGTCCATTTTTCGTAAAACATGGATAGACAATATTATCAATGAGCATAATTCAGCAAAAGATGACGCTATTGCAGCACCTGCTATTCCCATATCGAAATAAAATATGAAAAGCCAATTACAAGGTATATTCACCAATACTGCAGTGAAGGCAGCTTTGTTCAAGGGCTTTGTAAGTGTGATACCGACCAGGAAAGACCGCAACGCAAGAAATGGGAAAGAAAACATTAATCCCCAAATGCGCCAGTCCAGATAGTCAATAACAGCAGAATATACTTTCTCTGATACAATCAGATTGCTCAGAATCATGGGAGATAATATTTTAGAAATAGTGCACAGTAGAGCTGCTAAGCCAGACAGAAAAAGTAACCCCTGAAAGAATGTCCTACCTGTTTCTGAATATTGCCGCTCGCCATTACGCCGTGCAATGACAACCTGTAAACCTATACTGAATCCGAAACCGAGCATATAAATGGCAAGGTACCAGATTCCGGCAAGTGCAGATGCCCCTAATTCTATTTCACCAACATGACCTAAGAAGATAGCATCAGTTATATTAATAAGTTGTTCGATAAGGATGCTCATCATAACCGGAAAGTTGATGAGCCATATGTTTTTATATGTATAATTCATTGTTCAACATGATAAAATACAACAAGTCCTGTCAACTAGTGACATAACTTATTTGTAAGGTAATTATTTGATATAATGGCAAAATAAAGAAGTACAGACCTGTATTATAAGCCTGTATATTAATAGCTTGAATTGAAAATGCTATTTATTATGCGCAGCTATATGCACAATTGCCATTTCATAGGTTGAACAATCTTTGTTTTTAATATCCTAGATACAAAGGTAATAAAAATAGAAATAGGTTAATGCTTTCCTGTATTTTTATAATCTTCCGTTGTCATTCCATTCTCCGTAAAGAAGTCCTTTTCGGGTATTTTCTATAAATTTATTCAGGCGGCTTTCAAAAAGTTCGGGTTGATTCTTTTTAATTTGAATCGTATCAATTCTGATTCGCCTATATAAATCAGGGAATTTGCAGAAGTTGTTCCACACTACCTGGTCAGATTGTAGCCTCTGTAATATATCCTTGTCTATGATAAAACCATTAGGTGACATATCCGGTAGAACGGCTCTTCCGGCATCTGTCATCAGTCCTAACCGTTCCATTCTGCGGCATCTTTCTTTATTGAGTTCGGACCAATTGCTTCTTGGCTTTCGTGGACAAAGTTTTTGGGCTGTTACATCTTCTGCTATTTTCTTAGTGGTACTGTCTATCCAGCCGAAACATAGGGCTTCTTCTACAGCATCAATATACCAGAAAGTATTATCATCCGTAGGTCTTCCACGTTTCACCACTACCCAGCATTCTTTCTCCGTTTTATGGTTATGTATTAGCCATTCACGTAGTTCTGTTCTTGATTTGATATCCAATAAATTATGAATTTCCATTGTCGGCCATTTTGATTTGTATTTCAAAAATACGGAAATCTCTTCAATGTTCATCGGATGACTTAAAAAGATATTCCATTAATTTCTCAATATAGTTGAGTCCTTTGCTAGGATTACATCTTTATAAATCCTCATTGGCAAAATTTTCCCATACAACAAGCGGCAGGTAAGTATACCATATTCATCATCATTGCATTATAACAGAAGCTATATTCCCAATATACACGATTCATAGAAGAGAAAGATAGTAAACAATATAGAAGTATCAATCATTATCTAAAGGTAGTTTATGATTAAAGACTATTATTAGTACAACCTATCATATAATAAACAAATTTCATATTTTAGCTTTATTATATGATAGGTTAGATGTCTCAAAATATAGTTTGTATCAGCAACCACTTCCGTCTATATTACATGACATTCCTTCTGTAATTGGTCTTGAAGTAAGTCCGGCTTCTTCTGGTATGAGTGTAATAGAACCATCCTCTAGAACAAAGCATGGAATACCTGCAGCTCCAACTTTTTTCGCTTCATTAAAAACAGGGCTGTTATCACGGATCCTTAGAAATTCCTTTAAATATTTTACATGCGAACCTATGTCTATAATATCATATCTGTCGTCTCCCTGTATCTGTTCTTCAACATAAATACAGTCCGGACAAGTATTCATACTGTAAATTTTAATCATGACGTATATTGTTATAAATTATTACTATTGTGCTGGGCATTAATAGTGAAAAACAAAAGATGTATCTCAAAAGTATGAAATGTCGTTTAAATATAAAAGTGCTTATTGCTTTTTTATACAATTCTACGTTATGTGATACAATTGTTTTTTGATGAATTGATGAAATGATGAGGTTATTGTTTGGATTTTGATTATGTCAATTTAGAATAAAAGTATGGTTTTAATGCATCTTAAAAAAGTTTTTTGTTAGATACTATTATCCTTTCCATACTATACTTACATTTGGGGCGATCAAGTTTATTTGTTTGCTACTTTAAGCCCTGTTTTCTTGTACTTTGTTATTTTGTTATAATCATATTTTTGATAGGTATAGTGTACAACAAAAAATCTATTTCTTGAGGTTATCCTGTTGTATAATTTTGTTGGACACCCCCATATAAATTGTTTCAGTCGTATATGATATATTGGGGACTTTTAATTAAAAAAGATCCAAGTCTGTATTGGTTTTCTATTGCTCTTAATATGATAAAACGACTGTAGCTGCTGGAGAATAACTTTTGAATTTAGCTAGTTTTAAGCCTTTCTTACGATTGTTTTTGTGTATTGCTAATATTGGTACAGCTGATAATTTTTTGATCCAAATTATGGCAAAAATTCGATTCTCTGTTCTGTAAATTACATAACAAAATTATCCAGCTTGCTGCCATTTTAAACTGTCTTTTTCTAATGCCCTTTTTAGTAAGGGGGAATTAGGCTCCCCTCTTTTAAAAAAGTGAATAGGGCAAGCCCTTTTATAAAAGCGTTTTTCTATGATAGTTTAGGGAAAAAGTGTATATCAAAATATCTAGTAAAAGAGCTACATTAATTGGCATTTTATCTGTGATTAGTTGTTTGATTTCTATATAACTAATCTCTTCCCTATAGTTTCTTATAATCTTAAGCAAACGGAACATGTTTTGCTCATTTTTTCTGCAATATTACAAATGGTTCTTTATCTATCCTTTTGAACAGATGTTTATTGTTGGATGTTTTTGTTGTATACCCGAGAATATTGATGTCAATGATATAAAAGACTTTTTGTTATGTATTTCTATACAATGAATGAATAACAATTTGTTGAGCATTTTATTTATTAATTTGTTGGTTATATTTTAAGTTATTAAGCAATAAATCTATTAGAATTATAATTGACTGTTGATGGATACTTTATGTTGGTAAAGGTATTTATAATTCCCCTCAATTGTGAATGTTGTAATGATTAAAATCTCCAGCTTTAGCCTTTGTTTACTTCAATTATAGGACTAAAAGCTGGAGATTTTTAGACTGTAATTTATAGATGAGAAGTAAGGTGATTTCTGTTCTTTTATCTACTTTATCTGATTAAATATAGAGCCTTTCGAGAGAAACTGTTTTTATAATCATTTCCTTTTATTATATGGACACAGATCAATTGTCAGTTCTTTGAGCTGTTTATCCGAAAGATGCATATTTCTCAAAAGGTTCAACAGCTCTTCCTGGCGTGGCTGCCCCAGTGTCATGCGATACAAAGCAAGCACCTTGATAAGACGTTCGTACTTATATCGATCGCGGCTAAGCGGGTAAAGCGGAACAATACGCTCAATGTATTCCAATTTTGCCCGTTGTTCTTCCGTCAGATTTGCGACAGGAAGGCACCAATAAGGAACAATATCCGAATGTGTGCCTTTCAAATTCGAATAAGCTAGAGAAAACAGTTCATCCCAAGTATGATAAGTTTCACTGCCATACAATTTTACCACATTTCTGCGAATAGCCAGACACTTAAATCGGTTGATACGACCTTCCCGTTGCTCTATATCTACAGGATTTGAGGGTAGATTCCAGTGAACAATCTTTCTGGCATACCAATGAAAATCAAGGCCTTCCTGACCTATTGATGTTGTTGAAAGCAGGAACGGACGGAAAGGAGAATTGAAAGCCTTACGAATATTCGTGGTACGAGCGACAGATTTGTCAGTGACCGTTTTGTCAATGAATGGAATAGCAAAATGACAACGCATAAGTTGTTTCTTTTCTTCCATTCCCAATGAATCGGTTGTATCTATGCTAAGATTGCTTGTGCCAATAATAGCCTCCGTAACAGTATGTCCCAACATCTTTGTTTGTGTCATGTGGGCATATTCATCAAGTACAGCCTGCAGGTTACCTACCACACAGTAATCAAGAACAGATTCGTAATAATCATCATCGTTCTTTTTGTTATACATCAGGTCTATCACAGCTGCACTTTCAGGTTTGTTGAATACTGAGACGATTGCTTTAGCCACCATTTGGGCATCTTCTTCATTGCCGGATTGCCGATAAGCACATACAGCCGGTGAAGCGATGGCAATATCTGTCATCACATCCAATGCATTTGAAGGCACATACAAGTCGTTCAAATCTTCTACTGGCTTTCCATCCAGTATTTTCATGAGAGTAAGAATAAGTTTGGCGTTGTTTCGCCCTTGTTGTGGAATACTACTTATGATAGTATTCTGTGCAAATTCTTCTTGAATTCTCTGTTTTATGATTTTCCGGATTGAGGAAAGTTTCTCTCCATAAAATGTGGTAGGAGAGAAAAGACCGGATAGGGTTTGGCAAGGATACTCTAATAATCCGTCGGCTCTTAAACGATTCTCGCCATAACGGTTCTTCTTTTGAGAAGTATAGCGTATCTCTGCTTCTACCTTCTTTAACTCTCCCAAAGTATATAACTCCGAATAATATGACATCATGATGGAAATCATTCTCGGTACCATCTCCCATGAAGAGAATAAAATAATCTTGGAGAAGTTGCGAGCTTCGTTACTCTCAATATAGTATGGATTAGAGGCAGGAACCCAAAGCAACAACTGTGTTTTCTTCTCGTGATGTGTACCAAATACTAGGTCGTGGAGATACTTTAATTTTCCATTAGCAGCAGGAATGGGACGATAATTATTGATGGCATACTTCGATAGAAGCAATGCGTCCATTTTTCCATATCTTTTTACGTCTGAGTGTTGTAATGCCGAAGCAATTCGTTTCTTCAGTTCGTATTTATCCATAAAGGACAACAAATAAGGTGAAGATTTGACGTATTCCATGGGGAGATTACCTAAGCGCACTTTCGTATTTTCTTGATTTAGACAATCCATCAGATACTGCCCCTCTGCAAAAGAAAGGATATCTTCCGGCACGACCTGTACGTCACATACACGGGAATCGTCTATAATGCCACTGTTAAACCGTTCCGTACGGCACATCACTCCATACAGTGCTTCTTCTGCTTCATTCTTGGTTACCACAAGCGGTGTTAAATCAACCACATTTGTACGTTTGAGTGCAGCAGAATATGTGTGCCATATCAACTTGAACCGGTCCATTTTATCTTTTGTGGCATATAGAAAATCCATTACTTTCATAAAGTCCTGATAGTGCTCGTCATTCCCATTTGTATTTAACTCTTCAAGGGTGGAATAAGGTTTGTAGGGCGTAGCGGAAAGTAACAGAATCTTCGTATTGGAACGCTCGTTGTCAAAGAATTTGTTGGCCAGCATGGATTGCTCGTCATCGCCTTGTTCAAGCAACGAATTGAAGCGTTGAAACTCATCCATGATAACCAGGTCAGGGTCGAGCATGTCAATACTGATTTCTGCGAAAATACGACGTAGCTTATTGATCATCTCTGCCCTCTGACGATTATCGCAACCATTTTGTGCGTACTCAATCAATTGATTTGTAATAGTATCCGACAAACTCGTCTGTAACTTACTATGCATCTCACAAAGATAATCATCTCCGCATCCTTTGATCTTTTCGTTATAAATGTTCGTAAGCTCCTGCCAGTTTTTTACATTACAGCTAAGAAAATCACTGATAACTTCCTTATAATCTTTGAATTGATCCAGTCCGCATAAAATATTATACATCAAGGCACGTTCATTGGCCGTTCCTTGTGCACTGTAAAAACGGAAGGAAGTGGAAGGAGTCAGCGGAATGATTGATTCAGGCATTTCTCCCTGTTCATGCTGTTCTGCAATCCGTTTCTCAGCCAATTTGATATAGAGATGCTGCATTGACAGACGGCTCTCGCTGATGCTCATCCGATTTTCAACCCCTAATTTCTCAATGTTCTGGTCGGCTATGTTGGCATTCGAACAGATATAAACCACCTTAAAGAAGTCATCTTTCTCCTGCTTGTGCCATTCACGAACCAGGTTGATGACTTGTTTGGCTACGAACGTCTTGCCTAATCCCACTTCGTCGGCCAGCAATACCCGTCGATGACCTAAATTTTTATAGATATGCAGAATGCGATCTGCCGTAGCACGCTGAAAATCCTTTACTTCCTGACTCATAAGTGTTTTATTTGTTTAATAACGTTTTCAAATGTGTTGTACATCTCCATGAAATGGTCTGGGATGACTGTCTCGTCTGCTTTCTCTACGATTTGCCGGATAGAAGCGATGCGGTCAGGGTCTTTATAGGCCATTTTCACCATGTCTTCATAAAGTGAGGTACTAATTTGCTGTTCCAAAGAGGATGCCTTGTCATTGGCCAGCTCCTTTTCCAGTTGTTGGCTTTCCAATATATACTGTTCCACCTCATCTGTTAGCATGAATGCCAGATAGTTGATGAACTTTCCTTTCGTATTGATAAAGGAACGGAATATTGCTTTGTCTCGCTCATCGGTTGGCATTCCCTCCGTCTGTATTTTTATCAGACGACGCAAATCTCCAATCCGTATCGTGTAGAATTCTGTTAATGAATTCAGTGCCATATCTTTAAATGTCAGCCCGTCAGCTAATACTTGTTCCTTGCCGTCACATCCTAAAGGATAAAGAAAAACAGGCTCTGAAGGCATTCTGTTAGTCTGGCATTGTATGGTGATGGTATAGTTTCCGTCATTAGATGTAATTTGTGCCTGCTGAATGGCCGAAATTGCACGACGCAGCATCAATTCGTTAGTGACATCCTCTTTCTCAGAGTCTTCCTCTGGTACCGAAAGAACCTGCTCGAACATACATTCCTTGCTGTCGTTTATCAGTTCACTCCGGTATTTTTCATACGAAGATTTATAGGGAGCAAACTTCAGGTGCAGTAAAAACTCCACATTCCGTCTGAATCCATTCATGGTGGCATTGGTAGAACCAAGATACAGATGGTTATAGCTGAGATTGCCCTCGTTTCGGCGTATGAAATACACTTTCTCGTGCAAGTCGACAGCTACATCTTTTTCCACCTTATCGGTCAGTACTTCCTTGGGAGCATAAACACCACCATTATTAAACAAGTTTATTACCTCTTGTGTAACTGATGCATGTCGTGTGATGAGTGTCTTTTTAGCACTAGGATTGCAACTGACCATCTGATTCAAAATATTCTTGTCCACGAAGGGGGAGATGACCAGCATTTCTGCCGCATGATTCAGCATACTTTGTTCAAAGCACTTTGTATATCCATCATATTCAGGTATCCCCATAGGAAAAAACTCGTAATCTTCAAAAGGAGAATCGGTAAGGTCAAATTGTTCAATGTAGTCGATGTCCTTACAGATAGAACGCATATTTTTACGGATAGTACGGTTATCGGCTTTTGCGATTAACCATGTGAGGAAATCCACAAGAGGTGTATGTTTGACTTGCGCTTTTCTTGTGGCCGGTTTGGTGCCGATTTTACCGACAAGTTCACATACTACGTCCAAGTCATTGGAACCGGTAAGGTTCCTGGAAAGGACAATCAGTTTGATCTGCTGAGCACCGGTGTCCGGGTTCGTTTCTTTTATAATCCATACCTTGGGATGGAAATTTATGAAACCGTCCCCCTTTGCTTGCAGTGTTACTTGTACAACGCTCTGCTCCAATAGTGAATACACTTTGGAGTTGGCTTGCGGTACTGCCATACATCCGGCATTGCAGAAAACGGCAAACTTACCAGCTGATTTATTGATAGTCTCCAATATTAGGTGAGGAGAGCGCATGGTTGTTTCTGTCAGGTCGGTCATTGTGCCCAACATAAAGGGCACTGATAACAAGGAAGGCATGTCCAGACTATAGGTAGTACAAACCGCATAATCAATTACAAAGCCATCGCTTTGCAACACATCCGTATAGATAATATCATTCCATAATACATCAGCCATTGATAGCCTCCTTTCTTAATTCCTCGGTAAAGGTTTTTACCGTTTCCCATCGGTAGGTGAGTTTATAGTAGTGTATGCGATTCCTTTTATTATAAATATATGCTGGATTTCCAATTTTTCTTCGATTCCCTTTTACTCTTCGTTCCCGGTTGATAATCAACTGATCCAAACCGCCATTTTCTTCAATGTCATTGGCTGCAATGCGTTCCGCAACTTCTTTGCAAAACCATTTTCCGCTGTTCTCCCGTATACTTACTGCATTCAGCACTTTGTCTATGTTCGTACCACTATTCCGGTATTCTTTAAGTTTTTCCTGAAATTCGATTCGCATTTCTTCATCCTGGTATTGCGAATATATATAGTTATAGCGGATGTGCACCATATATATGAAATCAGCGAAGCGTCGGGCCAAATCTTGCAATTCTCCAATCTCCTGTGGCAAATGACGGAAGGGAATCTGTTCAAAACTATCGGCTATTGCAAAGTCAGGATTATCCACGATGTAACGTAATAAGGTACCTTGACATGCTTCTGCTTTCAGAATGTGATCCACAATGAAGTCTTTATCTTCTACGGTCAGATCTAATGTACATTTCTGGATAAAATCATAATCTACATTAGGGAAAGAGCAGAACTGGAACAGGCCTGACTTCTCGTCCGCATCGTCATTTGTATCTTCATCATCCGTCTTGGTCACTTTAGGGGCATTGTGCAATGCCTTTGAAGTTGAGTAGATTAGTTCATATAACTGTGGACTACGTAAAATTCCAAAAGTTTGTAATCCGGAATTGTAGATGTATGCCGGATCATATTTTACATAATTGTTTCCACTTTTACCAATCATCTCACTTCCTGTGATACCTCGTTTGTCCGCACTTCCATCGTATAGATTTTTTGTCATGATCCGTTCCAGACGGATAATTTCCGCTTTCACCTCCGATAAACGGTTATATCGTTTTTCTGTAGCCTTACGATAGAGTTGTGGCATGAGCGAGAAATACTTCATGTGCTTTTGCAGGGTAGATATTCCGGGGAACATACGGTCTGCAAAAGCATCACGGATACGGCCAATGCCGAGTTCGTCGAGAGCTACAGATTCCGAAGTCATTTTCAGTACTTGCATGACTCGGGCTTGTTCTTCTCGGTTGCTGTGTATATATCCTAATTTCATAAAATTGCTAATTTGTGTTACAAATCTAATTATTATTCTTGTAAAGATGGTCTATTTTGTAAAACTCTACATTTTCTCTACTGTGACTGCAACAATTTTCATCTGATGAAAAATAACAGTTCCGAATTTCATTATTCACAAATATAATTACTTAATTCGAATTTTAATATATATCATATTGATTTAATTCAGCCTGTATTTGTGGAAATTGATTAGTAAAAGTATGATTATGCTTACCTTACAGTTTGTTGTAAATGTGCAAAATAGAATGAATTATTAATTATGATAAGGCAATAGCTGCTTATAATATAAGTTTTATTTGCGTGATTTGTTAAATTGAAGTTTTGGTTAACATATTAAGTCTTTTAAAATGCTTTGTTGTTTTGATTAAAATAACAGGGAATTAGATCTATAACACCAGTATATTTATTTTTAAATGCCTACTCGTTTTTATGTAAACTCTAAATCTTTCAAAAAGGTTTCTTGTTTTTGTCTAGATGGAATATATTTTGCAATGTATTGCTTATGTCAATACGTAAGGTGTTGTGGCTAATTGTTGTTGTAGTGTTAGCGTATTGATCTTTGTGATGGTTCTTCTTTTGTATATTACATTTTTATAGTGTTAAATTGTAATTGCGTTGTTGTTTGAGAATCCAATCTTTTAAAATCTCATCATTCGAGTATGTAAATTTGCAATTTTGAGTATAAGGTATGATTCATTTTGTCAAAATGATAATTCTCTATTTATCAAGTTGTTGATTTAATTATTTTAATATAATAGTGATCAATTGTCATTTTAAGCTGCTTTTGATGATATTCAAATAAGTTTTTGTAAATTTGTGTTCTAAAAAAAATTGAATATGGAGTTTAATACAAGTTTTCTAAAGCATGTATCAAGTATAATTGCACCATCCGGTTATGAAAAAGAAGTTATTGATGTATGGTGCAAAGAAATGTCACAATATGTTGATGAGATTAATCTTACAAATATAGGTAATGCTATAGCAGTAAAACATGGCTGTGGAGATACACGAAAAAAAATAATGATAACTGCTCATGCCGATGAAATTGGAATAATAGTAACTTATATTGATAATAATGGTTATTTGTATTTTGATGAAATAGGTGGAATAGATACTAATATTCTTCCGGGTAGAACAGTGTTGATAAAAGGTGTTGATAATCGTATTATTAAAGGAGTTATAGGAGTTAAACCAATTCATCTCCAAAAGGATTCTGGTTCTAAGCAATCATTAAATCCTGAAGATTTGTGGATTGATATTTGCGTAAGTAATAAAGAATCAGCTTTAGAGTTAGTAGAAGTTGGTAGTATAGGAACATTGGAATCAGTAGCATATCAACAAGGTACAAAGGTGATAGGAAAGGCTATGGACAATAGATGCTCCCTTTCAGCAATGGTTTCTATAGCTAAAATACTTGCAGAAAAAAAATGTAATGATGACATATTTTATGTTGCCACAACTCAGGAAGAACTTAGAGGAAGAGGAGCGCAGACTGCTGCATTTGCTATAAATCCGGATATATGTATAGTTTTGGATGTAACTCATGCAACAGATTACCCTGGAATGTCTCCAATAAGAGATGGTGATATAAATTTGGGAAAAGGTGTTGTTGTTGCAATTGGTCCCAATATGGATAATGAAATTACGAAAAAAGTTGTATCTTTGGCAAAGAATTTGAATATCAGCTATCAGGTAGAGGTTTGTGCACGTCCTACCGGTACTGATGCTAATGTGGTTCAGATTAGCCGTGATGGAATACGTACATTGTTATTGAGTATTCCTTGTAGATATATGCATAGTCCTGTAGAGACCATAGATATAGAAGATTTAAAAAGTTGCTGTACTTTAATAACTAAGTTAATAGAGAACAGACATTATTTATAATTATAAATTTTAAAATAAATTAAAATGAAAAAGAAAATTACATTCAATTGGTCAGAAAAAAAGATTTCTGATGCTGAACGCGTAGGGGCTATGTATTGCTTCAAACGCTGTGATGTAAACCAAAACTAATTTTGGCTTACAGAAATATTGATGCCCCAGAAAAAAGTGGGGCATTTTTTTTATAATAAATCACTACTGATAATTATGAACGGAGAATTGGATTACGATGATATACTTCATTTTCCCGAAGAAATAGTTGTAGAAAAAATCAATGATTTCTATCTGGTTATTGCTGTACAAACAGCAAATTGGATTGTTCTTTATAATTCCAGACAGATAGATTTTCTAAATATGCTACGTTCTGGAAAGTGCGTTGGCGATGTAATAGAGACGGTGGATAGTGAAGAAGCAATGGGTGATTTAAAGATTGTATTGGCTGCAATTTTTGCAAGAAAATTTGCAGGAGTTAATGGTGAGGTAACTAAGGAATATCTTGAAGGTTACAAAATGCTTAATATATATATTACAAATGCATGTAATCTTAAATGCAAACATTGTTTCATGCTGTCCGGGAAAAAACTGGAAAATGAATTAACATTAGAAGATTGGATGAAAGTTCTGACTTCATTCAAAGAGAATGGAGGAGAATTTGTAACTTTCTCTGGTGGTGAACCTCTTATGTTTAAAAATTTCCCGCAAATAATAAGTCATGCTCATGATTTAGGCTTGAAAAGTACTGTTCTTTCCAATGGATTGTTGTGGTCAGGTAAATTGATACATGATTTGGCTCTATTTATTGATGAAATTCAGTTTAGCCTTGATGGTGTTGATGAAGAAACAAACTCCATGGTAAGAGGAAGTGGGCATTTTGAAAAAGTTGTAGATACTATTGTGAAATTTGCCAATGCTGGAGTAAAGACGTCTGTCGCTACTACATTTACTTATGACAATCTTAATGAGAATACACAGACCCGATACAAAAATCTGGTCGATTTGATAAAAGAAAAAACATCAGGTAAAGATGTATTCTTCAAACTTAGCAAAAAGCTTCTTCCAGGTAGAGATGTGCATTTTAAAGCTGAAGAGAACGAAAAATACTCTGCAATAATAAAGGATATAGAAAAGCATGTTGATGAAAATGCAGATTATGAGAACTTCCTTGCTGGTCATACTGCAAATTTGGTAGCTATAAATTGTGGATTAGGAGGTATATCTGTCAGTTCGGATGGAAATGTTTATTTCTGTAACAGAATAAACGAAATGGAATCATTCGGAAATGTTACTGAGAAACCAATGTCTTTTTTCATGGAAAAAGGTAAAGAAATACATTTGGCTACTTCGGTTGAGAATGTTATCCCTTGTAAAGACTGTGAATTGAGATATATTTGTGACGGTGGATGTAGAATTGATGATTTTGATTTTGCAGGTAAAATACAATCTTCAGCTTTGCCATATCATCAGATAAGTTGTAATGATGAAAAAAAGAATAAGCTGAAGAAAAGAATGATAGATAGCTTTAATTATTTTTATAAGTTTGATTGATGGAATACAGGTTTGTGTGTATATTGAATAATACGACTTCAAACCGAAATATTGACATTGAAGTCTGTATGGAAACAGGTTCCAGGTCTTTGTCTCCGTTTCAAAGAAAAGTAAACGGAGACGATATTCGTCGTTCCAAAACTTTTCAGACAGACCGTTTGGCTCAAATCCTGTTTATGGTTGGACAGGAAGAACAGCCGTTTATTTTCTTTCCAGTGCAAATGGTGAATGAAGAACTAATTCAAGTTTTGTCTAATCATGAATGGATATACCAGCGTTCTGGAGGGAAAAATTCATCTCTAAGAAAAATAAAGAATATAACATCTGTTCTGAAAAACTCTGTTTCCCTAGATAAAATACCTATTTGCAAAGGAAAACTTATCGGTGGAGAAATTTATATATCAGATATTCGGGCGTGGTGGAAGAAAATGAATCTAAGATTTAGATATGAAGATTCTGCTACATTATATCCAATATGTTATACTTCCATTCCAATTAAAAATGATAATAACGATTTCTTTTACAGAGATAAAGAGGGTGAAGATATATTTATAAAATCTATTGATTCAAATCTTGACAGATTATACAGCACTTTATCGTTAGACAAGCCCGATGTGAAGGTACTTACAGAACTTATATCTAAGGGATGGAAACTCTATTTACCCTCTTCTAAAGGAACATACACTACAGCTTCATATCATAGAGATAAGAATGGAATAGAGTGGTTTTCATCTGCAAATGAAGAAAGTCCTGATTCTTTAAATATTAAAGATATTCTTCATGCATATCTTAATAGCAGAAATTATGTAGAGTCAGATGGTAACTTTAATTTGTTTGATTCTGATAAGATAAAGAATCTTACTCCTGAGAAGTTTATCGGTAGTTTGATTCCCAACAATATAAATATCGAGAATTTTTATAAACCTATAATACCTTTATCTGATAGCGAAAGAGAAAAAATAACTTCGATAGTTATTGAAAATGTGAATGTACATTTGAAACCATATCAGATGGATGGTGTTATGTGGTTGTCTCAGCTCAGAAAGAATCATAGGGGAGGGCTGCTTGCTGACGATATGGGATTGGGCAAGACACTACAGACATTGGCTTATCTTACTACAATAACTGAAGAAAATAACAGATTTCTTGTAATATGTCCAGCTTCACTTACTGCAAATTGGAAAAATGAGATAATGAAGTTTACTCCCCAATTATTAGAAAGAATTGAAATACAGTCATACGAAGCCATAAGGATTCATGCCTCGGAATACCACAAAAGAGAATTTGATACAATAATAGTAGATGAAGGACAAATGGTAAAGAATGACAATACACATCGTCATAAAGCCATAGAGTCACTTAACAGGCATTATTTGATTATCCTTAGTGGTACTCCCATTGAAAATTCTATTGATGAAATATGGGCACAATTTAAACTTATACAGCCAGAAACTGAGCTGATATATAATAAAATCAAGAGTTTGACTGACACTAACGATAGAAAGAGGGTAGTGGAACTTTCTAAAATGTTTTTGTCACCGTTTATATTAAGAAGGACAAAGGATGAGGTTTTGAATCTGCCTGATATGGTAGTGAAAAATGTATATATAGAGCTTTCGAAGGAAGAAAGAGAAATATATTCCAAAGTAAGAAAAACATTTCTCCTTGCTATGAGTGATGGAACAAGTGGACGATTGACCAGTATAGCACTTGAGGGATTATTAAGATTAAGACAATGCTGTGTAAACACCAGTCTTTTGCCACTTAGTCTGAGTGGAAAAGCGATTATAGACAGTTCTAAATTCAATTTCGCAATAAAACTTATAAAGGATTTCGTTTCACAAAACCATAAAGTATTATTGTTCTCACAATTTACTTCAGCTTTGGAGTTGCTTATAAAGCATCCGAAACTGAAAGAACTGAACCCGTTAATACTTACAGGTGAGACGCGTAACAGACAAACACTTGTCAATACATTCCAGAATGATCCTTCTGCCACAGTTATGATGGTAAGTATAAAAGCAGGTGGAACAGGACTGAATCTTACTGCTGCCGATAGAGTAATTCTGCTGGATGACTGGTGGAATCCTGCTGTTGAGAGTCAGGCTTTTGCACGTACTCATCGGATAGGTCAGAAAAATGATGTTAAGGTATATCGTTTGGTTTGCAAAGATACCGTTGAAGAAAAAATTTTGGAACTACATAAAAATAAGGAGGAAATGTCCGAATTATTCAATACTATAAATGAAAAACTTACAATAGAAGAGATAAAACAACTTTTTGACTAATAAATCTATAATATAATGGAACATTTAAGTAATGCGCTGAAAGCTGTTTTTAAGGAACAGGATGGCGATGAAGTCCTTTTTTGTGCGGATATGTTGCAAAAGGATAATCAATATAACCGTGGTGAAATGCCACGTCCCGATACGGAGATGA
Source organism: Phocaeicola vulgatus ATCC 8482 (assembly GCF_000012825.1). Taxonomy (GTDB): domain Bacteria; phylum Bacteroidota; class Bacteroidia; order Bacteroidales; family Bacteroidaceae; genus Phocaeicola; species Phocaeicola vulgatus. The sequence goes on along the minus strand of NC_009614.1, from coordinate 4,630,707 downwards.
AAGAATCGCAGATTCAATATCTATTAAGAAAGGTTAATGCATATAATACTTTAGATCAAGAATCAATAGTAGGGCAGGTTGTAGTTTCTGAGTGGATGAAACCTTTAAAGTCTCATAAAGAGTTAAAATCTTTTGACCTGTCAGTTTTCAATATGTTGTTGCATTTTGCTTGTAAGACTATATATTTTAAAAACAACGATCCGGTTTGTCATTATTCCAAATTATTAAGATGGCATAATGTCTCAAATCTCTTTGGAGAAGATACATTTACTACTGTATTTGCAGCATCTCTCGATATTGTTAACAAGTCCAAAAGGAAATATTTTGATTGGCCGGCATATATTGACCATAATAATAAGGAAATTAATGCTCTGTTTAAAAATAAAATGGCAGATCTCCACATGCACTTAAAAGGCTCTTCATATAATTTTGATATAAGCTGGCTTTCGATAATGAACAATATTACGAGCATGGAGAATGTTTTTACCGAAGTTTATAACTTGCGGAAAACTTACGGATGGGATAAAGACCTTTATGCAAAAATGTATAGAGCATGTGCCATACGTTTATATTTAGCCTCAAGAACCGGATTACTATCAGAAAATGCCCAAATTACATCTGCACAATTGTCAAATATCATTGACGATAAAATAAATAATGCAAATGACGCTATTGCAAAAAGTGCAATAGATGAATCTGTTAAACGTCAATTATTGGAGTCACATTCATTGGAATTTCTACTGTCTAAAGCTAAGGAAACATCAAAACATTTTGAAGATAAATCTGACTATCAGGATTTGGATTATATACGAATTCCACGTTACAATAAGGATAATGTTAGATCTATACTTTCATCTGAAAGAGAACTGATGTATAGTGTTTTTAGACTATTATTAGAGGGGTGTGATGACTATAAAGATATAAGTTCTCTTTTTTATAGTTATCTCTGTTATAAGGTTAAATTTAGAAATGCGATAATTCAGTTAAATTCTACGGTTGGATTTCACAATTTTACATTGTATGAAGAAATAAAAGATAAGTTTATTGCAAAAAGACATAAGAAATTTCTTTATAAAGCAGCGATAGAGTCTTTTTTAATAAATGGTAAAGATAGGTATCTTGAAACTCGTATAGTTCCTGATACAACAGCAGAAGGCATAGCAGAAAAAATAAAAGAAATAGCGGAAAGTGTAGATGAAAAATATAAAGAAAGATTTTCAATTATATTACATTTTATAAAGTCTAGAGATGAAAGAAAGGATAAGGAATATAGGCATAAGGAGTTAAGAGAAGATATCAAAAAAAGAGCTTTTGCTATACATAAATTCCGTAATAATGCTGAATATCTTGGAGTAGGTTCCGAAGATTATCCTCTTTCTGGATATGTTGTGGGAATTGATACTGCAAACACAGAACTCATGTGTCGTCCAGAGGTCTTTGCTCAAGCTTTTCGATTCCTTAGATACCATAATATAAAGAATAATGGAAGACAAAGACCTAATGATTTGAATATAACCTATCATGTTGGAGAAGATTTTTATGATATAGCAGATGGGCTTCGTGCAGTCGAGGAAGCTATGATTTACTTTAACTTGAAAAATGGTGACAGATTAGGCCATTGTCTTGTACTAGGTACTGATGTAAGAAAATACTATTCCATGCGTTATAACACTATATGCTGTACCAAGCAAGTTCTGCTTGATAATATGGCTTGGTTACATCATAAGTGTAAAAGACTTTTTGGCTATACTTCTCTTTGTTATTATTTAGAAGGAATATTTAATCAATATTTTTATGACGTGTATCAAGGGCAAATATATCAGGATGGTAAGATTAATTATGAATTATTGGATGATCCTGATGTTAATAATAATATCAATGACTATTATCAGTCGTGGGTGTTAAGAGGAAATAATCCTAAATTTGCTAGTGATATGGAAGAAAGTGATGATGAATTAGAACAGGAATGGGACAACTGCGCAGAAAATCATGAATATGGAATAGAAATTGCAAAATTCAATATTAATGCGCTTGAATTGTTCGATCAGTATCACAAAGATGAAATTGTAGAGAGAGGCTCAGAAGCTGTAGCCTTTACCATAAAAGAAAGCTATGTAGAAGATTTTTATAAGCTTCTTGAGGCAATACAAGAGCAATTACTTAAAGAGATTGAAAGCAAAAGAATATCTATAGAATGTAATCCTACTTCCAACTACAAAATAGGAGAGATGTCAAACTATGATGAACATCCAATACTGAAATTTTATAATAGTGGTTTGAATACTCCTTACAACAAACATGATATAGCTGTTTCAATTAATACAGATGATCAGGGCGTATTTTCTACATCGTTGGAAAGAGAGTATTCTTTGATAGCTTTGGCTATTGAAAGGCATCAGACTGAAGGGTTTAAAAATTCACCAAGGCAGATAATAGACTGGCTTGATAAAATTAGACAAATGTCTGTTGAACAACAATTTGATAATGATATTTTTAATTATAAAAAAAATTAGTTTATGGGAAAATTTTACAAAGAATTTGCTTTAAAGAAAGTCCTTGAGTGTGAAGGTCTAGAGTTTTTGAAAAATGTCAAAGTAGGAACAGAAGTTTACTTAAAGAATGATTTAGATAACAAAAAATTCAAAGGTTTAACTAATCAAGTTGGTATTACAAAAGAAGAAGGGAAAGGTAATGTGATTGGTGTAATTCCCGAAGAAGAGGGACGGCTAATTAAAGATATTCTTGATATGGGATGGAATAAATTATTTAAAGCAGTAATTAGCCAAAACGATAGTACAAAACCGTTGGAGAATCGTTTTAAAGTAGCTGTCTATATAAAACAAAAATAGTAATTAACTTTTGTTTATAATTTATGAAGGTGTAAATCAACTACACCTTCATAAATTATAAAAGACACACTGGTCTATAGAATAAACTCAAAATAAGGATGTTCCAAAGAGTCAATATCCTCTTCTTGTATTAAATTATTATGAACCAAAAATGATTTAATATATAGTTTACGGGCAAATGTAGAAACGCCTTCGTAATACACTTTTGTATAAATGCCTGTTTTAGGACGGTTTATCAGACCGGCTTCAATGTACATTGGCATTATACAATATAGAGCATTGGGCAAAGAACGATTACTAGCGTATATTGAAGACATTTTATTTAGTATGAGCTGTGTTGATACTTCATCCTGAACATGGAAGAATTTTCCAAGGACAACCATTGCATCATATCCAAAACTATATGCGGCATTAATTAAAGATGTAAAGATAATTGCTCTATCACTTTTATGCTTCATTGCTACATAATACTCATTCTTGTGTTCTTCAATAAAAGGGAATAAAGGATTACGTATAGATAATCTACCTATGATACTGCGTGCTTTATTTATTCTGTTGCTCCCTTCATATTCTCCTGAAGCCAAATCTGCTGCAAATTCAGATGAATAACACCCTTCTAAGGCTGCTTTCATAGCCATCTCAATTACATTTATACTTATTCGCTGATTGATTCCAACAGTTTTTCCCATATTATTTCTTTTTAATTGTGATGAAAGGTATTACTACTTCAAGAAAGTGAGATCCTCCATGAGTTATACATTCATTATTATTAAAACTATACAGATTTCTCCATACAGCACTATTATTAGTCCATTTCTCCGTACTGAGAAGTTGATTTTCAATATCATTATTGGATGATATAAATCTGTCAAGATATTCTTTTTTTGAATAAATCAAGTGGCGTTTGCCCCTGCTCTCTTTTTCAAAAAGAAAAGTTTTTTCTTGTGAAGTCAGATTTCTCCATGGGGAAGTATATACATTACCATGATCTGTAGTTATATATATATGATACCCATTTTCGTGTAATTCTTTTATATCTTTAGCTGTATCGTGTGCCCAATTTTCAGTAAGAAGATACAGCTCTTTATTACTGGATGAAGAATGCATTTTTTCATCAAGATCTGTATCTACTAACGCAATTCTACGATACTGCATGTTATCCAGACACAAACTGCCGTGAATATATCCTACTTCATAAGTTTGCAATCGTTTCGCAGCTTTTTGTTTTGAAGAAGTCCAGAAATCAATCCATAAACTGCTTTCAGACTTTGGCGACTGATTATATTCAATAACAGGAGATTCACCTCTGAATATAGCCTGTCTTGATAATTTTGTAATGGATGGAATCCATGAAAGGATTTGATTATCATCAGTTCCTATTTCTAGAAAACTTAGTTCTCTCTTCAGCAAAAGATATTGCCAATAACTCATTCCATCTATGACTACAAGTGCAACTTTATCTGTTCTGGAGTGCTGATGTAATATATTAGGCAATATTTTATGTACCATTTTAGGCCTTTGAATGGCTGAAGAGTTAATCATTGAAGCATATTTACTGTCAATGAACTTTTGAAAATCTTCATTAATGGTTTCTAGAACAGAAACAATATTGTCGTATAAATTGTTCTTGATTGCGGAAAGTAACAAGTAAGATATTTTTTCTATTGTTTCAACCTTTTCCCATTTTAATGGAATTCTAGTCAACTCTTTTTTAAGTGTTTCTTCATCTGTACCATATATGCTATCGGTTTCTTCCAATAATTTAATGGTTTCCTGTGCTGTAAGTGTATTGGTAAACTTCTTTTTGTATATATAAGATGCAATATTGAATGTAAGGTTTTTTGCCTTGAGTAGTACTATCTCATTACATGCAGGAAGTAATTTAGATATCTTAAAAGTTGGTGCTACATAAATATGCATCATAATATCAGGTAGAATACTTTCCACATCGTCATAAATGTAACATACCTTGTTTCCGGAGTTTTTATCACTTAGTTCAAAACGTACTCTTAGTTCAATAGAAGACTCAATAGGGAGTAGGAGCAAACCTGACTCTTTGAGTATTTTCTCTTGTGTATCAGGTCTGCTTAAGAAACCATCCGGATTGTTAACGACACTAATCAGATGTGTTTCGGATGTGATGCTATCTATTATTCTTTGTATAAAACTATCCATTTACTCTAACTGTCAAAATCATTGTTACATCTGGGATAATACTTTTTGATTTTTCGAATGCGGCTTGCCAATTCTTTCTTTCTTCTTTTAGCCTTTTCAGTTTTGAATTTCTTATATTGCTAATACCAATTTTGCTAATTCTTTGTTCAGAATAATCTATTGCTCTAACCTTCTTTTCAAATATGCTTTTAAGATTATTTTCTATTTCACATTCCATCCTGTGAAACACTGCATGTAGATTATTCTGTAGAATGGAATTATTGTCAAAATCCAAATTATAAGGCATTTCACCACAATATTCAAATGCATCTTTGGTTTGTACAAGTCTGTTCCAAACATCATTGCCGTATGGAGCGTAAACTTTACCATTATCTGCCACAAATTGAGCACTGTAGGTTGTTTTAGTTTCATAATTGTTCTTGGCAGATATTTTCCAAACAGTGAGGAAACCATTAATGTCATTTCCATCGTGTGATGTGATAACCGGAATTTTCTTTTGGCTATTCCCGTCAATACCATCGAGCAAACGCTTAATATATGGATGCTGCAAGGTTAAATGTTCACATTCAGGATTAAACCCTATTGATGAAGAATCAAAACATGCGTTTATCTTCTGTCCGTTTATTTCATATTCAGTTACACCTGTAAGTAACTTGTTTATTTTTCCGTTTTCACTTATGGCATAAAGGTTCAGCAGCTCTTCAAGCCAAACTGGAAGAGGGCTGTATTTTACTTCTCCTGCACTTTCTTTCACAATATCTTGTTCAGAGAAAGCTGGCAGCAAACCTTCTGTGGCCTTATAATCGTGTAATTTTTGCCGTATCTCATATAACCAACTCTCACTTGCAAATTCAAATCTTTTAGGGTCGAGTAATGATTGAAGGTAGAGATGATTTACATCTTTCATGTTTATTGTAGAATCCAGTACATCTCCACTTTTATCAATTCCCAGTTCATTCAGTATGGCATCAAGTTTTTCTACAATAATCTCATAAACTCGGGTATCTACAGAGTTGTTTGTCAACATATTATATGCAATGACAGGATGCTTTTGTCCAATACGGTCCACACGTCCTATCCTCTGTTCTATAGCCATAGGATTCCACGGCAAATCATAGTTGAACACGATATTACAAAACTGCATGTTCAGAGATTCGCCTGCAGCATCTGTTGCAATCATGACCTGAGCATTGTTTTTAAATTTTATTAATGCTTTCTGTCGCTCTTGCAAGTCCATGTTGCCATTTATGCCAACTGTGGTAAATCCAGCCTTTTCCAGTTGTTCATTAAGATAGGCTTGTGTTTTTCTGAATTCTGTGAATACTAGAATCTTAAGCTTTGAATCATTATATTTGTCTTGCAGAGAATAGATGTTCTGAATCAATGCTGTAGTTTTTGCATCCTGTTCGTATGCAATACAGTTTTGAGCTTCGGCAATAAGTTCTGCTAAAGCAGTTTCTTCATTAATATAGTTTGCATTCGGATATTCCACAGAATAATCTTCAGTGTTCAAATCCTCAAAATCTACCGTTTCTTCTTCATCATAATTACTGATGTCATCTACACAGCCGTTCTGCAAACGCCATAATCTGGTCTGCATGGCAGACAGTATGGCAGCGGTACTACTACTGGCCAGTTTTTGCATCATGACCATTACAAGACCAGTTGCATTTCTGTTGCCGTGCTTAGCTTTTCCAAAACAATAGCGTACGTATTCAGTTACATGCTTATAAAGAGCTATTTGTAATCTATGTTGGTCATTATCAAGATTTACATTGATTCTTACTGTATTTCTGGGTTGGAATAACTTTTTGCCATCATAGTCTACGGCATTACGTTTTTCAGAACGCATTATGTATGGCTCAATTTCTTGAATACTTGGCGTGCCCTCCCCTGTAAAAGCATCCGAATCAATTAATTGAAGTACTCTTCTGAAATGATCACTTTTTCCGCGATGTGGGGTTGCTGAAAGTAATAGGACATTTGGAACAGAGTTACATAAGGTTTCTGCCATTTGATATCTTGACACTAATGCAGTAGAACCACCCATACGATGGGCTTCATCCAAGATAAGCATATCAAAATCTGCATTTACCACAGCCTCAAGACGGTACTTGTTGTATTCATCTATTTTATCCTGAGTCCATCCCTGTCTTGCTATCAATGGCTTTAGGGCATCTGTAGAGACGATAATCTGATTATGCTGCTTCCAAAAGTTTAACTCTTCTTCGGCTTCAAAACTTGCGAATGTACGAGCCATACCGGAAATGAATTCACTGTCATATATGTAGAAGCTTTCATTGAAATGCTCCTTGAGCTCTTGTTGCCATTGAAGCATTGCCGACTTGGGAACAACAAGCAAGATTCGTTTCAGCTCACCTCTTAATTTCTTTTCTTTTATGATAAGACCTGCTTCAATAGTCTTTCCCATACCTACCTCATCAGCCAGAAGAAATCTTGTCTGTATGCCTTGCATTACCTTTTCCAGTACTAAAATCTGATGAGGAAGTGGTATCAGACTACTTTCGTATGGAGCAAGTAATCTTTTTTGTGCCATTTCCTCTTTTATTCGTGCAGCTATGGCTACATAACGAACGTATGACATACCGATTTTCTTATCATCAGTTATATCATCTTCAAGGTCAGAACGCAAAACTTGTACAAAGGTGTTGTCCTCAAGAATATGAATCCATACTGTATCCTTTCCAAATAAAGTCTTGCTGCCTATTATTTCAACACTCTTGCCATTGTATTTCATTGTTTCTTTCTGTACTTTTGATTTGGACTGGTTGATGCATCAGGGTATTGTTTCTCCAATAGGCCAAGCTTCAGCATCTCTGGTATAATCCTTCCTCTTAAATATTGACGGCTTTTACCTGTTTTTTCTGATATTTCATCTATTGTAATCCAATCTTCACATATTTCAAGAACCCTATTTATTAGTGTCTCTTTAGTTAGACGTTGACCGTGTTCATTAGAACTTGTATCATTAGCATCATAGCTTGTATCATTAGCATCATAGCTTGTATCATTAGCATCATAGCTTGTATTATTAGCATCATAGCTTGTATCATTAGCATCATTAAGATAAAGATATAATGATACAGTATCAGGTTGAACATGTTCTACAAGAGCAGGGATATGCCATTTGTTATCAATAGCTCCTTTTACTATATAATCAGCACCACTGCCAGCTTTTTCTCCATAACCTAATTGAATAAAGAACTTCTGAATAATGGGATTACGGCAAACACTCTGACTTCCTACATAAAAGTCATCTACAGAAATAAGCATTCTTCCCGGATTCCTGAATGTTATTTTGTCCTTCTCTCTAACAATAAGAATGTTACCTTGTTCTGCATAATTGCAATGGACTATACAATTTACCAAAGCTTCTCTAATTGCAATATGTGCAGATGTCTCTTCTGTTCTTTCTATACCGTTTAATAAAAATGGAGCAGGTAGTGTTTGTGATAACTTGTTATATACCTTGAAGAAAAATTGATAGAGGTTAGCATTCCAGGAACCGTCTGCATATATTCTGTCCGACCATCTTTCATTGGTGTTATTACTTAGTTTTTCCTGATAATCTACGAAGTACCATGGACAGCAAACCTGGTCTGTAATGCTTTCTGTTTTACCGAACATCAGAATGCCGGCGCGAGTGAATCCCTCCTGACCGTTTTCTCTATCCACACGATATGCTCCGATTTTGCATAAGAAATTAAAATCGTCCAATTCGTTCCACGGATGATTGTCTTTGCGGAGCATAAACCGTTGGCGATACCCTTTTAATGTAGCGACATCAATATCATTCATCGAATAGTTCGGTAATATCTGATTGTCAAAAGGTAAAGTTGCATGGTGAGCATCGGCAAACATCTGACGAATTTCAGAATCAGTACAGTGGTAATCTCCTTCATGGTTTCTCTTAAAAGTATTTCCAAAAGGATTTCTTGTAAGATATACCGGTCGGATGTCATACGATGCTCTTGGTATTCTGAATAGAAGAACAAAATTTCCATCGATGTCTGTTTCATACACATCACGTTCGGCAAGCATTGTTGCGCTTACTTTTTCTTTGTTGTGCGCACAGTCCCAGAAACGTTTCTTATATGTATCAATTTGCTGCTTGTTAAGACCGTCGGGCATGAATATCCCATTCTTTTCCTTTATACCTAATACGATGATTCCACCGTTTGTATTGGCAAATGCAGAAAATGTTTCCCAGAAGCTTTCCGGCAATCCTCCTTTTGCTGATTTGAATTCAACCTCCGAGTTTTCGGAACCACTGATCAATTCCTTTATATGTCTTTTTATGTCAGATGTCATTTTTGCTTTGATTATTATATTTTATACCCTTGATGAAGCAATGTCATAGTACTGCAACAGAACTTCGTCTTCCTGTAGAAGTGATTCCAGAATATGGTCACCTACGGTTACTATAGCCTGATAGTTCTTCTGCTTGTAGCATTCTTTGAAACCATAGCGCAATACTTCCAGACGGGTATCTTTCATTCTCTTTGCTTTCGGTTTTTGGGCTTGTTCCAGATACATGTTGAATTCCTTCATCATTCTGCGATTTCGGATTATTTCAAGGTCGGCAGCCTTTTCAGGGTCCGGATTACGCCAATTACCTTCTTCATCTTTGATGAAATTTTCTTCAAGGATTGACATTAGTTCCGGAAGAACGTCTCCTTTTTTAGGAGGAAGCATATTCTTCATCCATTCTGGCTGTAAGTCTGAATATGTCTGCGAGTTTTGAAGCTCTCTTTTCAACCATTCTATACCTTCAGCTTCACTGCTGATGAATAGTGCCATAGGTACAAAACCAGAACATTTTTCTTTCTTTTGTTCATATTCAATTGCTTGTGATGCCGTGAAGAACATACCGTCTCTTTCTATAAATCGTTCTTTAAGCTGCTTTTGAAACTCTTGGGCATCCATAGGGATGGCATAGCCTTTTTGTACATAGTAGGATATCAGTCTGTCGAATAATATCTTAGGGCTACGTTCAATTACAGCTGTTGTAGATTCTCCTTTGCTTAAATGTACAGGTAGATGTACAAGCAGTTCTTCGATAAAGTCCATTGCTGTTTTGGCCTTATCTTCAGATTTTTCAAATTTCTCTATTATGGCATCAGAAGGTTTATAGCAAGTAATTACTAAGTCTTGCTTTACTGCAGTAGTGGTAGTTACAGCATTAAATGAACCTTGTTTTTTGTCTATTGCAGCGACATTTACGACTACAAATCCTACACTTTGCAATGCATTTTGAATGCTATTCCATACAGATGCGCTAGTATTGCTAAATTCTATGGTAATCCATTTACCAGGTTTTAGAACACGATAGAACTCTTTGAATGATTTGTACATAAGTGATTGATAATCAAATAAAGATTTCTTTTGTTCTTTGTTTATGATTGCTTCTTCTTTGTTATTGGTTGTTACTTTTAGCCATCCTTCCCATATTGAATTTAATTCAGAATACATAATATTAGCTCCGAAAGGTGGATCTATAAAAATATAGTCTACAGATGAATTTGGTAGATTATATAATGATGTCGCAGAATTAACACTAATGGCAGAATTTCCTCTAGTTTCATAGAAACATCTGTTGAAATCTGTTATTTTTGATTTTAGCAGTTTAATAGGATTTTGTTCAATATTTAATGATGGGATAAAAAAAGTTCCATTTAATATACCTCCTTTTCGATCTAACCGAAATTTATACATTGAGGAACTATTTTGAATTATTGATGTTAACCAACTCTGAAGATATATATCTTTTCCTGATAAGTCCGAAACTCTATTGTTTAATATAAAATTACGCAAATGAAAGAAATGGTGTAAATATTCTATGTGATTAGAACTTTTTATTGCTTTTGTTTTTTCTCCAAATGGAAGTTTGTTAGTGTATAAATTAAGATTTAATTTATATAAATTCGTATTTTCAATAAGATTCTTATCTTTAGCATCTATATTTTTTTCTCCTCTTTTGCCAGATAAAGTATAATTAACCCTTACTGGAACTTTTTTATTCAATGTAACTGTTTTATTCAATAACGAATCAAATGAAGTTTCCCATGCTTTTTCCATATTCTTCTTGGAACAAGTATTACCACAATGTGGACATGGAAAAGAATCTTTCATTATTTCTTTATCTAAATCAACAGCTTCGTCCCATAAAACAATCTCATTTCCGCAAGATGGGCAAACAAAAACATCACTCCATATTGTATAATTAATTTTGGCTTTTTTACCATCTACCTCAGTTTCATACATCCATCCAAGTTCTTTTTCTACTTGTTCTAGAATTCTTAATGCTTTTCTTTCAAAAGCTTTGGGGTCGAATTTTAGATTATATGTAGCTGCTATTAAAGAGGCAATAGGAGATAGGTCAGAACAGATACTATGTCTGACTCCAATTTCAGCTTTCTCTCCTTTTTTTAATAAAGCCTTTACATCATTCTCTGAGCCACATAACTGTGCTGCAACACCGGTCATTCCAGTGCCACAAAAACCATCGAATACAATATCGCCAGGTTGCGTGTAATGTAATATATAACGCATTATTGCAGGATGTGGTACCTTTGTATGGTAGGCATGAGCCATATAAATCGGGTTGTTTTTCCCTTCACTGACGTCAGCTGCGTATGGCGTTTTTACCTCAAAATTTGCTTTACGTTTCCCTTCTTTTTCCAATTCAACTTTTTCCTTTTCCCATTCTTCGATAAAATCATTTAGCCAAGGATTGGGGCAAGCCGTATAATAAGGAGGATCGGAGAGATTGATTATATCATCATCCTCTCCAATTGGGAAACCTTCGATTTGTTTCAACTCTGGCAGTTTTTTACGAAGCTCTGCACGAAAATACTCACGACGGGCATCTTCGCTTGGGAATTCCATTCCTAAACAAACAACTTTATCTGGTACAATCTTTGTTTCTTCAAATTCATCATCAAGAAACAATCTAGGGCTTATATCTTTTGAACTCATTTAAATCTGTTTATTTATTTTACGATTATTCGAATATCCTCCGGCTTATGTCCTCTGCTATGATTATCAATATATGCTGCCAAGGCATCAAGAGCCTGCTGTTTAGTCATAGGACGGGAGAATATTTTAAGCATCTCGTTATGATTGATTTCTACCTTTGTAAAACTCCTCTGGAGCTTGTTGATAATATCAATCAATATGCGTGCATATTGCGGATTCAGAGTAATATTTCCGTCAATAAACTGTTGTATGGTAGATCTCTCTTCCTGAGTAAGCATTTCCTTATTTCTCAGAATGGTAGGGTCTTCCAACGCATCATGAAAGCCTTGCTCATATTCTGCATAGATTTCTTTCAATTCATCTTTTAAGTCTTCCAGTTCCGGCAATTCATCTTTTTGCATGGATGGATTAAAGCCATCTACAGATGTAGGTACAGAAAGAATCGCATTCTTGTTGACTGAAGAATTTACTACTTTCAATAGATTCATCTTCCTCAACCAGTTGTCATATCTTGAAGGATTGATAAATGAAGCATTCTTTATGATGTCACACAATTGTTTCTCGGTGCTTAGCATTACCGCACTTTTCTTTCCATGATCTATTTCGCTTATATGAGCTTTCAGATAAGCTTCCATATACCATGTCGCATACCTGTCTTTGAGTGCTTCCAGTTTCAGTTTGTAAGCATCTCTTGCCTGTTTTCCCTTGTTTATTACTTCTTTGATTCCGTCAATGGAAGAGATTATTTCTGTTTTCAAATCATTATCATTTACATTTGATAGAGCAATGCGCAGATATGAAACCAAATCTCTGAATCCATCCAGTTCCTTCATCAAGTCTAAAGTTTCAAACACTTTGCTGCGAGTTTCGGTCATGGCCGTTTTTACAACGTCTATCGGCCAATCGATGTTACGCATCTTGGCTTTGGTGTTGTAGCGCTGCATGTGATTGCAAATACCTTTCAGACGAACCAATTCTACATCAAAATTGCGGGCATCATCTTCTGAAATGATTTCTATATCGTTAAGAAAATAATATCCTCCTTGAATTTTATGCTGAAGTGTCACTATAATATTCTCCAACTCTGAAGCTTTGGCCAGTAAATCAGCAAAGATACTGCTATTGGGATTATCAAGCTCGTTTGTACGGTCCACACCCAGTAAGCCTAAACATATTTCCCTTACAAGAGGGATGTTTATTCCCTTAGGTGGACATACATTGGAGAATGTATAGCAATCCTGTGGATTGAGTTTACTTATATCTGATATATTGCCGGCATTAATTCGGCTTCCTCCCTGCAATACTATCTCAATTTCGCCAAGTGCTGCCATAGTAGCAAGCACAAGCATCTCAAGGTCAGCTTCGATATGATAATCAATCGAGATATATTCATGCGTGTCAGCATAGAAAACTTCCAGAATTTCATCCCGATTCAAAACTTGTCCTCCTTTGGCTTCAAGCTTGTTTTTTATACTTCGGGCATATTCTGAATGTTCGGAACTAAGCCTTCCGTTTTCCCATAATCCAAGTCCCATCAAGATAGCTTCACCATTCCTGTTTATCGTGGTTGGTGATGCAATTTTAGCACGGGCCGAACGTAAGAGGTTTTCTCTGTTTTCATTGGTTAGAGGTTGCTGCAAAGCTGAGAACTTAGGATAATGAGGATTTTCTAGCTCAAATTGTTTTTCCATGATATACGACGTGACGGCACTTACTGCATCGATTTTGGAATCAGCTTGTGCGCCAGGCATACCTTGCATAGGATGCTTGTCGCCTATATATTCTACCATGATTTTAGCCAGGAACTCGTTGTTGAACATATTTCTGGCTTCCTTGTAATATTTCTCCCGCAACTGTTTGTAACGAGGCTTTTCATCTGTGCTTGCACTACCTTCTTGCGAGAGGGCAGAACCATATAACACAATCTTTTGTTTCAGCTCTTCGCTTAAATCATTCATCAGAAAATAAACACTATCCTTTTCAGCAGGTCTTGAAGAATTGCTCGTGTCAAAAATCGGCATGAAGAATATATAGAAATGTTGTTGTGGCTGAGTGGTAGAACGTTCATTGGGATTACCCATAAAAATATACCCTGTCCTACTACATTTATGTGATTGCCACTCTATATGATGTTCCCATATTCTGAAGTTTCTGCGATATGTTTCACCTTCAACCGGAAGAACTTCTGAAAGGAACATGTAGAAATATTCATCTTTCTGGCCATCACCCATTTGGGCTGCATAGTCTTTGACTTTCTGTTCGTAGTTTACACCACCTTCTATACGAATATGATATTCGTTGTTTTCTCCTTTAACAAAATACTGTCCGATAGTTGCCGAAACGATAGAATCAAGTACACGTGTGAATGCCAAGTCTACAAGTTCGTCAAAATTTTCGCATGTAATATCTACATGGCATAAATCATTTGCCAATGTCTCGGCAGAAACCCCGTTGGGATGGCTTAAATCTGCCTGTAACATTTTTATGGCTGCTGCTGAAACAATTCTGTGAGCCAATACCTTCTTTGGGGCAAGTCCTTTGGTGAAGTTTTCTTCTATCTTTTGATCAATCAGTGCTGTGATAGAACTTACTTTGCTTACGTCGGGGTCGGCATTCAAATCTACATTTCCTAGCATATCCTGCCAATAGGAATCATAACAAATGAGACCTGGTTTATCTGTCGGAACCTCGTCGTTTATGATAGTACTGAACTTTTTTGAAAGGGTTTTCAGGACTTCGCGCTGACTTTTACCTATTCGAATGAGTGAGAAATTTTCAAAATATGACGGATGGACAGGGAATAGGTTTACGTATGTTTCCAGATTGTTGTTCATGTGTGGAAACATAGTAGTGAACTGGGAAAGATGTTTACGTATCTGTGCTTTCTGGTGTTCGTTTTTCTGCAACAGTCGTTGCTGCACAATGAATTGTACATCTTCCTTCTGAATAGTCAAATCGACATATCTTTCATTTACATGTCCCAGCATATCTTTGGCAAACTGGAATTCAGGAGAACGGTAAATCAGTTCCTGTACACCGAAAACCATACGGAAATGGGTACGGTCGCTCATCTGTCCAAGAGCTTGTAACACTTGAAGATCTCTGTTTAATTTAGCAGGTTCGCTTCTTCCTTTCAGGTATGCCAGCATCTCATCTACCACCAGCATAAAGCCTTTGTCTGGATAGACTTCCTCAAAGGCTGCCAGCATTAACTCTAGTTTCTCAGAATAGGTGCGGGGAGTGTCATCATCCGATATGCGATAATCTACGCCCCATTCTTCTAATGCAGCATCGATTTTGAATGTTATTACTTCCCATAATTCCTGGTTATTGCCTAATTCAAAACGATACACCTTATACTTTCCGGCAATTGTCTTTAACCACTCTTTTGCTTTTTCGCTTTGAACCAGGTCAAGATAGTCTGCATTTTCGGCTATAATGGAAAACAAAGACATTAAATGAGATTTACCGGTACCATAATTACCTACAATCTGAATTCCTTTAGTTTCTGTTGTTGAGTTCAGATCCAATTTACCACAAATCTGTGGAATAATATAATTTTCAAATGTCTGAGAACAAACAAAGTTCTTTACCAGTTTCTCACGATAATCTTCGTTATCAAGTTGTCCGAACTTGATAATTTCGTCAATAGGATCGAATTGTATAAGGTCGCTATATTTCATTGTAAATTGTTTTATTCGAAATTTCAGTTAGGTTTATTGAGTATGAGCTTTTAAAATCTCCTGCCAAATAAAAGATATTGTTTATAGCAGTCCCTTCATTTGAATCTATTATAAGGATAAAGGATTTTGCCCAGGAATCTATTTTTGCTCTTAAATTGAATTTCAAAGCTGGTTCAAAAAGAATCCCAATATTTTTAATAGCAATGTATTTACCGATATCTTTATCGTTTACAATATTGCTACTGATTATTTTCTCAAGAGCATCGCCTGCAATTAATGACAATCTTTTGTTGTCTATATTAGATTCTATTGCTTTGGATAATTCTTGTCCAATATCAATATATGGTACTATTATGGAAGAAAAAGGCATAAATAATAATTTATATCTGGAATCCTTATTTATGTATTTAGTCAAGTTTATCATATTGGAGTCTTTTCTGAACTTATTACTTAATCACTTTGAAGAATTAAGAAGCTCTTTAATATCTACATCTAAGACTTCTGCAATTTGTAATAGAGTTTCCAAACCGGGCTGTGATGTATTAGTACACCATTTGGAAACCGTAGCAGGGTCTTTCCCTAATTGTTGGGCTAACCATTTATTGGTTCGTTTTCTTTCCACAAGAACAACTTTTATTCGGTTTATATCTTTTTCCATAAGGATGTTATTACTCATATGTGCAAAGATAATAAAACAGTTTAAAGATTGGAACCATAAACTAAAAGTATTTGCAATGAAAATTGCGAATTACTTCAATATTGTTCTATAAATAATATATATTTGTATATGCTTCCGACGAGGATATGAAAGAAAATGTCGGTGTGTTAGTAAATTTTAAATTGAAAATTATGAATGAAGGTGCTGAATATGAAAAATTTACCCAGGAAATTTATAATGAAATATTGAAAAATCAATCTGTAAAAAATATAGATGTAAAGCATAATGTAAAATTGGTAGGAAAGTCAGGCCAGAGGCATCAAATAGATGTGTACTGGGAGTATCAATATGATAATACTACATTTAAGATTGCAATAGAATGTAAGAATTATAACCATACAGTATCTATTGGTAAAGTGAGAGACTTTTTTGGTGTCCTTTATGACTTGGAAGAAGTAAAAGGCATTATGGTTACCAAGAAGGGTTATCAAGAGGGGGCAAAGAAGTTTGGTGAGCATTACGGAATTGATTTAATGGAATTAAGAGAACCAGAAGAAGGAGGGGCTATTGTTGCTGAAACCACATTAACTATTGACTGTTCTGTTAGACATAGACTTTTTCTTATTGATGAAGATTGGGCTAAAGAGCATGATTTAAATATCCAATCATATAAGCAACGATTAGATTGGCTCTGTTCCCCCGTTTGTGGTAAATGGATTAATGCTACCCATATCCCTTTAACTACTAAGGAGGATAAGATTAGGAATTCTGAAGGTAAGGTTATTGCAGATATACGAAAATTGGAAGATGGATTGCCGAAAAAATCCAAGCAAGATGATGGTTATGTTTATCCTCTTGAGGATGCTTATGTAAAAACAGAATGGGGAGATATTAAGATTAAAGAAGTGAAATTTGAGTACGAAAATCATACAGAAATAAAACAATTTAAAATTGATGCACAAAATATAACAAAGGCAATACTAAAAAATGCGATTAATAAAGAAGTCCTGTTCGTAGGAAAAACTATTAAGGATTTATTTAAATAATAGGGAAGAAAAAAGGCCCAATGCCTCAAATAAAGAAGCATTGAGTCTTTCTCCGGAATTATGATGAAAATTTGATGAATTATAAATCATTCATTCCCTATTGTTTAACAACAATATTCATCATTTCATCAAATCATCGGAACTTTCTAAGAAATTCTTTTGTAATGGTATAGTAGCGGCCGGTTTTCTTCTCTTCTCGATACGGAGGGCCTGGAGGGTAGTTCTTTATGAAGGTTGAATAAGCAAGAGAATTGTCAGTAGGTGTAAGTCTCCAGTTCCTTTTTAAAATGTTTCGAATCTGATAGGTTTCAACCTTGATATTACTAAGCATTAATAACTGCTGAATGTCATTAATACAGAAAGTCAATTTATCCTGGCTCATGGTATCCATGATATTTATGCAGATTTCAGCGAGATCTATTTCTGTATGATTCCTGCTACAATTGATAATCCTGTCGAGAGCTGGCGTATGTATCTGTTGCGGACTGAACCACATTCTGCTTTCTTTGTCCGTAGTGAGTTGACGGTGTTGAAGAAAGTAAAGGAATGCTGGGATTTCCGTGATTAGTTTTTGAAGAAAACTCGTATCGTCATTTTTGAGAGGATTAATTTTTCGCACCCAATAACGTGTTTCTCCCGGTTCTATAAGAACAGGGGTATCTTCATTATTGGAACCACATGATGAATTTACCAAAAAATTGCACTTCACAGCGGTCTTTACCCTTTGCTTCAATCTTGTATACACTTGCTGTACTTAGATTCTTTAATCGTTCAGAATCCTCTCTGCGGTTAAGCAACACTTCGTCAACTCCAATAAGTAATTTGCCGGCCCAATCAGCATTGAACTGGCTACGAAAGTCTTCGTTAGTGTTAAATGTGACATTATCCTGAAAGATTGCTTTCAGAAAATTCAGGAAAGTACTTTTACCGGTGTTTCTTTCTTGAGAGACCAAAAGTAGAATTGGTAGTTTCTGTACAGGATTGAGATAAAGAAGCTGAAAGTAATCCATACCTAACTCATAATGTTCTCCGAAAATATGATGAATAAGTTCTTGTATATGAGGAAACTTCCCTTTTTGAGGGATATGGGTAATCGGCTCATACAGATTAAGGAACGAGCCAATATTCCTCTTATAATCTACGTGACTTGGAACAGTGCAAAAACCATCGTATTTAGGAACACTTGCTATGAAGTCTTTCCCATGATCATAACGTAAAGTCCCCATACTCCAAGGAACTCTACGCTTGGCAAATGTGCCATTAATAAGAGGCTGAAAAACTATTTTATAGAGTGTGGTACCAACTCTTACGTATTCATCTGTCATTTCAATTTTTCCCATATCTAAAATTCCTCCCATCCTGATTTTGGTTTATGTTTTACTCCTTTTTGTATCTCTTTGTATAGGCTCTCTTTGTCAATCGGTTTTTTCCTGCTTTTTTCCATCCACTCCATAAGTTCGGTACGTTTGAATTTAAGCATTTTCCCAGGTTGATAATAGGGGATTTTATTTGCCTGAACAAGAGCATAAACCGTTGGCTTAGCAAGGCTGAGTATCTCACAAGCCTCGTTAATACCAATCATTTCTTCCTTTGCTGCTGTCTGTCTCTTTAATAACTGCTTCATCTCATTAATAGAAATCGTCAGTTCTTCCACCTTCTCCAATAGAAAAGCTGTGGCTTGAGGTAATTCCTCGAAATTTAATTTCATCTTCATCATTTTAAATTGATTTTCAGCAAAGAAAGATGGTGTATTATTGGTTAACTGGTGGATTATAAGTTAACCAATGGATAGTAATGTTTTTTCTATATTAATCTTTTGAAAAGGGAAGAGACTGTGCAACGAGCGGTGTTCCGATAGGAATAATTTTTATAGTAAACCGGCCTTCATTACAGGTGAGTTTGCTTGAAATGGTCAGTATCTCAGTATCTTCAAGCATGAGCTGAAAACTTTTTTTGATGAAATGTGCTATTTGCATGTTTGAGCATCCTAACCGTTTCCCGATATTTCTAGCTAAATGGTATAAATCTTTTGATGTAACTCCATTCAAACGACGTAATACAGCTGTCTTTATTTCTGTTTTATTGTTTAAGGCCATAATATTTTCTTTCATGACACTCATTTCATTGCTTGTCAGTATATTTTTGAAAGTAGCTTCAAAATAAGACATGACTTCTTTTATTGTATCATCTTTTTCTTTTTTGATACGTTCTCTATCCAATCTTACTTCTTCCTCATGAGAGTACAATATAGAATTATCTGTCTTTTCTTTATCATCATCAATGGTTTTATGAAATAGTTTCATCGATAGTCTACCATTACTTTTCGTATTTCCCTGTATTTTGTTAATCCTTTTACTTCTTTGATCTTGTACTACATCAATAAGATTACATATTGTAGGTACAATATATTTACAGTAAGCTGTTTCAATCATAAATATGATTGTAATAAAAAGTAGGGTAGTGAAGAGTGAGTATAATACAAGGTCCAGACTATGTGGAGAGTTTCCTTTCAATATCAGATATCTGGGAATTGAGGTAATTGAACATATTGCAGTTACATATATTACAGCAAAATGGAATAAATTTAATCTTTTCATAATTAATGATTTTTTGTTATTGATTTTGATGCAAATATATTTTTGAAGTATCAGAAATTAAAGGAAATGATTACAAAATGTCTGGTTTTTAATATAATATAAGTATCATACTTCGTGAAATCGCCAATCATACTTATAAAAAAACGAACAAAGAAAATTTACATTTTTAACCGTATTTTGTATTGTTACATAAATGAAAAAGCCGTTGGAAAACTCCGATTTTCCCAACGGCTATACATATAAAAACTTTTGATCACTATTGCATGTTTATTTCAGATATGCAATTTTATTGCATATTACTTTAGTGATATCTTATCGACAGTTTCTCTTTTCTTTTCACTTACTAATTCAGCATAGATTTGTGTTGTTGCAACATTCTTATGAGTAAGCATTTTTGACACTGTGAAGATGTCTGTACCGGCTGCAATCTGTAGTGTAGCATATGTGTGCCTAAAGCAGTGCACAATTTAAGCAAAAGCAACGGAAAATGAAGATGAGAGAAATGAACTGCAAGTGGTTGAGAATGAGCAATATTTCATAATTCTGCCAATTGGCTGCAAAGCAAAGCCGAGCAGTCTATTGAGTTATTTCAGTTACCAAACCGTTAGCGGTCAGTTACCGAAACCAACACTGCTAACGAGGTGAAAAACAAATAGTTTGTCACCAGTGTTTGTTGCACTGTTCTGCACAACTTTCAATGACGGAGAATGCTTACTGATTGATTATTTTTGCAAACTAAAAAAGTAAGCAGATGAAAGTTGAAAAATTCAAGGTGCTGCTCTACCTTAAAAAGAGCGGATTGGACAAGAACGGTAAGGCTCCCATCATGGGACGCATCACCCTCAACCGAACAATGGCGCAGTTCGGTTGCAAGTTGTCATGTACGCCAAAGTTATGGAATCCACGTGAGAGCAGACTTGACGGCAAGAGCAAGGAGGCTGTGGAAGTGAACGCCAAGATTGACAAGCTGTTGCTGGCAATAAACTCAGCCTACGAGTCACTTGTGGAGCGCAAGACGGATTTTGACGCAAAGGCGATAAAGGATCTGTTTCAATGCAGTGCAGACACTCAGATGACCTTGTTGAAGCAGCTTGACGCCATCATTGCGGACATTGAGTCAAGAATCGGCATCGACTACAAGAAAGGCACGCTGCCAAACTACCAGTACACTCGCCTGACATTGGGATTGTTCGTCAAGAAGCGTTATGGAACTGACGATGTGGCATTCGGTGAGCTTGACGAGCAGTTTATCCGTGAGTACATGGACTTTTGCTTGGACGAGAGAGGTCTTGCACTTGATACAGTCCGCCACTATCTCGCCATCTTGAAGAAGACCTGCCGAATAGCTTTCAAGGCAGGACACTCCGAGCGTTATCATTTCATGCACTTCAAGCTACCTCAAAAGAAAGAGAATCCACCAAAGGCATTGACACGTGAGGACTTCCTGAAAATTCGTGACCTCGAAATACCAGAGCGAAGAAAATCGTTGGCTTTGACCCGTGACCTTTTTCTTTTCGCCTGCTATACAGGCACGGCTTATGCCGATACGGTTTCCATCACGGAAGAAAACCTCTTTCGTGATGAGGAGGGCAGCCTTTGGCTGAAATACCATAGAAAGAAGAACAAGATGCTTGCACGTGTGAAGTTACTGCCAGAGGCGCTTGCCATGTTGGAGAAATACAAAGACCCGACAAGACCTACTCTTTTACCGCCACAGGAATTTCGAGTGCTGAGAGGTAACATGAAAAGTCTCCGAGTACTATCTGGCATATCTGGCATAAGTATGGATTTGGTCTATCATGTTGGACGGCACAGTTTCGCATCGCTCGTTACGCTCGAAGAAGGTGTTCCGATAGAGACTATCAGCAGAATGCTTGGTCACAGCAACATTCAGACCACGCAAATCTATGCACGTGTCACCCCGAAAAAGCTATTTGAGGATATGGACAAGTTCATCGAAGCCAACAAAGACTTCAAGTTTGTCCTGTAATATTTTCACAAAATAAGAAAGGAACATAACAATGAGAAGTACATACAAGCAGTTTTATTATATCAACCGTGGCAGAGTAAAGGCAGACGGAACCACATCTATATTTTGCCGTATCACAATTGACGGCAAAGTGTCAGCCATAGCAACAGGTCTTTACTGTGCTCCCGAAGAATGGGACACGAAAAAAGGTGAAGCCAAGAATGCAAGAGTGAACGGACAACTGCAAGCGTTCAGACTAAGAATTGACGAAGCCTACGAGCAGGCAACAAAGGAAAAGGGCATCGTTACCGCCGAGATTCTGAAGAATGTTATTGTTGATGCAAATACTATCCCGATGACATTGCTTGCCACTGGCGAGGAGGAGCGTGAACGCCTTAGGCTGCGCTCCATCCGTATTAACTCAACATCTTCTTATCGCCAATCTAAGACATCGCAGCTAAACTTGCGAGAGTTCATCGGGTTACGAGGAATGAATGACATTACATTTGAAGATTTGACTGAGGAATTTGGCAAATCTTATAAGTTGTTCTTGATTGGCAAAGGGTATAGTGCATCCAATACGAACCATAATCTTTGTTGGCTGCAACGCTTGGTTTATATCGCTGTTGACAGAGGTCTGCTGAAATTCAATCCACTGGAAGATGTCGGATATGAAAAGAAAGGCTCACCAAAGCGTAGACATATATCCAGAAATGACTTGCTGCTCATTATGGAGACTCCTATGGAAGATAAGGCTTTGGAGTTGGCACGAAGAATGTTTGTTTTCTCCAGCCTTACAGGTTTGGCTTATGTCGATTTACGTAACCTGTATCCACACCATATCGGGATGACGGCAGACGGTAGAAAATACATTCGTGAGAAAAGAGCAAAGACCAACAACGAAGCGTTCATTCCCTTGCATCCGATAGCTGAACAAATAATGTCGCTATACAATACAGCGGATGATAGCAAACCTGTTTTCCCTCTTTCTTCACGTGATTCCATGTGGTTTGAATTTCATTCACTCGGTGTGGCTTTGGGTATAAATGAGAATCTTACCGCACACGTTGCAAGACATACATTCGGAGTAAACATGGTTACTTCGGGCATATCAATGGAAAGCATCGCCAAGATGATGGGGCATTCCAACCTGCGAAGCACCCAGGTCTATGCTGTCATCACCGATGACAAGATATCCAAGGACATGGACAAGCTGATGCTGCGCAGAGAAACAAAAGAAACTGACCAGAATAAAAATAAGGAGGACGGGAAATGAACAGAGGAGTTATAACTATCAGCGAGAGCGGAACGGTATCCATGCCGACCTATACTGTATGGATGACCTTGCAGGAGATTGCCGACATGTATAATGTATTCGGCTGCTATGTGCGCAAGGCTGTCAAGGCTATATTCAAGGACGGCATTCTGAAAGAGCAGGGTGTACGCCGTCATGTCAGGAAGAACGACCGCATCAGCTATGATGTGTATAGCCTTGAACTCGTCATTGCGGTAGCCTTCCGTATTGACAGCATTGAGAGCAGAGCCTTTCGGGAGTTCATCATGCAGTCCGTCATCGGCAGACAGACAAGCCGCACTAAACTGGTCTGTATCTTTACAGAGAATGCAATGGCATAGACCTGCCATAAAGCAACGTTCCTTGGAGGCTTTGCGCCTCCAGCCACTTGGGCGAACCACCGCAGTGTTTTCAGGTATTAGATTTTATACAGACCATACGGAGAACACTCGGCAAACACGAACAACTCAGTATAGCCAATAAAACGAGGCGACAACCTATAACAGCCACACTCGGTAAGTTATACGTTGTCGCCTTGTTCATTTCACACACTCATCAAGGACATTCTCCTACACACCTTTCATTCTGTACGCCTCACGATAGTTAGCCATCAGAATCTTCTGAATGTCGGACTCGCGGTAGAGTATCTTTCCGCCAAGCTGGATATACGGGATGACACCGTTGTTTCGGTAGTCCTGCAGGGTTCTTCGGCTCAGTTGCAGCCTGGCACAAAGCTCCTTGTCCGTCATGAAGCGCTCACCGCCAAGCATGGGGCGGTAGTTCATCACGGCACGTTCAAAATTGTCAACCATTCGGTTGAGGTGGTTCACGATGTGGTTCTTCCACTCGCTGTTTCTTGTCATTACTTCATTGCTCATAGTTGTCTCGTTTTATTGTTGATACTTACGTTACTCGGTTTACTTGCTGCATTGGATTAAGTGGCTGTTGTATATTGACAGCCTAACCTGTGCGCTTGCGAAAGCGCATGTCCTTTTTCCTGTCCTCCACTACAGCTACGATAGCCATCACGTCCTCCGGCTTGTAGTAGGTCTTGTGGCTGATTTGCGTATAAGCCAAAGTTCCGTTGTCCCGAAGCGTCTGCACTGTCCGTGGGCAGATGTTGAGCGTCTGACACACGTCCTGCGTGTCGAGCCACTTGTTCATGGTCTTGTCCTCACTGCGCTCACGGATTCTGTCCATGCGCTTCACGAAGTTCTCCAACTGGGCATCAAGATAGTTGAATGCCTCTTCCTCGAATACGATGAATCCCATACTTTTCTTTTTTCTAAGTTAATACTATGTTATATGTCGCAAAGCTCCACGCATATGCTGTGCTCCACGCTTGTGAGTGCAAAGATAAGGCACGGCAATCTAAAAACAAGCGCTTTCAATTTCTGTGGCAGTATGTTGCCGGGGTTTGCCGACTTCAACGCCAAAAACAACAAGAAAAACTTGCACGGCTGCAACGAATGCATGAACAATGATGAGTTGAGAAATACGTTGAAGTTCTCACAACTATCTCGGTATGCAAATAAGCAAGCCACAACTAAATTGCCACGTTACACCCAATCAGTTGCATGGCTGCACTCAGTACACTTACTTTGCACCCGACAATCGGTCAATGGTGCAAACCGTGACCACTATACTAACAAATAAAACAGCATAAGCTATGGCAAGAACAAAAGATGTAGTCTTGGCTCCTGAGCAAAAGGAGCTGATGGAAAAAGAGTATTTGGATTTTGTTAAACCATCTACGTATGGCAACAAAGCCAATCCAAGTAGTTGTAATTCTCTCTATGATGATTATGATGATGTAGAGAACCCAGAGTTGAGAGCAATTGTAGAGAAAGTTGCTGCAACAACTCCCTATAGAGAGGAAACATCAACGAACGAGGCTCAATCGCCACCGAATCCGCAGAAGCGCATCAGTGGCAAGCAGCGCAAGGCAACACTGGAGGAGTATCAGCAGACCTTCCTCCAGGTTCCAAGGATTGACGACCGCAAGCCAGTCTTCGTCAGTTCCGATGTACGAGACCGTCTTGATCGTGTCGTCCGCATCCTCGGAGGGAGACGCATGAGCGTATCGGGCATCATCGAGAACATCGTGCGCCACCACCTAAGCCTTTATGAAGAGGACTTCGAGGCTTGGCGCAAATTGTGAGAATTAAGGTCTGTGACCTTGGACGTGGATAGCTGAAAGGCTGTAGTTCCAACTAACGTGTTCTGAGAGGGAGCGAGGTTATGTTTTGGGAATCCCAAAACGCCTCGCTCCACCATGAGGGCGGAGGAATTTTGCTCCCGACGGTCGCAGAAAGTGAGTGTACCAACTGTAAACAGTATATCGAATGACAAGCATACATGAACAAGACAAAAGAAAGGGCGGAAGACCGCCCACAGGCAGGGTTCGCAAGCTGTCGAAGTCTGTCACGGTGAAGTTCTCGAAGCCAAGCTACGAGGCTTTGAGACTGAGGGCGAGAAAAGCCAACCGCAAGTTGGCGGAGTACATCCGTGAGTCCGCCTTGAACGGCAAGGTGGTCAGCGGACACAACGCAGAGACGATAGCCATCGCCAAGAACCTCATTGGCATGGCGAACAACCTCAACCAACTTACCAAGCTGTCGCATCAGAGAGGTTTCCATGAAACCCATGTATATGTGGTGGACTTGTTGAGAAGATTAAAAGAAATCCTTGGCGAGTATCGCCAAGCAAGTTATAAACCGAAGCCAAGCAGTATGGGCAGAAAGGAGGATACCACATGATAGGCAAGCTAAAGAAAGGTGCATCCTTTGGTGGTTGCGTCCGCTACGTGACAGACAAGGACGAGGCGAAAATCCTTGCATCCGATGGAGTGTTACTCGGCACGAATGCCGAGATAGTACAAAGTTTTGAGCTGCAAAGACAGCTAAATCCAAGGATTAAGAAGCCTGTGGGGCACATAGCTTTGAGCTTCAAGCCCGAGGACAAGCCACGTTTGACGGATGAATTCATGGCTAAGATAGCCCTTGAATACATGCAGATGATGGGGATAAAAGATACTCAATTCATCATCGTAAGGCATCACAACACCGACAATCCACATTGTCATATCGTGTATAACCGCATCAATAACGAGGGCAAGCTCATATCAGACAGGAATGATTATAGGCGTAATGAGCAAGTGACCAAGGCTCTTAAATCCAAGTATGGATTTACCTACGGAACGGACAAGAGCAATACTAATACTCGCAAGTTACGCAATGCTGAGCGAGCCAAATATGAAATTCACAATGCTGTAAAGAGCGCATTGAGAATGGCAGATAGCTGGGACGAGTTCAAAAGTGAACTTGCAAAACGAGGTGTTCACTTAGAGTTTGTCTATAAGGATAAGGAGCGAACCAAGGTTCAAGGCATCCGTTTCTGCAAGGATGGATATAGCTTCAAGGGTACGCAGATTAGCCGAGACTATAGCTTTGGCAAACTGAATGCGAGATTAGAGGGAACGGAGAACCTTTTATCAGCAAGTGCCAACTCTGCTCAGCAATATGAGCAGGGCTGTTGCAAGAATGAGCAGGAGCCATCCATATCGGAGAGCAGCCAGGACCCTTGGGACGATATTTCTTCCATTGGACTTTTTGCTCCAGCCAATGCTCAGACCTTTGAGACATTCCCAGAGGATGAATCAGTCAAGAAGAAAAAGAAGAAACGCAGAAGAGGCTTTAGCCTTTGATGCAAGTTACAAACCATTCAAACAACAAAAGAAATATGAAAGAAGAACTATTGGAAGCCATCTACGGCACAGTTGAGAGATTGGAGCAGAAAGTCGATGAACTTTCTGCCTCACCAAAGAATACAGAGGCGGAAAGCACTCCAGTCTCTGTAAGTGTTGATACAAGCAAACTTGAAAAAGCTATTCTTGCTATGGCTGTAAAAGAAGGGGAAGCTATTGACAAATTGGTAAGATTAAGAGAGGCTATCTGTATCTTTACCGACCTTACCAAGAAAGAAGCAAGCAAAGATGAACAGCGAAGCAAACTCTTGTTTGATACCATTAATCAGGTGAAACAAGAGCTGAATGCCACATCAAAAAATGTGCAGGACAAACTTCACGCAATGGATAACGCACCTCTGAAGAAAGTAGTGACTCATCGCTTCGAGCCAACTTCAAAGTATGTTCTTCTTTTCATTGGAGGCTTGGCTCTATCTCTTGTCATCTCCATTTGGGGCAACCTAGCCCAATGGCGAGAGTATCAAGCTTGGGAGGTAGCAGACTTGAAATATCGGGCATTGAAGATGGTTCTTCCATCTGACGACCCAAATGTTCGATACATCGAAAAGCATTTTTCTGTTTGCCGAGATGAGAAAGTTATAGATGATGTAAGAAATTGTGTTGCTGCCTACGAGGATTCTATTCGCCATCATCATGAAATGGTTGAAATGGCTACTTATAAAGATAGTATAGCCAATAAGCTTTTGCAAGAATCAAATCGCATAATACGTGCTATGAAAAGCTCAAAATAAAGTTTCTGGAAACTAACTAAACTAAATGAGAGGGAAATAAACTTAATACATTCCCCTCTCATTTATTTAGTGTAATTTTGGAATATAATCTTTATCCCTTTATAATAAGGACATTGGGAGGATTGTCCGATTTTGAGGTAACGAATTGCCAACCGTTCTTGTTGCTGCATTCTGCTTTGATATGCTTTCTTGGCATCTCGTCTATGCTACAAAACGTTCTGAAATTTGCTGTGCTTTCACTAACGAGTGCGATTGTAACTGAATCAATATAGCAGAAATACGGTCTATTCTATTCATTTTGCATCTTTAATTTGAATATTTGAATCTTCAATAATAACAGCTTGTTTATTACTTATAGGAATAAGCTGCAACTTCTCATTATATAGTTGAACTATCTTTTCACCTTTTTTCTTGAATGGAAAATTTCCATAATGGGGAATCGTATAAAAATCGACCAAATCTAAAGAAGTACAGTCTTTCAATTCAGGAGCCTTTTCTATTGGATCAAAATTCACACTTCTCATATATTCTGCATCGGGAGAGGCTATTATTGCTCCGGCAGATTCCCCAATATACAGTTTACCCAATTTCACTTGTTTAGATATAATTTTATCAACACCTTTTCTTTTTAACTCTTGCAAAAGGAAAAATGTATTTCCACCTGTTATGTAGATATAATCGCATTTATGTAATATAGAAGATATTTCCTCTTTGGGCAGTTGGGTAATCTCGACTTCTTCAACAATCATTCCTGCTTCTTCTAAAGCCTTTTTCCCCTTTTTTACATAGAATCGTATTGGTTCTGTAAGGCTTGCAGTTGGTATAAAAGCTATAATTTTCCCTTGCAAATCTTCTTTGGCACAATCGACAAATAGATTAGCAACATCAGCAAATGATGAGCATAAAAATAATCTTTTCATATTCTATAATATTAAGTTTAATACTTTTTGATACAAAGATAGCGTCTTCTATGACAGCCCTATGTCAGTAAGTCTAAATATTGAAGAGTTTACGCTACAAAAATAATATTTTATCGTGATAATCCATCCAAATCACTTAAATATCTGCTGTATTCCGTCGTAATTTAGACAAAATAGAAATATAATCTGCAAAAATGGAACTAAGCAATTGATTTCCCAATATGGCAAGATACATATATGCGTTTATGAATATGTTCTTTTTGCCATACTCTTAAAATGACGTTACATGAAAATTACTGTTGGTAACTACTCTTTTACCTTTGCAAAGACTAATCTTAATATTTTGTAAAATCACAGCATAAAATGTTGTTTTTCAGAAATTAGATTTAACTTTGCACTCGAAATCAAAGCGTTCTTTGTATATTGCAAAGTTGTGAAAGAAAAAGAATATAGCTCGTTTCTAAATCGTTAGCAGTCACATTCTTTAAAATACTCAACTCGCTGATATTCAATAAATAAAAGAGTTTACTGTGACTCAAGCAGTGGAATGTTATATGTTTTTGAATACCTGCTTTTTTTATCCATGCTTTAAGAGGATATCCAGTCATGCAACGTCGCAGTTCTTTAAACACTTTACCTGTGCCCGGTTCTCCACAAAGTGCGTATGCTTCATAACTGATAGGTAGTAGGGCTTCTGTCTGTGTCTTTTGCGTACGAAGACGAATACAATGTCCCAGATCGGGAGCTGTGCATAAGTTTTCCCACTTAAGATTCAATATATCACTGATGCGTAATCCGGTAAGACATGAGAAAAGGGATGCATTTCTTAATACAGGTATATCGCATGGAGTTGAAGCCAGAGTCTTTAATTCATCTTGTGTTAAAAACTCTTTATGAATATCCCTACTCTCTATCTTTTCAAGAAAATCATTGGGATTTTCACGTAAATATTTATCTCTATATGCAAGTTTCAAAACTCCTCGGAATAATGAGAAATAACTGGCAGCTGAATTACGGGAAACCATTTTATCTGTATGTTTTAGTTGCCTTGCATGGAGAAGATAGTCTCGGAAGCGGTTACATAGGTCAACAGTGATTTCTCCAAACATACATTTGCCATTGACAAATTTCTCAAAGTGCAGATAAACGATATGCCATTTATGATCTTTTTTACGGCATACTTCTTTGAAATATGCCATAAAATCGGCTCTCATTTTGTGTCTGTCCATAAATCCAAATTCTTCATTGATTACAGCCTCTTGTCGACGGCATCTGATAAGTTCGGCTTTAGCTAGGATTTCATTATTGTAATCTAGCTCAATTGCATTCTTGGGGGTTGCATAAATGTAAAATCCTAAATATTCACGTCTGCTCAGTTTCATTGTTTTAGGATTACGTACAGCAGGGTAGTAGTCCAAGTAAAGAGAGATTCGTCCGTTTCTTATAGGGCGTTGTCTTAATGTTACAGTAGTACATGTTTGTTGTCTCATAAAATATAATGTATTAAAATTTATATTCAGGTTTAATTCTTATTGTGGTGATAGCAAAATAAACAAGTGTATTCCTGGTGATGTGGTTATTTTAAAGTTAACCACAGGATAACCAGTAAATAACATTAAATCGAAGGTGGAGCAAGCAGATCATCGAGCTCTTTGCGTGATATCTTGATATATTTTCCTTCCTGCACTTTACTGATATGATGCCATTTTACATAGTGATACAATTGGTCACGTGTGAGATTGTATTTTTCCATAGCTTCGGCTGTCGTATAATATTCAGGTTCAGCCTTGGCAAGACCTTTGGCGATATCTACATGCTTTTTGGAATAGAATACCTGTCGCTTGATTTTTTTCTTTGGAATAGCAAATCGGGAAACAAAAGAATATATAGCACTTGTTGTCATGCCAAACTTTTCCGTTAGATCTTCTACAGAATACCATTCCGTAATGTTGGAGTCCGGTGCTTTAGATGCAAAATATTTATCAAAATGCTTGGCACTCCAGTATGTTTTTCCTCTCTTGAAAACTTTGGGTATATTTTGTTCTTTCCCTACTTTAAATATCCACGATTCGTTTACTCCATATTTACTTGCAACTTCAGCGGTAGTATAAAAATCAGTAATAGGAGAACGAGGTGACTTTGTATGTTTTTGGTACTGTTTAGGAGTGTCAAAAATTTTTTCTAGGCTGGATCTCCTTATTTTTGTCTTACCTTTGAATTGTACTGCAGGAATAAAACCATTTAATAAATAACGGTATAAAGTAGCTCTACTCATTCCTAATAATTGAGCCGTTTCAGTAGGAGATAAGAATTCTTTTTCTTGAATCCTTATTATCTCAGGTTCATTTTTAGAAGCTAAATTCTCATTAACAGATTGAACTTTTAATTCCCTTTTTTTTGCTTTGTATGCATGATCATTGCATTGCTTGCAACAAAACCTCGTAGAGCATTTGTAGGCAGTAAATTCTTTACCGCACCACTCACATTTCTTCTGAATTCTAATTAAATTTCTCATTCTAATTTCTCTTTTTAGTTCGTTTAAAATGTCTCATTATGTCTCATTGTGTATCAAGACGTCTCATTCTTATACCACCTTGCAAATCGCAAAATACCCAAATCAGCCCATGCGGTACAAAATCGACACAAAAAATGAATGAAAAACCATTAGAAACCATTATTATATGGTATGATGGCAAAAAGAAAAGGCGCTCAAAATGAACGCCTTACTAATTAAATATGATAGATGTTTATGGTTTGTAATACTACCTTATTTCCCTTTAATGCACGTATATATGAATACAGGGATAAAGTAAAGCTATGTTGTATTTTTACTTGAGTGATAAACTGTACTCACATCGTATTCGCTCTAACTCATTTTTTAAATCATTTATATGTAAAATTATTAGATAAACATTTTCTAGATCTGTTATTTCATGTATTTGCGATAGTGAATATAATGGTCTTAAAAACTTTTTCACTTTCATTCGTTCTTTTCTTGCAGAATTAGTGGATTCTTTACACTTGGTTTCTCTCAGTAGTTGAGACGTTAAATCTTCGTCAGACCTATTGCCAAAATTGACAATAGCAATTATCTTAATATAATCTTTTGTGTCTTGAATACTTTTACTTGCCTTTATATGTCGAGATGATTCTAACCGTAATTTTCTAGCATCTTCAAGAATTGCATTGATTTGTGCAGCACCAAATTTTTTGTTGCGGATTAGAGAATTGCATTTGACTTCTACTAATATTTTTACAGGAGAGTCAATTCTTATGTCGAATCCATTTGTGTTTGGCTTTTGTTTATCAATATCATTAAATATCCGTTCTCTATCTTCATTTTTAAATGATAATATATCTGATAACTTTGTTGCAATAGAACGAGTCGATATTAATGTCATTATGTTATTAATATCGGACAGTATTGATTTTAGTTCTATTAATTTATCTAGTGTAAGATTGTTACCAATATCCTCGGTGTTAATAGACTTGATAAACTTTGTGTACTTATCTAATAAATTAATTGTTCTATTGTATGTTTTTGATGTTTCCATAATTTTGTTTCTTTGGGGGGACGAAAATATGTATAAAAGTTCATATATGAAATTTTGTCAGGCTTGTTAGTCGGGATTTCGTATTCTTTTGCAGTCAAAAGAGAAAGTTTTCAGATATGATTCTTTTTCAGAGAGCCTCCGTTGCCGTATTTTTCCGTACTTTTGTAACAACTTGTGCAAAATTTGCACACTTTAAATTATTGGTAATATGAAGATTGAAGAGGCTATACTCTACTGTTTGGCAAGCCAGAATAGGGGAATGCGAACTGAACAGATTGCAGAGATGATAAACCGTCAGCGATTGCTCCATACTACCTTTAGGAGTAGGTAAAAATTAGAAGGCGTGATGCGTCAGCACCTCTAAAAGTCTCATATATCAAGTACGCTTAAATCTGGTTCTTTGCACGAATCTAGTAAATTCACGCCCTTTATCTTTAATTCAGGGTAATTCAGAATTGACATTGGTATTTTCTCTCTTTTGAGATAGGATGTTGGTATTACTGTAGCTGTCAGCATCATTGACTTTACTCGGGGTGTAACTGCTACACCAATGTGTTTCGCAACTTCATTAATATGCTCCGTTACCCAGCGATGACGACGCAAATGTTTAAGAACAAGAGCTCTCTTCTTGTCTCTCTCGGGATTATCACCACGACCAAGATATTCATCCATCTCGGTTTTCATTTCCTTAATATTCTTGGCTGGATTGGTATTCTTACATTCTATCAAGTAGAGTATATCACGTGATGTATCATAAGCCATCACATCAATATCACCATAATCTTTATCTGCCGCAAAATAACCTCCAGATTTGATAGTGACATCATGTTCCCATACTCGCATTATTGGTATCTTTGCCAAAAAAGAGCGTACCTCGTCATTGAACGCAGCCCCTTTTATAGCCTCAAATTTTCCAAGCAAGGTTTCTATCTTCCTTCCCACATAACGTAAGCGACCAGAATAAAGCAAGTCAGATAGCTGAATGCCGGCTTGAATACAGGAGCGGAACCCAAACATGCACATAACTGTGCCATCATCATATTGATAACGAATCACTGGGCGACGCAGATAACTTAATTCCCTATTGTATGACCAAGGGAAGATATCCTTGCCCGCTAATCCTACTGGCGGAGTGAGGTAGTTTTCCCGTTTATCCAAAGAAAGGCGAATGATACATTTCTTTGCTAAATCTTCAGTTAGTTCTGTACAATGCTCCTGCATAGCCTTGATGAGTTGAGACTCTTCCATCTCAATAACAGACTTCTGCTGCTTCATAGCTATGATGTAACAAAGTTAGCGAGAAAAAATGATATATGGAAAAGTAAGGCAAAGATATTGATAGATAGGTGCTTTTAGGGATTATCATCAGAAGTTCGACGACGGTAAAAGTCATATTCCGGCCATGTTGGTACTTCGCTACGTTACCCATTTGTTACCATGCCCTGTAATGTGTCACGGGGATGTGGAAAAACATAGCAAATCGCTATGGTATAGTGAGTTACTAACAACTCACGCAAGAAAAACCGAACCGGAAATAAATTGCAGTATTTTGCATTTGTTTGCGTACCAGCCAAAGGCTCTTCACCAAGTAATTTTGAAATCAAAAAAGTTCAGAACGATGAAGAGTACATTTTCAGTTATCTTTTACCTCAAAAGGCAGGTAGTGAAAAAAGACGGGACAGTGCCCGTCATGGGTCGTATCACGGTGGACGGAAGCCAGACACAGTTCAGTTGCAAGCTGACCGTCTATCCGAAGTTGTGGGACACCAAAGGCGGGCGTGTCACGGGCAGAAGCACGGCGGCACTCGAAGCGAACCGCCTGCTCGACAAGATGCGTGTGCGAATCAACAGGCACTATCAGGAAATCATGGAGCGTGACAACTACGTCACGGCGGAAAAGGTAAAGAACGCCTTTCTCGGACTGGAACACCGCTACCACACGCTGATGCAGGTGTTCAGCCGGCACAACGAGGACTACGAGAAGCAGGTGGAGGCAGGCATGAAAGCCAAAGGCACGCTTGCCAAGTACAAGACCGTGTACAAGCACCTGCAAGAGTTCCTCAACATCCGCTACCATGTGAAGGACATCGCCCTGAAGGAGCTTACCCCGGCGTTCATCTCCGACTTCGAGATGTTCCTCCGCACGGACAAGCACTGCTGTACCAATACCGTGTGGCTTTACGTATGCCCGCTCCGGACGATGGTGTTCATCGCCATCAACAACGAGTGGCTCACGCACGACCCGTTCCGGGAGTACGAAATCAAGAAAGAGGAAACGACACGCAGTTTCCTGACGAAAGATGAAATCCGCCTGCTGATGGACGGGAAATTGAAGAACGCCAAGCAGGAGCTTTACCGCGACCTCTACCTGTTCTGCGCCTTCACGGGCTTGTCCTTCGCTGACATGCGCAATCTCACGGAGGAGAATATCCGAACCTACTTCGACGACCACGAGTGGATCAACATCAGCCGTCAGAAGACGGGTGTCGTTTCCAACATCCGTCTGCTTGACATCGCCAAGCGGATTATCGACAAGTACCGGGGATTGTGTGAAGACGGCAGGATATTTCCCGTCCCCCACTATATGACCTGTCTGCATGGAATCCGGGCTGTCGCCAAGCGTTGCGGCATCACCAAGCATATCACGTGGCATCAAAGCCGCCACACGGCAGCCACGACGGTGTTCCTATCCAACGGCGTACCCATTGAAACGGTGAGTTCCATGTTAGGGCACAAAAGTATAAAGACCACCCAGATTTATGCGAAGATAACCAAGGAGAAGCTCAACCAAGACATGGAGAGTCTTGCCGCACGGTTGAATACCATTGAAGAATTTTCAGGATGTAACATTTAAAAACAGAAAAACATGAAGCGAGGAATAATTATCATAGAGGACAAGAAGGTCAGCGTAACCGGTAACGAGGTATGGATGACCGCCACCGAAATCGCCGGACTGTTCCGTGCAGGCGTTCCGGCAGTGAACGCCGCCATCAAAGCCGTCCGCAAGTCGGACGTGCTGAACGACTACGAGGTATGCCGTTACATGCGGCTTGAAAACGGTCTGCACGCCGATGTGTACGCCCTTGAAATCATCATCCCCATTGCTTTTCGGCTGAACACCTACTGCACGCACGTGTTCCGAAGGTGGCTGGTGGAGAAGGCTCTTGCCAAAGAAAAGCAGCAGGCATACGTGATGCTCATCCACAAGGCAAACGGGTATTGCTGAAGATACATTGACGATGCCGGCAACACAAAGAGGAAACGGACAGCTCCACAACCGGAGTTGTCCGTATCCTCTTTGTACATACAGTCGCCTTATCTCATCCTTTCAGTGGCTTTCTATAATTTGCTTCCAATACTTCGCGCAGTCCCGATTCCGGATAAAGCACCTTTCCTGCCAACAGGATAAAAGGTAATATCCTGTTGTTGCGGTATTCCTGCAAGGTCCGGCGGCTGACGCGCAACAGTTCCGCCACTTCCTTGTCCGTCAGATACCGCTCCCCATCCAACGGGGGACGGTAACTTTCCAAAAAACCGGAGAGCCATCTGGATTCCTTCTGTATCTTTTGCAGCAATACGGCTACTGATTCACAATCCATCGTGATAACATTGTTGTCTTCGTTCATAATCATATGAATAGAATCAAACGTTTTTTAGAGGCTTGTTTTCATTAAATATGTAGACATGTCACATATTTTACATAATTGAAATCTGTCTTATACAGGCTCTTGGAAAAAGGATTTTTTAACACAAAAATTCATGAGAGTCTGAGTGAAATAATAAGGGCAGATCATTAGTAAAAGCTTGACCGTTCCCTCATAAAGAGTGTAAAGGTGAAAATTTTATATATCGTTTTCATAAGGTGAAATATTTAATGTTACGTAAAAGTAATGCGAAAAGGATGGGAGTTATTGTCATTCACACGGGAACAGCTCCCGTACCTCCTCAAGAATCCTTGCGAAGTTCCTGCCCAGCTCTCCCGGCTCAAGGACCCGAACATCGGGCAGGGGCTCCTCGTTCCTGTCGTCATACATCTCCAGCTTTACCTTGAAGTAGCTGACGTTGGCACGCGTGGCGGAGCCGATAAATTCTCCCGGTTCTAGATCGGCAAAATCCTTTCCCTGGTAGATGTCCTCCTTTTGGGAAGAAACGGTCACGCTGCTGCTGGACGATGCGCCTGATTTTCCGGAACTTCGTGAGCGTCTTTCCTTTTCTTCCTTGCCGAAGAATAAGGGGTAATACTTCAGGGCTTCCACATCTTTCGTCCTTCCCAGGAACATATTTCCGAAATTGGCTTCTACGGAAGAACGGTCCAGTTTCCCGTACAGGTTCTCCAGTTTGGCGCCGGACTGGGTCAGCAATATGAATGCCGCCTTATACTCACGCAGGACTGAAGGCAGCGTCTCGAAGTTCTTGATGTTCACCGTGGTCATCTCATCAAGGAAATAGACGAAGGGAACCCTGTTCTGCATGGAGAACTGCCTGGCGGATATGGTCATGAGCATGCTGATGACCGGGGCATAGACCGAATTCTTGGAAAAGTTGTTGCTGACGGCGAACAGCTTGGGGGTCTCCGGATCGATCAGGTTGAAATCAAAGTCATCCCCTGAAAGGACATAGGCGATCTCCTCGTTCTGAGATATGGTCGCCAGATTGTTGCAGAGCGTGGAGAGATAGGATGCCTGGGTCTTCTCGGAACCTTCCGCCTTCAGATAGGCGCCGGCCAGCATTTCCGACACGAGGTTCTGCTGCAGGAACAGGGAGAGCTGCCTTGCCGAGGCGGTCATGATGAAGGCCAGTATATGCGGCAGTGTGCAATGCTCGGGGAACTCGTCCCAGAACCGGAACGCCACGCCGCGGAGGATGCCCAGACCTCCGGCGACCCATTCGTTCTGCTGTTCCTTCTTGGGAAGCAGCGCGAGCAGCACGTCCTCCATCAGCTGGATCAGTTCCGTGCGGTCCCTCACCACCTTGAGCGGGTTGAACCGGTACGACCGTTCAGGCCTGTCGAAACTGACATAGTAGAACTTGTGCGGATACCTGTGCCTTTTAATGAGATTGTAGGCGGTACGGGTATAGTCCGTATCCTTGAAGTCATAGATGAATCCGGCGAATCCCAGCCGCATGTATTCGCTCAGAAGCCATTTTCCGATACTTTTCGTCTTTCCGGAACCGGCCTCTCCGTAAACCAGGAAGTTGGAGTAGTGGTAATGGAATTCGAGCCGGGACTCCCGGATTCCTGACCTGACCGGCAGCCGGATGGGATCAGCTCCGTTCCCCTTTGCCGGGGTTCTGGACAGGTCCCATATCCGGGAAAGGAAGAGGATTATGAACGAGGCGGCCGCCGGACACAGCATGTATCCGGGGAAGAACAGGTGGGCCAGAAAGGTCTCGCCCGAGAGGCATGCAAGAAATGCGGCCAGGTTGACATACCATCTCCGGCTCAGCATGCAGCAGGCCGTTATCAGTGACAGGACTGCCAGAAGCGACAGCTTGCAATAAAAAATGTAATGTTCCATTGTACTTTTTTAGTTTTTACCACTATTTACTTTACTAATATCATACTTTATAAGTAATCCGGCCCAATTACTGCATTTCCGCCTGGAAGGAGTGTTCCTTTTCCCCGGCCGGAAACAGACACCTGACCGTATATCCGGAAGGGACCCGTACCATGACCAGGGGGCTTTCACATCCCGGCAGCACGGTAGGCCGTCCCCTCAACAGGGAGATCCATCTGGCCGGGGATATCCTTTCCGGTCTCGCGCCGGCTCCACGGATAGCCTCCAGCATCATGGTCATGTCATGGGGGACACCATTCACATACAGGGTGGTCCCTTCTCCGGAAATCCGGATTTCCCGCCTTCCCCATGAGAGGCTTATAGCATTTTTTTCACCGCACTCGTCCATATCTTATTTTTCAGTATCCTGTTTTACATTTCCATTCCCGACTCTCTTGTACTCCCCGGTGACACACCGGATATCCTCATCCCGTATCCGGCCGGTTCCCTTACGGCCATGAGTTTCCTGCCGCCGGGAAGGATGATGCCGCCGTTAAAGACGGCTTTCCAGTCCTCCTGCCCGAGAGAGGCGGGGCTGATCCCCGCTTTTCTCATCCGTTCCAGAAGGGAGGTCACATCCGTTTCGACCCCTTGCCGCCTGAGAACCGCCCGCCCGTATCCGCAGGAGAGTTCAAGGTCTCCTCTTGCCGTCTGTATTACGGTCGGTTCCGCAATTCCGATGAGATTTTTCCGGCTGGCGGCGAGTATGCCCCTCAGTTCCCTTGTGCCGATTTCCAGGCAGAAGCCCAGCTTTCGAAGGAGATTCCGGAAGGCGGTGACAATCCTGTCCCATAAGGATTGGTCCGTACCGTCCTCGGCCATCCGGGCCAGATACTCTTCCGTTGCGACACGTATGTCCGTCCTGTCTGCAGCCGCCATCCGGAGAATCTCATCCCGTACTTTTTCTCCGCATCCGTTGAAGATGTCATCCAGAAAAGCATCCATATGCTTGTGACCTGCAAGCTTTCTGAGGCCGTAATGTGCCACACCCTCATGCAGCAGGGTACGCTCGACGTCCGCTTTCCCCCGGACATGCGGAAGATACAGGCAGACACGTTGCGAGGGGATGTCATACCAGCCCCGGATGTCTTTCCCGCAGGAGAGCAGGCCGCGTATGTCGGGAGAGCCTACCTCGTCGGCATGACGGATCACTTCCACCGGAATGTGCAGTTTCCCGGCCAAAAAAGACACATGACGTGCGAGCTCGTCCATCCGGACGTCCCTTGAAAGGAATATCTGCCCGTTCCGGGCGATATCCTCGGTGGAAACGGCAAGCGTGTTCCGTCTTTGGGCGGAAGTAAAATCCAGCCTGCTTTCCACATTGCGCGCTTCCACCTCCCCTGCAGTGGAACGGTATTCCTGTATGCCGCTTTTAAACCGGCCGATGTCATTCACCAGGTCAAAGATGTTCTCATATCCGTACTTCTCGGCCACGAGGCTGAGGGGATAGTCATAATGTCTCAGTATTGTCCCGTAGGGCACTTTCCGGTCAAGTGCGGCAAATATGCCTTTGGGGGTATTGTCGAAACCGCCGCCCTCCAGAATCCTTCCGTCAGTGGCCCGCACGATGTCCAGGATCACATTCTCCACCGTGTTTTTAAACTCCCCGGGATTGCTTCCCCGCGCAAACCCCTCCATGGTCTGTATTGCGTGCTGTATCTCATGGGCCAGGACAGACCTCACATCATCAGTCCGGGAGATGTTTATCACGATTCTGTTGTCCGGATGGAGATAGCCCCCGCAATAGTCGGCCGACGGCAGGTCCACAAATTCCAGCCGGGTCCGTTTCATTTCAGGATAGGCCTGGAACAGTTCATCGTCCTTCACATAGTCATCAAGATAGATCCGTTCACGCAGCGCGTCCTGTTCCTTCAGTCCGGCTGCCAGCTCCGTCAGTTTCTCAAAACGTTTCCACTCCGCTTCAGAGAGTGTTTCGCCCTCTATCTGCCGGTCAAGAAGATTTTCAAGCTCCCCATGCCAGGACTGTTTTTCCAGCAGTCGTGAATAGCCCAGATCTCCGGCCGGATGGTATTCGAAATCCGCCGTCTCATAACGCCACTTGCTGTCAGCCCCGCGTTCCCAGCCTGTCGCCGCCTTTATTGTTCCGGCATCCTTGCCGGACTTTTCCATTTCGCGGGCGACGGCGAGGTTCTCCAGCCGCAGGGAGGCCCCTTCAGACCGGTCAAGTCTGGAGGCCCCTTTCTCTCCGATGAAGCGGAAGCGTTCATGTGCGGTTATCTTCAGGTCGGCCTCGCTGAAAATGACATAGTTCCGCGCGCCGTCAGCCCGGCCGCCGGTTGAACACTCCGCCGGATAGTCAATCCCGGTAAAACCCGCCCGCGAAAGAAACCCGCTGGCAAGCCGCTGTGAATCGGTATCCCGGTCCGGATTCATGAACATATAGTCCAGAAAGCCGTAGAACTCTTTCCCGCTGTTCCATACATGCGACCTGCCGCTCCAGAACTCCGCCGTGGCTTCCGGAAAGAAGAAACGTTCCTTGCGGAGTTGCAGGAATATCTTTCCCTGCTGCTCCGCGGATACCGGCCTGTCCCAGTACAGATAGTTCATCCCGTTGTCTTCCGGGATTTCCACCGTATAGAGGTGGCGCGGCGGCTCAATGCGTATCCTGCCCGCATCTATGTCGGAAAGCAGCTCCTGCTTCTGTCGCTCGAATGCCTTTCTCCGTCCGCTGTATGCGCTTGCGGTACGCCCGTCCATATACACGGAAGAAATGTTCCGTTTCAAACTGTCCACATCGGTGGAAGAAAGGATCTGGCGTTTCCATATTCTCCATACCTCATCAAAATAATATTCGTTGTCAAGCACCGGGGATAAAGGCTCCCCGTCATAGGTGATGTGGTTTCCTCGCTTTATACCGATGGCCGCATATTTGCGGGCGATTCCTTTCACTTCCGTCACGTATGTCCCCCATCCGTAGGCCTGCGCCCCTTCACCGGTTCCGGTAAAGGCATGGTCGAAATGCCCGAGGGAGGCCGGACTGCCGTGATAGACCTGACGGAAGCGGATGTCGTCATTTGATGTGGAAAACGCGCCCGTGTTTTCATAAGCGTCCTTCAACTGTCCGGGAGACATCACGGCTATGTATTTCACTCCCTCGTCGTAACCGACAAGCCCGTCATAGCCCGCCTCCCTGACTTTGGACAAAAACTCCGGGGTTTCCGTCAGCATCCAGCAGTTTCTTTTGCTTGATGCCAGCTCCAGCGCTTTCTCCGGGGATACCGTACCTCCTTTTCCTCCATAAAAAGACAGGACAGGTATCTCGCTGCCCAATGACTGCAGGATTTTTTTTACGGCCTGCCCGTCTTTCGGGTCAAAAGGGTTTCTTGAATTTACATACAGGTCATACACGTATCCTTCTTCCGTCCATTGTTCATTGCCATATTTGTCATCGGGAATCCTTGAAGCTGCCTCCGGTACATTTTCCCAGTCTCCAAACCAGTTCTTGAATGCTCTGGTGCGCACTTGGACCCACTGCCTCTCATTCAGGGAAGTCGGACTGCCGTTCGGAGCTTTCATGTATATGCCGTCCGCCTTGCCACGTGTGACAAGCTCCAGTTCTTCGTCCGTGACATGTTTATCGGAAGTATGTGTCATTGTTTGCCGGCTTAATATGATACCTTGTTCATAAAGTCATAAAGAGTTTTATCAGCAAAAAACTTGTTTACTTATTTACATTTCCGAAATTTAAAGTAAATAAGTAAACAAGTGATATATGTAGAATGCAAATGTTACTTACATTTCCGCATTGGCCTGCCGGCTTGCCTGGTTTATGGTGCCCGCCGCCTTCAGTGCATATCCCGCGGGTGTTCTGGCAAGCATCAGTGCGCTTCCTTTTCCTGCGGCTCCGGATGCGCCGGAAACAAGGGGCGGCTGTACGGCCTTCCCCTTCATCAGGGAGTGCCATTCCCCGGCTTTCATGTTTTCCACGGCCACCCTTTCCTTGCGTAGTTCTTTGACAATCTTCCCCACATTGCATTCCTTCCTTTCCGGAACGGCTGCCGAGTTGAATTTTTCATAAGCTTTGACAAGCTTCTTCTCCCTGTTTTTCCCGGCAGCCGAGATCTCGCTTTCCCGTTCCGCGGCGTTGTCCGAGTACTGCGCCTCGTAAGTGGCCTGGAAGTACTCCCTGTTTATTTCCCTGATCTCGCTATCCAGTTTCTCCACCGCCTCTTTGACCTGCTTTGCCGAGGGTTTCTTTGCCACGCCCTCCGTCGCTTTCTTTCCGGAGTTTCCGGAGGTTTCGGATGTCCGGGCCGCTGCCGCCTCCTTGCCGGCGGCATTTTCCAGTCTGAGGCCGTACATTTCCATCGCCAGTCTTTTGATCTCTTCTGTAGGCGAACTGATAAACGGTGCCGCATCCCGGTCTGCGTTCAGAACGACAGACTGCACCTTTTCCGTAGGGTTTTCTATATATCGGATATTCATCGGATCGTTTCTGACAGCCGCCAGTTGTACAGCCTCGGACGGGGCGGACACGTATCTGATGTTCTCTCCCTTGGCCTGCACCGCCGCCAGCCGCACGCTTTCCTCAGGCTGCCTGATCTGCCGGAAGATATCCGGACTTCTCTGGACGGCCATATGCTGCACCTTCTCCGTCGGTTCCGCTATATGACGGATGCATTCCGGATTTTTCTGTACGGCTGCCAGCTGTACTTTTTCTGTCGGCTCCCTGATTGCCGAGAGATACCGGGGATCTTTCAGGACGGCCGTCAGCTGTACCTTTTCTGCGGGCTTCTGCAGCAGGAAGATGCATTCCGGTCTCTTCTCGACGGCTTTCAGCTGTACTTTTTCCGTAGGGTTTGGGATGAAGCCGACATAGGAAGGCCTGATGCCTATGACCGTCAGCTGTACCCTCTCACTTGGCGAAGTGATGAAATGGATGTTGTGCGGTGCGTTTCTGACAGCTGTCAGCTGTACCTTTTCCGTCGGTTTCTCAATAAAGCAGATGACACTTCTGTCCCTTCTGACCGCGGCCATCTGGACACGGGCGGAAGGGTTGGCGATCATGCTGATGGCGCGGGGATTGCTCAATACCGCCCTCATGTCCTTGTCGAACAGCGCGGCAAGGTGTTCCAGGATTGTAGGCATGGCTTTCAATGTTTAAAGGATTTGACTTCATCAAAAAACTCCTTTACGGCTTCCGTATCCGGTTCTCCGAGTTTCCTGTTCCCCTTCATCCGGAATACCAGCCTCCGGGCTGCGGCCAGAATACCGGTTGTGGGCGGCAGGTCCGCCTTGAACATCCTTTCCACGGCCGTGAAGCAGGCCAGGGGGGATGGGGCCTGCATGAGAAGGACACTTTCAGGAGAGGCAATTACGGCGGAAAGCTGTACTTTTTCCGTAGTGTTGGTGAACAGCCGGACAAGTTCCGGCTTTTTCTGTACGGCGGCAATCTGTACTTTTTCTGTCGGCTCTTTGATCCTTTGGATTGCGTCCGGATTGTCCAGAACTGCTGCAAGTTGTGCATGTTCCGGCAACAGGTTGTTTTCATTTGGCATGGTAGTTTCTTTTTTATGTTATATTTCGGATACAATGATAGGAGAATACACTGCAATTGTATTGCGCTTAATAAAAATTAAGAAGGTGCATCGTGTATTACGACACACCTTCCATTTTTTTATTGGATTTCCATTCTAATTACAAAAGACCGATACTGTCATTGTATTAATACCCGGGGTTTTGCTCAAGATTCGGGTTATTATCAATAGCTCCCTGAGGAATTGGATTGTATCGATTATGCACTTTGAATACACGGTCTTCAATCTTCTTGTCAGTAGCAGGGGCGTTCGTGTCAATCTCCGCACGTTTCGTCGGATCAGTCTCGGCATAATTTACAGTTCCGACAACCCTTTCCAAAACACCATTCAGGACTGTTTCTGCAACCATCTTTCCATTATCATCTTTCCAGCGCAGAATATCAGCCCGACGCACACCTTCCCCGGCCAATTCCACCCCACGTTCACGGCGGATCAGCCGGCGTAATGTTTCCTTTGAAGCATACTTCTCACGATCCACTTTCGGCATTCCTACACGTCCACGAATCAGATCCAGTTTGTCATAAACATCTGCAGACGGACCAGAAAGTTCATTGACTGCTTCCGCATAAGTAAGCAACACTTCTGCAT
This sequence comes from Phocaeicola vulgatus ATCC 8482, assembly GCF_000012825.1. Taxonomy (GTDB): domain Bacteria; phylum Bacteroidota; class Bacteroidia; order Bacteroidales; family Bacteroidaceae; genus Phocaeicola; species Phocaeicola vulgatus. The sequence continues at coordinate 4,586,762 of NC_009614.1, read as the reverse complement.
AGCGGATTACAATAGGGCAGGCATTCGTGTTCCAAATACCATTAGCATATTGTTCATCCAAATATTTTCTCCAGGTTAAGGCGGTCTTTGAAGCATTGTTCGCAGAAGGAGGATAGTTTGCATTATCCTTACCATTGATTGTCTTGTCCAGTGTATTGACTACAGTGCCATTCCAGTCCATTCCTGGGTATATAATGGTCATGGCCATACGTGGATCGCGACCGGCAAACGGATGGTTTGGGTCATAAGAGCCGGATTCCTCTTTGGTCAAGCCGTCAGCCATTTCATAAGTATCCACCAGGTTCTGAGTCGGAACAATGGAGGACCAGCCACCGTCACCATTATTATACATCTGGCCTATTGTGCCCAATTCCAAAGTGGAATTCACATATTGAACAGCCAAAATAATCTCTTTTGAGTCCTGACCGGCAACTTTGAACAAATTACTGTAGTCCGGTTCCAGATCGTACTGTTTCAAATTCATGATGGCCTCGGCCATTTCTTTTGCTTTCACATAATCACCATAATACAGTGCGCTGCGCATTCGGATTGCCATAGCAGCGCCCTTTGCGATCCGTCCCCTTTCAGAGGGAGATGCATTCAGTTCACCGATGGCTGTGTCCAATTCTGTATTGACGTAATTTTTCACTTCCTCCTCCGACTTGCGGGGAACTTTAGCTTCATCTGCTGAGTTATAGTTGTCAATCACAGGCACTCCTCCATACCACCAGTTCATAACAAAATAGCGATAAGCGCGAATAGTACGGACCTGACCGATCAAATCGTTTTTGGTCTGCTCATTGGAAAATGGGATCTCCTTTACCTTTTCCAGGAATGTGTTACAACGGCGGATGACTGAGAAATCATAAAAGCTTGCAACAGCCCCTGACGGAGTCATTGTACCGTTGCCAATGGTCTTATAGTTTTCCCATTCAAAGTTGTTATATCCAAAATCCGACCCGCAGTCGAGATATAAGATATTGCCACCATCTTCCCAGCTGGAAGTATCGTAGTTATTACCGCCATAACACCCGATAGCAAATTTTTGGGCATCATCCTCGGTTTTCCACGTAGTGGCAGGAGACAGGGCATCCAATGGAGCTGTATCTAGAAAATCAGAGCAAGATGTAATCATTGTCACCGCTCCTATGATCATATATTGTTTCAAGTATTTCATAATTCCATTTTTTTTAGTCTATAACAATTTAGAATGTAACATTAACGCCGAATGCATGAGTACGTAATAGAGGATAGGAAGACAGCCGTTGGCTTGTGGATTCAGGGTCTATATTGATCTTCATCTTATCAAAAGTCAATAGATTCTCTACAGAATAGTAAATACGGATATTCTCAACACCAACCGAATTCAACCAGCCTTTCGGCAAAGTATATCCCAACTGCAAATTTTTCAGACGCAAATAACTTGTATCTTGTAACCAAAAATCCGATTGTACCGAACGGCTGCTACTGGCCGAGTTTGTATCGTAAAAAATACGTGGCATGGAGGCATCATGGTTATCGGGTGTCCAGGCATCTCTCCAAATAGTAGCCGGATGAGCAGCGTCACCCGAGAAATTACCATACACCTCGTATCCGTCAAACAGGCGTTTCACACCCGCCGCACCATTGAACATCAATGATAAGTCAATTCCTTTCCAGCCCGCATTTATATTGAATCCGTAAATAATTTTAGGATCGGAACTTCCACAATATTCACGGTCATCAGCTGTCAGTTTACCATCTTTATTTGTATCCACATAACGCAAATCGCCTGCCTTGAAAGTTTTACCGAAAGGATTACCGTATTTGGCCGTATATGCATCAGCTTCTTCTTGAGAATTAAAAAATCCATCCGCCCTATAAATATAATAGGAATTCATTGCTTCACCTACCTTATTACGCTGGCTGTAACCATCAGTAGCATCCAGGTACTTGTTAGGGTCGCCGCCTCCCAGATCCAGAATTTCATTCTTATTGTAAGAGAAATTGCCCGCAATTCCGAAATCAACCTGACCTATTTTTGTATTGTAGCTTAAATTTATTTCTATACCACTGTTTCTCATAGAGCCTACATTATCCTTATAGGCATCCAAAGCAAATTCTTTAGGGACTGTCACATCCATAATTATACCAGTAGTCTTCCGATTATAATAATCCAGAGAACCATTCAGTTTATTGAATAAAGTAAAGTCAACGCCGACTCCCCAAGTAGAGGCTTTTTCCCATGAAATGGTTTCCAGACGATATTTCCGTTGATAATAACCAGAATTCAAAGAGCCTCCAAATGCATATTTGGAATCGAGATTATACGTGTTCAAGGCAGGATAATAGTCATTATTACTGCCACTCAATGCATCCTGATTACCCAGCTGCCCCCAAGAAGCTCGAATTTTCAGTCCGGACAACCAGCTGTCTTTTGCACTTTCCATAAATGCTTCCTCGCTGATGCGCCATGCACCCGAGAAAGAAGGAAAATATCCCCAACGGTGACCTTCCGCAAAACGGGAAGAGGCGTCCGCACGAATGTTGGCTTCCAAGAGATATTTACCTGCAAAATCATAGTTAATACGGGCAAACCATGAAATCATTGCCAATTCAGCTGTATACCCTTCATTGCTTTGGGTAGAAGCATCACCGGCATTCATATCCGTCAATTCATTATTAGGGAATTTCTTGCGGACGGCTTTCTGATATTTATAATTATATTTTTCCGTATGCCATCCCAACAGACCCTTAATATTATGCTTGCCGAAATTTTTATTGTAGTTCAATAAGGCGTCATAGTTTGTGCGGTCCCATTTATAAAAACGCTCGTCCAACTGACTGGGATCAGATTCTTTATTCTCATTATACTTTATATATTTTTGGAAATAATTGTAATTTTGTAAATTGTTGACGTAAGCACCTTGCAAGGTTAATTTTAAGCCATCAAATATTTCATAGTCTACAGCGGCCATCCCCGAAAAATTATAATTGTCACGGTTCACCTTCATGCCCGAATCTAACCAGGCAATGGGACTGCCGTCTGAAATTGTGCCCCAAGTGCCGTCATCATAGCGGGCTACAATCCAAGGAGCGATCAAATTCAACTGCCTGATGATCTGATCCGAGCTACCCCCGTAGTAGGCGGAACTGGCGTCACTGTAATCATTTTTAATGAAAGACAGGTTCATGCGCGCACTCAAACGTTTATTAATCTTCATGTCCAGATTGGTACGCGCATTAAACTGTTCACGCCCTGTGTTAGGCAAAATACCTGTTTGGTTCAAATATCCCAGCGAGGCCATATATTTTACATTTTCAGAACCACCGTTGATATTGACATTATGGCGATGTTGAACACCCGTCTTATATGCCAGGTCATACCAGTCGGTATCCGGATAGAGCGGGTCATTCCCGTCTTTAAACTTTTGCAGCTCGGTATCATTGAAACGCTTCGACATACCTTCAGCCTCCAATGCCTGATTCAGCAGGGATGCGTATTCGTATGACCCCATACGCTCAATCATATTCGTTGCATTCTGGAAACTTAGATAACCACTGTAGGAAATTTTAGTCTGTCCGGTCTTGCCGCGTTTGGTAGTTATCAAAACAACACCGTTGGCAGCTTTAGAACCATAAATTGCTGCCGAAGCAGCATCCTTCAATACAGAAATGCTTTCTATGTCATTAGGGTCGACCGCACTCAATGTACCGGTTTCAATGCCATCCACTAAAATATAAGGTCCCGCTTCATTCAATGTGCCGATCCCACGAACACGGATTTTGCCGGCATCCTGCCCCGGTGCCCCGTTGGTTCCTGTAATAGCAACACCCGGCATCAAACCTTGCAAACCACTGGATACATTCTGAATAGGACGATTCTCCAACTCTTTGCTGTCTACCATAGCAACAGAACCTGAAAGATTCGCCTTTTTCTGTGTGCCATAACCTACTACCACAACCTCACTTAGAGTCTTTGAATCTTCTTTCAAGATAACATTCAGCGGGCTGCCGTTCCATTTAATCTCTTGTGTCTGATATCCCACATAAGAGATTACAATCACATCTCCTTTCTTAATCCCATCGAGGCTAAAATTACCATCAAAATCGGTAATTGTTCCGTTAGTGGTACCTTTTACTACAACAGAGGCTCCAATAACAGACTCTCCGGTAGCATCTTTCACAAGTCCTTTGCATATTCCCGCTTGCTGTGTGGTCGCAAAAGAATTTGCTCCAGAGGCCGTAGCTGTAGAAATTGTTCCGGAGAATAAAGTTCCAAGGAATAATACCATACTAACAGATTGCAGTCTTTTTAACATAATATTGAGTTTTGAGGTTTATTAAAACTATAGATATTTAAAATTTTAATAACTATAATTTCAATTTGATTTAAATTAACGTCGCAAATATATAATAATTTTTAAAGAGACGCAATAACAGATGAAAAAGTTTGAGTTGAAATGGAAATTATACAATTATATAAGTATCCGGAAAGTTGGTCCCCATTATGGATTATAACAAATTTGATAACATGTCTTATTGAAGTTTGTACTAATATTCTTGACCACCTGTCAGGGTCATTGCTTCAGGATTAAACTGGACGGGGACTGTTTGGGGACTCTTCCGGTATTGTAGCTCGCCATCCAAAAACATTGCATGGATATTGAGCGAGTCAGGGGGCGAGAACGATGCAGGAACTGTCACTCCATTGATAATTTCTGGGCAGTACTTGTTTATATACATTTCTTCTGGAAGCCCATTGGAGTGAATATTGGACCATTCAAAGTTGATGTCAACAGCATACAAAGATGAAGAAGCACATAATTCATGTGAGATCTTTATTCTAAAAACTAAGATTTTCTTTTAATCGGCTGATTGATAAAGCGTAAAGAGCGATAAGCCTGGTAATTGGTAGCGATTTGGTAGCGGTGCTAATTTCAGTGCATTGCTTTGCTTCACTTTTAGAACTGATACAAATATACTAATTTTGACCGAAAAAGAAAAAAACAGGAGATTTTTAGTTTTCTGTGTAAACGGAAAAACAAGAAAAGTGTAAGTAACAGAATAAGTGCAAAAAAGGATTTGCACCTATTCTTGTTACTAAAAATGTAAATCATTGATTTTTAGGATGTAATTCATTGGTGCAAGGTGCAGCTATATACAGATATAGCTGCACCTTGCACCAATGAATTGACTTGTCCTAAAATAACCTTACAGCTCCTCTCTATTTCTCTTATTATACTTTGACACATTACATGAAACATAGAAATTTGCCATAATCATCTCCTTTGTAATATAAATCTAAGGTATTTTTATTTGATGTATTTATCTTATTGTATAATATTTTGTTTATATATTCCAAACTATTAGGCCATATTGATAAATTATAGGGCTAAAATGATAATCAATAATATTTTATCTTGTTTTTTCTTTGCACAATAAATAATGGGCTGCGTATTATATTCAATAAATATATTGTTGTTAATTAGATAATTTGTTTGCCTTAGATGATTAATATTCTTCTTGGCAAGATTTATAGATATATTATTTTTATCAATTATTGTTGTAAATATAAATATGAAAAGTAAATTCACATTATGGAGTGTTGTATTGCTCTTGGCCGGATTTATATTTGTAGGATGTGACAATGAACGAACAGAAAACGCATCTGATTTTCAGACAGGAATTCATAAAATTGTAATCCAACAGTCCGGTGACACAGATTCATTTGAAGTGAGTGTAAGTATCGGTGGTGCTGACAAGGGTGGTCCCGCCAAGTTGTACAATGACAAGGGAGAATACATTGGTGATTCCTATTCTGCCCAAATAAGGACGGCAACTATGTCTTGTTGTACAAATGGGAATGCGTTTTTCATGACCTGTGCCGGTTCGGTTTCCAGTATCTCGGAGGCGGGTAAACGGCTTCATATAACAGTAATAGGCTACATTGACGACAAGGAGGTTAACCGTTTGGAAAAAGAATATATAACAGATGGTAATACCCTTATTGAAACTTTCAGCGTTTCAACCAAGGAGATATGATCCGGGTAGAATACAGAACTTGTATTGAAAAGAGCATAACGCCTGAACATGTTTCTTATCGAACTTTTTTTCCTAACTAAATAATTTATGAATACACTTCAAAAAACAGCGGGAGCAATTCTGTCGCTCTCGCTATTGTGTGGGATGCAGGTTTATGCGTTCCCTGACTACCCTTCCCTGAGGGGACAAATTATCGAACAGAGTGATATCTGTCAAGGAGTTGTCAAAGATGCCAATGGCGAAAGCATTATCGGCGCATCCGTACTTGTCAAAGGGACGACAAACGGCAGCATTACGGGACTTGACGGTGATTTTTCCCTTAGGAACGTAAAAAAAGGGGATATAATTGTTGTTTCTTATGTCGGCTATCAGAGCCAGGAAATAGCCTGGACAGGTGAACCGTTAAACATCGTTTTGAAGGAAGATGCCGAAGTCCTTGACGAGGTGGTTGTTATTGGCTATGGTGCTGTAAGAAAAGCGGATATGGCCGGTTCCGTAGCCGTGCTGGACAACAAAAATTTCAAGGACCAGCTTATAACCCAGGTTGCAGACGCTCTTCAGGGGCGTGTCAGTGGCGTTCATGTTGAGAACAGCGGCGTCCCCGGGGGAAGCGTGAAAATCCGCATCCGCGGTGCTAACTCCATCAGCAAAAGCAACGACCCTTTGTATGTGGTTGACGGAATCGTCCGCGAAAGCGGTTTGGACGGTATCAATCCCGAGGACATCCGTTCGATGCAGGTTCTCAAAGATGCATCGTCCACTGCCATATACGGTTCCAGGGGTTCGAACGGGGTCGTTCTGATCACTACCAAGATTGGTAAGGCCGGTGTGCGTGAAATTATGTTCGACGCATCAGTGGGAGTTTCCAATGTATATAAGAGATACGATATCCTTGGAGCATACGATTACGCTCTGGCGCTCAAGGAGGTCAAAGGTATTGATTTCTCAAACGAAGAGATGCAATCCTATCAGAACGGAACGGGGGGGCATCGACTGGCAGGATGAGATTTTCCGTACGGGGATCACCCAGAATTACAAGTTGGCTCTTTCCAATGGTAGCGAGAAGACCCAATATTACATTTCCGCCAACTACATGAGCCAGGAAGGTGTGGTCATTGAATCGAAGAACGAGCGTTATCAGGCGAAGGCGAATCTTTCCTCACAGCTTACCGACTGGCTGCATATCACGGCTGACATCAATGCTTCCCACGGTGTGCGTCGCGGGGGATCTTTTGCCTCCGGTAAGGATAATCCGATCTGGATTGCTTTGAACTATTCGCCTACCATGACGATGATGGCCGAAAACGGGAACTATAACACCGATACTTATAATTCCATAGCTTCCAACCCGGTCGGTATCCTAAAGTTGCAGTCGGGAGAGACAATGACCAATGTTTTCAACGGACGTGTTGATTTGCGCCTTGATATAATGAAGGGGCTGACATTCACCACAACCAATGGCGTAGACTATTATGACGGGAAAAGTTATAGTTTCAGCTCCAAACGAGTGGGGACCAAGAGTGGTATGGGCAATAACGATACTTATCGTCTGATGCTGCAAAGCTCCAACAATCTGACATATACAGGTTCCTGGAATGACCATCATCTGACAGCCACGGCTGTATATGAGGTGACCTCCTCCGAAACCAGGACAATGGGTATAACCGGTAACAACCTGCTGACCGAGGGTGTGGGCTGGTGGAATGTGGGTATGGCTTCCTCTCGTGATGCAAACAATGGTTACGAGCAATGGGCGCTGATGTCGGGAGTGGCCCGTGTCATGTACAATTTTAAGGATCGTTATATGCTTACCGGAACATTTCGTGCCGACGGTTCTTCTCGCTTTGCCAAAAAGAAATGGGGGTACTTTCCTTCTATTGCCGCAGCTTGGACGTTGAGCAATGAGGATTTCATGAAGGATGTTTCCTCGGTTCAGGACATTAAACTTCGCGCCAGTTATGGTATTGTGGGTAGCCAGGCCATCAGTCCTTACGCGACCATGGGCCTTATGAGTGCTACTGCATACAATTTTGGAACCAACAGTAATTTTACCGGTTATTGGGCAAATGACATAGCGACTCCCGAGCTTACGTGGGAGAAGACCAAGCAGTTCGACCTGGGTCTGGAGTTCTCCCTGTTCGACAGGCGGCTGAATTTCAGTGTGGACTATTTCTATAAGCGTACTACAGATGCGTTGCTTAAAAGAAGTATCCCCGGATATGTCGGCGGTAACTCTTTTTGGGTGAATGACGGCGAAATCAGTAATCGTGGTATTGATTTGAGCGTGACCGCCCGGATTATGCAGAATGACCGGTTCCAATGGACCTCCACCTTGAACGGTACTTATTTGAAGAACCGCGTGGAACGCCTTTCCGGTGGTGAGAATGATTTCATCAACGGCTCCAGTCCGGCTGCCGGTATGGTTGATTATGCCACCATTATCAAGCCGGGTGAGGCCATCGGTACTTTTTGGGGATATGAATGGACCGGCTTGGATGAAAACGGACATGACACTTACACGGATGTAGATGGAAATCAGATGATAGACGGTGGCGACCGCAAGGTCATCGGCAAGGCCAATCCCGATTTCACCCTGGGATGGAATAACTCCCTGTCTTATAAAAACTGGGATCTGAACCTGTTCTTCAACGGATCTTTCGGAGCCAAACGTTTGAATCTTGTAAGATATACGATGGCTTCGGCCGAAGGGAATTCCCGCTTTGTAACTCTGGCAGACGCCTATCTGAAGGGATTCGACAAGATTGGCTCTTCGGCAACATACCCGAGCCTGACCGAAGGTGGAAATAATCTGCAGCCGGTTTCAACCAAATGGCTGGAGAACGCGGACTTCCTTCGTCTGGAGAATATCAGTCTTTCATACACTTTCCCCAAAAAGACAACGGGATTCGCTGATTTGCGGCTTACTTTCAGCTGTCAGAACCTTTTTACAATAACCGGGTACAAGGGGATGGATCCGGCCGGTACTACCTTCTCGAACAGCAGCGTTGACGTTGACGCGGGTATTGACATGGGAGCCTATCCTTCCCCAAGAACATTCACATTCGGTCTCCGGATGAATTTTTAAATCTAAAATAGAAGAACTTATGAAAATAAAAATAATAGCAGGCACTATGGTTGCCCTGTCATTTTCACTGATGTCGTGCAGTGATTTCTTAACGGAAGATCCCAGGGGAAAACTCACTCCGGAAAACTTCTTCTCTACCCAGGATGAATTGAACATGAGCATATATGCCCTTTACCAGAAAGTCAATCTTTCACAGGTATATACGAACATGCAGCTGCCCCAGTGGCAGGGGGATGATATAACGACCAATCCGGGGAGCAACAAACAGCCTGCCGCAGAAATGGACAAGTTTGCCGCAGCAAACAACAACAAGGGTGTCAAAGATGCGTGGAACATGCATTATGCCATTGTAAAGGCTGCCAATTTGATCATACAGGGGGCTTCTAAAACACCTACCACTCAAGATGAGATAAATATCGCCCTCGGGCAGGCTAAATTCTGGAGGGCATACGCTTATTTTACCCTGGTGCGACTTTGGGGACCGCTGCCGATGAATCTGGACAATGTCAACGATGATTATACCAAACCTCTATCCCCCGTGGAAGAAGTGTATGGTCATATTGTGCAGGACCTGACCGAAGCTGAGGCCGTATTGCCTACGGGTTACAGTGGCAGCCCCCGCTTTCTGAACGGAGTGAATGTGTATGTAACCCGGCAGGCAGCCAAATCTACTTTGGCAGCAGTGTATATGGCTATGGCCGGCTGGCCGATGAACAAAACGGAATATTACGCAAAGGCTGCTGAAAAGGCGAAGGAGGTCATTGAGGGTGTGAACAGAGGTGAATACGAGTATAAGCTCGATAAGGATTACAAAGATGTGTATGCTATGAGCAATAACTATAATAATGAGACGGTGCTCGGCATAAACTATTCACCGTTCGTGGATTGGGCACAGGATTCGGAGCTTACTTCATGTAACCAGTTTGAATCGCTGGGCGGCTGGGGAGACGCCTGGGGTGAAATTCGTTTCTGGAAGGAGTTTCCTGACGGTCCGAGAAAAGATGCGACTTATGATCCCAAGATTCGTCTGAAAGACGGAACGTTGGTTGACTGGTGGGAGTTGAAGGAGGACGGTACCCCTGTCGTTCCGGAACATCACCCCATGTTCAGTATATTCTCCGTCAACTGGGATCCTGCGTCAAAAGTGAATACCAGTGCCCCGTATGATTATACAAAACCGGCCAGTCAGAACATGTGTAATGACCATCGGCATAGAATCATTCGTTATTCGGAGGTTTTGTTGTGGTATGCGGAAGCCAAGGCCAGGACGGGGCAGACGGACGAGTTGGCATTCAAGTGTCTGAATGATGTCCGCGAGCGTGCCGGACTGGAACCGCTCACCGGACTTTCTGCAGATGACCTTGCCGAAGCGGCTTATAAGGAGCATGGTTGGGAGGTGGCAGGCTACTGGGTGGCCCTTGTCACACGCCGTGCGGACCAGTTCCGTATGAACAGACTGAAAGACACCTTTAAGGAAAGAGCGGAGAACACGGCTGTTGAAGTCGCCGACGGGATCCTGGTAAAGGAGTCTGTAGAATATACGAACAGGACATGGAGTGACAATCTGATGTATCTTCCATATCCTGATATGGATTCCCAGAAAAACCCGAATCTGGTAAGGTGATTTTTTATTTTAAGCCAGAGGGCACCCGCCAATCACCAGTTGATTGGCGGGTCGCTCCTCTGATTTTCAATGTATAATTTTTTAATATCATGTACTAAATTTTGAATTGTTTTTTCCGTGTTCTCTGCTCCTGCCTTTCCGGTCATATGTTTTCGGAAAGAAGGGTATGTGACCTGCACGTGACTTTTGAGCTGATAGGGGAATGGGGTGTGGAGATCGTTCCCGTGGCATTATTGTTCATTCTTATGTTTTTCTCCCTTTTGGAAACTCAGGAGGTATCATTCCCGTCCCCATTGATATCCATGTTTGCGGATAGTCATTTGTAACGTGCTTGCGGCATGATAATGCCGGAAATCATGGACAAACGCATAATAGGTACACATTCGATTTTTAGTAATAACGGATTGGAATCATGAACATTCTGAAGTTACAAGGATTGGACGGTCGGCTTTTTGACCTTGTCGCGCCTTTGGTAATGAACCCGGCCGTATTGCGGCAAAATAATAATTACCCTTTCAAAACGACGCGTAACCATGTCTGGTACATTGCCATGGATGAGCAAAGGGTGTTGGGATTCATGCCCGTGAAAATGACCTTGACAAACAATTGCATAGATAACTACTATATTAGCGGGGATAACTCCTCTGTAATAGAGGTGTTATTGGACCGTATTATCCATGATTTTTCTTCTGATGGTTCCCTTGTGGCCGTTGTACACGAACGTCACGTGGAAGACTTTTCAATGAAGAATTTTATCCCCTGTGTCGAGTGGAAGAAGTATGTCAAGATGCGTTATCATGAAGGAGGTGGGGCATGATGCGCCGGATGGATGTCCACGAGGCCGCCAACCGGAGATTGAAGATCATCTTTGACTATTTTGATTACGTGTATGTCTCTTTTTCCGGTGGCAAGGATAGCGGTATCCTTCTCCATTTGTGCATGGATTATATCCGCATGCATGCACCCGGTAGAAAACTGGGTGTGTTCCACATGGATTACGAGGTGCAGTACCGCCAGAGCACGGAGTACGTGGAAAGGATGTTTTCCAACAACCGGGATATCCTTGAAGTGTTCCACTGTTGTGTCCCCTTCAAGGTACCCACATGTACTTCCATGTACCAGCAGTACTGGCGTCCCTGGCAAGAGGGGTACCAGAATATCTGGGTTCGCCAGATGCCGGGCACCGCTCTTACCGTGAAAGATTTTGATTTCTGGAACGACAGCCTGTGGGATTACGACTTCCAGTCTCTTTTCCCTTCCTGGATACGTCGTAAGAAGGGATGCAAGCGTGTTTGCTGCCTCGTGGGGATCCGCACGCAGGAGAGCTTCAACCGGTGGCGGGCGATTCATTCCGACAAGAATTACCGTAAGCTGGCCAACTACAAGTGGACTCACCGTGTAGGATATTACACTTATAACGCCTACCCGATATACGACTGGAAGACAACGGACGTGTGGACGGGGTATGCCCGGTATGGTTGGGATTATAACCGTTTGTATGACTTGTATTACCAGGCCGGGATTCCCTTGTCCCGCCAGAGGGTGGCCAGCCCGTTTATCTCACAGGCCGTTTCGACCCTACATCTTTATAAAGTTATTGATCCGGATACCTGGGGACGCATGGTCAGCCGGGTCAACGGCGTCAGTTTCGCCGGAATGTACGGGAACACGGTTGCGATGGGCTGGCGCTCCATCAGTTGTCCGGACGGGTTCACGTGGAAAGAGTACATGTACTTCCTCCTTGACACGCTTCCCCGGGCGATAAGGGAGAACTACCTGGAGAAACTGAGGGTGAGCCAGAAATTCTGGAGAGAAAAAGGAGGCTGCCTGGGAGAGGAAACGATCGGGAAGCTGCGTGCGGCCGGTGTACCGTTCACGGTGGAAGAATGCACGACATACCGGACTGACAAGAGGCCCGTCCGCATGGAGTATATAGACGAGATAGATATCCCTGAATTTCGTGAAATACCCACTTACAAACGAATGTGCGTCTGCATCCTGAAAAACGATCATACCTGCAAGTATATGGGTTTCACGCAGACCAAACGGGAGAGGGAGATGAAAGAGAGAGTTTTGAAAAGATATAAATTGTGATTGTCATGTCAAGTTTTAAAAGTCCGGCGTATAACGTCAAGGCCGTGCCAGTCGAGAAAATCGTGGCCAACAGCTATAACCCGAATGTCGTTGCTCCCCCGGAGATGAAGCTGTTGGAACTGTCCATCTGGGAAGACGGTTACACGATGCCCCTCGTGTGTTATTACCGGGAAGAAGAGGATATCTACGAGCTGGTTGACGGTTACCACCGCTATCTGGTTATGAAAACATCCGTCAGGATTTACAAGCGCGAGAACGGATTGCTGCCTGTAACGGTCATAAACAAAGACATCTCGAACAGGATGGCCTCGACTATCCGTCATAACAGGGCCAGGGGAATGCACTCGCTGGAACTTATGACAGGTATTGTGGCGGAACTGTCAAAATCGGGTATGTCCGACAGCTGGATCATGCGCAACATAGGCATGGACAAGAACGAGTTACTCCGTTTCAAACAAATCTCAGGTCTGGCTGAATTGTTTCGTGACAGGAGTTTCGGGCTCTCGGACGACTGGTTGGAGGAATAAAACGGTCTGTCTGGTATCCGTAACAAATATACATGGTGTTTATGCTTGCAAATCATTATTTGTAGGTATTGCGAGTGATGATTAAAACCGTTAATTTTGCAAACTAATGGATCGTACGAAAAAAAGACAGAGACAGCGGGCTGTCATAGCATGTATGTTGTTGCTGACATTGATGCCCTTTTTCCTCGTGAAAGCTTTTCATGTTCACGGGGAACATTCGTGCGTATCCCATAACGAACAGGGACACTCCCGTCACGATTCTCCTGAAAATTGTACCATCTGTCTCTTTACGCTCTCCCCGTTTGTCGAGGCAGGGATTTTTATATACGATTATATTCCGACTGGCAGGCCTGTAAGGTATCTTATCTCCGGGGAAACAGATGTCATCGTCATTCTTTTCCCGCATTTCCTCCGTGCACCCCCTGTGTGTTTGTCATAACTCCCTTGAGGGATTCGCATGCCATCACTGTGATTGCGTGCAGGGGCTTTTCATGTCCTGTCTTAACAGATTATAACCCGTTTATATTTTTTCAAGTATGACATTTCATGCATATCTCCAGTATGTGTGCCTGCTTGTTGTCTGCCTATGTACCCTCCCTTCTCCCATGGAAGCACGGGTACAGGCTGACCGGCAATCGACGGGTACACGCGATACTCTGCTGGTCATTGACCAGGAAAGCGGGCTTCCCATTGAAGGGGCCTATATCCTGACCAGGGAACGGTTACTTGTCAGCTCCCCCCGTGGAATGATTGTTTTCGGTCATGGAACGTGTTTCATGGATACGGTCCTCGTGCAGTGCCTGGGTTACGGTTCCCGGCGTGTGCCTTTGAACGAGGTATTCAAAGAAAGCAGCATACATACCGTATGTCTCTCCCCGGACATACAAAAACTCGGGGAAGTGGTCGTGACCGGTGAACGTGCCGGGGCGTCACCCAACGTGGTGAGCCGGCGCCTTTCATCTCCCGAGATCAGGAACGCGCTGGGAACCTCGCTTGCCACCCTGCTCGAACGTGTCAGCGGGGTAAGTTCCATCAGCACGGGAACCACTGTATCCAAACCCGTTATCCAAGGAATGTACGGGAACCGGATACTGATTATCCATAACGGTGCCCGCCAGACCGGGCAGCAATGGGGGGCCGACCACACTCCCGAAGTGGACATGAACGGCAGCTCCTCTGTTTCGGTAATCAAGGGCTCCGATGCGGTAAGATACGGTTCGGATGCCCTTGGAGGGATTATCGTCATGGAGCAGTCTCCGCTTCCTTTCAGAAAACGCTCCCTTCAAGGGGGAATCTCCGCACTTTACGGAAGTAACGGGCGTCGCTACGTGGCTACCGGACAGCTCGAAGGTGCTTTTCCCGGTGATTTCGCCTGGCGTCTGCAGGGAACCTGGTCAAATTCCGGGGACCGTTCCACTGCGCACTATCTTCTGAACAACACGGGAACCAGAGAGTATCACGCTTCCGCCTCTCTGGGCTATGACCGCGGACGTCTGAGAGTGGAAGGTTTCTACAGCCGCTTCTACAGCCGGACAGGGGTGATGCTCAGCGCCCAGATGGGTAGCGAGGACCTGCTGGCGGAACGTATCCGGCTTGGTCGCCCCCTGCACACGGATCCCTTCTCCCGTGGTATCAGGGCTCCCTGCCAGGAGGTCACCCATCAGATCACATTCGGCAGGATGCGGCTCGGCATGAAGAAGGGGGGAAGTATTCACTGGCAAAGTACCTGGCAGAAGGACGATAGGCAGGAAAACCGTGTCCGGCGGCTGGATTCTAACATTCCGGCGGTTTCCCTGCACCTGAATTCATTCCAGCATCTTCTGCGTTGGAAGCGGGATTACCGCTCCTGGCAAGTCGAGGCGGGAGGTCAGGTCATGTTCATCGAGAACCACAGCCGCGCGGGTACCGGATTCGTGCCCGTTATCCCGAACTACACGGAGACACAGGCAGGGATATACGGAATCGGGAAATATCACCTGGCCAGGGGAGGCGTTGAAGCAGGCCTCCGCCTGGATATGCAGGAAACCCGTGCCAGTGGTTATGACTGGACGGGAAGCCCCTATGGCGGGACAAGAAAGTTTAACAACGTGTCCTACAGCCTGGGAGGACACTATCAACTTTCCAGACGCTGGAGGCTCACCTCCAACTTCGGTCTGGCTTGGCGTGCCCCTCACGTGTATGAACTGTACAGCAACGGGAACGAGCTCGGGTCTGGGATGTTTGTCAGGGGAGACTCTGCGATGCACTCGGAAAGAAGCTACAAATGGATATCTTCCCTCCGTTACGGCGACGGGATGTTCAGCGTCTGTCTGGACGGTTACCTGCAATGGGTGGACGGCTATATCTATGACGGGCCGGAGAAAGAGACAGTCACCGTGATTTCGGGAGCATACCCGGTCTTCCAGTACAGGCAGACCCCGGCTTTCTTCCGCGGTATGGACTTTGACCTGCGTTTCACTCCGGGCGGTTCATGGGACTACCATGCCGTCGTCTCCTTTATACGGGCAAACGAACGGACAAAGGGTAATTATCTTCCTTATATTCCCTCCTTCCGTTTCAGCCATGAACTTGCGTGGATACACGAGACGAAATCGCATCTCAGGCTGCGTCTGAACATCAGGCACCGTTTCACCGCAAAACAGAGGCGGTTTGATCCGGACACGGATCTTATCCCGTATACTCCCCCGGCGTACCATCTCCTCGGGTTCGACGCTGCTCTTGAACTTCCCGTGAAACGGGGACACCAGGTCCGGTTCATGCTGTCGGCAGACAACCTCCTGAATCGTGAGTACAAGGAATACACCAACCGCTCGCGTTACTATGCGCATGATATGGGACGTGATGTGCGTTGCGGTGTAAACTGGATTTTTTAATTTATAACAACTATAATCAACACTAATAAATAAAAAGAAAAATGAGAACAATTGCATGTAAAACCGTGTGGGCACTTCTGATAGGAGTGTCCCTTGTCCTGTCGCTGAACTCTTGCAGCAAGGATCCTGTAATACCAGAAGACGAGACGAAGAACAAACTGCATGAGGACCCGGCAAAAATGACCGTCCGCCTCGTTGAATGCCACCTGCACGCTGACTGGAACGAGATACAGAAGGCCGGAGGTTCCCACCAAAATCCGGAATCCCCGGCCAGGTATATGAAACGTGTCCAGGAGATCACTTATGAACTGAAGACCGGCAGTGGATGGACCCTTGCTGAAGGAAGCCAGGGCAAGTTTTACGTTCAGAAAAACGGCGAATATAAAAATGGAAACAACTTTACCCCGGCCCCGGTTTACCTGATGTTTATCTATTACTACAATTCCAAAGGAGAGTTGATGAACGGCCAGTTCGTGGAGAACGGGCAGGAGAATATCCACCAGCATTTCTTCACCCCGGAGAACGTGAGACCTACCTTTGACGGGAAACCGGAAGCTGACGACAATGATCCGGAGGCACTGGTGGATTATCTCTATGTGGATACCACGCCCTGGGACAAGACCAAACATGACAACGAGGCGGAAATTACGGGAAGCACTAACCCGGTAGGATTAAAAGGAGTTATCCGGTTCCTGAAGGACCGCAAGGAGTTTGACCTGAAACTCCGCCTGTATCACGGCTACAATTCTAAAAAGAACCCGCAGACAAACGGCTTTGACCCGTTCTACAAGCCCTCCGGGGTATTGATCCAGCGTGGAACATGGGATATTAACCTGAGCATCCCGGTAGTGGTGTTTTGGAGCCGCGAGGAGTTTGTTGATGTGGACCCGGAGGCAGATGTGAACCTGATCGGGGAGGATAGCCTGGATGAAGACAGCAACCGCACGCTACACTCCATCATGAAAACCTTCAGTCTTACATGGAAGGAGGCGCTTGAGGAGTTCATTTCCTATACCTACCAGGCGGGGGATGTGGAAGCTGGATCCATATGGCTTTGATCATCTTGCGTAGGATGGAATTCTCTCTTTATCAATCTACAGGCGGCAGGTGGGGCCGCCTTTTTTGTCTTGTGCAATGAAAAAATCCCATCTGCCATGCTTAATCCCCGTGGTTTACTTGGGGATGTATTGGGACATGCTTTACCATTCTTCTACGGAATAATACCTGTCTCTACCAACAAAATATCCATTCTTTATTTCCTCTATGTGTTGTTTGGAATAATAGGTACTACCATACTCAACCTTTGCTGGAATCTTATGTCTATGAATAAAAGAGCGTACACCATCTGCTGTCATTTTAAATGTTGTACGCATTTCCTCTGGCGTTATCCAGTCTGTGATTTCTGCATACTTATTCTTTTTGTTGTATAACAGGTCAATGGATCCCTTCTCATAGAAATTAAATCCTTTCAGTGCTATCTTAGGTATGTTGTTCTCTCTTGTTATAACTCCAGCATGCTTTATTGATATTTTAAACATCTCTGCTACCTCATCAGTAGAATAGTATCCTTCAGGAGTTGCTGGACAGATTTTTTCCTGTTGCTTTGCCGTGAAAACAACCTTTTCATCACCATTTGACTTTATTAGTGGAGTTGAATTTTGAAGACGTTGATGCATGATATTATCAAAATCCGTCCGATAAATCATGGTGAATTTTCCACGCTTTTCAGTCTTAATGCTATAGGTCTTTAGAGTATAACTTACCTGATCTTTAGTTATGCCATACTTTTGCATAGCTTCTTCATAAGAGTACCAGTCAGGATCAATTTCATCGGTCTTGTGTTTTATACAATCTATATGAACCTTAGAATAATAAGACCTGCCATTTCTCTTTACCCTGGGAACCGCATGGTATTTTACAAAACAAAGAGTCGCACCCTGAGTCATATTGTACATTTCCATGATTTGACTCAATGTGTAATAGTTATCAATGTCGATGACATCAAGAAGCTCAGAGAAATTTGCGTCAATAAGCTTTTTACTGTAGAAAGTATTACGCCCTTCGTAAACTTTAGGGATGCCTAATCTGTCACAACGCCCCCATACAGCTTTACGTCCAATTTTATACTTATCCATAATCTCTTGTAGGGTATAGTATTCTTGTTCTTGCTTACGCTTGTAACTTCTTTTTCTATAAGGTCCTGCATCCTCAAAGTATTTGTCAAGATCCTCACGACGGACAAGGGTTTTTCTACGTATTCTCACTGCCTTGATGATTCCGGAGTAGAAACATCTATAAACAGTGCTAACACTCATATCAAGTAATAAGGCAACATCTGAGGGTGTCAAAAATGGTCGTGAAGCAACTGCGTCTCTTTCTTTATCAAGAGCTGCTTCTTTTTCACTTTCCCGGACACTTTTTTTACGTTTTGCTTCACGTTTGCGAGATGCGTCACGTTCGCACTCTCTACAGCAGTATTTATTTGACATCTTGGATGCAATAAACTCTGCTCCACATGTTAAACATTTCTTTAATATCTTCATTTTTTTGGCATGTTAAAATCGTCCATTTCCTTTGCAGCAATTTTCAGGTATTTGCAGGAATTTTCACGAGGTGTCCAACATGTCAACGGGCGCACATTTATCACTTTTGCAGTTTTTGCATAAGGTGCCATATATGTCATTTTCCGATTGCCATTTGGTCGCAAAATTTAGGGATAGGAACGATATTTGAGCCAAATTTACCCTTAAAAACTGGTTGTAACAAGTTTCAAATGGAAAGTGTTAAAATGAAAAAAGCCACCAAAACGGTGGCTTTCAGACAGTTAGCGATATATTGTAATATTGTTGATAATCAGCTACTTACCGATGCAGCATATTTACATCATTGATTATCAGCGACCATTCATTTTAATCGGTACAACCTCTGTTTTGACAAATACACAGAATGTGGGGACAAATGCAAACCGCTGTATTTCATGGTATTGCATATACGTGTTGTACCGCCTCTTTTCAGTCCTTTTGTGGAATGTCCGCTATCAGATACAATGTGTTGAGTGATAGGGCATTTCCGCAGGTATGTTACAGAACGCTTGTTGAATGCAAAGGTAGTGGTTTTCTTGGAATTTCTGTGGTTTGCACTGAAATTTTGCACGAAAATATATGATTGGCTTGAATAAATGTGGTAATACATGATTTATTCGTCTGAAAAAGTGTTTTCATTTGGGCGTTATTCGCTGGAAAAAGTGCAGCAAATCTGAATTATTCGCTTGGAAAAGTGTAGAACCATTGCGTTGTACTTGTTTTTAGCCTTAGTATTAACATCTCAATCCTCATTGAATTATACCCTGTCTGATATAATTGCAGTGGTGAAACAATAAATTATACCCATACTGATATAATATCGAATATTTATGCTAACTTTGTACCCGAAAAGGTATAAAGTATGATGCTATGAATAATCTTTCTACTACGGTCAAAATGTTGCGAAAGCAATATAATCTGACGCAAGAAGAACTCTCGTTGAAGTCGGGAGTAGGATTGCGCTTTGTGCGAGACCTTGAACAGGGCAAGGAAACGCTACGTCTCGATAAAGTGAACCAGCTCCTTGCCTTTTTCAATTATGAAATGGTTGCCACTTCTAAAACTGATAATCAATGAGACAAGCCCATATATTTTACAAAGACCAATTGGCAGGTATTCTGACAGAAAATGATGCCGGGTATGAATTCCGCTATTTGCCGGAATATCTCTCTTCGGAAACGGCAAAGGCGGTTAGCATGACATTGCCTTTACAGGAGGAAGCATATACAAGTCATGTACTATTTCCATTTTTCGATGGTTTGATTCCTGAAGGATGGTTGTTGGATGTTGCGTTGAGGAATACAGACATCAGTATTCTTGACCGGATGTCGTTGTTGCTGACATGCTGCAAGGATTGTATCGGAGCAGTAAGCGTTATTCCATTGGAAGAAAAGGAGGGAAGCCATGTGTAATTGCTTATATTGTTATCGTCCGCTCTTAAAGGGGGAAAAGGACATGCACACGGCTTGCATAAAAAAGTTTTTCGGAACAACGACATTGCCTGTTCTTGATTATACGACAGAACAACTTGATCAGCTTGCTCTGCAAATCATTCAAGAACAAACCTCTTTGACCGGTGTTCAGCCGAAATTATCCTTGCATTTGAAGGAACATGAGGGCTGTAAAAGATTGACTATTGTCGGGCTATGGGGCGGTTATATTTGTAAACCACAGACCTCGCAATATGAAATGATGCCTGAGGTTGAGGATTTAACCATGCACCTTGCTGAGGTGGCACGTATTGAGGTTGTTCCTCATACGCTGATGCGGATGGCAGATGATACGCTATGCTATCTTACCCGCCGGATAGACAGGACTTCTACCGGAGAGAAGATTGCGATGGAAGATATGTGCCAACTGACGGAAAGGCAAACAGAGCACAAATACAAGAGCAGTTATGAACGTGTCGGCAAGGTCGTTTTGAAATACTCGTCTTTACCAAAGATGGATGTTACCAATTTCTTTGAGTTGGTGCTTTTCTCTTGGTTGACAGGGAATAACGACATGCACTTGAAAAACTTCTCTTTGTATGAGGTGGCGGATAAGATACGTTTAACCCCTGCTTATGATTTGCTAAATGCGGCTATCATCAATCCCAAGGATGACGAAGAGTTGGCATTGACTTTGAATGGTCGGAAGAAAAAGCTTCAAAGAGAGGATTTTATTCGATCAGCTTCCATGCTAGGTATAGAGAATGTGATTGTAGAACGACTGATAAATAAATATATCAAACTATTGCCCAAGTTTGAGACTATCATTCAAAACTCTTTCCTAAGTGCTGAATTAAAAGAAAAGTATGGCGAATTATTGAAAGGACGGCTTGCGAGGCTTTAACAAAGACTATAAAACGGTAAAATACACAATGCTTAGAATATTCTTCCTTGTAGCTTTTATGGTACATCGGAGGGACAGTTATTCGAAAATTTCGAATAACTGAAAGGCGATAATACTGATAGGTGAGTATTCAATCTGGTTTTGATTGCTTGCGTTTTTGTGCATAATGCTCATCTATCATTTTATGAACCTCATCCATAGAAATAAGCCCTTCTATATGTTTACGTGCAGTCTCAATGAGAAAGCTGGATACACGCAGATTGTCAACTGCTTGTAACCCGATAGATGCTCGCCAGAGCTTAGCTCTTTCGCATTTTTTCGATGTTTTCGTCATTCATGTATTCACTAAATATATCCATGTTTGATCTCTGCTAATTAAATACGCTTTCGTGTCATTTGTGATAATTTGATTCTTAACATATCACTTAGTATTGAATTACGAAAACTCGTATAGTTTTTTTAGTATTTCTATTTCTGCATTCGAAATGGGGGTTTGAATCAATTCATCATATTTGTCTCTAACATGCAAATTTACGCCATTATCAAAAATATTTTCGGATAATTTACTTTGTAGAGTATCAGAAATAGATAAAATCTCATCACTTAATTTTATGTCAACAGCTCGTAGAGTAGTAATAAATTCTAAATTAAGTTGAATAAATAGCTCTTCCAGTTTTCCATTTGCTTGTTCTTTTCGTTTTTCCTCACCTATTTCTGTATTTAAAAGGATTTGACATTCTGTATGAATACAGGCGAATATCTTATAGAAATCATTTAATTTGTGGTTGAGAATCAATATGTTTAATAGATTTTGTCTATTAACTTTCATGTCTTTTATTTTCTGGTTTATTTTATTTGTTTTGTATAGATAAATAGAAAATATAAGATTAAATAAAGCGATTAATACAACTCCCAATTTATGTAACGCATCAAGACAAGCAATAGGTTGTGGTGAAATTCCTTGACTAATGCTTTGTGGTATAATTGCTATTTTAGAAATAGAATCAATAACCAATTGTAAAGTATCCATAATTATCCAATTGCAGTGTTATTTCTTAATATTCGTTGAATGGCTTCTGATAACGTCCTTTCGTATTTATAAGTTCCCAAAGAACGGAATTTGTATTTGTTCATAAACTCATCCCTACCATGTTTTGTGACAACATTTCTGAATAACTCCTCAAAAAATGAGGGGTTGATAGATTTGATATTTTCGGGAATAATGATCTCTATTGTTTCATATTTAGAATCAATATCATCAATATGTGAGTTTTCTCTCACATAGACTCCTCGATCTCTACCTGTGAAAACCTTAGAAACAATATTGCCACGTTTGACCCTAAAGTCTTCTAAATTGATAATATTATCTTTACTTTGTTTCATAATTATAAATATATATATGCGTGAATAAATGTGCCAGGGAAAAAGAACTCGCTACATTTAACGTATTTATTATCAGGTTTGTCTTCAATATTTCCAGAGCTGTTAAATGTAAGGACTCTATATTTTTCTCCTTTTACCATAGATTCTGTTACTGGATATTTACCGTCAAATACAATATTTGCTTTTCCCGATTGTAACGTCATCTTTGATAATTTTGATGCGTTGCAACCTTTTAAGTTGTAAAAACTTTCGATAAAGCGCAAAGAGCCATTTCCTCTATTTTTATATTTTTCTGGGGATACTGAAGTAACTCCATCTTGTAGAGAATATAGTGTCCATAAAGTTTCTTCTTCAAATTCTTTCTTTTTTAGGAATCCTTTGTGTGTGTATTGTTTTGACAACTCCTTCATCTTATCAGATATAATAGGATTTGGGCAATTTTCATCTTTGAATTTCTCGTAAATCGACATTCCTAAATTCATTATGACTAGTTGGAATACTCCAACTTTTTCTCCATCTATTTCTTGTTCTTCAAAATATCCTATCGAATAGCGACATTTCGTAGAAGAATGTTCTTCTGCATTAATGAGAATTTCTCCAATAACGGTACATAAATCATCTATTTGCTCATCTTCTAAATTACGACCCATTTTTGACAAACAAGTATCAACATAGTCAGATAAAGTAGTTGTGTCTATGTCCTTCATTTCTGCTTGTCGAATAGTATCAACTTCAGAACGATGAATGCAAAGATTATACGGAACAACATGAGAAAACTCTATTTGTTTTTTTGCATGAATTGCTAAAGAACCTACGGAAAATAACATGGTTCTTATGGAACTTCCCCTAGTAGATCTGTCTGTAATCCTTTTTGCGTACTTTTTAAAGCGCTTTTTCTTTCGACATCTATTGTAAAACCTAAATATATCCTTAAGTATTAAGTCTAACAAAACTTGAGCCTCAAGAGTGAATTCATCACATTTGGTATAGTCAATGAATATTTCTGGATAGTTTGAAAATAAAGACAAAACTATCAGTTTTCTGATTGCGGAATAACTTTCTTGGGGATTTTCAATTAGAGAAAAAAGTCTTGGTATTTCAACATAACAATTAGTGTTATTATTCTCTTTATTTATCAATTCGTAATTAAGAGGACTGCTTATGCAGTTAAGTAGATACGAAACACTTGGAGAAAGTGTGTTAGACAACAATTGATCTACGGAGAGAATCACGCCATTTTTCCTATTATAGCGGGCATTCTCTTCGCATAGGATTTGAGCCTTTCTTCTTTTTTGTCTCTTTGTTTTTAGCTGACGTAAGAAGCGTTTATAACCTCGATGTAATCTACTTCTATCTTTGGCTGTCATATGCGTGAATCCAAGTTATTTACCTTGTAGGTGCAAAAGTACAAAAATAATCACAATTATCGAATATAATTCGCTATATTTGCACTATAAAATCGTATTAAAGAATGAAACTGAATAGAATAAAGGCAGTCCTTTCGGAAAAAGGCATTTCTCAAACGTGGTTAGCCAAACAATTGGATAAGAGTTTTAGCATGGTCAATGCTTATGCTTGCAATAGGATTCAACCTAATTTGGAAACGCTCCAGCGGATTGCCGAGATTCTACAAGTTGATTTGAAGGATTTAATAACCGATAAAAAAGAAAGACTGCAATAGAACCTGAATCGATTTGATGGTTTTAGATGCATTTGCAATCTATGTAAAATCGAAAAGGTATTGGATGTCAGAATACTAATAGCATAAGTAGTAACTACTCATAATAGGGCAAGGATATGTCAACACAAAGTGAAGCGGCATTGGAAGCCGGACTGATAACCACTCTTCAACAAATGGACTATGAATATGTCCAAATTGTAGAAGAGGATAATTTGTATGCCAATTTCAAGCGGCAGTTGGAGGTTCATAACCGCAAACGGCTGGAGGAATATGGACGCAATGAGTTTACGACAGAAGAGTTTGAGAAGATTCTCATATACCTTGAAGGTGGTACTCGCTTTGAAAAGGCAAAGAAACTCCGTGATTTATATCCGCTTGATACGGCTGATGGACAGCGTATATGGGTGGAATTTCTAAATAGGCAACAGTGGTGTCAGAATGAATTTCAGGTTTCCAACCAAATCACAGTGGAAGGACGTAAAAAATGCCGTTATGATATGACGATCCTAATCAATGGTTTGCCACTTGTGCAGATTGAATTGAAACGTCGTGGCGTGGAACTTAAACAGGCATACAACCAAATACAGCGTTATCACAAGACTTCGTTTCACGGATTGTTTGATTATATCCAGTTGTTTGTTATATCCAATGGCGTTAACACTCGCTATTTTGCCAATAATCCAAATAGTGGGTATAAGTTCACATTCAACTGGACAGATGCCGCCAATCATCCGTTCAATGAATTGGACAAGTTTGCCGTATTCTTCTTGGAAAAATGTACGCTTGGCAAAATCATAGGAAAGTATATTGTGCTGCATGAGGGCGACAAGTGCTTGATGGTACTTCGTCCTTACCAATTCTATGCGGTAGAGAAGATTTTGGATCGTGTACAAAACTCCAATGATAATGGTTATATCTGGCATACAACAGGTGCCGGAAAAACATTGACCTCATTCAAGGCTGCACAACTTGTATCAGAATTGGATGATGTGGATAAGGTGATGTTTGTTGTTGACCGTCATGATCTCGATACTCAGACGCAATCGGAATACGAGGCTTTTGAGCCGGGTGCAGTGGATAGTACCGACAATACGGATGAACTCGTGAAGCGACTTCAAAGCAATTCCAAAATCATCATAACCACCATTCAAAAACTTAATGCGGCAGTTAGTAAGACGTGGTATAGCAACAAGATTGACGCTATCCGTCATTCACGCATCGTGATGATTTTTGATGAGTGTCACCGTAGTCATTTTGGGGATAGCCATAAAAAGATTATGAAGTTCTTTGATAATGCCCAGATTTTTGGTTTTACGGGAACACCTATCTTTACCGAAAATGCAGTGGATGGACATACGACAAAAGAAATTTTCGGCAATTGTCTTCATAAATATCTCATCAAAGATGCTATTGCTGATGAAAATGTGCTTGGTTTCCTAGTGGAGTATTATCATGGTAACGAGATTGTAGATAACGATAACCAAACTCGTATGGAGGAGATTGCAAGATTTATCCTTAACAACTTCAATAAATCTACATTTGATGGAGAGTTTGACGCATTGTTTGCTGTACAGTCTGTTCCTATGCTTATCCGCTATTACAAGATTTTCAAATCATTGAATCCTAAAATCCGTATAGGTGCAGTATTTACATACGCAGCCAATAATAGTCAAGATGATGAACAGACTGGTATGGGTACGGGAAAATATGTCAGCGAAAGTGTGGGCGAAGCAGATGAACTACAATCCATTATGGATGATTATAATGAAAACTACGGCACATCTTTTACAACAGAGAACTTTCGTGCTTACTATGATGACATCAACCTGCGCATGAAAAAGAAGAAAGCGGATATGAAACCGCTTGACCTTTGTCTTGTCGTGGGAATGTTCCTTACTGGTTTTGACAGTAAAAAACTGAACACACTTTATGTGGATAAGAATATGGAATATCACGGTTTGCTGCAAGCATTCAGTCGTACCAACCGAGTGTTGAACGAGAAGAAACGATTCGGTAAAATCGTATGCTTCCGTGATCTGAAAAACAATGTTGATACGTCTATAAAACTGTTTAGCAATTCCGACAATCCTGAAGATATAGTACGTCCTCCGTTTGAAAAAGTTAAGCATGAGTACAAGGGTTTGGCAACAGATTTTCTGCAAAAATATCCAACGCCAAGTAGTATAGACCTTCTGCAAAGTGAAAATGACAAGAAGAATTTTGTACTTGCGTTCAGAGACATTATCCGTAAACATGCAGAAATCCAGATATACGAAGATTACAGCGAGGATGCTGAAGACCTCGGTATGACCGAACAGCAGTTTAATGATTATAAGAGTAAATACCTCGACATTACGGTTGGTTTTATTGACCCACCTGCTACACAGTCAACTGTTGCGGAAGATCCTGTTCCATATGGCAATAGTCAAGGGCTGGAAGACATTGATTTCTGTCTTGAACTTCTGCATAGTGATATTATCAATGTAGCGTATATTCTTGAACTCATTGCGGAACTTGACCCATATAGCGATGATTATTCAGAAAAGCGCAAGCATATCCTTGATACAATGATTAAGGATGCTGGAATGCGAGGCAAAGCAAAACTCATCGACGGCTTTATTCAAAAGAATGTAGATGAAGACAAGGAAAACTTCATGAATGGGCGCAATAGAGCAGATGGAACAAATGAATTAGAGGAACGTTTGAACCAATATATTGTGTCAGAACGCAATAAGGCTGTGAGTGATTTGGCGGATGATGAACAAATTTCTGCCGAAGTGCTTAATCTTTACATAAAAGAGTATGACTATTTACAAAAAGAACAGCCTGAAATTATACAAAAGGCATTGAAAGAGAAGCATCTCGGTCTTATCAAAACCCGAAAGGCTTTGACGAGAATAATGGAAAGATTGCGTAGTATTATAAAAACGTTTAATTGGGAATAAGATATTATGAGCGAAGAATTACAGCAGAAACTCCGTGACCAACTTTGGGAGGTTGCAAATCGTTTGCGTGGCAATATGTCGGCAAGTGACTTTATGTATTTTACATTAGGTTTCATCTTCTATAAGTACTTGTCGGAAAAAATAGAGAAGTATGCCAACAATGCCTTGGTGGATGATGAAATAACCTTTAAGGAATTGTGGAAAATGGATGATGCCGATGCGGTGGAACTTCAAGAGGAAGCAAAGAACCAATGCTTGGAGAATATCGGCTATTTCATAGAACCGAAATTCTTGTTTTCGTCTGTAATAGAGGCTATCAAGCGTAAAGAAAATATCTTGCCTATGCTTGAACGTTCATTGAAGCGTATTGAAGACAGTACTTTAGGACAGGATAGTGAAGAAGATTTTGGCGGATTGTTTTCAGATATAGACTTGGCATCACCTAAATTGGGCAAGACTGCCGACGATAAAAACACGCTCGTTAGTAACGTGCTTCTTGCATTAGATGATATAGACTTCGGAGTAGAGGCATCACAGGAGATTGATATTTTGGGTGATGCTTACGAATATATGATTTCGCAATTTGCCGCAGGAGCCGGAAAAAAGGCTGGAGAGTTCTATACTCCGCAGGAAGTCAGCCGTATCTTAGCAGAAATTGTTTCCATCGGACACCAGCGTTTACGCAATGTATATGACCCTACTTGCGGTAGTGGTTCGTTGCTTCTTCGTGCTGCTAATATTGGAAATGCAGTTGATATTTATGGACAGGAAAAGAATCCTACAACTTATAACCTTGCCCGAATGAATATGTTGCTTCATGGCATCAGATTCAGCAACTTCAAGATTGAAAATGGTGATACACTTGAATGGGATGCTTTTGGTGATACTCAGTTTGATGCAGTGGTTGCAAATCCTCCGTTCTCAGCCGAATGGAGTGCTGCCGACAAATTCAATACTGATGATCGTTTCAGCAAAGCAGGACGGCTTGCACCACGTAAGACTGCCGATTATGCATTTATTCTGCACATGATTTATCACTTGAACGAGGGTGGTACAATGGCTTGTGTTGCTCCGCATGGTGTACTATTTCGAGGAAATGCGGAGGGAGTTATCCGTCGTTTCCTTATAGAAAAGAAAAACTATGTGGATGCCATTATAGGATTACCTGCGAATATTTTCTATGGTACAAGTATTCCGACTTGTATTCTTGTTTTCAAGAAATGTCGTAAGGAAGATGACAATATTCTGTTTATTGATGCAAGCAAGGAGTTTGAAAAGGTAAAGACCCAGAACAAACTTCGTGAGCAACATATCCAAAAGATTGTCGAAACTTATCGTGACCGCAAGGAAATAGAAAAGTACAGTCACCTTGCCTCTCTTCAAGAAATAGCCGAGAATGATTACAATCTGAATATTCCACGTTACGTTGATACCTTTGAAGAGGAAGAACCTATCGACATAAAGGCTGTAATGGCAGAGATAAAGGAGTTGGAAGCCAAACGTGCTGAACTCAACAAAGAGATTGAAGTGTACCTGAAAGAATTGGGACTGGTAGAATAGTTCAGAAAAGTAATAGCAATGGGTGAAAATGACAACATACCTCAGATGACTCCTTCATTTGAGAATATATGCCGCAAGGATGAAAACGGGAATGAATACTGGAGTTCCCGTGACCTTTGTGGTGCGATGGGCTATTCTGCTTATTGGAAATTTCAACGAGTCATAGATAAAGCCATTAAAGTAGCCGGAGAAAAAGGGATGAATGTGGATGAACATTTCAACCAAGCGGTTGATATGGTCAAGATAGGAAACGGCTCATTCCGCAAGGTAAATATATTCCGTCTCTCTCGTATGGCATGTATGATTATTGCGGAAAATGCTGATGGTAAAAAGTTGCTCGTCCAACAAGCACGGGACTTTTTCTCACAATCTGTCTCAATGGCAGAACTTATGCATAATTCACTAAGCTCTAATATATTGTTGTATAAAACAGCACAAGGGGAGGCACGGGTAGAAGTCATTTTCAACAGCGAAACATTCTGGATGTCACAAAAAAGAATGGCGGACTTGTTTGGAGTTGATGTCAGAACTATAAATTATCATCTCGGACAAATTTACGAAACAGGAGAACTTTCCAAAGAGGCAACTATCCGAAAAATTGGGATAGTTCAAACAGAAGGAGACCGGGAAGTGGAACGTATGCCGCTATTTTACAACCTCGATGCTATTGTGGCGGTGGGGTATAGAGTAAACAGCTATCAAGCTACTCAATTCCGTATTTGGGCTACTTCAGTGCTGAAAGAGTTTATCATTAAAGGATATGCCCTTGATGATGAGAGACTGAAACAGGGCAAACATTTCGGGAAAGACTATTTTGACGATTTGCTTGAGCGTATTCGTGAGATACGTACCTCAGAGCGCAGATATTACCAAAAGATAACTGACATTTATGCAGAATGTAGTGCGGATTATGACCCGAAATCAGAAGATACAAAGTTGTTCTTCAAGATGGTACAGAATATGATGCACCTTGCCGTTACCCATCATACGGCAGCGGAAATTATCTATCAACGAGCTGATTCTGAGCAACCTTATATGGGGCTTACCACGTGGAAGAAAGCTCCTAACGGAAGAGTGCAAAAGTCTGATACCATCGTCGCAAAAAATTACCTGTCAGATTCAGAATTGTCCCAGTTGAATCTTATCACAACTGCCTTTCTTGATATGGCAGAATCACGTGCTGCACGTCATATCGTTTCAACTATGGATGATTGGAAAAAGTTCCTTCAACAATATCTTGCAACGATGGATTACGAGCCGTGCGATACAGCCGGAAAAGTAACACAAGAGGAAGCAAGAGATAAGGCTTATAGCGAATACGAAAAATATAAACTGATTCAAGACAAATCATACATATCGGATTTTGACCGTTTTAATGAGGGTAATGATGAAACACCATTGCTTCCATTTGACTTGAATCCTATAAAATAATGACAACTATGGCAATAGATAATAAAGATAAAAAAGTCCTTAATGTTCCCCATTTGAGATTCCCTGAGTTTAGTGGAGAGTGGGAAAATACTGAATTACAATATATCGCACCTAATATTTGCTCTGGCAAGGATAAGCCCACGAGTAATGGAACAGTTGCTCTTTATGGTTCTACAGGAATTATAGGTATGACAAGACTAGCCTCCTATAATGAAGAAATAGTTCTTGTTGCTCGTGTCGGAGCAAACGCAGGTCAGTTACAAATAACAACCATTCCATGTGGTGTTACTGATAACACCCTTATAATTAATGCAAAAGAATGGAATCGTTACATCTATTATTATTTGCAGCATTACAATTTAAATAGATTGGTGTTTGGATCAGGCCAACCCCTCATTACAGGTAGTATGCTTAAAAAGCTTAAAATAATATATGGCGAGGAATCCGAAAGAAATAAAATTGTCAACTTATTATGCTTGCTTGATGAGCGTATTGCCACCCAAAACAAAATCATTGAGGATTTGAAGAAACTAAAGTCTGCGATTTCAGAAAGACTTTTCAAAAGCGTAAAAGGTTCTACTGTTCTACTGTCTGATCTATGTGACATTGTTAAGGGTAAACAAATCAATGGGGAAAATCTCTCTGATAGTGGTAATTATTATGTAATGAATGGTGGTACAGAGCCATCTGGCTATTATGACAATTACAATGTAGAAGCCAGTACTATTTCAATAAGTGAGGGCGGAAACTCTTGTGGGTATGTACAATTCAACACCTCACCATTTTGGAGCGGTGGTCATTGTTATTCCATTCAAAACATTGCAGACAAGGTGGATAATATGTACTTGTACCATTATCTTAAATCGAATGAGGATGCCATAATGAAACTGCGTATAGGTTCTGGCTTACCAAATATTCAGAAGAAAGACTTGGCAATGTTCAAAATAATAGTACCAAAAATTGAGTGGCAAATAAAAATCTCAACTTTTCTGTCATCGCTTGAAAGAAAAGCCGAGATTGAAGAAAGAATACAGAATGTCATGCAGAAACAAAAGCTATATCTATTGCAACAGATGTTCATATAAACATCTGGGCAAGGAAATATTGCTTCTGCATGGTTAGCAATGTTAGTTTCCGCTGCTCATTAATGATGTACTCATCGTATGAGTGTAATATTTTTGCGACCAAAAGAATGTTATTGACATTCGAGGAATATGGTAATACATAGCTTTCTACATCCCCTTTGCCAATATTCATTTGGGCAGCACCTTGACCACAAGCAATCATACTATTTTCAAATCTTTGAGAAGATAAAATTTGATATAGAAACTCTTGATTTACATTTTTCGCAAGTTGTAACAAACCAACTCGTTGGTTGAGCAAATAGTCTCCATCCTTACAAAGAGAAACACGCCCAACATTACCCGTAAGAGAGATTAAAATATCTCCTTCTTTTAAAACTTGGTGGTCTTGTATATCGTTCGGCAAGTTGATTATGCAATTGTAATCTTCATCGTTTATATATCGCTCGCCAGACACATTTGTTATTGTGAGGATTTTCCATTTGCCCAGTGCATTATACTTGCCACTCTGGAATGCGTAATCATTTTTCAATGTCGCAATATTCGACAAGCATATAGTAGTTTCTAACAAATCTTTGCGTGCGAACAAATGTTTACTAATCGCAGACCTACAAACTTTACAATCCTTAATCAAAGGACTAAGAGTATGTTGTATGCAAAGAGTTTATGGCAATAACGTGTATTTAAGCGAAATTGCACAAATATATCAGCCGCAAACAATATCTTCAACAGAATTAACAGAAGATGGTTTTCTTGTATATGGGGCAAATGGGATTATTGGCAAATATAAGGATTACAATCATGAAACGGAACAAATTTGTATAACTTGCCGTGGAAATACTTGTGGTATGGTAAATTATACAAAACCAATGTCTTGGATAACTGGAAATGCAATGGTGATAAATACAGATAAGTATCAAGATAAGGTGTGTAAGAGATATTTATATCATTATCTTTCTGCGTATAACTTCAATAGTATTATTTCTGGCTCTGGACAGCCGCAAATAGTACGTACTCCATTGGAAAAGTTAAAAATAACATTGCCCACTATTTCTGAACAAAAACAGAAGGCAATTATTTTTGATAAAATTCAAGACAAAATAGATATTAATCATAAAGTATTAAATCTTTATATAGGTCAAAAGCAGTATCTACTCCGTCAAATGTTCATATAAACATCTGGCGGAGCAAGTATTGCTTCAAATAATTATAGGAATCATACTGTGCGATTTGATTTGATAGTTTTCTTTCCAAAGATTGCATTAGGTTTGCGATGAAACTTTGCTTACTTTTACAAGGTATAGGCAACCTTAAATCCGTGAGAGTTGATAGCACTATATAAGGAGTGTTGCTTGAACTCTTTTCTATTGCAATTCTTTTGGGTAGCAGTACTTTTAACGCCCATTTAATGTATTGGATATTTTCGGAGAACAAGTCTAATACATAAGTCCTTTGTAAGCATCCGATAAAGTACACATTGTATTTTCATAAAATAGAAAACTCGATATCAACTTTAGTCAAAAGCTAATATCGAGTTTTTTTTATTCTTCAACATAAATATTTAAACTCCAATTGGATTCGTGTTGGATTTCTCTAACTTCCAAACATCCGGAAGAAGTTCACGAACATTTTTCCCGGAGTCCTTTTCCAGATAGTATGGAAGTTTGGCTATGACATCATTCAGCCATTCCCTTGGGTTAATTTCCTGTGCTTTACAGGTAGCTAATAGTGAGCATATGATTGCTGTATTTTCAGCAGCCTCGTGGTTACCACAAAAGAGGAAGTTCTTTCTGGACAAAGTAAGTGGTCTAATCGCATTTTCCGCCAGATTATTATCGATTTTCAGATTTCCATCTTTCAGGTAATTCTTCATTCTTGGCCAAAGAGGATAAGTATAGGTAATAGCTTGTCCCATGCGACTTCTTGGTGGTACTTTGCCATAAGTCTGTTCCACCCATTTTTCAAAGGAGTCAAGTATGGGAGTTGCCAAACGCTGGCGGAGTGCACATCGTCCCTGCGCATCGAGTTTCCGGGCATCTGCTATCTGCTCAATATGATATAGTTCCTGTATTTGTTTAAGAGCATATTCAGCAAGTGATCTATTTTCATCCAGTGCCAGCTCCATATGTCTTCTGATATGGGCCAGACAGGCAATAAGGCACACGTCCTTAGTGCCATCAAACGCATTGTAGGCACTGTATCCGTCACTTTGAAGATATCCTTTGAAGTCCTTTAATAAATTTCTGATTGTCTGTCCGGATCGGGAACCGTCATCATAATGGAAGATGACCTGTTTTTCCATAACTGCCCTGACCATCCATAAATACTCCTTATCGGTTTTTCCCTTTCCTTTGTTGATGACCCGTACTGTGGTTTCGTCGACCTGAACATATCCGCTGCCCGTTACGAGCTTTACTAATTCCGAATAAAGAGGACTTAATAACTCACATACCGGCTTAAACCACCCGCTTAAAGTACTTTCCGGCAGTCGTACACCCAAATGTCTGTATTCCTTTACCTGACGGTAAAAGGGAACATGATATTCATATTTCTGCAGAAGTATTTCGGCTAGCAAGGAAGGTCCTGCCAGACATTTGTATATAGGGGAAGGTGGAAGCGGTGCTATTATGACACCGCTTTCACCCTCTTTGGGAAGACTTAAATTATTTTTGAGTCCGTATTTGGGACGTACTGTCTCTTTGACATATAGCTTTCCCGGTTCAAATTCAAGCGTACGTGTGCGCTCTTCACCTATACGACGATATCGATTCAGATCCACATTATCAGGTTCGACAATGACTTCCACAACGGGCAGCCCCTCTAACAGTTCCCGATTACGGCGGGATTCTTTTTTCTTTCCGTCCGGTTTACATGTCCTAGTGCCTACGCCAGTCTCCACAAGATCCGTTTCCTCTTGCCTGGGATTAGCCAAGGTATCAAACAAGGCAAGCTGGTTGGGATCCAAGGATGCCAGCTTTTCACTCTTTCTGCCGAAAAGCTGTCTGTTTAACCAGGCTACTTGCGACAGGAGTTCCTGTACTTTTTGCTGCAGTTCTCCCGTCTGTTCCATAAGTTTCTGATTTGATTCTACAAGGGTACGATTTGTCTCCAGAAGCCCTTTTATTTGCTCCTGTTGATTCTTGATTATTAGTTCCATCGTATCTGTATGAATCATTCTTTTTAGTATCTTATTATAATGTAAAGATACTGAAAATCGTACAGCTATACAAGTTTAGGAAGCTCTTTTTAATCAATAAAATCCTTCTTTTCGACCGGCTTTAAGACGTTTGAGTCTATCACTCGGATTATCGGTTATGCCTTCCACCATCAGTACTAAATCACGCCATTCCATGGGATAGGAACGGCTTTCACTATCATAGGAAGGAAGTCTGAAGGTACCTTCCTCAAGGCGTTTTATGTATAAAACCATACCTCCGTCTTCGGCATGCAGAAGTTTCATGGTTGTTCTGCTTCGGTTGACAAAGATAAACACATCGCCAAGTCGAACGTCATATCCCATTTTATCATGAACAAGCCCACAAAGGGAATTTATTCCTTTGCGCATATCTGTCTTCCCGGGACACAGGAAGTAGCGCATCGTATCATTCAGGCAGAACATGGCTACATAATTTACTGATCAGGCCATAAATAATCTCCGGATTACTTAGGATGTTGAGGTGGATCTTTATGCCGGATGGAAGTTCTATGGTTACATGCCTGTCACCACATGATGAAGTGGGAATGGCAGGAGTATGATTAATATTAAGAGGGATAAACGAATCACCTGTAGGTTCGGTGTGTTTGGTATATGGGTGACTCAATCCATATTTCTTCTTCCAATAATGAAAACAGGAAGCAGGATACGATTCATTATCACAGAAATCCTTTATGGTTAGTCCGCTGGACTGTTGGCGCTGATATAGCGCTAAAAACTCTTCTTTACTCATTGATCGTTTCATAACTACGTTTTTGAACGCAAAGTAATAGAAGAGTTTTTAGGTCTACAATGTGTACTTTATCGGATGCTTACAGTCCTTTGATAAGCATTAAACTTTCCCTTATAATAATTGATATATCCCAAATTAGCACCATTTCCAGAGATTAGTAAAGCTTCTGTATCAAAAGCGAAGCTATCAATTTTGAATGGTTGTTCTGCACAAGTAAAAAATGGATAAATCCCATTATCTACCTGTGCATTTGCATCAAGTTTCCCTGTTGTAATTTGACAAATATCACCAAGTTTTACATATGTGTTTCCACTTGTTGATTCTTTAATGCAATGCTGTGCAATTCCTTTGATTAAGGACTGCAGTTTCTCAATGATTTTGTTTTGGGTAGCAATGCGTTTGTCAAGTAAATCTAATAATCGAGATATTTTAAGTTGCTCTTTTTTGTCGGGTGTATAATAAAGATGAATTGTTGCTAAGTCCTCACTATTAATAGCAGGGTAACTTGAACCTGTGCAACGAACCATTACTTTTCTATTGAATTCGTCTGTATTCAATAGATGATAAATATAGTTTGGCAATTCTGTTGTTCTAATTTGAGCATATCCAGTAGAAGCAACCCATTGTTGATTACTCGTATTTAGAATCCTATGAATATAGTTGTTTTTCTGATAGGGGCGCACACATTGAAACAGAATATCATTGTTATCTATAACACGTTGTGCTCTACTTGGTGCTTCTTCTCGCATTATTTCTTGTATTTTTCTTAACTCACCTTTTTCAACGGCTTCCAAGTCTATATAAATAAAAGTGTTCTGAAGCGGATCTGATTTTGGATTTATAGTGGCTATATCTTGAAGTGATACCATTTCCCACTCCCCACTAAACTCCGGGAATCTCAAATGGGGAACATCAGTGATTTATTATTCTCTAATTATATGTACAACATATTAATATACGATTATGAGACAAAAGACAATTAGAGAAATCTCGGTTGCATGGAAAGAGTACAAGCAACCTTATGTGAAACAGTCCACAATGGCTGCTTATGTGCTTATCTTGGAGAATCATATTCTTCCAAACTTTGGAGAAAGTGATACGCTCCATGAACAGGCTGTGCAAGACTTCGTTTTGCGGAAAATTGAGAATGGGCTGAGTGTGAAATCCGTAAAAGACATTTTGATTGTTCTGAAAATGGTTATGAAATTCGGTGTGAAAAATGAATGGATGGATTATCAAGAGTGGGACATCAAATATCCGTCTTCTTCAACAACCAAAGAATTGGAAGTACTGTCAGTTGCCAATCACAAGAAAATACTCAATCATATTCAAAACCATTTCTCCTTTACCGGACTGGGTATCTACATCAGTCTTTGTACAGGACTTCGTATTGGGGAAGTTTGCGCTTTGAAGTGGAGTGACATCAATGTTTCTGAGGGAACGATTACCGTTAATCGTACAATTGAACGGATTTACATTATTGATGGAACGAAGAAACATACTGAGTTGGTAATCAATACTCCCAAGACACAAAACTCATGTCGGGAAATTCCTATGACAAAGGAGCTTCTTGCAATGGTAAAACCACTAAAGAAGGTCGTTAATGAAGATTTCTATGTCTTGACTAATGATGAATATCCAACCGAACCTCGTACCTACCGTAATTATTACGGCAAATTAATGGAAAAATTGGGTATTCCTAAATTAAAATATCATGGGCTTCGCCATAGTTTTGCCACTCGTTGTATAGAAGCTGGCTGTGACTACAAAACCGTTAGTGTATTGTTAGGGCATTCCAACATATCAACTACATTGGACTTATATGTTCATCCAAATATGGAACAGAAAAAGCGTTGTATTGCGAAAGTCTTTAAATCGCTGGGGAAATGATGTAATATGTAGAGCGAAGGAATTTTATAGTAATTTCTTCGCTCTCAATCATTGCGTACATTATGAGAATGGAGTAATAACACTTTTACCAACATTTATAATTGGGGAACCTGTTTTATCATAAGGTACATTGAAAAGATTAAGGAGAGGAAAATCCCCTCCATAACTCTAAAACCATGTATCAGACATTCAAATCTTTCAGTGCTAGTGCATAATTGGGACAAAAACCGTCCATTATACACTTTAAACCAAGTGTCTGATAATACTTGTAGTCATCGTCCTCGGTACAGAGGTATTTGTAACCGTAGCGTGGCATGTACTCCTTGAAGAACCGAGCCAAGTCTTTCAGGCTTTCTTCTTGGTTCTTCTTGAAGTTGCTGCGCACAATGATGATAGACCAGTCTGGGAAGTTGCCTCTTCCACAGCTATACTCCCAGAATCGGATATAGCAGTCTAAATCACGTTCACGGATGTCCACACAAAAGCCGTTGGCATTTTGCATCACGCTACAGCTTTCTCTGTAGCCAAATTTCTCACACAAGTAGAGATTAAAATCAAGAATTAAATCTTTTTGTACCATAAATAATTGAATTTAAAATGTTAATAAAAATGGATTATAAATGAAAGCCTCGCTTGCGCTTAGCCTTTTTCTTTTTCATCAGGCGATTGAACTCCGCTTCTTCTGTGGCAGTGGCATCGTAGGATGAGCTGCCGTTTAGCAAACCGAAACTGATACCGAAACTATCATCGGAATGAGAAACGCTCTGCTGTAGCTCTTCTTTTTGCTGTTTCGGTTTCTGTTTAGCAGACTCCAACAAGGATGCACAAGCATTCTCTTCCAATCGGTTGTCGATATTCAAGTAGCTAAATTCTCGGTTGACCTTTGAACCGGAGAAAGAAAAACCATTGTACTCAAACTTGACACCCTGCATTTCCCGTGTAGTCCGACTGACCTTGAATTTCATATCAATGTCCCGGTCTGCAAGTACTTCTTTCAAATCATCCCAACTATGAGCTTTGGACAGTTCTTCTTTCAATGCCTTGTATATCTCATGCTTTGCCTTATCATAGGGGCGTAAGCGTTCCTCTTTGATATGGTCTTTACCATTAGCAAAGTGCAAGCGATATTTGGCGGTTAGCATTTTGCATACTTTTTCATTCCTTCGGAAGTCATTCTTGTCGCTAATCGTCTTGCCGTCATTATTCACTCGGTTGAAAACGATATGGCAATGCGGATGCTCTCGGTCGATATGACGGGCAATGATGTATTGCGTGTTTTCAATACCCATCAGTTTCATATAGTCGTGCGCTATGCTCAGCATCAGAGCATCATCGGACCTTAGTCTTGCGCTGTCTTCCGGTGAGAAGTTGAGCGAGGTGTGTCCGACAATATTCTTTACCTTGTCGTTGAGTAATGCTTGTAACTCAAATTGCTTTGCCATCTGTTCGGGTGTCCCTCCTACTCCGACTGCTTCTAATAGCTTGGATTTTTCCTCTTTGAGGACATAGCGGACGCAACCACCGAATGACGTTCCTTTAGTTTGTTTACCTATCATCTTTCAGTCGTTTTATAAGTTGATTAATGTGTTGAGCCATTTCCTTGCATCTGTCCGCTACGGTGAAGAATCCGTAGGTGTTTGCCTGTTTCGCCAACTGGTTAAGATTTGTGCTTTCACCTATCAACTGACGGATGATGTGGATATGCTCTTTCGTGATTCGCTCACGCACCGTTCCGTTCTCAATGAGTGAACGGATGACTGCGCTTTGAGTTTGCTTGCTCCGTCTGCAAAGCGCACCAAGCCATGCGTATTGCTGATATGACAGACGGAGTGTTACTGTATATTTCTTTTCCATTTGAATCTGTTTTTAGTGAATAATGTGTGACCATCGGGAGCCGCCTCCTCAGACTTTTTGAGGAGCAAGTGGTCGGGGAATGTAATACACCGACATTAACTTGCTACAGTAAAAAAGTCTCGATTCTTCTCCCTGAGTTCAAAGTCTGAATCCTCGCTTCTTGGGTGGTAAAACCTTCGGTCGTGGAGTGCCTTGTTGTACGCTGATGAGCTTTAAATCGAATGTATCTATCAGTGTTTCCAAGACAGGATTCTTCCTTATCATTTGTTGAAGAATGGCTTCGCCAGGCTTCACTTTGAGTAGATAATCAGCTATGTCGTACCCCTCTTTGCGTTCGTCTTCGGTAGCGTTGGCTTCCAAATAATCGAACATTTGTACTTCAATTCCGCAGCTTTTCATCAGGCTGATTTTGCTCTGCCAATAGTCGGTTGCACCTAAATCAGGGAATAATACAACGCTTCTTCCTGCCAAAACGGATAGGCTGTTGACATTGAAGCAACCGTTCTTTCCACCTGATGCTATCCATAGGAATTGCGGTAGATAGTAAGATGCAATAATTGCCGTTTTCTCGCTTTCGACCAGCGCAACTGGACGGCTTTTGTCTTCGGAAAGCAGATGCTCACCGAAGAAGCACTGCTTCAAATTGTAGCCATCTTTGTGTAATACGGAGTGCACCCACGTAACATGATTGTATGGTTCTTTTATTCGTTTACCCGTTTCGGAATTGTAAAGCATTATCTTACCAGTTCTGACTTTACTCTGATTGTCCGTTTGCCAGAATACGGTTGCTCCATCCCAATACTTGGATGTACCAACCTTGTATCTCTTCATAAGATTCAATGTTTCCGCCTCTCCGAATTGAGCCGATAGAAACTGAAATAACTTGTTCGCAGAATAGCCTCGTAATGATTGGTTGACTATATCCAAATCCATGTAGGAGATGGCTACCAGTTTTACTTCTTTAATAGTTGTATAACTTCCGAAGCTATTCTCAGCAAACTTTTCTTTCTCAGATGGATTCTGCTCAAAGTAATCACGAGGCGTGAAGTGATAACCGCATTTCTGCTCATGGTCACAACGACCTACGTAATCAGGGAACTTGATTTGCTTCTCTGTATCAATGTATTTGGAAAAGCATCTTTGGCGGTGACAGTTCGGGCAAGTATGCCGAGTGCTGACACCTTTGTAGGGTTCAATACAGAAAATATAAATTGATTTGTAATATATTGATATTTAGTATGCTTTTCCCTATTATTTATATGAAGAGGGACAAACTGGGGACAAAATTTATACAAAAATAACACTAAAAAAAGAAAACATAATTTTTTGGAACTAAGTAATTCTCAAAATCGTATGCTAATCAAAAGAAAAAGGAAGAATTCTCTGCATAGTTATCATAATCTGATACCTAGTAGTATTAATTCTAACCCAGATTCAAGATGCATAGAGTGCCGTTTATTAGAGAAAAGAAATTATAGGTTTAGTCTAGTATCTTGTATATTTAAAAAGGTTCTAAACCAAACATTATACAACTTCATAATGACTGATATTGGTTAATAGAATCTTGTATTTTCT
The DNA here is from genome assembly GCF_000012825.1 of Phocaeicola vulgatus ATCC 8482. GTDB lineage: Bacteria > Bacteroidota > Bacteroidia > Bacteroidales > Bacteroidaceae > Phocaeicola > Phocaeicola vulgatus. The sequence continues at coordinate 4,546,271 of NC_009614.1, read as the reverse complement.
CTTTTCGCCAGCAATATTATTTATCTTGATGCCTTTCTTTATTTTTAATGCGTGAAATTTTCACGTGAAATTTTCACATTTCTGGTTGTTTTAATTATCTTTGCATTGAGATAGGTTAATGTCTCATTGATATTACTGTTTGATTATTTTATTAAATACTATTTTATGATACTGCGTGTTATATTGAAGAATTTTCTGTCATTCAATGATGAGGTTCAGTTTGATATGTTTCCTAATATGAAAAGGACAACCTTGTCTAACCATATTACTATGCTTAATGAGAAACTGCCTGTATTGAAAATGGCTGCTATATATGGAGCCAATGGCGCTGGAAAATCCAATTTGTTAAAGGGTATCAATTTCTTGAAAGCAATAGCTTTGAACAAAAGTTTTCTCGACAAGGATACCTTTGGTAAGTACATCTTTGCGTTAAAAGAAAATACAGGAACAGAACCTATGGAACTGACAATAGAGTTTGAGACAAAAACAGGAATTCCATATATATACTCTGTGGAAATTATGAATACTGGGATTGTTTCCGAAATACTACAGATTTCCGGTTTGGGTTCGGAAGAAAACCATAATGTTTTCACTCGCAAAGAGGGCAAAATCGAATATGCAGTTACGCCTTCAGAGGAAGTAGGCAATATGGTTTTGGGATGGATAGAAAAAAATCCATTTTCCAGTCTTTTGACTATAAACAATGATATGCCGGTATTGACGGATGAAAATATTAGTATTGCACAAAAATGGTTTGAGGACGAACTTACAATAATTGGCTTGCATTCTTTCAATCCTGCACTGATTGGAATATTCAAGAGCAACAAAGAAATCAATCAATTTGCTTCGGATATATTTAAGGTACTTGGTCTTGGTATTAACAGAGTTAATGTCGAAACAGAAAATTTTGAAGATTGGATGAGTACCCATGACATCAGTAATCTACCTATGGACAAACTTAAAGAAATGCGTTCCGGAGTGTTGTCGGAGGTCGTTGATTTCAGAAATACAAGATCTATTAGTGTAGAAGATGGAGTGCAGAAGATAAGTCAAATGCTATTCCAGCAATTTGGTAAAAACGGATTTTCAAAGGATATGGATATCCAGGCACAGTCTGACGGTACGGTTAGATTACTGTCGCTTGTTCCGGCATTATATGATGCAATGAAATCCGCCAAGACGGTAATCATAGATGAACTCGATCATAGCATACATTCACATTTGGTCAGGGAACTTGTCCGTTATTTTTCCTCACAGGACACCAATGGACAACTTATTTTTACAACGCATCAGACCTGTTTGCTAAATCAGGATTTTTTGCGCACCGATGAAGCTTGGATGGTTGAAAAGAAGGATGGTGGGAGTCATATGTATTCATTAAACGATTTTAAGATTCACAACACAATTAATATTGAGAACGGATATATGGAGGGGCGTTATGGCGCTATTCCTTTTATTGGTGAATTGAATATGTAAAATGTTAATATTGTTATGGATTTATCTAAATTTACATATTCAAAAAAAATACTCAAGATTAACTCCTAAATAGCTTGTACATCAGTCTATAACCCAAAATAAGGAGAATTGTCAGGTATATGAAACATCAGGAGTGTCTTCTGCTTACCAAAAGCCTGAAGGGATTCTTTCCACCAGTCTTATATTCGTACTCTCTGGGGGGAAAGGATTTTCTTCTGGAATTGATTAAACAGCGTGAGCTTAACTCTTTAAGAGTTGTATTTATGTCTGAAAAAGGACAAGGATTACAGCCATATCAGATGCAAGAGAAGTGGGAATAAATACAGTTGACAGGAGAAATAAAAATAGAATCGCAGCTTTTTCCAACTGGATACTATGGACAAAGTATTTCTCCTTTCGGATGTAGATGAATTCTATGATCAGTTGGAGAAAATATTTAAAGGTAATCAAACCGATGTACAAGGTAGATGGGTCGTGAGCAATCCTTGTTTTGAGATTTGGTTGTATTATTGTTATTTGGATAGTCCAGAAAAAGTTCTTGGATGCTTGAAAACAGAACCTATTACTACTCGGAGCAAAAAAATGAAGGCCTTGGGTAACACATTAGTCAGTGGAGGGTTGAACCCTTGTTTGGCATTTGAAAATATGTTGAATGGAATAGAACACTGTATTGCTTACTATGCTGAGGATGATAACAGAATAACTGTCTTGTATGCGACACAAATGCATGAAATGGTTCAGTACCTTTAGTCAGCATAAAAGAAATTTCAACAATATTTCATTTCTACATAATTTTGCACACAATCATGCGGATATGATTATGTGTATAGATAACGATTATCTGCTGATTTTCAGCATGTTATTTTTTGAATCAGCAAATGTAATAGATGCTGTATGCATATTTTTGAGAAAATATCTCAAAAATATGCATTGTATGAATTGAATTTTGTACCTTTGTACTCGAAAACAGTTATGAAAAATAATTGAAACACTTAAAAGTCAGATATATGTTACTTGAATTTACAGTTGAGAATTACAGGTCGTTTTATAGGAAAAAGACCTTAGTATTGGAGGCCGATAAAGCTTTGAAAGAATGTACTGAAACGAACTTGTTTGACTGCAATAAATATACTCTGCTTCGTTCGCTTGCGCTGTATGGTGCCAATTCAAGTGGGAAATCCAATCTTGTCAGTGCGATGCACGCAATGGCGAGTTGCGTGTTGTTGTCGGTGAAGTTAAATGACAATGAGCAATTGGAATATGACCCATTTCTTCTTTTGAAGGACAATCACCATCCCTCTATGTTTGAGATTATATTTTTGAAAGGAGAGTATTGTTACAGATATGGATTCAGGTATAATCTGGAGCGTATCGTTGAAGAATGGTTATTCCGGAAAACAACACCTCGTTCTAAAGAGCAGATGATGTTCGTAAGAAACGAAGATGGGATTTGTGTAGATGAGAATAATTTCCCGGAAGGAGTCGGATATGAAGAAAAGACCAATGACAACCGTTTGTTCCTGTCATTATGCCAACAGTTAGGCGGTGAAATATCTCGTCAGGTTATTTCTTGGTTTCAATCGGACTTTAATGTGATTTCTGGATTGAATAATCAACAATATAGAGCATATTCAAAATTATTTTTTCACAAAAAAGAATCTTTGAGTGTTGATGCTCTCAACTTCTTCCAGAAATTGAGACTTGGATTTAACAACATTCTTACTCATGAGGAAGAACCCAATATTCCTCAGGACTTGCCTATGGAATTACGAGCACTCTTCCAAAGAGAAACGCAAGGCAAGAAGAGTATTGAGTTGGATTCTATACATAACGTATATTCAGATAAAGGTAATATAGTAGGTACAATTAACTTCTCGTTTGAAGATAGGGAATCTTCCGGTACAAATAAGTTATTTGATCTTTCGGGACCGATATTCGAAACGCTTTATTCTGGGAGCGTGCTTGTCATCGATGAGCTGGATGCAAAAATGCACCCTCTGATTTCTCAGTATATTATTGAATTATTCAATAATCCGGAAACAAATCCAAAGAATGCCCAATTGATATTCACTACCCACGATACGCACTTACTTTCTCAGAAAATTTTAAGACGAGACCAGATATGGTTCACGGAGAAAGATTCTAAAGAGCAGACGGATTTGTATAGTCTGATTGATATCGTACTCCCAGACGGGACCAAACCTCGTAATGATGCAAATTATGAGAAAAACTATATCGCCGGTCGTTATGGTGCCATTCCTTATATATTGAATGATTAATAATGTAAGGCTATGGCAGCAAAGAGAATAAAGATAGATAATGCTTCTTCAAAATTTAGGAGGCAATCGCAAAAGAGAGAACAGAAAGTCATACGTTGCTCTGTGTTAATTGTGTGCGAAGGGACAAAGACTGAACCTAATTACTTTGAAGCTTTTGCCGAAAAGCAACAGGGGGTAATTGTATATGACATCGAGGTTAAAGGGCTTGGGCGTGGAACAAAAGATGTTGTGGAGAAGGCCATTGATCTTAAAAATAAGAATAACTATGACCGTGTTTGGGCTGTTTTCGATAGGGATGAATTTCCTGCAAAGGATTTCAACGAAGCCATTGCGATGGGACAAAAAAATAGCATTGAGGTAGCCTGGAGTAATGAAGCATTCGAATTGTGGTATCTATATCATTTTCAGAATGTAATAACAGGAGTGTCTCGAAAGGATTATGAAGAGAAGATTTCAACAGCTGTAAATGCTTCTCCGAAATATAAATCGAAGAAAAAGTACAGATACGCCAAGAAAGATCCTAACAATTATAAGATAATGACTACTTACGGCTCAATGGAGTCCGCCTTGCGGTATGCGGAAGCGAAGCATTTAGAATATGCAGATTCACGTTATGCAAATCAAAATCCTTGCACTACGATTTATCAGCTTGTACGGCAATTGTTGGGACGAGATGAGAAACTGAATGCTGAACTGATCGCAAGGATTGGGGAAAATGAATTATAGAACTTCAATGATTCAATGGTGGTGTTTTGTGTGTAAAGATAAATAACACCTTAAAAGTGTTTGAATGTAATATTTAAGACACTGATGGATTTTAAACAAAATAATTTCGAATAACATTTATGCAAGTAGAAGAAATAACACAAATATTACGAGAGTCACCAAGCGTACGACTCATAAAATCAAGAAGTGTGGATTTCTTCTTGTCTTTTGTCATTGAAGCGTTTGAAGGACAGGCGGCTATAATGCAGGAACGCTTGCACATGCTACTGGAGAACCGACTGGATGAGCAGGAAAATACGTTGGTGGAGGATGATTCTGAAATGACGAGACTAGTAGAGTCTAACGAACAGAAAGCGAAACGGCTCATCAAAGACTGGACAGACAAGGGATTCTTGACCAATTATCAGAACGAAGAGGGAGAGGTGATATACGAGATTTCGTCACACACAAGCAAATTGATAGATTGGGTGGTGAGCTTGAAAAAAGAAGATTACATCGGTACTGAATCAAAGTTCAAGACACTGTTTTCCCAACTGAAGGAATTGGTGGAATACTCGAACGAGGACCGTGAGAAGCGACTAGAATTGCTTCGAACCAAAAAAATGGAGATAGAGCATCAGATTCAGCGGCTGGAGATGGGCGAAGAGGTCGAGGTTTACGAGGACTACCAGATAGAACCACGATACAACAGTTTGAACAAACTGGCGAAGGAACTGCTGAGCGATTTCAAAGAGGTGGATGACAACTTTAAGGGGATTATCAAAGAGATATACGAACGTCAGACAGAAAATGCAGAGAAGAAAGCTTTGTTGAACTACATCTTTGATGCATATGGCGAACTAAAACAATCGCAACAAGGCAAAAGTTTCTATGCATTTTGGGAGTTTCTGCTCTCGGCCGATCTGCAGAAAGAATGGGACGAGTTGGCTGGTGCACTCTACAAAACGCTGGAAAATAGAGGCATTGATGCACATGACATGTTTCTCAAGGAAATGAAAAAGCATCTGTTTGACGCTGGTGAGAAGGTTGCGAAAACCAACGACCGCATGAGCGAGAAACTGAGTCGAATCATTCGCCAGAACGGACATATGAATGCTGAGGCGACAAAGCAAGTAATCAACGATATAAAGAAACTACTCATCGAAGCCAGCAGACGGAAAGAAAAGCCAGATGCTTCGCTTGAATACGAAACCATTGACATCAATCTGCCGCTGGAGTGCCCTCTTACCCTCACACCTGTAAAAGAAACTGTGTATAAGGATAAGCCTGACATAGCCGGACTGAGTCTGGCTGATTTGGAGAGTATTGGTAAACTCTACAATCCGTATCACATCGACCGAAAGGTGCTGAGAGACCGCATCAACGAGGTGTTGAACGACAGACAGCAGACGACCCTGGCAGAGGTGATAGAGCGGAACGAAGGCGTGGAGAAAGGTCTGTCGGAAGTGTTTGGATACATTGGCGTGCTGAAGGAATATAAGACGGTGGTAAGCGAAGAACGCCAGCAACATATTATTTTTACAGAAAATAAAACCATATCAATTCCCGAAATTATAATAACAAGATGAACGCAGCAAATATACAACCATACAGCAGGGCTGTAGTGAAACTGTTGAAAGGCATCGTAGAGAAAGACGATGTAGTTTGGAATGATTTACTCGACTACCAAAGCGAGATTCAGGACTATATCAGTGTGATGGGACTGGAACTCATCGTGAAAAAGGATGAAGGTTTTGCCTTTGTCAAGCAAATGAAATTGGACGAAGACAAAACATTGAACATGGTGTCGAGAAGGTCGTATGGTTTTGAGGTTTCGGTGATACTCATCGTGTTGAGGCAGATACTCGAAGACTTCGACAGCAATCCAACAGAGTCGCAGGCTTCGGACAAGTATGTAACTGCTACTGAAATAAAGGAAGAGGCAGAATTGTTTCTTCCCGCCACATTCAATCGTGCCAAGTTTGAGAAAGATCTTGACCGCTATATAGACAGCATAGCAGGCTTTGGTTTCCTGGTGGAAGCAAAGCATATTGAGGGTGAGAAGCGCTATAAGATACATCGCATCATCAAGGATAAGGTGACACTGGACGATATATTAGAATTTAAAAACAAACTTAATGACTATAATGCAGCAGATGAACCTATTTAATACCAGTTCGGAAGTGGCAGGCTTTAAGCTTGACTATTTGGAAGTGTGGAATTGGGGAACCTTTGACAAAAAAGTGTACCATATGAATTTGCATGGTAACAACTCGCTATTGACCGGAGCAAACGCCTCGGGCAAGAGTACGCTGATAGATGCTCTGCTCACGCTGATGGTGCCACTGAAGCGCCAACGATTTTACAATCAATCATCGGGTGTGGAGAAGAAGGGCAACCGTACAGAGGAATCGTACTTCTTTGGCAACTATGGCAATCAGCAGCAGGAGGGTGCAGCGAGCACAACCACGCTGAGATTGCGCGACAAAGGGGCTCGTTCGGTATTGCTTGCATCGTTCTGCAATGTGGACAAGCGCGTGGTGACGCTGTTTCAGGTGCGCTACTACACTGGCGAGGAACTAAAGGTACTGTTTGGTGTAGCCCGAGAGTCGTTGACTATAGAGCGTGACTTTTCAGAGTTTGACTTGCATGGCGATTGGCGCAAGCGACTGACGAAAAAATACAATACGAATGAAACAAAACGCACGATAGAGTTTTTTGATGGTCCGGTGGCATATGGCGAAAAGATGATAACCCTCTTCGGTATGCGTTCGGACAAGGCGCTTACACTCTTCAATCAGATAGTGGGTGTGAAAGTGTTGGACGATCTGGACAGTTTTATTCGTACGAATATGCTCGAGGAACTGCCGGCTGAGGAGAAGTATCAGGAACTGAAGGACAACTTCCAAAATCTGATGGAGGCTAAGACTAATATCGATAAGGTGAAGGAGCAGATTGCCCAACTGGAACCTATCAATGCATTGACAGAGGAACTGAAGGAGATAGACATACGCATAGTTGAAATGGAGCAGGAGAAGAGTGTGGCAGCCTATTGGTTTGCTGCGCGAACGGTGGATTTGTGCGACAAGGAGTTGGTGTGCTGCAAGAGCGACTTGAGGAAACTGGAAGATAGGTTGAAGGAGTTGAAGGTGCAGAAGGGTGAGCTGGAACAAGAGCAAATGCGCTTGACGGTGGCTATTGAGAAGGACGAGGTGGGTCAGCAGATACATGAAATTGAAAAGGAAATCAATCAGAGAGTGAGGATACGTGATAACCGCAAGGCCAAAGCCGAAGAATACGATAAGTTGGCAAAGCTGGTGAAGATGGAACAAAGTCCTGATGTAGAGGTATTCGAAATTAATCGTGCGACCGCCAAACGCGAGAAAGATGCTCTGCAAGTGACGATTGACAGGCAACTTATGGAAGAGAAGCGTCAGGCACAAAACCGTCAGGATGAAATCAGTAGCAACATAGAAGAACGAATGGCCACCATACGCTATCTGCAGCAGCATAAGAACAATATATCCGGTCGTGTGGCTGAGATTCGTGATGAGATACTGGAAGCTGTTGGTGCAACTACCGAAGAGATTCCATTCATTGGTGAACTGATATGTGTGAAGGATGATGAGCGTGATTGGGAATATTCCATTGAGCGTATTCTTCACAATTTTGCATTGCGGTTGGTAGTGCCGGAGAAGTATTACAAGCAGGTAAATGAGTATGTGAATGGTCATAATCTGCGAGGTCGTATCGTGTATCAGCGATACCAGGGCGCAGAGACTATTCGTGAGTTTGAGGATAGGACATTGAAAGCGGATTCGTTGCTCCGTAAGCTTGAATACAAGCCAATGTGTTTGTATTTGGATTGGCTTGAGGACAGGTTATTTGCTGAGTTCAACTATAGTTGTGTTGATTCGCTTGCGGACTTCAACCATCTGCAAGAGAAAGCAGTAACAAAAGAGGGGCTGATAAAGGCGAGAGGTGGTAAGCATGAGAAAGACGACCGACCAGAGATACGAGGCAAGGAACACTATGTGCTTGGCTGGGATAACAAGGAGAAAATTGCCGTGTTACAGGCAGAGGTGCGTCAGTTGCAGCAGGAAGAAAAGATGACAGCAGCTAAAGTCCGTAAGCTAGAGGAAGACATAAAGAATGCTCAGAAGAAGCGGGAAACCTATTTGACGCTGTTTAGTAAATACGATAAATTTGATGATATCGACTGGCAGTCGTGTGTACTAGTCATTCAGCAAAAGCAAGAACAGAAACGACAACTGGAGGAAGCCAATAATCGGGTGAAGATTTTACAGGAGCAATTGGCGGGGGTGAGAAAAGAAATCGGTTTACTTGATGATGAGAACAATGAAGCTATCAAAAAGAAAACATTATCGGAGAATCGTGAGAATAAGCTCAAAGAAAGGAGAAACGAAAGTAATTCAGCTTTGGCTCAAATAGGCGTAGTTGATACGGATACTTTTGAGTCGCAACACACAGATTTACTGAATGTGGCATTGGAGGATTTGAACGGAAAGCGTGACACGTTACAACATGAGATCGATTTAGCTTTGCAGAAACAGCGTGAAACGAAGAGTCGCAAGAATAGCGATTTGAAGAACCTGATTTATCGCTTCAAGAATCCCGCAGAGGAAATTACCATGAAGTATCACGATTGGCGTTCGGATGTGAGCCGTTTGCCCGAAGCCGTGGAGTTTATGGGCGAATATCAGGCCTATTACCAACGATTGCTTGACGAAGATTTACCAGGGTTTGAATCGCGCTTCAACAAGTATTTGCAGGAGAATATCATCAACAAAGTCAGTGCATTCAATGTATTCTTCCAAAACTGGTGTCAGTCTATCACCAAGACCATCGACCAATTGAATTCGTATCTTATAGGCATTGATTTCAAAGATGCTCCAAAGACTTATATCCAGTTGGTAGCAACCAAACGATTGAATGTGGATGTGAAGGAGTTTCAAAACCTGCTGAGCAGTGCAATACCTAATATTCATGAGATGAATTCAACAATCGATGGAAGCAAGATTCATTTCGAACAGCATATTGAACCGCTGATGTCTCGCTTACAGGTCGAATCATGGCGAAAGTCGGTGATGGATGTGCGTGGATGGTACACATATAAGTCGGAGGAGTTTTACCAAGACGATGGGCAGAAGCGTAACACCTATGAGGCGATGGGGCAGCTGTCTGGTGGCGAGAAAGCACAATTAACATACACGATTCTGGGATCGGCTATCGCTTACCAGTTCGGATTAACCAAGAGTGGATTAGATTCTTCGTTCCGCTTCATTGCAATAGATGAAGCTTTTCGCGCACAGGACGAGGACAAGGCACGCTATCTGATTTCGCTCTGCAAACAACTCCATCTGCAGTTGCTCGTGGTGACTCCGAGCGACAATATTCACATCGTGGAGAACGATATTTCGTATGTGCATTATGTGGAGCGCAAGGGCAACTGTTCTGTGCTCTATAATATGCCTATCAGTGAGTTTAAGGCAGAACGTGAAAGGAGTATGGAAGTATGATAACGGCAGTAGAAATACGTAAGAAGACTGAACGCAAGTATGTAGATTATTTGCGTTCGGTGGTAGCTGGCTCTGAGTTTGAGCCAATTGTGATCCCTTGCGACAAGAAGGCTAGCGCATCGATGGACGAGTATCAACGTGAACTGACGGACATCCGTTCGCAATCGAAAGAGGTGAAGGGCTTTGGTTACACGATTGAGTGGAAAACAGTGAAAACGAAAGCATTGGGCGAACAGGATCTGCCTGAGCGCGTGTTATTCGAGAGTGCATCGGACATTGAGCGCTTCTTGCAGAAGTGTGGTGAAGTATCACAGTTTCGTAAGGATGTGGCAATGTTGCTTGATGAGTTTCCGCAGCTTCGTTCATGGGTGGAACGCTATCCGCTGAAGGTGGTGGAAAATGCTTCCTTTTGGTCTGATTTGCTGAAAGTTTTGCGCTATTTTGTGGCAAACCCTTGTCCTAGGTTGTACATTCGTGAATTGCCCATTGAGGTGCATACCAAGTTTATTGAACGTAACAAGGGAGTGCTTCGTGAGTTGCTGGATATTGTCATTGTAGAGCATGTTTGTTCGGATGAGAAGGTGTTCGAGAAGCGCTTTGGATTGCGATACGATGAGTCATGGGTGCGGATTCGTGTGCTGGAAGCATCGATTGCGAATGAATACTTTTCTGGTGTAGACGATCTTACGATGCCTCAGAGTCAGTTCTGTGCGTTGTCGTTGCCTGTGCAAAAGGTGTTTGTGGTGGAGAATAAAATCAACTTCCTGACTTTTCCCAAGTTGGCAGGAAGTCTGCTGATTTGGGGGCATGGATTCACCATTGGCATCCTCAAGTCCGTTCCGTTCATGCGGCACGCTTCACTATATTATTGGGGCGACATTGATGCACAGGGCTTCGAAATTCTTTCGCAGTTCCGCAGTTATTTTCCCCAGACACAAAGCCTTCTGATGGATCGCACTACCTTTGACACATATTTTGAAGGCGACAAAGGCACACCAAGCAATGTATCAAAGCCTCTCCATCTTACCCCTGCGGAAGCCGCACTGTACGATCATGTCAAGTTTCACAACCTACGTCTAGAGCAAGAGAAGATTCCGCAAAAATGTATTAATAATATATTCAATAGTTTGTTAAAAAATGGCCAGGTAATATCTGAGGTCTAACGGATAGATGTAAAATTATTATGGCAACTTTAGCTGAATTGTACGAATTCCTTGAAACAAAACAGGATGATAGTCATCTTGACAGTAGATTCTCGTATGACGCATTTTTACCGGTAGAACAGCCAAAAGCACGTCTTGAGATTCTTACATGGTGGAAAATTGAACGGCTGATAGAGGATGAGAATTGTAATTTTGATAAGAATTTTATTGTATCTTATTTTGATGAACGTGTTAAAGCTACGAATAACCAGTTATTAAAATACAGATACAATTACTTTATTTCACTATTAACGAATGACAACCGCTATGCTAAGCAATCTATTGATGCTTTGATAGCGGTGATTAACACTTTATTGCCAAAAGACAAAGAAGATTATCCGCATGTAGCAGAAAAGGCTATAGAGGTTCTGATGTCACTGATAAAAAGAGTGAAGTATAAGATACCCGAGGCTACCGATTTGATTTGGGGCGTGTTGGAATCAGACTATGGATACCGCACAAAAATGGTTTGCATAAGGTTGGCTAAGGAAAAGGGTTTCTTTCCAAGTCGTGATGCAAAGAAAATCGTATGTTTGTGCAAGGATTTGTTGTCATTAGTCAAAGATAGCTGGCGTGAGAACTGCTGTGAGTTAGGTTTATTCTATTCATCAAAGATTCAGGGAGAGGCAAAGCCGTACATGAACTTTTTTTATGAAGCGTTGGGAGATATGGAAATGGGGCAATTAGTTGATCCGGCAACTGCACCAAATAATATTGCCATCCCATGGATGAACGAAGATCATTCCCAAAAAGCTATGGCGTTTTATCAGAAGGCGGGGTTGACCCAAAAAAGGAACAGGGCAGAACTGGCATTTCGAGAAAATAAGAAAAAAATGGTAATGCTGCATTTCAAAATTGAGAAGAAAACAGATAAGAAGATTGTTGAGTATTTTGGCAACTTGGAAAAGGAACTACTTGAAGGGAAACTAAGTTGGCTATTGGAGAATCTTTCATGTCCCGTTAGGTTTTTGTTTCCCTCTTACGAACAAATACGCCTACGAATGTCTGCAAGCAAATCTACGGTAGAAAAACTTGGCTTTGAGAATAAGATTATGGACATCAACGGAAACAGCAAGGACGCAGGTAAGGATTTCGATTTGCGTCAGAAATACGGTATATGGCTCATGAATATTGTGAGAAATACTGTTATAAATATGATTCTTACAGCAGTCAACATAAAACAATTAACCTATAGTAAATTGAGGAAATGGTTCCTAAAAAACACTTGTTTTGGTATTCAACTGGAATATACTAGATCAGGTCAAGTAGTTACGACCACATGGTTTTCGCAGATTGATTACGGAGTTGAAGCACTCATTAAACAGTATAATCGTTTTTTGCAAGGAAAACCAACTGATTGGCGATTGCCTGTGGATATTCTTTCCATACGTTTTGAAGGCATTCTGCGTGATATGGTTGGTGATTATGGAGGTTGTGTTACAAAAGTAGGACGAGATAACAGTATTTCTCAGGCATTACTTGATGATCTACTGAGAGAACCATGTTTACTGCAAATATTCAGAAAAGAAGATATTGAATTCTTTGAGTATGTGTTCACAGCTAAAGGATACAATATTCGCAATTACGTAGCACATGCGTTCTATATACCGCAAGATTACGGAATGATAGAGGCAACGCTTGTGTTTTTGTGCATATTGCGCTTGACGATGTTTAGTCCTAAAAGTAAAACAATAACGGCAAATATGAAGTAATTTTGCCGTTATTGTTATAATTGTAGTAGAAATACTGCTGCTTTTATGTTTTATTATTGCGGTATTGTCAGTATGCGGTATCTACTTACTGATTACCTTGGTGAACATAGCAACAATCATATCATTAGTGCTATTCTTCGCTGCTTGGTATTATTAAGATTAATCGAGGGCGATTATATCTGTGGTGGATCTACCTCTTCCCATTCCGAACAGAGAAGTAAAACCCGAAAGAGCAGATGGTACTGCAATGCGATGCGGGGAGTAGAAAGTCGCCCATTTTTATATTAGAGAAAGGAATAATAATGGACATTAGTTCTATATTATGGGGCTTCATAGCCTCTTATTTGGCAGGATCGTTACCTTCTTTGAGAGAATTCATTTCAACGAAGGATAAAACAACGTTGGATGAAAGGATTGAACAATGCTATCAGACAGCATTGGGACGATGGTGTGCAAACGATGCCGTCAGGCAGCGCATTGCCCAAAAACACTTTAATGACCTTAAACAAGTAAAGAAACTTTACTTGACAGAAAAGTGGGAAAAGGAGGGCGTGATTCTGAGTAGTCTTGCTAATTTATGGATTGAGGAATTAAGTAAGGATGAAGAAGTATCCTATTATATTACCACACAAGGAATTATTTTGAAAGATGAAAAATTAGACAAATTGACTGCGTCCCTGACAAATCAAGAAACTAGGAATGGGCAACGGATACGTAGAGGACTGACAAAACACAAAGCGGTAGATGGCTATATTCGCCGTTTCTGCACGTCTGACCAATCGGAGAACAACTTCATATATTACGTGCTTGGGAAAAAAGAACGTCATACATTGGCTGACTATGTTACGGGAGTAGAGGAGACTTCTACCAATAAGATTGTTCTGTATAGCAGTGCTCAGACAGGTAAGACAACAGAACTGAAACAACTATGCTGGGAATTGCAGCAAAGTGGTCTTTACCTTCCCGTGAGCTTTGAGGTTAGAACCAATACGAAACTTAAGAGAGACGATTTGCCGGAATCACAATACGTAGATGGCAGGGAGGTAGTTCTCGTAATTGATGCGCTGGATGAGGTAAACGGCCAGAAATATGAAGACTTGCTGGAGGAAATAGGAGGTTATGCTTACGAACACCCAGAAATGAAAATGGTGCTCTCGTGCCGTAGTAACTTCCGCAGGGAACGCCAATTGGAGTTATTTACAGAATTGTTTCTGGAAGAGTTAAGTATAGACGATGCCAGAGACTATGCTGCCAAACGTGAGGTTAATAGTGATAGGTTTATGAGAAGCGTCTTTGCCAATCAGTTGGAAGACTTCATCAAGAATCCTTTCTTCTTGAGTGTATTGATTGATGCATATAAAGGAAAGGGGAAACAACTTCCTAAGACCAAGGCGGATATATACAAACTATTTATAAAAAGCAGTTACGATAAAGAGGTAAAAGAAAAGAACGTATCACTATCTGCACAACATAGTTTTGAAGAGTCTGTTCGGCTACTGGAAAGAGTAGCCCTTGGGCTATCACTGATGAATGCCCAAAGTCTGAACAAGGAGGAACTGCGTATATGCTTGCAAAACGATGATAACAATGTGGAAGAATGTTTGCGATATGATCTTATTCGCGATGAGGGAGGTCAGTATTCATTTGCACACAACGCATTCCGCGAATGGCTTGTTGCCAATTATTTGAACAGATATGGTATAGAAAGAGCTAAGCAACTAGCCACACATCCCAATGGACGTATCAAGCCAGAATGGTATAACATCATTATGCTGTGGCTGTCAATGTATGGGAAAGATAAGAAAGAAGAAGTGTCTGCCATATTAAAATGGTTGAAGAAAGCCAGTCTGGATTTAATCATCTACATTGACCGAGATATGCTAGACTATGAAACTCGAAACGAAGTGTTCAAAGGGCTTTTATTGGAGTATAAATCGCTAGGCATTAGAATGTCGAACATTATGACGCACGATTATGAGGATTTGTGGCGATTTGCATATTCGACAGATACAGTGGGGTTCGTTGTGGATGAATTAAGTGATACAGAAACAGGAACGACTTATTATTCAGACTTGATGTGCCTGTGCTATTTCCTGAAATGGGATAGTTTGAAGTCTGATAGCGCTGATTTGACTGAAAAACTTTTCAGCGTGTTGGAGAAAAAGACAGCTGAATCACTAGAGAAAGAAGATAAATACCACGATTTGTCATTCTTGTATTTCGATAATCCCTTTTTTACTCAGCAGACCTATTTAGAACGCTTGTTTGCCATTGTAAAGGACTCAAACCACTATGATGCCATCAAATCGATGATAAGGCTGATAGGGGAGGCGGACAAGGCCGATGGATATATAGACTATATACTCGATAAAGAAGGGTATGTTCATAATCAACACAAGGGACATACTACACATATGGTAACTCGAACGCCCATCTATACAACCCTTGCCAAAGTTCGTTCTCTTCAGAGTGTAGAAAAAATCCTTACTCACACGTTCTATCATTCCCAATATGAATATCATGATGAGCAGGAAGAATATTCCAACATGATAAAAGGAGTGTTTGGAAGGGCAAGTGAATTCATCAAACAAGGACATACAGAACTGATAGGGATTATAGAGGCTTATTATAAAAAGGCCTTTAAAGAATATCACCGTCATTTTGATAATAATAGACAGACACAAGAATTGTTGATGGTTATTAGGGATTGTTATTTGACCGCCAGTTTACGAGAAAAAGGAAGAAAGACCTTTTATGAGAGACAGGCAGAACTGTTTGCTCCAAAAGAAGAATCCTCGAAGTGGGAAGATATCAGACAAGCCTATATTATGGCTGCTTTATGGATGACGGCAGAAGATGTAAAGGATGATTTTAAGAAGTTTGCAGTAGACAACAGTACAGACTGGGCCAAGGCCAGTTGGTATCAGGAAATACCCTATGCCGAAGTGGCGGAATGTGCAGAAATACTTTACAAGGAGAAGTTTCCACAGCCTGAAATAATAACCAAAGGGCGGGAGAGACGGCAACAAGCATTTATGGATTTTACAGAGTATCCTGTATTTAAGCAGATTGTGCTAGAAATGGTGACAGGATTGGACAATCATAGTTCCAGAAAAGAGTTCTATAAGAAACTGCGCGATCAAGACGAAGGATACAATCAGTATGCTTTCAGTTTTTTGTTGCTTTTCGTTGATGACAATAATTATTACAATATTGGAGAGATTGTCAAAGGTGTTAAGAACATGGATATTTATGAATCTTTCTTCATGAAGGAAGTGTCGGGAATGATGGATAGGTCTGATATGGATGTGTCTGTAACAGAGGAAATCAAGATTCGGGTTGTAAAATGGGCTAAAGCATCTGTCTTGAAACTGAGCGATGGAGAGCCCATATTCTTCTGGCGAGAAGCCTTGGGACTAATGCTGAAGGGTGAGTTTGAGATTCCTTCTGAGAAACTGCTCTCACTGCTTTGTTTTGGCAGTTATACAATTTCCAGAAAGGATTTTGATGAATATTATAGCCGTGAGTATTCCTTGTTTGAATATATAACAGAGAGAGTAGATTCTGTAACCCTAGCTCCTAAGGTGATAGAAAAACTACGGGCAAATATTGACAATGCAGAATACCCTTTGTTGTATTCATTCTCGAACTATATCATAGAAAACCAAATAGAGGAGGGGTATAGTCTTGTGCTTTGCTTCGCATTGTCTGGTTATTCATTGTCTGCAAACGTAATGGAGACTCTTGTTAAGAAAGGAATGAAAATAGAAGAGATAAAGAAAGCTGCATCGGGCTTGAAAGTGTCTGACAGACTATTCTGTTATTCAACACTTATAAGGAATACGCAGGAATCGGTTTGGGTGAGAGAAAGGCTGGAAGGAGAATACAAGAGTTTTAACGGATATGATTTAGAACATGCGGTACGTCTGTTGATAAGTATTGGCAGCATGGATGCGCTGGACTATCTTGTGACGCGCCCAGAAATGATAAAATATAGGGATGACTACCACTTTAACTATGACAATCCAAACGCCATTTCATCGCTATGCTATTTTATCCGCTACTGCTATGAGCATAAGATTGATGGTCATTTTATGCTGAATAGTATACTTAATTCTTTGGAAAGGATTGCCATAAAAAGCAAGGATGTATTGATGGAGGTGACGCAATACTTACGGCAGTTAACCCAAAGGGGCGAAATGTATAAATATCTGAACCGCTATATTATCGGGTTTGAAGATAAGTACTATGCAGCTTATTCTGGTATTAGCGATATCAATGAAGCTATGCGTATAGCAGATGGAGGACGCTTAACGAAAACAGAAGAGGAAAAAGCTGAAGAGATTCCGTGGAGAGAGGATGAAGGTATTTACATATCTTACAATTGGGAAGGTCATTCAGCACATATAGTGGATTATCTTGGATTTGTATTGGAGAATAGAGGGATTCCTTTTAAGTTGGACAAGAAAGATTGTCCTTATACGGTCAACATCAAGGAGTTTATGAATGCCATAAGGGCTGGGAAAACTGTAATAGTGGTACTGAGCAGGCCTTACTTAAGATCGAAAAACTGTATGTATGAACTATCGGGCATTATGGAAAATGTCAATTATAAGGATAGGATGCTGCCTGTGGTGGTTGATGATACGATAAGAGATGACGATTTCTATGTGGAACTGGTTAAGCATTGGAAAGAGAAGAAGGATAAACAAACAGAGATAGTAGAAAAGTTACGGGACCTTGATCCCGACATGGCTGAGCCTGAAGAAATGAAATTGAAAGAGATAGAGCAAGTGTATGGTCTGTTGAAGGTTATCAAAGAATATATAGATTGGGCAAATGCTGACAATTTGGATGCGTTAAGTTCGTCGCGATTTAAGAAGATCATAGACGAGATATATAAAAGAAGGGGGATAGAACATGAAGATATATCTGGATAATAATGTGCTTGTTGATATAGAATCTGGAAACACAGTCCAAAATTCTGTGTAAATGGAAACAGGATTCAGCTGTAAGTTGATTTTATATCTGGATTCTGTTTTCAAACATAAGCATAAATTGATTCATAATCAATCCCCAGTTATGAATAGGCTGTGTCCATTTCTTCTCAATCTCCATAAGCGATAGGTATACCATTTTCTTTACAGCATCATCTGAAGGGAATGAAAGCTTTGATTTTGTGTACTTTCTGATTTTCCCATTCAGGTTCTCAATGAGATTTGTGGTATAGATTATCTTTCTGATTTCCAGCGGGAACTGGAAGAAAACCGTCAGGTCATCCCATTTGTTCCTCCATGAAAGTATGGCATAAGGATACTTTCCTCCCCATTTCTTTTCCAGGTTGTCAAGTTCTGCAGCAGCAACCTCTTTGTTGGGCGCATTATAGATATTCTTCATATCTGCCGTAAACTCTTTCTTGTCCTTATAAACGACATATTTACAAGAGTTTCTGATCTGATGTACCACACAGATTTGAGTGAATAACTAGGGAATACGGTACGGATGGTATCCGTAAATCCATTCAGATTATCGGCATAGGTAATCAGTATATCCTGCACTCCACGAGCCTTTAAGTCGGTCAGAACGCCGATCCGGAAAGAGGAACTTTCCGATTTGCCGACCCACATGCCAAGGACTTCTTTCAGGCCGTTCTGTTTCAGACCGACACAAAGATAGACGGTCTTGTTTATAATCCTGCCGTTATCCCGTACCTTGACGACAATACCGTCCATCCGGACTATCATATAAACCGTATTCAAAGGTCGGTTCTGCCACTTCTGGGCAGCTTGGTTTACCTCGTTTGTAATGATGGAAATGGCAGATGTGGAGAACTATATTTCATAAATCTCACGCATCTCTTCCTCTATGTCGGAAATACTTATCCCTTTGGCATATAGGGAGATAACAAGTTCTCTATAGAAAGCCCCGGCTTTCATGCTTGGGGACTGCTATCGGTTCAAACTGACCGTTGCGGTCACGCGGAATGGAGATGACAGATTCTCCATGTCCTGTATGAATCTTTTTCGGATAACTGCCATTCCGAGAGTTGCCGGTGTTGTTTCCTGCCATGGAATTTTTCTCATACCCTAAATGGTCATCCATTTTACCTTCAAGCATTTTCTCCAATACCTGGGCATGCAATTGCTTGAGGAATTTGCTTACATCGGCTTCTGTCTTGAACTGGCTGATAAACTCCTTACTTAACACTTCGTCAGGTACTGCTTGATTCTTTTCTTTCATAATCTTCTTTATTTGGTAAATGTATAAAATAAAAAATACGGAACGCTATTTTGAACCCCCTATTTTCCATTTACACAAAATATTTTATAGTGCCTTTTTTAGCCAACATCCCTTAGAAATGGTTCTTTTACATAGTCATTGTTTTTGTTTATTTTCTTCTTTTTCTATGATTTTGCATACCTTATCTACCTCTTTTAGTGAAGGCATAATCTCAGGGTCTATCCATGTAAGAAAATCACTGATTATCGTATACATACCCTTCACATAAGAAAAATCACATTTTCTGTTTACAAAACATATCGGCTCATTATGATTGATGCGGTTACGCAGTTCACGAACTTGTACTATAATATCGTTAATCTCCTTACGTCCGAATCCGGGAGGCAGTTTCTTGAAAATCCGGCAGGGTACACCAGCCAAAAGCGCATAGTGGTGTGTTTCATAAAAGCTATTCCAGAAGCCCAGGGTCTGTTCAGCTATTACTCTCCCAGTCGTAACCCTGACACCCCGATCGGCAATTTTCTTTTCTGCTTTCAGAACCTCTTTCAATATATAGTCATTGGTAACTTTTTTCTTTGTCCGCTTGTTCGTATATGTCAGAGAAGGAGCAATCATGAATCCGGTTTTCTGGTTGATAATCCAGTTACCATCGGAAAAATGGTGTGCCAGCGCATAATGCAGTTGGTTACGTAATATAACTTCAAATGAAGACAGTAACGGATGAAACGCTTGTGCTATTTTCATGTTGGCAAAATAGAGCATGACTGCCTTGTTTTTGTTGCGGTTGGTCGCCCTGTAATATTTGGCGACCCTCGAATTGGAATATAATCTGACTACTTTTTTATATTTCATTTTGCATATTCAAATAAAAGTCGTACCTTTGTATCGTAATGCTTGGTAAAGCCTCTGTTGTCAAAACACGTAACCAAGTTAAGGATATACCCGTTCATCAAGAACGGGTTTTTTCGTTTGTGGCCATCCTTTTGTTTTATAATACAAAAGTACGAATAAAAAGTGATAAACAGAAAAATGTAGCAAAGTTATTGGCAGATAGGCGTTTTAGGAAGATGGCTTGAAAAAATGAAAGACAGAAAAGGCAATGAAAAAGCCAATATGAGGATACTCTATGAAATTATAAAGGTTATATAAATCTTCAATATCTCATAAAAGATTATCCTGAGAAATATATGCCTTTGGATTTTGAAGCAATCAAGAATTCTAAAGACAGATTTGTTATAGTAACCAGTATGTATTACCGGTGAATCTGAGTGTTTTGAAGAACGGACAAATAAAGAACGCCTATTGGATATATGTCAGGCATCCTGTTCACTCACCATTTTATGTCCTGAAAAATATATAGACGGTATCCCTATGTTGGATGGAGGTGTATGCGATTCTATACCAGTATGTCGTGCTAGGGAAGATGGCTTTTTAAACAATGTGGTAATTCTTACAAAGCCCAAAGAATACAGGAAGCCAAACAAGAAATTCTATTTGCCGAAGTTCCTTCTACATAAGTACCCCAAACTGAGACACCAGCTGGTGATGCGTTATATCGGCTATAATGAAATATTGGATTATATCGATGAACTGGAAAACAAAGGATATGTTTATGTTATTCGTCATAAAGGCGACATGAGAGTGACAAGAACTACAACAAACTATCATTTGCTAAAAGAACTTTATGACGAGTGTAGAATGGAGGGAGAGAAATTAATACGTGATATGGAACTTATTTCTCAAATTTCCTTTGCAGCAATTTTCAGGTATTTGCAGGAATTTTCATGAGGTGTCCAACATGTCAACGGGCGCATATTTATCACTTTTGCAGTTTTTGCATGAGATGCCATATATGTCATTTTCCCATTGCCATTTGGTCGCAAAATTTAGGGACAGGAACGATATTTGAGCCAAATTTACCCTTTAAAACTGGTTGTAACAAGTTTCAAATGGAAAGTGTTAAAAAGAAAAAAGAGGCCATCTCAAATTTATTTTGAGACAGCCACCTCTCTTTCTTCTGATATCGGTTTGTTGGACTTGGCTGGATTTTATTGGAATATCTTCTATAACGTATCCTTATTAAGTTTCATATGATAAAGCAAAGTATGCAAACTAACGTTGAATCCGAGTCTTTGCTAACACCTGTTTTTTGCTGATTTCTTTATATGAGACTTCTTTCTGCTGAGCTGATTTATAATATCCGGACTTAAAGTGAGGATTGCACTTTTTTAAAGAAAGTCAATCAGTGTGCTGTTAATCCCTTATTCCTCCATACTCTCATATTCCTCGAATATCCTCTCCATAGTATCGGACATATCAAGTGCGTTGATTACATATTCTCCCGTATCGTTGTCTGTAGCCATCAGTGAAATGATTTTTCCTTCATTTACACGATATACGGCAATGTCGTCCTTCTCCAGGAAAGGGTAGTTTTCCCTTGCCTTTTCAAAATATCCGGCACGCAGCAGTACATTCAGATGATTGACTATATAAGGGCTGTGGGTCGATACCATCAGTCCTAGTTTGCGGTCTTTTTTGTTTTTATGGAATACCTCTTCTACTAGGTTGCTCATAAAGGCTCTTTGATCTTCCGGAGCAAGACTAAGTTCGACTTCTTCTATATGGATATGGACATACTTTCCCAATTTGTTCCGGTTGATTCCCGGAGTGAATTTTGTAAGCAGGTCCTGTTTGTACAGATAGTTCAATACAGAACGTTGGAAAGCGTCCTTGAATGAGAACTCTTGGGCGAAGTAATGAACAATTGCAACCAATGGAGCTGATGTCTGGATACCGGAAGATGCGTATCTCAGTTCTATCGGTACAGCATCATTCTGCAAAGATTCAATGGTAAATAGTTTAGGTCTGTTGCCTGATTTACGGACTTTCATTTTCAGATTCAGATACTCCAGCTTCTGTTCTTTAATGACATCCGTAGCATCATTGAAGTCATTGAAGGTTTCGTGAAAGAAGAAGCCCAGGTTTTCTCCCTTTACTGAGACTGCTTTGGATGCCCATATAGGAATCAGGCTTCTCATTCCGGAAACATAAGCTTCTTTGAAGAATATCAAGTCCTTGTCCGGTATGTTAATGTCAGACTGCAGACCTCTGTTGGTATATTTCAGGGTATATTTGTTCCCATTAATTTCCACGGTGTAATATATTTCGGTCTGTGCTGTTATCATTCCCTTCAGTCCATCATGTAGCAGTGAGTTGAAACGGAGCTTGAATGGAGAACGGGTGATTTTCGCATTTTTCAAATACGAACGGATATTTACCATTTTGTAGATGTAACGCATAAGTACTATTACTTTCATAATTATACTCTTACCACCGGCTGACTTGCCTATGAATACGGTCAATGGCTTGATATCATCTATTTCCACTTCTTTCAATGGACCAAAATTCTTTATGATTATAGATTCTTTCATGATAATCTTGTTCTTTTCTATCTGACAAATATAACGCTAATTAATGGTTAACAGATGCTTATATTGTATTTTTATCTTGCTAAATGCTTTGTCTGTTGTTTTACACGGCTGCAATCATTATAAGACATTACCTGTTTTCTTGTATTTTAGTGGGTAATGTTTAAATTTGTAACCGAAATATATTGATTATGTTTAAATTCTCTGAATCTACAAAACGGAAACTGGGTAATGCTATAGTGTATATAGCATATCATACATCAGGTCTTTGTAGGAACAAACTATTGAAACTTCTGTATCTGATGGAGGAACATATGGCTCTGAAATATCATGTTCCATTCATCGGCATGCCATATGAGGTGTGGCAGGCAGGTCCTGTGGCAAAGGATGTCTTTATTGACCTTTCAGACGTACCCTATATTTTGAAAGGCTTTGTCAGGACAGAGTTCAGGGACGGTGGAATTTTTATTGAGGCTATAGCCGATTTTGATGACAGTGAGTTCTCTAAGTGTGAAATAGAGATAATGGACTATGTTCTGGTCAGATATGGTAATATGACAGCATCAGATCTGTTTTTAGAAACCTGTAAGAAGGATAGCCTGTGGTATCGGGCAGCTGTCCGTACCGGGTTACTGGAAACATTCAACAGGCAGGAATGCAATAACTCCGACCTGCAGATTAACTTTGCAGAGGTAATGTCCGATAGTTCGGCAGAGGTGTATTGCGAGAGCTTGAATATACGGCAGACTGCAAATCTTTTAAATGTAGAATTTTATGTTTGAAGGTGTGCCTGTTTCTAGGGGCGTATGGTACGATTTAAATGAGATAACGAATTGTTATTGGCAAGTGGAAGTTAGTTGTTAAATTTTGGTGAAAATTCATTATTCGTAGAGAAAAAGACTGGCTCTATCTTACTATAAGCAATCCATAGATGTGACTCCTTCCTTAGTGAAACCGATAAATGATGGAATATCTACTAATTCGACTTCAGCAATTGTGGCCTTCAGTTTTTCAAGCGTACCGGTAATTTTAAGATAAAGCGTTTCTTACAATTTGTTTTTCGCGGATATAATCTATCATTTCCTTATTAGCTTTCCCGGCCCTTGCAATATCTATGATGGTAATCAGATTCTTTTGAGGATTATCCTTAATACGTGCCCTTGCTTCTTTCCATGCCAAGTCGTGTGACAGGTCTGACAGGTCATAAGGATCTGTATCCTTATATTTGGTAATGGCAGCATCCAGACAACGCTTGTCTGAGCCTGAAATGTAGTTCATATCAGGTTTGGCAGAAGCATAAATTTTCTGTTCATGCACTTCTATTCCGGCAAGGAAATCATTAAAGCTTTCTTCTGTTGGCTTTTCTTTTACAGCCTGTAGGACCCTATAAATATAAGTCGGCGCCGGACCATACTTCAATGCCATAAAAGAGTCTTCTATAAGTACCTTTCCATATTTGACAAGATAATCCTGTTGTGCAAAATAAAGAATTCTAAAAAGCTTTGCACATTCAACTCCTTTGGGGAAACTCTGCATAATATAGAGTAATACTGTCTTTATTTTTGTAATCTGTATAAAAGTTTTCATTTTTATCTATTATAACCGATGTATACTCCCAAATATAATCATTTATTTAAAAACAATAATCTTTGGTTATAGTTTTTATGATTGTAATACCTCCTAATAAGTCTATCCTTCCTGTTTTAACTTGTCGTACTTCCTGCCGGTAGTTTCTTTCTGTGAAGTTCGGATAAGAAATATTCTAATTCTTATAATATCGTGTTTTCAATAAAATATTAATTTTGCAAAAACGAGGAAAATCAGTGTTTTGTCCTCTTTCTCCCGTATCTGATCTTTCTGCGTGATAAATAATTATTTTACTATTCAACCTACCGGAAATAACAAATCGTATTCAAATAGAATTATGACTTGATATTTTACCGAATAAAGATTAGATTTGTATGGTACTTGACACAATGACACTGGAGGAGCTTATAAGAGAAATCAAGACAGATTTTAGTGAAGTAAAAGGACGATGGAAGAACTACGTACGGAAATTCAGGAAAACAGCTCAAAAAAGGACAATGTTCCCGTGGTTGTGGGAAGCGAATATCAAGACACGAAGATTCAACGAATGGTACATTTCTTTTTATGCAGAGTCGAAAAAAGAGGTTGGTATTTTGAATCCCACATTCACAATGTTATTCAAGTATAAAGGACAATTATTGGTAGGTGCAGTAACAAACGACGTGGTTCTTATTTTTACTGGGCATTTTTTTGACAGATACAAAGAAAGGTTCTTTAAAATACATAAGGACAGCCGTCCGGTTACAAATCGGGAAATAATGAAGGTGTTCTTCCTGTTCAACAGTAACTATTGTTTTTACAGCAAAGAAAAAGAGGAGAATGTAAGAGGTTACTGCTATGACGGAATGCTGTTAGGTGACTGGATTGGAGAAGAAGGTGGTTTCGTGAAAACATTCATATCAAGACAGGAGATGAAGATGAATCAGTTTGTTGAATATTTTGAATTTTTTTAAGATGTGGATTATAGAAGATATGTTCAAATCCAGGAAAGGTTTTGAACTGAAGAATTCACTCACTGAATACATACCGGATACATATTTTGAATATGGAGAGTGGGACAAGTTCCTGTTTGAGCGTGATAATCTGAGACTGATAAAGGCAGCGGAGGAAAGCCAGGAGATATACATGAAGAACCGGGAGGAATATAGAAGATGTTTTCAGCTGATAGACGCAGTCAATATCAATATGTTTGAAAAGAGAAAACATATTTAGGTATATTATAATAAAAAAATATTCAGAATTGTAGCATATTGGGGAATACCTAATTTTGCTCGGACTATTAATTTCTTAAATAGCTGCATAAAATATAGTATCTAATGATGCATAATGGCTGTGAGGTTAAAGATGTTATGCAAATTCCTCGGGACTTGTTTTATTATTAGTGTCTGATAAATATATTTGATGGGATGATTATAAATATTGTTTTTATGTACAAGTCCTTTCTCTAAATTGAGATTGCTTTATAATTGTGTATATATCAATAAGCTATAAGGTAATCGAAAAGTTTTATTGGACAGCAATAGTTTTATTTATATAAAATTAGTATCTTCGTTATGTAGGGTAAAGAGAGTATTCCTTATAAACCTTCTTCTTCAGGTGTACTTGATATCCTATGCCCTCTTTTAAAAGAGGGCTTTTTTATTTGATAGTATTATCTTAAGATTGGTGATATATGCTTATAAGAACATCTAAGCCATATCTTATTAGAGTTTATATCTAATAGTTGATTAAAGCTATCTTTGGAATATCTTTGAAGTATAAAAAGCTTGTTGCAATATTCTTCACACCCATAGAGACCGGTGCTTGCAGCACCGGATTAACTCCGGATTAACTCCAGTTGAGTTTGAAACTTTAATGATTACATTTAAGGGACATTTACTGAATGTCTCTTTTTAAACTTGGAACCGTAGATCTGACTTATGTAAAAGTAAAAATAAATATTTCAATAGAATATTATTTGTTTCTATAATAGAATATCATCTGTTGTAATTTCTGACCCGAATATTTTTAATGTATATATTTGTTTATCAGCGTTATAAAATTTGAATATATTCGAGGCTGAGAAATAAAAAAATATTATTCAGACATCAAATATTTATGATTTTGACGGATTTTATAGAGAAAATCTCAAAAATACATCGGGGGACATAATTTTGTCCCCCGATGCCACTATAGAGGACAAACTGGGGACAAAAATGAGGAAAACATATGCTAAAAAGAGAAAATATGGTTCTCAAAACAGCTTATTTTCCATCTATATAAGTCATTTTCTATCAGAAAATTATAGGTTTTGACTGTATAACTATCTGATAATCAGATAGTTAGCTATTTGCCGATGCAAAAGTTTTGAAATATATTTTGCAATGTTTCTTCCGAGGTTATACCTCCTTCTGCAACAATCTCACTTAGTTCGTGGATACATTGTCTTAAATCCTCACTTACCAAATCTCCTGATAATTCCAATTGCAATCCTTCCTGTACTCTATGAATAGAATCCAATGCTCGTGTTAATGCTTCGTAATGGCGTACATTTGTAATGATAATATCGTTTTGGTTGACTTCCGGTAAGGCAGCTGCCTGTACTAACTTCTTTTCCAGGATCGTTATATTTTCCCTTTTCTTTGCTGAGATAAATAGTTTTTCCACTTTCATGTCAGCAAATATGGCTGACAACTCTTCTTTTTGTGTTGCTAGTAACAGATCTGACTTATTAAATAAAATAATCATCTTTTTCCCTTCGCAGTGTGGAAGAATGTCGGCTTTTAATTCTTCGAACCGCCTTTGGGCATCTGTAGAGTCTATCATCCATAAAATGACATATGCTTGGTCCATCTTTTGGAAAGTACGTTCTATCCCTAGATTTTCTATTGTATCGTTCGTTTGACGGATTCCAGCTGTATCAATAAATCGGAATGTGACACCTTGTAAATTGATCGTATCCTCTATTACGTCACGGGTTGTTCCATGGATATCACTGACAATGGCTTTTTCTTCATTCAGCAACGCATTCAGTAAGGTAGATTTTCCGGCATTCGTTTCTCCGATAATTGCTACAGGAATGCCATTCTTGATTGCGTTTCCTACACTGAAAGAATGAGCTAGCCGGGCAATAACTTGTTCGATATGGGTAGCTAGACTGCTCAGTTCGTCACGATTGGCGAATTCTAGTTCTTCATGATCACTGAAATCCAGTTCTAATTCCATTAACGAAGTGAAATGAAGTAATTGGTTACGCAGGTTAGAAAGTTCTTTACTGAATCCTCCGCGCATCTGGCTCATGGCTAGGCGATGGGTGGAAGCAGACGATGAGGCTATCAGATCGGCCACAGCTTCGGCTTGGCTCAAGTCCATTTTTCCGTTTAGAAAAGCACGTTGGGTGTATTCACCTGGTAGAGCGGCACGACATCCATTATAGATCAGGAGTTGTATAACTTGCTGCAGGATATAAGATGAACCGTGACACATGATTTCCGTACTGTCTTCACCGGTATAAGAATGGGGGGCGCGGAACAAGGAAATTAAAACTTCGTCAATTACTTCTTCTGCAGAAGAAGTAATTGACGAAGTTTTTTGTAACGTTTCACTTTTTTCTTGCGGAATTTCACTTGTTTGTTGGAAAAGTGTATTATTAATTTTTCGCTTTGGGGAACAAATCTTTCCGAAAGTAAGAGTATATGGTGCCCGTTCTGTCAGTGGCTTGCCTGTGGCGGGTGTAAATATGCGTGACGTTATTTCAATCGCTTTTGGGCCAGATACACGAATTATTCCGATGGCTCCTCCCTGGGCGGTGGCAATGGCACAGATTGTATCTTGGTTTATCATTTTCATTTGGTTAATAATATAATGTTTTAGCTACAATGGCTGTTACTTCTTCTAAATAACGGCGGTCTGTTTCATCAAAAAAGTTTAATAGATTACTGTCAATATCCAATACTCCCTTTACTTGTCCATTAGCAAGAATAGGAACAACAATTTCAGAGCGGGAAAGAGAACTGCAGGCTATATGTCCGGGGAATTGTTCTACATTGGGCACTATCAAGGTTCGGGCTTCTGCCCATGAGGTCCCACATACTCCCTTTCCTTTATGGATGCGATAACAGGCGGTGCTTCCCTGAAAAGGTCCTAAAATAAGTTGGTCGTCTTTAACCAGATAGAAACCTACCCAAAAAAAGCCGAAGGCTTCCCGAAGAGCAGCAGCAGTATTGGCCAAAACACTTATTTCTTCTTTTTCATCTGATATTAAAAGTTCAAACTGAGGGAGGAAAAGACGGTAACGTTCTACTTTATTACTAGTTGTTTGTTTGAAACTGGTTTCCATATTTTTATTTGTTTTATGAGGGGACATCTTGTTGTTTTTTTACAAAAAATGGTCTTCTATGAAGCGATGTCCCCTGTTAGGTAAAAAGAGTTGGCTTATTCTGTAAAAAATCTGTTTATGCCAATCTTCTTCTGGATGATAATAAGAATAAGTATTGATAGATGATCCGGTGAATCTTATCCATATTATATAGACACCTAAATTGGGAATTATATTCTTTCCAAGACTTTTTCTATCAAACCATCAATAGAGTTTTTATAGCCGGTATTGGCTTCCTTTATTAGTCGGTTGGCAATCACCATACATACAGTCATGGCTTTGTGTCCCATCAGGCGTGCTAATCCGGCAAGGGCGGAACTTTCCATTTCAAAGTTAGTGATGCGATAGTCATTGTATTCAAATTTCTCAATCTTTTCATTCTGTTTAGGATCGGCCAATGGGATACGGAGTTCTCGTCCTTGCGGACCAAAAAAACCTCCTGCGGCGATAGTTACGCCACGGACCATATCATTTTGCGCAATGCGGTCTATTAATTCCCGGTCGGCATCAATAACGTATGGGTGGGCGATGCATACATTACCTTCCCACCCCATGTAATCTATAAAAGCTTGTTCTAATTTCAGATCGCAAACCTCATTGCGTCCGGCGTAGAAATTAAGCAGTCCGTCAAAACCGATAGACTTTTCAGAACAAACATAGGTACCAACAGGAGTATAAGGCTGTAATCCGCCACATGTACCGATACGTACTAATTCCAATTGGCGCAAGTGGTCTTTTTCATAACGGGTATTGAAATCAATATTGGCCAAAGCATCTAATTCATTCATCACAATGTCTATATTGTCACAACCTATACCGGTGGAAACTACGGTGAGACGTTTTCCTTTATAAGTACCGGTAATGGTCTTGAACTCACGGCTTTCTATTTCACATTCTTTAGTATCGAAATGAGAAGCTACTAATGCTACACGCCCGGGGTCACCTACTAGAATTATTTTATTTGCCAACTGTTCAGGTTTGATATGAAGGTGGAAGATAGAGCCGTCGGGATTGATAATCAACTCAGATTCTGCATAATATTTTTTCATAATCTTTATTTTTGTGGTTAATGGCCAGTATAATTAATGTTATATTTCTTGTCTTTTTAATGAGTATGCAAACAGATTATTTCCTAGATGTAGATGTTACGGATTTATAAACTTTCATTGATATTAGCATTATCAAGAGAAAAACAGTTCCATTCGCATCCAAGAAAAATATATTAATCGTTGAATACTAGTTTTATTTACTTAATGGCTCATTACCGAAAGTTGTTTCGGGTTTTGCAATATTTTCACGCATGGAGGTATCTGCTTGTATATTCTTCATGCGGTAATAGTCCATAATACCTAGGTTGCCACTACGGAATGCTTCCGCCATGGCCTTGGGCACTTCGGCCTCTGCCTGAATTACATTCGCGCGTGCCTCTTCTGCTTTGGCTTTCATTTCCTGTTCCAAGGCGACGGCCATTGCACGGCGTTCTTCTGCTTTGGCTTGTGCAATATTCTTGTCGGCATTGGCCTGGTCTATTTGTAAAGCAGCTCCAATATTTCTGCCTATATCAATATCAGCTATATCAATAGACAGGATTTCGAAAGCCGTACCGGCATCTAAGCCCTTGCGGAGTACTAATTTAGAGATAGAATCAGGATTTTCCAATACGGATTTGTGATTTTCGGACGATCCGATAGAGGACACGATACCTTCACCAACACGTGCTAGAATCGTGTCTTCTCCAGCACCTCCTACTAATTGGCGGATATTGGCGCGTACGGTGACACGAGCTTTAGCTATAAGCTGTATGCCGTCTTTGGCTACAGCGGTAACGGGAGGGGTGTCAATAACCTTAGGGTTCACTGACATTTGCACGGCTTCGAATACGTCACGACCGGCTAGGTCAATACCAGTTGCCATTTGGAAAGACAGTTCGATATTGGCTTTGGACGCGGATACTAGTGCGTGCACTACTTTTTCCACATGCCCGCCTGCCATATAATGAGCTTCCAATTCATCTCGGGTTATGTTGCTTAAGCCGGCTTTGTGTGCTTCAATCATTGCCGGGACAATGACATAAGGAGGGACATTACGGATGCGCATTAAGAATAATTGCACCAATGAGATGCGTACCCCCGAAACTTTGGCAGACAGCCAGAGGAAAAATGGGACATAATGAAAGAATAGTACCACGAAAATAATTCCACCTCCTATAAGGATGAAAGGAAGATAGTTGGGTTCGATCATAATAATCAGTTGTTTAAAAGTAAATATTTATATTTGAACAGCTCAATATCAAGTTTTTGCTGTTTTCACTATTGTCTAAAATATGCTTGAATGAGAATGTCAATCAAGAAACCTGATAAATTCGTATTTGTAAGTCATTTCTCTATCATTGGTTGAATTTGCGTACAATCACCGTTCCTTCAACCATTCTTTCTACATAAATGGGAGTATTCTCATCAATCAAACCATCGGCAGAGCGCACTTCGATGATGTGTCCGTTAAAGTTTGCATTGCCTATCAGTGCAAGGCGGGTTATTGCTATGCCTTTGTCTCCGATGCGGATATGGGTTCCTTTTAGGGGATCGATTTTATAATCCAGTGTTTTCTTCAAAGAAAGCTTGTCCATGGTTTTTGAGTGCATAAACCAAACGATAATGGCTATGCAACTTAGGACGGATGCTATCAAAGTAATGAATCCTGCTATCGGTCCTAATGTGTCGAAAGCGTAATAGTTGGCATATAGCAGGCAGATGGCTGATGCTATTCCGGCTATACTGATGCCGGGAATAAGGAAAACCTCTACAATAAAGAGAAGTAGTCCTGCCAAGATGAGCGATACGATAATAAATACTTCCATAAATATCTTTGTATTAGTGTTTCAACTTCTTTATTTCTTCGTTGCGGACACTGATATCCAGTTGGGCCATTTCTTTCAGAAGTTGTTCAGTACGTTTTTCCAATTCCAAAATGGCGGGTGTCAGATTCTTCTTTCGTGCACTGTTCCCTTGGGCATATTGTTCGCGCTTGTCATCCAAATTTTTCTTCAGGTTGTCATAATCCTTCTGCTTTTGTATTCTTTGCTGGTAAAGTTTGCGTGCTTCGGCAGAGCGGAAGTCGTTCAATGTGTGGTAAACGGCAGAATCATCTATTATCAAGGTGAAGTCTTTTTGTTGTTCTCCGGATTCTTTGGCATACATTATGGCTGCCAGGCGTTGCTTGCCGGTTCGTACTTTCTCTTCATCTTTCCAAGTGGTATGGATAGAGCGCAGGCTGGCTGCATTTATGATGATCTGTTCGTCTGTACTTTCATAATTGTATACTTCTTTTGAAGAGTTCGGTACAAACACATAGATACAGACTTTGTTATCAGGCTGATAGCGGTCTGAAGCAAACCAGCCGATATTGTTGAATTCATCAATGGCATACATATAGTCATTGGCGGGAGAGTTAAATGGCATTCCTATATTATCGGGACGAAGATAATTGCTATTTTCCGAATCATAGCGAGTTACAAAAATATCGTATCCTCCCAAAGAGCCTTCTCCATCCGATGCATAATACAAGGTAATGCCATCTGACATTAAGAAGGGATAGTTTACATTTCCCTGTTCATTAAGGGACGTGAGGGGTTCGGGCTCGCTCCAGCCGTCCAACAGACGGATACGGGAGTACAGTTGCATCTTGCCGTCTGTGCTTTGGTTTCCGTAGAGTACTTTATTGCCCATTTCGGTCTGATAGACAGTCCCGGATATCGCAGGATCGTGATAGAGTGCCCCCGACTCTCTACTGATTTTATATGCTTTTAGAAAATCATTTTTATCGACTACAAAGCTGTCTATTACAGTAATGTTTTCCACTCCTTTTATCATACGGGCTGCTTGCTTTATTTGTTCCAGCTCTGCTTCAGCCATTTCGGTAGGGCGTTTTTTCTTTTCCAACCATTCTATGTGTTGTTCGTAGTTATCTACGGCATCGTCAAACCGATAGATGTCATAATATAGTTTTCCTAAGTAGCGGTATGCGTCAATGACTTTGCGGGCGGCGCTTTTTTCAAGGTAGGGCTGTGCTTCTTTTTTTTCTCCTGTTTCATAACAACATGCGCCATACCAATAATTATAATTGGCGTTAGAAGGGGCTTGTTTTACCAGCTTTTGGAAAGCAGGTTTGGCTTGTTCAAATTCTCCGTTCAGGAAAAGTTGTTTGGCTTGCGCCAAGCTTTGTGCCGCAGCATTGCCTGCGCAGCATAAAGTAAATAAACCAATGATATATTTTTTGTACATAGTTAGTTTATAATCCGTATTATTTAGATTCAAAAATACAAATATTAATTGGAATTCTCATGCTTCACATAATTCTATTTTGTTAAATCTTCCATAAATCATTCTTTTCATGTACTTTTGTGCCCTATTTTTAAAGAAGATGTATGGCACAATTTACGGAAGACGAGAAAATAATGCGAAGGTTGGAGCAACGCTTTAACAAGGGGGTGGTAAAGTATCGCTTGATTGAGGATGGTGATAAAATTTTGATAGGTCTTTCTGGTGGGAAGGATTCTTTGGCTCTGTTGGAGCTATTGGCAAGGCGTTCACGTATTTTGAAACCGAAATTTACAGTGATAGCTGTGCATGTAGGCATGACAAATATTCCTTATCAATCTGATTTGGAATATCTGAAAGGCTACTCAGAGGATTTAGGGGTGCCGTTTGTGCATTATGAAACTTTTTTTGATCCGAGTACCGACACTCGGAAGTCTCCTTGTTTCCTTTGTTCTTGGAATCGGAGAAAAGCTTTGTTCACGGTGGCAAAGGAGCAGGGGTGCAATAAGATTGCTTTAGGACATCATATGGATGATATCTTGGAAACTTTGTTGATGAATATTACTTTTCAGGGAGCCTTCAGTACAATGCCTCCTAAATTAGTGATGCGTAAATTTGAGATGACAATTATTCGTCCGATGTGCTTGGTACATGAAGCGGATTTAATTGAAATGGCACGTATCCGCGGTTTTCGTAAACAGATCAAAGATTGTCCTTATGAAAGTTTGTCGAATCGTTCAAATATGAAAGAGGTTTTATATTCTCTAGAAAAAATGAATCCTGAAGCACGGTATAGTTTGTGGAAATGCATGACAAATATTCAGGAAGAATTGTTGCCTGGGATGAATGAACACGATTTATAGTGGATATGGTTGTTTTGTTATTAGGGGATATAACGAAACTGCTTATAGTTAGTTGTTTGTACTTGTGTGCAGCTTAACCAACTATCAATATTATTAATGTATTTAGATGAGGAAGAATGTTATAAAGTTATCCTTCCTGTTGTTTGTTGTGCCGGATACAAGGTGATGTACATGTCTGGTTTGTTGGGGAAAGTGTAGAAATATTCTACAATGAAAATGTGGATCTTTTTCTTTGAAAATAGCTTATTCTTAATGTATTTAATTGATAATCAAAGCATGTCTTGTTTTGGCATAGGCTTTGTTTTCTCTTTGTCATAAGAATAACCATTTAAATATATTAGGATATGAGAAAGTTTTTTGTTGTGTTAGTATGGGTAATGGGATTAGGACTTGCAGCGTTGTTTGCAAAAGATATAGTACGTGGAGTGAAGAATGTGATTGCGATAAATCATTTTACCCCTGTTGAGGTGAATAATGCTCCAACAGGATGGCATCAAGACTTGTGTTGTTATCTTAATTAATTTGCCGTCATAGAGATTTTGTTCATAATTGAAATTGGAAACAACTGTTTTTTATGGCAGCTGTTTCCAATTTATTTGTATTCAGTTGTCCTTATACTCTTTTCGCCAAGTGATTTTTGTACACTAGCCTAGGACAAATGTAAAATAGTAAAGGGGATTGGATGAATAGTTATTAATGAATGTTTTTAATGTCATCCTGTACTATCTGATTCATTTCTTTCATTAGTTTTTTGGGATTCTTTTTAGGGGAGAGTCCTTTATCTTTTTCTTCATGCAAAAGATCTGTTTCAGTTATGTTCTCACTCCAGTCTTCGAACATATTTGTTGCCGGTTGTCCTGATAATGTTACATTCTCTTCTGCAATAGGGACATTTCTCTCAATAATTTTTTCCATAATCTAATCTATTTATTGTTTCCTAGATGACAAATACGGGTAGAAATGGTTTAATGATTTAATAAAGTTTGAAGTTTGTGATAAATAGAAAGTTCTTGAACAAGCTAGCAAGACTTTATTTGCGGGCAATGTTTTATTTCTTTTTTTAAATGACTTTGCCTTGTAAAGAGTGCTTCTCTGTCCTTTCAATTGAAAAACAAGTTTTTAAAAAGCGGTTTTTTCGGTCTGTTTGAGGTTCATCTGCAAAATCGTGGGGAAGGACTTTGGTTCTTGAAGGATTGTTTTGTTCTCTGATAGCTTTCAGAAATGTTCTTGACGTATCAGTTTTTCTCTTGAGGAAGTTCAGATGTTTATGCCCTCATGTCCTCACTGTCTGTATAACAGACTAATTATAAACAACTTATATGCATATAGTAAAAATATTTGTTCTCACTTATGCTCTCATGCTCTCATAGTGTTCTAAAATATGTTTTCGTGTAACATGCTTGTCCTCAGTTATATACATATATTGTGGGCTATTTCAGGCTTGATAGGGAGTAGGGTGTTTTCAGGCTTTTTTCTCGCAAGAAGTGTGCATAAGGGGGGGATTTCTATAGAATGACGGTTTACAAAGTTCCGGTAACGGTAAAAAAGATCAAGACGTTTTTAAAAAACGCCCTTGTCTTTGATATGGAATTTTATTTTGGATATATAATTATACATACATACGTCCGCACAAGTCTGTACGTATGTATAACTATATGGGAATATACGTGTACAAACATGTTTTCTGATGCGGGAAAAACATACTTTGGCATTCCCTATATTTTTGCAAGCAATCTTACTTTGGTTTTTGCCTTTTTCATTTTTAGCAGTGACACTTTTTTTGGGGGGGCTAACAAGGATAAAATAAAAAAGGCTATCTTCCCAGACAGCCAATCTTTTGTTAACCTTAAATCTAATACTATGAAAAACACAGTGCAAATATACGAATTTCTGAGATGGGTCCAAATTCTTAGAAAGAAAAAAAGCTTGTTATAACATGGTTTAGCAAATGAACTTTTTTCTTAACAAATAGCAGATTGAAAGAGTGGAATTGGTTGCTTTTTTGTTCAACGGAAATAAAACATGCTTGTTGCGGCAATAACTCATTGTATTATTCTTAATTCGATTATTTCCATTATCTTTGCACTCCCAAAATGCTTGTTGATATGCAGTTGTTAAAAGCATAATGGATATTATAGGCAGATTGTTTCCAGATAAAAAATAGATTAGAATATATGTTGTCTCATGGTATTTATTCAGTAATTTTGCTGATTTTTTCAAATGTCTTTATGACGTTTGCTTGGTATGGTCATTTAAAAATGCGACAAGAGTTCAGTTGGTTTGCAGCCCTTCCGTTGATTGGTGTGATTGCATTTAGTTGGGCAATTGCTTTTTTTGAATATTGTCTTCAGGTTCCTGCCAATCGTCTTGGGTTTAAAGATAGTGGAGGACCGTTTGATATTATGCAACTCAAGGTGATTCAAGAAGTTATCACATTGGCTGTATTTACATTATTTTCTGTTTGGGCATTTAAAACAGAACTGAAGTGGAACCATTTAGCGGCTTTTCTCTGTTTGGTCCTTGCCGTTTATTTTGTCTTTAAGAAGTAATGAGTTTTGGTTAATAATTGCTGAATCCTTTTTGATAAGCAAAGTGTCTTGTTTGGGCAATGAATCTTGTTCAGATACTTTGCTGATTCTAGGAAACAAGATGGAATCCTGTCGGGTTGGTACGTAACTTTGATAGATTTTCCAACCTTTGGCACGATTACGATTACGTCGGATGGCACGTCCTCGTTTGGTTAAAGATTCATACAGGAATTTGTCGGCATCCAGTCCTCCTATTAATGGGTTATTACTGGGAGTTACCGTTTGATCCATGCCGGCAGGTAATATTACATAGCCGTTTCGCAAACCGGGAATCAGTTTGATATTTAGTTTCCATGATATTGTCAGAGAGTCTTTTCTTTTCAAGAAAATGGGATCATTAACCGGATCTTCATGCCATGTGGTGTAAGGAGTGTAGGGAGTAAGACGCACAAAGTTAGGGCGTACCCATTTGGTTGTGTCGCCGAAGTTTTTAGGCAAGTCTTTCAGAAACTTCATCCACGGTTTGTCTTCGGACATGATTGGAGTACCTTTTATATTGTCTTTGTCCGATTGAAAGTCGAAATGGATAGACTTTACGGCTTCTGTGTTGATTTTTAGTTCTCCATCTCCATTCAATAGCTCCTGTAAACGAATCGAGTCCTGTTTGTTCCATTGTGCTTGTGCTGTCAGTATACTGATAGTGCAGAATAATATGCTAAAATTTACCCTTTGGGTCATTCGTTTTTTCTTTATGGTTATAATTGGTAACAAAAGTAATCTAGAGTGGGTTTAATGCTGGTTAAATTTGAGTTATTAATTGTTTATAATGTGAATACTTTAAATTTTATTTGGTTAATAAAAGGATTCGTTTACACCTCTTTTGTTGTCATGGAGCACACTTCATATAGACATTTAGATAGTTACTTCAATATTTGGTAATCAAGTTTTGTATTTTATTTTCAGATATAGTGACAGGGTTCATATTCATGGTATGTATTTCAATTGATGTCAGTACATTGGTCAGATAGGCGATATAGGTCTATATGGATTTATGGGGTCCATTCTGTCTGTGTGATTTATTTTCGGTATAGAATAAAAATAGCCCGTTAATTTTTAATAACGGGCTAAATTAGTGAAAATGATAATATTTATTTGGAGGAGAGTTGTGCATGCATGGAAGCAGCTGCTTTACGTCCGTCACCCATTGCAAGGATAACTGTAGCTCCACCACGCACAATATCGCCACCGGCATAAATAGTCGGGATTGACGATTGCATATTTTCATTTACGGCAATTGTTCCTTTGCGTCCCAATTCCAATCCCGGGATGGAACTGGGAACAATCGGGTTAGGGGAGACGCCTACGCTGACTATCGCCATATCAATGTCAATGGTTTCTGTTGCTCCTGGAATAGCTATCGGACTGCGACGGCCGGAAGCATCTGGTTCGCCTAATTCCATTTTCTGTAAAACGACTTGTTTCACACGCCCCTTTTCATCGGCAATATATTCTATGGGGTTATGCAGAGTCAGGAATTCCACACCTTCTTCTTTAGCATGTTTCACTTCCTCCAGGCGGGCAGGCATTTCTTCTTCCGAACGGCGGTAAATAATCATTGCGCGTTCTGCTCCCAAGCGGCGTGCTGTGCGGACAGAGTCCATAGCTGTGTTACCACCGCCGATTACTGCTACACGTTTGCCGAATGTTACAGGAGTATCCGAATCCTCACTGGCTGCATCCATTAGATTTACACGAGTCAGATATTCGTTGGAAGACATGATATTGATAGAATTTTCACCCGGGATATTCATGAAGTTGGGAAGCCCGGCACCTGATGCTACAAATATACCTTTGAAATCTTCTGCTTCCAAGTCTTCCACACTGATTGTCTTTCCTACGATGCAGTCCTTCATGAATTTGACACCCATCTTGGATAAATTGTCAATTTCTACATCTACGATTTTATTGGGTAGGCGGAATTCGGGAATCCCATATTTTAATACACCCCCTATTTCATGTAAAGCTTCGAATACAGTGACATCGTATCCCTGTTTAGCCATATCTCCAGCAAATGAGAGTCCGGCGGGACCTGAACCGATAACTGCCACTTTTATGTTGTTCTTTTGCGCTACTTCCGGTACGGATATTTGACCGCTTTCACGTTCGTAATCAGCAGCAAAACGTTCCAAATAGCCTATGGCAACGGCTTCGTGTCCGGCTTTCAGATGAGTGCATTGTGATTCACACTGTTTTTCTTGAGGACATACACGCCCGCAGACAGCAGGTAATGCACTGGTTGCTTTTAAGGTTTTGGCAGCTTCAAGGAATTCACCGCGTTCTATATTTTTGATGAATTTCGGGATATTGATTCCTACGGGGCATCCGTTCATACAAGTAGGGTTGGGGCAGTCCAAACAACGTTTTGCTTCCGTTACAGCTTGCTCTTCATTCAAACCTAGATTGACTTCTTCCTTACGGCTATGTGAACGGTATTCTGCATCCAGTTCGTTCATTTTTACACGGGGGATAGCCATTCGTTCTTTAGGTTTCATGGCTTTACGTAAGCTTGCACGCCATTCGGCATCCCGGCCGTCCAGTTCTTTAGTCGCTTCACAAGTCGTCGGCTTTTCGGTGTCTAGTTTG
Organism: Phocaeicola vulgatus ATCC 8482; assembly: GCF_000012825.1. GTDB lineage: Bacteria > Bacteroidota > Bacteroidia > Bacteroidales > Bacteroidaceae > Phocaeicola > Phocaeicola vulgatus. The sequence continues at coordinate 4,507,395 of NC_009614.1, read as the reverse complement.
TGAATTTCTTCTTTTTCTATATCTTTGAAAGCTCCCATGCGTTTCAACATTTCGTCAAAATCTACTTGATGGCCGTCGAATTCCGGGCCGTCAACACAAACAAAACGTGTTTTGCCTCCTACAGTGATACGGCAGGCACCACACATACCGGTTCCATCCACCATAATGGTGTTCAGAGAAACGTCGGTGGGAATTTCATATTTTTTAGTCAGCAGGCAAACGAATTTCATCATGATGGCAGGACCGATGGCGAAACATTTGTTTACCGTTTCACGTTTGATTACTTCCTCCACGCCTTCAGTCACTAATCCTTTGCGTCCGTATGAGCCGTCGTCTGTCATAATGATTACTTCATCAGAGCTTTCACGCATTTCTTTCTCAAGGATAATTAATTCTTTGGTACGTCCGGCCAATACGGTAATTACGCGGTTGCCGGCAGCTTTCAAAGCCTGTACGATAGGAAGCATCGGAGCAACGCCTACTCCTCCTCCGGCACAGACTACTGTTCCGAAATTTTCAATGTGGGTGGCTTTACCCAGCGGACCAACCACATCTGTAATATAATCTCCTTCGTTCAATTCACAAAGTCGTGTAGAAGAAAGGCCAACTTCCTGTACTACTAGTGTGATGGTACCTTTTACGGGATCGGCACCGGCGATAGTAAGTGGCATACGTTCTCCTTTTTCACCGACACGGACAATTACAAAATGTCCGGCCTTACGTGACTTGGCAATCAGAGGTGCCTCTATGACCAATTTAAAGACCTTTTCCGAGAAATGTTCTTTTGAAATAATCTTATTCATTTTGCTATACTATAAGTTCGTTGTTTTTCTAAGTTGATTGTCAAATTGATAATTTATGCAAAGGTAGGATTATATTTTTTAAAGACAAAAGAAAAGCCGCCCTTTTGTATGGGGCGGCTGATCCTATCATGATAAATCCGTTTTTGATTTTGTTGCAGTTTGTTCTTGATGTGAAAAAGAGATTATTTCTTTGTTCTGATTTTATATCCTATCATTCCATAATATAGGATGAAGAGGAAACAGGGAACACAGATCCAGTAGGAGGTCTGGAAGCTAGTTGCATCTTGAATCACACCGCGCACCCATGGCATAACCGCTCCACCGGCAATAGCCATGGTTAGCAATGAAGAGCCGGCTTTGGTGAATTTGCCGAGATCCGCCATTGCGAGAGGCCATAATGCGGGCCACATTAATGAGCATCCTAATGCCATAAAGAATATGCAATAGATTGAAATTTCAGCCGGCATGGTTGCTACTAATGCAGAACCAATGATGGCTATGATGGCACATATTTTCATTGCGGTAGCCTGGCTCAGATATTTAGGGATTAAGGTTGCGCCGCAAATGTATCCTACTACCATACCAATGGAAGGGATAAATCCGTAATTGTCACCCGGCAGCTCCAATGCTTTGGCATATCCGGTTGCAGTTGCCAAGGCTATGGTTTCCACACCTACATAAAGGAAAAGAGCAAGTACTCCTAATAGCAAGTGAGGAAATTGCATGATGGAAGTTTTACCTTCTGCATACGGACAGGCAACCGCTTCTTCCGCATCTGTGGCGGCATCCTCTCCGGCAGCTTTTACTTCAGGCAGTGGAGCCATTAAGGCGATAATGCCTAATACAACGAAAATACCGACAATAATACCAAATGGCTGGAACAAATCTTCCATTTTTATTTGGTCTATGGTTTTGCCGATTACTAAGGTAATAAAAAGAGTAGTGGCAGGCCAAGCCAGTTTGTTGCAAATACCCATGATGGAAATACGTTTTGCGGCAGACTCTATAGGGCCAAGAATAGTTACATATGGATTTACTGACGCTTGGAGTACTGCATTGGCGGCACCACAGATGAATGAGGCGAAAAGAAACCATACAATAGATTCTGTAGCGGCTGCTTGGATGAATAATCCGAAAGCGATAGCGAAAATGATGAATGAAAGAGCCATTGTTTTTTTGTAACCGATGGCTTCAATGCATTTGGTGGCCGGTATACCAAAAATTAGGAATGGAACAAACGTGGCGGCAAGCAGGAGATTGGATTCTGAAGCCGACATTTCCATTGACCGTTCTAATACCGGCATTAGGAAAGAGTTAATGCCCAATGCAAAACCAATTGCAAAAAACATCATGCCTACAAAGGCAAGAGGTACCATGAAATTTTTCTGTGAAGTATTCATAATAATAGGTTAAATGGTTAGTAATCAGGTTGAAATAATAAAAAAAGAATGTCATTCTGCATACAAGACAGAATCTGTCGGGAAAGATCGGATTCTGAATAATACTCAGAATGACATTCAATATATGTAATTAGCTGTTATTAGTCAATCATCTCGAATCCGCAATAAGGAACTAATGCTTTAGGGATACGGATACCTTCCGGAGTCTGATTATTTTCTAATAAGGCTGCAACAATACGCGGCAAAGCCAGTGCGGAACCGTTCAAAGTATGGCATAATTCTGTTTTCTTTTCGGCAGAACGGTAACGGCATTTCAGGCGATTAGCCTGATACGTATCGAAATTGGATACAGAACTTACTTCCAGCCAACGCTGTTGTGCTTCCGAATAAACCTCAAAGTCAAAGCAAAGTGCAGCTGTAAAACTCATATCACCACCGCAAAGGCGGAGAATGCGATAGGGGAGTTCTAATTTCTTCAACAGGCCTTCTACATGGTCCAACATTTCCTGATGTGACTGTTTGGAATGTTCGGGTTTGTCAATGCGTACCAGTTCTACTTTTGAGAATTCGTGCAAACGGTTCAACCCACGTACGTCTTTGCCGTAAGATCCGGCTTCACGACGGAAACATTGAGTATATGCGCAATTCTTGATAGGCAATTGTTTTTCGTCCAAAATCACGTCACGATAGATATTGGTTACAGGAACTTCTGCGGTTGGAATCAAGTACAAATCATCTACTTCACAATGATACATTTGTCCTTCTTTGTCGGGAAGTTGTCCTGTTCCGTAGCCCGATGCGGTGTTTACTACCGTCGGTGGCATGATTTCTTCGTAACCGGAAGCGCGGGCTTCATCCAGGAAGAAATTGATTAATGCGCGTTGAAGACGTGCCCCTTTACCTTTATATACAGGAAAACCTGCCCCTGTGATTTTCACGCCCAGGTCAAAATCTATCAAGTCGTATTTTTTGGCAAGTTCCCAATGGGGAAGCGCATTCTTGGGGAGTTCGGTTTCCATACCGCCCATTTTTTCCACCACATTGTCTTCAGCGCTTACACCTTCGGGCACACTGTCATAAGGAACATTGGGAATGGTGTAAAGCAGGTTGGTCATGTCTTCCTGTGCTTTGTCCATTTCTGCTTGTAAAGCTTTGCTGGTTTCTTTGATTTCGGCTACACGTGCTTTAGCTGTTTCAGCATCTTCTTTTTTCCCTTCTTTCATCAGTTGCCCGATAGATTTGGAGAGCGAGTTCACTTCTGCCAGGTTTTTATCTAATTGATTCTGCGTGCTACGTCTTTTGTCATTGAATGCAAGCACTTGTTCTATCGTTGCTTTTGCATCTTTAAAATGCTTCTTTTCCAGTCCGCGGATTACCTCTTCCGTATTCTCTGTAATTTGTTTAATGGTAAGCATATCTTTTCAGTCTTTTTGATATTTCTTGAATTAATGGACAAAGATAGATAAAAAAATGGTAAGGTGTATGAGTTATTCGTTACTTTTGCATCCGGATTAGAAAATGAAAAGTAAGAAAGATGAATTATCTTGAGATAGCGGGCGCTTTAATCGGTCTGCTTTATTTATGGTTTGAATATAGGGCGAGCATTTGGTTGTGGCCGGTCAGTGTCATTATGCCTGCCATTTATATAGTTGTTTATTATCAAGTGGGTCTGTATGCCGATTCTGTTATCAGCATCTATTATTTGTTGGCTGGAATTTATGGTTGGTGGATGTGGTTGCGCCATACGCCGGATAAAGGGGAGAAGCCTGTTTCCGGCACACCGTCTAAGCTGCTGTTGCCTATGTTTGTTGTGCTGCTTGTGGTGTTTGTGCTGATAGGGATTATTCTCGAAACTTGTACAGATAGTACGGTGCCCTGGTGGGATAGTTTTACAACAGCACTTAGTATTATTGCCATGTGGATGCTTGCACATAAATATGTGGAACAATGGTTGGCATGGCTGGTTGTTGATGCTGTTTCTTGTGGTATCTATGTTTACAAAGATTTATATTTCACTTCTTTTTTGTATGGACTTTATGCGGTAATCGCTTGTTTCGGTTATTTGAAGTGGAAACAATTAATGAATTTATCTTATGAAAGAGTATAAATTACCGATAGGATGTGACGTGCCGGAAACAATTATTCTGGCTGATGGTGATTTCCCTTCCCATCCGTTGGCACTGGAGTGGTTGAGGCAGTGTCCTTATGTGGTTTGTTGTGACGGGGCAGCAAATACTTATATTCGTTCAGGTAGAATGCCGGAAGCCATTGTTGGCGATGGCGATTCTTTATTGCCGGATATTAAAGAGCGATATGCTTCGTTGATTCATAGTGAGGCAGAGCAGGAAACAAATGATTTGAGTAAGGCATTTCGCTTCTGCCTGTCACAGGAGAGGAAGCGTATTACTATCATGGGGGCTACAGGAAAAAGAGAAGATCATACAATAGGGAATGTCAGCTTGCTGGCGGATTATATGGAGCAGGCGGAGGTTAGTATGATGACTGATTATGGTATTTTTGTTCCCATAAGGGAGGACAGTATGTTTGAATCTTATATCGGTCAGCAGATTTCTGTTTTTAATATGAATAGTACGGCTTTATCTGCCGAAGGGTTGGCTTATCCTTTGTCTGTGTTTACCAATTGGTGGCAAGGGACTTTTTGAATGAGGCATTGGCCAGGCATTTTATAATCCGGACTGAAGGTAAGGTTTTAGTGTTCAGGGTATTCTAAAAGAAAAGACTCTTCAAGGAATGAAGAGTCTTTCAATTTTTTTATTTTGTAACTGATTATGCTTCTACAGCCGGAACAACAGAAACAGATCTTCTGTCATTGCGACCTACTTTGAAACATACTGTACCATCTACTAAAGCGAAAAGAGTATGGTCACGTCCCATACCGATGTTTTCACCCGGATGGAATTCTGTACCTCTCTGACGAACAATGATGTTACCTGCTTTACAAGCCTGTCCACCAAATATCTTAACGCCTAATCTCTTACTTGCTGATTCACGGCCGTTCTTAGAACTACCTACACCTTTTTTATGTGCCATTTCTTCTTAAATTTTAAATGATTAAGCAATAACTTGTTTAATAGTTAACTCTGTAAACTGCTGGCGGTGACCGTTCAGTTTTCTATAACCTTTTCTTCTCTTTTTGTGGAATACAAGTACTTTGTCGCCTTTTACCAGCGGAGATACTACTTCACAAACTACCTTGGCACCTTCTACAGTAGGAGCACCTACAGTTACTGTTCCATTGTTGTCTACCAACAATACTTTTTCAAATTCAACAGTTGCGCCGTTTTCTGCGTTCTGAATGTGGTGTACAAACAGTTTTTTGCCTTCTTCAGCTTTGAACTGCTGACCGTTAATTTCTACAATTACGTACATCTTTTTATAATATTAAACGGTTTTCTCCGTAAGGTGGAATGCATCACTGCCTTCACTTTTCTACCTCATCGGACTAAATCGGGCACAAAATTACTATATTTATTTATATCTGCAAAGAAAAACCATCTTCTTTTTTCTTGTACTCAATGTTTTTATTCATATTGCATTTTGTGGATGCGCGATTGTATAAATAAGGTTTGTGTGATTGTACTTTTATTTACCCCATTGTATAATATAGGCTATCAATACAATGATGCCTATAATGATAGAACAGACTAGCAACAGTCCCAAAAAGCAATACCAAAACATGATTATTGTACGGCAGAAGCTTTTCCACCAGGAAAGTCCGAACAGTTGGCGGTAATCCCAGACAAATAATATAAAGATTGCTTTGTAACTTAAATCAAAAATATCATTCAAATGTGCTGTTCCGGTAAATGGCAGGATCAGTAAAGAAATCCATAAGATTTGGCAGGCTATATAAACTTGTGCAAAAAAGTTTTCCGTCAGATTTAGTCTACGTCCGATAGAGGTCCGGCAGAAGCTTAACCGGGTGCTTATTGTAAAAAGAGGGAGCAGAGCAAGGATGCTGAAGGCTTTGTTGCCATGTATCCAACTTTTCATCAGGTTACCGACTGCAGAGAGAAAGCTATTTTCTGTGAAATAATTGTTAGTCATTTCGTTAAAGACATTTTTCATTTCACTTCCGGCTTCGCTCAAATCATTCCAGATATCTTGATCTTCATAGGGATTATCTTGTTGGGCCATGTTTGCCAATATGTTTTTTCTTATTTCCGATATGGTTGAGTCTTGTTTGTTGGCTTCTCTTCCTAAAGTGGCCATCCGTAAGCTATCTTGTCTTGCCAAAGTCGTACCAATTTCTTTCATCAGACCTCTCCAGTCATCAATCTCGCCGTTTTTTGCTTTTATTTTTTGTTTAAGCTCCTTTTTTATTTGTTTGCTTATTTCTTTTTTTAGCTCATTGGGGTCTTGATTGCTGAATTTTGCATCGATTTGTGCTTGTATTGATTCTGATAAACTGTGAGTTTGGGCCCACTGTGCACTGTCTGCATAGGTAATACTTTGTTCTAGATAATATTTGGTACAACTGTCTGATGTCTGTTCCTGTTGGTACTTGATGTCGTCCATCAGGCTGGCGATAGTAGGCTCTTCTTCCATTTCCTTTTCCGATAGTTTTATCGCTGCCGGGTCAATGAGTTGTACGCCCATGATGTATAGAGCAGCCAGAACGAACAAGGTTTGAAATGGTTTATAGTAATGTACACGTTTTCCCTTCAGATAATCCCGTATCATGTATCCTGGTCGGTAGAGTAGTTCTATCAGGTTACGGCTGAAACCATGGTCTATGTTAAAGAACCCACTTAAAATATTCTGAAAGGCATTTCGTATGGTAAAACGTGGCGTGTGGCGGTTTTGTCCGCAATGGGGACAATAATTTCCTTGAAACGTGTTTCTGCAGTTCTTACAGACGCAACATGTCGGATTTTCTTTTATTTCATGTTTCCCTCTTATTTGTTTTTGATGGAGCAGTTTGTAGAAGGCTACTATTTTTTGGGGAAAACAGGAAGAATAAAAGAACTTTTCCGGAAAATGTTTGTCTGGTTCGTAAGGGGTGAATTTATGAATTAATGGAAGTAACGAAAGATTGTCTAGTATTTGCCGGTGTGGGTAGACCATCAGTTCTTCGCGGGTTGTCATGCCATTGAGCACACCTACGAAGTCTACTTTGGCTGCTTGGGCGGTTTCTGCGTCCACTGTGCTGTCACCGATGTAGAGTGTTTCGCTTTTCCGGCGATGCAGCCGGCGTAGTGCTTTTTTTATACCTTGGGGATCTGGCTTGGCTTGCTTTACATCCTCTCCTCCGATAATAATGTCAAAAAAATCTTTCGGAAAATGTTGGTCTACCATTTCGCGGATACGAAAACGGAATTTAGTGGAAATGATACCTATTTGGGCACCTTGGCTTTTCAGTGTTTTCAGCACGGTAACCGTTTCAGGAAAAAAGAAAGTGTTGACAGTCATGTATGTATCTGCTTCCTTTACATATTCTTTTTTATATTCGGCTAATGTTTCGGGAGTAGTGATTCCGCTCAAAATACTGAATGAATCTTCCAGTGTTTTTCCAATGGTGCGTTTTATGGCTTCATCACTGATGCCCGTATGCCCATGGCGTTCCAGTACATTACGAAAGCAGATAACGATGCCGCGTGAAGAATCGGCTAGTGTGTAATCAAAATCAAAAAGGTATGTTGTGTATTTCATTCTTTCAAATTAAATTCATTTTAGTGTAATGAATATATTGTCCGCAAGGATCTTGTCAAGGACGGCCTCCACTTAACCAGTGTTTATGGTAATAATCTTCATTCAGGCTGCTGATTATGACTCCCCGGCTGGTACTGGCATGGATGAACTTATTATCTTTCAAATAAATACCTACATGACTGGCAATCCGTTTTTTTCTGCCGTTATGGAAGAATACCAAATCTCCTTCGCGCAAGTTTCTCTTACTTACTTTATGGCAATCTTGGGTACGTTGGTCATCCGAATTACGTTTCAATTTTTTGTGGTATACCTTTTTATATAAATGTGAAGTCAGTCCGGAACAGTCCACTCCCCGTTTGCTGTTACCACCGCCACGGTAGGGGACTCCCAGCCATGCTGCTGATTCTACGTACAGTTGGTGATTGTCTTTCATGTCAATATCCATATTCAGACGGATGGAGGCACGCGTCAGTTCTTTGTAGTTATAACGTGGGGCAGAGGTACCGCATGAAACCAACAACATGGCCAGTGTACCTAATACCAGCAAATGGAATAGTAGTTTTTTCATTCTGTTACATTAAAATAGTCCTCTAATTCCTTTTCGGCGGAATTCCCTTTATTGTCAATATCTCGGATAATCTTTCCGTTTTCCAACAGAGCGATGCGTGGGCATATATCTACTGTGTGGTTCAGATTATGGCTGGATACCAGTATGGTGGCTCCGGTTTCTTCATTATAAGCTTTCAGTAAATGCTTGATAATGGACTGCGAACTAGGGTCCAGAAAGTTGAACGGTTCATCTAGAACCAGTACCTGCGGTTGGTGCAGCATAGCCGAAATGATACCTATTTTCTGTTTGTTGCCTGCCGAATAGTTACGAATCAGTTTTTTTTGTCCGATGACTTCGCCATTCATAAAACGTTCAAACCTAGCGACACGTTTATCTACTTCTTCTTTTGTTAGTCCGTACATTTTTCCTACAAAGTAGAAATATTCTTCGGGGGTAAGATAATCTATCAGGAAACCTTCGTCAATGAAAGCTCCCGTTATATTTTTCCATTCCTCACTCCGGCTCACATCGATGTTTCCGATATGTACACTGCCTCCGTCGGCTTTCAGCAAGTCCAGCATCAGGCGGAACAGGGTCGTTTTTCCTGCTCCGTTATTGCCCACCAGTCCCAACATGTTACCGCTTTGAATGGAGTAATTTTCTATGTCTACAGCCACTTTCGGGCCAAAGTTCTTTTGTAATTGGTTTATTATGATATTCATACGCAATTCGTTTTAACGTGAGTCACGGAAGCCTTCCATATTCTCATAACGGCGCTTCATGAAACGGTTATAGATATTTTTTATCCAAATATTGTGGGTTGCAATCAGTAACAACCCTATAATCATCATGATGATGCAGGCTGTATCCTGTTCAAAGAAAGCTGTCAGAGCTTTGTTGATAATCAAGGGCAGGAAAAAAGCACATGAGATGATAATGGTCTGGAATAAGGAACTTCCCCGATTGCTTCGCATGACATTGGCGTTTAACGGGAGTGTCTTTTTATTGTACACAGCCAGTTGCAGCATCATGGCGAATACGAATCCTGTTGTAAACAGCATATAGGATAGAGCCATGAGGAAGGGTATCTTGCCCTTAGCTACAGGGATCATCATAATCAGGAAAGGGATGAACACGATGATGCAGTTCAGGTAATACTTGGCACGAAGCAAGTTATAGATAGATTCCTTACGGCTCATAAGACCATCCAGATAGTTGCCCTCAAAAGACATCACTTGCCCCAGGGTCATGATACTTAAAATGGCAAAATTGTATATGCAGATAAAATTTATCATTCCTGTTCCGTCATACACATCCGTGAAGGCAATCAGTGCCGAAAAAGCCAGCATGATGATAAATCCCATGCGGAATTGTGTCTTTACGGTTTTGTTACGGAAACACAGTTTTAGTTCCAGACGTAGATATTCACCTACGTCACCATAGCGGTCCAGGAATTTATATTCGGATACATGCTTCATCTTGGTGTCTTCCACTTTGGCTATTTCATTATAGATGAAGTGTAGCTGTAGCTTGCGATTTACTAGCAGAAGTAACAGAATGGCTGCTATGACACCTAGAAAGGCGAGTATGTTTCCTTCTATAAATCCTTCTCCCAAATTCATCATGAACGTGGAAACCGGGTTTCCTTCGGGAATAAATTCAGTTCCCGCTAATAATCCGTATACTCCGATCGGGAGAAGTATATAAAGCAGTTTCTCATTCAGTAAAGTTTTGCATATCAAATACCAATAACTGTTCATAACCATCAGAAGCCAAATGCCGCACAGATAGCATAGGATGCCCGTGAGTCCGTAGAAACGGATAATCGTAAGCAGAGCAAAAGGTATGATCAGGAAAAACCAGAAGAAATTGTAACTGCTGATTCCGGATTGTAGTAACAGGGTATCCACCAGCTTATTCTTTTTTACCGGCATAAGCAGATAGGGCTTGATCTCTTGCGACATGGCCGGTTGGAGCATGAAGCGTAACAGGAAATCAAGTATCAGAAGATAAATCAATCCTTGGTTCATAATATGGTAAGGTTCCATGCTGGGAAAGATATCTTCAAAAGCAAAGGACAGCATGACCCCGATAAAGATGAGGTATGCTGCCCAAAAAGCGACCATAAAGTAAATTAAAAACTTGGCGAAGCGGTTCCTGTCAAATGCAGGATTCCGCTTGGCCGCAAGTTTTTGATTCTGTCTTATAATAGATAGAAGCATAGGCTTGGATTATTTTGTTTCTTCCGAGGTCATGCTTACTTCTACACGGTTATTCTGTTCCAACAAGGCTTTGGTAAATTCTTGCAGATCTTTAGCGGTAATGCTGTTTACGGTATTTGTGTAGCCGGTGTTCATATCTGTTCCTTCCCAGAAATATTCACCCAGTATATTTACCCAATAACTGTTTTCTTTGGCATTTTCCTTGTATTTCTTCAGCATGAATTCTTTTACCTTGTTCAAATTTTCGGCAGACGGTCCTTGGTCGACAAACTGATTCAGTTCATTCAAAATGATATCCGTCATTTTGGCACGTTTGGCAGGATCGGTATCGAAATAGATTTGCAGAACCGCTTTCTCTTTTGGATATTTGGTCAGACTGCCGAATGCGCTTACTCCGTACGTACCGCCTTCTTTTTCACGCACACTTTCGGTATACATGATATTCAGTATCTGTGAAAGCATACTCATCATGATTTGGTTTTTCAGAGTATATGCACATTTACCATTGTTGATAACCAGTACAGAGGCTTTGGGCGTTTCCAGTTTTTTGCTGAAAATGTTCTTATAGTCGCCTTGGCGCATATCAATGTGATTGTCACGGAAGGTTTCCTTGCGGTTGACAGAAGGCAAAGCTCCCAGATAAGTTGCAATTAACGGCTCTACTTCTTCCGGTTTGATGTTTCCTACAAAGATGAAAGTAAAGTCGCTGGCGTCTTTGAAACGGTCTTTGTACATCTCCATAACTTTGGCATAGTCAATCTTGTCCACCATATCGGCTTTCATACGGATAGTACGCGGATGTCCCATATAGAGGGCTTTTTGCAATGTATCCTGTAAGGCAGTCATGGGGTTGGCCTCTTGATTTGCCAAAGATGCTTGCAGACGGTTCTTGAATGAAGTGAATGCATCATTGTCCATTCGTGGAGCCGTGAATGACAAATAGACTAATTGCATCAAGGTCTCAAAATCTTTGGGTGAGCAGCTTCCGCTCAGCCCCTCTGTATTGCCACCGACAGAAGCACTTACACTCGCTTTTTTACCTGCCAATACTTTCTCCAGATCAACATTGCTGAAGTTACCCAAACCGCCGATACTTGCCACATCATTCATGACATTGATATTGATAATTTCATCATTCGGGAACAAGGAACTGCCACCCGGACTGAAAGCTCTCATTCTGATTTCATCCGCTTTGAAATCGGTCGACTTTAAGATAACGCGTACTCCATTGGATAGAGTCAGGATAGTAGAACCGAACGGACCATTTTCCTGTTTTGTAATCTTTCCACCTTGGGGCTTTTCAGAAATCAAAGGTTCATCAGAAACTTTGTCTTCATAAGCAGTCAGTGTTTCAGCTTTTACCTTATTGACAGCAGCCAAAATTTCTTCCTTGGATGGAACTTTCAATCCTTCCTTTTCTGGGAAGAATACATTTACTACCAGATTGCTGTCGGTAACCAAGGCCGGGATCAGACTGTTTACCATTTCCACAGACAGGTTGGGGACGATCTGATTCATAATGGCATATTCATTTTCAATACCTGGAATCGGTTCGTTGTCAATGAAGTGGCGTACATATTCATCCACGTATGCACCGTTTTTCACTTTATTGCGTTCGTTGTATGCAGATTCCAGCATACGCAGATAATCCGCTTTGGCGCGGGCATATTCGGACGCGGTGAAACCAAATTTATGGACCCGTTCAATTTCGCGTACAATGGCGGTTATTGCACTGTCAATTCCATCTTCCTTGCTTGCTACTATTCCTGTAAAGGCATCTTTTGTTTTGGAAATCAGGAATTCTTGGTCGCTGACTTGAGCGAAGATGAAAGGAGGATTGGCTGTTTGGGTCAGTTCGTTCAGACGGGCGTTCAACATATTTTCTATCATGGATTTCATGTAGTTCACTACCAGATAATCCATGTTTCCCTTTTGTTCATTAGGAATAGCTTCATGTTTGTAGCATAAATAAGCTACTGGGTTTGCCTGTTCTTTATCTGTTTCTATTGCTACAATAGTTTCCTTATTGTCGGGAACTTGGAAGTATTCTCGTTCTGCCGGGTTGTCTGGCATTTTAATAGGAGAGAATATCTTCTTAATCTTTGCCTCAATCTTGTCTACATCTATATCGCCTACTACGACAATACCCTGTTGGTCCGGACGATACCATTTTTCATAATAATCGCGTAATGCCTGATAAGGGAAATTGTCTACTACTTCCATAATGCCGATGGGAAGCCTATAGGCATATTTACTTTCCGGATAAAGGGTAGGGAGGGCTTTTTCGTACATACGCATCATAGCGTTTGTGCTGGTACGCCATTCCTCATGAATCACACCGCGTTCGCTGTCTATTTCCTTAGGATCCAGTGTCAGGTCGTCGGCCCAGTCATGCAAAATCAGCAAACAAGAATCTACAACGCCGTCACGTATCACGGGAACATTGGAAATATTGTATACGGTTTCATCTATGCTGGTATAAGCATTCAGGTTTTCACCGAATTTCACCCCTATGCTTTCCAGATATTGGATGAGGGTTTTGTCGGGAAAGTTTTTAGTCCCGTTAAAGCACATGTGTTCTAAGAAGTGTGCCAAGCCTCGCTGGTTGTCTTCTTCCAAAATGGAACCTACTTTTTGAGCGATGTAGAAATCGGCTCTTTTTTCCGGGAGTTCGTTGTGACGGATGTAATAAGTCAATCCGTTGTCCAATTTACCGATGCGAACGTTAGGGTCCGTCGGGATGGGAGGCATTTGCTGTTGTGCAAAGCCCACCGACACGCTGCCTAGAATAATCCAGGCAGCTGCCATCTTCCTTAGAAAATGTGTCATAGTGTTTGTTGTGGGGTTAGTTTGTTTTTATTATAATAAGTCGTTGGCAGATAGGTATCTTTCTGCTTCTATGGCAGCCTTGCAGCCACTTCCGGCAGCAGTGATAGCCTGACGATAATGCGGGTCGGCCACATCACCGGCAGCGAACACACCGGGAACCTTCGTACGCGGAGTACCTGCTTCTGTTATAATGTAGCCTACTTCGTCTGTGTCCAAATAATCCTTGAAAATGTCTGAATTGGGTTTATGGCCGATAGCCAGAAAGAATCCGTCAATAGGCAAGTCATAACGTTCTTCGTTGCATTCACCCTGACGCTTTACCAAATGAACACCTTCTACGCCATTCTCTCCGTATAAGCCGACAGCGTTGTGCTCGAACAGTACCTTGATGTTAGGATGGTTCATAACACGTGCCTGCATAATCTTGGATGCGCGTAAGAACGGTTTGCGTACAATCAGGTAAACCTGTTTGGCCAGTCCTGCCAGATAGACAGCCTCCTCGCAAGCAGTGTCACCGCCACCTACTACAGCTACGGTTTTCTTGCGATAGAAGAAACCGTCGCAGGTGGCGCAGGCGCTTACACCCATTCCGGCATATTTCTGTTCGTCTTCCAGACCTAGATATTTGGCGGTGGCACCTGTGGATATAATTACAGTTTCTGCCTCAATCACTTTTTCGTCATCAATGGTGATACGGTAAGGACGTTTGCTCAGGTCGGCGGAGGTTGCAATGCCATTGCGGATATCCGCGCCGAAGCGTTCTGCTTGTTTGCGCAAGTCCTCCATCAGTTGGGTACCGCTGATACCTTCGGGATATCCGGGGAAATTTTCCACCTCGGTAGTGATGGTCAACTGGCCTCCGGGCTGTAGACCTTCATATAAGACCGGGGCGATGTTGGCACGTCCTGTATAAATGGCGGCGGTGTAGCCGGCAGGACCTGAGCCGATGATAAGGCATTTAACTTTTTCTGTACTCATAATACTTATTTCTTTACTTAATTTAATTTGATGAATATTATATTATCTCTCTATCTTGAACTCTGCTTGTTATCGTAAGTCTATCACTTCGGCATTTGGGAATTTCTTTTTATCAAACTTGAATGTCGCATTGTCCAGCGGCTGGTTGGTTTGGTAAGAAGTGACGATAATCTCATTTGCCGATTTATTACTTTGTTCTACCTTTATATATAAAGGCTGATATGTTTGGGAAACGAACAAGGTGATGGATGTGATATCCTGTTTATTCTCCGGAGTCAGTATCACTTCAAACCCCTGTTTGCCGTTACGGCTTTTGATCCCTGTATACTTATAATTATATCCGCTTTTGTAAATGGATAACAGTGCATAAGGATTGATGGTTTGCAACTCTTCCGGGGTAGGATTGCTCACATTCACTTCTTCGCTGCTTTCCAGATAACTCCATTGCGTTGTTCCGTCAAACCAGCTTTGTATTCCGCCACTGTTCAGATAGAACCGGTTGCCTTTTAGCAATAAGGTTCCATTTCCTGTCCCTCCAAAGGTGGCACGGATGCCTCCGGCCTGTTGCAGGGCATTGGCGGTTTTGTCCAATATCTCCCGTGCCTGTTTGTCCTTTTGTGCGGATAGGCTGACTGAAAGGAAAAGGATTAATACCAGTAAATATGTTCTTTTCATTTTTATCATAACATTATTAAACAACTTATTGTTGCAGATTGTTCAATTTCATTTCCAGGTCTGTTTCATCCATGCAGAGTACGTCACGCGCCTTGCTTCCTTGAGTGGGGCCAACAATTCCAGCTTTTTCCAGTTGGTCCATGATACGTCCCGCACGGTTATAGCCGATAGAGAACTTGCGTTGGATTAATGAGGTAGAGCCTTGCTGGTGAATCACGACCAGTCTGGCTGCGTCTTCAAACATAGGGTCTAACCGGTTCATGTCTACTTCGCCAACGCTGCTTTCACTCTCTTCGCCTACATATTCGGGCAACATGAATGCGGTGGTGTATCCTTGTTGTTTACTGATGTAATTGGCTATTTTTTCCACTTCAGGAGTATCCACGAATGCACATTGCACACGTACCGGATCATTACCTTGCAAGTAAAGCATATCTCCCTTACCAATCAGCTGCTGTGCTCCCGAACGGTCCAGAATAGTACGTGAGTCCATCATGGCAGCTACACGGAAGGCAACACGTGCCGGGAAGTTAGCTTTGATAGTACCGGTAATAATGTTCGTTGTCGGACGCTGGGTCGCGATAATGGCATGTATGCCTACTGCACGTGCCAACTGGGCGATACGGCAGATAGGTAATTCCACTTCCTTACCCGCAGTCATAATCAGGTCACCGAACTCATCAATGATAATCACTATGTAAGGCATGAAGCGGTGTCCTTTTTCCGGATTCAACTGCCGGTTGATGAATTTCGCGTTATATTCCTTAATATTACGGCAACCGGCTTTACGCAGCAAGTCGTATCGGCTGTCCATCTCTATACATAGTGAGTTCAAGGTTTGTACCACTTTGGTAACATCGGTGATAATCGCGTCTTCTCCATCCGGCAGCTTGGCCAGAAAATGCTTCTCAATCGGAGCATAGATAGCGAACTCCACCTTCTTGGGGTCTACAATTACAAACTTAAGTTCTGCCGGATGCTTCTTATATAATAAAGAGGTCACGATGGCATTCAATCCTACGGACTTACCCTGTCCGGTAGCGCCGGCTACCAACATGTGGGGGGCTTTTGCCAAGTCCACCATAAAGACTTCGTTCGTAATGGTCTTGCCTAATGCCACAGGCAGCTCATAGGTGGTTTCTTGGAACTTTTTGCTGTTCAGGATGGATTTCATCGGTACAATGCGCGGATTGGCATTCGGAACCTCAATACCGATAGTGCCTTTGCCCGGTATCGGAGCAATGATGCGGATACCCAGTGCCGACAAACTTAATGCGATATCATCTTCCAAGTTCCTGATTTTAGAGATACGTACCCCCTCTGCCGGAGTAATTTCGTATAATGTGATGGTAGGACCTACACTTGCCTTGATGGAACTGATTTCAATACCGAAGCTACGTAAAACCTTGATGATGCGGTCTTTGTTGGCGTTTTGCTCTTCCATGTCAATATTAGGACCATCATCTTCATATTCATTTAGCAAATCCAAACTAGGGAATTTGTAGTTTTCCAAATCCAGACGAGGGTTGTATGGTGGAAGTACGGGACCTTTGTACGCCTCGTCTTCTTCATTTGTTTCTTCACTGATTGAAAAATCAGGTTCATCTGTATTTTCAACTTCCTCTTCTTCGTTTGTGTAGGCAGGTTCTTCTATCACTGCCGGTTCGGTAACCTGCTTGCTCTCAAAAGGGAAGGGCACTTGTTCTTCCACTTCCTCTTCTTTCTTTGTCGGTTGTTCTAATTCGAAATCTACGATAGCGGGACCGGGATTAGAGAATTCTTTCCTGGATTCTTCCTTCCGGGGAGCTTCTTTAATCGGATTTTCTTCAGTCGCAGAAATTGTTTGATCCTCTTTTTTCTTTCGTCTGAAGCTGGGACGCAGTGCTTTACGGATAACCAGTATGGTTTCGTTACTTAAATAGATAAAGAACAATAGTGCCGCTATGAACAGCAATAATCCCAAACCTGGAATCCCAATTTGTGAAATCAGCCAATTGCTTACATTATGTCCGTGCAATCCCCCCGGATAGATAAAACTATCCCCAAAGGTGCCGTCAAAAATAAATCCCAATGTGATAGAGAACCAGATGAGCAGGATAGAACAGGACATAAACCATTTCCAGATACGGAACTGGTAAGCTTTCATTAATTTCATACCCACTACGGCCAGGAATAAAATGATAAAATAAGCAGCTAAGCCGAAACATTCGTTTATAAGGAATTCGGCAAGTTGTGCACCGCGTGCTCCGGCGTAATTTTTTACATGATTGGCGGTTTGCATCAGTTCACCCGGCTGCTGATTATCCAAAATACTTTGGTCGGCGGCCCCCGTAAAGAAGAAAGAGGTAAATGCCAGTAACAGATAAACTGCAAAAATTACACTGATCAATCCGATTACAAAATGTGTGGTTTCGTTCTTTAAAAAAGCGGAGAATCGTTTGGTAGATACCTTTTTAGGCTCTGTCTCCTTATCTGATTTTTTCTTTGCCATAGGTCTTCGTTCTATTTATTATTTCGCAAATGTACATGAAAAACATTAATTATTGCCTTATTTAATCTCTTTTTTCTTAACTTTGCGATTCAATTTTAATGTTTATGGAAAAGTACAGTCAGGTGATATTTGACAAAAATACAGTAGAGTTTGTAACGGTAGCCGCCGAATTTTGTGGCTTTCTGGAACGTGCCCGTGATATGAAACGCTATGACTTTGTAGATACCGCCTTAAAAATACTTCCGTTGCTTTATTTGAAAGCGACTTTGTTGCCTCCGTGTGAGCCGATAGGAGAGGACGAACCCGAAACCTTCGTTACTGAAGAAGATTATGAACTGATACGTAGGGCTATAGCCGGTGTGTTAGGAGCCAAGGATGATTATCTGGAAGTGTTCTTGCCGGATATGGTGTACAGTGACACGCCCATCAAAAAATGTATTTCAGAGGATTTGGCAGATATCTATCAGGATTTGAAGGACTTTATCAGTGTGTTCCAACTGGGACTGAATGAGACGATGAACGATTCTCTAGTGGTCTGCAAGGAACATTTCAGAGAGTTTTGGGGACAACGGCTGGTAAACACTATGCGTGCTTTGCATGATGTGAAGTACAGCCCTGCCGATGATGGCGAGGAGGAAGAAATGGAAGATGAGAATTCATTATTATGAAACAAATAAAGAAAACGATTACTAAAGCCGAGATAGCAGCAATGCCCAAGGTGCTTTTTCCGGGACGCATCTTCGTGATTTATACCGAGAGTGAGGCCGAAAAAGCGGTAGCCTATTTGAAAGATCAACGCATAGTGGGAGTGGATACGGAAACACGCCCTTCTTTTAAACGCGGTACTACCCATAAGGTAGCTTTGTTGCAAATATCTACGCAAGATACCTGTTTCTTGTTTCGCCTGAACCGGATAGGTATGCCCGATTCTCTGCAAGAGTTTTTGATGAGTAATACCTTGAAGATAGGTTTGTCTCTGAAAGACGATTTTAACTCGTTGCGGAAACGTGAGGATGTGCATCCCGACCGGGGAAACTGGATAGAGTTACAGGACTATGTAGGACGATTCGGCATAGCTGACCGGAGTCTGCAAAAAATCTTCGCCAATTTGTTTGGCCAGAAGATTTCAAAAAGCCAGCGTCTTTCTAATTGGGAGGCGGAGGTGCTCAGCGAGGGACAGAAACTATATGCAGCCACGGATGCGTGGGCTTGTGTGGAAATTTACAATTGCCTGACGGAATTGGAACGTACGGGCGGTTATGAGATAACAGAGGAAGAACCAATAGAAACAACAGTAAATACAAATGGCTTATAAGAAAGTATACCTGAAACCGGGTAAGGAAGAGTCGTTAAAGCGTTTTCATCCGTGGGTATTCTCCGGAGCTATCCAGCGCATTGAGGGAGAACCCGAAGAAGGCGAGATAGTGGATGTGTACACTTCGAAGAAAGAGTTTATAGCTTGCGGGCATTTCCAGATAGGAAGTATTGCCGTGCGCGTGCTCTCTTTCAAGGAAGGTGAGATTGATCATGAATTTTGGAAGCATAAACTGGAAGTGGCATACGATTTGCGCCGCAGTTTGGGTTTGGCCGGTAATCCTGCAAACAATACTTACCGTCTGGTTCATGGCGAAGGAGACAACTTGCCGGGCTTGATTATTGATGTATATGATCATACAGCCGTGATGCAGGCACATTCGGCCGGAATGCATGTTTACCGTATGGAGATAGCCGATGCCTTGTCCGAGGTGATGGGGGATGTAGTCCGGAACATTTATTATAAATCAGAAACCACATTGCCTTTCAAGGCGGATTTGGGACCGGAGAATGGTTTTATCAAGGGGGGAAGCTCCGAAAACATAGCGATGGAATACGGCTTGAAATTCCATGTGGATTGGCTGAAAGGTCAGAAAACAGGCTTTTTTGTGGATCAGCGTGAGAACCGCCATTTGTTGGAGCGTTATGCCAAAGGGCGTAATGTATTGAATATGTTCTGCTATACAGGAGGCTTCTCTTTCTATGCCATGCGTGGAGGCGCGAATCTGGTACATTCGGTAGACAGTTCGGCAAAAGCTATTGATCTTACCAATATGAACGTGGAATTAAATTTTCCGGGTGATACCCGTCATAAGGCGTATGCTGAGGATGCTTTTAAATACCTGGATCGTATGGGGGATCAATATGATTTGATAATTCTTGACCCTCCTGCATTTGCCAAACACAAGGATGCTCTCCGCAATGCATTGCGCGGCTATACGAAATTGAACGCTAAAGCATTTGAGAAAATCAAACCGGGAGGCATTCTGTTTACTTTCTCTTGTTCGCAGGTGGTGGATAAGGTGAATTTCCGTAATGCGGTATTTACAGCTGCCGCACAAAGCGGACGTAGTGTGCGTATTCTGCATCAATTGACCCAGCCGGGAGATCATCCCGTAAATATTTACCATCCTGAAGGAGAGTATTTGAAAGGGCTGGTGCTGTATGTGGAATAATTTGATTGGTTTGTATAATCATATATAGTACAAAGGCGTTTTTACAGAATTTGAAACTGTAAAAGCGTCTTTAAAATTTAAATGATGTTAATTGAAAGCAAATAATTGTAGTGTTATTATGTTTGATAACATAAAACTACTTATCTTTGCACTGTGTTTTTCATGGTATTAGATTTAAGGTTAATGAAGATTGGGTGTCTGGGATAGATACCCTTCTTTTTTTATATATGATATAGGCCGTTTTTTTAGGCTTCTTCTTCCTGAAAAAGAGATTTGCTCTGTTTTTTCTTCCACTTCTTACATTTTCTCTTTTGGGGTGACAGCCCTCTGTTGGTTCTTCTTCAATGCTGGCGGCATAGTTTGTTCTGCCTGGGTTTAAAGCTTTATATACGCTCTCCTAAGTCTTTTCGGGCTGATGATTAAGGGGATTTGTACGGTTATGTAGTACAGACTCCGGCAGTGGACTGTACAGTCGCCTATAGTAGACTGTATAGTCTATTCCAATCGTCTGTACAGTCCACTGCCGGAGTCTGTATTAGGTGGCTGGAAGAAAAAGCTTAATGTAACAGAAGAAAATGCTTAGATGACGGGTTATAACATCTTGGTAATTATAGTGTTGGTATAAACATGAAAGTAGTATAAATGGGTTGCCTCAATCATGAAGCTCACGGTGGCGCGTTATATAGAAACAGGAGGTGCTGAAGTAATTTCTGATATATTTTAACTGTGCCAGTACAGGATATAACTTTCGTGGCCGCAGATGGAACTTTTGTTGGTAGTGTGGGTTGATGAACCATAATTGTCTGTCGGTTATTTCGTATCCATACTTTTCAGCAAGTTGTTCAAAGGTGTCTATGGTCATGCGGCAGCGTTTGATGTCTGATAATTCTTCAATACATGATGGTGTTTCATGGAAACATCTGAGCAGAAACCGATAGAGTATACCGGGACATAAATGAATGAAAGGGAGAGAGGAGACGAACCGGTTGTGGCAAATTTGCTGATGTCCGCCAAATGGCATTTGCCAAGACGGGAATCCCCAGAATATGATGCCTCTCTTAGCTAGAAGAGGAGAGAGGCAACGGAAGAATTCTTCTTTGTTACTGATGTGTTCAATAACATCGTGTATCAGGATGAGTTGGTAACGGGAAGCTGAGGAAAAGTTGAAGAAATCCGTTGTGGTGAATTCTCCTTTGTAGCCGGAGGCGGTGAAGAAGGTTTCTGCCTGGTGTATGCGACTGGCTGCACGGTCTATTCCTGTTACCTTGCAGCCTAGTTCGGCAAAGGGAAGCAGGTTGCCTCCTTCTCCGCAACCTATTTCCAGTATGTGGGTGGAAGGGCTGAGGGAGATAAATTGTTTCACATAGTCTATATAGAAACTACGGGACGTATTCGCCAGCTCGTTAAAATAACATTGTCTGTCTTTATGTCTTTTTTGCATGGTTGTTTTTTTTATCTTATAGATACAAGGATGGACAAAAGACTGCATGAAGTTTCCTTAATAATTCCAGCGCACCCCCAATTGCAGGTTGAAATGGAGCGGGTGTTTGTCACGTATGGTGTTTTTAAAGCTGCCGTCCTTGAAATAAAAAACTGTTCCGGGCTCAATGAAAGCACCTAGGGTGGGATTTATATTATATTGTATTCCCAATGCGGCGTGTATGGAGAATTGGAACGGTTTTATTTTCAGATTCTCTGTACTGGAATAGATTTTCTCTTTCTGAACGATGAAATCTTGTTCCAGTTTACCCGAAACGGATTTGTCTATTGTGCCTCCTCCTGTGGCATAAAAGGAAAAGGTGCGGGTGGTATAAAGCCGGCGGTCTAATTTCACGGACAAGCCTATGTAGTGGAGCTTTTGTCGTTTAACCCACTTGGAATCTTCTCCTATGGAACTCTCGGACGACAGATAGGTGTATTGCAGTCCCGCGCTGACCCCCCAGTGCCTGCTTATAGATTTACGGAGCGAAAGCTCAATGCTGACGGGGAGATTATAATGGGTATATTCTGTCATGGGCCGTCCCGTGTTGTCATTTGCTATTTGTAGTAGAGCTTCGTAAGCTTGTGCATCGGGAAAGTCCGATGGATATTCCTGCAAATAGTCTTTGAAGTCACTCCAATACATAATTTCATCCTTATGAGAACTCCCTATGTCTCCCCGGGAAAAAGTTTTGTTTATGAAGCCGGTACTTGCTCCGTTATTGCCGGCAGATATGGCAAGTGCCAAAGTATATCCGGAACGCTTATACGGTAATGCAAAGTGCTTGTGTCCGGAAGGGCGCTTGTGTACAGATTCTGTATCCCGGATTGTATCTTGTACCGGGGGCATACATTCTGTTTCTATATTATTTGCCGTATCGGTGTGGATACTTGTTTGGATTGGCGGCCTTGTCAAGGAAGCTGTCTTTGATTTGGTCCTGTCCTGTAACAGTTTGTTTTCAGGCATAATGGAAGGGCTGCCTGTAATGCTTCTTGGCTGGCATGCCGGTAAGGATACAACAGGTGAGGCTGCTTCATGTTTTTCTGTCTGTAAAAAATAAAAAGTAGTGGCAAAAGGTATGAATATCAAGAAGAAAACGGCTGCTATACGCATCGTTTTCATCCTTCTTCTCTTATGTAGATAGGGAGTGAAAAATTCCGTTTGAAAATGATTCCAATCATTTTCTGGGAGTGGCTTTTCGTATTCGTTAACCCGTTGTTTCAAGTGGTCTATCCACGGTTCTTCTTCCTGTTTCATAATGATTGTCGAGTTAAGTATTCTTTAATTTTCTGAGCAAGTATACATTTGGCGCGGTACAGTTGTGAGGAGGATGAATGTTCGTTAATGCCTAATGTCTTCGCAATCTCCTTATGAGGCATTTCCTCGAATACGGCCAAGTTCAGTATGGTGCGATAGCCTGTCGGTAATTCAGCTATGAATTTCATCAGGGTTTCAATAGGAATTGAAATCATATCTTCTTCGTCCACAGGTTGCATGTTTTCTTCCAGGTCATCTACAGAAAGGAAAGAGCTGCTTTTCTGTTTGCGGAGATGGTGCAAGGAGGTGGTTACCATGATACGGGTGATCCAGGATCTGAATCCATGCAGGTCGGTGGCATGTAGCTGGCCGATGGCGGAAAATACTTTGACGAATCCATCGTGCATGACGTCCAGTGCCGAATCTTCGCCTACATAGCGATAGCACACTCCATACATTTGGCGGGAGAAGAGCCTGTATATGGTTTCCAAAGCTTCCCGCTTTCCGGCTTTACATCCCTCTATTAGTTCTGTGTCATTCATTCTTCTTTTGTCATGTTATTATATGAAGATACAGGAGAGGGTAAAAGACTGCATGGAAACAGAAGTTTTTCTGAAAATAAATGTAAAAAGAAGATAATTGTCTGCATTTGTTAGGTTAAAACAAAACAGATGAAAAATATGAGAATACAACTTTATGCAACACTGGCTTGCTTTCTTTTAACTTTGGTCACAACTTACGGGCAGGGCTGAAAACCTTATGTGGAAGCAGGGATGAATGATTGTATGGCGAACGTTTCATTGTTTATAATCCGTACTGCATATGGTCCGGAAGCGGAAAAGATAAATCTGCTTGCAGGATTGTTGCAGGAGGCAGGATTACAAGGCGAGATTAAGGTTGCCTGTGGAGTGGAAGCACTAGGTTGTTTGTTTGGGCTTAAGCGTTATCAGTCAGTTATTTCTGGATTTTCCTATCATAGCGGGGCAGACAGGAATATCAGCCTGTCAATACGCTGGATGGTAAAAAGATGGTTTTGAAAGAGAGGAAGCGACAGGGTAAAAATTGGTTGAAATGGTTGAAAAGTTGGTCATCCTTTGAAAAAGGGAAGGCCGGCTTTTCTTATTTTCCATCGGAGGATTTACATTTGTGGTATTTAAAACCTATAAAATGAATGATATGAAAGGAAAACAGGGTCTGGTTTGTATGGGCTTGTTGCTGGTGCTCTCTTCTTGTCACACCGGTAAGCAAATCACAGCTTCTGGATTACAGCGGAAGGATTTTCAAACAGAAGTGAATGGGCAGCATACCGATTTATTTACATTGAGCAACAAGCAGGGAATGGAGGTCTGTATCACAAACTATGGGGCACGGGTGGTTTCTATCCTTGTCCCCGACAGAAATGGAAAACGGGAGGATGTGGTGTGCGGATTTTCCACGATTACTGAATATATGGAGCAACGGCAGAATTTTGGTTCTACGGTGGGGCGTTATATAGGACGTATTCTGAATGCGCGTTTCACGCTGGATGGAGTAGAGTATAAGCTGGTCCCTAACAATGGGAAGTCCGGGCATATATCACATGGAGGGAATCCCGGTTTTGCCGATAGAATATGGAAAGTGGAGCAGGCAGATACACATAGGGTCCGTCTGTCTTATCTCTCCTGATGGAGAAAATGGTTTCCCCGGAAACCTGAAAGTGACGTTGGTCTATAGTCTTGGTGAGGATGATAATGCGTTGGATTTGACATACGAGGCAACTACGGATGCACCCACGGTACTTAATCTTTCCCATCATTCTTTTTTTAATATTTCGGGAAATTTTACGAAAAGCGTGGAGGACCAGCAACTTTGGGTAGACGCAGATCGTTTTACTCCATACGATGATAAGAAATGTGTTACAGGAGAATATCTTCCGGTGGCCGGTACTCCCCTTGATTTTCGTATGCCGCATACTATCGGAGAATGTATAGATGCGGATCATCCCCAATTGAAGGTGGTAAACGGATATGATCATACTTGGGAATTGAATACGAAAGGAGATGATACAAGGCCGGCTGCCTGGGTGTATGATCCAGCAAGCGGGCGTAAGATGGAGATCTTCACCACCGAGCCGGGAATGCAAATTTATACCGGTAATGGACTGAAAGGAAAAATGACAGGTAAAGGGGGGATAGCTTATCCTTTCCGTTCGGCGGTATGTTTCGAAACGATGCATTTTCAAGATAGCCCCAACCAGCCCGGATTTCCTAGTACTGTACTCCGTCCGGGAGAGGTCTTTCGTAGTCATACGGTTTATAAGTTTGAATAATTGGTGCATCCGTCAACTGGCTGATGTGCCAATTAGCGGTGCTATATATGCCCATACGGTTATTGGTATATTGGTAAATTGACATGTCAGCAAATTTTTTTTTCATTTTGATGTAACGTTTCCCTACCTCTATGTGTCATACTGGTGAACATGGAACAAAATAGATTTGAAATAGAGGCAAAACGAATGCGGCCGGCTTTGTTAAGAATGGCTATCCGTTATTTGGAAAACTCCGACGAGGCAGAAGATGCAGTGCAAGATGCACTGTTGAAACTTTGGTTTCTTCGTGACCGTCTGGACCAATACCGCAGCGTGGATGCATTGGCTATTGTTATAACCAAGCATTTGTGCATCAACCGTCTGCGAGGCACTCGGATAGAGAAAGTCGATTTGGAGCAGGGCATCAGCATTGGTGGAGGTGAAAATCCTGAAATGAAACTGGTAGAGGAAGAGAATATGCAGGAGATACTGGAAGTAATAGGTACTTTGCCTGACTTGCAACAGTCTATTCTCCGCATGAAGCACCTGGAAGGTTTCGAAGTAGAGGAGATAGCCCGTCTCACAGGAAGTACGCCGGTGGCGGTACGAACCAATTTGTCGAGAGCTAGAAAAAGAGTAAAAGAACAATTTATGATACACAGTAAGGTATGGAATTAGATAAGAGGAATATAGAAGAATACATTAACCGTTTCCTGGAAGGGGAGACCACGAATGCCGAGGAGCAGGCTATTTATCGCTTCTTCCATACAGGGGATGTACCTTCTCATCTGATGGGATATGCTCCGATGTTTGCCTGGTATGAGGGAGGTATGCAGGGAGAACCGGGTATGTCGCAGCCAGACGGTCAGGAGGAGGTTGCCGGAGGGAAGAGATCGGAAAAGATACCGGTGGTTGGAAAAGAAGGCTTTTATCAGCGTATTCCGGTAGCTGTCTGGAGTGCCGGTATAGCGGCAATGATGGTCATTGCGCTGGGGTTAGGCTTGATTTTCTATTCGGAGAACCAAGCAGGCGGAAGTGGTGAATGGTCGTGCTACGAAGGTAGTTATGTGGAAGTGGGAGGCAAGCGAATTTCGGATGTGAAACAGATTATGCCTTGTATTATTGAAACACTGGAAGAGGCGGAACGGGTGGAGAAACTGGCTCAGGAGCGTGTGGAGGAAATTTGTCGTTCCGAGAAAGAGATAGAAGAAAAGGAATTATTGGTAAGCGAATAAAAAACATAAAAAAAATAAGATATGAAAACAAGATTTATTTTAGGAAGTGCATTGGCGGCTGTTTTGCTGATGTGGGGTGGAACAGGTAAGGTTATGGCCCAGAAGAATATTGATAAAATGGCGGCGGAACTGGAAAAACGGGATGATGTGGCTATCAATTCTGTAACGAAACGTGACCCTAAAACCCGCAAAGTGGTGAAGGTGGTGAAAAGTTTCTCGTTAAAGGATGAGAATATAGGTGCAAGGTTGATTGAGGCTTTCGAGAAGGATGAGGAATATGCCGAAACTGCCATCAAGGATATGCCGAAGGGAAGAGGCAAGGCGCAGAAAGCGAATTTTACGTTCATTTATAAGACGGATAATGAGAAACGTACTTACACCCTTAATGTCAAAGAAAGCGGAAGTGTAAGCATGACCGTCATTATCAGTCCGATGAAGGATGGGCAAGAAGTGGGTTCTGTTGTCCTTGACCCGGAATATTGGGATTCGTTCAATGAGCAGATGGCCGAATTAGGGAATAATCTAAGGGATTCCGGTATAGAGGTGCGCCAAATGAGTCGGGAAGAGATGGAGAAGATGCAGGAAACTATCCGCCAGTCATTGAAAGGACTGGATGCTTATGCCATAGCTGAATAGATGATGGCATTATTTTTCACGAACACAAGATAATAAAACACTCTCTTTTGGTTAGATTACAAAAACTTTTTAATTGTCTTGCCTTTCCGGAAGTTGTGAAACTGCCGGAAAGGCTTTGTTTTTTAAGATGAATCTCCATGAAAAATCGAATTGTTTTATATCTTTGCAAGTAATATAAAAAACACACATTAAAGAAGAAAGATGAAAAACGAAATTACCGGAATGAGACTCAGACTGATAGTCATGAACTTCTTGCAGTTTGCCGTATGGGGGGCTTATCTTACTTCCATGGGGACGTATTTGTTTAATATTGGCTTGGGGGCCAAGATAGGTCTGTTTTACGCCATGCAGGGGATTGTTTCCTTGTTTATGCCTGCCATAATGGGAATTATTGCCGACAGGTGGGTGCCTGCTCAAAAATTATATGGTTTCTGTCATTTTATGGCTGCCGTGTTTATGGTGGCTGCCGGGTGGTATGGCTATGTGGATGGTGAAGCGGTTAATTTCGGTACTTTGTTTACATTTTATTCTCTTAGTGTAGCTTTTTATATGCCAACATTGGCTTTGACAAATTCGGTAGCCTATACCGCACTGGATAAAGTAAAACTGGACCCTGTCATCGCTTTTCCTCCCATCCGTATTTTCGGAACGATTGGTTTCATCTGCTCCATGTTGCTGACGGATATCTTGGGATTCCAAAATAATTATATGCAGTTTTTTTCTTGTGCTTGCTTTGGAGTGATACTGGCGGTTTATGCGCTTACTTTGCCTGAGTGTCCTGTAAGTCGTGGTGGAGAACAGAAATCGTTGGTAGATGCTATGGGATTACGGGCGTTTACACTGTTCAAACAGAAAAAGATGGCTATTTTCTTTATATTTTCTATGTTGTTGGGGGTTTCTTTACAGATAACCAACGGTTTTGCCAATCCGTTTCTCAGCAGTTTCAAGGGAGTTCCGGAGTATGCCGATACGTTTGGAGTGAATCATGCCAATGCATTGATATCTTTGTCGCAGGTGTCGGAAACATTGTGTATCTTATTAATACCGTTTGTGTTGAAGCATTTCGGAATCAAGCGTGTTATGCTGATAGCCATGTTGGCATGGGTACTTCGTTTCGGATTGTTCGGACTGGGGAATCCTGGGCCGGGTGTCTGGATGTTTGTACTGTCCATGATTGTGTATGGGGTGGCTTTCGACTTCTTCAACATTTCTGGTTCGTTGTTTGTTAACAATGAAACTGATTTATCCATCCGTTCCAGTGCTCAGGGATTGTTCGTGATTATGACAAATGGTATTGGCGCTACGGTGGGAACGTTGGGAGCTCAGGCAGTGGTAAATCGTTTTGTTGATATGAACAGCAGTGCTCCGCAGATGGAGGGATGGAGCATGACATGGTTTGTCTTTGCGGGATATGCCTTGGCGGTTGCGGTATTGTTTGCTGTCATATTCAAGTATAAGCATCGTCCCGGGCAAGTTTGATAAATTATTTTTTGACCGTTTCCGATGTAGACGGGAATGGTGGAAGGAAAGTTAAATTATGGATGAAATAGAATTGAAGGTACATGATATGTCCTCTACATTGCAGCCGGCGGATGCATATGCGTTGGTGTTGGAAGAAGTGAACGGCAACCGTAAGCTGCCTATTATTATCGGTTCGTTGGAGGCGCAGGCTATTAAGGTGGTAATGATGGGCTATAAGATGCCCAGACCATTGACGCACGATCTTTTTCTGACGGTGACCAAAGAGTTGGGGACTGCTTTAAAGAAAGTATTGATATATAAGGTAAAGGATGGAGTCTATTATTCCTATCTGTTTTTGGAAAAGGAAGGTGAGGTATTTAAAATAGACTCACGTACTTCCGATGCGATTGCGTTGGCTATGCGTTGCGGGTGTCCTGTCTATACTACTGATGAGATTATGGAAAGTGAGCAATTGCATGAAGTTGGGAGTACGGCATTTTCTGTCAATGTAAATACAGTTGATGTGGTGATGCTGAAAGAAGCATTGTCAAAGGCTATAGAAGAAGAGAATTATGAGCAGGCATCCCGTTTGCGTGATGAGATAAAACGACGGGAACAAGAGGAGGAGAATACAATAGCTTGATATATAAATTGAAAAAACAAGAAGAACTATGCATGTTTTTTATACCCCTGATATAGCGAGTAACCTTGAGCTTCCGGAAGAGGAAGCAGGACATTGTTTACGGGTTTTGCGCCTTTCCATAGGCGATGAGATTATGTTGACCGATGGGAAAGGTTGTTTTTACAAAGCTGTAATCAGTGCTGCAAGCGGTAAACGTTGCCAAGTGAAGGTAACGGAAACGATTCCGCAGGAAAAAGGGTGGAACGGTTGGTTGCATATTGCCATGGCTCCCACTAAAAATATGGATCGTACTGAATGGTTTACAGAGAAAGCGACTGAAATAGGCTTTGATGAACTGTCTTTCCTGAACTGCCGTTATTCCGAACGGAAAGTAATCAAGAAGGAACGTATTGAAAAGATTCTGGTATCGGCAGTGAAACAATCGTTGAAGGCGACTATGCCGGTGCTGAATGAAATGACGGACTTTAATAAGTTTGTTTCACGGGATTTTAAAGGGCAGAAGTTCATCGCCCATTGCTATGAAGGGGAAAAACCTTTGTTGAAAGATATATTGCGTTCCGGAGAAGATGCTTTGGTGATGATAGGTCCGGAAGGAGATTTTAGCGAGGAAGAAGTGGCTAAGGCTATAGCGGCGGGTTTTCAGCCTGTCAGTTTGGGAAAGTCCCGTCTTCGCACGGAAACAGCTGCATTGGTAGCCTGTCATACGCTGAATTTATTAAACCAAAAATAAGAATATGAGAAAAGGTATTTGGGGATTTGCACTCGTAGCGATAGTGCTGCTTATGGCTTCTTGTTCGTCTGAAAGTGAGTATGCCAACGCTATTCCTAAGGATGCGGCAATGGTTATGTCATTCGATTTCAAGACGATGGCGGAGAAGAGCGGCATAAACGGTAAAGGAGGAGAAAAGGTTGTGGCCAAACTGACGGACGCATTGAAAAGCGGTTTGGAGGGTGAAGCTTACAAGATTGCCGAGAAGATTATTCAAAATCCGTCTGAATCGGGCTTGTCTTTTACCGATAAGGTGTATATGTTCATCACTCCTCATTCTAATGCTTTTGCTTTATTGGCGAAAGTGGATGATGAAGGTAAAGTGGAAGCTTTGCTGGAGGCATTAAAGAATGAGCAGATATGTACGGAGTTGAAAAGTGAAAGCGGATGTACATGGACACAGATGGGTACGGCGCTGTGCGCTTTTAATAAGGGGACTTTCTTATTGATGGGTAGTAATAAAGGAGATGCCCTCAGTTTGAAAGGAAGTTTGCTTTCATTGATGCGTCAGGATGCTGAAAACAGCTACGTAAAGACTACAGACTTTGGTAAGTTGGCTTCGGCAAAAGGTGAAGTCGTTACAGTGATGAATATGTCGTTCATTCCTAATGATATTACCATGCAGATGCGTATGGGAATGCCCGCCGATTTGAAACTGGAAGATATCAAATATCTGGTTTCCGCCACTTTCGAAAAAGGCAAAATTGTAGTGGACGTGGAAACTTTGATTGAAAACAAGGATTTGATTGCTATGTATGAAAAACAGTCGGCTGCTTCCTCATGTATTAAAGGAGCCTGTTTAGAGTATTTCCCTGCCAATACGTTGGTTTGGGCAGGAGGTAATATCAATGGAAAGGGTATTTATGATTTGCTTTGCGAAAATCCTACCATCAGGCAAGCGTTGGATAATCCGATGTTACCAATAGATATTGAAGGTATATTCTCTTCTATTCATGGAGATGTTGCGGTTGGCTATAATTCCTTGTCGAATAATGACTTGCTGATTTATGCTGATGTAACGAATAAAGACTTTTTGCAGTCCTTCGAAGACCTGAAACCTTTGTTGGCTATGACCGGTGGGCAGATGCAGTTGAACTCTACGGGCAAAGACCAATACGAGTTCCGTATGTATCGCCAAAGCATTTGGTTTGGTGTGAAGGACAATCTGCTTTATATCTCGAACAATGAAAGACTGGCAGATGAGGCAGGCCGCCGTTACGGAGTTTCTTTGCAGAATACTCCTTGGGCCGGACAGGTGACAAAGAACCGTTTCTTTATGGCGTTCAATGCGGCGCAGCTGGTGAAGGATGTTCAGGAGAATCCCCGGTTAAGCCGTATGCTGGGCAGCGATGCCGCCATGTTCAATGCCATTCTGGGACCTTGCGACTATATGGATGTGATGGCTCCCGATTGGAAAAGCGCCCAAATGAATATTGTTATGAAAGATAAAGAGGTCAACGTGCTACAGTTGATTGTACGTGGATTGGAAAATTTATGAACACTATAGAATTACAACAGACCCTCCCTGCCGTTTTTGCAGGGAGGGATTCTATTATATCTGATGTCTGGCATCAGTCGTTGACTCTGAAGCGTGGAGAAGCTTATTTGGTGGAGGCAGCGTCCGGTACAGGAAAATCATCGCTTTGTAGCTACATATACGGATACCGTAACGACTATCAAGGTATCATCTGTTTTGACGGGAAAAATATTCGTACGCTTTCGGTGCGCGACTGGGTGGAGATTCGGAAATGTTCCATCAGTATGTTGTTTCAGGAATTACGTTTGTTTACAGAACTGACAGCGTGGGAGAATGTGCAGTTGAAGAATTCGCTGACCGGATTTAAATCTAAGAAAGAAATCAAGGCTTGGTTTGAACAGTTCGGCATTGCCGATAAATGGGATACGCCAATAGCTAAAATGTCTTTCGGACAACAGCAGCGTGTTGCGTTGGTCCGCGCCCTTTGCCAACCTTTCGATTTTATTTTTCTGGATGAACCTATCAGCCATCTGGATGAGGAGAATGGGCGGATTATGTCCCGGATATTGGTGGAGGAAGCGGATAGACAGGGGGCAGGTATCATTGTGACTTCTATCGGCAAGCATTTGGAGTTGAACTACACAAAAACGTTGAAGCTATGAGGTTGGTCTGGAAATTATTACGTCAGCATATCAGCTTTTCACAATTGGCGGGTTTTTTCTTTGCCAATCTGTGCGGTATGGTCATTGTGTTGCTGAGTGTTCAGTTTTATAAAGATGTGTTGCCGGTTTTTACAGAAGGTGACAGTTTCATGAAGAAAGACTATGTGATAGTAAGCAAGAAAGTGAGCACATTGGGTTCTTTTGTCGGTAAAAGCAAGACTTTTTCCGAACAAGACATTGCTGAAATCAGCGAACAGCCGTTTACCAAAGGGGTAGGGGCTTTTATCCCTTCCCAATTTAAAGTGTCGGCAGGCATGGGGATGGAGAACGTGGGATTGCACATGTCTACAGCCATGTTCTTTGAGTCTGTTCCCGATGAGTATGTGGATGTGAACCTGGATAAATGGGAGTTTGATGAATATGAACGGGTCGTTCCTATTATCATCCCCCGTAATTATCTGAATCTGTATAACTTCGGTTTTGCACAAAGCCGGAGCCTGCCGCAATTGTCGGAAGGGGTGATGGGTATGGTTAATTTGGATATACGTATTACCGGTGTGGGGCGTACGGAAAACTTTAAAGGAAAAATAGTTGGTTTCTCTAATCGTCTGAATACGATTCTTGTTCCGGAAACATTTATGACGTGGGCCAACAATGAGTTTGCCCCGGGGCAGAAAAGCGAACCGTCACGACTGATTGTTGAAGTGAACAATCCTACGGACGACCGTATTGCCAGGTTCTTTAAAGACAAGGGATATGATACGGAAGATGACAAGTTGGATGCGGGAAAGACTACCTGGTTCTTGAAAGTGATTATAGGAATTGTGCTTTCTGTAGGTTTGCTTATCAGTGTGCTCTCTTTCTATATTTTGATGCTCAGTATTTATTTGTTGCTGCAAAAGAATACATCCAAGTTAGAGAATCTGTTATTGATAGGTTACAGTCCGGCTAAGGTGGCGCTCCCTTATCAAATGCTGACATTGGCACTCAATGCTGTGGTGCTGTTTTTATCAGTGGGAATTGTGATTTATGTGCGGAGTAACTATATGGATATGATAGGAAAGTTATTCCCACAATTGGAAGAAGGAAATTTAGGACCGGCCTTGGTTATAGGTGTTTTGCTTTTTGTGGGTGTATCCTTATTTAATATAGTAGCGGTACGTCGTAAAGTGGCATCTATATGGATGCATAAAGGTTGATAATAGTTATGGTATCTCAGACAGAATTTACGCTTCGTCCCCGTACCAGGGGATTTCACCTGATTACTGATGAAGTGGTGCGCAATTTGCCGCCACTTCCCCAAACAGGTTTGCTTTATTTGTTCATCAAACATACTAGTGCGGCATTAAGTATCAATGAAAATGCCGATCCGGATGTCCGTACGGATATGGAATCTATTTTTAATCATTTGATAAAGGAACGTAAGCCTTATTACGAACATACTTTAGAAGGTTGGGATGACATGCCTGCTCATGCAAAAGCAACAATTATAGGCGTCAGCCTCACTATTCCTATTACAGAAGGTCGGTTGAATATGGGTATTTGGCAGGGAATTTACCTTTGTGAGTTCCGCAACCATGGAGGTGGTCGTAAAATTGTAGCTACTGTAATGGGGGAATAATTTTTTCAGATGTTCATCCGGGTTATTATTTATTTAAAAAAATAGATTAATTCCACTTTAATCAGAACTCTTTTTTTAACTTTGTACCAATTCTTGAAAACAGATGAAAATTCATTTGAAAACAAGAAGGAACATATATAATTAAGAGCGTTTAAAATATTACCTTGTCTTAGAAAATCCCCAATTTTCAAAGCTGCACAAGTGTAATACAACAAGCGCTCACGTCTTGTGTTTATACTCCTTAACAGGATTAGTATATTCATAAAGACGTGGGACACTGTTGTTATTATTTGTGCAGCTGGTATGGGGATACCTCTAAGGCAGATAAAATATTAAGCAGGTCCCACGTCTCTTTTTTATGTTTGTACCATAAAAATGAACGGATAAAACTAGCCTGAGTGATGAAAATTATTGTTTGGAATTCGCAGGATAAATGTGTGGCTGATTATCATAAATTGATAAGAGGCTGCGATGTGTTGTGTCTGTTGGATTGCGGGCAATGGACGGTTCCGATGTATGCGCTTCAGATACAGAATGGTCTGTTTCACTGGAAAGATGAGCATGAAGGTCTTTCCTATGATATATTTTATTGCTTGGAGAAGGTGGCGTTTATATGTCGGAATGGTTTGTACAGCGGAGAATCTGTTCTATATAGCATTCATTCCAATATAGGATCTTTGGTAGGTATTCGTTTGCAGGATGATTTTTGGCTGTTTGCCAACCATGAGTCTAATCGGAGCAATGCCTGTCATATAGGTGAGTTTTATTTGCGTGAAATCTCAGATCGTTTCAGAAAGGCAGCTTTTGTAGCCGATTTTAAGGAAAAGTCTTATTCTTGGACACAGGAAACGATAGGTGGATTATATTGTATCGCTCCTCCCAAAGGATACCATTCGCATACCATCAATTATTTATTTACCATTCATGTGGCCTGTACGGATTTCTATTTGTTGGAAGGCTATAGTAGGGCTTCCAATCAGCCTACTTTCTTTAAATTGGAAATTTAATATGTTCCGGATTATAATTTTTCACTTTTTCCTTTGATAATAAAAGAATTAGTGTATATTTGCACATGAACAGTAACATTTTATAAGGAATTTACGTTATGGGCAGAGAACTTATATTTGACCGGTTTTCGCAGCAGGCTCTTCAGACCTTGCACCGGTATCGTGCCGTTATGTTCAGTCCTACGATGCTCATGTCTTTGGTTGTTTACCTATGATTTTTTTATCCTTAATTCTTACACATTAACATGAGTTTACTATGGACAACAGACCGACCATCGCTGAAGTACAAGAATGGGTACTGAAGCTTTATAACACGTGTGAACAAACCATCACTAGCGAAGAACGTAAAGAACAGCATAAATATGCCGTTATGGTACAACGGCCGCAGGATAAAAAGTTCCTGGTGAAGATGCTGGACGAATCTTCTCAGATCCGTGATCGTAAGAAACTGGCGGAACGTATCAAGAAACTGATAGACCGTTATGGTGTACCCGAATTCTTGAATAAGCGTGATGCTTTCCTTTTTAAAATGTACCAGGCTTTTGGCCACCATTTTGATTTTATTGCCATACCAATCATAAAGAAGCGTCTTCGTATGGATACTTCTAAAGTGATTCTGGATGAGGCGCGTCCTAAATTAACAGACCATCTGGCTGCCCGTTTTAAGCAAAAGATTGGTCAGAATGTAAATTTGCTGGGTGAGGTCGTATTAGGAAACGGAGAAGCAGACCATCGTTATTTCCATTATTTAGAAGCTTTGGAGGCTCCCGATATCAATTATATCTCCGTGAAAATATCGGGTATTTACGCACAGACCCATGCGCTGAATTATGAAGAAAGTTTTCCGGAACTGGTGAAACGTATGTGTGCGCTATATCAGAAAGCGATTGACTTTCCTTACGTAGATGAGAATGGTGTAAAACGTTCCAAGTTTGTCAATTTGGATATGGAGGAGTATAAAGATGCTCACTTTACATTGCGCTTGTTTAAAGAAGTGTTGAGCAGACCGGAATTTAAAAACTATTCGGCAGGTATTGTTGTACAGGCTTATCTGCCCGATGCGTATGAATTTCAGACTGAATTGTTGGACTTTGCCAAAGCGCGTATGGCTGATGGCGGTGCGCCATTGAAAATGCGGTTGGTAAAAGGTTGTAATCTGGAAATGGAAACGGTTATCTCTTCTCTTCGTGGCTGGCCTAATCCAGTGAGGACATCGAAAACAGAAGTCGATGCCAATTATTTGCATATTCTGGAACGGGCTTTGTTACCGGAGAATGCAAAAGCCTTGCATGTGGGGGTCGCTTCTCATAATTTGTTCACTATTGCATACGCCTATCTGTTGAGTCGGAAGCTGGGAAGCGCGGAGTACATGACTTTTGAGATGTTGGAAGGTATGGCTGATCATGTATGGCGTGCCCAATCCCAATTGGGAAATCATGTGATTTTATATGCACCGGTGGTAAAAGATGAGCATTTCCTGAATGCAGTATCTTACTTGGTCCGTCGTATGGATGAAAATACGGCTCCGGACAACTTTCTGACCCATTCGTTCAATTTGAAGCCGGGTACGGATACTTGGCGTTTCTTGCAGAACCAGTTTGAGGAAGCTTATAAGATGAAAGATGTTATTACGCATATTCCTACCCGTACACAAAACCGCTTGCATCGTTATAATCCCGTTCCACCAGCTGATGTAATGAAGAATGAACCTGATACTGATTTTGATTTGGCTCAGAACCAGGAGTGGGTTCGGAATATTTTTGCGAAATGGAAGAAGTCACCGGCGGATTCACCTGAAATCATTCCTTTGCAGATAGGAGCTGAAACGGTGGTTTGTGAGAAGCGTCATAAATATATGGACCGTTGTCAGGATGATGAGGTTTGTGTATGTGAAATGTCACAAGCTGATGCCGGACAGGTGATGAAAATTTTGGAAATAGCCGAAAAAGATCCTGCCGGATGGAGAAAGACCACATTGCAGGAACGGCATAAAATAATGTATGAAGCTGCCAACAGACTGGGTGAGATGCGTGGTGATTTGATAGGTTGTATGTGTGCTGTGACAGGGAAGACAGTGGTGGAAGGCGATGTGGAGGTATCGGAGGGGATCGATTATGCTCGTTTTTATACCACTAGCATGAAGCAGTTTGCGGAATTGCCGGGTGTGGATATTGCTCCTAAAGGGACTATTTTGGTTATTTCTCCGTGGAACTTTCCGTGTGCCATACCTATTGGTGGTATTGTGGCAGGACTGGCAGGAGGAAATACTGTGATTCTGAAACCGGCTACTGTTGCCGCTCCTGTGGCATGGTTGTTTGCCAAGGCATTTTGGGATGCAGGTGTGCCTAAAGAGGCTTTGCAGGTTATCATTACAGACCGTGAGGCATTAAAGGTATTGACTACTGCTCCGGCTGTCAAACATATTATTCTGACAGGAGGGACAGACACTGCCCAAAATATTGCACGCAGTAATCCGGCTACTCCATTGTCGGCAGAAACCGGTGGCAAGAATGCAATTATCTTGACAGATTCCGGTGACCGTGACCATGCTATTATGAATATTGTGGCTTCTGCTTTTGGCAATGCCGGTCAAAAATGTTCCGCATGTTCTTTATTGCTGGTAGAACGCTCGGTCTATGAGGACAAGAACTTTCAAGATAAGTTGAAAGATGCCGCAACTAGTATGAAGGTGGGTAGTGTATGGAATCCTGGGAATGTGGTAGGTCCGATGATTACCAATAAGAATGATAAATTATTGAAAGCTCTGGAACTGGAAAAAGGGGAGTCTTGGCTGGTTCCACCTCGTTTTCTTGATAAGCATAAATATGTATTGGCTCCTACAGTGAAGTGGGGGGTACGTCCCGGCAACTATTCATTCAGAACGGAATTGTTCGGTCCGATGCTGAGCGTGGTTTGCATTGAGAATTTGCAGCAAGGCATTGATTTGGTAAACAGTTTGGAATATGGTTTGACTTCGGGCTTACAGAGTCTGGATGAAGGCGAACAGAAATTGTGGAAAGATTCAATTATGGCAGGTAACCTTTACATCAATCGTGGTATAACGGGGGCCATTGTAAATCGTCAGCCGTTCGGTGGAATGAAATTGTCGGCTTTTGGTGGAGGTGTGAAGGCGGGTGGTCCTAACTATTGTGCTTGTTTTGTAAATATTGCAGATAAGCCAGGCAGTACCACCGACTATACACAAAGTTATGTGAAGGCATACGAGCAGGAATTTGCGCATGCTCGTGATGTCAATAATCTGTATGGCGAGCAAAATGCATTCCGCTATCTGCCTTTAAAGAATATGGTTTTGCGTCTTTTCCCAGGAGATAACAATGAAGATGCAAAGATGATTGCTTTGGCTGCCAGAATTTGTCATACTCCATTGAGTATTAGTTTTGAACCTGGTGATGACCGTACCGCTGCATTGGCTTCTTTGGGATGTCCTTTAAAAGAAGAAGCGTTGGCCGGATTCCTGAAATCAATGAAGAATTATGAACGTATCCGCACTTGTGGGGCTGATATTCCGATGGAAATGTACGAGGAAGCTGCACGTATTGATAAGTATATTGCTACAGCTAAACCGGTGAAAGACGGACGTGTGGAATTGGTTCATTACATCAAGGAGCAAAGTATTTCATTTGAATATCATCGTTATGGTAGTATTCTGGAGGTGCCGCCGGTAGAATAACTGTTTATATTATCGGGCGGAAACATTCCGTCCGATAATTCTTTTCAGTGTCTTTATATTTTTATGGAGTGCTTTATTATTTCATCAATAAGGGCAAGAGTAAAGGCAGATAAATTTTTAAATCAATACGTAATTATTTTAAAACTTGTTGGACCTGATAGTCTATAAGTTTTAGAAGATATTCTAGTATTCCGACAATTTTTTATAACTCATATTTTTTAACGATGCATTAAAAAGCTTTGTTATAGGATTTTGGCATAGAAATAAAATGGTACAATAATTTGTCCTGTTACTTGGCGGAATGAATATTTTTTCGATCTTCCTTGTTTGTCGGATAAAGCAGATTTGTGTAAAAAACTTAGAAATAAGTAAGAAGGATAATATGGTGTAAAAGCAGTCCGGCATATGGATGAATATCTGTGCCGGACTGCTTTTTTATATTGTGGCGGAAGAAATGGAACTTTTGATAAACCTTTCGGACACACGCTTGTTTATGATAAGTTCATGTTTTTGACATGAGTAACATAAATCTATTGCAAAGACTAATGAAAGAAAATAGACCTCCTTTTTTGCCGTTTTCGCAATCTTGCTTTAATTATTTTAAAGTAAGGGGCTTTATTGGATTTTCGGAATTGTGTATCAGAACATTTCATCCTGATTCACAAAGATATATATGTCCCTATTTGCCCGATGCGCATATTTTGGAGTTCCGGCTTCCGGCAGCGACTATAGAGTGTGTTATCAATAAACAAGGTATATGCATTGAGGCTATCATGTTTACCGATTAGTAAGTGCTTAATCTTCCTTTTTCATTTCTTAATAATTAAGCCAAAGCTTGAATGAAGAAAGTTTTTCTTCACTGATGGTGATTTGGGCTTTGTAAGGAGGAAGGACACTGACTACTATCTTGCCATTAAAATAAGGTTCGGCATGGTCTATGGAAGCAATGCTGATAATAATCTGACGGTTGGCGCGAAAGAACTGTTCTGGGTCCAACTGTTCCATTAATTTATTCAGAGACAGGTCGATTATGTGTTCTTGTCCTTTTTGGGTGACGGCAAAAGTTATTTTATTTTCAGAATAGAAATAGGCTATGTCCGTTACTTGAAGAGACCAGAAACGGTCGGCTCCATAAATAAGGAAGCGTGTACGGTAACGTCTTTCTTTATGTTGCAGGGTATCCAGCAATGTATCCAGATATTCTTGGGGGCGGGAGATTCCTTTGTTTTGTAAAGTTTCGTATTTGATGATGGCATCGAGCAGACGTGTTTCGTCGATGGGTTTCAGTATATAATCTATGCTATTTACTGTAAATGCGCGGATGGCATATTGGTCGTAGGCAGTTGTAAAAATAATTATAGAGGAAGGATGCACGGCCGAAAGGAAATCGAATGCGTTTCCATCTGCCAATTGGATATCGAGGAAGATCAGGTCGGGTTGTGGATTATCTTTAAACCAAGCCACAGCTTCGTCCACACTGCCCGGTATAATGGTCAGTGTCCATTGCGGGCGCAGACGGGTAATCATGGAATGTAACAAACGTGCTGCTGGCACTTCATCTTCTATAATGATTGCGTTTAGTTTATTCATATGCTAAAGGTACTTTTACGGTAAACAAATTGTTTGCTTTAGTGACAATGATTCCTTCACCGAGCAGTAGTTTGCAACGGTTGGAAAGATTATTCAATCCTACTCCCGAAGAGGTGTCATTACTCTTTTTAGGTTGGATAGGGTTACTTACTGTCAGGAAATAATTTTCAATTTCTATATTAATTTGCATAGGCTTGTTTGAGGTGATGGAATTATGCTTGATGACATTTTCTACCAGCAGTTGCAAAGTTAGTGGCGGGAGCATGGCTTCAGGATAGTCTTCGGGAAGATGACATTTGTAACTGATGCAATTTCCTAATCGGACTTCGTGAAGAAAGAGGTAGGATCTCATAAATTCCAATTCTTCGCTTAAAGGTACCAAGACTTTATCTTGACTTTGAAGGACATAGCGGTAAACGCTGGACAGATGCTTAGTGAAGCGGACTGCATTGGCGGGATTGTATTCTATTTCTGCAATCAGCGTGTTAAGACTGTTGAACAGAAAGTGTGGATTGAGTTGGTTTTGCAGGGCGGTGTAACGGGCTGTGTTATTTTCTTTTTGAAGTTCGGCAGCTTCTTGTTGCAGTTTTAATGTGTTCTGAATAGAACGGTTAGATAAAAGTAGTCCTACAATAACTAACTCCACCAACCATACCAGAAAGAGGATGCGCCAGCCGCCATTTGGGAAAATAAATATGTTGTAGGAACCTACCAGAAGTTTTCCGACAATCAATAAACTATAATTCAAAAGAAAGAACAGAAGAGTTACGGCTATATAAATGGTAATAATTTTCCAACGTTTGCGGATATTCAATGCATATTGACTGTTTAGCCAGGAACTGAGCCGCAACGTTGAGTAGCCAAGAATATTGAAGGCTGTGATGAAGAAGATAAAAGCACCTTTGGAAAATAGCATATCTGCCACATGGGGTGACAAATCGGAATAATTGGCTAGAAGAAGATAGGAAAATGCTCCTAGTCCGGAGAATAAAAGGCCATATAATGTAACATTCCATTTCATGTGAACAAAGCTACAATATTTTACAGAATAATCATAGACTGGAGAGGTGTTAAATTAATATTTTCCATTCACTATAGGTACGGATAAATTCCGTTCCTTGGTGAATGGAAGAATATGCTTTTCATGATGGTTGGTTTTATCTAATATTTGTTTAAAGCTTTCAGCAATGCGGAATAGTGTCCTTGTGCAGAAACTTTGGCTTGTACATAGTTGGTTTGTGAAATCTGCCGATAGTTTTGTGCCTCTATCATTTCCACTATTGATACTTTCCCTTCTGTATATCTTTCCAATGCCATTTGTTCGTTTTTGCGGGCTTTTTCCAATGAGTTTCTAGTTAATTGTACTTGTTCCATTGCTTGAGACAAGGATACACGGGCTGTCTGCACTTCCAGATTTACATGGTCACTTACTTGGTGCAGATTATCAGTCGCGGCACCGATCTGGAAAGAGGCTGCCCGTTTTTCGTTGCGTCGTTTCCCCCATTCAAAAATAGGTACAGATAACTTAGCATAAACGGCATAGTTGGGATCAAGGTCGGATTTAAAGTTATATCCTGGTGAAGAGTAACTTCCTTCTATGTCGACATACAGTTGCGGTTTATATTTTGAGTCAGTCAGTTTCTTTGAGCTTTCGGCTATGCCTATTTGGTCGTATGCTATTTTTAGTTCCGGTCGGTTAGAACCGTCTTGCTTCCATAACTGCTCATTCATTACGATGGAAGGAATGGTATCTTCCACTTCCGTTATTTCATGAAATGCCGTGCCAATCAGTGAATTAAGTGCCATTCTTCCTGTTTCCAAACTGCTTTTTGCTTGGAGCAATTGGTATTCGGCTTCATTTAGTTTTACTTCTGCCATAAGCAAGTCTTGCGGGTCAACTAGTCCTGCTTCGACTCGCTCACGGATAGTTTTGGTGAGTGAGGCGATAGAGTTTCGATAGTCGGTAGCAACTTGCAGAAGTTCGGCACGGGCTACGGTATTCCAGTATTGCATATCGGTTTGGTAGCACAGGGCGGAACGAAAGTATTCCGCCTGATGTGCTGCCAGACTATGTTGATGTTTTGCCATCCGGATGGTTTCCAGCAGACGCCCGCCTGTATAGACCGGCTGTAATAGGGTAAGTGAGGCACCATATTTCATGTCCTTGCCTTCGAACGTCAGTGGGTTTTGCATACTGGGCAAGTCCAGAGTGAGCTGGATGGGGTTGCCGGTATATTGAAAGTTGGCGTCACCCGAAAGTTTGGGACGCAAATCTTTTCGGGCGGCTTTTTCCAGTTCGATACTTGCAGAGATGTGTTTATCCGCCGCCTTCAGGTCGTGGTTGTATTCCACAGCCATCGACCTGTACTTTTCCAATAAATCACTTTGTTGGGAGAAAGTTGCGGACGGAACACTAAAAATAAAGATAAACAGTATATTAATTCTTTTCATAGGATGCATATTTAGAATTACTCTTAATTTTATAAAACATGGCATATAATGCCGGGGTTACGAATAACGTTAGCAATGTGGCAAACGTCAGTCCGAAAATAATAGTGGCTGCCATACCGCCGAATGCTATATCGAACAACAACGGAACCATTCCTAAAATAGTAGTGGTCGCTGCCATAAGTACAGGTCTTGTTCTTGACACTGTAGCTTCTATGATGGCGGTATAAGGTGCGATTCCATTTCGGCGCTGTATATTTATTTCATCCAGTAACACAATCACATTTTTAATAATCATACCTAATAATCCCAGCCATCCGGCGATGGGGAAGAAGCCGAAATCGAATCCGGTGAGCAGCATACCTATGGCAACCCCGATAAGGGAAAGGGGAAGGATACACAGGATAATGACCGGTTGTCTGAAGTTACCGAATAATGCTACAAGAATTACAATGAGCATCAGAAAAGCCAAAGGAAAGAACTTGGCAATGGCCTGCATCGCTTCGCCTTGGTCTTTGTATTGGGCATCCCAGAAGAAGGTATATCCTTCGGGCAATTCTATTTCTTCTATCTCTTTTCGTATTTCTCCGTGTACTTCCGCCATGGTGTGTCCCGGTTTTACTCCACACATGGCTGCCATGGATAACTGACGGTTATAAGTACGTATTTGCGGAAATTCCCAAGTGGTTTCAATTTTTTCCGTTACTTGTGACAGAGGGCCGAATGCTCCCCGTTCCAAACAGAGAAATCCCCTAAAGATCGTTCGTCTGTAATATGACCCCTTCCGATTTTAGTAATACAGGTACTTTCTTTTCATTATCCCGATAAATTCCTACAGGAGTTCCATCACTGATAGACTTGACGGATTGCATCATTTGTGTTTTGGTGATACCCAGTGCTCCGGCTTTTACCGGATCGTAAACAGGGCGGATCATTAAACTCATGTTGCCCCATTCGTTGCGGGCGTCCGCTACTTTGGGATTGCGGCGC
Organism: Phocaeicola vulgatus ATCC 8482; assembly: GCF_000012825.1. Classification (GTDB taxonomy): domain Bacteria; phylum Bacteroidota; class Bacteroidia; order Bacteroidales; family Bacteroidaceae; genus Phocaeicola; species Phocaeicola vulgatus. The sequence goes on along the minus strand of NC_009614.1, from coordinate 4,464,031 downwards.
ATGATTTCTATTGCTTTCCCTGCCAGTGAATCTAGTACAGCAGGATCCGGTCCTAGAAAACGGGCTTCGATGACGGCTTCTGTCAAAGGGCTAAGCTCGAATTTGTTCACTTTTATCAGGGGTTCGGGATATTTCTGGCGAATGGAGTCTTGCAGTAGCGCATGTAATTCCTTTGAATCTTTGGAGGTCTTGCATTTTACCAGTATTTGTGCATAATTGGATTGAGGACCGAAAGATACATTGGATAAATAATAGCGGGGGGGCGTGCGACCTATGTAGGTAGAAACCATTTCTGTTTCTTCGTGTCCGCGTATATAGTCTGCCAGACTGCTTGCCATGCGGTCTGTTTCGTTAATGTTTGTTCCTTCGGGCAGCCACATATCTACGGTAAAGTATTGTTTTTCCAGTGCGGGTACGAATACTTTAGGAATAAATTTGAAACTCCAGGCAGAGAGTATCAGCATAATGGCCAGTGAGCCGATGGTGACCGACCGGTGGCGGAGCACCCAATGTAAAGCATTGCGGAAACGGTTGTAATATTTTCCGTCAAACAGTGCCGCTTTCAGTTCCTCGGGACGTGGGCGGCGGACAAATTCCTGTATAAAGAAAGGTGTCTGTGTCAGTGCGAACACCCAGCTGAACATCAGGGATACTCCGATAACCACGACTAATGAGGATAACAGTTCACCTGTGATATGTGGTGAATAATAGATAGGAAGGAAAGTAAGAATAGCGATTACGGTTGCTGCCAACAAGGGCAGGGCGGTAGTCGAGCAAGCCTGCATGATGGCTACACGTTTCCGCATTCCACGCTCCATATTGATTAAAGCGGAGTCTGACACAACAATGGCATTGTCTACCAACATCCCCATGGCGATAATGATGGCGGCCAGTGACATTCGCTGGAGTGCGATGCCGCAAGCCATCATGACAATGAGAGTGGCGAAGATGGAAAAAATCAGTCCGCTACCTATCAGCGTGCCATTCTTGAACCCGATGAAAAATAATAGAATGGCTATAACAGTTAAAACGGAAATGATGAGATTCAAGACAAAGCCTTGATTGGCAACGGCTGATTCATATCCTTGATCGTAGATAGAGGTCAGTTCATATCCTTCAGGCATGGATTGGGATAATTCGTCAATGCGTTTTTTCACAGCTTCTGCCATATCCACTACATTTCCGGTGGGGACGGTGGAGATGGCAATACCTATGGCCGGATTACCGTCAATGCGCATCAGATTGCTGGCAGGTGTCTGATAACTTTCTTCTATTTGTGCAATGTCGGCAAGGCGGAAATGTTCACCGGAGCGTGATACGATAGTCAGGTTTCTTATATCATCTAATGAATAAAAATTTCCAGTGGATTCAATGCGCAGCCGATTTTGTCCGGCATCAATACCTCCGGCATCCACCACTTTATTTTGTGCTTCGAAAGCGCGGGCTATATCCGAGGTCGTAATTCCGCTTTGTGCCATGACGGATGGGCTGACAGACACGTCAATGGTAGGTGTCTGTATTCCGTAGATTTCTATTTTAGCAACATCTTTTATTTTCAATAGTTCGTTTTTGATAATCTTGGCTTCGTCTTCCAGTTCCCGATAGGTATGGCTCTTTCCAGTCAGTCCATAGAAAACTCCCAATACATCTCCAAAATCATCGTTAACAACAGATGGACCTGCTCCGGCGGGAAGTTTGCTTTGTACATCATTTACTTTACGGCGTAATTTGTCCCAAAGTTGTTGCATTTCGTCTGCCCGGATTTCCTTTTTTACATAAACGGTTATTTTTGAAAGTCCTGTTCGGTTTTCTGTTTTCAGATAATAAAGTTCACCAAGAGATTGGATGGATTCTTCCAGAACATCTGTTACTTGAGATTGTACCTCGGAGGGGGATGCTCCGGGATACGGAGTCAGTACGAGTGCTTGTTTGATGGTAAAGGGGGCGTCTTCCAGTTTTCCCATTTTGATATAGGAGAACAGCCCACCGGCCAATATCAATACCAACAGCAAGATAGTGACTGCTTTCTTCTGTAGAAAATATTTTACGAGTTTCATGATTGTTTATTTCTGTGATATTATTCGTTTTCTACACTTATTTTCATTCCATCCGATAGGAAGCGGAGCCCACTGTTTGCTACAGTTTCATCAGGATACAAGCCTTCGGTGATAGATACATAACCGTTTGGCAATAGATCCCCTTTCTTTACTTTTCTCTTAGTTACTTGTTGGGTTTTGGAATTTACTACCCATAAATAATCTCCTTCTGTAGGGCGATGGCAAAGGGCTGTTTGAGGGATGGCTGCTCCTTGGGAAAGAGTTGAAACGGAAGGGGCATTTAGGCTTGCTTTACCAGACATACCTGCCAGTAATTTCCCTTCTTTATTGGGAAGTAGAGCGGTCAGCAGATAAGAGAGGTTATTGCGGGTAGTCCCTTTGGAAATTTCCATTATCTTAGCATTATATACTTTATCGGGTTGGGCGTCAAATCGTACTTGTATTGTATCTAGTGCTTGCACTGCACGGGCAATGTCTTGAGTGACATAAATCTCCAGTTTAAGTTGGTCTATATCAATAAAAGAAATGATGGGCTGGGTTGCTTTCACGTCTTGAAATTTCTCTATATATACTTCACCCACATAACCATTGAATGGAGCGATAAGGTGTGTGTCTTCCAGTTCATAGGAAGCTGTATTGAAAGTTGTTTTTGCAGTGATATAGTCTGCTTTTGCTTTTTCATAAGTACTTGCAGAAACATTTCCTTTGCCGTATAACTTTTGTATACGTTCGAATTCCGCTTTTGCCTGATGGTAGATTGCTTCGGCACGTTCTTTACGGATGCGGAAATCGCGCGGATCTATTTCGGCTATGATGCTGCCTTGTTGGTATCGGTTACCTGCGTATACATCGAAACGGTCGATGGGACCGCCTACTCGGAAAGATAACTCGGAAGTGCGAAAAGGTCGGGCAATAAAAGAGAATTCTTTGTCACCCTGATGTGAAACTGGAACAGCTTGTGTTGTTTTTACAATAAGGTCTTGTTTTTTATCATTGCCTTCGGCAGCACAGGAAGAAAGTAGTGCGGCAAGGCTTAATAATAGCATGGAATGTACGTTTATCTTCATATTTTGTCTTTTAAGTTTGAGACAAAGATAAAGATTGAAGGGAGAACAGATGGGGAAGAAAATGCTGAAGCCGGAAAAAGAAGACCGGAAAAAGGGAAAATGCATCCTGAATAATTTTATCAATGAAGTAAAAAAAGATTTATTCAGGCAACTTTTTATACAGAATAGCTGTTTTTATCAGTAAGATGATTAACTATAAACTCTAAAGAATAAAGCGTATGTATTTTATTTGGTACATTATTATCGGAATTATTGCTGGTTTTGTTGCCGGTAAGTTGATGAGAGGGGGAGGTTTCGGTCTCTTTATTAATTTATTGGTTGGTATTGTTGGTGGTGTCCTGGGCGGCTGGGTATTCAGTTTGTTTGGTATTGCAGCAACTGGTATTATTGGCAGTCTTGTTACCTCTATTGTGGGAGCTATATTATTGTTGTGGATTGTTTCTTTGCTCAAGAGGTCTGATATTTCTTGAATTATAAGAGTAAAAAAGAACCGTCCTGACGACACGCTTGCCGGGGGCGGTTCCTAACCAAACAAATCAAAAAATATAAGTATATTAACTAATTGCTTCCACCTCCTAAGGCACGGTAAAGCATGATATGCAGTTTACAAGATTCCACATTCAGAGCGATACGTTCCAATTCACAATCCAGGAAACGTTCATCGGCCGACAGTACATCCAGATAGCCTGCGAATCCTACTTTAAACATTTCATTTGCATTATAAATAGATCGATGATGGATACGGCTTTCTTCTTCTTTCAACTTTTTGCGCTGGTGCATTTGCGATGATGCAGTAATGAGGTTTAATACTTCTTCATAGGCTTTTAATACCGTATCGTGATATCCTAACAAAGCGATGCGTTGCTGGCTTTTCGCATCATTCCATAATGCACGTATAGTATTTTGTTTGAATATAGGTGCTGTGATACCTGCACCGAGATTGTAAACCAGGGATGCAGGAGCAGTAAACCATTTATCCAGATCAAATGCGTTAAAACCTCCGTTTCCTCCAATCACGATGGATGGGAAGAAAGCTTTTCGCGCTGCAGATACGTCGGATTTACTAGCTAATAACTCCAGTTCGGCAGCCTTTATATCCGGGCGATATTGCAAAAGTTGTGACGGGATTCCTGCATCTGTGGGAAACTCATAACTACATGCAGTTTCAAATGACACTCGTTTCACCTTGAAAGGCAGTCGTCCTAATAAGGTGGCGATGGCACGTTCCTTTTCACTTATTTGCTGTTCGTTTGCAAGCAGCATTTCTTCCAATTTAAGGCGTCGTGACCGGAATTGGTCTACAGAAAGTCGGGTTACTTCACCTTCTTTCATCAGTTCATCGGTTAAATTATAAGCATCTCTGGCTGTTAGGATGGCTTCGCGTAGCACATATCGCTGTTTATCCAGTCCTATTAATTCAAAATAGTGTGTACCTACTTCTGATATCAATAAGGTGCGTGCCAGACGCATAGCTTCTACAGACTGCATCCAGCGGGATACGGTCGATCGTTTTTTATCGGTTAGCTTACCCCATATGTTAGCTTCCCATTGAAAATTGAGTCCTAGGTTGAAATTCCGGTAGGGATCTGGAATATGTTTGTCTTTTTCTAAATCGGGAGTGTTGGTGGTGCTGTTACCAACTCCGTCCATAGTGTACTCGCCAAAACGTTGTACTCCACCATCAATGCCTAATGAAAGATCGGGCAGCAGCGCTCCTTTTCCTACTCGAACTTGTGAACGGGCAATGGATATCCGTTCTATAGTTTGAAGGAATGAATGATTGTTATTTAACGCTTCGGCTATATAACTTTGCAATAACGTATCTGGAAAAAATGTTTTCCATGACATGGAAGAGATAGTAGTGCTGTCCGTTTCCCTATCCATATAGAACTCGGGTAACTCTATCTTTTCTGTCGGAGTAAGGGAAGGGGCTTTGCAACTTACCATAATCAGACAGAAAGCTCCTATTATTAAACCTGTTTTGTTTATATTGTTATTTTTCATCTTCTTCATCATAGCTGACTTTATTACGGTTAAGATGTGCAGACCAACTCTCGAAAATAAGGTAAAGTCCAGGTACAAGGAAGATTCCTACGAATGTACCGATAAACATACCTCCGGCGGCAGCTGTTCCGATGGAACGGTTGCCCAAAGCACCGGCTCCGCTTGCCATTACCAACGGGATTAGTCCGCATATAAATGCAAAGGATGTCATCAGGATGGGGCGCAGACGGCTTACGGAACCTCTAACGGCAGCATCAAAGATGCTCATTCCCTGTTTGCGGTACTGGTTGGCCATTTCCACAATAAGAATGGCATTTTTGCCTAGCAGACCAATCAACATTACCAAGGCTACTTGGGCATAAATATTATTTTCCAAGCCTGCCAGTTGCAGGAAAAAATAAGAACCGAAGATACCTGCCGGCAATGAAAGTATGACGGGAAAAGGCAGTAACAGACTCTCGTATTGTGCTGCCAGCAACAAATAAACAAACAGCAGGCAGATACCGAAAATAAGAACGGTTTGTCCACCCGAATCTTTCTCTTCACGAGTAACTCCTGACCATTCTATATCATAACCGCGAGGTAATGTCTCTTTGGCAATTTGTTCCACTGCTTCGATAACCTCTCCTGAACTGACTCCTTCGGCAGGTTCACCTGTAATCAAGGCCGAGGTGAACATATTGTAGCGTGTAATCTGGTTAGGACCGAATATACGGTCCATCGTCATAAAGTTAGAGTAGGGTACCATATTCCCGTCCTTGTTCTTGGCATAGAACTTATACAGATCTTCAGGATTCATACGATACTCTGGAGAAGCCTGTAACATCACCTTATACATTTGTCCGAAACGAATAAAGTTGGATGAGTAGAAACTGCCGATATAGGATTGGAGTGTTTCCATGGATTCATTTAGATTTACTCCTAATTTAGCTGCTTTAGCAATATCCACTTTCAGCAGATATTGTGGAAAATTAGGATTGAATCCTGAGGTTGCTCCCACAATGCGCGGATCTTCATTCAGTTTTTCTACTAATGTATTGGCAACATCGGCAAATTCTGCAAAGCTGCCTGCTGTTTTATCTTGTAAACGAAGTTCGAAGCCGCTGGCATTACCGAATCCCGGAACTGTAGGAGGCAGGAAGAACTGAATATCCGCATCTTTGATATGCGAGGTGCGGTCTTTGTATATCTCTATAAGTTCGGCTGCTGTTTGATCGCGTTCACTCCACGGGGTGAGATTAATCATACCCATACCGAAATTGGCACCTTCCGTTTCAGTCATCAAACTATAACCTGCTAATGTGGAGATGCTTTCAATTTCTTTGAAAGGAAGCAATGCAGCTTGTACAGCGTTCAAGGCTTTTTCGCTGCGTTCCAATGTTGCTCCCGGAGGCGCATCTACATTGACATAAATCATACCTTGGTCTTCATTGGGAATAAAGCCTGAAGGAAGTACCTGGCTCATGCCGAAAGTGGCAAGGAAGAAAATAATCAGTGTGGCATAAGTGATTATTTTCCGGCTCAAATACTTGTGTAATCCGATATTGTATTTCTTTTCAAAGCGGTCGTACCGGCGGTTGAAAAAAATAAAGAAACGACGTAGCCATCCTGCTTTTTTCTTCTTTTTTCCATCAGCGGGTTTCAGTAACAAAGCACATAGGGCAGGCGAGAGGGTCAATGCGTTTATTCCTGAGATAACAATGGCTACCGCCAGTGTCAATGAGAATTGCCGATAGAAAATACCTACAGTTCCCTGCATGAAGCCCACCGGAACAAAGACTGCCGACATGACTAGCGTGATGGCAATAATGGCTCCACCGATTTCATTAATAGCTGCTACAGATGCTTTATAAGGAGAGAGTTTCTCATGATGCATCTTTACATGGACAGCCTCTACGACGACTATTGCGTTGTCTACTACAATACCTATTGCGAGCACAAGGGCGAATAAGGTCAACATATTTATGGAGAAGCCCAGCATTTCCATAAAAAAGAATGTACCGACCAATGAAACTGGTACGGCGATAGCCGGAATTAAGGTGGAACGGAAATCTTGTAAAAATATATACACCACAATAAATACCAGTATGAATGCTTCGAGCAGTGTCTTCAGCACTGACTGTATGGAGGCGTCAAGAAAGCGTGATACGTCATAGGAGATATTGTAATCCATGCCAGGCGCAAAACTGCTTTCTTTGATTTCTGCCATTTTGGTTTTAATATTTTGGATGACTTCCCTTGCATTGGAGCCAGGGCGTTGTTTGATCATAATAGATGCCGATGGCCTTCCGTCGGTCATAGAGGTCATGTTATAATCTTCAGAATCGAATTCAATAGTGGCAACGTCTTTCAGACGTAGCAGTGAACCATCGGGAAGAGCTTTCAATACAATCTCTCCATATTCTTCTGCTGTGCTGAACTTTCCGGTATATTGTAATACATATTGCAGTTGTTGGGGTAATTTGTCTGAACTGATACCTGTCTTGCCGGGTGCTGCTTCTATGTTTTGATTACGGATGGCTTCAGTTACATCTTGAGGTACCATGTTGTAGGCGGCCAGCCGATTAGGATTCAACCATACACGCATGGCATAATCACGGCTACCCATGATTTCTACCAAGCCTACACCGTCAATACGTTTTAATTCGCGCAAAATATTGATATCGGCAAAGTTATAAACAAACTTTTCGGTATGTGCACTGTCCGTACTCATGATGTTCAAGTACATCAACATACTGTTTACTTCTTTTTCTGTAATAACTCCGGCACGGATTACTTCTTCAGGCAATTCGTCTAGTACGGTAGTCACACGGTTCTGTACATTTACGGCAGCTACGTCCGGATCGGTTCCCACTTTAAAATAGATAGTAGTAAGGGACATACCGTCGTTGGTACAAACAGTGGTCATGTAGGTCATGCCGGGTACTCCGTTGATGGCACGCTCTAACGGGGTGGCGACTGTTTTAGACATCACATCGGCACTAGCCCCGGTGTATCGGGCGGTTACCGTTACAGATGGGGGTACGATATCGGGAAACTGAGTGATGGGCAGTGTCAAAATAGACAGTACGCCCAAGCAGACGATAATGACGGAGATTACTCCTGAAAGTATCGGTCTTTTTATAAATAGCTTAAACATAAACTGTCCGTTTTATTTTACGATAGGTTGTTTTAATTCAACTTCTTTTCTGATTGCTTCCATATCAATGGTATCAGTCTTGATGGTAATGCCATCCTTCATCATTTGCACTCCCTCGTATACGATGGCAGTGTTAGGAGAGAAGTCTTGTGTCACATAGTAATTATTATAGCGTTCCAGCGGTTGGAAGCTGCGTACTTTTACTACACTGGCACTATCAACGGTATATACATAGGTGAAATCTTGAATTTCGAATGTTGATTTCTGGGGAACTAGGCAGATGTTGTCCATTTGGGTCATCATACGTACTTTTCCAGTCACTCCATGTTTCAGCAGTCCGTCCGGGTTCGGAAAACGGACACGGAAGGCAATGGAGCCGGTTCCTCGTTCAAAGTCACCTTCTACAGTTTCTAATGTGCCTTTGTGGGAGTAGATGGAACCGTCTGACAAAATCAGTTCCACATTATTTTCTTCGTGCTGTTTTTGTCCGCTAAGTTGTTGGCGCTTGTATTCCAGATACTCGCTTTCGTTCACTTTATAGTAAGCAAAGATCTCGGAAATATCACTTACGGTAGTCAGTAAGCTTTGCGGATTTACCAGACTTCCCGTCTTATAAGGAATACGGTCTATGTAGCCGTCAAAAGGGGCAGTGATAGTGGTGTAAGAATAATCCATCTGTGAACGTTGCATTTGTGCTTTTGCCTGTTCCACTTTCATTTGGGCTACTTCTTTTTCTTTATTGGCTTGGTCGAGTCGGATTTTTGATAAGATTTGTTTGTCAACCAGCCGGCCTATTCTTTCGGCTTCATAATTTGCCATTTCATATTGTGCCTGTGCTTGTTTGTAATTGGCTTGCGCCTCTTTTACCGTTTCGCTATATTGGTCGGAACTGAGTTGGAATAGGGGCTGTCCTTTTTTGACTTTCTGTCCTTCGTCTACATATATTTGTTGAACAAATCCTTCCACTTTGGGCTTAATTTCTACAAACTGTATAGCTTGCACATCAGCTACATATGAGCGTGGAAACTCAATGGTTGTGGGGTGAAGAATGGTGATGGGAATGAATTCTTTGTGATGTTCCTGCTTGTTGTCCGATTGACCACAAGAGCATAGCAATCCTGTGCATGTACACAGGACCGCAATTTTCTGAAAATTACTCTTCATGAAATTACGAATACAATTTAAAAAGATTAATAATTGAGTTTGAGTAAATAAAAGATCCGGCTTGCATTCAAATCTTTCAGAATACAAGGCCAATATGTATGAATATGCTTTAATGTGACATATTAAATGCGGTACACACAAAAGATAATGTGATGATGTACCACTTTCCCCGGATTTTCACTGACAGGTGTGTAACTTTGTACCGGAACTTGGGGAATAGCAAAAAGATTGACCAGCATGTCGATAGTGCAGGGTAAAAAACGACTGTTTGGCAGTTGTGCACGTCCCGACTGGAAATAATAAGTTTCTTCTCCTCTGCTTTCTTCATTGTTGTCAGAAGGCAGGGTGGGTTGTTCCATCGTTTCTACCATAGCCAGATTGGCATCAATCAGTGGAGCGCATACATCAAATTGTACGAGTAATAACATAATTACGCATACTATTCTTACCACATATTTTTTGATACCGTTGAACATGAAAGATACTTTGTTTGTCAATTCGTTTGCAAATTTAATATAATTGAACACTGTTTTCAAACTAATCATCCAAAATTAGTGAGTTTTAATATATCCTTTCTCTTTTTTGGAACTACTATCCTTTATACTGACTGAAATCTGTTATTTTTGTACTCAGTATTTTAAATAATCAGATAATATTACTTATGTTACAACCCGAATTGAAATTTCGTCGAGATAAAATACGCTATTTGATGGCTCAACAAGGCATTGATGCTGCCCTGATAGCTTGTAATGTAAATTTGCTTTATACGTATGGTGAGATAGTGAACGGCTATCTTTATTTACCGCTTCATTCACCGGCACTTCTCTTTGTAAAACGTCCTAATAATATTGTGGGAGAATTTGTATTCCCTATTCGTAAACCTGAGCAGATAGTGGACTTGTTAAAAGAAAATGGTATACCTGTAGCTTCAAAGATAATGTTGGAAGGCGGGGAACTGCCTTATGCGGACTATATGCGTCTTGCATCTCTTTTTCCTGAATCGGAGGTCGTGGATGGAACTGCTATTATTCGTGAAGCGCGTAGTGTAAAGACTCCGCTGGAGATTGAACTTTTTCGTCGGTCGGCTGCTTTACATGCTCGAGCATATAGTAAGATTCCCGATGTATACCATCCGGGGATGACTGATCGTGAACTATCTGTTGAGGTGGAACGCCTGATGCGACTGGAAGGTTGTCTGGGAATATTCAGAGTATTTGGTCAGAGTATGGAGATATTTATGGGAAGTGTGTTGGCCGGAGATAATGCAGCTACTCCTTCGCCTTATGATTTTGCCTTAGGTGGTAAGGGATTGGATCCGTCTTTGCCCGGAGGAATGAATGGAACTTTGTTGAAAGAGGGGTATAGTGTAATGGTGGATATAGGGGGAAACTTTTACGGATATATGTGCGATATGAGTCGTGTGTTCTCCATTGGAAAATTAAATGATGAGGCTTATGCAGCTCATCAAGTCTGTCTTGAAGTGCAGGATAAGGTTGCCTCTATGACGGCGCCTGGTGTGGTGTGCGAGGATCTTTATAATGCGGCCATTGAGATCGTGACGAAAGCCGGATTTGCCGATCGTTTTATGGGGGTGTCCCAACAGGCACGTTTTATAGGACACGGCATCGGGTTGGAAATCAATGAGGCACCAGTGTTGGCTCCGCGTATCCGGAGGGAGTTGGAAGAGGGAATGGTGTTTGCCCTTGAACCTAAAATCGTATTGCCGGGAGTAGGACCGGTCGGCATTGAAAATTCTTGGGTAGTTACAGAAAACGGAGCCGGCAAACTGACCATTTGTAATGAGGAGATTATAGAGCTTTGATTCCTTGGATGTAAATATTGAAGCGGAAATATCAAAAAAACGAAAAATTTTATGGTTCTTGTTCTAGTGTCATTGGGGGCAAAGTGAAGAACTTGAATATAAAAAAGATCCCGAAACTTTTAGTTTCGGGATCTTACATGGTTTGAAGTATATTTTTTATTCCCACTCAATGGTCGCATTGGGTTTGGGCGACAGGTCATAGCATACGCGGTTCACATTCTTTACTTCTTTTAGAATACGGTCGGTAATTTTCATCAGAATGGACCAGTCTATCGGTTCGATAGTAGCTGTCATAGCATCTACGGTGTTGACAGCTCGGATAATAACAGGCCAGTCAAATGAACGGGCATTGTCACGCACGCCTACTGATTTGAAATCGGGTACTACGGTGAAATATTGCCATACTTTCTTGTCCAAGCCTGCCAGTTGGAATTCTTCACGCAAGATGGCGTCCGATTCGCGAACAGCTTCCAGGCGGTCACGAGTGATAGACCCCAAACAGCGCACTCCCAAACCAGGACCAGGGAACGGCTGACGGTAGACCATGTCGTATGGTAAACCAAGTTCCACTCCGCAGGCACGGACTTCGTCTTTGAACAACTGGCGTAAAGGTTCTACTAATTCAAACTGTAAATCCTCGGGTAAGCCACCTACATTGTGATGGGATTTAACCATTTTGGCTGTTTTAGTACCACTTTCTACGATATCAGGATAAATTGTACCTTGTCCCAAAAAGTCGATTCCATTTAGCTTACGGGCTTCCTCTTCGAACACACGAATAAATTCACCACCGATAATCTTGCGTTTCTGCTCCGGATCAGCTACATTTTCCAGTTTACTCAGGAAACGGTCTGTAGCATCCACGTAAATCAAATTAGCGTTCAACTGATTTTTGAAAACTTCAATTACTGCTTCCGATTCACCTTTGCGCATTAATCCATGGTTCACATGTACGCAGACCAGATTATTACCGATGGCTTTCAGCAACAGAGCTGCTACTACAGAACTGTCTACACCTCCGGAAAGTGCCAATAATACTTTCTTGTCGCCTACCTGGCGGCGGATCAATTCAATCTGGTCATTGACAAAGTTTGTCATATTCCAGTTAGCCTCTGCCTTGCAGGTATCAAAAACAAACGATTGTACAGCATTCTTTATTGCTTCCACATCATCCGTCAGTTGGGGAAGCTTCACTTCGCAACATGCTTTGTCATGACCGGCAGCCATTACGGGGATCCCTGCTTTGTAAATCTCGGGAAGCACGTCAATATCCACTCCGTCAATTACATGGTTGGGACCGCCATTGATAATGACACCCTTTACATTGGGCAATGCTGTCAGCTCGGCGGCTGTGATATCGTGCGGGTAAATTTCACTATATACACCCAAAGCACGAATGGCTCTGGCAAGCACGGTGTTTTCGGTGCTTCCCAAATCCAAGATAACAATCATATCTTGTTTCATTCCGTTATGTTGTTTTTAAGTTATTAGTTGGTTGTCTATTATTCCCACTCAATTGTGGCAGGCGGTTTGGACGAGATATCATAGCATACGCGGTTTACACCTTTTACTTTATTGATTATGTCGTTTGAAACCTTAGCCATAAATTCATAGGGAAGATGAGCCCAGTCGGCGGTCATGGCATCCGTACTAGTTACGGCACGTAGGGCAACGGCACGTTCGTATGTACGTTCGTCCCCCATTACTCCCACACTTTGTACGGGTAGCAAGATTACGCCTGCCTGCCATACTTGGTGGTAAAGGGATGTTTCGTTTCCGTCCGAGTCTTTCACTTTCCAGTCTCTCAATCCTTGGATATAGATATCATCGGCGTCTTGCAGAATACGTACTTTCTCAGGAGTGATATCACCCAAAATACGTACCGCAAGTCCTGGTCCGGGGAATGGATGGCGTGTAATCAGATGTTCCGGCATACCCAGTTCACGACCTACGTGGCGTACTTCATCCTTGAATAGCAGACGCAGAGGCTCGCATAGTTTCAAATTCATTTTTTCGGGCAGTCCACCTACGTTGTGATGACTTTTGATTACAGTGCCGGTGATACTTAATGACTCGATACAGTCAGGATAAATGGTACCTTGTGCCAGCCATTTCACATCTTTAATTTTATGAGCTTCTTCATCGAATACGTCAATAAAACCTTTACCGATAATCTTACGCTTCTTCTCAGGTTCTTCCACACCTGCCAGTTCACTGAAGAATTTTTGGCTGGCATCCACTCCGATTACATTCAGTCCGAGACATTCATAATCATGGAGTACATTTTTGAATTCGTTCTTACGCAGCATGCCGTGATCTACAAAAATGCAGGTAAGATTCTTGCCTATCGCTTTATTTAATAATACGGCTGCCACAGATGAGTCTACTCCGCCACTCAGCCCCAGTACTACTTTGTCATTTCCCAGTTGCGCTTTCAGTTCGGCTACAGTCGTTTCAATGAAAGAGGCAGCGCTCCAGTCCTGTTTCCCCCCGCAAATGTCGACTACAAAATTTTTCAGAAGCTGGGTTCCGTCTTCACTGTGGAACACTTCCGGGTGGAACTGTACTCCCCATACTTTCTCTTCCTTTATTTGATAAGCAGCGATGGCTACTTTATCTGTTGAAGCGATAATTTTGAAATTCTCCGGAATGGCGGTGATGGTATCTCCGTGGCTCATCCATACTTGTGAGTGTTCACGGACGTTCTTCAATAGTGGGTTCTCTTGGTCGAAAGTGGAAAGGTGTGCACGTCCGTATTCACGTGTGCCGGCCGGTTCCACTTTCCCACCGTTTGTATAAGACATGAACTGTGCACCATAGCAGATACCCAAAATAGGATACTTTCCGCGAATGTCACTCAAATCGACTTTAAAGGCGCTTTCATCATACACCGAGAAAGGGCTTCCCGAAAGGATAACGCCGATTATGGACGGATCATTGTGTGGAAATTTGTTGTAAGGCACAATCTCGCAATAAGTATTCAGTTCGCGAACGCGACGGGCTATGAGCTGTGTGGTTTGTGAACCGAAGTCGAGAATAATGATCTTTTCTTGCATATATATATTAAGATATGTAAATGATTTCGTGCCGCAAAGATACTCAGAAAAAATAAAAATCCGTCATGCTGTTGAGGCTTTTTATAATTGAATTGGAAAAACTTTGTTCTTCCTGCTTCCTTGTGGAAAAATATGCAAAAAAAAGATTGGAATGTTTAGGAAATGTCGGCTGGTATATAAATCACGGGCTGTCCGACAAGCATTTGAGGGCAGCCCGTTTTTTTGTGTGGATAATATTTTATTTTTTGCCAGCCTGTTCCTTCAACAAGTCACGGATTTCTGTAAGTAATACCTCTTCCTTGCTAGGGGCAGGTGGGGCGGCGGGAGCAGGAACTTCTTCTTTCTTGCGATTCAGCTTGGCAAGTAATCTTATAAATAAGAATATAGAAAAAGCAATGATGATAAAGTCGAAAGTAGCTTGTAGGAAGTTGCCATAATTCAACGTTACGGCAGCTTTTTCAACTCCATCCACTACTTCGGCCGGCTTTAATTGTAGTTTCAAATCTGTAAAGTTCACGCCACCTACCAGCAATCCGATGGGAGGCATGATGACATCGGCCACAATGGAAGATACTATTTTACCGAAGGCTCCGCCGATGATGACACCGACTGCCATGTCAATGACGTTTCCGCGCATTGCGAACGCCTTAAAATCTTGCAAGAAGCTGCTTTTTCCCATTTTTTTTTATTTTAATATGAATTTATGTGCGAATATAAAAACAAATTCTTATTTTTGCACCGCGTTTAGGAAATAAATACTAAACGTTTAACAACATTCCAACGTAGAGTGTTTAAAAGCTATATTATAAAACCTTTAAAATTTAAACAAAATGATTAAAGTAGGTATTAACGGATTTGGTCGTATCGGCCGTTTTGTATTCCGTGCAGCTCAGAAAAGAAACGATATTCAGATCGTAGGTATCAATGACCTTTGCCCGGTTGATTACTTAGCATATATGTTGAAGTATGACACTATGCACGGACAATTTGACGGTACTATCGAAGCTGACGTAGAAAATAGCAAATTGATCGTGAACGGCAATGCAATCCGCGTAACAGCTGAAAGAAATCCGGCTGACTTGAAGTGGGATGCAATCGGTGCTGAATACGTAGTTGAATCTACTGGTTTGTTCTTGACTAAAGAAAAAGCTCAGGCTCATATTGAAGCTGGTGCTAAATATGTAGTTATGTCAGCTCCTTCTAAAGATGATACTCCGATGTTCGTTTGCGGTGTAAACGAAAAGACTTATGTTAAAGGTACTCAGTTCGTTTCTAACGCTTCTTGTACTACTAACTGTTTGGCTCCTATCGCTAAGGTCTTGAATGACAAATGGGGTATCACTGACGGTTTGATGACTACAGTTCACTCTACAACAGCTACTCAGAAAACAGTTGACGGTCCTTCTATGAAAGACTGGAGAGGTGGTCGTGCTGCTTCTGGTAACATTATCCCTTCATCTACTGGTGCTGCTAAAGCTGTAGGTAAAGTTATTCCTGAATTGAACGGTAAATTGACTGGTATGTCAATGCGTGTTCCGACTTTGGATGTTTCTGTAGTTGACTTGACAGTTAACTTGGCTAAACCGGCTACATATGCTGAAATCTGTGCAGCTATGAAAGAAGCTTCTGAAGGTGAATTGGCTGGCGTATTGGGTTACACTGAAGATGCAGTTGTTTCTTCTGACTTCTTGGGTGATACTCGTACTTCTATCTTCGATGCTAAAGCTGGTATCGCTTTGACTGATACTTTTGTTAAGGTGGTTTCTTGGTATGACAACGAAATCGGTTACTCTAACAAAGTATTGGATTTGATTGCTCACATGGCTTCTGTAAACTGCTAATCAGTTAAAAACCATATAGCGAAAGCCGTCTGAAGTAATTCAGACGGCTTTTTTTTATGTAGTTTTGCGTGCTAAGTTGCACATTTTCGTTATCTTTGTGCGACTGTTACAAAAACTTAGGATGGAAAAGTACGATTTGATAACGATATTAGGACCTACCGCTTCAGGAAAGACTCCTTTGGCAGCGGCTTTAGCTTACAAGTTGGATACCGAAATTATCAGTGGAGATAGCCGGCAGGTATATCGCCGGATGGATTTAGGTACGGGAAAGGATTTGGAAGACTATGTCGTGAATGGACAGCAAATACCTTACCATCTGATAGACATTGTAGACCCCGGATATAAATATAATGTATTTGAATTTCAACGTGATTTTTTGAATGCTTATGATCAAGTGAGATGGAAAGACAAACTTCCTATATTATGCGGAGGTACGGGGATGTATCTTGAATCCGTGTTGAAGGGATATAGGCTGCTTCCTGTTCCAGAGAATCCCAAACTTAGGGACTCGTTAGCAGATAAATCATTAGCGGAACTCACCCGGTTGTTGTCAACTTACAGGAAACTTCATAACTCTACGGACGTAGATACTGTAAAGCGGGCTATCCGGGCCATTGAAATAGAAGAGTATTACAAGCATCAATCAGCGGAATACCGTGAGTTCCCGCAAATTCATAGTTTGATCATTGGAGTAGATATAGCTCGTGAGTTACGTCGTGAAAAAATATCCCACCGTTTGAAGCAGCGTTTGGATGAAGGGATGGTAAACGAAGTGAAGGCTTTGTTGGATAGTGGTATTTCTTCCGAGGATTTGATTTATTACGGATTGGAATATAAGTATTTGACTTTATATGTCTTGGGTAAACTTTCTTTCAATGAAATGTTTCATCAATTGGAAATAGCTATCCATCAATTTGCCAAACGGCAGATGACCTGGTTCCGGGGCATGGAGCGGCGAGGGTTCACTATACATTGGCTGGATGCTTGCCTGCCTATGGAAGATAAGGTGGAAAAAATCATTAATTTGTTACACACTAAAAACTAAATGTTATGGCTGTAGAACCAAACAGATGGGGGATTATTTATAATCCGAAAGCCGGAAGCCGTAAGACTCAGAAGCGTTGGAATGAGATACGTAGCTATATGGAAAACCGTAAGGTGGTTTTTGACTACGTACAGTCCGAAGGTTTTGGATCGGTGGAACGACTCGCCCGTACCTTGGCTAATAATGGTTATCGAACCATTGTGATTGTAGGTGGAGACGGAGCGATCAATGATGCTATTAACGGTATTATGACTTCTATGGTGGAGGATAAGACAAATATCGCTTTTGGAATCATTCCTAATGGTATTGGTAATGACTTTGCCAAATATTGGGGGTTGGATGAAGATAATTATAAAGCAGCGGTAGATTGGATTATCAATCGTCGTCTGAGGGAAATTGATGTGGGGCGTTGTAATTATTTTGATGGAGAGAAGCACACCTCCCGCTATTTCCTGAATGCCATATATATAGGTTTAGGTGCGCGTATTGTACAGATCTCAGATGGTACCCGCCGTTTTTGGGGAATACGTGAGTTGTCTTTTGCCGCTTCCATGTTCCTGTTGCTGTTTGAACGTAAATTGTACCGTACACATCTTTGTATCAATGGCGAACATATTCGTGGACGTATCATGACGGTATGTGTGGGAAGTGCCCGTGGATACGGTTTGACACCTAGTGCAGTTCCTTATAATGGCTGGTTGGATGTGTCGGTTATTTATCGTCCGGAGTTAATTCAACTTTTCTCGGGTATGTGGATGCTGTTGCAGGGACGTATTTTAAATCATAAAATGGTGAAACCTTATCGTACACGGAAAGTAAAAGTACTACGTGCGCAGAATGCTTCTGTCAGTTTGGACGGGCGTAT
Organism: Phocaeicola vulgatus ATCC 8482; assembly: GCF_000012825.1. Taxonomy (GTDB): domain Bacteria; phylum Bacteroidota; class Bacteroidia; order Bacteroidales; family Bacteroidaceae; genus Phocaeicola; species Phocaeicola vulgatus. Next base: position 4,445,971 of record NC_009614.1, on the reverse strand, counting down.
TTTAGACCGCCATTTTCCTTTGGAAATTACGATCCAGCCGGAAGCTATAACTTTGATTATCCCTAATTAAAAACTATAGATATCCATTTCTTGCTTTAAGGATAGAGGCAGAGTAGATATCTCAATGAATAGACGTAAGATAATGACAATTTCAGATTTAAGAAAGACAGATAATTTCTTTTTACTGGCTGGTCCTTGTGTGATCGAAGGAGAGGAAATGGCTCTCCGAATAGCAGATCGTATTGTGAAAATAACAGATAAACTGGGTATTCCCTATGTGTTTAAAGGATCTTATCGTAAGGCTAACCGTTCCCGTTTGGATTCGTTTACAGGAATAGGTGATGAAAAGGCCTTGAAAGTACTTCGTAAAGTACGGGAAACTTTTGGAATTCCTGTGGTAACCGATATTCATAGTGCTGGAGAAGCTGCTATGGCCGCTGAATATGTGGATGTGTTGCAGATTCCTGCTTTCCTGTGTCGCCAGACTGATTTGCTGGTGGCGGCAGCTCATACCGGAAAGATTGTCAACATCAAGAAAGGACAATTTTTATCACCTGGCGCCATGCGTTTTGCTGCTGACAAAGTGGTGGAGGCGGGTAATGATCAGGTTATGCTGACCGAGCGGGGAACGACTTTCGGGTATCAGGATTTGATTGTAGATTATCGGGGTATTCCGGAAATGCAGACTTTAGGTTTTCCTGTAATTCTGGATGTGACACATTCTTTGCAACAACCTAATCAGACTGCCGGTGTGACAGGTGGTATGCCGCAGCTTATTGAAACGGTAGCCAAGGCTGGCATAGCGGTAGGAGTGGACGGTTTGTTTATGGAAACCCACGAAGACCCTTCTGTCGCTAAGAGTGACGGAGCGAATATGTTGAAACTGGATTTGCTGGAAGGGCTATTGACCAAACTGGTAAGAATCCGCCAAGTGTTATAAATGTTATTCGTTGGGGATTCACAGGTAAGATGGGTTAATTTATTTGGACTATGGGGCAACTTGCATGAATAGTATAAAATAAGGTCGGTTTTTGCAGTAGAAACCGGCCTTACCTTTCTTTCTCCGTCAAAACAGAAAAAAGAATAGAAGCAGATGTGGATTATTTTTTTAGAATATAAGCCTTCATGCGGGCTATATCATTTAAGTAATCTTGCAAATCTTGTTCATGGTCTTCTTCTTCTGCCATAATATGTTTGGCAATATCACAAGTGGTGAAGTCAATTCCGTTTGTGAATTCAGCAATTTGCTGATAGCGGTAGATGGCACAACGTTCGGATTCTACATTTTGTTTCAACAAGATTTCCGAACCGAAATCTACGGGCGCATCATATTTGCAGCGAGCTAAATCAAACCATTGTTTAGGGTCAAGTACGGGTACGCCTTCCAATTCAATGATACGGTCGGCCAATAATTTTGCATGGTTATATTCCTCGGCTGCATGTTCTTGAAACTCGCGTTGTACATCACCGCGCATAGCGCCTTCTACTACGAATGAACCTACCCAGTATTGGTAGAAAGCCAACCATTCTTCGGACAGAGCTGCATTCAGCTGAGCCAATAAGTCCACAATGTCAATTTTATCCTTCAGGATATTCACAGATTCTTTAGCCATAATGTAAAGTTTAAGTTAGTGTTTATTATTATTTAGTCCACAGCAGGTATAGTCATGTCGTCTAACACACCTATGCCTTCCTGGTCTACATCTTTTTTTACGTCAGAACTGGTATAAAGCCAGATACCGAATCCCAGCACAAATAAAATAAGGAGGATGATTCCCCATAATTTACCTTTACTCATAGTTTCTTGGTTTTAGTTTCTTTAATAACAGCTGGTACTGAAAAAGGTTTTGTAAGTAGAGAAAAAACAGGCGTCTGTTATGGAAAAACGGACGCCTGTGTGTGTGAAGTATGAATTGATATTAGATTTTATCCTATTTTGCTGATTTTTTTTAGTTTCTCTTCATCAATGATTTTAATTTTTCTACCGTCGATGGTAATCAGTTTTTCAGTTGCAAAGTTAGAAAGCGTACGGATTGCGTTCGAAGTAGTCATATTTGATAAGTTTGCCAAATCTTCTCGTGAAAGGTAAATGCTTAGTGTAGATTCATCTTCTTCTACTCCATAAGTATCTTTCAAAAATAACAGAGATTCCGCCAATCGTCCACGAATATGTTTTTGCGTAAGATTTACGGTTCTTTCATCAGAAATTCCCAAATCTATAGAAAGTTGGCGGATAAAGAACAAAGCTAATTCAGAGTTGTCTTTTATCAGTTTCATAATGGCCGGCATGGGAATAAGGCAGATAGTGCAAGGCTCGAAAGCGGAAGCAGCTGTCACGAAGTTCCCTTCGGCAAAAAAAGCTCGGTATGCGAAATATTCTTTCGTCTTTAATACGCGGATAATCTGGCTACGTCCTCCCACACCTTCTTTGTAGATTTTTACTTTTCCACTAAGAAGACACATAAGGTGCATCGGAGTTTCTCCTTCGCAGTATATCGTCTCATTCTTTTTATACTTCTGTATCGTAAAGTTCTGAGCCAAGAACTCTCTTTGTTCCTGTGTTAAAGGTTGCCATAAGTCTGGTATACTTTCAGCAATCTCAGTTTCTGATAATTCTTTTCTAACCATAAACGTGCTATAAAACCGTGTTATAGAGCACAAATATAAGAAGAAAAAATAAAAGGACGAAGTAATCAGAAGAAAAAAGAAAGATATATTATTAATTTATCTTCAAAAAATAACAAAAGGATAGGTTCTTATCTCCTATCCTTTCTTTTTTTTGTGAAATTTTATTTGGTGAACAGTAATTCACGATATTTAGGTAATGGCCAAATCTCATCGTCTATTTCTAGTTCCAAATGGTCAATATGGTCGCGGATTTCTTCCAGATATGGACGCACTTGTTCCTCGTAACTGAAGGCTTTCTCTACTTGGCTTCCCAAATGATTTGCTACTTTTCGGGCTTCTGTCATGTTGTGCACGGCTTTTTTAATAGCAAGTATGCGGTTTTGAATTTCACGTACCAAATTCTTCCGGTCTTCGGTCAGCTCTTCGTATTCTTCGGTGGAGAATATCTCTTTCAGACCACGAAGATTTTCTAATAGTCTGTTCTGATAAATTACAGCTGTGGGAACAATATGATTGATAGCTAGATCGCCTAGTACACGACTTTCAATCTGGACCTTTTTAGTAAACTTTTCCAGTTCCACTTCTATACGACAGAACAATTCATTTTCATTGAATATTTTTTCGCCTATCAGTACTGCACGAGATTGCTCATCGTTGAACTTCAGGATGGCTTCGGGTACATGGCAGATATTGGTCAATCCGCGTCGCGCGGCTTCTGCTTTCCATTCTTCCGAGTAGCCGTCACCTTCAAAACGGATGTTTTGTGAAGCGATGATGGTTTCTTTTAATACCTTATACAGAGCTTCTTCCTGTTCCATCCCTCCGTTTACTAATTTATCTATCTGGGTCTTGAACTCATTCAACTGGTGTGCCATAGCGGCATTGATCACAATCATTGATGCGGCACAGTTGGCAGATGAGCCTGCAGCACGGAATTCAAAACGGTTTCCGGTGAAGGCAAAAGGAGAGGTACGGTTACGGTCTGTATTGTCTTGCAATATGGCAGGTATGCGCCCGATACCCAATTGCAATGCTTTCTTTTCATCAGGGGTCAGTTCGGCGTCATTCAGACGTGCCACTACTTCGTCCAACATATGGGAAAGATGACGTCCTAGGAAAATAGACAGAATAGCGGGGGGGGCTTCATTTGCTCCTAGGCGATGGCTGTTTCCGGCACTGACAATAGAGGCACGTAGTAAATCTTGGTTTTTATAGACCATCATCAGTACGTTGACTATGAAAGTCAGGAAAAGCATATTTCCTTCCGCAGTCTTGGCAGGAGAGAACAAATTGATACCTGTGTCTGTACAAAGTGACCAGTTGTTGTGTTTGCCCGATCCGTTTACTCCTTTGAATGGTTTTTCGTGGAGCAGTACAGTAAAATTGTGTTTGGAAGCGATACGTTTCATCAGGTCCATTACCAGCTGGTTATGGTCGTTGGCCAGATTTACATCTTCAAAAATAGGAGCTAGCTCAAATTGGTTGGGAGCCACTTCGTTATGCCGTGTTTTTACCGGAATCCCTAGTTTGTGACATTCCAGTTCCAATTCTTTCATAAAACTGGTTACACGTGGAGGGATGGAACCGAAGTAGTGGTCGTCTAGCTGCTGGTCCTTGGCAGACGAGTGTCCCATCAAGGTGCGTCCGGTCAGGCAAAGATCCGGACGTGCATTATATAGTGCGGTATCCACTAAAAAGTATTCTTGTTCCCAACCCAGATTGGCGAATACGCGTTTTACGTTTGGATCGAACATTCTGCAAACCTCAGTTGCCGCTTTGTCTACAGCACCTAATGCCTTCAACAAAGGAGTTTTATAGTCGAGTGCTTCGCCTGTATAAGAGATGAAGATAGTAGGAATACAAAGTGTGCTGTCTACAATGAAAGCCGGAGAAGAAACATCCCATGCCGTATAGCCACGTGCTTCAAATGTGTTCCGGATACCGCCGTTGGGAAAACTGGATGCATCCGGTTCTTGTTGGATAAGCAGTTTGCCCGAGAAGCGTTCTATAACATTACCGTCGTCACCGAATTCAATAAAGCCGTCGTGCTTTTCGGCAGTTCCGTCAGTCAGAGGCTGGAACCAATGAGTGTAGTGGGTAACATTAAAGGTCTTTGCCCAATTCTTCATGCCATTGGCTATCATGTCGGCCATTTCACGATTGATAGGGGTACCTTTCTCGATTGCGTTTATTACTGCTTTATAAGCCTCACTAGGCAGATATTCCTGCATTTTTTTACGGTCGAATACGTGGTTGCCGTAATAATCAGCTAACTTTTCAGAGGGGTAGTCAACTTTAACGGGGCGTCTGTTGGCTAACTCCTGTAGAGCAAAAAATCTCATTTTGGACATGTTGTCTTTCTTTTACTGGTTGTTGGCTGCAAAAATACTGCTTTTTGATTAATAATTCGCTATATCGCTAATCATTTTTCATTTCTGTTAAGGATGTTAATTAAGTATTATCATGCGTCAGCCTGTTGGTTTTTGTTTATATTTGCTCTTCAAACAATGAAAAGAAAGTACATTGATGCACTATATACGGATTGTCAGGTTGATTATATTTTGTCTTTTGTTACCTTTAGCTGTTCAGGCTAAGAGGGAAAAGGTTGATATGCCCGACAAGCCGATGGTGTCCGATTCCATTCTTCAGTGTATTTTCCAGTTTTCGCCGTTCTATTCCCGTATCATTGATGAGTATAAGGCTGATTTATATATAAAAGGAAAAGTAAAGGTACATAAGCGCAATCACCTTATCCGCTATGTACCGTCCATGTTTCGTTTCGAAAAACACATCAATGATTACCTTATGGAATCTCTTAGTGAGCTGCATTATACGGCCCCTGATATATACGACCGTAAGATAAAAGCGGTATCCACTACATTTCCACGTAACAGGGGACAGATAACGGATGTGATGGATTATTTGAACATGAATATCTATTCTTCTTCATTGATGTCCGATAAACTTCTTTCTCCTTTGGATAAGAAATCTAGCAGATATTATCATTATTTATTGGATTCTATAGCCGGTCCTCCCGATTGCCAGCGGTATAAAATACTTATTATTCCCAAATTCCGTGGTACACAGTTGGTCAGTGGATATATGTGGGTTAGTGATCAGATATGGACTATTCGTGAACTTTATATTGAAGGCGTTTATGATGTGATCCGCTTCAAGGTCCGTGTCAAGATGGGAGAGGAGGGCGATGTGGAGTTTCTGCCGGTGCAGTTTGATTTGAATCTTGTTTTTAAGTTTATAGGTAACCATCTGGAAATGGATATGGGAGCCTGGTTGAAATACAATGAAATTAAATTTTATGAAGGAGCCGCCCGGCGTAAATCTCAAAAGAAGCATCACCATGACCTGACGGAATCCTATAAGCTGACTTGTGATTCGGAACAGCTGATAACAGATAAGGAAAAGTTCAATGAGCTGCGTCCCATTCCGCTGTCCGCTTTGGAGGATTCTTTGTATAGAAGTTATGCTTTACGTCAGGATACGCTTTTACGCGTACCGAAAAAAAAGAAGAATGAACATTTGGAGTTTTGGGGGGAGTTGGGTGACATGCTTATCAGTAGTTACAATGTGAATTTGTCCAGTATGGGGAGTGTGCATTGTTCTCCACTTATTAATCCGGTGCTGTTGGATTATAGCCACAGCAGGGGCTTTTCGTATAAGCAGAAGTTTAAATACAGTCGGCTTTTTCATGATGGACGTATACTTAGAATCAGTCCGCAGATAGGTTATAATTTTACACATAAGGAACTTTATGTGAAAGCGGATGCCGATTGGCAATATTGGCCGGAAAAGCAGGCTAGTTTTGAGGTTAGTGTAGGTAACGGTAACCGCATATATAGTAGTGTCGTATTGGATCAGCTAAAGCAATTGCCCGATAGTACCTTTAATTTTGACCAATTGGAATTGGACTATTTCAAGGATGTGTATCTCAATCTGTTCCATAATATAGAAATAGTGAACGGCTTGTTTATTAAAGCAGGTGTTTCCGTACATTGGAGGTATCTGATAAATAATTCGAAAGTCATTCTTGAAAAGCCGTTGCCCGATAAGGATTGGGCTGCATTGCGAGGTATCAGATCAGAATACAATAGTTTTGCACCTCGTATACGTATTGAATGGACTCCCGGTATGTATTATTACATGAACGGTCGCCGGAAGATGAATGTAGGTTCCAGTATGCCTACTTTTATGCTGGATTATGAACGGGGCATTAAAGGTGTATTCAAGAGTACGGGTGCTCATGAACGTTGGGAGTTTGATATACAGCAAAACTTGAAACTGAGCGGAATCCGAAGTATCGGTTATCGCATTGGGGGGGGGGTGTTTACCAAGCAGGAAGATATGTATTTCGTGGATTTTGCTAACTTTGCCCGTCGTAATCTTCCCGAAGGATGGAATGATGATATTGGTGGCACTTTCCAATTGCTGGACGGACGTTGGTATAACTCCTCACGTCAGTACTGGCGGGGGAATTTCACCTATGAGTCTCCTTTTATTCTCTTGAAACCCTTAAACCGTTGGCTGGGATTAGTCCAGCAGGAGCGTTTGTATGGTGGTATCCTGTTCATGCCACATCTTAATCCATATATCGAGTTGGGTTATGGCATCGGCACACATATATTTGATGTGGGGGCTTTTGTAAGCACTATCAACGGGCAATTTGATACCTTTGGTTTTAAATTCACTTTCGAGTTATTTAATAAATAATCCTGTTCAAACAATCTGTTTGGTTTTCTGTTTATTACAACATAACAGAAACTAAACAGTGTATGCATTATAAAATATTTTTATGTGTTCTTTTGTTCCCGGTTTCATTATCAGCTCAAAACGGGGAATTATCTTTAACATTGGAACAATCTGCCAGCCTGATGAACAAGGGCAGCCGCACGTTGCAAATGGCGGATAAGGCTGTAGATATAGCACGCAGTGAGCGACAAAAGATGAATGCTTTTTGGTATCCGTCTTTGAATGCATCGGGTGCATACGTCCATTTGTCCAACCATATTGAGGTCAAGGAACCTTTAAGGCAATTTACCGATCCGGCAAAAGACTTTGTACATTCCATTGTGCCCGATGATAAATTTATTTCTTCTATTCTTGATAATATAGGTGCGCATACCCTTACTTTTCCTTTATTAGAACGTAACCTGACGACCATAGATGCTAATGTGATGTGGCCGCTTTTTACAGGCGGAAAACGAATTTTTGCAAGCCGTATCGGCAACCGTATGGTAGATTTGGCCAAAGCAGGTAGGGAAGAGGCGGGAGCTACTTTGCAATCGGAGTTGGTGGAAACTTATTATGCTTTGCGTCTGGCGCAAAGAGTGGTGGATGTACGCGAGCAAACCTTTTTAGGCTTGCAGAAACATTACCGTAATGCCATGAAGCTGGAGGAGAACGGTATGATAAATAAGGCCGAACGCCTCTTTGCTCAGGTCACTATGGACGAGGCCAGACGTGAGTTGGAATCTGCCCGGAAAGATTTGAATGTGGCGCAAAATGCCTTGAAAGTCTTGTTGAATGTGGAAGACGCCATATCCATCAACCCCAGTTCTCCTTTGTTTATGAACCATGATCTGCCCGATGAACTTTATTTCAAGAATCTGGTAAGTACCGGCAGCTATATAGTAAGTAAATTGCGAATACAGGAGGCGATGGCTGATAATCAATTGAAAATCAGTAAAAGTGCATATATTCCTACCATTGCATTGTTTGGAAAGCAGACACTTTATGCAGAGAATCTTCCGAAAAACCTGATGCCCCGTACTTTGGTAGGAGTGGGTTTTACTTGGAATATATTCGACGGACTGAACCGTGAAGCCAATATCCGTCAGACACGTCTTACTAAACAAACTTTGCAACTGGGAAGGGAAAAGGCTCAGAATGAATTGGGTGTTTTGGTAGACAAGTTATATAGCGAAATTCAGAATGCAAAGGATGATGTTGCCGCACTCAACACCACGATTGAGATGAGTCGTGAATTGGTACGTATCCGTAAAAAATCCTTTCAGGAAGGAATGGCTACCTCTACTGATGTGATTGATGCGGAAACGATGTTATCCAAGGTGCAGATTGCTTTTTTGCTGGCTTATTATAAATATGATGTGGCACTGGCATCTCTGCTCTCTACTTGCGGAATGCCCGAAAGTTTTTGGCAGTATAGCCGTACCGGACAAACCGAGAACTTTATATTCGGGAAATAATAAAAAAAGAAAACAATATGGAAAAAGAGAAGAAACAGTTAGGAGTCGCTTTTATCGTTGTTCTTGTGGCCATTGTTATGGTGTCTGCCATTGGGATTATAGCTATGAGCAATAAACCGGTTGTATTGCAGGGGCAGATAGAAGCTACTGAAATACGGATTTCCGGAAAACTTCCCGGTAGAATTGATACCTTTTTGGTCCGGGAGGGACAGTATGTAAAGATGGGTGACACCTTGGTTGTGATTAACAGTCCTGAGGCTTGGGCGAAGTTCCAGCAGGTAAATGCCTTGGAAGATATTGCGAAATTTCAGAATAAGAAAATAGATGACGGTACACGTCGGCAGATAGTCCGTTCGGTAGAAGAATTGTGGAACAAGTCAAAGAGTGACTTGCAACTGGCCACGGTGACGTATGACCGTATTCAGGCGCTTTACAAAGATAGCGTGGTCACCAGCCAGCGGAAAGATGAAGTGGAAGCCATGTATAAAGCTGCTGTTGCCGCCGAACGGGCGGCGCATCAACAATTCCTGTTAGTGAAGGACGGAGCGCAGAAAGAGGATAAAGAGAGTGCCCGCTCCTTGGTGGATGCGGCTCGGGGCACTGTGAATGAGGTTCAGGCCTTGTTGATGGATGCCCGCCTCACAGCTCCCGAAGACGGACAGATATCAACCATCTACCCCAAGCGTGGAGAACTGGTAGGAGCGGGGACTCCCATTATGAGTCTGGTAGTATTGGATGATTGTCATGTAGTGCTTAATGTCCGTGAGGACTATATGCCTTATTTCCGTATGAACGAGAATTTTATGGGAGATATTCCGGCTCTTGATGTAAAAAACAAGGCATTTAAAATCAATTACATCAGCCCGTTGGGGAGTTTTGCCACTTGGCGTTCTACCAAGCAGACGGGGACATACGATATGAAAACTTTTGAAATTCATGCGCTGCCTGTAGAGCCGATGGAGGGATTAAGACCGGGTATGTCCGTCTTGGTAAATCTGGATGAATTGAAATGATAGAAGGATAGCTATGTTATTCTGATTGCAGTGAATGGTAAATATAAATGAACTACTTGAATGAAAGAATCTCCTTTTATAGCGGTATTGAAACGTGAACTGGACCGTATGGTTTCCCGGCGCATTTATTTTGCATCGTGTATCGTCTTGCCTTTGTTTTCTATCTTCTTTATGGCTACAATTTTTGGTAACGGACAGATGGAGAATCTGCCTGTGGGTGTTGTGGATGGTGATAATACAGCCACTTCTCGTGAGATAATTCGTATGACCGAGGCTGTTCCCACTTTCCGCATCACTCGGCATTATGCCGATGAAGCGGAGGCCAGGGCAGATGTGCAGCGGAAAAGTATTTATGGATACCTCAGTATTCCGTCTGGTTTTGAAGCAAAGGTGATGGATGGTAAGGAAACAGCTCTGACTTATTATTACCATTATGCATTGATGAGTGTGGGAAGTGAGATTCACGGAGCATTTCAAAGTTTGTTGAAAAGCATCTCGGTAGTTCCCATTGTCACTCATGCTGTGGCATTGGGTATAAATCAGGAAGAGATAGAATCTTTTCTGTTACCGGTCACCACACAGAATCATCCGTTATTTAATCCTGATATGGATTATTCGGTCTATCTTACACAGCCATTCTTCTTTGTTTTTCTGCAAGTTATCTTGTTGTTGGTCACTACATACTCCATTGGCAGTGAAGGGAAATTCCATACTTCAGCCAATTGGCTGGCAGTGGCAGATGGGAATATCTGGGTGGCGGTCACTGCCAAGTTACTTCCATACAGTTTTATCTTCATCGTTATGAGTATTCTGGCAAACTATGTCTTTTTTGGTGCCATGCATATACCGATGGATTGTGGTTTTTGGGCGTTGAATCTTACTTCGGCACTATTGGTCATTGCTACGCAGGCGCTGGCGGTTTTTCTGTTCTCTCTTTTTCCTGCGTTGAGTATTATTATCAGTATCGTTTCCATGGTAGGATCGTTAGGTGCTACCCTTGGCGGGGTTACCTTTCCGGTGCTTCACATGTTTGCACCGGTGTACTATGCCTCTTATCTTTTCCCCGTCCGTCACTTTGTCGAGATTGGACAGAATCTGCTTTATGGCAACTATGGTTATGCGTATATGTGGGGCAATGTAGCCTGTCTGCTGTTGTTCCTTATTCCTCCTTTATTGTTGTTACCTCATTTGAAACGCTCTTTAATCAGTCGGAAATATGACGATATTGAATAATATATTAGCTGTATCTTGGCACGAGTTTCGTGTGATGTGTACCCGCTATTCCATTTTATTGGTACTCAGCGGTGGCATCTTTGTGTATGGATTACTTTATAACTATATGTATGCTCCCAATGTGGTACGCGATGCTCCGGTGGCAGTAGTGGATATGAGTCGCACTCCGTTAAGCCGCAGTTACATCCGTTTGCTGGATGCCACTCCGCAGGCACGGGTATTGACAAACAATGCTGATTTGCCTGCTGCTAAGGAATTGATGAAATATGATGAAGTGGTGGGTATTGTTTACATTCCCGCGGATTTTGACGCTCGTGTGGGGCGTGGTGAAGAAGCGATATATATTATGTACAGCACCACTACGGCTTTCCTTTATTTTGCTTCCATGCAGGAAGCGTCTGCTGGAGCCATGCTTGCTGTGAATGATGATGTCCGACCCGAGCAAGTGGTTTTTCTACCTCAGGATGATATACAATCTGTGGTTCAAACAAGGTCTGTCGATGTGGTAGGTACTGCCCTGTATAATTATACCGATGGTTATGGTACTTATTTGATACCTGCCGTTTTGATGGTTGTTATTTTTCAGACGTTGATATTTGTTATCAGCATGTTGAGTGGGAAAGAGCGTGAAACTGGAGATATACTGATGTTTGCAGGCCCTGAAGGAAGGGATCTTTCTTTTTTACGTATGGCATCCGTAGTGATAGGAAAATCATTTACTTATTTAGTCTTTTATGCTTTATTCTCTGTCTTTTTGTTGGGGCTTCTTCCTTTAGTTTTCCAATTGCCTCATTTAGCATATCCGTGGAAAATTGTGGCACTTATGATACCTTATATTCTTGCTACCAGTTTCTTTGGATTGGCCTGTTCGTTATTTTTCAGTGATAGTGATGCTCCATTGTTGTTGGTAGCTTTCTTCTCTGTAGGATTGATTTTCCTGTCCGGAGTTTCTTATCCGCTGGAGTTAATGCCTTGGTATTGGCAATGGATTCATTATATGGTTCCTGCGGCTCCCGGAACTTTGGCCTTTGTTAAGATAAATTCTATGGGAGCTAGTATGTCTGAAATCAGTCAGCAATATATTATCCTATGGATACAATGTGCGATATACTTTGTTTTGGCTTGTCGAGCCTATCGCTACAATATAAAGAAAGCAAAGTGTGAAAGACAATAATTTTATGTGTGATTGTTTTTTATGTAATTCGTTTTGCTGATTCTCCATTTTTTATAAGGTCTGTTTGGAGCTGGAGCGAGGAGCCTGAAAGTTGTTGATATTTTAATTCTTGGTGATTATTCTCTTGTTGTTTCTTTTGTTTTTTCAGCTCCTTTTATGAGATGATGCAAGGGGGAAACTTGCAAACTTGCACAACTTGCAGTCTTTCCACACACACACACACACACACACGAGCGCGCGCGATTGCGCGTATGCGTACATTATAATGGCGATGGATTATTATATCCTGGTAAAGTAATGACATACAATCCGATGAGAGTGTGAAGGGTAGAGTGGAGGAAGAGGTGGAGTGGTGTGTTGGCTTCCATCTTTTTTCCTAGTTCTAGGTAGTGAATGGTCTGGTTCTATCCTGTTTTTTTGTAATGGGGGGATGAAGAAAATCTTTCTGGAGGTTATGGTAACCGATGAGCGGTAGGTGAACAGCAGCCGGCAGCTTTTCTGACGGAGTATCTGGGTATTGGACGGGATGCTATGTGCTTTTGTATAGTTTGTGTGTTCCGAAGGGTTAGTAACGTGTGTTCCGTAAGGTTAGTAATGTGTGACCTTGTACGTTACTAACATAGAGGCCTGTATGTTAGTAACGTACCTTGTTTAAAGTAGCTAGGAGGTTTTTCGCATGCAGGATACGTGTCTTCCGCAGAATTATGTGAATTGTATTAAGGTTAAAGTGTGTGGTTGCCGCAGATTCAGGAAGTCGGTCCTTTACGGTCAGTGTTTGTTTTGTTCTAGTCCTTGTCTTCCGCTTTCTTATTTTCTCCTTGTCAGGCTTTCCTGCTCTTTTCCACCGGAAGTCTTGTCACGTATCTCCCTTTCCGCCTTTTGCATTCTGTTATCCTTTCCTCCGTTGTAGTTCTCTCCGGTATCGTCCGTCTGTCTTCCGCTCTCTTTTTTATGCTTTATTATTTTTTCATATTATAATGTACGCGCACGTGTGTGGGTGTGGAGATGCTGCAAGTTTTGCAAGTTTGCCTTCCGTTTTTTCTCTTTTCTTGTTTTCCGTCTGCTATCTTCGTATGGGTCCCTTCCTTTTTCCGTCCTTATACGCGCGTGCGAATATTATAATGTGTCTGTCTTTTTCCTCCGGTGTCCTCCGTTATAAAAACATGCTTTGTAACACATCTGTTATTCAGAGTATTACAAAAAAGTTTCAGGAAATCCGGATAATTTTTCCTTCGTATGTTTGCTGGTTATCGTTAAAAGGTCTACCTTTGCATCCGCAATCGAGAGAGATGCGGCACTTCAGACAGTGTGTGACTGACTTGGTGAAACAAACGTAGGAGAGTTTTCCTTGACAGTGTCTGCACCCAGTATCTTACCTTAGCGGGGCTAAGGGAGCGAGAACGGATAAGACCTGGGGAGGATGGACGTCCCGCCTTTTATGGAAGTTTCGAAAAAAAAACTTTTTCAAAAAAACTTTCGAAAACATTTGGCGGTTACGATAAAATCTCTTACCTTTGCATCCGCTTTCGGAAACGATGGCAAAATATAAATGAGAGTTCTTTGAAAGATTTAAGATAAACAAACAAGTAGTACAAGTCGGTGCACCGTATGTAATATATGTATATGGTGTACGGAAAAAACAAGAACCGTCAATATTGATATTGATAGATTTGGAATCCTTGAGCAGATTATCAACTGAACAGTTGAAAAAGATATTATTACAATGAAGAGTTTGATCCTGGCTCAGGATGAACGCTAGCTACAGGCTTAACACATGCAAGTCGAGGGGCAGCATGGTCTTAGCTTGCTAAGGCCGATGGCGACCGGCGCACGGGTGAGTAACACGTATCCAACCTGCCGTCTACTCTTGGACAGCCTTCTGAAAGGAAGATTAATACAAGATGGCATCATGAGTCCGCATGTTCACATGATTAAAGGTATTCCGGTAGACGATGGGGATGCGTTCCATTAGATAGTAGGCGGGGTAACGGCCCACCTAGTCTTCGATGGATAGGGGTTCTGAGAGGAAGGTCCCCCACATTGGAACTGAGACACGGTCCAAACTCCTACGGGAGGCAGCAGTGAGGAATATTGGTCAATGGGCGAGAGCCTGAACCAGCCAAGTAGCGTGAAGGATGACTGCCCTATGGGTTGTAAACTTCTTTTATAAAGGAATAAAGTCGGGTATGCATACCCGTTTGCATGTACTTTATGAATAAGGATCGGCTAACTCCGTGCCAGCAGCCGCGGTAATACGGAGGATCCGAGCGTTATCCGGATTTATTGGGTTTAAAGGGAGCGTAGATGGATGTTTAAGTCAGTTGTGAAAGTTTGCGGCTCAACCGTAAAATTGCAGTTGATACTGGATATCTTGAGTGCAGTTGAGGCAGGCGGAATTCGTGGTGTAGCGGTGAAATGCTTAGATATCACGAGGAACTCCGATTGCGAAGGCAGCCTGCTAAGCTGCAACTGACATTGAGGCTCGAAAGTGTGGGTATCAAACAGGATTAGATACCCTGGTAGTCCACACGGTAAACGATGAATACTCGCTGTTTGCGATATACGGCAAGCGGCCAAGCGAAAGCGTTAAGTATTCCACCTGGGGAGTACGCCGGCAACGGTGAAACTCAAAGGAATTGACGGGGGCCCGCACAAGCGGAGGAACATGTGGTTTAATTCGATGATACGCGAGGAACCTTACCCGGGCTTAAATTGCAGATGAATTACGGTGAAAGCCGTAAGCCGCAAGGCATCTGTGAAGGTGCTGCATGGTTGTCGTCAGCTCGTGCCGTGAGGTGTCGGCTTAAGTGCCATAACGAGCGCAACCCTTGTTGTCAGTTACTAACAGGTTCTGCTGAGGACTCTGACAAGACTGCCATCGTAAGATGTGAGGAAGGTGGGGATGACGTCAAATCAGCACGGCCCTTACGTCCGGGGCTACACACGTGTTACAATGGGGGGTACAGAGGGCCGCTACCACGCGAGTGGATGCCAATCCCAAAAACCTCTCTCAGTTCGGACTGGAGTCTGCAACCCGACTCCACGAAGCTGGATTCGCTAGTAATCGCGCATCAGCCACGGCGCGGTGAATACGTTCCCGGGCCTTGTACACACCGCCCGTCAAGCCATGGGAGCCGGGGGTACCTGAAGTGCGTAACCGCGAGGAGCGCCCTAGGGTAAAACTGGTGACTGGGGCTAAGTCGTAACAAGGTAGCCGTACCGGAAGGTGCGGCTGGAACACCTCCTTTCTGGAGAGGACGAAAGATCGAGAAGGTTTTTGTTCTTGTACTGCTGGTGTTGTTTATTCAAGATATGATTCCGTAATGATACGGAAGAGAGAAAGTAAGAAGCCGGGTCTAATTAAACAGACTAGGTTGAACTTAGTCCTATAGCTCAGTTGGTTAGAGCGCTACACTGATAATGTAGAGGTCGGCAGTTCAACTCTGCCTGGGACTACGAACGGAATCAAGTTCGGGGGATTAGCTCAGCTGGCTAGAGCATCTGCCTTGCACGCAGAGGGTCAACGGTTCGAATCCGTTATTCTCCACTCCATCGGAAACGTAAGAAACGAAGATGAACGATCTATGACATATTGTACAAGCAAACAGTAATTTTAGTAGTAAAGAGCTGAAAGTATATATCATCCCGCTGGCACGCAAGTGTGAGCGAATGGATAAGGAAAGTAAAGAAGGGCGCATGGCGGATGCCTTGGCTCTCGGAGGCGATGAAGGACGTGATAAGCTGCGATAAGCTTTGGGGAGGTGCAAATGACCTTTGATCCAGAGATTTCCGAATGGGACAACCCAATATCTTGAAGAGGTATTATCTTACTATGTAAGAGGCTAACGCAGGGAACTGAAACATCTTAGTACCTGCAGGAAAAGAAAATAAACAATGATTCCCCCAGTAGTGGCGAGCGAACGGGGAACAGCCCAAACCATCCATGTTACGGCATGGGTGGGGTTGTAGGACTACGCCGTTGCATGAAGACATCAGAGAAGAACTTTCTGGAAAGAAAGACCATAGAGCATGACAGTTGCGTATTCGAATGTTGTCGAAGCATAGTAGTATCCTGAGTAGCGCGGAGCACGAGGAATTCTGCGTGAATCTGCCGGGACCATCCGGTAAGGCTAAATACTCCCGAGAGACCGATAGCGAACCAGTACCGTGAGGGAAAGGTGAAAAGCACTTCGAACAGAAGAGTGAAATAGTTCCTGAAACCGTGCGCCTACAAGCGGTCGGAGCTCATTAATGAGTGACGGCGTGCCTTTTGCATAATGAACCTACGAGTTGCCTTTGCCGGCAAGGTTAAGTGTGACGACACACGTATCCGAAGCGAAAGCGAGTCTGAACAGGGCGTATAGTCGGCAGTGGCAGACGCGAAACCAAGTGATCTACCCTTGGCCAGGTTGAAGGCTGGGTAACACCAGCTGGAGGACCGCACCAATAAGCGTTGAAAAGCTTCTGGATGAGCTGAGGGTAGGGGTGAAAGGCTAATCAAACTTGGAGATAGCTCGTACTCCCCGAAATGCATTTAGGTGCAGCCTTGCGGGTTACTGATGTGAGGTAGAGCGACTGATAAGATGCGAGGGCTTCACCGCCTATCAAGTCTTGACAAACTCCGAATGCGCATCAGTTCTACCGCAGGAGTGAGGGCATGGGTGCTAAGGTCCGTGCCCGAGAGGAGAAGAATCCGGACCACCTGCTAAGGTCCCGAAATGACAGCTAAGTTAAACTAACGAAGTCTGACTGCTAAGACAGCTAGGATGTTGGCTTGGAAGCAGCCATTCATTTAAAGAGTGCGTAACAGCTCACTAGTCGAGGAGTCGGGCGTGGATAATAATCGGGTATCAAGTTGTCTACCGAAGCAGTGGGATCATTAATATGATCGGTAGGGGAGCATTCCAGTCGGCGTCGAAGGCGTACCGCGAGGTATTCTGGAGCGTCTGGAAAAGCAAATGTAGGTATAAGTAACGATAAAGGGGGCGGGAAACCCCCTCGCCGAAAGACTAAGGTTTCCTGATCAACGCTAATCGGATCAGGGTCAGTCGGGTCCTAAGGCTCAGCCGAACGGCGATGCCGATGGCAGAAACGGTTAATATTCCGTTACTACCTTCAGGAGTGACGTGGAGACGCAGTAGTGACAGTGCCGCCATCTGACGGAATAGATGGTTGAAGGGTGTAGGAGTCGATCATGGCAGGCAAATCCACCATGAGATCCGAACCTGAGAGTATGCCGCGTCCTTCGGGACAAGGCAATAGTGCGCGTAAGCATGCTGCCGAGAAAATCCGCTAAACTTAATCCTGTAGGTACCCGTACCGCAAACGGACACACGTAGTCGGGATGAATATTCTAAGGCGCTTGAGTGATTCACGGTTAAGGAACTAGGCAAACTGACCCTGTAACTTCGGGATAAAGGGTCCCTACCCTTTTATGGGAGGGCGCAGAGAATCGGTCCAGGCAACTGTTTAACAAAAACACAGGGCTGTGCCAAATCGAAAGATCCAGTATACAGCCTGACACCTGCCCGGTGCTGGAAGGTTAAGAGGAGATGTCATCGATAAGAGAAGCGTTGAATTGAAGCCCCAGTAAACGGCGGCCGTAACTATAACGGTCCTAAGGTAGCGAAATTCCTTGTCGGGTAAGTTCCGACCTGCACGAATGGTGTAATGATCTGGACGCTGTCTCAACCGTGAGCTCAGTGAAATTGTAGTATCGGTGAAGATGCCGATTACCCGCGATGGGACGAAAAGACCCCGTGAACCTTTACTATAGCTTATCATTGAATCTGGGCACGTGATGTGTAGGATAGGTCGGAGGCTTTGAAGCAGGTACGCCAGTATTTGTGGAGCCGCTGTTGAAATACGACCCTTTATTTGTTTGGATTCTAACCCGTGGATACGGGGACATTGATTGGTGGGTAGTTTGACTGGGGTGGTCGCCTCCAAAAGCGTAACGGAGGCTTCTAAAGGTGCCCTCCGGCCGATTGGTAACCGGCCTTAGAGTGTAATGGCATAAGGGCGCTTGACTGGGAGACTAACAAGTCGATCAGGTAGGAAACTAGAGCATAGTGATCCGGTGTTTCCGTATGGAAGGGACATCGCTCAAAGGATAAAAGGTACTCCGGGGATAACAGGCTGATCCCTCCCAAGAGCTCATATCGACGGAGTGGTTTGGCACCTCGATGTCGGCTCGTCACATCCTGGGGCTGGAGAAGGTCCCAAGGGTTGGGCTGTTCGCCCATTAAAGTGGCACGCGAGCTGGGTTCAGAACGTCGTGAGACAGTTCGGTCTCTATCTATCGTGGGCGCATGAAATTTGCGTGGCTCTGACACTAGTACGAGAGGACCGTGTTGGACAGACCTCTGGTTTGCCGGTTGTGCCGCCAGGTGCATTGCCGGGTATCTAAGTCTGGATCGGATAAGTGCTGAAAGCATCTAAGTACGAAGCCGGCCACAAGATTAGATTTCTCAGGGTCGTTGTAGACTACGACGTTGATAGGATGCAGGTGTAAAGGTAGAGATACCAAAGCCGAGCATTACTAATTGCCCGTTCACTTTCCTTATATGTCGGATGGTGTATACCTTTGGTTTTTACTACAGAATGAAATTACGATAACAGCTCAACAATATGTCAACCTTATTCAGGTGGCTATAGCACAAGGGTTCCACCTCTTCCCATTCCGAACAGAGAAGTTAAGCCTTGTCACGCCGATGGTACTGCGTCACAGTGGGAGAGTAGGTAGCCGCCGTTTTGATTGAAGCCTCCGGACTTGAAGAAGTTCCGGAGGCTTTTTTTTGTATACGCACGTGTGTGGGGAGTCTAGTAACGGAAATAATCCTATGTTCTGTAACATGAATATGGTATATTTTTCTCTTTTTGCAGTACTTTTAGTGTAAATTCTATCATTAAATTCTTTTTCTATCATTGATTTTTGTACTTTTGGGCTATTCTTTTTGAATTTATTGAAGAAAGAAAGTGTTAAACTCAAAAAAATATCTTCTAAGAATATGGAAAATAAAATTCAGGAGCTTACCGATAAGATTTATCGTGAAGGTGTGGAAAAAGGAAATGAAGAAGCACAGCGACTTATCAGTAGTGCTCACGATGAAGCAGCAAAGATTGTAGAGGATGCCCGTAAGGAAGCTGAGTCTATTCTCGCTGTAGCTCGGAAGTCAGCCAAGGAAACTGCCGAAAATACACAATCAGAAATTAAATTGTTTGCCGGACAAGCAGTAAATGCATTGAAGACCGAAATAGCTACCTTGTTGACCAATGAGGTAGTCAGTGAAAGTGTGAAAGGATTTGTGGCAGATAAGGAGTATCTGAATAAGTTTATAGTTTCATTAGCTGCCCAATGGTCTGCTAACGAATCTATCGTGATCTCTACCGCAGATGCCGAAGGACTTAAGAAATATTTTGCAGCGAACGCAAAAGCTTTGTTGGATAAAGGAGTGAGAATAGAAGAAGTGAACGGAACGAAATCACTTTTTACTATCTCACCAGCTGACGGCTCTTACAAAGTGAACTTCGGTGAAGAGGAATTTGAAAATTATTTCAAGGATTTCCTTCGTCCTCAATTAGTAGAAATGTTGTTTTAAAACGGGACTATGACAAATTATTATTGCCTGGTAGCCGGTTTGCCGGATCTTTCGTTGGAGGATGGCAAACTGAACTATACAGTGGCTAATTTTAAATCGGAAATCTATTCGGAATTATCGGAAAAGGATAGGAAGTTAATCGACTTGTTCTATTTGAAATTCGATAATGCTAACCTGTTGAAACTGTTGAAAGATAAGGAAGCTACGACAGATTTTGAGGGGAATTATTCTCAGAATGAGTTGCTGGCGCTTATCAGTTCGGTGCGTGAAGGCGATGCTCCGGATAAGAGATACCCATCTTATCTTTATGAATTTATTACTGCTTATTTGGCTCTTTCCGCAGAGGAACTCTATCGTGCGGAAGATATGTTATCTGCCTGCTATTATGCGTATGCCATGAACTGCGGTAATCAATTTGTTTCCTCCTGGTTTGAATTTAATTTGAATATCAATAATATACTGGCTGCCTTAGCTGCACGTAAATATAAAATGGACGTATCTCAGGTAGTAGTGGGCAAGACGGATGTGAGTGAGATGATTCGTACATCGAATGCCCGAGATTTCGGTTTGTCCGAGATGCTGGAATATTTTGAGCAGGTACTCCGTATCAGCGAGATTGAAGAATTAGTGGAAAGGGAAAAGAAGATAGATTTGTTGAAATGGAACTGGATGGAAGACGCTGTCTTTTTCAACTATTTTACTGTGGAGCGGATTTTCGTGTTTTTGTTGAAACTGGAAATGATTGGCCGTTGGATTTCTATGGATAAGGAAAAGGGAAGCGAACTGTTCCGTCAGATTATTGATAAATTAAAGGACGAGATACAGATTCCCGCAGAATTCAGATAATAAACAGATTAAAGATATATGGCAACAAAAGGAACTGTTAGTGGCGTAATAGCCAACATGGTTACTCTTACCGTTGACGGACCGGTGGCACAGAATGAGATTTGTTACATTCTGACTGGCGGAGACCGCTTGATGGCAGAGGTTATTAAGGTGGTAGGCAGCAATGTTTATGTGCAGGTGTTTGAAAGTACACGTGGATTGAAAGTTGGTGCTGAAGCCGAATTTACGGGACACATGCTTGAAGTGACTCTAGGTCCGGGTATGTTGTCTAAAAATTATGATGGTCTGCAAAACGACCTTGATAAAATGGATGGAGTGTTCCTGAAACGCGGACAATACACCTATCCATTGGATAAAGAAAGAGTGTGGCATTTTGTACCGTTGGTGAACGTGGGTGATGAAGTTGGTCCATCGGCTTGGTTGGGACAGGTGGATGAGAACTTCCAGCCACTGAAAATTATGGTACCATTTCAGTTGACAGGTACTTATAAAGTGAAATCCATTGTTCCTGAAGGTGATTATACTATTGAGGATACTGTAGTGGTTCTGACGGACAGAGAAGGTAAAGATATTCCGGTAAACATGATTCAGAAGTGGCCGGTAAAGAAGGCTATGACTAATTATAAGGAAAAGCCGCGTCCTTATAAATTATTGGAAACCGGTGTCCGTGTTATTGATACGGTCAACCCCATTGTAGAAGGGGGAACGGGATTTATTCCCGGTCCGTTTGGTACAGGGAAAACAGTGCTTCAGCATGCCATCTCCAAGCAGGCGGAAGCGGATATCGTAATTATCGCTGCTTGTGGTGAACGTGCGAATGAGGTGGTGGAAATCTTTACGGAGTTCCCCGAACTGGTAGATCCGCATACAGGACGTAAGCTGATGGAACGTACTATCATTATTGCCAATACCTCGAACATGCCGGTGGCTGCCCGTGAAGCGTCTGTGTACACGGCTATGACCATTTCTGAGTATTATCGTGCTATGGGATTGAAAGTCTTACTGATGGCAGATTCTACTTCCCGTTGGGCGCAGGCCTTGCGTGAGATGTCCAACCGTATGGAAGAATTGCCTGGTCCGGATGCATTCCCGATGGATATCTCGGCTATTATCTCCAACTTTTACGGACGTGCGGGATATGTACATCTGAATAATGGTGAGACCGGTTCTATTACCTTTATCGGTACTGTATCTCCGGCAGGTGGTAACTTGAAGGAACCTGTAACGGAGAATACTAAAAAGGTGGCCCGTTGCTTTTATGCCTTGGAGCAGGAACGTGCCGACAGGAAGCGTTATCCGGCTGTGAACCCGATTGACTCTTATTCAAAATATCTGGAATATCCGGAATTTGAGGAATATATCGCCAAACGTATTAATGGTGAATGGATTGGTAAGGTGAACGAAATCAAAACAAGATTGTTGCGTGGTAAGGAAATTGCTGAACAGATTAATATTTTGGGTGATGATGGCGTACCTGTAGAATATCATGTAATCTTTTGGAAATCAGAGTTGATTGATTTTGTGATTCTGCAACAGGATGCTTTTGATGAAGTGGATTCAGTGACTCCGATGGAACGTCAGGAGGAGATCTTGAATATGGTAATCGACATCTGTCATACGGAATTCAAGTTTGATACTTTCATTGAGGTGATGGATTATTTCAAAAAGATGATCAACCTTTGCAAACAGATGAACTATGCTAAATATAAATCTGAGCAGTATGAGGATTTTAAGAAGCAGTTACAGGAATTGGTTGCCGAGAGAAGTGTCTGATTTTAATTTTTAATTTTAATTTATAATGAGTAGAGATGGCAACAAAAGCATTTCAAAAGATATATACTAAGATTAGCCAGATTACCAAGGCAACCTGTTCGCTGAAAGCGTCAGGAGTGGGCTATGATGAGTTGGCAATGGTTAATGGGAAATTAGCCCAGGTGGTAAAAATCATGGGTGATGAAGTGACTTTGCAGGTGTTCGAGGGTACGGAAGGTATTCCGACCAATGCTGAGGTCGTATTCTTGGGCAAGTCGCCTACACTGAAAGTGAGCGACCAGTTGGCTGGACGTTTCTTCAACGCTTTTGGTGATCCGATTGATGGGGGACCGGAAATTGAGGGACAGGAAGTGCCTATCGGCGGTCCGTCTGTGAATCCGGTTCGCCGTAAACAGCCGTCGGAACTGATTGCGACCGGTATTGCCGGTATCGATTTGAACAATACGTTGGTATCAGGACAGAAGATTCCTTTTTTTGCTGACCCTGACCAGCCGTTCAATCAAGTGATGGCCAATGTGGCATTGCGTGCCGAAACCGATAAGATTATCTTGGGCGGTATGGGTATGACTAATGACGACTACCTGTATTTTAAGAATGTATTTTCTAATGCCGGTGCGCTCGACCGTATTATCAGTTTCGTGAATACTACGGAAAATCCTCCGGTAGAACGTCTGTTGATTCCGGATATGGCGCTGACGGCTGCTGAATATTTTGCAGTGGAACATAATCAGAAAGTATTGGTGTTGCTGACTGATATGACCAGTTATGCTGATGCGTTAGCTATTGTGTCTAACCGTATGGATCAGATTCCTTCCAAGGACTCTATGCCGGGATCTCTTTATTCGGATTTGGCGAAGATTTATGAAAAAGCGGTACAATTCCCCGCAGGTGGTTCAATCACTATTATTGCGGTAACTACCTTGAGTGGCGGTGATATTACGCACGCTGTTCCTGATAATACGGGTTATATCACTGAAGGTCAGCTGTTCCTGCGTCGCGATAGTGATATCGGTAAGGTTATCGTGGACCCGTTCCGTTCGTTGTCTCGTTTGAAACAGTTGGTGAGTGGTAAGAAAACCCGTAAGGATCATCCTCAGGTGATGAATGCTGCTGTACGTTTGTATGCTGATGCCGCCAATGCCAAGACTAAGATGGAAAATGGTTTTGACTTGACTAATTATGATGAACGTACTTTGGCATTCGCTAAAGATTACGCTAATCAGTTACTCGCCATTGATGTGAATCTGGATACTACTGAAATGCTGGATGTTACATGGGGATTGTTCAGCAAATACTTTAAGCCGGAAGAAGTCAATATAAAGAAAGAATTGGTTGACCAGCATTGGAAAAAACAATAAATTAACGAAGAAACATGGCAATAAAGTTTCAATATAACAAGACCTCGCTACAACAGCTTGAGAAGCAGCTCAAGGTCCGTGTGCGTACGCTTCCTATTATTAAAAATAAGGAAAGCGCTCTCCGCATGGAAGTAAAGAGATGCAAGACAGAAGCTGCCGGGTTGGAGGAAAGGCTTGAAAAACAGATTCAGGCATACGAGGCCATGTTCGCACTTTGGAATGAATTTGATGCTTCATTAATAAAAGTGAGTGATGTTCATTTGGGTATAAAGAAGATTGCCGGTGTACGAGTTCCCTTGTTGGAAAACGTAGACTTTGACATCCGTCCCTACAGTCTGTTCAACAGCCCGAAGTGGTATTCCGATGGAATATATTTGTTGAAAGGATTGGCACAGACTGCTATTGAAAGGGAATTTATGCTTGCCAAACTGAACCTGCTGGAACATGCGCGTAAAAAGACCACTCAAAAAGTGAATCTTTTTGAGAAAGTGCAGATACCCGGATATCAGGATGCTCTGCGAAAGATAAAACGATTTATGGAGGATGAAGAGAATTTGTCCAAATCATCGCAGAAGATTCTGAAATCTATTCAAGAGAAAAGAAAGGAGGCGGAGGCATGATTACAAAAATGAAGAAGTTGACTTTCCTTATTTATCATAAGGACTATGAATGTTTCCTGCAAAATATCCGTGATTTGGGCGTAGTCCACGTGGCGGAAAAAGCGCAGGGGACAGCGGAGAATACCGAACTTCAAGAGAGCATCCGTCTGTCCGACCACTATGCTTCAACTATTAAGTTTTTGCAAGGTTTTAATGTTGAACTGCAAGAACAGAAGGGGGATACAGCCCGTGGAGAGAAAGCGTTGGAGGAAGTGGAGGCGTTACAACTGGAGAAAACACAGTTGCAGCATCAGTTGCAGATTTGCGACAAAGAGCGTGCCGCGTTAGAGGTATGGGGAGATTTCGATCCTGCGTCGGTTATGCGGTTGCAAGAAGTTGGATATCAGGTGAATTTCTATATTTGCTCAGAGAAGAACTTTAACGAGGAATGGTTGGATACGTACTATGCTACGGAGGTTAACCGTATTGGTTCACGCATTTATTTCATTACCATAACCAAAGAAGGAACGTTGCCCGAATTGGAAGTGGAATCGGTCAAATTGCCGGTAATGTCCTTGAGTAGGCTTGCTGCCAGATGTGAAGATTTGGAACAGCAAATGAAGAGTGTGGATGATAAGTTAGCTGCCATAGCAGGAGAAAAACTTCTTTCTTTGCAAGTTGCACAAGCTAATATCCGCTCACAGATAGAATTCTCAAAAGTGGTGCTAAGTACTGAACAAGCTGCGGATGACAAATTGATGTTGTTACAGGGGTGGGCACCGGCTACGCAGATTCCGGAGATTACTAATTTTCTGAATCAACAGGAGGCGTACTTTGAAATTGCTGACCCTACGCCGGAGGACAATGTACCTATTCAGTTGAATAATAAAGGATTCTTCCGTCTGTTTGAACCGATTATGAAACTGTATATGCTTCCTAAGTATAATGAACTGGATTTGACGCCGTTCTTTGCCCCTTTCTTTATGCTCTTTTTCGGGCTGTGTTTGGGCGATTCGGGCTATGGTCTGTTCATGGTATTAGGAGTAACTGTTTATCGTATGTTGGCGAAGAATGTCGGTGCTTCCATGAAGCCCATCTTAACTTTGGTGCAGATTTTGGGTGCTTCTACTTTCTTCTGCGGTATGCTGACAGGTACTTTTTTCGGATTTAATCTGTATGGTAATGATATTCCGTTCTTTAATAAGATGCGTGATTTGTTCTTCTTGGACAATCAATGGATGTTTAATCTTTCATTGATTTTGGGAGCGGTACAGATTATTTTCGGTATGATACTGAAAGCGGCTAATCAGACCATTCAGTTCGGATTGAAATATGCATTGTCAACTATCGGATGGATTATTGTATTGGTAAGTACAGCTTTGGCATTCCTATTGGGAGATACCATGCCGATGGGAGGAACTGTCCATTTGGTAATTCTGGGGCTTGCCGGTGTGCTGATTTTCTTGCTCAACAGTCCAGGAAAGAATATTTTTCTCAATATCGGTTTGGGTTTGTGGGATTCCTACAATATGGCAACCGGTTTGCTGGGGGATATCCTTTCGTATGTGCGTTTGTTTGCTTTAGGTCTGTCGGGTGGTATTCTTGCCAGCGTATTCAATAGTCTGGCGGCTGGAATGAGTCCTGATAATGCAATTGCAGGTCCGATAGTGATGGTATTGATTTTCTTGATAGGTCATTCTATCAACATGTTTATGAATATATTGGGAGCGATGGTTCATCCGATGCGTCTGACTTTCGTGGAGTTTTTTAAGAATTCGGGTTACGAAGGAGGGGGTAAGGAGTACAAGCCTTTCAAGAATTGAAGAATGAGAATAAAGAATTAAAAGCTGTTTAAGCCTTTTCGGCATTGTCATTTTGAATAAATGTTGTATCCTTGTGCAGACAGAAAAGCTAGAAAGGGAGAATCTGAAGCATAGTATGCAGATATTTCGCTAAGTTCTGGATGACATGAAAAGTATTCCTTTTAGGAGAAGTTTGATAAAATAAAGAATTTAAAAATTAAAAATAGAAGAATTATGGAAATGAATTTATTGATTGCTTATGTAGGTATTGCAATTATGGTTGGTTTATCAGGTATCGGTAGTGCGTATGGTGTAACTATCGCAGGTAATGCATCTATCGGTGCATTGAAGAAGAATGATAGTGCATTCGGTAACTTCTTGGTGTTGACTGCACTTCCCGGTACACAGGGACTGTATGGTTTTGCCGGTTATTTCATGTTCCAGAGTATTTTCGGTGTTCTGACTCCGGCTATTACAGGTATTCAAGCTGCTGCCGTGTTGGGTTCCGGTATTGCTTTGGGACTTGTAGCTCTTTTCTCCGCTATCCGTCAGGGGCAGGTTTGTGCTAATGGTATTGCTGCCATTGGCCAAGGACATAATGTATTTGGTAATACATTGATTTTGGCCGTTTTTCCTGAATTGTATGCTATTGTTGCTTTGGCTGCAACCTTCTTGATGGGATCTGCATTGGCTGCGTAATCAGATTAGTTTTTTTATATGGGCGGCTATTTCCTGTTTTTATGGAAATAGCCGCTTTTCTTATTCTAATGTAAGACAGAACCTTAAAAATATTTATTATTGTAGCCGATATCAGTATTTTTTGTGAAGATTGTTAGAGTAAAATAATTGAATGCTAATTCAGAAACTATCTGAATAACATAAAGTTGCAAAAAAACTTTATTATCTCATTGAAAATATGTAACTTTGCGCTCGAATTAAGATTAGTTAATAGATGGCAAAAGAATTGTTAGCCCCTGATTATATATTCGAAGCAAGTTGGGAGGTATGTAATAAAGTAGGGGGAATTTATACGGTGTTGTCCACCAGGGCCAAAACACTGCAGGAAGCATTCAAAGACAAAGTCTTTTTCATAGGACCCGATTTTTGGGCAGGAAAGGAAAATCCTTTGTTCAGTGAAAATGAAAATCTTTGTGCGGCATGGCGTGAACATGCTTTGAAGAAAGACGGATTGAAAGTTCGTGTGGGACGCTGGAATATTCCGGGAGAGCCTATTGTCATATTGGTGGATTTTTATCCTTTTTTCTCTAAAAGAAATGAAATATATGGCCGGATGTGGGAGGATTTCAAAGTTGATTCACTTCATGCTTATGGAGATTACGACGAAGCGTCTATGTTTTCTTATGCAGCCGGAAAAGTGGTTGAAAGCTTTTATCGTTTCAATCTGACCGAAAATGATAAGGTCATTTATCAGGCACATGAATGGATGACAGGTATGGGGGCCCTTTATTTGCAGAAAGCGGTACCCGAAATAGCTACCATTTTTACTACTCACGCTACTTCTATAGGCCGGTCTATCGCCGGAAACAATAAACCCCTTTACGATTACTTATTTGCTTATAATGGCGACCAAATGGCGCGTGAACTCAATATGGAGGCAAAGCATTCTATTGAGAAGCAGACTGCGCATCATGTGGATTGCTTTACTACGGTCAGTGAGATTACCAACAACGAATGCAAGGAGTTGTTGGACAAGCCGGCAGATGTGGTGTTGATGAATGGGTTTGAGGATGACTTTGTTCCGCAAGGTCGTACATTTGCCGCCAAGCGTAAGAAAGCTCGTGCTGCGATGTTGAATTTGGCTAATAAATTGCTTGGCTTGACGATGAGCGATGATACTCTTATTGTGGGTACAAGCGGTCGTTATGAGTTTAAAAATAAAGGTATCAATGTCTATTTGGAGTCCTTGAACCGATTGACCCGTGATAAAAATTTGAAAAAAGAGGTGCTGGCATTTATTAATGTACCAGGTTGGGTAGGGGATCCTCGTGAGGATTTGGTGGAACGTTTGAAAAGCAAAGAGAATTTCACAACTCCGTTGGAGTGTCCGTTTATCACACATTGGTTGCATAATATGAGTCATGATCAGGTACTTGATATGATGAAGTATTTGGGAATGTCCAATTCGGCGGAATCTAAGGTAAAAGTAATATTTGTACCTTGTTATCTGGATGGAAAGGATGGTATCTTGAATTTGGAATATTATGATTTGGTGTTGGGGAATGACTTGAGTGTTTATCCTTCCTATTATGAACCTTGGGGGTATACACCTTTGGAAAGTGTAGCATTCCATGTACCTACTATAACAACTGATCTGGCTGGATTTGGTTTGTGGGTAAACTCGTTGAAGGGTAGATACAGTGAGTTGAAAGATGGTGTGAAAGTTATCCATCGCTCGGATTACAACTATTCTGAAGTGGCGGATGTTATAAAGGACACTATATCGGAATTTTCGGGATTGCCGGAAAATACAATCAAGACAGTGCGTAAAAATGCGGCGGACATTGCTGAAAAGGCATTGTGGAAGCATTTTATCAAATATTATTATGAAGCTTATGATGTGGCATTGCATAATGCACAGAAAAGGCTTGTTATGAATAGCTAATTAATTATTAATAAATAATTTGAGAGACATGAAAATCAAAGTAAGTAATGCGAATACTCCTAATTGGAAGGAAGTTACAGTAAAATCACACATTCCCGAAGAACTGAAGAAGTTGGAGGAAATGGCTCGTAACATCTGGTGGGCATGGAATTACGAAGCAACAGACCTGTTTAGAGATTTAGATCCTGCAACTTGGAAAGAAGTGGGGCAGAATCCCGTTGCTTTATTGGAACGTTTGAGCTATGAAAAGCTGGAGGCATTAACTCAGGATAAGGTGATTGTAAAGCGCATGAATGATGTATATGCTAAATTCAAAGCTTATGTAGATGCTAAGCCGGATAGCAAACGTCCTTCTGTTGCTTATTTCTGTATGGAGTATGGTTTGACACATGTTTTGAAAATCTATTCCGGTGGGCTGGGTATTTTGGCCGGTGACTACTTGAAAGAAGCATCAGACAGTAATGTAGATATGTGTGGTGTTGGCTTCTTGTATCGTTATGGGTATTTTAGCCAAAGCCTTTCAATGGATGGTCAGCAGATTGCTAACTATGAATCACAGAATTTCGGTAGCCTGCCTATTGAACGTGTAATGGATGAAAACGGACAGCCGATGGTAGTTGATGTTCCTTATTTGAACTATTTCGTTCATGCATACGTATGGAAGGTAAATGTAGGACGTGTTCCTTTGTATCTGCTAGATACGGATAATGAAATGAACAGCGAATTTGATCGTCCTATCACTTATCAGTTGTATGGTGGAGATTGGGAGAACCGTTTGAAACAAGAAATCTTGTTAGGTATCGGTGGTGTGTTGCTGCTGAAGAAATTGGGCATTAAGAAAGATGTCTATCATTGTAATGAAGGACACGCTGCTTTGTGTAATGTGCAGCGTTTGTGTGATTATGTAGAAAGCGGGCTGACATTTGACCAGGCTTTGGAAGTAGTTCGTTCTTCTTCTTTATATACGGTTCATACTCCGGTTCCTGCGGGGCATGACTATTTTGATGAAGGCTTGTTTGGAAAATATATGGGTGGTTATCCACAGCGTATGGGGATTTCTTGGCAGGATTTGATGGACTTGGGTCGTATTAATCCGGGTGATGCAGGCGAACGTTTTTGTATGTCTACATTTGCTTGTAACACTTGTCAGGAAGTAAACGGTGTGAGCTGGTTGCATGGCAAGGTTTCTCAGGAGATGTTCTCTGGAATTTGGAAAGGCTATTTCCCTGAAGAAAGTCATGTGGGTTATGTAACTAATGGTGTTCATTTCCCAACGTGGAGTGCTACTGAATGGAAGAAGCTATATGCTAAGCATTTTGCTCCTAATTTCCTGGAAGATCAGTCTAATGAGAAAATTTGGGAAGCTATTTATAATGTAGCCGATGAAGAAATTTGGGAAACCCGTATGGCTTTGAAGTACAAATTGGTTGACCATATTCGTAAGCAGTTCAGTGAAAGCTGGTTGAAGAACCAAGGTGATCCTTCACGTATCGTTTCTCTGATGGAAAAGATTAATCCGAATGCCTTGTTGATTGGGTTTGCCCGTCGTTTTGCTACTTACAAACGTGCGCATCTGCTGTTTACTGATTTGGAACGTTTGTCTAAGATTGTGAACAATCCTGATTATCCGGTACAGTTCTTATTTGCAGGTAAGGCTCATCCACACGATGGTGCAGGTCAGGGGTTGATCAAGAAGATTGTGGAAATTTCCCGTCGTCCGGAATTCTTGGGCAAAATCATCTTCTTGGAAAATTATGATATGCAGTTGGCACGGCGTCTGGTCTCAGGTGTTGATATTTGGATGAATACTCCTACCCGTCCTTTGGAAGCTTCTGGAACATCAGGCGAGAAGGCTTTGATGAATGGTGTTGTTAACTTCTCTGTGCTTGACGGTTGGTGGCTGGAAGGTTACCGTGAAGGAGCAGGATGGGCGTTAACTGAAAAACGTACTTATCAGAATCAAGATCATCAAGATCAATTGGATGCCGCAACTATTTATAGTATTTTGGAAAATGAGATTCTTCCATTGTATTATGCACGTAACCGTAAGGGATATTCTGAGGGTTGGGTGAAGACTATCAAGAATTCTATTGCTCAGGTGGCTCCTCATTATACAATGAAACGTCAGTTAGACGATTATTATGCTAAGTTCTATACTAAAGAAGCAAAACGTTTTAAAGAATTGGTAGCCAATGATTATGCAAAGGCTAAGGAACTGGCTGCTTGGAAAGAAAGAGTTGCAGAACTTTGGGATTCCATTGAAATCGTTTCATGTGAAAAGACGGAAGAGCTGGCTAGCGGTAATATTGAAAGCGGAAAAGAATATATCATTACTTATGTTATAGATGAAAAGGGATTGGATGATGCAGTAGGTATTGAACTGGTTACCACTTTCACGAATGCGGAAGGTAAAGAGCATATCTATTCTGTAGAACCAATGGAAGTAATTAAGAAAGAAGGTAACTTGTATACATTCCAGGTTAAACACAGTTTGTCTAACTCAGGCAGCTTCAAGGTGGCATACCGTATGTTCCCGAAGAATGTTGATTTGCCTCATCGTCAGGACTTCTGCTATGTTCGTTGGTTTAACTAATCATTGAATTAAGATAATATTTCTATTTAAAGAACTGTTTCCTTGGAAAAGAGAGGAAGCAGTTCTTTTTTATTAGTATGTTCGCCCAAAGTTTCATTGATATTATCATTCCAGTTAAGATTGTTATGGAAAGTGCGCATTATTGGGAAGGATAGGACGAGTATAAAAAATACCGATGCCTTTCTAGACATCGGTATTTTACTTTGGGACATTCATTAAATATTACAAAATCAGCCAACTAATTCATACACAAAGTATTGCGAATTAGTTGGCTTTTTTGTATCTTTAGGTATTCCCCCGAAAATAAGATTTGACGGCCAAAACGGGGGAAATATCCAAACTAATAAGATATGGCAAAGATAGTGAATATTTCAGAAATTCACCCTACTTTGGGTTTTACAGAATTTGATATTCTGGAAAAATACCGCAAGAGTTTTAATGAGAGTGAGCTTGGCAAGCTTCATTCGGTCTTTCCGTTTGAATGTATGGCAAAAGCCGCCGGCCTGTCGGACCGGCGCCTGGGACGCAGGAACAGATTCAGTCCTTCCGCAAAGATCGCCCTTATGGTCCTGAAGGCATACACCGGATTCTCCGACAGGCAACTGGTGGAACATCTGAACGGGAACATACACTACCAGATTTTCTGTGGAATTATGATTCCCCCGTCCCTTCCCATAACCAACTTCAAGATAGTCAGTGCCATCCGTAATGAGATAGCATCCCGCCTTGACATTGATTCTTTCCAGGAGCTCCTGGCTTCACACTGGAAACCTTATCTTGATAACCTTCACGTCTGCATGACCGATGCCACATGCTATGAAAGCCACATGCGTTTTCCTACGGACATGAAACTCCTTTGGGAAAGCCTCGAATGGCTCTACAGGCATATATGCCGGCATTGCAGGGAGCTGGGCATAAGGCGTCCGCGCAACAAATACAGGAATGTGGCGGAATCCTATCTGTCCTACTGCAAGAAAAGAAAGAGGAGAGCTTCAAGGGCAAGAATGCTTAAGCGCCGTATGATCAAGCTTCTTGAAAAGCTCCTCAGTCAAAGGGATGGGATCCATAGCGAGTACGGTGCTTTACTCCGATATACCCAGGATTATCATAAGCGTCTTTCCATCATCAGAAAGGTGCTTGTACAAGAAAAGGAAATGTTTGAAGGGCGGAAAGTCAGTGACCGCATCGTCAGCATTGACCGTCATTATGTACGTCCCATCGTCAGAGGCAAGGAAACCAAGTCCGTCGAGTTCGGTGCAAAGGTCAATAATATACAGATAGACGGCATATCGTTCATCGAACACCTCTCGTTCAAGGCATTCAATGAGGGTATACGCTTGAAGGACTGTATCCGCATGCAGCAGAAGCTTATGAATGTAAGGGTAAGATGTGTGGCTGCCGATTCCATATATGCCAATAATGCCAACAGAAAGTTCTGTACAAAATATGGGATATCCACATCCTTTGTGCGCAAGGGAAGGGCGGCCAAAGATGAGCCTTTGAGGAAGGTGCTTAGAAGCGAACTCTCAAAAGAAAGGGCAACACGGCTTGAAGGAAGCTTCGGCACTCAAAAGCAACATTACTCGCTCTCAAGGATAAAGGCCAGAAACAGGAAGACGGAAATACTGTGGATTTTCTTTGGAATACATACGGCAAATGCCATACTGATAATAGAAAAAATCAGAAACAAAACAGCTAAAGCAGCATGATATGATTTTACTCACAGAATCAGAAGAGGTCATCAGACTTCTTCCGGAACGTCATGTCCTGTCGGATAGAATTATGTGAGAAAGCACGGAAAAATGACAATAAGAATGGCATATGAAATGGTCATGCCCTATCATCTTCATATGCCATCTTATTTTTTAGAGACATTTACTGAATATCCCTACTTTGTAAACTATTTTGCAGTTATTTTATTTCAATAGTTCGTTCAGTTTGGACTTGATGGCATCTCCACGGAGATTACGTGCAACAATGGTACCTTCCTGATCAACCAATACGGTAGCAGGAATTGAATTGACACCATAAAGTTTTGCACCTGCATTGTTCCAACCTTGCAGGTCAGACATTTGCGGCCATGTAATATTCAAGGCAGTGATAGCCTCTTTCCACTTGTCTGCATTCTCGTCTAAAGAAATACCTACAATTCCGAAGCCTTTATCTTTGAAAGCCTTGTATGCTTCTACAACATTGGGCATTTCTTTACGGCAAGGTCCGCACCAGCTAGCCCAAAAGTCAATCAAAGTATATTTATTTTTGCTGACGAAATCAGACAGGCTTACAGTTTTACCTTCAGGGGTCTGCATAGAGAAATCAATGTATTTCTGACCTACAGCCGTTTTCTCTGAAGTTTCAATGTGGGCTTTCAACTTGTTGATACGTTCATTAACTAATGCAGCGGGAATTTTTTCTACCAACGCTTTTTGTTTGTCGAGTTCGAATGCGCCTGCATAGGAAGGGAGAAGATATACACCGACCGGATTGGTGATATTGGCTTCAATTGTTTGATAAACCATATCCATGCCTACACTGTCTTTCTTTTCAATCTCAGCCATGATAGCTTCTACCTGTTCTTCTGTCAAGCTAGTGTCGCTTTGAGCCTTTTGGTACATTTCATTCATTTCCTTGCTTAAAGCCATGAAGCCATCTTTGAATTTTTGGTAAGCGTCGTTATTAGGAGTACCTGAAACTTTGCTTTCCTTACCTAAGGTTACATTAATATTTCCATTTTCAAGAAAAAGATCAGTAAAGTAACGCTTGTCTCCTTTCATATAAGTGATGTAGCGGTTTACAGCCGTATCTTGTTTTCCGGTGAATACGAAAGTTCCGCTTTTGACAATAGCAGAATCAAGTTTTACAAGGTTTCCTCCTGCGTATTCCTGTAAATAGATCGTGTCGCCATCAGTGATGTCTTCTACTGAACCTGTAACCTTATAGGAAGGCGAATTCTGACATGCAACGAAAGCCATACTTCCTGCAGCCAATAAATAAACTAATTTTTTCATTTTAATATGATTATAATTTGAACGCAAAGATAACTACTTAATTAATATGTTTGCGGAAAAAAGGTTTTTATTTTCAGAATGAAATAAGGAATCTATAGTTTTGCTTTGCTTTTTTTGAATTTTATGGGCACTCATTCAATTCCTTTGGTTATAATTTGTACAGGGGGCTGCCTTACTGTTACAGTTGATCGGTAATATTCTGGATCTTTCGAAAATCGAATCGGGCACATTGAAGTTTGTGTAGAGTGATGTGAATATTAATGCAATGATGTACGATTTGGAGGAATTATTTCAATTACGGAATAAAAATAATCCGGAGGTGGAGATCGGGTAGATGTTGAATCCGAGCAGGGAGAAGGTCTCATTTTTTTGTTTACAATTTCTCAAAAGCCTATCATTCACTTTGCTGGGAGAAGAGAAATAGTACGCACAATGGAAAATTATTAGTCGGATGAATAAATATTACTTTATTTATATCCTCCATTCTTGAAAAATACCGTAATTTTGCAACTCAATTACAAAATGAGTATGCAACAATCTAATTATATAATTGAGGTAAAAGGTGTTTCCAAGTTTTTTGGTGATAAAATGGTCTTGGATAACATTAATTTATATGTAAAAAAAGGTGAGTTTGTAACTGTGTTGGGGCCCTCCGGTTGCGGAAAGACAACTCTTTTACGTTTGATTGCCGGTTTTCAGACTGCTTCGGAAGGCGAGATAAAGATAGCTGGAAAAGAGATCACGCAGACACCTCCGCATAAGCGTCCGGTAAATA
The DNA here is from genome assembly GCF_000012825.1 of Phocaeicola vulgatus ATCC 8482. Classification (GTDB taxonomy): domain Bacteria; phylum Bacteroidota; class Bacteroidia; order Bacteroidales; family Bacteroidaceae; genus Phocaeicola; species Phocaeicola vulgatus. Next base: position 4,410,724 of record NC_009614.1, on the reverse strand, counting down.
CTGTGTTCCAGAAGTATGCTTTGTTCCCTCATTTGAATGTGTTCGATAATATTGCCTTCGGATTGAAATTGAAAAAGACCTCTAAGCAGACTATCGAGAAGAAAGTAAAGGCTGCTCTTCGTATGGTAGGGATGACGGACTATGAGTATCGGGATGTGAATTCCTTGTCAGGCGGGCAGCAACAGCGTGTAGCCATAGCCCGTGCTATTGTCAATGAGCCGGAGGTGTTGTTGCTGGATGAGCCTTTGGCTGCTTTGGACTTGAAGATGCGTAAAGATATGCAGATGGAATTAAAAGAGATGCATAAGACATTGGGCATCACTTTTATTTATGTGACGCATGACCAAGAGGAAGCTTTAACACTGAGCGACACGATTGTTGTAATGAGTGAAGGAAAAATACAGCAGATCGGAACACCGGTGGATATTTATAACGAACCCATCAATTCGTTTGTAGCTGATTTTATAGGTGAGAGCAATATTCTGAACGGAACTATGATACAGGACAAGCTTGTGCGTTTTGCAGGAGTGGAATTTGAATGTGTAGATGAAGGTTTCGGTGAAAATATGCCGGTAGATGTTGTGGTACGTCCTGAAGATTGGTATATTTTTCCGGATTCGGATGCTTCACAGATTTCAGGTATCGTAACCTCATCCATCTTTAAAGGTGTGCATTATGAAATGGTGGTCGAGGCCAATGGTTATGAATTTATTGTACAGGACTATCATCATTTTGCTGTGGGTGAGCAGGTAGGTTTGTTGATAAAACCTTTTGATATCCATATTATGAAAAAAGAACGTGTATGCAATACGTTTGAAGGAGAACTGATAGATGGAACGCATGTGGAATTTCTGGGATGTACGTTTGAGTGTCTGCCAGTGGTTGACATTGAGCCGGGAACTAAAGTAAAAGTGCAGGTAGATTTCAAGGATATCATTTTGCAGGATAATGAAGAGGATGGAACTTTAACCGGAGATGTACGTTTTATCCTATATAAGGGAGATCATTATCACCTCACTGTGTCATCGGACTGGGGTGAGGATATTTTTGTTGATACCAATGATGTATGGGACAATGGTGATCATGTAGGTATCAGCATCTTTCCTGAAAGTATAAAAATAACTCAGATTGTAGAATCATAATAAAGAAAAGAGGTGCTCAGAACGATACGATTTTTCTTGTCTTCACGTAAAAGTTGGACTATTCCTTACGTGATATTTTCGGCGGTATTTGTTATTCTTCCGCTACTTTTAATAGTGGTTTATGCATTTATGGATGATGCGGGGCATTTCACATTGGGAAATTTTGCCAAATTTTTCGCTCATCCCGAGGCAATCAACACATTTGTTTATTCTATTGGCGTGGCCATTATCACAACAGTGGTATGTATCTTATTGGGATATCCTGCTGCCTATATTCTGACACAGACGCGGATGAAATATGCATCGACAGTGGTGGTATTGTTTATTTTGCCCATGTGGGTGAATATTTTAATACGTACACTGGCTACGGTGGCCTTGTTCGATTTTATGAACGTATCTTTAGGAGAGGGGGCTTTGATATTCGGTATGGTATATAATTTTTTGCCTTTTATGATTTATCCTATTTACAACACTTTGCAGAAATTGGATAAAAGTTATGTGGAAGCGGCGCAAGATTTGGGCGCCAATCCCATGCAAGTGTTTTTCAAGGCTGTGTTGCCCCTGTCTATGCCGGGTATTGTGAGTGGTATATTAATGGTATTTATGCCTACTATCTCCACATTTGCTATTGCCGAATTATTGACAATGAATAATATTAAATTATTTGGCACTACTATCCAGGAAAATATTAATAATAGTATGTGGAATTATGGGGCGGCCTTGTCGTTGATCATGTTGTTCCTTATTGGTGCGACAACCTTGCTCGCTTCAGATGATAAGGATCATAACGAAGGAGGTGGACTATGGTAAAGAAAATTTTGTGTCAGGGGTATTTGTGGCTGCTTCTGCTATTGCTTTATGCGCCTATTTTTATCATTATGATCTATTCGTTTACCGAAGCAAAGGTGCTGGGCAACTGGACCGGGTTTTCCACCAAACTCTATTCATCCCTATTTGTTGCGGGTACACATCATTCATTGACAAATGCCTTGGTCAATACCTTGAGCATTGCCTTTATTGCAGCTACCGTATCCACCTTGCTGGGCAGTATTACGGCAATCGGCATATTCAATCTTCGTCCCCGTGCCCGTAAAGCAATCAGTTTTGTCAATAACATTCCTATTTTGAATGGAGATATTATTATTGGTATATCTCTATTCTTGCTGTTCGTATCTTTGGGTATTCCACAAGGATATACCACTGTAGTGCTTGCACATATCACATTCTGTACTCCATATGTGGTGTTAAGTGTGTTGCCGCGTTTGAAACAGATGAATCCGAATATTTATGAGGCGGCGCTTGACTTGGGGGCTACTCCTATGCAGGCACTCCGCAAGGTGATTGTTCCTGAGATTCTTCCGGGAATGATTTCAGGTTTTATGTTGGCGGTGACTTTGTCCATTGACGATTTTGCCGTGACTGTATTTACTATTGGTAATGAAGGGCTTGAAACTCTTTCCACCTATATTTATGCGGATGCACGGAAAGGAGGGTTGACCCCTGAACTTCGTCCGCTTTCTACCATTATATTCGTATTGGTGCTGGTATTGCTGGTTATCATCAATCGCCGTGCAGGCAAGAAAAAGGAGGTATAAAAAATGAGGAAAATAAATAGATGGCTGATGGTGTGTGTGTGCGCGTTATTCTCTTTAACCGGATGCTATAACACAGAGCCTCGTGAGAGTGTGCTGAAAATATATAATTGGGCCGATTACATTGATGAGGATATGTTGGCGGAATTTCCCCGGTGGTACAAAGAACAGACGGGGGAAGATATTCGGATTGTCTATCAGACTTTTGACATCAATGAAATCATGTTGACTAAGATAGAACGCGGGCATGAAGATTTTGATGTAGTTTGTCCTTCGGAGTATATCATAGAGCGCATGCTGAGGAAAGGTTTATTGCTTCCCATTGATACCGTTTTTGGAAAGACCCCCAATTATCTGCATAATGAATCTCCTTATATCCGTGAACAATTGGATAAATTGAGCTGGTCGGGGCATCGTGCTTCAGATTATGCCATCGGTTATATGTGGGGAACAGCAGGTATCCTTTTTAATACCGATCATGTTCCAGCGGAAGATGCCAGGACTTGGGCCAGTCTTTGGAATCTGAAATATGAGAACAAGATCCTGATGAAGGAAAGTTATCGTGATGCATATGGTACCGCATTGATTTATGCCAATGCCGAGGATTTGAAAAAAGGCAAGGTTACGGTAGAGGAGTTGATGAACAACTATTCGCAAGCATCCATCGATACAGTTGAAAAGTATCTGAAAGCCATGAAACCCTTGATAGCAGGTTGGGAAGCTGATTTTGGCAAGGAAATGATGACTAAAGGTAAAGCATGGCTGAACATGACCTGGAGCGGGGATGCGGTATGGGCGATAGAAGAGGCTGAAGGAGTGGGCATCCATCTGGACTATGAGGTGCCGGTGGAAGGAAGTAATGTGTGGTATGACGGATGGGTGATCCCTAAGTATGCTAGAAATAAAAAGGCTGCCAGCTATTTTATTAATTATTTATGCCGTCCCGATGTGGCTTTACGTAATATGGACGCCTGTGGTTATGTGAGTGCCGTTGCTACTCCCGAGATTTTGGAGGCAAAAATAGATACTACTTTATCTTACTTTGCAGATTTAAGCTATTTTTTCGGTCCTGCTGCCGATAGTATACAAATAGATAAGGTACAGTATCCTGACCGTACAGTGGTGGAGCGTTGTGCCATGATTCGTGATTCCGGTGACAAGACCGAATTGGTCTTGGAAATGTGGTCGCGTGTAAAGGGGGATAATTTGGGGGTAGGCGTGGTTATTGTGATTCTGGTATCTGCCGGGATTATGGTAGTATTCACCGTGTATAGAAAACTTCAGCGTTATCAGCATGAAAAGGCTCAATATCGTCGCAGGAATCATCAAAGAAAGAAATGACTTTATAAAGGAAGGAAACATTTAGTCTTGCTGATAAAACGATTTAGGGAATCCAATCTTTAGGTAGAATTAAAATAGGGACATTCATTAAATATTACAAAATCAGCCAACTAATTCATACACAAAGTATTGCGAATTAGTTGGCTTTTTTGTATCTTTAGGTATTCCCCCGAAAATAAGATTTGACGGCCAAAACGGGGGAAATATCCAAACTAATAAGATATGGCAAAGATAGTGAATATTTCAGAAATTCACCCTACTTTGGGTTTTACAGAATTTGATATTCTGGAAAAATACCGCAAGAGTTTTAATGAGAGTGAGCTTGGCAAGCTTCATTCGGTCTTTCCGTTTGAATGTATGGCAAAAGCCGCCGGCCTGTCGGACCGGCGCCTGGGACGCAGGAACAGATTCAGTCCTTCCGCAAAGATCGCCCTTATGGTCCTGAAGGCATACACCGGATTCTCCGACAGGCAACTGGTGGAACATCTGAACGGGAACATACACTACCAGATTTTCTGTGGAATTATGATTCCCCCGTCCCTTCCCATAACCAACTTCAAGATAGTCAGTGCCATCCGTAATGAGATAGCATCCCGCCTTGACATTGATTCTTTCCAGGAGCTCCTGGCTTCACACTGGAAACCTTATCTTGATAACCTTCACGTCTGCATGACCGATGCCACATGCTATGAAAGCCACATGCGTTTTCCTACGGACATGAAACTCCTTTGGGAAAGCCTCGAATGGCTCTACAGGCATATATGCCGGCATTGCAGGGAGCTGGGCATAAGGCGTCCGCGCAACAAATACAGGAATGTGGCGGAATCCTATCTGTCCTACTGCAAGAAAAGAAAGAGGAGAGCTTCAAGGGCAAGAATGCTTAAGCGCCGTATGATCAAGCTTCTTGAAAAGCTCCTCAGTCAAAGGGATGGGATCCATAGCGAGTACGGTGCTTTACTCCGATATACCCAGGATTATCATAAGCGTCTTTCCATCATCAGAAAGGTGCTTGTACAAGAAAAGGAAATGTTTGAAGGGCGGAAAGTCAGTGACCGCATCGTCAGCATTGACCGTCATTATGTACGTCCCATCGTCAGAGGCAAGGAAACCAAGTCCGTCGAGTTCGGTGCAAAGGTCAATAATATACAGATAGACGGCATATCGTTCATCGAACACCTCTCGTTCAAGGCATTCAATGAGGGTATACGCTTGAAGGACTGTATCCGCATGCAGCAGAAGCTTATGAATGTAAGGGTAAGATGTGTGGCTGCCGATTCCATATATGCCAATAATGCCAACAGAAAGTTCTGTACAAAATATGGGATATCCACATCCTTTGTGCGCAAGGGAAGGGCGGCCAAAGATGAGCCTTTGAGGAAGGTGCTTAGAAGCGAACTCTCAAAAGAAAGGGCAACACGGCTTGAAGGAAGCTTCGGCACTCAAAAGCAACATTACTCGCTCTCAAGGATAAAGGCCAGAAACAGGAAGACGGAAATACTGTGGATTTTCTTTGGAATACATACGGCAAATGCCATACTGATAATAGAAAAAATCAGAAACAAAACAGCTAAAGCAGCATGATATGATTTTACTCACAGAATCAGAAGAGGTCATCAGACTTCTTCCGGAACGTCATGTCCTGTCGGATAGAATTATGTGAGAAAGCACGGAAAAATGACAATAAGAATGGCATATGAAATGGTCATGCCCTATCATCTTCATATGCCATCTTATTTTTTAGAGACATTTACTGAATATCCCTAAAATAAAAGTCCGAACTTGGGAAAGTCCGGACTTTTATTTCTATAATCATATAAAGATTAAATGATGTATTGTGAAGAGATAGACTCATTATTCATCACGCGGCGGATTGTTTCAGCAAACATATCAGCAATGGTCAGTTGCTTCACTTTAGAGCAACGGTTAGCATAAGGAATACTATCGGTAAATACCATTTCTTCCAAGCCGGAGTTCTGAACGCGTTCGGATGCAGGACCTGACATTACACAGTGAGAAGCGATAGCGCGGACGGAAATAGCTCCCGCTTCTTTCATAATATCGGCAGCTTTGGTAATAGTACCTGCTGTATCTACCATATCGTCAATTAAGATGACATTTTTATTTTTTACATCACCGATAATTTGCATGGTGGCCACTTCATTGGCTTTCAGGCGCGTCTTGTTGCAGAGTACCAAGGGTACACCCAAATATTTGGAATAAGTGCTGGCGCGTTTTGAACCACCCACGTCCGGAGTTGCGATTACCAAGTCTTCCAGTTGCAATGATTCAATGTAAGGCAGGAATACGCCAGAAGCGTAGAGGTGGTCTACCGGTACATCAAAGAATCCTTGAATCTGATCGGCATGCAAATCCATTGTGATTAAACGGTCGATGCCTGCTACGCTCAGAAGATCGGCTACCAGTTTAGCACCGATAGAAACACGAGGTTTGTCTTTTCTGTCCTGACGTGCCCATCCAAAGTAGGGAATAACGGCTACAATGCTTTTTGCAGAGGCTCTTTTAGCTGCATCAATCATTAGCAGCAGTTCCATTAAGTTGTCAGAGTTAGGAAAGGTAGATTGAACTAGAAAAACATGTGCGCCTCTAATTGATTCTTCATAAGAAACAGCGAACTCACCATCAGCAAAATGCATGATGTTCATGTTTCCTAATTTGCAACCGAGGCTGTTGCAAATCTTTTCTGCAAGGTATCTCGAATTTGTTCCTGAGAATACCCTAAAAGGTGATGTTTTGCTCATTTTTGTAATAGATATTACCTATTTGTTAATTTGCGTGCAAAGGTACGTATTATAATTAGAAATTAAAAATAGAAATTTAAAAATAACTTCTCATTATTGTAATATGCTTGGTTTGAAGCATATTCTTCGTTTTTTTAGGCTTCTATTCTAAATTATTTTGATAAATCAGTCTGCTAAATCTCTTAATTTCCGGAAATGTTCTATCACGCACCGATAATCGCGATCGGTACACGCATCGAATTTATTCCAAAGGGCGCCCAATATGGCGGCTCCTCCGAAACCAAAGTCCTTTACCTCCAGCAAGTTTTCTTCGTCAATGCCTCCCAAAGCTATGACTTTTTTGTCAATAATGCCTGCTTTGGCGGCGGTACGGAGTTCTTCGGCGGTGTATGCCGAGTTATAATTTAGTTTGGATATGCTATTGAATACCGGACTCAGAAAGACATAATCGCAACTGGATTTGCGCTCTTTAACTTCGTCTAGCGAATGGCAAGAACAACTGACATGTCCTTTGTATCCTTCCGGCAGGTTCGGATTACGACCGTTCAGGTGAATTCCTTTCAGTTTGTATTCCTCTTTCAGATAAAAATGTCCGTGAACCACGATGCGTTTGTGATATTGTTCGGGGATAAGGGTTAGCAGACGTTCTGCAAACATGGGTGCTGTACCGGGCTTTCGCAGATGGAGTGTGTCTAGTCCCTCCTCGAAAAGAGCTGTAATTATTTTATCTTCCTCCACAAAATAAGTGGGGGGCGTTATTAGAATTAACTTCATACCTTATGACTAATTGCTAAGCAAAGATAGCAACCTATTTGTAATAATCCTAGTGGATTTATAGATTTATTTTTGATAAACCTGTAAATCAATGGGATACTTTCCCCGAAAAAGTGATTCATGCGATGGAAAAGTTTTAAATAATCTGTGTGTATCTGTATGAAATAGGCGTTTTTTATTTACTTTTGCGCTAATAAAACAAGACGAATAGATAGAATTATGAATAAAAAACAATTTCTTGCAGCCGCATTTTGTTTGATGGCACTTGCCGGATGTACGCAAAAAACGGAATTGCCTGAGAATCCTAAAGATCAAGAAGAGTACCGTGATCATCAGGGAAACAGTTGGATTTATAACGCTATGCTAATGCGTTGGGCATTAATGCCGTCTATGGCCAACGGACTTTCTACCACACATTATTATTATCCTAAATCTGATTCGTGGACAGATGCTAACGGAATGAAAGTGGATGCTCCTTCAAAAGTGAATGTGGGGGCAAAATCGTCTACAAAATCAAAATCGAGCGGAAGTGTTTTTGGGAAAACACGCCGTTCATCCGGTGTTCATAGTTAATAGGAAGCGGATATGAAAAGAATACCTGTTACGCCACGTTCAGACTACCGTGAGAAAATAGAAGCGCTGGGCTTTGATTTTCATGGTGATTATTGGCGCGAGGAAGCGTATTATCGTTTTACGGCTGAAGAAACAGCCTGTTTGGAGGAAGCAACCAATGAGGCGTACCGTCTGTATTGTGAGGCTGCTCAATTCATTATTGAAGATAACCCGGAATTTATGGAGCGTGCATTGAATATTCCGAAGGAGATTGGTGAGCGTATCCGTGCTTCTTGGGATGCGGATGAGTTAAGTCTGTATGGTCGTTTTGATTTTATATTAGCCAAGGATGGTACTCCGAAAATATTGGAGTTCAATGCTGATACACCGACTTCTTTGCTTGAAGCATCTGTTATCCAATGGCAATGGAAAGAGGATGTTTTTCCGGAATGCGACCAGTTTAATGGTATTCATGAAGGATTGGTGCAGTCATGGAAAGATATTTTCCCCAAAAAAGGAGAGATTCATTTTGCTGGTGCATTAGAGAATAATGAAGATACAGGAACGTTGCAATATCTGGCAAGTACGGCGATGGAGGCTGGGTTTTCTACCCGAGTATTGGATATGCAGGCGCTGGATTTGCAAAATGGACGATTTTTTGATCCGGCAGGTGAACTAGTGAACCGGTGCTTTAAACTTTATCCGTGGGAGTGGATGGTGGACGAAAGTCCTGACGGATGTCTAGCGGAAATGGAATGGTTGGAGCCGATATGGAAATTGGTGATGTCCAATAAGGCGATCCTTGCCACATTGTACGAGTTGTTTCCGGATTCTCCTTATGTGCTTCCTTGTTATTTGTCGCGCCCTCGGTCGGGATTGTTTTGTAAAAAACCGGTCTTCTCTCGTGAAGGTCATAATGTAAGCGTTGTTGATATCCGGGATTGGGAGGAATATGTACGTATAGCTGAAACGGAGGGTGATTATAACACTGGAGCTTATGTATATCAGGAGTATGTGGAACCGACAGCGTACAGTGGCAGATATCCAGTTATTGGTTCTTGGATTATAGGAGGAGAAGCTGCGGGCATCGGTATTCGCGAAAATCGTATGGAGGTTACAGATAACTTGTCCGAGTTTGTACCACATATTATAGGATAAAGTCAAACTATCCATGTGCCGGTCGATGCCGGACGACGGATGTCGTCATGCCTCGACTGTTGGCACATAATTGAGGAATTAATGTCTTTTGAATAGGGTCGGTTCGATTCCTCTAGAAGGAAATGAGATGGGTTTCCATCGTTTTTACGTTAATCGTCCATAATTTGCCGCTTAACACTTCGCCATATTCACCTATAATCTTCAACACTTCAGCAGCTTCGGCACAACCTATTATGCCGGGGGTTACACCTAATACTCCTTTGGGCGGATGGGGCATGGATAGCATTTCTGTTTCGTCGGGGAAAAAGTGGCGGTAATCGGGGCCTCCTTGGTAATTGAAAACGGATACTTGACCTTCGAAGGCACGGATGGCACCATATACATAAACTTTTCCCCATTTCACACAGATATCATTGATAAGATAGCGGGTAGCGAAATTATCACATCCATCTATAATGATGTCGTAGGTACGGATAATTTCATCCGCATTCTCTTTAGTCAGTCTTGTGGGATAGGCATTGATTTGTACATCATGGTTCAGGGCTTCAAGACGTTTCTTGGCTTGGATAGCTTTGGGCATGCCTACCTCGGCTTCACTATAAAGTACTTGACGTTGCAAGTTGCTGACACTTACCACATCATCGTCTATTAATCCGATGGTACCTACTCCGGCTCCTGTCAGGTACAAGGCAACAGGAGATCCCAGACCACCTACACCGACAATAAGCACTTTGGCCTGCTGAAGCCGTTGTTGTCCTTTTTCTCCCAATTCAGGGAGAATAATTTGACGGTTATATCTTTCCACTTTGTTTGTTGTTAATTTGAAAAAAAGGAGCTTTGTATCATTTATACAGCCCCATTCCTTTAAAAATATGGGTAAAATCTATCGTATTGGCGTGAACTTGTCAAAAGAAACATCCCAGTCTTTCCATACTGGCTCCCTTCCTAATGATTTCAGTGCGTGTTCTACTTCTACGGCTGTACGCTCATCACTTACATGGAATTGTTCCAAAGCTTGCGGATAGGTATAGTATCCCCCCGGTTCAGTTTTGCTTTCAGCACTCATGGTAGTCACTCCTAGCCCTGCCATGTTGTCGCGGATTTGTGCCGGTTCACGAGTGGAGTAGGAGATATCTACATCGTGATCGAAAATACGCATGGCAAAAGTGAGCTGTGCCAACTCACGATCATTCATGATGACATTCGGCTGGAAACCACCGTTTTCTGCCGGACGCATACGGGGGAAGTTGACACTGTATTTGGTTTTCCAATACTTTTTCTGAAGATAGCGTAAGTGATAAGCCATCATGGTCACATCGGTGCGCCATTCTTCCAGTCCGATAAGTACTCCCATGCCAATGGAGTGGACTCCTGCCTGACCCATGCGGTCGAAGCCGTTTACCCGCCACTCGAATTTGGATTTCATCCCGCGTGGGTGATATATATTATAACGGGCTTTGTTATAAGTTTCCTGAAAGCAAATGACTCCATTCAGTCCGTGTTCTTTCAGTTCGGCATATTCTTCGGCTTTGAGGGGCATTACCTCTATCTTCAGATTGCTGAAATATTTTTTGGCGATGTCCAAAGCTTTAGCCAGATAAGGGACTCCGGCTTTTGCCGGATTCTCTCCGGTCACCAGTAACAGGTTCTCAAAAGGCCCCAGTTTCTTGATGGCTTTGTATTCATCTTCAATCTGTTCGGGGGTGAGGATGGTACGTGCCATCGGGTTGCTGATATGGAAACCACAATACACACAAGAATTGGTGCAGGAGTTGGTGATATACAGCGGTATAAACATGGAGATGGTTTTGCCGAAACGTTCTTCGGTATATTTTTTGCTTAGTTGCGCCATCGGCTCCAGGTATTTTGCTGCTGCGGGGGAGATGAGCGCCATAAAGTCGTCCACATCGCAATGTTCCTTGCCAAGAGCGCGGAGCACATCACTTTCGGTCTTGGAGTAGATGGTTTTGGTGGTTTCTTCCCAATCTATTTTTTCAAGTTCTTCTGAAAACATAATTTTTTTTGTTATAGTTCTATAAGATGATTTCGCTTCTATAAGAGCCTATTTAAACTTTTTCGGCATTTAAACAGGTTTCAAGCTATAAGTTTCTTATTATTTTTCTACATTTCTTTTTGTCGCTTTCCGTCAGCTCGGGATGTTGCTTCGTTCCTCCCTTCTGGATAACGGCCTTTGATAGAGAATCCGCTCCACTTCAGAATTTCGCGCAACGCTTTTACTACACCGCGTGTCTGGTTAAACCAGATATTGAACGGCCATGGGGTGGAGCAGGTGCTTACGATGACTGCTTTCTTGCCTTTATGCAACGCTTGGGGGATCCCTTTCGGACTTTCTCCCATCATGCCGTACACGATGCGGTCGAACACTACTTTCAGATGTCCGTTCATGTTTCCCCAATAGCAGGGTGATCCGACAATCAGCACGTCTGCCCATTGTATCTTTTGAAGCGTGCGCTGCGCATCGTCTTCGGGTAGGACACAGGCCTGCCGGCTGCGGCAAGCCATGCATCCTGTACAGGGGCGTACCTGCAATTTATGGATGGATATTGCTTCCACTTCGGCGCCACGTATGCGAGCTTCTTCGGCCATGATGTCCAGCATTCGGCTGATAAGTCCTTGGCAACGAGGACTTCCGTTGAGTATCAATATCTTCATTACCTTATTTTTTTTAGGATGTTGTTGCGGACACATTGCACTGCAACCGTATAGTATTCCGGTTCCATATTTTCCAGATATGCTTTCAGCTCTCCTGTCAGTTCCGGTTCTTCCAGGCAGATGTCGTAGGCAAGTTTCATGCAGACGGCTTGTCCGGATGCGCTTTCGGCAGAAGATAGCATACCTTGAAGGCAGAAATCGAAGAAAGCTGCGTTGACAGGCTTCGGGACAGGAAGATGATGAAGGATATTCAGTAGCAGGCGTCTTGTTCCATCGTGGGGGCATTGCATGGCCCGTAACATCAGTTCCTCCCTTTTATCCATCAATAGGGAAGGAAGGAGGAAACTCAGTTTTTCACAAGCCCAAGTGGCACGCCAGGCTATCCTTGTTTCTTCATGCTGCGTTAGAGTATAAAGAGCATCAAAGCGGTCGGGGGAGCTGGCCACTTGATCTACTATGTTGTCTATGTGTTTTCTTCCTAAAGTTCCTTCAAGTGCTTTCTTGAAATCTTCCATAGTTTTTACAAAGTCAGTTGTTTAATTACCCACGTTCTTCAAGTCGCGGCTCAGTTTCATAGCGCAGAAGTTGGGTCCGCACATGGTACAGTACTCACCGTCCGTATGGCGGCCTTCATTGAAGTATTCCAAAGCGCGGTCGGGATCCAGACTCAGATGGAACTGGTCGCGCCAACGGAATTCATAACGTGCCTTGCTTAAAGCATTGTCGCGGATCTGTGCGCCCGGATGCCCTTTCGCTAGATCGGCAGCATGGGCAGCAATCTTGTAAGTGATGACACCTATGCGTACATCTTCTTTGTTGGGCAATCCCAGATGTTCTTTCGGGGTGACATAACATAGCATGGCAGTGCCTAACCAGCCGATTTGTGCGGCACCGATGGCCGAAGTGATATGGTCATATCCCGGAGCGATGTCCGTTACCAGCGGACCGAGGGTGTAGAACGGTGCGTTGTGACAGTGAGAGATCTGGCGTTCCATGTTTTCTTTGATTTTATGCAAAGGTACATGCCCCGGTCCTTCAATGAATGCCTGTACGTTTTTGTTCCATGCTCGGAGTACAAGTTCACCCATGGTATCCAGTTCGGCAAACTGTGCCTCGTCATTAGCGTCAGCGATACAGCCCGGACGAAGTCCGTCACCCAAGGATACGGCTACATCGTATTGTGCCAGAATATCACAGATGTCATCAAAATGCTCATATAAGAAACTTTCCTTGTCATGTACCAGACACCACTTGCTCATGATGCTGCCTCCGCGGCTTACGATGCCACACAGACGTTTGTCGGCCAGATGTACATTCTGGCGGCGTATTCCGGCATGGATGGTAAAGTAGTCCACTCCTTGTTCGCATTGTTCGATTAATGTATCTTTATAAATCTCCCAATTCAGATTCTCTACTTTACCGTTTACTTTCTCTAATGCCTGATAAATAGGTACGGTACCTACGGGGACAGGACAGTTGCGGACAATCCATTCGCGTGTTTCGTGAATGTTATCGCCGGTCGAGAGATCCATCAGGGTATCACCTCCCCATTTGCAGCTCCACACGGCTTTTTCCACCTCTTCGTCAATGGAGGAAGTGGTGGCGGAGTTTCCGATGTTCGTGTTGATCTTCACTAAAAAGTTCCTGCCGATAATCATAGGCTCGCTTTCGGGGTGGTTGATATTGGCGGGAAGTACGGCACGCCCTGCGGCTATTTCATCACGCACGAATTCAGGGGTGATAAAGGTGTCGATGCCCAGTTCCCGGCAATTCATGTTTTCACGGATGGCTACATATTCCATTTCCGGTGTAACTATGCCGGCTTTGGCGTATGCCATTTGTGTGATGGCCTTTCCGGCTTTGGCACGATAGGGCAGGGCGATGTGTTCAAAGCGCAGGTGGTCCAGACTTTTATCGTCACGGCGCATCTTTCCGTATTCTGAGGTAATGGAGGGCAGTTTTTCCACGTCTCCCCGTCCAATAATCCAGCTTTCGCGCATACGGGGAAGTCCTTTTTTCAGATCGATTTCCATATTGGGATCACTGAACGGACCACTGGTGTCATAAATATAAACAGGAGCATTGGGCGTTGTTACCTTTTCACCGTTCACTATGTTTACAGTAGGAGTCAGGTTTACTTTCTGCATTCCTACTTTGATGTATGGGAACAGGGTTCCTTGCATATATGCCTTTTCTGCATGAGCGTATGCTTTTTTATCTTGCTTTTTGTCTATCATATTTCTGTTTAATCTAAGAATGAAGTTAAAGGGGATGAGGCGGATGCGATCAAGTTCTGTCCTACTGCTCCTAAGCCTGCTTCATAGGCGCGGCGTCCGGCAATGACAGCTTCCTTGAAGGCTATTGCCATTTCTACCGGTTGGCCGGCTACTGCGATGGCTGTATTGACCAGACAGGCGTCCGCACCCATTTCCATCGCTTCGGTGGCATGGCTGGGGGCGCCTATTCCGGCGTCTACTACCACAGGAACGGAAGCTTGTTCGATAATGATGCGCAGGAAGTCACGTGTCTGCAAGCCTTTGTTTGTCCCGATGGGGGCGGCAAGCGGCATGACGGTTGCTGCTCCTGCCTCTTCCAGCCGTTTGCATAATGTAGGATCTGCCTGGCAATAGGGCAATACGACAAAACCTAGTTTGACTAGTTCCTCGGTTGCTTTCAATGTTTCGGTAGAATCTGGCAACAAGTAGCGCGGATCGGGATGAATTTCCAGTTTCAGCCAGTTGGTGCCAAAGGCCTCGCGGGCCATTTGTGCGGCAAAGACGGCTTCTTCGGCTGTGCGCACACCGGAGGTATTGGGCAATAGCTGTATGTGGGGGTGAATGATATGTTTCAGCATATCATCTTCCTTATCGTCCAGTTCAATGCGTTTCATGGCTACGGTTACCATTTCACACCCTGATGCCAGAATGGCTTCTTCCATTACGGTGTTTGAATTGAATTTACCGGTTCCCAGGAATAAACGGGAATTAAATTCTTTTCCAGCTATAATCAGTTTCTTCATTGTATTTTGTGATTTTATTATAAATTCATGATTCGTTTAGTTTCCGCTACCGGGTCTTTCGCCCGGAGTATGGTTCCGCTCAAGGCAATACCGGTGATTCCCGTTTCCATGATGGAAGGGATATCTTCCAAAGTAATTCCCCCGATAGCAACGATGGGCAAATGGATATTTGCCTCTTTCATTTGCAGAATAATGGAACGGTAACCTTCCAGTCCCAGCACTGGAGAGAGATCCTTTTTTGTAGTAGTAAAACGGAACGGGCCACAGCCGATGTAGTCAGCTCCGGCTTTGTAATGCATCTTTACATCGTCAAATGTATTGGCGGTGCCTCCGATGATGAATTCTTTTCCTAATATTCCCCGTGCTTCGGCTACGGGCATGTCCTTTTTTCCTAAATGCACTCCGTCAGCATGAATTTTCTTAACTAACTCCACGTGGTCGTCTATGACAAATGTCGCTCCATAGTCTTTGCATAAGCCTTGCAGGCGTATGGCTTCCCGTTCCACTTCGTCAACGGGAGTGTCTTTCATGCGTAGCTGGATCCAGCGGCAACCGCCTTCCAAGGCCATGCGTGCGGAATCATAATAGGAATATGTGTCGGTGAAGTGAGTGATGAATTGAAGTTCCACGGTCTTATCCTCCACATGCAGCTTTAATGACTACCAGACTGTCATTGGGGTGTAACACACATTTCTCCCACTCTATACGGGGAACCATCCGGTTGTTTACCGCTATGGCGATACCTTTCTCAGGAAGTGCCAGAAAGGTGGAAAGTTCGGCTATGGTGCATCCGTCCTTTACTTCGGTTTCTTTGCTGTTTACTGTCAGTTTCATACTATATCAGTTTATGAATTTACTTGTAAATACAAAGAGTTGCTTTTTGACCGGATGGTATGAGGTAAGAAGTAACAATCCCTTCGGCGGTACTAACCGCATCAGGTTCACAGGGTATAATCTCAGCCCGTCCGCTGTTTACGTGGGGCACCCCTTTGTTTTACGATGGCAAAGATATGGGAAAGAAATGAATAATGCTACAACAGACTGCTTTATTTTTTGTGGAAGAATGTTTTTTTATGATTATCTTGCATTATGCTTGTTTATTCTTGTAAAAGGATGAATGCATATCTGCTGTATCTTTGCATCTTAAAGCAGATTGCCCCGCTCCCTGAATGAATAGGGTGCGAGGCAGCTTTATTATGATGTATAGTTAAGGGTTCTTTTATAGACGTTTTTCTACTACATCCCAGTCAATGATTTCCCATAACTTGTTCACATGATCTGCACGGCGGTTCTGGTAATCCAAATAGTAAGCATGTTCCCATACATCGAAACCCAGCAATGGTTTCAGGCCTGCACGCCACGGGTTGCTTCCGTTTGGCTCTTTGGTGATATGTAGTTTTCCTTGCTTGTCTATAGAAAGCCAAGCCCAGCCCGAACCAAACAGTCCTGTGGAAGCGGCGTTGAATTCTTTCTTGAAGTTTTCAAAGCTTCCGAAGTCCCGGTTGATGGCTTCTGCCAATTTGCCGGACGGTTCATGCTTGTTGGGTTTGGGGGTGAACTGAAGGAAATATAATGTATGGTTCAATACTTGTCCGGCGTTATTGAATATCGCTCCGTCGGGAGCTGATGCAACAATTTCCTCTACGGTCTTTCCTTCAAATTCTGTACTCGGAACCAAAGAGTTCAAATTGTTTACGTATGTTTGTAAGTGCTTGCCATAATGGTAGTCTATAGTAGCCTGACTGATTACAGGTTCGAGTCCGTTGTTTGCATACGGGAGTTTGGGCATTTCGTAAGTCATAACTAATGAAATTAAAGTGGTTAATAATATATTCATTTTTAGTCGAGGTTTTAATTAAACTTCTATCATAATAACATTATTGAGCATAGAATTGTTCTGATAAACTCAAACTTTCTCTATCTTTGCGGGCGAAAGGTGAAATTTATGACGAACTATTTAGAAGAATTGAATGAAAGTCAGCGCAATGCGGTGCTTTACAACGAAGGTCCCTCTTTGGTGATAGCCGGAGCAGGTTCGGGGAAGACACGCGTACTGACTTATAAAATAGCTTATTTACTGGAGCGGGGATATACTCCTTGGTCTATTCTGGCATTGACTTTTACCAATAAGGCTGCTCGTGAAATGAAAGAGCGTATAGCCCGTCAGGTGGGCGATCAGGCACGCTATTTATGGATGGGAACGTTCCATTCCATTTTTTCGCGTATCCTGCGGTGTGAGGCACAGGCTGTCGGCTTTACCTCCAATTTTACCATCTATGATTCTTCAGATTCGAAGAGTTTGATCAAGTCTATTGTAAAAGAAATGCAATTGGATGATAAAACCTATAAACCGGGGGTGATACAGGCGCGTATCAGCAATGCGAAAAACCATTTGGTTTTTCCCGATGCATATGTTTCGAACGCAGAGCTTTATCAGTATGATCTGAATGCCAAAGTACCCGCTACCCGTGATATTTACCGACGATATTGGGAACGTTGTCGCCAAAGCGATGCGATGGATTTTGATGATTTGTTGGTTTATACTTATATGTTATTCCGCGATCATCCCGAAATCTGCCGTAAGTATGCGGAGCAGTTCCGTTATGTGCTGGTGGATGAGTATCAGGATACTAATTTTGCGCAACACAGCATTGTGCTTCAGCTTACCCAAGAACATCAGCGTGTATGCGTAGTGGGGGATGATGCACAAAGTATTTATTCCTTCCGAGGGGCGAATATTGACAATATATTGAAATTTACTCAGCTGTATAAGGGAGCCAAGCTTTTTAAATTGGAGCAGAACTATCGTTCTACCCAGACCATTGTATGCGCGGCAAACAGTTTGATAGAGAAAAATAGCGAGCAGATAAGGAAGGAGGTATTTTCGGAAAAAGCGAAAGGGGAGCCTATCGGAGTTTTCAATGCCTACAGTGATGTGGAGGAAGGGGAGATTGTTGCCAACCAGATTGTGAAACTGCGTTCGCGGGAACATTATTCTTATAATGATTTTGCTATTTTATACCGTACAAATGCTCAGAGCCGTATTTTTGAGGAGGCTTTGCGGAAGCGTGCTTTACCTTATAAGATTTACGGAGGGCTTTCTTTTTATCAACGCAAGGAGATTAAAGATGTTATATCTTACTTCCGTCTGGCGGTAAATCCGAATGATGAGGAGGCTTTTAAGCGGGTGTTGAATTATCCGGCGCGAGGAATCGGGGATACTACGTTGAACAAGGTCATTGATGCGGCTGCACAGCATCATGTCAGTCTTTGGATGGTTTTGGAAGAGCCGTTGGCATACGGCTTGAATATTAACAAGGGTATGCATACTAAATTACAGGGGTTTCGTGAACTGGTAGAAAGTTTTATAGTGGAGGTCCCGAAGAAGAATGCATACGAATTGGGAGCAATGATTGTTCGTCAGTCCGGCATTATGAATGAGATTTATCAGAGCAATGATCCTGAAAATCTGAGCCGTCAGGAGAATATTGAAGAACTGATAAACGGTATGCACGATTTTTGTGCAACCCGTGAAGAAGAAGGGAATGAAAACATCCTGTTGACGGATTTTCTGTCGGAGGTTTCTCTGTTGACAGACCAGGATAACGAGAAAGAGGGGGATGCCGAGAAGATTACCTTGATGACCATTCACTCTGCTAAAGGCTTGGAGTTTAAAAACGTCTTTGTAGTTGGGATGGAAGAGAACTTGTTTCCCAGTGCTTTGTCACTCAATTCGTATAAGGAGCTGGAAGAGGAGCGCCGCTTGTTTTATGTGGCGATTACACGTGCCGAAGAGCATTGCTATTTGTCTTTTGCCAAGAGTCGGTTTAAATATGGAAAGATGGAGTTCAGTAGCCCTAGCCGTTTCTTGAAAGATATTGATGTACATTTCCTGAAGTTACCTCAGGAGGAACAGATGGCCCGGAGAATAGACGAGAGAGCCAGCCGTTTCTGTCGTGAGCAAAATGAACGTGCGGCTCGTTCCTTGTTTGACGAACCTGCTTCTCAGTCTTCTTACGGGCGTTCTTCATCGAACATCTCTGGTGGTCAGAAAACATTTTTAGTTGGAGAAAGACCGAAAGTTGAGATTATTCGTCCCAGTATACCACGTAATTTGACCAAGGTTGGTCCGGAAACGGTCTCAAAGCCGTCCGCAGCGAGAAACTTGTCAGTGAATGTACAGGCAGGGCAGGTGATAGAGCATGAGCGTTTTGGAATAGGCGATGTGATAAAGGTGGAAGGAATTGGTGAGAACAGCAAAGCGACTGTCCGTTTCCGGAATGCCGGAGAAAAACAATTATTACTGAAATTTGCCCGATTCAAAGTTGTGGAATAGAATAAATATTTTAATAGAATTCTGATACAAAAATGATAGATATCCATAAAGTACCTTCTCCATGCTATGTAATGGATGAAGCATTGCTCAGAAAGAATCTGAGTTTGATAAAGAGTGTGGCAGACCGAGCCGGAGTTGAGATCATCTTGGCTTTCAAGTCTTTTGCCATGTGGAAATCATTCCCCATTTTCAGGGAATACATTCGTTATACTACAGCCAGTTCCGTATATGAAGCCCGTTTGGCGTATGAAGAATTTGGCAGTAAGGCCCATACTTATTCTCCGGCATATACGGATACTGATTTTCCGGTTATCATGCGATGCAGCAGTCATATAACCTTTAATTCTTTCAGTCAGTTCCGGCGTTTTTATCCTATGGTTGAGGCCTTTGGAG
Organism: Phocaeicola vulgatus ATCC 8482; assembly: GCF_000012825.1. Taxonomy (GTDB): domain Bacteria; phylum Bacteroidota; class Bacteroidia; order Bacteroidales; family Bacteroidaceae; genus Phocaeicola; species Phocaeicola vulgatus. The sequence continues at coordinate 4,390,985 of NC_009614.1, read as the reverse complement.
AAAAGATAACCTGTGGTATCCGCATCAATCCTGAATATTCGGAAGTAGAGGTGGAACTTTATAATCCTTGTGCTCCCGGTACGCGTTTTGGGGTGACGGCCGATTTGCTTCCTGAAACTTTACCGGAGGGCATCGAGGGCTTCCATTGTCATTGTCATTGTGAATCCAGTTCTTATGAATTAGAGCATACTTTGCAGCACATAGAAGAGAAGTTTGCTTCTTGGTTCCCACAAATAAAATGGTTGAATTTGGGAGGGGGACACTTGATGACACGTAAAGATTATGATACGGAGCATCTTATTTCTTTATTAAAAAACTTGAAAGCCCGTTATCCTCATTTGGAGATTATTTTAGAACCGGGTTCGGCTTTTACTTGGCAGACCGGACCTTTGGTAGCTTCTGTTGTCGATATAGTGGAAAACCGGGGGATAAAAACCGCGATTTTGGACGTTAGCTTTACTTGTCACATGCCCGATTGTCTTGAAATGCCTTATCAGCCGGCAGTGCGTGGTGCCAAAACTTTACCAGTCGATGCGATAAAAACAGCTTTAACGGAAGAGAATGTTTACCGTTTGGGTGGAAACAGTTGCTTAAGTGGCGACTATATGGGTAGCTGGTGTTTTGACCATCCGTTACAGATAGGAGAACGCATTGTTTTGGAAGATATGATTCATTACACTATGGTAAAAACAAACATGTTTAATGGAATCCATCACCCTTCTATTGCTATTTGGCATACAGATAATACATTGGAAGTATATAAAGACTTCCGATATGAGGATTATCGTGACCGTATGTCTTGATAGTAAGTAAAAAAAACTTTTGGTTTATATTGACTATGAGGAGTTTGATGAAATAATGTAATAAAAGTACTATAAAAAGTATAGAAAATTTTTGGAAGTTTAGAAAAAAGCACTACCTTTGCATCCGCAATCGGGAAACAGCTGGGAAATAGTTAAAACCGAAAGCGGAAATTGCGGAAATAGCTCAGTTGGTAGAGCATAACCTTGCCAAGGTTAGGGTCGCGAGTTCGAGTCTCGTTTTCCGCTCACATAAATAAAATATTGTGCGTTGTGACAAGAGTGTTACACAGAATGCCCAGGTGGCGGAATGGTAGACGCGCACGTTTCAGGTGCGTGTGTCGAGAGACATGCAGGTTCGAGTCCTGTTCTGGGCACTACACACGAGGTTTTCGTTTTTGGAGGAATGGCGGAATTGGTAGACGCGCCACTTTGAGGGGGTGGTGACAATTATGTCGTGTGAGTTCGAGTCTCATTTCCTTCACGAAGAGAAGATATTTGCGGAAATAGCTCAGTTGGTAGAGCATAACCTTGCCAAGGTTAGGGTCGCGAGTTCGAGTCTCGTTTTCCGCTCACATAAATAAAATATTGTGCGTTGTGACAAGAGTGTTACACAGAATGCCCAGGTGGCGGAATGGTAGACGCGCACGTTTCAGGTGCGTGTGTCGAGAGGCATGCAGGTTCGAGTCCTGTTCTGGGCACCATGTTAGAGGTTTGCGGAAATAGCTCAGTTGGTAGAGCATAACCTTGCCAAGGTTAGGGTCGCGAGTTCGAGTCTCGTTTTCCGCTCAAGAGAAAAGATCAGTGCAGAAGTACATTGATCTTTTTTATTTATCATGGTGTAAATGTTAGAAAACGGAAGAAGGTCAAATCAAAATATTGATATACCCTCCTCCCGCTGTTTTAGTCAAATTATCCGCAATGGAAATATTTATTGACCAATGCCAACATCCCTTCCGGATTATCTTTTAAGTCGTTACGTAAGGTCAGATCGTTATAACTGGTTAATTTGCTGATGATTCCATCAATCATAGTGGGGCTGAACACATTATGTTTTTGGAATATTTCGCGCTGTTGTTGCAAACAGGTTGCGGAAGCTGCACAGCTATCGGGAAGCTGGGCTAATGCCTTCAGTTTGTCTGCATTTTCTTTCTGATGGATATTGACGTTTACGTAAGTTTTTTCTGCAATGTCCAGTGCATTTTCTATTTCAAATCCATGGCGACAGGCTACAGCTAATCCTGCTATCAGTTGGTAGAGATCGGCCGAACCGTCCGGTGACCGCATTTCCACTGTCTGTTTTTGTGTGGTATCATAATGGCTTTCTGTTTCCAGTGGATTGGCAGTCATGCACATGTCTGTTTTAGCTGCCCATCCTAGAGGTACGCGTACCAATACTGAACGGTTGCGGTCACCCCAGCAAATATTAGTTGGCGCTTCCTGATGGGGAACCAGGCGGAAATAAGAAGTAGGATTGGTATTACCGAATGCGGTGATGGATGGAGCAAGTTCCATCATGCCAGCAATAGCTTTGCGTGCTGTTTCTGATAAAACACCTTCTTTCAACATCTGGTTTTGTCCATCTTTCATGATACGCATGTGGATATGCAATCCGGAACCAGCTTTTCCTGTAGTTATTTTAGGTGCGAAAGTAATGTTATAACCATGTTTATAGGCCAGATTACGTATAATCCATTTGGCGATCATCAATTGGTCTGCCGCATCTTCGGCATTGACAGGCAGGAATTCTATTTCATTCTGTTCATATATCATGCCATTCAAGGTAAAATTACCTACTTCGGAATGTCCATATTTTATTTGTCCGCCTGCTTGTGCAATGTAGGCCATGCACTGGGTACGGAAATCATTGAACTTGGCATATGGTGCTGATTCATGATAGCCTTTCTGATCTGTAGCCTCGAACATATTTGTATCCGGAGCAATTACATAGTACTCTAATTCCCCCATAGCCTGAAATTCCATGCCGGTTACTTCATTGAATGCCTTGCATGCTTTGTGTAAGGTATGTTCGGGGGAACTTTCCAATGGCTCTCCATCCTTGTTAAAGAAAGAGCAAAGCATGGAAAGTGTAGGTATCTCGGCCAACGGGTCCAAAAAAGCCGTCCGGAATCGGGGAATTACATACAGATCACTGCTGCCCGCCTCAATGAATGGAAACAGGCTGGAACCGTCCACACGTTCTCCACAAGTCAAGATAGCATCTAGATATGCTTGGTTGTTGATAACGAAATTCAATGTCTTCAGTCGTCCGTCTCCGGCGGGATACATAAAGTTGACCATACGGATGCCATTCTGTTGAATGTATCGTTTTATGTCTTCTTTGGTAAACTCTGCACAAGGTTTTTCTAGAAATGCCACCAATTGGTTGGGGTTCATTATTAATTCTTTATTCATAGCAAAATTGGTTGTTTTTTGTTTGTTATTTGGTTAACTTTCCAAAGATAACAAAAAGTTTTCTGAAAATCCTATGAAAAGTTCATAGATATTTTCTTTCATACTGAGTGATATTCTCTTTATCTTTTTCTGTTTGGGAGAACATCGTTTTATAATTTGTCCTACCTTTGCACCGCTGTTTTAAAATATAAATAAGAGAATCATTATGGAACCGATGCATAAAATTAATAAAGTAGAGGTCCGGAATTTACAGATCGAAGATTACATCCAATTATCACAATCATTCAAGCGGGTGTATGCGGATAAGGATGTGTTTTGGACACACGAGCAAATAGAAACGCTTATCCGGATTTTTCCGGAAGGGCAAGTAGTAACGGTGGTAGACGATAAGATAGTGGGATGTGCTCTTTCTATTATTGTAGACTATGATATGGTAAAGGGAGATCATACCTATGCCAAAGTAACTGGTAATGAAACTTTCTGTACGCATAATCCGGAAGGGAATATTTTGTATGGTATCGAGGTGTTTATCCATCCGGATTATCGCGGTTTGCGTCTGGCACGCCGTATGTATGAGTACCGGAAAGAATTATGCGAGAAACTGAATCTGAAAGCGATCATGTTCGGTGGTCGTATTCCTAATTATTATAAGTATGCGGATACGATGCGTCCTAAGGAATATTTGGATAAGGTGCGTTCCCGTGAGATTTATGATCCGGTATTGACATTTCAGCTTTCCAATGATTTTCATGTGCGTCGTGTCATGAAGAATTATCTTCCCAATGACGAAGAATCCAAGCATTGTGCCACTTTGTTGCAATGGGATAATATTTATTATCAGGAGCCTACGCAGGATTATGTGGATAAGAAAACCACTGTACGTGTAGGGTTAGTGCAATGGCAGATGCGCCCTTATAAAACATTGGATGATGTATTTGAGCAGGTTGAGTTTTTCGTAGATGCCGTTTCCGATTATAAGAGTGATTTTGTTCTTTTTCCGGAATATTTCAATGCGCCGTTGATGGCCAAGTTCAATCATTTGGGAGAAGCCCAGAGCATTCGTGGTTTGGCACAATATACCGAAGAGGTTCGCGACCGTTTTATCAATTTGGCTATCAGTTATAATATTAATATCATTACGGGTAGTATGCCATACGTAAAAGAGGACGGAGGGCTTTATAATGTTGGTTTTTTAGTACGGCGTGACGGCTCATACGAAATGTATGAAAAGGTACATGTCACTCCCGATGAGATAAAGAGTTGGGGCCTCTCGGGCGGTAAGATGGTGCAGACTTTTGATACGGATTGTGCTAAAATTGGTATCTTGATTTGTTATGATGTGGAATTTCCCGAGCTCTCTCGTATCATGGCCGATCAGGGAATGCAGATTCTGTTTGTTCCATTCCTCACCGATACTCAGAACGGTTATTCCCGTGTACGTGTTTGTGCTCAGGCACGGGCAATCGAGAATGAATGTTTTGTCGTTATAGCCGGTAGTGTGGGAAATTTGCCGCGTGTGCACAATATGGATATTCAGTATGCACAGTCTGGAGTGTTTACTCCGTGTGATTTCGCTTTCCCAACTGATGGCAAACGGGCCGAGGCGACTCCGAATACCGAAATGATTTTAGTTTCGGATGTTGATCTGAATCTGTTGAATGAATTGCATACGTATGGCAGTGTGCGCAATTTGCGTGACCGCAGGCATGACCTTTATGAACTGAAGATAAAGAAATAAAAAAATGTTTCATTACGGATTACTCAGGTTAACGCTGGTTTATAGATAAGTGGTTATTATTTTATATTTCCGCCTTACTTTTAAGAATAACCTGTGTTAATCAGAGTGATCCTGTAATGAACTTTGTTATTTCAAAATAAAAGAAGCTACGGGCCATTCTATAACAAACATAGTTTTTCCTTGTCTGCTTTCCTGTAAATAGAAATTGCCCCCATGTCTTTTTATAATCTGCCGGCACAGACTAAGCCCGATACCAGTTCCTTCTGTTTTTGTGGTAAAGAAAGGAACGAATATTTTTTCTTGCAATTCCATAGGGATTCCCCGTCCATTGTCAAGTAGTCTTATATAAAGTTTGTTTGTTACTTCCAGTGTTACTTCTATTTGTCCGTCTGTTTTTCCTTCCAATGATTGCATACTGTTTTTCAGCAGATTTAAAAAAACTTGAGAGAGTTGCTTCTCATCGCCCTCAATATATATATCAGAGGGGGTGCTACGCAGAATGAAATGGATATGAGCATTTTCAAAATCAGATTGTAGTAACAGACCTAGATTGTGCAATGAATTGGTCAGTGAGAATCGCTTCTTTTTCGGTTCCGGCATATACGATAAGCGTCGATATGATTCTGTGAATTCCATCAGTCTTTCGCTTTGTTCACGAATCACTCCAAGTCCTCGTATTACTTTCTCGTCCGTACCGGGGCGCAATGAAAGTGTTTGAGACAGAGAAACAATAGGAGCAATGGTATTCATAATTTCATGAGTAAGCACCCGGGTAAGTTTGTTCCATGACTCACTTTCTTTCTCGTTCAGTTCATTACTGATATCTTTGATAGCCAACAGGGTAATCGTTTCTGAATTTAGTTTCATCCGGTTCATGGATAGTGACAGTTGTTTTTTTGAGTTAGATTGTAAAAGAAAGGAATTTTCCACATTTCCATGGGTTATGAAATCTTTCAAGATCGGATATTGCTCTTCCAATTGGCGGAGGAATATGATTGACTCAACTCCCAGCAAACGTAAGGCTGCACCATTTACAAACAGAACTCTTTTTTCGGAGTTCCACGCTAGCACTCCATTTGGTACTTCTTCCAGTAAAGAGTGATAAAAGTTCTCTTGTACCCGGCTTTGCGATTTCGTTGTGGCAAGCAATTCATTGATTCGGTTTAGTGAATGGCTAAGTGCATTCATTTCTTTATCTGCCGATTGCTCGTTGAACAGTATCATGCTCTCTTTATCTTCCATCGCATCCAAGAATATTCTTATTTTGGCATTGAATTTATTCAATTGTTTTACCAAAGCTCTGATAAAAAAAAGTGAAATAATCAAGAAAAGACAGCCTAGAATAAGGGCGGTATGTGTAATAATAAGTGCGATACCAGCTCCGGCTACAGCAATTATTAATAAGATGTAGCTTAGGATAACCATATATAGATGTTTGCTGAATACCATGATCATCAGAGCTTAAAGCGTTTTATTTTATTGTAAAGTGTCTGGCGGCTGATGCCTAACTGTTCGGCTGTTGCTGTCAGATTTCCATCGTTTTGACGGATGGCTGTTTCTATGGCCTGGCGTTCTACTTCTTCCAGATTAGGAACGGTAGTGGAGAATTGTGGACTCCAGGTTTGTTTTACGAAAATGTCTTTGGAACGGATTACATCTCCTTCACATAAAATAACTGCTTTCTCGATGGTATGTTGCAATTCCCGGATATTTCCCGGCCAATGATAAGAACATAATTTCTCTAAAGCATGTTCATGCAGGAAGATTTCTTTTTTTTCGTATTTAGCAGCATAGCGCTGCATAAAATAATCAATGAACAAATGTATATCTTCCCTCCGTTCGCGTAAAGGCGGGATTTCCAGATGAATAGTATTCAGTCTGTACAATAAATCCTCACGGAAAGTCCCGGAATCCACCATATCCTGAATATTCTTGTTGGTAGCTGAAAGCAGCCGGATATCCACTGGGATTACTTTATTACTGCCGATGCGTGTAATTTTTCGGTTTTGTAATACGGTGAGCAACTTTGCCTGCATGGCTAAAGGGAGATTTCCTATTTCATCCATAAACAGGGAACTGCCGGATGCCGCTTCAAACTTTCCCGGCCGGCTCTCGTAGGCATCGGTAAAAGAACCGCGCTCATGCCCGAACAGTTCACTTTCGAATAAAGATTCACTGATTGCTCCCATATCTACCGTTACCATAGAATGTTCCTTTCGTGTGGAAAACCGGTGTATTTCCTGTGCCAGCATTTCTTTTCCTGTTCCGTTTTCTCCGGTAATCAATATATTGGCATCTGTGCGTGCCACTTTCACTACTATCTTCATTAACTGCTGCATGGCAGGTGATGTTCCCACAATCATCGGTGATTTGTTTCTATCGGGGATTCTGTTTTTCCTTTTCTTACCGCTTCCAAAAGCATCTTTTATTTTGCGCACTAAGGTCCGGTTATCCCAAGGTTTCAACAAAAAATCAGTTGCATCATTCTTTAAAGCCTTTACTGCCAGTTCTACATCCCCGTATGCTGTAAGCATGACTACTGGTAGTGCAGGAGCTATCTCACGGATTCGTTTCAGCCAATATAACCCTTCGTTGCCGTTATTGATTCCTGCCGAGAAATTCATATCAAGAATAATCACATCTATCGGAGAGGTATTTATGATAGATATGATTTGATTCGGATGATGGGCTGTCTTTATTTCGCTGAACTCCGTTTCCAGTAATAATTCCAGTGAGGCCAATACTCCTTTATTATCATCTACTATTAAAATCGTTCCTTTTTCCATCTCATTTTTGCTTTCAGAGGCTAAAGGTATCTGCTTTTGATTGTTTCTGCAAATGAGGCGTCCAATTATTGGACGTTTTTTATTATTTTCTGTAATGCTTTTATTTATCATAACGGTGACTTGACATTGGAATGTGTCTTCAGTCCGTGTTGTCAGCGTTCCAATATCTTCCTTGGTTCGTTCTGGTTTTATAGTGTTTATAATTTGGACGTTATACCGTCTAAAATTTGGACAGCTAATTTATATTTTATTTTGTAACTGGTTGATTATTAATGTTCTGATCTTCTTGGCATATCGTTTGCTTCCTATTCTGTGTTTAAATTAAAATGCAATGAGAAATAACTTGATAATTGTGTGTTTGTTGTCCGGTCTGTCTTTGCCTGTATGTGGGCAAAGTACACTGGACGATTGCATACGTTATGCTTGGAAACATAATCCTGGTTTCAAGAATGTCCAAATAGACGTAAAGAAAGCACGAACAGACTATGTGGCTGCTATGGGTAAATTTCTTCCTTATGTTTCAGTACAGGCGGAAGTGGGCAGGCATATCGGACGTTCTGTCGATCCGGATACTAATGAATATACAGCCGATTCATATAATCAAGGAACTATAGGAATGGATATAACTCTTTCTTTATTCGAAGGATTTGCCCGGATCAATCGTTTGCGATATACGCATTGGACTAAAAAAGAGAAGGAGTGGGATCATCTGGCAAAGAAAAATGATTTGGCTTATCGGGTAGCTGAGGCTTATTATAAAGCGGTATTGGATAAAAAGCTTTCAGAACTGGCAGCTGAACAGCTTCGTTTGGGAGAACGTTATCTGAAACAGACGGAAGCTTTTGTAGAACTGGGGTTGAAATCGCTTTCGGACTTGCAGGAAGTAAAAGCGCGTCATCAAGGAGATGTGTTCAGAGAGCGTATGTATGAAAAAAATCGTCAGATGTCCTTTCTTTATTTAAAGGAAATACTGGGTATGAAAGAGGGCGATGTTTTGTCTGTTTCTTTATCAGTTAGTGAGGATACGCTCTTGTTAATGCCTCAAGTAGAGGTAGAAGAAGTCTATTTACGGTCCGTACACGTACTGCCGGATTATAAACGGATGGAAATGTGGGAACGTGCTGCTCGTAAGGAGTATGCTGTGACCCTTGGACAGTTCAGCCCGACTATCTTCGCCCGTTTCTCATGGGGATCTGATTTTTATAATTCCTTGTTCTCGTTACATCAATTGCGTGACCATTGGAATAAATATATAGGAGTAGGTATTTCATTCCCTATTCTTAGCGGATTAGATCGGAATGCCGGAATAAGGAAGAAGAAATTGAACTTGCAACGGGTGCGGAACAGCATAGAGGAAGAGAAATTACATTTACGTAATGAAACGGAACGAATTGTACTTTCATTACATTCGGGATGGGAAGAGCATCGACAGGCTTCCCTGCAGGTAAAAGCAGAAACGCAAGTGCTGAAAGAAACGGAACGGAAGTGGGAGGAAGGGCTTGTTTCCGTGTTTCAGTTGATGGAAGCACGAAATCGCCTGCTTGTCGCTAAAGCGGAAAAAATAAGAGTGCGTTTGCAGTACGAACTGACATCGCGACTAACTATGTATTATCGGACAGGAAGTTTTATTAACCATTAAAAAATATGGACACACTAATTGAACGTAAAAAGCGTTTCACTCCCAGGCGGATTTATGGAGGTGCGGGAGTATTATTCATATTGGTATTCGTTTTTTATTTTATTTTTCGTGATACCGGTTCCTCCATGACCATTGACAAGAGCCGTATCACTATCGCTACAGTTACAGAAAATGAGTTTAATGATTATGTCCGTGTGATTGGACAAGTACTTCCCAGCCGCATGATTTACCTCGATGCTATAGAAGGCGGAAGAGTGGAGGAACGCCTTCATGAAGAGGGAGCGATGGTAAAGAAAGGGGATGTGATTCTGCGCCTGAGTAATCCTCTGCTGAATATCGGTATCATGCAAAGTGAAGCAGATCTGGCTTATCAGGAAAACGAGTTGCGTAATACTCGTATAAGTATGGAGCAGGAACGGTTGAGTCTGAAGCAGGATCGTATCGGTATTCAGAAAGAATTCATTATAAAGAAACGTCGTTACGGACAATACAAGCGGCTGATGGAGGGGCAATTGATAGCGAGGGAGGACTATCTCCAAGCTACGGAGGAATATGAAGCGGTAAAAGAACAATTGTCGGTATTGGATGAGCGGATCCGTCAAGATAGTTTGTTTCGTTTGACTCAGATAAGCAGTTTGGACGAGAATATAATGAATATGAAACGAAGTTTGGCATTGGTACGAGAACGTCTTGAAAACCTGAAAGTGAAAGCTCCTATAGACGGGCAAGTGGGTAATCTTGAAGCACAAATCGGGCAATCCATTTCTGCCGGGGAACATATCGGTCAGATTATTACTGCTGATCTGAAGGTACAGGCATTAATTGATGAGCATTATGTGGAGCGTGTCGTCCAAGAGCTTCCCGCTGACTTTACCCGTGATGGAGAAAATTATAAGTTGGAAGTAACCAAAGTGTATCCTGAAGTGAAAGACGGGCAGTTTCGTACAGATTTCCGTTTCACGACAGGGCGTCCCGAAAACATTCGGGCGGGACAAACTTATCATATCAATCTTCAGTTGGGGGATCCTGTCAAAGCTGTTCTGATTCCTCGGGGAGGTTTTTTTCAAATTACCGGAGGACGATGGATATATGTTGTGGATGAAAGTGGTAAATTTGCCGTCAGACGTCCTATCAAGATTGGCAGGCAGAATCCTCAGTTTTATGAAGTGACTGACGGGCTGGCTTCCGGTGAGAAAGTTATTATTTCCGGTTACGAGCTGTTTGGAGATAATGAGAAACTGATTTTAAACGAATAAAAAACACGTAAGAATGATTAAAGTAGAAAACCTCTCTATGTTGTTCAGCACCGAGGAAGTGCAGACCAAAGCATTGAATGAAGTAACTTTCGAAATTGAAAAGGGAGAATTTGTCGCTATCATGGGGCCGTCCGGTTGTGGAAAATCTACCTTGTTGAATATACTTGGAACATTAGATACCCCTACTTCGGGCTCCTATCTCTTTGAAGGAAAGCGAGTGGATAAAATGAATGAAAACCAGCTGACCGCTCTCCGAAAAGGAAATATCGGTTTCATCTTCCAAAGCTTTAATTTGATTGATGAACTGACTGTATATGAGAATGTTGAACTCCCATTGGTGTATCTTAATATAAAGCCGACAGAACGTAACAGGCGGGTAAAAGAAGTGCTTGAAAAAGTGAATATGCTGCATCGCGCCAATCATCTGCCACAACAGTTATCAGGTGGACAGCAGCAACGTGTGGCCATAGCCCGTGCCGTAGTTACCAATGCCAGGCTTTTGCTGGCGGATGAGCCGACAGGTAATTTGGACTCTACCAATGGGGTGGAAATTATGGAACTGCTTAGTACACTGAACAAACAGGGGACCACCATCATCATTGTTACCCATTCACAGCGTGATGCTGCTTATGCACATCGTATAATCCGTTTGCTGGATGGTAAAATTATTGCCGAGAATCGTAACCGCCCTATGGAATCTGACAGCAAAATTGAAATTTTATGATTATACAAAATTATTGGAATAGCGTTTGGCGTAATCTGATGAAGAGGAAAGGTTTCAGCTTCATCAATATCTTTGGCTTGGCTGTAGGCATGGCATCAGCTTTATTGATATTTACTTACGTTGCTTTTGAATTTAGTTTTGACAAAATGCATAGTAAGAGTGAACGGATTTATCGTGTGCAAAGTACTTTTCATGAGGGGGAAGTTCTGACGGATGATTGGGCGACCAGTTCATTCGGATATGGTTCGGCCATGCAGGAAAATCTGGCGGGAATTGAGGATTATACTCGTGTAGGATGTATTATCCAACCGGAGCAATTGGTAAAATATGGCGAATTATGTCTGCGCGAGAATGGGATAGCATACGCTGATCCTGGCTTTTTCCGTTTGTTTGATTTTGAATTGTTGAAAGGTGACCGCGCTTCTTGTCTTTCCATGCCATGTCAGGTAGTGATTACGGAACGGATTGCCCGCAAATATTTCAGAGATGAAGACCCTGTCGGGAAGATACTTATTTTTAACAGCAATATGGGGAAGGTGTCTTGTGAGGTAACTGGAGTCATGAAAGAAATGCCTTCTAATTCGCATATACATTATAATTTTCTTTTATCATATGCCACCTTACCTAAATGGGTACAGGAGTATTGGTACAAACATGAAGCCTATACATATGTATTGCTGGATTCGCCCGAGCGCAAAGAAGAGATAGAACGTGCTTTTCCTCAATTGGCCGAGAAGTATAAAACTGAAGAGGCATTGAAAAACAAGACTTGGGGGGTGCGGTTGGAGCCATTGGAGAAGATTCATCTCAATCCTCAATTAGGTTATGAGGCCGAGTTGAAAGGAAACCATTCGGCCATCATCGCGTTGATTTTCGGAGCTATTGCTATTTTGATTATTGCTTGGATCAATTATATAAATCTGACAGTTGCCCGTTCTATGGAGCGTGCCAAAGAGGTAGGAGTGCGCAGGGTAGTGGGAGCTTTCCCGAAACAGCTTGTTGGTCAGTTTCTATTTGAAGCATTTGTAATGAATTTGATCGCTTTTATCATTGCGTTAGGATTGATCGAACTATTACTTCCTTCCTTCAATCAGTTGGTAGGACGTACTATTACTTTCTCTGTATGGTTTACGGAATATTGGGGGGGCGGGGTTCTATTGCTTTTTATAGTCGGTATTTATATTTCCGGTTACTATCCTGCCCGCGCATTGTTGCGTAAGAAGCCGATTGTTTTACTGAAAGGTAAATTCCAAAATAGCCGTTCCGGAGAAAATACACGTAAAATATTGGTCATAGTACAATATACGGCATCCATGATATTGCTTTGTAGTACATTAATTGTGTTTGCACAACTCAGCTATATGCGTCGGCAGTCTTTGGGAGTAAAGACTGACCAGATTTTGGTAATCAAGTTTCCCGGGCCTACTGAGGGTATGAAAACAAAGATGGAGTCTATGCGGAGAGCTATCAAGAAATTGCCATTGGCGTCGAAAGTAACTTGTTCCGGGGCGGTACCGGGTGAAGAGGTGGCCATGTTCCTGTCCAATCATCGGGCACATGATGCGTTGAAGCAAAACCGGTTGTACGAGATGCTGAGTTGTGACCCTGACTATATAGATGCATACGGACTGGAGGTGGTAGCCGGACGGGGTTTTTCCGAGGAATATGGGGACGATGTGAATAAATTGGTTATCAACGAAACGGCTGCCCGTATGTTAGGATATGTGGATAATGATGATGCCATTGGTGAGGAAATAGCTGTTGAAACGCTAGGAGAGCCCATGCAGGTAATCGGGGTAGTGAAGGATTATCATCAGCAAGCGTTGAATAAAGGTTATACAGGGGTAATGCTTTTCCATAAAGATAAGATTGACTGGATTCCTCAGCGTTATATTTCGGTTGTGATGAAACCGGGTGATCCTTCGGAATTAGTATCACAGATAGGAGAAATATGGAATAATTATTTTGCGGATTCCAGTTTTGATTATTTCTTCCTCGACCAGTTCTATGACCGGCAGTACCGTCAGGATGAGGCTTTCGGCGTATTGATGGGAGGTTTTACCGGATTGGCTATTTTTATCTCCTGCTTAGGTTTATGGGTGTTGGTTATGTTCTCTTGTGCCGTCCGTACCAAGGAGATGGGTATCCGGAAAGTATTGGGGGCATCTCGTTGGAATCTGTTTTATCAGTTGGGTAAAGGTTTCTTTATTCCTATTATTATCGCTATTCTGATTGCGTTGCCTGTGGCATGGGGCAGCATGAATGCATGGTTGGCTCATTATCCGTTCCGAACAGAATTGAAAGTGTGGTTCTTTCTGCTTCCTGTGGTCTTGATGTTGTTGATTTCTTTTCTGACTGTAGCAGGACAAACCATAAAGGTTGTTTATAGTAAACCCGCTCGGTCATTGAAATATGAATAATGGAATATAAGATATCCGTGGTTAGTAATTCATTTACAAGGAATATCATTTAAAACCAATATAAATTATCGTACCAGTTCATTATGGCAGATCAATACTGATAAACTTTGAAAACCTTTTGAATTTTTCTACAAAACTAATTTTGCGTCTAAAATTATTTTATTAATTTTACAGCGTTTTTAAGGAGAGTCTAACTCTCTATAGTTACAAATGAGCGATGAGAAAGGGTGCCTTGGTGGCATCCTTTCTCTTTTGTAGTGTGTTTTTGTATAATTTATATTGTATTTTACTTATGTCACGATTATGTGAAATCACGATACATCTTTTGTATTTCCGTTTCTTTTACTTTTATCAGACTTAATCGTTTTTCTTGCATTAAAAAACAATTGGACCTCCCTTTGCTATATATTTAACACTCTTTTAATCTCATTTTGTTGAACAATCTACGCGATTCAAATGTTAATATAATGTGTTTTTCATAGTAATAGATTTAAGATTAATAGTTAGTATTTGCTTGTGAAAGTCAGTACACTTACGGATAAAAGCGTTTATCCGAAAAGAAAAGAGAGGCGACCGGAAACGGAAGCCTCTTTCTTTTTGAGCATTTTTAGTTCACCATAATTATTGTGAGAGGAAAATTGATTCTGATTGTATAAATAATATAATGTGTTGAAAATAAGATTTTTCCCTTTTTAAGCCTTTAATAAAAAATGGAGTTCTCTTAGTAAGAGAACCCCATTTTGCTGCAAAGATAGCTATAATTCCTTAATACAGAAAATTCCGTATTAAAAAAGTATTCCAAAGTATGCTTATAAATGACAATTGTTTGCAAAAATAATATGAAAGGTTATAACTATAGGACACTCTATCAGGCATTTAAGTAAACTTGGGGTTCTCTTACTAAGAGAACCCCAACAAAAAAACGAAAATTGATGGCTTTGGTGGGCAGTAATTCTAAGACTTTAAATAAAGAAAAATTAAGCTACCCCTTAAAAAAAAGAGATATTTCCTTTCAAAGAATTCATTTCTTTTATTACATTTGTATTAGTCTTTTGAAAATAGAAGATTTATAGTAAAGCGTTAAGGCATTATCCAAGTTCAGGAAATCCCCAATTTCGAAACAACAATTGGATAATACATTGGACGCTCCACGTTCTATCTATATAGATTTTTGTTATATATAGGCGTGGGGCTTTGTGTATTATATGTTGTTGAGTATGGGGATACTTCTGAACGGTAATACCAAAGTTCCCACGCTTAACTTTATATAAACACAACTCCAGGGAACAGGGTTGGCTTATAATAAACATTATGAAAGCAACTTGTTTTAAAAGCGAGACAACTGTCTCCAACGACTTTCCCCCTTTGTTTGTTACTATCTTTTGTGGAATATTCTATCCTTTCATTTCCATTCCTGTCTCTTTCGGAACATACCGTTCATTATCATACAAATTACATGCCAAAGCACTTTTCTGCCTTCTCCTGCTATGGTACTAGATAATAGTAACTCCCCCTATCACATAGAGGAAGAACTTTGGTTACAGATACTTTCTCTGTCAAGAGAGTTGCAGGAGTGTAAAGCTAGTCTGCACCATAATACTTTGGACTGTATTTCCGATAAGATTGAAGGAATAGAAAGAGAACTGGATGTCTTATTGGATATTCTGCAAGGGAGGCAAGACAAAAAGACATCATAGTGCTATTTTTTATGACAATTTGTCTACGCCGATAAGTTATCCTATTATTTAAGCCTCGTTTAAGAATTCCGTTTTATGGGTTACCCACAATCGAATGGAATTTTTATATACTGAGAATAACACATGATATTAGTAATGGATTTTCAATATTCAGAGTGATAATGGATAAACGAATAGAAAACGCCATGAATGAGTTGATCAATACAGAAATATGGTCAACCGGTTTATACCTGTCATTGCAGGTTTATTTTGAAGATGAACGGCTTCCAATACTTAGCTCCTGGCTGAACTCCCAAGCACAGGACAATATGAACAAGGTTTATCAGATGATGAATCGGATATGCCATGATGGAGGATGTGTTGTAATCAATGAAATGAAACGGGATACACATTAATGGACAACGCCATTGAATGCCTTGAATGAATTGCTTGAACATGAGCAGTACATATCACGTCAGGTAAACACATTTCTCATATTATGCTGGAATGTAAGCATGTCCTTCCATTCTTTCATCAGCGGGCTGTATGCAGACCGTATATATGTAAGTATGGCATTTATGGAATTGTTACGTATCCTCGCCAAGGAAAACGAACGGAAACTACCTTATTTTTGACGGTATGGATTTAAGATTGATGTTATGCAAAATTTAATATTGCAGAATGCTATCTGGTATGTTTTTTGCGATATAATAATCGATAATAAACTATATGTCATCATGGATATATTTGTATATTTAACATTGTGTTTCACTTCGCTATTCACCTTGATGGACCCTCTTGGAGTGATGCCGGTATTCCTGCAAATGACTGATGGAATGGATACGAAAGAACGCAGATATATCGCCTTGAAAGCATGTACCATTGCATTTATCATATTAGTCCTTTTTACATTATCGGGCAGGTTTCTGTTTCATTTTTTCGGTATCTCAACAAACGGATTCCGGATTGTGGGAGGTATCATCATCTTTAAAATCGGATATGATATGTTGCAGGCACATTTTACCCATGTGAAACTGAATGAAACTGAACGAAAAGAATATTCCAAAGATATAACCATCACACCTCTTGCCATTCCGATGTTATGCGGTCCGGGAGCGATTTCCAGTGGAATAACATTGATGGAAGATGCTTCGGAATATACTTTCAAAATAGTATTGCTTGGCGTAATCGCTTTGGTCTGCATTCTTTCCTTCTTTATTCTGTACGCGTCCACCCAGCTTTTAAAAATCTTGGGAGAGACGGGAAACAATGTGATGATGAGACTGATGGGACTTATTCTAATGGTGATCGCCGTGGAATGTTTTATCAGCGGGATACGTCCGGTATTAATTGAAATCTTGAAACAAGCCCATGCTTGTTCTTAAAGAAGAGAGATAATTTGGATTTATTATTAACATTAAAAGTTTGATTCATCATGACTGAAAAATTGCAAAATGCCCTGAATGAGCAAATCACAGCAGAATTATGGTCTGCCAACCTGTATTTATCAATGTCTTTTTATCTGGAAAGAGAGGGCTTTTCCGGAATGGCTCGCTGGATGCAGAAACAGTCTGCAGAAGAGACCGGGCATGCATATGCCATTGCCGGGTACATGATTAAGCGTGAGGCAACCCCGAAAGTAGACAAGGTCGATGTGGTTCCACAAGGTTGGGGTAACCCTGTTGAAGTATTCGAGCATGCTTTGGAGCATGAAAAACATGTTTCCAGACTGATTGATGAGTTGGTACAGGTAGCATCCGAAGAGAAAGACAATGCCACTCAGGACTTCTTGTGGCAATTTGTTCGTGAGCAAGTAGAAGATGAAGCGAATGTACTCAATATTGTTAGTCATCTGAGGAAAGCCGGAGACTGTGCTATCCTTTTTATGGATGCAAAACTGGGTGAACGGGAGTCATAAACCAGAATAATCAATAAAAATAAATAAAATGAAAATAGTAGATTTATTGGGAGGAGAGGCTGAGTACTACCTGAACCATACATGTAAGACGATAGACAAACAACTTATCCATATTCCGGGACCGGATATGATAGATAAGGTATGGATGAATTCCGACAGGAATATCCGTACATTGGAAAGTTTGCAGGCTTTATACGGACATGGACGTCTGGCCAATACGGGCTATGTATCCATTCTGCCTGTAGACCAGGGCATAGAACATTCTGCAGGAGCGTCTTTCGCCCCCAATCCGCTTTATTTCGATCCCGAAAACATCATAAAGCTGGCCATTGAAGGAGGGTGTAATGCCGTGGCATCCACATTCGGTGTGTTGGGCGCCGTGGCACGCAAATATGCACACAAGATACCTTTTATCGTCAAGCTGAACCATAATGAGTTGCTGACTTATCCGAACAGCTACGACCAGGTAATGTTCGGTACGGTGAAAGAGGCATGGAACATGGGAGCCGTAGCTGTCGGTGCTACCATTTATTTCGGTTCGGAACAAAGCCGCCGCCAGATAGTGGAAGTGTCACAGGCTTTTGAATATGCCCACGAACTGGGAATGGCTACTATTCTGTGGTGCTATTTGAGAAACAGCAGCTTCAAAAAGGATGGTACCGACTATCATGCCGCTGCCGACTTGACAGGACAAGCCAACCATATCGGGGTTACCATTAAAGCCGATATCGTGAAGCAGAAGCTCCCATCCAATAACGGCGGTTTCAAGGCTATCGGATTCGGAAAGACAAACGAGTGTATGTATTCGGAACTGACCACTGACCATCCGATAGACCTTTGCCGTTATCAGGTGGCGAATGGCTATATGGGACGTGTCGGATTGATTAACTCGGGCGGTGAATCCCATGGGGAATCCGACCTGCATGATGCTGTCGTAACGGCAGTAGTAAATAAGCGTGCAGGTGGTATGGGGCTGATCAGCGGTCGTAAGGCTTTCCAGAAACCGATGAAAGACGGAGTTCAACTTCTGAACACCATTCAGGACGTATATCTGGATTCTTCAATAACCATTGCATAAAGAAGAAGTATCCATGAAAAGAATAGTGTTATTACGTCATGGCGAAAGCCTATGGAACAAAGAAAACCGTTTTACTGGATGGACGGACGTGGATTTAAGCGAGAAAGGAGTTGAAGAAGCCTGCAAGGCAGGCGATGCATTACGGGAGGCTGGATTTTCTTTTGAGGCAGCTTACACTTCTTACTTGAAACGTGCCGTAAAAACGTTGAACTGTGTCTTGGACCGGCTGGATGAAGACTGGATTCCGGTTGAAAAGACCTGGCGGCTGAACGAGAAGCATTACGGCATGCTTCAGGGACTGAATAAGAGTGAAACAGCGGTCCAATATGGTGAAGAACAAGTACACATCTGGCGAAGAAGCTATGACGTGGCTCCCGCTCCGGTAGGCAAAGATGATCCCCGTAATCCGGGCATGGATATCCGCTATGCCGGTGTACCAGATAGGGAACTTCCCCGTACGGAATCCCTGAAAGATACTATTGGGCGTGTCATGCCTTACTGGAAATGCATCATCTTTCCCGCATTGATGTATAAGGACAGCCTGCTGGTAGTCGCCCATGGTAACAGCCTGCGCGGAATCATCAAGCATCTCAAAGGAATTTCCGATACGGATATTTCCAACCTGAACCTGCCTACGGCAGTTCCTTATGTCTTTGAATTTGACGACAGGCTGGTTCTTGTCAAGGACTACTACCTTGGAAACCCGGAAGAGATACGGAAACGGGCAGAAGCTGTGGCCAAACAAGGGATGGCTAAAAAATAAAAATCTGTCTATCAAGCAGATGCTTTTTTTTAAGTTTTAATTATTAACTTTTAAAGAGGAGGTAAAAATGGTACCTGTAAAAACAAACCAGAATTGGTTACCGAGTATTTTTAACGATTCCTTTGACAATGAATGGATGGCAAGAGCAAACGCTACGGCTCCAGCCATCAATGTGATTGAGAATGAAAAGGACTACAAGGTAGAACTGGCAGCTCCGGGAATGACCAAGAATGATTTTAAGGTAAGTGTGGATGAAAGCAACAATCTGGTAATCTGCATGGAAAAAAAGGACGAGAAAAAGGAGGAGAAGAAAGACGGAAAATACTTGCGCCGTGAATTCTCCTATTCCCGATTCCAGCAGAGTATCCTGCTGCCGGATAATGTGGAAAAAGATAAAATTTCGGCCAAAGTGGAACACGGGGTCCTGTTTATCGATATTCCCAAAGTCGTAGATAAGAAGGTTCAGGAAACCACCAAAACTATTGATGTCAAATAAGATATCTTGATGAGACTCTACAGAAGGCATTTCTTATTATCAGGGAATGCCTTCACCCGGATATTTGAATTCCAAAATAAATATAATGAGAGGATTTGATTTCGATAAAGCGCTGGTAGCCCTTCAGAATGAACTGCATTGTTTTGCATATAAACTGACTGCTGACAAGGATGAAGCAGAAGACTTGTTGCAGGAAACAATGTTGAGGACGTTGGATAATAAGGATAAGTTTGATTCCGGTACGAATTTTAAAGGCTGGATGTATACCATCATGCGCAATGCATTTATCAATAATTGCCGGACAAAGAAAATACGAGGGAATTTATATGTATTATCAGAACCTAAATATCATTTCCTGTTAAGGGACGACTCTTTCATTTTCGTGGATAACGGGCATGATGCAAAAGAGATAAGGGAAGCCCTTAAAACATTGCCTAAAGCACATTATGTCGTTTTTATGTTGTACCGGAGTCAAATATCGGGAAATAGCCGCAAAGATAAGAGTGTCACTGGGTACGATAAAAAGCCGTATCTTTTATAGCAGAAAAAGGCTAAAACAGTTGCTTTCTGATTTTGCCTGATTAATTAAAATATAAAAAACAAATTATGGATAACAAGTATATTGGAATTCTGACTTCCGGAGGGGATGCTTCAGGAATGAACGCGGCTATCCGTGCCGTGACCCGCGCCGCCATTTTTAACGGATTTAAAGTGAAAGGAATTTATAGAGGTTACGAGGGGCTGATTGCCGGTGAAGTGAAAGAACTCACGACGGAAGATGTAAGTAGCATTATCCAGAGGGGAGGCACCATACTGAAAACAGCTCGCTCCGAGACTTTCACCACTCCCGAAGGACGCAAGAAAGCTTATAAGGTCATACAGAAAGAGAACATCAATGCTTTGATAATTATCGGTGGAGACGGTTCCCTGACGGGAGCCCGTATCTTTGCGGAGGAGTATGATGTGACGTGCATAGGATTGCCCGGCACCATTGACAATGACCTATATGGTACCGATTTTACCATAGGATATGATACGGCATTGAACACCATTGTGGAATGCGTGGATAAAATCAGGGACACGGCAACCTCCCATGACCGTATCTTCTTTGTCGAAGTAATGGGGCGTGATGCGGGCTTCCTGGCACAAAACAGCGCAATAGCTTCCGGTGCTGAAGCGGCCATCATCCCGGAGGACAGGACGGACGTGGACCAGTTGGAAACATTCATCGGGCGCGGATTCAGAAAGACGAAAAACAGCAGCATCGTAATTGTGACCGAAAGTCCTGAAAACAAGAATGGAGGTGCCATATATTACGCCGACCGGGTAAAGAAGGAATATCCCGGGTATGATGTCAGGGTTTCTATCTTGGGCCATCTGCAACGGGGTGGTACTCCGAGTGCCAATGACCGTATACTGGCAAGCCGGCTGGGTGAAGCCGCAATCCAGGCCTTAATGGAAGACCAGCGGAATGTTATGATAGGCATACGGAACAACGAGATTGTTTATGTTCCTTTTGTCCAGGCAATCAAAAAGGACAAGACTATTGACAAAAGCCTGATCCGGGTCCTTAACGAATTATCGATATAAAATAGCCGTCAACATGTCAGAAGTTGCTCCCTTAATATCGGATCTTGCCATAATTCTGATTATTGCCGGTATTGTAACCGTCATTTTCAAGTGGCTGAAGCAACCGGTCATATTGGGCTACATTGTAGCCGGTATTATGGCGGGTCCTTCCGTTTCCCTGGTCCCGACTGTTTCCGATCCTGCCAATATCAAAATATGGGCGGACATCGGTGTCATTTTTCTGCTGTTCGCGATGGGACTGGACTTTTCGTTCAAGAAATTGATAAATGTGGGCATTACGGCTATCGTTGCCACTGTCACTATTGTATGTGGCATGATGTTCATAGGTTATACAGCGGGGAATGCAATGGGGTTCTCCCACATGAGCAGTATTTTTCTGGGTGGAATGTTGTCCATGTCGTCCACGGCCATCGTATTCAAGGCTTTCAATGATATGGGACTTCTCCAACAGAAATTCACTGGCATTGTCTTGGGGATTCTTGTTATCGAAGATCTGGTGGCTGTAGTGATGATGGTTGTTCTTTCCACGTTGGCGGTAGGCAAACATTTTGAAGGGAAGGAGATGCTGGAAAGTATATTGAAGCTGGCCGCTTTCCTTATTTTCTGGTCGACATTGGGTATCTATCTGATACCTACCCTGCTGAAGAAGATACGCCGTTTCACCAGCAACGAGATTTTATTGATAACCTCTCTGGGACTTTGCCTGGGAATGGTGATGATTGCGACAAAAGCGGGATTTTCTGCCGCATTGGGAGCCTTTGTCATGGGGTCCCTGCTGGCAGAGACCGTTGAAGCGGAAAAAATCGTACATATCGTACAGCCGGTAAAAGACCTGTTCGCTTCCATATTTTTCGTGTCGGTAGGAATGATGATCGATCCTGCCATGATGTGGGAATATGCCGTCCCTATTCTCATCCTGACATTGCTGGTACTGTCCGGTCAGGTCCTGTTCGGGAGCTTTGGTGTCTTGCTTTCCGGCCAGCCGTTGAAAATTGCCATACAGTCCGGCTTTTCACTGACACAGGTCGGTGAATTCGCATTCATCATCGCATCTTTAGGCGTCAGTCTGAATGTTACGGACAAGTATCTCTATCCGGTCATAGTGGCAGTATCTGTCATAACGACTTTTCTTACCCCCTATATGATACGGCTTTCGGAACCAGCATACCGGTTTATAGACATCCACATGCCTGAATCCCTGAAAGATTATCTCGTACACTATACGTCCGGGGCAATGACTGTAAAACACCAGGGGACTTGGCATAAACTGATCCGGTCTATGCTGGTGTCTGTCACACTCTATCTGGTCGTATGCGTTTTTTTCATCACTTTATATTTTTCCTATGTGCATCCTTTGATTAGGAAAAGTCTGCCGGGAATGGAAGGGAACTTGTTGGGCTTCATCATCATCTTTCTTGTCATATCCCCGTTTCTATGGGCCATCATCATGAAAAGGAACAATTCAACCGAGTTCCGTAAACTCTGGACGGACAACAAGTTCAACAGAGGGCCTTTGGTATCAATAGTACTTGTCAAAATACTGATCTGCACGATTATCATGATGAGTATCATTACCCATCTTTTCAATGTTGCCTTGGGAGCCGGGTTGGTAGTCTCTTCCATTATCATTGCCGTCATTTATTTTTCCAAGCGGATCAAGAAACGGTCGCTGACTATAGAGAGACAATTTATGGCAAACTTTCAGGGGACGGACGGGAATGTACTTTCTACAGAAAGTGATACAGGCTCCACCCTTGGCAGCAATATCCCGTTCAAGGAATTACATTTGGCGGATTTCACAGTATCCCCTGATTCCATATATGTGGGCAGAACATTAAAAGAAAGCAGCTTGCGCACCTTGTTTCAGATAAATGTGATTTCAATCACCCGTGGAGAAAAACGCCTGGATATACCACAAGGGGAAGAACATCTCTATCCATATGACAAGGTTACGGTCGTAGGTACGGACCGGCAGTTGGAAAGCTTCCGGACATCCATGGAGCAAAAGAAGGTAGAAAGGAACGGGAACGGAACATCCTCGCAGGATGAGATGGAAATAGGGCAATTTCCTGTCGAAGGAGGTTCACCATTGATCGGAAAGACGATCCGGGAGGCAGACATATCGGATAGCATCATTATCGGAATAGAGAGGAGTACCGTGAATATTATGAATCCAGACCCTGATACAATTTTCAAGGAGAATGATACGGTATGGATTGTCGGTAAACGAAAAATAATAAAAGGACTGAATAAAGATTAGGACTTATTTAATTAAAATGTCATGGAATATTCAAGTTATAATGTAAATACCCCTCAGTGGAGGGAGATTACAGTAGGTTCACATCTTCCTGCAGAACTGCGGAAACTTGCAGAAATCGCACATAATCTCTGGTGGACATGGAATGATGACGCAAAGAAACTGTATTGTGATTTGGATTCGGAACTTTGGAAAGAGGTGGAACAGAATCCGGTATTGTTTCTGGAGCGGATAAATTATGAGAAGCTTGTAGCGCTGGCACATGATGAGAACTTTGTCTATAAAATGGATGCCGTCTATTCCGCCTTCAAAAAATACGTCGATGTGGAACCGGATCACCAGCGCCCGTCAATAGCTTATTTCAGCATGGAATACGGCTTGGATGAAGTCCTTAAGATATATTCCGGCGGTTTGGGTATGTTGGCGGGGGATTACCTGAAAGAGGCGTCGGACAGCAATGTGGACCTTTGTGCCATAGGACTTTTGTACCGTTACGGTTATTTTGACCAGTCGCTTTCCATGGACGGCCAGCAGACAGTCAATTATAAAGCGCAGAATTTCGGGCAGCTCCCGATTGAAAAGGTAATGCAACCGGATGGGAAACAACTGGTAATCCACGTCCCCTATGCCGACAGTTTTGTGGTACATGCCAATGTCTGGAAAGCCAGTGTGGGGCGTATTCCCCTTTATCTGCTGGATACGGACAATGAACTCAACAGCGAGTTTGACCGCCCTATCACTCACCATCTGTATGGAGGCGACTGGGAGAATCGGCTAAAACAGGAAATACTGCTTGGCATAGGCGGGATGATAACGCTGAGAGCTTTAGGTATAACGAAAGATGTATATCACTGTAATGAGGGGCATGCCGCACTGATCAATATCCAGCGGCTTTGTGATTACATAAATGGCGGCTTGAATTTCGGGCAGGCCATGGAGCTGGTACGTGCTTCCTCACTTTATACCGTACATACTCCCGTACCCGCTGGTCATGATTATTTTGACGAAGGGCTTTTCAATAAATATATGAAGGGATATCCTGGCAAGTTGGGTATAACCTGGGATAACCTGATGGATCTCGGGCGTCACAATCCGGGAGACAAGGAGGAACGTTTCTGCATGTCTGTCTTCGCCTGCAAGACCTGCCAGGAGGTAAACGGTGTCAGCAAGTTGCATAAATCGGTATCCCAGCAAATGTTTGCGCCGATCTGGAAGGGATACTTCCCGGAAGAGAACCATGTGGGTTATGTAACCAACGGGGTACATCTGCCTACCTGGTGTGCGGCAGAATGGAAAAAGCTTTTCAAGGACAATTTTGATGAGAATTTTTTCTGCGACCAGTCCAATCAGAAAATCTGGGAGGCCGTCTATGGCATCCCAGATGAAGAGATATGGAATACCCGGTTAAAACAGAAAGCAAAATTGCTGGACTATATCAAAAGCAAATGCAGCAAGGACTGGCTCAGGAGTCAGGTTGATCCGGCATTGAGCGTTTCCATTTTTGAGAGATTCAATCCCGATGCTCTTCTAATAGGCTTCGGACGCCGTTTTGCTACATATAAGAGGGCTCATCTTCTGTTCACGGATATAGACCGACTTGCCAGGATTGTGAATAATCCGAAATATCCGGTACAGTTCATCTTTGCAGGAAAAGCCCATCCCAATGACGGTGCCGGGCAGGGGCTGATCAAGCAAATCGTGGAAATATCCCGGCGTCCGGAATTTTTAGGTAAAATCATATTCTTGGAGAATTACGACATGGACCTGGCACGCCATCTTATCTCGGGGGTGGATATCTGGATGAACACCCCTACGCGGTTGGCAGAAGCTTCGGGTACGTCGGGCGAGAAGGCATTGATGAACGGTGTGCTTAATTTCTCCGTGCTGGACGGTTGGTGGTATGAAGGATACCGTAAGGATGCTGGATGGGCACTGACTGATAAAAGGACTTATCAGAATGAACAGTACCAAAACCAGCTGGATGCCGAAGCCATCTATTATTTGTTGGAGCATGACATCCTGCCACTGTATTACGAGTATGGGGGGAAGAACTATTCGGAAGACTGGGTCAAGTATATCAAGAACTCAATCGCACAAATCGCTCCCCATTTTACCATGAAAAGACAGTTGGACGACTACTATGACAGGTTCTATAACAAGCTGTCAGAGCATTTCCACATTCTGGCAGCCGACAACTTTGCGAAGGCGAAAATGATGGCTGACTGGAAAGCAAACGTCCGAAGCAGATGGGATGCCATAGAAATCAAATCCATAGAGGCTGGGAATGGGCTGAATGCCACGGTTGAAGCCGGAAAGGAATATGAGGTGACGGTTGTCGTTGATGAGAAAGGCCTGGATGACGCAATCGGAATAGAATCGGTCATTATCAGGCGTGAAGACGGTCAGGATCACATATATGAGGTTATTCCCCTTTTGCCGGTTTCCAAGAATGGGAATTTATATACCTTTAAGGCGACATCCGGTATTTTCAACGCTGGAAGCTTCAAGCAGGCCTTCCGTATGTATCCCAAGAATGCTTTGTTACCTCACCGACAAGATTTCTGTTATGTACGATGGTTTTAATGAACAGTAAAAGGATATGCAAAAACAACGTATGAGCGGGCAAAATCAAAAAACAGATAAACGGATAGCATGGCCGATCATCATCATGAACTTCACGGGAGTGTATGACTACGAGGCGTTTGCCCGGAACAATAAATTTATATGGCTGGATTGTCGTCATCTTTATGGTACAGATGGCTACTGTGATAGGGAGGGGGCTTTGGCTTTGAAGGGGATGATTGCTGATTATCCGGCGGAGGGAGTCCATTTCATCGATTCAGGCAATTATCATTATTTGACTAAATTCTGGACAGACAAACTTGAAACTCCGTTTTCGCTGATTGTGTTCGACCACCATCCCGATATGCAGCCACCGTTGTTTGACAACATACTTTCTTGCGGAAGTTGGGTAAAGGATATATTGGACCATAACAACAACTGCAAGAAAGTAATTATCGTAGGTGCTTCAGACAAACTGATACAGGCTGTGCCGAAAGGATATGAAAGACAAGTTCGGTTTTACAGTGAAACTACGCTCATGCACGAAGAGGGTTGGCAGAACTTTTCTTCCGGACATATCAACGGACCGGTTTACATTTCCATAGACAAGGATGTCTTGAAGCCGGCTTCGGCAGCAACAAACTGGGATCAAGGTTCTCTCAGCTTATGGGAATTGGAGAAACTGCTGGCTGTTATTCTTCAGAAAGAACAGGTAGTGGGCATTGACATCTGTGGGGAATGCTCCACAACACTCAATCTTTTTGAAGAAAAACGGGAAACCGTCATGGATAGCCAGGCAAACAAAGAATTGCTCAGATTTATCCGGTCATCCTCCGGCCTTCAATAGAATTAGTTTTTTTGTTATTATAATTATCATATAAAAATAAAATAATTTAGCTTTATGGAAACAATTGTTCGTAGAATTGGACTTGTTGCACACGATGCAATGAAAAAAGACATGATAGAGTGGGTTCTCTGGAACTCGGAACGTCTGATAGGACATAAATTCTATTGTACGGGTACAACCGGTACACTAATTAAAAAAGCCCTTGAAGAAAAACATCCTGAAATCAAATGGGATATCACAATCCTGAAATCTGGTCCTTTAGGAGGTGACCAGCAAATTGGTTCGCGGATCGTAGAAGGAGAAATAGACTATCTGTTCTTTTTTACAGATCCGATGACACTACAGCCGCATGATACGGATGTGAAAGCATTGACCAGACTGGCTGGAGTTGAAAATATTGTTTTCTGCTGTAACCGTTCGACTGCGGACCACATTATTACGAGTCCCTTATTCACTGACCCAACTTACGAACGTATTCACCCGGATTACACCAATTACACGCAGCGTTTTGAAAACAAGGGAATCATATCTGAAGCAGTGGAGCAAGTGAAAAAGCGGAGGAATAAAAGTGAGAATAACATTTCTAAATGAACTGTAATAAGTAGTAGAATATTTATAAGGCTATCTAAGAAACAAGTTGTTTACATCTTTCAGAATAGGTATCAGCTGAATAGTAATCTGCTAAGGTTGTGTCAAAACGTTGGCACAACCTCTTTTATATTTTACAGTTCTGTTATATTTTCTTTTGGCTATGCTGCTTTTTCCAGGGGCAGCGGATTTTTCCGGTTGGCAAGCTTTCCTTTAAGCGTATAGCCTAGCCAGTCTGAACATGAAGAATTTCAGATCAGCCACCCCTCTTAACTGGCTTCGAAGAGCTTTGATTTTAGCATTGAACGACTCCGCTGAAGCATTTGTCAATCGTTCTTCAAAATTTTAGGGGAAATACCTAAAGATACAAAAAAGCCAACTAATTCGCAATACTTTTAGTATGAATTAGTTGGCTAATTTTATAGGATTTACTGAATATCCCTAGTTAAAACAGCTATGCACAATTCCTTTTATTCCGTTTTCAGGTCTATGGCATACAAATTGTCAATAATACCATCTGCTAAGCCAATGACCGGAACATGGATATACTCAGCTTTGACAATACCTGCAATTATCAGAAATATCCCAGCGGCGGGAACAATAACATCTGCACGGTCAGTTTTCAGATTAAATTCTTCCATGCGCTGTTCAAGAGTTAGAACTTTTAACTTATCATACAGCTCCTGCAAAGAAGTGATTGGCAAACGTGATTGTTTCTTATCCTTTTTATCAGCAAGACGATAAAGTTTATTAATATTTCCACCCGAACCTATAATATTGACACCTTGAAAATCAGCAGTTAAACGAGTCAAGTCACTTTTCATCTGTTCCCAACTACCTTCTCTTACAGAATTGCTCAACATTCGGACGGTACCTATATTATATGATAGAGACTGTACCAACTCTCCGTTGATGAGAAAATTTATTTCCGTACTTCCCCCACCGACGTCTACATATATATAGTTTCCGGCACGGTCTTCCAAACACTCGATATGATTGTTATAAATCATACGTGCTTCCTCTTGACCGTTAATCACTTCAATGTTGATTCCCGTATCTTTCCATACCTTTTTGATTACAGACTTGCCATTTTGGGCATCACGCATGGCAGAAGTGGCACAAGCCCTATAGTTTATCACTTCATAAATTTTCATCAATTGTCGGAAAGCCTTCATCAACCTGCGCAATTTCATCACCTTTGCATCCGACACTTCTCCCAAGGAAAAAACATCAAAGCCTAAACGTAGAGGTACACGCAGGAGCATCACTTTGGAAAGGCGCTTATTGGCTAGATTCTCATTATTCTTCACCTTTTTGATTAACAACCGCACTGCGTTAGAGCCGATGTCAATAGCTGCGTAACATTTACTATCAGTCATTCGTTATATGTGATTTGTAATACTTATATAGTTCTTCTTGCGAGCGAAAAGATTCTTCGGTATCCGTTGTCCAAAGGCAGTTCTTACCGCTTCCGTCGACAACGCTACCCTGACAATTACCCCGGAGTCCAAAATCAATGACTTTCCATAAATCCTCCTTGATTCGAGAATCATAAACGGGAGTGATTACTTCCACCCTGTTATCCAAGTTGCGCGGCATCCAGTCCGCCGAACCGATAAAAGTCTTATTCTCTCCACCCGCTGCATAAATCAAAGAAATCTTCAAAAGATCGCAGCTTAAAGAAAATGAACAGATTTGTATAGTGATGAACAAAAAAGAGGTGCATCGTGCATTACGACACACCTTCTTGTTGATTTATATCTATATAAACCTATAATTTAAATTAGATATTCAAACTTTTGATATCAATTTGATTGAATGTAGATAAAATATAAAGAACAAGTCTGATGAATCCTCAAATTCAATAAATTGACTCATGGCCATCACAATCTATTTGGCTATTCATGCCACCGTTATTGCTTATTCTAACTCTTCAAAAGAGTAGGAACAGCGTGCAGGCAAAAGATCAGTCCATGAATTACTATCGATAGCATCTCACAGAGAAATGGTATATTTCAGTCCTTTATCGGGAGCCACAATAAAGTTCGTTACCTCGAAATTTACATCGCCACCTTTGATACCCTGTTTAAACCCGATACGGACAGTGTAACGCGTATGTGGCTTTAAGGTCATATCCCGGAAATACACCAATAAAGTGTCATGCGCTGTCTTTTTCAGTTTCAAAACAAGATCCGTCACATTGGTGATAGAGAGCGTCACTCCTTGCTCATTACGACTTACCTCTTCAATCTTCACGCACTTTTCAAAAAAGGGACGAAGCAAGTCTTCTCGTCCTATCAGCAACTCATGAAAATAAGCAGCAGTACGGCGATTGTCTAAAGCTTCGCGGATACCTTGCAAAGAGCGTTCCTTCGCAAAGACAAACGTCATGGTACGGTGTTCTCCTTTCTCAAAGTCGTAATCAGTCTGAATCGGCTGATGAATATCGGAAGTACCGATCATCGTAAGGTTTTTATCCAAACACCACTGAATGGCTTCAGGCATATACAAATGACCGTTTGCCACTTCGATACCGTGCATACAGCCTTCTTGATAGAGTGCTGTATGTTCTGGCCACCACTTGGTCGTATCCGGTTGTTGACTATCCCATCCGGGATGGTTCCAAAACATAAAAGCGCCCTGCTTTTTGGCTTCACGAAAAGCATCCTTGTAGTCTTTTTGTTCCAATGGATTGGAATCAGACAAGAAGATGGCATTAAAGTGTCCGGGTGCCATGGCTCGCGTAATCTCACTGCCCTTAATCAAAAGTATCCCCAACTTCTCAGCTTGTTCCCGACAAAGGTCGAACGAACGGTTATGATCCGAAACAACATCCTGTTTGTGAGGGCGGTACTCAATATGTTCTGTCAGTGAAATGGCATCCAGTCCATCCCGGTAGGCTTCATCTACACGCACGGTAGGCCAAACCAGACCATCGGAGAACACAGAGTGCATGTGAAAGTCACACTTCAACGTGGTATATCCGTCCAAATCAGGAACCTGAATTTCATTCCGGCGTTGCGCCTGTCCACTCATCAAGCAAGTGGTCAAAAGGAATGCACTCACCAATACTTTCTTTACTTCCATATAATCTATTAATTTAAATGATGAATTTACTATTTCCAAGCAGGGTTTAGAGGCAATAAAGCAGGATTATCCGCATACCGACAAAGTTCCATTTGGCTGATTACTGAATGCTCCATCAATCCACATCCTCTCCAAAAAGACATTGGCGCAGCGACGGATAAAAGTGGCACACTACCCATGCCGGAAAGGACTTTTGCTCTATGATTCATGTATTTGATGATATATGCCTGTTATTGATATGGTGGCAAAAATACCGGCATCATATTACATAGCAGTTAAGTGGCAGAAACGTTTCAATGACAAAATAAAGTACGTTTTTTTACATTAATCGATTACAATCCACCTACCCGGAACCTCTCCCCGAACTCCTCATACTTGGCAACGATACCTTAATATATACGAGCGGTCATCTTTGACTTACCGGTTTTTTTATGTAACATTTTCTTAACGCTTTCGAATTTGGAACTTAACCAGTTTCGCTTTCCCTGTAATACGGATATGCCTTACTTTGCGACCGTTTTTAAGAGTTATTGACTACTTGTCAACAAAGGATTTTTAGTTATTAAATATTGTTATATGAAATTACGTTACTTACAGATTGCATCGTCTATCTGTATTACATGCTGTCACTTAGGGATGTCTCATCCTGCTCTTGCATCACAGACTTACAGCAAGATGTTGACCAAAGAGTATGTTGTGACAAAGAAGAATGTCAACGGTACCATTGTTGACAAGGATGGAAACCCACTGATTGGAGTAACCATCTTTGAGAAAGGTACAGACAACGGATGTATCACAGATTTCAACGGCCAATACCAGCTCTCGCTATCCAATCGGGATGCTGTCATTGTCATCTCCTACGTTGGATACAAGACACAGGAACTGAAAGGAGACCAGCTGGTCGAGAAAATTGTGCTCGAAGAAGATGCAGTTGCGCTGGATGAGTTGGTCGTTGTCGGATACGCCGTCCAGAAAAAGAAAGAACTGACCGGTTCAACCTCCTCACTCAAGGCCAGCGACAAAAAGCTTTCGGTAACAACCAGCTTGGACCAGATGATGCAAGGTAACCTGAGCGGTGTAAACATTACGAACGCATCAGGTATGCCCGGTGGAGCTGTCCGTGTCAGCATCCGTGGTGTAGGGTCTATCAACGGCTCAAACGAACCATTGTTCGTCATTGACGGTATACCTGTAAGCAACTCGGACAATTCAGGCGTCAACGGACGCTTTGGTGGTAGCGTGCAGAATCCGCTGTCCATGCTCAATCCCAACGACATCGAGTCAATAGACGTACTGAAGGATGCAGCGGCAACGGCCATCTATGGTTCGAGAGCTACCAACGGTGTTGTGATGGTCACCACCAAGAGAGGAAAGAAAGGCCAACGGACAACCGTAAATCTTAGTGCTTCATACGGTTTGCAGTCACTTCCCAAGGAAATCGAAATGGCTGACTCGGATCTTTACCTTACTGTTCGTAACGAAGCCGTCAACAACTACAATACCCAAAACAACCTGAAACCGGGAGACAACCTCTACAAGACTCTGGAAGTCAACCCCCGTCCGGGACAACCCGATACAGACTGGATCGATCTCATTACTCACGACCAAGCAGCCGTACAAAACTACGAGGTTTCGGTTTCCAGCGGTAGCGAAAAGACGCGTTTCTACTCTTCTTTGGGATACTTCGACCAGGAAGGTATTATCCTTACGAACCGATTCCGGAGATATTCACTCCGCACCAATGTCGACCACGACATCTCCAACGCCTTCTAGACTGGGGTGTCCATTGCACTCAGCAAAACCATTAACAACCGCGTTCCCAATGACAACGTCGGCAACGGCATCTTTACACGCTCCATCGAGCAGCGGCCGTTTGATGTGCCGTTCAAAGAAGATGGAAGATACATGATTGGAGGCGTGGATATTCCACGACACAACGGGATCCAGGTCCTAAATGAACAAAAGTCCAAAAACGAATGGTACAGAGTGCTGGCCAACGCCTACCTGACCATCAAACTGTTGGAAGGACTGGAATACAAGCTCAGCCTGAGCGGAGACATCCGCTATTCAAACGACTATCTGAAGCTGACTAAGGACCATCCCTACGGCAGTCCGAAAGGTGAGATTACAGACTATCGTTCGATGATGCAGAATTATCTGATCGATAATACATTGACTTATACCAAACAGATCAAGGACTTCAATTTCACGGCATTGGGAGGGTACTCCATGCAAGAAATCAACACAGATGCCAGTTCTATTGTCGGCAAGGACTTCCCGTCTTCACAATTTGACTACATCAACGCGGCAGGTAGAATCAACAGCGCTTCTACCACCGGAGGAAAGAATCGACTCATCTCTACCTTCTTCCGATTGAACATGGGTTATGCGGACAGATACCTTTTCACCTTCTCTATCCGTGCAGACGGTTCATCCAAGTTCGCTGACGGTAACCAATGGGGTACCTTCCCATCGGTGTCAGGTGCTTGGCGCATCAGCAACGAATCCTTTTTTCCAAAAGACGGAATCATCTCGGACCTGAAGCTGCGTGCCAGCTGGGGTATGACCGGTAACCAGGAAGGAATTGGAAACTATGACTCCCGTTCACTGGCAAATGGCGGACACAACTACAACGGCCAGGACGGCATTGCTATCACCACCCTGGCCAATCCGGACTTGAAATGGGAAAAGTCCGACCAGACAAACATCGGTCTGGACCTGTCGCTGTTCAATGACAGAGTCACTGTCGGTATGGACTATTTCATCAAGAACACGAAAGACTTGCTTTATGACCGCCCGCTGCATACTACAACTGGATTCTCATCCATTACCCAAAACATCGGCAGCATGCGAAACACCGGTTTCGAATTCAATGTAGAGAGTCACAACATCATGAACGACCGGTTCAGCTGGGATACACAGTTCAACATCTCAACGATCAAGAACAAGCTGACCTCACTGATTGATGAAAAGCCCATTCCTGTAGGCAACCATGTCCTTCAGGTGGGACAACCCATCGGATCCTTCTACATGTATAAAATGGATGGTATCTATCAAGATAATCAAGAGGTTCCTGAAAAACTTTATGCCAAGGGGGTTCGTGCCGGTGACATCAAGTATGCAGACAAGGACAATGATGGTGATTTGACACCCGCCGACAAGGAAATCGTCGGAAAGCCCCTTCCGGATTTCTTCGGTGGTCTCACCAACCGGTTCAGATACGGCAATTTCGACCTGACCATCTTCAACACTTTCTCCGTTGGCAACGATGTCTATGCTACCGGTATGGGTGGTATTGATGCCGTTGGACACAACAACTACGGCATGCGTAAGGACATTGCTGCCAACCGATGGACCGGCCCCGGCACAAACAACTCGATACCTCGTGCCATGATCAGCACGCACAACACACAGGCATCTACCTACCTGCTTCATGATGGCTCATACTTCAAATTCAAGGATGTGACACTGGGGTATACCCTTCCGTCAAACCTGACCCAGAAGCTGAACATCAGCAATATGCGTGTGTACCTGTCCGCACAGAATCTGTGGACCATCAGCTCTTATCCTGGATATGACCCTGAAGTCAGCTACTCAGTCAACAATTCCAAGACAATGGGCGAGGATGCCATGACCGTTCCTCAGTTGCGTACGTTTGTCTGCGGCTTCAATCTTACTTTCTAAATATAATTCATTTATAATCGATATTCATCATGAAACTAAATCATCTGATATATACATTAATGCTGGGCACCGCGTTGGGTACCAGTTCCTGCTCCTGGTTGGATCTGGAACCTGCAACGGCCGTCTCACCCTCCATTCTCGGACAAGGTGAAGTGGAACAACTGCTAACCGGTACCTACCGCTCGTTACAGAACGACCCGGGTCGCGACACCTGGGTACTCTTTGACATGCGGGGCGAGAATCTGATCAATACCTACCTGAGCGGTTCCAATGACTTTGTAAACAACGAGATACCCTCCAATAACGGTACGCTGCTTACGATGTGGCGTGGTTACTACAAGGCCATTTACAATGCCAATACCACCCTTTCCATCCTTTCCAATTTGGAGCCCAGTGAAAAGAACACCCATATAGAGGCACAGGCTCGTTTCCTCCGGGCATACGCCTATTACTGTCTGGCCACACGCTGGGATGGTGTTCCCATCATCAAGGACAATACCCTGGAGAACGTAAAGCGTGACAAACAGTCCGCTGTGTTCAACTTCATCAAGGAAGAGTTAAGTTTTTGTATCGATGAAGGACATTTGAAACCTTTTGGTGAAACTTCGGGCGCACCCTTCACGGTAAGCCTCGAAGCAGCCCAAGCTCTGATGGCACGCTTGGCCCTGACAACCGGAGATATGGAAACGGCCAAAAATATGGCTGAAACGCTGATCGCAAATCCCAAATTCAAACTCAGCGAAAACTACGACAACATCTTCACGACAACCAACAACAGCGAGATAATCTTCAGTTTCCGCAACAACACTAGCGAAGGAGGCCAGAACTTGTACGCCCTGTTCACCACCTACAACTCACCGATGAAAGGAAGCTGGTTTCTCTGCCCGTCTCCCGAATCGGAGAAACTGTTCGAGGATCCGGCTGATACGCGCAACAACACCTGCATCACTACGCTGGAGAGCGTTTCCGAAACCTATATCATCATGAACAAGTTCAGAGATTTTACGCCGCTCATCGTTTCACGTATTGCAGAAATGTACCTGATTAGTGCGGAAGCACAAGGACGGAACGGACTGAATAGACTGAACGAGCTGCGCCGTTCAAGAGGATTGAATCCGTACAACAACTCGGATATTGCTTCGGAGGAAGACTACCAGAAGAAAGTAGCCCTGGAACGCAGAAAGGAACTTTACTGTGAGGGCTTCCTGTTTTTTGACCTGATTCGTACCAACAAGATTTCCGAAGAGGTAGTGTCCATGAACGGAAAGACAAACCTTTATCTTCCCTTGCCGGAATCAGAGGTGCAATACAATCCCAACCTCAACGAATATAACTGATAAACCAATCCCTGTTATTCATCGTTGCCCTGCTCGGTCGGGATACTGTTGGTTTCTGTTGGGACAGCCTGCCAACCTCTGTTTC
This sequence comes from Phocaeicola vulgatus ATCC 8482, assembly GCF_000012825.1. GTDB lineage: Bacteria > Bacteroidota > Bacteroidia > Bacteroidales > Bacteroidaceae > Phocaeicola > Phocaeicola vulgatus. The sequence goes on along the minus strand of NC_009614.1, from coordinate 4,355,239 downwards.
GATTGGAATGTGAAGGGCAACGGAAATAGTCACTATCGGGCGTTGGGAATACCCCAACGCCCAACTTTTAATGGATTCTCATGAAAAAACTGAAAACCGCCTTTATTTCCCTACTGTGCTTGTCTTGCATGACAATATCCAACAAGGGATCAGCTTCAAACCCGGTACTGCGTATTTCGGACGGGTGGGTGGCAGACACCATTGCGCCGGCACTGATACATTACCGATTCGCCGGATATGACTCCATCAGCCAAGCGCACCAAAATGTAGACGTTCTCGAGGTCGACCTGACCTCCCCAAGTTATGATATACAGCTTGTTTACGAAGAGCATGGGGATTCCCTATCTTCTGTAGCGGAACGCAACAATGCGGCTGCCGCCATCAACGGAACCTACGAGGCCGAAGCATCGTTCATCAAAATCGGAGGTAGACTCCTTGCCCAAAACCGTTTGGACAGCACACACATTCGATACTGGAAACACGAAGGTGCCTTCCTGTTCGATGACGACAACAAGAACATCGACATCCGATTTGCCAGCGACTCGACTTTTCTTTCACACCCCGCAGCAAACATTTTATCCGGTGCTCCCATGTTGATAGACAACAACGATCCTGTAGGGCTGAATTTTACCGGAAACGTAGAAGGAATGGACCTGAACAAGCTTGATTACGAAGACTTCAGAAGGCACCAGGGAGTGAGACACCCGCGGACAGCGGTAGCACTTACAGAGCATAAGAAACTGCTTTTGATAACCGTTGACGGAAGAAGTACCCAGGCGGCAGGAATGTCTGCAAACGAACTGACCCGATTTCTACTTACTTACTTCTGCCCCCAATCAGCCTTGAACCTGGATGGTGGAGGGTCCACTACCATGTGGATTGCCTCTTCAGAGCAGCGAGTAGGAGGGGTCGTGAACCATCCGACTGACAACAAGAAATTCGACCATGCGGGACAACGCAGAGTAACCTCGTTCATTGTCATCAAATCATCTGAAAACCATGAATAAATATCTCAGTTTCATCTTTGCTTCAGTGCTCACACTCACGGGCGTACAGCTTTCCAAAGCCAGCAATCCATCGGATTCCCTGGCCATCGTATCGGCCAAATGGGAGAGAACATCTTCACTGCAAGGCATCCAGTTGAAACAAGCTTCGATAGAAGGCCTGTTTGGAGGCAAGCAATCCATCAGCATCCTGACCATTGGAAGAGCGGAAGGCTATACAGCCTTTATTGCTACGACGGACTCGCTGACCACCACTAGCCAATTGGCTGAACAAAGCCGTTCTTCTGCAGCCATAAACGGGTCGTACTTCAGTATCAAGGAAGGCTTCTCTACCTGTTACCTCCGTAAAAATGAAGCGGTAATAGATACGACAACTACCGAAGAAAGGCATTTGCGTGTCAATGGTGCCGTACACATGGTGGATAACAATATCCGGATCATACCATGGAACGACGAAAATGAGAAGAAAGGGTTCCCGCTGGATGGGGATATACTTGCGTCCGGACCGCTCTTGATGCAGGACGGCAAGACGTGTGACTTCACGACGATAGATCGGGAATTCTCAGAGACCAGACATCCCAGAAGTGCCATTGCACTCACAAAAGAAGGTGACATAATGCTGGTAGCGGTAGATGGAAGGGCAGAAGGGCACGCAGATGGAATGTCCATTGCAGAACTTGCCTATCTTTTGCGAATTCTGAAGGCACATTGCGCACTTAATCTGGATGGAGGCGGTTCTACCACCTTATGGGTGAATGGTCAAGTGGTCAACCACCCAAGCGACAACAAGAAATTCGACAACAAAGGAGAAAGAAAAGTCCACAACATCATAGCCGTTCGAAGATTGACAAATCCATAGAGTACAACATGCTTGCTCACAGACAAATCGGGGAGTACTGCATCAATCATGCAGGAACAGTCTGAACAGGGAGGCCCTCGAATGGCTTGAAAGGACGGGGAACGGGAAGGTGCACGGGACCACCCGTCTTTTTCCCCGGGAAGAGTTTGCCGTGGAAAAAGGCTTTCTCATGCCCTATCATGGGACGCCACAACCACCGCAGGAGGAGATGAGGGAATACCATGTACGCAAGGACAATACAGTGCAGTACAGGGGGAATTATTACAGCCTGCCATGCGGAACTTACCGGAGCGGGCAGACAACCGTCTGGCTGCAGGAAACGGAAGGGAATGTGGAGCTGTACAACAAGGATACGGGGAAACTCATCTGCCGGCATGCGCTCTGTACCAGAAAGGGAAGGACCGTTTATGACGACTCCCACAGAAAACCGAGAAACGCCGGAGTGAAGATAGCCGAACGCATCCTTGTCCATGTGTCGGGCAACAGGGAGGTAGCCATGTGGATGGATAATCTGAAAAGGAGGAAGGAACGTTATTAACGTGAGTTCGAAATAAAAATAAATATATTTCACTTATAATTAGAAACATAGCGATAAAAGTATTAAATTTATAGTGCTGAATTATAACATTTAAACGATTACCACTATGTTTCCAGAGTCTAAAGTTACAGAGATTTATTGTATGGCCGATGATTTTTGCAAGGAATTTACATTGCAACAGGAAAAATATATGATTAAGGATATGAAGACCATGCATCGTAACAAACCCAACCGTATGAGTGATGCAGAGATTATGGTTATTCTAATCCTGTTTCACTCCGGTGGTTTCCGTTGTTTCAAGCATTACTACAAGGAGTATGTCTGTAAACATCTGAAACACCTTTTTCCTCGTCAGGTTTCTTATAACCGTTTTGTGGAACTGGAGAAGGAAGTATTGCTTCCCATGACCATATTCATCAAAAGAGTACTGCTGGGAACTTGTACCGGCATCAGTTTCGTTGATTCCACTCCCTTATGTGTATGTCGTAACCAAAGAATCTTGATTCATAAGACATTTGAAGGGCTTGCCGAGCGTGGAAGATGTTCTATGGGATGGTTCTTCGGATTCAAGCTGCATCTGATAATCAATGACAAGGGTGAAATCCTCAATTTCATGTTCACGCCTGGAAACGTGGATGACCGGGAACCATTGAAACAGGGTAGGTTTCTGGAAAACATCAAAGGAAAACTATGTGCAGACAAGGGATATATAGGTCAGGCTCTGTTTGAAAACCTTTTCCTTAATGGCATACAACTTGTTACTAAAGTTAAAAATAATATGAGGAACTCACTGATGAGTATTGCCGACAAGATTTTGCTAAGAAAAAGAGCCTTGATTGAAACGGTCAATGACGAACTGAAGAACATCGCACAGATTGAACACTCAAGACATCGTTCATTCAGTAACTTTATAGCCAACTCCTTGTCGGCTATCGCGGCATACTGCTTTTTTGAAAAAAAGCCCGCCATTGACGTAAAGTTTGTCAATGACGGACAACTTGCTATTTTTTGATTTTATTTCGAACTCACGTTTATTACAGGGATAATCTGGAGGTGATCCTGCGCATAATTCCCGGATATGACAAGAATACACTGATAGAGGCCATACGGATATGTCTGGACAAAGGCATCTATAACGGGGACTCGGTTAAAAGCCTGTGTGAATATGTGTGCAGGGGAAAGGAAAATGGAACAGAAATATACGGACTGGAGGATCACCTGCCCCGACAAGGCGGATTGATACAGTCTTATAACGAAATACTCAGGGATTATGACAAGACATAAGAAGGAACTCATGGAATGTGCACGTATGCTCAAGCTGGGCAATCTGACCGAACATCTGGAGGAACTGCTGCATCAGGCCCAGGAAAAGCAGCTGACCTATCCGGAGTTTCTACTCGCCTGCCTCAGGGAGGAGGTCCGGACCAGGGAGAACCGGAAATATTTGTGTCGTTTGAAAGCGGCCGGGCTTCCTGCAAGGCATGATCTGGACCGTTACGACTTTACCCGGACGGAAGGAATCGACTCCAGAAAGCTGCGCGAACTGCGCGAGCTGGTATGGGTGGGACAGGCATACAACCTGCTTCTGGCAGGCGGTTCCGGAACAGGAAAGACCTATATTGCCGCCGGACTTGTCCATGAGGCGGTGAAAGCCGGATACAGGGCATATATGGTTACGCTGGAGGACCTTCTGACCTGTCTGAAGACAAGGGATGTTTCCAGGCATGCGATGAAAACCTACAAACGGATCATGAAGGCACAGCTGCTGGCCATTGACAATGCCACACTCTTTCCCTTGAAAAGAGAAGATATCATGTTGCTGTTCAAACTGGTGAATGAGTTTCAGGAAAAGACATCGCTTATCGTTACAGCCAACTACTCCCTTACAGAGTGGCTGGCAATACCGGGAGAGGAAGCTGTCGCAGCGGCATTGCTTGACAGACTGCTCTACTGTTGTGAGATTATACAACTGTCAAGAAACAGCTATCGGATGGAAAACAGGAAAACAATTTTTAGCAATCGGAGTGAAGATACAGACACTTTAAAAGAGTTAACAACTGTAAAGTAATATCCTGCTAAAAGTGGGATATATTAAATTACATAAAAATGAGGTGTGTAAATTTGCAAGGTACATGTGTGCCCCACTGGTATGATCCCTGTCTTTTATAATTTAAAGTTAAGCAAGAGAGGAAAGTAAATAGGGTTTAGTTTATGCATAGTAAATGTAAGATTTACTTGCAACAGGTAAAAAGATTTTTAAGGTTAACAATGTATGCGGCATGCTAAAAAGTGATTATTATGTTGGAAGTTGTTCTATATAAGTATTTACTTTTTGTCGTTCAAAAGATATGACTTCAATATAGTAAACATACACTTTTTAGTTTGCCCTTATTTTTCGAATAAGATGAGTGAGTCATAAACATCAGTTACATATTATGAATACTTTCGGCTCTATCACGTATGAATTTTTTAACAATAAAAAGAACTATCATTTTGATTTAACAGGAGCTTTTAGTAACATTATTGAAGAAAGTGAAGCAATAGAATATGATGATGACGACGATGAGGATGAATTCGATGATGATGACGATGACTAACATCTCATTAATCCATAGCTTTTAAGTTTATTAAAGAAACAGGTCAGGACGCTATATCCTGACCTGTTTTTGATGTTAGTTAAGTCCTAATAGTTAGTTTGCTTTATTTGCTCTCAGCATTAGCTATTGATGCACGTACTCTGCTTAATGTTTCCAATGTCATCTGAAGATATGAAGCAATCATTGTCAAAGGTGCTCTTCTAGTTATTTCAGGAAAATGTTGCTGTAATCTAGCGTATCTGTCATTTGCTGATTCGAAACGTAAAATGTCAGCCTTTAATTGTGATAACATTAAGGAATTTTCAAAAAAACTCCGATATAGATAAGCTATATCACCATTAGCATCAGAAAGTTCTTCCATTATATCACGCGGAATTTCCCATAAAACACTGTTTTCTACAGCATCCATCATAAGATGTGTTGGCTCTCGGTTAAAATAGCTGTCAATACACCAGACAACATCTTTTTCACATGCTAAATGTTCTATCACATCCTTATCATGCTTTAGGTAGTGCTGTCTAATAAATCCCTTTTCTATATAAAATAGGCAATTACAGATATCACCTTCATTTAGAATTATATCACCTTTTTGATATTTCTTAGGCTGAATAATATCTGCAAAAAGGCGAATATTCTCCAACTTAAGTTTGCGATTAGGGCATGTTTCAGCTATAATCTGTTTTGCAATGTCAAATTGAATACTCATAGGCTAAAGTTATTTATATCCAACATTTTGTTTCAATTTTGGGTTCAAGTCTATACTTTTTTGTGGAATAGGAAAAACTGTGGTATACCCATTTTTCTCATCAGCCAGTTGGATTCGCTGATCGTATGATTTGTGATAAACTCCAAAACGCACCATATCTTGTCGTCGCCAGCCTTCCCATACTAACTCCAACAAACGCTCTTTCAATATGTTCTCAAGCGTAGCTTCTCGATATGGCATACCAACACGACCTCGGACTTCGTTCAACTCCAACGAGCCATCCTCACCATTACGTACCTTTGCCTCGGACTTCATCAGGAGAGCATCGGCATAGCGGAATAGCACGATGTCGTTATCCGGTTGTCTACCGTCGGAATGTGAGGTCCTATCAACCTCATATTTTGCCATACGAGCACCAGCTGTCTTGACATAGGAGCTTCCCGTAAGATTCAACTTTAGCTCCAATGGGAAATACTCCAACTGCTGTCCATTGTCCATCATTACAGGCTTTCCATCAACCTCTACGATGCCGGCATAGAAGTTCTTTTCAAAGCGAGCATCTACATCATCTGTGCCGTATCCGTTGGCTAAGACTGTTGAGATATTGGCACTGGTACCATTTTCCGATGAGCCCCCCAACGCACCGCCATGGTTGTAGTGTCGTGATCGGAAGAGATACCAGAACTGCGCAGCATAGAGGTTCTTATCCAACGGAATGGTGAATATGTTTTCGTTGGAGTTCTCGTTATGCACAGAGAAATTATAGCTATAATCGTCCTCCAACCGATAACCTACCTCGGCAAGTTTATTGCAATATTTGATACAGGTCTGCCAAGCGTTGAGTTTCTCACCATCGACGGTGAAAAATATCTCTTTACCGTTCCGTGGAACGCCATCAGTCCAATTATCATCACAATATATCTCGGCATTAAGAGCCAACTTAGCCAAAAGGAAATTAGCTACAGGTGTTGTTATACGACCATAGTAGTTACCCATCTTATTACTACGCTCATTTGGCAACAACTCGGCAACCTCCTGCAACTCATTCACGATAAAACGGAAAACCTCGCTACGCTCGCTCTGCACAACTTCATCCTGCGGTTGTTCATAGGATGTTACGATGGGCACTCTGCCATACATATCCATAATGTAGTAGTAGAAAAGTGCTCTCAGAGCTCGCACCTCAGCTTCGTAGGCCACTCTCTGCTCCTCAGATAGGTTATGGCTATACTTATCGATGATATGCAGAGATTTGTTCGATAACACAACAACCTTGTAGAGGTATTTCCAAGTATTGTAGAGTGGTAAATCATTAGGACTCCACTTATGCTGATACATATTCGTCCACAAACCTCCATCGTACCAGTCGCCACCACGAATAGGTATCATGGCTTCGTCTGTAGTAAGTGTGTTATAGTCATAAATCCCACGACAGGTCCCCTGTAAACCCTCACTGTCTGCACTGCCACCAATGTAATTGTAGAGCACAGCCACTGCATTAATATATATGTTGTTGGCATTGTTGTAAATGTCTTCTTCATAAAGTTGATCTCTAGGGTCTTCAGTAAGACAAGAGGTCATCATCGTTGCCAAAGCAACCATCAATATGTTTATATATCTTTTCATAACTGTAAGCGGTTAGAATTGAATACTAAGACCTAACGAATAGGTACGATATAAAGGATAGGTGCGTTTGTCGTCAATGCCCAAAGTGTTGCTTACTACATAACTGTTTATCATTGGAGTAAGACCGCTATAGCCTGTGATTGTTGCAAGGTTGCTAATGCCTGCCGAAAGACGCAATGACTTCACAGCCTTGGATTTCATTGGAATATTGTAGCCTATGGTAATATGTTCAATATTTACATAGTCACCTTTTTCCAACCAATAGTCTGAAACATTCTGATCAATAATATTTTTTTCAGGAGCACCCTTCAATACATTGTAGTCAGGGAATATAGACATATTGGTATAAGCCAAGCCCGTGCCATTGAATATCTTATGACCGAAAGCACCATTTATCTGCATGGCAATATCAAAGGACTTGTAACGGAAACTGATGTTTGATCCAATAGTTACCTTGGGGGTTGCCTGACCTGCTATATACCTGTCTCCGCCATCGCTAAAATCAATCTCGCCATCATCATTCAAATCTTCAATATCGTAACTGTAGCCACCAAGTTCATTTTCTTTAAGCCCTTTGCAGTGAGGTAGATAGAATACCCCCAATGGCTGACCTACAATCTGATATACTACATTATTGTCTCCACCGTTCTGACCTGCACCATAAAGCGAGCCAATCGGAGTAATATCTGAAGCTGTCATATGCATACCATTATACTCTCCACTAAGCGAAAGTAACTTATTCTTCTGGTAGGACATATTGAAGTTGATATTCATCTCCATATCCTTTCGTTGAATGGGAACTACCGAGATTCCTAGTTCGACACCCTGGTTAGACATCGAGCCGATATTTGCCATCAGTTTATCGAACGCAAAGGTCGGAACGGGAACATCATACTCATAGAGCATATCCGTTGTCTTTGAGTAATATAATTCCGAGGTAAGCATCAACCGATTATCCCATATACCTAAGTCAAAACCGATATTAAATGTTGAACGAGTCTCCCACTTAAGGTCCGGATTCGTGTTGCGTATACTTCCCATTGTTACGGTAGGTGCACCGTTGATGGATACGATACCATTCTCCTTTACGGTATTAAGTGTTGTATAGGATGTTATACCTCCAAGATTTCCTGACCGACCATATCCGGTTCTTAGTTTCAACATTGTTATAAAGTCAGTATCAGAGAGGAAGCCTTCTTTTTTTACATCCCAACCCAGTGATACTGATGGGAAGAATCCGAAAGTATTGTTATCGCTTACCATTGAAGAGCCATCTCCACGGAGTGCTGCCGCAATAGAATATCTATCCTTGTAACTATATGTGACACTACCCATTATTGAAGCAAGTGACGGGTCTTCATAGCTACTGCTCGTACCACCGAAAGGACGCGATGATGTTGCTCCGATGTTATTATAGGAGAAATCATTTGTTGTTATTCCTTTTGCCTGCACCCATAAACCAGTCCTTACCTGTTTAAGATATTCTGCGCCAACAACAGCATCAAGGTGTGAGTCTCCCCAAGCATTGTTATATGAGAGGGACACATTTGTAAAGTAGTCTTCACCCTTGAACTCTCCACGATAAACATTGCCTTGCGCCCACACCCATGTAGGACAAAATTGAGCATTTCCCGTAGATGAATATGAATAAGAGCCGAAAGCCGACAATATCAAATTGTCAAGGATATTAAATTTCAGCCCCAAATGTGTATTGAAATTCCGTTCTTCGGAGTCATTTTTCTCATAGAGGAGTGCTCCGGGGTGGTTGATGTGTGATGCAGCCGAGTTCTTCACCCAGTTGCCATTAACATCAGTTCCTGCTGGATATGTAGGATTCTGTGCAGCTGCCGAGTAAAACAGCATTCGTGTATCGAAAATGTCGTGTATCTTTGACGAGTAGCCATATACACCAAAATCGCCAACTAAGCGACCATCGAAAGCCTTTTGTGTAGCATCAAGTTTTACCACTAAATTTCGGTAATCGTTAACTTTGACAATTGTATTATGATCCATAAAACCGAACGATGCTCGATAGTTTGAGTTTTCCGAACCACCGCTAAAAGCCAAGTGATGCTGATGTATCAAGCCCGTACGAGTAATTACATCGTGAAAATTGGTGTTGTAGCCACCATTATTGTAATCTAATCCAAGTGCCTCTGCTGTAGCTATATACTCCGGGCCGTTGAGCATTTGCAGATGTTTATACATTGACTCGAATCCGTAGTTGCCATCATATGATATTTCGAAACCTCGCCCCGTTCCTTTCTTGGTCTTAATCTCAATTACACCTGAAGCACCACGGGAACCGTACATTGCCGTTTCGGTAGCATTCTTCAAAATAGTGAAACTCTCGATGTCTGCGGGATATATGGTAGATAGCGTAGCGATGTCAGATGTCACTCCGTCAATAATTACTAACGGGTCATTGCCACCCATAATGGATGTGGTACCACGCACACGGATACTATTCAGCATAGCGAGCCTGTCAGTCCCATTAGTGGTGACGTTCACACCGGCAGACTGACCACTCAATACATCCAAAGCATTATTCAATGGTCCCTTCTTGATATTCTCGGGCCTGATATGCTCTAATGATTTAGTCGCCGAAATGGTATCTTGTTTCTCTCTGATATTCTGTACTTGTGCATCAATTTTTTGAGCACTACAGATGAAGAACATTATGACAAGACAAAGACTGACTCTTCCCATCTTGATTCGTTAAATCTCTGTAGATTCCCCAGACCAGACAGTTAATAAATCTGGCTCAGCGGAAATTTCTGGTTGGTAAGTTTTAAAATTAGCTATCTTTGCTTACCTTTGTTTTATGAAACCCGAACGACTCCTTCGTGCCATCCTTCCGGATGTGCTTATAGACAACTTTGATATTGTCAATTTCGACAAGAGTGCTGACCGTTTTGATATTTATCTTGATGAAAAAAAAGTTCAGCTAAAAGAAGATAAGACCAACCCGGATATCATATCCTATGGTTTTGGTGAGTACCGTACAATCCAAGACTACCCTATTCGTGGTCGCGCCACTTATCTCCATGTCCGTAAACGTAAATGGCTTGACAAGTCTTCCAATGAAATCTTCAGCTATGACTGGGATTTATCCGAATTTGACGGTACACGGCTCAATTCTGAGTTCGTTTCTTTTTTAAAAGAAGGAGATTGAATCTACTCCTGTGAGCATCTGTGTGCTTGCGGAACGTTATGGCGTAAAAGGACAGACTCTTCGTAAACAATACAAGGAGAAAATCAGTGATTACCGGAACTGGGACCAACTCGAACATGCGCATGACTACCTCCTTTATCCTGAAAACATTGGAGAAAACCTTTCTTTGGATGAAACTTGCCTGAGCAATGGAGATGTTTATACGATTCTGACCAATAAAGCAGCCAAAGGCCGTAAGGGGGCTTTAGTTGCAATGGTTCGTGGAGTGGCCACAGATGCGGTAAGCGGAATCTTGCGCAGGCTTCCGCACCGGAAACGGCTGTCTGTCAAGACTGTCACTACAGATTTATCTTCAGCCATGATGCTGACGGTCAGAAAGGTGTTTCCTGCCGCAAAGCTGATCAATGACCGTTTTCATGTACAGCAGCTCATGTCTGAAGCTGTTGACCGGTTAAGAATACGCTATCGGTGGAAAGTACTTGATGCGGAAAATCAGGCTATCAGGGAGCACCGTCAAAAGAAGAAAGAAGCAAAGAGTAAGGCGGAAAGGGAGAGAATAGGGAAATGGGAGCCTGAAAGAATGGAGAACGGAGAAACCCTGCCACAGATAGTAAGCAGAAGCAAGCATATTATACTGAAACACTGGAGCAAATGGAATGAACAGCAAAAGACCAGGGCTGCCATTCTCTTTGATAAATTCCCCAAGCTTCTGGAAGGATACAGCCTTAGCATGAAACTGACAGACATCTTCAACAAGAAGTCAGGTCCCGATGAAGCAAGGCTAAATCTCGCAAGATGGTACAATGAAGTGGAAAAGTTTGACTATATGGAGTTCAACAAGGTACTTGATACCTTTTCAAACCATAGTACGACCATCATAAATTATTTTGAAGAACGATTGACAAATGCTTCAGCGGAGTCGTTCAATGCTAAAATCAAAGCTTTTCGAAGCCAGTTAAGAGGGGTGGCTGATCTGAAATTCTTCATGTTCAGACTGGCTAGGCTATACGCTTAAAAGAAAGCTTACCAACCAGGAAAATCCGCTGACCCATAAATCTTATACGCAATGTATTATAAAGAGGGGGATTGGGAATCTGTACTATTTCCCTGCCTGTCCGTCCGCTTAGCCATTGTATATTTTTTTTCTGTTATTTCATATCAGTGATGCTGATAATCCAGGCAAGAACAGAGTAAACATCTACCTCTTTTATACATAAATCCTTTCCAAGGACTTTATAAGCGCAACCATTAACTACATTACATTACAAAGGTAACAATAATTTGTCATTTGAAGAAATTTAGAAAAAAGAAAAAGTCATTATGCGTGATATTTTTTATTTAATTACGACATTTATCAAATACAAAAAATCATAGAAGGACAAAAATCTTTAAATGATTTGATTATAAACAAACTTTAAATAGTTAAATTGCAATAATACTATACCATGGTTGTTCTTTACCTTAATGTAATACTACTGTTATATATCTGGTCATTTATCTCCTTTTGTCGGATGCAAAGGTTGCCAAACCTCTTTTAGAAAACGAAAAGTTCAAGCGGTAAACCATTTGGAGCAGTTTCGTCCTCCGTTGGAGAGTAAACAGCTCCAAAACCTTTTCTTATTCATCGGCTTGGCTGAAAACTGCATCCGGCAACGGAGATAAACGACTGACGAAATAATAGCATAAAACAGCATAGCCCCCCCTTAATAAGGCAATTTTATCAATGCTGTTTTCATTCTTTTCAGAGGACTATTATTTTCGACAGAGAGAAATTTGGCAAGCGGCAGATTTCACTCCCTCAAAAATAATAGATTTGAATTGCTGTCCTCTTGCCTTTATTGGAAATTGTAGTACCTTTGTAGTGGCTTGTGCGAACGAGCCAAGCAATGTGGAAAGATGGGAACATCGAACCATCAATAAAGTACCGAAAAGAGGGAAAATACCCTCTACCACCGCTCTTTGAGTGTTAATAAATAATAAAAAGGTTAAATCTTCACCTTTTAGAATGTACCCCTAAAGGTTATGCCTGTAGACGGCTCGAAGGCTCGCCACAAGTCCACGCAGCAGTATTATCGGGATATACAGAAACTCTCCGACGACCTCAAAGCGGAAGTGGTGGATTTGCAACAGCAGAAAGAAACGGCACGGGAGGAACTAAGACGGGCGAAAAAAGAAATACAGACCGAGAAGCTGAAAGGGGCGGCAACCGTCGCAGCCGCCAACATCGCCGAGAGTGTCGGTTCTCTTTTCGGCAGCAACAAGGTCAAGACATTGGAAAGGGAGAACACCGCCCTGCAAAACCGCATCATTGAACTTGAAGAAGAAGCCCGACAACGGGAACGACAACAAGCCAAACAGATGCAGGAAATGAAAAGCACATATGAGCAACAGAATGGTAAGCTGTCCGAGTTCGTGAATTTTGTCAAATGCTATTTCCCATACGTGGAAAAGCTGATACCGACAATAAATTTCCTGCGTGACCGCTTGGGTTTCGATGACGGTATTATCCGAAGACTATGCACTTTCAAGGATGTTGCCATTAAAGGTAAACTCTACTCTTCGGAGTTCAACCAAAGTTTTGAAACCAAGCGTTCTATCTGCGCCATCAAGGAGAATGAAAACGGAAAATTCGATTTCAATATTGACGGAGTTCCACACGTGAGTTGGTTCAGAAAAAAGATGAGCGAGTTTTGAGAAGCTATTGGAATACCGAAGCCAAGGCAAAATAGGGGTATAAAACTATAGTTCAAAGAAAACAGCCGAATAATCTACCTATATTGAATGGATTATCACGTTTTTTTGTATTTTTGCAGTTGGATTGAGATAACTCGTTCCAAGACATATTGCTCGATAGCTTCACAATCACCACTACAAGTAAAGAGCAACAACTAATATTGGGACTGCCCCGAATATGGGCGCAGACTTCCCATATTTAGTTGTGGTTTGTGGTGAACCGTGAAGCGTATGGCGAATGTCTGCGCTTTTTATCATTAAAAAAATAATAGATATGACTAAAATCACTAACACTTATGTTTTAGACAAGGCAAAAATGTCTGTATTGCTGTTAATTATGTTGTTTACGTGTCCTTTGGCTTTTGCTCAAAGTGAACCAGAAACAGCAAAGCCTTTAACTGATATGGAAGTTGTACATAAAGTAGCATTTCTTGATATTGAAGGGAAATATTATGAAGATGTTACGATGTCTTTCAAGTCAATAACTCCTGACTATTTTATATCAGATAAATATAAAGTCAAAGTAAAAGTCGTTGATAAAAATGGAAAATCTATATATAAAAAGACTTTGAAAAATGTTTTTCTATATGTGTTTTCAAATGGTCAAATACAAGTGGGGAAAAAGAATTTTGACCAAATAGTCGTGTCAAAATCAAAATCGACAGATGAAAACATTGGCATAATTAGGGAAAAAGAAGGAGTTTATTAGTCGGTACTTATAAAATGAAACATTCACACACTTATCAACATTTTGCACTTAACACCGATAATTGCATCGTTGATATAAAGGATGTATATTATTCAAACGAACGATATTTTTGTCCTTATTGTCACAGTGAGATGATAGCTAAACGTGGAAATATCCGCCAATGGCATTTTGCGCATAAGGCTGACAAATGTTCTTACGACAAATATCTACATTCCATTGCTGAGATAATGATAATGAATTGGTTTAATCAGAAAGAGCATATCATATTATCTATGGATAGTTATGAAAAGTGCGACAAGTATGATAATTGTGTTTTCTATGACAAGATAAACTGTAAGAGGGTAAAGAAAGTGCAATTTGATTTAAAGACTTATTATTCAAAATGCATCCAAGAACATAGGTGTAGAGACTTTATAGCCGATTTGTATTGCGAAAACAAGACTAATCCTAATTTGCCTATTTTCATTGAAGTATTTGTAACACATGAATGCAGTCAAGAAAAGAAAAAATCGGGCATTCGTATTATTGAACTTAGTATTCAGTCAGAAGAAGATATTTTGGATATTGTAAATTCCACAAATTTAAATGAATGTGAAAAAGTTAAGTTGCACAACTTTAAACGTAAGGAAGTTTTAGCAGAGGACTTTGCGCAACCTTTTCAAAAATATATCTTACATCATACTTTGAAAAGCTATGTTGAACGAGATACGTTTACTTGTAGGAATTACAATCACCACAGAAAGGGAATCTATGAAATAAGTATGCCATATGATGATTGCATACCATATTTTATCAATAGTGGTGGTTTATATACAATTGGAAAAGTTAAAGCGTATCTTGATGGGTATTTAAAGAAAGATTGCCAATTATGTAAATGGCAAGCAGAAGATATGAGTGGAAGCAAGTTCTGCAAATTGTATAAAAAATGTGGTAATCCAAAATATTGCAATGATAATGATGTTTCAAAATGTTCAATGTTTAGAGAGAATACACTAATGATAAATGATGCCATCTCTGATTTTAATGAATATCAAAAAAATGATTCAGTGGACATTTGGAATATAGATACCCCATATTAATCAAGGGATAATTACCATCCCATTCAGAAAAACACGCTTGATGTTTTTCGTTTTTGGAAAAACATATTATATTTGCAGATGAAAGAGTTATTTGACAGCATAGCAACGTAAAACACTGAAATTCGCACAGTTGCTAAATCGTTACTTCTATTTCTCAAATAATTCGCTAAAAGTTTATTTCTCAATCGGTTAAGTCAAACCGAGAAAAATCTAAAATAGATTTTCACAATGTACTGGCAGTTATGAACGGCAACATAAAAATTAAAAAGAGCAACTGTTCATCTCGGACAGTTGCTCCTGTAAAAACGGTTCAATATTAGTAAAAAACGACAATCTTTATGAATGAAATTATTTATAAAGACCCTGTATCTTTTGATAAGAACTGTTCTCTTCTTATGAGGGCAAATTCAGTTCTTTATCAAGAAAGACGCAAAATATATTATTTCAGTATTTCACCTTTCTCATTGAAGAACACCGTACTTTCAGCTCCCTCCTTGTCTGTCAGAACAACCTGATAGGTCTTGCTGCCATCCTCTGCCGCTTCCACCGCCGCTTCCTTGACGGTTGATTCCGCAAAATTTTTGGCGATTGCTTCCGTTACCGCTGCCGGAAGGTCTTTCACTTCAATAGGGGTGAAGTCATTTACTGCCATGACTGTTTCAACACCTGAGGTCAAATTTTCGGCAAATGCCACTGTTGTTCCTAATCCCATTACCAATGCTACTGCAACAAAAAATTTTTTCATAATCTTATATTTTTAATGGTTATTGTTTTACGATAATGATAAGGCAATTCCCATGCCAAAAGAATATTTATTCTGATTATCAGTTAATTGTCATTTTTTTATTATGTAAAAAATGGAAATAATCCTCATATAGTGTGGTCTGATGTAGAATGTTTCCACACTTATAAAAATAGGCAGGAATTCTGCCTATTTTGTGCGTAAAACCAAAATCTGTTGCACATTAACTTCTGTTACAAGTTCTTTTTTATTTTGTATGACAAGATAAAGGCTATTATAACAAGAGGCTGTCAAGTCATTTTTTTAAGACAGCCCTTGTATTTTATCTGATAGTGGGCATGAATACAATGTTAATAGTTATATCCTTTGTCGCTGTAAATGAATATGAACCGGCTGATGTCTGGGAGTATTCCCCAAGATCGTCCAAAGCCTGCCATCTGGTAGTAAAGAAACCTCTCAGATAGTTATATCTCCAGCGGTCACCTTCTCCCGGCACGGCATAATCCGCACCATCCGCATATATTGTTACCCGGTCTCCATATGAGAACTCACGGGTTTGCTGACCGGAACTCAGACCGGTAGCAGAAAAGCCAATTCTGAAATCACCGTGCGTATACAAGGAGAAAGAATTGTTACTCCACATGCCAGTCTGTATAGTCACCTTTATAGGATTGTCCGCTTTGAAATCGTATACGAATCTGCTTCCATCAGGATAACGGCTGTAATCATTGTACGTAAATAAATATTGACCATATTGTCCGGAGGGTATCCCGTTGCCATTCACATACCATTCATCCTCTCCATATTTCCAACCGGATTCCGGCTCTGGAGATATCAGGTAACCACCTCGTTCCAAGTTTTCATCATCCGGTGAAAGATTCAATACTATTTCTGAAGCAGATGGCAGCAATGTGGTTTCACTACGTTCATCAAAGACATCCAGTTTGCCTCTTCCTGTCCGGATGGAGAAATAGAACGTTTTACCGGCTTTTGAAAAGTTCGCCTGCAAAGTACTGTTCGGACTGTCAGAATGTAATATTAGATTTCTGAAATGTCATCATTGGATGATTTTACATTTCTAACAAATTCCATCCCCCTGATAAAATTCTCCGTGAGATTCTTTTTTTCCTCTATTTCCTGTTCCATCCTTTTTATGGATGTCCGGAAGAAAAAATCTATCAGAAATTCATCTGTACGCTCTTTTTTGATATATTTTAAGGCGGTGATATATTCCTCTCTTTGCGAACCGGGGATTATCAGCAGCGGCTGTTCTTTTTTGAGCAATATAAAATTGGACATCAGACGTCCCAGACGACCGTTTCCGTCCCGGAAGGGATGCAGATATTCATAAAACCCATGAAATCTTGCCGCGATGATCATCGGATGGATCTTCCCGGAGTCCAGGACCTGCTGGGTGCTTTGCAACAGGCGGGGAACCTGCTTTATCAGCTGCTCATGGTCCCCAAATATCGTATCACCGGCACACATGTCCACTGTTGTATATTCTCCCGGGTTGGACGGTATTTCATCGTATTGGGTCTTGTAAGAGAGGGTATGTTCCGTCAGCAGCCGGTGGGTTTCCTTCAGGAGTTCCTCGGTCAGCGGCCTGTCCAAATTCTTCAGAAGATATTCATAAGCCTGGAAATGATCCAGGATTTCAAATGCCTCCAGCAAGGTCTTGCCTTTGGGGATCATGCCCAGCCCTTTTTCTTTCAAGGTGCGGGTCTCGTCCACTGAAAAACTGTTCCCCTCTATAGCACAGCTATGCGCCGAGAATAGAATTTCATTGTATTCTATAAAATCTTTCCTGCTCAGCTTCTCAGATACAAGTTCCTTGTACCGGTTCACTAAAATATCATATCGGGAAATCAACTTGTCCTCCATATCAGTACCATTTTTTGCAAAGATACTAAATCTGACCAATATAACCCTGCATTCTATATGTAATTCCTTGATAAAAGTGTGATATCATTACTTTCCCCGCCCTACTGGTAGAACAATGGTGGAAAATAAAAAAACATAACAAAATTCAAGATAAAACACCGGAACGGAGCGATTGCAAGACCGTCTGTCCGTACTTTTTCTCCTTCAAAAGGGTGGAGAAAACATTTTCTACCGGAATTCTACCCAAATACCGGATGTTCCAGGAACACTATGGACACAACCCTCTTATTTGTCTTGTTTTTTCAGCCATGTAATAAACAAGCCGGAACCCTTCAGAAAAAGGTATTCCAGCTTGTTCACATTGCACATACCGGCTGTCATTATCATAAACCGCACTATTCCAAACATCAATACTAACAGCCAGATTTATTACAAGGAGAGTAAAGAAGAGTTTGAAATCTTTCTATGTGGCTCTTCTGTAAACCAATACATTGACTGTTATGTCCTATTTTTCTTTAAGAGGAATAGTTCCTGCCATCGTCTTTTACCAACTTTTGGGAATCACATAAAGATAATTGAACGCTTCATCCATTTTTGCAGACTCGGAACCCGGATAGTTCCGGTTGAACAGGTATTCTGTGTCACACCGCAAAAGCTTCCACTCACTGCTTCCTTCTGGCTGATAATACAAATGGGCTATTGGAGTGCAATAACCAACATTATCATGAATGCGCCATGGTTCTTTTCTCTGGACCGGAAACTTGCAGGACACTATTCCTTTCCAAAAACGTACTCCTGCCGCTATGTCAACAGTACAGCTTCCCAGCTCATCACGCCATTCTTCATCATTGAGGCTGTCATTTTTATCCGCTTTGGCACTCGGTCTGTAGGAATTGGATTCCAGTTTAAACTCCCTCTCCCATACAACCTTTATAGTCCCTTTCATGGCTTTCCTGCTTTTGTTTGAAAGCGTATAGACTATATTGAACCAGTCATTATCAGGAACAGGATATGCCAGAAACGTATTGCATTTCTGGTTCTCCAATGTTATCATACGAAGTGCCGGCATATCAGTGGCCGGTCTCACCTCATACATCCATTCCCCGTCATTGGAATTCTGATCGTATCCGTAAGGCTTGAACCAGGCTGACTCCCCGTTCTTTTTGAACAGCACTGCCAGCCGGTATGTCCCCGGCACGGCCTGCACATAACAATACTTGCAGTATCCGTCCCATGCACCGTTTCCGCATTTGATATCAAACGGCTGGTACTGTTCCACAATCCTGTCCCCATCCATCAGCACGAACCGTGCCTGTCCGGCGAAGTCTTCCCCACCTCCACGGTTTCTATACCGCAAAAAGAATCCCCAGACCTTACCCTCACCGGTATAGGTGTCATAGCCATATCCCGTATAATTCGGCCGTATATAAATCCTGTCCGTCCCGCAATCCCTCATGACAATCCGGTCGGTCTTTCCGAAAGTGCTCCAATACTCCTCATCCATCGGCACATGGTCCACGTCCACCTCACAGTTATAACCGGATTTCATATTCAGAGTGTAAGTATAGATCATGCCGGGATTCCACACATGGGTAGGCGGCAGGGCATAGGTGAAATCCCTCCCGTCCACATGTACATTGACAGTGATACCCTCAGCCGTACCCACAGGCATCAGGATTGCCTCCACATATACCGGAGAGGCATCGTCCAGTGTGTAGTTCCCTCCGGCCTTATATTCTCCGGGCTGTCCTGTCGGAAGGAGCTTTCCGGACGTGACATCCATGGACGCAGACAGCCTTACACCTCCAAAAGTGACCGCATCCACCATCCCGTCACCTGTATAATCATTCTTTTTTATCAGGATCCTGACCAGGGAGAGAGCATGCTTCATCACAAGGACCGCGCTCGGCTTCTCAACGCTTACTCCTCCTTCTCCATACATATAATCCTCCTGTGTCGTGATGTCCACAGGTATGGCGGTCATGTCCGTATATTGTACATTATAAGGATAATAGGCGGACACTTTCTGCTCAGCCGTCATCTCCACCTGTTTTTCGGCTTTCCACCGCCTGCCGTCAAAAGTGAAGGGTATGTTCACATCCCCTGCAGCTGTCACTCCCAGGCAATGCCCCTCCTTCCAGTTCTCCACCACGGCCCTCTGTTCCTGCATGTTCTCGATGATAGGGGCGATGCCGAGGTACACCTTTCCCGTATCCGGCTCTTCCGGGTTTCCGGGATTTTCCGGCTCCATTACGGGAGGAACCGGGTCCGGCAGTGGTTCCTCATCCCGGCAGGAACATGTCATGCACGCCATGACCGCCATCAACAAATATCCGAATGTCTTCATTTTCTTCAATTTTATGTTCTTTATTCTTTCTCCACTCTCTCGAAGAATTCCCGTATAGCCTGTGCTATGACCTGCTTCTCCTTCATTCCAGCGTCTACAGCGTATTTCTTCACCTTGCGGTGCAGTTCCAACGGATACTCCAGTGAGGTTCTGGCCAGTGCTTCCCCTTTCTTCCCCTCCTTCGGAGTGGAATGTGTGGGACGGTTTGGTGTTCCGCCCTGCAGAATCTCGTCAATTCCAATAAATTTTCCCATATTCTTTATTTACTTTTATTTGTTGTCAACCATATTCAATCTGGACAGGATCTCCCGGGTAAGGGACCGGTAGTCCGCCGCTCCATTGCTGTTCCTGCTGTAAGATACGACATCCGTCTTTCTGCTCATGGACTCTGCCACCCTGATGGAACGGCTGATGACCGTGGAAAAGACCGTTTCCCCGTACTGTTTCCGCATCGCTTCCAATATCTCCGCATGCAATGTAGTCCTTCTGTCATACTGTGTCACCAGCATGCCGAGCAGGTTCAGTCCCCTGTTGATCTTCCTCTGTATTACAGCAACCGTATCCAGGATGGAAACCAGACCATATAAAGAAGCCACTTCCGGCTGCACCGGTATAATCAGATCGGTGGCGGCCACAAGCGCGTTGACCGTGATCAGTCCGACAGCCGGCGGGCAGTCAAGAAGCACAAAATCGTACCCTCCATCCGTTTTGGCAGCCAGTTCTTTAAGGAAGTTTTCCCTCCCGTATTCGTTCTGCAGAAGATACTCCGCATCCGCCATTTTCCTGCATGACGGGCACAGGGATATATTCTCCTGCAACCGTATCCATGGAAGCCGCGTTTCCTTGCCATCCACCGCACCCTGCAAGGCCGAGAAAACCGTTTCTTCCGGATCTGTCACCCCCAAAGCCGAGGTCAGAGTGGCTTGCGGATCCAAATCAGCAAGAAGGACCTTGTATCCTTTTCGTGCCAGTTCGAACCCCACATTGGTAGTGGTAGTAGTCTTGCCAACTCCACCCTTCTGATTATGGACTGCTATAATTTTCACCATATCTATTTGTTTTTTAGTGTGTTACGAAGTTAAGGAAAATAATTCTCTTTTCCAATATTTTGATGTTTTAATGCTTTAATATTTATATATTTTAACACTAAAATATTTTGATACCATGATCTCCCATAACGAAGGAACTTTCATTTCTTTTTTCAAAGGAAGACGGATCATACCGGAAGCCGCGGAAGGCTCTATAATGAACTTCATCCCAGGCCTCCTTTCACACAAAGCCGCAATGCCACCATGAACCAGGCCAGACAAATCAGAGCGGGAACCTGTGATACGAAAGATGCGCATATTAATGCAGAGAAAACAAAGGAGGCATGGCCAAGCAGCAGGACCTGGCGGTTGGATACGCCCTCTTCGAGTACAGAAGAAAAGAATTGGTTTTTACGGTTCAGCCATAATTGAATAGCTGAAGATTTGCTAGCGACATTTATGTCGGGAGCAAAAATAGAAACTGTTTGTTTCATGACTGTGATTATTTGGCGTTTACTAGACAGAAAAAACGGCTGCCATTTCCCGTGTCGCCAAACAATCACAGATTTTCGCCCGAGAGCTAAAATTGTAATGGGAAAAGCAGCCGCAGTTGTTCACAATAAGTTGTGACTTCTACAATTTCTTATATATCATTTTGCTATTGTAAGCAAAAGATAGTGTGCTGGGTATAAAAGGCCCATTGTATTTCTTTGAACTTTGAGCATTAACCGAAGCTCGCGGCACGAATTCTCCGTGATTATTTGGCACTGCAAATATGGAAATAATATTTGGAACAGCCAAAAAAACTACAGAAAAATGACAAAGAGTATAAAAACGTTATACTGGGCCGCCCTTACATTTGTTCCGTCAATTATAAAAAATACACAATGGAAGAAATGGAATTGATACACAAAGTGGAAAACGGGGAATTGGACATGCTTGGTTATGTCATGCTCAACCCGGAATTGAAGGAACCGTTTTCGGACTATGCCCGGGGCAATGGCATCACCTGTCCCACAGCAGCGGATGCGGTGCGTTTTTTGAAGGAATACGAGGAAAGGCTTTATCAGGAACTGCTGCCATGAACGGGAAGGTACTGGAAAGATATGCGGAACTGATGATTGACAAGATCAGGCAGATGTCCGCCGGTGAATGGCAGAAGCCCTGGTTCACCCCCCGTGCCGGCCTGCCACAGAACATATCAGGGCGTCCGTACAACAGCATGAACCGTCTTATGCTCTACATGGAGATGGACAGGATGGGATACACCCTCCCGGTATTCATGACCTTCCGTCAGCTGAAGGATGAGAACCTGATGGTCACAAAAGGATCGCACGCCCTTCCCGTGACTTTTTACGATATCACCGTGAAGCATAAGACGACGGGAGAAAAAATCAGCTTCGATGATTACAAAAGCCTCCCGGAACTTCAGAAGCAGGAATATAAGGTGACTCCCTTCATGAAACATTTCTATGTATTCAACATAGACCAGACGGATTTCAAGGAAAAATATCCGGAGCGGTATGAGGGCATGAGGGTCAGATTCTCCGGTCCTGCCGTAGCGGACAACGTAAAAGGAAATAGGAACCCCTGGCTGGATAAAATGATAAAGGAACAGAAATGGCTCTGTCCCATAGAACTGAAGGTGCAGGACAGAGCATATTACAGCCCGTCCAAAGACAGGATCGTTCTTCCGGCTCCGGGACAATTCAAGGATATGGAATCATTCCAGATGACCGCCCTTCACGAAATGGCCTACTCCACCGGGCATTCCTCACGACTGGACCGCGGCCTGCATCACCCGTTCGGAACGTGCGGATATGCCCGGGAGGAAATCATCGCCGAATTCACAGCTGCCGTCACAGGCAGGGATCTGGGAATAGCCGTAACTCCGAGAAAGGAGAACGCACAGTATCTGAAAAGCTGGCTGTCAAATTTGAAGGAGGACCCCGGCTATGTCATGAGTGTGTTACGGGAGGCCGGCAAGGCATCCGCCATGATAGAGGAAAGTATGGAAAAACAGCACACCCTGGCAGACACATCCGCCAGGGAAGAGGACATATCCCCACTTCCCATAAAAGAATATAATGAAAGTGCCATTCATAATACTTTATGAATGGCACTTTTTTATTGTTTTCCGGCAAGACAAAACCGTTATATCTTCATTCCCCTGCTTTTCCTTTGCGGCTGTATAGGTCGGTGTATGCTCTGCCGTAGCTTATCGAATTTGCTCTTTGAACCACTCGACAATAGGCTTTCCGGTTGATGGCAAGAACCAATCTCGTCCCGTTCGTCGGTTCTTTCACCACTTGAAACCCTGTCTTTTCGGTCGTGAATTTCCGCTTATGTTCCTCCGAATAGAGTTCTCTTGCATACTCCAACAGCTTTCCCTTGACGAACGTTGCGGTCTGCCTTTCATCGAATCCCACAAGGCAGCAAAGGTTTTCGATACGGAGCATTTCACGGAAATAAAGAATTTACATCCACTTCTGCGTCTTCCATCCCAAGCACCCTCTCGATATCTTTCAGTATTCTGGTATAATTGTCAGATATTTCCTTCTCCGTCCTGAACGCGACTACCGGCAGCGGTTCCTCCTCCAGTTCGAACAGCCTGAACTTCTTTCTGAAATGCCCTTTGATATTGGAACGGTTTCCCATTCCGATAAATTCCCCCGGTTCCAATGAAGCGAAGTCCTTCGATTCATATATCTCTTCCTTCTGTGTGCTGATGGTCACGCTGGAATTACGGCCGCCACCGCTGCTGCCGGAACTGGTGGACTTCTTCTCCTTCTCGTATTTCCCGAAAAAGAGAGGGTAATATTTCAATGCCTCCACATCCTGTGTGCGGCCCAGGAAGATATTTCCGAAATTCGCCTCAATGGACGACCTGTCCAGTTTGCTGTACAGTTTCTCCAGCTTGGCTCCGGACTGGGTGAGCAGCAGGAACGCCGCCCCGTACTCGCGCAGGACGGAAGGCAGCTTCTCGAAGTCACGCACCTTGAAGGTGGTCATCTCGTCCAGGATAAATACAAAGGGGACCCTGTTCTCCATGGAAAACGAGCGCGAGGCGATACTCATTACCATGGCGATGACGGGGGATATCACCGACTCCGTTGCATAGTTGTTGCTGATTGCAAAAAGTTTCGGATGTTCAGGATCAATCAGATTGAAGTCGAAGTCATTCCCTGTCAGCACATAGCATATGTTCTCATTGGTGGCCAGCTTCGCCACATAGTTGCTGAGAGTGGACACATAGGAGGCCTGTGTTTTCTCACTGCCTTCCGCCTTGAGGTACGCCCCCGCCATCATGGCGCTGATATCGTTCAGCTTCAGGAATTCCTGAAGCTGTCCCGTATCGGCCTTTATCACGAAGTTGACGATATGCGGCAGCGTGCAACATTCCGGGAACTCGTCCCAAAGCCTGTACGCCACGCCGTTCAGGATGCCAAGCGCGCCCGTATACCATTCGTCCTGTTTGGATGTGGGCGGCATCAACGCGCCCAGTACGTCCTCCATCAGCTGCATGAGCATCGTCCTGTCCTTTATATTCCTCCTGTCCAGCGGATTGAAGCGGTAAGTCCGGTTCATGTCCGTGAAATTTACATAATAGAACTCATGGGGGTATCCGTGTTTCCTGATCAGGTTGTATGCAGTCCGGGTATAGTCAAAATCCTTGAAGTCATAGATGAAACCGGCGAATCCGGACCTGATGTACTGTTCCATCAGCGGTTTGCCTATGGATTTGGTCTTGCCGGAACCGGCTCCTCCATAGACAAGGAAATTGGAGAACCAGTAATAATATCTGATAATTGTCCCGTCCGTAGCGTGAAGGGAGAGCAGGGCTTTTCTGCCCTTTCCGCTTTCTGTCCCTCCTTTGAAAGAAAGACGAAGAAGTACGGAAACGACACCCGGAAGCAGGAACCACCACCCGTCCGGGATAGTGGCATGTGCGACAGCTGTTTCTGCAAGTACCAACAGCAGGAACAGGACATGTGACATCCGGGATTTTCCCGGAAACAGACAGCTGGCAATGCCGCCGCCAAAAAGCAGGGCTGCCAGTCTCATAATAAACATATGATCCATATTCATAAATTGATTTAGATTTTTCCAGTAAGCGCATCCTTTACCAGTCTTTTAGCTTCCGCTATGAGAGCCTGTTTCGGATTCACCATGAAACGGAACATCCGGTAAGACACATCCAGCATCTTCCTCTCGTTTCTGAATTCTTTCTGCAGGATGGCGGATTTGGCCATGCTCATCGCCTCGTTCTTTCCCGGAACATAATGGTAGGTGTGTTCCCTGCCGTCCTCGTAATACTTGTGTGTGGCCTTGTAACCATACATACTGATGAACCGGTCCGCACACCGGGATTTCCACTCCATGTGTTCGAAACCCACCATGACTTTCTTACCGTTTAGTTCATTAAATGAACCTTTGCTTCTTGCTAATGGTGAAAGTCTTACTGTTTGTGTCACATCGTTCCGTGACACGATGATATGTACATGAAGCTGTAGCCCGGGCTTCCTGTCCCCTGACTTTGCCTGTCCCTCCTTCACTTCCTCATCACTGTTCCTGTAGTGGCGTTCCGTTTCCACCCTTCCAAAATAAACAAGATCCTTTCCTGATTTTATCTTCTCCCTGCGAAAATTCTCCGCATACAGGTCCATACAGTTCCGGGAGTAATTCTTCAACTCATGAATGACTTTTTCCTGTTCCTCCACGGTGAGCTGTTCAAATTCCGTCACCTGCTTTCCTGTAACCTTCCGGATCAGATGAGCCGCTTCATCCTGTGAGGGATTGATGGACAGCATATAGAATTTATCATCTCCTTTCATCAGCTTCTTATGGTTGTTGTCAATCTTTTGTATGACCGTCACCGGTGGTACATAATCCTCCTCATGGGAGAAGAAAGTGTCATAATAAGGTTTGTCTTCAAGACTTTCCTTCAACAGATATTCCACCAGTGCCCGGCACCTATCCTTGTTGTCGCATACACAGGGCGTGTTGACCGGTTTATGTACCTTTACAAACATTCCACCTGGATTTAGTTCTGATAATAATCATAAGGTTCCTATTGAAATTTATTGAATACAGATTCATGTATGATACTGCATTTTTTTCAACTCACCGCCTGTCGTCCTCTGTTCCTTCATGGTGACAGCCCGAACTTCATAATCCCCTTTCAGATAATTCGCCGGACTATATGGACACTTCATTCTGTAAAGGATTGCTGGAAATATGGTAGAATATGCCATTCTTTTTTTGATTGTTGCCAGCCTTCCGCATAAACCACATTGGCGCCATATAATATTTTCTTGTGAAAAAAAAATATCATACTTTCTCTGTTCAAACTGTATTTCCACTTCGGATGAGTCGGTACAGGACGGGCCATTACCTGTTTTATGAGCATATTTCCTTTACTTTATATAACAACATTTCCAGATAAACCGGTGCGACAAAATAATCTGTTCCTTTTTCCGCCTTCTTGAAGTTCTTCTGGTCGAAAGCGTTTTCCAGCAGCCTGACAACCTGTCCCAATTTGTTTCTACCCTACCACGTCAGGAGCACTTGCTTTTTTCAAGCGTTCCACTTCCGCTTTCAGTTGGGTGACCTGTTTGTCTGCCTGTTTCAGCAGATCATCACTGTGCGATTCCGATGCAGGAAGCAGCTTGTCAATCTTATCTTTTTCTATGGCACGGATGATTTTGATGATCCGTTCGATTCCCTGAAGTTCCAGTGTCTTGAACTTCCCATTGATTGATGTTCGGGGATCCACCCCGTTCCGCTCAAAGTAGGACAGCATTGTCTCAATGAATTCACTGGCCGACACGCTTCCTTTCATTTCGTCCAGATACTGTTTCACATCTGCGGTTAACCGAATTGTCGTATTGATTTTTTTTTCCAAAGCAGTCATATTTTTTATATGGTTTCCGCAAATGTAAGTGGGAAGCAGTATAACGTTTTTATACTCAGACCATATTTTTTTTGTAAATATTACATCTACATTGTAAAGCTCTGATTTACAATATAATAATTTTACATTGTAAATATTGTGTTTACAATATAAAAGTCTGTAAAATAGATACTTACCTAGTTAAAATTTACTAAATATAAATATTCTATTTACAAAAAATCCGGTAATCAATTGATAATCAAGGCTCTGCGTGATTTAGTTCATGGCTTTGCCTGAACCCTGCTTGCTCTTCCTTATTATTTTTTCGATGAAAAAATGGAATTTCTCGGGCAGAGCCCTTTCCCAAGAAAAGAGAAAAGACCATGCGGAATGAAATGAATATAAAAAATATGTGACAGAAAAACGGATATATATTATGTCCATACAGGAACAAACTGCAAGGTTATATGGCAGATACGGATGTGCGCCGGATTTCAGGTCTTGAAAGACACGGAGAAATCCGGAAAGGCACTGGCATTGCCATTTTGTAAGAGATTCCTTCGGAAGCTATCGGCAAGTGGTCGGTGGACAAACCAGAAGACAATACGGCAGACTTTATCAAACCGATTCTGAAAATCAAGAAAAGTACAATATCTGTTTCTGCATAATCTTCCCGAAAAGAAGAAAATGAACAATACCTGACAGTCAATACTTATGGGTTGCCGATAGAAATGCGCATGAACATTCCTGTCCATGAACGAATAAAAATATAGGTAATCTGAAAATGATGGCGGAGAACCGGACATGCCTGGTAGCGTCAAGAAGGAACAAAAAGAAGCGGCAGGATTATTTTGAATCGTCCTCTTTTTCCACGAATCCGATAGGTATACATTCTAAATTGCCGTGTCACTTTTTTTTAATATCCATTCAATATATATATCCATCCAATACTTAATGTCAATACATTAAAGTGTTTTAATATTAAAACATTAAAATATCAAAATGTTGAAATATTAAAACTTTAGTCATAAATACCTGTACATGAAGTCATGCAGGTGTTGTTTTATGATATTTATTGACCCATACATGTTATATTATCATCAAAAATATCAGACACCTAATTCTGTAACCCACACTTAATCTTATGTGGAAAATCAATGGATATTCTTTTTTTCAAAGGAATGCTGACGGTTCAATTTAAAAACATTTTAATATCAGAATATTTTAATTTTAAAATATCAAACAATTTTAAAATTAAAATATTGCAACATTAAAATATTAATACGGACAGGTATGGAGTTGTAATCCGTATCTTTGCCCCATGTCCTTTTAGAAAAAGGAAATATGCCATCATGCCTCCTAAAAATGTCTATATTTGCGTTTCAATAATATAAATGATATGGACAGAACTAAGGACGCATGCAGACACCAATCAAACAACAGAGTCATCATGTGGTACAAAATAAGAGAATTATATTCAAAAGGATTTAACAAAAGTCAGATTGCGTTCCAGCTTGGTCTGCATAGAAGTACGGTGCGCCGGTACTTGAAAATGGATGAGGATACATTGACTGCAAAATTGCAGCATCGCAGGCGATATCCCCGCATACTTGACAAATACGAACGTTATGTCTGTGACGTTCTTTCCCGGTACAGGTTCCTGTCCGCCTCCCAGATTCATGACTGGATGAAGGAACAGTATCCTGATCTTCCTGTCGTCTGCGGGAAAACCGTATACAATTTTGTGGAAACTGTACGTCGTAAGTATAATCTGGACAAGGAGGGTCTTTCCAAACGTGTTTATGAGAAAATGCCGGATACCCCTTACGGGGAATATGCCCAGATGGATTTCGGAGAAAGCCGTATGCCCACATACAGGGACAACTTTGTCAAAGTTTATTTTTTTGTCATGGTGATGAGCCGTTCCAGGCAGAAGTTCGTGTATTTTTCCTGTACGCCTTTCACATCAGCCCTAGCCGTATATGCCCATGAACTGGCTTTCGCATATTTCGGAGGGAAGCCAAGAAGGATAATCTATGACCAGGACAAAGTCCTGCTGGTCAGAGAAAACCTGGGTGACCTCATATTGACAAGAACATTCCGTGCCTTTGTCAACGAGCAGCATTTCCAGCCCGTGTTCTGCCGTCCTGCTGATCCGGAAAGCAAGGGAAAAGTGGAAAATGTGGTCAAATATGTCAAGCGTAACTTTCTTGCCGGACGGGCATTTAACAGCCTGGAAGTCCTTAACACCGAGGTCCTGCAATGGCTGGAAAAAACAGGAAACGGCAAGATACATGGAACCACACGCCTGGTTCCGGCTGAGGAATTTGAGATTGAACGGAAATATCTGTTGCCATACTATGGAGAACCGGTGCCCCCTAAAGACGAGCCGAAAGAGTATCATGTCCGCAAGGACAATACGGTACGGTACCGGACCAACTACTACAGTGTGCCCTCCGGCACCTATAAAAATCGGAACACCGTTGTATGGCTTCTTGAGAATAACGGACATATCGAGCTGTACGACAAAGAGAGCGGTAAACTCATATGCAGGCATGAGTTGTGTCCCGGAAAAGGGAAAAATGTATGTGACAAAAGACATCATAAGGACAAGACACGGAGTGTGAATGACTTGCAGGTCCGGATCCGAAAGCGGACGGAAGATGACCCCACCGTTATTCTGTGGCTCCGGAATCTGGAAAGGGAAAAGCCGCGTTATTACAGAGACAATATGAAACTGCTGCTTCATGTGATATCCGAATACGGCAAAGAAACAGTGATAGCAGCCCTGCGGACCTGTCTGGAAAAAAACATATACAACAGTCTTTCCGTGCAGGAAATATCCGGCTCAATCCACAGGAGTAAGGACAATATGAACGGGATGACTTTCCAAGCTCCGACATCCATTCCGGAAACAGCGGACTGTCATCCTGAAAAAACAGATATAAACCAATATAACAAGTTTTTTGAATGATACAAAGTGAAAAATTGAAAGAACACGCCAAACGTCTGCGGCTTTACAACATTGCAAACCGCATGGACAGCATTCTGCATCATGCACAGGAAGAAAAACCGACCTACCCGGAATTCCTGTCCCTGGTATTAGGCACCGAAGTTGAGATGAAAGAGAGGAAAGACTACGAGAGACGCCTTGTTGCGGCACGTCTGCCCCGAAAACATGATCTTGACGAATACGACTACAATTTTTATGAAGGCATAGACCGCCGGCAGATGAAGGAGCTTCGTGAACTGGTATGGCTCCGTGAAGCTTATAACCTGATCCTGATGGGACCATCAGGGACTGGAAAAACATTTCTGGCAGCCGGTCTTGTCTTTGATGCGGTCAAGGCCGGTTACAAGGCATACCTGATGACAATGGAGGATATCGTAAATTGTCTCAGACTTAAAGACATCTCAACTCCGGCCATGATGACTTATAATAAGATTCTGCGCGCACAGCTGCTGGCAATAGATGATATCATGCTGTTTCCTGTGAAAAGAGAGGAAGCAACTGCCTTCTTCAACCTGATAAACACCCTACATGAGAAGACATCCATCATCATTACAACCAACAAGGCACCTACAGAATGGGTAGAAACATTGAATGATGAAATCCTTGCCAGCGCTCTGCTTGACAGGCTGCTTTATCGATGTGAAGTCATCAAGTTCACCGGCAGTAGCTATCGGTTAGAAAACAGGCAAACGATTTTCAAGACTACAACAGGAACGAGAAACGAACTTATGAAGCCTTAGTTACTGGTGTATTCTGTGGCATATTTAACTTTTCTAAAAAAAGGCACAAGAAAATTTGCAAATTACAAGTGGTTTGTGGGGCTTGAGGTGCGGGAACAAAATCACCGTGATTCCTCAATACCGGGAAGTATTTGATCTTTGTGCGGACCGGGCTGCCGTCCGTTTTGAGGACGGCCGGACAGGAGTGGTGGATGATTCCGGAACTCCCCTGATGGTGACAGACCGCTGCCGGAGATTGAGATTCCTGAAGGGAGAACTTCTTTCTGTCACCAAAGAGGATGGGAGTGACTGTTATACCGATTTGAAGACAAACAGAACTTATCAGGAGAGGCCGGTGGTTTTTTCATACGGCGGCATAGAGTTGCTGCGGGTGGGGGAGACTTTCCATAGCCGCACGCGGAAGGCGTATACCTCTATGCATGGTTTGCACAAAGACAGTCTTTGTTTTTATGGTTTCTACTTGAAGATACCGGATTACCGTGCTCCGAAGTCTTGCCGGCTAGTTGATCCTGTGTGGTCTGCTATATTTGATGTCTTCGCCTGCGTGCTGGAAGGGGATGATGAAGAGGTGTACTGGTGTTGTGGTTGTTTGGCGGATCGGAGCATCGTGGTGATGGACGGGGAAGGAAACTATTATCATGTGGAGAAAGGAAAGGGGAAGCGGTATATAGCTTGTAATGTTCCTAAGGCGGGCGAGGCGGATTTTGCCTCCGTGGTGGAAGGTCTGAGGAAGGAAGCCGGGCGGCGTGCGGAGAGCGTACAGCGGGAACGGCAACAGAATGAGGAAGAGAAAAGGCGGAAGAGGCTGGAGGAAATAAAAGATGTCCTTCCTTTCCGGATGGGGATGAAGTGGGGGCTGAAATGGGGAGATCGTATCGTAGTGCCTCCCTGTTACCGGAATATCTGTGTTCCCGTAGGCGGTTATTGTGCTTTTGAAGGGAATGCCTGCCAATGGGGGGTGATGGCACTGGATGGAAAAGTGGTGGTGGAGGCCAGATATCAGAAGGTGGAGATAGAAAAGGATGGAACGGTGCATCTGACCATCATCCCGGGTAAGGTAAAGACCATCAACCTTTGAAGGGCCTTGAAGAGAACAGAAAATGAAACGGAACAATGATCCGGAAGTAAGATAATATATTGAAAAAAAGAGAAGCTGTCTCAAACTTGAATTACAAGATGAGACAGCTTCTTTTTTATTGTTTCATTTCACGCAACGCTTTACATAATTGATCCGGGCAGGAGGTGGAGCGGTTTCCGCATTTTACACCTTCCAGTTTCTGTAAGACCTCTTCCACTTTCATTCCTTTCACCAATCGGCTGATACCTTGTAAGTTTCCATTGCATCCGCCCCAAAAGAAAACTTGTTGAATAACGTCATCTTCTACTTCCACTTCGATGTGGCTGCTGCAAGTGCCCTGCGTCTTATAGGTTATTTTCATTTTATTCTTCCTCTTCAGATGCAGGTTTCATGTTTGTATAAACGGTCTGAACATCATCAAATTCTTCCAGACGCTCTACCATCTTGTCTAGAGTTTCACGTTGTTCAGGAGTCACATCTTTTAAGTCATTGGGAATATATGTGAAATCACCACCCACTTCTTCGAAACCACATTCTTCCAAGTGTTTCTGAATTGCTGCGTAGCTCTTCGGATCACCATAGATGGTGATAGTTCCTTCTTCTTCATCTTCGTCGAACTCATCCTCTACATTATAGTCAATCAAATCCAGGATCAGTTCTTCCATATCCATTCCTTCTTTCTTCTTGAAAGTAAATACACATTTATGGTCGAACAAGAAAGCTAAGGAACCGGTAGTACCCAAGTTTCCACCGAATTTGTTGAATACTGAACGCACATCTGCTACGGTACGGGTAGTGTTGTCTGTCAATGTATCAACAAATACAGCTACTCCGTGAGGACCATATCCTTCGTAAGTCATACCTTTGTAGTCACTGGTATCTTTACCCATTGCATTCTTAATGGCGCGTTCAATGTTATCCTTCGGCATGTTTTCACGCTTACAAGTAGCGATCACACCACGTAGGGTCGGGTTATTTTCGGGTTCCGGACCACCTGCTTTTACAGCTATAGCGATTTGTTTACCCAGTCTTGTAAATGTTTTGGCCATGTGGCCCCATCTTTTCAGCTTTGTAGCTTTTCTATATTCAAATGCTCTTCCCATTGGATTGTAGTTTTATAATGGTTATTTTTATTATTATCTTAGTTTTGCACCTAGTTTGTTTTCCAGGTTAGCAATCAGTTTGGACATGATCTTGTCAATCTGTTTGTCGTTCAGTGTTGCGCTTTCATCCTGTAACAAGAAGCTCACTGCATAACTTTTTTTACCCGGTTCCAGATTCTTGCCTTCATAAACATCAAACAATTCTACTTCTTTCAGCAGTTTCTTTTCAGTCTCATAGGCTATTTTTTCGATTTCTGCAAACTGTATGTTCTTGTCAATCAACAAAGCCAAGTCACGTTTCACAGCCGGGAACTTGGAAAGTTCTTTAAAGTTGACTTTAGCCGACTTGATGGCTTTCATCAGTTCTTTCCAGTTGATTTCTGCATAATATACCTCATTGTCTATATCGAATGCTTTTTGAATCTTCTTGCTGATGATGCCGAAGGTGGCCAATAACTTGCCGCCACGTGTGTGTACGCTGATGGCTGTTGAATAGATATCGTTGGTCAGGTTGCCGAATACCACGTTGCCGAAATTCAATCCCAAACGGGTAAAGATGTTCAGCACATATGCTTTTAATTCGTAAACACTGCTGTTTTCATCGGGATGGGCCCATGAATTGCTGACGCGTTTGCCGGTTACCCACAATCCTAAATGATATTCTTCAGCATAAGCCGCAAGCACTTTTTCCGGGTTTTTCTTTTCTGCGTTATAAAAATAGCAGTTACCGAATTCAAAGAATTTCAAATCGGCGTTCTTACGATTGGCATTGTGCTGGATACTTTCCAAACCACCGAATAACAAAGTTTGACGCATCACGTTCAAATCGTTACTCAATGGGTTCATCAAGTAAACCAAATTTTCGTTCTTGTATGTTTCCGACCCTTCGTAATAGGAAGCGGCGGTCAGTGAATTGTTCAGTATTTCATTGAAACCACAACCTACCAGTTGCTCTGAAATCAGATTTTGTAATTTCTGGGAGTAATCCACTTCACCTTTGGTGGTCAGGCTGGATTTCAAGGTAGTAGGAATCTCCACATTATTATATCCGTAGATACGGAGAATGTCTTCTACTACATCGCAATCACGTTGCACATCCACACGATAGGGGGGAACTTGTAAAGTCAAGCCTTCGGGTGTTTCGTTCACAATCTTCATTTCAAGACTGGTGACAATGCTCTTTATGGTTTCCACCGGTATGGTTTTTCCTATCAGTGAGTGGACTTTCTCATAATTCAGCTCTACTGTAAAATCGGCTATCGGGGCAGGGTAGTTGTCTTTAATTTCAGAAGAAATAGTACCTCCTGCCAGTTCTTGAACCAGTAAAGCCGCTTCTTTCAATGCATAAATAGTTCCGTTGGGGTCAATACCACGTTCGAAACGGAAAGAAGAGTCTGTACTCAATCCATGGCGACGGGCTGTTTTACGTACCCAAGTCGGGTTGAAATAAGCGCTTTCCAAAAATACATCTACTGTCTGCTCGGTTGTTCCCGAATCCAGACCACCGAATACGCCGGCAATGCACATCGGTTCTTCAGTGTTGCATATCATCAGGTCCTTGTCGGATAATTTGCGTTCCACTTCGTCCAAAGTAACGAATGTAGTACCTTCGGCAACAGTCTTCACTACAATCTTACCACCTTTAATCTTATCTGCATCAAAACAGTGCAGGGGCTGGCCGTATGCGTGAAGGATGTAGTTGGTGATATCCACGATATTATTGATAGGACGTACTCCAATCAGGCGTAATTTGTTTTGCAGCCATTCGGGACTCTCTTTTACAGTTACCCCTTTTATGGAAACTCCGGCATAACGCGGACATGCTTCTGTATTCTCTACTTCAATGGCGATGTCCATATCATGGTTATCCACTTTAAACGCTTCTACAGACGGACGTTTTAAAGTGGCTTGTTTGCCGTTTTGAATCAGGTAGGCATACAGATCTCGGGCCACGCCGTAATGTGAGCAGGCGTCCGCACGGTTCGGGGTGATATCCACTTCCAGTACGTATTCGCTTTTGATATTGAAATAATCTTTAGCGGGAGTACCCGGAACAGCATCCGCCGGCAGTACGATGATACCTTCGTGGCTGTTTCCGATACCGATTTCGTCTTCGGCACAGATCATACCCATAGATTCAATTCCGCGGAGCTTTGATTTCTTGATGGTAAAACATTCTTCGCCATCGTATAGCTTGGTGCCCAATGTGGCAACCACCACTTTCTGTCCGGCAGCTACGTTAGCGGCTCCACAGACAATCTGTACCGGTTCGCCTTGTCCCAAATTCACAGTAGTAACATGCATGTGGTCTGAATTGGGATGAGGTTCGCAAGTCAGCACTTCGCCGATGACAATACCTTCCAGACCACCTTTAATTGTTTGGACTTCTTCTACGCCTCCGGTTTCCAAACCGATGGAAGTCAGCGCTTCGGCCACTTCATCCGGTGTCAAATCGAAGTTGACGTATTCTTTCAGCCAATTATAAGAGATATTCATATATGATATTTTTTATGTATTTCCAAATGACCTGCAAATTTAGTAATTATTTTCTTTTATCCTGTTATTTATCCATCACAGATTACTCAGATTAACACAGATTTTTCTTTGAGGGAAATAATCCGTGTTAATTCTGTGAGGGATAAATAAATGTCAGAACGGTAAAGGTCCTTCGGGAATAGGGGCTCCGAACGGATTATTGTCGGCAGGTGCGGCATCAGGAGATGGGGGAGGTACACTGTTGCCGCCACCGTTCATTTTGGAACGGATAATACCCGGTGCCTCACCCGGCATAGGCACGATGACATCATCGTCCGGATTCTGGAAGCGGGCGAATTCGCCACGGAAACGCAGCAGTACATCACCTACGGCACCGTTACGGTGCTTGGCGATAATGATTTCTGCCATACCGTGCAAGTCGTTCCCTTTTTCATCCGAGTAGATTTTATAGTATTCCGGGCGGTGGATAAAGCATACCATATCGGCATCCTGCTCAATAGCTCCGGATTCACGGAGGTCACTGAGCTGGGGGCGTTTTCCGTCAATACCCTCACGACTTTCCACACCACGGTTCAGCTGGCTCAGTGCGATGATGGGGATGTTCAGTTCTTTGGCTAACCCCTTCAGTGAACGTGAAATGGTACTGACCTCTTCCTGACGGCTACCGAATGACATTCCGCTGGCATTCATTAACTGAAGGTAGTCAATGATAATGATTTTTACTCCATGCTCGCGTACAAGCCGTCGTGCTTTGGTGCGTAATTCAAAGACGGACAAGGATGGTGTGTCATCCACATACATCGGAGCATCGTATAATTCTTTTATTTTATAATCCAGTTGTCCCCATTCATACGGAGCCAACTGACCACTCTTGATTTTCTCACCCGGAATTTCGCACACGTTGACAATCATACGGTTGACCAACTGTACGTTGGACATTTCAAGAGAGAACAAAGCCACAGGGATTTTCGCATTTACCGCCATGTTCTTTGCCATGGAAAGCACAAAAGCCGTTTTACCCATAGCGGGGCGGGCGGCAATAATCACCAGGTCGGAATTTTGCCAGCCCGAGGTCATTTTGTCCAATGCATGGAAACCGCTTTCCAGACCACTCAGCCCGTCCGTTCGTGCCGCCGCTTTTTGAAGCATCTCATACGCTTCCTGGATGACAGGGTTGATTTGCGTATAATCCTTCTTCATGTTCTGCTGCGAGATTTCGAACAGTTTTCCTTCCGCTTCCTGCATCAGGTCGTCCACGTCTTGGGTTTCGTCGAAAGCCTTTGTCTGGATGTTGCTGGTAAAGGTAATCAGTTCGCGTGCAAGAAACTTCTGCGCGATGATACGTGCGTGATATTCTATGTGTGCGGAAGAGGCTACCTTGCCGCTTAGCTGTGTTATGTAAAAAGGACCGCCTGCATCTTCCAGTTCACCGGTGCTGCGTAATTGTTCGGCCACAGTCAAGATATCGACTGGTTGCTGGCGTAAAGCCAAAGAGGTAATAGCCGAATAAATAAGTTGGTGACGGCGTTCATAAAAAGATTCGGGACGAAGAATCTCACTTACTAATGAGTAAGCATCTTTTTCTATCATTAAGGCTCCCAATACAGCTTCCTCCAGCTCAGGTGCCTGGGGCTGTAAATGTCCGTATTCGTCAACAGGCTTTGCTTTCGAAGTTTTGGGAGTACGTGTCATTTTTCTCGTTTCTGCCATTGTCGTCTGTTTAAAGTAGGGCAAAGATAGAACTTTTTGCTGAGTTGGACACTCGTCCATTCCCAAAAATATAAAAGAAATATGAACCTGAATCTACAGAGAAATGAACAATCTGGACAGTAAATGGTTTTTTTATATGGTAAAATGAAAAGTTTGTTCTATATTTGGCGCTCTGTCCGGATAAAAGATGGCGTGCATCTTTGTAGAACGGGCAACAATCTAACGAAACACACTAAAAATAACTATTTAAAGAACAGAATATGATTACATTTCCTAATGCAAAGATTAATTTGGGACTTAATATTGTAGAAAAGCGCCCGGATGGATACCACAATCTGGAAACCATATTTTATCCGATAAACCTGCAAGACGCTCTGGAAGTGACGCGGCGGGAAAACAATGACAAAGAATACACTTTACACATAAGCGGATCTCCTTTGGAGGGTGAACCCGAAGATAATCTGGTAGTACAAGCCTACAAGTTATTAAAAAAAGACTATCCCGGACTGTTGCCGGTAGATATACACATGTACAAGCATATACCGGCGGGTGCCGGACTGGGTGGCGGATCATCAGATGCCGCTTGTATGATAAAGCTTCTGAATGATAAATTTTCATTGGGACTCAGTACGGAACGGATGGAGGAATATGCGGTAAAACTAGGGGCAGACTGTGCTTTTTTCATTCGGAACAAACCTGTTTTCGCTACCGGAATAGGGAATCTGTTCGAGCCTGTGGAATTGTCATTAAAGGGATACCACATAATTTTGATTAAACCTGATATCTTTGTGTCCACCCGGGATGCGTTTGCCGAAATAAAGCCTGTGCGTCCGGCTGTTTCTTTGAAAGAAATTGTAAAGCAACCTATGGAAACATGGAAAAACAGTATGAAGAATGATTTTGAAGATAGTGTCTTCAAAAAGTTCCCTGAGATTGCTGCTATAAAAGATGAATTGTATGATTTGGGGGCAGTGTATGCCGCCATGAGTGGCTCGGGGTCTTCCGTCTATGGTATTTTCAAAGCACCGATAGAGAATGTGGAAGATAAATTCTGTGGATGCTTTTGCAGACAGAGAGCGTTGGAATAGTGTGGCAGATCAGTGGTTAGTGATTAGTGGACTGCGCTGTCATGCCGCAGGTATTAACCACTAACCACTATAGTCTATCTTTTACATAGTGCCTTGAAATCACAATAGGTACATTTTTCTATGATTTCTGTTTGGGTAAATGATTTTTCCGGATTAAATATTTCTTCTAATAATCCTTGAAGTCGTTCACGGTATTCTTTTTCATATTTACTGAAATCTTCCACAGCCTCTTTGGGCTTTCGTGGCTCGCCCATTTGTATAACGGGAGAATAGGTTTCTGTAGCGGCCCGATGAATATAGAGAAGGGCCGGAGCTATCTTCATCGTTGGTTGCTTGCGGCACATGATGGCGGCATACAGGAACGTCTGGAATACATAGTTGGAACGTTTCTTGTCCGGAATAAACAGAGATTCCACATGGGGTGGGGTGTCTGCATCACCGCCTGTCTTGTAGTCCACAATACGGAGTGTGCCATCCTTGCTGTCCATACGGTCAATAATTCCCCCGATACGTGATTTTATGACTCCTTTGGGTGTTTGTATGTCGATGGGTTCATCCACTTCCATTTCCGATGCAATAAAAGTGAAGGGAGCGTAACGTAAATCATTTTGTAAAAGTTGTTTTAAATATCTTGCAATAACGGCAGAGTTGATAAGTTGTACGCCGTTATATTCCGGTTTCTCGTTTT
This sequence comes from Phocaeicola vulgatus ATCC 8482, assembly GCF_000012825.1. GTDB lineage: Bacteria > Bacteroidota > Bacteroidia > Bacteroidales > Bacteroidaceae > Phocaeicola > Phocaeicola vulgatus. The sequence continues at coordinate 4,316,403 of NC_009614.1, read as the reverse complement.
GCGGAACATTAAAGAATAATTTCTTGAATGCTGTATCCACATAATCTTGCAGCTTCACTTCATTGCGTAGCAACGTTTCCAATGCTTCCTTATTAATGACTTTGCCATGAGTGGTCAGGTCTTTATAAATATGCTCGGCGGCGTAATGGAAAATACTCCCGAATGTGGCAGAGTCTATTTCCGCACTCACTTCATCGGGGGCGGAGAGACCGGCTACGTACCTATAATAAAATTTTAAAGGACAATCCAGGTAATAGTTCAAGGCTGATGGAGAAAATTTTGCTTTGGGATTGGCACGGACATCAAACAGGCTTTGCATCCGGCGCATGACATCCGGGGTCTTTTCTACAGTGATAGGCGAGGTGCCTTGGGGGGACTGTCCGGCCTCCAGAAACTGACGTGTGATGGGGTGAGGCCATTCAATCAGGAATTGCAGCATGAAACGGCTCCATTCGCCGCGGTTCAGTCCGTCCGAACTGGTATTGTACATCAAGGTAATCCTTTCTGCCCGTTGCAGCAGACGATAGAAATAGTATGCATATACGGCAATCTTATGCTCTATGGTGGTCATTCCGAAAGCTTTGCGCAGGTTGTAAGGAATAAAGGAAGAGTCTCCTCCCGATTTGGGAAGCTGCCCTTCATTGACCGATAGTAATACCAAGTGGCGGAAATCCAGGTTGCGTGTTTCCAATACCCCCATGACCTGCATACCAATGGCCGGTTCGCCATGGAATGGAATATTGGTCGCTGACAAGACCTTGACCAGCAATCGCCGGAATGTTTCGCTCTGTACGGTTAATTCATCTTCTTCTATCAGTGTGCGGAACCGGTTGATGGTGGTATAGGCTTTGAAAAGCGACTCCCGGTAAAGTTGGTTGAATGCATCTGTGTCTTCGGTACCGGAAGTGTTTGCCTGGTAAATGCCTGCCACTTGCTGCAAAGTTTCGGACAGGCGTATGCACAGATTCAGGTTTCCGGAAAGCGGAGTGAAAAGCCGGGTAAGGAATTCATCTTTACCCAATTCGCCGGGTAACGGATAGAAACGGTTGTTCCGGGTCAGTTCTTTTTCCAACAATTCGGCTTGACCGGTGAGTTGCCGGGTATAGGGGTGTTTTAACAGTGTAACAACCGATTGAAACGTGTAGCGGCCGCTTTTGAAATTAAATCCGTGGGTATGCAACTCCAGTAAGGCGATGAGGAAACTATATACAGGAGTTTGCGATAACGGAAATCCCATGGTGATATTGACATGTTTTACTTCTGCCGGCAATGAATGGAGGACCGGCTGAAGCAATGCTTCGTTACACAATACGACTGCGGTTTCCTTTTCCGGTGTAGTCAGATTGTTTCGTATCCATTGAGGCAGGTAACGGGCTTGTGCATTTTCAGTAGAAGATGCGATGTAGTGTACCTCTTTAGGTTTCGAGAGATTTTTGAATAACTCACCGGACAAAGGAGAAGGAAAGTCGCGTAAGTTCCGGCGGATAAACTCTCCGGCTTCATGGGTGACGGCTTGTCTGTTTTCCTTCATATAAAATTCGTCGTAATCCCAATAAAAAACAGCTTTCCCGGCATCTTTCAATTGGGTGAACAACGTATGTTCTACTTTGTTCAGTACATTAAATCCTACAAAAACATATTTCTCGTATGGAAGTTTGTCCACATCCAGGTGCTCTATGACGTGGCGGTACATCATTCCTTCGTAGGCAATGTTTTGAGAAGCTAAGGATTCACGGAACCCTTTGTAAATGTTTCCCAATACGTCCCATAAAGAGATAAACCGTTCTTTCAGCGCTGTTCTCCGTTCGATGGAGAAGTTCTGGAAGAACTGCCGGATAGCTTCTTCCTGCTCATCGTCAATGAAGGTGTAGTCGTCCATTATGTTGCGCAGATCCTGTAAATTGGAAAACAGTTTGTCGGTATCCACTTTATTTTTGTCGGCATCGTCAAAATCACTGATCAGCATTTCTCCCCAAAAATAGAAATCATCCAGTGTTTCCGTACTTTGAGTTTCCCGTCGGAATATCTTATAAAGTTCGCATACCAGTTTTACCGGATCACCCACTTCCCATGGAGAAAGGCTACGGAACAATTCGCTGATGCTGACGTATGCGGGCGACCAAATAGGTGACTCCGACTCTTGGGCGAGATACTCATTAAAGAAAAGTCCGGCACGTTTGTTAGGAAAAACCACGGCTGTATGTGCCAGGTTTCCTTCCGTATGTTTATATAAATCGGCTGCTACCAGTTTCAAAAAGCTTTCCATTATTCTATTTCCTCCAGTTCGTTGTTAAATACATACCATAAATAGCCACGGATATGCTCATATCCCATATCCGATAATAAATCCATATATTCTTTCACCTGCTTGTTGTAAGTTTTCCGCTTTTTACCGAATTTAAAGTCCACCACAATCACCTCTCCGTCTTTCATCATCACGCGGTCCGGACGGCGGGTTTGCAGCACTCCTTTTTCCCGATAAATAATGGCACACTCATTGTATAGTTCCCAGCTGCCCGAATACCATTCTTTGACCAGCGGATGCCTCAAAGCCCATTCGGTGAGTTTTCGTATTTGTTCCTCCTGTTGTGCCGACTCTATGATTCCTTCGAAACGCAGGCGTTCTATGGCGGGAGGCACATCGTCCGGGGTACGGATTACGGAGAACAGATTATGCAACAACTGTCCTTGCCGGATGTATTTGTCTTCCGTCTCCTCTTCTCCCCGGATAAATTCGGCAGAACGGTTGGACTGTTTGAATTCGATGTTGGTTTCCAGCGTTTCCAGATGGATAGGCAAACGTCGGGCTACAGTCAGCAGCTTGTTGCCGGACACTTGTTTTTCCTCTTCGTGAGATGAGAGATAGAGCGTTCCCAGTTCGTATATTTCTTCTCCGGTGGCATAGCTCTTTCCGGTCATGTCGGATAAGGCACTTCCTAACAATTCGGATACCGTTCCTTTCTGTTCCGCCTTTCCATATATAATCAAGTTCTTTTTGGCACGGGTAAATGCCACATAAAGCAGGTTCAGATTATCCACCCATAATTGCAAGCGTTCATTCAGGAACTCTTCCCGATAAATGGATTGCTGCATGGCTGTGGAATAGTTGATGGGAACAATGTCAAGATCGCTAAACGGAGCTTGCCGGGGAGCACACCATACCAGATGATTGTAAGTCTCATTCTCCATTTTCCAGTCGCAGAAGGGTAGCAGTACGGTATGGTATTCCAATCCTTTGGACTTGTGGATGGAGAGAATGCGAATTCCTTCCACCTCGCCGGAAGGGATGGTTTTGCTGCCTAGTTTTTCTTCCCAGTAGGTGATAAAAGCGGATAATTCGGAAGAATTGCTTTGCAGATATTCCGTCACGGCATCAAAGAAGGCGCACAGATAGGCATCCTGTTGTTCGATGCAGGACATCTGGAACAGATTGAAAAGTTTTTCCATCAGCTCATACAGTGGCATGAGGCGAAGTTGCTCCGCTTCTTTTATGAAATCGAATGGCAGATAATCATCTATTCCGTTCAGCAATAGAGTGTTGAGGTCTATTCCTTTATGTAATACTTCATTCTGATAGGCAGCAGCCAGTTGCGCCTTGGCAATCCGGTTTTCGGGTTGTGACAAGTAGCGCAGGCCATCCATTATCATACATACCGCCAGTGAGGCATCCAGTCGGAATGCCTCATCGGATACGATTTTGTAAGAGGTGTTCTTGTCGAAGTAATCGGCTATTAAAGGAATGCTTCTGTTCTTGCGCACCAGGATGGCAATATCTTTCAGTTGCACGCCCTGCGCCACAAGCAGCTCCACTTCTTCTCCTAGGTGGTGCAGGGTGTTTTCCATATAGGTCATGTCTTCCGTATCCGATAGAAATTCCACTTTGACATACCCTTTTCCGGGATCTTTGTATGTTTCCTGACACACGTCGTTGTAGGCTTCCTTCAGTTCCTTGCATTCCTTTTTTTGTTCTTCCTTGTAAATGTTGTTCAACACCTCGCAGGCGGCTGTAAACACTTCGTTGTTGAAGTGAATGATGTTTGCGGCGCTCCGGCGGTTGGTGGTCAGTGTCTTTACTTTGACGGGAAAGGCTTCGATGTTTGTTTTCAATCCGTTCAGTATGCCCCAGTCACCGTTTCTCCAGCGGTAGATGGATTGTTTCACGTCTCCTACAATCAAGCTGTCTGCTCCCTGAGACAAACCTTCGAGCAGCAACAGACGGAAATTGTCCCATTGCATACGCGAAGTATCCTGAAATTCATCGATCATTACGTTGCGTATGGTTGTTCCTATCTTTTCGAATACAAACGAGGAATCTCCTTCTTTTACCAGGTTATGAAGCAACGCGTTGGTATCCGACAGCAGGAAGCGGTTGTTTTCATGGTTCAATTCGCGTACCTCTTCGTCTATATTGGCCAGCAGACGGATATTGTTTACGTGGCGCAGGGAGAGTTGGCAGGAATTGGCCAGCATATTGTTCCGGCTTCTGTATTTTTCCGATTCATTCAGCAGAGGAATCAGTTCTTTTTCTGCCAGACCTAGGATAGCGTTGCGTATGGGGGAGGTTTTTTTCACCCATTCGTCGGGGCAGTCCAGACATTTTTCCACTGTTACATTGCGGACACTGTCATCCAGTTTACCCGATTGTAATTTATTAAAATAGCTGGCTATACCTCGGGAGCCGTTTTTCAAATCTTCTACTTTCACCCCGTTTGTATCCAATATTCCGAAGAATTGGTCGGCAAATCCTTTCATTTGTTCCTGCACCTCTTCCAAAATGGCTTGCAGCGTTTCGCGGTAATTCTTGATACAGTCTTTGTCCCGTAATTTTTCCCGTAGTCCGTTTCCTTTTTCTATATATCCTTCATCGAAGATATTTCGTCCGAAATTCTTTATCTCACCGGAAACATTCCACCTCTTGTCATCGGCTATTCTTTCTTCTATGTATTCCAACAGCCAATAGAGTACGGGAGATTGTCGGTCCAGCTTTTCTATCATGGAGTCCACGGCATCACTCAGAACTTCCATATTGTTCAGTTCGATATTCAGATTGGCACCCAATTCCAGCTCCCGTGCCAAATTGCGCATCACCGACTGGAAGAATGAGTCAATGGTTTCCACCCGGAAGCGGCTGTAATCGTGTATCATGTAGTGCAGTGCCGTACCGGCGGCTGTCCTTATGTCTTCTTGGGGCATTTCCAGTTCTTCTGTGATTTTCTGTAAATAGGGATCAGAATCCTTATCCTTTATCCATATTCCGTATAGCTGACTCAGAATCCGCTCTTTCATTTCGGTAGTGGCCTTGTTGGTAAAAGTCACAGCCAGTATATTACGGTATGCCCGTGGGTTCTGTATCAGCAGTTTTATATATTCCACGGCCAGTGTGAATGTTTTTCCCGAACCGGCAGAGGCTTTATAAACTAATAATTCAGGAGAATGTTTCATTTTAAATAATTTGCTAATTTGCTAATGGCTGCGCTGTGTACCGGATGGTAATTGGCTGACACATTAGTACATTTTTATTTTTAATTAAAAACCAGCACAAAAACAGTGGCCTGTCCCTTTTCCTTGTAAGGCAGCAGGGTCAGTGTGCCACCGCTCAGTCTCATGATTTGTTTGCTCAGGCTCAGTCCGATGCCGCTTCCTTCCTCTTTGGTCGTGAAGAAAGGTACAAAAATTTGTCCGGCTGCATCGGGAGGAATGGCGGGACCGTTGTTGGCTATCTCTATACGGATACTTTCTTGCGGATCACAATAAGCTTTCAAGGTGATCTTTCCGTCGGGAGCATTACCTATGGCTTGAATCGCATTTTTCAGCAGATTCGTAACCACTTGGGCTATCAGGTTCTCGTCGGCAAAGACTATCAGGTCTTCCCGGGCTTCGAGGATGGAAAGGGTGATGTTGGGGCATGGATGCTGGTGCTGTGCCAGTCGGATCATCCGTTCCAGGAAAGGACGGACATAGAACAGCGATGGCTCAGGTGATGGCAGTCGTGTCAGTTTGCGATAAGACATGACAAAATTTATCAATCCTTTACCTGTAGAGTGAATCGTTTCCAGCCCTTGTTTCATTTCTTCATTTTCTGCTCCGGGAAGAGCCAGCAGCGTTTCGCTGAGGGAAGTCACCGGGGTCAGGGAGTTCATAATTTCGTGTGTCAGCACGCGGGTAAGGCGTATCCATGAATCTATTTCCCGTTCATCCAATTCCCGATTGATATCACTCAAGGCAATAATGCGGAGTTCCTCGTCTTTGATACGGATGCCGGACACCCGTAAGGCAAGATGCACCGTTCCCCGTTCCGTATTGAACTGAATTTGCAGCTTGTCACCCGGAACTGCTTTTTCCAAAGCAGTCATCAGTTCGTCCGAGATGCGGGAGAGTTGTTTGACATGAGTCAGAACATCCAGCCCCAACAGATTCATGGCCTCTTTGTTCTTTTGATAAACGGAGCCTTTGCTGTTCAGTACCACTATGCCGGTTTCTACAAAGTCCATGATGAGCTCATAATACTTCTCGCGTTGTGCCGTTTCCTGTTTTACATTGTACAAAATACGTGCGATACGGTTCAGCATGACATTGACCATGGAAGAATCGCCAGGGGAGGCATGTTCGTAAAAACGAACAGCGGGGTCGTCGTTTTCGATGGCGTCGAGCAGAAAGGCTATCTTCCGGGTATTAAAAGTGTACAGGCGGTAAAACCAGCCTATGGAAACGAGGAATGAAGGTACGATTACGCATAGCCACAACCAGTTGCGCTGCTGGATTAGTAAGGTGCAGGCAATGGCTAGAACCAGTACGGTAAATAGGCGGAAGAAGAATTGTTTCACAGCTTAATTATTTATTATTTCGTTTGAATGTTCCTTTAGTTCCTGTTTAAAAATAGATTATTGTTATTTGTTTTGTCATCCTGAACCATCGTGAAGAATGAGATGAGATAATAGGTCATAATCCGAATTTTTTCATCTTATTATAAAGCGTCTGCCGGGTAATTCCCAACTGTGCCGCTACAGCCGAGAGGTTTCCGTTGCATTTCTCTATCGCTTTCTGAATCATTTGCAATTCCATCTCTTCCAGTGTAGAGACACTTGTTTCTGTCGCAGGAGCCGCTATTTTTCGGGGAAAATGAAAATGTTCCTCACTCAATATACCATCTTCATTGATAATGACCGCTTTCTCTACGGCATGTTCCAGTTCGCGTATGTTTCCATACCACGGATATGTCCGTAACTTTTCTTGCGCACCGGTAGAAAGAAGGATATTTCCTTTGTCATATTGTTTGCAGAACCGGTCTATAAAGCGTTCGGCCAAAGGGATAATATCTTCTTTGCGTTCCCGCAGAGGGGGAATCTCGATGTGGATGGTATTGATGCGGTAAAGCAAATCTTCGCGGAATTTGCCTTTGGCCACCATCTCTTCCAAATTACAATTGGTGGCGCAAATCAAACGTATGTTGACAGGTATCGGTTCGTTGCTTCCTACTCGCACCACGCTCCGGCTCTGAATGGCGGTGAGTAGTTTGGATTGCAGGTGATAGGGCAGGTTGCCTATTTCGTCCAGAAACAAAGTCCCTTCATGGGCGGCTTCAAATTTACCAGCACGGTCGGTATGGGCATCGGTAAACGAGCCTTTTTTATGGCCGAACAGTTCGCTTTCGAACAGGGATTCGGTGATGGCACCCATGTCCACTGTTATCATATCCCGCCGGTATCGGTTGGACAAGGCGTGTATTTCCCGCGCCAGCATTTCTTTTCCTGTGCCGTTCTCTCCTGTAATCAGAATATTGGCATCCGTTTGCGCCACTTTCTCTATCAGCGTCCGCAGTTGCTTCATGGCATTGCTTTCTCCCCAATACATAGAAGATACGGTTTTAGGGATTTCCGCTCTCTTCTTGTTCTTGGAGGAATTGCGGCAGGCAGACAGCAAGGTTTCTATCAGCCGGGCATTGTCCCAGGGTTTGACGATGAAGTCTGTCGCTCCTTCCTTGATGCCGCGCACTGCCAGGTCTATGTCAGCATAGGCTGTGAAAAGTACTACGGGCAGGGAGGGGTGTATTTTCTTTATCTCGTGTAACCAGTACAGACCTTCATTCCCGGTATTCAGTCCGCTGCTGAAATTCATATCCAGCAGCACCACTTGCGCATTTTCTTCACGTAACGCAGCGGGCAGTGTGATGGGTGAGGGCAGTGTGACGATATGTTCGAAATGATTTTTCAGCAATAGCTTTACTGCCGACAGCACTCCTTTGTTATCATCTATCACAATGATGGTTCCTTGTTTGCTCATAAGTCGTTGTAGCTTCTTTTTCCTTTAAAGATATCTTTAGTTGTGCGTTTCATGCAAAGGTACTATCTCTTCACACACTCTCATTTCCATTCCTTTATAGACCACTACTATTTTGTGTAGCTGTGTGGTGCCCACAGCATTCTTCACCCGGTCGGAATCAGCATAACGATTTGCCTGAGCGATCCCTTCCAGCCTCAGTTCTTCCACACGACTTTCAGAATCTTTGTATTTGGCATATTTCAACTCTATGATATAACTGTGCTTCATGTCCGGATAGATTTCCAGCAAAGGACACAGGAAAAGATCAGCGTATCCTTCTTGTGTATCCGCTTCGGAAATAGGACGGTAGAAGCGGTTTTGCGCTGTCATGGCCAGTGTGAATCCATGTACGAAAAACTCTCCTTTCTGTTTGTCGCGTTGTGAGGCGTAGCGTTTCAGACAGTCGGCTATGTAACCGAAGTAGGCCTGCCAGTTACCATCGTATGCCAAAGCCGAGGCCAGTTCGTCTTTCTCATAACTGCTGAAACTAAGGTCGGCCTCATTGTATGTATTCAGCAAATAGGTGTATAGTTGCTCTTCCACTACCTGATTGGGAATGGTGAGTTTGTTTTTTCCTTTATGCATTCCACTGATGGTAAGCATGCCGAAATAATAGAGCAGACTCACGAAATTGTCCGGATCGACAATATTCGCAGCCGGAAAGCTATCCTTCAGTTCTCCGGTGATATATCCTTGACTTACCAGGGTTTGTATGATGGAGGCATCATGAGCAAACTCCTTGTCCTTGCGAATCAGCATCCGGAGTTTTTCGTAGTCTATGCGTATGTTGCTTTCTATCATTTTCTGTGGTGCTTTGCCACGCAGAATATAGTTCTTGACAAAATAGAGAACCATGTTGGAATTGTACAGGGTAGTTTCTCCGTAGCATTCCGGTGCGAAGCAGTAGTTGTCATACCACGGCTTCATGATATCTATCAGTTGGCCGACGGTATGGTTGAACGGACTGTTTGTGGAATAATACGTCAGCATCTCACGCACTTCTTTTTCCGTGAACCCTGTCATTTCGTTGAACTCCGGTGAGAGGGAGTAATTGGTACCTATATTGAATCCGCTGGTGAGATCATCCATGGTTACGGGGCTTACTCCGGTAATGAAGCAACGCTTGATGCAGGAATCAGTTCCGGCTTTCACTTTGTTGAAGAATGCGCGCAGGTAACCCTCTTTGTGTGTCTCTTCAGTGTATCGGTGCAGGCTTTCGGCATCGGAGAGAATGGCATTGGTAAAGTGGTCATACTCATCGATAAAAAGATAAATTTTCTGCTCAGTCTTGTTGCACTCCGTAAACAGATATTCCAATTGTTCTATCGCTCCTGATTTTTCATCCAGCTTCTCCTTGATACCTTGTGGGAGATAGTCGGCATAGATATCGCAGAAATAGTCGAACATGGTCTGGCAATGTGCGTCCATCCCTTGACGGTAGTTGTGCAATTCCCCGCTGATACCGGAAAAATTGAGTTTCAGCACCAGATAGGTGTTGCGGTCCGGCGTGGGGTGCTTTCCTATGTAGAGGTCTCCGAACAGGGCGTCAAACTTATCGCGGGTGCGTACATCATAATAATGTTGCAGCATGCTCAAGGTCAGACTTTTGCCAAATCGCCGGGGACGGATGAAGAAGAAAAACCGGTCCGACTGTTCTATCAGTGGGATGAAGGCGGTTTTGTCCACATAATAATAATTGTCGAAACGGATGTCTGCAAAGTTCATCATACCGTATGGCAATCGTTTCCTGTTTGAAGGTGCATATTCCATTAGTTATATTGTTTTTTTATGAATAAACTCTGGTAAAAGAGATATGTATAGCATACAAAGATACTTTCTTTTCCCTGCTTCTCCAAAAAACAAAGGTTCTTTCTTTTTGGTAACATGGAGGAAGCTGTCCGATAGGTATCCGCCAATCTTTTCTTTCAGAGAAAACTTTTCAATTTCATGAATTGTTCTATTATAAAATAGCATTTCAAATGAAAACATTTATATTAAGCATAATTGTAACCATGATTACATCGGTAGCTGGTGCACAGCAAAAAAGTTTTTATGACTTTACGGTCAAGACTATTGACGGGAAGGACTTGCCACTTTCCACGTTCAAGGGTAAGAAAGTATTGGTAGTCAATGTGGCATCTAAATGCGGTTTCACTCCCCAATACGCCAAGTTGGAGGAGTTGTATGAGAAATATGGAAAAGATGATTTTGTCGTTATCGGATTTCCTGCCAATAATTTCCTGCATCAGGAACCCGGAACGAATGAAGAAATCAAGGAGTTTTGTACGTTGAATTATGGAGTGACTTTTCCTATGATGGCTAAAATATCTGTAAAGGGGAAAGATATAGCTCCCCTTTATCAATGGCTTACGCATAAAAGTGAAAACGGGGTTTCGGATGCTAAGATAGGGTGGAACTTTCATAAGTTTCTGATTGATGAAAATGGTAGATGGGTTGCCTCAATCGGCTCTACTACCAGTCCGCTTTCACAGGAAATTGTAGGATGGATTGAAGAATAAAATGACCAGAAGATAAATAATGCCCTATTGTTATTGCACCAGCTTTCCGTTTTTCAGTTCCGACATCAGCAGGTCATAGACGTATGCCGGGCTTTCGATATACAGGCCGGTGGAGAAGTCTTCCAGTTTGACGAATGTCTCCGAATTGTGGAATGTGGAGATGGCTTCCTGCAAATCCATATCATTACGTTCCACCAAGTAACGGACTACATCGGCGGATATTCCTTCAAAGAGGAATTTTGCGGTATTCGTGTTCATAGTCGTTTCAGCATTTTAATCGCTGCCTCTGAGTGAAAGAAATATTGTGAAGTCACTTTCGAAAATGTCAGTTCGTGCAATAGTTGTTCTTCGTTAATAAAATTCTCGGTGTATAAACGTAGCAAGCGCGCAATGGTATCATCGGCAACAGGGCCAATTACGATATCGTAATCGTGGCAAGGCTGAGTAGTGTTTATATCGCGGTTCGACATGACAAAACGTGCCCATTCCCAGTCTGGCTCCTTGAAAACCTTGACTTTCAATTCGCTCGACTGCGCTTCTTCAAGGTCAAACTCAAACATAGTCAGAGTGGGGTTTCCGCTGAACATCCGCGCTGTTCTTGCGGCCATCCTTTGGGCCTGTTCCCTAATGTCGGTCAGGTAAAATCCTCTGCCGAAATCCTTATAGGGGCGGCATCTGTTGAGGTCGATGCCGTCGATTGCCGTATTTGAACCGTGGTAAAGTATCATCGCAATGTTCCTCCATTGTTTTGGCAGACGATGGTCAGGTCATCCACACAGTCGTTAAAAGAAAGCGTGTGTTCCACATCGTAAAATTCGGTGAGAAAATCAATGCCTTTGAAACGTCTGATATAATTGCTTGCCTCCCGGATTGTCAAATCGTGACGGCGCGCAAATTCGACAATGACCGTCATCACATAATCGATTAGGTTCTTGTCCGCTTTCTTTTTGGACTTGAGCGCCACTATCGGTTCGACACCCAACGCCTCCGCTATGCGGTTGACAGTGCCAAAATTAACACACAGACCGTTTTCCACTTTGGAAACCATTGCTTTTTGGACGCCAATCATCACCCCGACTTCTTCTTGTGTCAATCCTTTGTTTTTTCGGCATTGGGCCAAAAGTTCTCCTATTTTTTGCAAATTCGTATTCATACCACAAAAATAGATAAAGTTTCTTGTGTAGGAAACTTTTTAACTACAAATATATTCTTTAGATAATTATTATCTTTCCAATTAAATGGCAGCTCTGCTCTGACACGCAAGAACCCGTGTGCCGGATGATGATTGTTAGGAAAACAGGAGGGAAATCAGTTCCTTTGTACATCATAGGTTATGGAACGGTGGTTCGAAAAGAGTTGTCGCTATTTTTTTGCTTATTTATTTGTGGGGATAAATATTTATCCCTATATTGTATTAGTAAAATTAAAAATATCATGGAGAATGATTATTAAAACTGAAAGTTATGGATACAATAAAAGACATTTGGTTTGATGCTAACCGCATTTATATGAAAACGGATGGTGGAGAAACTTTCAGCCGTCCCTTAGAGGCATTCCCTTTGCTGAAGGATGCAAGTGACAGAGAGCGCCTTGATTTCAAGATAGGAAAGTTTGGTGACGATGTTCGTTGGGAATCATTGGATGAGGATATTCATATATCCAGTTTTTTCGATACAGCGGAGCCGGATTATGAAAATGAGATAGCAATGATATTTAAACGTTTCCCTCAACTAAATGTGTCAGAGGTTGCACGTAGTATGGGAATAAACAAGAGTCTTCTTTCCAAGTATATCTATGGTATTAAAAAGCCGAGTGATATAAGGAAGATGCAGATTAAAGAGGCTCTCCATCTTTTGGGAAAAGAATTACTTGCCGTTTGATTAATCTCTTAATAATAGTTTAGGTGTGATTCCATTTGGTTTCACGCCTTTTTTATGTTAATTTTTCCACAATCATAGTTTCAACAGAAAGATAATTAAATATAAGGAAGATATGGCTAGAATAAACAAATACGGCTATGTTGCTGCGTGACGTTTTTGCATCCGTCAGGGAGATGCGGTGAACAAGCCAAATTCATACCAAGAACCGGGCAAGCATATGATGCAGGCAGGGTAGGCATGTACCGAGTACCAGGTAGCCTTGTTTGCTGTATCTTATATCTTACCATCTGGGCGATGATGCGTCCGGAAGAATTTGTATCAAGGTAAGTATACCGATAATCTGTTTCTTGTTTGTTTTTTGAGTAATCAAGAAACATCACTAAAAATAGCGGAATATATTTTCGTCCTATTTATTAAATTGCTATCTTTGCCACGTTTTCCACGCCGGTACTTCCGCAAGGAAGTTAGGGAGGTGGGAAATATACATATATAGAAAAGACGTTTACTTGACGTTTTGTTCTTGACGCTTCGAAAATTTGCACCTTTTGAAATTGCTGTCAGAGACAAAGCAACAGTGGATGTCTGCGGGGTATGTTTATATCCTTGGTGCGCTTTTGTTGGTCAAAGGTGTATTCAAGTGTTGTTATACATATCGGCGTGGGCTTCTGCGTTGCTCGTTCAGACAGCAATGGGCAGTGCAAAGCCTTCGAAGTGTGGGACGAGTAACAGGTACAGATTCCCGCGCTTTTTTTATATATAGGTATTACAAATTTCTGATTTAACATATATGAACCGTCCGGTTCGGGAATCTGCGGAAGGTTATCGGTTGACCCGACAGGCTGCATCTACATCGTGCGGATTTCCATCCTCCATTTGTTGAAATAGCTTTTCCAGTCAACTTAATCACAAGAGGCCGATTCCTCTTGTATTTTACGAAACTTCTCGTAATTGATTGAATTGCAGATAGATATCTGTGCTTCAAAGCTCCATAACTATGCTTTCAAGTGAAAAAATGCAATGGTTTGCCATGCGTGCCACCTATCGCCGGGGGATGCAGATCAAGGCTTTGTTGGATAAAGAAGGAATCAACAACTTCATCCCCATGCGTTACGAAGTTCGTATAAGGAACGGGCGCAAGAGGCGTGAACTGGTTCCCGTTATCAGTGATCTGATATTTGTTCATTCCGTCCAGTCCGAACTTCAGAAGGTGAAGTTCAAACTTCCGTATTTTCAATATATGATTGATATCCGCAACGGGCAGAAAATCATTGTGCCCGATGATCAGATGAGGCAGTTTATCGCTGTGGCTGGAACGTATGACGAGCATCTTATCTTCTTCAGTCCCGATGAGGTGAACCTGCGTAAAGGTACGAAAGTCCGTATTACGGGTGGTGACTTCGAGGGCTACGAGGGGGTGTTTGTAAAGGTGAAAGGTGCGAGAGACCGTCGTGTGGTTATCAGTCTGCAAGGGGTGATAGCCATGGCCATGGCGACGCTTTCGCCGGACTTGATAGAAGTGATAGAAGAGCCAAAGAAGAGATGACTTCATTTGCTACGTTAAACATTGTTATCCCTTGATTAATGGGGAAGTAAATGATCTGATAATATAAATCTTATGTATAATAATGTGTAGAACCACATTCATGCCGTCAGGCATCCGGCTCCAGCAGCTGATTCAGAATCAGTATAAGGAAATTTTAGCCAGGGAAAAGAATAATGATAAATTCATTCATCTGTATGACATTGGTGCGTATTGGGTGGCTTTCGAGCGTTCCGCCTGTAGGTTGAGCGGTTTGTTTTCTAAAAGTGAGCTGACTTTGTTTCGTGTCCCGGATTGTGTGGAATATGTGGTGATGGCTTCTGTTCCTGCCGATGAGGCGGAGGGCTGTTTGGGTGAGTACATCATTTTGCACGATGGAATTTACCGGAAAGTGTGGTCGGAGCATGTTTTGCCGATGGGGGATTATCGTCATTGGCATGAGATGGCTGTGAGGTCTGTTTTGTTGTAAAGAAAAGTATGCGGACTTCGTGGACCAAGTAAGTGGTGTTACTTTGCTTACGAAGATATCTTACTTTTTTCAATGGAATATGGTCATTCGTCATGCTCTATAGGGAATACCCTGAAAAATCCTTCAAAAGCTTCAGCCTGCTCGCAAACGCCCTACCCGTGGGCATTCCGGCTGAAGGATTGGGTTCAGGAATCCTTCAGTTGGGGGTTGGAATGTTTCAGCCGAACTGATCTTCCTCCGATTCTTAGGGAATCGTTTTTCCTGAAGGATATTTTCCGGCTGAAACATTTCACAATGCATATCCTTCAGCCGGAATGCCGACAGGCAGGGTGTTTGCGGAGTGGCTGAAAGATCTGAAGGAAAAAAAAGGCGTTTCGGCATGTAGATACCGTTATGGAAAAAATAACAGGTCAAATTTTTAAAAGCTCTTGTTCTTTCAATGAAAACGTCCTGTTCTTTTTTTTAAAGACCTTGTTCTTTTCGGAAAAGAACAGGATCTTTTAAGGGTTAGTAACGTGTATGCCGGAAGGTTGGTAACGTGTCACCCCACACGTTACTAATGTGTGGGGTGTAAGATTAGTAATGTTGCAGGTGGAAGATATATATCTTTCAAGTGATTTGAATATATTAATAGAATTAGGATACATATTACGGGACTTGTCTATTATAGACATAATATTTTAATGTGCTTTTTTATAATTGAAAATGTCTGCTTTATCTCAGCAAAATAATAAAAGAATAGCTAAAAATACTCTATTACTTTATTTTCGTATGCTTTTCAGTATGGGAATAGGTTTGTTTACAAGTCGTATTGTACTTGAAAGTTTGGGAATAGAGGATTATGGCATATACAATCTTGTTGGTGGTATTGTTACAATATTTGCTTTCTTAAATTCGGCTATGATTGCAACTTCACAACGTTTTATTTCATATGAGTTAGGAAAGGGAAATTTACATAAACTTAAAGATGTTTTTTGTACGACTTTAACTATACACATAGCTATTGCGTTTATTATTGTTGTTTTATCGGAAGTAATAGGAGTTTGGTTCCTCAATACCAAACTGAATATTCCATCAGATAGAATGATGGCTGCCAATTGGACACTCCAATTATCTATATTCGTATTTGCTGTGAATGTAATCAGTGTTCCTTATAATGCTTCTATTGTGGCACACGAAAAAATGAGCGCATTTGCATATATTAGTATCTTCGAAGTTAGTTTGAAGTTAGCAATAGCCTATTTGCTGTTATTTATATCTTATGATAAATTGATTGTATATTCAATTTTGGTATTTTGCGTTGCATTGCTTTTACGTTCCTTATATTGCTTTTATTGTAAAAGGCATTTTGAGGAGTGTCATTATACTTTTAGCTTTAATATTGAACAATTTAGGGAAATGTTTGCCTTTGCTGGTTGGAGTTTGGTTGGGAATTTAGGATTTTCTTTTAAAGATCAATTATCTAATATTCTCTTGAATCTATTTTTTGGTACAGTTGTTAATGCTGCACGCGGAATATCAGTTCAGGTAGGTTCGCTAATAAATAGTTTTTCTGCTAATTTTATGATGGCGATGAATCCACAAATAACAAAATCGTATGCAGTAGGAGACTTATACAGATCTAAAGAGTTAGTATATGCAGGTTGTAGATTTTCATTTTATTTGTTAGCTGTCATTTCCCTGCCTATAATGATTAATATTACCTATATATTAAATTTATGGTTGGTAGAAGTTCCACAATATACGGATATTTTTCTGATATTAACGATTGTATGCAATCTTTTGTATGCTATATCTAGTCCATTAACAACAGCCATGCAAGCCACGGGAAGAATCAAATGGTTTCAAGTAATAATTTGTATTGTTATGCTGACAGAATTACCGATAGCTTATTTATTGTTATCAATTGGATATCCGCCATATTCAGTTCTCTATGCATCATTATTTGTTACATTATTGGGGGTACTTATTCGGATAGTTTTAATAAGTAGAATCTTGCCCATCTATGAAATTAGATACTATGTGACACATATTTTTAGCAAAAATATACTTATTGTGTTTATCACCTATTGTATAGCTTATATCTTACATAAAAAGATGGAACAGGATAGTTTTTTTACAGCTGTTCTTTCAAGTTTTATATTAGAACTTATTTTATTTTCTCTTGCCTATTTATGCGGTCTTTCATCAACAGAAAGATATGTGGTAAACCAAAAGTTAGTGACCATTTTAGAATCAAAGCGGAGAAAAAATAAACAAAAAAAATGATTTAATATTTAGTTTGTATTAGTGCGTATGGAAATAGAAATTAATTATTCTTTTATAATACCTCATAGGAATGTACCACATCTTCTTCAACGATGTATTGATTCAATTCCCAAACGTGATGATATCCAAATAATTATAGTTGATGATAATAGTGATCCTAAGATCGTGAATTTTGAGTGTTTTCCAGGCTTAAATGAAAAATGTGTTGAGGTTTATTTTACAAAAGAAGGGAAGGGAGCGGGATATGCCAGGAATATAGGATTGACTTATGCAAAGGGAAAATGGTTTTTGTTTCCTGATGCAGATGATCATTATACAACAGATTTAATGAACGTTTTGGATAAATATGTGAATAGTAATTATGATATAATTTATTTTGCCTGTGATCATATCATAGAAAAGACCATGGAACATTGTGATAACATTATCTCTATACAAATAAAATCTTATCTAGAAGGACATAAAGACATGATAAATAATATACGGTATTATTTATGGGCTCCATGGAATAAAATGATAAAAAAGGAACTTATTTGTGAGGATGTAGAATTTGAGGAAATTGAAAAGGGAAATGATGCTTTATTTTCTGTAAGAGTTGGATATAGATCAACTAATATAAAAGTTATTAAAAATAAAATATATGTTTATTATACACGGGAAGGAAACATATCTACATCTAAACTAACATTTGATAAAATGTATAGTCTATTTACTAGTAGGTATAGAATTTACCAATATTTGTGCTATGGTAAAATAAGAAGATATAATACTGCACTTTGGAGTTGTTTCCGATTAGCTTTAAATAATAGGGATATTCTTTTTGCAATTTTTTTTGTGCTGTCAATTCCCTTGTATAGATTCAATCCTGTAAAAGAGAAAAAAAAGGCCTATTCTATGTTCCTAATAGACAATAAATAATAAAAGATGCCATCTGTTCTTCTATTCATCTACTTTTGTTTCGTTCTTCTTAAAGATGTGAAAAAAGGTATCATACAAATAGTTGTTATTTTGCAGATATTCATATATTTAACTCTGTGGAATACTAGTCTTCGCCTGATTTATCCGACATCTGTTGTGGCTATTTGTATTTTTGTTTATCGGAAATGCAGAAAAAGAAGATTAGTTATATATAGATCAAAAAAAGGAAAATATCCCATATCGTTAATTCTTATTTCAGTCTTAACTTCAATCAGCTATTTAATTTCTAATTATTTGGCATTATATCCTCCTGATAACATGCTGACCTTTGCTAACATATATTTCTTTTTCATTTTACCCGTGTTTTTATGGTATTCATTGGATTCTAGAAAATATATGATATATTGTTTGCAACTTCTTAGTGGATGTATGTTATTTGCCTGTGTTTATTCTATTATAGAAGTTCTTTTTAATAAGAATATTATTCAGGACGTATTGCTGAGCTTATTTGATGTACATGGATATATAGCCCAAGGTGCGGAAAGATATGGTTTTAAACGAAGTAATTCTATATTTTCTTATTATCAGCCTTTTGCTTTATATTGTTGTATGTGTTTTTATCTTTACTTTTTTTGTAGTCGGTATTATAATTATCCATTGAATAAAAATAAAGTAACAAAGCTATTATATTTCCTTCCATTATGCACTATTCTTACAGGGACTAGGGCTGGGTATGTTGCCATTCTTATTGGTATACTGCCTTATTTATTGAGTGTAAATATTTTTAGGTATAAAGTTTTTTATAGAATAGTAGGTGTGTTTTTAGTATCATGTTTGTTTTTTTGGAAATTCTATTTTACTCTTATTTATTCTACTTTATTTGCTAACAAAATGGACGTAGGTAGTAGCAGTGGTATGAGACTAGAGCAATGGGGATCTATTTTATGGGCTTTTGAGCAAAATGAATTATGGGGAAATGGGAGCTCATATTTGTGGAATGTTGCCACACAGAATAATTATGAAATATTAGGTGCTGAAAGTATTTGGTTTTCTTTATTGATAGATTATGGAATAATGGGTGGCTTAATGTTTATTTTTCTTGTATTAGTATGTTGTTTTTTGATTTATAAATGTCAGAAAACTGCTGTGCTTTTTCCTGTTATATATTTTGTTTTTTTATCTCTATCTGCTCCGATTGATGAAAATATAAATATTCTGATGACTTTTGTTGTTATCTTTTTAAGAATGGACTATTGGAGTCGAGATTCTGAATTAAAGTGGTGTAATATAGTTATATCATCTACTCATAGGTGAACAAATGGAAGTATTGAAATGAAATTTTTTGTTTTTGGTGGAGGATTAGGTAACCAACTTTTCCAGTATAGTTATTATAGATATTTGAAGAAGAAATATCCTTCAGAAAGAATTTTGGGAATATATCCTGATAGTTTAAAGGCACATAATGGGATAGAGATTGATAAATGGTTTGATATAGAATTACCTCCAACTTCTTATTTATATAATAAATTGGGCATTCTTCTATATCGTGTGAATCGCTTTTTATATAATCATGGCTATAGATTGTTATTTTGTAATAGGGTTTATCCTCAATCTATGAAACATTTTTTTCAATGGGGAGATTGGCAAGATTATTCTATTATAAAACAAATAAATATTTTTGAATTTCGCTCGGAACTTCCTATAGGAAAGGAAAACATGGAATTTCTTAAAAAAATGGAGACCTGTAATTCAATCTCAGTGCATATTCGTCGTGGCGATTATTTGAAAACAGATTTAATACATATTTATGGTGGTATATGTACATCGAAATATTATCGGGAAGCAATTAAATTCATGGAACAAGAGGTGGAAGAACCGTTTTTTTTCTTTTTCTCTGATGATTGTTTATATGTGGAAACAGAATTTGCTGATATAAGAAATAAAATAATCATATCACATAATAGAGATGATCGCAGCTTCTTTGATATGTACCTGATGGCTCATGCTAAAAATATGATTTTGGCAAATAGTACCTTTTCATGTTGGGCAGCTTATTTAAATAGGACAGCAAAAATAATTATAACTCCAGACCGATGGGTGAATACTGATTTTTCAAAATTAGAAGCTTTGCCAAATGAATGGATAAAAATTCGTGTATAATTTATAGGCAATGTTCAAATGCTCTAAGTAACATATTAATAGGTTTTTATATTAAATATTCATTGTACAATTCAATATATGATAAAATTATCATCTATAACAGCGCATATATTAGATATTTGGCATCGCCGAAACAGCAGATCGTACATTGCTCATCTGCGTTCACTGGGTATAAGAATTGGTGATGGTTGCATTTTTAGAGATCCGCTGACTACGAGAATCGATGTTTCAAGGCCAGCCTTGGTTTCCATTGGTAGTAATGTTGATATGAATACATATTTCCAGATATTGACGCATGATTGGGCTAGCTTTGTTTTTAGGAATAAATATCATGATTTTGTGAATTCTTCAGGAAGAGTGGAAATAGGTTCGAATATTTATATTGGCACAAATGTCATTGTATTACGTGGTGTTACTATTGGTGATAACTGTGTTATAGGTGCTGGCAGTGTTGTAACACATGATATCCCTGCCAATAGTGTAGCGGTAGGAGCTCCTTGTCGTGTAGTGTGTTCATTAGATGAATATTATCAAAAACGGAAAGTCAAAGGATTGCAGGAAGCTGTGGAACATGTTAAGGCTTTTCAAAAGAATTTTGGTCGAGATCCTTTGCCTCATGAATTATATGAAGAATTCATCTATTTTGTAGATGCCTCAAATGTAGAGGAATATGAACGTCAAGGTGTGCCTGTTCGGTCTCAGTTAAGTATAGCTTATGGTGATTGGTTATCTACTCATAAGGCGAAATTTTCGTCTTATGATGATTTTATTCAATATGTAAATCAAAAAATGAATGAAACAGCCGAAAGTTAGTATAATAGTCCCTGTTTATAATGTGGAGAAATATCTTGATCGTTGCATGCAATCGCTTCTTGGGCAAACGCTGAAAGAATTAGAAATTATTCTAGTGGATGACGGTTCACCGGATAATAGTCCTGCATTATGTGATAATTATGAATCAGCGTCAGATAATTTGCATTGGCCGATTATCAAGGTGATTCATAAAATTAATGAAGGTCTTGGCTTTGCCCGTAATTCAGGGTTGGAGATAGCTACTGGTGAATATATAGCATTTCTGGATTCCGATGATTTTGTAGATGTGAATATGTATGAACAGTTATATTTAAAAGCAAAGGCCAAGGATATTGATGTTGTTTATTGTAATTGCAATATTTATAAAGATAAAAAGCATATTTATCCTCGAAAAGATGTAGAGGAGGAGGTTATCTTCAGAGGGCGTGAAGCTGTTGATGATTTTTTGCTTGATATGATAGCTCCATTGCCTGAATATCATCATGATGTTCGCTATATGATGTCGGTGGGGCATGCTATATATCGTCATAGCATTTTTATGGAGCATAGAGTACAGTTTGTGTCTGAACGTGAATTTGTGAGCGAGGATATTATTTTTGATATTGATTTTCTTTCACATGTAAGGAGTGTATGTTATCTGCCTGATTGTTTGCACTATTATGTTGTAAATCCATATTCGCTTTCTCATACTT
This sequence comes from Phocaeicola vulgatus ATCC 8482, assembly GCF_000012825.1. GTDB lineage: Bacteria > Bacteroidota > Bacteroidia > Bacteroidales > Bacteroidaceae > Phocaeicola > Phocaeicola vulgatus. The sequence goes on along the minus strand of NC_009614.1, from coordinate 4,294,825 downwards.
ATGATGATGCCAAATACCATAAAATGGTAAATTTATCTCGGATAATAAAAGAGCGATTGGCAAAAATTTACTCTGAAGAGAAATATTATTTGCATTATCTTCGCTCGGTATTTTTTCTTCTTCGTAATACTGTAATGCGTATGGTGTTAGCTGGTGAAACAGATCAGAAGATCAAAAGAATATTAGAAGAAAAACTATATCAAGAATTATTGTCTAATTATCCTTATCAACGAATGGATTTAAAGCATAGAATAGTATTTTTTTTATTGAAATATAAATGCATTTTATTATTAAAGATACTGTTTAAATCTGTTAAATCTTAGTCAGAACCCCAAATATTAATCAGCGAGATTTCCCTATTTATTAGGGTCTCTAATCAATTGAGGCTTATATATGGATCATAAATTGAAATATATATTAACGTGAGTTCGAAATAAGAATAAATATATTTCACTTATAATTAGAAACATAGCGATAAAAGTATTAAATTTATAGTGCTGAATTATAACATTTAAACGATTACCACTATGTTTCCAGAGTCTAAAGTTACAGAGATTTATTGTATGGCCGATGATTTTTGCAAGGAATTTACATTGCAACAGGAAAAATATATGATTAAGGATATGAAGACCATGCATCGTAACAAACCCAACCGTATGAGTGATGCAGAGATTATGGTTATTCTAATCCTGTTTCACTCCGGTGGTTTCCGTTGTTTCAAGCATTACTACAAGGAGTATGTCTGTAAACATCTGAAACACCTTTTTCCTCGTCAGGTTTCTTATAACCGTTTTGTGGAACTGGAGAAGGAAGTATTGCTTCCCATGACCATATTCATCAAAAGAGTACTGCTGGGAACTTGTACCGGCATCAGTTTCGTTGATTCCACTCCCTTATGTGTATGTCGTAACCAAAGAATCTTGATTCATAAGACATTTGAAGGGCTTGCCGAGCGTGGAAGATGTTCTATGGGATGGTTCTTCGGATTCAAGCTGCATCTGATAATCAATGACAAGGGTGAAATCCTCAATTTCATGTTCACGCCTGGAAACGTGGATGACCGGGAACCGTTGAAACAGGGTAGGTTTCTGGAAAACATCAAAGGAAAACTATGTGCAGACAAGGGATATATAGGTCAGGCTCTGTTTGAAAACCTTTTCCTTAATGGCATACAACTTGTTACTAAAGTTAAAAATAATATGAGGAACTCACTGATGAGTATTGCCGACAAGATTTTGCTAAGAAAAAGAGCCTTGATTGAAACGGTCAATGACGAACTGAAGAACATCGCACAGATTGAACACTCAAGACATCGTTCATTCAGTAACTTTATAGCCAACTCCTTGTCGGCTATCGCGGCATACTGCTTTTTTGAAAAGAAGCCCGCCATTGACGTAAAGTTTGTCAATGACGGACAACTTGCTATTTTTTGATTTTATTTCGAACTCACGTTATATTAAAACATGATTGTGTATCTTTTGACATATTTGATACATTAGTAAAAAGATATGTTTCCTTGCCTACAGATGTGTTTGATATAGTTGAATTGAGGTATAACAGTTTACATGGTACCAGTAATGAGAAAATAAGAGGTTTTAAGGAATTGAGGATAAATGCCGAACTTAAGGCTAGGAAAAAAATAATAGAAGAAGTTTCAATCGATGAAATTTATAATTTTATAGAATTTAGTCCAGCTATAAATGAAGAATTGAAAAACCTAGAATTGAAGACGGAGTACGAAGTTTGTATTCCCAATAAATCTATTGTCGGTCTTTTTAATGAATGCCTTAAGAATGGAAAAAAAGTAATAATAACATCAGATATGTATCTTCCTGAAGATATAATAAAGGATATTTTAAGTCATTGTGGCATTACAGGTTATGAAAAACTTTATCTTTCTTCATCTATAAAAAGAACTAAAAGAACAGGGGCTTTGTTTCGTTATATCTTAGATAAAGAAAATCTAAAACCTTGTCAATTAGTTCATATTGGAGACACACTAAAGTCTGATTTTATTAGACCAAAGATAATGGGTATACATACAACTATGATAACTCTTACAAAGTCAAAAGTAGATAATACAAGCTATTTATCCCTATTAAATAATGTCATTGATTATATGTGTCAAACAAAAGAGGATTATTTTAAATATTTGGGCTATAGATGTTTGGGTCCTTTATTATGGGGATATATTCATTGGCTAATTAAAAATTTTCAAAAAGAAGATCTTAATAAGATTTATTTTTTTGCTCGTGATGGGCTTATCATGAAAAAAGCATTCGATATTGTTAACAAAGATGAGAGGCTGAAAAGTTATTATTTAGAAGTATCGAGAAGGAGTTTGCGAGTACCCATTTTGTGGAATGATCCATCATTTATTAATTTATTGACCATGCTGTCACCTTCCAAAAGGATATCATTGAAGTCAATATTTGATGGAGTTGGATTAAATATTATTGATCATATAGCTTTAGTTAGAAAATATGGATATGATTTAAATTCTTATTTCTATAGAAATACCATATTGGAAGAAAATAGATTAATGCTTTTATATAATGAGTTGCAGAATGAGATTATTTTAAACTCAAAAAAAGAATTTGTCTTAATGTGTGAATATATGAAGCAAATGCACGTTGAAGGACGTTTTGCAGTTGTGGATATAGGGTGGTCAGGTGGTATGCAGAGATTTCTTCAAAAGTCACTGGGAATAATAGGTATAGAAAATGAAATTTTAGGTTATTATACAGGGGTAGCTGATTATTATAAACGAAATATGAATGATGGAAAACTATCATTACATGGATATTTGTTCGATTTTTATAATAATGTAAACAGTGTGGATAAACGAAGTCCGTTTGTTGGGCTTTATGAAACATTGTTTTTAGAGCAAAAAGGATCTGTAAAAAACTATATTCGTGACAAAAATGAATGGCTTGTGGCAGAGAGATATGATTATGAATATCAAATGAATGGCGAATTACAAGAGGAGTATTATATTGTAGAAAAAATTCAGTCAGCAGCTCTAGATTTCATTAATGATATAGAAGCAATAGAGTTTGTAAAATATATTCCTTTCACTCCGGATGTGTTGTTTGCGAATTTAAAAGCAGTGGGATTATCTCCTTCTCGAAAGGATTTAAAGATGTTGGCAAAATTTAGATTTTTTGATGAGGGAGAGACTTTTTCATTAGTTTCTAGTAAGTCGTTTATTTATTATGTGTTTAATCCTCGATGTTTAAAAAATGATTTATTGTCTAGTAAATGGAAAATAGGTTTTTTAAAATGCTTGCTTAAAATTCCTTTTCCATACTTTAAACTTTATAAAATATTGAAAAACAGAAACTAAAATGACAAGAATACTTGTTGAGAATTTAAATGGTTTGGATCTAGGTGGCATAACTACTCATATATTCAATTATATTTCAGTCTTACAGCGAAGCAGTGATTATAAAATTGATATAGTGGTAACGGTACAAGAAAACAATGATGTTATAGATAAATTCAAATCTCTAGGGTGTGGAATCATTCATTTGCCACATCGGCAGAAGCAATTATTTCGTTATATAATGGCATTATGTCGCATAATGTATAAAGGAAGTTATGACATTGTTCATATACATGGAAACAGTGCTACAGCTGTTTTGGAATTACAAATTGCAAAATGGTTAGGTATAAAGGCAAGAATTATACATAATCATTCTAGTTGTTGCCAACATAAAATTTTAAATAAATTATTGTTGCCTGGATATAGGCGTTCGTTCACTCAGGCTATAGCTTGTTCTATTGAAGCTGGTGAATGGCTTTATGGTGAAACACAATTTACTATTTTGCGTAATGCTATCAAAGTGGAACCTTTTATATTCAATGTAGATAAAAGAAAGACAATGCGGTGTGTCTTTGGTTTTAAAGATGATGAATATGTGGTAGGCCATATCGGTATATTCATGGAAGCAAAAAATCACTCCTTTCTTATTGAAGTATTTGCTAAATATCATGCCTTGCAGCCAAAGTCAAAATTATTGCTGATTGGTGATGGTGAGTTACGTCATCTTGTAGAAGCGGCGATAGATAAGAACAAAGTGAATGATTGTGTGATATTGGCTGGATTGCGTTCTGATATCCCTGAATTGTTACAAGCAATGGATATTTTCCTTTTTCCTTCTATTTATGAAGGTATGCCATTGTCTGTGGTAGAAGCACAGGCATCAGGTCTACCATGCATTATTTCGGATGCTGTAACTAAAATGGTAAACATAGGTGAAGATGTAATTCAATTACCTTTAAGTAAAGGTGCTGACTATTGGGCGGAATATCTCGGTAATGTTAAATACGAATTGTCTCGTCAAGAACGTTGCGAAAGAAATACTGAACTTATCACTAAAGCGGGTTATAATATAGAAACGGAGGCGGAAAACCTCATGAGAATTTACAAAAACTTGTAGTATAAAATATGACATCTCTCTTAGTCAATCACATTTTGCAAACAGAGAAATGGACGTCTCCCGAACTTTTCGAAACGAAAAACAGAATTTACACCTTTCTCAACCCCGTATCTTACCTCATAGCTTTAGAAAACAAATCCCTATTTGAACAATTCGATGGTATTTTTGCCGATGGCTCTTTACTGGTTTCTGCCATAAGATTAGTATACGGAAAGCGAGTGACCAGACGTAGCTTTGATATGACCTCCCTTGCTCCCGAATTGTTGAATTATCTCATGGAAAGCCGTAAAACGCTCTATATCGTAGCCTCGGGTCAAGAACAAGTGGAGTGTTCTGTGAGGATATTTCAAGAGCAGTATCCGGAGTTACGCATTGCAGGGTTCAGGAACGGATATTTCTCTTCGGATGCTGAAATGAATAAGGAAGCTTCTCATATAGTCGAATTAAATCCGGATTTTCTGATAGTAGGTATGGGGGCCTTGATGCAGGAAAAGTTTCTGCTTAAGGTAAAAAAGATGGGTTACCAAGGCATCGGCTTTACGTGTGGTGGCTTTGTTCACCAAACGGCAATGAATAGGATGCACTATTATCCGAACTGGGTTGATAAGATGAATTTGCGTTTCGTTTATAGAATGTATAAGGAGAAACATACACGTACAAGATATCTGCAAGCTGCATTCTTGTTTCCGGTACGCTTTATCGGGGAAAGAATTTTCGGATGAAAGAGCAGACTTTGCTTATTGCCATGTAAATAATGGAGAATGGCAACAACAGGACGAAGATAGCAGTAGGAATAATTTTTCCGAGTATTTTTAATACATCTGTTTTCATGCTGCAAATATAAATTAAAATTCATAGAATAGTGAAATTAAGAACTCTAATATTTCTGGGGGGACTCTTTGGAGGAATGAATGTTATCAAAGGGCAGGCTTTTTATGGTACTACAGGACTACTTCATGCACCTACTGCCGTTATGCAGAAAGATAAAACCGTTATGCTGGGAGGAAATATGCTTGATGTAAATATACTTTCCCGATATTGGGTGAGAAGTGAATATCATCCCTATACCTATAACTATTATATAAATTGTACTTTGTTTCCTTGGCTGGAAGTAGCATATACTTGTACGTTGGTAAAGGGGATACATGGTTCTTCTTATTGGCCTCAGCAAACTTGGGGCAGGTTTACCAATCAGGACAGATCGTTTCATTTCCGGTTGAGGGCATGGAAAGAAGGCTGGTGGAAGGCTTGGACGCCTCAGATAGTGATTGGTGCGAATGATCCGGGAAGCCATTCTTCAAATGGAGGTGGAGACATAGATTGGGGGGGCGGTGGTAGCGGAAACCACAATTACTTGACACGTTATTATCTGGCGGCAACGAAACATGTTGAATTTAGTGGAATAGGTACAGTGGGGGGGCATGTAGCTTGGGTTATCGGTAAAGCTATGAGTGATGTGCATTATAGCCGTCTTGCTGCAGGGGTAAACTTTCATTTTGGCATGAAGGGCGAAGGTTTCTGGCAGAAAGCTCTGAATGGATTTAATCTGATGGCGGAAGTGTGTCCCGGACATGCGGAAGATCTGCATACAGCAACTTATACTGTGAATGTGGGTGGAACTTATTCAATATGGAAAGACCATATCAATCTTATTGCTGAACTGAATGACGGTAAATTTTTTAGCGGAGGTATATTCTTTAAATTACATCTCAAATAACTGACTTGATTTCTAGTGGATGAAGCATTATAAGAATAGCCGGAATCACTTGGAAAAAGTAGTTCCGGCTATTCTTATATAACGATATTTGTATGTCCTGTTTTTATTATCCTACAATGTATTTAGCATTCTTGCCGCTTATTTTACGAATGAATACCACAAGCAGCCACGATACGCCAAATGCCACGATTGCGGCAGCGGGAATTTGTAAAGGCACGGGAACACCGATATTGCGCATCAGGACTACACCCGGACCTGTGAAAAAATAATGTATCATATAGATGCCAAAACCACATACGGTCAAGTTTGCCAGCATACGCTGGATCAGTTCTGAGCGTACTTTTACTTTCTTGGCTATGAGGAAGAAGGGGATAGTCATCATAATCACATTCAAAGAATTATAGGTGAAGAACAGTTCCAACATTTCATCAGTGCATTGTGGTAATGCGGTCATGTGGCGGAAACCGAAGAATGTGACCATGTAACCTGCCAGAAACATGGGGATACAGACTGACAGTGTCTTACTCCATGACCAGTCGTGGTTGCGCAGATAGTGTCCCAATAGCAAGTACCCGTTGAATCCGGCAAAATAATAGAGCATATTGAACGAGTTCCACGCACAGCCTCCCCAAATGTATGGGGATACGAACTGATAATAATAAGGTAACAAGCCGGTTATTCCCCATGCGACAAGAAACCATAGTTTGGCTTTCTCCGAGGCCTTTTCTACCCATGCGGAGAAAATAGGAAGGTATAGATATAATCCGATAAGCAGATAGATATACCACATATGTACGTCTAATAAAGAGAAATTGAGAGGCATTTCTGCTATATAACCCAATGATACGTTGAGTGACTGACGGGCGGCTTCTTCACCGCTATAAGGGAAAAAGTCAAGGATTATTTCAGGATTAAGTCCCAACAATCCTGTAAACCAGGGAAATAAATTATAAATGACACTCCAGATAAGGAACGGCCAGAATACACGGCTGATTCTTTTTTTGTAGAAAGCGGATATTTCGCCACGTACGGGGAGCAGCAATGCTCCTGTAATCATGACAAACAGTGGGACACACGGACGGAGAAAGGCTCCGTAGGCGGCTCCCCAGAATTTGATTTCATCAATGTTGGCTGGCGGTTCGCCGGGGTAAAAGTTGAACGGGTCTGCACTATGGCAGCAAACTACGGTGAACATGGCTACCAAACGAACGACATCCAGCCATACCACATGTTTTCTTGTGGTGTTCATAGCAATAGGTTGATTCATAATTTAATTTTTGATTTGACAGGCATAAAGGTACGCTTTCTCTGAGGATTATTTCTTGCTTTGGAACAAAAAATAAAAAGAACTATCCGCAATCATACTACAAAATGAGAATCCTCCCACTGCAAGAGTCACAATCATTTGTCTTTTGCAGGGGGAGGAATTCTATTTAGGGTTAGAGGGTTATTTTAGTCCTCTGTTCTTTAACAAGGGATCAATACCGGGTTCTTTGCCACGGAAATTGACATACATGTCCATCGCATCGTCAATGCAGCCGGGAGTGAGGATATATTTGCGGAACTTTCCTGCTACTTCTTGATTAAAGATATCGCCTGTTTCCTTGTATGCCTCGTATGCGTCACAATCCAGCACTTCTGCCCAAATATAACTATAGTAACCGGCAGTATATCCACCACCCATGGTGTGGTTGAAATAAGTGGTGCGATAGCGTGACGGAATTTGTTTCAGCAATCCGCGCTTACCTAATGTTTCTGCTTCGAACTGCATAACGTCCATATCATCGGGAATTTCTTTTAATACATGATAATCCATATCCAGCAGGGAAGCAGCTAAATATTCAGCCGTAGCGAAGCCTTGTCCGTATTTGCCACTCTTGTCCATTTTTTCAACCAGTCCGGCAGGAATAACTTCACCTGTCTGATAATGTTTGGCATATACATTCAATACCTCCGGTTCAAAAGCCCAATGCTCATCTATCTGTGACGGCAGTTCTACAAAATCACGCGGAACACTAGCCACACCATAATAATGTACATCTTTGAAAAGATTATGTAAAGCGTGTCCGAATTCGTGGAACAAGGTATTCGCTTCATCTGCACTGAGCAAAGCGGGTTGTCCGGCTGCCGGTTTGGTAAAGTTGCATACCACGGTTACTACAGGAGCCACTTTCTTGCCGTCCTTGTAGGTCTGTGAACGATAGCTTCCGCACCATGCGCCACCTTTCTTGCTGGCACGCGGAAAGAAGTCCATATAGAGTACACCTAGATGAGAACCGTCTTTGTCCTTACATTCGAATGCCTGTGCATCGGGATGAGGGAGGGGAAGATTGTCCAGCTGGGTGAAAGTGATACCGTACAGTTTGTTGGCAACATAGAACACACCGTCACGTACGTTTTCCAGTTTCAGATAAGGACGTACCTGATTTTCATCCAAGTCGAATTTGGCTTTCTTGGCTCGGTCTGCATAATAACGCCAGTCCCAACCTTCGGCTGTGAAGGTTTTTCCGTCTTTCTTTATTTCGGCATTGATATCTGCCAGTTCTTCTTTGGCTTTGGACAGAGTAGGTGTCCAAATCTGGTCTAATAATTTATATACGGCATCCGGTGTTTTCGCCATACGTTCTTCCAGTGCAAAGGAAGCATAGTTTTCATATCCCATCAGCTTGGCTTTTTCCAGACGGGCTTTGAGCAGTTTGCGTACCACTTCCTTGTTGTCGTATTCATTTCCGTTATTTCCTCTGTTAATGTATCCTTTGAATATCTTTTCACGCAGGTCTCGGTTATCGGCATATTGCAGGAAAGGCATGACGCTGGGATTATGCAGGGTGAAAATCCATTTGCCTTCCATGCCTGCTTCTTTAGCTGTTTCGGCAGCACTGGCAATCAGGTTTTGGGGTAATCCGGCTAAGTCTTCTTCTTTGTCCACGATCAATTGGAAAGCATTGGTTTCCTTCTGCATATTTTGGCCGAAGGTGAGCTGTAACATGGAAATCTCACTATTTAATTCACGCAGTTTTTTTTGACTGTCGGCATCCAGGTTGGCACCTCCACGTACAAAATCTTTATAGGTTTCTTCCAACAACTTCTTTTGCTCTTTGTCCAAATTGCCGGGATTTTCATAGACAGCTTTAATACGTGCAAAAAGTTTTTCATTTAAGGCGATGTCATCGCTGTGTTTTGATTGTAGTGGAGAGAGTTCACGGCTCAGTGCGTCCATTTCATCATTGGTATTGGCGCTTTTCAGTCCGTAGAATACGGTGCTGACTTTACGAAGTAACGCTCCGCTTTGATCCAGTGCTGCAATGGTATTCTGGAAAGTGGCGGGTTCGGGGTTGTTTACTATAGCGTCAATCTCTTTCTGTTGTTCTTCCATGCCCTGCAAAAAGGCGGGTTTGTAATGTTCCATCTTGATTTGGTCGAAAGGAGGAACCTGGAAGGGAGTTGTGTACTCTGAAAGGAATGGATTTTCGGTAGGGGCTGCCTGTTTCCCTTGCGAACCGCAACCGCTTAATATGGCAACCGCACAGGCTGCCAAAAGAATGTGTTTCATAATAATTTGTTTTATATAGGTGATAATGCAAAGATAGTAAAATAAGGCAAATTCCAATAAGTTTGAAGCGTAGAACTATTTGTTTGTTTTCATAGTCTGTCTAATTATCATACATTATTGTCTAATAATTAGACAGACTGTTTCTTTTTGTTATTTTGCAATGTGTTGTTAATCAGTCATTTGTTTGCGTGGCACGGTTTTGGCATTTATATTATAGAGAACGAATTATAGAAACTTTAGTTTCTTATACACTTTATGGGAAGTAACGTTGTGAAACGGGACTTCTCTCTTTTAAAATAATAATAATTAAAAACACGAAATATGAAACAGATTTATTATGTCATTCAGGCTTTGATACATGGACGTGGAGCTAATATTATAAAAGTCGTTTCGTTAGGCTTGGGCCTGACTATGAGTATTCTGCTTTTCTCAAGAGTTGTGTATGAGCAGAGTTTTGATACTTGTTTTAAGGATCATGATAAATTATACCAGTTGTGGAATATATGGACAGTAAATGGAGAGCCTTTTCCTCCGAGTGAGTTCATTATCGGTGCAGCTGCCGGAGGCATACTGGATGCAATGCCGGAAATTGTGGAATCGGCGGCAAGTACAGGCTCGTGGCCGGTTTCGGCACCTATTTATAACGGGAGTGTCCGCTTTGATGATTTTAAAGTTGCTGCTGATTCATTGTTTTTTCAGACAATGGGTATTGAGGTCTTGAGTGGTGATCCGGTACGTGAATTGCAGCAAAAAGATGTAATTTTCCTGAGTAAAGATTTGGCGGATAAAATGTTTGGCGGTGAGAACCCGATTGGTAAAATAATTAGTTTCAATAAGGAAATTGAGTTGACAGTCAAAGGAACGTATGCTGCTTTACCTGAGAATTGTACTATGCGACCGAAGGCTGTCATTTCCTTGCCTTCTATCTGGAGCCGCCGGATAGGAAATTATTCATGGGACGGTGGGGACAGCTGGAAAGAATATATCCGGTTGAAGCAGGATATTGATTTGGATGAATTGAACAAGCGTATTGATATGGTAGTACAGCAACATATTCCCAGAAGTGATAAGTTGGGAATCACTGTCATGGCAAAACCTGTTCGGGATACGTACCGTGGATATGATGAAGTGAAAAGAATGCGTAATATTATGCTTATTTTAGGTATATCTATTTTGTTTATCACGACATTGAATTATGTGTTGATTTCTATTTCTTCATTGAGCCGGCGTGCCAAAAGTATTGGTGTTCATAAATGCAGCGGAGCGGGAACGGGTACTGTTTTTGGTATGTTTATGTGGGAAACCGGTATTATTATTTTGCTTTCATTGTTTTTGATGGTTTTTTTAATGTTTAATTTCCGGGAATTTGTGGAAGATACTACAGCTGCTAAACTGGAGTCTCTTTTTGCGGTGGAACGTATTTGGGTGCCTTTTGGAGTGACTGCTGTCTTATTCCTCATTGGTGGTGTGCTGCCGGGACGAATTTTTTCAAAGATACCGGTCACACAGGTTTTCCGGCGTTATACAGAGGGTAAGAAAGGATGGAAACGTCCGTTATTGTTTATCCAATTTGCAGGAGTGGCTTTTATATGTGGATTGATGTGTGTAGTGATGCTCCAGTATCATTATGTTATTAATAAAGATCCGGGTTATAATCCTGAGCGGGTAGTGATTGGCGTTAATAATGCACCGGATGCTAAAGCCCGGCTTGCTGCCCGTCACTTTTATGAGGGGCTTCCATACGTGGAAGCATTGACTTCGGCAACTAGCTATCCGTCTAATGGATATAGCGGGCAGATGATACCGGATGAGAAAGGAACGAGTCTTTTTTCCAGCCGTTATGATTTTACTCAGGAGAATTATGTAGCTTTTATGGGAATGGTCATACAGCAAGGGCGTGTGCCTCGTGAATCCGGTGAGGTGGCAGTGAATGAGGAATTTGTACGGAGAATGCATTGGGGAAAAGATGTTTTAGGTAAGAGTATACAGACAGAAGAAGGCCGTGTCAAAATAGTAGGTGTGATTAAAGATTTTAATATTGGCGGATTCTACTCAGAGCTGAAACCGTTTGTCTTGCATCATCATCCCAAAGATTTGGCTGATCTTGTTTATCTCCGTCTGAAGGAACCCTTTGGTGAGAATCTTCAGAAACTGAAGCGTGATGCTGCCGAAGCTTTTCCTAATCAAACAGTCGGCTTTGAAAGCTTGGAACAAAAAATGGCGGATAGTTATAATTCCGTTCGTGTATTTCGTAATGCGACTTTATTGGCGGCAATTGCCATCTTGTTTATTACTTTGATGGGACTGATAGGCTATATTAATGATGAATTACAGCGACGTTCGAAAGAAATTGCTATTCGTAAAGTGAATGGAGCTGAGTCATTTGCGATATTGGAAATGTTGGTGCAAGATGTTCTTTGGATTTCTTTCCCGGCTGTAGTCGCAGGTACACTAGGGGCATGGTATGTAGGTGGTTTATGGATGGAACAGTTTGCTGTGACTGTAGGTTCGCTTGTTCCTTATTATGTATGTGTAGCTATCGTGGTCTTGATATTGATTGTCAGTTGTGTCATTTCCAAAACATGGCGCATTGCCAATGAGAATCCAGTAAAGAGTATTAAATCAGAATAAAGATCAATAGAACAAACAATTAAAATTTATTATTATGATACAGATTGAAAATTTAAGTAAGGTATTTCGTACTTCAGAAGTAGAAACAATTGCGTTGAATCATGTAAACATAGAGGTGAAAGAAGGAGAGTTTGTAGCTATTATGGGACCATCAGGTTGTGGAAAATCCACCTTATTGAATATCCTTGGTCTGTTGGACAATCCTACTGAAGGCAGTTACAAGTTGCTGGGCAATGAAGTAGCCAATCTGAAAGAAAAAGAACGCACCCGCCTGCGTAAAGGTGTAATAGGTTTTGTATTTCAAAGCTTTAATCTGATAGACGAACTGAATGTTTTTGAAAATGTGGAATTACCGTTGACTTATCTTGGAATCAAGGCTAGTGAACGTAAGGAGCGTGTTCTGGAAATTTTAAAGCGAATGAACTTGAGTCATCGTGCCAAGCATTTCCCGCAACAGCTTTCCGGCGGTCAACAACAGCGTGTGGCTATTGCCCGTGCTGTGGTTACTAACCCTAAATTGATCCTCGCCGATGAGCCTACCGGTAATTTGGACTCAAAGAACGGTGCTGAAGTAATGAATCTATTGACCGAACTTAACAAGGAGGGGACTAGTATTGTCATGGTAACTCACTCTCAGCATGATGCCGGATTTGCTCATCGTGTCATTCATTTGTTTGACGGTAGTGTAGTGGCGAACATTAAAGAATAATAATGAAAGGGTGGTTGTAATGAAACAAATCTATTATGCAATACAATCGACATTACACGGCCGTGGAAGCAATGTGACAAAAGTCATATCGCTTTCATTAGGCTTGACTATTGGTGTTCTGCTTTTTTCACAAATAGCATTTGAACTCAATTATGAAAAATGTTACCCTGATGCCGACCGATTGGTGTTGGTACGTGGAGGAGGAGAGAATGTAAAGACTGGAGAGAAAGGAGAAGGATATGATGATAGCTTGTTTGCTCCGATGGCAGAAGCATTCCGCAGTGATTTGTCACAATGGATTGAAAATGCTACAGTCATTTTCAATTTTGAGACATTAAATGTATTCAAGGATGGTCATAAGCTGAAAGACGTAAACTACGCTTATGTAGATACTTGCTATTTCCGTACTTTCGGCATCAAAGTATTGAAAGGGAATCCTGAGGAATTGCAAAGGGCAGGGAGCATATTCGTTTCTGAAACTTTTGTTCGTGATGTCTTTGGTGGACAGGACCCTGTGGGACAAAAATTATCTTTGGATAAACAGCATGAACTGACAGTCCGTGGTGTTTATCAGGATACTCCGGAAAATACGGCCTATCATTTTGATTTTGTAGCTCCCATTTATGCCGGAGGTGGTTATATAGGGGGTGGAACATGGGGGCGTAATGACATTTATTATACTATTCTCCGTTTGCGCGATGGGGTGGACAGGGAAGAAATCAATCGTCAGATATACAAGGCTATGCAAAAATATTATCCTGATTCTGCTGATGATGAATGGAGAAATTTTTATGATGCACAGCCATTGCCCGAAATTCATCTGGATGACTCAAATACCCGCACTCGCCTTTACATTTATGGTTTTTTGGGCTTTGCCATATTTTTTGTGGCAATCATGAACTATGTATTAGTAGCTATTGCTACCATGAGCCGCAGGGCAAAAAGTATAGGTGTGCATAAGTGTAGTGGTGCCAGTGCAATCAATATTTTCAGTATGTTCCTTTTTGAGACGGGGATTGTGGTATTGATGTCCGTTATAGTGGCCCTCTTTATTATTTTCAATACCAAAGATCTGATAGAAGATTTACTTTCGGTGCAGTTGTCCTCACTCTTTACATTGGAAACTTTATGGGTTCCGATGCTCATTGTTTTTGTACTGTTCATAGTAGCCGGAGTGCTGCCGGGAAGATTGTTTTCACGCATTCCTGTCACTCAAGTTTTTCGTCGTTACACAGATGGGAAAAAGGGGTGGAAGCGTTCTCTTTTATTTGTACAATTTATGGGGGTATCTTTTGTGATGGGGATTTTGTTAGTATCTTTGATGCAGTATCATCATCTGATTAATAGTGATATGGGTATCCGTACTCCAGGATTGGTGGAGGCGGAAACATGGATGTCACCCGAAGAAGCAGAGAATATGGTTAACGATCTTCGTCGTCAACCCATGGTGGAAAATGCCACCCGTTCTATGCATGGTGTTCTGGGAGAATATTGGACTCGTGGGCTGATTGATAATAGTGGCAAGCGAATAGAAACCTTGATGTATAATCCTTGTGATAAGAATTATGCTGAAACCATGGGGATTACTATTATTGAAGGGAAAGATATGCAGAATGAGGGAGATGTATTGGTCAACGAAGAAGTAGTGCGGCTGATGAAATGGACAGATGGGGCAGTAGGCAAACGGTTGAATGATTTTGATAAAGCCGGAACCATTGTTGGTGTATTCCGTAATGTGCGCAATACGTCTTTTCTTTATAAGCAGTTTCCCGTGGCTTTGGTTTATAGTCATAATACCAGTCACACTTTTGATGTACGTTTAAAGCAGCCATACGATGAGAGTTTGAAAAAGCTGAACGAATACATGGAGCAGGTGCATTCCACTAAGGCATTGGAATTTATTCCGATAGATACCATGCTGAAGGAAATCTATCGCAATGTATATCGTTTTCGTAATTCTGTATGGATTACTTCTACTTTTATTTTGCTTATTGTTGTTATGGGGTTGATAGGTTACGTGAATGATGAAACACAACGTCGCAGTAAGGAAATAGCTATCCGTAAGGTGAATGGTGCTGAAGCTTCGACTATTCTTCGGTTGCTGTCCCGTGATATATTATATGTTGCTGTCCCATCGGTCTTGATGGGAATTGTAGTATCGTACTTTACAGGAAAGGCTTGGTTGGATCAATTTGCCGAAACGATAGATATGAATGCGTTGTATTTTGTCGGAACAGCATTGGTGATTATCGCTCTGATAGTGGTGTGTGTCGTTGTTAGAGCTTGGCGTATTGCTAATGAGAATCCGGTAAAGAGTATTAAAGTTGAGTAGTGTATTTGGAAAAAGGAGAGCGGGATGATATGTGTTGGGTATCATCCCGCTTTTTTTTTTTTACCTGATTCCTGTGAAATTTACATTGACACCATCCAATGTGCCTTTTAAGAAGTTTCCGGCCAACCATATATTTTCAAAATATGAAATGTCACTGGGACCGTAAACCATACGGATACATGTCTGTGCGCTGTTATCCCATCTCCATTCAAAATTGTACCTGTCTTCGGTTACATAGCCGTTTCGATGTTCTATTCGTATGATGTCTGTGCCTGTTCTATTTTCGTAAAAGTCTAGTCGTTGTGTGTAGTATTCACCGTCTTGTTCCCAAGTTTCTTGCCAGGTCCGGCTGCATAGTTCCCGAGTGGTTCTGTAATATATTTCGCTGTAATCATCATCATCGTACCAACTTTCTATGGATACTTCACAGGAGGTTAGGTTAACCATTATTATCAGTACAACTACCATTCCGAAGTATTTCAGTATTTTTGTTCTCATATCCGTTAATTTTAAAATTTGTTTTTCTTATGTCACAAAGATAAGTGGAGGGAATGATACAATAAACGGAATATTCCTATTTGTAAAGGAGAGTTTCCCTATTTGTAATAGGAAAATTCCTATGGTGAGGAGAGGGGAATAAGGTCTGTCTTATTTCTTTTACTATTAAACTGTAAGTTACAAAAAGAGGCTGTCCATTGGTGAGACAGCCCTGATAATTTCCGAAAAATGATAATAGGATATTTCTATATATTTTTAATTATCCTTGTTTGGGTATTATCTGCGTTTTTTTGAAGAAAGAAGTGGTGCTTCCTGTACTTGCTTCATTACTCTCAAGAGATTACCTCCCCAAATCTTCCTTAAGTCTTCTTCTGTATATCCTTTTTCAATCATTTTTATGGTCAGATTAATTAAGTCATTATCTCCTCTACATCCTTGCAGACCACCACCGCCATCAAAGTCTGTACCTATTCCTACATGGTCTATGCCGGCTACTTTAATCATGTGGTCCAAATGTTCGACTGCATCACAAATGGATGCGGCTTTTGTTTTTTTATTGATATAGGCATCGAGGAGACATAACTGTGCCACTCCGCCATTTTTCGCTAGGGCACGGAGTTGTTCGTCTGTTAGATTACGGTCATGGTCGCATAAAGCCTTTGACGAGGAATGAGAGGCGATGATAGGTTGTGCACTATATTTTATCACATCCCAGAAAGTACCTTCACTGGCATGTGATATGTCTATCATAATACCTAACCGGTTCATTTCCTTCACTACCTCACGACCAAACTGTGTCAGTCCTTGAGTCGCATCTTCCGTATGAGTGGACGAATGGCAAATATCGTTATCATAAGAATGGCAGAGAGTTATATAATTAACTCCCATCTGTTTGTATTTTTTTATATTTTTTAAGTCCTTGCCGATGGCGTAACCATTCTCGATCCCTATAAAGAAAGCTTTCTTGCCTTCATTCTTTAAACGTACCAAATCCTCTTCCGTAAGGGCGATGCCACAAAAATCTTTGTATTGCTCTACTTCGTCATAAATGGATTGAATTAATCGGGTGGTGCTTTCTACGGCTTTTTGTGAAGATGCGTCATCCCGTTTCCCCTGCCATATAAATGCGGCTAGGAACTGTGCGTCCAATTTGCCTTCCTCCATTTTGGGGATGCTGACCATGTTGTCTTTTCTCAGGCCTACACTGTAACCGTTTTTAAACCAAAGAGGAGTGTCTGTATGAGTGTCAATGGAAAGGATACGGCTATGGATATCTTTGGCCAGATTAAATGTGTCAGCCTTATTCACCAGAAATTTAAATAATTTATGCATGGTGGTATCTCCGGCAGCTGTAAATATTTCCGGATGAAATTGCACACCTATCATTTGTCGTATGGGATAAGCTTCTATAGCTTCCGCTATGCTGTCGGGTGCCCAAGCCGTGATTTTGAATCCCGGTGCCAATTTCTGGATAGCCTGATGATGGAATGTATTGACTTGCAGCACTTCTTGTCCTGTAATGTCTGCCAACTTGCTTCCCTTTATGATGGATATCGGATGGGTGGTGGTAGTGCCGGATTCTTTTTGGCGATGGTTGACACTTGAAGGATGTTGCGTGGGCAGATCTTGATATAAAGTTCCACCGAAAGCTACATTCATTAATTGTAGTCCCCTGCAAATTCCTAATATGGGAATATTCCGATCTGCGGCCATTTTCAGCACCATCAAGTCGAAGGTATCCCGGGCGGGACTTACTTCTTCCAGTTTTTCATAAGGAAGGTCGCCATAATACATTGGTTGGATGTCTTCTCCACCTGTAAAGACAATTCCGTCCAGCCGGGATACAATTTGACGCAGTATTTCTACATTATCCGTTACAGGTATCATGTAAGGAATTCCTCCAGAGAGAATGACTGACTGTACATATGCCGTGTTTACGGCTGTCCGTTTCGGACTTATATCTGTGGAAATTCCAATCAGGGGAAACCTTTTTATTTCGGGAATCAATTCGGAATCCACTTTTTGATTCAACCGGACGAGTGCTTCGGACAAAGGATCCTTTTGACTTTTTTGTGCTTGTACATGGCAACATCCCAAAGCTAACAGTAATACTAAGAGGCATTTGTTTTTCATATGAATATAGATTTTGTCTTGCAGGCAAATGTATAAACTATGTTTTTATTGAAAAAATAAAATGCCATAAAAATAGAGTAGGAGGTACTTATTCCAAGCACCTCCCACCTTTATATTCAGAAAATATTCAATTTACTTCATATCTTCAACAGCAGCCTGAGCCACTCTAATATAGCTATGATATTCAACTGCTAACACTATCGTTGTAAGCGGAGTGTAAGCGAATGTTTATTTAAAGCTTAAAGTTTGATGGATTTTCCATCATGGCTTAAAGGCATCGTTGAAAAGTTGGCTTAACTATCAGATGCTTACACTTTGATGGCAAGCTCTGACTCTGCAACTCAAATCAATTTCTTCACTAAAATCTTGTACTCACTACAAGCTCTACCAATCTCTCCAGACTAGGCAACTATGGTTAATACTATGGTTATTTCTTTATGGGTTCACCCACCTTCTCCTTATAGAAGGATATGATGAGTGTTTTATCCTCAAGTGATTCCTCCAGACGTTTGATCTCGTCAGTTAGAACTTGAATGGTCTTGTCTTTTTCCTCCAAAACAACTTTCGTTTGGGACAGCTCACTCGCCACTTCCGATTCGCCAATCATATTATTGGCATCTCCATGAATGGACACTGCTGCTAAATATGCAGATACGTTGTGCGTATCGGAAGCATACAAATCAAAGAAATTCTTCTCCAAGGCTACACTTATATCTATAAGTTTGCCTGTGTCGATGGTTTCTTTCTCCAGAATGCGGTTGATGTGCTGCTGGGGTACATGAATACGCCGCCCAAGCTCTGATTTACTGATACCTAGCTCTAGACGTCGTTTATCAATCTCCCTGCCTATATGAACATGTTTTATTCCTATACTCATAGCATCCGAACGAAATTTTTAATTGAAGCTCAAAAAAACATCAAACATTTATTGGTTATATAAACATAAATCATTTAATTTGCGGTGTACAAACCCATAACCATGGGCAAAGTTAAACATTAAACATCAAACATCAAAGTTTTATGAATGAAATTTCTACAAAAATTCGTCCTGCGCTCGTTTCTCTTGAAGTAGGCGAAAGCATGGAGTTCCCCATCGAAAAGATGAAAAGTGTTCGAACACAAGCTTCCGAACTGGGAATGATTCTCAACCGACAGTTCAAAACCAGAACAAATCGGGAGACCCACACGATTATGGTTACACGAGTTTCGTAGAGTAAACCTGAGTCCTATGAATGTTCTAGAATTCTCGGACCGAATGATTCCATACGAAGAGTTCGCCAATGACCTAGCAGCTAGAATCGCCAACATGATTCAATCCACTCATGATGACCCTGAATACATCAGTCAAAACAAGGCCTGGAGATTATTTGGCAGACGTAATGTTGAACGCTGGCGGAAAGAAGGAAAGGTTGAACCGTGCAAACGACCAGGCAAGTTAGAATACAGAACTGCAGACCTTAGACTTCTCCAGCGGACCACTCAAGACTACTTTAAAAAAGTTCAAGTAAGAACTAAACAAGTACGTAAGCAAGATAAAAAAGACTAGATTAAAAACGACAGCGACTATACTTAACCTCGTCATCCTCCCAGAGTATAGCCACTTAATTCATTATTGGGAGACAAACCATAATAGTAGGAACTGGATTTTATCAATTTGAATATGTAATGAGAATACCACACAAATCTGGTGTACCCTATTCTCATAGGCCATTGGTATATCCAAAAAGTAGAAAGATATGATAGAATCAAAGCCAATAGTAGACCCCTTGGGAGTCTATTCAGTAAAAAGAGCTTGTGCGGAACTGGGTGTCTGCTACAAGACATTGCGTAAATACCGGATGAACGGCTACATACAGCCCATCAATCCGGTCACTTCCCGACGTCTGAAATATTCCGGCCAGTCCATCCTGGACTGCTGGCTTAAACTCCGCATGTTATGACCAGCGAAGATACACTTGATAAAGTCAGGGAACTGCCCATCGAGTCCATTGTGGAGCCGTATGTGAAGCTTTCGCGTGACGGCAGACTCAACATGAAAGGGCTATGTCCGTTCCATTCGGAGAAAACCCCTTCTTTCTCGTTGAATCTTTCCAAGAACCTGTACCACTGCTTCGGCTGCAACCGGGGAGGCGATGGCATCCGGTTTATTATGGAGAAGGAAAACCTTTCCTTCACCGATGCGGTGCATTTTCTGGCCAAACAGCACGGAATCCCGGTAGATTATGAAAAGGAAGAGGAACAAAGCGGGGAAGCCATAGCCGAACAGAAACACAAGGAATCCCTTCTGGCCGCATTGGATATACTCCAGACCTTCTTTGTGGACAGCCTTCGCCTGGCAACTACGGAGGATTCTTGGAATGCCCGATGTTATGCCTACAACCGCTGGCCGGAAGACTTTTGCTCTGAGGCCGGATTGGGATATGCCCCGAAAGACAGCAACGCCTTCCGCGATTACTGTCAACAGAAAGGATTGAAAGAGGAACTGCTCTTTGAACTGGGCATGCTCAAACGGAAGGAGGATGGCACCAGTTACCCCATGTTCCGCGAACGGATCATGATTCCGATACGGAACCGGTGGGGACGTATCATTGCCTATACGGCCCGTTATATCGGCGCCAATCCCCATGCCCCCAAGTACATCAATTCCGCCACCAGCGTGCTCTACACCAAGGGAGAAACCCTGTTTGGCATCGACCGCGCCTTTCGATTGAGGGATGCCGAGAACTTCATCATTGTGGAAGGCGCCCCTGATGTGCTGCGTTTGCAATCCATCGGTCTGGAGAACACAGTGGCCTCTTTGGGCACCAGCTGGAACGAGAACCAGCTGAACCTGCTCAAGCGCTATAAGTCCTCCCTCTGTTTCATTCCTGACTCTGATGTGGCTCCGGAAGGCCAATACGGTCCTGGCTTCAAGGCTGTGATGGAATGCGGCACACTGGCCATCCGAAAGGGGTTCCATGCCACGGTCAAGGAATTGCCCTTCGGCACCTGGGAACTGACGGAAGATGAACTGCAGGAAAAGTACGAAGGGACTATTCCAAAAGATGCTCAACGGGAGGTGCTTGTCAAGAATGATGCCGACAGCTACATCCTGAGCGAAGAAATCTACCGCAACCTGAGGGAAAAGCATTTCATCGTCTGGCTGGCAGAGAAGCAGTTTGCCACGGCTAGTTCGTTGCTCAGGGAAATCAACTGCGTCAATCAGATAGCCGACCTGCTGCGTTATGTAAAGGACCAGTTCGTGTATGAGCAGTGCATCGAGCAGCTGAGTAAAATCTACGGCAAAGCCCGTCTGTGGAAGGATGCCGTGACACAAGCCCGCAACCAGGCCAAGAGGGCCAAACAGCCGACCATGATGGACAAACAACAGGAAGAGACCGATGCACTCCGGCAGCTCAACCTGTTTGTCCGCAACAACTGCTACTATTGCCTGGGCAAGGATGATGAAGACCCCATCCGCCTTTCCAACTTTCGGATGGAACCTCTGTTCCATATCCATGACGAATGCAACGGAGTCCGCCTGTTCCGGCTGTTCAACTCCTTCCGGGACAGCTGCATCATCGAGTTGAAGGAATCCGAGATGTGCTCCATCTCCAACTTCCAGCAGAAGATAGGTTCGGTCGGCAATTATGTATGGCTGGGCAAGATAGACAAACTGAACAGCGTCAAGGAGTTCCTCTACTCCCGCACCCAGACGGCCGAGCGAATCCGCAAGCTTGGCTGGAACGAGAACAAAGAGTTCTTCGCTTTCGGCAACGGCATCTATCAGCATGGTGTCTTTCATGAAGCTGACGAAATGGGCATTATCCAAGATGACAGCCACCATGCCTATTACATTCCCGCCACCTCTAAAATCTACCGGGACAATGCGGAAATCTACCAATTTGAACGACTGATGGTACACCAAAATAGCAACGGGGTGCTTCTCCACTCTTTCGTGGAAAAGCTGACGGAGGTCTTTGGCGACAATGCCCGCATCGCTTTTGGCTACCTGATTGCTACTCTTTTCCGAGATGTGGTCTATAAGCGAACCCGGCATTTCCCCATCCTGAATCTTTTTGGTGAGAAAGGAACCGGCAAGACCACACTGGCCACCAGTCTGCAGGCCTTCTTCCTGCATGACGTGGAACCGCCCAACATGGGTGTGGCATCGGTTCCGGCTATGAACGACCGAGTATCGCAGGCAGTCAACACCCTGGTCGTTTTTGATGAATACAAGAACGACCTCGATGTACGGAAGATAGCTTTTCTCAAAGGCCTTTGGGGTGGTGGCGGTCAGACCAAGAAAAACACCAACACGGACGGCATGGCCTCTCAGACCATCGTCAGCACGGGAGTCGTCATCTGCGGACAGGAAAAACCGACGCAGGATATGGCACTCTATACCCGTGTCCTCTTTTTGGCCTACACCAAGACCTCGTTCAACGTTCTGGAGAAAAAGCATTACGAAGAATTGCAGTCCATTTGCAATCAAGGTCTGACCCATCTGACCCTCGATATTTTAAAACATAGGGAGCTGTTTGAGAAGAACTTTTCCGATATGTACTCCCTCACCAAGCGGGAACTTGCCATCAAGATGGAGCAGGAAGGCATCCATGACCGTATCTTCGGTAACTGGATTATTCCGTTGGCCACACTCCGCACACTGGAATCCGCCTTGCATCTTCCCTTTGGTTATACCCAGATGCTGGAAACCACCATTAACGGTATGCGAAACCAGAACGAGCTGGCACAGGAAAGTTCCGAAGTGGCAGACTTCTGGAATACGCTTCAGGGCTGGCAATCCATCGGAAAGTGTACGGAAAAAGTACACTTCAACATTCGCTATCTCAAGAAGTTCCGTCCGATGAATGTCAAGGAAGATATGGAGTTCTTGGAAGCCCGTCCGATACTTTACCTGAACATGGCAGCCATCTCTTCGCTGTTCAGCAGCCGTAACTCCACCCAAAACATCACGGCCAACCGCTCATCGTGGTCCACCATTCTGTCGTACCTCAAATCCCATCCGGCATTTCTGGGCACCAAGCAGGACCGCTTCTACATCCTGCTACCCAGCGGCAACCTGGATTGCGTGACGCTTGTGAAAGACGGAAAGGTAATCCAAAGTCCTAAGGTGAACCGTCCCAAAGCACTTTGCTTCGACTACCTGCAGCTCAAGGAGATGTTCGGACTAGATCTGGAAACGGAAGTGATAACGGAAAACAGTGAAGATGATTCTGATATGTAAGAAAATTGATGTGATTAACACCCCATGATATAAAGGCCTTTTTATTTCGAACATTCAGGAAATAGAATTATCTTTGTATCATGGGTCTCAATGATAGGACCATGCCACATATATCTGTAAAAAAGTTACTGAACCTCATGAGAGAAGACCAATTTATCAAGCTCTCCCAAGCTGGAGAGAATGCTCAAATAGAATACAAAACATGCTATGAACAGATTTCTGATTCATTGTATGAAACCGTCTGCTCCTTTCTGAACCATAGTGGTGGCCACATCCTTGTGGGAGTCAAGGATAATGGTGAGATTGTCGGAGTGAATCCAGACAAAGCCACCACACTGCAGGGTAATATCATCACTGCCATCAAGAATCCTGATTTATTCTTGCCCTGTCCCTACTTCACACCGCAAATACTTACCGTTGAAGGGAAGATGGTCCTGCATCTGGACATACCTTGCGGCCAATACGTTTACCGTTACAAGGGGAAATACTGGGATCGTAATGGAGATGCAGACATTGATGTAACCGACCAGCCGGAATTGCTGTTGTCGCTCTTTGAGCGAAAGAATCCGCATCTTTTTGAAGAAAGGATTGTAGAGGAACTGACACTGGAAGATTTGGACAGTGATACTTTCCAGTACTGCCGTAATATTCTGGCTGTCATCAAACCGAACCATCCTTGGCTGCAGCTGGCTGATAAAGATATATTGCTTCATACCCGTCTGGCCAAGAAAGACAGAGAAACCGGGAAACTAAAGTTGAAGTATGCCGCACTCATTCTGTTTGGCAAGGAAGAAGCCATTGAGGAGTACATGCCCCGTTACCGCTTCGAGGCACTGTTCCACATGTGTACCTACGAGGAATACAACGACATCAAGCGCTTTCCCAACCGGTACGACGACCGCATCACGATGCGCTGTAACCTGATCAAGGTCTATGACCGACTGACGCAGTTTACAGAACGCTACCTACCGAACAAGTTCTACCTGCCAGAAGGTACCACCCAACGGGAAGACCTGCGCTGGGACCTCTTCCGTGAAATTGTGGCCAATCTTTGCGTACACAGCGATTTCAGTACAGGCTATGCCTGTTTCTATCATGTATTCAAGGACCGAGTAATCACGAAGAACCCCACCCGTCTGCTGCCGGAGATTCCCGAAGGCGAACTCACGTTACAGGAATTGAGTAACTATACCAAGAATCCGCTGCTGGTGCGCGTGTTCCATGAGTTGTCCTGGGTGGAAGACATGGGTTCCGGCACCCGTAATATCCTGCGCTATGCTCCCTTGTACTATCCCGACTACAAAGTGGAAATCGTCAATGGTTCACAGTTCATCTTCTCCATTACCTATATGGGAATGTCCCAAGAAATCGTGAAAAATGTCCCAAGAAATGAGAAAATGTCCCAAGAAACTGTGGAAAATGTCCCAAGAAACGGACAAATGTCCCAAGAAACCATTTCCACCAATGATGAAGACGATTTGAATATTTCTCTTAAAAAGTCAACAGACAAGAAAGAAAATTCTAAAAAGAATAAGCGCCATCAAGCGATAGTTTCGTTGATCAGGAAGAATTCAAGGATTACGATGGAGGAAATGGCAGACAAGCTAGGTGTCAATGCCCGTACCATTCATCGCGACATCGAAGAATTGAAACATATTGTAGAGCATATTGGTCCGACCAAAGCCGGCTACTGGAAGCTATTGAAGTAAAGTAGTGCAAAAGCCCATTTAAGATAAACCATAAAAGCGAGTCAAGAAACGGCTCGCTTTTATGGTTTATCCTTTGCAAACAGCTATCAATCCTCCAGTTTGTTCACCAGCTTCACCAGTTCCTTGGAAGGCTTAAAAGCCGGGATGTTATGAGCCGGTATAATAATAGTGGTATTCTTCGAAATGTTTCGTGTAGTCTTTTCTGCACGCTGCTTTACGATAAAGCTGCCGAAGCCTCTCAGATAAACATTCTCTCCCTTCTCCAGTGATTCCTTCACTTCCACCATCAAACTCTCCACTACTGCCAGTATAGTCTGGGCATCACATCCCGTCTTTGCGGATATTTTCTTACATAATTCTGCTTTCGTCATTTCTACATTCTTAAAAAAGCACACGAAGATAAGCAATGCACCTCAAACAAACACCAAGCAAACTCGTTTTTGCTCTATAAATCAGTACAAAAGCAACTAATCTATTAGAAGAAGGCTAATCATATCCAAGAAGAATCCATAAAATGGGTTTCATACCATTAACTATTCTATCTTGATGACAAAAGGGAAAGGACTATCTTATTTGATAATCTTTCCCCTTTACATATATGTAAACTTACTGATTAGCAATAATCATCTATGCAATCGCCGCCTGTCCATTCTTTACCTTGGAAAAATGTTATTGCTTTTAAAGCACCTATCTCTGAAAAAAATGTTCCACCACTCCGATGAATGTACTTGCCGCCCAAGATATAAATGTATGTAATGCCCCAATTCTTTAATGCTTCAGGATTATGGGTCGCAACACACAATTCATTTTTGTCATCAGAAATTGCAGCTTCAATGATAATACCTGAACCATAAGTATTAGAATAAAAGACTTTTCCCTTCTTAAGCAACGCATAATATGTTTCTAATGACAGAACCTCAGAAGGACATAAAGAAAACTCTGTAGGAGTTCTCCAATACTCTTGTAGTGCATTGAGGGTTAATGACTCATCGAAACTACACATTGGATCGTCTTCAAGTTCTACTTGTTCTTCATCTAACTTTTCAAATTCAGGATGTTGGGGTAGTGGCTTCCTTTCATGAAGGACGTCATTATTGGATCGCACATCACTGTAAATCCATTCGCCTAAACCGTTGACTTTAGGTGAATTAAAGAAATCTACATCTTCTTTACTCCATCGTTCTAGGTTCGCCTTACATTTCGCAGCTTCTTCCTCTGTCACAGTGCGCATCCATGTAAAATTAGGATCAGCAGAACTATTCCATATCAAAGCAGGATTCTTAAGAAAAGCTTCTACACTTCCACAAATATTGATAACTCTTCTACGAGTAATCGGATTGTTCAACACATTTTCAAGCTTTGTTACCCAGTGAAGATTCTCAGCTCTGTTGTTACACCTGTTGGTGTCTTTATGGTCTACCACCATTCCTTCCTCCTTGTTTTGCCCCCAAAAAGCTGTAGCAACAACTTGATGAACACGAATGTTAGAAGAAAAAAACATATAACCATTGGATTCATCCTTCTTTCCAAATGTCCATTTACCATCCAATGCTCTTGTTCGTCCGCCTTTTTTAGGATGTCTCATAATAGCACCGTTATCTCGTACGGAATAGGTTTCACCCTTATATTCACAAGAGACCTCTACTTTGTAGTCATCTATATCAATCATAACAAGCTATTAAAGGTCAACAAAATCTATTTTCTTCCCTAAAGCTGCTGCTATCTTAGATAAAATATCTAGCCCTACAGAATACTTACCATTCTCGATACGACACAGATTAGCTGCATCTATGCCGGAAAGTCTTGCTAAATCACGAGCTTCCATACCTCTATCCATACGGATTTGACGAATACGTTCACCGATACGTGCTCTATCCTTATGGCGAGTACCTGTACTGATGCCTATTATTCCGCCACCAATAGCAAACTGCATGGATTCTCGCCAAATAGCATTAATCATTTCCTCTTTGTCAGCGGAAAAGTTCTTGTCAAACAAAGACTCCAACCAATAAAGTTCTATGGTTTGTGTCTCTTTGCTCGTATAAGCACCTATCTGACATAATACGGTAAAGACCTCACCATCGGGAGCTATTACCTCTACCTCGTTCCGGCTAATTATCTGCGCGGATGATTGATTGGGAATTTCCAAAAAGGAAAGTTCATTTTGATTTGTCATAATTATTCTGCCGCATTTTAAGTGTTGCCGCCACCTTTAAATGTTATCAAAACAATGCAAAGATAGCAATAATTGGCAAATATACCAATTGGTATTCTTTATTTAAACCTTAATCGTAGGATTTTTGATAAACAACCACATAAATATAGTGACAATCCCAGCATCACTATATCTGAATCGTCAGTATCTCTCGCAAGTCCGACAGATAGTTACCACTCCGGAATTCACTCTTGGCATGCCAGGCCTGATTCTCTTCACCCTCCACGGCCAAATGTATTTTCCGCAAACCGAATCGGTGGTTCAGTTCATCAATGCGCTTCATCAGCTGCATCCGCTCCGGCCGGTTCTTCACTTCGTCAAAGAGGTTCTGCTGGATGTAGGAAACATCGGTGATGTTTCCCAAAATGACTCCCGTCTTTTTGTAGCCGATGCCTTCCCGATAAATCTCCTTCAGCACTGCCAGTGCTGCCAGTGTAATCTCTATCGTGTCTGAGGTCGGCATGGGCAGAATCCTGGTCTGCCCGTTGGAATACAGAGGAAGCTCCTCCCGGAAGCGGGTGCTCGATACGAATACCGTCACGGCAGAAGTCAACGAGTGCTGTTCCTGGAGTTTGTTGGCGCAGCTGGCCGCAAAGCTGGCTACAGATGCCTTCAATTCGTTATAATCGGTTACCAAAAGTCCGAAACTCCGGCTGGTGCAGATAGTCTGTCGTTGCAACACCTCCGAGGTGTCAATGCATGGGATGCCGTTCAGTTCCTTCCACGTCTGTAATCCCGGCTTGGTGAAGTGGCTGTGCACCCAACTTCCTTTCTTGTCGGCAAAGTCCAGCGGAGTACGGATGCCCAGGTAGTTCAACTTGGTCAAGGTCTGTTTGCCAATTCCCCACACATCTGCCAACTCAAAGAGTGCCAACGCTTTCCGGCGCTTCTCTTCATTATCTATCAGGCACACCGAGCGGTAGCCTTTGTACTGCTTGGCGAACTTGCTGCCAATCTTCGCCAATGTCTTGGTCGGTGCAATGCCCACACTTCCGTATAGAGCCTGATTTTTTCCACCACTCCGCTCATGTAGTCCTCCAAATTATGGTACTTCTCCAGCCCGTCCAGATAGAGGAAGGATTCATCAATCGAATAGGTTTCCGAATGAGGCACAGCAGACCGCAGAATGTTGTTCACCCGTTTGGACATGGCCGCATAGAGATACATGTTCGTAGAAAACAGCTTCACCCCATAGTGCTGCACAATACCCTTCTTCTTGAAGATGGGGTCTCCACGACGCAGCCCCAGTGCCTTGGCTTCCGGGGTCAGGGCAACAATGCAGCTATCGTTGCAGGAAAGCACACAGACGGGCTTTCCGTTCAGTCCGGGATGGAAGACCTTTTCCACGGAACAGAAGAAGCTGTTGCAATCGACTAAAGCAATCATGAGTTGTTGGCAAACGGATTATAGAAATTAGTAAACAGGCTTATGGATGATATACGTCACGACTCCCCAAACACTGAAATCATCACCATCAATGATTTTAATCTCGGGGTACTCGGGATTGGCCGGAACCAGCCAAAGGATTCCTTCCTTCTTGCAAACCCGTTTCAGCGTGTACTCTCCATTCAGTTCGCAGACCGCAATCTGCTTTTCCGTAGGGTTCCGTTCACTCTTATCTACAATGATGATGTCGCCATCATTCACTCCGGCTTCAATCATCGAACGGCCTTGCACTCGGATCAAGTACGAAGAGTCCGGGTGTGGGCACAGCATCTTCAACACCTCAATGTCCTGCGCCAGTTCATCGTTGTTCAAAGGAATGGGGAAACCGGCCACCACCTTCACATCAAAGAAAGGCAGCGTCATCGGTTTGACACGGCTGGTAGGCATCACTTCCCCCAACTGCATCAAAGCTTCGTCTTCCTGCCTGCTTTTAGCAACCTCCATCTGCCAGACGATACATTCCTTGATAAAGTCCGTCTTGTTCTCCTGGCTGTCCAGATAGGCAGCCACTTCATTATCGGCCCGGAAAGCATAGAGTTTGCTGGTACCCTTGGGGCGACCTGCACCTGGTCTTTTACCTCCTCTACCGGGTTTCTTGGGCTGGTTTTCCGCTTGTTTTATCACTTGTTTTTCCTGATTACCCATGGTCTAAACACTATTTCTGCACAAAGATAAGCAGTTTTCCGAATAATGTTATACGTATTTCAAAAAACATATGAAAAACGTATAACATCCTTATGACTTCGAGGTTTAATCCGACTTATTCATCTCAAAAAAGCCACTTTCAGAAAGAAACCTTCCTAACCGTTGAACGCAATTTTTTTTGCGTTCAACCATCAAAAACAGCCTATTTTCACGCAAAACGGGAAGCTGGACGCAAATATTTTTGCGTTTAGCTTCCCGTTACTCGTTTATTGAAAGCTGTAAACTAATACACATTGACGACAGGCATCCGCTTCTCCCTTGCCTTGCGACAGGTGTAAGCTGTGCCGCCCTTCGGTTTGCCGTCAAAGCAGGCAATCACACTGCCTTGCGACAGCATGTAGTCGTTCCGCTTGAAATAGCATCCGTTGAAGTAGTCCTCACTCAGATGCACCACATCGTCTGCCTTGGAAAGGATATAGGCATAGCGCTGCTGCTCCACCATGGACCAGGAAGCGCTCTGTCCCTTGAAGGGTACGACCGCTATCAGTTTCAGCATGGGGATGCTCAACTTGAGGGAAAGGACTTCTTCCGCTGCCATCATGTCGAAGCCGAGCGCCATGCCGCAGTAGAACTTGTTGGCTCCTTGATGGATGGCTTGCAGAACGGCATCCTTCAGCCGTTCTCGTACTTGTCCTTGGTGATTGTGGGATATTTCTCTATGTCCGGTAAAGGCAACTGCCTTTGCGGTTGCCTTCACCTTCATTATTCTCTTTTCTATCATTGTCAGTTCGTTGTTACTCTATAATGGGTTCTTGCCAAGAAGATGCCACTGAGGACGTGTGCACCCAAGTTCTCCAATTGGTCGGAATAGGTAGCCCAAGTGATACCGCGGGTGATTACATCGTCAAAGGTAACAATATTCTTGCCGTTGAACCAAATTTCATCAAACTCGATGATGCTCACCCTGCGGATTTCCTTCTCCAGCTTACGGTTCTCGTGGATGGCAAGGCGTCCACCGATTACCTTTATATGCTCAAAGCCGTTGATGGCTCCGGTCAGTTCACAGACTCTCTCGCAAAAAGCCTTGTAGCGGAGTTCGTTCTTCTCGGAGGTGGATGCCAGAACCGGAACAAAGGTGATGTCCTTGCAGAAATCGCCATACTGCTCCTTCATGCTTGCTGCGGTCATTTGTGCCACTGCCTCAAAACTTCTTCCGTCCTTGAAATCATATACCATCTGTCTGTCAGTCACTTCCTTTTCGCCGACATTGCGGATGCGTTTCGGGAAATACTTGCAGAACCATGTCTGAGGTTTTTCCAACTGCTTCTTGAGGTAATTGTCCATGTGTGCCATACGCTCTGATTTTTTCCCTCTTGTTTTGCTGTTTTGCAGCTTGTCCGAAGGGATGTTTTTTGCTTTTTTCAGAGTGCTGGCAGCCACCAATTAGGTAAATTCAGGACAGAAAATACGCTCAACTTGTTTGAGGAAGATTTTCTGTAAGAGATTTGACATTTGGTGGGAACAGCCTACCTTTGCAAAAAAATATCCTCGTAGGCAAGATGAGAAAACGGTGAGCGGTCATTTCATTCATCACTTCACAGAACCGGATATTCCTCATTCCATCCCTGACAGATACTTCTACAAGACCTTGCAGGTACATTTTGCTCCTTCTTCTACACCCTCATACTCACACGAATAATTCCTTATAAAATAGTCGCTTCATTTTCTAGAATGGGAGCATTTTCGCTTTGACAAGATAGCCACAGCAAAAGTCATTGTATATCAACAGCTTTAATACATCCGTTAGCGTTGACAAACGTTGACAAGCGTTGACAAAAAAATCTGCGGCAGAAAAATTATAACCACTGGTTGACAAATTCCGGCTTTTCTATTCTATAATTTTTTTCCTTTAAAAAGAAAAGATATTGAAATACAATGGCTTTCGGAAGCGGCTCCAGGCCTTTCCAGCCCGTTGTCACCCTGGCTATCTTGTCACCACCCTAACTATACCGCCGGAAACTGCAGAAGGTGTTTTTTTGATGCAGCCCCACACTAAGTGCCATTCTTGGATGAAAGACGGATGAATGTTTGCCTAACTTTTTGCAGGGGGTATCACAAAATCCCACAAAGTCACCCAAAATCCCTCATTGCATCACACGGAAGCTATTGTCACACAAGGTATTTCTTCGTAACTTTACTGCATCAAACGCTTATGCCTATGACCGACTTGAAGAACACATGGATAGCGATAGCTCCCGACCGGAACTACACCATCAAGGAAGCCTGCCTTTATCTCGGGGTACACCGATGCACCATCTACGACTACATCAACAATCCCGAGCGACCCTTGCCTTTTATCCGGATCTACACCGATAAAAGGGGCATCCTCTTCCGGGGAAGCGACCTTATTGCCTACAAGGAAGCGGGTCTTCCAAGAAGAGGACGCAAGTTCAAGAACAGCCCTCGTGAATAAAGGGCTGCTTTTGGACTTATTGGCCAGCGGAACTCAGTTCCACTGGCTCCAGGGCAGACCTGCCAAGACGGATTTGCCGTCCGCCTCGGCCAGCTGGCAAGCCAACAGCCACGCTTCGGTACGGATGGCATCCATGTCGCTCACGGCCTGCCGGAAACGGGATGGTGCCACGGTGCCCGACCGGACCATCCACTCCGAAGCACAAGTCTCCGGCTCGATGGCATCCACGAAGGACTCAATCTCCTTCACCAGATTACTTACCTTGCCGTCCTTCATTTCTGCCGTGAAGGTAAACGGCACACCGCTCAAGGTCTTCCGTTGGAAGTCAAAGAAGAGTTTGCCCTCCTTGTACTGAGCGGAAGCAGTCCAACCGAGTTGGGCTGCGATACTGAATATATTTCCATTCCTCATATCTCAGACTAAACCTACTATTTGAGACCTGCCCGGTCCGTGACGGATAAGGCAGGTCATTTTGTTATTACTTCATTATCATACTCAACTGCCCATTCTTGCAAGGAACTCCTGCAACCGGCTGTCGCGCAGTTTCTTCAGCGGTGTCGGTTGGAAGTCTTCCTGCTGCCTCACTTGCAGCTTGCCGAAGCCTTGTTTGGTCAAATCCAACTCAATGTCCGAAAGTTCATTCAAAGAAATGTAGCCATACTCGTCCTTCATCAGTCCGATGACGATACCGAAGAGAATGGTGTCGTTGCCTTCCTTTTCGCCTTCAAGAATGAACCACCGCACTCCACCGAGCGCAAAGATGGCACGGCAAATAGCGTCCTTTCCCTTGCCGTCCTGGGAATAGAGAGGATAGCCTTTCAAGGCTTCCTCCAACTGTGTTGTCATAAGTCTGCACATAATTGTATTATTTAAGTTGGTTACGTTTCCGATTCTTCTCCCTCTTGTGAAGCCCTTTAGAGCTTCTTGGTCGGGAAAACCGTTTTTTCGTGCCTCCTTACACTGCGGACACCAGGGGGAATAAGGCAAGTGTGAGGACAGAGGACTTTTCGGAATACCCAATTTGGCACAAATTGTGAAAGGCTGCCGGAAAGTACTCCGTCCGAAAGCGTCAGCGGCACTTGACGTTTCTCCCGTCCGCAGTACCTTTGCACGTACAAAACGAGTTGGACCAAGAAGCTCCAATGGTTTTCAAGACTTTCCCGACCATGACTCCAAGGAAAAAGATTAGTTCTAACAAGTCATCTCAAACATATTCCTCAGAAAGTCCGCGTAACCCAGCATTCCGATCGTCTTGAAGATGCACATTCCCGAAAACCGTTGCCGTTGTGAGAACCTACAAAGTGAAGCGAAGTGGAGCCTTGTAGGTTCTCTCTATGGCAACGGACTGGAGTTTCCACTCGTAGTAAAAGCCAATCAGCCGGGCTTTGCTTGGTGTCGCAGACACGGAGCAAACCGGATGGTGCATCTTCCCAAAAGGTCGTCACTTCCGGCATCGCATGCAATACGATAAGTCGGAAGTGGCGGCCAACATCTGTGAGCCAGCCTCCAAAGCCATTCGATGGCTCTACTTCCGCAAGCGTCAGCCTGCGTTCGGTAGAACCATCGAGCAAATCACCGTTTGAAGACCAGCTTCCCAACCTCATTGACACTGTGAGAAACAGCTGAGTGGAGAAAAGTGAAAGCCTGCTGTTTCTCACAGTGGCGATGGACTGAAGCTTCCATTTGTAGCCAAAGCCTATCAACCGAGCTTTGCTTGGTGTCGCAGACACGGAGCAAACCGGATGGTGCATCTTCCCAAAAGGTCGTCACTTCCGGCATCGCATGCAATACGATAAGTCGGAAGTGGCGGCCAACATCTGTGAGCCAGCCTCCAAAACCATTCGATGGCTCTACTTCCGCAAGCGTCAGCCTGCGTTCGGTAGAGCCATTGAGCTAATCATCGTTTGACCAGCAGCCTGACCTCATTGACACAGTGAGAAATAGCTGAGTGGAGCGAAGTGAAACCCTGCTGCTTCTCTCTGTGGCAATGGACTGGAGTCCCCACTTGTTGCAAAAGCCATTCAGCCGGGCTTTGCTTGGTGTCGCAGACATGGAGTAAACCGGATGCCATAATCCTCTCAAATGGTCGTTCGTTATTACATGAATTACATTCAAAAGAGAAAAGACAGATATTTTCATACGTATTCCATATATTCTCACTAAATTTGTACCAAACGCAATAAACCTAGAAATTGAAATGAAAGATTTGAATCGCATAAAAGTTGTTCTTGCAGAGCGCAAGCGGACA
This sequence comes from Phocaeicola vulgatus ATCC 8482, assembly GCF_000012825.1. Lineage (GTDB taxonomy): Bacteria > Bacteroidota > Bacteroidia > Bacteroidales > Bacteroidaceae > Phocaeicola > Phocaeicola vulgatus. Next base: position 4,260,847 of record NC_009614.1, on the reverse strand, counting down.
AATAAATGGCTGGCTGCAGAATTGGACAAAGACCCTGCTACTGTTTCAAAATGGTGCACTAATTCATCCCAGCCAGATCTTGCTACACTGAGAAAAGTGGCAATAGCTTTAGGCGTTGACATTAGAGATTTGTTAGTACCGACTCCACAAAAAGATTAGAAGCATGAATTATAATTGGCTGGTATTCGCAAATAAATCAAAATGTAACCATGCAAAAGCTCTTCAAGAGTTAGGTTACATATCTTGGCGACAGGACAGAGTAAGGTTTGCAATTGGAGATATAGTCTATCTCTTCATGTCAAACGAACGATGTGTGCGTTTCAAGACCATTGTTACTGCCGCCAATCAAGAACGCGGCGATAGTGCTTACTGGAATGGAGTAGCCCCCAAAGATAAAACCTTTAAACTCGAACTTCTAGAGGAGTACACTGGTGATGCGTTAAGTGAAACCAAACTATTTGAGCACGGATTTCACGGAGGCCGCAGTTTGCAGCATCCAATGAGAAATAATCCGGAGCTTTTTGAGTATATACAAAAACAATTTAAGTAAGAAAAAATGGAGCAACTGATAGCCCTTATATGGAATATAGCAGACGATGTGCTGCGTGATGTGTTTCTTCGCGGTCAATACCGTGATGTAATTCTTCCTATGGTTGTACTGCGACGTCTCGATGCTTTGTTGGAACCTACCAAAGTAGCTGTAGAGCAAGAATACAAAAGTCAGATTGAGGCTGGACTTGCAGATAATTTAGATGAGGAAGCCCTTAAAGATGAGTCGGGACAAACGTATTACAACCTATCAAAGTGGACACTCAATCGACTGAAAAATCAATCCTCAGATAATAATGACATCAACTATACCAATTTCATTGAATATCTGAATGGCTATAGTGAGAATGTCAAGGATGTATTGAAGAACTTTGAGTTTTATGCGAAGGTTAAGAAATTGGCCGATAATGACCGATTGATTTCAATCATAGAACGCATTACGGACCCCCGTTTGAATCTTACCGACCGTCCTGCAACCGACCCCGACGGCTTACCGCTTCCGGCTGTGTCTAATCTTCAAATGGGTACGTTGTTTGAAGAACTGCTCCGCCGATTCAATGAAGAAAATAATGAGGAAGCAGGTGAGCACTTCACGCCCCGTGATGTGATTGAACTGTTGGCTAAGATGGTATTTGAACCCGTAAAAGATAATCTCCCTAAAATTATTTCACTCTATGATCCTGCTTGTGGTTCGGGCGGTATGCTTACAGAAGGCCGTGACTACTTACTCAACATGGGCGTAACTCCAAATGCCATTCAGATGTATGGCACAGAGGTCAACCCTGAAACTTATGCTATTTGTAAGAGTGACTTTATCATTAAAGGAGTAGATCCTGAAGGTATGCACCGTGGTAACACAATCACTGAGAACCATTTCCATAATAAGCAGTTTGGTTATATGCTTACCAATCCACCTTATGGCAAATCGTGGAAAGAGGACAAGAAAAAAATCTATCATGATAAGGATCTGCTTGATGCACGCTTCAACTTGAAATTGACTAATTTCATTGGTGAAGAAGAAATTGTGGATTCTACGCCGCGCACCAGTGATGGACAACTTCTGTTTATTCTCGAAGAAGTGGATAAAATGAAGTCACTGGAAGCACAACCACAAGGTTCAAGAGTGGCTTCCATTCACAATGGCTCATCTCTGTTTACAGGCGATGCTGGCTCGGGTGAATCTAATATCCGTCGCTACTATCTTATTGAGAATAATTTGGTGGATGCAATTGTGCAGTTGCCTAATAATATTTTCTACAACACCGGTATCAGTACCTATGTGTGGCTGCTGAGCAATCACAAACAAGACCACAAGGTGCAACTCATTGATGCTTCGAAAGCTTTCGACAAATTGCGCAAGAATCTAGGTAGCCGTAACTGCGAGGTAACGCCTAAGGATGCAGATGATATTGTACGTATTTACATGAATCGCACTGAATGTGAGGCAAATGATGACGTACGCATTTCGAGCAAGATTTTTGATGGCGACGACTTCCGCTATTACAGCGTACAAATTGAGCGTCCGCTACGCTTACGTTGCCGTTTCTCTGCCGTTAAGTGCGATGAACTGCTTTTTGATTCTTCCATGATGGAACTTTCGAAATGGCTTTACCAAACGTATGGAGATAAGGTGTATAGCGGTCTCGAAGCAGAGGTGACTGATATTAAAGAATATCTCAATGAGAACGAGCTAAAGCTAACAGACAAGAAGTTTACCACCTTGGTGAGTGCCAAGAAATGGCAAGAGCGTCGTGCCCTGCAACAGGCTGCAATGAAGCTCATGCACAAAGTAGGCACGGCTGAATACGATGACTACAACCTTTTCCTTGCGCTAAACCAAAAGGCGATCAAGGAGCTAGGATTAAAGCTAACTGCCGCCCAGTTGAAAACCATCTTGCGTACCAATGCAGTACAAGATCCAACTGCAAAGCCTGTCATTGCCAAAGTGCTCAAGGCAAAGAATAAGGACATTCCTGCTTTTTTGGCTACTTACGGCATAGATGAAAGTCTTTTGCCCGATTATGGCTATTACCCACAAACGGATGGTACTTATGTGACCTACGAAGCTGACAGTGATTTGCGTGACATTGAAAAAATTCCTGTTAAGGAGGATATTTGGGAGTATGTGCAGCGTGAGGTAAATCCTTATGTGTCAGAAGCGTGGATTAACCTTCCTGTCACCAAGATTGGATGCGAGATTTCGTTTAACAAGTACTTTTATAAGCCTGCTCAACTTCGCTCTTTGGAAGAGAATGAACATGATATTCTGGAGTTAGATCGCCAGAGTCAAGGGTTTATCGAAGCATTGCTTAAATTGATGTAGGCTTATGGAGAAATATAATAGCTATAAAGATAGTGGTATACAATGGCTTGGTAAAATTCCGAGTCATTGGGAAATTAAACGCTCTAGATTAATATTTGATGAAAATGTTGAGACAAATTCTACATGTAATAATACTAATCAACTTCAATTTAGATTTGGAACGATTGAACCTAAGAAATCTCAAGAAATGGATTCTGATTTAAAGAAAATCATTTCAAAGTACACCATAGTTCAAAATGGAGATATTATGATCAATGGGCTTAATCTGAATTATGATTTTGTATCTCAAAGAGTTGCTCAAGTAAAAGAAAAGGGAATCATTACTTCTGCTTACATAGCCCTACGCCCGAAAGAAAATATATGTTCAGATTATTTTACTTATCTTCTAAAAGGAATGGATGCACGAAAAGTGTTTCATGGAATGGGATGTGGTGTCAGACTCACATTATCTTTTAAAGAATTTAGAAATGAGCTATTACCTATCCCTCCTTTAGAAGAACAACAATCCATGGCTACCTATCTCGACAAGGCTACTGCCGAAATAGACAAAGCCATTGCCCAACAGCAGCGTATGATTGATTTGCTTAATGAAAGAAAGCAAATCATCATTCAGCGTGCAGTTACGAAAGGGCTGGACGGGAATGTGGAAATGAAGAATTCAGGATTGAATTGGTTGGGACAAATACCATCACATTGGGAATCTTTGCCGTTAACCTATGTGTTTGAAATGCGAAATGGATATACACCATCTAAAAACGATCCTACATATTGGACTAATGGTTCAATACCATGGTATCGTATGGAGGATATAAGAAAATCTGGGCGCTTTCTAAGGGAGGCAATGCAATACGTTACTACCAAAGCCATAAACGGAAAAGGCACCTTTAAAGCAGGATCATACATCATGGCAATCTGTACAGCGTCAATAGGTGAACATGCGATGTTAATTGCTGATTCGCTTGCGAATCAGCGATTTGCGAATTTTAAAATTCGCAAATCGCTGATTGAATCTTTCTACCCGCTTTTCCTGTTCTACTATATGTATGTAGTTGGTGATTTTTGTCGTGAAAACTCAAATTCTACTTGCTTTCAATATGTAGATATGGGAGCATTAAAACGTTTCCCCATACCTAAACCATCGATGGAAGAACAAAAGAATATAGTGAGTTCCTTAACTCAGAATTTACAACAAATAAACACAGCTTTAGAACGGATACAAAAACAGATAACTCTCCTTCAAGAGCGCAAGCAAATTATCATCAGTGAAGTAGTAACGGGTAAAATAAAAGTATCATAACATGGCAACAAAAAATATAGAACCGAATTTACGGCTTATCAGTGAATATACCAAGTTGGGAAAAGATGACAGATTCCGTATCCCGGAATACCAAAGAGGCTATTCATGGACAACTATGCACTGCGACAAGTTGTGGCAAGACATTGAGGCATTTATCGACTCGGGAGCAGACGACCCTTATTTTTTTGGAACAATCATTATTGATTGCTCCACGGATAACTGTCTGAACTTGATTGATGGTCAGCAACGCACAACAACGTTTCTTCTTTTATTGAAAGCACTACAGCTCCGTTTAAAGGAAGTACTGGATGATTTCCAAATGAGCCCAGATACAAAAGCTCTATACAAGGGCCTTAGTAATAGCTATGACGGTATCTTTGAAATTCTATTCAAAGCAGACGATGATAAACAAGTAGCCATTCAAGAAGATTGGAATAAAGCCAAGGGTATTACCATATTGGAAAACAAGAGTATCAACGAACTCTACAAAGATGACTTCCAAAACATCATAGAGGCAGAGACCTACATTGAAGTCGAGAAAGCAGTTCATAAAATACCTCGCAAGCAAAAAGACAATAAATACACCAACTTCTTCCGAAATTTCAAGTATTTCTATGAGAAGCTGCTTTTGTACTCAGAGTCAAACTTGAATAACTTTGCCAAGATATTCCTGGGTAAGTGTCAAATCATTGAGATTAAGAGTTGGCAGATAGAACAGGCTATTACCATGTTTAATTCACTCAACTCCACCGGTATGCCATTGTCGGATGCCGATATCATTTCTGCACAGTTGTTCTCGAAAGAGGACGATAAAGATACATTCATCGAAAAATGGCAAGGAATCACGCTGTTAGCCAACCAACTTAGCCAAAGAAAGGTGATGAATATCGATGCCGTGTTGCAACAGTTTATGTATATCAACCGTGCTAAGAACAATCACTATGGACTGAACCAAGTAACCACACCAGGTATTCGTAAGTATTACACCATCGAACATTCAGAACTTCTGAATGAGCCGATGGCGCTTTGCGATTCTTTTGAAAAGATTCTCAATACGTGGAACAAAATCAAGGATTACCCCATCATCAAGCTCCTGCTCAAGTTTAATGAAAACTTCAAGATGTTTTTGATGGCCTATCTCTACCGATTTGACGTAAATGATCTTTGCCCCGAAGATGTACAACCAATAGCAGAATGTTTGCTCCGCTTGTTTGCCATTATCGAAGTGGGTGATGTAGGTTTCTCTTCCTCCAATTTCAAGACCTTCCTTTTCAACGAGAACTTCCGTCTGGTAGACGGAAACTACGATATCTATAAGATCGAGTCTGATTTCAGCAAACATATTGAAGTCACTTGGAAGAAGGAAGATGTGCTCGATTACCTCAAGGAATATGACAAGAACATTCTTGTCTTCCTAAATGAGTATCTTTATGCTAAGGAGCAAAATCGCAACTTTGATTTTGACGACCGTGTGAATGTAGAACATATCATGCCGGCGAGCGGACATAACATAGAGGCCATTCGCATGGATGCGCATATCAAAACGAAGGAAGAGTTTGACGCACTGGCCAACTTACTGGGAAATAAAATACTGCTTGAAGAAGACATCAACAAATCAATCAGCAATGACTGGTTTAAGACCAAAAAAGGCAGTACCATTCAGAGTAAACGCGGGTATAAGGGCAGTCGTTACGGCATGGCCCTGGACCTTTCAAAATACCCTAAAGATAAATGGGGAAAGAAAGATATTGAAGACGCAACAGCAATCGTTGCCGAACGTATCGCTAAATTCATCTTCAAAAAGTAAAAGCTTATGGTAACACCTGCAAAGAGCAACGAACAAGCCTTTGAGTGGCTGATAGAACAAGCACTCGTAGGGAATACTAAAGAAGAGCGAAAACATAATAAAGAAATAGCTGACTTTGACACACAGAACCCAGGTAACGAAAAGTTTTACTGGGGCCGCCCTGATGACCTAAAAAAAGAGTTGGCCATCGACACTGTGCGCTTATGGTCATTCTTGAATGCCACACAAAGCGAGAAACTTAAAGAATACAAGGGCAAAGACTTAGAAACAGCCTTACCCAAACAAATAGCCAAAATCATTTCCACCAAGGGTATCCTGGAAATACTGAGAAAAGGTATTGACTTGGACAATCTGGAAGGAATCAAACTATTCTATCCCAAACCATCAGAGGCCGACAGTGAGGAGAGTAAACGACTTTACGCACAAAACCAATTTTGTGTAACGCGCCAACAAACTTTCTCATCATCCAATAAAGGACTGGAGATAGACATGGTGATCAGTGTGAACGGATTGCCTTTATTTACTATGGAACTGAAAAATCCATGGACTGGACAGACCGCTCGCTATAATGGCATCAAGCAATACAAAGAAGAACGCAACCCCAAAGAACCTTTGCTGAACTACGGACGATGTTTGGCACACTTCACCATGGACAAAGATGAAGTGTACTTCACTACACGGCTCAATGAAGGAAAGACATTCTTTATGCCCTTTAATCAAGGTCTGCCTAATGGTCTCGGTGCTGGAAATCCTGTAAATGAAAATGGCTACAAGACTTCCTATATGTGGGAGCGTATTCTGACCAAGGATACGTTGTCTGACATCATTATGAATTATGCTCTCTTTGATTATGGTGAAGCGAAAACAAGGAAAAAAGTTCCTCACATTCTTCGAAATGCAAAAAAACTGATCTTTCCACGTTTCCATCAACTTGATGTGGTAGATAAACTGATTGCCGATGTACAAGAAAATGGCGTAGGCAAGCGGTATCTGATTGAGCATTCAGCCGGTTCTGGAAAATCAAATTCATTGACATGGCTGGCATTTAAGTTGATTAAGTCTTGTGCTTCATCCGAAAACGCTGTACGCTCTCGCGGATTGGGACAACAGCTATTCAACACCGTGATTGTAGTGACAGACCGTCGCATCCTAGATAAACAAATCACAGATAACATAAAGGCGTTCGGTCAAAGTGAGAAAACGATAGCTCATGCAGATAGTTCAAACGAACTAAAAACAGCTATAGAAGGTGGCAAACGCATTGTGATTACAACAATACAGAAATTTCCTTTTATCTGTGGGACTATTGCTGACGTAAGTGACCATAATTTTGCCATCATCATCGATGAAGCTCACTCTTCGCAAAGTGGTATAGCTGCGGACAAAATGAACGCTTCAGTACAACGTGATTCAGACCAGGAAGGATCTGATACAGACGAGTTGATAGCCAAACTCATTCGTGACCGTAAGATGTCGAGCAACTGCTCATACTTTGCCTTTACTGCTACACCGAAACGTGAAACTCTAGAGCGCTTTGGATGGCAAGACGAAGAAGGAGTATTTCATCCGTTCCACCTATACAGTATGAAGCAGGCCATTGAAGAAGGCTTTATATTGGATGTGCTTGTAAACTATACCACCTATAAGAGCTATTATGAGCTTATCAAGTCGATTGAGGAGAACCCTCAATATGACGAAAAGAAAGCTCAAAAACTACTGCGTCGAACGGTAGAACGCCATCCTGACACCATCGCAGTAAAAGCAGACACCATGCTACAACACTTCGACAGTAAAGTGTTCCGCCAGCGAAAGTTAAAGGGCAAAGCCAAAGCAATGGTCGTAACAAAGGACATAGAATGCGCAATCCACTATTACAAAGCGTTAACCGACCTCGTAGTCAAACTAAAGTTGCCCTACAAAGTACTCATCGCATTCTCTGGTGAAAAAGAAATGAACGGCGTTACCTACACCGAAGCAGGTCTAAATGGTTTTGCAGAAACGGAAACAGCAGAAAAATTTGATGCGGACGAAAATCGTATTTTGGTGGTGGCCAACAAGTATCTTACTGGTTTTGACCAACCCAAGTTGTGCGCCATGTACATTGATAAACCTTTGGCTGGTGTGTTGGCAGTACAGTCTTTGTCACGCTTAAATCGTGCAGCCCCAGACTTGTCCAAGCGTAGCGAGGATCTCTTTATTTTGGACTTCTACAACAAGAAGGACGACATGGAAGAAAGCTTCAACCCTTTCTACACCTCCACAACTCTGTCCGAACCTACGGACGTAAACATTCTTCATGAGTTGCGTAGTACTTTGTTGTCTATTGGGGTGTTTGATGAAGAAGACATCAACCAATTTATGGAAATCTATATGAGTGGCGCAGAACCTGATAAATGGGTTCCCATTACAGATGCAGCAGCTCATCGATTCAACCACGAGATTGAGTTTGACGAGAATGGTAAAGCAGACTTCAAAATCAAATGCAAGCAGTTTGTAAAAGTCTATTCTCGTGTAGCTGCCATCATGGATTATGAGGTACTCAACTGGGAAAAAATGTTCTGGTTCCTTCGTTTCTTAATTCCCAACTTGCATGTAGATGTGCCTGGCCGTGACGACCTCAAAGACCTATTGGATTCAGTAGACTTGAATACTTATGGTCTACGCCGTACTGGATTGAATGAAAAGATAGAATTAGATTCTAGCGAAACTGTTCTCGATCCTACCAAAGCAGCTATGGCAGGTGCAGGCACGAGTGATGATGCAAAAGAAGAACTCGACGTAATTCTGCAAGAATTCAATGATAAATGGTTCAAAGGTTGGGATACTACTCCAGAAGAGCAGAAAGTCAAGCTCACAGCCATTGTCAATGCCATCAAGCAGGACAACGACTACCTCTCACTTATTGTAGGTAATCCTGACAAGCAAGCTGCAGAAGAAGCGCTTGACAAAATTATCGACCGCATCGTACGCAGACAACGCCAGAAGGATATGTCACTCTACAAGGAGTATATGAACGAAGATTTCAAAATAAATTTCCGGTCGCTGGTGACTAGAATGATTGAAACACCTTCGTTGGTAACTATAAAATAATGAAGTTTCCCACCCTCAATAAAGAGGATGGGAAACTCAAAATATAACTTCTACATTAGTATGAATAGTACTAAAGGCGTATTAACCAGACATTTTAGGAAAGGTGTAAATTATTGAGGCATAGCAATAAATAAAATGACAATTGGAAGGAATATTGCTCTCTAGTATTGCTGAAAGTTTTGTGTAACATTTTAATGTTAAAATGTAAGCATAATTAGATTGCCTCAAGACGAGGAGTATGAACAAGTTCTAAACGGGCAATCAGATACTCCGCCATTTGATGAACTATAAGATATTTTTTAATCATGCTCAAACTTCGCTGCGTAGTAGAAAGAATCACCTACCAAAATCCCGAGAACGGGTATTCGGTGATGAGGGTCAAGGTCAAAAGCTATGACGACCTGGTGACACTGGTGGGCAACCTGCTGGAGGTGCCTGCCGGAAGTGTGCTGTTATGTGAGGGCGAATGGAAGGTGGACAAACGCTACGGCAGCCAGTTCGTGTGCCAATCGTGGGAGGAGGTGATGCCGGCCACGGTCTATGGCATTGAGAAGTATCTGGGAAGCGGACTGGTAAAAGGCATCGGTCCGAAGTTTGCCCAACTCATCGTCCGTCAGTTTGGTCTGGAAACCATCGATGTGATCGAGACCGACATCGAACGGCTCTACGAGGTGCCGGGCATCGGCAAGAAGCGCGTGGAGAAGATTTGCGAGAGTTGGGAGAAGCAGAAGGACATCAAGAATGTGATGCTTTTCCTGCAGGGGTATGGTGTCAGTACGGCCTATGCGGCCAAGATTTACCGCCAGTACGGCAAGGAAAGCATCGACAAGGTAAAGGAGAACCCTTACCGACTGGCTGACGACATCTGGGGCATCGGCTTCAAGACGGCCGACAGCATTGCAGCGAAGATGGGCTACGAAAAAAATGACCTCCGCCGCTGTAAGAGTGGCATCATCTACACCTTGAATCAGTTGGCCAACGAAGGGCATGTCTATGCTGAAGAGGAACAGTTGGTACAAGCTGCGTTGGAATTGCTGGAAGCGGACGAAGCGCCTATCCGTGAGGCTTTGAATAATATGGTGCAGACGGATGACTTGAAGTTGGAAGACGAAGCCATCTATCTGCCGCCTTTCTACTTTGCCGAAGTAGGTACGACGAACAGGCTGCAGGCTTTGCTCCGTGAATCGGAACAGAACCTCTTTGCCAAGAAGGTAGATGTGCAGGCTTTATCAAAGGAAACTGGCATTGAATATGACGAGGTGCAGCTGCAGGCCATCGAGGAAGCCATCCGTTCAAAAGTAATGGTACTGACGGGGGGACCGGGTACGGGTAAGACTACCACCACGCAGGGTATCATTGCGGCTTTGAAGCATATGGGACTTCGCATTCTGCTGGCGGCTCCTACGGGACGGGCAGCCAAACGTATGAGTGAAGCCACCGGGATGGAGTCCAAGACCATTCACCGGCTGCTGGAGTTCAATCCGAAAGACGGCTACAAGCGGAATGATGAGAATCCCTTGGAAGGGGACGCACTGATTGTGGACGAGTGTTCGATGATTGACATCATCCTGATGAACAACCTGATGAAGGCCATTCCCTCTTCCATGCGCGTGGTCTTCGTGGGCGACATTGACCAGTTGCCGAGTGTTGGTGCCGGCAATGTGTTGCGCGACATCATTGAGAGTGAAAAGATTCCGGTGATTCGACTGACCCGTATTTTCCGTCAGGCGCAGACCAGCCGCATTGTGATGAGTGCCCATGCCATCAACCAGGGACGTTTCCCCGATACGAGCAACGGCAAGCAGACGGATTTCTTTTTCATCCAACAGGAGGAGCCGGAGAAGGTGGCGGAGGAAATTGTGAATCTGGTGAAGAACCGCCTGCCGAAAGCCTACAGCCAAGGGGTGAGCAACATTCAGGTTTTGACCCCCATGCAACGCGGTGTGGTGGGTGCTGCCAATCTGAACATGGCCTTGCAAAATGCACTGAATCCTTCCCAGATTGCCTTGAACAGGGGAGGTTATTCCTTCCGTCAGGGCGACCGGGTGATGCAGCTGCGCAACAACTACGACAAGGATGTGTTCAACGGGGACCTCGGCTATGTGGAATCGGTAGATATGGAGGAACGTACGCTGCTGGTGAACTTTGAGGAGCGTCAGGTGGAATACGAAGCCTCAGAACTGGATGAGTTGACACTGGCCTACGCTACGACCATTCACAAGTCGCAAGGATCGGAATATCCCATCGTGGTGATGCCAGTTCTTATGACACACTATGTAATGCTGCAGCGTAACCTGGTTTATACGGGCATCACCCGTGCCAAGAAGATTTGCGTGCTCATCGGTACCAAAAAGGCGCTTTCATTTGCCATCCGCAACATGTCGGTGTTGAAACGGAACACGAAACTGAAGGAGCGACTGAATCCGGAATTGGCAAAACCCACGGAGAAGAAGCCTGTAGAGAAGAAGTTGAGCAAAATTTATCCGATGAACGAACCTGTTTTGGAAGCTGCCGCCGAACCCAGCGAAAGTTACGGAAAGAAACAACCTACCATTGAAACGAAATAGAATGACAACCATGATGACCATTGATACTACCAATATGTGTTCCCACCTTCAAAAGAAGCTGTTTCAGCCGGAAGGTGCATATTATCCGATATGGAAAGCCATACAGGAGGATGAAGAAATCACTGCAGTGGTATGCAGTCGACAACTCCATATATACCGAAACGGCAAGAAAGTACTGATTCTGGCAGGTAAGGCGCAGCCTAAAATTGTCAGAGAGGACAAGCTCAACGAGCTGATTAAATGATAGTTCATCACGCTATCTCTGATGTGTGGATGGTATAATAGTAAAACGGAGCAGACTGTAACAGCTTGCTCCGTTTTTGCATGTTCTCACTTCGCCTTCGGCAACCGGATTTTCTTGTTCTTCTCCTCCCAGGCATCCACATAGTTGTTCAGTGCTTCAGAGATAACATCCTTCAAGAGGATGCTTTCCACGAGGGAAATGTACTTCACCTTACGGACTAAATCCGGATCCACAATGAAGGTGGCTCGGATTTCCTGGGGTTTCTTGGCACTTTTGGCTGCTTCGCCTTTCTTGGGGCGACCCACACTCTCCCTGCGTTTGGCTTCAAGTTTGGACTTCATTTGCTCTGCTACAGCCGTTTCGGTTGCTTCCTGCTTAGAAGATACTTTAGCAGGTGCTTCCTTCGGACTTTCCTGCTTATCATCTTGAACTGCTGGCTGTTCCGCTTGTGCTTCGGCCAGTTCAACAGCCTGTTCTTTAGGCTGTTCCTGTACAGAATCAGATGAATTGGCTTCACCCATGAAGCCGTCCATCAATAAGGATAAATTCTTCTTACTCATATTGCTTACTTTATTACTTGTTTACTTGCTGATTTACTTACTATGTTACCAATAACCTTTGTGATTAGTCATATAGTAATATAGTTTACCTATTTTCTTCCCGACAGATTATCTCATCGGTTAGTGTTCGATAGTCCGCTGCATCATTGCTTTTCTGGTCGTATTCAAAGATGGTCTGACCGGACAGCGGCATCTCGGCTATGGCGATATACTCCGGGGTTTCGTCTGAAAAACCTTCTCTCTGTATCGCTTTTCCATAATGATAATCACTGCCTAGTTCCACTTTCAGTTATTGACACGTGTGAAGTGTAGTCATACTCCTCCTTCTGTTCATCAAAGTCGGAATTGAGGATGCCTTTCCTTCCCATCATGGCGGTCATGTCTATTGCCAGGCCATGTGTTACCAAAAACATCTCCTGCACTTAAAACAAAAATTTATGGAATCTATTGTATACAAAAAGTGATATAAAACATATTTAAGTATAGAAATAGTCAAAAACGGAAATAGTCGTGGTATTTTGTTTGATGTTTAATAGATTATATGTAGTAATATCAGTATTTTTGTAGATGAGTTGTATATGCTCAACAAATAATATAATAAACAATATTACTATGGTGTATTGATATGAAATATCTAGTGATACTGTTAATCTACATAAGATATTTGATTAGAATAATCATAAATCAGTAGAATCTCACACTAATAAAATATCTCATATTTAACACCATGAGTAGATAAATATTAAACATCAAAAGTATGCATTTATCAACAGAAATGATTCTGACGCTTCAACAACTGGACGGAATCGGAAATAAAACAATTTTCAACCAAATTGCAAAGTATGTGACTAATACAATTAGTCAGATAAGTCAATTATGCGAATTTTGGATAACACTAAAAGGGAAAAAAATTCAAGCTATAACAGAAGATGACTTATACAAAGCACATGATGTTGCATTGCGTATTATTGAAAGATGCAAAGAGGAAAATGTAGGTATAATATCTTATTACGATTCAAAATATCCTGAGATACTAAAATCATGCACAAATGAAGATGGAAAAATAGATCCACCTCTCATTCTGTATTATAAGGGAAACTTGGAAGCATTAAGAAAACCTGGAGTAGCAATAATTGGAACACGGGAACCAACTCCAAACGGAATAAAGGCTGGATTGCATTTTTCAAGAGAGTTTGCGAAACGTGGTTATAATATTGTTTCAGGACTTGCTATAGGTTGCGATGCAACTGGTCATCAAGGTGCGTTATCTGTAGGAGGCACTACAACTGCATTTTTAGCCAATGGACTAGATTGGGCTTCCATTTATCCTAAAGAGAACCTCTCTTTAGCAAAAGAAATTGTGTCAAATGGTGGATTGTTGCTAAGTGAATATCCGGTTGGGCAAAGTTGTGGAAGATATTCTTTAGTAGCTCGCGACAGACTGCAAGCAGGGCTGTCATATGCAACCATAGTGATTCAGACAGGAATTAAAGGTGGGACTATGCATGCTGTGAATGCTACCATTAATTCGCAAAAACCATTATTTGCAGTTGAATTCAAAAACAATGAAGACACGATCAGTGAAAAGGTACAAGGGAATTTAAAGCTTGTTCAAGAGGGGCAAGCACATCCCCTGCGCTCGTCAGAAATAGATGAAGCAAAACAACTGATAGAGTCTTACATAAATAAGGCAAAACAGAATCAACAAGAATCACTTTTTCCAAATTTGTTCTCATGAAAAATATAATATTTGATATGGATTTGACGCTCGTTGATACAACCTGTCTCGAAGAAGCACGTCATAGCAGGAATTGGAATCTAGCTTACAGTCTTATTCCTCAAACAACAATGTATCCAGAGATGGACGAAGTCCTAGGAATAATTAGAAAACACCAAATTAAAATGGCTATTGTAAGTACATCGCCGCGTCCCTACATAGAACGCTTGGTATCGCACTATAGTATTCCTACTCAGTATATTGTAAGCTATCATGATGCAAAACCTATAAAGCCACATCCTGCACCTATGCTTAAAGCTCTTGAAATGATGGATGTACTTCCAAAAGACACCATCTCATTTGGAGATAGAGTCATAGATATTCAAGCTTCTAATGCAGCAGGCATAGAAAGTGTTGCATGCTTTTGGGGAACGAAAGAAAAAGCAGATTTATTACGCTCTGATTATTCGCATGCTATTATAAGACCGAGTGAGATATTGACATTAATAAGATAGCAATGAAGAAAGTAGTTGAAGGATATACTGGTATTGTAGATGGAGTAAAAGAACTTCATTTACAACTTGATCGTGCATATGAGAAGGCCTTAAAGTTGCACGATGAACTTCTTGGCAAATCTGAAAAAATAGTCAATGGAAACAGTATAAAGATTTTGGTAGATTTTAGCGAAAACCAAAGTGTTGAAAAAATTGAAGGGTATTTTAATATTGAAAATACAATATGTAGATTTCTGCCAATCGAATTTGATGCAGCATTACTATTTCCAGTTGATAACCATGACAGTGAAGACAAAGGAAGCAATCCTGGAATTTCATTTGCTCAGATAGCTGAATATAAAAAAAATAAAGATGTTGTATCCTTTAGATTTATGAGAAGATTAGATTTTGACACCCCTTTATACAACATAACAGGCAGAAATCTTTCTAAATCAGACTCATCACTACAGAAAATAAAAGACGATATAGGCATAAAGTTCAATAAGTTTTCCGATGTAGAATCATTGGCATTAATAGATATACCAGATGAATTCTTATCGAGAAAATTCACATTGGTTGGTACCCGATACTATGCGCCATACACAACCTTGGACAAAAAATACTGTGTCTTATTTGCAGAATTAGACAATGAATATGATAATAATGCCATCAAAGTTCTTAGATGGATTCCTACAAAAAAAACGATGTTGGCAGATAAGGATTCAGGTATAGTACTTCAAGGAGGAGATTGTTTTTTTCAATTAGGGCATATAGCTAGGAGCGAAAATTCAGATCTTCATGCTTTTATGACAAAAAATAGAAGCAGAATACTCTTCGGAAAGATTGAGGAAAATGATATCAGTATAATAGGCGGAATAAAGATGTTTCAGTGTAATAATGTAAAGTATCCCAAATGTCTATATAATATACCTATCAAATGAAAAGCATATTTACTTTTATATTCAAGAATAACTACTATAATGATGTAATCTATAAATATGACGAGATAAAACAAAAGTATTTAGAGGCATACAAAATTTGGAGTAGTTATCATTCTGTTTCAGACAACGGAAAGTTTGAAACAAAAGAGATTATAGCTAACGCGTATTCTGATATAAAGCAAGTAGATTCATGGAAGAGTACTTATAGCTATTTAAAAAGAAATAAGGAAGAAGGATTGAAATGGTTTTCAAAAGAGAAATCATTATCATATCCTACGACAAATCAGTATCAAGATTTAAAGTTAATCTTTGAAAACAAGAAGCAAATAGAAACTCTCGATACCTATTGGAATGAGTATAACATTTTGATGCAAACTGATTCAGAAGCAATAAGACGCTTTACTAATACCTATTATACATATAATGATATTAAGAATATTGCTTTAAATCGCACAAAAATTAAAAACATTTCATCTGCTATAAAAAAAGGGCATGACTGCGAATCCCAATACAAAGAAGCTTGGATAGTATTTAGCAATGGAAGAAGATTTGAGAATATATCGTATGCTGAGTTGTCCGGCATAAACAAAGAATACTTTTCAATCAAGGAGGAATATCTAAGACATTACAAAGAACATGAATCCTTGATTAAACTGATTTATGGCAAAGAATTATTAGCTATAAACTCTTTTTCTGAACAAGCCATAGAACAAGAGAAAGAAATAATAAAAGTATTATCTCTAAAAAGTTCAAACAGCACTGATCTATTAAAATCCGTAATTCATCTCCAAAATGAAACTGAATTAAAGCGAGCAATATTAAATTCTGAAAAATATGGAAAAGAATGCAATTTCGCGTCCAGTTTTACATTAGCAGATTTCTACGAATATAGAAAACAGTTTGATGAGATTGGTGTTGCTTTTGATGACGCTGTAAGAATAAAATGTCAAAATGAAAATGCGATTAAGTCTTACAACAGTAAGGAATATGGAAAAGCTGTCGTTTATATATCAGACTATTATGATATTTGCATACCTAGCAGCGACCTTTCAAACTATGTAAATGAATACAACAACCAGCAGGAATTAAGAAATAAGGCTAAGTCTATTAAATCGAATTACAGCAAAGGATTTGCTGCGTTATGGAGTGAAATTGATTTGGATGTATGCGATATATCACAAATTCAAGAAATCATAGATAATAGCATTAAAATAAAAGACTTAGACAATGAAATAAAATATAAGGAGAACCTTCAAGAAGAAGCAAGGCGTAAGCAAATGGAGGAAGAACGACGTAAAGAAGAGCTCGTTTATTTACTATCTTGCGTTTTTACTTGGTTCCAACCGACACGAAGCTCTCTAAAGTGTTTCTCTCTCTTTTATTATTATCCCACAAACTGTGATTGGAATGCATCTGAAGATGAGTGGGAAGTAAGAAACTTGATTTGGGATTTCAAAGCAAACCCCAATCGATCACAACCGGAGTCTGAAATAAGATTTCGGCATGAAAGAGCTATGAATAAAGTACTTCCTTTATTTAAGAAGGTCATGAGTCATTACTTTGGTTCTAACACTTCAAAGCTGACTCTAGTTTGCATTCCTTCTTCTAAGAAAATTGTAACAGAAAGAAGGTATAAAGACTTCTCTCATGAATTATGCTCAATAACAGGTATGGATAATGGATACGATTATATATCTGTACTCCAAGAGGGGGAAGCAAAACATTTGGGAGGAACAACTCAAGCTCAAATCAGTATAAATGGAAGTTTTTTTAGAGATCGATACATTGTTCTTTTAGATGATGTTATCACATCTGGAATGTCAATGGAAATGACAAAGAATCTATTAGAACAAGCAGGTGCTCACGTTATCGCTGGATTATCAATAGGAAGGACCAAACACGAAAGAGAGTATTCAAATCCTATAGATAATTTATAAATTCGGATACAAAAATATGTATTTTATTATCAAGACCATATGTTATCAACCTTGTTAATTGAAAACATATGGTCTTATTTATTTTAACATAGAACTATGCCAGAATAGTGGCACATTATGATAGATAATTACTTTTTTTTGGGCAGTTTGATTTTTCGATTGTTTTCTTCCCATGCATCCACATAGCTGTTCAATGCTTCAGAGATAACATCCTTCAAGAGGATGCCTTCCACGAGGGAAATGTACTTCACTTTGCGGACTAAATCCGGATCCACGATGAAAGTGGCTCGGATTTCCTGGGGCTTCTTGGCACTTTTGGCTGCTTCGCCTTTCTTGGGGCGACCCACATTCTCCCTGCGTTTGGCTTCCAGCTTGGACTTCATTTGCTCAGTAGCAGCCGTTTCGGTTGTTTCTTTCTTAGAAGACGCTTTTGCAGGTGCTTCCTTCGGACTATCCTGCTTATCCGTTTGAGCAGCCGGCTGTTCCGCTTGTTCTGCATCTTGCTCAACAGCCTGTTCCTCAGGCTGTTCCTGTACCGGGTCAGATGGAATGGCTTCACCCATGAAGCCGTCCATCAATAAGGATAAATTCTTCTTACTCATATTGCTTACTTTATTACTTGTTTACTTGTTGATTAACTTACTATGTTACCAATAACCTTTGTGATTAGTCATATAGTAACATAGTTTATCTATTTTCCTCCCGACTGATTATTTCATCGGTCAGTGCCTGATAGTCCGCTGCACCATTGCTTTTCGGGTCGTATTCAAAGATGGTCTGACCGGAAAGCGGCATCTCGGCTATGGCGATATTCTCACGGATTTTCGTCTGAAAGCCCTTCTCTCCGTACCGTTTTTCTACCATGGAAATCACTTCCCTGTTCAACTTCCGGTTATTGAAGCGGGTGAAGAATACACCGCCCAGTTCCAGTGTCGGGTTCACCCTGCGCTTCACTTCCCGTACTATATCGTCCAGCATGGTCAAGCCTTTCAAGGGCAAGGCTTCAGCGGTGAGCGGTATATAAAGTTTGTCCGCTGCCACCAGCGCATTGGTTGTCACGATACCGAGGGAGGGCGAACAGTCCATCAGGATGTAGTCATACTTCTCCTTCTGTTCATCGAGGTAGGATTTGAGGATGCCCTCCCTTGCCATCATGGTAGCCATGTCTATTTCGGCTCTTGCCAGATTCAGCGATGCCGGAACGAGGTCCAGGTTTTCACGGATGGGAATGATGGGCAGCGGTTGGTCTTTGACCAGCGTATCATAGATGCTTGTTTCCGGGTCTTCGTTCTGCGTCAGCGTGAACGTGAGGTTCTGCTGTGCGTCCAGGTCAATGAGCAACACACGTCTTCCTTGCAGTGCGAGTGCTGCGCCTATACATGCAGTAGAGGTAGTCTTGCCGACTCCACCTTTCTGATTACCGATAGCTATTGTCAAGTTATTTCCTTTCATTATCTTCAAGATTAAAAGTTTACTATTCCATTTATTTCTTTACTTACAAAAATACTTTATTACTTGCTGATTAGGCAGAAAGTTTACTCATTTATTCTGTCGAAAAATCACTTTTCTGATGATTTTATTTCCTTGTTAATCAATCATTAAATAAACATCAAACAAATATCAGACAAACATCAAGATGGATTTTGTCCTGCTGAACAATCTTCCTTATATTCAAGAATTGGAAGGCAGAAAGAGCGCCTAAATTCAGTTTGAAACAATTTGTCAATACATTTCGTATGGTATGCTTTTAAACTCCGACCCACGCCTCACGGCGGAAGTCGGAGCGGAACATATATAAGGAATTTACGCTGTCTGTTTGGCTGCGAGTATCTGATGGGCATGGGCATTGACCAGCCGGACAATCCGGTCGTGGTGCGGAGTATTCGTATTGCACAGCCCACGGCTCTGTATCACTTTCCCCTCGGTCAGTGAGAACTCAATCGTTTCGATGCGGTTTCCCTCCTTGTCATGAGCCGATAGTATCAAGCTGTCCGCCTTGGCATAGTATTCGCACTGAAAGACGCAATGATGCAGGGCATTTCCCTCGGCTTGGAAGGCTTCCAACGTATCAAGTACCGAAATCACCAGGTCTTTGTCGGTGATGGTAATGCCGAAGTAGCGTGACTTCTCCTTGTAGAACTCGGCTTCCTTCCGTTTGGCTCGCTGTATCTGCTCCTGGCTTCTGCGTTTCTGCTCCATTTGGTTGTGCCGGTTCATCCAATAGTCATGCTCGGCTTTGAGGTTCTGCGGACAGATATACCTGGGGCTGCAGATGTCCTTGCCACACTGCTCCAGCAAGCGGATGGTATCTGCCCACAATCCCATGTCCGAAGGGCGGTAGTGATGCCGGGTGGCTACCTTATACGACTGCCAGCATCGGTCAAGTTCCAAAGGTCGGTTTACAAAATAAGACACGGCATGTAAATCCTTTGACTTGAGGATGGTTTCCATCCGGCTGTCCGTCAGTACGGCTTTCATCAGCTTCATCGGATAGCAGTCGGGCAGCTTGCCTTTC
The DNA here is from genome assembly GCF_000012825.1 of Phocaeicola vulgatus ATCC 8482. Classification (GTDB taxonomy): domain Bacteria; phylum Bacteroidota; class Bacteroidia; order Bacteroidales; family Bacteroidaceae; genus Phocaeicola; species Phocaeicola vulgatus. The sequence goes on along the minus strand of NC_009614.1, from coordinate 4,240,806 downwards.
ATGCCGTTACGTTTCAGTTCGGGCAGCAGCCGATAGTGCGGATAGACATAGGTGTCTGCAATGAGCCAGTGAACTTCGTTCGGTCGCTTCAAGGTGATTTCGGATGCCCAATCAAAGCAGTCCACATAATAGCTCAATGTCCTTGCTCTTGCCGTGACAGCCGACTTGCCTTCGGCATTGAGCCACAGACGGCATGCTTCCCAGTAGTCTACCTCCATAGGCAATCCTTTCCGAAAGGTCGTTTCCAAACGGAATACCCGTTGCACCTGCAAATGGTCTATTACTTCGAGGGAAGAAAAGTAGTAGGCTTCCTTGATGGTGCGTTTGAGGGTGTCCTTTATCTGCAAACGAGTACCGCAATAAGGGCAGCATACGGACTTGCCTTTTCCCTCATAGTCGAACTGCCTGCCACATTCGCCACATGTACACTTGTGTGCGGAAGTACGGAAGCAGACATGTCCTGCCACTTTCCTCACTGCCCATGTCATCACTTTGGGGCTTATGGCGGTCAGCTTCTCATTGGAAGCTGCCACCTGTTTTTCTATTTTCGTTCTTGCCTTCATAGTTCCATGCCTTGAAATAGTGAGAGTTCTTGAATGGGTTTGGATTGCGGTTTGGCTGCCTTGGGTCGGCTGTTGCGTTGCTGCAGTTTCCGCATTTCCTCCTCCTGGTATCGTTTGAGGGCAATGGCTCGCTGCTCTGCCTTTTCCTCCTCGGTCAGTTCGATGTGATGGTTCACCACCACGTTGCAGTTCATCGGCTTGCCGATTTTCAAATCGGGTTCATCTATCGCATGGACTGCCATGGAATAGACTTCATCATCAGAGAAACCGCAGCAGCCGGATTGCTGTACGGCATGGAAGATATAGTTGACCACATCGTCAATGGTGTGTGTGGTGGTTTCATACTTGGCACGAAAGAGTTCGTCTTCCTTGGCTCGGTTATCAAGATAGTTCTTGATGAGTTCCTTGAAATGGTCAGTTCCTTTCATATGTTCCTATGTTTAAGCGTAAATAATCATCTGTAGTCACCGGCTGTATTCAGCCTACCATAACATGGCAGTCCACCACTTCGGCAGGAAGACCGAAAGCCGGATAGTGTGAGAAGTAAGGGAAACATTCTCCCTCTTGTTCCGTTGCGGTAGTGATACCCATGACTTTATTCTCCGTGTACCACTGGTCAATCAGAGCGATTTCTTCATCCGTCAGTCCGGTTGCATCCGAGTTGAACAGATAGCAGAGTGCCCATGTGGGGATGGCTTCAATGAGTGTGTCCATAGCGTTTCCTTTTAAGTTCGTTACTCCGTGAATTAGATGGGAAGCAGTCCCAGCAGTTTCTGCAGTGGAATGGAATTGATGTCCGACTTTAGGAAGTGTACTATCCATTCCGGCTCTTCAAAAAGCGGGTGCATGGGTACCACACTGAAATCGTCCCCATTGGAATAGCAGTCGATTTGTGCAAAGTTGGCGCCGTCCTTCCGGATGTGTGCATAGAAAGGAGGCATACCGCAAAAGCACTTGCGGAGACTCTCTCTGTCCCACTGCAGGGTGAGTTCGTAAACACTGCCCTTGTAGAACATCTTTTCTTTTCGGTCTTTAAGTTTGTATGCCATAGCTGAACTAATTTTTTCCCTTTGGTTTGAAGCCTTAGGGCTTCTCACTCCCGGGTGATTTTTACGATATCTCTTTTCACGAAGGGTATCAGGAACGGAAGGCAAATGTGGCAAGGGGAAAGCAGACGGAATACCCAATTTGGCACAAATTGTGGAAGGCTGCCGGCTGCTTTCTTCGCAGCCAAGCGCAGCGCCATTTGACGCCGTACCGACCCTTCGTACCTTTGTATCGGAAATTTCATCGGGAGTGCAGATGAACTGCCAAGGAATAAAAAAAAGCCCCGATGCTCACGCACCAGGACCTTCGGTTTAATATGAATTTGAACTGAAAAACTATTATCTTTTCGAAGCCGCCAAGGACAATTTCCTGAACTGCTTCAGCAATGGTTCCATTTCAAGTGATACACAGCGGGCACGTTGATCGGCTGCCTTGTTTCCTTTGTCTGCTTGAAGGGCTGCATTCTTTTGGAATGCCTCCATCTTCATCTGGAGTTGTTCGAGTAATTCATTCATAATCTTTGCATTTAGAGGTTACACTACCTAATAGATACTTATCACGGGTCTGAACTTATGCGTCTGGTCCTTCGGGGTTTCCTGAATGGTTCCCGACTGCATCGAAAAGAGCCAGGCCTTGCTGTCCTTTTGCCCTTCCACTTCGGTGGAAGTCCACAGCCAGCAGTCACCGGGCTGCAAACTGATGGGTAATCCGCCGACCGCCTCTATCCGTTGGTTGACTAGTCCAATTTGCTGATAAAGGTAAGTGAGCTGCTTCACCGAAGGAATGTAGGCGGACTGGCCGTAGCGCCATATGTCGAAAACATAAACGGCTAAGGGAGATTTTACTTCTTCGTTGCGGTACATGGCATGGGTGTTCTCGTTACCGTCTTCCTTCTCCAATGAAGCCGAGGTTTCTTGTTCGACACCCAGGTTGTCGGCAAAAGCGGCAGATGCGACTTCCCGGATGGAAACGGCATAGCCCAAAGCTTTGATCTCCGGATTCCGGTTCACATGATAGACAATGGCCACCGGTTCCTTTTGGGAGGAACTGAACTTTTCTTTGGACAGCACACTGCCATCCGAGCAGACTACGTCACCAACCTGGAGGGAAGAAGCTATGGACTTGTCTCCTTCATGGTCGCATTCTTCGCAGGAGGTGAATAGCATGGTTCCTCCTGTGAGTATAGCGCACAGTAGATGTTTTAAAATTCTCAGTTTCATAGCAGCGGTATTTCAAATGATTTGACTACAATTTCTGCCTCCTTGTCGAGGATAAACCAGTATTCCGAGTGGTAAGGCTTTCCTTTTAAGGTCTTGGCTTCAAAATCTATCTTGACCTTCCATCCGTTAAACGGCTTCGCGACCTTTTCTTTCCCTGTTTTCGCTTCTTCCATTTCTCCATAAGCTATCAAAGCCCGGAGCGTGGTCATGGCATCCAGCTGACGGGTGACCTGATCACTCATTGCGGCATCGTCCTTGTCGAGGTTCTGAAAGTAGTCCGTTTCTTCCATCAACTTGTGGCCATATTGCATCAGGTGCATGGATAATACGGCCTTCTCATGTGGATTGACATATTCCTTGCCAAATACCGAATCTGCCTTGCTGATACCCTTGATTTGGATGGACTCCGGATTATCGACGGTTACCTTCAGGGCTCTCTCTGCGATTTCCACCGCCCGTTGTTCGGGATGGTCGGAACAGCTGGCGAAGTAAAACAGTCCGCTCCAGAAGCAGACGACGGTCACCAGCAGGATAGTGAGTTTCATTCCCGGTTTCATATCTTCACAATTTGGAGTTTATCGGGAGAAAGACCGAGACGCTTGCGGTAGATGGTGCCGTCGTCGCGGTACATTTCCAGTTCGTTGGAGGTAATTTCTTTTTCACAGATTTCCTTGGCTTCTGTCAAGCTCAGCTGGTGTCCACCAATGTTGCGCCAGATGGCGAAGTTGCACGGCGCCTGCTGGTTGCTGTAATTGGAACAGTTGAAAGCGCGTGTACCCACCCGAATATCGCCACCGCAATGCGGGCATTTGCCAATGATGGACTGTATGTTGATGGCACCGTTGTCGGCCAGTTCCAGCACGGAAGGGAAAACCTTTCCCTCCTTGGAAGCAAAGCCGTCCAACAGGATAAAGCGGCGCTCCAACAGTTCGGTAATTTCTTCGTCACTCATCTTGCGGTTGCCGATAATACCGTTGATATTCAGCACACAGGTAGGCTGTTCGGCAATGTTGTTCTCACAGCGGTAGCCCTTGCAGGTCTTTACCACGTTGCCGCCACACAAGGGACAGCGACCGATTATTTTCTTTTCCATACGCTTTTGTTTTTGGATGATTTGTTTACTTTATTACTTTCTTATTTCCTTACTTTATTACTTTGTTATTAACTGATTAGTAAGTTAGTTTACCTATTTACCATTTCAGACTGTAGCCCTGGTTCCAATCCGAGATGATACCGCCGATGATGTTCTTGCCGGACATCACGTTGGCCCATCCTTCGGGATCAAGCGAGAACCAGAGGTCGTTCCATGAGAGCGTGCGCACTTGCCAGGCCAGGATAAACAGGTTGGTGTTGATGGCTTCCAGCCGGCTCACCACCTCATTGGCGATGTAGTAGCGTTCCGAAGCGTTCAGTAGGTTCACCTTGTGCTTCTCGTTCTTGCCGTCATCTCCCGTCACATCATACTTACCCGAAGTCACCAGCTGTTTCATGAAGGGAAAGAGCGCCGTCATCTGGGTGGCGGCATCCGTCAGCTCATCCGATACCATGGCCGCAATAACGGTTCCCTTCAGATTGCCGCCCACCGATTTGAGGAGCAGGCTGCAGTTCTGCGGGATTTCCTTGGCCACCAGTTCCCCGGCACGCTTAATCTGGTAGAGGTTCTGCATGGCCCCCTGCGCATTCGAAAGGTAGTCCAGCATCTTGTCTTCCACATGGTGAATCCGTTCGAGTGAAGCGGTAACAGCCACTTCCGCTGCAATGATTTTCTCCTGCGTCTTCTTGCGGTCCTTGTGGACCTTCTTCAAGGCTGCGGTCTGACCCAGTACGGCAGAAGTCAGCGCCGGGTCGGTCTGCTGGGCAAAGATCGGAGTCTTGCCTATCAATAAGCCAACAGCAGCTATTAACAAGGAGCGTTTCCATCGTCCTGCATTCATACATTTATAATTTAGGGCCTGCATTTCTGCGTTCGGCCAGATTATTCTTTCTATCCTCCTGCGAGAGCGAGGGTTTTATATCTATGGGCTTGTTGAGCAGACAATCATTCCAGTCCTTGAATGCCTTGGGTGGCAACCATTGCCCCATCTTGTAGCGGATGCTGAGTTGTTCGCTCAACTGTTCCACAAAGGAACGACCTTGCATGAGGTCAAAGGTTTTTCCCTTGGCTTCTATACGGATAACATCTTCGACTTTGTTGATTCTCATCGGAATGTCCTCCAAGAGTGACAGCATACGCAACCCGTAGATGCGACCTGCCAAATCATTGTCGAAACAATCAAACGGACGGACATTCGGGAAGCGTTTCATGACTCCTTGAACCTGACCATCGGAGAACGTACCGCCCAAGGAGACCAAAGCCGTATCGTTTTTCAACAGACTTTGATTCTGTTGGTAGAAAGCCATGGCATCGAAAGCCGACTCACAGAAGAACACGTTCCTGACTGCCTGCTGATTGCCGCCGGAGAGATCAGCCACCCATGCGGAAGAACTGGAATCACTTCCGGCAGCCTTGGATTTGTAACCACCGTACCCCCGCAGTTCGTAGCCCCGGACCTTGTCGTTCTCTCCGTTGGTATAAGGGAAGCCGATGTTGTAGCCGTCAAAGTTCTCGTTCTTCCTGTCGCGGATGAGCCGGATGAACGGAGCAAAGGTGCGTACCGTTTCATCGGACAATCCCCTTTGTTGGAAGATGGCCGGAATCTTATCGGGATTTATCGGCTTCACCTCATACCTGGAGCTGTCGAAGGTGGCATGACACCTGACTGACTGCACATACTCCCGGTCTTCGCGGTATTCAGGTTCGGGCATGTTGGCAAAGCGGGACAGCACCTTGGCTATCTTCTGCCATTCATCCTTGCCCGACACATTGAAGGCGTTCAGGTTCTCCCGGATGAATGTGACCACATCCCCCTTGGAACCGTCACGGCGGAAGAACCGCTGGGAAGCCTTGTCTTGAGGATGACATATCACAAGCGCATCCCGCTTATCCTTGCCGTCACCCAACACCAGTTCCATGTAGCGGCCCACACCGGCCTTGCGGTCCAGGCGGTACCCGAGCGCATAGGCTACATCGTCGATGCCTACCTTAGCTTTGAGGTCCTTGAAGTTTACCTTGTAATCAGTCATGGTATTGATTGTGTGATTAGATACTCATTTTCGCTCCCACAGCCTGCGTACGTTTGAGATTGGCTATCTCCGGCTCAAATGTCTTGTGCGCCGTCATGTTCAGGAAGGCTGCCTTGTCCTTGTAGTCCGTCAGCTGGAAGTAGGTCTTGGCCGTATCTTTCGATACCTTCTTCAAGCCTAACTCCACACCGTCATACGAAGCACGGATGGCATAGTCGCCATTCCTTGTCTTCACGATGGCCGCATTCTTGAACGGCACTTCTTCGCCTTCGCCCAACGGGGCAAACGGGTCGTTCTTCGTCAGGTAAGGCTGCTCGTTGAGTGCCAGCCGCTGCTTGTCCACATGGTCCAGAATCAGGTCCGAAGCCTTGTTCACGTCCGCCATGACGGAAACGATGAACTTGGGTTCCTGCTTCAATACCCCAATCCAGGAATCCAAATAAGCTGCGGAATTGTCCGTCACTTTCATGTCAAAGCCCATCGAATGGCTGATCATGGCAGCGGTCAGTTCGGCTACCAGTTCTTCCTTGGCGTATTTCAGGTCTCCGAAGCGTCCGCCCATCTCGCGGTTGAGCCGTTCGGGAGTCATGGTGGAGTGCGTCATCTCGTGCAGCATGGTGGAATAAAATTCCATGCCACCCCGGTAGATTTCCTCGGGGGTATTGCCGATGTTGAACTGCTCCTTCATAGGCAGTACCACGATATCGCGAGCCGGAGAATAGTAGGCACCGTCCTCACGTTTGTTCGCCTGTATGGGACAGAGCCAGCCTTGCGTCTCAATCATCCGGTCGAGGGCGGCATGGGCATACATGCCTTCCTTATCCCGAAGTTCGGGCACCTTGAACTTCTCCATGAGTTTCTGCACCCGTTCGGGCTGCACCTCTGCCAGGTTGGTCTGGTCGATGTTATATACGGGGAAGGCCTTGAAGAAGGGAATGACATCCATGCCTTTCTTCTCCTCCTTGCTCATGGCCTTATACTCATCCGAACTGACCTTATGGCCGTTCTTGTCCTTGGCCAGCACGTCCCAATAGACCACCGGAAAAGCCTTTTCACCTTTCAGTATATGGGCCTTCAAGTTGTGCGCCTGCTTGAAGGTGAGGTACACCGGTAGTTGGTAGCCCTGCGCTGCGGTCTGCAGCTGGAGGAAGAAGGAGTTGGAACCCGAGTAGTTGCGGCCTCCCACGTTCTGCGGGAGACCTGCAAATCCGGATGCGCCGCCAATCCAGCATTTCTTCCATTCGGAAGCCTTCATCTGCTCCATGCGGGCTATCATCATTTCGGCAAAGCGGTCGATGGCTACCTGTCCGGCATTGCCTGATGTGTTAGTTCCATACGCCATAGCTTTCGTCATCCATTACCTGACGGTCCATCCGGTCAATGTCCGTCTGTTCGACATAAAACTCTGCGGATTCATCCGAAGGATCCGTGCCGTGGGTCTGGCACCATTCCAGATAGTCCTCTGCATTATCGCCGTCCATCACAAAGCGGAGGAAGCCGATTTTACCAGCCTGAAGGAGTTCCACCAACTCCTCGTGTGTCTTTTTAGCTGTCATATCTTTTCGTCTTTTATTGTTTCTTGAATATTCGTTTGTTTCTCTTGATTTTGTTACATTTTCATGGAAGCCGACTTCTCCAGTTTGTTGGTCACGGCTGAAAGCATACCTGTGATTTCCGTATTGAGGTACTTGGCTGCAATCTGTTCACGGGTAGCGGTCTTGGCTTTGAAGAGCGAGTAGCCGTCGTCGAAGGAGATTTCATGCTTGCTGGTCTTGCCCTTGTCGCCCAGGTCCATCGACACCTTCCATTTGTTGTCGGAGTGGTCCTTGGCCACACGGACTCCCTTGGGGTCCACTCCCTCGGGAAGCTGGTACTTCTCGTAGGCTGACTGCAGATGCAGGCGCTCCCCAAAGTTCTTTTCCACAAGTTGTGTGGGACTGACCACCCGGTCGAAGTAGGCATCCAGGTCCTCACGGGATGCCACGGCCGACATCTTGGTGTCGCCCATCTGCACATAGAACTTATACTTGCTGTAGTCCGGGCGCTGTTCATCCTTTTCCTTATAGACATTGAACTTGTCGATGGTGATGGCACCATCAGGGCCAGACAATTGCTTCGGCATTTGGTACGCTTCTTCCGATACCTTCGGCATGAGCTTGGTCGGATAATACCTCTCCATCAGCTGGGGCACCGTCATTTCCTTCTTTTGGTAAGCGGCCAAATCCGCAGCGTCCATCTTCTGTGGCTTCAGCTGTACGCCGTCAATCTTGGCGGTGAAGTACCAGTCCGCCGGGTTGATGGTGCTCTGGAAGGCATGGCCGTGGCTGACTTTCTCGCCGTTGGCGGTAATCATCTGCGGTTCGCGTGGCTTGCGTTCCTGCTTGGCTTCCGCTTTCTGCTCGGTTGCTTGTTCACTCTTCATTTCCTTGGCAGGTTTTTCCTCCACTGCACTTTTCACAGTCTTGGTAGGCTCTTCCTGCACAGCCTGTTCTTTCTTCTTTTTCGCCATAGTATTCTTGTTAGAGGTGTTCGTTTCTTTCAATTCTTTCCCGGTCTTCTCTCTGGGCTTCTTCATCAATTTCGGCTGGTCTATCGCCTCGCAGATGGCGACCCGCTGACCAGAGCGAATCAGCTTGGGCAGATGCTTGTCCAGTTCATGACGGGGAAAGGTCAGGAGCTTGATGGGGTCATTTTCCAGCGGCAGAATCTTGTCTGATACCTTCAGCGCCAGTATCACCGATGCTTTGAGTGCATCCTCCTTGTACATTTCGTAGAAGTCGCCCTTGCGGAAAAGCAGCACCGCATCGGGATGTTTCTTCTTCAATTCGTTGAACTGCTGGACAAAACCGGCATCCTTCTCTGCATTCTTCTTGACCATAGGGAAAAGGATTTAGAGTTTGAGACCTTGGGATTTTTCTGTTTTGGGCGCATGGAGTTTCAAGGCTCTTTCCTGTGACTGTTTGTCCACCACCTGCTGGTATTCCCAGCGGTTCTTGTCTGTCATCACCAGTCCCAGGTACTCGGGATGCTGCTCGTCGTAGCGGAGCTTCTGCTGTCGTTCCCACTCTTTCATGTCGCCCTGAATGACCTTGAAGCCCTGGGGCTCTTTCAAGTCCACACCGACCGACACTTTCTCGCCGCCTACATTCAGCTCAATGGGTTTTCCCTCGCGTACCTGCTGCTTTTGCTGCATGCCCAGTTCGATGTCGTTGACCTTTTCCATGTCCTTGAGCTTCTGTTCCAGCTGAACGTCTGTAACCCTGCGATGGAAGATTGATTTGGTTTCGGGATCGAGTTGCAGATACTGCTGGGTCTTTTCGCCGTTGACTTCCACGGCTTTCTGGATGACCTCACCCTTGTTGAGCCTTTCGGCTTCCTGTTCCGTGAGGCGCAACACCTGGTTGTGTTCCTTTTCCAGTACGGCACGGACGGGATAAGCCATAAGCGCCGGATTACCTTGCTGGTCGGTGGTCAGCTGAAGTTTGAGGGGAAGCGTGATGATGTCTCCGTTACGGGCACTGATGGACACCTGCATGAGCGGGGTGACCTCTCCAGATGCCAGTTTCTCCTTCACTTCCTGAGGGAGGCTTTCGGCCTTTTCCCGGTCAATGCCCAATGCCGCCAACTTCTCGTAGGGCAGCCTTTCAGAATGATTGATGTTGTGCATTTTCGTATTGTTTAAGTAAAACGATATATTTGCGGTCGGAACCGCCTTGAACACCCGCAAAAGTATTGTCAACCCTATCATTGAAAAGAAATGCACAACATCATTCTTTGCGCCGCGTTGCTGATTCTTGGTTCCGTTTCGGCATCGGCACAGTTCTATACGATTACAAAAGAGACGGAAATCCGTCCTGAAAAGAAGCAAAAAGTGCCTCCTGATACCTTACAGAGGGGTTTGGTCGCTTTTGAGTCTTGCAAAAAGGCAGAAAAGGATAGTTTATGTACATTAGCGCCCACAAGGGGCTATAAAGGACAAAGTGACCAAAAAAGTTACAATAAAACGTCCCCAAAATTAGTGCGAACAAAAGAAGTCAAAGCAGAAACTAAAACGCTGCCAGCACTGACCATACTCAATCTTTATCAGGAAATCATCCGCAATGGCATCCGGCATCCAAAGATAGTACTGGCACAAGCCATCCTCGAAACGGGCTGGTTCCGTTCACCGCTCTGCCGAAACCGACATAACCTGTTCGGACTTACGAATCCAAAAACCGGAAAGTACTATGAGTTCAACCATTGGACGGAAAGTGTCCGGGCCTACTATACCAAAGTCCAATACAAATACACTGGCGGCAATTATTTGTTATGGTTGCATAAGATTGGCTATGCGGAAGATCCAAGGTATGTGCGTGAAGTGATTCGGATATTATACCAATTGTAACTAAAATCTCATACTTTCATTAGAAAACGGATGAGAATAAAATACTTACCTACCGCTAAACAAGCAAACTGCGCAGAGAATAATTAATAAAAGAATCTCTACCTTCAAAAAGGATATAGAAAAAGTCAAATGGGAAATGTTGAATAATCAAAAGGAAAAACGTACTTTTGCATTAATCTTTAATCAAATAACTATGAGTATAGACATTAATGAATTCCAGAAGAAAATAACTAATGCATCTCCGCTTGAAATACCTTCTCTATTGATGCAGCTAGAACAATACGATTGTGAAACAGCAGAAGAAATGCTTAATCGTATCAACACAGATTTTCAGAAAGAAGAACTAATTGATAATGTTGTAACACCTGTTATGACATCAATCGTTGATGCTTTATTGATGCTGCCTATGTTTAAAGGAATAACACAAAAAATCGGTCTTAATGCAAACCGAGTAATGATAGAATGTAATTCCTTTAATTATGATGGCCTAGGCATTTATTTATTACCTGACACCTATGTAGAAAAGCATAATCAAGATTTGATAAACAAACAATGGAGTGATGAAAATCGTTCTACCTATGATCGCTCAACTTATCAAAATACAAGCGAAATGGGACGATATAAAAATGAAAAAATAAAAGAAGCAGGAACACGTAAGAATTTAACAGATGAATATACTGGAGAAAATAACATTACTGCAAAAAAAGCAACCCTGATTTAAGAAGAAATGACCAAAAAAATTTGTATAACGCAGAAACTGATCATATTGTACCCTTGAAACAGATTTTTAACCAATTACAAAACAATATGGGACTTAGTGATGGCGATATAAAAAGAATTGCCAACTCAGAAAAAAATCTTGCCGTTACAGGACGAAGAATCAATAATCCCAAAAGGGAAATGTCCAATAGCGAATTTATAAAACAACAAGAGGTTTTAAAGTCTCAAGGTAAAGAATATATTGACTTAACACCAGAACAAAAAGCTAACATGATTAAAATGGAGCAAAATGCACAAAAGGCTATAGAAAATGGTGTTAATAATGCCGTTATAAAAAATTTATTGGGCCAAGGACAGGCTGATAGAGAGATACGAAAGGAGGCATTTAATAAGAAAGAAAATGAGTTAGGTCGTAAGTTGACACAAGAGGAAAGAAATATAATTGATAAAGAATTAGCAAAAGATAAAGCATATGATATCCACCGCACAAATATAAAAAGTGCAGGTAAACAGACCCTAATGTACACTATGGGATCTGCTATATTATTCATGATTAAACCTCTTTTCTATGAAATGAAAGATTCCATTATTTACGGATTTAAAGAGGGCGTTAATGCTGAATCATTTAAAAGAGCATTCTCTATTCGATTTAGTAGAGTAAAAGAATATGTATGGTCACAGATGACTAATTTTGGGAATGTGTGTTCCTCCATCATGAGCACGCTCAAAACACTCATTTCTACAATAATAGAAGGTATCATAGGTATGTTTGTAGGGATTTTTAAGCAAGCATTTAGAATAATCAAGGAAGGAATTAAGATTATGACACAATCATACAATGTCCTCTTCGGAAGCAATGCTAAAACATCAACACCTGCTGAAAAAGGAGATGCCATTCTCAAAATATTCGGAGCAAGCGCTGCTGCATTGTGCGGAATATGGATAGATTCCATGCTCGAAAAAACTCCAATTATACCAGAGAGTTTACGAGGTGTTATTTCAACATTACTATCTGGATTGGCCTCGATGCTTGTATTTTATCTCTTAGACAAAGCAGATATTTTCAATGTCAAAGCCGACAGAAGAAACGCGAGAATTAAGGAGTTGTTTGAAGAGAGAATAAATGAAATTCGACAAGCCACGCAAAGTATGAACGAAGCTGTCATAGAAAAAATGAGGCAATCCACACTTGAATCACGCCTGATTTTAGATCGTTTTTCAAAATCAATGGAAAAATCTGATTTTACAGATGCCAGCTACGAAGTTCTTGCCCTTGCAAAAAACTTAAACATAGTTTTGGACTATAATAACTTTAGCGAGTTTAAAAATGAGAATAATAATGGAACTATAAATTGGAACATGTAATGAATACAACAAACCCTGCCATTAGGAACATTATCAGTGATACCGTTTCTGCTTCTTATACATCTACGTTAATTTTAGATACGAAAAGTATTGGACTAGTATCAAAATACGGAAACAATGAAGAGGAGCTCAGGAAAGACAGACAATTCCAAAAAATGTCAGATCAAGAGCAAGCATGGATTTTGACAACCATGGGCACAGGCGCAATAGCGGTAAACTATTTTGTCGATATGCCAAGTCAAATTTTAGGAGCTATATGGGAATTTGTTTCTGATATAGTATTTCCAGGAAAGAGACTTGCTAGAACAAAAGAAAATATTGTGAACTATATTAATACAGCCAAGAATGAATACAATAACTATGTTATTAAACATGAGCAATTTATATATGATGTTCAGGCACAAATAGACACTATCAATAAACGCAAGCCTATAATGAAAGACTATATACTTAAGAAAGTAGCTCTTAAACTATGCAAACTAGGGATAAATAGTCAGCTTGAAGATTACCCTATGGAGTCTATTGACATGAGGGCTTTCATATTAAATAAAGAGTTCAATTTCATTACTAAAGAATTCGATTCAATAAACAATGACCTATATACAAAAGTATTGGAAAATATGCCAATCATACCCGTATTCCCAGCATATCTAGTAACACCATTTCTTGTCAAACAAAAAATAAATGAACTTGAAAATAAATTCTCAGATATTCAAAATAAGACAAATCTAGTTTTTGAAAAAATGAAAAGCGACAATAGTAAAATTGAAAATCTTTCTATTGCTTTGAACAACATAGCAAAGGTGTATACTGATGTAAACGAAAAGTTTATTCCTGCTATAGAACAAATTCTTGATATAATATCTGTAACCTATAAAAACAATATTAATACAATACCAGAAAATCTTTTATTTTTACTGCGAACCTCAACAGCTCTTTTAAAAGAGTTAGCCGAACGTCGAATAATTCCCCAAAACATTTCAAAAGTTCAGATAGATTCTGTTATAGAAGCAAGTAATGATATTTCTGTATCATATGAAAAATTAAGAAAAGAATTTATGAAGGCTGCATAACAAGGATAAAAAACAGATGCACCGGATAGAACGCATAAAACCCATACTTCGCCACCTTGCCATGGATGAACCCTCTAGTCCCATCATAACAAGCAATCACCAGGTATGCCAGCAAAGCGCCGACTATCCCATAGTGCATCATGAGTAGAAAGGCACAGAATAGCTGCGCCTTTCTACCAGAGGGAAAAGAAAGATTGCTGACATTCCCGAACAGGTAGAACACCACCATCATCAGAATCCCTCGCCACTCATAGTCCACACCGGACCAAGTGGCGAAGCCAGCTATAGAAAGTATGACAGTCCCACAGAGGATGCCATCCTTTTTTAATGCCTCAAAAGATGCCAGTGCCATTACACCCAGTGCCAGCGTAAAGAGCACATTGTGCGTCCCGTCTGCGCCATTCAGCAGGTACCAGGGCACCTCGCTGACTACGGCAAATCCCAGCAGCTGTAGGAAATACTTCATCCGGTTTCGGGTATGCCGGAAGCCTTCTGCTATGAGGAAGGCGAACACTGGAAAGGCGATGCGACCAAAGCAGCGCATGACCTCGTAAAGGAGTGTTCCGTGCTCCATCAAGTAGTAGGCACCGTGGTCTGCCACCATCGAAAGGACGGCGATGATCTTCAGTGCGCTACCACTCAATCGAATTGAAGTATTGGTGGAATAATATATATTCATTTCACTGTTTTACAATGTACTACGTTATTCTATAAAGGTGTTACTTCAAGGTGCTTATGCCATACCCAGCAGTTCCTTGACCATCTTGTCCACCTCCTCGTTCACCCGCTTGAAGTTGCGGTTCAGCATGATTTCCTTCTCGCGGTCGTTCTTGAACTCATAGATTTTCGGCAGCGGTACATAGTGGTTCTCTTCGTCCTTAATCTTCTTCATGTCGAAGTGCGTCTTGCAGAAGTACTTCGTGGTCTTGAACTCCTCCGACTGCTCGATGTCGAAGTGGTTCAGCATGCTGTCGTCCGTAGCCGTGAAGTCACGGGCAGCCTGGCCTGCCAGCCAGCCGGTTGCCATATCCGCTATCTTGGCAGCAGGCACCAGGTAGTCCATCTTCTCAGAGATGGTGGTCGATACCTTGTTGTCGTTGATGGAGATGGACCGGGAAGTCTGCTTCGCCTTGCCGAACACATCATTCTGCGCCCATTCCAGCGTTTCCTTGTTACGGGCAGCACCCATGAAGATGTTGCCGCAGGTCGTGATAATCTTCTGCATACCCACCTTGCCATAGTCCGCTTCAAGCTGCGGCAGCTCCTGAAAACCCAGGGTCACTGCCACCTTGTTGGAGCGAGCCGTACCTATCAAGCGGTCTATCTTATGGAAGTAGAGTGTAGGCAGCTCATCCACGATGATGCTCACCGGGATATTTCCCTTGGAATTGACTCGGGTAATCAGTCGGTTCAGCACCAGTGCATTCAAGGAGCCAATGACCTGTTCCTTCTCCGGGTCGTTGGCAATCACCAGATAGCTCGGATTTGCCTTGTCCGAAATCTTCAAGTCGAAGTCATCTCCCGTAAACACCCAGTAGGCTTCCGGAGATACCAGTCTGGCTGCATTCACACGAAGGGTACCCACCATACCTTCCAACTGGTCGTTCGCCTTGTTCTCGTAGGCACTCTTAAAGGGCGCCATGAGGGAAGCAATCTTGTCGTCCTGCATCAGAATGTTGAACACCTGGTCGTAGGACCTGCCTAAGAAGGACAGCACATGTGGCATATCCGAATATTCCCCGGTGATGGTGTCCGGCTCCACTTCCTTGCCTTTATCATCTTCGTACCAGCAGCGTTCTATGTGAACTCGTTTACCCGTCCGGTCCAAATACGAGAAGCCGTTTAAATCCACAAACATCCGGTCTTCATCCGTTGACACGTCGTTGCCGTTTTTGTCCACAAAGTCCAGGATGATGTTGCCCTTTGCATCGAGGGCATGGTAATCGTCCCAATTCCGTATCACCAATTCCAGTTTATTTCCCTCGGGTATGACCACTTCGGAGTCTGGTGCCAGGGAAACATAGCGTTTCAGCTTCTTGCCATTCTTGAAGCCTACCGGATGGAAGTTCACAAAGAAATAGATGATGGCTGCCAAAAAGTTCTCTGCCGAATTGGTAAAAAACGCCTCCGAACCGCCTTTCTTTTCACCGCCTCCCTTGTTCAGGGAAGCCAGCAAAGTAGCAGCGGTTTCCGATGCTGCCGCCAGGTCCGGAATATACTTGCGCTGAATCGGATTGATGCGGTCGGAATACTCCACATCCGTGAAGTTGATGATGCGAAAGCCGCAGTTTTGCGGCAGTTTACCTGCCTTGCGGTTCTTACAATACTGATAGAAAAGTGTCTTGGCCAACGTCGGGAACTTGAAATCGTAGCACATGATAGCAAATCCCTTGGCAGCGTGCTGACGGATAAAAGGATCGATGATACCGAACGACTTACCCGAACCCGGTGTACCCAGCACAATCGTCCCACGGAAAGGATTGATGATGTTGATCCAGCCTTTGTGCATCTTCTGCTTCCAGTAGTAAATCATCGGGATGTTCACCGAATAGTCATTGGCTACCAGAGTTTCTGATTGCTGGAACGATTCGTTCTCGAAGTTGAAGCGGTCTTCACCCACCTTGTAGTTGTAGTACTTGGCAATACCGTCCAGCCCCTGATGCACCAGCATGGTACCTACGACCGAGCAGAGTGTATAAAGGATGCGGTTGGCCGGGAAGCCAAACCAGCTTATACCGATATTCATGCCGTGAAAGATAAAACACATGCCGACCAATGTCAATCCCGCCAGCACCGGATAGATGACCATCGTCTTCACGTTGAACTTCAGCGCCTTCTTCGCCTTTGTTCCGATACAGACCACACAGATGCAGATCAGCTCAGCCACCTTGCAGCCCGATACGGAATTGAACACCTTGAAGCGTGCCAGAAGGTCCAGAATAAACTGCGTGACACGGTTATCCGCTGTAATGGGAAGATTCATCACAATCTCGATGATGAGAAAGATGTAGATGCAACTGCGGAAGTAGTTGTACATCTGTTGCTGTTCCCGGGTTTCTTCGAATGCCATAAGCCATCAGATTGAGTGAATACTAAAAAGGAATCTTCACACCGAGTAAGAGTCCGTTACGGAAGGTATCTCCATGCAGGAAGTTCACGTTGTTCTTCTGGATCAGCGAAAACTCCCAGCCGTTCTGAAAGACATAGCTGTATTCAAAGCCGGCTTCCACACCGAGGAAGAACTTCTTCTGGGTGGCACCGAACTGAGGACCGAGACGGAAGCGAAGTATGCCGTTCTTGTAACGTACCAGTCGCTGCTTATAGACCAATCCGCCATCCCAATAGTAACCCTTCCAGAACCGGCAGCAGGTGGGTTTCTGCCAATGATTCCCCACTTCACCGTAGATTTCCACGGCATTGCCATAGCTCAACGGATGCTCGTAACCAATCATCGCATTCAAAGTATTCGGAAACAGGAAACCTGCATTCAGCGTGAGTTTCTTGTCCTGTGCAGATGCCGAAAGCACGGCAAACGCACATACTAAAACAAATAAGATTTTCTTCATAACTTAGCGGTAAATATAGTAATACAGATAACAAGAGGAATTCTTCAGAATGTCCGAATCAAAGCCATCGGCATTGAGGATGTCTTCATATTCAATGGTGAGCGTAATGACACGGCCACTGATTTGGTTCTCTGAGATTTCCAGACGGAGCACCTTCTCATCCGGGAAGGTCAGCTTCTCAATCACCAGCACATTGCGGTAATTCTTCTTGAACTTCTTGACGGGGTTCAATGAGTAAACCGGTGTCAATTCGATGGTCTGCGAGTTGGTGGCTTTCGTCTCTTTCTTGTCCGTCAGCTTCACGCGGAGTTCCTCTATATCGTAGGCAATCTTCGTCTTGTTCTGTAAGGAATAATCAATAAAGAAGTAGTCGCCGATGGTATAGATATTGTTGACGATGGCCTTCATGCCGTGGGCATTCGACACCACCTGATTGTACTTTCGCTTGCTGCCATACACCGCCCACGCATAGCGTACCATTTCGGCCTTGGGCATCGACACTTCGGGGTTGATATAGGACTGGGTATCACTGTAGGCCACTTCAAAGATGGAGGCTGCCATGCTGGGATAATGGGTATAAACCACTTCATACTGAGCGATATGGCGCTCTCCAACCAGGGTGATGGTGCCCAGTAACTCATTCTCGTCAAAGGAAGCCTTGATGGAGTCTTGCTCCAGATAAGGCTTGATGCGTACCATATTGTCGGCACACTGGTTGCCCATAATCTTGGTTGTAGATATGTCCACCAACTTGATGTTCTCGGGCATGACGATATGGGTAGTGACCTCACAGTTCACATAGATCTTCTCCTTGGCTGCAGCCTGTACGACAATACCGAGAAGACCGAAGAAAAGTAAAAATAATTTCGCTTTCATATTGAGTAATATTTATGATTTACTGATTGGTTGAATTGCTTACTTTATTATTTGTAATCTTACTTACTCTATGATTTGTAACTTTGTTGACTATATGATTAGTAAGATAGTTTACCTATTTTTATTCTTGGCTTATCATCTTGCTTCCTCCGAGTTGATTAGGTAAACAATCGTGTTGTACTTGATTTTCGCCTTGTTCTTGCGGATATTGGACGAGATAGCCGAAGAAGCTGAGTTATAGACGTTTTGCAAGGCTTGCAGTGCCAGGGCTTCACCCGAGATTCCAGAGCCATAGCCATCTTCCGATTCAAAACTGATGTTCTGCTGCACGGCACTGGAGCTGGCATCCTTTACAAACTCACGGAAGGAAGATTCTGGTACATAAAACCCTTCCATGCCGTCATTATCGAACACAGAAAGCTTCACGTTGATGAACTTATCACCGACCAGAATACTGGTAATGGTAGCCTTGACACGCTGCTGTCCGAAGCCTGTCACTGTTCCATAGAGGTAGGTGCCTTTCTTCAACTTGGTGTTGCTGACGGTAATGTCGTCCAGCAATTTGAAACGAAGTCTGGTCCCTTCTTTTGCCTTAGTGGTCTGGTCAATCATAGCACGGATCAACTTGGCTTCCGCTACATCATCAGGAGATGTTACCGTATGAAACTTCTCCGCATTGGTATCACCGGACTTGATGACAAGCTTGGGGCGGTTGCGCTCCTTTTCGGCCTGACGGACTTTGGCTATGGAATCCTTCCGCAGCTTCTCCGCTTGTTCATCACGGTCAAAACGTCCGATACCCAATCCGCTTTCAATAGCCTTCTGGCGCTCGAAACTTCTGCGCTGAATTTCCTCCAGGTCACGGGCGAAGTCATCTTGTGAAGTATAGCCTTCGGTAGCAGTAGATGTACCAGTTCTGCTTCCATTACCTGACCTATTTCCGGAAGAAGGATTATCCCCGTATGCAAAGGAATTGATGTGTCTTCTGGACTCGGCCAACGACCTCTCCAGTTCCTCCATTTCCCGTTGCTGACGAAGCCGTTCCGCTTCTGCTGCATCCAGTTTGTTAAGTTCGTCTTCGCTGTAGCCGTGCTCTAGTTCCTCGTTCTCTTTCTGTTCTTCACCGATGGCACCAATCGCAGTGAAGGCATCTTCGTCCCCGAAACGGCGCAACATCTCATACATTTTATCTCCGGCTTCCTCCGCATTGGCTTGCGGCAGTTCCGTATTGATGCGGTCGGTGGCAACCGTCTGCTGGGCGTCCTCGCTGCCTCCGAAGGTCTGCATCACGAAGTACACCAGGGCACACAGGGGAATGAACACCACCAGCGGGAAGATGTACTTGGGCTGTTTGAAATTGATTTTACTGATCATGGATGGTCATTGTTTTTAAGTGATTTGACGATGGATTCCAGCCGGTTGTAGCTTTGCACAATGTGGATAGAATCCTGATGGCTTTTATGCGGTATCGCTATCAACGAATCCAATTTTTCCCGGAGCAGCTGCCCTTCATGGGTCAACTCCGTCAGCGTGGTACGGTGTACGCTCTTGTTTGCCTGAATGGTACGGAATCCGGAAAAGATGGGTTCCAACTGGGCAATGCTACTGACATCCGGCTCACGTTGGTCTGACAAGGTCATGCTGTCGATAGCCACGGTACTTGCCAGCAGGAAAAAGAGTGAACCGGTGACATAGGCAAAGGTGCGTTTGGGATGCTTTCTTGCCCAGATGTTGGCCAGCCGGATGCGTCCTGCCAGGCGGTACCTGGTGCCAACGGCTCCCAACCTGGGTTGCAGCCAGGAGCGTATCAAGTGATGCGTCTTGAGCCTGCTTTCCTGAAGTGTCTTTCTAAATGATTTCATATAGGCAGTTATTTGATGGTTATTCTTCAGTTATTCTTGGTTATTACTTGGTAATTACTGAGTAATTCTTCGGTAATTTGTGAGTAATTACCTGATTATCATCAGTAATCGAGATCTTTATTCTCCAGTGTTCGCCAGTTGGTAATCAGCAGTCCATGCGGATTATTCCGGGTTCGGGGAACCGATTCAATGTACCCCGTGGTAATCATGCTGCGCTTCAAGTCCTTGGTTCGGCGCTTGATGAGCTGCGTTCCGTAGTAGGTAAACTTCCGTTCATGTTCGTCGAACTGAATAGAGTCACACATGATGGTACAGACTGCCGAGGAAGAGATGATGTCGGAGTAGAATCCGTTCTCATCCAAAGCCTGCTTCTGTTTGAGGGCCGTACCGTCTGCCATGTACATCGCCTTGCCGACCGTCCACTTGATGTAGTCGTTGTCAGGAGGCAGATTAAAGAAGTACTGATGGAAGAGCTGGATATGGGCTTTGGCTTCCATCGTGAAGTTCGCTTCCAGCCGGGCACGCTGTGCCAGGAAGGGAATGTCACCGTCCAGTATGTAGATCTGCTCGCGCTCTTTCGTCACGAGCGAGATGCAGCACCAGACGGTGAACCCGCAGATGAGGGTGCAGCCACCTATCGTGGCCAGCACCGTCATCAGGGCGAGTTTCGTTTTCTGTGCTAATGATTCAATAAGCATATTCGTTGGGATTAGAGATTATTTCTTTCCTGACTTGGACTTGGGCTTGATCATGGAAATGGCACCGCCCACTACGGAACCTGCCGCTCCGCCGGCTGCACCGCCTGCCATTGCTGCCATGCCCATCACCGTACTGCCTGCTGCTGAACCTGCACCCGAACTGATACCGCCCGGAATGAGCCACGAAGCCACTTCAGGAACAAAGCGGATGATATAGGCACCCACTAGCATGCCCATGGCATACATGCAGTTGGAGCCGATGCCCTGCAGTCCCAAGGCGCCTATCTGCTCCCATGAGTTCACCGAGCCATGAAGAAGATGGTTGTAGGCAATCAAATCCTGCTGCAAATTATAAAGCAGGATAAAGTCAATGTAGTAGATGCACATATAGGTGACGAAACCCCACAACGAGAGGGAAAGGAACTTCGACATCCACTGGCTCCAGGCCGAATTCCAGGGCGGAGCCAGGGACAGGGCGAACATGATGGGACAGAAAATCATCATGATGGCCATGAAGATACGCTGCGCCACCAGAATGCCGTAGTAGGACATCTGGAATATCAGTTCCCCCACAAAACGGATGACATCGTTGATCCATTCGCTCATCTTGGTTTCAGCCGCCACCGCTGCCCGCTGGGCATAGTTGTTGATGGTGTTGCCCAGATTCTCCACGTTGTAGATGAGCTTGTCCCACCAGGCGGCATCCTGTCCGATGGCGGCTACCTGCTGAGCGGTAGATATGGAGTCCTGCACGGCTCTCAGCCGGTCGAGGTATTCACTCTGTTTCTGCGCCACCTTCAGCTCGAAAGCGGCCACTTCCTTGTTCTTGGCTTTTGCCATGGCCTTGGTCGCGGTTTCCAGTCCTTTGCCGGGAGCCTGCAGGGCCTGACAGATCCAGGAGGAAGAAGAGATACAGATGGAAATGCCGATGATGCGCAGGAGTTTCATCACGTCCATGCCGCGCCGCCCGAGCATCATCATCCAGCATTCGTAGGAGCCTACACAGAGCGCCAGCAACAGGCCGAGGATGCGTGCCAGTCCGATGGCATCACCCAGCACCGCTACATTGGGAAAGGTTTCCATGGCGACCAGCAGCTTGTCCAGACTCTCGTCAATGGCAGGCAATCCGATGGTTAATGGTACTAACAGTAGATTCATATTTTCATTCTATTTTCGTTACATATTCCTTTTAATAATGCGTGGAAGCCACCGCACAGAGGTTGGCGGTCCGTTTGACCAGTTCCTCCATCTTCTGCCGGGCTTCCTCGTAAGCCTTCTGCCGCTTGGCATTCTCCAGTCCGTAGCCGACTCCCATCTTGTGGATGTAGGCGATGTCGGCACAGAGGATTTCATTCTGGCGGCTCAGTTCATCCACCTGGTACTGGAGCTTGCCCTTGCTTTTCTGCATGCAGTAGAGCAGTCCGTCGGTGATGCAGTCCTGCATCCGGTTGAACTCGTCCTTGTAGGAAGGGAACATCAGATCCACGTTGCGGTCTGCCTCGCGGAGCAATTCCTCCTGATAGAGTTCCTCCATCTTCTGGCGCTCTTCCTCCACCTTCTTGATTTTCTGCCGCTGGGTCTCTTCCGCCGTTACCCGGGTGGGCATGATGCGCTTCACGTTGGATTTGTGCTCCTTGAAGCGCACCCGGAAGCCGGATTGGAATCCTGCCCACTTCCAGTACATTTCCGCTCCCGAGTATTTCTTGTGCAGAAAGAAGTAGTACCAGTCCGGTGCGAAGTCCCAGGGACCGTTCTCCATGGACTGCCACTGCCGGGCCTTTTCCTTGTCCTTGGTAGGACGCTGGGCATACAGACCGGAAACCACTGTCATGCCCAGCAAGCAGAGTAATAAAATTCTATACCGCATATCCTTTGTTCCATTGATTGATGACACGATTCACAATCTCGTCCTTCACGTTGGAGTTGAGTATTTCCCAGATGTAGTCGGGCTTCCAGCCGCAGTCGGTGATGAGAAAGCAGTAGAGGTTCGCATTGTCCACGATGTAGCGGGCCTTGTCAATGGTGGCTTTGAGGGTCATCACCAGGTTCAGTTTCTCGTCCATGGAGGCTTTCATCAGGTTGATGCCCAAAGCGGCCACGGAAGCGTAGAGCTTGTAGCAGTGCTTCACTTCCCGGGCTATCGCCACGTTGGCATCGGCATAGTACCATCCCACAAAGGGCTTCTTCTTGACATGCTTGAAGGTGTTGGAGGTAAAGTCCTTGTACTCCTTGACCAGTATGTAGAGCGAGTTGGCGGTGGAGGAAATGGCTCCGGCCAGCACCAAGTAGGAATGGGCATTGCTTATCTTGGTGTTCAGCGTGGTCCGCACCTCGTTGAACTTGTTGGCGCCTTTCGTGATCATGGACTGCTCCCCGAAGCTGGTGGCCACTCTGCCCAGTGCCTGGTCCTCGTCCTTCTTGATGCACTTGTGCAGGGCTATCAGGGCTTCGATGGTGGGCAGGTCCTTGGGTATGACCACGGCATAGCTCATATTTGAGGACATGACAGATAGCATCAAACACAATGCGCCCAATTTCTTTTTCCAGTGTTTCATAGCCGTATAAGTTGCGTGTTACAAGATAATTCAATTAGTTGCCACCAGTCCGTTCCAGTCCGATACGAGTCCGTCCACCTGGTTGCGCATGGTCATCACGTTGGCCCATCCTTCGGGGTTGATGGCAAAGCAGAGGTCATTCAGCGTGGCATACTGTGCCATGAGCATCATGCCGTCCACCTTGTAGCGGATCTCATTCAGATTGGTGTAGATGGAGTTGGCCAGCGACATCCGTTCGTAACGATCGAGTATGTTGTAGCCATCGCTCTTCCTCTCGGCTGTGCCTTCTCCCTTGAGCGGATTGGGTATCTTCGCATTGTTCACGATGTTCACGAAATTGCCTACCAGCTGCTGAGTTTCCATCACCAGCCCTCCGAGTTCCGTCAGGCAGTAGAGCTGGTTGGTGAACTTGGCCTTGCTGACCGTTTTAATCAGTTCCGGTACGTTCCGGATGATGTCGAGGGCACAGCTGCCGATTTCCTTGTAGTACAGGCTCTCCGTGCCGAAGCCGGAGATGTTCTGCATCGACAACTTGTAGAGTTCCTTCATCGTGGCCATGCTGACCGAATAGAGTTCCACCTTCTGCTGCTTGGCGGCGATGGTGTCCAGCCGGGCATTGTGCTGTTTCTCGATGAGTTTCTGGGCGGCAAGGTTGGACGATACGATTTTGATGCAGTTCTTGTCGACCACGACCCGCCATCCGGCATACATTTGCGTTGAAGCGGCAAGCATCAGCACCGCCATCAACAGGAATCTTAACTTGACCATAATGACATGACTTTTTGATGTTGATTGACTTTTCTGGCAAATTCCAGATACTTATGCCCGCCATCCCGTTTGCGGTCTGCCTCTATGTGCGTGATGGCTTCCTGCATGGTTCCGTAGTGGGCCAGATAGAGTTTGAGGGCTTCCTTCTCCGTGCGTTCGGTGGTGTAGGCCCAGTAGCATTCCGGCGCTTCCTCCACACCGTACACATCCGAGTTCTGTCCCCGGCATATCCACACCTCCTTGAAGTAGCTGCGTCCTTCCCGGTTGTTCAGGGCATTGATGGTAAAAATCTGCTGTCGCTGGATGGGTGTCAGTCCCAGGATGGCGGCAATATCCTCGTAGCGGTCCTTGAACTTGGTCTGGTCGAGCAGTATCTTCACGTCGGAGTTGTTGATGATGGCTTCCTTCACGATGGGCGAATCTATCACATCGTTCAGCTCCTGGGTAACGACACCTGCTATGCCGTGGAACTTTCTGACCGTTTTGTACAAATATTTGATGTATTCAGCCATGGTGGGCGAAGCAATCGCCTTGCCGGGTAGGTCAGAGGCATTACTGCCCCTTTCCCCCCTCAGAACCGTACGTGAAAGTTTCCAATCATACGGCTCAAGCAGTGTTAAATTTCTATTTAATAGAAACCAGCTCATAGTTACATCTTATTAGTTTGAATGACTTTTCTTCTACAACTGTCATGTAGCAGATTATTTACTTTCTTGCCGTTGACTATTTGTTGGGAAGTTCCCCAAGGATGTTCCTTGTCTATGGGTTTACCACATACGGGACATAAATGGTCCTGTCTTTCCCACATGTACAGCAATGATTTTCTGCCGTTGAGCGACTGTAGCATCTTGTAAGTCTTGCGCTTTTCAAAATACTCTGTCCATTCGGGGTCAAAGGGATTTGCTTCACCTTTTACCTTGACATATCGGGTAATCTTTGTGTCATACAGCCTTTTCAGAGCAATCCTGTCATCAGTCTTGCCTTTCTTGAAGTTTGCCACGAAGCACCAGTTACGGTTCTTTACCCGTGTAAAGTATCGGTCGGCAATCCAATATTTGCCTTTCTTGGGGTGTCGTCTTGTAGCCCATTGCCATAACTTTTCAAATATCAGGTAGTCAGCTTTTCTGAATGTATCAGATGCCACACAATTCTTGTAGTAGTTTACCCAGCCTGTTATCACAGGATTCAAGAGCCTTATAAGTGATTCCTGTTTGCTTCCTTTATTGGAATCGATGATTCCTCGGATTTTCTGCATGAATTTCTTCAGGCTCTTTTTGGACGGTTTGATTAGAAGCACTCCTTTGTATTTCCGGATATTGTACCCGAGAAAATCGAATCCGTCATCAATGTGTGTAATCTTTGTTTTCTCTTCCGACAGGGTTAATCCCCTTTCTTGGAGAAAGTCCACTACTAACGGTTTGATTTCTTCCAAAGCTTCCTTGCTTCTACCCGTGATGATAAAATCATCCGCATAGCGTACAAGATGTACTTTGGGATAGTAGGTCGTTTTCCTGGTTACAAATTTCTTGTGATACTTCTCTGCAAACATAGTTTGCAGTCCGTCCAGTGTCATATTCGCAAGAGTTGGTGAGATGATACCACCCTGTGGAGTGCCCTCTTCCGTGGGGAATAGCTCCTTGTTGAAGACGAAACCGCATTTGAGCCATTTCCGCAGCATCACTTTATCCATAGGGATATTGTTCAGCAGCCATTCGTGGCTGATGTGGTCGAAACAACCTTGGATGTCACCCTCCATAATCCATTCGGGAGAAGCTTTCTTTGCAAGGACACAAAAACATTGTTCCCTTGCATCTCCGGTACTTCTCTCTTTACGGAAACCGTAGGAATTACTGTCCGCAGTTGTTTCCGATACAGGTTCCAACGCAAGCAGGTATAATGCCTGCATAGCCCTATCTTTCATTGTCGGGATACCTAAAGGACGTAGTTTCCCGTTACTCTTTTTGATATTGACCCTTTTTAACGGCTGGGGCTTGTAGCCTCTTCTTTTCAGTTCACCGATAGCCTTGAATCTGGTATTGGGAGTTGACCATTTCACCTTGTCAACGCCTGCGGTGTCACTGCCACTGTTTGATGTAACACGCTTTACGGCTAAAGCCTTAGCGTAAAACGAATGCGTCAGCACCCACTGCAAGGATTTCACCCTGCCGTGTTTGCCCGCCTTTTGAGCTTTTACAATACGTGCTTGTAGCTTATTAACCGCTATCTCACACTTGTTCCAGTCTATGCTTTCCCAAGTGCTCCATTTACGGTCAGTAGATGCACACGATGTTTTAATTTCGTTCATTTGCTTTTCTCCTTTAATAAGTTCTATAAGTTTCTTGTAAAACATCCACCATGCGGAAGTCTGCCCACTTTCGTGTGAGGTGATGTTTCAACCTCTATCCGTCCCATTACAGAACGGCATTCGCTTTCTCCGCATTCCTCTGCCCGCACTCCATTCGGCTTCACTTACGGTCTGCTTACCTGCTGTTACACAGGAGAAGTACGGGTTTACCATGTTTCTTGTATATGACAAACGAATGGGTTAGAATCCGTCTATCCGCCGGCAGTCGTTATGTCCGTGTAACCTTAGCATGGAGAAGGTTAACCGACTGCATCCCTTTTGGGTTAGAGCCCAGTATCATTAGCGGCTCATTCGAAGTTACGACGTTTATCAACGGTTCACATTACGTTATTCATACCATTCAGCCTAGCTCCCCTGTCGTTCGATACTAACGGCAGTTGTCATCCCCTCACGGTTCAGACTTCTCCTTTCGGAAGGGCTTCATTGTTGGTTCTGTTACCGCACGGGTTCATTGCTTAATACCGCACGTTCCCATAGGCTACTGTTGACGGAACAACAGGTTCAATCGTTCGATTTCCAACTCGTGGAATGAAAGTTGAACAATCATATACAAGACTTACATGTCACAGCCACGCTTCCTCGATGATGAGTGCCTTGCGTCCTTTCTTGATACGCATTTTCTGCAGGAACACGTCCATGATGATGAGTACCACAATCGGAAACAGCACGGGGTCATCTTTAATCTTGTCTATCTCGAAGACGATAAACTGCTCATCGAAGAGGTTCACGTTCAGGTCGGAGTTCAGGGTCATCTCCAGTTCACCTCCCCGGTAGAACTGCTTCAGGATGGCAGCGAAGTCGCGGATGTTGAACTGAATCTTCTCCTGTGCCACGATTTGCGGAATGCGTTCCAGGGCGAACTCGTAGTAGGAGTTGAAGGACAGTACCCGGACTTTCAGTCTGCGTTTCTGTTCCTCGATGTGGTCTATCTGCTTGTCTATCTTGATAAGCATGGAGTTGTTGTAGAGTTCCTTCTTGTAGTTCTCGATAATCTGCAGGGCACGTTCCTTTTCGCCTTTGCTGGCAGCTTCATCCTGGGCAAGGGCATAGAGCGAACGGCACTGGCGGAGCAGCTTGAGTCGCCGGGCTTCTGCCGGAAGCATGAGTGCCCTGCTTTCCGCCTGCTTGTCCATCTCGGCTTCCCTGATTTGGGCATCAATGTCTTCCATGCTGTGAGAAAACTTGTCATAATCTTCTTCCATCTTGGAAGCTACCAACAACTTTTGTCTCAACCCCTCACGTTCCTTCTCGGTAAACTTGGTAAAGGGATGGAAGTAGGCTTCGTAGTATTCCACGATGGTCTGGTTGATGAGCATGTCCTCAATCTTGCTCGGAAACTCATTTCCTTTGAAGATGAGAAAGATGAGCGACTTGAGGAAGTTCTTCTTTTCCCCGAAGTTCAAGTCATACTCTTCCTTTGTGACCTTGAAAGGATTCATGGAGATGGGCTTCTCTTTGGAGTAAGAGATATACGTTCCCTTGTAGTAGCCACAGATACCTTCATAAGAATCGCCCGTATCGACCATAACGACATCAGTATTTTGTTCTAAAAGTTGACGAACTACGCTGTTCATGTGGAATGATTTCCCGCTTCCCGAAGGTCCGATGCAGAAGAAGTTGGCATTGTCCGTCATCTTCACCTTGCCCTCTTTCCCTGTGATGTCAATACACACTGGCAGCCCCTGGCGATCGGTATAGTAAGTAGTCAGCGGGGTATCTTCCGAACCTTTCAGATGCTCCTTGAAGAAGAAGCACAGAGCGACATCGGAGAGCGTCAAAAAGAGGTCATAGTCCGGATTGAAGGCATAGCCGTTGCCGGGGAAGCTGTCTGTAAACAATTCCAACTGGTTGTAGGCGGTACGGGACGGCATGATGCCGCACTCATACAGCTTCGTTTCCAGATAGGAAGTGACCGGAGTGACCTTATCTACCAGGCAGCTCACCAGAATGTTGAAATTGCAATATACCAGCTGCGTGCTGTCCACCGCCAGGCGATCCAGCACTTCCTCAATGTCTTCCTTCGCAATCTTGTTGCTCGGGTCGGGCATGGAGCCGTGTCGCTTGGCCTTTGCCTGGAGTTTTCTCAGTAATTTTCGTTGGTTCGGTATCTGCACCACCTGGTTGAACACCACACAATCGGCATGGGGCACACTTGTCAAGAAGGAGAACAAGTCCGTGGCGATGCCGTAGCCGTTGATGTTCATCTGTGTGTAGGGCTTCACCAGGGATGGCAGGTTAATCTCGTCTATATCCACCAGCGGATAGGAACGGACTACCCGGTCGCCGATTTTCAGATACTCATCCGATGCCTTGAAGTTGGTCATCGAGAACGGACCATGCCGGAATTGGAAGGCCATGAAGCGGTGGCAGTACTCATTGACTTCCTCTTTACTGAGTTTGCGATACTTGATGTTCTTCTCCTTGAGGATGTCGCTCACTTTGGAGACCTTGGAATGGAAGTCCAGCCATTTCTTCGGGTCGTATTGCACGAACTGGCTACGCTGTGCCTCCTGCGTGAGGATAAGGTAGGTACGTATCTCCGTAAATTCTCTTCCCTCAAAGTAACGGAAGTAGCTCTTGGTCAGGAACTCCGCATCCTCCGGCACCTCATGGTGGTAGGACTGCTTGCAGAGCACGTCCTGTTTCTGCAGGGCATAGCCCTCGCCGAGCGTCTGTACCACATTGGAGAGTACATCCTGAAAGAGCATGTACTGTTCCGCATCGGTACAGAGCTGCTGCACGGGATTGGTTATCTCGAAAATAACCGACGGTTCCCCTTTGGCTGAAAAAAGGACGACATTGCCGTCCGTTTCCTCCAGCTGTGCATAGAGTCCGTCAAATATTCTTTTCTTGGTATGTGCCATAAATATTCATTTTATTTTACGAGTTGCGTCTCAGATTCTTGTAAACATAGATACCCTTTGCCTGCCGTTTGTTGTGGAGACCGCCACGCTGCTTGACATAAATGGTGACCAATCCGACCAATGCCATCACCAGCATGGCGATGAACCCGGCAAGCTTTCCCAAAGCGATGGAGAAGCCGATGAAGCCTACGAACGACACACCGATGGCCGCTGCTGCCAATGTCAGAAAACGACCGCGTATGCCCATGAACTCCAGCGGTTTCTGCAAGCCTTTGAAAACGGGATAACCCTCCTGATTTATCGTCATAATTCTGGATAATATGTTGATAAATTAGATTACTTAAAGAAGAGCGGAAGCGCCTCAGAAAGAGCGATAAATGCGATACAGCCACCGATAGTCAGCATGATAGTTTTCTTGACATCCTGGTCGCCGTTTTGCATCTTGAAATAAACGTTAAAAGCTCCTACTAAAACT
The DNA here is from genome assembly GCF_000012825.1 of Phocaeicola vulgatus ATCC 8482. Taxonomy (GTDB): domain Bacteria; phylum Bacteroidota; class Bacteroidia; order Bacteroidales; family Bacteroidaceae; genus Phocaeicola; species Phocaeicola vulgatus. The sequence goes on along the minus strand of NC_009614.1, from coordinate 4,211,282 downwards.
ATAACGGCTGCAATCGCTTTCATCAAGTTTGACACCGGAGTCTGGTAGGAACTCACTTCCTGGGTGGCTTTGGTAAAGCCTGCGGCTCCCTTGCTGGCAGCCATCAGTTCACCTGCCGATACCCAGAGGGCAAGGAGGAACATGAGGCATTTCTGTACCACACTGCAGGCCATGAGGCGGTTGACTGCTTTTTCAGAAGAACGCTGGATAGAGCGGAAGATGCTTTCGTTTCCGCATACGAGTTGATTAAGTTGTTTCATTGTATCTTTCTTTGATAATGGATTTCATCGCCAAAGGAACAGAGGTCGCCAAAGAAACAGAGGTCATTCAAGTATCAGAGGTCGCTAAAGGAACGGTGGACTTTCGTCCAAGTAGTTTCGGGTTTATCTACCCGGCATATCGCATGCTTTCGCAGTGATAGATAATGGTACCCAGGTCACATTCACCGGTTTCGGCCAGCTGGTCGATGGCTTTAAAGATGTCATCCACCAGGATGCCGTCTGTCAGTATGGCTTCGCGGTAGGTCGGTGAACGGAAGGGTTGGTCGTCATCGGTACTTTCTTCGGATGGTTGTTCGTCAGAAGGTTCTTCAGATTCTTCTTCAGCAGGGTCCTCGGTCGTTTCATCATCAGAAGATTGGGAAGAAGTTGCTTCCTGTTCGTTATCCGATTCAGTTGCCTGTGAATGAGATGCAGTTCCAGATTCAATTTCATTGTACACATCTTCGGAAGTGTCCGATTCCTCCTGTTCATTTTCATCATCGGTTTCTTCTTTCCCTTCCTGTGAAGTATCGGCGTCCGATTCAGTTGTGGAAGTATTGTCCTGCTGACTGCTTTCAGAAGTGTTCTCGTTTGGAGATTCTTCGTTCTTTTCTTCTTCCTTCTTCGGTTCCTCACGGCTCACCTTGTGAGGTCGGAAGGACTGAGCTTCGTCCGATATGTCTATATCCTCCTCTATATGGTTATCCTGTTCTGCCGCTTCTGCTGCCTTGGCTCGCTGGATGTCCATCACTATCAAGAAGGCATAGTAGCATAGCAGGGCCACAAAGAGGATCGAGATTATTTGTCCATAGGTCATAGCTGTACTTATATGAGGTTGGGTATTACAATAATGTCCTCTTGCGGAACTGGCAGGAAACGAATTCCCAATTTCATGCCCCGGTTCTCCAGACGCTGTTTGCGGAAGGTGTTTTCGGTATAGTACATCAGGTTCTTCTGTCCGCTGAGTATATAGCCTTTCACTTTCAGGCGATAGCGTAGGCGTACCTTGGCCCGGTTGGATATTACATTGATTCGGGTGATGGGATCCAGACCGAATACCATTCTTCTTCGTTCCCGACGCACTATTTTCTGACGGACGCGGGAGGATACCTTATATCCTTCATGTTTGGAGCGTTTCAGTCCCATTTTGGATGCGATACGGCTGACGGTTACTCGGGTCACACCCAGTTTCTCTCCGATTTCCGTAAAGGACTCTTCATTGAAGTGGCTGCGGATATGGTCGGCACGTTCCATCCATTTGGACTTGGCCAGCTTACCCAGTCCCAGTTCCTTGGCTTTGTACTTTACGGCTGACACGCTCATCTCCAGCACGGCGGCGGTATGGGCGGTGGTTTCTACCGGATAAAGTTCGATAAGCAGGGACACCATCCGGTCGTTCCATCTATTCCATTTCATAATCTTCCTTGTTGAAGTTGATAAACAATGATTTCTTCTTTCTGCGAAACTCGGAGAGTTGCGGCAGATAGGTCTCGAAGAAGGCACGGACGATGGCATTGACCATGTCGGAACGGCTCCGGTTATGGATGTCGCAGTCATCGAGTGAATCGGCCAGGTCACGGTCGAGTTTGCAGACCAGCCGTTCGTCCTTGTCGCCTCGTTCATCGGAAGTGTCCAGATAGTTCATGAACACTTGCCAGCACTTGTTCCCCTCCACAGAAGGGAAAAGAGCAACTGTAGCGCCATCTGCGGTTTCTTCGTTCACGGGTGCCTCCTGGGAGATCTTGCTGGTAGAATCCGACTTTTCCTTCGGTTCGCCCGTCAAGGTCATATCGGAATCGTTGATACCTTTAAGAAGGTCATCAATTTCGGGAATGTCTTTTGTCATTGCACGATAGGTATTGATGGTTACTGATTATGTTGATGCTCACTGTTGTTTTCCTGTTCTTCGTCTTCGGCTTCATCCAGCGCAATATGGGTGCTTGTTTCGGCCTGGTATTTCTTCTTGCCGCTCTTGGGGTAAAGGTTCTCCGTCAGCTGGATGCCGGAAAGTTCCATTTCACGGATGGGACCGGTCTTGTCGAAGATGCTGAAATAGATCTTGTCGAATACCGAACTGACATAGCGGTATTGCATATCCAGTGCGGCGATGGTGCTGAACCGTTCCATGTCTGCACGGCGGGGTATCTTTCCGGTGACATACCCGTAGTTGGAGAAGGTTTCCCGGGTGTTGTCCCATAGGATGAGTTCGGAGCGCTTGCCCACGCGGTTGTCGTTCAGGTTGGGGATGATGAAGAGCTGTGCTTTCATCCGTTCGCCGACGGCCTGACGAAGGCGGTCCAGAAACAGCAGGAAACTGGCGGTGGAAGGAATGGTCACCAGGTCGTAGTGGAACGGGACCACGATGATGTCTGAATTGACAAAGATGGGTACGAGCCCTTCGGCTTTCAGGCTGCCCGGCGAGTCGATGAGTACCACATCTATTTCGGGGTCGTTGTGCAGTTTCTCCACCAGAGAGGTCATCTCCACCTTGTTGTTGGGTTCGTATGACCAAACTTCATAGGGCAGTTGTTCCTCTCCATACTTCTTGATGTCTGCCTTGCGGCATTTCATGATTGAGTGTTGGAAGTCGCAGTCGATGACAAGCACCCGGACGCCTTTTGCCACTAAGTAGTTGGCAAAGGTGACGCAAAGGGTGGTCTTTCCGACTCCTCCTTTCTGGTTGGCAAAGGTGACTATGACCGGGGTCTGTATCATGTTGTTTTCCGTTTATTAAACTCGCAAGCAAAAGTAAATGCTGGAACAGGGAAAACCTAAATGCACAACATCAATGTGCTTTCGATTGCTGAAACCGAGGGTTAAATGGACTTCGGAACAAGGGAATCTGAGAAAAATTAGCCAAAAAAGTTACAACTAAAAGTCTCCTTTTGACTTTCAGTTGTAACTTAAATCATTAAACATCAATACTAAATCTTCAATGAGCGTCCGTCATCCACGTCATCGTAGTTTGTCTTTTTTCCAACTTCCCATTCGCGGTTGGCACTGTGGCTGCCGACACCTTCTTTCCGGAGTTTACCCAGTCCTTGATGCGATTTACGCTGAAGGGATTTAATAGGATTGAGCGTCTTCTTCTTGGATTTCTTAAACGGAACTCCGTTTCGTTTTTGCTTCCTGGACTTTTTCTTCACCCGTTCCACATCGAAGCCTTCTTCATTCAGGTTGATGAGAATATGTTCCTTGAAGTTGATGGCATAGTAGGTATCATCGACCTGACGGATGATGAAGCCTTCCTGGTACATGACGCTGCGGGGGGACTTCACTTCGGGATCATTGAATATTTCATGCAGACGGCCGACGGAATCGGCATACTTGGGAGGACGTTCCGTAGAGATGTCCACCAGGTCCGGCCGGTCCACCTTGAATACCTTGCACAGCATTTCCACTTCGGCTGCGTTCTGCGGACGGAACTTCTCGATGAAGCTGATGCGGTTGTTGCGGTCAATGGCCTTGGCCATGAAAGGCGGCAAGGGTCTGCTCTGGCCATCGTAGTAGATGACACCTTTCTTTATATAGGCACGCTGTTTCTTGAGTTTCTGGAAAATTTTTCCCTGAGTGATTTTGGGATTGAGGGTCAGCAGCTGGTCTATGAATGCTTCTATCCGGTCAAAGCGTTGTTCGGGGGTGGCGAAATCGAGCAGTTCTTCTACGGCTAGAACCCGGGCACCATGGATGACGGTCTTGTTGGCATGGTCTATCAGTATGTAGCCGTAGGGCTTGTCTTTCTTGCCGAAGAAGACCACATCCACACCGAAGTTCTTCTTCATTTCCTTCTGCAATTCTTCCTTGTTGGCGCATACGTCCCGGTATTTCTTTAGGTAGGCTCTCAGCTGGCGGTTCCGTGCCTTGTCCTGATAACCTTTCTTGTATAGAGCTTCAATCTCTGTCAGGGGGAGTTTCTTTTGGATTCTACCGCCTTGCTTGACGAAGACGTTTCCGTCTTTCTGGAATACTTCATAGCCCATGGTTCCCATCACGGCTTTGAACTGTGCAAAGGAGGAAAAGCTGTACTGCTTGGCGGCCTCGATGTCTTTCTCTGTCTTTTGTGTTCTATCGGTTCCAAGTATCTTGTCAATGACCGCTTGCGAGCGTCTGCGTTCATGGTCGTGCTGTATCTTGTGTCCATCGGGCGCAATTCTTGAAGTTACAATGTGCAAGTGCGCATTGTCTGTATCGTTGTGAGAATAGATGAGCCAGGGTTGTCCGGGTTCAGCATAACCCATTTCCTGCAGATACTGGTGCGCGAAATCAAGTAACTGCTGTTCCGACATCTCGTGGCCCTTGCAGGAGATGGCTACATGGAACTGGGCTTTCTGTATTCTAGGATTCATGGAGGAATATTCCATGAGAAACTGAGTCAACTCTTCGGGAGTTGGCTTGCGTACTTCACCGAGTGCTCCGAAGTTTTGTATCTCCAGTAACCGGGCTACACCTTTCGCCACCTTCCGTTCATTGTAATCTACGGCATGGAAGTTCGAACTTCCGGGTAAAATGGTTGCAATCATCTGAATAGTCGGATTAGTTAGGTTCAACGGTCAAAACATATACCGCACAAACGCTACTTCGGCATTTTGGTCTTTATACACTTGAATGTAATCAGTTCCAATTCCCGTTTGATGCGGTTCATCGTTTCCTGTGTTTCGCGGATGGTTGGAAGCACTATCTCCTGGATATAGCTGGGTGCAAGCAACCCGGCTACCGCCAGTTCATTGGCTCGTTTGACCACCTGATTCAGGTTGCCGCCTGCCCAGGACAGTTCGTTCTGATTCTTTCGGTAAAACTCACCGAGTTCTCGGATCAACTCGATGCGTTCCTTCACATCCACATTGGAAAATTCCTGCACTGCCGACAGGATATAATGGCTCACAGAGTGGAATGAGCCTGATTTTTCCTTCAACAGTTGGGCTTCCTCGGGGGTAAGCCGTAACTGAAATACTTTGTTTTTCTGTTTCATACTTCCTTGGATTACTTGTTAGCCGGGTTCTCCGGACACCTATTTCGCAGAGCGAAACAGCGATTTATCGCCCCGTTGCGGCAGCAATCGGCAAGTGACCCTTGTGAGGACAAAACTCTGTTTTGTCCTCACAAGGGTACAACTTGCTTGACAAATCCTGCAACGCAGTTCGATGCCTTCCCGGTAGCTTTAGAGACCTCAAAGAAGCACAAAAAACGGCGGAACGCAAAAATTCACAACATCATTCTTTGGAGAAATTTTCGGTAGATTTATCTTGATTATCAGGTGTTCCAAGTTTGTTTCTCCGTTGTTCTCAACTTCTTTGGAACGGCATACGCCCGTATAATAATCACTTGTTGCCAAGTTTGGCTGATGTCTTGAACCCATGGTTCGCCCATCTCATATTTCAAGATTTCAGCAATCCGGCAATACAGAGTTGCCAAGTTGAAGATGTGTCTAATCTCTCAGTATGTTGTCTGCAAGGGTAAAAGAGCATTTCAGCGTACGGACTCGAAACGGGAGGGAAAAAGAAGTGCAGAAGCGTATGGAAATGCGGTCATGTAAAAGCGCCAACAGCAAATACCATGGTAGTTATGACCTAAAACATAGAGGGTGTCTCACTTTTTGAGGGAGTATCGTGGTAACTTTGCAACAAAGTCCATCGGTTGGCTCTGTATGAGATACAAAATGAGTATATTTACGGATATTACTGGTGGCAACAGCTTTGAGTAAGTAGAATCACTAAAACAGGAAGAGTATGATTGGAAGTATCATTGGGGACATCGTAGGCAGTATCTACGAGTTCAGTAACATACGAACCAAGGACTTTGAGTTCTTCGGTCGCTACGTGGAATACACAGATGATAGCATCCTGACGTTGGCTACAGCGGATGCCATCCTGGCTGGGCGCCTTGCACAGGTGGCGGATTACTATGTCCGGTATGCGGAAGCTTATCCCACGCCGATGGGTGGATATGGAAACAGTTTCCAGAATTGGGTCATCCAGAAGACAAGAACCGGATATGCTCCGGCATACAACAGCTGCGGCAACGGATCAGCCATGCGTGTCGGCCCGGTGGGTTGGGCTTTCGATACGAAAAACGACATCATGAATGCCGCCAAGGTTTCGGCAGAAGGGACACACAACCATCCGGAGGGCATCAAGGGGGCACAGGCTACAGCCATATGTATCTTCCTGGCCCGTAAGGGTGCATCGACGGATGAGATTCAGCTATGTATGGAGCAGGACTTCGGCTATCGTTTTCCGCTCACCATTGCCGAACTGCAAAAGCGTTATTCCTGGAACGGAGTTGACGGGGAAGGCAATGGCGGCATCTGTCAGGACAGTGTCCCTCAAGCCATCCAATGTGCGCTGCAAGCTACAGACTTTGAGGATGCCATCCGTAATGCTATCAGCATCGGTGGAGATTCCGACACCATCGGCTGCATCACCGGTTCCATTGCTGAAGCTCTTTATGGGGTACCCGAAGAGATGTATGAGAAAGCGATGACCTATCTGCCCGAGAACTTCCGGAAACTGGTTACTGAGTTTGAAGCGAAATACGGCAGTGGACTGCGTAAAACAGAATGGAATTGCTTAAATTTGGAAACATGGTAGAAGTCATGCAACCAGCCACATTGCGGCATGAAATGCACAATTGGGCAAAAGACCTATGGAACATATATAAAAATGACTGACATGAGAGTATATACCCATTACACTAAGATAACAGAAAAAGAGGGCTTTCGTTGGAGAACCCTTCTACAATTCGGAGATTCATGGAACATTATAGGCACTGTCGTTATGAAGAACCCAGGAAGTGCATCAGTTTCCTGTCCTGTTACAGATACAGAAGTTCTACAGGCTCTTCGCATTTTTGACGAACACACTGCCGAAGAAATATGGTATGAATTTAAGCCAGATCAAACTATGTATTGCATCAGGGATTTATTTCATGAATACTATTCTATGAATAAACACATTGAGCTGAATGGAATCATACAAATCTTCAACCTGTTTTACATCAGGGAGGCAAACTTGGAATGCGCCCTTCAAAAAACGGCTCAGTTCGGTTCAAAGGACTTGACAGACTATGATGTAGCACATTTGATACCACCCATATACTTGGGTTTTTCCAACCTGAGCAAGCATGAAACATATCAGATTACTGCACAAAGATTCTTTGAAGAAGCCTTAGCTCAAGGTATGATGTGTTACTATAAAGATTTTCTAGAAAACAGGTTTTACCACCCGTTGTATTTGATGAGACATACCAGAAATAGAAAGCATGGATTGAAAGCGCGTCTGCAATTCATTCAAAATACATTAGAACCCAAGATTGAGGGTTACGACTTATCGGGAAAAGAGAAATATTCTGATAAGTATAAGGTTGCCGAGCTTGTGTGTAATAAGCTATCTGAACTTCGATATCCTATTCATGACGAAAAGAATCACCGATACAAGCTTAATGAGCAAATTGAACTAACAGTATCAACAGCAAATTCAGGATTCATCGGTATTCGGCATTTAGGAAAAAACCGCAATTACCTAAAAATTGATTTTCCTGACGAAATACAACTACGAGACGTACTTTCTCTATATGGCTATCAAACAGAAAGAGATAAATTGAAAGTCTGGTTAGGAATCAAAGACTTCTCAGATTTTAACCTATCCAATGATAACGAAGAACAAATTGCAAAGGCAATCATAGAAGAAATAGAAAAGCTACGTGTTGAATTATAACTAATGAATAAGTAACTCTCCTTGGTCAAGTGGAATTCTCCACAAGAGCAAGGAGAGTTTTTTTAGTTGATTCTCTCACAAACGAACTAAATAACGTGGTCCAACAATGGGAAAACAATTACTTATCTTATGAACGATTGACCCTTCAAATCCTTAGAATAAAAGACCTGTAAATCAATGATTAAATAGTGCTAACAACCAGGAAAAAGAAGTCGTATTATTTTTATATCTCATTGATTTTTAGTATATTTGAGTATAGAAAACAGCCCTCAGAAGCTATCACTTACTAAAAAATAGACAGCTATGGTATTGGTACTATTCTTCATATATTTGATACCGGTCGCGATAATATTCGCTATTCTCTTGAAGGTGGGATTAGTCGTTATCATAAAAGCCATCCAGCTTGCCTGGTGGCTAGGTAAAATCATGTTCTCTCTTGCCTGGAAGCTGCTGGTGTTTATCATGGTTTTACTCATAGGGATAATAAGGACAAATGTGCCGCCAAAGTTCTGAAGGACAAAAGAGGGAAAGAAGTGCCTTCTGACCAAGAAGGTAGTACGCTGCATGGGGAAGTGGCTAAACTGTTCCCTCTGGTTAAGTACTACTTTTAAGCGAACACCAAGTGATATGGTAGGGAACCTACCGAAAACGACAATCCGCATCAGTCCAAACGATTGATACGGATTGTTCGCTATATATAAGGTATAGAGTGCTTAGAAGCCCTTACCTTTGCTGCGTTCATAAACCACTTCTTTGTGATTGTCACAATTCGTTAGACGAATCTGAACAGTACATCCAACTGGTATGTCTTTGGGGAACATTTTCACGATCCTGCTTAGTACTTCATCAACATTGTTGAAGCCGATGTCTGTAAATTCAGCGATAACCTCACCTTTGAAATAGGCACGGGCGTAAATCATCATCTTTGCAGAAATGCGAAACATCTTATCTCCTGATTCATCCAAATCTTTGGCAAGTCCCTGCTTACTAGGCTTGTTACTAAAGAAGATGAAGTCAATGATGCGGGCATTCAATGCCCATGCCGGTGTAAAATCTACTTTTACATATCCACGGGTTACCTTGAAGCCATGACTATGGTTCATACCAAATGCCACTTCATAAAGATTGGCATTGCAGTCGTTCTGCGCAATGGTAGCCCAAGTGTGACGGAAGGTATAAAAGCAATAGAAATCTTCCTTATTTGTCATACCCATATCCATACAAATTTTACGGATGCCGATGTTGACATTGGCATTGAAGCTGTCGGTATTGCCATAGCGCTGGTGGAAGGTGAAAAGAAATTCATCCTCTTCTTCTGACAGATACTTGTTGAACGTGTCTTGAATAAACGGTTCCACGCGCATTTCTATATATGCTTCATCCTTGCGGCTGTGTTTGGTCTTAGCACGCTTGTAGCCAATGATTCCGTCATGATAATCCGACTTCTTCAAATTGTACAAGTCCACGGTATTGATTCCGCCTAAACACAGAGAAAGAAGTGCAACATCTCTGCCCAGTTCCGGGAGGGAAGAAAGCATCTTGGTTCTAGGCAAAGGCCGATTGAAGAACTCCCGGCATTCTTCAGCACTGATGGCCAGTTTTTCACTTGGCTCAGACTTGGGAATTTGTACCTTCACCCACGGATCGAACTTGATACGTTGTATGCCCTTCTCATCATCATTCATATCTGCTATCGCCGAACGGAAAATCATTCGGACATTGGTAGGGTACATTTCCTTCGCACGATGTGTCTTAGACAATGATTCTATCCATTTTTTGAGGACGGCAGCAGTCAAATGCCCAAACATAACTCGTGTAGTTCCCATATAGCGTTCCAGATGTGCCACTGCAAGCTGATAGTTCTTGGCATTCCGCTCATGTCCGTCAAGTCGCATTTGCCGGATAAACATACGCGAATAATCACTGAAGCAAACTTCTTCATCCGTTTTAAGAAGATACTCTATAATTTCACTGACAGACCAAAGGGTAGTGTTGGCTCTGTTCAGTCGGTCTGTGTATTGTCGAACGAGCATTGAGCAATACTCATTAACGACAGGGTCGGTCGGTTCATTATCTTTAGAGATATGATCCGCATCAACAATCTTGTTGGTCTTGATGTAACCCGGTTTTCTGTTGTGTACGATGCGAATGTACACTGCATAAAGGCCGTCTGTTCTCGGCTTCCTTACGATTGCTTTTAATGTAGTTGTCATAAGCCTTTAATTTTACGCTGCCATAGGCTTTTTTGATGGTGTAAGCAGGTGTAAGCAACATCAATTTTAGTGTAAGCAGTGAGTAAGCGAGTACGCACATTTGGCGCGATTTCCATTGTCAAGTGTACGAACCGTATAAGAACAACATAGGCTGTAACTCATGTATTTCAATGAGTTACAGCCTACTATTTTAATTAAGCCAATTTGGAATTATTCCTCAACGGTGGCTTGGGCCACACTAATATAGTGCTGAAAACCATTCACTTCGCTTTTGGGTGTAAGCCCAGTGTAAGCGGAAGTTTATTGAACGATTTAAAGTTGAACGAATTATTCCTCAACGGCGGCCTGAGCCGCCGCCAGTCTGGCGATAGGCACGCGGAACGGAGAACAAGACACATAGTTCAAACCAACTTTGTGACAGAATTTCACTGATGAAGGCTCACCACCATGCTCACCGCAGATACCGCATTTCAAATCAGGACGAACTGAACGGCCTTTATCTACAGCCATTTCAATCAGCTGGCCCACACCATTTTGGTCGAGTACTTGGAACGGGTCTACTTTTAGAATCTTCTTTTCCAGATATACCGGCAAGAAAGAAGCAATATCGTCACGGGAATAACCGAAGGTCATCTGGGTCAAGTCATTGGTACCGAATGAGAAGTATTCTGCACGGCTGGCAATGCGGTTGGCTGTCAGCGCAGCACGCGGAATTTCAATCATGGTACCTACTTTGAACGGAATTTCCATACCTTCTTTTTCAAATAATGCTGCTGCTGCATCACGGATCACCTTTTCCTGAGCTTCGAATTCATACAGGATACCGGTCAAGGGAACCATTATTTCGGGATGCGGATCATATCCTTCTTTCTTCAGTTCAATTGCAGCACCTAGAATCGCTTGAGTCTGCATCTCTGTGATTTCGGGATAGGTGTTACCCAAACGACAGCCGCGGTGACCTAACATCGGATTGTGTTCACACAGGCTTTCCACACGTTTTTTGATTTCCTGTACGGTTACGCCCATTGCCTTAGCCATTTCTTCCTGACCTTTTGCATCATGGGGAACGAACTCATGCAAAGGAGGATCGAGCAGACGAACATTTACCGGACATCCGTCCATAGCCTTGAAGATACCTTTGAAGTCGGCTTTTTGGAAGGGGAGCAATTTAGCCAATGCTTTTCTACGTCCTTCTACATCCGGTGACAGGATCATCTCACGCATAGCGACAATCTTTTCAGCATCAAAGAACATGTGTTCCGTACGGCAAAGACCGATACCTGAAGCACCAAAAGCGCGGGCCACTTCCGCATCATGCGGAGTATCAGCGTTAGTGCGGACATTCAGCTTTGTGTATTTGTTGCAAAGATCCATCAATGCAGCGAAATCGCCTGAAACTTCGGCTGCTTTGGTTTCCACTTTACCTTTATATACTTCACCGGTAGTACCGTTCAGAGAGATGAAGTCACCTTCTTTTAAAGTAATACCTTCAATTTCTACGGTACGTGTCTTATAATCTACATTGATAGCACCAGCACCCGATACGCAGCACTTACCCATACCACGGGCCACAACCGCAGCGTGAGATGTCATACCGCCACGTGCAGTCAGGATACCTTCGGCAACGGCCATACCTGCCAGGTCTTCCGGCGAAGTTTCGATACGTACCATGACCACCTTTTTACCATCGGCAGCCCATTTAGCAGCATCATCGGCGAAGAACACAATCTGACCGGTAGCGGCACCCGGAGAAGCGGGCAAACCACGAGTCAAAACTTTCGCTTCTTTCAACGCTTTCTTGTCGAACACAGGGTGAAGCAGTTCGTCTAATTTATTAGGTTCGCAACGCTCCAATGCGGTTTTTTCATCAATCATGCCCTGGCGCAACAAGTCCATGGCGATTTTTACCATGGCAGCTCCGGTACGTTTACCGTTACGGGTCTGCAAGAACCATAATTTACCTTCCTGTACGGTAAATTCCATATCCTGCATGTCGCGATAGTGGTTTTCCAGTTTGGTCTGCAGGGCATCCAGTTCTTTGTAGATTTCCGGCATAGCTTCTTCCATAGAGGGGTATTTGGCTACGCGTTCTTCTTCAGAAATACCTGCACGTTCTGCCCAACGCTGAGAACCGATTTTTGTGATTTGTTGCGGGGTACGGATACCGGCCACAACATCTTCACCTTGTGCGTTGATCAAATATTCGCCATTAAACAAATCCTCACCGTTACCTGCGTCACGAGAGAAGCAAACACCGGTAGCCGAAGTATCACCCATGTTACCGAATACCATGGCTTGTACGCTTACAGCAGTACCCCATTCGGCAGGAATACCTTCCATTTTGCGGTAAAGAATGGCGCGTTCGTTCATCCAGCTGCGGAATACAGCACAAATGGCACCCCAAAGTTGTTCGTATGCACAGGTCGGAAAATCTTGTCCGGTCTGTTCTTTTACAGCAACTTTAAAGCGTTTAACCAGTTCTTTAAGGTCTTCCACTTCCAATTCGTTGTCGAGCTTCACACCTTTTTCTTCCTTTACTTTTTCGATAATTTCCTCGAAAGGATCGATGTCTTCCTTGTTCACCGGTTTCATACCCAATACCACGTCACCATACATTTGTACGAAACGACGGTAAGAATCCCATGCGAAACGGGGGCGTCCGGTCTTGCGGCTCAAGCCTTCCACCACTTCGTCATTTAAACCTAAATTAAGGATGGTATCCATCATACCCGGCATAGAAGCGCGGGCACCCGAACGTACAGAAACCAGTAACGGGTTCTCTACATCTCCAAACTTGGAATTCATCAGATTTTCGATGTTGGCGATAGCTTTCTCAACATCCGCTTTCAGCAGTTCTACTACTTTATCTTTACCTAACTCATAATATTCGCTACAAACTTCTGTGGTGATTGTAAATCCCGGAGGTACGGGAACACCGATTAGATTCATTTCAGCCAGGTTAGCGCCTTTTCCACCAAGCAGATTTCTCATGTCTGCTTTTCCTTCAGCTTGTCCATTACCAAAGGTGTAAACTCTTTTTTTATCCATAATAAATGTATTTAAAGTTAACTCGCTCAAAAAATGTAATCGCAAAACTATACATATTTTAGTTATCTCCAAATCTTTTACTGAAAAAAAATAGTGGAAATTGCAATTTCTACTTTGCAATTTTAATATCTTACGATTTATGAGGCAATATTCAGGGAAAATGCTTAAATTTGTCCCCAAATTAACTTATTCAGAAAAGTGGCTAGAAAGAAGAAAGAACTTCCATTATTAGAGAAGATAACCATAATAGATGTAGCTGCCGAAGGAAAAGCTTTGGCGAAAGTGAATGACCTGGTAGTATTTGTGCCTTATGTAGTGCCCGGTGATGTGGTGGATTTACAAGTGAAGCGTAAGAAAAATCATTATGCAGAAGCTGTGGCTGTGAAATTCCATGAGTATTCTCCTGTGCGTGCAGTACCCTTCTGCCAGCATTATGGTATATGTGGTGGTTGTAAGTGGCAGTGTCTGCCATATACAGAACAAATAAAGTATAAGCAAAAGCAGGTGACGGATAATCTGACCCGTATCGGCAAGATCGAATTGCCGGAAATTTCACCTATCATGGGGTCGGAAAAAACGGAGTTTTACCGTAATAAGTTGGAATTTACGTTTTCTAACAAACGTTGGCTGACAGAGGAAGAGGTAAAGGAAGATGTGAAGTACGATCAGATGAACGCCGTAGGTTTCCACATTCCCGGTGCATTTGACAAGGTACTGGCTATAGAAAAGTGCTGGTTACAGGATGATATCAGCAACCAGATACGCAATGCGATTCGTGACTATGCATACGAACACAATTATTCTTTCTTTAATCTGCGTTCTCAAGAAGGAATGCTTCGCAACTTGATGATCCGTACTTCGAGTACGGGTGAGCTTATGGTGTTGCTGCAATGCAAGATTGTGGAAGAGAGCGAAATGGATCTGATGAAGCAACTGCTGGCTTTCGTGGCAGAACATTTTCCGCAGATTACTTCCTTATTATATGTAGTCAATAACAAATGCAATGATACCATTAACGATCTGGAGGTAATGGTGTTCAAAGGCAACGATCATATTTTCGAGGAAATGGAGGGGTTGCGCTTCAAGATAGGAGCAAAATCATTTTATCAGACTAATTCCGGACAGGCGTATAATCTTTATAAGGTGGCCCGTAATTTTGCCGGATTGACCGGTAAAGAATTGGTGTATGATCTTTATACAGGGACTGGAACCATAGCCAACTTTGTTTCACGCCAGGCAAAGAAAGTGATTGGTATCGAATATGTGCCTGAAGCAATAGAAGATGCTAAAGTGAATTCGGCAATTAATGGCATTGACAATACCTTATTTTATGCCGGTGACATGAAGGATATCCTCACTCAGGAGTTTATCAACCAACATGGTCGTCCTGATGTTATAATCACTGATCCTCCGCGTGCCGGAATGCACAATGATGTGATTAATACAATTCTTTTTGCTGAACCTCAGCGGATTGTGTATGTTAGCTGTAATCCTGCCACCCAGGCACGTGATTTGTCTTTGTTAGATGCCAAATACAAGGTGATGGCCGTGCAACCCGTAGATATGTTCCCTCATACGCATCATGTGGAAAATGTGGTGTTGCTGGAAAAAAGAGGATAATCCGGATAGTTCAATTATAAATTGTTTAAACAGTAAATAGAATTATGTCAAGAGGTAAGAATAGTGATTCCGGCAGGCCAAAGGCGAGAAGTGTTGCCCGATATACTATATATAATGTGACGGAGCCCGCTGAGCTGATGGATTTTCTGATGCGGAAAATGGCGGGAATCAGTCGTAGCAAGGTAAAGGCGTTGCTTGCCAACCGCGTGATTTTGGTAGATAATGTGATTACTACCCAATATAATTTCGCATTGAAACCAGGTATGAAAGTGCAGATATCCAAGGTGAAGAATAATCGTGAGTTTAAACATCCGATGCTGAAACTGGTATACGAGGATGCTTATATCTTGGTGGTGGAAAAGAAGGAGGGACTGCTTTCTGTCAGCACAGAACATCAGAAGGAGCGTACTGCACAACATATTTTGAATGAGTATGTAAAACGTTCACATCGTTTCAACCGCGTATTTGTAGTACATCGTCTGGACCGTGAAACTTCGGGGTTGATGATGTATGCCAAAGATGAAAAAACCCAGAATACTTTACGTGATAATTGGCATGATATTGTGACGGACCGCCGTTATGTGTCTATCGTTTCTGGTGATATGGAGAAAGATTACGGTACTGTAGAGTCTTGGTTGACCGACCGGAAATTGTATGTCAGTTCCAGTCCTGTAGATAATGGGGAAGGTAAGTTTGCGGTCACTCATTATAAAACAATAAAGCGGGCCAATGGATATTCATTGGTGGAGTTGGATTTGGAAACAGGACGTAAGAATCAGATTCGTGTGCATATGTTGGATTTAGGTCACCCTGTTGTTGGTGACCGGCGCTATGGCAGTGAGTGTGATCCTTTAGGACGATTGGCGTTACATGCCTTCAAGTTATGTTTCTATCATCCGGTAACAAAAGAGTTGATGGAGTTTGAAACTCCTTATCCTACGGCATTTAAAGGATTAATGCAGAAAAAATAGAAAATTTCTTCTGTTAAAATTAAATATAAGGCTTCTTTGCTTTTATTTTGGGCAGAGGTTAAGAATAAAAAAGCAATATCCATCCATTTACCAAACTGTAGACGGATGGATATTGTTGTTTTTAGAGATTTGGCTGTTTCATTATTAAACTGCCTTTCTTAATGCAAGAATGGTCATGTAGTCCGATTTCCCAATGTTGTATTGATGAATAAAAAGGCTGAAATTCAAGATAAATTTGATTCAGCCTCTTTATTATTGTATCGGCGAAGTGATATTGAATAAAAGAGTTTTTTCAATAGATGTGATCATATAAAATCTCTAACGCACGTATGTCTACATGAAGCTACGCATATGTATGTACGGGTTTGTGCGTATGTATGTGAGTGTGAATCATATAAATCCCCCAAATATAAGGACGTTTTTAAAAAAGATCAAGAGCTTTTCAAATAACAACAGGAACTTTTTGGAAAAGATAACGAGCTTTTTTAAAAACGTTTTGATCTTTTTTATCGATATCGGAACTCTGTAAACTGCTATTTCGTGGAAGTACATCTCTTTCATATGCATTTTTGAAATGAAAAAGTCTGAAAGTACCCTGCTTTATATCAAACAGGAATACTTTATAAAAAAGAATATATAGTTGACAGCAAGCGTATTATGCGAAAATCTGCTTTAAAATATAGTGAGGGTATGAGGGCATAAGTGAGAGCAAATATTTTTACTGTAATCATGTAAGCTATTTATAATTAGATTGTTATATGTAAAATGAGAGCATGAGGGCATAAGCATTCCAGAATAATAATGAGTATGATGTTGGTTTGCTGGAATAAAAAATGATACCGACTTATCACAAGCCGGTATCACGAAAAAATAATCACTTTATTATTTTGTAATCATCCAGCTTTGTGCGCTCACAAAGCACGGGGAATAAAAAGTTATTTATATACTAACACTGTAAACAACTACTTTCACAAGCTATTGTTTACTCACCTAATAAAAGGTAGCTTAACAAATATCACTTAATGTTCATTTTTTGTTTGACATTACAAAGGTAACACAAAAATTGAAAATTATACTATATAGTTCTAATAACGGATAATATTGCAGTAATTTAGGCGTTATTTGAGCCATTTATCTAACCAACTAAAGAAAGTGCGTTGCCATAACACCCCATTTTGCGGTTTCAATACCCAATGATTCTCATCCGGATATAATAAAAGTTCGGCCGGAACACCGCGCAATACAGCTGCATTGAACGCCGACATACCTTGTGAAGCAAGAATTCTGTAATCCTTTTCACCGTGAATGCAGAGAATGGGAGTGTCCCATTTATCAACGAAACGATGGGGAGAGTTGGCAAAGGTACGTTGTGCCGTTGCATTGTTTTTGTCCCAATATGCACCACCCATATCCCAGTTGGCGAACCACATTTCTTCTGTTTCCAGATATTGCTGCTCCATATTGAATATACCATCGTGTGCGATAAATGCTTTAAAACGTTTGTCATGGTGTCCCGCCAGCCAATAGACGGAGAATCCGCCGAAGCTGGCACCTACGCATCCCAAACGATTAGTATCTACATATGGTTCTTTTGAAATATCATCTATGGCTGACAAATAGTCTTTCATACATTGACCTCCATAGTCACCGCTAATTTGTTCCAACCATTCCATGCCGAATCCAGGTAGCCCACGACGATTCGGAGCAATGATAATATAATCGTTGGCTGCCATAATCTGGAAGTTCCAGCGGTAGCTCCAGAATTGGCTGACGGGACTTTGCGGGCCACCTTCACAGAATAATAAAGTAGGATACTTCTTGTTTGCGTCAAAATTGACGGGATAGATCACCCATGAAAGCATTTGCTTGCCATCGGTAGTTTTGGTCCATCTTTCCTCCACTTTGCCCAAATTCAGCTGTTTAAAGATGTGATCATTCTCGTGTGAGAGTTGCGCCACTTGCCCGTCGGCAGGAGTGAGGGTGTAGATTTCATCGGCGGCACTGATAGAGTGACGTTTGGTAATTATTTTATCGCCCGCCATGGCTACTGATCCGTAGTCATACATGCCATCAGTCAGTTTTTTTATATCACCATTCAGATTGGCACTGTATACCATGCTGGTTCCATGCCATACACCGACAAAGTACAGACTTTGCGAATCATTGTTCCAGCAATAGTCATCTACGCCTGATTCAAAACTTTCGGTAACAAATGTCTTTTGACCGTCATCTAAATTGTAGATGCACAGGCGGTTCCGGTCACTTTCGTAACCATCGCGCTCCATGCTTTGCCATGCAATGTATTTGCCGTTGGGGCTGAATTTAGGATTGGTGTCATATCCTTTCATTTCATCTGTTCCATTTGAATCTTTTCCATTCGGTTTGCACAGGTTCAGTGTTGTGCCTTTTTCTATATTATAAAGGTATATATCCGAGTCGGTAGATACTGCGTATGCCAATCCTTGCTTTTTCCGGCTGGTGTAAGCTATTTGTTTAGAGTCGTTGCTCCAAGCCAGCTGCTCGATACCTCCGAAAGGTTTCATTGGAGCTTCAAACGGCTCACCTTCCATGATATCGGTGGCTGCTCCCATCATGTTACCATCAAAATCAGCGATAAAAGGATGTGGAATACTTTCTACCCATTCATCCCAATGTTTATACATCAGGTCGTTTACAATGATACCGCTGGCTTTGGGCAGGTCAGGGTAGAGGTCTACGGTGCGTTGGCCGTATTTTATTTGTGAGATGAAAAGAATCTTTTTGCCATCCGGTGAAAAAGAGAATCCTTCTATGTTTCCTTTGAAATCGGAAATGATACGGCGTTCCGTACCGTCAGGATTCATCTCCCAAATTTGGCTGCCACCACTTTCATTGCATAAGAATGCGATTTTTGTTCCGCCTTTTATCCATTGAGGCTCGCTTTCATTCCATGCTGTTTGAGTAAGCAGGGTGTTGTTCTTTCCATCGGCATCCATTACGTAAATTACATGATGGCTTTTGTTTTCGGGAACACTATAATAGGCTACGGTGTAGGCTATCTGTTTGCCATCGGGGGAAATACTCAGACTGCCTATGCGTCCCATTGCCCACAGGGCTTCGGGGGTAAGACGACCGTCTTTGATGGTGATTTCTTGCTTGCCTATAATGGGCTCGTAGCCCTGTCCTTCCTGTTTCACTTCGGTACAGGAAGAAGCTAGCATAAGTGCTGCTGCCATGATGGTTGCGCTTGATTTATTCATATCTAAAAATTGTTTTTGATGATTAACTGATTGCAAAAATACGTATAAAAGCCGGTGATGTGAAATGTTCCTGCATATTTGTTTTGTTTCTTTGTGTGTCTGTGGAAGGGTGTCTTTGCAAAGAAGAGCAAATATAGAGGTAACCGGTATATATAAAAAAACAGCAAAGACCGCTGTTTTTTATATATGCCGGTCTTCGCTGTTTTTTTAAGGAAGTGTAAACTCGTTATTTTTTCCCTTTATTCATTCTTTCTTGTTGCAGTCGTTCCTGCTCCTTTTGTAAAGCTTCCAGTTTAGCCATCAGTCCGCCACCCGGTTTGCCGCCATTCTTTTGGCTCTTCTTTTCTTTTCGGGCTTCCAACATGGCAAGGAGTTTCTTTTCATCAGTTGTTTTGCGCAGAATCACCATGGTGAGGATACCAATCAGTCCGGAAATGAAGTAATAGTAGTTCAAGCCGGATGAATAACCGTTGAAGATGAAAATAAACATGACTGGCATGATATACATCATTAGTTTCATACCCGGCATTTGCTGTTGTCCCATATCCTGCTGCTTCATGGTGTACATGGTGTTCAGAATATTGGTGATACTGAACAGCAAACAGAAGAGGCTTAAATGATTGCCCAGCAGAGGAATGTTGGTTCCCCAGTTGATAATATCATCATAAGTGGACAAGTCCGGGGCCCATAAGAAACTTTGTTGGCGCAACTCAATAGCGTTAGGCACGAAGAAGAATAAAGCCATGAATACCGGCATTTGGATCAGCATAGGCAAGCAACCTCCCATAGGGCTTACTCCGTATTTGCTGTAAAGTGCCATCGTTTCCTGTTGCTTTTTCAAAGCATCTTCTTTCTTGGGATATTTTGCGTTGATCTCGTTGATGTAGGGTTTCAGGACGCGCATCTTGGCAGAGGACATATATGATTTGTAGGTAGCCGGATAAACTAACACTTTGACGATAATCGTCATCAGCAGCAATACGACACCCATGCTCAGTCCCCACCCTGAGAGCCAATCAAACAAATTAATAGTGAACCAGCGGTTTACCCAGCGGATAATGGGCCAGCCCAAATAAACCAGGTCTTCCAGTTCCAAATCTTTTTGGGAAAGGCTTAGATCATTGCTGTTCAGCAAAGTCTTGAAATGGTTCGGACCGAAGTAGAACTGCATATCGGTAGGCTGCTTTCCGGTAGGATCAAAGAAAGTTGTCATGTCCGCGGTATAGTTCTTCATATATCCGCTTCCTTCCTGTTGGGGGGTAGAGGTTAGGGAAGCTTTATCAAAATCTTGATCGGCAATAAGTACGCTTGAGAAGAACTGATTCTTGAAAGCAATCCAATCCAAACGGTCGGTAACATCTTCTTTTGCTTCTTTCATTTCGTTCAGATAGTCTGAACTTTTTTCTACCGGCTTGTAGGTGAGCGAAGTATAGCGCTGTTCGAAGCTGAAACCTTTTTCAAGCTGGCGTGCCCGTTGACGCCAGTTTATATTGACTGTGTTCAGGGCAGGAGGGAAGAAATTCTGCATGCCGTTTGCGCGAATAGTGAAATTCACCATGTAAGCATCCGGTAAAAGTTTGTAATCGAAATCTATATAGCCTCCATTGTTTGCTGCCAAACGCATAGTTACAGTGCTGTCTGTTACGTTGGTAGGCTGGAAATACATATCCTCGGTCAAAATATTTTCATTCTTTCCTTCGAAAGCGAAATTCATGCCCGAATCTTTTTCATCAAATAACATCAAAGGCTTGCCGTCCTGTCCGTTATAATCTTTTAATATGGCTGCGCACACCCGTCCACCTTTATTGGTGAAAGTCAGTTTTACTACATTATTTTCCAGTGTCGTTAGCTGTTCCGTACCTTGGTTTGCGCCATAGAACATAGAGGTAGAGTCTAAATGCAATGTTGCATTCTGACTCTGTGCCGTGGCAGCCTGTGCCAGTCGTTCGGCCTCTTTTTGGGCTATCGCCTGAATGGAATCCTGATAATGTTTGGCACGTGCCATTTCTTCCTGGCTAGGACGGTTGTAGATGCTGAAGCCTATCACAACTGCACCAATCAGGGCGAATCCCACTAAAGTGTTTTTGTCCATTTTTACTTGTTTACCTTATTATATTATAATTCTCGTTTCTTATTTGTCTATTGCCGCTTTGATAAATGACAGGAATAAAGGATGTGGTTTCAATACTGTACTGCTGTACTCGGGATGGAACTGTACTCCGATGAACCATTTTAATGTCGGGATTTCAATTATTTCCACTAAATCGGATTCCGGATTGATACCCACGCATTTCATACCCGCCTTTTCGTACTCCTGCTTATAGTCATTATTGAATTCGTAGCGGTGACGGTGGCGTTCCTGTATGTGTTCGCTTTTATAGGCTTCAAAAGTCTTTGAGTGTTGGTCAAGGATACATTCATAGGCTCCCAGGCGCATAGTGCCGCCCATATTGGTGATAGCTTTCTGTTCTTCCATAATGTCTATCACGTTGTGTGGCGTTTTTTCATCCATTTCGCGGCTGTTGGCATCTGTATAACCTAGCACGTTACGGGCAAACTCAATAGCCATGCACTGCATACCTAGACAGATACCAAAAGTCGGCACATTGTGTGTACGTGCATATTTGATAGCAACGAACTTACCTTCTATGCCACGTTGTCCGAATCCCGGGCAGATGATGATACCATCCATATCCTTAATCTGCTCTTCTACATTAGCATCTGTCAGTTTCTCGCTGTTTATGAAGTGGATATCCGCTTTGCGGTCATTGTAAGTGGCGGCTTGTGACAAGGCTTCAAGGATAGATTTATAAGCGTCTTGCAAATCGTATTTACCAACCAATCCAATTTTTACTTTCTCAGTTGCCTTATGACGGCGATCTAGAAAATCTCTCCATGGACCGAGGGTTGGAGTTTCACCCACGGGCAATCCCATCTTTTGGAGAATGGTTACATCCAGTCCCTGCTCTTGCATACGCAAAGGTACTTCATAAATGGTGGGCATATCGATAGACTGCACCACAGCATTTTCATCTACGTTACAGAACAGAGCAACTTTCTTTTTCAAGTTTGTGCTCAATTCGTGCTCGGTACGCAATACCAATACATCTGGTTGAATACCAACAGATTGCAGCTCTTTTACAGAGTGCTGGGTAGGTTTGGTCTTCAATTCGCCTGCTGCTGCCAGATAAGGAACATAAGTAAGGTGTACGCACAACGCATTACGTCCCATTTCCCATTTCAATTGGCGGATACTTTCCAAATAAGGAAGTGATTCAATATCACCTACGGTACCACCGATTTCGGTAATGACAAAATCAAATTTATATTTGCTTCCCAATAATTTTACATTGCGTTTGATCTCATCGGTGATATGGGGGATAACCTGAATAGTCTTTCCCAAATAGTCACCACGGCGTTCTTTGTCAATAACACTTTTGTAAATACGTCCTGTTGTAATGTTATTGGCTTTAGTTGTTTGGATGCCCAAAAAACGTTCGTAATGTCCCAAATCGAGGTCGGCTTCGTGTCCGTCTACCGTTACATAACATTCACCATGTTCATAAGGATTCAAAGTTCCCGGATCAATATTGATATACGGATCGAACTTCTGAATTGTTACATTATAGCCTCTGGCTTGCAGTAATTTACCTATTGATGATGAAATAATACCTTTACCTAATGAGGAGGCAACACCACCAGTTACGAAGATATACTTAGTTTCTCCCACGACTTAATATTTTTAAATGTTATTTTCTTAATTATCAAAATCGCAATATTTATCAAAGTTGCAAAATTACAAAATCTTTTTCAATATTGTCGGATATGCTTTAAAAAATCATTTGATGAAACTGAATTTATCATTCGTTACTATATAAAGGAAACAGTTTTTTGGGAAAAGGAAAATTAAGTGTACTTTTGCACAAAACTAAAATTAGTATGAGAAAAAGTATATGTTTGGCTATAATACTTGCTGTATTCTGTATGGAAGAAGTGCCGGCACAGAAAATAGCCAAGACGAAAGAAAATCCGGCTGTGAAAGCCTATTCTGATTCATTGTCTGCATTAAGCGCATCTTATTTTGCTTATTTCAGGCTGTGGGATGATTTGAATATTCCGGCGCCCCGGCGGGTACGTCCTAATCCGGCTTTTTATAAGTTGTTTGTTCCGCCCACTTATTATGAAGCTCCTATAAAAGAAATTTTTGAAATAAAATGGAGTCCGGATACGAAAATAATGACAGCTGTCGATTCGCTATATATGGGAAAGCGTGACTCTGCATCTGCAGCTATATATCAACTGCCCGATTTGGAAACCTTGGCCGCTGCCGACCGTTGGTCGAATAATATATTAAGGAATTATTATTTGCAATATCCGGGCAGATTGGTGAATAACGAACTTTATTTGGCTGATTTGAAACCACTGGAAAATAATCAGATAGTAAAAAGACCAAGGAAAGAGAGAATCAAAAGTTTCCTTCAACCGGAAACACCGGTGGAAAGCTTGACTACGGATAATGAATTGTTGGTGGTACGCCCTAACTTTTGGACGCATAAGGGGAATGGGTATGTTCAGTTCACACAACATTATATTTCAGATAACTGGTATAAAGGTGGTGAAAGTACTAATGCGCTGTTGTCCGGCTTAGTGCTGGAAGCTAATTTTGATGACCGCCAGCGTATAGAGTTTGAAAATAAGCTGGAAATAAAATTGGGTTTTGTTACAGCACCGTCAGATACAGTGCATAAGTATAAGACGAATGCCGACTTGCTTCGTTTAAGCAGTAAACTGGGTGTAAAAGCCTTCAAAAACTGGTATTATACTTTGGCGGGCGAGTTCAAGACTCAGTTCTTTGGAAATTATAAGACGAATACGAATGATATGATTTCTAATTTTCTGTCTCCCGCCCAATTGGATATAACCCTCGGTATGGACTTTAAGCAGAATAAGAAGAATTATTCATTGTCTTTGTTGGGATCTCCACTGGCGTATACTTTTATGTATATCAGCAATGATAAGATAACTGATCCGGGTGCTTTTAATGTGGATCCGGGGCATAAAACAGCGAATCTCTTCGGTTCGAAATTTACAGGTAATCTGACTTGGACAATTATCCCCAGTATTGTGTGGGAGTCTAAATTGGAGTACTTTACAACTTATGACACCGTAATTGCCAGTTGGGAAAATACATTTAATTTTGTGTTGAACCGTTATTTGTCTACTAAGTTGTTTGTTCATGCGCGTTATGATGACGGTGTGACACTGACAGAAGATAACAAGAGTTATTTCCAGTTGCAGGAATTGCTTAGTTTTGGTTTGAATTATACTTGGTAAGAAAGGAGAGTGTAAGCGATATCGATGGAGCACCAATAAAAACACGGATGCCGCAGAATATCAAATTCTGCGGCATCCGTGTTTTTATTGGTGCTCCATTTTATTTATGTTCACCCAGCAATGTTTGCACAATTCTTTCTGCTGCGTGTCCGTCCCAGCGTTCCGGCAAATGTCCCTTCTGCCATTCTCCTTTATTCAGAATGTCAAGGGCGTCTGCCAGGATTTCAGAGTTTTCCCCCACCAGCCGGTTTGTGCCGATTGTCACTGTTTCGGGATGTTCTGCATACGTGCTTAATGTCATGCAGGGGATTCCTAAAAAAGTAGCTTCTTCCGCTACATTGCCCGAATCTGTAATGATACCCCAGGCATGGTTCACTAAATATCCGAATGACAAATAAGGTTGCGGTGGTAATATATATAACCTTTCGGAAGTAATTCCTAAAGCAGACAGCTTGTTTTTTACATATGTATGGAGCGGCGCCACGATCGGCTTGTCTGTTTTTTCCAGTATAGTGTGGAAGATGGCTTTCAGTGTTGTGTCCTTGTTTAGCAATGAATGCTTGTTCAATGTTAGCAAGAGGTATTCTTTTTCTTTCAGTCCCATAATGGAGAACGCTACCGGGCGCTGTAAACGGGTACGGTTATAACGCAGCGTATCAATCAGGATGTTTCCTACAAAATGTACATGTGCCTGTTCGGTTCCTGTTTGATTCAGATTGCGGTTGGCTACCATTCCGGCCGTGAACAGATAATCGGACAAGCCATCTGTTATCATGCTGTTCACTTCCTTTGGCATATCCATATCGAAAGAGCGGGTTCCGGCCACTAGATGAGCGACTTTTATCCCTTTCTTTTTAGCTACGATAGAGCACGCCATAGTAGGAGTCAGGTCATCCACTACAAGTACTACCTGTGCAGGATGCTGTTCCAGTTCGCGGGCGAAAGCTACCAATATACCTGCCATTTGCTGGAAAAAATCTGTATTATCTACATGCAGATATACATCAGGACGCGGCATATCCAGGTCTGTAAACAGAGAAGGTTCCAAACTTTTATCTTCGTCCGAACCTGTGTAGACCAGACGGGCAGTGATATTTTTTCCTGCTGCCTTTGCAGCCTTGATAGCACGCATTAATGGGGCAATTTTCATGAAATTGGGACGTGCACCTGCGATAATTGTTACTTTCATCTTATTTTAAGCTATTTTCTGAACACAAAAATACATTTTCTTATCGAATTTATTCGTTACTTTGCAGACAAATAACAACCATTATGCTAACATTTGTTCAAGTTTTAGATTTTATAGGCACGTTTGCCTTTGCCATCAGTGGTATCAGATTGGCGTCTGCCAAACAGTTTGACTGGTTTGGTGCATATGTAGTGGGTTTGGCAACGGCTATCGGAGGAGGTACTATCCGTGATGTGCTTCTAGATGTGACTCCGGGTTGGATGACCGACCCTATATATTTAATATGTACAGGACTTGCATTGTTTTGGGTAATTGCTTTCGGCAAGTATCTGATTCATATGCATAACACTTTTTTCCTGTTCGACAGCATCGGTCTGGCACTATTTACAGTAGTGGGAGTAGGCAAAAGTATTGCTCTCGGATATCCTTTTTGGGTAGCTATAATCATGGGTAGTATCACTGGGGCCGCAGGTGGTGTGCTCCGCGATGTTTTTATTAATGAAATTCCGCTTATTTTTCGTAAAGAAATTTATGCAATGGCCTGTGTGGTGGGGGGATTGGCCTATTGGATATGTGATCTGTTTGGTCTGGAAGCCTTTATTTGCCAGATAATAGGAGGTAGTACTGTGTTTTTGGCGCGTATTTTAGCTGTTAAATATAGTATCTGTTTACCAATTTTAAAGGGGGAACAACGCTAAATAGCACCTGAAAACTATCAAAACAGGGGGTAAAAACTGATAAATGACGGTTTTTACCCCCTATTTTGATAGTTTTTTCTTTGACACCTATTTAAAATGCGCTATCCTTGCATTACCGAGAGCATGGAAAAAGAATATGAACCTAAACTGAAAGACTTATGAATAGCGTTAGTTTGGCTCAGCGGAAATTTCTGGTTGGTAAGTTTTAAAATTAGCTATCTTTGCTTACCTTTGTTTTATGAAACCCGAACGACTCCTTCGTGCCATCCTTCCGGATGTGCTTATAGACAACTTTGATATTGTCAATTTCGACAAGAGTGCTGACCGTTTTGATATTTATCTTGATGAAAAAAAAGTTCAGCTAAAAGAAGATAAGACCAACCCGGATATCATATCCTATGGTTTTGGTGAGTACCGTACAATCCAAGACTACCCTATTCGTGGTCGCGCCACTTATCTCCATGTCCGTAAACGTAAATGGCTTGACAAGTCTTCCAATGAAATCTTCAGCTATGACTGGGATTTATCCGAATTTGACGGTACACGGCTCAATTCTGAGTTCGTTTCTTTTTTAAAAGAAGGAGATTGAATCTACTCCTGTGAGCATCTGTGTGCTTGCGGAACGTTATGGCGTAAAAGGACAGACTCTTCGTAAACAATACAAGGAGAAAATCAGTGATTACCGGAACTGGGACCAACTCGAACATGCGCATGACTACCTCCTTTATCCTGAAAACATTGGAGAAAACCTTTCTTTGGATGAAACTTGCCTGAGCAATGGAGATGTTTATACGATTCTGACCAATAAAGCAGCCAAAGGCCGTAAGGGGGCTTTAGTTGCAATGGTTCGTGGAGTGGCCACAGATGCGGTAAGCGGAATCTTGCGCAGGCTTCCGCACCGGAAACGGCTGTCTGTCAAGACTGTCACTACAGATTTATCTTCAGCCATGATGCTGACGGTCAGAAAGGTGTTTCCTGCCGCAAAGCTGATCAATGACCGTTTTCATGTACAGCAGCTCATGTCTGAAGCTGTTGACCGGTTAAGAATACGCTATCGGTGGAAAGTACTTGATGCGGAAAATCAGGCTATCAGGGAGCACCGTCAAAAGAAGAAAGAAGCAAAGAGTAAGGCGGAAAGGGAGAGAATAGGGAAATGGGAGCCTGAAAGAATGGAGAACGGAGAAACCCTGCCACAGATAGTAAGCAGAAGCAAGCATATTATACTGAAACACTGGAGCAAATGGAATGAACAGCAAAAGACCAGGGCTGCCATTCTCTTTGATAAATTCCCCAAGCTTCTGGAAGGATACAGCCTTAGCATGAAACTGACAGACATCTTCAACAAGAAGTCAGGTCCCGATGAAGCAAGGCTAAATCTCGCAAGATGGTACAATGAAGTGGAAAAGTTTGACTATATGGAGTTCAACAAGGTACTTGATACCTTTTCAAACCATAGTACGACCATCATAAATTATTTTGAAGAACGATTGACAAATGCTTCAGCGGAGTCGTTCAATGCTAAAATCAAAGCTTTTCGAAGCCAGTTAAGAGGGGTGGCTGATCTGAAATTCTTCATGTTCAGACTGGCTAGGCTATACGCTTAAAAGAAAGCTTACCAACCAGGAAAATCCGCTGACCCGTTAGTTTTAAAAAGAACCTGCTGGGTGTGCAAGAAGAATTACTTCGGTTTGCATACAAACTCACAGCCGACCGTGAGGAGGCTAATGACCTGCTACAAGAAACTTCATTGAAAGCGCTGGATAATGAAGACAAGTATATCCCCGATACAAACTTTAAGGGATGGATGTATACCATTATGCGTAACATCTTTATAAACAATTATAGGAAAATCGTGCGTGACCAGACATTTGTGGACCATACAGACAATCTCTACCATTTAAGTATGCCTCAGGATTCCGGCTTTGATAGTACCGAGGGAGCTTATGACATGAAAGAAATACATCGTATAGTCGGTTTGCTTCCTAAAGAATACCGTATTCCATTCGCTATGCATGTGTCGGGATTTAAATATCGTGAGATTGCCGAAAAGCTGGGATTGCCGTTGGGTACTGTAAAAAGCAGAATTTTTTTTACCAGACAACGCTTGCAGGGACAGCTCCGTGATTTTGTATAATCCAAGGGGGAAAATTATCAAAAAGGTAGAGTGAAAATCTTTTGCTCTGCCTTTTTTGTTTTTGTTGGTTTACAATATGATATTAAACATGTTTTTGGAAGCTAAAAAACAGCTTCGAATATTAACTTTATTTTTATTCATTTGTTATATTTGCAAAAGGACAAGACACCTTTAAATCAAGTAATAATTATGAAAAAAGAAATCAAATTCAGTTTGGTCTACCGCGATATGTGGCAGTCATCAGGGAAGTACCAGCCCAGAGCTGATCAGTTAGCCAAAATTGCTCCTCTAATCGTTGAAATGGGGTGTTTTGCCCGAGTCGAAACTAATGGAGGTGCTTTTGAACAAGTGAACTTGCTATATGGTGAGAATCCTAACAAGGCAGTGCGTACATTTACCAAGCCTTTACGTGAGGCGGGTATTCAGACGCATATGTTGGACCGTGGTTTAAATGCATTGCGAATGTATCCTGTTCCAGCTGATGTACGTCGGTTGATGTATAGGGTAAAACATGCGCAAGGAGTGGATATTACTCGTATTTTTTGTGGTTTGAATGAAGTTCGTAATATTATTCCTTCCATAAAATATGCTAAAGAAGCGGGAATGATTCCTCAAGCCACTCTTTGCATCACTTATTCTCCTGTACATACGGTGGATTATTATTCTTATATTGCCGACCAGTTAATAGAAGCGGGGGCACCCGAAATCTGTTTGAAAGATATGGCAGGTATCGGCCGTCCTGAAATGTTGGGGCAGTTGGTGAGAAATATCAAAGATAAACATCCTGAAGTCATTGTACAATATCATGGACATTCCGGTCCTGGGTTATCTATGGCATCTATTTTGGAAGTTTGTGAGAATGGTGCGGATATCATTGATGTCGCTATGGAGCCGTTGTCATGGGGAAAAGTGCATCCTGACGTAATTTCTGTACAGGCTATGTTGAAAAATGCAGGTTTTCAGGTACCTGAAATCAATATGAAGGCTTATATGAAAGCGCGTAGCATGACGCAGGAATTTATTGATGATTTTTTGGGATATTTTATTGATCCTACCAACAAACATATGTCTTCCTTGCTGCTGGGATGTGGACTTCCCGGTGGCATGATGGGTTCAATGATGGCCGATCTGAAAGGGGTGCATTCGGGCATCAATCTGATTCTGAAAGGACAGGGAAAGGAACCTATGAGTTTGGATGATTTGGTAGTGATGCTGTTTGAAGAAGTGGAATACGTATGGCCGAAATTGGGATATCCACCTTTAGTAACACCGTTTAGCCAATATGTGAAGAATGTGGCTTTGATGAATGTTATGCAATTGGTGAAGGGAGAGGAGAGATGGACGATGATTGATAACCATACATGGGATATGATTTTGGGAAAAAGTGGAAAATTGCCGGGTGCGTTGGCTCCTGAAATAATCGAACTGGCGAAAAGTAAAGGCTACGAATTCACTGATGAAGATCCTCAGGTGAACTATCCTGATGAGCTGGACAAGTACCGTAAGGAGATGGATGATAATGGATGGGAATATGGTGAGGATGAGGAAGAGTTGTTTGAACTGGCTATGCATGACCGGCAATACCGTGATTATAAATCGGGTGTAGCCAAGAAACGTTTTATGGATGATTTACAACGTGCTCAGGATGCGGCTATGGTAAAAAGTGGCTTCGATGAGGAAACGATCCGAAAATATAAGCGTGCTAAGGCAGATCCTATTATTGCACCGGATAAGGGGCAGATTTTATGGGAAGTTTCCGTGGAAGGTCCTTCTATGGCACCGTTTGTCGGACGGAAATACCAGCATGATGAAGTGTTCTGTTATATTTCCACTCCGTGGGGAGAGTATGAAAAGATTTTTGCTAATTTTACAGGACGTATTGTAGAAGTTTGCGCCCAACAAGGAGCTGTAGTTAATAAAGGTGATGTTATAGCTTATTTGGAAAGAACAGAGTTTACTGCATGATTTAAAGGTGCTATATAGCTTTTTTTATCCGCTATGGCAAGTGTTGAATTTGTCATGGCGGATGTTTTTATCTTTTCATTCTTTTAAAATTTGCATTCATTCAGTTATGTGTTATCTTTGTTGCCATGCAGAAAAAACAGGTAGATAAGAAAAAATATATGAGAAAGCTGTATCCGTGGTTGCTGGGAATGATTTTAGGAATAATGCCTTGTATCGTTTCAGCATCAGAAAATGACAGTATAAAAGTCGAGAGTCTGCTTCAAAAAGCTGCCCGGTTGCCGGCCGATAGCTGTAGGATATTGTTTTTTGCCCAAAATCTATTAGGGGTTCCATACGTAGCGAATACATTGGATGGGACAGATGAAGAGAGATTAGTTGTTCATTTGGATAAGGTGGATTGTACCACATTAGTTGAAACAGTACTTGCATTGAGTCTCGCTGACAAGTATGGGAAAAGTGACTTTGAAAGTTACAAAAAAGCGTTGCTGTGTATCCGCTATCGGAATGGAAAACAAGCCGGTTATGTCTCGCGTTTACATTACTTCAGTGATTGGATTAAGGATAACGAACAGAAAGGAATTGTACATGAACGTACAGGGGAATTAGGGCTTGCTGTATCACAAATCTTGAATTTGGATTTTATGTCCACACACTCTGACAATTATCACCGGTTGAAAAATAATCCTTCCATGATATCCCAGATGATTGAAATAGAGAGAAAATGGAAAAATGTTCCTGTTTCTTATATTCCTAAAACAAGTCTGAACGTTTCTTCTGAGGAGTTGGACATAAAGAATGGGGATATCATAGCGATTACTACCAATATAAAAGGGCTGGATGTGGTGCATACAGGATTTGCTTGTTGGGTGGATGGTAAATTGCATTTGCTTCATGCTTCATCGGTCATGAAGAAAGTTATTCTAGATTCTCAGACTCTCTTTGAATACTCTAAAAATAAGAAAGCCCACACGGGGGTGCGGGTTATTTCTTTTTCTTCTTTGAAACCGTAGAGGACGTATCTTGTTTGGGCGGAAATGTAGGGACGCATTTCATAAGATAAAGTATCTTCTTTTGTCTTTTAAGCATGTAGTTGCCAGGTCTGCTTGAATTGAATTTGCGAGGATTGGGAAGGCTGGCTGCAATTAGTGCGCATTCTTCCGGTGTCAGTTTGCTGGCATTCTTGTGAAAGTGTTCACGAGCTACTGCTTCGGCACCATAGATACCATTTCCCATTTCTATAGAGTTCAGATAGACTTCCATAATCCGTTCCTTGTTCCAAAATAGTTCTATCAAGGTGGTGAAATACACTTCAAGTCCTTTCCTGATCCAAGAAGAAGCAGGCCACAAGAAAATGTTTTTGGCTGTCTGTTGGCTGATAGTACTGGCACCTCGAGGGCGTTTTCGGTTCTTGTTTTCTTTTAAGGCTTTCTCTATTTCTTTGAAGTCAAAACCATTATGCTCGGCAAAGCGATTGTCTTCAGAGGCAATAACAGCCATAGACAGATGAGGGGATATGTTTTCTTTAGGTAGCCAAGAGTGTTTCCACTTTATATCTTCTCCATGAATGATTTGCTGGGTAGTACGGATAAACATCAACGGGGTAAAGTAAACCGGAATAAATCGTAAAACGATAACTGCGAGAATGGAAGAACCAAAGAAAAAAAGCAGCAGATTGCGGATGAATTTTAAAATCTTTTTTTTCATGCTTGTGTATTAAAAGCAATTTCGGGCAGAAATAACCTGTCCGAAATTGGTTTATTTTATATGTTATTCCAATGTTGTGACCGTTGGTTCGGGCGTATTGGATACGCTCTACAATAACGTCATTGATATCATTTCAGTGTTCCTGCTTCCGCTTGCTGAATCATCTGTTGGCTGGCATACATATATACTTCTACACGACGGTTCTGCTGGCGTCCCTCGGCTGTGTCATTATTACCTATCGGATCTGCTTGACCCAAGCCTTCTACGGACTTGATCTGGGAATTACTTACACCGCAACCCAACAGATAACTAGCCACACTTTGAGCGCGTTCTTGTGACAGATTGAGGTTTTTTTGGATACTTTGTTCAGCTGTACTGTTTCTCCAGCCCTGGTTGTCTGTATATCCATAAATGGATACATCCATATCTCTGTTCTGGTTCAATACGTTGTTTGCAAACTTGCTCAAGGCTGATTTCGCTTGTGCACTCAAGGCTGCATTTCCTGTATTGAAGAGAATACCGGAATCAAAAGTAACTTTTACAGCCTGAAGGCCATTGTTATCTGTTACTTGTTCTACCTGTGCTCCTTGGATTTGAGCAGCTTCTTCTGCTGCTTTATCCATTTTTTTCCCAATTAACACACCGGCACCTGTACCTACTGCCGCACCTACTGCCGCACCAATAGCCGCACCTTTACCATGTCCGGCTATTCCGCCGATAATTGCTCCCAATGCTGCACCGCCGCCGCCGCCGATCAGACCGCCTTTAGCGGTATTATTCATGTTACCACATCCACTGAATACTAATGTAGCACTCAGTAATAAAGCCATAATTTTAGTCTTTTTCATAATCATGTTCATTTTAATATATTAATGACTTAATGCAAAAATTGTTCATTAAACGGCCTGATAATTTAAAGCTTTCTTCTTGATAAGCATAAACCAGATCAGACAAATAATTCCTTTCATAGTGCTAGTGATGCTTATGCTCCACCAAATACCCGGCAAACCCCAGCCCCATGATACAAACAACAGTGCCATCGGGATGCGCAGATAGTTACAGGTGACGCTGATTACGGCAGGAGGCATGGTGCGCCCCATCCCATAAAATACGCCCTGTATGGTAATTTCCAGCATCATAAATAGTTGCGAGTATCCGTCAATACGTAGAAAGACACCGCCGGTTTCGTAAGCTGCTTTTTCAGGAACAAAGATAGAAAATATTTCGTTTCCATAACATATAAAAAGGAATGTGCAGAAAGATCCGAATATAAATGTCATCCATAAAGTGGTGCGATAGGCTTTCAGCACACGGGAGATTTGCCGCGCTGCATAATTCTGAGCTACAAAGGCACTGAGAGCTGTAGAAAAACCTTGGGAGGTGTTCCAGGTGATAGCTTCGATTTGTCCTCCGGTGGTGAGTGCCATCAGCCCTAAATGACCACCTTGTTCTGTGGCGGTTCTTCCGAGAAACATATTGACGAAAGCGAATAATGTATTGAGTGCCGCTACTGGTAATCCTATTTTCAAAATGTGGCGTGTATATTGTTTTTTCAGTTTAGTAAATAACCGAAAATCATCCCATAATATTTTCTTTTGTTTCAATTGATAGATAAACAGTATGCATACCGTAGCTTCGGCCAGCCAAGTGGCAATTGCTGCTCCCGTAGTTCCCCAGCTTAAACCAAAGATAAAGATAGGATCCAGTATTATATTTGTAATCAGTCCGATACCGTTAATGGAAAAAGGTATTTTGCTTCGTCCGGCGGCATTGAATATCCCTGTAAAGGCAGCTGATAAAAAGACGAATGGAAAGGCGGTTGCTATAATCCGTAGATATTCCACAGCCATCTTGGCTATATGAGGTTCTAGTTCATAGATACTGATAATAGGGGTGGCAAAGATAAATAACAATGCTCCCCAGCTCAATGATATAAGTAAGGACAAGGTAAGATTATGTGATGCGAATGCACGGGCAGCTTGCTCGTTTTGTGCCCCGATGGCTTGTCCTACGCTGACTTCCGAACCTACTTTGTTCAGAAGAGAGATAGATGTGGACATCCATGTAAGAATTCCTACCGAACCTACGGCGGCTATTGCCTCACTTCCTATTCTTCCTACCCAAGCCATGTCGGTCAGACTATATGCCATTTGTATGAATGAAGTAGCCATAATGGGCATTGCCAAAGTAAACAATTGCTTTAGGATAGGGCCTTGAGTCAGATTCTTAGTTCCTTTCATTCGTCATTAACGGATAAATTGTCTGCAAAGGTAGAAATTTATACTGATTTCTGTGGGGAATGCTGATAAAAATACTTTTCTATTACTCTTTTTAAATGGTCTGGATGTTTTATAAAAAACTTTGAAGTTCTTGAAGAAGGATAAAGCTTTTTCAAAAACTCCAAAGTCTTTTATGAGTATATTGATAGAAGTCGTTGATTAGTAAGCGAAAATAGGATATTTCTTCATTGTTTCGTTTACGCGTGCACGAACTTGTGCAATTACTTCTTCATTGTCTACGTTTGAAAGAACTGTCTCAATCATTTCGGCGATTTCCAACATCAAGTCTTCTTTTGCTCCGCGAGTTGTGATAGCGGGAGTTCCCAAACGGATACCTGAAGTTTGGAAAGCAGAACGGCTGTCAAATGGGACCATGTTCTTGTTTACAGTGATATCAGCAGCAACCAATGCTTTTTCTGCTACTTTGCCTGTCAGATCAGGGTATTTGGTACGCAGGTCTACCAGCATGGAGTGGTTGTCTGTACCACCGGAAACGATCGTAAAGCCACGGTCAATCAAAGCCTGTGCCAATACGGCTGCATTCTTTTTTACTTGTGTTTGATATTCTTTGTATTCCGGCTGTAAACATTCACCGAATGCAACAGCTTTGGCTGCGATGACATGTTCCAACGGGCCACCTTGTATACCAGGGAATACAGCAGAATCCAAAAGTTGTGACATCATCTTGATTTCACCTTTTGGAGTTTTCTTGCCCCATGGGTTAGGGAAGTCTTTACCCATCATGATGACACCGCCACGAGGGCCACGAAGGGTTTTATGGGTTGTTGAAGTGACGATATGAGCATATTTAACCGGGTTGTCCAACAGTCCGGCAGCAATCAGTCCGGCAGGGTGGGCCATATCAATCATCAGGATGGCTCCCACTTTATCTGCGATTTCACGCATACGTTTGTAGTCCCACTCGCGAGAATATGCAGAACCGCCACCGATAATCATTTTGGGTTTTTCACGTAATGCGATTTCTTCCATCTGATCGTAATCTACACGACCTGTTTCTTTGTTCAGGTTGTATTCACACGGAGTATAAATAATTCCGGATGTGTTTACCAATGAACCATGTGACAAGTGACCACCATGGGCCAAATTTAATCCCATAAATTTATCACCCGGATTCAAAACGGCCAGAAATACAGCAGCATTAGCCTGTGCTCCGGAGTGAGGTTGTACATTAGCCCATTCTGCTCCAAATATTTGTTTCAGTCTGTCGATAGCGATTTGTTCGCTCTGGTCTACCACTTCGCAACCGCCATAGTAGCGCTTGCCGGGATACCCTTCAGCATACTTGTTGGTAAGGCAAGAACCCATGGCTTGCATTACTTGGTCACTAACAAAGTTTTCGGATGCGATCAGCTCGATACCTTTGAGCTGGCGTTGATGCTCTTTTTCGATAATGTCGAAAATCAAATCGTCTCTTTTCATTTCTTTTTATAATAAGTTTATGTGCGATATTCGATTCTGAGTTCACAAAGTTAAGTAATTTTAGAATATAAGGAAATTATTTAGAGGAAAATATTTGGTGAGGTTACGGAAAAAAGATATATGACTTTCTTTTTGTCGTGTAGTAAGGTCTGAAGCTGCTGAAAGAGTTGAAGATAAGGGCGTTTTGAGGAAAGAAAAGGATATAAATGTGGCATTATGATATCTACTTAGAGGAAGCTTCCTACTTTAGAAAATAACTCCTAGCGAGAAGCTTAGCACATTGCGGTGTCGGTTAATGAAGATACCTTTTTCTTGGGACATTATTCCATCTGTGTCTTTTTTATAAATGATTGATTTGGAGATATTGGTGAGTCCGATTTCATACCGGAAATCAAAGAATATATTAGCAATATTTACTCCTAATCCGATAACAGAACTTATATTAATGGGGTGTAATTCTTCTTTTATACCAGAATATCCAAATCCTTCAAACTCTTCGGAAGTCTTATGTTTCCATACATATTCCAGTTTGGGACCGATAAAAAGTGCCATGCCGTAAGGCCTGCTTTTTACAAAACTATAACCATATAATATAGGTAGTTCCAAAGAGTGAATCGTGCTGTTCAGTTTAGCAAGCTCGGGAAGGGTGTTTTCTTTATTTTGATTTTTATTGAAAGCTATTTCACCTTTATAAATATTATACATAATTTCGGGTTGGATGAAATGCCTTTTCATGTGCACCCGAAAAAACATAGCGGCAAAATAGCCTACTTTATAATTATTTTGCACATCTTCCATTCGCTCTCCATCTAGCTCTAACCGACTGGTAAAATACATGGAAGAGTTGAAGCCTCCTTTTATTCCCACATTGATCTTAGGTTCCTCTTTCAGACCATTCTTTATTCCTTGTGCTGTAACGAACAGGGCAGGAAGTAATAAAGCGATTAATAAAAGGAGTTTCTTCATGAGATATTTTTAGGATTTTTCCTTGGTCTGTGATCTGTTCTTTTCTACAGACCAGCCAAACTTCCCGATTTTCGGTCCTAGTTCAAAATATCCGCCATGAACATAGACTAACGGGTTAGCTTCGGATAATTCGAATTTTCCTGTTTCCGCATTCAGGTATTTATCGTCGGCTTTTACATTTACCACATCGGCTATGAACATATCATGAGATCCTAGTGAGATGATTTCCTTTACTCTGCATTCTATACAGAGCGGGGATTCTTCGATGATGGGAGCACTGACTATTTTTGCTTTTCCCGGGGTCAGCTTCATTTCTTCAAATTTATTATAATCTTTGCCCGAACGCACTCCGCACCAGTCGGTAGCGAATGCCATGCTTTTGGTAGTAAGGTTGATGACGAATTCCATATTCCGTTTCAGAATGGGGTAGGAATGGCGTTCCGGACGCACGGATATATAACACATGGCGGGGTTGGTACAAATAGTACCTGCCCATGCCACTGTGATAATGTTATATTCTTCTTCCGTACTTCCGCAACTTACCAGTAGGGCCGGAAGAGGGTAAATCATAGTTCCCGGTTTCCAGTCTTGTTTCATATTCATTACAGTAGTTTGATACCTTCTTTACTTTGTTCCTTTTCGCAGTAATGACATTTCAAGATTCCATGTTCTTTGTCAATTACATGAAACAGGGTGGTCATTGGCTCATTGTTGGTGATACATTTGGGATTGGCGCATTTTACGATGCCACGTAATTCCTCAGGCATCAGGACTTGTTTCTTCTCTACCACCTCATAGTCACGGATAATGTTCAGTTTTACATTCGGGGCTACTACGGAAAGGCGGCTTATTTCCTCATCAGTAAAAAAGCGGTCGGCCACTTTTATAATTCCTTTTTTGCCTAATTTTTTGCTCTCGAAGTTGTTTCCGATGGTTATGTTAGAGTCAGAATCCTGCAAGCCCAATAGGGCGACTACAGTAAACAATTTATCGGAAGGTATATGGTCTATAACAGTGCCGTTTTTCAAAGCGGCTACCTGCAATGCTTGTTTATTATCGCTCATCTTCATTTTTGTTTTTACTTTTTTGCATCTTCTATAACATCATTCAAGGTTATGCCCAATACATCACAAAGGATGGCCTGGCGCGCATAAAGTCCGTTTTGTGCCTGCTGGAAATAGTAAGCTTTCGGATTCTCATCCACATCGTAAGCTATTTCGTTGACGCGGGGCAGAGGGTGCAGGATACGCAGATTGGGGCGGGTATGCTCCAGCATCTTATTCCTTAATATATATACATCTTTCACACGTTCATATTCCATCAGGTCGGTGAAACGTTCGCGTTGTACACGGGTCATGTAAAGAATGTCGGCGTCAGCAATGGTTTCTTCGTTAAAGTCTGTGTACTCTTTGTATTTAATATGGTGCTCCTTGCAGTAGATTTTATATTCTTCAGGCATTTTCAACTCTTCCGGAGCGATGAAATGGAAAGTGGGGTTGAAATGACGCATAGCCATCAGCAAAGAATGAACAGTTCGTCCGTATTTCAAGTCGCCTACTAGATAGATGTTTAAATTTTCAAGCGTTCCCTGTGTTTTGTATATGGAGTAGAGGTCTAGCATGGTTTGTGACGGATGTTGGTTGGCTCCGTCTCCGGCATTGACAATGGGCACCGGGGCGACTTCGCTGGCATATCTTGCGGCACCTTCCAGAAAATGGCGCATTACGATGATGTCGGCGTAATTGCTTACCATCATGATGGTATCTTTCAATGTTTCTCCTTTTGAAGAACTGGTTACTTTGGGATCGGTAAATCCGATAACGCGGGCTCCCAGTCTGTTTGCTGCGGTTTCAAAACTGAGTCGTGTACGGGTGG
The DNA here is from genome assembly GCF_000012825.1 of Phocaeicola vulgatus ATCC 8482. Lineage (GTDB taxonomy): Bacteria > Bacteroidota > Bacteroidia > Bacteroidales > Bacteroidaceae > Phocaeicola > Phocaeicola vulgatus. The sequence continues at coordinate 4,172,635 of NC_009614.1, read as the reverse complement.
AGGGCTCAAAGAAAAGGGTGGCAACAACTTTGCCGTCCAAGATTTTACGGTTAGGCTTCTTTTCAAACTCTTTTGCCATCTCCAAAAGGTAGAGGATTTTCTCTTTCGAGTGTTCGGCAATAGTAACTAAACTTCTATTTTCCATATTGGCTTGTATTTATAATTACAATTTATACGGAGTGTAAAGGTATGAAAAAAAAATAAATGAGCGAAGAATTAAAAGATATTTCGTTGAACTTTGTTAGAAACACATTCTATCTCAAAGTTTTTCCTTACTTTTGTACCGTTAATTACTAGAAAATGTCATGAGGAAGAAATTTATATACGTGCTTTGGGCTCTTGTAGTCGGCGTACTGTTAGTTATAGCGCTTATATTCACCGCAATAGCGAAAGGATGGATTGGATATGTACCGCCTATTGAGGAATTGGAAAATCCGAATTTAAAGTTTGCAACCGAGATTATATCCGATGACGGCAAGATGCTGGGTACTTGGTCACTTAGTAAGGAGAATCGTGTTTTTGTAGGTTATGACCAGCTTTCATCGAATCTGATTCGTGCGCTGATTGCTACCGAAGATGAACGTTTTGCAGAACATTCCGGCATTGATGCCCGTGCGTTTGTCCGTGCTTTGGTGAAACGGGGAGTGATGATGCAGAAGAATGCCGGTGGGGGTAGTACCATAACCCAGCAGTTGGCAAAACAATTCTATTCACCTACGGCAGATAATGTGATGGAACGTCTGTTGCAGAAGCCCATTGAATGGGTAATAGCTGTTCAGTTGGAACGCTATTATACAAAGGAAGAGATTCTGACTATGTATCTTAATAAGTTCGATTTCTTGAATAATGCAGTAGGTATCAAAACAGCTGCCAATACTTACTTCTCGAAAGAACCGAAAGATTTGAGCATTGAGGAAGCGGCTACTTTGGTTGGTATGTGTAAGAATCCGTCTCTTTATAATCCGAAACGTTTTAATGAACGTTCACGTGGACGGCGTAATGTGGTGCTTGGCCAGATGCGGAAGGCGGGATACCTGACTGATGCGGAAACTGATTCATTAAAGGCGTTGCCTCTCGTCTTAAAATATCGTCGTGTGGATCATAAAGAAGGTTTGGCAACTTACTTCCGTGAATATCTGCGTGGAGTAATGACAGCCAAGGAGCCGAAGAAAAGTGATTATCGCGGATGGCAGATGCAGAAATATTATGAAGATTCATTGGCATGGAAAACGAATCCGCTTTTCGGGTGGTGTGCTAAAAACAAGAAGAAAGACGGTACCAACTACAATATTTATACAGACGGTCTTAAGATCTATACCACTATTGATTCACGTATGCAGAAATATGCGGAAGAGGCTGTTTATGAACATGTGGCGCAATACTTGCAACCTCGTTTCTTCAAGGAAAAACGGAAAAAGAAAACAGCTCCGTTTACTAATCAGTTGACAGAGGAGGAGGTGAATACCATCATGACCAGGGCTATGAAACAGACTGATCGTTATCGTATTATGAAAGAAGCCGGATGCTCGGAAGCGGAAATAAAGAAAGCGTTTAATACTAAATACGAAATGTCTGTATTTTCTTACGAGGGAGAGAAGGATACCATTATGACTCCGATGGATTCTTTGAAATATTATAAATTCTTCCTTAGGGCGGGATTTATGTCTATGGATCCCTTGACAGGTCATGTGAAGGCGTATGTGGGTGGTCCTAACTATAATTATTTCCAATATGATATGGCGATGGTGGGGCGTCGCCAAGTAGGTTCTACTATTAAACCTTACGTGTATACTTTGGCTATGGAGAACGGTTTCTCTCCCTGTGATCAGGTGCGTCACGTAGAGCAGACATTGATAGATGAGAACGGGCGTCCATGGTCACCACGTAATGCCAGCAAAAAGCGTTATGGAGAAATGGTAACTATCAAATGGGGATTGGCTAATTCGGATAATTGGGTAACGGCTTATTTGATGGGGAAACTTAATCCTTATCAGTTGGTTCGTCTGATTCATTCATTCGGTGTGCAGAACAAACAGATAGACCCCGTAGTATCACTCTGTTTGGGACCTTGTGAAATTTCTGTAGGGGAGATGGTCAGCGCTTATTCAGCATTCGCAAACCGAGGTATCCGTACAGCACCAGTATTTGTAACCCGTATTGAGGATAATGAAGGTAATGTATTAGCGAATTTCACTCCGCAAATGGATGAGGTGATTAGTGAGACCAGTGCTTACAAAATGCTGGTTATGTTGCGTGCGGTCGTTAATGAGGGTACCGGTGGACGTGTACGCCGTCTGTATGGCATTACTGCTGATATGGGGGGGAAGACAGGTACAACCAACCGTAACTCTGACGGTTGGTTTATGGGATTCACTCCCTCATTGGTGTCCGGTGTATGGGTAGGCGGTGAAGAACGTGATATTCATTTTGATACGATGGTAGACGGGCAGGGGGCTGCTATGGCGCTTCCTATTTGGGGACTTTATATGCAGAAAGTCTATAAAGACAAGAGCTTGGGATATTCTCAGGATGAGAAATTCAATATTCCTGATGACTTTGACCCTTGCAAAGATACCTTAATAGATGAAACTTCGGTAGAAGAAACCGGAGGTTTGGATAATATATTTGAATAATTGAAAGATTTATCAATAAAAAAGTCTGTTTGCAAGGAAAAGCAAACAGACTTTTTTTATTGATATACCTTTTATAAAAGGTGCTTTCTCTACTTGGTGTTGTGGAAAATAATTTATGTAAAAATAGTGAAAACCCTTGCTGTTTCGTAAGAAAATACTATATTTACAAAAAGAAAATCTTTACCTTATGAAGATAGGAGGTAATTATGGATAGAGATGTAACTCTGTATCAGATAACTAATGTTATGGCCGAGAGAGTTTTCCAAAAAATAGATAACTTCAATAAAGGCCGTAGAGAAGATGCGGGATATTATGCAATCAGTGTTTCTACCCCTTACCGATCATATTATGCATTATGGCGTATATTTCCGGACAATATTTATTCCCCTTTGTTTATTCAATCGCTGGCTGTCACTTTTAATGATGCGGCAGAACGTGCTTTTCAGTATTTGCAGAACTGTAACGTCCTGCTGAAAGTAAAAGACAATACTTTTTTTGAACCTTATTATGGAATATCCGAGGATATAGTCGCATTTGGAAAATATCGTGGAAAAAGATTAGCGGAGGTTTATTACATTGATCCTAACTATGTACTTTGGCTGGCACACAAATTTGAGGCCCGAAATCCTAGGGATAAGAAGCTGGCAATGTTAGCGAAGGCTTTTGCTACTGTGCATTATGAAACGGTTATCAGAAAACATCATTTGCCGGCTGGCAGTCGTTTTATCGGTCAGCCGGGAGAAAAACTATCCGACTTGCGTTTAGAAGTCTTAGGGATAAGGTTACAACTGGACATATACAAAACAACCGGATATTATGTGGACCAGAGTGTGCTTGCCGCTGATGCTGATGGCAACCGTTATACTTTCATTATAAAGGCGGCGGCTTCCAGTATGTCACCGGATATGTTGAGCTGTTATACAAAAAAAATCAATGTCCATGAAAGTTTGTATTTAAAATCGGCTAAAGTTCTTTCTCATTATGAGAACAAAGGAATAAAATATACTCGCATAGGATATTTGAAGTTCAAATAGAGACCGGGCGAGGTGGGAAAAGTACTTGTCTTCATTCATGAAGATAAGGGCAGGTGGCAAGATATTATATGTTTTTATTCTATTAAGTTGGGAAAAACTTTTAGTGTTCTGAATTTTCTTGGTGACATGCCGGTTATTCGTTTAAAGAAACGGGTGAATGAGGACGGAGTAGAAAAATTCAGTTTATAGCAAATCTCCTGAATGGTAAGGTTGGAAGAAATCAGTAGGGCTTTTGCTTCAATAATTACATAATTGTCAATCCAGTTTCCTGCCAGTTCTCCGCTAACATCCCGGATTATGGAAGATAAATACTTAGGGGTTAGACAAAGTTTCTCAGCATAAAAAGAAATGTCTCTTTCTTTATAATGATGGGTTTCTACCAGTTTTAAAAACTGTTTGAATATGTCTTCTTTATGCGGCAGTTTTTTCTTTTTTATTTCCAGATGCTTTAGTAGGAGCTGGCATACTTCGTAGAAAGTAGCTTGTATCAGATATTGTATGGTAAAATCACGAAACAGATTATTTTCTTCACTGATTTTTTTGTAAAGCAATACATGATATGTTTTCAATAAATCTGTTTCCGCGATATTCAAATTGACACATGGATGATTTTTTAGAGGAATTAAAAGAGACATCATTTTATAAAAATTATCTCGGGTATCAAAATATTTATTAGATATCATGATGAGATGTGCTTTGTAATCCTCGCTTATTTTATTATATTTAATTATTTGATTAGGCACCATCATTAGTAATGTATTCTCTTTAGTAGAATAGTTGATGGAGTCTATTTCTATTTCAGAAGTTCCGGAAAGGCACAGTATAAATGAAGTATAGGTCGTTTTATATGAATTGTTGTGAAAGAAAGGATGGGCAAGAGTCTTGCGGGTAAGATCTTTTCCCGTATTATTATAAATAATGAAATCATCGGAAAAATAATCTGCGTTAATGAAAAAGCCGGTATTCCAGATGTCTATGTCGGTATGTCCTTTTATCATTCTTGATGTTATTTAAAGTAAAAGAATAAATTTAATTGGAATGAAACAACACCATTCGACTATTTGCTAATAATAAGCGACATTCAGAAAATTATTAGTTCTGTGTTATGGTTGTAAAAAGCCTTCCCTCATGGCGAGAGAAGGCTTTTTATTATCCGTTAACCTTTTTGTAATCGGCCAGGAACTTTTCTAATCCTATATCTGTCAATGGATGGTTTAGAAGGCCTTTAATGGCGGATAACGGGCAGGTTACTACATCTGCTCCCACTTCCGCACATTGTAATATATGTAAGGTGTTTCGGATGGAGGCGGCAAGAACTTGTGTCTTGTAGTCATAAGTTTGGTACAATTCTACAATTTGTGCAACCAGTCCTACACCGTCATTGCAAATATCATCCAGTCTGCCGACAAACGGAGATACATAGGTAGCCCCCGCCTTTGCCGCAAGTAATGCCTGTCCGGCAGAGAAAACCAGTGTACAATTGGTACGGATTCCTTTATTGCTGAAATATTTGATAGCTTTGATGCCGTCCTCAATACAAGGAACTTTTACTACAATGTGTGGATTAAGGGCTGCCAGTTCTTCACCCTCTTTGATCATTCCTTCGTAATTGGTGGCAATGACTTCGGCGCTGACATCTCCATCCACAATATTACATATCTCGATGTAATGCTTATGTTGGTTCTCAACTCCCTTAATACCTTCTTTAGCCATTAAAGAGGGATTAGTAGTTACACCGTCCAGTACGCCCAATGCGTTTGCTTCGCGAATTTGTTCCAGATTAGCTGTGTCAATAAAGAATTTCATAACTTTTTCTTTTAGATAATTAAAATCAGGTTAGCAATAGGCTGCTAAGCTACTGATATTAACAATGATAAACAAGCAAATGTTCCGATTTATCTGTTATGAGTTCTTTTTATAACTGAACACGGCCCAACCGTTCAACATGATAGCCATAAAAAGCAAGGCAATAAATTGCATGATCAAGTCATCGAATCCGCTTCCTTTCAAATAGACCATACGTGTCACTTGTATAAAATATTTCAAGGGATTGGCTATGGTGATGGCTTGAGCCCACTCGGGCATACTGTTGATGGGGGTGAATAATCCGCTCATCAGCATGATGATAATCACAAAGAAAAACATGACAAACATGGCCTGCTGCATGGTTCGGGAATAGTTGGAAACTACCAGTCCCATACCCGAAATGACGATAATGAACAGCAATGCGAAGAAATGAAGCAGCCATAAATGACCGGCCGGAACCAGACCATAGACTAACCATGCCAGAATGATACTGATTGTGAGGATCAGCATGCCGGCTACCCAGTAAGGAATCAGCTTGGCCAGAATGAAAGTGAACTTGCTTACAGGAGTCACATTGATTTGTTCGATGGTTCCGAATTCTTTTTCACTCACAATATTAAGAGCTGGCAGAAATCCGCATAACATCATCAACAATTGCGCCATCAGTGCCGGAACCATAAATACCTTATAATCCAGATAGAGGTTGAAACGTCCTTGGGTATCTATTTTTATCACCGGGGAGGGAGAAATAGAGCCGGAATGGGAAATCCGGATTTCAGTGGCATAGGCATTCACTATATTACTGAGGTAGGAACTTCCCAACGTTCCTTTCGTCCCATTTACGGTGTTGGCTGAAACCAGTACTTTTGCTACGCCGGTTTTCAGCAAATCGCGTTCAAAGTGTGGCGGGATTTCCAAAATGAGGTCGGCATCTCCTTTTTCAATGCATTGCATCGCTTCCTGATAGTTGTTTGATACATCTATCAGATGAAAATATTCGGAAGCTTCCACTTTCTGTACTAATCGGGTAGAATAGGGGCTGCGGTCATTATCCACTATGCTGAGATTCATATTTTTGATTTCGAAGTTTGCGGCCCAAGACTCAACATCTTGCCGTAAGCACGATAGGTAGCTTCTAGAGTATGACGTTGCTGTATGTTGTTCAATTGTTCCACTTTTACAGCATCCAAATCGGCTTGATTGGCAATGCCATTCTTTACATACGCTGCAACATTGTCATAATTCCTTTGTAATTCTTCCTGCATAAGCTGGTTTTGCTTCAATTGCTCTTTCAATAACAGGATGCCAAAAAAAAGTTGGGGTTACCCGTTCGTTGATGGCATACATGTCCACTTCCAGTTTCTGTTTGTCTACTTCGGATGTGGCACGGGTTACCTCTTTCCGTGCCCGGATGTTACCACCGTCCCATACCACTTGGTCCAGTTGCAACGTAGCTTGGTATTGATCCTTGCTTCTTTTCCGCATTCATTGGTCAGAATCTCCCTGTATATAAATAAAGGTAGTTCGGGATTAGCAGTCTTGTTTAACAGGATTGTTAGTAAACGCAAATGTATAAGGAATCATTGGAAACAACAAACAGATGAGATAAAAAATGTGCTTTCTGTTCTTATGAAATGTTTTTTTCAAGGAAAGCTAATCTCTTTTTTGAGGCAGGTTAAGGCTTTTCTTTCTGTTGTGTTCTATCTCCATAGGCTTTGGAGTTAACTCCAAAGGCTGCGGAGATAACTCCAAAGGTTATGGAGATAACTCCAAAGCCTATGGAGATAGAAATAGAACGGCCGGAAAGCCTTAGCCTTCTTGGTAGAAAGCCTTAGGTCTGCCAATGAAAATACTTAGCTGTTTTCCCACCTGTCAGGTTGGGCCTCTCAGTAACACTATCGTTTGCCATAGGGGGGATGGAGGCGGGGTATCACAAGGTGATAATGATTAGTATATAATAAGGTATAAGCTCTAAAAGAGCACAGACATTCCACGGCGGATATATTCTCTTTCCATATCTTCCGGTTTCAATATCTTATTGTCAAAGACCAGCAGGTCAATATCCAGTTTTACCACCCCTTGAGCCTTGTCTTCGGGAATCCGTCCGCTGCGTCGTTCCAATTCTTTAAACAAATCACGAACGGAATCGGGTGAAAGCGTAGTGCTGAATTTTGCCAGTTGATTGCTGAAAGGGGAGTGAAAGCCGCTGCCAACAGCTTCCGTTTCCATCATCTCGCCGAAATGAATGTCGGGAAACGTGGTGCGCAATGCTTCCCGTGCAACCGAGAGTTGCGCGTAACGGTTGGTATTAGAGCCCATACAAAGCAAACAATGGTGTTCGTCCATAACATTTATTGCATTAATGGTGCAAATGTATGAAATGTTTTTGTTACTTTTGCATGAATATATAAAAGAAATGCTACCATGAAATTTATTGGAATTATTCCTGCAAGATATGCCTCTACACGTTTTCCTGCCAAACCTCTGGCCGTCTTGGGAGGCAAGCCTGTGATTCAGAGAGTCTATGAACAAGTGTCCGGCATATTGGATGAAGCATATGTAGCGACGGACGATGAACGCATTGAATCCGCTGTAAAAGCTTTTGGCGGAAAAGTGGTCATGACCTCCGTTCACCATAAAAGCGGCACAGACCGTTGCTATGAAGCGTATACCAAAGTAGGACGAGGATATGATGTGGTTGTAAATATCCAGGGTGATGAACCTTTTATTCAAAAATCACAGCTTGAAGCCGTGAAAGCTTGCTTTGAAGATCCTGCCACACAGATTGCGACTTTAGTGAAACCTTTCATCCCGGATGACGGGCTTGAAGCCTTGGAAAATGTAAACTCTCCCAAAGTAGTAGTCGGTAAGAATATGAATGCTTTGTATTTCAGCCGTTCCATCATTCCTTTCCAGCGTAATGTGGAGAAGGAAGGCTGGCTGAAAGGGCATACTTACTATAAACATATCGGTCTGTATGCTTATCGGGCCGATGTACTGAAAGAAATAACTTCGCTTCCACAATCTTCGCTGGAGCTGGCTGAATCGTTGGAGCAGCTTCGTTGGCTGGAAAATGGTTATACTATTAAGGTGGGAATCAGTGAAGTGGAGACAATAGGCATTGATACGCCTCAGGATCTGGCACGTGCCGAAGCATTTTTAAAACAAAGGGAGGGGGAGTAAATGCTGGACAGAACCACCCCACCGCCAATCCGCCAACTAAGCGAATTCAGTATAACCCGTCCCGACAGGAGGACGATGAAGAACGGGATGCCTTTGAATATCATTCATGCGGGAACCGAGGATGTTGTACGTTTCGATCTTCTGATAGGAGGCGGACAATGGAATCAGGAACAGCCGTTGCAGGCTATGTTTGCCAACAGGATGCTGCGTGAGGGAGCTGGGAATTTAACGTCTTCACAGATTGCGGAGCGATTGGATTATTATGGAGCCTGGCTGGAGTTATCTTCTTCCGTGAACTATGGATTCATAACACTTTACTCTCTGAATAAATATTTTGCCCGCACGCTGGCCGTCATATCCGAGATGATAAAGGCTCCTACGTTTCCGGCAAAGGAACTTTCCGTGGTGGCCGATACGAACAAACAGCAATTCCTGGTGAACAGCACCCGGGTGGAAATGATTGCCCGAAAGCAGCTGAATACAGCCTTGTTCGGTCCGGAGCATCCTTTCGGGCGCTATGCGGTAGCGGAGGATTATGACCGGATTACCCCGGAGGTGCTCCGTTCGTTTTATCGGAAATATTATCATTCGGGCAATTGTTCGGTATATATTTCGGGAAAGGTCACATCGGAAATTATCCGTTGTATAGAAGATAACTTGGGAAGTGGACAATGGGGGGAAGTGACGGAAAAAGCAAAGACAATGCTTGTTCCTCCGGTTACCACCAAAGAAAAGCGTATCTTTATAGAACGTGAGGATGCACTTCAAAGTTCCTTGAAAATGGGATGTTTCGTAATGGACCGTCATCATCCGGACTTTTTGAAGGCACGTGTCATGGTCACTTTGTTCGGAGGGTATTTCGGGAGCCGTCTGATGTCCAATATCCGTGAAGACAAGGGATATACATACGGTATCGGCGCAGGCATTGTGTCCTATCCGGGAACGGGAATACTGACTGTCAGTACCGAGGCGGCCAATGAATATGTGGATTCTATCATAACAGAAGTTTATCGGGAGATGGACAAATTGTGTAATGATCTCGTTCCTCAAGAAGAATTGGAAATGGTGAAGAACTATATGCTGGGCGATTTATGCCGGTCGTACGAGGGACCTTTTTCTTTGTCTGATGCCTGGATTTATATAGAAACGGCAGGGCTGGACGAACGCTTCTTTATCCGTTCGCTGGATGCCATTCGGGGAATCACCAGAGAAGAAATACGCATATTGGCTCAAAAGTATTTCTGCAAAGAAAACTTAATAGAGGTCATTGCGGGTAAAAAAGTGTAATAACCTATCATGTCCAAAGATAGAAAATCGTATCTTTGGCATAATCTTATCTATTATAAGTAACGAACCAATGAAGAAATACGTATATATATTATTGCTTTTGGCATCGGTCAGTACATTGGCCACCGCCCAGATAAAAATCGGGAATTATACTTTTAAAGACGGGGGCGAATATACCGGAGAACTGAAAGGCAGAAAACCAAACGGTAAAGGAAAAACAATCTACAAGAACGGAAATACCTACGAAGGGGAATATATAAAAGGTAAACGCGAGGGGAACGGGACATATACGTTTCACGATGGAGAAAAGTATGTGGGGCAATGGTTCCAGGACCAGCAACACGGCAGCGGAACCTATTATTTTATGAATAACAACCGGTATGAGGGTATGTGGTTTGCCGACTATCAGCAGGGTGAAGGCACTATGTATTATTATAACGGAGATGTTTATATAGGTAACTGGTTTCAGGACAAACGTAGCGGAAAGGGTACTTATACCTGGAAAGCAGGAGCCAAATATGAGGGCGAATGGAAAGAAGACAAGAAAAACGGACAGGGTGTTATGGTATGGCCCGACCAGTCAAAATATGAAGGCGAGTGGAAAGATGACGCACGTGACGGAAAGGGGACGTTTTACTATGTCAACGGTGACAAGTATGTGGGTGACTGGAAGGATGACGTGCAGCACGGTAAAGGCATTTATTACTTTCATAGCGGTGACCGTTACGAAGGTGACTACGTGAACGGTGAACGTACCGGGCAGGGTATTTATATACATAAGAATGGCGACAAGTATGTAGGGCAGTTCAAGAACGGCGAGCAGCATGGGACCGGAACCTTTACATGGGCCAACGGTGCTGTGTATGAAGGGCAGTGGGTGAATAACCAGCGCAGCGGTAAAGGACACTATATTTGGGCGAACGGCGATGACTATGAAGGTGAATGGAAAAACAACATGGCCGACGGTGAAGGCACTCTGCGCACGGCTGACGGAACCAAATACAAGGGGCATTTCGTAAAAGGAAAGGAAGACGGCAAAGGTGTGCTTGAAGATAAGAACGGAGTACGCTATGACGGATTTTTCAAACAAGGGAAGAAACACGGCGCTTTTGTGGAGACTGACAAGAATGGAAATGTAATCCGTAAAGGTGTTTATAAGTTTGGAACGCTGGATGCGGAACAAAAATAAGAATATAATGTTGGATTTAGAGAAGATAACGTTGAATGTACGTGAAATAGCACTCCGGGCGGGTGCTTTTCTTCGTAATGAGCGTAGCGGTTTTGACCGTAGCAAGGTAGAGAAGAAAAATGCTCACGACTATGTGTCGTATGTAGATAAGGAATCGGAACGCCGTATTGTGGCCCAACTTCGGGAATTGCTTCCCGAAGCAGGATTCATTGCCGAAGAAGGTTCGGGCAGCCTGACTACGGAAAACTATTGCTGGCTGGTAGATCCGCTGGACGGAACCACCAATTTTATCCATAATAATGCTCCTTATTGTGTGAGTATCGCCCTTCGCAATAAAGAAGAACTGCTGGTTGGGGTGGTGTATGAGGTATGCCGCGATGAACTTTACTGGACTTATAAAGGAGCGCCTTCTTATCTGAACAACAAAGAAATACATGTATCAGATGTTTCTGATATGGACGAAGCGTTTGTGGCGTTAGGCTTTCCATACGATTCGCAAAAGTATAAGCCTTTGGCGGAGCATATCGTGCACGAGTTATATGGAAATGTGGGAGGCATGCGCCTGCAAGGAGCTGCTGCGGCAGAACTTTGCTATGTAGCTGCCGGTCGCTTTGAAGCCCGTATAGAAGGGCTGCTGGGACCGTGGGATATTGCTGCCGGTTCGATAATCTTGATGAATGCCGGTGGAAAAGTGACAGATTACAGCGGAGGGGGAGACTTTTATTCCGGTCGTGAAGTGTTGGCTACTAATGGAAAGTTGCATGATGAGTTTCTCAAGGTCTTGGGAAAAAAATAAATACTTCGCTTTTTTCTAGTTCGTTACAAATATATTTTGTAAGTTTGTCAAGTGAACACATGAACATAATGTAACATGGATGTATCTGTTATCTTTCAATTTTTAAAAGACCTGGCCGCAAACAATAACCGGGAGTGGTTTCAGGGGCATAAGGATGAATATCTGAAAGCTCAAAAAGAGTTTGAGGAATTACTGACAGCAATCATCGCCCGCATTTCGTTGTTTGACGAAAGTATTGTCGGTATTCAAGCCAAGGACTGTACATACCGAATTTATCGCGACACGCGTTTTTCCAGTGATAAGACTCCTTATAAGATACACTTGGGCGGCTATATCAACGCTCGTGGAAAGAAATCGGAACATTGTGGATATTATGTTCATATAGAGCCTGATAACTGTATGCTTGCTGGTGGAAGCTGGTGCCTGGAACCTAAAGTGCTGAAAGCTGTCCGCCAGTCCGTTTATGACAACATAGACGAATACAGGGAAATTGTGGAAGATCCTGCGTTCAAGCAATACTTTCCTGTTATCGGAGAAAATCACTTAAAAACGGCTCCCAAAGGATTTCCGAAAGATTTTAAATATATTGATTATTTAAAATGTAAGGATTATACCTGTGCTTATATGGTGCCTGATGCGTTTTTCCTTGCCCCTGACCTGTTGGACAAAGTAGAGGATGTTTTCAAGCAACTGAAGCGTTTTGCTGATTTTACAAATTTCACAATAGACGACTTTGAATGATAAAAGCAATATTTTAACCATTAAAATGAAATAATTATGGTAGTAGACAGATTAGAAAACTTAGAAAAGTACGCTTCATTGAATCCTTTGTTCGCTAAAGCAATGGAATATCTGAAGACTACAGACTTGAACGCTCAGGAATTAGGAAAAGTAAAATTACAGGGTGATGATCTGGTAGTAAACTTTTCTCAGACCAAGCCTAAAACTAAAGAAGAAGCAAAATTAGAAACTCATAATCAGTTTATTGATATACAGATTCCTCTGTCAGGGGTGGAAGTGATGGGTTATACGGCCCGTGAAGATCTTCCCGAAGCAGACTATGATGCAGATAAGGATATCTCGTTCTATCCGGGACTTGCCGAAAGCTATATTCCTGTAAAGCCGGGAATGTTTGCCATCTTTTTTCCACAGGATGCTCACGCTCCGGGAGTGTCTCCTGACGGTGTGAAAAAAGTGATCGTTAAAGTTTTGGTTTGAAAGAGAATAACTAACAAGTAATCATATTATGGAAAATACCACTCCTAAATTAGGCATAATAGAAAGTGATCCTTGGCTGGAACCGTATTCGGCAGCGATTGAAGGACGCCATCAGCATGCACTAGACAAAGAATTGGAACTGACCGGAGGCAAAGGAACTTTATCGGACTTTGCCACCGGATATTTATATTTCGGCTTGCATCGTACCAGAAGAGGGTGGGTGTTCCGTGAATGGGCTCCGAATGCGAAGGAAATTTATCTTATCGGAGATTTCAACGACTGGAAAGAACATGGCGATTATAGGATGTACCATGTAAAGAACTCTCCTGGTGTATGGGAGGTGGAATTACAAAGCGGTGCTATAAAGCATGGTGATTTGTATAAACTGAAAGTCCGTTGGAATGGCGGTGAAGGAGAACGCATACCGGCATGGGCCAACCGTGTGGTACAGGATGAGCAGACAAAGATATTCAGTGCACAGGTCTGGGAACCGGAGAATCCTTACCGGTTCAGAAAGAAGGTGTTCCGTGCAAAGACTGATCCTTTGATGATTTATGAATGTCATATCGGTATGGCTCAGGAAGAAGAAAGGGTAGGGACTTATAATGAGTTCCGTGAGAAAATATTGCCGCGTATAGCGGAAGCCGGATATAACTGTATTCAGATTATGGCTATTCAGGAGCATCCTTATTATGGGAGTTTCGGGTATCATGTTTCCAGTTTCTTTGCTCCGTCATCCCGCTTCGGTACACCGGATGAATTGAAGGAATTGATTGATACGGCACATAGAATGGGAATTGCCGTCATTATGGATATTGTTCACTCTCATGCCGTGAAGAATGAAGTGGAGGGACTTGGCAATTTTGCCGGTGATCCTAATCAATACTTCTATCCGGGCGGGCGGCGTGAACATCCGGCATGGGATTCCTTATGCTTTGATTATGGTAAGAATGAGGTGATTCATTTCTTGCTGTCCAATTGTAAGTATTGGATGGATGAGTTCCGTTTTGACGGTTTTCGTTTTGACGGTGTGACATCGATGTTGTATTATAGCCACGGCTTGGGAGAGGCGTTCTGTAATTATGGGGATTACTTTAACGGGAATCAGGATGATAATGCGATTTGTTATTTGACATTGGCCAACAAGTTGATTCATCAGGTAAATTCCAAAGCGATTACCATTGCGGAAGAAGTTTCGGGTATGCCCGGGTTGGCAGCACCGATTCAAGATGGTGGATATGGGTTTGATTACCGTATGGCCATGAATATTCCGGATTATTGGATTAAAACAATCAAGGAGAAGATTGATGAAGACTGGAAACCGAGCAGCATGTTCTGGGAAGTGACCAACAGACGCAAGGACGAGAAGACTATTTCGTATGCCGAAAGCCATGACCAGGCATTGGTGGGCGATAAGACTATAATTTTCCGTCTGATAGATGCTGACATGTATTGGCATTTCCAGAAAGGGGATGAAAATTATACAGTGCATCGCGGCATCGCATTGCATAAGATGATTCGTTTGCTTACTGCCTCTACCATCAATGGAGGATATTTGAACTTTATGGGTAATGAATTCGGGCATCCCGAATGGATTGATTTCCCGCGTGAAGGTAACGGATGGTCGCATAAATATGCCCGTCGTCAGTGGGGGCTTTTTGATAATAAGAACCTGTGTTACCATTACTTGGGCGATTTTGATTCAGCTATGGTCCACCTCATTGAGAGTGTGAAAAATATTCAGGAAACTCCAGTGATTGAAGTATGGCATAACGACGGTGACCAAGTGTTGGCTTACCGGCGTAAGAATTTGATTTTTGTATTTAATTTCAATCCTACCAAGTCATTTACAGACTATGGTTTCCTAGTGCCTGTCGGGGCGTATGATGTGGTACTGAATACGGATGCGACAGCTTTCGGAGGCAATGGTCTGGCTGATGACAGTATACGTCATTTCACTAATTTCGACCCTCTTTATAAGAAGGATAAAAAGGAATGGCTGAAACTGTATCTGCCTGCCCGTTCGGCTGTGGTATTGAAAAAAGTGAAAGAGTAATTTATGAGCAGCAACAACAGCTTATCCTATAAAAGAGCCGCCCGCATCCTCACGGTTGCGTGCGGTCTTCTTTTCTCTATTTTTAGTATTGTCTATCTTTTTGTGCTTCAGAAAGATGTAGTAGGTGCATTGCATTATTCATTGTCACAAGGAAAGACACATTATTCTCCGTTGGTGGGAGCTATTATCATTACAGTGGTTTTATTGGTATTCCGTTGGGGAATCAATGGATTGATGGGATTAAAGGGGCCTGTACGGACACTTTCTTATTTCCCGTCTTGTCTGTTGCTGGGAGTGCTGACGGATGTGGACCGGACTATTTTCTACGGAGGAAACATAGGAGATAAATGGTTTTGGCTGCTGCCGTTGCTTTTGCTTATATATATAGGTGTGGTCTATACTTTACGGCGTGTGTTTCGTTCCTGGCTGAATCAAGAGGGGTCCATATTGGGCTTAATAAACTCTAACTTAGCTATTTTGACACTTTTATGCCTGATGACGGTAGGTATAGGAAATACGAATGTGAATTTTCATCATGAACTGGCTGTGGAGCAGGCTATCCGTAATCATCATTATGAAGCTGCACGGATGGTAGGAGCAAAGTCTTTGGAAACAACCCGTACATTGGCAGTGCTTAGAGCCTATGCTATGTCTTTGGAAGGTACCATGGGGGAGCATTTGTTTGAATATCCTCAATATTATGGTGCGGAAGGGCTTTTGTTTGCGCCTCATTCTCAGGAAACTTTGCGCTTGAATGCCGATAGCTTGTATGCTTATCTTGGTGCAAGACCACATGTTGCAGAAAAGACAGTAGACTTTTTGGCTCGTATCTGTCGTGATGAAATAGGTAGACATACCGCTTTGAATTATTATATGAGTGCATTGCTGCTGGATAAGAAATTGGACAAATTTGTATCGGCGGTTGATATGTATTGTTTCGAGCAAGATACATTGCCGCGTTATTATCGTGAGGCATTGGTGCTTTACAAACGGACTCATCCTGGATATGGAAGAGAAGTCAAAGACACGCTGATGGTGCGGCGTTTGGATGAGTTTCTTAACCGTCAGAAGGAATTTTCATCACCGGTGGAAGAGAAAAACCATATGCGGCGGGAATATGGTGATACCTATTGGTGGTATTATCGTTATCAATAAGTTATTTTTATACTTTTTGATCCTATATTTTTGCTAAATCATTGGTACTTTCCCATGCTTTTTTACTAATTTTGCAAACTCTTAAAAAGGAAAAACAAAAATAACGATATAGCAATGGCAGTAGAATTGAAAGAACTTACCAAAAGAAGCGAGAATTATTCTCAGTGGTATAATGACTTGGTGGTGAAGGCCGATTTGGCTGAACAATCACCTGTGCGTGGATGTATGGTTATCAAGCCTTACGGATACGCCATTTGGGAGAAAATGCAGCGTCAGTTGGACGATATGTTTAAGGAAACCGGCCACGTGAACGCTTATTTCCCGTTGCTTATCCCGAAATCTTACCTTAGCCGTGAAGCTGAGCACGTAGAAGGATTTGCCAAAGAGTGTGCTGTAGTTACTCACTACCGTCTGAAGAATGCAGAGGACGGTTCGGGTGTTATCGTAGATCCGGCTGCCAAACTGGAAGAAGAATTGATTATCCGCCCTACATCTGAGACAATCATTTGGAGTACATATAAGAACTGGATTAATTCCTATCGTGACTTGCCTATCTTGTGTAACCAATGGGCAAATGTTATGCGGTGGGAGATGCGTACCCGTTTGTTCCTGCGTACTGCGGAGTTCTTGTGGCAGGAAGGACATACGGCTCATGCGACCCGCGAGGAAGCAGAAGCGGAAGCACAGAAAATGTTGCATGTGTATGGTGACTTCGCTGAGAAGTATATGGCTGTTCCGGTAATCAAAGGGGTAAAATCGGCTAATGAACGTTTCGCCGGTGCATTGGATACTTACACCATCGAAGGCTTGATGCAGGATGGAAAGGCATTGCAATGTGGTACTTCTCACTTCTTGGGACAGAATTTCGCAAAAGCGTTCAATGTACAGTTTGTTGATAAGAATAATAAGCTGGATTATGTTTGGGCTACTTCCTGGGGAGTATCTACCCGCCTGATGGGTGCTTTGATAATGACTCACTCTGATGATAACGGATTGGTGTTGCCACCGCATTTGGCTCCTATTCAGGTAGTTATCGTTCCTATTTATAAGAATGATGAAATGCTGAAGAAGATTGATGCAAAAGTAGAAGGCATTGTCAATAAGTTGAAAGCAATGGGTATCTCTGTGAAATATGATAATGCAGACAATAAGCGTCCGGGATTCAAGTTTGCAGATTACGAACTGAAAGGTGTGCCTGTTCGCTTGGTAATGGGTGGCCGTGATCTTGAAAACAATACAATGGAAGTGATGCGTCGTGATACATTGGAGAAAGAAACTCGTTCTTGCGACGGAATCGAAGAATATGTACAACAATTGTTGGAGGATATCCAGAACAATATTTATCAGAAGGCATTGAACTATCGTAACGAACATATCGTGAAAGTGGATTCATACGATGATTTCAAGGAACAAATAGAGAAAGGCGGCTTTATTCTGGCTCATTGGGATGGAACCCCGGAAACGGAAGACCGGATTAAAGAGGAAACCAAGGCAACAATTCGTTGTCTTCCTTTTGATGCTGATGAAGAGAGCCTGACTCCGGGCAAGTGTATGGTAACCGGAAAACCATCTGCTCGCCGTGTTCTCTTTGCGAGAGCATATTAAACTTCGACACATTTATTTTATTTTAATACATTATGTGGAGTCGGCAGCAGTGAATGCTCCCGACTCTTTTTGTTTTTATGTGATGATTAATATAGAAAATATATCTATCAGTTTTGGCAACCTGACTCTTTTCAGAGGACTCGACCTGCAAGTTCATTACGGAGAAAGCGTATGTATTTGTGGTGGTTCCGGCAGTGGAAAATCTTCATTGCTGAAAGCTGTTTTGGGCTTTGTACCTTTAAGTGAAGGGACAATAAGGGTGGACGGCACACTGCTGGCACCTAGAACGGCGGATCATATCCGAAAGAAAATAGCATGGATTCCCCAGGAGTTGGCTCTTCCTTCGGAATGGGTCAGTGAAATGGTGCGGATGCCTTTTGAACTGAAGGCAAACCGTGAGGCGGGATTCAACAAAGAGCGGCTGATGGATTATTTCGTATCATTAGGATTGGAAGAGAAACTTTATGATAAACGGGTAAATGAAGTGTCGGGTGGTCAGCGTCAGCGTATCATGTTGGCAGTGACAGCCTTGCTTGACAAACCTTTACTGGTAGTGGATGAACCGACTTCGGCACTTGATCCGGAATCGTGCTTACGGGTGATTAACTTCTTTAAATCCTTGTGCAGTAAAGGAATGACTATCTTGTCTGTTTCGCATGACAAACAGTTTGCCGCCGGATGCGACAAGGTATTTACTTTATAATCTGACTGATGGGAACAATTGATATAGACTATGGCAGTTTGGGAATAGGATTGCTGCTGATGCTTATTCCGGTTTATTTTTTATGGCATTTCAAGACGGGCTTGCTTAAACCGGTTCTGATAGGCACGGTACGTATGATTATACAGTTGTTTTTGATTGGGGCTTATCTTCGTTTTCTGTTTGAATGGAACAATCCGTTTATCAATTTTCTATGGGTGATCATCATGGTTGGGGTGGCTGCTGAAACGGCTTTGACGCGTACGCGGTTAAAACGTGGAATTTTGATGATTCCAATCTCTATCGCTTTTTTTGTAACAGTGGTGCTCGTCGGACTTTATTTTCTTGGTTTTGTATTAAAGTTGGATAACATCTTCAGTGCCCAGTATTTTATTCCGGTTTTTGGTATAATCATGGGGAATATGTTGGGAGTGAATGTGATAGGATTAAATACTTACTATGCCGGATTGCGTAGGGAACAGCAACTTTATTATTTTCTGTTGGGGAATGGCGCTACCCGTAATGAGGCGATAGCTCCATTTGTGCGTCAGGCTCTTATTAAAGCGTTCAGCCCGGGCATTGCCAATATGGCAGTAACAGGGCTTGTTGCATTGCCGGGAACTATGATTGGGCAGATATTGGGAGGAAGTTCGCCACATGTGGCTATCAAATATCAGATTATGATTGTAGTTATCACTGTGGTGGCATCCATGCTTTCACTAATGATGACCATTTTTCTGGCCTCACGGAAATCATTCGACAGTTATGGCCGGTTGTTACGGGTTCATAAGGATACCAAACGGAAGTAGGGGCCTTATTCTTGCTTTGTATACATTTTATATATTTCTTTCAATAAAATAGAAAAACATGAATGAGCAAATTTGGAAATATATAGCAGAATTATCAACTCCCGGTTTCTTTGTCACTGCGGATATAATGTATGAAGGAGAGGAATTTCCCGTAGATATTAAAGCATTTATCATTGATAAACTAGCTCTGATAGAAACAGGAATATCAGCCCGCAAATTTACGTTTCATTCGGGCGGATGGCGTATTCATCTTACTTTTTTCCCGACAGACCGTGTTGTTGACGAGCGTTATGCTTTGAAAAATAAAATGATAAAGTGGGGAAAGTATAAAAAATAGCTTGGTTGCTTTTTAAATTCAAATGGATTGATTATCTTTGCAATCAAATTTTCGCGAACGAATGAAAATTAAGGAAATAGTAAGTGCCCTTGAAAGGTTCGCGCCTCTGCCTTTGCAAGACGGATTTGATAATGCCGGATTGCAAGTTGGACTGACAGAAGCGGAAGCAACAGGGGCTTTGTTGTGTCTGGACGTTACTGAAGCTGTTGTGGATGAAGCTGTCATGTTGGGATACAACCTGATTATATCGCATCATCCACTTATATTTAAAGGTTATAAATCTATTATTGGTCGGGATTACATTGAACGGTGTGTGTTGAAAGCCATTAAAAATGATATTGTCATTTATTCGGCACATACCAATCTGGATAATGCTCCCGGAGGTGTCAATTATAAAATAGCTGAAAAGATAGGCCTCAAGAATGTACGCATATTAGACCCGAAAGAAGAATATTTATTGAAGTTTGTAACTTTTGTGCCGGATGCACAGGCTGACAGAGTAAGAAAAGCTTTATTTGAAGCCGGTTGTGGTTGCATAGGTAATTATGATTCATGCAGCTATAATTTGGAAGGTGAGGGGACTTTCCGTGCGCAGAGAGGAACCAGTCCGTTCTGTGGAGAAATAGGCGAATTGCATAAGGAATCCGAGGTGCGTATAGAAACGATTCTTCCGGCTTTTAAAAAGGCTGCGGTGATAAAAGCATTATTGGCAACACATCCTTATGAAGAACCGGCTTTTGATTTTTATCCGTTGAAAAATACCTGGACACAAGTAGGTTCGGGAGTGGTCGGAGAATTGGAAGAGCCTGAAGCCGAACTGGATTTCTTGAAACGCATCAAGAAAACGTTCGAAGTGGGCTGTCTGCGACATACTCGTTTATCCGGTCGTCTGATACAGAAAGTAGCGTTGTGTGGCGGAGCTGGAGCATTTTTATTGCCTAAAGCGGTAAGTGCCGATGCTGATGTATTTATCACAGGTGAAGTGAAATATCATGATTATTTCAATTATGAGAATGATATCCTGGTAGCTGAAATGGGGCATTATGAGAGTGAACAGTATACAAAAGAAATATTTTATTCAATCATACAGGAGATGTTTCCGGAGCTGGAAGTCCAGATAACCCGGGTAAATACAAATCCTATTAAATATTTGTAAGAAAAACTATGGCTAGAGAAGCAAAGAAAGACCCGAGCGAATTAACAGTGGAAGAAAAGCTGAAGGCTTTGTACCAGTTGCAAACCATGTTGTCTGAAATCGATAAAATTAAGACTCTGAGAGGGGAACTTCCTCTTGAAGTTCAAGACCTTGAAGATGAGGTTGCCGGTTTGAGCACTCGTATCGAGAAAATTAAAGCTGATATCGAGGAATTGAAATCAAACATTGCAACTAAGAAAATTGAAATCGAGACAGCTAAGACTTCTGTTGAAAAATATAAAGCTCAGCAGGATAATGTGCGTAATAATCGTGAATATGATGTGTTGACAAAGGAGATTGAATTCCAGTCATTGGAAATCGAACTTTGCGAGAAACGCATAAAGGAATATATTGCAGCAGAAAAAGCAAAGAGCGAGGAGATAGAGCACAGTAATCAAGACTTGGATGAAAGAAAGAAGGACTTGGAAGCGAAGAAATCCGAATTGGAAGAAATTGTTTCTGAAACCAAGCAGGAAGAAGAAAAGCTGAGAGAGAAAGCAAAAGTATTGGAGACAACAATCGAACCGCGTCTGTTGCAGGCATTTAAACGTATCCGTAAGAATTCTCGAAATGGATTGGGAATTGTATATGTTCAGCGTGATGCATGTGGTGGTTGTTTTAACAAGATTCCGCCCCAGAAACAGCTTGATATCCGTATGCGTAAGAAAATTATCGTATGTGAATATTGTGGTCGCATCATGATTGACCCTGAATTGGCGGGTGTGATTGCTGAACAGCATTTGGAAACTGTCAAGAGATAATATATCTCCTGAAGCAGTATCTTTTTCTTTGTGGAAAAAGAATTTTATCACATTCTAAGCAAGATCTTGTAAGAAGATGTTGCTTAGAATGTTTTTATATCTACAGTTCTGAATAATGGGGAATCTCCGGTAGAAAAAGGTATGTTTTTGTATTGTAATCAATATGGCAGCAGTAATGGTTCAATCCGTTGCTGACAATCAGATAATCAACTTTCAGGACCATGTTATACCTGGTTATCTGATCAAATACTGTTTGCGTGATTTCTATATGTGGAGCTTTGTATTCCACAATCAGTTTGGCACTTAGATCTTTGTTGTAGAGCACAGTATCACAACGTTTTTTTGTTCCGTTTAAGTCCAGTTGTATTTCGTTGGCCAGTAATCCCTTCGGATATCCTTTATAATCCGTCAGATAATGAACAAAATGTTGTCTTACCCATTCTTCCGGAGTAAGGGCGACATATCTCTTGCGAAGCATATCGAAAATAACATTTTTTCCATTTCGCTCCGCGATTTTAATTTCGTAGGATGGTAAGTTTAATGATAACATTTAGTAAATTTGCATAAGTGTAACTCGGTAATAACCGATACAAAAATACAAAAGATTATGAAAACAAAAGAGGAAATTGTAGCAAACTGGCTTCCCCGCTACACAAAAAGAAGCTTGAATGATTTCGGAGAATACATCCTTCTGACCAATTTCAATAAATATGTGGAACTTTTTGCCGACAAATTCAATGTGCCGGTATTAGGACGTGATGCCAATATGACTTCGGCACATGCGGAAGGAATCACTATTATTAATTTTGGCATGGGAAGTCCTAATGCTGCCATCATTATGGATTTGCTAGGGGCCATCCAGCCTAAAGCATGTTTGTTTTTAGGCAAATGTGGGGGCATAGATAGGAAAAATAAGTTGGGAGATCTGATTCTACCCATTGCAGCCATTCGTGGAGAAGGAACATCCAATGATTATTATCCGCCTGAGGTACCTGCGTTACCTGCATTTATGTTGCAGCGTGCCGTTTCGTCGGCTATTCGCGACCATGCCCGCGATTATTGGACTGGAACGGTATATACTACCAACCGCCGTATATGGGAGCATGATGAAGAGTTTAAAAAGTATCTCCTTAAAACGCGTGCCATGTGTGTGGATATGGAAACGGCTACGCTGTTTACTACTGGTTTTTACAATCATATTCCTACTGGAGCATTACTTTTGGTATCCGACCAGCCGATGATTCCTGAAGGGGTGAAGACGGAGAAAAGCGACAGTATTGTAACGCAGCAATATGTAGAGGAACATGTGGAGATTGGTATTGCTTCATTACAGATGATTATTGAGGAAAAGAAAACGGTCAAGCACTTAAAATTTGACTGGTAATTTTACTGTGTATGGCAAAAGAAACAACATACGAAGAGATAGCCCGTGAGCTGAAAAACCGTATCTATAAGCCTGTTTATTATCTAATGGGTGAAGAGTCTTATTATATAGACCGGATATCTGAGTATATAGCACAAACGGTGTTAAATGAAAATGAAAAAGAATTCAATCAGACTATTGTTTATGGGGCTGATACAGATATCGCGACTGTTATCAATGCAGCCAAGCGTTATCCCATGATGTCCAAATATCAAGTTGTAATAGTAAAAGAGGCTCAAAATATAAAGAATATTGAAGAGCTTGTTTATTATCTCCAAAAACCTTTGGATTCTACAATTCTGGTGTTATGCCATAAACATGGTACATTGGATAGAAGAAAAAAATTGGCAGCTGAAATAGAGAAAGTAGGTGTCCTTTTCGAATCGAAAAAGATTAAGGATGCCCAGCTTCCTGGGTTTATATCTTCTTACTTGAAACGTAGATCAGTAGAAATAGAACCTAAGGCTTCAGAAATGATGGCGGAATTTGTTGGAGCAGATTTAAGCCGTATGGCTGGAGAGTTGGAAAAATTAATTATCACACTTCCAAGAGGACAAAAGCGGATTACTCCAGAACAGATAGAACGTAACATTGGCATAAGCAAGGATTATAATAATTTTGAGCTTAGGAATGCTTTGGTGGCAAAGGATGTTTTCAAGGCTAATCAGATAATAAAATATTTTGAGGAGAATCCCAAAACAAATCCTTTGCAGATGACCTTGTCTGTGTTATTTAATTTCTTCTCTAATTTAATGCTTGCATATTATGCTCCTGATAAGTCAGAGCAGGGTATAGCCAATCAGCTGGGGCTTAAATCATCATGGCAGTCTAAAGACTATATGGTTGCTATGAGGAAATATAGCGGAGTAAAGGTAATGCAAATTATTGGTGAGATTCGTTACTGTGATGCAAAATCAAAAGGAGTGGGTAATCCATCTTTGGGAGATGGAGATTTGCTGCGCGAACTTGTATATAAAATTCTTCATTAATTAACAGGGTCAAGTAAGATTCCGATGTCCCGATGCTTTTATTTTTTAAGTGTCGGGATTCTTTTATCCTTTCTCTCAGCAGAAATTCTGTTGATGGCTCAATTGAGAATAATATTTTACATTCATGCTTCTGTTATTATCTCATTTAATGCTATAAGTTATGCTTTTGTTCTCTATTTTTCTAGATGATGAGAGATGGATGATGAGAAAAATAGTATTAACTCGCTTATTCCTAGATTGATAGAGCATTTTTCGCCTTCTTAGAATCGTGTATTTTAAAGAGAATGTCCGTTAGTACATGAATATGGTAGTATTTTGCCTTTTCGGAGTAAAATGAATAGAAGAATGGGGATGTGAAAGAATGCAGATGAAGTGAGCAAATAGCTACCATTTATTTTTGTAAGTTCCATACGCTATTTTAAAATTTTGAATCTATACTTTGTTCTCTTATCGTGCCTTCCATGATTCTCACTATCCATGGATTCCATAAAGCGAAGATGGGTTAAAACTTGGATGGGTTTTACCATGAAAAATACATTGACTTGTAAAATAGGAAAACAAAATATTCATAGGATCAAGTTGGATCATAAAACAGATGAAATTTACTGTTGGAAATAATTATAATTTAATTTTGTAACATTACACCTGTAAACCCTCTTAATATAGAAGGTTTTATAAGTTTTACAGATTTAGTAATGTGAATGTTACAAATATAAACAGGATGGTGGTCAAGAGTGAATATTACATATATAAATGTGTATGAATAATTATTTATCCCTTATTTTATTACAATAATATATTATAAACCAAAGTTTTACATCTTATTGATAAAGCTATTGATAACTTGTATGCATTTTATTTGCTTATATAGTCATGTTTGTTTGTAAATATATTGTTTTTTTCTGTGAGTATATTATAGATAATCAGTATTTTATATACTTATAGTTAAAGTGGTAATTATGGTGTTTTTAGGAGTGGTTTACGTGTGTAAATCTTAATTTATTTCCAACGATACACCGTCTATTTACTTTTGTAATATATACATTTTTATATTGTAAATTTGCATTTATGAATTATATTAATTACTTTTGTATCTGTAAATTTTGCCTTATACTTTTGTAAATGAAGGAAAGAATCGCTCAAATAATCCAGAAAGAAGATATGACTGCAGCTCAATTTGCAGAGAAGATTGGAATTTCACCTTCCTCTCTTTCCCATATTCTTAGTGGCAGGAACAATCCTAGCCTAGAAGTCGTCATGAAAATACACAAGGCGTGTGACTATATCAGCTTAGACTGGTTACTCTATGGTGAAGGACAAATGGAAACGGATGTTGATTCAGACAATAACATTCATTATACGCCTTCTTTGTTTGACGAGAATTCATTATTTACGCCCGAACGTCCGGCTTCTCCGGAATATCGCAAGGAAAATGAGGTTAAAACACCGCTTTATTCTCCTAAAGAGATTGTGCGTGAGGAAATTAAGTATGTGGAAGTACCTGCCAAAAAAATCACTGAAATAAGAATATTCTTTGATAATGGGACTTATGAAACGTTCAAACCTGAAAATTAGGGTGGGAATCCACTAAAATGCCGGTTGGCAGAATAAGATTTGGGTAAATTCGTGTATCTTTGCATAGAAAACGAATTTACCCAATTTTATTTCATGAAAAAATATATTTTAGACCTTGTGGTTACACAGAACATCAAATTGCATGCCAATTATGTTCTGATAAAATTGACTCATGCCAACCCATTGCCCGAGATGCTGCCGGGCCAGTTTGCTGAGATACGTATAGACGGTTCCAATACTACTTTTCTCCGCCGTCCTATTTCTATTAATTATGTGGATAAAACAACCAATGAAGTTTGGTTCCTGGTGCAATTAGTTGGCGATGGCACTCGCAAACTAGCCACTGTGAAACAAGGAGATATTGTTAATGTGGTGATGCCTCTCGGCAATGGATTTACAATGCCTCGGAACGTGACAAAGGTAAAGCCGTTACTGGTTGGCGGTGGTGTGGGTACCGCCCCGATGTTGATGCTTGGTGCAGAGTTGGTAAAAATGGGATGTACGCCTGCTTTCCTGCTAGGCGCACGTTCATCCAAAGACCTGTTACAGTTGGAAAATTTTGAGAAATTAGGTGAGGTGTATACAACGACTGAAGATGGAAGTATGGGCGAGAAAGGTTATGTGACACAGCATAGCGTCTTGCATACAGACCGGTTTGATATGATATACACCTGTGGTCCAAAACCCATGATGGTTTCGGTAGCTAAATACGCCAAAGCTCATGGAATAGAATGTGAGGTTTCACTGGAAAATAGGATGGCTTGTGGTGTCGGTGCATGCTTATGCTGTGTGGAGAACACGGACGAAGGGCATTTGTGTGTTTGTAAAGAGGGTCCTGTATTTAATATAAAGAAACTATTATGGCAGATTTAAGCGTAAATATCGGCGATTTAAAGCTTTGTAACCCGGTTATGACAGCATCGGGTACCTTTGGATACGGAAAAGAGTTTGAGGATTTTGTAGACCTCGAAAAGATTGGTGGTATCATTGTAAAAGGGACTACCCTTCATCATCGTGAGGGTAATCCTTACCCACGCATGGCAGAAACCCCTATGGGGATGCTTAATGCGGTAGGGTTACAGAATAAAGGGGTGGATTATTTTGTTGAACATATCTATCCGCAGATAAGGGATATTCATACTAATATGATCGTTAATGTATCCGGATCTGCTGTAGAGGATTATGTGAAGACTGCCGAGATCATCAATGATCTGGATCATATTCCCGCTATAGAATTGAATATTTCATGCCCTAATGTAAAGCAGGGTGGTATGGCCTTCGGGGTCTCCGCATGCGGATGTTCCGAGGTTGTAAAAGCTGTACGTAATGTATATAAAAAGACGCTGATCGTAAAATTATCTCCCAATGTGACAGACATCACAGAAATAGCACGTGCGGCCGAGGCTTCCGGTGCGGACAGTGTATCTCTGATCAATACCCTGCTGGGGATGGCTGTCGATGCTGAAAAGCGTAGGCCTGTACTTTCCACTATTACCGGCGGCATGAGTGGTGCAGCGGTAAAACCAATTGCATTGCGTATGGTATGGCAAGTCGCTAAAGCAGTAAATATTCCTGTCATTGGACTAGGGGGTATCATGGGATGGAAGGATGCTGTGGAGTTTATGCTAGCAGGTGCCACCGCAATACAGATAGGTACTGCCAACTTCATAGATCCAGCTATTACTGTCAAAGTTTCAGAAGGAATAAATGACTATTTGGAACGTCATGGATATACATCTGTAAAAGATATAATAGGTGCTTTGGAAGTCTGAAAATTTTATCTTTTAAATTATAGCCCTGCGAGAGTGTAGATGAATAAATTGAAGCATCTCTTGCAGGGCTTTTTTTATAACCTTCTCTAGATGGAATGAGTATGAAAATGGTTGCCGTTGCAACTTGTTATATGGGTATAAAATGATAACTTCAATTATTTTTTTTCGATGAAATGGCTTGTTTTTGAAAAAACGGAGTAGAAAAACACTTGAAAAAGCTTTATTAATATATAAGGGAAAGGAAGATGAACTTAGATTACACTTAAGGAGAGAACATCTTTTCGGATATGATATAAGCAAAAGAAAAGAGGTAAAAGCCCTATGACGAACATGGCTTTTACCTCTTTATTATTTATATATATTTTTTATTTCAACAAATCGGGTCTTAGCCGCTGTGTCCTTTCTAATGACTGCTGAAGTTCCCATTCTTTAATCTTTGCCTCGTGTCCGGATAACAACACATCGGGAACTTGCCATCCTTTGTATTCTGCAGGACGAGTGTATACAGGAGCAGCTAACAGATTGTCTTGAAAAGAATCGGACAATGCCGATTGTTCGTCAGAAATGACCCCGGGAATAATACGAACTACGGCATCGGCAATAACGGCGGCAGCCAACTCTCCACCTGTCAAAACATAATCACCGATACTGATTTCTTTCGTAATGAAATGTTCACGTATTCTATAGTCTATACCCTTAAAATGGCCACATAGAATAATTAAATTCTTTGCGAGTGAAAGTGAGTTGGCCATCGGCTGGTTAAACTGCTCTCCATCTGGAGATGTAAATATTATTTCGTCATACTCGCGTTCTGCTTTCAAAGCTGAGATGCATCGGTCTATCGGTTCAATCTTCATCACCATACCGGCAAATCCACCGAAGGGATAATCGTCTACTTTGCGATAACGGTCGTATGCATAATCACGCAGGTTATGTATATGTATTTCTGCAATTCCTTTTTTCTGCGCACGGCTCATGATAGAGCAGTTAAAGAA
This sequence comes from Phocaeicola vulgatus ATCC 8482, assembly GCF_000012825.1. Taxonomy (GTDB): domain Bacteria; phylum Bacteroidota; class Bacteroidia; order Bacteroidales; family Bacteroidaceae; genus Phocaeicola; species Phocaeicola vulgatus. Next base: position 4,144,117 of record NC_009614.1, on the reverse strand, counting down.
GCCTTCCAGCATCTCGGGTAAAACGGTAATGATGTCTATTCTCATATTCGGTTATTTTTTGCAAAAGTAGCAAATTCCTCTTTGTCGGAAGGTGTTTTTCATTCAAAAAATAGCTATTTTTGCGGGAAAACTACCTTTTATATATGACAGAAATAGAAAGAATAGACCAATTGCGCGAGGAGCTTCATCGACATAACTATAATTATTATGTATTGAATGCGCCTGAGATTACAGACCAGGAGTTTGACAAGCTGATGCGTGAACTTCAGGATCTGGAAGAAAAACATCCGGAACATAGAGATGAGAACTCGCCCAGTATGCGTGTGGGAAGTGATATAAACAAAAATTTCACGCAGGTGGTACATAAATATCCTATGCTTTCATTGGCTAACACCTATTCGGAAACGGAAGTAACCGAGTTTTATGACAGGGTAAAGAAGTCTCTGAACGAGGATTTTGAAATTTGTTGTGAAATGAAGTATGATGGAACTTCCATCTCTCTGACTTATGAGAACGGAAAACTGGTGCGCGCCGTGACGCGTGGCGATGGTGTGCAGGGAGATGATGTGACAGGCAATGTAAAGACCATCCGCAGTATCCCTTTGGTGCTGCATGGAAAGGGGTATCCTGAAACATTTGAAATTCGTGGGGAGATTTTGATGCCTTGGGTGGTGTTTGAGGAATTGAACAAAGAACGGGAAGCCCGCGAAGAACCGTTGTTCGCCAATCCCCGCAACGCGGCTTCGGGAACATTGAAGTTGCAGAATTCTGCTATTGTGGCATCTCGCAAGCTGGATGCCTACCTTTATTATTTACTTGGAGATAATTTGCCGTGCGACGGTCATTATGAAAATCTGAAAGAAGCTGAGAAATGGGGATTTAAAATTTCCGATCTCACTCGCAAATGCAAAACATTGCAGGAAGTTTTTGATTTTATCAAATACTGGGATGTGGAGCGTAAGAATCTGCCTGTAGCTACGGATGGAATAGTATTGAAAGTGAATTCTTTGCGACAGCAGCGTAATTTGGGTTTTACGGCAAAATCACCCCGATGGGCCATTGCATACAAGTTTCAAGCCGAACAGGCACTTACCCGCTTGAACAAGGTGACCTATCAAGTGGGGAGAACAGGTGCTGTGACTCCGGTGGCCAATCTGGATCCTATACAGTTGTCCGGAACCGTGGTAAAGCGTGCTTCGCTCCATAATGCCGACATCATAGAAGGGTTGGATTTGCATATTGGTGATATGGTATATGTAGAAAAAGGCGGTGAGATTATTCCAAAGATTGTAGGTGTGGACAAAGACGCCCGTATTATGATAGGTGACAAAGTAAAGTTTATTACTCATTGTCCCGAGTGTGGCAGTAAATTGGTACGCTATGAAGGTGAAGCTGCTTATTATTGTACCAATGATGCCGCTTGCCCCCCACAGATCAAGGGAAAAATAGAACATTTTATCAGCCGTAGAGCTATGAATATTGATGGTCTCGGTCCGGAAACGGTAGATCAGTTTTACCAGGAAGGATTGATACGTGATGTTGCCGATCTGTATACTTTAAAAACATCGGATATCATCAACCTAGAACGTATGGGAGAAAAATCTGCCGAGAATATAATAAAAGGTATAGAGCAGTCCAAAGAAGTGCCGTTCGAAAGGGTACTCTTTGCATTGGGCATCCGTTTTGTGGGTGAAACTGTGGCGAAGAAGGTGGCAAAATCCTTTAAGTCGATGGATGCTTTGGCAGACGCGAGTTTGGATAATTTGATTCATGTCGATGAAATCGGAGAAAAAATAGCGCAGAGTATCTTGTTGTATTTTGCTAATCCGAAGAATCGTGACATTATAGAGCGTCTTCGTGTGGCGGGTGTGAGACTGGAAGCCGATGAGGAGGATACTTCGGAACACACTGACAAACTGGCAGGGAAATCTATCGTGATCAGTGGGGTTTTCGCCCATCATTCGCGTGACGAATATAAGGAGTTAATTGAAAAGCATGGCGGTAAGAATGTGGGAAGTATTTCGTCCAAGACCAGCTTTATTCTGGCAGGTGACAATATGGGGCCCAGTAAACTGGAGAAAGCGCAGAAACTGGGTGTGACCATTGTGAGCGAAGAGGAGTTTCTGCAAATGATAGAGTGACTTTTTAGCGAGTATAAAGTAAAAATAGTGTGATTTTTATCGCTAAAATAGAAAATATTCGTACTTTTGTAGGCTATTAAATAAGAATTTATAATTCATTTATGATACAGACAAGATTAAAAGGCATGGGAGTAGCGTTGATTACTCCTTTCAAGGAAGATGACAGCGTTGATTATGATGCGTTACTTCGTCTGGTTGATTACCAGCTTCAAAATGGAACAGACTTTTTATGCGTGTTGGGAACCACGGCTGAAACCCCAACTTTGACTAAAGAAGAAAAAGACAAGATAAAACGTTTGATAATCGAAAGAGTGAATGGACGTATTCCTATTCTGCTGGGGGTTAGCAGTAACTGTACCCGTGCTGTTGTGGAAACGCTGAAAAATGATGATATGACAGGAGTTGATGCCGTGCTTGTTGCTGTACCTTATTATAACAAACCTTCTCAGGAAGGTATTTACCAACACTATAAAGCGATTGCTGAAGCAACGGATCTTCCTGTGGTTCTTTATAATGTGCCGGGACGTACTGGTGTGAACATGACTGCTGAGACCACCTTGCGTTTGGCACGTGATTTCAAGAATATTATCGCTATCAAGGAGGCATCGGGTAATATTACTCAGATGGATGATATCATCAAGAATAAACCGGCTAATTTTGATGTGATTTCGGGTGATGATGGTATTACATTTCCTTTGATTACTTTGGGTGCTGTAGGGGTTATTTCGGTTATCGGTAATGCATTTCCGCGTGAATTCAGCCGTATGACCCGTTTGGCATTACAGGGTGATTTTGCAAATGCATTGACTATTCATCATAAGTTTACGGAATTATTCAGCCTGTTGTTCGTAGATGGTAACCCTGCTGGGGTGAAGGCTATGTTGAATGTAATGGGGCTGATTGAAAACAAATTGCGTTTGCCGCTTGTACCGACTCGTATCACAACATTTGAAAAGATGCGTGCTATTTTGAATGAATTGAAAATAAAATGCTGATAAAGGAATCTTTTTAATTAGATAAGACTGGTGCTTCTCATATAAAAAACACCAGTCTTTTTTTATGCCTACCTGTTCATTCTTTGATATATATGTTATACCTGTAAGATTCTATATCTTTCACGCATAACATTACTAATCTTTCACCTGATACATTAGTAACATGTTACCCGACACGTTACTAACCTGTCGGTCTGTATGTTAGTAACCTTTGAAACGTCTTGTCTTTAAAAAAACAAGTGCTTGTTTTAACTAACTAATTCCCCCAAGTTTGAAAATTGAGCCTCCGTTTTCAAACTGAGCCATCCTAATTCTGGACTGACTCAAGAAAATACAAAAAAGACTATCTTTTCAGATAGTCTTTTTTGTGATCGCGACAGGATTCAAACCTGTAACCGGCTGATCCGTAGTCAGCTACTCTATTCAGTTGAGCTACGCGACCGTTGTTTAATATTTTAGTAGTGACCGCGACAGGATTCAAACCTGTAACCGGCTGATCCGTAGTCAGCTACTCTATTCAGTTGAGCTACGCGGCCATTGTAAAACTAATCGAACTTTTTGGTAGTGACCGCGACAGGATTCAAACCTGTAACCGGCTGATCCGTAGTCAGCTACTCTATTCAGTTGAGCTACGCGGCCATTGTTTATTGTTCTTTCGTTTTAACGGGTGCAAAGATACGGACTTTTTTTGAAAATGCAAGCGTTTTACTAAACTTTTTTCTAAAAATTATTCGACGAAACGGGAATTAAACAGCTGCCAGCCTAGTGTTAAACCTACATTCCAATCGTTAGACGGTGAGCTATAGTGATTTACATAGGCACTGATAGAACCGAACGATAATTGAAAGACTAATGAAATTTCTCCAAGATATTCGAATTTTGTGAAAGCTTTCCCGTAATATGCTTGTCCATATTCATCTTTCTTGATAGGAAAGATGGGTATAAATCCATAAAATTCTCCGCGTAATTGAAAAGACTCGCTTAACTGGTAGATGGGCATGGTGCCGACTCCGGCATATTGATTAGCACGGAAAGCCTCATTATAGGTTACTTTGCTATGGGCTGTCGGAGTGAATTCTCCTGCCTGCATTAATGTAGCCGTATAATTGTTGGAGAAATTTCGGGATGAGTAATATGCCTCCAGATACGCTCCCAAAGTAAACTTAGGGCTTACCTTATGGTATGTTTCGTTCTGATATGAAACTTGAAGCCAGGATTGTACTTTTTTATAAGGCTCCGGTGTGCCTTTAGTCACTTTGGATATACCGGATCTGAAATGTTCTGTGCCGGTGAAAATTTGTGCAGCCATTTTTTCACGACTTCCTTGTGTGGCAAATTGGCGGGCATTCAAGGTACTTCCTTCCAATACGATAGAGCCTCCGAAGATAGAATAAGTGCTTTCATCATGTTTTGTTTCGCTGAAGTCGATGATATTGGTTTGGAAGTACCTGTCCTCCATACGGGCTATACCCACACCGAATTCAGCTTTTTTACGGCTTAGAAACGGTAATGACACCTTCAATTTTACAAACTCTTCCCTTTTCTTGTTGAAAGCCGGATTGTCTTTGTTGGAAAAGAATTTGGCTTCTTTGAAATAATCGAAGGTAGAGATCGAGGCTATGAATTTATAAGATGTAGGCAGTTTGGTTGGAAAATCGATTCGTGCTGCAAGTTGTACATTATTGTAGACCCGGCCTAACTGTCCGTCAAAATTAAATTCTTTTGAATAATAGTTCAAGTTTTGATAAGAAGCACCAAAATAGACTTGATTGGAGCCACTGGAAGACACGTTTCCACCGACACGAACGGAGAGATTGGCCTCCATTTTGACCTGAAGATTCAAGTCGTAGGTTTGGTCTTTCTCATTATAAACGGCATGAGGAATGATTTCGGATATAATATTATCGGACAACAAACGGAAATATGCTCGTTTGACATCCTCCATAGTGAAAACATCGGAGTCGTTTTCATGAAACTCTTTTTGTATATATTGCTTTTGCTGTTCATTGGCACCGGTTATATTAACTCTTTTGAAACGGAAATCCGGTAAATTGCTCTTATAGGCCAGTCGTTTAACTTTCACTTGTTCGGGGGTGATTCTTCGATGAATTCGGCTTTTTATGGAGTCCATCATTTCTATGGCACGTTTATAACCAATGTCATGCAACTCGTCAAAGCGCTGGAAGTCCATTAAATTGACATCATCATATTTAAAAGTCATGAGGATGCCGAGGGAATCGGGTAAAGAGTAATCTGTCTTTTGCATAATCATATTTTCCAGTTGCCCCATAATGTCACCTTCCTTGGGTTTGCCCGGATTGGCGGATACGGCACTTCCTATAATGATATCTGGATGGAAGGTATCACGCATTACATTCACTGGAAAATTATTGTAAATGCCACCGTCGTATGCCAGTATCGAGTCTATTTCGATAGGCTTGAACATGGCAGGAAAACTCATGGAGGCACGTACGGCATCTCCCAGATCTCCTTTTTTCAATATCAGTGGTCTTTTGTTGTACACATCCGAAGCTATACAGCGGAAGGGAATATACAGGCTGTCAAAATTGGCCTTGCTTGCAGCTGTTGCCTGACCGAATAATTGCAGAAATACAATATTCATCTGAATGGGATCTACAATGCTGGTAGGCAAAAACTGAGGTTTGACATTCTTCAGCGAGTCTTTTAAGGAGATACGGATGTTGATAAATTCGGGTGTTGGAGGATTTTTCTTGAAATAATAGATGTATTTCTCTTCCACATTACCTGAATACCAGCGTTTGAAGTCATCGGATTTGAGTAAAGCCTCCATTTCATCGGGAGAATAGCCCATGGCATAAAGTGAACCGACAATGGCTCCCATGGATGTGCCTGCAATATAATCTATGGGGATACCGTTTTCTTCTAATGCGCGGATAATGCCGATATGGGTTAGGCCTTTGGCACCTCCTCCGCTCAGTACCAGTCCCACTTTCTGTGCATGGATGGGAGGAAGTAGTAAAAAGAGAAGAAAAAGTATATATAGATAATGTTTCATGGATGTCGAATCTTTGTATGTGTCGCTCCAAATATAGAAAGAAATCTTCGTTTCCAATCGTTTTTTAGAATAAAAAAGCGCCGGAAATGAACTTCCCGACGCTTTTGATAGCAAAATGTGATAGATTTGTTAAATCAGTTCGATACTGCGTTTTACAAAGTTTGTCAAAGCTTCACCTTTCAACATGTTGTTTTGTAACAGAGCAAGGTCAATCAATTGGCGGATTACTTTGTTACCACCTGCGTATTCACCTAAAACAGCTTCTTTCTTGGTCTTTTCATCGGCCAACTTTTTCTCAACATTACTTAATTCATCTTTTTCTGCTTGAGGTATTTCATCAGCTTTTTTACCTTCCTGTGCTTTGTGAAGTTCGTCGTGACGTTTATTCAGACTGGTCATTTCAGCTTCAATAGGTTCAAGAGCAGCTTTGCAAGAGTTGTCCGCATCATTCAAAACTTGTTTCACCAGTTTGTGGTCGACATTCAGAACCAAGTTAAACATATCCGGCATTTCTCCATAGAAACTCATACCTGCCTGGATATTGGCCATTTCTTTCATACGGCGCATATATTCACTTTGGGTAATCATGATAGGAGTTCCTGTCTCGCCTAAAGATTGTGTTTCCACATTGAATTCCACTTTCTTCATCTGTGGTAACTGACTGCGGAATACGGAAGATAGAATATCGCGTTGGCCAACTTCCAAACTGGCATCTTTGCGCTCTTCTTTAGCAATCAGGTGGTCAATTACATCACTGTCCACACGGGTGAAGCGGCTCTTTTCAAATTTCTGCTCGAGCATACTTACCATGGCTACATCCAGCTGACCATCCATTAACAATACGTTGTAGCCTTTGTTTTTGGCCGCATCAATGTAGCTGTATTGTTCGTCTGCATGGGTAGCATACAGATAAATCAAGTTGCCGTCCTTATCTGTTTGGTTATCTTTGATCAAGCTTTGGTATTCTTCGTAAGTGTAATATTTGTCATCTGTGTCTTTCAGCAGAGCAAATTTATTAGCCTTTTCGTAGAAATCTTCTTGAGTCAACATGCCGTAGTTGATGAAAATCTTCAAATCATCCCATTTCTCCTCGAATTCTTTGCGGTCATTCTTAAAAATGGCTTGCAGGCGGTCTGATACTTTCTTAGAAATATAAGTGGAGATTTTCTTCACGTTGGAATCGCTCTGCAAGTAAGAACGGGATACGTTCAACGGGATATCCGGTGAGTCAATCACTCCGTGTAACAGGGTCAGGAAGTCTGGAACAATACCTTCTACCGAGTCGGTGACATAGACCTGGTTGCAGTAAAGTTGGATTTTGTTTTTTTGTAATTCAATGTTGCTCTTCACTTTCGGGAAGTACAGAATACCTGTCAGATTGAACGGATAATCCACATTCAGGTGGATCCAGAACAGAGGTTCGTCTGCCATAGGATATAACTCCCGATAGAATTTCTTATAATCTTCGTCTTTCAGCTCTACCGGTTTGCGTGTCCATAAAGGATAGGTTTCGTTGATTACGTTGTCTTCGTTTGTTTCAACCTGCTTTCCATCTTTCCATTCTTTCTTTTTGCCGAATGCAATGGGGATAGGAAGGAAGCGGCAATATTTAGTCAGCAATGAAGAAATACGTGTTTCTTCCAGAAATTCCTTGCAGTCATCATCTATATAAAGGATAATATCCGATCCGCGGCTTTCTTTTTCAACGTTTTCGATAGTGAACTCAGGGCTTCCGTCGCAAGTCCATTTCACAGCTTGTGCTCCTTCTTGGTGGGATTTTGTGATGATTTCCACTTTTTTGGCTACCATGAAGGCAGAATAGAAACCCAGACCAAAGTGTCCGATGATGGCATTGGCATCATCTTTATATTTTTCAAGGAAGTCGTTAGCACCTGAAAAAGCTATCTGATTGATATATTTGTCGATCTCTTCGGCTGTAAGTCCGATACCCCGGTCGGAAATGGTGATGGTATCTTTTCCTAAGCTTACTTTAATGGTAAGATCTCCCATCTCTCCTTTGAATTCACCTTTAGATGCAAGGGTTTTCAGCTTCTGTGTGGCATCTACTGCATTAGAAACTAATTCACGGAGGAATATTTCATGATCACTGTATAAGAACTTTTTAATGATGGGGAAAATGTTCTCAGTGGTTACCCCAATATTTCCTTTTTGCATACTATTTATGGTTTTAAGTTATTATGTTATATATACGTTTGAATCGTCTTTTTGTTGGATGATGGGCAAAAAAAATGCCAGATACAGTGATATCTGACATTTTGTCTGTTATTTTTTGAATAACTTTGGACTCTTTACTTTTCCACAGTCATGACAATGAGGTCTTTTTCTTTGTCATAGCTTACCTTGATCGTGTCACCAGCTGCCATTTCTGATCCAAGTATCAGCTCGGAGATGCCATCCTCCAAGTTGTTTTGGATGGCACGTTTCAATGGGCGTGCTCCAAACTGTACATCGTAACCTTTGGTGGCTACAAACTTTTTGGCATCTTCGTCAATAACAAGCTTGTAACCAATGTTTTTCACACGACTGTAAAGGCCCTTAAGTTCAATATCAATAATCCGGGTCAGTGCATCCAGATCGAGTTGGTCGAAAGTTATTATTTCGTCCAAACGATTGATGAATTCGGGCGCAAAAGACTTATTCAAAGCTTTTGTAATCACGCTGCGCGAGTATTCTTTGTCATCAGTACGGACCTGGGCGGCAAATCCGATTCCTTTTCCGAATTCTTTCAGTTGGCGGGTTCCAATATTAGATGTCATGATGACTATGGTATTTTTAAAGTCTACAGTTCTGCCATAACTGTCAGTCAACCGACCTTCATCCATCACTTGCAACAATATGTTGAATACATCGGGATGCGCTTTTTCAATTTCATCCAATAAAACGATAGAGTAGGGTTTACGCCTTACTTTCTCCGTCAGCTGCCCACCTTCTTCATAACCTACGTATCCGGGAGGTGCTCCTACCAGACGGGATACGGTGAATTTTTCCATATATTCACTCATGTCAATGCGGATAAGTGCATCTGCTGAACCGAACATTAGTTTCGCTAACTCCTTGGCCAAATGAGTCTTGCCGACACCTGTCGGACCTAGAAACATGAATGTACCAATCGGCTTATTAGGATCTTTCAGGCCTACACGGCTTCTTTGAATAGCTTTTACCAGTGTGGCGATTGCTTTGTCCTGACCGATAACTTTAGAAAGCAGATCGTCTTTCATTCCTAATAATTTCATTCCTTCAGCCTGTGCCATTCTTTGTACAGGTACGCCTGACATCATGGAAACGACTTCAGCTATTTGTTCGTCATCTACCGTTTCCCGGTTTTCCTTCAGACTTTTTTCCCATTCTTCCTTCAGGGTATCAAGCTGATTCGTATATTCTTTCTCTTTGTCACGATAACTGGCGGCCAGTTCGAAATTCTGTAGCCTGACAGCTTCATTTTTAAGAGATTTCATCTCATCAATCAGTTTTTCCTGTTCTTCTATTTCTTTAGGAGCAGTGATATTAGTAAGATGTACGCGCGAGCCGGCTTCATCTAAAGCATCTATCGCTTTATCGGGGAAGTTACGGTCTGTGATATATCGGTCTGTTAGTTTCACACAAGCTTCAAGGGCTGCATCTGTATAGTTCACATTATGATGATCCTCGTATTTATCCTTGATATTTTTCAATATCTGAAGTGTCTCTTCTGCAGTTGTTGGTTCTACAATAACCTTTTGGAACCGACGTTCCAATGCACCGTCTTTTTCAATGTTTTGGCGGTATTCGTCCAACGTCGTCGCTCCGATGCATTGAATCTCGCCTCTGGCCAATGCGGGTTTCAACATATTGGCTGCATCCATTGAGCCCGCTGCAGAACCTGCTCCCACAATAGTGTGGATTTCATCGATGAAAAGAATGATGTTAGGATTCTTCTTCAACTCGTTTAAGATAGAACGAATACGTTCCTCGAATTGTCCACGATATTTAGTGCCTGCGACAACGGCAGTCATATCAAGAGCTATCACTCGTTTGTCAAATAAGATACGTGATACTTTCTTTTCCACAATCCGTAATGCAAGTCCCTCAACAATGGCAGATTTGCCGACTCCCGGTTCGCCAATCAAAATTGGGTTGTTTTTCTTGCGACGGCTCAATATTTGTGCCAGTCGCTCTATTTCCTTCACCCGGCCAACTACAGGATCTAGTTTTCCTTCTTCGGCAGCTTTTGTCATGTCTGTGCCGAAATTGTCGAGTACAGGAGTGTCATTAGCCGGCTTTTTTTGTGCCGGGCGTGCCTGCTGTTGTGCTGCATTTGATTTATTGCCACTTGGACTCTGACGTATATCCTCGTCTTCATCCTCGTCCTCACTGAACCCCAGACCTGCATGGGTGTCTGGTTGTAAAGTGAGTTTGATTTTTTCGTATGTTACGCCATTGCTTTCCAAGACGTGGAAAGCTGCATTATCCTTGACCTTCATAATTGCTAACAAAATATGTTCAGAGTCAGCCGCAATGTTTCTCAATAACTTAGCCTCTAGAATACATAGCTTTAACACTTTGGATGCTTTGTCATTAAAGCTAATATTCTCGTCATAGGTGGTGTCATTTTCTGCATTGTTTTTCACAATGGCCTCCAACTGATTTTTTATGTCCTGTAAGTTTATTTGCAAATTAAACAAAATCTCGATAGCTTTTCCTTCACCTTCACGTATCAGTCCCAACAACAAGTGTTCGGGACCAATATAGCTATTTCGCAGCCTGTTGGCTTCTTCCTTGCTATACATGATGATATCGGACACTCTTTGTGTAAATTGATTGTTCATAAATTTATCGTCCTCCTAAAGTATAGTATTTATTTCCCAGTGTGCAAAGATACACATAATAACAATGCATACCATTGTTTTCTTATTTATATTAGCATAACAAAATGTATGCCAAGCTTTGACAGGCTAAATGGATTAAACAAAAATAAGGGTTATAGCGAACTATTCACAAAGTAAATGAGAAGTGGGAGTGATAATCACTATATACTATAAAATAAGGTATAGGGATACTTTTTACTTATATAAGTAAAAACATTTAATAGACTTAACTTTTTTATGGGTTTTGTTTCGTATGTCGTATAAAAGTAGTACTTTAGCGTGGTTTTTGGTAAACCAAAAAGATGTATAATTAATATTTGTTTAAATGCTAGAACAAGACAGAATTATAAAGATTAACATCGAAGAGGAAATGAAGTCGTCGTACATTGATTACTCAATGTCAGTAATTGTTGCGCGCGCCCTCCCGGATGTTCGCGATGGCTTTAAACCGGTTCATAGACGTATCTTATATGGTATGATTGAACTGGGAAATACCTCCGATAAAGCTTATAAGAAATCAGCAAGAATTGTAGGTGAAGTTTTGGGTAAATATCACCCGCATGGTGACTCTTCCGTGTATGGAGCTTTGGTCAGAATGGCTCAGGATTGGGCTATGAGATATCCGTTGGTAGATGGTCAGGGTAACTTCGGCTCTGTTGATGGTGACAGCCCTGCTGCCATGCGTTATACGGAAGCAAGATTAAAGAAAATAGGTGAAGAGATGATGCAGGATCTTTATAAGGAAACTGTTGATTTTCAGAATAATTTTGATGACACGTTGCAGGAACCGACTGTCATGCCAACACGGATTCCTAACTTGTTGGTAAATGGAGCATCCGGTATTGCTGTAGGTATGGCAACCAATATGCCTACCCATAATCTTTCTGAAGTAATCGATGCATGTATTGCTTACATTGACAATAATGATATTGATATTGAAGGGCTTATGCAATATGTAAAAGCACCGGATTTCCCTACAGGTGGATATATATATGGTATAAGCGGGGTACGCGATGCTTACGAAACCGGACGTGGTAGAGTAGTGATGCGTGCTAAGGCTGAGATAGAAACTCATACTACACATGACAAGATCATAGTTAATGAAATTCCTTATAATGTAAATAAGAAGGAATTGATTGAAAATATCGCATCTTTAGTCAATGACAAGAAGATTGATGGTATTTCGTATGTAAATGATGAATCCGACCGTGAAGGTATGCGTATTGTTATTGATGTTAAACGTGATGCAAATGCTAGTGTGGTGCTGAACAAATTGTTCAAAATGACAGCTCTGCAAACTTCATTTGGAGTAAATAATATCGCTCTGGTCCATGGTCGCCCCAAAATGTTGAATCTGAAAGATTTAATCAGATATTTTGTAGAACATCGTCATGATGTGGTAATTCGTCGTACTCAGTATGATTTACGGAAGGCACAGGAGCGTGCTCATATTCTTGAAGGATTGATTATAGCTTCTGATAATATTGATGAAGTGATCCGTATTATTCGTGCTGCAAAAACCCCTAATGATGCCATAGCAGGGTTAATAGAGCGTTTTAATCTGAGTGAAATTCAGGCACGTGCTATTGTAGAAATGCGTTTGCGCCAATTAACAGGTTTGATGCAAGATCAGCTTCACGCAGAATATGAAGAGGTGATGAAACAGATTGCTTATTATGAAGAAATTCTTTCAAATGATGAACTTTGTAAAAAAGTAATCAAAGATGAGTTAGTAGAGGTAAAAGAGAAGTATGGGGACGCGCGTCGGTCTGAAATAGTTTATTCTTCAGAAGAATTTAATCCGGAAGATTTTTATGCTGATGATCAGATGGTTATCACGATATCTCATATGGGATATATCAAACGTACTCCTTTATCAGAATTCCGTGCCCAAAATAGGGGTGGAGTTGGATCAAAAGGAAGTGAAACCCGTGATGAAGACTTTGTAGAGCATATTTATCCGGCTACAATGCACAATACTATGATGTTCTTCACTCAGAAAGGTAAGTGCTATTGGTTGAAAGTTTACGAAATTCCCGAAGGAACTAAAAATGCTAAAGGACGCGCTATTCAGAATTTGCTGAATATTGATTCCGATGACGTGGTTACAGCATATCTACGTGTGAAAAACCTTAATGATACCGAGTTCATTAACAGCCATTATGTGCTGTTCTGTACAAAGAATGGCGTCATTAAAAAGACTTTGTTGGAACAATACTCACGGCCTCGCCAGAATGGTGTTAATGCGATAACTATTCGTGAGGATGATAAAGTGATTGAAGTTCGTATGACTAACGGTGATAATGAAATCATTATTGCTAACCGTAACGGGCGTGCAATTCGCTTTCACGAAAGTGCGGTTCGTGTTATGGGACGTACGGCTACAGGGGTGCGTGGTATGACTTTGGATGAAGATGGTGGCGATGAAGTTATCGGTATGATTTGTATAAAAGATCCTGAAGCTGAATCAATTATGGTAGTTTCTGAACAAGGATACGGTAAACGTTCTGATATCGAAGATTATCGTAAGACCAATCGTGGCGGTAAGGGTGTAAAAACGTTGAATATTACAGATAAAACGGGTAAATTGGTAGCTATCAAGTCTGTTACAGATGAGAATGACTTGATGATTATTAATAAATCTGGTATTACAATTCGTTTAAAAGTCGCTGAAGTCCGCATCATGGGACGTGCAACACAAGGTGTGCGATTGATAAATTTGGAGAAACGTAATGACCAAATAGGCTCTGTATGTAAGGTGACATCTGAAGAAGAGGTTACAGATGAAAATTCAAATACAGATCTTGAAAATATAACTGAAGGAGAGAGTGGTGGTACTACTAATTCTGATACTAATTCAGATTTAACTGCCGAAGCAAATAGTGAAGAATAAAATAAATTGTATTATTAAATCCACAAAATCATGAGAAAAGTATTATTTACAGTGGCTTTATTGTTAACAGCTTGCTTTGTGTCTGCACAAGTAAGTGTTGTTAAGGAGGCTAAATCCTTGAAAAGCAAACCTGAAGAAGCTGCAAAAGCTATCGAACCGGCTTTAACTAATCCTGAAACCGCTAATGATCCGGAAACATGGAAATTAGCTGGAGATTTTCAGAAAGCAATTTATGATGAAGAAAACATGAAACTTTATTTACCCGGAGGTCAGGCAGATACAACTAAGCTTTATAACAGCTTAGCTAAGATGTATGACTTCTACTTGAAATGCGATGAAATAGAGCAGGCTAAAGTCCAAAGTGGTGAGTTAAAGAAACCCAAATTCAGAAAGAAGAATGCAGATGCTTTGAAGACTTTGCGTTTAAACCTAGTTAATGGTGGTGGTGATGCTTACAATAAAGGAGATTATGCTGATGCTCTAAAATATTTTGGATTATTTGTTGATGTAGTAAACGAGCCTATGTTTGCTGATGATGATGAGTTGAAGGCTGACACTTTGAATGCATTATATGCTTGTTATGCAACTTTAGCTGCTAATATGCTGAAAGACAATCAAGCTGTCATCAAATATGGCAATATAGGTAAGAATCATAAAGAAGAAGGTTATAGAGCATTAATGTGCTTGGCTGAAACATATGGTCAGAAAGAAGGTGGTGATTCTGCAAAATGGCTTGAAGTAATCAAAGAAGGTACTGAATCGTTTCCTAAGCAAGAATACTTTGTTGGTAATATTATGGATTATTATATTCAAAAAGGTATGGTTGATGAGGGTTTGGCTCAAATTAATAAATTGCTTGCTACGAGTGAAACTCCGTACTATCTTTATGTAAAAGGTATCTTATTGTATGAGAAAAAGCAGTATGATGATGCAGTTGCTATATTTAATAAAATTATTTCAAACAACGGAGATTTAGTTGCTGAAGCATATTCAAAGATTGGTGATTGTTATTTTTTCCCAGCCCAGATTATTGTTGAGGAAAATGCAAAGTTAGCTATTGATGATCCCAAATACAATGAAAACGAAAATAAGATTAAAGAGTTGTATGAGAAAGCTAAACCATATTATGAGAAGGCAAAAGAATTAAAGCCTGATAATAAAGCTTTGTGGGGAAATTATTTGCTAAATATTTATTGGAAGTTAAATAGAGCTGAATATGATTCTTTGGAAAAAGAATTAGGATATTAATACGATCTTTCTATTTATTTATGCACAAAGCTCGGACTTTTCCAGTCTGGGCTTTGTTATTATCTAAAGTTTATGTATCTTTAGATATTAGTTTTTTGCGTTATGGCAAAATTTATTTTCGTCTTTATTAATCAACCAATCCCTTTTTCAAGTCTATTTACGCGAGCCATTTTTGATATATAATCAGTATTATGTTTAATTAAATACTAAGTGGGGACATTCATTAAATATTACAAAATCAGCCAACTAATTCATACACAAAGTATTGCGAATTAGTTGGCTTTTTTGTATCTTTAGGTATTCCCCCGAAAATAAGATTTGACGGCCAAAACGGGGGAAATATCCAAACTAATAAGATATGGCAAAGATAGTGAATATTTCAGAAATTCACCCTACTTTGGGTTTTACAGAATTTGATATTCTGGAAAAATACCGCAAGAGTTTTAATGAGAGTGAGCTTGGCAAGCTTCATTCGGTCTTTCCGTTTGAATGTATGGCAAAAGCCGCCGGCCTGTCGGACCGGCGCCTGGGACGCAGGAACAGATTCAGTCCTTCCGCAAAGATCGCCCTTATGGTCCTGAAGGCATACACCGGATTCTCCGACAGGCAACTGGTGGAACATCTGAACGGGAACATACACTACCAGATTTTCTGTGGAATTATGATTCCCCCGTCCCTTCCCATAACCAACTTCAAGATAGTCAGTGCCATCCGTAATGAGATAGCATCCCGCCTTGACATTGATTCTTTCCAGGAGCTCCTGGCTTCACACTGGAAACCTTATCTTGATAACCTTCACGTCTGCATGACCGATGCCACATGCTATGAAAGCCACATGCGTTTTCCTACGGACATGAAACTCCTTTGGGAAAGCCTCGAATGGCTCTACAGGCATATATGCCGGCATTGCAGGGAGTTGGGCATAAGGCGTCCGCGCAACAAATACAGGAATGTGGCGGAATCCTATCTGTCCTACTGCAAGAAAAGAAAGAGGAGAGCTTCAAGGACAAGAATGCTTAAGCGCCGTATGATCAAGCTTCTTGAAAAGCTCCTCAGTCAAAGGGATGGGATCCATAGCGAGTACGGTGCTTTACTCCGATATACCCAGGATTATCATAAGCGTCTTTCCATCATCAGAAAGGTGCTTGTACAAGAAAAGGAAATGTTTGAAGGGCGGAAAGTCAGTGACCGCATCGTCAGCATTGACCGTCATTATGTACGTCCCATCGTCAGAGGCAAGGAAACCAAGTCCGTCGAGTTCGGTGCAAAGGTCAATAATATACAGATAGACGGCATATCGTTCATCGAACACCTCTCGTTCAAGGCATTCAATGAGGGTATACGCTTGAAGGACTGTATCCGTATGCAGCAGAAGCTTATGAATGTAAGGGTAAGATGTGTGGCTGCCGATTCCATATATGCCAATAATGCCAACAGAAAGTTCTGTACAAAATATGGGATATCCACATCCTTTGTGCGCAAGGGAAGGGCGGCCAAAGATGAGCCTTTGAGGAAGGTGCTTAGAAGCGAACTCTCAAAAGAAAGGGCAACACGGCTTGAAGGAAGCTTCGGCACTCAAAAGCAACATTACTCGCTCTCAAGGATAAAGGCCAGAAACAGGAAGACGGAAATACTGTGGATTTTCTTTGGAATACATACGGCAAATGCCATACTGATGATAGAAAAAATCAGAAACAAAACAGCTAAAGCAGCATGATATGATTTTACTCACAGAATCAGAAGAGGTCATCAGACTTCTTCCGGAACGTCATGTCCTGTCGGATAGAAGTATGTGAGAAAGCACGGAAAAATGACAATAAGAATGGCATATGAAATGGTCATGCCCTATCATCTTCATATGCCATCTTATTTTTTAGAGACATTTACTGAATATCCCTAAGTGAACATTAATATGTTGAAGGGTAACACATTGTGATTTGCTTGTGCTACCCTTCTTGATTCTTTATTTTATTACTAATATAGGTGTATTAGCATGAAATATCATTTTTCTTGCTATGCTAGGATTAAACAATCTAGCAAATATGTTTCGTTTATAATTTGTGATGCAAATCACGTCTATATTTTCTTCTTTTACATAGTTGTCCAAATTGTTCAGTATGTTATCTTCTTTCACTACATTATAATATAGTTCCAATTTAGAGTATTGTTTTTGAAAGTAATCTTTAATACCTGCTAGTTTTATTTCATTCCATGCATCGTTATCTGTACTTAAATGAATGAAGGAAACAGCAAAATGAAACGATTTAAAAGCATTTATCAAGGAGTCAAAAGCTATTAGATCCCTTTGGTCAAAATTGGTCACAAAAGCTACTTTTTTTATATCATTGAATGTTTTTAGTGGTGTATGTTCTGGAATAGCATATACAAAGGATTTGCTTCTTTCTATAACTTCAGCTGTAACGCTACCAATCAAGTCTATATCTTTTTGGCTTCTCCCTCTTGTTCCCATTATAATTATCTGAGGATTATATTCTTTAGCATATCGTAAGATTTCTTCTTCGGGAATACCATCACGCAAAATGCAAGTATATTTTATATTAGGAAACTCTCCCGACTCAACTTTCTTTTTGATTGTATCAGAAAGTTTATTCAACTCGTTGTGCACTGTTTCTATCATACTTTTTACAGATTCTTCTCTTTCGATCTGAAAATTGAAATTATCAGTTCCATAAGGAATTGTAGGCACATAAATAGGACTGAAATAAGCATGTAGAAGCACAACTTCTGAATTAATAGCATTAGCAAAAGAAAAACCAAATTGGCAGGCTTTAAGAGAATAGTTTGAAAAGTCTATCGGGATAAGTACTTTTCTTTTTTCTTTATTTCTTTCTGAGCTGCTCTCCTTACCTTTGATTATATCTTCTGAAAGCCATGCAGAACTTTCTATAATCTGCAAAGCATGAGGCAGGTCGCTTTCTTTAATTCTTAGCCTTACTCCAGAAGATATGACAGGTTGAATAAGATTCACATTGTGAATGTACGCTTCAATTCCTTCATTCTCAAGTACATTCTTTAAAATCTGTGCTTTAGCATAAGTGAGGATTGCTAAGGTTATCAATTTATCTTCCATAATTCTATATTTTAAGTGATTTTCAGGTTAAACAAAAAATCCCAATTGAATGTTGCATTCAACCGGGATTTTATATTACGCTTCTTGCGTTACTTTTTCTTCAGTTTCTCTCAATATTTGAAGGGCTTTTTCAAGAACTGTTGTATCATCTAGCATTACTAGTCCCCCATCTGGTCCCGGTTCCAAATGAATTCCAACACTTTTACCATTCTTGAAATTGTGTCCACCAAAAAAGTTACGTACAGTTTCTACGGTCATATTGAGTTCATCTGCGATTCTGTGCATACTCCCACTAGGTAATGAATCTTTGATTCTGCGCAGTTCATTAAATGTTATTGTTCTCATGATGTATTAAATTTAGTTATAAAAGTGAGTACTTAAATCATGGTATAAACTTAATCAAAAAAATGCATAAAACAAATCTTTTTGTGCTATTTTTGACTGTATGTAAATTTATAATGGTTAATTTGCTGATTATAGATTGAGTGTATGAGTCACAATCATACCTGCTATAATAATGAAGAAATAAGTAGAAATGAGAATTATGTAGAATAAATTAATATCACTAATCAAATAACCGCTGGCAGTGTATTGATTAGAAATGCAACGTGGTTTATAAAAGATTTTTTTTTGAATAAATTTATAAAGGAGATAAATCAAATATCCTATGAAACAACCTTCTATAGTACCAAAAAGAATATCTCCCGGATAATGCACTCCTAAGTAGATTCTAGAATAGGAATTGAGTACGGCCCAAAAAAGAAGCATAAAAGTAAGAGATTTCCTTTTAATTAGTAAAGATAAAAAGACAGAAATAGCAAATGTGTTGGCAGCATGACTGGATATGAAGCCAAATCGTCCTCCTCTATATCCGTTTACAATATCAACCATATACATAATATTGGGGTCTTGTGTTGGGCGGAAACGTGCGAAAAACGGTTTGCATAAACCAGAAGCTATTTGATCTGCTAAAGTTATGACTAAGGCAATCATAACGATAGTCAATAATGCTTCTTGAATTTTATTATTTTTAATTATGATATATAACAGCATAGCAGCTACAGGTACCCATACAATTGTACTGGTAGCTACCCACATGAATCCGTCCCAAAATAAGGATTGGCTTCCGTTCAAATTCAGTAGTAATTCTTTATCTGCTGCTATGTACTGTTGTATATCCATTGATTATGTTTTAAATGATTTCAATAACATTGGTAGGTACCCATCCCACATTACCGTCTTCCAGTTTAATTTCTTTCCACTCCTTCATCGTATTATCTTTAATTATTACTTTCCTACCTTCATGAAGAATAAATAAGTCTGTTCCACTTTGGTTAGGAGTACTTTTGACTGTAACGCTAGGAGCCATTATAATAGCGTTATCATGATTAATTAATTCAGATTTTTGTTCTGAGGCAAATATATTTGCTAAAATAGTCACTAGAAAGAAAAAGATTGCTGAAATAAATCCTACTTTCTTCAAGACTACTCGTTTTCCGAAAATAAATAAAGACAGTGCCAATATCATCAGAATAAACATGATGATGCCTGTATGTGCCCATGCCTTTTCACTCATTGTATTAATAAGTGATTGAGTCCAGGTAACGAAAAACATTTTACTAGAAGGGATTACCTTGTCTACAGTTTTGCTTCTAGCCAGTTCTAGGTTGAAACGAATATCACTATTTCCTGGGTTTAGCAACAAGGCACGTTCGTAATTGAGGACAGCTTTGGCAATGTTATTCATTTTATAATAGCTGTTACCTAAATTATAATAAATATCGGAAGATTCCCCCTCGTTTTTTAATATATTCTCATACATCTCTACAGAAGCTGCAAAGTCGTTTCTTATATATGCACTATCGGCTTCTGTCTTTGTTGGGAAAGTTTGCACAGCAGCACTTTGTGGCATTTCTGTTTGGGCGGTAACCTGTGCAGAGTCTGATTCATTCTGTGCGTAGACTGTGACAAAACTTATCAGGAATATCAAAATGAAATATATTTTTGTCATTGTTATAATCTCCTTTGATTTAGTGTTTTATACTATTCTCCATTTTGCTGATGACCTCAACAGCCGAAGAATATACTTTATCCATAGCTTCATTCTGATTACCCGGAGCATAGCGGGCGAACTCGCATTCATTCAATGTTCCGATGAAATCTTTAATCAGTTCGGGGGCAACACCATATTTGGTCAATTCGTCCTCGATATTATCTTTAGACAATTGAGAAACCGGGATATTCAACTTATCACTGATGTATCCCCAAAGTGCTTTCAACACCTCATCATAGAATGCTTCTTGTTTGTTTTCAGCTAATAATCTGCCTGCATTTTTCATGCGTTTGGCAGCCACTTTATTCGCTTTTTTAGTACGTACTTTTGCTACATTTGCATTTTCAATAGCTTTTTTACGATAGACAATTACGAAAACAACGAAGAGAACCAATGGAATGATATACCATAGATAATATGTTGTTGAGCCAAAGAAGAAATCTCCCTTACGAGTTAAACTAGTTTCCCCCATTTTGATGTAGCGGATGTCTTGTCCCAATACTTTCAAATCTTCCTTGTTGGTAAAGTCTGCAATAACTTGATCTGCATTTCCTGCACCTTTTTCCACTTTTAGGTTGTAAGCTTCTGTTTTTATTGTTTTATAGCTATTGCTTTTTAAGTCAAAATAGGAAAATTCGACAGGCGGAATAGTGAAATTGCCGGCATGTCTTGGAATTGCTAGATATTCTATCACCTTATTGCCTGACAAACCTTCGCGAGTTAATGTAAATTTATTGTCAATCTTGGGGTCGTATACTTCAAAATCCTTTGGAAAAGCTACTTCCGGAGTATTGACCAATTTCAAATTACCTGTACCAGAAATGACTAACTTAATGGTTACAGCATCATTTGTTTTCAGTTCTTTTGTACTTATAGACGAACTGATAGTAAACTCTCCTACTCCTCCGGAGAAATTAGCCGGTTTGCCATCGGGCAATGCTTTCACATTGATGGTCAGCTTAGGAGTGACAATGTTTTTCTTTACTTCCACATAGTTACTTCCACCATTAAAGAAAGCATCAAAAGGATCGTCTGAGGCAACTTGTTGAGCTATAACCCCTTCAAAGGTAATAGCCGGAATTTCTATTTTTCCCGATTGCTGGGGGAAAAGTACATACTGACTCCACACAGTAGTGTTATAGTTTCTTCCGTTATAATGTTCCAAAGAGAATGTCTTTTGTTGGGGAAGTTCCACTTCTTGTACATAAATGTTGGTTAGTTTAGGCATGTCACCACGCAGCTGGCGCAAGTTTACCAAAGTATAGACCTTGTATGTCAACAAGATGGCTTCCTGTTCATAAACAGTAGTCTTACTTGCTGTTGCGGTAATAAACAAATCTTGATTGGTTATTTTGCTTCCGGCAACCTGACTGCGTGAAGAAGTTCTTCCACCGCTATTATTTCCACCTCCAACACCATTTGTTTGATCAGGCGGTAATACTTTGATTTGTACGGAATTTGAAGTTTTGTTTTGTCCGTCTGCCACAATAGTAGCACCAGGAATGGTGTAAGTTCCTTCTTTATCAGCCATCAAAATATAAGTAAAAGTAATGGAGCTGGTAGAAGTAACATTACCATTTATAATCTGTGTACTACTCTGCTGTGAACGGCTTGGTCCCATTAAGACATCGAACCCCTTGATATTAGGTGCACGAAAATCCCTGACTTTATGAGTGTTAACCGTATAAGTCAGCCGGAACTGATCCCCGCTTACTACTACATCAGGCGCAGAAGCGGTAAACGTCACATTTCCGTCTGCCCATGCTCCGAGCACCGATGTTATTAATATGAATAAGAGAATTACTTTCCTCATTGCTATCTAATTATTTTTTTATTTGCCAAAATTAAGAAATTACCAGTCTTTATCCAACTTCTTTCCTTGAATTTGCAGTTGTTTTTTAACTTTGTCTTGCACATTCTTTTCATCTTGCATCACAGCATTCAATAATTGTTGGGCATTTTCCTTGGACATTTCATCCTTATTTTGCTGCTGTTGCTGCTGATTTTGATTTTGTTGGTCTTTCTTATCCTGTTCTTGCTGGTTTTTGTTCTGATCCTTTTTGTCGTCTTTCTGATCTTGTTTTTGATCTTGATTCTTATCCTGATTCTGGTCTTGATTTTGCTGTTGGTCTTTCAACAGCTTTTGCGCCAAAGCCAAGTTATAACGAGTTTCATCATCTTTCGGGTTATTCCGTAAAGATTCCTTATAAGCCTCTATACACTGTGGATACTGCTTGGACGACTGAAGGATAACTCCCATGTTATGATAAATCTGTGCCAGTTTATCCTTGTCCTTCTCTACCTTAGAAGCAGATTCAAACTGTTCCATCGCTTCCTTTGCTTTTTGCTGCATCAAGAGCGAGTTTCCCAAATTGAACATGGCATCTGTTGATTTCGGGTTAATTTCCAATGCCTTACGATAATCTACCTCCGCTTTGATAAACAAGCTGTCATTATACAGCTTGTTTCCGCTGCGCAGATAATCTCTTTCTGTTTTTTGGGCGAAGGCACTGCTTGCCACAAGTAAGAATAACAGAGTGATATAGGTTTTTTGTAACATAAGCATTCCTTATTTAAATAGTCTGACATTTTTGAAAAGCGGATTTTTCCGTTCCAAAATAAGCATTTCTACCACCAGCAGGATAAGCACCAGCCATGCCAAAGCCTGGAACTGTTCATCAAATTCAGTATAAACCTGACTTTCTACATCAGCTTTTGACAGTTTGGCGATTTCATTGTTCAATACCTTCTCGGCAGAGTTGGTATTATCCACACGAATATACATTCCATTGCCAGCCTTGGCTATTTCCTGGCACATCTGCTCATTCAAGCGGGTGACGATAACATTTCCATCCTTATCGCGACGGAAATTGTTGCTACCGTCCTCAGCTGGAATTGGAGAACCATCCGGTGAACCTACTCCTAATACAAATACCTGCATACCTTTTTCGGCTGCTTCTTGGGCTGCTTCTACTGCCCCACCTTCATGATTTTCACCATCGGTAATGACAATAATTGCACGTCCCACTCCTTCTTGCGGAGTAAAACTCTTCATTGCCAGGCGGATGGCCGCACCGATATCCGTACCTTGTGTGGTTATCAATGACGGATTAATGGTTTCCAAGAACATTTTGGCGGAAACATAATCGCTTGTGATGGGCAATTGCGTGAAAGCATCACCTGCAAAAACAATCAATCCCACTTTATCATTATTGAACGTATCTACCAGTCTGGAAATCAATTTCTTTGATTTGTCCAAACGACTGGGAGTCACATCTTCTGCCAGCATGGAGTTTGAAATGTCCAAGGCAATGACAGCTTCCACTCCACTTCGTTTCACCGTTTCCATCTTTGAGCCGAACTGTGGGCGGGCCAACATCAGTATAACCAATGTCAACGCAGCAAAAGTCAGCCAAAACTTGATGTCAGGACGATACTTGGAAATAGTCGGCATGAGCCCTTTCAGCAATGCCGGATCACCATATTTGCGAATATTTTGGCGGCGGTGATAATTGGAATACAAATACAGCGCCACCAAAAACGGCAATAGGATGAGTAAATATAAAAAGTTCGGGTCTGCAAATCGAAACATGACTTTCTTTTTTTAAGGTATTTTCTTTAATACTGAGTTACGCAACAAGAGTTCAAGCAAAATGCAGAAGAAAGCAATCCAGGCGAATACCTGATATTCTTCTTCGCGTTTGCTGAATTCCTTCACGTTCAACTTCGTTTTCTCCAGTTTGTCTATCTCCTGATAGACTTCCTTCAACTTGGAATTGCTGGTGGCACGGAAATAATTTCCGTTCGTTGTACCTGCAATCTCGGTCAAAGTCTTTTCGTCTATCTCGACGGGGACATTCACATATTGCGTCCCTGCGTAGGTCTGCATCGGATAAGGAGCAGTTCCGTTTGTACCGACACCGATGGTGTAGATCCTGATTCCGAACTGTTTGGCTATCTCGGCAGCCGTCAGCGGAGAAATATCTCCACGGTTATTGCTACCATCCGTCAGCAGAATAATCACTTTCGATTTCGCCTTGCTGTCCTTCAGACGGGTCACCGCATTAGCAATGCCCATACCGATGGCAGTACCATCTTCAATCAGTCCGCGCTGGGCGATATCGCCTTTGATGCTGTTGAACAGATTCAGCAACACCCCATGGTCTACCGTCAGCGGACATTGGGTAAAACTCTCACCGGCAAAGATGGTCAGACCGATATTATCATTGGGGCGGCCGTTGATAAACTCGGAAGCTACTTGTTTGGCAGCTTCCAGTCGGTTGGGTTTCAAGTCTTCGGCCAGCATACTGGTAGAAACGTCCACTGCCAGCATGATGTCGATTCCTTCTATTTCGGTATTCTGCCAGTTGTCTGTGGTCTGAGGGCGTGCCAAGATCAGGATTACCATGATGATAGCCACCGTACGGAGTACGAACGGAGTATGCAGCAAGTAAATCTTCCAGCTTTTGGGTGCCTTCATATACATGCGTGTGGTAGAAACCTGAAGCGTAGGCTCGGTTTTCTTCCGCTTCATGACGTACCATACTATATAAGGTATGAGCAGAACCAGCAGAAATAGATATTCAATATTTGCAAAAATCATTGTTCCTAGTATTTATTTGTTAAAACCAGAGGTTATATACACCACTCAGCACCTTATACAGAATTACCACAATAGCAATAACAATGATGCTGATGCTGCCCAGCAGAATCATTCTGCCCTGTTTGCTTCGCTTTTCCTCCACGGTGATTTCCGTAGGTTCGGGCTTTGCATTCGGGTCTGGTTCCACTTTTGTATTATTGATGAAGTCTACTGCGTTTACCAGATTCATATCATTTTCGTTCATCAACGGAGAATGTTTGGCGAATTTCACCAAGTCGGCAGTCTGGAACAAATACATCAAATCCTTGATAGATTCTTTGTCGTTGATTTCCTGTAGCTTATCAATAATTTCGGATGAAGTCATCTCCATAGCGTTAAAGCCGAATCGTTCTTCCATATAAGTGCGGAGTACATCCGTCAGCTCGGTATAATAGGTCTTCGGATCGGCTGTACGCAAGGTTTTGTCTCCCTTGATACGCTCTATTTCCTTCAACGCCTGCTGGTGTGGCGGCAACTTCGGTTCAATCTTGATCTTCTTGATGATAGGCTTGTTATCCTTGTAGCGTACAAACAGATAGTAAGCCAGTCCGCCCAAAGCAAGCATCAGCAAGGTAAGCCATACGATGGCCGATACGTCATCCCAGGTGATAGGTACTTCGCGAACGGTCTTCGGTCCGAAGAATTGTTCGGGATGCAGCGTGTCTACCGGAATGGAATATACTTTTACGGCCAATGCTTTGGACCGGTAAGGCTCTCCGTTTACCATCACCTCGAATGGGGGGAGATAGTAAAGTGCCGAGTCAAAAGAGGTTATTGTATATTCCTGTTTTATCAGCATACGTTTTCCATCGTTCAGCATCTGGGTATCAGGCTTGGCTATATCCAATATCTCCACTCCTTTTACCAATGTATCGCGCAGGAACGGAAGTTGCAGTTTTTGCTTGGCATCCATGCTGATTTCCAGCTTCACTTTAGCCTGTTCGCCAATGAGAAGTTGCAGCGAGTCAATGCTGGCGTCTACCGTAACCTGCTGTGCCTGTGCCTGTCCGGCTGTTATCAGCATAATTGCACAAACTCCAGCTTTCAAGAACTTTTTGCTAGTATTCAGTATATTCATATTCTTTAATTTCGTTTAGCAAATAAGTTAAGCAACGATTTCACATAATCCTGATCCGTGCGGATAGATACAGAGTCCACATTACTTTTGGTAAATGTTTCATTCAATACTCCCTGACGCTGTATCCACCAGTCATTATGTGCGCGACGCAAAGCTCGTGACGAGGTGTCAATCCATTGCTCGTGGCCGGTTTCGGCATCGCGTACTTTCATCAGTCCCACATCAGGTAACTCTGCCATGCGGCGGTCGTATACCTGGATAGCTACGATATCATGTTTCCGGTTGGCAATGGTCAAAGCATTGCGGAAGTCGTTTTCATCTATAAAGTCGCTTATCATAAAGGTGGTGCAACGTTTTTTAATTACGTTGGTCAGATATTCCACAGCTATCTTTATATCTGTACGCTTGCTTTCGGGCTTGAAATCAAGCAGTTCACGGATGATATAAAGAATATGTTTACGGCCTTTTTTAGGCGGAATGAATTTCTCAATCCGGTCTGAAAAGAAAATAACTCCGATTTTATCGTTATTTTGAATGGCCGAGAATGCCAATGTAGCGGCAATCTCGGTCACCATATCCTTCTTCAACTGCTTCACCGTACCGAAATCCAAGCTGTTCGAAACATCAATCAAGAGCATAACCGTCAATTCGCGCTCTTCTTCAAACACCTTGACAAAGGGTTTGTTGTAGCGGGCGGTTACGTTCCAGTCAATGTCACGTACGTCGTCACCATACTGATATTCACGTACTTCCGAGAATGACATACCTTTTCCCTTGAATGCAGAGTGATATTGTCCGGCAAAGATATTGTTCGAAAGTCCGCGTGTCTTGATCTCAATCTGGCGAACCCGTTTTAATAAATCACTTGTTTCCATACTGTTCGTACTATGTTGTTTATTTATCCGGTGCATCGGTTTCTGTTTTTTCTCCTATCGAGAATGGTTTTTCAAACGGATGCATTTGGTGTTCCACATGGGTGGAATGGCGGTCCCACCCATGTGGAACTCTGTACTCAACCTTTTGTTTCCAAGTCTTCTTACTAACTGTCAAGCAATTAAGAACTGCCTCAGAACACAATCCTTAGGGTACTTCCACTTTATTCAGGATTTTGCTTACAATTTCATCAGAAGACATGTTCATGGCTTCTGCTTCGTAAGTCAAGCCGATACGGTGGCGAAGCACATCGTGAGCAACTGCACGAACATCTTCGGGAATCACGTAACCGCGACGTTTGATGAATGCATAACTACGTGCTGCCAATGCCAGATTGATAGATGCACGCGGTGAACCACCGAAACCAATCATGTCTTTCAGTTCTTTCAAGTCATATTTTTCAGGGAAACGGGTTGCGAATACGATATCAGCGATGTATTGCTCTATCTTTTCGTCCAGATAGACTTGGCGCACCACTTTACGGGCTTCCATAATATCTGTTGCTTTCAGAATGGGGCGAACTTCGATTTTCTCTCCGGTGATATTTTGGCGGATGATTTTCTTTTCTTCTTCCAGTTTCGGATAGTCGATAATAACTTTCAGCATAAAACGGTCTACCTGGGCTTCGGGAAGCGGATAGGTACCTTCCTGTTCAATCGGGTTCTGAGTAGCCATTACAAGGAAAGGTTCGGGTAGCATAAAGGTTTCCTTGCTCAGTGTGACTTGACGTTCCTGCATGGCTTCCAGCAAAGCACTCTGTACTTTAGCCGGGGCACGGTTAATTTCATCGGCCAATACGAAATTTGCAAAAATCGGACCTTTCTTTGCTATGAATTGTTCGTCTTTCTGACTATAAATCATGGTACCGATAACGTCGGCGGGCAGCAAGTCCGGAGTAAACTGGATTCGGCTGTACTTGGCATCAATCAAAGATGCAAGCGTTTTGATCGCCAGAGTCTTTGCCAGACCCGGAACACCTTCCAACAGGATATGACCATCGGACAGTAAACCGATAAGTAATGATTCTACCAAATGTTTCTGACCTACAATAACCTGGTCCATACCAGTCATTAAGTTGGTTACGAACGCACTTTGTCTTTCAATTCGTTCGTTTAGTTCGCGAATGTCAATTGCTTCAGCCATAATTTTGTTTTTATTTAGTTGTTTCTTTATTGATCTAATAACGGGCTTGTAAATAGCCTTGTTCATTTAACGCAGCCAAAATTACGCTAATTAATTAACAGCGGCAACTAATTTTTATTAAAAAAGTAAAGTGCATCTCTACTTTTTAAAGGTTATTGGGCTAAAGAATTTTAAAATACAAAGATAAGGTTTGTAGAGTGAGAATATCAGTTGAACGCACTTTTTTTTACTTCTTGTATTTTGCCTGCTTTATTTATGCCGAAAGCAGGCAAAATGCAAGAAGGCTTATTTTTTAGGAGTTAGTTCAGGAATACGCAGAGTAGTCCCTATGGGTACTCTGTCGGCATCTTTAATGATGTTTTTATTATGTTTCACGATATAGGGCCATAGCTTTTTTGTACCATAGAATTTCACTGCTAATTTTACCAGACTCTCTCCTTCTTGTAATGTGTAATTAGTTTTAGTCCCTGTTATGTCATATTCTACAGTGTCGGCTAAAGTCTCTTTTGCAACATTTGCGGTTGTCGCAACGCCTGAACTCTTTTCCGTACTAGGAGATACAGTCTGTTGTGATTGACTGATGGTCTCTTTTCCGGCAACATTCGTCCATATGTTTGCGGTATCTTTACCTTGCATCAATGAGTCATTAACCGGAATTGCAGGAATATCCTCTTCCAATTGTTCTTGGGTGTTTTTTATTGTAGCCGGCGATTGTAAATCCGAAGTTTTATCTGATTGCAAATACCAATATATGCCACCTGCAATGCAGGCAATCAAAATGATAGCAAGAATAACTCCCTGGGAAACTCTGTTCTTTTTCTCTTCTGAGATTTCTTGTGTCTCTGTTGTTTCCTCTATCTTCTGTTCTTTTTCAAAATCAGAAGTAACAGGAGTTATTACTGTTTTCTCTGACGGGGTTGCCTCTTCTGACGCTATTGTTTCCAAGGATGTTTTTTCTTCACAAGCTTTACGAGCAGCCAGTATGGCTGCATCGGCGATAGTCATAACTTCTTCTTGAGGTTTGTCTGTTACCTCGTTTCCTTCTATTGTTTCTGCTAAAGGGGAAACCGTTTGGGGAACAGCTGTTTCAGCAACAATATCCTTTTCTGCTTCAGTGACAATATCTTCCGATTCTTTTTCCGGTTCTATAATTTGTATCTTTTCCTCTGTAATTTCAACAGAAGGTACAGGTTCTTCAATAATTGTTTCCTCAATAACCGGAGTAGTGTCTTCAGCGGCAATGGCATTCTCATTTGGAGAATCTTCTGTATTTTCCGCTTCTATGAACTCAACCTCTTTAGCCGCAATTGTTTGTTTAGGCTTAGGCGCGTTTCCGTCAAAGGTATCTTCCTCCTCTCCTTCTATTTCTGTTTCGGTATCTTCCAGTTTGGTGTTTTCATTTAATATAACCGTTTCAAAATGAGCGAATGGTTTATTTATTAAATCTTTCATACTGGAATCCGGAGTAAAAGATATTTTTGTATGGCCCTGTATTTCAATTCTTTCCCCCGTATTTACGTTTACACTTTCACGACTCTCCACCTCTGTAAGTTTAAACGTACCTAGTCCTTTAACCTTTACATACTTTTCAGTAACTAAAGCTTCCTCTATCAGTTCAAACATTCCTTTGACAAAGATTTCAGCATCTTTTTTAGTCATGCTGTGTTTCTCAGCCAAAAGTTCGATGATATCTTGTATGGTTACTTTCTCGCTCATGATAATATTATAAATAAGGGCTATTTTATTTAAACTTTTCTTTTAAAGTTACACTGGGTTTGTAAGTCAGCACTAACTTGGGGGGAATCAGCATACGTTGTTGAGTAGCCGGGTTGATAGAAATTCTTTCCAGCTTTTTCTTAACCTCAAACGTACCAAATCCCTGGATTGCAATGTTGTTGCCATCTTGCAATTCCTGGGTCATAACACCAATGACTGAGGATACCAATTGTGATGTATCTTTATTCGTATATCCTAGTTTACGTGATAATTCAGATATAAATTCTTTGTTATTCAAAGCTTAAAGTGTTAATTTGGTTGCTATATTAGTAAAAAAACAAACATTATCCAAACTTTATAAGGGCAAAGGTCTATAAAATGCTGGCGTATAGGTCGAAATCATCAGCGGCTGTAATTTTCACTTTATAGAATTCACCTATTTTTAAGTACTCCTCATCAGCTTTTATCAAGACCTCAGGATCTACCTCGGGAGAGTCAAACTGGGTTCTGCCTATGTAGTAATCTCCTTCCTTCCGGTCTATAATGACTTTAAATTCTTTACCTATTTTCGTTTGGCTCAGTTCGCCGGCTATTTCCTGCTGAAGTGCCATTAATTCATCCAAACGCTGTTGTTTCACTTCATGAGAAATGGAATCTTCGTATTCTTTAGCGGCGAATGTTCCTTCTTCTTCCGAGTAAGCGAAGGCTCCCATCCGGTCGAATCGTACTTTTTTGACGAATTCTTTTAATTCTTCAAAATCTTCTTCAGTCTCACCGGGATGTCCTACCATTAATGTTGTACGTAAGTGAATACCGGGTACTTCCCGACGGAATTTTTCGATTAATTCGTAGGTTTCCGCTTTACTTACATGCCGGCGCATTTTATTCAGCATATTGTCACTAATGTGTTGCAAGGCAATATCCATATATTTGCATACATTATCGTGTTCGCGCATAACACGGAATAATTCTTCCGGAAAATGGGCCGGATATGCATAGTGTAAACGTATCCATTCTACACCGGGAACATTGGCGATTCTTTCGATGAGTTCGGGTAATTTCTGACTTTTATATAAATCTACGCCGTAGTAAGTCAATTCTTGGGCTATAATTTGGAACTCTTTTACTCCTTCGGATACAAGTAGTTTCACTTCATCAATAATCTCCTCCATCGGCCGTGAAATGTGGCGTCCTGTAATAATAGGAATGGCGCAATAAGAGCATTTACGGTCACAGCCTTCTGATATTTTCAGATAAGCGTAGTGATGGGGTGTGGTTAATGTCCGTTCAATGGCAAATTCCGACTTGTATGCTTTGCCTAAATCTGCCAGCAACTCATTCCAGTTAAACTTACCATAGAATTTATCTACTTGAGGAATTTCCAATGCCAATTCTTTTAGATATCTTTCTGAAAGGCAGCCCATCACATATAGTTTTTTGAGCTTCCCTTCTTCTTTGGCCTGACAAAATTCCAATATCATATTGATCGATTCCTCTTTGGCATCACCGATGAAACCACATGTATTAATAACTGCGATTTCTCCTTGCGGTTTGTCGGAATCGTGAGTTACTTTATAACCGTTTGCTTCCAGCTGACGCATCAGCTTTTCTGAGTCTACTAAGTTTTTGGAACACCCTAAGGTGATGATATCTATTGTGTTACGTTTCATTTATTATTCAGTCTCTCCAAATAGTGAGTCTACAAATTCTTTTTTGCGGAATACCTGCATGTCTTCAATGCCTTCGCCCAATCCAATATATTTTACGGGAATCTTGAACTGCTCTGAGATGCCAATTACAACGCCCCCTTTGGCTGTTCCGTCCAATTTGGTAATTGCCATAGCAGTAACTTCTGTCGCCAAAGTAAACTGTTTGGCTTGTTCAAATGCATTTTGACCGGTAGAACCGTCTAAAACCAATAATACTTCGTGAGGTGCGTCCGCAACAACTTTCTTCATCACATTCTTGATTTTAGTAAGCTCGTTCATCAAACCTACTTTATTGTGAAGTCGGCCTGCGGTATCAATGATTACTACATCTGCATTATTAGCTACGGCGGAACTTAAGGTATCAAAAGCTACAGATGCGGGATCTGATCCCATTTTCTGTTTAATAACAGGCACTCCTACTCTTTCTCCCCAAATATCCAATTGTTCTACGGCGGCAGCACGGAATGTATCAGCGGCACCCAAATAGACGGTTTTGCCCGCCTTCTTAAATTGATATGCCAATTTACCAATGGTTGTGGTTTTACCCACACCGTTTACACCTACCACCATGATGACATAGGGCTTCTTACCTTCCGGAACAGTGAAATCATCCGAATCCACCGTGTTATTTTCAGTCAATAATGCCGCTATCTCTTCACGGAGAATCTTGTTCAGTTCCTGAGTGTTTACATATTTATCTTTGGCAACTCTTTCTTCAATGCGTTTGATGATATTCAGAGTTGTTTCAACGCCTACATCCGAAGTGATAAGCACTTCTTCCAGATTATCCAATACTTCATCGTCTACTTTTGATTTACCCGCTACGGCACGGGCAATCTTACTGAATACACTTTCTTTGGTTTTGGACAATCCTTTGTCTAAAGTTTCCTTCTTTTCTTTTGAGAAAAAATTAAAAAATCCCATATTGGAGTCTGATTTATCTGTTTATGCTACAAAGATATAACTAATCTCTTACACGGACAAAAAAAAGTGTCACAATGATTGGTCATAATGTATTATGATGATAACATTGTGGTATAAAAAAAGTTCCTTCCATAATATATGAAAGGAACTTTCCACCAGTCATTCCGACTGAATTATTTCTTGAAAAAGTCTTGAACTTTTTCGTTAGGTACCATTTGCTCATCGAAGATGTAAGCTCCTGTTTTCGGAGATTTAACCATCTTGATAACCTTAGTATAAGAACGTCCTTCTTTACCTGTCTGAAGGGTTGCGACTGTTTTCTTTGCCATGGGTTATAATTATTTAATTTCTTTGTGAACTGTTACTCTTTTCAAAATAGGATTGTACTTCTTAAGCTCCAATCTTTCAGTGGTATTTTTTCTGTTTTTTGTTGTAATGTAACGAGAAGTTCCCGGCATACCACTATCCTTCATTTCTGTGCATTCAAGGATTACCTGTACTCTATTACCTTTAGCCTTCTTTGCCATAGTCTATCTCTCCTTTTTAATTAACCAATAATTTTGATGCTTTTCCAATCACAATAGCCTTTGGTTACCGCTTCATTCAGCGCTGCATCCAGGCCTTTTTTATTAATCACACGTAAGCCGTTAGCGCAGATGTTCAGGCTAATCCAGCAATCTTGTTCTACATAGTAGAATTTCTTAGTAAACAAGTTCACATCAAAAGTTCTTTTGGTTCTTCTCTTAGAGTGTGAAACATTGTTGCCAATCATGGCTTTCTTTCCGGTAATTTGACAAATCTTCGACATTGCTATCTTATTTTTATAGTTTTTTTCAATACTTATTTCAAACGGAGTGCAAAATAAGCACTTTTATTTGTATAAAACAAGAGTTTTTGCAAATAATTCTGCAATTACTGCTCATTTTCTTCGTTTTGGAACAACTTTCGAAGCAGTTGCAGTGCATTTTGGGTTGCATTTGCAATGTTTTTGTTTCTTCCTTCGTCGCCTTCCAATTTCAGTGTAATCACTTTGTCTTTACATCCGGCAGCAATCCAAATGGTACCTACCGGCTTGTCGGGAGTACCTCCTGTGGGCCCTGCGATACCTGAAGTTGCTACAGCACAATCAGAATTCATCGATTTCATCGCTCCTTTTACCATTTCGATAACGGTTTCTTCACTTACAGCTCCGTGAGTTTCTAAAGTTTCGTGGTTTACCCCTAACAGACTTTCCTTTATTTCGTTGGAATAGGCGATAATTCCACCTTTAAAGAATTGTGAACTTCCGGCAACGGCTGTAATAGCGGCCGCCACACTTCCTGCCGTGCAACTCTCGGCAGTAACGAGTGTCAGGCCCTCTCTCCAAAACAAATCGTTAATCTCTTTACTTAAAAATTTACCTTCTACTGACATGTTGAAAACGGTTTTTTAATATTAAATAGTTACCCGTGAATAAGCGGGCTTGTCTATAGTGCAAAAATCATTGTCCAGATACTTGTAATAACCGGTAATTGCGATCATTGCGGCATTATCCGTAGTAAAGCTGAACTTCGGGATATAGATATTCCAACCATATTTCCCGGCATGCTCGCGGAATGAGTTACGAAGCCCGTTGTTGGCTGATACCCCTCCGGCTACTGCCACTTCATTTATCTTGAGATTTTTGGCTGCTTTTCTCAGCTTGTCCATCAAAATATCTACAATGGTCGCTTCCAATGAAGCAGCCAAGTCGTTTTTATGATGTTCGATGAAATCGGGATCTTCTTTCAACCAGTCACGCAAAGAGTATAGGAAAGAAGTCTTTAATCCGCTGAAACTATAGTTATAGTCCGGAATATGTGGTTTACTGAAAGTGAACGCTTTTGGATTGCCTTGACGTGCCAGTTTATCAATGATAGGACCTCCGGGATAACCTAAGCCCATTACTTTAGAACATTTGTCGATAGCTTCTCCTGCTGCATCGTCAATAGTTTGTCCCAAAACTTCCATGTCATTATAGGCCTTTACCAATATTATCTGTGAGTTTCCTCCTGACACCAGCAGGCACAAGAAAGGGAATTTAGGTTGGTTGTTGTCTTCTTCCGATTCTTTAATGAAATGGGCTAACACATGGGCTTGCAGGTGGTTAACATCAATCATTGGTATATTCAATGAACGTGCGAAACCTTTCGCAAAAGATACTCCGACCAGTAATGATCCCATCAAGCCGGGTCCTCGGGTGAATGCAACGGCGCTTAGTTGCTCCTTGGTAACTCCTGCCCTTTTTAAGGCTTCGTGCACCACCGGTACAATGTTTTGTTGATGGGCACGTGACGCCAATTCGGGAACCACCCCTCCGTAAGCTTCGTGAACAGCCTGGCTGGACACTACGTTGGACAACAATACGCCATTCTTGATAACTGCGGCTGATGTGTCGTCACAGGAAGATTCTATACCTAATATAATTGTATCCATATTTCTATACCTTATTATATATATTAATGTGTCAGAATTTCAAGTCCGTTATCTGTCATAACGAAAGTATGTTCCCACTGTGCAGACGGCTGTTCGTCTTCGGTGACTACAGTCCAGCCATCTTCCTCATCAATGAAGACTTCCCATGTTCCCATATTGATCATTGGTTCAATGGTAAAAACCATTCCCGGCACCAATAGCATACCAGTTCCTTTTTTCCCGAAATGTTCTACATCCGGTTCTTCATGGAACTCTATGCCTACTCCGTGTCCGCAGAGATCACGCACTACTGAGAATCCATTTTTTTTAGCATGTTTTTCAATTGCATGTCCTATGTCCCCTACAAAACCAAATGGTTTCGCAGCTTCCATGCCTATCTCCAGACATTCTTTAGCTACTCGTACCAGTTTTTCTTTTTGAGGTGTGGTTTTTCCAATGGTAAACATACGCGATGCATCGGCATAATAACCATCAAGAATGGTAGTACAATCCACATTGATGATATCTCCTTCTTCCAGAATATCGAATTCATTGGGAATACCGTGACAAACAACCTCATTGATAGAGGTGCAGCAACTTTTGGGAAAACCGTCATAACCTAAGGTTGCAGGAATGCCACCGTGATCTTTCGTATATTCATAAACCAGCTTGTCTATTTCCAATGTGCTCATGCCTGCATGGATCTCATGTTCTACAAGGTCTAGCACTCCGGTATTGACAATACCGCTACGGCGTATTCCTTCAATCTGTTCCGGTGTCTTGATCAGTTCACGTGAAGGTACTAAATGACCTCTATCTTGATAATAGAGAACCTTTTTATCTAACTCTGTGAGTTCCATACCTTTGGGAACTCTCCAGTTTATTTTATTTCTTTTCATATCAAAGGATTAATTGACTTACAAAGTTAGAGGAAATATTTGTAAAAATGGCTCATCCGGCAATAAATATCTTCATAAAAAGAGAATTTACATGAAATTTGACAGAAACAAATGTTAAATAATCATGTCTTTTACATGAATTTTATGTAGGAGAGTCTATTTTATTTTAATAAAAGGTTATATTTACCGCAAAAAACTAAGCATTCTATTATTAACTTCTTTAATTGAACATCAAAATGGATAAACATCAAATTGGAGTAAACGCAGGAAAAGTTTGGAAACTGCTGAATGACAATAAACGGTGGAGTTATTGTGATTTAAAAAGAGCTTCAGAATTGTCTGACAGAGATTTGAATGCAGCTATAGGTTGGCTGGCCAGAGAGAATAAAATAGACTTTGAATGTTCTAACGGAGACGATTGCCTGTTTCTGAGCGTCAATGTTTATATTGGCTGAATACGAGAAACAGATAATTATGTGGGGCCAAAACTTTCATAATTATCTGTTTTCTTTTTTTAATCAACTTTTCTAATCACTTTGGCCGGATTACCTACAGCAACGGAATTGTCGGGAATGTCTTTAGTTACGACACTTCCGGCTCCGATAATACAGCGATGACCTATTTTTACTCCGGGACAAAGAATAGCTCCTCCTCCTATCCAGCAATCTTCTCCGATAGTTACGGGATATGCATACTCTTTGGGTTCGCGTCGGGTTATGTAATCTACCGGATGATGTGGAGTATAGATCTGTACATTGGGCCCTATCAATGTATGTGCTCCTATGGTGATATATCCACCATCTAAAAATGTACAGTTGGCATTCACAAAGACATGCTCTCCTAAGCGGATGCCGTGTCCATGATCACAGTAAAATGGTGGACAGATGACAGAAGTGGAAGGGATACCCGGCACTAATTCTTCCAGCACTTCCCTGAAACCATCATCGTATGTACTCATCATCCGTAATTGGGCCACTAGTTTTTTGGCGTATATGAAACTGGCCTGTATTTCCGGTTTCTCCATATCGGCCAGCTGACTGTTACGCATTTTGTCTATCTCGTTCATAATTAAAGGGCTTTAAGATTTTGCCTCAAATGTAGGATTTGTTTTCCGTTCTGCCAAATATACACCACACAAGATAAGAAAACAGCCGGTAAGGGCTATCCAAGTTATCTTTTCATTAATAATGACCGCTGAAGTAAGAAGAGTTACCAAAGGGACGATATAAATATAGTTTGTACTTTTTACGGCTCCCAATTCCTTGACACAAGCATTCCAGGCTATGAAGCAGAGCATGGAGGCGACAAATCCCAAAAAGAGGAGATTTCCAAACACGATGGGTTGCATCATCAAGATATTGTCCCAATTTAACGGACGGAATAAAAACATGGGCAGAATGGTCAGCACTCCGTAGAAGAATACTTTACGGGTAATGAATACGATAGAATAATGATTATCCAATTGTTTGAGAATAAGGCAATAAAATGCCCACATCAATGCAGCGGTCAGTGAAAGAATATCTCCCAAAGGATTAATTTTCAGAATGAAACTGCCGTTGAAAACAACCAGCCCCACTCCTATCAAAGCCATGATCGATCCGTAAACAAGATGGCGGGTGAAAGGTTCTTTTCTTCTGAACAAATAAGAAAGCAGTGTGGTCAGAACAGGTGATGTGCATACTATCAGAGACACGTTGGAGGCTAATGTGATACCGAGAGCCGTATTTTCAGTAATGAAATAAATAGTTCCTCCACATAATCCGGCCAATAAAAGTAACAATTCATCTTTTACTCTGTTGGCAAATAGTTTTTTATAAGAAATACACCACATGCAAAGATAGGCCAGAGTGAAACGATAAAAGAAGATGTCGGAAGGACTTAATCCATGTTGGATTAGAATCTTAGTAGAAACAAAAGTAGTTCCCCAGATAGCTACAGTGATTATTGCCATTAAGTGATAGACGAACCTTGATTTGATAACATTCATAATTTATATGTGTTTTATTATGTTGCAAAGATAGGTTTTGTTTTCGAGAAACTTATCAAAATATATGGCATAGTTGAGCTGATACAAAGTTCGTTTGTTTTCTCACTTACCTTGGGCGCGGCCCTCAAGGTAAGTGAGATATTTCTATTTCCGGGGAATCCAGGAATCTACCAGCTCCTGATGTTC
This sequence comes from Phocaeicola vulgatus ATCC 8482, assembly GCF_000012825.1. GTDB lineage: Bacteria > Bacteroidota > Bacteroidia > Bacteroidales > Bacteroidaceae > Phocaeicola > Phocaeicola vulgatus. The sequence goes on along the minus strand of NC_009614.1, from coordinate 4,106,144 downwards.
TTTTACCCATTTTTCCGCTCCTTCTTTTTCATTATATTCATTTTGTGATACATCATCCAGCAGGCTGCTGATTTCTTCGGTGCTCAGATGTATGTTTTCTATCAGTTTTGCCACAAACGGGTGTTGCTCACCAAATCCTTTGCGGGCAATGGCCGTAATTGTTTCCGCTTTACCAAAAATACCTTTCGGGTCCTCCAGAAATTTTAATTTAAAGCGGGTGAACATCCAATGGGGAGTCCATCCCGTCACCACAATCCATTGATGCTCGTCAACGGCTCTTTTTAGTACTGCGGTCATGGCCGGTCCGCTAGACTCCAGCAATTTGTAATCCAGATTGTATTTTTCTATGGCCATATCTGTAGCATGCATAATCCCTGCACCGGCATCAATGCCGATAATCTCGCCTCCGAATTTTTCTTTGTTGGCATTTAATTGCTCAATGGAATGAATGTCCACATAATCGGGGACTACCAGACCGATACGGGCATCCGGATAGATCTTGCCTAAGATTTCCAGATTCTTTCCGTATTGTTTCATATAATCGGCCTGTGTAGCCGGTAACCAAGCATCCATCAGCAAATCTACTTTGCCACGGGCCATTGTTGCATAGATAGGAGCCGGATCGGCATTCTTTAAAACGACATGATAACCTTGTTGTTCAAGAATCACTTCCGTCAAATAGGTCAGGGCGATGCCGTCGTCCCAGTTTATGTATCCAATGCTTATTGTCTTATCATCTTTTTTCCCGCTGCAAGAGGCAAGCAGCAGGAGGAAAGACAAAAAATATAGTATTTTCTTCATGCTTATTTCCCTTTCTTTTGTTTTCCAAGTCCTTGTGTTATTCTATCCAGAATGATGGCCAGGATGACTACTGCGATACCGCCTTCGAAACCTAAACCTATTTTCATCTGCGTGATACCTTTCAGTACGATTTCCCCTAACCCTCCGGCTGCAATCATAGCGGCAATGACCACCATGGAGAGCGACATCAGGATTGTCTGGTTTATACCGGTCATGATAGTGGGCAATGCCAGCGGTAATTGTACCTTGAATAATAATTGCATAGGTGTCGCACCAAAAGAGCGCGAAGCTTCTACAACATTCTTCGGTACTTGCTTGATACCCAGGCTGGTCAGACGCACTACGGGAGGCATGGCAAAAATAATGGTGGCAAAGGCTCCCGGAACGGTTCCCAGCCCGAAAAAGAGTACGGCAGGAATCAGATAGACGAAAGCAGGCATCGTTTGCATCAGGTCGAGGATAGGATGCAGAATTTTATCACATCGTTTGCTGTTTGCGCTCCATATTCCCAAGGGAAGTCCCATGATAAGAGCGATGATGGTAGACGAAAGCACCAATGCTAAAGTCTGCATGGTTTCGTTCCAAAATCCCATTCCCCAAATCAGCAATAATCCTAAAATGGTAAAAATGCTGACTCCTTTTCCCGATTTATACCAAGCCAGGATGGCCAGCAATGCTATTGTTACATAAAAAGGTATCCACATCAATATGTTTTGGAACCCATCTATGAACCCGCCTATTCCAACATTGATGGCGTCGAAAAGAGGGGCAAAGTTTTCTGTGAGCCAGTTGATGGCTGTTTCTATATATTTTCCTATGTTTATCATAATTCGATAGCGTTTTGAATAAGTTCATTAATTTCTTCTTTATCTTTTCCGGTCATCTCTACTACGATGGACGATAGAGGAACCAAGCCTTTCAGTTCGCGTTCTTCATTCACCACATAAATGGGAGAATTGGTTTTCGTGATTAAGGGAAGCAGATCCTCAATCTTTGTGTCCTCCGTAACGGAATGTACTTCACTTTGTACGGCTTCCTGGATTGATTTTATACCTTTACGCCGAAGAATGGCGGCACTTTCCAATGTAATCTCTCCTATCAGCTTGTCATTTTCATCTATCACAGGAAGCACGGTAATATCTCTTTCTTTCATCTTTCTGATCAGAACCTCGGGACCTTCTTTACGCAGACGGGCTACGGCGGGACGGGTTATCATAATACTTCCTGCCGTTATGATTTTGCTCCGGTCCACATTTTCTACAAATCTTGCCACATAGTCATTGGCCGGTTCAGTTAAAATTTCTTCTGAAGTTCCGACTTGCACCACTTCTCCATCTCTCATAATGGCAATGCGGTCACCCAGTTTAATTGCTTCGCTCAAATCATGCGTGATAAAGACGATGGTCTTTTTCATTTTGGACTGCAGTGCCAGCATTTCATCTTGCATTTGTACGCGGATCAATGGGTCCAGAGCGGAAAAGGCTTCATCCATCAGTAATATTTCCGGATCATTTGCCAAAGCGCGTGCCAATCCCACACGTTGCTGCATTCCGCCGGAAAGTTGTCCGACCATCTGATTCTGATATCCTTTCAGCCCGACTATTTCCATACTCTTCATGGCTTTTTTCTCACGTTCCTGTTTGGGAACTCCTTGGAGTTCGAGCCCGAATGCAATATTGCTTAAAACACTGCGATGAGGTAACAAACCAAAATTTTGGAACACCATAGCTATTTCCCGGCGGCGCATTTCCAGCAATTCCTTATCAGATGCGGCAGTAATGTCTGTTCCATTAATCAGTACTTGTCCTTTTGTGGGTTTGATTAACCGGTTTATGCAGCGCAATAAAGTTGATTTGCCACTGCCCGACAGTCCCATGATTACGAAGAACTCTCCTTCTTTGATTGTCAGATTGGCGTTTTTAACTGCTACAGTACAATTAGTCGCCTTTAAAATTTCATTTTTGCTTTTTCTTTCTTTCAACATCCGGAACGCTTTCTGCTTTTCCGGACCGAAAACAAGATACAAGTCTTTTATTTCTATTTTGTTCATAGTCTATAATAGTTTAAATTAATTAAGAATAGGGAGGAATTGACGGAAGTAAATTGAGATGTCGTCCGGTATATTTAACGAAACAAAATATAAAAAGGTTCATTATAAGATGAGTTTTATTGATCAGTAAATATGTTTTTTTACAGCTTGTTATTGTTTACTCCCTACGGGAGTGGTTCAGAAAGTCCGAGATTAAAAAAAGCTAATCAGAAAGCGTTTTCTATAAAACAGAAATTAAGTATTATCCTTTTGTCGAGCGTTCATTTTATTCTATCTTTGTCACGCAAAACAGAATAAATATATGGATAGTATTTTAATTATTGATGATGAACCGCAAATACGCAAACTTCTTTCGCGTATGATGGAATTGGAAGGTTACGAAGTATTCCAGGCAGCCGATTGCCAGTCTACATTGAAACAACTTAAGTTACATAATCCCCAAGTGGTGTTGTGTGATGTGTTTTTGCCGGACGGCAATGGAGTGGATATGGTTACAACCATCAAAAAACTCTATCCAGAATTGGAGGTGATACTTTTGACCGCCCACGGTAACATTCCGGATGGTGTGCAGGCAATCAAGAATGGAGCCTTTGATTATATCACCAAAGGGGATGATAATAATAAAATTATTCCGTTAATCAGCCGGGCTATGGCTCAGGCTAAAAAGAATGTAGGAGAAAAAGTGAAAACAGAAGAGACCCAAAGTTTCTCTTTTGACGCTATAAAAGGGAAGTCGGAGGGTATGCAACAAGCCGTAGCATTGGCCCGAAAGGTTTCGGCAACGGATGTTACAGTCTTGCTGACCGGAGAAACAGGCACGGGGAAAGAGGTCTTTGCACAAGCCATCCATCGCAACAGTCTTCGCAAAGAGAATGCTTTTGTGGCTGTAAACTGTTCTGCTTTTAGCAAAGATCTGCTTGAAAGCGAGATATTCGGTCATAAAGCCGGTTCGTTTACCGGAGCGATGAAAGATAAGAAGGGGCTGTTCGAAGTGGCCGATAACGGAACCATCTTTTTGGATGAAATAGGTGAAATGGCTTTCGAGCTGCAAGCCAAATTACTTCGTGTGCTCGAAGCGGGAGAGTACATCAAGATAGGCGACACGAAACCGACGAAAGTGAATGTCCGCGTTATCTCCGCCACCAATCGGGACCTGAAAAAAGAAATAGAACAAGGTAATTTCCGTGAAGATCTTTATTATCGTCTTTCTGTTTTTCAGATACACCTCCCTCCTCTTCGTGAGCGCAAAGAAGACATCGAACTTTTGGCGGAAAGCTTTATCCAACTCTTTTCAAAGAAACTGGGGAAACAGGTGGAAGGGATGGCTCCGGAGTTCTTGAAAGCTTTGAAAGCTGCCGACTGGAGAGGAAATATCCGTGAATTGCGAAACGTGATAGAACGCAGCATGATTGTCTGCGACAAACAGCTCACCTTACAAGATCTTCCCATTGAAATACAGAATGCCCGGCAGGAAGATTATTCCGGCAAGAATTATTCGGAGTTTGAACTGGCCGCTATGGAAAAACGTCATATTGCTAAAGTTCTGCAACATACTAAAGGAAACAAGACCGAGGCTTCACGTTTATTGAAAATAGGTTTGACTACTTTATATAGAAAGATAGAGGAATACGGTATTTAGTTGTTGCAGGTCATTGATCAACCCTTTCCTGCCCTATGGTTAAGTCTTTTTATACGGATGTATTCTATCTCCATAGCCTTTGGAGTTAACTCCAAAGACTTGTGGAGATAAAACAAACAGGAAGAAAACCCTTAACCATAGGGCAGGAAAGGGTTAGGGATACGGATAAAACCTTTTAATGACGAATCCGGTTCCCAAGTCTTTTATGTATTCCTTACGGATAAACAGCCCCACTCAAATTCTACTGCTTCACGAAAGACCATAGGCAGCATTATTGCAAGATGGTTTCAGCAAAGATGGCTACGGAATCAATACATTCCGGATATAGAAATGATCCGTGACTTTCCTCAGCAAGACAAGAGCTTTCGATATACTTCGGCATCTTCCTCCGAGAAACAGCATACAATCACTTCTCCTTCATAGCCATGTGCCATTTCTTCCCCGATGGCATTCAATGCGATACGTGCCGCTTCTTCCTTGGGATAATGATATACGCCGGTACTGATACAGGGGAATGCAATGCTTTGGATGCCGTTCTCTTTCGCTAGTATGAAACTGGTATGATAGCATGATGCAAGTTTTTCGGCTTCTCCATGCATTCCCCCATGCCATACGGGTCCTACGGTATGAATCACTTTCCTGCATGGCAGGTTGTATGCATCGGTTATCTTGCTTTCCCCCGTCGGACAACCGCCCAATGTTTTGCATTCCGCTAACAACGCCGGGCCTGCAGCCCGATGGATAGCTCCATCTACACCACCGCCACCCAGCAACGAACAGTTGGCTGCATTTACAATGGCGTCGACTTTTAAAGTAGTGATATCGGCTACGGTAACATTTATCTTCTTCATTTTTCCTTTCTGTTTTTCTGTATTAAAACCTCTATACAAAGCTATATAATAAATTGGGGAATTATGCAGTTTGGCAGCAAATAAATCAATTATTCTCCTGTTTTGATATTCTTCCCTTTTCATTTTGAAAAGATTTTCTTTTGCTCTCTCTCTTTTCTTGTTGTTATATCTGTATATAAATCAGTTACTTATCTCCTGTTTGCCGGTAATGGCACACTATTGGCATATAGTGTGGCAGTTAACAATAGTATTAATTTAAAAAAGGAATTATGGATTTATTTTCAATCGGATTTGTGGTTTGTACCTTGAGCGGCATAGCTTGCTTTTGGCTTTTCTTTAAATGCATAGACTGGTTCGAGAAGATCTAAAAAAAGAAAGGAGAAACAAGTTATGTACACAGCATTATTTGTAGTTAGTTTGATTATGTTCGGCTATATGATGTATGTTCTCATCAAGCCGGAGAAGTTTTAAAAAAGTAAGTTAAGAAATAAAGAGTTATGAATACTGAAGTTTTAGGTGTTATAGCGCAAATTGTCTTAATGGTAGTGCTCAGCTATCCTTTGGGCAAATATATCGCTAAAGTTTATAAAGGTGAAAAGACTTGGTCGGATTTTATGAAGCCCGTTGAACGGGTTATGTTCAAACTGAGTGGTATCAATCCCAATGAGGAGATGAACTGGAAACAGTTTTTGAGAGCCTTGCTGGTGGTAAATCTATTTTGGTTCCTTTGGGGGATGGTACTGTTGGTTACACAAGGTGTGCTGCCGCTTAACCCGGATGGAAATGTCGGTCAGACTGCGCATCAGGCATTCAATACTTGTATCAGTTTCATGGTGAACTGCAACTTGCAACATTATAGCGGTGAAAGTGGGCTGACTTATTTTACTCAGCTATTCGTCATCATGCTCTTTCAGTTTATTACTGCCGCTACCGGTATGGCTGCCATGGCAGGTATAATGAAAGCGCTGGCTGCAAAGACTACTCAGACTATTGGCAATTTCTGGAACTATTTGGTATTAAGTTGTACCCGTGTCCTGTTGCCTCTTTCATTGGTCGTAGGCTTTATCCTGATTGTGCAAGGAACTCCGATGGGCTTTGACGGAAAAATGAAAGTGACCACCATGGAAGGAGCTACACAATATGTATCACAAGGCCCTACGGCGGCTATTGTCCCTATCAAACAATTGGGTACTAATGGTGGTGGTTATTTTGGTGTAAACTCTTCTCATCCATTGGAGAACCCTACCTATTTTGCCAATATGGTGGAATGTTGGTCTATCCTTATCATACCTATGGCGATGGCATTTGCATTCGGTTTCTATCTGAAACGTAAAAAATTGGGTTATAGTATATATGGTGTCATGCTGTTTGCCTATCTGGTAGGAGTTTGTATCAATGTGAGTCAGGAGATGGGTGGTAATCCACGTATTGACGAAATGGGGATAGCGCAGGATAATGGCGCGATGGAAGGTAAAGAAATACGTTTGGGCTCGGCCGCCACTGCTTTGTGGAGTATTACTACTACGGTTACTTCCAATGGTTCTGTCAATGGTATGCACGATTCAACAATGCCGCTTTCGGGTATGATGGAAATGCTGAACATGCAGATCAACACATGGTTTGGCGGTGTAGGTGTGGGATGGATGAACTACTTTACATTTATTATTATCGCCGTGTTCATCAGTGGGTTGATGGTAGGCCGTACACCGGAGTTCCTTGGTCATAAAGTAGAAGCACGTGAAATGAAGATTGCTTCCATTGTGGCACTACTTCATCCGTTTATCATTTTAGTTGGTACGGCATTGGCTGCTTATCTGTTTGTTCATGCGCCTGCATTTGTGGAAAGTGAAGGTGGCTGGCTGAACAATCCCGGATATCATGGTCTGAGTGAAATGCTTTATGAATACACCTCGTGTGCCGCCAATAATGGTTCCGGTTTTGAAGGACTGGGTGATAACACATGGTTTTGGAACTACTCTTGTGGTATTGTGCTGATATTAGGACGTTTTGTCCCGATTGTAGGTCAAGTGGCCATAGCAGGTATTCTGGCTAAGAAAAAATTTATTCCCGAAAGCGCCGGCACATTGCAAACCGATACAGTGACATTCGGTGTGATGACATTTGCGGTTATTTTTATTGTTGCCGCACTATCATTCTTCCCGGTACATGCATTAAGCACTATTGCCGAGCACTTGAGTTTATAATTCTGATAACAGACAACGATATTAATAGAAGATATGAAAGATAATAAATCAGCTTCTTTATTTCAGAAGGAGCAAGTCATTGACAGCATAAAACAATCATTCGTGAAGTTGAATCCGCGAGTGATGATTAAGAATCCGATTATGTTCACGGTAGAGGTTTGTACAGCTATTATGTTCTTGGTGATGCTCTACTCTATCGTTAATGATTCACAAGGCTCATTTATTTATAATTTATGGGTTTTCGTAATCCTGTTCATCACCTTGTTATTTGCTAATTTTGCTGAAGCTATTGCCGAAGCGCGCGGAAAAGCACAAGCCGATAGCCTGAGGAAGACTCGTGAGGAAACCCCTGCCAAATTGATTGTGAACGGGACTTTGAAAACTGTCAGTAGTTCCCGGTTAAAGAAAGGTGATATTTTTGTATGCGAGGCAGGAGATGTAATTCCTGCCGATGGCGAGATCATCGAAGGACTGGCGTCTATTGACGAAAGTGCCATCACAGGCGAATCCGCTCCTGTAATCCGTGAAGCAGGCGGTGACAAGAGTTCAGTAACAGGAGGTACAAAAGTATTGTCCGATCAGATAAAAGTAATGGTAAGCACCCAGCCGGGTGAAAGTTTCCTGGATAAGATGATTGCATTGGTGGAAGGCGCATCCCGCCAGAAAACACCGAATGAAATTGCATTGACTATCCTGTTGGCAGCATTTACATTGGTCTTTGTCATTGTGTGTATCACCCTTAAACCGTTTGCCGATTATACGGGAACTGTCATTACCATTGCTTCTTTTCTGTCCTTGTTTGTCTGCCTCATTCCTACCACTATCGGAGGATTGCTTTCGGCTATCGGTATCGCCGGGATGGATCGTGCTTTGCGTGCCAATGTCATAACCAAATCGGGTAAAGCAGTGGAAACAGCCGGAGATATAGATACGTTGCTTCTTGATAAAACAGGAACAATAACTATAGGAAACCGTAAAGCTACCCGTTTTTATCCGGCTCAGGGAGTGGATGAACATGCTTTCATCGAAGCCTGCCTGCTCTCATCTGTATCTGATGATACTCCGGAAGGCAAATCTATTATTGAACTGGGACGTGAATCGGGTTTACGGATGCGTAATTTGAATACCGATGGTGCTCATATGATAAAATTTACCGCCGAAACCAAATGCTCGGGTATTAACTTGAAGGATGGAACAGAAATCCGTAAAGGTGCATTTGATGCGATCCGCAAGATAGCTTTGTCTGCCGGAAACCCTTTCCCAAAAGAAACGGAAGATATCATTCAAACCATTACAAGTAATGGAGGTACTCCATTGGTGGTAAGTGTCAATAAGAAAATTGCCGGAGTAATAGAATTGCAGGATATCATAAAACCGGGTATTCAGGAACGTTTTGAACGTTTACGCAAGATGGGGGTAAAAACAGTCATGGTGACGGGAGATAACCCATTGACCGCCAAATATATTGCAGAGAAAGCCGGAGTAGACGACTTCATAGCCGAGGCTAAACCGGAGGATAAGATGGAGTATATCAAGAAAGAGCAGGCTGCCGGCAAACTGGTTGCCATGATGGGTGACGGAACAAATGATGCTCCTGCCCTTGCCCAAGCTAATGTGGGGGTTGCCATGAATAGCGGTACACAGGCTGCCAAGGAAGCAGGGAATATGGTGGATTTGGATAATGATCCTACCAAGCTGATAGAGATTGTCGAGATAGGTAAACAATTGCTGATGACACGTGGTACACTGACCACTTTCTCCATAGCCAATGATGTGGCCAAATATTTTGCCATTGTTCCTGCATTGTTCATGCTTTCCATTCCGGAACTGGCTGCATTGAATATTATGGGGCTGCATAGCCCTGAGAGTGCTATCTTGTCTGCGGTTATATTCAATGCCATCATTATTCCTATTCTGATTCCGCTGGCATTGAAAGGAGTTCAATACAAACCGATAGGAGCTTCCGCCTTGCTTCGTCGTAATCTTTTGATATATGGCATAGGTGGTGTTATTGCTCCTTTTGTGGGTATTAAATTAATAGATTTAGTAGTAGGATTATTCTTTTAACAAGTAAACGACAATGAAAAATTTTATAAAGTCATTCAGACTTACCTTAGTCTTTTGTGTGTTTTTCTCAGTATGCTATATACTAGTCTTATGGATTTTCGCTCAATTTGCCGGACCTAATTCCGGCAATGCCGAGGTGGTGGAACTTAACGGAAAAGTGGTAGGTGCCGCCAATGTGGGACAATCATTTACGGAAGATATCTATTTCTGGGGACGTCCTTCATGTGCCGGAGATGGTTATGATGCAACCAGTTCGGCCGGTAGCAATAAAGGCCCTACCAATGCAGAATACTTGGCTGAAGTAGAAGCGCGGATTGATACATTTTTAAAGCATCATCCTTACTTGAGCCGTAAGGAAGTACCTGCCGAAATGGTCACAGCCAGCGGTTCCGGGCTGGATCCTGACATCACTCCGGACTGCGCATACGTGCAGGTACAACGTGTGGCTAAAGCTCGCGGAATGAGTGAGGAAACTGTAAAAGCTATTGTAGATAAAGCTGTGGAAAAACCGTTTATGGGCATATTCGGTACAGAGAAGGTGAATGTATTAAAACTGAATGCTGCTTTAGAAAAGGCAAAATAATAAAAAATATATAGTCATTAAATTAGGAAGATGTGCGTCATGAAAAAGAGAAGTTTCCTGGATACCGAGAGCCTGTCGGCTCTAGAAGCTGTGGCTATCATTGTATTGTTCTTTGCTTTGATAACATGGATTCTTGATCTTTGACGTGCATCACCCTATTGAATGATGCATCTTGATTCAGAAAAACTCAAAATGGATATTTCCTTTCAGACAATAAGAAGGAAATAGTATAAATATGTAAAACACGAATATTGATTAGTTTAATTTTTTAAGATGAAAAAGAATTTGAAAAAAGTGGTCTTGGTGCTGGCTCTACTGTTGCCTGGAGTGATAAAAGCACAAGAATTTAACGTAACGGCTAAGGCGGATTTTGTAAGTGATTACATTTGGCGTGGCGCTTACCAGAATTCAGGATTCTCTGTACAGCCTACATTAGGATTATCTTACGGCAATCTTTCTTTGTCTGCTTGGGGGAGTCAGAGCCTGACCAAGACAGACGGTGCACAAGAGTTTGACATCAATTTGAGTTATACCATTGGCGGTTTAGGTATTACAGTGACCGACTATTGGTGGAATGGCATCACCATGCCCTACGGGGATTATAAACATGATCATCATTTTGAAGGAACATTAGCTTATAATTTCGGCGAGAACTTTCCTCTGACCTTGAGCTGGTCTACCATGTTTGCGGGAGGAGACGATAACAAAGACGGTGATCGTGCTTATTCCACTTATATCAATGCTTCTTATAATATTGCTTGCCCGGCAGAAATTACGCTCACTCCTTCCGTTGGTTTCACTCCCTGGAAAGGAATGTATGATGCTGATGGTGCTGCTTTTACAGATATTGCTTTAAAAGCTTCCAAGAACATTAATATTACAGATCATTTTTCTTTGCCTTTGTTTGTACAGGCTATTGTTTCGCCCTCATTTGACAAAACTTATCTGATAGCCGGATTAAGTATTGGGTTTTAAATATGTGATTTTTTTAACAAAAGGAAGTGTCAAAACGAAACCGGACTATCCAATCGTTAACTGTAGGGGCAGGGTTTGTCTGCCCGGAGACACAAAGCAAACTGTTTTCGGGCGAGCGAACCTCGCCCCTACGAACGAAACGACAGCATTATCCACGTTTTGACAACCTTTTTTTGTTGTATAGAGTGACTTATCCTTTTTTGAGTCTTGCCGGACGTGGTATTTTTGTTCAAAGAGTTACCACGTGGAGAATGGAGTATGGCAAAAACTAAAGATAGTTTTGTATCTCTTTAATGTTATTCAACTTAATAAAGTGGGAGTGCGTTACTTCTCCTTCATACTGTTCGTGTGCCCAAGTGACATGATGAGGTACATAGGCTGCATAACCTCCGAGTTCCAATATGGGAATAATATCCGACTTTATCGAGTTACCTATCATCAGTAAATTTTCTGCCTTACACCCTAAATGATCAAGCAATCTTTTATAATCCGCATTTTTCTTGTCGCTCATTATTTCTATGTGGCAAAAGTATTCTTGTAGTCCGGACGCAGAAATCTTTCTTTTTTGATCGAACAAATCACCTTTGGTGGCCAATACTAATTTATAATTTTCGTGCAAGGCTGATATGACTTCTTGCACACCGTCCAATAATGTGATTGGTCTTTGCAGAAGTTCCTGACCTGATCGGAGGATTTCTTTTACGAGATTGAGGTCTCCTTCTCCATTAGTAACTTTGCAAATGGTTTCAATCATGCAAAGCAGCATTCCTTTCAGTCCATAACCATAGATATGCAGATTTTTTATTTCTGTCTTGAACAATTCTTCTGATACGGAAGGAGCCGGTGAATATTTCCTCAGAAGATGACAAAATTTGTGTTCCAACTCTTGAAAATAAAGTTCATTTTCCCAAAGAGTGTCATCGGCATCAAAAGCGATAAATTCTATCTTATTTTTCATGTTTTATTATTAGAATAGGAAGAGGGAGCAAATCATATCATAATGTATTGTTTTGTCCGTCTTTTACGTTCTGTATAAATTCGGCAACATTTCGTCCATCCACCAAGCCATGGTGGACACTGATGGATATAGGGAGCAAAAGTTTCTTTTTTTCTTGTATCAGCTTACCTATAGAAATTTTGGGTATAGAATCTCCTGTTTGAATTGAACCGGCATGTTTCATCTCGGAAAAGGCAAACCAAGGCAGAGCCGAATAACGGATGACATCCGCTCTTGCTGTGTCCTTGGAAAAAGAAAGTCCGGTACTGTTTTTTACTCTATGTATTTCCTTTTCTGCATTTTCAATAAATAAAGAAAGATCTGTGTCATACTCAAAAAATCCAAAGCCAAAAGTTCCGTCCTCTCTTCCGATAGTGGGCGAAATATTGATTTTATCATATTCTACTACTTCTCCGTTTTCTATACGTAATTTGAATGCAGTAGTCGCATTGATACATTTCAATAGGAAGTGCACAGAATAAAGAAAAAAAGAAACTTCCATATTTTTACTTTGTTGATATATGCTTGTGAAATCAACAGTCATGGTAATTCCCCAAAAAGGGTCATCGAGAGCCGAGAAGAATTTAAAATGCTCTTTTCTATTCCAATTGTCCAGGTTAATAACTCGCTTCATTTTCTATTTACTCTGTTTTTCTTTTATGTGTATTATTTCTGTTACAACTATTTTAACGATAAAACGTATTGTTGCAAATATACAAAAAGTATTTTAACAGAGATGTTCTTTGTTTGCTTTAAATCCATTTTATTATCTCCTGTTCTGTGTTAAAGTTAAGAATGGATAACAGCAACTATTTTAAAAGGTTATTCAGGACTGGTAATCAACTATATGTCTATTTTTGTTTATAAGGGAAAGAATTCTATTAAATTCATAAGTCAGTTTTTTGTGTGGATAACAATGTAGGTGATGGAATTGGCAATAAAGTATAAATCGCTATAAGGATAAAATAATATTTTATTTAATCAAAAACAAAAGCAACAAATACCTGTCGGGCAAATTTGTTGCTTCTGTTTATTCAAGAAGGTCACATGACAAAAGAGTCTTGTAATTGAGTTTGTTTTATTACATCAAATTTTTCTGATGGAATATCTAGAAAGGCTTTGCACAGTGTCATTAATGCCTTTTCTCTATCTTGTTCCCGTACCAGCACTGAAAGATTGTGAGTGCTGCTGCCATATGAAATCATGCATACCGGCATCTCTTTCAGCGTTTCTATAATTCTGGCTTCCAACCCTGTATGCTTTTCCCAATTTAGATCGCCAATAACGCTGACCACAGACATTTCTGTTTCCATTCCTATTTCCGCATACTTATGTAATTCACGATATATCAGGCGTAATGTGTCGTTGCTACATTTCACAGCCAATGAAACACTCACATTAGAGGAAGTCGCTAAATAGACAGGAACCTTATATTTCTCGAACACATCAAATACTTTTCCAATAAATAGATAAGAAGTAAGAACCCCTAACGAACGAAGTTTGACAAAGACCACACCTCTGCGTGAAACAGCAGCTTTTACTTTTGTTCCTGTTTTTTCTGATGATATCCGTAATGTATCTTCCGGTGTTTTTATCAATACAATGGCCATACCGACGGTGCGCGCCAGCAGAATACATTCCGGATGAAGCAATGCAATGCCGCTATCAATAAAATTCTCGGCTTCACCGTATGTAAGAGTCCGAGTATGTTCCATACCTTGGAAACAAATTTCATCAGAACGTAAGGATGTTATAATTTCATCCGCATGGAATACAGCCCCGATAACAGTGGCATAATACTCATTTCCTATTTGTGGGAATAAATCCACTTCATCATATGCATTTTTACACAAACGGCTTTGGGTAATAAGAATGGGGACATCGGGACAGGCTTTCATCAGTTCTTCTACATTTTTTTTCACATACTTTATATCCGGTTTCCGATCAAGCCCTAGCCGCATGAAATGACATGAGTTCAAGATGAAGTTCTTTTTCGTACATTCTTCTAAATAATGTGACAGAATAAGAGAGGATATCATTGCTCCGTGAGCCATAATCTCATGATCGTCAATGATGTTCGGATTTTCATTACATAAACGGGAAATTTGATCGATGTGTACTTTTATTTCTTTGGCAGCTTCTGCTTTCTGCATTTCGGAGGAAAGAAGATTGTCCAGCCAATTTCCACAATCATTCTCGAAATCCTGCAATTGATTCATAACCTTTTCGATATCGAGATGGAATAAAGAAATAGAAACAGCTTGCAGCTTTTGGGCAATGCCGGTAAAAGTGTCGAGCACTATAATAGAACGTTCGTTCATGCTAATTACTTCAGTCCGATGTTTCAGTTCGGCAGCAGATTTAATATTTTCTAAATTATATACTTTCATTTTTGTATTGCATTTTATTCTTTTCGAGTTTCTTTTTCATTTTAACAGGCAAATTTCCATATTGGAAAGCTATATTCTTACTAGTTTCATCTTTATTAGTTTGTTAATCAGTTGTTTATTATTGTTTGCTCGCTACCTTTTCTATAAGTTGATAGCGTTATACTCTGTATAAATCAAAATCGATGCCATTACAAAAATTGCACTTTTATCTTTCGGCTATTTCATTTCCCATTTTAGAAAAAAGGCTTTCATATTGAAAATGTATAAACTAATTGACAAGTATATATCATATTGATAATAAGATATTTAAGTTGGTGGTATGACTTTTGTCATCTAACTGAAAAAAAGAATTATATAAAAATGAAATTGTATATCATATCAAACAGACTGCCCGTGAAGGCTGTCGCAGAACAAGATACCTTTGTTTTCTCACGTAGTGAAGGAGGTCTGACAACGGGCCTAAATTCCCTACAAGGCAATTACGAGAAACATTGGGTGGGGTGGCCCGGAATCTGTACAGACAAAGAGGAAGAAAAACAGGATATCTGTCACCGGTTGGAGGAAATGAATCTCCATCCCATATTTTTATCCGATGAGCAATATAAGAACTATTATGAGGGATACAGTAACAGTACCCTGTGGCCTTTATGTCACTATTTCTTTGCCTATACATTATATAGAAAGAGTTTCTGGCAATCTTACCAAGAGGTTAACGCTTTGTTTTGTCGGGAAATCATCCGCCTTGTGGAACCGGATGATTGGGTCTGGGTACAAGATTATCAGTTGATGTTACTTCCGGAAATGCTCCGCCAAGAGCTTCCCCGGTTGCATATCGGCTATTTCCATCACATTCCGTTTCCATCTTATGAGTTATTCCGAATTCTGCCTGAACGTGCCGAAATACTGAAAGGATTGTTAGGAGCCGATTTTATCGCATTTCATACACATGACTATATGCGTCATTTCATCAGCGCGGCCGAACGGGTACTCCATATGGATTTCAGTTTGGATGAAACCCGGATAGGCAGTCGCATTGTGCGCGTTGATGCACTTCCGATGGGGATAAATTATGACCTTTACCACAATGTGTCACAACAAAAAAATGTTTGGAAAGCTATAGAACGAACCCGTCTCTTGTTTGGCAAACATAAACTTATCCTATCGGTAGACCGTTTGGATTATAGTAAAGGCATTTTGCACCGTCTTTATGGATTTGCCTCTTTTTTGGAACACCATCCCGAATATCATGGCAAGGTAACACTGGCTATGGTCATAGTTCCTTCACGTGATCATGTAGGCAGTTATGCCGAATTGAAAACCCGGATTGACGAGGAAATAGGTTCTATCAACGGACGATATTCTACAATGAACTGGACTCCGGTCTGCTATTTTTATCATGGTTTCTCATTCGAAGAATTGGCTGCCATGTATTTTATAGCTGATATTGCATTAGTCACTCCTTTGCGTGACGGAATGAACTTGGTTGCCAAAGAGTATATTGCTGTCAAGCAAGACAATCCCGGTGTATTGGTCTTAAGTGAAATGGCCGGTGCCGCTGTGGAACTGACCGACGCCTTGCTGGTTAATCCCAATGATACGGAGCAGATAGAAAATGCCATTTGCCGGGCATTGGAAATGCCGTTTGAAGAACAGAAAGAACGGATGCACCGTATGCAGTCTATTGTATCCGTACAGACTGTCAATAAATGGGCTGCCGATTTTGTAAATGAATGGCAGGAAGTGGCACACAAAAACAAAACCATGCTTCTTAAGAAGATAGGATCACAGAATATGCAGGAAATTCAGCATCAATACTTACATGCTAAAAAGCGTTTGATTTTATTGGATTATGACGGGACGCTGGTTCCTTTTCAGAAAAGGCCGGAAGATGCCTCTCCTACTCCGCAATTGCTGGATACATTGCAGAAACTGACTGCCGACCCCTTGAATCATGTGGTAATAAACAGCGGACGTGACCATTTTACTTTAGAGAAATGGTTGGGTGCACTACCTATTTCCTTTGCAGCCGAACATGGGGCCTTTTATAAAGAGAATGGTGTATGGCACAAGAATGTACACGCGCAGGAATGGAGCCCCGGATTACTTTCTATATTAAAATTATTTGTCAGCAAGACTCCTCGCTCCCATCTTGAAGTCAAAGAAACGGCACTTGCCTGGCATTATCGTGAGACCGATGCATGGTTGGGCAGATTACGTGCGCAACAGTTGGTCAATTCCTTGATATCTATTTGCTTGAAACAGAATTTGCAAATCATGCAAGGTAATAAGGTGATAGAAATAAAATCTCCCGAATTTACCAAAGGTTCAGAAGTAAACAGGCTTTTGCTTGCCACCCGATATGATTTTATCCTGGCAATGGGAGATGATACCACGGATGATGATATGTTTAAAGCCCTGCCTGTTACTGCTGTGACTGTAAAGATTGGTACAGCATCCGAGAGTGCACGTTACAATCTGCCCGTACAGACAGACACCTTGCCGTTTTTACAACGGCTGACAGATAAAAGCGTGGTGAAAGCAGCCTTGAAAAGTGGTTTGAAAGGGCAGCTATCATCGGCTATAGATTTTTTAAAACGGATAATAAACCACTAACATTACAAAAAAATAACCATGGACAATTTGAATTACGGTGTAATCGGTAATTGCTGCACAGCCGCACTGATTTCCGAAAAAGGAAATATTGAATGGCTATGTTTTCCAAATTTTGATTCACCTTCTATTTTTGCAGCTCTTCTGGATCGTGAAAAAGGCGGGACTTTTGTTTTTGAAGTTTCAGAAGACTATCACACCATCCAATCGTATGTTCCCCATACCAATATTCTTTCCACTACTTTTGTGTCAGAGCAAGACGAATTTGCGGTAGTCGACTTTATGCCTTGTTATGAGTTATATGATAATAAGGAATATTATCGTCCGGCTGAGGTCTATCGTTATATTCACTGGATTAAAGGTCGTCCCCGCATTAAAGTCAATTACCATCCGGCTTCCGACTATGCTCGTGGAAAAGCGTTTTTTAATGTAACTTCCCGGTATATTGAAACCTATTCTTCTTCTAACAACAAGGACAGACAATATCTGTATTCCTCTTTGCCGTTGCAAGGTATTGTAAACCATCAGGAATTTATATTAGAGAAAGATGAATTTTTTCTTCTGTCATACAATGAAAAGGTGATTCCTGTTGATATAGAGCGTGAGAAACTGGAGTATTGCCGCACGTTGGTTTATTGGTTGAACTGGACGGATCGTACAAGAAAGTTCACTATTTACAACGATATAATAGAGCGTAGCTTACTCACCCTGAAGATGATGTCTTTTTATAATGGCGCAGTATTAGCCTCTCTTACTACCAGCCTGCCCGAAGCTGTGGGAGAAGTACGTAATTGGGATTACCGTTTTTGTTGGTTGCGGGATGCCTCCATGTCCATAGAGACTCTTTTCAAGATAGGTCATGCCGATGCAACCCGCAAATTCATGAAATTCATACAATCTACTTTTGTTGCCGAGCATGACACTTATCAAATAATGTATGGCATTCGTGGGGAAAGGAAATTGACTGAAGTTATACTCGACCATCTTTCAGGATATAAAAACTCCCAACCGGTGCGTATCGGCAATGATGCTTATCATCAAAGGCAGAATGATTCATTCGGCTATCTGATGGACTTGATTTACCAATATTACCGGTTGATGCCAGGTACATTGGATGAAATAGAAGATATGTGGGAAATGGTGAAAAGTATTATGACGACTGTGATGGAAGATTGGAGAAAGCCTGATAAAGGAATTTGGGAGATACGGGGCGAAGGACAGCATTTCGTTTCGTCCAAAGTGATGTGTTGGGTTGCTTTGGACAGAGGAGCCCGCATAGCCCGTATTCTGAATAAATATGAGAATAGCCGACGTTGGGAAGAAGAAGCTGATGCAATTAAAGCGGATGTTATGAGAAACGGATGGAAGGAAGAAATACAAAGTTTTTCACAAGCATACGGCAATCTGGATTTGGACTCTTCTTTACTGTTAATGGAACCTTATGGATTTATAGATGCTGATGATATTCGTTATCATAAAACAGTGAAAGCCGTCAAGCAATCCTTATTACACAAAGGATTGATGTACCGCTATAATACTCATGATGATTTTGGCTGTCCTTCTTCGGCCTTTACCATCTGTACATTTTGGCTGATTCGTGCACTTTATGTCATCGGGGAAAAAGACGAAGCACGCTGTCTGTTCGATGAAATTTTGCAATATTCAAACCATTTGGGTCTGTTCAGTGAAGATATTGATTTCGAAACAAAAGAACAATTGGGTAATTTCCCACAAGCTTATTCTCATCTGGCACTGGTAAATACTGCTGTGTTATTTGCGGAAGAAGATAAAAGGCTAATCTTTAAATAAGGAAAAATTTGGAGAAGGACTGATAATCCGGTATCTTCGTACAATTAAAATCAGGAAAATGCGTATAACAAAAAAACGGAGTCCAAGGTTAATCTTGCAGTCTTTAGTAAAAAACGGATATCCATATATTATTATATGTATATGGTGTGTGTTGTCTGGCGGATGTGTTCAGAATAAATCCCAAGATTCATTGAAAACATTAAAAACAGAAATTCGACATATTATTAAAGATAAGAAAGCAACTATAGGAGTGGCTTTGATACTGGATGGAGAAGATACGCTGGCCATAAATAATGCCGAAAAATATCCCATGATGAGCGTTTATAAGTTTCATCAGGCATTGGCTGTATGTGATTACCTGCAAAAACGGCATATTCCACTTTCCACTTCCCTATATCTTGATAAAAAATATTTCAAACCGGATACATACAGCCCTTTGCGTGATAAATATCCCCAAGGCAATTTAGAACTTCCGATTAGTGAACTTTTAGTTTATACAATGCAGTCAAGTGACAATGTAGCCTGTGATATCTTATTCGATTATATAGGTGGTGTAAACGTGGTGGATGAATACATTCATTCATTGGGAATAAACGATGTTTCCATAACTGCTACCGAAGATGAGATGCATCAAGGCATGGATGATTGTTACAAAAACTGGACAACACCAATGGAAGCAGCCAATCTATTGGAACTTTTTATGACTCAAGATTTCATGAGAAATGAATATACAGATTTTCTAAAGCATATTATGATAGAGTGTGGGACAGGCAAAGACAGACTGCCTGCTTCCCTTCCCGAAAGTGAAGTCAAGATAGGACATAAGACAGGAACTTCCGATAAGAATGACCGGGGAGAATACATTGGCATCAATGACATTGGCTTTGTAATTCTACCTGATGGAAGCCGATACGTAGTAGCTGTATTTGTTAAAGACTCAAAAGAAAATATGGAAACGAATGCTAAAATAATCTCTGATATTTCGGCTGCTGTTTACCGATATGCCGGGAATCGTTAAAATAGTGCTGTTTTGCACTATCTATAAAGACAAGAATGTTATAAATATAATATTATGGATTATCACATCATTAAAATATCTAGAAATAAAAAGCAATATCTGGACTTATTATTGCTTGGGGATGAACAGGAAACAATGATAGACCGGTATCTGGAGCGTGGTGACTTGTTTGTATTGGAAGATAATGGGATAAAAGCCGTGGGCGTTGTAACAAAAGAAGGTCCGGAAATTTGTGAATTGAAGAATATAGCGGTTACCCCTATTGCCCAGCGACAAGGATATGGTAGAAAACTAATAAACCACCTGATAAACCATTATTCAAAAGAATATACTCAGATGATAGTGGGAACAGGAGACGTTCCCGGTGTTCTTGCATTTTATAAAAGTTGCGGCTTTGAATATTCTCATTGTATAAAAGGTTTTTTCACGGAGAACTACGATCATCCCATTATTGACAATGGGGTTTTACTAAAAGATATGATTTATTTGAAACGTAAAATAGGTTTTTAAAAGAGTGGAAAAAGATCAAATACTGAAATATCTCCTAAATTTAAACATTGTTTTCTATCGTTTTTCAATGAAATAGGTGTATCTTTGCACTATGTTAAAAACTCGTATATCGGATTTGGTGTCGTAAACAATCTGTTCTCATAAATAGATTGTTTATTCGTGTATTCTCGGGATATTTTTTCGAGAGCAATTTCATATTACTATAATTTTATTTTTTAATTACACAGGGAGTATGGCTATGCTTTCAGTGTATGTTTAATATATTACGATAATGAATAATGACAACAATACAATTCTAGGATTCGATGTAAATTTGATTTGTGATTTTTTCTTAAATACGGAGCGACAAGGACCCGGAAGTCCCGAAGTAACTCTTAAAGCATTAAGCTTTATAGATAATCTTACCAACAAATCCCTTATTGCCGATCTCGGTTGTGGAACAGGGGGCCAGACAATGATCTTGGCACAACATGTACCGGGGAAGATTACAGGCATCGACTTTTTCCCGGGATTCATTGAACGTTTCAACAAGAATGCCGAGAAACTGAATCTCCAGAATAGGGTGAAAGGCATAGTCGGTTCGATGGATGACCTTTCTTTTGAAAAGGACTCTTTGGACTTGATCTGGTCGGAAGGAGCCATTTATAATATCGGCTTTGAACGAGGCTTGAAAGAGTGGCGCAACTATTTGAAACCGGGAGGATACCTTGCCGTTTCTGAAAGTGTCTGGTTTACCGATCAACGCCCGGCAGAAATTCATGATTTCTGGATGAGTGCTTATACGGAAATAGATACGGTTCCCAACAAAGTAGCCCAGATACAAAAAGCAGGATATATTCCGGTTGCGACATTCATTCTTCCGGAGAATTGCTGGATAGAACATTATTTTGCTCCTCAAGCTAAAGCCGAGGAAATATTCAGAAGAAAACATGCAGGAAGCAGAATCGTAGAAGAATTGATAACATCCAATCATCATGAGGCTGAGCTATATAGTAAGTATAAAGCATATTATGGCTATGCATTCTTTATCTGCAAAAAAGGATTCTCACTGAGAAGGTGAGCGAATGACGATACAAAGAAGTATAAAAAGTGATTAACTCGGTTTAATAGAATAAATGATTCAACTTACTTTTAGGGAGCTTTTTCAGTCTCCCTAAAAGTCTTTATTATAAACGAGAATATAAAGCAAAATACTTCCAAAACGGTGCAGCCATCAATGATTGTTTCACCTCATCATTCAATAACAACGCTTTTACTTCTTCTTCATCCAGCAAATGCACTGTCAGATCTTCAGTTTCTTCCAAATGCTGGGTAGAGATTCGTTCTACCTCCGTAGCCAGATAACAATGAGTGATATTTGTCATGGTGCTGGCATTTGCTGAAATAGTCATAAGTTTTGTCCAATTTCCATTGCCATACCCTGTTTCTTCGTACAATTCGCGTTGGGCAGAAAGCAAAGGTTCTTCTCCGGTTTCACAAACTCCGGCGCAAATTTCATAACGTGTTTCTTTTATTCCGTGACGGTATTGGCGTACTAATACGAATTTACCCTCTTTGGTGATAGCAATTACATTTACCCAATCAGGATATTCCAAAATATAATATTCAGGAATTTCAACTCCTGTAGGTAGTTTAACCCGGTCACGGCGTGCGGTCAGCCAAGGGCGGCGGATAAGATATTCACTTTCAATAATCTCCCATTTTCTATCGTCTGTGCTCATATAATAAGTTTTTTGTTTTATATTCTACATTATAAAATTTATTCTTGCCAGTGGCTTAATTGATTATACCGGCAAAGGTACATTAATCCATTTGCATTAACTATAACACTCCCATTCTTTTTGAAGAAATTCAGGAATGAATTATGTAAATGATGAAAAGACTTTAGCTAACTTTGCAGACAATGATAAATTTTATTCAGACAGAATGGAAAATAGAATAAGTCCGGAGTCTTCTCTATGGAATCCTTGGCATGGCTGCCATAAGCTAAGTACAGGTTGCCGGCATTGTTATGTATATCGCGGAGATAGTAAACATGGGAAAGACAGTTCCATAATAACCAAAACCGGACAATTCAATCTGCCCGTGCGACGGAAAAAGGATAAGACTTACAAGATCCCTTCCGGCAATCTTGTCTATACTTGTTTTACCTCCGATTTTCTGATAGAAGAAGCCGATGAATGGCGTATAGAAGCATGGAAAATGATGCGGGAACGATACGATCTTCATTTCTTGTTTATAACTAAACGCATAGACCGGCTCGGCCAATGTCTGCCTCCGGATTGGGGGGACGGGTATGATAATGTTACCATTTGTTGCACCATGGAAAATCAAGACAGAGTGGATTACCGTCTTCCTCTTTATAAAGCAGCTCCTGTAAAGCATAAAATCATTATCTGTGAACCGTTGTTGTCCGCTATAAACTTCAAGGGAGAACTCGGTACATGGGTAGAACAGATTGTGGTAGGTGGAGAATCGGGCAAAGAAGCGCGTATATGTAATTATGACTGGGTATTGGACATTCGTCGGCAATGTATAGAAAATAATATAAGCTTTTGGTTTAAACAAACCGGATACAGATTACTAAAAGGAGAACGTGAATATAAAATAGCCCGTCAATTTCAACATACACAAGCTAGAAAAGCAGGAATAAACTATTCTGGGAAATCTAACGGCAATAATTATAGTGATTAAGAAAGTGTTTCATTTTGAAAGAGCCCCCTTTTCATTTTGGTAAGCTTTAGTCTTTGATGACACGCTTATGGCATTGTAGCTAAGCCGTTTGTTTTATTGGTATATTCTTTGCCTGTTATAAAAGGACTGATATTAAATATGCGGAAAATTGTTATATTGCCAATATGATAAAGTAACAAATGGAAGACAGAGAAGAAAGTGTACAGCATTTTTTAGATTTGATTAAACGTTCACGGCGTGGAAAGTTTAAAATCTATATCGGAATGATAGCCGGTGTAGGGAAAAGTTATCGTATGCTGCAAGAAGCTCACGAAATGTTGGAGAACGGTGTAGATGTACAGATAGGTTATATTGAAACGCACGGACGTGCAGGAACCGTTGCTATGTTGGAAGGATTGCCTGTTATCTCTCGGAAAAAGATATTTTACAAAGGTAAGGAAGTGGAAGAAATGGATCTTGATGCCATTCTTCAGTTACATCCCGAACTGGTTATAGTAGATGAATTGGCACATACCAACATCGAGGGCAGCCGGAATGAGAAACGTTGGCAAGATGTAATGGAATTGTTGGATGCCGGTATAAACGTAATTTCTGCAGTTAATATCCAGCATATAGAAAGTTTGAATGAAGACGTAAAAGGCATAGCAGGTATAGAGGTTAAGGAACGGATTCCGGACAAGGTGTTGCAGGATGCGGATGAAGTGGTAAATATAGACCTTACTGCCGAAGAACTGATAAACCGGTTGAAAGCCGGGAAAATCTATCGCCCTGAAAAGATTCAATTGGCACTGAATAACTTTTTTAAGACAGAGAATATTCTTCAGTTACGTGAACTGGCACTAAAAGAAGTGGCCTTTCGAGTCGAGAAAAAAGTTGAAAATGAAATTGTTACAGGCGAAAAGGGTATCCGGCACGAGAAGTTTTTGGCATGTATCAGCAGTAATGAACGGACTCCCCGACATATCATCCGTAAAGCGGCACGGCTTGCTTCCCGGTACAATACGGTCTTTTTTGCCCTTTATGTACAAACGCCTGCCGAAAGTACGGAACGTATTCCATTGGCAACACAGCGGCATTTACTTAATCATTTTAAACTGGTTACCGAGTTGGGCGGTGAAGTTATCCAAGTTTCATCTTCCGATATTATGGGAGAAATAATTAAGACTTGTCGTCAACGTGGAATTACAACTGTCTGTATGGGGCATCCTGCTTTCAAAATGCCCGGTGCATTATTCAGTCTTTCCAAATATCGAAAATTTCTACACTCTTTAGCAGAAATGGACATAGATTTGATTATACTTGCATAAAAAATAAAAGTTATGAATATAAAGTCGAAACTAACCCTCGCCATAGGGATATTGGTGGCAATGATTGTACTGTTGGTTGTACTTTCTGTTGTGAATTTGCAAATACTGACTGCCACGGAACCTGACAGTCCGGCAGCAGGTCCCGGATTACAGCGGGCTTTATTGTGGATATATGTTGTTGGTGCCGCATGTATATGTATTGGTATTGGTATGTGGTTGCGTCTTCCCGCATCAATTGATAATCCTATTAAAGAGCTGACCAACGCTATACAGGAAATTGCAAACCATAATTATGAGAAACGTTTGGAATTGAACAGCAGTGAAGAATTTTCAGAAGTATCTAAAAATTTCAACCGCATGGCCAAACGTCTGGAAGATTATCATGCAAGTACTTTATCCGATATGATGGCATCTAAAAAATATATGGAGACTATCATCAACAGTATCAACGAGCCTATTATCGGTTTAAATAATGATATGGAAATCCTGTTCATCAATGACGAAGCATTGAATGTGATCAACCTGAAGCGTGAAGAAGTTATTAAACATTCTGCACAGGATATTTCCCTGCGCAATGATTTGTTGCGCCGCCTGATTCGTGAATTGGTGGAAATTCCTGGGGAACCAGTCAAAGACAAGGAAAAAGAAAAGAAAGAACCTCTGAAGATTTATGCGGACAATAAAGAGAGTTTTTTCCAAGTAAAATACATGAGTATTTCCCAACCGGGGAAAGATGGGGTTACTATGGAAAAAAAAGGATATGTCATTATGTTGAAGAATATAACCGAATTTAAGGAACTGGATTCGGCCAAGACCACATTTATCTCTACAATCTCACATGAATTGAAGACTCCTATCTCGGCTATTATGATGAGTCTGCAATTATTAGAAGACCAGCGTATCGGAGCTTTAAATGAAGAACAGGAAGATTTGGCAAACAGTATCAAGGAAAATAGCGAACGGCTGCTTAATATCACCGGCGAATTGCTGAATATGACGCAGGTAGAATCAGGAAAACTACAGTTGAAGCCTAAGATAACCAAACCTATAGAGTTGATAGAATATGCAATAAAGGCAAACCGTGTGCAAGCCGAGAAGTTCAACATTCAAATAGAAGTGGAGTACCCTGAAGACAAAATAGGTAAACTGTTTGTCGACAGTGAGAAGATAGCTTGGGTGCTGACCAACCTTCTTTCCAATGCCATCCGGTATTCACCGGAAAACGGTCGTGTAGTAATAGGGGCACGTCAGACAGATGATGGATTCATTGAGATGTTTGTACGGGATTTCGGGAAAGGGATTGATCCACGTTATCATAAAAGCATCTTTGACCATTATTTCCGGGTTCCCGGAACTAAAGTACAAGGAAGCGGCTTAGGTCTGTCTATTTCCCGGGATTTTGTCGAGGCCCATAATGGTACGCTTACAGTAGACAGTAAGTTGGGAGAAGGAAGTACGTTTGTTATGCGGTTAAAAGCATGATCACAGCACAGGGGAGAGAATCTTTCAATAAGCGCTCTCCCCTGCTGCTTTTGAACCAAGCCGGAAAAGCTTACTCCAGCCTATGAACGGTAATATCGCTAAAATCCTGTAATAATGTCAGTAACATACCTTCATCATTGTATTTCTTGGATTTTATAACCATTGTAACATAATAGGTCGTTACTTCTCCCAACCTCTTTTCGTCCAATTGATAGGAAACAATATTGTACTCCTTGGAATTGAATTTCTTGGCCATACGGTTCAGTGTTTCTTTATTGTCTGTAGAGAACTCCACCATGGAACTTTTCATACCTATACTTTTAAAAAGATAGCTAAGTGCCTCAAGACCAATCAGCGTAAGGATTGTTGCTGAGATTCCCAGCCAGTACATACCGGCTCCAATAGCCAGACCGATGCCCGAAGTAGCCCAAATTCCGGCAGCGGTAGTAAGCCCGCGCACGATTTGTTTCTGAAAAATAATAGTACCCGCTCCAATAAAACCGATACCGCTGACAACCTGTGCGGCCACACGACTCGGGTCCAGGTCTATTCCCTCCATCTTCACTACTTCCATAAAACCATATTGTGACACAATCATAATGAGAGCACTTCCCAGTGATACTAGAAAATGGGTACGGTAACCGGCTTCTTTGGCACGATATTCCCTATCCAGACCAATAACAGTACCCAAAGCGCCTGCCACAAACAATCTTAAAATAAAATCCCACGTCATGCTCATCTTTAAGTCCTCCTTGTTTATTCATCGTCCTCATCATCTGTCAGTTCGGGCAAACTCAACATTCGTTGGCTGTCTTCTGCCGGAAGGGCTTCTACCTGGCGTAGTTTACGCTCTATGGCACGAGTACGTTTTCCCATAACTTCCTCTAACTGGTCTCCTGCATTCTGTAGATTTTTCTGTACCTTTTCCAGCAATCCTCCAAACTTTCCGAATTCGGTCTTTACTGCCCCTAACACATTCCATACTTCGCTTGTTCGTTTTTGAATGGCCAGTGTACGGAATCCCATTTGCAAACTATTCAGGATAGCTCCCAGGGTGGTAGGACCTGTAACCACTATCTTCCAGTCTTTTTGCAACATTTCCACCAATGCGGTCCGGCGGATCACTTCTGCATAGATATTTTCGAATGGCAGAAACATAATGGCAAAATCTGTTGTAAAAGGTGGGTCTACATATTTATCGTGAATGTCCTTTGCCATTTTTTTGATTGTGATTTCCAGTTGGCGGGATGAAGTTTCAATCAATGCGGCATCTCCGGCTTCGTATGCATCCTGATATTGCTCATATACATCTTTGGGAAATTTGGCATCCACAGGTAAATATACAGTATCATTACTATTTTCCTTTCCCGGAAGTTTAATGGCGAATTCCACAAATTCCGTTGCATTCTTCTTGGTTTTGACATTCGCCGCATATTGTTCCGGACTCAGCATCTGGTCCAATAAAGCCCCTAATTGTACTTCTCCGAATGTACCCCGTGTCTTCACATTGCTTAAAACTTTTTTCAATCCTCCTACATCCTGTGCCAGACTCTTCATCTCTCCCAATCCTTTCTGTACATTCTCCAGCTGCGAACGTACTATTTCAAAGGATTGTCCTATACGTTCATTCAATGTTTTCTGTAATTTTTCTTCTACCATTTGCCGCATGTCATCCAATCGTTTTTCCGTACTTTTCACCAAGGCTTCCTGTTGCTTGCCCATTGCTTCAAATTTTTCCCGTTGCATTTCATTACCGGTCAGCAGGTTTTTATGCAAAGTATCCTGCATATTGCGGATAGAATAGTTCAAGGTTTGATTCAGTTCATTACGCAGTTCGCGGATATTTCTTCCCAGCTCGTCCCGGTTTTCTTTCATTTCTTCGCGTAGCAATCCTTCCAGACGTTCGGTTTGCAGACGATTGTTTTTAGTAAGTGCGATTACAATATTAATTATCAGCAGGATAATAATTACGGTTAATAAAATTTCTGTCATGATTCTTGTTTATTTTGAGCAAATGTAGCAAAAAGCCATGAATTTAATCGTTATATTTGCAGCGAATTTGGCAAAAGCACTCCATTAAATAGTATATGAAGTATAAATTATTAGTTTTAGACCTAGACGGAACGTTGACCAATCAAAAGAAAGAGGTAACGGAACACACACGTCGTACACTTATCGAAGCGCAAGAGCGCGGAGTAAAAATTGTTTTGGCATCGGGGCGTCCCACATACGGTGTGGCTCCACTGGCCGAGATCTTAGAGTTGCAGAAATACGAAGGTTATATACTTTCGTATAACGGAGGTGAGATCATAGACTGGAAAACCGGTGAGATGATGTACGAGAATGTGCTCGATCCGGATATATTGCCTTACCTGTATAAATGTGCCACCGACAATCATTTTGCTATCGTCACTTACGATGGAAAATATGTATTGACTGAATATCCGGAAGATGAATATGTATTGAAAGAAGCTATTCTGAATGTGATGACTCCCAAGAAAGTGGATCATTTTCTGGAGGCAATAAAATTTCCTATTGCCAAATGTCTGATTGTAGGTGAACCTACGCGGCTTGCAGTGCTTGAAAAAGAAATGTACGAACACTTGAAAGACCGTATGGGCGTATTCCGTTCCGAACCTTATTTTTTGGAATTGGTTCCTAAAGGTATTGATAAAGCACAATCACTGGCCGTATTGCTAAAAGAAATCGGTATGACAAAAGAAGAAATGATTGCCGTTGGTGATGGTTTTAACGATCTTTCTATGATACAATATGCCGGATTGGGGGTAGCAATGGCCAATGCTCAAGAAATAGTCCGTCAAAACGCCGACTACATCACCCTTTCTAACGAAGAAGATGGTGTAGCCGCGGTAGTAGAGAAATTTATTCTTTAGGTTTCCGGTCAAAGAAAGGATTTTTAGAGGATGCACTGACAGGGATGGCATAAACCTGGGTGCATCCTTCCAGCCAGTTCAGACGCTGCGCTGCTAGTCCGGCCGAGAACATGACCCGTGTGTCCACCCTGTTGTCTGCTGCCGTGGCACAAGCTGATCCGATGGCAATGCCCACATCGACACTATTGAGAGCACACGGCACTCCTTCTTTGCGAGACACGCAGGTGGCATATCCACAATGACCACAATTCAATCCTTGCGCCTGTTCGTGGGTACCTATTAACAGGACACATTCCGCATTCAGAATATTTTCCGCATCGCGCAGAAAGAATTTCATTCCATGCTCCGCAACCATTTTCACCATCATTTCCGATAAAATATTGATATCACCATCCGTCACCATGGCTATTTCAATAATGTCAACACCTTTTCCTTTGGGAGCAGTGCGCGCTGCCGTCATCATTTGTCGGGCCACATGCAACACATGCTCATGGCGGCTTTCTCTTTCATTCAATATCATATAAATCTTAGTTATAAGTTAGCTGTTGATACAAAATTAGTGAATATGAATGATATAAGGCTCCTGCTTTAAGCCTAAAAAGTATAAAAAGAGTCACCGGCTAAAAAAATATCAAAATAAAAAGAGAAATATAGTGGATAATCCAATTATTTATCGTTCCTTTGACAACGGAATATAAAAAGATAGTTTTTTCGATTGACTCAATTCATCTCACACTTGAACCGTTTCTATTCTTCTAACTAAATTTTTAAATTCAAAGTTTACTTAATTATTTATTTATCAATTTTTATTTTATGAATTTGTATATTGGAAACCTTAACTATAATGTTAGGGAAGGTGATTTGAGAGGTGTAATGGAAGAGTATGGAACAGTAGCTTCAGTAAAACTTATTACTGACCGTGAAACACGTCGTTCTAAAGGCTTTGCTTTTGTAGAAATGCCTAATGATGACGAAGCCAAAGAAGCTATCAAGCAATTGAACGGTGCAGAATATGTAAACCGTACTATGGTTGTAAAAGAAGCACTTCCTAAAGCATAAGGAATTAGACATTCCACATCACATAATGGCGACAGAGTGAATCTCTATCGCCATTTTTTCTTGAACAGCTTTTGAAAATACATGAAAGGCTTATGAATAAGGAAACGGACATCTGTTTTTGTCAGAATGTCCGTTTCTTGTTTGGTATTTGTTCTTTAGAAAGCCATTGCTCCGAAGGCGGATTTACTCCACTCCTATTTCGTCAACAAACAAAAACGCTTTTTCGCCAGGCATGGAATGCCATGCGGGAAGTTTCGGAGTAACTTCTGCTATGATTTTAATATAGCGGGCTTTTACTTTGTCAAAAGAGACAGAGTCTTTGCGGCTCTGCATTTTAGTTCCTTTTTCCACAACGGGAAAATCTTCGGAGGCTACCCTGCGGAAATTTTTCCCGTCCTCAGAAACTTCCACCTTCAGACCTGTTGTACCAAAGATAGCATCGCCTGTGTTCAACATTGTGTTTACGAAAACTGAAGACACCTCCTTAGGCTCAAGTAGATCAAGGGTCACATTCATATCTGTCCCGTAGAAACCAATCCAACGTCCTGAGCGATAATTCATATCCCCATATAATCCGTCTATCAAGGTACTTCCTCCTTTAAAAGTATATGATTTATGAGGAATGGTGTTCAAGGTAACCGGTTTCATTGTGGCTGCATTAAAATGTATTTCCTCCTTACTTATCTGACTGGCACCCTGCGGACGAACTGCAATGGCTTGTATGATAACATCTTTATCCACTTGTATAGTGTCGGTATACAATGGGGATTGCACATCGGGAACGCTGCCGTCCAATGTATAATGTATTTCCGCGTCATCAAACGTCTGAAAAGCAATCCGGGCTTTTCCTTCATCGGGAGCCGGAACAATATCAATGTTCACATCATAAATGTCCTGGCGAAAATCATAACCTCTATCCCGGTAGATAGCCAGCAGAGCCGGTAAACGTTTCAAGAAACTGTCGAAATTTTTATGTGACGGTTCCGTCCATTGAATCTCGGACAAGGCAGCCATACGGGGAAGAATTTGCCATTCCATCTTCAAACTGTCACGCGTCCATTCTGTCCATATGCATCCTTGGGTACCGATGATATATTTTCGTTCATCCTCTGCCAATTCATTAGAAACAGGTTCAAATGTATAGACACGTCCAAGGCTTTTAGTCCCTTTTATCCGGTTGTAAGTAGGATTGCTGAAATAAAGATACTGAATAGGAGTCATAATCGCATCATGGTGCAGACGGGCGGCTTCGATACCACCTTTGACACCGGTCCATGACATCACTGTGGCACCTGGAGCCAATCCTCCCTCCAACATCTCATCCCAGCCCAGCATTTTACGCCCTCTGTCATTGATAACTTTGCCTACCTCGGACATGAAATAGGTCTGTAATTGGTTCTCCTTGCTATGTTTTGGTGTATCTTTCAAACCCAGTTCCCGAATTTTAGCTTGACATGTAGGGCATTTTTCCCAACGTACTTTCGGACATTCATCCCCACCAATATGGATATAAGGAGATGGAAAGATATCCATTATTTCATTCAATACATCTTTGGCGAACTGTAAAGTCCGGTCGTTTCCTCCACACAGCACATCAGGGAATACCCCCCATTTACAAGGAATCTCGTATGGACCTCCCGTACAACCTAATTCCGGATAGGAAACCAAAGCTCCCATCATATGTCCCGGAAGGTCAACTTCGGGGATTACAGTAATAAAACGGTCAGCGGCATACTTGACAATTTCTTTTGCTTCTTCCTGTGTATAAAAACCGCTATGAGGAGTTTCATCGTAGGTCTGGGTTTCACGGTCAATCAATGTACGCGGACGCATCGAACCTATTTCCGTAAGTTTGGGATATTTCTTGATTTCAATTCTCCAGCCTTGGTCTTCGGTCAGATGCCAATGAAAATAATTGATATTGTGCAGTGCCAGCATATCAATGATTTGTTTCAGATAAGAAACCGGAAAATAATGGCGGCCCACGTCTACCATGAAACCACGATAACCGAAACGAGGATAGTCATTAACAGTTCCCACCGGGATGGCAGCGGATACCTGTTTGTTTTTGGTCAACGGCAAAGCCTTGTAGAGCGTTTGTATTCCATAAAATACTCCCGACTCACTTCCTCCATTCAAATGGATGTTTTCAGAAGTTACCTCCAGTTGATACCCCTCTTTGTTGGTAATGGAACCGTCAACCGCCAAAATGATGGAGTTCTTCCTTGCGGCTTCAGTTGTTGTCCGGACAGTAATTCCCGTTGCCTCTTTAATATAGGAAGCTAAAAATTCTGCCGTCCGTTGCAACTTTTCATTGCCTTCCGGATAAACAATACCGGTTTGCGGATTAATAACAAAAGGGTGGGCTTGAATGTCTTGACTTACTTCTTGGGGCTGCGGAATGACATTCAGATTTCCGATTTCTGTTTTTGTAGGGGAACATGCGGACAGCCCCAATACCATCCACATTCCCACTCCTGCCCATTGCATCAGTTGTTTTTTCATAGTGGAAAATTTATAATTGCAAGGGCAAAGATACAAAATCCGACTTTATCTGCCAGTATGCCTTAACCGAATCTTGCTTTTTTTCAGCAATGTTTTTCCTCCTATAATCAGAGTTACGGCAGTAATCACCATCAAAATGCCCAGAATAATGCGCGGTGTCAGCTGCTCTCCAAAAATCAGTACTCCGAAGAATAAAGCTGTAACAGGCTCCAAAGCACCCAGAATAGCAGTGGGGGTGGAACCAATGTAGTGTATGGCCTTTGTCATGGTCACCAACGAAATAACAGTAGGAAAAACAGCCAGTGAAACTGCGTTCACCCATAACAAGGGTGTAGGGATAGGCTGCAGTCCTGTACAGAACTTCAATCGCACCACATAAACAGACAGGCCGAAAAGCAGGACATAGAAAGTAAGCTTGGCTATAGGCATATCCTTCAGGGAAGAACGGTTTACGCCAACTATATAGATAGCATAAGACAAGGATGATAAAAAGACAAAAGTAATCCCGACCAGGCTGAGTGTCTGTCCTCCCGGACTTTTACAGAGCAAGGAAATTCCCACAAAGGCCAGCGCTATGGAAAACATAGTGACCGGCGATACTTTTTCCTTAAATACTACAGCCATAATAATAGCTACCAGTACCGGGTAGACAAACAGTATGGTGGATGCGATACCGGCATCCATGTAGTTATAACTCATAAAGAGAAACAGGGAAGAGAATGAGAACAGCAGTCCCATGATGCAAAGTGGCAGCACATCCGCTTTCTTAATGGCAAAAGATTGCTTTTGCATCTTCATCATGATACCTAGTACAACTATAGCCAGTGCATAGCGATAAAATAATACCGAGTCTACGCTCATTCCTGCACTATAAAGAGGAAGGGTGAACAGTGGGTTCATGCCGTAGCTGGCTGCTGCGATTGCCCCAAGGAGAAATCCTTTAGTCTTGTTGTTAGTCATCGTTTTTATTACACGCTTTAAAATCGGCGCGAAATTAGATATTTGTCAGCAATAAACAAAGGAAAAATGCTTTATTCTTTCACTCTGACATCTATTTATTTTAATTATACCTAATCAACAAATATAAAAGAATTTATATCACCTGTAGCAGCTGAAAAATTATATGAAATGATTGAACGGACACGGACAGAAAGGGAAATGCAGGTTTGTTCTTTCTGTCCGTGTTCCACTATGGATCAGCTCAGTTTATGAATAACCAATCCCGAACGAAGTTTCGGTTCAAACCAAGTTGTTTTGGGCGGCATGATATTGCCGGTATCGGCAATATCCATTAATTGTTTCATAGAAACAGGGTAAAGGGCCAAAGCCACTTTCATTTCACCGCTGTCCACACGCTTCTTTAATTCCTCCAGGCCACGGATACCACCTACAAAGTCAATCCGTTTGTCGGAACGAAGATCCTTGATTCCCAATATTTCATCCAATATCAAGTTGGAAGAAATAGTCACGTCCAATACTCCGATAGGATCATTGTCATCGTATGTGCCCGGTTTTGCTGTCAAGCTGTACCATTTACCGTCCAGATAGAGAGAGAAATTGTGAAGAGCCTGTGGTCTATAGACCTCAGTTCCTTTCTCTTCTACCACAAAATTCTTGCTGACAGCGGTCAGGAATTGTTCCGGAGACAGCCCGTTCAAGTCTTTTACAACACGGTTGTAATCAATAATAGTCAGCTGGTTGGCCGGGAAACATACAGCCATAAAGTAATTGTACTCCTCATTTCCCTGATGGTTTGCATTTTGCTGCGCTTTTTCGGCGCCTACCAGGGCTGCGGCAGCCGAGCGATGATGACCATCGGCAATATAAAGAGCCGGCATGGCTTCGAAAGCTTTTGTGATAGCTTTTATATCTTCTTCTTTGTCGATCACCCAGAATGAATGTCCGAAGCCGTCACCCGGAGCGATAAAATCATATTCCGGCCGTTGTGAAGTATATTTCTTAACGATAGCATCCAATTCCGCATTATCCGGGTAAGCAAAGAATACCGGTTCTATATTGGCATTATTTACGCGGACATGTTTCATGCGGTCTTCCTCCTTGTCACGACGGGTCAGTTCATGTTTTTTGATGACCCCGTTCATATAATCGGGAACATACGCTCCTACCACCAGTCCATATTGGGTCTTGCCATTCATGGTTTGTGCATATACATAATAATTTTCTTTTTCATCTTGCACCAACCAGCCCTTGTCCTGAAACATCTGGAAATTTTCGGCAGCCTTCTCATATACTTTAGGATCATGTTCGTCTGTTCCGGCAGGGAAATCAATTTCCGGTTTTATAATATGATAAAGTGACTTTTCATTACCTTTCGCTTCCTCGCGTGCTTCTTCAGAATTCAGTACGTCGTATGGACGTGAAGCTACTTGTTCTACCAATTCTTTCGGAGGGCGGATGCCTTTGAAGGGTTTTATTATTGCCATAAAATAAAGGTATTAGATTTTACTTGCAGGGGCGAATTGCATTCGCCCGAAAACATAAGCTATATGCATCCGGTCGGATTCAATCCGCCCCTGCGGTTATTGGATTACTTATTTATTTACTCTGAATTTTTCACAACCATCTTTCAGGAAGCCTACTATTTGTCTGGCAGCAGCGATACCTGCGTTGATATTTGCTTCAGCCGTCTGGGCCCCCATCTTTTTCGGTGTAGCGAAATAACGGCCGGCAAATTTTTCCGAGAACTCTGCATGGGCAACCGGCATGATATCAGTAACATACTTTAAGTCGGTGCGTTCTTCCATCAGTTTGATTAATTCCGCTTCATTGATCACTTCCTTACGGGCAGTATTTACCAATACTCCTCCTTTAGGCATCTTGTTGACCAATTCATAGTTGATGGAATTTTTAGTTTCAGCCGTAGCAGGAATATGCAGGGACACTATATTACAAGCAGCATACAGTTCCTCAGCAGAAGAAACAGCTTTCACACCATCTTTTTCGATCACTTCTTTCGGGCAGAAAGCGTCAAAAGCATAAATATCCATGCCAAAACCTTTAGCGATACGAGCCACATTACGACCTACATTGCCGTATGCATGGATACCTAACTTCTTGCCCATCAGTTCAGTACCCGAAGTCCCGTTATAGAAATTGCGGACAGCCATCACCATCATGCCAAAAGCCAGTTCGGCTACTGCATTGGAGTTCTGTCCCGGAGTATTCATAACACACACATTGTGTGCCGTAGCAGCCGCCAAATCCACGTTATCATAACCTGCTCCTGCACGTACTACGATTTTCAGTTCTTTTGCCGCATCCAATACTTCGGCATCAATAATATCACTGCGGATAATGATTGCGTTAACGTCCTTTACAGCTTCCAGTAGTTTAGCTTTTTCACCATATTTTTCCAGCAATACCAGTTCATAACCTGCTGCTTCTATTTCTTTACGGATACCGTCTACTGCAACTTTTGCAAACGGCTTGTCTGTTGCTACTAATACTTTCATGGTCTTATTGTATTAAAAAGGTTCACCACAGATTATCACGGATTATCACAGATTCCATTTATTGTTCCTATCTGTGCAATTCGTATAATCTGTGGTGAACATAATTATTAATGAAGTTTCTCAAATTCCTGCATGCAGTCAATCAAAGCCTGAACGCTTTCCTTCGGCATAGCGTTGTAGCAAGATGCACGGAAACCGCCTACAGAACGGTGTCCCTTAATACCCACCATACCTTTTTCTGTGGCAAATTTCAAGAAATCGGCTTCCAGGTCTTTGTATTCGTCATTCATTACAAAGCAAATGTTCATATAAGAGCGGTCGGCTTTATCCGTTACTGTGCCACGGAACATTTTGTTACGGTCTATTTCAGCATACAGCATGTCTGCCTTCTCTTTAGCACGTTTCTGCATTTCTGCTACACCACCGTTGGCTTTTATCCAGCGTAAAGTCTGCAAAGCGGCATAAATAGGAAGTACAGGAGGTGTGTTGAACATAGAGCCGCCGTCAATGTGAGTCTGATAATTCAGCATAGTAGGAATATAGCGTGATACCTTGCCCACAGCATCGTTCTTTACAATAACGAAAGTGACACCGGCCGGAGCCAAATTCTTCTGCGCACCGCCATAGATACAAATATATTTAGAAACGTCGATAGGACGAGAGAAAATATCAGATGACATATCAGCAATCATAGGAACCGGAGAATCCAGATCTTCATGAAGTTCTGTTCCATAGATTGTGTTATTCGTTGTGACGTGGAAATAATCTGCATCGGCGGGAACCGTATAATCTTTGGGAATATAGGTATAGGTCGCTTCAGCGGAAGATGCCACTTCTACTACCTCGCCGAAAGCCTTGGCTTCTTTCATCGCTTTCTTAGCCCATACGCCTGTGTTCAGGTAAGCAGCTTTTTTTTCGAGGAAGTTGAAAGGTATCATACAGAATTCCAAGCTGGCTCCACCCCCCAAGAATAGTACCGAGTACCCTTCCGGGATGTTCAACAGTTCCTTAAACAAAGCAACAGCTTCGTCTACTACAGGCTGAAAATCTTTAGCACGGTGACTGATTTCCATGATGGAAAGGCCTGACCCATTAAAATCAAGAACGGCTTGTGCTGTCTTCTCAATTACCTCGCGAGGCAAGATAGATGGTCCCGCATTGAAATTATGCTTTTTCATTTGACGTTTGTTTTGGTTATACAATTTGTTTATATCTTACATTGGGCGAAATTACACATTATTTTCAGTTTTCCAAAAAAATCGCTAATAAATTTACGAATTTCCGCATAATTTTCTTTCAAATTAGTTAAATCTGATTTTTTATGCTTTCATTTTGTAACTACATCCCTAGTAAACAATGATCTAAAGCATAAAAAAAATATCTTTTTGAATTATTCTTTAATCATTTTATTTCGAGAATTGACAAATTGTCATTATTTAGCTTCTTCAATAAGTGTTTTTATGCCCTTTATCTTCTCATTTCGTATTAAATTCAAAGTTTGTTTTATCTTTTTGCGAGATACGGCTGCAAAAGAATAGTGGTCTTTTACATCAATCCGTCCTATTTCGTCTTTATTAAGGTTTCCTTTTTTAAAGAGAAATCCCACAATATCTATCTTATTGATTTTATCTTTCTTGCCTTTTCCTATATATAATGTCACATATTCGGGTAAAGAAGGTTTGGGGGTGACTTCGGGTAAAATGAACTCCTCCGGCTCATCGGTTATATATGCGGGCACTGTTTCTTCGGCATGAAGGATAACATAAGAATTACCTTCGGCTTCCCAGCGGGCGGTACGTCCGTTGCGGTGAATGTATCCGTCTTCATTGGCAGGCAGATGATAATGTACTACATTCTCTATTTCGGGGATATCCAGTCCGCGAGCGGCCAGATCGGTAGAAATAAGCACATGGCAACTTCCGTTGCGGAATTTATATAGGGAGCGTTCGCGGTCATCCTGTTCCATGCCGCCATGAAAAATGCCACATTGAAACTTCTGGGATTGAAGATACTTCCCTACCCGTTCCACACTTTCACGGTGATTACAGAAAACCAATGTCGATTGGCTTCCCAAGGTACAAAGCAATTTATATAAGGTTTCAAGTTTGTCTTTTTCCGGAGACAGTACCTTATATAAGTGCAGACGGTGGGTAAGCTGCTCTTCCGGATTTAAAAAATTCAATTTAATGGTCTTGTCCAGCCCCGTAAACTGCGGAATCTCTTCCGCATCGGTAGCCGACAACAGAAAACGGCGTTGCAAGTTGGGCAACTGTCCTATGACAGTCGCCATCTCTTCCTGGAAGCCAAACTCCAGGCATTTGTCAAATTCATCGATTACCAGAGTTGTGACCGTATCTGCATCAAAATTCTGTTTGGAAAGATGATCATTCATACGGCCCGGAGTACCGATGATGACTGATGGCTGCATCCCTTTGATGGTACGGTGCTCTTCCATGGCCGGTCGTCCTCCATAACAACTTACAGCCTTGAAGGGTGTGTTCATGGATTTAAATACCTGGTCTATTTGTAAAGCCAGTTCCCGGGAAGGAACCAGCACTATAGCCTGTACGCCTGTTATACCAGGCTTCAAACTCTGCACCAAAGGCAACAGATAAGCTAACGTCTTGCCGGACCCCGTAGGAGACAATAATATTAGGTCTTTTCCCTCTTTCCAAGCATTGATGGACGCCTCTTGCATCGGGTTCAGCCGCTCAATTTTCAAATTGGCTAGTATGTTCTCTATCATATTCATTTTCGTTTTATACAAAAGTAAAGAAAAAGCCCGATAAAAGTTCACTTTTACCGGGCTTATTTTCATTATTAATAAAAGGAGATCCTGATATTATCCTCCGAAGTTGTCGTACATGATAGAAGAAGGCTCAACACCCAGACTATCCAGCATCTTAACGACTGCATTAGACATCGGGCCGGGGCCACACATGTAGTATTCAATATCTTCGGGAGCTTCATGATCCTTCAGATAAGTTTCATACATCACATTGTGAACGAAACCTGCGGTATACTTCACGCCTGCTGCATCGGCTGCGGGATCCGGACGGTCCAAAGCCAGATGGAAGTGGAAGTTCGGGAAGTCTTTTTCCAATTGTTGGAAATCTTGCAGATAGAATACTTCGTTCAATGCACGCGCACCATAGAAATAGTGAAGTTCACGGTCGGTAGTGTGCAGTGTCTTGGTCATGTGCATAATTTGCGCACGCAACGGAGCCATACCGGCACCACCACCTACCCAAATCATTTCCTTCTTAGAATCGAAGATCGGGTGGAAGTCTCCGTAAGGACCACTCATCGTTACCTTGTCACCCGGTTTCAGCGTGAAAATGTAAGATGAAGCGATACCCGGATTCACATCCATAAAGCCGGGACCCTGATCTTTCGGTTTGAACGGAGGAGTAGCGATACGCACTGTCAGCATGATACGGTCACCCTCGGCAGGATAGTTGGCCATAGAGTAAGCACGGATGGTTTCTTCCGTATTCTTACATTTCAAGCCGAACAGACCGAATTTTTCCCATGCGGGCAGATACTCCGGACCGATAAGGTCTTTATCGATATCCTTGTTGTAGTCCATTTCAAATTTAGGAATCTTAATCTGAGCGTATGAACCCGGAACGAAGTCCATGTGTTCACCTTTCGGCAAAGCCACAATAAACTCTTTGATGAAAGTGGCAACGTTCTTGTTGCTGATTACTTCGCATTCCCATTCCTTAACACCCAGTACAGATTCATCAATCTTGATGCCCAGGTCACCTTTTACTTTCACCTGGCAACCCAGACGCCAATGATCCTGTTGTTGTTTACGGCTGAAATGTCCCTTTTCAGAAGGAAGAATCTCACCACCGCCTTCTACAACCTGGCATTTACATTGACCGCAAGAACCTTTACCACCACAAGCCGATGACAGGTAGATGCCATTGACAGACAGGGTGTTCAGCAAAGTTGAACCTTGTTCTACTTCCAGTTCTTTCTCTCCATTGATAGTTATCTTTACTTTGCCGCTCGGAGTAAGATACTGCTTAGCTACCAGCAAAATAACAACGAGCAGAAGGATAATTCCAAGGAATACTCCAATACTAGCTAATATTAAATTCATATCCATTGTCTTATTCCTTTCCTTTTAGATTTTCAAACCAGAGAAACACATAAATGCCATTGCCATCAAACCTACAGTGATGAAAGTGATACCCAGACCTTTCAAAGGAGCGGGAACATCAGAGTAAGCCATTTTTTCACGGATGGCAGCCAGACCGATAATAGCCAGTGCCCAACCGATACCTGAGCCCAAAGCGTAAGTGGTTGCCTCGCCAATGTTGTTGAAATGGCGTTGCTGCATAAACAATGAAGCACCCATGATGGCACAGTTTACAGCAATCAGCGGAAGGAAGATACCCAATGAAGCATAGAGCGACGGGCTGAAACGTTCAACCGCCATTTCCACCAACTGAACGATACCGGCAATAACGGCAATAAACAGGATAAAGCTCAAGAAGCTGAGGTCTACTCCATCAATCAGCGCATTAGGTGCCAGTACGTAATTTTCCAGCAAATAGTTCACCGGCAGAGTTACAATCAACACGAAAGTAACGGCTGCACCCAGACCTACGGCTGTCTTTACGTTCTTCGATACTGCCAGGTAAGAACACATCCCCAGGAAGTATGCGAAAATCATATTGTCCACAAAGATGGACTTTACAAACAAACTTAAATATTCCATATTCTTTTCGTTTTATAACGGGGATTAATTATTACTTTCCTGCAATTCTTTGTGTTTTGCACGTTGGTACCAAATGATACAAGCACAGATAATCAACGCCATAGGAGGCATCAGCATCAAGCCGTTGTTCAGGTAGCCCAAGTCATAAACAGCCTGCGGGATAACCTGGAAGCCAAACAATGTACCGGCACCCAGCAGTTCACGGAAGAATGCCACGATAATCAGGATTTTGGCATAACCCAATCCGTTACCGATACCATCCAGGAATGATTCCCAAGGACCGTTCATCATAGCAAATGCTTCCAGACGTCCCATCAGGATACAGTTTGTAATAATCAAACCTACATATACAGAAAGCTGCACACTTACATCGTATGCGAACGCTTTCAAAATTTCACTAACGATAGTTACCAATGCGGCAACAACCACCAACTGGACGATGATACGGATACGGTTGGGAATGGTGTTACGCAACAAGGAGATAACGAAGTTCGAGAAGGCTGTAATAATGGTTACGGAAAGACCCATCACGATAGCCGGTTCCAGCTGAGCCGTTACAGCCAGTGCAGAACAGATACCGAGCACCTGTACGGTGACAGGGTTATTCAAACCCAGCGGAGTTAAAAGAACTTCTCTATTCTTTTTAGAAAATAATGCGCTCATATTCTATTTACCCTCCTCTTATTTATTAGTTAAAAATGAATTGTACATGCTCAGGCAATCCTTAATCATCGCATCTACACCCTTAGAAGTGATAGTACCACCTGAGATACCGTCTACCTGATAATCGGGTTTTGCCACCTTGCCGTGTTTTTCAACACCCAAAGCTACAGTACCGTTTTCCATTACATGTTTGCCCAAGAACTGATCCTGGAACTTAGTAGTGGTGATTTCTGCACCCAGACCCGGAGTTTCTCCTTGATGAGAGAAGTAAACGCCATATACAGTGTCTTTGTCATCATTCAATGCGATGTATCCCCAGATAGGTCCCCAAAGACCGGCACCATAAATAGGCAGCACATATTTGGTCTGACCATCCACGTCGCAAACGAATACATGAAGACGTCCGTTAGCGATTTCACCTTTATAAGAAGTCTGGAAAGCAGCATCGTTCTTTACCAAAGAACCGTCTGCCTGCATCAAATCGTCTTCTTTCACATATTTATCATATTCTGCATTCACATCTTTTACGTCATAAACGTTCAAAGCTGCCAGAATTTGTTTCTTTGTGTCCTGTTCTACATTCTGGTACTGTTTTTCTTTCAGAGAAGAAGACACGAATGCCAACAGGAATGCTACGATAACAACCATTATCGAAGCATAGATGATAGTATAACTATTACTATTAGTATTCATAATGTCCGATATTTTAGTTGTTAGTTGATTTTAATCTGTTTTCGCGGGCTGTGATGTTCTTCTGTACGATACAGTAGTCAATCAGCGGAGCGAAGATGTTCATCAGCAGGATGGCAAGCATCATACCTTCGGGATAACCCGGATTCAACACACGGATAACGATAGCCATCACACCGATCAGGAAGCCGTAGATGAACTTACCCTTTTCCGTACGTGCGGAAGTCACAGGGTCGGTAGCCATGAACACGGCGCCGAAGCAGAAACCGCCCAATACGATGTGTTCGTACCAAGGCAACTGAGCCATCATGTTATCTGTAGAGCCGAATACATTGAAGATCAATCCCATCACGATACCACCGGCAAAGACAGAGAACATGGTCTTCCAACTTGCCACGCCTGTCCACAACAGGATGATGGCACCCAGTGCGATAGCGATAACGCTGGTTTCACCGATAGAACCCGGAATCAAACCTACAACCATATCCCACATGGTAGCGGGAGTACCGTTCACATTAATCAGTTCGCTTGCACCCGGAGCGGCTGTAGCAGCCTGTCCCAACATCGTAGCGCCGGTAAAACCGTCCACTACCTGTCCGCCACCGATACCGAAAATGCTGTCAGTGCTTACCCAAACGGCATCACCGGACATTTTGGTAGGATAAGCGAAGAACAAGAAAGCACGGGTAATCAATGCAGGGTTGAAGATATTCA
The DNA here is from genome assembly GCF_000012825.1 of Phocaeicola vulgatus ATCC 8482. Taxonomy (GTDB): domain Bacteria; phylum Bacteroidota; class Bacteroidia; order Bacteroidales; family Bacteroidaceae; genus Phocaeicola; species Phocaeicola vulgatus. The sequence goes on along the minus strand of NC_009614.1, from coordinate 4,063,427 downwards.
TACCTGTACCGCCGAATACTTCCTTAGCGAAGATAACAGAGAATGCTGTAGCGACAGCCAGAATCCACAACGGACATTCCACAGGAACGATCATCGGGATCAACAGACCGGATACCAGGAAACCTTCCTGAATTTCTTCGTTCTTCCATTGTGCCACCACAAATTCGATTCCCAGACCGACTACGTATGATACGATAATCTTAGGCAGAACAGCCAGGAAACCATAAATGAACTTTTCAAAGAAACCTGCCTCCTGGCCTACAGCCAAGAAGTGCTGGTAACCTACGTTGTACATACCGAACAACAGGGCCGGTATCAACGCAATAACCACCATTGACATGATACGCTTGCTGTCAATCGCATCATGAATGTGAACTCCTGTTTTCGAAGTGCTGTTGGGTACGAACAAGAATGTTTCGAAACCGTCGAACACCGAACGAAACGCGTGGAGTTTGCCGCCCTCTTCAAAGTTTGGCTTTATCTTGTCGAGATAATTTCTTAACGCTTTCATTAACTTTTAATTCTTAGTTTTTAATTATTTAGCACATTTCCTTGCGAAGCATGTCCAAGCCCTGACGCACGATGCGTTGCAATTCCAATTTGGAAGAGTCAACGAATTCACATACAGCGAAGTCTTCGGGAGCCACTTCGTAAATACCAAGTGCTTCCATGCGGTCAATATCGCCGGCAATGATAGCTTTAATTAAATATTCGGGGAAAATGCTCATCGGGAATACTTTGTCATACTCGCCGGACATGATCATGTGGCGTTCGCCACCTTTGATACGGGCATCCAGTGTGTATTCCTTGTTACCGCACAACCAGCTGAAATAACTGCGGTTGGCACTGTACTGATCGGTACGCGGCATGATAAAGCCCAGGAATTCGTGCCGGTCATCCCCTTCGGGGATCACAGTAAGACTTGTAGCGTGCGCACCCAGGAATCCGTTTGGCTTCACCAAAGTTCCGGTCAGCACGTTACCGTTAATGTAGCGTAAGTTTTTACCTCCGTTCACACGTCCTGCAAAAATATCTGTCAGCAAGGCTCCTACTTTCAGCTTGCAATAAGCCGGTTTCTTCACTTCCGAACCGGTCAGGGCGATAGTACGGGTAAGGTCTACGCGACCTGTGTTGAACAGGCGTCCGATGAAGATCACTTCTTCCGCACGGAGCGTCCAAACAGTTTCGCCTTTGTTGATAGGACTGATGTGGTTAATCTGAACGCCTACGTTTCCGGCGGGGTTAGGACCGTCGAAGGCAGTTACAGTTACATTTTTGGCGTTGGTCAGTGCAGGGCTCTTCTGCTCTACGCTGATATTCAGATACGTCTTTGCCATCTTTGCCAGTGCGTCCAGACCAGTCTGGAAATCTTTTTCCTGGCCTTTCAGAACAAATTCGAAATCAGCAGCCAATGGGTTAGTGTCAAATGCAGAAACGAAGATGCCTTTCGGCTTGGCATTCGGGTCAGCCACCACGATGTAGGGGCGCTGGATAATGAATGAAAAAAGTCCGGCTTCCAGCAGGGCGGCTTTTACCTGCTCGCCTGTCAGAGTCGAAACATCCTTCTTTCCAAACTCTTCGTAGTCTTGCTCCTTTGCAGCTGCAATGGAGATGCTTAAGACTTTACGACGTTCGCCTCTCTCCACGCTGGTAACGACACCGCTTACCGGAGATACGAACTTCACTTCGGGGTGGTTCTTGTCAACAAACAATGTTCCCCCGGCCGTCACATATTCCTGTTCTTTGACCACGACTTTAGGAGTCACGCCATGAAAATCATCGGGCACTATCGCATAGATGTCCGGCTGCTTCACGTCAAAGAACTCCTGAGCAGGTTTCCCTTTCAGGTTGATGTTCAAGCCTTTGTGTAATTTAATCACATTTGCCATATTGGGTTATAAAAAATGGTTTTTAAATTTGAGCGCAAAAGTACAGAAAAAAAATGTGAAAAAAGAAAGAAATGGTGCTTATTATGGAAAAAATTCTGTAATAATAGAAACCTTTCTGAATGTATGTGCAAACTCAGGCAGATGCTCACTTTTTTTTTAGAACACAAATGACGCGAATGGCATAAATTTATCTTGATTTTTAATTTATGTCATTCGCGTCATTTGTGTTTCATTCCGGAAACACTTACAGTTTGACGGTCTTCACTTTGCCGGGAATGACGGTCAGGTGTACCGTGCCGTTGTTTTCTATATCCACCTCCTGGTAGCGGGCTTCCACCATCACTTTCCCGTCCAGTGCCATCACCCCCCACCGGCAGGCGCTCTCTTCAAAAGCACAATAAACGCCCACAGGAGGAAGAATCTTTCTGTATTTGGGAGGAACGATGATACGTTCCCCCAGTTTCAAGCCCCATTTCATGCCCATACGGTACGGAAGGGCATCTCTTATCTCCTCCAGCCTCTTCCGCCTTTTCGCTTCCTCGTTCCTTCTCTTCTGCCGATCCGTTTCCTCCGCCCGCTGCCCGGCTTCCTCTTTCAGCTTCTTTACAGCCGTGTCGAAGTCCTGCTCACCGGGTTCGGGAAGGTTAGCGGCAATGTACCGCTTCCTCTTTCCTTTTTCCACATGGTAATACCTTCCTGCCCCGTCCATCACCACGATGCTCCGGTCGGCCAGACGGCCGCAGCACCAATAAACTTCCTCGTCATCCCCTGCCAACAAGCAGGCGAACACATCAAACACCGTGGACCATACGGAATCCACCAGCTTGCAGGACTTCGGTACGCGATAATCCGGTATCTTCAAGTAATATTCATAAAAGCAGATGCTGTCTTTATGCAGCCCGTTCATGGAAGCGTATGCTTTTTTTGTACGGCTATGGAAAGTCTCCCCTACCCTCAGCAATTCCACACCGCCGTAGGAAAACACCACCGGCAATAAAATCCCCATGGGGCGATAAACTACGTACAAGCGGTCTATGATTTCCACAGCAACAGTGCGGATAATAAGAAAAATCATCCCGGCAAAGGCGTGGAACGTTCCGGCAAGAAGCCGGTACGAGCTTGTTTCCTCTCGTAGGACGAGGAAACGTTGATACGGAGGGAGATTAAAAATTGAGAATTTAAAGATGGCAGTTCATACCGGCTCTCCCAAGCAGGGACAGTGGGGACAGCAGGGACAGACCCCAATTTCTCACACACGCACGCGCGATATAACTAGGTGGGAAAATCATCTTTCCCCTGCCTTCCCACAGGATTATATCCGGCCGGAACTTCTGAAAAAAAACGCACGACAGGGAGAATAACCGAAAGCACCGTCCTCATCAGACTCAAACGTTTCACCAAATAAGAAGTATCGGTAAGTGTGGACGGCAAGGGAATATATCACCCCACTTATCCTCCCTTTATAGGTACACGCATGCGTGTGTGAGGAAAAAAGGGGGTGTCCCCACTGTCCCCGTGTCCCCGTAAACTCCCTGCAATCCGCCAAGGGGTCAGAAGAGATCACGCCGCACGGACGTGAAGTTATCTTTGCAATGTTCAAAGGAACTAGCCGTCACCCGTCACAAGATTACAAAAACTTTGGTACAAGATTCCGCGGATCTTGTACCAAGTTTCACCGGATATTGCAGCAGTGTGCACCTCTTTTCTTCGGACTCTGTTTCCTTTCTACATTTCATTCTTCTACTATTCACTTTTCGATATTGCGGGTTTCAGCACTGAAGTTCACCCCTATTTAAAAGAGCTTCCGTCCGTCCGAAGCAAAGGGAAGCGCGTAATGCTTGTCATGAATCTGTTGCAAAGCCTCCTCGGCCGTGCCGTCCAGCTTGAATTCCATCACATAGATAAGCTTGTCAGTCTGCAGGACAAGGTCAATGCGTCCTTTGCTCGTATGATATTCCACTTGGGTATAGAAGCCGACAAGCTTGAATACGATGAAAAACACATTCTCGTAATGCAGTTCCTGTTCGCGGATCACTTCGTAGGTAGTATCCGCAAAGAAACTTTGCAGACGGCGGAAGAAGGAGTCATAATCACCGAAACGCACCTCACGGACAAATTTCTGAATCTCAAAGGGAGATTCCACCTTATTTACGTTCGCGTAAAAAGGGAGCAGGAAACGTACAAACCCCTCTTCCACTTCCCGGTTCGGAAAACCTAAACGGTACATTCCAAATTCTTCATCATATCCCTTTATAGTGAGGTGCCGCTCTGATAGAGCACCGGAATGGGATTGGTGGATTCCGAATCTATACTGTTCAGCACCTGGGAGTCCGTTTCCTCGTGGGGCATCCGTTCCAAGTCGTAATGATGCTTCTTCAGCAGTTTCACCAGATAGGTAGGAGTACCCGTCTCGAACCAATAACTGCCGAATTCCTTATATTTGAACGTATTGAGCAAACTAAACGGATTGTACATGCCGATAGAATGATGTGTAAAGTGATAGCCGTCATAATATGCTTTCAAATAGTCACAAAGCTTGTCGTATGACACTCCTCTCGCTTCAGCAAACTCATGCAGTTCGGCATCCAGATTATCATGCAGAATCTTATCCAGACTCTCCGGAGTATCATACTTCTCGATGTTCAGATCCAGATGCAGAACAGGATATCTGATCCAGTCCTTTTCCAGCTTCTCCATCGCCAGACCTTCAAACAACTCCTTCTTACCTTGAAAGTAAGCTTCCAAGGTAGAGATGAGTAGGGTCTTTCCGAAACGTCGCGGACGGCTCAGGAAGTAGTAACTTCCGGTCTTTACCATCTGGTACACCCAGGCCGTTTTATCAATATAGAAATAACCGTCCTGACGGATTTTCTCGAAATTCTAGATTCCGATGGGATATATTTTATTGCTCATACATTTTTCAATGCTTTATCATGATACTTATATCACTTCACCATTCATTATCATTTTTTGCTGTAGCATTCTGAAAAAAGTCTTTTTCCCGAATGAGCACTGCTTTATAAAGAAATTCGTACACGCCGTTACAGCTTATCAATTTCTTCTGGCGAAAGTCCGGCAATCCGGACAATATCCGCAATGGAAAAACCGTTCTCTTTCAGTTTACGGGCGATCTCCAAACGTCCTTCCGCGACAGCCTGTTCACGGATATCATTTTCCACAATACGGCTCACGTTATAACGGTCCACCGCCTTATCATAAGCGATACGGTCACCCTCAGACAGGTGAGCCTTGGCGGCAAGGCGGTCAAGATGGCTGAAAACCTGTTCTTTCAGCGCATCGGGCATTCTGTTCCAGTTGTTCATATTCTTCAGTGCATACATTAGTTTATCGGATAAAGTAGAACATTCGTCCAGTTCCTTCGTAAAATAAGGAAACTGGAGATAAATCTGACGGAAATTCCGGTTCACCACACGACCGCTGTCCCGGTCGGAAACCACCGTGTCGGTACGGAACTTGCTTTCCAGACCATCCTCCTTGAAATTCATCAGGAAAATGCCGTACACGGCAGGAAGCCTGTAACGGAGACCGTAAGAAGCCTCTTCTTCCCTGAGCAGACCGCAATCCCCCTCCAACGGAGTGTCGGGAACACATACCTCTTTAGAGGACGGATTCTCCATCTGGCGGCTCACCGCACGGCACACATAATAAAGCGTACGGTCCAGGAAATGGCTATGCCAACGATTCTGCATCTCCACTATGATGTACTCGCCCGTAGAGGTACGGCAGTAAAGGTCATAGATGATGCCCTTGTCGTGAATATTCTCCGAACGGTCCTCCTTGTCCAGAAACGTCAGGTCTTCAATGTGATGCTCACCTGACAGCAGTTCGTTAAGCAGGATTATCAGCAGATCCTTGCTGGCGGGCTGGCCGAAGATTATCTTGAAGCCGAGATCCGTGAAAGGGTTTACAAAGCGGGATGACATAATAAAGATGATTTTATGGTTTCTGACCGCAAAGAAACGAATTCTATCTGGAAATTCCTATGAATGAGCGCTTTTTATTATATCAGAGATCTAACTTGACTTTGGGGTTCTCTTACGAAGAGATTCCCATTTTTTATTATACCTAAATATGCAAGAAACACCTTTCTGCAAGCCTATTATACAATAACTCATCACTGCAACAAACCTATTTTCCCTATTATGTTTCTTTTTGCAAGAGAGAAGTAAAAATGACAGACATACACAATGCCTTAGAATAAAAAAACGGACTGTACAGTCTTTCTTTTCTGTACAGTCCGCTTAAATTATATACAATGTAGAGAGATAACGCTTATTCTTCGTCAGCAAACATCGGGTCCCATGCCGGAAGACGGATTGGTTTCTGTTTTAAAATATCCAGCACCTTGGCAGGAACATATTTCTTTTCTGCCACCACACGGAACATATATTCATCAAACCATTTATCTGTCATGATAAGGTGTCCTCTGTATCCACTGGCACTGCCCCAACTGTTTTCCACCATCCATTTTTTCGGCTTTCCCGCTTTATCCAAGTCCACCGCCATCAAGGTCATGGCATGACTGCTGCCACTGGAGAAAGTTTGGATACGTTGTTTCTTGTCCATACCGAAAGTAGTTCCCATCAATGATTCGTAATCATAATTATCAGGGTCCAGCAAGCCACGTTTACTATCAAGGAACTTGCCTACATCACAAGAAAAATACATCATGGTACTGTCCTTGATGGAAGCTATGGCTATTTCTTTAATATCCTCTATCGGCAAGTTTACATAAGTCCAATTCTTGCCATCATAACGGTGACGGTCAAAATCTATTTCATAACATTTATAAAACTCGCGGCTGGGATCATTCATCAGCATTACATAGTTATTGGTCAAATCATTTCCCAAAAACTCTTTATAGAAAGACACCGGAGTATATTCTTTCGCTTCCCCACCCTTCAGACTCCATGTAAAGGTGGAAACAGGTTCGCCAAGGGTCAGCACCAGCATACGATAAACCGTTCCCAGCATTTTTGTCTTTTTCTTTTCCAGTTCGGCCGGCTTCGCTCCGGTAGCGGCGGCTTCGCGTAGTTGTAAACCAAATTCCTTCAGTTTCAGTCCTATCAGACTACTCATCTTTCCGGTATTCTCACTGCTGAAAGTTTCCACCATTGCACTCTTGGGGACCAGTCCGTATTTCTCTATAATATCCGATACTCCTGTGAATTGTCCTCCATCGCTTAAGGGATGCTTGAACAGCCATTCCACCATTTTATCGTCCATGGGCTTTCCACTGGTATCAATGATTCCCTGTAAGAATAAGTTTGCTTTTTCTAATTGGTCGTAGAAAAAGCAGTAGTTCTGTGAGAACTCCATCTCATCCAGTCCGTATTTGGCAATCATCTGGCTGCGGAGCACGTTCAGTCCGGTAAAAAGCCAGCAACGACCGGAAGATTGTTGGTCGGTTATTCCCTTGGATAGCACCTTGTGTGAAAACTCCGTATCAAAATCGGCACGGTTCTCCTGGTTCAATGCCAACGTGTTGATACTTGTTCCGCCTAAGGCGTTACGGATGGCTTTGTCGGCAGGGGTTGCCTTATAACTTTGTTTGATTTGATTCAGCATTTCACCTGAAATGCCTCCCTGTTGTGCCTGGGCTGTCAATGCAGCCGCAAACAGAAGGGCGAATGTGATGTGTTTCTTCATATTATTGTAAAAATATAAAATGATTTATTAGGGTGGGTAAATGTACAAGTTATTTTTGAACCCTGCTAATCTTTCACGTGAAAGATATATAATCATCAGATCCTATCATTATTATGACAGGCCCGGCTGTTCTGCTTTTTTCTTTATCTTATATCCCAGTATAGCAATTGTGATACTCATCAAGGGACTGATAATGTTAAAGAATGCGTAAGGCAGATACACAATGGTGGGAACACTAAGGATAGTAGCCTGTGTCATACCGCATGTATTCCAGGGTATCAATGGCGAAGTGACTGTAACAGAATCTTCCGTCGTGCGGCTCAGCAGTTTGCTTTCATAACCGTTTGCACTATAGATGTCTTTAAACATATTACCCGTCAGGATAATGGATATATATTGATCTGCTGTAGCAAGATTCAGGAACAAGCCCGATGCAACTGTGGATGACACCATTCCTACCCGCTTTTTCGTAAAACGTACAAAGACAGAAGTGATACTGCCGAGCATTCCTCCGGCTGTCATCGCCCCTCCGAAACACATGGCGCAGATAATCAGCCAGATGGTATTCATCATACCCGCCATTCCGCGAGTGGATATCAGTTCGTTTATTTCCGCATTACCGGTTTCCAATTGGGTTCCACCATAAAGCATTCCCATTCCTCCTTTGAACAAGGCGGCAATCCCTTCGACTCCTTGTCCGGCGATTTCGCATAATAGTCCGGGCTGGAAAATCAAGGCAAAGACGGTAGCCAGAGCCGTAGAAACAAATAGAGTGATGATGGAAGGCACTTTACGTGCAATCAGTATCGCTGTGACAACGGGGACAATCATCAACCACCATGAAATATGGAACTTATCACTCAATATACGGGTGTATTCGGCGATATGACCGGTATCAGTGGCTTCATGTGACAATCCGGCTATGGTAAAGATTATCAAAGTGATGACAAGTGATGGAACGGTGGTAATCATCAAGTAACGGATGTGAGTGAACAGCGGTGTATCCGTTACGGACGATGCCAGAATGGTGGTATCCGAAAGCGGAGAAACTTTATCACCGAAATAGGCTCCGGAGATAATCGCACCTGCAATCCAACCTTCACTGAAACCTTGCGCCTTCCCTATTCCCATCAGTGCGATGCCGATAGTGGCGATGGTAGTCCATGAGCTGCCTGTCATGACAGATACTACCGCACAAATAATGCAAGTGGATACCAGGAAAAAATGAGGATGAATAACCTGTATGCCATAATATATTAATGTAGGGACTACACCGCTGACCATCCATGCTCCGGACAAAGCTCCGATGATCAGCAAGATAATAAGTGCGGTACTTACCCCGGCTATATTATTGGTGACAGCCAGTTCGAAGTCCTTCCACGGACGACGGAATCCCGCCATACCTATCAGCACACAAACAGCTGTAGCCACTAGCAGACAGACTTGGCTGCCACCGGACAAGGCATCACTTCCAAATGTACGGATAGTGACAAACAATAATAAAATAAGTACGAATACGGGTAAAAGGGATACTAACGGTGAAGGGATTTTGTTATCTTTCATTCTTTTTTTATTCAATTTTTATTCAAAATGTAAATAGAACTATCAATTTGGTTTTCAGCGTGCAAAGTTCGGAATATTTTTTGAGTTCTAAAAGTCAATCGGCGGTATTTAAAGACTTTTTTTGTATTTGCAGGTAAACCTTTTTGCAAGGGGGGCGTTATTAGTTCAAATTATAACCTAAAACTTAACAAATATGAATGAATTAGTTGGTGGCTTAGGCTACGCTGTAAAAAATTGGTGGATGTCCCTGTTGCTGGGCTTGCTCTACATTGCGGTAGCACTATGCTTATTGTTCGCTCCTGTGAGCAGTTATGTGGCACTGAGTGTCATCTTCAGTATCTCGATTCTGGTCAGTGGCGTTCTGGAAGTTTTTTTTGCTGCCGGAAACAAAAAAACAATCAGTAGTTGGGGATGGTATCTTGCCGGAGGTATTATTGATTTGCTGATAGGTATTTATCTGGTATTCTATCCGTTGGTCAGCATGGAACTGATTCCGTTTATTGTTGCTCTCTGGCTGATGTTCAGAGGGTTTACATTGTGTGGCTATTCCACAGATTTGAAACGCTATGGCACAAAGGACTGGGGGTGGTATCTGGTGTTTGGCATTCTGGCTATTCTTTGCTCTATGGCTATCATCTGGCAACCTGGACTTGGTGCTGTTACCGTGCTCTATATGCTGTCCATCACTTTCCTTATTATCGGATGTTTCCGTGTCATTTTCTCCTTCGAGTTGAAAAGATTGCATAAAAACAAGTAAAAAAAATCGTTTATTTTGGGCTACGTCATACGTTATTCGTATTTTTGTTAGCCCAAAATAAACAATGATTTCTAGTAAGAGTCTTAAATACACTGTGCGTATTCTGCTAGGTACACTGATTGGTGTCTACCTGGGAATAATTGTGCTGCTGAACATACCGTATGTTCAGGGCAAATTATCTGTTTTTGTAACTAAGGAATTAAAAAACATACTGAATACGGAGGTTTCTGTAGGACGGATTGATATGGGTTTGCTGAACCGTATCATTGTGGAAGATGTCCTTTTGCATGACCGGAAGAACCAGGAGATGCTGAAAGTAGCCCGCTTATCGGCAAAATTCGACCTTCTGCCTTTATTGAACGGTAAAGTCACCATCAGCAGTGTCCAGCTTTTTGGATTTACGGTCAATTTGAACCGGGAAACTCCGGAATCTGCCCCTAATTTCCAGTTTGTGTTAGACGCTTTCGCGTCCAAAGATACGGTTAAAACAAAATCTAATTTGGATTTACGAATTAATTCCGTGCTGATAAGGCGTGGCAGAGTGACATACGATATATTATCGGAACCGGAAACTCCCGGTAAGTTCAATGCCCATCATCTATCGGTGAAGAATCTCGCTGCAACGCTTTCACTGAAGGCATTGCGCAGCGACTCGTTGAATGCCGCCATCCGGCGGGTCAGCTTTGACGAACAATGTGGTTTTTCATTGCAGAAGTTCGCCATGAAAGTTACAGCCAACAATAAACGTTTGGATATTAAGGATTTTGGAGTGGAGCTTTCAAATACTGCTTTAAAGATAGACAGTCTGACCTTGAAGTATGACAGCCTGCCCGAATTGCCCCAAATGACAGAAAATATAAGATATGACGGCTCTTTGAAGGCTTCCGTTATACTGAAAGATTTGGCTCCTTTTGTGCCTGCCTTGTCACGCTTTGAAGAACCGTTGGATCTAAATCTAGTTTTCTCCGGTCACGGCAAACATTTGGACTGCCCCACCCTGCGGCTGACTAACCACCACGGATTGATGATTGCAGGGGAAGCTGCCTTAAGTAACTGGGATGCAGGCATGGATATGTACATTTACGGCAAACTGGGTAACTTGACCATGACAAAAGAGGGCATAAACGTTCTGATGACGAACCTGACGGGAAAGGTTCCTCCCATTTTGCAACGTTTGGACTATATTCGTTTTAACGGGGAAGCGGCGGGCTATCTGCATGATCTCACACTGACAGGCTTGTTCCATACAGGGGCAGGCATGGTGAAAACGGACGTGATGATGAGCATTGATGAACAAAGTATGAGCAGAACCTATTCGGGTAGTGTGGCGAGTGCAGACCTGGATTTGGGAAAATTACTTAATCAGGAAAAGAAATTCGGCAAGGTGGATTTCAATGTGGAACTGAAAGGTTTCAACTATAAGAACCGATATCCGGAATCATACATCAAAGGAATCATATCTTCCTTTGAATATAGTCAATATCAATATGAAAATATCATGTTGGATGGCGTATATAAGGACGGAGGCTTTAACGGGCGCTTATCCATGGACGACGCAAACGGTTCTGTCCAGATAGACGGTAATTTCAATGTTGCCAAAACAATCCCTGACTTTAACCTGAAGGCATCCGTAAAGAACCTGCGCCCTCACGACCTCCATCTGTCGGACAAATATGAGAATGCCAGTATTTCACTGGGCCTCACTGCTGATTTCACCGGCAAATCCATTGACGACATGAACGGGCGCATTTCATTGGACAGCCTGCAATTAAACGCTCCCGATGAAGGAGGGTGTTTCCTTGACAATCTGACTATTACAGCCGGACAGGTAAGCGGTGAAAAAGAGTTGCGCATAAATTCATCCTTCATGACAGCGGTGATACGAGGTGACTATTCCTACCACACCATTCCGGCCAGCGTGGTAAAGACGGTACAACGCTATATTCCGTCCTTACTGACTATAAAGGATAATATGCCTGAGCCTCACAATAACTTCCAGTTTGATATCTGCCTGGAAAATGCCGAAGTGCTATCCAAATTATTTCAGATTCCATTGGAATTATACCTGCCGGCATCTTTAAAAGGATATTTTAACGACGGCGAGGAAAAGTTGCACGTAGAAGGACATTTTCCGGAATTCAGATACAATGGAACACGTTATGATTCGGGCGTTTTATTTTGTGAGAATCCTTCTGACCGGTTCAAATGTTCACTGCGAGGCGGTATGCTGATGAAAAGTGGTGCAATGCTTAACTTCTCGGTGGAAGCCAATGCCAAAAACGATCATTTGGAAACAACAATTAACTGGGGGAACAATACTGATGTGACTTACGGTGGTAAATTTGCCGCCGATACCCGTTTCTTCAAAACGGAAGGTCCCCACCCTATTCTTCAGGCAGATATAAACATACAGCCCACAAAAGTAGTGCTGAATGATACGGTATGGAACATTCATCCCTCGCATATCGCCATAGATTCGGGACGCGTATTCATTGACAATTTCCTGTTTGAACATGAGGACCAATATTTAAGGATAGATGGTAAACTGACCAAGAAGGAAAGTGATTCCTGCCGGGTGGATTTGAGAAATATCAAGCTGGACTATGTACTGGATATTGTGCAGTTTGACGATGTAGAGTTCGGCGGACTTGTAACCGGAAAGGTTCATCTGAAAAGTGTCATGAAGAACCCGGTGATGCGGACCCGTCTGAATGTGCACAAATTCTGTCTGAACCGTTCTTTATTAGGAGAAGCCGACATTGCAGGTGTATGGGATAAGGAATTGGGCGGAGTACGACTGGATGCCCAAATAGCGGAAAAAGGAATTTCCTCCACTCATGTGACAGGGTATGTCTCTCCCAAGTTAAAAGGTCTTGATCTGTCGATTCGGGCAGATAGTACCAATCTGGGATTCTTACAACCTTTTATAGAAGGAATTTTCAGTGAAATAAATGGCCGTGTCAACGGAAATGTCCGTTTATATGGCGATTTCAAGCATTTGGATCTGGAAGGTGAAGTGAGGGCCAAAATGGATGCTAAAATTGATGTGTTGAACACCTATTTCCAAATCCGGGATGACTCCATACATATATCTTCGGGCAGTCTGGATTTCAGGAATGTAAAAGTCTATGACCGTGAGGGACATGACGGACTGGTAAATGGTTATCTGCATCACACAAAGCTGAAAAATCTGATGTACCATTTCAATATACGAGGCAACAACCTGTTGATGTACAATACCTACGAAGCCGGGAATATGCCTTTTTACGGAAAAGTATATGGTACAGGAAATGTGGTACTGGATGGTGGAAATAATGCGATGACAGTGGACGCTTCACTGACCACAGGCAACAATACCAGCTTCACTTATATAACCGGAGTAACCACGGAAGCAGCGAGCAATCAGTTTATCACTTTTGTAGACAAAACCCCCAAGCGCATTCACGATAATGTGGAAACCAATCTTTACCACCACTCTAATGTGCGTAAGACTAAAGAGGACGACGGACCTCCTATGGATCTCCGCATCAACATGTTGATAGAAGCAACTCCCAGCGCTACCATGAAAATTATCATGGATCCTGTAGCGGGAGATAATATTACAGCAACCGGAAATGGAAACCTGCAAGTGAATTTTTTCAATAAAGGTGATTTCCGTATGTTCGGTAGCTATGTCATAGATCAAGGTATGTATAAACTAAGCATGCAGGAAGTAATACGCAAGGACTTTACCTTGAAATCAGGTGGCACGGTGACTTTCTCAGGTGACCCTTATCAGGCGAATCTTGATTTACAGGCGGTATACACGGTTAATTCTGCTTCTTTAAGTGATTTGGTAGTAGATCCCTCGCGCAACCAAGGTACGGTGAAGGTAAACTGTCTGATGAATCTGACTGGAAATTTATCCAATCCGGATATTAAATTCGATTTGGAACTGCCCACTGTAAGCGAGGAAGACCGGGAATTGGTACGTAGTGCTACCAGTACGGAAGAACAAATGAATACACAGATTATTTATTTGCTGGGAATTGGTAAGTTCTACACCTATGATTATGCCAATAATGACCAATCCTCTAATGCGACCAGTTCTTTAGCCTTCAGTACACTTTCCGGTCAGCTGAACAATATGTTGTCCCAATGGATGGGCAATAAAAACTGGAATATAGGCGCCAACCTGAGTACCGGTGAAAAAGGTTGGACAGATGTGGAAGCAGAAGCTATGTTGTCCGGCAGGTTATTGAATAACAGGCTGATGATAAATGGAAACTTCGGCTATAAGGAGAATGTGATGGCAAATAGCAACTTCGTAGGAGACTTTGAAGCGATATGGTTATTGACAAAAAACGGAGATTTCCGTTTGAGAGGGTATAATCAGACCAATGACCGCTATTTTACTAAATCTACCCTGACCACTCAAGGAGTAGGTCTCATGTATAAAAAAGATTTCAATACTTGGGATGAACTGTTCCGCTGGTTCTTATGGAAAAGACGGAAAAGCTCGTTACAAAAACGAAGCGATGACTAATTAACCTATAAAGTTTATTTCATATCTTTGCGAAGTAAATTTAAAAATATGAATATGTCCTATTTACCCGCCGAATGGCATAAACAAAGTTTGATTCAACTAACGTGGCCCCATAAAGACACAGACTGGGCATACATGTTGGACGAAGTGAATGACTGTTTTCTTAAGATAGCTTATGAGGTTTTGAAACGTCAGAGTTTGTTGATTGTGGCTCCAGACCCCGATTCCATAAGAGATAGTATAGATAATTATGGAGCTGATATCCAAAAACTAGTCACATCAAAAATCAACACAAATGATACTTGGGCACGCGATCATGCTTTTATCACCCTGTTGAAAGAAGACGCTACTCCCCTGCTGCTGGATTTCTGTTTTAATGGCTGGGGAATGAAGTTTGCCGCAAATTATGATAACCAGATTAATAACGAACTGTATTTTCACCATCCTGTTCTGAAAGGTGAATATGTTTTCTGCCGGAATTTTATTTTAGAAGGAGGTTCCATAGAAAGTGATGGGAAAGGAAGCCTGCTGACTACAGAGCAATGTTTGCTGGCTAAAAACAGAAATGAAATGAACCGACAGGAAGTGGAGGATTTTCTAAAAGAAACATTTAACTTAAAACAGGTTCTATGGTTGAAACACGGTTATCTGGCAGGTGATGATACAGACAGCCATGTGGACACATTGGCACGTTTCTGTCCGGATGATACCATTGTGTATGTAAAGTGCACCAATGAAAAAGATGAACACTATAAGGAACTGGCAATGATGGAAGAAGAACTAAAAGCGTTCCGTACTTTGGACGGCAGGCCATACCGTCTGCTTCCGCTACCTATGGCAAGTGCTGTTTATGATGAGGAATATCATCGCTTGCCGGCAACTTATGCCAATTTCCTGATAATGAATGAAGCTGTGCTTTATCCTACTTATGCTGATTCTGTGAATGATATGCGCGCCAAAGAAGTATTGGCTGAAGCATTTCCCGGAAGAGAGATAGTAGGTATTGACTGCACTGCTTTAATAAAGCAACATGGCTCGCTGCATTGCGTCACCATGCAATATCCCGAAGGTGTATATTAATAAATATATGTATGAAAAGAACGATTAAAGTAGGAATTATCCAACAGACATGCACTAATGATATCCGTCACAATTTGAGCAAACTGCACCACAATATAGAACAGGTGGCGGCAGCAGGTGCACAGCTGGTTGTATTGCAGGAGTTGCACAACACCCCTTACTTCTGTCAGACAGAAGATACGGATATGTTTGATTTGGCAGAACCGGTTCCCGGTCCTTCTACCGGCTTCTACAGTGAGTTGGCTGCCGGATACGGTATTGTACTGGTTACTTCGTTATTCGAGAAGCGTGCTCCGGGGCTATATCACAATACAGCCGTCGTTTTTGACAAAGATGGCAGTATAGCAGGGAAATACCGCAAAATGCATATTCCCGATGATCCCGCCTATTATGAGAAATTCTATTTTACTCCCGGTGACCTGGGATTTGAACCTATTCAGACATCACTGGGAAAACTAGGTGTACAAGTCTGCTGGGACCAATGGTATCCCGAAGGTGCACGGCTGATGGCACTGAAAGGTGCTGAAATTCTTATATACCCTACAGCTATAGGTTGGGAAAGCACAGACACTCAAGAAGAGAAAATCCGTCAACTAGGTGCATGGGTAACCGTGCAGCGTGGACATGCCGTGGCAAACGGTCTGCCGGTTATCGCCGTGAACCGTGTAGGACATGAGCCCGATCCTTCCGGTCAGACTAATGGTATCCAATTTTGGGGTAATAGCTTCGTGGCAGGTCCTCAAGGAGAAATACTGGCACAAGCCAACAATATGGATGAAGAAAATATGGTAGTGGAACTGGATATGACCCGTAGTGAGAATGTTCGTCGCTGGTGGCCTTTCCTCCGTGACCGGCGTATTGATGAGTTTGAAAATCTAACCCGACGCTTTATAGATTAAATACAAACGTTATCGTTATATAAATTCACATATTCGTTAAACAATTCATGGTTAAGGCTGTTTTAGTTATCAGAATATTCAAAAGATATTATTGATTTACTAAACAGCTTAATTATGAAAAAAGTATTATTTTTAGCCGCATTGTTACTTGTTTGCTTCAGCGGAGTGACAAATGCACAAACCAGAAAACAAAGAGAAGACGCTAAACGCGAAGCATGGAAGAAAGAACGTCAGGAAAAGAAAGCCTTGGAAGCTCAGCAGGACTCTGTATCCTACGTCCAAGCAATTAATGCTTTAAAAAACGGTTCTTTTGTATTAGAAGCTGATAACGTTGTATTCCGTAATGGAATAATGCGTTTTGTTTCCTCTAACACGAATTATGTGGAAGTAAACGATGGGCAAGGTATTATTCAGACCGCCTTTACTAATTTTGTGTATAACTGGAGCCCGAACGGCTTGGGAGGTGTCACGGTTCAGGGAAATGTGAACGGAATAAGTATGCGCCAGGATAAAGACGGTAATGTGTACTATAATTATGGAATTAATGGGATTGCCGTTTCGGCCACCGTTTCCATTGTACTGACTGGCGGAACCAATCAGGCCAGTGTTACTATAAATCCAAATTTCTCAGGCAATACGCTGACAATGAACGGATATCTGGTTCCCTATAACGAAAGTAGTGTATTCCAAGGAACAACATGGTAATTCATTAAGAAGATATGAGAAAAAGGAATGGGCATTTTCACTACCCATTCCTTTTTATTTATTATTATAGCATTGGAAATGTTTCTTGTCTGCTCATAACATTAACCGAGGTTGTGATTCCAATTCCAATAAAAACCTTTTAGCGGACAGTCCGCCTCCATATCCTGTCAGCGAGTGATCACTACCGATCACACGATGGCAAGGTGCAAAGATTGATATGGAATTTGCACCATTAGCATTGGCTACCGCACGAACTGCTTGGGGCATCCCGATATGCCTGGCCATTTCACCATAAGACATTGTCCTGCCAAACGGTATCTTTAACAGTTCATTCCATACTGTTTTCTGAAAATCCGTGCCCACAAAAAGAAGCGGCACACTAAATTCTTTGCGTTGTCCTGCAAAATACTCGTTGAGTTGCTCTATTGATTCTTCGATTATTTCTGACGTACTTATTTCAAATTCGGCACACAATACCCGCTTCAACCGTTGATTCACACGATCGCAGTGTTTTTCCACCTGCCAGTCACACAGGCAGAGTTTTCCGCCAAATGAACCGAGCAGCAACACTCCGCAGGGTGATTCATAACTCTTTATCTTGATCGTATTTTTCTCTTTCATACACTTTTTATATGCTTCCTTCATATGTTTATAAGCTGTTTCAGCTTATCGGACTACTTTAAACCAAAAAGACAAAGCGTAGCGAATTAGCTGAAACAGCATTCACTACGCTTTGTTCGGATCGTCCCGTTATCGGCCTTTTATACAATATCCTATATAAAAAGCGGAAAAAACTTACTTATCCTCTTTTATATCAACAACCAGATTCAACTCATCCAATTGTGATTGATCCAAAGCAGCGGGAGCATCCAACATCACATCACGTCCACTATTATTTTTAGGGAATGCTATACAGTCACGGATACTATCAAGTCCTGCAAACAAAGAAACCCAGCGATCAAGACCGTATGCCAAACCACCATGAGGAGGTGCTCCGTATTTGAATGCATTCATCAGGAAGCCGAATTGTTCTTGTGCTCTTTCCGGAGTAAAGCCCAAAATTTCAAACATCTTGGCTTGTAATTGTGAATCATGAATACGAATTGAACCACCTCCTACTTCTACACCGTTTACTACCATATCGTAAGCATCGGCACGAACAGCAGCCGGATCTGTATCCAACAAAGGAATATCTTCTTCTTTCGGATGAGTGAACGGATGGTGCATGGCCATCAGACGGCCTTCTTCTTCACTCCACTCAAACATCGGAAAATCAACAACCCACAGACAAGCAAATTTATTCTTATCACGCAGTCCCAGCTGACGTCCCACTTCCAGACGAAGTTCGCATAACTGCTTGCGGGTCTTCATAGCATCAGGACCACTCAGAATCAGGATCAAGTCACCCGGCTTGGCACTGAAAGCTTCCTTCATCTGCTGAAGTACTTCCTGTGAATAGAATTTGTCTACACTGGATTTTACATTGCCATCAGCTTCCACACGGGCGTAAACCATACCTTTCGCACCGATCTGAGGTTTCTTGACAAATTCTGTTAATTGGTCTAACTGTTTACGGGTATAACTTGCAGCGCCTTCCGCACAGATACCACCAATATATGCCGCATCATCAAAAACAGAGAAGCCATGACCTTTCATGATATCCATCAATTCCACAAACTTCATGCCGAAACGCAAATCCGGTTTGTCACTACCGTAATATTTTATGGCATCGGCCCATGTCATACGCAGAAACGGTTCGCTCAACTCGACTCCACGTAACTCCTTGAACAAATGTTTTGCCATTCCTTCGAAAGTGGAAATGATATCTTCTTGTTCAACAAAACTCATCTCACAGTCTATCTGAGTAAACTCAGGCTGACGGTCTGCACGAAGATCTTCATCACGGAAACACTTTACAATCTGGAAGTAACGATCAAAGCCGGAAACCATCAGCAATTGCTTCAGTGTTTGCGGAGACTGTGGCAGTGCATAAAACTGTCCCGGGTTCATACGTGAAGGAACAACAAAATCACGGGCTCCTTCAGGAGTAGAACCTACCAACATAGGAGTTTCCACTTCCAGAAACCCTTTGCTGTCCAAATATCGGCGCACTTCCATTGTCATTTTATGACGAAGTTCCAAATTTTTACGCACACAATTACGGCGTAAATCCAAATAGCGGAATTTCATACGGATATCATCACCTCCGTCACTATTATCTTCTATCGTAAAAGGAGGAGTTACCGCTGAATTAAGTACATTCAATACCGATACGATAATTTCAATTTCACCGGTGGGAATATTCATATTCTTATTTGAACGTTCGTTCACTTCACCGGTTATTTGAATAACAAATTCACGCCCCAAGTGATTGGCACGTTCACAAAGTTCGGCATTCACCGCTTCGTTGAATACCAATTGGGTAATACCGTAACGGTCACGAAGATCGACAAACGTCATCCCTCCCATTTTACGTGCACGCTGTACCCAACCTGCCAACGTTACACTTTTGCCTGCATCGGAAAGTCTGAGCTCTCCGCAAGTATGACTTCTGAACATATATTCTTAAATTTAATCAATTGTTTGGCAAAGGTACGATATGTTTTCCATTGTACAAAACTGCCTACAAGAAAAAAAGTCCCGTAGCTGTATACCAACGGAACTTTTTTAATCTGGATGTACAGATCTCAATTCTTGAACATTTCAATGACATCCCTTAATTCTCCTGGAAATACTTCACCAGTTTTCTCCCACAACATCTTGCCTTTACGTTGGAGGACAAAGCTGGGAGCTATTTCTATTTCATAGGCATCGGCTACTTTCCGATTACTTTCTATATTGACTCTTACAATATTGACCGGTTTTTCAAATTCATGTAACAGCGGTTCAATCCATTCACAATGGGGAGACCAATCCGCATAAAACACAACCAGCAATAATGAGTCCGACTGGTTTACCTCTTCTATTTTTCCAGTTATATCCATTACTGTTTTCAATTTTAAATTATCCTCTACTTCCTAAACTGTTCACGTCAGGATTCAACTCTTTTACCGCTGCTTTCACCTGCTTCTTGGTAGGCTTACCAGTATTGGACACTTGTTCAACAGGAAACCGCTGACCACTATTCGTCAGCTCATCCTTTTGTTCCATCTTTTTCTTTTCTTCTTTACCCATATCTTCTCATTTTTAAGGTTTATGCTAATAATGCAACAAAATAGATAAAAAGATGGTTCACATAAAAAGTGAAAAAGGATGCCTGAAAATTATTCAGACACCCCTTTACTACTACATTTAAAACTACGTGAAATTGAGATTATTATACTTTACGGTCGCAATAACGTTTGCATTGTGCACAAATATCATACCCCAGCATAGCTCCAAGAATAAAATCCTGCTCGGGTGACAATTTGTTCAGTGGCTGATTCACTAGGAAACGAATGGCATTAATGCATTCTTTTCTACCGAAAAACAGGTTTATTTTATCATTTCCCACGGGCTGGATTATGTAATTAATCTTTTGATTGATCAGCCGTTTTACAGCAAAATCTTCATACTTCCTCTTGGTAGTATAGAGTACCATCTGACGTACTCCTTTTTTTAATTCATAAATATGATTCAGAAATACTTTCAATTCTACCGGGTTTATGTCTGAAGCTATCATAAGGCAATTGTCAAAATTACAGGTTCTTCTTTATTTCTTCAACCCAACTGTTAATACGTTCTTCAGTCTTGCCACTTTCGTTCACGTCATCAAGAGCCAAACCTACAAATTTCCCATCGATTATCGCTATAGAAGATGAATACGAATACCCATCGGCAGAAACTGCCCCCACAAAAGTGCAACCTGAATTCTTTAACTGGTCATATATAACTCCCATACCGTCACAAAATGTATCACAATAGGATTCTGAATCTCCACAGCCAAAGAGAGCAACTATTTTACCATTCAAATCTGCAGTCTTTATCGTTTTAATGGCGTCATACCAATCATCTTGCAATTCACCGTCTCCCCAAGTAGAAGTCCCTAACAATAAAATATCATAACTTTCCACTTTTTCTGTGGTAATTTTACTTGCATCAATTACATCAACTGATGCCACACCTAATTTTTCAGCTATTGTCTGTGCGATGCTCTCACAAGTTCCAGTAGAGGAACCATAAATTATACCCATTTTTTTCATACAGCAAATCATTTAATTTGTTTGTTGCAAAGTAAAAGGTTTGAAAGAGATTCTGAAATACCTAGAAATAGTGATTTTAATAAAGTTCAAGAGACAAAACTCAGTTTTTGAAAACATAAACTTATAATCTGAAATTTAAGCATCCTAAAAGACTAAAGAAAGGGTCGTATCATTACTCAAGACAGAGTTTGATACGACCCTTTTAAGTGTTATAATTACTATCTGTAACTTTTAGGAGCAGTCATTTTCGTTTTGACACATTAATATGTTTTTAGAACCGATAAGCAGCTCCGAAATTAATAACCCCTTGGTCAAAATCATCAACCAATTGGTATCTGAATTCAACATTCATAGCCCAGTTACGTCCCAAAGCGAATTCCGCTCCGGCTCCGAGATTAACCCCGATACGGAATTCATTATGGTT
Organism: Phocaeicola vulgatus ATCC 8482; assembly: GCF_000012825.1. GTDB lineage: Bacteria > Bacteroidota > Bacteroidia > Bacteroidales > Bacteroidaceae > Phocaeicola > Phocaeicola vulgatus. Next base: position 4,041,734 of record NC_009614.1, on the reverse strand, counting down.
ACCCCCATCATCAACATGGACGTGGTCTCCATCCCAGTCAACATCCAAATCATGCATGTCAAACATCCAGTTGGACATGGTCAGACCAAACAGCGGATAAAGTTTGACACTTTGAGCTACCGGACAAAGATAGTGGAAGTTCACATTTAAATCCAACATACTTACATTGTCATTCTCAAAAAAATAATTGAATGAAGGTTCAATACGGAGAGGATTAGTGATATTGTACTGGTATTTAATTCCCAATCCAGCACTTTCAATTTCTGTTCCGTAACTTAATCCAAATCCAATTGCCTGTCTGCCTTTTTGAGCGTAGGTACTGCTCAACATGACAAACATCAGTCCTAAAAAAATAAAGATCTTTTTCATTTTTAAAAATATATAAGTGTGTTAATCGTCTTCATCGTCATCATCCCAATCATCGTCATCATCGTGCCATTTATGATGTTTATGACGCTTGTGTTTTTTATAATGCTTGCGATGATGCTTATCATGATGGTCACAATAAGAGCAATAATGTTCACGCCAGCATTCGCTATGATAACGAATCCTGTCATAAAATGGATCATAGTACATCGACCCTGGTTTTATGCCTATCTCTACCAATATACGATTCCAGCCATTCCGGTGGTAACGCTTGTAATAGTCACACACCTCCCGCATATGCCTGCCGGAAGTCTTTGCTATTTCAAGAGCCAAACCGACATTCCCCCAATTACTACCACATCTTCTGTAATAATCATCCAATAATTGATTAGATATATTATATTCTACGCATAAACGTTTCCGATAGTCGGATAACTCCACAGCTGCATACTTGTTCGCCCTGCCTATGAACAGAGAAAGCCTGTCTTGTGCAAACATGGAACAAGAAATGACTATAAATAATAACAGTACTTGAATTCGTTTCATATTAAAATCTGGCAATAAAACTATTGAAATTGCAAATATAGATATAAAAAAGCAATACACAATTTTTTATGGAGAATTTAGATACTGTCTAATTTTACATTTTGATAAAAAAACTACTTCTTTTTTCCTTCCCAATGATTGTTTTAAATGGTTTCTTGCTGGCAATAATGATAAAATAACCTGCATACATGATGGTAAAGCGGCCTTTATACTATTTTCTGAATGTCTCTAACTTTTTCAACTACCTTACTGCTATTTTCTTACTTTCGCCAAGAACTGACATCGGTTGTGAAAATTATAATAAAACCCCTCTCAAAACCGTGCAAACCAGCACAGACTAGAGAGGGGGGTATGAAAGAGTTTGCTTAGAATTTATATCCTAAAGTAATGCCTATATTTGCATTATGGGGGGCATCGCCATCCATTACCTTGCAAAAACCAAGTTGGGTATCAAGACCTACGAGAATCTTTCCGAACTCCACACCCAGACCGATGTTCCATCCTGCATCAAATCTGTTGTAATCCAGTCCGTCATCACCGAATGTGTCTATTTTGTCATCACCATTAATATGGATGCCTCCAACGGATGCGTCACCATCGAATTTAGCCTTACCACCTACTCCGCAAGCCAAATAAGGGCCTGTCGCGATGACAAGGTTGGTGTTATCTGCAATATTAAAACGAAACTGTACGTTAACAGGCAGTTCAAGATAGAGCTGGTTAATTTTCACATCAGCATCAGCATCTATTATATTTCCGTCAAATCCACTTGAATATTTTGCCCCCTTTTGCGAAAAAAACAATGAAGGCTGTAAAGATATCATATCATTAAACTGATACTCCATCCCCACTCCGATACGTGCTCCGGGTTTAAATTCGGAGTGATCTGAATTCTCACCAATATAACTACTAAGGTTAAGACCAGCCTTTACATTAAAAGACACCTGCGAAAATCCCATAGTACAGATTAACGCAAACAATACGGTTAAAATACTTTTTTTCATAATCATAAGTTTTGATTAAAGATTATTTATTTTATCATTGCTTCAACAATGACAATGCAAAGATATAACAATTATAAGTTCGTTGTCACCTCAAGCAGACTTTTGTTATGCACATTCTAAAGACTATATGGTTTATTTTTAAGAATCCAAAGTTTTTCATATAACTATAGAAATTATCTATAAGAAAAGAATATACTCCCCAACAGTTGTTTTTGGGGAACTTTATTATCATCTATTCTCCTCTTCCTTATTGAATTTCTCTCTTTGTTCTTTCTTTTGTACGATATTGATAAAAGAAGAACTAATGATACCGGTTGGAATGGCTACCATTGCCACACCTACCAGACAAATAATACAACCCAATAATTTCCCCAAAAAGGTAATGGGATAAATGTCACCATATCCGACTGTAGCAAATGTAATAATGGCCCACCAGATTCCGTCACCGATATTTTTAAAGACTTCAGGTTGTGCATTCCTTTCAATATAATACATCAAAATGGCGGAAAAGCAAATTGTAATGAAACTAGCTGTGTAGGCTGTTTCAAGTTCTTCTCTGACAGAAGCAAGAGCCATACCGATAATTCGGAAAGATCGCGAGTGCCGTATTAACTTAAAAATAATGAAGATATAGGGTAAAATAATGACATGAACGACTTCCGTATCCCAGTATGCATAGGTAAGAACACAAGGCAGTACTGCCACGAAGTCAACAAAACCATAAAAAGAGAATGTATATTTCAGACGTGCCTTTGCTGTTTTCATACCGGGATAGAGTGCCGGTGCAGATACGATACGGGCTGTGTATTCAATAAGAAAAATAAAAGAAGACACATAAGTAATGCCGAATAACAGTACTTTGTATGTGGCCATTTCTTCAAATGAACTTGCAATGACGGCTATAATTGAAATCAGAATGAAGAAAAGAACAAAATATTGAACAAATTTTCTTCTCAATAACTGTTGAATCAAAATATATAATTTCATTTTTGCAAAAAAAATTATTTATTCATGCTATCCGTGTGTTTTCCACACACGGATGCAATCACTTTGTTATTCAGACTCTTTTATTGGATGTTTTACTACAAACCTTCTCAATAATAAAAGCCGCTTTTTAGTTTTGTATTGCTAAAAACGATCCGCAATTATCTGACTAAAACACATAAGCAAGTGATAACTGCCAATATCTATTTTTGCTTTCGAATACATCACCATCAAAAATTTGATCTATGGCATCATGCTTATTGCCTCCTATATTATGCTTGGCAGACTGGGTTAATCCTATATTATAATAGCAACTTACCATTAAATGATTTACAATTTTCACTCCACCTCCCAAGTTCAATCCGACTTCAGTCGAACGCCATCCCATAGATGGAAGATCCTTATCTATAACATCCACAGCTATATGAGCAAGTTTGCGTCCCCAATTGTCCTTGTCTACCAAAAAAGAAAAGGAAGGACCGACCCCCAAAAACAAATCAAAATTATTTGACATTCCCATTTCCCATTTCAGTTCTATAGGAATATCAATACTTTGTGTTTTAATGTCAGCGCTACGTCTGTTAGAGGTATTTGTCAGTTTGATTCCACGCTCTACATACAGCAAAGAAAAGTCCAAAACGATACCATGAAATCCTGTTTGATATTGCAACATAGGCCCTACTTGAAATCCTGTCAAACTCTCTTCCTTAAACTGGTCACGCATGCCACTAATATTTGCTTTGTTGCCAAGCACACCGGCTTTTACCCCAAAATGTAATCCCTGAGCTATACTATCAGTGATTCCCCAAAATACGAAAATCGTAAAAAAACAAATTAATTTTTTCATGATCATTTATTTAAGAAGTTGAATATGTTTCTATTATTTTGAAGATTGATGCACAGTAAGTTGTGGGAAAGGGAATCCGATTCCTTCTTTATTAAATGTCGTATAAACAATCTCATTAATATCATATAAAACATTCCAGTAATCAGCTGTTTTTACCCAAACACGGACAGTAATGTCAACGCTACTCGCACTTAATGAGCCTAAAACAATGATAGGGGCAGGAGTATCCAAAATACGTTTGTCCGCATAAATAATACGTTGCAATACGGTTCTTACCCTTTGTACATCCTCTCCATATTCTACTCCGAATACCCATTCAACACGGCGCATTTCCTGTTTGCTGTAATTAATCACAGCATTTCCACTGAGCATCCCGTTGGGAACGTATATCATCCGATTATCAAGAGTGGAAAGTATGGTATGGAAAATCTGTATCTCTTTTATTGTACCACTTACTCCAGGTCCATCTATATAATCGCCTACTTTAAACGGTTTAAAAACAAGTATAATCAAACCACCTGCGAAATTGGAAAGATTGCCGGAAAGTGCCATACCTACAGCCACACCGGCTGACGCCAAAAGTGCAGCAAAACTGGTCGTTTCCACTCCCAACTTGCTGATTATGGCAAAAGCAAGTACCATGTTCAATAAAATTTTCACTAAACTTTTCAAGAAAGTCTGTACACTGGTTTCTATCTTCCGTTTTTCAAGAACTTTGGCTATTAATACACTAATCTGCTTAATGATAAAACGACCGACTGAATATATCAGAATGGCGACAAATATATCCTTACCAGCGTCCATTCCAAAATCTACCAGTTTCTCCAGTGCTTGCTCAAGTTTACTGCCTGAGGCTGCATTCAATAATAATAAATTCATTTTTTTCGTTTAACAAATAAAAATTAATCAGCTTGTCACGATCATATTGCAAATATGCCAGCACATCCTGACAGTATAGTTTCGCAATGTTCCAATAAATCATCCAATATATTTTTACATTCCTAAATAGTCGGATATTTAAAGCCGCAAAGATATCATATATAATTGATAAAAACCAAACTTATCACTTAAAAGAGAGAACCTAAGCACCGTATTCTGTATCAAGCATACAACTCTAAGATAATATATTTAATTTTTTTCGGTAATATTTGCCGAAACATCGGTGAAGCACTATTATACTAGGTGAAAAATGCACGGCACAAGAACAATCTAGCACTCCATGCTGCATAACTAATCAAAAAGATCCAGTAAAAAAACATAAAACCAACTAGTTAATTCATACTTAAAGAGTATCAAACCAATCATTTTCTGTATTTTTAGGTACTTCTCTGTAAATAATACTCAATAATGAAAACAAGAAAAATATTCTAACAAAACATAACTAAAATACAAAATATTTCAGAGATTCACTCTACCTTAAACTTTACAGCATTCGACATTTAGAAAAAATATCGTAAGAGTTTTAATGAGAGTAAACTCGGAAATTCATTCCGTTGACAAAGCAACCCACTTCCATCAAAAGAACCATTACTTACATGCTGTACCACAGAAAGGCAACCAATATATCATACTATCTTCTGATCTTTCTTCTAAACTTTACCCTGTACTCTTTCATACGGTTAGTTCACTATATCATAACAAGATAATAAGCTGCTATTAGAGAAAACAATATTTTTTTAAGATGTTTGTACACTCTGATAAAATTAATACCTTTGCGAAGTCAATTTATATATAAACAATGTCGAAATGTAAATTGAATATTGCAGATAACAAAAAAAGGACAAAGAAATATGAGACTTATAAAAGTAACAGGTGGTTTGGGAAATCAAATGTTTATTTACGCTTTTTATTTGCGAATGAAAAAGTACTATCCCAAAGTGCGTATAGACCTTTCGGACATGATGCATTATAAAGTGCACTACGGATATGAAATGCATCGTGTGTTTAATCTGCCCCATACAGAATTTTGTATAAACCAACCTCTGAAAAAAGTTATCGAATTCCTTTTCTTCAAAAAAATATATGAACGGAAACAAGCTCCCAATAGTTTACGAGCTTTTGAAAAGAAATACTTTTGGCCTTTACTTTATTTTAAAGGATTTTATCAGTCGGAACGTTTCTTTGCAGATATTAAGGATGAAGTTAGGGAGTCTTTCACTTTTGACAAGAATAAAGCCAACAGTAGAAGTCTTAATATGCTTGAAATTTTGGACAAGGATGAAAACGCAGTATCTCTACATATTCGTCGTGGAGATTATTTGCAACCCAAGCATTGGGCTACTACCGGAAGTGTATGCCAGTTACCTTACTATCAAAACGCAATAGCGGAAATGAGCAGAAGAGTTGCCTCTCCATCTTACTATATTTTTTCAGATGACATTGCTTGGGTAAAGGAAAATCTTCCATTGCAGAATGCAGTATATATTGATTGGAATACGGATGAAGACAGTTGGCAAGATATGATGCTTATGAGTCATTGCAAACATCACATCATCTGCAACAGTACATTCAGCTGGTGGGGAGCATGGTTAAATCCCAATATGGACAAAACGGTAATTGTGCCTAGTCGTTGGTTCCAGCATTCCGAAGCTCCGGATATCTATCCTACGGGGTGGATAAAAGTACCAGTGAGTTAATCCATAATACACATGAATACGCACGTCTGGAAAGCTAAAAAATAATTGGCATTTCGGAATCCGCTGAGCCGAAATTTCGGCTCAGCGGAAATTGTAGCATCCATGTTCATTTTTGGTTTAACACACCTTTTCAAACCATAGTACGACCATCATAAATTATTTTGAAGAACGATTGACAAATGCTTCAGCAGAGTCGTTCAATGCTAAAATCAAAGCTTTTCGAAGCCAGTTAAGAGGGGTGGCTGATGGAAATTCTTCATGTTCAGACTGGCTAGGCTATACGCTTAAAAGAAAGCTTGCCAACCGGGAAAATCCGCTGACCCTAACTCACTTGGTTAAACCAAAGGTAAACCGCCCCATTCGGAGAATAAAAAAAGGAGCTACATTTTACCGTAACTCCTTGATTCTCATCCGTCGGGGTAGCGGGATTCGAACCCACGACCCCCTGCTCCCAAAGCAGACTCCATTTTATTAATCAATAATCTGAAAATAAATAAGTTACAAACAACAGATTTGATTATAAGGATAAGTTTTTGAACATTTATTGTTTAAACATCCCTCCCCTACCCGTCAAAATCCAATCAGCCGAAATCCCATAGTCAAGGACCAAGTACGCTATCCATTCAGGTTTTAGGACACTTACTTCCGGCTGGTTTCTGACTGTATTTATGTTCCAATAATTTATATCATGGGCCTTGGTGTATGTAAGAAGCCCACGCATACGTTTCTGTGCTTTCAGCATATCTATCGCTTCAAAGAAACGTTTTGTTATCGCTATTCCTTCTTTTGATATATTCATAACTGATTATTTTGACAATATACAAAGATAGATAAAATAATAAATAAAACAATGGATAAATAATATTATTTGCAATTCAAATAATATTATCATATAGAAAAAAAATCTATTTTTACTCTGGATTTTTAATTTAATGGTGTTTTGCATGCTTTGATCGGTCAGTTCTGCACTATGATAGAGGATGAAGTGTTGAATGATTTTCGGGATGAGGATTTGGTTCTTGATGTGGAAGGCTTGAATGTGGATGATGGTTGTTATACTTGGTATATGTCTGTAAAAATTGGTATAATATAGAAACTGGGGAAGCGTTGTGCCGTTATTAAAGTAATATCAACCACGATGACAAGGATTATATATCATTAACGGATATGGTGCGTAACATAGAGAACGGACTGGCTCTTATCGAAAAATGGTTACGCAACAAAAATACGATAGAGTTCCTTGGAATATGGGAAGAAATGTACAATCCGGATTTTAATTTCCCCGAATTCGAGGGAATTAAAAATGAAGCCGGACTGAACCGGTTTATTCTGTCAGTGAAGCAATGGACTGAAAAGACAAATTCGAGAAGACTTATTGCAAAAGCCGGACGCTATGGCGGCACTTATGCCCATAAGGACATTGCGTTTGAATTTGCCTCTTGGGATTCTCCCCAATTCAAACTCTATCTGTTGAAAGAGTTCCAACGTCTGAAAGAACAGGAACAAACCCAATTAGGCTGGTCTGCCAAACGTGAGCTATCCAAGATAAATTACCGCATACATACCGATGCAATCAAACAGAACCTTATCCCGACAGAGGTAACCGCCAAACAAGCCAGTATTATCTATGCTGACGAAGCCGATATGCTGAATGTGGCGATGTTCGGCATGACCGCCAAGATGTGGCGTAAACAGCACCCAGAACTGAAGGGGAATATCCGGGACTATGCCTCTATAAACGAATTGATCTGCCTTTCAAATATGGAGAACCTCAATGCGGTATTCATAGACCAAGGCATTCCGCAGGGTGAACGGTTGATAAAACTTAATCAGATTGCAATTCAACAGATGAAAGTGTTAGAGGGTGATAACAACGATCGCAAGCTACTAAAATGAAAGAACGACTTTAATAATATGCTATTATATGAAAAAAATATATATTGTTCTTTCTTTAATATTAATCCTTACATTCAGATATTACTATGAACATGAGGATAAAATGTTAGATAAAGCCCTTATCTATGCAAAAGAAAATCGTAATGAATTAAAAAAAGTTCTCAAATATTATAAAAATGACAAAGCAGATACCCCTAACACATTACAACCCGTGAATGGGATGAATGATTTTCTTTTTGCCAGCCGATTTTATAAAATTGCCGCCGATAGTTCGTACTTTCGGAAAAATACACGTAAACACTGAATTATAGGCGATAAAAGCAACATATATCATTGAAATATATTAGTTTTGCACCCGGATTGAGTTCATCCCGTTCCAAGACATATTAGATTTTTTAGAAGTATTATGCTTATCTTGTAGTTTGAAAACCTGAGATTATGAGTATTGTCAAGATGTAAACAAAGAAAAAAGTAGAGATTAGAATCTTTATTATATCATTAATGTAATAATTTACACTATGGTATCATGTATTTGATTCTATTGCATAGCAAAACACAATGTCTTTTTCTTCATTTCTATCGAAAGCATAAATGCGCATAGAAGATTCATCTACTAATATTTTCTCAATGCTTCTTCCTAAATCAAAAGTTCGTAAATGTGTTCCATCATAGGAATACACTTCTATCTTGCTATTTGCGGAAGATAGTTCTTTTTCTTTTACACCTCGATAAAGAGCATAAATTTGATTTTTTCCACAAACTATGTCAGAATAATGAAGAATCATTTCATTATCTTTGTTTAAGCGATATAAATCATATTGATTATTTGCATCTCCTATAATAGTATTAAGTTGAAATTTCTGATCAGAGAGTTTGTAAATCTCCAAACGATTGATATAACGGTAAGCTGCAACAATAAAATTCATTTCAGTTGCAATTTTACACTCGTAAGGTCTTGAATATTCTCCTTCCTTAGGCTTTAAAGGAAAGTTTACACTATTCACTACTTTTTCTGTTTTTAGATTCATAAGTTCCACCGAAATTTCTTTGGGCATAAAACTTGTACCAATGAATAAACTATCATTATATTGAATCAAACGAGTATATGCTTTAGGTATTCCTCTTTGTTTATTCCATAAAGGAAAATGCAAGGTCTTAACATACAATAATGAATCAGAGTTGAAATGAAGGACATCTAGTTTATTCATGCTGTTTGAGTAAATTCCAATCTTCTCTGGCTCTTTCATTTCACATAATGATGGAACAATGAATTCTTTAGGACCTTGACCTATATTTCCATATTGTATATATGAATTTTCTTGCAGATTGTAGATAGTTAAAAACGGATTAATCCGACTATTTAACACATATAATTTACTATCATTTAGACACCATCTTTCAGGATAAAATAAAAAAGGAAGTTTGATAGCAACAGAATGGATAGTTTCATTCTTTAAATCGCCCTTTGTGCATTCTTTTACTTCGTTTTGAACTTTTATGGTATGCTGACAACCACAAAAAATCATTGCATATATAAAAAAATATATATGCAATGATTTTAAAAGTATAGATTTATTCACCATCTTTTGCAATCCTCTTTTCCTTTTCCTACTTTTTCCAGATAGCAGCAATCATATATTCGTTCATCTCCCTCAAGGATCCTACGATATCCGTTGGCATTATCACATTGGGTTGTTTCATCCATAGCTAAAGCTTCTATATTAGCTAAAGTTAAACTAAACATCTTTACATCTTGTTGTGATGTATACACATTATATCCTGCGATTAAAACTATAGCTAAGGCTATAGTTTTAATGTTTGTTTCATCTTTCAAGTATTTAGAATTTAAATATTTACAAATATAATAATGCTATTCTAAAAAACAATACTTCGGGTAAATTTTACCGAAAATTTTCTTCATGACATTATTCATTTATGTGTTATTATTGTTTCCATAAACTCTTTATGAAGATACAAATCATCGATTTGTAGTACTTCAAAACATTGAATTATCTTGCATTGGAAGCAACTCTTCTCTTTTAAACTTGTTGGATTCGACATAAATTGAATACAGGTATCAGGAGTTAAAGAACCGTCACTTATCCATCACCCGTTCTGACTGATCCGTAGAAATCCAGCGTAAAGGATTTTTCTGCAACATTTCCGTATACGGTTATGGTCCGCCAGAAATCACCCGGTTCTTCCGCTTTATAGCTCACTGTCATGACAGCGCTCTCACCAGGCTGTATCTCATCCCATCCGTAGTTCACCATCATGCAGTCGCAGGAAGTGGTGACACCCTTTATGCGGAACACTTCCTTTCCTGCATTGTAGAGTGTAATCTTTTTATCAACAGTCTCATTTTCACCTACTGTATCGTAATGGTATTCTGTGGAATCTAGTTGGATGATCGTAACGGACCATGCAGTAGACTTGATGCCTGCTATCTCCTTTAGATAGAGTTCTTTGACAGATAGGTTGTGGATTGGATTCCCAATGACTTTCACCCGGTTACCGGCATCCACTAGAAAAGTCTGGAACATCATATTGCTGGGAAATCGGTTCAGTTTGTAAAGATCGTCTGCTGTATCGATGCATACTGGATTTGCAAAGTTGTCGCATCTAAGGATATGTCTAATTTCACTTACATTCTTTGTCTGGAAGAAGAACAGAAACGGAATGTCTGTTTCACTCAATGAATCCACCTCGTTGATCAGGTCCTTCCATTTGGGTAACTGGAGCTTGCAACTGATGCAGCCCACCGAATCCACAAATACGATTACCTTGTATCTGGCAGGTTGGATTAGTATCAGTGGCGAAGCGGGTGAAGACAGGTCCTTCGGGCAGAAGGATTTCCCTGTCGGTCCATTCTTTTACCAGTTGCTCGATTTGTTTCCTTTCACTGTTCTGGCAGGACATTGTTACGAGCAAAAGAAAGATAAAGATTGTGCTTTTCATATTTAGCTTCTTTAATTGTGTAAAGTTAACCTAAATTTCAATGTCTTTGCTGTTTACAACTATGTTGTACAACACGGCACAGCATAGTTTACCTAGAATCTCCTTAGCAACAGTCTGTTTGATTTCGTAACGAAATCATCATAATGCTCATTCCGCCCCCCTGGAAGAATGAGCATTATGATGTAAGTACTTATTTTGAGGTAAGTTATAGGTGATTTATAGATAAAATCTAGATATTGAGGTTTAGTGATTGTTGTAATTTAGCCCATAGTTTTTTGAAGAAGTTTGTAAAATGTATATTATCCAGCCAAATGGTAGTAGTATCATTTCGGCTTTTGGCGATATCTATTTTTACATTTTTGACCGGTATGATTTTCTTTTATCCCTGTCGTATAGGTTGCCTGTATAGTATATTTCTTTTCCTGTAATAGGGGAATGGTCTCACGCTTCTTAATAAATTGTGGATCAAAACTTGAATTACGGTCACGAGGAGTGGATACGGTTACCTCACCTAATGGTGTCTGGACCTGCTTTTGCATTTTCCCGTTACGGCGGTTACCCATTTGACGTTCTTCTTCTGTAAGATGTGCATCCATCTCACCCTCTAGAGCTGCATTCAGGATACTTTCCAATAAAGGGGCAAAAGCACCGTCTTTACCTAACAAGGGCTTACCTGCTCTCAGCTGCTCAATTGCCTTGTTCTTGATACTCTCAAAATCAAATTCTTCTTTCATACAAAAAAACCGTGTTAGCAAAGTTAATATTTTACTCTTTGCTGACACAGTTTTATTTACATCCTCACTTTAAAACAATCCTTCATACCATTCTGCTTAACCTAAACAATATTGCTCGTACTATTTTATCTACATATAACTAAAGTTTCCCATTCTCTATTAAGTAGTTGAGAAATAACAATAATTATCTATATGTCTACTATTTGCAGAAAAAATCGCAAATAAACGCTACAAAATCTCTTTTACAACCTATCTATTAGCAAAAGTTAATTATATCAACCTTCTTATTGACTATCATTTTCTTTTTCTAGGTTTTGTTTCTTCTTTTGTACGATATTGATAAAAGAAGAACTAATGATACCGATCGGAATAGCTACCATTGTCACACCTACCAGACAAATAATACAACCCAATAATTCCCCCAAAAAGGTAATGGGATAAATGTTACCATATCCGACTGTAGCAAATGTAATAATGGTCCACCAGATTCCGTCACCGATATTTTTAAAGACTTCAGGTTGTGCATTCCTTTCAATATAGTACATCAAAATGGCGGAAAAGCAAATTGTAATAAAACTAGCTGTGTAGACTGTTTCAAGTTCTTCTCTGGCAGAAGCAAGAGCCATACCGATAATTCGGAAGTTCAATCCGACTTCAGTCGAACGCCATCCCACAGATAGAAGATCTTTATCTATAACATCCACAGCTATATGGGTAAGTTTGCGTCCTCAATTATCCTCATTTACCCAAAAGAGAAAAGAAGGCTCTATATCCAAAAACAAATCAAAATTGTCAGACAGCCCCATCTTCCACTTCTATTCTATGGATATGTCGATACTTTGTGCCTTGATATCAGTACTAGCATCATTGGAGATATTTGTCAATTTCACTCTACGTTGTACATACAATAAAGAAAAACCAAGGTTATTCCATAGAAATCGACCTGATAAAATAAAAGGAAACCACCAGTACATATCTGCCCATGGTGGTTTCCTTGTCAATCTAAATCACAGCTGGGAAATCTATTGTTACTACATCTACCATCCCGGATTCTGTGGTAACAATTGCGGATTTCTCTGAAGTTCTCCTGTCGGAATCGGATAAAGGTACATCTTGTCCTCCCAAGTACGGCTTTTTCCTGCCTGATATGAAAGGTCGGGATTCGTGTAGTTGGGATATACAATGGCCAGATTACCGTCAGGTTTTCTTTTTCCCACATAAGTCAGTACATTATTGAGCAGTTTACCGGCTTTCCAACGTTTCAGGTCATTGAATCTGAAACCTTCTCCTGCCAACTCAATGCAGCGTTCACGACGGATCTCTTGTAAAACAGGGCTCAGGCTGTATCCCCAGTCCGGCCATTTGGGATCGGTAAAACCTACATTACTGTCAGGTGAGGCATTCCAACACGGTCTCTTAATTGGTTGACAGTTCTATCCAAATCCGCATTGGTGATGGTATTCAATTCCGCTTTTGCTTCCGCATTGATCAGCAGGGTTTCTGCATAACGGTAAGCGATGCCATCGAAGGAGCTTTTCATATACAACGCCTGTGAGTATATGGGATTGAATCCTTTGATAGGTCTGTATCCTGTGAAACAGTGCTGGGTGATAAACTCATCCTCATTCACCACAAAAGTAGAGTCCTTCAGGTCATCTGTCACGTTTGTCGGAAAATCGTTGGTGAGGATCAGCTGTTTCAGACGGGGGTCACGGTTGGCCGTTTCCTTTCTCATTGTTTCATCGCCTAAATATTTATTACTTAGTGAAATGGGAAGCCCGTCCGAACAAAGGAAGCTTTCTACAAAACTTTTGGAGAAACCGCATCCGGCCTCACGTCCTGCAGCTGCCATGTTGTGTTCACGTATGTTCGTCTTATAATCCACGTAGAGGACGGCCTCTTTCAGGTCACTCTTGTCGTCTATGCGGTACATATTGAAATAGTCTTCTTGTGGATGGCCCGTATTATAGATTTCATATCTTCCTGATGTGATAAGCTTGTCACTTTCAGTTGCAGCCATTTGCAACCACTTTTCTGCTTCTGAGGCATATTCCAATTCATCATGGTATTTATAATGGGTACCTTCATTCAGGCAGAAACGTGCCTTTACGTGTCTGGCTATGTCCTTATTCAGGCGGTTGGCTTCTTCACTGCCTGCTTCCGGCAGCCATTGGATGGCGAAATCCAGGTCTTCGATGATTTTTTGGAACACTTGGTTTCTCTTCATTTTCGGACCGTACAGTTCCTCGCTGTCCACATTCAGGTCAACTTCCAGCCAAGGCACATCTCCCAAAAGCTGAATCTTGTTGAAATATTCCAGCGCACGGAAGAAACGCATTTCAGCTACATAAATGTTGACATCCGCTTCGGCAGCCTGCACACTCTGATAATGTGTCATGAAATAATTGATGTTACGAATATTCTGCCAGTTTGATTTTTGCCATACGCCACCTTCTGTAGGCACGACATATTGTCCCCATAGGAAAGAATTGATATCGTTGGGGACCTGGATGTCACTGTCCGTGTCATCTAGAACACTGACTCCTCCCGGTATCAGACCATAAAAGGCATTGGCATAGGCTTTCAGGTCATTGACAGATATCCAAAAACTCTGGTCATTCAAATTTTGCGGGCCTCTTTCCAGAAAAGAGTCATTACAGCCTGTCAGAGACAGGGCAGCCGCCATATAAAGTACATATTTCAGTTTCATAAAAGTTTTGTGTTAAGATTAGAATACAACATTAAGTCCCAAAGCCAGCGATTTCTGCTGCGGATACTTGTATGGATCGTCCAGTTCTGGGTCAAATCCTTCCGGAGTATGCTTGAAAGTCAGCAGGTTCTCTCCGGTGAAATATACGCGGCATTTCTGTATTCCCCATTGTTTCGTCAGGGAAACAGGCAGGGTATATCCGAAAGACAATGATTTGAGACGCAGGTAGGATGCGTCAAGCAGATAGCGTGTCTGGTTTTGACCTAAAGCCTGGCTGCCATTGAAACGTGCCACCGGAAGCCAGCCCCCTGCATTGTCTTCACGCCAGTAATCGTTACCTACAGCTGTAGAAACCTGCCACATGCTTCCGTATTGCCATTTAAATGTATAGGGGAGCATCAGGTCACGTTTTCCGACACCCTGGAAGAATATTCCTAAATCAAAGCCCTTCCAGTCCGCCGAGATATTGAATCCGTAACGGTAACGCGCCTTGTTGTTACCGATAATCTTCATGTCACCCGGCTTGTCAACCGTATTCTCTCCATAATCCACGACACCGTTGCCGTCAATATCCATAAATCTGATATCACCGGGCACTTTGCTGATTCCGCCGTCCAGTTTGGACTGGTCAGGAGCCGAAGCTATCTCATCGGCAGACTGGAACAGGCTGGATTCATATCCCCAGATGTCACCGACTATCTGTCCTTCATAATATGGAGAAGACAATGACTTGGTCGGATTGTCATATTTAGTGATTTCCGCCCGGGTGTCAGAAAGATTGAATCCCACACTGTAATGCAATCCGTTGTCCAGCTGGTCATTCCAGGTTAATGCCAGTTCCCAACCGCGTGTTACCATATCGGCGGCATTCTCCAAGGGCTCACTCATACCTAGGATATTAGGCAATATTCTACCCGGTCCCAACATATCGGTCGTTTTACGCTGGTAATAGTCGAATGTACCCTTCAAACGGTTCTGCAGGATGACAAAGTCAAGCCCCAAGTCCCACTGGGTAACCTTTTCCCAGGTAACGGTATTGCTTACAAGACCACCGGGCAATACATATTGGGGCTGTTTTCCCCCCATGATATATCCCAAGGTACCTGTTCCATAATTGGACAGATAAGCGTACCACCCATTATCCAAAGCCTGGTTTGCCAGACTACCGTAAGAGGCTCTTATCTTCAATTCATCAAAAAATCCGTTAGTGGCTTGTTTGAACCAGCTTTCTTCCGATAATTTCCAGCCCAAAGAGAAGGAAGGACTAAATACGGAACGGTCATCTTTCGGGAATTTGGACGACAAGTCATAACGGCCGTTCACCTCCAACAGATAACGGTCCGCAAAACTGTAGTTTACACGGAAGAAACCGCTTCTTGTGGCCCAGCTGTCATCCGAGTTGCCCACATATTTCTCTCCGGTAGCGGCGTCCATTGAGGGAAGGTCATTGGAGATAAGCTCATCCCGGCTTGCCGAGAAGCCACGGGTATGCTTGGTTTCCTGATTGTAACCGGCCATTACTTTAAAATAATGTTTGCCCAAAGTTAGTTCATAGTCACCGAACAGGTTGAAAGCGTTGTATGTGTCATTGGCCTGGCTTTCTGACACGCCGCTTGGCCTGGAGTGTTGGAAAACCTGTAAGAATTTGCCATCTATACCGTATTCGTTGAATGTTTTTCTGTGTACCTTGCCATGTTCCGCATAATAGTTGAATGTATAGTCCATGTTGATTGTCAGTCCTTTCAATGGGGTAAGTTTCAAGGCAAGGGTGTTCCAGAAGTCATTCTTCGTGGTCTTACGTGAACCCATCTCATCCAAAACTGCGGCAAAGTTGGTGTAATTACCTTGACCTGACCAGTTACCATCAGGATGTTTTACAGGCATGAGAGGTTGTGTGTCGTTACCGATCCATGACTCTCCGTGCACGGCATCCTGGGCAAGTCCGTCCAGTTCGGTACGGATATAGCTTGTCTTCATGGATACGTTCATCCAGTTGTTGATGTCATAATTGATATTGTTCACCATATTGAACTTACGGAAGCCCTCATCCCCGTAACGCATCAGTGATCCCTGGTCCATATAACCCACCGAGGTATAATAAGTGGCCTTGTCGCTACCACCGTTAATATTTACATTATATTTTTGGACAGGGTAAGTTTTCTTATACATCTCTTTCATCCAATCCGTATTTCCGCAATAGGCATATTTGCCGGCCTGACAGTTTCCGTACTGCCAGCTGCTGGGGTCCTTTGCCACAAAGACTGGAAGGTTATTGACCGGATCATAGAAATAAGCCTCTATATGCTCCATTTCCTCCTGACTGAGCAGGTCACGGCCGCTGGTCGTATTGTTTGCGGCGTTCATCCAGTGCGCATATTCCATGGAATTCATATATTCCGGACGGGTTATCGGGCTGTTGAATGAGACAGATGCATCGAATGACACTTGTGTAGGCATATTCTTGCGACCGCTCTTGGTTGTGATAAGGATAACACCATAAGCGGCACGGGCTCCATAGATAGAGGCAGAAGCTGCATCCTTCAATACAGATACGCTTGCCACATCTTGCGGATTGATCAGGTTCGGGTCCATCTGTACTCCGTCAACCAAAACCAGCGGGCTACCACCGTTGATGGACGTTTCACCGCGGACATTGAAGCTTGAGCCTTTTCCTGGCTGTCCGCTGGTGGTGATGTTCAAGTTAGGGATTGTTCCTTGCAAACCTTGTCCTAGATTGACGATGGGACGGTCTGCCAGCACTTTGTCATCGACGGCAGAAACCGCACCGGTCAGATTGGCTTTCTTGACAGTCGCATAACCTACAACAACAACCTCGTCCAAGGTCTTGCTGTCTTCTTTCAGTGCTATTTTCAAGGGCTTGCCCTCCCATATGATTTCAGAGTTCATATAACCCACATATGAAACGACAATGACATCACCCTTCTTTACGTTTGGAATACTGAAATCTCCGTCCAGTCCCGTTATTGTTCCGTTCGTTGTCCCTTTGACAACAACAGACGCACCGATGACGGTTTCACCGTTCTGATCCACAACCACTCCCGTACAAGCATTGTCCTGTTATACAGAATGCATTTCTACAGCCGCTGCATGAGGGGCGGCCTGAACATATCCGGTAGAAAAGCCGGATAAAAGTAACATAGCGCTTACTAACTTTAGTCGCTCTTTTTTCATAGCTTTAATATTTGAAGATGTGTTTTATGAAAATTTATCTGTGATTTCTATTTCGGTTTTAAGCAGTTTTTCTAATTATGATTTTTTCAATTAACAAGTTAATAAATTCGCTCTTTTTTAAAGGTTATTTTATTTTTCAACGCAAATATATAAATTAAAATACAATCCAATATTTATAATTTTTTTGATGAAAAAATACCGTTTACGTAAACGGTGAAAGAAGTTCCGATATCTGTAACTTCAAAATAAAATTTATCTGGTAGTATAACCATGGTTGTATTTGATAGTAATTGTATAGAGGAGCTTGTAATGCCGTTCTTTTTACTGATATACATCCTCGGAGCTTAGGTTTAGGGATTAAAATTACTGTATTACGAAGCATACCAAGATGTCTGACTGGCTGTGTAATATGGATTCTACGTGAACGAAGATCAAGGATATTATTCCATAATACGTATATTAAAACAGATCTCGTAATTGGGGCATTATTAGATTACAAATCTGTGATGTAATTAAATCAACGTCCTCACCTTTCGTTCTTAATTTTACTAACCCTTTATAAAAAACAAAAAAAGGAAGCATTTAACTAATTGATTCTTTAACATTTCATTTTTTATTGTTATTTTTAAGGCAGATAATCTAATTAAGAACTCATGGGAACATTAGGATGTATCAACGACATGCTGCAACGCGATAAAGAAAATCGAGAGTTGCGCAAACGGAATCGGGAGAGGCTAACAGACACCTACCACCGGTTATTGGATACAGGAAAAAAGACTGACCTCTCTCAGATGACGGTGGAAAAAATGGAAGATATCCGCCAGAAAACTTTGGAAAAAGAAGAGCTGGATAAGGTTGCCTATTTTAAGACAATGCTTTATTTAGCTTTAGGAATGGTATTGATTCTTCTCTTGGTATGGTTGCTTGTGGGGTGTAGCGGTAAACCGTCCAGCAACAATCAGCCTGCGGTAAAGAGTGATTCAGCTTCGATTACACAAGGCGCTCAAACAATCTCCGTTCATACCCAAGACACGATCTGCCATCTTCCTGTAGCTACTCAGAGTGTAAAGGATTCTGTGTTTACAGAGCAAGAACTGCAAAAGATACAGAATGAACTGCGAAAACGATATGCGCGTTCAGAAATAGAGGGCACTCGATTAGACGGCAATATATCTGGATCGGGCATAAAAGGTAATCATCTTGTTGTAAATTTATGTCTAAACTCTCCGGAAGCCAGAGCCGTTTTCCGTAAGAAGGTCATGGACTCACCCGCTATCCGTTTTGAAGGACCCATAGAACCAACACCCAACAATCAACGATACACTTCCGACACTTTGGGCATCCATTTATATCCTGAATTCTCTGCATACCCATACACGGCTCATACCGCCACTTTTGTACTATTCAATCAGAGCGACCACGAGATAGGGTGTGGAGACCCATACCGGATTACTTATGAAAACCAACATGGAGTCTGGCGAACTCTTCCCATAAATACAAACTTCCACTGCGTTGGCTATATCATCAAACCTGGAAAACAATTTCTGTTTAAAGCTCACTTAAACCCGAATGTCCTGCCCAACCGACCGGGCAGATACAGGTTCTTCTATGAGGTGGAATTAACCGATAAAAAACAGAAAATTATGCTCATGACCGAATTCCGGCTGGCAGACATCAAAGAAGCTGTTCGTGATTCTTCCGATGTAATCAGCGTGAATATGTAAATTATCCCAAAAAAGTTGATATAAAGCTTCTTACGAATTGTAGATACTAATTGAAAAGTGCGCCAATATTCCAGTTGAAAATTGCGCCACCATAGGATAAGTATAATGACCTTTGTATAATCCAAATGCAAAGGTAAAATGAAGACTATGGTAGAAAGACAATCAATAATACACATGTATAGAGTATGCGGTTATAGCAAACGGCGTATCTCTCGTGAACTTCATGTCAGCCGTCATACCGTTGACAATATTCTTTCAAAGTACGAATCAGCCATCCGCACGGACAATCCAGAAGAGGCTTTGAGTGATTTGCTTACCATCCAGCCCAGGTATGACAGTTCCAGACGCCGTCCTCGCCGGCTCACACAAGAGATTAAGGATAAGATAGGATTTTGCCTGAAGAAGAATGCCGTTAAGATAGCTACCGGACTTCGCAAACAGCGCATGTTGAAAAAGGATATCCACCAGTTTCTGTTATCTCAAGGATACACCATCAGTTACGCCACAGTATGCAGTTATATAAAAAATATAGAGTCATACAAAGAGAAGAAAAAGAGCGAAGCCTTTATCCGGTTGTTCTATGAGCCTGGATGCATTGCCGAGTTTGACTGGGGTGAAGTTCTTCTTTTTATTGACGGCGTCAAAACCAAGTTTTATCTGGCCGTATTCACTTTCGGGCATAGCAATGGCAGATACGCCTATCTTTTCAGGCATCAGAATACGCTTGCCTTCATGGAATCCCACCGTAACTTTTTCAGGGATATACATGGTGTCCCCGCCATGATGGTCTATGACAATATGCGTGTAGCCGTCAAGAGCTTTGTCGGTGGTGATAAGAAACCTACAGAAGCTTTGATGAAGATGTCCGGTTTCTATTGTTTTGAGTACCGTTTCTGTAATGTACGGGCCGGATGGGAGAAAGGACATGTGGAGCGCAGCGTGGAATATGTCAGAAGGAAAGCTTTCTGCCTGACAGACCATTTTGGTGATATACATTCTGCCCAGGAGCATTTAAACCGGGTATGTATGCAGGTCAACAACGAGCAAGGCAGTCTTTCAACAGCGGAGAAAACATCACGTCTGGAAGCTGACCTGTCATCGCTGAAGCCTTTTCCCGGTAATCTGGGCTGTTTTGAGGTCTATGAGTACATTGTGGATAAATGGTCAACTATCAGCATGAAAAATGTTCATTATTCCGTACCTGATTCTCTTGTGGGAGAAAAAGTACATGTCAAGGTTTATAGTGAAAAAATCGTCATCCTGTACGGGAAGGAGAAAGTGGCCTCTCATCAACGCAGTTATTGCGGTGGAGACTGGTGCATCAAGCTGGAGCACTATTTGCGTACACTTTCCCGTAAACCGGGGGCATTGCCCCACTCTGTGGTTTGGCAAAGAGCACCGGAAGAACTGAGAAGGCTGTATGACATCCATTTCAAGGAGGACAACAGGACGTTTGTTCTGTTGCTGGACTATGCCCGAAAAAATGGATTTTCCGGAACGGACATTGTCACGGCATGCAAGGAGCTGACCGGACGTGGTGTCAGAAAGATATCTCCGGACCAGGTAAAGGCCATGCTGCATGGTAGCGTACAGGGAGAGACAGAAGAAACCATGGAACCGCCTGTTCTCCCGGCACAACAGGAGAATATAGAAAGAGAAGCTGTGGATATGCTTGAAGGCATCACGGCGCTCATGACAGGATACAATGAAGTGCATGATATAATACCAACCATTTAAGTTTATAATATATGAAATCAGAAAAAGAAACCATTTATGACTATGCTGCAGAACTGAAGCTTCTGGCCTTTAAAGAGGAACTGGAATGCACCCTTTCATTGGCAGCTGAAGAAAACTGGAACCATCTGCAGTTCTTGACGGAATTGCTTGGAAAGGAAAGCGCCAGGAGAAGGGAGTGTAGAAGAAGATCAAGGATAAGATCTGCGGGATTTCCACAAATGAAGTATCTGCATGAGCTTGTTATGGAAGACATGCCCAAAGAGGCACAGGTAATATTACCTGAATTGGAGACACTGGACTTCATCAGACAGGGAAGAAACCTGGTCCTGTATGGAAATCCGGGAACGGGAAAGACGCATATTGCTACGGCTTTAGGAATAAAGGCCTGCCAACAGGACTTTACCGTATTGTTTACTTCAGTGCCGGTCCTGCTTACCCAGATAAGGGAGGCTAAATCAGCAAAGACACTGAGGACGCTACAATTAAGGTTTGAAAAATACGATCTGGTCATCTGTGATGAGTTCGGATATGTCAGTTGTGACAAGGAAGGAGGAGAACTGCTTTTTAACCACCTGTCGTTAAGAGCCGGAAAAAAGGCTACAATCATTACTACTAATTTGGCTTTTAACAGATGGAATGAAATCATAAAGGACAAGGTGCTTGTGGCGGCAATGGTTGACAGGCTTACACATAAAGCTTATCTGGTTAATATGACCGGACTGTCTTATAGGCTTAAGGAAACACAAAAAATGAGACAAGATAAATGAATATTTTAAACTTATAGTAATTTTGTAACAAGTTATGGATGGAGCTCTTTTCAATTAGAATACAGCGCACTTTTCAATTAGTATCTACAATCCATATCCATCAAGTCAGTCATATTAATACCTCCGAGATAAAATGAAAGAGAGAACAAATCTCTGGCTACTGACAGATAATTACTGTCAACCTCAGCATTAAGTATCTTGGACAAAGACTCCAGCCTGATACTGACATCGCGTACAGGAGATTGCGGAATAGAATAATCTACAAAAGGATGTACATTATATGAAACCTTTCTCTTTTTTATCGCCCTGTTTATGATTGTCCGCGTATTTCTCATTACTATCCCCAATGTCGCCCGGCTCCAATTCTTTTTTTCAAGATACGCTGCATATTGCTCTATAAGTTCCGGGGTAATATCGACAAGTCGTACATCCCCACGCAGGAACTTCAAGAAATGAGCCTCACTTTCCCTCATCATATTAGCATAGTTGGTTTTACTGTTTTTAAACAGTTCCTCAATATATGCATCACACACAGACTTAAATGATTCCCCCTGTGTATCCACAGATTCCCTTAAGATGAAATCCTTCAACTGTGTACATGAATAGATACCTGGATTATCTATCTTGTCCAATCTTTCCTGATACTTATTGAGAAGATTACGCAATTTTGTATTTATCATTGCGGCATCCGGGCGTTTTACCACCTGTCCGTTCTTGAACTGGGAGAGATTATCTATGATAAACCGAGTGATAATGTAGCAAGTTTCCTGCTTATGGCAAACGGCCACTCTAATTTTATGTCTGCCATCTTTTAAAACTTTTGCTTTGAAAATTGTTAGTTTGAGAGTTGCCATACTGATTAAAATTAAAGGATAAGTTTTGGATAAGTTTTTGTGTCCATTGATGGGCAAAAATTCCTTTTTTTTAATCAATAAAATGAAGATTTTTATAATAAAAAAGGCTTTGAAAACAGCATCAAACCACTGATTATCAAAGCCTTTTTCTTTTGTCGGGGTAGCGGGATTCGAACCCACGACCCCCTGCTCCCAAAGCAGGTGCGCTAACCTTATTAATATCATCATTAAATAACTGGCATTAAATTGATTAGCTTATATCTACTTTTCGCTTAAATGAAGCGGTTTAACTCTTGGTTTAACTTGGAGGAAAAACAAGAAGTGTTTGACAATAATTTAATAATCTCTTTTGCAGAATAAACCTGCATTGCAAAAATAGCAATTATAAAATGAAGTTTCAAATATCCATATAGTTATTCAAAGTAAGCATAGTACTTTTTTGAATTGGGGTCTATAAAACTAACTTTCACTAAAAAAGGTACTATTATTAATTGAAACACATTATAGCTGTTATATACTGCTTATTCATGAAAATGCATAAATAAAGGCGGCAAAGATAATCAATGCCGCCTTTTATATCTTAATATCAAATTGGAATCATTTATTAATATTGCTACTATTCTTCCACGACTATATTAGTAAATTTGTTCCAACCATCGGCATGACGATATGCTGCATAGCTTCCTTTGGATATATGTAACACACAATTATCAAGAAGAACATCTCTAAACGCATCGTCATAAATGTCTCGATAACTGGGAGGAGTTGGAGCATAAATATAAATATCTTTTAATTGCTCACAACCACTAAAACAGCCATCATTCATAAATTTTAAACTTGCAGGTAAAATTACTTTTTCCAATTTCGTACAACCCATAAAAAGATTGTCAGATAATTCAGTAAATCCATTAGGCAATTCCACCTGCTGTATTCCTGTATCTGAGAATGCGTTGTGTTCTATTGTTACAAGACTTTTCGGTAAATCTATTTGAGATAGATTGGAGCATTGGGTAAACGCATTATTGCCAATAAAAGCCACATTTTTCATAGTGATAGATGATAAATTTTGGCACATTAAAAATGTAGCTTCTTCTATGCGTGTCACTTTAAAGGGAATGTTAATTGATTTTATAGCTGTTTGTGCGAACGCAAACATTCCTATTTTCTCTAATGTACTTGGCAAAGAAACGATTTGTAATCTTGTACATCCGTCAAAAACTTCCCAACCGATTTCTTTACAATTTTTGGGCAGTATGATTGATATTAATTTGGAGTCGAAATCACTTAGTGAGCTTTCTGAAAGAGTCCATGAAAAAGCTTTATTCATTAAACTTTTTACATCGGTATCAGCTAAATCCAAGTAAGACAGATTTCCTCGTTTACTTGTCATGTCATTCAAAACTATAAAATCATCATCATTTAAGCTACCAGTTAAAGTCAATTCATTTATTTGAAATAATTGCTCACTATTTATCAGATTTTCTAAAGTTCCAGCTACATCAAGGTGTATGGTTTTCTTAATCCAATTAGATTTTGGGGTCTGAATAATCTGAATAGTGTCTTGTTTCAAGATAGCAGGACTATCAATTATGATATGCCCTTTTCTTATTTCATTAGAATAGTTTTCTTCTATGTCAAAGTATAATCTATTCCCATTTGACCTAACATATTTTATCCAATAATATTCAGCCGGAACAATAGGAGTATAATAAACATTTGCATCTATGTCGATATGGACGGATGTCGTTTCGCCTACTATCTCATATAGTTTATTATGAATATGTACATAACCTCCACTCTCTTGAATGATTTTTATCGTTTCGCTAATATTACTTGCTTTATTTGAGATTATTATCTCGCAATTTCTCTGATTTGGAGTGTCATTTTTATCAGTTTTCAAATAAATAATATGCTGTTCCAATCCCTTTGTTATTGGTTTATCAATCACTTTTATCCAACTGCAATCAGTGGGCAGTGATATGTCATAGTTTATATTTGAACTTAATTCTATTCCAACAGTTTCTCCATTGGCAGATATTTTATATTCTTTCTTTCCTATAATAATAGCATCTTTCTGTACCTGCATTATTTTCAAAGTGTCTTTCACTGCACTGTTCTTATCGTAAAAGATAATCTCTGCTTCTCTGCTGTCATAAGTTTCATTTGGAGCAATGGTATAATAAAGGGTATGGCTTGACATTCCACGAGTCTTTGCTGCGGACTGCACCCAATCCACATCGGGCATTTTGACATCAAATGCAAAATTGCTTTTTAAATCAACAGCAATCGTTTCTCCTTTGTCACTCACTGAATACTCGCTTTTAGTGAGCAACAGAACACCTTCTCCGCTTTGGTACACATGGACTGTTTCAGAAAATTCACCACTTTTGATTATAATTTCTCCGGTTCGTTTATCATATTCTTCGCTTGGTGCAATATCAAACGAAAGATTATTACTGGTTAATCCACGTGTTTTAGCTGATTGGCTAATCCAATTTTTGGATGTTTCCGATATAATTACTTCATACTGGATATTGGCTTTTACTTCCACATTGATTTTACCGCCATTTTTACCTACTTCAAATTTATTTGCTGTAAGGGTTAAAGCGTTTTGTTGCTTTTGGTTGATGATAACAGTTCTGCTTGTGCCACCTGCTGCTATGGTAAGAGACACATTCCTATCATCATAGCCTTTGTTTGCTGCCACTCTGATTTGAATGTTGTTATCTCCTGCTTTTCCATTTAAAGGAGTAACCGTACACCAATTCTCACCATTAGCGGTATTGGCAAGGCTTACAGTCCAATCTCTGTTAGTTGAAAAAGACAATGTTTCTTCCCCACCATTAGCTTCAAAATCGAAAGAAGTATCACTAATTGTAATTTCATCTATAACTGGTTCCAATGGCTTTGTGTCTAATTCATCATCGCCACAAGAACCCAATCCTGCGCATACAGCAATCAATAATAAAGCTGTCAATAATCTAAATATTTTCATATCAAGTTAGCTATTAAATTAGGAATTATGAATATTGTTTTCTTTAATCCGTTTTATGATTCTGTTTTTAATCGGGTCAAGGATAAAAAAGCTAATAATAACGAACAAGAGTACTCCTAAAAAGGCAAGAACCATAATAAGACTTATTCTGTCTTTCCAACCATTGTTATTAAACTCGTCAGAAAACAAATAGCATGGAATTAGAATGATAGGAATTAGAAACATCTGTATCCATGCAATAGAAAGAACTGTTTGATAAAGCTTACTTTCTCTTAGAGCTTCTTCTATTAAAGCCTCTTCCGCTTCTTGTTTTCTCTGTTGTTCTTGTCGCTCACGTGCAACAATTTTATCATAGGCACGTTGTGCTAATAGTTGTTTTTCCTTTTCAAGTTCAAGTTGTTTTTTGGTGATAAAGTACTTCTCAATATCTGATAAACTTTTGGGAGCGAATGTATCTCTTTGCAATTCATCAATCATAAAAGAATATTGATTTGTTCCGTCCAACTGCAAAGCAAAAATTATATCATCAACAAACGCAGGATGCAACATATACGAAGCACTCTTTGTGCTGATTAAAATAGATTGGTTTACTGGAATATATTTCCATGTAGCATTAGTTACTTCTCCACTTACAGAGATTATCAGACTACCGTCATGCTGAAATAAATATATCTCTTTGCAACCGGAGTCATTGAAAACAGACCATGATTTAGAGCAAAGAATGGCTTCTACATCTAAACTCTCGCTAAATTTCTTATATCTATTAAGAATATCCAGTAAGTAGGTTTTCATATTTGCACCTTTATGCTCACCTGCTCCCTACAATGAGCCATAAATAAAAAAAGATGTGGGAACACTATTTGCTTTATCTCGCTAACTGGCTTCTCGCATTGCCTTTGGTACGGATAAAACAATAGCAACCCACACCAATTTTGACAATATCTAAAAGCCTTATAAATATAAGGTAGGTATATATCAAATGGTGGGGTGCTACTGCTATCATCTTCGTACCGTTTCAAATTTTGCGAGAATTTGTTAGCGGAAGATAATTTCAATAACACCTTTCGTTAAATATGTCCTTCCAACTCCCTAACGCATTAGTTCATTGGAATTGGTACAAAGATAGCGAAAGGTTTTAAATCACTAAGCATGAAGTGAGGATTAATAGTAAATTCTATGCTCTCAAACATGAATTATTTTAAATCAATAGTATTCAAGGGAATATAAATCAAAGTTTTTATCTGTTGTGTTAAAAAGCGGCTTGTTTTTTTGTTATGAACATTTGTTCATTATATTTGCAGTCAAAAACAATAAATATTCAATGTCACCACGTCCCAAAAATATCCGTAAAGTCAATAATATGCCTCCTGTTGCAGGTTTTAAACCGATAGCCTCAAACATTTGTCGCAAAGATGCTATATTCTTGCATTTCGAGGAGTATGAAGCGATACGGTTATGTGATTATGAAATGAAAACTCAACAAGAGGCTTCTGTTTCAATGGGGGTATCACGTCCTACTCTTAGCCGAATATATACCAGTGCAAGGCAGAAAATTGCCCAAGCATTGGTGCGTGGTGTTGCTATAATGATAGAAGGTGGAGTAGCGTACACTGATAGTGAATGGTTCCATTGCGGAGTATGCGGTTTTGTATTCAATAATATCAAACCTGCACTTAAAATCCGTAAAATGGAATGTCCAGTGTGCCACTCCAACGACATAAGCATTAGTAATATTAACATTAATAAGAATGAGATTATGATGAAAATTGCAATTCCAACCAGAGAAAATGCAGTTGACAACCATTTCGGTCACTGTGAGTATTACACAATCTTGACAGTAGGGCAAGACAATCAGATTCTAAGCAGCGAGACTATTCCTTCTCCACAAGGATGCGGATGTAAATCCAATATCGCAGGAGAATTAGAAAACATGGGAGTCAGCGTCATGTTGGCAGGGAATATGGGGCAAGGTGCTTTAAATGTACTTACAACCCACCATATCAAAGTTATAAGGGGGTGTTCGGGTAATATTTTGGATATTGCCACTGACTACTTAAACGGGAAGCTTACAGATTCGGGAGTGGGCTGCTCATCCCATGAACACCACCATGAATGCCATGGACACAATCATAAAGAATGATGTTTAGGAAGAACAAAATGCTACTTAACATTGTCATAGACTTTGTTATGCTGACAGCAATGGCATTGGTGAGTATAAGTGGCTTCATATTGGAAATAGTCATTCCTTCTCGTCATGCTGTCAAATTTCAAGGTGCTACCCCATGGAGTTCACAATTGTTGGGCTTGGGAAGGCATGATTGGGGCGAAATTCATTTGTGGGCAGGAATTGTGTTGGTCATTCTGCTTGCTATTCATATTTTATTACACATAAACATGGTATCGGCTTTTATTAAGAAGAAATACCCGAACCATATACTACGAGTATTACTTTATATTTTATTTTTAATGCTATTGATAATGACAATAGTGCCTTGGTTTTATTTATGCTATTAATAACGGCAAGTCAATCTATCACTTTATATATTAGAGATAGGTTGGCTTGTCTATTTATAAAAACTGCCATTATTTCTCCGGCTGTTTTTTTAGGTAGGACAAATTTAAATTGGGGCATATAAGATTGACCTTGCTCTAAATTTGTCCTGCCTTTCAAAGTGACTTCACGACATCAACCTTGCTCTGACAAGTAATCTCTTAACTTGTGTAATCTGAAACTTGCATCCCTTAGATGTAACAAAGCCTTGCTCATTCAACAGACAAGTCATTTCGGATAATGATTTGCCTTGCATTGATAGTGACCGTAACAGTGCTATCGCTCTCATGTTATTTGAATTGTTATCCGCTTTAGCCTTGTTGGTAACGATACTATGCTGAACGGCTTGTTCAAATTTATTCATCAAGTTCTCCGATTTACCAAGCTGCATACCCCTTGCTTTTTTGGCTTGAAGTGATTGTTTGGTTCTCTGACTAATCAGCCCTGCTTCATATTCGGCTATGCTACTGATGATATGCAGAATTAATCTGTTGGCTTGTGGAAAGTCACAGAACACAATCTCAACATCACTCTCCAACAGCTTTGAAGTAAATGCAACATTTCTTGACAGTCTATCCAATTTAGCGACAATCAGAATAGAGTTCGTTTTCCTGCACATTGCCAAAGCTGCAAGAAGTTGAGGTCTGTTAGATTTCTTCCCACTCTCCGTTTCAATATATTCAGCAAGTATGGGTTTATTCTTTACATGGTTGTGTATAATCTCCCGTTGTGCTTCTACACCAAGACCCGATATTTGCTGTTTCATGGTGGATTGCCTTAAATATGCTATGTATGTCTTCATAATTCACAATTATTAGTAGTTGGTTACAAGTGCTGAATGTTCGTTCAGCTTATGTAAGTAAGGACACCCAACTTAAAAATTGAATGTCCTTTTCAAGATGATACGCTATAACTGTCCTTCATCAGCAAAGCTGTAATATCCTGCATCTGTTAATATGAGGTGGTCTATTACTGTAATTCTCATAAGTTGGGCTGCATTCTTGACCTGCTTAGTAATTTCCATATCCTGCCTGCTTGGTTTCAAATTACCACTTGGGTGATTATGAGCAAGGATAAGAGCTACTGAATTGGTAAGCAATGCAGCTTGTAGAATTACTCTTACATCAACGGTTGTGTCTGTTATTCCTCCCTCTGATATAAGAGTATATCCTAAAACTTGGCTGGATTGGTTTAGGAACAAGACTTTGAAATATTCCTTGTAACAAATTGTACCCTCCTTGTAGGTAGGAAGCAAGTATTTATAAGCGTCCTCCGAGCTATATATTTTATTCCGGCTTTTTGATGTGGATTTGTAAGTGAGTTCCACTTCTCCAACAGTATAATCTATGTCTAATATTTTACTATTCATTCTATCAACATTAATGTGGTGGTGGAAGAAAAATTGGACAGTTAAAATGGTCTGTCGCCATATTCATAAACAAGAATTGAATTGCATACTCTATCATAGAATGAGAATCCACAGCAAGTATGGAAGTAGCTTTCATAAACTGCTGCATATTCACCATGCAGCCTACTGTTCCTATCCAAAAATGAATCAAACTTGTGCAGCCAATATTTAAGTGCTTGCAAGCGTTTGATATATTGCAAATTGTTTTCACAGTAGCATAGTCTTTCTTGTAAAGAGATGATATGATTGATAGCATTTTCAATTTTAGATTTATCCATGATTGTAATATTTGATGATTAATAAAATGAAGAAAGGACAACTAACTGAATAGCTGCCCTTTCCTCTGTCAATCAACAATCCACTCAGCCCAAGAACCAAGCGTATTTGTTATCAAGTCCTTGCAGGACGTTGTTAATTCCTACACTGACTTCCGTAGCGTTTACTGCTCGTTGCAGATAAGTATCAATGTAGCTTCCCTTGTTAGCCTGCGTCAAAAGATTGTGGAAATCGAACATTGATATGGCGTTGTCCTTTGCTCCGAACACTTCGTTGTGATAGTAGTCGCGACAAACAGAATTAATCTGACTGTCCGTAATTAGAAGTTTTGGAATAGCTTTCTGCCTTGCAGGTGACAATGCTTGAAACATTCTCATCCGTCCGACAATCTGTGCAAATTGTGTCTCGGACAATGAAGTGTTGGTAAGTGACTGCATCAAGTGGATTTCTTTTGCAGGATTGAAGCTGTGGAACAATTCAAGCACGTTTCTGTAAAGTTCGCTGATATTGGTCACTTCCATATTGAACTTGACACCTTCTCCCGTTAAAATTTGATTGCTACAAATTCTAACTCTCCAACCCACAAAAACAGAAAACTTCTCCAAACCTTTGGATGCACGATAAAGGTTGAGGTCTGAATAGTTCCTTACCCCACCGATGCACAGTTCAAGCCTTTGCCCTCTTATCGTTTCGATAATGGTTGGAATGGTAAAGGCAAATGCAAGACGTTGGTAGAATTGTGTCTTCTCACACTCCAGCAGTTCCGATGCTTTCTTTCCCAAACTTTGGGGAGTTCTACCACGTACAATGTGTGAAACTCTGATGTCCGGCTCGTTCACTCTTTCACCTGCATAGAATGAGCAAGCCGCATCATGCACACATGAAATAAAGTCTTGATGTGCGATAGTCAATTCTTGGTTAGCCCAAGTTGGAACAACGCATTTGTTTGTAAGCTCGTCCATAGTGATTGCATCGGTGTTGGCTTCCAAAAAGTTCACGCTCGGCTGTACGGTTGGTTCGTCTTGGATAATGGCAGCTTCTTCCGCATACTCGCCTAAGTTAAATCTCGATTGGTTCTGTGCCATGATAGGCATAATTTGTAATGCTTCCATAATAAATTTGAATTAAATGATTATTGATTGAATGGATTTAATAAGAACAAACCCTAAACACAAGTGAATTTCTTCGCTTGCATCTAAGGCTCGTTCTATGTCTTTCCCTAAATATTCTTTTAAAAGAAATTCGGAGCATTAGTAAATTATTGCTCGGCTACGGGAATAGAATTGTGAACATATACGCTGCTGACAAAAGACATTCTTTTTCATGGATGATGTGAGGTAATAGTATCATCGTGAAGTAAAGAATGCTTTTTTCTTCCATAGCCATGAGGGGGTATAAAAAGGTAGTGTACCTCCGTTTTTATCATCCGGCACAGCATGGGGGAATGAATTACGACATGGTGACGTGTTCAAATAAAAAAAGAGTCCTCACTTTCATTAGCGAAGACTCTTCGTTTATAAATAATTTGATAAAGCTAAATATTAATGATAGAGTACCTTTTTAAAACAGACCCTATAAAACTAACTTTCATCAAAAAAAGTACTATCCTATATTAATGGTTCTAATATTCTGATAGCTTTTTGATTTCCGATTTTACACTCTTGAATTTTGAAGAAATCTTTTATAGTCATGGCTGTAATCGCATTTTTAGGTGCAGTCTTAACCAATGCGTATAAACGCTTTAATTCTTTTTTGATATATTCACGAGTGTATTTCTCGCCAATCTTAAAGGAATTTTTAAGGAGTTGAACAAACTCTACTCCGCTTGTTTTTTCTCTATAGTTTTTCATAATCATGGCTTCTTTGATTTTTTTGAATGAATAATTGTTTACTTCAATAACTTCTTTGCCCACCGTATCGTAAGCATCAATAATAAAAGCATCAACTTGCCTAATGTCACTGATAAACGATTGCGCTAATGGGGAATTTCTGTCATCCTTCAATGATTCCAGTATTTCAATGATACGCTTTCGGTTTTCTTTGATAGAACTGCTCTTATCCATCAGTCTCAACCTTTCCTTATCGCCAAATTTGTAAAAAAGAGGTGATGTCTGTTCCGGTAAAAACAAACTGCTTTCCTTGTATCGGTTCACCACTGAATCAATATTGTTGTAGGCAGACTTAACCAATGCTTCATCAATAAAATTGTCAATCGCGAAATAGTTGGTCTTACCGTTTTTCAGCATCCGGTTATATGGCAGTATATCCAATGCAGCCTTATAAGCATCTCGGCTTTCTGAAGATGTTGCACATTCATAAAGATTTTTAATAGTCTTGTAAGCATCCCTGCAACCTTTGAGATATTCCTTGATGCCTGCTTTGGTGCGTATCGGATAGTTCTCATTGGCATTGACAACATGAATAGCCAAAGAAGTACCATTTCTGAATCGTCCTATTGCTTGTACCGCATCAGTACATGGGTCAATGATAGTGTATTCTGCAAAATACGGTTCAGTGACAAATACTATATCGGGCCGTTCTTCCAATTCAATATCCACAGCCGTATAAAATCTACAAGTAAACCACATATAAGGCATTTTATGCTTACTGTTCCAGTGTTCATAAGCGCGTTTGAATCCTTTCTTCTTCAACTTCTCAACACTTTTTTCTGCACAGAACACAGCGGACTCATTTTCAATTCCCAATTTACTCATCAACTGGTGTATCATATCAACACTGTTGGCAAAGAAACAAATACTGCGTGGTTGCTCTTGTTGTGCTTTTATCTGTGGTAGAATTTCTTTCAATGCTTCCAAAACATTGTTGGTCTGCACAATGCTGATAGGACGTTTATAATCAAAGGTCGGCTGTATTTCTACTATTTTGAAACTTTGACTTTCAAAACGTGGGTCACTCGGTAATATGGGAGTGGCTGAAACAAATGCCTTTTCTCTGAATCTGAAAAAATCATCCATAGGAAGAATTATATCAGCTCTGTAATCGATATCTTTTATCAGCTTGTCGCATTCATCGGATAGGAAGAAGCATATATTATATATGTCAAGTTCCAGTTCCTCGAAAGCCCGTTTGATTTTAGCAAATCCTTCGGGAGTGCTTATCAACTTGATAAACTTTCCTGCGGCTAATGTCTTTTCAATATAGTCAATGACTTCTTCTGTTGTCACCCCTTGCTTGACACCGAACAGATTGTCATTCTTATGCTTCGGGTCTTTGCACTTGCCAATGATAGGCGGAACATTGGGAACGATAATAACAGAATGTCGCTTAGCCTTTATTTCGGAGTAGGTTGCACCCAATCCGGTTAATGTCTTACAAAGGATAGTGTTTGTTTCTATCTGTGGCAGGACTTCTGTCAAGTACTGGATTTTACCAGCTATTTTATATATAGGTATATATTCCTTTTTCATTTATGTGGATTTAAAAAGGAGAGAGGAAATTTGCATTTCCTCTGCTCCGTTTAGATTTAACGAGTTAACCCTTTCTCTTGCAAGTACGAAACAATATCCTCGTCTCGGTTTATAAAGAAGAAGATGTTACCGAACTTGAAGTTGGCTACTGCTGTTAGTTGCCCTCTACGGTCTCTGAACTCGGGTGTAAACTGAATGTTTACAGCCTTACTTTCCACAAACAGTTTGAGCATATTCTTTCGATACTCGTTACCGTTAGTTTGGTCTGACTTCTGAACTTCGGACGGTTCTACTCCAAAATCCTCACTCTTGCCAGTAGAAAGGTATGTCATAAGCCAGTTTGCGGATTTATCGTTCAACTGATACGCGAAGCGTTTCACGCATGTGCTTTCGACCTTTATCACTTCGTAGCCGTCCTCGTCAATGTCGAAGAAGATGTTCAATCTGTCAAAACGTGACATCATGGACTTCAATTCTTCATGCGCAGCCGCATTATTATATGGTTCGCGGTTGCCAATGCCGGAAACCTTTTCAAAACTGAATTGAATCATTCTTTATCCTCCTTGTCGTCATGTTTAGGGTCAATCAGCCAACCGATTCTACGGATAGTTGCATCTTGAAAATCTTCATCTGCTTTACTCAAAAAGAAATGTTCTCCTCGCTGCCACACTTTGAACACACTACAATTTAGGCGTTGCTGAATTTCCGAGAGTGTAGCATCTACTCTATCCGCATTAAAATCCTCGACTGTTGCAAGAAAAACATCTTCCGGATTAGTTTTGCAAGTCAAATCAACTAACATCATGAACTGCCATTTCCCATAGGCTAAGTCATTGAAAAAATCTAGTTTATCGTCTGTTGTTCCATTAAGCACTCTTTGGGTTAAAGCCTTTTTTTCTTGTTCATTTAAAAAGACGGATAACCATTCTGGCACCAGTGCTAATCTAGATTGTAGTTCTGCAACTCTTGTACCCTCATTTCCGTACATCGTTTCAATGTCACGAAGCGTGATTTCTTTTTTTTGTTTTTTCATCGTTTTATTTTTTTTAATTAAAAGATGAAGCGTATGGACACAAAAAAAGCCACTAATTTCATTTTCTGAATTTGTAATGCAACATACCCTGCTTCGACCAATAATAGCCGAACACATAAATTATGTGCTTTACAATTTTAACTTCAGAGCAATCCTTTTGATTGCCTTATGAAATTAACAGCGTTCTTTTCGTCCATGCATACCATACGAGGGAATCATGAAGAACAAGATGCTTGTAATAAAGAAGATAAATCTTCTGTTGTGATATGGTTGAAATAGAGTTTTACAACTCCGTACGCAAGTTTAAATCTTTCAAATCAACCCACTTAATTAGTGACACGTAATTGCGTCTTTTAGCTCCAACAACTCTTTGTTGTTCGATGCAAAGGTACAGCTATTTTTTAATTCACAAAATGGATTTCAAAACATTTTTGTCCCACATATGCACATATAACATTCATTGATAACCTTTTAACGGAAACAAAGAGTTCCACCTTATTATATATAGGGCAGAACTCTTTTTAAGTTACAGCAAATTCTTCATTGCTTCATCTACTTGCTCGTTGTCAAAGCTATCCAAGTATATTTGAGTAGTCGCCAAGTCTGAATGTCCCAATGCTTCACTTATCAATGCAATATTTACTCCCGATTTTTTAAGGACACTTGCGAATGAATGGCGAGCCACATAGGTTGTTATATTAGCTTCAATTCCCAATCGCTTACCAAGTGTCTTTAGAATGTCATTTACCTTGCCACGTATTTTATGAATCCTATTCTGCTTCTGCAAAGCTGTTTTATGGACTTTTACGTTCAATATCGGGAATAGATAACCATTACTCTCATCGGTGTATTTTTTAATAATTTGCATAGCTTCTTGGGGTATTCCAATCTTGATTAGCTTACCAGTTTTCTGACGGATATAGTGTAACCTACCATTAACGATATTCTCTTGTGTTAAATTAGCTATATCAGTAAAGTTTATACCGCCACACAGATAGCTGAATATAAAAATGTCTTTACTTAACTCCACATATTTTTTCTGTCCTATCGGTTGGGAAGTTTCTGTAAACTTCAACATATCCGTTTTAGCTATGGCTCTCTTTTGAGTAGAAGTGTCGAATTTACTGATTTTATATTCTTGAAAAGGATAATCTGACAAATGGGCACATCTTTCTTTTATTGCTTTATTATATGTGCTTCGTAAGGTACGGAACATTAAACTGATTGTTGTTTCTTTGTTGCCATTACTCCGAAGCCATTTTTCATATTTTTCGAGCCATGCCACATTTATGGTGTTAAAGGGGATTTCCAATTTTCCATTAGTAAATCTTTTCAAAGAGTTATAGGAATTAAGGTAAACCAGCCTATTGCCACATTTGTTGTTAATCTCACATTGAGCAATTATTTCTTTATAAAAGCAATCTACGTTTTTAGCAACCTGTAGCTTTTCATTTGCTTCAATCAGAGTTGCAGCCGAGTATTCTTTTTGGTCGGACTTTATTTCAAGCATTTTCTTTTGAAGTTCCAGCTTCTTATCAAGAATAATCTTTTGAAGATACTCCAAGTTAGGACATTTAGGTTTCGGCTTATTTTTCTGAAAGTCCCAAAACTTGGGATTTACAGATATTCCCAAACTTTGGTATTTCTTCTTTCCGTCTTTACTGATACGAAGCATTAGAGGGTGTTCGCCATTAGATAGGGTCTTGGATTTGTAACAAACCACTGAAATTGTAGCATCCATGTTCATTTTTGGTTTAACTCTCGGTTTAACTCACTTGGTTAAACCAAAAGTAAACCGCCCCATTCGGAGAATAAAAAAAAGGAGCTACATTTTACCGTAACTCCTTGATTCTCATCTGTCGGGGTAGCGGGATTCGAACCCACGACCCCCTGCTCCCAAAGCAGGTGCGCTAACCGGACTGCGCTACACCCCGAATCTTTTTTTTATTTTTCAATCGCCTTATCTCTCAAAAGCGATGCAAAGGTACGGCTTTTTTTTATATATGCAAATATTTAAAGCGATTTTTTTCTACTTTTTTTTCGCATCATTACTTATCAAATTATAAATCAAAACATTAACCTTAAAACTTTTTTTATCCGCAACAAAGAAATTTCAGTGTAAAACAACTCCCCTTTCCGATTTCACTACTCGCCGAGATACTTCCACCATGTAAATTCATAATTTGTTTGCATAAACTGAGTCCTATACCACTACCTGTTGGCTTCGTTGTAAAAAAAGGAACAAAGATTTTATCCAATACTTCTGGAAGAATGCCACTACCATTATCACAGACAGAAAGGAAAAATAGATGTTTTTCTAAATCACAATGTGTGCTAATGATAACTTCGGGATAGATTTGCTCTACACAAGCCTCACCTGCATTCTTTAGTAAATTGATTAATACTTGTTCTATCTGTGAACGATCCAGCATCAGTGTCGTTTCTGGGTTTTCTACTTTATATATATATTGTATGTTTTTATTAGGAAACAGTTTTTTCATATCACTCAGTAAATCACCTATATTTACTGGAGCCAGTATCGGAGCAGACAGACGAGAAAGTTTACGATAGTTTTCCACAAAATTCAGCAACCCTTTACTTCTTCTATGAATAGTCTGCATCCCTTGCAACATGATATTGTAATCTCTCTCATTCATACCATTTTGTACAGCACGCTCACTTAATGTTTCACTTAATGAAATAATGGGCGCAATGGAGTTCATTATTTCATGAGTGAGTACACGAATCAGCTTCTGCCATGCTTCCATCTCATTTTCCTCCAATACAGCATGGATATTCTTTAAATTAACCAACCGGAGTTCCGTACCATGTTGAGCGGAATATTCAGATACCGTAACAGCCAATTCTTGTATAATATCTCCTTTATGTATTCGTACTGTTTTAATCTCTCCAGGCTGTAATGACAGGATAATAGTAGGAAAATCAGAATTTAACAGAGCCAATTCCCTGACAGAATGAATACGATAACCGCACAAATCCTGCATGGCTGCCCGGTTCATCCAATGTATATTGCACTGACTATCTACTACCAGCAAACTGCTGTCAACAGTATTCAATAATGTTTCATAATATTGATATCGCTCTTCATTCTCGGACAACCGAGTACGGAATTCAGCAACAACATTATTTATTTCTTGTGCCAATCGTTGTTCTGTACGAGTTTTGTGCTGGGTAGAAAAACTCAAAGAGAAATCTGCATAACGAATACCTTCTATCATTCGCGATATCATACGGGTCGTTTTATACTGCCACTGACAGATATAAATGATAATACCTGCCATAATCATCAGCGAAAAAAACAAGCAAAAATAGAGCGAATGTTGATAAAAGAGATATGCAGCTATAGCTACTACCCCCATTAATAACATACAAGCTATCATCCGTAAAGTTTGTAAACGACTCATAACCCTAATTTTTCAAGTTTCCGATAAAGAGCGTAACGGGTAATCCCCAAATATTCCGCTGCACGACTCAAGTTCCCTTCGCTGCGTTTCATAGCACGTTCTATGGCATTGCGTTCTAATTGTTCCAAGTTCAGTATCTCATCCGTATTCACCCTCTTCTCGGGTTGTGGCTGCAACATGAAATTTGCAGGCTTTAACAATGGCGAGTCCGAAAGAATAATTGCCCGTTCTATGGCATGCTGCAATTCGCGGACATTACCCGGCCAATGGTAACGCATGAGTTTCTGCTTGGCTTCGCGGCTCAGTCCGTTTATCTCTTTCTTATATTTATGAGTATACCGTTGTAAGAAATAATCAGCCAGTAAGAGAACATCCTCTCCCCTTTCCCGCAATGGAGGAATAGTAATCTCAATCGTATTGATACGATACAATAGGTCTTGACGGAAATTACCCTCCTCCACCAATTCTCGGATATTTACATTCGTTGCGCTTATCAACCGAACATCAATAGGAATTATATCCGTTGCTCCCAAACGTGAAATCTGCCGTTTTTCTATGGCTGTTAGTAATTTGGCCTGCATAGGTAATGACAAATTCCCTATTTCATCCAAAAAAAGCGTTCCTCCTGATGCCACCTCCATACGTCCCGCCTTTGCTTTGCGGGCATCTGTAAAAGCCCCTTTTTCATAGCCGAACAATTCACTTTCGAATAATGATTCAGGTATGCTCCCCAAGTCAATCGTTATAAAAGGACATTCACGACGAGGAGAAAAATAACGTAGAGAACGGGCCACCAAATCTTTACCGGTTCCATTTTCACCCAATATCAAAATATTAGCATCAGTATCCGATAATTTCCGAATAGTATCAAAAACCTCTCGCATAGGCACTGAGTGACCTATCATTTGAGGCATCTCTTCATCCTGCGCGCTCAATGCTACAACTTGTTCTTTCAGTTGCCTGACCTCTTTACGAGAATCACGAAGTTTGATAGCCGATGAAAGCGTAGCAAGTAGTTTTTCTTTTTCCCAAGGTTTGGGAATAAAGTCAATAGCTCCAGCCTTAATGGCCCGTACTGCTTTATCTGTATCCGCATAAGCAGTCATAAACAAGACAATAGCCTGCGGATCTAACTTTAATATCTGCTCTAGACAATCGAATCCTTCCTGCCCGCTGATAGCATCCCGACGAAAATTCATATCAAGCAGAATAACATCAGGTTGAAAAGTAGTCATGAAATGCTCAATACGAGTCGGTTGAGTAGTAACTTTTATTTTTTCCACGTAGGGATCCAATAAAAGGTTTAGTGCAAAAAGCACGTCCTCATTATCATCTATAATCAATATTTTTCCTTTTGCATTCATTATTTTATCCTCAATATATCTTGTTATACGAATAAAAGATTTTCTATCCGCTTTTTTGCAAAGATATTGTTTTTTTTAATGTGTTGTCTGTGCGGATACGCACTATTTTTGTGCGTATCCGCACAGAAACATCATTATCTTTTATCCCACAAAAAACTGGTAAACAAAGAGATAAGATAATGGCACGCTATTTGATTAGTCTACAATACTAATATATTAAGTTATGAAAAAAAAATCAGTAATAGCTATCAATTTATGCCTTATAGCAAGCATAGTAACTCTATTCGGCAATAAGATCTATATGCTTTATATAGGTGACTGCCATCAATTGTGGGAAGAAGCACAAACTCACTATGTTAATCGACAATATGAAAAAGCACGCGAGTTATTAGAAAAGATAGCTCGCATTGATACGGCCCATCATGCCCAATATCTGACAGGCGATATGTATTTAAAAGGCTTAGGAGGTGAAATTGATTATGATAAGGCTTTGAAACTTTTTCATCAATCGGCAGCGGGCGGAAACACGTATGCTGAAAACAATATAGGCTTTATGTACACATATGGTTTGGGAGTCACTAAGGATTACAGCCAAGCTTTCAAATGGTTGAACAAAGCTGCCACTCAAGGAAATCCAGAAGCTCAAATTGGTATGGGGAGCCTTTATAAAAACGGTTGGGGAGTACGTAAGGATTGTTACATTGCTATGACTTGGTACCTACGTTCTGTAGCTCATGGTAATACGGACGCCATGAACAATATCGGTTATTTATATAAAAACGGACTTGGGGTCCCCCAAGACTTTGAAGAAGCTTTTTTTTGGTTTAAAAAAGCAGCAGATAAGAATAATCCGATAGCTCAATATAATATAGGAAATATGTATTGTTATGGCGAAGGAATGGAAAAAGACTTTGCTAAAGGAGCCGAGTGGCTGACCAAAGCTGCTTTACAGGGGAATGCTCCTGCACAATACAACCTGGGACGCATGTATCAGTGGGGCAAAGGCGTAGAAAAAGACTTACAACAAGCCCGGTTCTGGTTCCAAAAAGCTATAGACAACGGTCATGAAAAAGCAAAGGAAGCATTAACCAAAATAAAAAGCGACTTATCCAAAGAAGACACCGAAGCCCCACTCCTGTTCACCTAACTATAAGCCAAAAGTACTAATAGGTATAAAGACATAAAAAAACGAACATGAAACTATATTGTATTATAGCACTTTCTCTTCTGCTTCGCCCG
The DNA here is from genome assembly GCF_000012825.1 of Phocaeicola vulgatus ATCC 8482. Classification (GTDB taxonomy): domain Bacteria; phylum Bacteroidota; class Bacteroidia; order Bacteroidales; family Bacteroidaceae; genus Phocaeicola; species Phocaeicola vulgatus. Next base: position 4,001,060 of record NC_009614.1, on the reverse strand, counting down.
GAAACAGCCACAGCACAACAAGAAGAATCAATAACATTGAGTTTGCAACAAGCTATTGAAATAGCACAAGAAAACTCACCGGAAGCACAAGCTGCCCGTCATACCTATCGGGCAGCTTATTGGAACTACCGTTTTTTCCGGGCGAATTATCTTCCCTCCGTCACATTAACTTCATCTCCTACCCTAAATCGGGAGATAAACAAGATTACCCAACCGGATGGAACAAATCAATTTATCCAGCAAGACCAGTTAAGCACAGATCTCAGCCTTAAAATAAATCAAAATATATGGTTTACCGGTGGCAGCTTGTTTGTAAAAACTACCACCCAACGCATTGATGAATTCGAAGATAATCATACAGCGTATAACACCCAACCCATAGTAATAGGTTACGAGCAGCAACTTTTTGGATATAATTCTTTAAAATGGGATCACCGTATCGAACCCCTTCGCTACCGGGAAGCCCGTAAAGCATATGCAGAAGCATTGGAACTTGTAGCCTCAGAAACCAGCACTCTTTTCTTCAACCTGGCAACTGCACAAACTAATCTTGACATAGCCGCCTACAACTATGCTTCTGCCGATACTTTATACAGGTATGCCGAGGGAAGATATAATATAGGAACCATAACTGAAAACGAAATGCTACAGCTGGAAATAAACAAACTGACAGAAGAAACCAATATGATGAATGCCCGCATCGAAGTAGAGGACCAAATGCAAACACTCCGTTCCTTCCTTGGCATTAATCGGGAAATAAATTTACGAGTTGTTCCGGAAGACAGCATTCCTCAACTCGAAATCCCTTTACAAAAAGCATTACAACTGGCATTCAAAAACAGTCCCGATCCTGACACTTATAAACGCAAACAATTAGAAAGCCGCAGCGCATTAGCTTCTGCAAAAGCCAATGCAGGTTTGAAAGCCGACCTGTATGTACAATTCGGGCTTTCTCAAACCGGAAATAAATTTGCAGATTCTTACCGAAACCCCATGAACCAACAATATGCCAGTATTGGTATTTCTTTACCTATCCTGGATTGGGGTCGTGGAAAAGGACGCGTTCGTGTAGCTCGTTCCAATGTAGACTTAGTAGATACACAGGCTGAACAGGGAATGAAAGATTTTGAATTGAATGTATGTAAAATGGTCCGTCAATTCAATCTTCAAGCATACCGTGTAGCAGTAGCCGCCAAGACGGACAAGACGGCCGACCGGCGCCACGATGTAGCACGTCGGCTTTATATCTTAGGAAAATCGACAATTCTGGACCTCAATGCCGCCATTGCAGAAAAAGATACCGCACGGAGAAATTATATAACAGCTTTGAAAACTTATTGGAGTCTGTATTATGGTATTAGAAGTATGACGGGATATGATTTCCTCAGAAAAGCAGAGATTTCATGTACTATACCTAAACCTTAACTACACGGCAGATATAAATGATCTTTGTATTATCGCCATACTAAAAAAAGAAATAAAAAAAATTATATCAAAAAACATAAACTAATGGATATAAAAATTGAAAAGAAACCGTGGTACATCCGCTATCGCTACTATATGATAGCTGCACTGGCCTTCATTATCTTCCTTATCTATGTGATAAGCCTTTCATTAGGTCCTCGCAAGCTGCGTATCGAAACAGACAACATTCAGATAGCCGAAGTAAAAGACGACAAATTTATGGAGTATGTAGATGTGGAAGGACTGGTGCAACCCATTCTTACCATCAAAGTAAATACTCGTGAAGCCGGCAGTGTAGACCGCATTGTTGGAGAAGAAGGGAATATGATGAAACAAGGTGACACCTTGTTGATATTGACTAATCCGGATCTGATTCGTTCCATTGAAGACCAACGTGACGAATGGGAAAAACAACGAATCACTTATAAAGAGAAAGAGATAGAAATGGAACAAAAGAGTCTGACACTGAAGCAACAGACATTACAGGCACAATATGAGATGGAACGACTGCGCAAGAGCTTCGGACTGGACAAAGAGGAATTCAAAATGGGAATTAAGAGCAAGGCTGAGCTTCAAGTATCTGAAGATGAATATAAGTATAAACTGAAAAATACGGCATTACAAATGGAAAGCCTGAAACATGATTCATCCGTAACCCTTATCCGCAAAGAATTATTGAAAAATGATCTGGAACGTGAAAGCAAAAAACTGAAACGTGCAGAAGAACGGTTGGAGGATTTGATAATAAAAGCTCCGATTGGCGGCCAACTAAGTTTTGTGAAAGTAACTCCCGGCCAACAGGTTGCTTCGGGAGAAAGTATAGCTGAAATAAAAGTGCTGGATCAATATAAAATTCATACTTCTTTAAGTGAATATTACATTGACCGCATCACAACAGGTCTTCCGGCTACCGTAAACTATCAAGGGAAACGCTACCCCCTGAGAATTACTAAAGTAGTTCCTGAGGTAAAAGACCGTATGTTTGATGTAGATTTGGTATTTACCGGAGAAATGCCCGAGAATGTCCGTGTAGGAAAGAGCTTCCGGGTACAAATAGAATTGGGCCAACCCGAACAAGCTATAGTTATCCCACGTGGAAATTTCTACCAGTCTACTGGAGGACAATGGATTTACAAAATAAACCCATCAAAAACAAAAGCTGTAAAAGTTCCATTGAATATAGGACGCCAAAACCCGCTTCAATATGAAATCACTGAAGGTTTACAGCCTGGAGAATTTGTAATTATCACAGGATATGATACCTTTGGTGACGCAGAAGAATTGATATTAAAATAAAACATGCAACATGAAAACTTTGAAATATGCCTGGCGCTTCTTAATGCGTTCTAAATCGTATACTATCATTAATTTGCTAGGACTGGCTTTCAGTCTGGCATGCAGCATCATCTTGATGCGATATATCCATAGGGAACTGACGGTGGATGCACATAGCGTAGATCCGGAACATATCATCATTCCTATACGGGATATAGAAGGAAATCTTCATCCGGGAAGTTTGCAACAAGGTTGGTCTGAAACTGATTCTGTTTATATTCCTGACCATCAAATAGTGGAACAATGCCGCCTGATGTTACAGCAGCGAGACAATGTGGTATATGAAAACAGTAACTATGCAATGAATATAGCAGCAGTTGACTCCACTTTTTTTCATTTCTTCCACTACCCGGTTGCAGCCGGTGAGGCCCATTTAGATGCCCCTGGTGACGCCATCATCACCCAGCGCTATGCCCGTAATATATTTGGTAAAGAAAATCCGATAGGAAAAGTATTGGAATATTATGGTAAAAACATCACCATCAAGGGAGTGATTGGAGAATTGGGATGCAAATCATTACTTCGGTTCGATCTACTGGTATCATACAGATTGGTGGAACACTGGCAACGTATGGATATATCACTGATGCGCATACTCCCCGGTGTAGATCTGGATAAGATAAACAAAGCAAGCAATGTGTACAGAAAGGACAAAAGGGGAAACAGAATACGCTGGGAATTTATTACTTGGAAAAATTTATACTGGAGAAATTCCATTGGTCACGATGACGATTACGATTCCATCATGCAATTCGGTAACCGTACACACCTGTATATTCTTTCAGGAGTAACCATATTGCTATTATTGGTAGGTATATTGAATTTCATCAATATTTATATGGTATTTATGATGAAACGTTCTAAAGAATATGGAGTAAAGAAAGTATTCGGCTTGCAGCGTCTACCTTTGTTTTTACAAATATGGATAGAAAATCTGTTATTAGCCTTTGCCGCATTGCTAACCGCCTGGCTGTTGATAGAAGCAACCCAAGTACCAGTCAGCCGGTTAATGAATGAACAAATTAGCTATTCGGCATTCGACTGGCAATTGTCTTTGGGATTCATCATATTATTACCTTTGGTCACTTCTATTTATCCATACATCAGATATAATTATCTCCCTCCTATTGTGTCTATCCGTTCAATAACATCAAACCGTCATGCTATCACTGTACGTATGACATTCCTTTTTTTTCAATACATTATAACCATATTACTCCTTATCCTGTCCTTTTACTTTGGCAAGCAACTGCATTTCCTGCTGAATACCTCTCCCGGATATCGGACAGAAAGAATTCTCAGAGCTGAGTTGTTACACGAAAACAAAAATTATCTGCGCTCTGATACAGAAGAAAAGCGCAATGAGCGCTTTGCCCGCCAAGACCGTATCAAGCAACTATTAAACGAGTGTCCTCACATTGAAATGTGGATGAATTCCCATTATTCTATATTAAGGGGAGGCTCTATCTGCATGTTGTTAAATGACCAGGATACCCGTCAACCCATGCTCACCCTATTTCCTTCTCCACAATTCTTCCAACTATATGATTTAAAAGTACTGGAAGGAGAAATCCCCCAAAAATTTGAAGGTTGGAGTGACAATAAAATGGTACTGAACAAAGCAGCAATGAAAGCTATGGGCTATACTCGGCTAGAAGATGCTTTTGTACGCAGCGAATCCCCGCTTTGGATTAGTGTCAGCGAAAAAGGAGAAATGGAAGAAGGTGGAACCAAACTTATGCCTGTAGTGGCTGTAATAGACGATTATTACCCAAGCCATCTCACTGAAGGAATAAAACCGATGGCATTTGTCGTAGGGCCCAGCAGCGGCAACAGCGATTTTTTGATTGCCGTCAACCCCGATAAAGAAAAAGAAGTCATAGAATATCTGAAGAAAACAGAGAAAGAAATATATAATACCGAAGACTTCACCTATACTTGGTTGACAGATGAAGTCCACAAACTTTATGCTCAGGACCGTCAAACAGCAAACATTTACTTTGTCTTTGCCTTGATAGCAATCATCATCTCCTGTTTGGGATTATTTGGATTATCCTTATTTGATATCCGACAACGTTATCGTGAAATTGCCATCCGCAAAGTAAATGGCGCAGGGATGAAAGACCTTTACCTGCTATTGTTCCGCAAATATATCAAAGTAATAGGTTGTGCATTTGTATTGGCTATTCCACTTGCCTATTACCTCATATATATGTATACACGGGATTTTGTACTAAAAATACCTGTAGATATAGGAATTTATTTAGCAGTTCTAGCTATCATTTCCTTTATTTCATCAAGCACATTAATTTGGCAAATACACAAAGCTGCTCAAATTGATCCCGCAAAAATTATAAGATCAGAATAAACACACATTAAATATGAAAACACTGAAATATGCTTGGCGCTTTTTAATGCGTTCTAAATCGTATACTATCATTAATTTGCTGGGACTGGCATTCAGTCTGGCATGCAGTATCATCTTGATGCGATATATCCATAGGGAACTGACAGTGGACACACATTGCATCGACAGGGAGCATGTGTATGCTATCTGTACCAATACAGAAGGTAACCGGGGACTGAGTGGACTGAAACAATATAACTATGATACCATTTCTATCGACAATCGTTTCGTAGAAGCTATGACCACCTATATTCCATTGGAAAAGGACTATGTCATTTCCGGTACCAACCGTATTCCGGCACGTTGCCTCGTTACCGACAGTGTATTTTTCCAGTTATTTCATTATCCTATAGTGCAAGGAAAGCTATCTCTCACAACACCTCAGTCGGCATTATTAACAGAAAAATACGCCCGTAAGATTTTCGGTAATGAAAATCCGATAGGTAAAGTACTACGTTATAGCAATGGCAAAGATATTACCGTAGAAGGCATTGTAGGAGAACCTGAGTGTAAAACTACAATTAACTTTGATATCATCCTCTCTTCTAAATTATCCCAACATTGGGAAAGGATGAATACAGAGCTCTATCGTTTCCTACCCGGTACAGATATAAATGCCATAAATAAGACAGGTAGTGTTCCACGGTATATAAATGACCCTAAATATGACACTCGCACACATACATTTTCTTTAATTTCTGTGAAGGATATTTACTGGGACGGTTCTTTAACAGACCGTGAACCTGCTATGTTTCTTTCGGGAAACCATTCCCACTTAATCATTTTGTCGGGCGTATGCCTGTTATTGCTCCTCACCGGCATCTTGAATTTTATTAATCTTTACCTGGTAGCATTATTACGCCGCGGAAAAGAATATGGATTGAAGAAAGTATTTGGTGTATGCGGCAAAACATTGTTTGCCAATATATGGATTGAAAATACATTACTAGTTCTGAGCGCCTTATTAGTATCCTGGCTTATTATTGAAATAATGTCTGCCCCTACTGAATATTTGTTCGACATTCACTTTTCTTATACGGCTTTCGACGGATGGCTTTCGGCAAGTATTTTATTATTGTTACCAGTAATAACTTCTATTTATCCATACATTAAATACAATTACACCTCCCCCATTCTTTCCATTCGCTCTATCGGTGTCCAAAGTCATTCCAAACATTTTCGTATGTTCTTTCTAGGGGCACAGTATATTATAACTTTTTTGTTAGTGGTATTATCACTTTATTTTAATCGACAACTTGGAATGTTGTTAAATACCGAACCCGGCTTTCGTACTAAAAACATAATGAATGTAAATTTAGTATATGAATCGAAAGATTTTAGCAGTTATACTTATGAAAGTATGCAACAACGTCGCCAACGTGTCATGCAATTGGATAATGAACTTAATGCATGTCCTTTTATTGAATTGTACGAACCTAGCAATGAAAATATCCTTACTCCTACCTTTGGTACAAACTATCTGAACAATAAAGGAGAAAAGGTGTTTCTGAATATTCATTACGCCACTCCTGCATTTTTCAAATTATATGATATAAAAGTAATTGAAGGTGAGATACCCGATATAAATAAAGAAAACCGGCGCACTGTTTTTGTTGTAAACAAAGCCGCACTGAAAGCATTAGGCTATACTTCAATCAATGGCGCTGGAGTGATTGAAGAAAATCAAAAAAGGGCTAATGCTAACGCTTCTCTTCAACCTATCGTTGCAGTAGTAGAGGATTATTTTGAAGGACATTTGACATCTGGAATCAAGCCTACTATCTATCCTGTCGGAGCACGGTTCAGTGGTGATCTTTATCAGATAGCTTATACACCCGGCAAAAAGAAAGAAGTGATTGATTTCTTACGTAATTTGGAATATAAAGTCTATGGAAGTGAAGACTTTGAATATACTTTCCTGGAAGATGATATCAAAGCGATGTATACACAAGACCGCCAAACAGCCACTATTTATTCTATTTTTGCAGGTATGGCTATTATTATTTCCAGTCTTGGCCTGTTAGGGATTTCTCTTTTTGACATTCGCCAACGATATCGGGAAATAGCGATTCGTAAAGTGAACGGTGCAAGTGCCAAAGACCTTTACCGACTGTTATTCCGCAAATATATAACCGTTTTAATTATAGCATTTGTCATAGCTATTCCTTTGGCTTATTATCTGATAAATACCTATACTCAAGATTTTGCAGTAAGGGCACCTGTCAGTATAGACATTTTTATCATATCATTGCTGTTGGTAATAATCATATCACTGGGCACCTTAGCATACCAAATACAAAAGGCGGCATATATTAATCCGACACAAATCATGAAAACAGAATAATTTTATAAAACAACGGAAATATGTTAAGGCATTATATAAAAATGGCAATGCGCCACTTATTAAAAAATAAGATACAAAATCTGATATCTATCGTAGGGCTATCCGTCGGGATATTATGTTTTAGTATCTGTCTTTATTGTAGCCGGTTCATCAGCGAAGTAGATTCTTGCTTTTCCAATAAAGAACTCATAGCAGACATAAATTTATGTACAACACGGGGAGATTTGTATTCTGGTATTCCGGCAACAACGATTGAAGAATTGCGCAAACTTAGATTCGATGAGGTTCAAGATTTTACCTTTACCGTTTATCCCCGAGAGCGGAGTTACAACGTAGAGATAAAAGAAGGGAAAGAATTGCCATACGATCATTTGATGACAATGGAAGTAGACTCTCTTTTTAGGAAAGTATTCACTCCCCGAATACTACAGGGATCATGGGCAGTAGCCTCCAACACCCCCAATGCCATCATACTGACCCGCTCTTTAGCAAAAAGGATTTTCGGTGAATCAGAAAATCCCATAGGCAAACGTATGATATTGACACAACGTCTTTTTACAGCACCGGATACCACTCCTCGTACTGGAGGCATAGCCTATACCATTCAAGCCGTGATAGAAGATATTCCCCTGAATACCAGCCTGAGTTTTCTTGAGAAACTGGATATGCTGACTTTGAATGACAGTGAAGGAACATTGCAATTCAACGGTCGTAATAATATGACCGGAGGTTTTGGTTTTGCCCTGCTACATCCGGGTAAAACAGCTCGAAAATTAGAAGCCCGTTTTCGCTCCATAAATATGAAGCACCACATATATGACGAAGAAACAGCTATAACCGCCTCGCCCTTTGGAGAGGAATTTTGGGATAAGTCCATTGCTCCTTATTTTGCAGGAATAACCATGATAGTAGGCCTGTTGATTTTACTGACCGGACTTCTTAATTTCTTCCATTTTCTTATGGGAACTTTTTTGAATCGTAACCGTGAATACGGGATACGCAAAGTTATGGGCAGTGGAAACCAGCAACTTTTTTACCAACTCTTTGTCCAGTCTGTCATCATTGCATTCATCGCTTTCTTGTTTACGTTCTGCTTGATTGAAATAATCAGTCCCTATTTGAATTTCAATTTATTTAATTACGTTCTTATCATTGAAAAGAACCTCTTGTTTATACAGACCGCAGAGTATATGGTATTCATCTTATTTTTATGTATGATATTATGCTTTATAACTGTATTGCGCATACATTACACACCCATCCAGACAGAGATTCATGGCAGTGAGATAAAACGTCATAAACATGGAATGCGGAATATTCTGTTAGGCATCCAATTTTTTATATGCTGGGTTTTTGTCGCATTTACCGTAGCTCTTTATATGCAAGCGGAGAAAACGGAATCTACCCTATTCAACACATTGACTGAAAAAGAAAAAGCCAATATACTAAGTTTCTCCATAGATTATATGTTTATGAAGAATGAAGAGAAACTGGCTTTAATAGAACGTATATCCAAATTTTCCGGTGTACAAGACAAATTATTGGCAGACATCAGTTATCTGAAAGGTATATCAGGTACTGGGATGCAAATGGAAAAAGGTAACCCGGAAAGCAGTTTTGAAGTAAATGTCATGAATGTTTCCACTAACTTCTTCCAATTCATGAACATACCTTTACTATCGGGACACACATTAAAAGCCAAAGAGGATTTGGTAGTAGACAAAACATGGGCGGAACGCCAGAAAAAAGATCTGTTAGGAACTATTTTATACAATTACTCGGAAAGTTATACCATTTGCGGTGTATGTGACGATTTTATCGCCGATGTATATAATCAAAGTCCTGGATTTGTATTCTTACCCAGCGACTTCAATTATTATGTAGGTCATTGCTATCTGAAATGCGAGCCGGGGAAAACGGCTGAAATAAAAAAAATGATAGAAAAGACATTGAAAGAAACACTCCCGGAAAGTATTCATCCTCATGTCACTACATTGCAGGAAGATATATATGAAGCACAAGCAATAGAAAATAAATTGAAAGGGATTATTCTATTCTTTTCTATCGTCAGCCTGCTCATTACTTTGTTGGGAGTTTATTCGACCATCACATTGGATACGGAACGCAGACAAAAGGAAGTAGCTATCCGGAAGGTAAATGGAGCAGGATTGAAACAGATTATTTTATTGTTTGCCCGCCTTTATATAAAACTGCTGACTGTTTCCGCAATTATTGCATTTCCATTAATTTATATAGTCATACAAATATGGAAAAAAGCATATATTGTATTCTTTAATGACGGTATCATATATTGGGCAGGAATTTTCATCGGAATAATATTTATTACGGCCCTCACGGTATTATTCCGTATTCTGGGAATTGCACGAATTAACCCTGCAAAAGTAATCAAAAACGAATAACTTTATAAAATATAAGATTATGATCAAAACAGTAAACTTACAGAAAATCTTCAAAACAGAAGAAGTCGAAACATGGGCATTGAACAATGTCAATCTAGAAATCAAAGCAGGCGAATTTGTAGCCATCATGGGACCATCCGGTTGTGGAAAGTCCACCCTGCTGAATATCCTCGGCCTTTTGGACAATCCCACGGAAGGCACTTACGAACTGAACGGAACAGACGTTTCCAAATTTACCGAAGCACAACGCACCAATTTACGTAAAGGGGTCATCGGATTCGTGTTCCAGAGCTTTAACCTGATTGATGAATTGAATGTATTCGAAAATATCGAGTTACCCTTATTGTATATGGGGATTCCGGCGGCAGAACGCAAACGCCGGGTAGAAGATGCCATGAACCGTATGGCTATTGCCCATCGGGTAAAACATTTCCCACAACAACTATCCGGCGGACAGCAACAACGTGTTGCAATAGCCCGTGCTGTAGTAGCAAATCCGAAACTGATTCTAGCAGATGAGCCTACCGGCAATCTGGATTCCAAAAACGGCAAGGAAGTAATGGAACTTCTGACCGAACTGAATAAAGAAGGAACAACAATTGTTATGGTTACCCACTCCCAACACGATTCCGGCTATGCGGGGAGAACCATTAATTTGTTTGACGGGCAGGTGGTGAATGAAATAAAAATATAAGTCAATTTATTATAGAGGTGGTTTAACCACCTCTATAATAACAAAAGGATATTATAACAATGAACGTCTTCTTAAACATCAAACTTATTGCCCGCAACTGGTGGCGAAACAAACTTTTTTTTCTGATTTCGCTATTCAGTCTTACAGCTGGATTAGGATGCACCAATCTGCTTATGACTTTTTTTATCCATGAATATAATGTGGAAAAATATAATACCGACCGTAACCTCATTTATCTATTACGTCAAGACTCTCCAATGGAAGAAGGTATTAAAGTAGCCTACTCTACCTCAGACGCAGCCACACAGATAAAAGAAAAATATGCTGAAATTACAGATATTCTGCGTGTAAACGGAATGTCTGGTAATCTTTGCAAATATAATGGAACAGATATCAAACAGTTTCTTTTTATCAGTGCCGACTCTACTTTAAATCAATTTTTTCCTTATACAACTTCAGAAGGCAGCCTGGAAGAAGTCCTCACGACTCCGGACAAAGTTGCTGTAAACAAAAGATTTGCCCACCAACTTTTCGGAAATCATTCCGGTATTGGAGAAATCTTGGAAATAATCAATAAAGAAGGACAAAGTAAAAGTTATAAAGTAGCAGCTATATTAGAAGATCGTCCACAATCTTTTCTGCATTTTGATTTGCTGACAGGACTATCCGACAAATCATGGGGTGGTCCTGTATTATTGAAACTACAACCAGGTGCATCTCCCTTAGCTTTACAGGAAAAAATTAAAAAAGACAAGATTCCAGCATTAGTACCGGATTCACGATATTATATTGATCCGATAAAAGAACTATACTTTAATACAGGAAAAGACAGCAAGCAGCAACAGTTGGCTTTTTTCCAACATTGTGATGTATTATTACTATATATCAGTCTGATTTCGGCCCTGCTTGTGCTTATCATCGCTTGTTTCAACTATACAAATCTGACTCTCTCACGTACCCTGCAGCAACTTAAAATGATACATATAGAAAAGCTGATGGGAGCAAAATCAAAAGAAATCCGCAGTCAGTTATTTCTTGATGCAGCACTTACCGTTTTATTTGCATTCCTGTTATCATTATTGCTTATTAATGACATGCTGCCGTGGTTTAACAACCTGTTGTCTACCCGCCTTTCCTTCTCTTTCTTTTTCAGCCGGCAAGTTCTACCTTTACTTTTATCCTTCATTTTCCTCATGGCTGTCATTCCTGGTCTGTATATCAGCCATAAACTCTCTCAACAGACTTTGAGCAAGTATCGGCAAGCTTATACAGGAAAGAAAAAGCAACAATTTATATGGTTGCTTGTTACCATCCAGTTTATATTTTCAATCGGGTTAGTGTATGCAACCACTCTTGCACAAAAACAAATGGATGGAATAGAGTCTATAAGTCTTTCCATGAGTTCTGTACTTTACTGTTGGCTTCGTGAACTTCCTATCCGACAAACAGACGGTAGTATCCAACATAATTCTATAGCACACATCCCTACCGACACAACTTTCTTCCAAACCATGCATATCCGGCAAATTGCCGGAGTATCTCCCTCCCAAGCCTGTCGGGAATATACTCATCCGGCTTTTATCAATGAAAAGCTTGCGCGTCTGCTGAACATAGATGTTTCCCACATAGGTCATAAACTAAATGAATTTGATGAATTCTCGGATTCATTAAGTACTATTGCAGGTATTTTCAAGAACTTCCCATTAAACTCCCTGGAAGAGGAAATCGGTGGTCAACAAATATCTATTGGAACAGAACAAGATTTAATTCAGAAAGGAACATTCATACAAATAAAACTCATTCCTGAATATTATAAAGAAACATTGGTATCTATTGAAAAATTATGGAAGGAAATGAATGGTGACAGAGGTTTCAAATATGTAGATATGCATAAAGAATTTATGTTGCGTAATAACAAAGTAATTATACTCTCCCGAATCCTTATCAGCTACTCATTTATTGCATTGGCCCTGACCTGTTTTGGCCTGTTCGGTATTTCATGGTACGCTGTACGTCATCGTACCCGTGAAATTGCAATCCGTAAAGTGCACGGTGCTTCCAATTGGGAAATAGTATGGTTACTAAACCGTTCGTTTCTATGGCAAATACTAGTAGCATACATCATCGCTATTCCGATAACGTGGTTATTAATGCAACATTGGCTGGAGCAATTTGCTTATCGAATTTCAGCCACACAATGGAATTTCCTGACCCCTGTTCTTATTGTATTGGTAATTACAACCATTACGATAACAATACATAGTTATCTCAGTGCACGCACTAATCCGGTAAACAGCCTAAAAGCTGAATAGCAAACGTCTATGTATATGTTCTCTTTTGCTGAAAAAGAACCAAGCTTACAGAAATCACAACAAGGATTATGCCCAAAGCACTGTATGTAGTAAAGAGTTCTTTGAATACAAATACCCCTACCAGGACTGCCGTAAGAGGTTCCAATGCACCCAATAAGGAAGTCAACGTCGGTCCTGCCAATTTTACAGCCTTCACCAACGTAATATTAGAGATCGCAGTTGCAGGAAGTGCCAGTCCTCCGATATAGAGCCAAGTGATTACATTGGTTTCCAAACGGACCCCCTCATCATAGAAAAGTCCTCCCAGCAAAAAGAACAAGGCTCCCAGCCCCATCACATAACAAGTTAATACCGTAGAATTAACTTCCACTGCTCTGGTTTTTCTTATACCTATTATATAACCGGCATAAGAGAAAACCGATATGCAGGCCGCTATCAATCCCATCATTCTATTTCCACCATTATATTCTATATTTCCGGAAGATAATAAAGATGCTCCTACTAATGATAAAACGATAGCAGCGAAAGTCACAATAGACTTTTTTTCTCTAAAGAAAACAGCCATTGTTACTGCAACAGCCAGCGGATACATAAAATGGATGATAGAAGCAACACCACTTGCAATATTCTGATAAGCTATGACAAGACTGAACGAAGTAAGCGCACGCAGCAAGCTCAGTCCGAAAATTGTTTTAAAATCTTTATACCCTATGTGAAAATCACATTTGGTAAGAAAAGCAAAAACAAGCAAGACAACTGTAGCAACTCCCCAACGATAAGTCAGCACTTCGAAAGAAGAATATCCAATAGCCAACAAGCTTATGGAAAAAAACGGTGCCAATCCGAAAGTCGCAGAAGACACTGCTGCATATAAAATACCTTTTATCCGATTCATGTCCTTTTCAAGTAAAGCGGATACAAAGATAGACAATAATACATAATAAAAAAACAGGTTGCCTTTGTAAAGGCAACCTGTGATATCTTACTTTATGATTTCCAACTTCTTAAAGCATTTAGTCAGTTTATCCACAGCATAGTCAACTTGTTCCTTTGTATGAGTAGCCATCAAAGCAACACGCACCAAAGTATCTTGTGGTGCACAAGCCGGTGGAATAACAGGATTAATAAATATACCCTCGTCAAATGCCAGTTTAGTCACTTCGAATGTCTTATCCGTATCACGAACATAAAGTGGAATAATCGGACTTTCAGTATCACCGATTTCAAAACCGGCCTGACGGAAACAATCCAAAGCATAATTTGTAATCTTCCACAAATTCTCACGACGTTCGGGCTCACTCTTGAGGATATGAAGTGCAGCACGTGCAGCAGCTGTTGCAGCAGGAGTATTACTTGCAGAGAATATATATGAACGTGAGTTGTGACGCAACCAGTTGATTGTATCTTTATCCGCAGCAACAAAACCACCGATAGAAGCCAGTGACTTTGAGAATGTACCCATAATAACATCTACCTGATCTGTCAGTCCGAAGTGATCACAGACACCTCGCCCGTCACGACCGAACACACCCAAGCCGTGTGCTTCATCCACCATGATACTTGCATTGTATTTGTCTTTCAAACGAACAATCTCAGGCAAGTTAGCCAAATCACCTTCCATAGAGAAAACCCCGTCCACCACAATCAGTTTCACAGATTCCGGTTTACACTTCTGAAGTTCTTTCTCAAGGGCTTCCATATCATTGTGCTTGTATTTCAACTGGGTGGAGAAAGAAAGGCGACGTCCGTCTACGATGGAAGCATGGTCACGGTCATCACAGATAATGTAGTCATTGCGGTCTGTCAGGCAAGATACCACACCCTCATTTACAGTAAAACCGGTAGAATAAACCAATGCATCATCTTTCCCTACGAATTCCGCCAATTCCTTTTCTAACTGAACGTGCAGGTCAAGCGTACCATTCAAGAAGCGTGAACCTGCACAACCTGTACCATATTTACGGGTTGCAGCAACAGCTGCTTCAATAATCCGTTCATCGTAGGTTAACCCCATATATGAGTTGGAGCCAAACATCAGCACCTTTTTACCATCCATGATAACCTCTGTATCCTGATGGCTGTCTATCTCACGAAAATAAGGGTAAACGCCTCTTTCCATGTATAGTTGAGGCAATCTGAATTTACTTAACTTGTCTTGTAATAATCCCATATCCTATTGTATATGTAAGCCTCGTCGGCCTACTTTAAAATAATGTATATAAACTCACTAATACATTCTGTTTTCAAGGTGTTCCCGTCAAAACAGGCTGCAAAGATAGTAAATTCTACAACCGATTGTACTTTTTTTCAAAAAAAATATTTAGGGGCATCAAAACTTTTAGGATTTAGGGCAGTTATAAACAAAATGTATTACTTTTGCGTTTAATAAAGAGCTAAACTACCAAAGTAAAAGTATGACCACGAAAAAGAAAATTGTATTTGTCGTTAATCCTATCTCGGGGACACAGGGGAAAAGAGCCATATTAAAATGGATTGACGAACGTATAAACCGTACACTTTATGATTATACGATTGTCAAAACACAATATGCCGGCCATGCTGAAAAGATTGCGGCTACAGCTGCCAAAGAGAAAGTAGATATAGTAGTGGCTATTGGAGGAGATGGAACTATAAACGAAATAGGACGTGCATTGATACATACGGATACGGCATTAGGCATTATACCTTGCGGATCGGGAAACGGACTGGCACGGCATTTACAAATTCCTTTGGAACCCAAGGCTGCTATTGACATTATAAACGAAAGTTCTGTTGCCTGTATTGATTACGGAAAAATAAACAATATACCCTTTTTCTGCACATGCGGAGTAGGTTTTGACGCGTTTGTCAGCTTAAAGTTTGCTGATTCAGGTAAACGCGGACTACTAACCTATCTGGAAAATACCTTGCATGAAAGTCTGAGTTACAAACCTGAAACTTATGAAATAGAAAATGAAGAAGGAACGGTAAAATACAAAGCTTTCCTGATAGCCTGCGGCAATGCCTCCCAATATGGGAACAACGCATATATTGCTCCACAGGCCTCGTTAACCGATGGGTTGATGGATGTCACAATATTAGAGCCGTTCACAGTGCTGGATGTTCCTTCTTTATCTTTTCAACTTTTCAACAAAACCATAGACCAAAACAGCCGGATCAAGACATTCCGTACTAAAAAGATTAAAATACATCGTTCAAAACCCGGAGTTATGCATTATGACGGAGATCCGATCATGGGAGGAAAAGATATTGAGGTAGAATTGATTCCACACGGACTCAACATCATTGTTTCTGATAAAAAAAAAGAGAACGAACCTTTTAGTCTCTTACAGCAAATATCCGAAATATTCAGTGGTATGAAACCTAAAGCTGAAACTTTTGCTTTCCGGCACAGCCATTTATTTGAACTTAACAAAAGTTTATTGCGTCGTCTATCCAAAAAACAATAAAAAATATCTTTTTTCTGAACATCAGTAAAGACTCTGCAAATAAAAACAGTTTCTTTATGATGTTCAGAATAATCCGCTCTCTACATGTTCAGATAGAATTCTTTAGTCAAGGCTATATATTCTTCACTATACACATGACGTGATAATTCGATGGTCAAATCGTCTATAACACACTTATCCACAGAGAATTTGAAAGCAAGCAGCACCCGTTTGGGCTCCGATCCAGGTTTTGTATGAATGAAAGTCTGATGTGAGAGATGTAATCCGTAACGAGTGGCAGCCATCAAAAAAGATTCTTTACCATCAGCAGGAATAATCACAGAAAAAACGCCTTCGGGATGAAGCAAACGGGCTGCAGATCCTGCTAATTTGTCAAAATCAAGAAAATCTGTATGCCGGGCGATATTACGCTGTTTCCCTGGGCATTTCAATGAATCGGTAAAATAAGGAGGATTGGAAACAATGACATCAAAGAGTGTTTCCGATGTAAAATGACAAATATCCTGCAACTCCACTTCTATCCTATCCTGCCACGGAGATGCCGCCACATTTCCACGAGCCTGTTCCACAGCATCCGCATCTATATC
Organism: Phocaeicola vulgatus ATCC 8482; assembly: GCF_000012825.1. Taxonomy (GTDB): domain Bacteria; phylum Bacteroidota; class Bacteroidia; order Bacteroidales; family Bacteroidaceae; genus Phocaeicola; species Phocaeicola vulgatus. The sequence continues at coordinate 3,984,048 of NC_009614.1, read as the reverse complement.
AACCGCTCTTATCCGGGCATTGCACCGCTGTGCCATCATCAAAGAAATCAATCCGGTTCCAGTACCAATATCTAAAATATTACGGGCGGAAACCACATCGGCCCAAGCTCCCAATAAAACTCCGTCCGTACCAACCTTCATGGCACATCTATCATGATAAACAGTAAATTGCTTAAAAGAAAAATAAGGATTTGGCATACTATATTTATTAAATTAGCTGTCAAAAATAGGAAAATCCATTTAATTACTCCAATTATTAGGAAATATTTGATTTTTAAAACTCAATTAGTTCCCATGAATTTTCCTTATTCGACAAGGAATGATTAACTTTGTCCCCGTTTTGGGCATTGGGCTCAATTTAACACAAGAGGAATAAATTATGAAGAGGAATAAGAAAGAGGATATTTTGTTGAATACTGATAACGATGACATCTCTATGTTAGCTGAAATCCAAACGGATCCGGATGAAGTAACTGCTATGGAATTTAATAAAGAAATACCTGTTATGCCTTTACGCAACATGGTAATGTTTCCATCTGTAGTAATGCCTGTGACCATTGGACGCCCCAGCACATTGAAATTGATAAATGCTGCATACAAGAAAAAACTTCCCATAGCGGTAGTTTGTCAGATACAGGGAGATATGGACGATCCCGGTTTTAATGATGTGTACCATGTAGGAGTTATCGGGAAGATTCTCCGTGTATTCGAAATGCCAGGTGGAAATACCACAGTAATTATGCAGTCAAACGGGCCCAAAGTACATTTGGACAGTATCACCAAAACGTCTCCATATTTGAAAGGGATGGTGACTCCTATTCCGGAGGCAAATGACCAACTGGAAACGGACGAATTCAAAGCATTGATTGACACCTGCAAGGATTTGACGAGTAAGTTCATAGAGGCTTCCGAGAAGATGAGTCCGGATACGGTTTTTGCAATCAAGAACTTGGACAATCCGGAAATTTTGGTAAATTTCATTTGTGCAAACTTCCCTATTCCGGTAGAAGAAAAGATAAAATTGCTAAAAGCTGGCGATTTGCAAAGCCGCCTGTATATGCTGGTCAAGATCTTAAATCGTGAAGTACAATTGGCTGATATCAAACAAAGCATTCAAATGCGTACACGCGAAGATATTGACCGTCAGCAACGCGAATATTTCTTGCAGCAACAAATTAAAAACATACAGGATGAACTGGGTGCCGGACAGGAAGATGAAATAGATGAACTCCGCCAAAAAGGAAAAACCAAGAAATGGAGTCCGGAAATGGCAGAACTCTTTGAAAAAGAAGTTTCCAAATTGGAAAGGACAAATTCCCAATCACCGGATTTCAATGTGCAACTTACCTATTTGCAAACCCTGTTAGGATTACCTTGGAATGTCTTTACCACTGACAACCTGAATATAAGTAATGCCGAAAAGACATTGAACAAAGACCACTACGGACTAGAGAAAGTAAAGGAGCGTATCCTTGAACATTTAGCAGTGCTGAAACTAAAAGGTGATATGAAATCACCCATCATCTGCCTTTATGGTCCTCCGGGAGTCGGTAAAACTTCTTTAGGACGTTCCATAGCGGCATCATTGAAACGTAAATATGTACGTATGTCATTGGGTGGTGTGCATGACGAAGCCGAGATCCGTGGCCATCGTAAAACTTATATCGGTGCCATGCCGGGCCGTATCATCAAAAGTTTGATAAAAGCCGAGTCCTCTAATCCGGTTATCATTTTGGACGAAATAGACAAACTGGGCAGTGACCACCGCGGAGATCCCAGTTCCGCTATGCTGGAAGTGCTTGACCCCGAACAGAACAACACTTTCCACGATAACTATTTGGATGTAGATTACGACTTGTCTAAAGTAATGTTCATCGCTACGGCAAACAATTTGAGCACCATCCCTCCTGCTCTGCTGGACCGTATGGAGTTGATAGAGGTCAGCGGATATATCACAGAAGAAAAAGTAGAAATAGCCCGCCGGCATCTTGTTCCCAAAGAACTGGAAGCCAACGGCATTAAAAAAGAATATGTGAAGTTCTCTAAAGCTGCCTTGGAATGTATTGTAGAAAATTATACTCGTGAAAGCGGGGTGCGCGAACTTGAGAAGAAGATAAACAAGGTAATGCGTAAAATAGCGTTGGAATTTGCACGTGACGGCTATGAAGTGATGCATGAAATAAAACCTGCCGATGTACGCAAATATCTGGGCACGCCAGAATATAGCCGCGACAAATACCAAGGAAATGAATACGCCGGTGTTGTCACAGGGCTGGCGTGGACAGCTGTCGGAGGTGAAATTTTGTTTGTAGAAACCAGTTTAAGCAAAGGAAAAGGCGGTAAACTGACATTGACCGGGAACTTGGGTGACGTAATGAAAGAGTCGGCCATGCTGGCTTTGGAATATCTCAAGGCACATACCAAACTGCTGAATTTACAGGAAGATATCTTTGACAATTGGAATATCCACATCCATGTACCTGAAGGAGCCATCCCTAAAGATGGTCCGTCAGCCGGTATCACCATGGTGACTTCATTGGCATCCGCCCTCACCCAGCGTAAAGTGAAAGCAAATCTGGCAATGACAGGCGAGATCACATTACGTGGAAAAGTCCTGCCCGTAGGCGGTATCAAAGAAAAGATCCTAGCCGCTAAACGCGCCGGAATCAAAGACATCATTTTATGTGAGGAAAACCGCAAGAACATTGAAGAAATTCAGCCGATGTATCTAGAAGGACTGACATTCCATTATGTCACGGATATTAAGGAAGTATTGGCTTTGGCTCTCACCAATGAAAAAGTAAACGATGCCATTGATTTTAATATTACCAATCAAAAAACAGAAGAAAAGAAATAAATATGACTTTTGACTTACAATATACAGACCCCAAATCGAATGCCCGTGCCGGATTGATAACAACTGACCACGGGCAAATAGAAACCCCCATCTTTATGCCTGTAGGCACATTGGGAACGGTGAAGGGCGTGCATTTACATGAGTTGAAAGAGGACATTAAAGCACAGATAATCCTGGGCAACACTTACCACCTGTATTTACGACCGGGACTGGATATAATAGAACGTGCCGGAGGTCTGCATAAATTCAACGGCTTTGACCGTCCTATGCTGACTGACAGTGGTGGTTTTCAGGTATTCTCCTTATCAGGTATCCGCAAAATGAGAGAAGAAGGTGTGGAATTTCGCTCACATATAGACGGTTCGAAACACCTGTTCACTCCTGAACGGGTGATGGACATAGAACGGACTATCGGTGCAGATATCATGATGGCTTTTGACGAATGTACTCCGGGAACCGCAGATTATGAATACGCAAAAAAATCAATGCAGCTTACCCATCGTTGGCTGGACCGTTGCATAAAGCATTTCAACGAAACCGATCCCAAATATGGTTATCAACAGTCATTATTTCCCATAGTACAAGGCTGTGTCTATCCCGACTTACGCAAACAATCAGCGGAATATATTGCCTCCAAGGGAGCTGACGGAAATGCCATCGGTGGCCTGGCCGTAGGTGAGCCAACCGAGAAAATGTACGAAATGATAGAGGTTGTCAATGAAATCTTACCCAAAGACAAGCCCCGCTATCTGATGGGAGTCGGTACACCGGTAAATATACTGGAGGGTATAGAACGCGGTGTAGATATGTTTGATTGTGTAATGCCGACCCGGAACGGACGCAATGGAATGTTATTCACTAAAAACGGCATAATGAACATGCGCAACAAGAAATGGGAGGATGATTATTCTCCTATCGAGGCCGAAGGAGCATCGTATGTAGATACCATGTACAGCCGTGCTTACTTGCGCCATCTGTTCCACGCACAAGAACTGCTGGCCATGCAAATCGCTTCTATCCACAACTTGGCATTCTATCTGTGGCTAGCAGGCGAGGCCCGTAAACACATCATTGCAGGAGATTTCTCTACGTGGAAACCAATGATGGTAAAACGCTTATCTACAAGATTATAAATTACTAGAAATGAAGAATTGGTTCAAGACAAACACAGATTCATCCCCAAAGGATAAAAAATGGTGGAAGCCGAATATCAGTTGGCTGAAACTGGATAAATGGGTGAAAAGACTGGACATATATATCATTAAGAAGTTTCTGGGAACCTACTTTTTCGCTATTGCATTGATTATCTCCATTGCAGTAGTATTTGATGTGAACGAAAATATAGACAGGTTCATCAATAACAAAGCTCCGCTGAAAGCGATTGTATTTGATTATTACATGAACTTCATCCCCTACTTCTCCAATCTGTTCAGCCCCTTGTTTGTCTTTATCGCTGTTATCTTCTTTACTTCCAAGCTGGCAGAAAACTCGGAAATCATTGCCATGTTCTCCACCGGAATGAGTTTTAAACGAATGATGCGGCCCTATATGATTTCGGCCGCAATCATTTCCGTTGTTACTTTCGGACTGGGAGCATACGTCATACCTAAGGGAAATGTAACCCGTTTGGATTTTGAGGACCGTTATAAGAAAAAAAAGAAACAGGAATATGTGCGGAATGTGCAACTGGAAGTAGACAGCGGGGTCATTGCCTACATAGAACGTTATGAAAATTATAATAAAACGGGATACCGTTTCTCTTTAGACAAGTTTGATGACAAGAAACTGGTTGCCCACCTTACTGCCCGAAGTGTCACTTATGATACAGCATCTGTACACAAATGGACAATCAAGAACTATATGATACGTGAGATGGAAGGTATGCGTGAGAAAATCACTCGGGGTGACCGTTTGGATACGATCATTAAAATGGAGCCTCAAGATTTTCTGATTATGAAAGGGCAGCAACAAACCATGACAAGCCCTGAACTGAAAGAATATATAGACAAGCAGAAAAGACGTGGGTTCGCCAACATAAAGGAATTTGAAATTGAATATTACCAACGTATAGCCATGTCCTTTGCCGCTTTTATCTTGACAACCATTGGTGTTTCCTTATCATCCAGAAAAATGAAAGGAGGAATGGGACTGCATTTAGGAGTAGGGTTAGCACTTAGTTTTTCATACATTTTGTTCCAAACAGTGTCAGCAACCTTTGCTGTCAACGGAAACACCCCTCCTATTATAGCGGTATGGATTCCTAATATACTTTACACATTTATTGCTATCTATTTATACAGAAAAGCTCCTAAATAATCATAGGAGCTTTTCTAGTTTTTGACGCCAATCCTCGCCGTTCTCCGGTTGCATCGTAATAAAGCCCAGTTCTTTACCAATAACAATATTGGCCGCACCGTCATCTACAAATATTGTTTCAGCCGGATTCAGTTTACTATCTTTGATCATATAGTTAAAGATGCCAGGATCCGGCTTGGTGGAACCGGCTTCGTAGGAAGTATAAATCTTGTCAACATAAGCGTCCAATGGCTTTCCCGCAGAAGTAAATGCATTGCTCCTCGCCCATCCCATCACATAAGGATTGGTGTTGCTCAATATATATACCTTGTACTTCTTACGAAGCTCATTCAGGTAATCCAATTTATATTGCGGCACGTCCGTAACAAATCCTTTCCACCCATTTTCCACGTCTTGATAAGTCAATTCTTTCCCGCAGATTTTACTCAACTCACAGCGAAAAGTCTCAGCATCTATGTTTCCATTTTCTACTTCCTGAAAAATCCCCTGCTGGTGGTATTTCCCTAATAAACTGTCCGCTTCCCTCACTCCTATCCGCTCAAATGCCTTTACAGCCTGTTCACGATCAAGGCCAATGACAACCCCGCCGAAATCAAACACAATATTCTTAATCTGTTTCATAATCTTTTTATTTATCCGCTGTAAAGGTAGGCATTTGATTGTGAATGGTAAATGATGTAAGTCAATAAAATACCATATAGCAAAAAAAACCGCAGATTCCATTGAGAATCCACGGTAATTATTTTTGTTGTATTTTTCTTCCTTTCGGAAATGTTCTCTCAATTCAAATAAGAAGAGAGTTCGGATACGGTGACATCCTTGGCAACGATAACACCATTTTCATCTAACAAAAAGTTCTTAAAGCCTCTTTTCAAGCGATAAGTCTGATATAGATCCGATGAAACACCAGCCAATTCCACAAAACAATTAGAAGTTGAAATCTGGTCTTTTTTAATGGTCTCGTTAAATATCGACTTGTATTCATCAAATGAAACGGAAACCATTTCTACATTGTCGGCCTGCGCGACGGCATGATTCAAAGTAGCATTCTGCATCCTTGACAAAGCATCATAGCTGGCCCAAAAACTTAGCAGTACATATTTACCTCTTAAATCCTTCAAGTCAATCAACTGCTTTTCGCCACAGATAGTAAATGTAGGAGCCTTGTCTCCTATGGTCAAGCCTTCTGTCGGCGTGTTTTTCCCTACAAAAGAGAATGAAATCAAGGAACTAATAATTAATACAACAAAAATCCACTTTACATTTTTAATCATGTAATTCGATCTTAGTTAATACTATCCGAGACTGCCCTTAAACAGTGATTTCCACCCGGAACATTATCTTTAGTACTGATAATCAATACCATTTAAATTGGAAATCTGCGGCAAAGGTAAGGAGTTTTGAAATTAACTCCAAGATTTTTTCTCAAAAAATATGTTATATAGCATAAAATCGTCCTTTTCATCGAGAAAAAAGAATGCAGAAAATATAGCTGATAAGGATTTATTTACGTACTTTTGCAATCTGTAAATAGCAACCACAAAGTATGAATAATAATACTGAACTTATTTTAATCAGAATTACCGGTCTTGACCGGCCGGGATTAACCGCTTCCATTACGGAAATTTTGTCAAAATATGATGTTACCATTTTGGATATTGGCCAGGCCGATATTCATAGCACCCTGTCATTAGGCATTTTATTCAAAAGCCAGGAAAAAGATTCAGGGAATATCATGAAAGAGTTGCTATTTAAAGCTTCCGCATTAGGCATCAATATCCGTTTCTATCCCGTTACTGTGGAAGAATATGAGGAATGGGTAAACATGCAAGGCAAGAACCGGTACATCCTGACTTTACTGGGACGCAAGCTGACAGCCAAACAAATCGCGGCAGTCACAGGAATATTGGCGGAACAAGGTTTGAATATTGATGCTATCAAACGTCTTACAGGGCGTATTCCATTGGATGAACGAAAAGCGAATGTACGGGCTTGTATCGAATTCTCCGTCCGTGGCACCCCCCGCCAAAGGGAAGAGATGCAACAGGCGTTAATGAAACTGAGCAGTGACCTGGAAATGGACTTTTCTTTCCAGCTGGACAATATGTACCGGCGTATGCGACGCTTGATTTGTTTTGATATGGATTCCACATTGATACAGACAGAGTGTATAGATGAATTAGCCGAACGCGCCGGTGTGGGTGACCAAGTACGAGAAATCACAGAACGCGCCATGCGTGGAGAAATTGATTTCATAGAAAGCTTCACAGAACGGGTGGCTTTGCTGAAAGGACTGGATGAAAGCGTAATGAAAGAAATCGCAGAAAACCTTCCCATCACCGAAGGTGTGGAACGTCTGATGTTCGTGTTGAAAAGATATGGTTACAAAATAGCCATCCTATCCGGTGGATTCACCTATTTCGGCAATTATCTGAAAGATAAATTCGGCATAGATTACGTATATGCCAATGAACTGGAAATAGTAAATGGCAAATTAACCGGAAGATATCTGGGAGATGTAGTTGACGGAAAACGTAAAGCCGAACTGCTGAAACTGATCGCTCAAGTAGAACGTGTGGACATAGCACAAACTATTGCTGTAGGAGACGGAGCGAATGACTTGCCCATGTTGTCCGAAGCCGGTTTGGGTATAGCATTCCATGCAAAACCCAAAGTAGTGGCTAACGCACAACAGTCCATTAATACGATCGGATTGGACGGCGTCCTCTATTTCCTGGGCTTCAAGGACTCTTACCTGGAAGAACGCGGCAAACTCTAAAGAAAGAAGTAACTATATATATGAAATTTTCAGAACTAAATTTAGAAGAAGGGGTGCTTCAGGCATTAGATGCCATGAGATTTGAAGAATGCACTCCTGTACAAGAACATACCATACCGGTCATTCTTGAAGGAAAAGATTTGATCGGAGTGGCACAGACCGGAACCGGCAAGACTGCCGCATACCTTTTGCCCGTTCTTAATCAATTAAGCAAAGGCGGATATCCGGAAGATGCCATCAATTGTGTGATCATGTCACCCACACGCGAATTAGCGCAACAGATAGACCAGCAAATGGAAGGTTTCTCTTATTTTCTACCGGCATCCAGCGTGGCTGTTTACGGAGGAAACGATGGTGTGCGCTTCGAGCAAGAAAAGAAAGGTTTAACTTTGGGGGCCGATGTAGTCATTGCTACTCCGGGACGTCTGATAAGTCATCTCAGCCTAGGTTACGTAGACTTGTCTAAAGTTTCTTTCTTTATTCTTGATGAAGCGGACCGTATGCTGGATATGGGATTCTCGGATGACATTATGCAAATAGTGAAATATCTGCCGAAAGAACGTCAGACCATCATGTTCTCGGCCACTATGCCGGCTAAAATACAACAATTGGCAAAAACGATCTTAAACAATCCGGTAGAAATAAAATTAGCGGTTTCAAAACCTGCGGAAAAGATTATCCAAACGGCTTATATCTGTTATGAACGCCAGAAATTGGGAATTATTCAATCCCTTTTCCAGGATCAAACACCCGAACGTGTCATTATCTTTGCCTCTTCCAAATTGAAAGTAAAGGAGGTGACACAAGCATTCAAGCGGATGAAACTGAACGTAGGTGAAATGCACTCAGACTTGGAGCAGTCCCAACGGGAACAGATTATGCGTGAATTTAAAAGTGGCAGAATCAATATTCTGATTGCTACCGATATTGTTTCGCGAGGAATAGACATTGACGATATTCGTTTGGTAATCAACTACGATGTTCCACATGACAGCGAGGATTATGTACACCGCATCGGCCGTACAGCTCGTGCCAACCATGATGGTTGCGCCATTACTTTTGTCAGTGAGAAAGAGCAGACCCAATTCAAAGCTATTGAAAATTTCCTGGGTAGGAACATCTATAAAATCCCGGTTCCCGAGGAATTGGGAGAAGCGCCCGAATACAACCCGCGAAGTGGCGCCGGTCGTAGCAATCACAAAGGTGGCGGCTCCAGAAAACAAGGCAATTATAAGGGGAAAAAGAACGGTACGGGCAAGCCCAATGCCAATAATAGAAGAAACACCCCAAAAGAATAGACGGAAGAGATGATATCTAAAAACCATTGGAGGAAGACGGACTTGTTTTCCTCCAATTTTATTTTATGGAGAGGGTCACTTCATGGCTCATCTGCAAAATAGATGCGAGGCAATCACAAACATCCATTATATGTATTGCTTGTAGGATATATAATCTTTCACCTGTAACATTACTAACCTTACACCCCACACATTAGTAACGTATGGGGTGACACGTTACTAACCTTCCGGCATGTACGTTACTAACCTCTCAAACGTCCTGTTCTTTTCAGAAAAGAACAAGGTCTTTAAAAAAAAGAACAGGACGTTTTCATTGAAAGAACAAGAGCTTTTTAAAATTTGACCTGTTGTTTTTTCCATAACGGCATCTACATGCCGAAACGCCTTATTTTTCCTTCAGATCTTTCAGCCATTCCGCAAACGCCCTGCCCATCGGCATTCCGGCTGAAGGATATGCATTGTGAAATGTTTCAGCCGAAAAATATCCTTCAGGAAAACCAATTCCCCAAGAATCGGAAGAATACCAATCCGGCTGAAGGATTCCAATCTCCGGCTGAAGAATTCCCAAGTCCAATCCTTCAGCCGGAATACCGATGGGCAGGGCATTTGCGAGCAGGCTGAAGCTTTTGAAGGATTTTTCAGGATATTCTCTATAGAGCATGATAGTGACCAAATAGTAATCGCGAAATAAAAAAATGACATAGCCACGACTACCTTACCAACTCGAATGCAAGTCCTCCATCCTTGCCGGCAGTGATATTGACCATATAACAAGACGCGCCGTCAGGTATGCACACCGTGGCCTGATAATGATACCCTTTCGAATCGACACCCATAAAATCCATATCCGACAATATAGCCCATTGCAAGAAATCATCCGGAACCACCCCCTTGAACATCTGCTTGGTGATATCTTTGGCATAAAGACTCTTCCTGCCTTCATACACGCAAATGTGTATGATATTGTCATAATATACATTATCCACCCCAAGTCCTTCCTCCGAAACTCCCGGACGCATTACTTTAATCTTTGACGGGTTAATGTACACATATCCGCGATAACGGACATTATCGTATGTCACCACCGAATCTTTCTTAATAACTTCGTTATAAACAGGGATTTCCCGAGTATGGATAAATGCCAGAGAATCATTCTCCGTATCAGACTTATGCAGGCGTATCACATCTCCCACAGCCGAATGAAACCAAAAAATATGCTCCCCCTGCTTCTCAATCTTATAACCATTAGTCCGTGCACCATACGTAATCAACGAATCGCCTATAATTTTAAAAGCAACGGGAGCCGTAGCGGCATCTGCATAAAACAGGGTATCGCCTTTCACCCTCAGTAATGCCGTTTCCGTATTATCGTCCAACCATATACCTTCCAACAAAGATTTTGCCTCCTTGTTTTCTTCCAGAGCGGATGCTTTTTGTTGCGGAGTTCCACAAGAAGACAGCGCAACAGCCAACATTATTATCGAAAAACGTTTGTACATGGTTATTCTCTCTATTTTTTTATTTATCGACCGATGCAATGATAAACAAACCCCATTTCCTGTAGTTCGTCACCATCATAAATATTTCGTCCGTCAAGCACTACAGGCTGCTTCATCGCCTTCTTGATTACTCCCCAGGTAGGAAGACGGAACTCTTTCCACTCGGTTACCAGAATCAACGCATCCGCATCAAGAGCCGCATCATACATATCGTGCGCATAATAAACCGACTCTCCTATCCGGCGGCGGGACTCATCCATAGCAGCAGGATCGTATGCGCGGACATTGCAACCCGACTGTTTCAATTTCTCAATAAGTACCAAAGCCGGAGCCTCACGCATATCGTCCGTACCGGGCTTGAATGCAAGTCCCCACAAAGCCACTGTTTTGCCTTTCAAATCTCCATTGAATACTTTTACCAGTTTCTCGAACAAAATGCCTTTCTGATTCTCGTTCACATCTTCCACCGCTTTCAACACCTGCATGGAATAACCATTCTGCTCGGCAGTCTTAATCAACGCCTTCACATCTTTCGGGAAACAAGATCCACCATAACCGCATCCCGGATACAAGAACTTACGCCCGATACGACTGTCGGAACCTATTCCGTCACGTACCATATTTACATCAGCTCCCACCAGTTCGCACAAGTTGGCAATATCGTTCATAAAGCTGATACGGGTAGCCAACATGGAGTTTGCCGCATACTTGGTCATCTCGGCAGAAGGAATATCCATGAAGATAACGCGGAAGTTAACCAGCATGAAAGGTTTATAAAGCTTGGTCATCAGTTTTTTAGCCCTTTCCGACTCTACGCCCACTACCACACGGTCCGGACTCATAAAGTCATCGATAGCATTACCTTCTTTCAAGAATTCCGGATTAGAAGCCACATCGAAATCTATCGACTCCCCTCTTTTCTCCAATTCCTCCCGGATAGCCGCTTTTACTTTCCGGGCCGTACCCACGGGCACCGTACTCTTGGTCACGACCAAGGTGTATTTCTTCATATTAGCACCAATCGTCTTGGCAACTTCAAGCACATAACGCAAATCGGCACTTCCGTCTTCATCGGGAGGAGTACCCACAGCACTGAACACAATATCCACATTGTCCAGACAACTCTCTAAAGAGGTGGTGAAATGAAGACGTCCAGCCTTTACATTACGCAAGACCATATCTTCCAATCCCGGTTCATAAATAGGAATAATACCCTGTTGCAGATTAGCAATCTTATCCGCATTTACATCTACACAAGTTACGTCTACGCCAGTTTCGGCAAAACATGTTCCGGTAACAAGTCCTACATACCCGGTTCCTACAATCGCTATATTCATTTTATTTAATTCGTTAGTCTAACTTTTTCGCTGCAAAATTACAATAAATTATGAGTGAGTTGTTATTTTCTTCCATAAAAGTTGCGCTGAAACGGAATAAAAATGCTAATTTTGCGATATGATTGAATTGGCTAGACATATAGAAATTCTGTTACTGGAAAATGACTGTGTGATTATTCCAGACTTTGGCGGTTTTATAGCGCACTATCAACCGGCACGGTATATCAAGGAAGAAAATCTTTATCTTCCCCCTGTACGTACTATTGGTTTCAATCCCCAATTGACTATAAACGATGGTTTATTAGTTCAATCGTATATGCAAGCCCATCACACCGATTTTCCTGATGCCACACGCATGATAGAAGAAGAGGTAGCTGGATTGAAAGAACAACTATACCAAAATGGATGTGCAGAAATGCATGGCATAGGGGTCTTACATTATAATATTCATAGCACATACGAGTTCCATCCCAATGAGGACGGTGCATTATCACCTACCCTATACGGGCTTAGTTCGTTTTCCATCAACAGATTAGAATATCTTACTTCAACAACATCTGCAGCAACCAGAGAATTACTTCCCCGACAAGAAAAAAGGAAGAGAACTGTACGTTTCAAACGTCAGTGGATAGGAAATGCAGTAGCTGTGGCTATAGCTGTAGTCTTATTTTTCTTCTTGTCTGTTCCGGTAGAGAACACATATGTGGACAAAGGTAATTATGCTTCTTTAGGTACGGATGGTCTGTTTGACGCCATTCGTTCCCAATCTTTGGCAACGACCTTGGTAACCGTTCCTTCCAGACCGCAGCAACCCAAGAAGACGAATATCAAAAATAATCAAAACACGTTGAAACCTGTAACTGTAAAAGTAGAGAAGGTAGGAAAAGCACAAGAAGCAGTGCCCAAGAATACTGTTGCAGCAAAATTGAACAACACAGAACAGCCAGTTGCCAAGCCTGTTACTGTAAGTAAACCTGCCCCTGAGAAGAAAGAAACAGCAACACCTTCGAGCAGTAAAAAAAATAAGTATTATATCATCGTATCCAGTTTACCGACAGCCAATGACGCACAGCAAGTACTTAATGAGTACAAGCAAAAAGGATACAAGGATGTAACAATCATAGAAGGTAACGGACGTTATCGCCTGTCTTTGTGCAACTTTGCAGATAAAGCCGCTGCTTATAAAAAATTAAATGAACTGAAACAAAATGATGCATTCAAGAATGCATGGATATTGAGTTCCAAATAAACAAGATTATTTTTTATGAAAAGAGTTTTGTGTCCCAAATGTGACAACTATATAACTTTTGATGAAACCAAATATACAGAAGGCCAATCGTTGGTCTTTGTATGCGACCATTGTAAAAAACAATTCAGTATCCGTATCGGAAAGTCCAAACTGAAAGCAACCCGTAAAGAAGAAATATTGGACGAACAAGCCAATAAAGAGGATTTTGGAAGTATCGTGGTAGTAGAAAATGTATTCGGATACAAACAAGTATTACCCCTGATGGAAGGTGACAACCTGATAGGACGCAGAAGCAAAGGCACTGAAGTGGACATTCCCATCGAGACATCAGATCCGAGCATGGACAGAAGGCATTGTATCATTAATGTGAAACGCAACAAACAAGGGGAAGTCATTTATACCCTGCGTGATAATGACAGCATTACAGGAACATTTCTGATGAACGAGATTTTGGGGAACAAGGACCGGATACGGATCGAGGAAGGCGCTATCATCACATTAGGTGCGACTACGTTGATTCTGCGTGCCACCGAGAAGTAAGACAATGAGACGTATTATCTTAATCACAGGAGGCCAACGTTCGGGAAAAAGTTCATACGCGGAGAAATTGGCATTAAGCTTATCACCCACTCCCGTTTATATAGCTACTTCCCGTATTTGGGATGAAGAATTCCGCCAACGCGTTATCAAACATCAAGAAAGGCGCGGACCGGAATGGACGAATATAGAAGAAGAAAAAGAACTGAGCCGCCATCAAGTAAAGGATAATGTAGTATTGATTGACTGTGTCACCTTATGGTGTACCAACTTTTTCTTTGATTTGGATGCGGATGTAGAGGTTGCATTGCAGGCTGTCAAACAGGAGTTTGATAATTTTATCCGGCAAGATGCCACTTTTATTTTCGTAACCAATGAAATAGGTTCCGGAGCAGTATCCGAAAACGCCATCCAACGCCGCTTTACAGATTTACAGGGCTGGATGAATCAATATATAGCTTCAAAAGCAGACCAAGTATATTTGATGGTATCGGGAATTCCTGTTCCTATAAAATAATAAATACAATGAAAAACTTTCATATTGAGTATCCCGATGAAGGTCTTCGGGAGGCATTGATAGACAAAATCAACAATTTGACAAAGCCCAAAGGTTCATTGGGCGTTCTGGAAGACCTTGCATTGCAAATCGGATTAATCCAACAAACCCTCTCCCCTACATTAAGCCATCCGCACAACGTACTTTTTGCAGCCGATCATGGTATAGTAGAAGAAGGGGTAAGCAAGTCTCCCAAAGAAATCACTTGGCAACAACTAAGTAATTTTTTACATGGAGGTGCCGGAGTTAATTTTTTATGCCGCCAACATGGTTTTAAGCTTGTATTAGTAGACTCAGGAGTCGATTACGATCTTCCTTACGAGAAAGGCATTATCAACTGTAGCGTAGGACGTGGCACGCACAGTTTTCTAAAAGGTCCTGCAATGAGTATGGAAGAAATGGAATTATGCCTGGAACGTGGAGCAAAGATAACGGATATGATTCATGCTGACGGCTGCAATGTGGTCAGTTTTGGCGAAATGGGTATTGGCAACACCTCCCCTTCCTCTGTCTGGATGCATTTGCTGACAGGTATTTCATTAGAGCAATGTGTAGGTGCGGGAAGCGGACTGGATTCAGAAGGCATCCGCCATAAATACAATGTATTGAAACAATCGGTTGACCATTATGCCGGTGACGGTTCTGCAAAAGATATCATCGCCTGGTTCGGAGGATATGAAATGGTTATGGCAATAGGCGGCATGCTCCGGGCGGCAGAATTAAGAATGATTATTCTGGTAGACGGCTTCATCATGACCAACTGCATACTGGCCGCCTCAAAACTTCATCCGGAAGTTTTGTCGTATGCCATATTCGGACATCAGGGAGATGAAACCGGTCATAAACTAGTATTGGACGCCATGAAAGTACGCCCTTTATTAAATTTAGGTCTGCGCTTGGGAGAAGGAACAGGAGCGATATGCGCTTATCCCATCGTTGTTTCCTCTGTAAACATGATGAATGAGATGGACAATTTCGCCCATGCCTCCATCACTAAATATTTTTAACCATGAAACTGCTTGCCTCCCTCATTTTTTTCACACGCCTTCCGTTTTGGAAAATAGCTGACGTACCACCTGTTTACTTTAAACGAGTAGTGGACTACTGGCCCTTTGTTGGATGGCTGACAGGAGGTATCATGGCAGGCACTCTATGGATCACAGCAGAATTTCTGCCTGTACAAATAGCTGTGCTCATGGCGTTGGCTGCCCGGTTATTAGTAACAGGTGCTTTACACGAAGATGGATTGGCAGACTTCTGCGATGGCTTCGGGGGCGGTACATCACGTGACAAGATTCTGTCCATCATGAAGGATTCACATATCGGCACATACGGAGTGCTCGGATTATTATTCTATTATGGATTGATGTGGAATATACTCACCACACTTTCTGTACCCTTGGCATGTGCGGCCATATTAAGCGGAGATGCCTGGAGCAAGTTTTGTGCCGCACAAATCATCAACACGCTTCCATACGCCCGTAAAGAAGAAGAATCGAAAGCAAAAGTCATATATGACCGTATGAGCCCAGATGTTTTATTATCCGCTTTTATGGCCGGAGCCCTACCTATGCTTTTATTACTGGATAAAGGATACTGGTGGGCAGCCATCGCTCCTGCTATGATGTTCATCCTTTTAATGTCACTCATGCGCAGACGCCTGCAAGGATATACCGGTGATTGTTGCGGAGCGACTTTCCTATTATGTGAGTTTTCTTTTTATCTGACTATAAACTTAATCTATACAAATCTATGGTAATATACTTCATGCGTCATACTGCTGTTGATGTTCCGCAAGGCGTTTGTTACGGACAGACGGATGTACCCTTAAAGCCGACTTTTGAAATGGAGGCAACTCAAACGGCAGCCCATTTACAAGGTTTATCTTTTGATAAGGTTTATACCAGCCCGTTAACCCGTTGTGTACGCCTGGCTACCTTTTGCGGCTACCCGGATGCAGAACGGGACGACCGCCTGAAGGAACTAAATTTCGGAGATTGGGAAATGCATCGGTTCGATGAAATTGCCGACGCTAACCTGGAAAGATGGTATGCAGATTATCTGCATGTAAAAGCGACCAATGGAGAGTCCTTTGAAGATCAATACCGGCGTGTTGCCGATTTTCTAGACGAACTTCGCCAAAAGCCGTATGAACAAGTCGCGATCTTTGCTCATGGCGGCATTTTACTGAACGCACAGATTTATGCAGGTATCATTAAACCCGAAGAGGCGTTTGGCGCACTCACTCCTTATGGAGGAATTGTCAAGATAGAGTTATCATGATGTAAGAACATATCGCTTATTTATTTGTTCTATTCATAAAGACAAATAAATATGCTTACTCATTTCTTGGATTTATTAGCAGCTGTTATAAGTGTGACAAGCCTTTTGATTGTCACATACGGAGCGTTGATAGGTATCATCTCTTTTTTGAAGAATGAAATACGACGTTTTACCGGAGGGTATTCCATTACCAATATACGAAAATTAAGAGCTACATTCGGAACTTATCTGCTTCTTGGCTTAGAATTTCTGATAGCTTCGGATATTTTGAAAACAGTATTGGAGCCCACTTTGAATGAATTGGCCCTATTGGGAGGTATTGTTGTTTTAAGAACCATCCTATCCGTATTCCTCAATAAAGAGATAAAAGAATTGGAAAGTGAAGAAAAATAAAAAAGCACTGAAAAACTAATCATTTATACATATTGGCTTTTTAAGTTGCACACACATTGCATACTTTCATATTTTTGTCGATGAAAGAAACATCTTGATTTACTTACTAAATAATAGAAGAATATCATTTATTGTTTTCAAGGTTCTCTCCGATTTGTTGGAGCAGTCTAAAAGCTCCAGCCATCTTATAGTTACCCAAACATTATTTAGCCTGCATGATGCAACTTTCAACAGTAAGTTTCAAATTTGGTGTGAAAGCGAATTTATTTATCTGCATTTCCTTAGGAAGTTCATTGGCATGATTATTGAGCCATACGATCATTTCATTTAATTTCTCTTCGGAATAAGATTTCTTTTTCACCATGATACATAAATTCATGTCAACTGTGTACAAAAATAAAAGAACATATAATTCACGCGCTATCTTTTAACAAAAATATTGTTGAAATAAAACCGCTCCCACTTATCACAAGCCGGAACGGTTCAGATTAGTTACGTTTTGACAATCTACTTTATTCTTCAAGAACAAAACAATGACGAATTTGTTCAAAAGGATTTGCCTATTTCTAAAAATATTTTTTGTCACATTATTGCGTATTACAATAGATCCCCAAAACAAGGAGTAATTTTTGTTATGAGATTGGCTTCTACCCCACAATACAAGGCAAAAATACATAAAATTCTATTCTCTTCAGTTGATTGTGTAATCCAATTGGGAAATTGTATTTAAACAAATACCCCGACTCATCACGAGCCGGGGCAGTCCAATTTATAAATTTAAAGTCTTATGATGAAGATTGTCTGTTGCGCCAATGTTTTACTATCAGCACAACGACAAACAAAACAGTTACACAAACACAGGTAAAGCCTTTTTGTTTAAGCAAAGTGGATTCTTTTTTATCCTTTATGATTCTGACCGTTTTTCCTCATGGATATCGGAAGTGGTTTCCTTGTCGGCTTTCACCTCCGTACAGTCTTTGGTTGCAGTTTCCTTCTTTCTATTCTTGCTGAAATCACCTTCTACGTGACCGTCAGCCAGTAACAAAACTTTCCTGGTCGGGCTGTCAGACGGTTTTCTTGTACCATAAATCCGAAAATTAATCACGTAGTTGCCATTGGTTGCAATCAGTTCATTCAAAGAGATGATAGAGCCATATACGATGTTGACCGACTTACGAGTGCTGTCCTTTCTACACTCTTGGCAGTACACTGGACTATACGCTTTTCCAACCAGTCAACCTGCTTCCGCTCGTTCTCATTCTCCACCGAATCGGCAGACGCATTCTCCTTCCGTGCGTTTTGCGGTTTACACAGAATATGAATCCCAGCGGACAGCTTCCAATCCCTTAAAGCCCCAGTTATAGCCAACCAGTCATTTAATTCCATTCTGCCTATTGTTTATCTGATTGATTATAAAATACACACTTAAAAATCCTATCCGCTTGCACCATCGCTGCCAAAACACTAAAATCCATTGTCACGATATGTCAATAAAAAAGACTCTGCAAAATAAGAATAAAAAACGATTTACCAAAGAAGAATATAAATATATTGAATCGGTCTGGAATGTAAAAAATTATATTACAGGCCAGCATCATTTTTTAGTTAATTTTGCACCAATTATTTAATAAATATCTGATAACATTAGTTTAAAAAGCGTTATGTTCGTCTTGTAAATCGGGATATATGGATTCTCCAAATGAGAAGGGATAGTATGATTTTTCTTACATCATAAAGTAAATCTGACGGCATCACACCTCATATCGGCGAGAACGGTAATTGGTGGATAGGTATGACTGATACAAAAATAAAGGCGCAAGGAGCCAAAGGGGACGATGCCATTGCCCCCCAAGTTCAAATCAACGCCACGACAAATGAATGGGAAATCTCAACGGATGGCGGCAAAAACTGGAAATCGACAGGGATTAAGGCGACCGGGGAGAAAGGCGACAGAGGTGATGCGGTATTTGCGGAAAACGGAGTGGACTACACAAGTGATCCTGATAATGTCATATTCACTCTGGCTGACGGAAAGACCAAGCTGACCGTACCACGTACCAAAATATTATCTGTCAAGTTCAAGGATGGTTGCGATATTTTCTCGGTAACTTCCGTTAGTAATACAATTGATATTGAATTTATTGGTTTGACAACAGAAAATTATAAGGCTTTGGTTGCGGAATTGAGAAGCGAGGACGGTACTACAGATATAGAGATTGTGCCCCGTGCTGAAAATAAGGATGTGGAAATTAAGGAACCTGTATTTACGGATGGGAAATGTACCGGAACGACAGTCAAAATCAACAAGAAAGGAATAAGTGGAGAAAAGGCCGTTCTGAAAGTGACTCTTATAGATAACAACGGGCAGGAAATTTCAGTTTCCCGTATCGTGAAATTCTTTGGTGCGGGTGCTCTTGATGAAGCCGCCCAGAACGGAGGTAGCTTTATATTGTCTGATGACATTATTCTGGAGAAACCGGTTGAGGTGGCAAAAGGGAAGGAACTTGTATTGGATCTAAACGGTAAAACCATCTCTAATTTCTGAACGGATAAGCATCCGCGTGCATATATCCCTGGTTGATTGCCTCATTGACCAAGATACGGAGCTGTTTCATGTGCTTGGCTATCGTATTGTCCGCATTGCCCTTTTCCCTTAAGTATTGCTCAAAATCACGAAGGAATGTATAGGTAATATCCTTGAAGTCCAATCCGGAACGGAAGTCATTCAAGACCGCCAGTGTAGAGTGCAGGTTGTCCTTGGTGGACTGCTTCTTGTCCGAATTGTCAATGGCTGATTTGGCGAAAGTGGAGAAGCTGATATTCACGGCACTTTTCTTCTTGACAGCATCCTTCAGCAGTGAGAGTGTGGCAGGTATTCCGCGCTTCCAATACCCCAATTCTATGCCTTGCAGATACAGGATGTATTCATAGAGCATTGCGTTGAGTTCGTTAGATTGGTGGTGGTTAATGACTTGTGCCCCCTCACGGCTCCAGCACTCCGGTTTGAGGTAAACATTGGTCTTCAGGTAGATTTTCCTTTGGTTCAAATAGGCTTCAACCTGTACAAGAGCCGTGCCCTGCCTGTTAAGTGTGTTCTGGCGGTTATATACAAGACGGTATCTGATTTTATCCATTTTTCCGCAAAGGTGCGAAAAGATTAATGGAAGAAAGGTATCAATGTGGAACATTTCCACATCATCCCACACTATATGAGGATTTTTTCCATTTCACATATAATTAGTAAAATATTAACCAACTGATAATCAGATTAGTTATTCTTTTGGCATAAAAATTGTCCTATCATTATCGTAAAACAATAACCATTAAAAATATAAGATTATGAAAAAATCTTTTGTTGCAGTAGCATTGGTAATGGGATTAGGAACAACAGTGGCATTTGCCGAAAATTTGACCTCAGGTGTTGAAACAGTCATGGCAGTAAATGACTTCACCCCTATTGAAGTGAAAGACCTTCCGGCAGCGGTAACGGAAGCAATCGCCAAAAATTTTGCGGAATCAACCGTCAAGGAAGCGGCAGAGGATGGCAGCAAGACCTATCAGGTTGTTCTGACAGACAAGGAAGGAACTGAAAGTACGGTGTTCTTCAATGAAAAAGGTGAAATACTGAAATAATATATTTTGCGTCTCTTTGAATAAAGAATGAAGGTGTGTCGTAATACACGATGCGCCTTCTTTTTTTTCATTGACTATAAAAATCGACTCATTTTTTTAAGCTGCGATATTTTGAGGATTTCTTTGATTTATGCGTTCTCAACATCTAAATAGAACAACTGTAAGCTCATAAAACGGTCTAATCAGCCAATCCATACCTTCTTTAGTCATTTTTGCACACATCTTTTTTATATTGAAGGCAATGGCAAAGAAGGCAAAGTCCATGAAGACCTTATCCTTTCCAAAATGGCGGAAACGTTTGTAATTCATATTGTTTTTCATTTGTCCGAACACGGCTTCCGGTTCTATGCATCTCTGTCCTCTGTGTTTCAGCCCTTCCTCTGAGCAGAGCAACTCTTTGGCTTTTTGCTTGTATTTTCTGAGTCTGTGATTCAACTCTATCGTTCTGTTCCCCTTTGCTTTAAAACATCGGCATCTTAGCGGACAGCCTTCACATCTGATGGCTCTGTACCTGGCATTTTCGCTGACATATCCGGATGCTGTTTTCACATGTCTAGTCCCTATCCTTTGCATCTTCTGTCCCATGGGGCAGATACAAAAGTCTTGTTCTTCATTGTAGTAGAAGTTTTCGGCCTTGAACGGGTCCGGTTTGAATCTCGGCCGCTGTTCCATGTGGAAGTAGTTGTACTTGACGTAGGCTTCCATACCGTTTTCTGACATGAAGCGGTAATTCTCCTCAGAACCGTAGCCGGAATCGGCAACCACCGTATGGGCCAGCCTGTCATATCTGCTTGAGAAGGATTGCAGGAAAGGTATCAGGGTCAGTGTATCCGTAGGGTTCGGGAAGAGTGCAAAGTCGGTAATGAACTGGTTCCCGGTGCCGATCTGGAGGTTGTAACCGGGCTTTGTCTGGCCGTTACGCATGGCATCCTCCTTCATTCTCATGAAAGTAGCGTCATTGTCCGTTTTGGAATAGGAATTCCTGTCCTGCAGCGTGTCCAGACGGTTGTCGTATTCCTGTAGCTTGTCCCTGTGCTCTTCCAACTCCTTCAGCTGTTTGCGTTTCTTTTTCAACGCAGTCTTTTCCTCTTTCGTGGAGGGTTCAGGAACCTGTTCGAGTGCTTGACGCAATTCTCCCGCCATTTCAGTCAGCATGACCGGAGTGAACTCAATCTCCTCATTGCTTTCCGATGAGTTCTCCTGGGCGATGACATTGTCTATCTGCCCTAGCAGGATATGTATCTTCTTCATCAGGCGTTCACGGTTCCGCTCAACCGTTTTCCGCCAGACGAAAGTATACTTATTGGCTTTGGACTCAATCTTTGTCCCGTCAATGTATTCCACATTCAAGCTGATGAAGCCTTTGGAAGAGAGAAGGAGTACGGTTTGGGTAAACACCTCGTTGATTTCATTCTTCACCCGGTTGCGGAAACGGTTGATGGTGATGAAATCCGGTTTCTCATATCCGGCAAGCCAGATATAATGGATGTCACGGTGAAGGAGCTTTTCGATTTTCCGGCAGGAGTAGATGTTGTTCATATAGGCATACAGAATGACCTTGAGCATCATCCTGGGATGGTAAGGGCTGCGCCCGCATTCCTTATACAACTTCCTGAAACTTTCAAGGTTCAGGCTCTCAACCAGAGCGTCAACCATCCGAACTGGATCATGCTCTGCAATATCCTCGTCAATTCTTGGAGGAAAAAGCACTGTTTGGTTGGGATTGTAAGGACGAAAATGTATCTTTGTCATAGTATAAAATGTTATGCTTAAAGATACAAAATCTTTAGGTAATAACAAAGCCCCTGCTTGTGAAAGTCGGGGCTTTGTGCATAAAAAAAGAAGGTGCGCATTTTGACACACCTTCATTCTTATAACAAAAAGATACATAAAAAGACGGGATTCACCAATCCTGCCTTTTTCAATACAAACTGCTTTACTTATCAAGATGCCTTACAACATCCCAGTTTAATGAATCTAAAAATAAAAACACATTCAGTTATTTGTGATAGCAAAGCTATAACAAATATTTTAAAGAAAAATCTTATGCATAAAAAATGCACAGAATAAACTATATATAGACCAACATACAACACATTTAAAACAATATTGTAATACAGGGTCATTGACAGAAACATTCTGAAAGAACAAAAGAAAGACGCATGACTGATAGCCAATCCGAAAGAGTATGTTATTGAGGTTGTCAAAAAAAACTAAAAGAAATTTAGTTAAAGTCCTATTACTGAAAACAACGTAACAGATTATTCCTTAAATTTGCTTATATATAAACTTTAAATATAATGACACATGAAAACGATTGCAATTCTAATTACTTTACTTTTAATAATTAATATAAACATTTATCAAGGTAATTCAACTGAAGTTTTAGCAAGTAACGAAAGCGGTATCTTTCAATATTAGGATCTAGAGAAGAAAAAATGTCTTAGCAATGGACATAAAAGTATATCGTTTCATTAACTCTCATGCAATGACTCAGATTATTTTTTTATCAAAAACCTTTTGTAATGATTTTATAAAATACATTTTTAATAATATTAATTCTAATCATGAAAAGTATTTCCATTTTACGCCTAACCGCAATCCTTTTGTGCAGCATGCACCTATTGGGATCCGCCTCACTTCAAGCCCAAATGAACAAATGGGTAAACTATAGCCCGGATTTGACCACCGTACTGAAAAATCCTGCCATGGGATGGATGATGTACGAAGAAGGCTGATCTTTTCAGGGAACACGCCACAATAAAAGCAACATCTATACTCCCGAAGTTTTTTGGAAACAGATGGAAGAATGCAAAGCAGCTGATTATTCCAATATTCTGTACATCAGAATGCTGTGGAAAGATTTGGAACCCGAGGAGGGCAAATATGCATGGATTTACAATGAACGGTATAAATGGTATATACAAAAAGCCAAAGACAAAGGGCTTAAACTGGCCTTCAGGGTGTTCTTTCATGGTGTAGACGGAGTACCGTCCTATGTGTACGAAGCCGGAGCCACAGAAAGCCCAATAGACGATGAAGGCAAAACCCAGCCTTATTATGATAATCCAGTATTCCTTGAAAAGCTGGACAAGTTCATAGAGGCTTTTGCAAAGGAATATGACAATCCGGATGAGGTAGATTATATTGATGCATATGGATTGGGAAGATGGGGAGAAGGACATGGACTGGTACTCGAAAAGCAAGATAATCTGGAAAGCGTTATCCGACAGATAACCGAATCGTATGCAAGACACTTCAAAAAAGTGCTTACGGTAATGAATCTTTCGCAGAGCGACTACAGGTTTTCCAAGCCGCTAGTATATGACAAGCTGGGGTTTCTTCCTCGCAGGGATGGTATAGGCAGTTTTTGGTTTTCTAATGAAGAACGTGCGATGGTGCATGACGAACTTTTCCCAAAAAGAGCTCTTATTGGTGAGGGATGCTGGTGGTTTAACGCACAAGATGGTGATAACTCAAAATACAAGCATTTCCAAGGAGACAAACGTTTTGCCATGAACGATTTCAAAGAAGCTTTTACCGTTTCTGTGACTGATGCTTTGGACAGCCATTGTAACACGCTGGATTTGCGTATGCCTTTACAGTGCAAATTCTGGATAGAAGAGCTGCCGGACCAAGTTCAGCGTTTTATAACTTTAGGCGGTTATCGTCTTTATCCGGACTATATAAAGGTGGAGCAAGACCACAAAACGTTGACTTTGTTTCATTCATGGAAAAACTATGGTGTGGGTGTATTGCCTAATAATCATCCCAATTGGAATTATAAATATCAGGTTAGTTTTGTTTTGATGAATGAAAAAAAGGAAATTGTATTTCTTTATACAGAACCGGAAGCAGAACCTTCCGAATGGTTGAAGGGAATATCATACAATTATTTGAGTCGGTTTAATATTCCGGCAGAATTGCAGGGAAAGTATACCTTATGTGTCGGCTTGACTGACAAGACAAAAAATAACGAAGCGGCTATTGATCTGGCTGTGTCTGGGAATTTAAAAATAGGGAAATGGATATTTGTGGTTGAACTGGAGTTGTAATGTGTGTACTTGGCATTTTTGCACCAATTAATAAAGAAGCTTCTGACTGATTATCAAAAAATAAGGACTTTCTCTATATCTGTACCCAGTAAATCCAATATGTTTAGGGATATTCTTTCAATAGTACAAAATTATACAACCTATTCAAGTTAAATTATTGCTAATCAGTTAGTTTTTGTATCTTTGGATATCCCTCAAAAAAGAAAATTAAGAATATAAATTAGTGGAAAATAAAAGTGCAATTCTGATTATTGATGGATTGCACTTTTTATTACTTTTCTAAAGACATTGTTTCTTCACATATAATTTGAGATTATGAAAATAACGTTTTCATATTTCTCCTGTCTTTTCATTATCGGATGTACACATCAATCCAACCAAGGAAAATCGTTATAGAAAGCAGCAATGCAGATGCAATTCGTGTAAGTGCCGATACTTTAGCGTATGAATATACTGCATGGGCCTTTATAAACAAATCTGTTCCCATATTTCTCATTAGCCATATACTGCTCAATCAATTTACATAATGATGTTCAAACCACCTGTATTCATCTTCCTCAAATAGTGCTAAAAAAGAGAATTCTGATAGCCAACTACCTGACTATCAGAATTCTCTTTGGAGCGGCAAACGGGATTCGAACCCGCGACCCTCAGCTTGGGAAGCTGATGCCTTTTAATCCTGCGGATTAAAAGTGACCAACTGAGCTACTGCCGCTTATATCTTCTTAGAAGAAGTCCTTTCAAGTTGCGGTTTACATGTTGGTTTACACGTAAACAAGATAAATTCAACAATAAATTAATAATCTCTTTGCAGCATTGAACTGCACCACAAAGTTAGTCAATATTGTGCTGTTATCCAATGATTCTTTCTTATAGTTTTGCTTTTGACTATCAGTTTTTTATCTATCTACTGATATAGTATATAATAGTATAAAGTAGCTTTCTCCCTACTGAAAAAGTATTCATATATTGTATTGACATTGCATAATATAGTATCGGTATAAAAATCAGTAGTAGGTATATAAAGCTATATCTTCTTAAAAATCTACCTGCTGAAAAATCTACTCTTATTGTTTTGTGTTCTCTGCATCTATAAATATGCTTGTGAAACACATAGTTTTGTAGTTAATAAGATGTTTGTTCAGAACTGAAAAAGCCAACTTATCCGTTGTTTGAAGTATATACTTCAAATGGGTAGGTTGGCTTTTTGTCTGTCAAGTAGTGGTCTGCTATTGTTTTACACAATCTCTTGTATCATCAACGGTTTGATTGTCATCGTTCAAAAGTTTTATAATAAGTTTGGTATCTGATACAGATTTAACTCTTATATACCACGGCTCATTATCGTAGGTATCACTTTCTTCATCATATCCATAGCACATCAGCGTATTGTTTTTAGAATCAAAAGTGTATTTGTACTTCTCAACATAGTAAACTGTTGAGGGTTGGTTGGCAAAGTAGCAATAGCCTTTCTCGACAATAAAGTAGGGACAATCGTCTGTATAGGCATCATACCATACGCCTTGTAACAGTTCTTGTGTTGATTTACCACCGTTACTTTCTTCATCATTATCACTACTGCAAGAAGCAAAGTTCACACACATTACTATGGCTAATAAAGCCATTCCAATAAATCTAAATGTTTTCATTTCGTTTGATTTTGAAATAGTTATTCTGATTGTACTAATTCAAATTTTCTGTCTTTTAGTTGGTAGATATGCCTAATAGCGTTGTTCCATCCATTAGAGCCAAAAACAGTAATAGTCTTGTTCTCTGAATCAAACTTACATTGTCCGTTTTCCAACTCTGTAAATGGTACTTCTGTTTTCTGTATAAAGTAACCGTATGGGCTGACGTCGTACACATCATAAGCATTGGAATCCCTTGAACCACTTTTATAGCGGTTGATAATGAACTCCTCTTCTCCGTCAAAATCAACATCAGAAAAGAAGAAAGGAGAATCATCCGAAAGGTATTCTTCGCTCTTTAATTTAGCCGTATAATCCAACTCTATAACTGTGTTGTGCGGATATGTGTTACCCTTATCATACAGAATCTTATCAGTCCATTTCTCCGCAAAGTAGTAGTATTGTACTCCTTGTTTCTCTAAACAGAATAGAGCATTACCTACCTCACCATATTGCAACCACATAACCTTTACTGTATATCCGTTTATAGGCTGTTTGTATTTTATGTATATATGTGGCTGATTAAAGCACTCAAATTCTTGCGGAACAGATGTCTTGTCTGTTTTGCAAGCCGCTAAACTAAGTAGCCCAATAATGATAAATAGCAATCTTCTCATTATCTTTCATTCATAATATCAACAATCTGCCTAAAAACATCACCTGCCATCAGTCCACCGCTTGCAGGTAATTCTGTCTTATTAATGGTAACGATAACACTGTATTTCGGATTATCGGCAGGGAAGTAACCGCAAAATTCTACCGCATATTCACCGTTCGGAAGTTGAATTGTTCCCGTTGCTCCAGCTACTTTAACTTTATCTGATTGGGCAGGTTTAGCTAATCCATTAGAAACAGAGTATTCCAATGCTTCTTTTATGGCAGTCTTACTTTTAGCTATGTAATTAAAGAAAGTCAAGTTCTGTAATGGAGTGGTGAGAATGCCATATCCCAAAGGATTATAAACAAGACTTGTGTCTTTCACTTGATAACCATACTTTGCAAGTGCTTCCGAAAAGGCTTGTTCATTCTCAAATACTTTTTTTACTATTTTGTAATTGGCGATATTGGATGCTACTCCAAAGCCTTGTTCCACTGTGATTTTTCCATATCCACCCCTATGCCAATTATGGTCGCACAATGTATCTTTACCAATAGCTAAGACACCATCTGCAACATCTATCGAATCGGATAGTTTGACTGCCTTTGTTTCCAATACTGCCAAAAGTGAAGCGATACGCACTAATCCCGATTCTTGCAGAATAGAATCAGAACCAACAGAAACTTTAATTTCTCCCGTCCGTACTTCCATTATAATAACTTGCCCTACCGTAGCATTAAGTTCGGATAGCTTGTTTTGCAGGATAGAATCAACACTTACTTGTAAAGTGCTGTCTATGGTAGAAACTTGTTCCGCTTTTTGTTTGGTGCAGTCTATAAATGTAGCTATGCTAATTAAAAGGATAACAGTATTTTTCATGGTAGTTTATGTAAATGGAAATATCATTCATTACTCTTATAAAAGCAATATGCCATTATTACAATATTTATAATATTGTATAAAATAGTTAGGATAACAGCGACACTATCCCACATGCTTTCCCAATGATTAGCCATAAGTGCAAGAAATCCAGTGACAAATAGAATTGTACATGCCCCGTCCATATCACGCCCATTTTTTATTCCTACTCTTATTTCAGCTATAATCGCGGAAATACAAGCTATTCCAGAGTATGTGTATATTCTATAATTACTAATTTCCACTAATGTACAAGATGACATATCAACCCATGAACATACAATATTCCAAGCAATAAGCCCGACTATAAAATAAATGATAGCTGCAATAATCAGACATACAATATATTTGAGAATATCCATAATTATCAAGATGTTATTTGCTATTAATCCGCTTATAAACAAGTATAACGGTTTGTCCTCTAAAAGTTCCTCCTATGGTAATTCTACTTAATACACCATTCACTCTATTAGAAACGATTACCACTCCACTTTCACCAAAGCCTTTGTATTCGTAACCATCTTTAGATATTAGAGTAACGGTCTCATTTTTATAAGTTACAGTAGCTTTAGATTCACTAATAAGATGGGCTGTAATATTTGAAGCACTTACAGTCGTCACTTTCTCATTGTCAATAACTGCATAATCAAACTTGTATTCATCAGCATATAGATTGATACTGAATGCGATTAATATGAATGCTAAGAATTTGAATTTCATACATACTTCTATTTAATGTGAACACATAGATACTAAAACCAATAATCCAACAATAGTAGCAATTATTGACATACATCCAGTTTTATTCAGTTCCTTGTCTTTGAATCCATTCTCCAAGCCGTTTTTAATAAAAATACATGCAAAGAATCCTCCTGCGATAATACCCAAAAGTACCCATAAGGACATTCCAAAATTAGAAGTTCCACCGTTATCCCATCTACCACGATTACCAATGTCTGCAAATAGATAAGTAGTATTGAGGAATAGCACGATAAAAAACAACACGCATTTATTTAACTGCTTCATACTTAGCTACTTTAATTATATATTATTGAGGTTTGAATCATATTGGGCTGTTATCTAAGCTATCTTTTCTCTAACTCCATTGAAGCCATCCTCATGCGTGACAAAGTTTCAGAATCTATTCCTGCTCTAAAATCTGTTTCGCTTATCACATTCCCATCTTTATCATAATAGGTACGTTGTTGTAATGTGCTATATGTAGCCATTTCCCCATTTTCATAATACATCTTTAAGCAAACAAGAATGCCATTGTTTACTTCTATGGATAGAGTTTTTCCATCGCTTGACCATGCTGTTCCATCGAAAGCGTTACCTTTTTTGTCATGTACGAACACATTGAATATATTTCCCGATTTTCTGTCTTTATCTTCCGTAAAGTCTAATTCATATAGATAGGTTTTACCTATTCCACATGAAACGAAAAACAGTAGAAGTCCTAATAAATATTTTTTCATAACCGTATAGTTCGATTGTTAATCTGAATATCTTCTGTTTACTATAGCCTTAGCAATCTCATTGAAATATGTGGCAACTTCTTTATTGGCATAAAAAGCCCGATACTTCTTTTGTTTGCGTACACTTAAAGCTCTGTACTCCGCACCACTTATCCTATTTCCTTTGTTGTCATACCAATAATCATCATTGTCAGCATTTCCTAACTCTCCTTTAGAATCATATATTGTTCCAAAATCATCTGCGGATAGTCTGTCTTTTTTCAGTGCATCCATATATTTCCCATACGCATTTCTAAATTCCTCACATTTATATTCATTCCAATTTTTACTTGCGATATAAGATTGAACATTATTCCCTAAATTATGTATATACAGTTCTTTGTCTATTCTCCGTTCACCATATTTATAGGAAAAACTGCCTTGAAAATTTTGGTTTATGGATAATGCAACATCATTACTTTCTGTATTTGTCCCATATATGGTGACAAAGCATAGAGAAAACAAAATCAGAATAAAAGTTCTCATAATCTCAACAATTAGTAATTAAAGTAAATAGTACCCAAAGCCGTATGCTCTACTTTCCATTCAAAATTATTCACTATAATTTCCTTGTCTAACAAAGCATTGACCCTAACGGCTCTGTTGTTACAGTCTCTCCAACTTTCTCTATATAAAGAACGGTCTAATACTGCCCTAACATAGATTTCAGTTTCTCCCGAATAGGATTCCCCGAAATTGATTTTAATTTTCGTTCTTTTAAAATTCTGTGAACTTGTATCAAAAAAATATGCTCCTATTGTCTGATAGTTTTGTGTGGTGGAACGATTAGGAGTAGAATATGAAGGCACATTCGGGAAATACTCATTACTATTACCTTGGTTATGTTCGTTGCTACTGTTGTTATTACTTTTGCCAACTATTACGGGTTTGTATTCAACTAATGGAAGTTGTGAATAAGCAACTGTTGGCAATACTGTAAAAGCTAAAATTGAAATAATCTTCTTCATTGCTCACTAATATTGTACTTCCCAATTCCCCGAAGAAGCGAATAAAAAAATAAGGTGTGGGAACTTATCATCCTTATCCATTGGTGGGCTTCTCGCATTGCCTCGTAGCGGATAAAGACAATAGCCCACACCAAAGGATATGTAGAAAGCCAATAATGGCTATACATACCAAAGATGTGGTGCTACCGTCCATTATCTTTGCTACAGGAAAATTTTGCGAGAATTTACCAATAAAGATAATTTCAATAACACCTTTTCGTTAAATATGTCCTTTCAGTGTCTTAACGCATTAAGACTACTGGAATTGTTGCAAAGTTAGCGAAAAGTTTTGAATAGCTAAAGATAAAACGCTGATAAATGCAGTTCTAAATGTTCTAAAGCATATCTTTAGTAAGTAATTAGAGAAGTATTCAGCTTCTTTTCTTTGTAATAGCATAAGCAGGTACTTTTTTTGAATGGGGACTATAAGAAGATTTCTTCCCGAAAAAAGTACCCGTAGTTTCTGCGGATTGAAAGATGTAGTTCTATTAGAGATTATAAGGTATATGGGTTTGTTGCCTAACTAAGTAATGAATGAAAGAAGTATCTAATCTTCATAATGGATATAAAAAAAGTCCGCAAATACTGCGAACTATTTAATAATCAGTCTGCTATTTGCCTTTTTCAATAGCCTCTTTTAATTCATTAAAGCTGTCAAAGTAGAAGAAATATCCACCTTCCGAGGTTGGTACTCTAAAATATCTTTCATTTGCGTTTTTTGAAACTGCGTAAACAATATCTTTATATTTCAATTTAAGAATGATAGTTCCTAAAATTTTGGTAATGAATAATTCACCCACTTCTCCAGTTAGAGACATATAGCCATTGCTTGCCATTCTCCATAATCCAACATTGCCTAAAGAGAACATACCTTCCATATCTATTGTGTTTTTAGTTAATTAGACCACAAAATTAGTGATTCATTTGCAATTATAGCGGTATCTGTGAGGATAAATTTGCCCAATCACTCAATACAGATGGGACAATGCAGGTAGTTTTTGTTAATCTTATAGATAAAGATTAGTTTCGGGTATTTGCCCAATAAGAATAGAGTAACGGGACAAAGCCAAAGTTCTTCACCAAAATTTCCGCTTGGGTCTTTATAGAAAGCACCACCCGTTAAAGTGGAACTTACCTTATATAATCTAACTCCGCAATAAAACTTATCTTCCCATTCTTTAGCAATTCTGATAGTAGCCACAATCTCATTTTCTCCACGAGAGTAATATTCAAGATAGTTGGATGCACCACCAACCATGAGCGTATGTTCAAACAGTTCTTTGGGAAAGCCCGGAACATTACAGTACCATTTGCGCCCTATCTTGGTAAATGATACCTCATAATTTCCATTGCCCACCATTGCATGATATAGTGCCTTTGCAAGAACGAGTATAGCTCTTATATAGGCAGAGCTTTTCTTACATACGGACACACTTTTCTTGAAGTAAGTTTTAAGATTACTCATAGCTGATAAATTTTAAATGATTAAATAAATGGGATTTTGTAAACGGACACTGCAAAGCTATGTGTTTAATTTGAATTATCAAAATAAACTGTATTTCAATACTTTGCATATGTTTGCATAATTCAGAAATTATTTTATGGAATAGCTAAATAATCAGTAGATTAGTATGGCATATAAGTAGTTCCCCAAAATTGCACATACCATAAACTACAAGCCATATCATGGCTTTTTAAAAAGATAATTTTCTTACGCTTGCATTAATGTAGGGCTAATTACGTTATCGCAATCTGTTTGGCTTGGAACTATGCCCTATCAGATTTAGATATAACCATTATTTGTAGTTTCTCTTACATTGCAGTTTTTGAAAGTTACTGTATATTAGAGAACGGGACAAAATTCTCTATTTCTGAAAAAGGTATGATAACAACAGAAATTTCAAACTTTGTCCCATTCCAATAAAAAAGTGTAACTAAGATTGCGCATAAATAAAGATGGATAAAATCAGTATCAGCAAAAAAGGATTGATAATACCAATCATTATCAGTAGTAGAACTACCAATGTACCCCATAAAATCAATTTTCCATTATCTTCCATTTTGTAGTATTTTTAAGTGAATAAAAAAGAAAGGACACCTAAATAAATAGATGTCCTCTCATTACATTATATAAAAGGCAAGTAACAATCATCCAATACCCCACTGTCAATAATCTTTCTGCAAAGTTCATGTGAGGCTTGATTTCTAAGGTCTGTTCTGTACCCCTTATCACCAACCATTTTAATGATTGCCACAATGGTTTTCATTAATTCCTGCTGTAATGTACGGTGATAATATCTTGTACTTTCAGCAAATTTTTGAGGATTCCAACTCATATCATTCAAAGCTCTTTCCAATTCTTTTGCAGCCTTATATTCACGGCTTTCTTGTAATTCCATATCTCATTATTTAAAAGGTTTGTAAAATAGATAAGAAAGGACACCTAATAAATAGATGTCCTCTCATTAATTAGTCAATAAACCATTTGTAATGCTCATCCCCATGCAAGGCTGCATTAATTCCAACTGCCATTTCAGTAGCATTTAAAGAGCGGTCTAAGAATGAATCAATATATGAACTTTTATTTGCTCCAGTGAGCAAATTATAAAATTTCCACATATTCAAGTCATTTCCAAAGCTGCCAAAGTTCTCATCATTAATGTAGGCTTTTGCAACACTGTTTATTTGTGTATCAGTAAGCAACATTCTTGGCAGTCTCTTTTGGTAGCCATTGGGCAAACACTGATAAAGTCTCATTTTACCCAATATTTGGCAGAATTGATGCTCACTCATTGAAGTATTGCCCAACTTTTGCATCAAATGCAGATGTTTGGCAGGATTGTAGTTGTTGAACAGTTCCAAGGCAGAACGGTAAAGTTCACTTGTATTGCTCACTCTTAAATCATCCTTGTAACCGTCTGTAAAGATGCACATATTGCAACATACTTGGTTCTTAAAGCCAATAGCCAACCTAAACAACTCTGGAACTTTCTTTGAATACAGATTCATTTGGTTATAGGCTCTAACCCCTACTATTGAAAGGTTCAACTTGTTACCCTCAACCGTTTCATAGATTGTAGGAATGTCAATACTGAAAGCTGCCCTCTCATAGTAGATGGTTTTGTCTGATTCCAACAACTGATTGGCAGGTTTGTGGATAGCTTCGGGAATGCGACCCTTAATCACATGACTAACACGAACATTGGGTGTTCCAATAGTCTCACCATTGTAGTAGGAGTTTGCAGCTTCCCAAACTGTTTCAATAAATGCAGCATGGTTTACTGTAAGCTCATTGTCTTTTGCAAAAACGGGAGTAATGCAGTCATTTTTCAAATGTTGCAAGGTAGCTTCTTGGGTGTTTGCCTCAATGAAATGATTTACCCTTTTAGGTGTTGCAGTTTCTTCAATAATGGTTGCTTCTTCTGCAAACTCACCTAAATTCATTCTCTCTTTGTTCTCTGTTGGCATGATAACTAAATTTCTCATATTGATAAAAGTTTAAATGATTAATAATTCTTTTTTATATCAATATACAGAGGGGGACTAAGGGGGTAGTACACTGTAAAGGCAGACACTCTTATATATTTAAGGTTACTGATTGAATGGGGAGGGGGGCTTTCTGTATAAAGTACCTTATAATATTTGCTCTCTTGACTTTTAGCAAAACTGAATATAGGTGATTCTTTAGTTAGGTAGTCTTTTTAATGGTATTAGCTGTATGTGGTATATTATAAAGTATAGGCTATATAACTCTTCCTAACGTGGAAATATTCGGAAAATCGGAATCGGGGAAAATGTGGGGCTGTGGTTCTGCGCCAAAAATAAAAGCCGCAAGAATTTCCTGCGACTGTATATTATTAGTTAGTACGAAAATTACTCTGTTTCATTAGTTATTAAGGTTGATAGGGACATTTTACTTAATTTCTGTATCGGGTATAGAAAGGCAAGAAAATGAGATTTTGTCCCATTTAGCTAAACTAATTCCGAATTTAATTGATAGCCTCTTATATTACCCGATTTAAATGGATTTGCTTGATAATAGAGACCGATAAGTTTCGGTTCTATATTTTCTTCGGGGTGTATGTTCAATCTCTCATATATTCTCGTTAATTCATTAACTATTTTCTCATTGGAATATCTGTTACCAACCTTGAATATATTCTTAACCAGTCTGATAACTTTATTCCCCTTACGTTGTGTCAGAATCATTTCTTCTTTGATTTTCTTTTTGGAATAGTTAAGTTCTTCTATCCTCTCTTTGCCCAAAGTCTCAAACGCTTCCACAATGAACGGGTCAATCTTCCGCATATCATTAATGAAATCTAAGGCGTATTCCGAGTAGGGAGTTTCCATTTCACTAAGAAGTTGTACCATTTTTCTGTGTTTGTCCTTTACCGAGCGTGTAGTCTTGGCAATCTTTAATTTCTCGTCATTCTCGTTATATTCGCAATTCTCAAATGTGGGATTGAAGAAATGGCAGTCATTGTACCAGTTCTTTATTTCTTGTCTTGATTGGTATCTGTTGTTCACCAATACGGAATTAATCTCATTGTCTATGGCAAACCAGTTCTTTGTAAAGTCCGAATATAGGAATTTACGGAACGGCATGGTTTCAAGAACTGCACCGAAAGCGAATCTGCTTTCTCTGTTATCCGCACTTTTGTATAAGGTTTGTATCGTGTTATAGGCAAATTCATGTGCCGAAATTTCCCATTCTATCTGTTCCCTGTCTTTGGTTATGATTTCGGGATTCACCCGATAGATATGTGTTGCCGATTTTATACCGTTACGGAATCTTCCGCAAATCTGTATGCAGTCCGTATCTATGTCAAGTATGGTATATTCGGAATTATAAGGGTCTGTAACCATTACCAAATCGGGCTGATAAGGCAAATCCAAGTCGAATGCCGTAAAGAATCTGCCAGTGAAGAAGTTATATTTCTTCATGGTATCTGCGTTCCAATCATTATAAGCATTATCAAAGGAGTATTCATTTTTCAGTTTCAAACGGCTTTTTGGCGCACAGTAAACGGTAGAATCCTCCAATATGCCGAACTGTTTCATTATGGAGTAAATCATTACCACGGAATTGACGAAAAAGCAGACTGTTTCCTCTGTGTGATTGCCTAAATATTCACTTATTGCCTTGTATATATTATAAGTATGTGTAACCGCAATTTCTTGTCTGTAATCATAATCGGCACTTACTTCCACTGTTTCAAACTCTTTAAATCTTGGGTCACTGAATCCGATAGGAGTGGCGGAAACAAGAGCCTTGCTTTTGAAACGAAAAAAGTCATTCATGGGCAGCACTATGTCCGTTCTGTAATCCACATCCTTGATTAATTGGTGGCATTCATCCATCAGCAGGAAGAAATGATTATAAATGTCAATACCACTGCAAGCGTTTTTCACTTTTCCAAAACTTTCGGGAGTAGTCATTATCTTATGTAGTCTGTTATTAGTCAAATAATTGCGAATCTTATCTGTTGTGACATCTTCATAAACGCCTAACAGATTGCTGTATTTTCCGCACTTGCTTTTGATGACGGGTACATTGGGAACTACGATAATGGAATTTCTTTGGGTTTCAAGCTCCAAAGTGGTAGCACCACAGCCGGGTATTCTTTTGGAAAGTATGCAGTTTGACGGAATCTCACTCATTACGTCAGACAGGTATTGACCTTTATGTAGAGTAATCATAATCCTTTGCTGTTTAGATAATCTATAAATTCATCGCTTCTCCTTATGCTGAAAAAGAGTTTTCCGAAACGGAACAGCCCTCTAAGTCTTATATAGGCTTCGGTTTCCCGTAAAAAAGGGATTCTTGCAATATTGTATTTCTGTTCTATTAGTTCTTTTACCACATCCTCTTGGAACTCGCTGCATAGCTTGGATAGTCTGGACGGGAATACTCCAAAATCCTCATAATCTCCCGTTTGCAGATAATTAAGAATCCACTGCCAGCCTTGTGCGTTGAGTTGGTATCTTATACTCGTTACTCCTTGACTGCTAATCCATGCTTCACCGTTCACTTGGATATAAAGCTGCTTGTGTTGTTTCATTAGTAGCTTCACTTGTCTGTGTGCAGCTTCATTATTATATGTTTGGGCAAACTGTATCTGTTTCATTTTCTCTGTTCCGATTAAAAAGAAAGCCGAGAGAGATTGTTCCCTCGACTTCCTTCCAAGCTGATTGTTTAGGCTACTTCATTCTGTTTGGGAACTTGTTGTTTGGCTTCCGCTTCTGATTTCTTCATCCATTCGGGTTTGCAGGCTTCACAGATAAGGCTGTTCACTTCATCCGTTGCTTTCATGCAGAACTTTACATTCCCGTTGAATGTGGAAGAAAATCTCACGCAACGGTAACGCTCGCCGCTGTTGTTGTACCAGTCCGCTTCAATATAGCCCCTCATAGTGGAGTTCATGTACTGCTTGAACAGTTCCATTACCAAGTTTTCACCCTCTTGGGCAATTTCGACCTCATGTTCCTCTGCTTTGTAGTCGTGCAAGCCGTTTATCATTTTAGCCATGCCGAAATGTATTGCCGAAATAAGGTCTGCATCTCCTGCACCCTCAAAATGTTGTGTCATGCCAGTAGCATAAACGACTGTGACCGATATAATCAGTTCTCCTTTTGAGGATTGTTTGAAACGCATATCCGTTCTGACGGGAAACATGAGGAATGCTTCTTTCAGTTCCTGCACGAATGCTGCACTTACTTTAGTGTTTTCTACTATGTTTTCTACTTCACTATTTAATGCTTCTGCAAATTTTAAATTTTTCATAATTCCTAATTTTAGATATTTTACATATTAATTATTAAGTCATTAAAGAACTACTAAAGCTATGCGCACTTACTTATTTGTTCCCTTTTGACATTGCAAAATTAGGGCAGAAATAAGGGGTAACAAAGCATTTTGCCTAATGCCCATGTGTGTAGAAAACGTGCCCATTCCAGTACGCAAAAAAAATGCGTACCGAAAAGAACAACCCTTTCAGTACGCATTTCTGCTATGTTTTTATGTATGTCGTTTATGAAACTACGTTGTAGTTATTAGCTATGACAGACGGAAATTTCTCGTTCTTGTATCTTCTAAGGAGATTGGATAACATTCTGTTCTTGTTACCCTCCGAATCGTATTCTTCATTATATCTTTTGCCATCATAGCCCACTGTATAGATAAGCCTTGAAACAAGCATCATCTTGTCTTTAGATACCTTTACTTTTTTATCGGGTATGGTGGTAGCCTTTCTTCTTTCAATAAAAGACAGAAACATATCCGTAAATTTCCACTTCTTATAAGATATGTCAAGACTGAACTTGTCCGTAAAGCTGATTTTTGACGATAAGTCATTTCTGATAAAGCCCTCCAAACCTATGTCCTTTAATTGTTTAATCATGGTTTCTCTATCTTGCTCACTATGTATAATATCGCTGTATGTATTGACAAAATGCTGCAAGGCTGCTTGAATGATTCTGATTGTGTCCTCCCTTTCAACGACATAGCTTTTCTTGTTATTCTTCTTTAGGGTGATACTGGTAGCTTCCGATAGGTTGGTATGAAAATAGCTAAAATCCTCCAATACGGACTTATTTAATGCAGGTGCGTTTGTACCAATATCCTCTATAAAGTCATATACGAACAGAAGTAGATACCAAAACTTGCTAACATCCAACTTATACGCTTCAATGGTATTCTGTAAATCTTCATTAGTTAGAAACTTCTCTTTGAAAGAATCATCCAGCTTTCTGTATTCTCGTTTCTTGTATTCTTCCAAAGTTCCTTTGAAAGTTTTCATTTCTTGTGTTCTCTCGTACCTTTCTTCAACGGACAAGTTTCTTTCCGCATATCTGTTGGCGAATATGGCAGGTGCAGCGGACACATCTTCATAATCGGGCAGGAAGTGATTGGCTACTTCCCACACATATTCTAATAGTGGTTCAGCAAGGTATTTGTAGCTTTCAATCCAATTAACTTTCAAATCGGGCAGTTCTTCTATTTCCATTGCTTGCTATGTTAGATAAAAACTTTTTCTTTATCTGTATTGATAAAATTCACTCTGTTATATTGCCTAAATGAGGTTAGGCTATTATGCGTTAATGAATCTAATTGTTGCATCATACAGTGGTAGCCATTTTCTTTATAATAAAAGAGCCAAAATTCTTTATTGTTATTAGTTGAGAACTTGTTATACATACAGCTTTCCTGAAAGAGTTTGTTAAAATATGTATGGTCTGTTTCTCCTAAAGAATGCCCAAAAATTGCAACTGATTTTATTCTGTCATATAATTCAGAAAAATTAAGTGCCTTATATTTTATGTTATATGCTTTACGCAAAAAAACATGCTCTTTTTTTATTCCAGCATTATCTTCAACTCCAAATATTATATCGTTATTAGATGCTTCTCCATGAACTTTTATTAATCTATTATCTATATCCTCGTCAGATAGCCCACATTGCTTTAATATCAGCCTTGTTGATGCAGTATAATTAAAATCTAAAATAATATTGTTTTTTGTTGAAGACAAATTTGTAAGTACTTCATAAGCTTTAGAATTCTTATTTATACTTGAATAATCAATATTATTAATATAAACAACTAATTGTTTACATAAAGCCTCATACTCAGTTTTGAATTTTGCATTATCTTCATTTTTCGAATAAAGCTTTAACTCATTTTCTATATCAATCCAGTTTTGTAATTCAGCATTTACTTTTAAATAGATAGCTAATTGATTTTGCATATTCAGCAAGATTTGAAATTCATCACTATTCACAAAGTCCATATAGCTTGTGGATAAACCTAAACTTAAATCAAATCCATTTCCTATGATTAGAGCTGATTGGTATTTATTAAAATCAATATTTCTCATTTTGTCCTTTTTTTGCAAAAATATAAAGAAAATCCCACCTGCATTGCTGCAAATGGGATTTATTTATAGATTAAAGGAGATTCCTCATGGCTTCATCCACTTGCTCATTATCGAAACTATCCAAGTATATTTGAGTGGTGGCTAAGTCTGAATGTCCCAATGCTTCACTTATCAATGCGATGTTTACTCCCGATTTCTTTAGGACGCTTGCGAATGAGTGCCGGGCGACATAGGTTGTCAAGTTGGCTTCAACTCCAAGCTGTGCGGCAAGTAGTTTTAGATTCTTATTGACCTTTCCTAATATCTTATGTATTCTGTTCTGCTTTTGTAGGGCGGTCTTGTGTATCTTGCTATCTAAAATCGGAAATAGATAGCCTTTGCTCTCCTTTGAATATTTTTCGATTATCTGCATGGCTTCTTGCGGTATTCCTATCTTGATTGGCTTTTTTGTCTTTTGACGAATATAGTGTAGCCTGCCATTTTGGATATTCTCGTTTGTCAGATTAGCTATGTCTGTGAAATTGATTCCACCGCATAGATAGCTGAACACGAATATGTCTTTGCTTAACTCCATATATTGTTGCTTTCCGATGGGCTGCACTTCTGTTGTGAATTTCAGCACGTCTGTTTTGGCAATGGCTCTCTTTTGGGTAGTGGTATCGAATTTGTTAATCTTGTAATCATCAAACGGATAATCGGACTTTCGGGCACACTTTGCTTTGATAGCTTTATTGTATGCACTACGGAGCGTGCGAAAAAGTAGGCTGATTGTAGTTTCTCTATTACCTTTGGAGCGTAGCCACTTCTCATACTTGTTAAGCCAAGCAATATCTATTTCATTAAATGGAATATCCAATTTCCCATTAGTGAAAACTTTGAGTGAATTGAATGAGCCTTTATAGATAAGACGGTTTCCACATTTATCCTCCCGTGTGTATTGCTCTATAAGTTCCTTGTAGAACATACTGACTGTTTTTAGCTCAAACTTTGTATTCTCATTATTGAGTAAAGTGGTGGTAGTGTATTCTTTTTGTTCGCTGTTTAGTTCCAACATGCGTTGTTGTAGCTCCCTTTGTTTATCCAAGATAATCTTTTGGATATATTCTTTATTAGGGCAGTTAGGCTTAGGTTTGTTTCGTGTGAAGTCCCAATATTTAGGATTGATGGATATGCCTAAACTTTGGTATTTACGCTTTCCTCCTTTAGATACTTGGAGCATCAATGGATTTTCACCATTGGATAATGTCTTAGATTTGTAGCAAACTACTGAAACACAGGCATTCATAATGAATTTTCGGTTTACATCTTGGTTTACATGCACCCTCTGAAACCACCCGAAAATAGACTTTCCGTAACCTGCTAAAAGCAGAAAACCTCGATAGCTAATCTATTAACTATCAAGGCTTTCATTATGAGCGGCAAGCGAGGTTCGAACTCGTGACCCTCAGCTTGGGAAGCTGATGCTCTACCAACTGAGCTACTGCCGCATCTCTAAAACGGAAACAAAAGTAATATATATTTTTCAACCGACCAAATATAAGCAAACAATATTTACTATAACCATCAAGATTTCTGCTCTCCTGTTTATATCGACAGCTTTATGCATATCCTGTGTATGGATAAACCGATCCTTATCTCCAATAAAAGGTTTATAGACTATCTCTCCAAAATAAACATGAGGACCTCCAAAACGGCAATTCAAGATACCTGCTAAAGCAGACTCCGGATAACCTGAATTAGGACTCGCATGCCGGTTACCATATTTACCTACAAATCTCAGCAAACCGGGACGCCCTGCACACAGCACCATTAAAAATGCAGTTAGACGAGCCGGAATATAGTTCGCCATATCATCAATATGTGCAGCGACACAACCAAACTGAAGATAACGTTCATTCCTATAGCCTATCATAGAGTCAAGCGTATTAACCATCTTATAAGCAAGCATACCGGGAACTCCCAAAAGCAAATACCAGAATAATGGAGCAATAACCCCATCACTCAAATTCTCAGCCAATGTTTCCAAAGCAGCCGTACGCACTTCCTGATCTGTCAGTTCCGAAGTATCACGCCCTACAATACGGGAAACCTGCTTTCTTCCTTCCTCCAAAGAATGATCCGCAGCCAAAAAAACCTGCCTTACTTCGTTGATAAGTGTAGTTCCTGCCAAACAATAGAAAACAAGCACAGCAGAGAGAATAATACCCAACCAACGGTTTAGCACAAACAGATAATGCAATACCAAAACAGATCCTGCATACACTAGCAAAATAAGCATAATGGCCGCCACCCCTCCTTTCAACATCCGATGTGTCCCACAGTTCCATCGTTTCTCACAAAAAGAGATCAGCTTCCCGAATCCTACCACTGGATGCGGCAATCCTATCGGATCCCCAAGCAATTTATCTAATATCCATCCTATCAACAACGGAAGAATTAATACATATATGTCCATTTCTTTATACTTTCTACCAGTTTGTCATTTTCTTCCGGAGTTTGTGTAGCAATACGGAAGAAGTGTTCATTCAGCCCTTCAAAATTGGATGCGTCACGAATAAGAATTCCCTGCTCTGTTGCCAGATATTCTTTCAAAGCCGCCGCCTTTCCCATCCGCAATTGAACTAACATATAGTGAGTATCCGATGGCCAGATCTCCATTCCCCCTATTGAAAGTAAAGATTGAACTAATCTCTCTTTTTCCCTCAATAACAAAGAGATATCTATATCATATTGAGAAGAAGACAATAAATAATGCCCGGCCTCTATAGCCAACTGATTAACAGACCAAGGCATCCGCTGTGTCCGGATTTCATGTAGCAGTTCTTTACATGCAGTGATATATCCTAAACGCAAGCCGGGCACGGCAAAACGTTTTGTCATGGAATGCAACAGAATAACATTCGGAAATTCCGCAGCCTCCTTGGCTGTAAGCAAAGCCTTCTGTGTAAAGAATTCATACGACTGGTCCATGATAAAAATACGCTGCGGATTTTGTTTTATACAGGCTGTCAAGACTTCCTTCTCCCTAAGCTCTCCTGTGGGATTATTAGGATTACATAACCATATCAACCTCCCCCTATCCGGCAAACGGTTCAAATTATATATAGGAACCACTTTATGACCATGCAGACGACAAGCATCCGCATATTCGCTGAAAGTGGGCATCAAGATAGCCGAAATCTGATTCCTGAATGTCTGAGCTATTAAATAAATGGCTTCCGTAGCCCCATTGGTCACACAAACCTCTTCAGACGAAAGATGAAACCGTTCCGCTAAAACCTTTTCCAACGAATAAGGTTCCGGTTCGGGGTACGTACGGATACTTTCCATCTGCTGAAACAAATGTTGATGTAATCCGCTATGGTCTACATGATTATATACGTTTGAA
Organism: Phocaeicola vulgatus ATCC 8482; assembly: GCF_000012825.1. Taxonomy (GTDB): domain Bacteria; phylum Bacteroidota; class Bacteroidia; order Bacteroidales; family Bacteroidaceae; genus Phocaeicola; species Phocaeicola vulgatus. The sequence goes on along the minus strand of NC_009614.1, from coordinate 3,941,262 downwards.
CTGAAATTTATCTTTATTGCTTTATACTTATAAGCATCATCACCATGTCCTTCAATCATTCCCACTCATTATTTGGTACAACAAAGGCAGATTAAGATGACTGCGTACATGCTCTGCCAATTTATCATATTGTTCTTCTTTATAAGTCCGGTAATCCAACACCGTATGACACTCCAGTTTTTCTGCGTATGGTTCCAGCAAATAATCTATAAATGCCTGATTATCCAATATTCCATGAATATAACTTCCCATACATTTTTGGTTTACAAAACAACCGTCCTCTCCACCGTCTTCCAGTTTATTCAAAGGAACTACAGCCTCCCCCGGAACCGGGCGGGTTTCTCCCATGTGTATTTCATATCCTTGGCAAGTTTCCGCATTCTCAAGAAAATGAAAATTCACCTGCCGCGTCACCTTCTCCCCTTGCATCGTAGTAATGACGGGAAGCAGTCCCAGTCCCGGCAATTGACGGATCTCTCCCTCCACTCCTTCCGGATCGTGAATCTCAAGTCCCATCAATTGGTATCCCCCACAAATTCCCATTACAGTAACCCCTTCCCTATGCGCACGTAGGACAGCTTGCGCCACCCCGTTCCGTCTCAACTCATACAAGTCATCCAAAGTGCTTTTGCTGCCAGGAAGCAGAATAATATCAGCTTTGGCCAGATCTTCCGTATTATTGGTATAATAAAGGTGCACCCGTTCATCCCGTTCCAATCTGTTGAAATCTGTAAAGTTTGAGAGATGACGCAACAGAACAACTGCTATGTTTATTTTGCCTTCCACGGCTTGCATCCGTTTATAGTCCAAGCCTACGGAATCCTCTTCCTCAATATGTATATTTCTATAATAAGGTATTATTCCCAAGACAGGAATACCACATAAATCCTCCATCATCTTCACACCAGACTCAAACAAACGGATATCCCCTCTGAATTTATTAATGATTACTCCTTTTATACGTTTCTTGTCCTCAGGAGTTTGTAACATGACCGAACCATAGACACTGGCAAATACTCCTCCCCGGTCAATATCAGCTACCAAAATCACATCCGCATCCGCATAACAGGCCATCGGCATATTCACCAAATCAGTATCCCGCAGATTTATTTCGGAAATACTCCCTGCTCCCTCCATTACAATAGGGTTATAACGTGCGGCAAGACGGTCAAAGGCTGCGTTTACCTCCTGCCTCAGCTCTTCACGTCCCTCCTTGCGAAAATACTCAAAAGCGTTACGATTACCGATGGGACGACCGTTTAATACCACTTGCGAAGTATGATCGGAACTGGGTTTCAACAACAAAGGATTCATGTCCGTATGACAAGGGACTCCAGCCGCTTCGGCCTGTACAGCTTGTGCACGCCCTATTTCCAACCCTTCCGGAGTGGCATATGAATTCAGTGCCATATTCTGTGCCTTAAAAGGTGCCGGTCGATAACCGTCCTGTTTAAAAATGCGGCATAATGCAGCAGCGATGACACTTTTGCCAACATCACTGCCTGTTCCTGCCAACATAATCGGGTGTAAATTCTTTTTCATCACTCTTTCTTCTTTCTTTTATATGCAAAGGACTGCCACTTTTCTTCCGTCCAGTTCTGTTGTTGCATCTCATAACGGGCCATAACAAAAAACAAATCGGACAGCCGGTTGATAAACCGAAGAATTATCTCCGGTAACGGATCTTGTTTATGCAAAGTCCATAATCTCCGTTCAGCCCGGCGTGCCACCGTCCTAGCAAACTGCAGCTGCGCTGATACCGGCGTTCCTCCGGGAAGGATAAAGGAACTATTATCCTCCATCTGTTCCATCAATGTATCCATTGCTTCCTCACAAAAAGAGCATAAATCATCAGGCAAGATATTAGGATTCCCTTCACGGATAGTTGATGGTGTAGCCACATGGCTCATCACTGCCATCATGTTTTTCTGAATTGAAAAAAGCAAGGATTGCCATTCGTGCTCCTGAGGTAAAAACGAACGCACAATTCCTATAACAGCATTCAACTCATCAATACATCCATTAGCTTCAATGCGGATATCATCTTTAAAAACCCGCTCTCCACCATGAATTCCTGTCATGCCCTTATCTCCGGTTCGTGTATAAATACGTTTCATACTTTCCATAATTTCAAGATATCCGTTTCCCCCCAATATAGATGAGTATATCCGGCTATCACGTTTTTATATCTATAAAGCGGGGTACTCACTTCCATTCCTCTTGCCGTAAATTGTTTTGCTACAGAAGGCATAGCGTCAGGAGCAACAACATTGGAATAATGAAATTCATGCCCGCGAAGCTCCATCCCTTTATATTCTATACGACGATACCCTAGATGAAGTCTGGCACCCACCATGGTACAATCCAAAGGCAAAATACCCGTCATGGCATATGCAGTCCCTCCCTGGCGGGCTGTCAAGGAACGGGTGAGAAACATCATACCTCCACACTCGGCCAAAATTTTCCCCCCCTCCTCTGCATAAGTTCTTAATGCTTCCATTAACTTTTTGCGCCGATGTAGTTGACGGGCGAACAATTCCGGATATCCTCCGGGTAAATAAACCAAATCAGCATCCGGCAAATCACTACCATATACAGGACTGAAATAAGTAATGCTTCCTAGCGCAGACAAGCGGTCTATGTTTTCTCTATAGATAAAGTTGAAAGCCGGATCCCGCGCTATGGCTATCTTCATCTTTTTAGCAGAAGGAGTAAAACTTTCCACCCCTGTTTCTGAACTATAAGGCAATGTATACCGACACGGGAAATTACGATGACAAATACTCAGCAGCTTATCCAAATCCACATATTTTCCAACCAATTCCGCAGCCTGTTCTATCAAGGTGTTCATGGAACGTTTGGCTGTCAATGTCAAACCCAAGTGCCGGGATGGAATTTTCAACCCTTCTGTCATAGGCAGATATCCCAAACATTCCACTCCTGCATCAACACAAGCCTCACGTAAATAAGCGAAATGAGAAGGAGATGACACTTGATTGAAAACAATACCTGCAATCTTCACAGCCGGATTAAAATGCTTGAAACCATAAATTAACGGAGCCACAGAATAAGCTGTAGAACGCGCACTTACTATAAGCACTACAGGGATATTCAACAATCTGGCTATTTCAGCACTACTTCCCTGCATTCTTTGATAACCGTCAAACAATCCCATCACTCCTTCGGTTACACATACATCGGCTCCATCTCCATATTTATTATACAGATGTTGTACATGGGTATTTGATGCCATCCAAGTATCCAAATTCACCGACTCATGGTCAGCAGCCAGCGTATGAAATTGTGTATCAATATAATCAGGACCACATTTAAAAGGCTGTACCCGCAGACCTCGTTTGTGCAATGCCCGCAGCAGCCCCATCGTAAAAGTCGTTTTTCCGCTTCCCGATGTAGCGGCCCCTATGAGTAATTGTGGCTTCATTCTTTAGTATTTCTTTAAAAACGGATACAAAGATAGTGCAAATTGCAAATTATCGAAATTAGAATAACAGATTAATTCATAATTCCGACATATCAAGTAAATATCCTTAGAAAGCAATTAAAGTTTTATGGTTTATCAATTAAATAAGCTACCTTTGCAGTCATTTTTGCCAGAATGACAGCTATACAACAATGATAAAATTGATACTATAAATAATTAAACTAGATAATGAATTATGGAACTTTTTAGAAATCTCTTTGAAGGGTACCCTAATTTATGGGGCGGCGGAGTAGCACATTCCGTACTTATTCTTTCACTGGTCATTGCTTTCGGCATCATGTTAGGAAAAATAAAAGTGGCAGGTATCTCATTGGGAGTAACCTGGATACTTTTTGTAGGAATTGTATTCGGTCATTTCAATCTGAACCTGGACGAACATCTGTTGCATTTCTTAAAGGAGTTCGGTCTGATATTATTTGTCTACTCAGTCGGACTACAAGTGGGTCCCGGTTTCTTCTCAGCATTCAAGAAAGGAGGGTTCACACTGAACCTGCTTGCCATGATGGTTGTATTTTTAGGTGTGACCATCACCATTATACTCCATTTCATAACAGGTGTCCCCATTACCACAATGGTAGGAATTCTTTCTGGAGCTGTAACCAATACCCCGGGACTAGGTGCCGCACAGCAAGCAAACAGTGATCTGAATGGTATAGACGCTCCCGAAATAGCACTGGGATATGCCGTAGCCTATCCATTGGGAGTAGTAGGGTGTATTCTCTCCCTGCTGGCATTGAAATATATCCTGCGCATCAACACAAAAACCGAAGAAGCCGATGCGGAACGGGGATTGGGGCATCTACAAGAACTGACTGTACGCCCTATCTCACTAGAAATACGCAATGAAGCCGTAGAAGGTAAAACAATAAAAGAAATCAAGCCATTGGTAAACCGTGATTTTGTGATTTCACGCATACGGCATTGTGACGGAGACAGACAAACAGAACTGGTGAACTCCACTACAGTATTTCACATACACGATGAGATTCTTGTTATCGCCAATCCGATAGATGTAGAAGCTATCACTGTCTTTTTTGGAAAACAAGTGAATGTGGAATGGGATTTCCAAAACAAACAACTTATCTCCAGAAAAATTCTGATCACCAAGCCTGAATTGAACGGTAAGACATTGGCCCAACTAAAAATCAGGAATAACTTCGGAGCAAGCATTACCCGTGTAAACCGTTCGGGTGTAGACCTTGTGGCCACTCCCAACCTGCAATTGCAAATGGGTGACCGGGTGAAGATTGTGGGTAGCGAACTAGCTGTAGCCCATGCCGAAAAGATTCTAGGTAATTCCATGAAACGTTTGAATCATCCCAACCTGATCCCTATTTTCTTAGGCATCGCATTAGGGTGTATTCTAGGAAGCACTCCTTTTTTATTCCCCGGTATCCCCCAACCGGTAAAACTGGGACTGGCAGGAGGCCCCCTTATCGTATCCATCCTGATAAGCCGTTTCGGACCACATTATAAACTGATAACCTATACCACCATAAGTGCCAATTTGATGGTACGTGAAATCGGTATCTCGCTTTTCCTTGCTTGCGTAGGATTAGGAGCCGGCAAAGGATTCATCGAAACAATCATTAACGAGGGTGGATATGTATGGATAGCATACGGCGCCATTATTACGCTGCTGCCTTTACTGATTGTAGGTATAATAGGACGATATGTTTATAAACTGAACTATTACACCTTGATCGGAGTATTGTCCGGAGCCACCACCAATCCGCCCGCATTAGCCTACTCCAATGATTTGACCTCTTGTGACGCTCCGGCAGTGGGTTATGCCACCGTTTATCCGCTTACCATGTTTTTACGTGTACTCACAGCACAAATATTAATATTGGCACTTGCCTGATCCCGCCAGAATTATTGCAAATTCATATTACCGTAGGAGTGAATCTAATTCACTCCTACGGTTCAAAATCCCCCACCTCTTTCAAAAGCAACCATTTTTTCATTAATCTTAAAACATATATAAAATAATTGCCTACCTTTGTGCCCGATTTGGTGATATAGGCAGCCTTTCTCTGCCTGTATAAAAGGGAATTCGGTTATAGAATCCGAAGCAGTGCCCGCTACTGTGAAACCCGTCTGATGAAAAGCAATTCTCACCAAGCCACTGTTTCTTTTGCCAGAAATGGGAAGGCGCTTTTCAGGGTGAAGCCAGGAAACCTGCCAAGTCCGAACATAGATAATCATGCTCTCCCGGGGTCAGGAAAGTGAATTATTAATTCTTAAATTCTTTCGATGAAAGTAAAGTTATTATTGACAGCAATTACTTTAAGCTGTCTGGCTATTGACGTACTGGCACAAGTCAGTATCAGTGGAAAGATTGTGAGTGCCGATACCAACGAACCTATAGTGGGAGCTAATATCCGTATCGATCAAAGCCTTTCAGGATGCACCACAAATGGTAAAGGCGAGTTTTCCATCAGCAATCTCCCTGATGGGAAACACGTATTAAGAATCACGCATGTCAGTTACACACCCAAGTCTATCACGACAAAAGGAGGTGAAAAGAATCTTCTTATCAAGCTACAAGACAGTTTTACCAATATAGGCCAGGTAGTAGTAACCGGTACAGGAACACACCACCGCATGACGGACAGTCCCGTGCCTGTTTCCGTTATCACTGCAAAGGATTTAAGTAATGCCAGTGTAACATCGCTGGACGAGGCCTTACAAAAGCTGACCCCGTCTTTCTCAAGTATGACCAACGGCATGGGGACAACATTGAGTCTGAATGGATTGCCTGATGATTATTTCATTTTTCTGGAAAATGGCAAACGCCTGTATGGAGATGACACCTATGCTCGAATCAATGTTGCCAAAATCAAACGTATTGAAATATTGAACGGCGCTTCTTCCGCTCTTTACGGAACAAATGCTATCGGAGGAGTTATCAACATCATTACTGATGATGCAAAAAATGCTATCAATGTTTCCAGCGATACCCGTTATGCCAGTAAAGGACGTTTTACCCAGTCCGTAAACATAGATGTCAATACCGGCAAGTTCGGCTCCTACACCTCTTATCGCCGTCAGCAGGCCGAAGGATGGCAACTGAATCCATACGAGGAGAACTCCAAAACTCATGAATTGGAAGAAACCGGGAAAGTAGCTTCTACAGGCTTCTATGCAAATACTGTCAATCAAAAATTCACTTTCGATGCTACCGACAAACTCTCTTTTTATGCCCGCGGCGGATATTATGACAACAAGACACGCCGCCCTTATGAAGCATACGACTACAACATATTGCATGAAACCTTTAATTATGGCATTGGTGCCCAATACATGATAAATAAAGGGAATTATATTACCGCAGACTGTTACGCCGATCATTTTTCTTCCTCTTATTGTTTTTTTAAAGACAATAAAACCTATAATGGAAAAGCAGGTGAAGAGCAAGTGCGCAAACGGACCCGTAATCACAATCTTAGCATAAAAGGTATTTTTAAATTAGGTAACCGGCACAAACTTTCAGTCGGCACAGAATATATCGTTGATGTCTTGAAAAGTCAAACAGACAATATAGCCAAAGAAGATGCTTATACACTGGCCTTGTTTGCACAAGATGAAATAAAGTTACTGAGAAACCTACAGGCTTTGATTGGTGTACGTTACATTTATCATGAAAATTTCAAAAATCATGCCACTCCCAATGTAGCACTGATGTATAAACCCGGCAAATTCAATTTCCGTGCCTCCTATGCAGCAGGTTTCCGAACTCCTACCCTGTCTGAACTCTATGCCACTGACATAGCTAAAAAAAATGACAGGTTGACAATAGGTAATTTGGATTTAAAGTCGGAAAAGAATAATTATTTCTCATTGAGTGCAGAGTATGTACATGAGCGTTTTTCAGTATCAGTCAATGCTTTTTATAATAATATTCGTGACATGATAGATTATAATACGATTGCCACGGGAGATAAAGCTATGGAGCAATATGGTCATAAGGAAGTTCGTCAACGTGATAATATAGCGGAGGCTAAAGTCCACGGAATCAATGTATCCGCCAATGCATACCTAGGTGCCGGGTTCAATTTAAGCGGAGGATACACTCATCTTAATACCCAAGATGTGGAATTGGAACAACCCATCGACAAAAGTATAAAAAACGCATACAATATCAATGCCCAATGGGCGCATTCATGGAAAATATATCGGTTGAATATAAATTTGAACGGCCGTATCAACAGCAAGCGTTTCTCTAAAAGTTACGGTTATGCTCCCGAGTATCAATTGTGGAATTTAAACACACGCCATTCTTTCAACTTAAAATCTGTAATCATCGAACCCGGATGCGGCATGGAAAACCTGTTCGATTATATGGATGACCGTCCTTATAACAGCAATTATGCGACACTTACCCCCGGACGTTCATTCTACATCAGTCTGTCTTTAAAATTTAAAAGCTAAAAAAATCAAAGACTTATCGAAGATAATATAAAATAAACCTCTATCTTTGCAACGGAATTAGTAATCGGGCTATCACATAGCCCGATGCAAGGGAACCCGGTGTAAATCCGGGGCTGTACCTGCAGCTGTAAATCCTCATGATGTTGATTGGATAGTCTAAAACCACTGTTTCATTTGAAGAAATGGGAAGGTTTCCAATCAGAGGAAAGCCAGAATACCTGCTAAGTCTGTTGAACAATAAACACCAAGCTTCCAGGATTAGAAGTATGTGTCCATTCGAACAAGCGTTTTCCAACGTCTATTCCTTTGTGGCATTCCTCTTTATCAGAGGGAAACTTGATGTTTTATTTTGCAAATTAAATAAAACATAATATGAGGTATTTACTTCCTGCTATTCTACTATTAGGTACACAAATTGCAAGTGCCCAAAGTATTCTCAAAGATAAAGACGATAAAGAATTGTCCGTATTACTGAATGAAGTGGTCATCACGGGTACAGGTACTGAACATTATCTGAAAGATGCTCCCGTACAGACTGAAGTCATAACCAGCAAAGCTTTGGAACAATATCAGGCACGCAGTATAGACGATTTGCTCAGTGGTCTTAGTCCTTCATTGACCTTTCATGATGGTGATATGGGGAGCCATATCCAACTAAACGGATTGAACAATGACTATATCCTGATCATGATAAATGGAAAAAGAATGAATGGCGATGTAGGAGGGCAAAACGACTTGAATCAATTAAATCCAGCTAATATAGAACGCATAGAGATTGTAAAAGGGGCCGCTTCTTCACTTTATGGCAGTGACGCAATAGCCGGAGTTATCAATATCATAACCAAACGTAACCGTGAAAAAATGGAGCTCACCAACACATCCCGCATAGGTGAATATGGCGATATACGTCAAAGTACCAGTTTCGGCTTTAACTATAGAAAGATAAAATCTGTAACCGGAATCAACTTCCGGCATACCGATGGCTGGCGGAATACAGACCTACAGTGGGATCAGAATCAATTGAAATCCGGCTCTACTATGTTGACCGTAAACCGTTCTTCAAACTATACCCTGTCCGAGAACATTGAATGGCAAGTCAATCGCAAACTAGACCTCACTGCAGAAGGCACTTATTATGAGCGTTGGGTAATGCGTACACACGGTCCTTGGAAATATCAAGCCAACGATTTTTATTATCGCAACTATACATTTGCAGTAGGAAGTAAATATAAATTAGGAAAACGGAATTATCTGACAGCAGACCTATCTTATGGCAGATACGGTTACTTCTATGACTATAAGCTAAACGAGCATACTGATTATTTTCTAGACAATGACCGCCATGAACGTATCACCTACTTTGCCGGTCAACGTATCAAACAAAGTATTCAGAAACAAATATTAGGCCAGGTAAAAAGTGTATTTTATCTTGGAGAGGACCATATTTTAAATGCAGGAATCGAATATCAGTACAATCATTTGGAATCACCTCATCACATTGACGGTGACCGCGCTTCCGTTTATACGTTGGCAGCTTATATACAGGAGGAATGGACAGCCAGAGAAAATCTGGTTCTGACTGCCGGGGTACGAGGAACACAACACAAGGAAACAGGATTGAATTTCAGTCCGAAAATATCAGGACTTTATAAACCCGGAGAACATATTAATTTGCGTGCGTCTTATGCTTTAGGCTACAAAGCACCCACTATTAAAGAACTTTATTATAATTATACCGGCGTTATCGGAGGCGGTGCTTTGACTGCATATCATGGCAACACAGATCTAAAAGCACAAACCTCACAATATGCTTCAATCGGTATCGAGTACGTAGGGCAAAAATTCCAAGCCAGTTTAACCGGATACATGAATTATCTTCACAACATGATTGAGCTGGTTGAAATTTCCGTAACTCCCGATGAAAAGTTTCTTGAAGTAGAAAAGAGCAAACAATATAAGAATCTGACAAAGGCACGTATTTATGGTATGGATTTCACCTTCAACTATCGTCCTGCAAAATCTCTCAGCCTTGCCGGCGGATATAGTTATGCTGATCCAAAAGCGCAATATCCTAACAAAGGTATAGATTATATGAAATATCTTCCTATTGATGCTACTTCCAGCCATAATGCAAATTTAAATATCTTATGGCAACATTCATGGAAACTGTATCGTTTGGGTATCGGCATCTATGGCAGATATCAGTCTACACGCCGTTATATAAATGATAATAATGCCGACGGATTCCAAACTTGGCGTATCAACACAGCCCACTCATTATTAAAAATGAAACGGTGGTCATTAACGATGAATGCCGGGGTAGATAATGTATTTGACTATGTAGACCGTACTCCTTTCGGACGGAATCGTGCCACATCAACTCCCGGAAGAACTTTTTATGTCTCCGCCCTCATTAAATTCAAAAACAATTAATAACCAACAATTTATAAATTAATTTTTATTAGTATGAAACAATTCAAGTATTATCTGATGGCGGCTTTTGTTGCTGCCGCAACTTGCACAGGATTCAGTTCCTGTAGTGACAATGATGATGAAGAAAGTACTGTTAATCCTGCTGTGGATGTAGTAACCAGAACCAAGCAACACGACACAGCCATTTTGCTCTGTACTTTTGGCAGTACCTATAATGAGTCCCTTTCTGTTTATGATGATGTGATTGAGGATTTTAAAGCTAAATTCCCCAATACGGATATTTATATGTCATTTACTTCACGTACATGTATCGGACGTGTAGAAGCATCTACCGGCATAGCACGTTATGAATTGGACCAATGGTTGAAAGCAATAGGCGATGCAGGATACAAACGTGTGGCTGTACAATCATTGCATGTAATTCCAGGCGAAGAATATCTTTCATTAATGAATACTGATGTAAAAAAATACTTTATGATTCAATGGTATCCGCATATTGATGTATTGAAAGGTACCAACCTTCTTTCCAGTGCAGAAGATACTAAAGATGTAGCAGAGATACTTTACAAACACTATGAGTCTAAATTAGCAGGCAAGAACAACATCGTGCTTCTAATGGGACACGGTAATCCGGATGAGAATTACAATGCTAACAAAAAGTACTCTGACATGGAAAAAGCATTGCAGGAACTTGCTGCCAACAACAATATCTTTGTAGGTACTGTGGATTATGGTGACATGCTTTTCTTCCCGAAAGAAATAGAGGAAGAACCGGCTAATAGAATTCCTGTAGAAGGATTTGACAAAACCCAATATCCCGACTGTATGTACTCTAAGGTGATGAGCTATTGCGAAAAGAACGGTCTGAACCCATCAGAAGTAAATGTTTATCTTGCACCTTTCATGTCAATTGCCGGTGACCATGCCCACAACGACCTTTGGGGATTGGAAGCTATGGCCGAAGATGACGATGTAAGCAATGTGGAAATCAATACAAATGAATATAGCTGGCGTGAACGTTTGGAGAAATTAGGATTCAAAGTGGACAGAACATTCGAAAGCCACCCGACAGATCAAGCCGGAGCCGATCATGGTATTAAAGACGGATGTAATATGAAAGCCCTTGGCAGTTATCCTGAGATTCGCCAAATTTGGGTAAACCATTTATATGAAAACTGGAATGATGACAGTGCATGGGAGAATGGTGAAGACTATCAACCGGAAGCATAACCAACTTAATATATTTATCTGAAAAAGGCGGAATTTATTTCCGCCTTTTTCAGATACGCCAAAACCGATAGGTAATATCTTTCATCTCATCCCCGTATATCCGATAGAAATGCTGATTGGTATCAGGAGATTTCAAGCCACCCAATTTTTCAATATACGGTCCCAACTTTATATATTCAAAGTTCTGAACGGAAAGACCTTCCGGCAATTCATTCTTCCCCGAATACCAACCCACCTTTACCAAAGCGATAGACTGTCGGTGAAGAAATCCTGCCAACCTTTCCACTTCAAAGGGTTCGGCATCGCCTCCCATAAAACAGACGCAAGTCACCGCCTTTCCATACTTCTGTAAAAGATGCCCAAGACTTTCTTCCGTTAAAGATTCTCCTACATTTTCCAACAAATGAGGGCTATGACAGCCCTTGCACCTATTGGGACAGTTAGAGAGATTGATCGCCAGAGTGACTTCATCCGGAATTTCTTGAAATACGATGTCATAATCAACGTAACGGAGCATAATATCTTTGTGCAGCCTCCTTCTGCCTTGCCTGAGAAAAATTACTGATCCGCTTCATGTACCCGATAACACGTGTCAGATAATCCACATTCCGACTATGACATTCAGGACATTCATGCAAGTATCTCTTATCAATATGCTTACATTCATTGCAAATGGTATTCGGTATATTAAATGTAAAGTAATTACAGCCTTCTATAGCAGCTACCCGAAGTAGTTGTCTGTACTGCTCCTTACTAAGATGTTCTTCCAAATTCATGTGCAAGGCCGAGCCTCCCGTTAAATGCTTTATATAGCGGCGTCCATGCAGACGGAATTTATCGACAACATTCAACGATTTGTCTTCTACAATATAGAAATAACTGTTATAACATTCTCGGAATGTTTGGAAGCCTGCTTCTTTATCCCATTTAGCGTGCTTCACTCCTACATTCTCAGCAGGAATCATTTCGCAATTAAACAAAACATCCTTTGTACGGTACTTCCTATTATATCGTTCAATCATTCCTAAAATCTCCTGAACAAATGCTTCATACTTAGGGTTATCATTGATTTCAATACCCATAAATTGCGCTGCTTCCACCAAACCATTAACACCGATAGTTAGATACTGACGGTTCATATTGATGTAACCAGCATCAAACAAAGGCAGCATACCTTTCGACTGCAACAATTTCAGATTCTCATTATAAGCCAACTGGACTTTGTGTACCAAATCAACCACTTCTTCCAAAAAAAACGGATAAAGTATACCGGATTTCACCGCATGCTGGATGCAACGGTTCAAATTAATAGTCAGCACACTTTTTGAGCCTGTAGAAACCCCACCTGCTCCCAAAGTATAGCTGAAACCATTGTCCTGTATCTCATTGCGAAGACGGCAGCAACTACTTAAAGAATCTGCATTATCACTCATATAAGTAAAGAAAGAATGACCTTCGGAATACATTTCAGCCGTAAAGTCACCATATTCCTTATCTAATACATCACCATCTTTAGTCAAAAGCGCCATTGTTTCTACAGGAAATGTTAAAACAGTACGTGTACGCTCTTTATTAAACCATTTCATGAAACGTTTCTGCAACCAACTTAGTGAATTCCAGTCAGGTTGGCTTCCATCGGGAAAAAAGAAGTTACCAAAAAGACTTTCAAAATAATATTTGTCATAGTAAGCTACATTCCAAAAGACGGCTTGAAAATTACGCGCCCCTGTAGGCTGGTTAATAGAATATACTATTTGCTCGAAACAGTCTGTAATGATTTTGTCTATTGTTCTTTGTTTGGTAGATAAATCAACAATCTTATCGGGATACTTATAATATTCCTGCCCATATTCCAAACCAATGAAATAATTCATATACATCAAAAACTCTGGAGTAGCACAGGCACCACTTAACATACTGGATACAATAAAAACCATATTGACAAATCCACCACAAAAAGATTTCAAGTTAGTAGGAGCCGTAGAGTTCCCTCCCACTGCTATCGTACCATTATTCAACCAAGGATACATAGTAATGCTGGCACAATAATTAGCCAGATTAGTTTCATCATTTTTATAAATAAAATGATGATTCAGAAGTTCCAAATAACGATCGGACAATTCCTTTCCATACATGTCTTTCAAACGGTCAGTCAACAGACGACGGTTGAGACGAATAAAATTTGATTTGGGTAACTCTCCTATCAGCGTAGCAATATTCTTATTCTCCACATTGGCATTCGCATCATATTTACTGCCGGTTGCCGGATTGGAAGCGTCACAATAGTCAAGCAAAAACTTCAGTTTATCTCTCACCTCACGATCCTCCAAATGTTTCTGACGATACAGCATATACGCCTTGGCAACACTGTAATAATGTTCAGCCATCAGGGCCACCTCCACCTGATTCTGGATTTCTTCCACATTCATTCCATCACTGACACTAACGCGACTCAATACAGTAGTAATCACATCCTGGGTAGCAAAACTTCCTACTGACAAAAATGCTTTGGCTATTGCATTTTTAATTTTATCAAGAGAGAAAGTTTCTTTTTTACCATCTCTCTTAATAATAAATACCTCTGAATTAATCATACTTATAAATTAAGGTTATACAAAACACACATTATTCAATATAAGTCTTTCACACACGACAATTCATGGAAACCAGTAATAAAAAGGATCAGTATGATTCGTTCTATCGCCTTTCACCCGAAAGCCATGAATGATATAAACAATAACGGCAGGTCTTCTGACTTGTTTCCGTTGTAGCGCCTTCCCGGTTTTCACAATAACCAGTGGCTAAGAATGTCACAACACTTCCCCACACTATGGGAGGATAAAACTTACAGCTACGGGGATAGTTCCTGATTTGCACAGGATTCCCTTTTAATTCCGTTTCGCGCCAACGGCTAATCCGGAAACCGATATTACTGACAAAGTTAGGAATTAAATCAATAAAACAACTGGAAAAAGAAAAAAAACTTCAAGCAACACTTTTTTCATCTTTTCCGCTTCGTTTAATTATAAAATCCATTATCTTTGCCCCGAATTGGTTTCGGATAGTCTATCTGCTATTCGGATTAAAAGGGAATCGGGTGCAAATCCCGGACAGTCCCGCTGCTGTGAAACTCTGCTGGAATCTTGAAAAATACCTTTGCCACTGATGTGACAATCCTCACATCGGGAAGGCTTCAAGATAAGGAGTCAGTCAGAAGACCTGCCATTCATTAAAGGCTGTTTTTACTCGTGGGATTAGGAAAGCAGTACGAAAGAAAATAAGAAAATAAAAAATTTACGGGAGGAATGCCTATGAAAAAGGTATGTCCACGTTGTGGTGCAACATTTGATTGTATGCACAATGATATTTTATCGTGTCATTGCGCAACTGTCCGACTGGATGCTCTGCAACGCACCTATTTAATGGAGAATTATTCCGATTGCCTGTGCCATGACTGCCTGAAAGCCGTCAAGGACAGTTTCTATGCCTGCGAAATTAACCCCCGTTATAATAAGAAGAAAAATGATAAAGAAAGTATTGATTGCAAACAGAGGTGAAATAGCCTTACGTGTAATGCGTTCCTGCCGAGAAAAGGGCATACGGACCGTTGCTGTCTTTTCAGAAGCCGACCGCACTTCTCATCATGTGATGTATGCTGACGAGGCCTATCTTATAGGTCCTGCTATAGCCAGGGAAAGCTATTTAAATATAGAAAAAGTAATAGAGACTGCCAAACGATGCAAAGCCGATGCCATTCATCCCGGTTATGGTTTTTTGTCCGAGAATGCTGATTTTGCCCGCCGGTGCAAAGAGGAGGGGATCATCTTTATCGGCCCTTCCGCCGAGACGATGGAAGCGATGGGTGACAAGATTGCCGCCCGTAAGCGTATGATTGCCGCAGGCGTTCCCGTGGTCCCCGGTACGGAACAGCCGTTGCAAAGTGCCGAAGAGGCGGTACGTATCTGTAATGAAATAGGCTATCCTGTCATGCTGAAGGCTTCTATGGGAGGCGGCGGTAAAGGGATGAGGCTGATACACAGTGAAGACGAAGTGGTGGAGGCATATAACACCGCCCGTTCCGAGTCCATGTCTTCTTTCGGGGATGATACGGTTTATCTGGAAAAATTTGTGGAGGAACCCCATCATATAGAATTTCAAATTCTGGGTGACAATCATGGCAATGTAATCCATCTGTTTGACCGCGAGTGTTCTGTCCAGCGTCGCAACCAGAAGATTGTAGAGGAGAGCCCGTCTCCGTTCCTTACTCCGGAACTCCGCCAGGAGATGGGGGAAAAGGCAGTGGCTGCCGCCAGGGCGGTGAACTATTCGGGAGCCGGAACTATCGAGTTTCTGGTGGACAAGAACCGCGATTTCTATTTTCTGGAGATGAACACCCGTTTGCAGGTGGAGCATCCCATCACCGAAGAAGTGGTGGGCGTGGATCTGGTAAAAGAACAAATCCGTATAGCCAATAACGAGGTGCTGCACCTGAAGCAAGAAGAACTTTTCCAGCGCGGTCATGCCATCGAATGTCGTATCTGTGCGGAAGACACGGAGAACAACTTCATGCCTTCGCCGGGTATCATCAAACAGCTGACGGAGCCTAACGGCATCGGCGTACGCATTGACAGCTACGTTTACGAAGGTTACGAGATTCCCATCTATTACGACCCGATGATAGGCAAGCTGATTGTATGGGCTACGACCCGCCAATATGCCATAGAACGTATGCGCCGGGTACTTTACGAGTACAAGATTACGGGCCTGAAGACCAACCTCAGTTATCTGAAACGCATCATGCATACCCCCGACTTTGTAAAGGGTGAGTATAATACCTTGTTCATAGAGAAGAACTCGCGTATGCTGCTCCGTGGCAACGGTAATAATGAGGAGATTGAGAATATCACCATGATCGCCTCTTATATTGACTATCTGATGAATCTGGAAGAGAACAAGAGTCCCCAGCTGTCTGATGCCCGTCCCATCAGCCGCTGGCGTGAGTTCGGCTTGCAGAAAGGAGTATTGAGAATCTGATTCTTCATTTAATTAAGCAAAAGTATGGAAATACATATTGGAGACCGCGTAGCCGATGTGACGTTGGTGAGCAAGGAAGGAAACAAGGTACAGTTTATGATTGACGGAAAACCGTATGATGTGGATATCGTTATGGCCGAGAACGGAAGCTGTTCCATCCTGCACGATGGCAATTCCTTCAATGCCGAACTGATCCGTGGGGAGGGTGGAAAGAGTTATGATGTGAATATGTTCTACCGTTCCTATCATGTGGACATAGTGGACACCCAGACCAAGTATCTGCGTATGAAAAAGGGCGGCGAGGAGAGACAGGATGACAAGATTGTAGCTCCCATGCCCGGAAAGGTTATAAAAATTCCCGTCCGGAAAGGAGACCGTCTGTCATCCGGGGATATTGTGGTAGTGCTGGAGGCCATGAAGATGCAGAGCAACTACAAAGTGACCTCGGACTGCACGGTAAGGGATATCCTGGTCAATGAAGGGGATTCCGTCAATGCTAACCAGGTATTAATAGTATTGGATATAATAAAAGAAGATTGATCATGACAAGAGAAGAAATATACAGCCGGTTTGAAGAGCTGGACAAACGCGCGTCGCTGGGCGGCGGTGTGGACAAGATCGAGAAACAACACGCCCAAGGGAAGATGACCGCTCGCGAGCGTATCGGAATGTTGCTGGACAAAGGTACGTTCAATGAACTGGACAAGCTGGTGAACCACCGTTGTACCAACTTCGGCATGGAGAAGAAGCAGATTGCCGGAGATGGTATGGTCACCGGTTACGGAAAGATAGACGGCCGTCCAGTGTTTGTCTATGCATATGATTTTACCGCACATGGCGGCTCGCTGAGCGAGACCAATGCTGCCAAGATTGTAAAGGTTCAGCAACTGGCTTTGAAGACGGGAGCTCCCGTTATCGCCCTGAACGACTCGGGAGGCGCACGCATCCAAGAAGGGGTGAACAGCCTTGCCGGATATGCCTCTATTTTCTATCAGAACACTATCGCCTCAGGTGTTATCCCGCAGATTTCCGCCATCTTGGGTCCTTGTGCCGGAGGAGCCTGCTACTCACCAGCACTAACCGATTTTATCTTTATGGTAAAAGAGAAGAGCCACATGTTCATCACCGGCCCGGATGTGGTGAAGACTGTGACTAACGAGGAGGTGGGCAAGGAGGAACTGGGCGGTGCCTATACCCACAGCAGCAAAAGCGGTGTGACCCATTTTATGTGCGACAATGAGGAGGAAACGCTGATGAGTATCCGCGAATTGCTGAGTTTCCTGCCTTCCAACAATATGGAGGATGCGCCGTTGGTTCCCTGCAACGATGACATCCATCGTCAGGTGGAGGCGTTGCAGACTGTCATTCCCGAAGATCCGAATATGCCTTATGATATAAAGGATATCATCGAACCGGTGCTGGATAACCAGTATTTCTTCGAGGTGATGCCTCACTTTGCTAAAAATGTGGTGGTGGGGTTCGGTCGCCTGGGAGGTCGTTCCGTAGGTATTGTTGCCAATCAGCCCGCCTGGCTGGCCGGCGTCCTTGACATTGACGCCAGTGACAAGGCTGCCCGTTTTATCCGTTTCTGCGACTGCTTTAACATTCCTCTGATCACTTTCGAGGATGTTCCCGGCTTCCTGCCCGGAACAATACAGGAACACAACGGCATCATCCGCCACGGTGCGAAGATAGTTTATGCATACGCCGAAGCTACAGTGCCCAAGGTAACTTTAATTACCCGTAAAGCTTACGGAGGTGCCTACATTGTCATGTCCAGCAAACCGACGGGAGCCGATGTGAACCTGGCTTATCCACAGGCGGAAATAGCCGTTATGGGAGCTGCGGGAGCTGTAAATATCCTCTATCGGAAATCCACTCCTGAAGAAAAACAAGAAATAATCAAAGATTACGAAGATAAATTCTCTAACCCTTATTGTGCGGCAGAACGCGGCTTGATTGATGAAGTGATTATGCCCCGTGACACCCGCTATAAACTCATTCAGGCTTTGGAAATGTGTCACAACAAAAACCAAAGCAATCCGCCTAAAAAGCACGGCAATATGCCGTTGTAATTGTTCAATGTGTGTGTATCCCCGCAGAAGTGATTTTTCCGGGGATACTTTTACCAACCCACATGATGGGAAATTTTAAATATAAAATGATGACTTAGTTAAAAATAAATATATTTCTTAATACTATGGAACTTCTTAAAAACCTCTTTGAAGGATATCCCAATCTTTGGGGCGGAGGTGTAGCACACTCCGTACTCATTCTGTCACTAGTTATCGCCTTTGGAATTATGCTGGGTAAAATAAAAATATCCGGCATCTCACTTGGTGTCACATGGATTCTTTTTGTCGGTATCGTATTCGGCCATTTCAATCTGAATCTGAATGAACACCTGCTACATTTTCTAAAAGAATTCGGTCTTATTTTGTTCGTCTATTCCATTGGTTTGCAGGTGGGTCCCGGTTTCTTCTCAGCCTTTAAGAAAGGAGGATTTACGCTGAACATGTTGGCTATGGGGGCTATTTTTATCAGTGTAGTCATTACTATCATTTTACATTTTACTACCGGAACTCCCATAACCACCATGGTCGGCATTCTCTCTGGTGCTGTTACCAATACTCCCGGCCTTGGTGCCGCCCAACAGGCAAATAGTGATTTAAATGGCATAGATGCACCGGAGATTGCGATGGGATATGCTGTTGCCTATCCCTTGGGGGTGGTTGGTGCCATTCTCTCATTGCTTGCACTGAAATACATTCTTAATATCAAAACATCACAAGAAGAAGCCGATGCCGAAAAAGGATTGGGACATTTACAGGAACTGACCGTACGCCCCGTTACATTAGAGATAAAAAATGAAGCAATACATGGGAAGACCATTAAGGAAATACGTCCTTTGGTAAACCGCAACTTCGTCATTTCGCGCATACGCCATCATGACGGACAGCAGGAAGTGGAACTAGTAAATTCAGAAACGATATTACATATTGATGACAAGATTCTGGTTATCTCGAACCCTATTGACATTGAAGCGATTACAGTATTTTTTGGCAAACAGGTAGAAATGGAATGGGAACAGTTAAACAAGAAACTTATCTCACGCCGCATTTTGATAACAAAGCCTGAGTTAAATGGAAAAATGCTCTCACAACTTAAGATACGAAATAACTTCGGTGCGAGCATCACCCGTATCAACCGTTCAGGAGTAGACTTGGTAGCCTCCCCACATTTACAGTTGCAAATGGGCGACCGTGTAACTATAGTTGGTAGTGAACTTGCTGTCACTCATGCCGAAAAGGTTTTGGGAAACTCCATGAAGAGACTGAATCATCCCAATCTTATCCCCATTTTTTTCGGCATCGCATTAGGATGTATCTTGGGAAGTATTCCATTTATGTTTCCAGGTATTCCACAACCAGTAAAACTTGGTCTAGCAGGTGGACCGCTTATTGTATCCATTCTTATCAGTCGTTTCGGTCCTCAATATAAAATGATTACATACACCACGATGAGTGCTAACTTGATGATAAGAGAAATCGGGATTTCCTTATTCCTAGCTTGTGTAGGGTTGGGAGCCGGGAAAGATTTTATAGAGACAATTGTAAATGAAGGTGGATATATTTGGATTATGTATGGAGCTATTATTACGACCGTACCATTAATCATAACGGGGCTCATTGGGCGTTATGCCTGTAAATTAAACTATTATACCCTTATTGGTGTATTATCAGGAGCAAATACTAATCCGCCTGCCCTCGCCTATTCCAATGATCTGACTTCATGTGACGCTCCGGCCGTGGGATATGCCACCGTATATCCGCTTGCTATGTTCCTACGCGTACTTACGGCTCAATTATTGATACTCTCATTAGGTTAAACTTTAAAATTCTTTAAATATGTACCAACAAGAAACGATTACCAAAGAACTACATTTACAGTTAAGTGATGAAGATTTGGCACAGTTCGAACTTGATGCCAAAGAAACGGAACGTCTCGGACACATCGGCACCCACATGGATTGCTATATGGAAGCTCCCCGCTATAAAGAATATGTAACAGATGCCGTCGTGGTAGATTGTCGGAACGGACTACCAGCCGACGAATACTTTAATAACTTGGACATAGAAGGTAAAGCATTGGTTTTATATACCGGCAATATGGCAACCAACGACTATGCAACCAAAGACTTCTTTATGTTTGACATGAAGCTTAATTGGGACTCTCTGGCTGCATTACTTTATAACCATCCAAAGTTTATTCTTATTGACTCACATGGGTTAGGCATGTTTTCACAACACCGGTTATTCGATATGGAATGTGAGAAAAACGGTTGTTTTCTTATTATGTGCCTGATGCTTGAAGGAGAAGAAATATTGAATATAAAAAAATTAAAGATTGAAATTGACAAGGAAATGCCTTCCACTGGAAAGCCATGTCGTGTCTATGGATTCTAAAAAAAGAAAAACATAACTTCATTTAAATGGATAAGACAGCCGAAACTTTGATAGATGTCAGTGGATTTATTTCTGAATATTCCGCTCACATGATGGGATGTGGTGTACATACTTCACGAGTGATACGCAGTGCCAATCGCATTGGGGAATCATTCGGTTATATGGTAAAAATCAGTGTCATTCAGAAAAAGAAAAGACGAGATCGAAAAGCAAGTATATCAATTGGTTACTCATAACAATAGTAGCTGTGCTGCTTGGAAGCATGGTAGTAGAACTTGTCCAAAATGTTTAATACCATCCAACTTTTATAAATCATTTCTGATTTTTAAACTAACTCAATGCTGTAATAATTCCAATTTCCATTATCTTTGTTCCCGAATCGGTTCCGAATAGATGTCCTCTATCCGGATTAAAAGGGAATCGGGTGTAAATCCCGGACAGTCCCGCTGCTGTGAAACTCCGATAAAATTTCCGATACGTACCTATTGCCACTGCCTGACTCCACATAACGAGAACGCGGGAAGGCATCGGAAATGAGGAGCCAGTCAGAAGACCTGCCATTCATCAAAGGCCGTTTCTACTCGTGGGGTTAGGGAAGCGGTACGAAAATATACAATAATTCATACCAACAGCATCTCATGCAAATAATTAAAAGGAATGGGACAACAGAATCCTACGACAGGGAAAAAATAGCCGTTGCCATACGGAAAAGTTTTATCAGTACCCAAAAAGAAATAACAGATGAAGCTGTCTACACCATAGTAGATGAAGTGGAACAATTTCTGCATCAAAACGAAGCAAATCGTAGTGTAGAACGCATTCAGGACGAAGTGGAACGTAGCTTGATGGAACATGGCTTTTACGCAGAAGCCAAAAACTATATACTTTACCGTTGGCAGCGCACAGAAAGAAGAAAAGTCCTCAGTCAAATCATTACCGGAACCGGTGATGATACTATAGCAAATATACTGAAAGAGATACAAAAAGACTTCTCCGGGAAGGAATATAGTCTAACCTTTCTCGCAGAGAAATTCACAAGTTTCTGTAAACCGGATATGACATCCGGGGAACGGTTGGCGGCACTTGTCAAAGCGGCTGTAGAACTGACAACACAAGAAACTCCCGACTGGGAATTCATTGCAGCGCGTCTGCTGAATTTCCGATTGACAAAGAAACTGACCGAACAGGCGGAAGCTGCCGGCATCTTTTCATTTTATGATAAATTACGCTACCTCACCGACGAGGGCTTGTATGGTAATTATATCTTGGCCTCCTATACTCCACAGGAGATAGAAACGGCAGCCGGCTTCATGTGTCCCGAACGTGACAAGCTTTTCAATTATTCAGGACTGGATCTGCTTGCCAAACGTTATCTGATCCGTACCCGTTCACACGAACCTATAGAGTCTGTGCAGGAAATGTATTTAGGGATTGCCCTTCATCTCGCTATGCCCGAAAAACAGAACAGACTGCAATGGGTAAAAAAGTTCTATGATATATTAAGTCGTCTGGAAGTCACAATGGCCACTCCTACCCTGGCAAATGCCCGAAAACCTTATCACCAGTTATCCAGTTGCTTCATCGATACAGTGCCCGATAGTCTGGAAGGCATTTACCGCAGCTTAGACAATTTTGCGATGGTAAGCAAATTTGGAGGAGGAATGGGAATGTACTTTGGCAAAGTTCGTGCCGCAGGTGGAAACATACGCGGATTCAAAGGTGTGGCCGGAGGTGTAATCCGATGGATGAAACTGGTGAATGACACTGCTGTAGCCGTTGACCAGTTAGGTATGCGTCAGGGAGCCGTAGCCGTCTATCTGGATGTATGGCACAAAGACTTGCCTGAGTTTCTGCAACTCCGGACCAATAATGGAGATGACCGGATGAAAGCGCACGACATCTTCCCCGCCGTATGCTATCCGGACTTATTCTGGCGTATGGCGAAACGGGATTTAAACCAGCAATGGCATTTATTCTGCCCCAATGAAATAATGACCGTCAAAGGATACTGTCTGGAAGACTACTACGGAGAGGAATGGGAACAAAGATACATGGATTGCGTAAATGACTCCCGACTCTCCAAGCGCAGCATGAGCATCAAAGATATCGTCAGACTGATACTGCGTTCGGCTGTAGAAACAGGTACTCCCTTTACATTCAATCGTGACACCGTGAACCGTGCCAATCCCAATGCGCACCGGGGAATCATTTATTGCTCCAATCTTTGCACGGAAATAGCACAAAACATGTCCTCCATTGAAACAGTCTCTACAGAGATATGTACGGAAGATGGTGATACAGTGGTAGTCAAAACAATCCGGCCCGGAGACTTTGTGGTATGTAATCTTGCCAGCCTTTCATTAGGACATTTGCCCTTGGAGGATGAAAAACAAATGAAAGAAAAGGTGGCAACTGTAGTACGGGCATTGGATAATGTGATTGAACTGAACTTTTATCCGATTCCTTTCGCTCAGATTACCAATCATCGCTACCGCAGTATCGGCTTGGGAGTCAGCGGCTATCATCATGCTCTTGCTGTTCGCGGCATTCGTTGGGAAAGCGAGGAACATCTCAGTTTTATGGATAAAGTTTTCGAACGTATCAACTATGCTGCCATAGCAGCAAGTAGCGAACTGGCAAAAGAAAAAGGGGCCTATCATTATTTTGAAGGCAGCGACTGGCAGACCGGAGCTTATTTTATAAAACGGGGTTACAATTCGCCAGAATGGAAAGCATTGGCTGTAAAGGTTTCCACACAAGGAATGAGAAATGCCTATCTTCTTGCCATTGCCCCCACCAGCAGCACCAGTATCATTGCCGGAACCACTGCCGGAACAGATCCGGTAATGAAACGTTTCTTCTTGGAAGAAAAGAAAGGAGCCATGCTGCCACGTGTTGCACCGGCATTGTCCGATAAGACCTATTGGATATATAAAAGTGCTTATCTGACAGATCAGACATGGAGTATCCGTGCCGCAGGGATCCGGCAGTTACATATAGACCAGGCACAAAGTCTGAATCTATACATTACCAATGAATTTACCCTGAGACAAGTATTAAACCTGTATTTGCTAGCATGGGAATGTGGCGTAAAAACAGTATATTATGTCCGCAGCAAATCATTGGAAGTAGAAGAATGTGAAAGCTGTGCTTCCTGATCTTTTCGTAAACACTCCAGTACTGAATTGTCATGCTAAGACATTTCTTGTAGGGGCACCATGCTTGCGCCCCTACAAGAAATGAATAACAAATTTATTTTTAATATACAGCCTTGAGTTAGCAGTAAAACAAGAAGACAGAATATAAAACAACAATAAATCATGAATACAATAAAATTAAAAAAGAATGCCCTTTTCAATCCTGAGGGAGATACCGACCTCCGTCACAGAAGAATGATTGGAGGAAACACCACCAATTTGAATGATTTCAATAATATGCGCTACAAATGGGTTAGTGACTGGTATCGTCAGGCCATGAATAATTTTTGGATTCCCGAAGAAATCAATCTCACCCAAGACACCAAGGATTATCCTCACCTGGACCAGGCAGAACGCACCGCCTATGATAAAATCCTGAGTTTTTTAGTGTTCCTTGATTCTTTACAAAGCAATAATCTGCCCACCATCAGCGAATACATCACAGCCAATGAAGTTAATCTATGCCTCCATATCCAAGCCTTTCAGGAATGTGTACACAGCCAAAGCTACAGTTACATGCTGGATTCTATCTGTAGCCCCGAAAAGCGTAACGAGATCCTTTACCAATGGAAGACAGACGGACACCTGCTGAAAAGAAATACCTTTATAGGCAATTGCTATAACGAATTTCAGGAAAGTCAGGATGGATTCACATTGATGAAAACCCTTATCGCCAACTATATATTGGAAGGAATCTATTTCTATAGCGGATTCATGTTTTTCTATAACTTGAGCCGTAATGGAAAAATGTCAGGTTCCGCACAAGAAATCCGATATATCAATCGAGATGAAAACACGCATCTGTGGTTATTCCGCAACATTATTCTGGAATTAAAGAAAGAGGAACCGGATTTATTCACTCCCGATAAAGTAAAAATATATGAATACATGATGCGTGAGGGGGTCAAGCAGGAAATAGAATGGGGACAATATGTGATAGGAGACAATATACAGGGACTCAACCGGAAAATGATAGAAGATTATATTCAATATTTAGGCAATCTCCGTTGGAGTAGTTTAGGTTTTGGCCCTCTGTACGAAGAAAACCATAAAGAGCCGGAAAGCATGCACTGGGTATCTCAATATTCCAATGCCAATATGGTAAAGACTGATTTTTTTGAAGCAAAGAGTACGGCTTATGCCAAAAGCACAGCTTTGGAAGATGACTTATAACCCATTTACAAAATAATTTTGCTCCGCATCTTAAACCGTTAAGATACGGAGCAATAAATGACCTGACAGAAACATTTCCATTAAAGACTATCAATAAACAGCTGTCGCCACCTCTTTCACATTATCCACCGCACCCACTGTATAAAAATGTATCCCCGGAACCCCATATGCTATCAGCTCCCGGCATTGATTGATACACCACTCTATGCCTAATGCACGCGCTTCTTTATCATCCTTGCATTTCATTGCTTCCACAACCAATTCCTGTGGTAAATCCACATTGAATGTTTTAGGAATAACACTGAGTTGTGATAGCTTGGAAAAAGGTTTGATGCCCGGTACGATAGGAACATTAATCCCCTCTTTTCTTGCACGCTCCACAAAGTCAACGTATTTTCGGTTATCATAAAACATTTGTGTCACTACATAATCGGCTCCGGCTTCCACTTTCTTTTTTAACCAATATAAATCTTGTTCCATGTTGGGAGATTCCTCATGCTTCTCCGGATAGCCTGCCACCCCATAACGAAAAGGAGTTAAAGGAGCCTGAATCGGCGTTCCATCAATAAATTTGCCTTCATTAAAAGCATTGATCTGCTCTTCCAACTCCAAAGCATGGGCATAACCATCTTTCTCGGGAACAAAAGAAGATTCATCTTTTGCCTTGTCACCCCGGAGTACCAACAGATTAGTAATACCTAAGAATTGCAAATCAAGCAATATATATTCCGTATCTTCACGCGAGAAACCACTGCACAAAATATGCGGTACAACAGTAATATCATATTTATTATGTATAGCCGCAGCCACCGCTACCGTACCCGGACGCCGCCGATAACGATTACGTTCATATAAGCCACCCCCCAACTCGCGATACACATATTCGCTGCGATGAGTGGTAATATTGACATAAAGAGGATCAAACTCCCGTAATGTATCTATTGTAGCATATAGTTTTTCAATTCCAGTACCTTTCAACGGTGGAAGAACCTCGAAAGAAAATGCTGTTTTCTTTTCCTTATTTATCAACTCAGCAATACCCATCTTTTTTGACCTTTTTACTTATTAATTCCGATAAATCCATATAACAGACAGCTATATAGAAGATTTATCTTTATATTAATCACATTTCAGATTTATTTCTTCACAAAGATAGGAATAGCAGATTTTACATCCAATAAAGCATTTTATTTTAGATAATTATTCTAAATAAAAAGTATCAAAAGAATTATTATCTAAAATAACCTGTTCGAAAGTCCTATAACAGGTTATTTATTCTATGACGCAAATTGCCGGGAGAGGGCGGACAGCGCTCCTCTCCCGGCAATAATATATACAAATTAAAAACTCAATTTCACTCCGGCAAAGTAAGAACGCGGCATACCCGGTCCATAAATGTAACCGGAATCACGTTTTGCCCCCCGGTCAAAGTCACTTTGATACGCATTAAAGATATTATGTACTCCAGCATTGACCTGCATGGTTATGCCTTTATACAAATTGAAATCATAACCGGCTTTCAGATTCAATTCAAAGAAATCAGGTGTATTCACAGCAATGTCCTTATCAATAAAACCTGCTTTATGTTCTACCATCATACTACCGGTATAAGTACCGGATAATGCAATAGTCATCGGTACGAAAGGGTTGTATGACAAAGTGAAATATCCATAAGTATTCGGAGTACGGAACATTTTTTTCTCCATCGGAACCGTTTCATCATCACTCCATGCACGTGCCTGCTTGTATTCGGCCTTCTGCATGGTAACGCCGGCCTGCAATTGAAGTAAGGAACGGTAAGCAATCTTTCCTTCCAAAGTCAAACCATATACCTTAGCTCCTTTCTCGTTATACCGTTCATTGATAATAATACCGTCACGCTCTCCTTTCTGACGTAAGGCAAATACGTCTGAAAGCGAAGTATAAAAACCTTCTATAAGCAAGTTTCCCTGAAAATCTCCCCAACGATGATACAAATCTCCCGATATACTCAGACTTTGTGATTTTTCTTCTGTCAAGTCTTTTGCCAGTTCAATCATAGACACAGTCCCACCTACATTTTCTATATGCAAATCTTCATCAAAGGCCTGAGGTGCACGGAATCCGAAAGAATAGCTGGCACGCAGGTTCATATTTTCGGTCGGATTGTAACGAAGATTAGCACGCGGACTGAAGATTACATGATCCACCATATTATGTTTATCCAAACGCCCTCCAAGTAAAAAGCTCCACTGCTTGTTCTTCCATTCATTCTGGAAAAATGCACTGGCTATACGGACTTCTTGTTTGGTATAACGGTTATACCCCCACATATCATCCGTCAAGTTATCCTGATTATATTCCAGTCCTCCGGTAAAATCGGCAGGCATAAAGAAACATTTATCAAAACTATAGATATACTGCGATCCTGTGACCCAGGTAAAATCCGTGGTCGCGCCATACGCATTCACATCTTGTCCTCCACCATAATAACTGTCGCGTCCTGTATGCTGTGCAGAAGCATATACACTCAGCCGCTGTTTCTCATCCGGAGAGAAATAATCAAATTTCGCTCCCCCGCTATTGATAGTATGCTGCAATTGTTCGGCTATATCCGCTTCATGGGGAGGTCGGTTCAGTTTATTCCCGCCACGACGGAACTCACTGAGATGATGATATTCAAAAGTCAGTTTTGAATATGTACTTGTTTTGATAAAAGAACGAAAACCGACTGTCTGATTTTTCAGTTTTGGCAATTCGGTGTAGCCATCGCCATCATTGTCATAACCGCTTCTTTCTCTGTTCTGTCCAAAAATATACAATCCTGCCTTATGATTATCAGTCACTAACGAAGCATTCAGTGTCGTATTATTATCCCAAGAAGAAGTACCGCCTATGCCTGTCAGAGTATGTGTCAACTGCCCTGAGTTCCGTACAGGCTCCTTGGTGATTATATTAATGGTTCCCGCAATGGCTGAAGAACCGAACAAAGCCGAACCTCCTCCGCGCATCACCTCTACACGCTCAATCATATTGGCAGGTATCTGTTCCAATCCATATACACCGGCCAAGGCACTGAATATAGGACGCGAGTCAATCAATATCTGCGTATAAGGGCCATCCAACCCATTGATACGTACTTGCTGGAAACCACAGTTCTGACAATTATTCTCGACCCGCACTCCGGGCTGAAAATTCAGTCCTTGCGACAAGGTGGAGGAATTAGTGTTCTCAAACACTTTCACATCCATCACATTAACCAACGTAGGTGCCATGCGGCGGGTGGTCTCACTACGATTGGCAGACACCACCACTCCGTCCAATGCTATCAAATCCTCTTCTATCTCGAAGTTCTCCTCCAAAGTTTTCCCTTTTCTTAAAGTTACTTTCCGGCTGATCGTCTTGTAACCGACAGCACTTACCTCCATGGTAAATTCTCCTTCAGGCAGATTTTTAAGAAAATAGTGTCCACTGGCGTCAGTCATAGTTCCTATGGTAGTTCCTTTCAGCGATACGCTGATAAAAGAAAGATGCTCTTCCGTATTCTTATCCAATACATGACCTATGATATTGGCATCGGACTTATTCAATTCATTGGCGTGCACAGCCGATGATGAGAGTAGAAAACACACTGCTCCCATCAAGAAAAATATATATTTCTTCATGTGTTGTTATTCTGTTTATTAATAAATAAAAGGATAGCGGTCAGAAGAATGAATCCGCAAACAGATAATGTAACGGAAAATCACTCCACCAACATAAAAATATACTATTTAACAAACAGCGGGAGGCGCACGCAAATAAATGCCACAACCGGTTCGTATCAGTTTGATGCGTTCTACAGCCGGCACAGCCAGCAAACACAGCAATACCCAAAAGACCGTTGTGGAAGACGGAGTGAACAAACTACCGGAAGCAGCAAAAGAAGAAAGGAAAAAGATAGTTTCCAATTCCACTTCCGTATGTTGATGCTCCCCTTTAAACGGATGCGAGTGTACGATAATCACCCCATTTACCACATGCGAGTGAGTAAAAAGGGTAATACCTCCCAAATAGGCAATAAATATCAGTGGAAGGAAAAGCTTTAGAATATGAATCAAATGCTTCTTCATCGTAACGGGGGCAAAGATAGAACTATTTCCAATAGCAGTCAATACCTATTAATAGTAGTTATGGATTTAAAACCGGAAACAAGCCTCTCATCCTGCCAAAGAAAATGCCCATTCGTCCTTAGTTGTCCCTTCCTTATATATTAAGAAGCCTATAAATCAGTATCAAACATCACAAAAATGTTTCTTTTATTTTCAGAATCCCAAAAGATTTTAAAATAAAACCCTACCTTTGCATCAGATTTGGTGATGTAAGTACTTTCCGTATTTGCATAAAAGGGAATTCGGTCATAGAATCCGAAGCAGTGCCCGCTACTGTGAAACCCGTCAATGAAAAGCAACTCTCGCCATGCCACTGTTTCCTTTGTAAGAAATGGGAAGGCGCTTTTCAGGGTGAAGCCAGGAAACCTGCCAGGTCTGAACATAGATAATTCACGCTTTCCCGGGGCCAGGAAAGCTAATTATTAATTCTTAAATTATTTCGATGAAAAAGAAATGTTTACTGACAGCCTTATTCGGCTGCATGGTGGTGTGTGCGTCCGCCCAGATATCGTTAAGTGGAAAAGTAGTGGATGCCCGTACAGGAAAGCCGGTGGAAGGCGCTAACGTACGTTTGGAACAAACTACAATAGGATGTGCTACCAATCCTAAAGGAGAATTTTTGTTGAAAGACATCAAAGAGGGAACGTATACCCTGCGTACCAGTTGCCTGAATTATGCTCCTGTCACTCAGAAAGTCAGTCAAAGTCAAAAAGAAATGGTGATAAGGCTGAAAAGTACCACTTTCAACATGGATCAGGTAGTGGTAACCGGAACCGGAACTCACCACAAGCTGAAAGACAGCCCTGTACCCGTAGAGGTCATTTCCCAACGTGATCTGCAAAATGCCAATCCATCCAGTTTCCAGGATGCCTTGGTGAAACTGGTTCCCTCTATCTCGGTGCAAACCACCGCTATGGGAACAACCCTATACGTAAACGGACTGCCTGATAAATACCTCCTCGTATTAATTAACGGTAAAAAAGTAGCCGGAGATATTTCGGGATCTATAGATTACGACCGGATCAATATGGATGCCGTAAAACGTATTGAAGTATTAAAAGGAGCATCTTCCGCCCTTTATGGCAGTGACGCCATCGCAGGAGTAATCAATATCATTACCGATGATCCTAAATCTGCATTGAATGTATCTTCCAATACCCGTGTAAGTTCTCACGGACGAATTTCAGAATCAGTCAACGCAGACGCCAATGATGGAAAATTATCCGCACACTTGAACTATAATTACCGCACTTCGGATGGATGGCAACTGAATCCGTATGAGGAAAGCAAGGGAGAACTGGTGGAAACCACAAAGAAACCGGTCTATAAGAATCATTCGCATAATGTGAGCCAAACCTTGAGCTACGCAGCCACAGAGCGTTTAAGCCTTCATTTGAACGGTAATCTTTTTATCAGCGAGAACGACCGTACCGGAGCCTACGATTACAACAACCGGCATCAGTCCTATACAGTGGGTGGAACAGCCAAATATCTGTTGGCTAAGCGGGCTTCATATATAGAAGGGAATATAAGCACCACCAATTTCCGTTCTTTTTATGACTATATAAATGATGCAAAAACGCATAAAACCGGTGACGAAGTCCTCAGTAAAGACCAGACTTACACCAATGCCAATCTAAAAGGTGTATTCAAAACCCACAAGAACAATACACTTTTTACCGGACTGGACTATGTATTCGAAGGCTTGGAGCCGACTGAAACCAGCAAGATGCTGAATAATGAATACCAAAGTGTTTATACACTGGCAGCATACGTACAGGACGAAGTAAAACTACTGGATGCAATCAGCGTAGTGGCAGGTATACGGTATGCCTATAATGAAAAGTTTAAAAGCCAGTTCACGCCCAAACTATCCTTGATGTACCAATATTCAGAACTGAATGTACGTGCATCCTACGCTGCCGGATTCCGTTCACCTACCTTGCAACAAATGTATGCCGTTTCTGAAAGCCGTGGACAAATCACGGTCGGAGACCCTGGCCTGGACCCGGAAAAGAGCAATTTCTATAATTTGAATATAGAATACAATCATCGTTTGTTCTCCATTGCCGCGTCCATTTATCAGAATGACCTGAAAGACAAGATTGAAGCGGAAGATATAGGAACAACGCCCGAAGATATTGAAAACGGCATCACTCGCAGACGCCAGTACCGCAATATAGAAAAGGCACGTGTGAAAGGCTTTGACATAGGTTTTTCAGTCCGTCCCTTCACAGGCTTCATGTTCGGAGCAAACTATATTTACACGGACGGGCGCAACCGTACGGAAGACATCCGTTTGGAAAGAACAGTACGTCACTCGGGTAATTTCAATGCCAGCTGGCGAAAAACATGGAATGATTATACATTCAATATTGCAATCAACGGACGCTATCAAGGTACACGCTGGTCTAAAACTTACGGCAACGCCCCCGCCCACCAGCTTTGGGATATCAACACACGCCATTCATTCAATTTAAAATCTGTTGCTCTGGAACCCGCCGTCGGAGTTGAAAACATTTTCAATTACACAGATGACCGTCCTTATAACAGTAATTATGCAACTCTGACACCGGGACGCTCTTTCTATGTCAGTCTGCTGGTTCGTTTCAAGCAATAAAACTATTTTTAGCATGACCTCTAAAACCAGACTTGTCTATCTGCTCATAACAACTTTCTGCCTGGCAGGTTGCGGCTATAAAAGCCGCAACCCGGTGAGTGAAAACGGGCTACCTTCCGCAGATACCATACAAACAGCCCTGGCCCCCCGTTATGCCAAAGGCTTCAAAATAACTGTTCGTCCGGATGGAGTAAAGCTTCTGTCCATCTCGGAGCCGAACAATAACCATGCAATACCCGAACTTTTCGCCTTAGTTCCTAAAGGAACAAAAGCCGAGATACCCGATGGCTATACCGTTATTCCGACTCCGACAGACAGAGTGATCTGCATGACCACGCCGCAACTGGCAGGTTTTACCGGTCTGAACGCTTATGACAAAGTGGTAGCGACAAGTACCACCCGCCGGATGCAGAATAAGGAATGGCTTGCCCGATTAAAAGACGGACGGGTGAAAAAGATAGGAATGGAAGGAAACTTTGATACGGAAATTATCATTGCATCCCAACCCGATATCATTTTCGTATCTCCCAACCGCCGGGGAGGGTATGAAGTGATGAAAGAGCTGAACATCCCTCTGGTCCCCTATTGGGCATTCAAGGAAACATCACCATTGGGGCTGTCCGAATGGATCAAGGTAGCAGGTATGTTTATCGGTAAAGAGGAAGAGGCATGCCAATTATTTGCACAAATGGAACAACGCTATAACCTGTTGAAAGCCAAAGTTTCCAATGTAAAACAGCGTCCCAGTGTATTCAGTGGAGAAATGAGAAGAGATACCTGGTATGTACCCGGAGGACAAAGTTTCTATGCCCGCTTGTTCGCCGACGCAGGGGCCGATTACTTTATGAAGGATAATCCTGAAACAGGAGGTGTACTCATGGATTTTGAAACCGTATACGCCAAAGGATATAATGCCGGCTACTGGAGAGTGATGAATGGTTATAAAGGAGAATTCTCTTATGAAGCATTAAAAGCTTCCAATCCACAATATGCTGATTTCCGGGCTTTTAAAGAAAAGAAGGTTATTTATTGCAATCTGGAATGGATACCTTTGTATGAGAATCTTCCCCTCTCACCCGATGTTCTTCTGAGTGACATGATAAAAGCTTTTCACCCGGAACTACTTCCCGATTATCATCCTGTGTTTTATTCGCTTCTGGAAAAAGAATAAGTATTCCAGTTCTCATGCTTATGGTAACAAACAGTTTTAATCCGGCTTATCTATTTCACTATTACAAAAATGGCTGAAGTCTCGGACTTCAGCCATTCCGTAAAAGGTTATTCCAATATACCGGCAATATCCTCCGCCATCTGCTTGTCAGTCAACCGGTTGGCTTTCATCAGCTCATCCAGATTATAGCGGTCTGCAAATTCTTTACGAAGTCCGTAATTCAGCACCCGCATTTCAGAATTACCATAATAACGCGCTATCTTCTCGCCGAATCCTCCATCCAGCACCCCGTCTTCCAACGTTACGACAATACGATGCCCCACTTTCAACTCTTCCAGCATCGGTTCGTCAAGCCCTGTTATGTAACGGGGATTAATCAAAGTAGCCTCAACACCCGACTCTTCCCGAAGCTTATTCTTCAAAGCCTGTCCCAAATCATAGAAAGAACCCAATGCAAGAATAGCGACAGTTTCTCCCCTGGCTGTCATTTTGTAGCGGTTTAACTCGCTATAATCCGTGTCAAACTCTTCCTTACGATGCACCACTGCCACTCCCGGCACACGGATGGCAACGGGATATTCCGTCTGGCGGACAGCCCATTCCAACATAGCAAAATACTCTTCGGAACACGTAGGAGCCAGATAAACCATATTCGGGATATTGCTGATAAGCGGAATATCGAAGAAACCCAGATGAGTCACATCGTTCATTCCGGCTACTGTCCCCATAAACACAGTGATCACCGCCGGATTTCCATTGATACACAAATCCTGAGACAACTGGTCATAGCAACGCTGGATAAAAGTACTGTAAACCCCGTACACCGGACGTCCGCCACCGGCAGCGATACCCGATGCCAATGCCACGGCATGTTCCTCGGCAATACCTACATCCACAAACTGACGCCCTGCCTGTTTCCGGCGTTCAGGAGTAAAACCTATCACAGTAGGAGTACCCGAACTGATGGCAACAACCGTGTGGTCCTCCTTCATCTTCTCCAACAAAAACTTCCCGGTCAGGCTATGGTAATCCTCCATACCGCTGCAATCCACCTTCGGCTTACCCGTTTCCAGATCGAAAGGCATCTCCCAATGAAATTCCTCCCGGTCGGCTTCTGCCGGAGCGTATCCCTTTCCTTTCTGTGTGTGAATATGAACCACTGTGGGACGTGATGTATCTTTCACCTTGGCAAAAGCCGCAACCAAAGACGGAATATCATTCCCCTCTCCCACATAAAGATAATCCAACCCCAGAGAACGGAAGAAATTACAGGACGACCGTCCCTCCGTGTCGCGCAGTTCTTTCAGGTTCTGATAGAGCCCGCCGTGGTTTTCGGCAATGGACATTTCATTATCATTAACCACTATAATAAGGTTGGTTCCCATTTCTCCCGCATTGCTCAGACCTTCATAAGCTTCTCCGCCGCTGAGCGATCCATCCCCTATCACGGCTATGATATTCTCGTGTCCGCCTTTCAGATCTCTGGCTTTGGCAAGACCGCAAGCCAGACTGACAGAGGTGGAAGTATGGCCGATAGTGAAAAAATCGTGCCCGCTTTCCCGGGGATTGGTGTATCCGGACACCACATCATAATCCTCCGGATTCAGGAAAGCATCCTTACGCCCGGTCAGCATCTTATGTGTATAACTTTGATGGGATACATCATATACCATCTTATCCGTCGGTGAATTGAATACATAGTGCAATGCTATTGTAGCCTCCACCATTCCCAGATTAGGTCCCACATGTCCTCCGTGAGCACTTAACTTGGTCAATAATGCATTGCGGACTTCACCTGCCAACTGTCTTAACTGTTCCGCAGAAAACTGTTTTATGTCTTGCGGAGAATTTACTTGTTCAATATACATCGTTCTACCTGTTTAAATGATTTCATCTGTTGTCTTGCTTCATTCCGATGCGGACAAAGCCGCTTTCATTTCACAATGCAAAGATAAGCCAGGCCCCATTCATTCTTTGTAGATAAATTACAGATAGAATTACCATTTTTACAGAAGGGAACTGTATCACAAAAACATGGTACTGCAACCCGGTTATCAATTCTGCGAGAGCCGGTAATCACTGGGGGCGACACCTGTTATTTTCTTGAAAAGCACACTGAAGCACTGCACATTAGGATAGCCTAACTTCCGTGCCACAGCAGCAGGCGTATGACCGTCCTGCAACAACATGTGCCTGGCTATATCCAGCCGCTTCAGTTGCAAATATTCCTCCAAAGTCTTGCCGGTTTCAAACTTCAGCAGATCATCGAAGTAAGCGACAGACAAATCAAGCTCTCCCGCCATATAGCCGGATGTGGGCAACTTGCCGCCTTGCAACCTTCCGGATGCGATATATTCCACAAACAAACGTTCCATGTTTTCCAAAAGAGCCTTGTTCTTATTCTCACGGGTAATAAACTGGCGTTCGTAATACCGGGTGCAATAATCCAACAGAAGTTCTATATGCCGGGAAAGAATAATACTGCTATGAGTATCAATGGGATGATGCAACTCATCCTCTATATTCGAGAGGCAACACGTCACTTTCTCTGTCTCACGCCGCGAAAGATGCAGCGCTTCTTCCTTGCGATAATGGAAAAAGGTATAATTTTTAATATGATTCTTCAGTGAGGTGCGGAACAACAGGTCAGGATGAAATGCCAAAAGATATCCTTTATCCGGCAACGTATTCTCCTTACTCATACGAAAGATCTCGCCGGGAGTGAGAAACACCATGGTAGCATTGGAGTAATCATAGTATTTCCGTCCGCAGCAGCAACAACCGCCCGGACAATCCTCAATCAGCAAGACAGCATAGAATTCAAACTTCACCGCATCCTCTTCCAATGAAGGATTCTCCAGATTGATGATGCCCACCTGCGGATGCAATGTCTTGCAACCCAGACAGCGGTTACATTCATATACAGTCCTCAAGTCCAACATAGTCTCTTGCATTGCTTGTTACGACAGAATACTATAAAAGAAGGTTTTGTGCCCGATATTCATTCGGTGTACAGCCCACACGCTTCTTGAACAACCGGCAGAAATGCTGCGGATATTGAAATCCCAGTGAATAGGCTACCCTGCTGACGGTTTCTCTCCTGTCGGACATCCGTTCCTTTGCCAGTTCTATCACTTTTTCCTGAATATATTCCTGTGGAGTCTTGCCGGTTTCCTTCTTGAACATATCCCCGAAGTAGTTGGATGAAAGGCACAGTTTGTCAGCAAAGTATTTCACGGTAGGTAATCCGTCACGCTCGGCAAGTTCGCCCTCAAAATAATCGTCAAGCAACCCTTCAAAGCGTGTCAACACATCACGGTTCGAATGACTGCGGGTGGCGAACTGACGTTCATAAAAACGCATACAGTAATTAAGAAGCAGTTCTATATAGTTTACCAGCAAGGTCTTACTGTGCTTGTCCACCCCCCGTTCCAGTTCCATACGGATAATCTTCAGGCAATCTGTCATAATATTGCGCTCATCTTCCGAAAGGTGCAGCGCCTCGCTCACTTCATACGAAAAGAAGGTATATTTCTTTATTGTTTTTCCAAGCGTGGTCCCCCGTAACAAATCCGGATGAAAAAGAATGCCAAGCACATTCAACTGCACACGGTCGGTGGTCAATGTGGTTTCCGTTGTTTGTCCCGGAGCAAAACATACCACGGTTCCCTCCTGATAGTCATAACTCCGACGCCCGTATTTGATATCACAAGCTTTCTCCAATTTCAGATAAAGTGCATAAACGCCATAGTTCCAGTGCACATAGTCCATCTGCCGGGTAGCCTTGTTCAAATCAATGACACTGACCAACGGATTCAGTGTTTCAAGTCCGTATAGACTGTTATATTGGTCCACACTGTCTAAATTTAATATCTTATCCATCATTCTAACTTGTTTAATGTCTGCTAAAATACAGCTTTTTCAGTTATTTGAAATATTCCGGTCACAAAAATAAGAAGTTATCCGGACAAGGTTATAACCTCAATTACGGATTATCTTACCTTAGTTACCGAATCTTATCCCATCCGGGAATAAAAAGAAGAGCCGGAATGTTCCTGCCGGGCTACCCACTCCATATATATGGCAGCACATTCATACACTTGTTGAGCTAAAAGGACATTGCTTTTTCGATGACGATGTGGCAGGAACAAATTGATGCTAATCATCAATCAAAAAAATGTATCCGATTGGTTCAGGGAGCTGTTTAGCAAACTCTATCAAAGGATACAACTGAAAGAGGTGCAGAAAAGGAGCAAAGGTTTTAGCCTGTAAAGAAAGGTATTTTGCTGAAATACAGTAAAAAGTGCAATTCACAATGAATGATATACTGTACCTTTTGCTATATTTGCATATAATCCATTTAATATTAAAAGAATGAATGCGGATTTTGATTATTTAGAAATAAACCGGGGAACAACAGGGTAGATATCCATCTGAAATCTGACTTTTAAATATAGGATAAAACATTAAAGTAATCATATTCTGATGGTCTATTCCATAATAGCTACAAAATAAGAAAGACTGAAAAGAATTTACCATAAATATAATAGATATGAAAACAGACTTTACAATCAGGGAAGCTCAACAGACGGATACTATTGCGCTAAAAGAATTATTTCAAAACACTGTTCTTGCGGTAAATAGCAAGGATTATTCGCAGGCAGAAGTTGAGGATTGGGCATCCTGCGGAGATGACCTTTCTAACATTGAAGAGATGATAAAGACCCACTATTTTATTGTAGCTGTTAATCAACAGTCACAAATCGTTGGTTTTTCATCTATTACGTCTCAAGGCTATTTACATTCTATGTTTGTTCACAAGGACTTTCAAGGTAAAGGTATTGCTACGATGCTTTTGGAAGAAATAGAACGATATGCAATTACAGCCGGAATTATGCGGATTACATCCGAAGTGAGCTTGACTGCTCGCCCTTTCTTTGAAAAAAAAGGTTATATAGTAAAGGAAGAACAAAAGCGCAAAGCGAATCAGCTTTCTCTCACTAACTTTTGGATGGCAAGGGAAATGGCTAAAATCAAGCCTTATAATGGTCGTATTCCTGCTTGTGGTGTCTTTTGTGGGGGATGCCCCATATATACGAGAGAAAAAAGAGCTTGCAGAGGAGCCGAGTTAAATCATTCTCGTTGTGAAAAATGCAAAACATTTCATTTATGTTGTTTTGGGAAAAAGATAACACATTGTTTCCAATGCAGCAACTTCCCATGTACCAGATTTAAAGGATTTGCCAAACGTTGGCAAAAGCATGGACAGGATTTTATTGAAAATCAAAAACTGTTAAGTGAGATAGGTGAAGTGGCGTTTTTGGAGTATTATAATAAAAAGGTTACAGATTAAGTCAAGTTCGTTTTGGATATATAGACAAAGGAACAAACTAAACTTATTTATACTGACAGCAAAATATGTGCTGGCGAAAAGAAAACAAAGTTTTGTCGTTTCGCCAGCATTATTTTTGTACTTTTGTCACATATAACAAAATACAAATGGATATAAATCAGAATTATAGAGAAGCTGTAAAGAGCATAAAAGAAGCTATCCTACGCAGCCAGTACCGTGCAGCCGCATCGGTGAACAAGGAACAGCTATCTCTTTATTACGGCATCGGACGTTATGTGTCGGAAAATTCCCGTACTGGCTTTTGGGGAAAAGGTGCAATTGAACAGATATCTTCCCTATTGCAAAAAGAATTGCCGGGGCTAAGGGGATTTTCAGCTTCGAATATAAAGAACATGCGAATATTTTATGAAGCATGGGAATCTGTTTTAAATCGCCAGCCACTGGCTGACGATTTAGTATTGGATGAAAAATTACTTCTTGTAGAAATTCGCCAGCCACTGGCTGATGAATTTAACTGGTCAGACTTCCTTTCAATCGGCTTTAGTCATCATACTGAAATAATATCCAAAGCTAAGACTTTGGAAGCAAGGCTGTTCTATATACATGAGTGCGCCACTCGCTATTGGAGTAAATACACTTTAAGGGATTACTTAAAAACAGACCTGTACAGCCATCGGGGCACTTTTCCTAACAATTTCGCACAAGCATTGCCTGATACCAAGCAAGCTCTAAAAGCTGTTTGCTCATTCAAAGATGAATACTTGCTTGATTTCATTAATGTGGAGGAACTGAATGAACAGGAGGAGGATTTAGACGAAAAGATAGTAGAAAAGGCGATTGTTGCCAATGTGAAGAAGTTTATCATGACCTTCGGACAAGATTTCAGTTTTATAGGCAATCAGTATCGTATGGAGGTTGCAGGAGAAGAAATGTTTATTGATTTGCTCTTTTTCAATCGGGAGCTTAATTCCTTGGTCGCAGTCGAACTGAAATCCGGAAAATTCCGCACATCTTATTTGGGACAACTGAATACTTATCTATCTGCTTT
The DNA here is from genome assembly GCF_000012825.1 of Phocaeicola vulgatus ATCC 8482. Lineage (GTDB taxonomy): Bacteria > Bacteroidota > Bacteroidia > Bacteroidales > Bacteroidaceae > Phocaeicola > Phocaeicola vulgatus. The sequence goes on along the minus strand of NC_009614.1, from coordinate 3,901,471 downwards.
AGACACATATATCCGGAAGCCGCATGAAAACCCTTCTATCGGAATAATCCTTTGCAGGGAAATGAATCAAACCTTTGTAGAGTTTGCCGTTCGTGATTATAACAAGCCGATGGGGGTTGCTACTTACCATGCATCTAAAGACATGCCGGAACGGCTTCGTAACGCTTTGCCGGACATTGAGGATTTGAGAAAGCTATTGTAAAGCAAAAGCCTTATTTCTTTTTCGGACAGGTAATCGCCTTTTATTACCTTTACATAAGAAACCCGCCACCAAGCTAATTTCTTCGTTTTTTGTTACGATTTTGTCACCTGCCGTTAGTAATAGACTGATTTCTTCTTTGATAATCAGCTTGATATCCTGATCCATATATTATATATGGCAGAATCAGTAATTAAGGTCAGGATACCCGTAATTTATCTACAAAGAACTCAAGCAAATATACCTAAATTTGCAACATCATAAAATATTAAAACGTATATTTGAACCAAATAACATAAATCGTATGAAAAGACTCGGATTATTTATGACGGTAATCATGATACTGTGTATTACCGTAAACGCACAGAAACAGAGCAACAGAACATTAGTAGCTTACTTCTCGGCGACAGGTACAACAGAGAAAGCCGCCAAACAGATAGCGGAGGTGACAGGCGGAGCCCTCTACGAAATACAACCTGCAAAGAAATATACCTCCGCCGACCTGGACTGGCACGACAAATCCTCGCGCAGCAGTGTGGAAATGGCAGATGCCTCGTCACGTCCCGCATTGCGTTCCCAGCCCCAAAACTTGGCAGCCTATGATACCATCTATATCGGTTTCCCCATTTGGTGGAACCTGGCTCCAAGAATCATCAACAGTTTTATAGAAAAAGGTGATTTCACAGGCAAGATCCTCATTCCATTCGCTACCTCGGGTGGAAGCCGCATTTCTAACGCCGAACAAGAATTAAAGAAAGCCTACCCCAGCCTGAACTGGCAGAAAGGCAGGCTGATGAACGGTGCTACCAAAGAAGAGATTAAACAATGGACTAAAAAATAAATAGTATGAGAAAGAATTTAGGAGCAAAACCTTTTACCTATCCGCAACCGGTATTTATCATCGCCGCATACGATGAAAACGGTCTTCCCAATGCCATGAATGCGGCTTGGGGCGGTATCAGTGAAATGAATGAAATCAGTATTTGTATCAGCGAAGGTCACAAGACAACGGCCAACATCCTGAAACGCAAAGCATTCACAGTGAGCATGGCAGAAGCCGGGCAAATCATCGCTTGCGATTATGTAGGCATTGTTTCGGGCAACAAGGTTCCGGACAAATTCGCCCGTGCGGGATTCCATGCCACCCGGTCGGAATTTGTGGATGCCCCGCTGATTGATGAATTATCCGTAGCTGTGGAATGCAAGCTGAAGGATTACAATCCCGAAACCTGTATCCTGCGCGGCGAAATAGTCAATGTAAGTGTAGATGAACGTGTACTGGATCAGAATGGAAAAGTGGATGCCTCCAAAGTTATTCCCGTCATCTTCGACCCGTTCAATAATGATTATCTGAAAGTAGGAGAAAAAGTGGGTAATGCTTTCTCGGATGGCAAGGCCTTAAAATAACGGAATCCGATATGATACAAACAGCGGAGGCAGCTTCTTCCATACAGAACAAACTCCGGCAAGCCGATTCCTAAGCTCTCACATCCTTGTGACTAAGCCTTTTTGAACGAATGATTTCTATCTCCCAAGCTTGCGGAGTTAAATCCATAGCCTTTGGAGTTATCTCCATAAGCTTTGGAGTTAACTCCAAAGGCTATGGAGATAGAAATCATAGGTTTAAAAAGGGTTAAGTGCAGGAATAAAAAGGCTTAACCATCCCCATAGTGCCCCCCAATGATTCCGCCAACATTTTTTCTTCAAACTTATCTATCAGCAAATCTCTATAATTCTTAGTTCCTTTTTTAATTCTCACCGGCAATATCCTCTGCTTTGCCGACTTCCCGACTACGGCACATTCTGAATGATGCCTTATTCATTGTTAAGCCTGATAAAAAAAGATTTCCATAATTTATAGAAAGAAAAGACTTGTTTCTCCCGCTCAAATAAGTAACTTTGTACGGTTAAGTTTGGCTCCTCATGCCAGCCACCACTTTCAGTCCGTCTATGTAAAAGCCTGAAAGCAAGATGAAGGAACTACTGTCAGGACAGCGCATTGTCATTCAGAGGATTATATTGGCTGAAAGCACTGAAGGAAACTTTTAAATCAGATTCCGGAAAGGAATAATTATATAATAAAAAATGAAAAAGGCCCAATTAATCGTAGCCGGCATTGGTCCCGGCTCACCCGAAGATATAACCCCCGCTGTAATACAAGCAGTCAAGAACAGCGATGTAGTAATCGGCTATAAATACTATTTCCAGTTTATCGAACCCTATCTGGAACCGGGCACCGAATGTATAGACACCGGAATGAAACGTGAAAAAGCACGTGCCGAACAGGCTTTCGAGCTGGCGGAACAGGGAAAGACTGTATGCGTTATCAGCTCGGGAGATGCCGGAATTTATGGCATGGCTCCGCTGGTTTACGAAATGAAACGCGAGCGTGGCAGCCGGGTGGAAATAGAAGTATTGCCGGGTATCAGTGCTTTTCAGAAAGCGGCTTCCCTGTTGGGAGCCCCCATCGGTCACGATTTCTGTGTGATTTCCCTCTCCGACCTCATGACACCATGGGACCGGATTGAAAAACGCATCCATGCAGCCGCAACGGCAGATTTTGTAACGGCGGTCTATAATCCCAAAAGCGAAGGGCGGTATTGGCAACTCTACAGATTAAAAGAAATTTTTCTGAAAGAGCGTGACCCCGAAACTCCGGTAGGCTTTGTGCGTCAGGCCGGACGTAAGGAAGAAACCGTGACAATCACCACTTTGCAAGAGTTCGATCCCGAACAGGTGGATATGTTTACAGTGGTATTGATTGGCAACTCCCAATCTTATCATCAGGAAGGGAAATTAATCACTCCACGTGGTTATTACCGGGAAAAGACCACCGATGCGACAGGAATCGGTCAGGAGATTATGATAAACAGTTTCCGTACTATTGAGAAAGAATTGAAAAATAAAAATATTCCTTCGGATCACAAATGGGCATTACTGCATGCCATCCATACCACAGCCGATTTCGAGATGGAAAACATATTGCATATAGATCCTCTTGCCGTAGAATGTCTGTATAAAATATTGAATGAAGGAAAAGTACGTACAATTATTACGGATGTGACGATGGCTGCCGCGGGCATCCGTAAAGGTGCTTTGGAACGGATGGGCATCGGGGTGAAATGCTATCTGGGTGACGAACGCGCGGCAGCATTGGCAAAAGAAAAAGGAATCACCCGTACACAGGCCGGTATACGTATGGCAGCAGAGGAACATCCGGAAGCTTTATATGTATTCGGTAATGCCCCTACAGCATTGATGGAACTGTGTGACCTGATACGGAAAGAAAAAGCGCATCCATGCGGCATCATCGCTGCTCCGGTGGGCTTTGTGCACGTTTGCGAAAGCAAACACATGGTGAAACCTTTCAGCCACATCCCCAAACTGATAGTAGAAGGACGCAAAGGGGGAAGCAATCTGGCAGCGACTCTGGTAAATGCCATCCTTACTTTTGATGATGCGGAACAACTGAAACCGGGAAGAGATGTATAAGTCCATGCAAACATTCTATATAATAGGTATAAGCGATAACCGGAATCAATTTCTTTCTCCTGAAATCCGGAACTTGGTTTCTCAAGGGAAAGTCTTCTCGGGAGGAAAACGTCATCACGAACTGGTACACGCTTATTTGCCGGAAGATGCCGTATGGATAGACATCACCGTCCCGCTGGATACGGTATTCTCCCGTTACGAGGAACATCCCGAAATAATCGTTTTCGCTTCGGGCGACCCGTTGTTTTTCGGCTTCGCCAATACCGTCATGAGAAAACTCCCGTCGGCAAAGATTATCTTATTCCCCACCTTCAACTCGCTGCAAATGCTGGCACACCGTATATTGCTCCCCTATCAGGAGATGCAGACCTTGTCGCTGACCGGACGTCCTTGGGATGCATTCGACTCTGCTTTAATCAGAGGAGATAAACTGATAGGCGTGTTGACCGACCGGGAAAAGACACCTGCCACCATTGCCGCCCGGATGCTGGAGTATGGATATGACAACTACCGCATGACCGTGGGGGAAGCATTAGGCAATGGCGAGGAAGAATCTGTACGTACATTCTCTTTAGAGGAAGCCTCCCAATCTGCTTTCCGCTTTCCCAATTGCCTGATACTGCAAAGAAACAAGGTGCATCCCCGTCCGTTCGGAATTCCCGAAAGTGAGTTTCATCTGTTGAACGGACGCAACAGAATGATTACCAAAATGCCTGTCCGCTTGCTTACTCTCAGTATGCTGACATTAAGGGAAAAGAAATCATTCTGGGACATCGGTTTCTGCACCGGCTCTGTTTCCATAGAAGCCAAGCTCCAATTTCCGGAGCTGAAAGTGACAGCATTCGAACAGCGTACGGAAGGTAAAGAGTTAATGGAACGCAACAGTCGTAAATTCGGCACGCCCGGCATTACAACCGTCATGGGTGATTTTCTGGAAACGGAACTCGGCGGACTTCCCGCCCCCGATGCCGTATTTATAGGTGGTCATGGAGGAAAAATGATAGAGATTCTACAAAAAATCAAAGAAGTGCTGTTGCCTGACGGAGTCATTGTATTCAATTCGGTTTCGGAAGAGAGCAAGGCCCTGTTCACAAAAGGTATAACGCAAATCAACAAGAAGGTAACACAGTGTACCCGTATTGCTGTGGATGCCTTTAATCCGATAGAGATAATGAGAGCGGAATAAATGATTTAAAACAGATAACAAATGAAAGCAATCATACTGATATCAGAAGCCAGCCTGCCGTTGGCAAAAACACTACAAAGAGAGTTGCCGGATACCCTTATTTATACCAAAAACGAATGCGAAGGCTGTATTTCCATCACATCCTGCCATCGGTTCATAGAGGAGCATTTCAATGACTTCGACAGCATCATCTTTATCGGTGCCATGGGAATCTGTGTACGCAGCATTGCAGGATGCATAAAAAACAAATATAAAGATCCGGCAGTGGTCTGTGTGGACAGTACGGGGCGCTTTGTCATTTCAGTACTTTCCGGGCATGTGGGGGGAGCCAATGAACTGACCCGCCATATTGCCGCCATTACAGGAGGAGAAGCTGTGATTACCACCCAAAGTGACAATGCCGGGTTATGGGCGCTGGACACGCTGGCTGGAAAATATGGCTGGAAAATAACTGTTCCTCATGCAGAAATGAACAGACTGGTCACACTTTTTGTCAACCGGGAACCAACGGCGCTGCTGCTCGATATAAAGGATAAAGGTACGGAGTATCTGGAACGCACGCTTCCCGCACACGTAAAAGTGTTCTATCATTTCGAAGACATGCCCCAATCGGAATTCAAGTTGATTATTGCTGTTACACCTTATATATATAGTGCGGAGATTCCCATGCTCTGCTTCCATCCCGCCGTCCTCCACTTGGGAATAGGTTGCCGGAAACAATGCGATCCTTCGGGCATTGCGGAATACATAGAAGCCGTGATGCACAGACATGGTTTGTGCCCGTTCTCTCTCGCCTCCCTCAATACCATCGAACTGAAAAAAGACGAGCCTCTGCTGGAAATCCTCCACCGGCGATGGGCCGATACGGAAACCCATATTTATCCTGCGGAAGAACTGAAAGATATCACAGTTCCCCATCCGTCTGAAAAGGCATTCGAAGTGACAGGCGTCTATGGAGTGGCCGAAAGCACAGCCTTGAAAAGCAGCGGTGAAGGAACACTTGTATTGGAAAAGCAAAAGGGCATGCTGACAGAAGGAAACCACTTCACTTTTGCCATAGCCGTCAGTGCGACAGCCATGCGTGGCGGACATATAGAGATAGTGGGTGCAGGTCCCGGTGATCCCGAACTGATTTCGGTACGCGGAAAACGAATGTTGGAGAAAGCGGATCTTGTTCTGTATGCCGGAAGTCTTGTTCCCCGCGAACTGACCTTTTATGCTAAAGAAGGAGCGACCGTACGCAGTTCCGCCGGTATGGATTTGGAGGAACAGTTCGCCTTGATGAAAGAGTTTTATGATAAAGGATTGTTTATTGTACGCTTGCACACGGGAGACCCTTGCATTTATGGAGCCATCCAGGAACAAATGGCTTTCTTCGACCGCTACAAGATGAGTTATCATATCACTCCGGGGATCTCCTCGTTCCAGGCGGCTGCGGCAGCATTGAGGTCACAGTTCACCATCCCCGAAAAAGTACAAAGCATAATCCTCACCCGTGGGGAAGGCCGTACTCCGATGCCCGAAAAAGAACAATTACATAAATTGGCGCAATCACAAAGTACAATGTGCATTTATTTAAGTGCGGGCATTGTGGAACAGGTACAGGAAGAGCTGATGCAGGCATATCCTCCCGAGACTCCGGTTGCCGCCTGTTATAAGCTGACTTGGAAAGAAGAAAAGATTTATCGCGGAGAGTTGAAGGATTTGGCTAAGATAGTACGTGACAATAACCTGACGCTGACTACCTTATTGGTAGTAGGCGAAGCGATAGACAACCGGAAAGGTCTGTCCCGGCTCTATGCGCACGAGTTCAAACACTTGTTCAGAAAGTAAAAAAAGAATCATTCACATCCAGCCTATGATACTGATTTTAGGAGGAACCACCGAAGGACGCACCGCCGTGAAAGTTGCCGATGAAGCCGGAAAGCCCTACTTCTACTCTACCAAAGGAGAATGGCAGGAGATACAATGCAAGCACGGCATCCGTATCACCGGAGGAATGGACACGGAGAAAATGGAAAGTTTCTGCCGCCAAAACAACATCCGTTTGTTGGTGGATGCTGCCCACCCGTTTGCCTCCCAACTCCACCGGACTGTGGATGAAACAAGCCGGACGCTACATCTTCCTGTCATACGTTTTGAAAGGAAGTATCCTCCACGCACCGAAAACATCATCTGGTGTGAAGACTATGCAGATGCCATTTACCGGTTAGAGAAAGCAGGAACCGATCACCTGCTGGCACTGACCGGAGTACAGACCATCGGGAAGTTACGCCCTTATTGGGAGAAACATACCTGTTGGTTCCGCGTACTGGAACGGGAAACTTCCATCACATTAGCCCAAGAACAAGGCTTCCCGAAAGGAAATCTGGTATTCTATCATGCCGGAGAATCCGAAACTCTTTTATTAGAGACACTACATCCACAGGCCATTCTGACCAAGGAAAGCGGAGAATCCGGAGGATTTTCGGAGAAAGTGAAAGCGGCACAGGCTGCAAAAATCCCGGTCTTTGCTATAAAACGCCCTCCCCTTCCCAGGCATTTCATGATCGTTACCGGTGAATATGGATTGAGAAAACAGATAGAAAAGAACATCCCTGCTTTTTACCCGTTGAGAAGCGGCTACACCACAGGGGCCTGCGCTACTGCAGCTGCAAAAGCAGCATTGACGGCTCTGATTTTAGGGGAAGAACAGAAAATGATATCCTTCCGCCTTCCCGATGACGAGGAAATGACCTTACCGGTAGCCCATACAGAAATAGAAAAGAACAGTGCCACCTGCACCGTTGTTAAAGATGCGGGAGATGATCCGGATGTCACTCACGGCGCATCCATTGTGGTAACGGTAAGTTTTAGCAATCACCCGGACATCCGTTTCCTGCAAGGTGAAGGAGTGGGACGAGTCACCCTTCCGGGGCTGGGATTGGAAATCGGGGAACCCGCCATCAATCGCATCCCCCGACAAATGATAATGAAAGAATTATCGGCGCTTTATGACAAAGGGCTGGATGTTACCATTTCCGTTCCCGGAGGAAAAGAGTTGGCACAACGTACTTTCAATCCTAAACTAGGAATTGTGGACGGCATTTCCATCATTGGAACTTCGGGCATAGTCCGTCCTTTTTCTTCAGAAGCTTTTGTCGAGGCTATCCGCAGGGAAGTGGAGGTTTGTGTGGCTGTGGGCTCATCCAGACTCATCATTAATTCGGGAGCAAAAAGCGAACGTTTTGTGAAGAAGGAGTATCCGGGATTACCTGCTCAGGCTTTTGTACATTATGGAAATTTTATAGGGGAGACACTCAAGATAGCTGCCAAGCTTAAGGTTCCATTGGTTACTTTAGGCATTATGATAGGCAAGGCGGTGAAACTGGCCGAAGGAAATCTGGACACACACAGTAAGAAAGTGGTGATGAATAAAGAATTCCTAAGGCAGGTGGCAATGGAAGCCGGATGCTCTCCGGATGTTGAAAGCATGATAGAAAGGTTGACATTAGCCCGTGAATTATGGACCTTGCTGTCTGAAGAAGACGGCGGAAAGTTCTTTCCGTGTTTGTTGGAACATTGTTTTGCGCATTGCGTCCCCTTATTGCCCGAAGGAAAATTGACAATCCTCTTGATTGATGAAGAAGGAAATATTCCTTTCAGGATACAATAACTGATTATTTAGACGCTGCTGCTAAACGGAAGCCAATATAGCAGTGACCTGTTCTAACAATTCCTCTATGGTATCTACCTTTATCGTCCTCCCGGCTACCGGGTGGATAATATATCCACTGGTAGTCATATCTCCCGTTTCAATATAAAAATCGGACTCAACACGCCGGCTTGCCAGAATACCATTCCGCTGCAAGGCTTTCCGTACCATCGCATACTTATTTCCATGTCCCACCAGACGGACTTCTTTTTCAAACTCATTGTCAATGCGGAACAGTCCGGTTTCCATATCAAAAACAATACCCTTACGGGAGAAAAAATTACTCAGGCATCCGTCTATGGAAAGATCTTCAGGAGTTCCTATAGTCACTCCATTGGCTTTATCCATCAGCCAAATCTTATCAGCAATCTGCAAAGCTAACTCTAAATCATGGGTGGAAAGAAAAATCGTCTTGTTGGTAGAACGTGACAAATGATGAAGCAATTGCATAATCTCCACTTTACTGGGGAAATCAAGAAAAGCAGTCGGCTCATCCAGAAAAATCACCGGGGTTTCCTGTGCCAACGCCTTTGCTATCATTACTTTCTGACGCTCACCGTCACTCAAAGTATGTACCATCCGGTATTTCAAATCCTCAATCCTTACCAGCTCAATGGTATCGTTTACTGTATTCTTGTCCTCCTTGCTTAAATTTCCCCAGAAACCGGTATAAGGACTGCGCCCCATACCCACCAGTTCTTCTACGGTCATGTTCCGCAGACTGCATTTTTCGGTCAATACCACTCCGATAACTGTCGCCAACTGTTTATCGGTGTAATCCGTCAGTTTCTTTCCCATTATTTCTATCTCTCCTCCTACAGGCGGCTGAAAGGCAGACAAAGTACGCAATAAAGTAGATTTCCCTACTCCATTCGCCCCCAAAAGACAAGTCAGTTCCCCACTGCGGATAGTAGCATCAATGTCCTTCGCTACAATCTTGGTTCCCCCCTTACCGGGATAACCGGTAGTCAGTTTCCGAATATGTATAGTTTCTTGATTCATCATTACTCATTCATTTCATTGCGACGTTTATTGAATAAAACCGACATCACTACCGGAGCACCTACCAAAGCCGTCACCGAATTTACCGGCAATGCACCTTCGAAACCGGGCATACGGGCAATCAGATTACATACCAATGCCAATGACGCACCTGCCAGTAAAGAAGCAGGCATCAGAATACGATGATCGGATGTGCGGAACATTCCCCTGCAAAGATGCGGAACGGCCAGCCCCAGAAAAATAATCGGGCCGCAATATGCGGTAACAATAGCTACCAATACTCCCGAACAAGTAATGACAAGCAGACGGGCACGTTTTATATTCAATCCGAGATTCCGTGCGTATGCATCTCCCAGCAGCAAAAGATTCAATGTTTTGACAAGCAGGAAGGAAAGTGGCAACAATACCACCATGATACATATAAATAAAGTCATCTGATCTCCCGATACACGGGCAAAACTTCCCAACCCCCAAATGACATATGCACGAATATCCTCCTCCACACTGAAAAATTTCAGCACACCGATCACCGCATTGGCTATGTAACCAATCATCACACCGATAATCAGCAAAGTAACATTGCCCCTTACTTTTTGGGAAACGAAAACAATAAGTGCCATAATGGAAAGTGAACCTGCAATAGCTGCTATGGTAAGGGCTATTTCCCCCATAAAGCCTAGCTTGCTCAAAGCAACACCACCCAAACTGCCCGAAAGAAGCACCACAAAAGCAACTCCCATACTGGCTCCCGAACTGATGCCCAGTACCGACGGACCGGCCAAAGGATTGCGGAAAACAGTCTGCATCTGTAAACCGCTGACAGAGAGCCCCGCCCCCGCCGCCAATGCGGTAAGCGCCTGTGGTACCCGTGATTTCCAAATAATATTTTGCCATATAACAGACTCATTCCCTGTTCCCCAAAGGATATTCCACACAGCACGAAGCGGTATGGAAACAGAACCTAATACCAGATTCAGGAAGAAAAACAGAAAAATAGAAGCCATAATTAACAGCATATAAAATGCAACAGGTCGTTTCATATACTATTTTCCTATTTAAGCAATTCATAATATCCCGGTTGGTGACCGGACAAAAGCTGCGGATGAAAGATTTGAATCAAATCTGCCAGAACAACTTCCGGTTCTGTAGGCATACTCTCATAAAAAGGTTTTTCACGCATGTTACAATAAATCACCCCTTTCTCTTTGTATGCTTTAAAATCAACATAACGGGCATCTTCCTCTTTCAACGTGTTATAAGAAAATTCTCCTTGATAGCTATTCACAATACGCCAATAATCGGCACCTGCCGCTTGGCTGTAAACTGTTTCAAAATCGAGGGTGACTCCTCCAGACTGTTCATCGTCTTTCAAAAAATAATCGGCACCGGCATCTTTAAACAATTGTGCGAGAAAACTCCTCCCTCCTACAGCATACCAATTGCCGCCCCGCAATTCTCCACTGAATACCACCGGGCGTTTTGTCACCCGACCGGTCAGTTCCTTCAGTTCGTTATATCTTTTCTTAATAGCGGCAAACTGCTTATTAGCTTTATCTTCTCTTCCCAATAACAAGCCCACAAACTTTATCCATTCAGCCTGTCCCAAAGGAGTCATTTCCTTATATCCCAAATGCGGCATCAAAGGAATGCCTACCTCTTTCAAAGCATCGTACCCCCCTCGTTTAAAAGGAGAGATCAAAATCAAATCCGGGTTTACACTCATAATCACCTCATTATCGAAATTCCCTTCAATACCTATCTTATGAATGCTTCCATCTTTCAAACGATCATTTATTTTCTTGTTAAACAAATGACGTGTACTAGTGATACCCACCACCGCATCCAGCTCTTCCAACTTGATAAAATTGGAAAGTTGCAGGGAAGTCATGCAGATAACGCTTCGTATGGGAGTTTCAATAACCGTATAATCCGCAGGTATGTTTTCCGCTTCCACACCTCTTGGCACCAAAGCATAATGAAAAGACTGACTTTCTTTATTCTGAGGGTCCTGAATGTCAAGCAGACAAGCCTGATCCGTATAGGTTATTTTAAACCCTTGGGCATATTCCGGAATAATCTTCACAATAGAAGAATCTGTCAATGTCTTATGCTCCAGATTCCCGGAGCCCTGTTTGTGCTTATTTTGGCAGGCTGTAACAGTCAATAATAACAAAAGGCCCGAAGCCCATATTAGTTTTTTCATGTTCTTTTCTGTTTTTCAGCCAACAAAGGTAATCAATTCTCTTGCTTTATACGGAATTTTTCAGCACTTTTGCGTGCTTAAAAACTGTAAATACCTACAAAAGATGAGTCATCCGATCTATTTTGTTTCTTTAGGACCCGGTGATGCCGAACTGATTACATTGAAATCATTGCATGCTTTACAGCAAGCAGACATAATATATTGTCCATCAACGGTTCGGGAACCAGACAAAATCTTGTCACGTGCCGCCACCCTGTTACATAAGCTAGGCATCAAAGGAGATATACACCTATTCTCGCTCCCGATGAGCAAAGACAGAACAAAAGCAATCAAAGTCTATCGGCAACTTTTCGAAGAAATGAGGCTGGAACAAAAAGCAGGAAAACGGTTGGCGGTAGCAGTAGAAGGCGATGCGGGAATTTACGCCTCCGTTCACTATGTACTGGATCTCCTCGAAGAAAATGGAATCCCCGTAGAGCAACTTCCCGGTATTCCTTCATTCATCGCTGCGGAAGCGGCCGCAAAACTACATCTCATCAGCCAAAAAGAAAGACTGGTCATTATTCCGGGCAATATTACTTCGGACGAACTGGACATGTATCTAAGCCATCATCATGTGCCGGTTATCATGAAATTATCTCAATGTGCAGACATAGTAAAGGATTACATGGAGTCCCACCCCCAATACAGTTATCATTATTTTGAAAATATATCGACAGCCGAAGAATATCATTCTTCCCATCAGGCGGAACTGAAAAGAAGAGTATTTCCTTATTTTTCCTTAATGATCATCTTTAACGAACAGACACGGAAGGACGATAGTGCAAAATAGCGTTCAGAATACCTTCAATATTTACATCATCTTTCTTGATAACTAAAAAATTGTGGTACATTCCTTCTTTCCGGTAACGGATCACAATCGACTTGAGTTTACCAGACTTTGTGTACTCCTTTTCTATCTCTGTGATGTTTTGCAAAGGAAAAACATGCCGAGGCTTCATCCCTCTTATAGCTAAGATAAAAGAATCAGGAGTAATAGTATAAACAGACAATAACCTTACCCCCGTTATCAACAGAGGAGGAGTCAGGACCAGCAAAGATGCATATCTTCCATGCGCTATAAAAAGGCATGTACACGCCACCAACATAATAGCAATAACTGCCCAAATCCATAAAGGATAGCCGGGTCTGAATTCTTGTTTTTCCATATGCCACATCTATCTTGTATAGATACAAAAATAGGGAGATTCAGTTTTATAACCAAATCTCCCTCAAGGAATTTATAAACTATTTCTAACAATTAATCTGATTAGAGAATACCCTTTACTGTTTCCAGCATACCCTTTTCTTGAATAGAGTCAAGATCAGCTTTTACTGCGGCGGTCAAACCCGGAATGTTGTTCAAGTTCTCACCCCAAATAGATTCTGCTGCCAACACGCCTTCCGCCACTTTCTGAGTGCAGCCTGTAGCCCAAAGTTCTTTCAGCAGATTCATGATTTCAGGAGCATCGTTCGGAACAATCTCAGCACCGTCAGCACGAACACCACCTTTATAATAAGTGATGATAGCCGCCAGTCCCAATACCAAGCCTTTAGGCAACTCACCCTTACGCTCCAGATAAACTTTCAAGCCCGGGAGGTCGCGAGTTTCATATTTAGGGAATGAATTCAGCATGATAGAAGTCACCTGGTGATCAACAAACGGATTGTTGAAACGCTCCAAAACATCTTCCGCAAACTTCTTCAATTCTTCTTTCGGCAGGTTCAGGGTTTCCATCAACTCATCGAACATAACTTTATGAATGTATTTACCTACCACTTCATGCTCGCAAGCCTCGCGCACAATGTTGATTCCAGACAGATAAGCTACCGGAGACAGCACTGTGTGAGGACCGTTCAGCAAAGTAACTTTTCTTTCGTGATAAGGAGCTTCAGACGGAACGAACAATACATTCAAACCGGCTTTGTCGGCAGGGAATTCCTTGGCGACCTCCTGCGGAGCTTCAATTACCCACAAATGGAAGATTTCTGCCTGTACCACCAGATTGTCATCATACTGCAATTTTTCTTTAATAGCAGCGATATCTTTGCGGGGGAATCCCGGCACAATACGGTCTACCAAAGTAGCATAGACACCACAAGCTTCCTCAAACCATTGCTTGAAGTCTTCACCCAAGTTCCACAAATCAATATATTGATAGATGGTTTCTTTCAGTTTATGGCCGTTCAGGAAAATCAATTCGCAAGGGAAAATTATCAAACCTTTGCTCTTGTCACCATTGAACGTTTTATAACGGTGATACAGCAACTGGGTCAGTTTGCCCGGATAAGATGAAGCAGGGGCATCATCCAGCTTGCAGGCAGGATCAAAAGCGATACCGGCCTCTGTCGTATTAGAGATAACGAAACGCATTTCCGGCTGTTCCGCCAATTTCATAAATTCATCATTCTGAGAATAAGGATTCAAGGCACGACTGATCACATCAATTTTTGTCAGGCTGTTTACCACCTGTCCTTTATCCAAACCCTGCAAGTTTACATGATACAGACAATCTTGTGCGTTCAACATGTCAACCATACCTTTTTCAATAGGTTGAACCACCACCACACTGCTGTTGAAATCAGTTTTTTCGTTCATGTTGTAGATAATCCAATCCACAAACGCACGCAGGAAGTTACCCTCACCAAATTGAATGATTCTTTCGGGACGTTGAGTCTTTGCTGCTGTCTCCTTGTTTAATGCTTTCATATTTTTAATTATATTATGTGTTTATCCATACCTGTACTTATTGAAGACGAATCAGATTTTATTGTGTACTCATAGTATTCATGCTTTCTTTTAAATGGTAATATATATTTAAGTTTTTATATATCATCATTGAACCAAGCATTTAAAATCTTTAAATCTTCGCCGCAAAGATACAAATAATTTTGTTATTCCAAATAAAATTTCTACTTTCGTGTTCGATAACGGTTAATAAATCTAAAGAGATGCTCTTTGACATCTTTTTTAGAATGAGTTTTTACTGAAAGTCAAAATAAACAACAATTATATAGATATAAAAAGACTACTTATGAAAAACTTTATGGATGAAAACTTCCTGCTTCAGACAGAAACTGCGCAGAAGTTGTATCATGAACATGCGGCTAAAATGCCTATTATCGATTACCACTGCCACCTGATTCCCCAGATGGTTGCTGATGACTATCAGTTTAAGTCACTGACAGAAATCTGGTTGGGTGGAGACCACTATAAATGGCGTGCCATGCGTACCAACGGTGTGGACGAACGTTATTGTACCGGTAAAGACACCACGGACTGGGAAAAATTTGAAAAATGGGCGGAAACAGTTCCTTATACCTTCCGCAACCCATTATACCATTGGACTCATTTGGAATTGAAAACCGCATTTGGAATCAATAAAGTATTGAATCCGAAAACTGCCCGCGAGATTTTTGATGAATGTAATGAAAAGCTTGCCAAACCGGAATACTCCGCACGAGGCATGATGCGTCGTTATCATGTGGAAACCGTTTGTACAACCGATGATCCGGTAGATTCATTGGAATATCACATCAAAACCCGTGAAAGCGGATTCGAAATTAAAATGCTTCCCACTTGGCGTCCGGACAAGGCGATGGCAGTAGAAGTTCCCGCTGATTTCCGTGCTTATATGGAAAAATTGTCTGCTGTAAGCGGTGTCACGATATCTTCTTTCGATGACATGGTGGCTGCTTTGCGGAAACGTCATGACTTCTTTGCTGAACAAGGTTGTAAATTGTCTGACCACGGAATTGAAGAGTTTTATGCTGAAGACTATACTGATGCTGAAATCAATGCTATATTTAATAAGGTATATGGTGGTACAGAACTGACCAAGGAAGAAATTCTGAAATTCAAATCAGCCATGCTGATCGTATTTGGGGAAATGGATTGGGAAAAAGGATGGACCCAGCAGTTCCACTATGGAGCAATCCGCAACAACAACACCAAGATGTTCAAACTTCTGGGACCTGATACCGGTTTCGATTCAATCGGTGAGTTTACCACCGCCAAAGCGATGGCTAAATTCCTTGACCGCCTGAATACAGAAGGAAAACTGACCAAAACTATCCTTTACAACTTGAATCCTTGCGCCAATGAAGTAATTGCCACCATGTTAGGCAACTTCCAGGATGGCACAATTCCAGGCAAGATTCAATTCGGTTCCGGATGGTGGTTCCTCGATCAGAAAGACGGTATGGAAAAGCAGATGAATGCACTGTCATTGTTAGGCTTGTTGAGCCGCTTCGTAGGTATGCTGACAGACTCTCGTTCATTCCTGTCTTATCCGCGTCACGAATATTTCCGCCGTACTTTGTGCAACTTGCTGGGTAATGATGTGGAAAACGGCGAAATCCCTGCTTGCGAAATAGAACGCGTCAATCAGATGGTGGAAGATATCTGCTATAATAATGCCAAGAAGTTCTTCCAATTCTGACAACCGTCAGAATGCTGAATATAAATAAATGAGGATGGAACAAATGTGTCTGCAAAAGTTTTCACTTTTTGTTCCATCCTCATTCCAGTCATAGCAATTCTTCTATAGTCTCCGTTATTTCCTTGTCGGTTTTTCCCATGCCATATCCTCGGATGACTTTCCGTATAATCCGTTCTTTATCCAAAATAAAAAAGTACGGAGCTGCCCCACCCGTCCGGTAATCTTCTATCACTTTATCATCTCCATCCAAAAACATATAATTCAATTCCTTTCTCTTTGCATAATTCTGAAGTGAATGCATCCGGCTCCAACTTTCAATGGCTACCAATTCAAAATCTTCTTCTTGGTACTTTCTTTTCAGTTCTTTCAGAAAAGGGATAGAAGCCTGGCAAGCTCCACAGCCTATTCCTGTTATATTTACCAAGATGACCTTACTTTTCAAATCACTCAATGACACGGGACGCTCCTTTATATCATTCAATGTCCATTCTGGTGCTTTCTTACCCGTCAGATTAGCGGCCATATTCCTGGAAGGAGCGCCATAATCATATTTTTTTGTTTCATAACCTTGCGGAACATAATCGAAAACATCAAACCTGTCAATTGTTTCTTTGTTTATTTCCACATTACAGCAAGTTTCCACCGATATATTATGGGACATCGCTCTCCGTTTCTTATAAGGCAAACCATTCGACTTGTGAATCCACAGTTCATAAATAGAGGTCGGCTCTACATAAAAAGGAGGTGGAGGCATGTGATAAGCTTTACCAAAGAACTCCACTTGTGTATCTTCGTTTATGACAAGTTTAAAATGAAAATAATCCCCACAATCTTCCAATGTGGTAACTATGCTGTCTTCTGTTTCCAAAGTATACCTGACAATATTCTTGCAATAATTAAAGAAAGGTGGGGTCAACGGTCTGAAAGGTAACGGTCTGGTGGTAAAATTATCGATTTTTATTTCCTTGACAGCATGATTCACCAACACACGTACTTCACCATTATAACCGAATTGGAACTCTTTACCATCATCTGTTCCCAAATTCACAAAACTTGCCCCTATCGTAGAATCAGCCGGATTATCGAACTCTTTCACCATATATTTTCTAATACTGGAAGGAATTGTATCACCAGGATTCCAGACTTCGCCCTCTACTTTATACGTTGCTGACTTAATCTGCTCTAAATTATCCAACACCTTTTTCAAATACTCTCTCTTGTCATCTTGGCCATTCACCACATATACCGGCAATAACAAGAGAAAAAATAAAACAGCTTTTGTTCTCATACGTTTCTTGCTTTTATTGATTCGCAAAATATTTTGCTGACGCAAAGAAGAAGAAAAGCCTGTATCTCTGCAAAATATTTATCTGAACTCTTTCTGAATTTTCTCCTTTTTCAGAAAAAGATCAGATAAAACACCTGTTTTTTCCTTAACGTTATTTACTTTTGCATTCAAAATTCATACGATGAAAAGGGCAAAAACACACATTATCTTATTTATGGCAGTCACCATCACCGTTCTATATACTGTTTATATCGCTTTTCATAATAGTGCCGAACGAGTGAATACCCAAATAGACCACGCTTTCAAATCCGCCATTACGGAAGATTACAATGAAAGACTTGCCTACATCAGCTATTATCATCCCGAACCTACAAACTGGGATATAAAAATGTATACTATCGCTCCCAGCCTACACCAAAAAGTAAAAAGCTACACCATAAGAACCAGACAAGGAAAAACAATCTATACCTTTAAAGACAGTCTGGACGAGCAGACCGCCAAACGTATGCTGAACCAATACATTCTATCCCAACTAAAACCCATAAAGCCCGATGAGTTAAATGCAACCTTTAGAAAAATATTATCCGATCATGGCATAACCGGCAGGACCGGAACTATTTATTATAACAAATCCATTTCCCAACACAGCGACCAAAGTTCTGCAATTCCCCGAACGGCATACAATACTCCCCGATACATAGTAGATATCACCCAGAACATCAAGGTACAAGCATGGGTAAATTATGACTTCAAAACTATTTTACGACACATAGACAACACACTCTTTTGGCTCATCGGACAATTGATGATTCTTATTTTCATACTCATTTTTCTTAAAAAGGAAAAGGATACTCAAACACTCCTTACCCGTATGAACATAGACATGGAGAAACAAGAGTTGTATATAGGAAACAAAAAGTGCAACATTCAGAAATTAGACCTCACTTTACTAAATATGCTTTATGAAAGAGCAGGAACTTGCGTAAGCCGTGAAGAAATAAAAAAGAGTTTCTGGCCTACGGATGATAATGCCAATGAAAAAATAGATGCACACATCAAATCAATCCGGAAAGTTTTAAAAGAATTCCAAGAATATAAATTAATAACAGTCAGAGGAAAGGGTTATTATCTACGTATTCCATAATCCAGATTCCAGGCATTCTTTTAAAACAATATCCGCTAAATCATCTTTCCGAAAAAGCCTGTTTCTATTTTATTTCCTCCTTTTTTTATGTATATTTGCGGCTCTTTTAACACAAAAAACGTGGGGATTCACTAGAATTGGGAGAGCAACAAAATGAAAATCAAATTTATAAGTCTCGCAAGCGGAAGTAGCGGCAACTGCTATTTTCTCGGAACAGACAGATATGGCATATTGGTGGATGCAGGCATTGGCATCCGTACAATAAAAAAAACATTAAAAGAACTTGGAATCGGACTGGATATCATCCGGGCAGTATTCATAACACACGATCATGCCGACCACATCAAAGCAGTAGGGCATTTAGGAGAGAAATTTGGAATTCCTGTTTACTCCACTCCGGAAGTACATGCAGGAATCAACAAAAGTTATTGCATGACCGAGAAATTATCGACCTGCGTACACTATCTGCACAAAGGTGAGACAATGGAATTGGAAGATTTCACGATTACAGCTTTTGAAGTGCCTCACGACGGAACTGACAATGTAGGCTATTGCATGAATATAGACGGTAAAATATTTTCTTTCCTTACTGACTTGGGGCACATCACCCCCACTGCCGCCGAATATATATGTAAAGCAAACTATTTGGTATTGGAAGCGAATTACGATGAAGAGATGTTGAAAATGGGACCTTATCCCCAATATTTAAAAGAACGTATTGCCGGGCCTAATGGACATATGAGTAACCGCGAAACCGCCGATTTTTTGGCAGAAAATATCAATGAAAGTCTTAAATACATTTGGCTTTGTCATCTTAGCAAAGACAACAACCACCCCGAACTGGCATACAAGACAGTAGAACTCTCACTACGAAACAAAGGGATTATCGTCGGCAAAGATGTGCAAGTCATTGCTTTAAAGCGGAATACACCTTCAGATGTTTATGAGTTTGAATAAATTTCGATGAAAAGGTAAAAAAATGGTGCAAAATGTTGGATGTTTAAAAGAAAACACCTACCTTTGCAACCGCAAATCAGAAATGAATGCACTCTTAGCTCAGTTGGTAGAGCAACTGACTCTTAATCAGTGGGTCCAGGGTTCGAATCCCTGAGGGTGTACGAAAGAAAAACAGTTTGTAATTTGCACTCTTAGCTCAGCTGGTAGAGCAATTGACTCTTAATCAATGGGTCCAGGGTTCGAGTCCCTGAGGGTGTACAAAAAATGGTTTGCATTTTGCACTCTTAGCTCAGTTGGTAGAGCAACTGACTCTTAATCAGTGGGTCCAGGGTTCGAATCCCTGAGGGTGTACAAAAGGAGTAACTTCGGTTATTCCTTTTTTTATAAGCCCGTCAAATAAAAGCGGCTACCCCTCCCGGGCCGCCGCTTTAAAATACAAATGAGCGTACAGCCATTAATGACTGCACAAGGAAAATCAGTTATCTTATATTTTTAATAATTCGCTAATTCTGCTCAAAACTCCCATATCCAAATCCTTTAACTCAATAACATTTAGTGTATCTGTAACATAAAGGTCATTGCCTAAAAATAAATATTTTGCATGAAATATCCTATTATTATAAAAGAAATCCAAAGCTATCTCCCTATCATTCTTTTTATTGCATAATTCTTTAATTCTATTTATAACATACGATTTTTCCATAACAAATAATATTACAGTACTTTTTTACAATTAATCTGCTACAAAGATAAAAAACCCCTTATTAAACTTCACATTATTTATAGAAAAGTTATGTGAAAGTTATTAACAATTTTATTATATTCAAGCTATTAAATGAACAATTAAAACAATATCAGTGATCCATCCGAGTTCTATTTATCCCATATACCTACCTTCTGTTTTTTTCCATCATTATAGCACAAGCTTAAACAATAAAATCCACAAGCAAGCATCTCCTACCGGAATGTCAAGTTTCTCCAAAGGGGAAACGTATAAAAGATGTATCTAAAAATAGTTCCTGAACAGGCTGAAAATAGTTAAGAGAGAAAAATCAAGAAGATTGGAAATGAAATAGCTTCCTCAACAACAAAGCAGAGAACAACAAGGATTTAATTTACATAATACAATCCAGACAGGCAGCCTTCCGGCTGCCTGTTATACTTCTATTTATCTTTAACATTTCCCTTTATAGGGGTCAGGGTTATTTTAGCCCCTTCAACTATCGGAGTTAATATATCAAAAATAACCTGTTTGTATTCAGATAAAGCAATACTCAATAATAGCTCCTCTTTTCTTATCTTATCCGCCAAAGCATTATTATCCTTTTTATATGATTGATCCTGCATATACAGCCGGTAAGTCTTATAGTTCTCATAAAATGCGGAAATAGACCGGAACAAGCGGCCATAATTTTCCTTCAGATTCTGACGATCATTCTCACTGAAGTAATTTCCCGGATTAGAAACAAACACTGTATCTTGAACAGAAACCACAGGCTGTGATACCACAGGCAGAGAATCTACCGGCATCTTCTGATCCAAATAGCCCAGCACCGCTTTTATCTCATTCTCATTAACTAAGTCTTTCAAGATTTTCAATGAGGTATCATAATACTTCATCACTTCATTCGCATTCTCCACACTCATGCTACTGCTATCCATAACGTGACTACTCTTGGAGCCACCGGAACAAGAGGATATGGAGAGGGCGCAAAGAAACACACCATACAATAATAAATTCTTCTTCATACTGCCAGTATTAAATTATAATACCTTGATAACAATATGAAATGATAATTGCTCACGCTCCTGTCCCGTTTTTTTCCAAATTGCTCTTAATTTTCTCTAACAAATAAAGGCATCCCTGCATTTTGGGATTTTCGTAGCATACATAGGCCTGTTCAAACAGCATATCTACCGTATCCTTTAAATTAGGAGTAAAAGCAGCCTTATCTATCTGCATTGTTGGGGGAAGTTCCTGAGAATCAAACCATTTTTTCAACTCATTAACCTCTTCTTGAGTATATGTTCTCTTTCTTTCTTTTATCATATTATATATATTTTCTTTAAAATGGATAACCTACTGCAAAGTGAAAAGCAAAATCACGGCTAAAGCGTGGTCGGATAACAGGATATCGCTTTTTACCTGTTTCCACAGGATTTATGGCCTTCATGCCACCGTCAAAACGCAAAATCAAATAATCCAGATCAAGGCGGATTCCCAAACCGTATGCTACAGCTATCTGTTTATAAAACTCGTTAAATTTGAACAAACCACCTTCCTGTCCGGAGTCATCACGAATAGTCCAGATATTACCGGCATCCACAAAAGCCGCTCCATTCAATTTCCAAAACAAATGAGTACGATATTCTATATTCAAGTCCAATTTAATATCACCAGCCTGGTTGATAAAGTCCATTCTCCCATCCTCACTACCTTTATAAACACCAGGTCCTAAAGAACGTACAGACCACCCACGTACACTGTTCGCGCCACCGGAAAAATACCTCTTTTCAAAAGGAAGCATTTTAGAGTTACCATACGGATAAGCCACCCCCACTCCTATATGAAACACAAATGAGTTACGCGGATCTATCATGAAATTCTTTGCAAAATCAAAATCTGCTTTCACATATTGAGCAAAAGGAATATTCGCCAGCACATAATCTTCTCCATCTTTCGGATTAGGGTGAACCAATTTGGAAGCAGCATACAGTAAATTACCAGCCTCTTCAATATTGGCACGAATAGAATAGGAATTTTTAGTAGGTGTACGCATCATGGCGTTTCCTGCACTGTTATAGGTAAAGCTGTACCCTGTACGCACAACAAGCTGATTTTCATAACTGGCTTTCAAAGCTGAATTCCTCAGACTCATGCTGTCCAAATATTCCTGAAAAGCCGATGACTTTCTAGGCATATATACATAATTGACATCTACCAAATCCAAACGGTGTTGCATACGTTTCCTGTCAGTCCATTTATAACTCCATGAAGCAGAAGCCAGTGTACGCGAAAATTCCGGACGAACTTGCGATGTGAACTTTAAGCCGACCTCTGAAGTCGCTCTAATTTTCTTTTTAAAATTCGATGATAGAAAAGGAAACATGAACTGAGGGAAATTCAAGCTGCTTTCTACCCCATACTCCATGTAATTATCATTCACATAATCCTGTGAAGCCACCCCCAATCCCGTAATGGCCTCATAAGCGCCACGCACTTTCATCATAAAGGTTTCGGAACCTTTGAATACATTGCGGTGCTGAAAAGAAACCGAGGCAGCCGCTCCCAAGTCACCAGCCGAATTAGTTCCTTCTACTTCAAACGCCATGGATTTATTTTTGTTCTTCGCCAAAAATACGTATGCGTCCAGTTGCGTACCATTTTCTCCATTCACTTCACGAAAACGAATATTAGAGTATTTCAAGGCACGCAAACGCCCCAGATTGGAATAGGTGTTTTGCACATCCTGTTCACTATACAGTTCTCCCGGACGGATACGATTGAAATCAACCAACACTTGCGGACGGAGAAAAGCCTTTCCCTTGTAATACATACTATATCCTTTGTATCGCAAAGAATCAAATTCTTCCAAAGTACCTTCCTGTACCGACATGATTTCATCATCCGCCAGAAAATTCACTTCTCCCACCTTGTATTGTCTATGCTTCTGCGGCAAATCTTCTTTTCTACGCTGATAAGGAAGTAATCTTAAAGTCAAGTCCACCAAATAGGTATTTCTAGCCGTATCCGCCTGATAGACCAAAAAATCCTTGTTGAACTTATAATAACCCTTATTCTGCAATAATTTGGTAATCCGCTGCCGTTCAGCATCCAGCACATTCACATCAAACAGCATACCGGGCGCCAACAAACTTTGGGCAGAAACCTGCCGCATGTAGTCACTGATAACCAAATCATCTATATCATACACCACATGACGTACCTTATAAGGATGCCCGGCATGAATACGGTAAGCCAATTTCAATTTGTTCTTCCTCGTTTTTTTATCCAGGTGCACAGTAGCCCCCATATACCCCATATTACGTACCGCTTTCTCTATTTCCTCCTGGGATTTCAGGGCAACAGATTCATCATAGATTACCGGAGCATCACCAATCTTCCTAAAAAAACGATTAATCCATTTAGTGGAGTCCACGCCTGAGACGCAATAAGTACGCATAGGTATCTTAACCAAATTGAACCATTTGGCATTAGGATTCTGACGAATATATGAATTGAATAGTGACGGCTTCACCTCCTTCGTTTCAGATACAATCCTGACCTCATCCAATAAATATTTATCCTCAGGAATAAATTTACTGACCGAACACGAGGTGCATAGTGCTATAATAAATGTGCATATATATGGGCGTGCGCTTTTCTTCATACAAATCCGTAACCTTCGCAAATTTATCTACAAAGATAGATATTAATTGAAAATATCTTCTTAGCTTTGCTCCAAATATTTGTTATTAAATAGAAATTATCATGCTGAGCAAAAACAAAATAAAATATATCCGTTCGTTGGAACTGAAAAAAAAACGCAAAGAAGAACAAGTTTTTGTGGCCGAAGGGCATAAATTGGTAGGCGATTTATTGGGACACTTCCCTTGCAAGTTACTGATTGCCACTTCCAATTGGCTGAAAATGAACCACTCTGCCACGGCCAACGAAATTATTGAAGTAACACAAGAAGAGTTGTCACGTGCCAGTCTTCAAAAGACGCCCCAAGAGGTATTGGCCGTTTTTGTACAACCTTCTTATGATTTAAATCCGGAAGTTATTAAAAGTTCTCTATGCCTGGCGCTGGACGATGTACAAGACCCAGGGAATCTGGGAACCATTATCCGCTTGGCAGACTGGTTTGGCATTGAACATATCTTCTGCTCGACAGGAACAGCAGATGTGTATAATCCCAAAACCGTACAGGCAACCATGGGGGCATTGGCAAGAGTAAAAGTTCATTACTGTTCTTTACCACAGCTTATTGAAAGCCTGACCGATATTCCTGTATACGGCACCTTTTTAAACGGGAACATTATTTATACAGAATCCCTGTCGGCCCATGGATTGATTGTCATGGGAAATGAAGGAAAAGGAGTAAGCCCTGAAGTAGAGAAACTGATAAACAAGAAGTTATATATTCCCAATTATCCTCAAGAACGGGAAACCTCCGAATCATTGAATGTGGCAATTGCCACAGCAGTGGTTTGCTCGGAGTTCAGAAGACGTTTATTGCCTTAAAATTCATATTTCCATCGGTATATGTAACAATTTCTGAATGGGAAATACTATAACGCTACCCTAAGCATATATTATAAACGTACCAGTCTGCTTCCCGTTGTAAACTCCTTTCCCGGCAAATCAAAATCAGCTATATGCCATGCATATACAGGCTGTTCACATCCTGTTTCCAGCATGGCACGGTGCAGGAAATCAGCAAACTTCTCTCCGGAACAAATCTCCAGCCCATACATCGGAGAAATAATAATCACTCCGCCTATCCATTGTGTCGCACTAAGCTCCTCCTTCAATGGAAAATATGCACGCACTCTACCGCTGTCTTCCAACTCCACTACATATTTAGAATAACAGCCATCCGCCGAAACATAAAGATAATGACAAGCAAAACGTCTCATACCCACAAAAGATAATTAATTTCTGCGCTTGATTCTCTGAGGACGATCTGAGTGAGAATGATCTGCCGCATTATTCTCCTTCATTTCACGTGGATTCATACGGACGGGAACATTTTTCCTGATATCCACCGATTGAATCGAATCTGCTTTCTTCTCTGTTACCACCGAATCAGTTCCAACACGCTGTTCCACAGCCAAACTATCTTTTCCGGCAACTGTCATTGTATCTACCGGTTCATGATAACGGGTCAAAGCAATATTATTGATAATCAGTCCCGGCTTATTCGTTGACGAATCACTATCCATATAGTAAATAAATCCGCTCACACTCTTGATGGCAAAAGCAGAATCAGGCTTTATATACAAAGTCTGCACACCGGAACACGTGATATCCTTCACACGCCCCACCACAGAATCATTATCAAACAAAATATTGAACCCCATAGTGGCTCTCCGTTCCCCTTCCGAAAGGAATATATAATCAGCAGACCACAGGAAAGCATCCTTTGCTTTGAAATTACTATCGGCGGGAATCTCAAAAGTCACCTTATTCGCCAACGGAACATCTGTCAGCCAATAAAGCTTACGGTCATACCATACATCCACAGTATCTCCCGGCAACGATGCAGCCGGTTTATCCTCACGCAACGCCAGCAACTCCTGCATGCGTTTTTTCTCACTGCGGAAGCGTTCCCCCACCTTTTTATAAAGACCGGCAAGTTCCTCCGTGTGACGTGTGTACCACACCATGGACGAATCGAAATCAGCTTCAGTAATATGATACTTCTCGAAGACATAATTCTTATACGCCTCCTTTTGATAATTATCAGAATAACTCAGATTATTGCCCATGGAGATACTTAAATGATAATCGTACAAGATATTCTCCATCCTGTCCGGCTGGATAATATCTTCAGGCACTTGCTTGCCACACCCCACCATAAAAGCCGCACCCAGCAGCCACACCCAAGTAATATTCCTGCGACGCATCATTTATTCTTTAATTTCTTCTGCTGACGGGTGAATATTCTTATTCAGATACTTACCGTAAAATAACAACAACGCCACAATACCGCAACTGATGGCAGCATCGGCAAAATTAAATATCGGACTGAAAAATATGAAATGTTCCCCTCCTATTCCCGGTATCCATTCGGGCCAGTTGGTTTCAATAATGGGAAAATAGAACATATCCACCACCTTACCATGCAACCATTCCGAATACCCTTCACCTACCGGAACAAAAGAAGCGATGGTACTATGAGTACTTTCATTAAAAACAACGCCATAGAACACACTGTCTATAATATTACCGATAGCCCCTGCCAAAATTAAAGAGATACATACAATATAACCAGTCTTATAATTCTGTTTCACTATTTTTGCCAGATACCAGATAATCAATCCCACAGCTACAATACGGAAGGTAGTAAGGAATAACTTTCCGAATATTTCCATACCGAAAGCCATGCCGTTATTTTCTGTAAAATAGATATAAAACCAATCTGTTATGCGGATACTCTCATGCCAGTACATATTGGTCTTTACCAATATCTTTATTATCTGGTCGATAATCAGAACTGCAAAGACGATAAGAACAGAGAGCTGCCCTTTGGTGAGTAGTTTCTTCATTTATTAAATTGAAAATTAATTAATGGTTAATGATTAGCCGTTAGCGGTTAATACTGTAACATGACAGTGAAACTCATTAACTATTAATCACTAACCATTAACCACTATTTTATTTCTTTCCTTCGTTCTTTGCCTCAATGCTCAGTGTTGCATGAGGTACTGCACGAAGCCTTTCCTTCGGAATCAACTTGCCGGTTTCACGGCAAATACCATAAGTTTTGTTCTCGATACGTACCAATGCCGCCTGCAACCCCTGAATAAACTTCAGCTGACGTGCCGCCAACCGGGTCGTTTCTTCTTTAGACAATGTATTAGCACCTTCTTCCAAAACTTTATAAGTAGGAGAAGTATCGTCCGTATCATTACCGTCCTTATTCATGATACTACTTTTCAGTCTATCATAGTCACGCTGAGCCAATTCCAGTTTTTCCATGATAATGGCACGGAATTCCTCCAGTTCCGCATCTGAATATCTAGTTTTTTCAGCCATATAACTTAGTTTTAAAAGGTTAATTATTCTTTTACGACACTCACATAAAGTGAGAAATCATCAAAATTTAATTCTGTACCGTTCTTCACTTCATCCACTAATTCCAGGGAGTTAGCAAGAACCTGGTTACAAATATAAGTATTATATTCATTTACCGCATCATCGGTTTGAGGATTTTTAGATAATGCCACTTTTATTTTGTCCGTTATCTCAAAACCACTGCTCTTACGGATATTCTGTATACGGTTTACCAATTCACGGGCAACCCCCTCACGACGCAGTTCTTCGGTTACGGTAACCTCCAAGGCCACAGTCAGTTTACCTTCATTGGCAACCAGCCATCCCGGAATATCCTCACTGAAAATCTCCACATCCGTTGTTTCGATAACCGCTTCCGCACCATCAAGCACAAAGGTATATTTACCATTTTTCTCCAATTCGGCAATAGCTTCCTGCGACATTCCGGCTACGGCTGCGGCGACAGCTTTCATCTGTTTGCCGAATTTCGGGCCGAGTTTTTTAAAGTCACATTTCACCTTTTTCACCAATACGCCTGCGGCTCCGTCTACAAACTTGATTTCTTTCACGTTCACTTCGCTCATAATCAAGTCTTTTACGGCTTCGATGTGCATTTTCTGCTCTTCGTCCACCACCGGAACCATGATACACTGCAAAGGCTGGCGCACTTTGATATTGACTTTGCGGCGCAATGCCAATACCATAGAAGTAACATCCTGAGCCATCTGCATACGCGCTTCCAGTTCTCCGTCTATCAATGCCTCATTACATTCCGGGAACTTGGCCAAGTGTACAGAAGCCACGGTGTCACGACCTGTAGCCGCAATCAAATCCGTATACAACCGGTCGGCATAGAACGGAGCGATGGGCGCCATCAGCCTGGCCACTGTTTCAAGACAAGTATACAATGTCTGATAAGCGGACAGCTTATCCTGTGACATGGCATTACCCCAGAAACGTTTACGGTTCAAGCGCACGTACCAGTTACTCAAATTATCATTTACGAAGTCTGTAATCAAACGTCCCGCCTTGGTCGGTTCGTAATCGTTGTAGCAAGCGTCCACGTTCTTCACCAATGAATTCAGAACAGACAGAATCCAACGGTCTATCTCCGGACGTTCATTTACCGGCACTTCCGCTTCCTGATAAGCGAAGCCATCCACATTGGCATAAAGTGCGAAGAACGAATAGGTATTATACAAAGTACCGAAGAATTTACGACGAACCTCATCCACCCCGTCGGTATCAAATTTCAAGTTATCCCACGGAGAAGAATTGGTAATCATGTACCAACGCAAAGGATCGGAGCCATACTGTTCGATAGCGCCGAACGGATCTACCGCATTGCCCAGACGTTTTGACATTTTGTTTCCGTTCTTGTCCAGAACCAAGCCGTTAGAGATTACGTTCTTGTAAGCCACACTGTCGAATACCATCGTAGCGATAGCATGTAACGTAAAGAACCAGCCACGGGTCTGGTCCACCCCTTCTGCAATGAAGTCCGCAGGATAATAAGTGCGGTTGTCCACAATTTCCTTATTTTCGAACGGATAGTGCAACTGCGCGTAAGGCATCGCACCGGAGTCGAACCACACATCAATCAAGTCCGCCTCACGTTTCATCGGCTTGCCGCTTTCAGATACCAAGATGATATCATCCACATACGGACGGTGAAGGTCTATCTTGTCATAATTCTCCCCGTTATATTCGCCCGGAACAAAACCTTTTTCCTTATAAGGATTGACGGTCATAAATCCGGCAGCTATTGATTTTTCTATTTCATCATACAATTCCTCTACGGAACCGATACAAAGCTCCTCTCCTTCTTCACTGCGCCAGATAGGCAGCGGAGTTCCCCAATAACGAGAACGGCTCAAGTTCCAGTCATTCAAGTTTTCCAGCCACTTGCCGAAACGGCCTGTTCCGGTAGATTCCGGCTTCCAGTTGATAGTCTTGTTCAGTTCCATCATGCGCTCTTTGGCTGCGGTAGACCGGATGAACCAACTGTCCAGCGGATAGTAGAGCACCGGTTTGTCAGTACGCCAGCAGTGCGGATAATTGTGTACATGCTTTTCTATCTTGAACGCCTTGTTGGCGGCTTTCATCATCATACAGATATAGATATCGAGTGATTCGGCGGCAGCGGCAGCTTTTTCATCGTACTTGCCATCTACAGTAAACTGAGGATCATAAGCATTCTTCACCCACCGGCCCTGATATTCCTTATATTTCTCTACGTCCACACATTCCTTTACGAAAGCCTCGTCCAGTTCGTCCAACAGATAGAATTTACCAGTCAGATCCACCATAGGACGGGTTTCCCCCTTCTTGTTTATCATGAACAGAGAAGGAATACCTGCCGCACGTGCCACAAAAGCATCGTCTGCACCGAATGTCGGAGCGATATGTACGATACCCGTACCATCTTCGGTAGTTACATAGTCACCGGGAATAACGCGGAATGCCTCACCGGCCGCTTCTTGCCATTTCCCGTTTTCATCCACTGTCACCGGTTTCACCCAAGGAATAAGCTGTTCATATTCCATGCCTACCAGATCCGGTCCTTTATATTCACCCACTACTTTGAACGGAATCAGTTTGTCACCCGGCTTATAGTCTTCCAGCGCCAATTCTTCCGCTTTCTTGTTAAAGTGAGTATAGAGCAAAGCTTTCGCCAACACTACGGTCATCTTTTCCCCGGTATATCCGTTGTAAGTCTGCACAGCCACATAGTCTATTTTCGGTCCTACGCACAATGCCGTATTCGAAGGCAATGTCCACGGAGTAGTGGTCCATGCCAGGAAATAAGGCGTTCCCCATTCCGCCATTTCGGGTTTCGGATTCTTCATCTTGAACTGTCCTACCACAGTGGTGTCTTTCACATCACGGTAACAGCCCGGCTGGTTCAGCTCGTGCGAGCTCAATCCTGTTCCGGCAGCCGGAGAGTAAGGCTGGATGGTGTAGCCTTTATATAACAGACCTTTGTTATAAAGCTGCTTCAAGAGCCACCACAGCGTTTCAATATAGCGGTTGTCATAAGTGATATAGGGATTCTCCAAATCCACCCAGTAACCCATCTTATGAGTAAGGTCTGTCCACTCTTTGGTAAACTTCATCACGTCCTTACGGCAAGCTGCGTTGTACTCGGCAACAGAAATGGTCTTTCCGATATCCTCTTTGGTGATATGCAATGCCTTTTCCACACCCAGTTCCACAGGCAGTCCGTGAGTATCCCATCCGGCCTTACGCTTTACCTGGAACCCTTTCATGGTTTTATAGCGGCAGAAAGTATCTTTAATGGTACGCGCCATCACGTGGTGAATACCCGGCATACCATTGGCCGAGGGAGGTCCTTCATAAAACACGAAAGAAGGACATCCTTCACGTTCTGTCATACTCTTGGCGAAAACATCGTTTTCATCCCACTTCTTCAGCACATCTTTATTGACCTGTGATAGGTTGAGTTGCGAGTGTTCAGCAAATTTCTTACTCATAATTTTATATCGTTTTCTTGTATTCTCTAACTAAAAGGCAATGCCTTCCAAAAATTAAGGTGCAAATTTACAAGAAAATTAGATAGATAGAAAGTTTTGACGCTTGTTTTTTTAATCAGATAACGGATACTGTTTCAGAATAACTGCATAAGGCATGGGAAAAGCCCCTGTTCTTATCAAAATCAACAGCAACAAGGACCGGTTCTTGTTATTGCAGTCTTTTCCGGTATGCCGAGGTATTTTCCCCCGTCATATTCTTAAAGAAGCGGCTGAAAGTACCCACACTTTCAAAGCCCAAAATCACCGATATCTCTTTGATGCTGTGCGAGGTATGCAGCAACAGCCGTTTCGCTTCGGTCACCACTCGTTCTTGTATAATCTTCAAAGGGGAAGGCATACCGTAGGCGGCAAATAAATTGGAAAGCGTCTTGGGAGAACGATGCAACAAAGCAGCATATGCCTGTACCTGTTTTTTCTCCTTGAAGTGATTGTCCACCAACACATAATAACGCTGGATGATGTCAAAACCTTTTTCATTAACCGGAAAGCCGGACAACTGCTTACGGGCCAGCCGGGTACACAGAATGATGAAACGTTTCAACAGCAGGCGGAGCATTTCTCCCTGCAGGTTATCCCGCAGGATGTATTCGGTAACCATTCTGTCCACCACCTCGTGCAACAGTTCGGAATCGGCTATCGGGAGCCGCAGATGCACTATACCGGAAGTTCCGTTAAACAGCACTCCGCTGCACGATACTTCTTTCTCGTGCTTGTAAATGCCGTAAAAATTCTCGTTGAAAAGAAGAGCAAGATACCTGCCCGATACATTCTTGAACTCCGTGCGGTGAAGATTACTCACAGAGATGATTTCATCCTGCTCCATCTCTATTTCCACATGGTCTACTATCAATGTCAGTTTGCCTTCCTGGACCCATATAAACTTATACAGACTACCATTGTCACAGATGACCCTGTCTGTGTGAAACGCTTCAGTCAGTATCATCGTTTCCTGCAAAGATGTATCGTATGCGTAATTCATCATGGCTAAACTGTTTTGTGCATTTCTTTCTGTTGGTTTATACAAAGATAGTGATTTTCACTTATATTAAACCACCCTGTTATTGCACAGTCCAGAAGCAATATACATAATTAACAATCTGATTTACAACGCATAGCACATATCACGATGTAAAGAGGAGGCAAAGTATCAGAAAGAAAAAAGGAATTTTTGCCATCATTTTAGGAAATCTAGCTATGATATAACCCTACAGGGAATTCGTCAACCATTAAAATAAGCGTATCTTTGTGCCAAGAGATTTCCTTCTATAATCTAGACGAAAAAGAACACTTGATTCTTTTAACCTGAACTTTGGACTTTGATTTTCTCCCAATAAGGATTTCTCTCATAATAAATTCAGATTTTATCCCGCCGGGAGGCAAGATAAGGTCATGCAAAAAAATCTCCCAAAAAAAGAAGAGGGTGTCCGCCATTGAAACGGACACCCTCTATTATGTGTATATCCACATTGCCGGAAACCATTTATTTCCCTGTTTCCCCCATCGTGTTTGCAGGTTTTTCAATACCTTCGCTTGTAGCACGTTCTTCCATACGCTGGATACGTGCGTCAAGATCGGGATGAGTAGAGAACAACTGATTCAGCTTGCTGCTTTTCTTTGCTCCTGCCTCTTCTTGCAATTTTTTCAATTTCTGGAATGACAATGCCATCGCCCAAGGATTCTTACCTGCTTTCTTCAGAAATTCGTAACCGTAATCATCGGCGGCGCGTTCCTGTTTTTGTGAATAAGTAGCATTGACCAATGCCTCTCCCAAGTCACCCAACTGGGAATCTGTCAGAGCAGCCGCTTTTCCTCCTTGTGATGAAATACCATCTTTCAATGCCGATGTCAGCAATGCGGTACGGAAGCCGTTCTTTGAGTCCTTGTGTGCCACATGGCCTACCTCATGGCCTATTACCCCCAACAGTTCTTCGTCTGTCATGATATCCATCAATGAAGAGAATACCCGCACACTACCGTCTGCACAGGCGAACGCATTTACATCAATCACATAATATACTTTGAAATTCAGCGGCATCCCTTCCACTTCGGTCAACCCTTCAGTCAGTTTTTTCAAACGGACAGTATACGGATCATCGTCTGCACAAACCTGATTATGCTTATCCATCCAGTCAATGTACTCCTTTACATACTCTGTCATCTGCTCATCGGTCAAAGTCACCGCCTTTGCAGCCTTCACGGCTCCCCCCACTGCCTTCTTCAAATTAAACTGGGCCATTGCAGGAGTTACCCCCGCCAAGCATAACAGCATGACGGCCACCTTTAATAATGCTTTTTTCATTTTTGTGTGTTTTAGATTAAACGCTTCATTTTATTTCTTAAGAAACGGTACAAAAGAACACATTTTTATTCTATCTACCAATCTTTACAAGAATATTTTTGCCAACGCCCCGCCTCAAGCACCCGCCGGAAAGTGAAAAGCCATCGCGAATCCACTTCGCGATGGCCCTTACCCATTTTATATACACCTTTAAACAAAATGATACCCACGCCCTAATTCACTAACCCCTTGCGGGCATGAGCTGATCTTTTTCTTATTTATTTGCACGGGCTTCCGCAATGTAGCCCAATGCTTCTTTACATTTTGCCGTTACATACGCCCAGTCTTCCGCGGCTACCTTGTCGCCAGGGAACAATTTAGAACCCATACCCACACAGAACACACCTGCCTTAATCCAAGAAGTCAGATTTTCCTGAGTCGGTTCCACACCACCGGTTACCATCAGTTTAGACCAAGGCATCGGAGCCAGCAGACCTTTAACCAATTTTGCTCCCAATACATCACCCGGGAATATTTTGCAAAGATCGCAACCTACTTCTTGAGCGAAACCTACCTCGGACACACTTCCGCATCCCGGAGTATAAGCCACCAAACGACGGTTGCACACTTTAGCGATTTCAGGATTGAACAACGGACCTACCACAAAGCAAGCACCCAATTGCAAGTAAAGAGCGGCAGTAGCAGGATCAACGATAGAACCTACTCCCATAGCCATTTCAGGACACTCCTTTGCCGCGTATTTCACAACTTCCGCAAACACTTCATGAGCAAAGTCACCACGGTTTGTAAATTCGAATGCACGAACTCCGCCGTCATAACAAGCTTTCACCACTTTCTTTGCCACTTCTGCATCTTTATGGTAGAATACAGGAACCATACCGGTTGAACCAATCTTGTCCAACACTGCTATTTTATCAAAACGAGCCATAATGTTATATTTTAGTTTAAATGAAAGATAGGAACACAAATGATACAAATAAAACATGTATCAAAAATTTGCGTTATTTGCGTCATTCGTGTTCCTATAAAAAACAAATTTAGCGTTGTACACGTCCGCTGGCATCGCCACCGGCCAATGCTTCCACTTCATCTACAGATACCAGGTTGAAGTCACCGTTGATAGTATGCTTCAAAGCAGAAGCGGCAACAGCAAATTCAAGGGCGGCACCCTGATTCGGTTTGGTCAGCAGACCGTGAATGATACCTCCGGAGAATGAGTCGCCACCACCTACCCGGTCAATAATCGGGTTGATGTCATAGCGTTTTGATTCATAAAATTCTTCTCCGTTATAAATCATAGCCTTCCAGCCGTTGTGAGTAGCCGAGAATGATTCGCGCAAGGTAGAAACCACATATTTAAAGCCGAATTCTTTTGCCATAGCCTTGAAGATTCCTTTGTAACCTTCCGCATTGGTTTCACCGGCTTCCACATTCGCTTCCGGTTTGAAGCCCAGACAAAGTTCGGCATCTTCTTCGTTACCTATACATACATCTACATACTGCATCAACGGTTTCATGATAGACTGTGCTTTTTCTTTTGTCCACAGTTTCTTGCGGAAATTCAAGTCTACAGATACCGTAACGCCATGACGTTTTGCAGCTTCACAAGCCAGTTTGGTCAGTTCGGCAGCCTTGTCAGAAATAGCCGGAGTGATACCCGACCAGTGGAACCAGTCCGCACCTTCCATGATAGCGTCAAAGTCGAAATCGCAAGGATCGGCTTCGGCGATAGCCGAGTGGGCACGGTCATAAATTACTTTGCTAGGACGCATGGAAGCTCCTGTTTCCAGATAATAGATACCTACGCGGTCGCCACCACGACAGATGAAATCGGTCTTCACACCATATTTACGCAATGCATTCACAGCAGACTGTCCAATTTCGTGTTTCGGCAATTTAGTTACGAAATAAGCTTCGTGACCGTAGTTCGCGCAACTCACCGCTACGTTCGCTTCACCACCGCCATAAACAACATCAAATGAATCCGACTGTACAAAACGTGTATTTCCCGGAGTTGACAATCTCAACATAATTTCACCTAAGGTTACTACTTTTCCCATAATTTCGTGATTTTAAATTGTTATATATTTATTCGTTTAACTTTCAACCCAATTAAAATACTGGTTTACATATCCATAGACGAATCACATCGTAACCTTGTACTCAACAGACCACTCAAATAATTCATCCGTGTGCGTGCACAAAGGTACTATTTATTTTTTTAAAACCAAAAATTGTTATATATTTGTATCGAAAAAAAATAAATTATCAGTGTGCACGAGCACAATATATATAATTAAGGTATGAATAAACTGCCCGAAAGAATCAGAATCAAGGATATCGCGCGCCTGGCAGATGTGTCAGTCGGCACAGTAGACCGTGTATTGCATGGCCGCACAGGGGTATCCGAAGCCAGCCGGAAACGGGTGGAAGAAATATTGAAGCAACTGGATTACCAGCCCAATATGTATGCCAGCGCATTGGCATCCAACAAAAAGTATCTGTTTGTCTGCCTGCTGCCACAGCACAAGGAAGGCGATTACTGGACCGATGTGGAACTGGGAATGAAAAGAGCCGTAGAAACCTTTTCGGATTTCCACATCACCCTGTCCGTGATGTACTATGACCAATATGAATATTCCTCCTTCATCAATGCCGGTGAGGAAATACTGAAACAAGAGCCGGACGGCGTATTGCTCGCCCCCACTATTCCTGAGATGACGGCCAGATTCACCGACAAGTTACAAGAACGGGAAATACCTTATATATTTATAGACTCCAACGTGGCCAGTCTGAACCCGCTGGCATTCTTCGGGCAGAAATCCGACCAAAGCGGATACTTTGCCGCCCGCATGGCCATGATGTTGGGAGAATGTCCCAAAGAAATCGTTATCTTCAGACAAATCAACGAAGGCCGCCTGGGATCAAACCAGCAGGAAAACCGTGAAAAAGGATTCAGAAAATATATGCAGGAGCATTTTCCCGACTGCAAGATAGTGGAACTGAACCTCTACGCCAAGCGTCCGGACGAGGACGAGGCGCTGATGAACCGCTTTTTCCAAGAGAACCCACAGGTTACGTGCGGCATCACTTTCAACTCGAAAGTGTACATTATAGGAGAATATCTCATCGGACACAACATGAAAAATTTCAAACTGATTGGGTACGATTTATTACACCGGAACGTCTCTTGTCTGAAAGAGGGCGCAGTGGATTTCCTGATTGCTCAGCAACCTACCGCACAAGGATACAGCGGCGTAGAGAGCCTGTGCAATCACCTGATCTTCAAGAAAGAGGTGAAACAATGCAATTACATGCCCATCATCCTGCTTTCGGTGGAGAACGTGGATTTCTATCTGGATGCGCATAAAAAGTAAATCTGATAACTAAAAATAGAAATGGAAACAAAGTATTTGAAAATCAATCCGGCTGATAACGTAGTGGTGGCTATCTCGGATTTAAAAGCAGGCGAGGCCATCACGGTAGACGGTCATGCCATCACGTTGAAGGAAGACGTGCCTGCCGGCCATAAGGTGACACTGAAAGATTTCGCCCAAGGCGAGAATATCATCAAGTATGGTTACCCCATCGGCCATGCCGTGACTGCCGTGGAACAAGGACGCTGGATCAATGAAACCCAGATAAAGACAAACCTTGCCGGACTGTTGGATTACACCTACAATCCGGTCAGCGTAGACCTCAATATCCCGAAGAAAGACCTGACGTTCAAAGGATACCGCCGCAAAAACGGTGATGTAGGTATCCGTAACGAGGTATGGATTATCCCCACCGTGGGTTGTGTAAACGGTATCATCGGACAACTGGCCGAAGCGTTACGCCGCGAAACCAACTGCGAAGGTGTGGACGCTATCGTGGCATTCCCTCACAACTATGGCTGTTCACAGCTGGGCGATGACCACGAGAATACCAAGAAAATTCTCCGCGACATGATTCTGCATCCTAATGCAGGAGCCGTACTGATTGTCAGTCTGGGCTGCGAGAACAACCAGCCGGATGTTTTCCGCGAGTTTCTGGGCGATTACGACACAGACCGCGTAAAGTTCATGGTAACCCAGAAAGTGGGGGATGAATTTGAAGAGGGTATGAAGATTCTGCGTGAACTGTACACCAAAGCCAAGACCGATGTACGCGAGGATGTTCCTTTGTCCGAGCTGCGTGTAGGCTTGAAATGCGGCGGTTCGGATGGCTTCTCAGGTATCACCGCCAATCCGTTGCTGGGTATGTTCTCCGACTTCCTGATTGCACAGGGCGGTACTTCCGTACTGACGGAGGTTCCCGAAATGTTCGGTGCGGAAACCATCCTGATGAACCGTTGCCGCACCAAGGAACTGTTCGAGCAGACCGTACACCTGATTAATGACTTTAAGGAATATTTCCTGTCACACGGCGAACCAGTGGGCGAAAATCCGTCACCGGGCAACAAGGCAGGTGGTATCTCCACCCTGGAAGACAAAGCGTTGGGATGTACCCAAAAATGCGGCAAAGCATACGTTGACGGAGTTATGGGCTATGGCGACCGCCTGAAAGTGAAAGGTTTGAACTTGCTTTCCGCACCGGGCAACGATTTGGTAGCTGCCACCGCCCTCGCCTCCTGCGGCTGTCACATGGTGCTCTTCACTACCGGCCGCGGTACTCCGTTCGGTACGTTTGTTCCTACCATGAAGATTTCCACCAACTCCACTCTGGCTAAAAACAAACCGGGATGGATTGACTTCAATGCCGGAGTCATCGTAGAAAACGAACCGATGGAAAAGACCTGCGAACGCTTTATAGACTATATCATCCGTGTTGCCAGCGGAGAACCGGTAAACAATGAAAAGAAGAATTATCGTGAAATCGCCATCTTCAAGACAGGCGTGACACTATAATCCAATTTTATCCCCAACTTTCCCAATACCCTTACAGCCCTGCCTTCCCTGTTACGAAGGTGGGGCTGTGACCTTTTTCCCCCATATATTGTTATACAGCAAGTCTTTTTGTAACTTTGCACCTCATTTTATAAAATACAAATTCATGAACGGTGAAAAATTAACTCCAATAACCAATAAGCCCAGTCTATGGGCACTCAGTCCACTGCTGGTATTTCTATGCCTGTATCTGGTGACCTCCATCATTGTAAACGACTTCTATAAAGTCCCCATCACGATTGCTTTCATGGTATCCTCGGTCTATGCGGTATGCATCACCAAAGGCCTGAGCCTGAATGAGCGAATGCTGCAATATTCCATCGGCGCAGCCAACAAGAACATCATGCTGATGATCTGGATTTTCATCCTGGCAGGCGCATTCGCCCAAAGTGCCAAAGATATCGGGGCCATTGACGCGACCGTCAACCTTACGCTTCTTCTGCTGCCGGACAATCTGCTGCTGGCAGGCATCTTCCTGGCTGCCTGTTTCATCTCACTCTCCATCGGAACCTCGGTAGGAACCATCGTGGCACTAGTCCCCGTGGCAGCAGGCATCGCAGAGAAAACCGACATGAACCTGGCCTTCATGACAGGTATCGTGGTGGGAGGAGCCTTCTTCGGCGACAACCTTTCATTCATCTCGGATACCACCATCGCCGCCACCCGTACCCAGGGATGCGCCATGCGTGACAAGTTCCGGGTAAACTTCATGATAGCCCTTCCGGCCGCTCTGATGGTTTTCGGCTACTATATTTTCAGAGGGATGGACGTGATGACCACCCACGACATC
This sequence comes from Phocaeicola vulgatus ATCC 8482, assembly GCF_000012825.1. Taxonomy (GTDB): domain Bacteria; phylum Bacteroidota; class Bacteroidia; order Bacteroidales; family Bacteroidaceae; genus Phocaeicola; species Phocaeicola vulgatus. Next base: position 3,862,471 of record NC_009614.1, on the reverse strand, counting down.
CAGTCGGTGGAATGGATCAAAATCCTCCCCTACCTGGTTGTGTTGGGAACCGCCATAGCAGGTATGAATGTGGCACTCGTACTGATACTGGGCATCGCCACAACGGGAGTGATCGGCCTGTTCACGGGGAGCATCGGCCTGTTCGACTGGCTCGGCTCCATGGGCACAGGGATCACCGGGATGGGTGAGCTCATCATCATCACCTTGATGGCAGGCGGTATGCTGGAACTGATCCGTTTTAATGGCGGAGTGGACTATATCATCCAAAAACTGACCAAACATGTCAACAGCAAACGCGGAGCCGAACTTTGCATCGCGGCTTTGGTGAGTATCGCCAATTTCTGCACAGCCAACAATACGATAGCCATCATCACAGTGGGACCGCTTGCCAACGATATCGCTACCCGCTACAGGGTGGACAAACGCAAGAGTGCAAGTATTCTGGATACTTTCTCGTGTGTCATCCAGGGAATCATCCCTTACGGAGCACAAATGCTGATTGCTGCCAAACTGGCTTCCCTGTCTCCTTTGAGCATTATCGAATACTTGTACTATCCGGTAGCCATCGGGATATTTGCCCTGCTGAGCATCTTCTTGAGATACCCCAGACGGTATTCGTGAAAACAAGCGGCAGACGGTTATATTCCACCACGCACAGACCGGCTGAACTCTTTCGCAATGTCCAGACGATGAAGGTGAAAGATTTATAATCTTACAGCTGTAAGATATAGCATCTTACACGTGAAAGATCCATATCTTCCGTGATTAACGGCGCGTACCTGGGGAGGCAAATAGCATTCAACAAAGATACGATATGCATTTATCCATGGGCGGTCCAACTCCTCTTTCTTCCAAATCCGGAATCGTGCGTGGTGTATCCACCCGAACCCGGATAGGGAAAATCTCATTGATATAGCGTTTCTGTCGAAGTGTTACCCTGACATTTTTTTCATAGCAAAAAAACATGTTGTTGCCGATGCCGATGTTTCTTTGTATGATGTTAACATCATCTTTCTTTTTCTTCTCTTCTCTATTCTTTTCTTCTCTTATAAAGTTTTGCTTAAAGCTTGCTTGCAAATCCCCATTAACACATTCATTATCAATGCATTGCAGTGTGTTTTCGGTTACATTTTCATCATCACTTTTTTCAATCGTGTTTTTCATGCATTTTACACTGTTTTCCGCATTGCTTTCCGTGTTGTTTTCCTTATTGCCTGCATCGTCATTCGCTTCTTTATCCGCTGCCGTGAGGACAGTAGAAGTGATTACTTTTTCAGCTGTCTGCACAGTCTTTTTCTTGCTGCTTCTTCCGCCTTTGCTACCGGCGGCGGCACGTTGCTCCGAAAGCTTATTCTGATAACCCATCACCTCATCCAGATACAGGCATCGGAAATATCCGTCCTCCGTTATGACAAACAAGTTAAAGTCTTTAATGAGATGCTGCAGATCTTCCACTGTAGCCCCCCATTGTTCAGCCAACAAATCCAGTTCGTTAAAATCGTGTTTGTATTCCTGTTGCCTTCGCAGGAACAATATCATTTGAATATATAATCCTATTCCCATGCATTTCATTTCGGCATTCAGCTTCATCATTTTGTAATCCGACATCAAACTGCAATTCAGCCGGATAAACTGTTCGGTGTAATCCATTCCTTTGGTGTGTTAGTATATAAATAGATTACAAAGAAACAAAAAATATCAATAGGGTGTATAGATAATTGCCACCAATTATGACATTATCTTCATTTTTATCTCAAACAAATATAAACAACTAGTACACAAACACTTACACAGCACATTCAATTCAAGAAAAAAGTATAATTCTCCAGAAAAGATAAAGTTCTTATCCCCTGCAATTAATGAATATTTTTTATCGCCAGAATTCGGAGATAAATTCCCAATAAATGATCCTATGTTAAAACACACGCTATATCCGTCCAAAGGTAACAGAAGAAGATTTATGAATATTTATTTTGAAAATATACATAAAAGGATTATCTTTGCACCGCAAATGAATCAATGATATGAACCAATTACAGACTACATACAGCATACATCACCTTACATCGGGAAATACCCCCCTGTGTAATCACTTCATTGTGCATGTACATTGGTTCAGCGGATTTGTTTAGATTTCCACTCACACGTAATTTATTACCCAACTTTCATCCTACCCACACACGTGCCCGATGAAAGATATATTGCATGATGGTTCTCATTCGGTGAAACCGTCGGGTTGTATATGTTTTACTAAAAAAATTGATTGCTATGTTTACTATTATATCTATTATGTTTGTTGGTATCGGTATAGGATATGTATTGCGCAACTTGCAGTTTTTACAGAAAATAGAAAAGAGTACATCACTCACTATCTTCCTGCTGCTGTTTGTTTTGGGAATCTCTATCGGCTCCAACAGCTTAATCATTAACAATTTAGGCAGATTCGGATGGCAGGCGGCTATATTGGCTACATTAAGCATTTTGGGCAGTATGCTAGCTTCTTTTCTGGTATTTCATCTGTTTTTTAAGAAAGGAGGCAAACAATGAAAGGCAGTTTGGTTGTTGTCGCATTTTTTTGTGCAGGATGTATGATTGGAGCTGTCAATAATTTCCAGTATGACATGCACTCTGTTTCCATGTATGTGCTTTATGCACTGATGCTCCAAGTAGGAATCAGCATAGGCAGCAATAAGAAATTGAAAGAACTGATTAAAAGCTTACGGCTGAAAATGCTCCTGGTACCGATGGCTACCATTGCGGGAACCTTGCTTTTCTCGGCACTGGCCAGCCTGCTATTAAGCCAATGGAGTGTATTCGACTGTATGGCGGTGGGCAGCGGCTTTGCCTATTATTCACTATCCTCCATCCTGATCACACAGTTCAAGGAACCGTCTATCGGATTACAACTGGCCACCGAATTGGGAACCATTGCGTTACTGGCCAATATTTTCCGAGAGATGATGGCATTGCTCGGTGCTCCGCTCATACGGAAATATTTCGGACAGCTGGCTCCTATCTCGGCTGCCGGAGTGAACTCGATGGATGTATTGCTGCCATCCATCACACGTTATTCGGGAAAAGACATGATTCCCCTGGCCATATTCCACGGAATACTGATTGATATGAGTGTTCCTGTTTTCGTATCCTTCTTCTGTAATTTATAAAAAAAGAGAAGCCCGCTTGATTGGTTAAGCGGGCTTCTTTTTCATATATAATATAGGCGGGAATTATTTCGCAACCTTTTCCAGTTTCTTCATGATAGAGAAGATGAACAATGCGGAAAGCAAGCAGCACACAATCAATACACTCCATACCATCCACAACTGCATATCACCCCACAAATAACCGATGATAGCTACCAGATAGTTACCAATAGCAGTAGCCACAAACCAAAGTCCCATCATAGCGCCTTTATACTTGGGAGGAGCTACCTTGGAAACAAATGAGATACCCATCGGTGACAGGAACAATTCGGCAAAAGTCAATACCAGATAAGTCGAGATCAGCCAGTTGGGTGAAACCAACGCGCTCTCGGCAATACCATTGGCTTCTACTTCGGCAGGAGTAGGCAGACCGAATGAGCCGAATGCCAGCAACATGAAACCTACTGCGGCAATCACCATACCGATACCGATTTTACGCGGAGCTGATGGCTCTTTTCCTTTCTTTGCCAATGAACCGAATACTGCCAGTGATACCGGAGTCAGAGCGACAACGAAGAAGGGGTTAAACTGTTGGAAAATCTGAGGAAGGATAGGCAATGTAGGGTCCATAGTACCATAATTGACTCCTAAAACCACAAGAGCCAAGGTAGCAATAACGCCTGAAATCAATTTGCCCTTGCCTGTCTTGGACTGGAACAGTGAGAAACCTGCATAAACGGTTACAATAAGCAGAGCCAGATTCCATACGCTGAAGCCAAGGCGATCCAGACCGGTTACCTCATGTGCCGTGTAGTCACGGGCGAAGAAGGTCATGGTAAGACCGTTCTGATGGAATGCCATCCAGAAGAAAATAACCACAGCGAATACCAGTAACAAAGCGACGATGCGTTCTTTGGTCTGTGCGGGAGTCAGCTCTTCTTCGTGTACATTGGCCGGTTTAGCCTGCTTGGAGTTGTAATCGGCATGTTTGAATGTAGAACGGAAAATAACATAAATAGCCATAGAGGCAACCAGTGAGATACAAGCTACACCGAAACCATAATTATAGGCTTCAGACAATTTATCAATATAGGTAGTACAGAAATCAGCCATACTTCCTGTGAAATTCTGTGCGGTCTGCATGGCAGTCAGTGTGGCCTCACCTTCGGCGGTAATCGTACCGTCCAGGAACTGGTGTGCCAAAGAAGGTATCTGGGGCACATAGCTGAAGCCTGCTTTGCCCAACACATAGTTGGTCATGGCAGTAGCGGCAGTCGGAGCGAACAGGGCGCCGATGTTGATTGCCATATAGAACAAACTGAAAGCGGTATCACGTTTCGCGCTATACTCAGGAGCATCATACAGATTACCTACCATTACTTGCAGATTTCCCTTGAAAAGTCCGGTTCCCAAAGCAATCAGGGCAAGAGCGCCGAACATGGAATACAATCCGATATTGGTTGCCATCGGGATAGCCAGCAGCACATAACCGGCAAACATGATAACGATACCGGTAGTAACCATCTTGCCATAACCGAATTTATCGGCCAGGATACCTCCGATAAGCGGCATGAAATACACTCCTGCCAGGAAACTGGCAAAGATTGTTGACGTCGTGGCGGCTGTAAAGCCGAATTTCGCTTGCAGGAAGAGAGTGAAAATAGCAAGCATGGTGTAATAACCAAAGCGTTCGCCGGTATTGGCGAGAGCTAATGCGTATAAGCCTTTAGGCTGTCCTTCAAACATAGTTGATAAAGATTTAATTAATAGTTAGTATTCTTTTTTTGCAAAGATATAACTTTTAGTCTATCTGAAAAAAAAAGAGCCACAAATGTGACTCTTTTTGGCATATTTATTCGGTGAAAAGGGAACAAATCTCTGCTTTCGTTTCTTTTATCAGGTCATCGGCCGCTATTTTTATCTGTAATCCGCGGATACCGGCACTGATATAAATGTACGGGAATGCGATGCAAGTCTCGTGTATATAGGTGGGGAAATGCTTTTTCATGCCGATGGGAGAACATCCTCCCCGGATATATCCTGTCAGGGGAAGCAGCTCTTTCATGGGAATCAGGTCGCATTTCTTGTTACCTGAGACTTTTGCCGCCATTTTTAAATCCACCTCGTGCTCGCCGGGTATGACACAGACAAAATATCCGGATTTATCCCCATGAAGCACCAAAGTCTTGAAGACTTGTTCTATGTTCTCGCCCAAACTGGCGGCAACGTGAACAGCGCTGAGGTCGTTCTCGTCTACTTCGTATGAAATAAGCTCGTATGCTATCTTGGCCTTATCAAGCAGACGGGCTACGTTGGTTTTAGCTATTTTCTCTTTCATTGCTGGTATGCCGGTTAATTTTCCAATTCTTCTTTTATAAATTTCGGGGTATATCCTTTCTTGCTTCCGGCCACTTCCTCAGGAGTTCCGGCAGCAAGCACCTGTCCTCCGCCCCTTCCGCCTTCGGGACCCATATCGATGATATAATCCGCCAGTTTGATCACGTCCAGGTTATGTTCGATAACCAGAACGGTATTGCCTTTCTCCACCAGTTTGTTCAGTACATTCATCAGCACACGGATATCTTCGAAATGAAGCCCGGTAGTAGGCTCATCCAGAATATACATCGTTTTGCCGGTATCACGCTTGGACAGTTCCGTAGCCAGTTTCACACGCTGGCTCTCTCCGCCCGACAAGGTGGTGGAGGGCTGTCCCAGTTTAATATATCCTAACCCCACCTCTTGCAGCACTTTGATTTTATTCAGAATCTGAGGCACATTCTCAAAGAACTCTACAGCACGATTGATGGTCATGTCCAGTACATCGGCTATGGATTTACCCTTATAGCGCACTTCCAGCGTCTCGCGGTTATATCGTTTGCCGTGACAAACCTCGCAAGGTACCAGCACATCGGGCAGGAAATTCATTTCGATAGTCTTGTATCCGTTACCGCCGCAAGCCTCGCAGCGTCCTCCGGTTACATTGAACGAGAAACGCCCCGGCTTATAGCCACGGATCTTCGCTTCGGGCAGACCGACAAACAGATTCCGGATATCCGAGAATACTCCTGTATAGGTGGCCGGATTGGAACGCGGTGTCCTGCCCAGCGGCGACTGGTCTACATTCACCACCTTATCTATATAGTCCAGTCCCTCCACACTGTCATAGGGCAGAGGTTCCTGCAAAGAACGGTAGAAATGCTGTGACAGGATGGGCTGCAAGGTATCGTTTATCAGCGTGGATTTGCCACTGCCGGACACCCCTGTGACGCAAATGAGTTTTCCCAAAGGAAATTCCACATCCACATTCTTCAGGTTGTTTCCCTTCGCCCCTCTCAGCCATAAGGATTTCCCGTTACCGGGACGGCGTTCGGCCGGTATCTCTATCTTCATCTGTCCGTTTAAGTACTTAGAGGTAAGTGTTTCTGTCTGAAGCATTTGTTTCGGAGTTCCTTGGAATACTACTTCCCCACCCAAACGGCCTGCCTTCGGTCCCATATCAACCACATAGTCTGCCGCCAGCATCATATCCTTGTCATGCTCCACCACGATGACAGAGTTACCTGTGTCACGCAACTTCTTCAAGGAGTTGATAAGGCGGAGGTTGTCCCGTTGGTGCAATCCGATACTCGGTTCATCCAGAATATAAAGCACGTTCACCAGCTGGGAGCCGATTTGAGTTGCCAGACGGATGCGCTGGCTCTCGCCTCCCGAAAGGGATACCGAGGTGCGGTTCAGTGAAAGATAATCCAGTCCCACATCCAACAGAAACTTAAGACGGGTACGGATCTCCTTCAAAATCTCGGCGGCAATCATGCGCTGCTTGTCTTCCAGAAAAGGATCGACCTGTTGCAGCCAGTCATACAGTTCGTTGATATCCATGCTTGCCAGTTCATAGATGTTCTTGTCGTGGATACGGAAATGCAACGCCTCCTTGTTCAGGCGCGCGCCCTTGCATTCGGGACAAACATCAGTCTTGGCAAACTGTTCCGCCCACTTCTGGGCAGTGGCCGACGCATCTTTCTCCTGCATCATCTGGATGTACTTCACAATCCCTTCATAAGTTACAAAGTAATCGGAAGAGGTATGAATCAAGGTGCTCTTTATCTTGATACGCTCATCCGAGCCATAGAGTATTTCGTCTATCGCATCATCCGGCATATCCTTGACCGGTGTCTTGATCGTAAAATCATATTTTTCAAGCAGGGCCTCTATCTGCCAGAAAATCATGGCATTTTTATATTTGCCCAAAGGAGCGATGGCTCCTTCGTGAATGGAAAGATTCCTGTCGGGAATCACTTTGTCCACATCAATCAGATTCACATACCCCAGCCCCTTACAACGGGGGCAGGCTCCCTGCGGAGAGTTAAACGAGAAATTATGAGGGGCAGGCTCTTTATAAGACAGTCCGGTGACAGGACACATCAACCGCTTACTGTAATGGCGCACCTCCCGGGTATCGGCATCATAAATCATAATCAGCCCCTCACCCTGCTGCATGGCAGTGGCAACGCTCTGTTTCAGCCGTTTGTCGTCCTTTTCCGATACGACCAGCTTGTCTATCACGACTTCGATATCGTGGTTCTTGTAACGGTCCAACTTCATGCCGTGTACAATTTCGCGCACCTCGCCGTCCACGCGGACATACAGATAACCTTTCTTGCGCACTTGTTCGAAAAGTTCTTTGTAATGCCCCTTGCGGGTACGTACCAACGGGGCAAGCATGAATATCTTCTTACCCTGATAATCCCGGTGAATCAGGCCGATGATCTGTTCCTCGGTATATTTCACCATTTTCTCTCCCGAAAGATAAGAATAAGCAACTCCTGCACGGGCATAGAGCAAACGGAGATAATCGTATATCTCTGTCGTAGTCCCCACGGTAGAGCGGGGATTCTTGTTTGTCGTTTTCTGTTCGATGGAAATTACCGGGCTGAGTCCTGTAATCTTATCCACATCCGGGCGCTCCAACCCTCCCAGGAAATTACGGGCATATGCGGAAAAGGTCTCAATGTATCTCCGCTGCCCTTCGGCGAAGATGGTATCGAATGCCAAAGACGATTTACCGCTTCCGCTCAATCCGGTTATCACCGTCAGGCTGTTCCGTGGAATTTCGACATCTATATCTTTCAAGTTATGTACACGGGCACCGTATACATTAATCAGTTCTTTTTCTTCACTCATAATCTTCTTACTCTGCGTAATCTTTGCAAAATTAATGCTTCCCGACGAAATATTTAATTAAAAAGCCTAATAATATTTTCTATTCTTTCTATATAATGTGAATAAAACAGTTTTTTTTGTACTTTTGCCACTCAGTTTAATCAACACACTGCAAATGAAATTTATTCGAGCATTATATCTTATCGCAGCCTTGTCTGCCAGCAGCACCGGAATGATGGCTCAAACACAGTCTTCCGGCTATTTCCTGCACACCATTACCAAAGGGCAAAGTCTTTATTCCATAGCCAGCATGTATAATGTCACTACCGGTGATATCGTTAAAATGAACCCCGGCAGCGACCAGAAAATTAAAACCGGTGAAACATTGAAGATTCCACAAAAGAACATCGGAACGGAACAGCAGATGTTCCATACCATCCAGTCGGGTGAAACCTTGTACAAGCTGACACAACGCTATGGAGTAACCGCACAACGCATCTGCCAGGCAAATCCCGGACTGAGCGCGGAGAATTTCCGTATCGGACAGGTTATCGTAATTCCCGCCAAAGTGACGGACAGCGAGGAGATAATCATGAACGAGGTGAAAGCCGCACAGACTATCAGACCGGCCACCACTTCCACCCCACTGAAACCCAATTGCAGGGATATGCATAAAGTGGAACGCAAGGAAACGATATTCAGCATCAGCCGCCTGTATGGCATTACAGAAGCCGAACTGATTGCCGCCAATCCTGAGTTGCGTACCGAAAAACTGAAAAAAGGAAGGTTCCTTTGTATTCCATATCCTAAGGATACAAAGACTGAAACGCCTGTGGATAATACGCCTGCCGTAATCCCCACGGACGACCAGCTGTTTAATGAAAGCAAGAAGGAGGCACGCAAAATATCTACCATCAAAGCTGCCGTAATGCTGCCATTCATGACAGACGGCAAGGGCAACCGTGACGAACAGACACGTATGGTGGAATACTATGAAGGCTTCCTGATGGCAGTAGACAGCTTGAAGGAAAAAGGAGTATCCATCGACCTGTACTCATACGATACCCATAACAATACTTCTTCCATCAAGAACATTCTGGATAGAAGTGAATTGAAGAGCATGGATATTATCTTCGGCCCGGCTTATCCCGACCAGGTGAAACCGGTTGCGGAATTCGCCAAGAAAAACAATATCCGGCTGGTAGTACCTTTTACCTCCAAAGGGAATGAAGTTTTCAGCAATCCCGCCATCTATCAGATAAATACTCCCCAATCTTATCTGTACTCGGAAGTTTACGAGCATTTTACCCGCAAGTTTACAACCGCCAATGTTATCTTCCTGGATGCAGAAGATGGTGACAAAGACAAAGTGGATTTTATAAAAGGACTGAAAGAGGAGTTAAAAACCAAACGCATTCCTTTTACCGAATTAAAAGGGGAAAATATTACTCCGGAATCATTGAAAGGCGCGATGAACCATAGTATGGATAATGTATTCATCCCGACTTCCGGCACCAACGTGGCATTGATAAAACTGTTACCACAACTGATTGTGACCTCCCGTGACAATCCCGACTACCGTATGCAGTTATTCGGCTATCCGGAATGGCAGACCTATACCAACGACCATCTGGCCAGTTTCTATGAACTGGACACCTATTTCTATTCTTCGTTTTACACAAACAATTTATTTCCGGAAGCCGTTCAGTTCTCATCGGCTTACCGCAAATGGTACAGCAAGGATATGCTCAACTCATTCCCTAAATATGGTATGCTGGGATTCGATACAGGATATTTCTTCCTGAAGGGCCTGTCCCAATACGGCAACAAACTGGAAGACAAACTGGACAAGGTGGCTGTCACCCCTATCCAGACCGGATTTAAATTTGAACGCGTAAACAACTGGGGTGGATTTATCAATCGTAAAGTGTTCTTCGTTCATTTTACCAAGGACTTTGAACTGATTAAACTTGATTTTGAATAATGAAAAAGTATAAGAACTTCGGGCTGCTTGTACTGGCATTGCTCTTTGCATTGCCGGCAGCTGCACAGTTGGGTGAAGAACGTCATAATTTTGCCGTCGGCATCAATGGTGGTCTGAACATGAGTTCCGTCAGCTTCAACCCGAAAATCAAACTGAACACCTTGAACACCATGTCTATGGGGGTTACCATGAGATATATGTCCGAGAAATATTTCAAGATGATGTGTGGCGTGCAAATGGAAATAAACTATTCACAACGCGGATGGGACGAAAAGATAGAAGATGATTCCGGCAATTCTTACAGCCGCACCATGAATTATCTGGAAATCCCTTTCATGGCACATCTGGCATTCGGCAAGGATGCATTGAACCGGGGAGTGAAGGTCTTTTTCAATGCAGGACCACAAATCGGCTTTTTCCTGGGTGACAACGAAAAGATAAACTGGACTACTTCTACAACAAGACCGGAACACGGTAAAGAGGTGGAGAATAAATTTGATTATGGTATCACAGCCGGCGCCGGTCTGGAAGTAAGTACCGGTATCGGACATTTCCTGCTGGAAGGACGTTACTACATGGGATTGAGCGACTTTTACAAGAACTCGAAAAGAGATTTCTTCGAAAGATCAGCCCATTCATTCATAGGCATACGGCTGAGTTATCTGATAGATATTACTAAATAAAAAAAGGACTCTCTCTCATAATACAAAAGCCTGCAAGATGAATCTTGCAGGCTTTTTATATCATACATAATAATTCCCTCAGCTTATCTCAAACGGTCGTATGCTTTAACCAATACCTCATCCTTACCAATGGCGCGGATGGCAAGCCAATTCAAAATGATGGCAACCAACGGCAGACACACAGTCCATGAAGGAGAAAATGTCATAGACTCTTCTTTCAACATAAAAATAAAAGTGACCAATGTGGCATAATACCCGATCAACAAAATGGTGCTGAAAATAGTCAGACGGATTTGCAACATGCGTTTTTTGAACAAGAAGATAGTGCCGAAAGCAAGAACCGCAACAACCAGCAAAATCACAAACAAGGCCCATGGAGCATAATCTTTAGTACCATCCGCCATAGTAAGACACAGATTTGTTAAAGCGGAAACACTATAATCACTTCCTATGTATGAGCCTACAGGACTACACAGGCAAATAATAATCAAAATGGTAACAACAAGTAAATAAACAGATTGAATGCGTTGTATCATAGTCTCTTTAATTTTAATCATACAACCCGTCATTCTAAACGCAGTGAAAAACCTGAAAACACAAAGTGAATGGTTATCAGATTCCTCACTGCGTTCAGCATAACAGGGCTAATATAATGTGAGGTGCATCAAAATGTACCACAGATTACTCAGATTGATACAGTTTCCACACGAAACGACTCATGTTTCAAAATAGAACGATCTGTGTAACCTGCGGTAAAGACCTTTTGCACAGCCCCAAATGAAAAATCACTGTAGTTTCTCTTTTTCTTTAGCAGGATTACGGAAATAAACCTTGCCTTCTTCATATTCCTGAGCAGCGATCAATGTCGGTTTCGGAAGCTTTTCGTAATAACGTGAGATTTCGATCTGCTCTCTATTTTCAAAGACTTCTTCCAGGTTATCGTTGTATGAGGCAAACTCCTGCAATTTCTTTGAAAGATCATTCTTCATCTCAACACTAATCTGGTTGGCACGTTTGCCAATGATAGCAACAGTTTCATAAATGTTACCTGTGTCTGCACATAAATCCATCATGTCACGGGTAACAGTATTACTTGGAGCGTTTGTCTTTTTGTAATCCATAATTTCTTATTTAGTTTTATTCATTAAATTCTTTTACGTACTTATTGGCATCCTTGTAGATGCTCTCCACTTCTTTAGTATACTTGCTGTCGGGAAACTCATTCTTGAAAGAATAATATTCATCTATCGTTTCACGCATACGCTCTTCTTTCTTTTCCTCCACGCTCGCTTTCGCCATATCATATTTGGCACGCAAGACCAGGATAGAAAGATCTTCGCGCATCTTGGTATAGGGATAGTCTTTCAAAGCATTCTGGGCGGTAACGATGCAAGACAAATAGTTGTTACCGGTAGTGCTATAAGTACTGTTTCCTGTATAAGAGCCCAAATCATAATACAATTTCGCAGCCAGATAGTCTTTCATCACCAGCTTGTCCTGCAAATCAAAAATCATTTGCTGTGCATCCTGCCGACGGCTACTGGTAGGGAAATATTCCATAAACATCTGCAACTCCTGAATAGCCTTATAGGTGCTCGACTGGTCCAAACGAGGTTCCGGAGTATCCAGGAACAATGCTTTTCCTGAAAAATATCTGGCCTGTTCCGTATAGACCCCACGCGGATAAGTATTATAATAAGTGGTGAAATAATGCGAAGCTGTGATGAAGTCACCCTGATTATAGTAGGTCATACCCAACATATAAAGTGATTCCTCAGCCTTATCCGTTCCCTTCATGATGGTAATCAATTCCTCCAGAATGGTGGCCGCCTTAGTATTCTGCCCTTTGCCAAAGTAACTTTTGGCCGCTTCGTACTTGTATTCGTAGTCCGTGCTTTTTAAAACTTTGTTATACTCTCCACAAGACGTTAGAACCGTACCGGAGACAAGAGCTATAATGATATATTTTTTCATCTTATTCAAATAATTGCGCAAATTTACGCCTTTCCACCGAATAATGCAATATTTCCATGTTTTTAAATGCTAAAAAGTCGACAAGAGTCTATTTTTTAGAGATGAATAGATAATATCTAAGGAAATAACTGTATTTTTACATCTCATTAAACCAAACATGCTATTATGAATTTTGAATTGATTTCCGAATACCAACCCACCGGTGACCAACCGGAAGCTATCGCCCAGCTGACCGAAGGGGTGCTGGAAGGAGTCCCCGCACAAACTTTATTGGGGGTCACCGGGTCCGGCAAGACTTTCACGATTGCAAATGTAATTAAAAACATCAATAAGCCCACCTTGATATTAAGCCATAACAAAACATTGGCAGCCCAGTTATACGGAGAGTTCAAGAGTTTCTTTCCCAATAATGCTGTGGAATACTATGTATCTTATTATGACTATTACCAGCCGGAAGCATATTTGCCGTCCAGCGACACCTATATAGAAAAGGATCTGGCCATTAATGAAGAGATTGACAAATTGCGGCTGGCTGCCACCTCTGCCCTGCTGTCGGGACGGAAGGACGTGGTGGTGGTGTCTTCCGTGTCCTGCATCTACGGTATGGGGAACCCGTCGGATTTCTATAATAACGTAATCGAGATAAAAAAAGGCAAACTGCTGGACAGGAATGTATTTTTACGCCGCTTGGTGGACAGCCTGTATGTGCGTAACGACATAGAACTGAATCGCGGGAATTTCCGCGTAAAAGGTGACACGGTAGACATTTACCTGGCATATAGCGACAATCTCCTCCGGGTTATGTTTTGGGACGATGAAATTGATGCCATTGAAGAGATAGACCCTATTTCGGGAATCCGTCTGGCAACTTTTGATGAATACAAAATTTATCCGGCCAATCTTTTTATGACCACCAAAGAGAGCCAGTTGAGAGCTATTCATCAGATTGAGGACGACTTGACGAAAGAGGTGGCCAAATTCGAGGAGGAAGGAAAAATGTATGAGGCGAAACGACTCTATGAGCGCGTGACATACGATATGGAGATGATTCGCGAACTGGGGCATTGTTCGGGCATAGAAAATTATTCCCGCTACTTTGACGGGCGTAATGCAGGTACCCGTCCTTACTGTCTGCTGGACTTCTTTCCGGATGATTTCCTGATTGTAATAGACGAAAGCCATGTCAGCGTACCGCAAATACGTGCCATGTATGGTGGTGACCGGGCCAGAAAAACCAATTTGGTGGAATATGGTTTCCGGATGGAGTCGGCTTTTGACAACCGTCCTCTAAAATTTGAAGAGTTCAAGGAACTGGCCAAACAAGTGATTTATGTCAGTGCCACACCTGCCGATTATGAATTGGTGGAAAGTGAAGGCATTATCGTTGAACAGGTTATCCGTCCTACCGGATTGCTGGACCCGGTAATTGAAGTACGCCCCAGTCTGAATCAGATTGACGACCTGATGGAAGAGATACAGCAACGCATCGAGAAAGAAGAACGTGTACTGGTGACCACGCTTACCAAACGCATGGCAGAAGAATTGACCGAATATCTGCTGCGCAATGACATCCGCTGCAACTACATCCACAGCGATGTGGACACTTTGGAACGCGTCAAGATTATGGATGAATTACGTCAGGGCGTTTATGATGTACTGGTGGGTGTGAATTTGCTTCGTGAAGGTCTGGACTTGCCCGAAGTGTCTTTGGTCGCCATTCTGGATGCAGACAAAGAAGGGTTCCTCCGCTCCCACCGTTCGCTGACCCAGACAGCAGGACGCGCCGCCCGCAATATCAATGGAAAAGTAATCATGTATGCAGACCGCATGACGGACAGCATGAAAAAAACGATAGACGAAACCAACCGCCGTCGTGAAAAACAGCTGGCATATAACGAAGAGCATGGAATCACCCCCAAACAGATACAGCGTGCGCGGAATGCTGCCTTGTTGGGCAACAACAGCAACGAAGTTGCCGGAACCACTCAAGGCCCCAAGGCATACATCGAGCCATCTTCCGATACAACGGCTGCCGACCCGATTGTTCAGTATATGACCAAGCCACAGATGGAGAAAACGATAGAACGTACCCGGAAACTGATGCAGGAAGCTGCCAAGAAGCTGGAATTTATAGAAGCTGCACAATACAGGGATGAGCTGCTGAAACTGGAAGATATGATGAAAGAGAGATGGGGATAGGCTTGTCTCCTTGGCGGAAGAAGGCGCACTGCCTGTCGAGGAAAAGCCTGTTACCCGAAGAAATATCACGGATATGCCGGTGAGTTCCGGAATAAAGGCAGGGATGGAAAAGGAAAAGACAAGAAGGACAAACAGCAAAAAAGCAGGGAGTGTTCCCCTGCTTTTTTCAGAACCGTACCATTAATTCCATCACAAACTTGTCTTGTTCGGACTCTTTTGCCAAAGATAGTTTATCATAGAAATATTTCTCGTAATTAAGACGCAAATCCGCTTGAAAAGCCTTTCCAAAGCTTAATGTCACACCTCCAGTCACACGCTGGCGGGAATAATCGGTAATGTAAAGCTTACCATCCTCATCCGCATTACCGTTACTATGATCTCCCATACTGTCATAACGTCCTAGAAATGAAATTTTCCGAAACAGGCCTTTCTTGATAAACAAGTCGTAATTGACAAAGGCGTTGAAAGCATGTACATCATCAAATGAGTTTTTCGCATAAGTTTTATAAAGGTATTCGGCTTCTATATGCCAATTATCAAACTCGTAGTAAGTACCGATATCATACATATAAATGCTGATTTTATCGGGATGTATTTTCTGGGTACTCAAAGTCAAGTTATAATTTTTCCACGGCATCAATTGAAGCTTAACAGAATAATTCAACGTGTTGTGCCACTCTTTCTGATTGGTGAGTCCGGAGCCGTTGAACAGTCCGCCTTCCAGTTTCAACGGCAGTCCCTTCTTTAAAGAGAAAGCTCCGGTAGCACCCACATCACGCACATTCCCCACCTGTTTGGCTATGAACGAACGATTGGCAAAATATTGTTGGTGGGGAGATCGATGAGCGTCTATGGTGAAAGGCACACGCATCTGTCCTAGTGTGACATTCCATGTATCATTGGGGACAAAGCGGGCATATGCATCCAGCATCTTGATGCTTCCCTCATCGGACAAGTCTATTTCAGCCTTATAAGCAATTACCGGAAGAACCTTCCCGTCCAGACTGACACGGGCGTTACGTACCTGGAACCGTTGCATTCCGTTAGTGGTTTGAACTTCATATTTACCGCGGATCGTTCCATGTACTTCCGGCAGATATTCTTTAGGAATAGTCAGCTGTGCGGAAGCAGTTGCAATACTCAGCATTGTAAAAGCAGACGCTACAAGTGTATTTCTCATTTTTATTAATGTGACTTTCTTTGTTTACGGCTGCAAAGATATAGGTTCGGTATATCTGTAATATTTCATCCATATTACAAATATGTTTCATTTGATATGGGGAAGACATTTTACAGCCACATTCCGTATTCTTCTCATCTGCTGTGAACGCAGTGAATATGGCCCCAAAAATATCGACGTACCGACAGAGTTATTCAATAATACGGGCAGTTTCCACCTTCTCCAGACGTGCACGGAGTTTTCCCATCATGGATTTACGTATCCGGAGCCTCATCAGGCAATCCATATCATATGATTGCTCCAAGATGGCAGGCTCGTCTTCTTTCACAATGCGCATGATATCATTCATAAAAGGATATTCAAAGGATACGGTGATTTCTTCATCCACTGTTCTTTCCACTATATCAGCAGCAGCTATTGCTTCGGCAGCGGCAGCCTTGTAAGCGACAATCAGTCCGCTGGTTCCCAATTTTATACCTCCAAAGTAACGGACCACTATAATAAGGATATCCGTCAGCTCATTGGAATTTATTTGCCCCAAAATAGGCTTTCCTGCGGTACCCGAAGGCTCTCCGTTATCATTTGCTCTGAAATCCTTCCTTTCATGCCCCAGCATATAAGCGTAACACACATGACGGGCATCGTAATATTTCTTCTGATACGTGTCAAGATGCTGCTTTATTTCCTCTATGGTACGTACCGGAATGGCAATAGCTATAAATTTACTCCGTTTCTCCGTATATATGCCTTCGGCAATGTCTGTAATGGTTTTATAAGTATCTTCTTGTATCATGGGTTTCAGAAATCATAAATCTTTAATTATAACTCACAGAATCTGTCTGGCAATCCATGCACACGCCTCAGCATCAGCCAGCGCATGATGGTGATTCTCCAATTCAAAACCAAAAAAACCGGCCACCGTATGTAACTGGTGGTTTCTCAACCCTTTCAGCTTCCGGGAAGCCTGATAGGTACAATAAAAGTCATAATCAGGATAATCCATACAATAAGTACGGAACACGGCTTTCAAACACCCCTCATCAAAGGCTTTGTTATGCGCAACCAGCGGAAGCCCCTCTATTTTAGGAGCAACCTGCTTCCATACTTCCGAAAAAACAGGAGCATGGGCAGTATCTTCCTGTGTCAATCCATGAATACGGGTGTTCCAATACAAATAGTAATCCGGTTCGGGATGAACGAGGCTGTAGAACCGGTCGGCTATCTCACCATTTCTCACAATAACCACCCCTACACTACATATGCTGGTACGTTCATTATTTGCCGTCTCGAAGTCTATTGCTGCAAAATTATCCATACTTTTTTTCGTTACACAGACAAAGGTACGACAAAAAAGCGATATACAAAATTCTTTTTTCCGGTACAATTCCCTATCTTTGAAACCTCAGCAGCAAAATAGACCAATATCTATGACAATCAGCACTTGTGAAAGCTGAAAGATTAGACCATCTTTGCACTGTTTTTGTTTTTTAACTTAAACTAGATTTATAGTAAAATGAAAAAAATGAAATTCCCGACCCTGTTAATAGCAGCAGGGTTACTTTGTATCTCCGTTCACACAACGGCCCAACCTGGGCCCCGAAAAAAAGTGGGCGTTGTTCTCAGCGGCGGAGGAGCCAAAGGAATGGCACATATAGGTGCTTTGAAAGTTATAGAAGAAGCGGGTATCCCTATAGATTACGTGGTAGGGACCAGTATGGGCTCCATTATAGGCGGACTTTATTCCATCGGTTATACTCCCGAACAGATGGATAGCATGGTTCGCCGGCAGGATTGGTCCTTTCTGCTGAGTGACAAAATACCACGCAGCGAACAGAATATGGCGGAACGGGAGGCTTCCGAAAAATATGTATTTTCCCTGCCATTCGGTAAAAATGCCAAAACGCAAGCCGTAGGAGGATTGATAAAGGGACAGAACCTGGCAAACCTGTTCAGTGAGCTGACCGTAGGATATCATGATTCCATCGATTTCAACAAGTTACCTATTCCCTTCGCCTGTGTTTCCGAAAATATTGTAAATGGCAACGAGGTAAATTTTCACAAAGGTGTATTGGCTACGGCCATGCGGGCCAGTATGGCCATACCGGGAGTATTCACTCCGGTCCGGCTGGACAGTATGGTTCTAGTGGATGGAGGTGTGGTAAACAACTACCCTGTAAATGTAGCGCGTGCCATGGGGGCGGACATTATTATAGGAGTGGATGTTCAAAATGACTTGAAACCCGCCAACGAACTGAATAGCACCGGCAGTATCTTGGGGCAACTCATCAATTTAATGGGACTGGAACTTTATAAAAAGAATCTGAAAGAAACCGATACATATATAAAGGTGGATGTGGAGGGGTATTCTGCCGCCAGTTTCACCCCCAGTGCGGTGGACACACTGATTCGTCGGGGAGAAGAAGCGGCATTGGCACAAAAAAACTCCTTGATAAAGTTGAAGCAGGAACTGGGGCTGGACAGTACCTATATGCCGAAACCCCTTCCCAGCTATCCGTACTCCCCCAACCGCAAAGTGTATATAAAAGAAATCACCTTTGACGGATTGGACGAAAAAGACAAACGGTGGCTGTTGAAGCGCTGTGATTTGAAAGAAGACTCCGAAATAAGCCTTCGCCGCATAGAAGAAGCAACAGCCATACTATGCTCCAATCTAGAATATTCCAGCGCCACTTACAATCTGCCCGAAGCCCCCGGCGGAGGTTATAACCTGCATTTTCTTTTAAGCAAGAAATATGAGAATAAGCTGAACGTAGGAATCCGTTTTGATTCGGAAGAAACAGCCAGTCTGCTCATTAATGTCACCAGCAATTTCCGGGGAAAAGTACCCACTACGCTGTCACTGACAGGACGATTGGGCAAACGTTATGCCGCCCGCATAGATTATGGATTCGAACCGGCTCCATTGAAGAACATCGGACTGGCATATATGTTCCAGTACAATGATATAAACTTTTACCATCATGGAGATAAATCACATAACTCTACCTACCGCTATCATTTGGGAGAGTTATCCTTTTCGGATGTTTGGTACAAAAACATACGCTTTGCCGTGGGGCTGAGGTATGAATTATATGACTATGACAAATTCCTATACCAGGAAGGGAACCAAGGTTTTGACGTAGGAACAGAACACTTCTTCAGCTATTTCGCACAAATGCATTACGAAACTTTCGACAAGGCATATTTCCCTACCAAAGGCATATCAGCACGAGCGTCCTATTCACTTTATACGGATAATTTCACCAAATATGACGACCACGCTCCTTTCTCTGCCATAAAAGGCTATTGCCAGGGAGTGATTCCCGTTACACGCAGATTCTCCATACTGCCTGCCATATACGGACGTTTTCTGATAGGGAAAGATATTCCTTACTCCAAACTCAATGCGATGGGGGGGGATGTGCAAGGACGTTTCCTGCAACAGCAACTACCATTTGTCGGGATAAACAATGTGGAATTAACAAAGAATGCGTTACTGATAGGAAGCATGAAATTCCGCCAACGGATGGGAAGTGTGCATTATCTGACGTTAACGGGCAATTATGCGCTGAGTGCAAGCAAGCTGAGGTACCTGTTGGAACAGGATACCATGTTCGGCTGTGGTATAGGCTACGGTTTGGATAGTATGTTCGGCCCCTTAGAGGCATCACTAAACTATGCAAACCGAGCCAATAAAGTGAGTATGTACGTCAATCTAGGATTTAAGTTTTGATTCCTCGTTGATAACCGCCATCATGCCTTCTATCTGAGCCAAGGCCATCATACGGCCATGAAACGAATACCCCGGGTTGTATCCTTTGCCGGCATCATCCAGCATCATGCGCCCATGATCCACACGCATCGGGACACCCGGACGTTCTTTCTCAAAAATACGGATCAACTCTATCACATGAGCACGCCCTCCCAAATGAGATGCTTCTATAAAATTCCCGTTGGGAAACGCATTGGTACTGCGCAAATGTACAAAATGAGTGCGGTGTGCAAACATACGTGCCAACAAAGGTACGTTGTTATGCAATCCGGCGCTGAGCGAACCGGCACAGAATGTCAGCCCGTTATGCGGGTTATCAACCGCATGGAGAAGCCAGTTGATATCTTCCTCACCGGTCACAATACGCGGCAAGCCCAATACCTGGAAAGGGGGATCGTCCGGATGGATGCACATATTTATACCGTACTCATCACACACCGGCATGACAGCCTGCAAGAAATAACGTAAGTTTTCACGCAGGGCATCACGGTCTATCCCATCATACAAAGACAAAAGACGGCGGAATATGGTTACCGGATGCCGGTCTCCCTCCTTTATATTACCATTTACAAATCCCTGCGTCTTGACTATAATGGTATCGACCAATTCGTTTTTCTCGGCTTCGGTTATAGTCTTATCCAATTCACGCACCTGTTGTAATTCCAAATCGGTATAGTCTTTCTCCGCCCCTTCACGCTGAAGAATCATACAGTCAAAATAGGCGAACCGGATCTTGTCAAAGTACAAAGAACTGGTTCCGTCCTCCCAAGGATGTTCCAAATCGGTACGTATCCAATCAATGACAGGCATGAAGTTATAGCATACGGTCTTGATACCCGCTTTACCTAGGTTGGCAAGGCTTACTTTGTAGTTTTCTATCAATTGATCCCGTTCAGGACCGGCATATTTGATAGCTTCACTTACCGGCAGGCTTTCTACCACCGACCAGCGCAATTGATGAGATTCAATATAATCTTTTAAACTTTGGATAGCTTCCAAAGCCCAGATTTCACCGTTAGGTACATCATGAAGGGCGGTCACGATTCCTTCCACCCCGATTTGCCTAAGCATGGGAAGCGTTATCTTATCTTTCTTCCCAAACCATCTCCATGTCTTTTCCATTCGTATTATGTGTTTTAGTCTGTATGACAAAGTCTTTATTAATCCTCTTTGAGCCTTCTATTGATGTATAATCATGGCAGAACGTGCCGGTACCATAAGCTCATCACCTGAAACCTGTCCCAAGCCTTTCATGTTTATTTTACCATCCTTACAGATTACAGTGTATTTACCCGACGGAATGTCCAGCTTGACAGGCTCTGCACGGCTGTTCAAAGCCACGATGATATTTTTCCATGAGTCACCATTTGCATTATCTTTCAAGATAAAGGCAACCACATTCGTATTTTCTACAGGTAAAAACTCCAATTGCCTACGTACCATATCGGCATCCCCCATACGAAAAGCGGGATGTGCTTTACGCATAGCTATTAAACCTTTCACATATTCGAACACATCTTTGTGTGCGGTCTTATTTTTCCAATCTATCGTATTAATACTGTCAGGACTATTATAAGAATTATGAACTCCTTTCTTGTCACGCATCATCTCATCCCCTGCAAATATAAACGGTACTCCTTGTGAAGTAAAGACAAATGTTTCCGCTAACTTCTGCAAAGCCGCCAGTTCCTCTACCGAAGCATCCGGCATGGTAGCTTTCAGACGGTCGGCAAGGCACATGTCATCGTGGCAACTTACATAACTTATCATCTGGGTAGGTTGTAAAGCCCAAGGTTTCTTACTATAATTCACAGAATCACTTATAACCTGCGGATGTTCGATGGCTCCCACAATTCCAAATTTGATACTCATTTCGTGTCCTGGCTCCCCTACTAGAAAAGCTCCTTTAGTATCATCATCCCAACCACCTCGCAATCCATCACGCATTTCATCTGAGAAAGCGGCGATACGGGGCATCTTTTCCACATTGGCTTTCATCGCCAGCCTGTCTGCCTCTAATTGAGGAGAACTGGCAGCCCATCCTTCACCATACATAAAAATAGACGGATCTATTTTATCAATAGCCGCACGTATCTCATTCATGGTTTCAATATCATGTATCCCCATCAAGTCAAAACGAAAGCCGTCTATGTGATATTCATTAATCCAATATAAAATAGATTCTATCATATATTTACGCATCATGGCGCGGTCGCTTGCCGTTTCATTTCCACATCCCGAACCATTTGCCCATTGCCCGTCCTTCGTCTGGCGATAGAAATAACCGGGAACCGTACGTTCGAAATTGCTTTCGTCTGTATTGAAGGTGTGATTATACACCACATCAAGCACCACTCTGATTCCCGCCTTATGTAAAGCTTGTACCATTTGTTTGAATTCCCTGATACGGACATCGGGTTTATAAGGATCTGTAGAATAAGAACCGTCAGGCACATTGTAATTTTGCGGATCATACCCCCAATTATATTGGGCCTTGTCCAGTTTTGTTTCATCCACCGAGGCATAATCATACGACGGCAATAAGTGCACGTGGGTAATTCCCAATTCTTTCAGATGGTCAATACCTGTCTTCTCGCCTGAAGAACTGGTAGTACCCTGCTCCGTCAAAGCCAGGAACTTGCCTTTATTTTGAATTCCGGAAACAGAATCCAAAGAGAAATCGCGATGATGCATCTCATAAACCGTAATATCAGCATAATTCTTCAAAGGAGGACGCACATCGTTCTCCCATTCTTCCGGATCTGTAGAACGAAGATCAAGCACAGCTGCCCGCTTACCATTTACCCCTACGGCTTTTGCCATAATTCCCGGAGTGTCTCCTAACCATTTCCCGTTTACCTTCACATTAAAGGTATAGAATTTACCCTTCAGATCCTCTTTTATTGAAATATTCCAAGTACCATTCTCTCCCATCTCCATTGGAAAAGTATTAGAAGCTGAACCTTCATTACCCGATTCAAATAAAAGGACACGCACCTCTTCCGCTGTAGGAGCCCAAAGTGAAAACTTGGTTTCGGCAGGCGAGTACTCCATTTCAGTCAGCGCATCTTCACGGACAGGATATTCATCAAACGAATTATATTCTTTTTTCACAGACTGACAACTAATAGTAGTAGAAACAATTGATGCCCAAATAACATGTCTCACATTCATAATCTTATCTTTTTATTTTATCAGGATTCTTATTTATAAAATCTTTCCAGCCGGAATATTCTTTAGTCAATGTCGGTCTGCCCATTTGTAAATAATGACAATAAGCAGCCGCCAACCCATCTGTTGCATCCATAAAAGGCAGCATATCACTCTCCGGTATATGTAACATCCTTTTCAACATATCAGCGACCTGTTCCTTGCTGGCTTGCCCATTACCGGTTATCGCCATCTTTATCTTCAACGGCGCATATTCTGTTATAGGAATATCACGGCTCAAAGCAGCAGCCATAGCCACTCCCTGTGCCCTCCCTAATTTTAACATCGACTGCACATTTTTTCCAAAAAAAGGCGCCTCAATAGCTAACTCATCAGGTAAATAAGCTTCTATTATACCAACCACCCGTTCAAAAATACGGCGCAGTTTTAAATAATGGTCACCATATTTACGAAGATCAATGACCCCCATAGTCATTACCTGCGGTTTAGTACCTACTACTTTCAGCAGGCCATACCCCATTATGGTTGTTCCAGGATCTATACCCAGAATGATTTTCTCTTTTACCGGCTGAATCACTTAATCACCTCCATCAAAGTGGGAAAGCCAACCACCTTATCTTTAAATATCTTCATCATTTCCTCATTCAGATGCATCCCTTGCTGAGTATGCCAACGATGCAAGGCCGCTGTATCTTCCACCTCCCATTGCAATGAAAAGCATTCTGAATCCTGTTCTTTGTGACTAAGGATGTGCGTAAGACGGGGATTTTGCAATATTCCCGTCTTTTCCACTTCGGGAATATAGCTTTCACTAAGCCAAATGACAAAATTACGCGCATCGTCAATGCCTGTTTGATAAGTTGTATTATAAATTAACATATCTATAGTCTTTAAATTAAAAAAGGCCTGCTTCGCAGACCTTCATTTTATCATTAAAAAAGTGGAGCATGCGAGACTCGAACTCGCCACCTTTAGACTGCCAGTCTAACGCTCTAGCCAGATGAGCTAATACCCCGAGAAATAATAACGATGCAAAGATACATAGAAAATCAATAATACAAAGCTTTTGGGAAAGTTTTTTTCATGTGAACAAAAAATTTATTTGCCACTTTTACTCCAAAGAGTTACTGTTGCGTGAAATTGTTAACCAATAGCTGACCAAGTTTAATAGCATAACAAGCGGATAACCCCGATTTGTGACAAGTCGGAGCTATCTAAATCATAAGTTAAAAGTTATTATGAAAAATCATTGTTGTATCAATACTATACCCCATCGGCATAATAACAGTCACAATAGTTACACGAACACCAAAGGGATCCCCACAGAAAGCTTCATTGGGAATACGGTGTATTTAGCTATGAATAACAACTATATGTCAAGAATGGATAGGATCGGAAAAAAGTCATACTGAAGCATCTTAGTAAAAGAACAATCATCGTCCTATCAAGTGCTACCCGGCATTATCTATATCAGTCCGGCAAAAGCATGAAAGGAGAAATATACCGAATATCCTAGAAGAGAAAGAAATATTCATGTCCGCCAATAACAAATCCACCACAAATACAACCAAGGGTTGCTGCTATTAACGGCTACGTACCATTTCAATTACAGCACTGTATTTCACAACTCTATGATTGGCAAGGCAAAAAAAGATGTAAAAATTGCATTAAACCTCCTCTATCGGCTTGGACCAAACTTCCTCTTTCGTTTCTTTACACATTACGGAAATAGTTCCTCCAACAAAATCCTTCACATATCCTTTGCGTTCAGCCAACATATCTTCCGCCATTCTAATGGCCTTAGCCTTATCTTTCAATGAAAATCCTTTATTAGCAAAATCATTACCTTCTTTAAAATATATATCATAAGTTTCCATTGTATCACCTTTTTAAATTTGAGTGGCAAAGATAAAACCTACAATTATTATGCACAAGAGATTTCTTAATTATTTTTCGAATATCGTCAAGAAACAATTTAACTAAAAAAATTCCCGACTTATCACAAGCCGGGAATTCATGTAAAAGCACTATTATAAATATACTAACTATTGCAAAATTTTACCATCTTCACCTAAGAACAATGTCTGTTCATGAGCATCACTTGTCAACACATTAATTTTATAAATACGGCTTCCATCAATGCCATAGGCCATAAAAGCCTGCTTTATCATAGCACCTTCCAGTGCAAGCCTGTCCATCACGGCTTCCGGCACATCATTCATATAGATTTCCGAGAAAACCAACTTCTTAGATTGTTGAGGCTTTTCCACTACCGGAACCTCTACCGGAGCCGCTTGAGCAAAAGAAACAGACACGCCTAAAGTCATCACTAATACCAATGTTACTAATACCTTTTTCATAATTACTTTATTTTTTATTCATTTTTACCGACAACAATAAAACAAGAAGCGTGCCACAAATCTGCTCATTTTAATATCTAACTAAAAATCAACCACATACATATACGCTTTTTCATTTCAGGAGTGTAGATTCCTGTTGACAACGCCACAAAAGTGTGGAAAAAATCCACAAAATCAGGTTTTATACCGGCGAACAAAAAGTATAGCCAAGCTGTTTTATCAACCTCATCAAAACATTTAAATACCATGAAGAAGAGATGTTATTCTATATGTGTAATATTATGGGTACTGATCACCACCTTGTCTGCTACCTCTCCCACTACATTTCATATAGCACTGAAAAAGATATATCCACATGCCACGAACGTAAGCTGGAGCCAACAAGGGAATTATTATGTGGCCTCTTTTACCCAAAATGGTTTTGAAAAAGAAGTATGGATGAACGGTAATGCCCAATGGGTAATGACTAATACCGATTTACAAACTACAGATCAACTGACACCTAACGTATATAATGATTTTACATTGAGTCCATACGCCATGTGGACTGCCACCAATGTAAATCTCATAGAATTTCCTAAACGAACCACTCTGTACGTAATTACTGTTAACCTAAACAATTCGTCGGCCACCAAACAATTATTCTACACACTGAATGGCAGGCTATTGCAAACACGTGACGTCAGTTATATCAATCCTACATTATCCCCCGGAATCTTTGAATTCTAATACTATTATGACTGAACAAATAACATTTCCGGAAAAGGGACACATCAACAATTGGCAAACGATTATAAACTAGCATTTTAAAGTAAAATAATAAAAGAATCTACATTTTCAGGGCGTTAAATTAATGTAAAAAACTGTTTCATTTCCCATCCCCCTTACCTCATTTTACTACTTTTGCGCACACTCAGCCTATAAATGTGCAAAAGTTATCATGGAACTAGAACAGAGTTTTATTGCTCTTATCGAGCAAAGTATAAAAACAAATTGGTATTTAAACGCTCTTACAGACTATAAAGGCATCACATTACAATACAGAGATGTGGCCCGTAAAATAGAGAAAATACATATCTTGCTGGAAAATGCCGGCATTGAGAAGGGAGATAAAATAGCCATCTGCGGGCGTAATAGCGCTCATTGGACAGTAACTTACCTTGCCGTCATCACCTATGGTGCCGTAGTAGTACCTATCCTACATGAATTCAAAGCCGATCAGGTACACAATATTGTAAACCACTCTGAAGCCCGCCTGTTGTTCGTAGGCGATCAGATATGGGAGAACTTGAATGAAGCAGCCATGCCTCATTTGGAAGGTATCATAGAATTGAAAGATTTCGGTGTACCCGTATCCCGTTCGGAAAAACTGGCTTATGCCCGCGACCATCTGAATGAGATATTCGGGCACAAATTCCCTTGCAGATTTCGTCCCGATGATATTTCTTATGAAAAAGAAAAATCAGAAGACCTGGCCATCATTAATTACACTTCAGGTACTACCGGATATTCCAAAGGCGTAATGCTGCCTTATCGTAGCATACTCTCCAACGTGCTCTACTGTAAAGAAAAAATAGGTCTGAAAGCAGGTGACAGCGTCGTATCCATGTTACCTTTGGGACACGTATTCGGCATGACTTTCGATTTTCTTTACGGTTTCACAGCAGGCGCCCATCTATGGTTTCTTACCCGCATGCCATCGCCCAAAATCATAGCCGAATCATTTGCGGAAATCCGCCCGCGCGTCATAGCCTGCGTGCCACTGATTGTGGAAAAAATATTCAAGAAAAATATTCTTCCCAAGGTAGACAACAAATTAGGTAAACTGCTATTACATGTTCCCATCATCAGCGATAAGATAAAAGAACTTATCAAGCAGAAGGCGATGGAAGTTTTCGGCGGAAATTTCATCGAAATCATCATCGGAGGGGCTCCTTTCAATGCCGAAGTGGAAGCCTTTCTAAAAATGATAGATTTCCCATACACCATTGCATACGGAATGACTGAATGTGGTCCCATCATCTGCCATAGTCATTGGACAGAACTGAAACTGGCATCTTGCGGAAAAGTTGCCGCACGTATGGAAGCCAAAGTACTGTCTCCTAACCCATCAGCCATTGCGGGTGAACTGGTATGCCGTGGAGCCAACCTGATGTTGGGCTATTATAAGAACGAGGAAGCGACACGGCAAGTCATTGATACTGAAGGATGGTTGCATACAGGCGATATGGCGACAATAGACGAAGACGGAAATGTTTTTATCAAAGGACGTTGCAAAAACCTGTTACTCACTTCTTCCGGACAAAACATTTATCCGGAAGAAATAGAGTCCAAGCTAAACAATATGCCATACGTGTCAGAGTCACTGATTATTCTGCAACAAGACAAACTGGTGGGCCTAATCTATCCGGATTCCGATGATGCTTTTGCTCACGGCTTGAGCCAATCAGACCTTGTACGGGTAATGGAAGAAAACCGCCTTGAACTGAACAAACAATTACCGGCATTTTCCCAAATAGCCCGCTTCAAGCTATATCCTGAGGAATTTGAAAAAACAGCCAAGAAAAGTATCAAGCGCTTCTTGTACCAAGATATAAAAGAATAAATCAAAAAAAGCTCTCTTCATAATATGAAGATGTATCAAAAGTAAAATGGCGTATCATTTTGCCAGTAGGGGCAAGGTTCGCTCGCCCAAAAATGGTTTGCTTATGCATTTGGGCAGGCAAACCCTGCCCCTACAGTTGACAACATGATAACACAATCGGATTTTTAATCCCTCCGCCCCGTATGTATAAAGCCACACATACGGTATAACTACAAAAGTTCAGATAATTCGTTCTGCAAACGTCCTGCCACTTCTTCCATAGGCACTTCGCACCCCAATTCTTTCTGTAATGAAGTAACCCCTTTATCCATGAATCCGCAAGGATGGATATAACTGAAATAGCGCAAATCCGTATTTACATTCAGCGCCAATCCATGCATTGTCACAAAATGACTGCTTCTCACTCCTATTGCACAAATTTTCCGTTCCTGCGGAGTTCCCGCGGCCAGCCATACTCCGGTCGCTCCCTTCACTCGCCCGGCTTCAATGCCATAAGATGCGCAGACCCTGATCACCGCTTCTTCCAACACATGAATATATTCCTTCAACCCCAAATGATAATCCTCCAAATTCAAGATAGGATAACAAACCAATTGTCCGGGACCATGATAAGTAATATCCCCTCCTCGATCAATATGATAAAGGGTGGCACCAATCATCTTCAATTGTGCCTCCCCCAGCAGCATATTCGTTTCCTTTCCACTCTTGCCTAATGTATAGACATGCGGATGTTCTACAAAAATAATTCTATTCTCATACGTTTTTCCCACTTGTTTAGCTTCCACCACGGCATTAAACAACTCCGTCTGCCGTTTCCAAGCCTCAGAATAGGGAACTAATCCCCAATTTTCAATTTTCATGATACCTCCCAGTTTTAAATGTAAAATAGGATAGGGTTCGCCCGATGCGTCTTTTGCATCCCTGCCAATAACCCGAAATCCAAAATGGCCATAAAAGCCGGACGCTTTCTTATTTTGTTCGTTTACATCGACATAACGTACATGGCAATGCTCCAAAGCATAACGCATCAATTGTTTCCCTATTCCCGTACCTATGGCACGCGGATGAACAAAAAGCATTTCAAGCATAGTCCCATTAATACCCATGAATCCTTCTATACCAGCATTGTCACGAATCATGTAAAGCGGCATACTATGAAGATAAACACTCCATACCAGTGGCTTTAACTTCTGAATATATGCTTCAGGTATGAAATGATAAGTAGCACGCACCGAAGCTTCCCATAAACAGGTCAATTCATCAAAGTCATCGGGCGTAGGTTGAATTATTTGATACATATTACTTTTTTCTGCAAAGGTGGGATAATTATTGTATATTTGCAACCCCAATCAAAAGAAAGAATATGTTGCCGTACATCAATGATTTTCCAATAGAATTCCGCGACTATATCGCAAGTGAAATTATCCCACGATACGCTGGTTTTGACAAAGCACATCGTGTAGATCATGTATTGAAAGTTATAGCAGAAAGCCTCAATTTGTCTCAATATTATGATGTGAGCCGCATGATGGTGTATGTTATTGCCTCTTACCATGACCTGGGACTCTGTGAGGGACGGGAGTTCCACCATCTCATTTCAGGAAAAATACTATGGGCAGACCAGAAGTTAAGGCAATGGTTCCCTGAAGAGCATATTTTGATTATGAAAGAGGCTGTAGAAGATCACCGTGCATCCAACAAGCATGTTCCCCGTAGCATTTATGGCAAAATTGTAGCGGAGGCCGACCGCATTATTGATCCGGACATCACCTTGAGACGGACGGTACAATATGGTCTTTCCAACTATCCCGAACTGGACAAAGAAAAACAATACATACGTTTTCTGACACATTTGAAAGAAAAATATGCTGAAGGTGGTTATTTAAGATTATGGATACCTCAATCAGCCAATGCTGCACATCTGCAGGAGTTGAGGCAACTGATAGCCGATGAGGAAGAACTTCATAAAGTATTTGAAAAGATCTATTCACAGGAAACAGAAACGATACAGAATTTAGAAAATATCCCTATATTTGTCCGGAACAAAAAAAATAACAGTATATGAAAAAGCTGGTTCTATCCATTTCTATGTTTCTGATTGCCGCTACTACCTTTGCGCAGTCCGAAGTGGTAACAGATAGTATTCCGCCCATTTCATTGGATGGTTACAAGAATTTTAACGGATTTATGCTGGATATGGGTTCCATGATTATGGCCCCTCCCCCTCTGATAGCCCCGCAACTTTATTATCAGCCTTACAACAATAATGCGATTGCGAATTACAATGAAATATTCCGTCCCAATATGAATATCATTTATGACAGAGGGTCTTACAACCATGTATTTACCCCCATGTATCCGGGAATGGGAATCTATGGATTCGGAACAATATCAATGCCTCCCACCTTACAAAGTGCAACCTTTAAATTGAAAAACGGATTACACATCACCACATACGGTGAATATGATGCCGACGGGAACAAAGTACGGAATCCAAGCGCATTGCCTTGGGAAAGAAATAATTTCAACGGAGCTTTCGAAATGAAATCGGAGAATGGGAACTTCGGAATACGAATAGAAGTACAAAGAGGAAGAAACAATCCTTTTTGAATTATAAACTAAAAGATAGAAAAATGAAAAGCAGCCATGCAAAACAAAATCTATGCACGGCTGCTTTTTTATTTATTTTTAATTCAATCACAACTTTCTCCAATTCAGGCTCAAGCTGTTCAACACTACACTGACAGAACTACATGCCATGGCAGCACTGGCAATCATCGGGTTAAGCAAGATACCATACAATGGGAACAGAATACCTGCCGCCACCGGAATGCCTATCAAATTATAGATAAACGCCCAGAAAAGATTCTGATGGATCAAACGTACAGTTTTATGGGAAAGTTTAAAAGCTTTGGGTAACAACAACAAATCCGAAGTCATTAACGTAACCATCGCTACATCCATGGCAATATCCGTACCTTTACCCATTGCAATACTTACATCGGCACGTGCCAACGCCTGTGAGTCATTAATGCCGTCACCTACCATAGCTACGACTCTTCCTTCAGCTTGTAATTCTTTAATAACATTCTCCTTATCGACCGGCAAAGCATCCGAAATAAAACGATTCGCATCAATTTCTCCGGCCACATTCTGTGCAGTAAGATGACCGTCACCAGTCAACAATACAATGTACTTTCCACTCTCCTTCAATTGTTTGACCGCTTGTCTGGAAGTATCTTTTATTTTGTCACTAATGGCTATAACCGCCAGCAATGTATTTCCCTCGCCAAAATAAACCAGACTCTTGCCACTCTTCTCATAATCCTCCACCATCCCTTTCAACAAGTCGGAAATTCCCGCTCCAAAATCTTTCAGTAACCGATGGCTTCCTGCCCAAAAAGTTTTATTTCCACGGGTCACCACAATCCCCCGTCCTGTCCGACTCTCAAAAGAATCAATGAGCGCCGGCTTCTCACCTTCCTTTTTCAAAGCCTCGACAATAGCCAAAGCCAACGGATGTTCCGATTTCAATTCAGCAGCATACAGAATTCCCTTATGCTCGTTCTGCCATCCGGCATCATGCAACCATCCGGTCACCACAGGGCGCCCCTCAGTTACAGTACCCGTTTTATCAAGTACCACTGTATCCACTTTCCGCATCTGCTCCAAGGCTACCGCATCCTTTATCAAAATATGTGATTCGGCCCCTTTACCAATTCCTACCATCAAAGCAGTGGGAGTAGCAAGTCCCAAAGCACACGGACAGGCAATAACCAAAACAGACACTGCTGAAAGCATGGCATAAGAAAAGTCATCCGCTCCACCTGCCACTATCCAAACAAGGAAAGTAAAAACAGCCACAGCAAGGACAACAGGAACAAAAACCGCCGTCACTTTATCCACAATACGCTGGACCGGAGCTTTAGACCCCTGTGCTTCCTGCACCATGCGGATAATCTGTGCCAACACCGTATTTTTCCCCACCTTTTGAGCAGTCATAGTAAATGCACCGTTCTGATTGATAGTGCCGGCCAGCACCTTATCACCCTGTTTTTTCTCTACAGGAATAGGTTCACCGCTTATCATGCTCTCATCTATAAAGGTGTTTCCTCCGACAATGACTCCATCCACCGGAATTTGCTCACCGGGACGGACGCTCACCTTATCGCCAACCTGAAGTTCGGCTATCAAGATATCCTCTTCCCTGCCGTCTTTCACCACACGGGCCGTCCGAGGCTGTAATCCCATCAGTTTACGAATAGCTGTGGAAGTTTTTCCTTTTGCTTTCTCTTCCATCAGCTTGCCAACCAATACGAAAGCTATTATAACAGTGGCAGCTTCATAATATACATGAGGTTCCAATCCGCGGCTGTACCAAAATTCGGGATAGAACGTATTAAACAAACTGAACAAAAATGCGATGGAGGTGCTAAGTGCCACCAACGTATCCATATTACTGGTACGCTGAAGCGTCTGTTTCCAGGCATTCATATAGAAAGAACGCCCCGAATATAAAATAACAGGAAGTGAAAGCAACAGCATCCACCAGTTTACTCCCGGAACATTCATCAGAAACATCCCCAAAACAGCTACCGGTAAAGCAAAAATCCAAGCAACGATAGTCTTCCGCTTCAACTGTCCGTAATAAGATTGCTCTGCTTCCTCCTGCTCCTGCACAGAGTTATCCTCATCTATTATCAAATCAAAACCTATTTTCATCACAGCCTCTTTCAGTTGTTGCGGAGACACAATATCCGGATTATAAGTCACCGCCAAAGTAGCCGCCGCCAAATTGACCGATGCATTTTCCACGCCTTCTTGCTTCCTTACAATCTTCTCCACGTTGCCGGCACATGCCGCACAATGCATTCCCGTAACGGGATATAGTTTTTTTGTCATATCGCTCATATTCATTTCTTTACTTATTTATTATAGCTTATCAACGGACAAATTTAGCAAAAAGTTCATGCAATCTTGTTGCAAACAGATAAATATATTTTCGCTTTTTAGATGGACATTTCACGAAGTTATTCTATATTTGTGGAGAAAGTTAGGATAAGTAATCCATGCAAATAAACAAAAAGTTATGAAAAAAAGAAATCTCGTATTGTCTGTTATGGCAACTTGCCTTGTATCCTGCTTTTTATTATCGGGATGTAACGGACAAAAACAAATTGATAGTGAAACTGTAAAGACTGTAAAGGTGGAAGAACAAGCCCATTTACAAGATGACACAGTCTCTCCCGCCTGTAAGATTACTATTGATTATAGTTATTTAGCAGAATCTGATGCTGCGGATAGCATAGCACAACGCATCAACCGTACCATACAAGCCCACGTTTTGGGAAAAGAATATATCCGGATGAATCCGGAAGTTGCTGTAGATTCTTTTAAAAATACCTACATTAACAACTACCGCAAAGATGTGAACGAGTTCTATCAGGAAGATATAAAAAATGGAACTCCCAAAGACGAACTTCCCACATGGTACAATTATGAATACGGACTGACCACCCATTTCAGCGAAGGCAAAGAAGGTATTCTGAATTTCATTGCAGAAACTTTTGAATATACAGGCGGGGCACATCCCAACTCATGGAACAAATGGATGAACTTCGAAAAGAATACCGGCAAACTGCTTGCTTTGAAAGATGTATTTATGGCAGGATCGGAAAAACCGATGAGCGACATGTTGCTGGAAGAACTGATAACAGAGATGGCTACCCGTCTGGAAGACAGCTCCATCACCTCACTGGAAGGACTTCAGAATGCAGGCATCTTGAATTCTACCAATATGTACGTACCCGACAATTTCTTGTTAGAAAAGGAAAAAGTATCTTTCCTGTATAACAAATATGATATCGCTCCCTATGCTGTAGGAGTCATCACCCTTTCTTTGCCCTACACATCGGTAGAAAAATATATGATACATTAAATAACGATTTTAAGTATAGAATGGAATTAATACTGAAATATTTCCCTAACCTCAGCGAACAGCAGAAAACACAGTTTGCCGCATTGTATGATTTATATACGGATTGGAATAGCAAAATCAATGTAATCTCACGCAAGGATATCACTAATCTGTACGAACATCATGTATTGCACTCGCTAGGCATAGCCAAAGTGATAAACTTCACCCCTGATACCCAAATTATGGACTTGGGCACAGGGGGCGGTTTCCCGGGTATCCCTTTGGCCATCTTATTCCCTGAAGTCCAATTCCATCTGGTGGACAGTATCGGAAAGAAAGTGAAAGTAGCTACAGAAATAGCCAATGCTATCGGACTGAAGAATGTCACTTTCCGTCATTGCCGCGCCGAAGAAGAAAAAAGGAAATTCGACTTCGTGGTAAGTCGTGCTGTCATGCCTTTGGGCGATCTAATAAAAATTATCCGTAAAAACATCAGACAAGAACAACATAACGCCCTGCCCAACGGGCTGATTTGTCTGAAAGGCGGAGAGTTGGAACAAGAAACAATGCCCGTGAAGCACAAAACAATGCTTTATGATCTGAAAAATGAATTCACGGAAGATTTTTTTAAAACCAAGAAAGTGGTTTATGTAACCATCAGCGGTTTATAATTATAGATAAAAAAAACATGAAAATAAAGAAATTTGAATTCAATATGTTTCCGGTAAACTGCTACGTGCTATCGGACGAAACAAAGGAAGCCGTCATTATTGATGCCGGTTGCTTTTATGAAGAAGAAAAGCAAGCCTTAAAAAGATATATTGACAGCAATAGCCTGACAGTGAAACATTTGTTGAATACGCACCTCCATCTGGACCATATTTTCGGCAACCCATTCCTGTTGCAAGAATACGGGCTAAAAGCCGAAGCAAATCAAGCGGATGAATTTTGGCTGGAACAAGCACCGGCACAATCACGTATGTTTGGTTTCCAATTGCCCGAAGCACCCGTGCCATTAGGAAAATATATCTTTGATGGAGATATCATTACTTTCGGCAATACCCAACTGGAAGCTATCCATGTACCGGGTCATTCGCCGGGAAGCATTGTTTTTTACTGCAAAGAAGCCCACTGTATCTTCAGCGGTGATGTATTGTTCCAAGGAAGTATAGGACGTGCAGACCTTACAGGAGGTAACTTCGACGAACTTCGCGAGCATATATGCAGTCGTTTGTTTGTACTCCCCCCCGACACGGTAGTCTATCCCGGTCATGGAGACCCGACCACTGTGGGAGCAGAAAAAGCGAACAACCCTTTTTTCCGATAAGATAAAACTTAAAATTCAACTTATATACTACTACCATGAAAACAGATTTATTAGCAGACCGACATATCGGTATACAGGAAGAAGACCTTCCCGTTATGTTGGAAAAGATTGGCGTAAAGAGCCTTGATGAACTGATTAACAAAACAATTCCGTCCAAAATCCGTTTGAAAGAACCTCTGCCACTGGCTGCTCCCATGACGGAACGGGAGTTTGCAGAGCATATTACCGAACTAGCTTCACAAAACAAGATTTATACCTCTTATATAGGTATGGGTTGGTATGACAGTATTACTCCGGCGGTCATTCAACGCAATGTATTCGAGAATCCTGTGTGGTACACCTCGTACACTCCTTATCAAACCGAAGTTTCACAAGGACGTTTGGAAGCACTGATGAACTTCCAGACTGTCATATCCGACCTCACAGCCATGCCATTGGCAAACTGCTCATTGCTGGATGAATCTACCGCCGCTGCCGAAGCCGCCACCATGATGTATGGACTTCGCACCCGCGACCAACAAAAAAGCGGAGCCAACGTATTGTTTGTGGATGAAGAGATTTTCCCACAGAATCTGGCAGTCATCCAGACCCGCGCCCTTCCGCAAGGCATGAAGATCCAAGTAGGAAATTACAAGGAATTGGTATTTACTCCGGAAATCTTTGCCTGCATCCTTCAATACCCCAATGCCAGCGGTAGCGTGGAAGACTATCGTGAGTTTGTGGAAAAGGCACATGCCGCCCATTGTAAAGTAGCCGTGGATGCTGACATCATGAGTTTGGCATTGTTAGTTCCTCCCGGCGAATGGGGAGCAGACATCGTATTCGGAAGTACCCAGCGCCTGGGTATCCCCTTGTTCTACGGAGGTCCGTCCGCAGCCTACTTCGCTACACGTGACGAATATAAACGCAATATGCCGGGACGTATCATCGGCTGGTCTAAAGACAAATATGGCAAACTGGCCTACCGTATGGCTTTACAGACCCGTGAGCAACATATTAAACGCGAAAAAGCAACTTCCAACATCTGCACCGCACAGGCATTACTGGCTACAATGGCCGGCTTCTATGCCGTTTATCATGGGCAGGAAGGTATCAAAAATATAGCAAAACGCATTCATAGCATTACCACCTGGTTGAACAAAGCCCTAACCCGCTTGGGATATGTACAGCATAATGAATTATTCTTTGACACCCTGCGTTTCAGTCTGCCCGACCATGTTTCGGCTCAGAAGCTGCGTACCATCGCATTGAGTAAAGAAGTAAACCTCCGTTACTATGATAATGGCGATGTAGGTTTCAGCATTGATGAAACCACCGACCTGAAAGATGTAAACCTGTTACTTTCCATCTTCTCCATTGCTGCCGAAGAAACCGTTCAAGAAGTAACAGACATTCCCGAAGCATCCTCACTGAATCGTGAACTACGCCGCCGTACTTCCTTCCTCACCCATGAGGTATTCAACAAGTATCATACTGAAACCGAAATGATGCGTTATATCAAACGTTTGGAACGTAAAGATATCTCATTGGCACATTCCATGATTTCATTGGGTTCTTGTACCATGAAACTGAATGCCGCTTCGGAAATGCTCCCACTCAGCAACTTAGGCTGGATGGCTATACACCCGTTAGCACCTGAGGATCAAACAAAAGGCTATCAGACATTAATTAATAACTTAAGCGAGCAGTTGAAGGTTATTACCGGATTTGCAGGAGTCACTTTGCAACCTAATTCAGGTGCAGCAGGAGAGTATACAGGACTTCGTATCATCCGCGCTTATCTGGAAAGTATCGGACAGGGACACCGCAACAAGATATTAATTCCGGCATCAGCCCACGGTACGAATCCGGCTTCAGCCATTCAATGCGGATATACCACGGTGACTTGCGCCTGTGACGATAAAGGTAATGTAGACGTAGAAGATTTACGTGCAAAAGCAGAAGCCAACAAGGATGATCTGGCTGCATTAATGATTACCTATCCGTCCACTCATGGTATCTTTGAACCGGAAATTGCAGAAATTTGTAAAATTATTCATAAATGCGGAGCACAGGTTTACATGGATGGTGCAAATATGAATGCACAGGTAGGTCTGACCAATCCGGGTACCATCGGTGCTGATGTATGCCATTTGAATCTGCATAAGACTTTTGCCAGCCCTCACGGTGGTGGCGGTCCAGGTGTAGGTCCCGTTTGTGTAGCCGAACATCTGGTTCCGTTCCTT
Source organism: Phocaeicola vulgatus ATCC 8482 (assembly GCF_000012825.1). Classification (GTDB taxonomy): domain Bacteria; phylum Bacteroidota; class Bacteroidia; order Bacteroidales; family Bacteroidaceae; genus Phocaeicola; species Phocaeicola vulgatus. The sequence goes on along the minus strand of NC_009614.1, from coordinate 3,824,771 downwards.
CCGGGACATCAAGTTTGGGGTAACAGTGCCAATCAGGTTTCTTCAGCTCCATACGGTAGCGCAGGAATCCTGCCTATTACTTACGGTTATATTTGCATGATGGGCGCCGAAGGTCTGACCAATGCCACCAAGACTGCTATTCTGAGCGCCAATTATCTGGCAGCTTGCTTCAAGGATACCTACGGCATTGTATATACCGGTGCTACGGGCTTTGTGGGTCATGAAATGATTTTAGATTGCCGCTATCTGCATGACGAAACCGGTATCAGCGAAAATGACATCGCCAAGCGTCTGATGGACTATGGCTATCATGCGCCCACCCTTTCTTTCCCGGTTCATGGAACATTGATGATTGAACCGACTGAAAGTGAAAGTTTATGGGAACTGGATAATTTCGTCACTGTGATGCAAACCATCTGGCAGGAAATTCAAGAAGTGAAGAATGGCAGTGCCGATAAAGAAGATAATGTATTGGTCAACGCCCCGCATCCTGAATATGAAGTGGTGGCCAATGAATGGAATCACAGCTACAGCCGAGAGAAAGCCGCTTATCCTATCGAATCGGTACGTGATAACAAATTCTGGATCAATGTAGCCCGGGTAGATAATACATTAGGTGACCGCAAACTGTTGCCTACCCGTTATGGTAAGTTTGAATAAAAAAGCATTGTACTAAAAAGAAGAAGAGAGGATCAAAATTCAGTTTTTGAAAATATGAATTTATAATTTGAAATTTGAGCATCCTAAAAAACTAAAGAAAGGGTCGTATCATTACTCAAGACAGAGCTTGATACGACCCTTTTAAGTTTATAATTACTATCTGTAACTTTTCGGAACTGTCATTTTAGTTTTAACACACCTCCTCCCTCTTTTCAGGAACTATCCTTTTACTTTATCCACAGTAGGAGCAACTTGAGTTCCATAGCAGTCCGAACACATAATATCAGTATCCTAATTCATAAGGCTGTTCTACAGCCGGAACCCCATCGGACATCCATCCAGGCATTGCTTCTTTTTTCAGATAATGATTAAAGAACTGGAACATACGTTTTTGAAAATCTATTTTGTTGGCAATCTTTGTCGGCCAATGCGGTTCGCCTGTATAGTTCAGCATCCAGCAAGGCTTTCCAAGACGTTTCATTGCCACAAAATATTCTATTCCCTGATACCAGGGCACATGTCCGTCAGCGTCATTATGCATGATTAAAACAGGTGTTTGTACCTTGTCCATCGTGAACAGAGCAGAGTTTTCCAAGTAACGCAACGGAGTACTCCAAGGCGTACCGCCCAGACGGCTCTGAGTATGTTCATACTGGAACGAGCGTGCCAGCCCCGATCCCCAACGGATACCTCCGTAGGCACTGAACATATTGACCACCGGAGCACCTGACTCAATAGCCGCAAACAAATCAGTACGTGTAGCCAGATAAGCCACTTGATAACCGCCCCAACTATGTCCCTGCGCCCCTATGGCTTTCTCGTCAATATAACCTTTGCCTATCAGCATGGCAACCCCCGGCATCAGACAGTTATAGCAACTCTCACCCGGATAACCGTCTACATAACGTATGTCCGGATTGAACACAATATACCCGTTACTGTTATAAAGATGATAATCAATGGTAGACCGATGGGGTTCCGGCATCCGGTAATTAAACAGAGTTTCCGAATTTCGCTCATAGAAACTCACAATCATCGGGTATTTCTTGGCCGGATCAAAATCGGCAGGCTTGTACACCACCCCTTCCAACTTACGGCCATCTAAAGATATCCACGAAACCAGTTCGGCAGTTCCCCACAAATAGTCTTTCTGTTGGTCAATGCCATGAGTCAGCCGAATAGATTTCTTGAAATCGAGTGTAGCATAATGAAGGTCAGGATATTGCTCAAAACTTTCCATCGTATAGATTACATGGTCTGTATTTTTCGCCTTAGAAATACTGCGTAACATATAGTTACCCGCCATCAATTCTTTGGGAGAAGCAGCGGTGGAAAGACGAGCCTTGTAATACCCGTTCCCTTTGGTCACTTCATTAAAGCCTTTCAACAACTGTGGCTTGTTCAGGTCAATCACACGCTCCTCCTTATCCAGTTTTACCAAACGATATGAAATCCGGTTCTTACGTCCATTCATCGTCAGATTGACAGGTTCCTTCATGGCATCCGGATCGAATTTCCAAATATCATAACGGTCATAAATTAAAAGGGACTCATCCCGTTCCGTCCATCCGGCAGTTCCATGTGCGTTCGGATAGTCAGGTACATCATTCTCTTCATCCCATGCGAGGAAAGAAGCGGGGCTAGTCAACTGATTTTTTTTCCCGTCTGCCATAGAAAGAGTATACCAACAACTGTCTGTTTCAGCATACCAATACGCATACTTGCCTTGTGGTGAAAGACGGTATCTGCCATAATCCGCCGATGCCAGTAATTTACGGCTGCCATCTTCCAAAGACACTGTGTAATAATCACTGCGTGTCCGCCCTTCCCACATGGAGGACAATGAATAAGGACGCGAAGTGGAAAGCAATGCCAACGGGGCATCTCCTTCATCTCCCAGCAAAATCTGAGACAGCTCCTCATCTGCCAGCTGACAAATACGACCACCATTTATATGATAAACCGCTTGATAGCTTCTTTTCAGCTCTTTCTCCTTATTATAATCCTGTACAGTATATTGCACCGGCTCGTCCCAACTCCACACCTGCACATTGGGACGGTTCTCCGCCAATTGCAACGTATCCTTTTGTCTAGGCTCAGGCGATGTGCCAAAAAACAACCGGGAAGCACTCTTCGAAAATTGTAATTTCCCATGCTCGCTGATTACCCATCCTTTCGGAAAAGCCCGATTGCCACGTGCCGCAACTTCTGTTGCCGGTGCTCCCTGCTGTGACAGCCACAAGCTCATGGCTTTATAACAAGAATCTTTCTGTGCACAATATAAGAAAGCCAAGTTTGCTCCATCTTCATCAAAAGTTACCTGTTTAAACACCCCGTCACCTTCTTTTATCAGCGTCTTCACACCTGTTTCCGTATTCAGAAGATACAATCCCGGCTTTTCCTCTGCTTTATCACCTGCGGTAATATAATAAAGCATTCCGCTTTTCTCCGCAAAGTTGAAAGCTTTCACAGCAGGAGCCTCATACCGGGTACTGAGGTTTGCATTCAACGGTTGGACATACAAAGTCGAGTCTTTCCTTCCCTTCTGAAAAGCAACCCAGTCCGCCTTCTCTGCCAGCCTGAATGTTTTCAGTGAATCAATCACTTCCCTGCCGCCCGAAAGCGAATAAATGACCAATGCATCCATCGGCATCTTTTCTTTCTTCGTTTTCTTTATTTTCAGAGAATCCACTATCATCTTGCCGGGTTTCTGCGACACAACCAAATAGTCGGAAGAAGCCGAGAAAAGAAAACGGTCCGCCCGCGGAAAAGTGGCAAGTTCCTTCCCTTGTGCATCATACAAATTCACCACAGCATCTCCTTCCCAAGGTTCCATCTTGCATGCCACCCACTTTCCATTATCAGAAATAGCTTGCCCGCTGATACGCTGCCAGGCAACTAAATTGTCTACTGTGAGACTTTTCGAGGCTGTCTGCGCCATCACAGGCGACAGATTCCCTATGCATAGGACAAGAGCCAGATACTTTACATGTTTCATATCCATTTTATCGTTACTGATTAGTTCGATTTTTATAAAAGCTTATCTTTCTCATATTCCGTTTTATCTTCGGCCGCAACCAGATTTAATTCCCTGCCGCTCTCTCCATACGAAACCGCATGACGTACTGCAAAATTTTCCAAGAACAAATGGTTCAGCGTAAACAATGCCCCATTCAAGTGCTCATTTCTGACAGAAGGTTTTGTATTCCTACTACGAATCCGAGACATGCATTTACGATGCCGTCCGGGAGTCAAGACACCCGCCATCCATCCACTTTTTAAATAATGCAAATATATAAAAAACGGATAAAAGTCTGATTCTAAACAATAATTTTGTACTTTTACTGTCGCATATAATCCATATACATTCAACACCAAACAATAAAAGCTATGACAGCAAGAAACAAAGTTCTAACCATCATGGGTATCATTATACTTATCGGGATTATCTCAATAGGATTCTTTGTATTTCCAATCGGAATTTCCATGTGCGCCATTACAGGCTTATGCTATGGCTGCAAATATAAAGACAAGTTGTTTATCAGATGGTCATCTGTAGGATTGGTAACAGGTATCGGACTTTCCATTTACACCTGGTGTTTAATCTCGTCAATGTAAAACAGTATAAGTTCAGTAAAAAAAAGAGGGGTTACGACAACCCCTCTATTTCACCATTCACGATATCAATATGCAATGCCTGCGGTTCCTTCGGCAATCCCGGCATACGCATTATTTCTCCGGCAATGACTACCAGCATCTCAGCTCCGGCATTCATCACAATATCTTGTACATGGAATTCAAAATTGTCTACCGCACCGTAAATTTTGGGGTCGGTAGAGAATGAATACTGCGTCTTGGCAATGCAGATAGGGAAATTTCCATATCCCAATTCTACAATATGCTTCAGTTTCTTACGGGCAGCGGCACTATACGTAATAATGCTGGCACCGTATAAATTACAAGCCACCTTCGATATTTTAGTTTCTACACTATCCTCATCATCATAGGCATATTGCAAAGGCTCGGAAGGTTGTTCCTCAATGGTTTTCACAACCAGTTCCGCCAATTCTACTGCCCCTTCGCCACCATCAGTAAAGGCGTTGTTCACTGCAAAGCCCACACCTTTCTTCTCGCAATGGGTACGGATATAATCCACTTCTTCCTCCGAATCATCCCCATAACGGTTAAACGCAACGACAACTGTCTGACCGAAATATCTCAAATTACGCAAATGCTTATCCATATTGGCCACACCCTGCTTCAAAGCTTCCAGATTAGGTTCCTTTATCTTATCCTGTGATACGCCGCCATGCATTTTCAATGCACGGGCAGTAACCACCAAGACGGTCAGTTTAGGTGTGACACCTGCTTTACGGCACTTAATATCATAGAACTTCTCCGCTCCCAGGTCAGCCCCGAATCCGGCTTCGGTAATAGTATAATCACTAAAAGTCATTGCCATCTTGGTTGCCAGAATAGAGTTGCAACCGTGAGCGATATTGGCAAACGGCCCCCCATGAACAAAGGCAGCAGTATGTTCCGTAGTTTGTACCAGATTAGGAGAAAGAGCATCTTTCAAAAGAACTGTAATGGCTCCGGCAACTCCTAAATCTTTTACAGTAAAAGGCTTGTTGTCATACGTAAAACCTAATAAAATATTTTCAATGCGACGACGCAGGTCCTTTTCATCCTTGGCCAGACACAGAATAGCCATAATTTCAGATGCAGGAGTAATATCAAAACCTGACTCCTGGGTAATTCCGTTGGTCTTCGGTCCTAGTCCTGTAACAATATAACGGAGGGAACGGTCATTCACATCCAACACACGACGCCACAGCACTTCCTTCAATCCGAAACCATTATCACGATTCTGATAAAGGTAATTGTCCAACAAGGCCGAAATCATATTGTGAGCGGAAGTGATGGCATGAAAATCACCTGTAAAATGAAGATTAATCTTATCCATCGGCAAAACTTGGGCATATCCTCCTCCGGCAGCTCCCCCTTTCATTCCGAAACAAGGACCTAGCGACGGCTCGCGCAAGGCAACAATTGTTTTCTTTCCTATTTTATTCAGTCCCAAAGCCAATCCGATGGAAACAGTGGTCTTACCAATACCGGCTTTGGTAGGAGTGATGGCAGTAACTAGAATAAGGTTACTCTGCTGCACCTTTTCTTCGTTTATCTGACTTTCATCCACTTTGGCAATATAGCGCCCGTAGTTACTGATGTGCTCTACAGGAATACCGGTTTCCCGAGCCACTTGTTTAATCTTGACCAGCTCAATGCTGCGTGCTATTTCAATGTCCGTTTTCATCTTTTTACTAAATTTAGGCGGCAAAGGTAATATATTTCCTTAACTTTGTTTTGGTTTCAAACAACAAAATAATATAAGGAGTAAGCAAATGAACAATTTTGTATTTTACAGCCCTACCGAGTTTGTATTTGGCAAGGATACAGATATCCAAACCGGTACTCTTGCTAAAAAGTATAACGCCCGGAAGGCAATGATTGTTTACGGTGGAGGCTCTATTATTCGCAGCGGATTACTGCAACGCATAGAAGATTCTCTGCAACAGGCAGGAGTGGATTATGTAAAATTAGGAGGCGTACAACCTAATCCTACTGACCCGAAAGTTTACGAAGGCATTGAACTGGCGCGCAAAGAAGGCGTGGACTTTATGCTTCCCGTAGGGGGAGGCTCTGTCATTGACACTGCAAAAGCCATTGCGGCAGGAGTGCCCTACGAAGGTGATTTTTGGGATTTCTATATAGGAAAAGCCAAAGTGAAGAAGGCCTTAAAAGTGGGTGTGGTACTTACTATTCCCGCTGCCGGCAGCGAAGGTTCGGGCAATACGGTGATTACCAAACTGGAAGGTCTGCAAAAACTAAGTTTGCGTGTACCGGAATTACTACGGCCTGTTTTTGCTGTGATGAATCCGGAGCTGACCTATACTCTCCCCCCCTACCAGACAGCTTGTGGCATTGCCGATATGATGGTACACATTATGGAACGTTATTTTACCAACACTCCCGATGTAGAAATCAGTGACCGGCTGTGTGAAGGGACTTTGATGGCTATCATCAAAGAAGCATATAAAGTGAAGCAGAACCCGAACGATTACGAAGCACGCGCCAATATCATGTGGTGTGGGACAATTGCCCATAACGGTACTTGCGGAGTAGGTTGTGAGGAAGACTGGGCATCACATTTTCTGGAACATGAAATCAGTGCTGTATATAATGTGACACATGGAGCAGGACTAGCAGTAATCGTACCTGCATGGATGACATTCATGGCAGAACATAACCCGAAAAAGATTGCCCGGTTTGCAAACCGCGTTTTCGGAGTTCCCGAGAATGAGGATTTGGAAGAAATGGCACTTGCCGGCATATCACGATTGAAGCATTTTTTCAGATACATGGGCCTGCCGGTCAATTTCAAAGAATTGGGTATAGAACATCCTGATATTGAACTGCTAGTGAAAAAACTGCATGAAAACAAAGGTGAATTAGTAGGTAATTATGTAAAACTGAACAAAGAATACAGTAAAGAGATATTCGAACTAGCCTGCAAATAACCCGCACAGCCCAACTGTTCTAAAATATAGGCATCCGGTTTATCTGCCTTTATTTCATTCAGAACCGTAAAGCTCCTAAAGTATTCTATTTTCCAGACGCGCCGGCACGAACTACGTTATTCGTGCCAGCCGCATCTGAGAAATATAGCACCATTAAGCGACAGACACTTCATGCAACGACTTCCCTCTTGCCCATTTATACTCCAACATTTTCCACCTTTTACTTCACTATTTATATGCTTTTTAGCATAAAACGCTAGGTTTTTCCAACCATTTAAAGTAACTTCGCCGGACTTTTTTGGAGAAAAAACAATGTATATATTCCGATCAATTCACGAAATAATAAATACGATTTTTGTAGCTAAAGGGCTATTGGTAGAGATGTTTGAGAAGAGAAAAGTACTTAGTTTTCGATACTCGGACGCACTAGCCCTATTGAAAGAGGATGAAAACCGTTTAAAGATACTCATCGAAAAGGAAATCATACACCAAAACGGAAACTTTGTGGAACTGGATGCCCGATTCCTTGATTTCTTCGAACTGCTGCTGGAAGCGAACGAGGAAATCAACACGGCTACCGTAGAGGAAAACATAGAGTACCTGCACGAACTGATGGACTACTACCTGAAAGAAAAGATCCAGTCGCGCAAGGAAAGTTATGTACGCAATATCAAGATTACCTTTCAGAAACTGGCACGTGTAACGATACGGAACATTATCAACCTTCAACACAATATTGATAATGCTTTCAAACACGAGCCCACATACCAGATAAAAATAGCCAAACTGCAAAATCTGGACAAGAAACGAATCAACATCCAGCGGTTGATAGACTCTACCGAACATCTGATTCTGCATGAAGAACGGGATTTCTTCCGCCAAGCCACTGACGAAGAGCTGACCCGCATCCTGCTCGAACTGCGGCAGGAACTGCAACTATCAGCTCACAGTCTGATTCGTGCCCAGCAGGATATCATCAATTACCTGAACCAAATAAAGAATCAGGTGATACTGGTAGAAAAAATACGAAAAGTAAAATATCTGCAAGATCAGTTCGAGTTACGTGCCCGGAGTAATCTGTCTGAAATAATGGAACGGGAACGCTCCCTCCTGTTGGAAGGCAATACACAAGCATCGTTCAAACTGTCCCCCAGCTATTTGGCCAGTGACGAAGTGCGTCCCATCATTCTGAAAGTTATCAGCAATCAGAAGTATCGTGAAATTGTACGGAAAAATGAAGCCGGAGCTTTCAGTGAAGAAGACTTGGAAGCACAGGCCATGTACGAAGAAGTGATTAATTTGGACGAAGTGGTAACCGCCTTTGTGCAGTCGGGGGCAGAAGCCCGCTGGAAAGGAGAGCCGGTCAGCGACCTTTTTTCCTTTCTGTTGCAATATCATTTCCATCGCGAAGTGGATGAAAAGGAACGTACCACGTTCTTCTGTCAGATTGTCTCACTTTACGAGAGCCAACTGGAAATCCGGAACGAGTTCGGACTCCACAATCAATATGAATATGCTAAAATATACCCACTCTGAGAATTATGGATTTAAATATACAAATACCCGATAATACCGCATCCATCTTTGAATACCTGCAAAAAGGACTGTTCATCAGTTCCAACAGCACCAGCGAAGAAGTACGCGATATGTATAATGAAATAGATGAGAACTACGAATCTCTCTATCAGTATTTCTCACAAATAAACTATACACTGGAACGGGGAAACGAATATTTCTTCTTCTCCCGTATAGAACCTAAAGCCACACTGGAGCAAAAAATCATGCGTGCCTATTACTGGATAGATGTGCTCGATTTTTTCAAAACCTACGATGAAACATTCGGTCCCGGATTCCGCTTCCAGCCCGAACAGATATTGGTGGAAACCAACATCAACATGCTGCTCCAAAACAAACTGGACGGTATGCGGAAACACTTCTCGGACAAGGACATCCGCAAGGAAGTGCTGGAAAACATGATACGCCAGCTCACCAAAGACTCGTTCCTGGAACAGGAAAATGAGAAAACCAATACGTATAAAGTGATGAGCGCCTGGCATTATCTGGAAAGACTGATTGAAAGTATCAACATTTACGACGAAACCGAAGATGAGAAACCTGAGTAGAATTATCTTTATCAATAGTGCGAATATCCCTTATTCGGACGATATCTATCTGGACGGAAACGTTCACTTCATCGGTACGCAGGGAGTGGGAAAAAGTACCCTTCTGCGTGCTATCCTTTTCTTTTACAATGCCGACACGCAACGGCTGGGCATTTCGGTGGAAAAGCAGAATTACACGGATTACTATTTTCCCTACTCCAATTCGTATATCGTTTACGAAGTGGCAACAGAGAACGGTGCGTTCTGTATTCTGAGTTTCAAATCGATGAACCGTGTATGTTACCGCTTCATCCACTCTCCTTACCGCAAAGAATTCTTTATAGACGAGAATCGGGTGGCCTATAGCGAGAGCGACCGCGTGCGTGCCGTGCTGGACCAATATGGCATAGAATATTCACGTATCATCTATACCTACGACGAGTATCGGAACATTCTGTATGGAAACAGTACAAGTCCTGAGTTCAGCCGGTACTCGCTGATGGAGAGCAAGCAATACCAGAATATTCCGCGCACTATACAGAACGTGTTGCTGAATTCGAAACTGGATGCTGAATTTATCAAGAAAACAATCATTTCTTCTCTGAATGAAGATGAAACGGCCATCGACCTGAACAGTTACAAGGAGCATCTGAAAAACTTTGAAACCCGTCTGAAGGATATCGAAGAATTTCAGAAACGGGAAACCCGGAAACAGGCTCGGGAAATCACACTGTTATCCCAACAAACATCCAAACTGCAAGGCGGACTGGTGCAGAATTGCCGCGAACTGGTTGCCGCTTTCCGCAAAGCCGAAAGTATCCTTCCCCAATGGAAAGAGAAACAAGACCGCACGGATGCCGACAAAGGAAAACTGATACGCCGGAAACAGGAGCTTCAGGATGAATCGCGCAAACGCAGCGACAAGTTACAGGAAGCGCTGGCAGTGCTGAACAACGAACTGCAAAAGGCATTAGGCAAAGAAAAGGACTATCAGAACAAGAACATAGAAGAGATTATAGAACGCTCTTCCAAAAAAGAGGAATGGAAGAACCGGCAGGTGGGATTGCTGGAAGAACAACGCATCCTTACCTCACAATATATGGAAATATCCACCAAGTATAAATCGCTGATTCAGGCCTTGGACGAGCAATGGAACAAGATTCATGAAGCGAAAATCAAACAACTGGATACATTAAACAATGCATACAACGAGCGTCTGGAAGAGGCCCGCAAAGAATACCAGCGGTTCACTGATTCCCTTTACCAGGAGTTCGAAAGCCTGTCACAGCAACTCCATCCGCTGAAAGCCGAGAAACTGGGCGAACTGAACGCTATAGATTACCAGATAAAATTATGCAGAAAGGAGGTTTTCTTTGAGGAAGAGCAACAAGAATTGAAAACACGTATCCAAAACTATGCCAACTTTCATACGGAACGGAAAAACCGTATCGCCCAAGCGCAGCTCATCATCAAGGAACTGACCATGACTTGGGAAGAGGAACAGCAGAAACAGTTGAAAGAAAAAGACCTGACCTTGCAAAAACTGCAACAGGAGATGCTGCAACTCCGTCCCCGCATAGACGAATTACAAGCTTTTCTGAACAACAGCAAAGACACCTTGCAAGGCTGGCTGAAAGAAAACAAAAAGGGATGGGAAGAGAATATCGGCAAACTGTGTGATGAGAGCATTTTATGGCAACGGGGGCTTTTTCCGCAAATTACCATTGAGGGGGGAAACTCATTCTATGGCATTTCCATTAATTTAGACAGCATCCACCGCCCCATCAAATCCATAGACGATTATATCGTCGAGAAAGAAAACGGTGAAAAACGTCTGGAAGAAATCACTGCTGCCATGCAACGCCAGCAAACTGAAAGGGAGGAGTTGCAGGAACAGTTGAAACGCAAATACCAACCGCAGATAAAGGAACAAAAAGCCATTATCAGCCAAATAGAGTATGAACTGGAACAATTGGAACGCCAATACCAGCAGGATATGCTCGACTTGGAAGAGTGGAAGAAGAAAGCCAATGAGGAACGGAATGCCAAAATAAACCGATTGGAAAACGAACAGCGCAAACGGGTTGCCGAACTGGACGGTATAAACAGCAAGCTAAAAAACCTGAACAAAGAAAAGACAGAGAAACTGGATAGCCTGAAGCAGGAATGGAACAAGCAACAACAGGCTCTTGCCGCCGAAAAAAAGACACAAGCGGAAGTTATCGGGAAGGAAGAAAAAGAAGAACAACGCAGAATTTCCTCCATCAAAACCGAATATGAAGCGGATATGCAGAAAGAGCTTCACTCGCAGGGAGCAGATACCGAACGTCTGCAAGACATTGCCAACCAACTGGTCCAACTGGAAAAAGAGCTTTCTTTCATTAAGGAGAATGCGACACTGGTCATCGAATACCAAAAAGACAAACGGGATTTGATAGACCGTATTCCCGGATGGCAACGGGAGCACGATGAACAAAAACGTCTGCTCCAATTGGAACGGGAAACGCTGAGAGTGGAAACATCCTCCCTACAAGAAAAAATAGACCTTCTGAACAAAGAATGGGAAGAAGCGGAAGAAAATGTAAGGGAACTGCAAAAGAACCTGGAGGCTTACAGCAAGATTCCGGCATACGACTGGTATAAACCGCATCAGGATATATTCCGTTCCGAAAACACGCAAACCATGCAGACCACCAAGACCTGTATGGAGCTGATTGACGAACTGACCCGCCAGGCCAACCAATTCACGCAGGTGCAAAGCAAGCTCCGTAAAGAAGTGAACCTTTTCACCGGACATTTTGATGAGGACAACACCTTCAAGTTCCGCGTAAAATTCAACGAGGATTGGGAATATGTACGCTTTGCCGACGAACTGCACGACTTTGTGGAAGAACACCGCATAGACGAATACATCCGCCGCATCAACAACGAGCATTGGGATACCTTCAAACGTATCAGTATGGACACCTCCATGCTGACTTCATCGGAAGATGATATTCAAGATGTGATCCGTGAAATCAATAAAGGTTTCGCCACCTGCAATTTTGTGGGAGTCATCCAGCGCATTGAAATGAAAGTGGAAGAGAGCAGCAACCGCGTAGTGAATATTCTGCGTGAGATACAGAAATATTACCATGATTACGGCTATGACCTCTCACCGGAAACCAACCTGTTCTCCTCTGCCAAAGAGCAATTGGTGAAAGAAGAGGCTATCACTTTGCTGCGTACCTTTATCAAGGAAATACATGCTTACCGCTATGACAGTATCCGCCTGTATGATTCCTTCGAGTTGCGTTTCCGCATTGTGGAGAACGGCAATGACACCGGATTTATCGAGAAGATAGCCAATGTGGGGTCGGAAGGAACCGACATTCTGGTAAAAGCGATGATAAACATCATGTTGCTGAATGTGTTCAAGGAAGGAGCATCCCGCAAATTCAAAGATTTCAAGTTACACTGCATGATGGATGAAATAGGCAAACTACATCCCAACAACATCAGCGGTATCCTGAAATTCGCCAATGACCGGAACATCATTCTTATCAACGGTTCTCCCACCGAACTGAACCGCGATGCGTATAAGCACGTTTACCTGCTTACCAAAGGAACACAGAACAAGACCCGCATCGCACGGTTAATCTCAGATAAACAGCTATAAAAGCCAGTAATAACAAACTGTATATTTCTATATTATAATGCACAATCTCTCAAAAAAAGATTGTGCATTATTCTTTTTCCGTGAACATTCTCCTTACATGTACCTGCTACGGTTGGGACGGAGAGCTTGTGAAAGTTCCTCCACCTTTTTTCCACAAAGAAAAGAGCGGCTTCCATTCCTGCAATATTCATATCAGAGTAACCCAAACAACCGGACAAAGAACAAATTTACATCCACTTTTCTCCATACAAAGGGAATAACATTAAACATATTTGTGTAATTTCGCCCGGTAATAAAACTACAAACCAATACGCGCTATGATATTTAACCGGACTGAAAAGGAAGAAAAAGCCTATCTCATGGATATTATTGCTTTATTAGCTGCCAATATCGAACAGATGGATAAGGCCATTGAAGATAAATCCAAAGACGTAATGGAGCACAAACTCTACTTGTGGGAAAATCTGTCCGAACTGGACCGAGCCGAGAAAAGTGCGGTCCGGCAGATAGTCACCCAACAAGTAGCAGCCAGCGAGTCCTTGGCCGAGAAAAAGAAACGTTATCGCAAAATGATGGCCATCCCCTATTTCGGTCGCATCGACTTTCAAGAAAAAGGGCAACCCGAAGTCCTGCCATTATATATAGGTATACACTCATTTTTCAATCCTCCCACCAATGAAAATCTGATACACGACTGGCGTGCCCCCATCTCCAGCATGTTCTATGATTATGAATTAGGAGAAGCACATTTCGACGCCCCCTCGGGAGAAGTGAAAGGTAACATCCGTCTGAAACGCCAGTATCGCATCCGTGACGGAAAAATGGAATTCATGCTGGAAAGTTCACTGAATATTCAAGATGACATCCTTCAGAAGGAATTGAGTGGAAACTCCGATGACCGGATGAAGAATATAGTCGCCACCATCCAACGGGAACAGAATAAAATTATCCGTAATGATACATCGAACACCCTGATTATCCAGGGAGTAGCCGGTTCAGGAAAAACATCCATCGCCTTGCACCGCGTAGCCTATCTGCTATATCGGCACAAAGGGGAAATCACGTCCAATGATATCCTGATCATTTCCCCCAATAAAGTATTTGCCGATTACATCTCGAACGTACTTCCCGAATTGGGAGAAGAAAAAATTGAAGAATGCGGCTTTGAGGAATTAATGCTCAAAATACTGGACAACAAATATAAAATACAAACCTTCTTTGACCAGGTGGCCGAAATACTGGACAAAGAGGAAGAAGATTTTATAGAACGTATCCGATTCAAATCCACCACCGAATTTATCCAGCAGATGGATAAATACATTCTATATTTGGAACAAAACGCATTTCGGCCAACCGACCTGAAAGCAGGGCGTATCCCTATCCCTGCCGAGTACCTGAAAGAACGTTTCGCGGCATGGCACCGCCTGCCCATGCGAAGCCGTTTCCAACCAATGGCAGAAGAAATTGCCCGCGAACTGACTTTCACCTATCACCAAGAGCCGATGGGAAAAATACAGATACGGCAGTTGGGTAATGAACTGAAAAAGATGTTCAACAATAAAGACCTCGACTTGTACAAGGGATTTTATGACTGGCTGGGAAAACCGGAAATGTTCAAGCAGGGTAAAAACCGGAAATTGGAATATGCGGATGTAGCTCCATTACTTTATTTGAAACTGGCCCTGGAAGATAATAAAACCATGTATGGCATCAAGCATCTGCTGGTAGACGAAATGCAGGACTATACTCCGATACAATACAAAGTTCTGGCTAAATTATTCCCCTGCCGGAAAACAATATTGGGAGATGCAAAGCAATCAGTAAATCCATACAGTTCCACCACCTGCGAACAGATCCAACGTGTACTGGTCGGCTCGGAAGTGATGAAGCTTTGTAAAAGTTATCGCTCCACGTATGAAATCACAGAGTTTGCCCAACGCATTGCCAAGAACGAGGAACTGGAAGCTATAGAGCGTCATGGAGAGGAACCGGCAGTCGCCTTGCTGCCTACTGAAAAGAAAGAGATAGAATGGATAGAAAACCTCATCACCTCTTTCCTGAAAGGAGCTGATGTATCCATGGGTATTATATGCAAAACCGTAAAACAAGCGGACAAGTTGTATGCAGCCATCAATCATTTGTCTGATAAGATCTGTTTGCTGACAGAAGAAAGTGTAGCTTTTGTCAATGGGGTGGTCATTACTACAGCCCACATGGCAAAAGGGCTGGAGTTTGACGAAGTGATTGTTCCATTTGTAACTGATAAAAACTATAGAACAGAAATAGACCGCAGCATGTTATATGTAGCCTGCACCCGTGCCATGCATAAACTTTATATTTCCGCATCGGGTAATATAAGTACATTTCTATCATAAGCATTGACAAAACATCATCCATTGCAGGAATGGCATGAAATCCATCCCTACAGTGGATGAGCAAGTCTGCAAAAGGGTATTCCTCCGTAAGGAATGCGTAGCCTTGTAATCTGATTCATCCTTAAAAGATCTTACCCATATCTCTAAACCTTTCCCGCCGTAGGGTTAAAGGTTTTCTTCCTGTTTGTTTTATCTCCGCAAGCCTTTGGAGTTATCTCCATAGCCTTGGGAGTCAACTCCAAAGCTTATGGAGATAACTCCAAAGACTTGGGAGATAGAATACATCCGTATAAAAAGGCTTGATCAAGGAAGAGAAAAGGCTTATGTAACAGCGACGGATGCGATATGTTGTTATTACAAGCCGTTTCCAATGTACGAATCATAAAGACAAAATCTTTTTTTCCCTCTCCAAATCATTTTCATTCAGTTGGGGAGACGGAACCATGCAGGTACGGATACAATCTCCCTCCTGACAAGTATAGTCATAATACTTCTTTTGTAATTCTGTCAACTTATCGAGTGGAACCAGCTCCCCTTTCAGTTCCAGGAATTCCTCCATGTCTGTACTGTCTCCTT
Organism: Phocaeicola vulgatus ATCC 8482; assembly: GCF_000012825.1. GTDB lineage: Bacteria > Bacteroidota > Bacteroidia > Bacteroidales > Bacteroidaceae > Phocaeicola > Phocaeicola vulgatus. The sequence continues at coordinate 3,808,819 of NC_009614.1, read as the reverse complement.
GCTTTACAAACAAGATACGGCGCGCTATCGGATTCCTGTTGTAATCCAGACTAAGATACAAACCTTTAAGGAACGGCGGAAAATCATACATCGGCAATTGCAGATAAATACTGAACAAAGCCATTTGCGGTGACTCACGCTCGTTAAAGAAAATATACCCGTTCTGATGATTATTGAATAATCCCACTCCCCGATGCGTTGTATTATAGGCACTCATGTGAGTCACCTTCACATACGTATTGTCTTCGGAAGCCTCTATCAGATAGGGTTCCACTTTAAGGCATTGGCACGAAGAAGAAAGACTATAGCTCAGATAACTTCCGCTATAATTATAAACTTCCTGCACGGAACGCTGCATCTCGGCAGTCATCATCTCCATAAAAGGATTGGTCTTTGCCTCACCATGGGCAGGTTCCAAACTGAAAAGCAACTCTTTGGTACTTGCCAAATTGCCCAACAGACGTTTTTTTGACACATTATTGACCTGCGCCAAAGCCAAATCTAATGAATCTTCTTCAGAGTGTCCTTGTTTCAATGAGGTTACATAAGTGGGCAGAACGCTGGAATAAAGAGCAGACAAGACACTGGGAGCCATATCTACATAATCTGCTATCTCCTTCATTTTCAAACCATTGTTACGGAGATATTCTATTCTTCGGTATATTTCTATCAAATCATTCATTGTTCTCTTCTTCTTTATTGAACTTGCAAAATACAAGTTTTTATATGAACATACAATGACATATACATTACATTAATGTTACATCATACAACAGGTGGAATATGAAAAATATTAATCATAAAGATTCATTTTTTCTCTCTCGAAAGGCCCCTACTTTTGCTTCCGGAAACAGCAATCCAAGGACACGAGGAGTGAGGTTCCTACAAAGAAAAGAAACAAAACAATTAGTCAATATCAATTAGTATAATGGAAGCAAAAAGCGAAACAAACAAACAGATATCCAGTTTCCTGTTTATCCTGTGGGCAGGAGGGGCGGCACTACTGTCATACTCACTGGTATATGCCCTGCGCAAACCTTTTACAGCTGCCACCTTTGACGGAATGGATTTCTTCGGGATGGACTATAAAGTAGCCACTACCATCATGCAGATTTTCGGCTACCTTATTTCAAAGTTCTTTGCCATCAAGATTGTTTCAGAATTGAAGCGCGAGGACCGGTTGAAGTTCATGGTATGCTCCGTAGCCCTTGCAGAACTCGCTTTAGTCTTCTTCGGATTACTCCCCCAACCCTTTAATGTGTTTGCCCTATTCTTCAACGGACTGGCATTGGGATGCATGTGGGGAGTCATCTTCAGTTTCATAGAAGGACGCAAAGTTACCGATATATTGGCCAGCTTGCTGGGGGTAAGTATGGCGGTGAGCTCAGGAATGGCTAAATCTATGGGATTGTTTGTAGTCAATACATTTGGTGTCACAGAATTCTGGATGCCCGCCCTGATAGGTGGTTTAGCCTTCCCGCTCCTTATCCTCATGGGGTGGTCGCTCAACAAGTTGCCACAACCCACAGATGAAGACCGCGCCCTCCGTTCGGAACGTGTCACCTTGAACGGAGAGCAACGCAGACAACTGTTCAAAAGTTATATGCCCTTGCTGATCATGCTGTTCTTCGCCAATCTGTTTATCACTATTTTACGTGATATAAAAGAAGATTTTCTGGTCAATATCATTGATGTCAGCACTATTTCTTCCTGGTTGTTCGCACAAGTGGACGGTATGGTGACGCTGATTATTTTGGGAATCTTTGCCATGATGTCGTTAATAAACAGCAACTACAGAGTATTGCAGGTGCTTCTGGCTATGGTTATTGGTGGAGCGGGCACAATCAGCTATCTGGCTTTTAATTATGATGCATTGCAACTGCCTACCCTTTACTGGCTGTTCCTCCAAAGTCTGAGCCTGTACATCGTTTATCTTAGTTTCCAGACTCTGTTCTTCGAGCGCTTCATAGCCTGCTTCAAGATTAAAGGAAATGTGGGATTCTTCATTGCCACCATCGACTTTATCGGATATACAGGAACTGTCTGTGTACTGCTGTTCAAGGAATTTTGCAGCCCGGATATCAATTGGATGGAGTTCTATAACCAGTTCTCGGGATGGGTAGGCATTGTGTGCAGCATTGCATTCATCGGTTCGGCCATCTATCTGATGCAACGGTATAAATTGGAAAGACAGCTGAGAAAAGAAGAAAAAAATAAAAAGATCATCGTTTCACCGATGGCGTTAACCAACTTAAAGGAAACAGCAGAAAACATCTGTAACCCATAACATAAAAATAAAAGTATAACCAAATAAACAACAAACAAGAAGATGAAGAAAATTGAGTGTGTTATTATGGACTGGGCCGGAACGGCTGTAGACTATGGATGCTTCGCTCCGGTAGCCGCTTTCCTGAAAGCTTTTGCCGAGAAAGGACTGACAGTGACAATGGAAGAAGCACGAGGCCCCATGGGTATGACCAAAATAGACCATATCCGTGAATTATTCAAGTTACCAAGTGTGACGGAGCAATTCAAACAAAACTATAACCGCAACTGGACTGAGGAAGATGTGGTATCCATATACAAAGAATTCGAAAAACACTTGTTCGCCTCCCTGGAAGAATATACGACTCCTATTCCCGGTGTAATCGAAGTAATCGAGAAACTGAAAAGGGACGGCATCAAGATAGGTTCCACCACCGGATATACTACTGCCATGATGAACATTGTGCTGCCCGGTGCCGCCGCCCATGGCTATACCACAGACAACTGTGTGACTTCCAACAATCTTCCGGCAGGACGTCCGCAACCCTACATGATTTACCAGAACATGATTGATCTGGCCATACCTTCCGTTCAAAGCGTAATAAAATACGGGGATACGATAGCCGATATCAAAGAAGGTGTGAATGCCGGTGTATGGACTGTCGGTGTGATTCTGGGCAGCAACGAAATGGGACTCACCCAAGAGGAAACCGGAAAACTGCCTGCAGAAGAGTTGAACAGACGCATGGCAGCAGTCAGAAAACGTATGTATATGGCAGGTGCGCATTATGTAGTAAACACCATTGCCGAACTTCCCGAAATTATTGAAATTATTAACCATAAAATGAATTAAACGATTATGAGACCATACTTACTTTTAACCCCCGGCCCTTTAACCACTTCTGAAAGCGTAAAAACAGCCATGATGACCGACTGGTGCACATGGGATGAAGACTACAATGTTCACATCGTAGAGGAAATACGTAAAGGATTGGTACAACTGGCTACACGAAAAACAGATGAGTACACCAGCATCCTGATGCAGGGAAGCGGTACTTATTGCGTAGAGGCGACCTTGGGAAGTGTGATTACGCCCAAACACAAATTATTGATTCTGAGCAACGGTGCATACGGAGACCGCATGGGAAACATTGCAGAATATCATGAAATGAACTATGATATGCTGGCCTTTGATGAAACAGAACAAGTATCTGTGGAGTATGTGGATGATTATCTGGCACACAATGCAGAAATCACGCATGTGGCAGTGGTACATTGCGAAACTACAACCGGTATCCTGAACCCGTTAAAGGAAATAGCCCACATGGTAAAGATGCATGGTAAAAAGCTGATAGTGGATGCAATGAGCAGCTTTGGCGGCGTGCCGTTGGATGTAGAGGAATTAGGCATCGACTTTATGATCAGCAGTGCCAACAAATGTATTCAGGGAGTTCCCGGCTTTGGTTTCATCATTGCACGTAAATCCGAATTACAATATTGTAAAGGAGTATCAAAGAGTCTTTCTCTGGACATCTACGACCAATGGGATGCGATGGAGAAAGGACATGGAAAATGGCGCTTCACCTCGCCTACACATGTAGTGCGTGCCTTTAAACAAGCCATGGACGAACTGGCAGCCGAAGGCGGTGTGGAAGCCCGGCATGCACGCTACTGCCGTAATCACGATGTACTGGTAGAAGGTATGCGGTCACTGGGATTCAAGACCTTACTGAAAGATGAAGTCCAATCCCCTGTCATCACTTCCTTCCTTTATCCTGACAAGGAGTTCGATTTCAAGGAATTCTATCATCAGTTGAAGGAAAAAGGATTCGTTATCTATCCGGGAAAGATTTCCCAGGCAGATACTTTCCGCATCGGAAACATCGGTGATGTGTTCCCCGAAGATTTCAGCAGATTGATTGAAGCTATCAAGACCGTCGCAAAATAAAAAATAAATCTAGCTTTATGGCTCGGGCGCAGTGATTGCGCCCGAATTTGTTTCTACCCTTCTTCCGTTACAAGATCATTTGGAACCGGAGCTGCACGACACTGAAATTCTTATCACTAATCTCCTTTATATGCTTTCCCGGCATCACCCAGCTATAAGCCAGCTTCATCCCTATATGCTTATTCATGTAATAATTCACGCCCAATGAAAAATCCTTTTGAGCCCCTCCCCACACACCGGCTTCCTCATTATTCATATCAAGGATATTAAATCTTCCACACAGCTCCAATGCCCGCCCCACAGGTCTGCCCGGACAAGCCAATGCTTCATCATACCCATATTGCCTGCCTGTCAACAACCAGGAGCATTGCACATATCCGCCATGTCCTGTATAATTTGTGAAATTCTGTTCACGCTTCACCATAGTCCGTATATACTCCCCTTGCAAAAAGAACCTCTGATGAGCGATCATTAATTCCACCCCTTGTTTCAACTGGTACTTTGCATGATCTACCTTGGCGTAAATAAGATTCCGGTTATCAATAGTGCTCACCCCCGGAGATTTATAAATAAACGTATTCTCGTCTTCATCTCCCGGCAATGCGCTATCCGGAGTACGATACACCACCGCCGCACCTATGTGTAACAATTTTCCCTCTTCGTTTACAGGACGATACACCAAACGACCGTCTATGGCATATCCTTGTGAAATGTTTTTCACATTACCCAGGTCACTGTCTGTAAAGAAGCCTCCGGAAGCATAATAATGTTTTCCATTGTAGGTATAAGAGGTTCCCATCCGTCTGCCATTGGTCAAAGCCAGCACGATTCCCGGTGACTGGTGAAAACGAAGATCGTACGTACTGCATAGCATGTCCAAGGTGAAAGGTTCATAAAATTGTCCCACCTGAATAATATGCTTGCCCGAAGTATAAGCAGCAAAGGCATCCTTTATGGAAACCTTATTCCCTACATACCCCACCTCCATTTTCATGCTCCAATTCTGATAGGTCGCTTTCACCCCCAACCGCAAGTCATTAAACTCCGTACCGTTACCAAACAGGTTGTCATTCTTTAAATAAACGCCACCATCCATAAGCATCCGTCCGGTCAGTTTACACTTCAAATCCCCGGCAACCGGGTGTTGCGCGCGGGCAACTAAAGCAGCAGAGGGAAATAACAGGCACATCAATGCTTTAACATAAGTCATTCTTCCCATTGTATTCTTTTGTTTTTTACTTTATAACAAATGTAAGAGGAATGACCTATACTAAAAATGAATAACCATTAATTTGATGATGAAGTTATTACGCGCAGAAAGCAAGTAATATTCATTTCATATTTATGTAACAGAATTGTAACTTACATTTCCCAATAACGTTCACAAAGATTCAAGTATTCCATCTCAGGCTTGTTGCCGAACACCAATCCGAAGAAAGAAGTCTTCCTCCGCTTAATCACTTTTACCTGTTCCATTAAATTGCGGGATAAAGGCGGCATCTCGAAATCTGAGATCAATACGATATCCGATTCACGGAAATCATTTCCGTTGATGATATGCGCAGCTTCCCGAAGAGCCGGCTCTATATCCGTTCCACCGTCAAAACGTTTATTCAGAAACTCCGCCAACCTGGGCATATCCCGCCCCAAATCTTCAATCAACAACGATACAGCCTCATCCGAGAAATTGATGACATAACATTTCCGATGGGTTTTCTCCGTCAGTTGCGCTATAGCCAGAATAGCCGATTTGGACAAGATCTCTCTGTTTCCCTGCATGGAGCCGGAAGTATCCACACAGATAATATAGGGTCCTTGCCCCGAAACCTTATGCTTGTCATCCTTTACCGGTTCCGTTTCCTTGGACTGGTAATCGAACAGTTGCAATCTCTTTTCGGCATATCGTTCCATAAATACGGCACGCAGCGCATCATCCGCCAGATAGCAATACTCGACGGGCAGCAAACTGTTCAAATCATTTCCCAAAGTCACCCCTGTGATATCACTATGCGGAGAGTGCCTGATCAGCCTCTTTTTATCTACGCCCGACAAAGAATCGTATTTTTGTTGGTCCCGGTGCTTCTTGCCCAGCAGACGCGCCAATTGCCGGATAGCCGGATTGCGCTTCATCACTGTTTCATACGGAAGCATCCTCCGGTACAAATCAGGATAATTATGAAGCAGCCACTCCATGCGCGACCCCAACAGTTTGTTACCCGACTCCTTTCCTTGCTTCCGGATCAACAAATCAAAACCTTCACATAAACTGTTTATATGCATGTACTGATAGTCATACTCTTTGCGGGTAAGCAACTGATGCCATTTATCCAAAAAGAACTCCTTGGTCCGGGCCCCCTCTCCTCTCAGCAGAGAAGCGTTCTCCAGCAAACTGATATAATAGTCAATATTCAGTTCCGCCAGTTCATACCTCTTTTTGAAAGCACCGCGCATCTGCTTCAAGTATTGCAAGAATGCCATATCTGGCAGATGTTCCGAAGAATAGAAAGCCTCCCACTCCGGAGTGTAGCGGGAATAATATTCCTGCAAAGAAGGTGTGGTACGCCGATAGTACATCAACACTTTCTCTTCCAGTTCGCGTTGACGCACCACCCCGTTGCTCACATCCTCCTCGTATGCTTTGAATGTCCTATCTTTCAGTTCCTGAGAATAGATCATCTTCAGATCTCTCAATCTTATATTCCTGGTTCTCTTTTCGGTACGCATCTGCCATTTCGTTCAAATCATTCTTATATCGGTCTATGGTATTCTTCTGGTGGCGAAGCATCCTCTGCATGGAAGCCCGCTGCCTTTCGCTGAGAAACAAATGCTTCTCATAATATTCCGTTTCCGCATCCAGCAGCCCGGACCAATCCTTCTCCACTCTGTCCAACGCTTCGGCCACCGATTTATATTTGGCTCCGAAATCCTCCGGCTCGGGTTCGGGCGGCGGTGGAGGACAATCCTCATAGCACATCAAGTGATATTCATAATTATTGATATAAATGGAACGAAGCCCTTTTTTCAGCGTATATATCTTATTACGCGGAACTTTGGCATGGAGTATGGAATCATATTTCTTCAGAATACAGCAGTTGGCTTTGTACTTGTCCTTATGCAGGTAGAATAATTTACCGGTCTGATCCAGATGTTGATAGTCGGCTGCAAAAATAAGGAGGCGCTCTTTCATCCGGACGCCTTCTACCTGATAATAATAAGTATCGATAACCTGTATGCCCGGATCGTTCACTTCACGCAAACTGTGTTCGGACGATTGTCGGTCTTTCAGTTCTTCAATGTCCTGTTCCAGCCCTTTTATATTCAGCAGATAGCCTTCGGCACTTTTCTGAATGGCAGCATTCACCATCTCCTCTGCCGCCTCCATCTGATCCATCTCACTCCAAAGGCAATAGGACAGCAATGTACAGTCCGAAAGGCGGATAGTGTCCGATCCGTTCAGGAAAGCGGAAGCTTTCAGCAGCTTCACCATTTTCTTCCACCGGCGGTCCGACACATACAGAGGAGACGACACACCCCCCTCATTTTGTATCTGGAGGTTATATTGCTCTATCCGGTCTTTCAAGGCATGAATCACTTCGAAAATAGAGTAATGGATTTTAATGGCAGCCATCTCCTTTTCCCACCGGATGTATTCCTCATCGGTGATCTGCAGTTGCTCGTCCACCACCGGTTCCGTTTCATCCGTAGAGGAAATCATCCGGTCAAATTCTCCCATATCCTCAATGCCTCCCACCAGACAGCGAAGCAGGAAACGGTCCCACAAGGCCTCCAGTCCCTGTCCTTGGGCAGGCAGTTCATTGGAAGCGGCAATCAGCCCTTTCAGAGGAACACGGATGGAAAACTGTCCGTTACGGTATATTTTTTCATTGATAATGGTGAGCAATGCATTCTGAATGGCCGGTCCGGCTTTCCATATCTCGTCCAGGAAAGCAATGGTGGCAGAAGGCAGATAACCATCGACAATACGCTCATACGTATCTTCGTCTTTCAGTTTGGAAATGGAGACAGGGCCGAATATTTCGTCCGGCGTACTGAATCGTGACATCAGATATTCAAATGCGGAAGCGTTGCGGAATGCCAGTTTCAGCCGGCGCCCTACCATACTTTTAGCTACTCCCGGAGGGCCTAAAAGGAAAATGCTTTCCCCTGCCACAGCCGAAAGCAGAGCCAGAGCCACAATATGCTCCTTTTCAAAAACCCTTTCATTCAGTTGTTGTAACAGAGATGCTATACGAGGTTTCAATGTATTCATAAAAATTATCGACTAATGATGATCAACTAGTGGTGCATTAACCACCAACCACTCCTTGTTTCTTATGCAAATATCTGAAAAAAGGATGTATTTCTCATTAGAATGTATTTTTTCTTTTTGCAGAATTGCTGTTTTTTCATGATAGATTGGATAAGTTACAGTGACAAGGTTTATATCTTACACAAGCATGTAGTATTTTCTCCACTAAATTGCCTACCTTTGCAACTTCAACAACAAACAATGATTCCAAATGAAAACAAACTTGCTTTCCTCCGATAAAGACCCGATGGGAACTGCCATCGCCGATTATTTCCACCACAACAAAGCAGATAAGTTACGTGTATTTTCCTCACAGTTCGAGGAAGACGAAATACCCGTGAATCAATTATTCCGCCCTTATGACGAAATGCCGGAACTGGAACAGATTGCCTTACAAATGGCCGAAGGAAATACTCTGGACGTAGGAGCCGGAAGCGGCTGCCATGCACTGGCCTTGCAAGAGATGGGAAAAGAGGTATGCGCCATCGACATTTCCCCCCGTTCTGTAGAAGTAATGGAAAAAAGAGGGGTAAGGAATGTCCGTCAGATGAATCTTTTCGATCCGCATTTTCTAGAAACATTCGATACAATCCTCATGCTGATGAACGGATCGGGCATTATCGGGAAGTTGGAAAATATGGCAGCTTTCTTTCAAAAGATGAAACAACTGCTTCGCCCCGGGGGATGTATCTTGATGGATTCCAGTGATCTCCGTTATCTTTTTGAAGATGAGGACGGGAGTTTCCTGATTGATCTGGCAGGAGATTATTATGGCGAAATAGACTTCCGGATGCAATACAAAAATATAAAAGGAGATTCTTTCGACTGGCTTTATGTCGATTTTCAGACACTCAGCCTGTATGCTGCCGGGAATGGATTCGAGGCGGAGCTTATCAAAGAGGGGGAGCACTATGATTATTTAACCCGCCTTCGATGGAAGGGATGACACTTATAGAAAGATTCCGATAAACTTGTCGCATGATATTCAAATTCTTGGGGCAAGATGCTGCGTATCTTGCCCCAAGAAAAAAAATCAGGCCATTGAACCGCCTACTATATCCAACAGCTCATTGGTAATTGCCTGTTGGCGGCTCTTATTGTACATCACCGTCAGATCCTGCAACAAATCATTCGCATTGTCTGTAGCAATCTGCATAGCCATAGTGCGGGCGGCATGTTCGGAAGCATTCGAATCCAGTAATACCGTGAACATCTTCATACGGAGTACCTTCGGGAGCAATTCCCCCATCACCACATCTACAGACGGTTCCACAATATAATCGGGTATCCTGCCTTTGTCCTCCTCTTTCTTCTCTTGTGTCAAGTCTATCGGAAGATAGGTTTCACGCGTCAGGACCTGTACTGCTGTAGAACGGAAATGGTTGTACAGCAACTCCACCTTGTCTATGTCACGATGCAGAAAGCGCCTCATCAAGTCCTCTGCCAAGGCGGCAGCTTCCTGATAGGAAGGTTTATCCGCCATATGCTGGAAATCGCCTTCGGCCTTGAATCCCAATTTCTTCACACCTTCCGCTACCTTCCGGCCTACCGGGTACAAAAGCACGTTCTCCATACCCAGGGACTTGTATTCATCCAGAATAACCGTCAGATGCCTGATGATATTTGCATTGAACCCGCCACACAGACTGGTATTGGAGGCAAACACGACGATAGCCACACGCTTCACTTCACGTTTCACAATGAAAGGAGACTCCACCTCACTATCCGCACTCAGAAAATTGGTCAGGATGTGATTCAGCCTTCGTTCGTAAGGAAGCATGTTTTCTATGGCAGCCTGCGCCTTATGCAACTTGGCAGAGGCTACCATCTTCATAGCCGAAGTAATTTTCCGCGTATTATTTACTGAGGCTATTCTTCCTTTTACTTCTTTCAGTGATGCCATGACTATTCGTTCACTTTAAATGGTTGAGCCGTATCAGCTGCTACTTTCTCTATAATTGCAGTTACATCATCATTTATCACACCGCTTGACAATACATCAAGCACATCTTTCTGATGGTCGGCACGCATCATTTCCAGGAATGATTTCTGGAAATCCTGCACCTTATGCAAGGGTACATCACGCAGCAAACTATGTGTACCACAATAAAGGATGGCTATTTGTTCTCCGACAGGCATCGGACTGTACTGCGGCTGTATCAGCAACTGGTTGTTCTTACGTCCCCGGTCGATAGCCATTGCCGTTACAGGATCCATATCACTGCTGAACTTGGAGAAAGCCTCCAGTTCGCGATATTGTGCCTGATCGATCTTCAATGTACCTGCCACCTTCTTCATGCTCTTGATCTGGGCACTACCTCCCACACGGGATACGGAAATACCCACATTGATAGCCGGACGGAAACCCTGGTTGAACAAATCGGTTTCAAGGAATATCTGACCGTCTGTAATGGAAATGACATTGGTTGGAATATACGCGGAAACATCACCTGCCTGTGTTTCGATAATAGGCAATGCAGTCAGTGAACCACCTGCCTTTACCTTGCCTTTCAAACTGGGTGGAAGGTCATTCATCTGTTCGGCCACTTCCTGCTGGTTGATAATCTTCGCCGCACGTTCCAACAATCGTGAATGCAGATAGAAGATATCACCCGGATATGCCTCACGACCGGAGGGACGACGCAGAATCAAGGATACTTCACGATAGGCTACGGCTTGCTTTGACAAGTCATCATACACTACCAAGGCATCCCGGCCGGTGTCACGGAAATACTCTCCGATAGCCGCTCCGGCAAACGGAGCAAAATACTGCAATGCAGCCGGATCGGCAGCAGTGGCAGCTACCACTATGGTATAATCCATCGCACCGCGTTCACGCAGCGTATTCACCAGACTGGCTACAGTGGAACCCTTCTGACCAATAGCTACATAAATGCAATATACAGGTTTTCCCGCTTCATAGTTGGATTTCTGATTCAAAATCGTATCTATAGCGATAGAGGTTTTTCCGGTCTGACGGTCCCCGATAATCAACTCACGTTGTCCACGCCCGATAGGAATCATGGCATCCACAGACTTCAGCCCTGTCTGCAAAGGCTGGTTCACAGGCTGACGGAAGATCACTCCGGGAGCTTTACGCTCCAAAGGCATTTCGCACAGTTCCCCGCCAATCTGTCCGCGGCCATCCAATGGTACGCCTAACGGATCGATGACACGCCCTAACATACCTTCGCCCACATTAATAGAAGCAATGCGTTTGGTACGTTTCACCACCATTCCTTCCTTAATCTGATCAGTAGGACCTAGCAATACCGCACCTACATTGTCCTCCTCCAGGTTCATCACGATAGCCATGATACCGTTTTCAAACTCCAGCAACTCATTGGCTTCCGCGTTGCGCAGACCGTAAATACGTGCTACGCCATCGCTCACTTGCAGCACATTCCCCACCTCGTCAAATTGCAGGTGGGTGTCGATGCCTTTCAGCTGCTGAAGTAAAACTTCGGATACTTCGCTGGGTTTTATATTTTCAGACATAATCTTTTTACATTAAAAATTGAAAATTAAAAATTAAAGCCCGACCAGGTATTAACCTTAAATTAAAAACCAAAAGATACAAACTGATATACTTTTACTTTCTAACTTATAATTTTTAATTTTATACTATTCTTCTATTTTTAGCTATAAACTGTTGCTTTACCCGTTTTATCTGGTTAGCTACGCTCGCATCCAATCTGTAAGTTCCGATTTCAAAGATAAAACCACCTTCCAGTTTCGGATCTATTTTGGTTTTGAACTCTACAGTTCCATGAGTTTTCTCTACGACCAATGCCCGTATGCGGTTGACTACCTCTTCCGCTACCGGACAAACAGTCGTGATTTTACCGACGCTGATATTCTTCTGTTTCCGATAAAGGTCAATGTATGACATAATCATAAACTGCAAGAATTTCTCTCTTCTTTCCTCCAGTACCAATTCCACAAAGCGTTTCAATTCTTCGCTCACCTTACCTCCTCCGGCGGCTTCGCAAATCAGTTTCAACTTTGTTTCAGCAGGCAATACAGGATTATCCAATGCCTGTCGAAGTTCGGGGATTCTCGAGAAACTATCTGCCAATATTCCGGCTTCCTCATAAACAGTATCCTCTGTCCCCTTTTCGTCGGCATAGGCCAGCAAAGCCTTAGCATAACGCATTGAAATGACTCCTATATACATAACAATCAGTCTTTAGAAACAGTTAATTCATCCAGCAAACGGTCAATCATTTCCATTTGTTCTTTCTCATCATCGAGGTTCTTGCGCAAAACCTTCTCAGCAATGTCGACAGACAGTACAGCTACTTGGCGGCGGATGTCGCTGATAGCGCTGTCTTTTTCTGCCTGAATCTGCTTTTTCGCTTCATCCAGCAGTTTCTGTCCTTCAACCTGAGCCTGTGTTTTGGCTTCCTTCAGAATACGTTCGCGGGTTGCGACCGCTTCATTCAGGATGCGCGCCTGCTCCTCGTGAGCCTTAGCCAATATCATTTCACTGTCTGCTTTAATATTAGCCAATTGCTCATTGGCTTCACGTGCAGCAAGCAGTGACTTGTCTATATATTGTTTTCGCTCATCCACCATTCTGGTGATCACCGGAAAACCGTATTTTGCCAGAATGACAAAAACGATACCGAAAACGATGACCATCCAGAATAACAGACCGCTATCAGGTGTTAATAATGACATGCTAAATTAATTATAAGAACAAAGTTAATAAACAAACAATAATGGCGATCAGGGCCACACCTTCTACCAACGCGGCGATAATAATCATATTCATACGGATATCTCCTGCCGCCTCCGGCTGACGGGCAATTGCCTCCATGGCAGAACCACCGATTTTACCGATACCGATACCTGCACCGATTACTGCAATAGCTGCTCCAAGTGCAGCACCTAATTTCCCTAAACCTGCCGCAGCAGCGGACTGTAATAAAACTGCTAGTAACATAATAGTTTGTTTTTTGAATTAATTATTTAATTTATTTCATTTCTTTTTCTTCACGCATCTCTTCTGTACGGGACAACCCGATAAAGACCGCGGACAACATGGTAAATACGTATGCTTGAATAAATGCGACCAATAATTCCAGCGCAGTCATAAAGATTCCGAATGCCACAGCAACAAATCCCATGGAACCATTGATCAGAGGTCCCATATTCGCCGTAATAAAAATGATGGATATCAAACTGAGAATAGCAGCATGACCGGCCATCATATTGGCAAACAAACGGATCATCAATGCAAATGGCTTCGTAAAGATTCCGAAAATCTCAATAATCGGCATCATCGGGAACGGAGCCTTCAACCACCAAGGAACATCAGGCCATAGAATCTCTTTCCAATATTCCTTGTTCCCCCATAGATTCACAGCCAGGAACGTACAGATAGCCAGCACAAAGGTAACGGCAATATTACCTGTAATATTCGCACCGCCGGGGAAGAAAGGAATCAATCCCATCAGATTATTGATCAGGATAAAGAAGAAAGCCGTCAGCAGATAAGGTGCATAACGCTTATAATCCTTACCGATACAACCCTTTATCACATCATCATTGATTGCCAGGATACAAGCTTCCATCATGCCCACCATTCCTTTAGGAGCTTCCTTTTCTACTGGATGTTTTTTGTACCAACGGGCACAACTCAACACTAGAATCACCAGAATGGCACTATTGACAAACAATCCGGTAACATTCTTTGTAATAGAGATATCCAAAGGTTTTACTTCGTTACCGCTAGCATCCTTTTCCACTATCTTACCTTTATATTCACCGTCTTTAGCAATGTACAGTCCTTCATACTCTCCGTTTCCTTCCTCAAACCTAGAAGAAAGAAAAACGTGCCATCCTGTACTGCTTTTTACGATTACCGGCAGTGGTATAGCTATAGGTGTATCTCCTATGTCAGTGATATGCCATTCATACGAATCACCTATATGTCCGAAAACGATTTCATTTACGTCTACCTGCTGCTCTTTATAGTCAGTATCCGACTCTTCCCGGGCATTGGCTCCTTGCAGAAAAGCGATCAGCAACATTAAAACCGTTCCTATATATCGTAAACTTCTCATATTACTTATACTTGTACCTATTACTTTTATGTTTTATCTCAAAATGAAAAAAGAAGCGGGTTTCAAAAATCAGAAAGATAATATAGAATACCATGTAAGTTCCTATAAATGACAGTACTTGATGTGCCACCGCCACTGCATAGACGGACATAATCAAGATGCTCAACATCATCTTCGTCACTTTCGCCACCAAGTAAACCGCCACCATTTTTTGCGGACTTACCCGATAACAGCATCCGAACATAAATATGTAAAAGAGGCCGAAAAGATAAAAAAATATCGGTATGGAGGGATACCAGGCAAAATAATACCTAGGCAACAAGGTGTGAAATACCAAGGCTCCTCCCCAACTCAATACAACCATTAATATGGTCAACGATATGATAAATTTTCTCTTTACGGCTAACAAAAACATAATTATGTATTAGATTTCCACACAGGCCGAAACTATATTGTCCCTCACCTCAACGAACCCACTCGATATTCCAATTGATTTCTCCAATTCGTCCTCCGTGTATTTTATCTCGCCTTTTATCAGTGATGATATCAGCGGAGCATGATCATACAGGACAGAAAAAGAGCCTAATTCCCCCGGTAGTGTCACTATTTCCACTTTGCCGTCAAACAAAGTACTTTCCGGAGAAACCACTATCAAATGAAGATCTTCATGATGTTCCATACTTACTTTTATTTCTTATGGCTGGCAGCATCCAGCAACTTCTTTCCCTTTTCTATTGCTTCCTCTATCGTTCCTACATTCAGGAATGCCTGTTCCGGCAAGTAATCCACCTCACCGTCCAAAATCATCTTGAATCCTTTTATCGTATCTTCGATAGAAACCATGACACCCGGCACACCTGTAAACTGTTCGGCTACGGCAAACGGTTGTGAAAGGAACCGCTGCACCCGACGCGCACGGTTTACAGTCTGACGATCTTCATCACTCAATTCGTCCATACCCAAAATAGAAATGATATCTTGCAACTCCTTGTTGCGCTGCAATATCTGCTTCACACGCTGAGCCACATCATAGTGCTCCTGCCCTACAATCAGCGGATCAAGAATACGTGAGGTTGATTCCAACGGATCTACAGCCGGATAAATACCCAGTTCGGTAATTTTACGGCTCAATACGGTCGTTGCATCCAAGTGAGTAAATGTAGTAGCGGGCGCAGGGTCTGTCAAGTCATCAGCAGGTACATACACAGCCTGTACCGAGGTGATAGAACCATTCTTGGTAGAAGTGATACGTTCCTGCATCTGTCCCATTTCCGTTGCCAATGTCGGTTGGTACCCCACGGCTGACGGCATACGGCCCAACAAAGCCGAAACCTCGGAACCTGCCTGAGTGAAACGGAATATATTGTCGATAAAGAACAAAATGTCACGTGGTCCGTTGCTGTCACCGTTTTTGCGGTCACGGAAAGATTCGGCAACGGTCAGCCCCGAAAGGGCAATGGAAGAACGCGCGCCGGGAGGCTCGTTCATCTGTCCGTACACCAATGTGGCCTGTGACTTTTCAACTTCATTATAATCTACTTTGGAAAGATCCCAATGACCTTCTTCCATGCTTTTCTTAAATTCTTCTCCGTAGCGGATTACACCAGATTCAATCATTTCACGCAACAGGTCGTTGCCTTCACGTGTACGTTCACCGACTCCGGCAAAAACAGAAAAGCCGTTATGTTTCTTGGCAATGTTGTTAATCAGCTCCATAATAAGCACAGTCTTGCCTACACCGGCCCCCCCAAACAATCCGATTTTACCACCCTTTGAATAAGGTTCCAGCAAATCAATAACCTTGATACCTGTGAAGAGCACTTCCTGCACAGTAGACAATTCATCAAACTTAGGGGGCTCACGGTGAATGGGAAACGCCCCTTCCTTACTCAACGGGCGCATACCGTCCACAGCCTCACCTACTACGTTCATCAACCGGCCTTTAATCTGATTACCAACCGGCATAGTAATAGGATGTCCTGTCGGAATTACTTCCATACCACGTTGCAAACCGTCCGTACTATCCATAGCTACAGTACGCACTGTGTCTTCACCAATGTGTTGTTGAACTTCCACGACTAGAATTCTGCCGTCATTGCGTTTGATAGTCAATGCATCATGAATGCTTGGAAGAAGCAGATCGGTGTCGATGCCTTTGCCCTCAAAATACACATCGACTACCGGTCCGATAACTTGTGAAATATGTCCAATAATCTGTGACATAAGCTTCTATTTACTTTTATTTGATAATTTACCTTTTCTATATTAACAAATATCGCAGGCTTTTTGTTTACCTACCTTTTGCTTTATATGCGCAGCAAAGGTAAAGATTATCTCAGTAGATTGAACTTAAGCTAACATTTTTTACACATCAATACGACATTATTCCACCAAAAGAAGAAAAAAAGAACATTTCCGCTACTTTTTGTGCATTCCTTCACGAGATAACTGTTTACTTAAATTAGCAATTCCCAAAGCAACCACTGCTGTTACCGTAGCTGCATGCTCTTGGTATTCTGGTATATTCTTCGTATAAAGATCACGTTCCGTATGCCATATTTCCCCATAAGAGAAATTATATCCTTTTATGTCTTGTGTATTGAAACCAAAAGTAGGCACTCCTTCCACTGCAAAAACACTGGCATCCGTACCGCCGCTTTGAGTAGGACGTTTAAAGGGTTTCGCAACCTTTACCTCAAACGGATAATCCGCACGGATCTCTTTCACAGGCTTGCACACTTCCACAAAATCATCATACATAGCCTGAGGAACGGAGATTCCCACCGGTGGAGTCGGCCCTCCGTCCCGGTTGAACAGATTGGCAATCTTTCCCAATTCTTTTGCATGAGTCTTGACATATGCTTTTGCACCCAATAATCCAAATTCCTCTCCAGCAAAAGCCACAAACAGTATAGTACGTTTAGGTTTTGCACCGGAAAGTGCAATCATACGGGCAGCCTCCATCATAGGACCAATGCCTGTGCCACAGTCTATACCACCGGTTGCCACATCATAAGAATCAAGATGTCCGCTTATAATAACATATTCATCCGGATATTTAGTGCCCTTAATGGATGCTACGACATTATGATATTTCACAGGACCTAGTTTGAAATGATTACGAATATCAAATTCCAGCCAAAAGTTCCGTCGTTCTTTCACCATCTGTTTAATAATCTTGTATTGATGTTCATCCAACTTGATATCACAGACTTCGGGCAAATTATCAAACGTAGTATGGGGATCATTCAATAAAGCACGATCATACAAAGCACGTAAAGGTACAGGTGCCGACTGAATAAAGCCAAGTGCTCCTGCCTCACACATCTCTTTATAAAATAGTCCCGGCATTTCACGCAAAGGCTTCATGGCATGTTTGGTTCCTTTGCTCCAATTCTCTTCCATCAAGGCAGCATTCTGCTTTTCTATTTCTATATTTTCAGCTTTGATAGCAGCTCTCAACGAATCTCCTTTAGCAGAACGGTCAACAGGCCAACCTACATTTTCACCTGAGATCAACACCCAAGCGCCTTTCAACTGATGTTTCATGCGGTCCAGCTCTTCTTGAGTACGGGGCTCTATCAAAACATGCCCGCGTTGCAGACCTTTAGTACCTGAAGTGTAGGATGGAGTGACAAAATGCAGATCCATTGCCTGATCTCCCCCGATTAAACGTCCGAACCATGGACCACGGTTAAAACCTACCGGCAGTTCTCCAGCTTCTTCCAAGCGTACATCAATACCCCATCGTTTATATTCACGCATCATCCACTCGGCTGCATTCTCATACGCATCCGAGCCTATAACTCTTCCCCCAAAACGATTGGTGAGAATATCCAACTGATGCATCACCCGGTTATCTGTTTGGCCCGTTTCAATGATTTTCTTTACGGCGGCAGGTTGGGCAAAAGTAGTCCCTGCATACAAAGAAGCAGCTATAACAGCTGCCATGCACATTTTGTTCATCATGGTATTTCTGTTTGTTAGTTGTTAACGATTACAAATATATAGCAAATTTTGGAACTTCAACTATTAATTTCCAACAATTTATCAGGATAAACCGAATATTTTTGAAGTCGTACAATACAAACAGTATTAAAATGAAAGTTTATTCAACTTTCATTTCTTTCTCAAGGCTTTTGGCATACAGATTGTCAATGATACCATCAGACAGTCCAATGACCGGAACATAAATATATTCTGCATGCACTACTTCTGCAATTTTCAGAAAAATTTCCGCAGCAGGCACAATTACATCGGCACGGTCTTGCTTTAGACTGAATGCCTCTACCCTTTCCTCCGGAGTCAGCGGTTTCAACACATCATAGACTGTTTGCAACGAACTGACCGGCAAACGTTGCAACTTCTTATCCTTCTTATCTGCCAGGCGGAACAACTTATTAATATTCCCACCCGATCCGATGATATTGATCGCGGCAACACCTTCCGTCACTTTCATAAGCTCTTCTTCCATTTGCTGCCAAGTTCCTTCTTTAACAGCATTACTTAGCATACGCACCGTACCGATGTTGTAAGACACCGACCATACCAACTCACCGTTAGTCAACAGATTAATCTCTGTACTGCCACCACCCACATCCACATACATATAATTACCCAGACGGTCTTCCATACACTCTATATGATTATTATAAATCATTCGAGCCTCTTCCTGACCATCAATTATCTCAATGCGGATACCTGTATCCTTTTCGATTTTCTTGATTATCGTCCTCCCGTTACGCGCGTCCCGCATAGCCGAAGTAGCACATGCCCTGTAATCATCCACATCATAAATTTTCATCAACTGACGGAAAGCCTTCATCAAACGTCTCAGCTTATCCGCTTTCTTCTCGGACAATTCACCTATGGAGAAAACATCGAACCCTAGTCGTAGGGGTACGCGAAGCATCATCACTTTTTTAATTTTTTTCTCCTGCACAGCCTCCCTGTCAATGCTTTTTATCAAAAGGCGCACAGCGTTAGAACCAATATCAATAGCAGCATAATTCACTTTTCCCATCTTAATCCTTTATTCTGTTTTCATTTAAATAATATTTGTATAATTCCTCCTGCGAACGGAAAGCTGTCTTATCTTCCGATATCCAAGGACGATTCTCTCCTGTTCCGTCCACCACCCGTCCTTGCAGAGTATCTTTCAAACCATATTCCACTACCCGCTTCAAGTCTGCCTTTATTTCCGGATCGTAAACGGGAGCAATCACTTCCACCCTGTTATCCAAATTGCGCGGCATCCAGTCAGCCGAACCAATGAACATTTTCTCATCACCACCATTGGCAAAAATAAAAATACGCGAATGTTCCAGATAACGGTCTATGATGCCATTGATACGAATTGTATCACTCACTCCCGGCACTCCCGTAATCAGTGAACAATTACCACGAACCAGCAAGTCTATCCGAACACCATGCGAAGATGCTTCATACAGTTTCTTCACCATTACCGGATCAGTAATATGATTAATCTTTATCAAAATGTAAGCAGGTTTTCCGGCCTGCTTGTTCTTAATTTCTTCATTAATAAGACGGCTAAATTTTTGCTTCATCTCATTAGGAGATACCAACAGTTCTTTGAAGCGAACGGGAGAATAAGGGCGTTCTATAAAATCAAAGACCAAACTCACGTCACGCGTCACATTCTTAGCAGCCGTCATCAACATATAATCAGTGTACATACGGGCGTTACCTTCATGAAAGTTTCCTGTACTGATACAAGCTATATCCGCACCTGTTTTCATGGATATATAGGTAATCTTAGAGTGTACCTTCAGTCCCTCCACCCCAAATATCACACGGATACCGGCATCCTGCATTTTCTTTGACCAATCTATATTGGAAGCCTCGTCAAAACGTGCCAGCAATTCAATAACTACTGTTACTTTCTTTCCATTGCGTGCCGCATTAATCAATGCTTTTACCACTTTCGAATCTTTAGCCAAACGATAGAGGGTTGTCTTGATACTTTTTACTTCTTTATTAATCGCCGCTTCCTGCAATATACGGATATAAGAATCGAAACTATGATAAGGCACATGAATAAAACGATCTTTCCTACGAATCAGCTCCAACATACCAACGTTACCCGAAAGCTCATTTTTCAAAACAGGAGTCCATTCAGGGTATTTCAAATCTTTCCGGCCACAGTCTGGAAAACGCATCAGGTCCTTATGGTTATGATATTTTCCACCGCCCAATACTGTATCCAACTTATCCAGATTCAACTTGTTCATGACACGTTTTAAAAGATCTTTAGGCATACTGGCATCATAAATAACCCGTAAAGGCTCACCTCGTTTGCGACTCTTTACTCCTTTAGAAATTTTCTGCATCATTCCGTTACGCAGATCATTGTCTATCTCCATCTCCGCATCTTTGGTAAACTTGAAAGCATACGCTTCAAAATGTTTATAGTTCATACCATGAAATATCAATGGTAAACAATAGCGTACCACATCATCCAAATACATCAGGTAATTTTTACCATCCTTATCCGGCAGACGGATAAAACGCCCTGCCTGTGCTACAGGCAGCTCTATAATTGCATATTCTCCAACTTTATGTCCTTCTTTCCTCATCTTTACAGCCAAAAAGATATTTTCATCCGCTTCGTTACCCAGTTGTTTTACTGATTTCAGCCAGACAGGACTAATAAACCCATTCAGCCGTTGTTGATAAAAAGAATCGACAAATAACTGTTGTTCCTCATCCAGTTGTACATGATTGACTAAACAAATATTTTCTTTCTCCAATTCTGCCGTTACCTGCTTGATCGCACCTTCATATTCTTTAGAGTACCTGTTGTTCAGTTTATTTATCTGTCTAATCAGTTTCAATGCTTCTTCCCGTTCAGAATGCGCCGCTTTATCTTCGCACTCGGCCACCCGGCTTTGAGTAGCTACACGTACTCTGAAAAATTCATCCAAATTATTAGAGTAAATTCCTAAAAAGCTCAACCGTTCCAGTATAGGAACACGTTCTTTCATGGCTTCCTGCAAAATGCGACGATTAAAATACATCCAACTGATATCTCTCGGCAGATAATATTTATCTTCCTTTTTCTTCTTCTCCATACGGTTTTAATATTTTTAGCAAAAATACGTCATACACATTACAATAACATGTCAATATAACTACAAATCAATAACAATAAAAAAGTCACAGCCGACGCATACAGCCATGACTTAAAGAGAGTTTTTATAAGAAAATCAAATAAACTCTTCAACCAAATACATCTCATTAAATAAAACTTGTTGATAATTGGAAGAATCACTCTCTAACAAATTCAACAAAGTATATTCAGCTCCACGTACCCAATACACAAAATCACGATTGGGGTGGTAATCTTTCGCAAATTCCAGCAACTGTTGCAAATTAAAATCGGAGGAAATGATACCCGCACCGCTTTTTTCGGCATCATATGCATTACAGTCCTGTTCTATATGGGCAGGAACCATCAGAATAGGCTTGCCTAAATACATGGCCTCGCACACCGATTCAAATCCGGCAGTACTGGCATAAGCCTTGCATCCCGCCATCTGCCTCAAAAATTCCACATCATCCAGTTGATAAAAGCTCAATGTATTGTCCACTCTCTTCACCGGTTCCTCCTCCCACTTGTCCCAAAAGAAACGAAGCGGTATCCCGGGATGTTGCCTGTGCCATTTCATTACATTTTCACTGAAACCCGCATTAACCATATAGCCATGTATATAGTCACCGGAATAAGGTTCATGTAAAGTCACTTCCCTACGCAACAAGGGAGGAATCACACGGATATGATTCTGAGGATCATCCTTCATGTGACGAAAAGAAAGAGCCAAACGTTCCTTCGCCCCCAAGCTGGTCAATACGGTAAAAAACTTCAAAAGAGCCAAGCTTACTTTATCAGCCTTTGGAAATTCAAAACTTTTATGCAAGAACAGATATTGATGCCCTATACAGATCTGCGGAACAGAGGGACGGAACAGGAAATAAGTCAGTCCGGTCAGCAATTCATAGAAATTGATAACCCTGTCCGCACCACTGGCCTCGATACGCTGACGAATGTAGTTAATGCTATTGATATACACAGGAAGTTTCACTAGATTATATGCCACGCTCCGCATCAAACTCACCCGTTTGTTGGCTGGTGTAGGCAGAAAATTAGGACTGACAAAACGTTTTACAGGAGCATGGATGTTACGATTGAAAAATCCCGGCAAGCGGCGCGAACTACTTTTACCTACCAGTACTTCCACTACTTCGTGACCGTTCCGGCGCAATATTTCCTCCAACGTAATGGCTTGAGTAAGATGTCCTCTCCCCTCACCCTGTACTATAAATAAAAATTTCATGAGGCTGTATGTATTAGGGTAAACTCTTTATTATCTTCATTCTCATCAGCTAGTACATGATGGTATTCCATGATATTCCAATTCCCGTCCGCATCCTCTGTCAGTGCCGAAAGGCTTTCTACCCAATCGCCCGAATTCAGATAATGAATACCATCATAATAGGTATTAGCCGGATGATGGATATGACCACAAATCACTCCGTCACATTTACGTACACGTGCAAACTCCACCAATACTTTCTCAAAGTCCGATATATAGGAAACAGCCGACTTTACTTTTTGTTTGACGGCCTGTGACAGAGAATAATACGGTTTCCCCCGCTGGGTACGATATTGGTTATAAAAGCGGTTCGCCCATAAGAGGAATGTATAACCTGCATCGCCCAACCGGGCTAACCATTTCATCTGTGTGGTAACCCGGTCGAATAGATCGCCATGTGTCACATAATAACGCTTTCCATGTGTTTCAAGGATGTATTCTTTGACGATTTTTACGTTATAGAATGTCATAGGGACCAAGCTGTCCAAAAAATCATCGTGGTTGCCGCGCACATAAATAACTTCAGTACCGAAGTTCTCCATCATCTTCATGATAACCTTAAAGAAATCAGTATGTTTTGCTTGCCACTTCTTAGTACCTGCCTTGCGCAAATGCCAACCATCTATAATGTCTCCGTTCAATATCAGACGGTCACAATTGACAGATTTCAAAAAGTTACTGACCTCTATTGTTTTAGAATGAGAGGTTCCCAGATGGATATCCGATAAAACCACTGTAGGATAATACGTTCTCAGATGCATATCTTTATTATTAAAACTATGCAAATATCCATGTTATCTGTTACAAGATCGTGTCGGCAAAATTACTATGCTATTAAAATTAATGAAAAGACAGGCCGTTTCTTCATGGAACAAGAAACGGCCTGCAAAGCTTCAGTTTATCATACATAAACCATACTTCAATCTATAACTAACAATTAATTGTCAATATCAATCACATTGAACTGCATATCAAACTTTATCTCCCAACCATTAGAAAGTTTCACTTCATAGTCATGCTTGTCCCTCTCGATCTTGAGCATCTTGGCATCGGGGTAATTCGTAGCAACGTACTTCTTTATTGCGTCAGGAACCACAGCGACAGGTACAGCGCTGTATTTGCAATTCACTTCTGTCCAAATACCTTTTTTATCGAATTCCAGTTTGTCTCCATTAGTAAAAATCACATCATAGCTTTTATCAAACCAGTCTGTTTCCATTTTAGCCATCGCCACCTTATTATCGGGGAAATGAGTTTTGATAAAAGTCTGTGCAGTCTGAGGCAATTGGTTTACTTGAATAGGTTTGTCATCATCCGCCCATACCACTGTTTGCAACGTAAATAAGCACACTAACAATAATAATACCTTTTTCATAATCGTCATTTTTTTTATTTGGTTCTACATTCTGTTTTCTGATGCAAATATGAAGGGAGATTCTGAAAAGAATTTGAAATTCTAAAAAAAACACGATTTTTTTTATTGATTATGAGTGGATGCATAAAGTGTAAAACAATGCTCCCCGCTCTTATATTCATAGCAAAGCCTGAGAGCCTGCATTTTACATATCGTATCTGCTATTGCCAAACCTAGACCGGTAGAGCCTTCTTTTTTCTTTCCTTGATAAAAACGCTCAAAAATACGCCGGGCATCCAGCGGTTGTGCCGCCCCTGTATTGCAGAACATCACACTGTGGGGAGTAATGACAATCCGGATGTGCCCACCGTCCATATTGTGCACAAAAGCATTCTTCAACAAATTGGTAAGCAACACCACTGCCAATGTTTCATTTATCGTAAGATAGAAAACACCTTCTTCCTCTATACTTGTTATGATCTCACGATATTGATACACTTCTTTATAGTCCTCCAGATATTGCCTCAATAATTTATTCACTTCTACTTGGACAGTATCCGTAAATTGACCGTTCTCTATCTTCGAAAGCAATAACAAAGACTTGTTCAGCTTCGTTATATGTTCCAAAGTCTGGTGGGTTTTCATCAACTCTTCCAATTGGCTTTCTGAAAGATTTTCATCCTCCATCAGCATCTCCAACCGATTACGACAAATAGCCAGTGGTGTCTGCATCTCATGAGATGCATTACCAATAAATTGTTTTTGCTGTTCGAACATCTGCTCACTGCGCTCTGCATAACGAACAGCCGCTTCATTTAATTTTCTGAATTCTGAAACCCGGGTATTATTTTGTAAAGGCTCGTTTACCTTACCGATACGATATTTATCCAACCAATGAAGCAATACATAAAGAGGACGCATATTCCGATAAAACACCCACACATTAATAACAATTATAGTCAATAATAAAGCGATATAAAGAAAAATAATCCAACCTGCCATAGCATCTTTCAAATCTTCTTTTTCTATAGAAGGAGTCGCTACCGTCAATTCAAAAAACTTTTCGCCATCATCCTTAAAAATGGTCGTAAGGATTCGTGCAGGTTCAGTTTCATCTTTTTCAGGAATATAAACCATAGAATCTTTATAAATGATATCATCACAAGATCCTGCATATTCCTTCGTCACTTCACGCAGGAAATACTGATTGTTGGAAGCTGTATTTTTAGAAGGAAGCTCCTCTCCCGCCAATGCACGTATGATGATAATTTCCGAATAATCCTCCAATGAGTCATCCACTTCATCATTCACCTCATCCATTACAGCAAAATAGAAAAGGATGGCCCAGCCAGTCAATAAAACCGACAACACCAACGATATACGGATAATGATATAATAAATCAGTTTCATTTATTCCACTACCATTTTATATCCAAAACCATAAACAGCCTTCAGTTCAGGAGTAGCTCCAGCCTCTTTCAATCTCTTTCGTAAATTCTTGATTTGGGCATAGATAAAATCAAAATTATCGACTTGATCTATATGGTCGCCCCATACGGATTCGGCAAGTGTGCTTTTATTAACCAATCTGCCGGGACGGTTCATAAAATAAACCAGAATATCATATTCCTTACGGTTCAGTTCAAGCTTCTTTCCAGCTACGGTCACCCCATATTTATCGGGAAAAATTTCTATATTTCCGTATTTGATACTATTTTCCCCACCTTGCTGATGACGGCGTATCACACTTTTGATACGTGCATTCAGTTCCACCAAATGAAAAGGTTTAGGCAGATAATCATCAGCTCCGAGCTCCAATCCTAGTACTTTGTCTTCTATAGAGTCTTTGGCTGAAAGGATGATCACATTTTCCCGTTTATGCATTTCTTTCAACTTTTCCAACAAATCCAGGCCACTGCCATCCGGCAACATAATATCCAGCAAAATGCAGTCATAATCATAATCCTCTATCTTTTGTAATGCGGTACGGTAATCGGCAGCAATTTCCACCACATAACGCTCCTTTTCCAATGAGCGCTGAGTCACTTCACGCAAATTAGCATCGTCTTCTACTAATAGTATTTTCATAAGTCCTACTTTTGGTTCTTAAAGACAAAGAAACAAGATAATTCTGAAAAAACACTGAAATAAGAAAAAAAACGAAGAAACCATACAATTTTTTCCATCACCCGACTAATAAACAACAAATATCAAACTAAAAATCGTTATCAACTATACAATCAGCCCCCTGCATCTACCACAACAAGACGCAAGGGGCCACACACAACTCTCTCTAATCAAACCCTAATTATTTGATTTCCATTTGAGAAAAATCCATTTGGCTCAAGCCTACTGGTGACGGTGTTTCTTTTAAATCAAAAGAGACTTCCTTTTCACCATTTTTAGCCGAGTTTATTTTTACCTTTATACCCTTTGTTTCCGATGTTATTTCCAAAGAATTCAAATTAAAGGATACCGCACCGTTTCTCCAATAACCAGTAGTATCAGCATACGTATTGTAACGATATTCTAAATGAATATAGCCATCCTGATCGGGCGTAATTGTAGTGTTTTTTACCAAACTAACCAAATGTTTCACTTTAGAAGGCATGTTCTGATTAAAAATAATATTCAAATAACCGCCACTAATCCACATATTATCTTCAAATATATCTACAGGATCATTTCCAAACTCTTCTTCATTCTCTGCTGTCAGCTCCTCTATAGGTTTAGTTAGAATTTCCTTTATACTCAACACTTTGACTGAGCAATCATATCCTTCCGGATAATTATCATACAAAGGATTGAAATAAAGAATAACCCGTTGTCCATCTATCGGGGAATACCAAAAATAATCAGTCGTTGCAGGCCAGATTTGTCCCCATCTGTCACCTGTAAAGTCATAAACATGGGCACCTTTCACATTTACAGTAGCCCAATCCACTGCCACATCACCAAGAGAGTAACCATCATCATCATCACATGATTGGAAAGTGACTCCCATAACTGCCAGGAATGCTAATAATAAAAGGTTCAACTTTTTCATAACTATAATGTATTAATCTATTTTCTACTTTTAAAAGTAAGAAAGAGATCGAATACTGCATATCATCCATTAATATTAACTTATTTTCAGTAAAAGTCTTGTAGAAAAACCAGATTCATCAAGGAAATAATAGAAACTTCCCGATTCGTCACGAACCGGGAAGCTTAAAACTGAGTTATATACAGATTTTCCCATTCAGGGGGAACATGGCTTTTCAGCCTTGTTTTGTTAAGGCAAATGGTTATATATTTTAAAGTTTAGTTTTTAGTGTATTACATTAATTTACATAACAAAAAATATGCCATGGGGCACATCGGCATCCAATACTCTAAAAATCAACAAAATAACCATTATTTCATTTTTCACATTATGTAGAAATACCACAATTTCATTCCACAATTTTGTAGAATTAATCCCCGTTTTTAAAATATATCTTTATCTTTGTAGAATTGATTACTCACTAAACAATATAATTACTATGAAAAAAAGACATTACGGAATGCTTTCATTGGCACTTACTTCATGCTTGGCTGTTCATGCGGAAAACAAAAATCAAAATACAGACAAGCCCAATGTTATCTTCATCTATGCTGATGATTTAGGATATGGTGACTTGGAGTGTTATGGAGCAAAAAACGTACAAACTCCAAATGTCAACCGTCTGGCATCCGAAGGGATACGATTTATCAACGCACACGCTACCGCCGCTACCAGTACCCCATCCAGATATTCCATGCTGACCGGAGAATATGCATGGCGTAAACCCGGAACAGATGTAGCTGCCGGCAATGCAGGAATGATTATACGTCCCGAGCAATATACTATGGCAGATATGTTTAAAAGCTCCGGCTATGCCACAGGAGCATTTGGCAAATGGCATTTAGGATTAGGTGATAAAACTGCACAACAAGACTGGAATGCTCCTCTCTCTGCTTCTCTAGGTGATTTGGGGTTTGACTATTCCTATATCATGGCAGCCACAGCCGACCGGGTTCCCTGTGTATTTATCGAGAATGGCCAAGTAGCCAATTATGATCCTTCAGCTCCGATAGAAGTAAGCTATATAAAAAATTTCCCCGGTGAACCTACCGGAAAAGACAACCCTGAACTTTTATATAATCTGAAACCGAGTCACGGTCATGATATGTCTATCGTGAACGGTATCAGCCGAATCGGTTATATGAAAGGAGGTGGCAAAGCATTATGGAAAGATGAAAATATAGCCGATTCCATTACCGCACATGCAGTTGATTTTATCAAACAACATAAAGACGAGCCTTTCTTTATGTATTTCGCCACTAATGATGTGCACGTTCCCCGTTTTCCACACAATCGTTTCCGTGGTAAAAACAAGATGGGACTGCGCGGTGATGCTATCGCACAATTTGACTGGAGTGTAGGTCAGTTACTCGAAGCCCTCGATAAAATGGGATTAACCCAGAACACATTAATTATTCTTTCCAGCGACAATGGACCGGTAGTAGACGACGGATATGATGACAAGGCAGAAGAGTTACTGAACGGGCACGAACCTGCCGGCAACCTGAGAGGTGGAAAATACAGTGCATTTGAAGGGGGGACTCGTGTTCCTGTAATTGTACACTGGCCTAAAGCCATCAACAAGCCGGAAGTCAGCGATGTGCTTATTTCGCAAATAGACTGGCTGGCATCACTAGCTTCTCTGGTAGATGCCCGTATTCCGAAAGGAAGTGCTCCCGACAGCTACAACCGATTAGCAAATCTATTAGGACAAGACAAAACAGACCGCCCATGGGTTATTGAACAGGCATCCAATCACACCCTATCCGTGCGTACTAAAGATTGGAAATTTATTGAAGGCAGCGATGGTCCTAAAATGATTCCATGGGGTCCGAAAATTGAAACTGGTTATTTAGGTATTCCCCAGTTATATGATATGAAACAAGCAGGTGAAAAGGTGAATTTAGCGACTGAACATCCCGAAAAAGTATTCGAATTACAACAAATATTGAGAAAAGTACGAGATAAAAGTATTCAGATGAAGTAACATGCTGAATACACACCAACCCAATATTTCCAAAAGGGTGAATCAAGACAAAAGAATCACATAAAGGGTCTTGAATTCACCCTCTTTTTTAATCAAGAAAATTTCAATATGGTCCTCATTTCAAAAGAACCAATCCTTATAGACAAAGATCCTTTTCTTTAAAGTCAAAGTATTTATAACAAAACACCTTGAACACTTTCACAAGAATGGGTTACACACAAAAACTCTCAAAGATACAAGATACGTTTTTCCACTTTACCCATAAAAAAGAAATCTCAATTTATTTCTTTATTTTCCCTTCATTCACCAGTTCAGACAGCGCCCTGGCCAATGACGGACGAGTAACTCCCAGCTTCTGCGCCACCTCCTGCTGATTATGAATAACAGAATGTGTTTCTAGATATTTCAACAAACGAGTCTTTAAATTCAACAAAGCAAACTCATTCAATTTCCTGCTTAAAAAGACACTCCTGTCCGAAATATCCTTCAAAAAATTCTGCATCATCAATGGATGCAAACGCATAAATTCTAAAAATCTTTCTTTACCTATTACAAAAACCTCACAAGGTCCTATTGCCTCTACATTAACGGGAAAACGATTTTCAGTGGCAAAAATAAAAGCCGAAGCCAGCAAGTTAGGAGCTCCAATTTCTTCTACCGTCAGTTCTTTCCCTTCATCATTTATCATTCCCGCCCGTACACTTCCCGATGCAAGAATGTACAGCCCTTTACATAAGTCACCTTGCCGGGCAATGATATCACCCGGTTCAAAGTGCTTCAAACTATTCGGAAGTCCGAATAGGAAAGCAACCAATTCTTCCTCTTTCATTCCCCGGAAAGGAGCCATCTGCAATAATCCTGTCAGTTCCATCCTACTTTCTTTTAACTGTTATTTGTATCCGCTGTAACATATGGTACAACTTAAAAGACGAAAACCGTCTACTTTTGCACAAAAGTAATAGAAATCATTAAAATGAAAAAAGATATGGAGAATAACATGTTTTGTTTCCAATGTCAGGAAACGGCCAAAGGTTTCGGTTGCACCTTAAAAGGTGTTTGTGGAAAAAATGCAACTACAGCACGTACCATGGATTTATTGCTCTTTGTAGTACGAGGAATTTCTGTTGTGGCGGATCAATTGCGCCAGCATTCCCTCCCCGTTGAAAAAGAAGTGGACAATTTCATTGTAGACGCCTTATTCTGTACCATTACCAATGCCAATTTCGATGACGAAAGCATTACGAAACGCATTGACAAAGGATTAGCAATACGTGATGACCTTAAGCATCAAGCCTCTGCCAAGGACATTCCTCTGCCGGAAGCCGATGAATTAAATTGGAAAGGCAGCCACGATGAATATGATGCAAAAGCCGCAACAGTCGGCGTATTACGTGAACAAAACGAGGATCTACGCTCTTTAAAAGAACTGATTATGTATGGTCTGAAAGGAATGGCTGCTTATCTGGAACATGCCATGAGGTTAGGACATAATGACGAAAGTATTCATCGTTTCATGCAGAACACCATCGCACAAATTACAACAAAATCTTTATCGGCTGATGAACTGACTGTATTAGCACTGAAAACAGGTGAAATAGGCGTTCGAACAATGGCTCTGCTCGACAAGGCAAATACTTCCAGGTATGGCAATCCGGAAATTACCCATGTAAATATAGGAACAGGTACTCGCCCCGGTATTCTGATAAGCGGACATGACCTGCATGATCTGGAAGAATTGTTGGAACAAACCAAAGACAGTGGCGTGGACGTATATACTCACGGTGAAATGCTTCCTGCACATTACTATCCGGCATTTAAAAAATATACACATTTTGCAGGAAACTATGGAAATGCCTGGTGGAAACAACGGGAGGAGTTTACCTCGTTCAATGGTCCTATCCTGTTCACAACCAACTGCATCGTTCCCCCTCTGCCCAATGCCACTTATAAAGAACGCATGTTTACCACTAATTCTACCGGATATCCCGGCTGCAAGCATATTACAGCAGACGAGAAAGGACATAAGGACTATACTGAAATTAT
The DNA here is from genome assembly GCF_000012825.1 of Phocaeicola vulgatus ATCC 8482. GTDB lineage: Bacteria > Bacteroidota > Bacteroidia > Bacteroidales > Bacteroidaceae > Phocaeicola > Phocaeicola vulgatus. Next base: position 3,777,364 of record NC_009614.1, on the reverse strand, counting down.
AGAAACAGCCAAACAATGTGCCGCACCGACAGAAATAGAACATGGAGAAATCGTTGGTGGTTTTGCCCATAATCAGGTATTACAACTAGCAGACAAGGTCGTAGAAGCGGTAAAGAGCGGAGCTATCCGTAAGTTCATCGTCATGGCAGGTTGTGACGGACGTATGCGCAGTCGTGATTACTACACCACTTTTGCCGAGATGCTCCCCAAAGACACAGTCATTTTGACTGCGGGATGTGCTAAATATCGTTATAACAAACTAGGGTTAGGTGACATTAATGGCATTCCGCGTGTTTTGGACGCAGGACAATGTAACGATAGCTATTCATTGGCAGTCATCGCCCTCAAACTGAAGGAAGTATTCGGGCTACATGACATCAATGAACTGCCCATTGTTTACAATATCGCCTGGTATGAACAGAAAGCGGTAATCGTATTGCTGGCATTACTCAGTTTGGGCATAAAAGAGATTCATCTTGGTCCCACCTTACCCGCATTCCTCTCGCCCAACGTGACGAAAGTACTGGTCGAAAACTTTGGAGTAAGCGGTATCGGTACAGTAGAAAGTGATATGAGAAAATGGGGATTAACGAACGGATAAACGGAATAATTATGAAACAGAAAAATTACCATTCATGTACAGTCGGACAAATTGTAGCCGGCAACTTTGATACAACCAAAGTATTCTCCCGTTACCATATTGATTTTTGCTGCCATGGCAATACTCCGTTTGCAGAAGCCTGCCGGAACCGTGGTATTGATCCCGAAGCAGTAGCACATGAATTAAATGAATTACAAGAGAATACGGTTAGTAATGCTCCTGACTTTGCCGGATGGCCCATCGATTTATTAATAGACTATGTATTGAAAATACACCATCGGGGAATCCGTGCCAAAGGTCCGCAAATAGAAGCATTATTAACCAAAGTAACCGAAGCGCATTCAAAGAATCATCCAGAGTTACTGCAAGTCCAGGCACTGTTCCGCGACTCGCTTCTTGATTTGGAAAATCATTTATCAAAAGAAGAGAATGTATTATTTCCTTATGTTTATGAAATGTTCCAAGCCAAAGAGGAAGGCTTGAAAGTAGCTAAATTCCATTGCGGCACCATTCTGTATCCCATCGAAGTGATGGAAGATGAACATAATCACGAAGGAGAACGTTTTGAAAAAATCTCTTCATTAACCAACGGATTCACCGCCCCTGAAGATGCTTGTGCCAGCTTCCGCTTGGTTTTACAACAATTGAAACAATTTGAAGAGGCATTACATGAACATATCCACCTGGAAAACAATATCATTTTTCCCAGAGCATTAGAATTGGAAAAGAAGGAAGCCATCTGATAACTACACCATGACACTTCCATTCACAAAAGTGCCCAAAGTGAAATAATGCACAAATCACTTTGGGCATCTTCATGTATTATAACCCACGCTCCACTATATAATCTTGTCCCTGTTCTGTCATCAAGTCATATTCATACACCTTATACAAAGCAGGGTATTGCGGGTTTATCTCCTTGGAAACCAAAGGCTCTTTGATATCTGCCTGCATATAATATTCATTCGGATTCTTACCTTTTGCCTCTTTTAATCCAACCCCACGCAAAGGAACATACGAACGTAAACGCAAATTACCTCCCAAACGGGAATGAATCTTCGCTTTATCCAGCTGCACGCCATTCCAGTTCATATCCACCACAAATCCTCCACGGGCAACCAGTCCTTGCACACTTCCTGTGGCCCAGGCATCCGGAAGAGCCGGAAGCAAATGTACAGCTCCGTCATGGCTCTGCAACAACATTTCAGCCACACCGGCAGTATAGCCAAAGTTGCCGTCAATCTGGAAAGGCGGATGAGCATCAAACAGATTAGGATAAGTCCGTCCTTGCGGATAAGCCTCTTTCACTTCATCTCCAGGCAGCAGCTTCAACATATTATTAATAATCCGGAACGCATGATTACCGTCCAGCAAACGGGCCCACAGATTAACTTTCCAGCCAATGGACCAACCGGTAGCTTCGTCGCCACGCTGTAACAACGTGTTTTTAGCTGCCTGGAAAAGCAAAGGATGGGTGTAAGGAGATATCTGATTACTAGGGAACAATCCATATACATGAGAAATATGGCGATGCTTGTCATTCGGATTATCCAAGTCTTCCAGCCATTCCTGTAGCTGATTGTATTTCCCGATCTGCATCGGGGCCAGACGATTTAACATAGACCGCAAAGAATCTTGATAAGAAGCGGACATTTTCAGAATTCTTGACGCATGCAATGCATTGCTAAGCACATCGAAAATTATCTGATTATCCATCGTACAACCTGACACAATCGTTGAAGCTTTTTTAGTATCCTCTCCCGAAGGTCCATGTTCCGGAGACATGGACGGAGCAGTCACCATCCAACCGTATTCAGGATGTTCAGTCAAATAATCAAGATAAAAATCAGCAGCTCCTTTCAATGCCGGATAGGCTTCGGAAAGAAACAACTTATCCCCACTATATAAATAATGCTGCCACAAGTGGGTAGTCAACCAAGCACCTCCCATGGGCCATGTACCATAAAACGCCTTATCCACCGGACCGGTGGCACGCCATATATCTGTATTGTGATGAGCCACCCATCCGTTGCATCCATACATAGTCCGTGCCGTTTCCCTGCCGGTAACTGATAATTCTTTCACCATTTCGAACAAGGGCTGGTGCGTTTCACTCAGATTGGTCACTTCAGCCGGCCAGTAATTCATTTCCGTATTAATATTGATGGTATATTTTCCATCCCATGGAGCAGCCAGTTTATTATTCCATATACCTTGCAAATTGGCAGGCTGACCTCCCGGCTGGGAGGAGGAAATAAGCAAATAACGTCCATACTGAAAAAGCAACACCGCCAAAGAAACATCCTTACCTTCATTGAACAGTTCGATGCGTTTGACAGTTTCCAACTTAGCCCGCTCACTGGTTCCCAAATCCAATCTTACACGGTCAAACTGCTCTTTATAAAGAGCTATATGCTCCTGTAAAACCTGACTATAAGGGCGTCCCAATGCCAGAGACAGATATCCGGACGCTTTTTTACTCTCATTGCCACTTATATCGTGATAATTAATAAAATTCGTACCCGATGAAACATACAGAGTAACACTGTCCGCTCCTTCCACTGTAATGTTTTGGTCATCAATTTTCACCTTACCTCCATCCACATCAGCCTGTGTCTGTGTTTCCATACGAATCAATCCTTTCACTCCCTCATGATCCCTACCCTTTCCGGTCAGAACCAATTTCTTTCCTTTCCTGCTGACTTTATGCTCCAATGGCGACACATATCCGACCTTAAAATTCAGTTTTCCCGGCCGGTCTGCTGTCAAACGGACCACTACCACCTTATCAGGAAATGATGCAAAAACTTCACGTTGAAAAGTCACGCCATCCACTTTGTAACGGGTAGTAGCCACCGCACGTTCCAAATCCAGATCACGATAATAATCGGTAACCTTTTCATGTCCGGGGGTTTCTATAATCAAACTGCCGATTGTCTGATAGGGCATACCATGCTTTCCGGCATAAAAGTTTTCTTGAATCAAGTTCTGAGCCTCCATGTTTTTTCCGGCGAAAATCAGTTCACGCACTTGGGGCAGACTTTCCAATGCTTCCGGTTTGTCATTCCGGTAGGGACTGCCTCCCCACATGGTTTCATCGTTTAGTTGAAGTTCTTCACGGGCCGTTCCGCCATATACCATCGCTCCCATCCGGGAATTGCCGACCGGAAGCGCTTCCACCCACGTTCCGGCAGGTTGCTTATACCACAATTTCAGATCACCAGCCTGAATAGATAACGAAAAAGACAATAAAATGCCTGCTAATAATGAATAAGTTTTCATGGTTAATAGATATTGTATAATGTACAAATATAATTCTATTAACCATACAAACGAAAAGACAGAAGCATTTTATTGTCTAAAAAACAATTATGATAAAGAAAAGACCAAATATTACACCTCCTCCCTATCTGATAACCGGAATCACATAATCGTATTTTCTCAATATTTCCGTTACAGGAGACAGTGGAAGCAAGTCAGGGCGGGGAGATATAAAAGACTTGCTGCCGATAGCCGAGCAATGCCGGGAAATGGGATTCACGGAAGAACTGACAAGACTGCTTGCCTACTTCCAACCCGTAGGGTTCAGGGGAAACTGCATTCACGGGAACACCGGGAAAAGTCCGGAACGGCATATTCAACGGCAACAGTAAAGAGGAATCCGCAGAAGAAAGGAAAGTTCCGGTTGTGCATTGACGGAATGCCTATACTTGAATGGTTCAAGATGAATTTAAAGAGCTTAAGGAAAAGCTGGCTGTAGGCCACACTCCAAAAGAGAAAAACAGGCCCCAAAGAGAGTTGAGAATATAATTCTTTGGTAGAAAATAAAAGTGTAATTCTAATTGTTAATGAATTGCACTTTGAGTATTTTTGTAAATACTTTGTTTCACTGATAAATAAACCAAGATGAAAACTATATTTTCATGTTTCTTCTGTCTTTTCTGTCTTTTCACTATCGGGTGTACGCATCAGTCCAGTCAAGAAAACTGTGTAGAAATCGGCAGTGCGGATGCAATCTGTGTAAGCACCGATACTTTAGGGAAAACAGTACGCATGAATATGCTACATGGGCATTATACCACTGAAAGTGAAGAAGTGTTCGCTATTGTCCTCAATCCTCAGAAACTTCCACTAAGTTATGGCAGAAGATGGATTTTAGAAAGATGGGAAAATAATCAATGGGTAAGGCTTTGGACGAAAAAGCCCACAGTTTTTTTTGATGACGAAATTATACCGATTACCCCACCTATATATTATTGTTTCAGTTTTCCTATTAAATACTATAAAACAACTCCCGGCAAATATCGTATTTCCACATCAATGTGGAATGATTTGGAGAAAATCAATCTCAATGCTGAATTTGAAATAGAATAAACATCCCTTTCACTAAACAATTCAATGTTATGAAAACAAAAATATGGGTAGGAGTTCTATTTTACTCTTTTATGGGATGTGCGAATAAGGCACCAAAATCAAATCTTACAAGCAAATTAGACTCTACAGGTGAAGCTGTCTATTTTGTAGAAGATACTGTTGTTGACCAATCTGCAGGCTTGCAAGTCATTGAAGCCTTAAGCAGGGTCTATGGAAATGATCCGAATTCTATAGGAGGTTTCATCGGTAGCCCGCGTTGCCCTTCTTTCTTGGAAGGTATGTTCTTTGACGGTTCCACGTTGGTTTTTCAGGTAAGAGGTGACACAGCGCATGCAAGGCGAATTTTGGAATCTACTGCCGGTAGCAAAGCTTTTCGACTGGAGCAAGTTACTGAAAGTAATTATTCACAGCAACAACTTATGAGCATCGTAGACGAGTTGAACCAGCGGTTTGACACATTGACAGACAAGAAGCTGAAAAATAATATGACCAGTTGGGGTGTAGGATTACGGAATGTTGAAGTCAGGTTTATTCTCAACACTCCCGAAGCCCGACAAGCATTCCGGGAAAAACTCATGGATTCTCCCGCCATTCGTTTTGAAGGACCGGAACAGCCGATAATAAATGAGCGAATTAGTATAACTGATACGCTCGGTATTTCCCTGCATCCGGAATATTCCGTTTACTCCACTGAGGCATCCACAGCTTCCTTTGTTTTGCTAAATCAAGGAAACAAGAACATAATGTGTGGCGAGCATTATTTCATTACTTATGAAGACGAGAATGGCACTTGGCGTGCATTGCCCATCAATGACGCTGCCATAGATATAGGTTATATGGTACTTCCCGGTGGGCATCATTTGTTTACAGCAAATCTTTATCCCGAAGTTCACTCCAATAAACCGGGACGTTACCGTTTTTTCTATGAAGTCATGCTTGATGCTGATACTCCATTGCGTCATGACATATTGATGATGACCGAATTTCGATTGACTGATAATAAGCAAGAAATAAAAAATGCTATTAGAATAGAAATCCCCCAAAAACCGGATAATTATGGAGCTGGATTTATTCCTACTCAAGCTCCTCCAAAAGAAGATGAAGTTTATCATGTAGTGGATGACATGCCCGAATTTCCCGGTGGTATGGATAAATTGTTACAATTCATCAACGACAATATGCAATATCCAACCAAAGCCCAAACAGAAGGAATACAAGGAAAAGTTATTGTTCAATTCATCATAGACGAAGACGGTTACATAATAGAACCTAACATAGTAAGGAGTGTTGAGTCTTCTTTGGATAATGAGGCACTACGTCTGATAAAAATGCTTCCTAAATGGAAACCCGGCACACTAAAAGGAAAAGCCATAAAGGTGAAATATACAGTCCCAGTAGCTTTTAAACTCAAATAATAGCAACTATGAAACATTTATTACTCATATTCCCGTAATATTCGAAAATCACCATTCCCCTCGCAACAATGTGCTTGAATAAAACGAAAAGCCCACCTTTACATTAACAGATGTAAAAGTGGGCACTACTTCTTTAAACTATTGATTTTCAATGTTTAATGCGGTGCGTACGGGACTCGAACCCGTGACCCCATGCGTGACAGGCATGTATTCTAACCAACTGAACTAACGCACCAAATTTCATTTTTCTTATACTGCATCTCTCTCGATTGCGGTTGCAAAGGTACGCAAAATTTCGATATCTGCAAGCATTTTACGAATATTTTCTTGAACTTTTTTACATCAACTCTGATAATAAGCCATTTAAGATACAAGAAAAATAAAAATACAAAAAAAAGAGAGCACTTCATGTATTTTTTAAATATAATATGTATATTAGTCGTGTAAATAAAAGGAAACGCAACTATGGATATGCATGTTTTTCAAGTAGAATCAAATAAAGTACTTCCACAACAGGGAAGCATCCTTATATCCTCCCCTTTCATGAACGACTACCACTTTACAAGAGCAGTCGTGCTTCTTATCGAGCATAATGACGAGGGAAGTATGGGTATTATCATGAATAAAGATTTCCGTTACCACATTCTGCTCAATGACCTCATCCCCGAATTGGAGTTCGCACAGCGGGTCCCAGTGTATAAAGGCGGGCCGGTGAGCCGGGAGACAATATTTTTCCTGCATACGCTAAAAGATCTGGAAGGCGCACTGCCTCTGGGAAACGGGCTTTATCTGAATGGTGATTTCAATGCCGTGCAACAATATATACTGGACGGGAAGCCCATTGAAGGAGTGATCCGTTTCTTTGCCGGTTATGCGGGATGGGATCATGGACAACTTGCCAAAGAAATAAAAGAGAACTCATGGCTCATAGGAAAAGCCGGGAAAGAAACGTTGCTCAACCAGCACTTCCGCGACTTATGGCATACCAGTTTGAACGAAATGGGAGGCAAATACGCCATTTGGGCCCGCTATCCCCAATACCCCTCCCTCAACTGAGATTCAGCTTCTGGACAACCAGCACATCCGTATAGCCACCGCCAAACGTATGCGCCCACTCTTTCAATACCGCACTCTCTTTGTACCCGCACGCCGCAAAGAGTCTGCGGGAAGGAAGGTTTTCCACAGCGATATAGGCAAACAACTGATGAATTCCCAGATAACGGAAACAGTGTTCTTCCAGCAAAGCCAGGGCATTACGCCCTATCCCCTGCCTGCGACAGGATTTATCCACCATAATCCCCACCTCGGCCCGGTTGTGCAAAGGATCAAAAGAACATAGATCCACAATCCCCACCACCTGCCGGTTCCCGTTTTCTATCATCAGGCGCAACTGGCGGTCGGCAAACAAATCATTCTGGGTCTGCTCTATGTACTGCTTCAACTGAAAACGCGAATACGGGCCTGTGGTATTGCTCATCTCCCACACATCCGTAGCGTTCTCAAAGCGGAACATGACTTCCAAGTCTTCCGGCTCCGGTGCACGGAGCCTTATCCTGTTCCCTTGAAAATGCCGGTCACTCATCATAAAGCAGGCTCCTCATTCTCCTCTTTTACCAAATCCAGCTCATCCAGCATCCGCTTGCGGGTAGGGACACAGAACAGGGAAGCGATCAGCGCCATCATGGCACACAATACGCCCGTGTTGTTCAGAGTCAGATAATAAAATGACAAGTTCACCAATACGGGAACCACCAGCATCCCCGTCCTTATCTCACTCCAGCGGCGATAACTTTTCAAGGCTTCCGGCAATGAACGCTGCTTCACATTCTTCACCAAGGAAAGGCTAAACAGCCGGAGCGATAAAGGAATCAGCCCCACCGCCAATAAAATCCCTACCGTCTGCAAGACATAATCCATACGGACATCGCCCGCGTAAGCCCCCTCGGTCATCACCCCTGTTTCATAAAGAGCCACCAGGAGCAAAGGCAACACCCATACCGCCACATATTCTATCTGCAAGTATCGCAGCAATTGTCTTATCTTCTTTTCCATCTCTTTCTGTTTTTCCCAGTTTATGCCGTTCCCGTAAACAAAGTACGATTTATGATGGAACGTCCCAACGTCACTTCATCCGTATATTCCAGCTCATCCCCGATAGAGATACCACGCGCTATCACACTCAGCTTCACGTCCATGCCGTCCAGCTTGCGCGAGATATAGAAATTCGTCGTGTCCCCCTCCATCGTCGAGCTCAAGGCAAGGATCACTTCCTTCACCTCACCGCCTTTCACCCGTTCCACCAGACTTTCTATCTGCAGATCGGAAGGGCCTATGCCATCCATGGGCGAGATGACTCCCCCCAGGACATGGTACAGCCCCCTGTACTGCTGCGTGGCTTCCACCGCCATCACATCACGGATACTCTCCACCACACAGATCGTGGAAGCGTCCCGTGCCGGATTGGAACAGATACGGCAAGTTTCCGTGTCCGATATATTATGGCACACTTTACAATATTTCACTTCATGTTTCAAGGTAATCATCGCATTACCAAACGCCTCTACCACAGCCGTATCCTGTCTGAGCAGATGCAATACCAGCCGCATGGCGGTCTTGCGTCCCACACCCGGCAACTTGGCAAACTCTCCTACCGCTTTTTCCAGCAGCATGGACGGATATTGTTGGTTCATCAGTTATTTTGTATTATAATGGATGCAAACTTACGCAATTTCAACGATTTTGAGTACATTTGCACTCAAAAAAATAACATGAACGGAATTTATATTCTGCTGACCATACTGCTCTATTTCGGAATACTGCTGCTTGTAGCCCGCCTTACCGGCCGTCATTCCGATAATGACGCGTTCTTCCGCGGCAACCGCCGTTCTCCCTGGTATATTGTTTCTTTCGGAATGATCGGAGCCTCCCTTTCGGGAGTTACCTTCGTTTCCGTTCCGGGTATGGTACGCGGCATCGACATGACCTATATGCAGACCTGTTTCGGCTTCTTCATAGGCTATCTCATCATCGCCCACGTTCTGCTGCCGCTTTATTACAGGTTGAACCTGACCTCCATCTACACGTATCTGGGAGACCGGATCGGAAGGCACGCTTATAAGACGGGAGCTTCCTTTTTCCTTCTGTCCAAGATCATCGGAGCCGCAGCGCGCCTTTATCTGGTATGCCTTATCCTCCAGCATTATGTATTCGACGCCTTTCATATTCCTTTCGCCGCCACGGTGATAGGGATTGTCTTACTGATCTGGCTGTACACCCGCCGCAGCGGCATACGCACGATTGTGTGGACGGACAGCTTGCAGACACTCTGCCTGCTGCTGGCGCTGGGATTAATACTTTATGAGGTTTCCGGCCAGCTGGATCTGGATTTTCCGGGACTGGTACATGCCATCCGGGAAAATGAGCACAGCCGTATCTTTGTTTTTGACGACTGGCACAGCAAACAGAACTTCTTCAAGCAGTTTTTCAGCGGCATCTTCATCACGATTGTCATGACAGGGCTGGATCAGGATATGATGCAGAAGAACCTGTCGTGCAAGAACCTGCGTGAAGCCCAAAAGAACATGTATTGCTACGGCATCTCATTCGTTCCGGTCAATTTCCTGTTCCTGTCACTCGGAATCCTGCTGTTATTATTCGCCTCGCAACTGAACATCCCCCTGCCGGCAGCCGGGGATGAGATACTGCCCTTGTTTGCGGCGGAAGGCCATCTGGGATTCGCCGTACTGATATTCTTTACCATCGGCATCATTGCAGCCGCCTTTTCCAGCGCCGATTCGGCATTGACCGCCCTCACCACCAGCTTCTGTATAGACATAGCGGGCATAAGCCATTTGTCCGGCAAGGAAGCGGAAAGACGGAGGAAGCTTGTGCACTTCTGCATATCAGTCCTCTTTATCGGATTCATCCTGCTGTTCAAGGCAGTAAACAACAAGAGTGTCATCGACGCCATCTATACCATCGCCTCGTACACTTACGGCCCGTTATTGGGGCTGTTTGCATTCGGGCTGTTCACCCCAATGCGGCCGCGCGACCGTTTTGTTCCTTACATAGCCATCGCCTCGCCGCTATTATGTTATGCCATAGACCGGCTGGTGTTCACCTCCACCGGCTATCAGTTTGGCTATGAAATGTTAATGTTTAACGGCTTCCTGACTTTTATGGGGCTGACTTGTTTAAGTATAAAAACAAAGAATTATGGAAATACTCAGTGCAGAATTTGTAGTAAGTAACACAAAAGTAGAGAAATGCCCGCAGGACAACCTGCCCGAATATGCATTTATCGGCCGTTCAAATGTAGGTAAATCGAGTCTGATAAACATGTTGGCCAAACGTCCCAAACTGGCTATGACTTCCTCCACTCCGGGGAAGACTTTGCTGATCAATCACTTTCTGATCAATAAAGAATGGTATCTGGTGGATTTACCGGGATACGGATATGCCTCCCGTGGCAAGAAACAGGTAGAAAAGATACAGCAGATTATCGAGGATTATATCCTGGAACGCGAGCAAATGACCAATCTGTTTGTATTGATAGACTGCCGTCTGGAGCCTCAGAAAATAGACTTGGAATTTATGGAATGGCTGGGAGAAAATGGAGTACCCTTCTCTATCATCTTCACCAAAGCCGACAAGCTGACCAATGGCAAGGTTAAGGATAATGTAAACAAATATCTGAAAAAACTGACAGAACAGTGGGAAGAACTCCCTCCTCATTTCGTATCCTCCTCTGAAAAGAAAACAGGCAGACAGGAGATTCTGGATTATATTGACAGCATTAACCGGTCGCTTAAGGCATAGCGTTTACCTAGTGGTGACTACTTAGAACGCAAATGACGCAAATGACACAAATTTATACCCGTTCCTATTTGTGTCATTTGCGCCATTTGCATTCCGTTCCGGCAAACGCTCAGAGTTTTATGGTCTTCACCTTACCCGGAATCACCGTCAGATGCACCGTACCGTTGCATTCTATATCCACCTTCTGGTATCTGGCCTCCACCACCACTTTTCCGTCCAGAGCCATTATTCCCCATTGGCAGGCGTTTTCCTCGTAAGCGCAATAATAGCCCACAGGAGGCAGAATCTTCCTGTATTTGGGAGGCACAATGATACGCTCCCCCAGTTTCAAGCCCCATTTCATCCCCATCCGGAAAGGCAATGCATCCCTGATCTCTTCCAACCTTTTCAGCCTTTTCTGTTCCTCTTCCTGCAATTGTTTCCGTTGAGCTATCCCGGCACGCCGCCCGGCTTCTTCCTTCAGACGTTCCATCACCGTATGGAAATCTTCCTCGCCCGGCCGGGGAGTGTTACAGGCTATATACCGCTTTTCCTTCCCTTTCTCCACATGATAATAATTCCCGTTCCCGTCCATCACCACGATGCTCCGGTCCGCCAGACGGCCACAGCACCAATACACTTCCTCCTCATCCCCTGCCAGCACACAGGCGAAAACATCAAACAAGGTAGTCCAGACAGGATCCACCAGTTGGCAGTCCTTCGGAACACGGTAATCCGGTATCTTCAGATAAAAGTCATAAAAGTAGATGCCGTTCTGATCCACCCCTCGCATGGAGACATACGGTTTTCCGGTACGGCTGAAAAAGAACGCTCCCACCTTCAGCAGCTCCACACCGCCGTATGGCAATTCCATACAGCCGAATGACAACACCACGGGTTTCTCCCGATAGGTTCTGTTTACCTTCAGGTCGATGTAAGATTCATTGCCCGCACAGTCTGTCACGGCAAGCAGATCCCCCTTCATGAACTTCATTTTCCGGCAGCGGTCCAGCTGTATTCCGGGCTGTCCGGTCTCATTCACCACACCTGCCCGGTTATTCCCGAATCTCACTGCCGCCCGGTCTCCACAGATATCAAACACTTCCGGATACCGGGGCCTTACCGTCATCCTCTCCCCGCGCCTCAATCCCCAAAGCCCGCTTTGTCTGTCATAATAACTTTTCAAAACGGGCTGTCCGCCTTTTTCCGTTGCGGAATCTTCCCGGTTTGTAAGGAAGTCCATCAGCCGGTCGTGCGTTATCACCACCTCCAGTTCATCCTCCCGTTGTCTTTCCTCCTCCGGCAGCGGACCGGATACGGACAGCCTGCCTGTTTCCGCCCGTGCCCGGGACAGCGCGTTGCCAATCATCCGCCCCTCGAACATCGCCGCCCAGTCATGGTTCCGGGCAGGCAGACCGAAGATGCGGTACAGACCCACATTGTCTATCAGCATACAGGACGCCTTGTCGGCCGACCTCCTCAGCCCACGTCCCACCTGTTGCAGGTATTTCGCCAGGGAAAGCGTGGGACGTGCCAGCTGCACGAACTCCACATCGGGACAGTCGAAGCCTTCGGAAAAGATATCCACATTGACCAGCACTTTCACCTTCCCCCGTCTGAAATCCTCCACCAGTTCCCGGCGTTCCGAAGCCGGAGTCCTGCTGTCGATAGCCACAGCCTCCAGTCCGTGTGAGCTATAACAAGCCGCTATCCGGCGGGCATGGGCGATGCTGACAGCATATACGATTCCTTTCTTTCCGCAGGCATATCGTTCCACGCTCTCATACAGCCGGCCGATACTTGTCTCCCGGTTCAGCACCTCGTTCATCTCCTTTACCTGGTAGTCCCCGTCCGCACCCCGTTTCTTCAGCGAGTCTATCAACCGCTGTTCCCTGCTGTTCGCACGGATAGACACATAGTCAAAGGATGACAACCAACCCTTTCCGATGAATTCCGCGACAGTCCACGAAGTGATCAGGCTGTCGAACAAGTCCGTGAATCCCTTGCCGTTCAGCCGGCAGGGAGTGGCGGTCATACCCAGTTTCCTTGCCTCCGGATAGTTCTCCCAAAGTATCCGGTAGGTTTCCGCCAGGGCGTGATGCGCCTCGTCGATAACGATCAGATCCGGCTCTTCGTCCATGCTTTTCCGGTTTCGTGACAGCCACTGGATGGACATCACCCTCACCCTTCCGTCCTCTTTGCTCATCCCGTGCCGGGACACGGTTTCCTCTATCTGCTCCACCAGCTCCCGGCGGTGCGCCACGATCCATACCCGGCTGCCGGAACCACGCAGGAATTCCCTTACTATGGCGGCCAGCAGATGCGTCTTGCCCGTACCGGTGGGCATCTGTACCATCACACTTCGGTGAAGCTCCCACTCCTTGAAAAGGCGGAGCTTCATCTCCTGCTGGTAGTCGCGAAGAGTGTCGTTCATGCAATACATTATGCGGATGCCGGTCGCTACCGGCAACAAAAAAAAGGGAAGGCCACATGCATCATTGCATGCAGCCTATAGTAAATATCTTATTCTTTACGGATTAATTTTTATCGAAAACCCAATTATCAATAAGTCCTATAAAAGCACAGACTTTAGGATACATTTCCTGAGTTGCTGCTAAATCAAAGTTCTTAAAGTCTTCATAATCGGCAGCTGAACGATTATTGAACAAAATAGAATAAAAGCGTCCCCATTCTTTAGGGAATTTACCTGTAAGAATAAAATGCTGGCTGAATTTTTGACGTACACCTTCATGACTCTTGACTCCGTCTATCTCCGACTGCAACAACAATCCACTCACAGCATAAAAACAGGCATAATACATCCTATTCATTGCCGTATTGTAATAACCACGCTCTATATGATCTTTTATTTCATCTAACAATGATTTGGCTGAATTCAGCCTATATAAAACAATATCAAACCGCTGTTCCGGAGTCATAACAATATCCCCTCCTTCATTATATTCTCATAAAACGGAGTGAAACGTTTTCCCCATTCTTTCATCGACTCTATAAACGGATTGATTTGAACACCGGTTTCTAACTCAATGTCATATAAAGGAGCAGTTAAAAGCATCTTGTCCTCCAAAGTAACCACATCCTTATCTATCAACAGCAACAGGTCTATATCACTATCACTACGCGCATCACCCCGCGCCTCACTTCCATAAAGTATCACCTTTATACCAGGAGCAACCTTATGTAAGGCATTTTGTATAGATTTCACGATTTCAGGACGCTTCATACTCCTTATCTTTAGATTGAATTTGTTGTTAACTGCAATCAAGCTTAATACAAAGAACGAAATTTTTCTTCAAACAAACAAATATTCAGCATCTTAATTGATATCCTATCGAAAAGTTCCTGTTCCATTATTTTTCGCTTTTACCGTCCCTGCAATGAAAGAGTTCTTACATCATATACGGCCTATTCTTCTATGACCCAATCCCCCAGGGTGTGTTTCTCCACATCAAAATTGATCCCCACCTTCACCACTTGCAATCCGCTGAGGGAAAAGCGTTCGGGATACTGCTTCAGATTGATCTGGGCCATGGCCGCTTCCGCAGACCTACCCAGCTTCAATTCAATGACATACAGCTTACCGGCAACACGCATCACCACATCCACACGCCCCTTGGGGGTACGCACCTCCACATCGACATACATCCCGAACAGGGAGAAGATGATGTAGAACAATTGCTGGTAATGTCCCTCATAATTCGTGTTATCACAATACGGAACAGTAGAAAGGAATTCCTGAAGAAGACGCAAGGCCCCGTCCATATCTCCCCCGGCTATCGCAAGATACATACGGGCGATGGTCGTATTGCCTTTCAGCGTGTTATGGGCCAGATAGCCAGGCAGCAAGCTGCGCATCAGCCCGATCCGTATCTCACCGTTCGGAATGTCCAGCGTATACAGTTCGGCCAGCTTGTTGTAATCCTTTATCGTAAAGTAACCGCTCTGATAGAGCAGAGGAACAATGCCCTCCATTTTCTCCGTAGGCGCATCGAAATCAGCAGCCATAGCCTGCATACTTCCCCCTAACTGGGAGGGAAGGACGTGGAACTTGCGTAGCATCTCTATCAGATAAGTGGGCGTGCCGCTGCCAAACCAGTAATTGTTCAACTCGTCATTGGCAAAGGCATTCAGCAGGCTGAACGGATTATAGATATCGGGCGAAGGCCAGGTAAAATGATAACCGTCATATTTCTCCTTCAACTTCTGCAACGTTTCCTCTTTGCTCATTTCCTGCGAAACGGCAAGCCGTTCTATATAAGCTGTCATCTGTTCCTGCATTTCTTCC
The DNA here is from genome assembly GCF_000012825.1 of Phocaeicola vulgatus ATCC 8482. Classification (GTDB taxonomy): domain Bacteria; phylum Bacteroidota; class Bacteroidia; order Bacteroidales; family Bacteroidaceae; genus Phocaeicola; species Phocaeicola vulgatus. Next base: position 3,761,871 of record NC_009614.1, on the reverse strand, counting down.
TGAGTGATGCCACAAATGGCGGCATAGGGCTTCAGCATACTGATATTCAAGATATTGTTCAGCTCGCTGAAGATGCTGAGTTGGGAGAATTTGGTAATGCCGGTCAGGAACACAAAGCGAAGATAAGGGTCGCACGCCTTCAACGGACTGTAAAAATTGCGCATCACGTTACGGAGAACGGGAAGATCCGTTTCCTCATGCATCACATCCAGCAAAGGCGCGTCATACTCGTCAATAAGGACTACCACCTGTCGGCCGGTCTGTTCGTTGGCACGCATGATGAGTGAAGTCATCCGGTCGTTCAGCTTCACAGCCTCCTCAGACTTGCCATAAATTTGTTCATATCCGCTAAGCTGGAAGCTCAGCATGCTTTCCAACGTATCCTTGTCCACATGCTTCGCCAGACTCATGTCGAAGTGCAGCACCGGATATTCCGTCCATTCGGTTTCCAGCTTCTCAATGGCCAATCCCCTGAAAAGGTCCTTCTTCCCGGCAAAGTAACTGTGCAACGTAGAAGTCAGCAATGACTTGCCGAACCGGCGGGGACGGCTCAGGAAACAATATTTGGAGGCGCCGTGCGCCATCCGGTAAACATATTCCGTCTTATCTATATAGAGGTAACCCTTGTTGATTATTTCCTCAAAAGTCTGTATGCCTATCGGGCATTTCTTCAATTGCTGCTGTTCCATCATTTTTTCCATTTTAACATTACCGCTACGAAGATAAACAAATTCCGCCACTTCCTGTTGCATCTGCCACAAAATATAGTTCATTTTCTTCCCTGCAAAGATTTCCCCGCAAAGAATGTACGCACCTCCGGGAGTGCCCCGCTACATCCTCCTACCGGAACTTCAACACATCCCCATTATCTCCCTCACTTTTCCCTTCCACTCCCCCAGTTCACGTTCCGCCTCCCGTGACAGCGGCGGGTTGACATACCTGTAAAACTCGATACGCCTCTCATAGTGTTCTTCTATAACCGCCTTCACCTCGAAAAAAAGAAGAAGCGTCATGTTATTTTTTTTCTTCCAAGCTGGTAAAAAAGCCATTAGCCACATGGAGCTTACGCTCCAACTCCCGTCTGTGCAGATTCAACTGGCCCAGACGTTTCACTACCTCGGCAGCCAATTGCCGGGCCTGATCAACAGGATTCAAATGTTCCATCGGATTAAATCGTATTTTTTTATATGAATACTCATTTACATGTCCTCATTCAGGACAAAAACACACGTATCTCGGTTATTATATCGAACTTTGTAACATTGAAAACCAATAACCTGATTCATAAATATCAGGGCTTGCAAACTTAATAAATAAAAACGAATGAACCAATTTAAAATGTCACTGTTTCTGCCACCGATATCACCGGTAAAGGACAGTGCCACCGGACGAACCGTCCAGCCGCCCACCTTAACGCCCTACAAGGAAATAACCTTACAGGAAGTGTACAAACTGATCACATCCAGCGAACGCCTGAAAACACTGACCGAGACCGTGCGCCGGGCAGCGGAAAACGGGGATGAAAAAGCCTATCGTATGCTCAAGCAGCAGACACTGCCCTACGTTACCCCCTGCGGTGTCTTTTCCTACCGCAAAAGCGACAGCCTGACCGGACCGTCGGGCTTGATTGTGGTGGACATAGACCATCTTGATTCCCGTGGGGAAGCGGAAAAGCTGAAAAGACAACTGTTCGACGACCGCCTCCTGCGCCCTGTACTGGCATTCACCAGCCCCGGCGGACGCGGAGTAAAAGCGTTCATCCCCTACGACCTGGCACGCATACCCGACACCAGACAGAATACCTCCGAAAACATCCACTGGGCGATGAACTACGTACAAGCAATCTATGACAGCCACCCGGACGGGGAAGATAAGAAAACGAGCCGCTCCGGCAAAGGCGTGGACCGTTCCGGCAAGGACCTGGTACGGGCCTGTTTCCTCTCGTATGACGAGGAAGCATTGATACGCCGGGAAATTTAAGAAGAATAGAAAAGCATACTCAAAAGAATGCCGGACAAAATTTAAACAGGCACTCAAAAAACAACAAATATCATGAACATGAACAATCCTTTAGAAAACTTGCGGCAGCTGACCGAAGCTGTCCGCATGGCAGGCGCGGATATCGCTCCCACCTACATTGAATATGTACAACTGGCTTTCGCCATCGCAAACGATTGCGGGGAAGCGGGACGCAATGATTTCCTCTCCCTCTGCTCCCTTTCCTCCAAATACGACGAAAAAAATGCACAAGCACTGTTCTCGAACGCGCTTCATGCCGATAAAGAAGATATACATCTGGGAACCGTGTTCCATCTGGCCGGGCAATGCGGAGTGAAGATTTCCGGCAGCGCCGGCTCTCACAAGGCAGGGACAATGGGGACAGCAGGGACAGCCCCGGATTTTCCACACACGTGCGCGCGATATAATAAGGTGGAAAATGACGTTTCCGATGATACCGACGAAGAGGAACAGCTCACCGAAGGCTCCGAGCCTTATTCCCCCCTGCCTACCTTTCCACAGGACTACGTGTGGCCGGAACTGCTGGAGAAAATCATCTCCTTCGGTAAAAAGCCCGAACAGCGTGATGTGTTGCTCCTGGGAGCGTTTACCGTACTGGGCGCCTCCCTCTCCCACATAGTGCGGTGCCAGTACGGCCGGAAGTGGCAGGCCCCCTGTATGCAGACTTTCGTCGTGGCCCCGTCCGCCTCGGGAAAAAGCGCGTTGACGTGGGTACGGCTCCTCATCGAACCCATACACGACAAGATACGCAGCGAGGTGAAAGAGGCGATGAAAACTTACCGCCGGGAAAAGGCTGCCTACGACTCTCTGGGCAAGGAACGGAAAAATCAGGAAGCTCCCGTATTGCCTCCCAACCGGATGTTCCTCATATCGGGAAACAACACCGGAACAGGCATCCTGCAAAATATCATGGATTCCAACGGAACGGGCATCATCTGCGAAAGTGAGGCGGACACCGTATCCACCGCCATAGGGACCGAATACGGAAACTGGAGCGACACGCTGCGCAAGGCGTTCGACCACGACCGCCTGTCCTACAACCGGCGCACCGACCGCGAATATCAGGAGGTGAGCAGAAGCTATCTCTCCGTGCTGCTCTCGGGTACGCCCGCACAGGTAAAGCCCCTGATCCCCACGGCGGAGAACGGTCTGTTCTCCCGCCAGAACTTTTATTATATGCCACGCGTCACCCAGTGGGCAGACCAGTTCGGCGAGGATGAGGTGGATGTGGACGAGGAATTCCGCCTGATGGGCAACGAATGGAAAAACACGCTGGACGAGCTGACGCTTCGGGGATTGTTTACCCTGAAGCTGACTCATGCCCAGCATAAACAGTTCAACTTCCTGTTCGACAAGCTGTTCCATCGTTCCGGCAAGATCAACGGGGACGAGATGAGCAGTTCCGTCATCCGTCTTGCCGTCAATGCGTGCCGCATGATGTCGATAGTCGCCATCCTGCGAAGCCTGGAAGACCCTTCTCTGGTGAAACCTGACGCGCATATTTCTTCCGATAATCTGAAGGACCGTATCATCCCGCGCTGGAACCTGGTGATTACAGACGATGATTTCCATGCCGTGCTTGCCTTGGTGGAGCCGCTTTATCTGCACGCCACCCATGTTCTTTCGTTTCTGTCCTCCTCCATTATCAAGCGCCGGAGCACGGCGGACAAGGATATGCTCTTTGCCGAGATGGAGGACGAGTTTACCCGCCGGATGCTGCTGGAAAAAGCGCACGACAGGAGGATACCTGAATCCACCGCGCTGACCTGGCTCAAACGGCTCACCAAACAAGGGGCGCTGGTGAGTGTGGACGGCAAGGGGACGTATCACAAGAACTGACCCGGCTCTCTATATGTACACGCATGTGTGTGTGAGGAAAAAAGGGGCTGTCCCCACTGTCCCCGTGTCCCCGTCGCTGCTCAGTGCGGCCGTTGTTCCCGGATAGCAAAAATCGTTTGTGGCAGTTCATTGGGATTGTTCGGAAAACTCCGGATAAACTTTATATACGACACTCCATGCCGGTTAGTATAAAAACAATCGGGCACGCTTTATGCCGAAAGGGGATTTGAATAATTTGCCCATGTGTCAATGTACCGATTTATTGATTTGCTGCTATGTACAATTTACCAATGTGCCAACCGGGCCGCACTCTATACCATAGGTGATTGGCCGTTGGTTCATTATCATCATCTATCAAACTCACGTTAAACAAGAAACCATTCATGAATAAGACCGAAACAGCCCTTCTCTATTTTCCGGACAGTACGCCGAAAGTAGCCGTGCGTCATCTGATGCGCTGGATCGCCCGGTGCGCACCGTTGCTCCACGCCCTGGAAGCCACCGGATACCATCCCTGTCAGAAATCCTTCACCTGCCGCCAGTTGCAACTCGTCTACCTCCACCTGGGAGAACCGTGATTCCCCGTGGAATCTGCCACAGACTGTCCGAGAACTCTTCCTCTCTCTTTGAGCGTGGATTACGCGGAAAGAATAAAGAGGGAAGCGTGAAATCCGCCCTGAAGTCACCACATGACGCAAGTGCTGGCCGAATTCCCGGACAGTTTCCCCAAAGGGTCAAAAGGGGTCGGAAGGGGTCACGCCGCACGGACGTGAAGTTATCTTTGCAGTGTCAGAAGGAAGAAGCCGCAACCCGGCACAAGATTACAAAAATCCTGGTACAAGATTCCGCGGATCTTGCCCCAAGTTTCACCGAACGCCGCAGCAGTGTGCGCCTTGCTCCTACCTGACACTTTTCCGATAATAATAACCCTTTAAAAACAAAAACGATGATCAACTACAGTATCTCACTCCGTGCCAATCCCAGTGACCAGGATGCTCCCAAGAAGGCTTATGCCAACGCCCAGTACTCAGAAATCATGACACTGGACAAGTTTGCCGAGCATATCTCGACCCACGGCTCCAAATACAACCGTGCCGACATCCAGGCGGTCCTGATCCAAGCGGTGGACTGTATGCGGGAGCAGCTTCTGGCAGGACAACGCATCCAGATGGGCGATCTGGGCACTTTCTCCATTCATATCAACAGCATGGGAGCCGAATCACTGGAGACATACAATCCCGCCATCCATGTGGAAGACCTGAACGTGCGCTGGAAAGCCGGGACCCGTTTCCTCAGCTTGCTGAAAGACAGCGTATTCAACCTGGTCCCTACCCGAAAGGCTGCCAAGCTGGTGGTTAAAACCCTGAAAGCGGGGAAAAACACCGTGGACCTGACGGGAGAGGCTTCCGGACCAGACGACAAGACGGAAGAAAACGCCTGAACTTTCCGGGCTTCTGAAGTCTGATAGTATTTTGCCTTTCTGAAATGAAACGGTTATTCTGAAGTAGACCTGTGTTTCTGTAAAGATCTGCCTTTCTGAAATGAAACTGTTGTTCTGAAGTAGACCTGTATTTCTATAAAGATCTGACTTTCTGAAATGAAACTGTTGTTCTGAACAAAGTGAAGAATCTGAATGCAATCGTTTTTATGCCCACAGATTCCTCGTCTTTGTCCGGAATGACAGAAAAAAACAAATCCTTTAAAACAAATATCCCTATGAACAATTCAAAGAAAATCACCTGGAAGCAAATTCTGCACGCCATTATCCAAGCTGCCATAGCAGCGCTCACCGCCTTGGGCGTAACCAGTTGCACCACTCTCTTTTAAAAAGCCCCCTGGCCCATCGCATGACACTTTTTAATTTTTAATTCCCTATTTCAATTCAACCATGATTCAAGAAACTTTCCCTATGATAATCGGTGAGGAAGAGATCCCGAACGAACGTGCTCTCCTCACTCAAGAGGCCGGCCCGATGATGGCATCCTCCGCTTCCGTGAAATATATCGTCATTCATTGCAGCACCACACGCTCCACCCGGGATTACACCGCCGAGCAACTGCTCCGTGACCACAAGACGCGAGGTTTCCGCACGGTGGGGTATCATTTTTATATCCGTCGTGACGGAAGTGTGACCCAGCACCGCAAGCTTCTGGAAGTGGGTGCGCACTGCCGCCCCTGGAACCGTTGCAGCATAGGCATCTGCTATGAGGGCGGGCTGGATGCGGACAGACGTCCGGCAGATACCCGGACACCGGAACAGACGGAACAATTTATTTTGTTGCTGATGCGGATGGTGAAAATCTTTCCCGGTGTCCGGATAAGGGGACACAGGGATATGCCGGGAAGTATCCCGAAGGCTTGTCCGTGTTTCGATGCGGAGGGGGTATTCGGGTACTTGGAGAAATAATAAAGAAAGTGGCAATCACCATGCAGTTTCTTCTTTGGGGGAAACTGCATGGAGAATGCCCTTACGTATGATTTGTTTTTCTTTGTAGAAAGGTTTTACAATAATGAATTTACTCAATCTACAGACTACCATACTAATCGTATACGATAGCCCTATAGAGAACCGACATTGACATCATTCTAATTTACCCTACCCACCATTCATCTTTCTACAAAACAGAAGCAAATCACCTAGCAGTACAATCAATCGTGCACACCGTTACAGCTTATCAATTTCTTCCGCTGAAAGTCCGGCAACCCGGACAATATCCGCTATGGAAAAACCGTTCTCTTTCAGTTTACGGGCAATTTCCAAACGCTCCTTCAAACGTCCTTCCGCCTCTCCTTCCGCTTTTCCTATTGTTTTTCCTATCGCTTTTCCTTCCGCGACAGCCTGTTCACGGATATCATTTTCCACAATACGGCTCACGTTATAACGGTCCACCGCCTTATCATAAGCGATACGGTCACCCTCAGACAGGTGAGCCTTGGCGGCAAGGCGGTCAAGATGGCTGAAAACCTGTTCTTTCAGCGCATCGGGCATTCTGTTCCAGTTGTTCATATTCTTCAGTGCATACATTAGTTTATCGGATAAAGTAGAACATTCGTCCAGTTCCTTCGTAAAATAAGGAAACTGGAGATAAATCTGACGGAAATTCCGGTTCACCACACGACCGCTGTCCCGGTCGGAAAGCACGGTGTCAGTACGGAACTTCCTTTCCAGACCGTCCTCCTTGAAATTCATCAGGAAAATGCCGTACACGGCAGGAAGCCTGTAACGGAGACCGTAAGAAGCCTCTTCTTCCCTGAGCAGACCGCAATCCCCCTCCAACGGAGTATCGGGAACACATACCTCTTTAGAGGACGGATTCTCCATCTGGCGGCTCACCGCACGGCACACATAATAAAGCGTACGGTCCAGGAAATGGCTATGCCAACGATTCTGCATCTCCACTATGATGTACTCGCCCGTAGAGGTACGGCAGTAAAGGTCATAGATGATGCCCTTGTCGTGAATATTCTCCGAACGGTCCTCCTTGTCCAGAAACGTCAGGTCTTCAATGTGATGCTCACCCGACAGCAGTTCGTTAAGCAGGATTATCAGCAGATCCTTGCTGGCAGGCTGGCCGAAGATTATCTTGAAGCCGAGATCCGTGAAAGGGTTTACAAAGCGGGATGACATAATAAAGATGATTTTATGGTTTCTGACCGCAAAGAAACGAATTCTATCTGGAAATTCCTATGAATGAGCGCTTTTTATTATTTTAAATGGATTTTGAAGACTAAGCCACCGGAAAAGTACTTGCAACGGTTCAGTTCTACTATGGCGTTGATGTAGTCTTTCCAGAAGCTGTACTCAAAGCCGCAGTTTATCGATTTGCTATCGTATTCTGCCATCAGATTCAAGTTATTTATCGCTTTGTTGATAAAGGAAGTCGGGGACAGAGAGAATCGGAAGTTGGCACCGATGGCGGGACCGTTTAACGGATAATCCTTCCGCCTGTTATAAACATATGCCAGATGCAAGCCCCACTCTCCCACCTCCTTCATGGAAAGATGCTTGGTAACAGCCAGATAATAGCGGCTGTAAAAACCATTTGCCGTAGCCGAACTCATTTCAATCTTGCTACCCTCCGTCCACGAATTATTAAGAGCGTCATTCGCGCCCAATACAATTTGCGGGGTCCAAGGTTTCCACCAGCCTTCCTTCCACAGCCGTAAACGTACCGCAAAATTACGGTCTTGGTTGACAAACTTCCCATACGTGGAAGGAACCCAGAAACCCGGACCATATGCAGGATCAACCTCCATGGCCTTGTGCAATGTACAAATATAGGATACTTCCAGCCAGGGAAAAATAGTGATGTCAAGATAATAGTTGAAAGTATTGTAGGTCCAACGGGCGGGAGTGGCATGTTTCTCCAGAAAGCCACCGCCAAACATGAACGTCTTGTCACGCTGCATATCGGCAGTAGGCATATTCAACAGTCCTGTAGTCCCGTAGGTGAACTGGGCGTGTACCGCACCGATCATTACAAAAAACAAAAGAAAAAGTATCAGCCTCCTCATTGCAGATACAGGTTACCATTATCCTTGTACCAGTCCGCCAGCGCCTCTTCAAAGGTGTAGCGGAAACGGTAGCCCGAAGCGGACAGTTTTTTTCCGCAGATATTCGTAGAGATCTGCAGCTTTCTCACCCGTGCCGGACAGATGCCCATCGGAGAGCCTAGCGCTCCGGCTATACCAGCAGCAGTCATGATCAGCCATCCCGGCATGAAAGGAACTTTTACCTTCATATTTGTCACTCTTTTCATGGATTCTACGATGTGCTCTATCGTATAGGCGGGCTCGTAGCAACAATTATACAGTTCCACCCCACTGTCGTGATGTTCCAATCTGTAAAGCATGAACCGCACCAGTTCCTTCACATAGATACAGGCCTTGATGGTATCCTTGCGTCCCGGGTACATAAATTTATGCCCCCGAATGCCCCAATACAGACGCGTAAAGTTTCCGTTCTCTCCCCGTCCGAACACCACACCGGGACGGACAATGGTAAGCTGGCGGCCTTCACCTCCTGCCTGCCAGGTCTGATGAATCTTTTCCGCAACCAGCTTGGATATGCCGTATGGGGTGTTGGGCATAGGCAGCGTGGTTTCCTCCTTCAGTTCCTCGGCAGCACCGTAAGGGGCTATGGAACTGGTGAAAACTATTTTCCGGATGCCATGCCGTTCGGCAAAGGCACAGACGTTCTCCGCACCACGGATATTTGTTTCAAAATATGCAGGATCGGGATGACCGGGAGTGCGATGAACGGCGGCGAAGTTAAAGATCACATCATCGGGAGTGATATTTACTTTTTCCAACTCTATCGGCTGGCGTACATCACAATAGATGAATGTGGCTGCATGTTCCTCCCCGTTTCCTAAAGCCGGTTTATAATTTTTTACTGTCGGTAATGGAGTACCCGGCTCTACAATATCCAAGTTGTAAATTCTTGTTTCGGGATGCACTTCGTGCAAAAGACTGGCGAGGTGGGTGCCAATGAAACCGGTACCACCTGTAATAAAGTAATTCATTATAGAAAATATTATTTTTTATATCCTAATTCTTCCAATAACTTTCTGTTCCAAGCAGAACGTTCTTTATCAACTATCCATCCCCACTTATTGAAATACTTAATCATATTAACCATATGAATCTTCAACATTTTCTTACTTTTATAAGATGCTGCCCGATGAGCATGTACAATGGTCACACTAGGAACAAACATAGTTCGATACCATTTGTGCATTCTCCTAGTTATATCAATATCTTCAGGATACATGAAGAACCTTTCATCAAACAATCCTACTTTTTTGAAACATTCCAGACGAAAAAACATAAAACTACCTTGATGATAGGGCACATTCATTTCTTTCTTATGGTCATCGAATTTTAGTTGATAACGTATATTCATCTTCTCCACCATTCTCTTAGGTAGGAAACGTCGGAAAATCAGATTGGCAGGTGTGGGAAGAAGACGGCAGGTATATTGCTGCTCTCCATCAGGGTATACTACATTGGGCTGTACCTGTGCTACATCCGCATGTGCATCCATATATGCTGCCAGAAATTCCAAAACCGAAGGTTCAAAATATACATCCGAATTAAGAATCAAATGGTATTTTCCACCCGAGTTGAGTACCTGTCTCAATGCCTGGTTATGCCCTGCTCCATAGCCTACATTTTCACTGCCAATATATATCACATTGGGGTATTGCTGACAGAAATCTGCAATATACCGCTCGTTGGAATTATCGACAATATAAATTTGGGAAACAAGAGAAGAGATTAGTGACTGCAAGCATTTGGACAGTTCTCCTAGATTCGTCTTGTAGGTGACGATAGAAACTGTTATCATACAATTTTAAAATAAACATTGAATATAAATAAATAGCACTCTCACAAGTTTTTTTCAGTGTCTTTCATGTGAATATTTAAAACTATATTTACAACTATTACGATTTAAACAATCTTCTCAACTAACCTTACATTATGCTGGTTTCTTTTATCCAAGGGCGGAGGAGTCATGTAATTGGGACCATAGAACTTAGTAAGGAAATTCTCCGTTTCCTCCATACCATTCACGATAATATCCTCAAAAAGAAGTTCTTTACCTTTACCAAACCAGTATTTAGGCTGTGTTTCACCCATTTTTTGCGGACCACCCAAAGTGGCTCCATACTCACATTTATCCAAATCGTACCTGCGAGATATCCAATCAATGAAACATCCAGCCCAATGCTGATTTATCACCTTTTCAATATGAGTAATCCTAGCAAAAGAAATAAAAAAGGTCTCTATAGCAGATCTATCTTTTTCTAAATCAACTTCATTACTAAAATTTGAGAATTTATAGAGCAGTCTTGCTGTCAAATATGCCGCACTAAATATCTTGTATTTGAAAGTTCCAGGATTTGGAACACCGTCAATAATAAGAATATCCACCCAAACAGACATCGTGGCTTTTTTCATCCCCTTTCCTACCTCAAGCTTATATCTTGTATCCACGACATGAGCTGCTGTCCATTGATGCCCTTTCTGTTGAATTGTATCTAAAAACATATATTGTGGAAATTCATTTTGATATTGCTTTAATTTCTCGAAATCTTTGCGGGACATTGCAATATCCACATCATCATCCCACGGAATAAAGCCTTGATGACGAATAGCTCCTAACAATGTTCCTCCATATACATAGTACGTCAAATCATGGCGTTTACAGATAGCAATAATCTCTTTCAATATACTCAGCCCAATTTTCTGTATTGCATTTAAATGCTCATATTCGTTCGTCATAATTCACTCAATATTTTGATTGTTCTTTGTATCCCCGATTGAATATCATATATGGATTTCCAGCCAAGTTCCTGAAGTTTTGTACTGTCTAGTCTTGCCTTTGTTGCCTTGCTGTATCCCATACTTTCAATTGCATCAGGAATCTCAAACACGACTTTATTACCCACAGAGTCTGCTATAATCTTCGCTAAATCTCTCAACATAATATCTGAAGATTCGTCAGCAATATTATACGCCTCTCCTTTTTTCCCTAGCAGCAAAACATACAACAACCCACATACAGCATCTGCCACGTATGTATAAGAGTAATACTGAGTTCCCTCACTTTTAAGCACTATATCTTTTCCGACAATAGCCTTACAAATAAATTGGGAAATGGCTTTTGTATCGCTCATCAACATAGTTGGACCATAAGAACGAGTTAGACGTGGAATCACAATATCCAACCCTCTTTGTTTTATATAAGCCTGACATAGAGCTTCACCGCATCTTTTACTCTCAGGATAACCTGCTCTAATCGTGTTACAATCAATATAACCACAATATTTTTCTTCAAATTTCTCAATATCCCCTCGATTTTCACCATAGATTTCATTTGAGGAAGCGAAAACACAGCGTGATGCATGATGAGCACAAGCAAACTCCAACATGTTCTGAGTTCCAATAATATTGGTTGTTATGGTTCCTATTGGATCTGTAGCATAGGCAACAGGATGTGTATTGCTAGCCAAATGGAGAACATAGTCCACACTTCCAATATCATTTCTAACAAACGGCAGATTAATATCGTATGATATAAACTGAAATAAAGAAGATTCATAACAATAACTGAATCTTGATTTGGCCTTATCTTCATTCCTTCCAAGAGAATAAACCTTACAATTCAACCCCTGCTCCCTATTCAGTAGCATGATAACATCTATTAAGAAACTGCCAACAAGTCCAGTAGCTCCAGAAATTAACAAAGCCTTATTCTGCAACTTATTCCAAGGAAGAGGATGAGTTATAATTTTCATTATATCATCCTGATACATAGTATTTTCTATCAGATTCATTACTTCAACCAATTATCCTTTTCTTTCTTTAGATATCCCTTAAACATTTCCAAATCATCTTTTGTAGTCAGTTTAATATTTTTATCTGAACCGGCGGCAAAATAGAGTGTTTCACCTAATTCTACCATCATCGTATTGGTATAGGCAGAGCCTTTAATACCAATCTCCTTCTCAAACGCTTCATGATACGCCCAGTCTAGTTTTCCAAACTTATAAGCCTGCGGAGTAGAAACCCTTCTCAATATTTCACGTGGAATATACTGTTTCGTTGTTTTCTCATTCTCAGGATTTACAACGAAAATTTGCTCATTATAGGGCAATGAAGTAACTGCATTCCCATGTATTTGGGCTTTCATTATCACATCGGTAAGAACCGTTTCATCCACCAATGGCCGAATGCCATCATGAATCACAATTATATCCTCATCACCAACTTTACCCTCAAGATTGAACACGCCATTCCTGATACTTTCCTGTCCTGTATTTCCTCCACTTATCACCCATTTAAGTTTGGTGATATTAAACTGATGAGCATAAGCCCAAAGGACATCATGCCATCCATCAATGCATACCACTTCAATGGCATCTATCTGAGGATGTCGCTGAAATCCTTCCAACGTATAAATAATAACAGGTTTATCATACACATTGATAAATTGTTTTGGAATGTCCTGACCCATTCGCTGACCTGATCCCCCTGCAATTATAACAGCTATATTCATTTTATAAATAGTTTTACGTATAACCAAAATAATGGATAACAATAGTAGTGCAATTTTATCTTACGATCCAACACTGATAATTCTTTTTCTTTTAAAATATATTTGTTAGAAAAACATATCAACTTTTTCTTTAACTCCCCATTTTGCTTATTACCTTCCAATTTAACAATACCAACATAAGCAGCACCAAGAATCTGAGCTATCTGGTAATTCTCTAAATCAGGATAATACTCTCGAATAAAGTCCAATCTCTTTAGCCATAATTCATGCCTATCTCGAATAAGGCGAGGATAATATTGTGCTGCAGTTATACTTCCATCTCTCTGATAATAATTATAAAGTGGCTGTTCGGTTACATATATCCTTTGAGATCTATGTATCAACTTATATATAACATCTTGATCTTCTGCAAGTCTTCCGACTGGAAATCTTAAACCTTCAAATAAGTGAGACGAAAACATTTTATTACAAGCATAGTTAAAAATACCTCCTCTCGCAACATTATGTATAAGATATTTCATACACATATTCTTATCTGTTAATCCTGCCATACCTCTTTTACTCCTAATAACCTTACCAGAATCGAATACAAAGTTTAAGCCGAATATAACAGTATCTGCTTTATAATCAGAAGCCAAACGATTGAGAATTTCACACGTTTTTTTTTCAATCCAATCATCACTATCAACAAACATCAGATAGTCACCTTTAGCTATATCCAAGGCCGTATTCCTTGCATCTGAAAGTCCTCCATTAGATTGATGAATAACTTTTACACGCTTGTCTTTTTTAGCATACTCATCACAAATTTCTCCACTCCGGTCTGGACTTCCATCATCAACTAAAATAATTTCAATATTATGATAAGTCTGATTAACTAATGAGTCTACACATCGAGACAAATATTGCTCCACATTATAAACTGGAACAATAATACTTATTAAACTGTCATTTCTACTCATAAAAATAATCTATCCGTTTACACCTAATCAATCCCCAATATTTTTGAAGTATAAGGATAAGTTTCACTTGTGTTTTTTACTACATAAAGAAATATCCAATATGCCATTAAATATAGGATACATCCAATTTTTAAAACAGGATTTGTTTTCTTAGAAGACAATTCAATAGAAAAAAAATAAATACTTAAGATATAAAAATACAATCCAATTCGATATAAAAAGACACTCAGTAGTTGAAATGTCAAACACAATAAATAAATTGTGGTAATAAGAAATTGGAATAGAAAAATATTTTTGTCCATAATTTTTTTTCTATATGAATTATACATTATCAGGTAGAATACTAAACAAAGAAGCAAAGGAGCGTATGGGAGCCTCTCAACTCCTTCGAATGCTCCTCCTTCGCCATATCGCATAGTGTAAGCCTCATTAAACAATCCCAGATCTCCTATCATATCCAAAAGAGTCCAAAAAGCCATAGTTACTGTACACATCATCAAAAACAAGAAAGATATCAACAAATTCCTCTTTTTATCATTAGATATATAAGAAATCATCATTAAGAAAGGAAGAGCTAAAGTTATAATTGCACTTGAATGAAAAGTACATGCGACAAAAGTCCAACATAAATAAGGAATCCATTTCTTTTCCCACAAATATGAAAATGCAAAAAAACATATAGAGATGGCACATTCCTGACGCATAGCATTAAGCGTATAGTTAAAAACAAGCAAAAGAAATGCCATTGTAAAAATGGCAATTCCACCCTTAAAGTATCTACTTAAACGAATAAAACCAAGAAAAGTAAAAACAGATATTACCAATTCTGTCAAGAAAAGCCCTATCCAATATTGATTACCAATCCAAGAAGCAATCCAGTATAAAAAAAGATAACCTTTATCTAAATTCCTCTCTGTTTCAATGGTAATTAAATCAATTAAATTATGAATATATCGAATTTCTGATATATACCAATGAGGGTAAAAATCGGTATCAGATCCTATATTTTTGTCACGAAATCCTGCAAATAATGATAATATCAGACATGATAATAGTAAAGGAATGATTTTTTTCCTTGAACTTATCGAAGTTAAGAAAATACAAACCATAAATACTAGTATATATGGCATCATAACTCTATAGAATTATATACTAGCCAAAATACCCTTGACTATTTTGATTAAATCAACCGATTGGTAATACTCCAAAGCCCCTTTAGAATACATATCATAATTGGAAAACAATTTCTCTAAAATAGTAGAAATCGCATTTGGAGTAATTGGGTAGTCAACAACCTCTCCACAATGATACTCTTTAAAAATATATTTAAGGGCAGGAACATCATTGGCTATCATAGGTTTCCCGTATTTGCCATATTCAAAAATCTTATTAGGAGCGCAGTAAAGAGCGTTCACTACACCCGCATGAGTTTTCTGATGTGGAGAATATGACATCACACCAATTGATGCCATTTCTGTTACATATAGATGAAAAGGAGGTATAATAAAGGGTATAAAAAGAATTTTATCAGATTGATATTTCTTTTTTAATACATCGTAATAATTATTAGGTCCTTTCCCCATAGCAATCATAACGTAATCTGAAGGCATCTGATTTATCGCCTGACAAAATTCCTCTAATCGTCGTTCTACAGAAGCAAAAAAGCCTTGATATAATATAACCTTTTTGCCCTGAACTTTATGCTTCACGTCCATAATTAGTTTTTTTATATCATCAGGCATACCACTTTCGTCCATAGAATGTTCCTTCACGTAAGGCTTATTAGGCAATATAAATGGAGATTTATCCAAACCATTTATAGCCCTATAAATCTGCCCTCTATTATACTCACAATGTACTATTCCAATTGCTTTCCTCACAAATTCCAATTGATTGTAAGAAGGATAGAGCAATCTGAATTTCCAACTATCATTTTGAGGTGCATATTCAAAATAATGAATGACATATCTATACCGAGATAATATATCGTGTATAAAATTGGATGTTTGAGAATAAACATACCATATGATATCACTAGATGTAAGATTCAAGCTTTTAAGCTGCTCCGAAAGAGCTTTCTTATATTGCTTATAAATTTTTAAGTTTGTCCAGTCTGAATTTGATCTTATACAGCCTAATTTTATTAACTTCACCCCTAATTCCTCGAATCTTCTTGTAGTTGGCGAATCCGTGTAATGACCAATATATATGATATCCTCTCCCAATTCTTTCATTATATCAATTAATGAAATCATTGGCGGATAATCCATTAAATCATTATGCATAATAATGCATATCTTCCTTTTGTTCATATTATTATAGCTTTTGTTTAATGTCATGATATGTTATCGAATCCGCCTTTTTCATATACAACTTAATAATTGACAAGGCATTTTCCGTAAAGTCTTTAGGATGATCAATAATAGTTATCAGCGATTTATTGGATGCCCTGAATGCCAATGCTGCAATAAAAGGATTCCGACTAGACATAGAGAATGCTGTAGGCATTGATTTTAACCATTTTTTACGTCTTGGTTCTATTGGCAAATCAAGTCGTTGATGAGTCCCATCTGCAATACACTTCTTCTTGATTGAAAAAGTTCGTATAACCTTTTCTATTGTTTTTTTTAGTATGTTTCTATTATAAACCGTAATCGGTACTTCAACAAACTCACCATTTTCATCTTCGACACATACATCGTCCAAGAACCTGTATATTTCTTTGTTGGGAGCATAACGGAAATCAAACTTTGAGTACTTATTATCTTGACATATACCATGCATAACAGATGAATCAATAACAATTCCATTCTCCTTAAAGCAGTCTTTCAAAATACAAAAAGGCTGAATAGTCCATCCACCTGCTCTGAATGCACAAATCGTATAATCAGGATCTACCTCTCTTGCCAATTTAGTAAGATAAATTGTTCCATCTCTGAACATTCTTGACCTTACATCCTCGTCCAATGAGTACAGACTGTAATGAGTATAGTCAGTATAGTCCCACGTACCATCACCATTATACTTAGCATCTATCCAATGAGGATGAAGGTGTAGTTCAATACGGTGACCACGTCGAACCATATCTTTCACCTGCTCTTTCATTAATTTCAAATCCGACTTCGCTCTTTCATCACTCAGTTTTTCCAGACACTCAAACATCAAATAATCAATAAAAAAGTTTCCTCGTGCACTTACCGACTCCATACAGTCAAGTAATAAATTTGTTGGCTCTATGAGCGTTTTCTGTACTGTCCCTGACATTATACCGAAAAACAGCTCATAGTCATAAGAAAATATGACTTTCTTCTTTTTCATATTTTTCATAAAGTATTATTTCTATTGTTTATCTCTTAATACTTCCAACCAGTTAATAAATTCATACATTTCCACATAACTACATTCTCAATATCTTTTCAACAATTTCTCAAGATACAGCTTATGCGCCTTTAACGTAATATATTTAATGTTTTACCTATTTCTTAATGCATAAACAATTCTGTCACACGCTTTTCCGTCACCATAGGGATTAACCGCTCTCGACATTTTGTCATAAACAGACTGGTTATCAAGCAATGTACTAACTTCTTCAACGATTAAATCATGGTTGGTACCAACCAAACGAACAGTACCGCTCTCAAGAGCTTCTGGACGCTCCGTTGTATCTCGCATTACAAGTACGGGCTTACCAAGCCCTGGTGCTTCTTCTTGTATACCACCAGAGTCAGTAAGCACAATGGTAGACTTTTCCATCAAATAAATAAACTCCAAATATTGCAATGGCTCAATAAAAAACATATTACCTAAATCGGACAAATTCTCTCCAAACACCTCATGAATAGGCTTACGCACATTAGGATTAAGATGCATTGGATAGACAAAATCAACATTAGGATATTTCTCTGTCAAATTCTTGATAGCAGTCACCATATTGATAAAACCTTCTCCAAAATTTTCTCTACGATGACCTGTTATTAAAACTAATTTTTTACCATCAGCCAATCTAGCAACATCATAGCCAGCCTTAGCAAGCATTTGCTCCTGCTTTGCCGCAAGAGTTACATCATTTTTCAACTTCTCTACCACCATATGAAGAGCATCAATTACAGTGTTCCCCGTAACATAAATATTCCCATGAACTTTTTCCTCCTTTAAATTTTTTTCGGATAATGGTGTCGGTGAAAAGTTGTATGTAGCAATGCGACTCGTTATTTGGCGATTCATCTCTTCGGGCCAAGGAGAATAAATATCATATGTACGGAGACCTGCCTCAACGTGACCTACTGCTATTTGCTGATAGAAGGCCGCAAGGGATGCTGCCATTGATGTAGTAGTATCTCCGTGTACTAGTACCACATCAGGTTTTACCTCATTCAGCACATCTCGCATTCCTAACAACACACGAGCCGTGATGTCATAGAGATCTTGTCCTTGTTTCATAATATTCAAGTCATAATCAGGCTTGATATCAAAAATTTTAAGTACTTGGTCTAACATTTCTCGATGCTGGCCTGTGACACACACTACAGTTTTGAAATCACTTGAATACTTTTGGAATTTTTTCACTAATGGAGCCATTTTAATAGCTTCTGGGCGAGTTCCAAAAACGAGCATTACTGTTTTCATTTTCTAATTTTTCTAATTTACACTAACGGGGAGGGACTATCTTTAAATATGTATCAAAAAGTCTAAATAAATAACGCAATAAAGTAATAATAGAGAACAAAAAGCATATGTTTACAACATTCCCTCTAATTTATAGTTCTCATACGTTCCCATCCTTTACTGATTATATCATTTCACAAATCGCATTATTCTCAAATTGAGAATACAATGTTTGAGGAATAAATTATTTGACTTGTCATCTAAGCATAGAATCACTATATAGTGTAATACCTATTCGTTATTTAACTTCTTCTTTCCTTAACGTAATAATATAAACTGACTTCAAACATATCCATGGCATACACAAGACTAGAAATATCATTTATCTTATCATAGTCATCCCTTTTAATGACATATCACTTTATTTATCTCGTTTTTTGCTTCTTCTAATAAACAATGGAATAATAGTCAATTGTTTCCTGTTAATTATCATCTTACAAAATGTCTTTATATTCCTCATTACTCTTCGCCATAACGGAACACGAAGTATATCCTCCACAATACTCTCTACTGTTTCTCCAACAGCAAAGCGTCGAAAAAAAACCAAACGAGCAGGATGTGGCTGCCTATATTCCTTAAAGCCACCATTTAACGCCACTACATCAGATAACGCAGACAAGCGTATATCTATGGATAATCGTTTGAATATTTGTTTTCCTTTTACCGTGTTCACCAAGGCCAATCCTATCCCTTTATCATCATCAAAATCAGGCATCAGGCGGTCTATCCCCCAAAAATCAGCAATAGTCAGATCACTGTGGCTCACTCCATTCTTACACTTACATTCATAGCAAGAAGGGCGCAGATAAATATCAGATAAAAAACCTCTCATAAAAGGATTTTCACGGTGTATATCGGACAACAAAACTGAATTTTTGTCCGCATTAAAGGCGGACTTTCCACGGACAACAAAACTGTATTTTTTCCAGCCGTGCAGTGTCTTATCTCTAAATTCTATACCCACTATCGTGGGCATGACATTTAGAGAAGGGAAAACTGTATTTTTTCCAGCTGCCGCCCTACGGGCGGATTGTAAGTCACTCATTGTTTCTTTCAAATATCTCCGCCACACTCCAGGACTCGGCACACCGTGACAAAGAAAATCCACAGACAATAAATTAGGATAATCTTTCCGAAGATACTTATGAAGTCCAGCTATCTGGCAAGGAGTCCCCGAAAACAAAACATAACGCCCCTGCTTCAAAAAACGTTCAGCATCAGCAAACCCTGTTTCTACGCGTGCTTGAAGATATTTGCTTCCCATCATAGGACGAACCCCATCCAGTGTTTCGGAATAAGTAATCCTTACCTCCCAATTCTCATCATAGACAGCCCCAAATACCACACCTCCATCCATGATTATCTGACGTGACAATGCTATAAACACGCCTCCAGAAGAACTGTGAATACGCTCCTCTTGATTCTTATTCTTCACAGCCAGCACTTCCATCGGAACAAGTGCTTCGCCCCAATGAAGCAAAGGACATACTTTCTCGCACAGTCCACAATCTATACAATCCCCCTTATCTACCACTGGATAAAGAAAACCTTCCGTATCTTCATGCAGCGATATACACTGACGTGGACATTTCTGCACACAAGAAGAACAGCCACAACAAGACTGTTTATCCGTTATATCGATCATATTCAATTAGTTACTTTTGCTCAAAAACATCCGTATCTTTTCCTTTATGAATTTCCTCTCTCCTTCTGCCAACCCTACCCGATACGAAGAAAGAGAAATTGTCAATACAGATACAAAACATACTGAAATCCCAGCCCACAATGTAGCAGGAAATATATACAACAAACCAATCGGTAAAGGCATTGCTAACAGCAACACATATAAACAACGTAACAAGACAGCATGGAAATAGCTATATAGCGACAAATGTATCATAGAACGAATAATAAACAAACGAACAAAAAATGCAACAGTACAGACACAGAAATGAATAAGGAATACACTCCAAGGTGCAGCCCCCAGCCGAAGAACTACATAAGAAACCGGAACTATAGCAAGAAGTATACCACCCACCACAGACTGGTAGAAACGGACACGCCCCGTAGATTGTGCTGCTACCATAAATGCACCTCCCATAGCATCTATTATAGTAATGCAAAGCATAAGCCGAACAAACACAACTGTATAAGCAGGAACCATATTCAACCATAGCTGCAATATCATCTCTGTTTCAAGTAATATGGGAAAAGAAATGACAGCAAGCAGCAAAAAGGTAAATTTGGAACTACGGAATATCAAACTGTGCATATAAGTAAAATCTCCCAATGCGTACGACTTTGTTATCTGTGGATTCAAAGCAGTTTGGAAGTTAGTAGAAAACTGGGTGACAGCTCCCTGCACCTGCACTGCTATACCACGGGCTGCATTCACGAACGGACCGAAAAACATGTTTAGCAAAATATTTATTCCTTGGGAAAAAAGAACTGTAGCAAAACCGCCCCACAAGTTCCAACCACCAAAGTACAACATTTCTTTAAATAACTTAAGATCCCAACCCCAATAGTAACGAACTTCCTTAAAATGACAACTACAGTAGTGACCATAAACAATACGGATAAGCAATTGCGTAGCACAAAGCAAAGCTGCATACATAATTAGTTTATCTGACCTTGTAAGATATAGCAAATAAACAATACCCAACTTCAACAATACTTCAAGAATCGAAATATAAGCAAAAATTGACATCTTTTCATGGGCAATAATCGCTGCATTATAAGGTACACTCACTATCATAACCATCATAGTGATTATCGAAAACTGATATACCCAAAAAGCGGCAGTCATACGAGAGGCAGGTATTACCATCTTCTCATAAAAGAACCAAAGCCCAATCGTTTCGCCTAAAAACAAAATAAGCAGTGCAACTAACAAATGGATATTCACACTAGTTTGAAAGACTTTCTGCAATTGATCGAAATCCCCTCTTCCTAGTTCAAATGTTATATAACGTTGTGTGGAAGAAGACATCGCACCATTAAAAAAGCTGAACATAGTTATTACTCCACCTACAACATTGTAAATACCAAAATCCTCCACCCCCAAAGTAGCCAATACCACACGGGAAGTATAAAGACTTACCAACATCATAAATAGCATACGAAAGTAAAGCAGCAGTGCGTTTTTTGCAATTCGCTTGTTTGTAGAAGAAATTTCAGGCATTTAATTGAAATATACAGTTTATAAAATATAACCTTATATATAAGCTACTTATATGTTTCCAAGATTAAATTTCAAATAATCCAACGATGATGATTGCTTTGCCCACATCGTCTGATTAACTTTCCCCCAATCAATACTTTCATGCACCAATTCTGGAGTCACTTGCCTTATGTCCGTGATAAGTCTATTTTCTAGACCGAACATTTTTAACAAGGATTCAAAACGCGCTATCCCTCTATCTTTATTGGCTATTGTAATAAAATGCTTATTGAATATTATAGCGAATACTGTAGCATGAAAAGAATCAGCTACAATAAATTTACTATTAACGAAGCCCTCAATCCATTTTTCGATAGATGGTGCTACACGTTCCTTGATGCCTGCTTTATGATTTTCCGTTTCCGTATTGATGCGTTGAACTGTCAAATGAAGTTCTTTGCATATTTCTTCTACTATCTGCATCTTACTTTTAGAGTTATCCAACAGATAATAGCTCAACCTATTCTGTTCACTAGGCATAATACCTGTTTCACTAAGATAATCTTCTTTATTGAGTAACATGGTTGGATCCAATACATGTTCTACATTGATGCCCAAGTATTTGCCACACAATTTAGCTCCGGAATCCTCCCTTACAGCAATAGCATCGAATCGGCTCACCAATTCCCTGCATTGTAAAGTTTGTTGTTCGGAGTATTCCCACTCTTCCGTACCAAAAGAGGGCGCATATGCTATTCGCTTCACTTTTTCCTCCGCAGGTACAAAACAAAGATAATAATAAAGTATATCTGAAACATACTTAGGTCGCCAAGTCTGATCGCTTCCTACTATAAAAGCATCATAATGCGGTAACTCTTCATACCGAGGGGTTCGAAAATAAATCTTACGATTTGATAAGTGCTTATCAACAAACGTTTGTAACTCTGACATTATAATCTTCCTTGTCCCCTCAATTGTCAATGGTCTAATGCATTTCCTCTTAATACTGATAATAAGAGATTTAACAGCGTAAACGAGCTGATTTTTCAAAGATAATTTATCCCACTGCCTGTCTATTATCGACACATCATGCCCCAGTTTCCTCAAAGTCCTATATAGAGCATATGTCTGTAAAATACACCCATGACTAGCATGTATTGGAAATATAATCAGTGCTATTCTCATATTCGTAAATAACCCATACAGCATACCCTCTATTTACTAAGCAGGTATGCCACATAAACTTGATTAAAAATAAAATTCTTATTAACTTTTAACTGAAATATACTATATACTCTCTTTCGTTCTTCAGAATAGCTACATAAAATAGGAAACATAACAAAATGAACTTATTCATTTTATAATTTTCATACAAAATAAGTATCCAAACCTTATGGAAATAGCCTTTAAATTTATAAGTAAGTACCTTTACTTTTCGCCAAAGAAAAAACATTTTCATAAAGATTTAAGATCTTTATTACTTACCGCCTTAATGCAAAATTTTATATTATGAAGTAAAAATACGTATCATGTTACTAACATCCCCCAAATAGCCCGAGTGCTTAAATATATCAAAGACAATATTAAAAAACAACATTGAAATAAGCCACTACGTTAGCAGACCATTTTTATTTATAGAGAAAACCATACAAAGGCATTTTTTTATAAATTTTATTCCCAATGGGATTATCTTTTAATGTTTATTTTTAGTTGTTCCAATAGTGATCGATTTTAAATTCTAATTTGAATATTAATTATTTGCCACTTACAAGTTTTTGAAAATCCTCATAAAAAAGAGTTTCTCGGGATACAGATTCCTCTTTCAATGCTAAATAAAGCAATTGAGGCTCTTGCCTATTCAAATCTTCTATATACCTCCAAAAAACAGCAACCATAGCATTCTCTTTTCCATAATCTCTAGAAAATCTTAAAAATGCCTTTATTAACTGTTGAACGGACTCCAAAGTGTAAATATGTTTTGTTTTTTCCTTATGTATCTGAACCAATATCTTCACCAGGTCATAAGTATAACTTATTATTCCTTTTCGAGCAATACAATCAAGCCATTGATAAATATAATCGACTACATCATCCATATATTTCATAGCATACGACCTTGCACTATATTGATGATATTTATCCAGCAAAGAATCACATACCAATTTCAAGTAATAAGGATAAATAAAAGGTATTTCCTCCCTATTCTCATCACATGAGGCAAATAAACGATGAAATAAAATGTCATAGAAACGCAGGCACATATAACAAGAAGTCTGGTGATACTCATGATTATGAAACTCATCCACTTCAAGTGAGAAAATCCGGTTTCCTATATTTGCTTCCAACAACGCTTCTTCCCCAAATGCCCTATAAATCTTAAATTTAGTAACAAAGTCTATATAAGCAAACATAAGCGATAAAAATAAAGTTCCTCTTAGTTCATATTCTATATTACTGTTCTCTTTATAATTAAGAGGCTCTACCAACTCTCTCACAAAGCCCATGGATTTGGTTCTCAACAAATTACGAAAATAAAAAAAAATACTATCTTCTGCGCCACAAAGTGTATCAGTTTTCAACTGATACACACATTCTAAAAAGAAGACAGGATTTATAGAAGAAGATTTTTCGATAAATTCCGGTAAGAAAATAACTTTCTGCAAAACTTCACCATTCAAATTTTGAGTTTTTTTCTTCGGCTTACTACTTTTTGATTCAAAAGGCATCTTATTATCCTCATCCTTAGCTACGCCATTGACTATGCGATTTCTTTGTTGTATCTTATCTTTGTGGTAATCATCCAAATATTCCATAAGCAGACATATATTTCCATTTATTAACCCCTTGTAATATCTGATTATGTCCTCATGCTTACTGCAAGGGAAATTTTTCCTCCAACCAATTATAAAAATAAGATAGCTAAGAGTTAAGAAAGCTATGATATACGCCCAAATATTAGCAGGAATACCATTTTTCACCACAAGTTCAGGAATAATCCATCCTCTTTGTTCAAACCATGGGAAACCTATCAAATAATGTATACACAAGACAGCCCCCAAAAGAAGACAGTAATCTCTCTTATAGAACTTATACAGCCATATTTTTTTATTATTTGATACAGCAATTGTTACTAAAGTAAGTACAATAGTTACCAGTACAAGAAAGTCACTTATTGTCATAAATAAAGTAAGTTTATCACTCCACCTTCTCAAACGGAAAAGCCTGAAGATAACTAATAGCCACCGTCATATTACCAAAAGCAAACACCAGCTTGGTATTCCGATGCAGACGCATGATGCATCCCTCTTTCCCTTGAAAAACACCACCCGTAATACGTATCTTCTGCTTTTTCTGAATATACTCCTCAAGAGGCTTATCCATCAGTTCAATGTTATAAGGCATGGATTCATACAGATAAATAAATTCTTCCATCTGTCTATGGGGAATAACAGCCACGCTATAGGAATTGCGGTCTTTTGCAAGATACTGCCGGGGAAACAGATGGGCAAGGATGAGATTCAATTCATCCAACGGGGCACATACAAACAGATAACCATCACCCGTGATTTCCTTTTCATCCGTCAAAGCGTTCAACTTCTGTACAGAGCCTGTCGCGAACGCCTCCTTTACGGCAAAGGCGGACTCCCGACGGGCCGCATATTCTTCCTTGCTATAAGGACACCGTTCAAAACGTCTTTTATGGTCAGCAGAGGTATATGAAAACACTTTGAAGCAGAAATATCTTTCTTCCCTTATGCCAGACCGGGTATTAATCATCACAGCCCTCCTGCCTGTAAAGATTTCGATATAGCGTTTCAGCTCTCTGTTGCGCAGGAACATATAATACCACTTGTGGTCAGGATATTCTTTTTCTTCCCCCGTCTGTGACGTGGTTATCAGATCTGACCCCTGGTCTGGGCAGGAAGCGATTGAACTGCATGGCAGTAACCTAGGCGCTTTACCCGTTATGTTTTGATTTTGCGGAAAGGAGTATTCAGTACCCAAATCCGCATCATTACAGATTTGCATCAAAACATAAATTATTTATCATTTGTACTTCTAAAATGAAGGCTTGTTGAAGCTTCATTTTTGGGGTTCTCTTAGTAAGAGATCCCCTTCTCTATTTAATTTATTGATAATGTGAAACATACATATCGTAATTCATAACCTTTTACGAACAATTCTCATACATTTCTTGTTAAAAGCATTTTAAAGCAACAAAAGATTTCCATTTCTTGGGAATTATAGCTATTTTTGCAGCCAAATGGGGATCTCTTACTAAGAGAACCCCATTTTTTATAAAACGAATCATGCTATCAAACAGCTGATTTTCAGATCTATCACACTTGTTCATGATAAAAAATAAATTATCCCAAATTAGATATCACACGAAGTCACACAGTATTTCCTAATGGCACGATCCTTTAGATCAGCATTCTGCATATTTCTATATCTCCCCATACAAAAGTCATTCAATATTTTGTATCTATCACCAACAAGGCATATTTTGATTACTTTGCCGAATATTGAATATTCTCCCAGCTCTTATGTTAGGATTCTAGAAATATTTCTCCGAAAATGATCTGATTTTATCCAAGCCAATAGAACATTCAGGCTGTCATCCTACAGCCTGAATGAATACTTCCCCTACAACCCCCTTAAAATGATCTGATTGGCTCGGTCTATCTGTGAAGTGGAGATGGATGCCAGATAAATATGAGTGGTCTTTTCATTATCGTGCCCCAGCCCTTCGCGGATGATGTCTGTAGACACCTTCCTGTCCTGCGCTATGCTGGCCCAGCTATGGCGCGCCACATAGAAAGTCAACGGCGCCTTTAATTCCAGCCGCAAGCCTATTTTATTCAAACCCCGTCCTATCTGCTTGGCCCTCAGTTTATATTGCTTGCGGTCATTTATGTCACAATACCGCAAGATAGGCAGCAGGTACTCGGAAGTGTCATCCTTGTATTTATCCACAATCTCCTGCATCAGCTCCTCCCACAGAATAGTCAGCCGCTGCCCGGTCTTTTTCCGGCTGTATGTCAGAATTCCATTCTGGAGGTTGCTCTTCTTCAAGTGTGCCATATCAATAAACGACATGCCCCGGGTATAGAAACTGAAAAGGAAAATATCCCTTGCCAGCTCCAACTGGGGTTCGAATGACAAATCAAGCTCCTTGATCATTTTGATGATTTTAAAGGGAACGGCCCGTTTTACGGTCTTGTCTATGCCGGTATAGACATGTTTGAAAGGTTTCTTGTCGGTGGTATAGCCTTGCTCTACAGCCAGGTTATACACACTCCGCCAGATTCTCATATAATAGGAAGTACTGTTCTTTACCAAGCCCTTCTCTTTCAGATAGGCTTCATACATCTCCATCAGCTCCGAATCAAAGGCTTCAAAACTCAGATCTTCATTCTTTCTGAATTGGATAAAGCTGTTCATTGTCGAGGTATAACCTTCTGCCGTCCGTCCCCTTTTCTGCCGCTCCAGTTTATTGATACATCGTTGCATGAAGTTGAACACACTCTCTACAGAAGGGATTTTCCGGAAAGAAGCCACGATATCATCAATGGTGTATTCCACACCGGTCCGCTCCAGATCATTGATAATACCTTGTAACCGCGTCATCTCCCAATTCGTCTGGTCACGTATCAGCAGAAGACGCGCTTTACATTCAGACTGTGTTGAAATAAGCAGACTGCCGGTGGAGTCGTCCCACTCGGAAGGCATGATCCGGTAAGAAGTCTTGATGAGCCGTGTCAGTCTGTAATGAATAATTTGATAACTTAATACGCCCTTTTTTCCTTTTACGCTCGATGGGCGGAATTTCAATTTAATGGATGCCATATTTCTTTTCTATATTATGGTTTTGTTATTCAAAACGAATATAGCAATATGGCATCAGGTACACTGTTGCACCTCCGGTTATTCTATCCTTCTATCTCGCTCAGTTCCAACCAGCGCATGGTCTTTTCATCAATCAAATCATTCAGTTCCGGCAATCGTTTGGATTTCTCCGTCAGTTCCTCCACTCCCAGCGTACCGCTGCAAAGGGCGGCTTCTATATCGGCCTTCTCCTGTTCCAGCCCGGCTATTTCTTGTTCCAGCTGCTCGAACTCTTTCTTTTCCTTGAAAGACATTTTCCGCTTGTCATTCAGGC
This sequence comes from Phocaeicola vulgatus ATCC 8482, assembly GCF_000012825.1. Lineage (GTDB taxonomy): Bacteria > Bacteroidota > Bacteroidia > Bacteroidales > Bacteroidaceae > Phocaeicola > Phocaeicola vulgatus. The sequence continues at coordinate 3,733,996 of NC_009614.1, read as the reverse complement.
GCACGCGGGCGGTCTTTTCCTCTTTTGGCTTTTCCGCCTCTTTGTCGCGCTGCTCTTTCGCCTCGCGCCAGTCACGATAATCGGAGTAGTTGCCCGGAAAATCACGAATGTCTCCCTGTCCCTTGAATACCAGCAAGTGGTCTACCACCTTGTCCATGAAATAGCGGTCGTGGCTTACTACGATTACACAGCCCTTGAAGTTCTGCAAATATTCTTCCAATACCTGAAGGGTGATGATATCGAGATCGTTGGTAGGCTCATCCAGCACCAGGAAGTTGGGATTACGCATCAATACCGTACACAGGTACAGGCGGCGGCGTTCTCCCCCACTCAGTTTATATACATAACTATGCTGTGTTTCGGGAGTAAACAGAAAATGTTGCAGGAACTGGGATGCGGTCAGTTTCTTGCCATTTCCCAATTCGATGACTTCGGCAATATCCTGCACCACGTCGATGACCTTCATTTGCTCGTCAAACTTCAGGCCATCCTGAGAATAGTAACCGAAACGGACTGTCTCACCGATATCCAATGTTCCACTGTCCGGCTTCTGTTCGCCCATCAGTATTTTAATGAACGTGGACTTTCCCGTACCATTGTTTCCCACGATGCCCATCTTCTCATAACGGGCAAAGATATACGAGAAATCTTCCAGAATCTTCAAATCACCGAAACGCTTGTACAGATGATCCGCCTCAAAAATCTTGGAGCCGATGTAAGAGGCTTTCATATCCAGTTTCACATTGCCGTCGTTGAAACGCTGCTTCGCCACTTTCTCCAGTTCGTAGAAAGCTTCTTCCCGATAACGCGCTTTATGTCCGCGTGCCTGGGGCATACGGCGCATCCACTCCAGCTCTGTGCGGTACAAGTTATTGGCACGGGCTATTTCGGCATTGGTCGCCTCGATACGCTCCTGCCTCTTTTCCAAGTAATAGCTGTAGTTCCCTTTATATGAATAGACCTGCTGATTGTCTATCTCGATAATTTCAGAGCAGACGCGGTCCAGGAAATAACGGTCGTGCGTCACCATAAGCAGACTGATGTTTCCCCGGCCGAGATACCCCTCCAGCCACTCCGTCATATCCAGATCAAGATGGTTGGTAGGCTCATCCAAAATCAGGAAATCGGGCTCGGTTATCAGCACATTCGCCAAAGCCACCCGTTTCAACTGACCTCCGGAAAGATGTTTGATCTGCTGGCTGAAGTCCCGGATTTTTAATTGAGAAAGGATTTGTTTCGCCTTCCGTTCATAATCCCATGCCTTTTCGTGCTCCATCCGTGCCAACAGCTCTTCCAGTCCCGGATTGCCTTCGGTTTCCATGCAGCTTTCATATTCTTTGATGAGTTCCACCGTGCTGTTTCCGTGATAGAAACAGGCTTCGAGCACGGTCAGGTCTTCGGGATAATGTGGGTCTTGCTCCAAATAGCCCACCCGCAGATCACGACGAAAGACGATGCTTCCTTCATCATATCCCTCCTTACCGGCTATTATATTAAGTAAGGTAGTCTTGCCTGTACCGTTCTTTGCTATCAGACCGATGCGTTGTCCTTCGGCCACTCCAAATGAAATCTTTCGGAACAATACCAAGTCACCGAATGACTTGGTAAGCCCGTCTACTTGCATATATGGGGTCATTATTTGTCTATTTATTTAAATCATCCAACACTGCCTCCGCCTCTCGCTTAATTTTCCTGAATTCGGATTTCAAGTCGCAGGGGAGTCCCTTTTTAGCTTTTCCCCACACCAGTGCGGCAGGGTCCAGCACCATATCCGAACACATAAACTGCAAGGCGGGATATTCTTTCTGTCCCTCAATGACAGTCACCCATTCCATACCTTCCATCTCATTCACCAAAATGGCTCCGAAAGCAATACCGAAATTCTCCCACGCCATACGCTGCTGAGTCTGGAAACGTCCGCTGTCCATTACTTGCTGTATACTGTCAATATCACTCTCCGACGCAGTGAAATCCTTGGTGAGTTGCTTTTTAATCGTGGTAGAAGCCCACTCAAAGGCGGTGTTCACCTCCCCGATTTCCAAGACACGGATCGGAATGATCTCACGCGGGTGACTTACACCTTCTTTGCGGACCTGCAAAGACCGGATGATTTCTTCCGCCGGATGCTTGTCTCCTCCTTTGGACACGGTAAAAGAACATTCGAAAGAAAGATCCCCCTCTCCTGTCACCCAGATATGAGTGGTGTACCAGGCGCCTTCTTCCTGAAAAGTTTCCGCGCTGTAAGCACAATCCCACTTGCCCACTTTCACCAGGGCGGAAGAGGTATTTTCTTTCAATTCGTATGCGATGCACTGCGGACCATAGTCAGCCGCTTCATCCTTATAGGCCGATATGCGGAAATTACCTGTCCACCGGTCAGGATTATAGAATAAAAAACTCTCTTCTGTATCTTCAAACTCGTGCCAGCCCATCGGGTATTCCAATGAGAACCAGCCACCGGGAGAAATGTATTTCATAGTCTCTATCTTTTTAATTCATTACTAACGGAAACGATCGTTTTACTTTACCGGCAATATCTCAATCCAGTAATCATCAGGATCATTGATGAAATACAAGCCCATAGCGGTGTTCTCGAAGCAAACGCATCCCATTTCCTTATGGAATTTACGGACTTCGTCATAATCACCTTCCACACGCAGACACAGATGGCTTTCGTTCTCACCCAACTCGTATGGTTGGGTATGGTCACGCAACCAGGTCAGTTCCAACAAGAAATTGCTGTGGTCATCGGCCATATACACCAGCACGAAGGAACCGTCCGAAGCTTCCTTACGATGAGACTCATGCAAACCTAACGCTGTTTCATAAAACTTGATACTCTTGTCCAGATCAGTTACATTGATATTGAAATGATCAAATCTTCCTTTTACTTTCATATTGTGTTATTCTTTTGTTATTCAATCTCTATTTTTTGTCCGCGATGTGTCAATGACACAAAACGCACTCCATGCGCTTCGGCAAAGTCGCGGAAAGCATTTGCCTTGGCATACTCCGGTGTGAAATGCATGGGTACAAAGATATGAGTTTTTATCTTTGTTACAAACTGTCCGGCACCCCGCATGTATTCTTTTCCCAAACGGGGGTCAACGGGAAACATCGCCACATCCACTTCGGGCGTATAGGCGTAAAGATCATCCAGCTCATGCAGGAAATTCTTCTCGGCTCCCTTCCACTCCGCCTCGGTACTCTCATCCATCCAATGCCAGTTATTCAAATCACCGGCATGAAAAATCTTTTTTCCACCTGTCTGAAGCAAAAACGATACTCCCACATCCGTGGAACCGAAAGCACGCACGCTCAATGTTTCATCCTTATATTCCTCTCCTTTTTTCAGCCAGACGGCATCTTCTTTCTGCGCCCTGCGATGACGCAAAATGTCTTTCGAGAAAATATAGATGATATCCGGCCGCTGTTCACGCCATTGCAATACCTCTTTATTAAAATGATCCGGATGAAAATGACTGGCCAGCACATACAGTTTTCCGGGTCTCCGCAATAATTCGCTGTGTACAGTTCCTTCCGGCATTCCCGCCTCTTGATTGCTGAAAGTCCCATCCATCAACCGGTTCAAATCCGCCTGCGCCTGTCCATCCTCCGAATCACGGTAATAATCCATGATTACAGTAAAGCCATCGCCTGACAAGGCGAATCCGCTATGATATATATAAGTAAGTTCCATATCCATACAACAAATTTATTTACCGATAGGTTGCACCTGCGCACGGGTCTTTTTATCAATCTCCAGAAACATATAATTCACTTTACCCGAATGTATCAGGGAGTCATTCTCCCGATATTTCCTCGTAGCATATTCCTTTGATTTCTCGTAGGTCAGTTTCGACATCTGGTTCTGGGATTTGCCCACCATGGTAGAATCCAGCTTCTCATCCGGAAAAAAATCATCCAGATTCACATCCCCTATCATCGTGGTTTCCAGAAAATTCATATTCTTATGTGATTTGTCTGTGTAATAACCCACAAACATATGTCCCGGAATACGCACCAGGATAGGATTGATATTGATGGCTTTCATCAGTGAGGCCAGCAACACGCTGCCATCCACACAGTTTATCTGCGAGGATTCCAGCGCATCGTCCAAGGTACGGACGCGCTGTGTATAAACCACATTGGACGAAAGACTGGTATTGGTGGTGGAGCTATACTTAAAGTTCCGCTTTTGCAACACATTCCACAATGCATAGACCTGTTTGTCCACATTCTCCGACTGGTGTGCATTACCTTGATACCCAAGAAAACGATTGACGATACGTGTATCCAAGGCTTCACGCAATAATTTGTCAATCTGAGGATGCTCCTCGTTGACGTAGGCCGCAAAAAACTCTCCCGTATCGTGAAACTTCATTTTATCGTCCACATATCCTAAAGGGCACTCATTGATACTGCGCATCGAGATGGTTTTCAAACGCTGTGGAAGTTCTTTCTTATTCAATTCCGCCTTGACGGAGATGCTAACGGGCACTGCCTGATTATTATCACGCAAAGCCTGATAGTTCCATATAATATCCGGGAAAACCAGATATTCTTTCCCCGCCTTGGGTAAAATAAACTCAGATACAGACTGAGAGAAAAAAGGAGTCTCGGCCACTTCTATACGCAATTTGCTATTGGCATAACTGTTCTTCAGCCGGATGGCGATACACGACTTGGGATTTCCGATATAATCGGAATCGGCAGGTACGATTAAACTGGCATCTGTGGTTGCGGTAGAAAGAATGGTTGCAGGGAAAATATTACCACCCAGCTGGTCGGTAATCTCGAACCCGGATTTAAAAGGCTCATACCGATAAATAAAGACTGAAAATGCCATTACCAGTATAGCAGATAATATTAATGTGGACCATTGCCACTTGTTCAGTTGTTTCATATTCCACTTTTCTACGCTATCTGTTAATCAGTTGTTTTTATGATTCCCCATCCACCATCATTCACTACAGACTACACTGATTGACACAGGTTCCATATCAAGCAATTGCTTTTCAATAGAAACAATCTGCATCAATCCGTGCAATCGGTGGCGAAAAGCTCGTTATCTCACTGCGATACTCTCTATCTCCACAAGCGCTCCTTTCGGCAAAGCCTTAACAGCTACAGCAGAACGGGCAGGGAAATCTCCTTCGAAATACTTGGCATAAACAGCGTTCATTTCAGCAAACAAAGACATATCTGCCAAAAATACGGTTGTTTTTACGATATTAGCGGTAGTCAGACCGGCTTCTGCCAATACATTCTTGATATTCTCAAAAACCTGGGTAGTTTGTTCAGTCACTCCTCCCGGAACAAATTCACCGGTAGCAGGATCAACGGGAATCTGACCTGACAGGAATACCATACCATTCACTTCAACAGCTTGACTGTAAGGACCTATAGCAGCAGGAGCCTTTTCTGTAAAAATCACTTTTTTCATCTTTTCTCTATTTATAATTAAGTAAAAATCAAATTTGACGGGCTAAATTAGTATTTTTTTCGCTATTTCATGCAGACTCTACTGAACAATCTGACCTATTTTTACGTTCATTTAACATCAGGGTTTTCACAGACAGAAAGGATGTTTCCCCACGTCGTTTTTTTTATTAATTTCATTAAATTCGGCAAAAAATCTTCTGTAATATGCATGAGATTAAAAAAAAATATCTACTTTTGTCCTCGGTAAATACGTCAGTTCCCTATCCGGGAAAGTCTGTTTACTTCCTGATAACAATCAAAACAACATCAATCCCATAATCGTAATTATGAGTGCATTTCCCCCTTCTAACACATTTTTGTGTAGATTGCGCTCCTTAATTATACCATTAAAAGATTATAAAGAAATATATTACTAATAACTATACTCTATGTATAACATTATTCAATTAAACGACAAAGACTTGTCGGAATTACAATCGATTGCCAAAGAGTTGGGTATCAAGAAAACAGACTCTCTAAAAAAAGAAGATCTGGTTTATAAAATTCTGGACGAGCAAGCCATAGTCGGAGCAACCCAAAAAGTAGCGGCAGAAAAAGCCAATGAAAGTCAACCCCGTAAAAGATCACGTATCAACGTTAAAAAAGACGGTGACAAGGTCTATACTGCAACCAAGGACAAGGCACAGAAACTGGAAGCCAATACCCCGCAGCCTGCCGCCGCAGCTGCCGAAACAGTAAAAGAGACTGCTCCTGTAGCGGTAACACCACAAACAGAAGCCGTGGCCGAAACAAGCGCGGAAGAAAAAACACCTAAAAAAAGAGGACGCAAACCGGGTAGTAAGAAAGTAACAGCCAAGACAGAAGAACAACCTGCAACGAAAACGAAAGAAACTGCAAAAGAGGAAGTGAAAGCTGAAGCACCGGCGAAACCGACACCCAAAAAAGCAAAAAAAGAAGAAACACCGGCTATTCCCGAAGAAAAAGAAGTGATTCTTCCCGAACTGGAATTCGGCAGTGAAACCGATGATTTTATTCCCATCGAGGATCTTCCTTCAGAAAAAATAGAACTTCCTACTGAGTTGTTCGGCAAATTTGAGGCTACCAAAGTAGAAACACCGGCTCCGGTACAGACACCTGCCCCCAAATTCCAACCACGCCAGCAGCGCGATCAAAATCAGAAGTACAACAATCCGCGCAACAATAATTACAACAATCCTCGTCAGGCAAACAATAATAACAATACGACGGCTGAGGGAGAAGCGTCTGCCAGCATTCCTCAACAACCGGAACGCAAACAGGTGGAAAAGCCTTACGAATTTGAAGGTATCCTGACCGGTACCGGGGTATTGGAAATCATGCCCGACGGATACGGTTTCCTCCGTTCATCCGATTACAACTATCTTTCCTCACCCGATGATATTTACGTTTCACAATCGCAAATAAAACTGTTCGGTTTGAAGACCGGTGATGTAGTGGAAGGCTCTATCCGTCCGCCCAAAGAAGGAGAAAAATATTTCCCGTTGGTAAAGGTGGAAAAGATAAACGGTCTGGATCCCGGATTGGTACGTGACCGCGTTCCGTTTGATCACCTGACCCCGCTGTTCCCCGATGAAAAGTTCAAACTTTGCAAAGGGGGATATAGTGATAACCTTTCAGCCCGTGTGGTAGATATGTTCTCACCTATCGGTAAAGGACAGCGTGCTTTGATTGTGGCGCAACCCAAAACCGGTAAGACGATCCTGATGAAAGACATCGCTAACGCAATCGCAGCCAACCATCCGGAAACGTACATGATCATGCTGCTTATTGACGAACGTCCCGAAGAAGTGACAGATATGGCGCGCAGCGTAAATGCCGAAGTGATCGCTTCTACATTTGACGAACCGGCAGAACGTCACGTAAAGATTGCAGGTATCGTACTGGAAAAAGCGAAACGCATGGTAGAATGCGGTCACGATGTGGTAATCTTCCTCGACTCTATCACCCGACTGGCACGTGCATACAATACCGTCTCTCCCGCTTCCGGCAAAGTATTGTCCGGTGGTGTGGATGCAAATGCCCTGCATAAGCCCAAACGTTTCTTCGGTGCTGCCCGTAACATTGAAAACGGTGGCTCGCTGACCATTATCGCAACCGCACTGATTGACACCGGTTCCAAGATGGATGAAGTAATCTTCGAAGAATTCAAGGGTACAGGTAACATGGAACTCCAGCTGGACCGCAACTTGAGCAACAAACGTATCTTCCCGGCAGTAAACATCGTGGCATCAAGCACCCGCCGCGACGACTTGCTGCTCGACAAGACTACTTTGGACCGTATGTGGATTCTTCGCAAGTATTTGGCAGATATGAATCCTATCGAAGCCATGGATTTCGTAAAGAGTCGTTTGGAAAATACCAAAGACAACGAAGAATTCCTGATGAGCATGAACTCATAAAAAATAAATCTCTTTTATTAAATGACGCAGGCTGTACCTTTTTAAGGTATGGCCTGTTTTTTATTATACTTCAATCAATATATCAATGCATCAATTTACTAATATGCCCATGACCACGCAGAGTAGAATGCAGCAAATTGACACATTGGCAAATTATCCAATGGGTACAAAACCAGATTCCTTCCGTCTGATTAAAAAGACCTTTAAATCCGGAGAACCCATGAAAACAAAAATAATCTGCTTTATCGCATTTGTCAGTTATACCTTTTATTTAACCGCAGGAGATATTTATGTTTCTCCCTACGGTAACGACAATGCTGCCGGTACACGCCAATCTCCCCTCCAGACTCTGGAACAAGCCATCAAGCAAGCGCGCGAATGGAGAAGATTGCAATCACCCGAAACAACCGGAGGCATAAATATCCTATTGGAGGAAGGAATATACCCACAATATAAAAGCCTGTTCATCCGCCCCGAAGATAGCGGGACAACAGACTCTCCCACCCGTATCACCGCTGTTCCCAATGCCCGTGTAGTCTTAAGTGGCGGAGTTCCTGTGACAGGTTGGGAACAAGGATGCAAAGATACCAGAATACCAGAAACACTTAGAAATAAAATATGGGTAGCGGAAGCGCCCCGTATGGGAAACAGGATATTGGAAACCCGGCAAATGTGGGTCAACGGAACAAAAGCACAGCGGGCCGCACAGTTTCCCGACGGAGTAATGGAACGCATGATTGATTTTAACCCTGAGGAAGAGACGATCACCATTCCCACTCCACAAACAGCAGGGTTGAATGCCGCTTCACAAGTAGAGATGATCGTTCACCAACGTTGGGCCATCGCCATACTGAGAGTGAAGGAAATGATTACTGAAGGGGCAAATACAATCGTCCGTTTTCATGATCCCGAAAGCCGGTTGGAGTTTGCCCATCCCTGGCCTCAACCTGTCATTGACGGAGAAAAAGGAAACTCCTCCTTTTGTCTGGTCAATGCTCTGGAACTATTGGACCAGCCCGGAGAATGGTATCAGGATTACCCTTCCGGACGCATCTATTATTACCCGCGTCCTCACGAAGACATGACGAAGGCGCAAGTCATTATTCCGGCTTTAGAGACTTTACTGACTATAAGCGGAACATTAGAACGCCCGGTAAGGAATATACATTTTCAAAATATATCTTTCGAACATACTTCATGGATGCGCCCCTCTTATCAAGGACACGTTACATTGCAAGGAGGCTTCCATCTGCTGGATGCTTACAGACTACCCATACCGGGGCTACCCGAAAAAGCGGAACTGGAAAACCAGGCATGGATAGGCAGACCCGAAGCTGCAATACAGATAAAATGCGGCAATAACATAAACTTCAACCACTGCACATTCCAGCATTTAGCAGCCACCGGAGTAGATTATGAACGCGCCGTATCGACTTCCATTGTCGAGAATTGCCATTTCACCGATATTGGTGGCACAGCCTTACTGGTGGGCACCTTTCCCGATGAAGGATTTGAAACCCATGTGCCTTATACACCTTTTCATGAACAGGAATTATGTACGGGAATCACCATACGGAACAACCTGATTGAGGAAGTGACCAATGAAGATTGGGGAGGTGTAGGCATCGGAGCCGGATATGTAAAGAATATCCATATCGTACATAATGAAGTCTGCCACGTCAATTATTCAGGTATCTGTGTGGGCTGGGGATGGACCCTGCAGGAAAGCGGAATGAGCGGCAATCGGATTGAAGCCAATTACGTCCACCACTTTGCCCGGAGGCTGTATGATACAGGAGGACTTTATACCCTCTCCAACCAACCCGGCTCCGTGATGCGCAATAACCGGATTGAACATTTAATTGACGCGCCCTACGCTACCAACGACCGTGCGTTTTACATCTACTTTGATGAAGCAACGGATGGCTATACCGTAGAAAACAACTGGTGTCCGTCCGAACGTTTCGACTCCAACCGTCCGGGACCTCATAATGTGTGGAAGAAGAATGGTCCGCAAGTAGATGAAAGTATAAGACAAAAGGCAGGCAGGGTCGCTGTAGGTGGGGTGTCACAACCAAGAATCATTATAAAAACAAAATAACAAAAAGAGAATGAAACCAACCAATTACCACTTATTCGATTTTCTGGACTTTGATCCCGATCTGTCAAGAGACGAATCATTATGGAAAGCATACAAGCCCACCTCTGTCTATGAAAAAGACGGGGATATCTGTATAAACGTCCCCTTTCAAAAGCAAGTGCTCTCTAACGATATGGCGCCCGATACGACATCGCCCCGTGAAGAGTATACGCTGGTCATCCGTCAGTACACCTCAGGTATCACCCGGCTCTTTATCGGATTCGGTGAAGAAAGCATGACGGATCAGTCGGAAATGCTCCAATTCAGTGACCGGGTAAAGAAACTCCCTTTGCAAGTGACACAAACAGAAGGGGAATGGTTGATCACTACCCAAGACGGAATCCAACGGGCACTTATCCATGTAAAGCCCCCGGTACTGGACCGTTGGAGCGAACTGCTGCCCGATCCTCAAGAGACCTTGGATCTTCGCCTTTACCCCGACGGCAAACGTGAAATCCGACTGGCTGCCTACGACCACTTCTCCCCTCCCCGTTACGATGCGCTGCCACTGGCTTTCTGCAAACGAAACGGAGTGAAGGAACGTGCCACCCTTTCCTTTGAATCAAAACCCGATGAATGTTTTGCCGGAACAGGGGAACGCTTTGCCAAAATGGACTTAAGCGGACAAACGTTCTTCTTAAAGAACCAGGACGGACAAGGTGTGAACAACCGCCGTACCTATAAGAATATTCCTTTCTACCTCTCCAGCCGGATGTATGGAACATTCTATCACACCTGTGCCCACAGCAAACTGTCACTGGCCGGGCAATCCACCCGCTCGGTACAGTTCCTAAGCGACCAGGCCATGCTGGATGTTTTCGTCATAGCAGGCGACACGATGGAAGAAATCCTCCGGGGTTATCGGGATCTGACCGGATATCCTTCCATGCCTCCCCTCTGGAGTTTCGGCATCTGGATGAGCCGCATGACCTACTTCAGCGCTGATGAAGTAAATGAGATATGCGACCGGATGCGTGCCGAACATTACCCCTGCGATGTCATCCATCTGGATACCGGCTGGTTCAAGACCGACTGGCTGTGCGAATGGAAATTCAACGAAGAACGCTTTCCCGATCCCAAAGGGTTCATCCAAGGACTGAAGAAAAAAGGATATCGCGTGTCCTTATGGCAACTCCCCTACGTGGCGGAGAACGCCGAACAGATAGACGAAGCACGCAAAAACGATTATATAGCTCCGCTGACAAAGAAACAAGATTCGGAAGGTTCCAATTTCTCCGCTTTGGACTATGCCGGAACCATTGACTTCACTTATCCCCAAGCAACCGAATGGTATAAAGGACTGCTGAAGAATCTGCTGGATATGGGCGTGACCTGCATCAAAACCGATTTTGGAGAAAACATCCACATGGATGCCCTCTATAAAGGCATGAAACCCGAATTGCTGAACAACCTGTATGCATTGCTTTATCAGAAAGCCGCTTATGAAATCACAAAAGACGTAACCGGTGACGGCATCGTATGGGCACGCTCGGCATGGGCGGGATGCCAACGCTATCCCCTGCATTGGGGAGGTGACTCATGCAGTTCATGGGATGGGATGGCAGGCTCGCTGAAAGGCGGCTTGCATTTCGGGCTTTCCGGCTTCGCTTTCTGGAGTCATGATGTCCCCGGATTCCACACATTGCCCAACTTCATGAACTCTATAGTGGACGATGATGTATATATGCGCTGGACACAATTCGGTGTATTCTCCTCCCACATCCGTTATCACGGAACAAACAAACGCGAGCCGTGGCATTATCCCGCTATCGCACCTATGATAAAAAAGTGGTGGAAGTTGCGCTATACGCTTATACCTTATATCGTAGAACAAAGCCGTAAGGCCATCGCAAGCGGAGCACCTCTCTTGCAAGCTCTGATTTTTCATCACCCCGAAGACAAATTGTGCTGGCACATCGACGATGAATACTATTTTGGTAACGACTTCCTAGTAGCCCCGGTCATGAACAGCGAGAACCGCCGGGATGTCTATCTGCCCGAAGGAAAATGGGTGAATTTCTTCACAGGTGAACGCTTGGAAGGAGGACGCTGGCTGAAGAATCTGGATGTCCCTCTGGACGAAATGCCCGTATATGTACGTCAAGGAGCGACCATCCCCGTTTATCCGGATGAAGTGGAATGCACGGACGATATGGATTTAAGCAAAAGCATCGGTCTACACATAGACCCTCATTTTAAAGGAATATTTAAGAACTGACGAATATGGAAACTTGGAAAACGAATTTAGACGAGACAAAGAAACGATATATAGATTGGTGGAACCATAAAGGAATCATACTGAACATGTGGGAGCACTTTCAGGAAGGTGTGAAACCTCATGCGGATATCCCTGCACCCTCCCCGGCAAAAGACCTGAATCAGAAATGGTTCGATCCGCAATGGCGTGCAGAATACCTGGACTGGTACGTGGCACACAGCAGTCTGAAAGCAGATATCCTGCCGGTAGCCAATACCCAGTTAGGCCCCGGTTCATTGGCAGCCATCTTGGGCGGCGTGTTCGAAGGAGGGGAAGATACCATTTGGATTCATCCCGATCCCGATTTCAACGATGAGATTGTTTTCAATCCCGAGCATCCCAACTGGATCTTGCATAAAGAATTGCTGAAGGCATGCAAGGCGAAAGCAAACGGTCACTATTACGTAGGAATGCCCGATTTGATGGAAGGGCTGGACGTACTGGCCGCCTTGAAAGGTACAGACAAAGTTTTGCTGGATACCGTGATGCAGCCCGAAGTGCTGGAACAGCAAATGCAACAAATCAATGATATCTATTTCAAAGTCTTTGATGAACTTTACGACATCATCCGTGAAGGGGACGAAATGGCTTTCTGCTATTTTTCTTCATGGGCTCCCGGTAAAATGAGCAAATTACAAAGCGATATTTCTACCATGATCAGCGAAGATGATTATCGTCGCTTCGTGCAACCGTTCATCCGCGAACAATGCCAAAAGATAGACTACACCCTGTATCATTTGGACGGTGTGGGCGCCATGCATCACCTGCCCGCCCTTCTTGAAATTGAGGAACTGAATGCCATTCAATGGACTCCGGGCGTAGGTGAGCCACAAGGAGGATCACCCAAATGGTACGACCTTTACAAGAAGATCCTTGCCGGAGGCAAAAGTATCATGGCTTGTTGGGTAACCTTGGACGAACTGAAACCCTTGCTGGACAATATCGGTGCGGACGGTGTGCATCTGGAAATGGACTTCCATAACGAGAGAGAAGTGGAACAAGCGATGCGCATTGTTGAGGAATACTCCTCTTCCTCCTCTGACGTATCCAAAGAAGACCTTTTGAAAGAAGAAGCCGCTGCAACAAAACAAGAAACAATCGTCGTCAAAGACTCTGCGGCAGCCGGGAATGAGGCCTTGAAACCTTTGTTCAATGCCATTGTGGACGGAAAGCTGGAACCGGCCATAGAAGTAACCAAGAAAGCCATCGCCGAAGGAGTACAGCCCCAGGAAATTATCAACAACTACATGATAAAGGCTATGGGCGAAGTGGGACAACGCTTCCAGGACGGAAAAGCGTTCGTGCCCCAACTGCTGATGGCAGGACGCGCCATGAAGGGAGCTTTGGAACTTCTGAAGCCTTTATTGCAAGGGAGTGCCTCGACCACCATAGGCAAGGTGGTCATCGGGACCGTGAAAGGCGACTTGCATGATATCGGCAAGAACCTAGTAGCTTCCATGCTGGAAGGCTGCGGCTTTGAGGTGATCAACATAGGCATAGATGTATCTTGCGACAAATTTGTGGAAGAGGTCAAGAAAAACAAGGCAGACATCCTGTGCATGAGCGCCTTGCTGACAACAACCATGACTTATATGCAGGAGGTGATCAACGCTTTGGAAGCAGCCGGTATCCGTCATCAGGTAAAAGTGATGATAGGCGGCGCTCCGGTAAGCCAGGGATTTGCCGATGAAATAGGTGCAGACGGGTATAGCGACAATGCCAATACGGCCGTAGCGGTAGCCAAGGAACTGATGGGGCTTCATAAATAAACGGAATATTCATCTTAATCTGATACATGAATTATGCACGCTAATTATTTAGATACGTTAGATTGGGGCATTCTTATTGCCTACTTTCTGATTCTTATAGGCATCGGTATATGGGCCAGTCTGAAACGCAAAAAAGGCAGCAGCCTTTTTCTCGCCGAGCGTTCCCTGAAGTGGCATCACATCGGTTTCTCCATGTGGGGAACCAATGTGGGCCCCTCCATGCTGATAGCCTCAGCCAGTGCCGGATTCACCACCGGCATCGTTTCGGGCAATTATGCCTGGTATGCGTTTGTTTTCATCTGCTTGCTGGCTTTTGTCTTTGCCCCCCGTTATTTGGGAGCGCGTATCACCACCTTGCCGGAGTTCATGGGGCGGCGTTTCGGACAGTCCACCCGCAACATTCTTGCCTGGTACACCATTGTGACGATCCTTATCTCGTGGCTTGCCCTGACCTTATTCGCCGGAGGTATCCTTATCCGTCAGGTTTTCGATATTCCCATGTGGCAATCGGCATTGATCCTGCTCGTTATCTCCGCATTCTTCACCATGGCCGGAGGGCTGAAAGCGGTAGCCTATACCAATGTATTCCAGATGCTTCTGCTTATTTTCGTATCGGCCACGCTTACTATAGCAGGGCTTTACAAGGTGGGTGGAGTCAGCGCATTGGCCGAAGCGGTTCCGGCCGATTACTGGAACCTGTTCCGCCCGAATGACGATCCTGCCTTCCCGTGGCTGCCCATCATTCTGGGTTATCCCATCATGGGAGTCTGGTTCTGGTGCACAGACCAATCCATGGTACAGCCTGTATTGGCTGCCAAGAATCTGAAAGAAGGCCAAATGGGTGCCAACTTCACCGGCTGGTTGAAGATACTGGATGTTCCTCTCTATATCCTTCCGGGTATCATCTGTCTGGCACTCTACCCGGGCTTGAAGAACCCCGATGAGGCCTACATGACTATGGTCACTAACTTATTTCCTGTAGGCATGGTGGGATTAGTACTGGCCGTATTGACCGCCGCACTGATCAGCACTGTCGGCTCTGCCCTGAATGCGCTGAGTACCGTCTTCACGATGGATATTTATGTCAAGAAATTCAGGCCACTTGCCAGCCAGAAAGAGATCATCCGTACGGGACACGTGGTTACAGTGGCGGGAGCACTGATTTCGGTGATCATCACCATTGCCATAGACAGTATCAAAGGATTGAATCTGTTCAATGTATTCCAATCGGTACTGGGATTTATCGCACCGCCTATGGCGGCTGTTTTCCTGTTCGGCATCTTCTGGAAACGAACTACCACGATGGCTGCCAACATGGCATTGACGCTTGGCACGGCGTTCAGCATGGGAGTGGGTATTCTCTATTTATGGGTATTTCCTGCGGAAAAATATACAGCATGGCCTCACTTCATGATGCTGTCTTTCTACCTGTTCGTTATCATCAGCGCAGGCATGATCTTGGTATCCTTATGGGATAAACATCGACAAGAATGTACATTAAATATGAAGAAAGTCATGGAGAAGCCGGCTAAATCCGTTATCCTTGCATGGGCGTTACTGGCTATTGTCATGGTCGGGCTTTATCTATTCTTCAATGGGCATTAAAAGAAGGAGCAGAAGGCTGAAAAGATTGTATTTTTATATGCCTGCATTTGATATCCCACTTGGGTGGTGAGGCAGTCCCACCCCGGTGAGATTGCAGCTTCACCCCGGTGGAACTGGAGTCTCACCGGGGTGGAATATCAGATGAAAGTGGTTGTTATAACAGATGGGAACGGCTGTTATACCCTGTCTGATAGGACAGGAGATTCATTAAGGTTGCAACAAATTGCAAAATCAATGAGATTAATAACAACATCTAGCCATTTGGGAACTCTGATTTTTGTAGTCATCCTATTATCCTCGCTGCTTCCGCCTGTAACATCTATCGTACGTACAGAGACCGCAAGTATATTCCAGTTTACGGACACCATCCCCCAGGCCTATTACTCCACTGACCGATTTTATAGGAAGCATCAAACCGGAATCTGTCAACCGGATGCCGCAAGGTTCCGCTGAAGGAAATAAAGGGAATAATTTTTTTTGCTCCGACACATGCCAGCCGCAATATCCGGGACTGAAACGGTTGGTATGCCTCCACCCTCTGTCGCGGATGTATTCATCCAACGCAATTTCCATACAATCCGCAGTCTTCTCGGCTATGACACTTCCTATGGCATCCGCTATATAAACCTTTACCATATCCCCCTCTTGCTGCAACGTATGCTGGAACCTTTCAAAACCGGTTCCGGCAGTCGCGGCAAAGAAAGCGAAGGATTCCGAACCACGCAGCTGCCGGGTGATTATTTTACCTATACTGAAACACGTATCGCCGACAGAAAGCGAGTCTTTCGATTCATCCAACTCTCCACCGGATATGAAAAAACAAAAACGGGGAGAAGTTACTGCCTCCACCCGTCCAAGCACCCCACGGACTTCTTTTTCTACCGCTTCGTCGGGCACAGCATCTGCATACCCCATTGCCTCATAGAGTTCGGACAATGAGATAGACAGATCAGCAAAAGAAAGTTCTTTTTCAAGCATTATTGAATTCATTTAATGCGGCAAAGAATGCATCAATATTTTCAGATGGCGTATGAGGCGGTGTATCACATCCGCTGGAGAGCACGAAGTTGGGATAGGACCGGGTAGCTTCCAACAAATCGAGTGTGGCTTTCTTCATCACCTCCGGAGTAGCCGCCTTGAACAAGCTCACCGGATCAAGATTTCCCATTGCAAGGGCATCGGCAGGTACTTCTTTCAGAGCTTCGACCATATCTATTTTATTTCCAAAATGATAAGCGGCAGCTCCTGTAGCTACCATTGCCTTGGTACAATGACCGGTATTTCCACAATTATGCAGAATGACCGTGAAGTGATCGTCCTGCACTTTCTCTACTATCTCCTTAATGAAAACAGACGAGTATTGCGTGCAGTCCTCATCAGACAAGAGTCCGGCAGCCGGCTCGGCCATCACTACCCCATTCACTCCTGTGGCCTTCAATGCCATACAGTAACGGAGAATGAAATCCGAACATTTCTTCAACAGCGAATTGGCCGCTTCCGGATTGATATAAATAAGCATCATGATTTCAGACATGTCATACAAACGTCCTGCCAATGAGTAAGGGCCGATGCAACCGGCAAAGACGGGCCGGTCCGTAATGGTCTTGGCTGCCAGCATATTTGCTTTCAGATACTGGGGGATTCTTCCTTTATTCAAGGCAGGGATTTCCAGTTTGTCAATAGCTTCTTCATCATTGAGAAGACGCCCCACCACACTGGGAACCTCATTTTCGGGGAAGACAATCTCCGCTCCGAAAGCCTCGGCTTCTACCGTCAAATCCATAATCACGGTTGCGGCGGCTGTGGGATATTTCTCACTCAATGCCTTGATGGCGTTGTAATGCACTTGTCCGTCAGTGACGGCATCGCGTACCGTTTTCCCTATCATCTCTATGCCCGGATGGGTCATGATGGGCATAGCCACCACTTCTTTCTTTTGGATAATTTCGTTTATCCACTCTTTCATATTCAGTTTACTCATGGTCTTTTATTCTTTACCTATATTGGCTATGTTTAATGACGCATATGAAAAAACATTGTACTCATACATAAATTTAAATATGTAAATAGGGACATTCATTAAATATTACAAAATCAGCCAACTAATTCATACACAAAGTATTGCGAATTAGTTGGCTTTTTTGTATCTTTAGGTATTCCCCCGAAAATAAGATTTGACGGCCAAAACGGGGGAAATATCCAAACTAATAAGATATGGCAAAGATAGTGAATATTTCAGAAATTCACCCTACTTTGGGTTTTACAGAATTTGATATTCTGGAAAAATACCGCAAGAGTTTTAATGAGAGTGAGCTTGGCAAGCTTCATTCGGTCTTTCCGTTTGAATGTATGGCAAAAGCCGCCGGCCTGTCGGACCGGCGCCTGGGACGCAGGAACAGATTCAGTCCTTCCGCAAAGATCGCCCTTATGGTCCTGAAGGCATACACCGGATTCTCCGACAGGCAACTGGTGGAACATCTGAACGGGAACATACACTACCAGATTTTCTGTGGAATTATGATTCCCCCGTCCCTTCCCATAACCAACTTCAAGATAGTCAGTGCCATCCGTAATGAGATAGCATCCCGCCTTGACATTGATTCTTTCCAGGAGCTCCTGGCTTCACACTGGAAACCTTATCTTGATAACCTTCACGTCTGCATGACCGATGCCACATGCTATGAAAGCCACATGCGTTTTCCTACGGACATGAAACTCCTTTGGGAAAGCCTCGAATGGCTCTACAGGCATATATGCCGGCATTGCAGGGAGTTGGGCATAAGGCGTCCGCGCAACAAATACAGGAATGTGGCGGAATCCTATCTGTCCTACTGCAAGAAAAGAAAGAGGAGAGCTTCAAGGACAAGAATGCTTAAGCGCCGTATGATCAAGCTTCTTGAAAAGCTCCTCAGTCAAAGGGATGGGATCCATAGCGAGTACGGTGCTTTACTCCGATATACCCAGGATTATCATAAGCGTCTTTCCATCATCAGAAAGGTGCTTGTACAAGAAAAGGAAATGTTTGAAGGGCGGAAAGTCAGTGACCGCATCGTCAGCATTGACCGTCATTATGTACGTCCCATCGTCAGAGGCAAGGAAACCAAGTCCGTCGAGTTCGGTGCAAAGGTCAATAATATACAGATAGACGGCATATCGTTCATCGAACACCTCTCGTTCAAGGCATTCAATGAGGGTATACGCTTGAAGGACTGTATCCGTATGCAGCAGAAGCTTATGAATGTAAGGGTAAGATGTGTGGCTGCCGATTCCATATATGCCAATAATGCCAACAGAAAGTTCTGTACAAAATATGGGATATCCACATCCTTTGTGCGCAAGGGAAGGGCGGCCAAAGATGAGCCTTTGAGGAAGGTGCTTAGAAGCGAACTCTCAAAAGAAAGGGCAACACGGCTTGAAGGAAGCTTCGGCACTCAAAAGCAACATTACTCGCTCTCAAGGATAAAGGCCAGAAACAGGAAGACGGAAATACTGTGGATTTTCTTTGGAATACATACGGCAAATGCCATACTGATGATAGAAAAAATCAGAAACAAAACAGCTAAAGCAGCATGATATGATTTTACTCACAGAATCAGAAGAGGTCATCAGACTTCTTCCGGAACGTCATGTCCTGTCGGATAGAAGTATGTGAGAAAGCACGGAAAAATGACAATAAGAATGGCATATGAAATGGTCATGCCCTATCATCTTCATATGCCATCTTATTTTTTAGAGACATTTACTGAATATCCCTAAATAGGAACAATATACTATAAAACTAAAAGTTTGATATAACAAAAAAGAGGATGTACTCGAATTTTAGTACATCCTCTCAGAAAGAATTATTGATTAATACCCCGGATTCTGATAATACCCTCCTCCACCTTCCAAAGTAGAAGTGAAATTAGTAGAAATAGGACGTAACGCATATTCTGGCTTAAAGAATTGCGCCAAATCAGGGTGATGTTCTTCTAAATAACTATTATCTTTCAACATACCAGTACGTTTCAAATCATAAAAACGAGCATATTCACCACACAATTCACGCGCTCTTTCATCCAACACTGTATTTATTGTAGGTACACCAACTAACGGATTTGCCCCAGCACGTGTACGAATTTTATTTATATATTTTAATGCGTTAGAGCCACCATTTACATAAATATCAGCTTCAGCAGCAATCAAATACATTTCTGCAGTACGCATAATAAATGTGGCATTCAAATTACCATTACGTTTCTTACTTGCATTAGCAACATAATAATTACTACTATTATGCTTATTTAGCGAAGGGTAGAAGAAATTAAACAAATTTTCTGATTTTCCATCTGATGTATACCCCTCAGACGGATTCGAATATGAATAGTTCATCTTTACATTCTTCTTAGCATCATCATACACATCCTTATAATCAACAACTAAATAATCCTTTTCCAATTTCTTCGCACTTTCTTCAGCATAATTTTCATCTTGTGGCATAATAAATTTTATAGCCAATTGACCTACCTCAATTTTCTTTCCTTCCACGTTACTTTCACGGTCAAATCTATTTACAGTACCCTTATCCCATGTATAAGCGGTATTAGCCTTCCATTCTGTTGTAAAAGATTCATGAAAACGAGGATCTAAAGTTCCGTCTTCCTGCACATAAAGACTTAACAAATGTTGGGTAGGCATAAATAAGCCATTAGGCCCCCCCTCCCATGCCAAACGAAATTCTTGAGTATCAGTTATAGCACCAAAATTAAATACATTGCACAAAAAATACTCATCATTCCTATTCAATCGGTAGTTTCCACTACTTGAGCCATGTGAACCATTTCCCGAGAACCATCGATGTTTCCAAAGGGCTTCCTTGTTCTCATAATTATTTGACTCTTTAAAAACATCAACATATGAAGCATATAAATGAGTATTATATTTAGCACCACCAGCTTCAGCATCATCAATCAACATCTTAGCATACTCCAAAGCTTTTGTTGCATACTTTTTCGATGTATCATATTCTATAGTCTGCAAATAAGCTTTAGCTAAAAAACCAATGGCAGCCTTTCTAGTCGGAGTAGTAGTTGTCGCATCATTACCAATCGGTAACCATT
The DNA here is from genome assembly GCF_000012825.1 of Phocaeicola vulgatus ATCC 8482. GTDB lineage: Bacteria > Bacteroidota > Bacteroidia > Bacteroidales > Bacteroidaceae > Phocaeicola > Phocaeicola vulgatus. The sequence goes on along the minus strand of NC_009614.1, from coordinate 3,713,243 downwards.
TAGCAGCAAATTCCAAATCCGGAAGAATGATATCTTCATAAATTTTCATAGGCTCCGTCCGCTCCGGATGATAATTCTTCTCAGTAGTAGGTTCTGTCAGAACAGTCACCCCTCCAAATTGTTCTACCGCATTAAAATAATATACAGCACGTAAGAAGTGAGCTTCAGCCACTTTTGCATTACGAGCTTCTTCTGTTTTGAACGGCACTTTATCAACCTTTGATATAGCTATATTACAGGCACCAATACCATCATAAATACCACTCCAAAAATTGTCAGTATAAGTGGTATTAGGTGATGCACCAGCATAAAACCAAAACCACTGAGTATACGAAGTCGATTTATTACGCTGATAGGTCCACAAATCCGTAGTAGCTTCTGTCATCGCCATCCAATTGTTACTTTCTATTCCGCTAGCTCCACTAGCTCCATAGAAATAACGTTCCATAGCGAAGTAACAGTTATTTATGATTTTCTCATAAGTTTCCTCTGTCTCAGCCAAAGAATCCATTGTAAATTCTCCCGGGTTCACTTCATCCAATGAACAAGCCGTAAAATTGGTCGCAGCCGCCATCAATGCAGATGCAAAGAATATATGTTTCAATTTATTTTTCATTGTTGTCCTCTTATTTAAAATGTAACGTTTATACCAAATACAAACTGCTTATACAACGGGAAGGCATCCGAACCATTCGTTTCAGGATCCGTACCTCTCAATTCCTTATCTTTTACATACAAGAAAGGGTTATATGCCGTTGCATAAAAACGACATTTCTCCATTAAAACCTTGCGTGATACAGATTGTGGCAAAGTATATCCTAAAGTAATGTTTTTTACTTTGATGAAAGAACCGTCACGATAAGTCAATGCTGACATTACCTTTTGCTCGTCACCACTACCCGGAACCGGATAATAAGCGCCTTGATTATTTTCTGTCCAATAATCTACACCAGCTGGCTGATTAATAGAATAGTTAGAGCTTGCCCTATACCATCCTATCAGACTACTTTTGATTGTCTGTCCATAACGTGCCATCGCAAAAATTGAAAGATCAAAGTTTTTATAAGTAAGCGTATTATTCAAACCAAGAATAACATCAGGATTAGTGTGTCCCAAAATTTGACGGTCATCTTCACCGTATTTATGTACACCACCATCACCATCTTTATCAAGTGTTTCAATTTTTACCCAACCCGGTTTCACACCATAAGCGTCCAATGTTTCTTGAGGAACATTACTTCCCCAAATTCCAGCATATTTATAGTCATACAAGGCATGAATTGGCTGTCCTTCAAATAGATTTTCCTTGATCAAGTCACCTGTAGGCAAAGAGTTTATCTTTTCTTTACTCCAAGTAAACGATAATGTTGTATCCCATGAAAAATCTTTAGTCTTTATATTATGAGAATTAATAGTTGCTTCAACTCCCATATTACTAGTTTCAGCCAAATTCTCCCATATATCCAACGGACGCCCCCAACCTGTGTTACCAGTAGTTACAGGTAAAGTACGCTTAAACAACAATCCCTTCGTTTTTGTAGTAAACCATTCAATTGAACCATCAATACGATTACTCAAAAGACCAAAGTCAACACCTATATTCCAGTTATGTGACTTTTCCCAGCCAAGATCCGGATTAGAATAGGTACCTGTATACTGAGCAAATGGAACATTATTACCTCCAATACTAATACCTGAGCTAGAATAAATTATCGCATTGGTAAGAGTTCCATATGCACCAATACCTCCTGAATTTCCTGTAACACCATAACCAATACGCAATTTCAAGTTGCTCAGCCAATCATTACTTGATTCCATAAAAGCCTCATCAGAAATACGCCATGCCAATGCCGCTGCCGGGAAACTATCCCATTTATTAGCCAGCCAAGATACTCCATCCCAACGATTGGAAAATGTGAATAAATACTTTCCCTTATATGAATAATTAAAACGAACAGCATAAGACAATTTTTGAGTCTGTGAAAAATCAGATTCGACATGAGGTGAAGTAGCAGATGTCAAACGCCAAAATGACCAAGAATCCAAATCCTGACCACTACCTGCCGCCATATTACTTTCTTCTTGATTATGACTCCAAGAAGTAACAAAAGTACCTCCAACAGAATGGTCTTCAGCAATGGTCATATTGTAAGATAATATGTTTTCCCATGTATAACCACGTGTATAAGAATTTAAAATAGAAGCATGTGGAGAACTTGCATAAGTCGGAAGATTAGCATTACATTGTGCACCTAGAAATGTTCCTGCACGAGAATTATTCAAAGTAGCACTTATTACTGATTTAAAACTCAACCCTTTCAACGGAGTCAATTCTAGATTTCCATTTACATTGATATAAGTACCTTTAGTATTATTCACATACTGATTAGGTATAAAATCACCCAATGGAGAGTATTCATTAGGAGCGTACTCATGATTAATATTACCATCCTTATCATAAGCATCTCCTAACGGAAATACAGAAAGAGCTTTAGTAAAAGTATTTTTTACACCTTGATTTCTATCTGTATATGTCAAGTTTGAAGTAAAACCAATCTTTGCCCATGAAAATATTTCCTGATCAACATTTAACCGCATTGCATACTTACCCATGTTATCATTACTCAACAATCCTTCTTCACGAGTATAAGCAGCCGATGCAAATATCTTTGTCTTCTCTGAGCCTCCTGTTACAGACAAGCTATATTTCTGAGTCGTAGCGGTATTCCCAGCCGCTTCATCTACCCAATCAATCCATTTTCCTTGATTATAAGCTTCTAATTTAACGGGATCTGTAAGAATGGCAGACATATCAGCTGGATATTGTCCATTAATATATTTATAAGATTCACGCTGATATCTCGTCCATTCATCACCAACCATACCATGATAATAATCAGGAGTACCACTAAATCCATAATAAGCATCAAAATTTACCGTAGCCTTACCTACTGCTCCACGTTTAGTCGTAATAATAACTACACCATTAGCTCCAGCAGAACCATAAATCGCTGTTGACGAAGCATCTTTTAATACATCTACAGTTTCAATATCAGAAGGATTTATTTGGTTATAACTCCCTGGAATACCATCAATAATGAACAAAGGAGTATTATCACCATAAATAGAACGAGAGCCACGCAATAGAATTTCAACATCTTCACCTACCTGACCACTAGTTTTCATAATGTCCATACCAGCAATTTTACCAGACAAGGCTTCCATGACATTATTAGTAGGAGCAATTACTACATCTTTATTCTTCATTGAAGATACCGCACCTGTCACATCACGTTTCTTCATCACGCCATAACCCACAACGACCACTTCATCCAAAGCCTGCGTATCGGCCTCCATTTTAATGTTCAGCTGATTGCTTTTTCCTACCGTTATATCCTGCGTTTTATATCCTATATAAGATATGACGAGAATATGCTTACCTGAAGGAACTTCCAGAGAATAATTACCGTCAAAGTCGGTAATCGTACCCACCGTTGTACCTTTCACCAGTACGGATACACCAATTAACGGCTCCCCTGTGTCATCTATGATTTTACCTGTAACAGTACGTCCTTGCTGGACAGACTGAACCAATTCACCGGCAACAGGATCACTTGCATTTGCATAAGAAAATGCAGACGGCATACATAATGCTGCCGATAACCCTAAAATAATGGGAGTACGTCTGATATTACTTTCCCAATTTTGTTTCGGACTTTTTTTCATGCTTTTCATTTCTGTTATAATAGTTAACTAGATTTATTTTATTATATCTATTAAAATGACGTAGATAAAAAACCTCTGTACTCAAAATTAATTGTAAAAATAGGTTAAATCAAAAATACATTTTCTTTCATTTAGTATTTCTTTTTAACTGAATCACAAACTTAAATTTATAAATACCTGATTTTAGCCAATAAGATTCTAATACAGGTAGCCCCACGAATTATCTCCCTCCAACTCCCATTCGTGCACAATTTATATCTACCGTAGTGTTACTGTGAGGCTTCAATTCAAAGCCATGCTCCGATTATTTATAAGAACATAAAAGGATTACATAGAAACCACCTCCAATCTTTATATACGAAAAGACAGAACATCCCGATAATCAAAAGACCAAAGACCTCATCATATTAACAAATAAAAAGAAGGTGTGTCAAAATGCACCCCTTCTTTCTTTTACGCACAAAGCCCCGACTTTCACAAGCTGGGGCTTTGTTATTACCTAAAGATTTTGTATCTTTAGGCATAAGAATTTCACTATGACAAAGATACATTTTCGTCCTTACAATCCCAACCAAACCGTTCTTTTTCCTCAAAGAATTGATGAGGATATTGCAGAAAACGATCCGGTGCGCATGGTTGACGCCCTGGTTAAGGGCTTGAATCTTGAAAGTTTCAGAAAGCTGTATAAGGAATGCGGCCGCAGCCCTTACCACCCCAAGATGATGCTCAAGGTCATTCTGTATGCCTATATGAACAACATCTACTCCTGCCGGAAAATTGAAAAGCTCCTTCACCGTGACATCCATTATATCTGGCTGGCCGGATATGAGAAACCGGATTTCATTACCATCAACCGTTTCCGCAACCGGGTGAAGAAGGAAATCAACGAGGTGTTTACGCAAACCGTACTCCTTCTCTCTTCCAAAGGCTTCATCAGCCTGAATGTGGAATACATTGACGGGACAAAGATTGAGTCCAAAGCCAATAAGTATACTTTCGTCTGGCGGAAAACGGTTGAGCGGAACCGTGAACGCCTGATGAAGAAGATACATATCCTGCTAGGGCAGATAGACAATGTCATCGCCCAGGAGAACTCATCGGAAAGCAATGAGGAGATTGAGTTCACTCCAGCCATGCTGACTGAAATGGCTGGAGAATTGCGTCAAGCACTCGAACAGGTTCCTGAACCCTCCACGAAAGAGGAAAAGACTGCGTTGAAAAAGAAACGCAAACAGCTGAAGGAGTTGGAAGAGCACAGGGACAAGCTACAGGAATACGACAACCGTCTGGACACGCTGCAGGACAGGAATTCCTATTCCAAAACGGACAATGACGCTACTTTCATGAGAATGAAGGAGGATGCCATGCGCAACGGACAGACGAAGCCCGGTTACAACCTTCAAATCGGCACCGAAAATCAGTTCATCACCGATTTTGCACTCTTCCCGAACCCTACGGATACACTGACCCTGATTCCTTTCCTGCAATCTTTTTCAAACAGGTATGACCGGATGGCCCATACGGTGGTTGCTGATTCCGGCTATGGCTCCGAAGAGAATTACCGCTTCATGTCCGAAAACGGCATGGAAGCCTACGTAAAGTACAACTATTTCCACATGGAGCAGCGGCCGAGATTCAAACCGGACCCGTTCAAGGCCGAAAACTTCTACTACAATGAAGAACATGACTTCTGCATCTGCCCTATGGGGCAAAGGATGCGGAGGATAGGCACCAGGAATGTGAAAACCGCATCCGGATATGTCAGCGAAAATGCACGGTACAGAGCTGTCAGGTGTGAAGGCTATCCCCTGCGATGCCGCTGTTTTAAAGCAAAAGGAAACAGGACGATAGAACTGAATCATAGGCTTAGACAATACAAGCGGAGAGCCAAAGAACTGCTCTGCTCTGAGAAAGGACTGAAACACAGAGGGCAGAGATGCATAGAACCGGAAGCCGTGTTCGGACAAATTAAAAACAATATGAACTACAAACGTTTCCGACATTTTGGAAAGGACAAGGTCTTCATGGACTTTGCCTTCCTAGCCATTGCCTTCAATATAAAAAAGATGTGTGCAAAACTGACAAAAGAAGGTATGAACTGGCTGATTAGACTGTTTTATGAACTTACAACTGCTGTTTTTAGATGCTGGGAACACATAAATCAAAGAAATCTTCAAAAGATCGCAGCTTAAAGAAAATGAACAGATTTGTATAGTGATGAACAAAAAAGAGGTGCATCGTGCATTACGACACACCTTCTTTATGTCACTATCAAAAAATTATATTAATAACCATTAGTACCGTATTCAGCAGAGTTCTCTATCTGATTTAAGAATGTATATGAGATAGGACGTAAATAATTCTTCTGGCTAAAATTTACGGCAGCACGAGGATTATATTTAGGCAATCGAGTTTCAAAAGCTTTATGTCGTTTCAGTAAAGCCCAACGGGTAAACTCACCACACAATTCACGAGCATATTCATCCAACACATCATCCTCTGTAGCAGTAGTCAATTTCATATTAGCTTCGAAATCAGCTTCATTACGACAAGCACGCTTACGAAGAACATTCAAATACTCAGCTGCTTTTGCACCATTTCCCAAACGTTCTTCCGCTTCAGCCGCAATCAGATACACTTCAGCCATACGCATAATAAACATGTCACCAGTTTTGCATTGCAAATTACTTCCATAAAAACCTCCCTCGAAATTAAAATTAAACTTATTCAATGAAGGAAATAAAGTATAGGTATTTGTCTGCTGGGCATCAATAAATGTTTCCTTGTATTTACCATCTGCTGCAAACAAATCATCAATGTTCACACAAATATATCCTCGCTTTGCTTTTTCAGCATCACTCAAATACTCTTTTGATAAATAAACAATAAAACGATCTTCATCCTCTGCTAATGGATAAGGATTCACATAAGGATTCTTCACTTTAACCAATTTATTGACATCACCAGAATATTCTCCTTTAGGCCATACACTGGCAACATATTGATTACCACCATTAGAACCTAGATTAATAGCATTAACATCAACATATGGATATATCTTCTTTCCTACAAATTTAGAATCAATACCATACTTAGTGCACAAATCTTCAGTTAATGTAATTGTTGCATTCTTATCATCGTATGTGCGCCATCCAGCCTGTACCATGGAGAACAGAGAAAAAGCTGTTGTAAATGAGTTTTCCCAACGTTTATCATAACGTGCATCAAAACAGTCCACTAAATATTTAGAAGGCGCATAATAATTATTATTCACACGACCATAGAAGTAATTTTGCTTACTGCCCACAGGATAAATATCACTCAATTTATTAGGATCACAGAATGTGAAAGTAAATAATTTATTCGCTCCATACGAACCATATGTAAAAGCATCAGTTCCTGCCTGGGGTCCCGAAGCTATAAACAAAGCTTCTTTATTGTTACGATTATTACTTTGTGCCCATACATCTTCAACATCATCATACAAATATGCATTATAAGAAGCCATATTGGCAATCAAGTCTTCTGCAACTTCTTTCGCACGCTGCCAATAAGAAACACCATTTTCGCTTAAACCTTCACCTGCTCCCTGCGCATAAGCTCTGGCCAACAAACCTAAAGCAGCTTTCTTTGTTACCCGGGCATAATTACCATCCATAGGAGTTGTATTCAAGTCAGCAGCAGCTTCTTGCAAATCAGTTATAATAAGATTGTAAATTTCCTCCTGTGACGAGCGAGTGGGATTCATTATTTTGGTATCTGTTGACTCTGTAGTTACTAACGTCACATTGCCATAATTGGTCACAAGTACCAAATAATAATAAGCACGCAAACACTTTGCTTCAGCTACTACAACTTTCAGTACATTCTTATCTCCCTCAGTTACATCTGCTGCACGATTTATCACTGCATTACAAGTATTAATACAAGCATAAGCTTGAGAAAACAGTTTGTCTGTAGCATTAGTACTAGTAGTCAACCCTTCATAATAGAACAATTGCTGCAATGTTGTTTTATTATTTTGGGTAAGCCATAAATCTGTACCGGTTTCCGCTACAGCCAAATAATCGGAAGCAGAAAACATTTGGTCATAAAGTGGAGAATAGCAATAAGTACCCAAATTTTTCAAGCCTTCTACAGTTTTCAACTCTCCTTCTCCAGATGTATCGCTAGGATTATATTCATCCAAAGAACATGAGTACATAGCTGCTGCTGTGCAAATGGCTAAAGCCATGTTATATAATGATCTTTTCATTGTCTTTTGTCTTTAATGTTTTTGTTAGAATGAAACATTCACACCAAATACCAGTTGCTTGGATAATGGATACTTCAAAGCACCATTCATTTCAGGATCATAATCTTTCAACAAATGACTTTTAGCAACGGTCAATGGGTTAGTAATAGTAGCATATAAACGGCATTTGCTGATGCCGGCATTTTTCAACAAACGTTCCGGGAAGGTATATCCTAAAGTAATATTCTTTATTTTAAAGAATGAACCATCTACATAATTCAAACTACCATATCCTATATAACTTTTCGTTTCACGATTAGCATTTAATGCCGGGAAATCATTTGAAGGATTAGATTCCGTCCAATAGTTAAAATAAGTAGGGAAATTACCCTTACCTGTTGAATCATACCAACCTAACATTTCATAATTAATCATCTGTCCCCAACGGAAATAGGCATAAATAGTCAAATCAAAATTCTTGTATGTGAATGAATTTTGGAAACCCATCGTCCATTTGGGAGCATTATGACCTAATACTTGCGAATCAGCGTCACTATAAGTATATTTATTATCTTTAGTATAATAGATAATATCTCCATTCTTGTCAGTCAAAGGCTGACCATCATCCCCTACTTTATAGAACTTACCATCGGCTTCCTTAATCATTCCTGGCACATTGATTTTAATATCACCAGGAGCACAGCCAAATGCTGCTGCATCTGTTTCTTCACCCAACTGCCACATACCATCAATTTTTGGAGCATAGAATGAATTTACAGGATAACCTATAGACAAGTAATAGTCTTCATTCTTAACATGGTCTGCCGTACCGCCTATCAATGATTTTACTTTTTCATTATTCAAAGTGAAAGTCAAAGCAGAAGTCCATGTAAATTCTTTATTAACAATATTACGTGTATTCAATGTTAATTCCAAACCATGATTCTGTGTCTTTGCAATGTTCTTGCTCATATAATATAACTTAGAAGCATTGTACGCACCATTGACAACCGGCAAATTCTGCTTCCAAATTACACCATCCGTATTTGTTATATAATAATCGGCACTTAAATCAATACGGTTATTGAAGAAAGATGCATCCAAACCAATATTCCAGTTATGAGATCTTTCCCAAGTCAAATCAGCATTCGCTACATTCTCTGAAAATTTATAGCTATTTGTTTTTTGACCGCCCAAACTATAATATCCATCCAATTCTACAGTCGCAACAGAAGAATAGGGATCAATAGATGCTGCACCAGTCACACCATAACCCAAACGCAGTTTCAAATTATTCATCCAGTTACTGGTCCCTTGCATAAATTTCTCGTCCGATATTCTCCATCCTAAAGACACGGCTGGGAAAGTACTCCATTTATTACCTTTTGCCAGTCTTGAAGATCCATCTTGACGAACCGATGCAGAGAATAAATACTTACCTAAATACGAATAATTGATACGTCCTACCAAACCTAGCCCTTTAGACATAGTATAATTGGAATAAACAATTCCCGTACCATCCATGTTATGCCATAAGTACGAATTATTCTTTATATTATCCTGCTTTTGCCAAGACTTATCCGTTTGATTATGATTCCATGAGGTAACTGCTGTTACAGTAAATTCATGGTCTTTCTTGATATTAAAATTATAAGTGAAAATGTTTTCCCATTTATAATTATAGCTTCTGTTCTGATCAATCTGGGCATAAACACTAGCAGAAGTACCAGAAGCATTAGGACCATCTGATGCATAATATTGATAGGAACCGATACCTTGGAAATAATTCTTTTTATCGTACCCTAGACTAGCGTTCAACCGTGACTGGATAGTCATTCCTTTAAAGGGACGAATCTCAATATAAGGATTTAAAAACAGCTTGAAATTTTGATTGTTATCACGGTATACACTTTTATCTTGATTCAATAATAAATTAATAGTATTTCCATCACCCGGAACCGGAGTTACATTGATACTTCCATCTTCATTGTAAACGGTTCCCAAAGGAACAGACACTAATGAATTAATAAATCTGGAATATGCTTTATTTCTATAGACATAAGATCCTTGCATATTCACACCAACACTTAACCATTTTTTTATTTCATGGTCAATACGCATATTGGTAGAATATACTTTATAATCATCACCTGTAAATTGTCCCTGCTCATCTGAGAAGTTTAAAGAGAAATATGCTTTTGTTTTTTCCGTACCTCCTGAAACCGACAAGCTATAATTTTGTGTAACGCCAGTCTGCAACAGTTCATCAGCCCAGTCTATATATTGTCCGTTCAAATGTGCCTTATAAGCTTCGGGGGAAGAAAATAATGCCTCATCCGTAGAATATGTTCCGGCAATTTGGTTTGCTTCACGAAGTACATTGATATAACTGTCACCACTACGCATCTCAGGAACCGTGGCCCATCCGTTGAAACCGACATAGGCATTCAAATTGATATTAATTTTTCCTGCTTTACCACTTTTAGTAGTAATTATAATAACACCATTGGCACCTGCCGCACCATAAACAGCTGTCGAAGAAGCATCTTTCAAAACTTCAATAGACTCAATATCATTAGGATTCAATGTAGAATAATCACCCGGCATACCATCAATAATAAACATAGGATCACCGCTAGCTGTAAATGAACGAGTTCCACGCAATTGCAATTTAGGCCCTTCACCCGGTTGCCCTGAGGCCTGAGTTATATCCAACCCTGCAACACGTCCTTGAAGTGCTTGCATAGGATTAGTAGCAGGTGTCAAAGTTATATCCTCATTTTTAACGGAAGAAACAGCGCCAGTCAAATCCCGTTTCTTAACAGCACCATAACCAATAACTACCACTTCTTCCAAAGCCTGAGTATCCGGTTCCATCTTAATAGTGATCTGAGTGTTCTTACCTATGGTCACAGTCTGAGTTTTATAACCGATATACGATACCTCAAGCATCCCCTTACCTGTAGGAATATCTAAAACGAAATTTCCATCGAAATCAGTAATCGTTCCAACAGTAGCTTGTCCTTTCACTATCACGGACACACCAATCAACGGTTCTCCTGTTTCATCCACTATTGTACCTTTAACTGTATGCGTTTGCAAAACAGACTGCACCGACTCACTATCCATTCTACCACCCACATTTGCATACGAAAAAGCAGCCGGCATACATAATGCAGCTGATAATCCTAACACAACAGGTGTTCGTCTGATTCCGTAACCCAACGGCTTAGGACATTTCTTCATGTCTTTTCTCATTTTTCTATGGTTAACAAATTAATTAATAATCCATATTATTTATCTCTAATGTAGTAAAAATACGATGTTTTAGTTTTCTTTCTTCAGATAAAGTCATTACTTCCATTGCTTCATCAGAAACCAATAATACATTCTTGGCCTCTTCAAATACTTTCAGCAGTTCTGCGTGCTCCTTTAAAAGCTTATCCCAATGAAAAGCTGATTCAGGAGCATCATCCAGAACATACTTGATAAAGTCGTCATCCTTCAAAAAGTCTTCTACCTTGCTATACATCTTTTTTGTATCCACGTTACAATCATTTTTCATTATGACGGATAGTGGTTCAAAGTTGTACTCACCTGAAAACTTAAAATATTATCCTACCAATTCCCTTAATCTTGTAATACCTCTATGCATCAAATTTCGTACCGACTGGTAATTCATATCCATAATGGTACAAATATCTTCATATTTCTTCTCTTCTATATAATATAAGGTAAGTGCCTCACGTTGGCGCGGAGATAATTGAGCCAACAAATGTTTTACTTTTATATTTTCAAAACAACTTTTTTCCTTTTCCAAATATTGATGTTCTACATCATCACCTGCTGCAACGGGATTCAGTTCCTCAACAGCCGTTTCCGACATGAACATCCGTCTGCGAAGTTCATCACATAACTTGTTTTTCAAGGAAATGAGGAGGTATGATTTGAAGTTGTCAATGATACCCAATTCAGCCTTCTTTGTATACAATTTTACAAAGACATCATGAATGCAGTCCTTCAACAATTCTTTGTCAGTAGTTAACTTACATCCATAATTAAATAGAAGATTAATATGCATATCATATAATGTAGAGAATGCACTTACATCTCCCGATTGGAAAGCGGTTACCAAGCAAGCTGTCTTATCATTTAAGTTTTGTTCCATCACAGTATACTAATTATAGGTTGTTTTGATGATGATGCAAAACTAGGGAGGATACGCTACTTTTTTAGGTAATATTTGATTATTGGACCGAAAAAACAGATAACCTGCTGAAAAACATATATGCTAAATAATACAGATTTTCATTAAAAAGGAGAACCAAAATAAGTCCGGTTCTCCTTCCATGTACTAAATTCTATGAAACCAATAAATACAATCTTTGTTTTCCTCTGCTTTAAGCATATATATATCTTTAATATTCAATCGTTTAGCAATCACCGTTATTGCTCCGGTCTTCGGATCAACAGACTTCAATATGTATTTCCCAGGTGATAAATGAACAGGAATATCTGTTGCAGAATGGGAATAAATGATACTTCCAATACCAGATTTTACCAGTTTCTGATACTTATTTGTACCAGTATCCTCCATATCCATAGCAGCCGCATCAGTTAAAAAGCTTTCATCGGCAACCGGAACAACCGAGCAAGAGCCACTTGCCATGAAGACAGCCCAAGCCATATCCGGATAATTCTGCGCATAGTAAGTAACCGCTTTTTCCGGGAACTTCTTACGATATTCACTCACCGCCCGATAAGCTTCATCAAAAGTAACCTTACCTACTTTCATTTTACGGGCATGCTGACGGGGAGCCAGGTTCTTTCCACCTTCGGGAGCATAAAGACCATCCACTTTATAGTGCCAGTAACGAATATCAATAATGTCAACTAATTTCGCACGCTGCGTATCATTCAGAATGGCATCTTGAACATCCTTTGTCGCACTTAACGCCACGGTCGCTTTCTTACCGGTTTCTTTCTCCCACTCTCCTATCACATCCAGCCAGAATTGTACAAAATGCAACGGACCGGTAAACTCCGCACTGATCAGTTGTACCACATTTGCATCATCGGCAAAATTATCCAAGCATTGGCGAATATACTTTCTATGAAACTCACGACGTACCGGATGACTGATATCATAAAACATATCCGCTACAAAGATACGTTTGTCACCGGCAAAAGGAACAGGTTCAGGCATATCGGTCTGATTGATATTATTGGCCGACCGCCAAGGACAGTCTACCCAATGTGCTCCCGCCTCCAAGATATTATGCTGGAAGTAATTCTCATGGAAAAGCAAAAGACCTTTCTCCGCCCCTTTTTCGGCAAACTGCTTCAACCGGTTCCAATACCATGCATTGGGACGGTTCAAATCATACTTGCTCAATCCTTCCCAAGCAGTACCTTCTCCACTGCGGGCAAACGGTTGTTCGTAGAATGGCCCCCACACATCTCCATCACGGCGACGGACACGCTCATGATCGTCACGACGACGCTCATACCACAAACCGTAATTATGATCTAAAACCAAAATCTGATTCTTCACCATATAATTCACCGTAGAATCAATTCTATCCGTCAGCCCAAGTCCTTCGCGTCCCGGCACGAAACGGGTAACATGTGGCTTGGCTTTAGACAAGAAGCTGGTCCTCAGTTTCCCATTCCACCAAGGAACCTCCTGCCTGCCGCCTACCAGTAACCGGCCATCCACCTGCATACGTCCATTAATAATGGCAAACAGATGATCCTCTTTTTCCTTATATATAGGTGTCTTGAACTTCAAATCTTCTAAAGATTTCAGTTTTCCGGAAGACACACTGGCTGTATAAGGTGCTTCCTCAATCCATTTTTGCATAGTAAGACGGGGAGTATAAGCTTCCTTTGCCATCTCCATTGCCGCTTCTACGGTAGGACTGCTGGTTGCGTTGGTAGCCCTGGGAAGAATACGTGCCTGGTCAGAACAATCTTTATTCAAACGTGCCGCCAACTGTGCATAAAACAAGCTGCGGGGATGTACGTGATTATTTGATTCCGCCCATTGGCCGTCACCCGAGAATTGCGCCCAACAACCGTATGCACGGTTTACCGCATCTCTTGCCGGTGAATAACACTCTATCCCGGCAGCTGTACATTGCCAGAAAAGACTGTTGCCTGTATTCCAACCGGCACCATTTTTATCCTGTCCCAAATTCTTAAACACCAAATCATGGCCATCAATGTTTACCACATCAAATAATAACCCGCAAGCCCAGGAATCAATAGAACCGCTGAATCCTAACGACTCTTCCGAATCACACTGTACAAAAGCATTCGGACCTGCCGCACAAAATCCGGCTGAGAAATCATGAATACCCTGTTTAGAATAACAACGCTGAAAAAGTGTCTGCTGCCCCATAGTATAAAATGTACTGCGACGCATTCCACCTATCTCTGAAACAGGTTCTGTGGATACACAATCTTCTACAGTTGTTTTAGAGCCGGTACGCTGTACAATCACAGCACTTCCTGCAAAGTGCTTAAAATTTACCCTGCGCACCCAACAGTTTTCGGCATTTTCTATAGATACCCCCGTCCAGCAATGATCCTCATCTTTAGGATACTTCTTATCATAGTCAGAAGCCAATGTCAGATTCTCCAAACCTGCTTCTGCGATTCTGCCCGGCCAACTATAACGTAACACTTTGACAGTTCCCCATTTATTATCCAAAGCCATTGTCAAAGGAGCATCCAAAGTCAATTGGTTTCCATCCGCCTTACTTACCGACCTATCCCAAACCAAATCCATCTCTCCTTCTTTCCAGCCCAAAGCGGAAATACCTCCGCCAAAAATATCACAACCGACAGAAGCAATCCATTCTTTCGTAGAGGGGCGGACAATCCGGACCCGCTCTCCGGAAACCAGCTGTACATTATTGGTTACCTGAAAAGTACAAGTATTTACAGGAACGTATGATGTCAACACATCCAAGGTATCCGTAACAGCCAAATCATTCCGCCCTTCAATATAAAGCAAAGCTCCTCTGTCCACTCCCTTTTTCAACAATACGGTCTGTTCCCTGTCACTGCCGCGCAGCACGACTCCCGACACAGAAATACGCAAGCTCTCATTCAATTCAAAAGTTCCTTTATCCAGCAAAACAGCCCCACGAAAACCATTTTTATCCAAAGCCAATGAAGATACATAGTCAATGGCACGCTGAATACGAGAGGAATTATCTCCAGGCTTCCATGAAACAAAAACGGCATTCGCCACATCAGGTATAGGGTGTTCCGAGTTACGGTAACCGCAAGAAGAATAATCTAGAATACGGTTTCCGCGTTCATCAGTCACATAAGTCAGTTTTTCTTCCTTCACCTGTAAAGGAAAGGTTTGCGCAGAAATCCGCGCAAACCCCAAACTCAAAAATCCAAATAATAATAACTTATAATTCATTTTACATCAAACTTTTACGTTTTGCCAAAGTATCATGATTGTTCTTTATATCCGTCCAATTCACTTTCTTTGCAGGATCTATGCCATTAATGTATTTTTCAATATTGGTATACCCGTCACCATTACAATCTTTTACCGCATCACCCGGATCATTAGGATTGAGTCCATATCTCACCTCCCAGACATCCGGCATACCATCACCATCCGTATCAACCACAGGAGTACCTTTATATTCGGGCAAACCACCTACCTGACGGGGATCTGTAATGATCCCTTGTTTATAAGAGTCAACAGGAAGACGTCTTTTTACATAAGTACTAACGAATTCAGGAGCGTCTTTCACGTAAATAGCTTTCCCTGTCTTCACCGTCTTCATCACACGGGCATCCACCGCATCCCTTTTAGGGAAAGTAGCCCCGGCATTTTCCAATACATAATTATAGGCAGTTTTGGCATCCATAATAGTCACATGGGGCATTGAGAAAGGCTCGTTTACACGAATTTGATCTGTAAACTTCCCTGCGTCCGGCATATCGTACACCTGCACGCCGCCATCCCAATTATTCTTTGTCACACGCGCATTACCTTCCACTACATTTCCGGCTACATATGCTTTACCAAATGTATCCGGTTTCTTCTTGTCACGACTTGATTCGGGTTTCACAATCCGGTGGGCAATCGGCTTATCTTTCGGAGTGATAGGCCCCGGTTTAAAATAATTATTAATAATATTCAAACGGCTGGTTTCATCTCCCCCGTCAACAGAACGGTTCCACCAATTAAAAGTCACATTGTTTACCAGATTAAAATCCTCATTCATGCCAATGGAACAGTTACGGCTGATATTGGATGCGAACAAGTTACGGCAAAACATACTGTTATGCCCACCTATAGTCGCCCCGAAAGCATGATTGTAACAATCCAAAGCTTCCGAAAAAATAGAGTTCTGAATAGTTATGTTGACAGTAGGAAGCTTCAGACCATGCCCTGTGGAATCGCGATTGTATACATGGCGGTAAACAGACATGTTTTCATCCAGTCCCCAACTGGCAGAGCAGTGATCGATAATAACATTACCCACACAGTTACCTCCCAAAGCATCATCCCGGAAGAACACATCCTGCGCCCCCCGACGGAAACGCATATGGCGGATAATAATATCATGCGTATCAAGCAGGAAAGAGGCTCCTGTTACACAAACCCCATCCCCCGGAGCTGTCTGACCTGCAATAGTGATATACGGAGCACGGACGTTTATAGGAGTTTTCAGCCGGATAACGCCCGAAACATTGAACACAACAATACGCGCGCCACCGGTCTCACATGCCTCACGCAATGTTCCGGGCCCACTGTCGGCCAGCGAATTGACCACAATTACTTTTCCTCCACGTCCACCGGGAGTATAGGCCCCTCCCCCTTCTGCCCCGGGAAAGGCAGGTATGTTGCTCTTTATTAAATCCTCCGGTTTGGATGCCCATGGTTTATAAGGACGTCCTTGAGCAGCCTCGGACATTACTACAGGTAATGCTTTCGCCCATGCCTCATCCGATTTCCGGTCTATTTCCTTTTGTTGTTCTTCTCCTCTGATTTTTACCGAATCAGGAATTACAGGATACTGTGCCGCCACAGGCAACACACATGCAGTCAATGCTGCCACTGCAAATAGTTTCTTTAGTTGATTCATTTGGTCGCTAAATTATTATTTTTTCTATAACTTCGTAACATAACACCCTGCTTTTAACATGATTCAAACACACATTGCGAGTATTTCTATATCAAAGACGGAACAGAAAGCCTGTTGTACTCTCTATCCGCACATAAAAAAGAGCTTGACACCGTTTCACCGGGCAAGCTCCTTTTCCGCTTTTCAATAAACATTAATTTATATCTTTCCTCCACGTGCCTTGATACGTTCATACCAAGCCTTACGTTCTTTCACTAAATCATATCCCCGCTTAGAGAGGTAATTATTAATCCGGCCTTTGTATTTGCCGAAAGCAGCATGTTTCTTATTTGAATTTTCAGCATCCATGGCAAATTCACGGGCTTCAACAAGCCATGCCATAATCTGCGCTTTCTCTTCTTCTTTCAAGGTAGGAATCATGTCAACCGTAGCTTTATAAGTTACCATTACCACACCATAAGTCATGCCATCTTTCACTGCATCTATCTGCTTGGCATCCAAATAGAGCGAAAGATCGGCCGGGAAAGCGAAATGAGTACGGTAAAGCGCCGCATCCTTTTCAGCTTCGGCAGCTTTAACGGCTTCTTGTTTCGCATCGCCCGTCAGGGTTTCTTTTGCCAGCTTCACTTTGGCATCGCGCGTTTCGTATATGTCATTCAGTTTAAAATAACGGTTGGCTATGATAGTTGTCACTTCACGGGCGGCAACGGTATCTGTCAACTCCAGTTTATCTACAATCTTCTGCGAACGTTTCACAATAGATTCCACGTAAGCCGGATCGCGGCCTTCACGGTCCAAATCCACTGCTCCGGCGGTAATGACTACCGCCATGAGCAACAGAAACATTATACCTGACTTTTGTATCATATCCTGTCTTCTTTCCTCCGTTTATTACATCAACTTTCCTTTAGAAGCCAATGTATCATAATTGTTTCTCAAATCAGACCAGTCAATACAATTTCTAGTGCTGATACCATTAATATATTTCTCAATATTTGTATAGCCGTCACCGGTACAGTCCTTATTAGCATCCGAAGGATCATTAGGATTCAAGCCATTTGCCTTTTCCCATTCATCGGGCATACCGTCACCATCCGTATCCACATACGGAGTGCCTTTGTATTCCGGATATCCCCCCATCTGGCGGATATCGGTGATGATACCCTGTTTATAAGAATCTTTCGGCAAGCGGCGATATTTAAACTGTCCGTCTTCTCCCATTGATTTAGGAGCCAGCCCGGTCAAATCACCGTTAGCATCCTTGGCCATCTTCTTATCATAATAAGGAACGCCTGTTCTCACTTCCTCTACAATACGTTCATCCACAATATCACGGCAAGGAATGTTGGCACCTGCATTTTTCAGTACAAAATCGTATGCATCATGTGCGGAAGTAATGCGGATGTACGGCATTTCAAAAGGACGGTTGCTACGCATATTCTCCGTATATCCATCTGTATTCGGCTGAGTTTCAATCTGGATACCACCTGCCCAGTTGTCCTCTGTAATGGCAGGATAGCCTTCCATAATATTACCATCAGCATAAACACGGCCATACACTTTATGATCCAATTTGCTTCGTCCCGCTTCGGGTTTCAGGATGCGATGCCCCACAGGAGTATCTTTCGGAGTGGCCGGTCCCGGTTTATAATAGTTGTTTATCATATTGAACATAGCGGTATAATCGCCACCGTCCGAAGAGCGATGTACCCAGTTGAACACCACATTGTTTACAAAATTGAAAACACCATTCCAACCGACGGAAGGATTACGTCCCGAATTACTTGCCCACAGGTTACGCATAAATGCACAATTCTCACCACCTAAAGTGCTGCCGAATGCATGATTGTAAGTATCCAGCGCTTTTGCCGAGATAGTATTCTGTATGGTAACATTTACGGTAGGCAGTTTCAGATCTTTTGATTCATATTGTCCTTCGCTGGGGTCGTACATATGGCGATAGAAAGAAATGTTCTCATCCAATCCCCAAGTACAAGAGCAATGGTCAATCATGATATTTCCAATCGGGTTGCCTCCGAAAGAATCGTCACGATGCCATACTTTTGTTTCGCCACGGCGGAAACGCATATGGCGTACCACTACATCATGCGTATTTACCCAAAAAGACTCTCCGGCAATACATACCCCGTCACCCGGAGCTGTCTGTCCTGCAATAGTGACATATGGAGCCCGGACGATAATGGGAGATTCCAATTTAATAATACCTGAAACATTGAAGACAATGATACGTGCTCCACCTGTCTCACAAGCCTCACGGAAAGAACCGGGACCACGGTCATTCAAATTAGTCACGGTAATCACCTTACCGCCACGACCGCCGAAACTGTACATACCTCCTCCTTCAGCACCGGGGAAAGCAGGAATTCGTGCCTGCGGCAAATCGTATGGACGGGAAGCCCACGAAATATACGGACGACCTTCTCTCGCTTCTTTCTGTACAACAGGCAATGCTTTTGCCCAGGCTTCGTCAGAGCGGCGACGTTCTTCACTCATCATTTTCTGGTAGGCTTGCTTCGCTTCCTCAGTCAACTGGGGATACTGGGCCATTGCCACTGGAGCAATAAAAGTAGCCATACACAGTCCTAAAAACATTTTTCTTTTCATACTTTATTCTTAAAAAATTATATCTGTGCTATAAGTAAGTTGGAATTTATATTCCGTTCTCTTTTTCTTAACAATTATCTTTTTCAAGACGCACTTTTCGGGGATATGTACTCAAAAATGCTTGTATCTGTCATAATAAACTAGCAGATATAAAACTATCGTATTAAATTATTTCCTAGCATCCAATGTGCCTTCTGATTCATAATAATCCAACCATCCTTTTGATTGTTCCAACCACGGATTCATATTCAATACATTAGAGGGCAGACCGGACAGGTAATAGTTTTCCTGCCATGAAATTACTGCTTCCTGACCATTCACATTATCTACCGGAGTTTCTCTATCCTGTAAAACAAAGTGCTGGCTCCAGAACTCTCCCAACCTATTCATTTCGGCTTGTAAGTCTGCCGCATTATCCACATCTACAGGCTCAAAATCAGCAATGACAGAAACAAGAGGATCTGCCTTTCCGTCATAATCCTTCACTTGTAAATATTTACCCACACGGGCAGTACCATTTAACGGCTCAATACCCAAGGTAGTACAGGTGGTATTGTTATCACTTGCATCATCATTATACAGCATCCAACGCCATAAATCCCAATAACGCTTACCCTCATAAGCTAATTCCACCTGACGCTCACGCAGACAAGCCTTAATAGCTTCATTCTTATCGGTAATCGTTCCCAAGCCATAATTATTGGATGCAGGAATACCTACACGGGCACGAATTTCACCAATTGTTTTCACTGAATTACTTATATCCCCCGTAGCTGCATAACATTCTGCAAGGTTCAACAACAATTCAGCATAACGATATTCGTATACATCAGTGCCATCCCATTGATATGTGTTTGCACTATTTTCAGCCGGATCGGACATTTTACGTACTATCGCCGGACTGCTGCCTTCATTTTCCGTGTAATAATGCAACTGAGAACCATCTTCTTTCGTTTCACTCCAACGATAATTCCAAACTACGGCATCTGCATCCTGATCATATCCCCATTTCGCTCCGGAGAAAGTAAACGTGTAATAGAAACGCGGATCACGATTCTTGAAGAATAAAGAACGGTCGTACCCGTTTATCGCCTCACCATCATCATTTACAGCTTTGGAACCATCCGCCATCGGGAAAATATCCAACATACCCATAGGAACATGATAACCGGAACCACTGCCACCCATTGTTTTCAAGCGGATTGTTTTCTGCCATCCACTATGTTCATCATTTTTAGAGGTAGAGCTAGCCAACAGTTTGACCATAATCACCTCCTTACATTCCTGATTGTCAAACTTGTAGAACATTTCATTCCAGTCTTTGGCGGAATTGCCATACAAACCATAACCTTCGCTGCTCAAGAAAGCCTGTGCTTCTAGAGTAATATCCAACGCATCTTTCCAGCGTTTACTGCCTGTATTATTCCAATCTGCATTAAAGATAGGGCTTGCAAATACCAGCGCCACGCGGCTTCTGTATGCCAATGCAGCTTCCTTGGTCAACCGTCCATACTGGTCACTTCCCCATTCTTTACGAGTGGGAAGCAGATTCGCAGCCTCTTTTAAATCACTCAAGATCTGGTTGACACATGTTTCCACACTTTCACGATTATAATCTTTAGCTCCCTCACGGTCGGCCGCCATAAGCACTTTATTTACCACAGGAACAGCTCCGTATACACGTACCAAATCAAACAACTGCATGGCACGGAAGAAATAAGCCTGTCCTTTCGCTTTTTTTATGGCAGCTTCCGACAAGTCCTGACCATATTTATCAACTCCTTCCAGAATTTCATTGCAACTGCGGATACGGCTATATGGATCATTCTTTATATTCGTAGCCAGATTACTGCCAAAATAAGTTTCACAGTCCGTAGCTTTTTTCAAACTTCTGGAAGCGTCAAATTTCTTCTCGATACCCCATTTCTCCTCCGTATAAGTTGAATAGTCATTCCAGTTACCGGACAAGCCGTATGACTGTGGAGGGGTCATACCCGACTTATAAAAATAGTTATAATACACATTCTGAATATATAAGTCCAAATTAGATTCGATGCCGAAAGTCTTTTCCGGTGAATAACTGTCATACGGATTCATATCCTGCAAGAACTGGTCACTGCAACTGCTAAATGCCAATCCGGCTGCCAATAACACAGTATATAATATGCGCTTTTTCATATCAATGATTCTTTTTAATTTTAGAATGATACATTTACTCCCAACGACCACGTTCTCAATGTAGGATACAATGAAGTTGTTCCACAATACATATTACGATAATGATCGGGATACGGGTTATAGAAATCCCATAGATTATTACCTGTCAGACTTAATTTAGCCGACTGGATCTTTAAAGGTGACAACCATGCCTTAGGCAGCGTATAACCGATACTTAAGTTACGGATATAGCAACGGAACGTACTGATAGACCAAAAATCAGACGGTGCAATTACTGATCCTGATATTCTGTTGTCTAAACCTAAATTAGGATATTTCCCCGTCGTATTATTTCTTTCATCAAACATATCTTCCCAGAATGAGTCCGGTGTCCAAAGCATATCCCCACTGGATGTTGTGATTTTATTGACGTCAATCTGGCGATAACCACCCCATGAAGTGGCAATCATCATATTAAAGCTGATACCTTTCCATTCCGCCCCCAGTTTGGTGGTAAAACCATATGTCTTTCCACTCTTATTCAGTTTGGCATAATCCTGGGTCTTGGCAATACGTCCGTCGGGCCCCGACTGCGTACCATCCTCATTCAATACGCCACCCAAATCCTGATAAGCCAACATACCCGGTTTTAACTGACTGGCATCTTTTACGCCCAAATATTCCGGAGAAGTGCCTGCGGCTTCTGCATTGGCCGATAAATAGTTCCAATAATTCTCAATATCATCACTGTTCCGTAAAATACCATCTCCGGAACTTGTACCTCTCCATACTTTATACCCGTATGTAGGGAATATAGTAGAAGCACCCTCTCTTACAGAATTTTCCTGTATATAACTCGGAGCAGACTGGGGCCATTCTCTTACCCTGTTGCCATTAAATCCAAAATTCACTCCGATATTATATTTCACCTGATCTATTTTATCGCGCCAATTCAAAGAGAATTCACTACCAAAAGCATCAATACGCCCAAAGTTCACTTCTGTCAAAGCACCTCCTGCAAAAATAGGAGTACCTATGATACCACCGATATTCTGATTCAAGATGTCAGAGTTTATATCATAGTACACATCCACAGTCGCACTTAAACGGTTATTGAGGAAACGCAAATCAAAACCAAGATTAAATTTATCGGTATTATCCCAATGCGCATCAGGATTAGGAGTCGCTCCCGGCTTGATACCCGTTTGCAGGATACCACCGTTAGAACCGAATCCATATCCTCTACTAGGATCCAATGAATAGAGTTGCTTCCATCCCCATGCTTTGATATTATCTTTACCGGTACGTCCCCATGAGAAACGTACTTTCATGTATTCAAACCATGACGGCAGCAACTTCTTCATAAATTCTTCTTCCGAAGCTACCCACCCCACGGAAACACCCGGGAAGAAGCCCCAATAATTGGCCGGAGCAAATTTAGTGGAAGCATCGCTACGGAATAGGAATTGGAACAAATACTTATCGGCATAATTATAGCTTACACGACCTAAATAAGACAAAGAACCCTGTTTGTATTTATATGTAATAGAATTACCTGTATCCATCGCTCCCGCACTTGGCGAAGTACCCAAATAACCATCCGGGTCAGGGTTATTAAACAACATCCGCTTGGAATGCATATAAGCCTGCATTTTTTCCACTGCAGCCATGGCGGCAATGCTATGCTTGCCAAACTTTCCTTCATAATTCACATAGAAGTTCAATTGCTCGTTTTTAGCCATCTGGTCTGAATATACCACACGAGTGCTTCCCGTAAATTCTTTTAATTGATAATCGGAAACAGACGGATGATCGCTATAAAAACGATTTCCGGGTGTCAATGCATCGCTTGCTTTCAGATAAGCCAACGTAAATGGCATAAATGCCTGCTCACTATCACTGGCACTACGCTTCAACGCATAGCTTCCCTTGAATGAAAGACCTTTGATAAACGGAACGGCATAAGTGACGGAGAAGTTGGCATCATAACTGAAATTATCATTCGTGGAATAAGAACCGTCATTATTCTCCATAGCAAAATAATTCCATGTACTCATTTTATTGCCCGATGTTGCATTACCCGCACTCGAGTAACTATTCAACAAAGGAGATGTATAATAGGTATTACCATCATCCAATGTTATCTCCCATGGCAAATAATTCGGCATATGAGCAAGAACCAAATAATCACCGGATTCACCGGGCTTAGTTCCCCCATAACCGTTCAAATTGCTTAAACCTTTGGTAAAACTCGATGTGGTTTCCTGCTGGTTACCCGCTATGGTTGCAGAAAATTTCAAATCGGAAGTCAATTTGATATCCACACCTGCACGGAAGTTCCATCTATTATAATCCTGTTTTCCAAGATTCGCCCCCTGAGTATAGTAAGAAGCACCCGCAAAATAAGTAGCTTTCTCGCTACCGCCACTTACATTGACCGAATGGTTCATTGTAAAAGCGCCGGACCAGGCTTCATCCAGCCAATTGTAATTCAAGCCATCCATCTCGGCCAGTTCCGCTTCATTATAAATTTTATTCATCCAGTTTCCATCCGGATCCATACTTATCTTATTATTGGCCAAATTAAAGGAATTGGCAAAACGTCCATAAGCTGCTCCTTTTAAGGTTTTAGGATGTCCCACTGCATCATTAAATCCGAATTTACCTGAATAATTGATTTTGGGAGCTCCTGATTTACCTCGTTTGGTCTTTACAATAATAGCACCTTGCGAAGCACGGGAACCGTAAATGGCAGCACTGGCATCACGAAGGACTGAAATACTTTCAATTTCAGAAGGATCAAGGGCATTGAAAGTTTCTAATGTCGGAAGACCGCTGTTGGCATCTATCTGAATCACATCATCGATTATGACCATCGGATTAGTACTACCACCATCTTTAGAATACGAGAAAGATTGACGAATAGACATAGTTGCCCCTTCACCCGGACGGCTGTCACCACCACTGATACTCAAACCAGGTATCTGTCCCGCTAGCGCAGCACCCAAATTCGACACCGGCAAATCTGAAATTTCCGAAGGAGTAATAACCCCGATAGATCCTGTCACATCTTTTGCTTTCTGAGTACCGTAACCGACTACAACCACTTCGTCCAGCATTTTGGAATCTTCCTTCAGCACCACTCTAAAGTCTTTTCCTTGTTTCGGAGCAATCGTTTGCGGCACATACCCCACAAATGAAATGACAACCTTCTTGCCCGAAGGGACTTGCAAAGCAAATCTTCCGTCAAAATCAGTAATGGTACCGTTTGTAGTTCCTTCCACCATCACACTGGCACCAATCACCGGTTCACCAGTTTCATCAACCACCTGTCCGGTGACAGTTTTAGTCTGTTGCACCGACTGGGATATAGGAAATCCTGTCTCAGCGGATACTCCCTGAACAGAAACTCCTGTCAGAAACAGACTGAGACAGACCACTTGTGTCAAGTTGCCAATCTTGTCCAGCTTCTGAAGAAATGCATTTTCTTTCTTCATAGAATCATTTTTAAAATTAAAATATTATCTTATTTTTCTTGTTGAAATATCTGTTTCAGATAAGCGACATTCGTCCCGAAGTTTTTCTTTACATTCCGGACTTCATCCTTATTCCGTGACCGTTCAATGACCAGCCATCCGCTCCACCCCATCTTATCAAGGGTATGCTTTACGGCATTCATATCCAGACGGGTATTATAAGGAAGAGTAACCCCGTCTGTATCCGTACAATGTATCTGACAAATCCGATCCTTTCCCAATTTTTTCAACTCTTTACAGAGGTCGCGTCCATTTTCCAACGCATTTTGAAAACTATAATAAATCTTTATACCTTTCGAATTAATTTCTTTCAACAGTTTTATATCCCCTCCGGCGTCCAAAGGAGTACGGATACCTATCACTACTCCATCTTTCACTGCCATTTCTCCCACTTCGTGCAAACGGCTTACCAACTCCTGACGTGCATCACCCGCTACTGTCCAGTCCTCTTTTATGCCGCCTAATGGAAGGAAAGCTACTTGGGCCCCCATCACCTTCATCGTATTCAAACAATCCTGCACTAAAGCTTTATAATTATGATGAGTCAAGAAAGATTGTCCAAAGAATCCGGACATCGCCACAGAAGGGACTTCAATATGCTGTTCCTGTGCTGTTTCTTTAAATAATTTACAGAAATGGGGCTGGTGGAACTTATTATCAAAAGTATCCCGTTTTCCCAAGCCTCCCATGTCCATTTCTATGCCATCACCTCCTAGTTCCTTCATCAATTGAAAAGAACCGATCTTCTGACGCTTTAGCATCATCCAGTCACACGCAGCTATTTTATAGCGTTGTTTTCCCTCTGAATTCTGTGCTCCCAAAGGCAGTAACATAAACAGGAGCATGATTAAACTGATAATTTTTTTCACATTCATCGTAATCTAGTTATTGTTTAGAATTAAGACGAATCACAAAAAAGTATGTAATCACTAAATCTTAATAAAGTCCAAAAATAACTTAGCAAACAAATAAGACAATCCCGCAAACACGACGCTCGCCTACATCTGTTTACGGGATTCCTGCTTTATAAGGTCAAGAAATCAACCTTTACGCCATTCATTCATATATTCCCTCGGAGTCTGATCATATTTCTTACGAAAACATTTACTGAAATAACCGGAATCCTTGAAGCCCACGGCAAAAGCTATTTCTGAAATACTCATATCCGAGTTTTTAATCAACTCTATTGATTTATTCAGACGAATCTCTTTCACTAAATCCACCGGAGCAAACCCGGTCAGGCTCTTTAACTTCTTAAAGAAAGCCGAGCGGCTCAGCCCGATAGTCGATGCTATAGTATCTATATTAAAATCACTATTATCCAGATTCTCTTCTATAACCTGATGAATCTTTTCAATGAACTGCACATCTTTCTTCACCAGGAACTGTTCGTATGTATCCTGTTCCTCCTTATGTTCTTCGGGCTGCTGCCATACACGTTCACGGAACAATTTACGTTCATTCAGCAACTGTTCGATACGTGCTACCAGATAGTCTTTGCTGAAAGGTTTGATGATATAGGCATTCGCTCCCATGCTTATCGCTTTGGTCTTCGCTTCATCATTACCTTTCGCCGTCAGGATAATCACCGGAATATGACTGATCTGGAAATCTTTACGGATGCGTTGCAACATCTCTATTCCATCCATATTCGGCATCATCTGGTCGGTGACTACCATGTCGGGATGATAAAGATGTACTTTCTTCAGCCCCTCCACACCATCATTGGCCATATAAATATTGAATTTATCTTCCAATTGCAGCTTCAACATATTGCATAAATCCTTATTATCTTCTACAATCAGCACGGTAGGCAAAGACGAATCGACAGGCTGTTCTTTCTCCTCCTCGCTTTCCTTGCCGGCAGAGGCAGAAACAGATTCAGCCTCAGGAACACTCACCGTTTCCCCGCCCATATAGAAATCGACTTCCGACGGTTTGTAATGCTCCTTACCCAGTTGCAATTCAATGGTAAAGACCGCTCCCTTCCCTTCAGGACTCTCTGCATAGATTTCCCCATGATGCAGACTGATAATTTCCTTAGACAAAGCCAATCCGATGCCCGTTCCCTGATAATAAGCGCCACGTGCATTGTCAGCCTGCGAGAAACGCTCGAAGATTTCGGAAAGCTTGCTTTGGGGAATCCCCACACCGCTATCTTCCACCCGTACATAACAATGCCTGTCATCATCCGACACTCCCATCGTGACATAAATATTTCCCCCGGCAGGAGTGAACTTGAACGCATTGGAGATGATGTTGCGGATCACGATAGCCACTTTCTCCTTATCCGCCCATACCATGATATCCTCACCGGCCAGCTGGAACGTGAAGCTGACTTCATTTTCTTCGGCCATCACCCTGAATTCTTTCTCAAAAGAGTCTACCATCTCATTCAGGTTGAACAACGACACATGCAGACGCATCTTGCCGTTCTGTATTTTACGGAAATCCAATATCTGATTGACCAGTTGCAGCATCTGTTTGGTATTCTTTTCCATCAGATCCACATATTGCATTCCTTTCTGAGATAGTTTCTCCTTTTCTCTCAGTTCCTGAATAGGCCCTTGGATCAGAGTCAGCGGAGTACGCAACTCATGCGAGATATTGGTAAAGAACTTGATTTTCAATTCGGACAATTTTTGTTCGATATACACATCATTCTTCACCTTAATCATGAAAAGAGATAATTTTATAGCCACCAGCAATAAGGCTACGGCTATAATCATATAGATAACATACGCCCACCAACTGGCCCACCAAGGCGGCAGAATGACAACGGTCAACTCACGGAAAGACTCCAAACCGGGATTTGCCTCATCCAGTGTCTGTACTCTGAAAAGATACTTGCCGGGAGGAACATTGGTATAGGATGCTATACGGTTCTTCCCGTTATAGTGCCATTCTTTTTCATATCCTTCCAAAATATATTTGTAAGACACACGGTTCTGATTATTATAGTTCAACGCCGCAAACTCTAAAGTAAACATGGACTGGTTATGATTCAATGTAATCCTGTCTGTATAGGTAATGGACCGGTCAATAATGGGATGGTCCGTATAGCTGCGTATATCCCGGTTTGATATCTGACATCCTACAATAAATGTATTATAATCAAATCTTTGCGTTTCCAGCTTATCGGGAGAAAAGGTCAAGATACCCTCTTTACACCCCAGCCAAAGTTCTCCGTCCAGCGTTTTCAGTGCGGTGTTTTCTTCCATCACAACCGGAGGAAAGCCATCATATTTGTCATAGTTACGCACCTGGCTTGTCGCTCTGTCAAAACAAGAGAGTCCTTTTTCTGTAGCAAGCCAAAGAAAACCGTTATCATCTTCTATAATAGACATCACCACATCATTATTCAATCCGTCTTCCCAGCCATACGATTTAAATGAAAGCTTATGCGTTTCCTCATCGTATCCCGACAATTTGCTCAATCCTCCACCAAACACACATACCCATATCTGAGAGAACTCGTCTTTATAAAGCGCGTACACATCGCTATCGGCATAATTTACCCGGTTGGAACCACGATAGGTTTCAAAATCAATCTGCTCCACTGAGGCAAAGTTGTTTTTAAAAGACATCAGCCCGTCCATCGTACCTACCCACATACGCCCGTCATTATCCTCTATCATATTTCTCACTTCCATATAAAGGCCATACGTAGGATAGTTCTTGAATCCGTTATATTTATTCTTAAAAGTGACTTCCCCATTTTCCTCACAAAGCAGATTCAATCCTCCGTCCAAAGTACCCACCCAGATACCTTTCTTTTCATCCTGATAAGTGAAATACACATCATTCCCGCTGATCGACGACAAATCAGACAAATTATGCAGATAGCGTTTAAAACGGAAACCACCTGCAGCTTTCTCATCAGGAACAGCTTTCACCAATCCGTCGCCTTTGGTAGAGAACCAAAGGTTTCCCTTGTCGTCTTCCATGATGTGATATACATTACCTATATGCTCGTCACCTGTCGAAAAAACATGTTTGGTTACACCGTTCCGGTCCATCCGATAAACACTCTGCCAACGGGTGCCCACCCAGATATCGCCACTTTTTGATTGGAAAAGGGCTCTTACCCCTGTCGCATAATTTTCCCGACCGGCTGATTGCGGAGACAACGAAAGCAGATTGAATTGCTTCTTGGGGAAATTCATGCAATACACCCCTTCATCGGCAGAGGAAAGCCACAATACCCCGTCATTATCCAACATCAGATGATAAAACTGCTGATTTGCCCTATCATTAGAAAGTTGTTTCAATTTATTAATATAAACCATCTCCACATGTTCCCTGTCGAACAACCAGGCCTCTCCTGCCGGAGACAGGAAAAAAAGCCCTCTTTCGCCGGCATCTTCCGAATACAGGGTGGTTATCTTGCCGAACATGGTAAACGGAAACCGTTTTGCGGTATGGTTCAACGGATCATAATAAATCAGCGCCTTCTCATTTTCGTGAAACCATATTTTATCATACTGGTCTATGAATGCATGAGTAACCATAGCGTCATTCATTTCAGTATTTATCTTTTGCAACCTGCGCTCGGCCAAATCATATTCGTATGTACCTTGTCCGGCCACACTGAGATAGACATAACCTGCCGGAGTAACCAGCAAATTGCTGATCGCACCTTTTATTTCGGAAAGTACATACCGGTTTACCAAACCGGTCCTTACATCGATACTGTAAAAAATACCCGCACGATCTCCGACCCATACCTTCCTGCCATCCTCAAAGAAACTGGTAAAACTATCCTTGTCACCGGAATTAATCTTACTGGTTATGAAATCGGCAGGCCGGGATGCCAATTCCGCTCCTTTATGCACGGCAGACACCTTATAATCAGTTCCTATCCAACTGATATATTCCTCCGTTTCGCACAGGACATGGTGTTTCAGTGTATAATCATGCTTGTTTATCTCGTCCCGAGAGTCGAACAGAATCTTGATAGTTACCTGCCCCTTTTCATCTACCCCGGCCAACAACAGATTTTTATCTTTGGTCAGCAACAACACATCCCCCTCGGCCGTATTTTGTAATTTTATCACCTGAATATTCTCCGAATAGTTCTTCATGTCATCATAAACAGCATGAAAACATTCGGTCACTTTATTGAAGACATACAACTTACGGTCAATGGTCTTTACCCATATATACCCGTTTTTATCCTCGACTATGCGCTGGATCTTACGTGGCGGCACATCCGAATCGTGCTCCTGTTTATTGAATGTTTTAAACTTCACTCCATCGAAACAACATAAGCCATACCAGGTTCCGAACCAGATAAAGCCATCTCTGTCTTTCAAGGTACAGTTTACCGTATTATTAGGAAGCCCTTGATCTACAGAATAATGTTCCACAATCATATTCACATTATATGACCACAGAGGAAAGCTTGTCAGGCAACAAAGTATAATAAGTATATATTTCTTCATAAGTATTTAGTTTTCTTCAAACCGAGATCAAAGATAAGAAAAAATCCGTTGGTACTTAAATTGAAATTAGTTAAATACCAATTATTGGTTAGATTGGAACGAGATAAGTCCGCGTTCTATCTATATTACTTCTCCGTACCGAATTCAGTTTGCTGTCTCTCCACCTCCATCAATACTTTTTGCCTTTCCTCTTCTGTCAGCACAACTTTCCCCGCCATTCTTTCTGTTCTAACAGGGCTTCCGGCCAGTCCTGCTCCGGCTGATTGGGCATCCGTCTCCTCCTCCGTATAACAGAAAGGCAGTTCTGACGGAATACTTTCTAATTCTATTTCCGTAGCAACCGGTGCATTCGTTCCTTCAAACTGCACATGGGCCTTCACCTTTATTTTGCCGGGCTTGCGGGTAGAACGGATCAATACGGGAGCAGAGCCAAACTCCACCGTGCGCGGATTGGCATTGATAGAGGCATCCCCTATAATTCGTCCTTCACCTTCTACAGTAAATACGATATTTTCTTTTGCCAGACGGCGCACATTACCGCTATCATCCGTCACTTCGGCCACCACTACGATAAAATCCGAACCGTCTGCCACCAATTGCTTTCCTTCCGTATCCACATACATACGCAACTTCGTGCTGCGGCGTGACGGCATCCGCTTATAGGTGCAAACCACTTTACCGTCTATAATTCCTTCTGCCACCATATTTACTTTCTGCCAGTTTTTTTGCTTATAACTATACTCGCGTGCTTCCCAGAAATCCCATACATCCTTGAATATCACCGGGGCATTAGGCATGTGTCCCTGCGCATGAACAACCGGAAGCGTCCGGCTCTCAGTACCGTCATAGACAGAGAGACGAACCGAGTCACAATTACTGAACACCACCACATCGGCATCCGAGAAAGGAGACATCTCATGGGCGATAAACACCATAGGCCCACATTCCGCCACAGGATGCTTCAATGTCGCGGCAGACTGGCTGCGAAAAGCATAATAAGCGTATTTAGGCTGACGGAACGCATCATAAATGCCCCCGAAATACGGATCGGGATGATACCCCCGCTGATGGTCAAAAGGATGCCATTGCGCCCCACCGACAAACTGCCCTGTAGTGCGGTACATTTCATCATAACTCTTTGATAATGACAACGCCTGCACCAGCAACGGGCGTTCCCCCCAGCTACGGCTGGCACGGTTATTATTATTATGTGCATACCAGTCATCCACATTCTCGCCAAACTCACGAGTAAAAATACATTGTTCCGGACGGTCTGCCTTCTCATCATCTCCCGGCCATCCGTACACCACATCATAGTTTTCCGCCACTCCTTTCGAATGAACATCGGCTGCCGCTACAGGACGTCCGGGATAAGGAAACTCCTCCCGTGTAATCCGTAACGCCTCCAGTGCGAAATCGCGCGGATAAGGCGTTTCATTCAAAATAGGCTCCCACATCAGCACACTGGGATGATTGCGGTCCCGGCGTATCATCTCACGGGTATTCCGATGTACCAGCTTTGCGAACTCCGGATTTTTATTCCAATATTGCCATCCCGGAGTAGCCACAATAACAAACAGCCCCATTTCGTCGCAAGCATCCATGAATGCCGGATCTTGCGGATAATGAGCTACACGGATAATGGTACATCCTGCATCACGCAAGCGTTTGGCATCCCTCCATTGCTGGCTGTTGGGCAGCGCATTACCCACGTATGCAAAATCCTGATGACGGTTCGCGCCGACCAATTGACCAAAAGGCTTGCCATTCAACCAAAAGCCATCCTTACCTTTAAATTCCGCTTTGCGGATCCCCACACGTGTCACTCCCCCATCCAACACTTCATGTCCGGCTTTGACACGAGATTGTATCCTATACAAATAAGGCGAGTCAGGAGACCATAACTTAGGATTGCGAACTGCAAACCGTTGCCGCACCGTCTTCGATTCCCCTGCTTGCAGCTTCACCTGTTGCGAAACCCGTTTTACGGGAACATCGCCGGCATCCGCCAAAACCGTCTCCACGGCTACGGTACGCGTCTGCTTTCCACTGTTATGCACTTCCGTATCCACATACACTTCCGCTTTTTTCCCGCTTATATTGTCAAAATGCACAAAAACTCCACCTCCGGCCACCTTATCGGCCTCCAAGGCATCTGTAATAGCTACACTTGATTTTCCTATCATCCACACATCCCGGTAAATTCCTCCATGATAAGCGAAATCCAAGGTATATTGACGTTTTCCCGGAGGAAAATTCTTATCATCACTATTATCCGTCATCACTGCCAGCAAGCAACTGTCTCCGGGCTGTACCCCCTGTTCCGTCAGTTGCACAGTGAAAGGAAGGTATCCTCCCAAGTGCTCTTGCACCCTCTTGCCATTTAAATAAATCACCTGTTTTCCCATAGCTCCCTCAAAATGAAGCGACACCTCTTTTCCTTTCATATCTTGAGGAATCACAAAATGTTTCCGGTACCATGCCACACCCTGATAGTTACGGCAACCGCTTGCCTCGGCAGGCATCAGTTCCACAGTATGCGGAACAGACACTACCTGCCAGGATGTATCA
This sequence comes from Phocaeicola vulgatus ATCC 8482, assembly GCF_000012825.1. Classification (GTDB taxonomy): domain Bacteria; phylum Bacteroidota; class Bacteroidia; order Bacteroidales; family Bacteroidaceae; genus Phocaeicola; species Phocaeicola vulgatus. Next base: position 3,679,825 of record NC_009614.1, on the reverse strand, counting down.
TCAAAACGTACGGCTTCCGCGCCTTTTATGTCTCCACGATGAAAGCGCCATCCGGGATTGAAATTATATACTATTCTTCCGCTACCGGATAAAGGGATGAATCCGGCTACAGAGGTTTCCATTTGAGCTTGTGCCAACACAGGCAACAGGCACACAAGTAAAATAAACAGTTTCTTCATAATTATTACACTATCTGGGAAAAGAGACGGACCGGCCGTCCGTTTGTACCCGTTCCTTTTGAAAAAAGGTCTTGTTGTTTTTGAAAAAGATCCAGACATTTTAAAAAAAGGTCCTGATGTTTGGCGTCAAAGACAAGGTTCTTTTAAAAAAACGTCAAGGTCTTTTTATACAAAGAACAGGTCTTTTGAAAGGAATTACAAGGTCTTTTCACCAAGCTTTCCAAGGCTCAGGGCTCAAAGGCTCACTTAGGCGGTATTTAAGCCCAAAACAAGCTTCAAGAAACCTAATAACGCGCTGATTTTTAATTAATTACAATAAAAAGAAGGGGACAAGACTATATTCTGAAAAATAAAATGAATAATATAATGAGCCCCAGACATACACGAACGCATCCGACATTTACCGGAAAGAAAAATGTATAAATAAAAGAAACTTCTATTGACATCATCACTTGGTCATTCCGGGCATCGTGAAAAATCCGAATGTGCCCCATATCCATTGATCCGGCCATTATGAATAAAACCCGGCAAAAAACAAGCCTGGTCAAAGCAAACACAAATTCTATAAAACGACAGACAAAGTCAAGACAATCCTGAACTTTCCAAAGACCAAAGAATAATATTCAACCCGCACGTTTTGTCCCACCAAACAGACTGTAAAGCAAATACTTACACATCTACCAAGGTTTAAAATACCGCATAAGTGAGCCTTGAGCCTTGTGAGCCCTGGAAACGCATCGGAACGACTCTTTTTCTTTGCAGAAAGACACCCGATTTATTTATTCCAAATTTTAATCCCATTTATGTACTGTGAGTCAACACCAGAATAGGATACTAAATGTTCTTTTGAGGCCGATCCATATCTAGACACAACTTCGTTAGCTGCCCCGGATTGAACTGCTAGATCTATTGACTTTTTTCTTTTTGTCGTAACACTTTCTCCTAAAAAAGAAGTGTGACACTGCCAATAACCACATTTTAAAGTGCAGGTCCTGAGAAAACCTAAATCAACAGATATGGTAAAGCAGCCCACGCTATAACGTGGGAACTACCATGCCTATTCTTGTTGATTTTGTGTTTAGTTTCTCAAGCTTCGCACTTACAAGAGTAGCATAACGCTTCTTTATTTTCAAATGCATGGAAATGGTTACCCAAATCCGAGTACAGAATTACGGAAAAACATTTGAAAAAGAAGCGGTAAGATAAAAATATCTGTTTGATATTTGCTCTATTGTTTGGTAGGTTAGAAATAATTAATTACCTTTGCACCAACAAATCCCGCTCGCTTCCCGTAAGATTAGCGTACCCAGCGGGACATTTTTATTTATGGGAGTCAGGTATACAAATCGAGCCATAACCACGGAACAACAAATTGATATTCTCAAAGAAAGAGGTTTGCTTATTGATGATGTTGAGCGAGCTGTTAAAGCCCTTGACATCATAAGCTATTTTCGTCTTGCTGGTTATTGGCGACATTTTGAAGCTGACCACACTACGCATCAATTTAGAGAAGGTTGTCGTTTTGCAGATATTATCGACCTGTATTCCTTTGATAAGCAACTTAGGGCTTTGCTCTTTACTGCCATTCAAACGATTGAAGTTGCTGTTCGCACAAAAATAATCAAGCACTTTGCTCTTGAATTTGGAGCATTTTGGTTTATGGACGAAAACTTTGCCACCAATGAGGCTCGTTTTACTACCAATTTAGCTGTTATCCGTAAAGAGGTGGAACGCTCACACGATGATTTTATTACTGAGCATTTCCGCAAATACAACGAACCAGAGCTGCCTCCTGTATGGAAAACATTGGAGGTTATCTCAATGGGAACACTCTCTAAGCTCTATTCCAATTTTTCAAATGCCACGGCAAAACATGCTGTCGCAAGAGAGTTCGGTTTGAATCATCACAATTTTTTAGAAGCTGGTTAGAGTGTCTTGCGGTGCTTCGTAATTGTTGTGCTCATCATTCACGACTGTCCAACCGTGTCTTTCCGGTAAAACCAAAGATGCCAGAACGTATGCCAAATACATGGATTGCTGATTTCTCATTCCGAGAACAAACTCTTTATCCACAATTATGCTGTGTTGTGTATTGGCTCAACTCCATTGTTCTTGAAAATACATTCATTACCGATTTCAAGCAACTCTTGATAAGCCATCCATCAGTGAACACTCGCTTGTTGGGCTTCCCTCGTAATCGGGAACAAGAGCCTTTGTGGAGGTAATAATATCTACAATAAAATTATTTCCAAAAAACAATAAGTAACAAACAATATCGGATAAAATATTGTACCTTTGTATTGGCTTAGACATTGAGCCCAAATAGAAGTGAAATATCGGAAACGAATTGCACCGAAAAAAAGAATAAATCGCTCGTATTGACACCGTAGATGAGTTAATAATAACTAAAAGGGTTAAATATTCACCACTTAGAATATACCCTTAAAGGCTACGACCATATTTCCGGCTTACCACCAGTAAACTATTGATTAATAGAGCATTGATAGCATAAACCATTATCAGTAAGCATCTAATACAAATTACGTTGCACTATTTGTTTTTCATTTTTTTTAGTGTCCAAATCGTGATATATCCACTCCTTTTACTTTCTGTTTTTTATAACCACCGAAACGGTATGTGAAATTCAGAGATACAGTACGGGTATAGTATCCGCTATCCATATCCAAATATTGTTCCTTGAAGTGAACCTTCATATCCGGCATACTGGAGTTGGATATATCACTGCAACGTGCCGTAAGCGAACATCTGTCCTTGGCAAAATTCCATTTCATTCCGGCTGTGAGATTAAATGAACTGGCAAGATCCAACGTTCCCTGAATGAAAGGTGTCTGTATGTTTCCTATCAATTCAAAGGATAGGTTCTTGCCTACTTTGAAGCTGTTGTCAAGTGTGCCGATAAACAGCCATTTTTTGCGGTCAAATGGTACATCAAAAAAACGGTCGCATTTTTGCCGTGCCTGCATGCCTACAAGCGTGAGTCTTGCATCATACCAGTTTCCCATGCTGAGCGGCAAAATGACATTCACACCTATCATACGCATATAATTCCAGTTGGTATTTTTGTATATCAATGCCAGTCGGCCTGTTGCCTGATAAGGTGTTTGGGCAAAGTAATCGGATGTATGCGTGTAGAACAGACCGAAAATATACTTCTGTTTCAGTATGTACGTACCATTCAGGTTATAGTTTGTCATAGGGCGCAATCCCGGTGTTCCCTGAAGTTCGGAATATCCGTTCAGATATGTAACGTATATGTTTAGTGGCTATCAGATTCCAGTTCTTTCTCTATTTCCTCAATCGTAGGCAAACTGCCACGGAAATCTTTCGGCAAGGCTTGCCCTAATTCGTAGTCGGATATGCCTATTGGCTTCTGAATGTCACGCAAAGCATATTCAGCCTTGATACGGTCTTTGCTTTTACAAAGTAGCAAACCTATGGTTCGATTATCCCCCTCCCGGCAAAGGATGTCATCCACAGCAGAACAATAGAAGTTCAGCTTACCGATATATTCCGGCATAAACTCCGTATCTATCAACTCTATCACCAAATAGCGGTGTAGGAAGGTATTGTACATCAATATGTCAATATAGTAATCATCTCCTGACACCTCAATATGGTATTGTCGTCCCATGAAAGCAAAACCTGCACCCATTTCCACAAGGAATTTCTCTATATGTTTCACCAAACCGATTTCTACATCACGCTCATTGTATTGGTCGGTAAAGGTCAGCATATCGAATATATACGGGTCTTTGAGCATTGATTTCACATCGTTTGCTTCGGGAACAGGCAGGGTTTCAGTGAAATTGTTTGCCAACGCACCATGCTTGCCATAGTCATCAAGTTTGATAGCTTCTTGCAGATAGCGTGTATTCCAATGCGATGTAATACTTTGCACCATATACCAATGCCGTGCGCGAATATCCTTGACTTGTTGTAAGAGTATCAGGTTATGCGTCCAACCTAGATGTTTGATAGGAAAGGAAAAATTATATTCGCCTAATTGCGCAATCATTGATTGCGCAATTGAAGAATCAGCACCTTTCACCATCGTAAGTTCTTGATTGTATTCGTTGAAGAACTGTATCATACACTGCATGTTGCGCACAGAAAAACCCTTTATTTCGGAATAATCGTTCTTCAAGTCCACGGACAAGCGTTGCAAGGTTTTCTTGCCCCAACCATCTGCATCTTGACTTTGCTGCAACATACCTCCAATATCCCAATACATTCGGAGCATTTCTTCGTTGGCGGCATAAATCGCTCGTTGTTGGGCAACCAATACCCGCTGCTTGATTTTACGAAGCAGTGCCGCATAACCATTGAAATTATCTGCCAAGTTATCAATTGCTTGTTTATCTGTTTTTTTAGTCATAATCTTCTTTGATATTTCCACAAAGTTACGCTTTTTATTCGATTGTACATCAAATTCTTACAATATTATTAGTTATACCCATTATGGGCTATCTTCTCATTGAGAAACCTCTTTTCTGCTGTTGGTCATAATGTTATCTTACAACCGGTCTTTTCTTTTAGCATTTCTATAAATTCGACCAAGTTATAAGCCCCTTTTATAGTATAGGTTCTACCATTATGTTCTTGAGAATATATAGGATATTCAACAACAAATCCTAACAAAAATATCAAAACAAGTACTTTTGCATTCATCGTGATTCTGATTTTACATAAATAATTATTTATCCTGTATTTTTCTTTTCCCATGATAAGTTGTCATCCAATAAACACAATGTTTCCATGACTTCCTGGATCGATGCAGTCATTTCAAAATCAAGAGAATACCGAGCGAACGGATAAGATACACTGTTTTCAACCTCAAATTATACGGAAAAACCCATACCTTTTTTATACCTTTGCCCCCAAAAGAAAACAACAGACATGGAACTATTCAATAAAATGATTGCCGCAGCCCTGAAGGTTTCCGTACATCAAGTAGACAATACATTATCTCTACTGGGCGGGGGAGCTACCATCCCTTTCATAAGCCGATACCGGAAAGAGGCAACCGGAGGGCTGGACGAAGTACAAATAGGCGAAATTAAAGACAGAAATGACAAGTTGTGTGAACTGGCCAAGCGAAAAGAAACCATTCTTTCTACCATAGAAGAACAGGGCAAACTGACAGAAGAATTGCGCAAACGCATTGAACAGAGTTGGGATGCCACCGAAGTGGAAGACATATATCTGCCCTATAAGCCGAAACGTAAGACCCGCGCCGAAGCGGCACGGCAAAAAGGACTGGAACCGCTTGCCACCTTACTGTTATTGCAACGCGAAAACCATCTGGACAGCCGTCTCCCCGCTTTTGTGAAAGGAGATGTGAAAGACGAAGAGGATGCGCTGAAAGGCGCGCGCGACATCATAGCCGAACAAGTGAGCGAGGACGAGCGCGCCCGCAACCAACTGCGCAACCAATTTTCCCGACAAGCTGTCATCACCTCCAAAGTGGTGAAAGGCAAAGAGGAAGAAGCTGCCAAATACCGCGATTATTTCGATTTCAGCGAACCTTTGAAACGCTGTTCCTCCCACCGTCTGCTGGCTATCCGCCGGGGAGAGTCGGAAGGCCTGTTGAAAGTAAGTATAAGTCCTGATGACGAAGAGTGCGCCGGACGGCTGGAACAAATGTATGTCCGTGGCAACAATGAATGCAGCCGCCAGGTAGGTGAGGCAGTGCGTGATGCGTACAAGCGGCTTCTGAAGCCTTCCATCGAAACCGAATTTTCAGCCTTGAGCAAGGAGAAAGCCGACGAGGAGGCAATCCGCGTCTTCGCCGGAAACCTGAGACAGCTTCTGCTGGCTCCTCCTTTGGGACAGAAACGGGTCATGGGAATTGATCCCGGCTACCGTACCGGATGTAAAATAGTCTGTCTGGACGCACAAGGCTCTTTGCTGCACAATGAAACCATTTATCCGCATCCGCCCAAGAATGAATACTCACAGGCAGCCCGCAGCATCGTGAAATTGGTAGAACAATATCAGATAGAGGCAATCGCCATAGGCAATGGCACCGCCAGCCGTGAGACAGAACAATTCATCACTTCACAACGCTATGACCGTGAATTGCAAGTATTTGTAGTAAGCGAGGACGGAGCATCCATTTACTCGGCCTCGAAAACCGCCCGAGACGAGTTCCCTGAATACGACGTGACCGTGCGTGGAGCCGTATCCATAGGCCGCCGGTTGATGGACCCGCTGGCCGAACTGGTGAAAATAGATGCCAAATCTATCGGAGTGGGACAATACCAGCATGATGTGGACCAGACTTTATTGAAGAAATCATTGGACCAGACAGTGGAAAGTTGTGTGAACCTGGTAGGTGTGAACCTCAATACCGCCAGCCGCCATCTGCTGACTTATATATCGGGACTAGGTCCTGCCTTGGCTCAAAACATTGTGGATTACCGCACCGAGAACGGGCCTTTCAGTTCACGCAAGGAGTTATTGAAAGTACCCCGGATGGGAGCGAAAGCGTTTGAGCAATGCGCAGGGTTCCTGCGTATCCCACAAGCGAAGAATCCGCTGGACAACTCGGCCGTGCATCCCGAAAGCTATCCCATAGTGGAGCAAATAGCCAAAGACCTGAACTGCACCGTAGACGAACTGATAAAAAGCAAAGAACTGCGCAGCCGGATTGATATCAAGAAGTATGTCACCCCGACAGTGGGGCTTCCCACCCTGACAGACATCATGCAGGAATTGGACAAGCCGGGACGCGACCCAAGGCAACAAATCCAAGTTTTTGAATTTGACAAGAATGTAAAGACCATAGAGGATTTGACTGAAGGAATGGAACTGCCCGGCATTGTGAACAATATTACCAACTTCGGTTGCTTTGTAGATATAGGAATCAAAGAGAAGGGTCTGGTGCACGTATCACAACTGGCCGACAAATTTGTGAGCGACCCCACCACCGTAGTCAGCATCCATCAGCATGTACGAGTGAAAGTGATGAGCATAGACCTAGAGCGCAAGCGCATCCAGCTCACTATGAAAGGATTGAATCAATAATTGCAACAAGGTAAAAAAGAATATGGAAGAAGATATAGAAACCTGCGGCTGGTTCGTTTTTTATAAGGATCAGCTGCTGATAGAGAAAAAGAACGGAATGTACACCATACCTTTCGGAACAGAGCCTCCCATGCCTGTTCCGGTGGGAAGCACTATCCACACCATCGGAGAGATAGAGGGACGCACTGCCAAGACTTTCTCCGTACATGCCCCGGTGCCCGGCAGCGAAAATGACCGCCACCTGATGATGGATCTCCGGAGTTCATACGACGTATTGCCTTGGGAAGAGTACAATGTGGGTGGCAAAGCCTTCCAGATACTGAATTGGGACAAGAACAGCCGCTATTGCCCCATGTGCGGCGTACCTACCGTACAGATTTCTCCTATTGCTAAAAAATGCCCCCAATGTCGTCAGGAAATTTATCCGCGCATCTCTCCTGCCATCATTGTATTGATACGCCGGGAAGACAGCATACTGCTGGTCCACGCCCGCAACTTCCGGGGAACCTTCAACGGTTTGGTAGCCGGTTTTCTTGAACCGGGCGAAACTTTGGAGGAATGTGTGCACCGCGAGGTACTGGAAGAAACAGGACTCCATATCAAAAACCTGAAATATTTCGGCAGCCAGCCGTGGCCTTATCCCAGCGGAATCATGATAGGCTTCACCGCCGATTATGAAAGCGGAAACATCAAACTACAACAAGAAGAACTGAGTGCCGGCGCTTTCTATACCAAAGACAACTTGCCGGAGATACCCAAAAAGCTGAGCCTGGCAAGAAAACTGATTGATGCGTGGCTGGAGGAAAAGAATCATTTATAGAACGAGATGAGTCATGTTCCATCCATAAATACCTATTTATCGCTTGCAGAACTTAAAAATGTACTATCTTTGCAATATGGAATGGTTAAATAGCTTATTTTTTGAACACACGCCTTTACAGGCGGTTGTAATCCTCTCGATTATCATTGCCGTGGGGCTCGGTTTAGGTAAAATCCACCTGTTTGGCATTTCATTGGGAGTTACCTTCGTCTTTTTTGCCGGTATTCTGGCCGGACACCTGGGATTCTCAATCGACCCGAATATGCTGAATTACGCCGAGAGTTTCGGTCTTGTGCTTTTTGTATACGAACTTGGCTTGCAGGTAGGTCCCGGCTTTTTCAGTTCATTCCGTAAAGGCGGCGTACAGCTCAATATGCTGGGCATAGGCGTTATTCTGACAGGTACGGTCATGACGGTGCTTTTCAGCAAACTGGGAGGCATACCGATGAGCGATATGGTAGGCATCCTTTGTGGAGCCACCACCAATACTCCCGCTTTGGGGGCCGCCCAACAGACATTGAAACAAATGGGGGAACCCGCCAGTGGCGCTGCGTTAAGTTGCGCCGTAACCTATCCGCTGGGAGTGGTAGGTGTTATTCTGGCCATGCTGCTGGTACGCAAATTATTTGTCCGTCCCTCAGATATCGACATTCACGAGCACGAGGACACCAATCAGACATTCATTGCCACCTTCAAAGTGCACAATCCCGCCATTTTCAATAAAAGCATAAAAGAAGTAGCTTTATTAAGCTATCCTAAATTTGTTATCTCCCGTTTATGGCGGGAAGGCACGGTAAGCATCCCCACTTCAGAAAAAATACTGAAAGAGAATGACCGCCTGCTGGTTATCACCACCGAAAAGGACGCTCCCTCGCTCACGATTCTTTTCGGCGAACAGGAAAACCAGGATTGGAATAAAGAAGACATCGACTGGAATGCCATAGACAGCCAATTGATTTCCAAACATATCGTTATCAGCCGCCCCGAAATAAACGGGAAAAAACTAGGCTCTTTACGTCTGCGCAACAGCTATGGCATCAACATCAGCCGTGTGATGCGCAGCGGGGTACAACTGCTTGCCACACCGGGGCTGATCCTCCAACTGGGCGACCGGCTGACCGTAGTGGGAGAAGCCAAAGCCATAGAGAATGTGGAAAAAGTATTGGGCAATGCGGTTAAAACGTTGAAGGACCCTAATCTTGCCGCCATTTTTATAGGTATTGTACTGGGATTGATACTAGGCTCCATCCCTATCGCCATCCCCGGCATCAGCACTCCCGTTAAATTAGGCCTGGCAGGCGGACCTATCGTAGTAGGAATTCTTATCGGATGCTTTGGCCCCCGTTTCCACCTCATCACTTATACCACCCGGAGTGCCAACCTGATGCTGCGCGGTATCGGGTTATCCCTCTATCTGGCTTGCCTGGGACTGGATGCAGGCGCACATTTCTTCGAGACAGTGATGCGCCCCGAAGGAGCCATCTGGATAGCTGTAGGCTTCGCCATCACCTTTATTCCAGTAGTCATTATGGCATTAGTGGCCCTCCGCATAAGCCACCTCGACTTCGGAAGCACCTGTGGCATGCTGTGTGGAAGCATGGCAAACCCTATGGCATTGAACTATGCCAATGACACGTTACCCGGTGATAATCCGGCAGTGAGTTATGCCACCGTATATCCGCTGTCCATGTTCAGCCGGGTCATTATAGCCCAATTAATACTTATGTTTTTTATATAATTTCCAGCTATGAACGCTTATAATTCTATCACCCCGGAAACCATACAGGAAGATATGCGATACCTGCAACTGCTGTCGCATAGTTTCCCCACTATAGCCGATGCCAGTACGGAAATAATCAACCTGGAAGCTATTCTGAACCTGCCTAAAGGTACAGAACATTTCCTTGCCGACCTGCACGGAGAGTACGAAGCATTCCAGCATGTATTGCGGAATGCTTCCGGGGCCATCAAAAGAAAAGTAAATGAAATATTCGGCAATACCCTGCGCGAGAATGAAAAAAAAGAACTATGTACGCTGATTTATTATCCGGAACAAAAACTGGATCTGGTAAAAGCAGTGGAAACGGATTTGGACGACTGGTATGTCATCACGTTGAACCAACTGGTACGTGTATGCCAGAATGTATCCTCCAAATATACCCGTTCCAAAGTGCGGAAGTCGCTTCCCAAAGAATTCTCGTATATCATTCAGGAGTTGTTGCACGAAAACTCAATGGTTCCCAACAAGCAGGCGTATATTAACGTCATCATCAGCACCATCATTTCTACCCGCCGCGCCGATGACTTTATCATTGCCTTATGCAACCTCATCCAACGGCTCACCATAGACACACTGCATGTGCTGGGTGATATATTCGACCGTGGTCCCGCCCCCCACCGCATTATGGACATATTATGCGATTATCATAATTTCGATGTACAATGGGGAAACCATGACATTTTATGGATGGGAGCCGCAGCCGGCAACGACTGCTGTATGGCAAACGTGCTACGCCTGGCCATGCGTTATGGCAACCTTGCCGCCTTGGAGGATGGATATGGCATCAACCTTCTGCCCTTGGCCACCTTTGCCATGGAAACATACGCAGACGATCCCTGCACCCTATTCGGACCGAAAGTAGAGAAAGAAGACTGTACTTACAATGCCAAGACACTGCGCATGATAGGCCAGATGCACAAAGCAATCAGTGTTATCCAGTTCAAGCTGGAAGCAGAGATTATCAGGCGCCGCCCCGATTTCGAGATGGACGACCGTATGCTGCTACACCGTATAGATTTTGAGCGTAAGACTATCACAATGCCCAATGGAAAAGAATATGAACTGAAAGACAGCTTTCTTCCTACGGTAAATCCTGCCGATCCTTATAAGCTGACAGACGAAGAACGGGAGATTATGAACAAACTCCATCGTTCGTTTGTCAGCAGTGAGAAATTGAAAAAACATATCCGCTGCCTGTTCCGTTACGGATGTATGTACACGGTGAGCAACTCAAATCTGCTGTTCCACGCCTCCATACCCCTGAATGCCGACGGTACGCTGAAAGATGTGTCCATAGCCGGAAAAATGTACAAAGGAAAAGCCTTGCTGGAAAAGGTAGGGCACTTGATCCGTACCGCCTTCTTCGCTGAGGAAGACAACGAGGACAGACCCTTTGCCGTAGACTATGTATGGTACTTGTGGTGTGGCAAAGACTCCCCTGCTTTCGACAAAGACAAAATGGCTACTTTTGAACGTTACTTCTTAAAAGAGAAAGAGTTGCACAAGGAAGTGAAAGGTCACTATTACAGCCTGCGCAATGAAGAAAAAGTATGTGATATGCTGCTGGACGAGTTCGGCGTGATAGGAACACACCGCCATATCATCAACGGGCATGTACCCGTAAAAACCATCCAAGGTGAGAATCCGATAAAAGCAAACGGCAAGATGATGGTCATAGACGGAGGATTCTCTAAAGCGTACCATTCGGAAACCGGAATTGCCGGATATACACTGGTATACCATTCGCGCGGATTCCAACTGGTACAGCACGAACCGTTCACCTCAATGCAAAAAGCCATTGAAGAAGGGCAGGATATCAAATCGAGCACCCAGATAGTAGAAATGAGCACCCAACGCATGATGGTAAAGGACACTGACAAAGGACGGGAACTGGTGACACAGATCAACGATTTAAAGAAATTGCTGATGGCCTACCGGACAGGACTTATCAAGGAGAAATCCATATAAACAGATTATCCGCAATCATACTACCGGATAATAAATGAAAGTTTATTGCCCCCTATGATTGCGGATAAAAAGGGACATTCATTAAATATTACAAAATCAGCCAACTAATTCATACACAAAGTATTGCGAATTAGTTGGCTTTTTTGTATCTTTAGGTATTCCCCCGAAAATAAGATTTGACGGCCAAAACGGGGGAAATATCCAAACTAATAAGATATGGCAAAGATAGTGAATATTTCAGAAATTCACCCTACTTTGGGTTTTACAGAATTTGATATTCTGGAAAAATACCGCAAGAGTTTTAATGAGAGTGAGCTTGGCAAGCTTCATTCGGTCTTTCCGTTTGAATGTATGGCAAAAGCCGCCGGCCTGTCGGACCGGCGCCTGGGACGCAGGAACAGATTCAGTCCTTCCGCAAAGATCGCCCTTATGGTCCTGAAGGCATACACCGGATTCTCCGACAGGCAACTGGTGGAACATCTGAACGGGAACATACACTACCAGATTTTCTGTGGAATTATGATTCCCCCGTCCCTTCCCATAACCAACTTCAAGATAGTCAGTGCCATCCGTAATGAGATAGCATCCCGCCTTGACATTGATTCTTTCCAGGAGCTCCTGGCTTCACACTGGAAACCTTATCTTGATAACCTTCACGTCTGCATGACCGATGCCACATGCTATGAAAGCCACATGCGTTTTCCTACGGACATGAAACTCCTTTGGGAAAGCCTCGAATGGCTCTACAGGCATATATGCCGGCATTGCAGGGAGTTGGGCATAAGGCGTCCGCGCAACAAATACAGGAATGTGGCGGAATCCTATCTGTCCTACTGCAAGAAAAGAAAGAGGAGAGCTTCAAGGACAAGAATGCTTAAGCGCCGTATGATCAAGCTTCTTGAAAAGCTCCTCAGTCAAAGGGATGGGATCCATAGCGAGTACGGTGCTTTACTCCGATATACCCAGGATTATCATAAGCGTCTTTCCATCATCAGAAAGGTGCTTGTACAAGAAAAGGAAATGTTTGAAGGGCGGAAAGTCAGTGACCGCATCGTCAGCATTGACCGTCATTATGTACGTCCCATCGTCAGAGGCAAGGAAAACAAGTCCGTCGAGTTCGGTGCAAAGGTCAATAATATACAGATAGACGGCATATCGTTCATCGAACACCTCTCGTTCAAGGCATTCAATGAGGGTATACGCTTGAAGGACTGTATCCGTATGCAGCAGAAGCTTATGAATGTAAGGGTAAGATGTGTGGCTGCCGATTCCATATATGCCAATAATGCCAACAGAAAGTTCTGTACAAAATATGGGATATCCACATCCTTTGTGCGCAAGGGAAGGGCGGCCAAAGATGAGCCTTTGAGGAAGGTGCTTAGAAGCGAACTCTCAAAAGAAAGGGCAACACGGCTTGAAGGAAGCTTCGGCACTCAAAAGCAACATTACTCGCTCTCAAGGATAAAGGCCAGAAACAGGAAGACGGAAATACTGTGGATTTTCTTTGGAATACATACGGCAAATGCCATACTGATGATAGAAAAAATCAGAAACAAAACAGCTAAAGCAGCATGATATGATTTTACTCACAGAATCAGAAGAGGTCATCAGACTTCTTCCGGAACGTCATGTCCTGTCGGATAGAAGTATGTGAGAAAGCACGGAAAAATGACAATAAGAATGGCATATGAAATGGTCATGCCCTATCATCTTCATATGCCATCTTATTTTTTAGAGACATTTACTGAATATCCCTAAAAAAATAAAGCCCGTATCAGACTCACGTCTACCGGGCTTTTGGATTACCGAACAAAAATATCGTTATACAATCTTGTTCATCGCCGAATCAGGGAAAACCACCGTCGGCTTGAACGATTTAGCTTCCTCAAAATCCATCATGGCGTATGACATGATAATCACAATGTCACCCACCTGTACTTTCCGGGCAGCAGCCCCATTCAGACAAATACATCCCGAACCGCGCTCACCCTTAATAATATAAGTTTCAAACCTCTCGCCGTTATTATTATCCACAATGTGCACTTTCTCGCCGGCAATCATGTTGGCGGCATCCATCAAGTCCTCGTCAATCGTAATACTACCCATGTAATTCAAATTGGCTTCCGTTACACGGACACAATGCAGTTTCGACTTTAATACCTCAATCATCATAATTCTAATGGTTAACGATCACTATCCCTTATATTTTATATTATCTATCAAACGTACCTCTCCGCAAAATACCGTAATGCAACCTACTGCATAATCCGTATCTTCCCAATCCGTTATTTTCTGAAGCGTAGTGCCGTCTACTATTTCAAAATATTCCAGACGCAAACCCGGAGCGGCAGCAATCGCATCTTCTACAAACTTCTGAGTCTCAGCGACCGGATGAGATTTTGCAAAAGTACAACTCTTAAATAAAGTCTGCGAAATATTCAGCGCATACTCTCTCTCCACCGCAGAAAGCCGTGCATTGCGGCTGCTCAATGCCAGCCCGTCTTCCTCACGCACAATAGGACAACCTACAATTTCCAGTCCGTTGAACCCTATCTGTTTCACCATTTCACGAATAATAGCCAACTGCTGGAAATCTTTCTCACCGAAATAAGCACGGGTAGGATTTACAATCATAAACAGCTTGCTCACTATCTGGCATACTCCATTGAAATGTCCCGGACGGAAACGGCCTTCCATCACTGTGTCCAACGGCGCATAGCTGAACTGCCGGGTATCAGGCTCAGGATAAATCTCTTCTACAGACGGAGCAAAAACAAAAGCCGCCCCTACTTTTTCCAACAATTCACAATCGGCATCCAATGTACGCGGATATTTTGCCAAGTCATTTTTGTCGTTAAACTGGGTAGGATTCACAAAATCACTTACCACCACTACATCATTTTCTGCAACAGCACGTTTCACCAACGAAGCGTGTCCGGCATGGAGTGCACCCATCGTAGGTACCAAACCTATTGTCTTTCCCTCACTGCGCAGGGCATCCAGCTCTGACTGAAGCTCTTTGATTGTTTGAACTAACTTCATCTTTTTATCTCTTTTGTTTGAGTAGTTTCATTTAAAACGGCTGCAAAGTAAACCATTATTTGGGAGATAACGAAGAAAAAAAGAGTTTTAATTAATGATGAGTGGTTAGTAATAAGTGGTTAATAGCTTGCAGATATGGCGCAATAAGCCCTCTTCAGCCACCGGCCGGCCACCTGTTCTTTCCCATTTTTCACCTAATTCCGCAAGGCATCGGCCATTAACTTCCAACTGCTAATTACTAATTACCAGCCACTTAACATATCATAAGGAATTATTATTCCTCGTTTCTTGCCACTCTCATCTATTTTTTTTATATCTTTGCAAAATGATTATGAGCAACAAAAAGTTAAGATGAAGGCAAATAAAGTTTTATTTATTACACAAGAGATTACCCCTTACGTTCCCGAATCCGAAATGGCAAACATGGGAAGATTTCTTCCTCAGGCTATTCAGGAAAAAGGCAGAGAAATCAGAACTTTTATGCCAAAATGGGGCAATGTCAATGAGCGCAGAAACCAATTACACGAAGTCATCCGCCTGTCCGGCATGAATTTAATCATAGACGATACGGACCATCCGCTGATTATCAAGGTAGCATCTATCCAAGCTGCACGTATGCAGGTTTACTTCATTGACAATGACGACTATTTCCAGCACCGCCAAATGGTAGCTGACGAAAACGGTGTAGAATACAAAGACAATGACGAACGTGCTATTTTTTATGCACGCGGCGTATTGGAAACGGTAAAGAAATTACGCTGGTGTCCGGACATTATCCATTGCCAAGGGTGGATGAGTGCATTTGTACCTCTTTATATCAAGAAGGCTTATCAGGATGAACCGTCATTCAGAGACTCAAAAGTAGTATTTTCGGTGTTTGAAGATGATTTCAAATCGGACTGCGAAGGTAATCTGACTGAAAAACTCATGCTGAAAGGCATTGAAAAGAATGATGTGGAAAGCATCGTCAAATCTCCGGCAAATTACGAGGAGCTGTGCAAACTGGCCATTGCCTACTCCGACGGTGTGATACAAAACAGCGAAAAAGTGAACGAGAATGTCATGAAGTTCGCCCGTGAATCGGGTGTGCCCGTGCTCGACTATCAGCCTGCCGATACCTATGTAGATGCTTTCAATGAGTTCTATGACAAAGTATGGGAGTTTGAAAAGAAATAACTCACTAAGAATAATAAAGATGAAAATCAAATACTTATGCGCATTGTTGTTGGCTGCACTTATTTATAGTTGCGATGATTCAACAACCGGCATCGGGACTGATCTTATCCCCGGTGGAGATAAGATTCCGGCAAATACAGACAGTTATGAGTTTACCACCAAATCTCTGTTGGCCGACTCTGTTTATGCACGTACCAGTACTGCATATTTAGGACGATATACCGATGAGCAATTTGGAGAATTTACTGCCGACTTTATAGCACAGTTCACCTGTATGGACAACTTCAAATTTGAAGAAGAGCTGACCAAAGTCATCGGAGTAAATATAAGTCTGCAATACGGGTCTTTCTTTGGTGACTCACTGAATGCCATGCGCTTACAGGTTGACACATTGGACAAGGTTATTCCTGAAAAAGAACTAAGTACTTTCTATACCAGTGTGGATCCTAAAGATTATTACAACGAAAAAGGAAAGCCTATCGCTGTAAAAGCCTATTCGGCAGTAGGTCCGTCTACAAGCAAAGATGAAACTACAACCACAAGCAGCGGTGTCAAGCAAAGAACAATTATACAGACTATCAAATTGCCCAATTCATTAGGCGATCACATCTTCAACAAATACAAGGAGAACAAAGAGTATTTCAAGACTCCTGAAAGTTTTATCAAGAATGTATTAAAGGGAGTTTACATTCGCTGTACTCATGGCGACGGAACCATTTTATACATTGACGGTTTAAGCCTGAATCTTAATTTTGAAGCCCTGATAGAAAGTTCTTCCGGCAAGCGGGATTCGTTGGTTTACAAGTCCTATTTCTTTGGAGCAACCAAGGAAGTGATACAAGCCAACCACTTCAGTAACGGTAGCAGATTGGAAGAGTTAGCCCAAGATCCGGACCATACTTACCTCAAAAGTCCGGCAGGTATTTTTACAGAAGCGACTTTCCCCATTGCAGAGATTTACAATGAACATAAAAGAGATACGCTAAATGGTGTAAATGTATCGTTCACACGCTACAACGAGAAAGAGTCCAAATACAAAATGGGCATCCCCCAATATGTATTGATGGTCAGAAAGAAAGATATGTTCTCGTTCTTTGAAGAAAACAAGATTATCGACAACAAGACTTCTTTCTTAAGTTCATATAGCAGCAGTAACAATACATACACCTTTACCAACATCGCTCCCTTAATCACTTACTGTATTGAGGAACGGAAAAAAGGCATAACAGCAGCAGGTGGAGATCCTGAAAAGGAAGAAGACGGAAAAAAATGGGACGCTGAAAATCCGGACTGGAACAGAGTTGTCATCATACCTGTCAAAGCAGTATCCAATTCAAACAATGAAATAGTTGAAATATCCAACAGCTTAGGTATGGAAAGCGCTATGTTAAAAGGTGGAACGAATCCTGAGAATAAGCTGAAAATGCAAATCTTCTACACTACATTTTAAGACTTTTTTATTTAACCAAATAAAGAACAGGCGGCAACTACAGCAATATAGTTTCCGCCTGTTTAATTTACTCCACCGTAATCATACCACACCGGATGATAAATGGAAATTCATGGAACGCAAATATCCCATCAACACTTCACACCATGATTGAGAATGACCATAAAAACAGACTATATAAAATAAGCCGGCAAAATCCTTTTCACGGATTCTGCCGGCTTATTTATGTTTATGGGAATCCTCTATCCCCTAGAAAGGCAAATCATCCTTCTCGTCTGTCGCGGCAAAATCTACCGGTGCAGCGGGAGCAGCATTCATGGGAGGAAACGGAGCATCCGGTGCAACAGGTCCCTGGGCACCCACACGCTCTACTTTCCACGCACGGATACTGTTGAACCAACGACCATTCCACTCGCGGGCATCCACATCAAAAAACACATTCAACTCTTCACCTGCCTGAATATTAAATTGCGCTATCTTATCTGCTCCAAATACGTCAAAACACATTTTTTTAGGATATTGATCATGCGTTTCAATTACGTATTCTTGTACTTTCCATTCATTTCCTGTCTTTGAAACTCCTCCTCTCGGTTCGAGGACTGCTATTACTTTTCCTGCTAATTCCATATTACGTTATTTAAATTCGCCACGAAAGTACACTTTTCCTTGCGAGTAAACTAATTTTTTCGCCATTTTTTGCGCTTGAACCATAATCTTTTCGTAACTTTGGCAGTTAAATGAATATAGAGATATAGAATATAAATATAATAATATAAAACTATGAAGTTCATCGTTTCAAGTACTGGATTATTCAGTCATTTACAAGCTATTAGCCGAGTAATCAACTCTAAAAATTCGTTACCTATTCTTGATTGTTTCTTAATGGAACTGACTGACGGAACGTTGTCGCTCACTGCCTCTGACAGCGAAACGACCCTCTCCACTTCTTTGGAAGTAAATGAAAGTGACGGTGACGGACGCTTTGCCGTTTCTTCAAAAACCATACTCGAAGCCCTGAAAGAAATACCCGAACAACCACTGACTTTCCTGGTAAATACAGAGAATCTGGAAATCACCGTACAATATCAGAATGGTAAATACAGCCTGATGGGACAAAATGCCGACGAATATCCGCAGGCTCCCGCATTAGGCGCAAATGCGGTACACGTAACAATGGGCGCTCCGGTGATGCTGGCGGGTATCAACCGTTCCTTGTTCGCTACTGCCGATGACGAGTTACGTCCGGTAATGAATGGTATTTATTTTGATATCACTACCGAAGACATCACTTTCGTAGCCTCAGACGGGCACAAATTAGTACGCAATAAAACATTTGTGGCACACGGCGATGAAAAAGCCGCTTTCATTCTGCCCAAGAAACCGGCAACCCTGCTGAAGAACCTGTTGCCGAAAGAACAAGGAGATGTGCAAATTGATTTTGACGACCGTAACGCTACGTTTACATTAGAAAACTACAGCATGATATGCCGTCTTATCGAAGGACGCTATCCCAATTATAATTCAGTAATTCCGCAGGATAATCCGCACAAGGCCACCATTGACCGCATGATGCTGATCAGTGCGCTCCGCCGTGTATCTGTATTCTCATCACAAGCAAGCAGTTTGATAAAACTCCGCCTCAGTGAAAATCAGATCCAGATCTCCGCACAAGACATAGACTTCTCCACCTCAGCAGAAGAAACACTGACTTGCCAATATACAGGAAGCCCCATGAGCATCGGCTTTAAATCAACATTCCTGATCGATATTTTAAACAATATCTCGGCACAGGAAATACTTTTCGAACTGGCTGATCCTTCACGTGCGGGTGTTATTGTTCCTGTAGAACAGGAAGAAAAAGAAGACCTGCTGATGCTGCTGATGCCTATGATGCTGAACGACTAAAAACAACACGCCACCATGTGGCGGAAAAACAATATATAATACAAGCTGAAAATGAAATTGAACTTGAAGAATCCTATTGTTTTTTTCGATTTGGAAACAACGGGAACAAATATAAACACAGACAGAATAGTGGAAATATGCTATCTGAAGGTGTACCCAAACGGCAACGAAGAAACGAAGACCATGCGTATCAATCCGGAAATGCATATTCCCGAACAATCTTCTGCCATCCACGGTATTTATGACGCAGATGTGGCGGACTGCCCTACTTTCAAGGAAGTGGCAAAAGAGATAGCCCGGGACATTGAGGGATGTGACCTTGCCGGTTTCAATTCCAATCGTTTCGACATTCCGGTTCTGGCCGAGGAGTTCCTGCGCGCAGGAGTAGACATTGACATGATGAAACGAAAATTCATTGACGTGCAGGTGATTTATCACAAACTGGAACAGCGCACCCTGTCTGCCGCCTATAAATTCTATTGCGGAAAGAATCTGGAAGATGCCCATACAGCCGAAGCCGACACACGTGCCACATACGAAGTACTGAAATCCCAATTGGACCGCTATCCGGAAGAATTGCAAAACGATATGGCATTTCTAGCCGAATATTCAAGTTTCAACAAGAACGTAGATTTCGCCGGACGCATTGTTTATGATGACAAAGGCGTGGAAGTCTTTAATTTTGGGAAATACAAAGGAATGTCGGTCAGCGAAGTATTACAAAAAGATCCGGGCTACTACAGCTGGATACTGAACGGTGACTTTACGCTGAACACGAAAAACGTACTGACAAAAATCAGACTACGTGAATCGGGAATGATGAAATGAGTATGAAAGGAAAAAAAATCGTACTAGGTATAACCGGAAGTATAGCCGCCTATAAAGCGGCTATACTCATTCGCGGACTTATTAAGAAGGGAGCGGAAGTACAAGTCGTGATTACCCCCGCAGGCAAAGAATTCATCACACCTATCACTTTGTCTGCATTAACAAGCAAACCTGTTATCAGCGAGTTTTTTGCCCAGCGTGACGGGACATGGAACAGCCACGTTGATTTGGGACTATGGGCGGATGCCATGATTATCGCTCCGGCTACCGCATCCACTATTGGTAAAATGGCCAACGGAATAGCGGACAATATGCTGATCACGACTTATCTGTCAATGAAAGCTCCCGTATTCGTAGCTCCGGCAATGGATCTGGATATGTTCGCACACCCTTCCACCCGGAAGAATCTGGACACGCTCCGTTCTTACGGAAATCATATTATAGAACCGGCAGAAGGGGAACTGGCAAGCCATCTGGTAGGAAAAGGCAGAATGGAAGAACCGGAAAAAATAGTGGAAATTCTGGAAGCTTTCTTTGCCAAACAACAAGACATGGCCGGAAAGAAAGTAGTCATTACCGCCGGTCCAACCTACGAGAAAATAGATCCGGTACGCTTTATCGGCAATTATTCTTCAGGAAAAATGGGATTCGCACTTGCCGAGGAATGCGCTTCACGTGGAGCGGAAGTATCGCTAATCAGCGGACCGGTAACGATTCAGGCCCATCACCCTAACATCCGCCGCATAGATGTGGAAAGTGCCGGAGAAATGTACGAAGCCGCCATCCGCGAGTTTCCTACAGCTTCGGCCGGCATCCTGTGTGCGGCAGTGGCCGACTTTACCCCGGAAACCGTAGCCGGTCATAAAATCAAAAGAGAGAAAGATAATTTAATACTGCAATTGAAACCCACACAAGACATTGCCGCCGCACTGGGAAACCGGAAAAAAGACGGACAGACATTAGTGGGATTTGCCTTGGAAACAAATGATGAAACAAAAAATGCACAAAGAAAACTGGAACGTAAGAACCTTGATTTCATTGTACTGA
This sequence comes from Phocaeicola vulgatus ATCC 8482, assembly GCF_000012825.1. Taxonomy (GTDB): domain Bacteria; phylum Bacteroidota; class Bacteroidia; order Bacteroidales; family Bacteroidaceae; genus Phocaeicola; species Phocaeicola vulgatus. The sequence continues at coordinate 3,658,583 of NC_009614.1, read as the reverse complement.
ACTCATTGAACGACCAAGGAGCCGGGTTTCGTTGTGACACCAACAAAATAACGATTATAGACCGTCAGGGAGCAACTCCTTATCCGCTGAAAAGCAAACAGGAAGTAGCAAGGGATATTATTGACAGACTGGTAAATAATAAATAATTTCTTAATTTGCCATGTTGCCAATGTGCCAATGTGCTAATGTGCTAATGTGCTAATTACCATGCGGAATACAACAGCGCAGCAAATTAGCAAATTGACAAATCAGCAAATTATTAAAAAGGAGCAAGAATATGCTGCAATCTATCTATATACAGAATTATGCATTGATTGATACATTGGATATCAGTTTCACCCCCGGCTTCTCTGTCATCACCGGAGAGACCGGTGCCGGTAAATCGATTATTCTAGGCGCTATCGGCTTGTTACTGGGACAACGGGCCGATATCAAAGCGATCAAGAAAGGCGCCAATAAATGTATTGTAGAAGCACGTTTCAACATCTCCGCCTATCAGATGGAGCCTTTCTTTACCCAAAGAGATTTGGAATATGATCCGGATGAATGTATTATCCGCCGCGAGTTATATGCATCAGGTAAAAGCCGCGCATTCATAAACGATACTCCGGCCTCATTGGCGCAGATGAAGGAACTGGGCGAGAAACTGATAGATGTACATAGCCAGCATCAAAACCTGTTGCTCAACAGTGAGGGATTCCAATTGAATGTATTGGATATCCTGGCACAGGATGACAACGAACTTTCAGCATACAAGGATATTTATACCGAGTACAGGAACGTATGCAAACAGCTGGCCGACTTCATAACGCAAGCCGAGCAAAGCCGGAAGGATGAAGATTACATCCGGTTCCAACTGGAACAGCTGGATGATGCAAACCTTCAGGAAGGAGAACAAACCGAACTGGAACAGGAAGCCGAAACCTTGAATCATGCCGAAGAGATAAAAGCGGGCTTGTACAAAGTGGACCAAATAATGGCTTCGGAAGATGCCAGCCTGTTGTCCGCTACCAAAGAATGTATGCAAACCCTGCATAACATAGCGAGAGTGTACACACGTGCCCAGGAATGGATAGGGCGTTTAGACAGTTGTTACATAGAACTGAAAGATCTGTCGCATGAAATAGCAGGCGCACAGGAGGAAGTGGAGTTCAACCCCACCCGTCTGGATTATGTAAATGAACGCCTGAACTTAATCTACTCTTTGCAACAGAAGCATCACGTACAAACAATAGAGGAATTGATAGCCGTGCAAACCGACTATCATGAGAAGCTGAACGCCATCACTTCTTTTGATGACCGTATAGCAGAACTTACCGCCCAAAAAGAAACGCTATATGACAAAGTGATAAAGCAAGCTGCTGTGTTGACAAAACTCCGTTCCCAATCGGGCAAGCACATTGAAAGACAGATGCAAAGCCTGCTGGTTCCTCTCGGTATGCCCAATGTGCGCTTTGTGGTGGAACTGAATCCGCGCAAGGAACCGGACAGTAAAGGGATGGACAGTGTGACATTCCTGTTTTCGGCCAACAAGAATGGAACATTACAAAATGTAGCTTCCGTAGCATCGGGTGGTGAGATTGCCCGTGTCATGCTTTCGCTGAAAGCCATGATAGCCGGAGCTGTGAAACTGCCTACTATCATCTTTGATGAAATAGACACCGGAGTTTCCGGTTCCATCGCCGAGAAAATGGCGCTCATCATGCAGGAGATGGGAAAACAAAACCGTCAGGTCATCAGCATCACCCACCTGCCCCAGATTGCAGCACGCGGCATCACTCATTATAAAGTATATAAGGAAGATACGGAAACAGGCACCAACAGCCACATCCGCCGCCTGACTGATGAAGAAAGAGTAAAAGAAATTGCCAATATGCTAAGTGGGGCTACCTTGACAGAGGCAGCCCTGAACAATGCAAAGGCGCTGATAAGTGGCTAGTGCCAATTACCACTAACCACCTGTCACTAACCATTAACCACTTATTAAATATGTTAGAAAAGAATGAAATGATTTTCGGTGTACGCGCTGTTATTGAAGCCATACAAGCCGGAAGAGAGATAGATAAAGTATTGGTGAAGAAAGATATACAGAGCGAACTGTCCAAAGAACTGTTTGCCTGCTTGAAAAATACCCTCATCCCTGTTCAGCGTGTACCCGTGGAGCGTATTAACCGTATTACCCGGAAAAACCATCAGGGAGTTGTAGCATTCATCTCCTCTGTCACCTACCAGAAAACAGAAGATCTGGTACCTTTCCTGTTTGAAGAAGGAAAAACACCCCTATTCGTCATGCTGGATGGAATTACCGATGTACGTAACTTCGGAGCCATTGCCCGTACCTGCGAATGTGCCGGTGCAGATGCCATTATTATTCCCTCGAAAAACAGTGTCAGTGTCAATGCCGACGCAATGAAAACATCAGCAGGAGCTCTGCACACTCTTCCCGTATGCCGCGAACAAAATCTGACTAATACCATCAAGTATCTGAAAGACTGCGGATTCAAGATTGTAGCAGCCACGGAAAAAGGTGATTATGATTACACCAAAGCAAACTATAAAGACCCTGTATGTATCATTATGGGAGCCGAGGACACAGGTGTTCCCTACGAACACCTTTCCCTGTGCGATGAATGGATCAAAATACCGTTAATGGGTAAAATAGAATCATTGAACGTATCGGTTGCCGCAGGTATTCTGATTTATGAAGCTGTAAAGCAACGCGGCTTCACAGAAGACAAAACGGCATCCGCTTTATAAATACCGTATCATCGTTAACAAACAACTAACTATATCATGAAGAAAGTACTTTTGATACTGGCATGCGGCATAGCCGCCCAGCTAAGCTATGCACAAGCAACCCCAAAGTGGGCCGGCAAAGCTAAAAAAGCCGTTTTTTCCATCGTTACATACGATAAAGATAACAAAATCAAGAATACAGGAAATGGATTCTATATCAATGAAAATGGAACGGCATTATCCGATTATACCCTGTTTGAAGGAGCCGAACGTGCAGTAATCATTAATGCGGACAGTAAAGAATTGCCTGTATTGCGTATCTTGGGAGCCAACTCCATGTATGACATCGTAAAATTTAATACTGAAACCGATAAAAAGACCATAGCATTAAAATCGGCATCACAGCCGGCATCGGTAGGTGAAACAGTCTATCTGCTACCCTACTCGACTCAAAAAGCGGCAACCTGCCAGACAGGGACCGTCACCAAAGTAGACACCATCGGCGACAAGGCATATTACTATACACTGGCAATGACAACCAACGAAAAAACAGTAAGTTGCCCTATTATGAATGCCAATGGAGAAGTATTAGGTTTAATCCAAAAAAACGCATCGGATGAAGCCAAGGAAAGTTATGCCATCGGAGCTACATACGGTGCCTCGCTGAGCATCACTGCCCTTTCTTTGAACGACATGTCACTGAATAAAATCGGCATCAAAAAAGGACTGCCCGAAACAGAAGACCAAGCACTGGTGTACCTGTTCATGGCATCTTCACAACAAAATCAGGACGAATATATCACCACATTAAACGATTTCCTGGAACAATATCCCAACAGCGCGGACGGATATATACGCCGTGCCACTACTTATATGGGATTTAATGATGATGAACACAACGCTTTGGCAGATGCTGACCTGAAGAAAGCACTGGAAGTGACAGCCAACAAGAGTGAAACGCAATATAATATCGCTAAATTAATTTATTCGTACACCATCTCTTTAGGTGACAAGAAACCATACGGTGACTGGAGTTACGACAAAGCTCTCTCCATTATTCATGATGCCATGCAGGCCGACAACCAACCCATTTACACACAATTGGAGGGAGACATTCTGTTTGCTATGAAAAAATATCCTGAGGCATACGCCGCTTATGAAAAAGTGAACCAGTCTTCCATAGCCTCTGCCGCTACATTTTACTCGGCAGCCAAAACCAAACAACTGATTGAAGGAACAGATATGAACGAGGTTATTGCCTTGATGGATAGTGCTGTGGCACGTTTCACCAAGCCTTATACATCGGAAGCGGCTCCTTATTTCTATGAACGGGCAGAGATAAAAGCCCAGACAGGCAAATACCGTGAAGCGGTAATAGATTATGATACTTTTTATGATGCTATCGGTGGACGCGTTACAGCCGCCTTTTATCTGCAACGCGAACAGGCGGAAATACAATGTAAAATGTATCAGCAAGCTATCAACGACATTAATAAAGCAATAGAAATGACTCCTGAGGATATAGCCATGTGGGTGGAAAAAGGTTCGGTGCATCTACGTGTAGGGCAACATAACGAAGCAATAGAAGCATTGGAAAAGGCTATCTCTTTAGACCCGAAAGCCGCAGCCGCATATCGTATGCTGGGATACTGCCAGATACAATTAAAGAAAAACAAAGAAGCCTGTGCAAATTTTGCCAAAGCAAAAGAACTGGGCGATGAAGTGGTAGACGGACTGATACAGAAGTATTGCAAATAATACCGGGAAGCTCCATCTGAAATCCGCGAATCTTGCTACATGATTTCTGAAATCTTGTTGCATGATTCGCGGATTTTTGCTACAAGATTTCAGGAAACATTCCCTGTCATTCATGAAAAAGCAGGAAAGAAAAAAATTCTACTTATCTTCCAACTGCCGTATAATCAGTACCCGTTTCGTATCTTCCGTCACCCGGAAACGGTCATCGCTACGCTCTCCTACCAGCCATACAATCCGGTCTGCTGAGCAAACCACATACTGATTTTCTTTCTGGAAAAGAGAAAACTTACGATCTGTCAGATAATCGCTGACCTTCTTTTTCCCTTTCATTCCGAAAGGAACAAACTTATCCCCCTGCCTCCATTTACGCACCGTGAGAGGTAGCACCACCTTATCCGCATCCAAACAGGCCGTATTCTTATTCCTGGGGATGACAAAGTCCGGCATTATTTCCTGCGTTTCCATTGCAAGCCGGAATGGGGGCACATTTTCCTCCACTTCCTCATCCGCCGGCTTCCTCCTGCGAATAATCAGCTCCGTCCTGTCGCGCAGCACCTCCCATCCGGCAGAAACGAATCTTTTTCCCGACTGGGCAGACAAACTGCGGAATACATCTCCTACCTGAACGGAATTGAAACCTAACGGATGAAGAATCTCAAACAGCAAAGCCGCCGGAGCACTCTCTTCCATCAAACGAGAAATAAGAATATGGCCGGACTTTTCCATCACCCTTTCTTTCCCCGCCTCTATTTCCTTATTATATATAAGAGAAACATCAGTCAGACGTCTGGATGTTTCAGCTATACTTTCACTGACAGAAGGATTCAGCTCACGCAACATCGGAAGAATATTCAGACGGATTTTATTACGCATATATTCATCTTGCAGATTGGTACTGTCTGTAACATAACCTTGACGCAAACAACGCAAATAATCCAAAATATCCTGACGGCTCACCTCCAACAAAGGCCGTACAATGCAGCCGTTATGCGGACTGATACCTTTCAAGCCATTGATTCCCGCGCCACGTATCAAATTCAATAAAAAAGTTTCCACACTATCGTCCCGATGATGGGCTACGGCAATAACAGCCATCCCCCTCTCCTTACGCAGTTGTTCGAACCAATCATAGCGCATTTCGCGAGCTGCCATCTCAATAGAAACATGATGCCTTGAAGCATAAGTGACTGTATCAAAATGAGTAACATGCAAAGTCACTCCCAGCCCTTTACACAACTCATTGACAAACCTTTCATCTCTATCGGACTCCTCACCACGAAGATGGAAGTTACAATGGGCAGCCTCACAATGATACCCTAAAACAAGCAAGACACGCAACAAAGCTACCGAATCTGCTCCGCCACTCAATGCCACTAACACCTTATCATGCAAAGTGAAAAGTTGTTTTTCCTCTATATACTTCTGAATATTCCAATGAAACATGACACAAAGATAAGGGTTCTGCAAGACAAAAACAAAGTGCCTGTTCTTTATTTAAAAACAATCTAAATAGTTTGCATACTTCTAAGTAATAACTTATCTTTGCGAAAAATTTAAAACAAGATGCGTTTATCCGAATTAAGAACAGGAGAAAAAGGCGTAATAGTCAAGGTTTTAGGTCACGGTGGTTTCCGCAAGCGAATCGTTGAAATGGGTTTTATTAAAGGAAAAACCGTAGAGGTAATCTTGAACGCCCCTTTGAAAGACCCTATAAAATACAGACTACTAGGTTACGAGATCTCTCTCCGAAGACAAGAGGCAGATATGATTGAGGTGGTAAGCGAGCAGGAAGCACGCACGATGCAAAACCCTTACCATGGTTCCATAACAGAAGATGTACCCGTGTCCGAATCAGAACTGGTGGCACTGGCAAAAGGCAAACGCCGTACAATCAATGTAGCCTTAGTAGGTAATCCTAATTGTGGAAAGACTTCGCTATTCAATATTGCATCCGGCGCCCATGAACATGTAGGAAACTACAGTGGTGTGACAGTAGATGCCAAAGAAGGTTTTTTCGACTTCCAAGGTTATCATTTCCGTATTGTAGATTTACCCGGAACCTATTCTCTTTCAGCCTATACTCCGGAAGAACTTTATGTACGCAAACATATCATTGAAGAAACTCCGGATGTAATCATCAATGTGGCAGACTCTTCCAACCTGGAACGTAATTTCTATCTTACCACCCAATTGATTGACATGAATGTGCGTATGGTCATCGCACTGAATATGTATGACGAACTGGAAAGCAGCGGCAACAAACTGGATTACATCAAGTTAAGCCAATTGATCGGAGTGCCTATGATACCTACTGTCTGCCGGCGGGGTGAAGGCATAGACCAACTGTTCCATGTTATCATCGGTATTTACGAAGGCGGGGATTTCCTGTCACAAAAGGGCGAAATACGTTCTGAAATTCTGGAAGATCTGAGAGACTGGCACAAAACCTATGTACCCGACCACGAATTCGGAAGCCACAAAGAAGAGGAAGATGCCCGCCCACGCGGATATATGCGCCATATTCACATTAACCACGGTCCTGAACTGGAGCGCAGTATCGAAGAAGTAAAAAAAGCAATCAGTCAAAACGAAGACATACGCCATAAATACTCCACCCGCTTCCTATCTATCAAATTACTGGAAAACGATAAGGAAATAGAAAATTTCATCTCTACACTGCCTAATGGCAAAGAAATTATAGCGATACGCAACAAGGAAACCTTACGTATCCGTAAAGTGATGAACGAAGACAGCGAGCAAGCTATTACGGATGCTAAATATGGTTTTATTACCGGAGCTTTGAAGGAAACATTCACCGACAATCATTTGGAAAAAGAACAAACAACCCGCGTGATAGACAGTATTGTGACACATCGCATTTGGGGATATCCTATTTTTTTCCTGTTCCTTTACATCATGTTTGAGGGAACCTTTGTTTTGGGTGACTACCCTATGCAAGGTATTGAATGGCTAGTAGACCAGTTGGGCAACCTGATACGGAACAATATGGCTGAAGGTCCTTTGAAAGACTTACTGATAGATGGTATTATCGGTGGAGTGGGCGGTGTTATCGTTTTCCTGCCGAATATCCTCATATTATACTTTTTTATTTCTATATTGGAAGATTCGGGGTATATGGCACGCGCTGCATTTATCATGGATAAAATAATGCACCGGATGGGACTGCATGGCAAGTCCTTTATTCCACTGATTATGGGATTCGGCTGTAATGTACCTGCCATAATGGCAACACGTACTATAGAAGACCGAAAGTCCAGACTAATCACCATGTTGGTGAATCCTTTAATGTCCTGTAGTGCTCGTCTTCCCATATATTTAGTTATGATAGGTGCTTTTTTCCCTAACTGCGCCAGCTTTATGTTACTTTGCATCTACACAGCAGGCATTTTATTGGCAGTAATAATGGCCCGTATTTTCAGTAAATTTCTGGTGAAAGGAGAAGATTCTCCATTTGTGATGGAACTCCCCCCCTATCGTATGCCTACCTCTAAAAGTATCATGCGCCATACATGGGAAAAAGGAGCACAATATCTGAAAAAGATGGGAGGCATTATCATGATTGCCTCAATTATTATCTGGTTTCTAGGGTATTATCCACAACATGATGCTTACGAAAGCGTGGCTGAGCAACAAGAAAATTCATATATCGGACAAATAGGCAAAGCCATAGAGCCTGTTATCAAACCGCTAGGATTTGACTGGAAGTTAGGAATCGGACTTATTTCAGGTGTGGGTGCTAAAGAACTGGTAGTAAGCACACTAGGAGTATTATACACAAATGAAGGAGATGTGGAAAATGTGAATCTTTCTAACCGCATCCCCATTACTCCACTGGTTGCATTAGCTTACATGCTGTTTGTATTGATTTACTTCCCCTGTATTGCCACTTTCGCAGCAATCAAGCAAGAATCCGGCAGTTGGAAATGGGCCATATTCACAGCAGGATACACCACTGGATTGGCTTGGCTTGTTGCATTTACTGTATTTCAAATAGGAAGTCTTATCGTTTAATAAACCTAAACCTAAAATTATTTGTTTATCAAGCATGGAGTTACAACAAATTATAGTTATTGCAACTGTATGCCTCTGCACCATATGGATAAGCATACGTATCTTTCAGTATTTCAAGCGCATAAAGAACAATAGCAATCCGTGTGAATGCTGTAGTTCGGACTGCGCCATGAAGTCTATGCAGAACAAGCCAAAGTACGGTTGCGAAAAAAATGCAGAAAAAGTGAGAAAAAAATAGCAGAATATTTGCAGATTAAAAAAAATGTCGTACCTTTGCAACCGCAATCGAGAAACAAAGATTGCTAACGACAAGGTTCCTTGGATGAGTGGCTTAGTCAGCGGTCTGCAAAACCGTGTACGGCGGTTCGAATCCGCCAGGAACCTCCAAAAGCAAGAAAGGATTAGAATGAAAATTTCTAATCCTTTTGTTTTTCAGCAACTTACGTCCTCTGTGGTAGAAGTAGAGAAGGGTGGGCTTTCCACCCCCGCGACTCCACTGGAGATGTTGAGGCTTTATAGCTCCCTCTATAAATTATATTACAGACATCCATCTGCATGCGAAATCAAACAACAAACCGTTTTCACCCCGTATGACGAATGTGAATATTTTATGGACGGGTGCGATATAATGTTAGATCAACTTTATTCTTATCCCCTGGGATTAAAATGCATTATATGCCATGAGCAAAGGAATTATAGTTGTAGGAGGTGCAGAAGAGGAACATTACAACTTATTAGGCAAAGACAGACTTCATCCTATCATCAACGTATACCCTGAAGAAAATGACATTTATAATAAACTAGATAGTTTATTAGCTAACCCAAATTTCTCAATTATCCGCCGACAGCATTGAATATATCAAAAAATACCATTGCCCAATAAGGTGGCTAAAGAATGTTTGGATTTTTGGGAGAAAAATTAATTCCATCCATTAGCACTTCACTATCAGCATCTTATTACTTCCATCAAAAAAATATATCTAAAAAAAGAGCAAAATGTTTGCATAATTCAATTTATCCCCTTATCTTTGCACCGCGTTTGAGAGATAACGCTTCTGAAAAGAAGGAAGTTTGGGTGAGTGGCTGAAACCACCAGTTTGCTAAACTGACGTACGGGTAACCGTACCGGGGGTTCGAATCCCCCAGCTTCCGCAAGCGGGTCATAAAAGTAGTTTATGACCCGCTTTTATTTTTCAATGATTTGAGATCAAGGCTTTCGGAAGCCCTAAAAAGACGGCTCAAAATACTTCATTAAAACTTCAGGGAAGATAACCAGTAGTAACTTATGTAGATTGCGATCAGAATCGCATTGGGTTGTTTTTTTTAATCCAACCGCACTGATAGCTTACTTTCGCGTATTAACATAACATACCCACAGTTTTTTCGGACTGACCATTAAATTCCTATTTTATAGTAACAGCACAAAAAAAATCATTTTTTATTTTGCAGATTAAAAACAAACTTTTAACTTTGCAGCGTCTTAGAAAAAGAGTTAAGGGCAACTGATGGCGGTATCGTCTAGTGGCCTAGGACGCGGCCCTCTCACGGCTGAAACTCGGGTTCGATTCCCGGTTCCGCTACCTTTAGAAGCTAATTGGTTTATTGTCACCAATTAGCTTTATTTTTTTATAAAACTAAAATAAAAAGAGTACTTATCATTTTTTCGGGTCAACGTAACAATCTGAGGGATTTTATATTTAAGCATATAATTTAGCAAGTCTATATAAGAAAAAAGCTCTATCTCTTACTCCTCTGAACTGTGCTCTAAATGCTTTGATTTTAGCATTGAATGACTCAGCTTCGGCATTGGTTGCCCTCCTTTCAAAAAAATTGATTATATCCAGATAATGTGTTTGTATAGAACGTGCGACCCTTCCAAAGGTGAGGAACCCTGATTTATCTACTTCATCATACCACCTTGCCAGCCTTGTCAAAGCAATATCCTTAAACTTACACTGATGATAGATTAAGCCTAACCGCATAGACAGATAATATCCTTTCTTTATATCGGGATATTCCTTGAAAAGAATTTCAGCCCGTATTCTTTGAGACTGAGTCCATAAGGATTCCTTCTTGTAAAGCAGATAAATACTTCTCGCTAACAACTGCTTTCTTGTATCTCCATTAGCGAAAACAGGTGCATGATACATCTTTCCACAGGCCTTTGCATAAGCAATCTGAGTGGACTCTTCATCCAAAGCCTCCCAGCGAGCTTTTACCCGCATCTCCTGCACCGCTTCATAAGCTAACTTCTGTACGTGAAAGCGATCGGTAACACGTTTGGCCGCAGGAAAGCAGATGCGTGCAATCTGCTCCATGTTAGGAGCCATATCCAAAGTAATCTCGCGCACTTGGTAACGGCGGCGACGGGATAGCTTAAGCAGGACAGAAGTGACCGTATGAACGTCCGTACCTTTAATGATGGCAATCATACTACCTTTACCACCGTGAGCTTCTTTATTGGTCAGTACAGTATAGAGTTCCCCACGCGAGAGGGCTACTTCATCAATACAGATATAAGCACCGATATTCTTTTCGAATAGTAGCCAATCCTCTGCATGAACAAGTTGGTCCCAATGGAGATAACCACTTAGATGGTTACGGTATTGACGCTCCAATAAATCCCCGTCAACTCCAGATAAAACACCTAAGAGCTTGCAACTGATCGGATAGCTATCAATATAGTTCTTTTAAAAAAGACGCAAAATCCTGCGTCATACGAGTACCTTCAGCCACCATACGCCAGTTACGAGAGATATACTCATTATGCTTCTTTAAGAGCCAGCGACGACGACGAATATTAAGGAAGACCTTCTTGCCACGAAGAGGAAAATCCTGAACAATAACAGGATCATAAAAGCCTTTACTCTCAGTATCCTGATCTGTATACTTCTCAGGAACGATATTTTTCTCCTCAAGGTAGAACACAACTTCATTTACGCTTTCCTTCACATCAACAAGATCAAAGTAATCTAAAGTGCCTTCAGGAAGAAGAAGGCGATAACCGTTTAACTCCATAAGCTATGAATTTGGAGACAAAGATAACAATTTATAAATTTACCCCTCAGCTTTTTACATTGACCCATTTTTTCATTTATTGACTACTTTATACTTAAAAATGCACAAGTATTCGCATTATACCTACTAATAGTGATGCATAGCTCACAAAAAAGGAGTACCTTTGCAGCCCTAAATCATCTTAATAATGACAGTATGGAAATGAACAAAGTTTTTAAGGATGGATTGTGGAGTAAGGAAATTAATGTTTCAGACTTCGTATATACCAACATTACCCCTTATGAGGGCGATGCCTCATTCTTGGCAGGCCCCACAGAGCGAACTAAAAAAGTGTGGAACGAATGCCTCAAGGCACTAGAAGAAGAACGTGCCAATAACGGAGTTCGTTCCCTTGATAATGTAACAGTATCTACTATCACCTCACATAAAGCAGGATACATTGACCGTGAAAACGAACTGATTGTAGGTCTTCAGACGGACGAACTTCTGCGCCGTGCCATCAAACCTTACGGTGGTATCAAGGTCGTAGAAAAAGCCTGCCATGAAAACGGTGTGGAAGTAGATGAAAAAGTAAAGGATATCTTTACTCATTATCGCAAAACCCATAATGATGGCGTATTTGATGCTTATACCGAAGAAATCCGCTCTTTCCGTTCACTCGGTTTCCTGACCGGTCTGCCCGATAACTATGCACGCGGACGCATTATTGGTGACTACCGCCGTTTGGCACTGTATGGTATCGACCGACTGATTGAAGCAAAACAAGAAGATTTGCGCAATATCACCAGTCCGATGACCGATGCCCGTATCCGCCTGCGCGAAGAAGTAGCCGAACAAATTAAAGCACTGAAAGAAATAAAAATATTGGGTGAATATTACGGACTCGATTTGAGCCGTCCCGCTACTAATGCACAAGAAGCGGTTCAGTGGGTTTATATGGCATATCTTGCTGCCGTGAAAGAACAAGATGGAGCAGCTATGTCATTGGGCAACGTTTCTTCATTCCTGGATATCTATATTCAATATGATTTGGATCATGGTAAAATTGACGAGTCATTCGCTCAGGAGCTAGTGGATCAGTTTATCATCAAGTTACGTATGGTCCGCCATCTGCGTATGCAATCATACAATGACATCTTTGCAGGTGACCCCACTTGGGTGACCGAATCTATCGGCGGACGATTCAACGACGGACGCACCAAAGTAACAAAAACTTCTTTCCGCTTCTTACAAACACTATACAATCTGGGTCCGTCACCTGAACCCAATATGACTGTACTGTGGAGTCCGGAGTTGCCGGAAGGTTTCAAAGAATTCTGCGCACAGGTTTCTATCGACACTTCTTCCATACAGTACGAAAACGATACGCTGATGCGCGAAGTGCGTAACTGTGACGATTATGGCATTGCCTGCTGTGTGTCTTATCAGGCTATCGGCAAACAAATCCAATTCTTCGGGGCACGCTGTAATCTGGCTAAGGCTCTGTTACTAGCTATCAATGGCGGACGTTGCGAAAATACAGGAACTGTAATGGTGAAAGATATTCCTGTATTGACAGGAGACTTGCTGAACTTTGAAGAAGTATGGTCTAATTATAAGAAAGTATTAATGCAGATTGCACGTGTGTATAATGATGCGATGAATATCATTCACTATATGCATGACAAATATTATTACGAAAAGGCTCAAATGGCATTCATTGATACCGATCCACGTATCAATCTGGCATATGGCGTAGCCGGTCTGTCCATTGCCATTGACTCATTGTCTGCCATCAAATACGGCAAGGTACGTGCCAAACGTAATGATATAGGTTTGACTGAAGGCTTTGATATTGAAAATACATATCCTTGCTTCGGTAATGATGATGACCGCGTAGACCACTTAGGAGTAGATTTGGTTTATTTCTTCAGTGAAGAATTAAAGAAACATCCGGTATACAAAAACGCCCGTCCTACCCTGTCACTGCTGACTATCACCTCCAATGTAATGTACGGTAAGAAAACAGGTGCCACTCCTGACGGTCGTGCCAAAGGGGTTGCTTTCGCTCCGGGTGCCAACCCGATGCACGGACGTGATAAGAACGGTGCCATCGCCTCATTGAGTTCTGTAGCCAAACTACGCTATCGTGATGCTCAGGACGGCATCAGTAACACATTCTCTATCGTACCAAAATCACTAGGAGTGGATCGGGAAACCCGCATAGAGAATCTGATAACCATGATGGACGGTTATTTCACCAAAGGGGCACACCACCTGAATGTAAATGTGCTGAACCGTGAAATGCTGGAAGATGCAATGGAGCATCCTGAAAAATACCCGCAACTTACTATCCGCGTATCAGGTTATGCCGTAAATTTCATCAAATTGAGCCGTGAACATCAGCTGGAAGTAATCAGCCGTTCTTTCCACGAAAGAATGTAACATCACATATACATTAATCGTAGGGGCGGGTTTTAAACCTGCCCTTACCAGTTTAAAGACAAACCATTATGATCAGAGTACATTCTTACGAGTCAATGGGGACGTTTGACGGTCCCGGCTTACGCTTAGTCGTATTTTTACAAGGATGCAATTTCCGATGTCTCTATTGTGCCAACCCCGACACAATTGACACCAAAGGTGAAAGTACGGAAACGGCAATAGACGAAATTGTGCGTATGGCTGTCAGCCAAAAAGCTTTTTTCGGTAAAAAAGGAGGTGTGACTTTCAGCGGCGGCGAACCTACATTGCAAGCAAAAGCACTGATTCCGTTATTCCAGCGGTTAAAAGAACAAAACATCCACATCTGTATAGATACCAACGGCAGTATATGGAATGAGGAAGTAGAGGAACTGCTAAAATGGACAGACCTCGTATTATTAGATATCAAGGAATTTAATAATGTGCGTCATCGGCAACTGACAGAACGTAGCAACGAACAAACCATACGTACCGCTGAATGGCTTGAAAAAAACGGAAAACCTTTTTGGTTGCGCTACGTATTAGTTCCAGGCTATAGTTCCTTTGAGGAAGACATACGGGCATTAGGAGAGCACTTCAAGAACTATCACATGATTCAAAGAGTAGAAATACTACCTTATCATACATTAGGCGTACACAAATATGAAGCCATGGGAAAAGAATACAAACTGAACGGAATAAAAGAAAATACTTTAGAACAATTGGAAACAGCCAAAACGTTATTTGGTGAATATTTCAATACCGTATATTTAAATTAGAAAAGACAAACTTACCGTCTATCCGGTACTTAAGTTCCGTTAAGGAGATGAGCCCCATAATTTTCGCCTCATCTCCTTTTTATGTATAAGAAACAATATATTTATATCAGCACTACCATCACATCCCGTGCCCCATGAGCACCCATTACCAAGGCCTGCTCAATATCAGCTGTCTTTGACGGACCGGAAATAAAGGTTCCGAAACCATATTCGCCTGTATCTATCAGTTTATATGCTTCATGCATATTGTTCACAATCTTATTCTTATCTAGAAGAATAACCAACTTTTCGGCAATAAAATAAATGGCACGCTGCTTTACATCCTGCTCTATCCATACCCCACCATTCTCCGCAACCCCAATCTTTCCATCTATGACAGCCAAATCCGTCCCATTCAATTCTGCAGGATCTTCCAAATCATCGGGATTAAATGTTGCACAAGTAATACTCTTCAGATTAGAAGCGATGCGTTTGGCTCCAGGATAAGCTTTTTTAATGAAATCATTCACGTTCTCCTCTTTTTCCAAAAAAATGGCTTCTCCTCCTACTTGCTTCATGACGAAATAAAACTGTTCTACCTTACTGGGATAAGTCAATGCCATATCTTCCAATGGCTTTAAATCCGGTTTCTCATATTTTACATGTGTAGCACGCCGGATGCTCTGCAATATATCTTCTCTGCTGCTCATAATTTACTTCACTTTACCTTTCTTCCACATTTCATTGAAACTCTCCTTAGCAAATTTCGGCATTTCACGTCCTTTCCCCCAGTCATTCAATCCGTTATAGATAAGAAAACGCGGCACTCCGTTTACCAATGGCGCCCATTTTAATGCCATATTGAATATCGAAGGGCGCTTCATCATGAATTCCATGCCACCGGACATTACCTTTTTCATCCGGTCTGCCTTACCCAATTTATCCAAATCCTGGCGCCACAAATAGATCTGCTCCGCCAAATCCACTTTAGCCGGACATACAAACGAACAGGAATAACACAAAGAACAAGCCGACACATTGTCATAATAATGTAACGGCGCCTTCAACATCCCCAGGTTAATCCCGATAGGGCCGGGAATAAAATAAGTATAAGAGTACCCCCCACTACGTCTATATACAGGACATGTATTCATACAGGCTCCACAACGAATACAATTCAAAGTCTTGATATGCTTTGGGTCGGCTAATATCTTACTACGTCCGTTATCTACAATAATAATATGAAGTTCCCCACCCTCTCTAGGCTTTCGATAATGAGAAGTATATGTAGTAATGGGTTGTCCTGTAGCCGAACGGGCCAACAAACGGGTGAACACTCCCAATGATTCACGATCCGGCACAATTTTTTCCATACCAAAAGCCGCAATCTGTAATTTAGGCTGGGAAGTACCCATATCCGCATTTCCTTCATTGGTACATACCACAATCTCACCAGTAGAAGCTACAGCAAAGTTAGCACCTGTCATAGCCGCCTCAGCATGAATAAATTTCTGACGGAGATTTTTCCGGGCTGCATGTGTAAGGTAAGTAGGGTCAAAATTTCCTTTCTCCGTACCCATCTCTCGCTCGAAAAGCTCACCTACCTGTTCACGTTTGATATGAATAGCAGGCAATACAATATGGCTCGGCTTCAGATGCATCAATTGCAAGATACGCTCTCCCAAGTCGCTTTCTACCACTTCAATCCCTTTGCTTTCCAAAAAAGGATTAAGTTCACACTCCTCGGCCAACATGGATTTGCTTTTTATAAAATGCTTCACTCCGTGCTGGTTCAGAATATTGTAGACAATGTTACAATACTCATCCGCATCCTTTGCCCAATAGACATGAGCTCCGTTAGCACGCGCATTGTTTTCAAACTCCACCAATAATTCGTCCAAATGGCTGTTACTATATAGTTTAGTAGCACATGCCATATTACGCAATTCCTCCCATTCGGGAACTTCTTTACTCAGTCTGTCACGCTTTGCCCTAACCAGCCAAAGTGTTTCGTCATGCCATGCGGCCTGTTTCTTGTTTTTCAGAAACTCCGCAGCTGCTTTTGAATGTTTCGTACTCATAATCCTGCCGCTAAGATTTCAACAATGTGCAATGTCTTGATAGGAAGTTTGTCACGGGCAATGATACCATTCTGATGCATCAGGCACGAACTGTCGGCCCCCACAATGTATTCAGCACCGGTAGCAATATGACGCATCACCTTGTCATGCCCCATCTGCACGGAAACCGCATCTTCCTCTACGGCAAACATACCGCCGAAACCGCAACATTCGTCTTTGCGTTCCGGTTCCACAACTTCCACTCCTTCTACTAAAGAGAGCAAATCACGCAATTTGCTGAAATAAGGAATATTAAGTTCGCTGGCAGAAGAAAGTTTCATCAATCTCACTCCATGACAACTGTTTTGCAGACTCACTTTATGTGGAAACTTGGCTTTCAACGAAGAAGGCTTGACGATATCATGAATAAACTCACAGATATCATATATCTTACCTTCGCTGGCACACCGATGTTTGTCTTCTTTCAACAGACGACTGTAGTTATCACGCACAAAAACGACGCAACTGGCCGAAGGGCCCACTATATAATCGTAATTCTTAAACTGTTCGTCAAAATGACGGGCCAAATCTACCGCTTTATTCTCGAAACCTGCATTCGCCATCGGTTGGCCGCAACAAGTCTGATTGAGAGGATAATCCACGTCCACTCCCAAACTTTTCAGCAGCTTGTACGAGGCTATCCCCACCTGCGGATATACCGCATTGATATAACAAGGAATAAATAAACCTACTTTCATTGTCATTAGTTAATATGTGTCCTATATTGAATAACAAAGTTAGAGGATATTTGTTAAGAAAACAACGAGATTTCTAACGAATAATGAAGCGGAATAGGTAAAAAAGCATAATATTGTGAGCAAAAGCCTTACTAATAAAAAAGTACTCCCCGCGAATCACTTCGCAGGGAGCACTTTTAACTAATAACTAACTTTGTGGTTTACGTAATTTCTATATGACTAACTTATAGTGCAAAGATAGAGGTTAGGGACCACATCCACAATCACTTCATTTAGGTATTCTATCTTATTCCACTCACCATTTGTAGGTATTATAAGTTCATCTTCACCTCGCTTAGTTCAACCAGTTTATTTACGATAGCGTAAATAGTCAATCCGGCAGGTGAATGTATTTGTAGCTTGCGCGCAATATTCCGACGGTGAGTTATCACCGTATGAATGGAGAGGAACAGTTTTTCCGCCGTTTCCTTATTTGTCATCCCACGTACCACGCAACAAATAATTTCTTTCTCACGCTGGCTCAACGCTTCCTGTTCGCCATCTGTTTCATCCACACCAAGATTCATCAGGTCTACTAACTTTTTATTTAAAACTTCGATGTCATCATATAGCGCTATACTCTCATCGTATCCCTTCAACAGATTGGTATCTGTGACTGAACACAACAAAGAAACGCATTTGACAGATGCCTGTGGATAGTTCGATTTGAACTCGTCCACGTTAAACCATCCTCCGAAAGTAGGATTTATGATTAGAATATCCGGCTGATGTCCCTGCATACAATTTTGCAGTCCTTCAAGAGAAGTTATTTCCACCGGCTGTATTATAAGATCAGGCATGCGCTTCAGCACAGCCACAAGTCCGCTACGCACAATGACTGAAGTTTCGGCCACCGCAACGTGCACAAGTTCTGTCCGTTTCATTTCCCCTCCTTTTCCAGCCTAAGTACAGCAGGCACAAACAAGTAATCCTCTACGCGGCAATGAGATGCCAAATCTTGTTCACAACTGAATATGTCGAATAATACGGCGTTCAACAAATGGTTATTTCCTTTTGCCGGATAATATTTAATAATGATGTTTTTTAACTCAGTCAGTGTCGCATCTATCTGATCATGCCTGCGGGCAAACTGTGAGATACGGAATCCTCCCGTTTCTCGTCCCGTCATCAGATTCTCTACATAAGTAAACACATTCATATCTTCATAATCCATGTGTTTACGCACTTCTCCGGCATACTGATCAAAAAATTTCAGAATGAGAAATGCAACCTCGTTTTCCGTGGAACAATCTATAGCTTCTATCAATTTACGGCGTATGGTAGGCAGACAGAAATCAAGGAAATAATGATGTGCCTGTTTTAAATAAT
This sequence comes from Phocaeicola vulgatus ATCC 8482, assembly GCF_000012825.1. Lineage (GTDB taxonomy): Bacteria > Bacteroidota > Bacteroidia > Bacteroidales > Bacteroidaceae > Phocaeicola > Phocaeicola vulgatus. The sequence continues at coordinate 3,639,653 of NC_009614.1, read as the reverse complement.
TCATCAATGAAGGCATAGAAATATCCTTCACATCATCCTCCATCCGGTCGCTATCTTCAATCATGAAGTTTACCACCGCAAGGAAAGTACGACAATCCACTCCATTTTCACGGCACACCTCCTGTACTGTCTTGTCTCCAAACCCTAACGAAAGATCAAAACGGCTCATTACCTGTAGCAATGTATAGTTATCACAGATAAGATAACTCATTTTGTCCGTCGGAGTATATTTACTTGTTTTATACATAGTTATGTTTTTTGTTTCTCTTTATGGCCGCAAAGTTACGGAAAATCACCAGGGTTATCAATCACTATAAATAGGTATTTTCTCTTGTACCCATAATTCCCGTTCAACCGGCCAATGCCAGTCTTTTAATTATACATTAATATATAGCCGTTAAGATAAGTGGCAAGAAGCAACCACAAAAGATAAGGAACAAAAAGATATGCCGAAGATTTCCTCACCGGATAACTTTCTATCATATAATAAATAACAAGCACATCCAGCACCAGAATATTTGCAAAACCTAGCAACGGACTCCGAAAATAAAAGAAGAAAATGCTCCATGTAAAATTAAACAGAAGCTGGAATCCGAATAATCTGATAATCATTTGTCGTCTTATTGTCCATATATGCCAAATCAACCCGATAGAAATTCCCATGCACAGATAGATAAAACTCCAAGCAATGGGAAAAGCTATATCAGGGGGTGTACAAGAAGGTTTTTCCAATGCAGGATACCAGTTGAGTATGGACTCCGACTGAAAATAAGAAGCAGTACAGCCTACACCAAAACAGATAAGTATAGCAATCAGTATGGGGATTATTCTTTTCATAAGGAGAATTGTTTCTATTTATGCCATAATTAACAAACCAACCTCCGGATTTGTTGCAGAAACAGAACACTTCTCCCCTGCAGGTATCTAAAAAACGTGCTCCCATTCGTTCGCTTACGATGGGAGCACTTACAACACAAAAACTAAACTAGACATGTCTGCAAATTTTAAGCCTATCTTTTTAAATATCAACAAGTTATTAGTAGTGCTTTTTGCCTTCCGACAAGAGCACGGAAATGTAATTATTTATGTACTATCCTGCCTTTTCATATCATAAAAGTTAAAAATTAATCCATTATTCTTATAATTGTCGCACAATTTTACCGTTCATTTTTTTTATTTGCCAATCAAACTTTTCATCTGACCATTAGTAATTGCATGTAGAGTGTCCAAGTTGTGATGATGAATGATTGTGATGTTGAATCTGGATGCTTTAAAGCCCTCAGAAATGAGGGCTTATTATATTCCATCAATGTCTACTAGTATTTTTCTTCTTTTTTCAATTACATATTTAACAGATACTTCTTCCTCCCAATATGTCTTTACAATATCAGAAAGCCCATCTGGAACTGTAATTATGTACTTTTCGCCATTAGCAGTCGTAATTCTAACTTTCCCAAGATTATCTGCTGCTGATAAAACTCCAATAATATTTTTATCTGCATTAACAGATAATTTATCACTTTCATTAGTACCTACAACAACTCCCGCGTTTTTAATAAATAATGATATTTCGGTTCTAGGGCTTGTTAACTCAACTCTTCTTTCTTTTCCCTTTAATATAGAAGTTATTCCAAACAGATTAACACTATCTCCATCTGGAGCCAATTGCTTTGTTAAACCTATAAAATTATTAAAGTAAGATTCATCTGATATATTCTGCTTTAAACTCTCAATATCTCCTTTAGCAATTAATTCTATATTATCATTTATATCTTCAATAACATTCTCGAATGTACCAAATCCACTCAATGTAATATTTTCAACACTACCAAATTTCATTCTAAATGCCATACTTGCAGCACTAGGCACAGTTATAAATGGTTGACAAGCATCTTTAAGCTCATTGGGAATTTTCCCCGCTTTTCTAAAAGACTTTCCGGCTTTTCTTTCTATTGTTCTAATTGCTAATTTTTGAAATGTATCTACACGGTCTAAAACATCATCACTTTTAGCATAACCATATCCTACGCCTTTACCTGCTATCACTAATTGTACTTCATCTTCCTGTAATATCACTCCTCTCAAATCTAAATGGCGATGAAAATTAACAGTTTCCAACATATTCCTAAGTTCCTCCGCTATATCTCTTGGAGGTTCTCCTGAAAGAGCTAAACCTATAAGTTTTTCTGCATCCCTATTTAAACTACACCTCATAGCAAGAGAAGCTGCACTCTTTAAAAGAATTGAAATTGTTGGTTCACCCATATGATGTTCTAAAGCAATACAGGCCGCATTCTTTTCTAATTCATACGCTTGTGCATATAAATCTATTGCGTACTCAGAATTCCCTTGATACTTCTGTATATCTCCTAATTCCGCTTTATACATAGCCTCGTTATGTAATTCCCTTATATCCATAGTACTCAAATTACTTTTTTATAAATAGTGCTTTAGGCTTTCCAAATTCAATTATAGATATATAAGCTGGAAGACAAGTTTCATCAGACTGTTCTGTTTGTTTCATCTTATCTTTTAAACGTTTTTCAATGGTATTAGTTCTACTTTCTTTTAATATTCCTGATATTTCCAATCTTGCAGCGTGATTAAATAAATGATCTTCTTTATATCCCAACCAATAATCAAAGCCATCCCCTTTACATGAACGTTCCACAATTGTAAATTCTGTTTCATGAATAGCTAATACACAAGACATACAAACTGCTGCATGATCGGTACAGTAATTAATTTCTTTCCACGAGCGATCAATTGTTTCGTCAAAATAATCTTCCCAATATAAAGGTATACTACCTTTTCTATTACCATCAAGATGTAAAATAGTTCCATTTACTATATGACCTGCACGGTGTAAAGTAGTCATACATGCTGAATAATAATGAGAGCATAAATCTTTATGCATTCCAGGCAAACCTTCTTTTATACTCAGTAGGTTTAATTGTTCATCCATATATATTATTGCATTTTCTAGTAATAAATTTAAAGAAGAAGAAAGCATATTATCCTACTTTCCATTCATTCTTAACCATTGCCAATTCAGTTTCCAAGCGCTTTACCTTTTCTTCAAGCAACTTTATTGTTTTATCTTTCTCATTGAGTGCACCTTGTAGAGTCGCAATCGTATCTACAAGTCGGTTCATCCGTTCCATGTTAGTGTCAGGTATGATATTCCGTTCATGCTCTACATCCGAAAGTAACATAGTTCCTTTCCCGCGCAACAACCATTCTGAGGAAATATCTTCAAAAGTGGATAATATAGCATCAATAGTGGATAGACTAACTTCACTAGTACCTCCCAATTGCCTACTAAGAGTATTCTGCTTAATGTTACATTTAATAGCAAAAGCTCTATCAGTTAGCTTATAATAATTGATAATAGACTTAATTCTTTCAACCATACCAATACAATCAATAGTTAATATATCCAAATATGGATAATATACTCAAACAAATGATTGCAAATTATCCATTTATGGATTACTTTTGCAATACCAATCAATCAATAAACAAATATATGAATAATAGTTCACATATCCAATCGAATAGTAATAAAAGTTGCGCAAAAAAACGCGACTATAGGTTAGTTGTGGATGGCAAATATAACCGCAAAGCCATCATGCAGAGGGCATGGGCGTTCATGAAAGTTTATAAGGGATATACTTTGAAATCAGCCATACGACAAGCTTGGATAGACGCCATTCTTGCCATGGAAGACTATAACTACTCACAGAACATCAAGCCCCGCCTGCCAAAATCAGGACTCACGATGAAAAGCCTGTACGCCAACCCGACAGGTGACATGGCCAATGGATATGCAACCAGATAATTCAATCATACCAATCAAATATCAATCATCATGGAAGAAGAATTAAGAAAACGAATTGAAGAACTTGAAGCCCAAAACAAGGAGCTGAAATTTCAAAGCGACCAGAATGCAAAATTCTGGACTGAGGCAGAAAAAAGATGCAAAGTTCTTGAGGCTGCCCTTGAATCCATAGCAATTACAGCAGGCATCTTGAAAGATTCTCTTGTACAGAAGCCGTAACCTCACCGAAGTCAAACCAAACCACCGGCGGGCAACCGCCACCCAGTATGCTCTTGGGTGGGCGACCGGGAACACACAGAGAAGAGTTCTTTGACATCTTGGTATTTAGGAGTTCGCAGATTTCCTCCTGCACAAACCGGACTACGGGAGTAAGCATAATCTGCCAACGACATAATGCTGTGAGTAAGGGTCAGACTCGTGTCGTTGTAAAAATAATCAGCTAGACCTGTAAGGGCCGTTGAAACATGGATTTCAATTTACGATATATAACAGGTGATGTAGTTCAGTCAGGCAGAGCACATGGTTCCCATGAGGCCGGCGGTTCGAGTCCGCCCGTCACCTCTAATTAAGATTTGAATTATGTATAACAAATCTTGTATATGGCGCATGCTGTCAAAGCTAAAACAAATAACAGAAATGAAACGTAAGACGCTTTTTCACAAAATGCGAAGATGGGCTTACGCTCAACGTATTGCTTCGAGGAAGAAGAATCAATTCCAAGGATTCCCATTCTATATTCCACTATTTTATTATAGGAAATGCGAGACAATGCATTGCTCATGGCTCGATTCTCGAATAAAGATATGCTTGCGAAAAGGATACATACCGAATTTAATAAAATTGCGGATGCCAAGAGGACACGATTGCAAAGACTGCCATTTGAAACGTTGGCAAAAGAAACCATAACAGCGAAGATTGTTGAAGATACCATGAGTATTGTACTCTGTATCTTGAAAATCCATTGGGCTTTCATATCAAGTGAGTTTTTAAATACTTTGTGAAGACATTCTTCAATTTCATATTTTTCCATAACCACTTAATTTTTTGATTAGACACCACAAAGTTAAGTAAATCTCCCGAAAAAGGCGTGATGCCGCTGACCGGATCGGCTCGGGAGAACTATTACTATAATTTTTTTCAATCATGACAGAAACAACAGAAAAAAAAGAAATCGTTCCGACACTCCGCAAAATGGCGGTCGGTGAATGTGAGGTATTCCCTTTAAGTCAGGCCAGATCAATCGGCAGCACGATTTATGGTGCCAATCTGGCTGTGGAACGTGCGAACGGATACAAATGGTCCGCGAAAACCAATATCGAAAAGAAAACGGTAACAGTAACCAGAACCCAGTGATATGATTTTTCTATGCAACAACAAGGTAAGGACAACTATGCTTATGGACAATACCGCTGATATCCTTCTGGATAACATCATGCGTGTGATGTCCGGAGAATATTTCGGACAGACAAAGGCAGCCGCAATAGTAGGCGGAAAGAAAAAACTGGAACGTCTGATCGAATCAGGCAAGATAGAGGCTGTCAAGCCGAGAAACTCGCAGAACGGAAAATGGTTCTGCAATGCCGCACAAGTACTAATGCATTGCAGGAATATGAGAAAGACTGGAAAAACCGGAAAAAAGAAACAAGAATGAAAAAAATACTATTCATTATGTGGATCAGCCTGCTGGCTGTTCCCACTCTGATGACTTTCACTCTGGATAATGAAGGTCATATAACTTATCTGAATGTGATCGGGCTGGTATATTCAATATGTACAGCTTTCCTTTGGGAAAGAATGATGCCCGGTTATATGGTCAGGTATATAAAGAAGTTGATCCGTGAGGATTGATCCTGGTTGCTTGTTATCAGCCCGGAAGCGTCCGGGCAAAGCGGATGTAGCTCAGTCAGGCAGAGCGCATGGTTTTCCGTGAGGTCGGCGGTTCGAGTCCGCCCGTCCGCACCAGTAGCCCGTGAGGGTGAACCTTTCAATCATATTGAATACTAATTAATCAATCAAGCCCGGAAGTGTCCGGGCGCATGGACGATTAGCTCAGAGGCAGAGCATCAGCTTCCCAAGCTGAGGGTCGCGGGTTCAAGTCCCGTATCGTCCACGATGCAATTGCATATTTTTACCTGAAGAGCGGGAGCCGTACCTACCCGTATAAACGTAGCCATGTTAGAGACTTCAAGGCAGTGAAGCAGAGAACAATTTGTTAGATAATAATTTAACCCAAAGCCGCTGGAAAGGACAGCGTGAGGTGGAAGCCCTCTTTTATATGTTATATTCTATATCTTCATTTATCCCGGTGTGTCCTGACCGACTATCCGGGAACAAAGCCCGTGAGGGTGAATTTCGAATCACATAAATGAAACTTAATGCGGGCCGCCTCACGGGATGGGGTGGCTATAACACGCATAAAACAACCGGGGTTCCCAAGAGTTCAGAAAACTGATCTTCGTCGGGGAGGGTTCGATACCCTCATGCGTGACGTCCGTGAGGATAATTGTCTTTTTCATAATAATAGATTAAGATGAGAAAAGCCCACCGTACAGCGGTACGGTGGCAAAACGGAGAAATGGCGGAATAGGCAGACGCACCATTAGATGACAGGAAGGCCAACCTTGGATGTGGCGGACCTGGCAACTCATCCCGGTTCGAATCCGGGTTTCTCCACCATGAACCTGTGAAGGCCTGACTAGTAGTTTTGTCGCATTTACTTTATGTTTGTGATTTCGGTGCATGGTCTGTGAAGATAGTGCACCTTTTTACCGGTTTACAAACATGCTATTAGAATTATAAATTGTATCAGCATATTGGCTGATTGTATTATATACCCCAAAGAATCCCTCTTCGGGGTTGCTATCCAAGTTCATCATCAGGAACGGGAAGCTGGAGAGTAAAATTGTATTCTTTGGCTTTTCCATTCTCCTAATTCTTTGGGAAAATGGCGATAAAATGGCGAAGATTCTGTTTGCCAAACTTGTCAATAAAAGATAACTTTATAGATATAAACAACTAAAAGTCAAACCAATAAAATTAAATTATGGCTGCTAAAAAAGAAGAAAAAGCACAAGGAAGTCAAATCAGAACATTATTGGCTTCCGAGATTGAATGCAGAGTCGGCACGATGAAGCAGAACGGCTGTTCCCTCCTGCTCTATAAAGATGCCCGTGTTGATATGCGTATGCTGGATGAGGTCTATGGTCCAAACAACTGGCAGCGTAGCCACGAACTGATAAACGGAAACCTGTTCTGCACGATATCTGTCTGGGACACTGATAAAGGCGTATGGGTAAACAAACAGGATGTGGGTACGGAGTCCAATACCGAGAAGGAGAAAGGACAGGCGTCCGATGCCTTCAAACGCGCCGCTTTCAACTGGGGAATCGGTCGTGAGCTTTACACGGCTCCCTTCATCTGGATAACGTTGGATTCCTCGGAAATATATGAAAAAACCGGCTACAATGGCTCCAAGAGTTTTGGAACAAATGCCAAGTTCAACGTACAGTCGATTGAATACAACCAGCAGCGTGAAATCTCCAAACTGGTGATTGTTGACGGCAGAGGTGACGTAAGATATGTTTTCGGTGAAGTGAAAGAGAAAGTGAAAGAACAGGCACCTGCCAGAACCGTGCCTAAAAATCCGGCACAGGCTCCTGCCGCTTTTACCGGTGCGCAACTGAAACAGGCAGTTGATGAGATGAATGCCTGCAAGTCACGGGCGCAGGTCCTGTCTGTCTGGAAAAGATACACAGTCATGCAGAACAATAACGAGTTTCGTAACGCCTGTATTGAAATGGGCAAAAAATATCCTGAAAAGAAATGATAAAATTAGTAAAGTCCCCTGTGGTTTTCAATGAAGAGAACCACACCTATTTTCTTGGAGAGAAACAGCTCCGGGGAATTACCGGTATGATCAGCCGGCAGTTGTTTCCCGACAAGTACAAAGGCGTTCCCGACCATGTGATGAGGCGTGCGGCCGACAAGGGCAGCCGCATCCATTCACAATGCGAATTTGTAGACTCGACAGGATTCGAGCCTGAAAGCATCGAGGCGGAGAACTATTTACGTGAGCGCATGAATGCCGGATATGACGCGCTGGCCAACGAATACACAGTATCCGATGAGGAGTACTTCGCATCCAACATCGACTGTGTATGGGAAAAGGAAGGTGAGATCAGCCTGGCGGATATCAAGACCACTTACCGGATAGACAAAGAATCCCTTAGCTGGCAGTTGTCCATATACGCATACCTCTTTGAGAGGCAGAATCCCGGACTGAAAGTCAGAAACCTGTACGGGGTCTGGCTCCGTGGAGACAAGTCCGAGCTTATTCCTGTTGAGCGCAGGTCTGATGAAGAAGTAATGCGCCTCATGGAATGCGAAGTGAAGGGTGAGAAATACCTTTCCACAGAAATAGCACCTGCCGGAAACCTGCAGTTGATGACTGCGGCGGCTGTACAAATGCTTATTGATATCCAGGAAGAGCTGGATTTTGCCAAGGAACAGAGCGAACAGATGAAGGAAGGACTGAAAAACGCCATGATAGAGAATGGGGTGAATGTATGGGATGCCGGACGACTGCGTGCTTCCGTCACTCCCGCCACAACAGGCAAGTCATTCGACACCAAGGCATTCCAGACTGACTATCCGGATTTGTATTCAAAGTATCTGAAATCTGTCGAAAAGAAAGCATCTATTCGTATAACCATAAGAAAGGAGAAAGAAAATGAGTGTGAATAAAGCAATCCTGTTAGGACATCTCGGAAAGGATCCCGATGTCAGATATCTTGAGGGCGGTGTCGCCGTCGGCCAGTTCTCTCTTGCCACGACCAAGCGCGCACAGACTTTGCCAAATGGCACACAAATTCCCGAACGTACCGAATGGCATAATATCGTAGTATGGCGTGGTATTGCCGAAACAGCCAAGAAGTATCTTCATAAAGGGGATAAGGTATATGTCGAAGGCGAAATCAGAAGCCGGTCGTTTGAAGACAAGAACGGTGTCAGGCATACTGTCGTTGAGACATTTGCAGAAAGCATGGAGATGGTAACTGTCAAGCAGCAGACACAACATGCCAGTTCCGATGATGAGTTGCCCTGCTGATGGAAGCCACTATTATAAAGAAAGACGGTAAAGCAACTCTTGACAAACCGTTTGAGTTCATGCTAAGCCTGCTGAGAAATGGGGAATATACCCTCACCATCAAACGCAAGACCAAGCCCCGTACCCTCAACCAGAATGCCCTCATGTGGCAATGGTTCCGATGTATCGGGGCCTGTTTCAGGGAATACACAGGAGAGGAATATTGGAGCACCGCTGACGGTGTGCAGGACATACATGATCTCTACTGCAAGAAATTTCTGAGCAAACAGGTGACCATAGGTGGAAAGACCGAAACCATATCCCGTGGCACAAGCAAGCTGAATACCTTGGAAATGACAAACTTCATGGAAAGCGTGAAGGCTGATGTCAACAATGATTTTGGCATCATACTCCCCTTGCCTACCGATAAGTACTATTCCGCCTTTGTAGCCGAGTATGAAGGCAGATATTAATAATAACAAATTAAAATATAATTATGATTACAAACGATTATGAACCGGAGGAACTGCAGTTTGTCCTGCCGGAAGTTGTAAAAGACACATTCCCTCTTGAACTGACATTCGGAAATGCTGAAAACGAGAAGGAGATCATCAAGGCTGTCAACGAGCATTTCAATGTCATGTTCCCGGAGAATGAACTGGCAATGAGATATATGGATAATTTTGAAAAAGACGAGATCAGAAAGAAGTATTGTGAGCTCGTAGAGAAAGAGCTGCCAAGTGCCGAGGCAGAACTGCTGAGTGCAAAGGAAGAGGCCAAACGACTGAAGGCGGACGCTGAGGAGGCTCTTAATTCGGTTAGCAGACAGATCAAGGATTATGCCGCCAAGGTGACGGAAGGCACAAAGGAAAAGAAGCTGCCGCCAACCAAGACATTCCGTATAGCCCTGAACGGCTACTACCTTTTCTATTCGGTAATAAACGGCCGTGTTCTGCTGGTCAAGGCTGAAAAGATTTCATCTTACGACAAATCTTCCCTGTGGGCGCAGGAGGATAGAAACCGCACAGCCATGATGGAACTGTTCGGACTGGATTTTCCGGCAGTGGAGAAACCTGACGATGATGATTTTGACAACGAACATGACATGATTCCGGATGACAGCGACGATGAGCTAGGCAATGAAGATGATCTGAACGATGCATTGGGATGTGTTGATTCTGACGAAGAAGAAAACTGATGAGCAGGCTACGGCATAAGAGGGGACGCAAGTCGGCGTATGCGCTCTCCCTGACACGGAATCCATATTGGGAGAAGGTTGCAAGGGAAATACGTATCAGGGACGGACACAAATGCCGGCATTGTAACGCCCTCTATCCGCTGGAAGTACATCATATGCGCTATAAGGTGAACGGAATGTCCATAGTCGGTCATGAACTCGAACATCTGGACTGCCTTGTCACCTTATGCGCCTCTTGCCACGAAAAAGTTCATAAAGGAGTTATCAGACTATGAAATATCAATTACGAGATTATCAAAAAAAAGCCAGTGATGCCGCTGTAATGTGTTTTAAGATGAAGTCAGACAGGAACGGTCTTTTGGTACTTCCGACAGGTGCGGGCAAATCACTCATCATAGCGGATATAGCAGCGAGGCTTGAGGAGCCTCTGATTGTATTCCAGCCTAATAAAGAAATATTGGAACAGAACTTTGCGAAGCTGCAAACATACGGAATTTGGGATTGCAGCATATATTCCGCGTCAGTGGGCCGGAAAGAGATCAGCCGCATCACATTCGCCACTATCGGCAGTGTCATCCGGCATATGAAGGACTTCCAGCATTTCAAGAACATTCTGATTGATGAATGCCATCTTGTCAAGCCAAGCGATGGAATGTACAAGAGATTCTTCGAACAGGCTGAAAGAAGGATTGTAGGGCTTACCGCCACCCCATACCGGTTATATTCCTGCATGAACGGAAGTATGCTTAAGTTTCTCACCCGTACCCGTCCGCGTGTCTTCTCCCAGGTCCTGTATTATTGCCAGGTAAGCGAATTGCTTGCCAAAGGGTTTCTTTCCCGGTTGAAGTATTACGATGTCACGAGAATTGACCTGACCAAAGTAAGGAGAAACTCTTCCGGAGCTGATTTTGACGACGCAAGCCTGTCTGATGAATTCCGGCGTGTGGATCTGTACGGCTATCTCATCTCCATAGTGAAACGATTGCTTCATCCCAAAGTCGGGGGAGCACGTAAAGGCATGCTTGTTTTCACCCGGTTCACCGCCGAGGCTGAAATGCTTGCACGGGAGATTCCTGACAGCGCCGTTGTAAGCGCGGATACCACCAAATCTGACCGTGAGAGAATACTTGCCGAATTCAAAGCCGGGAAAATAAAAGTTGTAGCCAATGTCGGCGTGCTTACCACAGGGTTTGACTATCCAGAACTTGACACCGTCGTGCTTTGCAGACCTACCATGTCACTCTCACTGTATTATCAGATGGTCGGACGTGTCATTCGTCCGTGCCCCGGCAAGAACGGCTGGGTCATAGACTTATGTGGCAATATCAGGACATTCGGGAAAGTCGAGGATTTAAGGGTAGAACAACCGGAAAAGGACAAGTGGTGCATCAAGAGCAATGGCAAACAATTAACTAACGTAATATTATAATCATGTATATCATAAGAGGACAAATACCATCAAAGAGCAATTGTTATAAGATTGTTTCTCATTTTGACCCCAAGACCCGAAAGACACATTCCTCGCTTGCAAAACAGGAAGTGCTCAAGGAATACGAAAAGAACTTTTATATCCAATGCCCCGAACGGGGACGGATGATTGAGGGATATTTCAGACTGAGGGCAAAAGTCTATTATAACAGCAAACGGCCGGATTTGGACAACTCACTGAAGATACTGCTTGACTGTCTGCAAATGACGGGAACAATCAAAAACGACCGTCAGTGCGTGTACATAGAGATTGAAAAATTCGTTGACCGGAAAGAACCGCGTGTCGAGTATGAAATAACCCCGGTTGAATTCGGGTAAAGGAAACGCCTATGGCAAGACCTAATAAAATGGGATTGGATTATTTCCCTTTTGACGTTGATTTCTTTAATGATGAGAAGATTGTAGCCATATCCGGGGAATTCGGGATTAAAGGAGAAATTGTTGTAATCAAGCTGCTTTGTGCGATATACCGAAATGGATATTTCATATTGTGGAATGATCTGCTGAAATTCAAACTCCTTAGAGACCTGCCCGGAGTGTCTTCTGAATTGCTCGACAGCATAATGAACCGTTTAGTCTTATGGGGCTTCTTTGACAAAGACCTGTTTGATTCGATGGGAGTTCTTACCAGTGCGGGCATCCAAAAGCGATATTTCAAAATATCTAAAAGGCGTAAATCTGTGGATGATTTTAGATACTTATTAATCAAAGTTAGCGGTTGCGAAAACAAGGAAGTTTTTTCTTCCGACGATGGAGATGTATCGAGCGATATAGTTAATGTTTGCAATGGCGGGGTTAATGTATGCAATAACCCTTTTACTGCCGACATTAATGTATGCAAAAACACCACAAAGAAAAGGAAAGGAAATAATAAAGAAATCTCTCTATCGAGAGATAAAGAAAATCTTCCCCCTCCCGAAATTTTAGGCAAAGAATTAGACGAATGCTATGAGGAATTGTCAAGGGACATGAGTTGGAGTGAAATCGTAACGATGAATACACGTAATTCCGGTTACAAGGATTTTACGGTAGATATGTTCAAAACGTATTTAAAACATTTTTTCGAGAAACTTCAAAACGAGGGAGAGGTAAGGAAAGCACCAAAGGATGCGAAATCACACTTTGCTAGATGGCTGAAAATTGAGCTTGAAAAACAACGAAACAATGGGAACAATAGGAGCTGTTATACAAGCAAGCAGGAAGCTAACGCCTACGCTCTTAGCTTGCTACAACAACATAAGCGAGACCTCGAAGAAGGCTTGGCTGACCAAATGGAAAGACCGTTCTGAGGTTGAAAGAGTATTTTCACCAACTCAATGGGGATATACCCTTCAGAATCCGGAAAAGGCTTATATGGCAGACTGTCCCTCGCTGATGCAGTATGATGCGCTTTACGGCCATGGTTCCTCCGAATATTGGATTGACATACAGGTGTCTGGCATATTCGGGGCTTCCAACAGCAAGGAAAAGGGAGTTGCTGATGGAATAAGAATCTTCTGCCAGTCCTTTGCCTCACAGGTTAAGGCTTACAAACTTTCTGAGTTGATGTTGTTTTTCGCACGCTACAAAGCTGGAAAGTATGATAATTCATTCGCCTCTTTCGATGCCAGAAGAATTGGCAATGCCTTTTTCAAGGAGTTCAGGTCAGAAAGGAATTATGAGCTGGACGCTATAAACCGAAAGAGAATCCAGAATGAGATAGAGAACAGAAGATTCACTCCACCCGAAGGATATTCTTCTTTGAGCTGGTACAACGAACTAAAACGCCGTGCGGAATCCGGTGATGCAGAATCCAAGCAAATAATAGATTTATGGAAAAAATCAGAATAAAGTGGAGCTCCAAAGGCATGAAAAGACGTAAAGAGATATGTGAACGTTTCGGTTTCAGCTCATATCTTACCCTGAATCATGAATCTGAGGTGTATGTCAGAGCTGAGGACCTGCCTGTCTTTAACGAGACTGTACGGCGTGGTTTTCTGACCGTTTTACCCTCTGGTAAAAAGGCGTAAAAATGGCGAAGTTTCTGTTTGTAAAACTTGTTCTCAACGTTTATCTTTATTGATATAACAAACTAAAAGTCAAACCAATACATTAAAACTATGGATATTAAAAACATTCTGATTAACAAAATCAGTCCTTCTCCGATAAATCCGAGAAAGAGCTTTGATGGAGCCACCTGTCCGGATGAGAAAAGCGGCGATGTTATCAACATTAACGATGCTTATAAGATGAAAAGCATGATTCCATTTTTGACAAACAACTAACGACCATGGCAAGTAATGAAAGTTTCAAACAGGCAATCAAAGCCTATCTGGACAAACGGGCGGAAGAAGATTCACTGTTCGCCCCCAAATATGCGAATGAGAAGAAAAGCATTGATGAATGCTGTAGTTATATCATGGGTGAAGCCAGGAAGCGTGGTAACGCCGTAGCGATTTCAGACGAGGAGGTCTACGGGATGGCAGTGCACTACTATGATGAGGACGATATCAAAATAAACCGGCTGCCTGCCGGAGAGAAAACGTCCGTATCATCCTCCGCCAAACCTGTGGAACTCACCGAAGAAGATAAGAAAGCGGCACGTGACAAAGCAATCGCACGGCTAGCGGAAGAACAATACCAGACACTCAGGAAGAAAAACGTCCGAAAGAAAGCGGATGATAATGTACAACAAATGAGCTTGTTCTAATCATGAAACCGAGAACGAAACTTGAGAAACGTGTAACCGGACTAAGCGGCAAACTGTCCGCCGTTACCGAAGTACAAAAAGAATGGGCGAAAGAACATATATTCATCCACGAAGCATATAGGTGCAAGGATGAGCTATGGTGTTCCGAGTGCGGCGGAACATGGATAGACACAAGCAATAGCGAGCTGAGAACCACCCTGCTCGGTGATACGACCGAATGCCCGTACTGCCACCACAAACTGGACGTAAAGGTCAGCCGGAAACGAAAAGTCGAGGAAGAAAAGTACATGTCCATCTTACAGACCGCCGGAGAGTTCCAGATCATAAGACATATACTATGCTGCAAGTACGCCAGAAAAAGGAATTTTGATTTGAACAGCAGACAGGATTATATTCACTATGCTTTCTTTGAAGTGGTTCAGGAATGGATCACCGTCGAGGGGAAACGCACCATCATGGCAAAACCGATGAATATGGGAAGCAGCGGATGGATATATTCGGAACCACTGAGCATAAAGGGTGAATACGGCAGTTACAGTTGGAATTATCGTGGAGACCTATATGCGATATGGGGATGGATATACCCAAGAAAGAAACTGCTCCCGGAATTAAGAAAGCGGGGAATCGGGAAACGGTTCCCCGATGTACCCCCCTCAAAACTTATACGAGACCTTCTGAAAGGTGGCAATGATGCGGAATTATGTATCAAGACCGGGCAGACGGATATGTTGAAGCACATGTACAAAACGGGCTATTACCAACTCCGATATAAACCGTCTTTCAACATCTGCAACCGCAACCGTTATATAATCAGAGATGCAAGCATGTGGAATGACTATATAAGCCTGCTGTCCTATTTCCACAAGGATCTGCATAACGCCAAATACGTATGTCCCAAAAATTTAAAAGCCGAGCACGACAGATTACTAAGAAAGAAAAATGAAATTGAGGCAAGGCAAAGAAGGGAAAGGGACAGAATAAAGGCTATCCAAAAAGAAAAGCAGCTCAAGGAGGATATAGCATCATTCTACAACCGGATGGAAAGATTCTTCGGCATGGAAATCAAAGGCGACGGCATAGTCATCCGTCCGCTTGAAAGCGTAACCCAGTTCTACAAGGAGGGCAAAGCCATGCACCATTGTGTATACGCCAACAGGTATTACAGACGCAGTGAATGCCTGATCATGACAGCCATAGTCGGAGAAAAACATGTGGAAACCATCGAAGTGAATCTTAAATCTTTTCAGATAGTACAGTCAAGAGCCGTATGCAACGGAACATCGGAGTATCATGACTGCATTATCCGGCTGGTGGAGAAGAACATGAGTCTGATCAAAAAACTTACTGCATGAACATCTATCACACAGAACCCAGATTCGACTGCGAGAAATTCGCTCCATGCGGGCGCATCTCCCTGCACAAATGCCGGAAATACAAAGGCAGACTGGATGAATGCAGAGGATGTACGCTTGTACACCGTAAAGCCAAGACGGTTGCCGGTACGGAAGCAGGAAGAAAGGTTTGTCCGCATTGCGGACGTTCCCTTCCGCTCCACCGGTTCTATAACAGGACTGTCAGATATGGGGATAAGGAATACCAATGTCTCACCTCCTGGTGCAAGATGTGTATGAGTGAAGTCGCAGCGGAAAGAAATCGTAATAATTAATTTAAAAATCCAATGAAAAACGTAACGAAAATAGCCAAGAAGTCAGCCGGACTTAGCCAAAAATGTTCGATTTGTCCACTTATGCGAAGATGTACTTTAGAAATCCATAGAGCTTGTTTTGACAGCTTTGTGGAGGGATTTAAGAAAGGAGTCAAGGCGGCAGAAAAGGAAATAAACAAGAAATTCAAAATAAGAAAAATATGAAAACTTACAATATGCAGAACACCCCCAAACAATGGATTGATATAGAAGGATATTCTAAATATGAAACAAACGGAGAACGCGTAAGAAATAAAACTACATGTAGGATAATAAAGCCTGTTAATGGCAGATATCTTCTATATGATGACGATACAAAAAAACAACGTGCTATTTGTGTCAACCGGCTGATGTATGCTGTATCCCACCATATCAATCCCAACAAGTTGGGCAGAGTATGGGTTGTATCACTCAATGGCAGGATAGAATTGAAAACAAGATATGATTTTCTCGAACTTGCACGCTCCAAGATAAAGCCCCAAATGACAAGTAAAGAGGTTGTTCAATGTAATTTGAATGCGCTGGATTGGCTTCAAAAAGTGAAATTGTATTACGATACCGAAGACATTACGGATATAGCATTGGAGTTAAGTAAGTACAAAAAACGTATATGCGCCTATATCGTAAAACGTAAATTCACAAACAGGCCACAAATGCTGGAAGAGGTATGGAGTTACATATATGAGGAAACATTATGTACCATTGCGGAAAGGAAAGGTAATGTATTGGAGCCGTTTAGTTATATGTCAAGAGTTGCGGCCAGTTATTTTTCAAAAATTAGAAGAATGAAAAGAACCGTATTCCAATTCGATGAAGCGAGAGACATATATTGATTCCAAGAAAGAAAGGAGCTAATATGGGATTAAGTATTTATGCCTTAAAATTGGGCGATAAAATATCAAGAGAGGAATATGATAATACCGGGAATGGGTGGTATGTTTATCAAGCGCACGGAATGGAACCGATAAACCATATACCTACGGTTGAGGAAGGCTGCTATAAAGCTGATGTTTTATATTCCGACTGTGATATTTTTTATTCAGAATATTCTATTTTCAGAGATATAATATCACATGTGGTTTTGAAACATGATGTAAAGTACGTTTGGAATAACGTAAACAACTTCATAGGTAAGCCATTCATTGAATTTTTGCAAACATCTGATTGTGAAGGTGCGATAGATTATACGGTAGCAGAAAAGATACTGCATGATTTTGAGAAATACGAGTCTGTTATAAAGCCAGAATTAAATGAATATCTGTGTCGTTTTTTCGATCATTATGTTTGTGTCCTGAAAAAGACTGTAGAGAATAAAGGAATAGTGTATTACTCATAACAAATCAATAAATAACCATGAATAGTGACAGACAGAAGATATTAACTGATTATATTTCCTACTTATATACAACAAGAAGGACTTATGATACCATCGGTAAATATATCAAATATGTAACGGATTTTCTTGAAAGTGCCGAAGATGTCAATCGTCGTAGCTATCTGGCTTATAAGCGTGAAAATGCCAATATTGGGGCACGTTATCCATTGATGAGTGAAGCCATTTGTGATTTATTACATCACCTTAAAATCGGATATAACCGCCGAGAGCAGAAAATAAAGACGTTAGAAAGACTTGATGCCATTTCGGAGAAGAATAGAAAACTGTTGAATGATTTTATAGTGTGGTTGACCGACAACAATGATTATTCGCCACATACAGTGGATATTTATTATACATCCTTGAAGCAATACTTTGAATATGTGAATGAGATCAATATGGAAAACTGCAAGCGGTTTATACGGACTTTAGAAGAAAAATCATTATCCCCACAGACTATCCGTCTACGTATCACCGCTTTGGAAAAATTTTCTAAATGGCTAAAAAAACCGATAGAGCTTAAGCGACCTAAGATGAAGCGCAAGCTCGATGTAAACAATGTCCCGACAGAAGAGGAGTACAACCGCCTACTGGATTTTCTGAAAACGAAATCCAACAAGGATTACTACTTTTTTATCAAAGTATTGGGTACAACGGGTGCCCGTCTGTCAGAATTCCAGCAGTTCACGTGGGAAGACATTATATCCGGGGAGGTAACACTAAGAGGGAAGGGTAACAAGTACCGTCGATTTTTCTTTCAAAAACAGCTACAGCAAGAAGCGAAGGCTTATGCTAAGGAACATGGTAAAACCGGGATTTTTGCGGTAGGGAGATTCGGTCCGATCACACAGCGGGGCTTTTCCCAGCACTTGAAAGCATGGGGAAAACATTGCGGTATTGATTCAAGGAAGATGCACGCACACGCCTTTCGTCATTTTTTCGCTAAAATGTTCCTGAAAAAAAACAAAGATGTTATTCAACTGGCTGACCTTTTAGGTCATGGGAGTGTAGACACAACAAGAATTTATTTACAAAAGAGTTATGACGAGCAAAAAAGAGATTTTAATCGAAACGTTACATGGTAGCCTTGAACCATTTAAGCAGCTTCCGACCCTGATTGACAAGGAAACCATTTATGACGAGACTGGACATGTAGACACCGAGTTTCTGACAGCCATACTGGAGTGGATGTCAGTCAATGCCTCCATTGCTATCGGTGTACAAAAATCATTGCACAGGCTATTAGGCATTGAGGAGAATAAAGAAAGCAAGAAAGGTACAGCTGACAGTGGGAAGAACTGGAGCGTTGAAGAGATACTGCGGCATTGTACCTTGGAGAACGGTTTGTTGAAACTTCCCAATGTGCAGTTCAATAAGAAATCGTATGCCGAGGCTAAGAAATGGATTGAAGAAGCCGGCGGATCTTGGCAGGGTGGAAAGGCTCAAGGGTTTACATTCCCGTTCAATCCGGAGAGGGTGTTCTCAATTCTTAAAGAAGGGAAGCGCTGTAATCTTCAGCAGGAATACCAGTTTTTTGAAACGCCGGCTGAGGTGGCGAACTGGCTGGTTATGCTTGCCGGCGGAATACATGAAAATGATACGGTACTGGAACCGAGTGCCGGCCGCGGTGCTCTCATTAAAGCCATTCATCGAGCTTGTCCTTCTGTAACAGTGGAATGCTATGAACTGATGCCGGAAAACAGAGAGTTTTTGTATACCCTTAGCAACGTAATATTGCTTGATGAAGACTTTACCAAAGACAGTGTAGGTAGTTACACTAAGATTATTGCAAATCCTCCGTTTTCCGGTAATCAGGATATAGAGCATGTCAGGCTTATGTATGATCGATTAGAACAAGGTGGAACCCTTGCAGCAATAACCAGCCAACACTGGAAATTCGCTTCGGAAAAAAAATGTATTGATTTCCGCAACTGGCTGAAAGAAGTACATGGAGAAGTGTTTGAAATCAGCGCAGGCGAGTTTAAAGAGAGTGGCACTTCTATTAGTACAATGGCGGTAGTTATAAAAAAATAATTCAAAATAAGAAAGAAAGGAATAAAATGAAGATAATAGTAAGTTTCTCCGGAGGCAAGGATTCTCAAGCATGTTTAATCCAAGCTGCTAAGCAATACGGAGCCGATAAGATAGAAGCTGTATTTTGCGACACTGGCTGGGAACATCCCGATACATACCAGCACATAACGGATGTATGTAAGCAGATGGGTGTTAGAATAACAACGCTTAAGCCGGAGTTTAATTTTATAGAAATATGTAAGAAGTACAGACGTTTCCCGGATCCTATTCGTAGATTTTGCACGGTTGACCTCAAAGTTAAGCCGATGGTTGACTATATACTATCTCTCCAAGAGAGTTGTATTATCATAGAAGGAATACGTGCGTCAGAAAGTTATAAACGTTCATCTATGGAAGAAGAGTGCATGTATTTTAAATCATACTTTACTCCCAATGAAAAAGGGAAATTCGCCTCATATAGAAAAAAAGATGTGAAGGAGTGGTGTGGAATGTATGATGCCTCAGTTTTAAGATCGGTTTTTCGATGGACTGCTCAAGAAGTTATAGATTGTATTCTTAATGCTGGTCAAAAACCAAATCCACTTTATTCAAGAGGATTCTCGCGAGTTGGTTGTTTCCCATGTGTGATGTCAAATTTGCAAAATATAAAGATGCTTCTGAATGATAAGGAGATGTGTAGCAGGCTAAAGAATGTAGAAGATGAAGTTCGGGCATTACGTCCCGGTGCATCATTCTTTAAGTCGGGTTTCATTCCCAAATACGCTTGTGCAAATCGAAAATATCCAACAGTAGAAGATGTATTTTGGTATGTGACCGATAAGAACGCCACACTTGATGCTTTCGAACCGGAAGGAGGTTACGCCTGTATGAGTATGTTTCATGGATTATGCGAATAATAATTAACGGATAACCGAACAAAAATGAAAATAACCCATCCCAGACCAAGAGAGTCGCCCGATCATACAGGATCTTTGAGAATATTAATATAGTCCTAACAATTACCTGTCAAACAATGATAACATTGAATAAATTGGCGAAGAGATGCCTTGAAA
The DNA here is from genome assembly GCF_000012825.1 of Phocaeicola vulgatus ATCC 8482. Lineage (GTDB taxonomy): Bacteria > Bacteroidota > Bacteroidia > Bacteroidales > Bacteroidaceae > Phocaeicola > Phocaeicola vulgatus. The sequence goes on along the minus strand of NC_009614.1, from coordinate 3,619,185 downwards.
CAGCAATGCGCAAAGGTAAAATCAATAATTATACCTCCAGGCGTGCCTTTATCTTATTGATTTCTGTTAAATGGAGGGAATTGCTTGAAGCTTCGAAATATCACAGCAAGCATCTGCCCGGTTATTCAGAACAGGAGATTGCCGCTGCAGGTATCATCATTTCCACCATAACTTATCTAAGCCGTATCGGATGCGCAAATATCGAGCAACTGATCAAGGATACGATAGAGTTCAATGACAACAAGGATGAATAGGTGTTGTGACTGACTTGAGTGATGTTGATTTTAAGTGTAGTTGATAAATAGTGAGTTATGACAAAAAACATTTCTATAAAGCTGCTGGACTTCAACAAGGGCCAGCTCGCCGGGCTTCCGAAGAACCCACGTTTCTTCCGGGACTATCGCTTCGAAGCGATGAAAAAAAGTATTTCCGACTCTCCTGAGATGCTTGATCTCCGTGAACTTATCGTTTTTCCATCAGAAGGCAGATACATTGTCGTTTGTGGTAACCTGCGTTTACGTGCCTGTAAGGATTTGGGCTATAAAGAACTTCCCTGCAAGGTGCTGCCAGACGATACACCCGTAGCCAAGCTTCGTGAATACGCCACAAAAGATAATGTAAGTTTCGGTGAGAATGATATGGATATTATGGAAAACGAGTGGGATAAGGCTGAGTTACAGGACTGGGGTATTGAGTTCGCTCCAGAAAAGGAAAAGGATGAATTCAAGGATCGTTTCAACGCCATATCGGATGACAACGCCCTGTATCCTCTCATTCCCAAATATGATGAGAAACATGAACTATTCATCATTATTTCCGGTAATGAGGTGGACAGCAACTGGCTCCGTGAACGGTTGGATATGCAGCACATGAAATCCTACAAGACCGGCAAGATAAGCAAATCGAATGTCATTGATATAAAAGATGTACGCCATGCCTTGCAAAATAGTAATTCCAAGCCATAAAAGGCATGACAGAGTGTTCGCCAAAAAGCTGGTGAATGATCCCATTGTCTGTGTGGCCGAGAGCCAAGCAGACCTGTATCGTGAATTTAACCCGGATTGCGAGATTGTCACCCATCCCGATGACATCATTGGTCTTATCCCCAAACGTAATTGGATGGCAAGATATTTCGGGGAGCTGTTCATGCTCGATGATGATGTCCATGCCTGCAAAACTCTTTATGCGGAGAAAGGCGAGTCCGGAAGAGTGAAAGACAAAGACAAGATTACCCGGATTATCCTCTCACTCCATGAAATGGCCAGTCTTATGGATATCCACCTTTTCGGCTTCACCTCACGGATATCACCTGTGATGTATAACGAAACGAGCTTTCTTTCTCTTTCAAAGATGATAACAGGATGCAGTTACGGAATTATCTATAACAAAAATACCTGGTGGAACGAGGAACTGAGACTCAAAGAAGATTTCTGGATAAGTTGTTACATGAAGTATAAGGAACGGCGTGTACTCACAGACCTCAGATACAACTTCGAGCAGAAAAATACATTTGTCAATGCAGGAGGGCTGGCCTCTATCCGCAATCAGGAAGAGGAACGGCGGTCCATTCTTTTCATCAAGAAAAACTTTGGTGACAGCATCCTGTTGAAGAGCGCAACCAACAACGGTAAGGACAAGACAAAGCAGCTCGTGCAATATAACATAACCTGTAAATTCAAATACTGATAATCAGATGAAAAAGGCGATAAAATGGCGAAGATTCTGTTTGCAAAACTTGTCAATTACGACTATCTTTACTAATGTAATAAACAATAAGTCAAACCAAAAAACTAAAAATTATGACTATCAGAACTGTTGGAGGCTATGATTTTTTTGAAGTATCTTCTGCAATGCAGAAAGCGATCAGAAGGGCTGACGCAGCGGTTGCAGGCTTTTTCGCTTTGGAACTGTGGACCAGTGGTTACAGGGATTATGTATGGAAGCGTTTGTTCACCATCTCCGCCGAGGATTGCTATGGAATCGTGACCGGAGAAATAGAAGCATTATGGCAGGGACACGAGGTCGTAAACAAGAAAGCCACAGAACCCAAAGGGCGTATCTTTGTAAGCAAAGCTGTTCTTCTGCTGTGCGAATGCCGGAAGAATCGTGATGCCGACCACTTGCAGAACTTCATTTATGACCGCAAGGATGTCGATATAGAAAAATGGATTGAGGATATCAGACAAAGCCCCATACCCATTCCACCTTATACATTCGATGTGCATACCCGCAAAGGCAAGAAGAAGGGACGCACGAAAGCCGAGTTTTTCCGGGAAGAGTATGAAGCCCTGCAACCGCGTGTTCCCGGCTTGTTCGATGATATAGTTCCCCAAAAACAACAGGATTTGTTTAACGAGACCACGGCGCATTAGTCGTGGCCTTTTCATATAGTCAAACCAAATAACATTGAATTATGAACAGAAAAGAAAGACAAGAAGCGAAAACTGGCAGGTACAGGGAACTTGCAGAAAAAGCGATGAAAGAATCTAAGGAGGCTTACAGTCAAAGCCATAAGTTAGTGGAGAACATCCCCATGGGACAACCCGTACTTATAGGGCACCATTCAGAAAGTACTCATCGACGAATTCTGGACCGCTCATGGAATACGCTGGGAAAAGCGGTAAAGCTTAGCGAGAAAGCTGAATATTTTGAACAGAAAGCCAAGGCGGCAGAAAATAATGCCTCAATTTACTTGGGAGATGACGATGCCGTAGAACGGCTGGAAGAAAAGCTGGCCACCCTTGGAAAGAAACAGGAAACAATGAAAGCCACCAACAAGATTCTCCGCTCCAAGAAGCTCTCCGAAATTGAGAAACATGATAAACTGAAAGAGTTAGGATATTCCGAAAACGGGATAACACAACTCTTCATTCCCGACTGTTTTGGTGAAATAGGTTTTCCCAGTTATATCATTACCAATAATGGATCTAATATCCGGCGGGTCAAAGAACAGCTTGAGAGAGCCAGAAAAATGAAAATGACAGAGAATAAGGAATACACCATCAATGGTGTAAGTCTGGTTGAAAATTATTCAGAAAACCGCCTGCAACTGTTCTTTCCTTCCATTCCGGATGCAGACATACGTAACCAACTGAAGAAAAATGGTTTCAAATGGTCACGCTGCAATGAATGCTGGCAGTCCTATCTGAACCATCGGAATATTGACAGCGCGAAAAAGATTATTTCCGAGTGATAGAACAACCACCCCATAAAACCCAATTTATTAACTCTAAAACGATTAAAGATGAAGATGATTGTAACTGGCAGCGAAGGCTTCATAGGCAAAGCCCTCTGTCAGGAATTGAAAAGACGTGATGTTGAAGTGATCGGAATTGACCGGAAAAACGGCAAGGATGCCGCAAGCATTTGCGACATCCTCAAAAACGGAGATATAGACTGTGTATTCCACCTGGCCGCACAGACTTCCGTATTCAATGGAAACATCCCCCAAATCCGGAAAGACAACATTGACACTTTCATAAATGTCGCTGATGCCTGCAACAGATATCATGTAAAATTGGTATACGCAAGTTCGTCTGCCGCCCATCCATGCAACACAACCTCCATGTATGGCATATCCAAATACTTCAACGAGCAGTACGCCTCATTCTATTGCAAAGACGCGACAGGCGTCCGGCTTCATAACGTGTACGGTTCCCTCCCACGTAAAAGAACTCTTCTCTGGTTTTTACTCAATAGAGGAAAAGTCAAACTGTACAACTACGGCCGGAATATCCGTTGCTTTACATACATTGATGACGCGGTACAAGGACTCATCTATGCCTACGGCTCACACAAACGCCTTGTCAATGTGGCGAACATGCAACCTATCACCGTAAAAAGCTTCGCAGAAATTGTGGGATCGTATAAAAGCATTGATATTGAACTGGTGGAGACCACCCGTGAACATGACAATTCTGAACAAGTAGTGGACAGGTACATTTTCTTAGTACCTTTGTCCTACACCTCCGTAGAGAATGGAATCAGAAAGATTTTTGCCGGGCGGAGAAACCAAACGCCCCAAAATTCCAAGACGGAGGAAGGATAGCGCCCAATGAAATTACTTTTTAAGTTTTAATCCACCTGCAGGAAAAGAAGTCTTAACCCCATCTTTTTTTCTTGCAGGCTTAAATATAAAACCATATGACATCAAAAGAAGACAGACCACTGACACTCAAACAAGAAAATTTCTGCCAATATTATGTAGATATCGAAGGCAATGCAAGCGAAGCCTACCGCATGGCTTACAATGCTTCCAAAATGAAGGCAGAAAGTGTATGGACTGAAGCCAGCCTTCTCTTGTCAAACCCAAAGGTCTCCCAAAGGATAAATCAAATTAAGGAACAACGTGCCAAAGATTCCGCAGTCAGACGTGAGGCGGTTGAGAAGGTTCTCTATGATATTGTAATGGCTGACCCCAAAGACTTATATATACTTGATTCTTCAACAGGCAAAGTAAAATTAAAGCGACCCGACCAAATGCCCAAACGTATCCGGAATGCAATGAAGAAGATAACCAACAAGAAAGGAGAAGTTTCCTATGAGTTCACAGGTAAGACAGAAGCCGCCCGGCTTCTTGGTGCATGGAACGGATGGGATGCCGAAAAGACCATCAATGTAAAAAATGACGGCGATAAGATCGGTGAACTGCGCATCGGTTTTGACGAAAACGACAAATCGGATAAATAGAACAGCACACTAACACTTTTTCTTTATCTGCCCTAGGAGAATCACCTACTTATAGAACAGTATATGGTTATAAATTACAAGAAACTCAATCCTAATTGTTTTCATCTTTTGAGGTATTTGCAGGATGCTTCATTACGATTCATCATCCTGTATGGCGGTTCATCATCCGCCAAGTCATTCAGTATAGCTCAGGCTATCCTTATAATGACCTTGCAGGATTCCGAGAACACTAAAGTATTCAGAAAAGTCGGTGCAGCTCTGAAAGATTCCATATATGAAGCATTCAAGGAAGCTTCAAAGACTTTGAATGTCTATCATCTTTTTGACTTTAAGGAAAGGCGCATAGTCTGCAAGTTCAATGGAGCTAAAATTACTTTTTCCGGTCTGGATGATTCCGAAAAGATCAAAGGACTAGAGAATTACAAGCGTGTGTTTCTTGAAGAGTTTTCTGATTTTGAACACGGAGATTTCAAACAGATAAGGAAACGTCTGCGTGGCAAGCACGGCCAGCAAATAATCTGTTCATTTAACCCCATCAAAATTACCCACTGGATTAAGAAAGAGATATTCGACAAGGACAAATGGCATGATATCCCGATGGAAGTAACTTTGGGTGGCAAGAGAATCCCTGAAGAACTTACAACGGTAAAGTCACTAAGAATGAATGAGCCCAAACAGATTATGAATGTCCGGACGAAAGAGATTGTGGAACATCCGGGCGATACTGTCCTCATCCAGTCCACTTATCTGAATAACTTCTGGGTTGTCGGATCTCCGGACGGCACATACGGCTATTACGATGAACAGTGTGTCGCCGACTTCGAGAAAGACCGTATCAACGATCCGGACTACTATAATGTCTATGCACTGGGCGAATGGGGAGTCATACGTACCGGCAGTGAATTTTTCGGCTCGTTCAAAAGAGGACAGCATTCGGGAGAGCGCCCGTATAATCCGAGTCTGCCTGTTCATCTTTCTGTCGATAATAATGTGCTGCCGTTCATCAGTATCAGTTACTGGCAAGTGGATTTCACTACAGGCATAAAGATATGGCAGTTCCATGAAACATGTGCCGAATCCCCGAATAACACAGTGAGGAAATCATCCAAACTGGTCGCCAAATATCTGAAATCAATAAGGTATTGCGACAAGCTGTTTGTCCATGGCGATGCATCCACCAAATCAGCCAACACTTTTGATGATGAGAAACGCTCCTGGATGGACTTGTTCATCGAAACATTAAAGAATGAAGGTTTCGACATAGAAGACAAAGTGGGTGACAGAAATCCGTCCGTTGCCATGACAGGCGAGTTCATCAATGCGATATTCGATTTCCAGATACCCGGCATTGAAATCTGCATTGACGAAAGTTGTACGATATCTCTTGAGGACTATATGAGTGTCCAGAAAGATTCCAATGGTGGCATATTAAAAACAAAAGTGAAAAACTCCACTACCAAGCAGTCGTATGAGGAACACGGGCATTTGTCCGACACGTTCCGATATATTGTCCATGACTTGTGCCACGAAAGTTTTATCGAGTTCAGCAACCGGCGCAAACGGAATTTATACGCAGGTAAAGGAATGCTCGACTTCTTCAATCCGGATACTGTACATAATTATACAGACAGCGTGGTTTATATAATGCCGAATGTGGCTGGAACATTCCTTCTTGTACATACGCGCCGTTGCGGCAACACATGGCATCTGACAGATGCCATGTTTAAAGACACATCATCCGTTGACGAGATAAAAAAGGCCATCATGTGCCATGAAGCAAAGACCCATATATTTGAATGTTCTCCTGTCTATTATCAGATGGTAAAGGAGCTGAGACAAGAGATGAAAGGGGCGGATATCAGAGTGATAAAAGAATATTCCGATGTAGACAAACGCATATCCGCCACATCTGACTTTATAAAAAAAAATCTTCTTCTTTCCCCCAAGAAATTTGAAGAATCACGGGAATACGGCAATTTTGTAACCAACCTGATGGACTACAACGTTGATTGCGAAAATAAGGGAGCCAGTACGGTTCTCAGTGGTTGGGGGCACTACATAATAAAATCGCGTTCCAGCTAAAATAAGTTATAATCAACTTGTATACAAGTTATTACATATCACTTCCTCCCCTCTCCTATTTTCAAGATTGAGGTATTTTGTAAAATGAAAGCTTCTTCTCTTTACATTTGCCGGAAACAGATTCCTATATGACAATTTTAGAAAATATATTTGGAAAGAAGAAGAGCACCGATATTTCCAGCCTTGTAGCTCAGGAAGTTGACAAGATATTCTCCGCCCTGTCAAAAAGAAGATTCAGACTTAGCGAAGACATATACAGCCCATATGTGGCTGATTCCAATTTCCTTACTCTTTTCAACACCGTCGGTGAGATATTCTTCCCTATCGACTTTCTTGCCAGCCGCATTGCTGGGGGTAGGTTCATGCTCAAAAAAGCTTCCGATGATTCGGTCGTATGGAACAACAAGCAGTTCAATGACCTGATAGACCGTCCTAATTGTTTGAATTCATTTCAAGGGATTGTCTACCAACATTTTGTATATAAATATGCTACCGGTAACAGCTATTTGAAATGCGTTGTACCTGAAGCATTTCAAACATTAAAGACCCCAATTTACAAAAAATGCAAAAATTATTGGGTGCTTCCATCAGATAAGGTTACCATCCGATTGAAGAACTATATCCCCTTATTCGGTAATGCCGAGAAAGAAGATATAATTGACTATTACCTGTTACAGTACGGGCTGAACTATGCTGAACAGATCAATCCTAATTTCATTTATCACGATCAGGACGGTAACACAGATTATAGAAATGACAACTTTATAAAAGGTCATTCGCGGCTGTATTCCGTAAAGATGGCCATTGACAATCTCATTCCTGTTTATCAGGCTAGAAATGTGATATACATGAAACGTGGAGCCTTGGGAATATTCGTTTCCGAAAAAAAGGACGAAACGGGTACAGTTGCCATGACCGAAGATGAAAAGAGAAATCTCCGTGAGGAATTCAACGGGAATTACGGCCTTGACAACAGCAGGTTTCCGTATGGATTAAGTGATGTTCCTATGGATTTCATCCGCACCAACCTCAGCATTCAGGAATTACAGCCTTTTGAAGAAACATTGAATGATGCCATCATAATTGCCGGTGTATTTGGTGTTCCGCCGGAACTTGTACCACGCAAGGACCACAGTACATTCAATAATCAGAAATCCGCTGAGAAGGGAGTCTACACCTCCAAGATAATCCCGGCAGCCAGGCGCTACGCCAGTGAACTGACACGTATGTTGGGATATGACCGTGACGGATATTACATTGATGTCGATTTCAGTCACGTGGACTGCCTTCAGGAAGGGCAGAAGGAAAAGGAGGAAGTTTCTAAAATCATATCGGAACGTGCGATGGGCGAATTTCAGAATGGTATCATCACCCTGAATGATTACCGTGCCCGTATCGGGGAAAGCAAAGTTGAAAACTCCCTGTTTGACAAACTTCTGTACGAGATGTCTGACAAGGAGCTTGAGAGAGTAAAGAAAATCTTAAGTATAACTAAAAAATCAAATGACAATGGACAAAGAGTTGAGAAGCCTTCAGTTGAAGACGAAGGCGAATGATGTTGATGAGCAGAAAGGCATTGTTACGATTGCCGTTAATGGTATCGGTATTAAAGATACGCAAGGTGATATCTCTGATAGCGGTTCTTTCAATAAAACGATCAACGAGTTTTTCTTAAAACGTGGCAAACATCTACTGGACCATGACAAGACAAAACTTATAGGTTGCCCTATTGAAGCGAGGGAAGATAACATGAATCTGGTTATCGTATCCAAAATGAACCTTAACAAACAGATCGGACGGGAAACATTTGAAGATTACAAACTTTATGCTGAATGTGGCAAGACACTGGAGCATTCCATCGGTGTGAAAGCCGTCCGCAGGGATGTGAATGATCCGGCCCATGTCAAAGAATGGTTTCTTGGGGAAGCCTCCACCTTACAAGCATGGGGATCAAACCCTCAGACATTTCTTGTGGATATAAAGAGTGATGACAGTATTGACACACAGCGCGCGAAACTTACATCATCTCTTGAAATGATAAACAAAGCTCTGAACATGAGATATTCGGATGAGCGGTTAAATGATTTAAGTATGAAACTGGATCTTATCGAAAAGGCATTGACAGGAAACAGCAATATGGTTACCTGTCCAGAATGCGGTCATACATTCGACTATGACCAACAGGCTGAAACCACGTTCAACAATCAGGTGCTTGACCTTGCCGCCATGTATCAGAGATGGATTGTAGAGGATATTGTCCGAACCGAAATGGATAAACTGAAACCTGAAATCCGTGAACAGGTTATAGCTGTCCTTGACGCCCATAAAAGCCTTGATGTTGACTTGACAGGCAAAAGCATAGAGGATATCGTAAGCTATGTTCGTTGTCCTCACTGCTGGAGCCGTGTATATAGAACAATGATTTCCAAGATTGCAGATACCAAACCTGAAGCTGCTGTCGCGCCGTCAGATGACACCCGGCAGCCTGCTGATGACAAGGGAAATGAGAAGCACGAAACGAATCTCTCGCTTGCTGCAAAATTGAGTCAATTTATTTAATGTTTAACCCAAAAACGAATTTGAAATGAAGACTTTTTTAAAAATTGTGGGGAAATACCAATCCCTTATTATGTTTGCCATTGTGGCTGTCGTTTGTACAGTATGTGCCTTGAATGGTCCGGAACATGTAACCGGACTTTTGGTTGCAGCACCTGTCTCCCTGATTTCTTTCGCCAAACAGGAAAAGGACATGACCGATGAGGAAAAATCTCTTTTGGGCAGTATCCAGTTGAAATGCAAACAAGTATGTGATGAATTTGCCGAAGGTCTGATGACAAAGGAAGATATTGAGAACAGGTTCAAGGATATCTCCAAGAATATCACAGAACAGTTGAAACATCTTTCCAATTTTGAAGATATTAAAAAGTCCTATGATGAACAGGCTGAAAAGGTGACAGCTCTGGCGGAGGCTTTCGACAAGATCAAGGAAAAAGGCGGTCATATGACTTCCGTCAATGAAGTGGAGAAAGCTGTTGGTGAATTTCTTGACAGTCCTGCATGCCAGGATTATTTTGCGAACCGCACCAAGACATCCGGTTCCATGAATCTTGATTTAAAAGGCATCGTATCCATCACCGAAAGTTCCAATACGCCAAGAAGCAACAACCGCTCGACAGGACGTGTTGTCACCGCAGTCAACGAACAGAAACTGAATCTCCGTGATCTGATGATGGTTGAACAGGGTGATCCGTCCGCACTGTCCATCTCATACGAACAGGTCTATGATTTTGACCGCAATGTCATGGTTGTAGCAGAAAACGGTATGTTGGCTGAATCATCATTGAAATTCAAGGAAGAGTTCACGAATGTAAAACGTATCGGTACCCACATGAATCTGTCAAAACGTTTGTTGAAGGCAAAGCAGTATGTAGTATCATTCATCCTCAACCGTCTGCCTTTATGGGTCAAATTCTCCGAGAACTATCAGATTATGTTCGGTGACGGTACCGGGGACAATCTGAAAGGTATCACCCGTTATGAAGGCGTGGATTGTGTTTCCAAATTCATTGCCGATAATTATGTTACCATCTCTGCCGGTGCCATTGAGTCACTCGAGGCTGCAAACGGCCAGACAATCATAACTCTAGCCGCAGCCAATGACAAGATTATTGACAAGATGAAGGTGACCCTGTCAGGTGCGACAGTAGAGACAGGCTTGAACGATACTTTCGATATTCATAAAATCAATGACCGTAAATTCGCTATTGATTTTGACTATAAGGGAACCGAAACTTCAGTAGCCAAAATGTCCGGAGCCATTAAAAGCGGTATGTTCGGTTCTGTGGAGGACCCGAACATGAAGGATGTCGTGAACGCTATCTTCGCCGTACTTAATTTTGGCCAGTATTCACCTAATGCCTTGGTTCTGCATCCGTCCACAGTCTTCACTATTTCCACCGCCAAGGATACAACCGGCAGAAATCTTGAGTTAATTACCGAAGTGAACGGTCGTAAATATATCGGCAACGTACCTGTTATCGAATGTAACGCCATCGGTGTCGGCAAATACTTTGCCGGTGACCTTTTGAACGGTTGTTCTCTGATAGACTACACCACTCTGGCAATCGAATTCGCAGATGATGTCAACACCAAACTGAAAAACATGACCACAGTCATGATTCAGGAAGAACTGATGATGCCTGTCTACATGCCCTGGGCATTCGCTTATGGTGATCTGGACGATGTATTGGAAGCAATCACTAAATCCGCATAAAGAATATGAAGTACATACTTGAAGGTGACGAAAAGGAACTCGGGCGTGTGCTTCGTGAGCAGCGTATCCGTATAGGTAGAGGGCTGATAAAAATCACTCCTATCTCCGGTACGCTGGTCCATGAGGACTATGCGTTAAAAGCCATTGAAGCCCAAGTCAAAGAACTGACAGATACATTGGCCCTGAAAGATGGGCAGATAGAATCACTTACCAGTGAACGAGATTCCCTGAGAGCACGTATGACCGAGATGGAAGCCAGCGGCAGTATGCCTGAAACGGATGAAAAGGAAGTCGATATGAAAGACAGTAAGACACTGAATATCACCGACAGCAATAATCTGCCAGAAGATGATTCCATGTCCATAGATATGGATAATGTCAATCCATCTGTGAACACCAGCGGAAAGAAAACAACTAAAAAGAAGTAGTCATGTCTATGCTTGTTGATGTATCATATTTCATATCCGGCCCCCGGCAGATAAGAAACGCCACTACTGCCAAAATGCCGACCGCTGAAGGACTTTCCGCCAACAATGTCATTTACGGGTATATCCGTTCTTTTCAACGGAAATTCCTGAATGATGTTGTCGGATTCACGCTTGCTGGTCAGATTACGGATTATCTTAAGATGATTGAAAATGAATCCCCAAAAACAAAGAATGATACTGTTTCTCCTTATGAATATGTGTGCAGGCAGTTACGTGAATCTTTTGCCGATTATGTATTCTATCATATTTTACGTGACATGAATACAGATGCGACTGTTACCGGACTTATACAGTTGAAATCATCCAACAAGCATGTTTCCCCGCTCCAACGTCAGGTAAGCACATGGAATACAATGGTTGAAAGAAACAAACAATTCGTTTGTTGGGCTTCTTCCGATGAATGCCCGTTCAAAGTGAACGTCAACAAGAATCTGTTAACTCCAATAAACAGCTTTAACCTATGACAATGGATATAGTGGATATCTTTCGTGATGTAGTTTCCAAGGCTTCCCGGAATCTTAAGATTCTATGTCCTGACGGCAACGGAGGGTTTCAGGAGGTGGATAATCCGCCATTGAACTATATCTTCGGGAACAGTCAATATATCAAGGATACTCTTGATGTATACAGTCAGTCTGAGCGGCAGTTGCCTTTGAAGTTTCCTCTTGTCGCTTTATTTTGTCCGATAAGTGAGAGACGTGACAGCCGGCATTACTATTCAAAGTCAAAGGTTTCATTAGTTATCGCCTGCCCGTCAACCAAAGATTGGACAAACGAGGAACGCGAGGTAAACTCTTTCAAGAATATCTTGCGCCCGATTTATGGAAGGTTACTTGATGTATTACTCGAAGACAACCGGTTTGACTGGGGAGCGGATGACAAAGTAAGGCATGTTTATTCCGAGAACTATTCTTATGGCAGATACGGTGCAATGACAGCCACCGGACAGGAAGTGAGCGATCCTATTGATGCCATTGATATCAGCTCGATGGAAATAACTATTAATAATCCCAATTGTAGAAGATAATGAAAAAGATTAGAACTTGTGCCGGAACCCATATTAATTCGGGTAGTTCGGCTTGTAAGATTGATTGGTCAAAAGTTAAAGGAGCGATTCTGGTCGAACCGGGAACAAAACTTCCTGATGATGTTACAGCAGAAAAATTGGCAGAGATGTGCCATGCGGACCGCCCCGGCCGGATTTATCCAATCTCCCCGTTTTTCGAATATGCAAAAAACGGCGGAGAGGCCCAGATAAGCGCGGTCGGATATGGTCCCAACCAGTTTAACGGACTCAATGCACAAACGGATACATTCACTCTGGCAGGCTTTGATGAAGTGCTGAACGCACAACTATTGAAAGCAGCAAACAGGGAATGGGACGTCTATTTCTGGAACAAGGACTATATGCTTATCGGGTATAATGACGGTACAGACTTACTTGCAGGTATTCCGATGTCCACTGTTTATCCAACTGTAACCCAATACCCGGCAAGTGGCGCCAAATCAACAATGACAATAAGTTTCTGCCACATGGATATTGAAGACAGCCTGCTGAATTTCGACTTCATCCAATTAGGATTCGATCCCAAGTATTCCCTCAGAGGGCTGATCGGTGTGGAACTTGTCAGCATGACCAGCAATAAATACAAGATTATTGAAAAGATTGGTGCTTATGACCGTACTCCTGAATTCGGACAACTCATAGCAGACAAAGCCGCTGAAGTGCTGGATAATGCAACAACCGCTACTTACGCTGACGGTGTGCTGACCATTACTCCGAAAGATTCCGGAACTCCATCTCTAAAGGCACCTTCCATCCTATTTGAAAACAATATCAAATATATCGAGCAGGTATGAAAATCGAAGGAGTGACATTTGTAGAGAACGCTGTAAAATCCATGACAAAGGAAGAGTTCATTGAAAGACACATTAAAGTATTATGGCAAGACCGCAAAGAGGCATCACGCAAAAAGATGCTCTCTGACACCTACGATAAGATTGTGGGGAAGGAAGCTACGAAAGAAGATTGACAACCCGGCCGGACGTCATTGTCCGGCCTTATCTTTAATTTATGGCAAACATATATGAAGTATCAAAAACAATCAATGCCATAGCCGCCGGACTTGAAGAGGAATGTCTGAACTGCATGGATGCAAACAAGAGCATTATCAGAGACTGTATTCAGGAACAGTTATATAGCGGTATGGACGGAACAGACAGATGTCTGAGCCCTACTTATGACAACGATCCTTATTTCAATGAGCCGGGTCCCTGGCAGAATAAGCCTGAAAAGTACAAGCGATGGAAAGAAAAAATCACACCTCCGGTAGTCAGTTTTCTGTTAAACCTGCCCCCGCGCCCTTCTGAGATTCCCAACCTTTTCATTACCGGTACTTTCTATGACAGCATCAGGTTGGAAAGATTGAACAGGAGTATGAGCGTATTTACGGAAGGATTTATAGACGGTCCCGATATCCAAAAGAAATATGGTGACAATATATTCGCTTTAGGCTCTTCCGCAAAGGAATACTTCATCATAATGCACCTCAGACCATGGATTGAGAATTTTTTCAAAGAATGTAGATATAAATAATATTATCATGTCATGCGGTTGTAAGATAAAAAAAGAAATGAGTGAACTTAAACGTGTAAGTGAACTCGCCCGTAAAGCGGCCATGCTGGACGAATGTATTTATGTCATCTACTTGAAAGCTGACGGCAGTTACTCATTTGACCGACTGGGCACAGAGATAAAAGGCACGATTGTAGAATACAGACATTATTTGTAATTATGACAGAATTAAAGATAACCGATCTTGTTGATGAGAAAGAGATAGAACAGGTAAAACAGCTTGGTCTGGAAATAGAGAAAGTAAAGTCTATTTACGGCGATGCAGCCAAGGAACTGGCTAAAGGATTAAAAATGAATGTCGAAGTTGTCGGTGACTTGGACAAGCTAAACGCTGTCATTATAACCCAGGCTAAAAAAGCTGACGGTGCGACCAATGATTTGAATGCAGCATTAAAAAAACAATCTGAATTGGCTGAGAGAGTTGCCAAAAGCCTCGATGAACAAATCAAGAGTGGCAACTTATCAGCCACACAGATGAAAAAGCTTACCGATGCCAGCAAAAAAAATGCCGAATCATTGGAGAAACTGGCCAAAGCAGAGGCTACAGTTGAAAAGGCTCAAAGAACCTCGAATACGGCTAAAAAATCTGCCAACGTAACAGAACAGGAGCGTCAAAAGATTATAACTGATGCCATTGCCGCCACTTACAAGGAAATCCATAGCATTCAGGAAGCTAACGACATGAACAGGCTGTTGCGCAAGGCTGTGAAACTTGTACGGGACACGGATGAGGAATATATCCAGACTATCGGACGTCTAAACTCCACCATCGGGGTTAATACTGATTATGTGAAGCGTAATTCTGACCGGTACACCCAGCAGAAAATGACTGTTGGTGATTATACCGAATCCATAAAACGTGCATGGATGGAGATTCAACGAGGTAATTCCGCCATGAAGAACATGGGAATCATTGCTAAAAGTACGGGCAATCTGTTGAAAACAAGCTTCAACAGCGGAATAAGCCAAGTAACAATCGGTGTCGGCAGTATGATCAAAGGAATGCTAGGTGCTCAAGCGGTTATTGCAGGAATTCAAAAGCTGACAGGAGCTATCAGACAAGGAGTTAATACAGCTATTGATTTTGAAGCGGCAAACAGTAAGCTCGCTGCCATATTGGGTACGACCAAAGGAGAGATAAAAGACTTGACAGCAGATGCTAGGCGTTTGGGAGAAGCGACAAAATACACCGCCTCAGAAGCGACCAACCTGCAAATAGAATTATCCAAATTAGGCTTTTCCAAGACAGAGATACTTGATATGACCGAGGGAGTGCTGAAATTTGCCCAGGCTACTGGTGCTGAATTGCCGGAAGCTGCTGCTTTGGCTGGTGCGGCTCTACGTATGTTCGGGGCTGATACGGAAGAAACGGAACGGTACGTATCCGCAATGGCTGTCGCAACAACCAAGAGCGCCCTTTCCTTTTCCTACCTTCAGACAGCAATGCCCATCGTCGGACCTGTTGCCAAGGCCTTCAACTTCACAATAGAAGACACATTGGCCTTATTGGGCAAACTGGCAGACGCAGGATTTGATGCTTCCATGTCGGCTACAGCCACCCGGAATATATTACTGAATTTGGCTGATGGCAGTGGTAAATTAGCACAAGCTCTTGGTGGACCGGTTAAGACATTACCGGAATTGGTTGACGGATTGAAAAGATTAAAAGAACAAGGGATTGATCTGAATTCCACACTGGAAATGACCGATAAACGAAGTGTGGCAGCTTTTAACGCCTTTCTGACCGCATCAGACAAGATCGTTCCTCTCCGTGACCAGATTACAGGAGTGGAAGATGACTTGAATAAAATGGCCGATACTATGGGGAACAATGTACAAGGCGCATTGTATAACTTATCATCAGCCTGGGAATCTTTGATGCTGACTATAATGGACAATACCGGAGCCATGAAGGATTTTATCGACATGGCAACAAATGGCATACGCAAAATAAATGAATGGCTAATGAACGCGGAACAACTTGCGGATAAGCAAGTTGAAACAGCCAAGAGAGCAGCATCCCCTTATGCGGAGGAATCCATAAAATCTGAGATTATTGCCATAAACCGTTTGAAAGATGAATATCTGAAGGCCGGGAATGACGAAACGACAGCATTGGAAAAAGCCAAAAATGAAAGAATTGCCATTTTGGAGCAGGAGTTATCAAAGCAACAGTCCTTAAGGAATAAATTCTATAATGAGAACCAGCAGTTATGGAAAGATATGGGAGATGCTTCATTCTTCAAACAGGCGTTTGGACTGGAAAAGACAAATGCCGAATTCAGCGAGGAACAGACAAAAACCTGGAATGAATATCTGGATAAAGTAACTAAAGTGACTTCTTTGGAAAAACAGATTGCGGATATCAGGAAAATATCAAATTCCACTGATGTAACTATCGGCACCACCCGACTGACAGACAAGGAGAAGAAAGCCCTTGAAAAAGCTGAGAAAGAAAGGTTAGCCATAAAAGAGAAATATCAGCAAAGCGAACTGGCATTGATGGATGAAGGACTTGAAAAACAGATTAAATCCATCAGTCTGAATTATAGCAGGCAAATCGCAGCAATCAGAGGTAACAGTGAGGAGGAAAGCGCTACTAGAAATAACCTTGCTGAAAAGATGGAAAAGGAAATCTCTGATGCTAAAATCAAATTTGCCCTAGACGCTGAAAAAAATAATCTTTCAAATCGTATGGCCATAATACAAAAAGGTACTCAGGAAGAACTAGACCTTAAGATAAAGATGCTTGATCTGGAGCGTGAGGAGGAGATGAACACCGCCGAGAAATCCGGTGAGGATGTCTTTCTTATTGATGAAAAGTATAAGAAAAAAAGACAGGGTCTGTTGGAAGAATTCGCATCCGAACAGATTCTCCAAATTGCTGATAATGCGGCAGCCGAACAGGCTGTGCGTGACAGGCAGTTCCAGACAGATTTATTAAATCTGAAAAGACGCAAAGAAACAGAGAACATGTCTTCCGAGCAATATGCAGAAGAAGAATACCTAATCAAACTTGATTATGTCCGTAAAACTACAGAAGCCGCCATTGATGCCATTGAACAGGAATTGAATGTTGACAACTTAAGCGCAAAAGACCGGAAGAAACTTACCGAGGAATTATGTAAGTTGAAAGCTGATCTGGCTAATAAGGAAGCAGATGCCGAGATTACAGCCATTGAAAAAATTAACAAGGCGGAAGAAAAAGCTTACAAGGAACGCATCAAGAATCTGAAAAAATGGCTTCAGACAGCATCACAGGCTGTCAGTACCATCGGCGATCTGGTCGGAACCTTGTATGACGGGCAACTGGATAAGATAGAGGAAGAGTCCGAAGCGAACACTGATGCCCATGACTCGGAAATAGAAAGAATAGAATTGCTAAAGGAGCAGAAAATTATTTCTGAGGAAGAAGCGCAGGCCAGAAAGCGTGCCGCAGAGGACAAGACCCGTAAAAAGGAAGAAGAATTGGAAAAAAGACGTCAGGATATCCAATATAAACAGGCTGTTTGGGATAAAGCTGCAAATATCGCCAATGCTAGCATAGCAACAGCACTAGCAATAACCGAAGCACTACCTAATTTTGTACTGGCTGCATTAGTCGGAGCCATGGGCGCTGTACAAGTCGCCACTATCATGGCAACTCCGATTCCCAAATATGCCAAAGGAACTGACAACCATACAGGAGGTCCTGCCATTGTCGGCGATGGCGGCAAGAAAGAAATTGTCGTCTACAGTGGCAAAGCATGGATAACACCTGATGTTCCTACGCTTGTAGACCTTCCCCGTGGGACCCAAGTACTCCCCGATGCCGGCCTATACCATCTGTCCTCCGTTGACTTTCCCAATATCAGCCAGCAACACGTTGGAAAAACAGAGAACAATATTGTGGTCAACAACGATTACTCCTCCTTAAACCATGAATTGAAAGGAATGCGTAGTGATATGCGTAAGATGGCAAAGCAGCAGCATCGTGATGCCTATGATTTTAATTATGAACTTTATAAAAGAACCAGATTATGATTGAGAGATTGAACCAGCTGTCACTGGCACAATTCATTGAATTGTCCTGTGGTGACAATTCTGTGTTGCTTGAAGAAAATGAGAATGCCTCTGAGAAAGAAATGAAACAACTTGCATCCCGGTTCATCCTTGAATACAGGACACTCATGAATCCAACTGGTGTAAAAGCCATAATGGCTGAGAAAGAAAATGCCTTGAAGATTGACGCCCGGATCTTCCTGTTAAAACTATGCAAATCGCTTTGTATTCTTGAAGGATACGAACAGGTGAGGGAAGCTCTAAAAGAGAGCCTCCCTGCTAACCTGACGGATGACCGGCTCAAAAAGGCCGTTGAGAATATGTTACATGAGGCTGAATTCTATAAAAAAAGAACAGAGGATATGGCTGTAGCAGATAACCCTGCCATAAATGAAAATGCGATCCGTGCCTCCTTTGATTCTGAAATAGCGTTTGTCATGACTTATTTTAAAATGCAAATTGACATACATACAATAAATGCCGCTGTTTACGCTAACATAGTCCAGCGCGCCAATACTGAAATAAGATTAAGAACAAGGAGCAGATAAAACTCCTTATTCTTTTTATTTCCACCCGCTTTTTTAAATACGTATCGAATTTTCGGACAGACAGTTAGTAACTATTCTTGAAATTACAAACAACTTACTTATGAATAATAAAAGAATAGTTAATGCCCTGGCTGCTCTCATATTGCCGGGTCTGGATCGTTTGGATCAGAAATGCAACAGGATTATTTCCGAGTTATCAGAATTGAAAAGCACCCTCCGCCACTCTGAAAGGAATATTGACACGCTTATCGACAAACTGGAAAATTCCGCAAGTGAATTATTAAAACAGGCGCAGATGTATCATCTTGAGCTTGAAAAGAATCTGAGTGAGGAATTATCATTATTCACCCTTAAAATTGTGAAAAAATGACTGATTTCAATCGTGAGATAGCAGATTTGTATCCATGGCTTTTCAAAATAGCAAGAAGATACTGTTCATCCGTATGCGATATCGAGGATCTTGTCGGTGACACCATCTATAAGGTTTTAAGCAATAAAGAAAAATTCAAGGAGGGCAGGGCTCTGAAACCCTGGTGTGAGGTTATCATGCTGAACACCTATATCACTGCCTATAATCGAAGATCACTAATCCGATTTGTGGGGTGTGACAACATTAAAGAGATATTCTCCCATAATCAAGCCTCTGATGACTTGATGGTACATGACATTCAGGCTGCAATAAGGAGATGCCATAACAGAACCTGCTGTATGGACTGTGTGGTTTACTACGCACACGGATATTCATACAAAGAAATAGGCAAAATGGTCGGAATACCAGTAAATACCGTAAGAAGCCGTATCTCTTACGGTCGGGAACTGCTGAGGAACGAACTGGATTTAACCGTTAAATAGAGTTCGTACATTTTAAATGGAAGAGTTCCTGTTTGTAAAACTTGTTTATTATGATTATCTTTATAGTACAATAAAAAACAACAAGTCAAACCAAAAACAGAACTTATGGAAACAAGAACAAATTTCAGAGTGAGGGTAATGAAGTATGCACACCAGTTATTAAAAGCTACGGGAAAGAGCTGGAGATATTGTATGCTCAAGGCATGGGAACTCTACAGGCTGGCTAAGAAAATGAGAACTGAAACAGTCAGATTCGCTTATGAAAAGACAGACGGCTCCATCAGATACACCGAAGGCACTTTGATGAACCTCCCTGCCGGCGCTACCGTAAGAGGTAAAAGAATAACGAAACCCAGCTATAAGACATTCGCTTATTTTGATGCCCGAAAGAACGAAATGAGATGCTTCAGGATAGAGAATCTGATTACAGTCTATTAAGTCTGAATAAAATCGCATTCCATTCCACTAGAAGAAAATCTCACTGATTATCAATATATTAATTTACAGTCATACTTTCCAAGAATTTCCAAGATTAAAGCCAGCCGGAGCATCGGCCGGCTTTTTCTCTATATTTGTCCGAAAGTAAAACTATGATTGTATGATTTGCAAATATTATCTGATGATTGGTTCCGATACGGTCGATACAGCTGGCAACAGTTGTATCGACGTATCACGTATGATTGCCAATATCAGTGATATAAAGACCACATACAGCCGTGTGGATTTGGGGGGTGTTGTCCGTAAATGTGGCAGTACGATAGAATTCGTTGAGGAAGCCAGAGAGCGGTTCATTTCATTATATAACAAGGACAAATTAAAATCACTGGCCTCCTTTGCCGTTTATGGCATCAGCAATAACTGGACCTACAACAAACTTTTTGAATGTCCCCATGACTTCTCCACATTCAGATATGATTCATACCGGGCAAGAATAGGCTGTATAGATAACTCCGCCGCCGCATTGATAAAGGCGAATAAAGGTACAATATATGAGTATCCTGTATCTGAGATGCGTGAAGACATTCCTTTGAATTATGATGGTGTGCGTATCCGTAATGAGGTTTCCTTCCAAATTATCGGGGAAACCGTGGAAGACAAGGAATATATGGAAAAATTTATCCCTAAAGATGCGTGGTGGTGGATTCCGTATGTAAATTATACCGTTACCAATGAAGTGAACAACCGTTCTTTTGTCACAATGGACCAGGAAGAAACCTTCTTGAAATTCGGAACAGATTGCGGATGGGGATTTCCTGCAAACTCATGCACCTCATCTTTTTTTCTGGAATGCATCGAAGATAATTATGTGACAGTAGATTTTTCCAACTTTTACATAGAATCTAAAAAATTCGGTCATGTACTATGTAAAATAACCACATCAGGCAATATACAGCTTCTGACATGCGGTTACTCAAATCTTCTGGGTCTTGATGCGAATACGAACACAAGCGCAGTCAAATGGAGCGGGAAGCTACTTGCCGGTGAGAGATTGCAATACGCTATATTCAACCATCAGCGTATGTCCGTTCAAGATGGAAGAACGGTCAGAATTCATAATAATACCGGTATCACATCATGGAATGACTTGGGCGATCCTGTCAATATTGATGTGATATCACCCTTGAAATTGCTCAGCCGCCTACTGGAGTCCATTAGCGCCAACAGCGAACGTATTTATTGCAGCATCAAACCGACCATCCGCACATATATATCAAACGCCTTTACAGAAAAGGACAACTGGCGGTTGAACGGTTCCCGTCTTGTGGCAGCCGAAAGCATACGAAACTTTGAGAAAGCGAAAATTTATTCCTCCTTCAGCAAGTTCTGTGAATGGATGGAAACCGTATTCGGATATGTTTATACCATTGAAATGAAAAGCCGGCCCAATACCGACCTGCCCTATGCGGACATACTAAACAATAGTCATGATTTTGAAGGATTTACCACATACAAAGCAAATATTACATCCATAACAGATAATTTCACCCTACATTTCTCAACCACAGACGGTTACTTCCTAGCCATTGTGTATGCTTCCATCACTCTTGACCGTTCCCCCAATTTCCCCGGTTATGAAAGATATCAGGTTTACGACAATGCCAACAAATCATATAAAGTGCACGAAGACAGATACTATCATGATACAGTGGATGATATGTATTATCATGCAGTTTATGATGACGGTTCAAAAAAGACCTCGTTACTCGAATGCCAGCTTTATGATATCGGACTATCCGACTATGAGGGTGTACAGACTTTCGGAGGGACAATAATCTCCGTTGAGACTGACTCCGGTTCATTCACAGGTCCAGTGGATGAATCCAATATCCTGTATGTACGTAGAAGCAAACAATTCATGTATTCGGACAATGACAAATATTACAGTTCTTTCACCGGTTCATCCAATTATAACATTGCGGACCGCGCCAGAACGGATATGGTATTTTTTACAAATGAGCAATATTATGTGATTGTCGGTACCAGCCTTATGAAATGCACTTTGAAGGAAAACGTGAATGAGGGTGAGAAGGTTCCTTATGTCGTATTCAAGCATCGTGATGAGGTTTTCGGAAGTACCAATCTGAAAACCATACACTCCATATCAGAGCCTGAATACTCCGTTGACAGCAGCCGGATTTATTCCGAAATTGAAATTGGCTATGAGAAACAGGATTATGATCTTGGAAACAATGGCAATGATGAGTTCAATTTCAGCACCACCTATACAACAGGTGTAACACTGAACAACAGCAAACTGTCGCTTATATCCCCATACCGTGCCGATTGTTACGGATTTGAAGAGCTCATAGGGAAACGGGGTGAGGAAACAAGCAGTTCTGACAGCGATAAACAGGTGTTTGCCGTAAAATGCATCAACAACGGGGGAAAATATATTGTAGACCGAACCATTATGGTTGAGGGTGCCTATACCAACAGCGTATTCAATGCACCGCTGGCTCCTGTCTATATGATTGAGGCGAACAAACGTTATCTGGCTTCCTTCACCAGCCTGTTAAAGTTCGCATCAACTGAAGGTAATGCCGGCATCAAACTGGATGACAGGGCTGTGAATACGGACGTCTCCTTGGATGACCCGCTATTCGGTCCTGGAAATATCAAATTTTCCACAGACAGCTTCATTTTTCCGGAAGATTGGAACAATACGATTGTACAGATAGAATGGAACGGAATGATTTTCAAGGGGAATCTCATGTCTCTGGATGTCAAGCCGCAAGAAACCGAAGCACTTAAATATGAATTGATAGAGATAGTGTAAATTATGTATATAGTAAGTCCGTTCACTCCTATTTTTTTCAAGCCTTCTACAGATATGTGCAGGGCTTCCGGCAAATATATGCAAATATTCGCCCCGTCTGATGAAGTCATGATACAGGTTATAACACGCTCCGAATCACGACCGATTACAGGCAAGGTAATCAACATAGTGACCGGTCATGAAACAGTCATTGACTGGCAAATATGGAGCATGAACCATACTGATAAGATTTATTATCATGTTCTGACCGCACTGGCTGAAGGATGTTACCGCATTGATATCAACGGGATGGTTTCCGAACCTTTCCGTATCACGTCTGACACGTCTGAATTATCCCGAACCACCCTTATACAGTATTCGATGAAGGACAACCGACAAAGACAGGATGCTGTCTTTTGGATTTCCGACACTCAGTATTTCTTTGACTGGCGTGCTCCCGGCGGTTTCATGGATGACAACTGGGTATTCGGTGTGAATAATGAACAGTTCACCACATATGATAACAATCTGTCTGAAATTTACGCATTGGAAACTACCCAGAAGACATTCACGCTTGGTAACGCACAAGGATGTCCCGTATGGTTCGGAGAGTTACTGAACAGAATCCTCTGCTGTACTTATGTCTATTTTGAAGGGGAACGCTTTATACGGGCTGATGCCAATGTCCCTGAAATGAGCCAGCCTATTGAGGGTTATAAGAGCTATATCTTCAAACAGATACTGCAGGATATAAAGATTGTGGACTATACAGAAAGCGAGAACCTGATAAAGATACGTCGGGTTGATGACAAAAGTTTTAGAAAAGTTGCCAATAAAATATTGACTGTATGACGGAACTTGAATTACAGGAACTCACCGATAAGATCATAGCTAAGCTAAAAGCTGACAGCCTTACTATAGACCAGTTGACACAAACCAATGTGTTAACCGGCATGGATTTTCTGGAACTGAACAGCGGGCGCAAAGTTTCATTAGATGATTTACGCAAGTTCATCCGTGGCTATGGCATTTATCTTGAGATTATTTCCAAACTGGATAATGAAACAATCCCCACCGACAACAATGTATTCTCATCTCTTCGTGTCCTGTTTGAAATCTCTAAAGCGCTTGAAGAACTTAAAAAAATATACCTACGTAAGGATCAGGATGATGAAACAAAATATCTACTAAAACTCTTGGGTGGGGCAAAAATAGGTAAAAGTCTTACTGTCGGTGACTTTATCACCGGTGTTCAGGGCGGTTACATCGGTGAGGACGCCCGTGCCGAGCTGGAGGCTCTGGTCCTGCGCAGCTCTCTGAGTGTACCAGAACTTCGTTTCAACCGTCAGACCTATTTTGAAGGATATAATACTATAAGTCCCGGCGGAGGGCTGAAGATAAAAAGCTTTGTCGCCAATAGTGACGGCAGCTATACTGTCACCCCTGATCTGGAGGATGGTGTACCGCTGGGACAGAAGCCGGACGATATCCTCCTGGGCTTCTGGCATGACAAAAGCGTCACTACCGGTGACTTTATTGGTTTCAGAAAAATACAGTACCGTATCACTTCCGCAGATTACGACGAGAATACATTCGTGATGGTTCCGCGTCCCGGATATGAGTTCGTTCCCCATAACGAGATGCGTCTCGGACAGACGGGGAACTTCACCGACAAGGAGCGTCAGACTTATATCATCATAGACGTGCGTGACGGTAACTGCTGCATCACCCTTGTTGACAATGCCAACACCTGGGACCCGGAGCCGGCACAGATGAAGAGCTGGTTCGGCAAGAAGAAGGGTATGACCATCAACGGGATCAACTGCGACAGGTTCTCGGCAGTATTGCAGGATATCATCATGACGGGATTGATTTTTCAAATTGATGAAATTACCGGTAGCACAGTCCGCGTTCCTATCGACTTCCCTAGCTGGGAGCCGGGCAGGAAGTATGCGTATTATTCCCGTGTGCCCCATAACGGTTCCACATGGTTGTGCGTCAATGACAAGGGCACTACTTCCGAGCCATCCGAAAACAATCCGGACTGGCTTGTATCAGCCGCCAAAGGTGACAAGGGTGATCCGGGACTGTCTGTAATAGGTGGCGGTCATTGGGAATCCTCTAAGACCCCATACGAGGTCAATACCATGGTCACTTTGGCGGGCTGTGTTTTTATCTCCAAGGTGAAAACATCCAATCCTCCGATTAAAATTGCAAGGTTCAGGAACGGCAATTATCGAAAGAAAAAGGATGGCGGTTATATCCTTGCCGGGAAATCAGCCGACTGGACCGTGCATGAAGACTGGGAGATGCTGCTGGACGGTCGTGAACTTAAAGGTGAGAGTATCACCTTCTTGGGTGAGTTCGCATCCCATCCGTCCAATCCCAAGGAGGGTGACAGCTACCGAAATACGGCTGACCATTGTACTTACATATACCGGAATGGTTTGTGGATGGTCATGGTCAAAGACGGGACTGACGGTAAGGACGGCAAAGGTTACGAGTGGATCTACACCCGTACCAACATCATCGGCCTTACCCCTGACAAGCCGGATTCGAAGCAGCAGGATGATTATATACCGGAAGGCTGGACAGATGATTTTCTTGGCGTGGATGCAGACCATCAGGTGGAATGGGCGTGCAAACGTGTGAAGCGTGATGGAGTATGGAGTGAATGGAGCACTCCGGCCCCTGTGCACCGTTGGAGTAAGGACGGGGAGTCGAATATCATGGCCGACCTTGACAATGAGATGGTGAGCGTCGCTCTTACCAGTACCGGTGTTACTACTTCCGCACAGTCATGGACTACCCATGTATCCATGTGGTACGGTACCGAGAAACTCACCCTTGAGACTTTAACAGTCAGCACGCCTGCCGGTTTCACGGCAAGCACAAGCAAGGCCACCGGAGCGGTGGCGATATCCGTCGCTGCCGGAAAGTCGGTTCCGGAACAGAATACGGTCACCATCACACTGGCTGCAATGAAGAACGGGCAGCTCTATACCCGTGAACTGACTTTCAAGATAACCGGTGTCCGTGGCGGGGCGGACGGTTCCGATGCGGTAATTTATAGCCTTGTCACTTCGGCCACGATGGTCAGCAAGAACAAGAACGGCGGTTACAGTGTAGCTTCGGTATCCTGTCGGCGTATGAAGACAGTCGGTGCGGTCACTACGGCCACAACGGACGGGGAGTTAAAGTACAGTCGTGACGGTGCGGCCGAGGTTCCCATCGGTGATGGTGTCGGGGTGGCTTCCGGTAATTTTACCAGTAGCTTGAAGTTCGTGTTCTACGTGAACGGTCAGGCGGTTGATGTCGAAACTGTCCCGATGGTTGTGGACGGCAGTGACGGAAAGGATGGTGAGAGCATCACAGCAGCCGGTCATTGGGAATCCGCCAATACTCCGTATGCCAAGAACAGTACAGTATCGTTTGCCGGAGGATCTTACTTAAGCAAGGTTGAAACCTCCAACCCTCCGATTAAAATCGCCAAGTTCAGAAACGGCAGACTCCGCAGGAAAAGAGACGGCGGATACATCCTCGCCGGCAGATCTGCGAACCGGACGGTACATGCGGACTGGCAGGAGATGGTTGCTCCCGTCGGACCGTCGGCATCCTACTGGCTGGACAGTCCTGTCAGCGTGATCAACTTCACTTCAACAGGCACGCCATCCCCGTCTGGATTCCTTGTCACTTGCAAACAGAATGTGGCAGGCAATGTAAGCACGTGCAGCACGCTTTATCTGGCAGCCCGCAAATACAACGGAAGCTGGCTGGCTCACGTAGGTGCTACCCTAAGCAATCAGATATCCGTTCCAGCGACAGCCGGATACACCCAGTTTGCCGTCCGGGCTTATAAATCCGCGTCGGACGCAAACGCATGGAATAATAATTTTGTCGCTGAAAAAGGGGTGGGTGTTGCAAATGATGGTTCCATAGGAGCGACAGGAGCAACAGGGGCGTTTCCCCGTGACAGAGGCGTATGGGCTTCCGGACAGACTTACGTCTGGAATGCGGATTACCGGGATAAGGTCATATATCTGATAGGGGGAGTTTATTATAATTTCCTTGTAAAAAATTACGGCGCTTCCGTTACCGCTGCACCCACATCTGTCAACGGTGATTCCAATTGGGAAGCTATGCAGAAGTTTGTGAATATCGCCACTGACACCCTGTTTGCCGATGGTGCGAATGTAGCCGGCTTCATGTTCAAAGACAAGGTTCTCAAATCTTTTAATGACAAAGGTGAAACTCTTCTTATCAACGGCGTAACCGGGTATTTTAAATGTAAGAATGCAGAGATTACAGGAACAATCACAGCGGATAAAGGACGTATCGGTCCGTTCTCCATCGCTTCGGGAATATTGTCCTCAAAGATCCTTTATGAAAATGAAACAAATAAATACGTCGGTTTCAATTTGTCTGCCGGACAAATTGAGTTTTATAACGAAAGGACATTTGCAAACGTAAGAATCGGGGGAAACACGCAGTTTGTCACCATTGAAGGGATTAAGTATGATGCTGGAATTGACATACAGAGTCCAAATGCCATGATCGGGATGCACATCAAGACTCCGAGCATTCCTCTATTCGTGGAGGGAGGTAACATTTTCCTTCATCCGAACAATGACAGCTATGTTTCTCTTCGTGGCATAGTTGGCAACTGGAGGAATATCTCTGTCAAAGCTTCATTGAACAACAACGATGATAATGTGATGTTTATTAATAGAGACAATATAGAAGTGACGCTTCCTCCGGATGTTCCGGGACATACTATATACTTCAAACGTATGAGCGGCGGAGTAAGATTGACAGGAGGACGGATCCTGCCTGCTCCCGGAGGACAGGAGGTGTCTTATATTGATTTGGATTTTGCATCCGGCTTCATTAAGTGTATGGGTAATTATTGGGTTATGTTTTATTGCGGATAATTTAAATATAAAGTATGAGAATAAATTTTGCACAATTCCCTATTTATGATGGGATTAAAAAAGAAAAGCTTATAGCCAGTAACATCACTGAGGCCTTCGGTGACTGGATATATAAGAACGTAGCGGGCTTGAAGGCGCATCTCCTTGCGGAGAAAATCTTCAAGTCGACTGTAGATGGTGTGGAACTTGACGAAGAGGAGGTGGATATCATAAGACGCTCCACCTCCATGCTGCCCGGTCTGCTGGCGGACTCACTGAATGATTATCTGGATAAAAAGAAGGAGTAGTATGAAAGAATTATGGCAATTAATCAAGATGCTGTTCTCAAGCAAGCCGGGTGATTTTGATACTCCTGAGCTGCTTCCCATGAAGCATTATCCTTTCAAGAGATACCGTTTCATGATGTGGTGCGGACGGATGATATACCGTGCCGAGAACAAGGAGAACATAGATAGGTATATGCAGACCTATGCGGGTAAGGAGAGTATGACGCACGAAACCATACACTTGCGTCAGGCACAGGTTATCGGCTCATGGGTAAAATACTACTGGCGGTATTTTGTCGAGTGGGTTAAGGGAAACCCTATCTGCCATCCTGCGAGTTCGGCATATTATACCATCTCATACGAAATGGAGGCGTATGCCAACGAGGGCAATTTGGATTATCCCGTGAACTATGACGGAAGCAACCTTTCCCGGTACAAGATAAAAGGTGGCAGGAAGAAGCTGTACAAATCGATTGGCGGCACTTCAAAAGCGTGGAAAACTTATATAAGAACTTTATAAAATTTGGATATTATGAGTGATTTGAATTTAGAAAATATAGTTGGCTTTAAAGCTGTGGATAAAAACGGCAACGAACGACAGGTGACCGTCGATGAGATGACAGAATTAGTTTCCGCACGGATTGTTTCCGCTGCATCAGAAATATCAACATTTGCTGCCGCTGCGGCAGCCGGAACAGATGAGTTTGAGGACCAGTTGCCCCAGTCCGACACCTTCTCTTGGCTCCGTACTTTGGACGGTTCCAAGAACCCAACTTTGACATCTTCTTCGGCTGCCGCGAAAGTCCTGGGAGAACTGTTGGGAAATCCGAAGGGAACAAAATCGTTTTCTTCATGGAGTGAATTTACGGATTTTGTAAATGAAATGCCTATAAAAACAATTCAACCTTTCGTTTCCAATTTCAATGCTTTTGCTGGAGAAGGATTCTACGGTAATGTCGTTCAAGGATTGGTTATAAAACAATTAGAAGATGCTGTTTTCATCTTCGGAATAGCAATAGACGGAACATTAATATTTAGAAAAAGGAATTATCCAGACGTTTCAACTTGGGAAGATCCTAAGATAATAATTCACAGTAATAATTGACATAAAATTTACTTCGTAACCGACCTGGGAGGACTGATGAATAGTTTGAAGCTGTTCCCGTTTATGCCCAAAGGTATATTAAGTACAGACGAAGAGGTAAATAGTGCAACTGCAAGCGGAATGTATCATGTATTCGGACGAGACGGAATTAGTGTTGTTTCAAATTATTCCATAATGATAGTTTTTAACGATGGACAAGGATATGTCATTCAAATGACATTCCGTCTAGGTGAGGATGTTGTTGGTTTCCGCCGTAATTATAATGGGGTATGGGGAGATTTTAGGTCTTTTGTATTGGCTTCTTAGAAACATGGATTACCTTTGCACCGCACATGGCGTTGTGCATATCAGGATCGGGTGGCACCGGCTTGTACCGGACCACCCGTTTTTTAATCATGTCAAAGATACGGTTTGCCAATTACCCCAACTGTTACTAAACCATTTCACTCGATATTTATAAATATCTCCGCTATAATTATATAGATTCTGAATACAACAGATATTAGGTTTGCCGATTACAACTAATACACGATTACGGACATATTCTAATTTTGAATTTTGTGATAGTAAGTATATTCCGCTATATTGCATAGAATCTAATTCGTCTTGAGATTCTATTCCTTTCTGATCTCTGAACCTTAACCACGTATCATTTATCCCGATGAGTTCTCCCAGCTCTCAACTTATGCTATTATTCTGTTGCAATTTGTTGCCAATCCCTTAATGGTTCTGTCGTTTCAATAACCGTTAAATCATCCATGGCTTTTATCTCCATAATGCCAGCTGAATTATCAGGGCATTCCAGCATGATGTCAAAATAATTAGCGCTATTCAACTTTTGATACAGCTTAAATTGGATATCATTTCCACATATCAATTTAAAATGGGAAACTCCATTACGATACCCACTTAATGAAGCTACATAGCAAGACGATATTCCATTTCTTAGCACATATAGTAAGCATATTACAGGTTTATATACATATAGTTCCTCTTTATATGCTATCTTGTATAATTTGCCTTGAATTAAATCAAAATATGCTGTTCTCCTTGTTAATCCCTTATTAGTATTTGTCGAAAGTGGCAAAAGTTCTCCCAGCTCTCGTTTCGAATAGATTTTATGTCAATATATAGATACCCAATCATACCATCTTCCATTATCTCTACCTGTCCTAAAATATGCATTTCCGTATAAGCCATTACCTAATAACTGTATTCTTTGTCCTGCTGAGAATACTATTAAGATTCCGTATTGAATATCTTTCCCATTTAGTACCCCTGTTGTAGGGGCACTAATTTCATAGATTCCTGATGTTAATACATTATTTAAGTCATCTGTTCCTGTTAATCTCCCTTTATTCATGAAAGGGAACAGCTTCAAACTGTTCATTAGTTCTCCCAGGTCAAGATTATAAGATTAATATTGTCGAATTTGATTATTTTGGAGGAAATAGCTAAATTTAAAATAAAAATATGCTAGAGAAGATACGATACAGGTTGGTCTTTAACCGCCAAAAGAAACTGAATAAGCAAGGCACGGCCCTTGTACAGGTTGAAGCCTATTTGAACCAAAGGAAAATCTACCTGAAGACCAATGTTTACCTCAAACCGGAGTGCTGGAGCCGTGAGGGGGCACAAGTCATTAACCACCCCCAATCTAACGAACTCAACGCAATGCTCTATGAATACATCCTGTATCTGCAAGGCATAGAGTTGGGGTATTGGAAGCGCGGAATACCTGCCACACTCTCACTACTGAAGGATGCTGTCAAGAAGAAAAGTGCCGTGAATGTCAGCTTCTCCACTTTCGCCAAATCAGCCATTGACAATTCGGACAAGAAGCAGTCCACCAAGGACAACCTGCACTCGACACTGGCGGTCCTGAATGACTTCCGTTCCGGATTGGACTTCAAGGATCTTACCTATACATTCCTTCGTGATTTTGAGCAATATTTAAGGGAAAAGGGCAATGCGGTCAATACGATAGCCAAGCACATGAGACAGCTCCGTACCTTGGTCAATGAGGCAATCAACCAGGGATATATGCACGCGGACGCTTATCCGTTCAGAAAGTACAAAATCAAACAGGAGAAAGGCAGACATGAGTTTCTTACCCCGGACGAGCTGAAGAAGCTGGAAACGGTCGAAGTGGAAGAGAAGTCCATGCGCCATGTGCTCGATGCCTTCCTGTTCTGCTGTTATACCGGATTGCGCTATTCTGACTTCTGCCAGCTCACACCTGAGAATTTCATTAGAGTAAACGGCAAACGGTGGCTGTACTTCAAATCCGTCAAGACAGGGGTGGAAATCCGTCTGCCGTTACATCTGCTGTTTGAAAGCAGGGCATTGGGCATTCTTGACCGTTATCCGGATATAGGTAGTCTTGTATCCCTACCCTGTAACTCGGAAGTGAATAAGCAGCTTCGAAAGCTGACCGGATTGTGTGGTATCAAAAAACGGATAACCTACCATGTGAGCCGTCATACCTGTGCCACCCTGCTGGTTCATCAGGGAGTTGCGATTACAACAGTCCAGAAGCTGCTCGGACATACTTCCGTAAAGACCACACAGATTTATTCGGAGGTACTTTCCAGCACCATTGTGCGTGACTTGAAAAATGTTCAAAGGAAAAGGAAAAAAGTAAAGATGTTTCCTGATAAAGGCTTGAGAACATCTGATTTTATAGACAACCGGTAGATTTCATGTTTCCTATTTGTTTTCTATTAATATTGTGACTCTTTAATTTCTTCGGATAATCGAAATATTGCTCCTGATTATTTTTTTCAATATGGATTGAATATGGAATAGTTTTCACTATCTTTGCAGTGTAACCAGGAGCTTGATGGCAATAAATATTGTCATCAGGCTCTTTTTTATTGTCATATCGTGGCAATGGATTTAAGTAATTCTGCAACAATGACGTAAGTAAATAGACATATCTTTGAAGTAGTATTATAATCAGATAAACAATAGACAGAATGGAATTAAACGACTGGTTGGCTATAATCGGGGCTTTCGGAGGATTGGAGGCTGTCCGTTGGGGTGTCACGTTCTGGGTGAACCGCAAGACTAACGCACGGAAAGAGGATGCGTCCGCCGATTCAATGGAGGATGAGAACGAGCGCAAGCAGGTTGACTGGCTGGAAGAACGTATCGCCCAGCGTGACGCCAAGATTGATGCGTTATACGTTGAGCTTCGTAATGAACAGTCTGATAAGCTGGCATGGATTCATAAGTGCCACGAGCTGGAACTGCAATTGAAAGATGCCGAACATAACCGTTGTGACAGGCCCGACAGCGAATGCGGCCGTCGTATTCCACCACGCAGGGCTACATTAATTAAAGATAAGGAGGAAAAGAAATGAAGTTTTTTACGATTGCGGAACTCTGCAAGTCAACAACTGCTGACCGCTTGGGTATCAATAACAGATGCAGACAGGAGCATGTGACTGCTCTGACTGCCTTGGTGGACAACGTACTGGACCCGTTACGCACATGGTGGGGAAAGCCTATAACAGTAAACAGTGGTTATCGCTGTCCGGAACTTAATGCGGCCGTCAAGGGAAGTAAGACCTCGCAGCACATGAAGGGGGAAGCTGCTGATATTGACACTGGAGACAGACAGCAAAACAAGCTGTTATTTGAATATATCCGCAAGAACCTGCCCTATGATCAATTGATTGACGAGTCTAACTTCGCTTGGGTGCACGTCAGTTATCGGGCTGACGGAAATAACAGGATGCAAGTTCTTAAGTTGTAGACTATGTTGGTTAGAGTTATGAACTGGATAAGCCGGCACATATTGCTGGCTCCTTTCATGTGTCTGTTCCTGTTGTTCGGATCATGTGGCAGCTCGTATAAATCTGTCAATTCAGACACTGAGATTATACAGAAAGATAGTACACGTGAATCTGTCAACATCATACACGGATCAAGTACTTCTTTGAGCGAACTCATTACCACTAATAGTAACTATGTGATTGATTTTCGTATCTATGATACCCGAAAACCGCCCGACAGCCTGACCGGGAAACCTCCGTTACTGGCTGATGGTCACGTAGAAGGTGATTTCAGCAAGAATAGAAAGAAGGAAACTGCAACCAAAGACAGTACGGAAGTGAAAGCTGACAAGGAAACCACTTCCAATACCCGTGAGGAAAACCGGTCAGAAACCATAAAAGAGAAAAAAGAATCCACGCTGCTTAAACAAATAGGTTTTGCCTGTGTTTGTGTAACCGTACTGATTATTGTTGGGCTGGTGACGAAAAAACATTGGCGTAATAATGATTCCTCATAATAAGACTTTAAATTTATAAATTGGACTGCCCCAGCTCGTGATGAGTCGGGACTTTTTTTGTTATCTTTGCCGGAACTAACATTAACTTATGTATTATGGCTGAAAAAAAAGAATCTTATTCCGAAGAGGAATTGAATGAAATGATCGTATGGTTCAATAACCATGCTGATGAACTTCCAAAAGAAATGCAGATTAACAAAGCGGCTTTTACCCCGGATTTGAAACTTACTGTTGAAAGTTGTATCATGCAGGCTAAGCAATGTCTGGGCAACTATAAGATGGCCGAGGCTTTCCGGATGCTCCAACAAATCAGAGAGAACCTTGAAAATGCAGTCGAATAAGCAGCCTTTAATTTTCCAATCGGATTATACAATCAACTGGGGAAAATGGGATTTTCGTATTTATGCCCTGTGGGGTTAAAATAGAAGCTATTTTTGCAACAAAAGTAAAGGCTGTCTCATTTTTAAGACAGCCTCATACCGTTAAAATTATTCCTAGTAAAAAATGTCATCCTAGAAATTCCATTGCTTGCCATACTTTGATATAACCTCAGAAGTATTATCATAATGACTTTCTATAACACATCCTTTTTCATTTGTCTGAATTGGTATGGAGTTACTTTTAATAACATTCCCATTATAGTCTTTAAATTCCATCAATAACTGATTCGGTTTATTGTTATTAGTATAATCCACTCCCCAGTTTCCTCCTAAAGAAAAATCATCTCCAAACCAATGGACTTTTCCATCTATAACCTCATTAGAAGAAATGCCTATCCAAGACTTGCGCCAAAATGATCCTCTTGTAAAACTACTCATTTTAATTAAGAAACGATGTTCATCATGTGTATAATTGGGGTCTGGGTAGGCATCACAACGACCAATATCACATTTATAAATTACCATCACCGGTTTAGTGTCATATTTCAAATTCACATCTTTCATAACATCAGTTGGCATAGTTATAATTTCCCCTTTTTCATTCAGTTTTTCAAATTCCATTGATGCCTGCCAATGTCCATCTTTAGGTACAGCAGTATAGTTCACATAGTCTACTGACAATTCTTCACGTTTAAATACATGTGTCAATATAATCCTATCTGAATATTCATATGATGACCTTGTTACTTCTTTCCCGTCTTTATATAATACTGCATACTTTTTTATTATACTATTACGTTGATCCTCATTTTCATAAACAGGCAAGAGGGCAATTCTGCATACAACTTCATCCGCTTTGGAATCTGAATAATTGGGATATTCAATATTAAAATCTATGTGGCAACCACTATTTGTAGTGAAAGTTTTTTCATTATCAGCATATAAATATTTATTCCCATGTTTCATAAACGATCTGTAAGTGTATGTTGTACTAGGTTTTAATCCAGTCAACGTTATTTTGTGTTCCCCATCTTCTAAAGGTCCTAAATCTATTTCAGATTTATTTCCTTTCCAATAATATTCAACTCCACATGTAAGATTCCAAAAGGAATTATTGCCATATTCACATACCAATGTAGCCGACGTTTCTGTTGTCGATATAGTTTCTTGTGTTATGGTGAAAGGCTTTTCTTTATAAATAAGACCGTCTATCGGCTTTTCATCCAAATGAGTAATATTATCTTTGCTAAAAGTCGCATAAGTTCCGATATAATAATCTATAGCGATTGCTTCATAAGTTGAATAATTTTTATATTCCTCTGGGAAATTATTTTTATTTATAATCAATTTACATGTTAATGGAGTCATTTCAAATATTGATGAAAAATTTGCAACTGGATAATATTCAGGGGTATTATTGGAATATTTTATATAATATCCGAATTGTACTCCACGTTTTATCCATTCGTTCAATTCATTGTTATCTCCCTTTAAATATACATCAATATCAAAAGTTACTTCATCATTGACATATTTTATTTTAGGATTAATGTCATAATGGTCTAATTCAAGTTCAAACATATAAATTGTTTTCATAGCTCGAAATTCCAACCATTGAAATTTCTTAGATCTTACATAAAGTTCGACTGTATATTGACCAGTTGACAGATTTGCCCAAATTTGCGAACCTTTATAATTTCCTGATTTTAATGAAGAATAATTGAAATATCCACTTTTATTATATATTTCCATTCCAATTTCAGTATTTACAATTCCATATTGATGAAGCCCGTCAATTTCATAAAAAATTTCGCATGTAGTTCCGTCTATGATCTTAGGGTCTTCAAGTGTAAAATGTACTTTCCCCATTTCTTTTAGAATCAACTTATCGAGTTTCGCTGTTAAATATTCAGCTACGGGAAGAAGTTTAAACCACCCAGGTGTTGCAATTACACCTACAGCTAATCCAACCTCATCGTTATATTGGCTTAAAATCTGCAAATTTTCATAAAAGAACCCCAATACATCATCGCTCCATCCTTTTCGTATTCCATTTACAATATTAGTTGCTATACTTATTACTTTTAATACACTATTTGGATTAAATTCAGAATATCCTCCTGTTGCTAAAGCACGAGTTGAAGAAACTTCTTCGATATTCTTCAAATTATATTCAAGATTATTGCATTCTATCCATTCATCTTTTTGCAAATTATAAAAAATACAATCAAAGTGATACTCGTCTCTTTTCGATGCAATAATGTTTATATCTTTATTTGCAATACGTATAGGGAATAAAGTTGAATCACATACAATTATTGTTGCCATAGATTCATCAAGAGTTTGAGTATCTTTATTTACTCTTGTTATACAAATAATTCGTCCTTTATTCACAATAAAGTCTTCATTGGTAATATTTAATCCAGTAGGAATATCTTTATAACCAAATAATGCTATAACACCTTCTTTTTTATTATAAATAGCATCTAAACTATCTACAAAATTTTTTTCATAAGCAAATTCCCATTTGTCATTTGGACTACTTCCACTTTTTAAGTTTTCATCTTTGGATTCACAACAAGCCAACGAAATTCCCAACAAACACAATAATGCATAAGAAAAAATACTTATTTTCATACTACAACGATTGATATTATACTTAATGACACAAATGTATTAAAATAATTGAATAAATCAAAACTGCTCTATGTAGTATATACACTATAATACATTATTAAGGAGCTAAAAGTGAAAAAATAGGGGTTATTCAGTTTAAACTGAACTAGAATATTTTTATCCTCTCATAAAATCATAATATGTATTTGGGGCAATTTAGGATATAATGAGTCCCAAAAGAAAAAAAACTAAGGCAGCCGAATAAGCTGCCTTTTCAATATCCTTCTGGAAACTTTCTTTACTTTACTTCCAAACACACCGATACTTCACTAAGTTTGCCCTTATGCAGTTGATAAACATAACATTCTACCATATTCCCTTTAAACTCTTGAAGTTTACTGTTTAAATACTCTTTTATTTCATTTTTACAGTTAAAATACATATTCCATTCTTTTAAAATCGGTTCATCTGGACCACTCCATACTTCTAACGTACATGGACAATTCTTTATAATTCTACTCATTATGAAATTGTTTATATAGATGCGACATTGCTTCTACATAATATAACCTCAAAGGTGTCATACAATTTATAGACATTATACTAAACAATAAACAAAGATTTCCGATATAAAAAAAGTGAGGGGAACCACCCCCTCACCAAAGTCAAACCAAGCACTAAGAATTATGTTCTACATACTTGTGACTGCAAAGATATGAATTTTCTCGGCATTATCCAATAAAAAGAAATCCCCATGGCAGCTCAACCATGGGGATCAGGTGTCATAAGAAACAGCCA
Organism: Phocaeicola vulgatus ATCC 8482; assembly: GCF_000012825.1. Taxonomy (GTDB): domain Bacteria; phylum Bacteroidota; class Bacteroidia; order Bacteroidales; family Bacteroidaceae; genus Phocaeicola; species Phocaeicola vulgatus. Next base: position 3,581,928 of record NC_009614.1, on the reverse strand, counting down.
TTAACCAGTAATGGACAGTGAGCCTATTTTTTCTCCTATTTCTTTCAGTGCACGGTTGAAGATACCTATTTCCTCATGATTCAGCGTATAGACCTTTCCTCGCACCTTATATCCATTTATGCGCTGATACAGCCAAGATGCACTCTTTCCAAAGTAGTTTCTAGCAATATAAGCCAAAGGCAATATCTCAACAGCCTCTTTTAGCTGTTCCCTGATTCTTAATTCCCGTTCTATGACATCCATACTGTTACTGATATCCTCCAGTCCCTGCATCATAAAGTTACTGAAGATGGTTTTCTCTTCATCCGTCAACTTCATTGCCTTTATTTCCGCAGACAAGGAATCGAATCTGGCCTTGCTTTCTTCGTCCGTTTTCCCTATATAGGTTTTCAGTTCTGCTAATTTTTCCTGTAAATTATCCATATCGTATAGTTTCAAAACCCCTCCCAAGAGGGGCTTTTTGTTAATCTTTCATCTTCAATAGATTGCCCAGCCTGTCGAGCAAAATGTTCATCTGTCGTTCATACTCTTCAGAAGTTGGAGCAATCACCGTTTTCAAACTTTCATAATCTGAAATCATTTTTTTAACTTTCTCAATTTCCTGCTTTAGCTCTTCATCTGTCATTGATTTGTGTTTAATGGTTAATACTCTGTTTCTTTATGACGATACAAATTTACATAATAAAAATATTATGTACAAACTTTTAAAGAAATTATTCTGCCTTTTATCATATTTATTTCAGATTGTCCAAAATCATCCTGATAGCTTTGTCCGCGTGTACTTTCATTATAGACACATAATTGAATATCGGGCGGTCTTCCTTCATGCTTTGCCCTATGCAATACTCCAATGTGCTCAAGGGGATTCCCAAGTCGAAGCCGTGCTGGACAAAACTTTTCCTTGCAGAGTACAATGTAAAATCATGCCTTATACCTACTTCAAGAGCCAGGTTCTTCATTTTCCTTGTCAGAGTATTATAACAGCTCACATAAGTTCTGTATTTGCCGAAAACAAGTTTCCCAGTCTTTTTATCCATATACTTCATGATAAGAGGCATAGCTTCATCGGGAATTGTGAAACACACCATGGAATTTCCCTCTTTGGTGTTTCTGGTCTTTCTCCTTATATAGTTCACCTCGTCAGTATTCTTGAAATTATAATCCAGCATGTCAACCAGATTCATACCCGCAAGATAGTATGTCAGCATGAAGATATCACGCACTATCATCATGTTATGTTTCTTCACATCAAGATCTCGTAACCTTTTCAACTGCTCCACGGTGATGAAGGTTTCACGTTTTCTGGATGACGGTACTTTTGCGGTGACGAACGGATCAACCTTGAAATTGACATATTGCATCTTCTTCGCATAATTGATGAGTACCTTAAGCAAAGTGATATAGATGTTGATTGTCGTATTTGACAGACGTTGTTTTTTGAGAGCGCTTATATAACCATTAATTCGGATTGGAGTGATATGCTCCATAGGCGCTCCGGTTCCTGTGAACTGGATGAACTTGTTCGCTGCCAGCCTGTAGAGTTTATATGTCTTGCCTCTGTCCTCTTCATCTATCTGTGAAAGGTATTCATCCACCACCTCTTCAAATGTATGGCATTTGTCCCTGCCATTGTCTGTAATGAGCCTGACAAGCTGGGAACATGTCAGGCAATTGGAGAATTCCAGTTCCATATACCTCTCAAAATATTTATCACATATTTTTTTAAGCCGGAGATTCAGGATATCCTTGTCGGGGCGTTTCACTACCCTACCCTCTTTAAATTCACTAATCGAATCAATGATTATATCAGTGGGGATATATCTGGTTTGTCCATTGTGGGAAACCATCACTCTCACCTTATGTTTTCCTCCTGTTAATACTTTTGCAGGAACGATTACCAATGAAAAATTTGCCATAACTAGTCTTTTTTAGTAATAAAGTCGGAAATCTTGGACAAGAAAACGGAAACAAAAACGCGTTTTCGACAAGAATCCGACAAGAAAATCGTCGCATTTTTGACATTTATTTACTATAAACATTGATACTAAAAAGTGGCTTAATAGTTTGATTCTATATCATAAAATCCTGAAAATCAATATAAAAACATCGGGAGCTCGTGCACTCTTGCAGGCTCCCGATTTACAACACAAAAACTAAACTAGACTTAACTAAACTATTCTATTAAGAAGTTTCACAACTTCCCTTGTCTATGCTGCAAATATAAAAAGATTATTTCTTTTTTGCAAAAGGATATCGACAAAATATCAACTTTTATCATTCAAATATCACATTTTTCAAACAGAATGACTATTCAAATATATCTGTAACTCCTGTTTATAACTATCGGAAATCGGAATATACTCTTTACCGAAAACAATCCGCCCCCGATCAAGCACCTTAATTTTACTCTTTTGCACTATAAACGAGCGATGTACGCGAATAAAACGACTGGAAGGAAGCTTCTCTTCCATAGCTTTCATACTGATAAGTGACAGGATAGCTTTCGGCTCATCCTCCACATGTATTTTAATATAATCCTTCAACCCTTCTATATACAATATCCGGTCTAAAGCAATTCGGAGCAATTTATAATCACTTTTTACATATATACAATCATCCGCCTCATCGGCATCAACACCATTATCCGCCTTTTGTTTCAATTCATACCATTGCACCGCTTTATTCACCGATTGCAAAAAATCGACATAGCTGATAGGTTTCAACAAATAGTCCAAGGCATTGACTTTATAACTATCCAAGGCATACTGTCCGAATGCAGTAGTAAAAATAATCCTTGTTTCAGGACTGACCATGCGTGAAAACTCCAAACCGTTCAACTCGGGCATTTGAATATCAAGGAACAAGACATGCACCTCCTCGTGAAGAGGAATTTCTGTCATAGCTTGCACCGCACTGGAATACCTCCCTACCAACCGGAGGAAAGACGTTTTTTCCACATAGCTTCTCAGCAATTCCAAAGCCAGCGGCTCATCATCTACAATAGCACAATTCAGTATCATAAACTTTTAGTCTGTATAGTTAATATAGAAGAATATACCTGTCCGTTTTCACTGATCCCTTTTATCCATTCGTAATGTCCCGGATAAATCAGTTCCAACCGCTTGCTTACCTGTTCCAGCCCCACTCCACTTCCACTTTTATCTTGCCCGGACTTCGGATGATTGCTGTTAAGGATCTCACATCTCACCGTACCATCCGTATGCCCAAAGATAGAGATACTGATAAAACTGTCTACCGTGGGGCTGATACCATGCTTGAAGGCATTTTCTATCAGCGATATGAAAATAAGGGGAGCGATTTGCAACGCACCTCCAGAGTCTGCCTCCAAATTCACACTCACTTCTACCTGCTGTGGCAGGCGGATACGCATCAGAGCTACATAATTACGGATAAAGTCCAATTCTTTTTCAAGCGGAACAAAAGTCTGCTGATTGTCATAAAGCACATGCCGCAACAATTTACTCAGCTCTTGTACTGCCTCTTGTGCCTTGTCACTATTAAAAGCAATCAAAGCATAGATATTATTTAATGTATTGAGCAGAAAATGAGGATTCAACTGGTTCTTCAAGTTTTTCAGTTCCGCTTCCGTCTTTTGTCTCTCCGCTTCTATCAACCGCTCTTCCGCCTGACGCCAACGCAGGCTGGTACGAATGGCCGCACCCAATCCGGCAACAAAAATCATCATCCCCATATCCCGCGCATAAAATATCCAACGGGGCGGAATATGACGTGCAAACTCAGGAGGCGGAGGAGTGCTTATACTTTCCAGAAATACATGAAGAAGCACACTCAGACAAAGTATCAGCACGGCATTGCTCAGAATATACTTACGCATTTCGTCCGTGAACATATAGCGGGGAACCAGGCACAAGTAATTGACATAGAAGATAATAAAATAGCACAAAGGAACACAACTATGCCTCAAGAATTGGGCCAGATTGAAGCCGCTTCCACGGTCCATGAATACAAGCGGAAAGCCAAAAACGAGCAACCAACTGACAATATGGATACTCATTTCCAAAAAACGTCGTTGTGAAAATAACTGTTTCATACAGGCAAAGATAAGAAAGATTAGATTAGAAATAAGATTTCCATGATTCTTATTCCATAAAATAAGACTGGCAGGAATCAGTGAAACAAAATTGATTTACAAAAAACATTATAAACAGATAATCGGGAAAAGACCGGAACCCAACTAGCATTCCCATAAATCAATTCTGCTTCACCCCCACACCTTTTCATCCCTACTCGTAACGCAAAGCGTCTATCGGATCCAAATCTGCAGCTTTCTTCGCCGGATACCATCCGAAAAACACACCGGTGACGGTACATACCAGAAATGAAAGCAACACACTCCAAGGCTGGATAAATACAGGCCAATGTGCTATCGTTTTAATCATAAAACTGGCTCCACAACCGATAATCACTCCTATCAGCCCCCCCGTGATACTGATCAGGATAGCCTCTATCAAAAACTGGCTCAGGATATCTACTCCTCGAGCCCCGACCGACATACGCAAACCTATTTCACGAGTACGCTCTGTTACAGACACATACATGATATTCATGATACCGATACCACCGACCACCAAAGATATACCGGCAATACAAGCCAACAAGGTAGTCATCAGGTCTGTTGTAGTGTTGAGCATACTACTCAGCTCCTGCTGGGTGCGGATGGTAAAGTCATCATCATCCGTTTCTTTCAGCTTATGTTCACGACGCAGAATGGTCGTTATCTCATCTACAGCCTCATCGGTCATATCTTCTGTCAGAGCCGAAGCAAAAATTCCACTTAGGTAAGTCTGTGCCAGCAATCGTTTCATCACCGTACTGTAAGGAGCCAGTACCACATCGTCCTGGTCCATGCCCATCGAGTTATACCCTTTTGATTTCAGCACACCAATTACCCGGAAAGGAATTTGATTACAACGAATCACTTTCCCTATCGGATCCGATCCGTCGGGAAAAAGATTATCGACAATGGTTTTACCGATAACACAAACCTTGGCTGCCGTACGGATGTCATTCTCGGTAAACATCTCCCCCTGTTCCACGGTGAGCTGACGTATGGTAAGATAATCCATACTTACACCACTCACCGAAGACGGGTAGTTGTTGGCCCCCGCAACAAGTTGTCCCGAAGAAGAAACGTTGGGACTAATGCCGGAGAGATAAGTACACTCTTCGCTCAACTTTTCATAATTTTCCAGTTTCAGTGTCTGCATGGCCGAAGGGTCTTGGCGGACCCCTCCACGCATCTCTGCTCCCGGATGAATCATAATCATGTTTGACCCCATCTCCGAGATTTGTTGCTGGATGCTCTTTTTCGAGCCCTGACCGATGGCAAGCATAGCAATGACTGATGCCACACCGATGATGATCCCCAACATGGTGAGGAAAGCGCGGAGCTTGTTGTTGGCAAGAGCCCGGAGAGCTATTTTAAATAGATTCGTTCCGTTCATAATGATTCTTTTTTATGGTTAGTCCTCATCATTCTTGGGCAAGGCAGCCAGCGCGGCAGCGGCCGAAAGGATCTGAGGATTGATGGTATCTTCCACTACATGCCCGTCACGCAAGCGGATATTACGGCTGCTATACTGGGCTATTTCGGGATTGTGAGTGACAAAAATAAGTGTACGGCCTTCGGCGTGTAACTTTTGGAAAAGTACCAGAATTTCGAAAGAGGTACGGGTATCCAGATTACCGGTCGCTTCATCAGCCAAAATAACGGCAGGATTATTCACCAGAGCACGGGCAATGGCCACACGCTGCATCTGTCCGCCGGACATTTGGTTGGATTTATGTTCCAAACGGTCACCTAGCCCCACGGCTATCAGTGATTCAATGGCACGTTTCCGTCTTTCGGAAGCCGATATGGACGAGTTATACATCAAGGGCAACTCCACATTCTCTACGGCAGTCGTCTTAGGCAACAGATTATAGTTCTGAAATACAAAACCTATTTTACGGTTGCGCAACACAGCCCGCTGAGGTTTGCTCATGGTACGCACGGACACACCATCCAACAGGTATTCACCACTGGTAGGGGTATCAAGACATCCCAAAGTATTCAGCAGAGTGGACTTGCCGGAACCAGAAGTACCCATGATAGTGACAAACTCTCCTTCATAAATGGTAAAAGAGATGCCACGCAGAGCGTGGACGGTTTCATCGCCTACCTGGAAGTTCCGTTTTATATTTTGTAATTCGATTATCTTTTTCATATGATTTATTCTTTCAATGTAAACGGAAGCATTACCTTTTATTACTTGTTCTTTTTCTTATTGCTTCCCGGAGGGCCTGGCATGAACGGACTTCTCTCACCTTCTCCGGCAGACGGCTCTTCCATTCCAGGCATAGCACCTTTCACTACCGTTTCTGTCACTACCGGCGTATTTTCAGTGATGCCACTCACAATCTCTGTCTTGCTGCCATCAGTAATACCTATTTTCACAGGATGGGCGGTAAAGGTATTGTTATCCAGTGTCCACACTTTATGACTGCTCTGGCAATCGTTTATCTTACGACCTCCCACTATGTCTTTGTTGGGAGTAAAGCGCAAAGCCTTGTTGGGAACGGTCAACACATTATCCTTGGTCAATGTATAAATGGTAGCGTTGGCGGTAAGACGCGGTTTCAGTTTCAAATAGGGATTATCAGCTGTTATCACTACCTCATAAGTAACTACAGTGGTACTGGTGGTTGTTGAAGAGCTGCTGCTCGTGCTGTTCGTACTTCCCAAACGAACCTGTCTGACTACTCCTTCGAACACATCGTCGGGATAAGCATCCACGGTAAAGGTTACACGGGTTCCTTCCTCCACCCCGGCAATATCGGCTTCATCCACATCGGCCACCACCTGCATCTTGGTCAAGTCGGCAGCGATGGTGAACAGTGTCGGAGTTTCGAAACCGGATGCTACGGTCTGTCCTTCTTCCACATCACGGCTGGTCACCACTCCATCGATAGGCGAGGTGATGGTTGCGTATGACAGGTTACGCTCAGCCTTTGCCAGAGCCGCCTTGCTTTGCTCCAATGCACTTTGGGCACGTTGGAAATTATAAACCGTTTCTTCATAGTCCATATCGCTGATTAATTGCTTCTCGTGCAGTTTACGGTTGCGGTCATATAATTTCTTTTGGTAATCGTACTCGGCCTCATTGCCGTCATAAGTGGCCTTTGCCGACTGAAGTTCACTTTGCAGTGTCACTTTATCCATCTCGGCTATCAATTCTCCTTTCTTTACCACAGAATTGTAATCCACATAAATCTTGTCAATAATACCAGATACCTGCGTACCCACTTCCACCTCTGTCACCGGCTCTATGGTTCCGGTAGCAGTAATGAAATTGCTGACATTACCTTTCGTTACGGTTTCCGTTGAGAAATCGACCGTACTTTTTCCCTCCGGTCCGCCAAGCATCCAGAAACCGCCTGCCACGACCACTACGGCTACCGCTGTAGTAAGGATCATTTTCTTCTTTTCCATAATATAATATGTATAGCGTTATGATTATAATTTTATATCCTGACCTGCATAGAAGTTCAGTAGAGTCCGATCCAAGATAGCCATATACTTGGCCTGAATACGTTGCTGCTGTGCACTGAGCAGGTTATTTTTCTCGGTAAGCAACTCTACGGTATTCTTCATTCCCAAGTTGAATTGCTCGCTGACCATCTCATAACTGGCCTGGCTACTTTTCAGCTTACTCTCAGCCGCCGCATATTGCTCTTGAGCATTAGTAGCGTCCAACCACAGACTTTCTATATTCTTATAGAGTTCCTTTTGCTTGTTTATCAAATCGAGTAGACTACTATCATATTGCAAACGTGCCTTCTGCACAGCACTTTTGTTCTGGCGATTATCAAAAATCGGAATGTTTATATTCAATCCTATCATATTATTCCAGCCATATTTCATTTGTTTGCTCCAGCTATTATCACTGGCACTGTTTGTCATACTCCCCGTAGATGCACTCAGACTGATGGTAGGGAGATAGCCGGCTTTAGCCACTGATATGTCCAATTTGGAATTCTCTATGCTCAACTTGCTGCTTTGAATTTCCGGACGTGATGCCAAAGCCTGCTGATAAACATCCTCCTGAGCAGGTAACGGTTGCAAAACATGTTCATCGGCGAGTTCGGGAAGAACCAAATCCATTTCTTCCGTACCATCCAGCTCCAACAACTGCTTCAACTGCAATTTATAGTCACGCAAGGAACTTTCGGAGATCACCAACTGATATTTGTCACTGCCTACCTGTGATTCCAATTGTGCCAAATCGGCTTTTGAAATACTTCCTTTATGAAAGAGTTCTTTGCCCCTGTCGTATGTAGCTTGGCTCACCTGTAAGGTGTTCTGGTTAATTTTCACCGACTCGTCGGCATAAAGTATCTGGATGAATATTTGTGCAATCTGCTCTTGCAAAGAGTTTTCTGTTTCGGCTACGGTAAGCCCTGCAATCTGCTGACCCGTCTTCTTTTGTTTGATGGCATTCAACCGTTTGTTACCATTCCACAATGTCCATTGTGCATTCAGACCATAGTTTCCATTATAAGTGGTTTTACTGTCACTACTGATGATTTCCGTTCCGCTTACCGTGTTACTGGTTTCCTGATACGGACGGTTCGTCACATTCTGTCCTGTACTGAACGACAGACTGGGAAATAGTGCGGCTTTGGCGGTTTTCACGTCTACAGAACTCTCTTCCAGTGAGATTTTGTCCTGCTGCAATTGGATATTTTTCTCCAATGCATAGTCAATACAGTCGTCCAGCGTCCACTTTTTGGCCTCTTGCGCGGAAACCGAAGTGACCGCGACCCAAATCATTACGAAATATACTACTCGTTGTCTCATCCTTTTTACTATTTAATTTGTTTGTACAAAAGTAGAGGACTGTGATTTTTTTAGCAATAAATATAGATTTGTGGAATATTTCTATGGACAAAAACTTGCTTTTTACCGATAAAGTGTTTTTCTTTGTAATTATTACAACTTTAAGATAAATTTATGAATGATTCTTTGTTGACACGCATCTGGATATTCTATCGCGACGGCTTTCGCGAGATGACCTTGGGACGTACCCTTTGGACGATTATTCTTATCAAACTATTCATCATGTTCTTTATTCTAAAACTTTTCTTCTTTCCCTCCTTCCTTGGCGGGAAGACAACGGAAGAGAAGCAACAGTATGTAGGTGAGGAGTTAATAGAACGGGCAAATCCATAAACATTTAAATAAATCAGAAAGTTATGTTTGAAAACATTGACACTTCATTAATTGACTGGTCAAGAGCACAGTTCGCTCTAACGGCCATGTATCACTGGCTTTTCGTACCTCTCACTTTGGGATTGGCTGTGATAATGGGGCTCATGGAGACCTTTTATGTAACAACAGGTAAGGAATTCTGGAAGAACACAGCTAAATTCTGGATGAAACTGTTTGGAATCAATTTCGCCGTAGGTGTTGCCACCGGTCTGATTCTGGAATTCGAGTTCGGAACTAACTGGAGTAACTATTCCTGGTTTGTGGGCGATATCTTCGGAGCCCCACTGGCTATCGAAGGAATCCTGGCATTTTTTATGGAAGCCACTTTCATTGCCGTCATGTTCTTCGGCTGGAACAAAGTGAGCAAGCGTTTCCATCTGGCATCCACCTGGCTCACCGGACTGGGAGCAACGATCTCCGCTTGGTGGATTCTGGTCGCCAATGCCTGGATGCAATACCCCGTAGGGATGGCTTTCAATCCCGAAACAGTAAGAAATGAAATGGTGGACTTTGCAGCTGTCGCCCTCTCTCCCATGGCTATCGCCAAGTTCTTCCACACAGTGTTAAGCAGCTGGATACTGGGAGCCGTTTTTGTAGTAGGAATAAGTTGCTGGTATTTACTGCGCAACCGTCAGAAGGAGTTCGCTCTGAGCAGTATTAAAGTTGCCGCCGCCGTAGGTCTGTTCGCCTCTCTCGTCACTGCATGGACGGGGGATATTTCGGGAGTACAGGTAGCCAAAGTGCAACCTATGAAAATGGCTGCCGCTGAAGGATTGCACGATGGCGGAAACGGAGTACCCTTCACCATTGCAGGCGATTTGAAAATCCCCAAAATGCTTTCTATCCTTGCCACTCACGACATAGACGGTTATGTACCGGGTATCAACAATCTGCTGGAAGGTGGTTATCAGATGCCCGACGGTACAACGGCTTTATCGGCCGAAGAGAAAATTAAACGCGGACAGATTGCCATCGCCGCCCTGGATGCATTCCGCAAAGCGCATAAGGCAGGTGACGAAGCAAGTGCCGCAGCAGCTCGCAAGACATTGGACGAAAACGTGAAATATTTTGGTTACGGATATATCAAGGATCCTGCCCATCTGGTTCCTAATGTAGGACTTACTTTCTGGTCATTCCGGATCATGGTGGGGCTGGGAGGTTATTTCATCCTGTTCTTTATTATAGTACTGATTGTATCGAAAAAAGAGAAACTGGCTGATATGCGATGGTTGCAACGGGTGGCTTTGTGGACTATTCCACTAGCCTATATCGGCAGTCAGGCAGGCTGGGTGGTAGCCGAAGTGGGGCGCCAGCCATGGGCCATACAGGATATGTTGCCTGTAGGAGCAGCCATCTCCAAATTGCAGACAGGTTCCGTACAGCTTACTTTCTTTATCTTCCTTCTATTGTTTACCGTTCTGCTCTTTGCTGAAATAGGTATCATGCTGAAGGCCATCAAGAAAGGACCGGAAGGAATTAAGAATTAAGGAATAAATGAAACAGGCGGAAATAATTCAGGCTGCGCAATAAATGGGCTACATACAGGAGATTAATTCCGCCAGCAAGTCATTCTTTTTTTAGTTCAAGTTTCTCTAATTCTATTTTTCAATATTCAATTCTCAATTTTTAATTTAGAATATTATGGACTATATATTTCTACAAAATTATTGGTGGTTCCTAGTATCGTTACTGGGTGCTTTGTTGGTGTTCCTGCTCTTTGTGCAGGGTGGCAACTCTTTGCTGTTCACGCTGGGACGCAATGACGAAGAACGTGCCTTGCTGGTAAACTCCACAGGACGCAAGTGGGAGTTTACTTTTACCACCCTTGTCACTTTCGGCGGCGCCTTCTTCGCTTCTTTTCCGCTGTTCTACAGTACCAGCTTTGGCGGTGCTTACTGGTTGTGGATGATTATTCTTTTCAGTTTCGTATTGCAAGCTGTTTCATACGAGTTCCAGTCCAAGCTGGGCAATCTGCTGGGCAAACATACTTACCAATGGTTTCTGGTTATAAATGGTATTGTAGGGCCTCTATTGCTGGGAGGTGCGGTAGCCACATTCTTTACCGGCTCCAATTTCCTGGTTAATAAAGGAAACATGGGTAATGAGCTGATGCCTGTCATCAGCAGTTGGGCAAACGGATGGCACGGACTGGATGCGCTGACCAATCCTTGGAATCTGGTCTTGGGATTTGCCGTATTCTTCCTGGCCCGCCTTTTGGGCAATCTTTATTTTATCAATAACATCCGGGATAAAGACTTAATCCCCCGCTGCCGCCGTCAGCTTATAACAGATGCTATTCCTTTCCTTATTCTATTTCTGGCATTTGTTATCCGTACTTTATTGGCTGATGGTTTCGCTGTAAATCCCGAGACAAAAGAAGTTTATATGGAACCTTACAAGTATTTCATCAATCTGATGGATATACCTCTATTGCTGGTATTGTTCCTATCAGGCGTTGTCGGGGTACTTTGGGGTATCGGAAGGGCTGTCTTCAGCAAGACTGCGACCAATGGTATCTGGTTTACCGGAATAGGAGTTGTATTGACTGTATTAGCTTTATTGCTTTGTGCGGGATATAATAATACGGCTTATTACCCGTCCACAGCCGATCTACAAAGTTCGCTGACCTTGGCAAACAGTTGCTCCAGCGAATTTACCCTGCGCACCATGGCATACGTTTCCATTCTGGTACCTTTCGTTCTGGCCTATATTATTTATGCTTGGCGTGCCATAGACCGCAAGCCCATTACAGCAAAGGAACTGGAACAAGACGGACACGCTTATTAAAGAGTCTTAATGGATTATAGTGAAGGCATCCTGTTTTGCAAATAGCTGTAAACAGGATGCCTTTCTATGTTAAATAACATTGTTTCAACCTATAAAATGAAGAGAATATCTTGCAAATTTCCGAAATATCCGTACCTTTGCATTGTGTTTTTCATAGTATTAGATTTAAGGTTAACAAAGGTTGGAGCAAGGCGTTGCTCCTTTTTTTATATCTATAGGAGACATAGCATCCATAGTTGATTCATTTCCCATCTAGAAAGTTATTTTCGTTTAAACTCTTCATCTAAAAGAAATATTATGATACAAGTGATGCATACAGTTGCGAATTACGTGCATGATGCCAAATATAAGATGCCGGATAGACCCCTTCCTTGTTTTTATCAAGGATTTCTTTCAAAATACTGCATTTGTTCTCGCCCGTCACTAGAAAACAGGTATGCCGGGCTTCTATCAAGGGACGTCCCGTCATGCATATACGCACTGTTTTATTATAAGGATTGACGGACACCTCATACGGTTCCCCGGCGGTAAGAAGTTCCTGATGGTCGGGGAAAATGGATGATGTATGCCCGTCCTCTCCTATCCCTAATAATACAAAATCAAAAACAGGCACACCGTCCACGGTCGGAACGGTGGTCTTGACTATGGAAGAATACTGTTTGGCTTCTTCTTCGGGAGCGCCCTCACCCACAATACGGTAGCAATGACTGGCGGGAATACCTACCTTACTAAACAACAGACGATAGGCCAAGCCAAAGTTGCTCTGATCATCGCCAGGTGGCACACAACGCTCGTCTACCCAATAGAAATAAATACGGGACCAAGGGGTATATGCGGCATATTCACGCTCCCAAACCTCAAAAAGTGTGGCAGGAGTAGTTCCTCCGGAAAGAGCAATGGTAAAAGGCCGTTCAAGCTCTTTATCCATCGCTTCCAATATATGAGTTATCAAGGTTTGCGACGCTTGTACAGGCGACGCATAAAAGTTATGGTCAATCATCTTATTCACTATTTATTACTTAGAGTTTGCTGTTTTAAATTTACTATCCACAGATGACGACTTACAATTTACAGTATAAATTGGAATGTGTCAGATTCTTGCACGGGTTTGTCCATTCGGAATGACTGCGGTTGATCAATACATCCGCTTCTTTCGGTCCCCATGTTCCTGCAGGATACCCATAAAGAGGAGTTTCGGGATGCTTCTTCCAATAATCCAGAATCTTATCAAAGTAAGTCCAGCTCTCGTCCACAGCATCGGAACGGGTAAAAAGTGTAGGATCACCCACCAGACTGTCTTCCAACAGGCGTACATACGCATCCCCCGTTTCCTGATCGTGCTGGTCATAGCTGAAGTCCATCTCCATGGTTCCCATATAGAAACCGGCACCAGGTTCTTTCATGGCTATGCGCTGAAGAATTCCCTCGTCGGGTTGAATACGGATAATCAGTTCCTCACCTTTGTAAAAGCCTTCCTTCATTTGGAACATCTGCATAGGAGCAGGTTTGAAATGAACCACAATTTCGGTCACCTTGGTAGGCATCTGCTTTCCGGTACGGATATAAAAAGGCACTCCCTGCCAACGCCAGTTATCCACATACAGACACATCGCCACGTAGGTATCTGTACGGGAATCAGGACGAACATTCTTTTCTTCACGATAACCGATACGGTCATCACCAGCAATATATTGTCCGCGGATGACATTATCACGGATATACTTATCAGTCAGCGGACGAAGGGATTGGTAGACCTTGATCACCTCGTTACGGAAACCATTCTTGTCAAACTTGGCCGGTGGTTCCATGGCAGTAATAGCAAGCAACTGCATCAAATGGTTCTGTACCATATCGCGCAGAGCTCCCGCCCCGTCATAATATCCTCCGCGAGTACCTATACCCATATTTTCCACCGCAGTGATTTCTACATAATCTATATAGTTACGGTTCCATATCGGTTCGTAAATAGTACTTCCAAAACGGGTCACCATAATATTCTGCACCGTTTCCTTGCCCAGAAAATGATCGATGCGGTAGATATCCTCTTCTTTAAAATAAGCGGCATAGATTTTATTTAGTTTCTGAGCGGAAGCCAGGTCGTATCCGAAAGGCTTCTCGACAATGATACGCTTTAATCCAGGCTTTTTCAACAAGCCCGCATCATGCAGACATTTCGGAATCAATTCATAAAGCAAGGGCGGAGTTGCCAGATAGAACAAATAGTTCCCATTATTCTCATATTGAGGCGAAAGCTCCTTCAAACGGTCATTCAACAGAAAATAAGTGGTTTCGTCAGCCGGGTCCATGGACTGGTAATGAACAGTAGAGAGAAAATCGTCCAATGTTTCCATTTCCTCTTTAGTAAGAAAACCGAATTTTATCAGTTCTTCTTTCAGATAGGCACGATAGGTCTCGTCCGTGTATGCAGTACGGGCACAGCCGATAATGGCAAAATGCTCGGGGAAGCGTTTCCCGTTATGTATCTTTATCAAGGCAGGCATCAGTTTGCGCCGGGTTAAATCACCGGATGCACCGAAGATGACCAAAAATAAACTATGTGGTAAACTCATGATTCTTTCTTTTAAAAATGAATGTATAATGCTTTGTGTTGCGACATATCAATAGTTGTCTTCCCAATGTTCGTGGAAAAATTCCCCCCGTGGACTGTCCACACGCTCGAAGGTATGAGCTCCGAAATAATCACGCATCGCTTGAATCATATTGGCTGGGGAACGGTTGGTGGTCAAACCTAGAAAATAATTCAACGCTGCGGAAAGTACAGGTACGGGCAACCCTTCTCTCAACATGACACCGATGTATTTCTTCCACGCGGGCAGGGCTTCCATTACTTCCCGTCCGAAATGCTCGTCCAGCAACAGATGCGACAATCCCGGTGCACGGTGATAGGCCTCGGCAATGTCGTTCAGAAAAGCAGAACGAATAATGCATCCGGCGCGCCACAACAGCGCGATAGTGGAAAGATTCAACTTCCAGCCATATTGCTCACTGGCAGTGCACATCAGAGCAAACCCTTGCGCATAGCCTGTCAGACGAGCCGCATATAAGGTACTTTCCAATCCGATCACCGTATCCTGATAATTATATACCGGATGATTCTCCACATGCATATAATGTTTGGACATCAGCACGCGCAAGTTCTTCTCTGCCGACAGATTACGGGCAAAAACCGCCTCGGCAATCACGCCCAGTGGTGTATTTAGTTGTAGGGAGTTAATGACACTCCAGCGACCCGTTCCTTTTTGTCCCGCAGCATCCAGAATGTTATCGAGCAAATAATCGCCTCCTTCTTCTTTATGACGCAGAATGGCCGAAGTAATCTCTATCAGGTAACTATGCAGACGTCCTTTGTCCCATTGTTCAAAAATATCCGCCATCTGTTCATTCTTCAACGCCAGCAGGTGCTTCATGGCGAAATAAGTTTCAGCAATCAGCTGCATATCCCCATATTCTATGCCATTATGCACCATTTTTACATAGTGGCCTGCGCCACCGGGACCTACCCACTCACAACACGGAGTACCATCCTCAGCTTTTGCCGCAATACTTTTCAGCATCGGCTGAATGACTGACCATGCCTCTTGCGCACCACCGGGCATGATGGACGCTCCATGCAAAGCACCCTCCTCACCTCCTGAAATGCCGCAACCTACAAAGTACATTCCTTTATCATAAAGTTCCTTTACACGACGTTCCGTATCTTCATAATAAGAGTTGCCTCCGTCAATGAGGATATCACCCTTTTCCATCAAAGGAAACAGCTTGCCCGTCAGTTCATCGACAGCGGGACCCGCCTGTACCATCAAAAGGATGACACGCGGAGTTTTCAGTGCTTCGACAAAATCTGTCAGTTCATTACTGCCTATGATGCCTTTTCCTTTGGCGCGGTTGGCTATAAAGTGTTCCACTACATTTTCTTCTTTTCCAGGAACGGTACGGTTCCATACTACAACCTTCCATCCCTTGTTGGCAAGATTCAGAGCAAGGTTCTGCCCCATCACACCTAATCCGATTAATCCTATATCTGCCTTTTCCATAAATTATTCTTTTTATATTTAACAATTTGATAGGTTATTTGTTCAATAATTCTATCTTTGCAATTTGAATAATAACACATTATCATGAAGAGGTTAAAAATCGGCTTATTAGCCCGAATTATCATCGCCATCACATTGGGTATAGGATTCGGAAACGTTCTTCCCGGCGAATTGGTCAGAGTATTTGTGACTTTCAACGGAATCTTCAGCGAATTTTTGGGTTTCATCATTCCACTGATTATTCTCGGACTGGTCACTCCTGCCATTGCCGATATCGGTAAGGAGGCAGGAAAGATGCTGGTGATAACGACATTGGTAGCATACAGCGCCACGTTGTTCTCCGGTTTCCTGTCTTATTTCACCGGAGTGACTTTTTTCCCTTCCATGATTACTCCGGGAGCACCGATAGAACAAATCAGCGAGGCACATGATATTTCTCCATTCTTCACTGTAGCCATCCCCCCGGTGATGAATGTGATGACTTCCTTGATTTTAGCCTTCACACTAGGTCTGGGCATCGCACATTTGGATAGTACAGCGCTGAAAAACGTATGTAACGATTTCAAAGAAATCATAGTCAAAACCATCCAGACGGTGATTCTGCCCCTACTGCCTATCTATATATTCGGTATATTCCTGAATATGACCCATTCCGGACAGGTATATAACATTCTGATGGTATTTATCAAGATCATCGGAGTCATTTTCCTGCTTCACATCTTCCTGTTGGTTTTTCAATATACCATTGCAGCGCTGTTTGTACATCGGAATCCGTTCAAACTACTGGGAAAGATGATGCCTGCCTATTTCACAGCATTGGGCACACAGTCATCGGCAGCCACCATTCCGGTGACTTTGCGACAGACTGTCAAGAATGGGGTCACGGAGGATATAGCCGGATTTGTCATTCCGCTATGTGCCACAATTCATCTGTCGGGAAGCACGTTGAAGATTGTTGCTTGCGCACTGGCACTGATGATTATGCAAGGAATGCCATTTGATTTCCCCATGTTTGCAGGATTCATCTTTATGCTGGGAATCACGATGGTAGCTGCACCGGGAGTACCGGGAGGAGCCATCATGGCTGCATTGGGGATCCTGTCTTCCATGCTGGGATTCGGAGAAAGTGAACAGGCTTTGATGATAGCACTTTACATTGCCATGGATAGTTTCGGTACTGCTTGTAATGTGACGGGCGATGGGGCTATCGCATTGATTATTGATAAGTTTTTCGGAAAGAAAAATCTCCGGTCCATACAATAAACAGGAAAAATATTCCCGAATCAGATAAAGTCAGGAAACTCTGTAACCCATTCATGAAAAGTTGCCAGGCTGATTTATGACGTGTATGATAAAAAAGGTAACGGCTTTAATTCTGATAAAAGAAAGACATTTTCATGATAAATAGCAGGCAGGCAACAAGTTGCCTGCCGATTCTTCATAACAAACAAAAAAGGAAAGCATGAGCTAGAATACAGGCATCTGCCAAATGAATCCCACTGACACACGATGGGTACTGAAATTGTCCTCACCCAACGCCTTTGCACGATCGGTATATTTATAGGAACGCCCCACGTATGCCAGGAAGAAGTGCAGATTGCTCTCCATCGGATAAAATTCTATACCTCCTGCATATCCCCATGCCGTGCGATATTTCCCTTTTTCCACTTCATCACTTGCCTTATAAACGGAAGCAGTTTCATACATTCCTTTTGCAAACAAGTTCCACTTTGGGGCAAAACGATAATTCACATGCAACACATAGGACATATATTCGGCATTAAAAGCATTGTGTGCCTGATTATCAGTTCCTACGATGTTAGTTATAATCCCTTTACGGTCTACTCCTTCACGAGAATACATCCAGTCAAAATAGGCATGCCATTTAGGGCTGAAATTAAATTCATTACCCAAAGCGTAATAATACATCTTTTCGCCCTTCGTTTCGTTCATAACAGAGGCAGACCAACGGGTTTTGAAAACATCCAGGAAATTTCCGTTCCAGTTCAAGGTATAAACTAACGGCAGTTTGGTACGTTCCAAATCCCCATACATCTCCTCGGACGGCCCGTTCAGGCTGTTCAATACCTGAAATTGTATCTGCTGATAAGGATTATAGTTGTATGCCACATTCAAACCGGTCATGAAGTTACTCATGTGCTCTATCATGTCACTATATTCGTAAATATCAATCGGATTCAAATCAAATTCTATACCACCATACGAGACACATTGCTTTCCGGCAAAAAATGAGAACTTATTTAATCTGATGCCTACTCCTGCCCAATCTATGCTGGTAGGTACATTATCTATATTGCCGGAACCATCGTTACCCCGATTCAGACGCTGACGGTAACGGTAACTCAACCAATCATTGATATCCCCCTTCATTTCGATACGGAGCTGCTTCATTTCGAATGCGCCCTGATCAAATCCGGAATCATTCCATTTCATGTTGAAATCACCGTGCATATTAAGATAGAGATTGAACTTGTCCGTTTTCTTCTTGATACCGGTGACTTCTTCAAACAGGCTTTTGTCACCGACCATGAAATCACTTCCGGAAGATTGGGCATATAAAGAGTAAGTACCTGAGACAGCAAGGGCTGTCAGGCATACTAACATTATTCTTTTCATAAGTCAAAGTTTTAGGTTATAATGTATTCTCTTTTTCTTTTATGCGCGCAAAAGAAAAAGAGATAAAAAGAAAAAGTGCCGGATGGACTAGTATACGTTGAAGTATTCCTGAATCTTCTTCCAGTCTTTTGTTTTAGTTAATGCCAACATCAACAACACACGCGCTTTCTGAGGATTCAACTCTTGTGAAGCCACGAATTGATATTTATTATCATCCACCTCGGCATCCAATGTGGTCGGTCCGGTAGGAACACGGCTGGAACGCACTACCAAAATACCTTGCTGACGGGCCTTTTCCAATATCGGAAACAAATTCTGATGAATGTTGCCATTCCCCACACCGGCATGAATAATACCTTGGTAACCATTATTCAGAAAAGGGATCATAACATCAGCCTCTACATTGGAATAACTGTAAACGATACCTACTTTCGGCAGCTTGTCAAGGTGGGCCACATCAAAATCGGAACCGGTGGTATGGCGTTTCAAAGATTCCATATTATAAAAAACCTTACCATTCAATACATATCCCAACGCACCGGAGTTAGGAGACTGGAAAGTCTGTACATCCACCGTATTGGTCTTCATGGCTCCGTGGGCTCCCAAAATCAAACCGTTCATGGCAATTACGACACCTTTACCCCGTGATTCCCTAGCAGCGGCAGTAACTACCGCATTATACAAGTTCAACGGTCCGTCCGCACTCATGGCCGTAGAGGGGCGCATGGCTCCTACCAATACAACAGGCTTGTCACTCTTCACAGTCAAGTTCAGGAAAAAGGCGGTTTCTTCCATTGTGTCAGTTCCGTGAGTAATCACGATACCGTCCACATCTCCACGGCTGAAAAGCTCGTTGATACGCTTGGCCAACGTCAGCCATACGGCATCATTCATGTCCTGAGAACCGATTTTTACAATCTGTTCCCCGGTCACATTGGCTATTTTGTTCACTTCGGGAACCGCTTCCAGCAATGTGCTGATAGCCACCTGTCCGGCAGTATAATTTGTTTTAGTAGCCGAAGCGCCTGTTCCGGCAATAGTCCCCCCTGTAGCCAATATATGGATATTAGGCTTTTGGGAGACAGCAGCCAATGTGGTACATACCAGCATTGCCGCCATAAGGCTGAGTTTTCTTAATCCGTTCATAATCTTTTCAAGTTTAGGTTTTATTACTATAATAATTATTTGGAAATTTTGTTCACACAAAGAAGAAGATGTGCCGATGATATATATGTATACATCGAATCATTATAAATGTTACAGGCAGAAGATCACTCATCTTCAAGTCCGACTACACCTACCCCCTTTCCTTTCTAGAACACCTGTACCAGCAGCAGGCCTACCACAATAGAAACAATGGTGGCCACCATCCCAGGCATCATGAACGAATGATTCAGAATCCATTTTCCAATGCCTGTTGTTCCTGTACGGTCAAAATTTATAGCTGCCACCACTGTAGGATAATTAGGAATAAAGAAATATCCGTTGACAGCAGGGAACAAAGCAATCAACATCATCGGAGAAATACCCAGTGCTATCCCTAACGGCACAATGGCACGCACCGTAGCAGCCTGGCTATAAAGCAAAATGGACATGACAAACAATGCCAGACCGAACAACCAGGGCATTTGGCGCACAATCCCCTCAATAGAGCCTGTCAGTTCCGTAATGTTTCCATTAATGAAGGTATCTCCCATCCATGCAATACCAAATATAGCGATTACCGCCTGCATCCCGGCAGGAAACACACTGCCTTGTGTAGCTTTAATTCCATCCGTACGTGAAATGAGAAGAATAACAGCCGCCGCACACAACATCAAAATCTCAATAATAGCCGGCATATCCAAAGCCGTACCATTGAACACAGGACGCATGACAGGAATAGAACCGAACAACACTATCAACAGCGTGGCGGCAATAAAAATTATCACCGAGATACGGGCATGAAACATATTCTTCACATCGTTCAGCTCCACATGTTTTGTATCAATCATCCCGGCTTCCAAGCGGCGCAAGTATTCGGGATCTTCCAACAACTCTTTACCCACCTTCTTTGAAAGGAAAGCTCCCACCAGCACACCGATTAATGTAGCGGGAATAGTAATCTTCAGAATATCAAACAGAGTGATGTCAAATCCTGTCAGCAATCCCAGCAACGCTACGGTAGCGGCAGAGATAGGGCTGGCAGTAATAGCCTGTTGCGAGGCGATAACGGCAATGCCTAAAGGACGCTCAGGACGAATTTTAGTTTCCGTAGCCACCTCGGCTATGACAGGAAGCACAGAGTAGGCCACATGCCCCGTACCTGCGACAAAAGTAAACAGATAAGTAACCAACGGACTCAGGATAGTCACTTGTGAAGGGTTACGACGCAACAACCGTTCTGCTAATTTCACCATATAGTCCAGTCCGCCGGCAGCCTGCATACAAGAGGCGGCAGAGATAACGGCGACAATCATCAACATCACATCAATAGGGGGAGCGGTAGGTTGAAGTCCGAAAACAAAGGTCAATATGGCAAGGCCCACACCTCCCATCACTCCCAGTCCGATACCTCCCAGACGGGCACCTACAATAATAGCGACAAGTACAAATAGCAGTTGTAATAACATGTTTTTTATCCGTTTATAAATATACAATTTTAATTCTGAGAACAAAGATAGACCATTTCTGTTCTACAAACCTTAAAATTTCTAAGAATTTTTCCTTTTTTCACTACTTTCTCCCTAAAACATTCAATAAAAGTTAGTTGTTTTGTATAATGAACTATTCGTCAATGTGCTAATCGGCTGTATTATGTCCCACATAGTTATTGGTACATTAGCAAATAGACAAATCACTAAATTATTACATATGAACAGAATTTGCAATCTTTTTGGAATAAAGTATCCCATCATACAGGGAGGAATGGTATGGTGTAGCGGTTGGCGACTAGCCTCCGCAGTAAGTAACGCCGGAGGACTGGGACTGATAGGAGCAGGCTCCATGCATCCCGAGACCTTACGCGAACACATACAGAAATGCAAAGCGGCGACAGACAAACCTTTCGGAGTAAACATTCCGCTGATGTATCCCGAAATAGACATCCTTATCAATATGGTAATAGAAGAGGGTGTGAAAATCGTCTTCACCTCTGCCGGAAATCCAAAGACCTGGACAGAACACCTGCATGAGCATGGAATCATTGTGGCCCATGTAGTGGCAAGCACCAAGTTTGCCGCCAAATGTGAAGAAGCAGGTGTAGACGCCATCGTAGCCGAAGGATTCGAAGCAGGAGGACATAACGGACGGGAGGAAACGACCACCCTATGTCTTATTCCAGCCGTCAGACAGATCACCACTGTGCCGTTGATAGCTGCCGGAGGTATCGGATCGGGAGAAAGCATACTGGCTGCTATGGCATTGGGGGCCGACGGGGTGCAAATAGGGACGCGCTTTGCATTAACCGAAGAGAGTTCTGCTCATTTCACATTCAAAGACCGGTGTCTGCGACTGAATGAAGGAGATACCCAACTGACATTGAAACAGCTCTCTCCCGTCCGGTTGGTCAAGAATGATTTCTTCAAACAAGTAGAAGAAGCGGAAAGCCGTGGCGCAACAACGGATGAACTACGCACTTTGTTAGGAAAAGGACGTGCCAAAAAGGGAATCTTTGAAGGAGATTTATTCGAAGGTGAACTGGAAATAGGACAAGTCGCATCATGCATACATAAATTACAGACGGTAGACGAAGTGATGAAAGAACTGGTGGAAGATTTCAATGCCGCATTAAACAGGGTCAATGAGCTGAAAAGATTTATCTGATAAGGAGAACGATGAAACGATTAATAAACCGGAGAGTGAATCAAAACCAAAATGAACATTCTAAAGGTTACAGATTGTAACCGACAAATACAGAAAAGCCGTATCATTACTCAAAAGTGATACGGCCTTCTTATTGTCAATGAAGAATGTCAAGTTTCAGATGAAAAATTCTTTTCTATAAAGTTGAGTTTTATAAAATTAAGTTATTCTACTTACATCTTCTCTTATTAAGCAGATTAGCACTCAGGAATCCCACCAAAAATATCAGCAACGTCCCGAACACGATAGCCAGATTGGCATGTACAAAGGGGGATATCACAATCCAACAAACCAGAATTACTCCACAAACGACTCCCAGTACCGCATCAAAATTACGTGCTTTCTTCGAAATATACCCCAATAGAAACAGTCCCAACATGCCTCCGCTGAAAATAGACGCCAACGCCCACCAGGCATCCAGCGCACTTTGCACACTCATAAAGGCAAAAGCCACCAGAATCCCTGCCACTCCCACTCCTACACTGGAGAGTTTCAGCACCAACATCCGCTCCCTGTTTCCGGCATGTTTGCGGAACCGCTGATAATAATCCGTCAGAATGATGGTAGACGAACTAGTGACACTGGTCGCAATGGTACTCATACCTGCGGCAAAGATAGAAGCAATCAGCAGGCCTGTCAACCCCACCGGCAACTCATTGACTATAAAAAACGGAAAGACATAATCCGCCCCCACCCCGTCGGGCAAGATCCCCGGATGCACTTTATAGAACGCATACAGTCCAGTCCCTATCATAAAGAAAACGGCCGAAACGGGAATAAACAAATATCCTCCGAACAAGGCCGAAAACTTAGCCTCCTTCTCATTCTTCGCCGTATGATAACGTTGCACATAACTCTGGTCTATACCATAGTTCTGCAAATTAGTAAATATACCATAAATCAGACACACCCAAAAAGTGGACTCACTTAAACTGCTTCCAAAGCTTCCCAAGCTGAATTTACCATCTTCCATGGCGATGGAGAAAGTCTGCACCGGACCTCCGGGCATATCAAAAAGCAAAATAAACATACATACCAACGCACCTCCGATCAGAATAATTCCCTGTATGGCCTCTGTCCAAATGACAGCCTTCATGCCACCCAACATGGAATAAAGCACAATAGCCACACTGGTTACAACAATAATGGTCTGGATATGCCATCCCAACAATACATTCATGGGCAACGCCAACAAATACAGGATAGACCCTGTACGTGCTATCTGGGTGAGCAGATAGCAGGACGAAGCATATATACGTGCCCAAGGACCGAAACGGTTTTCCAAAAAGCTATAAGCCGATATGCTGTCCTGACTCCGGTAAAAAGGCACAAAGTAACGAGCCGCAAAATAAGAGGCGATAGGAATAGAAAGACTGAATACAAATGCATTCCAATCTCCCGAAAAGGCCTTTCCCGGATATCCCAGATAACTGATACTGCTGACATACGTGGCGAAAATGGACATCCCCACCACCCAGCCGGGCAAACTTCTTCCGGCAGAAGTGAACTCCTCGGAGGTACCTTTCTTCTTAAAGAAAGAACAACCGAAGGCCACGACTCCGCCGGTAAACAACAAAAAGACGATTATATCAATGATATGCATACAGACCGAGCATTTAAGGTTTCAATTCCGGACAAAAAGGGAGTGCCTCCAACGCCTTGCGTATCTTCTCGCGTTCCGGAACATTGAAGCGATGGAAAGGAGCCGCAACAAAATCATCACAAACGCCCAATAAAGACAACGCGCATTTCAATCCTTTCAAATAACTGGAGCCATGCTGCCCCACGGTATAAATACTGCTACTGATTTGCATCACCAAGGGTTGCAGCCGACTTACGGTTTCCATGTCACGCGCTACCGCAGCATGATAAAGATCTACATATAATTCCGGGAACATATTGGCACCTCCGTTGATCCCCCCATGTCCACCCAGCAACACACACTCTGCCGTAATTTCCTCCGGTCCCACCAACATGGCGAAATCCTGTCTGTCCTTCATGGCATACATCACGGACTGGAAATAAACGGCATTAGCCGAACTATCCTTGAACCCCACCACCTGAGGATTACGGGCAATACGTTGAATAGTAGCCGGAGCAAAATTCACTTTCGTGTGCGACGGCA
The DNA here is from genome assembly GCF_000012825.1 of Phocaeicola vulgatus ATCC 8482. Taxonomy (GTDB): domain Bacteria; phylum Bacteroidota; class Bacteroidia; order Bacteroidales; family Bacteroidaceae; genus Phocaeicola; species Phocaeicola vulgatus. Next base: position 3,557,189 of record NC_009614.1, on the reverse strand, counting down.
TATTGTACAAGAAGATAGGTAACGGCAACTGAGGAATCAGGTCCTCATAAAATTCGGCCAGTTCAGGCTGTCCCGGAGCAAAGTAGTAAGGGGGAGCGGAAACTACGGCTGAAGCACCACACTCGGCCCCTACATGTGCCAGATGAATACTTTCTACAATTGAAGTATCGGAAATACAAACCAGAACCGGAAGTCTTCCGGCATTGATACGGCAAGTTTCCTTTATCATTTCATGGCGAAGCCGGTAACTGATACTCTGCGCTTCTCCGGTGGTACCCAGTATAAATAATCCGTGCACTCCTCCTTTTATCAATCGTTCTATCAACCTTTCCAAACCATCAATATCCAGTTTGTCATTATCCAGTAACGGAGTCACTAAAGGAGGAATAATGCCTGTCATAGGCTTTTTTAATGTGTTTTCCATGATTCGTTTTCTTTTAAAAATTTCAATGCTATATTTATGAAACGAACAGTAGGATTATTTGTACTCAGCCCAACATCCCGGCTTGTCCGGAAAGCGACAGGGCACTATCGTTTAACCAGTCGTCTTCCGTCTGCCCGGAACGTACCTTTAGAAAAAGAACTTTTAATTCCGCTTCAAGAAAAGAAAGTTAGTTATACATGCGGGCAACTCTTCCTGATAATGTGTCACCATAATCATGGTCTTGTCCTTACGACGACAGAAAGTTTCTATCACATCTTTCACCAACTGGCGGTTGTACAAGTCCAACCCATGCAAAGGCTCATCCAAAATAAGCAACTCAGGATCCTTCACAAAAGCACGGGCCAACAACACCAGACGCTGCTCGCCACTGGACAACTGCAAGAAATTCCGGTCTTTCAAATCTGCAATACCAAAAATATCCATCCACCATTCACAAGCCGCCATCTGCTCGGGACGCGGACGTTTGTACAACCCCACAGAATCATGTAGTCCGCTTGCCACAATATCTATGGCAGGAAGGTTTTTCAGATAAGCGCGATGCATCTCAGGACTGACATATCCTATATGCTTCTTTATCTCCCAAATACTTTCTCCGGAACCGCGTTTTCTGCCGAACAAGGTAATATCACAAGCATAACTCTGCGGATTATCCGCACAGACCAAACTCAACAACGTAGACTTTCCTGAACCGTTCTCTCCACTCAAAGCCCATTTCTCGCCACATTTCACTGTCCAGTCCAAATCTTTCAAAATGGTACGCTCGCCATAACGGATGCTTACCTTGTTCAAATCGACTACGTGCTCGGTGTGATACAAATCACCGCCGTAAGGCAAATTCAGAATCCGTGCCTCCTTTTCTTCGGAAAGTATCCGTTCCGGTATCGGCTTACGGACCGCCAAATATTCCTGCAAAGTTATCTTTTTACCACACACCCTGTCTTCCACAGGAATAACATGAGTAATAAAAGCAGGAATATCATCGGACTTAGACAAGATAAGGATTACCTGCAAATGGGTTACTTTAGTCAGTTCGCCCAACAATGTATGAAGCAGGTCCCTCGTCTTCGCATCCAGTCCGATAAAGGGATTATCCATAATCAGTACACGCGGATTACTCAGCAAAGTCTTTGTCAGTTGAAACTTACGTAACTCACCACTGGAAAGCAGAATAATATGTTTATCCAGCATCCTCTCTATGCCAAACAGTTCATACAAAGCCTTTTTCAGACCTGAATCGGTCGCTTCGGGCAACAAATCACGTACCAGTGGGGTTTCATCCAAATCATGGGCATTCCATCGTTGCTGATAATAGTAATTTCCATCGGAATCTCCGTATGAATCACGGAAAGCAATATACTTTATATTCTCGTATGCCATCTTCGAAGGAGAAGGAGAGAAATCATACTTCACTTCGTTCATCAACAACGGCCACCGGCCTGTAATCGTATCTACCAATATACTTTTTCCTGCCCCGTTTCTCCCCACAACAGCTATATGTTCTCCGGCGGCAAGTGTCATATTCACCGGTTCCTTCATCCGGTACAGCGGATGGCGGGTCACACCATTTTCTATCGCAATAATATTCTGCATTACAAATCTCTTTTTTATCCAACAGGATGCAAAGGTAACAAAATAATATAAAAATGAGATAATATATTATCATCTTGTTACATCAATCATCCACCTTAATTATATATGATACCAATTATACGACACTGAATAACCAACAAAATATTACCTAAACTATATGTTCCATAACAGAATATAGGCTCAAATTTATAAAGCATCAACAAGATATATATTTGCACTAAATTAAGACAAAAGGAAATAATAACAGAAGAAATTATAGACAAAATGGCAACAACAATCACGTTCACAAAGATGCAGGGAGCAGGTAATGACTATATATACGTAAACACCCTAAAGCACCTCATAGCAGACCCCGTGAGAACTTCCATCAGATGGAGCTCGTCACACGGGGATCGGTTCCGACGGGCTGGCATTGATTGGGAAATCAGCCAAAGCGGATTTCAGTATGCACATATTCAATGCAGATGGTTCTGAAGTCATGATGTGTGGTAACGCCTCCAGATGTATAGGAAAGTATGTATATGACAACAAATTGACTCAAAAGAAAGCCATCACGCAGGAAACGCTCTCAGGAATCAAGGTCCTAAAACTGCATACGGAGAACGAGCTGGTAGAAGAAGTAACAGTGGACATGGATCTTCCCCTGCTTGCCAACTCCAGACAAATAAATACCCCGGACGGCAAAATGTTGGCAAAAACAATCACAGTAGATGGAAAAGAATACAAAAGAACATTTGTTTGTATGTGAAATCCATATTTAGTGGTTTTCATAGATGATATAAAAGATGTAAATTTGCCGGCAATAGGTCCGAAACTGGAGAATCATCCGCTTTTTCCCGAACGAACCAATATAGAATTCGTTGAAGTATTATCACATAACAAGCACAAGCCATTACAAGAAAAACAAATACATACGAGATATAACAAACTCACTATTATGGATTAAAAAGGTAAAAAGCAATGAAAAAGAGTTTTAGAAAAACAACATTTCTGTCGGCCTTGGCAATAGCTGTTCCGGCAATGGGCATGGCGCAGGACAAAGTGGAAGCCAGCGCAGGAGCCGATCTCGTAAGCGGATACATCTGGCGTGGCCAGGATTTAGGAGGTGTCAGTATCCAACCCACGTTGTCAGTTTCTTACAAAGGGTTCTCATTGTCTGCATGGGGAACAGCAGGTATCGAAAAAGAAGATACAAAAGAGATTGACCTCACATTAGGCTACGCCACAGGAGGTTTCAGTATCTCCGTCACAGATTACTGGTTCAATGGAGGACCGGGGTATTTTCATTACGGCTCACACAATACCAACCATACCTTCGAGGCACAAATAGGTTATGACTTCGGACCGCTGGCCTTGAACTGGTATACCAATTTCGCCGGAACCGACGGAGTGAATAACGGAGGAAACAGAGCCTATTCGTCCTATATCTCGGCTACCGTACCTTTCACACTGGCAGGGCTGGAATGGACAGCGGAAATAGGAGCGACTCCGTGGGGCACAGACTTTTACAACTATTCCGAAGCCCCTGTATGCAACGGTTCCAACGGTTTCACCGTATGCGACATCAGCATGGGAGCCGCCAAGGAAATAAAAATCACCGATTCATTCTCCGTTCCAGCTTTTGCAAAAGTCACCGTAAACCCACGCACTGAAGGGGCTTATTTCGTTTTCGGGCTAAGTTTTTAATCATAAAGAGCATAACCAGACAAGGATAACAACAAAGTATTAGTTTTTTAGAAGGTAAAAAGATTACATTATATACAAAATACAAATACAACAATAAAAAAATTGAAGCTATTATCTGTAAGACCCAATTCGAGGACGTAAAAGAAGCATTGCTCGAAGCCAAAATCGAATGGCTTTCCTATTGCAATGTAAAAGGCATTGGCAAAACATGTCAAGGACGCATTTGAATGCCGTCCGCATCCATACAGAAGAACGCGGATATATCGCCTTGTACAATGCAGAACAGGAGAAATAACTCATTACACGGACAAAACTACTCCACAAAGTAAAAATCATACTATAACTTAAGCGGAAAATTATGGATACAACTAATAAAAAGAGGTCGTCAGATGTAGAACAACCTCTTTTTATCAGGTAAACACATCATAAACAAGAAAGATGAATTACAAGCAAGGTACCTTCACAAATGCTGTATCCGGGAAATGCTTCTCTATATAACGACAAATATAAGTTTCTGTATCTGCTTGAATGATTTTATCCTCTCCTTCGGGAAACAGATTGTACATCACTGTATGAAGCTTTATCCCTCTCCGTTCTATAGCCTCAAAACTCAATAATGTATGGTTGATACTTCCCAATCGTCCCGAAGTAACAAAAACTAAGGGATAACCCGATTCCTGAACATAGTCTATAGTCAGATTATCTTCTGTCAACGGCACCATCAGCCCCCCGGCTCCTTCTACTAAAACAGCATCATAGCGCTCACTCAGCACCTCCGTGGCATGCTTTATTTTATCAAAATCAATGGCGCGGTTATCTATTCGTGAAGCCAAATGGGGAGAAGCCGGATAAGAAAATATTTCAGGTTTGGTAAGTCCCTGCTCATCCTCAGGCAAATACTCCATCCCCATCAGACGACGATGCAACTCAATATCCTCCGAATAACCTTCCGGATTTCCTGTCTGTATGAATTTTTGAGTAATAGTACGACATCCTTGTTTGTTCCAAAGATGTGCCAGATAGGCCGTGGCATAACTTTTACCAATATTTGTATCAATACCACTTACGAAAAATACATTCTGTTTCATGATTCTTTTTATTTCTATTGTCTTTTCTTTGCAATAATATAAATAGGATGATAAGTCAAAGTCACCGAACGACCATCACTGAACAAACGGGCATACTTGTCACAGAAATCCTGCAAATCCCTTTTAGTCCACGCTTGTTGCCTGACAGCAGCCACCCCGGTGTGTTTCAAGTGATAAAGCACTTCGAGCGGAGTACCGAAAGTCAGACAGATACGTTCCTCATGAGCCTTCACGATCTCATAGTGTATGCGCAGCGCTTCTTCTAATTCCTCTAAAGAACGATAGTGAAGACCGCTGCCGGTAACCGATGCAACTTCTTTCAGATTATCCCTGCCGAACGTAGTAAAAGCAAAATATCCTTTCTGCTTCAACAAAGTATTACAACGTTCAAAAAACAGCTCGGGAGAAACAAACCACTGTAATGCCGAGCATGATACAATCAAATCCTGTCCTTTTGGAAAAGGAAGGGACTCGGCATCCCCTGCCAGAAAGGTAGCCTGCCCGCTTCCCAACAAATCGGTGAAACAAGAACTCATCTCCTGACAAATGTCATTCAACACCAGTTTTTCAGGATGGAGGGTTTCCATCAACCTGCGGGTAAGAAAGCCCGTCCCGCTACCAATTTCCAATATCCGGCCGCACGGACGGGGCAAATAATGATTTAGCATATCACTCATGCGGTATGCTATCTGCTTTTGTGCCACCGCCTCACGGTTATAACTCTCTACAGCGCGGGAAAAGCGACGGGTTATCAATTGCTTATTAATCATACGTTTTTGTTTTAAATAACAGACGGGCATAGCAAATCTCTCATTATTTCTTCTGAATAATGAGGAATATCATACTCTGCCACTTCCGTCCCTGTCCATGCATTTCTTTGGTTGACCGCCGTAAAAATCAAATCATTCTTGCCTATAACAGCCCGTTCCCATGCAAAACTGGGAACAGCGCAAGATTTTACCTGTTCTCCAATCCTCCGAAGCTCTTCTTGCAGTTCCTCTACCGCACGTTGCGGACGTTTCGACAAGAATGTTTCCAGATTCTCCTTTTTCAAACACATCCTGCGGATAAACTTTTCCAACGTACCCTCATTCAAGCCTTCCAGTGTTCCTTCAAAAACTTGCTGCGGAATACCTTTCAAATCATCGACAGGAGTTACCGTGCCATTCAAAGCAACACGCTCACAAATAGGCAAGTCCATATCCTGCAATACCATAGACGCGGCCCATACTCCCATAGACCAGGCTATCAGGCGAATCTCCTGATAACCCTGCAACAACGTGAAATCAAAATCCAGCGAACGATAATCATAACAAACCAACAGATCGCTATTTTCGGGGCAATGATCCATGAAAGGACATTCATCCATTCCCCAACCGGCAAAAAAAAGTGTCAATCGGGGAAGATGCTTTTGTTGTATAAAATAATGTTTCATATCAATTCTATCAGACTTTTTATTTCTTCTTCAGTAATATCCGCTGTCAACGAAAAACGGATACGCGATGTTCCTTCGGGCACAGTGGGAGGACGCACCGGCAACGCATAAAAACCTTTACGCTGCAAGAAATCGGCCTTTAACACCGTATCACCGCTATCGCCTATCGTCATTGGCAGAATATGGCTGGTAGAAGGACAAGCGTAGCCTTTCTTTACCAACGCGTCTTTCAAAAGAGAGGATATTCTCTTCAACCTTTCCCTCCGGAAGCTGAAACTGTCCAAATGCTCCAGGATAAAGAATGTCCATAGCAAGTTGACAGGAGGAAGAGCCGTTGTAAATATGAATGTACGCATTTTATTGATCAAATAATCACGGATGGTCTTCGAACAAACAATATAGCCTCCTACTGAGGCCAACGCTTTACCAAAAGTTCCACATAAAAAATCGATGTCAGCCACACAATCCTGTTCTTCCGCACACCCCAGGCCATGCATCCCCCGCACCCCTACAGCATGCGCTTCATCCACATACAGCAATACATTATCATATTGTTGCTTCAAAGTGACCAAACGGCGGAGATCGGCCTCATCACCGTCCATACTGAAAATACTTTCGGTTACAATAATTATTCTATCATACCCGGCATGATTGGAAACCAGCAACTGTTCCAATTGGTCATATCGGTTATGCCGGTACCGGATACACTTGGCCGCCGATAAACGAATGCCGTCAATAATGCTGGCATGTACCAGTTTATCGGCAAGAATCAATGTACGAGCATCGCTCACTGCAGGAAGAATACCGGCATTCATGTGATAACCACTATTAAAAACCAACGCGCTTTCCTTCCGAAACAGTCGGGCAAGCAAATCCTCTATCTGAACATAGATATTAAAATTTCCTGTCAGCAGCCGAGAGGATGAAGAGGAAGGAAGAAAAGTGTCGGGAGTAAGACTTTGCAAGAATTCCGTACGTAATGGCAGATAAGCAGCCAATCCCAGATAATCGTTGGATGAAAGGTTAAGCATCACTTTTCCATTCACCTCCACCTCTTTTCCCAAATGGCGGATAACAGGCAACTTACGAAGATTACTTTTATTTTCAAGCAGGGCTAATTCTCTTTCCCAGTCTGTTAATGAACTCATTTTTTCTATTTTTCCCAATACTATCACTTATTCTTTTAATTCTCCTACTATCTTTACCAGTGAATGCGTCAATTTGCTCAATTCTTCCGGCTGAATTATAAAAGGCGGCATGATATACATCAGTTTTCCAAAAGGACGTACCCATACTCCTTCTTCGACAAAACGACGTTGCATGAAAGCCATATCTACCGGTTTCTTCACTTCAATAACCCCGATAGCTCCCAATACACGCACATCAGCCACCTGCGGCAATAAAGCAGCAGGAGCCAGCTCCCTCTTCAATTGTGATTCAATAGCCTTTACCTTTTCCTCCCAACTATATGAAAGCAACAATTCCACGGATGCTTTCGCTACGGCACAAGCCAACGGATTTCCCATAAAAGTAGGGCCGTGCATAAAGACTCCCGGATAACCGCCGGAAATAGTATCAGCCACCTCATCACTGGCAAGGACAGCAGAAAAAGTCATGTATCCACCGGTCAGTGCCTTACCTATGCACATGATATCGGGCTGGACACCTGCATGCTCCCAAGCAAACAGTTTCCCTGTTCTTCCGAAACCTGTCGCTATCTCATCAAAGATTAACAACAGACGATATTGCCTGCAAAGTTTCTCTGCCTGGCGCAAAAACTCAGGATGATAAAAACGCATTCCGCCCGCCCCTTGTACAATAGGTTCCAGAATCAATGCGGCCATTTCTTCATGATGCTGTTCCAATATTTCCTTCAAGGGTTCTATATCCTCTTCATACCAGATTCCGCCAAAGCGCGACCGGGGAGCAGGAACAAAATAACGCACAGGCAATGTAGGGCCAAAAATATGATGCATACCGGTCACCGGATCACAAACGGACATGGCATTCCACGTATCTCCATGATATCCGGACTGAATAGTTACAAAATTATTTTTCTTTTCCTTCCCTTGCGCATACCAATATTGCACGGCCATTTTCAGTGCCACTTCTACCGCAACCGAACCGGAATCAGCATAAAATATTTTCTGCATACGGGGAGGAACAATCTTCAGCAACAACCTGCCTAATTCGATGGCCGGATCGTGTGTCAGTCCGCCGAACATGACATGGCTCATACGGTCTATCTGTTCCTTGAGCGCTTGGTTCAATACCGGATGATTGTATCCATGTACCATGCACCACCACGAAGACATCCCTTCTATCAAACATCTTCCGTCCTCCAATTCTATATATACTCCATCCGCCCGTCTTACCTTATAAGTGGGCAGCGGATGAGTAGTCGATGTATAAGGATGCCATAAATGCTCCCTGTCAAAATTTTCCATATATTATTTCCTTATTGTTATAATAACTTTATAATGTATCAAAGCGAATACCCGGCCTCTTCTATCAATATTTTATCTTCTGAAACTTTGGAACCTAATGTAGTCAGCAAATCTCCCACAATGGCAGAATTAATACCGATATACAATGCTTTCTTTACAGCTTCCACACTCATCTGTGAACGCCCTCCGGCAAAACGAAGAAAGGCTGTGGGATTGATAAAACGGAATAAAGCGATGGTTGTCAGAATCTCCGCCTCTGCAAGACGATCCATTTTTTCCAATGGAGTGCCGGGTATAGGCTGTAACAGGTTTATAGGAATAGACTGTACTTCCAATTCCCTCAGTGTAAAAGCAAACTCAATACGCTGTTCCATTGTTTCGCCCATGCCGATGATTCCTCCGCTGCATACATCCATCCCCACCCTGCGTGCTGCCTGCAACGTTTCTATTTTCTGTTCTTGTGTATGAGTAGAACATAGAGATGAAAAATAAGAGGGAGCCGTTTCCAGATTACAATGATAACGGGTGATGCCTGCCTTAAACAGCCGTTCCAATTCCGCTTCATCCAGCAATCCTAAAGAAGCGCATAACTGAATATGCGAATGCGCACGCATGTACTCTGTTGTCTCACATAGCCGGTCCATGTTACGGCTACCCGGTTTCCTGCCGCTGGTCACCAAAGAAAAACGGGATACTCCCTGCGCTTCGTTATACAAAGCATGGCGCAGACATTCTTCCTTCCCAACCAAATCATAAACATCCGCTTTTGTTTTATAATGTGCAGACTGTGCGCACCATTTACAATTCTCAGGACATTTACCGGATTTAGCATTGATAATGGAACACATATCGAATTTCCGAGAAGCCAGAACCCGTGTTATCTCATGAGCCGCATCATACAAATCCTGTTTCTCTGCCTGGCAGGACAGCCAACGGGCTTCTTCTACGGTAATCTTCTCACCGCCCAACACTTTGTTTCTTATTTCATTCAGCATCATATACAGTTCATATTAAGACAAAAAAAGCCGAAAAGATGCATGGCACATCTTTCCGGCAAACAAATATTTATTTAAATAAAAAAGACAAATCACGTCAGCCACCTGTGGTTGAGGCAGTTGGATCCGAAACATTTGCAACATGGATTCAACAGGGGCCATTCCTTCTTCATATTCCTCTCCAGCATCCTCTTTCCGTGCGGAAGAGCAAACAGAGAATGCCGTGCAAACATTTGCCTGTTTACCCAACGATACATCGGCAATCTCCTTTTTCAGATTACCAATAGTTACATATTTGCCCAAGCTATAAAACATAGCGTACTTCTTCCGGCTCCAATAGCGGAAACGTATCGTATGTTTATTCTGGCACAATTGTTTCATGTTTTTTCGTATCTGAGATTGGCAAAGGTAAATAAAATATTCAATGCAGCAAACTTTTATATAGAAAAACACCGTTCCGCCTCTTACAACCTTAAAACCAGTTTTCCGAAAGCACAACGGTGAATTCTTAAGTCCTTTATATTATATTTCTGTTATTCTTCTTTCTTCGAAGCAGCTTTCTTGGCAACCGGCTTCTTTGCCGTCGTTTTCTTGGCCGCCGCCGGTTTCTTGGCAGCAGGTTCTTTCTTTACGGCAGGAGCCTTTTTGCCTTCAGCTTTCTCCAGTTTAGCCTGCAATCTCTCCACTTCCTTGTTCAAAGCCACCAATTCCTCGCCCTGATTCTTAATGGTAGTAAGCAACGAATTTAATTCTTCGTTATCCATATCTACCGGATACAACGAATTGACACGACTTATAAAATCACCCAAAATGTTCATGTAGTTGGTGAAAGCATCATACGGAGAATCATAAATACCACGATTCAACCAAATACCGGTATTCTTAGTGGTCATGAAGCGGAAATTATTACTTGCCTGCAAATAATCCCAATCCTGCTTAATACGGCGATCATCGCACAAATGAACACGTTCTGCCACACTATAAAGTTTATTGAAAGCCTCACGCTGCATCACATTGCCTAACCACGGACTGATATCGCGTTCCTCGTCTATCCATGACATAGGATAAGGAACATCCACCTGATCCACAGATTTCAGTTTGGTAATGATATCGGTCGGAGTAGAGAAAGTAACCCCTCTTTCTTTTGCGCAGACAGGCAGTGCTTTCATAAATTCCAAAATATTGGAAGACAATGGCTGGGCGATACCCAAAGCAGAAAGTTCCATGAAAATATTGATAACCTGCTCCTCCTCCGGCAAAGCTGCAATCCAATCTATATATTTGTCGGCAAACAACGGATATTCATTCCATTCGGAATTAGAGAAACGCAGGCTGATGTCATCAGACAATTTGAAATCGCGAAGCAATAACTTCAAGTTCGGATTCATGGCACAATGATACAGGTAGTGCGGGCTCTTCCAACCCAAAATATGTTTCGCGCCTTCAGTCAACATACCTTTAAAGCCCATATCGGCTATCGTAGCGCCAATATCATTCGAATAAATCAAGCTGGAGTTACGGAATACCTTCGGCTCCTTGCCAAATATTTGTTTAATCTTGGTACGCATACGTTCCACTTCTTCGCGGAAACAATCTTCATTAGCCAATGAGGAAAGACCGTGAGAATAAGGTTCGCACAAGAATTCGCAACATCCGGTCTCATTCAACTGATGCAACAACTCGATTACACCGGGCGCATGCACTTCCAACTGTTCCAGCGCCACACCCGAGATAGACAAAGCCACCTTGAAAGTATCACCGTGATTCTTTGCCATTTCAATCAACGCACTCAGCGCAGGAATATACGAGCGTTCGGCTATATCACTGATGCCGCGCTCATTTTCATAATCATCATAATAATAATGGTCACGGCCTATATCAAAACAGCGATAGCGTTTCAGATGGATAATTTGATGTATTTCAAAATAAAGACATATTGTTTTCATATCCTAGTTATTGTTTTATTATTTACCATAGTTTTTTAACACCTGCTCATAGAGGGCACGGATTCTCAAGCCGACTTTCTCCCATGTAATGCCATCCACCTCTTTCTTTCCTTCTTCCTGCAGATATTGGAAAAGAGAAGGATTCGTACAAATAGAATAGATGGCATCGGCCATAGCGTTGATATCCCAATAATCTGTCTTGATTACTTTATCCAAAATTTCACCGCAACCCGATTGCTTTGAGATGATAGAAGGAGTTCCGCACTGCATAGCCTCTAAAGGAGCAATACCAAAAGGTTCTGACACGGAAGGCATTACGAATACATCACTGTTTTTATATGCTTCATAAACCTGACGCCCACGCTGGAACCCCGGGAAATGAAAACGGTCTGCAATACCTCGTTCCGCAGCCAGATTGATCATGGCGTCCAGCATGTCTCCCGATCCTGCCATTACAAAACGGATGTTACGGGTACGCTTCAAGACCAATGCGGCGGCTTCCACAAAATACTCGGGTCCTTTCTGCATCGTGATACGCCCCAGGAAAGTCACCACTTTTTCTTTCGAGTGATCAGGACGAGGAATGTCCAGCAAATCTTGCGAAAGCGGATAAACGGCATTGTGCATGGCAAAACATTTGCGCGGGTCTTGATGATATTGGTGAATAACAGTCTGACGGGTCAGCTCGGACACACACATAATACAGTCGGCATGATCCATGCCATTCTTTTCCATAGCATATACTGTAGGATTCACTTTACCGCGCGAACGGTCAAAATCAGTAGCATGCACATGGATGCACAAAGGTTTGCCACTTACCAGCTTGGCATGCACACCAGCCGGATAAGTCAGCCAGTCGTGCGCATGGATAATATCAAATTCTTGCTGGCGCGCAACCACACCGGCAATAATAGAAAAGTTATTGATCTCATCATGAAGGTTTCCCGGATAGCCGCCGGCAAACTCCATACACCCCAGATCATTGACGTGCATATATGAGAAATCAGAATAGATATGATCACGGAAAGCATAATACTGTTCCGGAGTCGAAGTCGAAAGACGTGACTTTAAGTAATCATAATCCACATCACGCCACACAATGGGCACTTGGTTCATGCCTATAATGTTCAGAAACTTTTCTTCGTCGCCACAAGGTTTGGGCAAACAGAAGGTTGTTTCCATATCACCTTGCAGACTCAGACCTTTTGTTATACCGTAAGATGCTACAGCAAGACCACCATATATTTTGGGAGGAAATTCCCATCCAAACATTAATACTTTCATACAGGTCCCTCCTTTCAATAATTGTATTTACTCAATAAATATAATACTCGCAATATCTCTGCCACATTCATAGCGAATGATACAGCTCCACGACCTTTGAAAGGCGGGTTACCATCAAACAGTTCAGGTATAGAGCCAATACAATGAGAAGTCATTTCGTCTTCGTAGCCTATCAGCTGACGCTCCACAAATCCTATGCCACTCATCTTATAAATACGAAGGTAAGCTTCAAAATAGAAGCCAGCCAGCCAAGGCCATGCGGTACCTTGATGATAAGCATAATCACGCTGCATCTGAGGACCTACATAGTTCGGGTTGTAACCGCCACTCTTCGGGCTGAGCGAACGGAGCCCTTTCGGAGTAAGCAGTTCTTTGGTCACAATGTCCAACACCCCTTTCTTCTGACGGGCATCAAGCGGAGAATAGTCGAATGCTACAGTAAATATCATGTTCGGACGCACGCTCCAGTCCATCATATTGCCATCCACATAATCCAGTAAATAACCATACTCATTCAAGAAAGTATCCACGAAAGCCTTTCCCGTCTTTTCTGCCAATACATTTAACGTTTCAGCCAAATTATTGTTTCCACCTTCGCCCAACAGTTCACTTGTAAAACGTAAGGCATTATACCACAAAGCATTAATTTCTACGATATAGCCTGTACGAGGAATCACAGGACGTCCGTTTGCGGTAGAATTCATCCATGTGATAGCCTTTTCCGTTCCGTTGGCATATAGCAGACCGTTTGAATGCAAGAAAAGGTTCGGATGATTCTCCCGGCGAAGGTATTCCATAATGTCCTGCAACAATGTACCATATTTCTCACGGCATTGGTCACGCGACACCATCTTGGCATATTGCTGGATACACCACACCGCCCAAAGCAAAACATCAGGATGCTCCATTTCGTACACTTTAACATCATCAGGCTCATCATTAATAAAGTCATGAATTGCCTTGCGGGCCGTTTCCATCACCATTTCAAACTTAGCCACTTCATCAATCGCCAATGTCAGTCCCGGCAGGGAAATAAACATATCGCGCGCACGGCATTTAAACCACGGATATCCTGCCAAAATATAAAACTCATCTCCCTGTTTATTTAAGAACTGATGGGCAGCATTTATCAGACAGTGCTGGAAATTATCACGCGGAGTACGTTCTTCCACCTCCTCTTCAAAGGTTCTCTTTAATGTACGGGTACCGGCCTCGGAAACACCTCCTGAAAAGACAATGCTTTCACCTTTCTTTATGTCCACTTCAAAATAACCCGGAACATACAAATCTTCATTAAAATCATATCCTCTCTCCTGCTCTTTGGGATACTCAATTCCCCGATACCAATCCGGCTGATAGTGGAATTCGTTCTTCTTGTTCAATTGCATATATAATTCGGGATAGCCCGGATACATGCATGTCTTGATCCCATTGTCCACCTCCTGATAGTCACGGCTGGCTTGTGCGTTCTCATGAGTATACTGACGGACGCTGCGGAAAGCCAGAAACGGACGCAAACGCAACGTAGTGGCCGAATGTGCCTCCAGCAAAGTATAACGGATTAAAATTCTATTTTCATGATGAACGAAAAGCTTTTCCTTCTTCAGAATCACACCACCTACCCGGTATATAGTGGTAGGAACTTTCTCACACTCGAATTCCCGGATATACTTGTGTCCCCTGGGGCTGTAATTGTCACCCTGATACTTATGAAGCCCCAGGTTAAATTCAGCGCCGTGTTGTATCACTGTTTCATCCAACGACGATAACAATACATGGTTTTCATCATCCAGCTCAGGCACCGGAATGACAAGCAATCCATGATATTTTCTCGTATTGCAATCAACAATGGTTGTACAATGGTAAGCCCCTGAACGGTTTGTGCGGAGAATTTCTTTCGGTAATGATTCCCCGAGGTTCGTCATAAGAGTCTTGTCAAATCGTAAGTAACTCATAGTTGTTATTTTAAGGTTATAAATCAAATTTCCATATCAATTTGTGTCACATATTATTTTTGTATGCAACGCTCAAAATTAGTAATTAAATGGATAAAGCAAAATTAAATAGCAAAATATTTTTCATTTTTCGCTCAAATATCCGTAGTATTGCACAGAAATCAGCATAATTATGACAAAATGAAACTTGAAATTCAAAAAATTCTATTGGCTTTTGCTCTTCCGTTATTACTTCTTTTCATTCTGTACACCCTGCGTACAATGGAAAGTGTCATGAATTGGGATTTTATCACCTGGGGCATATATCCCAAAGAAACCAAAGGAATAATGGGAATTCTCACTTCTCCGTTGATACACGCCGATTGGGAACATTTATTTGCGAACACTTTCCCTCTTCTTTTTTTATTATGGTGTCTGCTCTACTTTTATCGTGATTTGGGCATTGGTATACTTTTTTTCATCTGGATAGTCAGTGGAATACTTACATTTATAATAGGCAAGCCGGGATGGCATATAGGTGCCAGCAGTATAATTTATTCACTCGCCTTCTTTCTGTTCTTCAGTGGCATTCTCCGCAAACACGTTCCTTTAGTAGCCCTGTCATTGCTTGTCACCTTTCTATATGGCAGCCTGGTATGGAACATGTTCCCACAGTTCGCTTCCTCCACCACTTCTTGGGAGGGACACTTGGGGGGCGCAGCGGCCGGAATAGCCGCAGCTATATTGTTCAGACACAAAGGCCCTCAACAACCGGAACTTTTCATTGACGAGGAAGAAGAAGATAACAGGAGTTATCCGGAAGACGAAGAAGTCATTACAAATCCGGACCAAGAAAAGAAAGAATGACTAAACCAATCTTTCCGCCTCATGAAGTCCAAAGGACCGGAAGGGATGAAAAAAGCAATAACCCGCTAACGGAATTAAACGAATGCTCATATCCTCCCTATTGTATAAGCCTTTTCTATCTTCAGATTAAACCTTTTTATACGGATATATTCTATCTCCATAGCCTTTGGAGTTATCTCCCAAGGCTATGGAGTTAACTCCAAAGCTTATGGAGATAACTCCAAAGGCTTGCGGAGATAAAACAGGCAGGAAGAAAACCCTTAACCACACGGCAGGAAAGGGTTAGGGATACAAACAAGATCTTTTAAGGATGAATCTGATTACAAGGCTTGCACTCTTTACAGAGAAAAATCCCCTAACACCCTTCTTTTAAAAAGGTAAAAAAGCATGTGGCAAGAAGATATGCATCTGGCCATATGTGGAAAGACTAAAACAGACTATTATTTTGCCATCTTAAATTTTAATGCATCATTTTACAACTGAAAAACAGGGTAATAAACCTTTCCGGACAGCATCATTCAAGCTTTAATACCTACTCATTACCAATTTTCATAAAATAATACCCATTTTTAGGTATTGCCCACCCTTTTAACCTCCCATAACTTTGCACCGATTTAAAATTATAAAAATTAAAGCAAAAATGAAAAGAAAGGTTTTATTGTTCTCATTATGCTTGTTGGCCTGTCTTGCAAACAGTTATGCAGAAAAAGCAACAAGTATAGATAAGGATAACACAGAGAAAACTACGGAGGAAGAACCTAAAAAAAAATCCCGGCTAACATTGGGAGGTTACGGAGAAGCAGTGTACACACGTAACTTTTATAGTGACAATATGTACCGCTATTCTAAAGCAGACAGTTACAAAGACTCTGACGGACACGGACGCGTAGACTTACCTCATGTAGTAATCATGATTGGCTACGATTTCGGAAAAGGATGGAGCATGGGTAGTGAAATAGAGTTTGAACACGGAGGAACAGAATCGGCTATAGAAGTAGAAGACGAAGAAGCCGGAGAATTTGAAAAAGAAATAGAACGTGGGGGTGAAGTGGCTTTGGAGCAGTTCTGGATTCAGAAATCTTTTTGCTCGGGCTTCAATATCCGCGCAGGGCACATCATCGTGCCGATAGGACAAATAAACAACGCCCATCTTCCCACTCAGTTCTTTACAGTATATCGTCCTGAAGGTGAAAACACAATAATGCCTTGCACATGGCATGAAACCGGTCTTAGTGTATGGGGGCGTATAGGTGACTGGCGTTATGAGGCAATGGTTATTCCCGCATTGAATGCTAATATGTTCAATCATAGCGGATGGATTCATGATGGTTCTGCATCAGCCTATGAATTTAAAGTAGCCAACAATCTGGCAGGAGCGGCACGTATCGACAATTACTCTGTCAAAGGATTGCGTATGGGAATAAGCGGCTATATAGGTAACAGTTTCCAAAACGACATTATTAAAGATGAAAAATCCACCAAATATAAAGATGTGAAAGGAACAGTGGTCATAGGTGCATTCGACTTTGATTATAATGATCATAACTGGGTAGTACGCGGCAATTTTGATTATGGCCATCTGGGAGACGCTGATCTGATCTCCACTCACAACAAAAGCCAAGACAATAGCACACAGTCCCCTTATCCTCACACAGCCGTGGGCAAGACAGCCATTGCCGCCGGAATCGAGGCAGGATATGATATTTTTTCTCAAGTAAAGAAAATGAGAGACAATGGTAAAAAACTATATGTATTTGGACGATATGAATACTATGACTCATATCATAAGGCTGCTAAAGGTTTCAGCAAATATGAATGGACTAAAAAACAACGCATGGCCGTCGGTTTGAACTACTATCCTATGAAAGACATCGTAGTAAAAGCCGAATACTCAAAACGCTTCTTGAAAAGCCAGTATAATAACGAACCCTCTTTTTCATTGGGCATAGCTTATGCAGGATTTTTCATTAAATAAACCCGATTATTCATTTTTTAAAATTAAATAGGTATGAAAAGTTTGTTAAAAATCCCCTTACTTGTTGCTGTAGCAACAATGATGACTTGCAGTTTCAGCGCATGCAGTGATAACGATGATCCGACTCCGGATACCGGTACGTCTGAAACAGATGCAAAATTCAAAGCAATCGCAAAACAGTATCTTGATCACACGGTATATGTTACTTACAAGAACCTGGCTGATGAAACCGAACAGCTAGTAAAAGATTTACAAGCATTAAAAAGCAGCAAGACTGATGCAAATGTAAAAGCTACCTGCGAAACCTTCCTTGAAGCACGTGCATGGTGGGAAAAGAGTGAAGCTTTCCTGTATGGGGCAGCTACCGATTTCGGTATCGACCCGCATATTGACTCATGGCCTTTGGACTTGGACGGATTACAGACCGCACTGAAAAATACGGAACAGGTAGAAGCAATGGGTGGTGAAGACGGAGATATTTATGCCGGCGAGAAATTGGGTAATTCTTTATTAGGATTTCATGGTATTGAATACATCCTTTTCGAAGATGGTAGCCCCAAATCAGTTTCTAAAATCAGTGACTTACATCTGACTTACGCCGTAGCTGTAGCTGGTGATTTGCGTAACCGTTGCTGGCAGCTGGAACTTTCATGGAGAGGCGAAAGTGCTGTCAATGCCGACCGTGTCGCTAAAGTCGCAAATGAGTTAGAACTGCCTTACACTGTAAACAGTGGTGAATATTCTTATGGTGAGAATATGCTGAATGCAGGAAAAGCAGGTAGTACATACGCCAGCTGGACATTGGCCATGCAAGCTATCATTGACGGCTGCAAGACTATCGCAGATGAAGTAGGAACTTCTAAAATAGGAAAACCTTATAGCGGAGAAGACCCTGCTTATATAGAATCACCATACAGTCACAAGTCCATTCTAGACTTTTATGACAACATCATCAGTATTCAGAATGCTTACATGGGCGGTATAGAAAATGAACGTGACGAAACCAACTCACTACACAACTATATTGCTGGAGTAGATAAAGAACTGGATACAAAAGTTGTAAATGCCATAAACAATGCTCTGACCAAAATCAATGCCATGGCAGCTCCATTTGTAAACAATATTAAAGATCCAAGTGCAGGTGAAGCAATTAAAGCTTGTCAGGATCTTGATGCCATATTGTCTGATGTTAAAACAGCTTTAAGAAACAATTAAAAAGAACTGTTTACCCCAATGACCACAAAGGATCTGCAAGAGGGTGTCCGGAAAAGGTCTATTGTACTATCTTTTGCTGTAGATGGTGATTTTACATTCGCTCCAAGCACCGGCTTTGTGCTGCCGGATGTCCCCTCTACAACAGACATGATAGTGAAAAAGACCGGGGGAGGACAACCTTATGTAGATTCTTTGGTATATAAATTTGAAAAGTAACTAACTTTAAACATTCTTATATGAATAAGTTATTTAAAATACACTGGCTTGCTGCTCTATGCGGCCTTACAATGCTCTCGCTAACAGCCTGTAATGACGATGACAATCCGGAAAACAAATCTCCGGAAGTCAATCCTGATATCAACGTAAATGTAGAGACCTATGCAGGCGGAGAATTGGGTACAACCTTCAACAATTCCGCTTCTGCTTATGAAGATCCTACTCCTGCAACGGAAAATGCAGGTATGACCGACAAATTCAAATATGGGGAATATTTCTTTGAACGTTCTTATACGCAGAATTCCAAACCTTTCAATGGTTTGGGACCGCTTTATATCCGCAATTCATGTATGAACTGCCACCCCGGATACGGTCATGGCAAACGGGTAGACCGTTATCGTGCTGATGACTGGGGAAATGGATATCTACTTGTTGTGACCGATGGAAAGGATAACTACCTAAGTTCTTTAACGGGAATGCCTCAAACCAAAGCTGTAGCCCCTTTCAAAGCACCAATAGATGAAGATAAGATAAAAATAGACTGGCTGCCTTACACAGACGAATGGGGAAATAAATTTCCTGACGGAGAAACATACAGTCTGATCTATCCGGAAGTGACTATTCCTCAAGATGCATACTACGTACCTTTGGAGGCTACTTATAATCAAGTTGTCACCCCTGTCAACTACTCTGATGTAGTAGTTTTGCTGGAATCTACCATTGGTATCTACGGAACCGGATTACTAGATGCCATTCCCGATGATTCGTTGAAAGCAGAATATGCACGTCAGGAAAAAGCAGGTGTAAAATTGAATCCAGCCATCTTCGCAAACGGAGAGTGGACTTCACTCTATAAGGGACTTACAGGTAAACAATATCCCAAACGTTATACTTACGCTTTGACCAGATCTTCCATACAGGATGGTCCCGGTGCCAATGCAATCTGGAACATCACCAATGTTACCCGTAGTGACCGCCGTTATCACTACATGACTGACACGTATGCCAAAACAGCCTCCAAAGACCCGGATGTACAAAAAGATTTTTATAACTATTTCCCTGAATGGAAACAGACCGGTAATGTAGAACAAGATATATACAACTATCTGATGAATAAGGAACTTCCGGTGGAAATGACAGACGAAGATTATGTAAACTTCATGATATGGCACAGAGGACTGGCAGTTCCTGCCGCACGGAATCTGGATGACGAAACAGTTCAGAGAGGTCACAAATTATTCCGTGAAATAGGCTGTGCTACCTGCCATCGTCCGTCATGGACTACAGGAGACGATAATTATCCCGATCCGAACGGATACTTCAAAGATGGTGACAGCCGTCTGCCACGCCATCCACACCAAACTATCTGGCCATATTCAGATATGGTTCAGCACCGCCTGGAAATGAAGAACAATATCCGCACGGGATGGTGCCGTACCACTCCTCTTTGGGGACGCGGACTTTCCTTAATCTGTGCCGGACACAGCGACCGTTTGCATGACTGTCGTGCACGTAATGTCATTGAAGCCATTATGTGGCATGGAGCTTCAAATAGTGACGCACGCTGGAGCATTGACAAGTTCCGCGAACTCAGTAAAGAAGATCGTGACGCCATCGTCAAATTTATTGATGCCATTTAAACAATGAAACAGATTGTCTCCCTCCTGAATCCTATCACCAATAATATGACAGGACATTCAGGGGGATGAGACAAATTCAAGATTCACCTTCTGGTTATCTTTCAGAAAATTATAACTACATGAAATTATTAAAACGAACTGCCTTCAGTCTGCTAGGCATATTACTTCTGATTCTTACTATAGCTACTATATTGGAAAAAATATATGGTACGGACTTTGTAAACGAGTATATCTACAGTTCCGTACCTTTTGTCATTTTATGGGGAGTAACCGCAATTACTTCCTTATTATACATCATAAAAAGCAAACTGCATCGTCAGCCTGTTATTTTTTTGCTTCATCTTTCTCTTCTCTTTATATTGGCAGGGGCATTCACCACATGGATATATGGAGAACAAGGCACTATGCGTGTCCGCCAAGGAGAACAACAGACCTCTTTCACCGATTCCAAAGGAATTTCCCACCAGCTACCTTTCAGCATCACACTAAACCAATTTGAAATTATTTATTACAAAGGAACCTTGGCTCCAATGGACTTTATCAGTCATATTTCAGTAGCAGACAAAGACTGCCACCGCCAGATACAGGGGAAGGTTTCCATGAATCATATATTTTCATACCAGCACTATCGCTTTTATCAATCAGGCTACAGTGAAGATAATGAAGGAAGCGTATTTAGTGTATCTCATGATCCTTATGGTATAGGAATCACTTATGCAGGATATACTTTATTGCTACTTTCCACCGTTTTCTTTTTCTTCAGCCCGCAAAGTCGGTTCCGCCAACTGCTGAAAAGCCCTTTGCTACACAGAAGCTTGACAGTCATCTTGCTTTTATTCGCATTCAGTCTCAACAGTAATTTTCTCAAAGCAAACAATCCATCCCCCAAGGTGCTTCCGCGCGAAGTAGCCGAACATTTTGGAGATTTATATATTTTATACAACAACCGTATCTGTCCTTTACAAACCTTTGCCCGTGATTTTACAATCAAACTTTACGGTAGTTCCTCATATAAAGGACTGACACCAGAAGAAGTACTTACCGGATGGCTGTTTTATTATGACAGTTGGAAAAATGAGCCAATTATACGAATCAAGAGTAATGAAGCCCGTAAATTACTGGAAATAGAAGGGAATTACGCCAGGCTGAAAGACTATATCAGTACCATTAATGAATACAAGCTGGAAAAAATGATGAACCATATCCGTTCAGGAGAACAGGTGACTGACAAACGAGGCATAGAAGAAGCTGATGAGAAATTCAATATCATCAATTTAGTATGTACCGGTGCCATGATGAAAATATTCCCTTGTCGCAATATAGCCGGAAAGACATTGGAATGGTATTCGCAAAGCGACCAATTACCTCAAGATATGGATAATGACAAATGGGTATTCATTCGTAAATCTATGAGTTATGTAAACGAAATGATTGTGATGAAAAAGTACAATGATGCCTGCCTGTTATTAGAAAAAATCAAGAAATACCAGCAGAAAGAGTGTGACGGACTGCTTCCTGCAGATAATAAATTCAAGGCTGAGAAAATATATAATCAATTTGATTATAGCAAATCTGTCGCCATGGCATGTATTTGCATCGGCCTGATATGTTTTATCTATTATTGCCATTGCATGGCATCGCAAAAGAGAACAAGCCGGAAGGCAATCATAATATTGAATATTTTGCTATGGATTGTTTTTACCTATTTGTCGGCTGCTATCTGCCTGCGTGGTTATGTGAGCAATCATCTGCCATTGTCCAACGGCTTCGAAACCATGCAGTTCATGGCATGGTGTACGCTATTGCTCACTTTTCTGCTACAACGTAAATTCGCAATGTTGCTCCCTTTCGGTTTCCTGCTTTGCGGACTTACGCTGATGGTATCCATGCTGGGAGAATCAAACCCACAAATCACACAACTGATGCCGGTTCTGCAATCTCCATTATTGAGTATCCACGTAGTAGTTATCATGATCGCTTATTCGCTGCTGGCATTTATCATGCTGAATGGTGTAACAGCGGTCATACTCCACCAATCACAGAAAGAATGCAAAGAACAAATAGAACGATTGCAGATAATAAGCCAAATAATTCTTTATCCGGCAATTTTCTTACTCGCTATCGGTATTTTCATTGGTGCTGTATGGGCAAACGTATCATGGGGACGCTATTGGGGATGGGATCCTAAAGAAGTATGGGCCTTAATCACCATGCTGGTATATGCCTTGGCACTGCATCCGAGATCACTGCCATGGTTTCATCGCACCATGTTTTTTCATGTTTTCTGTATAACTGCTTTTATAACAGTACTGATTACTTACTTCGGAGTGAATTTTCTGTTAGGAGGAATGCATAGCTACGCAAACGGATAGCCCTCATCCATCAATGAAAAGCTATCCTTTCCGAAACAAATAGAAACCAACTTGGACAAAGAACCTGAAACACTATAAAAAAAGGAAATTACCCCATAAAAGAAGCACTCCCCGCGAATCACTTCGCAGGGAGACTACTAACTAATAACTAACTTGTGGTTTACGTAATTTTTATATGACTTATTTACAATGCAAAGATAAGGTTTGCCATCTGTCTGTGCAATCCATGATATAGGTATTCTGGACAGTCAGACATCCCTATTTATAACTATAATAAACGAAAGTAGAAAAGGTATCTATCAAAATCATTATTTGTAGGTATTG
This sequence comes from Phocaeicola vulgatus ATCC 8482, assembly GCF_000012825.1. GTDB lineage: Bacteria > Bacteroidota > Bacteroidia > Bacteroidales > Bacteroidaceae > Phocaeicola > Phocaeicola vulgatus. The sequence goes on along the minus strand of NC_009614.1, from coordinate 3,533,730 downwards.
TCTGAGATTATTAAATGTTGCAATTTTGCCAAAAAGAATTTATCTTATTATACCGTAACCATTGATGTGGAGTTCTCTCTATTATTATTTCTCTGTAATGTTAGTCACAAAAGAGAGACTATAAAACCTTGTTCCAGGGAAGCATACCTTCGGAACAACAAAAAGTCCGGACTTGGGAAAGCCCGGACCTTTATTTTATATCCATCAATACAAGATATTAATACACCTCTACCTTTGCAGCAGCAGCCTTGCACTTGTCACGCAAAGCGTCCAAGTCACTGCCATTAGGAGCATAACAAACCACAACTCCCATACGGCGGTTCAATTTTGTATAAGGTTTACCAAAAATACGGAGATAAGTATTTGTCTCCTTACAAACTTCCTCTTCACCACGATAACGGGGAGCTTCCTTGCTGGCAATTGGAGAAAGAATCACTGCACTGGCCCCTATGCGTTCTTGTGTAATTTCAGGGATAGGAAGGCCTAACACCGCACGCAGATGCAACTCAAACTCATTTAAATTCTGAGTACCTGCCAAAGTCACCATTCCGGTATCATGCGGACGGGGAGAAAGTTCGGAGAAATAAACTCCGTTTTCATGACTCAAGAAAAATTCAACTCCCCAGATTCCCGCACCGGTCAAAGCCGCCGTCACTTTATCGGCCATACGCTGTGCCTCCTTCAAATGTTCGGGATCAATGTGCGCCGGCTGGAAACTTTCCCTATAATCTCCCCCTTTCTGTACATGTCCGATAGGCGGACAGAACAAAGTAGGACCGTTTTTCTGAGTGACGGTGAGCAAAGTAATCTCACTATCGAACTGAATAAATTCCTCAATGATCAATTCTTTAATATCTCCACGACTGCCTTCACACCCATAATGCCATGCCTGTTCCAACTCATCCGCGCTCTTGACCAAAGACTGGCCTTTGCCGGATGAAGACATCAAAGGTTTCACCACACAGGGAAAACCAATCTCTTTTGCGGCCTCCTGCAATTCTTCCAAAGACTTGGCATAGAAATACTTGGCTGTCTTTAATCCTAATTCCTTAGCTGCCAAATCACGAATGGCCTTGCGGTTCATCGTGAAATTCACTGCACGGGCACTCGGCACTACTTGAATACCTTCCTGTTCCAAATGATACAGACGTTCGGTACGGATAGCTTCAATTTCAGGCACAATTATATCCGGCTTGTGTTTGGCTACCACAGCATCCAACGCATCACCGTCAAGCATACTGAACACTTCAAATTCATCAGCCACCTGCATGGCCGGAGCACCTGCATAAGAGTCGCAAGCAATAACATACTGCCCTTTACGTTTTGCCGCAATGACGAATTCCTTACCTAATTCGCCAGAACCCAGCAATAAAATCTTCTTAGTCATAGTATTTATATATGTTTGATATTCCTTACAAAAAACGGAGAGTTGAGAACAAAACACCTCTTGATTCCCAACTTTCCATCTGCAAAGATAGTGTATTTTATAAACTATACGATATCATTGAAGCAATATTTGGATCATTCAGTACAAAGAAAACACCCACTCCCAACGCGATGAGCCACAATACGATAAATATAATTTTAGTTACAATGGACATGGGTTGCCAACCTCCAAAATGACGCATCAGCATGTGTATCAGTCCTATAATAGGAATACCGATAACCAGAATACCTGCTACGGACATAGCGACAGTCAACCCCGGAGAGCTACCCACCGTAGCCCAATTAACCGCAGGCAGCACCTCATAAAGCACAGCCGGCAATGCAGCAATCAGTCCCGTAGCCGCCATCAGCAATGCAAAAAAGACAATCAATAATACAAACAATACAGGCGCACAGCAAATAGCAATGAAAACAAGCAGGAACTTGATAAGGAACCCTGCCACAGACACAATCCCCTCCCCTATCTTTTGCAAGATACTCCTAGGACGGTCTGAGCGTACATAATCATTCACTTTTTCAAATCCGTCTGTTACAGTCTTGCCTATATTCTCCACATTAATAGCAGCCCCCTTCATGGCGAGTTTCTCGGGAGCGGTACGCGCCATAGGAATAATAATCCACGCTATGATATAAGCCAATATCACCCCATGAACAAAGAAACCAAGAACCAATAGAATGATACGTACCCAAGTAACATCCCATCCCATATAAGCAGCCAGTCCGGAAGCCACTCCACCTAGTACCTTATTGTCCGGATCACGAAACAAGCGGCGCATAGTGGTTCCTTTTTGTTTTTCCGAACCCGATGCTTCTCCACTTTCTTCATCGGAAAGATCTTCGGGTTTACCCATCCGGGCTATGATTTCTTCCACATCTTCAATGGTAATAACCTGTTTACCTTCATTCAAACGGTCGGTAAACAGCTCAGAGATACGTAATTCTATATCATGTACAATTTCTTCCGCTCCCTCCTCACGACAGAAGTGAATACGCAGGTTAGTTAAATAGTTATCCAACAAATGGTAAGCGTCTTCGTCTATATAATAAACGGTACCTCCTAAATTTATGGTTAAAGTCTTTTTCATTGTATCCTGTTTTTAATTGTTTTTTAAATGATTCACTGTATTCGCCAGCTCCTCCCAGGCAGCCTCCAGTCCGCTAAGGAATGTTTCACCCTGAGGAGTGAGACTATAATATTTACGAGGTGGTCCCTGAGTGGACTCTACCCATTCGTATGAGAGCAGGTCATCGTTTTTCAGCCGGGTAAGCAGCGGATAAAGCGTCCCTTCTACTACAATGAGCCGGGCTTCTTTCAATTTTTGAATGATATCCGAAGCATATGACGGCTCTTTGTGCAACAACAATAAAATGCAGTATTCCAGCATTCCTTTGCGCATCTGAGATCGTACATTGTCTACATTCATAATCTATAATACTTTGTTTGGCACAAATATATGTATTATACAAGTACCTTGTATTACATAGTTCTACTATTTTGCATAAATTAATATTTAAACAAGAAAAAGAAAGGAAGCCCCTTTTTTTCTTGCAAAAAGTTTATCTTTGCCTCTCGTTATAACACTAAAAAGATATAAAGATCATGTTTACCATAAAAAAGGCAACGACCAATGATATTCAGTTGATTAACGAGATGGCTCAGATCGTGTTTCCGGCTACCTACCGGGAAATTCTTTCAAAAGAACAATTGGATTACATGATGGACTGGATGTACTCTCCGAAAAACCTGCGTAAACAAATGGAAGAGGAAGGGCACATCTATTACATAGCTTACAAAGATGGAGAAGCTGCCGGATATGTTTCCATACAGCCCGAAGGAGAACATTTATTTCATCTGCAGAAAATCTATGTACTTCCCCTTTTTCAAGGTTGCCGGTTGGGCAAAGCACTATTTGAGCAGGCCGTCAAAGCAATTAAAGAAATCCATCCCGGACCTTGCGAAATGCATTTGAATGTAAACCGTAACAATAAGGCTTTACAATTCTACCAACATTTGGGAATGGAAAAAGTTGCAGAAGGAGATTTCCATATAGGCAACGGATATTATATGAACGATTATATCATGGGACTGAAAATCTAACCCTATCTTACAAAAACAAAATGGACGAATATCGTATCAATGGATTGACCATAAAAGAAAATTTGCTGCAACTGGCAGAAAATGAAAATAAAAAGTTCACCGAATCGCTGCATCCGGGAATAGAAAATGTATTGGGTATCCGCATCCCTGCCCTAAGGCGGTTAGGAGCACAAATTGCCAAAGATGACTGGGAGAGTTATCTACAGACTGCGGATACTTATTATATGGAGGAACGTATGCTACAAGGTATGGTAATAAGTAATCTGAAAATGAAAGACACGCAAGCATATCTTTCACTGGTTGCCCGGTTTGTTGCCATCATCAACAGTTGGTCTGTTTGTGACACCTTTGACTTTTACGGCAAACAACGGTTTGTGGACAAGAACAAGAAAAGGGTCTGGCTATTTTTGGAAGACCGGATGAAATCCGACAAAGAATATGAAATACGTTTCGGAGTAGTAATGGCAATGGCTCATTATATTGACGAAGAGTATATAGACAACGTATTGCAATGGATGGACCGGATCAGTCACGAAGGATATTATGTGAAGATGGCTGTAGCATGGGCTTTATCCGTATGTTATGTCAAGTTTCCTCAAAAAACGATGAACTATCTGAAGGAAAATCATTTAGATGACTTTACTTACAATAAGGCACTACAAAAAATCATAGAATCTTATCGGGTAAGCACGGAGGACAAAGAAATCATCCGCAGCATGAAAAGAAAAAACAAATAATGTCCATTTACCGCAAAGAGGCTTTGAATCCTTCCGAAAGAAATTCACCATTCATATTCGGAAAGATTCAAACCGCTCCAGCAGCTATTAATAATCGGGAAAAGTTATTCCTCCCAAACCAAATAAGCTGAAACCAGCCAATGATTCAATTTATTGCCATCTACCTGTTGTGCCTCAGGGATACTTACCTTAAAAGAATGTTTACCGGCCGACAAGTCACCAATAACAGCCTCCTCAGGCATCACATCGCTACCCGGACACCAATTGGAACGGGACAAATCCGAAGAAGCCAAAGGTTCTTCAATCTCTTTTGTCGTATACCCCTTATCACCTATATATGCGGCAACTCGTGGTATCAGCCATACTCCCGTGGCCGGATTAAAACGGCGGAAAGAAGCACAGTCATCACGCCAAGGAATGAAATTCAACACCTCCTTGCCATCAACAGACACGATGTTCCGTTTCTCCACAAACTCATCTCCGCCACTATGTCCTCCGTGACCTGTTACAATATACTTCAAACGAACATTCTTGGCAGCTTTCGGCATATCAAAATCCATCACCACATCTTTGCGTGAGAAAATATCCGGATAAGTCTGTCCGATATAATACACCGTATTCATCAAAGGCTTCACACGGCGCTCCGGCATCACGTCGCAAGTGATCTTACTCTCCTTCACATCCAATTCCATACTGGCCACATACCCCTCGGCAGTCCATGTATCAATATAAATTCCCACGTATGCCTCTCTCTCCAATGCCGGATAAAGATCGGTAATATCCTGCACCCAAGTCACACTCTTTTCCCATTTCGGGATATATACAGGACGCCTCTTGCTGCTCAAAGAATCATTATCCGAACTATAATACCCCACACCGAACGGGGTCATAAAACGCATCAGTTCAAGGGTAGGCACATAATCCTGACCCGGAACAATACCAATCATTTTTTCATATTTGGTACTGTCTACCGCAGGAAACGCCCTCTTGCCTTCGGCTATATTCATCAGATTAATCACCGATTCTTTGGGAAGCACAAAACAAGAGCCAGATTTATCCCAACGGTCACCATTGGAAGCTACAGTTACTTTCAGAGTAACATCCACATCCCTTTTATAATCGGGCAAGGTTATTTTCTTTAAAATGATACGCCCGTTTACCAGACGGATCACTCCGTCAGCATTGGCAGGAGTATAATTAGGGAAAGAATCGGGACGAAAACAAACAGGGGTTTTGTCGAATACTTGAATATGAGTATTTCCCAATGCCGGTAATTCTTTGTGATTTGCAGCATCGGCCGGCATCATAAAAGTTGCCGCCACAGCCAGTGGGGCAATAAAGGTCAGCAGGTTCATTCTTTTTAATTATAGGTTAGTAATCAAGGGTATATAAATTAATTTCACAAAAAACTACACGGACCTACACAAATCGTCCGATCTGTATAAATCCATGTAGTCTATAATAAAAAAAGGAATTATTGATGCTGTTCACGCAACAAATCATTCACAGTCTTCACCGGATTAAAGGTACTCAACGGCACTTCAACAAAAACAGTGTTCCAGTCACTCATTGCGCCGTTCCACAAGCCCGGAAGCTCCAATGCTTTCAGTTCTCTACCGTTCTTTGATTTATAAGAGATAAAACCTGTAGCCTTATCCACATACTTCACCAAGTCGAATTTGTTTCCTTTATAATCGCGTACCGCACACACCAAATCCACCGGATTAAAGTGAGTACCCTTCTCGAACATCTCTTTCTTGACCGGATCATTCATGTCAATCTGAGAACTTTCCAAAATTTGCAATGAAACAGTACCATCCGCATTATAAGCCAGGAACGGGCCGCCTCCCGGTTCACCCACATTCTTCACCATACCGCATACACGCATCGGACGGTTCAACTTCTTACGCAGATAAATAACCAGGTCGGCATCTTCCAGATCCTTGATATCCAGTTTGCGGCAACATAAAGTCTGCTGTAAGAAACGAATGATCTCTTCCAGCTGCGCATGTGTATATTTACCGCCATCCAGTAATTCCAAATATTCAAATACCTGCTTCTGCAGAGTAACCAGTACCCCCGCAATCAGCTTTTTATACGTAACAGTATCCTCTTTCAAGCGATCGGGAACCACATTATCTATATTCTTGATAAAGATAACATCGGCATCCAAATCATTCAGGTTCTCAATCAGCGCGCCGTGCCCCCCCGGACGGAACAACAGCTTGCCTTTATCGCGGAAAGGTTTGTTCTCCATATCGGCAGCAACCGTATCCGTACTCGGCTTCTGTTCAGAAAACGACACATCATATTCCACCCCGTATTTCTTTGCATAAACGGCAACCTTCTCTTCCACCAGCTTTGTGAACAACTCACGATGTTCCGTAGAGACGGTGAAATGCACATTCACTTTTCCGGTCTTGCCTGCCGCATACAACGCACCCTCCACCAAATGTTCTTCCAGCGGTGTACGCACACCATCCGCATACCGATGGAATTTCAACAACCCCTTCGGTAATGCCCCATAGTTCAAGCCGGCAGCTTCCAACAAATTGGCTACTATAGGTTTATACTCCTTCCCGGCCATCAAAGCATCAATATCCTTTCCTGTATTATCCATACAAGCCGCATTCAAGTCATTGTAGAATGCGAAGCTATGAATATGGTCGAAAAATTTCTTTTCGAAATCAGTCTTCGGAGTATTATAATCAGCCCCCAGGAATTCGAACAAATTCTTGAACATGCGGCTGGCAGCACCAGAGGCGGGTACAAACTTCACGATAGTTTTCTCCCCTTCCTTATATGTATCCCATGCTTCCAAATAATTTTTCATTTCATTTTCGGCGGGAGCCATGATTCCCTTTTCAACAGAAGCGGCTGCATCCAGCTTCAAAAATGGGAAACCCTTTTCAAAGCAAGCCAGTTGTTCTGCAATCTGCTGCTCGGAAATTCCTTTTTTCACTAATAAGTCTTTGTCTTCAGGTGTTAACATAAGTACATGATTTTATATGGTTTAAATAAATTGTTACCTTATTCTTTCACTATTAATTGCCCAAAAATACAAAAAAATGCGAGAACACTACCTAATAAATAAAGAAAAAAACTACCTTTACCCTCGAAAAGATTTCACGTGTTATGGAAGAAAAAGCATTTTTCACAGCCAAAGAGCGTGAGCAACTGTTCGCCCTCTATAAACGATTGCTGCAATTATCCGGCGACACCTTGCAGAAGGGTGATTGCCATAAGTTAAAAATACACCTCATAAAAGCAGTTGCCGAAGGTAACCTGCCACGAAATTGTTTCGGAATGAATCCTATCATCAAAGATATGCAGACCGCTGTCATCGTGGCCGAGGAAATTGGGATGAAACGGGCTTCCATCCTGGGGATCATGCTGCACGAATCGGTAAAGAACCATTTATGCACCTTAGCATCTGTACAACAGGAATATGGAGAGGATGTAGCGGGGATCATACGCGGTCTTGTGAAAATCAATGAGCTATACTCCAAAAGCCCTACCATAGAATCGGAAAATTTCCGCAACCTGCTACTCTCCTTTGCCGAAGACATGCGTGTTATTCTGATCATCATTGCAGACCGCGTGAACCTGATGAGACAGATAAAGGAGACTCCCAATATAGAAGCACGCACCCAAGTAGCCAACGAAGCTGCCTATCTGTACGCACCACTGGCACACAAGCTGGGGCTATACAAACTGAAATCGGAACTGGAAGACCTTTCCTTGAAATATACCGAACACGACGTATATTATCATATAAAGGACAAACTGAACGAAACGAAAGCCTCCCGTGACAAATACATAGCCGCCTTTATCGAACCGATACAGCATAAGCTGGAAGAAGCAGGATTGAAGTTCCACATGAAAGGGCGTACCAAGTCCATCCATTCCATCTATCAGAAAATGAAGAAACAGAAATGTCCCTTCGAAGGAGTGTATGACTTGTTTGCCATCCGAATCATTCTGGACTCTCCCGTCGACAAGGAAAAACAAGAATGCTGGCAGGTATATTCCATTGTGACCGATATGTATATGCCCAATCCCAAACGTCTGCGCGACTGGCTCTCCGTACCCAAAAGTAACGGATACGAATCCTTGCATACCACTGTAATGGGGCCTGAAGGCAAATGGGTGGAAGTACAGATACGCACCGAACGCATGGACGAGATAGCGGAACGTGGTCTGGCAGCCCACTGGCGTTACAAAGGCGTAAAAGGAGAAAGCGGTCTGGATGAATGGCTGACCTCCATCCGGGAAACACTGGAGAACGCCGACAGTGACCTGGAAGTGATGGACCAGTTCAAACTGGAATTATACGAAGACGAAGTATTCGTATTCACCCCCAAAGGTGACTTGTACAAGATGCCGAAAGGAGCGACCGTACTGGACTTTGCTTTCGCCATCCACAGCAAACTGGGGTCCAAGTGTATCGGAGCAAAGGTGAACGGAAAGAACGCACAATTAAAGCAAACGCTGAACAGCGGTGACCAGGTAGAAGTCATGACTTCAAACACCCAGACACCCAAACGCGACTGGCTGAACATCGTCACCACTTCGAAGGCAAGAACCAAAATACGCCAGGCCATCAAAGAGATAGAAGCCCGCCAGACAGAGTTCGCCAAAGAAACCATAGAACGTAAATTCAAGAACCGCAAACTGGAATACGATGAAGCAGTGATGATGCGCCTGATAAAAAAGCTGGGATACAAAACCGTAACCGAGTTCTACCAGGACATAGCCAACGAGACAAGAGATGCGAACGACATCATCGAAAAATACCTGGAACTGAAGAAAAAGGAAACGGAAAACCGGGAAGATATTGTCTATCGCAGCGCCGAGAATTTCAGCATGCAGACAGCACAGGACGACAAGACCTTCAAAGAGGACGTACTGGTCATTGATCAGAATTTGAAAGGACTGGACTTCAAATTAGCCAAATGCTGTAACCCTATCTATGGCGATGATGTATTCGGATTTGTAACCATCAGCGGAGGAATCAAAATACACCGTACCGACTGTCCTAACGCACGGGAGTTGCAATCACGTTTCGCCTACCGTATCGTAAAGGCGCGTTGGGCTGGGAAAAGCCACGGCAAACAATACCCCATCACGCTGCGCATCGTTGGCCATGACGATATAGGAATTGTGACAAATATCACCTCCATTATCAATAAGGAAAACGATATCCTGCTCCGTTCCATCAGTATCGACTCGCACGACGGGCTGTTCAGCGGCATGATGACCGTAATGGTAGATGATACTTCAAAGCTGGAATCATTAGTAAAAAAGATAAAGACAGTAAAAGGAGTAAAACAGGTAAACAGAGGATAAACTCACCCCAAACTTAAAAAAATGAATGAACTGCATAAACGACTAAAAAGCTTTACATACGCCTGGAAAGGCGTATGTAGTTTTTTAAGCAAGGAACACAATGCCTGGATACATTGCGCAGCCATCATCGCCGTAACCATTGCAGGCATCCGGTTTGAAATAACACGCACCGAATGGCTTGTCATCCTCCTGTGCTTTGCAATGGTACTGGCTGCCGAAGCATTCAACACAGCCATAGAACGCCTGGTAAACCTGGTATCACCAGACTACCATCCTATAGCCGGAGACGTAAAGGACATAGCGGCAGGAGCCGTACTGATTTGCGCTATCTTTGCCGCCCTCATAGGGTTGATTATCTTTGTCCCTTATTTTTAAAGGTGTTAATTTACCATTTATTTCACTAACAGTTAAAGACCTTTTATAAAAAAAACAGTAATTTAGCCCCGATAATTTTTAAAAAGTGGAACTAATGAAGAAAATTTTGCTTTCAACATTATTGTTGATTATAGGGTTAACCACATACGCAGCCGTATGGCAATCTCAAGGAGAAGCAGAAATAACCTTTGAGAAAACAACACATAACTTCGGTTCATTCCCCGAGTCTAGCCCGAAAGTTACTTGCGTTTTCAAATTCAAAAATTCGGGAGACGGTCCCTTGGTCATTCATCAAGCGATCGCATCTTGCGGATGTACTGTTCCCCAATATCCTAAAGAGCCCATCAAACCGGGTGAAAGTGGACAGATAACAGTGACTTATAATGGAGCCGGCAAATTTCCGGGACATTTCAAGAAATCAATCACTATCCGCACAAACGGGAAAAATGAAATGACACGTCTTTATATAGAAGGTGATATGACCCCGAAAAGCACAGTTGCAGAATAGAATTCTCACATCATAAGAGAGAGGATGTATCAAAACAAAAGAAGATTCGAGTTTGATACATCCTCTTTTTATATCCGGAAAACACTGCCCCGCCTGCCTGTATCCAAGTAAAGACAAAAAAATAAGAAAAAAAGAACATTTTTCCCCAATAATAAGCCACTCTTATTCTGATTAAAATAACGTACTTTGCAGCAAATTTAAGAGAACAATGACAAACAAGCTATTATTCTTTGTCCTGCTGGCCCTCTGTTTCAGTGGCTGTGACATGCTGGAAACCCATCCATACGATGTACATATTACAGGAGAAAGAGAACTGACCAACAAAAACATCCAGTTGATAGAAAACAAAATGCAAGGCAAAAAAACAATCCGCTTTGCCATGATCAGTGATACCCAACGATGGTACAACTCTACCGAAGATGTTGTAAAAGCCCTCAATGCCCGTGGTGACATAGACTTTGTCATTCACGGAGGAGACCAGTCCGATTTCGGCGTCACAAAAGAATTCATATGGATGCGGGACATATTTAACAAATTCCAGATGCCCTACGTATGCCTTTTAGGCAACCACGACTGCCTGGGTACAGGTGAAGACGCATACAGAGCCATTTATGGAGATCCCAACTTCGCCTTCACAGCCGGAAATGTACGCTTTATCTGCCTCAATACCAATGCGATGGAATATGATTATTCGGAACCGGTTCCCGATTTCAATTTTATAGAAAATGAACTGAACAACCTGTCGCCTGAAATAGAAAAAACGGTATTCGCAATGCACGTAAAACCTTTTGAATTTGTATTCAACAACAATGTAGCAAAAATCTTCCAACTATACGTCAACCAGTTCCCCAAAGTCCAGTTCTGTCTTTACGGCCATGAACACAAATTCGCAGTAGATGATCTATTCAACGACGGAGTTCTGTATTTCCAATGCCCCTGCATAGACAAACGCATCTACTTATTATTCACCATTAAAGAAGATGGAACCTACGATTATGAAACAGTTGAATTTTAAAAAGATATTTCTGAACCTATTGTGGCCACTATTGCCTTTTACGGCACAAGCCCAAGAAAATAATACACTTTACTCCATCTTATCCAAAGACAACATACTTGTCTCCTCTCCTTCCGTTCAAAACCAAGAGGAAGATATTGTAACCCAAATGCCAAACCGGCACCATAAATACGACAAGCGCGTACACCGTTACAGGCGTGCGTGGGAAGCTTTGATCCCCACCCACACCAAATTACAGTACGCCGGTGGAATGGGCCTGTTATCCTGGGGCATAGGCTGGGATTATGGAAAAAGAGGCCAATGGGAAACCGATCTTCTTTTGGGCTTCATCCCCCGCTACTCATCCAAACATTTCAAGATGACCATGACCTTGAAACAGAATTATATCCCGTGGAGTATCTGGCTGGGCAAAGACTTCTCGCTGGAACCGCTGACTACCGGAATCTATTTCAACACCGTATTCAGCGATGATTTCTGGACAAGCGAACCTGAGCGCTATCCCCGTGGATACTACGGATTTTCCACCCGTATCCGCACCCATATCTTTCTGGGACAACGCGTCCGTTTCGATGTGCCCGAAAAGTACCGGAAGTTCTCTAAAAGCATCACCGCATTCTACGAAATCAGCACATGCGATTTATACGTTGTCAGTGCGTTCAACAACAGTTATTTGAAACCCGATGACTATCTGAGACTATCATTTGGATTGAAATTTCAGATATTCTAATCAAATCATGAGGATGTTTCTCTATTTTTTCACTATTTTTGGGCATTTATTATGATAAATTTCAAAAATAACAACATAGAGAAACATGAAACAAGAAGAAGAAAAATCGGTTGGATTGCCCGATAACGCGTTCCGACCTCTGAAACCGGGGGAACAATATCACCCCATCATGTCACCAAACAAAAAATATCCCGAAGTAAACCTATGGTCTGTGCTATTGGGTATCGCCATGGCGGTATTATTCTCGGCGGCCGCAGCTTACCTGGGATTAAAAGTGGGACAGGTTTTTGAAGCCGCCATCCCTATCGCCATCATCGCCGTAGGTGTATCGGGAGCCGCCAAGCGTAAAAACGCGTTAGGTGAGAATGTCATCATCCAATCCATCGGTGCCTGTTCGGGAGTCATAGTGGCAGGAGCCATCTTCACATTGCCCGCCCTTTATATATTGCAGGACAAATACCCCGAAATGACAGTCAACTTCTTTCAGATGTTTGTCAGCTCACTGCTGGGAGGTATTTTGGGGATCCTGTTCCTCATCCCCTTCCGTAAATATTTCGTCAGCGACAAACATGGCGAATATCCCTTCCCCGAAGCCACTGCCAGTACGCAAGTGCTTGTTTCCGGCGAGAAAGGCGGAAGCCAGGCAAAGCCATTGCTTTTTGCAGGACTAATAGGAGGTCTGTACGATTTCATTGTAGCTACATTCGGCTGGTGGAATGAAAACTTCACCACCCGCGTATGCGGCTGGGGTGAGATGGTTGCCGAAAAAGCCAAACTGGTGATGAAAATAAACACCGGTGCAGCAGTATTAGGCCTAGGCTATATTGTCGGCTTGAAATACGCGGCTATCATTTGTGCCGGTTCATTGGTGGTATGGCTGGTTATTGTTCCAGGTATGGCCCTGTTGTTCGGCGACCAAGTGCTGAATGCATGGAATCCGGCCTTGACACAAACCATCAGCGAAATGTCACCCGAACTTATATTCAAGGAATATGCCAAAAGTATCGGTATCGGTGGTATCGCCATGGCCGGTGTGATCGGTATCGTGCGCTCATGGGGCATTATAAAGAGTGCTGTGGGACTGGCCGCCAAAGAGATGGGCGGCAAGAAGGTGGAAGCAAACGTCATCCGCACGCAGAAAGACCTTTCCATGAAAATAATCGCCTTCGGGTCCATCTTCACCATCCTGCTGATCTTACTGTTCTTCTTTTTTGATGTGATGCATGGAAATGTATTACACAGCATTGTAGCCATCCTGCTCGTAGCCGGCATTGCATTCCTGTTCACCACCGTAGCAGCCAACGCTATCGCCATAGTCGGCACTAACCCTGTATCGGGAATGACACTGATGACACTGATACTTGCCTCAGTAGTAATGGTTGCCGTTGGACTGAAAGGTGCTACCGGCATGGTTGCTGCACTGGTTATGGGTGGTGTGGTTTGTACGGCACTCTCTATGGCAGGCGGATTCATCACAGACTTGAAAATAGGTTACTGGCTGGGCAGTACTCCTGCCAAACAGGAAACATGGAAATTCCTCGGCACACTAGTATCGGCAGCAACTGTGGGCGGCGTCATCATGATCCTGAACAAGACCTACGGCTTCTCCACCGGCGCATTGGCAGCTCCGCAGGCCAACGCGATGGCAGCCGTAATAGACCCGCTGATGAACGGTGTAGGCGCTCCCTGGCTGCTTTACGGAATAGGCGCTGTGCTGGCATTGGTGCTGACCTACTTCAAAGTACCCGCACTGGCTTTTGCGCTGGGTATGTTCATTCCACTGGAATTGAACCTGCCGTTGCTGGTAGGTGGAGCGGTGAATTGGTATGTCACTACCCGCAGCAAAGACGAGGCGGTGAACGCCGAACGTGGCGAGAAGGGAACTTTGCTGGCATCCGGATTCATAGCCGGAGGCGCATTGATGGGGGTTGTCAGTGCCGCCATGCGCTTTGGCGGTATCAATCTGATCAACGAAGAATGGCTGAGCAACCCGTTGAGCGAAGTGCTGTCAATGGCCGCCTATATCCTCCTGATCATATGGCTGGTTAAAGCCAGTATGCATATAAAGAAAAAATAACCCTTTTTCAAATACCGTGAAAATAAAAGCTATATGAAACGAATCTTACTAATGAGTTTACTTGCAATCTCTACCGCATTATCTGCCCAGAAACCTGTAGAGTTGGAATTATGGCCCGATGGCGCCCCCAACTCCAACGGCATCACCACTCCCGAGCAGAAATTAGAGAACAACCGGATTTCCAATGTCAGTGAGCCTACCCTTACCATTTATCCGGCAGCCAAACCGAACGGACTGGCAGTCGTGGCTTGTCCCGGAGGGGGATACATACGCCTGGCAATGAATCACGAAGGGCACGATATGGCAGACTGGTTCAACGCACAAGGCATCACATACGCCGTATTGAAATACCGTATGCCAAACGGACACCATGATGTACCGTTGAGCGACGCCCATCAGGCTATCCGGCTGATGAGAGAACACGCCAACGAATGGCATATTCAAAAAGTGGGTATCATGGGGGCCTCTGCGGGCGGACATCTGGCCAGTACGGCAGCCACCCACTATACAGCCGGAACGCGTCCGGATTTTCAGATCCTGTTTTATCCCGTCATAAGCATGGATCTGTCCAACTGCCATAAGGGCTCACGTGACAATCTTTTAGGAAAAAGCCCGTCAGAAGAGCTAGTGAGACTTTACTCCAATGAACTGCAAGTAACAGGCGACACTCCTCCCGCCTTCATCATGCATAGCAGCGATGACGGAGCTGTACCCGTCAGCAACAGCGTGAGCTATTACCTGGCACTGGTAAAGAATAAAGTCCCTGCTTCCCTCCACACCTATCCTATCGGCGGCCACGGCTGGGGCTTCCGTGACAGCTTTACCTATAAGCGCCAATGGACGGGAGAATTAGAAAAATGGTTGAGAGAAATACTGTAAAAAAGCAAGGAGATGAATGTGTCAAAACAAAAATGACTGCTCCGAAAAGTTACAGATAGTAATTATAACACTTATTCATTGGCCATTACCTGTCACAGGTGTGGTATAAACGTATTTGAATACCTATGCGACATTATAGACCGTTGTGCCGCATGGTTTCCCAATACCTCTATAGAAAAATATCGTGATTTACTTCCGGGCAAATGGAAGCAGACACAAAAATAGCCGCCCCAAAATCTGGACGGCTATCTTTTTTATAGCTTATACGCTATCGCGGAAGGTTGTACCAATACAGAGTTTGATGCGACCCTTTCTTTAGTCTTTTAGGATGCTCAAATTATAAATTCATATTTCCAAAAACTGGATTTTGACACACCCACTTTCTATTTCCGATAAACACCTGCATCTTTATCTGCAGAAGACAAAAAACAGGCATTCGTTTCTCTTTCGCTTATTTTCTTGCGCCAAGTTGAATATCCAAATGATACAAAGCCACATCACCACCCAGCTTGATCTTGTCCAAAATACCCTGAACGGTAGCTTCCTCTTCTACCTGCTCACGTACAAATCCCCACAAGAAATCCTGAGAAGCCTTGTCCTTTTCAGCAGAAGCAACATCTACCAGTTTGTCAATCAATTCGGAAACATGGCATTCATGCTTGTATACATGCTCGAACACATCCAGCGGAGAAGCCCATTCCTGAGGAACAGCATCCACAGCCCCCACCTTGGCTTGTCCGCCACGTTTCATCACATATTGCGCCAACACATCAGCATGATCACTCTCCTCATGAGCCTGCGCTTTCATCCATGAAGCAAAACCTTCATAGCCTTTCGCAGCGAAGAAATAAGACATGGAAAGATAAAGATTGGCCGACCACATTTCGGCTACAATCTGAGCATTAATTGCTTCTTGTAATTTTTGTGAAATCATAATTTTTATTTTTTAGTTAAATTGTAACTGTTGCAAATATATAATTTTTCTAGCGATTAACACTATGTCCGTTCACCTTTGTATAAAAATTATATTTTATCTCATCCAAGTCTTTGCGATTCAAAAGAAAAGTCTTACCTTTGCACCCGCTAATACGGGTTATTAGCATTAATTCAAATCATTAATTATAAAAACATTATTTAGAAATGGCAACTAAAATCAGATTGCAAAGAAACGGACGCAAAAGCTATGCGTTTTATTCAATCGTTATCGCAGACGTAAGAGCTCCACGTGATGGTAAATTTACTGAAAAAATTGGTACTTACAACCCTAATACCAATCCTGCCACAGTAGATTTGAATTTTGAACGCGCACTTCATTGGGTAATGTGCGGTGCACAGCCTACTGACACAGTACGTAACATCTTGTCAAAAGAAGGTGTTTACATGAAAAAGCACTTGCTGGGCGGTGTTGCCAAAGGCGCATTCACAGAAGCAGAAGCTGAAGCTAAATTCGAAGCTTGGAAGAACAACAAACAATCTGGTCTGGCTACTTTGAAGGCTAAACTGGATGAAGCAAAGAAAGCTGAAGCAAAAGCTCGTTTGGAAGCTGAAAAGAAAGTAAATGAAGAAATTGCCAAGAAAGTAGCTGAGAAGAAAGCTGCTGAAGCCGCTGCCAAAGCTGAAGCAGAAGCCGCTAACGCTCCTGCTGAAGAAGCACCTGCTGCTGAAGCTACTGAAGCTCCTGCTGAAGCATAATTCAATTTTACTTCAAAAAGAACAGCTCCTCTGATCTATATCGGAGGAGTTTTTTTATGCTCTTATCCGAGGAATCAAAGGGAGTTTATCTCATCTTCCGAAAGTCCGGTAACTTTTGCGATTTCAGCTATGGAAAGCCCGGCATTCTTCAAATTTCCTGCAATAGCTTTGGCTTTCATCCATTCACCTTCTGCAATGCCTTTCTGAATAGCTGTATTAATCACATTGTTCCAATCTCTATATACTTTCAAACTCTCCTCATAGGCATAAAGGTTCTCTTTTGAGAACTGAGCAATTTCGGCAGCCTCAAACAGCCGGTTGAACACACGTTCTTGAAGGGAAGTAGGACGTTCCATCAAACGGGCCAGATTCTTGAGCACAAACATCCATTTATCAAACAACGTATCCAACTCCTGCTCGGTTTTATGGAATTTAGGCATTTCCAGATACACAAAAGTCAGTTTGTCAAAAAACACTTCATGAGTAGTTGTATCCATCAGCTTCACTTCATGGCGGAAGCCGGAAGACGAAACATCATCCAAGGCAAAATTCAAGATACCGATCACATACACTGCTTTCAGTTCATAGTTCCAGATTTCCCCTTTAATAGCCTGTTCCCTGATAGGATAGGTAGCATAATAAATACTCCGGTCCTTGAAAAACTGTTGCTCCCCTCTCTGCATTTCTATCAGAATCTTTTCTCCTTTTTCATTTTCACAATAGACATCAAAGACAGCCCGGCGGTCAGTCTCTTTGCTGCCCAGATGCTCTGTATTCAAGTAGATGACATCCTCAATGACCTGCTTGCCATCGAACAAGGCATTCAAGAAGCCAATAAGAATCTCTTTGTTCAAGTCGGTTCCAAACAATAATTTGAATGCAAAGTCCGTATAGGGATTTACATATCTTTCACGCAATCCTTCACTACACATAAGCGTTTGATATTTAAAGTTATTTTAATTCTGTTGAAAGCAGTTCAATACAAAGGAACGAAAAAAAGCGGATTTCAAGAAAGTTATCTGCTAATAAATTGTTAATGTTCCAATATGTCACTCACCTCTATAGGGAGAAAGCATTTATACAAAGACGGGAATAACTGTATAAAGAGTTTCGTAATAAAAAAGAAAAAGGACTGTCCTGCCGGTTAACTCCTTATGTTTTTAACTTACAGCCTGTAAATATTCAAAGAAATATCATGCAACAGGCTTGAGGTCGCTACTTTTCTACCCTCTAACGATGAGTTCACATCCTTTACTTATAAACTGTAAGCAACAATAAAGGGGCTGTCATTCACGACCAGCCCCTTTATTTATCTTCAAATTTAAAACCTTATTTTGTTACTTCAGGCTCACCTTGCAGTTCAAATTTAGCATTTCCTAAACCTTTAAAAGTATAAGTATAAGTAAATGTTTCAAGCCCATTATACACTTTTGCAGAAATGACATAGAAACAATCAACCCCACTTACTTGCGCGCCGGCTGTAGGATACTCTGTTGCCAAGATCAATTCAATACCCTCCTGAACCATAGACAACAAATAAGCCTCAGCCTCTTTATCATCTGCCGGCACCACCCCATCGGGGTCATTCGAACGGCGTTTAGCCAACTGGATATTGAAGTTTACATAATAAGAGCTGCCACCGAACCAGTATTCCGAGTTTCCATATTTGGCATCCATATACCCAGCATCTTTATTCGCTTTCACCCAATTTTCCAAAATCAAATAATCTTCGGAAGCCAATGATTTCGTTACCGTCGGATCAAACAACCACTCGGTTCCATTATGTACAAAATTCACTTTTTCTTTCAGTTCAATATTGTTATTCAGAACCCATGTACCCTCCTTGAACAAATACTCGTCCACCTCAATCGTCGTTACCTTATTATAATATTTGTACATGACGGCTTTTGAATCCCCTTCCTGGGCATATGGAAATTTCTGAGCCAGGAACTGGGGCAGATAATTCTCCGGAGCATCCGAAGTGCTGAAGTTATCATGACTGCCCGGGCTTCCCATAGCGTCATAATCGGCAGGAGCCACTACAACCAATCTGCTATCTTCTTTAACCTTCCAATCCGTTCCGTCAAACTGATACAATGCATTATAAGGCTTTTCATTCGTCGGAGCCAATACAGCCGATGAAATACTTACATTATCGAGCTGAACAGTAGTGGTTTTCGCCTTGGGCCCCTCGCCTACATAGCGGAACGCAACATAAACGCTTTTACCATTGTATGCCTCCAGACCGGCTTTCCCTACATTCACAAAATTATCGTTGTAGCCGTTGGCAGGCCCTTCAGGGAAAGTGAACTGGTCTTTCACGCTAGTCCACTGTGCCATATCAATCGAACCATTTCCCGCATATGTATCGGAAACCAATACATCCAGACAATCTGCATTATAGTATCCGAACTTTATGTCGAAAGACAGTCCGGCATCTTTGCTCGTCACTGCTACTGCCGGAGAAATGAACCAAGTATCCACTTCACCCTCAAAATTGTTGGCCGAGAATTGTGCATAACCATTATTGCTATAGATCTTTCCCTGCCATTTTTTATCACCTTTCAATGTCACCTGCTCCCAGCCTTCCAATACGATATCTTTGTCTTTTTCAACCGTTTCAAAGTCCTGAGAGTACAAATCCTCACCTGTAAATTCAGGGTCAACATCGTCATATTTGTAATCCACCAGCACAAGATCACCTTTTGCCGCATCCTTATACTGACCGGCCAGCCACCCGGGCAATACGGTAGCTGGAGCATGTGCCGGAGCCAGGAACTTCACGGGAGAGCCTTCACCCCACAAAGCCTCATAATCCTTATCACCCAAAGAAGTATTAGTCACTGTCCTATACTCCAGTACGTAATCGGAAGGAGTATTCTGATAGTTATAGGTCACTCCTACCGAAGAACCTTTCCCCCATGAAGGCAGCATCTTCGCGATGATGGAAGGAACATACTTCTCAGCCGATGCAAACTCGTTCAGAGCCTTATCCGTCTTGACGGCATTCGCCAAGGCTTTTTCAGCATCCGAAGTGGCAGCCTTCGCCGCTGCAGAGCTGATCGTTTCGTAATCGGCATCAGTCAGTACATATTCCGCCATCGTCTGGGTGTTCGTTGTACCTTCCGCATCGATTTCATTATAAATATCGTCCATGGGATCACATGCCGCAGCAAAGAATCCCAACAAAGACCATGCAATTAAATTATATTTTAACTTCATATTTATTGACTATTTTAGAGATTAAAAGATTACTTTAAAACCGGCAGACCATGTAGTACCGAAGCCATAATATACCAATGCAGTTTTCCAGTCATGGTTCGTACCGTCCTTAGCATCGGCTATATATTCCGTATTAGTCAAATTATATACATTACTGTATACGATGGCACGGATATCTTTGGTAATATTGAAACGATAGTTCATGCCCAAATCAATCGTACCATAATCTGGCAACTTCCAGGAGTCAATACCGGCATCCGCTTCATTCACCCGGTTCTGAGGATCGAAGTCTGCATAGTTCTTGCCGAAGAAGTTGTAGTCGGCCGAGATTTTAAATCCTTTGAACGGTTCCCAAGAAGCGCTCAATGCGGAAGTGAGCTGTGCGGAGTTACCCACATGGACATCTTTCAGATAAGCGTCGTATGTTCCGATAGGATTATTCGCTTCATCATACATAGTGAAGTGAATATCATCTTTCCATTTCCAATCGCCTAAAGAGAACATACCTTTCAATTCAAAGGACTTGACAGGACGGTAAGTCGCTTCCAGCTCCACACCCATGTGAACAGCGTCCAAGCCTGTAAGGTTGGCATATTCCTGACCGATCTTACGGCGCAAGGACTTATCCATCCATTGAGTGTAATAACCATTCAATGCAATATTGACCTGTTCCGTGCTAAATCCATAACCCAATTCAAACGTAGTAATTTTTTCGTAGGGTACATCCTTTTCGGGAGCTGCCGTATTGCTTGCAAAGACAGAGTTGAAGAAAGGCGCGCGGGTAAAATATCCTGCATTGACAAATACATTGTGGTTGTCATTGAACTTATAGTTAAAACCACCCTTCACGCTCCAAGGCAGGAAATTCTGAAGGCTGGACACTCTGTCCAGTTTATCCGCACCCGTGGCAGAGTATCTTGAATCCGTACCACCACGGTCATCATATCTATAAGCCTCTTCAGTCAATGATGCCGACAGGAATCCCGACCACTTGTCGGTATTATATTCAGCCTGTGCAAAAACACCACCCCAGAATATCTCCCCAATGCTATAGTAATTGAACTTGTCACCCACTTTCAGCAACTGGTTCTTGGTTTGGAATGCCAGCGGCGAGGTCTGCAGATAGAACTCACCACCCAGCAAATCATCAATTTCCTCTGTATGATACCCTTTATAGTAACGTAAGTCAACACCTCCCGTAAGAGTCAGGTTCTCAGTCAGATGATTCTTATAGGAACTCAGCATGCCATACCAGTCATGGTCATTGACAGCATTGGTAAAAATCACCTGCGACCCGTTTTGAGAAGCCGCATTGGCAGCCATAGCACGTTCGTAGTCGAACAAACCGTCCGGAGTCATCATGGCACCATCCTTGGGACGGCCGGTATTGTTATCAATAGTCAGCCAATTACTCATCGCGCCACGTGCACGGCGTCCGCCGCCTGTAGCCATTGAGCCGTATAGAGAAGTGGTCAGTGTCGATTTATCGTCGATAGTCCAGTAATGATTCAAAGAAACCTGAGGCTTATGATAATAATTATAGCCATAACCGCTACCTACCGCTTCACCGTTGATATAACCATATCCGTTATTGAAACGTCCGCCATCGGGACTATTCTTGTAATCCTCGATATAGTGCATGGTCGAGCGCTGGTTGTGCCACTGAGGAGCTCCAAAAGCTGTCAATGACAATTTATGATGATCGTTGATTACCTTCGAGATATTTCCAAAGTAAGTCCATCCTTCATAATTGGTACCTTTCACGTAACCATCTCCCGTATTCAGCGCCCCCATGAATGTAATAGCCCATCCGTTGTCCATCAGTCCGGTAGAGAAAGAAACCGAATACTTGCGGAAACCATCGTTACCAATACCGAAATAAGCTGATCCACCTTTTTGGGCTTCGGTACTTTTAGTAACCATATTCATGGTTCCTCCCACAGAAGAAATACCTAATGCTGACGCACCCAAACCACGCTGTACCTGAATAAACTGGCTCACATCAGACAAACCGGACCAGTTAGACCAATAAACCTTACCGTTTTCCATGCCGTTGATGGGCACACCATTGATCAGCACGCCTAGGTTGGACGAATCAAAACCACGCATATTGATACGGGAATCACCATAGCCACCACTTTCACGGGTTACATACACCGAAGGAACTGATTTCAGCAATTCGGGGAATTCCAAATTACCTATTTTCTCCTCTATCTTGGCCAGTTTCACGTTAGAAATAGGAATAGGAGTCTGACGGTCGCTCTTTATAATAGAGGCAATAACACTGACCTCACCCAAACCAATAGCATCTGGAGACATCTTGACCTCACCCAAGTCTATCGTATTGCTTCCTTTTACTTGATGCGTAATTTCGTTGTATCCCAAGTACTTGAATACAAGAGTAGCCTTAGAAGAGGTAAGTTTCAACACAAAGTTACCGTCAATATCCGTTACAGTACCCAGTGTCGTACCGCTAACCGATACAGTGGCCCCAATCAATGGCTCATTGTTCTCGGCATCTACTACTTTACCTTTTACTGTTCCTTGCGCAACAGCCGTAGCAGTGAAACAGATTGTCAGAACTGCCAACAGGAGGAAATGCTTTAGATGATTTCTCATAATTTTGTCTTTGATTTAAATTAATTAGTTAGTATTTCATTCCCAATAGGAAAGACAAAGATAAAAATTTAATTCATATAAATTGAATTTATATTAGATTATTTAAACGAAAAGGGTACTTTTTAGGCGGAATATGACAATTATGTTAAGAAAAGAACAAAAAGCCGCCTCAAAAGAGGGGAAAACTGTCCGGAAATTCCAGAGCAACTGCCACATATTACTGTAGAAAGAAGGGCAAATGGAAACCGCCGGAACTATTTTCAGCATACCTTATTCCCAAAGCCGTATCCACTGATCCGGACAAATCCGGCCCGCCCCTACGACAAAACGACAGGTCACTTTCATTCAGGCTCTCTCACTTTCAAAATGACAGAGCAAAAAGAAAACGAAAGAATGTGCATACAAAAAGAGGCGCACCTTCATGGGTACGCCTCTCTATCCTGTTCCTGTATTGTCTGATACAGGCTATTTCATTTAGTTAAAGATATAACGGACACTGAACTGTATGGAATACGTAGAATTGAAACTGTTCAGATTGGAATACGTATCAGTCAGTTTCTTTCCTCCGTTCTTCTGGAACTGGTAAGCGCCGCCCTTATAGCTCAACAAGGAAGTATTGTTCACCGTCTTATAAATTCCCCAGTCGCTGTTCAGCAAGTTCAGGAAGTTCTTGATATCCACTCCGAACTGCAAGGTATTGCGCTTGCCCCCTACATTGAGGAAGAAATCCTGATTGAACTTCAAATCCAGCTGATGATGCCAGGGCATGATGGCTCCTCCGCGTTCGGCATACTTGCCTTTACGGCCTTTCAGATAACTGTCCTCATTAATGTAAGCCCAGAAATCATCGCGCTGCTCCTTGGCAGAATAAGTCACCTCACCCGTCTTGCTGTCAGTATAATCGGCAAAGTTCCACTTATCCAGCGCCTCGCGGGATGCCGGAATGTACAGCAAGTTGTTTGAGCCGTAATCGCCTACAATATTTCCGGTGAATGTATAGGAATAACGGGCGGCGGAATATCCTCCGGCATAGCCCATGTTCATACCCTCATAAATCAAAGACAAGGAGGAAGCGAAATTCTTGGCGTATTTAATACGGTAAGCGGCGGAAGCCAGCACACGGTTGGGCGATACATACGTACCATAGCCGGTCTCCGTGTCATTATTTCCGTTGACAGAGTAACGGTTGTTGTAATAAGCCGAGTTCACCTGGTCGCCGATGCCGTCGCCATACGACTTGGCATAAGAACGGGTGTAGGAAGCGGAAAGATGCAGGCCGAAATCAAATGTCTTGGCCAGTGAGGCGGTGAGTGAGTAATAATAAGCGCTGTTTCCCGCATTGGTGATATAATAAGCATCCGTCTTGTTCGCATTGGAGTACTCAAACATTCTGCGGACATCACCCGGAGCTATCTCCTGCTCTCCTTTAAACTTACGTCCCAAATTAGTCACTGTAGCCGGATTGAACTCTTTACTGAAAATACCTTCCAACGTAAAGTCAATGTCTCCGGGAAGTTTTGCATCAAAAGCCAATGATGACTTCCAGGTGGCATTCATCTTCAAGTCGCGGTCAATGATGGTGGCTCCGGAAGGTGCGGCAGGATCGGTAGCCGCCGGAAGGTTCAAGTTAGGATCTTTCAACATATCAGCCACGCTGGTGTGGAAACTCGGTTGTCCGTACTTAGCGTCCTTCTGCTCGTTATAATAATAGGTGCTTTGTCCGCAATTGGCATTACCTACTGCCGAAACCAGCCATACGAACGGCAGACGGCCGATGAAGTAACCGCTACCGCCGCGCAATACATACTTACGCTCGCCTGTAAGGTCCCAGTTGAAGCCGATACGGGGGGAGGCGGTCAGCTGGTAGGATGAAGGCAACTGGTCTGTGGCGTAATGATATCCGTCAAAGTCAATCTGTGCGAAATTCTTGTTATAGTTGTTCTTCAGCTCCGGATAAATGGGCAGTTCGAAACGCACCCCGGCAGTCAGTCTGAAGTTGTCTGTGATATTCATCTGGTCCTGCAGATAGAAAGAAAGCTGCTGGTACTTCATGTTCGCCAGGAACTGGGAACCGTCCCCGGTGTTGGAATAAGTGACACCGAAAGCAGCCGGAGCTCTGTTGTTCACAAAATCATCCCAAGAGGAATAGACATAATAACCGCTACCCGCCTGCATGAATCCGTTCACTGCCTTATTGGACTCAAACTGGATACCGCCCATAAAGTTATGGATACCGCTGGAGAAATTGAATTCATCGGTAATGACAAAGGTCTTCACCTGGCGCAAGTTCCCTTCTGTAAAGGGGTCCGGACCGAATGAGGCGTACAGCGAGCCTTGGTCAAGGATGTCCACCGTAGGGAATGTCCCCCCTTCGTATGTACGCGGTTCGTTCTGATAAGAATAAGTGAAACGCAGGGCGTTATTGATAGCCCCCCATTTTGAATTCCATTCGGAAGCGATGGAGGTGAAGTTCTGTTCCTGCATATAGCGTGAGCTTTCAAAGTACAGACCGGTGTTTGCTGTACGGCCCGAACTGCTCTTGCCCGCACTGCCGTCTACTCCACCCGGATAGATGATTGAATCCTTAAACGGAGTGGTGGAAGAGGAAGGGTTAGAGGAATACTTGGAATGGGTATGGGTGAAACGGAAATTAATCTTGTTGTTGTTGTTGATGTTCCAGTCCAGACGGCCCATGATCTTGTAAGAAGGGGTTTCCAAAGAGTATCCTTGATAACGTCCCGGATTGTAGTTGTATTTTTCCGACAGGTATTGGCTGATGTTGTTCATCCCCACAAAGGTACGGCCGCCTACCGTTGTGGTGTTCTCGAACGGACGGTGCACGATGCCGTTGGTGCTCCAT
This sequence comes from Phocaeicola vulgatus ATCC 8482, assembly GCF_000012825.1. GTDB lineage: Bacteria > Bacteroidota > Bacteroidia > Bacteroidales > Bacteroidaceae > Phocaeicola > Phocaeicola vulgatus. Next base: position 3,508,126 of record NC_009614.1, on the reverse strand, counting down.
TCGTCATTGGCGCCGCTACGCGCTATGCCCGACGGACCTGCCTGCACATTATCCTGATATTCGCCGTTCACGAAGAAGAATAACTTGTTTTTAATGATCGCACCTCCCAAAGAAGCTCCGTAGGTGGTACTGTGGTCACGGTTGCGGGTCAGCTCATAGTCCTCTACCTTATTACCGGTAAGGTGGGTATTGGAAGTATACATATAGGCTGTACCTTTGAACTCATTCGTACCACTCTTTGTCACGGCGTTGATGGCACCTCCTGTAAACCCGCTCTGACGGACATCAAAGGGAGTGGTGGAAACGGAAATCTGTTCCAATGCATCCAGAGAGATAGGCGAACCGCCTGCCGGCAAGTTCGAGCCGATACCGAAGGCATTATTGAAAGCGGCTCCGTCCACAGTGACATAAGACTGGCGGTAGTTACCTCCACCCACTGAGAAACCGCTACCGATATTGGCTCCCTGAGGGGTCAGGCGCATGATATCGTTCATGCTGCGGCTCACCGTAGGCACTTCCGACATTCTGGCCGCATCGACATTGGTCACCGCTCCGGCGCGGTCAGACTTCATATTGCTGCTCTTGGAAGCGGTTATCACTACTTCATCCAGCAGTTCGGTAGACTCCTTCAAGTTCGCATCCAATACGTAATTCTCTCCCAACTGGAGATTGATGCTCTTGTAAACCACTGATTGATAACCTACATAAGAAACTTCTACTTTGTAAGGGCCGCCGGCACGCATGCCCTGGATGGAATAACGGCCGTCCACATTGGTAATGGCCCCATAATGGGTGCCGGACGGCTCATGAATAGCCTGAATCGTCGCGCCGATAATGGCTTCATTGCTTTGATCGACCACCTTTCCACTCATTGACGAGGTAGTGACCTGAGCGTTAACAGTAGCAGCGATTACCAACATAACCACCGCAAAAAAAGATCGCATTCTTTTTACCATAAACTTTTTATTAATTAATATTATAATTAATGTCTTAAAAGACGTTGCAAAGATAGCTAATAGAAACGATATACAAACTACAAATCGGTTACAATTTACAGTGGCAGGTCTATAGAAAGAGAATTTATAGTTTTATGGTGAACCACATTCATCCTGCCGGATGACCCCGGGACACGGGCCGACGGGAATTCCATGCGGTGCGCGCATAATAAGATAGGTGTATAATAAAAAGGCTCTTAACCTCAAAAACGTCTTTATACTGAGGAAGTTGCCATACATTTCTGACGAGCCGTTGTGTGTATATGCAAACTTACCCAAGAATACGTTACTGTTCGTACACTTGGGTAAGATTTTATAGACAGGGCGTCATCAGTCTTCCATCAGCTTGCGGTAGCGCACCCGTTTCGGCTCCTCATTACCCAAACGCTTCATCTTGTTCTCTTCGTATTCCGAATAGGATCCTTCAAAGAAAAAGACCTCACTGTTTCCTTCGAAAGCCAGGATATGGGTACAGATACGGTCCAAGAACCAACGGTCGTGGCTGATCACCACCGCACAGCCCGCAAAATCGTCCAGACCTTCTTCCAACGCGCGCAGCGTGTTCACGTCAATATCATTGGTAGGCTCGTCCAGCAGCAGCACGTTGCCTTCTTCCTTCAGTGCCATAGCCAGATGCAGGCGGTTGCGCTCACCACCCGAAAGCATTCCACAAAGTTTCTCCTGATCGGCTCCCGAAAAATTGAAACGGCTGAGGTAGGCACGCGCGTTGATATCCCTGTTTCCCAGACGGATCAGTTCGTTTCCACCGCTGATCACCTGATAAACGGACTTGGCAGGGTCGATATCTTTATGTTGCTGGTCCACGTATGCCAGTTTCACGGTCTCCCCTACCTCGAAAGTACCTTTGTCTACGGTTTCCAGTCCCATAATCAAGCGGAACAAGGTAGTCTTTCCGGCACCGTTAGGACCGATTACACCGACAATGCCGTTAGGGGGCAGCATGAAATTCAGGTTATCGAACAACAGCTTGTCACCATAAGCTTTCGCCACTCCTTTGGCCTCGATCACCTTGTTTCCCAAACGGGGACCGTTCGGGATGAAGATTTCCAGTTTCTCTTCCTTTTCTTTCACATCCTCATTCAACAATTTGTCGTAAGAGTTCAGACGGGCCTTTCCTTTTGCCTGACGGGCTTTGGGAGCCATGCGCACCCAATCCAGCTCGCGTTCCAAGGTCTTGCGGCGTTTGCTTGCCACTTTCTCTTCCATCTCCATGCGTTTGGTCTTCTGTTCCAGCCAGCTGGAGTAATTTCCTTTCCAGGGAATTCCTTCGCCACGGTCCAGTTCCAGAATCCATCCGGCTACATGGTCCAGGAAGTAACGGTCGTGGGTTACGGCAATCACCGTACCTTCATATTGCTGCAAATGCTGTTCCAGCCAGTCGATACTTTCCGCATCCAAATGGTTGGTAGGCTCGTCCAGTAACAGAATATCCGGCTTCTGCAACAGCAGACGGCACAATGCCACACGGCGACGCTCGCCTCCCGAGAGGTTCTTCACCGGCTGGTCTTCGGGCGGACAGCGCAACGCATCCATGGCGCGTTCCAGCTTGCTGTCCAGATTCCATGCGTCCGTAGCGTCAATGATGTCCTGCAACTCTGCCTGACGGGCAAAGAGCGCATCCATCTTTTCAGAATCCTCATAGTATTCGGGAAGCCCGAACTTATTGTTTATTTCTTCGTATTCCGCCAGTGTGTCCACGATGCTCTGCACTCCTTCCATCACCACCTCTTTCACTGTCTTTTCATCATCCAGATGCGGTTCCTGTGCCAGATAGCCTACAGAGTAGCCCGGCGAGAACACCACTTCTCCCTGATAACTTTTCTCCAGTCCGGCAATGATTTTCATCAGTGTTGATTTACCCGAACCGTTCAGACCGATGATACCGATCTTAGCACCGTAAAAAAAGGATAGGTAGATGTCCTTCAATACCTGTTTGTTCGCCTGGAAGGCTTTGCTTACGCCCACCATCGAAAAGATAATCTTTTTGTCGTCTGCCATATTCTTTATATTATTAATTTATGTAAGTTGCCATATTTCACTGTTTTTCCTCCATCTTTCTGTAATACCACGGATGTGTGAAGAACTCATACATCAGCAGCAGAACGACACAGATACCGATACATATCCAATAAATGGTATCGGGATGACCCTCAGTCCACATATTCTCAAACAGGAAACCAATCAGTACTCCTGCCTCCCACATCAGCTGATAGGTATTGTTTCCCGTTCCCCGCTCGCAATGCCTCGGCAGGCTGATCATTTTTATAAAGAAACGTGACACAGTGGTTCCGGTTCCCATCCCCAACAAAATACCAGCTATATAACTGTTCATCAAGCTATTGGAAAAAGCGAGCAATAACAATCCTCCTATCATTGCCGCCTGCCCCAGCTCTACCTCCGAACGACCGGAAGCATGAGAAAGCACGTAACGCAAAAGCAGCAAAGACAGGACAAAGCCTATCAGGATACAAACAAAAAACAATTCATTGTAAATATGTGCCACCAATATCCCAAAGATAATGGCCACCATCATCATATTCATCCCCGGCCACAAAGTGCGCGGCAGCAAAAAACGGTCCAGCGAGAACCATGAAGTGCTGAGCGGAGCACGGAAAGGAACTTTCACCGCCGGAATCAGCACCAGCGCCAACGCTCCCAGAGCCATACTGGTATAAATGATATGGTGAAAATTCCAATAAGGATAAATATAGATCCCCAAGGCAAGACCCACCACCATTCCAAAACGACCCGCCCAGGCAAAAGCGATATTGGCGTCCGTGCGGCGGCGGGAAGCAGTGACATCAATCACCAATGTACTGCCCGTAGTCATGGTAATGACGCTGAACAGCCCTCCCTGGACAGCCCTGACCAAAGCTACAAATCCTACGGTCGCAACGTACGGATATAGCAGACTGGATGCCACAAACAGGAATATCGCTATAAAGCACACACTTTTACGTTTGAACGTATCAATAAGGTAGCTGTTGAATGTTCCCGGAAGGAACATGGCCAGCCCGAAAACAGCAATGGCTGCTCCTGCTTCCGCATAACTGCAATACCAGTGCCGCACCATCCATAAAGGCAGCACAGGAAGCATCATGTATAGTGATGCATAAAGCAAAAAATTGGAAAGGGATAACAAAAACATATTCCCAGTCCACAGTTTTGCCTTTTCATACGGAAAGAAGAAGTCATCATACATATCAGCAAAAACTTTTAATATTGTTCGTCTTCGTTAGGGAAATCCCCTTTTTTCACATCATCCACATACTGCTGTATGGCTCCCGTCATAACTGTATGCAGATCGGCATAACGACGGAGGAAACGAGGACTGAAACCGTTGGTCATCCCCAGCATGTCCGATACTACCAGCACCTGCCCGTCTACCGCGCCACCGGCTCCGATACCGATAACGGGAATAGTCAGTTCCCTGGCCACACGCTCTGCCAGTGACGCAGGGATTTTCTCAAGTACCAGCGCAAAACACCCTGTCTCTTCCAGCAGATGTGCATCGCTCAACAACTTCTCGGCCTCTTCCTCGTCCTTGGCGCGTACAGTATAGGTTCCATATTTATTGATAGATTGCGGCATTAACCCCAAATGTCCCATGATGGGAATGCCGGCAGCAATGATTTTCTTTACCGCATCAATGATCTCCACGCCCCCTTCCAGTTTCAAAGCATCGGCGTGCGTAATCTTCATTACTTTGATCGCATTGGTCACCGCTTCGTATTCGGAAGTCTGGTAAGTGCCAAAAGGCAGATCCACCACAACAAGCGCGCGTTTCACCCCACGGACCACAGACTTTCCATGATAAATCATCTGATCAAGGGTGATAGGAAGTGTGGTCACATTTCCTGCCATGACATTCGAAGCGGAGTCGCCTACCAATATAACATCGATGCCTGCGCCATCTACAATCTGCGCTGTCGTGTAATCATAGGAGGTAAGCATAGAAATTTTCTCGCCTCTCTGCTTCATTTCCACCAAACGGTGGGTAGTTACTTTGCGTGTATCACCTGAAATATATCCTGCCATATTTACTTTAATTTATAAAAAACGGCTGCAAAGGTAGATGTTTTAGTTGACATTACCTCATCATATTCTTCATTTTTTCGAAACTGAATCCATTAAAGTCCTGAATAACAGCATTTGCCTTGTCGCGTATTTGCTCTTCAGAATTGGTGGTAGCCAGTCCTATCACAGTCATTCCGGCACGGTTCCCCGCCTCAAGTCCATGAAACGAGTCCTCGAAAACCACACAGTTCTCCGGCACGGTGTCAAAAACTGTCGCACCTAACAGAAAGCATTCGGGGTCAGGCTTGGAATGAGTAAACATTTCAGCAGTGAGGATACGGTCCACACTTTGCTTCAATTCCGGATGTGCTTTATATACGTTGCTCATCTTCATCTCATTTGAACTTGTGACTATAGCTATCTTTACCCCGTTTTCCCTCAATTCTTTCAGGAAAGCCTCTACGCCCGGGATATAATTATATAACATATTTTTTTCAAATTTGTTCAAATCTTCTGTAATTTCATGCTGCACCTCTTCCATTCCGGCAAAATAGTTGGCATAAATCTGTGTCAAGGTCTGTCCTTTTATCAACCGGCCGAATTCGGGAAGCTCCGGATGGTATTTCCGTCCTTGTTCATTCCAGAATATACTATACTGAGTCTCAGTATCCATTACCACTCCGTCAAAATCGAATAAAGCTGCTATGCTTTTTGTTGAATTCATATTACTTTTAGTTTGATTTAACGCCACAAAGGTCCGAATAATCCTCCATATTCCTAACTTTGCAAAGCTTAAAAATAACAAAAACGCGAATGAAAGAAAACAACCCGCACATACTGGGTACAGAAAAGGTCGGAAAGCTGCTTTTAGAGTACTCTATCCCTGCCATCATAGGGATGACACTGACATCACTGTACAATATTATTGATAGTGTATTTATCGGCCATGGTGTCGGCGCCATGGCCATATCGGGTTTGGCTATTTCTTTTCCGCTGATGAATCTGCTGGTGGCATTCTGTACACTGGTCGGGGTGGGTGGCGCTACCATTTCTTCTATCCGCCTGGGGCAGAAGGATACGGACGGTGCCGAGAAGGTGCTGGGAAACGTAACGGTGCTCTGTGTGATAAATTCTATTTTCTACGGAGGCATCACCCTGCTGTTTCTGGACCGGATTCTGTTCTTCTTCGGGGCAAGCCATGACACGTTGCCATACGCCCGCGACTTTATGCAGATTATATTAATAGGAAGTCCTGTCACCTATGTAATGATCGGACTGAATAATATCATGCGTGCCACCGGTTATCCCCGAAAGGCGATGCTGTCCTCCATGCTGACAGTGGGATGCAACATTATTCTGGCTCCTGTCTTTATTTTCTGGCTCGGTTGGGGAATCCGCGGAGCAGCCACGGCAACCATCCTTTCACAGTTTGCCGGCATGATATGGGTGCTGAGCCATTTCATGCAGGAAAAAAGTTATATCCGCTTCAAGAAAGGGATATTCAAATTAAGGAAACGGATCGTAGAGAATATCTTCAGTATAGGTATGTCGCCGTTCCTGATGAATGTCTGCGCTTCGGCCATTGTCATTATATTCAACAAGAGCCTGCTGCTCTACGGGGGCGATCTGGCTATCGGCGCATACGGCATATTAAACCGTCTGCTGATGCTGTTTGTAATGGTTATCATGGGGCTGACTATGGGAATGCAACCGATTGTGGGCTATAATCATGGCGCACACAAATTCGGCCGGGTGAAGCAGACTTTGAAATATTGCATGATTGCAGGGGGGTGCATCACTTCGTTGGGATTTGCTTTCAGCGAACTTTTCCCTAATTTGGTTGTTAATATGTTTACAGACGATAAAGAACTTACAGCATTGGCACGCACCGGGTTACAAATCGGAGTACTGATGTTTCCTTTCGTGGGAATACAAATTGTAATTTCCAGTTTCTTCCAATCTATCGGGAAAGCGAAAATTTCTATCTTCCTCTCCTTGTCCCGCCAACTGTTGTATTTATTACCCTGCCTGCTGTTACTACCTCATTGGTGGGGACTGAACGGTATCTGGCTCAGTATGCCTGTATCCGATCTGTTAGCGTTTATCACAGCCTGCCTGATGCTGGCACATCATATTAAAAAATTAAACAAGATCACAGAAGTATGATATTTAATGCAGAAAACATTCTCTTGATAGGTTCCATCCTATTATTCGTAAGTATTGTAGTGAGTAAGACCGGATACCGGTTCGGAATCCCTACGTTACTTGTTTTTTTATTGGTCGGCATGCTATTCGGAAGCGATGGTCTGGGACTCCAGTTCCATGATGCGGGCGAAGCCCAGTTCATCGGCATGATGGCCCTTAGCATCATTCTGTTCTCAGGGGGTATGGATACCAAATACTCGGATATCAAACCTGTATTGCCACAAGGCATACTGCTTTCCACCTTCGGTGTGTTGCTTACTACTATTTTCACCGGATTCTTTATTTATTGGATTTCCGGATTCTCGAATGTCAGCATTACCATGTCCCTGATGACGGCCATGCTGCTGGCGGCTACCATGTCCTCTACGGACTCTGCTTCCGTGTTCAACATCCTGCGCTCGCAAAGCATGAATCTGAAACATAACCTCCGACCGATGCTGGAACTGGAAAGCGGAAGTAATGACCCTATGGCGTATATGCTTACTATCGTCCTGATACAGTTCATCACGTCGGCAGGCATGGGGGCAGACGATATTCTGATTTCATTCCTGATTCAGTTTGCTGTGGGTGGCACATCAGGATTCCTGCTGGGAAAACTGGCGGTAGCAATCATCAACAAGATTGACTTGAAGAACCAGTCACTCTATCCTATCTTGCTGCTGAGCTTTATTTTCTTCACATTCACCATGACCGACCTGTGTAAAGGAAACGGCTATCTGGCTGTCTATATAGCAGGGATGATGGTGGGTAACGCACGCATTGTAAACCGTAAGGAGATCGCTACTTTTATGAGCGGCATGACCTGGCTCTTCCAAATTATCATGTTCCTGAGCCTGGGATTGCTGGTGAATCCCCATGAAATGTTGTCCATCGCCATACCGGCAACCTTGATCGGCATTTTCATGATTGTCCTCGCCCGCCCGCTCAGTGTCCTGCTCTGCCTCCTTCCCTTTAAAAAGATGAACATCAACTCACGGCTGTTTATTTCCTGGGTGGGATTGCGCGGAGCAGTACCTATCATATTCGCCACTTATCCGGTAGTGGCTGATGTGCCGGGATCTACTCAGATTTTCAATATCGTATTCTTCATTACCATATTGTCTTTAGTGGTTCAAGGAACGACCATTTCATGGATGGCCAAATTACTCCATCTGGATACCCCACTGGAAAAAACAGGAAATGATTTCGGAGTAGAGATACCGGAGGAAATCAATACAGACCTCCGCGATATCGTACTGACGGAAGAAATGCTGGCAAAAGGAAACAGACTAATGGATATGAACCTGCCTAAAGGTATGCTGGTGATGCTGATAAAAAGAGGAAACGAGTTCATGATTCCCAATGGCTCTCTGCAACTGCACGCCGGTGACAAGCTGCTGATTATCTCGGAAAGCAAAACGAAATAAAAAATTTGCCCATGTGCCCACGTGCTGCGCTATGGTCCCGCATGGCAATTGGCACATGGGCAAATTCGCACATTATTCAACTGAGCAACAGCATGATATTCAATGCGGAGACAATCACCGCAATGGTATAAAGCACAAATGAACTCCACCGGGAGTTGGCATATTTGCCCATCACCCGTTTGGAAGAGGTCAGTCCTACTTGCAGGAACACCGTGAAAGGCAGCTGGATACTCAGAATCATCTGAGAAATGATAAGTCCGTAAAAGGGATTCTCAATAAAGAAGATAAGAACCAATGCTATCCCCAAAGAAATCAAAATACCGACCTTAGAGTGGATATCCTTGATATGATAAGACTCACCGAAAATACCCGCAAAGATAGAACCTGCCGCCATACCACTGGTTATGGTGGAGGAAATCCCCGCCATCAGCAATGCCAGGGCAAAGATGATTCCGGCATGGCTGCCCAGCAACGGGTCAAGCAACGACTTCGCCTGCTGCAACTCTTCCACCGGAGTCCGGGTACGGAAGAAAGTAGCGGCTGCCAGTAAGATCATGGCACTATTGATGGCCCATCCCACAATCATGGAGAACAAAGTATCATAGAATTCATATTTCAATACTTTACGAATGGAGCTCTCGTCCTGCTTGTTGTACTCGTGGCTCTGTATCACCTCTGAATGCAAGAAAAGGTTATGTGGCATAACCACTGCCCCAAGTACGCTCATGATAATCAGCATACTGCCCTGGGGTATCTCAGGAACCACCCAGGAACGGATCGCCACAGGCCAGTCAATATCCACCAAAAACAACTCATACAGAAACGAAAGGCCGATTACGGATACAAAAGCAATGATGGCTCTTTCTATCTTTTTATATGAATTGGAAAAAAGCATAATGACGACAAACATCGTAGTAAGGACAGATCCCCAGGCAATGGGAATTTCCAAAAGCATCTGCAAGGCAATGGCTCCTCCCAGTATCTCCGCCAGCGAAGTGGATATGGAGGCCAGCACCGCGCTGCCCAAAATGGGACGGGATATCCACTTGGGACAATACTGCGTGGCTGCTTCACTCAGGCACAATCCCGTCACAATGCCCAGGTGGGCCACATTGTGCTGCAACACAATCAACATAATGGTAGACAAGGTCACCACCCACAACAACGCGTAACCAAATTCGGAACCGGCCGCAAAATTCGAGGCCCAGTTTCCCGGATCAATAAAACCTACAGTAACCAGTAATCCGGGACCAATATATTTAAAGAAATCAAGACCACCCAGATAACGCTTGTGGTCCGTACGTTTTAATTCATCTATAATGCGAGACATGTTTTACTTTTTTTGTTTGCACAAACTTACTAATAAAAAACAAAAATCCATTTGCTTTGTTCAAACTTATAGTTTACTTTCGCTTCAAAATACCGATTTATAATGAAAAGAGAAACAGTTATAATAGCGGCCCTAGGTATCCTTACTTTGGCAGGATGTAATAATAACCACCGTTCACAAGTCCGTAAATTCAAACAGACAGCCGAAAAGACCAACCGGTCCTGCCCCACACGCATGAACGAAACGATTACACTGGACAGCACCTGTTATAATGAGAAAGATAATAGTGTGAGCTATTTCTACAGTGTTACAGGAGAACTGGACAACGCCACTTATATGAACACCCATTATGCCGCCTTTAAACAAGCCCTGCAGGATGCAGTAGACAACTCGGTGGAAATGGAGGAATACCGGAAATTCGGCACTTCCATCCGCTATATCTATTATTCGGGATCAAGTAAAAGGCAACTGGCTGCATTCTCCTTCAATTCCCCCAAATAGATTCCGTTTCAGCCCATCCGGATGCATGATACCACGCTATGGAAGACTTGAAATAATTGTTCCAAAGCAAATATTTGGGAGTGGTGAATGAATTGGGGATATACATACCCATTCCACTGTAGTTATCCCCATCTATTCTGTACAAGGATGAGGTGGGATCATGAGTATAATCTGTATAAATGACCGTCTTCTTTAATTGTTGCGTAAAATCGTCCGGAGCCATTCCTCCACACAATTTTCCAATAAACTGTAACATATCATAGGCATATCCTTTGAAGCTGCTGCTGCCTTTGCCATATTGCTGCAAATCAGCTGTATCCACGTTCTTCAGGCTATCCTGATTGGACAAAATCACACTTCTGACCGCTTCCGCCAAGCCTTCCATCTGATTGCAATCCACTGCCGAAATGGTTCCCCAACCAATATAGTTATAATAATCTATATAATCTTTACAGATTGGCTCCAAATAATCCTTGATCGCATTTTCATACAAATAAGGCATCACACTTGCATAAGGAAATCCGGCTGCCGGTATATCAAGTACAGAAGCGATACAGTATCTGGCAGCATCCTTCAGCTCATAATACACCTCGGCACACCCCATCATACACGCATCAAACAAGACAAAATCAAACTTTTGAGGATTTACCGTACGCAACACTTCCGCCAATTCCGGTATCAACGCTGTGTCACTGGAATACCGCCCGCCATCTTGTCCTATAGAACGGGTGCCGGTAATAGTGGGCAACCATCCCGAACCGTGAGATCCAAAGATTATTCCATAACTTTCCGACGGGTAAGCACTCATCATATCACCTATCACTGTCTGCATGACGGTTTTCTCCGTTGATGTCTGAGGGGGATATTTTTTTCTGATGTTACCAATACCAATCAAATCATAGATAGATGTATTCTTATCAGCCATCATTGCATCTATCGTTCCTTTAGACAGGCTGTTGATCCCCCCCTGACCATTGGTTACATATTCTACGATACAAGGCTCCGGCCAACTGATATCCGAAGCCTCACCATCCCAATATACCAATAAAGCAGCCGAATCCTTCATAGCCTGAAGTCCTTGCATCATCGTCTGAATATTATCACGCAAACTGGAATTCAAACTGTTATCCGCCCAAAAGAATGCCAGAACCGTTCTTCCGGCATGTTGCTGAGGAATCACGATTGTTTCCTTCTCACAAGAGAAGAAAAAGCAGGCTGCCAAGAATAGAAATAGAATCTTTTTCATAAGAAAAGGATTACTCTTCCGGTTTCTTGAACTTGAATGCATTGGGGTTCACTTCGCGAATCAGCAAGGTCTTTCCTTTTTGATACTTGGTCTTCATCTTGTTGATGGTCTTCTGCAGTTTCTTTCTGCTGTTCGAGAAATAAACAAAGCAAGTACGGTTCGTCAGCCCTTCCTCGTTTTCCAGATAATTTTTCAGCTGATAACTGTATTGTGAGCGTTCCGGCAACATCTTATTCTTATCCAGCCTCACACTGTCCAGCAACTGGATTTCCGTGAAATAAACCAATGAATCTGTAAACGATGCGGATACGCCTACTATATAAACAGATTTACTTCCTTTCAATGAGAATGCCGAGCATACCGTCAGTACCAATAATAAAGAGCACAGAATCTTTATGGATTTCATAATTCTAATTTTATAATTTTATTAGAGGACAAAAGTAGTTATTTACGGACAAATACGAAAAAGTAATAGATTAATTAACTATAATAATTTGCTGATGTGCCCATTACCATACGGCACATAGTGCAGCCGATAGGCATTATTGGTATATTATGAACAAAAGCACAAGACGGAAGCAACCTTCCATCTTGTGCTTTGTTTTCTTTTCGGAAACCGAATCTTTCTTACCCTAAATAAGACTTAAGCAGCTTGCTACGCGAATTTTGTCTCAATCTTCTAATGGCTTTCTCTTTAATCTGGCGTACGCGCTCACGAGTGAGGCCGAATTTATCGCCGATTTCTTCCAACGTCATTTCCTGCGTATTAATACCGAAAAACATCTGGATAATATCCTTCTCCCTTTCGGTCAGCGTAGAGAGTGCTCTATCAATTTCCCTCGCAAGTGACTCATTAACCAAGGAACGGTCTGCCATAGGCGAGTCGTCGTTCACAAGCACATCCAGCAAGCTGTTGTCTTCTCCTTCCACAAAAGGAGCGTCTACAGAAATGTGGCGTCCTGAAACCTTCAACGTGTCCGAGATTTTGTCTACAGGTATTTCCAGTTCATCGGCCAGTTCTTCCGGAGAAGGACGACGTTCGTTTTCCTGTTCGAATTTAGAGAAGGCTTTGCTGATCTTGTTCAACGAGCCTACCTGATTCAACGGCAAACGGACAATACGTGACTGTTCTGCCAATGCCTGGAGAATAGACTGACGAATCCACCATACGGCGTAACTGATAAACTTGAAGCCTCGGGTTTCATCGAACTTTTCGGCTGCTTTAATCAATCCCAGGTTGCCTTCATTAATCAAGTCAGGAAGACTTAACCCCTGATTTTGATACTGCTTGGCTACAGACACGACGAAACGCAAGTTGGCACGTGTCAGTTTTTCCAATGCTACCCGGTCGCCTTTACGGATACGCTGAGCGAGCTCTACCTCTTCCTCTACAGTAATCAGGTCTTCACGGCCTATTTCCTGTAAATACTTATCCAGAGATGCGCTCTCTCGGTTAGTGATACTTTTGGTAATCTTTAATTGTCTCATTCTCTATAAAACAAATTTGGGATGCAAATTTACAACATTAAATGGAATACATCCATTTTTGTTTGAAAAATATTAGCTAATAAATCAAAAAAGACTATCTTTGTCCTTCTTTTCCTAAATATTTTGCGAAAATAAGGTTATCAGTCCTGTTTGACTATAAAATCAGGATGCACGGAAGTAACCCTTACCGTGCATCCTCTAAACTTTACCTATTGAAACTTTCTACCTTAAAAATCTTCTTATTCCTGTGTCAAATCCACTGCATAGTTCGCACGTTTACCTGATGGGAACATACCACTCAGGAACAATACCTGATCCGGTGACTGGGTAGCAGCTTTCAGCACATCTTCCAAATCATTTACTGATTTGACAGGTTGTCCATTTGCCTTCAGGATGATGAAGCCTTTACGGATACCGGCAGCCTTCATCTTACCGTCTGTCACACCTGTGACTTCCACACCATATCCCAAATTCAATTGTCTCTTCAATTCCTGAGGAACTTCACGGAATGCTGCGCCCAAGATATCCATGCCCGCACTCTTCACCACTTTCGTTGTTCCCTGTGCATTCTTCAAGGTCATCTCGATATCCTTTTCTTTCTTGTCACGCAACACCTTGACGGTTACTTTGTCACCCGGACGGTGTTTAGCCAACCCCTCCTGCAACTCAGCAAAGTTCTTCACACGTTTTCCGTCAATACCGATAATGACATCATCTACTTCCAAGTTGCCGGCCGCAGAACCTCCCTCAATTATCTCAGCAATCAACACACCGTCGGTGGCGCCCAGTTCCTTCACCTTCTTCTTGATTTCTTCCGGCATCATCTGCTGGTCATCATTAATCGGAGTACCCTTGATGCCCAATACCGCACGCTGAACGGTTCCATATTCTTTCAAGTCGGCTATAACTTTCGTCATAATACTGGTTGGAATAGCAAACCCATAACCCGAATAAGCTCCTGTAGGTGAATAAAGTACGGAATTGATACCTACCAGTTCACCCCTTGCATTCACCAATGCACCACCACTGTTGCCTTGGTTGATCGCAGCATCTGTCTGGATGAAAGATTCCACACCATTATTATATACCCCTAAAGAACGGGCTTTGGCACTCACAATACCGGCTGTTACCGTAGAAGTCATATTAAAGGGATTACCCACAGCCAATACCCACTCACCTACTTTCAAAGCCTCCGAATTGCCCACGGGAATCGTAGGAAGCTCATCCGCTTCAATTTTAACCAACGCTAAATCCGTGCTGGGGTCTGTGCCGATTACACGTCCCTTGTATTCACGTCCGTCATTCAGTTTGACACTGATCACATCAGCATTATCGATTACATGGTTATTCGTTACAATATATCCATCTTTCGAGATGATCACTCCGGAACCGAATCCCACTCTTTCAGGAGTCTGCACCTGACGCTGCTGACCGCCGCCTCTGCCATTTCCAAAAATATCACCAAAGAAATCATAGAACGGATCACGAACGGTAACCGTCTGAGTCTTTGATTCTTGAGTTGACTTTATATGAACTACTGCATGCACTGAATTTTCCGCTGCCTGAGTCAAATCCACCGGTTGCATTTGAGTGGCGTCCAACGCGGCGAGTCTTGTATTCGGATTTTGTTGGAACACATCATTAAAAGCCACGCTTTTGTTTGGCTCGGGTTTCAACATAGAATAAGCCGTTACTCCTGCTACACCTGCGCTGACTGCTACAATTGCTGCTGCGCCTAGTACCATTTTAGTTGCTTGTTTCATAACTTAATATCTATTAATTTGTTAATTTCAAGTTTGGTTTAACATTTATGACGCTAATGTAATGACAAATATTGTACGGTTGTACCGTTTGTCAGAGTTTTTTTTCCTCTTTTAACACAGACAGATAAGCACTTAACAGGGGTTAACCGCAGAATCTGCCAAATTTGCATTCATTATCAATAGCTGACAGACAGCAAGATGACACAGGATGCAACTTGCCTCATAGATATTTATGTCTTGCAGGAAATACTTGCCTCTCGCCGGAATGCATCCATATACCCCCCCTATAAAAGAGCATGTCCGTGACCGGTCTTTCCAACTTTACTTTTTCAACTGGTTCAATACCCTTCCCGCACTATCCGAAAGAACGACAACAGCTCCTGCTAGAATAGCAATATCCTTAATGACCAGACGACCGGCGCCCGTCAGCAAAGGGAATCCCTGTTCGCCACTTCCCAAATCGGGGACCCACACCTCGGGCGTTGTTACAAGGAAAGACAAAGTGCCCAATGTCATGACAATAGCCAGTCCGGCCCCCACCAAACCGGTTTTCGGAGAGAAGATGCCTAAAAACGTCAAGATACCGATCCCCATAATCAAAATACCCAATCCATGAGAGAACCCATAAGTATTGTTCTCTTCATGCCACAGGTGCTTCGTTTCATCGAGTTCGCCTTCTTTCAGCTTATATTCTTTATATTCAGGAGCGTCCTTGGTATAAAAGAAACTCATAAAGGGACTGTTCGCCACAAAAGGCACAATTCCTTCGGCTTCATAGTTCCAGAA
This sequence comes from Phocaeicola vulgatus ATCC 8482, assembly GCF_000012825.1. Classification (GTDB taxonomy): domain Bacteria; phylum Bacteroidota; class Bacteroidia; order Bacteroidales; family Bacteroidaceae; genus Phocaeicola; species Phocaeicola vulgatus. Next base: position 3,492,368 of record NC_009614.1, on the reverse strand, counting down.
TTTCAGACCACCAATCCATACAAAAATTACAAGGATTGCCACACGGATAAGATTGATACCCAGTTTTTGGGCAGATGCTGCTATTGTTAAAAACGCAACAAACAGAGATTTTAATTTTGCCATCATTGCTTTCATTATTAAAAGATTTAACTTCCTGGTGCAAAGGTCGGTGGTTTTCCCCCTCCGGTAAATGGCAATTTCCCCATATAGGTTGGCAATTATTCCCGCTTCTCTCTTTTCCGGTATTCCGAAAGGCTCTCCTTGTTCATTTTCTTAAAGAAACGGCTGAACGTAGCCAAATCCTCAAATCCCAGAATCTCACTGATTTCTTTCGCACTCTTACCCGTATAAAGCAACAAGCGCTTGGCTTCCGCATCCACGCGTTCATGAATGACACGCAAAGGAGAAGAAAGTCCGTAAAGGGAAAAGAGATTAGAAATAGTCTTGGGAGAACGGCACAACATATCAGCATAATCCTGTACTTGCTTCTTCTCCTTAAAATGACTGTCAACCAGTACATAAAACTGACGAATCACATCAAACATGTTCTCACGTCCCGGGTCCACATCAAACTTTTCACGGGCTATGCGGGTACAAGTGATAATGAAACGTTTCAGAATAATACGCAACATTTCTTCCTGCAAGTTGTCTTGTATTCCACACTCCCCCCTGAAAATATCGACAATACTGTCAAGACGGGCCGACTGGGAAGGCGAAAGCTTCAAACGCATGACACGGGAAGAACCGTTAAACAGGAATCCGTTACAAGACACCTCGCTGTCATGCCCGTAAATACAATAAAAGTTACTATTGAATAAAAAAGTGAGGTATTCACCGTCCACTCCCCTTATCTGCACATGATGCAAAGGAGTAAGCGAAATCATTTCCTCTTTTTCCAGATGCATCACCACATGATCCACTTCCACATCCAACGCTCCATGCCGCACCCATATAAATTTATAAAGACTCCTGTCACACTGCAAAAAGGAGTTTTCATGGAAACAGGAAGTCATTGCTATATTTCCATTCAATTTAGTACGTAAGTGATATTCCATAACTACTTCTGATTAAGTGATGTTCCCCTACTTTTTCAAAAATAAGATGACGGGATAAATATAAGACTATTCCTTTATATAAAAAAGAAATAGAACAAAAGAATGACTTCCCCTCCCACTCCCTTTATCAGCATTCGCGCCCCACTGCCATATCGGCCGGCAGGAATTCCCATCCAATCATCTCCCATCTGCCTATACGAAAACTTTCCATCCCGTCCTGTCTCTTTTAATATTTGTTAAACTTTTCCATTTCTTCGTCCACTCATTAATTTAATAGTACATTTGTTGCATCACAAGCATCATAGCTATATAACAAAAGAAGAGTAGGACATCAATAATGGACAGAAATCTTAAAAGAACGTGTGTAGCCCATATACAACGGTTACTGATATGTACCTGTATATTCACCTTCTTTGCAACCATCGGCAAAGCCTCCCATGTACAGGAAAACACCGAGGAGGGGAACTATATTCTGATTCTGAACAGCTACAACGAATCCTCCCCCTGGAGCAACAGCATCACCACCCCCATCGTTCACAAAATAGCCGGAATAGAGAACATGGACGCTTACATAGAGCATCTGAATCTTTTTATGGTAGGCGACTCCACTAAAATCGAGAGATTCTCAGAAATTCTTTCTTCGAAATACGGCTCCACCCCTCCCCGCCTGCTGGTATTCATTGGGAGCATGAGCCTGATTTTCAGAGAAGAGATTCAATCTTTATGGGGTAAAGTACCTGCCATTGTATGCGGAGCCGACCCCTATGTATACCATGAGAAATTCTACAGACAGAGAGATACAGTCACCCCCGAAGAAAAGACACACATGAGCGAATTGGCAGAAGAGTTCAATTTCACCTACATGCACACCCCCATCTATCTGGAAGAAAACGTGCAACTGATGTGCAGGATGATTCCCGGTATGAAGAAACTGATTTTCCTGGGAGACGGCATCTACCCCAATCCGGAATATGACAAGCAACTGCGAGAGCTGATTAAAGACAAATACCCGCAAATGGATTACGAATACATCTCCTCGCGTACCAACAGTCTGCATCAGCTATATAACGCCGTGCGTAAAACAGACAAGACCACAGGCATTCTGGTATCCACCTGGTTCACCGAATCGTTCACTTCAAGCAATTTTCTGATTAATGCCTACAGAAGTATCGCCAGCATCTCCGCCCCTTTGTTCACCATCCGCTATGCAGGTATGGATGACGGCGGCATGGTAGGAGGATACATGTATAATGACCAAATCTTTACCAGGCAATTACTGAAAACGATAGACGAGATACTACATGGGAAGAAAGCCAGCGACATACCTTTTTATGAACCCAACGAAGCACACCCCGCATTCAACTACACAAGACTGGTAAATAAAGGACTCGATCCCGACCTATGCCCTGGTGACACCGTTTTCTATGACAAACCGGCCAACTTTCTGAACAAATATAAATGGATCATCCTAAGTGTACTCATTGCTTTTATACTGATGGCCGTGGCACAGCAAAAACGCATCCAAATGCTGAAAGCGCTGAGACGCGCCCAGCAAAATGAAATAGACACGAACACACAATATACCAATCTGATAGACAATATGCCTATCCTTTACATGAAAGAACAGGTAATATGGGACAAAGAAGGGAATATCGCAGACAGCATTTATATGGATGTCAACCGCTATTTCGAACGATGTTTCTTGCCCAAATCCGAGGTGATAGGGAAAAGAGCCTCTGAAATTTTCCCGGAGTCCTTGCCGGAGTTCACCCATTTCATGGAACTCACCTTAAAAGAAAAGAAATCGATCACCTTCCCATATTATTTTAAGACCGTCAACATCTTCTATGATGTTGTCCTGAATTGCTCTACCGAACCGGACACAGTGGATGTGTTCTGCATGGACAGCACCGAACTGCACAATGCGCAGCAAATGCTGAGCGCCACGAACCATAAACTTTCCATGGCACTGGAAGTAGCCAACATCGTACCTTGGAAATGGAATTTGAAAGACCATACCATTTTATGCGACCTCAACCGCCCCATTGTCATGGCGGCCATGCCGGGAAGCATCAGCGAAGATCAGTTGAGCGTTTCGGACGAGCAATACTTCGCTAAAATCATTAAAGAAGACCGCCCGCGCGTGATACAGGCCTACCGTGACCTGGCAGACGGGAAAATAGAGAAAGTAAAAGAGGAATACCGCGTGCTGGCCAATGACGGAACACAATGGAAAATAGACTGGATAGAGGCGCAGGCAGCAGTGGAAAGCAAAGACGAAAACGGAATGCCGCTCACTTTGGTAGGATCTTCCCTAGTCATAACTGAACGGAAGAAAATGGAAGACGAACTGCTTTCAGCCAAGGACCGCGCGGAAGAATCCAACCGGCTGAAGTCCGCTTTTCTTGCCAATATGAGCCACGAAATACGCACTCCGCTAAATGCTATCATCGGTTTCTCAAACATCCTTGCTGCTGCAGAAGAGGAACAGGAAAAGCAGGAATATATCAATATCATTGAAAGTAACAACACGTTGCTGCTGCAATTAATCAGCGACATACTGGACTTATCGAAAATAGAGGCCGGTACATTAGAGTTCAGCTATTGCAACATAGAACTGAATGATATTATTTCCGAGATAGAAAGTGTCACCCGTTATCGGACAGAGAGCAACGGCATTCAACTGATTGTACAGAAAGGACTTCCCTCCTGCCTCATAAGAACGGAAAAGAACCGTCTGATGCAGGTACTGAACAATTTACTGAACAACGCCAGCAAATTTACCTCACAAGGAAGCATCACCTTCGGCTACAAACTATGCGACAAAGAACTTTATTTCTATGTTAAAGATACCGGTTGCGGCATTCCAGCCGACAAAGTGAACTCCATATTCGGACGTTTCGTCAAACTGAACTCTTTTGTACAGGGTACAGGACTGGGGCTATCCATTTGCCAGACAATTGTAGAGCACATGGGAGGACGCATCGGTGTTGAGTCTGAGGAAGGAAAAGGATCCACTTTCTGGTTCACCATTCCCTACCAGCCTGCCGCTGCAGAGAACAAGAGAGAGGAAGAGCATCAACTCATTTCCGTGCAAAAAGACAAGCTGACCATTCTGATCGCCGAAGACAATGAGAGCAATTACCGGCTATTCCAATCTATCTTGAAACGAGAATATAACCTGGTACATGCCTGGGATGGAAAAGAGGCGGTCAATTTGTATAAGCTCCATACCCCTCAGATAATTCTGATGGATATCAATATGCCGGTGATGGATGGCTATGAGGCCACCCGGGAAATACGAAAACTATCCTTGGATGTGCCTATCATTGCTGTTACCGCTTTCGCCTATGCCAGTGATGAACAACGGGCCATGGAAAACGGCTTCGACGGCTATATGGCCAAGCCCATCAGCGCCCCGCAACTGAGACAACAGATTGCTGCCATATTACAGAAACGCATTATCTTGTTATAATCTCCGTTTTTTCCATTATACTCAGCCGAAATCCGACGTAGAGACCGATCTGACTCCGCAACTATAAACAAGAAAACGACCGAAAGCGCCACAAGGATGGGAAACTAAAGCTGATTATAACGTAAATGCGAAGTTAATTCATCACTTCAGCTCCATTAAGTCTTTTTTTCAGTACCATTAAAGCATTTCTTACGGTCACCTTTTACAGACTGCGACAGCAGTCCGTATGTTTCACTGCGGCAGACCGTACAGTCCACTGTAGCAGACCGTACGGTCCACTGCCGAAGACTATAGTAACAGTCCGCACAAAAAGACTTAACAGTCTGCATGACAAGACCTGATATACCCGACAAAAAGTATTAATCCCCCATATCTAAAAAAAGTTCCCCCTTGCTCACCTTCACAGGCTATGCAAGAGGGAGATTCTATACTAACTCTTAACCTAATAAATAAACGACAAAATCATTCTTTATATCTCAAGGCTCCGGCAGGCAGTTTCTCACCTTTCTCACCAAAGCTCTTCAATGCGTCTTCCGGTTCAATGGTTACTTTACTTTCATCCAGCATGTTCCGGTCAAGGCCGAACACGTCTATAAAGAAATCATAAACCGCATTGCGCTTGTTCGGACCGAAATCATGGCGTTCTTGCGGCAAATGTACATTGCTCACCTTGTCCGTCGCACCGTAAAAACCGTAGATGCGTTGCAAGTAAGGATATTCCAAACGGGGAACCGTGGCTGTCCAGTCTCCTCCGTCGGAAACCACCAGCATGGGACGCGGGGCAAACAGGGCGGCCAGCTCCGCATTGCAAGTTCCTCCACCTGCCAACTGGATGGGCTTGCCACTTTCACACGGGCAACCGCCATCAAAATGAGAGGCCAGACTGACCACAGGGGCGGCAGCTGTAAAACGGTCGTCCAGGACGGTAAGCAACACCGTCTGCGTTCCTCCGCCGGAACCACCGTTCACGCCGATGCATGCAGGATCTATATCTTTACGGTTTGCCAGCATATAGTCCAGTATCCATATTCCGTTCATAGCCTGAATGGTGTGCGCATCGGCAGTATGGTGCGCCTTTCCTCCTACCTGCAAGGCGGATTCACCCCAACCATACAGGTCATAATCCACACAGACAGCCCCCATACGTGCCAGAGTCGCCATGCGCTGCTGCTGGTCTTTGCGGTAGCGTCCCTGTCCAAAATGACCATTGGGGCAGATAATCAGTGCATGTTTGCCTTTGGTGCGGGGGGCATAGACTGAACCGCAGACATAAAGCCCCGGCAAGGTTTCCAATGCAAAGTTCTGCACGGTATAGCCATCAAATTTGCGTATTTTGGAAAGAACAGGCTTTGCATCCTTCACTGTTTTCCCCAGCATATCATCCAGTCCCAGACGTTGGCGCACCTCTTTGCGGAGAATCTCCCTGCGCTGTTCCCATTGACTTTTATCACTATATAAACCACTAAGGTATGCCAGCATTTTTTCTCCGTCGGCATCCGTGCGGCGGGCGTATTCGTAAGGTTTCAACTTATATACCTTGTCACTTTGCTTTACGAATTTATAATCGAAGGGGGAAAGCACATTGGTCAGCGTTTCCTCCAATGAATAAGGCCGGATACGGAAATCGGCATACGGAAGCACACGCCCCACCGTATCCACGTCATATTTCAAGCGGACCTGGAAACGGGCGGCAACGTCATTCAACACATCGGATAACGGACGTGCGAACCGGGTTTCATAAGTTTGTGCAGATGCAGCGGAAAAAGAGAGTGCCGCCATGCACCATAATAGTTGTTTCTTCATCGGGAAGTCTATTTTATTTCTTTACCATCCACATACACATCATCCAGCACCAAGTCCTTGCAGTCTTCAAAAACACAGCGTTGCTTGGCATTCTGAATATACACATCACGCATCACAATACCGGTAATAGGCGCTTCGGGAAGGCCTACCACCATAATGGGGGTATTCACATCACGGACCGTCACACCCGACACATAGATATTACGAAATTCCGGAGTACGGTCACTCTTCGGTTCGGCAGGCATCTTGCTATATTTCAGATTGAGGACGATAGCCTCTTTCTTGATGTTACTCATCACAATATTGCTTACACGGATATCTTCTACAATGCCTCCGCGACCACGGGTGGATTTCAGACGAATCCCCCGGTCGGTTCCGTCAAAGACACAATTGCTGATGGTCACTTTCTTCACTCCCCCACTCATCTCGCTGCCGATAACTACACCACCGTGTCCGCTCAACATGGTGCAATTGGTAATCGTGATATTCTCGCAAGGAACGCCCAGTTTACGTGCTTGCAGGTCACGTCCGGATTTGATGGTGATGCAGTCGTCGCCTACCGAAATGTGGCAGTCGCTGATGTGTACGTTCTTACAAGACTCAGGGTTGATGCCGTCCGTATTGGGGGAAGGCACATTGTGGATGGTAATGCCCTTAATGGTCACATTATCGCAAAACTCAGGATTTACGGTCCAAAAGGGAGAGTTGATAATCTTCACGCCCTCTACCCGTACATTCTTGCAACGGATGGGATGTATGAAAGGGGGACGGAAGAAACGACGGTCCAATGTGCCGTGCCAGTCTTCGTTGGTTTCGGCGTAAAGGGCTTTCAGGTCGTTTTCCTTCTCGAACATGGGCTGGTACTTGTTGATGTTTCTCTTGCCGTTGTCCCGGAGATCTACAAGGACGCGGAAAAATTCCGTCCACCATGCTTTGCCCTGTCCGTCCAGTGTCCCTTCACCCTTGATGGTGATGTTCTCTGCATCCACGGCATAAATCAGCGGTTGGAAACTTTTCATCATGATTCCCTCATGACGCACTTCCACATAAGGGAGGAAATCGTCAAAGTTCTCCGAGAATTTCAAGGTGGCTCCTGCTTCCAGTTCCAGAGTGATGTTACTTTTCATGTGGATGGAACCGGTGAGATAAGTTCCTGCGGGAAAAAAGAGGGTTCCTCCACCATGGGCGTTCAGGCGGTCGATGGTGGAATTAATCAATGCTGTGTTCAGCTTCCTGCCTTGCACATCGGCACCTGCCTGCTGCATATCCACACGCTCCGCATGCAGAAAAGACAGACAGCAAACACATAGTAACAGACTTAAAAAGGTACGTTTATTCATATCGTTCATTATTTGATTTTAGTTTTACCAAATACCCTCAGGGGGCTTTTCCTATGAAAACCGCGTTTATTTCTTAAAAGAATAAGTTCCGCTTTCCACTATCTTCGGCTCTTTCTCATCGGGAAGGAATACGCGTGCCGTACACCCTACAGGTATCGTTACTTTCAATGTAAAGACTCCATCCTCGCGGGTCCAGTCTACCGCTACTTTTCCGTACAAGGTTTGGGTAGAGGCACGGACATATGTCAAATCGCCTACCGGACGGGGACGTATTTCTATTTCCTTCATTCCCGGTTTTCCCTCAACGGTGCGGATACCCGCCAACGAGTTGAAGAACCATTCATCAATCTGCCCCATCATAAAATGATTCCACGAAGAACCTTGCCGCGGGTCCCATTGCTCGGTCAGCGTGGTAGCTCCGAATTTCAGCTGGAAACCATAGCCGGGTGCTTCTTCATGGTTGTGCATGGTGTACATCAGTTCATTCAACCCGTTACGCGCCAAAGTCTGGAACAGATAACGGTTACCCACATCACCGGTGGTCAGCCGGTTGCCGTGGCGTTTTATATCCGCTACCAGATTATCAAGCACCGCCTGTCTGTCATCGGCGGGAACCATTCCCAGGAACAAAGGCAAGGCATTGCTGCACTGGCTTCCCGTACCATACTGACGAGTGTCCTTGTGATAAAACTCCCGATGGAATGCCTCCTTGATTTCCTCGCTCAAACGGGTGTAACAGGCCACATCATACCGGTTGTCCAGCATACGCGCAGCTTCCGCCAGATAGCGTACAACCATATAATAATGGGCGGTAGCCACCAGAGGAACAGGCGTATTACGCGAGAAACCGGCCCGGAAATCTCCATAATCATACCAGTCACCCAATCCGAAAGAAACAATTCCATTATCGGCACGGGTAGTGAGGTAATCAATGTAACGACGCATTCCGTTATAATATTTTCTGATCAATGAATCATCCCCATACGTCTCATAATACATGAAGGGTAATACCACAAAGGTACATCCCCATTCGGGAGATTCGGCAAAAGCATCCATACCGGGGCCCTCGAACACCACATATTCCGGAGCAGTGGTAGGAACCGCGCCATTGGCATGCTGTGCATCGGCTATGTTCTGAAGAGTCTGAGGAACAAAGCCCGTCAAATCATAATTGTACAGTAAACCGGGACCGCATAAATGATCCTGTTCCAGCCAGCCCAGTTTCTCCCGGTGCGGACAATCCGTAAACACGGACTGCATATTGCTTCGCACCGCTTTCTCTATCAGCCGGTGGGCATCATTGAATATGCGGTTGGAGCATTCGAAGGTGGATATTTTAGGAGCCGAGTTATAAACAAAGCACGACTGTATCTTCTGGATCACCGGAAGACGGAAGGGATTCTTCTGCCCTTTCAGCACAGCGCCTTCCACCTGAATATACCGGAAGCCATAGTAAGAAAAACGAGGGTGCCAAGTTTCCACTCCTTCCCCTTTCAGGGTATATTCATAATAATGTTGTCTGCCGGTCTGACGCTGATTGCAAGCTCCTTCGTCCGTCAGGGATTCGGATACAAGCAAAGTTATTTTCTGCCCTTTCTTTCCACGGACGGTAATTTCGGGGAAACCGGCCAGGTTCTGTCCCATATCCAGCACAAAGGCAGAGGGGTCCACCGTCCGTTTGGTTGACTTGCAGGCGGCTGTTATCTGTTCAGCGGTGAGCTTGGTCACTTTCCGGATATCATAACGCTCCATGATCTTCACCGGTTGCGCTATCTGCGGACGAAGCACCCCTTTGGGGGCTTCCTGAATCACGACAGGACGCCAATCCTGCTCTTTAAAACCGAACATGTTCCAGCCTTTCTGCTCACGGCGGGCGTCATAATCTTCTCCGCCATAGATGCAATTGAACAGTACGGGACTGAAATCGTACTTCCAGTCCTTTCCGGAAACAATCGTTTCACAGGTTCCGTCTTCATAATTCACCACCATCCGGAAACGAAGCGTGGGAGCGCCGAAACTGATTTGCAGTTTACGATAGCGGCCGCCTTGCACATTGTAAAATCCATTTCCCAACAGGACTCCGATAGCGTTACCGCCTTTCTTCACTTGCGAGGTGACATCATAAGTATTATAATAGACACTTTTGTCATAGTCGCTCCAAAGAGGGGCAAATTCGCTGTCTCCCACTTTTTCTCCATTCAGCGAAAATTCATAAAAGCCCAAGCCACATACATACGCCGTGGCGTCTTTCACTTTCTTTGCCACATAGAACTCACGGCGCAGATAAATACTTTTCTTTGCCAAAGTATCCACAGCAGCCCAGGCGGCCTTTGCCTCAGGCTTTTTCAGTTCACTGCCATGATATTTCCGACCTTCGGGTATGCGGGCATCCTTACGGGTAATAGCCCCAATCCATTCACTGCCGGCGAAAGCCGCTTCGGAAGTCAGGATACTGAAATCAGAGGGGGCACTCCATGCCGAAGGCGTATCAGCCTCATCCCAGACACGGACACGCCAAGTATAATGCCTGTCCTTCTCCAAGACCGCATCCGCACAGGAAACCAACTGGCTTTGAGCGGATTTTACTTTGCCGCTGTTCCAGACTACTTTTCCTGCCCATACATCCCGAATCTCTATCTCATAAGCGGTCTGCCGCGTGCCATTTTCCGGCGAACTCATCTGCCATCCCAAACGAGGGGTATCAGAGGTGGTCACTCTTCCGTCGCGCATCTCACACGTCAGGCGGGTAACAGTTATGTCTTTCGCCTGCACGGCGAAAGACATAACTAACAAAGCGGCTATTAAGAATTTTCTGTAATTCATTTTTCTTTCAACAGTCTGTTTATTATCTTAAGACATCCCCTTTATTCAAATTTATAGCACATTCTCACAAAGGACACGGGTCAATGTATCGGCGTGTCCCACTTCCTTTCCATCCACATAGATATGCAGACCTTTTCCACGCTGGTAACGGCTGCCGTCCTTATCCCACAAAATAGTGAGGTTACGGCCATGATACAACACATTATCCAAACAGAAATAATCCCACTTTCCTTCGGGAATCAACGGATTCACCTCCACTGTGTTATCCATGCGCGGACGGAGCCCTATCAAACCGGTAATCATCAAATCATTAAAAGTAGAATGATTGTAATAACGGCTGCGTTCCTGATCTCCTTTCAACCAATAACCGGTCACTTCATCCAGATACTCGCCTATGTAGGGGCGGCCACGGTGATGCTGCGACTCCACATAGCGTTCCATTTGATGGAAATACACGCTATCTGTCAATACAGTCTGAGGATAATTATTCATGAAATTGGCCATTGCGGTCAAAGTCTGTGCAGATGCAAACGGCCAGATAGCCCCATCCCATTCACACTTACCTACGCCATGCGTGCGGAACTCAGGATGACGGCGCTCGGCAGTGGTAAGTCCGTAAGGTGCGGAAAAACCTTTCTCGTCCATCACTTCCTTCCATGCCACAGTGTATTTGGAAGAAGCATCCGGCAAATTGAAATACCAAGGGATATAGCCGATAGCCTCGCGTACCTCGGCGGACGCATCTCCACGCATCGTTTCAAAGAAATGATGGTCTGTGTTCCACAACTTATCCTGTACCAATGTTTTAATGGAATCGGCTTTCAATCCATATTTCATGGCCATGCCCTCATCTCCTGTCATGATGCCGATAAGAGAGAGTGCTTTGGCATTGCCATACATATAACTGTTGATAGTGGGACGGGCATATTGCTTACGACGGCCTCCGCTGATGGATTCTTCCATACCATCCTGCACATCTCCCTGCCAATAAAGTCCATTGGGCAGGCGGTTTGTCTTTTCCCAACGGGCATATTCCGCTTCCAAATCCTTTACCATATCCAACAAAAACTCCTTGTTTCCATCGACCATGTAACGTCCCAGTACCGCATCCGCATTCCACGAGCTAAACTTGGTCATTTTGGCCATCGGGCCTCCTTCGTTACCCCGATACCAAGTATGGATAATCTGATTCAAGTATTCCGGATTACGCAACCAGCGGCTCTCATAAATATGATGACCGATGGCACAAGCTATCAGATTGTATTTATCGGCATACGAACGGTTTACCAGAAATTCGGTCATACCATAGCCCACCGGAGTTTCCTTGATGTGCTTGCGCAGCGTCCACCAACGATAATAATACATTTCCTCGAAGTTCTTTTGAGAGCACTCGAAAAGAGGAATGTTTTCTTCCATCCATTGAGATGCACGGGCATTGGGAATAGCCTGGGCTATATTCTCATCCTCCATGCTGTTGAAATAATCCACATAGGGCTTGAAATCCTTATATTTCAAGAAAGCCGCACCGGCATCCTTATCAGCAGAAGCCGTCTTAAAGTTGGCTATACGATAGGTGCACAAGGGTTCCTGCTCACCCGCATCCGGCAGAATGCCATACCAGTCCGCCGGGGTATCCACCGTAGGATAAGTCCGTTGCGCTCCGGTCCGGAACATCACTCTCTCGATGGCCGGAACGGGCGCAAAGAACATACGTTGCCCCACTTTCTTTCCATCCACATAGACAATTACCATGCGGTTGGCAACAGAAAGCTCCACTTCTACCTTATACGTCTTGCCCGGTTCATACTTCAACAAATTACCAAACCGCGCACCTCCTTTGGCACGGAAAAGTCCATCGGGAGTCAGTTCCAGACGGGAACAGGCAATGCCGTTTTCATCCAGAAATTCTATCTGCAAAAGTCCTTTATCGTTCTGTTCCGCCATCAGTTCGAAAGATACTTTCAGTTCTTTTGTAGCAGGTATCTTACGCTCCACACGGGCATAATCGAATAAGTCCTTGTCTTGCAGCACCAGCCATTTTCCATCCAGTGATACGGGAGCCCACTGCAAGGAATACAAATTCCAGTCGGTCAGTTCGCTCAAATCTTTGTAGCCGGCAAAATCGTCGTCAGCATGCTCGCTGGCATGTGCGCGGACAGGCACAGGAATATGAGACACCCACATATCCTCTTTATTCATACTGTAAGTCACCCATAAATCACCATCGGGAGGAGTCCCGTTACCTTCCTGAATACCCCGTACATACTGAGGACCGAATGATTTATAATTACCTCCGTAACGCATCGGCGTAATCTCGCCGTGCACCAGGTTCAAAGTGGTATATTCCAGGCCGTCCTTACTCAGCGAAATAGCCAGTGGCCAGCGGAACTCGGAAGGATTATACACCGTGGCGTATGTACCGTCACTCAAACGTTGCCCCCATATCTTCGCATTACTGTTTACGAAACCTTTCGCACGTTCCACCGGTTGCGCCCATGTATTTCCGCCATCCTCGCTGATGGAAGTCAGGGCGTGTTTCCACAGGCTTACCAAACGGCCGTCGGGCAAGGTATAGTCACAATACGCTTTGTATTCTTTGTGTAAAGGAATCAACGGGTCATTGCGGTCGGCTTCCTCCACCCACTGCATACGGTAGCGGGGATTATCCAGAATCTCCTGACAGGCTTTTACAAACTCCTTGTCTTTACTCCGTTTAAAATAAGGATAAGAGGTATTCTTTTCATTGAACGCATGGTTATAATAAATGAAATAAATGGGGCCGAAGGAACCGTCCTTTTTAATTTCGCGAACTACACGGCCTATTCCGTTCCCGTCATTCGGATCATCTTTCTTGTCCAGCGCCACGCCATAGTTTCCCATGGCTATCAGTCGGCCGCTCTTTGACACATAAAAGCCTACACGCTGATGCATGATGGCATCCAGATCTTTTGCCTTGTCTGTGCGTCCGGGCTTGGTATAGCCATCGGGAACCCGGTAGATAGGGAAAAGGGTCACCGGGTTTGTCCAGTGATAACCGTCTTTCGAGGTCATCAGGAAAGTTTGTGAGGGAGGAATATGCTCGTCCGAAGGATCGGAAAGATAATGCATATAGAATTGTCCGTTCCAATAAGCCAACATGGACTGATGATTGTATGTCCATCCATTGCCGTTATCGGGTGCAGGATGTTCCCGGTTGGCACGCATCACCTGAATATTGTGTACCCCTACCACGGGTGACAATTGCCCGTCATGACAGGTAGGGTTAGACAGCTCCGTGCCTGTATAGTGTACTCTATCTTGCGCCGATACCGAAAGTGCCAGCGAACAGGCTGCTGCAAAGGTAAAAAGTTGTTTCAGTTCCATTTATTTACTTCTATGTTGTTTTTCCATTTATTAAAATGAGGTTTCTCTTCAGCTTGATTGACCTGCAAACAAGCAAAGCTCTACAAAACTACGAATTTCTTCGTTTCCCGATAAAAGCTCCGGGCTTTAAAAAAAGACGAAAGCACAAAGCAAATGTACTCTATAAAATAATGCTATTTATAAAAAGAGTCTTTTTGTTAATGAATTTGCATAAAAGAAGCTTTTTTACTATATTAGCAGCATGAAGTTAACAGTTTGATAACTTTTCTACGAGAAATATGTTATTTATAGTATTCACTTTCTTAACAACCGTTTGCTTATGAAACAAAAGAATAAGATGTTATCCACCCATGGCATTAAAACACTATTCGAAACCCGATTAACCCAACTCACTTCATTGGCTTCAGAAAGCCAGGATGAAACAGCTTTCAAAAACAAGCTGAACGATTATCTATTATCCGGTCCTATTTACAATCCTGCTGCCGCAAGGCAAATTAAAAGACTGATAGATAACGATGGAAAAACCATTTACGAAGCCTCTACAGAACAGGAGATTAAAATAGAAACCATCTCACTGCTTTGGAAGTTTTTAACGAATCGTATCATCAATGAAGAGATTTCCGTTGATTTATGGATTGACCTGTATCACCAGTTCGACCGGCTTTATCACGAAGAAGAGGAGCTACCTGATGAAAAACAAGTGCAACAGTGGATGAAACGCTGGCCCAGCGGACTGAATGAGGATGTCCGGGCTATCCGCCGACAAAACAAAGAACGTATCATCTCCCTTCTTATCCAGAAAATAGAAAACAGACACGCACCCTCCAGCCGCTACCTTTTTCCCGAAGGAAGCACGGAAGAGGACAAACGCCGGCTGGTCTGCCAATGGTGGAACGAAGCCCGTTTTCATCTGGCAATGGCCGTAAAAAACCCTACCGAACTGAACCGGATGCTAGGCAACTCCCTGTCCGAAGAAACCTTGCAGCTTTATCACAAAGCACGCAAGAAAGGAATGCCTGTCTTCATCACCCCTTATTATTTGTCATTATTGAATCCTACCGGAAAAGGATATGATGACGAAGCCATACGCAGCTATATCTTGTACTCTTCCCAATTGGTAGAAACTTACGGTAACATCCACGCATGGGAAAAAGAAGATGCAGTAGAGGACGGAAAGCCCAACGCTGCCGGATGGCTGCTGCCGGACGGACACAACATTCACCGCCGTTATCCCGATGTGGCCATTCTTATCCCCGACTCGATGGGACGTGCCTGCGGCGGCCTATGTGCATCCTGCCAGCGCATGTACGACTTTCAAAGTGAACGTCTGAACTTCAACTTCGAGGAATTGAAGCCGAAAGAGAGCTGGGACAAGAGGTTGAGAAAACTGATGGAATATTTCGAGAACGACACTCAGTTCAGGGATATCCTGATTACAGGAGGCGATGCATTGATGAGCCAGAACAAGACCCTGCGCAATATACTGAAAGCCGTCTACAAAATGGCTGTCCGCAAACGGAACGCAAACCTGCACCGCGCCGAAGGAGAGAAATATGCGGAACTGCAACGAGTACGCTTGGGCAGCCGGCTCCCGGTATATCTGCCCATGCGAATCAATGACGAGCTATTGGAAATCTTACGCGAGTTCAAAGAAAAGGCATCTGCCGTAGGAGTCAGCCAATTTCTGATTCAAACGCATTTCCAGACTCCGCTGGAAGTAACACCCGAAGCGCGTGAAGCTATCCGCAAGATACTGGCAGCCGGGTGGACTATCACCAACCAGTTAGTATATAATGTGGCTGCTTCCCGTCGCGGACACACCGCCAAACTGCGCAAAGTATTGAATGGGCTGGGTGTACTATGCTATTACACCTTCTCGGTAAAAGGATTTGAGGAGAATTATGCCGTATTCACACCGAACAGCCGCTCCTTGCAGGAGAAAGAAGAGGAAAAGGTATGGGGAAAACTCTCCGCAGAGCAAGAAAAGGAGTTTTTGAACCTGTTGAGAAACAGTAAAGACCGTGCGGCAGCCGTACAGCGTTTCTGCACCTTCCATCAGATTCCTTTCGTAGCAACAGACCGCAACGTACTGAACCTGCCGGGTATAGGCAAGAGCATGACTTTCGTAACTATCGGTATGACAAAAGAGGGAAAACGGATACTGGAATTTGACCATGACCCAACCCGCCAGCATAGTCCGATTATTCATCAGATGAAAAAAATATACATCAAGGAAAACAAGTCTATCTGGCAATATATGCTGCAATTGCAGGAAATGGGCGAGAAGAAAGAAGAATATGCCAGTCTGTGGAAATATATGGAAGGAGAAACAGAACACCGCTTCCCCTTATATAATTATCCCGATCCGGGATTCCGGATTACAGAAAAGTATAGTCACTTGTCAGTAGTTGATAATAAATCAATCTGCTAATTTGTCAATGTGACAATGTGCTAATGTGCCATGTGGAACAAAGCGTAACCCATTGACATATTAGCACATTGACCAATCAGCAGATTATTCAATTCGTAATCTTGATCCCCACAAAATACGTTCTAGGCTGTGTAGGCCCATAGAAATAACCCGAGTCACGATAACCACCTTTGTCCAAATCCTTTTGGAAAGCATTAAAGATATTCTGCACTCCACCGTTCAATTGCAACTTGATATGGTCATTCAATACAAACGTATAATTCAGTTTCACATTCAAATCAAAGAAATCAGGAGTATGCACCATTTCATCTTTAGCGATATATTGTCCTATATATTCCTCGGGCAACTCTGTCGGTGCGAAATGCGGCACATGCATCCGGCCTGTGTACACACCGGACAAGGAGCAGTCGAAATTCTTGAACGGAGCAGATGTCAATGTGAAATAACCGTAATAGTCAGGAGTACGGGGCATCCGCTTCACCGGCGCTACCTCAGGATTCTCACTCCATGCCTCCAGCTCAGTATATTCGCTGCGCTGCACCGTGAAGCCCACCTGTAAAGCCGCATCACGTCCATGTGCAATCTTTCCGTCCAGATTCACGCCATACACACGTGCCCCGTTACCGTTACGACGCTCCTTCACCTTGTTACCATTCTGGTCATGGCCCATATCCTCCAGTACAAACACGTCATCCAATCCGGTATAGAATCCTTCCAATAACAAATTGGTCTGGAAATGACCGATATTCGCCGTCCAGTCAATGGAGCCGCTGATGCTGTTAGAATGCTCAGGCTTCAGCCCTTCCGCCAACTTGATAAGCACGCCCTCACCTCCTACTGCCGTAACGTGCAAGTCTTCATCATAAGCCTGCGGCGCACGGAAACCGGTGGACCAAGTGATGCGCGCCTGTAGTTTGTCACTGGGCTTATAGAGCAGGTTCAGACGGGGGCTGAAGATGGGATTGTCAATCAGGTTATGGTCATCCAGACGGAAGCCGGCCAGGAATACAAACTGATTCATTTTCCATTCGTTCTGCACAAAAGCGCTGGCAATGCGCACATCCTGTTTCATATCACGGTGATAACCGGTCATAACATCGTGCAGGGAGTTGTTCTGATACTCCAGCCCGGCGGTAAAAGTAGCAGGAGAGAATAAAACTTTCTCAAAATTACCCACATACATGCCGCCTGCCACCCAAGTCAGATCTTTTGTCTTTCCGTATGCATTCGCATCCTGTTGCGCACCATAATAACTGTTACGGTCGGTATGCTGGATGGAAGAATAGAAAGAAAGCTTATGCTTGTATTCTTTCCAAAACAGATCATAACTCAATCCGCCACTATTGATAACGTGCTTGGTCTGTTCGGTGATATCCGTTTCGTGCGGCTGCAAATCAAATTTATTCCCTCCGCGGCGGAACTCATTCGTGGTATGATATTCCAGACTGATACGGCTGAACTGCGTAGGACGGTAATAGGTGCGCAGCCCGAATGTATTCATATTCAGCTTTCCCAACTCCGAGAAACCGTCCCCGTCCGCATCATACGGATTACGGTTCCGATAAGACTGATACAAAGCGATGCCATACGTATTGTCTTTTGACACCAAAGAGGCATTGGCTCCCATATACTGTTCCCACACCTTGCCGTTCATATTGGACATTGTTGAAGAAACCTGAAATGAATTGTTGATGGGGTCTTTCGTGATGATATTGATGGTTCCGCCCACTGCATTAGCACCAAACAAGGCCGACCCTCCTCCGCGGACAACCTCTACACGCTCTATCATATTCACCGGAATCTGCTCCAAGCCATACACACCGGACAGAGCACTGACTACCGGACGGCTATTGATAAGAATCTGAGAATAAGGCCCTTCCAGCCCATTGATACGCACTTGAGGGAAGCCGCAGTTCTGGCAGTTGTTCTCCACACGCAACCCCGACTGGTAATTCAAGGATTTAGCCAAATCGGTAGAATTCACCGATTCGAAAAGCCTGGCATTCATCACATTGACTACCACCGGAGCCACCTTGCGACTTGTTTCATTGCGATTGGCCGATACGACTACCTCGTCCGTCATAATACTTTCGTCACTCATCAAAAAATGAACATCTACCGTGAAGTCGTTACTGACGGTCACTTTCTTTTCCTGTGTCTCATAGCCCAGTAGCTGAACTCTCAATGTGTACTTTCCTGCCGGAACCTTCTTGAAACGGAACTCCCCGTCCTCGTTACTCACCGTACCTTGCCCGGTTTCCACAATCAATATGGTAGCATACGGAAGGCTGTTCTCCGTGCCTTTTTCCACTACATGACCTGAAATCACATTTCCTTCCTTCACAGGATTTACATCTTCTGCATACGCATGGATACCCGCACCCATCACCATGAGCACGAGTAACAGAATATATTGTTTCATCTATTTTTTCTATTACTAAAATGTTTCGGTTTATTCAATTAAAGAATGTGTGCAGCTCTACGGCAAAAGCACATCCGCATCTGTTGAACGGATTATCCGAATGTATCCCGTCAACAGATATACCTTATGTTTCAGCAATAAAAAGGAGGAGCGCGCAAATGGATACATTGCGCACAAAGCACTTTCGCGCGGAAAGTATTTGTCTTGTATTCCAAAACATACAACACAGGACGGAATACAGTCATCTCTGTCTGCCCCCCGGGCTCCAGAGTCTGGATAGTGCTCAGATGAGCAATTGAGATTACCTGTCCTGTGGTATGCGTATGGTGTTTTTCGGACGAAGGATGAGAGTGCACAATCATCACCCCGTTCACAATATGAACGTGGGTAAACAAAGTGATGCTTACCTGATACGTTAAAAACAGCGCCAGCAGTAATAACGGGGCTACTATGTACCTTCTCTTGCTCAACTATTTATTTCTTTTCCTCGCCAAACAACAATTGATAGTCTTTTTTCGCGGCAGGCACAGTCCATTCCTCCGGAATAAACTTCCACTGGTGCATAGCATGAGGATGCAGCACTTTTTCCTGCTCAATATATTGCATCAGATAATAACGCAAATCCTTATCGGTTGCAAAAATAATACGTTTTGCCAAATCTTCCTTGGAAATTCCAGCTCCAAGAGTCAGTAAATCTCCGCCACCGTTCCCACGGTAAGAATTCAAAGCCACTTTATAAACCTTATCCATACTGAAAGGAGTCCCGTCCGACATGCTCTGAATCGTGATTTTCTCTCCTGCCGGCTTGGTCACGTCCACCGTATAATTAATGCCTGCGGCAGAGTCAAAGTTAAAGCTGAAATTCTTGAAATTAGCACGCTTCCCCTTCTCTACCGGCTCCTTGAAAAGCATCAGGTGGTCCTCGGAACTCTTCATCTGATTAGTCCAGATGGCGTATGCCATTTCCAGAAAATCTTTAATTTCCTTGCCCGAAAGTTCCATCACATACAGCATGTTCTCGTACTTGTACAAATTGAACATATCACTCACATAGATGTCTCCTTCTTTAATCTCTGCCCGGAAGGACAACGGAGCACAGAAAGACACTTCAGCACCCGAAATTTCCAATTGCAACTGATGAATCAGGTCTATGAAAGGAGAAGAACCGAAATAAGCATCCTTCGCTGTGATGGTACGTGAAATTGTACCGATTTTACGGGATACAAAGTCATTTACAGCCTTGTATTGAGGGGCAAACTTATCCATAAACTCCCGGCTGACAGGATACTTGTTCATATCCGCCAATCTACCTTCCACCGACTTCTCCACTACTTTCCCGTCTTTCTTTGTTACGGTCAGGGTCACATCCGAAACTACATTGGCATTGTTTGCCGGGTCAATGACCAGCACACTGTCTCCTGCCACATTCTGCACCTTTACACATTCCCTAGTATGGTCGTGCCCCATCAGCACCACATCAAAGCCCGGAACCCGTTTGGCTACATCCATAGAGGCATCTTCCACCACCTGTCCCAACACGTTGCCCGACTTTCCGGCATGAAACAATCCCACAATGACATCAGGATTCTCTTTTTCCTTTATAATCTTCACCCATTTGCGTGCGCAGGGCTCCATTTCCTCAAAATGCAGACCACTCCATAATTTCTCCGGCAACCATGAAGGAATGGCCGGAGTAATCATACCCAGAACCGCTATCCTCACTCCGTCGCGCTCCAACACCTCGTAGGGTTTCAGATAAGGTTTTCCAGTGGCATTGTCTATTATATTAGCCCCCAGTACCGGAAAATCGCACTGTCTTATCCAACGGTCGTACACCGCATGCCCCGTCTCTACATCATGGTTACCCATATTACCTACCACATATCCCATATAATTCATCATATCCGCCGCAACATGAGTAGACACGGTATCCATAAAATTATAATAGTAAGCTGTAGGCTGACCTTGCAGGATATCCCCATTATCCATCAACAGGCAATTATCCCCATATTTCTCACGCTGTTCTTTCACAAAGGAATGAACACGGGCAAGACTTCCACTCCATTCTTTCCGTTCGATAAAGTTATACGGAAAGAAATTCCCGTGCACATCACTGGTTTCTATAATCTTGATAACCACTTCTTCCTGATTATTGGATGCAGACAACTGCATACCTGCCCACAACAGCAGGGCACTGATACATATTCTATATTTCATTTCTCTATTCTTTATTCTTTTTTAGTCAAAGGATGCGTGAATACAAACCGGGCGCCTTCGGTATAATCCTTGTCCACCCATATCTTACCTCCCAGATTCTCGATTATCAGCCTGCTAATGGCCAATCCCAGCCCCGTACCTTGGGAATATTCATTCAATTTCTCGAAACGTTCAAATACCTTTTCACTCTTATCGGGCGGAATACCGCAACCGGTATCCGACACTGACAATTCCAACTGCTGATGCTGTTTGTCTATGGCAACCGTCAGTTTGATAGAACCGGACGGAGTAAATTTTGCGGCATTGGACAGCAAATTAATCAACACCTGCTTCAGACGCTGGGCATCCGTCTTGACAACCAGCGAAGGCACAGGAGTTTCAAACAGAAACAAAGCACTGGTCTTGCGTCCATACTCCACTGTAGACAAAGCCGTCTGACACAACTCTACCACATCACATTCTTCCCATACGAATTTTATCCTTCCGGATTCCATGCGCGAGATGTCCAGAATATCATTTATGAGGTGCAACAACAAATCGGAATTCTTCTGAATGATATCACAATACTGCTCTTTCTCGGCAGGAGAGGAATCATCACTGACCAACACGCTGGAAAATCCCACAATGGCATTCAAGGGAGTGCGTATTTCGTGACTCATATTGGCCAGAAAAGCCGTCTTCAACCTGTTGGATTCCTCCGCTTTCTCCTTGGCTACCAGCAGTTCCTCGCCGGATACTTCCAGATTATGTTTCAAGTGGTTGATACGGATAATATAATATATGGCTATCAAGAAACAGGCTATCAGGAACATGAACGCCGAAACAACCCCTATGACCCAATATTTATACTGCTCATAAAACGAAGGAGTCTTGTTCACCAACACCGCTCCCTGAGGAAGATTCAATGAATCCAATTTGAATTCATGCAAACGCTTTATATCAAAAGTATAGTTTCCGGGAATAGTCAACAAGTCCACCCCTTCTCTATCCCCTTTATCCAAAAAATCATAAGTAACCGCGCCTATATTCTTTCCTACCGCATGGTACTCGGGAGTATATCCTCCCAATGCCCAATGTCCCAGCCCCACAGATGCAATAGTAAACACAGGCAGGGTGGGATTCGCATCGCGCAGCATATAAGTCGTATTACCAATAACATAACTCTCCGTACAGTCTACACGCCATGTTCCCAATAACACACACGTATTTTGAGGCAACCTGCGCATCCTTTCACTCACTTCCATAAAGGTTTCTGTACGGCCGTCCAGCCAAATTGTTTCTAAATCGGGGTACTTCTTCATCTCCTTTTTAACCAAGGCTTGCATAGACAACCCGCCATAGGTATTATCCGATATAAATGCCACACGGCGCATATCAGGATAAAAACGACGCATCAGCTTTATGTTTTTATCGACATCATATTCATATACATAACCGGCAACAATATTATAATCACTGAAATCCGTATAAATATTCTTACTTTCAGGTTCCCATACCCGCGTGTCGATACTATCATCGGGCAATACCAGTCCGTTGACACTGACCATGCCACAGATAGACGGAGTCTTTTTAGCTATCTCTGTGTCTTGTGAGATATAAGCCGACCATGCCTCCTGCCCCAACAATATAACCAGTGACGGACGGTTTTTCCCCTTATACTTACCAAGGATGGAGGCCATACGCGATTTCCACAGATAGGCCTCGGACAAATTCTTGCAGTTCATACTCTCTATGATCGGAGTATACTTGCCGCCACGCTGTCTGTATTCATCCATAAAAGCAGACAGGTTGTCAGAAATACTACGCGTTTCGGGATTATAAGAAGTGACAATAAGGATAGGCCCTTCCGAGGTCGTTTCCGCCTTCACAGGACACAGAGCAACCACAGGAAGCAGCAGGACTAATAGCATAAAAAACCTGAATATGATTGCCAATCCCCTCATTTCCTTTAGAATAATTTCTAAAAATTCGCTGCAAAGATAATAAAATAAAAACAGAACACAACCAATTGGCATGTATTTTGTTTCTCTTAAAGCAGATGAAATTTAACAAATATATAATATGGCTTACATAGACTATTACAAAGTATTGGGAGTGGACAAAAGCGCCACCCAAGATGATATCAAGAAGGCTTTCCGTAAGCTGGCCCGCAAATACCATCCTGACTTGAATCCGAATGATCCTGGAGCCAAAGATAAGTTTCAGGAGATAAATGAAGCCAACGAAGTACTGAGTGACCCGGAAAAACGTAAGAAATACGACGAATACGGGGAACACTGGAAACATGCCGACGAATTTGAAAAACAAAAGCAACAATATGGAGGTGCTGGTGGATTCGGAGGGTTTGGCGGAGCCGGAAGCGGATTCGGTACGGACGGTAACGGCAGTTACTGGTATTCCGGCAATGGAGGAGAAGAATTCACCGGTGCACATTTCGGTGGCAGCGCAGGTGGTTTCTCTGATTTCTTTGAAGAACTGTTCGGGCATCGTGGCGGTGCAAACGGCGGACGAAGCGCCGGATTCCGTGGACAGGACTATAATGCTGAATTACAACTTTCATTGCGTGAAGCCGCCGAAACACACAAACAAGTGCTTAATGTAAACGGAAAGAACATACGTATCACTGTTCCGGCAGGTATAGCCAACGGACAGACTATCAAATTGCGTGGTCATGGTGCACCGGGGGTAAACGGTGGTCCTGCAGGCGATCTGTACATCACCTTTGTCATTCCAGACGATCCTGTATTCAAACGTTTGGGAAATGATTTATATATCCATGCTCCGCTTAGCCTCTACACCGCCGTACTGGGTGGTGAAGAAACCGTGGACACACTGAACGGCAAGGTAAAACTGAAAGTAAAACCTGAAACCCAGAACGGAACCAAAGTCCGTTTGAAAGGCAAAGGCTTTCCTGTTTACAAGGAAGAAGGCAAATTTGGCGATCTGATAGTAACTTATAATGTCACCATTCCTAGCAACCTGACCGAACATCAGAAAGAGCTGTTCCGCCAATTAAAAGATAGTAGCAATTAAAAAAAGAGAAGGATTATGCAGACCGATTTAATTATTATCAACGATTTTTGCGACCGTTGCCATGTGGACCCGTCGTTCATTATGGAACTGGAAGAAGACGGACTGATCGAAGTCCGGGTGATTGACGAGGAACGCTACCTCCCCACATCCCAACTAGCGGAACTGGAGCGTTACACGCATTTATATTATGACTTGTCCATCAATATTGCAGGAATCGACGCCATCCACCACATGCTGGAACGTATAGAACTTCTGCAACAGGAAGTGCGTTCATTGAGAAACGAACTGGAATTCTACCGCTAAAATCCGTGTCCGGAGAGGGAAAGCGAAAACTGCACCCACTTCTCTTTCCGGCACTGTTCATTTACTTTTATATTTCTGTTTTTACCGTTGTTTCTATACGATAAGCAGGAGTGCCGAACCGATCATCACCGATTCTCTTCTCATTATTATATATACCAAGAAAAAGTAATGGGCTGTTCCGCTCTTTCTTCGTTTTTCCATTTATTTTCTTACTTTTTTCCGCTTTATTATCCTACGTTTAACCTAAAATCACTATCTTTGTAGACTTAAAAGCAGCCGGCCGGTCTGCCGCTGACGCCGTAAGGCGAAAGAGGAAAGTCCGGGCAACGCAGAGCATCCTACTTCCTAACAGAAAGCTATCTGCAAAGGTGGAGTAACGTAGAAGAAAACAACCGCCACAATTCCTACGGGAAACGGGGTAAGGGTGAGAAGGTGGGGTAAGAGCCCACCAGCCGCATGGTGACATGACGGGCTGTACGTCTTAGGAGTTGTAAGGTCATGTAAACCGACATTATGAGGGTTGCTCGCCCCACGTCGGAGGGTAGACCGCTAGAGCCTGTTGGTGACAACAGGCGTAGATAAATGGCAGGCACTTCGCCGCAAGGCGAGGAACAGAACCCGGCTTACAGGCCGGCTGCTTTTTTTTCATATATCCTAATGAAGAGCTTATGAGTACCATGAACAAGGAAAAACTGAAAGGTCTGCAATCGTTTCTCAAAGATGATATATGGCGGGTGACAGAAGACGAGGTTAGCAAATCCCGAGGAATACTCTATAATGCAATAAAAATCGCTACTCTTTCTGTTCGTGAATTCACTCAGGGACGTATTTTGAATAAAGCATCCGCACTGACATACAGCACCCTGCTTTCTATCATTCCCATTCTGGCCATTTTATTCGCCATCGCACGCGGTTTCGGCTTCTCCAACCTGCTGGAAACCCAGTTCCGTAGCGGTCTTGAAGGACAGAGTGCGGCTGCCGAAACCATTCTTGGCCTGATTGACTCCTATCTGGTGCACGCCAAAAGCGGAATTTTTATCGGAGTGGGTCTGGTGATGTTGTTCTGGACCATTCTGAGCCTGACCTATAACATAGAACGTACCTTCAATTATATATGGCAAGTGAAGAAGCCCCGTACACTGTATCGCAAAATGACGGATTATTTCTCCATCCTGCTCTTACTGCCCCTACTTATCGTACTTTCCAGCGGTCTTACCATCTTTATGTCCACCATGGTGAAAAACATGGAGGACTTCGTATTACTGGCACCCCTGATGAAATTTCTGGTACGCCTGATCCCTTTCATCCTGACTTGGGCCATGTTTACGGGACTGTTCGTCTTTATGCCCAATACTAAAGTGAAACTGAAGTATGCCATCATTCCGGGTATCATCGCAGGCACAGCCTTTCAGGCTTTTCAATACTTGTATATCGGCAGTCAGATATGGGTATCAAGGTACAATGCAATCTATGGTAGCTTCGCCGCCATTCCTATGTTCTTGTTATGGGCGCAGATTTCATGGGGAATCTGCCTGTATGGCGCAGAACTTTGCTATGTGGCACAGAATCTTCGCAACTACAGTTTCAGCAAAGAAACGGCAAATATCAGCCGCCGTTATCACGACTTTCTGTGTATCCTCATCATGTCTCTGATATGCAAGCGCTTTGAGACGGAAGAGGCTCCTTATACCGCCGAGACACTCAGCGACGAACATAAAATCCCGATAAGGCTCACCAAGAAAATCCTGTATGAACTACAGGACATGCACATGATTTATGAAACTGCTATGGACGGTGACGATGAAAGCATAGGCTATTTGCCGTCAGTAGATATCAACCGGATGAACGTGGCTATGCTGCTGAACAGACTGGACATAGCCGGAACGGAAGCCTTCAAAATAGACAAAAAGCGATACAGCAGTTCTTGGGAGGCGCTGGCAAATGCCCGTGAAGAATATTATAAAAGCACCAGCAAGATATTGCTGAAAGATTTATAATTCTGATATTCGATTTTACCACAGATTGCACAGATTCTTTTTTGCTCAAAAGCCGATGCGGATAATTCCGGATTTCCACAAAGAAGTTTCTTTCATCTTCAACAATCATCTGTGCAACCTGCGGTAAAAGAATCAGGAGAACTGCATCATGCGGCTTAAATATTTGCCGATGATATCAAACTCTATATTCACAATGCTTCCCACTTTAAAAGTATGGAAATTGGTATGTTCGTAAGTATAAGGAATGATGGCAACCTGAAAAGTATCCTCCGTAGGGTTACAAACGGTCAGACTCACACCATTCACCGTAACCGAGCCTTTGTCCACCGTGATGTAGCCGCGCTTTGCCATTTCCTTGTCAAACGCATATCTGAAAGTAAAATACCAGCTCCCTTCAGCATCCTTTATATCCATACATTCGGCAGTCTGATCCACATGTCCTTGCACAATATGACCGTCCAGCCGCCCGTTCATCATCATGCTGCGTTCCACATTCACTTTATCTCCCACTTTCAGCAAGCCGATGTTGGAACGCTCTATCGTTTCTTTCATGGCGGTAACCGTGTACGTTCCATCCTGTAAACTGACTACAGTCAGGCACACACCGTTATGAGAGATACTCTGGTCTATTTTCAGTTCGTCCACAAACGAACATTTCAAGGTGAGGTGCAGATTTTCCTGCTCCTTTACAATACGCACCACCTCCGCATATTCTTCTACAATCCCTGAGAACATAAGTTTTAGTCTTTAATTAAGTTTCGAGAACAAAGATAGAACAAAAAACACAAATATTCGAAACTTACCGACGGTTAATGACAAATGACCGGCAATTCGTCGCTAACCTGCCTTTTTTACATATTCAGAACAAAAACAGAGTGCCCAATTCTTTTTTATTATATATTTGCACTTTATACTTTGCAAACTTATTAAAAACAAACCATGGACAGCACAAAGATTGTTGGTGAAAAAATAAAATCACTACGTGAAACAAAAGAAATCAGTGTGGCCGAACTGGCCGTACGCTCTGGCCTTGCCGAAGAACAAATAGAACGAATAGAGAATAATGTAGATCTTCCTTCATTGGCTCCCCTCATCAAGATAGCCCGCGCGTTAGGGGTACGTCTGGGCACTTTTCTGGACGACCAGGAAGAACAAGGAGCAGTAATCTGCCGGAAACAAGAGAGTGAGGATACTATCAGTTTCTCGAACAATGCAATGGACCTGCGTACACATATGCGCTACCACTCACTGTCAAAATCAAAAGCGGACAGGCATATGGAACCATTCATCGTAGACGTGGAACCGACGGAGGAAAGCCACTTCTCACTCTCCTCGCATGAAGGTGAAGAGTTTATCTATGTCATGGAAGGCGCCGTCGAAGTATGCCACGGTAAAAAATGCCATCTGATTAAAGCCGGAGACAGTATTTATTATGATTCTATCGTTCCGCACCACGTACACGGATATCAAGGACAAGCCGCCAAAATATTGGCTGTTATCTATACTCCTATTTGATTTATGATGGAATTAAGCACGAGAACCTTGGGTGACTGGCTTGAACATTGGGCCCTCACCACTCCCGATAAAGAATATATCGTATATTCCGACCGCAATCTGCGCTTCACCTGGAAACAATTTAACGAGCGTGTAGACCACATGGCCAAAGGACTGCTCGCCATCGGCGTGAAACGGGGAACCCATGTAGGAATCTGGGCGGGTAATGTGCCCGACTGGCTGACCTTTCTGTACGCTTGCGCCAAAATCGGCGCCGTGGCCGTAACAGTAAATACCAACTACAAACAGGCAGAACTGGAATACCTCTGCCAGAACTCGGACATGCACACGCTGTGTATCGTAAACGGAGACCGTGGCAATGACGACTATGTAAATATGGTCTACGCCATGCTGCCCGAACTAAAGACCAGCCAGCGCGGATATCTGAAGAGCAAACGTTTCCCCTGCATGAAGAACGTGATTTACATCGGCCCCGAAAAATACCGGGGTATGTACAACACCGCCGAAATTCTGCTTCTGGGATGCAACATAGACGATGACGAGCTGCTGGAAGCAAAAGCGAAGGTGAACTGCCACGACACGGTGAACATGCAGTACACTTCGGGCACAACCGGTTTCCCCAAAGGAGTCATGCTCACCCATTACAACATCAGCAACAACGGTTTCCTGACGGGTGAGCACATGAAATTCACTTCCGATGACAAACTATGTGTCTGTGTACCCCTGTTCCATTGCTTCGGAGTGGTATTAGCCACCATGAACTGCCTTACACACGGATGCACGCAGGTGATGGTGGAACGTTTTGACCCGCTGCTGGTACTTGCCTCCGTCCACAAGGAACGCTGCACGGCCTTGTACGGGGTTCCTACCATGTTCATTGCCGAGCTGAACCATCCCATGTTTGATATGTTCGATATGTCCAGTCTGCGCACCGGCATTATGGCAGGCTCACTCTGTCCGGTGGAACTGATGAAACGTGTGGAAGAGAAAATGTTTATGAAGGTCACCAGTGTATACGGGCTTACAGAAGCTTCTCCCGGCATGACAGCCTCCCGCATCGACGATTCGTTTGATGTACGCTGCAACACGGTGGGCCGTGATTTCGAGTTTACGGAAGTAAAAGTGATCGATCCGGAAACTGGCGAGGAATGTCCCATAGGCGTACAAGGCGAGATGTGCAACAAAGGGTATAACACCATGAAGGGGTATTACAAAAACCCCGAAGCAACCGCCGAAGTGATAGACCGGAACGGCTTTCTCCACTCAGGAGATCTGGGAGTGAAAGACGAAGAAGGTAATTATCGTATCACAGGACGGATAAAAGACATGATTATCCGTGGCGGAGAGAATATCTATCCACGGGAAATAGAAGAGTTCCTGTATCAGATGGAAGGAATAAAAGATGTACAGGTAGCCGGTATCCCCTCCAAGAAATACGGAGAAGCGGTAGGCGCATTCATTATCTTGCACGAAGGGGTGGAAATGAACGAATTCGATATACGTGACTTTTGCGACGGCAAGATAGCCCGTTACAAAATTCCTAAATATATCTTCTTTGTTGATGAGTTCCCCATGACGGGCAGCGGAAAGATACAGAAATTCAAGTTAAAGGATGTGGGATTGGAGTTATGCCGGAAGCAAGGCATCGAGATTATTTAATTCAGCCTGCCTCTTGCATTAAAAATGCAGAATTAAGTTACACAGTCACGGAGAGGAATACATTGCACGGATTCTTCTCTGTGGTTCTGTATCGGATATCGGAACCGGACAGCAGATGTACTCCTCACGTTACTCCATAAAAAAAGGAGCAACGCCTTGCTCCAACCTTTTGTTAACCTTAAATCTAATACTATGAAAAACACACATGCAAATATACACACTTTCCTGCTATCTGCAAATTTAAAGAAGCGTTAAGAAGAAATTATAGTATTGTTTAATAAAAGCAACAACTCCTTTAACATTTCAAGTTAAAGTGAATGGTTTCTTTTAACAAAACAAAAAGGCTGTCCCGTAAGGAACAACCTTTCTATATTTTTTATAGTAGACGCTTCTACTTCAGATGCAACTACTTCTCTCAAGCCGATTGCAATCTTCAACCTTTAATCTAATACTATGAAAAACACATTTATATAACACGGCGGCAACAAGAATTGTTCAACCGCAAGTCATTAATAAATGTTTAAATCCCTAACTATACCTTTTCTTCCTTTGGCAAGACCGAATGCCAAGGAATTCCGTCTACAGTAGAAAGGTCCTTGCCAGACTCTATCAAACCACTGATTACATAATCTCTGGCAGTAGGATTCTGGAACGGATACAATCCAAACTCGGGAAGAACAGAAACAAAATGTTCCATGATTTCCGCTTGGATAGATTCATAACTAGGCCAGTTCTTATTGGACGAGAAACAATAAATTTGTACGGGCAGGCCATTCTCCGTAGGAGCCAATGTGCGCACCATCAGCAACAGGTCCTTACTGATAAAAGGATGGCGCTTCAGATAGAGAGTCATATAAGCACGAAGCAGCCCTACATTCGTATCGATGGTTCCATTTACCAATCCGGCCGGATTGTCAGTATTCGCTACTTTTCCTTCAGCCGCCTGTTTCTGCTTTTCTGTGATAAAGTCGGCCAAATCAGCATCAAACTTCTTCATTTTCTCCAAAAATTCAGGAGTACAGGGTTGTATGTAATCCAGTTTCAATGCATACTCGCGCATAATACGCCGCCCGCCCGATTCAGTCATTCCACGCCAATTGATAAATGAACCGGAGACTAATGAATAAGGAGGTATAGTGACAATCGTATTATCGAAATTCTGAACCTTCACAATGTTCAGAGTGATATCCATCACCACCCCATTCACATTATTCTGCGGCATCTCAATCCAATCGCCGATATGCACCATATCATTCTCGGAAAGCAGTACCCCCGCCACAAAGCCAAGGATGGTATCTTTGAAAATCAACATCAGTACGGCAGCAAAAGCACCCAGTCCGGTAATCAGGTTGAGAGGCGACTTATTAATCAATATGGAAATGATGACAATGATGGCAACACACGAAAAAATCACTTGAAAGATCTGTATGAAACCTTTCATCGGACGATTCTGTAACTGCTCCTTGTTCATCAGCACATTACCTACCGAGTTTAACACGGCATTGACCGAAAACAACAAAGCGATAAAGAAATAAATCCAAGTGATTTTTTCACTGACAGTAAACCAAGTAGAACGATAGTCGAACGCAAACGGCAACAAAGCGGATATAATAAGCGGCGGAATGACCGCAGACATTTTCCGCAAGGCATTGTATTCTATCAACGAACTTAAAAAACTGATATTTTTATATTTCAACACCTTCCGTGTGAAACGCACAGATAAATAATGAAAAACAGCTCCTACAGCAAAAGCAATAACCACAATCAGGATCAAGAAAATAATCTCATCCAGTTCATTCAACCTATCGCGCGGGATGCCTATCCATGATAGAAAACTCTTAATCCAAGTCAATAAAATTCGGGCAAATTCGTTTGTACTCATAATTATCGTCTTTTTACTTATAGAACCATCTATAAAAACATTTGTTTAGCTGAGGGATGAAAAATCCTCCCCCAGCCTGTCCGGAAACGGTTTCCTGCTTTCCTTTTACTCTGTCATTCCAGCGTAACAAGACTCTTTCAAGGAATCGGCGAAGTAAACCAAGAAGTCAAACAAATCTATTTATCGAATATACCATCTTTCGCACTGGCTGTAGACGGCACCCCAACATAACCTCCCAAATTACAATTAGAAACCCCAATTGTCTTCGTATTCGAGAAACCAAGACCTATCCCTGCTTTATCCACATCCACGTTATCAAAAGTCACGTTATAAATAGGCTTCTCCTCTGTACCTTGAAGCACCAATGCAGCTACATTCACCTTTTTGCATTTCAAATCCTTTACATAAATATCATGCACCTCAGTAAAATGATGGTTATCCATCCCCTCGCCTGCATACATGGAAGTTACGCGTACAAAAAGGGTTAACATGACTTTTTAACCGGTTCAATCTTTCCGCTGCCATGAAGCCCAAAGGGCGGAGAAACTGAGAAAAAGTAATAGCCCGCCAGCGGAATTAAACAACAATGTATTGCATCTGTTCCTGTTGCATAAGCCTTTTCTCTTTCCAGGTTAAACCTTTTTATACGGATGTATTCTATCTCCATAAGCTTTGGAGTTATCTCCCAAGGCTATGGAGTTAACTCCAAAGGCTTGCGGAGATAGAACAAACAGGAAGAAAACCCTTAACTATCCAACGGGAAAGGTTTATAGATATGGACAAGATCTTTTCCATAGCCCCGCTTATAGATAAATCCTTTTTAAATATTTCCATAAAAAAAGCTGTACCCTCAGAAGATACAGCTTTTTTTATGTGATTCCGTTGCGATTCGAACGCAAGACCCACGCCTTAGAAGGGCGTTGCTCTATCCAGCTGAGCTACGGAACCATCCTTAATTGCGAGTGCAAAGGTACGGTTTTTATTGAAATTACCAAAAGAATCCGCAACTTTTTTGCATTAACAATCTATTTTTTTTCTATTCAGCATCCAAGCAAAAGGTAAATAGCAACAAATATGGAAAGCGTAAGACACTATATATGACTCTATTCCAACCCATTCCACCAAATTCGTATACATCAATGAAGAAAAGAACTGAACTATAAAAAAAAGCGCCACAAAGTAATCGGCAAAACGAGAAAAGAGACAGGACATACCTTTTATTATATCCTTATCATCCCGAAAACGTCCCGATGCATAACCGAAAGCCATACCCGACAATCCCACACCAAACGAAATGAGATAATAAATCCCTTTTTGAAACGGAGAGTTCGTGAGAGATCCCGTCACGCTACGCAACATAGTCCATGGAGCAAAAGTGGTGCAAATAATCATTATGATATAAACAAGCAGTATACAACCTGCCAATATCAACGCACGTTTTTCCTTACGGGAAATGGGCTTTCCTCTTTTCACTATCCTCCCCAACGTACCCCATACCCCGGAATGAACCGTAATGCCGAACCCTAAAAAAAGCATCATTACTATGCCCAATGCCGGTGTCTGGACAAAATTCCCCATAGCATGCCTCAATTCCCACCGGATTCCTTCGGGACTGAGCAGGCTTTGCACCTTCCCCAGCCCATAAATACTTCCTATCCATGAGAACAAGGCTACAGCTACCGTCAGCAGAAAAAACACAGTAGCGGTATGAGGAAAATAATATTTACTCTTCATCCGGTTCCAAATTATCAATGTCAAGAATCCGCAACTCGAAAGCACGGGTCACCAATCGACAGGCATTGACACCACTTCTTTCATCCAATGTGAACAAACGGTTTATCAATTCATTCTGACGCTTCTCTATGGATTTGACCCCGAAAGGCATCCCTTTCAGATTAGTAATCATTTCTTTGGTATACCCCAAGGCCAGATGGCGAAGCAAACGCTCATCATATTCATCAATATCATAATTAATGACAGCTTCCTGCCTGCGCTGTTCCTGAGCCACCGACTGCTTGAAACGTGCCACTATTTTCTCCAGAATGGGATAATTGAAAACCAGTTTCTTGCCATCCATCACCGCCTGTACATCTGTGGCAGTCAGCAACTCTCCCGTCTTCAGGATTATACCATCCGCACCCGCATTCAGCGCATCCACCCATAACTTTTCGTTCAATACCTCACCAGTAAAAATCAGCACCTTCATATCCGGATAGTTCTTCCGTAAAGAAGAACAGATTTCCACACCGATGGTAGTCGATCCCCCCAAGCCCAAGTCCAATAAAACCATATCGGGCAACTGCACTTTCAGCAATTCCCAAAACTCATTCTCAGTCATAGCCGTTCCGATGACTTCCGCATTCGGAATTTCGTGTCTGAATATCTCTTCCGTTCCTTTTAATTCCAGTTTGACATCCTCTACAATGATGACTTTAAATCTATTATTCTCCATAATATGCATTGTTTTTTTACATTCTACATTCAACGGGCAGGCAGGGTGAACCATACGGTGAACCCTCCTTCAGCGGCAGGCTGCGCATTGATACGGCAACCGCGTCTTCCGGCAAATTCATCATGGTCACGAATCACCTGCTTACAAATAAGGTATTCCGTACCGGTCAGAACTCCTTCCTGCCCCTGCTTCATACGAGACAGATGCGGGTAGAACAACAAGTTCAACTCCTCCTGCGACTTTTCGCGACGCGTATCGCGGAAATCAAACCGCACAAAATCCTTATCCTTATAAATACACAATTCCAAAATACCATCCACCTCGTATGATAGCGCTTCATCTATTAAATTCTCCAACATAAACTTCAGCTGAATGACATCTCCCAATACGGAAACATGTTCCACCTCCGTCCTCAGTTCTACCCGATGCGGCATACGTTTTCCAGCACGTTTTATATACCGTACCGCATAATCGGCCAGTTCGCCGGCTTTCACAACACCTCTGCGGAAAGTAATTTCTTCCAACTGACGTGCGGCGCATGAACTCAGCAAAGTAAATATATCCTTATAATAACTGATCAACTCACCAATCGTTTCTACTTGCACAGCTTCGTTTTCTCCAGCCTGACGGGTGTTCAACCTGTCGATAATCTGTTTTATCCGGTTAGGATAATAGATTGTCTCATGCTTAATGGTTGACAAGCAATTGTCCAATACCAGATTTTGCACATGCAACTGGTTTTCCTCCCGTATGGCTCGGCGCGCATCATCCTGCGCACTTTCTATATCCCGATATTTCTGCGCCATCAGTACCACTGCATTATATACAATGATGGCTACATATCCGGCCACAAGCTCCAGCATCAAGCGGTCGTCCTCACGCTCCACAGGCAAAGCGATTTTCAATGCCAGCACACCCGTGCAACGATTCTCGTTACCTGCTTCCACCCACAAGGGCAAACATTTTACCCTATCTTTCTCACGCCAATAAGGTGTCTTCGCGTCAAAACTACGAGCCATCATCTCACGCATTTCTTCATTCTCATCCTCCACCGGTGAAAAAGCATAATTCAAGCTGTGGTTGTCTTCACTATAAACCGCTACGCCCAACACATCAACGGGCAGCAACTCATTTACCGTTTCAAACATATCCTTGACCAGACTTGCAGCAATATCCCGGTCGGCTCTTCCGTCAAGCAAAGAGGCCGAAAACACCTGCTTGTTGATTTCCAACACCTGTTCCAAGTTATAACGATAAATCAAACGGTGGCGGAAATACAGAATATAATATCCCACCAGCAATACCAACAAAATAACCACACAAAGAATGATAGCCACCGTCTTATTATTGGCAGAAAGCTGCATCTGGCGGCAATATTGCTCCAATGAGGTGTCCTCACTGATCTGTTTGTACAGCGCCGTATAAGCATTATTGTTATAACGATAAGCCTCCAGATTACCTAAAGCCAAAAAGGCGACTGCTGCCTCGTTGCGAACATCCAGCAAGGCATAGTAATCGGTATCAAAATGCCGGTTGAACCAATCTAAATCCGCTGCTACCCCCTCTCCTTCCAATTCCAACAAAGGCCCTTTGCTGCCCGAATACATAATATAATGCTTATTCAAACAATATAGAGCACTGTCCGCATAACACAATGCCTGTTGATATAATCCATCAATGTTACAATTGTAAACATCGTATGCATATTCATTCGCAACAGCCAATAATTTATCATATCGCTGAATGGAATCATTGACAGTGAGCTGTTCAGCTTTCCCATCTTTCTCCCTCCCCTCATTACATCCTGCCAGGACAGGAAGAAAAGCGACCAACACCAACATCAACGTTTTGCGCACTCCTTTGGGCAAACGGAAATAGAAACGGCTGCCTTTCCCCAATTCACTTTCTATCCGGAACAGGCAGACCCGGAATATCTCATTGGTCTTCTTATATTTATCAATAATGCCTTTGCAATTCATCAAACCGAAACCGTGACCTTTATTCTTCTGCAATTCGCTGACATTTTCGCTGGTCTGCAATCCGATTTTACCCGAATCATAAACTTTCTCACTCAGAATACGCTCCACATCTTCCTGTGAAAGTCCCGGACCGTCATCTTTCACCGAAATCTCCACGTAAGATTCCGTTTCCTGCGCATAAACAGAAACATTTCCTCCCGGCTGCGTATATTTACGGGCGTTTTCCGTCAATGTATTTATCATGAAAAGCGTCAGAGCCTTATCCGCTTTCACAATGGCGGCAGTCGGCTCTATGGTCAGAGTCTGTTGTTTCATCTCGAAAGTCTTACGCCCTTTTACCAGTACATCAAAAAGGGAATTCAACTCAAAATTCTCTATATTCAAACTCAGTGTCCCCTGCCGCATCTTAATCCATAAGGCCAAAATATCATTATACTCATTGATACGGGTAATCAGTTCGTCGATATAACGGTATTTGCTTTCTTTTATTTCTTCGTTCTGAATGTAGTTGTGTGCGGTTAGTTTATGCACTTCATTCATGATTCGGTCTATATAAGGCATAATGCCTGTGACAATAAACAGACAGGCTTTCTTCACCAGATTCTGCCGTTTATTCTCCGCCAAATGCTGTTCATGGACATATTGCTCCTTTTCCAGCCGTTTCCGTTCATCGCCCAACGAAATAAAAGCCAGTCCATTCTCCAGTGTCCACGAAATGTAAGGTGTAATGACCCTCATCAGTGCTTTATCATCTTTCTTCATTTTGTGCTCCGAATACAGGTGCACCTCGCCCAAAGGTTGTTCCCTGCCCGGAATATTCAAGATAAAACTTGTACAAATCCCTTGCCCCGGCACCTCATTCCCCTCTCCATTTTCAGCCACAATACGGAAGTCCGTCGCTCCCACCAACGAAAGGATATCCTCTTTCACCGAGGCAACTACCGCTTTTGTCACATCCTCTATCTCCCCCGCATCAATGGGTACGGAAGCCGTTATCTTACGGCATATTTCCAAAGTACGTTTCAACTTATCAATATAAAGAGCATTCCGCACACGCCATCTTTTATTCAATATCCAAAATAGAATGATAAGGACAACGATACCAATCACCACTACCACCAGAAGTCCGTTCAAGGCTTCCGATTCCTTCTCCAACGCATTATAACGACTCTCCAATTCTTTGTCCTGGCGGGTGTAGTCCAAAATATCCAGATAAATATTACGATTATAATCCGACTGGGGTTTCATTCCTAACGCTGCATATGTTACACTCAATTGTTCACGGAAACGGGCAATCCATTCGGGAACACTTTTTATACCATCGTCATTAATCCATTCCAGTTCAATGGAAGTGGTAGCCATGGGAACATACGGACGTAGCCTGTCCATGGTATCCGTACAATGGTAATATTTCTCGTGATGCCGATTGACGTACCCCAATGCTTCCGACAAGTAATGCAGCGCGTCTTCATACCTGCCTTGCTCGTTGCTGCACGACGCCAAAGTGCGGTATGTACCCGAAATCTGATACAAATCTCCATATTTTTTGAACAAATCCAAAGCCTGCCAGGCAAAACGCATGGTCAATTCCTCCCACGACAAGTCCTCGCTATTGATGGCACGCATCACATTGGGACGCCTTTCCATTATCAAATCGAAATTTTTCCTCTCTTTCAGCAATTCTGCCATTGCCTGAGATGCATTCGCCTCGAAATAGACATACCCGTATTCCCTGCTGATACCCAGACATTCTATCAGATAGTTAAACTCACCCAATACCACATCCTGCGGTGTATCCGCTTCATACATACCGCCAGACCCTTTCATATAATAATAATAGAGCAATTGGGCAGTATCACTTTCCAGCGCCTCGTCTACTTTTATTTCATTAATCGCCTCCAA
Organism: Phocaeicola vulgatus ATCC 8482; assembly: GCF_000012825.1. Classification (GTDB taxonomy): domain Bacteria; phylum Bacteroidota; class Bacteroidia; order Bacteroidales; family Bacteroidaceae; genus Phocaeicola; species Phocaeicola vulgatus. Next base: position 3,454,717 of record NC_009614.1, on the reverse strand, counting down.
AGACTGCTGTTCCTGCTGCAAATAATAGTAATAGATGGCAGAAGCAATGAAAAACTCGGAACGGGCATAATTAAGCCGCTCCAGCTCTCCGGGATCGGTTATAGCAGAACGGTCATCACTGATACGCTTCATACGCCGTAACGCACTGTTACGATAATCATAGAACTCCTTGTTCATGGCGGTACGCTGACAAATTTTCATCATACCGATATCTGCTATCAAACATTCCAATTCATTGTTTGATTCCTCATATACGCGAAGAAAAAGATCTTCGGCTTTTTCAAAGTCCATGTGGATAAAGGCGCAGAAACCCTGATTATTCAATGCCCCGGCACGCAGGGAGGGGAATCCATCCGCCAGTTTGTAGGCGTCATGCGCCGCTTTACACGCTGTGTCCAAATTTTTATAGCGCATACGATAAGAAAGCAAGTTCAAAGAATCCGCCTGACGGTATATAGCCATATCCTTCTTCTTTTCACAAGAAAAGAAAGTCCCTGCTATAATCAATAAAACCGCCCATACAGGCAATAGACACATATTCTTCATAAACATCCCTTCTCCTTTAGGTTAACCACCCACCAATAAAAATACAAAAATATCAATTATCCCCCGAAATAAAAGCAAAACCTGGTAGAAAATAAGAAAGCCACCCCGAAGGATGGCTTATAAAAATCTTTAAAAGACGAATGAAGGATTATTTAGAAGCTTCCAAAGATGCTTTTCTAAATTCTTTCATCAGTTTTTCCAATTCCAATGATGCTTTACGTGCGCGTGTTCCTGCAGCTTTGTTACCTTTTTCAATCTGCAATGCTGCATCAGACATAAAAGCTTCGTTCAATTCTTTGATTTTAGCAATTAATTCGTTCATGTTCTTTTTTTTATAAATTATAAAACGGTTCAAATTAAATTCTTTTTTGGCAATAAATCTCCTATCCATCTCTTTTTTTACGATTTTTCAACAGTTGATCCTCGTTTACAGGGTATTTCAATCCATAACAGGCAATATTAAAACGCCCTCTTGAATTTACAAACGATTATCAGCTGAAAATATAAACAATCACTCCGGTTATCAACACATACGCCAATGCATATGGAATGGCGGATTTTAGGATTTCTCCTTCTTTTCCCTGTTGGTTTCCGGCAGAAGTGGCAATAGCGATACTTTGCGGAGAAATTATTTTTCCACCTGTCGCCCCCACCGTATTGGCTGCCGACAACCAGTCGGGACTTACTTGAATATGCCCGGCCACATTAGCCTGTAATTTGCCGAACAAAATATTTGAAGAAGTGTCACTGCCCGTAATAAAGGTACCCAGGCAACCTATAACAGGGGCAAACAACGGATAAAGACTTCCTGTAGCAACTGCCAAAGCAGTGGCTATAACTGAAATCATACCTGCCGTATCCATGATAGTGGACAAACTCACCAGACAAATTACCGTGATAAAAGTTTTCTTTAACTGCTTTACCGTATTCCAGAGTACAGCAAACAGCTCCCATATCTTGGCTCCCTGTATCAGCCCGCCGACAAACGTGCCTACAAAAAGTAAAACTCCCGCATGGGTCAGCCAAGAAACCGTATAATTCATAGTTGAATCATTAATCGGAAGACTGATACGGGTCACCCAATTATTTTCAAGTGTTGTACGTAAACCGGGAAACAACGGACTAGTCAGAACAATCAAGAACAAGATAAGAAGATAGATACTCCACGCGTTCAGTACCTCTAGCCCTTTCAATGTGCTTTTCCTTGCTTTTTCCTCTTTAGAAGCAGTCAGTTTGCCATAGGCTACAATAACAATGATAGATAAAATACTTCCAATAATAGCCGGAGACTCCGCCCCCATATAGCGGGCGGCAATATACTGGCTGCCTAATGAGACACCACCGACCAACAAAGACAGGAAAATATTTTTAGGTAAGGATTTTAATTTCGAATCGGTCAGGAACAGCAATACGAAAGGAATGAGAAACATCAGTACCGAAAGCTGCAACACGACATTGGCGCTTAGCACCAATACATCCAGATTCGTTTCTTTCGCCAATACCAAGACCGGTGTACCAATAGCCCCAAAAGCAGTAGCCACACTATTGGCAATCAAACTGACTGTTGCCGAAAAGACCGGTTTGAATCCGAGACTGACAAGAATCGCCGCCGGTATAGCCACTGCCGTACCAAATCCTGCCATAGCTTCAAGCAAGCCGCCAAATCCCCATGTCAACAGCAATACCTGAATACTTTTATCGGTAGAAATAGAAGAAAACTGTTGCTTGATAATCTCCATTTTTTCAGTCTTCAATAAAACATTATAGCTGAATATCGCCATCAAAATAATAATCAGAATAGGAGAAACAGCTTTCAATGCACCATACAGAAAAGAAGACAGCAAATCGTTTACCGGAAAATGAAAGCCGAAAAAAGCAATCAGCATAGTAACGACAAGGGAAATCACACTACTTTTGTCACCGGACATTTTAAAAAACGCCATCAGGATAATTAATAGCAATACCGGAATAATAGCAAGGACTAGATTCATAACCATTGTATTTAAGTTAAAGAAACGGTATCCATAAACTCTTAAATTAAGCCTTTGAAACCCCACTTCCGCAAAAATTCTTTTTTTAATAACAAAAAAGAATCCTATTTGGATTAATGATCTATCCTTTTTTATCAGTAAAAATAAAGTAATGCCAGAAGCATGTATAATGTATCTTTACACAAACCTCCGGCATACACTTCTTATCCATATATTGATTTTATATTGTAGTAATATTCCTTATTCTATTAATATATCTTATTAAATTCCAGCTAATGCCTGATCCAAATCGGCCAGCAAATCATCTATATGTTCCGTACCTATTGATAAACGCACTGTCCCCGGATAAATACCCTGTTCCGCCAATTCTTCCGCATTCAACTGGGAGTGAGTGGTACTGGCAGGATGGATAACCAATGACTTCACATCGGCGACATTGGCCAATAAAGAAAAGATTTCCAAACTATCGATGAAACGATGTGCTTCTTCCTGACCACCTTTCACTTCGATAGTGAAAATAGAACTAGCTCCATTGGGGAAATAACGCTGATACAGAGCATGGTCAGGATGTTCCGGCAAGGAAGGGTGATTTACTTTCTTGATCTTCGGATGATTTTTCAAATGCTCCACCACTTTCAACGCATTCTCTACATGACGTTCCACACGCAATGAAAGTGTCTCCAATCCCTGCAACAGAATAAAAGCATTAAACGGACTGATAGTTGCACCGGTATCACGCAATAAAATAGCACGAATACGGACAGCATAAGCAGCCGGACCTGCCGCCTCTACAAAACGCACCCCATGATAGCAAGGATCCGATTCTGTCAGTTGAGGGAATTTACCTGATGCCACCCAGTCAAATTTACCTGAATCAACAATCACGCCACCCAGTGAAGTTCCATGGCCACCAATAAATTTTGTAGCGGAATGTACCACAATATCTGCTCCGTGCTCGATGGGACGAATCAGATAAGGAGTACCAAAAGTGTTATCAATAATCAAAGGTATGTGATGGCGATGTGCTATTTCCGCCACAGCCTCTATATCTATAATATTCGAATTAGGATTCCCCAAAGTCTCGATAAACACCGCCTTTGTATTCTCCTGAATAGCTTTCTCAAAATTAGAAAGATCACCAGGGTCCACAAATGTAGCAGTCACACCATAAGTCGGCAACGTATGCGCCAGCAGGTTATAAGTACCTCCGTAAATAGTCTTTGCAGCTACAACATGATCACCTGCACGAGTAATGTTCTGAAACGCATAAGTAATGGCAGCAGCCCCGGAAGCTACCGCAAGTCCTGCCACTCCCCCTTCCAATGCAGCCACACGTTGTTCAAAAACACCTTGTGTGGAATTAGTCAGACGCCCATAAATATTACCCGGATCTTGTAAACCAAAACGTGCGGCTGCATGTGCCGAGTTATGAAATACATAAGATGTAGTCTGATAAATAGGAACTGCACGAGCATCCGTAGCCGGGTCTGGCTGTTCCTGTCCTACGTGAAGTTGTAATGTTTCGAAATGTAATTTTTTTGTAGCCATAATCTTTATCTTTTTAAAGTTATATATTTCTGTTTTTACCTGTTGCAAAGGTATTAAAGGCAGTTATATCAAACAAGATATACTAAAAATAAAGAAAATAGAGCTACAATTATCACTATTTATAGAACAAATATTCTATTTACAAACGGATTATTACCTCCTGGAAGAAAATTATTCTTTGGCGACATCTAACAAAATAAAGTGACGGCCGATTCACATCGACCGCCACCAGACAATTAATACACACAATACGATTAATACAAAAAATCACTCATGATCATGTTCCGTTTCAGTACCTCCATCCGCACTCAAGACAATATTACGAGCCACTTCTGTCTGATTGCCCGCCGCATCGGTACACCATACCATCAGATGATAATCTCCGGGAGCAGCATCGGCCGGAATAACAATATCATGATGATGTACTTTTGTATTCTTCAAACCGGAAACATCATATACCTTGTCAAAAGTAAAAGCTGTGTTTTTCTCTCCGGCTGCCCGGGAATCATGTCCGTGGTGGTCAAAATTATTATGAATATTGATTTTATACGATCTCAACATCACATCATCTGACAGATTCATTTCAAAATGTACCCCTTTCCCATTACCAATTTTCAACACCGCTCCCTCTTCGGGTTCTATCAAATCGATCACGGGCTTTGTTACATCCCCTTTTTCATCATTATCACACGCAGGCAGACAAACAGAGCATATAGCCAAAAAGCTGATTACAAGAAAATAAAATTTTGTTTTCATTTTAATAATTGTTTAAATGGTACTTTAATCGAAATCTGAAAGCTTCTTCCCGGTTCAGGGATTTCCACTTTCCTATAAAAACTCAAATGATTGTAATATTTCACATCCGACAAATTACGAATGCCCAAAGATATTTCAATATCCGCCTTGGCCATAGGTATATGAATACTTCCACCCAGATGAATCAAACAAGCTCCGGGTGTGCGGTCTTCATTCCTCGCTATACGGTTCTGCGAAGCTATACTTTGAAGTTCAGCATACAACTGAAAATCCTTTTTATTCCATGTCAGAATATTACGCATGGATACAGGAGGTGAAAAACTTAAAGCCGTATGTTCGTCACGATTATAAGTATAGACATACTCACCGACTAAACGATAATTAAAATGGCGTAGAAAATCCATATTGAAATTTATCTCACCACCCATGAACAAAGCACGTGCGCCACTATATTGATAAATCTGTCCAGCATGGGGCAATACAGACCATTCTCCCATAGGGCGCAAATAAATATAATTATCAAACCAACTGGCAAAAGATGAAACAACCAGTTCCATTTTTTTATAAGCCAAGGTATAGGAAGCATCAATCTGCCATCCTTGTTCCGAAGAAAGAGTGGCATCCCCTTTTTCATGACGGAAAGTTCCGTGATGCACTCCGTTGGATGCTAATTCATTGACTCCCGGCAAACGGAAGCTACGTCCCACATTCATCTTCAGAAGATGACCGGCAGCGGGTGTCCACACTACTCCCGCCGAACAGGAATAATTACCATAAGCCCTGTCCACCGGATAACTTCGCCAACGATATGCCTGTATTACCTCTTCTTCATATCCCTGTCTGTGCAGATACTCCACCAAATAAGGATCTTCGAATGCCGCTATATCAATCCTTCCCCGATCATAACGTATCCCACCAGTTACAGACAACTGATTATCCAATCGGAAAGTCGTCAGCCAAAAAGCTCCGGTAGTAAAACGCTTGTATTCCGGTAGCAGAAAAGAATATCCGCCAATCGCATTTTTCTGTATCTGCATATTCCACCCTGCCATATGCTCCCAGGAAGAAGAGCTGGACAACCGCAGCTTCAGAGAGGAGCTGAATGTATGCAGTTTGAACACCAGTTCCCTATCCGGATCCTTTGCAGGCATCATCTGAGTGTCATAATGGGTATGGAAAGCACTCCATTCCTCCCGATGATTGAACTGATAGCCGAAATCACCTGAAAGTTGTATCCCATTCCAAAGATACTGTTGATGCGTGGTTACTTTAAGATGGTTCACTTTGCTATAAGGCAATTCAATATTACGGCTGTTCTCATCATCCTCCAAACGGGAAATATCAGGAATGCCATGAGCACCGAGAAAGAAGCCCATCTTCTGATAAACATTGCTCACAGCAATATTCATCTGATAAAACTTCTTTCTATAATCTCCCATGACAGAAACATTGCGCTCGAACCCAGCGGTGTTTTTCAGCTTACGACCGTAAACAGGCACCAACTGGGTAAGATATACAATGGTATCGACCGGTACATGATAATCTCCATAGTGCTGTTCTGAAAAACGTACTCTGACCAGCCATGCATTCTTCTCAATACCTAGCATCAGTGAACCGCCCACAGTGCCGTTCACTGATTTTCCCAATAAGGCAGCCTCACCAAAAAATCGGTTCTCTTTTTGTGGAAGCAAAGGAAGGATTTCGATGACACCTCCCATCGCATCACTGCCGTAGAGCAGTGAAGACGGACCTTTCAGAATCCGTACCTCGTCTACATTAAAAGCATCAATTTCCAGTCCATGGTCGGCCCCCCATTGTTGCCCCTCTTGTTTTATTCCATTTTCGGATACGGCAATACGGTTGAATCCCAAACCACGAATCATAGGTTTGGAGAATCCCGCACCAATATCCATCGAGTGTACACCGGGAACATTTTTCAAAGTCTGTACCAAATTACCGGTAAAATGCCGGTTCAAATAATCTTTCTGAAACAACTCGAGTGTCAGGGTAGTCTTTTTCTCCTGAGCATGTCGGTAAGATCCAGTCACCACCACTTCGGATAAATCCACACTTTTAATCGTATCAGAAACTACCTGTGCATTTGAAAACAAGGTAAAAAACATTCCCAGCGTACCCGAAACATATCTGATACGCATAAATTACAATCATTTGATGTTGTGAATAAATAAAAGATACTATGTGAATCAGCAAACGGGAGGTGCACGCAGATAATAAGGATAAGATTTAACCTGGCAAACCTTATCCACTGTTATTTTCGGCTGATAATCAAAAACCGGAAGAACAATATGAAGTTGTAATGTTTCAACTTGTGTAAAAGGTGAAAGTGTGAAATTGCACACGGGACACTGATGAGAGGAATCATGAGAATTCCCACTATCAGAATGGCAAACGGCATCTTCTTCATGGTGGTGAAAAGTCTTCACCATGAAAAATGGCATAAGCGTCATTAACAACAGCCATGCTATAAAAATCCTGCCTTTTGCGTTTTCTCTCATTTTTGTGTTCAGTAAGACCACTACAAAAATAGAAACAAATAACAAACTCACAATAACATTTTATATTTATTATTAGTTTCATCCACTTTTTACCTACAAATGGGTATGTATACAAAACCGAGGTAACTTCCCAGTCACCTCGGTCACGACAGATCTTTATTTTCTAGAACAGCCTACAATCCGGTCATTCTAAAAAAGAGTAACCACTCCGTAAATAACAGCGGCCAATATTCCACTGACAGGAATAGTCAACACCCAAGCCGTCATCAGGCTTCTTGTTATTCCCCATCGGACGGCTGAAAGACGCTTAGTAGCACCCACTCCGATAATAGCTCCTGTAATGGTGTGGGTTGTACTTACAGGTATTTTCAAATATTCTGTCAGATACAATGTAAATGCGCCAGCAGTTTCCGCAACAACTCCCTCCAAAGGAGTTACTTTGGTAATCTTAGTTCCCATGGTTTTCACAATCTTCCATCCGCCTGACATCGTTCCTAAAGAAATGGCAGTAAAACAAGAAAATGCCACCCAATCCGGCAAATCATTGATACTATTTATTCCCATTCTTAACCCTTCCGAATGAGCAGCGATCAGGGCAGCAGCAATAATACCCATTACCTTCTGGGAATCATTCAGTCCATGCCCTATACTGAACAAAGCCGAAGAAACAAGCTGCAATTTCTTAAACCACATCTCAGCCGTATTCGGATGTGCACGACGACAAATGTGAAGGACAAGCAACGTAAATCCAAAAGCAACAACCATCCCTATAAATGGTGCCAAAAAGATAAAAACAGCAATCTTCAAAATAATATTGAGCTGAATGGCATCAAAACCATGAGCCATAATAGCAGCACCGGCAAAACCTCCGATCAGCGTATGCGAAGAAGAAGAAGGAATCCCCTTCCACCATGTAAACAGATTCCAGACAATAGCTGCAATAACCCCCGAAAGAATAATCGGCAAGGAAATATACTGTTCCACTACTGTCTTGGATACAGTATTGGCTATTCCGAACCCTCCGATTATACATTTAGCAATAAAGAATGCAACAAAATTAAAAAATGCCGCCCATATCACCGCTTGGAACGGAGTAAGAACCTTGGTTGACACAATGGTGGCTATTGAATTGGCTGCATCATGAAATCCGTTAATATAGTCAAAAATCAAAGCCAAAGTAATAATAATCACTAATAATTCCATATTGTACCTTCTGCTTTTATGCGTATTTCACAATCAGGTTTCTCAAGATTTTTCCTACCCGTTCTGCCGCATCGGTCGTTTTCTCCAATTCATGCATTATCTCCTTGATCTTAATCAGTTCTATGCAATCCTTTTCTTCCTCAAATAGTTTCTTAACAAAGAGTTCATATACATCATCCGCCTGATTCTCTATGTCATGCAATTTTGTACAACATACTCTTAATTCAGTAGGCTTTTTACGGAAAATTTCCAATTCGTCCATTGCCTTACTTATATAAACAGCCGCTTGCTGTATCAACAAACTCAACTCTTTTCCACTATTAGCAATGGGATGGGGATTATAGATCGTGATACGTTTGGCGCAACTGTTAATCCCATCTATTACATCATCCATAGTTGATGCCAAATCGTGAATATCCTCACGATCAAAAGGGGTTATGAAAGTTTTTCCCAATTCGTCAAAAATTAAATGAGTCTGCTTGTCACCTTCACGTTCCATATCTTTGATGCGTTTGTAATAGTCTTCTCTCTCTTCCGGCTTATCATGCTGCATGCTTTCTACCAATAAATCCGATGATGAGGTCAGGATTTCAGACAAACGTTTCAACATAGGGAAAAACTTAGGTTCTTGAGGTGTAAATCGACTAAAAAAAGAATTTTTCATAAATGTAATTTGAATAAATTGTTTTTGATATGTTTGATTTTAGTAATGGCGAGTTTTCCACTTATTCCTGCCTACTTCTATAACGGCAGGCAATATAGAAACGACAATAATAGCCACAATCAGCAATTTCAGATTTTTCTGTACAAATGGAAGATCACCGAAAAAATAACCGGCATAACAGAAAATACCAACCCACAAAGCTCCCCCTATCAGATTATACACCATAAAATAATAATAATGCATTTTGCCCATACCTGCTACAAAAGGAGCAAATGTACGGACTATAGGTACAAAACGGGCAATAATGATGGTCTTTCCTCCGTATTTTTTATAAAATTCATGTGTTTTTTCCAAATGACTTTGCTTAAATATACGGGAATCGGGATTATTGAAAAGTTTATTTCCAAAAAAGTGTCCTATCATATAATTACAGGAATCGCCCAGCACAGCTGAAAGAAATAAAACCAAAGCGAGAATATTAACTTCCAAAGGCATATCGGGCAAAGCCGAAATAGCTCCCGCGACAAAAAGCAAAGAATCTCCGGGGAGGAATGGAGTGACAACCAATCCCGTTTCGCAAAAAATGATTATAAACAGTATGACATAAGCCCAAGTATGATATTCTTGAACAATATCTATCATATATTGGTCAATGTGAAGTATAAAGTCCAATAAAAATTCCATTATATATTAGTTATTAACATATAACACCGTTCATAAAAGGAACAAGCATCCACCCCAGTTCCCATTATGAAAATATAAAAACAAAAAAATGTAAGATATAAAAAACAGACCTTGCCGAGAAGAAAAAATAAACTAAATAAGAATACGCCTCAACTGATAAATATAGTATTCACAGGAATATTGAGTAAAATAAAGAATAGGTGAAAAAGAAATTTGCTTTTCTTCAGGAAGAAGTACTTTCAAGAATCTGGCCAACTTGGCTATGACGGAAGCAGAGGAATGAGTTCGCAGAATTTTAGAAGAGCACAAGGTGCGAAAAGAAAAAGAGGTAGCTGTACCGCCGATACCGACTTTATAAAAATGGTAGCTTTCATTATTTATCTCTTTTTTTTCCTGCCCGTTATTGCTTTCAGATATGTTGCACAGCGCCACCGCACTGTTTTCCAAACCAACTGTACGAACTACATCGTGCTCCTGTCCGCTATCAAATGCGGAACCAAAGCCCGCCAACAGGCATACACCTAACAAGATATAAAAAAGATATATATACTTTGTCATAGCAACTGCAAAGATAAAAAGTATTTTTGAGAGATAAAATCATTCTGCCCTTTTCTTGCATTCTCCGGCAAAAAAAGAATATAACCCTGTACTACATTTCCCGAAAATTCTCCGGAATCTAAAATAAATGCAATATATTTGTATTAACAGATATGAACCTCTTGAAAAAATATTATTCTATGAGTACTTTAGAGAAACTTGACAAAGTAGATTTGCAGATACTACGTACCTTGCAAGAAAATGCCCGACTGACCACCAAAGAACTGGCTGCACGGGTAAGCCTTTCCTCCACTCCGGTGTTCGAACGCCTCAAACGATTGGAAAATGGAGGATATATAAAAAAATATATCGCTGTATTGGACGCTGAGAAACTAAACCAAGGCTTCGTGGTATTTTGCAGTGTCAAGCTAAGAAGACTGAACCGGGACATTGCTGCGGAATTTACACGGATAATTCAGGATATCCCTGAAGTAACAGAGTGCTACAACATATCAGGCAGTTATGACTATTTGCTTAAAATACACTCCCCTAATATGAAGTATTATCAGGAATTTATCCTCAATGTCTTGGGCACGATTGACAGTTTGGGTTCACTGGAAAGCACCTTTGTAATGAATGAAGTAAAACATGAATATGGGATTCACATTTAAGTAAATCCCATCCATCCTCTCTCATCAATACCATTTTTTACGCTTAAAATAGAAGTAGATAACTGCTACTAGTATCAACATCAATGTCCATGCAAATACATAGCCATACCGCCATCCCAGTTCAGGCATCCATTGGAAATTCATTCCCCAGATTCCTGCCAGAAAAGTCAACGGAATAAATATAGTAGAAACAACAGTCAGCTGTTTCATGATGCTGTTCATCCGTCGGTCATTATTGGAAAGGTAAATATCTACCAAAGCTGAAATCATGTCACGGCAACCATCTAAAGTTTGCAATACAAACTGCAAATGATCATTGACATCATTAAAGAAAGGACGGCTTGCTTTGTGCAACAAATCATTATCGATCGGATGCAACAACTTGCTGATTTCCTCCTTTAATGGTAAAATACATTTCTTTATTACACGAAAATTACGGCGGTATTGCTGTATATTTTCAATACCGAGCATATCAGCCTGTTCCGGCGAAAGCAATTGCTCTTCTAAATCCTCTAATCCGTCTTCCAATTCCGAAATAATGGATATAAAGCTGGCCATCACACTGTTTAGAATAACACTGAGCAGGAAATCAGACTGCCGGCTACGTATTTTCAACACATTCTTTTCCAATGCCGTATTTATATCATTCAGAAAGTCTGTTTCCTTTTCCATAAAAGTCAACAGATAATTTCCACCTTGCACAATGGCTATTTGTTGTGGTACATAGCCATCATCATTAGAAAAAAGTAACTTCAAAATCACTACATTATATGTATCATGCTGTTCTATCTTGGTCTGATGGTCGGAGTTCAAAATATCTTGTATCGTCAAAAAGTCGACATTAAAATTCTGACAGACATGCTGTATGACCTCCGTATTCTGAAAGCCATGAATTTGTATCCAGTTTATAGCATTCTTATTCAAATAAGGGATTAAACTATCTATATCTTTCCCATCCTTCATACAAATACTTTCAGCATTATAACTGCACAAATGCAGATGCGTAGGGGTACAACTGACACCAATATAAGCAAGTTGCTCACTTAGTAAATTATTCTTCGCCATAGTTTCAGTAATGAATAATACAAATATAATTCTTTTTTAAAAGTTCAACTGTGTTCTCTACAAAAAAGAAAAGATTCCCCCAAGTTTTCAAACTGATCCCCGTTTAACTCTCGGTTTAACTGAACCATGTAAACCAGCACAATTTGGGCATAAAAAAAGAGAGCTACTTTAGTGTAACTCTCTGATTTTCAAGTGATCCGCTTGGGGCTCGAACCCAAGACCCCAACATTAAAAGTGTTGTGCTCTACCTGCTGAGCTAGCGAATCAATCCTTTATTATTGCTATTCTTCCGAATTGCGAGTGCAAAGGTACAGTTTATTTTTGTATCTGCAAACATTTCTAGAACTTTTTTCTAAAAAAATGCATTTTATCCATTATTCATTCATTGCAATTAAAACTTCCATGTACTTCCGCCAACAGTTTCCAAGCCCTTACACTATTTCACAATAATCTCTTCTACAGGCTGTTTCAACTCCTTATCCAATGGATACGACTGATACTTCACTTTATCAAAATCAATCTTCTTCATACTAATACAACGAATATTGTTATTGTATGCTGTTTTATAATACACTTTCCTGTTTGTCAAATCAATAGCCGAAGTCCATTGTGTGGCACTAGGAATATCAGGTGCTTTCCCTAACGCATATTCTATACCAATAGGAATATCAAAATTATTCAGGATATGAAAGCTTTGTAATATAGCGTCATACGCTGTAGGACACACCGGAGCTGTTGCCTTATAAAACGCTACACGAACAAAACGGGATGGAGGAGTTACATCCCCCGGAATACCATGAAATCCGGCACCTGCGCCAAAAGGGAAAATAGTCACCCCACCCCATTGCTGTGGAGTGACAGCTCCCGGATATAGATTTACATAATTATTCAAGTTAATCACCTGCCATGGAAAATCGGGAGAATTGGTGAGTACTCCTACTTTATTTTCATAAAAATAAGGAACACCACCTACAAATTCCAACACCATTTGATTTCCTTTAGCATCGCCAATGCGCCAATGTACCGTAGAACTTTTACCAGGTTTATCAAGAGACACCACCTTCACCCCTTCTATAGCTTCTCTCACTTCGTCTATAGTAGCAAATTGGGAAAGCATCCAGTTCACCACCTGCAAATCCGACAAAGTAATTGCATTTTGAGCCTCATCATATTCTTCATACTTCCCATAATGGGGAAAATAAAACAATCCAGCCGAAAGCCCTACTTCATTCAGTCCTTCAGCCACAAACTCTTTCTGAATGATAGCCAGTCCTACCAGACCATATTTAGCCCGAAATCTCAAGCCATTTACACCCGTTGGAGTATAAGATACCAAATCCTGTCCTCTGGGAACAATAACATATTCACTCGGAAGATAACTGTTCCCCCACTCTATAGTACGTGCCTGCACATATCCGCCATCTTCAGCGAGGAATGAAATACCGGTACATGCCGATCCGCTTGCAATGCCTGTCAGCAATAAGGCCAAAGCTATCAAAATCTTTTTCATAACCATTTTAAATCTATTTATGATAGTAAGAACAAAGCATCGGACATTTTAGTTCTTGTTTACTCAACAAAGATAACCAAAGCCATCAAACAATGTTCCGGCACTGATTGCCATACAAATAGATAAGAATAGAAAAACAAAAGGAGTGACAAGTTCCCAATCGAGTATATACAAAGAAGTAGGAGGTGAATTTACAAAACACACCTCCTTACCCTTAAATTATTTATTCAGCAAACAATTTACTACATCTTTCTCCCGTTCTTTAGGTAATACGGTCAAGCCAACCACCGTCCCCCCTTTTAGAACAGCCTCTACAGTAGTCTGTCCTGTAGCATGCAATTTGAAATGCACATCCCAATCTTTGGGCCAAGCAGGAAACAATAAAATCTTTCCATCGGCTTCCTGCAACAGCATTTCCTGCATACCTATCATACCGCTGCCTCCCCAGTTATGATCAGGCGTCCAGTCATAGCCCGGTCCCCAAAAAGCAGGGAAACGATGAGGCCCGTTTGCCATTTTCTCTAAGGTAAGTTGTGCAGCCTCCTCGGTCATACCCAGACAGGCAGCCCAGATATTATCTTGTTTCCATCCGATATGTGAACGGAATTTCTGTGCATCGGGATCATATAGATAGGTATTACGGGCTATTTCCAGACCTTCCTTCCCCACTCCATACATACGCCAGGGAAATACAGCATAAAGCTGGGGAGTTTCTATATTGTTCACCCGTTCCCAAGCCTGTGCCGGAGCAATCATTTCCTTCCCATCCACTATGCGCAAAGGGATCTCAGGAATACGTGCCAGCATGTCCGGTTTACGTCCGTAGGTTTGTAAAACAGAGCGCAGCGCGGCAATGGTTGAGGATGGATTATAAGCCATCTTATAAGTTTCACAAGCCGATCCCGGATAAATCACCAGTTTGCCGTTACCATCTAAATCCTTACGTCCACGCTGTAATGCCAGTTGACGATAATGCTCATCAAAGAAATTAAGTGAGCTTTCTATCAAAGGGATATAACGGCTGATATCAGCCTCATTATAACGTGCCGTTTCCAGTATCATCTGACAAAATTCAAGAACCGTATCCCATTCGTATTCCAGCCATGCATTATATTCCAACCCCCTGTCATAGCTTTCAGGACGTTTAAAGCCATACTCGGCAGGATTGGGCAGACCGAAGTTCTCCATTTGTTCGGTGAAACAGGCACCGGCATGTCCCCAATAGGTACGGGTACGTGCTTCGGCTGTCGGCAACAAACGCAGATAAAAGTCAAATTGTGATTTCATCAAGTCAAAGTCACCGCTTTTCAGCATGGGCCAATAAACCAGACGCTGATTCTGTGCAGTCATGGTTCCTCCTCCCCATTTCCGGAAATCAGGGGTAAATTCCATTTTCTGATCTACATACATAGGATCAAAAGTAAACAGTCCCCCGTTAAACTTGGTAGGCCACTGACTATAGGCGTTACATCCCAACATATAGCGGAACAGTGTATAGTTACGGATAGCATCTCCCGCTTCACCTTCCCCCTCAATAAAGCTACGTTTCCAAAAATCATTCCACCAACGGCGGGTAGCCTGTTTGTCTTTGGATACATTTATTTCCTTCTCAGTGCGGGCCAAGGATGCTTCCCATGCAGGAACCGTACTTTGTTCCGTATTCAGAACAATCCGTGCAGACTGCTTATAAGTAGGTTTCTTGCTTTTGTACATCCATGCCAGATACTCAGTACCTGCATAATGTCCACGGCGTGTACCGTTATAAACCAGATTATCACCTGATAAACGCCCCCCAAAAATCAAATTCTTCAAAGGATTATACAGTTGTTCCTTCACTTCATTCATTCCCTGCTGGTCCACTACCACATCAAAAATAGTACGTTCAGGATTGCGATGGAAAAAAGTAAAATTATCTTCTTCCACACAGACAGAGTCACGCCTAGTCATCAATCCATCAGGAATGACCCATTTGTAAGAGCATTGCTGCCCTTCCCCTTTACGCACCGGACGATCTTCATAACGCCAGCTTTCAAAGTTCACACGCATGGAAGTCAGTTCCTTCGTTTTCACCTCAACATGTACCACAGGATGAAACACATCCACCCAAATAATTAGAGTGGCATTATCACTACTTACGCTGACATAGCCATCATTAAGATGCAGAGTCTGCCGAAAAGAAGCCGTTCCGGCAAAAGGGTTCGGAGTGAGCCTCACACGAAACCGACCCTGCTTCAACAGACAATTATTCTCGTCAAAAGAACCGCTACGACTAAGGTAGAACAGAACATCGTCATTCTCTACCCATACATTCATGCCGATATCACCACCTCCGCAAGGCATGGACTCCGAAGCATTCCGGCTTTGAGTATTCCAAACCAGATTGGCAGGCTGTCCCCACAGAAACTGCCCGCCAATAAATACTAATAATAAAAACGTAAAGATATTCTTCATTTTTTTCTGTTTTTACCAGTCATCGGAACGGAAAGACGATACAGGTAAATCTTCACCAAACAAATCTCCCTCCACATAATTCTCGAAGCCATAACGAACTGCCACCGGATGAGGTACTCTCTCGCTCTTTACAAGCATTTTACTTCTCTGTATCCACGCTTTAGCAGGATAAAAAACCCGATCTTTACCTGCAACCTGAAAGTTATATGATTCAAAACGGTCTTTACAATTTATCCACATCGGTGCCCGATCAAAACTGACTATTACCGTATCATTCTTTACTTCCATTCCTGTATAGTAAGGACTTTCGGCCGTAACACCTTTCATTCCGTAAGTTTTTACCAATGCCAAACGCGCCAGACGTTCTCCTGCCACCTTCTTTTTACCCGGATGAATCCCCGTTTTCATTCCTGCGTCCAACAATACAGCCATACCACTATTACCCACCCGGTGTTCTACCATAGCTTGTTGTTCGCGAAGATAAGCAGAATTTATCACATTCTTGCCAGGCTCAGTAATAATTCCATAATCATAAGGTGCAATTTGACAATAATAGAAAGGAAATTCCCCTTGCTGCCATTCTTCGCGCCACCCGCGTATCAGTGCACTGAACATATCGGCATAAGTAGAAGCCCGGTTATAGTTATCTTCCCCCTGATACCAGATAACTCCACGCATGGCTAATCCGATGAGCGGATGAAGCATACCGTTATAGAGTACAGTCGGAGTACGGTTCTTTGACTTGATATCGGCTTCCGATTGAGGAATCTTTGCTTCGGGGAATGCCTTCAACCAATCCGGATGCATCCAGGCTTCACAGGCAGAACCTCCCCATGAAGCTACAATCAAGCCCACGGGTATATTCAACTGCTGTTGTATCATCCGACCGAAGTAATAAGCAGTAGCACTAAACTCACGCACAGTTGCTGGAACAGCTTCCTGCCAGGTTCCCACCACATCTGTTTTCGGAGTAAAAGAGGAAGTGCGCTTTACGGTGAACAGGCGGAGTTGCGGATTACGGCTGTTCATCACATCTGTATTGCTATTCTCCACCGGCTGGTTTTTAAAACCTTTCATGGGCATTTCCATATTACTCTGACCGGAGCATAACCATAATTCCCCCATCAGGATATCACGTATTTCGGTCAGCTTTCCATCATCAAAAGTGATCGTGTAAGGGCCTCCGGCAGAGGGGGTGGATAAAGCAAGTTTCCACGCGCCTTTTGCATCGGCAGTAGTTTTATAGGTTTGTTTATCCCAACTTGTTGTAATCTTTACCGGTGCATTGGGAGTAGCTGTTCCCCATAAATTGGCACGGGTCTGCTGTTGCATCACCATGCCGTCTGAAAAGAAAGCGGGCAATTTCACTTCCGCATTTGCCGACATGCAAGTCAACCATGCCCAAGCAATGCCCAGTAGTAGTTTCTTATTTTTCATGTTATGTGTGATTACCATTATTCTTTAGTTTTAAAAAACTCGCAAGGTCCCATCCATCCGGCAGGCAATAAATCATCTCCGGGCAGACGGAATTTTGCATTCGTCCATATCCCCTCAAAAGGCGCTTTATCCTGATCTGCTCCACGGAGCGCATTCGCCCAGGTATTCACTACCTCCACTTCCAAAACATTGGTTCCGTTACGAAGCGCATCGGTAATGTCCACTTCGTATGGAGCTGTCCAAGCCGTACCGCATGCAATGCTGTTGACACGTACAGTCGCTACATTGGCTACTTTACCCAACCGAAGAATAATTCTTCCGTCCTGTTCATTCTTCCATCTGAATAGCCCTCTGTAAGTGGCATGTCCGGAATAATATCTTATTTTTTCATCCTCTTCCTTACTCCAGTCAAATAATACCGGACGAGTGACAGTTTTGCGCACGGAAGGGAATGTTACTGTCCATTCCTTGATCGATATGGATACAGGTTCCCTTTCGGTCCGTTCCGGAGAAACTTCTGAAGATTCTTTGGGGAATACGACAAATACAGAGCCATTGGCAGGCAAAGACAAAGCGACTTCGGTACGGCCGTCCAATTCTTTCCATTGTGCCGGACGGGTAATGGTTCCTGTTACCGCATTCCACAATTCAGGAGTGCGTCCTGCAATGCGGAAAGAAGCGTTGAATGTACGCAAACTGTCCACCTGATTAGCCACAAAATAAATCTCATATTCTTCCCCGCTCCGATGAGTATATGCCACATCAGCAGGAAGAAGTACATCCCGTTCCACACCGAAAGAAGAAAAATCATCTTCCCGATAAGGCAATTGCGGAATAATGACACCTGCCGCGCGGAGTTCCTCTACTTTTGCCTGTGCCTCAGGAGACAACGGCAGGTTATCAGGATTCATAGGACGGGCTGTAGGAAGCACCAATACTTTATAAGAAGCTCCTCCCGGAAGTACCATTCTTCCATTCTCCGCTTTTGCCAAACGTAACAGAGCGTCTTTGTTAAAAGAATCGTAGGCATAACCACGCATCGGGTTCACCCAGTCTTCGGGATCGGCCATGTTTGCCGAATGGGTAACACCGACAGGACGCACACGGGTGGGTTGACCTTCATTAGCCAGCCGAATCCGTTCGCTTTCCACCCGTTCGGCTCCATAGATACCGGGAAGCATCGAAACTAACCGTTCGGGCAAAATGGAACGTCGCGGCATCTCTTCACCGGTAAAGACGGCGATATCAACCACCGGATGACCGTATTGCAACAAAGTCTGGCAACGGGTGATGTAATCTACAAAAGATTTCCCTTCCTCCCACCAGGTCTGGTCGCGCTGGAAGAAGAGTCCGATGCCGTCCAAGGTCATACCGGGACGGCGGTTCATCCAAGGATTATGGGTATAGACATGAAAGAAGAGTTTATTGATACCCAGTGCATAGTTACGGTCCAGCAAAGGTTTCAGCATGGCAGGGTCTTCATCCCATACGCCACGAATTTCAGTAAAGCCTTCGGCCTGGATAATATTCTTTCCATAAATATGCGCGCCACTGATGGCATCCAGCATATCATTGGGTTTATCGTGCGTAGGACTGTTCAGCCAAAATTCCCCCATAGGCAGATCCACTTTCTGATAATGCATCAATCCGTCACTGACCATAGTAGGAGCTACGCACTCGGCAGAGAACCGGCAATCGTATTGACGGGCACAGTCTGCCAATACAGTGTAGAACACATCAGTCACCAGTTCTCCGATGGTGGTACGGACATCCCGCAATATCTGCTCACTGCGGGCGGCACTTTCCATCGGAATACCTGCCAGCAAAGGAAGATAAGGCATCAAATCATATCCACGGCGTTTCTTAAATTCCGCCGCGAAGTTATCACTCCAGTTCTGACTGCCACACTCCCAACTGTCTACGTGCATATATTTCAATACACGGCGTGCCACGGCTTCATCCGTCTTTTTGAACATTTCCGCAAACCAGTTCGAGAACTGTTTCTGAACAGCCTTGGTGCTGAACTTGTCGCATTCCAATCCTTTACCTCCTCCGGCAGTAGCATTCACATGTCCGGTTGCCGTATGTCCCATGCGGAGAATACGCCATTTACCTTCGGGTAAACGGGCGGTCAGCCTGCCCTGATACAAAGGGAGATTGATCAATTCATCCGGTTGCACACAAGCCGCATCGGGTATTTCCGTCGAAGTAGTAGCAGTAGCCACACGCCACACCAGTCCTGCTTTTCCCTCCCACTGATGAATACGCGGAGCCGTATGAAGGACTATATCATTGATTTTCAAATTCGGTTTCCATTTAGCTGCATCCAGATCCTCACTACCCGGTTCGCTTCCCACGGGAGTCCACTCAAAACGGAAGTAACGGGCGGTAACAGGGGGGATGGCATGAGTGGACTGGAAATCCGTATTCTGCCATCCCTGCCGGGCAGGGACCAGTTGCTTCACTGTTTTGAACGTCCGTCCGTCCTCACTGGCCAATACTTTCAGGCGATGTGCCTGGTAGTTATTTCCTCCCAAAATAATTTCCACGTTGCTGCAAGTCACAGGTTCTGCATATTCATACTGAATCCAACAAGGATAAGAGGAACGGAAGACTCCTTTCTCATCCCTGTTCACAGCCTTGGATTCATCTTTGATAACGGCCTGTTTCAAATTGCCGAAAGTTACCTTCGGCTTCAATGAAGTATCCTCAGGCTGACGCTCCAATGGAATGGCGTAGGTAACGATATCTTCATAATAGCCATCCAGTGCTTCGGGCATGGGCAAAGTGAGATTCCGGATATTTCCACCGTTCACAATGGTGTCACTCCATACCACTTTTTGCATGGATTCTTCGGGAGTCATCCAAGGACCTCCCGCCAAGGCAAAGCCGTCACAGATGTGCATGCCCAGTTGCATTCCCAGCCTGTCGGCCTCTTTCATACTATGAGTGACCATACGCCACCATTCGGGGGTAAGCTGCTGGGCTTTCCCTTCGTATTGAGGTCCCTGCTCCACTCCCTTGATAGGCATCAGATAGGCTCCACCCAAACCTACACGGTGCATGGCTTCCAGATCGGCGGTAATCCCTTCGGGAGTTACAGCGCCAAACATCCAATACCAGAAAGTCCAGGGACGAGCTTCCTGTACGGATGAATTTACAAACTGTTGCCGTAAAGCGGATTGTGCTATCATCGGTTGGAATCCGGTTGCCAGCAATATGGATACAAACAGATGTTTTATCTTCATAAGCTATTTATTCTATATTTAATGATAAACGAATAAAGTTGTAATTTGTACTCAATTTTTCAAATATAGAGAGTTCGAGCCAAATAAAAAAAGAAAAGGGAAGAATAAACAAAGTTCCTCTTCCCTTTACAATCTATTTTTTCACTGTTATTCAAATTTTAACGTGATACCTCCCCCATATGCTCCATCAGCCCAAAATGCTTGTGAAGACGGACCTATCAAATCTGTCGTATTCACTTTATTACGAACCGGAGGAATTACTTTCATCAGACTGATGCCGGTAGCCGGGAAAGTATAAAGCAAGCCGTCACGACCGTCGCGAGGCTGATAAACCCCTACATAATTCTGAGGAGTACGGTTACAGATACTTATCGTTCCTTCCTGTGTTTTCAAAGTCATCCATTGCACATTAGCAAAGTACCCTTTAAATTCGGGATAAGTAAAGCTTTCGGCAGGAATGGGATCATTATACTCATTTTCCCATACGCCCAACTGCGGACCATGCAGACGGTTCTGCCATACACGGTAAGGACCGTCACCTACCCAACGCTTGCTCAACACTTTATCTTCCGGATAATCAAACATCACCCCCATCAAATCCACTACACCGCTGAAGTTGTATGTAAAGTCTATAGCAGCGGTACCGTCAGGAGCGATAGTCCATACAGCCTGATCAAAACATCCCAGTTTGTAGTTAGCGGTAACCACTACGTTATTGCCTTCTTCACGCACGGTAAAGCCTGTAAAACGACCGGCATCATCAAATGTAGTGTATTGGGTTTTCTTCTTTTCAGCCTCTTTGTCATCATGGTTATAAAACTGATCCATAGAACGGTCCGAACGCTTGGCGGCAATGAAACGGGGACCATTTGCCAGACTGATGATACGGCTTCCAACCTTTACCCCCTTCAGCTGTCCGTCTTTCTGAGAAAAAGTAAATGTACGTCCTTCGGCATCAACCGTCAATGCATCGGCAGTTTCTTTATAAGAAGGCTTGTTTCCGGCAGAAACCTGTTGCAATCCGGCAACGTCGTCCAGTTTATAACTCCACGTAAAGAGATCATTCCCCTGCTTATCCGTTACTGTCAGCATCAAAGCATTAGCCCCCTTGACAGCCGCAGGAATAGTCAGTGTACCCGCACCGTGAGCAGGAATGTCGGGACAGTTCACCTCTCCCTGTTTCATCACTTTCATTCCCCCCTTATCGGTTACAGAAGGCAATTGCACATATTTATAAGTGAAACGGCATGTATTCGCATTCAGGAAATCGTAACGGTTCTCTATTTTCAGTTTGCCGTCAAACTGACTGTCAAGGCTATCGGTCATGATTTGAATAGGACACCACACCTGCTTGATGGT
The DNA here is from genome assembly GCF_000012825.1 of Phocaeicola vulgatus ATCC 8482. Lineage (GTDB taxonomy): Bacteria > Bacteroidota > Bacteroidia > Bacteroidales > Bacteroidaceae > Phocaeicola > Phocaeicola vulgatus. Next base: position 3,432,531 of record NC_009614.1, on the reverse strand, counting down.
AAAATAACTGCCCTCTTTTTCGTGATGCGGACCTACAATGCCATCGGCTCCATAATTGCCGCAGTTGTCAATGAATCCATTCATATCCACACGCTTCACGCCCTCATCGGCCAGTACCCAAAGGAAACCTCCGGCACAACGGGGATGCTTACGCATCATTTCCCAATAATCATACAGTCCGGCTCCGTGTCCTCCATCGTACAATCCATGCAGAAACTCGGTCGGCATAAATATTTCCGGCAGACGCATATAGTTCTGGCTTTCTCCGTAAGAACGATAGTGCATGGTTTCATATCCACTGAAGTTGCCTTGCGGATGAAGCACCGGACGTTTCTGAGGATCATATTTATGGAATTCACCATCCAGTTCAGTATTCCAGCCTTTTTCATTACCATTGCTCCACCAGATAATACACGGATGGTTCACATCACGGGTAATCATTTCTTTTACCAGCTTCTGCCCGTTGATGGTTTCGTGCTTGCCATGCCAGCCGCTTAACTCATCCATTACATAAAGCCCCAGCGAGTCACAAGCTTCAAAAAATTCGGGATCGGCAGGATAATGACTCAGGCGGACGGCATTCATGTTCATGCTTTTGATAAGCAATACATCTTCAATATTCTTTGCCTTGCTCAGTGTACGTCCGCTTTCAGGACGGAAACTATGACGGTTCACCCCTTTAATCATCACACGCCGACCGTTGATATACAATCCGTCACTTTCACGTGTTTCAATGGTACGGAAACCAAATTTCTGATTTTCAACATGCAGTGTTTTGCCTGCTTTATCAAGCAGGGTAAAGGTAGCCTGATACATGGCCGGAGTTTCAGCCGTCCATAATTCAGGAGATTTTACAGCGAAATTAATCGAAGCATGGTCGCTGCCCGTACGGACATCCGAAGTGTTTTCGGCCACTTTTTTCCCTTTAGCATCTGTTATGACAGTATGTACCCTAGCACCTTCTACTGCCATATTCAGAAAACAATCGGCATAGAAATTCCCATCCGCCTTCGCATCTATTACCAGACGATCTATATTTTGAGCCGGTTTCGCCACGATAAACACAGGACGGAAAATACCTCCGAAATTCCAATAATCAGCACGACGTTCTGCCAAATTAACCCCAGCATTCGCACTTTCCTTGCTTACAGTTACTTCAAGTACATTCTTTTTTTTCGATCCGAAAAATACCCGGTCACTCACATTATAAATAAAGCGGTAAAAAGCTCCCTGATGCATGGAGCCGGCTTTACGACCGTTTATCTTTACCTGCGTATCAGTCATAGAGCCTTCAAATACCAGCTCTATCTGTTTACCATTCCATTCGGCAGGCAACTCAAATTCATATTTATACAAACCTTGTTCGTCAGCTACTCCTTCAGGAAAAGCCTTACCATAGAATTTCATGCCATATTGATAAGTACCGAATCCTTGCAGTTCCCAACAAGAAGGTACTCCGATTTTCGTCCATTTTCCGGAATTATTACCACCGGTACACATGAAATCCCATTGTACCATATCATCACAGCCACGTCCTGACAAGTATTGGCGTTCTGTTTTTACGGAAGATTGCGCCAACAAACCTGCCGATAAAGCAAGGAGTGATAAAAAAGTTGTTGCTCTTTTCATTTTGATATTTGATTTTTAATTTAATTCTATATTTCTGTCTGCCACCGGAAAGATATGTCGCCGTCGCCTATTCAAACCTTTTGCCATACATCATTTTATAAGACTGAAGCGTACCCGCAAAGTATGAGATTTCTGCTTATCAATGGCGTATTTCTTCAGCACTCCCGGACCACAACTACTGTTTCCTAAACCTAAAACCGCAGCATCCAGGCTGAGAACAACCTCCTTTCGTGGTTTCAAGTCACAATCATGAGTTGTTTTATAAATATCATCCACGGTATAATGTAAGGCCGAAAATGAAAATGGCCGGTCTATGGCGGTCACACGGACGCCTTTACCCTGTTTATTGGTTAGAATCACCTCGGTAACATCCTCGTGATTGCCACTGTCCTGCGGACGCGGGTAATGTGTGTACTGTTCACTCACCTTGCTGTTCCATCTACCTATCAGACAGGACGTCTTACGGTCGGGATAGTTTTCCCACGGGCCACGACCGTACCAGGAAAGGTTCTCATATTCTTCTCCCAATACAAATGCACTGCCCAGACGAGGCAATTCCGGCAATTCTCCTTGTGGCAGATAAGTCTGTTCCAGATCCACCGTTCCATCCACATATATTTTATAATGGGAAGAAACACGGATGCTACCTTTGGCATAACGATATTCCACAACCGATTTCTTCGATACGGTTCCATCTGTTTCCTGAGTTTTCGTTTCGGGAGTAATTACCTCTACTTGAGGAGCATCCAATCCCTGATTCTTCCAATCCTTGGCCAACCAGTTACCGAAACTTTTATCATTATCCGTCGGAGCACGGAAAGCTTGAAAATAACTATCTTCCCATAAATCCAAAACAGAAAACTTACTTTTACGTTTACCCGGTTGTACACCGTCAGCCACCGCCATCAAATGATCATTCAAGGCAAACTGTTCCTTTAAAATCTCATGCCCGGCCTTCGCCCATAAAGCATCTTCTTTCAATACTATACTTACATTCAATCGAACATCAGCCTGTTTATTAATCTTAACATCGGGCAAAGCCATCGTTCCTGTTTCACCGGGTGCCACCGATGGAAGCGCCAGTTCCCCTTGTTTCATCTTCTTCCCGTTCTCTATCAAAGTCCACAGACAGCGATATCCTTCCAGACCAATGTGATGATTACGGTTCGTAACTCTTAATCCTTTGGGCAAAACATCTTGTTCTTTTGGAAAAACCTGAAGATCTTTTTCCATTTCCAATTTAACCGGAGCATATACTTTCTTCACCTCCCAATATTTAGGCGTAGTTTCGCGGTCACTCATCACCACACCATTAAAACAGAAAGCCTTTAAATTAGGCCGATCACCAAAGTCACCGCCATACGCCACCATCCGGCGGCCATCCGGCAATATCTTATAAATACCTTGATCCACCCAGTCCCATATAAAGCCGCCCAGCATACGTGGGTTACTATAAATCTCATCCCAATATTCCTTGAAATTACCTAAAGCATTCCCCATACAATGTGCATATTCGCTGGTCATCACAGGACGGTTATCATTCGTGCGTTCCGCTATTTCCAACAAGCGTTCCCAACGTGCGTTCTCCGCCCGTTCCTTGTCCTCCCCTTCGGGAATGCCGGGATTCAGATACTCCTGTTTCACACGGGTATAGAAACGGCTGATTACATCCACTGTTTTCGGGTCGGGTTCTCCGTTTACTCCCTGAGCTCCTTCATAGTGTACGGGACGTGTAGGATCAAAATCATGTAGCCAAGCCGAAATAGCAGCAAAATTAGGTCCGTAACCACTTTCATTTCCCATGCTCCACATCACTACCGAAGGATGATTTTTATCGCGTTCCGCCATACGTACCGCACGATCCAGAAAAGCGGCGTGCCAATCGGGTGTACTAGCCAATGTTCCACGTAATCCGTGCTCTTCTATATCCGCCTCATCCATCACATACAGTCCCAAGCTGTCGCACAGTTCATACCAACGGCTCACATTGGGATAGTGACTGGTACGGACTGCATTCACATTGGCTTGTTTCATCAGCAATATATCCTGCAACATCCTCTCCTCACTCATCACGCGTGCCGTATACGGATCGTGTTCATGACGGTTTACCCCACGAAAACGGACCGAATTACCGTTAACCAACATTTGTCCGTCCTTTATTTCAATACAACGAAAACCTACCGGCTGTTCCACTTGCTCTATGGTCTGTCCGTTTGCATTCTGTAAACGAAGTTCCAACTTATATAAATAAGGAGTTTCGGCTGTCCAACGTTGCGGAGATTTTATAACGGCGGATATACGTCCCATCTTACGTGGACCACGTTGCGGATACCATTCATTCATCCGTGCCGCCTTATGCTCCAAATCCAAGATATCTTCCACATTGCCAACCATATTCACTACTTCCCTTCCATCCGCATCCTTCAGCACCGCCTGCAACGTATAACCTTTACCGTCCATTCCCCGGTAAACGCTGAGCTGCGGATCAATCAGCAGTCGGAAATCTTGATAATTCCCCTGAACAGCAGGCAGAGTGCGCACTACATAGTCACGGATACGGATATCCGGAGTATGCACCAAATGAATACTGCGATGAACACCTCCAAAACGCCAAAAATCCTGATCTTCCAGATAAGATCCGTCACTATACCGATAAACTTCCAGAGCGATTTGGTTCTCTCCCGGTTTCAACCAGCGGGTGATATTGAACTCACTAGGTTCCATACTTCCCTGGCTATAACCTATACGTTCACCGTTTATCCACACATAAAAAGCACTCATCACTCCTTCAAAGCGAAGAAAAGTCTGCCCATTTGCCTTCCACCCGGCGGGCAGCGTGAAAGTACGCCGGTATTGCCCCACCGGATTACGCTCCTTGTAGGTGGTATACGAAGCTTTAGGCTCCCCCATCACCCGTGGAGGATCTATTTTAAACGGATATCCTGCCGATACATAAATAGGCGTTCCGTATCCGTTGATTTCCCAATTGGCAGGAACCGGAAAATCTTTCCAATCCTTGTCATTAAAGTCCGTGCGGTAAAAATCCGTTATCCGTTCGGAAGGCACAGGAGTCCACCGGAATTTCCACATCCCGTCCAGACTCATCGAACAATCCCCCTTCTGCTTGGCAAAAGGCACAAAAGCAGCCCTTGCCGGTTCCCTATTAATCTGTAATACATGATGATTCTCCCAATCATGTATTTGTTGGGCCTGTAAGGATACCGTCATCCATCCGCACAGTAACAATCCATATAATCTCATATTTTTGGTCTTTCTTTTCAAATGAAGACGGACGAAATATGATTTTGTACCATATAAATTGTAAAAAGAAAACCCTTCTCTCCGATATCATCATCGAAAAGAAGGGCAAACTTAACATGGACAAAACAATTATCTAGGATTTTGAACTATATTCGGATTAGCATCAATTTCTGTTTGTGGAATAGGAAGTGCCACCCTAGGGTCTGAAGGAGCAATGACACGGGCATCTTCAGGCATAGTCAGATGCCAGCCTCCCGAACGGTCCACCGACTTGCCATTACGCATATAATCAAAGAAAGCATGACCTTCACCTACCAGTTCTTTACGTCTTTCTTTCAGAATGCGCTCCAGGCTGAGATCAGCAGATGTTACGGATTTCGCCGGATTGGCACGGGTAACTATCGCATTCAGATATGTCAATGCTTTTTCCGTATTGCCGATTTTAAAAGCAGCTTCCGCAGCATTCAAATAGACCTCGGATAAACGGAGAATACAAAGATCATTATCCTGTGGATTGACTGTAGAAACAGCATCGGTCACACTGCCCGATTTCCCCGGATATTTAATCAGATATTTCGGTTGACCTTTGGCAGCTACAGGCAATGTATCCGCAACGGCATTTTCCGGCAAATGAGGAAATACATGGCGCACATCTTCAGGGTCTTCATTCAGCAAATCCAAATAAGCCTTTGTCAGAATCAGGTTATTCCAATCTTTCACATTATCGGCATACACCATCGGCGCCCCTTCTCCTCCCGAACCGCCTGAAGGTTCAGACATCGTAAAATAGAATTCAAACAAAGACTCAGAGTTAAAGTCTTTTCCCCATACAGAAGGATATTCGTCATGAGTAAAAAGCCGGTAAATTCCCCCATTGTCATTGATTACTTCTTCTGCACATTTCAATGCATTTTCATTGTCATTCATATACAGATACACCCGGGAAAGCAAAGCTTTCACACTCCAATAATTCATATAGGCATCATGTTTTTCCTTTGTCAGTCCTCCCAACGCATCGTTCAAGTCCTTTAGCACTTGTTCGTAACATTGTGCCACTGTGTTACGTTCCGGAGCATGATCTTCCAAGGTAGTCTGAATCTCAATAGGAACTCCTAAAGAAGCCCCATTATCCAAAGTATAAGGCATACCGAACAAACGGGTCAGATCAAATAAAGCCAGTCCTCTCATTGCCAGTGCCTCCGATTTAATCCGTGCCACTTCTTCCGGCCTGGCATTCCCCGCATTTCCGGCATCCAACTTTTCTATCAGACTGTTAGCCTGATGGATCACTTTATAGGGTTGGTTCCAGACAAGGGTTATATTAAAATTATCATCCGCCGTAACATCAAAGAAATAGTAAGGCGAAACCCTGCGGCCTGCTCCTTTATTAATACGTGCCTGCACATCTTCTCCACGACAATCAGCATAATAAAGATAATTATCACCATAATAACTATGTGCGGATGCTAATCGGTATATACCATTCAATGCCACCTGTGCATCATCTATATTTTTAATGGCATCATCACTGGGAACTGCCGTAGAAGGATCTGTATTCAGCCAATCAGCAGTACACGAAACAAACATCAATGATACAGCCGCAACAATCGATAAATATATTTTTTTCATTTCGTTCTAATTTAAAGGAGATTCATTAAAATGAGACTTCTATTCCAAAACTGTAAGTACGCATAGGAGGTGTTTCACAAAATACTTCACCGGAAACAGGTACTTCCGGATCATACTGGTCCCACTTTGCCCACGTCAACAAGTTACTGCCTGAGAAGTACAATCTTGCTTTACTGACACCCAGTTTGGTCAGCCACTGATCCGGCAATGTAAAGCCCAAAGTCAAGTTCTTTACACGTAAATGATCCGTGCTATGTACATAACGGGATGAATTCTGCGGTCCTGCCGCCTGGCCAAGTACAAATCGGGGTACATCCGTCACATCACCCGGCTTTTGCCAACGATCCAATTCATAAATGGGCAAGTTATAGTTCTGCTCTTTTGCACCGTCGGTTTCATTATAAGTTCCGGTTTTGTCAAAAGAATATCCTCCTAAAGAATAAGTCAATGTCAATGCCAGATCAAACCATTTGTAATTCACGATATTGGTAAAACCTCCTGAAATCTTCGGATCCACAGACTTATAAGGAATTGCCTGTGCTGCAGAAGCGTCAGTAGTCACTGTTCTGTCATAATTGCCATTTGCATCCTGTGTATTCATATAGTACAAAGCTTTTCCTGTCTGAGGATCAACCCCCGCATATTCTTTCACATAGAAGGTAGAATACGGCAACCCCACTTTATGGATAAACCAGCTTCCCTCGATAGACTGGTCCAATTTACCATCCAATGATACAATCTTATTTTTATTGTGGGTCATATTCAAAACAGAAGTCCAATTAAAGTTGTTACCGGCAAAGTTTATGGTACGCAGTTCCAGTTCCCAACCTCTATTATTCAGTTGTCCCAAGTTCCCCAAATAATTTTGGAAACCGGTAGTGCTACTGATAGGACGATTGTAAAGCAAATCTTTCGTATCGCGATTATAATATTCCAAGCTGACAAAAATACGATTGATAAATGCCAGGTCGAGTCCCAAATTCAAGTTATAGTTCTTTTCCCATTTAAGGTTCGGGTTCGGTAATGCCGATTCATAAGATCCACCACCTCCCATATAATTCTGCCCGTAGGAATAAAGTCCCATATATCCGTAAAGAGCACCCGGCTGATTACCATTCACACCATACGAGGCACGTATCTTTAAATCACTCAGCACACTCTTTATAGATTGCATAAATTTTTCCGCACCTACATTCCACATACCGGATACAGACCAAAAATTTCCCCAACGGTTCTCGGGTGACAGGCGTGAACTGCCGTCACGACGGAAGCTACCGGCAATATAGTAACGGTCATCATAATCATAGTTGATACGGGATACATAAGAAATCATTCTTGAATCCTGAGTAGAAGACACAAAGCTGTTCAATGATGCTGCATTATCCGGTTCCACCAAATAATCTGAAGGAAGTTTGGATTTATCCCCCATTGCTTTGTCTGTCTGATAATTTTCAATTTCATAAGCTACCAACGCATCCACATGGTGTAATTGTGCTATAGTCGTATTATATCCCAATGAAGTGGAAGAAATCAATTTACTATATTCTATAAATCCCTTTGCCGTCTGTGCATCACTACCACTTTTAGCTCCGGCTCCACTCAACGGATTCCAATAACGGGAATCTTTCTGAATATTATAATCATAGCTAAGCGTTTCTTTCAATTTCAACCCTTTGATAATATCTATCGAAGCATAGCCTGTAGAAAACATACGTGTCATGCGGGTACGGTTATAATCTGTACGGATATCACGCAACGGATTCACATTGCTACTGGGATATGATCCTACATAATTCCCTTCAGCGTCACGTACCGGAAAAGACGGAGTGGTGTTCAAAGCCACACAAAGGAAAGGATTAATAGATGATCCACGCTCCTCATTCATTTCCTGATTCAATTGAGAGAACATCACATTGGCGCCCACTTCCCCACGGGAACCTACCTTCTGGGTTACATTCAAACGAGCTGTATATCTGTCCAGATTAGAATTTTCCACCAAACCCTCCTGACGGTTAAAACCCAATGAAGAATAGAACGTAGTCTTGTCATTGCCTCCCGATACGGACGCTTCATAACTTTGATGATGTGCCGTACGCATTAATTCCTTCCTCCAGTCAGTATATCCCAGTTCCGGAATGGAGGCATAATCATTGATATGTAAATCGGCATACTCGGTGGGCGACGCCAATCCCGCCTCCGGATTCTTGGCTATTTCATCTTGTTGAAAGTTCATCAAACCTTCATAAATTAGCTCTCTACGCTGCTCCCCATTCAACGTCGGACGGAATTCCACAGCAGCATTAGAAAAGCCTCCATCCATTTTTAATGTAGCCTTAGCACGTCCTTTTGTACCTTTTTTAGTGGTTATCAGAATCACACCGTTTGCCGCACGTGAACCATATAAAGAAGCCGCTGCCGCATCTTTTATGACTGTTATATTTTCAATATCCGAAGGGTTCAGCGTACTCATTATATTCGTTTTAGAATTATTCATGTAAGCGGCATCTGCCGAGCCACCACTCAAGCTTCCGGAAGTCACCGGTACTCCGTCAATGACAAACAAAGGTTCTTTCGATGCATTGAATGACCCCATACCGCGGATACGTATACTTTGATTAGCACCCGGCTGACCGGAATTTCCCGAAATGGATACGCCCGGAGTCATACCCTGCAACTTCTGTTCTACCGATACAACCGGAACGTTCTTCAACAAGTCCCCCCGTAATGTATTTGCCGAACCGGTAAATGAAGATTTGGAAAAATTACCATAGCCTGTCACCACAACCTCATCCAATCGTTGTGTATCCGGATGCAAAGATACATTCAGCACCCCATTGGCAGGTATCTTCGCCGTTAGTGTACTCATACCTAAAAACTCAATCACTAATGTTTTGTCTTTGTCGGGAACTTCCAGAGAGAAATTGCCATCTATATCTGTCACCACACCGATAGATGTACCGGGTATTTTGACAGTAGCTCCAATTAATGGTTCTTTATCCTCCGCTGAGAGAACGCGTCCTTTCACTGTTCTATTTTGAGCTTGCACGTACAAACCGAATAAACAAGCCAAAATAAAAAAAACATACCTAGATTTATTCATGATTTATATTTATATAATTATATAATAATTTATCATGTTCCGGTCAAAAGATATGCCAACAACAAGAAGCATCCGTCAAATCACTGTATATTAACTAAATAAGAAAACAGAACGTCTGTAAAATTGTAGAATAAATCCACATGAATGTAGAATTTGTCCACACAAAAAAAGGGTGTGATACCACACCCTCTCATTTAATAATTATTTAAAATTAATTTTTAGTATATCCCGGATTCTGCTCCATATCAGGACTAAATGTAAACTGGTCTGTTGGAATCGGTAAAACACATTTATAATAATCCCAGTCTATTTCCTCCACGATACCCGGTAAATGATATCCTCCCTTACGAACAATGGTCTTTCCATTTCTCAACATATCAAAGAAACGATGCCCCTCACCTATCAATTCTTTACTTCTTTCTTCCAACACCCTATCCAATGTATATTCAGCCGCCGTTACTTCCTTTGCAGGATTAGCACGCTGCACAATTGCATTCAGATAATTCAAACCTTTTACGGCAGATGCCCCACCTATTTTCACTCCGGCTTCCGCCGCATTCAAATAGACTTCAGACAAACGGAAAATAACATAATTATTTTCAAAAGATGGAGTCGTAGCATCTGTTCCCGGCCATTTCTTCAACCACCATACATCATTTTTATTATAAACATTCTTTTCCAGCAACAGACAGCGAATATCCTCCGGGTCACTCAATAACTCATCCACAAATTTCTGAGTGGCAAAAATCTCACGATACCCATTCCAATGCATCAGATATGCCAATGAACTTCGTCCTCCATTATCATCTGTACTATTAGCAATTTCAAATAATGATTCCGTACCAAACGTATTTTTCAAATCCCATGCCGGAACATATTCATCACGTGTATAAAGACGGTACATTCCATTTCCTTCCACTTCTTCAATCAAGTTGCTTGCCATTTGAAACGCTTTCTCGTTATCATCATGATACAGATAAATACGAGACAGCAATGCTCTTGCAGCATACGCATTCATCCGGCTGTTATTTTTAGAAGTACTCATTAAAGGTATAGCCTCCTCCAATGTACTGATTATGAACTCATAATCCTTTGCAACAGTGCTGCGTGGCGGATTTTCATCTAATGTAATTGCATGATCTACAATTGGAGCTCCCCAACCGGCCCCTTTATCCTTAGTATAAGGATAACCGAAACAACGGGTCAAGTCAAACTGGCAAAGTGCCATGATAGTCATCGCCTCACCTTTCAATTCCTTTAATCTTTGCTCTGAACCTTGCACTTTTCCATCATCAATCGCATTGATCACATTCCATGCATTACGGATAATATAAAAAGGACGTCCCCATAAATATCCGGCATTTAAGCTTGTAGAGCGATGATCATATAAGTAACACCGGTTACAAGTTCTCCCGCTATTATAAGAACTCTGCATATCATCCCCTTTCATATCCCCATAAAAAAACATGGTTCCGCCATAATAGCCATAGCTGGACATCAAATCATACAATCCATTCACAGCATTATCTATATCCTGCTCTGTACTCAGTGCCAAATCCGTAGAAACGCTATCACCAGGATGAGTAGTTAAAAAATCATCCCCGCACGATACGGCCAATAAAGAAATCAAGCCTAATATAATTATATTTTTTTTCATAAACAGTTCGGTGTTAATTGATTAGAATTTAAGTTCAAGTCCAAATGCGAATGTTTTAAGAGGAGGAGTAAAATAACTTACAATTCCATTCAACTCCGGATCATATTGATCGTATGCAGCCCACGTCAACAAGTTGGTACCCGAAAAATAAATACGGGCAGAATTAATACCTATGGTTCTCAACCAAGACTGAGGAGCAGAAACGCCAACAATCAAACTTTTCAAGCGCAAATGATCTGTGCTATGAACACCACGTGACGAGTTCCACCAGCCACCATACTCTTGTCCATACACATATCGGGGAACATCTGTTATATCTCCCGGCTGTTTCCAACGGCGGCGTAACTCTGTACTCTTATTGTATTGTGCCGTATAACCGTCATCCTGCAAAGCATACATGGCACCATCGTAAGAATATCCACCTAAATGAAACGACAAATTAAAAGATAAATCAATAAACTTATAATTAAACGTATTCATCAATCCACCGGTCAATTTAGGATATATATCTTTCAACTCCACACGGTCGGCATCATTGGGGTCATACACAATATTCCTGCTTCTATTGCCATTTTCGTCTTCTTTATTGTCATAATACATCGGGCGTCCGTCATTAGGATCCACTCCGGCATACTCTCTCAAATAAATTGTCGCATACGAACAACCTTCCTTTCTGATATAATTTCCATCTATAAATTCCGGAAGATCCGCCAGTTTTACAATCTTATTTTTATTATGTGACAAGTTTAAAGAAGTTGTCCAACTAAAATCTTTGGTTTGAATATTACTTGAACGTACCTCTATTTCAAAACCGGTATTCTTCATTTCGCCCACATTCGTAAGAATACTGCCAAAACCACTGATAGAATTCAATTGCTTACTCATCAATAAATCCTTAGTCGTTCTGGTATACCAATCGAAAGTCAAATTAACCCGTCTGAACAGACTTAAATCAACCCCTAGATTCAATGCATAGTTCTTTTCCCAAGTCAAATCAGGATTAGCAATAGCATCTTCCCACGGAGCAGGTTTTCCATTATAAAATGCTCCGGTAGTATAAGTTCCATGATAACCATAATAACCGGTCGGCAGATTACCGTTCACACCATACGATGCTCTTAATTTCATATCCGACACCACATTCTCCCACGGTTTCATGAAGTTTTCCTGAGAGAGTCTCCATGAAGCGGAAACAGCCCAAAAGTTCCCCCAACGGGTATCAGGCGCCAATCGGGAAGAGCCATCACGACGGAAACTGAAACCTGCATAATATTTATCATTATATCCATAATTCAAGCTTCCTACATACGACACCATAGCATCTTCCTGCCTCGTATTAGTAAGATCAGCAGGTTTGGCGCCATTATCCAACGACGGATTAAGTGTTTGCCCGTAAACCTGTTTCTCACCATACATATCCTCATAATCGTATTTCATAACCTCATACGCTAAAACCGCATTAATGTTATGTTTGCCAAACGTTTTATTATATGCCAGATTCGTTTGTGAAGTATAACTCATTCTCTCAATCATCATCATCTGTCCGGATCCCTGTGTAGCTTCCCCATCCTTACCGTCAGGCGAGTAAAAGAAAAAGTCTTTATTTAAAGAATAGTCTACTGTAAAGACAGTAGATAACTTCAACCCGTCCAAGATATGATAGGCAGCCTTGGCGGATGCCATTGTACGTGCCAGACGTGCATAATTTGAATCTACAGAATTCTCATACAGCGGGTTAATACCTCCATTATTCTGGAAACCCGTATGATAACTGCCATCCTCATTATAAATAGGTATGGAAGGGGTCAATTGATATTTTGAAGAATAAAGCGCACTGGCATAATACTGTCCCTCCGGCGTATGTTTATTACGAGTCCATGAAAAGGTAGCATTCATTCCATACTCAAATTTATTCCATTTACTGTTTGCATCAATACGACCGGTAAAACGTTCCATTCCTGAATTTATGCTTATACCTGTCTGATTGGTGTATCCTAACGTACCAATAAAATTCGATTTTTCATTACCTCCGCTTACAGACAAACTATAGTCCTGCTGATGTCCTTTTTTCAATAAAGCATCTTCCCAATCAGCATATCCGTTGGCCGGGCGTGCAGCATAATTGTCAATTTGTCCATCCGCATAAGCCTTTGCCTCGGCTTCCGAATCCCCCTGATTCAAACGATAATTAACAAATCCTTCATAAATCAACTCCCTACGCTCTTCACCCCCCATTATCGGACGATAATTGTAAGCAATATCCGTAATACCGTAAGTAGCCTGCATACTCACCCTCATTTTACCTTCCTTCCCTTTTTTAGTAGTAATAAGGATTACACCGTTAGATCCTTTTGCTCCATATAATGAAGCAGAAGCGGCATCTTTCAATACGGTTATACTTTCAATATCCGCAGGATTTAATGTCTCAATCAAACCAAGTCCTCCCGCACTGGCATTGGCACTTAGACCACTCATATCCCTAGACGCTACCGGCACGCCGTCCAATACATAAAGAGGTTCTGTAGAAGCATTCATAGAAGCAATTCCACGCACCCGCACTGTAGCTTTAGAACCCGGCTGGGAAGAACTGGCTACTGAACTTAACCCCGGAATATTAGCCTCCATCATCTGTGCTACAGACACAACAGGCAATGACTCCAATTTATCCGTATTCAAAACAGAAGCAGACCCCGTATAAGTAGCCTTCTTAAAATCACCATAACCGGTCACTACCACTTCATCCATCAACTGCGAATCCTCTTTCAGCATCACTCTTATTTGCCCGTTAGCAGGCACTTTCACCTCCGCCGATTTCATACCGATGTAACTGATTACGATAATATCACCCTGTTTAGCATCAAGAGCGAAATTACCTTCAATATCGGTAATCATACCGGTATTGGTTCCTTTGATGATTACGGACGCCCCGATTAAAGGCATTCCGTTAGCATCCTGCACATTACCTGAAACATGTTTTTTCTGCTGTACGCTTTCCACACGATCTGAAACCGGAGAAGATAGTGCATGGTTTTCCACTGCGAGCACGGAGCTCAATCCTGTAATAGACATTGCCGAATAGGCAACTACAAACAAACATCTGCATTTGTCTGTAATTCGAGAGTGTGTGTCTTTATTCCTCATAAAATTGAGTATATTTATAAATACCATATATGAGTTCAGCTTATTCATACCATATTCCAATCGTCATTCTGTCACTGAATAAGCCTAATCTTTCTCCGTATTATATTAAGGCTGTGACAAATATATAAATTAAATTCTATAAAAGAAACAAAATGAATATTTTTTTCTCCTCATATCGATAAATAAAAATACAATATTCATCCAAATAAAAAATGTGCCAAAAGTATTTACTACCTTTGGCACATACCCACCTGGCTGTTTGATATATCAATAAACCGCCGAAGCGATCACTTGTATAAACAAAATAAGGAACACCATTGCAATCGGATACACCGTAGCATATGCAACACTCGGAATATTACTATCTACCATGGAATCGGCTGCCGCAAGACCGGGCGTACTGGTCATACCACCGGTGATGGTGCCCAGCAAATCCAACAAACTGATTTTAAAGACCAACCTGCCAACCACAACGGCAACCAGCATAGGCACGACAGTAATGGCCGCCCCCACTCCGAACAATAACAATCCGCTCTCCTGAAAAGTAGCCACCAGATTCTTACCGGCAGAAGTACCGACCTCAGCCAAAAACAGCAATAAGCCCAACTGACGTAACAACTGATTGGCAGGACCGGACATAGACCACAATATAGGTCCTGTCTTTCCCACGGCACTCAGCAGCAATGCCACCATCAGCACTCCTCCGGTCAATCCGGGTGAAAAGGAAACGCTGTCTGAAAATGAAATATTTATTTTGCCGAACAATACACCTAATACAATCCCCATAGCTATCGGGAAGAAATCAGTATCAGACAACTGTTTGGCATTATTCCCCAACAAACGGGCAACGCCTCTGAGTCCTTCCCGTTCACCGACCACCATCAGCTTATCACCGAATTTCAAGGCCAAATCCGGAGAAGGTGACAAGTCTATGCCGCTTCGACGGATACGGGTTACCGTACAACCAAAGTTACGTTGTAAATTCAGATCCCCCAATTGCTTGTTTATCATATCTTTCTTTGTCAGCAATAAAGATTCAATCTCCTGTGTCTGATCCAGAGGCAATTCACCTTCCTCCCGTTCTCCAACCAATACGGCAAACTGATTCAGCGCTTCCTCACTTCCCACCGCCTGCACATAGTCCCCTTCCAGCAACATGGTATTCGCTTTAGGCATCAATATAGAATCCTCATGCTTTACCCGTGAAATGACGGCCCCCGTCATGGCACGCGCATTTATTTGCGCCAAAGTACGTCCGAATACCGCTTGATTGGTTACTCTGAAAATGCAAGTTGTCAGTTCCGGAAAACCGCTGCGCCGTTCCAGTTCCAACCTGCGCGCTTCTTTATCCAGATCCACCCGCATAATCTTGGGTAACAGCTTCACAAACAAAATCACCCCTATCACTCCAAACGGGTAAGCAATACCGTATGCAATGGAAGCCAACGGTGAATTTGTACTGTCTATAGCTACCGCCAGACCGGGCGTACTGGTCAATGCCCCTGCTATCAATCCCACCACACTAGGCGTATCAATGTCAAAAGCATACTTCAGTCCTACCGCCGTCAGACAGGCAGAGCAAATAATAAGCATAGTGATAAGAATCAGTGTCTTTCCTTTACTTCTGAAAGAATCGAAAAATCCGGGACCGGCCTGAATACCGATGGTAAAGATAAAAAGCACCAGACCGAAGTTCCCCAATTCTTTAGGAATGATCACACCGAAATGTCCGAAAAGCAAGGCAATGAAGATAACGGCCGACACATCCAGCGACAAACCCTTTATCTTAATCCTCCCTAGCATAAAACCCAACGCTACAATAAGGAAGAGCGAGAAATAAGAAGAATGCAGTAAATCAATTAACATATTTTTAAGAGGTTAGTTTCAGAGCACAAAGATATGTAAAAATGCCAAATGCTGAAACTTTCCCCTTACTATTTGCAGAAACCATTCCTCCTATTGCACATCCAGCGCATCCAGTGCCAGCCCCTCCATATCCGGAGCGGAAAGCACCACCTTATAATAGCCGGCATTGATATACGTACCCGTCGTTGTACTCAGCATACGCCACTTTCCGGGAGTTTCGGCAAAAGTCAGATGATCCTCCTTCAGTACCACCCCTTTGGAGTCGATGAACTGCATACGCACCTTCATAGGCTTCCCCGTAGCGTTCATGTATTTAAAACGAAGGGCATAGACCTGTGCCAGACCGGTAGAGATATTCCAGGTAATACTGCTTTTCTCACCTTTACCAAAGAAGACACCGGTTTGTTTCTTGACCTCTTTCTTTATAAACTTGCCTTTCAACATAGCGTCCTCGGCTTGATAAGTCACATTGGCACGGGCATTTTTATCTTCAGGCAATAATTCTTTGGGAGTCTTTTCCATCACATCCTGATCTTGGGCAGCCCAGCTGAAACTTACATTCCGGTCATCAGCCCCTTGATTAGCAACAGGCTCCACAGAAGCGGCCGAAGCTATCGCAATGCCACAAATCAGAGCTTGCCCCGCTTTCACCTCCGGAAAATCAATCTTCAAGACCCCACCTTTCACAACAGCATTCACCACCTTTTTGCAAGCACCGTCATGCCCCGCTTCAGCCCATACATCCAAGTCATTCAGAAGCACTTTATCATTTACCGCTACATCAAAAATACGCAAGCCTTCACAATCCGTCTGTACGCCGCCTCCCGTACCATGCCAGGGCTCTGTAAAATAAAGTTCCACACGATACTCGCCATCCGGAACGGGAAAGCGGAAATTCAGTTTATGGCGTCCGAAACGGAAAGTCTGGAACAGCTCCCAATCCCTAGTGCCATGAATGGGATCATTCGTGGTACGCTGGCTCGCCTGATAAGGGCTCAATAACTGCACACTGTCCGACGGATGGATAAACGATTCCGCCCACGAATGAGAATAACGGCTGTTATCCTGCGCCCAGACCTGACCATACGTATCCGTATAAGTATCTCCCCCGCAATTCAAACGATAAAGATACGTATATCCCTCAGCTCCTTTCAACAAATCAGTTCCGTTCAACCGGTCGGCAGCAACAGGCACTATAACAGAACCACGGTAAAGAGCCTCAAAATGAGGCGCTTTTTCCAAACCGTCCAGCACCAATACATCTTCCGCTGCCGGTTTTCCTTTAAAGTATCCCACGGCACGAATCACATTGTAACGGATGTCGCGGTTCTCCCACATAAAATGAGTACCTACCCCATGATTCAGTTTCCGTCCCAAGTATTCAGCATCCACCGCATCATTGTACAGCAACACACTGTCACAATTACTGTACGCCTCAATGGTAGCCCGTCTGCGGCCTGTTGCAAAACGGTCTTCCCACGTGTGGGATGCCAGATAGACCATCGGATCTTCGGAAGCCGGCACATAGTTGGCACGATACATATAATATACATCCAGCGGTTCTTCCCACGGAGTAACCAGTCCTTTATAATTAAACGGTCCCACCTTATCTATCCGGCGATACGCTTCATCCGGCTGGCGGCGTCCCGGATTATCATGACTGCTGAATATCCATTGGAATTGTCCGCACACACTGTCCTTTGCCTGTTCCGCCAATCGGATCTTGGTTTCCATCAGCCGGCACATACGTTCCTCGCTCCATACGCCGTTCGCATCAAAAGCTGCCGGTTCCGTATGCAGTCCGATGCTGCGCCATGCCCCATATTCACCGTTCAACAACTGATTCTTCTGTGACAATTCACGGCCATACTTATTCACATCACCACCATAGGTTCCACTCCAGTTCTGAATAACATTCCAATCTGTTCCATCACCACCGTTACACGTAGTAATCACACGCATGGTACGCGCCGTAGGATCCATTTCACGGATAATCTCACTACACTCCTCGGCAAACTCCTTAGGCAGCGTGCTTTCGTTCTGCAATCCCCACATCACCACACTAGGCGAGTTGCGGCGTTCCTTCACCCATTGGCGAAGTAAGTTTTTGAAATTCTCACGAAATTCCGGAGTATCATACCACACGTGGGCCGAGAACTGAGTCCACCACAACATACCTTCCTTATCCCAATATTTCTGATAATCCAGGTGATGGGACTGGTGAGCGTCACGGAAAGCGTTGAAGCCCGCCGCACGGATCTGTTTCACACGGGCTGCCACCTGTTCACGGCTGAAAGCATGGCTTTGTCCGAACTGGTGTTCATATTCACATACCCCATTGATAAAGACAGGCTGTCCGTTCAGATAGAACCGTCCGTCACCATCCTTCCGTTTCACCGGCCAACTGACGGTACGGATACCAAAGGGCGTACTAATCTCATCCGTCGTACTCTTGCCACGCTTTATCATACTGGCCAGTTTATACAAATAAGGATTCTCCGTACTCCATAAGACAGGATTCTGCACCGGCGATTGTTGCTTCACCACTTTCCTTTCACCCGGCTGCAAAGTCACCTTCTCCGTCAGGCGGAACACCTGCTTGCCATCCGCATTACTGAATTTATTAACCACTTCCACCGTTTCGGCAGTCTTCCCGTAATTTTTCACCTCCGTTTCTACAAAGACAGTTCCCGCCTTATCATCATTCCAGATATGCACTCCGAAAGGTTCGATGCGTATTTCATCCGTAGCCTCCAGCACCACGGGACGGAAAATGCCCAAAGGCTGGGAACCTTCACTGAATCCCCATTCCGAAGAACAACCACCGCATACCCAAGGCATATCGGCTATCATTTCAGGATGCTCCGCTTTCACCACCAGTCTGTTCTCTCCCGGCTTCAACGCCTCCGTCACATCCAGCGTCAACGTAGTACGTCCTACGGGATGACGGCCGAAATCCTTTCCATTCAATGTAACAGTGGCATACGTTCCCACTCCCTCAAAACGAAGGAAATAACGTTTTCCGAATGAAGAATCGGAAATTGGAAATTGAGAATTATCCAGCATGAATATCTTTTCGTACATGGCAGTACCGTGAAGATTGCCATGAGTCAGTTGGCGGTAACCGTAATAATCGTCCCAGTTATGAGGAATATCTACCACTGTAGGGGCATTGTCCGTATGCCCGTATGCACTTTTATCACAAAGCCATGTTTTCCATCCTTTATCCAGTTCCATCACCATCCGGCGGTTCTTCACCTCCCGTTCCGGGAAATGCACTTGCGAACGTCCCATCGGCTTGCTGGTAGCAATGGCTATACCACGTTGTTCCGCGTCATTCACGGCACAATAAAAATGATACACCACCCCATTGTGTTTCACCACATAACTTTTATGAGCGAACAATTCATCATAGTCTTTGGAAGGGATAATCAAATCCGCTCCTTTCCAATCGGTCCAGTGCACCAAGTCATAACTGGCAGCAAATGTATTGAATGCCTTGTATTTGCGGCTCGGTTCAAAAGCCGAGAAGTAGAACATGACATACACATCGCCCATTTTCTGGATATGCGCATCCCCCGTGATGGTTCCGTCCGCTTCGTGTGCAAAGACCGGATTGCCCGGATATCGTTTCCACTTCTTCATATCCTTTGACAAGGCGATACCCACCCGTTCCGCTTTCAAATCCGTTTCCGGATGCCGTCCTGCCGCGTTATAGAACATGACGAAAGGAGCGCCCAGTGTTTTCTCCTTATCCCAATAGACCACACTTTTGTACTGGGTCAGTTTTTCCCACCATTGCGCGTCTTTATCATGGATACTCATCACAGGCTTGTCCTGTGCCTGCCACTCATGGGCGGAACCCAAAGGCCGGTCTGTCCAGGCCAAACCGATATACAGCGGCTTGTTCACCGATTCATATCCGGTCCCTTCCCCACCCAGATAAGTCATCCAATGCTTGCCTTTATACGTCTGCAGGGCATAGCTTCCTCCCCACTCCATATCCGGCAATGCAGGGAAACCACCACGCTGGTTGCAATCCCAGAATCCGTCACGATAAGACAAGACACGTCCCAATGTACGCCATTCCAACAGATTATCACTTTCGGCTATCCATGTCTCGTATCCACGCCCGTCCAGTCCGCTCTTACCATTATAAACCACGTAGGTCATATACCACTTATCCCCTTCGCGGAACACGGTAGGGCAGTCTATTTTATGCTTGTTGTCGGCAGGAGCTACAGCCAGCCCATATTTATAAGGAGTCTTGGCTTCCTCATAAATCTGCTCCATGCGCGATTGCGGAACTTCACGTTGGGCGTATGTTCCCAACGTGAACAAAGAAAATGCTAATATTAAGATCTTTTTCATAATCACCTTTTATATACAAGCAAGACGGATAAGAAAGTAAAATGTACTAGGATTGAGCATACAAAATTAAGCCGTAATATTTGATATTCCGAAGCAAAACAGCTATTTTTGTCAAAAAGAAATTGGTTATGAAATATTAGAGCAAGAAACCAACAAAAAATTAAAGTTATTATGAATGTAATGTCACAAAAAGAATATATTTCTCTATTATCCCGACATTTATTTTGGGATATGGACGTAAATAAAGTTAATTTAGATACCTGCCCGGCACAAATTATCCAACGTGTACTGGAATATGGCAATTTAAAAGACTGGCAACTTATATTATCATATTATGGATTGGATAGAATCGTTTCTATTTGCCAATCATTACGCACATTGGACAAAAAAGCATTGTCTTATATTTGCTGTATTTCAAACACCTCTAAAGAACAATACAGATGTTATCATATCAAACAGTCAACTCCCACACTTTGGAATTGCTAAAAAAGCTGACCAATGAAGAATTTCTTTCAAAAGCCAGATTAGTAGGTGGAACAGCTTTAGCACTTCAATACGGCCATCGTATTTCAATTGATTTAGATTTTTTCGGGAATATAGAGGAAGATAATGAAACTATAAAAGAAGTACTGATCAACATAGGGAAATTATCTGTTATCAAAGAGTCTAAAAACATCAAGATATACATACTTGATGATATTAAAATAGATTTTGTCAATTACAGATATAATTGGCTGGATCCTGCTATTGAAGAAAATGGTATAAGACTAGCCTCCCCCAGAGATATTGCAGCAATGAAAATAAATGCAATAGAGGGACGGGGAACCAAAAAAGACTTTATAGATATTTATTTCCTACTGCAACACTATTCACTGGAAAACATTCTAAAATTCTATGCTGATAAATATCCCGATAATTCCCAATTCCGCGCTTTGATGAGTTTAACTTATTTTGAAGATGCTGAAGAACAATTCATGCCCGAAATGCTTGTTGCAATAGATTGGGATAGGATAAAAAGCTTTATCATAGACAAAGTGGCTACCCTATCCCTATAATCTTTTTAATAGAACATCCAGTCCATCGTTTCCTCCGCACCGGCCAGTCCCGCATTACGCGGAGTTACCTGCGCGTCCGTAAATCCCAGCACCATCGTATATCCTTTCGGCAGCAACAAGGTATGCTTTCCGGCCTCAAAATGATAAGCATGTACATTCGCCAGCGGCATACCCGCTATGCGTATGGCATTGGTCAGTTTCGGTTCCGCCTGACCGTAATCATTGGCAGAAGCGTCCGTTTCCAGTTTCGGGGCTTTCGCATACTTCTTCTGGTCATCACGGAAATAACCTACCAACAAACTCACCGGAGCAGCCGCTTCAAACTCTATTGTCGTACCTTCCTTGCGCTGCACATCCCCGTTCATTCTATAAGCAGTCAGCCCTTCCAGCTCGGCGGCCAGCGCATCCACCTTGCCCGGTACATTGGAGAACAGGCTTGCCCCCGTCGCCAGTTTCACCGGAGCCAGTCCGTTCAGGATCTTCACATTTGCGGCGGACAAAGGTTTTATCTCAGCTGCACTTTCCGTCACCTTACCTGCCGCCCTATCTTTCAGCAACTGCAAGTTCGCCTTGAAATTAGCCAGCTCATTTTCATAATGCACCAGCATCTCTTTCCAGGTCTTGTTCTTGCCACCGTCACCACCGATAGGAATACGGCGTTGCGCGGTCTGCATACTGTTGGCATAATAATAAGTACTATCCGTCAATGCCACCAGCTTGCGGTAATGATCCAGACTTTGTTCCATCAATGGAATAGCGGCATCCAGTTCATTCAGTTCCTTTCCCCACTGGTAGTTCAAGACACGCTGAGCAGCTTTCACTTTCAGGTTAAAGGCATAAGCAAATTCACGATAGCAATGCATGTCATTCCGCAAACGTCCGAACTCCTCTTTATTACGAGTCACCGCTGCGGCAGCCTTGTCAATGGCCGCCACCGCCTTGTCACCGTGTTCCACCACCTGCGCCACAATATCCAGCGGCAATTCGCCCACATGCGGCTGTTTTTTCCATTCCTTCTCCACATATTCTATCAGCTTCTCGCCCTCCGGCCCGCAACTCTCATAAAATCCCGGATAAATGGTATATTTATAAGGATTCACCAACTGACTCATAAACATACCCAGCAACAAAGTCTGCCGGTTCCCTTCCGTGATGCCGAAACGACGGAGCAACTTCGGAGCAATCTCTCCACTCTGCTCGTATGCCTCCAGAATATCTCCGGCTTCGGCAGGAGTCGTACCATAAAAATCGCCCAACTGCTTGTCCCAATATTCCACTTCGGATGAACGGTCCCGATGACAGTTCCATGCATAGCGTCCCCACGTCTTGTACCATATCCAGTCACGGTCCAGCTGATACTCCCGTTTGCCATCCGCCAGTTTGTCCGCCGTGTACGGCCAGTCCCAATAAGAAGCCTGCGGATACAGATGCAGGGCATTGGCTCCATGTACATTGTGCATGGCATTCACCGCCTTCTGTACAAAGTCGGGAGATCCCCAACGCCACGGTTCCAAGTTTGCCAGAATATGCACATTACTGATATGAATACTTCCCAAGGCACTCAAGTCCGAGTGTATCTTGGACCAAGGTCCGCGCGGTTCGTAAGTAGTCAGTGACTCACCATTGTATTTATGCATGGTATAGAGGTTCTTGTATAACGGCAGTGCCGCATCCATCACCATCTTGCAGTCCGTATCGTGCGCACGCAGCAAAATGGGCGGTTCGTCCGTACGTCCCAATGCGTTCAGTCCGTCCTTCACTCCCGGAATAATGGTTTTGGTGAACCATTCCACATCATCCTCGTAGGTATCCATCGCTTCCCCCAAGCATACCAGCAGACCTACATTGGGATATTTTTCTATAAACGCGGCCACCGACTTACGTGTATAATCACTGATCAGCGGAGTAATGGGACGGTTACGATCCTGTGTTTTCAATCCGTAATGCTCGGCAAAAGGCTTGCTTAACAATATATTATAAAACATCTGGATCACAAAGATACCGCGTTTGTCCGCTTCAGCAGTCAGGAACGAGAACATTTCCTCATTTTTCTTGAAAGTTTCCTCATCCACCTCTACGGCAAAAGGATACTCTTCCAGCTTCACCAAGGAAGCAAACGGATGCCCGTTCCACAGATACAAGGAATTCATGCGGTTCTCCACCAGCATATCCAGATACTTTATCCATTGCTCCTTGTCATAAAACCAAGGGAAGCTCTCCGGCGTATAAGGATACTCATACACCCCTCTTCCAGGCAGGTATTCCATTTTCTGAATCCCTACACAACCTCCGCGAAGCACCATTTCCGGAGCATCCGTCAGCTGTGCCGGAAACTTCAAATCCTTGTATTGCCCTACATGATCTATCAATTCCCGACAGCCGTAAATCACACCGCTTCCGTCGTTTCCTGTCACCGTAGTCATGTTTCCACGGGTAGAAATGGTAAACCCCTCCTTTTTCAGTCCGGCTGTATCAGTAGCCTGTTCCAGACGGATGCATACCTCATCTTTATCCACACCGGCAGTATCCGACAACATAACAGACGAATACCCCGCATCTTCCAGCGCTTTCTTCAAATGTTCTCCTGCAAACAGCACCCGGTTCGACGCCTCCTGCGGCATCACAATATTCACATTGGGTTTCTCGCACCCCCATAACACGCACATACATGCGACAAGTGTTCCTAGCCTGATATTTTTCATTCTTTTCATATAAATTATTTACAGTTAGACGAAAAAAACAACAAGACGTACTCACAAGACCTCCGCCAATCGTCAAAAAGCGAAGAAAAAGCACAAGCTATCACAAAAAGAAAAAAAGCTGATGAACAAACGGGGGCAAACCCAACTTTTAAAAGGAAATGTATTGTGGAACAGAATTACCTAACATTCAAAACGAAAAAAACAATGAAAAAGAAATCTAACCTGACCCTATTTATGAAACAACTTATCCGGTCGCTAAAAGAAGAAGAGCGTTTCAGTACCGCCCACATCTACCAAAGCACCCTGAACGCCTTCATGCTCTTCTGCAAGACCGATGCCATCCGGTTCAACCAGATGGAACGTTCACGCCTGAAACAATTTGAGAACCACCTGCGCAACAAGGGATGTACCTGGAACACTGTCTCCACTTATATGCGTACCTTGCGAAGCATCTACAACAAAGCCGTGGACGATGGTCTGGCGGAAGAAAAGCCCCGTCTTTTCCGTCACGTATATACCGGCGTAAAAGCCAATACCAAACGTGCCCTCGATGCCAAAGACATGAGCAAATTATTAAGTGCCTCCCTTCCACGCCCCCTGCCGCAAAGCATGAAAGAGAGCCGGGCATGGATTACCCTGATGTTCCTGTTACGCGGAATGCCCTTTGTGGATCTGGCACACCTGCGCAAAACAGACCTGCAAGATTCCGTTATCTCCTACCGCCGCCACAAAACAGGAGCCCTGCTCACCGTCGAGATTCCTCCCGCTGCCATGAACCTTATCAAACGGTATCAAAATACAGACTCCGCCTCCCCCTACCTGCTTCCCATTCTCAGTGGAAACCGGAAAAGCGAAGAAGAGTATGCAGAATACCAACATGCCTTGCGGAAACTGAACTATGACCTGAAACAACTGGCGGTATACTGCGGAATCAAACTCAACGTCAGTTCCTACACCAGCCGCCACACTTGGGCCACTTTGGCTAAATACTGTCACTTTTCGGAACAATTGATTTGTGATGCCCTGGGGCACTCCTCCACAAAGGTGACCGAAACCTACTTGAAAAGCTTTAAAAACGATGAATTAGACAGAGCAAATAAAGTAATAATTAATCACATTAATATTTCTATATAATCAATTTTAAAACTTCACATTACATTATAAAACAACAAATTACAAGACTGTTACTTTAGAAGTAACGGAACAGATTTTGGAAGCAAAAGTATACAAACTTTAAATACAATGCAAGATTTCTACACTTTTTTTTCGTTTTTATTTTAAAATTTTTTTTATTCCGCATATACCTCTCCCTACCCATACTCCGATTGTCAATATGAGTGAAGCCACATTTCCGGTCTTTTATCTTCTCTAACAGCCACTAAATCTTTATCTTACTGCTGTTTTCATGTTTTTTCGCCTCCCTCCTCCCCTTCCGTTACTTCTAAAGTAACAGAAAAAAAACAAAATAAAAATATTGACAATGCGACATTCTTACTTATTTATAATAGCAATCATGCTGGCAGTTATGACTCCGCGTATAGCCCCGGCTCAAAGTATCGCTGTAAAAAGCAATGTTCTTTATGACCTTACCGGCACTCTCAACCTGGGAGGAGAAATAAGGTGTGATGACACCCATTCATTCAATCTGAGTGTCAACTATAATCCCTGGAATCTGGGAGAAAACAAAAAAATGAAGCACATTCTGATCCAGCCCGAATACCGTTGGTGGCTCAATGAAACATTCATAGGAAGTTTTTTCGGGGTGCAAGCCCATTTCGCCCAATACAATTTCGGTGGAACCACTCCTTTCACCACGGTCAAGAACAACCGTTATCAGGGTAATCTGATAGGTTGCGGCGTTACCTATGGACACCAATGGCTGCTCAGCACATTCTGGAGCCTTGAAGCAAGCATATCTGTCGGATACGCCCATCTCACCTATGATAAATACGGTCCCGCCAAAGGAGACGCACTCATTGAGAAATCCCACTCCAACTATGTCGGACCTACCCAGCTAGGCATATCATTCATTTATTTCATTCAATAAATATAAAAGCAAATATACCCTATCAGTCATGAAACTCAAGACAAACATACTATTCAGTCTTTTATTATGCGGCACCTTTGCCACTGCACAAAACCTGAAACTCGATATCCTGCCTCCCTCCGTTACTCTCGGACAGGACTCTGCCACAGTGTTCATGAAAATGACTCTCAATGTTCCCCAAATGGACACCAAAAGCCATATCCGCCTCACTCCTGTCCTCACAGACGGAACCCGCACGGCAGAACTCCCTCAAATCCTGCTGAACGGAGAACGTGCACACCGGCTATACCGCCGCACCCTGGCGCTCAACAAACGAAAAGGCAAGGCAGATGTAACTCCCGTATTTACCGCTATCCTCCTGACAGACAGCGATCAGACTATCCACTACCGTGCTTCCCTTCCGGCAGCCGACTGGATACAGTTCGCCACCCTGAACCTCAAGAAGGAAGTCATCAACGGCAGCGGAGAGAAAGTACAAAGCGAAAATATCCCCATTCCGGACACAGCACCCCATATAGCAACAGCAACAGATCATTTCGTTCCCCAACGGGACAGGAACCGGGAGACTCCTATGGCAGCCTCCTCCCCCTCTGCTCCCGTTGTTCCGGAACACCATTCTGTTTCCCCTGTTCCGCCCGCACCCTCTGCCAAACCGTATTTCAAGGGAAGCTATGTATCTCCCGAAAGCGATGCCACCGATGAACGCAACCAGAAAGAGCTGAACTTCAGTCTGGACGAAGCGCGTGTCATAGCCGAAATCAATCCGCAGATGCTTTCGTTACGCGAGCTTTACACCGTGGCCATCAGCTACAAGAACACTCCGGAACAGTTCTACAAAATCATAGACATCAGTGTCAAGATATATCCGGCAAGCCCCGTTGCCAACCTCAACGCCGCTGCCGCCGCCATCGAACGGGGCAACACACAGGCAGCCGGCCGCTATCTGCAAATGGCTTCCCATGAAACGCTTGCCTACAAGAACTGCCGTGGAGCCTACGAACTGTTGTGCAACAACACCTACGAAGGCATCCGCCTGCTGAAAGCCGCCAAAGCCGAAGGCTCGGAAGAAGCCACCTATAACCTGAAAATATTCTTTGAATCCAACCAAACCAATATACAATAAAACATGAAAACCCGGTATGTCCTTTCTTGTCTTCTGCTCGGCAGCGCCCTTTCCGTTTCCGCACAGAAAATGGCTGTCAAAAGCAACCTGCTTTCCGCCGCCAACGGTGCGCTGAATGCCGGTGTGGAATATGCCTTCGGCCCCAAATCCACATTCGATTTGTCCGGCAGCATACGCCCGTGGAAACGCACGGAAGGATATGTCAACAAATATTGGCTCATACAACCTGAATACCGCTACTGGACTTGCCAGAAATTCAACGGCAGTTTTTGGGGAGCCTATCTCAACGGAGCGCAGTTCAACGTAGGAGGGAAAAAGATGCCTTTCGGACTCTTCCCCTGGCTGAAAGAGCACCGGTATGCAGGCTGGCTGACAGGTGGAGGCATAAGCTACGGATATCACATCATGCTCAACCGCCACTGGAATATAGAAGTTTCCGTCGGTGTAGGGTATGAATATATCGACTATAAGAAATATAAATGCCCCGACGTGTGTGCCGAGCTACTGGAAAAAGGCCATTATCACTATTTCGGCCCTTCCAAAGCATCTCTGAGTATAGTTTACATATTTAACTAAAGAGCCATGAAATACTTATTCTATTTTATATCATTTATTTTTCCTGCGCTTTGCTCATCGGCGCAACCGGCAGAACGGGACAGTTCGATTTACATCGCCTCCTCCCGGCTCTACCGGATGGGAGAAAGTCTGGTAGTGTCCATGCAAGTAGACATTACCAGGCAGATTCCCTCCAACGAATCAGTCATACTGATTCCCCGGCTCAGCGACAGCCTGGACAACTTCATCCAGCTTCCCGCCATCTATGTGAACGGTCGTAAACAGCATATTTTCTTCCAGCGTGAAACCGGCAGACAGGAAAAAGACTATGAAGAGTTACGCCGCCGCAATGACCGCAAACAAAGCGTACACTACTTGCGCAGCATCCCCTTCACCCATTGGATGAAGCATGCCTCCTTGCATCTCATCGAAAAAGAATGCGGATGCGGAGTTCCCCGCCATACAGACTCCACCTATCTGACCCGCCTGAACATCCTTCCCGATATCCATCCGCACGTAGCGTTCATCACTCCGCAGATGGAAGAAAGGAAAGTGCGCGAAGAAAGCGGACGTGCCTATCTGGACTTCCCGCTCAACGAAACAACCATCTATCCCGAATACAGAAACAATCCGGCCGAACTGGCAAAGATAAAGCGCAGTATCGACCTGATAAAAAACGATACCAATGTAGTCATTTCGCATATTGACATCCATGGATACGCCTCTCCCGAAGGCCCCTACTCCAACAACGAGCGTCTGGCGCGGGAACGGACCCGGACCTTGAAGGACTATGTATGCAGCCAATATGCTTTCAACGATACATTGTTCACCACCCATTACACCCCCGAAGACTGGGACGGATTTGTCAAGTTGCTGACCGACACCGTTATCACCCATCGCGAGGAACTGCTACATATTGCAGAAAGCAAAAGCAGCCCCGACGGGAAAGAACGGAAAATACGGAAACGTTATCCCGAAGAGTTCCGTTTCATCCTGCAACATTGGTTCCCCGGCCTCCGCCATTCAGACTACACCATCCACTATGTGGTACGTCCGTTTACGGTAGAGCAGGCCAAGCAGGTATTCCAAAGCAATCCCAAGAATCTGAGTATTGAAGAGATGTTCCGCATAGCCCGGACCTATCCTGCCGGCAGTCCGGAATACAATAAGATTTTCATGACGGCCGTTCTGCTTAATCCGGAACACCCCGTTGCCAATCTCAATGCAGCCTGCATCCTGCTCTCGCAGGGAGATACCAAAGGCGCCTCACTCTATCTGGACAAAGCCGGTGAGACTCCCGAAAAGACCCTTTTGCAAGGCATCATGCAAATGCTGAGCGGGAACTATACCGAAGCGGAGAACCTGCTGCGCAAAGCGGAAGAAGCAGGACTGCCCCAAGCAGGTGAAAACCTGAAGATATTACATGAGATTTACTAATCACATTTTTAACTAAAACATTTTTACATTATGAACAAAAAATTATTATTATCCTTCGCTCTTGCAGCTGCAATGACAGGATGTATCAATGATGCAGATGTTCCCTCAGGAAACGGAGACAATCCGGCTACCGGAGCCAGAGGAGGAAACATGGAGATTTCATTTCTAGTTCCCAACTCTTCCAACGGCAGCCGTGCCGCTTCCGCCGAAGACTCCGGAGTTTACGAAGACGGAACCGCCGAAGAATACAAGGTGAGCAATGTAACCCTCTATCTGTTTGACTCTTCCAGCAAGAATCTGGTTACTACCATCAATGTAACTCAAAGCGATCTGGGTGCAGGCACTTCCAGCGGAGAGAGCAGCAAAGAAGGACAAACCATTGTTTATCCTTGCAACAAGGAAATCACAGTAAAACCGGGCAACTATGACATCCTTGCCGTAGCCAACGGTTCACAGACCTTCGAAATAGGTCAGGAATCCACATTATTGGGACAGATTGATGCCTCCACCTATGGAAACGGCATGATAACCAGCGTACCCGGAAGCGGTTTCATCATGTCCAACCGCGGCTCTGCCAATATGAACATCACCGTGGAGTCTCCCGAAGAAAGCGACACCAAAACACAGGTCAGAATCAATCTGGAACGTGCCGTTGCCAAACTGATGGTCAGAAATGACAGCAAGGAAATCTACACGCTGAAGAACCCTGCCGGAGTGACTTACGCCACAGTCCGTCTGAACAACTACAAATTCATCAACCTGGCAAACAAGTTCTACACCTTCCGCCATGTCGCTACACTGGATAACGCTCCTGAGACTCCGTCAGCTCCGTCGTCTTACAGCGTGGAAGCAGGAAACTTCGGTAACATCGCCGACAACAACGGTTACCTTATCGACCCCTATTTCTTCGACAAGACCGTAGCAGGAGCCACTACCAATTTCACAGGCGGTTCATTCTACACCAACCACCTGTCAAAACAGACAGACAGCAACTGGTCGGGCCTGGCCGATGCAGGAAAGTACGTTTCCATGTACTGTCTTGAAAACTGTATGTTCCGTCCGGCACAGAACACGGTGTACACCACCGGTATCATGCTGAAAGGTACATTTACCCCCGAAGCTTCACAGACCATCGGTAACAACGGTAATCCGGTAGAAGACCCGCTTGTATTCAACACACTGTATTATTTCAACTATAAGTTCTACACCACACTGGCAGCTGTAGGCAAATATGGCGATGCCAATATTGATGGTTTGACAGAAGAATCCAGTGATGCAGAACTGGCAGCCAAGCAGATTACCCGTTTCACCAAGAACGGAGGCAATTTCTCCACTTTCTACAACTACTGGATCAAACATCTTGACAACAACAACCCCACCGTCATGGGCGTCATGGAGTTCGGTATTGTACGTAACAACATCTACTCTGTCAACATCACCAGCATCAAGAACCTGGGTCCCGGCACCCCAGACACCAAACCCGATCCGGATGAAAACAAAGCATTCCTGGACGTAGAATTCGGAGTATATCCGTGGATTGTCCGTGACCAAGATGCCGACCTTGAATAAAACAGTCTCAAAATAGAAAAACAATGAGTAAAACTGCTACTATCCTCTTCGCCCTATGTACTCTTTTCTGTAGTGCATGTTCCTGGGTAGACGATGACCGATCCGATTGCCCCACAGGCTGTTGGCTAAAGTTATCCTATACCTACAATATGCTGAACGTAGATGCCGTGACCACTCAGGTAAAAGATGTCACGCTATTTATTCTCGATCAGGAAGGCAACTATATAGTCCGGGAGGAAGTAGACAGTCTTACATTCCATCAAAATGAATGTACAATCCAAGTCCCCTCCCTGCCTCAGGGAGATTACACCTTTCTGGTCTGGGCAGGATTGGCGGACTCACTTTACCGGCACACTCCCACCTCACTGACACTGTTACGCAATGAGGCGGGAGAACAATCCGAAAAACTTTCATCTCTATTCCACGGGCGGCTGGACAACGTGCATATCAGCGGCGAATATCAGGTTTTGGCTCTCTCTCTTACTAAAAACACGAATATTCTGAGCTGCATATTGCAAAGCCAGTCGGCCGCCCCTCTGGATACAGATGATTTCCGTCTGGAGCTGACAGCCCGCAACGGATGCATGGATCACCGGAACACTCCGACAGACTCCGTTTCCACCTGCTATCTCCCCTTCATGCAGGAAAGCGCCAACTTGGAAGACATACAGGTAGTACATGCCGGAATGAATACATTGAGACTGATGGAAAATGACGACACCCGCCTACGGTTAATCCATCAACCGGATGGAAAAGAGATTTTCGATATTCCGCTGACACCCTACCTGCTTCTGTCACGTAATGTCGAAACAACCTACATGCCTCCACAAGAATATCTTGACAGGCAAGACCGCTATAACCTGATATTTTTCCTGAGCCCGACAAATGATCCGCAGAAACCTTACATATGTTTACAAATGCAAGTAAACGGCTGGATAATACGTATAAATGATGCAGAATTAGATAAATAATCTTTCTGTTTTGAACATTTCAGTCTATATTCGATTCCGTAATGAAAATTACTTATTATGTAAAATCTATAATACGGAACCTTATGAGAAATAAAAAAAAATTCAACGAGTTTATGAACAAAACGATTGAAGAGCTGAAAGACGAGAAACGTTATGGCACGGCACACGTCTATCAAAGTACCTTGAACGCTTTCTGCGAATTCTGCGGATGCAAGATTGTTTACTTCCACCAGCTCAACAGGGCCACACTGAAAGAATTTGAGACCCACCTGCGCGACAAGCAGCTGAGCTGGAACACCGTTTCCACCTATATGCGGACACTGCGCGGCGCCTACAACAAAGCGGTGGACCAGAAAATAACCACCGGCAACTCCCGCCTGTTCAATCACGTCTATACCGGAGTGAAAAACGATGTCAAGCGTGCGCTGGAAGTGGAGGAGATAAACAAGCTGCTGAACGAAGTTCCTCTGAAGAGACTACCGGAAGACCTGGTGCGGTGCAGGGTTTGGGCAAACCTGATGTTCCAGCTGCGCGGGATGCCTTTTGTTGATCTGGCCTTTCTTCACAAAAGTGACTTGAAAGGTAACACACTTTCTTACCGCCGGCATAAAACGGGCGGCCAAATGATAGTGGATATTCCGCCAACAGCAATGGAACTGATCAGACAATATCAGAATACCGACTGCAACTCTCCCTATCTTTTCCCCATCCTGAGCGGAACCAAAACCGGAGAGGAGCTGTACATAGAGTATCAGCAGGCGCTACGGATCATGAACTATAATCTGGGCAGACTGGCAAGACGATGTGGAGTGATAACCAAGGTCAGTTCATACACTACCCGCCATACCTGGGCCACCCTTGCCAAATATTGTAATTTCTCTGAACAACT
This sequence comes from Phocaeicola vulgatus ATCC 8482, assembly GCF_000012825.1. Lineage (GTDB taxonomy): Bacteria > Bacteroidota > Bacteroidia > Bacteroidales > Bacteroidaceae > Phocaeicola > Phocaeicola vulgatus. Next base: position 3,399,529 of record NC_009614.1, on the reverse strand, counting down.
AATCTGTGAGGCTTTTGGACATTCGTCAGTGAAAGTTACAGAAACATATTTGAAAAACTTCAAATATGAAGAGATAAAGAAAGCTAATGATGCAATAATTCTATACGTTTCAAAAAATGGAAAGAAAAGAGCATAAATAGATAAAACGTTGAATATCATGGCATTTTAATTCTGTTACTTTGTAAGTAACAGAAAATTCATCAATAAACATATTATATAATTCACATCTCGCTATTTTACAACGAATAAGATATAAATATCTGAAATATAACATTTTAATGCATTGCGCTGATTGTGTGAAGCGTGATGTCTATCATCATTTTTATCTAATTTAAGAAATGTTCATTTCATTATTACTTTTTATCTATTAGACAATCTTTTTTATTAATTTTTAGAAAAGAAGCGGGGCATTTCTTGTTTGTTATCAATTTATTGTCTATTTTTGTCCCCGAATAAATTCTGTTACTTACAAAGTAACAGAAGAGCAGAAGAAAGAAAAAAAGCGACATAGTTGAAACCTATTGAAAAAAACATCATATAGATCTGACATATAAAAAGTTTTACCTATGATACAAGTCCAGAGATTCAACAAAGTACTAAAATTAGCAGTCATTCTAGGAGATTTAGTCATTCTGAATGTACTTTTCATCTCATTTAATTCAATATGGAACGAGTTGTTTGGGGAAAGAACCTGTAGCGGCACTTTACCCCAAATTCTGACTCTGTTCAGTGTATGCTATTTTGCATGCACTATTTCAGGAGGTGTCATACTGCATCGTCGGGGAGCCCGTGCCGACCAAATTGTATTCCGGGTACTCCGCAACGTGTTCTATTTCTCTTTTTTATCGACCGGACTGATGGTATTATCCGAGCTTGAAATATATTCCAAACGCTTTTTTATCTATTATTTCATTCTGCTCATCCTCTGTATCACTGTCTATCGCCTGCTTTTCCGTTTCTGCATACAGCTATACAGAAGCCATGGAGGAAATTTCCGTACCGTCCTCTATTTGGGAAGCACCGAAAATATAGCCGAGCTGTACCATGAAATGAGCTCCGACGCTACCACCGGCTACCGGGTACTGGGCTATTTCGACACCACCCCCAATGCCAAATTCCCCGCCAGTTGTACCTATCTGGGAAAACCGGAGCAAGTTATCAGTTACCTGGCACAGCACAAGGTGAACCAGCTTTACTGCTGCCTGCCCTCGGCATTGAGCGAACAGATCGTGCCGGTCATCAACTATTGCGAGAACAACCTGATACATTTCTACAGCGTGCCCAATGTACGCAACTACCTGCGCCACCGCATGCACTTTGAAATGATAGGCAGCGTGCCCATCCTCAGCATCCGCAAGGAGCCCTTGGGGAAAATAGAGAACAGAATGTTGAAACGCATATTCGATGTAATCTTCTCACTGCTCTTTTTATGCACATTATTCCCCATTATATTCCTTATTGTAGGAGTGACCATCAAAATCACTTCTCCGGGTCCCATATTCTTCCGTCAGAAACGTAACGGATTGAACAACAAAGAATTCTGGTGCTATAAATTCCGTTCCATGAAAGTCAACAAGGAATCGGACACCTTACAGGCCACCCTCAACGATCCCAGGAAAACCAAATTCGGCGATTTCATGCGCCGGACCAATATTGACGAACTTCCGCAATTCATCAATGTATTGCTGGGAGATATGTCCATTGTAGGGCCACGCCCCCACATGTTGAAACACACGGAAGAATATTCCAAGATAATCAATAAATACATGGTCCGCCATTTCATCAAGCCCGGTATCACGGGATGGGCGCAGGTGACCGGTTTCCGTGGCGAAACCCGCGAACTGGAAGACATGGAAGGACGTGTGAAAGCCGATATATGGTACATGGAGCACTGGTCTTTCCTGCTCGACCTTTATATTATGTACAAAACCGTGGCAAACGCGCTGCACAAAGACAAGCAAGCTTATTAAAACAAGACCTGAAAACTGAAAAATTTTAAATAACAGAGAGCCAAAAAAAATGAGAAGATTAAAGTTGACCCTATTCGCGCTGGTTTCCCTGCTGCTATGCAGTTGCAGCGCCTACAAAAAGGTACCCTACCTTCAAGGTTCCGAGTACCTGAACATGGCAAATGTCCAAACACCCCTGTATGATGCACACATCATGCCCAAAGATTTGCTGACCATCACGGTAAACACCAGTGACCCCGATGCCGCCATTCCTTTTAACCTGACGGTAGCCACCCCCATCACGGCAAACAGCAAAAGCCTTACCAGCCAACCATCCCTGCAACAGTATCTGGTAGACAATAACGGGAACATTGATTTCCCGGTCTTGGGCACACTGCACATCGGCGGCCTCACCAAAAGCCAGGCGGAAAACATGATAAAGGAAAAACTGAAAACCTATATCAAGGAAAACCCCATTGTGAATGTACGCATGGCAAACTACAAAATCTCCGTGATGGGAGAAGTTGCCAAACCCGGCACATTCACCATCACCAATGAAAAAGTAAATATCATGGAAGCGCTCGCCATGGCGGGAGACATGACCGTATACGGACAACGCAACAAAGTGAAACTGATCCGTGAAGACGCGCAAGGCAACCGCCGGGTGATTCCGCTGAACCTGAACGATGCCGACATCATCGTATCTCCTTACTACTATCTCCAGCAAAACGATGTGGTGTATGTCACCCCCAATAAGACCAAAGCCAAGAATGCAAGTATCAGCAACAGCACCACCATCTGGTTCTCGGTAGTAGGAACTCTGGTTGCACTGGCCAGCCTGATCGTAACCATAACCAAATAAACAGAACTATGAAAGAAGACTTATACGACGACCTCTATCTGGAAGAAAAAGAAGAAAAGACCGATTTCAAAGCGATTCTTTTCAAATACGCCATCCACTGGCCCTGGTTTCTGGCATGTACCCTGCTGTGCATGGCGGGAGCCTGGCTCTATTTGTGTTACACTCCATCGGTGTACAACATCTCGGCATCCGTCATCATCAAGGACAATGACAAGAACAGCAAAGCAAGCAGCGGCATGGGCGACCTAGAAGACCTGGGCTTCTATTCCTCCATCAACAACTTTGACAATGAAGTGGAAATCCTGCAATCGCGCACGCTTATCAAAAAAGTGGTGGAAGAACTGGATCTTTACATCAGCTATGCCACGAAGAGCAGTTTCCATGACATCGAACTTTACAAAAGTTCCCCTGTGAAAGTATGGATTACCCCCGAAGAAGCCCAGAAACTGCCCGCCCCCGCGCGTCTTCACCTGACCTTGCAGCCGGGCAACAAGCTGAATGTGAAACTCCGGATAGGAGAAGAGGAATACAACAAGCAGTTCGACAAGCTGCCCGCCTTGCTGACCACCCCGTCGGGCACGTTCAGCTTTACCCCCAAAGACTCTACAACCGTCCAAAGCACGCAGGAAATCATGGCTACGGTTTCTTCCCCCCGCAGTGTGGCAAACGCTTACCGGGGAGCATTGAGCATAGAGCCTACTTCCAAATCCACCACTATCGCACAGATCTCTGTCAAGAGCACGCATACGCAGCGCGGCATGGATTTCATCAACAAGCTGGTGGAAGTCTACAACCGGGATGCCAACGATGACAAAAACGAAGTGGCTACCAAGACCGCGGAATTTATTGATGAACGTATCAAAATCATCAACGGCGAATTGGGAACCACGGAACAGGAACTGGAAACCTTCAAGCGCGATGCCGGGCTCACCGACTTGAAAAGCGACGCCCAACTGGCATTGAGTGAAAACTCGGAATACGAAAAGAAACGTGCTGAAAACAGCACCCAGCTCCGGCTGGTACAATTCCTGGCCGGCTATGCCAACAATCCGGATCATGCCTACGAAGTACTTCCGGTCAATGTGGGCCTGACAGATACCGGTCTTGCCGAGCTGATCAACCGCTACAACGAGATGCTGCTGGAACGCAAGCGCCTGCTCCGTTCCTCTCAGGAAAACAACCCGGTGGTAGTCAATCTGGATGCCAGCATCCGCGCCATGCGCAGCAATGTGCTGACCACCATCAACAGCGTACAAAGAGGTTTGGCCATCACCCAGGCGGATCTGGAACGTCAGGCAGGCAAATATGCCGGACGCATCACCAATGCTCCGGGACAGGAACGCCAGCTGGTCAGCATCTCGCGCCAGCAGGAAATCAAAGCCGGCCTTTACCTGATGCTGCTGCAAAAGCGTGAAGAAAACGCCATCACTCTGGCATCTACCGCCAACAACGCCCGCATGGTGGACGAAGCACTGGCAGATGCCATCCCCGTATCTCCCAAAGGGAAGATGATTTATCTGGTAGCACTGATTCTGGGAATCGCCCTGCCGGTAGTTGTCATCTATATCATCGAACTCTTAAAATACAAGATAGAGGGCCGCGCCGATGTGGAAAAAATCACCTCCCTTCCCATTGTGGGCGATGTACCCCTGTCGGAAGATAAAGGAAAAGAAGAAAGCATTGTAGTACACGAAAACCAAAACGACCTGATGGCCGAAACCTTCCGTAATGTACGCACCAATGTACTTTATATGATGAGGAGCGACGAGAAAGTCATATTGGTTACCTCCACCACCACAGGAGAAGGCAAAACCTTTATCGCTTCCAATCTGGCTGTCAGTCTGGCTTTATTAGGAAAGAAAATCGTGATCGTGGGGCTTGACATCCGCAAGCCGAGTCTGAACAAAGCTTTCAACTTATCACACAGGGAACAAGGCATCAGCCAGTTCCTCGCCAATCCGGAACATACCGACCTGATGTCGCTGGTACAAGTTTCACGCATCAATGCCAACTTGTCCATTCTGCCCGGAGGGCCTATTCCTCCCAACCCGACCGAACTGGTGGCACGTGAATCTTTGTCTCAGGCTATCGACATACTGAAAAAGCATTTTGACTATATCATTCTGGATACCGCCCCCATCGGCATGGTGACCGATACCCTGCTGATTTCGCGCGTAGCCAACGCCAGCATCTATGTGTGCCGGGCAGACTACACCCACAAGGCAGATTATACTTTAATCAACGAACTGAGCGAACAGAAAAAACTGCCCAACCTATGTACCCTTATCAACGGACTGGACATGAAGAAAAAGAAGTACGGATATTACTATGGATACGGCAAGTATGGCAAGTATTACGGATACGGTAAAAAATACGGTTACGGCTATGGATATGGCACTGAAAATGTAAATAAAAAGTAATTTCAAAAGTAATTACATAATAACATAAGACTAATTCTCTTTCCAATGTGTTAATATTTTAACAAATTCAGAAGAGAATTAGTCTTATTACGTTTCAATATATAAATATTATTTACTATATTTTTCTTTCGAAACATCAAAACAGGGACACTGTTTCACCCATTCCTCAGGCTCTATCTCGCCATTTCCGTTCAAATCCGGACTTAAATCCCGATGACCGCAAACCTTGCAACCGGGATAATCCACCAGCAACGTCCTGACCAGTACACGCAACGAATGTTTCTGCCACACCGTCCGCGTATCCTCCGGCCTGCCCCGCTCACTGATTCCCCCCTCATAGCATATCCCGATACTCTGCGCATTATACCCACGCGCATGCGCCCCGATTTTCTCTATGGGACGGGTTGTTTTTATATCCCCGTTCTTGCGGATATAAAAATGATATCCGGGTCCGTTCATTCCACGCCTGCGGTGGCACACCTCCAAATCCTGTTCGGTAAAGTCCCTGTCCGCCTTTGTGGCGGAACAGTGGACAACAATCAGATTAATCACTCTCATCCCCCTATGCACGAGCTGATTCCTACTACACCCGCAATAGCCGTAGCTACTGCAATCACCACTTTCAAAATAGTGCTCCAGACAGATTTACCTTTCATTCTACAGTTTTTTTTTAATTAAACACTTGTCCGCCATCTACTTAAGCAGGCTTTTGCTCCCCCTTCGTTTTCACCGGCAATTTATCCACTTTCGTATATTTCAGTGCTGCCAGAATACCGCTTAGCGCAATACCCGGACGGAAATTGATACGCGCTTTTCTAATCATCGACACATCATACGTATCCTCCGTTTCCGCACCTCTTCCGCTCAGCCCTATCTGGAAAGTGCCCAGATCGGCAAGCCTTACGATCTCGCCCCCTTCCAGAGCCTCCATAATCACATCCTCCAAGGCAACAAGCACAGCCATAACATCCGCACGCGTCACCGTACAGGTTTTCTGAATACGATCCGCCATTTCGCGAATCTCCACATGGCCATTGGCCTGAGCTTGTGCATAAAACTTAGGCACTGCATCCTGATCAAGCGGATTATTACGCTTTACCACCGAATAAGAAACTGTTCTTCCCATACTTTTTCAAATTAAAAATTAAAACTTGCAAATTAAGAAACACACTGGCAATCAACCGTTAACCACTAAGCCGGCTATGATTGACTTTTGATTACACTACAAAGATACGATGAACCGGAAGCCCCGTGTAGACATTTGTAGAGAAGCGTAGGAGATTGTCGGGAAATGTCGAGAATAACTTACAGAGAGAGTAGGAAAACAAGGACATTTTGCGTATCTTTACCCTATAATCAAAACGATAAAAGAACATGAACCAAGAAGAAAAAGCATTCATTATCAGAGCGTATGACAAAGCGGAACTGGCAGAACTATACAGCCCGGGGCGAACTGCCGCGGCAGCCCTGCAAACCCTGTATCGCTGGATGCGGAGAAACATGCAGCTACAGGAAGAATTGAACGAAGCGGGCTACAACAAATTCCGCCACAGCTTTCTGAAGCATGAAGTGGCAATCATAGTGAGGCATCTGGGAGAACCTTAGGACATACGCTTCCCAAAGAACCTGTTATCTACATTGAAAGACCTTGTTGTTTTTTTAAAATTCCCTGTTGTTTTACCGGAAAGGTCCTGTTGTTTTTTGAAAACAACAGGACCTTTTTCACCTGCATTTAAGGCTCACAAGGCTCAGGGCTCACTTAGGCGGTTTTCTGAGCCAAGATTTACCGGTCTTTCTATACTTACCATCCTCTTTCTCAACGATTTGATAATACACCAAACGCAACAAATAACGTTTCACGGATGCTGTAGGCAACCCGGCTTCATTGGCAGCCGCCATCAGCTCCGAATAGGTGAACTCGCGCGGCATTTTTTTCAAGACGGGACGCAGTTTGAAAAAAGCCTTTACCGGCCTGATTCTTCCGGCAGTATCATCCATGGAAGTGGAAAGCAGCAAACTGTGTTCCAGCAACACATCCACTATCTGCATCGCCGTATGGAAATCCTCATCCGAACACTTCCACTCCGATGTATTCCATTGCGGCTCACACTTACGCAATGCAGTCAGCACCATGGCAATACGAGACATCATCAGTCCGTGGCGCAGCACAATGGCCCCCGGAGAATCATCATCTTCCGCCACTACCTCACGCAGATACGTTCTGAAACGCTCCGTATGCTCTTTCCATTGTTCCTCGGTGAAAACCACCTCGGTAGGCGATCCGGAGAGAAAGATGAACATACGCAGCAGCTCCTCGCCCATCCCTTTGAAATAAGCGCGCATATCCAGCCGGGCCTTGCCGGGGTTTGCCGACTTATACTCCCAGTGGGCCTGTCCCACATAGAAAGCCACACGGCTGTACATTCCATTCTCCAGCGAAGAAATAAATTTATGCAACTGGGCGGGAGTACCCGAAGCGCATAATGCCAGATGAGGATCACTCACAACAACAAGCCGGTGATCCGTCTTGAAATAAGAAGACACCTCCTCGTGCTGGGAAGCGGCACGCATCACATCATCATGTTTTCCATACTCCTGGTGCATGGCAGAACTTATCATGTCCAGCTCGGAGGCATTCATCACCAAGCCGACCGCTCCACCCGCCTCCAAAGCCAGTATCAACTGGCTTTTCGAAATATTGGGAGCCACCTTCAGGATGCGTTCCACCGGCATCTCCGGGCATTGGTCCAAATCGGGAACCCTCTTTTCCTGAGCGGCAAGCCGTTCCTCCAGATTCCACTTCAGCAGCTTCTGCCGGTACTCACGCTCATCCTTCCTGTTCAATTCATCGTAATACTCCTGAATGGCTGCGGGCAGAATTGCCGCCAGCTGCATCACCCCCTTTCCTCTGCCCGAACCGGCCAAAGCCACCAGATAGAGATCGGCGGAATAAACCATTCCTCCATAATTCATCCTCACCCCCGGCAGGCAACCGCTGATGTTGGTAATCATGGAGAGCAACAGAATATCCCTCTCGCGCTTGTTGCGGACGTGCGTCAAACCACGCTTCAAAAAGTCGGGCAAACGGTCGAACAGTTCATCCGGAAGACACGGAACTTCACGACGCAACTTGTCAGCCTCAAGTTTCTCTAACTCAGCCTCTTCCTCCCCCTCATTGGGCTCAGAATACCGCATAGGTGAGCCCTGAGCCTTGTGAGCCCTGAAAACAGGTGTTTCGGGCCCCTTGTTCATGTCGGCATACCGGTATCCGGAGTCTATGCGCGGAGGTATATCCCCGGCGGCACACCCCATACCCGCCAACCTTTCCACCGCCAGCGTTTTCAGCCGGAGCAACTCTTCCTCGCCCACTCCTTTATAGCGGGCGATACGTCCCAGCTTCAACAAGAACTCATTCTTTTTGCCATCCACAAAGGGATTCTGCTCCAGGAACTCGTTGAAGAATGTGTGCAACATGCCCGAAGCCGCAACGGGAGGCCCGGACGCACCTGCCGGGGTCTTCACTTTCAGCTCCGCCAGAATCTCCCCCACCCTGTCGGGATGCTCCGTCACAAAGCGCCGCCAGGGAAAAACTTCGGTATCCGGACGAAAAAAAGCCTCCGGATCATACGATGCAAAGCAAGGACGGGTGGGATTCTTGCAACTCATGTCACAGGGAAAGGCAAGAAGCTGCGCCACGTGCCATGCCACCAACGCGTATGCCATACGATACTCGTCCACACTCTCCGCTTCCACACGCACCACCAGTTTCAGCCCGTCGTACGAAACGCTGCGCCATGCCGCCTTCACCCAAGGAGTGTCCTTCAAGACCTGCAAGAACTCAGACACACGGCCGTTACATTTATCCACATCCAGCATGGCGTCCCCGCTCCACTGCTTCAGATTGGTTTCGGCATGGCTCCCATCGCAACGCCCGGCTATCACCAGCGCGGCCAGTTTTCTCTTTAACTTCTTGGCCTCTGTCTCCCTGCCCGAAGCCTTCAGGCGCTGATACTCTTCTACTTGCACCTTCCAGCGTTCGCCACGCAGAAGCTTCACAAACTCTTCCAATGTCATATCCACGGCATGTTCATCGAACACCGAGAAATAGAAAGAGCATAAATCGGTATAAACCATTCATGTATGAATTTAAATTATCAAAAGGAGGGCATTTCCCTCCACCATGAAAGCAAAAGTATATTGCAAACCCATACAATCAAAAGTTAAAATTGTACACTTGCCCAATGTAAAGCACTGATTTACAATACCCATTTATGATACAAGTGTACAAATAACCGGGAGACTTCCTTTTAATGTCTTTTCACATTTTGCTCCTTATTTCCTTTCTTTCCTCTTTTTCTTCTCTTTCCGTTCTTTCTTCTTCTTTTCCTCCTTTTTCCGCAGAAACTCGTCTATATCAGCCAACATACTTTTGCACATGCGCTTCAGAACTCTCATTTCCTCATCAGTGTAGCCTTCACCGGACAGGCGATATCCGGCCATGATTTTTTCCAACTCTTGAAGGAAGCTCAATCTGCCACTATTTTTCTTATAAATCTTGATTTTTCCACAATGTTAATATCATTTAAAATATAAAAAGCACAAAAGTATAAATAAATACGTCATTCTTGTTAATTTTTTCATTTTTTGCGAACAAATAGCTTGTTATCGTAAAAAAATGTCTATATTTGCATCAGAATTTAACGACAAGCTTACCTGGGAATGACACAGGTAACAGCGTAGCGTGCTCAAGAGGCATCATTTCTTTCATTTTTTAGAACATCTAACATTACTTTTCCTTCCTCCGAATATGAAAAAATGGCTAGTGGCGTATGTCCGCCTTCACCACGAAAAGAAGACGGCCGAACGGCTGACCGCAATGAACATAGAGAACTTCCTGCCTGTACAAGAAGAAATCCGCCAATGGACTTACCGGAAAAAGAAAATAAAACGGGTGGTTATCCCCATGATGATTTTTGTCCATGTAGATGCAGCCGAACGTTCGCAGGTGCTCACGTTGTCGGCCATCAGCCGGTATATGGTGCTGCATGGCGAACATACTCCGGCGGTGATTCCGGACGAACAGATGGAACGGTTCAAATTTATGCTGGATTATTCGGACGAGGCGGTGGAGATGTGTACCGCGCCATTGGCTCCGGGAGAATTGATACGGGTGGTCAAAGGTCCGCTAAAGGGTCTGGAAGGAGAACTGGTGGAAGTGGATGGAAAAGCGAAAGTGGTGGTAAGACTGGATTTGCTGGGATGTGCTGGGGTTGATATGCCGGTGGGGTTTGTGGAGAAGATGAAATAAGGATGGCGGACGCTAGGAAATGTGGAGGGGAATTTGTAGCTTTGCGGTAAGAAAGGAGAATAAACGCATGCGTTTGCAATCTAAAGAAATACAGACCATCATCCAAATAGCTAAAGATATTTATGGTGAAACAGTGCAGGTATATCTCTTCGGTTCCCGTCTGAATGACGAAAAGCGTGGAGGAGATATTGATTTATTAGTCCGCAGCACGGGAGAAAAGAAGGGTGTATTGGCACGCATCCGCATGACCGCACGCTTGAAACTGCATTTGGGCGACCAAAAGATTGACGTCATCGGTGACCATGAGGATTCACCGGTAGTGCAGGAAGCCTTGAAAAACGGAATACAACTGATATGACAGAAAAGAAAATTCACAGAATTATTCTTTGCTTGAAACGGATGTTACCGTCATTTTGAATGAACTGTTTTCCAAAAGTGCCTTCAAAGGCAACAGACACGCTTGAGGTGTGATACAGGCTATTCTTTCCCGAAACTTTTTTCTATAACATAAACTTCGTAACAAAGTTATCGAGAGGAAGCAAACGCATTTAGAAGTTCACCGTTAAATAAGATTTTCTCTACCATCTACTAATTTATAAAAAAGCAGTCGCTCGATCTGTGACCGTATGAAAAAGAGGTAAGGTTCATATCCTATCTTGGGTCGGAATATAGAATTCCATAAAGAAATGGTTAATATTAAACAAGATTCATTCGTTGGTAAATGAAACCTGACCCATCCTGTAAGAGAAACTTAATTGGAAGAAATTTTCTAAATTCATATTGTTGACTATTAGCTCATTAAAAATAACATTTTTTCTTGAAATCAGAAAGATATCTATTAAACAAATAGAAGAAAAACTTTTAAAATAAACATTCCATCCATCAATGTCTGACAATTTTAACAAAAATCGCTTAGCTAAAAACACCATTTTACTTTATGTACGTATGCTGTTTACGATGTGGTTAAATTTGTATACCACACGTTTAACACTTGCCAATCTTGGTGTAGAGGATATGGGAATCTATGGTGTCGTTGGTAGTATTGTCAGTATGTTCGCTGTTTTCAGTGGTGGAATGGGCAATGCCGTACAACGTTTTCTGACCTATGAAATAGGACGTGATAACGGTGATCCAAATAAAGTATTTTGTTCTTGCTTAAATGTCATATTCTTATTGTCCGGAATCATATTTATACTACTTGAGGTCGGAGGTCTATGGTTTCTACATACCAAAATAAACATACCAGCGGAAAGTATGGATGCAGCCCAATGGGTGTTTCAAATATCAGTACTCACTTGTATAGTCAATCTTATAAGTATTCCTTATAATTCACTAATCGTAGCACATGAAAAAATGAATGCTTTTGCTGCTATCAGTATTCTTCAAGTAATCTTAACATGTGCTTCAGTCTATTGCCTTAGTTACTTTCCTACCGGCCGTTTATTAATCTATGCTATATTGATGGCAACAATAAGCATATTAATAAGAATAACTTATCAGATATATTGCCATCGCAAATTTCCGGAAGTCCATTACCATATGATTATAGACAAAAACCAAATAATGCAAATTGGCAAATTTGCCGGTATATCCTCTACTTCCGGTGCTTTGCAGGTTCTTTCGTCACAAGGGTTTATCCTCGTTATCAATCTTACATTCGGGGTGGCTATTAACGCTGTATATACAATTTCAATGCAATTGAAAAACTCAGTTCTGTCATTTGCTCAAAATTTGCAACGTGCCATTGCTCCACAAATAACAAAAACATATGCCAATGGTGAGCTGGATATACATAAAAAGCTTGTCTATGCAGGAAGTAAATTTCAAGTATTTCTTATTTTTTTTATAATGATACCATTTCTTTTTCAAACGGAATATATCATGCACCTCTGGCTAGGTAATGTGCCACCATATGCTGTGACTTATGCACAATGCACCATATTTCTGAGTCTTACCTATGCTTCTTTTGAAACAATACGAACAGCAGTATATGCAACCGGTAATATTACTAAATTTATGATATGGCCCGAAGCTATATATTTATTAGTTTTGCCTATCAGCTACTATGCCGGCATAACAACCAATAATCCTAATGCCTTGATAATAGCAATGGTATTATATGAAATATTTGTTTGTACAATACGAGTATGGATAGCATCAAAAGTTTCAATCATAAGAATAAATGAATTGCTTAAAAAAGTAATCAAACCCTGTTTCTTTGTAGCTATACCAGCATCGTTTATATGCAAAATAATTACATTGTTTATTCCACAGACTATTTGGGGGCTAATCTCGATTCTCTGTTTAAACAGCATTTCATTAAGTTTAATCATTATAGTAATCGGATTAAGCAAACAAGAAAGAAATATGATAAGTACATTCTTAAAGAATAAAATGAAATAAATAGCAATGACATATATACTTTCTGATTATTGCCAATTGTTTAGAAATAAAAATAGACTATTTTATTCAGAGTTCGGAATGGTTATAATATTCTGATACAGATTCTATTGTATAACTCATATACAAATTATATACTTTCAAACAGAATGCAGATACAAAAACAACAGCAAAATAAAAAAATTCTTACTTCGATAGATTACATAATATAGATAAACGCTCAACGCCAAAGATATTATCAAACAGATAAGAAATTAGTTGATAAAAAGGCTACCTAACTATCCAAATAATTTCTAAAATAGTTCTTTACTTATTTGAAGAATAGATAATATAACATTAACAGCTCAAGTACAGAATAATTTATCAGCTTTCTTTCTCTAAGAAGAAAAAGTTTTTTCTTCTTAGAGAAAAACAAAATAATCGTCCTGCCTCCTAATCATATATTAATATCACAATCCGCAAGATGAATGAAATTATCAGTACTAGATTATTGCACACTCATCGGATTAGAAAAATAAAACAATAAAGAGCAAAAATAATATTCCTTTTCTGAAAAAACAATTTAACAATTATATTATGAACTTATTAGATAAACTTATTTATCATTGCTCACAACCACGTTTGCGATTATTACATTCTCTGTTTTTTAATTTCAAGTTACTTCCTATTAAACAAGCGATTAAGCTGCCTATATATATATATGGTCCTATTAAATTCTATTGGCTATGTGGAAAAATTGAATTAAGATCGGAAAAAATTTTCTCTGGCATGATAAAGCTTGGACGAAATAACGAATTTTTCAATGGTACTGATAAAAGTTCTTTTATCCTCATGGAAAAGAACTCTAAAATCATATTTGAAGGTCCATGTGCTATAGGTAATAATTATAAAATACGTGTAACACAAAATGCAGAACTAATATTTGGTGCTTATACTTTTTTTGGCTCTTCTATTAAATTTATTTGTTCTAATAAAATTAAAATTGGAGCATACACACGATGTGCTTATGAAAGCCAATTTGTTGATTCCAATTTCCATTTTGTATTAAATATGAAAACAGGAAATGTAACAAGGCGAGAAAGTGAAATTTTAATAGGAAAATGTAATTGGATAGGTAACCGCACATCAATAACAAAAGGAAGTAAAACAAAAGATTTTTCAATCATATGTGCAGGATCTTTAATGAATAAAGACTATACACAAAACGAAGAGAATTTTATTATGCTTGGAGGATCTCCTGCAAAAGTTTTGACATCAGGATTAAAGCGTATATTCTCAACCGAAATAGAAAAAGATATTATATATTTTTTCAACAACAACCCAAAAGCCAATAATTATAATCTCACTTCTGAACTCAGTGATGATTTTAAAGATATACATTATTGGTTTGAACACATGATGTAATATTACTATGAATAAAATAAAAATAAACTTATTATCCCATGGGAGATTTCACATGGTTGATTTAACACGTGAACTAAAAAAACAAGGATTTGATGTAAAACTATATTCATTTGTTCCCCCCAAAATGTGCAAAAAGTATGGTTTATGTAATGAAGACTTTTACTCACTATTCTATATATTAGCACCATTAGTATATATCAGTAGGCACTTTAAATCTTTTGATAAAATTCGCAACATAATACAGGATGTAATAATGGCAATTATAATGAGGAAGTGCAATATTCTAATATCTTTAACAGGCTTTATTTTCGCTCCTAAAAAAGCCAAAAGAAATGGTGCGACCATCATATTTGAACGAGGATCCAAACATATTTTAGAACAAGAGAAAATTTTAAAACACATCCATAATAGAAAAGAGATAGAAGTAATACCATCTTTCAACATAAAAAGGAATTTAGAAGCCTATAATATAGCCGATTATATATCAATCGCCTCACAGCACGTAAAAGAAAGCTTTATAAAAAATAATTTTAATCCGAATAAATTATTTATCAACCCTTATGGAGTAGATTTATCAATGTTTAAACCTACCCTTAAAAAAAATAAGCCTTATGATGTAATTATGGTTGGTGGATGGTCATACCGCAAAGGTTGTGATCTTATTATCGAGGCAATGAAGCAAATGAAACTAAAATTCTTACATGTTGGAAGTATTGTGGATATTCCATTCCCCACAAATATACCTCATTTTACTCACATTGACGCTGTTGACCAGTCAAAACTTATAAATTATTACCATCAAGCAAAAATCTTTCTATTTCCATCACGAGAAGATGGATTTGGTATGGTATTATCACAAGCCATGGCATGTAACTTACCTATCGTTGGAAGTCCAAACTCAGGAGCACCAGACTTGAAAGAAATGATTGCTATTCAAGACTGCATTACTATCATTCAAGATTACACCATAGATTCTATAATTAATGCTGTAAATCAAGCACTTCAACAGTATGATAAACTTTATGAGGTTTACGCAGGCGAAGCCGTTAACAACCTCACCTGGGAAGCATACGGCAATAGATATGCAAATTTTATAAACAAAATTATTTCAGACAAAACGCAACATTTACTATGAGAATACTTTCTGTTGGTTCGCTATCCGGAATGAGCAACACTTGCTTACACAGAAATTGGGCATTGCACAAAGTTGCAGATGAAGTAGATGAAATAAATACTCAACTCAACCCTATTACATTATGGGGACGCATATGCTATCATCTTTTCTTTTTAGGATTGCCAATACGTATACCTGAGAATAATAAGGAAAATGAGAAAATATGCAAAATGGTAAAAAATAAAGATTATGATATCGTATGGATAGATAAAGGACACACGATATTACCTTCTACACTTAAATATATAAAAAAAATATCTCCTAATACTATTATAGTCAGTTATTCTCCAGACAATATGGCATTACGTCATAATCAAACTCAACAATACTTAGAAACGATTCCACTATATGACTATTTTTTCACAAATAAAAGTTATATTCTTGATAATATGCGTAAATTAGGGGCCAAGAATATTTTTTTTGTAAATAATTCCTACGAAGAAACTTTTCACCATCCATATAATTTAACTGAACAAGAAAGAATCGAACTAGGTGGGGATGTCGGTTTTGTTGGCAGTTGGGAACAAGAACGTTGTGACAGTATTTTATATCTGGCAGACAATGGAATAAAGGTACGTGTATTTGGTACAAAAGAATGGCAAAAATACAAAAATTACAGTCCCAATCTAAAAATTGAAGACCATGGTTTAAAAGGGATAGATTATTCAAAATCACTACAAGCTTTTAAAATATCCCTTTGTTTTCTTCGTAAAATAAACTACGATTTACAAACAAGCCGTTCTGTTGAAATTCCTGCTTGTAGTGGTTTTATGATGGCAGAACGAACTGATGAACATCTTTCAATGTTTGAAGAAAATAAAGAAGCTGTTTATTTTTCCTCCAAAGAAGAACTTTTAGAAAAATGTAAATACTATTTAGTACATGATTCTGAACGTAAATCAATAGCTTTAGCAGGACGTAAAAGGTGCATAACTTCAGGTTATAGCAACGAGGGAATGATACGTTCTGCCTTTAAACTTATTTACAATAAAAAAGGATAGCAATATGTTACAAATAAAAAAATGGGGACATTGTATCATTCTTATTGCTATTGCTGTTGAACTTATACTATGGCCATCATTAGAAAACCTAATCGGATGTGGAATGACTTTAATCTGTTGGATTATTTTTAGCAAAATAGGCTTAAATGAAACAACAATAAAAGAACACATATTTAGCTGGCTTGTATTTTTATCAATGAGCTTATACCGAATATTACCACTTTTAGCAACCCTTTTAGAATGCCACTCTATAGGATACAACTTCGTTAATCCAATCGAAACATATTTAGGCGAAACATGCCTATTTTTAATATCAGCTTTAGCTTTTTATCTTGCAACAAATCAAAAGAAAGCACTAATAAGCTTAAAAATAAGACTATACAAATGTGGATTTTATGATCGTGTATCAGATAATACTATTTGGTGCTTAGGGATTCTTGGATTAATTATTAGGTTCTATTTAATGAGTACTCATATTCAAATTGGAGATATCATAGGAAAAGCCCTTTCAGGATTCACTTTTTTTCAATATGCCCCTATCATGCTTTTTTTTCCATCTCTATATAAAATGAGTAAACTAAAAAAAATTATAGTTTTCAATAAAGGTGGAGTAATATATTTTATATTCATCATATTATTATCATTTGCTACAAACAGCAGATACGCCATACTAGAACCATTTGGAACATTTGCACTATTATTTTTATTATCATACATTCAGCATCCAAGTCGTTTACGGCAAAATATAAATAAAAAATATATTATATTAGGCATTTTCATTATTATATTTTTAATACCATTTGTAAGTGATGTATCATTAGCAATGCTTGCCAATCGAGGAATTCGTGGAAAAGTAAGTACTTCCGAACTATTCAGTAACACTATTAACACTTATCTCGATAGAGATAAAATGAATTTACTCCGCAAAATAAAAGATGAAAAAAATCTTACCACACTCAAAGAGCAACCCAAAGAATGGTCGGAAAATTATGTTAGCAATTTTGCATTAAATCGTTATTGTAACATGCGTGTAAGTGACAATACATTATATCATGCAAAGAAAGTTGGCTTTGCTAACGAAAAAATGTATTCTGATTTTTGGAATGAAATTATAGCACTACTCCCTTCGCCCATATTGAATTCTTTAGGTATTCAATATAACAAAAATGAACGCTATTCTCGTGGTGATAAATTAAAAGCACTATCAACAAATAGTCCTCCTTTTGCATCCTACCTTGTTACCAGCCATTTAGCCGATGGTCTTTTAACATTTGGATTTTTATATTTTCCAATAGAGTTTTTTCTCTTTTATCTAAGATTTCTATTTTTAGATACATTTATAATCAAGCACAACAAAAGAGTTATTTATTCTATTTTAGGATTAACTACTATTTTTTCTTTTTTAGCAATGTTCAGGAATGCTGGAGGAGCATGTGATAGTCTTCCTTATTTATTACGCGAATATTGGCAAGATATTATATTGTTTTTAATAGGATTTTCCATATTAAAAAAAATTATTCGATAACAAAATGATGAAAATACTCTTTATATATCGACATCCTAGTATGGGGTTTTCAATAGGAAAAGTATTTCGCCCTATTGAAGAAGAAATGAAAAAATACGCAGAAGTTGACTCCATATATATGCCAACATCACAATATTCACTAAATAGTATATGGCAGAACATAAAGACAACTCGAAAAGCCATAAATTCAAAGAAATACGACATCGTTCATATAACAGGAACAGAACATTATCTGATTCCCTTTTTATTAGGAGAAAAAGTTGTTGTGACAGTTCATGATTTAGGACATTATTTTGATATTCATGGCCTTAAAAAAATACTTTTTTGGATAATGCAAATATTTTCTTTAAAATTCGCTAAAGCAATCACTTGTATTTCAAATTTTACTGTTCAAGAATTAAAGAAGACAATATCTATAAAAAATAATAAAATAAGTGTGATTTTTAATGAAGTGGATAAAAATTTTTCTTTTAAAGAAAAAGAATTCAATAAAGATTATCCTGTTATACTACATATAGGAACTCGCCCTCATAAGAACCTATCACGTACAATTAAAGCTTTAAATGGCATAAAATGCAAACTCCGTATCATAGGAGAGATAACAAATAAAGAATTAGACCTACTTCAAAAATATAAAACAGATTATAGCTTTGCATCCAATTTAAGTGACAATGATTTATTGAAAGAATATCAAAATGCAGATATTATAAATTTCCCATCTTGCCATGAAGGTTTTGGTATGCCTATTATTGAAGGACAAGCTGTTGGAAGAATAGTAGTCACATCTAATATCGAACCAATGATTTCTGTTGCTAATAATGGAGCTGCCATTTGCGACCCCTATAATATAGAATCAATAAGAAACACATATATAAGAGTTATAAACGACTTTCAATACAGAAATGATATAATATTAAAAGGAATTGATAATGTAAAAAAATACAGTATTGAAACTGTAGCTAAACAATATTTTGAATTATATAAAACATTATGAAAATATTAGATTGTACTCTTCGTGATGGTGGATATTACACCAATTGGGATTTTAACTCAAAAATTGTCGACGCTTATATACTAGCCATGAACGAACTTCCTATTGACTATTTGGAAGTTGGTTATAGAAATAAACCAAGTAAAGAGTATATGGGAAAATTTGGATATACTCCTGTATCTGTTTTAAAACATTTAAGGAATATATCCACAAAAAAAATAGCAATAATGCTAAATGAAAAAAACACGACCCCTGAAGATCTCAATCATTTACTTCTGCCCATAATAGGATTGGTAGACATGATACGTATTGCCATTGATCCTCAAAATATAGACCGTGCAATAGTTCTAGCAAAAGCTATAAAAACAATGGGATTTGAAGTTGGTTTTAATGTAATGTATATGTCAAAATGGGCAGAAATGAATGGATTTTTGTCTAAATTGAAGGCTATTGACAAAATTGCTGATTTATTTTGTATGGTCGATTCTTTTGGAGGTATCACACCTAAAGAAGTGAAAAATCTACTTAAAGAAGTACGTAAATATACTCATGTTCCCGTTGGATTCCACGGACACGACAACCTACAATTAGGATTGATTAACTCTATTACCGCAATAGATGATGGCATAGACTTTATAGACGCAACCATTACAGGTATGGGACGTGGTGCAGGTAACCTAAAGATGGAATTATTACTTACATATCTTAACAAACATCATGGATTAAATGTTGATTTCAATGTGCTTGGAAATATAATAACCACTTTTACTCCATTACTTGAAAAATATCAATGGGGAACAAATCTGCCATACATGCTTTCTGGAGCAAATAATATTCCACAAAAAGAAGTTATGGATTGGGTAACAAATCGTGTTTATTCATTTAATAGTATTATACGAGCGCTTGATAACAGAAAAAATAAAATGGAGGATAATGCCAAATATCCTTTACTTAATATAAAGAACAAATTTGATAGAGTAGTAATTATTGGTGGTGGATTTAATGCGATAGAACATAAAGAAGCTATCAAGTCTTTCATTGAAACACATACTAATACAGCTATTATTTTTGCCACAGCTCGATATGCACGAGAATATCTTGATGTAAATGCACCTCATTTTTATTGTCTTGTTGGTAACGAAGGGCATAGATTGACACATAATATAAATCCCCAAAATCTTTCAGGAATATGTGTATTACCGCCATATCCGCGTCCTATGGGTACAGAAGTTCCCGAGTATGCCAAAAATGTTACATTTGAACTCGAAAACATAACTTTCATTGATCAATACAAAGATTCTGTAACAACAATAGCATTACAATTAGCAATTTTACTTACTGATCAAGACATTTATCTTGTTGGCTATGACGGATATCCGGGGAATGTACTTTCTGAAAAAGAAATGGCACTAACAAATGAAAACAGAACTATATTTGCTACATATACCACCATTAGTGGAAAAATACTAAAATCACTTACTCCGTCTATATACAAAGAAATTGAAGTCGTGTCTGTATACCAGTTTATATAATCCAACACTTGTACTATACAAATTCCATATTATACAAAAAATTATATACAAATGAATAATAAAATATCTTTTTTCCTTCCAACCCGCAAAGGAAGTGAACGTGTAAAAAATAAGAACACAAGACCTTTTGCCAACATAGAAGGAGGACTCGTTGAAAATAAGATTCGCCAATTACTCTCAACAAAATTTATTGATGAAATTATCTTTAGCAGCAATGACAAAGATTGTATTGCAATCGCCCAAAAATATCTATTTGACAACAGGCTAAAAATAATTCCACGCCCGGAGTATTTATGTCTTAGCTCTACAAACCTGCAAGATTTAATCTGTTATGTACCTACAATAACTGATGCTACTCATATTCTTTGGGGACATGTTACCACCCCACTTACTGATGCAGAGCAATATGATAATGGCATAAAATTATATCTTGACAATCTTCATAAAGGATATGATTCATTAGTAGGAGTTAACGAATTGAAGAATTTTCTACTCGACACGAACGGAAAACTTATTAACAATACAACTTCTCTACCTTGGCCACGTACGCAAGATTTAACTCCTCTTTATGAAATAAATCATACAATGTTTCTTGCTAAACGAGAAGTTTATATAGAACAAAAAAACCGAATAGGTCAAAAACCTCTTTTGCATGTAATGGATAAACTTCACAGTTTAGATATTGATTGGCCCGATGATTTTATAATCGCCGAAATAATGTATAATAATCTTTATGGAAAAAAATAATATGGCAAAAGTTGTAACATTTGGAGAAATCATGGTGCGCCTTGCCGCACCGGAATATTTAAAGCTAATACAAACAAATGCATTTGAAATTAGTTACGCTGGCGCTGAAGCAAATGTAGCAGTCAGCCTAGCCCATTATGGAATACAAACCGATTATATAACATGCTTACCCAATAATCCAATTGCAGAAAGGTGTATAATGGAATTGCGTGGACACAATGTTGGTGTAAATCATATTATTCGTAATGGAAAACGTATGGGAATATTATATCTTGAAAATGGAAGCAATACACGCCCATCTAAAGTATATTATGATCGTGAAAATTCATCATTTGCAACAATACAGCAAAATAGTTTTAACTGGGATGACATATTACATGATGCTAATTGGTTCCATTGGACAGGAATAACTCCAGCTTTATCAGAAAATGCTGCATCAGAATGTTTGAAAGCCATAAGAACTGCAAATAAGTTAGGAATAACAGTGAGTTGCGACATCAATTACAGAGATAATCTTTGGAAATATGGGAAAACAGCTCAGGAAATAATGCCAGATATGGTTGCAGGAAGCGACATAATTCTTGGAAATGAAGAAGATTGCGAAAAAGTATTTGGAATAAAGCCACAAAATTTTAATGCAGAACATACTCAAGGAAATGTAGACCAAAACACATTTATTGATGTTTGTGATCAAATGATGAAAATGTTCCCTCGATGTAAAAAAGTAGCAATTACGCTTCGTGGTGCTATAAATGCCAATCATAATACATGGGGTGGAGTCCTTTATGATGGCAATAAACTTTTAAAAAGCAAACGTTATAATATTACAGATATTGTAGATCGTGTTGGAAGTGGAGATAGTTTCATGGGAGGGCTAATATTTGGTATTATGCACTATGGAAATGATGAAAAAGCATTGGAATTTGCTGTAGCTGCTAGTTGTTTGAAACATACTATAAAAGGTGATTTCAATTGGTCTTCAATAGAAGATGTAAAAAATTTAATAAAAGGAGATGTCAGTGGACGTGTAAAAAGATAAAACAGATATGAATTTTTGGGAACTTATGATAAAAAAAGACGATATTATATTATCGTTTATAGAAGGAATTCGTAAACTTATCTATGCTACAGATAGACAAATCCAAAAAGCAAGAAAAGAAATGGCAAAACGCCCTATAGAAGGAATAGGCAAAGAATTATACCTACTGCTAAATGCCCCTTCATTAAAGACACAAGATATAAGTGTTCTCAAAGGAAAAAATACAATGTTTGTCAATCGTGGCTTCATGCATCCATTATATAAAGAATTACAACCCCAATACCATGTATTTGTAGATTCAAAAATGTTAAAAGGAATTTGGCCAATAAGCTGGTTAGATGAAATTTGGAACATGAGTCCTAATACAACAATTATTCTTCCAATATCTTGGTATACTCATCCTTTATTCAAGAATTATCAAAACAACAAACAAATTTATTGGCTAACTTATTCATTGCCTTTTTATAATCTCGGAGTATCTGGTAGCTGCTTTTCCTTTGCCATTCAACAAAAGTTCAAAAAAATATATTTCACAGGATTTGACGCTACTGGTATTGGGCATGAAATGATAAAAACAGCAGATAGCCATTTTTATGGTAATGACAAAGAATTAGAAAATAAAACGACATCACAGTTTGTTATAGATCTTCTGATGCACTCTCGCCATCTCCATGACCTTAACCGCTTGGCGGCATGGAGCGAGAAAAAAAGTTATAAACTTATTAATATTAC
Source organism: Phocaeicola vulgatus ATCC 8482 (assembly GCF_000012825.1). Classification (GTDB taxonomy): domain Bacteria; phylum Bacteroidota; class Bacteroidia; order Bacteroidales; family Bacteroidaceae; genus Phocaeicola; species Phocaeicola vulgatus. The sequence continues at coordinate 3,376,445 of NC_009614.1, read as the reverse complement.
AAATGGAGGATTATTAGATATGTTTCCCAGAGAAGAAATACTTCCTCTTTTAACGAAATAAAAATTACCCCAATTAATACTCCTCAATATATTTAGCATTTTTTTGTATAGCCACTTCGTAAAAAAAGTATTTACACAAAAGAATGACAATCAAAAAAAAATGAAAATATTACATTACATTCCTAGTATTGATCGTACCTCAGGTGGTGTTGGTACATATATGCAATTACTCACAGCAGAACTAGGAAAGCTCGTAGAACTACATGTTGTAACACATAAAGAAACAAATCCTTTGGAGCTAAAAAATTGCCATGTCCATTTTATAGAAAACAATAATCCGTTCCTACCAAAAGAAAAAAAGAATTTTATATTTCTGCTCAATGAAATAAAACCTGATGTATTCCATGCTAATTGTTGCTGGCTACCAATGTCAGCATACACAGCAATGTGGGCAAGAAATGCCGGATATCACGTAGTGTATACTCCACATGGAATGCTTGAACCGTGGATTATGAAACGTCATTATTGGACAAAAAAATTTCCCGCATCACTGCTATTCCAAAAACGAGGAATACAAATAGCAAACGTCATACACGCTACGGCAGAAAGTGAAAAACATAATCTTACGCAGCTAGGATGGAACAATAATATAGAAGTAATTCCTAATTGTGTGGAAATAGATAAGATCACAATGAAGGAGTCATGGATACGGAATAAGAATATCTTATTTTTAAGTCGTGTCCATGTCAAAAAGGGTATCAACTTCTTGATAGAAGCTACAGCGAATTTAAAAACGGAATTACAAGGATATACAATCAACATTGCAGGAGAAGGTGAAGAAAGCTATATCAATGAATTAAAGCAATTAGCTTCTAAATTAGGTGTTGAAAATTTAATTCATTTCATAGGAGGTGTATACGGTGATAAAAAGTGGGAACTTTTTAAAAAAGCCGATCTGTTTGTTCTACCTACACATAGTGAAAACTTTGGTATAGTGGTAGCTGAAGCACTTGCATGTGGTACACCTGTCATAACTACCCAAGGAACTCCATGGCAAGAGCTGGAAAGTTATCATTGCGGATGGTGGACAGAAATAGGAACCGAAGCTACGACTAAAGCTCTCAAAGAATTTCTGCAATGTACAGAAACACAACTGGAGCAAATGGGAAAAAATGGAAGAAAATTAATAGAAGAAAAATACTCATCACAAAAAGTTGCTCAAGATATGGTTGAACTATATAAAAAAGTTTGTCTATAAACATGGAACTCAACATAGCAGAAAACCGCAATCATCTGAACTACTCCAAATGGATCTATGTAAAACGTATACTGTGGACATTCGGAAAATTCTTTTTCCGTAATTCTCCCCGTATAGCTTTCGGATACAGAAATACGATACTACGCCTATTCGGAGCTAAAATAGGAAAACATGTCCATATCTACTCCTCCACCGTTATCTGGTTCCCGTGGAATCTGGAAATAGGCGATTGGAGTGCCATTGGAGAAGAAACCCTGATCTATAATTTAGGTAAAGTAACAATAGGAGAAAAAGCTACTGTCAGCCATCGGGTCCATGTATGTGCAGGCACACATGACTATACCGATCCGGCTCTTCCCCTACTACGTCCCGAAATCCGTATCGGCAATCAAACATGGATTTGCGCTAATACATTCATCGGTCCTGATATAGAGATTGGGGAAGGTGCTGTGATAGGCGCAGGTACAGTAATGGTAAAAGACGCAGAGCCGTGGGGAGTTTATGCAGGAAATCCGGCTAAATATATAAAAAAAAGAATATTAAAGAAATGAATATAGTCAAAAATAATTACATGGGGGGGGTAAAAACAAAGGTATTATTCTCTTAAAGTTCATTGCTGCCTTTTTAATAACTTATTCACACATGGGAATATTATTTCCTAAATACGGTAGCTTAGTTACCGGTGGGGCAATAGGTGACGGTTTATTCTTTTTCTGTTCCGGTTTTACTCTATTTATGGGAAGACAAGACGGTTTTCCGAATTGGTATAAAAGACGAATTAACAGAATTTATCCCACTATCATAATGTGGGCACTGGTATCGGCGGTAATTTTCAATTGGAATTGGCAAATCACAGACTTAATAACAACCCCTAAATATTGGTTTATACCATGTATTATGGCATATTATGTCATCTTCTATTTCATCCGTACTTATCTATTGAAGTATTTAAATCAAGTCTTTGGCATAGCTTTCCTGCTTGTGGCAATCAGTAGTTTCTGGGTATTAGATTTTAACCATTCGGTAATGTATGCTGCGGTTCCATTTATGAGAATATATTATTTTCTTTTTATGATGCTAGGCGCTATGGTAGCCATCAGAAAATACAAGGTTGTATCTCCTCTCAAATCCGGAGGTTATGCCTTGGTAAGTCTTATTACATATTATGTACTTATGGGAATTTATAAAATAGATCCGTTCTTCTGTAAATTCCAGTTAATATCACTTATTCCGTTATTGAGTAGTATTTATTGGATATATAGATTTTGTGACACACCTCAGATTTATAAAATATTGGAATACAAATCAAGAGGAAAGTTTATTTATTTTATCTCAACTTTAACTTTGGAAATATATATGGTTCAATATGCCATCTTTACAGATAAACTCAATAACATATTTCCACTGAATATCATCATTATATATATCATCATATTTATTGCTGCATATCTGCTAAAATGCACAGCCCATCTTTTTTCACAGGTATTCAGCAATGAGCCTTTCAATAACAAAAATATATATCAAGTATAACGAAAGCTATTATGAATAATTCCATAGCTGCCATCATTCTTACATACAACGAAGAGAAACATATATCCCGTTGTATCAACTCGCTTAAAAATATCTGTGAGGAAATATTCGTCATCGATTCTTTCAGCAAGGACCGAACTGTAGAAATTGCGAAAGAAGCAGGAGCGCAAGTTTACCAAAATCCTTGGAAAAACTATGCGACACAGTTCAACTGGGGGCTGAAGAATTGTCCCATTACAACAGAATGGATATGGCGCATTGACGCTGATGAGTTTTTGGAGGGTAACTTGGGATCTGCCATGAAAAAAGCATTGGCGGAATGTAACAATGAGGTAAATGGAGTATACGTCCGCAAGCGTATAGATTTTATGGGAAAGCCTCTGCTACACGGGGGATGGTATCCTTCTTACCACCTGAAAGTATGGCGAAGAGGACATGGGGAGTGTGAAAACCGATGGATGGATGAACATATCCGCATCTTCAGTGGAACAACAATCACAGTGGAAGAGGGGAATCAAGTGGACGCCAATTTGAATGATCTGACCTGGTGGACAGAAAAGCACAATGGATATGCTACACGGGAAATGGCGGATATGCTGATGATGGAATACGGACTGGACGACAGAGGCAAAGAAGTACAGGCCAAGTTTTGGGGTACAGAGGAACAGCGTAAACGGTGGCTGAAAGTGAAATATATAAAAGCACCGCTATTCTTACGGCCATTTATCAATTTCAATATACGCTACATTCTGAAAGGGGGATTTCTGGATGGAAAAGAGGGCTTTATATGGCACTTTTTACAAGGTTTCTGGTATCGTTTCCTGGTAGATGCCAAAATTTATGAAATAAAAAAACGCTTTGGATGGAATGACAAGAGAATCAAGGCATTCATAAAAGAAACGTATTTAGATAAATAACCACTTACATTATAAAAGCATCAACATTATGAAAGTTTCAATTATCACTTCCTGCTACAACCGGGAAGCCACCATTCGTGGAGCAATAGAAAGTGTGCTGGAACAGGATTATCCTTACATAGAATACATTGTGGTGGACGGAGCGTCGAAAGATAACTCGCTGGCTGTCATCAATGAATATAAAAACGGGATAGATACAATTATCTCCGAGCCGGATAAAGGTATGTATGAAGCGATCAACAAAGGAATACGTGCAGCAACAGGAGATATTATCGGTCTGATTCACTCCGATGATTTCCTGTTCTCATCTCACACCATCTCCGACATAGTGAAAACATTCGAGGAACAAGATGCGGATATGATATACGGCAACGGGGTCTTTGTAGATTATGACGACACCAACCTGATGATACGAAACTGGATAAGCGGACGATACAGTAAAGAGAATGTGAAAAACGGATGGCTCCCACTCCACCCCACTGTCTATATAAAGAAGGAGTGTATGGATAAATGGGGGCTTTACGACGAAAGTTATAAGATAGCCGCCGACTCGGATTTGCTGGTGCGCTATCTGTATGAAGCCGACCTGAAAGTATATTACCTGAACAAATACATCGTGAAAATGAGAATGGGGGGGCTTTCTACCGATGCGGGAAAAAGCAAACTGAAATGGGCGGAGGACTTGAGAATGTATAAAAGTCACGGCATAAAACCCATCTCGGCACTGAAAGGCAAAATTCTTTCAAAGATTCCACAGTTCATTGAAGCCAGACTGCCGTGGAGTGAAATACCGGAAGCAGAGGAAGAGAGCCTGATACAACCTGACGCAGCAAATAAAAAAGAATAAGAATTATTTATACCGGTCCAAATGCAAGTATGCATGAAGACAGGTCATGGAATAAAACATTTTTTCTAGAATAATACAAAATATGAGTAAAAAAGTAGCATTGATTTCAGGTATCACAGGACAGGACGGTTCGTTCCTGGCCGAGTTCCTGATAGAAAAAGGATACGAGGTACATGGTATCCTGAGACGTTCTTCTTCATTTAACACTGCACGTATAGAACATCTGTATCTGGACGAATGGGTACGGGATATGAAGCAGAACCGACTGGTGAACCTGCATTGGGGGGATATGACGGACAGTAGCTCACTGATACGTATCATACAGTCCGTACAACCTGACGAGATTTATAATCTGGCCGCACAAAGCCATGTAAAAGTAAGCTTCGACGTGCCCGAATACACAGCGGAAGCGGATGCGGTAGGTACGCTGCGCATGCTGGAGGCGGTACGTATATTGGGGCTGGAAAAGAAAACCAAGATTTATCAGGCATCTACTTCGGAACTTTTCGGACTGGTGCAGGAAGTTCCTCAGAAAGAGACTACTCCTTTCTATCCCCGTTCTCCATACGGAGTAGCCAAGCAATATGGTTTCTGGATAACCAAGAATTACCGCGAAAGCTATGGCATGTTTGCCGTAAACGGTATTTTGTTCAATCACGAAAGTGAACGCCGGGGCGAAACTTTTGTTACCCGGAAAATTACCCTGGCGGCGGCACGCATCGCACAAGGATTCCAAGATAAACTGTACTTGGGGAACCTGAACTCCCTGCGCGACTGGGGATATGCCAAAGACTATGTGGAATGTATGTGGCTGATTCTGCAACACGATACGCCCGAAGACTTTGTTATAGCCACCGGAGAATATCACACTGTACGCGAATTTGCTACCCTTGCTTTCAAGGAAGCGGGCATCGACTTGCGCTGGGAAGGTGAAGGTGTGAACGAGAAAGGTATTGACACAGCTACAGGCAAGGTGCTGGTAGAGGTGGATCCCAAATATTTCCGCCCGGCAGAGGTGGAACAATTACTGGGAGATCCTACCAAAGCCAAAACGTTACTGGGATGGAATCCCCGCAAGACTTCATTCGAGGAACTGGTGAAAATCATGGTGAAACACGATATGAAATTCGTGAAGAAACTTCATCTCAAAGCAAGCTGTTAAATCATTAGTCAAGAATTTCAATGGAGAAATCAGCCAAAATTTATATAGCAGGGCACCACGGACTCGTGGGCTCCGCTATTTGGCGTAACCTGCAAGAAAAAGGCTACACCAACCTGACCGGCAGAAGCCACAAGGAACTGGACTTGCTGGACGGAGTTGCCGTAAAGGACTTCTTTGACCAAGAAAGACCGGAATATGTAATCCTTGCCGCCGCCCACGTGGGAGGTATCATGGCAAACAGCACATACAGGGCGGACTTTATCTACAAGAACCTGCAAATACAGCAGAACGTGATAGGGGAAAGCTTCCGTCACGGAGTGAAAAAATTATTGTTTCTGGGAAGTACCTGCATTTATCCCAGAGATGCACAGCAGCCGATGAAGGAGGATGCTCTCCTCACCTCCCCGCTGGAATATACGAATGAGCCATACGCCATCGCCAAAATAGCGGGGCTGAAAATGTGCGAGAGTTTCAACCTGCAATATGGTACCAACTATATCGCTGTAATGCCTACGAACCTGTATGGCCCCAATGATAACTTCGACCTGGAACGCAGCCATGTGCTGCCTGCCATGATCAGGAAAATACATCTTGCCAAATGCTTGAACGAAGATAACTGGGAGAACATACGCTATGATCTGGATATGCGCCCGGTGGAAGGTATAAACGGGGAGAGCAGAACAGAGGAGATACTGGCTGTCCTGAAAAGCTACGGCATCAGCAAGGACGGGGTGGAACTGTGGGGAACAGGCACGCCGCTGCGCGAATTCTTATGGAGTGAGGAGATGGCGGATGCCAGTGTTTTCATCATGGAGCATGTGGACTTTAAAGATACTTACCGTCCCGGCACAAAAGAGATACGCAACTGCCACATCAACATCGGCACGGGAAAAGAAATATCCATCGCCGACCTGGCTCATCTGATAGTAAAGGAAACGGGATATAAAGGCAGCATTACATTCAATCCGGAGAAACCGGACGGAACCATGCGCAAACTGACTGATGTGACCAAATTGCATGAACTGGGATGGCATCACAAAATAGACATAGAGGAAGGGGTGCACAAGATGTACCAATGGTATCTGGAATATAAAAAGAAATAAAGAGCATACGTGTTATGGAAACTCATATCGTTATCATGGCAGGCGGCATAGGAAGCCGCTTCTGGCCCATGAGTACGCCGGAATGTCCCAAACAGTTCATTGATGTGACGGGATGTGGCAAAAGCCTGATACAACTGACAGTGGAACGCTTTCAAGGGTTGTGCATTCCGGATAATATATGGATAGTGACTTCGGATAAGTATAAGGAGACGGTAAGGAAACAATTGCCATCCGTGCCGCCTCATCATATACTGACGGAGCCGGTTGCACGTAACACGGCACCCTGCATCACATACGCTTGCTGGAAAATCAAGAAACACCACCCGCACGCCAATATCGTAGTGACTCCTGCGGATGCATTGGTTATCAATACGGATGAATTCCGCCGGGTGATAGCCAAGGCACTGCTGATGACAGATCAAAGCAAGGCTATTGTAACCATAGGTATCAGACCTTGCCGCCCGGAAACGGGATACGGATATATAGCCGCGGGAGAAGAGGTGGATCAGGATATACGGAAAGTGGATGAATTCAAAGAGAAACCGGACTTGAAAACGGCACGGCACTATGTGGACGCCGGGAATTATTTCTGGAATGCAGGGATCTTTGTATGGAATGTAAAGACCATAGAAGAGGCTATACGCCGTTATGCACCGGGCATTGCCGAGGTGTTCGACAGGATTTATCCGGAGTTCTATACCGAAAGAGAGAAAGAAACCATAGAAGAGCTGTTCCCTGCTTGTGAAAGTATATCCATAGATTATGCCGTAATGGAAAAAGCGGAACGGATTTATGTATTGCCGGCAGAGTTCGGATGGTCTGATCTGGGTAGCTGGGGCTCATTGCATTCCTTGCTGCCCAAAGATGAACGGAACAATGCCGTTGTAGGCGAGAATGTCCGAATGTATGAATGCAATAACTGCATTGTACACACACCGCATTTGAAACAGGCGGTAATACAAGGACTGGACGGGTATATCATAGCCGAGAAAGAGGGAACCCTGCTGATATGCAGACTGGCAGAGGAGCAGCGTATTAAAGAATTTTCGAAAATATAAGGAATGATTATAGCAGTTGACTTTGACGGCACAATAGTGGAGCATAAATATCCCGAAATAGGCAGGGAACTACCATTTGCCATAGAAACGCTGAAAAAACTACAACAGGAACGGCATCGCCTTATCCTGTGGAGTGTGCGGGAAGGTAAATTATTACAGGAGGCAGTGGATTTCTGCCGGGAGCGTGGACTGGAGTTTTATGCCGTAAACAGCAATTATGCGGAAGAAACCCTGGAAAGTAATCATTACTCCAGAAAACTGAAGGCGGATTTGTTTATTGATGACCGTAATCTGGGAGGACTGCCCGAATGGGGGATGATTTACAGAATGATCCATGACAAATGGGGATACGAAGATATTTATCAAAGTTCAGGTAATAAAGAAGAGACTAAAAAGCGAAGCTTTTGGAAGATACTTTTTTCCAAGATGTAGAATCTCCGCTTCCTAATGTAGTGATACAGGCGGAAGCCCATAAGAAAACTAATGTTAGATCAGAGGTAAGTACTGTTATCAGCGGATAACGGGAACTTACGAAACAGTGTTGGTGATACCCGCCTGGGAAGGTAGGTATCACCTTTTTTTTGATCTATTCCATTAGTATTTGAAGACTTGTTCTTCTCCGGGTTCTATGGTCATGGCTTTCATTCCTTTCCGGGTTGGAATGTTCAGCACTCCCTTTCCGCCGTCGGACTTGATACGGATCTCTTTCTTATCCATATAGATATGGATATTGCCGTATGGAGTGGGCACGGTTCCTTCCATCCATTTCAAGCCGCCCAGACAAGGGGTGACGGAGTATTCCTCGTAACCGGGTTTGGTGGGTTTTACTCCCAGATAGTATTTGCCCAGCAAATAGATGGGGCTGGCTCCCCATGCATGGCAGAGGCTTTTGCCGTATGGACGTCCGTACATGGCCAGATGCCGGGTACCTGTTTCTTCGGGATTGTATTTCTCCCAGAAACTGGTAGCTCCTTCTTTCAACATACCGCCCCAATAGGCTTTCATTTCTTTCATCACCGATTCTTGTTCGCCCAAGGCGCACAGTGCTTCCAGTTCATAGAAACGCATATAAGGAGTGGTGATTTTCAAAATACTGTCATTCTGCAATACGGAGTGTTTGATGGTCTGCTGTTTATCGGCATTCAGATAATTGAAGAAGACAGAGAACATATTGGCGTAGCGGGTAACGGACTCACTCTGCTTGCCCTGAACGCGGTTGTGTACCATCGCCTGTTTCTGCTCATTCCAGAAAGCGGGTTCCAGCTTGGAACGTAAAGCGGAAGCCAGTTTCTCATACTTGGTTTTGTCTGCCGTATTGCCGGCCAGACCGGCACAAAGCGCCATGGTTTCCAAACTCTTGCAGAACAAGACTTGCTCAAAGGATAGTTCGCCTTTCTTGTCCAGATAACCGTCTGCCCAGTCTACGAATACCCAGTCACCGGTCATGCCTTCCACCATACCGTTGGCATTGGTGCGTCCCAATACATAGTCCATCATGCTTTGCATACGCGGATAGAGTTGGGTTACAAAGTCTTTGTCACCGGAATACATATAGTAATCGTAAATACTGAGGAACCAATAGAAGGTGTAGTCCATAATGGTATTGCTGTGGCTGGTCACAGGGTCTTTTCCGCGAAGCAGCCAGATGGTACGCTTCACGGTTTCATTATCGAAGAACAGATAGTAGTTCATCAGGTAGCTCTGGATGGCATCGCCACTCCATACCCAACGGTCGCGCTTGATGCCGTCGATAAAGAATTCACGGGTAGTAAGGTGCATGGTGTATGCTCCTACTTCCCAGATGCGGTTCAGCTCTTCGTCATTGCATTTGAATGAGCCCCGGTACTCTTCGGGCAGGTATTCGTATTGCATGGAAACGTCCTGTATCGTTACTCCCGGATCGCAAGTGACATAGACATAACGGAAGGCCTTGCTGTTGTCCAACGTGTATTCATCGTATAGTTTCCGTGTATTCCGGATGGCCAGATCGGTTATCTGCCCCGGCTCTGCCAGCAATTTGTCCAATGTTTCGCAATATTCCGTATCCAAGGCTTCTTCAGGACTTTCACCGTAATAGATATGGATCGTTCCTTTTCCCTTTACCTCTTTCAGAGTGATATAACCAAAGGTCTCTTTTCCGAAGTCGTACAATACCCCTTCTTTCCGGGGAGTGGAGGAAACTGCTTTCATCGGTTTTCTGGCCAATGAAAACTTGGAAGGCAGTTGGGTGGCTCCGTCAAAGTTCCAACACCCTGCATCCATATAAACGGTGGCAGAAGTATCACTGGCTTTTCCGCTTTCGTCTATCCATTCCTTGTCTTCGTAGGTTACTTTCCAGGTCTTGTCCGTATTTACGGTTTTTCCTTTCACATAAATAGTGGGGGGAGTGGACTGATTCCACACTTTGATGTTCAGACTGTGTTTTCCTGCGGGGAGTTTCAAGGTGGAGGGCATACCGAATTGCAGTTTGCCGTCCAATTTCACATTGTATTTTCCTTCGGCGGCAATGAAGATCTCTTCCGGTTCCGCCAGGTCCAATTTCTTGCTGAATTCCACTACCACATAATGGCTGTCCGTTTTCCAGAAGGGAGGGAAAAAAGCACCGCGTTCCGTACGGCGGTTGTTCATCCGGTTGCCCAGCCATATCTCATAATCACCCGGATACCAGATCCAGGTCTGGGCGGAGGCGGCAGCACTCAATGCAAGTGCTCCGACTAAAGTGGCAAGTTTGTTTTTCATAATGGTATCACGTTTTATTTTTCCTTCAAATAGCTATATTCTTTGGGCAGTCCGGCATTTGCCTTGATGCTGTCGTTCACCATCGGACCATTGTTTTCCCATGTATTGCCCGGACCGTTGGCGTTCTTCAGGAACTTCTCTCCTTCCGTCCAGTTGTCCTTGACGGTGATAAATGAAGATCCTTCGTCGGTGTAAAGATAGAACCAATGATTGGGATCGTGTGCATAACCGGGTGAAAATATGTCGGAAACGCAATTTTCCGTAATCCGGCTATGGGGTTGCGAACCTAATGTATAAATACCGGCTACATCATACATGTGCTTGGCATAGTGATGAATCAGGTTGGCGTGCACGCGGTTATTGCGCATACAGTTTACCGTACGTGTCCACCCCCATCCCAGACTGATGCCCGAATAGGATACATCACTGATTTCATTGTGCTCGATATTGATATCACTGACATAACCGGCGCAAATGCCCAAAGTGCCCCAGTCTTCATTGGTCACATCATTGATATAATTGTTGGAAATGGTCAGTCCGGTACAGACCTCACGACGGTCGGCAGGATCGTATGGAAGATGTGTTTCGTGAGCGGCAGGGCTGAAACTGCCCGCTACAATACCGTTCCCGGCAATATCACGGAACAGACAGCCGTTTATATGTCCTCCATCGGTGGCCCATTCATAATCAATGCCTGTAGAGCCCAAATGCTGGAAACGGCACTTCTCGAAATCAATATCCCAGGCAGCCTTGACTACGACTGCCGATGCCGGACGGCCCAACCAACCTTGATTATCCAGCTTATGATTGTTCTTACGAATCATGGAAGGACGGATTTTATATCCGTCTGTCATGTACATACCTGCCTGAAGAGGAACATGACCTTGCAAAGAGGGACGCATCCAGGTGGTATATTGGAAAGCAATATTGTCAAAACGGATGTGCTTTACCGGACGGTCTATCGTTCCTTCCACCCATACCAACGTTTCGATGCCGGGAACTACGGCTTTGCTTATCTTCTCTCCTTTCCGAGGATAATAATATATTTTACGGCTTTCAATGTCGTGATACCACTCGCCGGGTTCATCCAGCAATTCCATGGCATTGGTCAGATAGAAAGCCGAGTTGTGACCATCCTTGGTCACCATAGGACGCGGCCACGGGTGCTCGAACTGGATGCGGCTTTCAGGATGATGGAAACGCACGGCGGCACTGTCTCCCTGTATTTCGACCGACTTGATACGGAGATTTGCCACACACCACATTTCATGAAGGACCATTTCGGCATATCGGGCCTTCTGTATTTTCTTTACGGCAGCGGCAGGTACCCACAGTATTTCGTTTTGGGGGTCGTTGTTGATGATGCGGTACATCTTTTCAAAGTCTGCCACATCCCTTGCACGAACAGCCTTTTGCCCATTGATCCACAGTTGCCGGAAATCCAGCGGACGCCCGTTAAACATAGGGACATCGGCTACCCACAACTTTCCTTGCTTCTTCCAGTTCCTGATTTCCACCCCACCATTCAGAACGGCATTTCCATCCGAAGTGATGACGGTAGGTGAAGCTTCCGTCCCGCTGTCCTCCGGACGGATAAAGACGGGTTCGTACAGATGGTAGTCACCTGCCTCCAGATGGATGGTGATGCCACCTTTTACACTTTCATCATTAAGACGACGAAGTTCCCTTGCCTGACGCAATGCAGCTGTAAGGGTGGCTTTCGGAGAGTCTTTGGTACCCGGATTCCGGTCATTGCCTTCCGGAGATACGAACAAATCGGCTGCTGACAGTGTACAAGCTATCAGCAGCGCGGCAGTGGTTATGAATATTTTTTTCATTTGTAACTAATTAGGGGTAAGTGGTTAGTGATTAGTCCGTGCCAAAGGCATCCATACCGTCATTTCAGCCTTTCCGCGGTTTCCCCATGCATAATAAGGAATCAGACGGATATGGACCGGTTTGTCGGCCTTTCCTACCTCGCGGTACAAGGTATCTTTCCATGATACTTCATCGACCAGACGGGCAGTACCATCCAATGCGACAATCGGACTGCCTTCGATGGTTATTTTTTTCGGAGTCAACCGGATATCGGCAGGTATCAGCACATTGTCTATCTTATGCCCGCCTTCTATATCCATACTTTCCAGACAGTAGACCAACGGGCCACGTTTCACCACTACCTGGTTACGGATTTCTTCGGCCAACGGATTTGCTTCCAGCAATTTTACAGGCATATCCATCACCCATTCCACACAATCCCCTTTCTTCCAGATGCGGTTTACCTCGGCGTATGTATTCGCTTTCCAGGTTCCTTGCACCGGTTTGCCATTTACCTTCAAAGTTGCCTTCTCGCACCAGTCAGGAACACGGAGGAACAAAGAAAACGCTTTCTTCTTTGACGGTTTCGGAGCTTCGGTAACAGTCAGCTTCACAGCACCTTCCCACGGATACTCCGTTTCTTGCACCAGCCCGATCTTTCCCGTTTCCTTCAAAGTTGTAGCCAGTGTATTCGCTCCATACAAATTGCAATATACCGCATTCGGAGTCACCGTATAAGCATAGTTCTGGGCTTGGCAAACGGTGCGCAGCGTATTAGGCGGACAACAGAAGCAGCTGATATACTCGGTACGTTCTTTAGGCCAGCGAAGTGTGTATGGCAAATCCGCACTGATGCGCAACGGGTTGGTATAGAAATATTTCTTTCCATCCAGACTGACACCACTCAACACACTGTTGTAAAGGGCGGTTTCCACAATATCCGCATATTTGGCATCGCCCGTCACTTCCAGCATACGCCAGTTGAAAAGCATATTGCCGATATTGGCACAGGTCTCGTTATGCGCCGTACTATTAGGCAACTGATAAGGACGGCCATAGCTTTGGTGTACTTTCTGAATGCTGTCCGGCTCATAGCAGGTTCCATCCGGCGAAGTGCCGTCATACAGCGCACCGCATGCTCCTGTAACATACATCTTGCGGGTCACAATGTCTTTCCAGATGCTGGTCAGGTTTTTCATCAGTTGGTCTTCTCCTGTTTCGGCATACACATCGGTCACACCGGCATACAGGTAATTGGAACGCACGGCATGTCCCATCGCATTGTATTGCTGACGGAACGGAATACGGTCCTGATTATCATCGGTGCCGTTTTCCACCATACCACGGATATCAATCAGATTCTTGGAAAGTTCCAGATAACGGGGATTCCCTGTAGCACGGTACATTTCCACCACGCCCATATAATGGGAGGGACAAATGGCATTTCTTGCCAGTTCCGCAGAAGCGGTTTCATAGAAATGACAGAGGAAGTCCGTCGCTTTTACGGCAGCATCGAATAAAGTAGTCTTTCCGGTGGCACGGCGATGAATGATACCTGCCATCATCAGATGCCCCAAATTGTAGGTTTCAAAATTCAGACGATTGGCAAATGCACCTTTCTCGTCCTCACCGCCTACTTTGGTGCCAATTACCGTCTGTTGCTGTTTGTCCGAATGAGTGTCAATCCCCTTATTCTTTTCCTCGATGATGACAGGGGTATGGATGTAACCGTCCGCACGCTGGGCTTTCACCACATGTTCAATGAAGTGATCCATCAGTTTATCCAATTCGGGATCTTTCGTGACGGCATACACGGAAGCCACCCCTTCCATCCATTTATACATATCACCGTCATGAAAGGGAGGTCCCCAATGTTCGCCTTCGCAAACACCGGCAGCTATTTCAAAGTTACGGAAGCCATGCGAAACATCGGGATTGTTCCATGTATCCCACATACTTTGCAAGGAGGTATGGCTATATACATTGAAACGGTCGCCCCAAAAGCCATCTGTCCAATGCACGGCACCTAATTCCGTATTGGCCATCTTGGCAAAACGACTTTGGCTCATATCCGTCAGCCCGCCCGACTGGGCAAATGCTCCCGTAGTTACTCCGGAAGCCAGTAAAAGTAGTAGTCTAATGCTTTTCATAATAATCTGTCACTTATTCTTTTCTTTATAAAGGGAGGACGATAATAAGAAACGTTTGTACTCTATTTATAATTATTTCATATTCTGTATCTTTAGAAAGAGCTTTCATTGGCGGATAATGGAGTCTGTTTTCAAAAAACGGGTATCTGATTTTTATTTCAGACACCCGTTTTTTCAAATTCTCCAATACTCTCTATCAAAGAATTCCTTTATCCACAATTGTATTATTTCAGTTTGCTCAAATCCAACTCTTTATAAGCCACACGCTGACGGCGCCAGGTATATACGGCATGCAGTTTGCCATCCTTGCCCTGAATGATGGACGGATAAGAATACTGGCTGATGGGGCTGTCTTCCAATGTCATTACATTCTTCCAGTGAATGCCATCATCCGAAACCGCCACACACAACGGTGTACGCGGCCCTTTCGGAGTACCCGGCAATGTGCTGAAATCATTATAAATCAATACATGGCGGCCATCCTTCATGGTTACGGCATCCGTGCCCGAATTATTATTGGGAACATCAAGCAAAGTGACTTTGCTCCATGTTTCACCGTTGTCACTGCTCCATGAAGTGGCAATCTGTGCGTTACGTGTACGGCAAAGTACCTGCAAACGCCCATCCTTATGACGCAAAATGCTGGGCTGGATAGCATAAATAGGCTTCTCGCCTTCTCCTTTTATGGCTTCACCGCCTTCCTGATCGTCTACATTGGCCGCATTTGCCTTACGCAAAGCTGTAGGCACACTCATTTCCGCCTCTACAGGACCTACCATCTTCCAAGTCTTTCCTTTATCATCCGAAATTTCAAAATGGATACGCCATCCTCCATCGCCTTCCGTACTGGAAGGACAAATGATACGGCCATCCACATACTCCGGCTTATTTTTAATAGGGCCTAAGAAACCTTTTGGCAACGGTTCACGTTGGCTCCAAGTTTTTCCACCATCTTTAGAACGTACCAGCCAACCACTCCAATCGGCTACTTTCAATCCTATTTTATAGAACAGGATCAGATCTCCGCCGGGGATCTGGAAAAGCACAGGATTCCAACAAGCCTTGCGGCGTGCCCGGGACTTGTCCCCTTTAAACGTAGAAGCCACGGGGCCGGCATCCGCCGGAGTGGATTCTGCCGTAATGCCTGCCAAGACAGCCTGCGGATCATCCAGACTAAACACCCCGTCGGCAGCCAGATAAGGTGCACTCCATTCCGTCGCGCCCTTCGGCTTGCGACATACCCAGATACAACAATCCGGATTACGCTCTTTAGTGCCTCCAAAGAAAGAAGCTACCAGGTCTCCGTTCTTCAATTCCACAATAGTAGCGCCGTGACATTCGGGAAAAGAAGCTTGTTCGTATAGGAACTGATCTTCCACGATACCTGCACGGTTTTTACCTGAAGAAGGGTCCATGCTAACCGAAAAATGATAGTTCCCCGAAGGAACACTCCATACGGTAGAGTTGCCTTCCCGACGTACAAAGGTAACGTCCTTGTCTTTTACCGCCTTCTCGTCCAACGTTGGAAGATAAACCAATGCAGTGGTATTACAAGGAATCGTAATATCCCATTCCAGATGCGTAAGGGTCTTCTTCCAGTTACTAATCATCTTGCCATATAAAGTGTTGTGCGAAGCCTTGACATGACTCAACTCCTGGATGGAAAAATCAGGTTTAAGGATGATTTGTTTGTAAGCGGGCTGTGCCGGATTAAATCCGGCTAAATCACGGAAATACCAAGTCAATAGATCACCCAATATCATCACATGGTTACAACTGTTCATCCAACGATTGGCGGTATCACCGTTCCACAGTTCCCAAATGGCAGTAGCTCCCTTTTCTATCATATAGCCATAACTGGGATAAGTCTTGTTGCTTGCCAACAGGAAAGCAACATCGCCACGCCCCATACGGGTAAGCTCACGCATCATCCAGTTCATACCTATCACCCCACTGCTGATATGACCTTTATTCCGGGTGATAATGCCTGTTATTACATTTTTCTCCACTTCTTCCCTATAGGCCTCAGGAACCATATCGAAAGCCAGCGGCAGGATATTGGCTGTCACCGTATTGTTACCATAGAATATGCTGTCGGGATAAAGAACATGCGGCGTTTGTACCGGAGAAGTTCCCTTCTTAACCGTAAGGAAACGGGCGTTGAAGCAGTCTTTGATTTTTGCTGCATCCTTCTCGAATTCCTTCGCCTCATCTTCCAGACCTTGCAAACGGGCGAACTTGGCCAGCATTTGCGATACCTTGTAATAGTAGGCTGTAGCAATCAGTGCTCCATCCGTCTTGCGGGCAGGGTCCTGACTGTGAATCAGCTCCGGTGATTCGGGAGGCATACACCAGTCACCGTATTTATCGGCGTTAATCACTCCATCCTCTGTGGTGAACTCACTGCGTATATGGTGCATCCATTTCTTGATAGCGGCATAATTCTTACGAATAGGTTCGATGTTGCCGAACTGTTCATAAACCATATCACAGATTACCGGGAATGTGGACGACCATGTCATTTCCGATGTATAATAATTGTAATAAGCCGGACAAATATCAGGAATACAACCGTCTTCACGCTGCGCTTCACGGATATCATCCGCCCATTTGGCATAGGTGTTTCCATTGTTGAACATGAAACTTTCCCCCCACGTTCCCATAGCATGGTCGCCAAGCCAGGGCTGGCGCTCGTCACGCTGCGGACAATCCAAAGGCACTCCTTTATAATTACTGGAAATTCCCCACCAGGCATTCCGATAAACCCGGTTCATGATATCATTGGAACACTCGAAAGTACCGTTATCTTCCAAGTCATCATATACTACTTCAGCAACCAAATCTTCCGCTTTCAGATTTTTATAACCTGTCACTTCTACATATTGGAATCCATGATAAGAAAAACGGGAACTCCAGGAGGTGTTGTTTTCTTTACCGTTGCAGATATAATAATCCGTACTCTGGCTATGGCGGAGATTTTCCACATCCAGTTCCGTACCGTCGTTCTTTACCCGTTCGGCATAACGTATGCAAATCGTATCTCCCGCAGCGGCTTTCGCTATGTTAATACGCACCCATCCTGCCATATTCTGACCGAAATCAATCATATAACGGTCACCATATTGCTTGAAGACAGCCGGCTTCAGCGTTTTCATCACTTTCATGTTGGGAGCGGTATTGCCGCGGAGTGTACCGTACGGCAATGAAACACGTTGCGCCTTCAGCCATTTGGAATCATCATAACCGGGCTGTGTCCAGTTTCCCAATTCCATACGGGCATCGTAAATCTCACCATCGTATTCATTATTGCTACGTATAGGCCCTTGAGCCGTCAAACGCCATTTCTCATCACTGTTGATGCGCTGGATACTGCCGTCGGTATATTCTATAATCAGATTCAGACGCAACTTGGGGTAACCAAAAGTAGGAATCTTATAAGGTTTGTAATTTTGACGCATAGTGTAGAAACGTCCGTTGCCCAGGGTCACTCCGATGGCATTGTCGGCATTTCCTCCGGCAACCTGTTTGGTGACATCAAAAGAATTGTAAAGCACAGTACGACGATAATCACTTGGAGCCGGCGCCAATACCTGATCACCTATCCGCTGGCCGTTAATGAACAGTTCGTACATACCCAAACCGCACAAATGAAGGGTAGCATACTTTATCTCCTTGGCTTGCGTTTTAAATTCCGTGCGTAAATAACGAGAGCTCAAACGGCTGTGTGAATCTTCCCGATCCCATGCAAACGCAGCGTCCCAACCTATCCATCGTCCTTTCCAATGAATCTCACCTAAAGGTCCCATCCCCCATCGGGCAGGCTCGCTCCATTCTGTCTCACCGCGATTGGTATAGCTTCTCACTTTCCAGTAAACACGCTGATTGCTTTTCAAACGCTTCCCTTGATAGGGAATCCATACGGACGCATCGGATTCCACTTTTCCGGAATCCCACAAATCCCCTTTATCCTGTGCTAAAAGTTCAGGAGAAGAGGCAACCAAGATCCGGTAGGCGGTCTGCATCACATTTCTTTGAGAAGATTCCAACCGCCAGCTCATACGGGGAGCAGCAGTATCCAACCCCATGGGATCTACCATCTGCTCGGTACGCAGGCCGGTAACCGAAACATCCGCTGCCTTCAACCACAACGGAAGTGCCAGAAGAATGATTAATAATACTTGTTTTTTCATGATATGCATATTTCTTACTTATTCCATTTCTGTATGGCATCCGGCAAGGCTGTCCAAGCTTTCTGCACATAATCCTTCGCAGAATCCACAACAATCAGAACCTGATCATTGCCGCTCAGATAACCGCTATCATGCTGGAAAGAAGTGACTTTACTGTCAAACTCACCGATATATTCCAACTTACCGTCCTTCGCGCTATACCACCATGCATTCTTTTTCGCACCGCTGATTTTGCTCAAATCGATCTGCATAGGACGTCCTGAGTAATTGTAAACCAGCAAATAGTCATTTCCACGGGTAGCGATGGCACGGTCATAGCGTTCGCCGTTAGTTCCTGCAATGACACTCTGATCGGGTACACGTTCAAAGAAAGGAAAAGTCAGCATCAAGTTCTTCAGATATTTCATCTGATTGAAACCGGGGTCTTCCAAAGCATCCCACCATGCTTTCTTACGTCCGTCGGCGCCGAAAGAGGCTCCATATCCGGGACGGATAAATTGCATGATATCATTATGACCGTATGAGTGCCCGAATGATCCGGCAAATACCGACCAATAGGCATAACGACGCACATCGTGCTGATTCCAACGGGTTTCATTGGGATCATGCAGCCCCTGTGGAATGTCTTCATAAATAGGTTCGTCATCAATCACCGGTTTCAACGGAGTCTTTGCCTGACTGGCTTCCACAAAACGCCAGTTATCCTCTTCCGTATTCTCTTCGATAGGATAGTCACCATCACCGTTACGCTGCCCGTAACGACGGTGTCCGCTTTGGAACATATTGAAATCCAGCCATTCGCGGTCATTAAACCAAGTAGCCGACGTAGTACGTCCACGCGGATGGAAAGTCATCAGATGACCTTTGTCTATGCTGCGGATACTGTTTGCCAACGCATCCCATACCTCCGTCTTATTATCACCGCGGATATCCCCTCCTATCATCCAAATAATATTCGGCTCATCCTTGTAACGTTCTGCAAGAAACTTACCGTATGCCACGGCTTCTTTTTCATTCATCAGCCCTTGTTCCACGGGAGTTCCCCAAATACATACCATCCCTATATAGATACCCCGTGAAGCGGCACTTTTAATAATATAGTCCATGTGGTCCCAATATCCATAAATCCCTTTGCGGTTGATATCTTTGAAATTAAAACCGTCTGTCATGGAATACTGGCCGTAAATATTCATGGAAGGCACACCGTTCAATACCTGCACCTGCACCATGTTATATCCGGCATCCTTGCACTTATTCAGATAGTAAGAAACCTCGTCACGATTCAAACGTTGCGGCATCAGCCATCCGGTTTCACCCAACCAGAAGAAAGGTACTCCATTTTCATGCTTCAGGTAGCGTCCCTCCTCGGACACCACCAGTTTGCCGTTCTTCCAGGGAATATACGTTTTCGCTTTCTGCGCCGGCAACGAAGTAGAGCAACATAGCAATAAAGCCAATAAGGAAAGTAATGCGTGTCTGTTCATCATTGTATTTTCAAATTCGTTTATTAATTAATTGACAATCTCCCAACAAGAGCTTTTATCAAAACAACAAGGTGTTTAAAAAAGGTCCTTATGTTTACGGAAAAGATGAAGACCTTTTTGACAAATGTCCTCATCTTTTTCAGATTATTCCTACTGCTTCATTTTCTCATATTCAATAGCTGCCAAAATAAAGGAACCTACTGATTTCGGATCGTTCTCTATCACCGGCTCACCTATGTAATAAGCAAAACTTCCATCCCGGTTTCCTTTACCGCCTAATCCTGCAACAGCACAACAGTTGGTAATAGTGTATGAACCATCAGGCTCTTCTTTAATGAATTGTTTGATCAGGCCATTAAAACCACGCTCTGCGGCCGCCTTGTACTCCACGGGGATATATCCTTTATTCACCGCTTTACACAAGAAATAGACAAAAAGCGATGAAGCGGAGGATTCCAGATAATTTCCTTTACGGTTATTCTGGTCAGTCACCTGCCACCATACCCCTGTTTCAGGCTCCTGGTATTTTACAATGCCTTCGGCCAACGTATTTATAATCGTCATAATGCTGTCGCGTCCTTCGAACTGCGCCGGCATATAATCCAATACATCCACCACGGCAGCGGCATACCAGCCTATACTGCGGCTCCAGAAGTTGGGTGAGCACCCGGTTTCCTTATTTGCCCAATTTTGTGTCTTGCTCTCATCCCAGCCATGATAGAACAAACCGGTTTTAGGATCATGCGTTTTACGGGCAATCAGCTTTATTTGATTCACAATATCGGCATTGACCGTAGTATCCTTGAATACGTTACCATATTGAGCCAGATAAGGAGAAGCCATGAATATACCATCCAGCCACATCTGGTGCGGATATATCAGTTTGTGCCAGAAACCGCCTTCACTGGTACGGGGCTGTTCGGCCAGTTGTTTGCGAAGAGTATCCATCGCCACCTTATAACGCCCGTCTCCCGTCTTTTCATAAAAATCGAATAAAATCTTTCCGGCATTGATATTATCAATATTAAAAGAAAGATATTTCATGGTCTTTATCTTACCGTCGGTGTCTATCAGACTGTCTGCATATATTTTTGCATAATTATAATAGGCAGTGTCACCGGTATGTTTCCATTCCTCCAACATGGATTTCACCACCAGTCCGTGCGTATAGCCCCAACGAGGCTTTTTCGCTTTTTCTATCATCCAAGGCTCAGGGAAACGTTGCATTTCCGACTGAGCCATACGTTCGCTCCATTTGATTTCTTCGGTCTGTTTAGGAGTGGCAGTACATGCACACATTCCACCTGCCAGCAACAATGAGCAAATAATGTTTAATCCTGTTCTTTTCATATTTCTTCTTTTTACTATTTTTCATCCTTACAATCAATGCAAGAATCATCACTTACCTAAGAATATATACTCTTCACCTGCTTTGGTTTCCAGATCATAAAGATAAGTTTTTTTCAACTCAACTTTATTCAATTTCGCTTCTTTATTTATAATCGGCTGTAAGATTTCGGGTATGGCATACAATTTATTCGGATTCTCTCCTTTTGCCTTTCTCAGCCCTTTGCCTGCCAGCGGATTTAAAGAACGCAAACGACAGTTTCCCCCATTACGGGATTTCACCACCAACCGGCTCACTTTACCATTCTTCCAACTCAAATCCAATTCAAAACCTCCACGAGCTATAATCCCGCTCACGCTTCCCTCTTTCCATTGCGCCGGCAATGCGGGAAGTAAATAAATAAAACCATCGTGGCTCTGCATCAGCATTTCTACGATACCCGCCGTACAACCAAAATTACCGTCAATCTGAAAAGGTGGATGGGCATCAAACAAATTAGGATAAGTTCCTCCTTTTTTCTTCTCGTTACGTACGAGAGTCAACTGATCGGTTATCAGTTTATAAGCATGGTCACCATCCAACAGACGGGCCCACAAACATACCTTCCATCCCATACTCCATCCGGTAGACGGATCGCCACGATGAATCAGCGAAGTACGTGCCGCATCAAACAATTCGGGAGTACGGTAAGGAGAAATCTGATTACCGGGGAACAAACCATAAAGGTGTGACACATGACGGTGCACATCCTGCGGATTGTCCCAATCCATCATCCATTCCTGCAATTGCCCCCAACGTCCTATCTGCATGGGCGCCATTTCCTTTAAACGCTGTTCCAAACGGGTGGCAAATTCAGCATCCGTACCCAACAGACGGGCGGTCGTGATTATCTGATTCCACAAATCGAATATCAGCTGGTTATCCAAAGTACACCCGGCAGCCGTAGTCGCTTTCCCGTTACTGCCCGCATGAGTATTCTCCGGAGAATTGCTCGGGCATACCACCAACCAGTTATGTAACGGTTCCTTCACCATGATTTCATCAAAAAACTTACCGGCTTCTTTCATGATAGGATAAGCCGAACGGAGAAACTCCATATCGCCTGTATAAAGATAACGTTCCCACAAATGACGGCACAGCCAGGCTCCACCCGTAGGCCATAATCCCGACGGAGCCTTGTCTATAGCTCCGGTAACACGCCATATATCCGTATTGTGATGCAATACCCAGCCATCCGCCCCATACATAATCTTGGCCGACTCACGCCCTGTTTCACTCACTTCACGGATCAGTTGTATCAAAGGCTCGTGCAATTCGCTGAGATTCGTCACTTCGGCCGGCCAATAGTTCATTTCAACATTGATATTACACGTGTATTTACTATCCCAGGAAGGAAATAATTTATCATTCCAAATGCCTTGCAAATTAGCAGGCTGCCCACCCGGCTGTGAAGAACAAATCAACAGATAGCGGCCGAAACGGAAATAAGTGGCCACCAGAAAATCATCCTTCGTTTCCTTGAAATTCTGTACACGCATATCAGTGGTTACCCCTGCATATTTGTCTATGCCTAAATCCAAAGAGACACGGTCCATATATTGCTTGAAAAAATCGACGTGTGCCTTACGTGATGTCATATAATCTTTACTTACAGCCCGGCGCAGATAGTTCTTCGCACGCTCCACTTGGTTACCTGTTATATCCTTGTAATTAGTAAAGTTGGTAGCAATGGAAATATAAATCACAGCCTCGTCCGCCCCTTCTATACTCAAGACTCCGTCACGACAAGACCGGGTTCCTCCCTGAGTACGTGCAGTCATACGTCCCTGAAATTCAACCTTCCCTTTGAGTCCTTCATGCCAGGAAGATACGCCCGAAAGGGTAACCTCCTCCCCTTCCGTCGCAACCATCACATCCTGATGCGGAGTAGTAAGATTGGCGTTACAAGTAATCTTTCCGGGTTGGCTGGCAGTAAGACGCACCATAACTACCTGATCGGCAAACGACGTCAGTGTTTCACGCTGATAAGTCACCCCGTCCACCTTATAACGCACGATGGTACGAGCTGAATCCAGGCTCAGTTCCCTATAGTAATCGGAATAACGTGTATGCCCCGGAAAAGAAATATGCAGATCGCCAAACGATTGATAGGGCATACCGCTATTGGTCTTCGCCATTACTTTCTCGGTAGCCAACGTTTGTGCTTCAAGATATTTTCCCTCGAACACCAACCGGCGCACTTTGGGAATATATTCCAACGCATCGGGATTAGCATTATTATTGGGACGTCCTGCCCAAATAGTTTCTTCGTTCAACTGGATATGCTCCACACCGGGATTGCCGAATACCATCGCTCCCAACCGCCCGTTACCCAGCGGAAGCGCTTCAGTCCAAACCTGAGCGGGTTCGTCATACCACAGTTTATATTCCTGTGCGGCAGCCTGCAAGTAAGAACTTGCCCATAACAGCCCCCCCACTATCCATTTTATTTTCATATTGATCTCTAGCTTTTATTAAAGGGAGACGAAAAAAGAAGACGGATGTACTCTGTGGAAAGAAATAAAAAAGTAAATATCATGAAAAAACTTTCCCTGGCACCTCAACAAATCCGGCTTCTCTATTGTTATTAAAATAAAACCATCTTATAAAATTAGAATTATATGAAAATAGCAGAGATTAAAGGAAGAGAGATTTTGGATTCACGTGGTAACCCCACTGTGGAAGTGGATGTGATATTGGAATCAGGGATTATGGGCCGTGCCTCTGTCCCATCGGGTGCGTCAACCGGTGAACATGAGGCATTGGAGCTACGTGACGGTGACAAGACCCGTTACGGGGGCAAAGGCGTATTAAAAGCTGTAGAAAATATAAATACCCTTATCGCTCCGGCATTGAAAGGAATGGACTCTATGGACCAACGTGGCATTGACAAAGCCATGCTTGATCTGGATGGAACCCCAACTAAATCAAAACTGGGCGCAAATGCTATTTTGGGCGTATCCCTGGCTGTGGCAAAAGCTGCCGCCAACTATCTGGATATCCCTCTTTACAGATACATCGGCGGAACAAATACCTATGTCATGCCCGTCCCGATGATGAACATCATTAACGGAGGCTCGCATAGCGACGCTCCTATCGCTTTTCAAGAATTCATGATTCGTCCTGTCGGCGCAAAGACATTCCGTGAGGCCTTACGGATGGGCGCAGAAGTATTCCATGCTTTGAAAGAGGTGCTGAAAAAACGCGGACTAAGCACAGCCGTAGGAGATGAAGGCGGTTTTGCCCCTGCACTGGATGGCACCGAAGATGCTTTGAATTGTATCCTTGCCGCTATTGAAGCTGCCGGATATGAACCGTTCAAACATATCACCATCGGTCTGGATTGTGCTTCTTCCGAATTTTATCATGACGGCATCTATGACTATACCAAGTTTGAAGGCCCCAAAGGGGAAAAGCGCAGTGCCGCCGAACAGGTTGCCTATCTGGAAAAATTGAGTTGGGACTACCCCATTGATTCGATAGAGGATGGTATGGCAGAAAACGACTGGGAAGGATGGCGCATGCTGACCGAGCGTCTGGGCAACCGTTGCCAGCTGGTAGGTGATGACTTGTTCGTTACCAATGTGAAGTTCCTGGAAAAAGGAATCAGTGAAGGTTGTGCAAACTCTATCCTGATAAAAGTAAACCAGATCGGTTCGCTGACTGAAACTCTGGATGCTATCGAAATGGCCCAACGTAACGGCTACACCACTGTGACCAGCCACCGCTCCGGTGAAACGGAAGATGCTACCATTGCAGATATCGCCGTAGCCACCAATAGCGGACAGATTAAAACCGGTTCACTGAGCCGTAGCGACCGTATGGCAAAATACAACCAGTTGCTCCGCATTGAAGAAGAATTGGGTAACCGTGCCGTATATGGATATAAAAAAATAGCACGCAATTTTAAAGCGTAAGCGGTTTATATCCCCAATTCCATAAATGAAGACTGCCTCAAGAGGGATCGTGATGATTCCGGCTTGAGGCATTACTTTTGCACTATTATTTAATCTCAACTGGGCTACAACGTTTTTTCCTCCCATTCCTCCACCGTCATGGTTTCCGATGAAAAACTGACACCAATAGCCGTGACTTTGCGCGTGTCTGTCTGATAAGGTGTAGCATATCCTTTGTCCTCTATCTGCTGCAAGGCTTCAGCAGCCGTACCATCCAGTTTAAACTCAAATATATATACATAATCCTTTGTTTCCAATACACAGTCCACTCTTCCTCTTGACTGAGTTTTCTCCACATGCAACTGGCAATATACCCCAAGCAAACGGAGAATCAGATAGAAAGTATATTGAAAATGTTTTTCTGTCGCTTCAACCGTCTTTATCGAGCCATGAGAATCATAAGGTATATCCGCAAGGAAAGAAGTTAAAGCTGAACAAAAAGCCGTAGTTTCCCCTTCCTCAAGTAAAATGACGGCATCTACAATCCAGTTGGAAACTTCAAACTCTTGGGGTTTGAAATAATTGGCTGCCACCATGGTCAGAAATCCCTTTTTCACCTCATTATTTGGAAAGTCCAACAGGTAACGGTTTCTCCGGGAGTCGTATTCCTTGATCGTCAGATAGCCGCTTTGATAAATCATAGGCAGCGGTTTTTCCACATCGGCCTTATAATCGACAAACATCGAAGGATCATAGTAACGCCCGGTCAATTCATCCATCTGCTCGTGGTTATGCCGCAGAAGTTTGATCAAATAAGTAGGAGTACCTGATGCAAACCAATAGTCGCGGATATCGTTCATATCAAAAGCATTGAGCAGGCTGAAAGGATTATAGACACCAAGCAAGCCGCTGCCAAAATGATAGCCATCGTATTGCATTTTGAGTACGTCTTTCATTTCCTCCACTGTATAATTGAACTTTTCAGCCAAATTTGCAATAGGTTCTGCAAAATAATGTTCCAATTCCACCTGAGTCACACCACACAATGCTTCATAATGATTATCCATACTTATATCTTTAGGCTGGTTGAACCCGCTGAACACACTGACTTGCGAAAATTTTGTCACTCCCGTAAGCAACACAAACCTCAAGTATTCATCAGCCCCTTTGAAGGTGGAATAGAAAGCTTTCAAGATTTCGCGGTTGGCATCTTCCAGAGGAGTATCCAATGCATCGAGAATAGGCTTGTCATATTCATCTACCAGCACCACGGCACGACGCCCCGTTTGCTGATAGGCTAGAGAAAGTATTTGTTCGAACCGCTTCCCCATAGGAACCTCACGGGGAGTTTCTCCGTAGATTTTCTCCCAGTTGGCAAGATAATATTCTATGGTAGCTTCCAAGTTTCCTTTTTCCGTAAAGTTAACACCGTTGAAATCTATCTTGAACACAGGATACTGATGCCAGTCTTTCTCCAACTTCGCTATCATCAAGCCGTCAAAAAGTTCCTTGCGCCCCTTGAAATAGGCATCCAACGTGCTTACCAACAAGCTCTTCCCAAAACGACGGGGACGGCTAAGAAAACAAGTTTTGGTCGTCGTTACCAAACGATAAACCAAATTGGTCTTATCCACATAGACCCAATTACCTTCTATTATTTGATCAAAACTCTGTATGCCAATGGGATATTTCATCATTCTCTTTTTCTTAAATGGATTGTTAATGCGAAGATAACGACTTCTCTTCGCATTAACAATAAAAGTGGGAAAACAAATTCATTTCAAGTGAATTTTAAAGACAAGTCCTCCTGAAAAATATTTTCCGTTATTCAGTTCCACCGATTCTTACAAGGCAGGGACAGTGGGGACAGCACGGACAGCCCCTTTTTTTCTCACACACGTGCGCGCGATACAATAAGGTGGAAAATGAGTTTCCCAATGACACCAAAGAGGAAGAACAACTCACCGAAGGCTCCGAACCTTATTTCCCCCTGCCTGCCTTTCCACAGGATGACATATGGCCGGAGCTGCTAGAGAAAATCATCTCTTACAGTAAAAAAACCAAATAACACAACACACTGCTCCTGGGAGGCCCCCTGCATGCAGACCTTCGTATACGCACCGAGGTGAAAAAGGCGATGAAAACCTACCACCAGGAAAAGGCGGCCCAAACGGTTCACCAAGCAAGGGGTCCGATGAGTGTGGACGGTAGGGGGAACGTATCACAAGAGCTGACCCCGGCTTTATACGCGCGCACGTGTGTGTGAGAAAAAAAGGGGCTGTCCCCACTGTCCCCGTGTCCCCGCTGCCAGTTGCAACTAGTCTGCCTCCACTTGGAGAGCCATGATTCCCCCCGCAATCCGCCAAGGGGTCAAAAGGGGTCGGAAGGGGTCACGCCGCACGGACGTGAAGTTATCTTTGCAGTGTCAGAAGGAACCAGCCGCACCCCGGCACAAGATTACAAAAATCCTGGTACAAGATTCCGCGGATCTTGTACCAAGTTTCACCGGACGCCGCAGCAGTGTGCGCCTTGTTCCTTCCTGACACTTTTCTGATAATAACAACCCTTTAAAAACAAAAACGATGATCAATTATCACAACATTGTCTTCCCGTTCCTCCACCGTCATGGTTGCCGACAAGAGGCTGATTCCAACTTCCGTGACTTTGCGCGTACCAGCCAAATAAAGAGTAGCATTCGTCAAAGTCGTTCTCTTCGCATTAACAATAAAAGTTGGAAAACAAATTCATTTCAAGTGAATTTAATGCCCATACTGTCGGCTATCAAGTAGAGGTTGTGTCAAAACGTTGGCACAACCTCATATACTAACGTGAAATCATACAAGGCAAAATTAATTTCGCCAACGAGTTATATTATACAGCCCTTACAGCTGTCATTCCACAACACAAGAATATTTTTCTTTCAATCCCTCCAAACTCATCCCCGTAAAATAATCCTCTATAAACTCCCATCGCTGCTCATCGCTCAGTTTTGTATTGCCAAAGAACAGCCGGAACAACTCTATCTGTTCCTGGAATATTTTCTCATTATTCTCCAGCACATGGTTCTGATAGTCCCCCGAAGCAGCTTCCTTTTTCAATATCTCTGCATCACGGACACGTACTCCAACAGAAGGAACACCCCCCTCTACGGTAAAGTCCACCACATTGAGCATAGACAACAAGTTGAGCAACATATTGAGATCGGAGAACGGAGTGACATAGAACAACAGCCGGTCTCCTTTCTTTCCTGTGATACGCTGGGCACACAACTTCTGGTAACGGGAAAGCAACAAATCAAAACCACGGGTAACGGTAAACATCAGTTTGTCTTCATCTTTCTTCTTGGCACTGGTGATGTAACTCACACTTCTGCCCTCCTCTACCCTGGACTCCAGTAACGAAGTGATAAAACGCTTGGCAGAAGGAACATCCATATCATACGCCGCAAAAATACTACGCAAATCGTCCTCCTCGAACTTTCCTTTATTACCATACAGACTCACCGTCAACAAATCTTTCAAACTCTTCAAGAGACTTGCCAGCTTGGAGCAGATATCCGCCGCACTCTCTTTTAACAAGACATCATGCTTACCCACAGCTGCCGCACGAACTCCCTCAAAGAGATTTCCATTGTATAAATCGCGCTTAAACTCACGGTATCCCATCTCCGAGAAACAATTCTCCCACAAAGATTCAAAAGCCACCTTATAGACTCCTTCAACCCCTTTCACGGGAACCATGTACTGCTTGTATTTTTTACGGAAAGCGGCATCACCCGTCTTTTCCTGCACATAGCCATCGGAAAACAACGTCTGTGAATTGATTTCAACAGGAGAACCGCCATGCCGGAAACTCAAATCCTCTTCTATCCATAACAAAGCCGTTTTGACGACTTGCTCCAAATCCGATTCATATTCCAGCTTGTTCTTTTTACGAGGCAACTTCACTGCAAATTCAAAATCGGATAAAGACATCTGCATTTCATCACTACAGCCTTTCATCAGATATATTTCCCAAACTTTCTTCAGAATCATCCCCAACTGTTCCTGGGAGATGGCACCCGCAGAATGCAGGCGTTTCATATAATAAAAGTCGCGCTCATTAAAATCCGTCACCGCCACACCCGTAATGTTCTTATCACGGGCAGCACGGCCAATCTCCTGAATATAATCGACAAAGGTGCTGGATGGAGCCACATGATACACACGGTCAATATCACTGATATCCACCCCCATACCGAAAGCTTTCGTAGCAACGATTATCTTTTTCTCACCCTCCTTAAAAGCTTGTATAATTTCGGCTTTTTGCTCTTTATCCTTTTTACCATAATAAGATGCCACCCAATGCCAGTTAGCCGGATACACCCAGGTCTTCAGTTTCATATCTATACCTCCGGCAAAAGGATAATAAATGATAGTCTTATGCCCGTCCAGAAAATCCTCCACCCGGGCGGCAACAGTACGTTGCTTGGCCTTATCGTAGGTTTCCCCCTCCTCTATGGTCATGGCGGTAATGTCAAAGCCGATATTTTCACGCTTCACCGTGCCCACATACAAGGCACACGGAGCAAGATGCAACGACCGGATGGTATCAAAAATCATATCGTTCCCGCCTTCGGGATTCCACACAGCAGTGGCCGTCAATGCAAAAACAGGGAATACATACCCCAACGCATTCTTTAAAGCTTCCAAATGACGCCCTAGAAACCAATAATCCACCCGGAACTCTTTACCCCAAGTGGTCACGGTATGAGCCTCGTCAACCACTACCAGTCCGATGCGGCGTTCACCTACAAAATAACTGATATCATACGCCAACAATAATTCAGGGGAAAGATAAAAAAGATCAACCTCCCCTTCACGGACACGACGATATACTTCGTTCTTTTGTTCAGGTGAAAGATCGGACGAAGCATACGCCACACGTTCATAGCCTAACTCCTGCAACGCCTCAACCTGGTCCACTATCAATGCTTTCAGCGGAGAAACCACAAGAGTAAGAAGCTTATATTCATTACCCAGATAAATGGCAGGGAGCTGAAACAACAATGATTTTCCGGCTCCGGTCGGAGCTGTCAGGAGCAAATTATGAGCAGACGAGTCACCCTTGATCCCTTTTTCGGCTTCCATGATGACCTCCTCAATTAATTGCCCTTGAGACAATTGCAATTTTTCCTTACCTTTGAACAAGTCATCATAAACTTCTAAATTACGGAAATCTTCATATCCGTACACTTCCTGCAAAAGGACCTTTACCGCTTCACGGCATTTAGACGGCAATACTCTTGCCACAATCTGTGACTCTATCATAAAAAAGAACTCTTAAATAACGGTTGTACCAACCTTAAAACTAATATCAGCGCAAATATAATAAAAAAAGCGAGAAGAATGAAGATTTCTTCGTCCTTCTCGCTTTTCCGAGCCTCTTGTCGGATTCGAACCAACGACCCCGAGATTACAAATCACGTGCTCTGGCCAACTGAGCTAAAGAGGCGGGGGTGGGTAAGCTTACTATATCGCGCCGCTACAACCAACTACCTTTGCTGCGATCAAGCCCTGGAGGATTCATCAGGAGCTGGCCGTATAGGACTTACCCATTTTTGTTTTGCGAGTGCAAAGGTAGACATTATTTTCAAAACTACAATACTTTCGAATACTTTTTTTTGATTTTAGCAGAAAAAATACATTTTTCACCCATAACTATAGGACGGATTCCCGTAAAAGAAGTACTTTTGTGCACTTATTAATAAAGAATGACGAATTATAAACCGACTTTGCAGGAATGCGCCATGCGCTATGGTACGGGCATGGGTCTTTTATGGGCCTTCAAATTCATGCTCTTCCCGTTAGGATTGAGAATACCTTTCCTACAATTACTTTTTATAGTCCTGACTATAGGAGTACCCTTTTTAGGATACATATTTGCCAAAAAGTTCAGAGAACGGCATTGTGACGGAAGCATCACTTTTTCACGTGCGTTTCTATTCACTACCTTTATGTATATGTTCGCCTCTCTATTTGTAGCGGTAGTGCATTACATCTACTTCCGCTATATAGATGGCGGATTCGTATTCGAGGCATACCGTTCCATTTTAAACCAGTTCAAAGAAACTGCCGGAGCCGAACTGACAACCTCACTGAACCAATTCGAAGAAGCGATAGATTTACTGTCGGGACTTACCCCGCTGGAAATGACATTTCAACTGATATCACAAAATATGTTTTACGGGATGCTAATGGCCATCCCTACGGCATTGATCGTGATGCGTAAAAAGAAAAATGAATAAAAGATGGATATATCTGTAGTTATTCCTTTGTATAACGAAGAAGAATCTTTGCCGGAACTATTCGCATGGATTCAACGTGTAATGGATGCCAACCACTTCAGCTATGAAGTAATTTTTGTCAATGACGGCAGCACCGACCACTCCTGGCAAGTGATAGAGAAACTACGCTCGGAGTCGGACAACGTAAAAGGTATCAAATTCCGCCGGAACTACGGCAAGTCCCCTGCCTTGTATTGTGGTTTTGAAAAGGCGCAAGGTGATGTGGTGATTACAATGGATGCCGACTTGCAGGACAGCCCGGACGAAATACCGGAATTATACAGAATGATTACAGAAGATGGCTACGACTTAGTATCGGGATACAAGCAAAAACGCTATGACCCGTTATCAAAAACCATTCCGACCAAACTATTCAACGCCACAGCACGTGCCGTTTCAGGCATCAAGAACCTGCACGACTTCAACTGCGGACTAAAAGCTTATCGTCGTGATGTCGTAAAGAACATCGAAGTATACGGTGAAATGCACCGCTATATCCCCTATCTGGCAAAGAATGCAGGTTTTCCTAAGATAGCCGAGAAGGTAGTACACCATCAGGCACGAAAATTCGGTAAAACAAAATTCGGCGGATTAAACCGTTTCTTCAATGGTTATCTAGACCTCATTACTCTGTGGTTTTTATCCAAATTCGGTATCAAGCCGATGCACTTCTTCGGGTTTATGGGATCATTGATGTTTATTCTTGGTTTCATTTCCGTCATTATCATCGGAGCGAACAAACTATATGCCTTGTCACATGGTTTACCTTATATATTAATTACTGATTCTCCTTACTTCTATCTGGCCCTAACTTTGATGATTTTGGGGACCCAACTGTTTCTGGCAGGATTCATAGGAGAATTGATAGCCCGGAATGCTCCTGAACGCAATAATTATAAAATAGAGAAAGAGTTTTAAAATGAAGAAACTACCAGCCATTATCTTATTGCTCCTGATTACCGTAAGCACCTTGATGCAAAGCTGTGGGGAAAGCGATTGTCCGCTTACCACCAATTCCTTTGCCCATTTCGACTTTCTGGATGCAGAGACACACCAAGCTGTAAAATTCAGTCCGGCTTTTGACGTCACTGGATTTATCACCACCGATGTGATTGTACGTGACACACTGGAAGATGGAACTATTAAGGAAACCGTAGTAAAAGACTCATTGATGAATGACACGATATTCAATAAAGCGGAAAGCAGTATGAGCCTGCCTTTGAGTTATACATCAAAAACTACCTACGTATTGCATTATACGGAAAAGATGCGTGACACTATCACACTCATTCACCAAAATATCCCCTACTTGCAGAATATAGAATGTGGCACCATGATGTTTTATAAAGTGGAAGACATTAAATACACCACCTATAACCTAAAATCTATCGAGATTGTAAATTCGGACATCAATAATGAAGAAAAAAAGAATTTCAACATATATTACGTTGTTAACGCTACTGAGTAGTATGCTGTTGTACAGCCCCACACTGGCGGCACAAGAAAAAAAAACAACCATAGAGGAAGAAAAGGTACCCTTCTATCAGGGAACTACTATCGGTGTAGATATATTTGGCCTGGGAAGCAAAATTTTTGGAGGTGACATTACAAGTACAGAAATCAGCGTGGAGGTCAATTTGAAAAACCGTTATGTCCCCGTAGCTGAAATTGGATATGGAACCACCGACACTACTGATGACGGTACCAATATACATTATAAAGCCTCAGCTCCTTATTTCCGCATAGGCATGAACTACAACTTCTTTTTCAAGAAGCCCTATCTGCCTGGTTTTCTATATGGAGGCATACGTTACGGATTCACCTCTTTTTCATACGATGTAGATGCTCCGACAATGAAGGATCCTACATGGGGATTTCCTGAAATTCCTTTCAGTTATGACGGAATTAAGACCACAGTAACCTGGGCAGAACTGCTGGCTGGAATAAAGGTAAATGTGTACAAGAATTTCTACATGGGATGGTCACTACGTTACCGTATACGCATGAACATAAAAAAGGCGGAACACACCGAACCTTGGTATATTCCCGGTTTTGGAAAAAACAACTCGACTAACTTAGGAGTAACATACAGTTTAATATACAAATTACCATTTTAACCAATGACAACTTTAGAAATATGGCTCCTTGCCATCAGTCTTGCTATGGACTGTTTCACAGTTTCCATAACAAGCGGAATTATCATGCGTCGCATTTGCTGGCGCACTTTTTTTATTATGGCATTCTTCTTCGGCCTTTTCCAGGCTGTCATGCCGCTTATCGGCTGGTTTGCCGCCAGCCGATTCAGTCACCTGATAGAGGATTATGACCATTGGATCGCTTTTGGGTTATTGGCCTTTTGGGGAGGGCGTATGATAAAAGAGAGCTTCAGCAATGAAGACAAACGCTGCTTCGACCCCACTAAATTAAAAGTGGTTGTTACGCTGGCTATAGCAACCAGCATTGATGCTTTGGCCATCGGTATATCATTTGCTTTTGTAGGAATAAACTCTTTCACTTCTATTCTTTCTCCTATTGTCATCATCGGCTTTACCTCTTTTGTTATCTCAACATTAGGAAGTCTGATAGGTGTATTTTGCGGCAAGCGTTTCAACCTGCGCATGGAATTATGGGGAGGTTTGGTTTTGATTATTATCGGCGTTAAAATTTTAATAGAACATTTATTTCTTTCTTAACTAAAATACAGGTATGAATAAAAAAAAATTAGCATGGCAATTGCCGTTTCTAGCAATTCTGATAATAGGAACAATTATTATTCTAAAAAAGCAAGCCCCTTTCCGTACGGATGAAGGCTTTGTATTCGGTACAGTATACAAAATCACCTACCAGTCCGAAGATAATCTGAAAGAAGAAATAGAAACTGAACTGAAGAAAGTGGACAACTCCCTCTCTCCTTTCAATCCGAATTCCGTAATCACCCGCGTAAACCACAATGAAAAGACGGAAGTTGACAGTTTTTTCGTACATGTATTCCATCTCTCAAAGAAAATATCCGATGAAACCCATGGAGCCTTTGATATCACCGTCGCACCTTTGGTAAATGCATGGGGATTCGGATTCAAAAAATCTACAGGAGTGGATTCACTGATAGTGGACAGCTTACGCCAAATGATAGGATATCAAAAAATAGATTTACAGAACAACCGGATTATGAAAAAAGACCCTCGTATAATGCTGGATTGCAGCGCTATAGCCAAGGGATTCGGAGTAGATGCAGTAGCAAGGCTATTGGAACGTAAAGGGATAAAAAACTATATGGTAGATATAGGCGGTGAAGTAGTGGTAAGAGGCAAAAATTCCAAAATGAACGCTTGGCGTATCGGCATAAACAAACCTGTAGATGACTCCTTGTCAGTAAACCAGGAATTACAGACTGTGCTTGCCATTAGTGATGTAGGTATGGCAACATCAGGGAATTATCGTAATTTCTATTACAAAGGTGGAAAGAAATATGCACATACCATAGACCCACGCACCGGATATCCAGTACAACATAGTATCCTGTCATCCACTGTCATTGCAAAAGATTGCGCCAGTGCCGATGCATACGCCACTGCTTTCATGGTGATGGGACTGGACTCAGCCAAAGCATTTTGTGAAGCACATCCTGAACTGGATGCTTATTTTATTTGCTCAGGCGAAGGAGATAAATATGAAACTTATTTTACAGACGGAATGAAGAAATTCATCATCAACGAGAAATAGACACCAAAGGAGCGTATCAAAATATCAAACAGCTACCATTCAAATGGAATGATACCGGAACTCACCACAGATTAATATCCATTCAACACAAAGCAGTTGGTTTCCAATAAAATATCTATGGTGAGTTCCGACATTATTATCTGTAAAAAAACAGCATATTACTGAGCTTTCTGAAACTGCTCTATCAATAAAGTCAGATTAGCAGTAAATAAACGCGCTGATATTGCCAACAAAATGATTCCAAAAAACTTACGAATAACATAAATTCCACCTTTCCCCAAGAAACGTTCGATGCGATCTGTCAACTTCAACACTACATAAACCCAAACCATATTCAATATCAAGGCTACAACAATATTTACAGGAGCATACTCCGAACGTAGGGAAAGCAACGTAGTAAACGCTCCCGCACCAGCCAATAACGGAAAAACCAAGGGGACTAAAGTCGCTTCCTTGATAGGACCTTGATTCTTGAATATCTCGATATCCAGAATCATTTCCAAAGACATGAGAAAAATAACAAAAGCACCCGCCACGGCAAACGAAGCAATATCAACTTGAAATAACTTCAGCATCATATCCCCTGCATAAAAGAAACCTATCAATAAAGCAAAAGAAATGCCGGTAGCTTTATTAGCATTGACATTTCTCCCTTTCTGCTTAAGATTCAATATAATAGGAATAGATCCGATAATATCAATGACAGCAAAAAGCACAATAAACGCACTTAAAAATTCTTGAAAATCAAATGATCCAAACATAAACTCCTCCTTTTTTTTGAATGCAAATATATTTATTTTTTATACAGTCCGCAAGTATTCTGCTTTTAAACATTAGGAGACGGTAAGAAACAATAAAAAAAATAAAAGTTCTTCCACCTATAAATAATAAATCTCGTTTTATCGTTACCTTTGTATGTTAAACTATAACTTAACGAACAACAGAACTTATGGAAATTACAATGTATGATACACTTTTACAACTCCCTCTCTTCCAGGGATTATGTAAAAATGACTTCACCAATATCATAGGCAAGGTAAAGCTACATTTTCGTAAATACAACGCCGATGATATCATTGTGGAACAAGGTGCACCTTGCACTCAATTAATCTTTCTCTTAAATGGGGAGATAATCTCCCAAACAACCGATAACCGACATTCATACGCCTTATTTGAAACTTTTGGAAGTCCTTTCGTTATAGAGCCCTATTCATTATTCGGCATGCAAACCAACTATACAGCGACTTACAAAGCACGTACAGATATTAACATAGTTACCATAGACAAGTTATTTGTATTGAATGAACTGAACAACTACGAAATCTTCCGCCTTAACTATTTAAATATTCTGAGTAATAGAGCACAAGTGGCATACGAAAAATTATGGAACAGCCACATAGGTAATACAGAAGAAAAAATACTGAATTTTTTAGTGCTGCGCTCCATGAAGCCCGAAGGAAAAAAAATCCTTAAAATCAAAATGGAGGATTTGGCGAGTTTGATTGATGAGACACGAATCAATGTGTCAAAAGTGCTGAATGATTTACAGGAACAGGGATTGGTACAACTCAGCAGAAAGGAAATCTCCATTCCGGCGTTGGAAAAACTGACTGAAAAGAATAAATAATCAGGTAAAAAACCATAAAAATGAAAAGCATAGGCATTTCTGCTTGTGCTTTTTTATTTTTAACCTAACTATTTAATATACTTTGTTAAATAAGTAAATAGAATGAGGATAGTGATGCTTTTTTTTAGCAAATTTGTAAGTCAAATAAAATAGTGCTATGACTGAAAATAAAAATCCATTTTTAAAACCCTATAACACCCCTCATGACACGGCTCCGTTCCATCTTATCAAGATAGAACATTATGAACCTGCCTTGTTGGAAGGAATGAAAGAACAAAATGAGGAAATTGATGCAATTGTCAATAATCCCGAAGCACCGACTTTCCAAAATACCATTGTTGCTTTGGAAAAATCAGGTGCGTTGCTAGACCGCGTAACTACTGTTTTCGGCAATTTGATGAGTGCCGAGACCAGTGACGAGATGCAGGAATTGGCAGAAAAAATGATGCCCGTACTGTCCGAACACAGCAACAACATCAGTCTGAATGAAAAACTTTTTGCTCGTATAAAAGCCGTATACGAACAAAAAGACCAGTTACAACTGAAAGGTGAAGACGCCCAACTGCTGCAAAAGACATACGATGGTTTTGTAAGAAGCGGTGCCAACCTGACCGGTGAGGCAAAAGAAAAGTTCCGCCAACTGAATACCGAATTAAGCATATTGACCTTACGTTTTTCTCAGAATCTGTTGAAAGAAACAAATAACTACGAATTGGCTTTGACGGAAAAACAATTGGAAGGATTACCCGAAAGTTCATTGGAAAGTTATGCTCAAACAGCAAAGGATAAGGGAAAAGAAGGCAGCATCATTACATTGGATGCTCCCAGTTTTGTTCCTTTCATGAAATATTGTGATGACCGTTCACTGCGCAGAGAAGTCTATATGGCTTATAATACCCAATGTACACACAATAACGAATACAACAATGTGGACATCATCAAGCAATTGGTAAACATTCGCATGGAACTGGCTCATTTACTAGGCTTCTCCACTTTTGCCGAGTATAAACTGAAAAAGCGCATGGCCGAAACGAGTGATGCCGTATACAAACTGCTCAACCAATTACTGGATGCCTATACCCCTGCCGCCCTAAAGGAAGTGGCAGAAGTTGAAGCATTGGCACGCGAAATGGAAGGCAATGATTTCCAGCTGATGCCATGGGATTGGGCCTATTATTCAGAAAAGCTGAAAAATAAGAAATTCAATCTGAATGAAGAAGAGCTGCGTCCTTATTTTGAGCTGAGCCAAGTAGAGAAAGGTGTATTCGGTCTGGCTACCCGTCTGTATGGCATCACATTTAAAGAAAATAAAGAAATTCCGGTCTATCATCCCGATGTAAAAGCTTATGAAGTATTCGACAAAGACGGAAGTTTCCTGGCTGTACTTTATACAGATTTCCACCCCCGTGCCGGAAAACGTTCGGGCGCATGGATGACCAGCTATAAGGAGCAGTGGATAGAAAACGGAGTCAACAGCCGTCCCCACGTATCCGTTACCATGAACTTCACCAAGCCATCGGCTGGGAAACCGGCATTGCTGACTTTCTCAGAAGTAAACACTTTTCTACACGAATTCGGACACGCCTTGCACGGAATGTTTGCCAATACCACCTATTCAACCATGAGTGGTACCAGCGTATATTGGGATTTTGTGGAGCTTCCATCACAAATTATGGAAAATTTCGCCACAGAAAAAGAATTTCTCAATACATTCGCCAGACATTATCAGACGGGAGAACCCATTCCTGCCGAACTGATCCAAAAGATTGTAGATGCATCCAATTTCAATGTGGCCTATGCCTGCCTGCGTCAAGTAAGTTTCGGCTTGCTGGATATGGCATGGTACACCCGCCGGGAAACATTTGACGGAGATGTCCGCGCTTATGAAAAAGAAGCATGGAAAAAAGCGCAAGTACTGCCCGGAGTGGAAGACACCTGCATGTCCGTACAGTTCTCACATATTATGGCGGGGGGATATTCTGCCGGATACTACAGTTATAAATGGGCGGAAGTACTGGATGCGGATGCCTTCTCCTTATTCAAGGAAAAAGGAATCTTCAACCAGGAAGTCGCCGCTTCTTTTCGGGAGAATATTCTCTCGAAAGGAGGAACGGAACATCCGATGACCCTTTACAAACGCTTCCGTGGACAAGAACCCAGTATCCATGCCTTGCTGAAAAGAAATGGAATCATCAACTAAAAAAACAAACAATATGAAACTAAAGTCTATTCTTTATATACTAATGCTACTCCCTTTCTTATGGAGTTGCAACAATGAAGACGATGTAGAGGAAATCTTTGCAAGCGGCACATGGCATGTAGTGGATTTCTATGGTAAAGCAAATTGGGACAAACGGAACGGAGAGCCCAAATACAATGCAATGGCACACAATCCGGATAAGACTATCGCAACCGAAGGAAGAAAAGCCTTGGATATCATTCATGGTTTCAACATCACTTTCAAAGCGGATGGTACTTTTACAGGAAGCATACAAAATGGAACCATTGAAGGCACATGGCAAGCGGACGGAAAAGACCGGACAGTAAACATAAACTTTACCAAGACTCCGCCTTCAACAAGCTATAACAACGAGTTCATAGAAGCATTGAATAATGCAATATTTTATCAAGGTGACAGCAATGTTTTATTGCTAGCTCCCGAAGGGAAAAAAACTTATATTCAATTTGCACATAATAAGCAAGACTGAAATAATGGAAACGAAAGAAGAGAAACAACTCAAACTCGACAAACGATACATCCGCATGGCTAGTATTTGGGCGGAAAATTCATACTGTGAACGCCGTCAAGTAGGAGCATTGATCGTAAAAGACAAGATGATCATCTCCGACGGATATAACGGAACTCCTGCAGGATTCGAAAATGTATGCGAAGATGACAACGGAGTCACCAAGCCTTACGTACTACACGCTGAAGCGAATGCTATCACCAAAATAGCACGAAGCAACAACAGCAGCGACGGAGCAACCATGTACGTCACCGCATCTCCTTGCATAGAATGTGCCAAACTCATCATCCAAGCAGGAATCAAACGTGTGGTTTACTCAGAAAAATACCGTTTGGAAGACGGGCTTGATTTATTGAAACGCGCAAATATTGAAGTAATCTATATCAATCCCAATGAATAATAGCAAATAAAGATATGAGCAAAAATCGAACATCCCGTTTTATGCCGGTAATCGTTGCAGTAAGCATCGTAACCGGAATATTGATTGGAACTTTTTACGCCAACCACTTTTCAGGAAACAAATTAGGTATCATTAATACTTCATCCAACAAACTGAATGCATTGTTGCGTATCATTGACGACCAATATGTAGATACAGTGAACATGGGTGAACTGGTGGAAGATGCTATGCCGCAAATTCTAGGTGAGCTGGACCCCCACTCTTCTTATATTCCGGCAAAAGACCTGGAAGCTGTAAATTCTGATTTAAAAGGAAGTTTCAGCGGAATCGGTATCCAGTTTACCATCCAGCAAGATACCATCCATGTAAACAATGTCATCCAAGGCGGACCATCAGAAAAAGTGGGTCTGATGGCAGGAGACCGCATCATAGAAGTGGATGACAGTGCCTTTGTAGGAAAAATTGTCACCAACTATGAATCCATGAAAAGACTGAAAGGTCCCAAAGGCAGTGAGGTAAAACTTGGCGTTTTTCGTCCGGGAGAAAAAGAAACTTTACATTTCACCATTGTTCGTGGTGACATACCGGTAAAGAGTGTAGATGCCGCCTATATGCTGAATGACAAATTCGGTTACATAAAAGTAAACAAATTCGGTGAAACGACTTATCCCGAATTATTGATTTCATTAGCCAAGCTAAATCAGGCAAACTGCGAAGGAGTGGTCATCGACTTACGCGGTAATACCGGTGGATATATGGGTGCAGCAATTCAGATGGTAAACGAATTCTTACCCAAAAACAGACTCATCGTTTATACACAGGGACGCAAGTCTCCACGCGAGAACTATACATCCAACGGAACCGGAAGCAGCCAGAAAATGCCCATTGTCGTATTGATGGACGAAGGTTCGGCTTCTGCCAGCGAAATTTTTGCCGGAGCTATCCAAGACAATGACCGGGGGACAATCATCGGGCGCCGCTCTTTCGGAAAAGGGCTGGTACAACAACCTATCGACTTCAGCGATGGTTCAGCCATCCGTCTGACAATTGCCCGTTACTATACTCCGTCAGGACGCTGCATACAGAAACCGTATGTAAAAGGTAATGACGCAAATTATGAAATGGATATCCTGACCCGTTACGAACATGGAGAATTTTTCTCACAAGACAGTATCAAACAGGATCAAAGCCAAATCTTTGAAACTTCTTTAGGCCGTCCTGTATATGGAGGTGGAGGTATTATGCCCGATATCTTTGTACCACAGGATACTACCGGCATGACTTCCTATTATCGCATGGCTGTTAATCGCGGACTGACCATCCAGTTTGCTTTCCAGTATACGGACAACCACCGTGCCGAAATGCAAAAATATGAAACAGAGGAAAGCCTGCTGCAATATTTGAAGCATCAGAATATTTTGGAACAATTCGCCCGTTTCGCTGAGAACAAAGGGCTAAAACGTCGCAACATATTGATGTATAAATCACAGAAACTGTTTGAAACAAATTTATACGGAAACATCATTTATAACATGCTGGGCATGGAAGCTTATATAGAATACTTGAACAAGAGCGACAAGACTGTCCTCAAAGCATTGGAAGTATTGGATAAAGGTGAATCATTTCCCAAAGCTCCCGAACAACCCATAGAACCGAAAGTAAGCGATGAAGGAACTAAAAAAACAACTGCGCAAGCAGATAGCGCAAGAAAAGCGCCGTCACGGCATCACCGAATTAATAACGAAGTCCGCTGCTTTGCTTGAGAAACTGGAACAGCATCCCAAGTTTGCATCGGCCCGTACCGTTTTGCTCTATTATTCATTGGATGATGAAGTACAGACACATGACTTCGTTGAAAAATGGCACCGGCAGAAAACAGTTTTGCTGCCGGTAGTCAAAGGAGATGAGTTGGAACTTCGTATTTATACAGGCAGGCAAAACCTGAAAACCGGTGAGGCTTATCACATAGAGGAACCGACGGGAGAAGCATTTACAGCGTATGAGAAGATAGACTTCGCCATTATACCGGGTGTTTCTTTTGATGCCCGAGGCAACCGGTTGGGAAGAGGAAAAGGATATTATGACAAATTACTGCCTCTTCTTCATTCCTATAATATAGGTATATGTTATAACTTTCAAGTAAACGAAAAGCTGCCTGTCGAACCTTTCGACCGGAGAATGGATGAAGTCTGGACTGAGAATGGAATATTGAAATAGGGACATTCATTAAATATTACAAAATCAGCCAACTAATTCATACACAAAGTATTGCGAATTAGTTGGCTTTTTTGTATCTTTAGGTATTCCCCCGAAAATAAGATTTGACGGCCAAAACGGGGGAAATATCCAAACTAATAAGATATGGCAAAGATAGTGAATATTTCAGAAATTCACCCTACTTTGGGTTTTACAGAATTTGATATTCTGGAAAAATACCGCAAGAGTTTTAATGAGAGTGAGCTTGGCAAGCTTCATTCGGTCTTTCCGTTTGAATGTATGGCAAAAGCCGCCGGCCTGTCGGACCGGCGCCTGGGACGCAGGAACAGATTCAGTCCTTCCGCAAAGATCGCCCTTATGGTCCTGAAGGCATACACCGGATTCTCCGACAGGCAACTGGTGGAACATCTGAACGGGAACATACACTACCAGATTTTCTGTGGAATTATGATTCCCCCGTCCCTTCCCATAACCAACTTCAAGATAGTCAGTGCCATCCGTAATGAGATAGCATCCCGCCTTGACATTGATTCTTTCCAGGAGCTCCTGGCTTCACACTGGAAACCTTATCTTGATAACCTTCACGTCTGCATGACCGATGCCACATGCTATGAAAGCCACATGCGTTTTCCTACGGACATGAAACTCCTTTGGGAAAGCCTCGAATGGCTCTACAGGCATATATGCCGGCATTGCAGGGAGCTGGGCATAAGGCGTCCGCGCAACAAATACAGGAATGTGGCGGAATCCTATCTGTCCTACTGCAAGAAAAGAAAGAGGAGAGCTTCAAGGACAAGAATGCTTAAGCGCCGTATGATCAAGCTTCTTGAAAAGCTCCTCAGTCAAAGGGATGGGATCCATAGCGAGTACGGTGCTTTACTCCGATATACCCAGGATTATCATAAGCGTCTTTCCATCATCAGAAAGGTGCTTGTACAAGAAAAGGAAATGTTTGAAGGGCGGAAAGTCAGTGACCGCATCGTCAGCATTGACCGTCATTATGTACGTCCCATCGTCAGAGGCAAGGAAAACAAGTCCGTCGAGTTCGGTGCAAAGGTCAATAATATACAGATAGACGGCATATCGTTCATCGAACACCTCTCGTTCAAGGCATTCAATGAGGGTATACGCTTGAAGGACTGTATCCGTATGCAGCAGAAGCTTATGAATGTAAGGGTAAGATGTGTGGCTGCCGATTCCATATATGCCAATAATGCCAACAGAAAGTTCTGTACAAAATATGGGATATCCACATCCTTTGTGCGCAAGGGAAGGGCGGCCAAAGATGAGCCTTTGAGGAAGGTGCTTAGAAGCGAACTCTCAAAAGAAAGGGCAACACGGCTTGAAGGAAGCTTCGGCACTCAAAAGCAACATTACTCGCTCTCAAGGATAAAGGCCAGAAACAGGAAGACGGAAATACTGTGGATTTTCTTTGGAATACATACGGCAAATGCCATACTGATGATAGAAAAAATCAGAAACAAAACAGCTAAAGCAGCATGATATGATTTTACTCACAGAATCAGAAGAGGTCATCAGACTTCTTCCGGAACGTCATGTCCTGTCGGATAGAAGTATGTGAGAAAGCACGGAAAAATGACAATAAGAAGGGCATATGAAATGGTCATGCCCTATCATCTTCATATGCCATCTTATTTTTTAGAGACATTTACTGAATATCCCTGAAATAGAATCTATCGTGATACGAACTGTTCCATAAGCTACTCTTACACATTACACTTCTTCAAGTGCGGACTTTACGAGAAAGATAAGAAAAATCCGTCAAAATCCGCACCTGACAAGAAGTATTGCAGGAAACTTCGGGGATACCAAAGAAACAGCAGAAGACCATCCTGTCAACGGAAAATAATATTGACTATCACTTGTGCGCCGACCTGCTTATTCAGATTTTTCACCAATAAATCACGCCCCATCATCAACTCTTGACGAAGCACGGATGAAGTGAGATGTACATAAAGAATTTGATTCTTAATATAAAGATTACTCGTATATTTAGTAATGGCAGGTCCCACCACATCTTTCCATGCCTGTATCAGACGATACTCGTTCAGTGGCGCCTCCAAAGCATTCTGCCGGAAGAATTTCCGAATCATTTCCCCTATTTGTTCCGCATCATTACGTTTCATTCAGCCATTTCCTTTCTTTCTGTCACTTCTCCGTCTTCTACAGCAAAGACTTTGTATTCTCTTTCTATCTTCTTCAA
Organism: Phocaeicola vulgatus ATCC 8482; assembly: GCF_000012825.1. Taxonomy (GTDB): domain Bacteria; phylum Bacteroidota; class Bacteroidia; order Bacteroidales; family Bacteroidaceae; genus Phocaeicola; species Phocaeicola vulgatus. The sequence continues at coordinate 3,331,643 of NC_009614.1, read as the reverse complement.
TATTTTATCCAAATGATCCCGATTGGTATCCGTAATGAAAATCTGCCCGAAACGATCTCCGGCTACCAGTTTTACAATCTGTTCCACACGAAAAGCATCCAGTTTATCAAAAATATCATCCAACAACAATAAAGGAGTAGTATTGCCGCCCGTTTTCTTCAAAAAGTCAAACTGAGCTAATTTCAAGGCGATAAGATAAGTTTTGTTTTGTCCTTGTGACCCCTCCCGCTTTATCGGAAAATCCCCCAACTGCATAATCAAGTCATCTTTATGAACTCCCTTCAACGAATATCCCATTACACGGTCGCGCCGACGGCTCTCCTTGATAATATCCAGCAATCCCCCACTCATAGCATGAGATTCATACGCCAGATTCACTTTCTCTTTATCTTGAGAGATATAAGAATAAAAAGACTGGAAAGTAGGTATAAACTCAGCAATAAACTCACTACGCTTCTTAAAGACGACCTCACCCGCAGATGCCATCATCTCCTCCCATACCAGCATTAATTCCTCATCGAATTCCTGTTCCGATTTCAACAAAGCATTACGCTGCGTCAATGCTTTATTATAACGTATCAGCGCATCCAAATATTCCTTATCATATTGCGATATCACCACATCCATAAAACGACGGCGCCCGTCACTACCTCCTGCAATCAACTCCGCATCAGCAGGAGACACCATTACAAGGGGAATAAAGCCAATATGATCCGATAAACGGTTATATTCCTTTTTATTCCGCTTGAATTGCTTTTTCTGACGACGTTTCAATCCACAATATACCTCTTCCGGCTCACCTTGGTCTGTTTCATAGAAACCCTGAATTACAAAGAATTCTCCTTCATGACGGATATTTTGCGAATCAATAGGATTAGTGGCACTCTTACAAAAAGAAAGATAATAAACCGCATCCAGCAAATTTGTCTTCCCCATACCGTTTTGTCCGATAAAACAATTCATCTTCGGCGAGAATTCCAATTCCGCCTGCTCCAGGTTTTTATAATTCAATATCGAGATGCGTTTCAGTATCATAGAACTTCTATTTAATTGAGGATACAAAATTAGAGATAAAAACGGGAAAAACTAAAAAAATATGCCCGTAAATTTCATTAATACATAGAAATGAACTACTTTTGCTGACCGAAAAAGAATATCCGAAAAATAATAAAAAAGTAAATATAAAAATGGCAGAACAAAAACACACTCAGGACCCATTAGATATGGAAGAAGCACTGAGTACCTCAGAAGCATTCCTTATCAAGTACAAAGGAAGAATCCTTGGAACTATTGCAGCAGTAGTGATTATCATAGCTGGTTTCATGGGATATAAGCATTTTATTTCTGACCCCAATGAAGTAAAAGCATCAGAAGCTTTATTTAAAGGAGAACAATATTTCGGAGCTGATAACTTTGAAACCGCATTGAATGGTGACAGTATCGGTTACAAGGGTTTTCTGAAAGTAGCAGATGAATTCAGTGGAACCGCTGCTGGTAATTTGGCCAATGCTTATGCAGGTATCTGCTATGCACAGTTGGGTAAATATGAAGATGCAGTGAAATATCTGGATAAATTCAGCGCTAAAGACCAGCTGGTGAGCCCTGCCATTTTGGGAACTATCGGTAACTGTTATGCTGAAATGGGACAATTGGACAAAGCTGCAGGAACTTTGCTGAAAGCAGCGGATAAAGCAGACAGCCAGGCATTGAGTCCTATCTATTTGATCCAAGCTGGTCAATTGTTCGAAAAGTTGGGCAAGAATAGTGAAGCTGTTAAAGCATACACTTTGGTGAAAGAAAAATACTTCAATTCTTACCAGTCAATGGACATTGATAAGTACATCGAACGTGCATCCATCAAATAAGAAAAGAATATACCTTAATGATATAAAGAGGTTGTCTGCACCTGTGTACAGATAACCTCTTTCTTTTATTAAACCACTAAAACTAAAAAACAATGGCAACAGCGTATCATAACTTATCTGATTACGATTTCAATTCAGTTCCTAATGCAGAAAATATGCGTTTCGGTATCGTAGTATCCGAATGGAACAATAACATTACCGGCCCCCTATTGGAAGGAGCCATAAGTACCTTGAAGAAACATGGCGCAAAAGATAAAAATATTTTAGTACAAACAGTACCCGGCAGTTTTGAACTGACTTTCGGTTCTGCACAAATGATAAAAAGTGGAAAAGTAGATGCAGTGATTGCAATAGGCTGCGTAGTTCGTGGCGATACTCCGCACTTTGATTATGTATGTGCCGGTACCACTCAAGGTATTGCCCAACTGAATGCCGAAGGAGATATTCCTGTAATCTATGGTTTGATTACTACCAATACTATGCAACAAGCAGAAGACCGTGCCGGTGGAAGATTAGGAAATAAAGGGGATGAATGTGCAATAACTGCCATCAAAATGCTCGATTTTAAAGAGAAATTGCAAAAAACGCAGATTTTTTGAAAAAAAGTTCTTGTATAATTTGCATATTCAAAAAAAAGCCGTACCTTTGCATCGCAATTGAGAAACAAACCTACTCAATGAGAGAATTGAGATAGACTCTTAAAAGCGAATGGGCAAATACCAGAGTGGCCAAATGGGGCAGACTGTAAATCTGCTGTCTTTCGACTTCGGTGGTTCGAATCCATCTTTGCCCACAAAAAATTGCGGAAGTAGCTCAGTTGATAGAGCATTAGCCTTCCAAGCTGAGGGTCGCGGGTTTGAGCCCCGTCTTCCGCTCTATAGAAGAGATGATTTGATCATCTCTTCTTTTATTTTACACCGCCCCATTTTTTTCATTACTCAACAATGTTCCAAACTTTTCAACTTCTAATTTGTTATATCAATAACAACATTCCAATAGAAAAGACATTAAGTTATGAAGACGATTATTGACAAAGCCAACACGAGAGGTTATTTTAATCATGGATGGCTAAAAACTTACCACACATTCAGCTTCGCAGATTATTATAATCCCAGACGTATACACTTCGGTGCTTTGCGCGTATTGAATGACGATACAGTGGCTCCCGGAGAAGGTTTCGGCATGCACCCGCATAAAAATATGGAAGTAGTATCCATTCCTTTACAAGGATATTTAAGACACGGAGATAATGTACAAAATGAAAGTACCATCACCCCCGGAGAAATTCAAGTAATGAGTACAGGAACAGGTATCTATCACAGTGAATACAATGCCAGTAAAACCGAAGATCTGAAATTCCTGCAAATCTGGGTGATCCCTAATGTAGAGGAAACCAAACCTGAGTACCATAATTATAATATCCGCCCGTTATTGAAACGTAACGAACTGACAACTTTCATTTCTCCTTCCGGAAACACACCGGCACATCTGTTGCAGGATACCTGGTTTTCAATAGGTACATTTGATGCCGGACATAGTGTAATATACCGTATGCACAAACCTCGCACAGGTGTTTACATTTTTGTTATAGAAGGAGAGATTAATGTAGCAGGCGAAAACCTTTCACGCCGTGACGGTATCGGTATATGGGACATTGAAAGTGTCACTATCGAAGCCACTTCCGAAACACAGATACTGGCTATTGAAGTAGCTATGTAAACCATATTATTCATGGCGCAATCATCCAAACGGGAAATTTGCGCCACAAATACCTCTTTACGTCCTTATCTTAACCCCATTTTTCTACAAATTTTATACGCCACACGGTCTACAGAACAAAATTACACATCTAGCAGACCAACTCTTTCTTCAAACGAAAGTCCTAATACAAACAATTTTTGAAGGTATATACAATAATAAACAGATTATTCCCTCTCCCAATTATAAGACAGCCGGAGCTGTGTTCAAATATCCCTTATCTTTTAGTTTAGCAAAGATTCCGGTATTGACAATCTGTACACATATTCTAATCTTTATAATAAAAACAGGGAACAAACGGTATTCCACCATCAAATACTTGAGATATCCTCTACTATAAAAATAAGAACTTCCTTCTGAATGGCCGAACGCAATCCACTTTCCATCCATACACTGGCTTTTTGTAATAAACTCAATTGACACGCAAGCAAAATCAATAGAATAATAATTATACCTAACTCTATCTGTACTTTTCATTATAGTTTGTTTTTTCAAAGTAAAGATAAACAAGAATCAATAATTTACGGAAGTAAAACAGAGAGAGTCTTTCAACGACACAAACCTCAGATTATCTTTTAATTATAGATAATCTGAGATTCGTGTTGAAACAAAAGCTTTTTCAGAGTGTTTCTTAGAGTTCTATTGTCAATTCTACCGGACAATGATCTGAGCCAAAGATATCCGTATAAATATGTGCACCTTTCAACCTATCTTTCAGTGAATCGGAAGTGAGAAAATAATCAATACGCCAACCTGAATTCTTTTCACGGGCTTTAAAACGATAAGACCACCATGAATAGATTCCTTCCTGCTCTGGATAAAAATAGCGGAACGTATCCGTAAAACCGGACTCAAGCAAAGTGGTAAACTTGGCACGTTCCTCATCAGTGAAACCTGCATTTTTACGGTTTGTCTTAGGATTCTTCAAGTCTATTTCCTTATGCGCCACGTTCAGGTCACCACACACAATGACAGGTTTCTTTTCTTCCAGTTTTTTCAGATAGGCACGGAAATCATCTTCCCATTTCATTCTATAATCCAACCGTCGCAATTCTTCCTGCGAATTGGGAGTATACACAGTAATCAAATAAAACGATTCCAATTCAAGAGTGATTACCCGTCCTTCGTGATCATGCTCTTCTATGCCTAAACCGTATGTCACAGATAATGGTTTGACTTTAGAAAAGATAGCTGTGCCTGAATACCCTTTCTTTTCAGCATAATTCCAATAGGAGTGATAACCTTCAAACTTGGCATCCAGTTGCCCTTCCTGCATCTTTGTTTCCTGCAGGCAGAAAAAGTCTGCTTCTAAACGATGGAAAACATCAACAAAACCTTTATCATAACAGGCTCGCAAGCCATTTACATTCCATGATATGAATTTCAACATGATTCTTTTATTATTTGTAGATTAAAAACATTCCAGAACAAAAGTAAGTACAAAAGCATACTTATCAAAGCAAAAAAACTTAAAACAAAAAAGCGTCCTATTTTCGTAAACGAAACAGGACGCTTATCCTTATTAATTAAGGAAAATGTTTTCTCTATAATTACTGTGCCGAATCACTGGGAGCAGGAGTTTCTGTTGCAGCGTCATTTGTTTGCGGAGCAGCGAAACCTGAAGGTGCATTCAGCGGATTAGTAGCTCCTTCTTTCACTGCCTCTTCCATGATTACAGAAGAATCTGTATGAGCAGCAGGAACAAAATAAGCAGTAAGCACACTACATGCCACCATAAAAGCAGCTAACCCCCATGTTAATTTCTCAATAAAATCTGTAGTCTTGCGAACACCCATTATTTGATTTGAAGAAGCAAAACTAGAAGCCAAGCCTCCACCTTTTGAGTTCTGAATCAGTACGACGAAGCACATCAAAAGAGCTGCAAGCACAATTAATCCAATAAGTAATAAATACATTTTCTTTATTTTGATTTAGTGTTAATAATCAATTTCTCCAAAAATCTTATTTGGTCTGCAAAGTAAGCGTTTTTTTTTGGATATTTCAAATTTAATTTTTTAATAATTTCAAGAGCCTTAGAATATCTTTGCTGTTTAACGTATATTTTAGCCAATGTTTCAGTGAAATAGCTTTCATCCTCCATATCCTCTTCATTATCTTCCGACTCCTCTTCTTCAGAAACTTTATTCTTCACCGGTGCCGCCTCTTTTATTCCTAATTGAGGTAACAAAGGTTCCTCTGCCGACTTTTCAATGAAGTTGTCTATCAAATTCTGTCCTTTCATCTGAGGTATATCATCAGACACATGTTCTTCCTCATGCAATAAAAAAGAAGTATAATCTGTTGTTACATCCATTGGTAATTCCATAGCGGCGGCCTCTTCAGGCAAAGAAGAGAGAAAAGTATCGATCAATGAAAGAGTACGATCCAAACCAGCCTCTTCCTTAGGTAGGTCTTGTTTTTCAAAGGAAGATACAGTAAAGCGCTCCCCCTCTATCAGATAAAAAAGAATCTTGCGGTCAGCTACATACAATGCAGCCTTACGTAGTTCCTCACCAAATGTTATGTCATGCAATAAAAACAGATTCTTCAGATAAAGCAGTCTCACCGTCTGAAAATATGGATAACGCGCAAGCAGCGTCCGCAACTCGTACAAAGTATCCCGATTCAATCGTTCAGGATGCGTTATCCATTCATATAATTGTTGTTGTATCATGACGGAAAATCACTCACTACCAGTTTGCCACTGTAGCATTGAATATTTGCTCTACAATTTCTTTAATCATTTGGTTTACCAACTCATCCTGCACAGCACTTAACTGCTGATTGGAATTATATTCACGACTAGCCGAAAATTGCTGTCCGTTCATATTTTCCGTAGGATTGGAACTATTGACAAAATTCACTCTCACCGTCATACGCAATTCTACCATACTAGAATAGCCATCGGATCCAATTCCTTTATTAAATGCCTCATAATTCGTTATCTCACCAGACAATTGCAGGTCACCACTGCGCTTGACTTGCTTTAAACGAGTTTGTTGCATATAAATATCCTGTAATGCCGTATTGAACATATTCTCCATCGGTCCCCAAACAAAGCCAGCTGAACGGTTTGGGAAATTCTCAAACGAAATAGTCTTTACCTTTGTATAATCTATAGACGATCCGTTAAATTTATATGAAATAGAACAAGCAGTTACGATCCCCGCCAGTACCATCAACACACCAACTACTTTCAATTGTTTAATCCAAACCATATTCTTTTATTTTTCTATAAAGTGTTCGTTCTGAAATATTCAAATCTTTTGCTGCATTCTTACGCTTTCCATGATGACGGTCGAGCGCCTTACGTATCATTTCTTTCTCCACTTCGTCCAATGACAAAGTGGCTTCTTCTACAACCTCCTCCGTATCCTGAATATCATCTACTACAGGATGAGCCGGTTTGGCGGCAGAAATTATGGTAGGCGTAGCAGGCACCACTGTAGCAACTAAATTCCGTTGCGGTTCCTGATAATAAGAAACTGCCGTAGTAGCTGGTGCCGTCGGAACAGATTGCGCGCCACGTTCCGCCATCAGTGTATTGACTAACTTCTTCAAGTCAGTCACATCACGCCGCATATCAAACAACACCTGATACAAAATCTCACGCTCACTTTCAAAAGCCTTCCCTGTATTTGCTTTCACTCCAAACAAAGCAGGCAAACCAGAATTCACATGTTGCTCTGGTAAATAATTTCTCAAAATCTCTGCCGTTATATCCCGGTTAGTTTCAATAATAGATATCTGTTCAGTGATGTTTTTCAACTGGCGCACATTACCGGGCCACGAATAAGCCAGCAACAAAACTTTCGCATCTTCTGTCAACTGGATAGCCGGCATACGATATTTCTCAGCAAAATCTGATGCAAATTTACGGAAAAGTAAAGTTATATCATCTCCACGCTCACGCAAAGGAGGTATTTTAATAGGTACAGTGTTCAAACGATAATACAAATCCTCACGAAAACGACCTTCAGCAATGGCTTCCGTCAGATTCACATTGGTAGCGGCAACAATACGCACATCCGTTTTCTGCACTTTAGATGAACCTACCTTAATGAATTCACCACTTTCAAGTACACGTAACAGACGTGCCTGAGTAGCAAGAGGCAACTCTCCTACTTCATCCAGAAAAATGGTTCCACCATTGGCTTCGGCAAAATAGCCATTACGGTCACTGATAGCGCCCGTAAAAGCACCTTTTTCATGTCCGAAAAGCTCTGAATCTATAGTACCTTCAGGAATAGCCCCACAGTTCACCGCTATATACTGTCCATGTTTACGGCGACTGAACTGATGAATAATCTGTGGGAAATTTTCCTTTCCCACCCCACTTTCACCGGTGATCAACACTGACAAATCAGTGGGTGCCACCTGGATAGCCACGTCTATGGCACGGTTCAACCCTTCGGCATTACCAATAATACCAAATCTGAGCTTTACATTTTGTATTTCTGACCTAACCATATTCACTCTATTATATGACAAAATTACAAATTCTCAGGCAGACAACAAGAAATTATGGCAGAAAAATAAAAAATAAGACGTGGATTTCACGGATAGATACGGTCTTTAAAAGAAAAACCGTGAAAACCCGCGCAATCCACGCCCGAATAAAAAATCCTGTTATAAATTAGTCGATTTCTTGATCGGCCTCATAACCACCCATTTCACGAATGGCATTTTTCAAAATAGCATACTGCTGGAAGAGGTGATTGACAGGAATTTCGTTTTCAGTATAATCATGCATCGGACTCTTCAAGAAGAAACTCAAGAAACGTTGGATACCAAAACGTCCTGCACGTGCAGCCAGGTCACTCAACAATACAAGGTCCAAGCACAGAGGAGCAGCAAGAATCGAATCACGGCAAAGGAAATTAATCTTAATCTGCATTGGATACCCCATCCATCCGAAGATATCAATATTATCCCAACCTTCTTTATTATCATTACGAGGCGGATAGTAATTGATACGTACTTTATGATAGTAGTCTGTATACAAGTCCGGCTGATCTTCCGGAACAAGAATAGATTCCAGTGTAGATAATTTGCTGACCTCCTTCGTGTGGAAGTTAGCCGGCTCATCTAACACCAAACCATCACGATTACCTAAAATGTTTGTAGAGAACCAACCGTCCAAGCCTAAACAACGGGTTCCAATAATCGGTGCGAAACCTGATTTAACCAACGTTTGACCCGTCTTGAAATCCTTGCCGGCAATAGGCATTTTAGTCTTTTCAGCCAACTCCCACATAGCAGGAATATCAACAGTTGTATTAGGTGCTCCCATAATGAAAGGACATCCTTCCGACAGTGCAGCATAAGCATAGCACATAGACGGAGCGATATGAGCCTTATCATCATCTTTCATAGCCTGTTCCAATGCTGCCAATGTTCCGTGTATTTTTTCATCAACAGGAACATAAATCTCTGTAGAAGCAGCCCAAAGAACAACAATACGGTCACAATTGTTAGCCACTTTAAAATTGCGGATATCTTCACGCAACTGTTCCATCATATCCCAACGATTCTTGCAATCTTTCACATTATCACCATCCAGACGACTAGCATAGTTGTGGTCGAAAGCAGCTTTCATTGGAACTATTTTCTCCAATTCATCCTTTACAGGATTAATATCTTTCTCTTTTAAAACCTCAGCATTGACCGCTGATTCATAAGCATTAGCCGGATAAACATCCCATGCACCAAACACAATGTCATTTAAGTTTGCCAATGGAACAATTTCACCATAATGCAAATACTTTTTATTCTCTCCACGGCCAACACGCATTTTATCATATTGAGTCATAGATCCGACAGGTTTTGCCAATCCCTTACGAGCCATCAGCACACCTGTCATAAAAGTTGAAGTAACAGCGCCCAATCCAACACAAAGAACGCCTAATTTACCGGTTGCCGGTTTCACATTCATTTTTTCCATTCTAATTTCTTTGTTAAAATTGCATCTCATAGCAGAGATTAAGATAATTTGTGCCAAAGTTACACCTTCTTTTGAAAACTTCCATGCTTTTTCTAGTTTTTTTTGTAGCTTTGCGACCGTTTAATATAAATAGGTATGAATGATATTTGTTGCATAGGTCACATTACATTAGATAAAATAGTAACACCCAGAAAAACGACTTATATGCCCGGCGGGACTTCTTATTATTTCTCACACGGAATCAGTCACTTAAAGGATACAAAGCATTATCAGCTGGTCACGGCACTAGCTCCAAGTGAATTTAAAGCTGTTGAAGATATTCGTGCTAAAGGCATCAAAGTTACTGTTATTCCTAGTCACCGGACAGTGTATTTTGAGAATACATACGGTGAGAATCAAGACAACCGCAGCCAGCGGGTATTGGCTAAAGCCGATCCCTTCACCGTAGAACAACTAGAGAACATAAATGCTCATATTTTTCATTTGGGAAGTCTTTTAGCAGATGATTTCTCTTTGGACGTTGTGAAATATCTTTCTACCAAAGGTATATTAGCTGTAGATGCACAAGGGTACTTACGTGAAGTCCGAGGGGAAAAAGTTTATCCGATAGATTGGACAGACAAAGTAGAAGCACTAAAATATATTGACATTCTAAAGGTAAATGAACATGAAATGGAAGTGCTTACCGGTCAGACAGACATAAAACAAGCTGCCCTACAACTAGCAGAATGGGGAGTAAAAGAGGTATTGATTACATTGGGAAGCTTAGGGTCTATAATTTATGCGGAAGGTACATTTCATAAAATCCCTGCCTATCCTCCTAAAGACATAGTAGATGCCACTGGCTGTGGAGATACTTATGCTACCGGATATTTATATATGCGTAATAAAGGGGCTTCCTATGAAGAAGCCGGTTGTTTTGCAGCAGCTATGTCGACACTGAAACTAGAGGCATCCGGTCCTTTCAGCAAAACCGAAGAGGATGTATGGAATATCATCCGAACCAGTTCTTTAAAAGCTGAAAAAATTTAAGAAGAAATGGACAATCCCGATAAAGCCTAACAACTGTATCGGGATTATTCATTTCAGTTTCTTTCCACGTCAGCATACCACGAATAGAATAACACAATACAAAAAGAAACAAATGGTATGATGAATGATAAGGACATGGTACTATTATCTGCCACATAACCCATCAGCACAGGACCAACAGCCCCTCCTACGGGAGACATCATAAGGAAGGAAGAAGCCCGTTTGGTCTTTCCACCCAATCCCTTCAAAGATATGGCAAAAATAGTGGGAAACATGATGGCTTCGAACACGTATACCAAAAACAAGGCTATTAATGAAATCTTTCCTAAATTACAAACGATAAGAAAAGTAGCCATTACCGTCCCCAAAGCACAGCATAGCAGAACTCTCTCCGCACGGATTCGCTGCATGATCCAACTACCGGCAAAACGTCCGCACATAAACAATCCAAGTCCACCGAAAGAAAGTACTACCGCCGCATCCCGAGCATTCATCCACCCGTCATCCACCACATAATTGATAAAAAAACTATTAATAGAAATCTCCGCTATCTCATAACTGAATAGTGCCACTATTCCGAATAAGAATAATTTATGCGACCATAAACTTCTCTTAACCGTTTCTCCGTCAGCCAAATCGTCAACATGAACAATCTCCGGAAGTTTGATACGGGAAAAAATAAATCCCACTGCCAGTACAACCACTCCCATCAACATATAAGGATACGAGATATTTGCTTCTCCCTTCCCCGAGAACAATAACAGTCCTCCTACTAAAGGACCACAAATACATCCTAGCCCATTAAAAGACTGGGCCAGGTTCAACCGACTGGCAGCTGTTTCCCTATCCCCCAGTTCTGTCATATAAGGATTTGCAGCTGTTTCCAAAAAGACCAAACCGCAAGCAATGACAAACAAAGAGAACAGGAAAAATTCAAATGACATCCAATACTCGCCGGGAATAAACATCAAGGACCCGATTCCATAAAGCAACAATCCGAAAACAACTCCCTTACGATATCCATATTTGGTTATAAACAATCCTGCCGGAATAGCCATTATGAAATAGCCTAGATAAAACATCACCTGTACCATTGCCGAATGAGTACGGGTAATATCCATCACCTCTTGAAAATGTTTGTTCAATACATCAAGAATAGCATGTGCGAATCCCCATAAAAAGAACAAAGAGGTTACTAAAACAAAAGGAACTAAATAGTCCCTTTTCACCAATGCGTGTCTTTGTATTTCCATATCCTATTACAATAATGCAAGCAATTGAGCCAAGTCCGTAATAATTACATCAGGAACAGATTCGTCTATAACTTCTCCTCCCCAACCTTCTCCTTTCAACCAGGCAACGCGACAACCTACAGCTTTGGCCGGAACAACATCTTTTAAGAAAGAATCTCCGACCACCAGCACATTCTCTGCCGCAAATCCCATAGCATCTACTCCAAGTCTATAGATAGCAGGATCCGGCTTACGAACACCCACTACAGAGGATTCAATTATCTCATCAAAGAAATCCAAAAGTCCGAAATCCTTTAAAATAGTCTGTATATTGCCATAAAAATTAGAAACCAACACCAACCTATACTTCTTAGCCAACTCCTTCACTACCGGGCGTGTAACCTGCAATATATCCAACACATACCCATAACAGCTGTCTGCCACTTTCACTGCATAAGATTGCAGTTGCAACTCATCCATAGGCAACTTTCTCTGTTCCGCCAACCATTCCACCTGAAGTTTAGTCTTGATAGAAAGCACATCATGAAAATTATGCCAAGGCTGGACAAAAGGATATTTAGCCAACGCCCTTTCTCCAAAAACGTATGCCTCACGGAAACTTTCCTTATCCACCGGCACCTGATGTTCCATATACTTAGTCCACAACACTTCCGCCCAATGACAGCTGTTCGTATCTATTGTACCGCCATAATCAAATATAACTCCCTGAATATTTTTCAATGTATCCATTATCTTACTTATTAGCAGGTGTACCATTGCCGACTTTCATCAACAACACACCAATTACAATCCAAATCAATTCACGTACACGGGTTATCAATCCGGTATAAACCCCAAAAGCTCCCGGAATAGCCAACCCTCCTACCGCCAAAGCAAAGCCTCCTTCACGTGCGCCCAATTGCATAGGCGAGAAAAAGAACAAATTGGCAAACAAAGAAGTAAATGCCATAATTAAAATACAAGCTGGAAAACTGACATCCGTTGTCAGAATATTCAATATGAAATACACTTCCAGACATCCTATAATCCGAGCCATGAATTCCAGACTTAACGAGGCATAAAACGTAGATCTACGCTGTTTATGCAGTTCGGCTATCTGACTGTCCACACGTTCCAAAGCCTCGCGTTTATTTTCCGAAAAACGTTTAGCCCATTCTTTGATAAAAGGAATATGCTGAAGCAATTTTAAAGTACGGACAGCCATACCATTCTTGTAACCTTTCATAAAAAAATAAATGGCTAAAAGAGAAACCGCCCCCACAACAGCCAATATAGTTCCCATGGCAATATCTACCGGACGTAGAGCCAGATACAAAAAGATAGAAAAAAACCAAAAACAAAAATGCGAGAAAATATGCATCATCACATAAAGAATTACTGATGAAGTTGCCTTACTGGCCCCAACATAAGGAGTCAGCTCCATAATGCGGTAAGGCTCTCCTCCCATCAATCCCACCGGGGTGGCATAATTCAGTGCAAATCCGGAAACTGTCAGTTTATAAACTTTCCAAAATGGAATAGGTGTTCCCTTTTTTCCATCCCGGATGATAATATACCAAGAAAGGGTATTGAACAGATAAATAATAATCCATAACCCTACCACAGCCGGCAACCACATTCCCGCCCGGCGCAAATTAGCCAGTAGTTCATCATACTCCATATCAAAAGAACAAAGCATCACTACGATGGCTGCAATTCCAAACATCAGGAATATATTTCTATACTTACTTTTCACTTCGTTATGTATTTATGATACAATCGTGCGCAAATCGCCTCATGGCAATGACGCATATATACAAACAAAGAGGTCATCACAACAACCTCGAACACAAAATACAACCATGGTTCGCCAATCAACAAACTGATATATAGAGCAATGGCACGTGTATTAAAAGTCAAGATATTGGTATATTTCATCAAAGGTTTGCTAGCCGCACGAAATTCATCCCGTAATTCCTGTGGAATATTGTCTCCATACTTTTCCTTCACCAATGCATAAAACTGTTGGAAATTAGGAGTCATTCTTTCCTGCTGACGTGTATAATTACCATAGAAATACAAGAAAGCTTTCCACCAGAAGTTTCCCTTCCACGGCAGACTGTAGAAGATTTCACGCTGTTGTTTGAAATTATCCAATTCGCTTCCGCTTTTCCCTTTTAAAAAGTATAAATGAATATTACGATAATAATCCGCCAATGTACATTGTTTGCTATGACAAACAGTACCCGAAACAATAGCCAATATCCAAATAAAAATACCCCAATGCATGCCGTCACCAATATGAAACGGCATGGGTTGGTTCATCAGTCTGAGACAAATTGCCGCATAAATGGTAAAGAACCAAATATCACCGGCAAATCCATCCAACATACGCCCCCACTGGGTTTTCTGTCCTGTCAGACGCGCCAATTGTCCATCCGCACTGTCATAATGATTCGCCCACATCAACAAAAGTATACCCAAAAGAGTATGTTTCATATCAGGATAATAAAACATCACACCAGCACCTATACCTAAAATGATAGAAAAAATGGTTACCACATTAGGGTGTACCTTTAGTTTTTTAAAAAATAATGCCCATGCATAACCTATGGGACGGTTGAAATAAATATCCAGGAACTCCTCTGTGTCCATGGATTTGAAAGAAGCCTCTATTCCTTTCTTCTCACTTTCTGTACTCATGTCTTTTTTATTTCATTTGCTTTTTAGCCCGTTTATAAATGCACTCTGCAATTTTACCTCCCGCTTCCTCACGGCAACGGGCAAAGCTGGGCCAGTCGTTAAAATCGATTATTCGCAGTGTGCCATCAGCTGAAATCACACAATCACCTCCGTAAATGGGCACATTCAGCGCCTCGGCAGCTTTATCACTTTGTATTTTCAATTCCTCTACGCTAAAAGGAATTCCTTTAGCTATCCCATTTATTTTCTCCAGACCAAACTTGCTGTGCGAACAAGGAGAGGGATAAAACCAATAAAAAAAATCAGTTCCATGCACTCCGTAGAATTTTACCAAGTCACCTTGCAAGTGTTCGTTTATGACTGCAACAGGAATACCGCGTTTACGGAAATCAGCCAATATATTTTCTACCTCTTCCTTACAGGTGGCGTAGGCAACATCTTCTTTCACCATAGCGTGAGAGTCACCTCGTTTCACCCAACAAGGATAACAATTTTCCAAATACTCATCTGCCGTAGAAATTATAAAACTTTGCGGATGAGGAACCCCGTTCTTTATAAGTAATTCTGTCATTGGCTTACGCACACAATTATCTATACCGTAGGCAGAGTTTATCACCAATGCACCTTCATCCTCCAAAGACCTCAAACGAGCTATCGTTACCTTATCACGGGCCATATCAAAAATAATATCTCCCTTGACACCCTGTTCCACGAAATCTTTCTCCGCATAAACTTTCACCTCACAGCCCAACCGCCGCAATTCCTCCGTCACCTTATAAAATATGGCGGCATCATTGTCTACATGATTGGGGGAATATTCATTTCCACGGCTTACCCCTATTATTGAAATTACATCCATTCCTTCTGTTGTGTTTAAGTTACTCCTCTTTACCGGCTAGAAAATTTTCAGCTTTCACGATATCACCAGCATGATCTACATCCAAAATTTTTGTAAAAGGATAAGCCTTTAATTTCAAGCCGTCGGCTACCAACTGTCGTTGAAAGTTACGCATACGTGACATACCTTTCTCCATACACCCATGCAACGTCTTAACGGCTGCCGGGGTCAGACAATAAATGCCTCCAGATATATAACGGCATTCGGGAGTCGCCTCATCATGGAAACCTGTTATATCCAAAGCACTGTCCGTAGATATATAAAGCGGTTTTTCATCATCTATAAAATCCGTTACCGCCATATACCCATCTGTTTCCGATTGTTTGAACGTTTCAATAAAAGTCGAAAACTCTTCTTCACGGAATATAGTATCCACAGTAGTCAAGCAGAATTTATCATCCTGCAAATAAGGGCTCAGTTCATAAAAACTGTGCATGGAACTGGGGGTAGTTTTCACAACTACTTCCAATGGGATCTCTGCTTCTGCCTGTAGTTTTGCCAAATGCTCTTTTGTCAATGGACTTTCATTATTAATAATGACAACCACCTTATCAGCTCCGTTACGTACAAAAATCTGTATCAAGCGATCAATCATGGCAACTCCGTTCAGTTGCACCAAAGGTTTGGGCAAAGCAACCCCTTCTTGCGAAAGCCGGGAACCTTCACCCGCTGATATAATTGCAAATTTCATTTCTACTTTTTCTTGAAATTATATTTTAAACCGATCGTCCATTAATCTTCATCATCAATGGTGTCCAATTTCAATTTATCGCTATCATCCCGTTTTTCATAATATTGTTTACGCAGCGGATGTGCATGAATCTCTTTCTCGACAACACGGTTACGGAAAACATCCATAGCCACATAAATAGCCTGGCGAAAAGAATCTTCCAAGGCAACCCCTTGCCCGGCAATATCATACGCAGTACCATGTGCCGGAGAAGTACGTACAATGGGAAGTCCCGCAGTGTAATTCACTCCTTCATCCATTGCCAAAGCTTTGAAAGGAGCCAATCCCTGATCATGATACATAGCTAGAATTCCATCAAAATGAGTATAGTTGCCAGATCCCATAAAGCCATCGGCCGGATAAGGTCCGAAACACTGAATGCCTTTGGCAACCATTTCCTTCATTGCCGGAATTATAATATCACTCTCTTCCGTACCAATCAATCCCTCATCACCCGCATGAGGATTTAATGAAAACACAGCTATACGCGGACTGTCGATGCCAAAATCCTCTTTTAAAGAACGATGGAAAACAGTCAATTTTTCCATAATAAGTTCCTTGGTAATATCTTGTGCTATCTCGCGTACAGGAACATGACCAGTCACCAAAGCTACCCGGAAATCATTCTTCAGCAAAATCATTAACGCCTTCTGTCCTTCCCCCACACGCTCTTCAATATATTCCGTATGACCGGGGAAATGAAAACTTTCCGACTGAATGGTATGCTTATTGATAGGAGCAGTTACCAAAACATCAATCATTCCCTCCCGATAATCCTGCAAAGCTCTCTCCAACGCATCCAAAGCTGCTTTACCAGCCTCCGGTGTCGGTTTGGAGAGCTCCACCTTCAATTCGTCTTCCGTACAATTCACGATGCTCAGTTTATCCGGCTGAGCATCATCTGCAGAATTGACAATACTGAAATTTGTTTGAATATCCATTGCTTTACGATGATAAGCAGCCACTTTAGGCGATCCATAAATAATGGGTGTACAAAGTTCCAGCATGGTAGGATCCGAAAAAGTTTTGAGAATTACTTCATATCCTACTCCGTTGATATCCCCATGAGTAATACCAACTCGTATCTTGTAGTTATCTTCCATCTATATTATATATTATATGTCTCTTCTTACTTTACCCGGCTTGTTGTATCTATTTTTTCTTCCGGAATATTACCACTAATTACAATTTCGTCAATCAAGCTTTCATTGGGCAATCTCAATGTATAAAGTGAAGCTTCCATCTGACGCATCAGATTACGTTTCAATTTATCCGGTGAATAGATAAAGGCCTCAACCACAACGACACGGCCGTTAGCACGATCCACCCGTGCATGAGACACAAACGGACCTCCCATCATGTCACCTTCCATTTCCCATAATCCGCGGGCTTCTTGCGCATACTCTCCTTTTACAACAATATCTTCCACATCTACAAACATAGAGTCTGTTGCCATATACATTCCTTCGCGTTCACCCGGAATATTTGCTTTCATTACAGAATCACGTTTATGAATGAAATAATCTTTAGTAAAGGTATCCTTGTCCGTATAAGGATAAGAGTACATTACAAAATTCATATCCGCTGTAGCACGATTAGTAGAAGCCCACAAAAAATCTTTGCCTTCTTTATAGTTAGCCAGTTCTACCGGCACCCAGATATCACAATCAAAAATACTTCCTACCTTAGTGGAAATCACATCGCTATGTTTTTGTTTCAACAAAGTTATCTGACGATTCATCTCAGCTTTCACAAAGAAATCTATAATCACTTTACTGTTCTTTGCTACAAATTCCTCAAATTCGTCTTCATTAGGAGCCTGAATTGTCATAATCATCTGCGGAGACGCATAAACATCACGGGAAAACTTGAGTTTGGGCTGAGTATAAATATCTTGAATATCCACAATGATGATATTACGGAATATTTTCAGCACACGGTCAAAATGCTGAGGGTCCACATTTGATATACGAAACGAACGTTCCGCCTGGGGCAGTCCGGGCACATTGGTATCCAATACATCAAACAATGCACGTCCTGCAGGACGATCCCATACAGGTTTATTTACTACGACCAATACTTCGTAAGGCCTACCGCTGGACGTGGGGGTAAACAAGTTCTTTTGTCCCTTCTTACAAGAAGCCAGTACCAGAACCACCAGCACCAAACTTAAATAAAATGCTATTCGTTTCATAATTATATGGTATTATTGTTGTTATTTACTGTAATGTAACACCTTTCTCCTTCTGTTGTTTAGCCGTAGACAACATTCCACAAGCAGCAAAAATATCTTCTCCTCTTGAAGCACGGATCGTAGCAAATACGCCATGCTGCGTCAAGTAATCACGGAAGGCAACCATTGTTTCCATATCTACCCCTTCCAAATCCACATTAGGAATGGCATGAAACCGGATCAAATTGACACGACATTCAATGCCGCGCAAAAGTTTCACAATCTCTTTAGCGTAAATAAGTGAATCGTTCACCCCTTTGAATACGATATACTCAAAAGACAGACGCCGCTGTTTGCTAAAATCATAATTATGCAATATATCAATAATTTCCGTAATGGAAAAAGCTTTCTCGGCAGGCATTAAATCCCTTCGTTGCGAAGGAATCGGAGTATGCATACTGATAGCCAGATGACAATCACTTTCATTCAGAAAGCGCTCCAGTCCTTTCTTTAAACCCACAGAAGAAACAGTGATGCGTTTCGGGCTCCAACCGTAACCATATTCTGAAGTCAGAATCTCAAGCACTTTCAACACCTCATCCAGATTGTCGAAAGGCTCTCCCATACCCATGAAAACAAGATTAGTCAGCTTTTCCCTTTCAGGAATAGAATAGATCTGGTTTAATATTTGATGGGCACTCAGATTAGCTGTAAAACCTTGCTTCCCGGTCATACAGAACTTACAATTCATCTTGCATCCCACTTGCGAGGAAACGCAAAGAGTAGCCCGGTCCTCATCGGGTATATAAACCGCTTCAATAAAATTATGAGCCGGTGTACGGAAAAGATATTTCACCGTACCGTCTACCGAACGCATTTCTTCCACCGGAGCAGATGCTCCCACCTCATACCCTTCTTTCAATGCTTCGCGATGCTTTAATGACAAATTGGTCATTTCGTCTATCGTTTCCACCTTTTTATCATACAACCAAGACGTAATCTGCTTTGCGGCAAATTTAGGCATTCCCAGATTCCTCACAATCTGTTGAATCTCATCCAATGTCCTGCCAAGTAATGCTGTTTTCGGAGTTTCCATTTATATTTAAAAGACAATTAGCGTACAAAGGTAGAGAAAAAATAAGATATATTACCTATCTTTGCCGTGAGAAATACTTTTTAACAATGAGAAAAACAATTAATTGCTTTATTCCTTATAGGGAAAGCACAGCGGCAGAACAGACAATCCATGCTCTAAAAGAAAGTAGCATAGTCAACAAAATCTATCTGCTGAACATCGAACCCAACAAGACATTATCCACCCCCGAAGGATGCGAAATATTACCTGTTGATTCACTAACCAGTTCTAAGACAATGAAGATGATTGCTGAAAAAGCAGACACACCTTATATATTGCTCTACACCAAGACTTCTGCTTTGGAACTGGCTTACAAGGCACTGGAACGCATGACGGACTTCCTGCAGGACAGAGAATGCGGCATGGTCTATGCCGACCATCATGAATGGAAAAACGGAGAAAAGAAGAAACATCCCGTCAACGACTACCAACCCGGCAGTGTGCGTGATGATTTCGATTTCGGTCCGCTACTGATATTCAACAGAACGGAATTCATCCTCGCCAGCCTCCAAATGACAGAGGAAAGAGAGTATGCCGCCCTTTATGAACTGCGCCTGCTCCTTACCCTCCATTCTCATCTGGTACATATCAACGAATATCTTTATACGGAAACAGAAAGCGACAACCGCCTGTCCGGCGAAAAGCAGTTCGACTACGTAAATCCCCGTAACAGAGAGGTACAGATAGAAATGGAAGAAGCATTCACACGATACTTGAAATCTATCAATGCCCTCCTTGAACCCATATGTGTGGAAACGGATGTAAAGAAAGGAAATTTCGAGTATGAAGCCTCCGTCATCATCCCCGTGCGCAATCGCGCCCGTACCATTGACGATGCCATCCGGTCGGCACTCGCACAAGAAACACGCTTTCCATTCAACATCATCATCGTGGACAATCACTCGACAGACGGAACCACAGAAATCATCGGTCAATACAAGGACAACAAAGCGGTAATCCACCTTCAGCCCCAACGTACCGATCTGGGCATAGGGGGATGCTGGGACCTCGCAATCAACCACCCCCGGTGCGGACGCTTCGCCATACAGCTTGACAGCGATGACCTGTACAGCGACACCCATACCCTGCAAACCATCGTAGACACGTTCTACAAAGAGCAATGCGCCATGGTAATAGGAACTTACCGCATGACGGACTTCCGGCTGAACACCATCGCTCCGGGAGTGATAGACCATAGCGAGTGGACGAAAGAGAACGGACACAATAACGCATTGCGCATCAACGGTCTGGGGGCTCCGCGCGCATTCTTCACACCTATCCTGCGCGAAACAGGCGTGCCCAATGTCAGCTACGGAGAAGATTATGCCCTGGGACTCATTTTCTCGCGCCAATATAAGATAGGAAGAATCTATGATGTACTCTATCTGTGCCGCCGCTGGGAAGGGAACTCGGATGCCGCCCTGAGCATAGAGCAGACCAATGCCAACAATCACTACAAAGACAGCCTGCGCACCCGTGAACTGGGAATCCGCAAAAAATATACAGAAGAGCTGAAGAACCGGAATGAAATCAAGCGATTTATAGACAGCCAACTGGCGTGCTGGCCACTGGCACACCACAACCACGAGGCATTACAGACTATACAGACCAAGGAACTGTCCATAAACGGCTACACGTTTGTGGTACAGTGCAATGCACAGCGTGCGGTTTCGACTACCGCCAAAGTGGATAAGGACAGCATCCAAGCACGCCCCTGTTTCCTGTGCAAGGAAAACCAGCCTAAGGAGCAGAAAGCACTGGAAACCATCACCGCAAACAGAATATGCGTTAACCCTTATCCCATATTGCCGGATCACCTCACTATCGCCCATAAAGATCACATCCCCCAACTCATGGATGAGAATATTTTCAGTTACGATGACGTCCGTGCATTCGTACAGAAATATCCGGACTACGCCCTATTCTATAATGGAGCACATTGCGGAGCCTCTGCACCGGACCATCTCCATCTGCAAGGAGTCAGAAAAACTGATGTTCCCATCATCCCGAACGTACAACAGCTGATAACCCACGCACAGACAATCGATATACGTAGCATGTATTTTCCCTATCTAGAAGAAGAGGAAGATTATCCACTAGAATGTAGCCGAATTTACCTCAACACCAAGGACTATCCCTGTCCTTTGGTAATCCTCTCAAGCAACACGCATTATGACGACTCCCTGTTATACAGTGCCCTCGCCGCTTTCCCACCGGATGAAGACGGACAAGAAGCGAAGTTCAACCTGCTGTTATGGAAGGAAGGCCATCTATACTATACGGTGGTTTTTCCCCGCAGCAAGCACCGTCCCGACTGCTACTTTGCAGAAGGCAGCGAACAGATGCTCATCAGTCCGGGAGCTTTGGACATGGCTGGCGTAATCGTCACCACCCGTCAGGAAGATTTCGACAAAATAACAGAAGAAAAAGTGGCATCCATCATAAAAGAAGTGGGAATAACGGTAGAAGAAGCCGAGAAGATACCCGGACGTTATTTTGACGAGAAAGCAAAAAGATAGAGAGAACACGAAGAGATGAAGGAATTACAGCAAGCCCAAAAACAAGACGAATAACAATGAAAGAACCCGAAATAAGCGTAGGAATAGTAAACGCACAAGAAATTCATTTTTCACTGAACGGCAATTTTTTCGCTAAAGGAGAAACGGTCTGTGGTGAACAACAAGTAGCCTTCAGCGAAGGAGGTATTCTGTGGAATGGTAATCTTTACCGCGAACTGACCTTCACTCCACAAGACGAACATGCCTCGTTTTCATTATATGACGTAACCATCGGAATTAATTTCCACTGGGAACGGCAAGAAACCCAAAGTTTTATGGGAACACTGAAACTAGTGGTGGACGAAGGCAAAATCACCGCTATCAATATTCTTCCCGCCGAAGACTATCTGATAAGCGTCATCTCCTCGGAGATGAACGCCACTTCCTCTTTGGAGTTTCTGAAAGCCCATGCCGTGGTATCACGCAGCTGGCTGTTTGCCCAAATAGAGAAACGCAAGGCCTTGAGTGACAAAAACGAAGGCTTTTTCTCCTTTATCAAAACCGATACCGAATACATCCGCTGGTACGACCGCGAAGATCATACCATATTCGATGTTTGCGCCGATGACCATTGCCAACGCTACCAAGGAATAACCAAAGCATCCAGTGCCGCCGTGACCGAAGCAGTAAGAGCCACCCGCGGACAATTGCTGATGTATGAACGCGGCATTTGCGATGCCCGTTTCTCCAAATGCTGCGGAGGTGCAAGCGAGGAATTCGGATACTGCTGGGAAGACAAGAATTATCCCTACTTGTCTACAATCCGTGATGCGGAAGAAGAAGAAAACCGCCCGTTACCCGATCTGACCAAAGAAGAAGAGGCAGAGCGTTGGATACGTACTTCTCCTGTTTCGTTCTGTGATACCCACGATAAAAAAGTCATTTCACAAATTCTGAACAACTACGATCAGGAAACTACAGATTTCTATCGTTGGAAAGTACGTTATTCCCAGGCAGAATTATCCGAACTGATCCGTCAAAATACAAAATCGGATTATGGGGACATCATCGACCTGATTCCTATCCAACGCGGCAAATCCGGACGTATCTGCAAACTGAAAATTGTAGGTTCGCTAAAAACATTGACTATCGGAAAGGAACTGGAAATACGCCGCACTCTATCTTCTTCCCACCTGTTCAGCTCAGCCTTTGTAATAGATAAGGGAGAACTGAAAAACGGCGTTCCCGAATGGTTTCTGCTGACCGGCGCCGGCTGGGGACATGGAGTAGGGCTCTGCCAAATCGGGGCTGCCGTAATGGGAGAACGGGGATATACCTACGATGAAATTCTATTGCATTACTATAAAGGTGCGGATATCCGCCGTTTTTATTAACAGGCCCCGCCCACATGGGCGGGGATTCCATTCGGACTCTTTAAAATGAAAGGAACCATGAAAAACAAGCATACCTCGCCATGGGCATGGATACCCACTCTATACTTTGCACAAGGGCTGCCCTATGTGGCAGTAATGACCATTTCGGTCATAATGTATAAAAGATTAGGCATCAGCAATACCGAGTTAGCTTTTTATACCGGCTGGCTCAACCTGCCTTGGGTTATCAAGCCTCTATGGAGCCCTTTCATTGATCTTATCAAGACGAAACGCTGGTGGATTATCACCATGCAACTTTTAATCGGCGCAGGACTGGCGGGCATAGCCTTCACCATCCCCACAGAGCATTTTTTCCAACTCACTTTGGCCGTTTTCTGGTTACTGGCATTCAGCTCCGCCACACACGACATTGCTGCCGACGGCTTTTACATGCTGGCACTGGACTCGCATCGGCAAGCCCTGTTTGTAGGAATCCGCAGTACCTTCTACCGTATTGCAACCATTGCGGGACAAGGATTACTTATCATGCTTGCAGGAAGACTGGAAATAATGACAGATAATATACCATACGCTTGGTCCCTCACCTTTTTTGTATTGGCCGGACTTTTCCTTGGAATATGGATTTATCATAAGTTTGTTCTTCCCTGTCCGGATTCAGATCATACTTCCAAAGAAGTTTCCGCTTCCAATCTGCTCAAAAAGTTCTTTGGTACTTTTGCCAGTTTCTTTCAAAAAAAGCAGGCAGGCATTGCCATTCTTTTCATGTTACTCTACCGTTTGCCCGAAGCTCAACTGGCAAAAATGTGCATTCCTTTCCTTATAGACCCCGTTGAAAAAGGTGGTTTGGGGCTGACAACCGAAGAAATAGGTTTCGTACAAGGTACTGTCGGCATCATCGGACTTACCCTAGGAGGTATTTTAGGAGGAATAGCCGTAGCCCGTAACGGTTTGAAACAATGGCTCTGGCCGATGGTATGGGCCATTTCCTTACCCGATTTAGTCTATGTTTATCTCAGCTATATCCAGCCTGATTCTTTATATCTCATCAATATTTGCATCTTTATAGAGCAATTCGGTTACGGATTCGGTTTCACAGCCTATATGCTCTACCTTATTTATTTTGCAGACGGAGAACATAAAACAGCACATTATGCCATTTGTACCGCATTTATGGCATTAGGCATGATGATTCCGGGAATGGCTGCCGGCTGGCTTCAGGAACAGATGGGATACACCCATTTCTTTATATGGATTATGATATGCTGCGTTATCACCTTCGGAGTAACGGCTCTGCTAAAAATTGATCCGGAGTTCGGCAAGAAGAAAGGTTGATCCGACCTTTATTTCAGCCTGTCCTCGGAAAGACAGGCGGATTGTGGCTCTCTGGAAGGAATCAGGGAGGGTGTCGCAGATATGTACACGCTGGCCCGCACACAAAAAACATATGGTTCTTTTTAGAGTTCATTCTCAAACATAGCGGCACAGTTGGGAAGGGTCCGTTAGAAATTCTGAAATTATAGGCTCCGCACTTCAGCATTTGTTTTAATTCGTTTTTCCCTTCTCCTTTCATTTACCGTCAAAACACCCTGCCGGTGGGTGTTCCGGTGATGAAGGGGCATCCCGTCATTGTCCTTTCATCCTCCTTTTCTGCTAAATCCATAATGATTCATTTTTATACATGGCAAAAATATAAGAATGAAAAAAGAGCGACAAGATAGAATCGCGGAGACGCTTACCGTTGAAACGGGAGTGAGGGGAAGCGGTTCCAGTTTTAACCGCTTGATTGACTGTGTGTTTTTAATAAGATGAAAGGATAAATGGAGAAGGAAGAATATCGGCTTAGTGATGGAGTAATGTACGCTGAACATGATAGGCATATACGCTGAAACATGCTGACCTTTTTTTAAAACGCCCTTGTCTTTTTTTAAAAGGCGGTTATCTTTTTTTAAAAAGGTGCTGATGTTTTCTAAAAACATAAAGACATATTCAACAACATCAGTAACGTAAAGCTTGCAACATACGTTGGCATCGGGCTACATATACGCAAGCATAAGCCAACACGTACTTATGTACGTGTATCAAGTTCCGCAATATCTTGTTACAAGGTTTACCCAATCTTGCACCAAGTTCCATTGGATTTTGCGCCAGGATTCGCCATACTGTCCTCCCCTCTTTGACACATTGTACAAAATATAAAGTCATAGAAGCTTTTAATTAAAAAATAAGATAAAGTCCTTTCAACAAAATAATTATTATATTTGTTTCATATCCAAACAATAACATAAAAGATACATATATGAAAAAGATTATTTTATTAGTATTCGTCACCTTGTTTTGCTGCGTAGGCTACTCACAAGCACAAACAACAAAAAAAATGACTCGTCAGGAAAAGAAAGAGGCGCAAAAAGCTATGGAACAAGCCTTGTTCGAAGAAGCCAGACAAGCTATAGAAAATAAAGCGTTCACACTGGAAGCTGACCGGGTTATATTTAAAAGAGGAAGAAATGCCTTTGTTTCTTCTAATACCAATTTTGTAATGGTAGACGGTGATAAATCATCTGTGCAGGTAGCATTCAACATTCCTGCCAGCGGTCCTAACGGATTAGGAGGTGTCACTGTAGACGGCAATGTTTCCGGTTACAAGATCAAAACCGACAAGAAAGGAAGCATATATCTGACAATGAGCGTAATGGGTGTAGGTATATCTGCTCAGGTAAGTATAACATTACCTTATGGAAGCAACAATGCCACCGTAGATATACGCCCCAACTTCAATTCCAACCGTCTGACTTTATCCGGTGAAATACTACCGCTTGACAAGTCAAATATATTTAAAGGAAGGTCTTTCTAATCACTTTATAGTTCATAGAAAATAAGCCCCGGAAATTTTGTTAAAGCAGATTTCCAGGGCTGTTCTTTTCTCATTCATTCCTCTTCACACCTTTAATTTCAGCTCCTCCAAAACACACTTCAGCAACCGGTTTTTCCGTTTCAGTAATAAATTACTACCTGTTTATGACAAAGCTTATTATATTTATACCGGATTTCAATAGGAAAACAACATAAAATAAAAAAGTAGGTATTATGAGAAAAGTTGTAATATTAACATTAGTAACCTTGTTTACCTGCGTAGAATACTCACAGGCACAAACAACAGAAAAGGAAATGACACGTCAGGAAAAAAAAGCGGCTCAGGAAGCTTTGGACAAAATGTTATTTCAGGAAGCCAAAGAGGCAATAGACAACCAAACCTTTGTACTGGAAGCGGACAGAGTTTACTTTAAATACGGAACCTCCGCTTTCGTTTCATCCAACACCAACTTTGTAGGACTGGACGGTGACAAGGCCGTGGTGCAAGTAGCATTCAATGTACCTTTCAGCGGTCCGAACGGACTAGGAGGTATTACCGTAGACGGTAATGCTTCGAACTATAAAGTAAAAACCGACAAAAAAGGTAATATTCATGTCAGTATGAACGTGATGGGAATCGGAATCTCAGCCCAAGTAAACATTGACATACCTTATGGAAGCAACAATGCGACTGTAGATATTCTTCCGAACTTTAATTCCAGCCACATGACTTTATCCGGTCAAATATTGCCACTAAAGAAAGCCAATGTGTTTAAAGGACGCTCACTATAAACTACTTAACTAAAATTATAGGAATATGAAGAAGCTACTATTTCCACTATTCATGCTTGCCATGATAGTTACCTCGTGCGAGAAAGATCCGGATATGAATAAACTGGATAGTGACTACAGCGTTTACACTGATTATGACAACAGTGTACATTTCAATGAGTTTTCCACCTATTACCTGCCAGATAGCATTCTGGTTCCGGACAACAGCCTGAAAGCCAATTATTGGAAAGATGAAAATGCCCAAAACATTATCAGTGCAGTGGCCCATGAAATGGAACAGAAAGGCTATGTACGGACGGAAGATAAAGAAAAAGCCAATGTAGGCATTCAGTTGTCATACGCCCAACAAAGAATACAAATGACCACAGGAGGATGGTATGGCGGCTGGTGGGATGCCGGATTCTGGGGGCCCTACTGGGGAGGAGGATGGTATTATCCTTATCCGGTAACTTACAGCTATGACACAGGAACCCTGATTATGGAGATGGTTGATTTAAGACAACCTGCCGATAAGTCCAACCAGAACAAACTGCCTGTCATCTGGCATGCCTATGCGTCAGGACTGCTATACGGAAACTCCCATTTCAATATGCAGTTGACATTAAATGCCGTCAATCAGGCATTTGCACAATCTCCTTATCTGTCAAACAAACAATAAAACCGGAAAATCATGAAAACGAAAATATTAAAACACAGAGTTCCCCAACGTATCCTCATCGGAATGTTACTAGTTCTCTTTTGTTTCACAAGTAAAGCACAGACCTGGGAAAATGTACATTTTAACGTAGACTGGCAGATGAATGTGCCGTTGAACAGCAACTTTGCCGATAAATTCAGCGGGTGGGGAATGAACTTTGAAGGAAAATATGATCTGACGCCCTATTGGGCTATAGGAGCTTTCCTTAATTTTCATACCAATCACCGATATGTGGACCGCCGGACCATCCCCCTCACCCCAACGGCTTCATTGACAACAGACCAGCAACAATCAGCGTTCCAACTACCCTTCGGAATATCTGTATCCTACAAGTTACCGGATAACAGGTATGTAAAACCTTACTTCGGAGTCAAATCGGGTGCCATGTATTCCCAAAACTCCATTTACAACAATCTGGTACAATGGTATGAACGCCCGTGGGGATTCTATGTTTCACCCGAACTGGGAATGGATATTCATCCGGTGCCTTATCAACGTCTGGGATTTCATGTAGCCGTATATTATAGCTACGCAACCAATAAAACCGATATCCTGACTTATTCTGAAGATGGAAGGAATAGCATGGGTGTACGTGTAGGAGTTTGTTTTTAATCCATACTAAGCGTTTGCTCATAAAAGAGGAGATTTGGAAAGTATTCTATTCTTTTCTGAATTTCCTCTTTTTTTCATATTTTTGTAAAATAACCCAAATCATTTTCAACAGCGGAATGGCTATGCAAAATAAATACAATCAATTCTTCAACTTTTTCCTGTTTTCAGGGCTGGCATGTTTCTCATACCTTTCGCTGGTACTATATACCGACCTTACGCCTCAACATCAGAAAATATTAATCTCCTCTTTGGGATTTATTTCTGTGGTGTTCATATTCAATCTGGTAGGCTTCAGTCTGATAGTCATCAACCGGTGGCTGAAAAAAAGCTCTCTATTCTTTATCAAGAAGAGAAACAAGCTGATTATCAACTGCATTTTGATTGCAGCTATTCTTTTCTTCATGAATTACGCTACTCTGACCATCTGTAAAGTATTGCTGGAACTGCCTTTCCCATTTGTACTGAGCAGTCCGGGTCTGCGCTTGATCATGATTATATGGTTGGTAGAAATTGTGATTGTGAGTTTAAGTATCACGAGCGCTTTTTACAGGCAGCTGGTTATTCTGCATGAAAAAACAACCAAGCTGGAAGAAAGTTCCATCAAAGCGCAATACACGGCTTTACAAAATCAATTAAATCCACATTTCCTGTTCAATAGTTTGAATACTTTAATATCCGAAATAGAATATAATCCGGAAAACGCAGTAGTTTTTACACAAAAGCTATCAGATGTTTACCGTTATATCCTAAAAAGTCAGGAACAAGGACTTGTCACTTTACGTGATGAACTGGAATTTCTGGATTCATATATCTATCTGCATCAAGTGCGTCTGGGAAAATGCATTCAACTGGAAAACAAAATGACCCCCACGTTATTGAACAAGAAAATCCCTTCATTAACCCTACAGTTACTTATCGAAAACGTGATAAAACATAACATCATCAATATGGAAAATCCAATGGTCATCCATTTGGATTATTCTGACAAAGATCAAACTCTTTCCGTAAGAAACAAGATCAAATTAAAAAAGGATGTTGCAAAATCAGGAATGGGACTGAAGAACTTATCTGCCCGCTATCTGCTGATTTGCAACTTGCATATCACAATTATTGACGATTCTGAATATTTCACCGTAAAAATACCTTTACTGAATGAATAAGATAAAAGCCGCTATTATAGAAGATGAAATTCCTGCAGGACGCCTGCTACATAAAATGTTGTCAGGATTAAGGCCAGACTGGGATATAGTTGTATTGCCCGGCAGCATAGAGGGATCTGTAAAATGGTTTCAGGAGCATCCACACCCGGATATAATCTTTCTGGATATCCAACTGACCGACGGCATTTCTTTCGCTTTCATAGAACAGGCCCAACCCGAAAGTATGATTATTTTTACCACCGCTTACGACGAATATGCCATACGTGCTTTTACTGTAAACAGCATAGACTATCTGCTGAAACCAATAAACAGGGAAAGATTGGCCGAAGCCATCGAAAAGTTTGAAAGATTAACTGCCAGATATGGCAATACCACCCTATCGAACCCATCCAATGAATTACTGAACCTACTGAAAAATATAAGTAATCCGGAAAAAAAATACCGTACCCGCTTCCTGATATCAGGAGACGAAAAGCTGTATACCTTGCAAGTAGAAGATATAGCTTATTTCTATTCTGAAAACAAAATTACCTTTGCCGTCACAAAAGAAGGAAAAGAGCATATCATAGATTTATCGCTCGACAAACTGTCCGAACAACTAAACCCCGATATTTTTTTCCGCACCAACCGGCAAACATTGGTCAGTGTACATGCCATACAGAAAATAGAAAACTATTTTTTAGGAAAAATAATAGTACAGGTAAAACCGCCATTTAAAGATAAAATTACTGTAAGCAGAGAAAAGATAGCTGCAATGAAGCTGTGGCTCAATTATTAAAAAAGTCTGTTTATATGAAAAAGCACTAACTTATAAGTAATAGGAACAGAGTTACTAAAATAATATAAGAGCCCGACAAATAAATACGGAAAACAATGGATATCGGATAAATTTATACTATTTTTGTAAGACTAACAATCATCTTATTATCCGATATGATAGTAATAGCAGACAGTGGTTCCACCAAAACAGACTGGTGTCTGGGTAACACCAAGACAAACAGCAGGACAGTTCGAACAGGAGGTATCAACCCCTTCCACCAATCAGTTGATGAAATAAAAGAAGTGATTGCCTCCACACTAATTCCCCAGTTGGGAGACACCACTGAATTTACAACTATTTATTTCTATGGTGCAGGATGTATTCCCGAAAAGACGAATATAGTGAAAACAGCTTTGGCGCAGAACTTCCCCAAAGCGAATATCCTTGTCGAAAGTGACTTGTTAGGTGCCGCCCACGCCCTATGTGGTAAAACGGCAGGAATTGCATGTATTTTAGGAACCGGATCCAACTCTTGCTTTTATGACGGGGAAAAAATAACAGCTAATATTTCTCCGTTAGGGTATATTTTAGGAGATGAAGGTAGCGGAGCCGTATTAGGGAAACGTCTGGTAGGTGATTTACTGAAACACCAACTTCCCGATGACCTTTGCCAAGATTTCCTTAAAGAATACGATTTGACCCCGGCACTGATTTTAGATAAAGTATACCGACAGCCTTTAGCCAACCGCTTTCTGGCGGGTCTGACTCCTTTTCTTTTCGCCCACAAGCACAGACCAGAGATACGGAATCTATTAATTTCCTGCTTCACTGATTTCTTCACCCGTAATGTTATGCAATACGAATATCATGATATTCTTGTACATTTCACAGGTTCTATTGCATTTTTCTTTCAAGAAGAAGTAAAAGAAGCAGCTCTAAGACTGAATGTGTCCATCGGAAAAGTTTTAAAAAGTCCACTGGAAGGATTAAAGGATTATCATTTCGAAGTATGAATTTTATAAAAATAACCGAACAACCGTCCATACATGAGGATTTGGAACAAAAATCCGTCAGAGAGTTACTGGAAGGTATCAACGAAGAAGACCGGAAAGTAGCCTCAGCCGTTCATGCCTGCATACCACAAATTGAAAAACTAGTAAATGAAATAGTAGAACGTATGCATCAAGGAGGACGCATATTCTATTTGGGAGCCGGAACCAGTGGACGCCTAGGAGTATTGGACGCTTCTGAAATTCCACCCACTTTCGGTATGCCTGATACCTGTGTCATAGGTATTATAGCCGGTGGCGAACAGGCTTTGAGACGTCCCGTAGAAAATGCTGAAGATGATAGTCAAAAAGGCTGGATGGAACTGCAAGACCATCACATCACAAATAAAGACATTCTGATAGGCATAGCGGCATCGGGAACAACTCCTTATGTAATAGGAGCACTGCAAAAAGCAAGAGAACACGGAATATTAACAGCAAGCATCAGCAGCAATCCGGGCTCTCCCCTCTCGAGTGTGGCAGATATACCCATCGAAATGATAGTAGGTCCGGAATTTATCACAGGCAGCTCGCGCATGAAGAGCGGCACAGGGCAAAAAATGATACTGAATATGATAAGTACCACCGTCATGATAAAACTGGGCAGAGTAAAAGGAAACCGGATGGTAAACATGCAACTCAGCAATCGAAAACTAATAAACCGAGGAGTGCAAATGCTGATTGACGAATTACATATTAATAAAGCAGAAGCAAAACAATTACTGCAAGAACAGGGTTCTGTTAAAAAGGCATTGGACGCTTACAAAACAAATAATTGTATCACTAAAAACAACTGAAGTATGAAAAGTTGGAAACTGGAAGCCGTCATCCTTGCTATAGGCATGTTGGTGATGGGGTATTTTATCAAACAGGGATTGGATACTTTCTCTGGTAAAGACAGAGTAGTGAATGTGAAAGGTCTGGCAGAAATGGAGGTGCCGGCCAATAAAGTAACTTGGCCTTTGATGTATAAAGACCTGGGAAATGACCTCCCGACCTTATATAACAAGATAAATGCAACCAACCAAGCAATTGTCGGTTTTTTGAAACAGAAAGGAATCACTGAAAACGAAATCAGTATCAATGCACCGGAAATTATAGACATGCAAGCCGAACGTTATAATAATAATTCAGTTCCCTTCCGCTATAATGTGACCTCTGTCATCACGGTTACTTCAACTAAAGTAGATCTGGTGAGAAAGATGATCAGCGAACAAAGCGAACTCTTAAAGCAAGGTATCGCTATTACGGGTGGAGATTATCGTTACAATGTGCAATATGACTACACCGGTTTAAACGACATCAAGCCTCAAATGATAGAGGAAGCAACTAAAAACGCACGGGCGGCAGCCGTTAAATTCGCCAAGGACTCGGACAGCGAACTTGGTAAGATAAAAAGAGCCTATCAGGGACAATTCAGCATTGAGGATCGTGACGCCAACACTCCTTACATCAAACGCATCCGCGTTGTAACCACCATTGATTACTCTTTGGAAGATTAAATTCCCATTTGGCGGAGCATATCAAACAAAGCTTCTTTGTTCAGAGGCTTGGACAAATAACCGTTAAAGCCTCTGGACATTACTTTCCGCTTATCTTTCAGAAGTATTATTCAAATTATAGTAATTGGTCTTTTCAACCAAAAAATTCCGATCAACCAAAATTATATATGCATCCACATTATACAATATGGTATCCGAATTTTTTTTCACCAAACACACCCCATTTTTCTTCTTAACGAACTCCTGTTCCCAACTTTTCCTCTTTCTTGTCTCCCATCCCCATAAAAGACCTAAAAGTAGAACCAAACAAACTAAAATGAACGCTACCATATTTTAATAGGTTAAATTTCTACAAATGTACAAACATAAATTAAAAACAACGATTATATCCCATTTAAATCTTAATCAGCAAGAAATTTCAGTAAACTTGTTTGTGTTTCAGTATTTTGTTGTATCTTTGCGCCCGAAATTAGATAAACAATATAATGTCTAACGTAATTAACTGAGAATTTTAACAATTTTATTAATGGAAAATTTAAAAAACATCACTCCTGTTGAAGATTTCAACTGGGATGCTTATGAAAACGGCGAAGCTGTAACCAGCATGAGCCACGAAGATCTTGAAAAAGCTTATGACGGTACGCTGAACAAAGTAAACGACCGCGAGGTTGTAGACGGTACTGTTATTGCAATGAACAAACGCGAAGTAGTTGTCAATATCGGCTACAAATCAGACGGTATCATTCCTTTAAATGAATTCCGTTACAATCCAGATTTGAAAATAGGTGATACTGTAGAAGTATACATTGAAAATCAGGAAGACAAGAAAGGACAGTTAATTCTGTCACACAAAAAAGCACGTGCTACTCGTTCTTGGGACCGCGTAAACGCTGCTCTTGAAAATGAAGAAATTATTAAGGGTTACATCAAGTGCCGCACTAAGGGTGGTATGATTGTGGACGTATTCGGTATCGAAGCATTCTTGCCGGGTTCTCAAATTGATGTGAAACCTATCCGCGACTACGATGTATTTGTAGGTAAGACAATGGAATTCAAAGTGGTTAAAATCAACCAGGAATTCAAAAACGTTGTTGTTTCTCACAAAGCTCTTATCGAAGCTGAACTTGAACAGCAGAAGAAAGAAATCATCGGTAAACTTGAAAAAGGACAAGTACTGGAAGGTACTGTTAAAAATATCACATCATACGGTGTATTCATCGACCTTGGTGGCGTAGACGGTTTGATTCACATCACTGACCTGTCTTGGGGCCGTGTAAGCGATCCGAAAGAAGTTGTAGAACTCGACCAGAAGTTGAACGTTGTTATCCTTGACTTCGATGACGAAAAGAAACGTATCGCTCTTGGTTTGAAACAACTGACTCCGCACCCATGGGATGCTTTGGATGCTAACCTGCAGGTAGGTGACAAGGTGAAAGGTAAAGTAGTCGTTATGGCTGACTACGGTGCATTCATCGAAATCGCTCCGGGCGTAGAAGGTTTGATCCACGTATCTGAAATGTCTTGGTCACAGCACTTGCGTTCTGCTCAGGACTTCATGAAGGTAGGTGACGAAGTAGAAGCTGTTATCCTGACACTTGACCGTGACGAACGTAAGATGTCTTTGGGTATCAAACAGCTGAAACAAGATCCATGGGAAACTATCGAAGAAAAGTATCCTGTAGGTTCCAAGCACACTGCAAAAGTTCGTAACTTCACTAACTTCGGTGTATTCGTAGAAATCGAAGAAGGTGTAGACGGATTGATCCACATCTCTGACTTGTCTTGGACTAAGAAAGTAAAACATCCTTCTGAATTCACTCAGATCGGTGCAGACATCGAAGTTCAGGTATTGGAAATCGACAAAGAAAACCGTCGCTTGAGCCTTGGTCACAAACAGTTGGAAGAAAATCCTTGGGATGTATTCGAAACTGTATTTACTGTAGGTTCTGTACACGAAGGTACTATCATCGAAATGTTGGATAAGGGTGCTGTTGTAGCTCTTCCTTATGGTGTAGAAGGTTTTGCAACTCCGAAACACTTGGTAAAAGAAGATGGCTCTCAAGCCCAATTGGATGAAAAACTGTCATTCAAAGTAATTGAATTCAACAAGGATGCCAAGAGAATCATCCTGTCTCACAGCCGCATTTTCGAAGATGCTGCCAAGGCAGAAGAAAGAGCTGAAAAGAAAGCAGCTTCTAATGCAAAGAAAACAACTAAGAGAGAAGAAGCTCCTGCTATCCAAAATCAGGCAGCCTCTACCACTTTAGGCGATATCGATGCTTTGGCTGCTTTGAAAGAACAGTTGGAAAACAAAAAGAAGTAATCAGTTTACTTTAAGATAAGCCAAAAGGATGCATTTATTAAAATGCATCCTTTTTTTATGCCATTATTTCTTAAAAAGGAAAATATTCTATGGGATATCCGTAATAAAACCGTATCTTTATAGAGTAATAAAATTTCGAGTTAGTATTTCATAACGACTTCTCCCCCGTTTTCTTATTACCTCACTATTAATTCCATACACTTCCCCGTAGCAGGCCGAACTGTATATTACTAATTTAAAAAGAATCAAATGGCGAAACCTATTTCATTTACCAAACGAGATCTAGAAAAGAAAAAACAAGAAAAGCGTTTAGCAAAACAGCAAAAAAAAGAAGAAAGAAAAAGTAACGGCACATCTTCCTTTGAAGATATGATTGCCTATGTAGACGAGAACGGTATGATAACCGATACTCCTCCCACTCCTAATAATAAACCACAAGAAGTGGATATGTCCACCATTGAAGTTTCAACTCCTCGTAGAACTGAAGAACCGATAGAACTAGTACATGAAGGAAGAATAGAACACTTCAATGTATCCAAAGGATATGGATTTGTAAAAGATTTGAAGAATGCAGAGAAATACTTCTTTCATATTAGTGGACTGATAGATAATATCATAGAAAATAACATCGTGACTTTTGAACTGGAAAAAGGGTCACGTGGCATGAATGCTGTGAAAATAAAACTTAAGAAATAGTTCAATCCTATAATGCCGTTTTTACGGCATTTTTTATTTTCCATTCAAAAAAGATAGTATCTTTGTAACGATGGAGAAATTTGAAGTACATATATTAGGATGCGGGTCAGCATTGCCGACCACACGGCATTTTGCAACATCACAAGTCGTAAATATCCGTGAAAAACTATTTATGATAGACTGTGGTGAAGGAGCACAGATGCAATTACGCAAATCAAAACTGAAATTCACCCGGCTAAACCATATATTCATTTCACATTTGCACGGTGATCATTGTTTCGGACTAATGGGACTGATATCAACTTTCGGTATGCTGGGAAGGACAGCCACACTCTATATTCACTGTCACGCAGAATTAGAACGTCTTCTTACTCCACAACTCGACTTTTTTTGCAAAGGTATGAGTTACAAAGTCGTTTTCCAAACTTTTGATCCGGGCAAAGCTGAAATAATTTATGATGACCGTTCGCTAACCATAGAAACAATTCCCTTACGTCATCGGATACCAACATGCGGATTCCTCTTTTCAGAGAAACAGATCCCCGCCCATATTCGTCGCGACATGATTGACTTTTATGAAATCCCCGTATACGAACTCAACCGGATAAAGAATGGCGCCGATTACACATTACCGGACGGAAAAATAGTACCAAACAACAAATTGACTATCCCTTCTGCCCTTCCCCGCCGATATGCCTATTGTTCAGATACTATTTATTTGCCACATATCATAGAACAAATATACGGAGTGGACCTGTTATTTCATGAAGCCACCTTTGCACAAAGCGAACAAGCCCGTGCGAAAGAAACCTTTCACACAACTGCTTCGCAAGCTGGAGAAATCGCCCGTACCGCAAAAGTAAAACAACTTCTTATAGGACATTTTTCAGCCCGCTACGAAGATGAAAGCATATTGTTACAGGAAGCATCGGATATTTTTCCTAACACTCTACTTGCACGGGAAACATTAAAAATTTCAATAGAATCCATTAAACCATAACATAAACCGGATATCTAATTTAAAAATAGGAACATGAACACTTATAATGAGAAAGAAATAATAGCGTTATTACAGGACCCGGCACGACAAAAAGAAGCCTTCGAATGTATTGTCAACGAATACAGCGAACAGCTATATTGGCAGATACGCCGGATGGTACTTTCTCATGAAGATGCCAATGATCTGTTACAGAATACATTTATCAAAGCATGGACTAATCTAGAGTATTTTCGTGCCGAAGCCAAAATGTCGACCTGGCTTTACCGCATAGCTTTGAATGAATGCTTGACCTTTTTAAATAAACAACGTGCCACCAACCAATTATCCATAGACGACGCTGATGCAGATATGGTGAACAAACTGGAAAGTAATACATATTTTAATGGAGATGAAACTCAAATATTATTTCAAAAAGCATTACTGACGCTCCCTGAAAAGCAGCGTATAGTATTCAATTTAAAATACTTTCAAGAAATGAAATATGAAGACATGTCTGAAATATTAGGAACAAGTATAGGGGCACTGAAAGCCTCCTACCACCATGCAGTGAAAAAAATAGAGAACTTTTTAAAAGAATGCCTTTAAACCTTTTTAAAAGAAATGTATCTAACAAAGAAAGGAGAACCACTATGAAGGAAGAAGATGAACTATTAAAAAAATGCGGGACAAAAAATCCATTCATGGTACCCGAAGGTTATTTCGACAACTTCTCAAAAGAGTTGATGAATAAATTGCCGGAGAAGGAACAAACTTCTGCTCCGCAAGAAACAATAACTACTTGGCAACGTATCAAGCCTTGGATATATATGGCAGCTATGTTTTGTGGATTGATGTTCAGCGTCAGAGTTGTTGTAGGTCCCCCTAAACAAGACACTCCTATTTTTACAGCAGCGGAAACTGAACAATTCTCAGACGAATATATTGAAACGATTTTAGATCATTCCATGATGGATGATTATACGCTCTATCAATACTTGACAGATGCAAATTCAGATATGTATAATTAAATAATAACCACATGATACAAAGACTGGCAACCTTGCTTATCACTTTATATATAAGCATTTCGCTACAGGCGCAAGACAAAAAGAAACCTGGTTTCACCAAAGAAGAATTCAGAGCTAGACAAGAAGCATATCTCACGCAAAAAGCAGAAATAACGCAAGAAGAGGCCACTAAATTCTTCCCTATCTACTTCGAATTACAAGACCGTAAAAAAACAGTAAATGATAAAGCATGGGAGCAAGCACGCAAAGGCAAAAATCCTAAAACAACCGATGCCGAATACGAACAAATTATAGAAGGTATTGTCAAAGCAAGGATTGAAGCCGATAAATTGGATTTGGAATATCTACAGCGCTTTAAAAAAATCTTATCTCCCAAGAAAATATATAAGTTACAACGTGCAGAGATTAAATTCCACCGTGATATCTTAAAAATTATGCACCAATCTCAAAAAAAATAAAAGCAACAAGAGATATTTCCAACTTTTTCCCCAAATCTATCAATCAACTTAGATTTGGGGATTTTTGTATGTAAAAAGTTCAGCGGAACGACAAAATGATTAAGATGTTTCTTTTATAAAAACAAGTTAATTTTCTTGCTTGTTTAAGTTTTTATTACATTGATTAGAATATACTTTTATTTTTAAACATTTGTCATCGAAAATATTTTGATTTATTAGATTTTATTCCTAGGTTTGTACAAACCATAAACTCACAAATCTATTACAAACATTATGAAAAAGACACTATTACTACTATTCGTATGCTTATTCGTAGGAATAAGCCATGCACAAGCACAGGTAACAGTGAAAGGAACCGTTATCTCAAGCGAAAACAACGAACCGGTAATCGGAGCTTCCGTATTGGTAAAAGGAACAACCAATGGAACAATCACCGACATCAATGGTCAGTTCACACTTACAAACATCTCACCTACCAACAAAACAATTATTGTTTCTTTCATTGGAATGGAAACCCAAGAAGTAACCATCAAGCCGGAAATGAAAATTGTTATGACTTCAACAACAGAAGTGATGGAAGAAGTTTTGGTAGTTGCTTATGGTACTGCAAAAAAATCAGCTTTTACAGGATCTGCAAAAATGATTCATACAGAACAAATAACTAAACGTCCGGTTACTAATGTCATAGAAAGTTTATCTGGACAAGTGGCAGGCCTACAAATGACAATGACAAATGGGCAGCCTGGAGAAACTCCAAGCATTCTGATACGTGGCATCAGTTCAATGAGCGCAAAAACAGATCCCCTCATCGTATTAGACGGTATGCCATACGAAGGAGGATGGAATAACATCAATCCAGCAGATGTAGAATCTATTTCTGTACTAAAAGATGCAGCATCCACAGCTCTTTATGGTGCTCGAGGTGCTAACGGTGTCATAATTATAACAACAAAATCAGCTAAAGCAGGCGATGCAAAAATCACAGTAGACGCTAAATGGAGTGCCAATACCCGTGGTGAAATAGAATATGACTACATAAAAGATCCAGGAGAATATTATCAAGCACACTATAAAGCATTATACAATTATTATTTAAATGCCCAAGGACAAACTCCTGACCAAGCATATGTCAGCGCAAATACTAATATGATAGGAACCAACAGTCAAACCGGTGGTTTATCCTACAACGTATATTCATATCCTGAAGGAGAATATCTGATTGGTAAAAACGGTCTTCTTAATCCTAATGCAAAATTAGGACGGATAGTAAACGGTTATTATCTCACTCCCGACAATTGGGTCGATGCTGTATATCATACAGCATTACGCCAAGAATACAACGTCAATATTTCAGGCGGAAGTGATAAAGCACAAATCTATGCTTCTTTTGGATATTTAGATGAAGACGGTATAGCAGAAGGGTCTGATTATAGCCGTATCACCGGTCGTTTGAAAACCACATATCAGGCTAAACCGTGGATGAGATTTGGCGCCAACATCAGTTATACACATTCAATACAGAATTCAGCCGCTGGCGGTTTTAGCCAAGCTTTCAATACAGCTCCCATATATCCACTTTACCTACGTGATACAAATGGTAAGATCATGCAGGATAAAAATGGTGACATGTACGATTTCGGAGTATCCAACCAAGGTCCTCTAAACCGTCCTATCAACCCGAACTCTAACGGAATAAAATTAAGTCAGCTCGATACATATAACACCTCTGCAAATACTTTGAATGGAGACGCATTTATAGATGTTAATTTCCTGAAAGACTTCAAATTCACATTCAATGCAGGCACTTCGATACGTGACAGCCGGTACAAAAATGCTTTAAATCCTTTTTATGGAACAGCAAATTCTTTGAATGGAAGCATCAATGTCCAGCATTGGCGTCGAACAACCCTCAACCTACAACAAATATTAAATTATAATCATAGCTTCGGATTACATAACGTTTCATTGATGGCAGGTCATGAAAGCTTTAATAACGTTTATGAAGAATTATACGCAGCCAAAAACAGTATGTTCTCTTTTTTTCAGAATCAAGAATTAAACGGTGCCATCAGTGGTACCAACGATGAGTCATCCTATAAGAGTAAATACAATACTGAAGGATATTTATTCCGAGGTATGTACGACTATGACGGCAAATATTTTTTCCAACTTTCTTACCGGCGCGATGCCTCTTCCCGCTTTCACCCGGATAATCGCTGGGGTAATTTCTACTCTGTGGGAACTGCTTGGATTCTTACCAAAGAAAAATGGTTGGATGACATTAAATGGCTCGATTTATTAAAACTAAAGTTTTCTGTAGGTCAACAGGGTAATGACAGAATAGACGATTTCTTATATGTAGATACTTACAATATCAATAACAGCAATAATGAGTTATCATTAGGTTTTTCCAGAAAAGGAAATAAAAATATTACCTGGGAAACCAATACAAATATAAATTTAGGTATAGAATTCGAACTATTAAAAGGCAGATTAAGTGGCAGCATAGAATATTTCAATCGCAGAACAACTGATATGCTTAACCGTTTTTCTGTACCTTTATCATTAGGGTACTCAGGCTATTATGACAATATTGGTGACATGAATAACAAAGGTGTTGAAATTGATTTAAAATATATACCAGTCAAGACTAGAAACGTAACATGGAATATTGGCTTTAATGCAACACATTATAGAAATAAGATCAGCCGTCTTGCAGAAAGTAAAAAAACAGACATTATAGATGGACATGCCGGTTATGTAAACGGTCTGTATTATTACGGAGAAGGACTTCCAATGTATACTAACTATGTTCAAAAATATGCAGGTGTGTCCGAAGAAGGCAAACCACAATGGTATTATACA
This sequence comes from Phocaeicola vulgatus ATCC 8482, assembly GCF_000012825.1. Classification (GTDB taxonomy): domain Bacteria; phylum Bacteroidota; class Bacteroidia; order Bacteroidales; family Bacteroidaceae; genus Phocaeicola; species Phocaeicola vulgatus. Next base: position 3,290,510 of record NC_009614.1, on the reverse strand, counting down.
GATAAGCAAACCGGTGAGATGAAAACAACAACAACCTATTCTCAAGCTGATCTATACTTATGTGGTGACGCTGTTCCAGACCTATACGGTGGTATCAATACCTCTCTTTCATTTTATGGTTTTGATTTCTCTACACAAATAAACTACAGTATAGGAGGTCAGGCATACGACTATGGTTACCAAGCATTAATGTCACCTCCTACTTCAACTCATTTAGGATACAATGTTCACAAAGATATTTATAAAGCATGGAGCCCGGAGAATACTCAAAGTGATATTCCACAATGGCAATTCAATGACCTGTACAGTGTAAAAACATCCGACAGGTTTCTAACTAATGCATCTTCCATAAGTATTCAAAACATTCAATTAGGATATACTTTCAGCAAAAAAACACTTAGAAGTCTATATCTAACTAATCTGCGCATTTATGTGGCCTGTGACAATGTTTATTATTGGTCAAAAAGAAAAGGTTTCGATTCACGCGTAACATGGAACGGAAATAAAGATTCATCCGGAGAATATTCAGCCGTACGCGCATTCTCCGCCGGTCTAAGTTTACAATTCTAATCAACACATAAACAATCAAGAATATGAAAAAGAAATATATTACCAAACTAATGATTGCTGCATGTCTGTCATCAGCATTAAGCTTAAACAGTTGTATCGAAGAGGTATTTCCAGAAAGTAGCACAGCTACCATAGACCAAATAGGAAAATCTGACCAAGCTATCAGCGCAATGGTAAATTCAGTAGTCGCATTTATTAATGCATTTAGAAGTTACGGTCCACAATTTTATCATGATTTTGGATATAGTGGATATAATTTAATCAGAGAAAGTGCATGCGAAGACTTCTTCTGCCACGAACCCAAATTTGACTTTTTTGATACTTATGGAGTATGTAATGATTTGGGTGATGCCGATGTTGTCAATACCATTTGGTATTATAACTACAAGTTTCTGAATAATGTAAATAATGCACTGAGTGCTTTAGAAAAAGCAGATGATGCACCCGAAAACAAGTATTATAAAGGTATATGCCTATCTTATAGAGCCATGATATACATGGACTTAGTCCGAATGTATGAATATAAAAAAAACAGGAGTAGAGAAATTAGATGCAGAAGCAGCCAGTAAAAATTTATATGGCATAACCGTACCTATTATTACCGCTGAAACCACAGAAGAAGAAGGGCGTAATAATCCACGTGCTCCCTTCTATGCCGTATACAAATTCATATTAGATGACCTAGCCTCAGCTGAGGAGCTTTTGAGTGATTATCAACGCCCAACCAAAAACTTGCCCTGTACCCCAGTTGTCCATGGTCTGATGGCACGTATGTGGCTGGAAATGGGATCTCGTTTCGAACTTTACCCTGAAGATCTCAACACCCTAAACAACAATACAGATTTAAACATTGCATCAAAAGAAACTTGTTTCACTAAAGCAGCCGAATACGCACGCAAAGTCATTAACGAAAGCGGAGCAATGCCTCTGACTGAAAAGGAATGGTTTGGTGGAGACAGCTATACTACCGGCTTCAACAGTGTACTAACCAATTCATGGGTATGGGGATCCATCATGACTACCGAGGATGTACATAGCTATTGGCTCAACTTTGCCGGAAGCATGTGTCCTGAACAAACTTTCGGTTACGGTAACCGAAAATGGCAAGGATACAAGCTTATCGGCAAAAAATTGTTCGATCAAATACCAAATGCAGACTGGCGAAAAACAACTTGGATTGCTCCTGAAGATGCACACAAAGCTCCCGGAACTAAATATAGAACTTTGTTGACCGATGATGATTTCGCTGATATGCCTCCATATACAGGTATCAAATTCCGACCTAAAAATGGAGAAATGAACGATTATACAATCGGAGCTGCCGTTGACTATCCGTTAATGCGTATAGAGGAAATGTATTTAATCGAAGCCGAAGCAATAGGAATGAGCCAAGGATTAGCAGCCGGTATTTCTAAATTAGAAGATTTCGTAAACACATTTCGTTATAATACTTCTGTGGGTAGCTATACATGTAAAGTAAATGATCTAAAAGAGTTTCAAAAGAAGGTTGTTGAACAGAAACGTATTGAATTCTGGGGTGAAGGGATCATCTTTTGGGATTACAAACGGTTAGAGTTACAAGTTGTTCGTGGTTATCCGGGTACTAATGCTCCTATCGGATATCGATTTAATTCAATAGAAGGCTACTGTGCGCCCTGGATGAATATCTTTATCAGTCTTTATGAAAATGTATTCAACAAAGGTGCTGTTTTAAATCCTGATCCTTCACAAGCCATCAAAGAATGGGTAGAATAAAATTCATATAAAACTTATTTCATAAAGAATGGGGAGCTGTCATAAAAAAGACAGCCCCTCATTCTTATAGAACACAATTTGATATCACCATACATTAAATTACCTAGAATAAATACAATACCCTTTATTGATTAAAACAGAAAAACAAGCAAGACAAAAATAGCACACATCATAAAAAACAATTCCAACCCTACTATTTTTCTTCCTTTTTAGCCTCATTCCATATAGCATCCATCTCTTCCAAAGTCATATCCTTCAAGTTCTTTCCCTGTTTGATGGTGTGTTCCTCTAAGTAATTGAAACGACGGATAAACTTCTGGTTAGTGAGTTCCAATGCATTATCCGGATTAATCTTGTAAAGGCGGGCCGCGTTTATAAGACTGAACATTACATCACCGAATTCCGCTTCCGCCTTCTCCTTATCCATGTTCTCCACCTCAGCTTCAAACTCGCCGATCTCCTCTTTTACTTTAGTCCAAACCTGCGAACGCTCCTCCCAATCAAATCCCACGTTGCGGGCCTTATCCTGAATGCGGTATGCCTTGATTAGCGAAGGCAAAGCAGAAGGTACTCCACTCAAAACCATTTTGTTACCATCCTTTTCCTTCATCTTCAACTGTTCCCAATTTTCAGTCACCTTCTCGGCAGTCTCGGCTTTCACTTCGCCAAAAACATGAGGATGACGGAAAATCAGCTTCTCACAAAGACAGTCACACACATCCTTGATATCAAAATCTCCTGTTTCACTACCTATCTTTGCATAAAAGGCCACATGCAACAACACATCACCCAACTCTTTACAGATATCCTTCTTGTCATCCTTCATCAAAGCATCACAAAGTTCGTAAGTTTCTTCAATCGTATTAGGACGCAGACTTTCATTCGTCTGTTTCCGATCCCAAGGACACTTCTCTCGCAACTCGTCTAAAATATCGAGGAAGCGGCCAAATGCTTCCATTTGTTCTTTTCTTGTATGCATAATCAGTTTATTAATATCATTTTGTAGTGCAAAAGTACATAATAATCCAACGACTTTTATTAATTTTGCACTCAATTATGCGATAATCAATTAAATAAATAAAATATAAAATGGAATTAGCAAGTAAGTACAATCCCGCTGACGTGGAAGGAAAATGGTATCAGTATTGGCTGGACAACAAACTCTTTAGTTCAAAACCCGACGGACGTGAACCTTACACAGTCGTCATTCCACCACCCAACGTAACCGGAGTACTCCATATGGGACACATGCTAAACAATACCATTCAGGATATATTAGTACGCCGTGCCCGCATGGAAGGCAAGAATGCCTGCTGGGTGCCGGGAACCGACCATGCTTCCATTGCCACAGAAGCCAAAGTGGTGAACAAACTGGCCGGACAAGGTATAAAGAAAACTGACCTTAGCCGTGACGAATTCCTGAAACATGCCTGGGCATGGACTGAAGAACATGGAGGTATTATCCTGAAACAGCTGCGCAAACTAGGTGCATCCTGCGATTGGGACCGTACAGCATTCACCATGGACGAAGAACGTAGCGAAAGTGTCATCAAAGTATTCGTAGACCTTTACAACAAAGGTTTGATCTATCGCGGTGTACGCATGGTAAACTGGGACCCAAAAGCACTGACAGCTCTCAGTGATGAAGAAGTTATTTATAAGGAAGAACACAGCAAACTGTATTATCTCCGTTACAAAGTAGAAGGTGATGCTGAAGGACGCTATGCGGTAGTTGCTACCACTCGTCCCGAAACAATTATGGGAGATACTGCCATGTGTATCAATCCCAATGACCCGAAAAACCAATGGCTGAAAGGCAAAAAGGTAATTGTACCACTGGTAAACCGTATCATTCCGGTTATCGAAGACGACTACGTAGACATTGAATTTGGTACAGGATGTCTGAAAGTAACACCCGCCCATGATGTGAATGACTATATGCTTGGCGAAAAATATAACTTGCCAAGCATTGATATCTTCAATGATAACGGAACATTGAGCGAAGCTGCCGGACTGTATGTAGGTATGGACCGTTTTGATGTACGTAAACAGATTGAACAAGACTTGCAAGCTGCCGGATTGCTGGAAAAGGTAGAAGCTTATACTAATAAGGTAGGTTTCTCGGAACGTACCAATGTAGCCATCGAACCGAAACTGTCCATGCAGTGGTTCTTGAAGATGCAACATTTTGCAGACATGGCATTGCCTCCTGTAATGAATGATGAACTGAAATTCTATCCTGCCAAATACAAGAACACCTACAAAAACTGGCTGGAAAATATCAAAGACTGGTGTATCAGCCGCCAGCTTTGGTGGGGACATCGCATTCCGGCATACTTTCTGCCCGAAGGCGGTTATGTAGTAGCCGAAACAGCGGAAGAAGCTTTGAAGTTGGCACAAGAAAAAACCGGTAATACCAATCTGAAAATGGAAGATTTACGTCAAGACGATGACTGTCTGGACACTTGGTTCTCTTCATGGCTGTGGCCCATTTCTTTATTTAACGGTATCAATAATCCTAATAATGAAGAAATAAACTACTATTATCCTACTAGTGACTTGGTTACAGGACCGGATATCATTTTCTTCTGGGTGGCACGAATGATTATGGCAGGATATGAATATAAAGGTGATATGCCGTTCAAAAACGTTTATTTCACTGGTATCGTACGCGACAAACTGGGACGTAAGATGTCAAAGTCTTTGGGCAATTCACCCGACCCGTTGGAACTAATTGACAAGTATGGTGCCGATGGCGTGCGAATGGGTATGATGCTTGCCGCTCCCGCAGGAAACGATATTTTATTTGATGATGCGTTATGTGAACAAGGACGTAACTTCAATAACAAAATATGGAATGCATTCCGCTTGGTGAAAGGTTGGGAAGTTGCCGATATTGCACAGCCCGAATATGCAAGACTGGCCACTGAATGGTTTGAATCCATGTTGGCAAAAACAGCTGCAGAAGTAGCTGACTTATTCGGCAAATATCGTTTGAGCGAAGCACTGATGGCTGTATACAAATTATTCTGGGACGAATTCTCAAGCTGGTATCTGGAAATGATCAAGCCGGCATACGGACAACCCATTGACAAAGCGACCTATGAAAAAACTTTAGGCTTCTTTGATAACTTGCTGAAGTTGCTGCATCCGTTCATGCCTTTCATTACCGAAGAGTTATGGCAACATATATATGACCGCAAAGAAGGGGAAAGCCTGATGGTCCAGCAATTGAACATTCCGACTGCTTGTAATGAGATTATCGTCAAAGAATTTGAAGTAGTGAAAGAAGTAATCGGTGGTATCCGTACTATTCGTTTACAGAAAAACATTGCACAGAAAGAAACTTTGGAGTTGCAAGTAGTAGGTGTAAATCCAGTAGCTACATTCAATCCTGTTATTACTAAATTGTGTAACCTCTCTTCTATCGAAGCCGTAGAGAATAAAGCTGACGGCTCCGGCTCATTTATGGTAGGTACCACTGAATATGCCATACCATTGGGCAATTTAATCAACACAGAAGAAGAACTGGCAAAACTGGAGGCTGATTTAAAATATCAGGAAGGCTTTTTGCAAAGTGTATTGAAAAAATTAAGCAATGAAAAATTTGTCAGCAAAGCACCAGCCAACGTTATTGATATGGAACGTAAGAAACAGGCTGATGCAGAAAGCAAAATAGCTTCTTTAAAAGAAAGTATTGCTGCTTTGAAAAAATAAAAAAATATACCGCTTTACAGAGATTGCAACATTCTATGTAAAGCGGTCATCACTTCTTTTTTAATAAAGAGATGTGTCAAAAGTAATTCTGCTATTGTCTTGCTGCAAAGCTCGGATAGTTTTGATAATTACTTCAAATTTTGACACATCTCTTTCTTTTTTCTAATTGTCTTTCATTATTCAACGGGTATGATCTTTCCTGTTTTTCTGAGAAATTTTCAATTCTACTATAAAAGCAACTACCAAGCCCAAACCACCAAAAAGCAAGACATTTGCACCATAAATCAATGAAGTTAACTCGCTCATGCGCCAATTACGCTCTGTGAAATAATCGGGAACCGTGGTTGCACAAATAATATAACCAGTCAACAACCCTAGTCCCATACCCAGCAACAAACAGCCAAATTTCAAGGCCGAGAAAGAAATCGGGGAAGATGACATGAAAGGAGTTCCTACAGGAAGAGGCAGGCTAAGCCTGTTCCCCAACATGGAAGGATCTAACTTGTCTCCCAATTTTTCTATCATAGTAAGACGCTCTTTCTTACCAACAAAAAGTTCAAATAATTTGTAGATTCCTAATGTAATGATACCTACAACAATCCAACCGGTAATGTAACCCATAATTTATTCGTATTTAAGTTATTAATTTTGTTCCTTTGTATTCATTAGACGCTGCGTAGCCAAAGAGGTTACACTTTTGAGAAAGAAAAAAATATTTTCTCTTTTTATGTAACCTCTCTCCCAGCCCTGCGTCTAATAGACAAAATGGAAAACGACGAAACACATATTATTCATAGGATATTAAAAGGAGAAACTTCTCTCTACGAATACTTCTTGGATAAATACAGTCAGCAAGTATTTATCTTGATTATACGCATCGTGGAGAATCAGGAGGATGCGGAAGAGTTGACCCAGGATACGTTCTTGAAAGCCTTTGAACATCTTTCGTCGTTTAAAGCAGAGAGTAGTTTCTCTACATGGATATACCGCATTGCATATAACACCGCCATATCGGCAACCAGAAAAAGAAAACAAGAGTTAATTGTTATGGACAGTGCCATGTTAATGAATATATCCGACCAGCAAATAGACGATGCCCTGAATGATGAAAGCGAGGAGCAGGTAGGAAAACTCAATAAGGCCATCAAGAAACTGGATGCAGAAGAACGCGCCTTGATTTCCCTATTTTATAATGAAGAGAAAACTATCGGTGAAATCGCTCTTATCCTGGGACTGACGGAAAGCAATGCAAAAGTAAAATTGCATCGAATAAGAAAAAAATTATATATACTCATAACAGAAGCAGAATGAACGAGAAACAAAAAGATAAAGGATTAATGAAGGCTGTAAAAGAACAGCCCCAATTCCGGCTGACCTCCAATTTTACTTTCCGCACCATGCAGAAAGTAGAGGAAGCTATACTCTTACGTGAAAAGAAACAGGAGAGAAAGATGTTACTAGCTACTATTGCTGCTTCTCTATTCTTAATAATAAGCGGCAGCATCGGTCTGTATATTTATTTTGGAAAGCACATTAAGGAAACTATGTATCATGCATTTCTTGCTGGCAGTCATGTTTTAAAAATACAAATTCCTCTCATTTATCTGCTATTCATCATAACTATACCCTTATTCATGGTTTTTGACCGATGGATGAGAAAACAATATTTTAAACGCCACTCTTGAAAAAACATTTTCTTCACCTATGATATAAAAAAGCATCGGAAACTTTACTATCCCGATGCTCCTATTATTTTATCTATTTTTCAAGCAAGTCTTTTAAAAATGCATCCAATTCTTCATCCAAACCCTTTAAAAGTTCATCATTCAGCAATAAAGTGTCTTCATCATCTATCAATAAAAGTTCGGTTACAGTTTCCCTATCCTCATCAACCAAAACAAAAGAATAAGGCTTCATTATAGCTAACTTATCCAAAACTCCCGTATCTTTCAATGCGTTGATCTCCCCACGAAGTATACGCTCTACTATTGTATAAAAATCATCTTCACTATAATCCACCCACTCTTCAATTATGGTACGTGACAATTCTTCGTCATCATCATTAAAAATAACTAATTCACCACTGTCCTGCTTAGGTTGCAAATGGATATCGGTGACTACCGTTCTCTCTCCATCCGCTATATATTTATCAACCGCTTCCCGAAGCGAAGACGCAATAGAAGCATGTGACTGTGCACTGAGTTTCATACCAAAATCAATTTTATATATTATTTATATCCAAAAGTACAAAAAAAATCTTTCTCTCAACACTTATTCTCTAAAAATTATCATCAAAACGTTTCATTTGTATTCTCAATTGGGATAGCTTACTCCCTCTTTTCTCTAACTCCAATGAATAAAAGGCTATCAATTGTTCATCCCTGCTGCCTGATTTCACCAATTTCTTCGCTTTACCCAACCATTCCTTGGCCTGTTCTACATTATCCTTTATTTCATAATATAGTGCAATATTAAAAGCCGCTTTCATCTTTTGCTGGCCTTTTCTCTTCTCATAGGCTATCTTCCACTGACTATACGCTTCATCCCAATTGTTCTCACGAAGATATACACCGGCATCGCGCATTTCAATATTCCCGCCATCGTAATAAAAACGAGCCACCTCATCCCAATGTGGCAACAGATGTTCTACTGGAATAGAAGCGGCATATTCCGAAGCTTCTTTTACTATCTTCCGGTCAGAAAGAGCTGGTTCTATTTCCCAGGAAATGGTATCTTGCTTGGCAACTACAAACAAAGGTTTATCACGATTGGGAATATATACTCTAACAATCGGAGATATAATTCCATCTACAGCATCTATAGGCATAGGAAAATCCGGATAGAACAGTACGCCGGGCTTAGTCTGAATATGAATACGATCAAAAGACAATATCATATCCACTCCCAAGTCCTCGCTCAGTTTCCGTACTTCCTCTTTAGTCAGAATGACATTAACCCGTGGCACTTTATCCTGTGCCCGGAATACAGAATCACAGATAATGACCTGATCGAAATAATTCACATTGGCAATATTCTCTGCCAAAGCTTCGGATGCCACTTTACCATCGCCTTCCAACTCACTGCTCAGTATTTCATGATTATCTTTAGTTTTCAGTACAGGCATATTGTTTATCACAGCCACTTTTCTCACAGCATCCGGAAAACTGACATCGGCTGCCTGTAACTGGTCAAAAGATATGGTCTGCAAACTGCTGCAGGAAGCAAAAAGTGTCCCGGCAACTAGAATTATTAATGAGGCGGATCTTTTCATATTATCATTTTTTCTTAGGGAACAAAAATACGCTTATTTATGTAAGAAGTAAGTTAAAAGGAATAAAAAAAACGTCCGGGTAGTAAATTCTACCCGAACGTTTCTATAATAATCGTTATTTATCACGCATTTTGCCCGTGACAGTTCTTATATTTCTTACCGCTTCCGCAAGGACAAGGATCGTTACGACCCACTGTCTTTTCCGCACGAACCGGCTCACGCTTTACCTCGCGGGTGTCATGTTCGGCAGCAGCTTGCTGGTGAGGATCACTTAAATCCTGCTTTTCCTCTCTATACTGTTGACGAGGAGCCTGCGGTTCGGGAGCAGCTTCACGAACTTGTTCCGGTTCTTGAACCGGGATTTGTCCACGCATCAATACAGAAATGGTATTGTTATTGATCTTATTTACCATGTTGTCAAACAAATTGACAGATTCCAACTTAAAGATCAGCAGCGGATCTTTCTGCTCATAGCTAGCATTCTGTACAGAATGTTTCAGTTCATCCAGTTCACGCAGGTTTTCTTTCCATGCATCATCAATAGTATGAAGCAGAATCGCCTTCTCAAATGACTTCACAATCTCCTTGCCTTCTGTTTCATAAGCCGCCTTCAAGTTGACAGAGATATTATACAAGCGTTTGCCATCCGTAATAGGAATCATGATGTTTTCGTACATATGCCCTTGCATCTCATATACCTGTTTGATAACGGGATTGGCAATCTGGGCCATACGGTCTGTCTTGCGCTTGAAGTTGTTCATTGCCGCTTCAAAGGTTTTCTCAGCAAGATCTTCTTTTCTCATCTTGTTGTACTCCTCTTCTGTGAATGGTACTTCCATTGCCAATGTCTGCAATATTTCCATCTTCACATTATCAAAGTCGCCCAATTCTACAGCATAAGCGCAACGATCCCAAATCATATTCACGATATCCATACCGATACGCTCACCCATCAAGGCATGACGACGTTTGGTATAAACAGCCACACGCTGTTTGTTCATCACATCATCATATTCCAGCAAGCGTTTACGAATACCAAAGTTATTTTCTTCCACTTTCTTCTGAGCACGTTCAATGGAATTTGAAATCATCTTGTGTTCAATCATCTCACCTTCTTTGAAGCCAAGTTTATCCATTACACTGGCAATACGATCTGAAGAGAACAAACGCATCAAATCATCTTCCAATGATACAAAGAACACAGATGAACCCGGATCCCCTTGACGACCGGCACGACCACGCAACTGACGGTCCACGCGGCGACTTTCATGACGTTCCGTACCGATAATAGCCAAACCGCCCGCAGCTTTCACTTCCGGACTCAGCTTAATGTCGGTACCACGACCTGCCATGTTGGTAGCAATAGTCACGATACTCTTCTGACCTGCCTGTGCCACAATATCCGCCTCTCTTTGATGCAGTTTCGCATTCAACACATTATGCTCAATCTTGCGCATTGCAAGCATTTTGCTCAACATTTCAGAGATTTCCACCGAAGTGGTACCTACCAGAACAGGACGTCCTTCTTTTACCATTTCTTCAATCTCTTCGATGACAGCTTTATACTTCTCACGTTTTGTCTTATAAACGCGATCATTCATATCTTTACGGGCAATAGGACGATTCGTCGGAATAACAACGACATCCAATTTATAAATATCCCAAAGTTCTCCCGCTTCCGTTTCCGCTGTACCGGTCATACCCGACAATTTATGATACATACGGAAATAGTTCTGTAAAGTGATGGTAGCAAAGGTCTGGGTAGCTGCTTCCACCTTCACGCCTTCTTTGGCCTCAATAGCCTGATGCAAACCGTCAGAATAACGACGGCCTTCCATAATACGTCCTGTCTGTTCGTCAACAATCTTAACCTGTCCGTCGATTACAACATATTCGTCATCCTTTTCGAACATGGCATAAGCCTTCAGCAACTGGTTGATAGTGTGTACGCGTTCAGACTTGATAGCGTAATTTGTCATCAGTTCATCTTTCTTGGCCAGTTTTTCTTCTTCTGTCAAATCTGTCTCATTTTCCAAAGCAGACAATTGGGAAGTAATATCAGGCAAAACGAATAAAGTAGGATCTGCCGCATTTCCTGTAATCAGGTCGATACCTTTGTCGGTCAAATCTACGCTGTTTTGCTTTTCATCAATTACGAAATACAATGGATCAGTGGCTTCAGGCATACGCTTGTTATTCTGTTCCATATAAATTTCCTCGGTCTTCAGCATACCTGCCTTAATACCTTGTTCACTTAGGAACTTGATTAACGGCTTATTTTTGGGCAGTGCCTTATGACTACGGAACAATGCCAAAAATCCCTCTTCCTGATCTTTCTTGTCATCCGATGCAATCAAGCGTTTGGCATCGGCCAAATATTGGGTAGCCAACTTTTTCTGAGCTTCAAACAGACGCTCTACCAAAGGACGGAGTTGCTCAAACAACTGATCCTCACCTTTAGGAACAGGACCGGAAATAATCAACGGAGTACGAGCATCGTCAATCAATACAGAGTCCACCTCATCGACAATAGCATAATTATGTTTACGCTGCACCAAGTCTTTTGGACTGACAGCCATATTGTCACGCAAGTAATCGAAACCGAATTCATTATTCGTACCGAAAGTGATATCGGCCATATAAGCTCTGCGGCGTGCATCAGAATTGGGCTGGTGTTTATCAATACAGTCCACACTCAATCCATGGAACTGATACAATGGCCCCATCCATTCCGAGTCACGTTTTGACAAGTAATCATTAACAGTAACTACATGTACGCCATTACCGGTCAGTGCATTCAAAAACACAGGCAAAGTGGCTACCAACGTCTTACCTTCACCAGTAGCCATTTCGGCAATCTTGCCTTTATGTAACACTACACCACCGAATAACTGCACATCGTAATGCACCATGCTCCATACCATGTCATTACCACCAGCAATCCAATGGTTCTGCCAAATCGCCTTATCGTCCTCAATACGCACAAAATCTTTTCCTTGAGCAGCCAATTCACGGTCAAAATCGGTAGCGGTTACAACCAATTCCGGATTTTCAGAGAAACGGCGTGCAGTGTCTTTTACAATGGCAAAAGCCTGCGGAAGTACATCATCCAGTGCTTTTTCATATTTTTCCAGCACTTCTTTTTCCAGTTTGTCTATCTGCGCGAAGATGCCCTCACGATCTTCCAGTTCTGTAGTTTCGATAGTACCTTTCAATTCTTCTATCTTCTTTTGTTCCTCAGCAGCCGAATCAGAAATGTACTTCTTTAATTCTACTGTTTTTGCACGAAGCTCGTCATTGCTCAATTTGGCAATTTCCGGATAAACAGCCTTTATTTTATCAACCCATGGCTTGATTTCTTTCATGTCACGAGTGGCCTTATTTCCAAACAATTTGCCAATAAATTCATTAAATCCCATTGTATTTTTTGTTTTTATTATTTTCTAATTTGATTACTTTTGAAAGTGCAAAGTTACAATAAAATGCTGATTTATTTGCACTTCTCTCCTTAATATTATTTTCTGATGTCTGTCATTGGTGCCAGAACGGCTGCATTAGGAGCACGAATACGCATGTAATGGGCTACGGTGGGTGCTATATTGCCTATTTTTATAGGCGCATGGATTATTTCCGGTTTCATTCCGTTCCCAATGAAAATCAATGGAGCCGACGCATATGAATAGCGTTGCACCTGCGTATCAAGCGAATGTTCACGGAATACAGTCCAGCCTGGTAAGACTTCTATCCATAAGTCTCCGGAACATATCGGGTTATAGTAATTCTTTATTTTATCAATGGTAGGAGTCCACGCTCCCAATTGCAAACGTTGTGAAGAATACACATCTTTCACTCCGCTGAACTGTACCAAGAATTCTGCCGCACGATTTAATATCTCGGATATATTCAGTTGTTTCTGCTCTATCAGCTTATGATTCAAGTATATTTGCTGCTCAAAATGCGCCTCCACCCATTGTCCTTCACCGTAAATAGCTGCCAAATAAAGGTTCAACAGAGCAGAACAACGTTCAATATGGAATTCTCCACCCGGTATTTTATATTGAGGAGAATCAACAGGATCAGCGTCAGCATATCCTGTAGAGGTTATAAAGAATAAAGTATTGTTCAAACCAACCTTCCGGTCTATCAATTCCAATAATTCAGCAATACTGTTGTCCAGACGTACATAGGTATCCTGCATTTCCATCGGGAGTTCTGCAGGAGCCTTATGATCATAATTCCCGGCATAATATGCCAGTGACAAAAAGTCCGGAACAGCATCCTTTCCAATGGAAGTATTACTAAAACAAGCATTAACCAAACGGTTTACCTCATCATTAGCATAAGGGCTTGTTTTCAATTTACGGTATTTATTTTTCCGCTCGTCATCGAAATTATGCTTGAACGTAACTTGTTTGTTCTCGCTAGTCAAATATTTATAGACAGTCACAGGCAAATAAGGCTCCCACGACATATTGCCGATACGGAAATCCAATCCTTCACGGTCATTATAAGTAGTCACCCATGCAGGAAATGTACCATAATATGTACTGCCACTCCATTTTCCTGTTTCATCATTCAACCAGAATGCACCTTTCGAAGCATGACCGGCAGCCAACACCGCCATTTCACGTGTAGGAGCGATAGAATAAACTTCAGCTATTCCTTGTGTGGCTATTACCAACTCATCTGTCAAAGTCGACACCTTCATTTTCTGCGGAGAAGTGGACTCTGAAGTGTAAATACCCATAAAATCAGCATCGTCCACACAATTAAGAACTCGCAGAGTACTGCGGTCCATCCAGTTATCCCCCACGATTCCGTTGGTATAAGGTGTAGTGCCAGAATAAATGGCCGCTACAGCTGATGACTTATCCACATTAATAAAGTCATATTCGGCATTCCGATAAATCCGTCCTTCTCTCCACAACCGCTTGAAACCACGTTCACCGTATAAAGCCGAAAAAGCCTCTATATAATCAGTCCGCAACTGGTCAATAGTCAATCCGACCACCAACCTGGGAACCGCAGGAATGTTCTGTGCCTGCAACCCTGTTAATGCGATAACAGTCAAAAGAGAAGTTAAGATGCGTCCTTTCATTTATTGTTTTGTCTGTAATATAATAAAACGTGGTTTGCAGAACATATCAACAAACACAGTGCCAAAGGTAATACCGTTACATTGAATTTTTGCTGTACAAACGGCATTATCATTATAAAAAGTGTTAAATACGCTACATTTATTGTATGATAGAGGTCTTTTTTACCTTTTATAGCTCGACAAACCATGACCGGAAGGTAAAGTAAAGGGATAGGATTCAATAAAAGGATAAGCCAATTGGACCCTACCGTAGGATGAGTAGAAAAAAGGACCAGGAAAGTAATGACACACCCCGCTAACCCTTGTACACCAAAAAGAAGCAAATCCCAAATCCAGATTATTTTCCTGGTTTTAAACTGCAACCATCCTACAAAACAAGTAATTCCTATTAAAATAAAGACACACGCCAGGGGTGACAATGGAAAACCGTCACCAACATTCTCCGGTTCTGCATCCACCACCTTTTTTTCATGCAGAATCAAAGGACGCACGCTGTCACCTACTACTATAGTCGCTTTTTTTGCCGCTTCCAGCAAATAAAAAGGGGCGAACATCTGCTTACGCGCATCAATAGGCTTATCAGCTTCACTGCCCAAACACATATCAATGCCCAACTCATCCCATTTGTGTCCTTTAGTATATTGATGGACAATATCCCGAAAAGAGAGCCCCTCCTTTCCTTCAGAATAAACAACCTTCCCTTCAATACACCTTTCTATTACATCACGCGCACGGGTAGTGCAATTATCATAGAAAAAGTTATAACGGTAAACCCTATTCTCCGGCAGATAATTCTCTTCCAGCAATCTTCTGAGTTCCTGTTTTTCCGAAATAGTCAAATTCAATGTCTGCTGATAGACCGAGGAACCACGCATAGCATAACTGCCTTCAAAATAAGGATAACGGGTTACGCCCAATTCATAATCAGTTTCTCCTTTGACAAAACGATAGATAAAATGGGGAGTATTAAAGCTGAACATACCATAATTAAACACCCAGTCCTCTCCACGTGCCTTATCCTCATAGCGCAATGCCGTATGCCCGAACAAAGCATATATTTCCGTACCGGGAGCACAAGTCATCAGACTTACCTTTATGTTATCTTCCTGACCTCTAACCGATTGGCCCAAGAAAAAGAATAACAATATCAATGCTATAATTAATTTATTCATAAATTCCATTCTCTGTTTACCGATGCAAAAGTACACCTAAATATTAATTAATTCCTCACAAATACCATTTTTTATTGCTATTCCTATTTATTTTTTGCGTTACTTTGCAGCCGAAAAAGCAAAGTTGTGAATTTAATAATCGACATAGGAAACTCAGTAGCCAAATTGGCTATATTCGACAAAGGCGAGTTAGTTGAAGTATTTCGTGGCTCCAATCATTCTTTAGATTGCCTCCCGATGCTTTGCTCCCGATACCCGTTGAAACGAGGTATCATAGCTTCTGTCATAACACTAAGCAATACGATCCGGCACCAACTGGAAAGATTGCCTTTTAACATCATCGAATTAAGTCATGAAACCCCTGTTCCCGTCACTAATTTATATAAAACGCCTCAAACACTGGGCATGGACCGTTTAGCAGCTGTGGTCGCAGCAAACTGGCTGAAGCCTGGACACGATGTGCTGGTTATTGACGCAGGAACCTGTGTCACATACGATTTTATTGACGCTGACGGAGCCTATCATGGAGGCAATATTTCTCCAGGAATGCGTATGCGTTTCAAGGCATTGAACATATTCACCGACAAACTTCCCAAAGTAAGCGCTAAAGGAGAAGTTCCGATGTATGGACAATCTACAGAAACGGCTATCCGGGCAGGAGTCATTCGCGGAATGGAATTTGAAATGAGCGGCTATATCACCCATCTTCAAAAGAATTATCCGGAGCTTTTGGTTTTTTTAACGGGCGGAGATGAATTTTCTTTTGATACAAAATTAAAAAGTATCATCTTTGCAGATAGATTTTTAGTATTGAAAGGTTTAAACAGAATATTAAGCTATAATGATAAATTATAAAAGACTGATTAGTGCGTCAATATTACTCACAGTCACAGGGCTGGCCGTAGCCCAAACAAGCACAAATTCTCCCTATACACGCTACGGCTTTGGTCAGTTAGCTGATCAAAATTTTGGTAACAGTAAAGCAATGGGAGGAATAGCATACGGTTTGCGAAACGGCTACCAAATCAACGCGTCTAATCCGGCATCTTATACAGCTATCGATTCATTGACATTCTTGTTCGATGCAGGAATGACTCTTCAAAATGCGAACTTCAAGGATGGTAATGTAAAAACCAATGCTAAAAACTCAAGTTTTGACTATTTGGCCATGCAATTCCGTCTATGGCAAAAAATGGGAATGACAGTTGGTTTTCTTCCATTTTCCACAGTAGGTTACAACATTTCCAAAACACATGATTTTGAGGATGTAGACAATAACGGAAAGTGGGCCGAATCTTATAATGGCGACGGAGGCTTTCATCAGGTTTTTGTAGGATTAGGTTATAAAGTATTTAATAATTTGTCTGTTGGTGCAAATTTTTCATATCTTTATGGAGACATTACCCATCAATCCATGACAGCTATTGGAGCGACAGATACACGTAGTATCAAATTAGACAAATTTTCCATCAGTGATTATAAATTGGATTTTGGTTTACAGTATACTTATAAGTTAAACAAGAAAAACACAATAAATGTAGGTGCCGTTTATACACTGGGACATACCTTGCACGGAGATGCATATAAATATCATCAGACAGGTACGGAAAGTAATGGTTCCATTTATGTACAGTCACAAACCGGCGATACTATTCCCAACCCGTTTAAAATGCCACATACATTTGGTGCAGGTCTTACTTATGTATATGACAACCGCCTGACGATTGGGGTTGACTATACTTTACAAAAATGGAATACAGCCGATCTGACTTGGAGCAAGTTCAACAAAGAAAGTGTGGAAATGAATAACCGCACAAAAATAGCTTTTGGTGCGGAATTCGTACCAAGTTATATCAGCCACAACTATCTGAAGCGTATCCGTTACCGTATGGGAGCTTATTATTCAACTCCTTATAATAAGGTAAGCTATACTGATCCGGACACAGGAGCAACCAGTTTTCAAGACGGTGCACGCGAATATGGCGTCAGTGTAGGTTTCGGACTTCCCATGTTCCAAAGTAAATCTATGCTGAACATTTCCGGACAATACATTAAAGTCAGTCCTAAATTTAAAGGATTAATGGAAGAGAACTATTTGAGAATCAATATCGGGCTCACTTTCAATGAACGTTGGTTCATGAAATGGAAAGTGGATTAATAAATGGAGAGAAGCAAATAAATAACAACAACTAAATTTATATACGATGAAAATGAAGATGGTAACAGCGCTGTTCGTTCTTTCCTTAGGTACAACAGCTTCTTTCGCTCAGACCGGAGCGTCAGACGGATCAAGATTCGGACATGGTGAAGACAGTATCCGATGCTTGAAAAATATCAGTATTTACACTGAGTATGTCAAAACTAACAATTTCAAGGACGCCTATACTCCTTGGATGAGCGTATTTACAGAAGCCCCCAAAGCTCAAGTAAGTACTTATACTAATGGTGCAAAAATTCTTCGTGCTTTAATAGCCGGTGAAAAAGATGCAGCTAAGCAAAAACAATACTTCAATGAACTGATGAAAGTTCACGACCAGCGTATCCAATATCTGGACGATTTGAACAAGTTGGTTAAAAGAGATGCTACAAAGGGTTCAATTATCGGAATGAAGGCACATGACTACTTCACAATGGGTGGACAGGACATGAATGAAGCATACAACATGTTCAAAGAAGCCATTGAACTTGAAAAAGAAAATTCCGACTATTTTGTATTACAAGAATTCATGGATGCTGCTGCCCGTAAAATGAAGAGTGATGAAGCATACAAAGAACAATTCATTCAGGATTACTTGTTTGCATCAGGAGTTGCTGATGGAGCTTTAAAAGCTGCTACAAAGGAAAATGACAAAAAATTATTGAAAGTGGCAAAAGACAATATCGATGCATTTTTCATTAACAGTGGTGTAGCGACTTGCGACAACCTACAAGCTATCTATGCTCCGAAAGTTGAACAAAACAAAACTAATTTGGATTATCTGAAGCAAGTTATTTCTGTAATGCAGATGCTAAACTGTACAGAACAGGAAGCTTACTTTGCTGCATCTGAAGCCGCACATGCCATCGAACCGACTGCCGAAACTGCTGTAGGTTGCGGATACATGTATTACAAGAAAGGTGATATGGACAAATGTATCGACTATTTTGATCAGGCTATCAACTTAGAACAAGACCCATTAAAGAAAGCCGACTATGCATACAAAACCGCTGCTATTTTATTCAGCAAAAAACAGTTGAGCAAGGCAAAACAATATGCGCTGAAGTCAATCTCATTGGATGGAAACAATGGTAAGCCTTACATTTTAATTGCTAATATGTATGCATCAAGCCCTAACTGGAGTGATGAAGCCGCATTGAACAAGTGTACTTATTTTGCTGTTATCGACAAATTACAGAAAGCAAAAAGTGTAGATCCTAGTGTTGCTGAAGAAGCAAATAAACTAATTGGTACTTATGCAGCCCATACTCCTAAAGACGCAGACTTGTTCTTCCTCAGCTTGAAGAAAGGTGACTCTGTTACAATCGGTGGATGGATTGGTGAAACAACAACTATCAGATAATTATGTCGTCTGAAAAAAAACAAGAATCACACTTTATATTTCTAAACATAACAGTTGCCATTTGGGCAACTGTTATGTTTGTTTTATTCCCAGCATGCTCAGGAGGCGAAAAAAATCTGGCGGAAGCCATTACAGAAAGAGATTCATTGCCTAGCATGAAAACATTGGGGGTTACTACCCTTATATCCGATTCCGGTATTACCCGCTACAAAATTATCACAGAAGAATGGGAAATTTATGATAAAAAGAACCCTCCTTATTGGGCTTTTGAAAAAGGAGTTTATCTGGAAAAGTTTGATTCCCTATTCCATATTGATGCCAGCATAAAAGCCGATACAGCCTATTACTACGAGAAAAAGAAACTTTGGGAATTGAGAAGCAATGTGCATATCCGCAGCCAAAGAGGCGACAAATTTGACACAGACCTGCTCTTTTGGGATGAAAAACAGGAAAGGGTCTATTCTGACAAATTTATCCGCATTGAACAAGAAGACAAAATCATTACCGGTTATGGATTTGAATCCAACCAGCAAATGACAGAATATCAAATTTATAATAACACAGGTATTTTCACTGTAGAAGATACAGCACCAGCAGACAGTACAAAAGCTGTTGCAAATAGCACCAGAACTGATTCGATACGCTAATTCACTCACTATTATGGGTATTATTATACAAATTCTTATCACAATGGCTTTTTCCGCTTTTTTCTCCGGCATGGAAATAGCCTTTGTTTCATCCAATAAATTACGTTTTGAAATGGATCGTAACAGCCAAAGCATAAATTCACGTATACTTTCCATCTTCTTTCATAATCCGAACAATTTTATCTCTACCATGTTGGTAGGGAACAACATCGCTTTGGTCATTTACGGTATATTGATGGCACAAGTCATTGAACAAAACTTGCTGGCAGGATTGATAGACAACCACTTTTTATTAGTACTGATCCAAACAATTATTTCCACATTAATCATCTTGGTCACAGGAGAGTTCCTTCCTAAAACCTTATTTAAGATTAATCCCAATTTCACTCTGAATATTTTTGCAGTTCCCACTTACATTTGCTATGTCTTGCTCTATCCCATCAGCAAGTTTGCTTCGGGAATATCCAATATATTACTTTACATAATAGGCATTAAAACAAATAAAGAAGCCAATGAAAAAGCTTTTACCAAAGTCGATCTAGATTACTTTATTCAAAGCAGTATACAAGATGTTCAAAATGAACAAGACATAGACACCGAAGTCAAGATATTCCAAAATGCACTAGATTTTTCGAATATCAGAATTAGGGATTGTATGGTACCCAGAACCGAAATTGTTGCCATAGAATATGGAACTCCCATAGAAGAACTAAAAGCCCGCTTCATTGAAAGCGGAATCAGTAAAATCATTGTCTATAAAGAAAACATTGACAATATTATAGGTTATATCCATTCTTCTGAAATGTTTCGTGAACAGACCGACTGGACTAAGAGTGTACGCCAACTACCTATTGCTCCCGAAACGATGGGAGCGCATAAGCTGATGAAACTATTCATGCAGCAAAAGAAATCCTTAGCTGTAGTAGTCGATGAATTCGGAGGTACATCCGGCATCGTGGCGCTAGAAGATTTAGTGGAAGAAATTTTCGGTGAAATAGAAGACGAGCATGACACGACTTCTTACATAGCCAAATCTGTCGGTGACAATGAATACATCCTTTCCGGACGTCTGGAAATCGAAAAAGTCAATGAATTGTTCTCACTTGACCTACCGGAAAATGATGATTACCAAACTATCGGTGGACTCATCCTGCACCAATACCAAAGCTTCCCCAAAATACATGAAGAGATCACTTTCGATAAATTCCATTTCAAAATAATTAAAGTAACAGCAACCAAAATTGAATTAGTAAAGTTGAAAGTAACCGAATAATAGATTTTTTTCACAATAAAATAGCTTGTAAGCTGCATTTTTTGTATCTTCGTGCGCTAAATCTATGAAGTATAAAAAAACAATAAACAAAAATAGTAAAATTAAATGGCAACATTACAAACAATCAGAAGTAAAGGCCCTCTGTTGGTCGTTGTAATCGGACTTGCCCTCTTCGCATTCATTGCCGGAGACGCATGGAAGGTTCTCCAACCACATCAGGGTAAACAAGACGTAGGTGAAGTGAATGGAAAAACACTTACAGCACAAGAGTATCAAAAAATGGTAGACGAATACACAGAAGTCATTAAATTGACACAAGGTGTTTCTGCATTAAATGACGACCAACTGACTCAAGTGAAAGACCAAGTATGGCAATCTTACGTAAATAACCAATTAATCGCAGCAGAAGCTGCAAAATTGGGACTGACTGTCAGCAAAGCTGAAGTTCAAGCAATCATTGAGGAGGGTACTAACCCCTTATTAATGCAAACTCCGTTCCGCAATCCGCAAACCGGTGCTTTCGACAAAGATATGCTGAAAAAATTCCTGGTAGATTACGCTCACCTGGATGCAAGCAAAATGCCTGCACAATATGTAGAATACTATCAAAAAATGGGAGCTTTTTGGAATTTTATTGAAAAGACTTTGATCCAATCTACTTTAGCTGAAAAATATCAGAACCTGATTGCAAAATCATTGATTTCAAATCCGGTTGCAGCTGAAGATGCGTTTACATCACGCACTGAACAATCAGACGTTTTACTGGCTGCAATTCCTTATTCTTCTATCAGCGATTCAACTATCACGGTTTCAAACAGCGAAATCAAAGATCTGTATAACAAGAAAAAAAGTTCTTTCGAACAGCCGGTTGAAACTCGTAACATCAAATACATTGATGTATTGGTAACTCCATCTGAAGAAGATCGCAAAGAAGTATTAAATGAAGTAACCGAATATGCCAACCAGCTAGGTACCGCTGCCGACATGAACACATTCATCCGTTCCACCGGCTCTGTTGTTCCTTTTTCTGAAATTGCAATCAACAAGACTGTATATCCTAATGATGTAGTTGCTCGTTTGGACTCTGTAACTATCAACGAAGTATATGGTCCTTACTATAATCAGGCAGATGATTCATATAATGCTTTTAAAATTATTGCCAAGCAGACTGCTCCCGATTCAATCCAATATCGTCAAATTCAGGTATATGCTGAAGATGCTGCTAAAACCGCAACTTTAGCCGATAGTATTTTCAATGCACTGAAAGATGGAGCTGACTTTGCTGATATCGCAAAAAAATATGGTCAGACAGGTGAAGCAACCTGGTTGACTGCACGCAACTATGAAGGTGCTGCATTAGATGCTGACAATGCTAAATACATCAACACATTGATTAACTCTAATGTTAAAGAATTAAGCAATCTTCAGATCGGACAAGCTAACGTTATTCTTCAAGTGTTGGATAAAAAAGCCATGAAAGATAAATATAAAGTTGCAGTGATTAAACGTCCGGTTGAATTCAGCAAAGAAACATACAACAAGGCATATAATGATTTCAGCCAATTCGTAGCGCAGAACACTACAATGGATAAGATTGTTGCCAATGCAGAAGAAAGCGGATACCGCTTGTTAGAACGTGCTGATTTCCGTAGCGCAGAACACCGTGTGGGTGGTGTAAAAGGAACCCGTGAAGCGTTGAAATGGATTTTTGCAGCCAAAGAAGGTGAAGTGTCTCCATTGTATGAATGTGGTGAGAACGATCATCTGATGGTAGTTGCTCTTGAAAAGATTAATCCTGCCGGATATCGTAATATCAACTTGGTTGCCGACATGCTGAAAGCAGAAATCATCAAAGATAAAAAAGCTGAAAAACTGATAGCTGAAATGAAAGGTGCAAACAGCATTGACCAAGTGAAAAATATGGCAAATGCAGTTAGCGATTCTGTAAAACATATCACTTTCTCTGCTCCGGCATATGTTTCAGTAACTCGCGCCAGCGAACCAGCTTTAGGTGCTTATGCAAGCAAAGCTGAAGTAAACAAGTTAACTGGTCCTATCAAGGGTAATGCAGGTGTTTACATGATTCAGGTTTATAACAAAGAAAAAAGTGCAGAAGAATTTGATGCTAAAAACGAAGAAAACAACTTGTCTAATATGGCAGGACGTTATGCTAGCAGTTTCATCAATGACCTCTACAAAAAAGCTGAAGTGAAAGATGACCGTTATCTGTACTTCTAATCTGTAGTATATAATCCTATAAATATAAAAACAGGCTGTATCAAATGATTGGTACAGCCTGTTTTTATATTCTTCCTGTCGTTGGTGACAGGACGTTTTTTTAAAAGATCAAGAGCTTTTAAAAAAAGATAACCGCCTTTTTAAAAAAGAACAAGAGCTTTTTTAAAAACGTCTTGATCTTTTTTACCCCTGCCGAAAATTCCATCGTAAGCCTCATTTCGTAGAAACCCTTCTCATGCATACTTCTTACGATAGAAAAGCCTGAAAATGTCCTACTTTGCATCAAACACAAACAGCCTGTAAAAAATATACATAACTGACAACAAGCATGTTATGTAAAAAGAAACTTCAAAACATAGTGAGGGCATGAGAGTATAAGTGAAAGCAAGTATTTTTACCGTCAACACATAAGTAATTTATAATTAGCCTGTTATACACACAATGAGGGCATGAGGGCATACATGCTCGAAGTTCCTGTATCGAAAAACTGACAGGTCAGAGATACTTCCGAAAGTTGACCGAAGAACAAAATGATCCTTCAAGAACGGTAATCCTCCTTAATGTTACAGGTGGACTCCCAAAACTGTCAAAACATCGAAATCTCAAGTCCAAAGTAGCAATATATATAAGCTACCAACTAAAAATAATGGGAATGGTGAATTGATTCACATAAAACTCCCGATACCATTTCTTTGAATTGAAATAATACCCCGTACTCCATTTTTCATTCACTAATTGAAGTACCCGCAATGCTTCGGCATCCATTAATGGATCAAGTCCTCTCACCAGCCGAAAATCTTTCATTGAACCATCTATATCCACATTGAAACTATAAATCACCCGTCCCTGCTTTCCCGTAGCCTTCATTTCGGGAGTTATTTTCAGATGAGAATTTATAAATTGCGTCAAAGCAACAGTACCACCGGGATAAGAAGAGTATCTATAAGGCTCCCAAGTGGTCTTTTCCAAATCTTCCTGTGCACATTCCCTATACAATAAATAATGTTCCAGATCCTCTTTCCAAAAACGCATAGTCAAAAAATAATCATATGGCACAGGTTTGCTGTTTTTCATGGCAGGAATCAGCCGGGGAAAATTAGAAAGAATACGTATAGCCTCTTTATCAAAAGCCGGATGAGTGCCTTTTATCACACGGATATTCATAATCTCCCCGTTTTCATTCACCGTAAAACGGCAAATAGCAACGGCTTTATCCACTTTATCATCAGGCCAACCCATATTTCCCATAACAAGACTACGAATATCATCTGGAAAGACAGGCATGGAATCGACAAATTGTCCCCTGCAAGATTCCAGAACTTGCTGCTGCCTCCAAATGCGGTCACTGTAAATATCAGGATTAAAAGGAATATGAAAGACTACAGTACTATCTATATCTCTACCCGCTTTCTTTGCAGGCTGCCATTCACGCATCCCCTCAATCACATCTTCGGCCGCCTTGGCAAACAAAGGATGAGTGGCTTCAATATATTTACTACGGACAATACCCAAACTATCAATGCGGAGTGTACACACTGCTTCACCTGCAATATCCGCCTTCAATAAAGAATCCGGATATACAAGCTGCCACACAGCATAATCCGTAATACCTTTTACTGTGGGATAATATGGTGGAAGATTCATATTCTTTTGTGCATAAAAAGATAGAAAGGGAAATATGCACCCTATTAATAAAAGTGATAATCTATTATTCATGTCTAAGTCAAGTTTTCACAAATTTAGCGACTACACATGATATAAACAATACCACTAACATTAATATATATAAAAGAAAGCGGAGATGCCTCATCGCACCCCCGCTTTCTATACTAAATACTAACTATTAATTATTTTCAGGACGAAGTTTACGTACGGTTACAGCCGTCTGCCACATTTCGCTTTCACGCAATGCTTTCAATTCTTCTTCCAATTTTTCACGATAATCGGGTTTAGAGTTAGAATCGATAGAAATCTGAGCCTCGTTGCCAGTCTTCACACTGTGATATAACTTTTCAACTACAGGTTTGATAGCATCATGAAACGGAGTCATCCAATCCAATGCACCGCGCTGAGCAGTAGTAGAGCAGTTAGCATACATCCAGTCCATACCATTCTTAGCAAACAAAGGCATCAATGACTGGGTTAATTCTTCTACAGTTTCATTAAACGCTTCAGAAGGGCTATGTCCGTTTTCACGCAATACTTCATACTGAGCCAACAACAATCCCTGGATAGCCCCCATTAAAGAACCGCGTTCACCAGTCAAGTCAGAAGTTGCTTCACGCTGGAAAGTCGTTTCGAACAAATAGCCTGAACCGATACCAATACCCAATGCAATAGTACGTTCATAAGCCTTGCCGGTTACATCCTGATAGATAGCGTATGAAGAGTTCAAACCACGACCTTCCAAGAACATGGTACGCAGTGAAGTACCCGACCCTTTAGGAGCTACCATGATCACATCAATATCAGCAGGAGGAACTACCCCTGTACGGTCACTCCAAGTAATAGCAAAGCCATGAGAGAAATAAAGTGCCTTGCCTTGAGTCAAGCAAGGTTTGATAGTCGGCCATACAGACATAACAGCTGCATCAGATAACAGACACATTACGATAGTCGCTTTCTGACAAGCCTCTTCAATACCAAACAGAGTTTCACCCGGAACCCATCCGTCAGCAACTGCTTTTTCATATGTTTTTCCCGGACGCTGACCAACGATTACATTGAAACCATTGTCCCGGAGATTCAAAGACTGCCCCGGTCCCTGCACACCATACCCGATCACAGCGATTGTTTCATCTTTCAATACTTCACGTGCTTTTTCCAAAGGAAATTCATCGCGGATAACTACAGTTTCTGTAACGCCGCCAAAATTCAATTGTGCCATTTTAAATTATAAATTAAAAATTAAAAATTAGATTCTAAATAAATATCACCTTACTGCGAACGACAACATCTGTGCCATTCTTCTTCACCTCTATATCATATTCTTTCTCCCCCACTTCCTCGCGGTAGAAACTCAATATATCACCATAATAACTTTCAGCTACATAAGCCATCTCAAAACGTTTAATCCGTTTCTCCTTAAAAAATTCTATAGGAAACAGGTCGAGAATATGTTCTATATACTTAATACTGTTCACATGACCATTGATATCAATATCGCTATATCTGGTCTGGTATTCAGAAACCGGAGTTTTCTCTGTCACCTTAATACGACCGGGCTTGCTTATAGGACATTCCTTATCGCATACATAATCAGTGATACTACCTCCGTGAAGCGTAAGCAAGTCAGCAGGTTTGCGAGTTTCCATACTGATCATCGCCCATACGGAACGGGCGTATCCGACAGCTTTTCCTTCCTTATCCAAAATTGCAAAATTACGGTCTGTAAAAAGGCGATACACGTTCTCCACCCATGTCTGAATACTGAATCCCTCATATTGACAAGGCATATTCTCTAACTCTACAGCTAAACGGGAAAGTACCCATGTATAATGATTCTCATTGAGTGTAGCAATTCCAAATCCCCGGTCGGCAGCATGAAAGCCGGCACAATTCAGCAAATGGTTACCCAGCACACTCATAGTCAACTTTCCACTGAAATCACAGTGAAAGGGTTCTGCCACAAATCTGTATGTTCCTACTTTATTCTCACTCATCATTATTCCGTTTTTTGCTGGCGATACTTTTCCTCGCGTTGGGTCAGATATTCGTTCACACGCTCGAAACAGCTGGTAGTAATCGCCACACGTCCCGAACGTACAAACTGCAACACACATCCCAATCCGCGCAACTCCTCATAAAGAGCAGTAATTTCCTCACTCATTCCATTCTTTTCAACAATAGAGAAAACCGGATTTACTTCTACAATGCGGGCACTATAACGGCGGATAACTTTAGATGCCATAGGATTCTCCTGAAATTCAGGAGTAGAAACCTTGTACAAAGCAATCTCATGCTGATAAATCTCACTATCAGTAAAATAATGTGCCTGCAAAACATCTATTTTCTTCTCAATCTGCTTCACCACCTTTTCTATCACATCCTGAGTAGTCCAGACAGTAATAGTATATTTATGCACTCCCTTGATGGAAGACGCAGAAACATTAAGACTTTCGATATTGATTTGGCGACGAGTAAACACAGCCGTAATCTGGTTCAGCAAACCGGCGATATTTTCTGAATGAACGATTAATGTATATAATGTCTTATCCATAATTATTAAATTAGCATTCCAGTAACATCTGATTCACCGAGCTTCCCGGAGGTGTCATCGGCAATACATTTCCCTCTTCTATCACACAAGCCTCCAACAGGAACGGCCCGTCATTAGCCAGCATCTCATGGATAGCATCCTGCAATTCCTCGCGCTTCATGACACGACGGGCAGGAATCTCGTATGCCTCGGCAATCTTCATGTAATCCGGATTCAACATCGGAGTAAATGAATAACGATGACCGAAAAACATAGCTTGCCACTGACGAACATTACCCAAATAGTTATTGTTCAACAAAATAATCTTTACCGGCGCTTTTTGCTCCAGGATAGTTCCCAATTCTTGAATATTCATCTGCAAACCGCCATCACCCATAAATACGCATACAGTACGATCCGGGCAACCGAAAGTAGCGCCTATAGCAGCGGGAAGACCGAATCCCATTGTTCCCAATCCACCCGAAGTTACAATGCTGCGGTTCTTACTGTATTTAAAATAACGAGCAGCCATCATTTGGTTCTGTCCCACATCTGTCACCAGTACGGCCTCATTATTCGAAGCCTCACTCACCGCACGCACCACTTCACCCATATTCAATGCCCCGTCAACAGGATGAATTTCTTTACTGATAACATGTTCATATTCCGTCTTTTCATATTCAGCAAAGCTATCAATCCATTCGGAATGTTTATTCTCCCGGATAAGTTGCGTCAGCATAGCTAGCGTATGTTTACAATTACCTAATACGGGTACATCCACTTTTACATTCTTGTCTATTTCAGAATGGTCAATATCCAAATGAATCACCTTTGCCTGTTTAGCATATGTCTCTAATTTTCCGGTTACACGGTCGTCAAAGCGCATACCTACGGCAATCAACACATCACATTCATTAGTCTTGACATTGGGCCCCAGATTTCCATGCATACCTAACATTCCTTTATTTAAAGGATGCGAAGTCGGTATAGCCGAAAGTCCCAGCAAAGTACAGCCACAAGGCATATCGGCTTTTTCTATGAATGCACGTAACTCATCTTGCGCGTTACCCAACTCTACCCCCTGCCCTACCAACACTAATGGCCTTTGGGCATTGTTTATCAATTCGGCAGCCTCCTGAAGAGATTCCTTATCAGGATTAGGTTCCGGATCATAACTACGGATAAAATCAAGCTTCATCGGTTCATAATCCACCATCTCCACTTGTGCATTCTTGGCAAAGTCCAGAACAACAGGACCGGGACGTCCGCTTTTGGCTATATAGAAAGCACGGGCTACAGCCCAAGCTACATCTTCCGCACGGCGAATTTGGTAACTCCATTTGGTAATAGGCTGAGTGATGCCCACCAGATCTACTTCCTGAAAAGCATCCGTACCCAAAAAAGAAGCTCCTACCTGTCCGGCAATCACCACAATAGGCGTGCTGTCAATCATAGCATCGGCAATGCCGGTGATGGTATTTGTCGCACCGGGTCCGCTAGTCACCAAACAGACACCAACCTCCCCGGATACGCGGGCAAATCCCTGTGCTGCATGGGCAGCTCCCTGTTCATGACGGACCAATATATGGTTCAATGTATCTTTATGATGATATAAAGCATCAAAAGTAGGCATGATAGAACCTCCGGGATATCCGAAAAGAGTTTTTACTCCTTGATACTCCAAAGAACGCATCATCGCCTCTGCTCCTGTTATCTTTTCTTTTGCCATAATTGTTTAGTTGAGAATTGAGATTCAAAAAAATACGATGCCGGACAACTGGCCGATGACAACGAAACTGTTTTTTATTCTCAATTTTTAATTTCTAATTTAGTCAATGATTCTCACTCCTCCTTTATCTGCAGAACTTACCATACTAGCGTATGCCTTCAAGCTTTTAGGAACTTTACGGTCGCGGGTCACCGGTGCCATCGGTCGGGCGGCCAATTCTTCGTCGCTCAGTTTCACATTGATACTGCGGTTCGGAATATCGATTTCAATTATATCACCATCCACTATTTTTCCGATATTACCACCCGCTGCAGCTTCGGGAGAAATATGCCCGATGCTTAATCCCGAGGTTCCTCCACTAAAACGTCCGTCGGTAATCAGAGCACATTCTTTTCCTAAATGCTTGGATTTGATATAAGAAGTAGGATAAAGCATTTCCTGCATACCGGGACCACCTTTCGGACCTTCATGAGTGATAACAACAACATCTCCGCTGACTACCTTTCCTCCTAGAATACCTTCACAAGCAGCATCCTGCGAATCGAACACCTTGGCAGGTCCCGAGAATTTCCAAATACTTTCATCCACTCCGGCTGTTTTCACTACGCAACCATCCTGTGCAATGTTCCCTTTCAAAACAGCCAAACCTCCGTCCTTACTATAAGCATGTTGCAAATCACGGATACAACCATTGGCACGATCTGTATCCAGTTCTTTATAAACAGCATTCTGAGAACCCAGCTTTATATTGAATTTGTTTCCCGGAGCACTTGAATAGATACGTTTTGCTTCAGTATCCACTTCCTTCTTACATATATTATATTTTTCGACAGCTTCCGCCAATGTCAGACCGTCCACTCGTTTCACATCGGTTTTCAGCAAACCACCCTTGGATAATTCTCCCAATATATTAAGGATACCGCCGGCACGGTTCACATCCTGGATATGATATTTCTGTGTGTTCGGAGCTACTTTACACAAACAAGGCACATGGCGTGAAAGCATATCAATATCATCCATCTTGAAATCTACTTCCGCCTCGTGGGCGATAGCTAAAAGATGGAGCACAGTATTGGTGGAACCACCCATTGCAATATCCAATGTCATGGCATTCAGAAAAGCATCACGAGTAGCAATGCTGCGTGGCAACACGCTGTCATCTCCTTCCTCATAGTATTTATAAGCATTCTTCACTATCAGAGCAGCCGCATCTTTAAACAACTGAGTACGATTGGCATGAGTTGCCAAAATAGTGCCATTACCCGGAAGTCCCAGACCAATAGCCTCATTAAGACAATTCATGGAATTAGCCGTAAACATACCTGAACAGCATCCACAGCCGGGACACGCATTATCTTCTATTTGAGCCACATCCTCATCGCTGACCGATGCATCAGCAGATTTAATCATGGCGTCTATCAAATCAAGATGCTGGTTATTCCATTCTCCTGCCTCCATAGGACCACCCGATACAAAAACAGTCGGTATGTTCAGCCGCATGGCAGCCATCAGCATACCCGGAGTGATTTTGTCACAATTACTGATACACACCATTGCATCCGCCTTATGAGCATTCACCATATATTCCACGCTGTCGGCAATGATATCACGACTGGGCAGTGAATATAGCATACCATCGTGTCCCATAGCTATTCCGTCATCAATGGCAATTGTATTGAACTCTGCTGCAAAACATCCCAGTTTTTCGATCTCGGCTTTTACTTGCTGACCTATTTCATGCAGATGGGTATGTCCCGGAACAAACTGTGTAAACGAATTTACTATGGCTATAATGGGCTTGCCCATCATTTCTTTTTTCATGCCGTTAGCTACCCATAAAGCTCTCGCTCCTGCCATACGGCGACCCTGTGTGCTAAACGAACTGCGTAACTGATTCTTCATCTTATTCTAAATCTATAACGTCCTATACTTATTGAAAAAGCCTTCCTCACCATGTGAGAAAGGCTTTCAATTATTTCTTTATATGTACAACTACACATACACAACCTTTCTCACGCTCCCAGTGTGACCACCACGACGCGAATAATATGCAGGACTGCCAGGTTATTTAGAGTAGTAATATTCATATATCTGTTTTCTTTGTTTCTTTAACGACTGCAAAGGTAAAGCGTTTTTTGTAACAAACAAATAAAATGAAGATTTTTTTTCTTATAAATTATCATTCGTAACTAAATCGGGCTTTAAACAATCATTTTATCACAAATATACACTATATCTTCCGACGGATAAATAAAAAAGAGAATACAAACCAATGCACTCTCTTTTCTATTCATTTATTTCACTTTATAAATTTATTTATTCGCCGCATCTTCCATATAGGAATCCAACCCTTTGTTTTTCAATGTGACATTCAACAACTGCACATACTTCTTGTACTGCTCATTTGTCAATGTACGTTTCATCAGTTTGAAGTTTCCATATACGGCTTCACGCAATTTTTTACCTTGTTTAGCTTCTTTTGCGTAGCTTGCGCTTTGCACTTTGTCAGCAAAATAATCAGAAATATTAGCAACCTCCTCCATCTGACGTGCATCCAGATTCAAATATTTGCTCAACTTTGCGACGTTAACATCTACCTTCCAATCTTTACCTTCTACTTTTTCTCCTGCAAAACTTGTAGCTGACATTCCTAATGCCACTACAACCAACAATACTAAACGTTTCATAATACCTAAAATTTTAATTTGTTAAACCTAAAAACAATTTACTTAGTACCTAAGAACTAAATAATACCTTTTAAAAACAATCTCGTTATCTCTTTCTCTTTACGTTGCAAATATAACAACATGCTTTATAACATGTTGTCATATATCTGTTAATTAAAGCAAACATCTATCAAAACGAGCAGTTAATTGATTTATATCAAGGATTAAACGCCACCGAAAATGCATTTATAGTATCATAATAACAAATTTATGTAATATAAACGTAATAACAAAGGATTAAGGGGAATTAATTCGTATCTTTGCCAACGGAAAACTTACGTAAGTAGTTTATATTACATTATTATAATAAGAAAACATGGAAAATAAGTACATCACCGTAGCATACAAACTTTATGTAATGCAAGACGGCCAGAAAACATTGGTAGAAGAAGCAACTGTAGAACATCCTTTCCAGTTCATATCCGGCTTAGGAACCACACTGGAACGCTTTGAAACAGAAATAACAGCCTTGAAGAAGGGTGATAAATTTGAATTTGTCATTCCTACCGCAGAAGCCTACGGAGAATATATGCCCGAAGGTGTGCGCACTGTATCTAAAGATATGTTCACCATTGATGGTGTTTTTGATGAAGAACGTATCTTCCCGGGGGCTGTCATTCCCTTACAGGACAATGAAGGCCATCACTTCTACGCTACCGTAAGCGAAGTAACCAATGACACTGTTACTGTAGATTTAAACCATCCTCATGCAGGTAAAGATCTCACTTTTGAAGGTGAAGTAGTAGAATCCCGCACAGCCACTAATGAAGAAATTCAGGAAATGGTAAAAATGATGAGTGGAGAAGGATGCGGCTGTGGTTGTGGTGACTGCGGAGGTGGATGCGGTGATGGTTGTAGTGATGAAAACAACTGTGGATGCGGACATTGCCACTAATCCAATTTGAAAAATAATAAAACGAGAAAAGGGCGGATTTTTTGTTCCGCCCTTTTTGTTTCTCTCTATAGGATATCCGGATATTTCTTAATCTTTTCAGAATACTCCTATCGATAATATAAATTCTATCGCAAAATTATCGCTTTATTACTTTTCCACATTCTGTGTAATCGTTCCATTTCCAGGATTAGATACGGCTTCACGCGGAAAAGGCATAATCCATAAATGCGAATCAGACTTTAGAATATACTCTTTTCCTTCAATAGTGCGTGGAAAAGTACGGGCATACTCCGGATCCTTATTCAAACGTCTATAATCACAATATATAACCTGAGTCTGGATATATTCACTCTCTTTATCTCTTATTATTTTTTCCACTGCTTCTTTCGTTGTTGCAGCAGTCCAATCTTGATAAAACTCAAGAAGAATACGTGTTTTTCTCACCTTATTCACCAGTTCCATTGCTTCTCTAATATTAGCTTCTCCCCCTTTACGAGCCAAACATTCGGCCTTTATATAATACATTTCAGGTGAACGCATACCTCCTTTATTCATTTCCAAAGCATAGATACCCGCATAATAAGGAATACCGGAAGATGACACTCTGGATTTCCAATGGGTCAGCAGACGAGTATCCCCCTTTTCAAAACGAGCCGCCCGTTCAGGAGAAATAGCGTAGCTTGTGTTATTCAAGCCAGTCCAGCCTGAAGTGGAAGATCCATAACAATAAATATAATTCTCTACATTATCTGTTTCAGGATTACCGGCTACCCCTGATGTATAATTCTTGGGATCATCATAGCGCTCCTTATCCGCCTCATAAAGATCTATCCAGTTAAAAAGCTGGTCATTTTGCTCCAATGCCAATGAAGCGTTCTTCAAAGCATTGTCATAATCCCCCACAGACAAATACACTCGAGCCAACATACCATATCCAAGTGCCCGATTAGGATGAAGAATCGACTCACTATGTACAGGCAGATCTTCAACCGCCTTATTCAAATCATCAAGCATAAACTCATAGATTGTTTGCAAAGTTACCTGCGGCGACGGAGCCTCCACAGAAGCCGAAGTTATCAAAGGAACTGACAGTTTATCCTTAGTAGCCTCATCATACTGGTCAGCATAAAAATTAGCCAAATAAAAATAATGCATGGCTCTAAGAACACGTCCCTGAGCTATTAACTGACGGCGCTGAACCTCCGTACATTCTGTCGCATCCGGTACATCCTCTACGATTAGATTCCACGCAAAAAGTCCCTCATAAGCATTAAAATAAGGGTTCTTATCATTGCCTGTCATTAAGTCTATTCGATTTACAGATTCATCTGCGTAATAATTGGCACGTGTTAACGACGGACTAGTTACGGCAGAAGGAAGTTTAAATATATCTCCTGCTAATACCGCAAGCTGATCGGGATCAAGAAAATGGTAGGAAAAATTATTTCGGATAAAAGCATTATAGTCTTCCCATGTCTTCGGAATCTTCTGCCCTTTCGGCACATCATCCAAATAATCATCACAAGCGGAAAGCATCATAGCCACCATAACAAAAAGCAGACTGCTTATCTTTATCATTTGTTTTTTCATATTATTCATCCTTTAAAAATTCAAATACAATCCCCATACATAATTCGGTTTCACTTTACCGCCTAAATCGTAATTCGCTTTACTATCAAAAGCAAATGTTGCTACATTCTCTACATTGAACTGAAGACGAGCGCCGGAAAGAGAAATTTTCTTGCACCAATGGGCCGGAACTCTGTACGCCAATGAAATATTACTCAAACGAATATTTGATGCATCATACACAAACAAATCCGAATAACGATATAATTCCGTACGGTGTGTATTAAAATTCTCCGTATCATTAGAGAAAAGCAGACGTGGTACGTCCGTTACATCCCCAGGCTGAGTCCAACGGTCCACTATACCCTTAGCAGTAGATGTAATACGTCCGTTCGACATATTAATGCTTGGAATATTGCTTGACCGCAACTTGTGACCTGCATCCAATATCAGCATTGCTGAAAATTCAAAACCTTTATAACGTAATACATTGGTTAACGAAGCATTATGTATAGGAACAGTCGTACCACAATAAACCAATGCATGATAATCACGTGCAGGACCTGAAGTGACATTATTTTCCGCATCATATACCTGTGGATCACCATTCTCATTCAATCCAGCCCACTTATACGCATAAATACCATATAATGGTTTTCCAACCATAGGATAACTGGTAGGCATACTTATACGGCTATCCCACAAACTTGGTTGCACACTGATGTGTTTTACTTTATTACGATTAAATGCATATAACAATGAAGCGTTCCAACTAAAGTCCTTCTGACGGATAATCTCTCCGCTCAAAGTGATTTCCACTCCCCGGTTTACCATTTTTCCATTATTCGTCATCAACGTTGTATAGCCAAACCCTTGTGTAGGACTACCATTTATAGCAGCAAGTAGATCAACACTATATTTATTATAATACTCTATTGTTCCCGACAGACGATGACGGAACAAAGCAAAATCTACACCTACATTCACAGTCGTTGTCTTTTCCCAACGGATATCCTTATTGGGAGGAGTATTCACAGACCCTGCCATACCATCCACAAGGCTGGAATCATAATAGGAAGCTATCAGATAGGGAGCTGTATTACGCCCAATATTACCACCAATACCGTATGAAGCGCGTAATTTCAACATGTCTACAAAATCCGCTTGAAAGAATTTCTCTTTATAGATATTCCAACTTCCCCCGACTGACCATAAAGGTTTATTCTGGTATTTCGAATTAGTTCCCCACAAGTTCGAACGATCCCAACGAATACTTCCAGAAAGTACATATTTATCATCATACGTATACGATGCATTCGAATAGAAGGAAACAAAACGATTAAGCAATTCACGAGACGAAGCAATACTATTCTGATCTAACTGAGCAGATCCTAACAAGCCCGAAAAATAAGCCAAATCTTTCATATTATAATTTTGCCATGTTTTAAGCTCCGGATCATATCCGTATACCGTATTTTCATCAAAATTAATCAATGAATGGCGCACTTCCTGTCCTAATATCCATACTAAATTATGCTTTTCATCAAATGTTTTATCAAGACTCAACTGTTGACGGAAGTTATAACTATGTTTGCTGTTCTTCAACGTATGAAACGAATCTCCATTCGGCAGATTATATACCAAAGAACTGCCATTCGGTGATTTGCTGGTAAAATCATTAATACGCTTACGCATAAAATTTGACTCTTTCTCACCCAATGATTCATAATCCGAATCACTTGTTTCATATTGGAACATCACATTGTAATTCAACCAAGAAGTCAAATCAAACTTCAACTTAGCATAAGCGCGGGTTTCAAAAGTTTTGGTTGTATTAAGAGCATAATTCAACTCATCCATCGGCACGAGATCTTCTGAATACAGCCCATATTGATCCACTAAATCACGACGTGACTTGTCACTTTGTGAAGGTGCCACAAAATAACTTCCATCTGCATTGACCAACGGATCATAAGGCATGACAGAAAAGCCCGGATCAAACAAATCATATGACTGGTTCTTCTCTTTGCCATATTTCAGATAAACGCCTGTATCAAAATGCAACCAATTGGTTAGCTGTAATGAATTAGTAATATTGATACCTAATTTCCAATCACTATGATTTATATCCTCATAATCATTATCCCAATAAGTAGTAGAGAAATTAAAAGAATTACGCTCTGTTGTTTTACCTACCCTCAAATTATACTGCTGGTAAAAAGGGTTACGCTTACCATATTTTTCTGCCTGATCATAATATTGATAACCGTAGGAAGCCAACTGATTCAGAATTTTATCTCCCTCAGCCATACTGATTTTCCCAGTGTACATATCTAACAAAGTATTAACTCCCAAACTAGGATATGGTCCGTTTTCACGCAAATCGGCAGCCTGCATCTCCGCAGCCTCAGGCGTACTCAATGCCATAGTCGCCCATTCACGTTCCATAGCAATAACATCAGCCGCATTAGTCCGATTTTTTTTATAATAAGAATAAGGGTGCACTGTAAAGGTAGAAGAAAAACTTACTTCCGCTTTACCTTCTTTAGCCTTTTTCGTAGTAATCACAATCACGCCATTAGCAGCTCGCGCACCGTAGATAGAAGCAGCAGCAGCATCTTTCAGCACTGTTACGCTTTCAATATCTTCCGGATTTAAATCAGGCATATTTTCAGTTGTCTGCCCTATTCTGTCTAATGTTGTATTTTCTACAGGAAATCCATCAATCACGACCATCGGATTCGCGACAGCATTCATGGTTGTGACACCACGAATCTGTCCATTCACATATCCAGCCACTTGTCCCTCAAGCATAGAAGACAAGTTATCCATACGTTTCAACTCTAACTTTTCAGTAGAAACTTTAGAAAACGCACCCGTAGAACGTTCTTTCGACAAAGTCTGATATCCAGTAACCAACACTTCATCCAACATTTCAGTGTCCGCATCCAACCGAATAAAAAGCTCTTTCTTTCCATCCACAACCGCCACTTCTTTTGATTTCATACCAATATATGAAACCACAAGTGTTTCCCCACTGTTTACCTTCAGATGGAAACGTCCATCCACATCTGTTACGGTACCATTCTGAGTTCCTTTTACCAATACAGTCGCTCCAATCAACGGTTCATCATTAGTATCTGTAACCACTCCCGAAATAGATTTTTTTTCATTCTGCCGTATTTCTGAAACGACAGTACTTTCCTCTGCCAACGCATAAGCTACCGGTCCACACAAACAAATACAAAAAAGAATTCTTGAAAAAAACAGATTTCCCCCTTTGCACCTTCTTGAGTTTACTGATTCTTCACTCATAAAATTAAAAAAATTTATCAATATAAAAGTCAGTTAAGTAATTCATCTAATTTAGCTATTGTTTTGGGATCAGAAGGACGACTCATATCCACCGATATAATTTTTCCTTCCTTATCTAAAAGAATAAAACGGGGAATCCCCTTTATCATGTAGTCATTCATAAATGTATCTCCATTTACAAAATGCAACTGAATACCCTTTAAACCAGCCCTCACTCTATTTTCCCATGCTTTTTTGTTATTATCACATGAGATACTAACAAAATAAATATCTTTTCCA
Source organism: Phocaeicola vulgatus ATCC 8482 (assembly GCF_000012825.1). Taxonomy (GTDB): domain Bacteria; phylum Bacteroidota; class Bacteroidia; order Bacteroidales; family Bacteroidaceae; genus Phocaeicola; species Phocaeicola vulgatus. The sequence continues at coordinate 3,252,498 of NC_009614.1, read as the reverse complement.
TGGTATTTTTCTTCTAACTTTTGCAAATGTGGAATTTCACGTTGGCAAGGACCACACCAAGTAGCCCAAATATCTATATATACATACTTTCCCTTAAAATCAGAAAGAGAAACTTTTTTACCAGACAAATCCGTACAGTTAAAATTTGGAGAAAGAGCTCCTACCGACAATTTGCGCCAACGATTGCACAATGTCTCAAAATTCTTCACCAATAGCGGTGATTTTACATACCGATCGAACACAGCACAATAAGCATCAGCAGAATCAAGTCCATATCTCTCTACATAAGCATATACATTCTTATTTATTAAGAACTCTGCAATACCAGGCTCCTTCACTTCCGATTCCACATATCGGACTACTGCATCCAAAGACTTTGATTCCGGGTATTGTTTTCTTGCCACTCTGCTTACCGCCTCAACCAAAAATGAACGGAATTCGTCATATCGCAACAAAGAAGCATCCATAACCATCAACTCCTGTAACTTACTCCAATATTCTAAAGAAGCTTCATAAGTAGAATCCTTAGCTATACGCATATGGAAATAAGGATAAGAAGGCAATGTAGCACAAGTAAAATATTTCAAACGTATTTTCTCCATTTCATTAATTTCCTCTGATAATCCGGCATGATCCAACTCTTGCAGATTTACATTCAAAATACTATCCATTTTCAAAAAGAACGCTTTTTCTCCTAATGCCATATCATCAATTTTTGCTGCTTTCAAACGTCCGTTATTCAAATAGATATTTACTTGTGAACCTGTGCCTGTAATGGCTACACGTTCTCCAAATTTTTTATTTTCAAAAGAAATTTGTATATCTGTATCAGGTGTAAGCAACAAAGTACGACTTATATAATGATAACCTAATGCCACATAAACAGGCTCCGTAACATCGACTACCAATTCTCCCTTTCCTGAAGCATCTATTGAAATAGGAAGTTCTCTCCCGTCAGGAAAATAAAGCATTGCTGAATGATCTTCTATTTTACCACTTATAGACAAAGAAATCTTTGCCGCATAACTATAAAAAGGGAATAACAAACAGACAAAAAGAAAGACTCTCATTTTTTTCTTAAACCACTCCATAAATATTTTTTATATTAAACATTAAAAATGAAGTGCGAAATTAATAAATAATTTGCAAACCGCCTTAATTTATATTACATAAACTAATGTTTAAGTAGCATCTTAACATAAAAAAAGCGATGGAATTCATACAGAGTTCATCCCCGTTCCAATACCCCATATATTCTCCACAAAGAAGTTAAAAGAATTATAGTCACCACCAATACACACCTGCTTAAAGCAAGCGGGCTTATATTGTAATTAGAAAAAAGGAACAGCATAATCCAACAAAGAAGTTAAAAATTAACGGAGAAAATGCCAAACCGTTTGCCCATTCCAAAGACTATCTGTATTTTTGGCAGAAATATTCTGATTAAATGAATGAGAATGTCCTTGCCAAATTGAAAGTACTAGCAGAATCTGCCAAATATGATGTTTCCTGCTCCAGTAGTGGGACTGTGCGCCGTAACCAATCAGGCACATTGGGAAACACCGTAGGCGGCTGGGGAATATGCCACAGCTTCGCCGAGGACGGTCGTTGCATATCCTTGCTGAAAATTATGCTGACCAATTATTGCATATATGACTGTGCCTATTGTATCAATAGAAGAAGCAATGACATTCCCCGTGCCACACTTTCGGTAAGCGAACTGGTAGACCTCACCATCGAATTCTACCGGCGCAACTATATAGAAGGGCTTTTCCTCAGCTCCGGCGTTGTACGCAATCCGGATTACACCATGGAAAGGTTGGTACGTGTTGCCAAAGACCTGCGGTTAGTACACAAATTCAACGGATATATTCACCTGAAAAGCATCCCCGGAGCCAGTCGCGAACTAGTTAATGAAGCCGGACTCTACGCTGACCGCCTCAGTGTAAACATAGAAATTCCCAAAGAAGAGAATCTGAAATTACTGGCTCCCGAAAAAGATCACAAAAGTGTGTACCAGCCCATGCGCTATATCCAGCAGGGAGTACTTACCAATAAGGAAGACCGGAAAAAATTCCGCCATGTTCCACGCTTCGTTCCTGCCGGACAAAGCACGCAGATGATTGTCGGTGCCACAACCGAATCAGACAAAGACATCCTTTATCTTTCTTCTTCACTCTACCAACACCCCACCATGAGGCGCGTTTACTACTCAGGATATATATCCGTAAATACATACGACAAACGACTTCCGGCACTGAAACAGCCGCCATTGGTACGGGAGAACCGTTTGTATCAGGCCGACTGGCTGTTACGTTTCTATCAATTTAAAGTAGAAGAAATAGTAGATGACTCCTATCCCGACCTGGATTTGGAAATCGATCCCAAACTAGGTTGGGCATTACGGCATCCCGAACTATTTCCGATAGATATAAATCAGGCAGATTACGAAATGATTCTCAGAGTACCGGGCATCGGAATCAAATCGGCAAGACAAATCATCGCATCACGCCGCTTCTCCAAACTGGGATTCTATGAACTGAAAAAAATAGGTGTAGTGATGAAAAAAGCGCAATACTTCATAACCTGCAACGAACTCCCCACCCGAACTGTTAATGAACTGACCCCGACAGGAGTACGCAGACTGTTAGTACCCAAACCCAAAAAGAAAGTGGACGAACGCCAATTAATACTAAACTTCACTGATAACGAATGATTCTGTTTATCTATGACCATACATTTGAAGGCTTGCTGACTTGCATTTTCGATGCCTACTTCCGCAAAACCTTTCCAGACTCGCTCTTGATGGAAGGCGAGCCGCTACCCTTATTTTATGATGAAGCCATACACATAGCCACTGATGAAGAGAAAGCCGGACGAGTGTGGCGCGGATTACAGAAAAAAATCTCCAAGCATGCCCTGTTCTGCCTGACCTGCTGCTGGTTATCAGAATTACCAAAGGTGGACGAAATGCTTTTCCGCTATATCCGGAAGGCCATAAACTCTCCTCATTCCATCGAAACCAACTTTGCCGATCCTGATGTGCTGGAGCTTGCGAAAATCTATAAAAGAGTAGATGGAGAACGAGTACACCTCATGCAGTTCGTCCGTTTCCAAAAAGCTGCGGACGGAACTTTCTTTGCAGCCGTAGAGCCTCAATTCAACGCACTGCCACTGGCTGTGGATCATTTCAAAGACCGGTTTGCCGACCAGCGTTGGCTCATTTATGATGTGAAGCGACAATATGGATATTACTATAATCTGACGGAGATGGAAGAAGTAACATTTGAAGACCCCCGCCAAGCGCATCTGGTCACAGGAATGCTAAATGAAACATTGATGGACAATGATGAGAAATTGTTTCAGAAACTTTGGAAAACATATTTCAAGTCCATTTGCATCAAAGAACGTTGGAATCCCAGAAAACACCGGCAAGATATGCCTGTCAGATATTGGAAATATCTGACGGAGAAACAATAAACAGTTCTTCCGGATATCCCACATCTACCAAAAACAAGGCATGTCCCGGAACAGAACTCCCGGCACTACAACGATCTTTATCCTCTATCACTTTCCTGAACTCATCCACAGTCATTTTACCACGTCCCACTTCTACCAACGTACCTACCACAGCCCTTACCATATTCCGTAAAAAACGGTCAGCTTTAATAATAAATACCCATTCTGTCCCGCTCACCTGCGTCCATTCAGCATGCATAATCCGGCAATTATTCGTCTTCACATCAGTATGCAATTTACTGAAACTGGTAAAATCAGTATAATCAAACAATACACGGGCAGCCTCATTCATTTTCTCAAAATCCAATGAATTAAAAAGCCTCCAGGCATAGTGACGGTTAAACGGATCTTTCCGGGTAGTCACATAATACTTATAAGTACGATAAGTCGCGTCAAAACGGGCATGCGCATCATCCTTCACCCGCTTTACAGCGTAAACCGCTATATCGGGAGGAAGCAAGCGATTCAATTTCTCCGTTATCTGAACACAATCCAACTCCCGGTCATAATCAAAATGCGCGATCATGAGACGCGCATGCACACCGGCATCAGTACGTCCCGCTCCCACTACCTCTATTTCTTGACGGAGAAAAGTAGAAAGAGCACGCATTAATGTTTCCTGTACACTGTCACCATTGGGCTGAATCTGCCAACCGTGATAATTCGTTCCATCATAAGCCAAATATATGAAATACCGCATCGTAAAGCCTCCGACCAAGTGAAAATTCAATAAATCAGCGGGCTGTTATATGAAAACATCCCTGTTTCAACTCATATTTAATATAGCATTTGTCCGATTTCCGAAGATCACGGAGTACCTCGGCCAATACCAACTTCAGCGTATCCGGACTAACATCCTGCATAGGACGTCCATCCGGGTCTTCCACTTTACAAAACCGACGGTAACTGACATCGAAAGTTGTCCCAAAAGCATGAGCTGAATTGGCAGAAGCATTTCCATTGCGACGACGAAGACGTTTCACATCATCTGCCGTACGAAGTACAGAAGTAACAATGATTTGATTAGGATTCAATCCTTTGCAACTCAATGAATCCAAAAAATTGGCTCCTATTGTATCCAATAACGCACTAGCCTGCGGAATCAGAAAAGGAATGGAGTGAGTCAGCGAATCCATGGCATAACGCTCACAGGGTTTTATCTGAACCAATTTGCCACCCAGCCCCTCTGCTTCCGAACGAGAAGCCAACGGACGAATTCCTATTTTCTTCGCCACACTGAGATGAGTATCATTCAAATCACCGAAACTACGTTTATAGCTAATTACACCTTTTATATTATGAGGCTCGTTCATCTTCATGGACATATCTTTTTCCTTGCAACCGGAAGAAACTGTCAAGGAAAACAAAAGTGACAATAGCGTGCAACATGCACCTTTCATACAATTCATAATCTAACTATCTTTTCAAATTCCTCGCAAAGATAGATTAAAATCCTTTTTCTGAAAAAGCTTATGCAAATAAATTGCCCGGAAAATAAGAACAATGAAAACCTTTCATTAAATTTGCACCCTATAAACAAGTACATAAAGTACCTAAACTAGTTAAATGATAGAAAAACATATAGTTTTAGAGGATATTGATCCTGTGATATTTTATGGCGTAAACAACGTCAATATGAAAATGATACAAGCTTTGTATCCCAAATTAAAAATTGTGGCACGTGGAAATGTCATCAAAGTATTGGGAGACGAAGAGGAAATGTGTGCTTTTGAAGAGAATATATTGGCATTGGAAAAGCATTGCGCCCAGTATAACTCACTGAAAGAAGAAGTGATTTTAGACATAGTGAAAGGTCGTTCACCCCAAATAGAGAATACAGGGGATACTATTGTATTCAGTGTAACAGGAAAACCGATCGTTCCCCGTAGTGAGAACCAGTTGAAGCTGGTACAAGAATACGAAAAGAACGATATGCTGTTCGCTATCGGTCCCGCAGGTTCAGGAAAGACATACACTGCTATCGCCCTTGCTGTCCGTTCCCTGAAAAACAAAGAAATCAAAAAAATTATTTTGAGCCGTCCGGCTGTGGAGGCAGGAGAAAAACTCGGATTTTTACCCGGTGATATGAAAGATAAGATTGACCCTTATCTACAACCACTGTATGACGCATTACAAGATATGATTCCCGCCGCCAAGCTAAAAGAATATATGGAATTGAATGTGATTCAAATAGCCCCATTGGCATTTATGCGCGGACGCACCTTGAATGATGCTGTAGTGATATTGGACGAGGCTCAAAATACCACCACCCAGCAAATTAAGATGTTCCTCACCCGTATGGGGATGAACACCAAAATGATTGTAACAGGTGACATGACACAGATAGACTTACCATCTTCACAAACTTCGGGGTTGATACAGGCACTAAAAATTCTGAAAGGCGTGAAAGGAATCAGTTTCATCGAACTCAACAAGAAGGACATTGTACGGCACAAACTGGTTACCCGCATTGTGGAAGCATACGAGAAGTTTGAAGAAAAACAGAAAACCCTTCATTCATGTCATTCTGAACGAAGTGAAAAATCTGAAAACATAAAACGAATTTATTGATTTTAATTATAAATAAAGACATGAGTAAAGCATTAACAAGAACAGACTTTAACTTTCCGGGACAGAAAAGTGTGTACCACGGCAAAGTGCGTGATGTATACAACATCAATGACGAAAAGTTAGTAATGGTAGCTACCGACCGTATCTCCGCATTCGACGTAGTTCTGCCTGAAGGTATTCCCTACAAAGGACAAATGCTGAACCAGATTGCAGCCAAATTTCTGGATGCAACTACCGACATCTGCCCCAACTGGAAAATGGCGACTCCAGATCCTATGGTTACCGTAGGAGTTATGTGTCAAGGTTTTCCTGTGGAAATGATTGTCCGTGGTTACCTGTGCGGTAGCGCATGGCGTGCTTACAAAAACGGCGTTCGTGAAATCTGTGGTGTAAAACTTCCCGAAGGAATGAAAGAAAACCAGAAATTTCCCGAACCAATCATTACTCCAACCACTAAAGCCGAAATGGGCCTGCATGACGAAGACATCTCTAAGGAAGAAATTCTGAAACAAGGTCTGGCCACTCCCGAAGAATACGAAATATTGGAAAAGTATACATTGGCTCTGTTCAAACGCGGTACTGAAATCGCTGCAGAACGCGGACTGATCCTGGTAGATACCAAATACGAATTCGGTAAACACAACGGCACTATTTATCTGATGGATGAGATCCACACTCCGGATTCAAGCCGTTATTTCTACTTGGAAGGTTATGAAGAACGCTTTGCAAAAGGCGAACCTCAAAAACAACTTTCTAAAGAGTTCGTACGCGAATGGTTGATGGAAAATGGTTTCCAAGGCAAAGAAGGACAACAAGTTCCCGAAATGACCCCGGAAATCGTTAATTCTATCAGCGAACGCTACATGGAACTGTTCGAACACATCACCGGCGAAAAATTTGTGAAAGCAGACACTGAAAATATCGCCGCACGTATAGAAAAGAACGTAACCGAATACTTGAAATAAATAAAAATGAAAAATTAAAGATTAAAAGACAGGTACAGGAATCTATCCTCCATCCTCTCCTTTTAATCTTTAATTTTCAATTTTAATTAAACATGAACTACCCACAAGAAAAAATCAAGCCCTACAACGCTGACGAAAAGAAAAGCGTCCAAGTAGAGAAAATGTTCGACAACATTGCCCCTGCTTACGACCAGTTGAATCATGCCCTTTCATGGAACATTGACAAAAGCTGGCGCCGCAAAGCCATTAACTGGCTGGAACCTTTTCACCCGCAACATATAATGGATGTAGCCACCGGAACGGGCGATTTTGCCATTCAAGCCTGTCAGACACTTCACCCCCAAGAGCTGATAGGTACCGATATATCCGAAGGCATGATGAATGTGGGACGTGAAAAAGTAAAAGCCGCCGGACTGGACAGCCGCATCTCTTTCGCTAAGGAAGACTGTACAGCACTCACCTTTCCCGACAAACGCTTTGACGCTATTACCGTAGCATTCGGTGTACGCAATTTCGAAGACCTTGACAAAGGACTCCGCGAAATGCACCGCGTACTGAAAGACAACGGAAAACTAGTCATTTTGGAACTCTCCGAACCCGACTGGTTCCCCATGAAACAGCTATATGCTGTCTATTCTAAAATAGTCATCCCCACTTTGGGCAAGCTACTCTCTAAAGACCGTAGTGCCTACACTTACCTGCCGCAGTCCATCAAAGCCTTTCCACAAGGCGAAATAATGACAGACATTATCCGTAAAGCCGGATTCAATCAGGTGAGTTTCAAGCGGTTGACACTAGGTATCTGTACGCTTTATTTAGCAACGAAATAATTTAAAGTATAGAGTTTTATGAAAAAATATGGTTTGATAGGTTATCCGTTAGGACACTCGTTCTCAAAGAACTTTTTCAATGAAAAGTTTCATTCGGAAAACATTGATGCCGAATATGTAAACTTCGAAATCCCATCCATCAAAGAACTGCCTTCTGTGCTATTGGCTAATCCTGATTTAGTAGGGCTCAATGTCACTATACCTTATAAAGAACAAGTCATCTCTTATTTGGACGAACTGGATAAAGATGCGGCAGCCATCGGAGCCGTCAATGTAATCAAAATTGTCCGCCAAAAAGGTAAGACCAGGCTGATAGGCTATAATTCCGATGTGATTGGCTTCACTCAATCTATCGAACCCTTGCTGGAACCCCAGCACAAAAAAGCTCTGATCCTAGGAACAGGAGGTGCCTCGAAAGCGATTGCTTACGGACTGAAAAAATTAGGTTTGGAATGCAAATTCGTATCACGGAACCTGCGTGAAGAAATGCTGACTTACGATCAGCTCACTCCCGAAATCATGGATGAGTATAAAGTAGTTGTCAACTGTACTCCTGTAGGTATGTATCCCCGTGCCGATGAATATCCCAATATTCCATACCAATATCTCACACCCAACCATTTGCTTTATGATTTGTTATATAATCCTGACACTACTCTTTTTATGAAAAAGGGGGCAGACAAAGGGGCAATTACCAAAAACGGTTTAGAAATGCTCTTATTGCAAGCCTTTGGTGCATGGGATATATGGAACAAATAGTTAAGGTATGAAAAGAAAAAAAATGATTATTGGAACGAGTAGTATATTCGTTCTGCTTATTATAGTCCTACTTGGAGGCAGTCAATATATGCTGAACTATTCCTTACGCCCTGAAAACAGAGGAAAGAATTTGGAAAGTTCCTGGCAATATATGTTTAAGACTTACCCCTATCTAAAACCGTGGATAGATAGTCTGAAACAGAACCAAGCACTGAAGGATACCTTTATCTATTCTCCCGACCACGTAAAACTGCATGCTTACTATGTGGCTTCCAGCCGCCCGACAGCCAAAACCGCAGTTATAGTACACGGGTATACAGACAATGCCATCCGCATGATGATGATAGGTTATCTATACAATAAAAAACTGGATTTCAACATCCTCCTACCAGATTTACGCGACACTGGCCTGAGCGGTGGAAATGCCATACAAATGGGATGGTTAGACCGCAAAGATGTAACACAATGGATGGAGGTTGCCAATCGAATTTACGGTGACAGCACCAGCATGGTAGTACATGGAATCTCGATGGGTGCAGCCACCACTATGATGGTTTCGGGCGAACCGCAACCCGACTATGTGAAATGTTTTGTCGAGGACTGCGGATATACCAGCGTATGGGACCAATTTTCCAAAGAACTGAAAGCACAATTCGGCTTGCCTCAATTCCCGTTAATGTACACCGCCGACTGGTTATGCCAGCTGGAATATGGATGGGGGTTCAAAGAAGCATCCGCATTGAAACAGGTAGCCCGATGCCATCTGCCCATGTTCTTTATCCATGGTGATAAAGATGACTACGTACCCACATGGATGGTGTACAAATTGTATGAGGCAAAACCTCAGCCCAAAGCATTATGGATAGTTCCGGAAGCAGACCATGCACATTCCTATCTGTTCAATACTGAAGAATATACCCAAAAAGTAAAAGCATTTGTAGACAAATACATCCAATGAGAAAATTGACATTTTTACTTACTTTTTTCATGCTTCTAGGCTCCGTCCAGCTTCAAGCCAAAGAATATGCCATAAAAGACATACCGATGGTACATTTGCAAAACCGTACCCGCTACGTCAGCAATCCCGACGGTATCCTTTCATCCACCGCTGTCACCACTATGGACAGCATCCTCTACGCTTTAGAGCAAAAAACAGGTATACAGACATTAGTGGTAGCGGTAACAGGCATAGAGGGAGGTGATTGTTTTGATTTTGCCCACCGGCTGGGACAGGAAACGGGCGTAGGACAAAAAGAACGTGACAATGGATTGGTCATCTTGCTTTCCACCGACGAGCGGTGTGTGCAATTCGCTACCGGATATGGCCTTGAAGGGATATTGCCGGATGCCATCTGCAAACGGATTCAGAACCGCTATATGCTGCCCTATTTCAAGGACAATAACTGGAACGCCGGAATGGTAGCAGGAATACGGGCCGTAAACGGCTACCTGGACGGTTCCATGGAAAATATCGGCAATGACGAAAGCGAAGATGATCCCTTGGAATTCATTATCATCTTTTTTGTGATTTTCGGAGGATTTATTGGCATCGGATTGTATGCAAACTGGCGTAAAACACGCTGCCCCCACTGCAAAAAACACAAACTGCAACGTCTTTCTTCCAAAGTTATAGACCGAAGTAACGGAACAAAGACTGAAGAAGTAGTATATAAATGCAGAAATTGCGGACATATCCTCAGACGGAAAGAACGGTCGAGAGATGAAAATTACAAAGGCCCCCGAGGAGGAGGGCCGTTTATAGGCGGAATGGGAGGAGGATTTTTTGGTGGCCACGGTGGAAGTGGAGGCGGATTTAGCGGAGGAAGTTTCGGAGGTGGAAGCTTTGGAGGCGGAGGAGCCGGAAGCCGTTTTTAAGAACAAGAATATTCATAATTTTAATAGTATATACATATGAAAAAGTCAACGATTATTGTAATAGTAGTCATTGTATTAATTGCCATTTGGGGAATAACCTCTTATAATGGTATGGTAAAAATGGATGAATCTGTCAGCACAGCGTGGAGCAATGTAGAAAACCAGTACCAACGCCGTTCTGATTTAATACCCAACCTGGTAAATACAGTAAAGGGATACGCCTCACACGAAAAAGAAACTTTTCAAGCCGTAGTAGACGCCCGTAGCAAAGCCACTCAGATGCAGATCAGCGCCGATGACCTGACTCCCGAAAAAATGCAGGCCTATCAAAAGGCACAAGGCGAAGTAGGTAGTGCATTGAGCCGCCTGCTCGCTATCACCGAAGCTTATCCCGACTTGAAAGCCAATGAGAACTTCAAAGAGTTGCAAGCACAATTGGAAGGTACAGAAAACCGGATCAGCGTAGAACGCAAAAGATTCAATGACACAGCACGGGCATATAACACAGCCATCCGTACTTTCCCCCGTAACTTGCTTGCTGGCATGTTCGGATTTGACAAACGCCCATATTTTGAATCTGAGGAAGGAGCCGATAAAGCACCTAAGGTAGAATTCTAACTCGTAAAAGATACCTGTTTCCATCCTTAAGAAACAGTTTCCGGGTACGGATTGTATGAATTTTACAGTTTTTCTTATTCCAAACTGTAAAATTCATACAATCCGTACCCCATTTTTATCCATTCTGCTAATTTTTCAGCAACAATCAAGTATATTATCCCTAAAATCATTATCTTTACGGAAAGAAACTTTTAAAACTACAAGCAATATGTTCAATTCATTTGGTAATATTTTCCGGTTAACCAGTTTCGGTGAATCCCATGGACCGGGAGTAGGCGGCGTCATTGACGGCTTCCCTGCCGGTATTAAGATTGATATGGATTTCGTTCAGCAGGAACTGAACCGCCGCCGTCCCGGACAGTCATTACTTACCACCAGCCGCAAGGAGCCTGATACAGTGGAATTCCTTTCAGGTATATTCGAAGGCAAGTCCACCGGCTGCCCCATCGGATTTGTGGTATGGAACAAGAACCAACATTCAAACGACTACGAGAATATCAAGAATCTGTTCCGCCCTTCACACGCAGATTATACTTATATGCAAAAATACGGAATCCGTGACTACCGTGGCGGGGGACGTTCATCAGCACGAGAAACCATTTCACGTGTAGTAGCAGGAGCTTTAGCCAAATTGGCATTGAAACAACTAGGAATCAGTGTCACAGCTTATACCTCACAGGTAGGACCTGTCAAACTTGATAAAGATTACAAAAGCTATAACCTCGACTTGATAGAAACAAACGATGTGCGTTGTCCCGATCCGGAAAAAGCCAAGGAAATGGCAGAACTTATCTGGAAAATCAAAGGAGAAGGCGATACAATAGGCGGGGTAGTGAGTTGCGTCATCAAAGGATGCCCTATCGGACTAGGGCAACCCGTATTCGGTAAGTTACATGCCGCACTAGGAAATGCCATGTTAAGTATCAATGCCGTAAAAGGTTTCTCTTACGGACAAGGTTTTGACTCCATGGAGCTAAAAGGCAGTGAGCAGAATGATGTATTTTATAATAATAACGGAAGAGTAGAAACAAAAAGTAATTATTCCGGAGGAATACAAGGAGGCATCAGCAACGGGCAAGACATTTACTTCCGTGTGGCATTCAAGCCAGTTGCCACAATTCTGATGGAGCAACATACAGTAAATATCAACGGCACAGACACGACCATGAAAGCCAAAGGGCGTCATGATGCCTGCGTACTGCCGCGTGCCGTCCCCATTGTAGAAGCCATGGCTGCCATGACCATTTTGGATTATTATCTGATAGACAGAACTACACAACTATAAGAATCATTCAATTATGGAAATAAAACAATACATTAAAGAAAATGAAGCACGCTTCATGGAGGAACTTTTCAGCCTCATCCGTATTCCCAGTATCAGTGCTTTACCCGAACATAAAAACGATATGCTGGCCTGTGCCTTACGTTGGAAAGAACTTTTGTTGACAGCCGGAGCAGACGAAGCCATGGTAATGCCCTCACAAGGCAATCCATTGGTATTTGCACAAAAGCATGTAAGCAATGATGCTCCTACCCTATTGATTTATGCCCACTATGACGTAATGCCTGCCGAGCCGTTGGACCTGTGGAAAAGCCAGCCTTTTGAACCTGAAATTCGTGACGGACACATTTGGGCACGTGGAGCTGACGATGATAAAGGACAAGCCATGATCCAAGTAAAAGCATTCGAATACGTAGTAAAAAACGGACTGCTGAAACACAATGTGAAATTTATTTTCGAAGGTGAAGAAGAAATAGGTTCTCCCAGTCTGAATACCTTCATCAAGGAACATAAGGAATTGCTGAAAGCCGATGTAATTCTTGTTTCGGATACCAGTATGCTAGACGCGGATCTTCCCTCTCTGACCACAGGTTTACGAGGACTGGCTTATTGGGAAATAGAAGTGACCGGTCCGAACCGTGACCTTCATTCCGGACACTTCGGCGGAGCGGTAGCCAATCCTATCAATACCCTGTGCAGTATGTTAGCCCAAGTCATTGGCGAAGACGGACACATCACTATCCCCCATTTCTATGACGATGTAGAGGAAGTACCGGCAGCCGAACGTGAGATGATTGCACAAATTCCTTTCGACGAAAAAAAATACATGGAAGCCATCGGTGTAAAAGCACTGAAAGGTGAAAAAGGATATTCTACTTTAGAACGTAACAGCTGCCGTCCCTCTTTTGACATTTGTGGCATCTGGGGCGGATATACAGGCGAAGGTTCAAAAACAGTACTTCCCTCAAAAGCATATGCCAAGGTATCGTGCCGACTGGTTCCACATCAAAACCACGCTGTAATTTCCCAATTGTTTGTGGACTATATCCAGTCTATCGCTCCGGAATATGTACAAGTAAAAGTAACCCCGATGCACGGAGGCGAAGGATATGTATGCCCCATCACCTTGCCCGCCTACCAGGCTGCCGAAAAAGGCTTTGCTAAGGCATTCGGAAAAAAACCACTTGCCGTACGCCGTGGAGGAAGTATTCCTATCATCAGCGATTTTGAACAAATCCTAGGTATAAAGACCGTTCTCATGGGATTCGGATTGGAAAGTGACGCCATCCATTCGCCCAATGAAAACTTCTCTCTGGATATATTCCGCAAAGGAATTGAAGCTGTGGTAGAATTCCATCTCAATTATTAATCAATAATAAAAATGACTGCGGCAACAATCTTTAAAACTCTGACAACTGTTACTCTTTCAATAACATTACTAATTACAGGAGGTTGTAACAATATGGAAGCAAAAAAAGAAGAAACAGGAAAGAACACGGCTATAGAAAATATCTTTGCCCGAAAGAGCGTCCGGACCTATACACCCCAACCGATAGAAAAAGAAAAAGTGGATTTATTAGTAAAAGCTGCCATGGCTGCACCGACAGCAGTAAACAAGCAGCCCTGGGCTTTCGTGGTAGTGGATGACCGTAAAGTATTGGATAAACTGGCCGCCGAACTGCCTTATGCCAAGATGACGGCACAGGCTCCGCTAGCCATCGTGGTTTGTGGTGATTTAAGCAAAGCCCTGAACGGAGAAACAGATAGGTACTGGATGCTGGACTGCTCTGCCGCATCCGAAAATTTGTTGCTGGCAGCAGAATCAATGGGGTTGGGAGCGGTATGGACTGCGGTCTATCCGGAGAACGACCGCATTGCAAAGGTAAGGTCAGTCTTGTCTTTACCAGACCATATCATTCCTTTCAATTTGATTCCGGTAGGTTATCCACAACATCGGGAAGAAGCTAAAGACAAATTCAAGACCGAAAATATCCATTATAACAAATGGTGAACAAAGGTCTAGAAATATAAATTAAGTCGGCTGGTTTAATATAAATCAGCCGACAATCTCTTTCCATTCATCCATAATCAATTTTTCTCAATCTCTATTAGCCTCATCAAGTTTCTTTTTGGCTTTTTCTATCTTGCTTTTAGCTTTATCCAAGGTTTCCCCAACCTCATCAGCTTTATCCTCAATTTGATCTTTGGCATCATCCACCACATCTTCAACCGATTCTTTGGCTTTTTCTATACGCTCCTCGAATTTATCCTTTCCTTTCTTTTCGCCACAAGATGCAACAGCAAACATCGTCATGCACACTAACACTGTAAATAATTGTCTTTTCATACTTTTTCTATTTGATTATAAACTTGATTTTAAACTATGTTCAAATATAAGCATATAGCCTATTTCTTACAAATTCAACCTGTTCTTTGATACATATAAAATCTAAATCCGACAGGAAAAAAACTTATCCCATCAAAAAAAGCCACCATAGCAAGGTGGCTTTCAATATATTAATAAAACATTCAATTCTATACTACCTGTCAAACTACTTTGTAGCAGGAGCCGTTTTAGCAGGAGCCGTCTTTATATTAATAAGAATACTATTTTCAACCCCTTCCTTGGTTACATATATTATTCTATATGCCTTCACCCCTTCTTCTTTCAGAGAAAGAGAAGCACTTTTAAGAGTTGATTCGGGATATTTTTTGGCTATGGCATCTTTAACAGATTGAGGAACCTCTTTCAGGTCTATGTTTTTAAATCCGTCTTCAACGGCAACTGTATCATTCTTTACTTTCATGGTATCATCAGCCATGACAAAAGTTCCTACACCAAAAAGGAATACAAGTGATAAAAATATCTTTTTCATAATGGTTAAATTTAAATGTTTACCTACCGACAGATATCATAAAAGACAAGAAAAATATACATCATATTCAGTCATTTCCTCCCATTAGAATATCTTCGCTAAGTAAGAATACTAAACTAAGAAAATTATATTGAGAACTAAATTATCAAGAAAAGAAGTACACACCAAATATATAAACTAAAGTTTGTGGAAATAAACATTCTTTAATCCACACCAGCTTATGCTTCCACAGGCTTATTTATTCCGGCTTTCCTGATCATTAAGTAAATAGGCTTCTGTAGAGATAGTTGTACAAACGTTTGGCATAATGCAGCAAAATACGTACTTTTGCGACTCATTTATAAAATACAGTTTGAATGAAAGCATTAAAAGAACGCATTTTACGGGACGGAAAATGTTTCGAAGGAGGAATACTGAAAGTAGACAATTTCATCAATCACCAAATGGATCCTATCCTCATGAAATCCATTGCTGTAGAATTTGTACGCCGTTTCGCCTCTACCAATATCAATAAAGTTATGACCATCGAAGCCAGTGGTATAGCTCCCGCCATCATGGTAGGCTACTTACTGGAACTTCCTGTTGTCTTCGCCAAGAAAAAGAAACCCGTCACAATGGAAAATATGCTCACCACCAGTGTATATTCATTTACTAAAGACCGTTCTTATGATGTATGTGTCAGTAAAGATTTCCTGTCCAAAGGAGACCGTGTTCTTTTTATTGACGACTTTCTCGCCAACGGCAATGCAGCCAAGGGTATCATCGATTTGGTAGAAAAAGCCGGAGCCGAACTGTCCGGAATGGGATTCATCATCGAAAAAGCATTCCAACATGGCGGAGATTATTTGCGTAATGCAGGTATCCGCGTAGAATCATTGGCCATCATTGAAAGTCTGGACAATTGTGAAATCAAAATAAGATAACCCCATGCAGGAATCTCAAACCGCCCAATCCAATACCGGACTGATTTACGGATTGAACGACCGCCCCCCTGTACGAGAGGCCATTTTTGCTGCCATACAGCATTTGCTTGCTATTTTTGTAGCCATCATCACTCCGCCTCTTATCATCGCTGGAGCATTAAAACTGGATTTGGAAACCACCAGTTTCCTAGTATCCATGTCTCTCTTTGCCTCAGGTATTTCTACCTTTATCCAATGCAGACGGATAGGAGGCATCGGCACCGGTCTCTTATGTATCCAAGGAACCAGTTTTTCATTTATCGGTCCCATCATCTCGGCAGGTATGCTGGGCGGACTTCCACTGATTTTCGGCACTTGCATCGTGGCATCATCTGTAGAGATGGTCATCAGCCGCATCTTAAAATATACCCGTAAAATAATCACCCCTCTGGTATCGGGCATTGTAGTCACTTTGATTGGAATGAGCCTGATAAAAGTAGGTATCACAGCTTGTGGCGGGGGTGTTTCCGCCCAAAGCAACGGCACTTTCGGAAGTTTTGAGAATCTAGGTCTAGCTCTGCTGGTACTTATCCTCATTATCCTTTTTAATAGAAGTTCCAACCGCTACCTACGTATGAGTTCCATCGTTATCGGTCTGATTATAGGATATTTAGTTGCCTGGGGACTCGGTAGAATTGATTTCTCGGCAGTACAAAGTTTTGGTGGTTTCAATATTCCCCTCCCATTTAAATACGGACTGGATTTCGACTTTTCCGCATTCATAGCTTTGGGGTTAGTATTCTTGATAACAGCCATAGAAGCCTATGGAGACATTACTGCCAACTCACTGATATCAGGAGAACCTGTAGAAGGAAAAACATTCATCAAACGTGCTTCGGGAGGAATTTTGGCAGACGGATTCAATTCGATGATGGCAGGTATTCTCAACTCTTTTCCAAACTCCGTTTTCGCGCAAAATAACGGTATGATACAACTGACAGGAGTAGCCAGCCGATATGTAGGCTATTACATTGCAGGTTTTCTTATTCTATTAGGATTATTTCCCAGTGTAGGATTAATTTTCTCCCTAATGCCCGAACCTGTATTGGGAGGCGCTACTTTACTGATGTTCGGAACAGTAGCTTCAGCAGGCATTCGTATTATCGCAGCACAGAAGATCAACCGGAAAGCAACATTAGTCATCGCACTTAGTTTCGCTTTAGGTTTAAGTGTAGAAATGGTTCCTGAAATACTATGTCAATTTCCGGAATCAATAAAGAATATTTTCTCATCCGGCATTACAACAGGCGGAGTGACTGCCATCATTTCAAATGCACTGATACGGATGAAAGAGTAAAAACAAGTAATTTTCTCATAATTTGGAACTAAAGCATTAACTTTCTTTGCAAATCAGCCAAGAAAGGGAGAATAATATATATCTTTGTTCCAAAATATGATTATGATTACAGAGGATTTACAGAACCTATATCAAACCTATCTCGGAGAAGTACCCGAAGAGATTGTAGAATTACCCTCATCCGGTTCCAACAGGCGTTATTTCCGGCTGACCGGAACCCAAAAACTGATTGGCGTATACGGCACTGCCAAAGAAGAAAACGAAGCCTTTCTTTATATGGCAGCACACTTCCGCAAGAAAGGTCTTCCTGTTCCAGAAGTATACATCTGTTCTGAAGACAAGAATTGTTATTTGCAAGAAGATTTAGGAGATATCCTGTTGTTCAACGCTATTGAAAAAGGGCGGGCGACCAGCGTCTTCTCCGAAGAGGAAAAAGAATTGCTGCGCAAGACCATCCGCCTACTGCCTTCTATCCAATTTGCCGGAGCAGACGGCTTTGATTTTTCACACTGTTATCCCCAAGCCGAATTCAACCAACGTTCTATCCTTTGGGACTTGAACTATTTTAAATACTGCTTTTTGAAAGCTACCGGCCTGGAGTTTCAAGAAGACAAGCTGGAAGATGACTTTCAAAAAATGAGTGATGTACTGTTACGCAGCTCTTCCGCCACCTTTATGTATCGGGATTTCCAAAGCAGAAACGTGATGATAAAGGATGGAGCACCCTGGTTCATTGATTTCCAGGGAGGACGTAAAGGACCGTTTTTCTATGACGTAGCCTCTTTCTTATGGCAGGCTAAAGCTAAATTTCCCGAAACCCTGCGCAACGAACTGTTGGAAGAATATATAGACGCCCTCTCCAAATACAAACCAGTAGACCGTGATTATTTCTTTAGCCAGTTGCGTCACTTCGTACTCTTCCGCACCTTGCAGGTATTGGGAGCCTACGGTTTCCGTGGCTATTTCGAAAAGAAGCCACATTTCATCCAAAGTGTACCATACGCCATCGAGAACCTGCGACAATTGCTTCATAATGAATACCCCGAATATTCCTACCTGTGTTCCGTACTAAAAGACCTGACCGAACTGAAACAATTTAAAGATGACTTAAAAAAACGGCAACTCACTGTGAAGGTTATGAGTTTTGCCTACAAAAAAGGAATACCCAACGACCCCACAGGCAACGGTGGCGGGTATGTTTTCGACTGCCGTGCCGTAAACAATCCCGGAAAATATGAACGTTACAAACCTTTCACCGGGTTAGACGAGCCTGTTATTCGTTTTTTGGAAGAAGACGGGGAAATATTCCCATTTTTAAATGCTGCCTATTCTTTAGTGGATGCTTCAGTAAAAAGATACATGGAACGAGGTTTCAGCAATCTGTCTGTATGTTTCGGCTGTACAGGCGGACAACACCGTTCTGTTTATTCAGCGCAACACATGGCAGAACATATCAATAAAAAATTCGGTGTAAAAGTAGAACTCATACACCGTGAGCAGAATATAGAACAAACATTTGAAAGAACATTATGAAAGCAATGATTTTTGCCGCCGGACTAGGCAGCCGACTTAAACCTATAACAGACACCCGTCCCAAAGCTTTAGTAACGGTAGGTGGAAAAACCATGTTAGAGCACATCATCTTAAAGCTGAAAGCAGCAGGATTTGATGAAATAGTGATCAATGTACACCACTTTTCCAATCAGATTCTTGCTTTTCTGGAAGCTAACCAGAACTTTGGAGTCAACATACAAATCTCGGACGAAACAGACTGCCTGCTTGATACCGGCGGCGGTTTGGAAAAAGCATACCATTTATTATACCATCCTGAGAATATGTTTACCCAAAAAGGCGAAACCCCGTATGAACTGATATTCGAAAATCTGAACAAAGGGATGGATGAGGAAGAGATAATCGAAAAAACCTTAGGAGTTATGCGGAAAGAATGCTACTTGCTCCACAACGTAGATATCCTTTCCAATTGCGATTTTGAAAGTCTGATGTATTATCACCAGCATAGTCCTAACATCAATGCCACCCTTTTAGTCAGCCAGCGCAAGACCTCCCGTTACCTGTTGTTTAATGACGACAATCTGTTATGTGGCTGGGTCAATAAGGACACCATGGAAACCAAACCGGCAGGATTCCGGTATAGAGAAGGGGAATACCAGGAATACGCCTATAGCGGAATACAAGTGACCACCCCTAAAATTTTACATCTCCTTCCCAAAGGAAAATATTCCATTATCGATTTCTATCTCTCCATATGTCACAGGGTCGACATCCAGTGCTATGTAGAAGATGACTTGCAATTGCTTGATATCGGCAAACCCGAAAATCTGGAAAAAGCGGAAGAGTTTCTCAGTAAATTCTAAGCAGTCCTAGAAATATATCCATAACATAAAACAGTATCCCGCCTAATATAATGGGTTATTTCAGGCGGGATACTGTTTTGTTTGCTAGCAAATAGCTTCTTATTCTTTCGAATAAAATGGGCAGATAAAAAAAGTCGTAATTTTATGAAGTGCCCCCAAAAAGTTTTGTGTTTAACTTTTTGGGGGACACTTCTTTATGACCAAAGGTTCAATTTATTTTTCTGAGCTTCTTCCAAAGATACCGTTTTTACCTGCTTGGCACTGTTTTTCAGACGAAGATCCTCATATTCTTTGTTCAGCCTTTCCACAAACTCAAAAGAAGATTCCGGATTCAGCAAACGGGCGGCTACCAAGGCATTCTGTGAAGCATCTTTCATGTGAATGACCGGACCTCCATAAACAGGTGCTATTTTCAAGGCAGTATGTAGCTTGGAAGTAGTGGCTCCTCCAATCATAATGGGAATGTCCAGCCCCGCACGCTTTAACTCTACAGCCACATGCGCCATTTCTTCCAATGATGGAGTAATCAGCCCGCTTAATCCTATTATATCCACCTTTTCCTCTATAGCCTTCCTGACTATCATTTCGGCAGGAACCATCACGCCAAGGTCTATAATTTCATAGTTATTACAAGCCATGACCACTGATACGATATTCTTCCCAATATCATGCACATCCCCTTTTACGGTAGCCATCAATACTTTTCCTGCACTGCGGACACCTTCCTGTTTGTCGGCCTCAATAAGCGGCTGCAAAATCGCTACCGCCTTTTTCATGGTACGGGCAGTCTTCACAACTTGCGGTAAAAACATTTTCCCTGCTCCAAACAATTCTCCGACTTTATTCATACCTTCCATTAGCGGACCCTCAATAATATCCACTGCTTTAGGATACAGTTTAACCGCTTCTGCCAAATCCTCTTCCAAATGATCGCCAATGCCTTTTATCAAGGCATACTGAAGCCGTTTCTCTACCATCGGTTCTTCACGCCACACATCCTGTTTCACCGCTTCTGTTCCGGTCGCCGTATTTTTCAACGCCTCAGCAGTCTCTATCAAACGTTCGGCAGCATCGGGCCTACGGTTTAAGACCACATCCTCTATCCGTTCCAGCACATCAGCAGGAATATCCGTATAGAGCACCGAAGCAGCAGGATTTACAATACCCATATCCATACCTTGACGGATAGCGTGATAAAGAAACACGGCATGCATCGCCTCACGGATATAGTTATTTCCACGGAAGGAGAACGACAGGTTGCTCACGCCACCACTGACGTGTGCACCGGGCAAATTCTTTTTGATCCATCCGGTAGCCTTGATAAAATCCACCGCATAATTATCATGTTCCTCAATACCCGTAGCCACAGCCAGTACATTAGGGTCGAAAATGATATCATGAGGATTAAAATCCACCTGTTCTGTCAATATTTTATAAGCACGGGCACAGACTTCAATCTTACGTTCAAAAGTATCTGCCTGTCCTTTTTCATCGAAAGCCATCACTACAACGGCAGCTCCCAGTTTTTTTATCAGACGGGCATGTTCTATAAATATCTCCTCCCCTTCCTTCAAAGAAATAGAATTGACAATGGACTTTCCTTGCAGGCATTTCAGTCCGGCCTCAATGACTTCCCACTTGGAAGAGTCAATCATAACAGGTACACGGGCTATGTCGGGTTCGGACATGACCAGATTCAAGAAAGTAGTCATCTCCTCCCGGGCGTCCAGCAAACCGTCATCCATATTTACATCAATCACCAAAGCACCGTCTTCCACCTGCTTGCGAGCGATACTTAGCGCTTCCTCATATTTCTTTTCATTGATTAAACGGAGGAACTTACGGGATCCGGCCACATTGCACCGTTCGCCTACATTAATAAAATTCATTTCGGGAGTCTGCTCCAACAGCTCCAACCCGGAAAGCCACAGCCTCTCAGGAGTGGTGGCAGGGATATGAGGAGATACCCAGGCAGAACCGGAAACGATCAATTCCTGATATTTTGCAATATATTCCTCCGTTGTACCACAACAACCACCGATAATGTTTACTAATCCTTCATCGATATATTCCTTCACTTCTGAAGCCATTTCCTCCGGAGTCTGGTCATACTGTCCCAAACTGTTAGGAAGTCCGGCATTGGGATAGGCACTTATATAATAAGGTGCCCGTGCAGCCAGCCCTTCCAGAAAAGGTTTCAATTGTTTCGCTCCGAACGAGCAGTTCAGGCCGATAGAAAAAATAGGCGCATGCTGTACGGATGCCAGAAAAGCATCCAATGTTTGCCCCGAAAGAGTACGTCCTGCAATATCCGAAACAGTAACAGAAAGCATAAGAGGAACCTCACGCCCTATCTTCTTCATTGCCGTTTCCGCAGCATAAATGGCCGCTTTGGCATTCAGGGAATCGAAAATGGTTTCTATCAGAAGCGCATCCACTCCTCCTTCCAGCAAAGCTTCCATTTGTTCCTGATAGGCAGCGGCCAGTTCATCGTATGTCAAAGCACGCAAGGCCGGATTATTGACATCCGGACTCATGGAACAAGTTTTGTTGGTAGGACCTACCGAACCTGCTACAAATCTAGGTTTATGAGGGGTCTTCGCGGTATATTCGTCAGCCATTTCGCGAGCAAGTCCGGCAGCGGCCAGATTAATCTCACGGCACAAATCCTGCATATGATAATCTGCCATCGAAACCCGTTGGGCATTGAACGTATTTGTTTCAATAATATCAGCCCCTGCTTCCAGATATTTATGGTGGATATCCTTTATCACATCAGGGCGGGTAAGACAAAGCAAGTCATTATTGCCCTTCATCTGTCCGGGCATCTCAGCAAAACGCTCTCCCCGGAAATCCTGTTCAGACAAATTATACCTTTGTATCATAGTTCCCATTGCACCATCAAGAATGAGAACTCTCTCGTCAATTAGTTGTTTTAATGTAGCCATAAGTCTATTTTTGGGGTACGGATAACACGGATTTCACTTACCTTTTAAACATACGGTCCATTTCGCGACGGTCGTCCTTCTCTTTCAATGACTCGCGCTTATCATATTGTTTCTTACCTTTAGCCAATGCGACAACCAGCTTCGCCAGTCCTTTCTCATTAATAAACAGACGGACAGGGACAATCGTAAAACCGGGGTTCTTTCCGGCTTCTTCCAATTTCCGCAGTTCTTTCTTATTCAACAACAATTTACGTTCGCGACGGGCAGAATGGTTATTGTATGAGCCGTAAAAGTATTCGGCTATGTGCATATTCTTCACCCACAACTCGCCTTGCACAAAATAACAATAGGTATCTACCAGACTGGCTTTGCCCAAACGGATGGACTTTATCTCGGTTCCCGTGAGCACGATACCTGCCGTGTACGTATCGATAAATTCATAATCGAACGATGCACGCTTATTCTTTATATTAATAGGAGTCGGTTTCATTAATTTAAAATAACAGATAACTCATTAAACACAGCGGCAATCAATGCCGGACAAACAATTATAATAACTGAAGCAATCAAGGTGTATCGTGTCAGTTTCTCTTCATTTACCTTCATCAGGGTACGTGCACCCTCGAACACCACGAATATAGTATAAAATTGCAATATCCAATGGAGAATGGAAATAGAGAACAACCCACTGACAATATCGAGCACAAAAGTCACTACCATAGAATAACCTACAAACTGCTGATTTAGTTCATACTGGTCTTCACGTCCTAACAGTTTCTTGCCCAACTGGTCTATGGCGTATGCCGCCAAAAAATATCCTCCGAACAAGGATACAAATATAGCACAACATCGTGTCATTGCTATCTGGAAAGCAGCGACCCCTGCCGTATTCCCAATGAATGTACCTATAAAAACGGACAATCCGCATAAACCTATCATGGGATAAACAAATGCTCCCAGCACTTTACGCCTATCCTCTTCCTTGCCAATTTCCTCCCATGCTTTTGCCGGAGATGAAATCAGCGATATTACTCGTTTAAATAAATCTTTGTAATTCAATGCCTAATCTATTTACCTCAGTTCAACTTCAATGAAATGCAAAGGTAATTAATTCACTGGAATAAACGAATAAAAAAACGCATACTTCTCTTGGGGGAATCAAAAAAATAAGCCTACTTTTATTATAGATTCAGACTTTCTTTATTTGATTCGAAGATTATTTCATCTCATAATAATACATTTAGAGAAATTCTTCTATACCTTAATCAAAAAGAAAGATAACTTCCGGAGAATATATGCTTATCTTTCGATATATTCAACCAGTGATATTCTAAATTCATTAGGTCAAAATAAAAATTTCGCATCCCAAAACTTTCCCATCGGCATAGCTGTTACAGAAATTATGCACGATGCGAAATTAAAATCAAAGTATTATGGATGACAAAGAAAAAAATGCAGAAGTGGCAAAAGCCATAAAATTACCAGACTTGGCATCTTACATGCAAGTAGTAATCAAACAGTTGGAAATAGACAAAAAATGGTCAGCAGTACATACATATACTTATACACTGAAATCCGTTACGGAGTTTTACGGAGGAAAAGGAACACCTGTGCCAATAGATGAAGCTTTCACATCTGGCAGGTTAAAAGAGTATGAGGAATGGATGAGACTGGAAGGAACAAGAAACAAAAAGACCGACAAGAAAAGGTCAGATAGAAAACATGGAGTACCGAAAGGCCTGAGTTTGAATACTATATCAACCTATATGCGAACCCTGAAAGCTGTATATAACCGACTTGCCGATAAAAAAATATTGCCTTATAACCCGAAGCTATTCGATAATGTATACACAAAGGTAGAATCACAGACCAAACGAGCACTGGATACAAAACAAATGAATACACTACTGCACACCGATATAGAAAAATTGCCCAAAGAGATGCAATGTGCATTGGCATATTTCTTACTAATGTTTCTATTCCGGGGAATGCCATTCATTGACCTTGCCCATCTACGAAAACAAGATGTGAAAGGAAAATATATTGTATATAGCCGTCACAAAACAGGACGACAGATAACAGTGCGCATTCCTAAAGAAGCAATGAAACTGATAGAGAAGTTCAAGAATATGAATTATGATTCCATTTATCTATTTCCGATTCTAGACAAAAAAAACGCAGCAAAGGAACAGAGTCAGAAAAATGGAAAAATAAAAAAAGATAAAGAGCTATATATGAACTATCTCCGAGTACTGCGCAACTTCAACTTGAAGCTAGAAAAAATAGCGACATTGTTACTGCCTGATGTAAAGCTCAGTTCATACACGCCGCGCCATACATGGGCGACATTAGCATTTCATGCAGGAGTAAATATCGGTATTATCTGCAAGGCATTGGGACACTCTTCCATTAAGGTGACAGAAACTTACTTGAAACCATTTGAAAACGAAAAGGTAGATATAGCCAATGACGAACTGATAATCTCGGTAGTAGCACATAATGGAGAAAAGGAAGTGGCATGAGGAATATCATATGACAGCCATTCAAATAAAAGAAGAATTACTTACCAAGTAATGGATGATTACTTTCACAAAGTAGGGAATATTTCCTCATAAATCCAAAGAAAAAGCTTATAAATCTGTATTAATCCACTATATTTTATTCAATTATAGAAAAACACATAAGCACAAGCACAATATTGCATCTGTCAGTACTTTAACTAATTTACAAAATTACACGACACCTCTTTCCATTTTTGACATCTCAAAAACGGAATCATATTTCTTACATCTTTTTCTATCCGACGAAATGTTTTTTCTTATTAAATACAGAATAAGAAAACGCTTTTCCTCACCCTGTGAGAAAAATATAAGCTATTACTTGGTAAGTAATGACTTAACAAAGTAAGTTTATCATGTTATCCGTATATACACGTGCACAAATAGCCATCGCCGTACTGCATGACCTTTCTTCTAGCAAAGTTCTGCAACCGGTCAAATTCCTCCTTCAAAACGAAGAATGGAAAGATTTACTTAATAAGCTGGAAAAAGTACAACTCATCCGCCTTTTACCAAACAAAGAAACAAGAATCCTTTTCTCATATGAATTTAGTCGCCCATTATTGCAAATATCCCTATTGAACGTACTTCAAACCATAAATATAGCCACTTATCGTTATACATCCGTTTCTAGGAATTACCATACACTGGTATGGCTACTCAAACACAAGGCAAAGAAAGGAGGTGCAAAATGAGAATATCCCCGACATTATATATCCTTTACCTTTTTGTTTTCTTGTTAGTTGCCTGTAACCGACGCGAACTGACTTATTCGCCCGAAGCAACAATAACAATCAGTGCCGATTGGAGTCAGTCAGGACTGAATGAAAAAGAGCAGGATTATGGTGCTACCGCCATATTCTACCCTACCGATGGCAGCACTCCTTTTGTAGCACTGATGGGTGACCGTACATACAAGACCCTATGCTTGAAAGAAGGATGTTACAACGTCGTCCTTTTCAACCGTTCATTCGATGATTTTGGTAACCTCTGTTTCAGAGGAGAAGAAAACTACCAGACGCTAGAAGCCTATGTAAAGAAGATGGAAATAAGGAACGAATCATCCTCTGAAAGAATTATTATGGAAAGTCCTGACGAACTTGCCGCTGATTATATCGAAGGCTTTGAAGTGACTTCTGATATGCCGGAAAACTATTCATCAGCCATTACCCAACAAAGTAACCGAAATTCCACCAGGAACGAAAATAGTTGTCACTTACGCTTCACCCCCAAAAAACTGACTCAAAAAATAACGGTTAAAATCCGTATCAAAGGAATGAACAACATACGAAAAGCTACCTGCACATTAGACGGCATTGCAGAATCCATATTTCTCGTTTCGAAACAAAATTCGGAAAAGACAGTAACACAAGTGCTACGCTTAAGCAATCCCATTTATGATTCCGGCTCGGTAACAGAAGGAACGCTGAGCACTACTATTAGTGTGTTCGGCTTCGATGTAGAGATTCCACACAACCTACATCTGAAAGCAAAGTTAGTAGACGGGAAGACCATATTTGAAGAAAGTTTTAACGATTTGGCAATAAGACGGTTGGATGAAGAAGACGGAACTATGAGCGTTTTTATTGACATGGCATGTGAAAAGACCGTGCCGAATGTAAAAACAGAAGGTAGCTCAGGATTTGACGCTGATGTAGATAAATGGAACGATGAAGTGAACAGCGATATAGATATATGACAGATATGGGTAGTTATAATATTAATTTTAAAAAAAGTAGAAAATGGAAGTGAAAAGTTTATTGATGGTGATGGCAACACTGACTATAGCTGGTTGCTCACAGAATGAAATGACAGAAATGAATCCGGATACGAACCGGACAATCGGGTTGGACGTATATACGGAAGTACAGACCAGAGGAACGGAAACTACAACGTCCACATTGAAAGCAAATGCCGGTTTCGGTATTTTTGCCTATCAGACAAGCAGTGCGGGATGGAATAGTGAAAAAGGAAACACAACACCTAATTTCATGTACAATGAACATGCTACATGGACTTCTGATAGTTGGGGATATACTAATTTACGTTTTTGGCCAATAGATGATAAGAAAATAACATTCTTTGCTTATGCGCCTTATGAATCCAAACCGGAAGTTGGAACAGACCAAAAAATAACTTTATCAGGACAGAATGCCAAAGGCGCTCCGACAATCACCTTTGAGGTAAAGACTTCTAATAACTGGAAAGATATGATAGATTTGGTAACAGACTGCCATACTGCCATACAAGACCAAACTAATGAAAGTAATAAGGGGACGGTTCAGTTCAAGTTTAGTCACGTACTTACCCAAATAGCCAATATCAAGGTGAAGCCAGATGTGAACTTAGGTACTGATACCAAAATTTTTGTAACGGGATTAAAGTTAGATCCAGGAAGTACAACACTTTACAACAAGGCTGTTTATAAATTCGATAACGACACTTGGGAAGCCATATCTCCTGACGCATCTTATTTTTCAACAGAACAAGACCTGAGTGATTTTTTAAATAAAACAACCACCGACCAATGGGGATATAATAAAAGTTCTATCAATGTAAGTGATGACCAGAATGCAACCGCGTTATTCTCAGATACAGAAGCTCTTTACTTTATTCCGGTAAATAACAAAAACGGTACCACCAACGCAGGTGACTTAAAACTGAAAATCAATTATGACATCGTAACCAAAGTGACCGACACAAGTAATCTGACAAGTACCATAACAAACAAAGAAGTTTCACTACCGAAAAATACGTTCAAGAAAGGAACGAAACATACCTACGTATTGACTATCAAGATGAATGCCATTAAGATTACGGTGGAGGATAATATGGAAGGTTGGACTGATGATAGCGACTCTGATATTAATGTAGAGAAATAATTTCCTTTTGCAGCCAAAACATGATACATACTGGCTATGGAAAGAAAACAGACCGGACAGGGTTGAATGTTTCTTCCCTGTCACTACGGTTAAAAAAGCACGGACGTACAATAAAATAGAAAAAGAAACATGAATCGAAAAACAGAAAGCATAAGGGTGAAACAATTGTATGGCATTTTCCTTGCTGCAACTTTGTTATTGGGAGCTTGTACCCAGGAAGAGGGTACGAACAAATTTCCCCAAGAAAATATCCCTATCAGCTTTTCAGGAAACGTTCCGGTAATGAGATCTGTTAAAGAGTATACCACAACAAGTGATCTTGAAACTATCGGTGTGTTTGCCTACTTCACACACGGAAATTTCAATAAAGATGCCGCAACACCGAATTTCATGTATAACCAGCTTGTTGGTAAACAAACAGACGGCACATGGTCTTATAGTCCGGTCAAGTTCTGGCCGGACAATTCAACAACAGATAAAATCAGTTTCTTTGCTTATGCTCCTTATATAAATGAAACAGCAAGTAGCAACTTTTTCGTTCAAGACAAAGAGAGTTCAAATGGATTTCCGATGTTGAGTTATACCGTTCCCACAGCCGAAAACAAACAGATAGATTTTCTCGCTGCAACTCCGGTTATGAATCAAAACAATGGCAATGTAAGTTTTAAACTGCGCCATACACTAACCAAGATCAATGTTTATGTAAAAAGTAATGATGATACGGAGGAAAAGTCCGTAACCTTTTTCTCCATTACGGGAATAAAAAGCGGAATACTGACCTATTATACTCCTACGACTGATAGCGACAAAGGCTGGCTGTGGGCATTTCCATCACCTGACAAGAAAGAAACTTTTACCGCTGACATAACCAATTTCCCTGTACCGAATACTATTGCGGAAGAAAAGAAATTGTTAGCTACTTTTTTCCTGCTTCCTGCCGGAAAAGGAAGTCAGTTCAGCATCACTTATCAATATGCGGCAAAAGACGGAAATAATAATGCCATTACTCAAGCTATCTGCATAGAAAATCAATCTTTACCTTCTACTGACACTTGGAATCCGGGAGCTTCTGTAAGTTATACCATCGGTATCTCAAGAAAAACTATTTCCGTGATGTCAGAAAATGATATCGCATCATGGGAAGGAGGCACGGATTCTGAAACGGTAAATGGAACAGAAGAGAAACAAATAACGAATTAATGGGACAAATAAAAATCAGCCTTGTACTAAGGTGCTAATTTTAAACAAGATAATAACAAAGAAAAATGAAATCTTTCACCGGCATAATCTTTTGGAGCATCCTCTTGATTTGTAGTGCATGCACCGACGAAAATGAAACAAATAATGGAAAAAGAACGGACTGCTACAATGGAACTCCTCTCACTGTTCGAGCAACAGCAACCGGGTTTGAAAACGTTCCCGGTTCCGAAAAGCCTTCCACACGTGCTTCTGTGACAGATGAACATCTTAAAACAGAATTTGTAGACGGTGATTCTATTGGTATATTCTCCATAAAAGATAGCACAATAGTGGATGACATTAACAATATCCCATTGGTTTATAACGTGTCAAATGATAGTTGGAATCCGGTTGAAAACAGCAAGACACTCTATTGGTATGATGGAGCGAGTTACATCGCATACTATCCATATAGGAAGAATATCACACTAGATGTTTCAAAGGATACAGATGAAGCTATTGCTTCGTTGACCAGGAATGAGAAACTGCAACCTTCGAAAGACCAATCCACAAAAGAAAAGCATACTGTGAGCGACCTGCTGATTGCTACTGGCGTACCTACTACCGGCAATTCTTCCGGAATAATCCTGAACCTGCAGTTTAAACACCAATTTACATTGCTTGTGCTGCAACCACAAGCATACATAGGTTGTTTTGCACCCGAAAATGCAGGTTTTGTTTACCACAAAGAATCAAGAATTTTAGGAACAGACTCAGCAGCTATCAATGTGAACTTGAATGGCATTACTCCATATCAGATCGATTCTGTAAAATTCTGCGCCATTGTCCCATCACAAAAAAATGCCAGAATTACCGGAAGCTATGTAACCGCCGACGGCAGAAATAATACGAATACAAAGATAAACTATTCGGGCAGTTCCATCACTTTTGCTTCTGGGAAATGCTATACTCTGAAAGTAATCAGCCCTGTACCCGGCAAAGGAAGCACAGAAAGAAAACTTTATCCCGGAGATTTTGTCTTTCAGAATGAAACCGAAAAACGAATAGAGATACATCCCGGAGACGGCATGCTGGAAGAAAACGGGAAAATATATGATTATCAGAATGCTATTGGAATGGTCATTACTTGCGATTCTAAAAAAATGACAGATGTAAAATGCAATGAAAACGGTTGGAATCATGCTTATGTAATGGGGTTTGAAAATTTAGGGACCGGTCGTTGGGGGGGAATGGAACGAATCGAAGAAGGGATTACTCCAATGACAAAAGATGATGAAATTGAGAAGAATATGAACGGTTATTCTGAAACAGAACAAATGTTGAAGAATTATACTGCTAATGTACAGGGTAGTTACAGTGCTTTTGAATCAATAAGAAAATATAGAAACAGTAACAAAATTCCTGATGGACTTAATCGCAGTCCATGGTTCGTACCGAGTATCGGACAATGGTTTGATATGCTGGTGAATATTTGTGGAAAATCTCCAAGAGATTTTCGAAATGAAACCAGTAACGGCCTAAACGACACAGGATGGGGACAAGAAACACTGGATAAATTGACTATACAGTTATCTAAAGTAGGTAATTCGTTACCGCAGTTTAGTGATACCTACAGACTTGGCTTCAGTTGCAGTTCCCAATATGATAAAGACAGATGCTGGATGTTACTTTGGCACATTGATGATCCTGAATATCCTAATTGGGATAGAGTCTGTTTGCAAGGATATGATAAAAAAGCTTATTGGAATGTACGTCCGTTTTTTGCTTTTTAATTATTTATCGTCTTGAAACAGTCTTGTTTCGGAGCAGTAGAAACTTAGTGGAGATTTTTTTCATGCGGTTGTTTGTGATACCCTGTATGAACACTCGTCATTTTTTAGGGATGGTTTGTATGACAGACCAAAATAAGTCTGCCAAAGGGAATTACACCCATTGCGGGAGATGATCAGAGGACGTTTCTTTCATGTTCCTGCAAAGTTTTTGATACATATGCGTAACTTTATAATCAGATTCATCCTTAAAAGATCTTATCCATATCTCTAAACCTTTCCTGCCCTATGGTTAAGGGTTTTCTTCCTGTTTGTTTTATCTCCGCAAGCCTTTGGAGTTAACTCCATAGCCTTGGGAGATAACTCCAAAGCTTATGGAAACAACTCCAAAGGCTATGGAGATAGAATACATCCGTATAAAAAGGCTTAATCAGGGAAGAGAAAAGGCTTATGCAACAGGAACGAATGTGATATGTTGTTATTACGGCAGCAGAAAGATCGAACCGTTTAAAAATTCATGTCAACTCTTTTCACACGCAGAAGGTATATACTGAATCTAAAGAAAGATATGAACAGGAAAATAAGAAGTAGGCCCCGTCAAATTTCTTCCCCCCCTTATCTTATAAATTGAACCACATAGTTCCATTAAATAAAAATCCCCTTCAACCGTAACTGAAGGGGATTTCACTATATAATAAAGTATTATTAATAACTTCCTTGCATATTCGAAGCACTACATTTCACTGTAGAAACAAGTTCTTTGTCATTTTCTCCCTTTGCAGTCACCTTAACTACAATAGTATCACTCTTAGGCACTACTTGATCGAAAATGTCACGAAATTCCATATCATTAAAAGGCATATGGAAACTAATCAAAGCACCTCCTGTCTGATAAGCATCATCAGCCCCTTTGGTCTGTCGAAGTCTTGTCACCAATGTATCCTCCTTGGCTTCTACAGCATATAAATGGAAATCATTCATGTTCAGCTGTTCTTTAGTTTTAAAGGTAAAAGGTACGTTGACATATCCATTTATAGCCCATATCTTATTATTAGAATCCTCCAATGACACTAGTGCATACTCATTTTTCAATGTATCAGCCTGAACATTAAAATCTTTATAATTCAAAATAGCTATTAGGCCAACTTCACTTACCTTATAAGACTTTTTCCCCTCTGTAATCGCTTCTCCTTCCATCAGTTTGATCCCTACCTGCACACGCTTGTAATAACTGCCATCAGATGCCTTAAGACCGGCCAATACACTTGAAGCCACTGGAGTATAAGTATATCCCCATGCATCTCCTTTCAGGACAGGTCCACCAAAAATACTACCATCTTCCACAGTAACGATCTCATAAAGATCATAATTGGGGCCGCTATCACCATCATTCAAACAAGAACTAAAAGTAAACACCGATACTAACCCAGCAAATATTGCTGCCAATTTCATTTTTTTCATTTTCTTCTTTATAATTATTAGGGTTTGCAAAATTAAATAAAAGAATCGGTTTCCAAGAAAGAAACTTAATTCTTTTTATTGTTTTAATGATTAAATGAAAAATTGGCTTAAATACTGCGTCGCCACTTGTCTTTTAACATTATTTTTTATTCATGTTTCATCCTCTGATAAGACTTGCTTTATCTTTTGTTTTAACTATTTTTTTCACCGAAATTCACTTGTAGCCTATCCGCCATTAACCCATTAATAAAAATTAATACATAAAAGAACAAGCAGTTGGGCTATAGTACCACTTTATTTCCTATCTTTGAAACAAAACACCCATTAACCATAAAATCTAGAATATTATGCTAATACTCAAGAAATCATGTAAAGCATTGATCACCGCCCTATGTACATTGTTTATATACTCTTGCAGCAGCAATGATGAACTGGATATCAACAGTTATCAGTTGCAATCTATTCAATGGAAACTTAGTGCAGATGATGCCGAGAAAGTCGATACAATTGAGTTGCCTCCTAAAACAACCAGCAACAATACAGAAGAACCTATGTCTATCACTTTTTCATTTGAAGAAAACATAAAAGAAACATCACAATTTTACAGTGACGACCCGGAACTATTCAATTCTTTGACTTTAAAAGAGAATATATTGGTTGATATTACAGCTAATGCCAGTACCTTGAGCTCTGAATATAGAAAATTATCATCCGACTTACATGCACCTCTGTCCCTTAACGAAACAGTGCTTTCCCCTCTATATAAATCAAAAGAAACACTAAAACTTTCTCCACATACAAAAGTAACGACTGAATGTAAAATATATATCAAAGAATATACAGCAACCTATTTGGCTATTTTTGAAAATGACAAAGGAGAAACTATAGAGATGAGTGGCAAATGGAAAGGAGCATTCAATAAAGGTTCCAAGGTTACTTATATTCTTAAAGATATAAAATGAAACATTTGAATTTAATATAGGGTAATGAAGTAGACTACAGCATAACCAATCCTCATCTATCCTATATTTTTCAAAAACATTTTTTTAATCAGCCTATGACTAAAAGAATCGGGATAAATATATAGTTAAATATGCAATCTACATGATCTTATACATTATTTTTGCCGATAAGATCAATTTCCATTCCTAACCGATTCGGTAAAATAAACTATTTATGAACGCTGTATTCTTCAACGAATACATCCAAACAAGCCCTAGATTTATGACCGATTTCACCCCGTGGACACTCTTTGTCGATACAGGCATCATCTCAGTACTGCTACTGCTCGGCAAACTCATGAGAGTAAAAATAAGATTCATCCAAAGGCTGTTCATCCCCCCCAGCCTGTTGGCCGGGTTTATAGGACTGTCCTTGGGACCTCACGGTTTCGGCATCATACCTCTTTCCACCCAAACAGGAACTTATGCCGGCATATTGATAGCCTTCATTTTCGGCGCTCTCCCCCTCATCTCACAAAAGGCAGCCAAAGGAGATGCAGACAATATAGGCAGCATGTGGGCATATTCACAGGCAGGAATGTTGTTGCAATGGGCTTTTGGAGGACTGTTGGGATTGCTTGTCCTGAACCGGATATGGCCCTTGAACCCTGCCTTCGGCATCACTATGCCAAGCGGCTATTGCGGCGGGCACGGTACAGCAGCAGCCATCGGACAGGCTTTCAGCCAGTTCGGATATGACGAAATTCTAACTTTGGCCATGACTGCCGCCACCTTCGGTATCGTAGCGGCAGTCATTATCGGACTGATCATCATAAAATGGGGGACAAAGAAAGGGCACACCTCCTTCCTCGCCAATTACGATGACCTTCCTCACGAATTACAGACAGGCCTGTTGCCCGGCGACAAACGGGAAAGCATGGGTGAAAGTTCTTGCTCTTCCATCTCCATTGACCCGCTGACCTTCAATCTTATCATCGTAGCAGTGATAGCATTAGGCGGATACTGCATCAGCAAAACAGTATCCCACTTTATGCCGGGGTTTGAACTGCCGGTATTCAGTTGTGCATTTGTGGTAGGTATATTCATCAAAAAGATATTCGACAAAACAAGAACCAGTGATTATGTCTGCCCGCAAACCATAGGCCACATCAGCGGAGCCTTTACCGATTTTCTGGTAGCTTTTGGAATTGCTTCCATTAAAATATCTGTTGTAATAGAGTACATCATACCCTTATTAATTCTGTTAGTCTCAGGATTAATCGCAACCCTGATTTATGTTCTGGTCATGGCCCGCAAACTAATGAAAGAATGTTGGTTCGAGAAAGCTATCTTCACATGGGGATGGTTTACAGGAACTATGGCTATGGGCATCGCATTGCTCCGCGTTGCAGACCCCAAAATGCGCAGCCGATGCCTGGATAACTATGCACTGGCTTACTTGTTCATCGCCCCGGTAGAGATTTCTCTGATAACTTTCGCTCCGGTAGCTTTCTTGAACGGTTACGGACTGGTGTTTACGGGAATCTGCCTGGCGGCAGGACTTGCCGTACTGGCAACCGCCTATATCAAAGGTTGGTTTATCAGGAAACAATAAATGGAATGACACCGGAATAACAAGACAAAAAAAGTAAGTTAACTTGCTTGACCAAGCAACATAGGTTCGTCAGCCAACGAACGTATCTTACTTAGCTATTGAAGCCAACTTACTTTTTTTATATCAAAACGCATGAGCTTATACCCGACAAAGTACGCAAAAGTCCTTGTCATACAATCTCCGCAAACTCCTCAATATGATTGTCCACATATTCTGCAATCCGGGCAGTTACCGACTCTTCCATATCCATGAACTGCTCTTCCAACTCATCAAAGGCCTCGTATTGCTCATACATTGCCATAAATTCCTCATCATCCCTGTCCTTTTCCAAATCAGCACGGTTCTCATCATATATTTTCTTCGCGCTATAAATCAATTTGGCAAATTCTTTCGCTCCAAACTGCCGCATTGCTTTTGCAAAAGGATTATCAAAGATATAAGGTCCAAAACCATTCTGTATCAATTGTACAAAACCACCTTCATTTATTTCTTCACGCAAGAAATGATACCCCAACAATGAATGCTGGTAACCATTGAGCAAAGGCATTGTTTCCGCATTGACAACACCTCCTGTCACCTCCAAGTATTTATCTATAAACACCTTCAAGAAACCATCCATGCCCTCTTCCGCACCTCGGCGCAAAGCTTCGTCCGTAATTGCTATTTTATTTGCTTCCATTCCTATCATTATAATATAGGTACAAAGATAGAAATTTCATCGGAAAGAAAAAACATTTTGGCAACTCTAGTTTGCAAAATGCTGTCCTGCAATAAATTTATTTTATTTAAAGATAAAAAGTGACGGGCAACAAGTTGCAGAAAAGAATAAAACGACTAACTTTGTAGGCGAAAAGAATAACCAATCTTTTCACGTGGTTACGAATATTTATTTTATTACCAAAAAACGTAAAGAATATGACTTATTCACACGAAGTAGAACACATGTGTGTTGTGAAGAAAGGTCCCAATCACGGACCGGCTCCTATTCCTGAAGAAGGAAAGTGGGTAAAATCAAAAGAAATTAAAGACATCTCTGGTTTGACACACGGTATTGGCTGGTGTGCTCCTCAGCAGGGTGCTTGTAAACTAACCCTTAACGTAAAAGAAGGTATCATCCAGGAAGCATTGGTAGAAACTATCGGTTGCTCAGGTATGACTCACTCGGCTGCCATGGCTGCTGAAATCCTTCCGGGAAAGACTGTATTGGAAGCATTGAACACCGACTTGGTTTGTGACGCTATCAACACAGCAATGCGCGAACTATTCCTTCAAATCGTTTACGGACGTACTCAGTCAGCTTTCTCGGAAGGCGGTCTGATTATCGGTGCCGGTCTGGAAGACTTGGGTAAAGGTCTTCGCAGCCAGGTAGGTACTTTGTATGGTACTTTGGCTAAAGGTCCCCGTTACCTTGAAATGGCTGAAGGTTACATCAAGAACGTATTCCTGGATAAGAACGACGAAATCTGCGGTTACGAATTCGTTCACATGGGTAAGTTCATGGACGAAATCAAGAAGGGTACT
This sequence comes from Phocaeicola vulgatus ATCC 8482, assembly GCF_000012825.1. Classification (GTDB taxonomy): domain Bacteria; phylum Bacteroidota; class Bacteroidia; order Bacteroidales; family Bacteroidaceae; genus Phocaeicola; species Phocaeicola vulgatus. Next base: position 3,215,674 of record NC_009614.1, on the reverse strand, counting down.
GATGCTAACGAAGCGTTGAAGAAAGTTACAGGTACTTACGGACGTGTAACTGAAGAACAGGGAGCTGTTAAGAAAATTGATCCACGTCACGAATAATTATAAGGAGGAAAGAATATGATTAGAGAAGTAAAATTCGAAAGCCAAGACCGTCGTATCAAACAGATCATTGCTGCTTTGAACGAAAACGGCATCAAAGACATCGAAGAAGCTAACGCAATCTGCGAAGCTGCCGGACTTGATCCTTATAAAACTTGTGAAGAAACTCAGCCTATCTGTTTCGAAAATGCCAAGTGGGCTTACGTAGTAGGTTCTGCCATTGCATTGAAGAAAGGTTGCAAAAACGCTGCCGAAGCTGCCGAAGCTATCGGTATCGGTCTGCAGGCATTCTGTATTCCGGGTTCTGTAGCCGACGACCGTAAAGTAGGTATCGGTCACGGTAACCTGGCTGCTATGTTGCTGCGCGAAGAAACTAAATGTTTCGCATTCCTGGCAGGTCACGAATCATTCGCTGCTGCCGAAGGTGCTATCAAAATCGCTGCAAAAGCAGACAAAGTACGTAAAGAACCTCTGCGTTGTATCTTGAACGGTTTGGGCAAAGACGCTGCACAGATCATCTCTCGTATCAACGGATTTACATACGTTCAGACTGAATTCGATTATTTCACAGGTGAACTGAAAGTAGTTCGTGAAATCGCTTATTCTGACGGTCCTCGTGCAAAAGTAAAATGCTACGGAGCCGATGATGTTCGCGAAGGTGTAGCTATCATGTGGAAAGAAGGTGTAGACGTATCTATCACCGGTAACTCTACTAACCCGACTCGTTTCCAACATCCGGTTGCAGGTACTTACAAGAAAGAACGTGTTCTTGCAGGTAAGCCTTATTTCTCAGTTGCATCAGGTGGTGGTACAGGTCGTACTCTTCACCCGGACAACATGGCTGCCGGTCCTGCTTCTTACGGTATGACGGACACTATGGGTCGTATGCACTCAGACGCTCAGTTCGCCGGTTCTTCATCAGTTCCTGCTCACGTGGAAATGATGGGATTCCTGGGTATCGGTAACAACCCGATGGTAGGATGTACAGTGGCTTGTGCGGTTGACGTGGCTACTGCTTTGAGCAAGTAATATAATACATTGCTAATATATAAATCCCTGTAACCATTGCAGTTATAGGGATTTTTATTTCCAGTAATTTCATTCGTTTAACTGATGACCCACCCCCTCCTATTTTTCAATATCAATCAAAAGTATTGCAAATAATTGTCTAAAATTACGGAATGAAATTGGTTCTTTAAATCATAAATCGGTTATACAATTAAGAGTTGGTTTAGGATAAAAGGAGGTCAAAACGAAGATTATTTATATGCAATCTGGCATTTTTGAAAATTTAAAAACAAGCAAAATTCAACAACCTGTTTTATCCTGCATATACTCAAAGAACGATTATCATAATATAAAATTGACGAGCAAGAAAAACTAGATCAAATCCCTGTATCTTAAATATTATCAAAAAAAGGAAGGCTGTTTTCACGCCCTCCTGTCTGTCCGCACAATTATATAATCCCGTATTTGCAGTATCTCACAGAAGGTAGAGTTAGCTGATGCCTAACATGATAGCCCCTTTACCTAGTTGTTTTCGGTCTGTTCGAACTAATATACATTTTAATATCAGACTTCCCCTGCCAAATTCACATCAAAAACGAGGTTTTACAAATTTGTCATCTGGAGATGTAAAAGACAACCCCGGAACAGAACGGCGGATATCTTTATAGGCATGTTCTTTAATCAGTGAATAATCTGTAGCATCCAAAGCATAGTAATAATCATCTTTATCTGTCGATAACTTTACAGTCCAGTCAAACATATTTCCAAAGATGGTCAACTCATCTTTTGCCGGATCGAAACCGGGGAGAGCTGATTTCACCAAACTTCCATCACTATTGATAATATAAAAATGATGCTTGCTATCTACCATATACCCCAAAGTCCGACGGCTACGGAATTCAGTAATAAACACATATTCCGGCAAGACTCCTTCAGGCAACTGAATAGCTTTCACATACGGACGTCCTTTGGTGCACTTCAGATGGAACAATTTATGGTTGGCATCTAAAACCAGATATCCCTCATCATAGTCTTTACGAGTAGTTGGATTGCCCGAAGCATAGCATGCAGGAAAAGCAAACCCTTTCTGAACCAGCATATCCGTAAACAATTTACTTTTCGCCTCATCGATACAATTCGTTTCCATACGAATAAATTCTATACCTTTATCGGTAAAACGGAATGCATCTTCGGGCATTTTCAAATCCACCCGTTTGGACATGGACTCCATCAGAAAATAGAGTCCTGTCTGGGGAGCATTGATGGCTGACGGCACACTCTTGAAAGTAAAGTTTGTCAATTGAATATCTTTCGGACTAACTGCCTTACCACAAATGGTATCAGGGAAACGTTCGTCCGCCGTAAGCTGGCGCACATAGAGAGAAGGCAACAAACTGTCTACCTGCTGTTGTGTATATGTATTGCCTTTCGTATCATAGCGGTGAAGTTGCTTATTCTCATCTAGTTGTGTAATAACAAAATCACCAAGTACGGAACTATACATAGTAAAAGGAGTTTTGACAGGCTTCAGTGTGAGAAAAGCATAACACCAAGGCAACTGCCATACAAGCAGGACAGCTACGGTAATATAAAAAAATATTTTGCTGAATCGAATCATGTTTGTTTGATTTTTTAATAATAAACATTCAATTAGTCTTGCTTACCGGCCTTGAACCGTACCACAGAAATCCACGAAAGAGAAGCGGCAAGCAACGTATAAAGTGTCAGACAGGGCAAGAAACTATTATATGCCTCCGCTCCCGGAGCCAGAAAGTAGACACGGAAAATCAATGCCGCAATAATCAGATTCAAAACCCTGCGCTTCCATGTGGGTTCCAGGCAAATCCATGAAACAAGCAGATAACCGGCAAATCCGGCAAAAAACCATGGAGCCGCAGATAATAAAACACGCTGCACCAACTCACTTGTAAAATGTTGTGGCAGATAAACTCCCATCATAATAAAACTCATAGCAAAACAGGTCACCAGTGCAAGTACGCCATAGGCCAACATTGACATGACCATTTTCTTCTGTGAATAAGGCAAATGCAAAGTAAGCTTCAAACACTTACGTTGCATCTCGGGGAAAAACTGTACGGCAGCAAGCAAGATACCGATAAGTAAAGGGACAAATTGCAACAAATCAATAAATATAGCATCCTTCTGGACCATCACTACCCATAAATGATCGATTCCCTGTATGGCAATGGTACGGCCAATACGAAGCATGGAATATCCTGTGATCCCTATCATAAAAAGAGTTGCCAGCAACCAATACCAACGCGTTTTTATCCACTCTTTATAAAATATGGCTTGTATCATATTTCTTCTATTTAGTTTACATATTAATACTTTCCGGTAAGACCGATAAAGGCATCTTCCAGACTTACATTTTCGTGCTGCAAACCAGTAAAGGGAACTTGACTTTCCTTCAACAGTTTCTCCACATCCACGGGAGGCAAAAAGGAGTACGTTTCCAAGGTTTGACGAATGACAGCCGGATGATAGCAAGTTGCCGGCAACTGAGGCTGATAACCCTCGGGCACAGTACAAGTATATCTTCTCAGCTCTTTCATCAACGTTTCAATAGGCTGTTGAATAAGGATAGAGCCATAATCCATAATAATACAATCATCAATCAACCGCTCCATATCCTGAATAATATGGGAAGTCAGGAAAACAGTCTTGTTCTCGGAACGGGCATAATCACGTAAATAATCCACAAAAAGACGGCGATAGCCCGGATCAAGTCCTAAAGAGAAATCATCCAGAATCAACAACTCCGGATTTTGTGCCAGGATCAGTCCCAATGCCACTTGCGAACGCTGTCCGTTCGACATTCTTGAGATACGTTGCCCCGGAGCTACCTTCAATTTATTCATCAAGTCATAATAAGCCTCCTTTTTCCATTGTCCCGGATAAAAAGAAGCATAAAACTTTTCTATTTGTGTGATATTCATAAACTGATATTGAACATGACCTTCCAGCAATAAACCGATATTCCTGCGTAAAGCAGGATTCATGGTCTGAATGTTCTCACCAAAGATGCGACATTCGCCTGAACGCGGCTGAAGATAACCGCTCAATATATTAATGGTTGTCGTTTTCCCTGTACCATTTTTACCCAACAACCCCAAGATACGCCCTTGAGGAACTTCAAAACTCAAGTTCTCATAAATCTTGCGTTGACCGTAATAATGGGTCAGGTTCTTACATTCTATAATTGCACTCATGCTTTATAAATCATTTTTCGTTTGCTATTAGAAACACGCCAGGAAAAGAATAGGAATCAAGATACCGGCCACCAACTCGATTCCTCCTCTGCCCCACAATCCTTTAGGACCTTTTATCATCACTATACCGCTGACAGTGATAATAATCAGACAGACAGCAAAAGCATCGGCAAACCAAGTCCACCACTTACCCGGATTGAAATGGAGTTGTACCATGGAAGAGATCAGCGGACGGCGCTTCACCCCCTCGTAGACAGCATCTTTTGTCCGGGTGTTAATCACCAGACTTGAGCCTCCTTTCAGAAAAACCTTAATCAGATCCGGTTCCGGGTAATAATATTTAGTAAAATTTCCGGCTTCGCCCAGCGGTTCCAACAAAGTCAAAATCATCTTCTCATTAACTTTGCTCTTGTCCGACAGATCCTCTGTTATTTTATATTCCGTTCGTGTAACTGTATAATGGGGATTTATGCTATCCCTATGGTTCATCACGATACCCGAAATAGCATAAATCAAAATCATTCCCGCAAAGAAGAAAGACAGATCACGATGGATGATCCGGCTCCACTTGCGGAATGCAGTACCTTTATTCTGCGATTTCATAAGAACTGGCTTCCATATAGTAGAATGACAGATAATCTTTTCCGGTAGCAGCTTTTCTTTCTGCTATCTTTGCGCGAAAGTCCGCAATACGGGCTTCAGGGGTGCTGGCTGTTTCACCGCGTGCTTTTTTTTCCGAATCACACCCGGCAGCAGTTTCTCCATGAGATTTTTCAGTCTGTGCTTTCAGTTTAGCCTCCCAGTTTTGCAAGTAAGCTTCATCTACCCGCTGTTCCTTTAACGTTCCGGTCACTGTGACAATAGCGTTGATGCATTTGGTATCAAACGAGCCCAAAGGTCCGGCTTCCACACGAATCGTTTTGGTATCATCACTACCCATCAGGAATATTTTTGTAGCTCCGTGCTTGCAGGTATGTGTGCAGATTCCTTCGATAGTCACCTCCTTGTTGGCCAGTGAATCGGCATGCACCAGCAGATTATCGATGCTCAATGCCGCCGGAGCCGCCTGCTCCGTTTTTTCAGACTGGCTCTGTTTGTTACTGTTTCCACAAGAAGTAGTAGTTACTAAAGCTGCCATTAAGGTTGCAGCGACCATAAACTTAATTTTCATATGCTAACTGTTTTTATTTTTTAAAAAAAGATGCCCAATGAACAAACGGCATACTGGGCCGTTCCGCATTTTTTATAATATGCCGCCTGCCATTGAACAGACAAAGACAGGTTATATTGTTTCATGATGGGATAATCCCCTTGCAGACGAATCCCCACCATACTATAACTATCAGATAAATAGTCAATATTTGCCAATAAAGTCTGGGCGGACGACTTCGCGGTATTCAATCTCGGTAAAGAATATTCAGCCGATAAATTGGCATAATATCCACCGTTAGCTTCTGCGGTCAATCGTAGCAGCCTCTTCTGATACAGCAAACGGGCACGCAAAGAACTCTCCAAAACAGACAAGTGAACAAACCGGGATACGGCGTTGTAATCCGTTTCCAACCGATGGTAGATTATGTTTGGGACAATTGCTCCTCCCCATACACCTTTATCGGTCAAAAGCTTCTCCCACAAACCACTTACGGCAATCCGACTATTCGTGACCTTCATTCCCGGAGATGTACTAATTAATGCTCCATAGGAGCTTCCGCCCGCCTCTCCGTAAATATTCTCCATTCCTTTACGAACTATATAGCCTGCATCCAGTTTCACAGCAAGGTGTTCTGCCTGCTGAAGTTCCCGCATCCAGGTCACGTTTCCTTTCAAATCAGTCGTATTCAATTCCAGCAAAGTGAGATTATTGGCATTGCTCAATTTCTTGTCCATTGACATACGGTCAATTGAAACTGTGGCCGATATCCCCTTTTCCGTATCAACTGGCAGAATGCCTATGCTTCCTCCCCACCGGATGCCTTGATGCTTCGTCCCGGTCTGGTTTCCGGCGAAACGCACATAATCCATGCCCAATCCCAACATATGGTATACCGAAGTAGAGCCTTTATCTGCAAGGAATGAAATCTCACTTTTCTGCTGATAAAGCCGGAAATCTGCGGAAACTCCCAAACGATATGTCCCCAGACGATATCCTGCTCCCAAAGCAAAAGAGAGATCGGAAGCTGTATTACGTGGACGCGGATCTTTATCCCGATAATTATGAGACGCTCTGTAACCACCGGTGATTCCCCATGTCCAGGAACCTGACTCACTGGCGTAACCTCCATTGAAATAATAAGTTTCTCCCTTCAGGAAACCACCAATGGAATCACCAGTCACGTAAGGAGCGATCAATTTCCAGTCTATATTTTCATTCCATAACACATTCTCCTGCTTCTCACTCCTGTATCCTGCTGAACCGAATACACGATCACGTTCCGAAAGAATAACGAAGGAATTGACATCTACCCCGATACGGGTATCCTTATCACCTTCCTGTTTCAAAGATGCTTTTCCTTTATCATGATAAGCTCCATTTACGTCCAGCCTTGTCCATATATACGGAGTATAGTAATAATAAAGTGCCGGATTCTGCCATATCTCGCCACGAAATCCAGTCGCAAATGAAGCGGTACGGATTACCTTATCGGACAGGGAGAGTGTGTCGGTAGTCTGCCCGAAGGCTTCCTGCCGACTCTCCACAAATAAAGCAATCAGCAACATAATGATAATTCGGATTAGCATCATGAATAATAAAGATTTATATATCAATAAGACGGATTCAATTATTTGTTAAACAGGCTCGGAGTAGCCGCAGGTGTGAAATCAACGGTAGAGTTATTTGTATCCTGCAATACTTCCCGATCACCATCCTTGTAGGCGGCTTTACGCATTACGCACTTTCCGATGTTTTCTGCAACGGTATTGTTCATACCGATATAAGTATGCCCCATATCCAGCCCGGTAGAGGTTACATTCCACTGCCATTCATTGGAAGCACCTACATTTACAGCATCAATCACCCATTCATTGGGGAACTTATATTTGCTTTGCGGTTTACTGGCTGTTCCATTTTGCATAATATACGTATAGTTGTATGCATAGTCTGAAATATACTTTTCTTTAGTCATACTTTTGGGTAATCTGCCAATAGCATAAGCGCGATTTCCCTGTTTATTCAACACCCAGATAGTTTTGGAATAACAATAATAAACATCTAGATTGGGAACAGCCGGATTATCCACATCTTGCTTTGATTCAATATACCACTCAAAATTGGCTTTACTTAAATCTATAGAATTCGGATTAGCCTCTTTATGATTGATCGCATTGTCACAAAGGATAAAGGATTCTCCCGGTTGTACCGGATAATCTGTTCCACTGCCCGGTACTGCTACAACAGAGCCTACCGCAATAGCTTCATCCATGATATCCGGATCTACCGATTGATATTTCTGAGTAGTTTGGAATTGTGATTCCATAAATATCAATCCATCCGCATACAAAACTTTATCCGAGTTATTATAGATACGTATATACTGGTCGCCATTATATTGCTTACCTGCTTCATTATAGGTTCCGGGAATAAATATCTCGGCAATCACAAAATCAGGATCACCTGTATTGAGTACATGAACCTTCAGTTCCAGCTTGTACGACCCTCCAGATACGGCCACATTCTGTTGTACTCCCTGTACATCGACTTCCACCGGAGTTCCATTCTGTGAGTAAGTTCCCTTACCAATGAAAGTTACATTATACAACCCGTCCGCCAGTTCAATACTCTGAGCCGGATAGGTAATGTCTGTCTTGACAGATGTATTTACATTTTCAAAAGTATAGGTTCCACCGGTCAGTTGCAGCCCCTCGATAGTTGTATCTACAGTAGTGGTAATACCTACAGTGGATATGCTCACTTTGTCATCATCACTACATGCGGTAAATCCCAGCATTGTCACAAAAAGGACTAACATTGTCAATTGATTCTTTTTCATCTTCATCTCTATTTTATTGTTCATTTACTAAAAGGTTAAGTTCATTTCCATACCGAAATAAGGCGATTCGGACGTTCTCCGTTGCAGTACGCCCCGTAACGTATAATCAGGATAAATACCCAAAAGCCGGTTTACATAAAAAGCCAGATTCAGATACTTACCGATCCGTTTACTCGCCTTCAAATTGATATCCATATAAAAAGGCACGGTAGTACGCTCAAAATAAGTGGCTGAATATTTCTCCACCAGATGCTGTAACTGAATATTGTTTTTATCCTCTTCGCGAAACGGATGCGTTTCACCGGATTGATCTATATAGCTTACTGGCACGCCATTATTCCACAAGTTCCGTCTGTTGGTATACCAAGTGCATTGTGCCGACGTAGAGAAAGTAAGTCCCAAACGCTGTATATAGGTATCAAACATAAAGTTCGTATTGAATGCCTGGCTTTCTGTTCCGTTGTCCCCATTGTACAATCCCACATATTTCAGCTGTTTATTGTCCAACAATATAGAAGAGGCCTTATATTGAGGAGAATCCGAATTATAAATTGTCTTTATCCAGGCTCCATACATAGTGACGCGAGTCTTGAGCGATTCTATTCGTTTGGAAGCGAACTGAAACTCCACTCCTTCTTTACACACCTTCATTACATTACCTTGTGTGGAATACACATCCAGATTATATTCATTTGTATAAGTCAACTGAGAAAGTTCTGGAGGAGCCGTCAATGCTGATCCGTCGATACTAGCAGGATCATATAGTTTATATGCCAATGACCTATAATAAGTGATATCATCAAAAGCATTATTCATCCGTTCGCGGAAATAAGTTATCGACAGGCGGTTTCCCTTATAGCTGACGTCGGCCCGCACTTCCCATTTCATGTTACGTGCTGGTTCCAATTGATAGTTTGTATTATCCCATTTATATGTCATCATATTGATACGGCGATAATCCGGATTGGTATGGTAATAATTCAACTGAATCAAATCTACATACTTAAAATCCGGATATAGCTGTGCGGTGGTCGGCATACGGCTGATCCAGCCCAAACCTCCCGAAAAGGAAACATCCCATCCGTTTGATACCGGTAAACTCCATTGCAAGTCCAGACGAAGATCGGGATATATCTTGCCCTGCATCTTATATTTAGTGTCCAGCCCCAATAAAGACTGCAAACGGATACCAGCCGTAAAAGCCAATTTATGTCTATTTACAGGAAGATTCAACACCTCCTCGGCATAGAAGGCGAAAGGTTGCAGCTCCGGTATATCCTTAAAACGGCGAGGCCGTGTACTCAAACTTTCACTGATGGGCCGTGTCACATCGAATACCTGGCCTTCTCCCAAATTCTTCTGATAATTCCATTCCATCCCCATATTCATCGCATTCTGTAATACCCCCAACGGGAAAGCCAACCGCGTACGGGCGGAAGCCGTAACATATAAAGGTTTACCATCAATATCCATCTGTGCCACATAATTATAAGGTAGATAGATGCCATCAAACTCTCCGGTTTCTGTCTGAGTAGCAATAGCTGCCGGACGATTCAGAGAAACGGACTTTATTTCACGCATCTTCTCCCACTGCTGACTGACAGAAGTAGCCACACCAACCTCACGAATCCATAAATGGGCCGGAAACTTCATGCTCCATTTCCCCGCTATCTTCAGGCTGTTAAAGTCCGATTTATAAGAATCTTCCTTTACTGTCGCATCTTTATCCCTCTTCGCATCATCAAACGAGCCGGTATAATCGGAACTGATATTCCAATGAATATTACGTTCATTCCATAACCATTTGCCATCCAAGCGGGCGGAAGCAGTAAGGCGAGTGTAATTTTTCACACTGTTACGCGGATCTATTTTGGACTCCAAATAGTTTAAATCAGCATTCAACACATAACGCCCGTTCCCATCCAGCCGAATTCCCTTGCCTACAGAAAACAGTTTACTGGTTTTATCAGCCTTAAAACGCGCAGACAAGGGGCTCTCATTCATTTTACGCTGAATGATTACCGCACCGTTTGCCACATTACCATAAGCCACGGAAGGAATGCCACGAATGATTTCCACCTTCTCAATATTATCGGTTGAGATGGTACGCATATCTATCCCTTTTGACATTGTGCTCGTTGCATTCACTGCGGAAGTACTGTTTGGCATATATTGCAGATTCGCATCCGTATTCTGGGAGATACCATCAATATAAAATCCAACTCCCAATGAAGAGATATCCTCCGTCTTACCTGTTTCACGTATCCGGATCAGATTGGCCTGCCCCATCTGAGGATCAGCCGACTTTCCTCCAGGTACTAATTCCATCAAGTCACTGAAACTGCTGGGCTGAAGATGTTTCATGGCTGTACGGTCAACGATAGAAGCGCTGGTAGCGCGTTTTGATTCAGAAGCGGTCACCACTACCTCGTTCAGCGCCATGACCGAAGGTTTTAAATAAAAGATTGCTGAAATATCCCCAATGACCTTCACTTCTTTTTCTGTAGAATCATATCCTAAATAGGATACAATAACCCGATAAGTTCCAGGATGGATATGTAGAAGTTCAAAATGTCCATTCGCATCTGTTATTCCCCCATAAACAATCTGCTTATCCACAAACAATTGAACTGTAGCGTAATCCAACGCTTTATGAGTCTGCTCATCCAGTACAGTTCCCCGAAATACAAATGTCTGCCCCCATAAAAGAGACACATTGCTACAAATTATAAATAAAAAAATATATGCAATCTTACAAATCATTTCATTCTCTATTGGTTTGCAAAATTACAATTCATAAAAGCTCGGCACAATCCCCATTTCTAGGTATATACTAAATTATACATAGATCGGAGATACCTACATGACGGTATACAATTTACAAATAAAATCACTTTCACCTAAACTTTATATTCACATTTTTTTTCAATGATAAGATAAATACATCTACTTTTTACCTATTTCAATGGGGAAAATGCCACGCCATATAAATACAGTTCATTATCAACATATTACCCCATAAGCAATGGTATGAAAGCATAATGGCATACAACTTTATATTACAAATCCATTGGCAGAATATTTATATCCGGCAGTCAAGGCACATCAGGTTTATTAAGTAATATCTATCCTTCAAATATTAAATTAGCAAATGAAGAAAAGCAACTGCAAAAAACACTATATTTGTGAAAATGAATTCAAATTAAACAGTTAGATTATGGGTACTTTAGGTTGCATCAATAACATGATGAGAAGAGATAAAGAAAATCGTGAACTACGAAAGGCAGGAAAGGAACGCTTGAATGAAACTAGAAACCGACTGATTGATTTGAACAAAAAAGGGCACTCCTCCCATCTATCCCTTGAGCAATTAGAAGAGATCAGAATAAAAACGCAAGAAAAAGAAGAAGCGGAAACCCACCAGCTCTTCAAAATAAAATTAATCATGTTAGGCATTGTTCTAATAGCAGGAGTTCTGATATGGATAGGAATTACTTTTCTTTAAAATTCCACTCTCTATTTTTCTTTCTTATTCCTTGAAAAAACCAATAAGAATTCTTATATTTGTGATACCAACTTGGAATAACCTTAAAAACAGATAGATATGAAAAGAATATTATTACTACTGGTTTTATGTTTAAACATAAGTATGGTGCTTGGACAAGAGTATAAAAATTGGGAAAAATATGATATAGAGGGATTCTATATTATTGCCAAATCAAAAGCAGAAGCCAAGATTAGCAAAAATGTATTGAGGGAGGGAGCAGATTATTATATCCTCACCGAAATGGATGACCAAGTATTCCCATCTGGTGTCAGCAAAAAAATAACTCCCAAACTCTATAAATTAAAAGATACTGAAATATACATATTTTTCAGCTTTCCTCCTTTCCTATTTGATGCCGATAATGGAATGATAGAGATTAAAGACAATAAAGGAACTTTTTTCAAAAAGCCAACACAATAAACATCAAGATACTCCATCACCAATATCTTCATCAACCACATTCATTATCCCTAAAGATGAAGAGGGAAAAGTATGCTATAAACATACACCATCCACAAAAGAAATAATATAAATTAAAATACCATGCCTAAAATTACAAACTGGCGGTTATAGCCTCAGCCAAATCTTCATAACTTGCCAACGGGTTATCCGTGAAAACACTACGGATAACCAACTCTTTATCTATGACATAAACACGAGGTATTCCCGATTTAGCAAACTGATAGTATACCGTGCGGTTTTCTTGGGCCGAATAGGGCAAGGTCAAATGATTTTCGTCCCAATAACGGACAATCTCTGCCGAGCTCTCTTCCCTGCTAATACAAACCATCCGGATTCTTCGACCGTAATCCGTATATATTTTTTGCAGCACAGGAAGTTCTTTCCGACAGTCCGGACACCCCGTATGAAAAAACACAATCAAAGAAACCTCTCCTTTCAGAGTTTCGGAAGTTATTATTTGTCCATCATCCATTACCACAGAGAAAACAGGAATGCTCTCTCCTGTTTGTAAATCAACAGTACCTTCCTCCACATCATCATCAATACACGCCGTACACATTACACAGGTCCAAAGCAGAAAACAGACCGTTTTTATCCAATTCTTCATTTTCATTCCCATTTTTCTTCTTTACAAAGATAACATGATTTTCATGAAATTACTACTTTTGCAGCATGAAACAAGAATTAAAAGAAAACCAAGGACTACCTGCCTCCTTACTTTGGACGCTAGCAATTATTGCGGGAATCTCCGTTGCCAATTTATATTATAACCAACCTTTATTAAACCGCATCAGCCGTGATCTCCAAACATCCGAGTTCACCGCCAACCTGATAGCAATGATTACCCAAATAGGTTATGCCATCGGATTGCTGTTCATTATTCCTTTGGGAGATTTATTTAAAAGGAAAACCATTATTCTAATCAATTTCACAGTCCTGGTCGTTTCATTACTAACCATCGCACTGACTCCCTATATCCATCTCATTTTATTTGCCTCTCTACTGACCGGCATTTGTTCGGTGATGCCACAAATCTTTATCCCCATAGCTGCCCAATTTTCCACTCCCGAAACCAAGGGAAAAAATGTAGGTATGATTGTATCGGGATTGCTGACAGGTATCCTGGCCTCGCGCGTAGTAAGCGGAATTATCGGTGAATATTTAGGATGGCGGTTCATTTTCTTTGTGGCAGCCGGGATGATGGTGATATGTGTCATCATCATCATGCGTGTACTACCCGACATGCCGTGTAATTTCAAAGGCAGATACAGTGATCTGATGAAATCCTTGTTTTCATTGGTTATGGAATACCCCCAGTTGCGTATTTCTTCCTTACGTGCCGGAATTGCTTTCGGCTCATTTCTTGCTCTATGGACTTCATTGGCATTTAAGATGGAACAAGCCCCTTTTTTTGCGGGAAACAACATTGTAGGGTTATTGGGATTATGCGGCATAGCAGGAGCTCTCACCGCCTCGTATATAGGAAACTATGTACAGGTTTTGGGAGTCAAACGACTGAATTACATCGGTTGTGGTTTGATATTTTCAGCGTGGTTCTCGCTTTATTCCGGTCAGAACTCCTATGTGGGAATCATCATCGGAATTTTTATCATAGATATAGGCATGCAATGCATCCAATTGAGTAATCAGACTACGATTTTCTCTCTTAGCCCGAAGGCGGCCAACCGTATCAACACCATTTTTATGACGACCTATTTTATTGGCGGTTCCATAGGTACACTTCTTGCCGGAATATTTTGGCACTGGTTTGGATGGCAGGGAGTAGTAGGAACAGGTATCACACTGGCAACCTGTTCCTTTATGATAAATATCTTTTCAAAAAAATAAATCAGGAATCCATATCGCTTAGATGCAATTCCAGCGCCTTGACCGAAATATAAATCTCGCGCACAGAAATCCCCAAAGAAATAATGAGCAGCACAAGCGCCAGTCCAAAAATATATACGGATATAAGGTAGAACTGTATATACATTAAAAACATACTGACCACACAAAGCAACAAACTTCCGATACCTGTCACCTGCATGGCACGTGTCAGATAAAGACGCTTGCGGAGATTAGCAATCTGTGCTGCTGTCACAGCCGAATGATTCTCACGATATTGGTCCTTCAACGTACGCACTAATTGAGCGTATGAAAGAAAACGATTAGTATATGCCAACATAATCAGCGATATGGCAGAAAATAATAAAGCAGGAGTTGTTAAATCTATTTCCATTTTTATAGGTATTTCAAAGTTAGAATATTGCAAAGATAAAGTAAATATCCCGATATTCTCCTTCCTTTTTACAATGAAAGGAATATCTTTGCAATAAAAATAATTCAAATAAACTAATATGCAAACCATAAAATTATACATAAAAGATTGGTTGGCTATCCATCCTTACATCCAACAACAGGCTACAGACAGATATTTTGTCGATCTGGCTAACCGATTATACTCCACTTGTACGATAAGAGAGATTCCCGAATCCATAAAAAAGAAATTATGTCTTTACACCGCTGCCTATTTTGAAGATGTCATTTCAGGTTTAGGTCTATGGCAAGCATTCATCAAAAAACATCTGGAACTATATGATACGTCACTTCCTTTCTATACCATCCGGCCGGATTATATAAAAGATGAGATCAATGAAGAAGATATCCGCTTCATCATTTGGAACACTTTAGAGAAGGCTCCATATAAACATCCGTATATCAATCCGATGGACAGGAATATCGAAGAAACCTCGCATTCATTTTTCCGGATATTGGATGAAGAGTATGAAACGGCTCCCGCCAATGACACGTTACAGGATTTCTTTATGGACTTCAAAGGAAAAGAGAACGCAAACCATAAACTACGCTGGCTGTTCGGACATACTTATCTCACAGAACCATCTGTACAAGAATATATTGCACAGGTTACAGAAACCGACAAATTCATCATTCCATGTGGCCCCCTTGCCCTGTTTCTTCATGAATGGATTGACCTGCTGACCAACGGAGAAACCGAATGTTGGGAAGAGATAGAAGGACTATACCCTGCCATTCCCGAAATATCGGATGAAATGAAGGAAAGGAACCACCATACCTATCAATTGTTCACGCAAGGCACAAACGGTGCCCGTATCGTATATCTGGAAGGATATAAGGAACTACACCGTTTCCTTACCCAAGTATTACAATGGCCGGACGATTCCAATCACACTTTGCCCCAAATGAAGGAACATAAGGATTTCATCATGATGGTGAATTCCGAAAAAGGTATTCTACTGGCGAAAGATATATGCAAATACATCAGTGACCCTCTTAACCCGATGTATGATGCCGCAACGGCTGCCCAAGAGGCATTCAGCCTGCTTACTATCCCGACCAAATGCCCACCGGACCTGATGGAATATGTAATAAACAACCACTATATCCCCGATGCACAATTCCCCGAATTTGGTGAAAGGGAACTGGTTCAAAAGAATGCGGACTTTATAGCCCGCAACTCCTTATTATATTACTACAGGGGAGATTAGACTCTCCCCACCGCTACTTCGTTCACCAAAGATCTACTTTCAGCAAAGTCTTTCACATTTTGCAGAGTAGTATGAGCAATATTCGTCATTGCTTCTTTGGTAAAGAATGCCTGATGAGAAGTCACAATCACATTGTTGAAAGACAAAAGACGGGCTAAAGTGTCATCATCAATAATCTTGTCGGACTTATCTTCATAAAAATAAGGCTCTTCTTCCTCGTATACATCCAGACCGGCATATCCTACCTTTTTAGTCTTCAGTCCCTCTATCAAGGCATTGGTGTGAATCAACTGCCCACGCCCCGTATTGATAATCATCACTCCGTCTTTCATTTTACTGATGGAATAATCATTAATCAGATACTTTGTCTGTTCTGTCAAAGGACAATGCAGGGAGATGATATCCGAACTATGATAAAGTTCATCCAAAGTACAATAAACCACCTGATGTTCACGGGCAAAATTGTAATCGGGATAAAGATCATATGCAAGAACATTCATACCGAATCCACGTAATATCTGAATTAAAATCTTGGCAATCTTACCCGTACCGATAATTCCGGCAGTCTTGCCATGCATATCAAATCCCATAAGCCCGTGCAGGGAGAAATTCCCGTCACGTGTCCGCATTGTAGCACGGGGAATCTTGCGGTTGAGTGATAACATCAACGCCACCGTAAATTCGGCAACGGCATAAGGTGAATAAGCCGGTACCCGTACCACTTTCATCTTACCTGCCGTTGCCGCTAAATCCACATTATTATAACCTGCGCATCTTAAAGCCAGCAGTTTAACACCATTATCCGCCATTGCCCGGATAACTTCGGCATCAGCCGTATCGTTTACGAAGATACAAACCACATCCACTCCTTTGGTCAACACCACGTTATTCATATTCAAATGGCCTTTGTAATACCTGATATCAAAGCCAAACTTCTCATTAGCCTCCGTAAACGAGCGTTCGTCGTAGGGTTTCGTGTCGTAAAAAGCTATTTTATAAGCCATAATTGTTTTTCCATTTATAGTTCATATAAATAACAAAAACACGGCCCCTACTGTTCACATACTGACTTATAGTTTTTTCAGTTCCGTGTACAGGCGCTGTACAGGAAGCCCCATCACATTGAAGTAACTACCTGAAATACCACGGACACCAATGAAACCTATCCACTCTTGTATACCATAAGAACCAGCCTTATCCATCGGCTTGTAAACCCGGATATAATAATCGATCTCCTCATCGGACAATTCTGCAAACGTTACTTCTGTCACAGCTGAAAAACTTCGCTGAGCCCCGACGGTAGTCAGACAAACTCCGGTTATCACCTGATGGGTCTTGCCGGAAAGCTTCCACAACATTTGCCGTGCATCATCCTCGTTATGAGGCTTGCCCATGACTACACCATCCAACCATACAATGGTATCGGCAGTAATAATCAATTCGTCCGGATGCATGGTATTCCGGTAAGCAGCCGCCTTTTCGCAAGCTATATACAAAGGGATTTCCTCTGCTTTCAATGTATCCGGATAGGTTTCCTCTATGCCGGGTAGTGTTTTTACTTCATATTTTATACCTAAGCCGGATAACAATTCTTTGCGGCGCGGAGAATTGGAAGCAAGGATTATTTTATATTTTTCTAAATTTTCCAACATAACTTTTCTTTATTTCATTACCACCCGAAGGCCTTTTCATGAGCCATCCATTTTCCTTGAGCCTTCAAGACCTGTTCCACCACGTCACGGCCACATCCATATCCCCCGTTACGATGAGAAATATAAACAGCTGTTTCCTTTATCTCAGGTGCCGCATCAGCAGGACAACAAGGCAGCCCACACAAACGCATCACTTCATAATCGGGAATATCATCGCCCATATAGAGTATCTCCTCATCCTGCAATCCATATTTTTCCTTCAAATGGGCATACTCCCGGGTCTTCACCGCAGCAGCCAGATAGACATCTTTGATACCCAGCCCCTCATAACGCTTACGCACCGCCTCGGTATTTCCACCGGTAATGATGGCAACATGCAGCCCGCATTTCACAGCCAACTGCAATGCATACCCATCCTTGATATTAACCGTACGCATGGGTTCACCATTGGGGTGCAAATAAATAGTTTCCGCACTCAATACCCCATCTACATCAAATACCAATGCCTTTATTTTCTTTAAATCATAGTTTATCATACCACTTATGAGTTCTTTCCCTCTTTATTTGCCTGAATGACAGACAAAGGGAGATTATGAATACTTTTACTTATCTTTTCGTACAATTCCTGCAAAGACTCCTCATCCGCCAACATCTCCAAATGTTTGCTTATTACGTTTTCATCGTAGCGTACAGCCGGACCTGTCTGCGCCTGTGTGGGAGAAAGTTCATGTACTTTGCCGGCAGTTTCGTCTATCAGCGGAAGCATCACTTCAAAAGGAATCCCCTGCTTTTCCAGTATATGTGAACTTAATGCATACATATGGTTTGCAAAATTACAAGCAAAGACTGCCGCCAGATGCAAATACCTACGTTGCCCGGAAGTCACTTCATACACTTTAGGACTGAGACGAACTGCCACCATACGCAGCAATTCCACTTCTGCCGGAGCAGATGCTTCTATAAAAAAAGGTACAGTATTGAAATCCACTTCACGCTGCTTGCTAAAAGTCTGCATAGGATAAAGTACCCCATAGCGTTTTACCAATCCCTTCCATAAATCCATAGACATACTACCCGCCGTATGTACAAACAAGGCCTGCTCCCTTCCTTTCACCAATACAGGAGCCAATTGTCGCAAAACTGCATCTTTCAGCGCTACAATATACAAATCGGCATCCCGACGTATCTCGTCCGGCACAATAGTGTAGTCTACTGAAAGTCTGGCAGCCAATGCAGAAGCAGATTCCTCTGTACGGCTGTATACCTGCAAGATAAGACACCCCGCCTTTTGTAAAGCAATTCCCAGATGGGTTGCCACATTGCCAGCTCCTATCAGAACTATTTTCATCATCGGGTCGAAACTAAATATAAAATAACTCCCACCAGCAACAAAGCCGCCGGCAACAAATAAGCAGACATCTGTCCCAACAAAGCTATCACCAAACCGATATTCAATATCAGCCATATACCCGTCAATACAATTCCTACTGACTTATCAGCCTTGAACCAAAGGAAAATAACAGCTGCATACAGTAACAGATTGTCTTTCTGCATAACCCATGGCAACCCGTGTGAAGCAAATCCTATAAACTTATCGATCAGATAAAGCATCCCCATCACAATGAGAAACACCGCAGAAGCTTTATACGTATCCTTATGATTGACAGCAGCCACGTTTACTTGCCTCCATATTTATTAATGTGAATTTTCTCCCATTGTAAATGCTCCTCATTAAAAGGCTTGCGTTCCATACCCTTATGCCCTACCGCTATAATGGAAACCACCTGCAACTGCAACGGAATATCAAGCAACGTATGCACGTATTCACCCGAGGGCATCCCGGTAGCGGTAAAACGTTCACGCACCTGTATCCAACAACTTCCCAACCCCAAATCTTCTGCCTGCAACTGGATCATTATGGAAGCAATTGACGCATCTTCAATCCAGACATCACTAGCCAACGGATCAGCCATCACAACTACAGCCATAGCAGCATCCGCTAGGAAAGCCGCCCCCATCTCCTTACAATGGGAAAGTTTTTCCAACATATCCTTATCATCTACCACAATAAACTGCCAGCAATTACTACGTTTAGAAGACGGAGCCATCAAAGCAGCCTTCAACAAAGCAACTACCTCTTCCTGTGTCAACTCTTGATCCGTGAACTTACGCATGCTGCGTCTGTTCTTTATTAAGTCACTAAATTGTTCCATAATATACCCTGTTAATTTATTTTTCTGCACAAATATACAACTAGAATGTGGATTGATAAACAAAAAACAATAAATTTGCAATTAGAGATGCCTGTCAGATTAAGTACATATCGCAAAGGAAATGCCATTCCCCCTCTGCCGGGAACAAACATTTTCCATTCTACCGAGCTGTTTCATGTCTTTGAAATGACCCGGGGATACGAACCTTTGCTTATCGTAGCCTATATAGGAAACCGTCCTGTAGGCAAACTGCTGGCAGTCATCCGGAAAAGTGTGCGCCTGTTCCCCCCTGCAATCATCAAACGATGCGAAATTTATGGCACAGGCGAGTATTTTGATGAAGAACAGAATAAGGAAGACCTGTTCGGGGAAATATTGGAACATCTCACCAACGAAGTATTATGCAAATCGTTCCTCATCGAGTTCCGCAACTTGGAAAATCCGCTATTCGGATACAAAGCTTTCAGAAAGAACAACTATTTCGCCATTAATTGGCTAAGAGTACGTAATTCACTGCACAGTAAAGCTCCTTACGAACGGCTGAGCATGTCTCGCAGAAGACAAATAAACAAAGCTCTGAGAAATGGTGCCATCATGGAAATAGCCGACAATGAGAAAGATATACAAGATTTCTCACGAATGTTGAAAAAAGCCTATTCCTCACAGATAAGAAAACATTTCCCGGACATCGGCTTTTTCCGGTTATTAGCATGGCAGAACCCGGAAAAAGAATTAGCCAAAGTGTTTCTTGTGAAATATAAAGGCAAAATCATCGGTGGTTCTATCTGTCTTTTCTCAAAAGAAAGTGCCTACCTGTGGTTCTCAGGAGGTATGCGGAAAACCTATGCTTTTCTTTACCCCGGTATTCTGTCCGTATGGGCACCTATTACCTATGCTTACGAAAAAGGATATGCACATTTGGAATTCATGGATGCAGGATTACCGTTCAAAAAGCACGGTTACAGGGACTTTATACTCCGCTTTGGCGGCAAGCAGAGCAGTACACGCCGCTGGTTCCGCTTCAGTTGGAAGTGGCTGAACAAACTCTTGTGCAAATTCTATATTTAACTCATTTTTGTCTTTTTGTCTAAAGTGTTGTGAAGCATCTTGCAAATAAGAAATAAAATTGAAGAAATATTTCTTTATTTAACTCGAAATTACTTTCTTTGTGCAGTTTTATCTGAAAACTTGAGTATAAAACCAAACTATTAAAATTATAAGATCATGAAAATCTCACACATTGAACACCTGGGCATTGCCGTAAAGAGCATTGAAGAGGCCCTGCCGTATTATGAAAACGTATTAGGTCTGAAATGCTACAATATCGAAACAGTAGAGGATCAGAAAGTTAAAACCGCTTTTCTGAAAGTAGGTGATGTTAAAATAGAACTGCTGGAACCTACAAGCCCCGAAAGCACTATCGCAAAGTTCATTGAAAAAAATAATGGCAACGGTGGTATGCATCATTTGGCTTTTGCAGTGGAAGATGGTGTGGCAAATGCGTTAGCCGAAGCTGAAACCACCGGCATCCGTCTCATTGACAAAGCTCCGCGTAAAGGTGCCGAAGGTTTGCAAATTGCTTTTTTACATCCCAAATCAACTTTGGGCGTCCTGACCGAGCTTTGCGAAAAACCATAAAACACGAGATCTGACTATTCACGATTGAAGTCAGTATATTTAGTCTGGTTCAAGCGTAAATAGAATTATTTTTTAATCGTAAATTGTAAAATCATAAGTAAAATGAGCAATCAACTTGAAAAAATAAAAGAGCTTATCGAACGCCGGGCTACAGCACGCATGGGTGGAGGTGATAAAGCAATTGCAAAACAGCATGATAAAGGAAAATATACAGCCCGCGAACGCATAGCCATGCTGCTGGATGAGGGCAGTTTCGAAGAAATGGATATGTTTGTGGAACACAGATGCACCAATTTCGGCATGGAGAAAAAACATTATCCGGGCGACGGTGTAGTAACAGGTTGTGGTACCATAGAAGGACGTTTAGTTTACATCTTTGCACAGGATTTCACTGTTTCTGCCGGTTCTCTTTCAGAAACAATGTCTCTGAAAATATGCAAAGTAATGGATCAAGCTATGAAAATGGGTGCTCCCTGTATCGGTATCAACGACTCGGGTGGCGCACGTATTCAAGAAGGTATCAATGCATTGGCCGGTTATGCTGAAATTTTCCAACGCAATATTCTTGCTTCAGGTGTTATTCCGCAGATCTCAGGTATTTTCGGTCCTTGTGCAGGCGGAGCTGTTTACTCTCCTGCTCTGACAGACTTCACCTTGATGATGGAAGGCACATCATATATGTTCCTTACCGGACCGAAAGTGGTAAAGACTGTTACAGGTGAAGATGTAAGCCAGGAAAACTTAGGTGGTGCAAGCGTTCATTCAACCAAATCCGGTGTTACTCATTTTACAGCCAAGACGGAAGAAGAAGGGTTAGCCATGATCCGCAAATTGTTAAGCTATATTCCTCAGAACAATCTGGAAGAAGCTCCCTATGTAGACTGTACCGATCCTATCGACCGTCTGGAAGACTCTTTGAACGAAATTATCCCCGACAGCCCCAACAAACCATACGATATGTATGAGGTGATCAGCGCCATCGTAGATAATGGTGAGTTTTTGGAAGTCCAACCTCACTACGCTAAAAATATCATCATTGGTTTCGCACGTTTCAACGGCCAGTCTGTAGGTATTGTTGCCAACCAGCCCAAATACCTGGCGGGTGTGCTTGACAGCAATGCGTCACGCAAAGGTGCTCGTTTTGTACGTTTCTGCGACGCTTTCAATATACCTCTTGTTTCATTGGTAGATGTTCCGGGATTCCTTCCGGGTACAGGACAAGAATACAACGGTGTAATCCTCCACGGTGCCAAGTTGCTGTATGCTTACGGCGAAGCGACTGTACCCAAAGTGACAATTACCCTGCGTAAATCATACGGCGGATCTCACATTGTAATGAGCTGTAAACAACTTCGCGGTGATATGAATTATGCATGGCCTACTGCCGAAATCGCCGTTATGGGTGGTGCAGGTGCAGTAGAAGTATTATACGCACGCGAAGCCAAAGAACAGGAAAATCCTGCCGCATTCCTAGCCGAAAAAGAAGCTGAATACACCAAGCTGTTCGCCAATCCTTACAATGCTGCCAAATATGGTTACATTGATGATGTGATTGAACCGCGTAATACCCGTTTCCGCATCATCCGTGCATTGCAACAGTTGCAGACTAAGAAATTAACCAATCCGGCTAAGAAGCATGGTAATATTCCTCTTTAATTAAAAATTAAAAACTGAGAATTGAACATGAAGAAATTAAATATAGGAATATTCCTTTCTTTGCTGCTGATGGTGGGGTTATGTTCTTGTGGAGAACAGAAATCGAACACCAAGCTGGTACTGAATGAAGTGCTGATTGAAAATGAAAGCAATTTCCAGGATGACTACGGAGTACACAGCGCATGGATTGAAATATTCAACAGATCATTTGGTAGCGCAGACCTTGCCGGTTGTTTACTGAAGGTGAGCAGCCAGCCTGGAGATACTGCTACTTATTTTATCCCTAAAGGTGATGTATTGACTTTGGTCAAACCTCGCCAGCACGCTTTATTCTGGGCAGACGGCGAACCCAACCGCGGTACTTTCCACACTAATTTCACACTGAATGCCGCAACCGACAATTGGATTGGATTGTATGATTCAGGCAAAAAATTATTGGATCAGATTATTGTTCCGGCAGGCACATTGCAAGCAAACCAATCATACGCACGTGTCAGCGACGCAGCAAATGAATGGGAGGTGAAAGGTTCCAGCGCAGACAAATATGTGACTCCGAGCACCAATAACAAGACTATCAACAGTCATGCAAAGATGGAAAAATTCGAAGAACACGACGGTAGTGGTATCGGTATGGCCATCTCTGCTATGAGCGTTGTATTCTGCGGTCTTCTTTTACTTTTCATTCTCTTCAAATGTGTAGGTAAGATTTCTGTAAACCTGAGCAAGCGCAATGCCATGAAGGTAAAAGGTATTACCGACAAGCAAGAAGCCAAAGAAAAGAAATTGGGTGAAGCTCCGGGCGAAGTATTCGCCGCTATCGCCATGGCCATGCATGAAATGCAAAGCGATGTACATGACGTGGAAGAAACCGTTCTTACCATTACCCGTGTAAAACGTAGTTATTCACCGTGGAGTTCCAAGATTTATACCTTGCGTGAAACTCCCCACAAAAAGTAAGTCACCAATAAAAAGATAAAATGATGAAAGAATATAAATATAAGATCAACGGTAACGTATACAAAGTTGCCATTGGAGATATAGAAGACAATATCGCTCATGTTGAAGTGAACGGTACTCCTTACAAAGTGGAAATGGAAAAAGCTCCGAAAGCTGTAGTGAAACCGGTAGTTCGTCCTGTATCAACCAGCCCTGCTCCGGCACCAGCTACAGTAGTAAAGCCTGCTGCAACTTCTACAGGTAAATCGGGCGTTAAATCTCCGTTGCCGGGGGTAATCCTTGATATCAAGGTAAATGTGGGTGATACCGTAAAAAAGGGGCAAACCATCATTATCCTTGAAGCTATGAAGATGGAAAATAACATCAATGCAGACAAAGACGGCAAGATCACCGCAATCAATGTAAGTAAAGGAGAATCCGTTCTCGAAGGTACTGACCTTGTAATTATTGAATAATATGGGAGAATTTATCAACTTTTTAGGGAATAACCTAGCTGACTTTTGGACATATACGGGTTTTGCCAATGCTACTGTTGGTCATATCGTAATGATCCTGATAGGTTTATTCTTCATATACCTTGCCGTGGCCAAGGAATTTGAGCCGATGTTGCTCATTCCTATCGGTTTCGGTATCTTGATCGGTAATATTCCTTTCAACATGGAAGCCGGACTGAAAGTCGGCATCTATGAGGAAGGTTCTGTTCTTAATATTTTATATCAAGGAGTTACCTCCGGATGGTATCCACCACTTATCTTTTTAGGTATCGGTGCAATGACGGATTTCTCGGCATTGATTTCAAATCCTAAACTGATGTTGATTGGTGCTGCCGCACAGTTTGGTATTTTCGGTGCATACATGATTGCATTGGCAATGGGCTTTGATCCGATGCAGGCTGGTGCTATCGGCATCATCGGTGGTGCGGACGGTCCGACAGCAATCTTCCTTTCATCCAAACTGGCGCCTAACCTGATGGGAGCTATTGCGGTATCTGCCTATTCATACATGGCATTGGTACCGGTTATCCAGCCGCCTATCATGCGTCTGCTCACTACCAAGCACGAACGTTTGATCCGTATGAAACCACCACGCGTCGTTTCTCATACAGAAAAAGTAATGTTCCCTATCATTGGTTTGTTGCTTACTTGTTTTCTGGTTCCGTCGGGTCTGCCTCTATTGGGTATGCTTTTCTTTGGTAACTTATTGAAAGAAAGCGGTGTAACCCGTCGCTTGGCAGAAACTGCCCGCGGTCCGCTGATTGATACCATTACCATCTTATTAGGATTGACAGTAGGTGCTTCCACGCAAGCTTCAGAATTCCTTACCATTGATTCGATTTTGATTTTCGCGCTGGGTGCATTGTCATTCATCATTGCTACCGCTTCGGGAGTTATCTTCGTAAAGATATTCAACTTGGTATTAGGTAAGGATAACAAAATCAATCCGCTTATCGGTAATGCCGGTGTATCTGCTGTTCCTGACTCGGCACGTATCTCTCAGGTTATCGGTCTGGAATATGATCCTACCAACTACTTGCTGATGCATGCCATGGGTCCCAACGTAG
Organism: Phocaeicola vulgatus ATCC 8482; assembly: GCF_000012825.1. GTDB lineage: Bacteria > Bacteroidota > Bacteroidia > Bacteroidales > Bacteroidaceae > Phocaeicola > Phocaeicola vulgatus. The sequence continues at coordinate 3,190,135 of NC_009614.1, read as the reverse complement.
CCGGTGTAATCGGTTCTGCCGTAGCTGCCGGTATTTTACTTGGGTTCTTGATGTAATTCATTGAACAACAATAAATAAAATCCTCTTCAACTAATATGTGGAAGAGGATTTTTTATTGATATAGATTAAGAAATGAATGATTTATTATGATTTTTGAACGATTAGTTATATAAGATATGCTGAAAAACATATAAATTTGCCGCCGTAAAACCAAACTAAATTAAACGAAGATGGAAAAGAAAACAGTTAAGTACCATATTCCCCAACACGGAATATATATGTACGCACGTACTAATTCTGGGAAAACTGAACTCATTGTCCTAAACAGCACCGATGCCGAACAAGTGGTGGCAAATGACCACTACCGCATAATGACAAATGATTCAAAAAGCGGTAAAGAACTTATCAGTGGCAAAAAAATTGACCTTACCAAAAATATGACAGTCGGTGCACGTCAATCATTGATTATTGAATTATAATTGTTTTTTTAAGGTAAGAAGGTAAAATGAGAAAGTAAGAATAAAGGCGGCTTTTATTAAAGGGCCGCCTTTATTTATATCTCTGTCCACCTCTTTTATTTACGTGAAACAATTGTCCCTGTAGCTTGATTAGTAGGCATAACCAACATTTCTGCAATCTGCATATATTCCGGTACGGAAGCTGCAAAATAAACCGTTTCCGCAATATCATCTCCCGTCAATGGACGAATGCCTTTATATACATTATCCGCCTTTTCCTTATCTCCCCGGAAACGAACAACTGAAAAATTTGTTTCCACCAGCCCCGGTTTGATATTAGTCACTCTCAATGGAGTATCAACTAAATCTATACGCAGTCCATCCGATAAAGCTTTCACAGCAGCCTTTGTAGCACAATACACACTACCTCCCGGATAAGCAGCATCTCCGGCAATAGAACCAATATTAATAATATGTCCTCGTTTACGTTCCACCATTCCCGGTACGATCAGGCGTGTCATTGCCAGCAAAGCCTTAATATTAGTATCTATGACAATATCCCACTCATCCAGACTGCCTTCCTGTTCTTTATCCGTACCGATAACCAACCCAGCATTATTCACCAATATATCAATGGATTGCCATTCCTTGGGCAATGATTCCAAAGCAGACGTTGCCGCTTTACGGTCGCGCACGTCAAAAGGAAGCAAATATATTTTCGCACCATATTGCTTTTCTAATTCTTCTTTCAATGCACTCAGTTTATTTACGTTACGGGCATTTAAAATCAAACTTGCTCCCTGTGAAGCAAACTTGCGAGCGCATCCGGCACCGATACCGCTGGAAGCTCCTGTGATAAAAACAATCTTATCCATTTTATTATTTCGATTTATTAAAGAACTTACTGAAAAATAGTATTTGATAGTCTATGGCATTATTCCAATACCTGCCTGTATGCCCACCCGGACGGATGATAAAGTCATGATTTATTTTCTTCTTCAACAGTTTTTCGTGTACAGCCTTATTCACTTCCAGAAAAAAATCATCACAACCGCAATCTATTATAACAGCCAAATCACCATTCTTTATCTTATCCAACTGATTAATTACCGTATGTTCGTCCCATCTCTGCTTGTTGCTCGCTTCTTCACCTAATTGCTTCTTCATCTCCCAATTATTGGGAAACGGACGGATATCTAAACCTCCACTCATACTACCTCCTCCTCCAAAGACATCTTTATGACGGATGGATAACCATAAACTTCCATGACCACCCATACTTAACCCGGTGACAGCACGTCCCCCTCTCTCCGCTTTCGTAGTAAAATTCTTATCAATATAGTTCACCAATTCTTTTGACACGAATGTTTCATAACGGTACTCCTTGTTCAAAGGGCTGTCCCAATACCAACTGTTCTTCCCGTCCGGACAAACAAAAATGATTCCTTCCTTATCAGCTATCCGAGGTAATTCCGGTTTTATCCCGAGCCATGTTCCCGCATTGCCCCCATATCCGTGAAGCAGATAAAGTACGGGACATTTTTCACCTGCCATGGCTTTATCCGGACAGATGGTAATTACCTGAACCTCTTTATTCATTGCATCGCTATGTACCGACAAAGTATCCACCTTAGCTGCCTGCATTCCTACAGACAAACACCAGCTTCCTATCAAAAAAGCCCAATATCGTTTTTTCATGTATATAAAAAATTACCCGATGTAAAGGTACAATATAATTTGCAATTTAGTTGCATCTTCTTTCCGCTATCTTTGTTGTCATAAATAAAAAGAAACAATGAAAAAAATAAAATTAGAATCAGTTTTCAATGAATTCACTTTAATGGGAATAGCTGTATCAGGAGCATTCTATCTAGGAGAATACTGGGAAGGTATTGCCGTTATTCTGTTCTATCTCATAGGTGAATGGTTCCAACACAAAGCTGTACACAAAGCACGCAGCGACATCAAAGCATTATTGGATGTACGTCCCGAAACAGCCACTGTAATATATAACAACACATATAAAATAACAGTACCGGAAAAAGTACAGCCAGGAGAAACCATTGAAGTAAAAGTTGGAGAAAAAGTACCTCTAGACGGATTTTTGCTGGAAGATTCCGCTTCATTTAATACGGCCGCCCTAACCGGAGAAAGTGTTCCCCGGACTCTATATAAACAAGAAGAAGTTTTAGCAGGAATGATCGCTTCAGATAAAGTGGTACGGATCAAAGTAAACAAACCGTATGATCAAAGTACGTTAGCACGTATCCTCACTTTAGTACAAGATGCAGCAGAAAGAAAAGCCCCTGCCGAATTATTTATCCGCCGTTTTGCACGAATTTATACACCGATAGTGACAGGACTGGCGATACTAGTTGTCATACTCCCCTATTTATACTCTCTGATAAAACCTGAATTCATTTTTGTTTTTGATGATTGGTTCTATCGGGCTTTAGTATTCCTAGTCATATCATGTCCTTGCGCATTAGTGGTCAGCATTCCATTAGGATACTTTGGAGGTATTGGTGCCGCATCTCACAAAGGGATTCTTTTCAAAGGGGGTAATTATCTAGATGCCATAACCCAAATAAACACCGTAGTATTCGATAAAACCGGAACACTCACCCAAGGTGTATTCAGTGTCCAGGCAATATCGGCAGCCGAAGGTGTTTCGCAAAAAGAACTGCTTCAACTTATCGCCTCTATAGAGAGTTTCAGCAATCATCCTATCGCAAAAGCCATTGTCAAATATGCAGAAGAACAAAGTATATCCCTTAACTCGTCACTGAAAATAACCGAATTTGCCGGATATGGAATAAAAGCCGTAACAAACGGTAAAGAAGTATATGTAGGAAATACACGGTTATTATCAAAATACGGCATCTCTTTTCCCTATGAAATCAGCGACATGACAGAAACAATCGTGTTATGTGCAATGGAAAACAAATATTTGGGATATCTTTCATTGGCGGATACACCAAAACCAGATGCTGTACAAGCCATCCGCGAACTGAAAGACTTAAATATTAATAATATTCAAATATTATCGGGAGACAAACAGACAATTGTTTCTAATTTAGCCGAAAAGATAGGTGTCACACAGGCTTTCGGCGATTTACTACCCGAAGGTAAGGTAGCACATTTAGAACAATTAAAAGCAAATTCTGAAAATCGTGTAGCTTTTGTAGGAGACGGTATCAATGATACTCCCGTACTGGCACTCAGCGATGTTGGGATTGCCATGGGTGGCCTAGGATGTGACGCTGCTATAGAAACTGCGGATGTAGTGATACAAACAGACCAACCCAGTAAAGTGGCGGAAGCTATAAAAATAGGGAAACAGACCCATCGCATCGTATGGCAAAATATATCAATGGCATTCGGAGTGAAATTGTTAGTATTGCTATTGGGAGCCGGCGGAATGGCCACTATGTGGGAAGCCATATTTGCAGATGTAGGCGTAGCTTTACTCGCCATTTTTAATGCAATGAGAATACAGAAATGGAAAGAATAAAATGATTTGACCTATGAATGAAACAATCTATTTAAAAAAACTGGAACAGCGGGAAATCAAACCGACAGCCATACGTCTGCTTATTCTAAAAACCATGATGCAGCACAAAGAAGCATTTTCACTGTTGGATTTGGAAAACGAATTGGATACGGTAGACAAATCAACCATCTACCGCACCATAACCCTTTTTTTAGCCCATCATCTGATTCATGGCATTGATGACGGTACAGGATCGTTAAAATATGCAGTTTGCAGCAATGATTGCAATTGTGAGGTAGACGACCTCCACACTCACTTCTACTGTGAGAACTGTCACCGCACGTTTTGTATGAAAAGTATCCACGTGCCCATCGTGACACTACCTCCCGGATTCACCGTACAAAGTATCAATTATGTCCTGAAAGGTCTATGTTCGGAATGCTCTCATCAGCATATATAACTATTGCCAGAAAAGGAAATCAACCCCAAAGCCCAGTTGATATAATCCAATGCAGGCATCCGAATTTACTGATCGGATGCCATTCATCTAATTGTCTGTTATTCAAAGCTGTAATATTTTCTTATATAGTATCCGCCCTTTTAATGAACATCAATCAAGAAATACAGTATTTTTATTTGGGAGCAAGAAACTTCTTAGTCAGCCATTTTCTCACAGGCTCATCATACAGTTTCAGACACAGGCAAGCCAAAATGACACTCAAAACAAAAACACCCACAGCTACATACCAAGTTTCTCCCAATGTATAAAGTTTATTCTCAATCAACCATGCGTAGAACAAATACATCAACGGATAATGTACTACATAAACCGGATAGGATATATCTCCCAAGAACTTGCATATCTTTGTAGACTGCTTATCCGTAGTAGTACCCGACGCCCCCAGCCACACAAGAAAAGGAAAAACCACAATTACACAAAAAGCTTCATAAATACCATTCATGCAAATCGGCTCCAATCCTTCCAGATAAGGAACCGAGAACAGCGCAATCAGTATAATAGTACATATCCAAAACGCCCCATTCACCTTCATAGGCTTGAAGTTACGCGACATCAACATACCCAATGAAAATGGGAAAAGCATACGCAAAGTTCCACCTAAGAAATTCACTCCGTCGAGTGTCCATCCCACTCCCATATTCCCATAACCAGACACATTGAAAACAGCGAATGACGCTAATGCCATACCCAGCATCACAACCAGCACAGCCAATGCTTTATTAGATAACCGACGAATGAACAACGCATAAAGAATATTACCTATATACTCAAAAAACAGGGACCAGCAAGGTCCGTTCAACGGAAACATCTCACCATTACCACGAACTTCATATCCCACACCCGGCATGGCAGGAATAAAGAATATTGTACAAAGTAAAGACAACATAATCATGGAAATAGCGACATGCGTTCCATCCCATTGCACACAACCCTGAATACAGAACGTAATAGCTCCCAAAACAGCACCCATAATTACCATCGGATGAAGACGGATCAAACGGCGTTTGAAAAAGTCTTTCATAGTGAAATTCTTCCCCCAACGGTCATCATACGCATAACCGATAACAAAACCCGAAAGAATAAAAAAGAAATCCACAGCAAGATATCCGTGGTTGAGAGTTTCGATATTGCCGGCACTAGCAAAAGCAAAACCTTCAAATACATGATACCATATTACCATAAGAGCAGCAACTCCTCTCAATCCATCAAGAAGATCATAATGAGGCTTTGTATCAGTAAATGCTGCAGAAGAGATTTTTTCCATAATAAATTAATAGATTTAATAATTGATTCTTTTTAACTGTTACTAATAATGCTGCAAAGTTACACAACTTAAAGGCTTTTAAATTTGTCCTATGACAAAAAATCAGCAATACATAAATTATTTCTTAGCTCGGAGACGACTAAGTGTGGGAAGTGTTATACCCAAATAAGATGCAATATACCTTAACTTCACCCGTTGGCATATCTGAGGAAACTGTTGTTTAAACTCCTCATATCTTTCCTTTGCTGGCAAAGTCAGCCGTTCTTTGTGAGAACGATGCAAACGCCTGTACTCATTTTGATGAATAATCCTCCCCCAATTAGCCAATTCAATATTAGTCTGAAACAGTCTGGTTAAATCAGCTAATGATATTTTGTAAACAACTACATCTTCAAGCGTTTCCACAAATTCCTCGCTCGGCTTATTATAGTACAACTCGTCCATACTGAAAACAATACCTCCTTCCCATGAAAAGGAGGTTGTTATTTCTTCTCCATTTACAAGCCAGAAAGAACGTGTCATTCCTTTTTCTATGAAATAAGCTGATTTACAAAATGTATTCTCCTTTATTAACTGATATTTCTTAGGGAAACGACATAAAATCATACATTTTTTCAGTTCTTGTATCGTATCTTCAGAAACCGGACACAAAGAGAGCATATTATCTATAATGTTTGTCATAAAACCGTAGTCCATTTAAAATACATATAAACACACCCGATATAAACACGGGATATACCTTTTTTTCTTTTCAGCCAAAAGTACAAATATATATTGGAAAACGACATCATTTTTCCAAATAATCGGAGTTTCCAAGACCACTCCATACAAGAATGTCCATATACCTCTTTTATTTATTACTTTTTGTTCAAATTACAAAGATAAAGCATTAAAATGCCAACCAGACTTTTAAAACATCCCATCGCTTAATGCACCACTCTAAAAGAATTTCAATAGCCTCCAAATCACTTTTCATATAATCTATCAGAAATTTCATACCAAGAAAACCCCAAAGAAATACCAAAGAATTGAACATTTTTTATGAAAAACAGCCCTTGACATATTAGCGGATGCAGGCTATTTTTGCATTTTAACAATTATAACCCTTAAAACAAAAAACATTTACTTTGCAGTATGAAGTATTTATTATCGGAAGAATAAATTCTTAATTAATAATCTGCTACTGCTTTAACCAACAAGTCCAATCACATGAAAAAAATTATAACATTACTTTTAATATTGTTGTTTGCCACAAAAAGCACTTTCTCCCAATCGCCAAACAATATAGAGAAGTTCGTCGTAGTCAGTGTAAATGATAAAGATAGTATTTTAAACAAAATAAAAATGTCTGCTCCCCAATTCTACAACATCGGAAAAGGTAAACGTATAGAGGTAAAAGTATGCAATGAAGACAGCATACAAATAAGAAGAGTACGCTGTCTTTTATATTATTCCAACTCCGGCAAGAAAGAATGTATAGGAAAAATATGGATTTCTCCTCTTATTGGCTACGAAACCTGCTATTTTTGCATGAACGTGGATATCCCCCTAACAAAAGATGAATGGCATAAACTAACTTTCCGAATAAAGAGAGGAAAAAATTATAAGGATTACAAATTCTTGAAACAGCAAGTACAAGAATAAAATATTTGATAATAAGAGAGAGATTGACAAGAATAAGAACAAGTAAGAATTGTTTTTATTTTAAGTTTCAGCCTTAAAATAAATCTAGATTTATTTCATACCATTCTGATTATTTGTATATTTGTCTCTTGATAATAAAATTATGCAATTTATTAATTTACAAAAACGATGAGCTATATCCAAAACAATCTACAAGCTGGTGAAGAAATTAAATACAAAGCAGATATTCACTGGTATATATTTGCATATCCGGTAATACTACTATTATTAAGCGCCTTCTTTTCTTCCGCACAAACCGGATTATTCTATTATGTCAGCATATTTCTATTGTTGTCAGGATTATTCCAATTGATAAAAAGAATTCTTCTTAAGATGGGAGCTGAATATGTTGTCACAAACAAGAAAGTCATTCTAAAATCCGGTATTTTAAACCGGGATGCCCTTGAATTGGTTTTAAACAAATGCGAAGGAATACGGATTAATCAAAGCCTCATGGGACGTATGCTCGGTTTTGGTTCTATTGTAGTTACTACAGGCGGGGTCACCAACAAATTTGACTTTATCACCAATCCTATAAAGTTCAGAAACGAAATCAATGCACAAATTCAATAAGAATAAGTGAAAAGCATTTAAAGAAATACAAAGAGAACGGGTATAAACACGCTTTTGCACATACATCCATACAAGGCTATACCTACGTACGTACGAGCTTATGCGTATGTATATGTAAAATGCCTCAGTCCAGAATAAAATTCCATATCAAAGACAAGGGCGTTTTAAAAAAAGATCAAGAGCTTTTTAAAAAAGATAACCGCCTTTTTTTAAAAGAACAAGAGCTTTTTTTAAAATGTCTTGTTCTTTTTTACCGCTGCCGCGAATCCGTAAGCTATCATTTCGTGGAAGTTTCCTCTTTCATGCGCATTTCTTACGAGGAAAAGGCTTGAAAACGCCCTACTTTATACCAGGCAGGAACTGTCTATAAAAAAGAATATATGGCTGACAGCAAGCATATTATGTGAAAATCAACTTCAAAACGTAGTGAGGGCATGAGAGTATAAGTGAGAGCATTTTTTTTACCATTATCATATAAGTCATTCATAATAAACCCATTATACATACAGTGAGGGCATGAGGGTATAAATACCCCGAACTTTCTAATGAAAAAATATGCTTATTTTTGCTATGCACCAAAAACAAAAATCCGCCGTAAAGTATTAATTTACAGGGGATTTTCTTTGTTTTGTAATTCTTTCCAGCGGAGAGGGAGGGTTCTGAACCTCTTCTCTTTATTTCCGTATATATCAGCTTATTAGCTTTCATTATTTTGCTTCCTGTAACGAATTTGTAACGACCTAAACTTTTGTCCTAATGACCACTTTTGTCCGCTATTCGTCTACCATAGCTTTCGGGTTCAAAAGTATGGAAAATATGAACATCTTCCAAATGTTTGATTATTAATTATCTATTTTTTATATTCCAATGCAAGGTGCGAGCCTATATATATGAATAGGCTTGCACCTTGCACCGGACTTTATCTTGCACCCGACTCCATCCCACTCATTTCCAATCGTCATGTAAAAAAAGTTATGCCAAGTTGGTAACAAGTTGGCAAATGCCCCGATTTAATTCGATGAACTTTGTGCCAAACTTTAAAAGATAAGTGTATGGACGTAATAACAATGGAGGCGACTGCCTATAAAGAACTAATCCGCAAAATAGAAAAGATTGCAGACTATGTATTCAAAAAAGAGAGTAAACCAAACGAGGAGGAAGAGATATGGTTGGATAATCAAGAAGTTGCCAACTTGCTACGTATAAGTACCAAGACACTGCAACGATTAAGAAAAGAAAATCTAATCAGCTATTCCATGTTACGAGGAAGATGCAGATACAAATTATCAGAAATAGAAAGAGGACTAAATGAGAAAATAATCGTTTGTGATCCACATACGCTGGATGAGTTCCGTAGAAACTTCTTATTCAATGGGAACTATGAATAAAGATGATATTCTGCGATTGACAGATAGAGGAATGGCTATATTCAAGCACTACCTCCCTACCCCATTTCGTGTAGGACGTAATTTCCTTAATCCGCTTTATGAGGATAAGCACGCTTCCTGTAACATCTATTATGAGCGAAGAAGTGATACTTATAAAATGAAGGACTTTGGTAATGACGACTATTCAGGCGACTGTTTCGCATTCGTGGGAAAATTGAATGGACTAGATTGTAAAGATTCTAAAGACTTCATTCAGATAATGAAAATAATCGATCGTGACCTGCATTTGGGATTATCATCGGGAAATTATATTGAAACGAAGACTATTACTCCCATCAGTCCTGCTGTCACGGCAGCAACATCGCCATCCAAAGTGAAAAAGGCAAGACCTTATACGTTGGCGCAAAAGAGCTTTACGGCTGCGGAACTTGCCTTCTGGGGAAAAAGCGGCATCACGCAAGAGGTACTGAGATTATTCCGGGTGGTTTCACTGAAGAAGTTCAGCAGCGAGAATAACGAAGGGAAACCGTTCAGCATTGCGGCGACGGATAAAGAACCGGTGTTCGGATATACTGCAAAGCAATATGTGAAGGTGTACCGCCCGCACTCGGAGATGCGCTTTTTATATGCCGGGGATTTTGGGGAGAATTATTGCTTCGGGTTGGAGCAGTTGCCTGCTAAGGGGGATTTACTCTTTATTACGGGTAGTGAGAAGGACGTGATGAGCCTGACGGTTCACGGGTTCCATGCTATCTGCTTCAATTCGGAAACGGTGACTATTCCCGTGGGAATTATTCATAGGCTCTCTTTCCGGTTCAAACATATTGTACTGCTCTATGATGTGGACAAAGCGGGGCTGGACAGTTCGGCAAAACAAGAACTGGCGTTGAAGAACTACGGGGTGAAACGATTGTTGCTGCCATTGGCGGGAACGAAGGTGGAAAAGGATATTTCGGACTTTTTCCGTTTGGGAAATAGCCGGGAGGATTTGATTAAACTATTTCTGGATTATCTGGATACAATATACAGCGAAACTATGTCTGCTCTAAAATCTTGTGAGGTGGATTTTAATAATCCGCCACCTGTGGCACAAATGGTTGTGTCGGTGAATGATGTGCCATTAGGCACGCAAGGGAATATCCTCTGTATTACCGGTGGTGAGGGAACCGGTAAAAGTAATTATGTGACGGCGTTAATAGCCGGTGCCATCGGACAATCCGAAAAGAACAAGGATAAGGCGATGGACACGTTGGGGGTGTCGGTCAGTGAAAACAGCAAGCGGAAGGCGATTCTGTTCTATGATACGGAACAGTCGGAGGTGCAGACGTACAAGAACATTACAAACCTTTTAAAGCGTTGCGGACGGGAAACAATGCCGGAATACCTGAAAGCGTATTGCCTGACGGGAATGAGCCGGAAAGAACGCTTGCAGGCGATTATCCAAAGCATGGATAAGTTTCATTATCAGTTCCGGGGGATTCACATGGTGGTGATCGACGGGATTGCGGACTTGATAAAGGGTGCGAATGATGAAACGGAAAGTATTGCCGTGGTGGAGGAATTGTATCGGCTGGCGGGGATTTACAATACTTGTATCGTTACTATCCTGCATTTTATTCCTTCGGGGCTGAAATTGCGGGGGCATTTGGGCAGTGAGTTGCAACGAAAGGCGGCGGCTATCCTCTCGATAGAGAAAGATACTGATCCGTCGGTGTCGGTGGTGAAGGCGCTGAAAGTGCGCGACGGCAGTCCGTTGGATGTGCCTATCATGCAGTTTGCATGGGATAAAGATGTCAGGATGCACGTGTATCTGGGGGAAAAGCCGAAAGAGGAAAAGGAGAAGCGGAAAGAGGATGAACTCGTGGCAGTGGCACGGGATATTTTCGGACGGCAGGACTTTATTACTTATGTGGATTTGGCAGAACAAATTCAAGCGATACTGGACGTAAAGGAACGTACAGCGAAAAGTTATATCAAGTTCATGCGGGAGAAGGAAATCATACTGAAAGACCCGTCAAACCAAAGTTATTATATCATCGGAAATTTAAAACAGGCGAGCTTATGATACCATTGGATAAAGAAACATTCGAGGCGTATATGGAACGGTTGCTCGAACAAGTGGAAAAGGTCGTAGGCGCACTGGACAAGAAGAATAAGAAGCCGCAAAATTACCTGAATGGTGAACGGCTGTACGATAATCAGGATGTTTGTCTGTTGCTGAACATCAGCAAACGAACACTACAACGGTACAGAGACAACGGGCTGAAGTATTACACGATCTTGCATAAAACGTACTATCGTGAAAAGGATTTGCACGAGTTTATTCGTCGGTATTTTGACGGGGAGAATGTAGAAAAAGGCAAAACGAAGGAATGTAACGGAGATGAACGTATAGAGGGTGGCATGTTGTCCGATGATAAGGATGAACCTATGGAAGAAGATAAGCCGGTGGATGAAGGTAAACTCACAGAAGATGCTTAGAGAGTTATAATTTCCATATAGAAAATTCTGCCGATACCCTGACGTTATGTGCATATCCCGTACTATAGTGATGAAAGGATAAGATTCACATGTAAACTTGTGTATATAGTAGTTACAATGTTTTGGAGAAAAGGAATTTAGAGTCTAAATTTGCAAACAATAATCAGATTATGAAGTTTTATATTAGAAAATCACTAACTTTGTGAATATTATATCCATAGACAGAAAAAAAGAAAATAATATGATACTTAAAAAAATAACAATTGAAAATTTCCGTTGCTTTAAAAACTATGAGGTTGATTTAACACCAGGAATTACTGTTTTTATTGGTAAAAATGGCGCAGGAAAAACTTCTCTACTAAATGCCATTCGTTATGGATTAAGTGTCTTTTTTTCCAATGATAGCACAATGGGAGATGATTTACTTATATCAGGTAATCCCGATTTAAAAGTCATTTCAACATTAGCTACAGATTTTTATCGAGCCCAAAATGCGGATTTACCAGCAGTTGATTTAACAATCAACATGGAAGCTGAATTTAATGATATACCTTTGAATTGGGAATACTATAAGCGTTCTACATCAGGTGCTTCGTTATTCGTTTCCAAGTATCAACAAGCATATCGTACACTTATGGCAGAATATCATAATAGCGACCAACTTCCACTGTTTGTTTTCTATTCTGATTCATTTCCACATATAGATACAAGAACCAGCGATTTTGCAAAAAAAGCTATTAAGGAACAAGGATATATTATCAGGAATTTTGCTTATTACAAATGGAATTCAGAAGTATCATGTACATCTATCTGGCAAAATAGATTCATTAATTCCATGCTAAAACAAATTTCCCTTAATGATAGTGACCCGTTAAATTCTAAGGAAGTAGAATATATAAAAAATAAATTGCGCACTTTTTCTGAACCTATCAATTCTGCGTTAGAAGAAAAGGATGATTTTGAAATAAAAGATTTCTTTCCGGTTGTAGATGATAAGACGCTATCATTATATCTGCGATTAAAAAATGAACGGGACGTTATCTTTGATAATTTACCTGCTGGATATAAAAGACTATACTCCATTGCTTTTGATTTGGCTTATAGATTATATATTTTACGGAAAACAAACGAGGAAGACCCAAAAGGTATTGCCATAATTGATGAAATAGACCTCCATTTACATCCTTCTTTGGAACAAGAAGTGTTAGCTCGTCTGAAAAAAACATTTCCAAGTATTCAATTTATTGTATCTACACATTCTCCAATGGTACTCTCCAATCTTAAAGTCAAAGATACGGGAAATATGATTTATAGAATGCAGGCAGACGAAGATACACCAAATGCATTGCCTAATTTATATGGCGTGGATTATTCTGCTGCTGTTTATGATTTTATGGGAACTCCTTATGCAGACAATGAGGTTAAAGAAGAAATAGAAGCCATCTTAAGGCTTTCAAGAAGAGGTAAGCCGGAATTAGTAGAAAAAAGGAAAGAAGAACTTAAATCTATGGTTTCGGAGGAACAATACATAAATATTATCTCTAAAATAAACTCTCAACTGGCAGAGGACAAATACTAATAAAGAATATGCAATTTATCAATAAATTCAAATATAAGAGGAAAGGACACCGAATTATCAAGGCTTTCATTAAAGATAAGTGGAACAATGATATTCAAAGATATGTAAATTTAAACTACAACGAACTTAAAAGAATTAAAGCGTTTAAGTATTTACTGCTCAAAGAACAACAAGGATTTTGTTGTTATTGCATGAGAAAAATTCCTTTTAATGAGGTGACTTTAGAACATGTAATGCCACATCATTTAGAGGACAAAAAGCGTAAGGAAGAGGTAAAATATTACAGTAAGTTTGGACGATTAAAAAGGGGGAAAATATATTATTGCCCAGATAAAGAGATTCCCATATCTCCCAAACTACATACTCCTCCCTATCCCCATTGCATTGCACATGAAAATTTAGTTGCTTCTTGTCAAGGAAAGGTCTTTGAAGGTGGAGAAAAATATATACTACATAAATGCTGCAATAACTTTAGGGGAAATGATAAAATTGTTCCACTATTTTTCATTCCGAGAGCAGCAGAGATTGTACGATATGAAATTGATGGTACATTAACTTATTTTGAAAAATACGAGTCAACCATCAGCTCTCTAAATTTAATGCATTCAACCTTGATTTTCATGAGGAAGATATGGGCAAAGATTGTTATAAATAATATTAGTTTAAATCAGGTAAATAAGGCTTTGACTGATAATGATATTAGAATTAACATCATTGATGATATTGATATTGACATTTCTGAAAGAAAGAATCTAAGGATTGACTTATATTGGAAATTATTGATCGAGTACCATTGGTTTTATAATTACTTTCAGAGAATGATAGCATAATTCAATTATAAACAATCGGATAAAATAACCGCCATCACTTTGGACATGAAGTATGGCGGTTGTTTTTTAGAATCTAAATCATTTTTGGGGTTCTGCAAGAACAGACACCTCATAGTTACGACTATATTATTTTATCTATAATATTTTTTTTATTAACTTTGTGCATTAACCTTTTGAATATAGAATATGACAGGACAAGAAGAATATCCTCGTTTCATTTCTAACAGACCATGCGGAAATGATAAATACGAAGGGAAATCACAAGAGCATAACATACCACCTTTCTTAATGTTTGGGCAATGCTTACCCTGTTTTTCGTTTAATGTTTCCATAATATCATAAATTATAATAGGCTATCAGAAAATATGAAGCAAAAGTAGCACCATGAAAATAAACACAAACAGGTATATAGTGGGGATAAACATCCGGATAACAAATCGGATAATAAAAAAGCCTATGATTAGGGTTATCCACATTCCGGCGGTGCTGGTGGCTGCCTGATAGATGATAAAAGCAAGTATAAACCATCGTAAAAAAGTCGTTATCTTATTATATACTTTCATTGTCTTGGTGTGTTATGGGTGGATTGCTCCACCCGGTTAGTAATCAGGCACAACGGAAAACAAAACCGTTATCCATCCAGTAATCAGTCATAAACAGGTCACGGGCAAAAGCCGAATAATCAAAGTAGGTTTTTGCGAACTCCGGCAGGTCGTAACATTCCTCTACGATTTCATAGGCGTAATCTTCCTCGTCTTTATATTCTCCCTGATATTCGTCCTCAAAGGAAGAAACAAGGTCGTCCGCATCTTCTTCGCTTATATCGCTGTTGTGATGGTCGCACCATACGAAAAACGCTTCCTGCTCGGTTTCGCTTAGTTTTTCGATGGCATCCCGTAGCTCAAAGAACTTATCAGAAAGCCAACTTTCGGAAATCAGGGCTTCGGGTATGTTCTCGATGTCCTGAAACATTAGTTCCGGATCTTCTTCGTCCTTGTGGAGTTCCCGGCAGGCTTCCAAAAACTCGTCCTTATCCGAATAGTCGGAAAGGTCTAACCACTTGCCGAAAAGTGAACCGTTGTTATACTTGTTGTAAGTACCTACATAAACTCTTGCTTCTGATAATGTTACTGCTTCCATGACTTCTGTATTTTTAAATTTATGCGGATTTGAGAGGTAAGGGAGTTGAAGTTTCATAACCTTTTTTCCTGTTTCTCGTAAATCTGACTTTTTTTTTTATGCGTTTCCGGTCAGGGCGGTCGTTTTCGTTTCATATAGGCTTTAAAGGGTAGTGTTTAGGCTTTGCAAGGTTTTAAAGAAAAATACTCTCTGGACGAAGTACAGCAGGACGATTTTTATTTAAACCCTTTAGGGCTTGACCTTGCAAAGCCCTGAAGAACACGGAAATACCTTTGCCTATGTGATACGATAATGACTGCTCCGGCTGGGGACTGCCTAAGAGGAAGATTTACAATAAGAGAAATAGGGAAAATGGTTTTATTTTAAAAGTAGGATATTGTGTTTTTGTTGCCAGTAACAAAAAAAAGGGCTTAGATAAGCCCCTCGTCTGCAAAGCTATAATAGCTTTCTTCTGTCAGGATGATATGGTCTAACAAGTGTAAATCCAAGACCTTGCAGGCTTCTTTTATTTTTGAGGTGATTTGTTTGTCCGGTTCACTCGGACGTAGGTTACCCGATGGGTGGTTATGTGAGAGGATTATGCCCGAAGCATGGACTTTCAGGGCGGTTTGCAGGATGATTTTCACGTCCATTACAGTTTCAGCCATGCCGCCTTTAGAGATAAGGGAAACGCCTAAAGCCTTGTTAGCACGGTTGAGGAACATTACATAACTTTCTTCGTGGTGTTCCATACATTCGATATAGAACGGTTTCAGGTAAGAGTAGGACGTTTCGGATGAGAGTATTTTCACCCTTTCGGATGCTTTTACATTGTCTTTATAAGAGATAGTGATTTCCGGCATGGTAAATTCTGTTGTTTTCATGACTACTGAATTTTAAATTAAACAATAAGAAATTTTGCCGGACACCCACAGTTTGGCGGGGACTTCAACCATATCTTTTCAAAAAACACGACCCGTAGGTGTGGAGATTTTTTAGAAAACCGGAACGGCTCGGATTTGGTATTTGTCCCTGCCGGGCTGTAACTTTGCTAAAATTTGTGATTGGGATACATTATTTTAGGGAACTGAAAAAGGGGTATCACTGGTGACACCCCTTAGACAACCGAATACCTTAAACAGTTATTCATCATAGGTTCTATATCCTATCGGTTTGCGTGGCTTCGGTTCGGGTTTGCTTAATAACTGGGTAAGTGCTTGGTACACTTCGCTGAATTGTGCATCCGTACTTTCTTCCAGTTCTTCAATACGCTTTAGTAATTCTTGATAACCTGTTATCATTTGACGTAAGGCTACAAATGCCCGCATGATGGAAATATTCACCTGTATGGCAATAGGGCTGCGTAGCACACCGGACAGGGCGGCTACCCCCTCCTGCGTGAAAACATAGGGCAAATATTTAGTATGTTTGCCACGTTTTGAACTGGTTTCTTCTTCCGTTTCATCGGGATTATTCTTTAAGGTCACAATTTGTGACCTTAAACATTCTACTTCTTCCTTTGTCAGTTCAAACATAAAATCACTTGGAAAACGTTCAATATTACGTTTGACAGCCTGTTTCAAGGCTTTTGTTTCCACCTGATAAAGTGCCGCAAGGTCACTATCGAGCATAACCCGGCAACCCCTGATTTCATAAATCTTGCTCTGAATGATTTGTAAATCCATAATGTTACTATTTAATGGTGAATAATTAAAAGCATAAAGGGACTTATCACTAATTGCGATAAATCCCCTATACAACTATTTCATTGATACTTCTTTGTAAATTTTTTCAATGCCGACAAACTTCTTGTCAAGCCCCTGCATATCGTTACTGATTTTGTTATTGGTAATGCGGGCGTATATCTGTGTCGTTTCTATATTGGTGTGTCCCAACATCTTGCTGACTGTTTCAATGGGCACACCTTTAGCAAGTGTGGTTGTCGTGGCAAATGTATGTCTTGCAAGGTGGAATGTCAAGTTCTTTTTAATTCCGCATACATCCGCTATTTCTTTCAAATACGCATTTAGTTTCTGATTACTGATAATAGGAAGTACCTTTCCATTCGGCAATTTACCTTTGTATTTTTCCAATATCATTTTAGGAATATCCAGCAAGGGAACATTCACGTCTGTATTTGTTTTTTGGCGTTTCGTAATTATCCATAAATTACCGTCAAAGGACTTGCGGATATTATCTTCCTTTAAGTTTGCAACATCCACATAAGCCAAACCACTGAAACAGGAAAAGATAAAAACATCACGCACCTGTTCCAATCGCTCGGAAACCATCTTCTTTTTGAGGATGATTTTTATTTCGTCCTCTGTCAAATACCCTCTATCCACTTTCTCCAAACGTATTTTATAGTTGGCGAACGGGTCGCCTATCAAGATGCCGTTATTACGGGCTATCAAGATAATGCGTTTGAAGAACTGCATGAACTTGGCAGTCGTATTATAACCACATTTACAGGTGGTACGCAAATATAACTCGAAGTCTGTAATGAACATCGGGGTTATTTCCTTTATAGAAATATCCGACAGGTTATATTTGCTTTGGATGAACTCGGCAAGATGGCGGCGGGTTACTTCATATTTGCGATAAGTGGCAATCGTTTTGGATATGCCGACCAACTGTTTCACATCGTCATTGTGCTTTTGGAAAAGGTTAAGGATGGTATCGTGGTTCTCGCTATGCCCTAAAAATTCATTCTTCACTTTTTCGGCGGTAACATAATTGTCACGCCGTTGCAGTTCGTGATAGATGGTATTAAGGGATGCGTTTATATCATCCAGCAATCTGTTGATGCGGGTAGCTTCCGCAGAACGTCCGGCGGCTTTGCCTGCCTTACCGTCCCAAAGTTTGGGTTGAACGTCCAGCTTGGAATTGAAACGGCTTGCCACACCGTCAATCGTGATACGGACGAAAATAGGGTAACTGCCATTGATTTTTTGCTTGTCCTTTTTCACAAAGAAAAGAACGGAAAATGTACTCTTCATAAACTCACTTTTTTAGGTTACAAAACTACGTTAATTAGCTCAAAGTGAAGTTTATACAGGCTCGCCAAATAGCGACAGAAGTTCGCCAATTTCGGACTAAGTGTACCCCTTTTGGACTTTCAGTTGTCGGGGGTACGAGTTAGGTTACTAACTTTGTCTTTTAAGGGCTAAATGATGTCCGGTAGGGCAGACATAAGGGGATAAAAAAAGTCCCACAAATCGTTGAATTTGTGGGACTTGTCTGCTTTCTGTCCGGTTTTGTCCGGTTAGTTCAGCGGAGAGACAGGTTCTATCACCTATCATTTCAAACAATATCACAAACTCGTAATATCTTGTTAATTACCAAGTTATTACAAAGCAAACAGAAAATAAAATATCTCTTAATATCTTTGCATATCTCACTTTTTGGGTGTATTTTTGGGTGTCAATTTTCAAACACACCCAATTATGAATATCAAAAGAAACATCATTTTCGCACTGGAAAGCCGGAAGAAAAACGGTGTGCCAATCACAGAGAATGTGCCTATCCGTATGCGTGTGATATTCGCAAGCCAGCGTATAGAGTTTACAACGGGCTACCGCATTGACGCTACCAAATGGGATACGGACAAACAAAGGGTAAAGAACGGATGCACAAACAAACTGAAGCTAAGCGCATCCGAAATCAATGCAGACCTGCTAAGACAGTATACGGAGATACAGAACATCTTCAAAGAGTTTGAAGTACAGAACGTACTACCCACACCCGCACAGATAAAGGACAGCTTCAATGCAAGGATGAAGGATGCACCAGTCACAGAGCAGGAAACAGCCGAAGGACCTAAAATCAGCTTTTGGGAGGCGTTCGAGGAGTTTGTAAGGGAATGCGGGAAACAGAACGACTGGACAGACGCAACCTACGAAAAATTCGCTGCGGTAAAGAACCACCTGAAAGAGTTCAGGGATGAACTTTCCTTTGATACGTTCACCGAGAACGGTCTGAATGACTATGTGGACTTCCTGCGTAACAAGAAAGATATGCGTAACAGCACCATAGGCAAGCAGATAGCCTTCCTGAAATGGTTCCTGCGGTGGAGTTTCAAGAAAGGGTACAATCAGAACATGGCTTATGACAGCTTCAAGCCCAAGCTGAAAAACACACCCAAAAAAGTGATATTCCTCACATGGGAGGAACTGAACAGACTGAAAGACTACAAGATACCCCAAACCAAGCAGTATCTCGAACGGGTAAGGGACGTTTTTCTGTTCTGCTGTTTCAGCGGGCTGCGCTATTCGGACGTGTACAACCTCAAACGGAGCGACATCAAGCCCGACCATATAGAAGTGACCACCGTAAAGACAGCGGACAGCCTTATCATAGAGTTAAACAACCACAGCAAGGCGATACTGGAAAAATACAAAAGCGTACACTTTGAAGATCACAAGGCACTTCCGGTCATCAGCAACCAAAAGATGAACGATTATTTGAAAGAACTGGGGGAACTTGCGGAAATCAACGACCCGGTAAGGGAAACTTACTACAAGGGAAATGAACGTATAGACACCGTCACACCCAAATACGCCCTGCTGGGAACCCATGCCGGAAGACGGACATTCATCTGCAACGCTTTGGCATTGGGTATTCCCGCACAAGTGGTGATGAAGTGGACGGGACACAGCGACTACAAGGCGATGAAACCATACATAGACGTTGCCGATGACATCAAGGCCAATGCGATGAACAAATTCAACCAACTGTAAACACAACAATAGCATGGAAGAAAGAATAACCTCAATGATACCCCGCTACGGGAAACTCAACAAGACATATACGGAAATAACATCCGGTGACGGCCTCTCTTTTGAGAAGCAGAAGTTCATTCATGACTTTTACAAAGAGTATGAAGACACACAGACCTTTGAAAAGGCAATTATCAGCCTCATGCTTGAAACGGAGGGTACGCACTTTTCCATATTGCTGAACAGCCTGAAACGGGAGATTGAAAACAATATCTCAATGTATAATACCTGCAGGGAGTTTTTCGACCGTCTCGATATTGAACATATCTGCCGGCAGCATGAAAGATGTCATGACCGGGACATCGAAAGACAAATGCAAATCACAAACGAATATTACCGGGAACTTATGGAAGCTAACGGATCTTTGGAGGCAGTCGGTTTCAGGGAACATGATCGTCAGGAAGAGGAAAGGTTGGAAAAAAGATACGGGCAGTGCAAACGGGAATACGACAGGGAGAAAGCCAAGCTGGATGAACTATATGCACAGAAGGAACAGGCAAGGCGGGAAGCCCTACAATACCTGAAAAACCGCTGCGGAGACATATACAGGCTGGACGGATCGCTGCTGGCAATCCTCGAAAAATACATGACCGGCCAAAAGAAAAAGGAAGGGGAAGAAAAAGAGGCCGCCACACCGACACCCTCACCCACCTATTTTCCCATGAAACTCTTGTCAGCCGTTTACGAAAAATGTAACGGTGAACAGTTCGAAGCCATTTCCGAACTGGACTTTTACGCCAGCATGAACCTGCAACCGTGCGAAGGCAAACTGATAATAAGACCGAGGGAAAAGGCTCGTGTATGTTATCTTATTTTCCTTATGGGTGAAACACTGCACAAACCAGACAGAGAAAAATGGAGAAAAGACATCATGAACCTGCTGGGAATAGACGACACATACTATAAATCAAAATACAAAGAACCCGTTTCCGATTTTCCCAGTGACAGCAATCAGATATTTGCGAAGGAAATGCAGTCAATATTCCGATAGTCAGCGATACGCCACGACATTCCACGAAACAACCACTTTTACCACCCGAAATATTTTTCACCACTCTTTATTATCTTCTGATATTTAGTGAGATAGCGTGATACCCCATTCACGCTATCCACATCCTTACCACCCGTATCCGGGATTAACTTTGCACTGTTCGAACGAAACAAAAAAGCCCGTGCGCAGGGCTTACAGTACAAACGTTAAATTCATTCCAACATGGAAATCAGAGAACTTTTATCAAAGCCCGTATGGCAGATGACGGGAGAGGAATTTATATTACTGAACCGACACGCCCTGCAGGAAAGGGAAGCGAGAGCAGCACAGCCCGCAGCCGATACGGAAAAGAAATACGTGTACGGGATAGGCGGCATAGCACGCCTGTTCGGGTGCAGTATGCCCACAGCAAACCGCATCAAGAAAAGTGGGAAGATAGACAGAGCCATTACGCAGATAGGACGCAAAATCATCGTAGATGCGGACATGGCACTCGAACTGGCAGGACACAAAAGCGGGGGACGCAGATAAGGAGGTACGGACATGGAGTACAGAGAAAGAAAAGAAGTCACGCCCGAAGCGGCGGTGATACTGTGGCAAGCCTCACGGCTCGACCTTTCGGAAGACTACGAGAGGGCACCCGAAATACTGAAAGTACACGGTTCCGTCATAGGCACGCTGGGGAACTTCAGCGCATCAATCGGAAAAGCAAAGAGCAAGAAAACGTTCAATGTTTCCGCAATCGTGGCGGCTGCACTGAAAAACGGGACAGTGCTAAGCTACACGGCGGAACTGCCCGAAAACAGGAGGAAAATACTCTATGTGGATACCGAACAAAGTTCCTACCACTGTGCGAAAGTGGCAAAAAGAATATTGCGCATGGCGGGACTGCCGACAGGCAGGAACCATAAAGACCTTGAATTCCTTGTCCTAAGGAAGTACACGCCCGAGGAACGAATAGCAATCGTGAGGGAGGCCATTTACCGCACCGAAAATGTAGGGCTGGTAGTCATTGACGGAATACGGGATATGGTGTACGACATCAACAGCCCCAGCGAGTCCACGAAGATAATCTCCCTGCTGATGACATGGACGGGGGAAAGACACATACACATACACACCATACTGCATCAGAACAAGGGGGACGAGAACGCAAGGGGACACATCGGAACGGAGCTTAGCAACAAGGCCGAAACAGTGCTGCAAGTGGAGAAGGACGAGAAGGACCCCGACATCAGTACGGTCAAGGCAGCACATATCAGGGCGATGAACTTCGAACCGTTCGCATTCCGCATCAACGGGGAGGCATTGCCCGAACTGCTGGACGAATACCTATTCAAACACAAGGATCCGGGAAAAGGGAAAAGGGAGAAGTTCGACCCCTACAAGGACATCACAGAGAAGCAGCACCGCATCGCACTGGAAGCGGCATTCACACTCAAAGATGAATACGGCTACAAGGAGCTTGCGGAAGAATTGAGGAAAACCTATGCCTCTGTCGGTGTCATGCTTGGGGAAAACAGGCTGACAGACCTCATTACAGTACTGAAAAACAAACGGATGATAGTACAGGAGAACGGCAGGAAATACACCTTCAAACCCGATTTTCACTATTAGCGGTATTGTATGGGAACCACTTTACTTTAGTCCCGTACCATATATATACGGAAGTAAAGTAAAGTGGATATAGCCCGTAATATACAAAAAGATACGGGCGAAAAGAAAAAATAATATTCACACTTGACAAGAACAACGGTATGACAGTACGGAAAAGGGTATGGTCTCATACCAGGCCTCCACCATGACGGCACAGACCGGAAACCGCTTTACTTTAGTCTGGGGGCATATATATAGCAAAGTAAAGTAAAGCGGATGCAGCCCGTAACACATGAAAGGGTACGGGCGAAAAACCCAAAAACAATATCTACTTAAAACAGAAATATGATGAATATGAATGAAGCGAAGCAGATACGCATAGAGGAATATCTGCACAGTCTTGGATACAGTCCGGTAAGGCAACAGGGTGGTAGTCTATGGTACAACTCACCGTTCAGGGACGAACAGGAACCCTCCTTCAAGGTGAACACCGAACGCAACCTATGGTATGATTTTGGCGCAGGCAAAGGTGGTAATATCATCGCACTGGCACAGGAGCTATACGCATCCGACAGTCTGCCCTACCTCTTGGAAAGGATAAGGGAGCAGGCACAAAACGTGCGCCCGGTCTCTTTCTCTTTTGGCAAGCAACCCTTATCAAAGCCGAGTTTCCGGCAGTTGGAGGTAGTACCGCTCTCCTCTCCCGCCCTGTATGCCTACCTGCGGCAAAGGGGAATAAATACGGAACTGGCAAAAAGAGAATGCAGGGAGGTCCGCTATCTGAACGGGGAAACCCCATACTATGCTATAGGCTTCCCCAACCGTTCGGGAGGATACGAGATACGCAACAAGCATTTCAAGGGATGCATAGCACCGAAGGACATCACCCATATACGACAATCGGAGTCGAAGGAGGCATGCTACATCTTCGAGGGATTCATGGACTACCTCTCTTTCCTCACCCTGCGGCTGGAAAGGTGTCCCGACCGTCCCGAACTTGACGGACAGGACTACATCGTACTGAACTCGACTTCCGACCTTTCCAAAGCAATCCGACCGTTGGGCGGTTATGAAAGCATCCATTGTTTCCTTGACAACGACAAGGCGGGAATCGAGGCCGTTCAGGAGTTGCAAAAAGAGTACGGGCTACGCATACGGGACACATCGCACATATACGAAGGGTACAACGATCTGAACGACTTCCTGCGGGATAAAAGGTCAGGACAGGCGCAACGGCAGCAAGAGAAACCGGAAGCGGAAAAAAGGCAACGGCAGACAGAGCAGCCGAAGAAGAAAGGCAAAGGGATCAGGATGTAGCCGCACAGCCACCGGAAGGCTTTGAAAAAAGCCATAGCTCATTAGGGCTTTTTCTTAACGCAATGCACACATTGCTAAAAAAGCCCCAACGAGCCATAGGGGCGCCGCCCCTTTGGAAACCCCGTCTGCCATGCGGCATAAAGGCAAGGCAGGGGAAGTATTAACCTGAAATTATTGACAGTTATGGGATATGCAGTTTTGCATCTGGAAAAGGCAAAAGGGACGGACAGCAGGATGTCCGCACACATAGAGCGCACCGTTCACCCGAAAAATGCGGACAGAACGCGCACACACCTGAACCGGGAGCTCGTACAGTTTCCCGAAGGGGTGAGGAACCGCACGCAGGCGATAGCCCACCGGATAGAAACGGCAGGCATCAGACGCAAGGTGAGCGCCAATCAGGTGAAGGCAATCCGGATACTCCTTACCGGAAGCAACAAGGACATGAAGCAAATGGAAGCGGAAGGACGGATTGAAGACTGGTGTAACGACAGTCTGAAATGGATCCGGGAAACATACGGGGAGCAGAACCTCGTATCGGCAGTACTGCACATGGACGAGAAGACACCACACATACACGCCACAGTCATACCGATAGTGACCGGAGAGCGAAGGAAAGCCGGACAGGAAGAACAGAACGGGAAGAAAAAGTACAGAAAGAAGAACCCGCAGGACGTGAGACTCTGCGCAGATGATGTAATGGCGAGGCACAGGCTAAAACACTATCAGGACACTTATGCCCAAGCCATGAACAAGTACGGCTTGCAGAGAGGCGTGGACGGCTCATTGGCAAGGCATATTTCCACCATGCAATACTACAAGCAGCTGGTGGAGCAGCAGGACAGCCTGCAAGAGAACATAGAAAACCTGCTGGGGCTGGAAGAGGAAGCAATGAAAAAGCTGAAGCAGGTAAAGGGGGAAATCAACGTGCAGAAAATGAAGGGGGCGGCGGTGAACGCCACCACAGCCATAGCGGACGGGGTGAGCTCACTTTTCGGAGGCAGCAAGGTTAAGAGGCTGGAAGCGGAGAATGAAAATTTGAAACGGAACATTGTGAATCTGCAAAAGCAGGTGCAAGCCGAACAGAGGGAGCAGACAAAAATGGAAAACCGTCACAGCAGCGAGATAAACAGAGTTGACCGGAGCTACCGGCAGAAAATCGCAGAATACGACAATCGGCTGGAACTGATAGACACCTACTTCCCTATCGTAAAGGAACTGATGCCCATAGCAGAACAATGCCGGGAAGTGGGCTTCACCGAAGAACTGACAAGACGAATTGTCAGCCTGCAACCCGTGGAGTTCAAGGGAAGGCTCTATTCAAAAGAGTACAAGGAGAAGTTCAGGACGGAGCACTCAACGGCAACAGTGGAGAGGAACCCCCAGGAGAAAGGAAAATTCAGGTTGTGCATTGACGGAATACCCATACTCGATTGGTTCAGGAAGAAGTTTCAGGAAATTAAAGAAAAGTTAGGGCTAAACACACCTGTTGAAAACAAGCAACGAAAAGGATTGAAAATATAATCACTTAATAACGAGAGGCTATAAATTATTAGTGCCAGTAAAAGAATATACTCTTTACTGGCACCTGTTAAACGCAAATTGACACCCTAAATCTAACAAATATAAAGAAATCTATTCTTCACTCGGACAATATCAGAAAACATAACCAACTCCCAATACCAACCTGGAAAAATCTTTATGTGTCACATAATACTGTAAATATACATTTATATGGTTTATAAATCTAATACCAACTTGTGGAGCCACTGCAAAGTGCAACTTATAACCTTCATTGAAAACTCCCACATCTATATTATCAATTGAAACACCAGTTCCCAAACCAACATAGGAATCAACAGATTCATTCCGTAAGAAATGATAATTAGCTGTCGGCATAAGAGATAAAGATCGTCCATTAAAAAGAGAATTAGAAGTATTATTAAGCACAATTGTGTAACTTTCATAACCTAATTTTAGATTTACACTTAACGGATTGGTGGGAAACCTATATATTCCATTTAAATAAAACCCAACATGATTTTCTTTATATCCATTCTTTTGTAGCCCAATTGGATAATTGGCTCCTAATTCAAATCCGAATCTCCTTCCTTGTGCTAATACCAACCCAATATTGCATATAAATAACAAAAGAAGTAACATACATACTTTTTTCATAACCAATTTATCTTTTAATACCATATCTCTTATTTATTTGTCCGACAAGGAGCGCCAACTTCAAATTATCGCCACTTCTTTGGCTCATTTATAGCAGGGAGAATTTTGTAAAAACCACCTTCACTAAGACTATACCTGAAAGTGTTTTGTTCATATCGAGTTCTTCTTGGGTTATTATGCGTCCAAACAAATTCTGTGAGCAACAAATCATGTTTTAATTGTAATTCAGTCCCACGGCTATTATTACTCTTGACAAATTCTTCTACTGTTGTATCATCCTTTTCTGTTCTTGGTATTCGAGCCTTCAAATAATGTCTGCTATGTTCTACAATATTAAAAGAAATGTATCTTGGAGCAACTGTCGGAATCTTAGCCGTTCTATCAGCATAAAAGGCAAGATGTACATCGCCAATTATCTTTTCTCTTTGTAAAGATCTACCCACATAGGAGTCATTTTTTAGATTCCGATATTCAATTCTTGCATATACAGGATCGCTATCAATATCAATTTTAAATTTAACTTTATAAGGTGAATGATCCGACAAATACGCAAAGCTACAAAATATAGGTTTACCAGGTGTCTCTGCAGAAAAATGCCCTCCTTCACTTATAAATTTGATAAAATCGTCAAATCCGGTAAGGGTCTTTACACCACTGTCACCATTTCCTCCCCCTACATATACTTTCATTCCGGCCTCATCAAAAAAGCCCTTTTCTTCAACTGTCAGAAATTCTTTTTTGTTATATAAAAAGCCATTAACGGCCTTCTTTACAATGGACTCCGCATTCTCGTATATTTCATCGGTTTCAAGAGTTAATATGCCGACCCTTCCATAAGCTATGGAGCTCACATAGACAGGAGAGTATTGGGCATTGATACTACCTTCAATAAAACTCTTCTCAGGAATATCCATATCAATCGTAAAATATTTCTGAATAAACCTTATATATAAGCCACTACTTTTACTAATTCGTTCCTTATGTTCTTGTTGGGAAGATGACGACCCCCAAAATAAAAAGCTCGTATTGGCATTTGATCCAAAAGTCATTTTCAGCTCATCATAAGATGTAAAACGGTGTATATCAAAGTGTACGGAAGCTGATTGTTGCCCTATACCTTTCTGATGCATCAAATCCATTACTAACTGCCTACATGAAGACAAAGAGGGCTTTTCAAGTACACCTGTAACTTTTTGGGCAGGAAAGGACACAGAGACATTTATAGGCTTATAGTGGACACTGATTGTTTTATAATCCTGATTGGCAACGCTTGCCCCATCCAAGATAGAACCAGGATAAATATATCGATTCAGATTATCCAAAACTATCGACTCATCTGCCTGTGCATGAATTGTTTTACCAAACCCATTATCCCATAATGTCTCAGAAATGATTTCTGAAGCTCTTGTATGGATATGCGAAGGAGAAGATAAAACCTTATCTCCCATATCAGGAATATAGTTATGCACATTTATATTCACCACTTGTTCGGGATACTTAGGTAGATTTTGAAAAGAACAGCAATCAGATTGCTGTTCTTTTTTGTCAAATTCTTGTTCACATGAAATTAATCCTATAGCAAATAAAAACAGAGTATATCTTAAAATTCTCATAGCTCCAGATTATTGTTGATTTTTTAAATGAATTTTGAATTTTGAATAATAAGGAGAATTATCAGACAGATAACTGGCAGTATAGAATATGGCATCCCCCGGCAAATCTTTAGAAAATCGTCCTCCTTGGATTATGAATTTCTGAAACTCATCCCAACCTTTAATAGTTTTAACAGTGCCTTCACCTTCTCCGTTATACACTACAACATTTATTTCCGCTTCTTTGAGAATTTTTTTTTGCTCAAGACTAAAGTCTAATTCCCCATTTATGACTTTTGCCTGTAAAGCCACTTGTAACGCAACTCTTAACTTATCATAACTTTCAAAAGATTCCATAGAAATTAGAGCCATCCTTCCATAAGTAATAGAACTAATATATACCGGATCGTATCTACCTATATTATTTATTTCATCATGATTTAAAAGCAGATTTCCATCAATAGGAAGATCCATGTCAACTGTATAATTCCGTTGTATTATTTTCGCAAACAATCCAGTTTTTCTTCTGATTTTTCCTTTATCAACACTAATATCAATATCAAGAATACGTGCAATATTCACATTTGCCCCAAAAGCTAATTTAAGCTCTTCAAAATAAGTAAATTGTCGCATATTATAGCTAAAAGAGCCTAATTGTTTACCTTCCATTCCTTCTTTATTCATTATGTTCTGTAAAGATTGCCTTTGTGCTGACAGACTTGGTTTCATGATTATGTCTGTCACCCAACGGGCAGGAAAAGAATAGGATATTGTTATTGGATCAACAGGTTTTAAAACAGGAACAAAACGTTGTTTTTCAATAGAACCTCCCTGAAGAATTGAACCTAAATAAATATATCTCATTAACTCTTGAGTCGGAACATGTTCATTTGTTTCATAAATTAACGTATGCCCTTTTCCATCACTCCACACACTGTCCTTTAATAATTCAGAAGAACGAGTAATAGAAATATTACTAAAATGTGAAAAACTTTCAGGGCTCTCCATTGAAATATCTATAACTTTTTGGGGATATTTTGAAACGGGAACTGAATTAGACATTTCTTCCAATTCGTTATCGGAACACGAAGAAAAAAAAGCAATAAAAAAAACAGATAGATATAAACACTTTTTCATAATACTTATAATTTAAATTTACAATAGGTATGTTAAAAATCAAATGTACCACTTCTAAATGCGCTACGAGAAGGTCTATAATAATCCTCACCAAGAGTTTGAGGTTGTACAAATTCTTGCTTAAAAATTTCCTGGGGATTGCCTGTTATTAAATCTGCATCATTGGGATATATATTAAAATAGCATTCAGGTTTTGCTTTTTGATTATATGGACCTTCCCCCTCAAAGGTAAATTTATAAAACCCTACTGCGTCTCCATCCTTTTTTACATCAATATAATTTACATTTCCAGTATTTACTTTTT
The DNA here is from genome assembly GCF_000012825.1 of Phocaeicola vulgatus ATCC 8482. GTDB lineage: Bacteria > Bacteroidota > Bacteroidia > Bacteroidales > Bacteroidaceae > Phocaeicola > Phocaeicola vulgatus. The sequence goes on along the minus strand of NC_009614.1, from coordinate 3,160,854 downwards.
TAAACCGCAACCCTTTCAATGATGAATATCCCTCCTCTATAAAACATTCATTCAAATAGACTTGTTTTTTACAAGTAAAAGGTAATTCAAATTTACCTCCTTCAGCTGGTAGGAAAAAAGGATTCTGTTCCGAATGGATTTTATACACAAATGTCAACTTCCCTTTATCTATAATTAGGGGAATTTTTTCTACTTTTATACCATTAATAGTAGAGTAAGAAATCTGTAGATCAACATTCAAAATTTTATCTTCCTTATTAATATTTGAGGTTATATTTAATACAACTTGATCACCCTTTATTTTTGTCTCTATATCAGAAAAAAGAGTTTTATCAAATTCTATCGAAACATCCTTGGGAATAATCGGAACCTCTGAATCTAAAATATCATCTATCAATGTTTTTTGAATAATTGTAAAAGTAATAGTACGTTTCTCCCCCAAACAACTAAATGGTTTAGATACGTTCTCACTTGGCAGCAACTGATATTTAAAAATTTTATTATTTTCTTCTTTTTCACAGGAAAATAATGCTAAGGCAACGAACAAAGGAATGAATATTTTCTTCATATTAACACTGTTTAGTTTTTTTTACAAATTAAAGAATTTTCCCTGTACAATAAAATACCAATTAATTGGTATTTTATCACAAATAACCATTCATGTATTTATTGTTTCAAGGTTACAACGACAGTAGATATTCCATCAGGAACACTGAATCCAAAGGAAATGGCAATTGGTTGTCGCATATCAATATTCTTATTCAATTGAACTTTATATTTGCCTCTTTGTATTTTGCTTATGGTCATAAAACCAAAGTCTATCTTTACAAGTATGCGATTCCTACAATGGAAAGTGGCCTTACTTCCGTCAGAAAGCTCAACAACAGTTACTTCCTTTGACATTATTTCTTTTGTAATCCTATATTCTTCCTGTCCCACAATTATAAATCCATACATATTGTAATCACCGCATGCTATCTGAAAATAGGCTTCAGGGTGTTCCAGTGACAGGTCTATGTGACTCGGGGTAATACTTGGCAATCTGTTTCTCTCTTCATTAGAGCAAGAAAACATTAAAATTATTGTTATATATAACAATAGGTATTTTGTTGTATTCATTATGGCAAATATTTGGTTGTATGAATATTTAAAGCCTTAGCCTTGTACTGGGCATAGCATTCTTTCCAATGGGTATGTTGAAAACGATCCGCACTTTTACTGAACAATTATTTTATTTAAAAGGCTTTACCTTAACAGTAACCTTTTCTGTTTTATTAGCATGGTTATAAAACACATTACTACAACTCTGAAAGATGATCACACATCCGAACAATACAAATACTATTTTCTTCATAAATGATACTTTTTATTTAAACAATCCATATATTATTTCTTGTAAAAATCCACCAAAATCCATTTCCACTTTATGCTTTTTAAATTTATAGTAAGGCATTAAGATAGGAGTAACTCCCCCACGTTCAAAAGGATATTCACGATAACCCCTTATACCTAATTCCGTTCCAAAAGAATCCGTTATATCGAAAGCAACACTGCCTCCGTAGTCATTACGGCTGAATGAAGTAACAGGAGTAAATAAAAAACCGCCAAATACATGCAAACTCATTCGGGAATTAAAGGAGTAAGAAAGTTTACCCGATATACCAAATGTTTCATCCACATGGCGAGGGGTACTTAACTTCATTGCATGCAATGCAACATCAGCAAATAAATTATCTGACAATGATTTGTTATATCCAATAGCAGCATAGTTAAAAACACCAATACCAATTAAATTCATTTGGCGTCCCATGCCGTAAACGTGACCATTCCACAATGGTCCTATTACCCCCGACACATTATATTCCCCTTTATGTAAAGGACTTTGGTCTGTATAAAAGAATGGGCCACCCTTCTTGAACCGAAAAGTAACACCGGAATTTGTAGAAATAACAGAATTTCGATATTTTCCAATAGGATATTTTACCGAATCAACTGCAAAATCTTTATTAGAACGCAAATACCCTTCTCTCACAGGATTCATATTACCCCACCTCGACTCTTGACCATACGCATCAAGAGGAAAGCAAAACAGCAACATAATGATCCAAAATAAAACAAATGCTGCAAAATTAATTAATGTAGTCACCTTTCTATACATATTGATTTTCATCATTATGCCCAAAGCATGAAAATAAAAGTATAACACACAAGGGCCGTAAACAAATCTACTATTAACACAGTAAAATAAATCGTTTTTGCATCTCTGCGATATGTATTTATATAAAATATGTAAGCCTCCTTATCTGTGAAATACCCATTAATTAGTATTTCATTGAGAAAGCAAAGTATACTTTAAAAGCTAAAAGTTATATTCAATTCATAGCCTAAATACTTATCCAATATAAATAATGCGTTTAGCGCCAAGATACAAACAGAATAACACAACATCAACCTTTAAAGGAACTTTATTACTATTATGAAAGACAGAATTATTAGGAGGATTCCCTACTCCAAAAGAGTTAAAAAAAGGAAACGATTTAAATAAATATTAGTATAACAATGTCATCAACGACACAATACCCCTTTGCAAATTATACAACAAATAATAGTTAAGCAACCAAAGACAGTGCAAAGCCAAACAAATAATAAAAGAACAAAGTGTTAAACAAAGCAAAAACACCCAATTTTACTTTTTAGGGTATAAAATTGGGCATACTCTTGTAATTCACTGATTTTCAACATTTATTACAGAGATACGGGGGTTAATTATTAATGCTCTAAAAAACTAACGGGAAGAATAAAAAACATATTCTTCCCGTCAAGTAATACTATAACTATATTTTCCAACAGGTTATATTAATATCCAGCATATTATAAGTGAATCAACAAATCTTTTATAAACATATCTCTGTTCTCACAGCTTAAGAGATAATTCTTTTTTTCTGTTAATATAAAAATTTGTTGATTGGGATTCTTTACATAGGAATAATATTTCCCATAATGGGTACTGCCCATTACACCTATATACCCCAAAAAGCCATTACTTCCGAAATAACGGACATCATTTTGAACACCGTCATAAACAAAAACGTTCTTAATACAAGAATACGGAATACATTTCTTACCAAACACTCTTTTTATAACGAGTTGATCCTTTTCCAAACAAATAAATGAAGGAATCACTATCAGCATGTATATGTATATAGATACAAGAATGGTACCCAATAACAGGCTTGCGATTTGATCCTGCAAAGATTGTAGCATAAAAGTTCTTAATAGAAACATAAGTCCAGTAGTTAATAAGACAATCTTTAACACCAGAGACCAGCGCTCCATTACCGGCTGAAACTTTGATTTATATACGCTCATTATATTGCTATCTTTACTGTTGACTATATTACACGTATGTTATGAAATGATTGGTTTCCTTTTGCATCTCCCCTTGAAGATTTAAAGTTTTCCACAACTGCATCAAAGACATTTCCAACTCGTTCTATGGGTAGGTTTAAAATCGAAACCTCTTTTCCATAAGGACAAAAGACTGTATTCTTATAATTAAACTTTGAGCTTTTCATTGTTAACATAGCCGAATAACCGGCCTTAACACTCTTTTTCCAAAAAAGTTGTTTCTTTTTAGTTTTAAATTCCACAGCAAAAGAATTACCATTAACGATACGCCCAATAGTCATTGTGCTTTTATATTTTCCATTCTTGATTGTTAATGAAGCATCTTTAAATCCCTTAAAACCTGGCTCAATCGGAGTTGGCTCTGCTGCCCGTGTAGCTGAAACAACTTCATCCAAATCATAAGTAGGATAATCATATTTAGGCCCTCTTAGACTATTACCGATTACAACGTAACCTTTTATATTACCGAGTAAGGACAAATCATTATCAGTGAATGTAAAATAAGGGGTAACGTCGAATAAGTCAACTGTATTAAAAGAAAAAATATCTGAATATTTATCCTTGTACGTATTTATCATCTCTTGTATTAAGTGAGAATCATCACTTTCCATATCAAATATTTTATCGAGCTCCCTATCTGCCTGCTCCCATAAAATATACGCCCCTTCAAAGCCCAACTGCTGAAAATAAGTAAATCTTTCATTTTCTGTCATGTTTTTAAGCTGCCGGAGCGTCTCGCTATACACCTGTTCATCTTTAAAATGAAGAACTGGCATATTCAAGTACTCACTAACACTTCTCGTTTCTTTTACCCACATATCCATTGTCGAAACCTCAACATCCGGTATGGTTTCTTGTGCAGAACCGATAAATTCATTTTCGCTATTGCAAGATAACAAGCTTACAATCATGCATGCACTCAAAATACAACCAAAAATCTTTTCAATTTTCATAGTGTATGATTTTGTATTAAACAATTATTTTATTTAAAAGGCTTTACCTTAACAGTAACCTTTTCCGTTTTATTAGCATGGTTATAAAACACATTACTACAACTTTGAAAGATGATCAAACATCCGAACAATACAAATACTATTTTCTTCATAAATGATACTTTTTACATAACAATCCATATATTATTTCTTGTAAAAATCCACCAAAATCCATTTCCACTTTATGCTTTTTAAATTTATAGTAAGGCATTAAGATAGGAGTAACTCCCCCACGTTCAAAAGGATATTCACGATAACCCCTTATACCTAATTCCGTTCCAAAAGAATCCGTTATATCGAAAGCAACACTGCCTCCGTAGTCATTACGGCTGAATGAAGTAACAGGAGTAAATAAAAAACCGCCAAATACATGCAAACTCATTCGGGAATTAAAGGAATAAGAAAGTTTACCCGATATACCAAATGTTTCATCCACATGGCGAGGAGTACTCAACTTCATTGCATGCAATGCAACATCAGCAAATAAATTATCTGACAATGATTTGTTATATCCAATAGCAGCATAGTTAAAAACACCAATACCAATTAAATTCATTTGGCGTCCCATGCCGTAAACGTGACCATTCCACAATGGGGCTATTACCCCCGACACATTATATTCCCCTTTATGTAAAGGACTTTGGTCTGTGTAAAAAAACGGCCCACCCTTCTTGAATTGAAGAGTAACACCGGAATTTGCAAAAATAACAGAATTTTGATATTCCCAAATAGGATATTTAACCGAATCAACTGCAAAATCTTTGTGAAAACGCAAATACCGTTTTCTCACAGGATTCATATCAACCCACTTCGATTCTTGACCATACATCCCAAGAGGACACATGATGATCCAAAACAAAACAAATGCTGCAAAACTAATTAATGTAGTCACCTTTCTATACATATTGATTTTCATCATTATGCCCAAAGCATGAAAATAAAAGCATCACACACAAGGGCTGTAAATAAATCCACTGTCAATTTACATTTCTGCGATATTTATTTAAATGAACAATCAGGATTTTTGCACGATTTTCTTACATAATCCTTTAACAGATAGTATAAACAGAAAAACTATTACGAAGCATTTTGTATAATATTCCTGTTCGAATAAATCAACAAGCAGTGGGATTATAATGAATGTTGATAGACAAAAGATCATTATCAGAGTGCTTTTTTTCATGTTTTAGCAAAAAGTAGCAACTCCTACTAAGGCGCCGCTCCACCCACCTAAAGCGGTTCCCGATACTGTACCGATAACAGGTAGTGTGACAGTACCAACTCCTGCACCACCAACCGCACCTAATCCCGCGGATCCTGCAGTTCCTGCAACACATTTCACTACTTTCCATGCCGTCCCCAAAAATCCTCTCGTTGTAGCTTTAGGAGCTTCTAACTCCATAGCATAATAAATAGCTTCAACAGCTATATCTACAGAATTCATTAGAATATTGTATTCTTGGGAGTTTGGAGATAGAGTACTATTTTGCACAATTTCTTTGAGCTGAAGCCTTAGAGTTTCAGGGGAAGCCTCTGTATCAACTTTTATGTTTTTCATACTCTCTATTACTTCCATTACTTCAGGGGATATCCTCTCAACATAATCGTCTTCATTGATAGCTCTGGAGATAGGTTTAATATCCTGTATCAAACTATTTGCATAAGCAGCAGCTTCTTCTACTGATTTAAACCCCTTACTTTCAAAGGCACTTTTTATTTGAGAGATTTCGTTAACTTCATCCAATTCCTTTTTGAAATCATTTATTACTTCTTCTGGATCATTACTGCAACCAACAACAATCAACAGCAAGAAAAAAGAAAAAACATACTGTAAAATCTTCATAAGGCTTTTCTTTTTGATTAAACATGTACTAAAAAACACAATTATTATTCTTTTATAATTCTAATATTATCTGGTGTAGGTTCTTCCTCTTGTTCTATTTTAACTAAAATAGAATCATCGAATGTAAGACTTGTTGTTAAGATATATTCGTATCGAGCTACAACCATAGGTTCTTTATAATAAAGAACTTCTAATGTTTTGTTTCCATTATTATATGAATTAATTTTAAAAGGAGGACCATATTTCTTTAAAACCAATTCTTTTGGAGAGCCAATTTTCACAGGATCAGTGGTGAAACGACTAACCCTATATCCGGCACAAGAGCCACAGAATAAAACTATTAAAAATAAAAGGGATATTTTCATGTTATTGAATTTTTATGGGCATTCTTGAATTCAGCATATTTTTGAAATAAATCAACAAGCAGTGGGGTTAGTATCATCGGAACATGAAATTAAAAACATAATTGGCAAAATCAATAAATACACATACTGTTTCATTATTAATATAATTAAGTTAATACCGAATATGTTAAAAATCAAAAGTACCATGTTTATAAGAGGACCGAGAAGGTTTATAATAATCCTCACCCGGGGTCTGGGGTTGTATGAAATCCTGTCTGAATATTTCCGTAGGATTATCTGTAATTAAATTTGCATCATGGGTATATATGTTAAAATAGCACTCTGGATCTGTTTTTTGGTTATATGGTCCTTCTCCCACAAAAGTGAATTTGTAAAAACCGATTTTTTCCCCGTCTTTTCTGACCGTAAGAAACCAGACATTACCAGTACTTATCGTTTTAAATCTCAATCCATTTAATGATGAATAAGTTTCCTCTATAAACTGATCATTCAAATATGTCTGCTTTTTACAAATAAAAGGCAATTCAAATTTTCCACCTTCAACTGGTAGAACAAAAGGATTCTGTTCCGAATGGATTTTATACACAAATGTCAACTTCCCTTTATCTATAATTAGGGGAATTTTTTCTACTTTTATACCATTAATAGTAGAGTAAGAAATCTGTAGATCAACATTCAAAATTTTATCTTCCTTATTAATATTTGAGGTTATATTTAATACAACCTGATCACCCTTTATTTTTGTCTCTATATCAGAAAAAAGAGTTTTATCAAATTCTATCGAAACATCCTTGGGAATAATCGGAACCTCTGAATCTAAAATATCATCTATCAATGTTTTTTGAATAATTGTAAAAGTAATAGTACGTTTCTCCCCCAAACAACTAAATGGTTTAGATACATTCTCACTTGGCAGCAACTGATATTCAAAAATTTTATTATCTTCTTCTTTTTCACAGGAAAATAATGCTAAGGAAACGAACAGAAGAATGAATATTTTTTTCATATTAATACTATTTAGTTTTTGCAAATTAAAGAATTTTTCCTGTACAATAAAATACCAATTAATTGGTATTTTATCACAAATAACCATTCAATTTCATTATTATGCCCAAAGCATGAAAATAAAAGTATAACATACAAGAGCTGTAAACAAATCCACTATCAAAACAATAAAATAAATCGTTTTTGCATCTTTGCGATATGCATTTATGCAAAATCATACAAATTTCTTTATCAGTAAAATACCCATTAATTAGTATTTCATTGACAAAATGAAATGTACTTTAAAAGCCCAAAGTTATATTCAATTCATAACCTAAATGCCTATCCAATATAAAAATAATGCGTTTAGCACCAAGATACAAACATAATAACACAAAATCAAGCTCTAAAGGAATGTATTACTATTATAAAAGACAGAATTATTCGGGAGATTCCCTACTCTAAAAAAGTTAAAGAAAGAAAATGATTCAAATAAATATTAGTGTAAAAATATCACCAACAACACAATATCCCCTTTTCAAATTATACAATAAATAATAGCTAAGCAACCAAAGACAGTGCAAAGCCAAATAAGTAATAAAAGAACAAAGTATTAAATAAAGCCAAAACACCCAATTTTACTTTTTAGGGTGTAAAATTGGGTGTTTTTCTTGTAAATTACTGATTTTCAGCATTTATTGCGGAGAGACAGGGATTCGAACCCCGGGTACCTCGCAGTACAACGGTTTTCAAGACCGCCGCAATCGACCACTCTGCCACCTCTCCAAGACTTCTTTTTTCAAAAGTACTTTCTGTTGAAAGCGCTGCAAAGGTACGACTTTATTTTAAATAAGCAAATAGTTTACCAGTTTTTTTGCTATAAAATTTTCAAATCGTATTTTTGCATACGAATAATAAACGAAAGAAATAAATCATGATATACCCTCAGAATTTCGAACAGAAAATAGGTTTCGATTCCATCCGTCATTTACTAAAAGAGAAATGTCTCAGCACATTAGGTCAAGAAAGAGTAGATGAAATGAACTTCTCAGAATCCTTTAAGGATATTAATGAATGGCTGGAACAGGTGATGGAATTCATGCGCATCATACAAGAGGAAGACAGTTTTCCCGACCAATATTTTTTTGATGTACGACCATCACTAAAACGTATCCGCGTAGAAGGTATGTATTTGGATGAGCAAGAACTGTTTGATTTACGCCGTTCTTTAGAAACAATTCGTGATATCATCCATTTTCTGACACTGACCTCGAATGACGAAGAACAAGAAAAAGAAAACTCCCCCTACCCTGCCCTACAAAAACTGGCAGGAGATATTATCGTGTTTCCTCAACTCATTACGCGTATAAACAACATCTTAGACAAATTCGGAAAAATCAAAGACAACGCTTCTTCCGAATTATTACGCATCCGCAGAGAGTTGGCCTCGACAGCCGGAAGCATATCACGCAGTTTGAATGCAATTCTACGCAACGCTCAAGCAGAAGGTTATGTTGATAAAGATGTAACTCCTACCATGCGTGACGGAAGACTCGTCATCCCTGTCGCACCGGGATTAAAACGGAAAATCAAGGGAATTGTACACGATGAATCATCCACCGGCAAAACAGTTTTCATAGAACCGGCCGAAGTAGTGGAAGCAAACAATAGAATACGGGAATTGGAAGGAGAAGAACGCCGGGAAATCATCCGTATCCTGACAGATTTCTCTATCATAATCCGCCCACAGGTCCCCGCCATCCTCCAGTCATACGAGTTTTTGGCAGAAATTGATTTCATCCGTGCCAAAGCCCATTTTTCCATTCAGACGAACGCCACCAAACCATCATTGGAAGACAAACAGATTTTGGACTGGACCATGGCCATACACCCACTATTGCAACTCTCGCTGGCCAAGCATAATAAAAAGGTTGTTCCTCTAGATATAGAACTAACTAAAAATCAACGCATTCTAATTATATCCGGACCGAATGCCGGAGGTAAATCCGTTTGTCTGAAGACTGTGGGATTACTACAATATATGTTACAATGTGGTATGCCGGTTCCGATGCATGAACGTAGCCATGCCGGATTATTCGGCAGTATCTTTATAGACATAGGTGACGAACAAAGTATCGAAGACGATCTGAGTACCTACTCCTCACACCTTACCAACATGAAAACAATGATGAAAAGCTGTAACGAACGCAGCCTTATCCTCATTGATGAATTCGGCGGAGGTACAGAACCACAAATTGGAGGAGCCATAGCTGAAGCTGTGTTGAAACGTTTCAATGAAAAGGGCACATTCGGCGTTATCACCACTCATTATCAAAATTTGAAACATTTTGCCGAAGATCACGAAGGAGTGGTTAATGGTGCCATGTTATATGACAGGCATTTAATGCAAGCTTTATTCCAATTACAAATAGGAAATCCGGGAAGTTCATTTGCAGTAGAAATAGCTAGGAAAATAGGTTTACCGGAAGAAGTTATAGCCGACGCATCCGAAATTGTAGGGAGTGAATATATCAATGCTGATAAATATCTACAAGATATCGTACGTGACAAACGTTATTGGGAAACTAAGCGTCAGAACATCCGCAAACGAGAAAAACAGATGGAAGAAACCATCGCCAAATACGAAGAAGAACTACAGGAACTGGAGAAAAGTCGTAAAGAGATTTTGCGAAAGGCCAAAGAAGATGCGGAAAAATTGATACAGGAATCAAATGCCCGAATTGAAAATACCATCCGTATCATCAAGGAAGCACAAGCCGACAAAGAACGTACACAATCGGCACGTCAGGAACTGACTGATTTTAAAAATCAGATAGAAGATATCGAGAAAAAGAACAAGGAAGATGAAATCATCCGGAAAATGGAAAAACTCCGTGAAAAACAAGAGCGGAAAAAAAACAAAAAGGATAAAGCCAAGACGGAATCTTCCCAACTGTCAATGCCCAAAGAACAGCCTATCACTGTAGGTAGCACTGTAAAGATCAAAGGTCAATCCAGTGTCGGAGAAGTACTAGGAATTAATGGCAAAAATGCAATAGTTATGTTCGGAATGATAAAAACCAATGTAAAACTGGATAAGCTGGAACGTAGCACACCAATACAGCCCACCCAGAAAACAATGGTAAAAAGTACCTTCGTCAGCAGTGAAACACAAGATCGGGTATATGAAAAGAAACTAAATTTCAAACAAGATATTGATGTACGCGGTATGCGTGGCGATGAAGCGATACAGGCAGTAACTTATTTTATCGATGATGCCATACTATTGGGAATAGACCGTGTACGTATCCTTCACGGAACAGGTACAGGCATACTGCGCACCCTGATTCGCAGCTATTTGGGAAGTGTTCCAGGAGTAGCACACTATCAAGACGAACACGTACAATTTGGTGGGGCAGGTATTACTGTAGTAGACTTAAAATAATATTTTAATAGAATAAGAGGCTGTTTTTAATTAATTTTCTCTATATTCGCACTAAAATTAGAGAAAATTAAAAGCAAAGGTGGCAGCGGGAACTTCTCATACAACTATAAGTATTAAGCTTAATGAGCAAGGGTTTCATGATATTTTCAATAAATATTATGTAACTCTATGCTTATTTGCCAATCAATATACAGAAAACCAAGAAACTTCAGCAGATATTGTACAAGATTCATTTGCCAAACTATGGCAAATAAGAGAAGATTTTTTTTATCTGCATCAGGTAAAAGCATTTTTATATACAGCTGTACGCAATAAAGCACTCAACGAACTGGAGCATTCAAAAGTAGTATATGAATACGCTCAAAATGTCATCGAAAAGAAAAAGGATTCCTTTTTTCACGATGCAATCGTTGAAGAGGAAACTTATCGTATCGTTTCTGAAGCCATAAATAAATTACCTGACCAAATGAAAGCCATTATGCAACTATCTCTGGAAGGGAAAAAAAACGCAGAAATAGCAGACAGACTAAACATATCTACAGAAACAGTCCATACATTAAAGAAAATAGCCTACAAGAAACTCAGAGAGAATTTGAAAGACTACTATTACTTCCTCTTGTTCTTTATATAAAAAGACATTAATTTGTTTTTTTTCAAAAAAAGTCGTTTTATTATTCACCCGAATTTCAAACAGACCTGTTTTATTATAAAAGAGATAAAAAACAGGTCAAAATATGATAAAACAAGATTTCTATATAGCCAACCTCATAGCAAGGTATCTGTCGGAAGAAATAACCCCGGAAGAAACAATAAAACTAACTGCTTGGAGAGAAGAATCTACAGCGCACGAGATTTTATTCAAGAAAATTTGTAATGAAGAAAACCAAAAGCAACATTTCCGGAAAAATACGGCATTCAATCCTTCATCCGGATGGAAAGAAGTGGAAAAGCGAATCAAAAGAAATAATAACAGAAGCAGATATATCAAAATAGTAAGTTATGCCGCAATCATTCTGTTACCTGTCCTTTTTGTAAGTATTTCCATGAAATTCACCTCGCCCGTTTCTCTTTCGGACAAACAGTTCATCGCACAATCCATTCTACCTGGGGAATCCAAAGCTATTCTGACATTGGAGGACGGCCAGACAATCCATATAAATAAAGAAACAGAGAGTCTGCTTGAGAAAATAGACGGAGCCCGAGTCCACATGGACTCTACAATGCTGAATTACCAAGTAACATCAAAAACAGCTAAAAAAAACAAGCCTGTATATAATAAAGTGGAAACTCCACGAGGTGGAGAATATGCTCTATTGTTAAGTGATGGAACAAAAGTGCATCTGAACGCAATGACCAGTCTCCGCTTTCCTGTGACATTTGATAACGGTCCACGCAAAGTAGAACTGGAAGGCGAGGCCTATTTTGAAGTCTGCAAAACAGGGCAACCATTTATAGTATGCACTCAAGGCATGCAAGTAGAAGTGTTGGGAACCACATTCAACATCTCTGCTTATCCACAGGAAGAGTATCAGACAACTTTGGTAAACGGTTCTGTCAAAGTAAATACAGAAACTGGAGAAAGCTGTATTTTAAAGCCTTCCCAGCAAGCTACCATCAGCCTCGGAAACAGCAGCATACAGATACGCATGGTAGATGCCGGATTTTATACTTCATGGATAAAAGGAAAAATTCATTTCAAAGACCAGCGATTGGAAGATATCATGAAAATACTATCACGCTGGTATGACATGGAAGTAATTTTTGCCAATGAGAAAATAAAAGACCTACGCTTTGGATGCAATGTAGATCGGTATTCGGAAATCACTCCATTTGTACGTTTGTTGGAAGAGACTCAAAAAGTACACGTAAAAGTCAATAACAAAACAATCACATTCTATAACTAATAAAAATGATGTATTATGGACAAAAAACACAACTACACCAATCACGGTAAAAGTAGTAAACGTTTGTGGATTACGTTCCTATTTTTCTGTATCATTACCACAGGTTTTATGCAGGCTGCCAACAAAGTGTTTGCACAAGCCACTGTCACAGCCTCATTCAAGAATGCCACGTTGAGTGAAATTCTTTGGGAAATCCAAAGACAAACCGACTTTACTTTTGTATACAGCACCAATGATGTAAAACAAATAAAAGTCCAAAACCTAAATGTAAATAACGAAAAAATAGCCAATGTGCTTGATAAATGTCTTATGAATAGCGGTTTGACCTATTCAGTTCACAACGGCGTTATTGCTATCAAGCAAATTGAAGAAAAAGAGTCTGCTGTTCCTCAACAGAAAACAACATTAACCGGTACAGTACTGGATGAGACGGGAGAACCTATTATTGGAGCGAATATCTTAGTCAAAGGTACTACGAATGGAACTACTACAGATTTGGACGGGCACTTCTCATTAGATGTAGACCGTATACCTGCCACTTTGATTATCTCCTATATAGGTTATGGCAAGCAGGAAATTAAAGCCACTGCCGGAAAGATACTGAAAGTAGTCATGGCTCCTGATAATAATGTTATGGAAGAAGTGGTTGTTACCGGTTATGGTACTTTCAAGAAGTCGGCATACGCAGGGTCTGCTTCTACTGTGAAGGCTGATAAAATGAAAGATATTCCGGCTGTTTCATTCAAAGATTTACTACAAGGTAATGCACCCGGGGTACAATTCAGTTCATCGTCAGGTCAACCAGGAGCTTCTTCCTCTTTGAATATTCGCGGTATGGGATCTTTTAATGCCAGTAATTCTCCATTATACGTAATTGACGGAATTCCTATGCGTTCAGGTTCTATCAATACGATGAGTTCAGATGCAGGTCTTGACATTATGTCAACTATCAATAGCTCTGATATTGAAAACATAACAATCATTAAAGATGCCGCTGCCGCCTCTCTCTACGGTTCACGTGCTGCCAATGGTGTAGTACTTATTACTACTAAAAAAGGTAAAAGTGGAAAGCCACAAATTTCATTCAAAGCAGATTGGGGTAGTTCTGATTTCGCAATGGATTATCGTCCTGTTATGGGGGGAGAAGAACGCCGCGAATATATTTATAACGGTCTAGTAGCCGGTGCGTTAAGAGACGGAAATAGTCACGACGAAGCCATAGCATATGCTAATGAAAATATTGACGATTATGCTCCTGTTCCTTGGTGTGGATATGTCGATTGGGATGATATCATGTTCAAAAAAGGAAATCACCAGACTTATGAAGCCTCCATTTCTGGTGGAACAGACAAATTCAAATATTATTCATCTATCTCTTACCTAAAACAAGAAGGTATTGCTATCAACTCCGGTTTAGAACGTATCAGCGGACGTTTAAATGTAGATTATCAAGCAACTGATAAATTAAAATTAGGGGCAAATATGTTATTTGCTACCGTTAATCAAGATGTATATGGTGAAGGTACCTCCTACACTTCTCCTTTCTATTCATCACGTAACGCTGTTGTCCCCTCAGACACACCATACAATGAAGATGGAAGCTGGAACCGCGATTTTATCCGCAACGGTGATCGTAATCCACTATTATCTGCAACTTACGACTATCAACGTGAATATGTTAATCGTGCTTTCAACACTATTTATGGCGAATATGAATTTATTAAAAACTTAAAATTCAAATCAACATTCAGCTATGACTACACCAACACTAAAGGCAAGGATTGGAGTGATCCCCGCACTTCCAATGGTGAGGATGTAAATGGCGGCATGAGCAAAAAATTCTACGAATACAAGAAAATGGTATGGGCAAACCAACTGAGTTATAAGTTTAATATAGCCAACGATCACCATTTTGACGCATTGGTAGGTTATGAAATTGATGACCAATATCGTGACTATCTGTCAGGGTATGCAACTAATTTCGCTACAGCAGACAAAGATGAAATAAGCAATGGTATGAAAACCGAATCCGTTGGTGGCAGCTCTACCAGAACCCGCATGGTATCTTATCTGACACGTGTAAACTATGACTATAAAAATAAATATTATCTAGGTGGTAGTTTCCGTACTGACGGTAGTTCCCGTTTGCATAAAGACAGCCGTTGGGGTAGTTTCTGGTCAGTATCTGCCGCATGGCGTATGATTGAAGAGGAATTCATGAATCCGGCCAAAGGTTGGCTGACCGATTTGAAAATACGCGCATCTTATGGTGTCAATGGCACACTACCATCTGACTATTTCGGATATATGGGTTTGAGTAGTTTAACCAATGGTTATTTGGAACAACCGGGTATTATCCAATCACAAATCAAAAATACAGATTTAAAATGGGAAACCAATTACAACCTTAACTTAGGTCTGGATTTCAGTTTGTTCAATCGTATAAACGCAACTTTGGAATACTACACTCGTACTACTAAAAATTTGTTGATGGATCGTCCTATCTCTATGACAACAGGTTTCGGCAGCTATCTTATGAATATTGGTGAAGTAAAAAATAAGGGAGTGGAATTGGAAATCAGTTCGACCAATATAAAGACTAAAGATTTCTCTTGGAATACCACTTTCAACATCTCGCACAACAAAAATGAAATTGTGACATTGGATGGCATGCAAACAGAAATTATCAGTGGTACCCAAATACGGAAAGTAGGAAAATCATACCGTACATTTTATATGATAGAGTTCGCAGGGATCAATCCCGAAACAGGCGCTCCCCAATTCTATACCAATGATTTGGACGAAAACGGCAACTATATAAAAGAGATTACAGAAAAATATAGTGAAGCCAATGCTATTGTATTAGATAAGCATGCAGAGCCTAATGTTATCGGAGGTTTATCAAATACATTACGCTATAAATGGTTCGACTTAAACTTCATGTTCTCTTACCAATTTGGCGGTTATTCTTATGACAATTGGGCACAAAAAACAGAGCATGGTGGTAACGACCTAGAAGCAAATATACCAACCTATTATCGCGATAGTTGGAAACAACCTGGTGATATCACAAAATATGAACTATTTATTGAAAGTCCTGATGTAGCGATGAACAAATCCACTACTACTCGCAGGTTACACAGTTCTGACTTCATCCGCCTGAAAACATTAACTTTTGGAATAACTCTGCCCCAAGTATGGACACAAAAAATAGGAGTTAACAATGTACGTGTATATGCTTCCGCAAACAACCTTTGGACATGGGCTGCTTATGATTATTATGATCCTGAAGCTGTCAGTGGTGGTAGTGCCATCTGGGGAACTCCTCCTTTGAAGACTGTAACCTTTGGTCTAAGCGTTAATTTCTAACCCATTAAAAACTTGAATTATGAAAGTATTTAAATATTTATTTATCAGTTCCATTATGTTTGCCGTCACTTCGTGCGGAAATGACTGGCTAGATCTAGCCCCCTCCACACAAGTGGATACAGAAACCAGTATCAATGTTTTGTCAGATATTGAATTCACATTGAACGGAATCTACAGCACAATGCAAAGTTCAGATGCATACTCCGGCCGTCTGGTATATTATGGAGATGTAACTGGAGATGACATGCAGGCTGTAAGTTCAACGAAACGAACCGGTAATTATTACCGTTTCAATTTTACTAAAGACAATGGTCCCAGCAGTCATTGGTCATATCTGTACTCTATTATCCAGAACTGTAATCTGATTCTAATGAATGTTGATAAACTATCTATAGATGAAGATGAAACCGAATATAAAAATGATTTGAAAGGCCAGGCATTAGCCATCCGTGGTATGGCACTATTCGACCTGACACGTATTTTTGGTTATCCCTACCTAAAAGATAACGGAGCTTCATTAGGCGTGCCCATTGTGAAAGAGTTATCAACCATAGACAGTAAACCCGCACGAAATACAGTAGCCGAATGTTATACGGAAATTATTTCCGACCTCAAAAACAGTACAGAGCTGCTGAGCGGTGATTTTAATAAAGGAAAAGTAAACAGATGGGCTGCTATGACATTGTTGAGCCGAGTATATTTATATAAAGGAGAATACAATGAAGCATTGACCATGGCTGAAAATGCAATAAAGGGTGCAGAAAAAGAAGGCTACGCTCTTTGGACAAACGAAGAATATCCAACCGCATGGGGCAATGACGCATCAGCATCCAATCCTGGTGAAATATTATTCGAAATTGTCAATCTGACTACAGACAGTCCGGGCAAAGAAAGCATGGGATATCTGAACTCATACAACGGTTATGACGATATGTGTATTACTTGCTCTTTTTATCAATTATTAAAGAAAGATCCCAAAGACGTCCGGTTGAAAATCTTGAGTTTTGACAAAAAGTACTACGCATACGTCAATAAATACCAACCTCAGCAAGGAGAAAACATAACCGATGCCAATATTCCGCTTATACGCCTTTCAGAAGCCTATCTGAATGCTGCTGAAGCGGCCGTACAGACAGGAGATAATGCCAAAGCAGTGAAATATTTGAATTCCATAGTACAACGAGCTAATCCGGAAAATTCAGTGGAAGGAAAAACATTAACATTAGAAAATGTATTAGACGAACGTCGTAAAGAATTGGTAGCAGAAGGACATCGTATGTACGATGTTATCAGAAATGGAATGACTGTCAAACGAATCGATGTGAAAGACAGTGATATAAACAAAACCAAACATAATACTGCTTACATGGAATATGACTGGAATTTCCATAAAATTCTACTTCCTATTCCCAAAAAAGAAATGGACGCAAATCCTAATATGAAACAGAATCCAGGATATGTCGATTAAATAATTCAAATACCAAATCGATGACAAGCAAGACTAATTTTATCAACTACTTTCTTCTTGCATTTACCCTCGCCTTCATCAGTTCCGGCCTTAGTGCCGGAACTCTTGATTTCAAAGACAAGAAGAAAGACAAAGAGAAAAAAGAAGAATTAACAGCCGACGGTCCATATGTATTGTATCAGCCTGACGGCCAAATCAGAGTAATCAATGTAGATAAGAAAGGGAATATCATTGATACCACTTATACCACATTACCTCAAAACTTTACCCTGCATGTGACAGACCACAAAGGCAGGTTTCCATTTGATGTAAAACTACACCCGGTAAAACGTCCCGGATGGAATTATCCCCAGGCAGACAAAGTTTTTGTCATGTCCGACCCTCATGGAAGGCTGGACTGTGTAATCAGCCTGTTACAAGGCAATCATATCATCGATAAAGACTACAAATGGAGCTTCGGGAAAAACCATCTGATGATTATCGGTGATATTTTTGACAGAGGAAAAGATGTACCGCAAATCTTCTGGCTATTTTACAAACTGGAAGAGGAAGCAGCCAAAGCCGGAGGACACGTATCGTTCATACTGGGAAATCATGAACCGATGGTACTGGCCAATGACCTCCGATACACCAAAGAAAAATATAAAATATTGGCTGAAAAACTAAAGATGGAATACCCCCGGCTATTCGGTCCCGATACCGAACTGGGCAGATGGTTGGGAACCCGTAACACCATGCAAATGATAGGTAACGACCTATATGTACATGCCGGACTGGGCAAAGACTTCTATGACAAGAACTTGAGCATTCCCACTGTCAATGAAGAAATGAGTAAAGGGCTATTTATGACGAAAAAAGAACGCAAAGCGCTTTCTCCACTCACAGCCTTCCTGTATGGAAACAGCGGTCCCATCTGGTATCGCGGACTGGTACGCACCGATGGCAAATACAATCCGCTGGCAAAAGACTCCCTAGAAATGATTATGGACCGTTATAAGGCAAAACATATTATTGTGGGACATACCATTTTCAAAGATATTTCCACTTTCTATAACGGCAAGGTTATCGGAGTAAATGTGGACAATAAAGAAAACCGGGAAAAAAAGCGCGGACGTGCCATGCTGATTGAAAATAATCAGTATTTTGTCGTCGGTGACAAAGGTATCCAAAGACAATTAGAATAAAGACAATACACCAAATCCTACCGGTGGTTTTCCAAACTCTCCTGACAACTTTCCTATTTGTCAAGAGAGTTTTTCTTTTCCTTTTTTGCTACTTTCCCCCTTTTATTTTATACCTTTGTTCCTCATAATAACTAACCTTATAAAACGAAATGAAATCTATCCGAGAACTATACCGCATCGGCACCGGTCCGTCCAGCAGTCATACTATGGGACCGCGCAAGGCTGCTGAAATCTTCTTAGGAAAACATCCCGAAGCCAAAGCTTTTCAAGTTACTCTTTATGGAAGCCTCGCCGCTACCGGTAAAGGACACATGACCGATGTAGCCATTTTAGATACATTGCAACCGCATGCGCCTACAGAAATTATCTGGAAAGCCCATGTCTTCTATCCGTTTCATCCCAATGGAATGACTTTCAAATCTTTGAATGAAAAAGGAAAGGTGACAGATGAATGGACTGTTTTCAGTGTAGGCGGAGGTGCTCTAGCCGAAGAAGGACACGACAAAGGCTCAACTCCGGAAATCTATGATATGAACCGTATGAGTGAAATCCTCTACTGGTGTGAACGTACCGGGCGCAATTACTGGGAATACGTCCAGCAATGTGAAGACGAAGACATTTGGGACTATCTGGCAGAAGTATGGAAAACCATGAGAGAAGCCATTGAGCGTGGTTTGGATCAAGAAGGCGTATTACCCGGGCCACTCAATCTGCGCAGAAAAGCCTCCACTTACTATATTAAGGCAAAAGGTTATAAGGACAATCTGCGTTCCCGCGGGTTAGTATTCTCATACGCTCTGGCAGTCAGTGAAGAAAACGCCTCAGGTGGCAAAATCGTCACAGCCCCTACTTGCGGATCATGCGGAGTGGTTCCGGCTGTACTTTATCACTTGCAAAAAAGCCGTGACTTCAGCGATATGCGGATTTTAAGAGCACTGGCTACTGCCGGATTGATAGGAAATATAGTAAAACACAACGCCTCCATTTCCGGAGCCGAAGCCGGTTGCCAGGCAGAAGTAGGAGTGGCCTGTTCAATGGCATCCGCCGCTGCCAGCCAATTATTCGGAGGTAGCCCGGCCCAGATAGAGTATGCAGCCGAAATGGGCTTGGAGCATCACTTGGGAATGACTTGCGATCCGGTATGCGGATTGGTACAAATCCCTTGTATCGAAAGAAATGCCTATGCAGCAGCCCGAGCTCTTGATGCCAATATCTATTCTGCCTTTACAGACGGTAATCACCGTGTATCCTTTGACAAAGTGGTGGAAGTAATGAAACAGACCGGTCATGACCTTCCTTCCTTATATAAGGAAACCAGCGAAGGCGGTCTGGCAAAGGATTACGAGCCGATGGATTAATAACAGGGCAAAGACCGAGAACTGTATTTATAATACATAAGAGGGTGAATCAAAATTCGTTGCAACTATCTTTTTCAACGCTGATAATAAAAAGATAGTTCAATTTATTTCTGATACACCCTCTTATGGCATCATTACTATAAGGAGAGATAGTTCCCCTATTACAGAAAAAATCTTTTTTAATCGCTCAACTTCAAGAATCCTCCAAACTGATCGAAGTCTACTTCCAATCCATTTTCCAATGTCAGTTCATATCCCTTGCGGTTACGTTCTATCTTCACCGTTTTATGCCCGTTATAATTAGCTTTCATATACTTGGAAATAGCCTGAGGGATAAAAGTAGAAGGAACCGACTTGTTCTTGCAATCTATCTCAAGCCACTCTCCCTTTGAATTGAACTCCAATTCAATGCCATCGGCCAATTTCACATCATAGGAAGTGGTCTGAAACAAGTCCTTTTCAATCTTGATATACGCAACTTTAGTCTGGGAGAAATGTTTGCCGATCATTTCACGTGCGGCAACAGGAAGCTTATTCACATCGCGGGTCACAACATCGCCTGCCATGGCGAACTGAAGAGAGCATACCAGCATAGCCATTAAAAATAAAATCTTTCTCATAATCTAATTTATTCTTTAGTTAGTTAATGCCATACCAACAACTAACCGCCTAAAAAGATTATGACGCGAAAAATTATTCCTGTATTTTAGATTTAATTAAGGCTGTCTCCCAACATGGGAGGAAGCTCCTCCATATCCTCATTTTTAGATATGCTCATTTTTCCTTCAGGAGTAATAGTGATGGAGAAAGGAATATACAAATCTGTCTGAGGATAACTCACACTGGCAGCCAATATGATATTTTTTCCCTCACGGGTCTTCTCTTCATCAAATACCACGCCCTCCAATATAAAATGACGGAGATGATCAGCACTTACGAATCCAGAGAAACTTTGCTTGGTAAAAGTTTTGGCAAAGACCCGGCTCCCATTTTCACGGGAAATTCTAACGATGATACGATTGTCGGCAAAAATCCCCAAGTCACTTTTGACTGAAGGCAGAGAATCACTGGGAGCACGCTCTATAAACAAATTATATTTTTTTCCGCCACTGACAATATGCTGGTCAATACGTGAAACCTGCATACGCTGCAAACCTGTCACATGATCCACACTGTCTATTTGGAACATCAATTGTTCTGCATCAACGGAAGCCTCTTTCTTACCTCCGCAAGCGGTCATTACAACCAGCAAAACGACAAATAAAAAATATATCTGTTTCATCTAAATCTCGATTTCTAGGTGACAAAGTAACAAAAAGTAACGGACACTCACAAGAAAACCTCCATAAAAAGCGAAAACCGGGCAATATCACATTGGCCGGCCTTCAGAGAAAACTAAAAACTAAACTAAATTATTTATTAAGTTAGACTAAACCCAAAAGAAAAGGTTTAATCTCACTTAGAAAAAAATATTCTTTCTTTGAAAGGCATTCCTGCTACAACGCCTTCCAAAAATCCATAAAATTCTTATAAAGCCCATAGCAGACCAACTGATCTTCCTCCTCCAACTCATAATTTTCCTCAAAATGATTCTCCACCTGATGCTCCAATATCGAAATACCCAAACCGTTCAGCACTTTCTCCCCTTTTATCAATGCAATGATTTTTATATTGAATTCCGTTTCTAATGACAGATCACTCACCTTATAGCCTACAAAACAAGAAGGAAGTTTGAACTTCATCACATAATGTTCCTCGTCAATCTGAAAAGACTCCACATTGACGTGTAAATCCAACAACTGAACCAAGCTCCGTGCCGCTTCTTTCTCCGGTGTCAGAATACTATCTAAATTAAAAGCCTCAAGCACGGTCTTATGCACATCATCTACCGCACGGGCATAGATATGTTTCACTCCTTTCTTTTTCAGCAGTGCCACCACACGCACAGAAGCACCAAAATTCTCGCCGATAGCAACAATAACCACATCCACATCTTTCAGTGGCAGCACACTGAGCGATTGTTCGTCCGTAGCATCAATAATAAAAGAAGTCGCGATTTTGTCCTTCAACACATCCACACGATGCTCGTTTGTATCCACTCCTATCACCTCATGTCCCAATACGGAAAGCTCTTCGGCCAACACTCCGCCGTAATTTCCTAAACCAATAATAATGTATTTCATAACTAGTTGATTATGATGTTATCACTCGGATATTTATATTTTGTTATTTTTTTCTGTTTAATAAGGCTGGATATCAAAGTAAGCACCCCTACTCGTCCGATAAACATCAGAACAATGACAATCAGTTTGCTGTCACTTCCCAAAGTAGGTGTCAGATCCAGGCTTGAACCTACCGTACTGAGTGCCGAAGTACACTCAAAAACCAACGCCATCACTGAAGCCTGCGGCTCTAGAATGCTTAAACCGAAGATACCCGCGAAAACAATCAGCAGATAAAGAATCAATGTGGCATTAGAACGCCGGATGGAATCATGAGATAACTCCCTGTTGAAAATATTGACTTTATCGGCACCTATAAGAATAGCACGCAAGTTCAACATGACTACAGCAAACACATTCACCTTCACACCACCGGCCGTAGACTGCGTACCGCCGCCAATCATCATCAGCACCACCATCAGCAGCAACGTCTGCACACTGAAAGTAGTCATGCTCACACTTGAAAATCCTGCCGTACGGGGACAAGTTGCGTTAAAGAAGCCCTGCACCCATTTCTCTGTAGCCGTCATTCCCGCAAAAGCATGATTCCATTCGAAAACAACAATGGCCACAGTACCCGTCACTAGCAAGATAGCCGTCATAATCAATACGATACGGGTATTCAGGTTATATAAATGTATTTTACGGATTGTCCTCTTATTCTTTTTGACATAACGGTGATACAAGCGCTTGCTTTCATAAGAAACCGTTTCATACAGATTTACCAGAATCGGGAAACCTATACCTCCCAAAATAACCAGGAAAGAGATAGTGATATATAGCAAGTTATGATTATGAAGTACCAGTTCGTTACCTAAGTTTCCATACAAAGTAGAGAATCCGGCATTGCAAAAGGCAGAGATGGAATGGAAAGCAGAAAAAGCCAGTTCCTCCTCAATATCCATGCCCATAGTGCCATGTATACTTAAAAAAATAACCCCCATCCCAGCAGCCTCTATCACCAAGGTAAACCCTAATATATATAATAAGGTGGAAAGCAGCGAACTGAGTGACTGCGAGCTTACCATATCACGGACCACCAACTGATTGTAGAGCGAAGTATTCCCCATAAAAAACATGGCAAAGAAACTGGTCAGGGTCATGACTCCCAAACCGCCGATTTGTATCAGCATGATAATGATGAACAACCCCTCGGACGTGAATGTAGAAGAGACATCGACCGAAACCAACCCCGTGACACAAATGGCACTGGTAGCGGTAAACAGAGCATCGATAAAGGAAATGCCATGATAAGTGGCACGCGGAAGCATCAGTAACGCTGCCCCTATCAGAATAAATATGAGAAAACTGGATGCAAAGATCAAAGACGGGTTGGTGCGCCTGCCCAGCAGCCGGACTATCCCATTAGACAATTGCAGCAGCGAAAGCAAAGTGAGCAGCACCACATGATATAAACGACTGTGGAAAAAAGACCAGAAATCATGAATTCCCCCTTGCACCTCCGGTTCATGGAAAATAACCGGAATCAAAGTCAGATAAAGCATCAGACTCAGTATCCATGCCAGTCCCCGGTACTTCCGCTTGGTATCCGAGTAATTTAATAAAAGATGCAGGGAAATATCAACCAGAAAAACAATCCAGACAAAATGATACAGCGTGTTTATCATCTCCATTTCTTCAAAAGAAATAAGAAATCCATGCTCATAAACCAATGTAAGGATGAACAAGGCCGACATCATATAAGTTATCCCGTCCATCCATTTCAGCAATCGCTCTATGTACGGTTTTACTAACTTCTTACGATAGATAAATAGTTTGTGTAAAGGTTCCATGTCGATATCATCTTGCATTAACAGAAAACAAACTTAATCAAAATATTCACATCTCTGCCTATAATAACAAATAACTTCGCATTTTTACTCTGACATCCCTTTTTTTATTGTTCCCGACAAAAAAGCAGTTGAAAATTAGTAAGGAATACTTTTTTTACCTAATTTTGACCGCAAAACTATTAAATTGAAAGATTATGAGCACAAAACAGAAACGTTTTATCTTACCAGAGGATGAAATTCCTAAATACTGGTACAACATACAGGCAGACATGAAGACCAAACCCATGCCGCCGTTGAACCCTAAAACCAAAGAAGCGCTGAAACCGGAAGACCTCTACCCCATTTTTGCCAAAGAACTTTGCAAACAGGAATTAAACCAGACAGACGCATGGATTGAAATTCCCGAAGCAGTGCGTGAAATGTACAAATACTATCGCAGCACACCATTGGTACGTGCCTACGGACTGGAAAAAGCACTAGGGACTCCCGCACATATTTATTTCAAAAATGAAAGTGTCAGCCCCATCGGATCCCACAAACTGAACTCGGCTCTGGCCCAGGCATATTATTGCAAGGAAGAAGGCGTAACCAATGTCACTACAGAAACCGGTGCCGGACAATGGGGCGCCGCTCTATCGTATGCCGCAAAGGTATTCGGGCTGGAAGCTGCCGTTTATCAAGTAAAGATCAGCTATAATCAGAAGCCCTATCGCCGCAGCATCATGCAGACATTCGGAGCAACGGTCACCGCCTCTCCATCCATGTCTACCCGTGCCGGCAAGGATATCATTACCCGTAATCCCAATTATCAAGGTTCACTGGGAACAGCCATCTCCGAAGCTATCGAACTGGCAATGAGCACTCCCAACTGTAAATATACACTAGGGTCGGTATTAAGCCATGTCACACTGCATCAAACGGTTATCGGTCTGGAAGCCGAAAAGCAAATGGAAATGGCAGGCGAATATCCCGACATGATTATCGGTTGCTTTGGTGGCGGTTCCAATTTTGGAGGAATCTGCTTCCCCTTTATGCGCCACACTATCCTGAATGGGAAACAAACCCGATACATTGCTGCCGAACCGGCTTCGTGCCCGAAACTGACCCGTGGTAAATTCCAGTATGACTTTGGCGACGAAGCCGGATATACCCCGTTGCTGCCCATGTTTACACTGGGGCATAATTTCTCTCCGGCCAATATCCATGCGGGAGGTCTCCGTTATCACGGTGCAGGTGTCATCGTTTCACAATTATTGAAAGACAATCTGATGGAAGCGGTTGATATCCAGCAATTAGAATCCTTCCAGGCTGGTTGTTTGTTCGCACAAGCAGAAGGAATCATTCCGGCTCCCGAATCGTGCCATGCCATCGCCGCCGCTGTACGCGAGGCGAACAAGTGCAAAGAATCCGGTGAAGAGAAAGTGATCCTGTTCAACCTTTCAGGTCACGGGCTGATTGATATGGCCTCATACGACCAATACCTGGCAGGTAACTTGATGAATTATGAGTTAAAAGACGAAGATATCCAGAAGAACTTGGATGAAATAAAAGACATGTAATCAGGACATAAAATAAACGAAGGATACGGAAAGGATATATTATCCTATAAACTACGGCAAGCTAAGCGGTTGTATCCTTCAGGTTAAGGGTTCTTTTACTGACAACTTCTATCTCCCAAACTTGCGGAGTTAACTCCATAGCCTTTGGAGTTATCTCCATAAGCTTGGGAGTTAACTCCAAAGGCTATGGAGATAGAAAGGATACGTTCGTTTAAGCTTAGGGATAGGATAGAAAAGGCTTAACCATACAATGAAAGACACAAACCACTCTACCGGCGGGATATAACATTAACGTAAGTTCGATATAAGAAATAACTCGTTACAGGATGGTTTTGAGTTAAATGACAAAAGGATTATTAAAATTCAATATCAGTCTTGCTCATATTCCTGTCAGTTATAAGCTAGTCTTATAATAAACTCATGTTATCATAAGAAAAAATCCGCGTTATCCCGCACAACCCGCACCTAAAAAATGATTCAAAACCACAAAATAACAGGCACTTCAAGCCTTTTTATAAAGAAAATGAACTATTTTACAGGATTATGTATGAAAAGTACAAATTAATTTCCCTTTTTATTCCTTTCTTTGCACAGTTACATCAATAATCCAAATAAGTATGAAAAACATCATGAAGCTTTTCTTGTATGCTGCATTACCTTTGGCATTAATTGCACTAGGCAGTTGTAGCTACCCTAAAAACATCACGTTCAAAGCCGACTCACAAACAGGGGCGCTAAGCGGACTTTATCTGACAAGCGACACTTCCATGAACTGGATCCTGCGTACGGATGGAACACAATACGAATGGGTGGACTCCCGGTATGGATGGGGATTGGGACATCTTCGGATAAACGGCACTGAATACTCCTGGAATATCCCGACAAAAAAACATGACACGAGCCATCACATGACCGTGAAATACCAGACAGGTGACATAGAAATAAACGTAGCCCGAAAATGGAACAGGGACGGGAACCTGGTAGAATCCTACGAATTCGTAAACACCGGAGAAAAAGACGCCGACTTACAGGACATTGCCATCAACACACCTTTCAATGACAATTATCCGGATGCCCGGACTTGCTACGAAGCCCGTTGCAATGCACATATATGGGCAGGAGGAAATGAAGCCTATGTCTATTGCACCCGGATGAGCGGAGCCCCCGGCGGATTGGGACTGATTATGGAAGAAGGTGCCATTAAAGGCTATGAAGTGAGGGAGCGCTCGCAGAAAAAAGGAAGCTCCAACTTCCGCGGTGTTTTCCAACTTAATCCACAGGACAAGACTTTAAAGCCGGGAGAATGTTATACCATACAATGGTTACTCCTATCGGCGGACAACTGGGATGAATTCCAAGCAAAAGCCATAGACAACGGTCTGATCATAGCCTCAGCAGACCGTTATGTAGTAGAAGCAGGCGAAAAAATAAATGTTTCGTTCAAAAGCAACTGCCCCTCACTGAAAGGCAAGCTGTTGCTGAACGGTA
Source organism: Phocaeicola vulgatus ATCC 8482 (assembly GCF_000012825.1). GTDB lineage: Bacteria > Bacteroidota > Bacteroidia > Bacteroidales > Bacteroidaceae > Phocaeicola > Phocaeicola vulgatus. The sequence continues at coordinate 3,133,472 of NC_009614.1, read as the reverse complement.
AAGAAGTGGCAGAAGTAAGCGGTGACAACATCACTTATACCACCACAATAAATGAACCCGGAGAGAAGATTTTCACACTGGCCTACGGGAACGGAAAGCAAACGTCGGTAGAGTGTCTTGCCGTCAGCAACTTTGACAGCCTGGTCAACCACCGGTGTCAGTTCATTGCCGGACACCAACAGTTCATCAAGCCCGGTGACCCTAGAAGCGGTGCCTTCATTGTTTATGACAACGATACCGAATCCCTTTACATCAACGGAGAAAGTGGCAGCAAACGCTCTGACTGCGACGAAGCCAGAGAAAGGGTAGCTATGGGGATTCTGCTGGCTCTACAATACCAACGTACTTCCGACAAAAAATTAATGGATGCCCTGAACAACTACGTATCTTTCATCCGCCGCATCCAGAAACCGGACTACACAACCAATTCCACCGTAGACTTCAAGAGCAAGAACCGGGGATACAACTATCCGTGGGTGGCCGATTTCTGGTTTACCATGTTCCGCACCACAGGCAATAAACAATATCTGAAAGACGGGTACGGCACACTGCGTGCACTGGTCCGTTATTTCAAGCATGGTTTTTATTGCATCAATATCCCGACCTACGGCTATACTCTATTGAAAGAAAACGGATTTACTGCCGAAGCGGACACTCTGCTGAACGATTTCAAATCAATGGCAGACGTATTTTGTGAAAACGGGCCTAATTATCCGACCTCCGAAGTCAATTACGAACAGAGCATCGTAGCTCCGTCCATTATCCATCTGCTGAATGTATATATGCTCACCGGGGATGAAAAATATCTGAAAGGGGCCGAAAGCCAGCTTCCTTTATTAGAATCATTTGGCGGAAAACAGCCCAGTTTCCACCTTTATGACATCGCTATTCGTCACTGGGATGGTTATTGGTTTGGAAAAGACCGGATTTGGGGAGATACCTTCCCACATTACTGGAGCACTTTATCGGGTATTGCCTTCCGTCTTTATGCCAAAGCGACCGGAAAACAAGAATATACAGAACGGGCCTTGAATATTTTCCGGAACAATCTATGCCTCTTCACCGAAGACGGAAGAGGAAGCTGCGCCTTTATCTATCCGAACAAAGTGAACGGACAAAAAGTTCATCTTTATGACCCGTTTGCCAATGACCAGGATTGGGCAATGGTATTTTGGTTGGAGTATGGCCCGGATTTCAAGTAAATGAGGAGATGCCGAAAGTCCGTCCGATAGTGCTGTCATGTATTCAGCTGTAGGGGCAGGGATTGTCTCATAGCCGTCAAGCAAAGGAAAAACATCTACCGTAGAACACCGACCCAAAAGGGTCGGTTTCTTCATTTTATAAGTTTTAGATAACAGTCTGCAGGTTCTTCCAGAGTTCCGCTTCTCTCCCGACTTTATCGTCAAGAAGCTGCTTACAAGACCACGGTCGGTCATACTTTGGAAAGAGAACCTGCAACTGCTTTCGTACTATCAGGCAGATACACGAGTCTGCCCCTACGGTGGTGAAAATACTATTTGCCAACTCAGATTGACGAATATAAGTTTTTTTGCCTGCCCGAACCAACGGGCACGATCTTGGGAGAATATGCAAATCAGCCTATTTTCGGGCGAGCAAACCTCGCCCTTACAAGCAAAATGATAGCTGAATTCCTTAAATATGTTTTCACCCAGCCACAAACTATGACTCAAAGCTGCGAAGCATTTTAATCTCGTCCCGCCAAATGGTGTCATCGGGAGTTTCAAGAATAACGGGCATATCGTCAAAACGGGAATCCTGCATAAAGCGGCGGAAGAAATCAATACCAATCAGCCCCTTTCCGATACTGTCATGACGGTCTACCCGGCTACCCAATGGTTTCTTTGAGTCATTCAAGTGAATGGCACACAAATAGTTTCTCCCCACTACCTCATCAAACTCGGTAAAGACCCGGTCATATTCATTCACAATATCATAACCGGCGGTATAGGTATGGCAAGTATCCAGGCAAACTCCCACACGAGATTTATCCTCCACCTTATCTATAATATATCTCAAATGCCAGAATTCATTTCCCACATTACTTCCCTGTCCGGCTGTATTCTCAATCACAGCAGTCACACCGGTCGTTTTATCCAAAGTCATATTGACAGACTCGGCAATCCTGTCCAGACACTTCTCTATGGATATCTTATTCAAATGACTTCCGGGATGAAAATTCAGCATTTTCAATCCTAAAAGCTCGCAACGCTGCATTTCGTCCAAAAATGCTGCACGACTCTTCTCCAGCCCTTCCTCGTCAGGATGTCCCAAATTTATCAGATAACTGTCATGAGGAAGAACATACCGGGCATCAAAACCTTCTTTCTCGCAGTTTTCTTTAAACAGAGTAACACTCTCGACAGACAAAGGTTTTGCAACCCATTGCCTCTGATTCTTTGTAAAAAGAGCGAATGCGTCCGCTCCTATCCCTAATGCATTAACGGGGGCCATTTCCACGCCCCCGCTTACGGATACATGTGCACCTATTTTTTTCATTCTCTTTCCATTATTGATAGACACAAAGATAGGAAAAATAAGTTAGAAATTATATTGCGCACTCAAGTTTATACGGTTTGCTTCACGGTTCACATCATTAAAATTCTCTCTCCAACCATGAAGATATTCCGCACCTACCTGCAAGTTATGACTTACATTCCAGAATACATTTGCAACCAGGTACTGACCTTTTTTATACTGAGTTTCATTAAAGTGAGCATAGCAATCTTCTGTAAACAGACGTGACTGGCTATACGTAGCCGATGCGAATACCCGTTTCGAGAAATTATACTGTAATCCGGCATACCACCCTTTCATGGGCAGTACCTGCATACGTCCGGACTCATCGGCCAAAGGAACGATATCTACATTCAAGTTGCTGATATCATTCAAATATTGAGCAATACCTCTACCATAAGTATATTGTCCGTAAAGCTGGAAACTACCCAGTCTTGCTGTTCCCGATGCTTGTATCCCCCAACCGGTCAATGACTTTGCCTTATTATTCACTTGATCCTCATAAGTCATACTTCTCAAGATTCCTCCCACACGTATATGACTAGCCTTTGCCCAAGAATACTGTACATAGGCAGGAATATCCGGCATCCGCTGCTTACCGATTCTCACATCTTGTGCCGGAGTACCGTCTACTGACGGCATTTCCACACCAATGCCTACTTTCAAGCCTTTCATCACATTGGCTTCATAACGCAACTGGGTAGCGCGATAGAAAGTCATCCCGTCAGGTCCTTGAAAATCAATAGTCGGAGGAGCTGCAGCAAGATCCATAAACAATCCGGTATCATACCCCATAGTAAAACCCAAGAAAGATAAATAAGCATTCTGCAATTCAAAAGTCTTTCCACTTCCACGGAAGTTTCCGGCTGTATAAACGATGAAGTTACCCAAATGCTTGGTTCTCCCCACCAACTTTAAAAAGATAGTGGAAGTGCTTGCATCCATCTGGAACTGATTACGGACAGACGTGGATCCCGGTTGCGGAATGAGTGCAGGGATAAAGTCAACATCATCCACTATTCCATTAAAATCATATTCCATTGTAGTTTTCAAATAACCACCGATACCCAATGCAAACTTTCCCTGTTGGTCAGTAAGTAAAAAACGAGGAGCACGGGGATCATGGAAATGCGGACGTTGCGTTTCTTCAAATACATTGATTAATTCTTCCTTGCCATTTTTATCTTTTGAGATAATAACAACAGGTCCCGGTCCTTCCAGCTCCGGATAAAGTTTTTTTTGTTGCGCAAACATCGGCGTAACAATCATTGCGCCCAATACAAGGCAACTCATTGATTTAAAGATACTTTTCATAAAAGTTAAGTTTAGGTAAATAGTCAATTCAATGGACTATGAACAAAAAGTTTAGAAAAAAGTTTGGGAAATGTTTGCAAATTCAAAAAAAGTCACTACCTTTGCACCCGCAATCGAGAGAGAAATCCTCGATAAAAAGGATGGCCCGTTCGTCTATCGGTTAGGACGCAAGATTTTCATTCTTGAAAGGGGGGTTCGATTCCCCCACGGGCTACCAAATAAAAAAGCCATCGATAAATCGATGGCTTTTTTATTTTTACCCTGCTTTGTGCAGGGTATCCAGTATAGCCGGGATCCAGTATAGCCGGGATCAAGGCTCAGTTTGAAAACGGCAGTGACTCAACTGACCCGGAAAATTTGGGAGAATCACTTACTCCGATAGATATTTGTCTATACTCCTGCCTGCAGACATACTCGCTTACTTTGATTTAAATCTTCCTACTCTTTTATTTTAATATTATATCCATATTTTCCAATATACTAAATAATAACAAGCTATATATACAAAATAAACAAACAAGAGCACGTATTAAAATAAACAATCTGATATATCACAGAATAAAACAATATTCTTTTAAAGAAATAACTGTTTTTAATAAATTATTTTATTAAAAATGTTTGATGCTTTTAAAAAAATAGTATATTTGCGGTTAATATAATATTTAAAATTCTAATACTAATATGAAAAAGAAATCACTATTATTTATTGTGCTATTAATCTTTATCAAAATTAATGCTCAAAACAATATCTACCAACCAACATGGGAATCGCTCGATACTCGCCCTACCCCTGCATGGTTCAAAAATGCAAAATTTGGAATCTTTATCCATTGGGGAATCTATTCTGTACCCATGTGGTCACCTAAAGGCACTTACGAAGAATGGTATAAATATTGGCTGGATAATAAAAAGTTAATGGGGAACGGTGAATTTACCGGAACCGAAATTTATGATTATCATACAAAAATGTATGGAGAAGACTTTAATTATGCAGATTTTGCTGCCAAATTTAAAGCACATGATTACGATGCAAACGCTTGGGCCAAACTATTCGAAAAATCAGGTGCCAAGTATGTAGTTTTAACAACTAAACACCATGACGGTTATGCATTATGGCCAAGTATGGAAGCGTCTAGAGATTACGGCAGACCTTGGAACAGTATGGAAATAGGTCCTAAACGCGATTTGGTAGGTGAATATACCACAGCTCTTAGAAAAACAGACATTAAGGTGGGATTCTACATTTCATGCAGAGAATGGGGAAGTCCGTTATATTGCCCGGAGTTACTTAATATATATGTATCCCGTCATTTTATACCGCAAGTTAAAGATCTGGTAAATCGGTATGAACCCGATATTCTTTGGTCAGACGGTCCCGATAATTACAGTGACTCTATTTGGCAAACAAAAAAACTTTTCCAATGGCTCTATTCTGAATCCCCAGTAAAGAACAAAATTGTACTGAATGACAGATGGGCAAAATTTACTGATGGGAAAAAGCATGGCGATTATTACACCCGTGAATATAGCAATCGCAATATGCCAGAGGATAAACCTTGGGAAGAATGTCGTGGCATGGGATTCTCTTTCTCTTATAATCAAAATGAAGATATAGAAGATTATTCCAGCCCACAAGGATTAATACTTACCTTAGTTAATATTGTAAGCAAAGGTGGGAACTTACTCTTGGGCATAGGTCCGAATGGAAATGGCAAAATTCCCCCTATCATGCAGGAACGCTTATTGCAAATGGGAGAATGGCTAAAAGTAAATGGAGAAGCAATCTATGATACTTACAAATGGAAACAATCTGAACAATGGTCTGAAGGTGACAGAAATTGGAAAGATAAAGGAAAACATTATGTAGGAGGAAACTCTATTTTAAAACAAACAGTAGATCCCGATCCCGGCTTTGCCGTAAAAGAAGCCTTTTTCACAGCTAAAAATAATGCAGTATATGCCATTCTGCCTAAATTTCCGGAAAATCAAGTCATACTGAAAGACATTAGAACAAGTTCCAAAACAAAAATAACTTTATTAGGATATGACAAAACATTGAAATGGAAACAGAATGGAAATAATATAGTAATAGAAATTCCCACTATTCCTTACAGCAAAGTTCCTTGTCAGTATGCATGGACACTTAAATTAGAATATGTTGAATAATTCATACTTCAAATTCAAAATCTTTATTAATCACTAATTTTTAACTCTATGAAAAAGAACCTTTTTTTGTTATTAGGTCTTTTAATGTCATTCAATGTAATGGCACAGACGAAAACAATTACAGGTACAGTAGTGGATGCTACCAATGAACCGGTGATAGGCGCCAGTGTGGTAGAAGCAGGAACTACAAATGGTACCATTACAGACCTTGATGGAAAGTTTTCTCTAAACGTATCCCAAGGAGCTAAAATTAATGTCAGTTACATCGGTTATAAAACACAGACCATTACAACCGGTGTTCAAAACTCCTACCAAATTGTCTTAAAAGAAGATACAGAAGTTTTGGATGAAGTAGTGGTAACTGGTTACGGTGGCTCGCAAAAACGTGCGACTTTAACAACCGCTATTTCAAAAATGGACAATTCGGTACTTGAAAAAGCAGCCTATAGTAACGCTGCACAAGCCCTACAGGGTTCTGTCACAGGTTTACGTGTCGTTACCGTCAGTGGTCAACCTGGCTCTGAACCTAGTATAACTCTTCGCGGTGGAGCTACTATCACCGGAGCCAACAATAAAGCTTTAATTATTGTAGACGGTGTTGTACGTGATAGTATGGGCGATATTAACTCTTCAGACATTGAATCCATTCAAGTGCTGAAAGATGCCGCTTCTACTGCCATCTATGGTGCCCGAGCAAACGGTGGTGTTATTTTAATTGAAACTAAAAGTGGAAAAGCCGGAAAAGCTTCAGTTAATTACAAATTCAAAATGGGTGTGAATTTTGCCCGTAAAGGATATGATTACCTAAACGCTGAAGACTATATTTATTACAACCGTATCGGATATAAAAAAGTAAAAGGCTATGATGGTCTGGATGCTCAGCAAGGATATGGCATCGGCAATAATATGTATGATATTCGCTACTTGAATGATGAAACAGCTCATTTGCAAAATGAAGGCTGGCAAACGATGGACGACCCCGTAAATCCAGGTAAAAAAATAATATTTAAAGATTATGGAGGACTATTAGATAATGACGTATTCGATGACAATGCTTTTATGCAAGAACATTATATAAGTATCACCGGAGGTAATGATAAAGGAACTTTTGCTACAAGCTTGGGATATTACAATGAAGACGGTCAGATTATAGGTACCGGATATAAGAGATTTAACGGTTCTGTAAATGGTTCTTATAAAGTTTTCCCATTCTTAAACGTAAAAGCCGGAGCAACTTATACCTGGGCCAGCAAACCTTCTCTATGGATTAGTGAAGACCAAATGTTTTACCGAACCCGTTCTCAACGCCCCACATGGAACCCCTATGATGAAGAGGGTAATCCAGCATCAGGAGGTGGTACTTCCGACGGTAATCCTGCCTATTTCAGGGACAAACTGACACAACATAACGGAGAGCGCCGACAATCCTATAACATTGGATTTGATCTTGACATTCTCCCTAAAAAACTCGTATTAAGCGGAAACGCTTCACTTTTACATTATGACTACCAGAGGGAAAAGTTCAATAAAAGTTATAAATTACAGTCCTCTTCTACAGCTACAAATACTCGTCAAGCTGAAGCTTGGATCAAGAGATATAACCAAATGCAATTCAATAGTACACTAACATATACGGATAGATTTGCAGAAAAGCATAATGTAGATGTCATGTTGGGTGGTGAATATTATAATTATGATGAATTCCAGTTTGAAGCCAAGACTCAAAATTCACCAATTGATGACATACCTACTTTAAATGTTGGTGCCAAGCAGACTTATACTTCCACCACAAGAACTGCCTACCGCATTCTTTCCGGTTTCGGACGTATCAATTACAACTATGACATGAAATATTTATTTTCATTCGTAGCCCGCTATGATGGTATTTCTCGTCTGAAAGACAATCGTTGGGGATTCTTCCCTGGCATTTCGGTAGGTTGGAATGTGATGGAAGAAAATTTCTGGAAAGATTCAAAAATTTCAGAAGTGATTTCAAACTTGAAACCCCGTATCAGTTATGGTGTAAACGGTAATGTAAATGGAATTGGCAACTTCGATGTATATGGTGCCTATGGTCTTGTAGATGCTAAAAACTATGGGGGATCTTCCGCATTCTATAATTCGGCATTGGTAAATACCGGTTTACGCTGGGAACAGAGCAAGACCTTGGAAGTAGGGTTGGATATCGGTTTTTTCAATAACAAATTAAGTTTTATTATCGATTACTTCAACAGAAGAACAAATGACTTGCTGACTAAACAAGCTCTACCGGGTTATTTGGGTTTTTCCGATATTATGACCAACATGGGAACTTTACGTAACTCAGGTATAGAATTGGAGGTAAAAGCCAATATATTAAATAATGTAGGTGGTTTTACCTGGGACCTTTCCGCTAATTTATCTTCGGTAGCAAACAAAATTATCTCATTACCCTATAACGGTATAGAAAACAACCGAGTAGGAGGTTATGAAGTTGCCGTAGGTAAAGGAACAAATGCCACCAAGTGGATTGCCGGACGTCAGGAAGGCGGAAAATTGGGCGAAATGGTAGCTTACAAGCAAAATCATATTTTCAAAAGCTGGGATGATGTTAAAGAGCACGCTAATATGATGATTGATGAAGTTGCTAACCTGTACGGTCCGGGACTAGCTAGTGAATATGCAGGAAAAGAAGGATGGAAACCTATAGAACCTGGAGATGTATGCTGGGAAGACATCAACGGTGATAATAAAATCAATGGACTTGACCGCGAAGTAGTAGGCAATATTTTCCCAAAAGTAACCGGCGGTTTCTCTTCAACTCTTTCTTGGAAAGGTATATCCCTCTATGCACGTTTTGACTATGCATTAGGACATACTCTTTATAATGACTTGGCCGCACGTACTTTAGGCCAATACCAAGGTGCATTCAATATAATTACTGAAGTAAAAGATATGTGGAGTGAAGATAATCCGAATTCAGACTTACCGGCATTCTATTATGCAGACCAATTGGCCAAAAAGAATATCACCCGTTCCAATAATGCCTCAGCCAGCCGTCATAACAACAGTTCACGCCTCTATGAAAAAGCTGACTATCTAGCCTTACGAGAGTTAACACTAAGTTGGGACTTGCCCAAAGCATGGACTAGCAAAGCATTTATACAAAACGCATCTGTCTATGTCACCGGACAAAATCTGTTCTATGTCACCGGATATACCGGCACTTCTCCAGAGCCTGTCTTGACAAATAGTGATAATAATGAAAATCTATACGGCGTTGATCAAGGTCGATATCCTACTCCTAGAACCGTATTATTTGGTTTATCTGTAACATTTTAAATTGAACACAACTATAAAAGAATAAAATCATGAAAAAGATATTTACATACCTGTTGGCAGGACTTTCTCTGCTATCATTTTCAAGATGTGATTCCTTGGATATTGAGCCTACCAGTTCACTGGCAGGAACCGCATATTGGAAAAACCCGGACCAATTCACTGCGTTCAATACAGGACTGCATGCTTTACTTCGCGAAAAAAGTTATAATTTCTTCTTACTGGGTGAACCTCGTGCAGACATTTACGGAGACAATCCTATTGGTGGCGAAGCAAGCCAAGGCATGGAACGTTTACCTTTCAATACCATAAATAAAGAAAATGTAGGTATCAGCAATTATGGTGACATGTATAAAATCATCAATCAAATAAACCAGATGATTGCCAAGACCACAGAAACGACAATTCTGACAGAAGCCACCCAAAATTATTATTTAGGTGAAGCCTACGGAATGCGTGCCTACCTTTATTTCCACTTGCTACGTTCCTGGGGAGATGTCGTTTTATACTTAGATTACACGGAAGGGCAGAACCTTGATTTAAGTAACATTACCAAAGGAGTATCACCTGCAACAGAAGTTATGGAACAAATAAAGAAAGACATTCAGGCATCAGAAAATGCCTTTGGCTCTGACTATTCTTTCAAATTGGGACGTCACTTTTGGTCTGCCGCAGCAACTCAAATGTTAAAAGGAGAAGCTTATCTGTGGAGCGGACGCCAGATGAATGGAGGCAACAGTGATTATACCATTGCAAAAAACGCCTTTGAAAACGTAAAAAAAGCAGATGTTGGTTTAGTAACCAGTTCTTTTAAAGATATTTTCTCCTTTGAGAATAAAAAGAACAAGGAAATGATTTTCACTATCCACAATGGTAAAGACGAATATGAAATGTGGGGAGGATACTATAGAATGAGATTAATTCCTGCACAGGATAAAATGGTGAAAATTTATTGTGACGAGAATGGTAATTCCTTTGTCGGAACCCCAGATGCACAACTTAATGGTCTTACCCAGCTACAAGTAAGACGAGAATTTTATTTCAAAGGTTTCCGTAACAATGATACGCGCTGGACAACTTCTTTGAAAGCCGTTTATAAAAAAGATGCCCAAGGAGTAGTCAGTTATTTCGGCCCTATCACTTATAAGTTCCAAGGAACGATGCTGGAAGGAGGGTCTACACGCAGTTTCTTAGACGATTTTCCTATTTATCGCTATGCTGACTGCCTATTGCAACTAGCTATGGCAAAAGTGTTACTAGGAGAAGATCCTACAGAAGAAATCAATGCTGTTCGTGAACGTGCTTATGGAAGTAAATACTTCAATGAACACAAAGCAGAAATAGCTTATCCTAACGATAACGATCCTGAGTTCTACACTGACAACAAATGGATGAAACCTGATAATGCCGGTGCGTTAGAAGCTATATTGAAAGAACGTCTCCGCGAATTCATGTTTGAAGGAAAGCGCTGGTATGATATCCGCTTGCTAGGTTGGGATTATGTACATCAATACTCATCAGCTGAACAATCCAGATTATTGTGGCCTATTGATGCTGGTACATTAACAAACAACAGCGCATTAAAACAAACACCAGGATATGAGTAATTTTTTTATAACATAACTGTGATATAGGTATTATTTTTGAATATATAAGGTAAGGATATTCAGCAAATAACATAAAATCCAGCCAACTAATTCATAACCAAACTATTGAGAATTAGTTGGTTTTTTTTTGTATTTTTAGGTATTCCGTGCGCAAATAAGATTTGGCGACCTAAAAAAAACGGAGGAAATATCCAAACAAAGACATGGTTAAGATACCAAATATTTCAGAAATCCACTTGACTTTGAGTTTTACAGAATTCGATATTCTAAAAAATATCGTAAGAGTTTAATAGGAGTGAACCTGGCAATCTTCATTCTGTGTTTCCATTCGACAGTATAGCCAAAGAGGTCGGTCTGTCACAGCACCATCTGGAGCGCAAGAACAGTTTTAGTACTTCAACAAAGATAGCCCTTATGGTATTGAAACTTACATCAGATTCTCCGACAGGTTACCGATTAAACATCTTAACGGAAACAGATACTATCAACTGTTCTACAATATCATGGCAGACCCGTCCTGCCATGTAACAAACCACAAGATAATTAATGTTATTTATAATGATATTTCAAGTAGAAGCTGATGAATGTGAGGGTAAAATGTGTTGCAGCCAATTCCATATACACCAACAATGCGAACAGAAATTTCTACATGTAGTATAGGATATCTACCTCCTTTGTTCACAAGGGAAAGGGCTACCGAACTTAAATACAGCTTCGACACTCAAAAACAGCATTACTCACTCTCAAGGATAAAAGGTACGAAACAAGAAAACGGAAGACCTGTGAATTTTCTTCAAGATACATACGGCAAATGCTGTACTGATGATCGATAAGATTAAAAGCAAACAAAATAAAGCGGTATGACATGATTTTACGGATAGAACCGAATAAAATTATGAAAACAAACACAGAAAAATCATAATAAAAATAGCATATAGAGTGATTAGGGATTATCATTTCCATAGACCATTTATCTTTAGAAACATTAACTGAATATCTCAGAAGAAGGGTCAGTCCGAAACATAAGACAACGGGACAGATCCAACTTATTCATCGACTCTGCCCCGTTCTATGTCAGAATACCATAAAAAGAATATGATTATTCAATCTCTCCAAAAAGCTCAGCCAGTTTATTTGCCAAAGCCTCACCACGAAGATTTTCTCCTACCATGACCCCTTGGGCATCTATCAAATACATAGTAGGAACAAATTTCACTTTATATATATCAGCAATACCTTCAGTATCCAAAAAATTAGGCCACTGAAGTTGTTCTTCTTTCAGCGCTTTTGTCCATTCCGCCTCTTTTTTATCAATAGAGATACTTACAATCTGGAAACCCCTGTCTGCATATTGCGTATAGAGTTTTTTCAAATTAGGAATCTCCTTACGGCAAGGATTACACCATGATGCCCAAAAATCAATAAGGACATACTTCTTACCTTGGCACAAATCGGTTAAAGTTACCGATTTCCCATCTTGTGACTTGGCTGTAAAGACAGGCACTTTAGAACCGATCTGACTATCAGGAGCCACACTCTCTTTCACCATTTTTCCATAGCGGGAATGTTTAGCCTCTTCTGACAAGGCATCATACCACGGTTTCTGCTCTTCGGTAAGATAAGAAAACAAACTGATCATCATCAGAGGCCCCCAATAAGACTCTTTATTGTCCATAACTAATTTATAGTAAGTGGCATCTACCGTAGCAAAGAACAAACTATCGGCCACGGCAGATGCTTTGTAAGCTTCCGTAGCAACGACAGAATCCATCAAGATCTTATCTTTGGCAACTCTCGCTTTACCATAGGCAACACGGATATCCTTAAACTTCTCGTTATTCGTCACATAAATAGAATCCAAGGCATCACGTGTGCTCAATAATTTTACATATTTGTCCGTCAAAGGAGATCCCGTCACTGAAACCTGTGAAAAATTATAATTCACGGTTCCATTAAGGTTTTCAGAAGTCACCTTACCCTCCACGCTTATACTGCCATTCTCCAACATCAGAGGCATGGAACCGTATGCATCTTTCACCATCAACCGTACAGCCAGAGGTTCATCCGCCACCCCTTTAAATATAAATTTTCCATCTACAACAGTAGTGTCCGCCACCGGTTTTTCATGACCATGACTTACAGGAAATAGCTGTACATGGGATCCGTCAGGAATTCCATCAATTGCAGCTGTCAGTGTGTACCCCGTTACCGACTGCCGGGTACAAGATGCCATCATCACCAAAACAACGGCGAATGTTGCTAATAAATACATCAATTTCATAAAGTCTGTTTTTATAGGTTATTTAGATACATTTTGAGTGATAGTTCCATTACCCGGATTCTGAACGGCACCTGCCGGGAAAGGCATAATCCAAAGATGTGAAGCCGGGGTTAATGTATAAGTCTGCCCTTCCCATGTTTTGGATAGTGCACGTGCAAAAGTACCTTCGGCATTAAACCTCCGGGCATCAGCGAATGGCACAATAGTGAAAATCAATTCATTGTCTTTCGTACGTCGGATCAAGTCAATGGCTTCTGTCAAAGTTGAAGCTTGCAAGGGTTGATATATCTCCGGCAGAATACGGGTCTTACGTACCTTGTTCAACACATCCATAGCAGCAGAGAAATCATTACCTGTGACCTGACGTGCCAAACATTCGGCCTTGATGAGATATACCTCGCAAGTGGTCAGACCAGCCCCGTTGAAATATCCTTTGGCCAAACCTTGATAGTAAGTATCCTGATTTACCGTACGCAGTTTCCAGCGGGAAAGAAAACGCGCATCCCCTCCCTCGAAACTCTCCGCACGTTCCACCGGAATATTAAGTTCGCTGGTAGCATAGTTAGGGTTACCCTCTCCACAACGGAAATAGTAATTCTCCACATAATCATACCCTGTCGCTGACGGTAACGACGGATAACTGTCTTCTTTTGTAATAGCTTCCTTATGACTGTTGTAATAAGATATCCAATCATACAGAGTATCATTCTGTTCCAAAGCCATATCCGCGTATTTCAGCGCTTCTTCATAATTCGCCATTTGCAAATAGACCCGTGCCAAGAAGGCATAGGCTGCTCCCAAATTGGGATGGATAACAGTCCTTGACTGTTGGGGTAATCCTTGTTGTATGGCTTCTTTTACATCTTTAATCATGAAATCATAGATTTCTTGAATAGTGACCTGCTTGTGAGGAGCATTAATATCGGCACTGGTTATCAAAGGTACACTCAGTTTAGTACCGGCAGTTGCAGACACATAGGTATCAGCATAATAATTGGCCAGTATGTAATAGCTCATAGCGCGAATCACTTTGGCATAAGCCATTACCTCATTGCGTTCGGAATCAGTCGCTTCGGTTGCAACGGGAACATGCTCCAGCAAGAGATTACAAGTGGAAATAGCCATATAACTACGGTAATAAGTCCCTTCGTCCTGATTGTTCAGTACAATTCTGTCCGCTGTTTCATTCCACAGATAATTGGCACTCGTAAGGGTAACGCTAGTCAGACTGCTTTGTCCTACAAATTTATCATTCAACAGATAAAGACTATTCGTTACAGGAATATAGCCAATGGTATATTCATCTCGCAGCAATGCTTCAAAATCAGCCAAGGTAGTAGGAATTTTGTTCCCTTTGGGAACAATATCCAAATAATCATTACAAGAAGTCAGATTTATCCACCCTAACACTGTCATTATCATAAATAGTATCTTTTTCATATTGCTCTCATTTAAAAGTTCAAATTGACATTACACAAATAATTTGGTTTACTATATCCCCCAAGCATCCATTTCACATCACGACTTTTAGCCAAAGTGAACACATTTTCCATACCTAGCATGATACGTGCATTTTTTACATAAAACTTCTGACATACACTTGCAGGAACATGATAAGTAACAGAGAGATTCTTCAAGCGCCAGTTATCGGCATCAAGTACATGAATGGAAGCCTTGCTATAAAGATCGGATGAGTAAGAATTATAATCCTTGCTTTCTGACGGAACATAGCGTGGTACATCGGTATATGCCTCATCACCAGGCTGACGCCAACGTTTACTCACATCCTTACTTGTCACTCCTAATCCCGGATAGGCTATATTGGTATTCCGCATTTTGTGCCCCCCTTCAAAAAGCAGTTGAGCAGCCAGTTCCCAATTCTTATAACGGAGATTGGTATTAATAGCCCCACTATAAACCGGAACAGAAGTTCCTAAATACACAGCATCCTCCACTTTTTGCGGTGAACTGCTTACATGGATATTTCCTTCCGAGTCATACACCTGAGGCTGCCCTTTACTATCCAGCCCTGCCCACAGATATCCATAAATGGCATTATAAGGCACTCCAACACGGGGATAGGCGGCAGGATAATCGAACTGAAGAAAAATAGCAGGTGCTTTTACATTGACATAAGTCACTTTATTCTTATTGTATCCCAGCACACCACCTACGTTCCAATTCCAATCTTTTCCCATAATGACATCACTGGAAAGAGTCAACTCGAATCCACGGTTTCTCATTTTACCATTATTCATGGTATAAGTAGAAAAACCAAAACCTTCAGTAGGTACTCCATTGGTATTGGCTAACAAATCCACGCCCGATTTATTATAATATTCAATAGAACCGTTCAATCGATTTCTAAACATAGAGAAATCTACACCAATATTAGCTGTAGTTGTCTTTTCCCACCGCAAATCAGGATTAGGACGGTTGCTGATAGTCCCTTGTATGCCGCCCACATGGGTATTATTATTATAATAAGCCGTCATATAAGGAGCAGAATTCTTGGCGATGTTACCACCGATACCATAACTGAAACGCAGTTTCATCATATTTATAAATGAAACTTTAAAAAAAGATTCTTTGTCCAGATTCCAACCAGCACCTACCGACCAGATAGGTTTCTTCTGATACTTGGAACCAGTAGCAAACAAATTGGTACGATCCCAACGAATGCTTCCTGTCACCATATATTTACCATCATACGTGTAAGCTGCATTCCCATAAAAAGAAACAAAACGATTTACCAGTTCATAGATATTGGAGATATCATTTTTATTGAATGATACATAGTTTCCCAAAACTCCGGTATAAGTATTACTCAGCACCCGTTCATCAATAAGATCATAAGTTAGTAAAGCCGGATCATAATTATAATATTTCCGATTATTGTATTCCGTCTTATTTTCACGTACTTCCATACCAAACAAAGCGGTCACATCATGTTTTTCTGCAAATGTCTTGTTAAAATCCAATTGCTGACGGAAATTATAAGCACGGATACTATTAGTCCCCGTTGTATAAATATTGCCATAAGGAAGATTATAAGTAGCCTGGCCACTCCCACTTGCATCAGTAGCAAATGTATTTACTTTATTACGTACAGCATAGCTTTCCTTATCTTGCAATTGGCTTGTCTTATATTCCCCTACTTCATATTGGAACGAAGCAGTGTATCTCAACCAGTCTGTGAATTTAAAATTAAGTCTCGCAAAAGTACGATTACTAAAATTCTTACTCTTCGACAAGTTTCTTCCCAATTCGTCCAAAGGGGTAATATCCATACTATACAATCCGTAAGAAGAAATAATTTCCTGTTGTGACTTACTGTACCGGTCCGCAGCCGTGTTAGTATAGTAGCTTCCATCGCCATTCAACAACGAACTATAAGGAACATAATTATATCCGGGTGAGGTCAGATTATAACTCTGCGTTGTACCATCTCCATAATTCAGATACGTTCCCAAATCCAGACTCAGCCATGAAGTAAGCCGGGTAGTATTCTGCAAATTCAATCCGAAACTCTCGCTGTCAGTATATTTATCTTCTTCCCGGTTATTCCTGTAAGACAGCGAAGCATTAAATGTATTTTTTTCCGTTCCACGCCCGATATTCAAGTTATATTGTTGCGAAAACGGATTTCGTTTACCATATTTCTTCACATCATCATAATAACGGAATCCCTGTGAAGCCAGTTCATGTAGCGTCTGCTCCATTTGTGCTTCGCTGATCGCACCTGTATGATGTTTTAAAATAGCCTGTACCCCCAAACAGGAATACATGGATGCATTGTCCAACAAATTCTGTGCATATTGGGATGCTCCCTCTCCTTGAAGATTAGGATTCATGGCTGCCCACTCCTTTTCCATCTCTATCATGTCAGCCGTACCGGCTAAGTGACCGGTATAAAAATTATAAGGGCGTACTGTCAATGTCGCTGAAAATGATACATTCAGCTGATTCTTTCCGGCTTTTTTAGTAGTGATGACTACTACACCATTAGCAGCACGAGCACCATAGATAGACGTAGCCGCGGCATCTTTTAATACCGTAATATTCTCTATATCCTCTATATTCAAATCAGGCACATTTTCGACCCAGTTGCCCAGTCCGTCAGAAATAGTTTTCTCTACCGGAAACCCATCAATCACATACAGAGGAGTAGTAAGTCCGTTCATCGAAGTCACACCACGTATCTTACCGTCACTATAACCTGCTATTCTTCCCTCCATCAATGAGCTGACACTACTTAACCGTTGGGTTTCCAACTTTTTCGAATCTACTTTCGCAAATGAACCGGTAGCCCGTTCCCTGGAGATAGTCTGATATCCGGTTACCACCACCTCGTCCAGCAGTTCGGAGGCCGGCTCCAAGACAATTCTGTAACTGTTCGCACTTGTCAATCTTACTTTCTTTGATTCATAGCCCAAGTAAGAGATTTCTATCTCTTTCGCTGTGCGGAGCAGGGTCAGCCGGAAGTGCCCGTTCATATCGGTTATGACAGCAGCCAGTTCCTCCCCTTTCGTCTGGCTCACCTGACGGATGTGAGCGGCAGGCAGGGGATCTCCATTCTCATCTACAACTATACCGCTGATCATCCGGTCTGTTTGTGCATATGCCATTGTTCCACACAAAAACAATGCAACGAAAAACATCGCCAGTCGAAGTAGCTTTCCGTGGTAATCTGAATGTTTCATACTTTTTATAGATTTAATATTAATACTGTTTATAATCACTTTTAAGTCCCGTTTTATTGTTAAAACAGTTTTGCAGCTTATATTGCGTCGATAGCAAATTAATGCATAAAATTTTAAATTATAGCAAAAATAGGTTATCCAAATACAGCAATTGCCGCATTTGGATAAATTTATGATAGCAAATTAATAGATTATCTATTTTTATGCAATTCCTGCACTTTGTTTCTATACTGAGCGGGAGTCATACCAGTAGCCGCCTGAAACTGGCTATAAAAAGTAGTCATGGAATTAAAGCCCAATTCAGCTGAAATCGCCTTTAGCGGAGTTTGGTTATCAGGATCGGAAAGTAAACGGACTGCCTCTTTTGTGCGGAAACCATTTACAAATTGAGTAAAAGTCTGCTTGGTCTGCTCATTAATAATTTGAGAGAGATAAGTACGATTAGTTCCCAACATTTCCGCTACTTTCTCTTTGGTCAGCAAATTGTCTGTAAATACCTTCTCCTCCCACAACAGCGTTTCCAAACGCAGAAATAAATCCTGCTTCTTTTCATCTGTCAACGAGGATGAAGCATATTTCTCAGGTTGCGGCAAAGAAGTTTTCGTCGAATCCGTAAGATATTCTTGTAAAAGAGCGGACTGGCGGCCTATCTCTGCAAACTGCTCATCTATCTTGTTCTGCAATTGCTGTTCACGCCGGATAGCGTCCTGATTTTGCTTCACAATGGTAAGGTACAGCTTATTTTTTCTGTAATATAAGTAATATAGTAAAGAGGCAGCTATGAAGATACAGATAAATCCGGCTATAAGCAATTGCATCTTATTTTCCTTTTCCAATAATTCCAGACGGTTTTGTTTTATCTCGTTTTCCTGCCGTTCCATATCGTATTTTGCACGTATCTCCCCCACAGCACGTTCCTTTTCCGCATTATATAAGCTATCTGTTTCCAGCTGATAGAGCTTATGATACTTCAACGCCTCTACCAGCATACCATCTTCTTCATAACATCGGGATAAAGCCTTCAACAGGTCACTTCGATAGATGGCATTAGCCTGTTGGTAAGACAGTTCTATTCCGGCTTTCAGCATCCGGACAGCCCGGTCATACTGGTGATGCTCCATTAAAATTTCGGCATAGCCCAAATAAGAATTCATCACTGAAGAAATATTTCCCTGTTCTTTCAAATCCAAAGCCTTCCGGAAAAAAACCAGCGCTTCATCATCTTTATTCAATTTATGCAGAATATATCCATAAAGATTGTAAACGTTTGATTGATCATAAAAGTCATTCTGCACCATGGTGAACTCCGCCTCCTGAATATATTTCAATGCTGTATTATAGTCACTCTTCAAATAATACATATAAGCGGTATTGGTTGAACCACTATAAATCAGATAAGGATCTTTCCGTTCATGTCCCAGTTCATAACATTCAAGAGCATATTTCAATCCTGTGCTATCATTTTTCAAATAATAAATACCGGCAATATTAGAAAGCAAAATGGAATAGAGCCTGTCATAATGACAACGTCTTGCAGCTTCAACTCCTTTGAAGAAATAGGTAAGTGAACGATAATAGTCTTTTTGGACATTCGATGCATAAAGTCCCAGCCCATTATATACGGAACATAAGGCGGAATCATTTTTATTACTTTCACCTATCAGCCTGGCCTGCCCTAAATGACTATAAGCCTCCTTTACATTTCCCTTCATCATATGGGCCTGCCCCAGACAAATATGAGAATAAATTACAGCGCCATTGTAATCCCGTTCATTATAACCCAACTCAAACAATTGTCGACCATAAAAGATAGCCTGATCATAAT
Organism: Phocaeicola vulgatus ATCC 8482; assembly: GCF_000012825.1. Taxonomy (GTDB): domain Bacteria; phylum Bacteroidota; class Bacteroidia; order Bacteroidales; family Bacteroidaceae; genus Phocaeicola; species Phocaeicola vulgatus. The sequence continues at coordinate 3,113,723 of NC_009614.1, read as the reverse complement.
CTGCTTTATTCAGATAGAGAAAACTAACTTTCCGAAGTGCTTCTTTGTCTTTAGGATACTTTTTCAGATACTCCAACTGTACATTAATGGCATTATTTATTTCTTCTTGCGCCTCTGAAACAATGGGCAAGAGTCCCAATAACATTACAACCATCCACAGTTTGAACATCTTCATTCTCGTCATCCTCCCTTTTCTTCTTTCCGCATACTGAACTCACAGCCACAATATTGCTGATTATAAAAATTATATTCCTTAATGATAGCAATGCGACGCTCGCTCAATCCACCTTTACGCCAGTTCTGTTCCCAATAAGTGACATCCGGATAAGGAGCCGTAGCATATCGGCCCGCTTCCTCTATCTGTTCCAAACTTTTCCAACGGCTGGAAGCAAGCGTAGTAGTGATAACCGGGAATCCATGTTCGTGGGCATAACGTGCGGTTTCCTGCAGTCGCATCTTGAAACAACGCAAGCAACGGCCTCCTCTTTCAGGCTCTTGCTCCATTCCTGCCATTCGACAACGCCAGGCATCATGATCATAATCGGCATCTATAATTTCCAATCCCAAGGACTGGGCATACCGCGTACATTCGTCCTTGCGGATAATGTATTCCTCCAACGGATAAATATTGGGATTACAATAATAGATAACCGGAGTGACACCATGCTGCATCAAGCACTCTATGATGGCTGATGAACAAGGAGCACAACAAGTATGAAGCAACACTTTGTCGGCTCCTCCCGGAACTTCAAGCTGGAATTTCTTTTTCATACGGCAAATTTAATAGATATTTGCCATACTGACCAACGGTTCGTATAATTTTTCTATATCCTGCGCATCCATTTCTATCTCCACTTGATCACCGGGAACCAGGGTTTGCCCCTGAGGAAGTAAGTTTTTACGATTCCGGTGTATACTACGAATGATACAATGATTAGGTAAAGCCAATGTATCCACTTCCTTTCCGTCAAAATAAGACCCATCCATTATCTCGACAAAAAGATGATAGCGGGCACCAGCCCCTTCGGAAGACTTCGGATTATGGCTACGGAACATCCTGTCATACAGCAATACATTGTAAGGTTTTATCTGTAACAATTCGGTGAAATAATAAGTCAACCCACCTACCACGATGGAAGGATAGAACACCTCGAAATGACCGGTAATCTCCGTTATCAGAACAATGGCAGTCAAAGGGGTACGCACCACAGCCACCAAAAAAGCCACCATCCCGATCAGCATCATATAACTCACATTCTCATACCCTATCCATCCGCGCTGTACCAATACCAACCCGAAGATTTGTCCCAATAATCCTCCCGTAACCAAGGTAGGAATGAAACTTCCTCCCGGCAAACCCGAAGAAAGAGAAAACAGCGTAAAAACAAAATGAATAAGCATCATGATAGTAAGCCACCGGATATCATGAGTTCCATTCATTCCCTGCATCATCAAAAACTGCTCTCCGCCACCTGTCAGATTCGTCTCTGTTAACGATATGGCATAAGCTATGATCAATAAATACAACATCTTGACAGGAATGGAGAGTTTCATGGCAGGTATCCTTTCTTGAAAGAAAGGAACGATGAGCGAATAAAACTTTGCAATGACAGCCATAAGGGCGGCAAAGATAATATAAAGCTCTGCCTGACGGATAAAAGATAAACCGGGAACGACCGCACTAATCAGATGATAAGGAGTCGTGGGGAACATCCAACTAGCCACTCCTCCGGCTACCACGCCGGCCAACAAGGTAGTAATGGCGGTTTTAGGCGCATCAAAACGCTCGATGGATTCTATTACCAGCAAAGAAGAAGACAACGGAGCGGCAAAAGCGGCAGACAAGCCCGCACCGGCTCCGGCAGCCAGCAATTGTTTCCGTTCCCCTTTCAGGATATGTCCCCAACGGGAGATAAGTGTTCCTATATAAGACCCTATCTGAACAGACGGCCCCTCGCGTCCCAAGGACAGCCCCGCACTGAGAGCCAACACACCTCCGCAGAATTTGGCCACCAGTTCCTTAAAAGGATGCTCATAACGGATACGACCGTTATTGGCCGCACGTGTCTGAGGAATACCGCCTCCGGCTATCAATGGCATACGTTTTACCAAAGAAGCGACAAAGATCAGAATCCCCCATAAGATAAAAAACAACAATACATGCCAATACCACGGATAATGCGCCGTGAAAAAAGTTTTCCGCACATCAAAGAAATACCAGAGAAGATAGTGATAAGGCACAGCAACCAGTCCCGTAAGCAGCCCCACGAATATGCTCACGAAATACAGACGGGCATCAATCAGCTTCAGTTTCCATATTTGCCATTTGCGCAGATTGCTCCACTCCTTCCACTTGTTTTTCCATTTCTCCAGTTTCATATCCGGAATAAACAAATGGAAAAGAGAAGGGTTTATTTAAACAATGGCTTTAATAGTTCCGGTATTTCTATTTCATTTGCTTTCAGCGCTTCCAAACATTCACGCCCTTTATCGGATAAAGTAAAATGCATCTGCCGTTTATCCTTATCCCCCAAATTACGGACGATTAATTCTTTCTCTTCAATGGAACGGATGACTTTAGAGGTATGCGAAGCAGACAGACCTGTGTTTTCCGATATCACACTGGCTGTCAGCGTATCTCCGCCAATGCAACAAAGTGCCATTGCCTCATTCAATGACACTCCATATTGTTCCATCAAGCGGGTTTCAAGTTCAGAGAGAGCCTTGAACAACTCTCTCATGACACATATTGATTTTATTTTCTCCATGCAAATTTAAATAAACAAGTTTACATTCGCCTGTTCGGCACGGTTCATATAGGTTGCCACTCCGCCAATAGTCACATGATCCAGCAATTCCTCACGTTTCACACCCATTACATCCATTGACATCTGGCAAGCTATAAATTCCACTCCGTTCTGAATGGCTTGAGTACGCAGAGATTCCAGTGAGTCGATATTTTTCTTATTCATGATATATCGCATCATCCTGGCTCCCATTCCACCCATATTCATTTTAGACAATCTCAACTTTAAAGAACTGGAAGGCAGCATCATGCCGAACATCTTCCCCCAGATATCTTTCTTCACCGCAGGCTTGTCCAATCTTTTGATAGCATTCAGCCCCCAGAAAGTAAAGAAGATGATCACCTTCTTTCCCGTAGCCGCCGCACCGTTTGCGAGTACAAAAGTAGCTAAAACTTTGTCCAGGTTGTCACTGAACAGAATAAAAGTTTTCCCTTTATCCTCCCGGCAAACCTCCGAGGAAGAAGATTGCGGAGTACTTTTCTCAACAATTACCTCATACTTTCCTGCTCCTGACTTTACTGAGACAAAACGGTTCCCGGTAGTCTGGCACCATGCTTCGGCATCGCGGGGGAAACCGGCATCCGTAGCGACAATCTCCAGACGTTCGCCGTCCGCCAGTTCTTCCATACTCTTCTTCAGCTTCATGATAGGACCGGGACAAGATATGCCACAAGCATCCACTTTTATTGCTTTCATAGAAGGAATGACGGAAGAGGCAATAGTATAAGCTTCAGCAGAATCTTTACTGTGTTCAGAATGATCAACTTTTGAAGAATCAGAACTTGAAGATCCGGAATTTGAGAACTCCTTCGGCTTGGGCAGAGGAGCCGTTGCCGCTTTATACAGTTTCAAACCTCCTATTAAATTCCTTACTTCCCCAAAGCCATTCTGTAACAATATATTAGAAGCCAGATACCCTCTCAACCCCACTCCACAATACAAATAGACCGGCTTATCCTGAGGAATCTCTTTCATCCTTTCGCGCATATCATCCAAAGGAATATTGACAGCCCCCTTCAAAGCACCGAGTGCAAATTCATCGGGAGTACGGACATCAACCAACGTAACTTTACTCAAATCGGCAGCCTGCAACTCGCGCCAATAAAGAGGCTTCATCTTTCCGCTCAGTATATTTCCGGCTACATATCCGGCTACTGCTACAGGATCTTTAGCCGAAGAGAAAGGAGGAGCGTATGCCTGCTCCAAAGCCATCAAGTCATATACAGTTCCGTTATGCTTAATCACTTGCGAGAATTCGTCAATACGTTTGTCCACTCCATTATACCCCACAATCTGCGCTCCAAGTAATTTCCCGTTCACAGGAGAGAAGGTTATTTTAATGGACATCTGTAAAGCATCGGGATAATATCCCGCATGGGAACCGGAATGGATGGTTGCCGACAAATAATCAATGCCTGCCTGTTTCAACCGCTTTGCCGGAAGGCCTGAAGCAGCGACAGTCATATCAAAAATTTTGGCAATGGAAGTACCGACAGCCCCTTCGTATGTAACCTTATTTCCAAAAACCATGTTATCTGCCACAATACGCGCCTGACGGTTGGCCGGACCAGCCAGATAATTCAACCACGGTCTATCAGTCAGCGGATGACGGAACTCGATAGCGTCGCCCACCGCATAAATATACTCGTCGGAAGTCTGCAAGTAATCGTTCACCTTAATGCCGCGCATCTCCCCTATCTCCAGTCCGGCCTCTGTCACCAATGAGGTATTGGGACGTACCCCGATGGATAACAACACCATATCGGCAGGCAGCCTTTCGCCCGATTTAAAAATAACCTCCAGTCCGTTGACCGTGCGCTCGAAAGAAGCCACCGCCTTTTCCAGGTAGAGATGCACTCCTTTCTGCAACAAATGCTCGTGCACCAAAGAAGCCATAGAGAAATCAATAGGAGCCATGACTTGATTTGCCATCTCTACAACCGCCACTTCCGCACCGGCTTCCTGCAGATTCTCCGCCATCTCCAACCCGATGAATCCGGCCCCGATGATTACCGCCCGTTTCACCTTATGCTGCTGCAAGTAACTCTTGATAGCATCGGTATCATTCACATTACGTAGGGTAAAAATTCCTTCATTGTCAATGCCCGGCAAGGGAGGACGAACAGGCGACGCACCCGGAGAAAGCAATAATTTGTCATAACTCTCCGTATAAGTTTTCCCGTCGGAAGTACGAATATCCACTGTCTTATCGGCAGAATGGATGGCTATTACCTCGGACCGGGTACGCACATCTATGTTAAAACGTTTCCCGAAAGCCTCCGGAGTCTGTACAAACAATTTTTCCCGCTCCGCAATCACACCTCCTATATAATAAGGCAGACCACAATTGGCATACGAAATGTATTCTCCCTTCTCGAACAAAATGATTTCCGCCTGTTCCGTGTTTCTTCTGATACGTGCGGCAGCAGTTGCACCTCCTGCTACGCCTCCTATTACTATATACTTCATAATCGAACTATTTTATTTGATTTAATATTTTCCAATGGAAACTTTATGCAAACATACATGATATTTCTTATAATAAAAAGTTTCCTATGGAAAATATTATCAAGTTAACTCTTTTTAAGGAGAAAGAACATTCCGGGTATTAAATAGACAATCTCTATTGTTGTTTGATATTTTATTCCCTACCTTCGCAATAAATTTCAAAATAAATAAGAAATTGAATCGAACAGACGCACATCATGTTATCTAAAATAGACTTGACGCAGGGAGGCATCACCGGCACTCTGCTACGTTTTACCTTACCTATGATTATAGGCTCACTGCTACAACAGTGTTACAACATAGCCGACACACTGATTGTAGGACAATGTATAGGTTCCGGCGCATTGGCCGCCGTCGGTTCCGCCTACACGCTGATGGTTTTCCTTATTTCCATCCTGCTGGGATTGTCCATGGGAAGCGGAACCGTTTTTTCCTTGCAATATGGAGCCGGACGAACGGATTCCCTACGCCGTAGCATCTATGTATCCGTCCTGCTGATCGGCACAGTAACATTGATTCTAAATATAGCGGTTTTCGTCTGGATTCATCCCATCCTCAGGATATTGCAGATTCCCAAAGATATTTATGGCATGATGTATGATTACTTGTGGATTATCTTTTGGGGAATCGGCTTTACCTTTATCTATAATTTCTATGCGGCATTGCTGCGTGCCATAGGAGATGCCGTCACTCCTCTTTGGTTTCTGGCGGTTTCCGTTGTACTGAACATCGGGCTGGATTTGTTCTTTATCTTGCAGTTGGATTGGGGAATCAAGGGAGCAGCCATCGCCACGGTAGCCGCACAGGGAGTATCCGCTTTGGGAATTATGGGATATGCCTACGTGAAATACCCCGAACTGAGATTACACCGCAACGACCTGCATTTCGACCGTCACTGCCTGAAAGAGATCACTTCGTTCTCCGCACTGACCTGTGTACAACAATCGGTAATGAATCTGGGCATTCTCATGGTACAAGGATTGGTCAACAGTTTTGGCACTGTAGTCATGGCCGCCTTTGCGGCAGCAATAAAAATAGACTCGTTCGCCTATATGCCGGTACAGGAATTCGGAAATGCCTTTTCCACCTTTATTGCCCAGAACTTCGGAGCGAGAAAAGAGGAACGGATCCGCAAAGGAGTGAAAAGTGCCTTGATTACCACCGTTCTCTTCTCTCTGGTCATTTCCATTCTGGTCTTTTTATTCGCCAAACCATTGATGCTGATTTTTGTCCGCCCCCACGAAACGGAAATTCTGAACATCGGTATCAGTTATTTACGCATCGAGGGAGCGTTTTATTGCGGAATCGGGATTTTGTTCCTGTTATACGGATATTATCGTGCCATCCGTATGCCGGGAATGTCCGTAGTGCTCACAGTGGTATCGTTGGGAACCCGTGTAGCCCTTTCCTATTGGCTTGCCGGCATTCCTGCCATCGGGGTCATCGGAATCTGGTGGTCTATTCCTATCGGATGGTTTATAGCGGACGTCATCGGCATCATATATTATAAGTATCGAAAAAGCTCCCAAACAATTGAATTTAAATAAATGTTTTTGTTAGTAAAAGACATACATACAACACCTTTTCATCTAAAATTTATGTATTTTTGTAGCCCTATAGAAAAGAACAGACATACAAATGATGGAAGAAACAACCTGCAAACCTGATTATTCGAATTCGATGGCGGAACATCTGGGTATCCGGTTTCTACCCTCCACCGAGGATGCGGTACATGCCGAAATGCCTGTAGACCATCGTACTTCACAACCCTTTGGTATGTTGAACGGCGGCGCGTCACTGGCTCTGGCCGAGATTGTGGCAGGGCATGGCTCTACGTCGCTATGCCGGGAAGACGAATATGCCTGCGGAGTACAAGTAAGTGGAAATCATCTGTCGGCCGTGCCCGTCGGAGGCAAAGTATTCGCCACCGGCAAACTGATTCACCGCGGCAGATCCTCGCATATATGGAATATAGATATCACCACTCCACAAGGACAACTGGTTTCTACTGTTCGTGTCGTTAATTTCATACTGAAAAAGAAATGAATCTACCAGATATACATACGCAAAAATTATTGGATTGCCTGACACACAGCCGCCTCGGTTTCGCCCTCTACCGGTTACCTTGGACAGACGAATGCTACCTGGTATTGCAAACCTCGGGCGATGTGGAACAATTAGCGGACATTCAGGAACTGAATGGAAAGAAAGGATTTGTCATGGCTCCTTTCCGGATATCGGAGGAACATCCCTTGGTACTTATCCGTCCGGATGTCACCGCATACGACTGGAGCGAAATCAGCGAAGCACTGTCTTCACTGGAATGTGCGGATGCCCTGCTCACCTGCAAAAGCCGGCAGAGTGAACTCTCCCCTTTTGTTTCCGAAGAAACGGATAAAGAACAATATACCCGCGCATTCGGGCGTTTCATCACTCCCTTACAAGAGAAGCGGTTCCAGAAACTGGTTCTGTCACGTTCTTCCGCCAGACATATCGGAGATGATTTTTCACCACTCGGCGCTTTTGTCCGGGCCTGCAACAACTATCCGCGCATGATGATTTACCTATGCCACACCCCTGCTTCCGGAACCTGGCTGGGCAGCACACCGGAAATCTTATTAAGCGGACACGGCAAAGAATGGCACACCGTGGCCCTGGCCGGTACCATGCCGATGCAGAATGAAGTGATGCCGACAGACTGGGACAGGAAGAACCGGGAAGAGCAGGGCTATGTGGCTGATTACATCCGCCGGATCGCCAAAAGATTCGGCAACAAGATGACGGAGAAAGGTCCTTATACCGCCCGTGCCGGACAATTGGTACACCTCAAGACCGATTTTTATTTCTTGTTGAAAAATACAGACCATATAGGCGATTTATTGCAAGAACTCCATCCCACTCCCGCCGTCTGCGGCCTGCCCAAAGAGGAGGCTTTCCGGTTTATTCCGGACAATGAAGGGTACGACCGCAGTTATTATTCCGGGTTCACCGGCTGGCTGGACACAGAGGGGCATACCGATATCTACGTCAATCTGCGCTGCATGGAAATAAAGCCGGGTGAAGCCATCCTGTATGCAGGAGGAGGAATACTGGCTTCCTCGGAAGTAGAATCGGAATGGATGGAAACGGGAGACAAGATGAATACGATGCGGAGCATCCTTCATCCTGACTTTATAAGTAAATAAATGGAAACAATTAAAGTAGAAGAATAATGTATTCAGACAAAAAGAACATACTTCAGTTGGTGGCACTTCTCAAAGCGCACGGTGTGCGGAAAATAGTGCTTTGTCCCGGCAGCCGTAATGCTGCCATCGTACATACTCTGGCCAATATAGAGGACTTCACTTGTTATTCTGTAACCGATGAACGCAGTGCCGGTTTTTTTGCCATCGGCCTATCTTTACAAGGGGGAGGCCCTGCCGCAGTATGCTGCACTTCCGGTTCGGCCCTGCTGAACCTGCACCCTGCCGTAGCCGAAGCCTTTTACCAACAAGTACCTCTGATTGTCATTTCCGCCGACCGCCCCGCTGCCTGGATAGGACAAATGGACGGACAAACCCTGCCCCAGCCCCATGTGTTCGGAACGTTAGTCAAGATGTCTGTCAACCTGCCCGAAGTACATACTGAGGAAGACGAATGGTTTTGCAACCGCCTTATCAACGAAGCCATACTGGAAACCACCCACCACGGCAAAGGGCCTGTACATATCAATGTACCCATTTCCGAACCCATTTACCGCTTCACCGCCAAAACACTTCCCGAAGTACGTGTCATCACCCGTTATCAGGGACTGAGCGTGTACGACCGTGACTATAAGGAACTGATCGAACGGCTGAACAAGTACAACAAGCGCATGGTTGTGGTAGGCCAGATGAATCTGATTTACCTGTTCGAGAAAAAATATGTGAAACCGCTTTATAAACATTTCGCCTGGCTGACGGAACATCTGGGCAACCAGACCATCCCCGGCATTCCTATCAAGAATTTCGACGCCGCCGTTTATTCCATGACACCGGAACGCCAGGAAGACATGGCCCCCGAAATACTGATTACCTACGGCGGACACATCGTATCCAAACAATTGAAGAAATACCTGCGCAATCATCCCCCGCGCGAACACTGGCATGTTGCCGCCGACGGGAAGATAGCCGATTTATACGGTTGCCTGACCACCGTCATCGAGATGGATCCGTTTGAGTTCTTGGAAAAAATAGCTTTCCTGCTGGACAACAAACCTACCCATTATCCGCTGATGTGGGAAAACTATTGCAAAACCATTCCGATGCCGGACCTTGCTTATTCCGAAATCTCCGTTATCGGAAAACTCATCCGGGCATTGCCCGAACCCTGTGCCCTGCATCTGGCAAACAGCTCCACCGTGCGCTATGCACAGTTATTTACAGTTCCTCCCCAGGTGGAAATCTGTTGCAACCGGGGAGTGAACGGCATAGAAGGCTCCCTGTCCACCGCCATCGGTTATGCCGCCGCTTCCAGCAAGCTGAATTTCATCATCATAGGCGACTTGAGCTTCTTCTATGACATGAACGCACTGTGGAATCAAAATTACGGTGCCAACATCCGCATCCTGTTACTGAATAACGAAGGAGGAGAAATATTCCACACCCTGCCTGGAATGGACAAATCAAGCCGTTCCAGGGAGTTTATCACAGCCGAGCATTACACCACCGCCAAAGGCTGGGCGGAAGAACGCGGCTTTATTTACATGAAAGTGACCGGAGAAGAAGAGCTGGAAGAAGCGATGCAGCCATTCACCTCACCCGAGACACGGATGCAACCCATGCTGCTGGAGGTGTTTACCGACAAGGAAAAAGACACCACCCTGTTAAGAGAATATTATCACGGACTTAAAAATAAAAATGAATAATGGAAACAAGAGAATGGAAAACCATCAAAGAATATCAGGATATTCTGTTTGACTTTTACAACGGAATAGCGAAAATCACCATCAACCGTCCGCGTTACCGCAACGCGTTCACCCCCACCACCACTTCGGAAATCAGCGACGCCCTGTATTACTGCCGCGAGTGCCAGGATATCAATGTAGTGGTTCTGACCGGAGCAGGCGACAAAGCCTTCTGCAGCGGGGGAGATATGCACGTAAAAGGTCATGGCGGCTATATCGGCACGGATGGAGTTCCCCGTCTGAATGTGCTGGACGTACAAAAGCAAATCCGGTCACTGCCTAAACCGGTCATCGCCATGGTAAACGGTTACGCCATCGGCGGCGGTCATGTGCTGCATGTGGTATGCGATCTGACCATTGCCTCAGAGAATGCCATTTTCGGACAGACAGGTCCCAAGGTAGGCAGCTTCGACGCCGGATTCGGCTCTTCCTATCTGGCACGCATCGTAGGGCAGAAGAAAGCCCGTGAAATATGGTTCCTTTGCCGTCAATACTCCGCACAGGAAGCACTGGAAATGGGATTGGTCAATACAGTCGTTCCTTTCTACCGCCTGGAAGACGAAACCGTGGCATGGGCAGAAAAGATGATGGAGCACAGCCCGCTCGCTCTTCGTATGATCAAAGCCGGACTGAATGCCGAACTGGACGGACAAGCCGGCATACAAGAACTTGCCGGAGATGCCACCATGCTGTATTACATGACAGAGGAAGCACAGGAAGGAGGAAAGGCATTTTTGGAAAAACGCAAGCCACGGTTCCAGGATTATCCGAAGTTCCCATAATCAGTGGTTCATTTTTCCGGTGGAGGACAACCCAATAGTCCTCCTTGCTTCCCATTAACCACTAATCACTAATAAGAATGTTCCAAACCCGAATTATAAAAAAACAATTACACTTCAAGCAACCGGCAGGTACTTCCAGAGGAGTATATACCACCCGGAATGTATGGTACATCCTCCTCACCGACACCGGCAGCCGCCACTATGGCGTGGGTGAATGTGCCCCTCTCCCTGCCCTGAGTTGTGACGATATCCCCTCATACGACGAGGTGTTGGCCACTGCCTGCAAGAACCTGGAAAAGAACGGGGAAATAGACCGGGAAGCCTTGCTTCCCTATCCGTCCATCCTGTTCGGTATGGAAACCGCCCTGCTGCATTTCCGGGCACGCAGCCTGCAATTCTGGCACACCCCGTTCAGCAAAGGCAAAGAGGGCATCCCCATCAACGGACTCATCTGGATGGGAAACTTTGACGAGATGTACCGGCGCATCGGGGAAAAGATGCAGCAAGGCTTCCGCTGCATCAAACTCAAAATAGGCGCCATCGACTTTGAAAAGGAACTGGAGCTGCTGGCGCACATCCGCCGGCATTTCACCCCAGCCCAAATCGAACTGCGTGTAGATGCCAACGGTGCTTTCTCTCCTGCCGATGCCCTCGAAAAGTTACATCGTCTTTCCGAATTCCAGCTCCATTCCATCGAACAGCCCATCCGTGCGGGGCAATGGAATGAAATGGCCCGGCTCTGTGCCGCCACCCCCTTTCCCATTGCACTGGATGAAGAGCTGATAGGCATCAACCGGCGCGACCGGAAAATAGAATTGCTGGAAACCATCCGTCCTCAGTACATTATCCTGAAACCTTCTCTGCACGGAGGAATCAGCGGCTCCGAAGAATGGATGGAACTGGCGGCTGAAAGAGGCATCGGCTCATGGGTCACTTCCGCTCTGGAGTCCAATATCGGACTGAATGCCATCGCACAATGGTGTGCCACCTTGCAGCCCGCCCTCCCCCAAGGACTAGGTACCGGCTTGCTGTTTACCGACAATATAGACTATCCGCTTCACATCGAAGGAGACTGCCTTTGGTTCCACCCCGAAGAACAAGAACCCGACTTACTAAACTGGCTGAAACAATGACAAAATTCTGCACCAATAGAAACAAACAGACCATTCTGATAGAAAGCATCCCCTACTCCAACTGGGAAATTGAAATGGTAAGAATGAATATCCCTGCCGACAACCGAAGTTTCCGGCAGGAACTTTTCTCCTTTCTTTCCGAATGGTTTGACCCGGCAGACACCCTGCCGGTACATACTTCAGGCTCCACCGGCAAACCCAAGGAACTGTATGTAGAAAAAGAACGCATGATGGAAAGCGCCTGCCTCACCTGTTCCTTCCTCGGACTGCAAAAAGAAGATTCCGCCCTGCTTTGTATGCCCTTGCAATACATTGCCGGAAAAATGGTGGTAATACGTGCCTTGGTAGCGGGACTGGACTTGCTGCCTGTCACCCCCTCCGGACATCCTTTAAAAGACCTGACAAAAGCACCCGTCTTTGCCGCCATGATCCCCATGCAAGTCTATAACTCACTGCAAGTTCCCGAAGAGAAAGCGATATTGCAACAAATCAGACACCTCATTATCGGAGGCGGTCCTATCGACTCCCAACTGAACGCTGCGTTAAAAGATTTCCCCCATGCCGTATGGTCTACCTACGGCATGACCGAAACCTTGTCACACATTGCCCTACGCAGACTGAACGGTCCTGAAGCTTCAGACTGGTACACCCCTTTCGAGAGCATACAGATCCGTCTGAGTAAAGAAAACACCTTGGTGATATACGCTCCCGAAATTTGCGAAAAAGAACTGGTGACCAATGACATAGCCGAGATAAACGGACAGAACCAATTCCGCATTCTAGGCAGAAAAGACAACACGATCAATACAGGAGGAGTAAAAGTGCAGATAGAACAAGTAGAGGCCGCATTGAAAGAACACCTGTCCGTTCCTTTCCTGATCACCTCCGCCCCCGACGAAAAATTCGGAGAAATCATTGTACTGCTTGCCGAAGGACAACTGCCCGACGACATAGAACAGACCTGCACACATCAATTACCTCCCTACTGGCGTCCCAAACGTTTTGTTCCGGTATTCAAACTTCCCCTGACAGAAACCGGGAAACCCGACCGTGCCATAGCCAAATTACTGGCGCAAAAATAACTCCGATCCATTCATAAAGGGTGAATTCAAAAACCAATCAAACGGTCTTTTTGAATTCACCCTTCTTTCTGTAAAAAAGAATAATTTTCCGTGTTCTCCTACAACTTACGGAAAGCTCAAATTGTTTTCCTATCAGTATATTAAAAAAATCAAATACACGTAGTTTTTTTCCGTTTTATTTTCCCTTATGTCCACTACTCCCGGTGGAATGTATCATTAAATTCTAATTTTGTGAAGCTAGATTTGATACAAAGTATGTTATATAATAACCCAAAACCACAGGATACCAAAGAAGGACTGTCCGACCAAGATTTCAGTATTTATATGGATGCGCACACAGTGCCTTTCAGCAAATACCCCTCTTATATGCCGGCAGGAGTTTTGGGTATATGTACCGAAGGAAATGCCGAGATCCAGGTTGGCCTCCGGAAATATGTTATTTGCGCAAACGACATTCTTATTTTCATGCCGGGATTCCTGGTTTCATTTATAAAATCCAGCCCGACTTTCACCATCGACTATTGTACTTTTTCAAATGTCCTTTTTTATGACGTGATCAATGGAAGTATCAAACGTTTTCCGACCGGTTTTCATACCTACACCCAGACCCACTGCGTCTATTCGCTATCCCAAGAGAAAGCGGAACAGTTCTCCATCTATTTCCGGTTATTATACAACAGAGCCACTTCGCCAACTTATTTATTTACAAAAGAATCTATTACCAATCTGCTGAAATTACCTTTTCTGGAACTTTATGCAGACTATTACAGCACGGTAAAAGAACATAAAGTCACCACCTTGCATAAAGAAGAAATCGGATACTTTTTTCTGGATTTGCTGTTAAAGCATTACAAAGAAAACAAAGAAGTGGCGTTCTATGCCGAAAAGTTGCATGTTTCCTCCAAATACCTGACTGAAGCCTTGACCCTGGTAAGCGGAAAATCCCCCAAAGAATGGATTATACATTATACCCTGCAAGAGATTTACGCACTATTGGAGAATCCATCCATCAGCATACAGGAAATCGTTCAAAGAACCCGGTTTGCCAATCTTGCCACCTTAAGACGTTTCTTCAAGCGACATACCGGAACATCCCTGTTGCAATACCGGAAACAGGACTTATACAAAAATAATCAATAGGTACCTCAATAAAAAAATCAGCCCGTTCCACACATTCTTCCGGAACGGGCTGATCCCTCTATCTACCAAAACTTGTTGTTTTCCTTACTATACTCAAATCCGGCCGCCTTCAGTTTTTTCACCAACAGCTCCTTGTCTACATTCATATCATCACAAAGCTCGTCCAGCGAATGATAGCAGTCACGAAGTTTCATATTCACCATGCTGAAAAGCATCATCGGGTCATCAGGTAATTCCATATCAATATCTCCTTTTTAAAAATCGGATGCAAAGTTACAAAACTTTTCATAATGATACGTATTCCATCGCCAAATATCGGTTTGACAAAAAGTTATCCCCTGCTTTTTATCCTATCAGTCCGTCAGCTTCACCGTTTCCATCTTCCCCGGAACCAAAGTAAGACGCGCCGTTCCATCCCTGTCTATCTCCACTTCCATATACCGGGCCCGGATAATGATCCTTCCATCTACAGCCAGTACCCCCCACTGGCAGGAACTGTCCTGATAGGCGCAATAACCACCCACCGGATGCAATATCCTCCGATAGACAGGTGGAATCAAAATCCGCTCCGCTGTCCTCAGCCCCCATTTCACTCCTATTTGAAAAGGTACGGCCTCCACACTCCTGCTGATTATACGCTGCCGTTTCCGTTCATACTCGCACTTCTCCTCACGCAAGCGTTTCTCCACACGCTCGTCCGCCTGTCTTCGGAGCAATGCCACCGCCTCATCAAAATCCTCACTCCGGTCCGACGGACGGTTACAGGCCACATAACGCTTTCCATGCCCTTTCTCCACATGGTAATACCGTCCCTCCTCATCCATCACCACAATACTTTGATCCGGCAACCGTCCGCTCAGGTAATAAGCACGCTCCTCATCCCCCTCCAACAGACAAACCTGCGGTTCACAACAAAAGCCTCCATCTTCCATGCGGCGGCATCGGGAAGGCACTCTGCCATCGTACATCTTCACATAAAACCCCATCCACACGATGGACGAAGAAGGCAACCCGCATGTATTGGCATACACCTGCCTTGTCCTGCTGTAATAAGTACGGTTCGCCTGTAACAATTCTATGCTCCCGTATCTGAGGACACGCGGGCGGACAGAATAACACCGGCCGTTCCGTAAATCCACATAAGACACCGAATTCCCGGCATGACGGACTTGCAACAAATCATCTTTCAGAAACCTCACCTCACGGCAATGCCCCGGTTCGGCCACCAAAGCCCCCGTATCATCCAGTACCCGGACACACCCGTTCCGAAGCCTCCCCACGGCAAAACGTCCTTTGATACTCAAAACCTCTTTAAACGAAGCGTCCGGCAACATCTCATCTCCCTTTTCCAATCCCCAAAGACCTGTTTCCTTATCTACAAATGCCCTCAGCCTGCATGACGGTGACTGCTCCTTCTCATCCGGCAAAGCCTGCTCTCTGATGGAAGAAAGCAAACGCCCGTGCTCCATAACCACCACCAAGTCCCCACCGGCTTCAGCCGGCCTTTCCACCACCGGAAAAGCGGTAACGGAAGCATCACAGTTCATCCGTCCGGGCAAACTCCCCTTTCCCGCCATCCGTCCCCGGAACATAGCATCCCAGTTCCATCGCTGTGTAGGAAGCCCGAAAATGCGGTACAGCCCCACATTGTCTATCAGCATACACGCCTCCTTGCCCTCCGATCTCCGCAATCCGCGCCCTACCTGCTGCAAATATTTAGCCAGTGACAAAGTAGGACGGGCCAGTTGTACAAACTCCACATCGGGACAGTCGAACCCCTCGCTGAATACATCCACATTCACCAGCACCTCGATTTTTCCATGTCTGAACTCCTCCACCATCCGCTTACGCTCCATAGCAGGAGTCTTGCTGTCCACAGCCACCGCATTCACTCCCCGCCTGCTGTAATACTCCGCTATCCGCCGGGCATGTTCAATGCTGATGGCATACACCATCCCCTTCTTGCCGGAAGCAAACTGCCTGACACTGCGGTACAGGCGCTCGATACCGGGACGCCTGTTCAGTACCGCATCCATCTCTTTCACCTGATAATCCCCATCGGCCCCCCGTTTCTCCAGACCGTCAATGAGCCGCCGCTCCTCGCTGCCGGGACGGATGGATACATAATCGAACACAGACAACACGCCTTTTTCAATAAACTCGGCAATACTCCACGAAGTAACCAGTACCTCGAACAGTTCCGTGAACCCCCTACGGTTCAGGCGGCAAGGTGTGGCAGTCACACCCAGTTTCTTTGCGGCAGGATAACGCTTCCACATCTCCGTGTAAGAAGCGGCCAAGGCATGATGAGCCTCGTCTATCACAATCAGTCCCGGAGCATCACCCGCCTCATTCCAATGCCGGGACAGCCATTGGACAGACATCACCCTGACCGGAGTATCCTCCCTCCGGATACCATATTTAGCCAGCGTTTCCTCCATTTGCGCCACCAGTTCCCTACGATGGGCAATAAGCCATACCCCGCTGCCGGCAGAAGACACGAACTCACTGACCACAGATGCCAGCAAATGTGTCTTGCCCGTACCGGTAGGCATCTGCACCATCACGCTCCGGTGAGCTTTCCACGCTTCCATCAGACGTGTTTTCATCTCTATCTGATAATCCCGCAACATAAATAATTTGCCGATTTGCTAACGTGCCAATGGAGTAAGAGGATAACTGAAAAAATTATTTACTAGCCAGCATATTATTAATCTGCGCCCGTATATTGGCTATCGTACCGCCCGACACAAGCCGTTTGGCAAAAGGTAGCAACGACTTGATGAAAGCCGCTTTCACCACCGTGTGTTTGTCTACATTCCTACAGTTCTCATCGGCCAGCATCTTTCCTACCACCACCGCCAGTTCGCGTGCCGTGGTACACTCTCCCAAAAGTATCTTGTAAGCCCTCATCACCTTTATATCGGGTATATAAACCGATACGTAAAATTCATCATCCGACAGTTCCGCCGGCTCCTGTGCCGGCTTCTCATCCGTCACACTTTCTGTACTCTCCGTTTTCTCAGAATCTTCCGGTTGGTCGGCGGCCTCATCACCCCGGTCGCCATAAAAGTTCTGAATGGCGGAAGACGCCACAGGGGCAATCAGATTGTTTCCGCCATAAATATTTATCATCATATCAGGTTTTTCATTCATATACTATT
Organism: Phocaeicola vulgatus ATCC 8482; assembly: GCF_000012825.1. Lineage (GTDB taxonomy): Bacteria > Bacteroidota > Bacteroidia > Bacteroidales > Bacteroidaceae > Phocaeicola > Phocaeicola vulgatus. The sequence continues at coordinate 3,096,183 of NC_009614.1, read as the reverse complement.
TCTTTTCTCTATTCTTTAATTATTATCAACAGATCGTTAATCAAAATCCATATTTTATCAATATATAATCAATAGCATGCACCAATAGTAAACAGATAGTAAACGGTTATGAACCGATTTCCATACGTCATTCCCTACCCGTATATTTGTGCAGATAAATCAAAATCAATTTCTTTTATGAAAGAATACATCATGTCATTTTTCAATGCACCCGTCACCAATAAAATACCCACATGTATATGCAGTGTGGCAGGGCTTCATACCTACATCAGCACCAATCCGCAACTGGAAGAACTGACGCGTAAAGTCAGAGCCGGACTCGGAGACAAGCAAGTGTTCCGAAAGAATAAACAGACCCTTTTACCGTATGTCACTCCGGCAGGTATCTTCTCTTACTGCAAAGAGCAATGCATGCAAGTTCCTTCGGGCCTCTTTGTCATAGATATTGACGAACTGGCTTCCACCGAAGAAGCGGCAATGTGGCGCGACCGCCTCTTTGCCGATGAAGTGCTGCACCCCGTACTTTCCTTTGTCAGCCCCGGAAACCAGGGAGTAAAACTGTTTATCCCTTACCGCATAAACCCTTTCCTGAGCGTGGAAGAATCCTTCGACAATGCCCTGCACACCGCATGGGAGTATCTGGAATGGAAATACGAGCTGAAAGTGGACAGGGCCAATGCCGACTTGTCCAGAGCCTGTTTTCTGTCGCACGACGGAGAAGCGAAAATCAATAACCATAAATATTAAAAAATGAACGATTCTATTTCTATCTTGGAACAGCTGGTAACAGCCATCGAACAAGCGGGAGTCAATGTGGCCCCCACCTATCAGGAATATATGCCGCTGGCCTTTGCCATAGCCAACAGTTGCGGAGAAGAAGGACGCACCCGGTTCCACCGCATCTGCCGCATATCCGAAAAGTACCACCACGATGAAGCAGACAAACTGTACGGACATGCCCTGACCAAAGGAACAGGCAGAAATTCCCTGGGAACCGTCTTCCATCTGGCAGAGGTGGCCGGGGTGAAAATGGACCCGAAACTTGCAAACTTGCAGAACTTGCAGTCTCTCCACACCCACACACGTGCGCGCGTATCCTATAATGCCCATCCGGATGCTTCCGACGGGACTCCGCCCGATGCCGTTTTCACGGACCCAGCCTCCCCCCTGTCCGACGGCGTGTCCAAGACCATCCTCCCTGCCCGACTTCCCTCTTTCCCCGACTACCGCTGGCCCGCCTTCCTGCAAGGAATCATAGACTGCGGTAACTCTCCCGCCCAACGGGATATCCTGCTGCTGGGTGCGGCAACCGTGCTGGGAAGCACTCTCAACAAACTGGTAAGTTTTGTGTACGGACGAAAGCACAAGTATCCCTGTCTGCAAGTGTTCGTCACCGCGCCTCCCGCTTCCGGCAAAGGTGCGCTGACCTGGGTACGCCGTTTGGCAGAACCCATACACAACGCGCTGCTGGACACCTACCGGGAAAAAATAAAGACCTACCGCATGGAAAAGACCAAATGGGACACTTTGGGGAAGGAAAAGGCAAATACCCCCGAACCCGAACAGCCCCAGCTGAAAATGCTCCTCATAGCCGGCGACAATACCGGTACAGGCATACAGGAAAACCTGATGGACTCCGGAGGCGTAGGACTGATATGCGAAACCGAGGCCGACACCGTGAGCACCGCCATTGGAGGCGACCACGGACACTGGAGCGACCTCCTCCGGAAATGTTTCGACCATGACCGGCTGGCCTACAACCGGCGCACCAATCACGAATACCGCGAATGTAACGTCACGTTCCTCTGCGTACTTCTCAGCGGCACGCCTGCACAAATCAAGCCCCTTATCCCATCGGCCGAAAACGGATTGTTCTCTCGCCAGCTGTTCTACTATATGCCTGCCATTGAAGAATGGGAAGACCAGTTCAACGAAGCGGATACAGACTATGACTCCCGTTTCCTGGAATGGGGGGCACAATGGAAAGAAGTGCTGGACGCCATCACCGCTTCGGTGAGCAACATCAACATGAAGCTCACCCACGAGCAAAAAGAGATATTCAACTTCCACTTTGCCCGTGTATTCGGACGAGCCTCCGCCATTCACGGTAACCAGATGAAAAGCGCCGTAACCCGTATTGCCATCAATATCTTCCGCATCATAAGCATTATCGCCCTGCTGCGCTCTCTGGAATCCCTGCTGCCGGGAGGCGAAAGGAGCGGTGAGCCACAGGAAAACATCGTGCGTACCCTGCTGGACTGTCCCGGACTGACCCCGTCGGCCCATATTCCACAAGAAAACATAGCAGACGGAATCGTACCGCAATTCAACCTCTCCATCCGCACCGACGACTTTTATGCCGTGCTGGCCCTGGTGGAACCTCTGTACCGCCATGCATGCCACATTCTCTCGCTCCTGCCCGCAGGAACCCCCACCGCACCATCGGCGAACATGACTCCCGAAACCCTGTTCGACTGCCTTCCCCTGCGCTTCACCCGCAACGAAGCCATCGACAAAGGAGAACAGGTAGGAGTTCCGGCAGGCTCGGTGGACTCGCTGCTGAAACGTATGACCGAACGCGGACAGCTGGTCAAAGTGGGGCGTGGCGAATACGAATTCAACGCGCGCATGCACACACGTACGTGTGTGGGTGTGAGAGAGAGTGCAAGTTCTGCAAGTTTGCAAGATTCCTGAATTTAAAATGTATAAATATGAAAGATTTCCTTTATTTCCCATCCATGACAAAAGGTAGCCTGGCTCTGCTCTATTTTCCCGGTTCAAATCCCCGGATAGCCACCCGGCATCTGATGAGGTGGATAAACGGCTGTCCCCCTTTGATGGAAGAGTTATCCGCAACGGGTTACCATACCTCGCAAAAAGTCTTCACGAGCCGCCAAGTGACACTGATCAACCGGCATCTGGGCAGCCCCGGATAGCCCTGCAAGCTCTTTGGAACAGGATGAAAGCCATAAAGTGCCACAAGGTGTCATAAAGCGTCAGCACGCATTTCACAGTACCTATCTTTGCAATGTCAACAATGAGGGAGCCGATACGTTACTAACCTTCGGCCTAGCATGTTACTAACATGTAACCCCATACGTTACTAACCTTCAGCCTTACACGTTACCTACGTGCAATCCGCAAGAAAAGTAAAGTATTCTCCCTCTTCACTGACGAAATTCATTTTTTATTTTTCATCTCTTAAAACCCTATTTATCATGATCAACTACAGCACCTGCATGCGTGGTAACCCCACCGACAAAGACGCGGCCAAGAAGGCGTATGCCAACGCCCAGTACTCACAAGTAATGACACTGGACAAGTTCTGTTACCACATTGCCAGCCACGGATGTGTATACTCGCGCGCCGATATCCAAGCCATCCTTATTCTTGCCGTGGACTGCCTGCGCGAGCAGTTGTTGAACGGACAGCAGATACAGATGGGCGATCTGGGCGTATTTTCGAACAGTATCCGAAGCCTCGGCGCCCATTCGATGGCAGAGTTCACTGTGGAGAACATCACCGAGGTGAACGTACTGTGGGCTCCGGGCGTCCGTTTCAACAACCTGCGCCAAGATGCCGAATTCCAACTGGTTCCCACGCGCAAGGCAGCCGCCGAAGTAGTGAAGGCATTGAAGGCCGGAAAGACTACGGTAGACCTGACGGGCAATTCTTCTGCCGCCGGCATTGCCGCTGACGACGCTGACGCCTCCCGCATTCCAGCCGCCTCCGGCGAACCGGCAGACGAAAATAGCTGACCGGCTTGTTCCGCTCCACAGAGATAGCATGATGTGATTATGGAACACGGGCGACACGGACTCTTCTTTCACTCCCCCGTGTCCGTCCGCCAGTTCCGTAACCTCCTTTTGTTCCATTCGCATTTTAAACTGACAAAAAACAGATATTTCCATGAATGAATCCAACCACGAATCCAAGAAAATCACCTGGACACAAATCCTCCGGGCAGTTATCCAGGCAGCCATCGCGGCACTCACCGCTTTGGGCATTACCAGTTGCGCATCCCTCATCTAAAGAACAAACACAACATTTTCCAATTCTCAATTTATTATGATACAAGAAACATTCCCAATGATAATCGGTGAGGAAGAAATGAAAAACGAACGCCAACTCCTCACCGTAGAGGACGGACCGCTGATGCAAGGACGCGAATCAGTGCGATACCTCATCCTCCACTGTAGCGCCACACGTTGTGACAAAGACTATACTGCCGAGCAATTACTTCGTGACCATAAGACCCGTGGTTTCCGGACTGTAGGTTACCACTTCTATATCCGTCGCGACGGCACCATCACCCAGCACCGCAAACTGCTGGAAGTGGGGGCACCCTGCCGTCCCTGGAACCGTTGCAGCATCGGCATCTGCTACGAGGGCGGTCTGGATGCGGACGGACATCCGGCAGACACCCGGACCGCAGAGCAGACAGAACAGCTTACCTTGTTGCTGATGCGTCTGGCAAAGCTTTTTCCCGGTGCCCGGATAAGGGGACATAGGGATATGAGCGGAAGCATCCCGAAGGCTTGTCCGTGTTTTGACGCGGAAGGGGTGTTCGGATATTTGGAAAGGTAATTTCTTTTTCCAAGGTTTCCTTTTGCCAGTGTTCGTTTCTGCTCTCAAGTAGAGAGTGATACTACTGGCAGAGGGAATTTTTTACTAAGATCATCCGGCCGGTACCGACACACCGAAACAGACTATCATATAGATAAAAATCCTTCCTGTTACGGGTTATTGTATAATCCGCGTTTATTTTTAAAGCTGAATAAATCCTGATCGGATAATCTTCTTTATTATTAAAGCTCCGGGAACAAGCGCTCTCGTTCCCGGAGCTCCCCCTGCACTTTTCACAAAGGACAAGGGTTCTGATCTAACATTAGTGCCGGCTATGTTCCATTTCCGGCCGGCAGACGGAAATAACAGGCTGCAAAAACAAAGTTTTTTAACTGCTAAATTACTAAGGACCCTCATCGAGAAGGATCGTTAAGAACAGCCCGTTTTACTAATAGGCATTCTTCTCGCCACGGAAGACATTCGCCACCGTCCTGTACATGATGTAAAGGTCCAGACCGAAGCTCCAGTGCTCCAAATACCAGATATCACCACGGATACGGCCCTCCATGTCTTTTAGTTCCTTCGTTTCCCCACGGAAACCCGTAACCTGGCTCCATCCCGTTATACCCGGTTTCACAAAATGCCGCACCATATATTTATTGATCAGCCTTGAATATTCCTGCGTATGGAGAAGCATGTGAGGACGAGGCCCCACGATACTCATATCCCCCAACAGCACATTGATAAACTGGGGCAGTTCATCTATATTCGTCTTACGCATTATATTGCCCCAGCGCGTCTTGCGGGGATCATGCTCCGTGGCCTGTATCCTGTCGGCATCTGCATTTACTTTCATACTGCGGAACTTGTAACAATAAAACTCCCTGCCGTTCAGCCCGTTCCGTTTCTGGCGGAAGAACAACGGGCCGGGCATGGTCAATCCGGTCACTATCGCCACCACAATCAGAATAACCGGAAAAAACGTACAAAGGAACACCGATGAGACTACTATGTCAAAGGCTCTTTTCAGCAGGCGGTTCCCCGGCCAACTTAAGGGATCGGGGCGAAGGCCCAGGTAAGGGACGTTCCCCATGATGTTGAACGACATACGGTGGTGGAGATAATTGCGCACATTGGGCACACTGAAGAAATGTACCAGATGGTTCTCGCAGTAATCAATCAGAGAAACGATGACCTCTCTGTCTTTTGAGGGCAGGCAGCAGAACAGGTAATGTACATAATCATGTTTCTCCAGATATTCCTGTACCTGCGCCGGCTGGCCCAAATACGGACATTCTACCGGGAAAGCAGGATTCGCCTGACCGTCAAAATAGCCCACGACCGAATAACCTGTATCTTCACTGCCCGACATCTCATGGTAGATTTCCAGGTTGTTGTCCGTACTTCCTACCAGTACTACAAAACGCGTATGTTTCTTGCTCATACGGTAAAGCCTGATGAGAAGACGAAGAGTGAAACGGAACGAAACAAGACACAGAAACAGGAGGAAAAGGTACTCCAGCATGAACAGGGAGGCTATATCCGCATAGTTTCCTACAGAAAGGACCAGACCGCCCAGGAGGACAAACAGGAACATATTCTCGAACACACGTTTCCATATCTGAAGGGAATGCACTTTCCTCCGGTGAAGCACTACTCCTGAATGGATGGCGCAAAGGGCGTAACATAACATCAGTGTAAGCATGACTTGCAGAACGGTGGTTCCACCAACCTGCAGGCTATCCCACTGCATCTCATTGGACAGCTTGCTGAAAAGCAGGAATAGCAGACCGCAAAGAAAGGTCTCGGTGACAATCACAAAGGTCTCGATCAAGTGGTTGTAGGATGCTAATTTGTCTTTCATAGTGGTATGGGGGGTAAGTTTAAAGATGTATGCCGTATTATCCCCAACTGGGATTCTCATTATCTGTTCTTATACATCGACTCATAATATTTTTCATATTCGCCACTGGTAATATGATCCATCCATTCCTGATTGTCCAAATACCAACGGACCGTTCTCTCTATACCTTCTTCAAATTGCAAACTAGGCTCCCATCCTAATTCGTGCTTCAGTTTATTGCTGTCAATCGCATAGCGGAGATCATGACCTTTGCGGTCGGTCACATAAGTTATCAGACACTCTGAAGTGCCTTCCGGATTTCCCAACAAACGATCCACGGTTTTGATTATTACTTTTATCAAATCTATATTCTTCCATTCATTGAAACCACCGATATTATATGTATCCGCTGTTCTGCCCTGATGAAAAATAAGATCAATAGCACGGGCATGATCCACAACATACAACCAGTCGCGTACGTTCTCTCCCCTACCATATACCGGCAATGGTTTTCCATGACGTATATTGTTGATAAAAAGCGGAATCAATTTTTCCGGAAACTGATAAGGACCATAATTGTTAGAACAGTTTGTTACAACGGTAGGCATACCATATGTGTCATGAAAAGCACGAACAAAGTGATCACTACTTGCCTTACTTGCAGAATACGGACTATGAGGCTGATATTTGGTTTCCTCCGTGAAGAAAGTCCCGTCAAATTCCAATGCCCCATATACTTCATCGGTGGAAATATGATAGAAGCGTTTCCCCTCATACTTTTCCGGCAGGGATTCCCAATACAACTTGGCTGCCTGAAGCAAAGCCAATGTACCCATCACATTGGTTTGTGCAAAAGTAAACGGATCTTTGATACTTCTGTCCACATGACTCTCGGCGGCAAGATGGATAATACCATCCACTTGATATCGCACCAATAATTCCTGAATGGTTCCAAAATCACAAATATCCGCCTTTACAAAAATATAGTTCGGTTTGTCCTCTATATCCTTCAAATTGGCCAGATTACCGGCATAAGTCAGTTTATCCAAGTTTATAATGCGGTATTCCGGATACTTGTTTACAAAAAGACGTACCACATGGCTGCCGATAAAACCGGCACCACCGGTAATGATTATATTGCGTTTGAATGAATCCATAATTTAAAATATTGTTTTAATTAGTTATTGTTGAGTTTCCAATTCTAGCATACATTTCTTTAGAGAATCTTTCCAATAAGGGATAGTGATACCAAAAGTTTCCTTCACTTTTGTTTTATCCAGCACCGAAAAATGAGGACGTCCCACCTTACTGGGGAACTCATCGCTGTGACAAGGCTGTATGTCACAATTATTTCCGCTCAATTCACAAATTTCCTTCGCAAAATCATACCAAGAACATACCCCTTCATTGCTGAAATGATAGACACCTTGACGATCCAGCAAGTTCTCTTCGATTATGTTATAGATCAAAGCAGCCAAATCTCCGGCATAAGTAGGAGTGCCTACTTGATCAAAAACCACTTTCAGTGAATCTTTTGTTGAAGTCAATTGCCGCATGGTTTTCACGAAGTTCTTACCGAAAGGCGAGTAAAGCCAAGCTGTGCGGAAAATAAGATATTTACATCCTGCTTTTACCAAAGACTGTTCGCCCGCCAGTTTGGTTTTTCCATAGACACCCAACGGATCAGTTTCCCAAGACTCACGGCAAGGAATGTTTTTATCCCCTCGGAACACATAGTCTGTAGATACATGAATAAGCGTGGCACCTGTTTCTGCGGCAGCAACAGCCAAATTCTCCACAGCTTTGTTATTCAGCAAATCAGCCATAGCAAAATCATCTTCCGCCCTGTCTACATTCGTATAAGCAGCACAATTTACAATCACATCTATCTGCTCTTTTTTCAACATATTACGGACAGCTGTCGCATCTGTGATATCCAGTTCATTTACATCTGTAAAGAGATAACGATTCCGGCTGTCTAACGACACCCTGCGCATCTCATTGCCAAGTTGACCATTGGCACCTGTAACAAGTATATTCATCATTCGTATAGATTAATAGTGTAGTCAAACGGAGAGTCATAGTCTTTCAACAAAGGATGTTTCAAATCCTTCTCACTTAAAATGGCCTCGGCAACGGGTATTTTCCAATCAATACCCAGACTTTCATCGCGCAGCTGAATGCCACCATCAGCTTGCGGTGCATAGAAGTTATCGCACTTATATTGAAAAACCGCTGTTTCACTCAATACGGCAAAACCATGGGCAAATCCACGGGGGATAAAGAATTGGAGATGGTTTTCCTCCGTCAATTCCACCGCAACATGCTGCCCGTATGTAGGACTTCCCTTGCGGATGTCTACCGCCACATCAAGTACGGCACCTTTTACACAACGCACCAGCTTGCTCTGAGTATAAGGCATTTGCTGAAAATGTAACCCACGCATCACGCCATACGATGACATACTCTCATTATCCTGTACAAAATTGACAGGCATCACCTTTTCATTAAACTCCCGTTGAGAAAAAGATTCAAAGAAATAGCCTCTTTCATCTTTAAAGATGCGCGGTTCAATGACCACCACACCTTCTATTCCTGTTTTTATAACCTCCATATCTTAATCTAGATTTTCTTTGCCTGTACGTTCCACTTCATCAATCACTTTGAGCAGATACTGACCGTATTGGTTTTTCAGCATCGGTTTGGCAAGGTCACGCATCTTATCTGCCGTTATCCAGCCTTTGCGATAAGCAATTCCTTCCAGACAAGCCACTTTCAAACCCTGACGTTTTTCAATGACTTCTATATAAGTCGAAGCTTCTGCCAATGAATCATGCGTTCCCGTATCCAGCCAGGCAAAACCGCGTCCCAACGTCTGTACTTTCAGTTCACGATCTTCCAGAAAACGCTGGTTCACTGTCGTTATTTCCAGTTCGCCACGTGCGGAAGGTTTGATGTTCTTGGCCACTTCCACTACTTTGTTGGGATAAAAATAGAGGCCCACCACTGCATAATTTGATTTGGGCTGTTCCGGTTTTTCTTCGATGCTCAGGCAGTTACCTTCCACATCAAATTCTGCCACACCATAACGTTCCGGATCGTTCACCCAGTAACCGAATACAGTAGCTTTTTGTTCTTCTTCCGCCATACGCACGGCTTCACGAAGAAGAGAACTGAAACCGTTACCATGGAAGATATTGTCGCCTAATACCAAACATGCAGAATCATTACCAATGAATTTCTCTCCGATAATAAAGGCTTGTGCAAGACCATCGGGAGAAGGTTGTTCGGCATACTCGAACTTCACACCATAGTCTGATCCATCGCCCAAAAGACGCTTAAAGCCGGGCAGATCATAGGGAGTGGATATAATCAGAATCTCACGGATGCCTGCCAGCATCAAGACTGAAATAGGGTAGTAAATCATCGGTTTGTCAAAGATGGGGAGAAGCTGCTTGCTTACTCCCTTGGTGATGGGGTACAGACGGGTACCGCTACCACCGGCGAGAACAATTCCTTTCATACGAATAAGTTATAGTGTTTGTTATTTTAAATGTACTTTAAATATCACTCCGCCTGACAAATGCTTACATTCTGTCATTTCTACCACAGCATTAATATAATCTTTCCAAAAACTATATTTTAACCCACAGTTTATGGTACGACTGTCGTATTCAGCCATTACATTAAGATTGTTTAATGCCTTCACAAAGAAATTTGTACCCGATAGATAAAAATGAAAATTTACTCCAACAGCCGGACCGTTTAAATGATAGTCTTTCCGTTTATTGTATAAATAAGCAACATGAATGCCTAGCTCTCCCCTATTTTTGAAATAAAAATGCTTAGTACCAGCTATATAATATCGGTTCCAATGTCCATTACCCATCTCTCCTACTCCACCAATGCCATAATCATCTTTATCAGAATTTCCTAATATATCATTGGTACTTGGATCATTCGCGCCCAATACAATCTGAGGAGTCCATTCTTTCCACCACCCTTCTTTCCATATACGCAACCGCCCTGAAAACTGTCGGTCCTGGTTACAATATTTCCCCCAAACGGAAGGTGGGAAATAAGTACTACCGTGTTCTGCCTTATGCAAGGTACAAGTATATCCGATTTCGAGCCAAGGAAAAATGGTGATATTAATGTAGTAATTAAACGTATGATAATTCCAATGGGCAGGAGTAGCAGCCACATCCAAATAAGAAGCTCCGAACAGGAATGTCTTATCCCGTTGCATATCGGCAGTAGGCATGTGCAGAAGTCCGGTGGTTCCATACACATACTGAGAAAAACCTTCCTGCCATATCATACACAGCAGAAAAACAAATAAAATTTTCTTCATTAAAACAAAAGGCAGGAAAAACAACAATCAACCTTGTTCCTTTTCAAATTTATCACGATAAAAATTATAGTTTAAAGAACGGTATCCGGAGAACAGTCTTTTTAAATAATATTGATTGGCAAAATGTACACTTGTCAAACAACGCAACAATCTATAAGGCAAATTGCTTTTGCCTTCATCCAACAACACCATTAGGATGAATGCCGTTTCCTCTTGTGCGGAAAGTTGTCTATACTCTTTTTTTGCCAAAACCTAATTATTCATGATGATATCATGAACAAAGGTAGCAATTTATTGTTTCTGAGAAAGTAACCAATAAAAATATTTTTCGTGTTTATCTATCAAACTTTCCCATGAGTATTCGTTCCTGATTACTTCAATATTACGGGCTGTATATTGAATCTTGCTTCCCTCCGCAATCGTGTCAATACGGTTAAGATATTCAGTGACTTTGTCTGCCGAAGGATAATAGAAAGCATTCTCCTTCAGTACGGCACGGTTGAAAATATTGTCATGAGCAAAGATGAAACAGCCTGCCGCCATCGCCTCAAGCAGGGAAGGATTTGTTCCTCCCACACTGTGACCGTGGAAATAGGCCTTTGAGAAATGACGGACTGAATCCAGCTTTTTGAAATCATAGATGCCGCCGACAAATTCCACGTTTCTCTCGTTCCCGTATTTCTCTACAAGTTCTTTACCATGAGGCGTGTTTGTCTTGCCGACCACAATCAGCGGTCTGCGTCCGTTCTCTTTGGAGTGCAGATAACCTTCTATCGCCATCACGATGTTGTTTTCCGGTTCAAGGCGTGCTATCAGGATGTAATATTCTTCCGATTTCAATCCGAACTCCTCCAAGTATTCCGCCTTAAAATCATCGTGTATGTCTGCGCCATAAGCTAGGAACTTGCTTTCCTTGCCATATTTTTCTTTATAGTAATCATGGATACCCATGTTGTCGGCTATCAGGTAATGACTGTATTTCACCGCCATCTTCTCTTCCCAGTCTAGAAAGCGTCTCACCATCGGGCTGAACTTCGACCGCTTGTTCTCCAATCCGTCCATGTTCGTGGTGAATATTGGACGTTTCCGTTTTTTCACGTTGAACCAAATGTAAGCAGGAATGATGCTCGTATATCCTGCCTCATAGATGATGTCGAAATCTTCTTTCTTCAAAGCATCACGTAACGATGCAAAGTCATAGAAGAAACTGCCGACTGAACTGCCCATCCATGTTTCCGGACTGTAGATATGCTTAATCCGCACACCTTTGTACGTGCTTTCCTGATATGGATGAAACTTGGGTGAATAGACTACCACTTCATGACCTCTTTGTGCCATCCCTACGGAAATGTATTCAGCAAACTGTTCGAATCCCCCGTAGTTATTAGGTATACCACGGGTGCTGACAAATGCTATCTTCATAAATATTGGAATATAATTTTAGAGAGTATTCCCAAATGGTTATATTGGAATACTTGTTGAACTATAATATATTATTGGAGCAATATCGGATTGAAAAAAATGTATTACTTAACAAGCTGATTATAGAAGCCTATCAGTTGCGGATAGTATTTTTCCCTGTCAAAATGCTTTCTGGCAAAACTCAGTGCATTCTGTTGATAGTTTGAATATTGTTCTACTGGTAATGAATCAGCCGCTTTCACAACTCTTGTCAAATCAACGGAATTGGCCGGAGTGAACAAGTATCCGGTTACTCCTTCTTCTATAATCTCAGGTATGCCGCCGATGTTTGTGCCGATAACAGGCACGCCTGCCGCGTATCCTTCTATGATAGTCATCGGGTTATTCTCATACCACTCAGACGGGACTATGATGAAATAAGCGTTCTCAACCAAATCTGTCAGTTCTTTACCTGACTTATATCCTAAAAATTCCACATTGGTAACGTTGTTGGATTTGGTGTAATCTTTCAATTCATCTTCCAGCGGACCGGTACCTGCTATTTTCAGATTGCAATTTGGCATATCCTTAAAAGCTGAAATCAATGTTTTTACGCCTTTTTCGTAGGACAATCTTCCGAAAAATAGGAAATATCTATCTGTCTTTTGGGCAGGTGCATCCAGTATTTTATCAGCCAGATTATACAGGACAATGTTCCTTTTCTCCTTCAATTCAGGCATGTATTTTTCATGCATCTGTTTGGCAAACTGACTTACATAGATAAGACCGTCAATGTATTCGGCGGGATTGAAGAAGCGATTCCTGTAACATTGTTCTATCGCCATCATCACGCTTAGTAGATAACTGTCTTTCGTGCATTTGTTGATCACACAATGATAAAAGTTTCTTCCCCTGCACTGCTCGCATATCTCACCTTTCCCGTTCCTGAACGTATAGGCGGGACATACGATGCGATAATCGTGAATGGAAAATATGATTGGTACATTATGCCGCTTCAAGACAGGCAAAATGGAACCGGTAATCTGTCCCCAGATCAAATGCATATGTGCCAGGTCAGGACGTTCCTTCTCTATCAGCTGTTCCAACTTCCGGGCTGCTTCCCTGTTATTGAAATAATTGATGATGTTTTTTACAGGCTTCAACAGTTCACTTCGGGTTTCCTTTGATTCAGGAAAATACGATTCATATTCAGAAGGATAATTCTCAGGCCATCTCAATGCAAAATTGACAACCTCTTCGCCATGCATCCTCAGCAACTCCATCGTACTGAAATACACGACCTCAGAACCACCCTTACGATAGTTAAAAACGTTAATTTGCAGAATTTTCATTAAATAAAAAGATATTAGACGGTTATTGTCACTCAACCTTTTCGGTTTGAGTCTGTAAAATTCTAATGTATATGCCTGTCAAGAACCAACCAGACAGGTTTATAATCTATCTGTTTTAACAATTCCTGTTTCATCTTCCTGTCCTTTTTCGAATCTCGGTCCAACAGATAGATTTCACTTTTATCTTTACTTCCTTGTGAGGATGAAACATAGAGACATAGAACATCAGATAGGTTGAATCTTGAGAAACATTTCCCTTTGCAAACTGCAACAGGCTCACTAAAACCAGCAAAAGTCGAAAGATTCTTTTATTCTAGTCAAAGCTCATAAAGTGTGTATATAAAAAGATGCTATTGACGTAACTACTCAGGTGAGGTAACCTATTGACGAAGAAGCTGTTTCAGTATTCCCAAAGATCGAATGCGCTCCTTTCTTAAAATATCATTAACCCTTTCATAATCAATCATGCGTTCGCTTATTGAACAGTCAGCATAATCCGTAACAATTCTGTCTTGCAACCTCGTCAGTTGCAAGATGCTCTGATTTCTGTTTCCGGTCTTATTGTTTGGCAATATCTCAATAAACTGCCTATTGAAATTCAACGCGAAGGCAGTTCCGTGGAAAGAGTCTGTTATGAAATAAGTAGAATTCTTTATGTATGACAGGAAATCAGGTAGATCAGGCAGATATATAAACTTGCCGCCCCTGCGGATTTGGTGGAAAGTGGGGGACACTCTATATAAAGGCAGTCCAACATGTTCTGCGAATCTAACTGCATATTTACTTAACGCAGGGTTATTATGAAGCTGATACACTAAAACATATTTGCCGCCCATATCTTTTTTTATCATTCTGCTCCATTCATCACCTGTAAGAAGGAGTGTTGGGTCAAGAACTTGTCCTGCACATTCAATGTCCATCTGCCTGAGCAACCCGACAGCCGTATTTTCTCTTACAGCTATGCCTGAATATGAAGACAACAGTTTTTTGTATTCAGAAAGTATCTTTGCCGTAAAATCAGTTCTGCCTAAACTTGCCGCATACGCTATTTTCCTTTTGTCTTTTACGAATGAGAGAAAATAAGCTTCATCATAGTGTCCGTTGAGAGTAGGTCCCCATACTTGATCACTGCCGGTCATGAATATATCGGCATCAAGACGTTTCAGATCGTCATGTGTCCTGCATAGCTGCGTCAGTTTCAGATACTTCCTGCGCATTTCTCTGAAGTTCAGTTCAGCCTTCTTTTCTTCAGGATAACGTAAAACTATATATGCCAATTTCTTCAACGAATTACCGGACCATCTCTGCTTGTTGTTAAGGTTTGTTTTTACGGCACTAAGTCCGTGTTCGTCATCGCGTATGTAATCTATGATTTCGCATTTATGCCCTAATCGTTCCAATGTCGTTATTGTGGCTATTGACTGCAATAAAGAACCGTAATTAGACGGAGCATGTCGGGTGATTACTTTTATATCCATAAACGTTATTTTAATATGTTATTTCGCCTGTCAGAAATTTTGCATAAAATGCGGTAGAAGAGAATCGGCATTCTTGGCAGTGTCTCAACCACAGAGCGCAAGAACTTTCTCTGGCTTTGCTCAGCCTTACCTGCCTTGAGGACAGTCTCCGTACAATTTTCGCCACGGAAGAACGGCACAAGCTGCTGTTTGCGCCAAATGTCTTTCAAGTCGAGCGCAAGTGCTACTTCTTTATATGCTTTCTGTTCTGACCTTAACGATAAGATATTATTCAACAGATTAAGTCCTTTGTCTGTGTGTACGATGACTAAGGTTTCACCCAAATCGTTTTCAGATCTTATTTTCCAAGGGTCCATTAAGGTTATGTCCGCTCCGACATTTGTCCCGAACGAGTCACCACAAACATTGCAGCCAGGAATAGTCCACAATCTTCTACCGAACGGAATCTGAGCTGCCCTATTCCAAGACAGTTCAGATTCGTTCACTCGAACAATTCCCGGCCATCCGTTCCCACGATAACGGATCGAGAAATTTAGATTTTCAGAGATTTCCATACCCATAATTTTAGCGAGAAATCTGGTCGAATCCAAAGTCTTCTGCTGCTTGCAAAAAATACAAATTCTGATAATCTCATTCGCCTTCCCTTTCAGTATGGTATTCATGGCCCTAAGCTGGCAGCTGGTACCGATAACAATCAGACGCTCGCACCGCTGTATTTTCTTTACCTCACGACACGCAAGTACAGAGTGGTAAACCGAGTTCGGAATGTCATCATATCGAGGTATATTCTCTTTCGTGTAAAACTCGCCTTCGGCATACGGATAACGTCCGGTCTTCCTCAACGTGTACACGCCGTCAGCCAAGTTGTTTTTCAGGCTCTCAATAATCAATGTCTTGCACACCCCGCCCGACGAGCTTTCACGCCTTATCTTGTTGTCCTTATTATACCCTAAAAAATACTTTTTAATCGAAAAGTTATTGAAATATCCATCATAACCTTCTTTCTTATTAGCAGGGCAACTTTTTACGCATCGCAGACACCTGATGCACTTCTCGTCATCAATGACAACCTTGTGTATGCCGTTTTTCAACAACTTGAATGATATTGCCTGTTTAGGACATACTGCCTCACAAATGCCACATTGCTGACATAGGGAATAGTTGTAGTTTATTCTATTGTCAATGTACTGGAGCATAATCTGATTCTATAAATTCTTTGTATTTTTCTAAATATGTTTTAGCCGTAATCCGCACATTATAAAGTTCCGTAACTCTTTTATAAGCACTTTCAATCATAGAAATATTATTATGCCCTTTCAAAAAGGTTTCAATCTTATCAGCGCAGTCATTTACATCCATATTTTTGAATGAATAGCCATATTTACCATAATCTATGATTTCTAACGGCCCTTGATTTTCCGATACAAGTACGGGGATTTTCGCCGCCATAGCTTCGGCTACGGTTAGTCCAAAACCCTCATAAATAGATGGTTGTACATACAAGTCGTATTCACACAGATGAGTATAGATATACGACTGATTTTTTGCTTCCAAGAAACTGACATATGTGGACAGTCCCAACTCATTAACAAGATTCTCCAAATACTCACGAGATTCACCTTCACCTATAAAGTCAAGGTGCAACTGAGTATGTCCACGATCTATTAATTGATGAAAAGCCTTTATTAATATATGTTGTCCTTTCTTTTCATGCATGAGCCTACTCACTTGTACGATTCTGAAAATATCAACTTGACGAGCAGTAGAGTATCTGATTTTACTCACATCAACACCATTAAGAACGACTTCTGAATTCAGACCGGTCCATTTAAAAATATCTTCTTTAACAATATTGGAAATTGCATAAACCCTTTTACATCTATATAAGTTTACAAAATTTCCTCCGTTACATACATCATGATGTGTAACACATAGCTTGCGCTCCAATGAAGATAAAAAAATGAATCTCGCAATAGATGAGTAGTGCAAGTGAATAACATCTGCATTGATTCTTTTAAGAAGTAAGTTTAGCTTAATATAATGCAGAGGATTTTTAGAACCTTTTCGCCTTTCCAGGCAGTAGAATTTGATTTTTTCATTCAAACTTGTGCGAAGCTCATCGTTAACATTATTATTGATAACAATCAGATGTATATTATACCCGAATCTAGCTTGCTCATTCGCAATATTACGCAGCATAGTTTCTATACCTCCAAGACCGAAGGCATAGGTGATATGGATGATTGTCATAAGTGAAATGATTTGAATCTTTTTTTCAAATTGAATAATATCTTTAGAAATTGATAGCCAATAAAGAAATTTGCTGTTGATAAAAACAGTAAATTTCTTTTATTCAATAGTTCTTTCGGAATGTTTGTATTTGGGTATAAATTAATATATTCTTTATATGTATATTCTCCAGATTTCAGTATAGACAATTTTATACCTGCTTTAAATCGGCTGAGATCAAGGTCTAAAGGAAGTATTTTCTCGATTTCTTGGATAAAAATTATACGATTTATTATATAATTTCTATTTATTTCCCGTGTTAAAGATGATGCATCATAACAGTAATGATATAGAGCTTCATTGATGTAATTAATTGATATGTTATTTGAAAGTATTTGAGTTAAAATATAAACATCCTCACAATAATTACATTGCTTTAGAAAAATGACATTATTGTAAAGTGATGTTTTAATCAATTTATTCCACAATGTTCCAATGAATATTCCATTATATATTTGTTTAAGAAAATCAAATGCATCGCAGGCATCCTTCATACCTTTCTGGTATACAAACTTATTTTTCTTATATTCTAATATATAATCGCAAACAACCATATCCGCATTAAATTTTAATGCTATATCCATCATTCTTTCTATTTCACATTTATCAATGTAATCATCTGCATCAACATGAATTGAATATAATCCTTTCGAATGTTTAACTCCTATTTGACGGGCTATACTAACTCCTTCATTTTTTTTATGTATTACTTGTATATAATTATATTTTGTTGCATAATTATCACAAATGCTTCCTGATAAGTCTGAGCTACCGTCATCAATAATTATAACTTCAATGCTTGAATATGTCTGATGTATGATACTATCTAGGCAGCGTGTAATAGTACCTTCTGCATTGTAAACAGGAATAATAATGGATACAGTTGGATTTTTCATAGCTGCAGATTATTTTTTTAAATAGATAACCATAGAAAAACAAAGGACACATAACAAATTTGTTTGTGCCATTAAGGAAGTGTATGTATAAAATGTAGGAATAACCAACACCCTTGCGCATAAGCATAATATTATTATTTGAGGAAATGTTATTAATCCGTTTTTTATTTTAGTTAATTTGATAGTAATTGTAGAAAACACTAAAAGAAATATTAATGTGCCTATTTTATTGAAGTCTTCAAAAATAGATCCTATATACGTATAAAATATATTTCCAGGTATCCCCAATTTGCTAACTGTTGCCCAATTGTCTTCAACCCCAGAGCCTTTCGTTAGTCCAAGTAAATCTTTTAAAAAAATAAATGTTGAATCGCCCCCAGTGCTTTTTTCTACATACCACATTAGAGAATTGAAATTAAGAACTCCTTCACCGGCATAAAGTCCTAGCCATATCCAAATATTTTCTATATTGCTACCTTCTGCTTCTATACTTGTAAATCTGGAAATAGAAATGAGCAATACCATACAAATTCCTAACCCAATAACAACACTTCCATATAAAATAATTTTTTTAGTTATACAAGCATTTATATAGGGTCTCATCAAAAAAAAGCAAACAACTAAATATAAAATATTTTGCACTAATTTAGAACGCCCTCCTAATCCTAATTCATGAATCCAAAAACTTAAAATTACCATTATAAGTCCATATACGATTTTTTTTGATATTATTTTTTTTTGCAAAAAATAAAATAGTAATGGAGGGTAAATCAGCTCAAAAGAAGTCGAAATTCTATTTAATTTTCGTCCTATAAAAGAAAGGTACTCGACTCTACTATCATACATTTTTGCAGCATAATCGGAATTAGCTATCACAGAAGGTAGATGCAACAAATTCTCCCCAAAAGGTTCAAAAGAAATGATTATTAAAAAAAGAGTAAAATAGTGTAAAAACACACCTTGCTTGTTAGTTATAGATAGTTCTTTCCTAGGAGTGATGTCATATTTTACTATAGGCATTAAGGTTATAAGATAGCCAATGATTAAATAGAAAAATGGAATTAGCGTCAGATTAGAATAATTACGAATAGTTCCATTTGAAACATTCCAATAAAAAGCAGAAATTATTCCTGAAAATAACAAAAAGAATAGAATATATAATGTGCCATTTAACTGCCACCCTTTTGTTTTAATCCAAACAAACAAAAGGAATAATAAGATCAAATTGTAAAAAACTAAAGAAATCAGTTGATAACTCATTGTATATAATAGGTACACTTAAACGTTTTTACTACTGTTTATAAAAGATATGATTAAACGATTTAATCATCATTTATATTAGCTTGAATGAAATTCAATCCACATTTACAATAATATGCAACATTTTCTTCTATTAAATTGTAATCAATAATCCTTTGATCTATTTCGAATGAAGAAACGATTTTGTTTTTCAGTCTTATTTCATCATGTAACGTAGAGATTCTTGTATCACTTGAATTTATTCCATAATGAACAAAGTTTTTTCGGTAAATCACAGAAAACATATTACCATGAAATGTGTTTGTTACGATAAACGAAGCATGATGAAACAGCCATAAAAATTGTTGTGGAGAAACATTCATTAATCTATAATCAACATCTTTATGCATTAATGCGTTCAAGTCTCTATCATTGCAAATTTGTACAGTTGGCAAATTTAAAGAAACAGCAACCTGATGCGCAAAATTTATCGTCTCTTTCGGTCTTTTTATTGTATAAATCAATAAATAATTATCAGGTAATCCTTTATATGGTTTTTCTATTTCTGACCACTCTGAGGCATTTAATAAAAAAGTAGGATCCGGATTAATCTCTGATACTAATCCCAATTCTTCTTTAATATATTCCTGCATAAATCGCTCCCTTACACCGATTGATTTCAAGTTTTGCAAATACTTTTTAAACAGTTCAGGATTTTCATCACCAAATCTGACCGAACCGGAACTCGCAGCGTATGAGAATTTACAAGTAGTCGTGCCAAAATCAAGATAATATATAGGGTCGTTTTCACCAGATGCCTTTGGATTCCAAATTTGATCCGAGCCACAAACTAAAATATCATAGATATCCGGTATATCATTTTTATCTTTTACCCTTTTGGATTTTTTCAGCACATTTTCAATAAAATCAGAGAATACCTGTTCCCGTTTTTTCCCAAAACTGAATAAGCCACGCAATACCAATTCTCGCAAATTCCATTTCCAGTTTTTATACGTAGACCATAGTCTCCACTCATACATATCTGTTGTTCTGGGATGGCGAAAATCTATCAGTTCTGCATCAAGTCCCATTTTCTGCATGACTCTTACCATGGCATAAGCCTGTAGAACAGAGCCGTAATTATGTGAGCTATGAAATGTAACGATACCACATTTCTTTTTTCTATTTCCCATATTATAATGCTACTATCTTATTATTTTTCTAATCTTATATTTTACAATCTTATCACAAACACATAGTTTGTAGGCAGCATCTACTCCTATGTATTTATGGATTCTTCTAAAAAACTTTATTCTTAGATTTTTCTTTTTGGGAAATCTGAGCTGGTCATTACCGTTTATGGCTTCCGTAACTGGACGTTCGTAAATATTCAGCTTATCCTTTACAATCGAAATGAGTCTTTTACCTTTTTCTGTAAGAGGAAGAACACAGGAAATGCCATACGGATGTTTGGGAATATAATTATCGTCAGTTTCATTACCCAATCCCCAAAAATCTCCGATAGTTATATCAGATACTCTTTCCGGTTTGGCATAATGACAATTAAAACAACTGTCTCGATAGGTAAAACCGTCAATAAAAGTGTTATAATATAAATCTTCATAACGGTGTGTCCATAGATCTCCGGACTTATAAATCAACCTATCATCATTATATACACATAGACTAAAAGCTTCAAATAACCGAAAACCAATGCTAGAAACTTTATCTGCTTTTATTTTGAGAGTATTTGCTATATAGTCAACCAACCATTTATTTGAAGGCACCCCATGACAAATAAGGTCTACCAAGAAAAGATTATCAGGTTGTTCCTCATACATTCGCTTGACAGCTGTCACTTGACAAGGTGTCCCGATAAATAATACGTTTGTTCCATCTTTTACATCTTGTCTAATTTGTGACAGGACATCAACGATACTGCTTTGCACATATTTAGAGCCTTTCAATTTATATGCATCTTTAAGATTATCTATGCGGATATGCTTAATTTCAATGCCCGGTATTACAGTGCATCCATAAACGATACCTACATTGGCTAAAAAATAATGAGTCAATACAGAAGCCATACCGCCGGAAGTGCTGCTTCTATAGTCTTCTTCGTCTTTCGACCATGCGGCGTATGCCACTGACGGATACAGACATACCGTATCATGCAACGATGGGCATGCTTTTTGACAAAGCCCACAATCAATGCATTTCTTCTGATCAACGGACGGATAAAGATGTCCCAATTCTTCAGCAACCAGGGATATGCTATGTTTGGGACACCTTGCGGCGCACAGTCCACATCCCGTACATAACTCTTTCTCACAAATCAATTTCATTTTTTATGAAGTTTGTTTTTTACGACGGAAATAAGCGTATTCCTTTCAGTCTTTTTCAAGCCGATAAACCATGAAATGGTCATAGTGACAATAGCGGTAATTATACATAGTGAAATGAAATTACCAAGAGTTTGAGCTTCAAGGAAATGATATTTTATGAAAACAGGCAACGGCAAAGAAAGAACCGTCACTCCGGCTACAGGAGATAAAACATCCTTTATAAGTTTCTTCAATGAATAGCCAATCAGACTCCGACAGAACAGAAAACGAACAAAACCTGCAATGAGTGTGAAGAATATTGAAATATAAAACACCGATGATGCGCTACAGCCGAACTTCAATGCAATATACCCGATCGGAAAAATGCACAATATGATGCAACTTACAACAATTTGGTAGTTCCGTATCCACCCCGTTGCTGACAAAGATGTCATAAAAGGAGTCCCAAAAAGTGTTCCACACAATGCATCTATCATTATCAATATAATGAATAAAGCAGCATAGTCAGGCACATCGACCAACCATAAATGCAACACGTAATCAATGTTCAAGCAAAGAGGAAATGCCATCATAAACAATATCAGAAAAGAATACTTTATCCCTAAATAAGAAAGCCGTTCCATTCCGGTTATATTTCCGGTTGCATAATCCTTGGTAATCTGGGGATTTAATGCTACTTGAAAATTAGAGATAAACCCCATAACGGCATTTGAGACCTGGGATGCCACCCCACGAGCAGCATTAATTGCAGGACCGAAAAAAAGATTGAGGACAATATTGGTCCCTTGATCACGCACGAGCCATGCCACACTGCCGAACAGATTCCATCCGGCAAAGCCAGACATTTGTTGATACAGAGCTTTATCCCAAAACAGTTTAAACCTGCTCTCTTCATAATGTCTCCTGCAATACATCTGATAGACAATCCGTATAATCAATTGCACAGCAAAGACAAGCATTCCATAGACAATAAGCTTATCCGCCGATACAATTACAAGCAAATAGACTATGCCTAATTTCAATAAGGCTTCCAATATGCTTATGTACGCATATACATTCATCTTTTCATGTGCAATTAAGACTGCATTATACGGCACCTGAATGATGTTGATGCAAAAAGTCAATATGGAAAACTGATAGACCCAATTGGCTGCAGCAATCCTGTTATCAGGAATGACCAGCTTTTCATTGACAAACCAAAGCCCAATCGTTTCAGCCAGAAATATTATTAAAATACCGATAGCTATATGGATGTTTAAGGCTGCAGCAAACACATTTTTTAATTTGTCCGTATCACCTCGACCAAGCTCGAATGTAAGAAAACGCTGTGTAGCGGTAGACATGCAACTGTTCAGGAAAGAGAACATTAAAACCACTCCTCCTACAACATTGTAAATGCCATAATCATCAATACCCAATTCTGCCAGCACGCCCCTTGACGTATAAAGGGTAACCAGCATGATAAGAATCATACGGAAATAAAGGAACAACGTGTTTTTGGCTACACGCTTATTGTTTTCTGCCGGATTTTTCATTATTTGTCACCATGTATTTGAATAAATTCATTTGCAAATTAACATGTTAACTTTATTATTTATTTTGACAATTAATCTTTTCTACAGTGGTTAAAAAGTCATTTCTTATCATATTCCAACGAGTTGTTTTTATGGGGTCTATATAAAAAAATCCTCTAATTATTCTTGAAAATCATTCAAATAATGGTATGTGTCTTTTTTGCCTGTTTTGAAAGCCGTTTCGTTAGATGTGACAACTCCTTTAAGCATTTCAAATTCACAATCACTTGTTAAAAATGACACACGGATATTCTTTAGTTCTTAAATTTTGGTTGCAGCGAAAATAAGCCTTTTAATTTATAGCTATAAATTGAGTACCTGCCTAAATTGAGTACTTACTTCCTATAATGTCCCAAATGTCATAAATATACTTCCGCCTATCTTTATTTTTACTTAGATCATATTTCTTTTTTATAAGCTCAAGGAAGCCATTGAGTGCTTACGACGCAAAGGGCGTAACATAACATCAGTGTAAGCATGACTTGCAGAACGGTGGTTTCACCAACCTGCAGGCTATCCCACTGCATCTCATTGGACAGCTTGCTGAAAAGCAGGAATAGCAGACCGCAAAGAAAGGTCTCGGTGACAATCACAAAGGTCTCGATCAAGTGGTTGTAGGATGCTAATTTGTCTTTCATGGTAGGTTGTTATTATCAGATCACATTATAAAAGTGATCTCCTGTTATTTTTTCATACCATATCCATAGCCGTAACCATATTTGTGCCCATATCCATAGCCATACTTATGACCATACCCATAGCCACTCTTTCTTGAATTCAAATCAATACTATTAATAACCGTAGCCAATTTATCGAATTTCTTCTGATCCCGCAGCACATTAATATACTGATACCCCAACTTCGGAGTAACATCTGCACGACACACATACACGCACATATCAGCCACACGACTGGCAATAGCAGTATCGGTCACAATAGCAATAGGAGCCGTATCAAGAATAATGTAATCGTAACGCTCTTTCAATTTCTCTATTGCATCCTCCAGTACCGTACGCGCCATCAACTCTGTAGGATTGGGAGGAATAGGACCACCCGGAAGAATATCAAGATTAGGACTTACATCCGAATGTTGTATCATATCAAAAAGATTGGTATGCTCGGGGTCAGCCAGATAATTGGTAATACCTTCCGTGCGATGGGACAGATTAAAGACCTTATTCAGCCCCGGCTTGCGGATATCCAAACCCACAATAACAACTTTCTTACCCATATAGGCCAGACTGACTGCCGTATTTCCAGCAATAAAAGACTTACCTTCACCCGGCTGTGTGGATGTAAAAAGCACCACTTTCTGACTGGCACCAAGCATGAACAACATATTGGTACGCAGACCACGAAAAGCCTCCTCCATCATACCATTCTGATTCTCCTGAACCACAATGGCACCTTTTTCGGGCTTCTTACTTAAAGGAAGCTCACCCAAAATAGGAACATCCGTTATCTTCTCCACATCCTCGGCATTCTCTATCTTATATTTTAATAAATCCTTCAAATAAATAAGACCTACAGGAATACCCATACCCAATACAAAGGCAGCCAGCAGAACTATCTTCTTCTTAGGAGAAACCGGCTTTTTACTAGGAAGAGCAGCTTTGATGATACGTCCGTTATTAGCAGTGGATGCCAGGGTTATTGCGTTTTCTTCACGCTTCTGAAGCAACATAATGTAAAGGGTCGCCTTGATTTCCTGCTGGCGGGAGATAGTAAGAAATTCTTTCTCCTGCTGCGGCGCACTGCTGATCCTGCCTTCAAACTTCCGTGCCTGACGTTCAAGATTGGACTGCGCTATCTGCAACCCTCTCAGTACACTGTTCACGGTAGTCTGCACATTGTGCCGCATGGACTCGATGCCCGTATTGATATTGATTACCGCAGGATTGTTTTCGGAAGAGGTACGGAGCAAACGCTTGCGTTCGATCAGCATCGTGTTATATTGGTTGATGATAGAACCCAAATTCTGGTCCTGCAACCCTACATTGGCGGGAATCACCTCGTTTGCATTCTTCGGATTGTTCACATAGTTACGCAAGGACTCCACCAGTCTCAACTGGGTGGCATTCTCGGTCAGCTGCTGTTCATATTTCGAACTCTCTTCCAAAGCCAGACGGGCATCGCTGGTCAAATCGGTCAATCCGGAGCGTTGCTTGAAATCGGCAAGTTCCGTTTCGGCAGTACCTAACTCCCGATTGATAATGCCAATACGCTCGTCTATAAACTCTGCGGATTTTTGAGCCACTTCATTCTTCTCGTCATTCGCGTCCAGATTATAAAAGTCAACCAAACAATTGATAAAATCGATACCGCGCTGCTTTACCGTATTCTGCAAGCTGATGGCAGCAATTGTGGTAGTCTTCGAAGTGGGTTCCACTGACAAATTCTCTACATAACTTTCCGTCACATCTGTAGGAGAATTAACGTATGCCACCAGATTCATATCTTCTTCCAAAGGTGGGACCGAGTCGTTCTTTGTAAAACTGAAAACTCCTACTGGAGTGGGGAAAACAGCCGGAATACTGTCAAAACTTACCTCAGTCTCCTGCTTCTCCTCGTCAAACATATATTCCACTTTTACATCCAATTTTCCATTCATGGTGTATTTTAGATGAAGCTTGGCTCCTTCTTCCAGATTGTCTGCCTCTTCAGGAGTCATATAAACTTTTACCGGAGTGGACTTATATAAAGGAGTGTTATAGCCGAACATACGTTCCTCGGCCACTGAAATATACAAATTCAAATGATTCACCACCTTTTTAATCAAGGTTCTTGACTTCAGGATTTCCACCTCATTGTCAAAATTGTTAGTCATGGAGAACATACCCAGATCCTGAAGGGCTCCCATAGGATTATTACTGCTTCCACCTTTCTTGTCACCTTCTTTGATGAGTACGGCCGCATCGACATTATAGACAGGAGCTTGATAACGGAGATAGATGAAAGCAGATATAATACAAACCAGCACACTGGCTACAAACCACGGCCAATAGGCAAAGTATTTAAAAAACAAGGCATAAAGATCAACGTTCTCCTCACGTTGCTCGGTACCCGAAGGGGTGTTCTTCTGTTCGTCAGTCATATCAACAGTTTGTAATCAACAATTATATTTATGAGTTTTATTTCAAGATGGTTGCCAGAAGGCTTGCAAGAGATACCAAAATGGATGTAGCACTGATCCATATGCTGGTGCTGCTGCCAATGTCCGAGTTCTTGGCTTTTGTCTTATTGGGCGTTACATAGATGATATCGTTCTGGCGCAGGTAGTAATAGGGAGATACAACCAGTTCTGCATTATTAAGATTCAAATTGATAATCTCACGCTTGCCTTTTGCATCTTCACGAATCAGTTTCACATTGTCACGGACGCCATAAACAGTCATATCTCCCGCCATGGCAAGGGCTTCAAGGATATTTACCTTTTCATTTCCTACTGTAAAAGTACCCGGACGGTTCACCTCTCCCAATACCGAAATTTTGTAATTTGCCATACGGACTGTAACGATAGGACTCTCTTTCAGATAGGGCTGCAATTGCTCACGGATCAAATCTTCCGCCTCGTTTTTCGTAAGGCCGCCTACCTTCAGACGACCGATAACGGGGAAATCTATCTCACCCTTGTTATTTACCAGGTATTGCTGGAGAGTGGGTTGTGTGGTAGTATTAATATTGGTCAGGGCTGCATTCAGAGGAGTCTGTACCGTCAGGTTAAAAGGAGCGGCAGCCTGAGGATCACTCGTGTTCACAGTTATACTCAGCAAATCTTTCGGCATAATCTTTGCATCATAAAGGGGAAGATCTTCCCTGTAACTGTTCACTACCTCGGGATTCTGCATGTAAGGTACATTTTTATAGGAGGTGCAGCCTGCCAACAAGGCGGATGCCACAACAAACAATAATAGTTTCTTTAAAGTCTTCATATCAGTTTTTTCATTTATTATTCAATCATCTGCCAAACAGGCGCGAAAAAAGACCTCTGCCGTGATTCTCCGAAACAGGAGATTCACCGGCATTACGTATCAAATCCGAAAAAGTGGTTCCGTCATGAATCATTCCATAAATAGTACCCCAATCGGGAAGGCCTCCCAAGTTGCGGTCATCTATAAAAAGATCGGCTTTGAGCTTGCGTGAGTAATGATTGTTACGCCCTTTCTCCTCCTCCGGATAGTCGCGGTTCACGGCATAAAATTCAAGACCGCGATCACGGCAAAAGGCAAGAGCTTCGTCAAGCAGACGCCCTTCACGCACTGTCCATAGAATCAACCTGTGATGTTCGTCACGCAATTTTTTCAATGTCTCAATGGCAAACGGCAACTCCCTGCCGATTGCCGGATACTTGTGCTCAACAATAGTACCGTCAAAGTCTACTGCTATGGTCATTGTATGTCAATATATAATTATATGTTAACTGAGTTTTTTTCCGCTATAGGTTCCAGCAATTCTCTAGCAATGGTAACTTTAGCACATCCAAGGATATCAATTTTTACAACCAGACTAGTAGAACCATCTATTTCACGACATATATTCCCTTCCAACCCTACCAGTTTGCCACCGTTTACACGGACACGATCGCCCAAATGCAGAGGGCATGACTCAATAGTGACATGTTCTTCGGCATCATTGACCATACGCATCAAGCTGTACATCTGATGATCTGGAATAATAGCTACGGGACGGCAAGTATTTCGGGAAGAACCGGCTATGTTAACCATGAAACGTTTTATATAAGGAAGGCAGACTATTTCTTTCCGTCTTACTGAATCTGTGCAGCGAATGAACACAAGAGCAGGGAAAACAATACGGTCCACTTTTTTACGTTTACCATCATGACGAATACTCATCTCCTGTTGGATAGGGACATAAACTTCATAAGCTTTCTCACTATCAGTTTCGTTTTTCAAACGTTTTCGTAATCTATCCTGACAGGCTTTTTCACTTCTGTTATTTACAACAGCCACATACCAATGCTTTTTTTCCTGATCATTTCGGAATATGCCTACGGCGTCGTCGGTCTTTTGAACCGTCGTTCCCAAAATTTGTTGTGGCATGTCTTTGCCCTTGTTATTTACAATACTCATAGTGGAATAATCCGACTAAAAACAGACGCACTCTTATATAGAGAGCGTCCGATTTCTTAAATTTCTGATTTCCATTTATGTAGTAAGTTGTATGAATAAAATCAGCCCATAAGTTTATTATATATAGAGAGAGAAAAAAACTTTTTTTATCAGTTTACAGTCTGTAAATGCTAGAAAATGAAAATAAATCTATACCTTTGCAGCCGATAGACGCTCTCTATATAAGAGTGCGTCCTAATTTCAAAATAATTCAAATATTCCCCTTCTTATAGATCTTTTAAAATATTTCTATTTGCATTATCTATCTGATTAGTCTGTATAGACGAAAGATAGATTTGTGTAGTAGTTTCTGAATCATGCCCCATCGCTTCGCTGATAATACCAATCGAGATGTTTTTCGTCTTAGCTATACTTGCCCAGGAATGGCGCGCCACATACATAGTAAGTGGTGTGGTCAATCCTGCCCGGGCTGCAATCTTCTTCAGCTTACGGTTCACCAGCAACATTTTATTCCGGTATTGTCTGTGCTCCGTGCCATCTTCTCGTTCTATAATAGGTAAAAGATATTGTGTTTCCGAATCTCCGTATCTGTCAATAATCTCCTGCATCTGTTTTTCCCACCGTATAATGAGTTTCTTACCTGTTTTACGACGGCTATAACTCACAAAGCCACTATTGAGATCTTTTTTACGCAAATAGGCAAGATCTATAAAAGACATTCCTCGCATATAGAAAGAAAAGAGAAAGATATCTCGTGCAAATTCCAATGATTTATGATCGGAAAGATCCAACTGCTTGATGTGTTTGATATCTGTCAGGGTGGCAGCTCTCTTTGAGGTCTTGTCCACACCAGTATATACATTCTCAAAAGGATCTGCAGGAAGGGCCAGTCCCTCACCCACTGCCTTACGATACACACAACGCAAAATACGCATATAAAAAGAGGTGGTATTACGACTTAAATGGTGAGTGGAGCGCATCTCCGTTTCATAATGTTCCATCAAATCTGCATCCATCTCATCAAAACATAAGTCTATGCCGTCACGGAACTTCATGAAGCTGTTCAATGCGGACTGATATGTTTCGACTGTCCGTTCTTTTCCTTGCCCTCTAAGACGCTCTATCTGCTCCTGCATGTATTCAAAAACGAAAACGCCCTTACTCGGACGGTTCTTTAATTTTACTAATCTCATATTTGCCATTACCTAGGTTAATTAAATAAATCATCAAAGAAAAATATAATATCATGATTTATATTTTAATGAGGACTTAAATACTTGTAATGGCAAATAGATTCTTTAGAATTAAAGAGAAAGAACTCAGTGTTCTTATATCGACAAGTATATAACAATAAAAAATACAAAAGCGCGCAGCTCTGATAAACTGCACGCTTTTGCTTATTGTTTATGTCCTTGTCTGAATTACTTCACTTCCTCAAAGTCAACATGATATATCTATCAGCGACTTGCGTACACGTGTTGCAAATATAACGCAAACCCGAAAATAAGCATCCATAAG
Organism: Phocaeicola vulgatus ATCC 8482; assembly: GCF_000012825.1. Lineage (GTDB taxonomy): Bacteria > Bacteroidota > Bacteroidia > Bacteroidales > Bacteroidaceae > Phocaeicola > Phocaeicola vulgatus. The sequence goes on along the minus strand of NC_009614.1, from coordinate 3,066,238 downwards.
CAACACACGCTCTTGCTCACAAAAGTACGATTTTTATTCATAAACAAGAGATGTAAACGCATAAAAATCAAAAGAAAGCGATGTTTTTAACAGATTCTTCGGTTTTATCCTTACCTTTGTATATGATATTGGGATGTTATACCCGAACAACAATAAGGAAACTATGCAAATACATAACAATACATTGATAGCGGAATGCTCGGCTTACGATTTCAAGGAAATGCTGGAACGTAAGAAAGTAAAGTCATGGCTTAAATCCGTGTCGGCATTTGCCAATACGGACGGTGGCAGTTTGTTTTATGGAGTGAATGATGACGGTGTAATTGTAGGTTTGGAGAATCCACAAGCCGATGCTGATTTTATCAGTGAAATGATAAAGGCACGACTTGACCCTGTGCCGGAAGTTCAGCTTATTCCGATAGAACACGAAGGGCATACCTTGCTTGAAGTGAAAGTAAAGGCAGGAACGCTTACACCTTATTACTATTATCAGGATGGGACACGTACCGCATATGTACGAGTTGGCAATGAAAGCGTGGAGTGTAATTCGCAACAGCTTCTTTCATTGGTATTGAAAGGTACGCACATGACTTGGGATTCACTGCCTACCCAAGTGGATGCCAGCAAACATTCTTTCATCATTCTCGCCAATACTTTCCGTGAGCAAACCCATCAGGAATGGAATGACAAGTATCTGGAATCATTCGGACTAGTAACTCCTGACGGCAAACTGACCAATGCCGGATTGCTGTTTGTGGATAATTGTACCGTATTCCAATCACGTATTTTCTGTACCCGTTGGACTGGACTCTATAAAGATGATGCCATCAGTTCCGTGGAACATCGGGCTAACCTTGTATTGCTATTGAAATACGGCATGGACTTCATCAAGAACTATACCATGAGTGGTTGGGTGAAGATGCCGAACTATCGTCTAAACCTCCCCGACTATTCAGACCGTGCTATCTTCGAAGGATTGGTAAACCACCTTATCCATAGAGATTATACTGTGATGGGTGGTGAAGTGCATATTGACATTTACGATGACCGTGTAGAACTGGTATCACCGGGCGCAATGCTTGACGGAACACAGATTCAAGACCGTGACATATACAAAGTGCCGTCCATGCGCCGTAACCCTGTCATTGCAGACATGTTCACACAGTTGGATTATATGGAGAAACGTGGTTCCGGTTTACGCAAAATGCGAGAGCTTACAGAGAAGCTACCCAATTTCCTGCAAGGTAAAGAGCCGCAATATCAAACGGAAGCGACTTCTTTCTACACCACATTCTATAATTTGAACTGGGGTGACAACGGAAGAATGCCTGTTGAAGAAGTAGCCAACAGGGTAAATAGTACCCTCGAAAAGTATCCTGTAAACAAAGAAAGTTCGGTCGAAAAGTTCGGTGTAAACACAAAAGAGTTCGGTGTAAATGAAGAAAGTTCGGTCGAAAAGTTCGGTGTAAATGCGGATAAGTTCGGAGATACATCGGAAACACAGAAGAAAGTCAGTAAAACTGCACAAAAGATAATCGACCTCGTTATTTCAGATCCTTCAATCACAGCTGATAATATGGCCAACAAGATTGGTGTAACTAAACGCGCTATAGAGAAAAATATCAAGAGCCTTAGGGGTATGGGAATTTTGGTTCACGAAGGTTCAGACAAGGCTGGTTATTGGCGCATTATTGTTAAACCATAAACAGAACAACAAACCTATGGAGACCTCTTTCATACCACTCTTTGCAATCATAGCCGTTTTGATTATCGCCTTTTTGCTTGCCTCTTTGCCACAGGAAACCATAAAACGCGATACCGAGTGCTTTATGCAATAGCCATTATCATGCTATTAGCTGTTATCCCTATTAGTGAATATATGGCTGGTGGCATACAAAACTCAAGTAACAATTATCTGCTTGTCCTAATATTCGATATTGCAGTAGGATATTTCTGTATGTACATTGCTGCTTTGCTAAAATTCAATGTTCTTAAACGAAAGAACCAAGCATTGGAAAACGCCTTGACAGAAAAGCAACAAGAAAATGTGGCAATCCTATTGGAACATCAAAACGAAAAGCAACAAGCACTTCAGCAAGGAGAGCTTGAATGGTTAACAGAAAAAATCAAGGTATTTACTGAAGAAGAACAGGAAGCTATACTTGCCAGTGCTCTATCATTTGCTGAACATGACTTGATAGTTGCTCCCTCAATAAACATACAGCCCAAAGAAACATGTAGTCAGCAAGAACTAATGTACTTTGTCTGCTCTGCTTTTTACAATATGGATAAAAGCCGTAGTAAAATTGTGAGTTTTTTGATGAAAATTTTTCCTCTCTATTTTCCTGCTGGAGAAAGTGTATTGGCAAAAAGATGCCGGGATTAGAAAAGGTTAGGGAGAGAAGAGAAAAAGAAACAACAGCGCTAGTGTCACATTAAAACCGGAACACTAGCGTTTGGCAATTAATTTAATTTCCCCATTCAAGGCATATGTTTACTCAATTGGATTATATGGAGAAACGTGGTTCTCCGTCAGGTACGACTTTTTGCCGTCAGCTATTTTGAATCAGGAGGACAGTTGATAGAAAAATCTTAAGTCTATTCAAGAGATGAGTAGAAAGAGGCAACATCACCATCCTTCATTATATAAGAAATCTGCTTATTCTTCTCCGCTATAATCTTTAATTGCTTCTTTTCTTCTAGAGTCCAGTTCTTGATTTTCTTAAGTTCTGAAATTATTGAATGAGTTTGTTTAAAACTGTTGCTATTTTCCAAATCCATAATAAGTTTCTCTTTTTCTTTGTCTTCCTTATTATCTATCTGTCCATTATGGCTTACCTGCTCTTGCTTATTTATGTAATGGACAGCCATCAATTTTTCATTCGATGCAGTTGTATCAATAATGGTTTTGACTAATTTGTCCAATTCAGATCCTTCTGTATAGTCTGCAGGAGTATAATATTTTATGCGCTTATCTTCCATCATTTTATAGACTTTTCGTTTATCTTTTGTTTTTGGATTATAAACTCCAATAGAATGACCTGAATAAGAATTAATGAGTTTCATACAAGGTATATCCGTATCACTATCACCTATATATACCATATTTCTGAAAGGAATACGAATGTCCTCTGGTTTAAAATAGTCATTGACACCTGAATCATTCACATCTAATGTCCCTTTTTCTATTCTAAAAAGGAATTGAGTCTTGCTCGTGTAATTAATAACTTGTGCTGGCCATTGAGCAACACCATCTTTATCATAATAGAAGGAACTGGCATAAATTTTTTCAAATTCATTAGCGACTTTTGTACCTTCTATCATTTCTTTAAGACCTGATGAAATGATATAATGCTCTACAATAACTCCTCTTTCCATGCCATAGTCTCTAATGCGCTTAAACCAAGTCTCAACACCGGGGAATAATTGTACTTTCGCCCCATAATCCATTAATGCCTTTTTATTAAATATGACTTTTCCATGCGCTTTCTGAATCATGGTAAACATGTAAGCCAAATTTTGATCCATGTCATTCTCTTCAGCTAACCCATTGGACTCTTTCCAAAAAGATTCGACTTCATCCCCAACAGATTGTATATACCCTTGCGCTTGCATGTCATCTGGTGATAATGTCTTATCAAAGTCATAACATATTGCAACAACTGGTTTACTTTCCTTTGTTTTTCTAATAAATTTTTTACTCATATGCTATAATAAAAAAATGAGACACAATTACTATTAATTATGCCTCATTTATGATTTATCTATTCAGTAATTTCTTACTTTACGACTTTGAATTACTTATTATTTGACTTCCTCGAAGTCAGCATCCTGAATATCTTCTTTATTATTAGAAGAACCCTGATTAGCCTGTTGTCCTGCACCTGCACCCGGACCGGCCTGAGCGCCACCTTGTGCACCACTCTGAGCATACATTTCAGCGCTGGCAGCCTGGAATGCTGTATTCAGTTCAGCCATGGCAGTATCAATAGCAGACAAATCCTGTGCTTTATGAGCATCTTTCAGTTTCTGAAGAGCAGCTTCAATCGGAGCTTTCTTATCAGCCGGCAACTTGTCACCTAATTCCTTCAACTGATTTTCAGTAGAGAAAATCATGGAGTCAGCTTGATTCAATTTGTCAATCTTTTCACGTTCCTTCTTGTCTGCTTCTGCATTAGCTTCAGCTTCGGCTTTCATCTTTTCGATTTCTTCCTTGCTCAAACCAGAGGAGGCTTCGATACGGATAGCTTGTTCCTTGCCGGTAGCTTTATCCTTGGCAGATACTTTCAAGATACCGTTGGCATCGATATCGAATGTCACCTCAATCTGAGGAACACCACGACGAGCCGGAGCAATACCAGTCAAATTGAACTGACCGATTGACTTGTTTTGTGCAGCCATCGGACGTTCACCTTGAAGTACGTGGATAGTCACTTCAGTCTGGTTATCGGCAGCTGTAGAGAAGGTCTCACTCTTGCGGGCCGGGATAGTAGTGTTTGCATCAATCAACTTAGTCATTACACCACCCAATGTTTCGATACCCATTGACAACGGAGTAACATCCAGCAATACCACACCTTTGATTTCATCTGTCAAAACAGCACCCTGAACGGCAGCACCTACAGCAACCACTTCGTCAGGATTAACACCCTTGGAAGGAGTCTTACCGAAGAATTTTTCTACCAATTCCTGAACAGCCGGAATACGTGAAGAACCACCAACAAGGATTACCTCATCGATATCAGAGTTGCTCAAGCCTGCATCGCTCATAGCCTTCTTGCAAGGTTCAAGACAAGCCTGAATCAAATTGTGAGCTAAAGCTTCAAATTTAGCACGTGTCAAAGTCTTAACCAAGTGCTTAGGCATACCGTCTACGGGCATGATGTATGGCAGGTTGATTTCTGTTGAAGTAGAAGAAGACAATTCAATTTTTGCCTTTTCAGCAGCTTCTTTCAGACGTTGCATAGCCATCGGATCTTTTGTCAAATCCGCACCTTCGTCATTCTTGAATTCCTGTACCAACCAGTCAATGATTACCTGATCGAAGTCATCACCGCCCAAGTGAGTATCACCGTTAGTAGAAAGTACTTCGAATACACCACCACCAAACTCAAGGATAGAGATATCGAATGTACCACCACCAAGGTCGAATACAGCAATCTTCATATCTTTGTGAGCCTTATCAAGACCATAAGCTAAAGCAGCAGCTGTCGGTTCGTTCACAATACGTTTCACTTCCAGACCTGCAATCTGACCAGCTTCTTTAGTAGCCTGACGTTGTGAGTCCGAGAAGTATGCCGGAACGGTGATAACGGCTTCTGTAACTTCTTGTCCCAGATAATCCTCAGCAGTTTTCTTCATCTTCTGCAGAATCATAGCTGAAATTTCCTGCGGAGTATAAAGACGTCCGTCAATATCTACACGCGGAGTATTATTGTCACCTTTCACTACTTTATAAGGAACACGAGCAGTTTCCTTCTGTACCTGATCCCAAGTTTCACCCATGAAACGCTTGATAGAGAAAATAGTACGTTGCGGATTAGTGATTGCCTGACGTTTTGCAGGATCACCTACTTTACGTTCACCACCGTCAACAAATGCAACGATAGACGGAGTGGTACGTTTACCTTCGCTGTTTGCGATTACTACCGGTTCATTACCTTCAAATACTGAAACACATGAATTTGTGGTTCCTAAGTCAATACCAATAATCTTTCCCATAATTATATATCTTTATTTATTTGTTTTCAATTAAACTGATTTCTTGGCGAATGGTTCACGAAGGACTTCTTTTTTCTTTGGTGCACCAACCGCACGCCCTTCATAAAACAAACGGTATGCCAAAAATAAGAATGTGACAAAGGCTGACAAAATGACTGATTTATTTGCTATATGATACTTTTAAATGGATTCATATAAGGCAAGAATGTCAGAACTCCACCAAATAAAAAACCTGTCAGCATCCTAGCATAATGCCATAAATGCAATCGGCCTGTTTTCTCGTTTATGAGAAAACAGGCCGACCCATATCAATTCGAATGTAGATGGATTATTGTTTCTTCAACACCAACAATTCATTTCCATTTTCACCTAACAAATATACTTTATCATCTTTCATGCTGAAACTTTTTGTTTCATTCAAAGCATTCAGCACGATAGTTTCAGTTTCCATATCAGGACACATCATCATGGTAGTAGCAACATTGTCAAATCTCAAAGAATTGGGTTTTCCATCTTCCTGCATTAACGCACCATTTATGGTATTACAGCCCACATTACCGTAAATGCGGCTTTCATCCAAATTAAAACCGATAAAAGGGGTCACCTCAGCCGTACCTACAATCTTCTTTCCATTCACCAATTCAATAACCCATTCTCCTGAAAGATCAGACAGTGACACTTCCGGAGCCGCCTTCTTTTCCAAAGTCATCAACGGCTGACCATCTTGATTACATAGAGTTATCACGTCGGGCTTGTCAGAAACCGTCTGGAAAGAAGTCACTTTATCCAATGCACCCAATACCATCTGCTCAGTCTTCATATCAGGGCACATCATGCGGGTACTTCCTATCTGTCCAAACTTCAATGTACCTGGCTTCAGAGAGTCGGCTTCAAAACTTCCCATCATACGGTTACATCCGCTATTGCCATAAATACGTTTCTGAGCTACATCAAAACCAATGAAAGGCATTCTCTCTGTAGATATCTTCTGTCCATCCACCTCTGTAATATTCCATTCCCCATCCAGAGAAGAAACAGACAACATATTCTTTCCACTACCACAAGATACAATCAATGCTCCGGCACAAACAGCCATCATTTTCAATACTAGTTTTTTCATATTATTTTTTTGTTAAATCTGTTAGTTTAGTGTGCAAAACTAACCATTTTATTTTTCACTATAGCAATTATACACAAAAATTTTATACCTTTGTATCAATTTATATATACTAACACTTAAAGCAATGAAAAGGTTTTTAGCCATTTTAATTGGGGCAACAAGCTGTAGCCTATGCACTTATGCACAAAACGGATATATAGTCACGACTACTTCACAACAAACAAGTATTTCCGTAGAATCTTTGGAAAAACAGTTTATAAACGATCATTTCAAGTATTACAACCTGTGTGACTGGACACCAGGCATGAAATTCATGGTGATGCCGGAACGTAAAGACATCATTATTCCTCCTTTTAAATCGGCGGAAACCAACAAGGAGGTGGATACAGGAGAGTTAAAACATAAGATTTTTGAATATCTGGGTTCAGAAATTACCGAACGGGGCTTTGTACATTTTAACTTTGAATGTGAAGGGCAACAATATTATCACGAACTTAAAAACACCACTCTGGAACAATATTGCCTGAAGCCCAAAGCCGGTATTCCTACCCTTGCCTACCTGGGTGATGTGGACATAGCCAAAGAACTGCTGGAAGGACAAACCCTATATATGCGTACCAATAAAGTACGTATAGATGATCCCAACAGCATATCGGGCTATAAAGAGGTCCCGATTGGTATAAATGAAGAAGTAACAGTAACAGCTGTCGGAGTGGGCAGCCGCGCATACCCTGTAAAAATCGTATTCCAAGACAAGAAAGGAAACACCTACTATCAGCCGGTAGCTATATCAAAGACTAATTGTGGCATGGCAGACAGTGATTTTATTATGGAAAATAAAAATAAATATTTTCCAAATTCATTTAGCTTCAGTGATGCAAATACAAAAAAATCAAAGAATCTGATGAGTAAATATGGAAAAAAACCTGTCTATCTGAAAGCGGAAACGGAATGTCTGGATGAAACAGACACTCCGGTGAGACTTCCCCGATATACACAATTCACCATCAAAAATATAATCTCACAAAACAACTCTCCTTACGTCTTTTTAGAATTGGAAAACATAGATGGAAAGAATTATAAGATAAAAGCTGCATTCACCCATACGAGTGTAGTTGATGTGATTTTACAATCAGACAATTATTTTACGGATCTATTCGGCATAGGCAACTTACGAACCAAGTATCCGAATATCACAGAAGAAGTTTGGAACATGATAAGCCGCGGTAAGGTACGAAAAGGAATGACAACCGACGAATGTCGTCTGGCATTAGGTAATCCCATGCGCATCCATATAGTCACGGGTGGCTATGAAACATGGTCCTACGAAAGAAAAACCTTAGATTTCACCAATAAGAAACTAGACCGTATCCACTAATACCCAAAATATTTTGTTATCTTTGCCCTGTGAACGGTAATGTCTGCCGGGCATTTTATTTTAACAAGAATAAAAAACAGCAAATGGGTAAAGTATTAATTATCGGTGCAGGCGGTGTAGGTACTGTCGTAGCACACAAAGTGGCTCAGAATCCGGATGTATTCACTGACATCATGATCGCCAGCCGTACAAAATCAAAATGTGATGCAATCGTAAAAGCTATCGGCAATCCAGCTATTAAGACTGCACAGGTAGATGCGGACAATGTAGACGAACTGGTAGCCCTGTTTAATAGTTTCAAACCCGAAATCGTCATCAATGTAGCTCTGCCTTATCAAGATCTGACCATCATGGAAGCTTGTCTGAAAGCCGGGGTGAATTATCTGGATACAGCAAACTATGAACCAAAGGATGAAGCTCATTTCGAATACAGCTGGCAGTGGGCTTATAAAAAACGTTTTGAAGACGCAGGACTGACAGCGATACTGGGTTGTGGATTCGATCCGGGAGTAAGTGGTATTTATACAGCCTACGCAGCAAAACATCATTTTGACGAGATGCACTACTTGGATATTGTGGACTGTAATGCCGGCAACCATCACAAAGCGTTCGCTACCAATTTTAATCCTGAAATCAATATCCGCGAAATTACTCAGAACGGACGTTATTATGAAGAAGGCAAATGGGTGACCACCAAGCCATTGGAATACCACAAGGATCTGACTTATCCCAATATCGGTCCTCGTGATTCCTACTTGCTGTATCATGAAGAGCTGGAATCATTAGTTAAGAATTTCCCGACCATCAAACGTGCTCGCTTTTGGATGACTTTCGGTCAGGAATACCTGACTCATCTGCGTGTCATCCAGAATATCGGTATGGCCCGCATTGACGAAATAGATTATAACGGAGTGAAAATTGTTCCGTTACAATTCCTAAAAGCCGTACTCCCCAATCCACAGGATCTAGGAGAAAATTATGAAGGCGAAACTTCTATCGGATGCCGCATCCGAGGCGTAAAGGATGGCAAAGAACGTACTTACTATGTTTACAACAACTGTAGCCATCAAGAAGCTTACAAAGAAACTGGAATGCAGGGAGTAAGCTATACAACTGGAGTTCCAGCCATGATTGGAGCCATGATGTTCCTGCAAGGATTGTGGAAACGTCCGGGAGTATGGAATGTAGAAGAGTTTGATCCCGATCCATTTATGGAACAACTGAACAAACAAGGTTTGCCTTGGCATGAAGTATTCGATGGTGATCTAGAACTTTAAAATAGTGATTAATGGCCCATAATTCATACTTGGGCCACACTAACCATTAATCATTAACCACTAAAAAATGAACATAGGAGATAAAGCCCCGGAAATATTAGGCTTAAACGAAAAAGGAGAAGAAATTCGTTTAAGTAATTACAAAGGAAAAAAGATAGTACTCTATTTTTATCCTAAGGATATGACATCTGGTTGTACTGCCCAGGCATGTAATTTGCGTGATAATTATGCGGAACTGCGCGCCCATGGTTATGAAGTAATCGGTGTCAGTGTGAATGATGCCAAATCGCATCAGAAATTTATTGAAAAGAACGAGCTACCCTTTACTCTTATTGCCGATACCGACAAGAAGTTGGTAGAACAATTCGGAGTATGGGGAGAAAAAAGTATGTACGGACGTAAATATATGGGTACATTCCGTACAACTTTCATCATTAACGAAGAAGGCGTGATTGAACGTATCATCTCTCCCAAAGAGGTGAAAACAAAAGAGCACGCACAACAAATTTTATAAACCAACAGATTTATGGCAAAAAAAGATAACGAAGAAATTCCATTCGCAGCAAGTCCGAGTGCCGGAAATAGTGAAAAACTGAAAGCGCTGCAAGCTGCAATGGATAAGATAGAGAAAACTTTTGGTAAAGGCTCTATCATGAAAATGGGTGATGACAACGTACAGGAAGTGGAAGTGATTCCTACCGGGTCTATCGCCTTGAACGCCGCATTAGGGGTAGGCGGCTATCCCAAAGGTAGAATCATAGAAATTTATGGTCCCGAATCATCCGGTAAGACTACATTGGCTATCCATGCCATTGCTGAAGCTCAGAAGGCAGGCGGCATTGCCGCTTTCATTGATGCCGAGCATGCTTTCGATCGTTTCTATGCGGCCAAACTGGGAGTGGATGTAGATAACTTATGGATATCACAACCCGATAACGGTGAACAGGCACTTGAAATTGCTGAGCAATTGATACGCTCATCCGCCATTGATATCATTGTTATCGACTCTGTCGCGGCATTGACTCCGAAAGCTGAAATTGAAGGAGATATGGGTGATAACAAAGTAGGTTTACAGGCACGTTTGATGTCTCAGGCTTTGCGCAAGCTTACGTCAGCCATCAGCAAGACCAATACAACTTGTATTTTTATCAACCAGTTGCGTGAAAAAATCGGTATCATGTTTGGTAACCCTGAAACAACTACCGGTGGTAATGCTCTGAAATTCTACGCTTCCGTACGTTTGGATATCCGTCGCTCCACTCAACTGAAAGATGGTGAAGAAGTAATCGGCAACCAGACTAAAGTAAAAGTGGTGAAAAACAAAGTGGCACCTCCTTTCCGTAAAGCCGAATTCGATATCATGTTTGGTGAAGGGATCTCAAGAGCTGGTGAAATCATTGATTTAGGTGCTGATTTAGGCATTATCAAGAAAAGCGGTTCATGGTACAGCTACAACGAAACCAAACTGGGACAAGGACGTGACGCCTCCAAACAAGTGATTCAGGACAACCCCGAACTGGCGGAAGAACTGGAAGGTCTGATTTTCGCAGCACTGAAAGAACAAGAATAAATCGTTCTCACATATATGCAACATATCACATTCATGACCAGTATATACGGAAACAATACATTTTAAATAAAAGCCGTTTTGACCTAACCATAATAATAAGGTTAGGTCAAAACGGCTTTATCCTCAAACATTATTTCCAATCACTATTTTTCAACTTTCATAAAACACCTGTATCCATATTTTACAAAAAGCATCTACTTTTTCAATTCAAATCCTAACATCAGCCCGTCATAAGCTTCAGCTACACTGTTAAGAGTGGCAGCTGTGGAATTTACTTTGGAAGCCGCTCCAGTAATCACCTTTAGAATAGACATCAACTTATCAGCATTAAACACAAGACTCATACTATTTCCTGTCACTGTCACATAAGCTACCGTCTGTATGCCCAACTTATTTTTCATAGTAATCGTCTTAGCTTCATCATCAAAAACATAAGTGCCGCTTACCGTACGTTTTTTCAATATATATGAATAAGTACCATCCTCCTTGAAAATATACTTAATACCAGCCAAACCAATCTTATCATATATTGTCTGTAATTTTTCTTCCACTTCTTTGGCCGCTATCTCTCCACCAGCCTTTGCCAGCAACTGATCACTCTCGAACTGACATTCAGGAGCCTGATAAGTCCAAGTCCCCACAATGGAATGAGCCGTAGTAGCCTTGTTACCAATTACGGCCTTTGCCACTCCTGTCAATACAGATTTCAAATCCTGCGCCTCAGCATGGACAGAACACATAGACAATATCAAAACAACTCCCCACCATTTAAAAACATTTTTTTTCTTCATATACTTAATTACTATAATATTCAACGACAAAGATAAAACAAAGAGACGAAAAGATAAATAACATCACATCATATCATGGATTTGGACTGTCTTGCTATGACCAAACTGAAAAAATCAAGAACACTATACACAGAAAAATCTGTTTACTTACAAATACCAACATGAATATCAACGACATATCTTGCAAGGTAGGCTTTTCCTGCCAGAGGCATTTCAGTACCTCCTTTAAACAAGTTAAAGGAAATGACACCTACCCAATTTAAAGAAGAAAGTAAAAGAAACTAATATCAATGACGCAAATGTGCGAATTCATTTTAATTTTATTCGTACCACTTGCGTCATTCACATTTCAAAAAGAAGTCCAAAATTTAGAATTCTCTCTTATCATAAAACATTTCCTTAACAGGCCTTGAAGCTCATATCCAATCCTTTTACAGAATGGGTCAGCGCACCAAAAGAAATGAAATCCACTCCTGCCTGCGCATAAGGCAACATAGTATCGTAAGTAATACCACCGGAAGACTCGGTTTCGCAACGACCTCCTACTATCTCTACAGCCTTACGAGTATCTTCAGGTGTAAAGTTATCAAACATAATACGATCCACACCTTCTGCCAACGCCTGATTCAATTCGTCAAAGTTACGCACTTCCAATTCAATCTTCAAGTTCTTACCCTTTGCCTTACAATATTCTTTGGCACGGGACACCGCATTGTGTATGCCGCCTGCGAAATCTACATGGTTGTCTTTCAGCAGAATCATATCAAACAAACCGATACGGTGATTGCATCCTCCTCCTATCTTTACAGCCATCTTCTCCATGATACGCATACCCGGAGTTGTCTTACGGGTATCAAGTACACGAGTTTTCGTACCTTCCAGTTTCTTCACATATTTATTGGTCATAGTAGCAATGCCACTCATGCGTTGCATGATATTCAGCATCAAGCGTTCTGTCTGAAGAAGTGACTGAACTTTACCTTCCACCACCATAGCCACATCACCCGGTTTCACGTGAGTTCCATCTTGAATGAACACCTCCACCTTCATTGTGGGATCAAAACGGCGAAATACTTCTTTAGCCACTTCAATGCCTGCTAAAATACCTTCTTCCTTAATCAACAACTTTGATTTTCCCATTGCATCTGCGGGAATACATGACAAGGTAGTATGATCCCCATCACCTATATCTTCAGCAAAAGACAGGTCTATCAGTCTGTCTATTAAGTCTTTTACTACTAATTCGTCCATAATGTTATCGTTTTTTTATGAATTGATAGGCAAAGGTAGAGATTTTCCGTATTTTTGCAAAGTAAACCAGAAAAGAACGTATGAAATTTACATTATTAGTAGTAGGACGCACTGTCGAAAAACATTATATCACCGCTATCAATGATTATGTGGAACGTACCAAGCACTTCATTTCTTTCGATATGGAAGTCATCCCCGAACTCAAGAACACCAAAAACCTGAGTATGGAGCAACAAAAAGAGAAGGAAGGAGAACTAATTCTGAAAGCTTTGTTGCCGGGCGATGTAGTGGTTTTATTGGATGAACATGGAAAAGAATTCCGTTCCGTAGAATTTGCCAACTGGATAGAACGCAAAATGCACACTGTAAACAAACGGTTAGTATTCATCATTGGGGGACCATACGGATTTGCACCCAAAATATATGATGCAGCCCAAGAAAAGATCTCATTATCCAAGATGACCTTCTCACATCAAATGATACGCCTTATTTTCGTAGAACAGCTATACCGGGCGATGACTATATTGAATAACGGTCCTTATCATCATGAATAGAAATATATAGCGGTTAGTGATTAACACCTGCGGCATAATAGCGCAGTCCATTCATCACTAACCACTAATTCTCTCCCTATTTTCCAATTTCAAAGTCCACACACACTGGTAAATGGTCGCTATAGCCACCATGATATTTCTTTCCCCAGTAGGTACGTGATGGGATATCACCACCATATTTTTCATCCTCTTCCAATAGGAACGGATATTTTAAAATCTGTGCCTTATCATATGAAGTGCGCATACTATCATGCCCTTGTAACAAAAAACCGGAAACAATCAGCTGATCAAGTACGCCCCACTCACCTCGATAACGATAGGTTCCCTCCTTACGCCCGTCCATCAGATTATACAGTTTCTTAGCCTGTACTTCACCTTTCGGAGCCACGGCACCCAATACTTTAGCTATCGAATTATTAGTGGGATAATCATTAAAATCACCCATTATCATCACATTGGGATGCTGGCGAAGGTTTATGATGGAATCTGCCGCTATGTTCAATATCTGTGCAGTGAAAAGACGATAAGGCTCACTTTTTTCCTCACCACCGGCACGAGACGGCATATGGCACACAAACACGTCCAAAGTATCACCTGATGCTACCTGCCCCATCACATGAAGGATATCACGTGTAGGGCGGCGTTCCATCTCCTTATAAGGAACAGAAAGGCTGTTTTTGCCCAGCAACTTAAAACTTCCTCGCTGATAAAGCAACGCCACGTCAATACCACGCTCATCAGGAGAATCAGTCATGACATAACGATAACCTGCCTCGCGTAATGGTGAGTTTTCTGTCAGATCTTTCAAGCAATGATCATTTTCCACTTCACAAAGCCCCACCAAATCGGGAACATTTTCCTCACCGGTGGCAATAATAACCTTAGCTATCTTAGCCAATTTATCATGATAGCGCGCTTGTGTCCATCCTTTCGGAGCATCTGGCAAAAATTCATAATCATTTTTCAACGTGTCGTGCTGACAATCGAACAAATTCTCTACATTATAGAACATTACCCGAAACGGTTCCTGTGCATACGTCACCCCTACCAGGTAGCACAAACAAAGAAATAAAATTGTTTTCTTCATATAAATTATTTTGTCGGTATATTAACCAATACATCCAGCAAATGACGCCAGAATTTATCTACAGTAGGTATCAGCATACGCTCATCAGGTGAATGAACACCACGCAGAGTAGGTCCAAAAGAAACCATATCCAGTGACGGATATTTCTCAAGGAACAAACCACACTCCAATCCGGCATGAATTGCCTTTACTTTAGGTTCCACACCAAAAAGTTTTTTATAGCTATCTACCGCAACTTTCAAAACTGGAGAATCCGTATTCGGTTTCCACCCTGGATAGCCTTCACCAGTTGTTACTTCAGCACCTCCCAAAAGAAAAGCAGAACGGATCATCTCGGACATATCCTTGCGTGATGAAAGAATGGAGCTGCGCTGGCTAGTCACTATTTTAATCTTGTTTCCCTCTACCTGTTTGATGGAAGCAAGATTAGACGAAGTTTCTACTAATCCCGGAATATCCTGACTCATGGCATACACTCCATTGTGCACAGCGTAAACAGCTCTCAGAAGGTGTCCGGCAGTAGTCATATCTATCGCTTCCTTACAAGGGGATTCAGAAGAGAGTTCGGTTCTCAAGTTCGGTTCTGTCGCAGCATATTCATTCTCCAGTTCTGCGGTATAGATATTCAAATCTACACGAACCGATTCCTTATCCTTCATAGGTACCGCACATAATGCCTGTGCCTCACGAGGTATGGCATTATGCAGGTTTCCACCATCAATCTCACATAAATATAAAATATATTTAGAAGCCAACTGGGTCAGAAAACGATTCAGCAGCTTATTGGCATTCGCTCTACCTTTATTAATATCATCACCGGAGTGCCCACCAGTCAATCCCTTGACCGCCACACGGAAATAGAAATAATCCTGTGGGGCAGAAACAGGCTGATAAGTAAATTCCGCTGTAGTATTTGCACCACCGGCACAGCCGATAAATAATTCTCCTTCATCTTCCGAGTCCAAATTAATCAGAATATCACCAGTCATAAACCCTGGCTTCAATGCAAAAGCACCTGTCAATCCAGTTTCTTCATCCACCGTGAAAAGACACTCTAGCGGACCATGCTCTATATCAGTAGCAGCCAATATAGCTAATTCTGTCGCCACACCGATACCATTATCCGCCCCCAATGTAGTACCTTTGGCTTTCAACCATTCACCGTCCACCACTGTTTCAATAGGATCAATTAGAAAATCATGCTCCACATCACTGTTTTTTTCACAAACCATATCTATATGAGACTGCAAAATCACAGTTTTCAAATTCTCCTTACCCGGAGTGGCAGGCTTTTTAATTAATACATTGCCTACTTCATCTGTCTTGGTTTCCAAACCATGTTCTCTACCGAAGGCTTTCAAATAAGCAATTATTTTCTCCTCTCTTTTAGAGGGACGGGGTACCTTACATATCTCTTCAAAATAATAAAAGACAGATGCAGGCTTTAAATTCTTTTCATTCATAATCATGTCGTTTAGGAAAATTCAGTTTCCAAATTTGCAAAAAATGGTTAAATAATTCTCTTAAATAGGACACTTCCTCTTTTTTAATGAAAAAAGAGAAAGCTAAATCATTGCAAAATTCTATATTTGCTATGCAAATTTAGTCCGCAGACACGAAATGCTTCAATAAATTTGGCATTTCCCTTGCCTTACACTAACTTTGCACCACAAAAATAATAGAAATGCTTGATACTATCCTTATAACTGTGTTAATAGTTGCTATCTGTATAGCATTATTGTCTATCGGAATCTTTCTAAAAGGAAAGTTTCCAAATACACATGTAAGCGGTAATAAGGCACTCCGTAAAAAAGGAATAGGCTGTGTGCAATCACAAGATCGTGAAGCACGCAAACCTAATAAAAATGCCATAGCCGAAATTGAAAAGCAAAGCAAAACGGATAATAATTAATAAACAATACGTGAAAAAGATTATGAAAAGAACAAATTTCATCCTGAATGGATTTCTAGCGCTAGCCATCGTGTTAGTGTTCGCACAATGTAGCGACAAAAACAACAACGCTGCAACTTCTTCCGCTGCTCCGGCTGCCGGCGTTGCAGGTTCCTCAAACATGAAAATAGCTTATGTGGAAATCGATTCACTGTTGACTAAGTACAATTTCTGGAATGACTTAAATGAAGTGATGATACAGAAAGAAGAAAATATCCGCACTACTTTAAATGAAAAAGCAAAGAAGCTGGATGCTGATGCTAAAGAATTCCAACGCAAACTGGAAAATAATGGCTTTGCTACACGTGAACGTGCTGAACAAGAACAGATGAGACTGATGAAGCAACAACAAGAACTGCAGGCACTCCAACAGAAACTAAGCGACGAGCTAGCTTCTGAAAACCAAAAGAACAGCTTGCAGTTACGTGATTCTATCAATTCATTCTTGAAAATTTATAATCAGAACAAAGGATATGATCTGATTATCAGCAATACAGGATTTGACAACTTGCTATACGCTAATCCGGCATACAACATCACACAAGAAATCATTGACGGACTGAATGCACGTTATACTCCCTCTTCTGTAAAAAAATAATAGTTCATCAACCTTATATATGTAAAGCCGGAACAGTCTACTGTTCCGGCTTTACTTTTAAACAAAAAGCACCCTATAAACGTTTTTATTATAATAAAAATAACGAAAGGAGAACATTATGGAAAGATTTGAAGATTTAATCACCTCAAACATCCCTGTATTAGTTGATTTTTTTGCTGAATGGTGCGGACCTTGCAAAGCCATGAAACCTATTTTAGAAGAATTAAAAGGAATAAAAGGGGAAAAAGTAAGAATTGTCAAGGTAGATGTAGACAAACATAAAGAAATTGCTGCATACTATCAGATTCAGTCAGTTCCCACACTAATGATTTTTAAAAACGGTAAGCAATTGTGGCGACAAAGCGGTGTAATGCGTGCCAATGATTTAAGCACTATTCTAGCCCAATATGAGTAAAATATGAAGAAAACAATCACATGTATTCTATTAACTGCCGGATTAACGGGATATCTCAGTGCCCAAACTCCTGTCCAGGATAAGTCAGATAAAAATTCAGGAAAAGTCATACGTATGGACAAACAAATGTTCTTGGATAATATATTTGACTACACTTCCGGTTCCACTAACTGGAAATACAAAGGAGAGAAACCGGCAGTTATTGATTTTTACGCCACATGGTGTGGTCCCTGCCGTATGGTTGCCCCTCTGCTAAAAAGTCTGGCCAAAGAATACAAAGATCAAATTGCAGTTTACAAAGTAGATACAG
The DNA here is from genome assembly GCF_000012825.1 of Phocaeicola vulgatus ATCC 8482. Lineage (GTDB taxonomy): Bacteria > Bacteroidota > Bacteroidia > Bacteroidales > Bacteroidaceae > Phocaeicola > Phocaeicola vulgatus. The sequence goes on along the minus strand of NC_009614.1, from coordinate 3,048,215 downwards.
ACAAACAAAAAGAATTATCTGCCGTTATGGGAATACAGTCACTGCCCACCATCATCTTTATTCCCAAAACGGGACAGCCACAAATCATTATAGGAGCAGCCAATAAAGCTACTTTCAGGAAAGCCATTGAAGAAGTGTTACTGAAAGAATGAGAAACAAGCCCTATATATCTCTAATCTAAATATAACCAATAAAAGAGAGGGGGCAATAATAATTGCTCCCCCTCTCTCCATTTATACTATAGCAAATTGTATATTATTTCTTGAAATATCTGTTGTACAAACCTTCAAAACCTTTGCCGTGACGAGCTTCGTCCTTAGCCATTTCGTGAACTGTATCGTGAATAGCATCCAAGTTCAAAGCTTTTGCACGAGTAGCAATGCGTTTCTTGTCAGCACAAGCACCTGACTCAGCATTCATTCTCTTTTCCAAGTTAGTCTTTGTATCCCATACACAGTCACCCAGCAACTCAGCAAACTTAGCAGCATGTTCTGCTTCTTCCCAAGCATAACGTTTGAAAGCTTCAGCAACTTCAGGATAACCTTCGCGGTCTGCCTGACGGCTCATTGCCAAATACATACCAACTTCTGTACATTCACCCATGAAATGGTTGTTCAAATCCTTAATCATTTCTTCATCACAACCTTTTGCTACGCCGATAACGTGTTGGTCTGCAAATTCCAATCCACCTTCTGTTTCTACCATTTCGTTAAACTTAGAAGCAGGCGCTTTACACAACGGACATTTTTCAGGAGCTGCATCACCTTCATGAATATAACCACAAACTGTACAAATAAACTTTTTCATAATTTCTTTTTTTATTAGTTAGTCAATATTTTATTTATTAGTTAGTCATTTACTCTCTATCCTTTTTAACTTCTTTCTTAATCTTCTTTAGAACAAGCAGGGCATATACCTTTATAATATTGGTGAATTTCATCCACTTTGAATCCATTCATATCAATTTGCTCTACTTTTTTCACTTCATTACTATAGGGTAAATCGAATATTTTACCACATTTCTTGCAAAGGAAATGAGCATGTAGGGAAGTATCGCCGTCAAAACACGCATTCTTTTCATCAATTGTAAGCATTAAAGCTGCTCCATGCTCGACAAAGAGTTTCAGTGTATTATACACTGTAGTCTTGGACAAGGTTGGAATATCCTTACATAGCGCCAAATAAATCTCATCGATAGAAGGATGAGTTTTATGAGCCAACAAATAATCCATAATAGCTATGCGCTGTACGGACGGCTTAATGTTATAACTGATAAGATAATCGTAACTCTTCATATATTCCCTTTTTGTAACTATTACAATTTTATTTCATGTGCAAAGATAGATAGTTATTCGCAACAAACAAATAAATCACGCACTTTTTTTTATTTTTTTTATTTAGAGGTATAAATCGGGAAAGAATGATTAATTTTGCAGGTATATATAATAATAGGTATAATATGAAATACGGTTTTGTAAGAGTGGCGGCTGCCATTCCGATAGTGAAAGTGGCTGACTGCAAATTTAATGCACAACAGATTGAAACTCAAATTGCCATAGCAGACGGGAAAGGAGTACAAATTATCATTTTCCCCGAACTAAGTATTACAGGGTATACTTGCGCCGACTTGTTCGGTCAGTCTTTACTGTTGGAAGAAGCAGAAATGGCTTTAATGCAAATTATGAATAATACCCGACAAATGGATATCATCTCTATTATAGGGATGCCTGTGGTTATGAATTCCACGCTGCTGAACAGTGCTGTTGTTTTCCAAAAAGGGAAAATACTGGGTATTGTTCCTAAAACATATTTACCTAATTATAAAGAGTTCTATGAACAACGCTGGTTTACCTCTGCTCTGAACCACCCGGATGCCAATGTACGCCTCTGCGGACAAAATGTACCGGTCAGCGCCAACCTGCTTTTCGACACTCCGGAAACTTGCTTTGGCATTGAAATCTGCGAAGACATGTGGGCCCCCATTCCGCCCAGTTCCGCATTAGCACTGAAAGGAGCGGAAATCATTTTCAACATGTCTGCCGACAATGAAGGAATAAGCAAGCATAATTATGTCCGTTCATTAGTCAGTCAACAATCAGCACGCTGTCTGGCAGGATATGTATTCAGTTCATCCGGTTTCGGCGAATCAACCACAGACGTTGTTTTTGCAGGCAACGGACTGATATATGAAAACGGCACGTTACTTGCCGAGTCTGAACGTTTCTCATTCAAGGAACAATTGGTCATCAGTGAAATAGACGTGGAGCGTCTTCGTGGTGAACGGTTGACCAATACCACTTTTGCCGCCAATATCGGCAACTGCCCGGGACGTCCCGCCATCCACATCAGTACAGAATTTGTCAACACACGCGATCTTAGTCTGACGCGCAGTATAGAAGCTCATCCTTTTGTTCCTCAAGGCAAAGAATTGGATGAACGCTGTGAAGAAATCTTCGCTATCCAAATAGCAGGACTAGCCAAACGTCTGGTACACACTCACTGCAAGACTGTAGTAGTCGGTATTTCCGGTGGTCTGGATTCCACCTTGGCACTTTTGGTCTGTGCCAAGACTTTCGATAAATTGGATCTGCCACGAAAAGGTATCATCGGCATCACCATGCCTGGTTTCGGTACTACCGACCGTACTTATAACAATGCTCTCCATCTGATGGCTTCACTAGGTGTTACCATTAAAGAAATCAGCATAAAGGAATCCTGCATCCAACACTTTAACGATATTAACCACGACATGACCGTACACGATGTAACCTACGAAAACAGCCAGGCACGCGAACGGACTCAAATTCTGATGGATGTTGCCAACCAATTGGGCGGTCTTGTCATTGGTACGGGAGACCTTTCAGAACTTGCCCTAGGCTGGGCCACCTACAATGGCGACCATATGTCTATGTACGGAGTCAATGGAAGCATTCCCAAAACACTGGTCAAATACCTGGTAAATTGGGTGGCTTTGAATGGCATGGATAATGAATCACGTATTACCCTGCTCGATATTGTAGACACTCCTATCAGTCCCGAACTGATTCCTGCTGATGAAAACGGCAATATAAAACAAAAGACAGAAGATTTGGTAGGACCATACGAACTGCATGATTTCTTCCTTTATCAATTCCTACGTTTCGGTTTTCGTCCCGCCAAGATATTCTTCCTGGCAAGTATCGCTTTTCGTGATACATACGATGAGGAAACAATCAAAAAATGGCTTACTATATTCTGCCGCCGTTTCTTTCAACAACAATTCAAACGCTCTTGCCTGCCCGATGGTCCCAAAGTGGGATCTGTATCACTCAGTCCCCGAGGTGACTGGCGTATGCCGAGCGATGCCAGTGCAGCTTCATGGCTGAAAGAATGCGAAGAGCTATAAACCACATAAAAAAGTAAGTCGGCTTCAAAGACAAAGTAACTTAACTTACTCGCCCAACTAAGTTAAGTTACTTTGTCTTTGAAGCCGACTTAAATACATCCCTTGCTTGAGGGTACTTCAAAATGGTAAATATCTCTTCGCACAGCCATCTTTATGGCACGAGCCAAAGCTTTGAAAATACCTTCTATTTTATGATGCTCATTCTGCCCCTCGGCTTTGATATTTAAATTCATACGAGCTGCATCACTCAATGATTTAAAAAAATGAAGAAACATCTCGGTAGGCATCTCCCCTATTTTCTCCCGATGAAACTCAGCATCCCATACCAACCATGCTCTACCGCCAAAATCCAAAGCTACCCGACAAAGACAATCATCCATGGGCAAGCAATATCCGTAACGCTCAATGCCACGCTTGCTGCCCAATGCCCGATAAATACATTCACCCAAAGCAATGGCGGTATCTTCAATAGTATGATGTTCGTCCACTTCCAAATCACCTTTTACTTTAATGGTCAGGTCAATACCACCATGCTTTCCAATCTGTTCCAACATGTGATCAAAAAAACCAATACCTGTGGAAATATCACATTTTCCGCTGCCATCTAAATTTAAACTGATATAAATATCCGTTTCCTTCGTAGTACGACGGACCTCCGTTATACGTTCTCCGGCAAAAAGGAATTCAGCGACCTTATCCCAATCCGTAGTCGCCAATACACAGTAGGATTCCAAGTTCTTTTCCTTCAGAATATCCATATTTTCTTGCAACAAAATAGCCTTACAGCCCATATTTTTAGCCAGTTCCACATCTGTAGCACGATCACCAATAACAAAACTGTTTGCCAAATCATAATCACCGATAAGATATTTTCCCATCATTCCTGTTCCAGGCTTACGGGTAGACACATGGTCTTCCGGAAAACTGCGGTCTATCAAGATATCATCAAAAATGATGCCTTCCCCCTCCAATGTCTTCAACACCAGGTTGTGCACCGGCCAAAAGGTATCCTCAGGAAAAGAAGAAGTACCGAGGCCGTCTTGATTGGTAACCATCACAAATTCAAAGTCGAGTTTGCTGCGGATAAATCCCAAATTACGAAATACCTTAGGATAAAACTCCAATTTATGGAAAGAATCCAATTGGTAGTCAACCGGTGGCTCTATAACCAACGTACCGTCACGATCTATAAACAACGCTTTCTTCATACTTCAACATTCATAATTCTTCAATGCTTCCAACAACATATCATTCTCCGGACGTGTACCAATAGTCACACGCAAACAATCACGACATAAAGAAATACTGGTACGGTTACGCACTATGATACCTTTACCTACCAAATAATTATATATTTTCTTGGCATCTGTCACTTTAGCTAGAAAGAAATTGGCATCCGTAGGATAGATTTTCTCACAACAAGGCAGTTCTACAAATTCATTGACCAAACGCGTCCGTTCTTCCAATAACGACTTTACCCAACGTTCTACCTCATAATGCCGGTGCAACATCATAACAGCCTCTTTCTGTGTCAGCAGATTCACATTATACGGATATTTAATCTTACTGAAAATAGAGATGATTTCTTTAGACGCAAAGGCCATGCCCAAACGAATGGCAGCACATCCCCATGCCTTAGAAAAAGTCTGAAAGACAATCAAATTAGGATATTTATCTAAATCGGCAAGGAAAGACGGCGCATCAGAAAAATCGGAATAGGCCTCGTCTATAATCACCAATCCCTGAAAAGTATCCAGTAATTTTTCCATTTCCCTACGATCCAGGTTATTACCGGTAGGATTATTGGGCGAGCAAAGAAAAACCAGTTTGGTGTGATCGTCTGTTGCCGCCAATAGTTTATCGGCACTGAACTGATAGTTTTCATCCAATAACACCTTGCGATATTCTACATCGTTGACATCGGCACACACCTGATACATACCATAAGTAGGGTCAATAGCCACTACATTATCCACCCCCGGAATACAGAACGCGCGATACACCAAGTCAATAGCCTCATCACTGCCGTTTCCCAGAAAGATCGTATCGGGGTCTACCTTTTTAATAGGAGCTATCATATTCTTCAATTCCCGCTGCATAGGATCAGGATAACGGTTATTAGGTGTATTGTACGGGTTCTCATTGGCATCCAGAAAAACAGATGCCTCCGCTCCATTATATTCGTCACGTGCCGATGAATAGGGTTTCAAAGCCCAAATATTCGGGCGCGTCAATTCTTTCAAATCTTTCATCTTTATACTGTTTTTAATCTTACGGTTACTGCATTCTTATGCGCACCCAGTTGTTCATTAGCCGCCATCACCTCAATAGCAGGACCGATATTCTGAATACCCTCGCCATTAATCTCCTGAAAAGTGATTTTACGGATAAAACTATCCAGACTCACCCCACTATACGCTTTGGCATAACCATTGGTAGGTAAAGTATGATTGGTTCCGGATGCATAATCACCGGCACTCTCCGGAGTAAGTGAACCTAGAAATACAGATCCGGCATTGACAATACGCTCTGCCTGTTCCATATAATCCCTGGTCTCGATAATCAAATGCTCGGGAGCATATTCATTCGTCAGAGCAATTGCCTCATCCATATCCCTCACCAAAATCAATTTGCTGCTTGCCAACGACTTTTCGGCTATTTCCCATCTGGGAAGCAAAGCCAACTGGCGTTGTACCTCATACTCCACCTCCTTCATTAATTTCTCAGAAGTAGTTATCAGCATGGCCTGACTATCAACTCCATGTTCCGCCTGTGAAAGCAAATCGGCTGCCACAAATACAGGATTAGCCGTCTCGTCGGCCAGCACTTCGACTTCAGAAGGACCGGCAGGCATATCTATCGCAACATCCCGCAAAGAAACCTGCTGCTTGGCAGCCGTTACATATTGGTTACCCGGACCGAAAATTTTATAAACCTTAGGCACACTTTCCGTTCCGTATGCCATAGCAGCGATGGCCTGCACCCCTCCTGCTTTGAATATTTTATTTACCCCGGCCAATTTTGCCGCATACAAGATAGCAGGATGAACCTTTCCTTCTTTATCAGGAGGAGTACAAAGTACGATTTCCTTGCAACCTGCAATCTGTGCCGGAGTAGCCAACATCAATACGGTAGAAAATAAAGGCGCCGTGCCTCCGGGAATATACAAGCCCACCTTTTCAATAGCAACCGCCTTCTGCCAACAAGTTACCCCGGGTACGGTCTGCACCTTTTTCCCTTCAAACCGCTGAGAACTATGAAAAGTATGAATATTTTTCTGTGCCAGCATGATAGCTGCCTTCAATTCAATGGGTACCTCCTTTTCCGCTTCAGCAATTTCCGTTTCAGTAACCCCCAGTGAGTCCAGTTTCACCTTATCAAAACGTTCTTCATATTCCCTCACCGCTTTATCTCCTTCCGTCTTCACTTTATCCAGCACTTCTTTAACCGTATTGCGCAGCGTGTCTGTATTCAATGCCGGACGACGGAGAATTTCCATCCAGTCTTTCTTTTCAGGATATATTATTTTCTTCATACATGTATTCTTTTATAAGTTTACAAATCTCGCCTGACGTATGGACCGGCTATAATATCATTTTCTCAATGGGCAATACCAAAATACCTTCCGCGCCCAATGCTTTCAGTTTTCCGATGATCTCCCAAAAACGCTTCTCGTCAAGCACTGTATGTACCGAACTCCATCCTTCTTGTGCCAATGGCATCACAGTAGGACTCTTCATACCCGGCAGCACTTCGATAATTTCTTTCAAACGCTCTGTCGGAGCATTCATCAAGACATATTTCTTGTCTTCGGCAGCTTTCACCGCTTCAATACGGAACAAGAGTTCGTTCAGAATCTCTTTCTTCTCCTCAGACATATTCTTATTGCCTATCAGCAACGCCTCACTTTTCATAACCACTTCCACTTCCTTCAAGCTATTGCTTACCAAAGTAGATCCCGAACTGACAATATCAAAAATAGCATCAGCCAAACTGATTCCCGGAGCAATCTCTACCGAACCGGTAATGACATGAATATCAGAATGAATGCCATTCCGATCCATGAAATCTTTCAAAATGCCGGGATAAGAAGTCGCAATCTTACGTCCTTCAAACCAAGACAAACCCGGATAGTCCACATCTTTAGGTATAGCCAATGACAAACGGCACTTGCTGAACCCCAAACGTTTAATCACCTCAGCGTCCTCTTTTCTCTCTACAAACTCATTCTCGCCTACGATCCCTAAATCAGCCACTCCACCAGCCACCGACTGAGGAATATCATCATCGCGAAGAAAAAGAACTTCGATCGGAAAATTAGACGACTGTACTAAAAGAATTCTTTTAGAAGTGGAGATTTTAATATCTGCCTCTTGTAATAATGCCATTGTCTCTTCAAACAAACGGCCTTTTGACTGTACTGCAATTCTAAGCATGATTCTATCTGTTTTTAATTATTAACCGGCAATAAAAAGGGCTTACCGTTTTCGGCAAGCCCTATATCATTATACTACAATATCACCTTAGCCCACCGAATTATTCGTTAGGAAAATGATGATGATGTGTAGCAGTTCTAACCATAGTCTTTTCTTTTTACTTGCGACAAAAATAAAGTTTATATTTAATATCAGCAAATAATTATCGCAAAAACTTTGTTTTTTCTTTCAAATTAAAGGTATTATCTCATCTTGCTCCACCTCGCAGTTCAAGAAATGCATTTCTTCCTTTGCCTTCTCTTGAGAAAAAGTGAAATAAGTGCACAGCGCCTTGGTGCAAAGTTCCTCCTTATTATTATAAATAGCCGCTTCTACAAATACGATATTGCGCTTCCTCTCCTTTATGGAAGCCTTCAATACGATATGCGAATCGTTGGTATTAACAGGTTTCATATAGCGGGTTTCCATTTTGGACGTAACACCGGTAGTCTGTAGTTTACGCAAAACCACCCATGCACAAATCTCATCCAGCAGCACCGCCTGAATACCGCCATGCAACGTATCAATCCATCCCTGAAACTGTGGCTGAGGTTTCCATATACTAATTACCTCATCCCCATCCTCATAAAATTCCATCTTCACTCCGGCTTCATTGTTGGGAGCACAGCCAAAGCAATTATATCCTTCCATCCCTTTCCAGGGATTGATTATCTTTTTCATAGGCTATCTTTTAGAATTCATAATCCACACAAGCACGATCAGCCTTAACCTCCTTCAAAAGGCCGGCTGCAGCTACATGATCCGGATGAACGGCATAGGCATTGACATCTGCCAGCGTATCGAATTCACTATCCAGACAAATATCCCATTTTTCAGCAGAATTGGCATTCAGTCCCACAAATATATGACGGATAAAACCTATCTTGGCCGGCAAAGCTTCAATAGCCGCTTTAAAATCATTCATCACTTTCAATTTTTCTTCCTGTGAAAGAGTTTCTTTCAATTTAAATAAAACAATGTGCTTAACCATACTTGATATTTTAATTAATTATCCTACTTTTGTAATCGACACAGGGCTAAAGTATTTAACCTGATGCAAAAGTAACAGTTTTGTTTTAAAATACATTCTATTATTATGATAATTATTGGTATAGCCGGCGGAACCGGTTCAGGAAAGACCACTGTAGTTAGAAAAATCATAGAGAGCCTGCCCCCAGGTTCCGTTGCAGTCATTCCACAAGATTCATATTATAACGATCAGTCATCCATTCCCTTGGAAATACGTAAACAAACCAATTTCGACCATCCCGATGCTTTTGACTGGCCGCTCTTTGAACAACAGATTGCCGACCTGCGCAAAGGGCATCCCATTGAGCAGCCCACCTATTCTTATCTAGTATGTACACGCCTGCCCGAAACAGTTCGTGTAGAGCCAAAGGAAGTCATCATTGTGGAAGGTATCATGAGTCTCTATGATAAAGAGTTACGAGACTTGATGGACTTAAAGATTTTTGTGGATGCCGAACCCGACGAACGTTTGCTGCGTGTGATTACCCGCGACATGGTGGAACGCGGCCATCCCTTGGAAATGCTGATAGACAAATACCGGAACATTCTGAAACCGATGCATGACGAATTCATAGAGCCTACCAAGCAATATGCCGATATTATTATCCCCAATGGAGGCAACAACCAAAAGGCCATTGAAATCCTTAAACTATATATTGAAAAGATTTTAGGAAGATGAAAAATGTCTGGCTATTAGTTCTTGCCTGTATATGCATGACAGCGTGCCGTAACCGGCAACAATCTGCCGAAGTGACAAATTATGATTTGCCGCAAATAAAAGACAGCGGAGAATTAGTAGTCCTGACACTGAACAGTTCCACTTCTTATTTCGACTATCGGGGCGAGCCTATGGGATTCCAGTATGAGCTGGCCGATCAGTTTGCCCGTTCATTGGACGTAAAACTGAAAATAAAAGTAGCACAGAATGCACGTGACCTGGTTCATAAACTATTACAAGGAGAAGGAGACCTGATAGCCTATAATCTGCCTGTCACCAAAGAGTTCAAAGACAGTGTAGAGTTTTGCGGGGAAGATATCATCACCCATCAGGTATTGGTACAACGTAATACTCAAAAAAAGAAGAAAGCACTGAATAATGTAACAGAATTAATCGGGAAAGAGGTCTATGTAAAACCAGGAAAGTATCTGGAACGTCTCATCAATCTGGATAAAGAACTGGGTGGCGGTATATTGATACACGAAGTCGATAATGACAGCATCACCACCGAGGATTTAATCATGCAGGTTTCCAATGGTGAGATAGATTATGCCATCTGTGATAACGACCTTGCCAAATTAAACAAGACTTATTACCCCAATCTGAATATTGACCTGGCTGTCAGTTTTGACCAACGTGCCTCATGGGCCGTACGTAAGACCTCACCGCTACTAGGTGAAGCTGCTACTAAATGGCATCAGGAAAATATGACTTCTCCTGCCTATCAGGCCAGTAGCAAGCGTTATTTTGAAATAAGCAAACGGACACCTCACGGTTCCATCTTGTCCATCAAAGACGGAAAGATTTCACACTTCGACACTCTATTCAAGAAATATGCCAAAGATATAGATTGGGATTGGCGTATTTTAGCTTCCCTGGCCTATACGGAATCAAACTTTGATACAACAGCCGTATCATGGGCAGGCGCGAAAGGATTAATGCAGCTCATGCCCCGGACGGCGCGTGCTATGGGAGTTCCTCCCGGTAAAGAACAGAATCCGGAAGAGAGTATAAAGGCCGCCGTGAAATATATTGCTGCCACTTCCCGTTCTTTCAACGCAATAAAAGATGAAAACGAACGGATGAAATTTGTCTTGGCGGCTTATAACGCCGGAATAGGACACGTACTGGATGCCATGGCACTGGCTGAAAAATACGGCAAGAATAAATATGTATGGAACAACAGCGTAGATAACTATATTCTGCTTAAAAGTAATGAAGAATATTTCAATGATCCGGTTTGTAAGAATGGATACTTCCGAGGGGTGGAAACCTACAATTTCGTTAAGGAAGTAATGAACAGAGGGGAAGTGTATAAAAAGAAAATCAAAGACTGACAGCCACTCCTTTTATTATTTCAGGTGGACTTTAAAAAACACTCCGCCGGAAAAGTAACGGCAGCGGTTGAACTCTATCACTGCATTGATATAATCTTTCCAAAAGCTGTATTCAGCACCTATATTAATTGTACGGACATCATATTCAGCCATAAGGTTCAGCTTCAACCGGTTCCGTAGGGTTGAAACTTCAGTTCTGGCGATCCGCAATCAGATTCCCATCAGGCTGTAGTCAGTGTCTTGTTTGTTGGTGTACAATATTCTGCCGATCCGGTTTCCGGATGCTGTGTGCCTGTATTCCCACCTTTTCCCAGTATTTGGTCATCCTCCGCCTCCTGTTTCTTCCCCCTCCTACGGACTTTTTGGGGTAAAAAAGAGGTAAAAGTGGTGACAGCAACCCTTTTTACCATATAAAAAAATGCTGCCATCACCCTATGAAACGTCCTGCCCATGGTGCTTTCAATGGAAAGGGTGGTAGCAGTAGCAGCAGTTTTGCAAAACTCTGTGGTGGAAGTTTTCGCGTAGGATCCGGAATTTCACCTCAAAAGACAAGGACGTTCTTTAAAAAGATCAAGAACTTTCAAAAAAAGATAACGGCCTTTTTAAAAAAGAACAAGAGCTTTTTTAAAAACGTCTTGATCTTTTTACCCTGCATGAAATGCCGGGAACTTTACGATCACATTCCATAGAAATACAAACCCTTTACGTACACTTTTTCTTCTCAAAAAGCCAAAAAACATCCTACTTTACATCAAGCCGGAATATCCTATAAAAAAGTATATATAACTGACAACAAACATGTTATACGGAAGAATGCTTCAAAACGTAGTGAGGGCATGAGGGATTAGTGAGAGCATAAGTGAGAGCAACTATTTTTACCATAACTACACAAATCATTCATGGCCAACATGTTACATATACAGTGAGAGCATGAGGGCATGAACAATCCCAACTTTTTTGGATTTGGGCTTATAACGATGAATAAAATAATGTATCAGGCTATTTTATAACATTACTTATTCCAAACTACAGGATATTTTCAGGCTTGTCCGGATATTACCTCACCTCTCTCCGCCCTTCATACTACTTTTGCTGAAACGGCGCGGACGGCTGAAAAAATAGATACTTCCTCTACTCACCAACTGATAGATAAAATCGGTCTTGTCCGTGAAAACAGATCTGTTTTCACGGATTTGACTAAAAATTTGTATGCCGATAGGGTATTTCATATTTTAATTATTTAGCACATAATATTGTGAAGATAAACCAAACGAACCGATTTCATCCAATCCTGATTGAACATTTTTTATCGTGGACAGCCTAGCATAATAAAAAGGGTATTTCATTTTGAACTGAGATTCCGAAAGAACCAACAGCACAAAAAGAAACATCCGAAAGACGTTTACTATACCCCCTCCCTTTGCACTTCCTTACGGAAGCATCGCAGCGTGGTAAAGTGGTAGAAAATCATCAGAAACGGATACGGAAACGGGTCAGTTTATCCGGATAGGTACGAAGAGAGAAAGTACACCCATGTTTTATCAAAACTTCACGGATAAAAATAAGACCGATACCCTGTCCGTTAGGCTTGGTGGAGAAGAAAGGACTGAACAGCTTGGTTTCCACCTCTTTACTGATACCGGCACCGGTATCAGCAATTTCCAACATCGTAGGTGATACGGAAGTACGGATAAAGATATCTCCTGTTTCCCCGATACTTTCAGCCGCATTCTTGATAATGTTGACCAATACTTGCTCAAACAAGGAAGTATCCATCATCACTTCGGGATTCTCTTTACATAAATTAAGATGCAGCGTAATCTTGCGGTTACGGCAAACCGTTTCCATAAATGTCTTGCAAGCGGCCACGCGGTCATTCAAGTCCACTGATTGTAATTGAGGCTCGGGAATCTTCACCACATTGGCGAAATTCGTGATAAAACGGCTCATGCTGTAGCAACGCTCTATGCAGACTTTCATCACTTCGCGCAAGTCTTCCGTATCCTCCATACATTCCAAGGCACCATCCACCGTATCAAGAGTAGAGGTAATGCCCGCAGTCGTATTATTCACCTCATGTGCTATCATACGGATCACTTTTTCGTATGCCTTTTTCTCTGCTTTCACCACCTCGGAAGTCAGACTTTCCACCAGAATAAACGGATGAGAAAAGCCTCTGTCAACAAAAGAAAGCCGGGAACAGCGGTAAATCATGGAGTCACTCAGACGAATTGTTTCCGTAGTATCTTTGGGAATACGTTCTATTTCTTCGGCCAAAGGGGAAGCCAACTCGCACAGCAATCGGCCTCTGACTTCCTCTGACGAAGAATAATCCAAAAAACGAAGAGCTGCCGCATTCAGCATGGAAATATGTCCGTCCAGAGTCAGTATGACAACTCCCATAGGAGAAGCACTGACCAGCAGGTCAAGAAAATGATTCTGCTCACGCAACCGGAGACGCTCGTCTTTCAACTGCTCCATCATGCGGTTGAAAACCAACACAATGCGGTCGGCTTCCTTTTGTCCGACAGGAGTCAGCCTACTGCTGAAATCCTGCTCACGAAGAAGTTCCATACCGTTGCCGATGATATCAAGCGGTTTCACGACTTTGCGGTAGAAATAAACCAGAAACACAAGACTGAATGTAATGACTCCCTCTCCTATATAAAACAGCGCACCGCGTTCCTTCAATGTAAGAACGAGCAGGATAGTCCATACTGCTGTCAACAGTAATGCTAAAAAGAAGAACAAGAATTTCAGTTTCATATTTTATCCGGTTCCGTTTTTGCTAATCATTCACTTGTATATTGTATTTCTCCAAACGGCGATAAAGAGCGGCCCGGCTGATTCCTAAGGCTATGGCAACCTGTGACATATTATTGTTATACTTTTCAAGCGTTTGCAGAATAGTCTGCTTTTCTATCTCCTCCAAGGTCATGCCTTGCAGATTCGTTGTCATCTTCTGTTCTATAGGATGCTGGTATTGTGATTTAAAATCATCCGCAGTCAATATTTCCTTTCCACTGACCAGCAAGGTACGTTCCACCAAATTCTTTAATTCACGGATATTACCCGGATAAGGCAAACGGCTCAAATAATCCATCGCTTCAGAAGTAAATTCCACTTTGGGAAGACCGTTCGATTCACATTGTTTGTCGGCGAAATGACGGACCAATAACGGAATATCCTCACGGCGTTCGCGTAATGCCGGAAGATGCACCGTAATTAAATTAATACGATAGAACAAATCCTCGCGGAAGGTGTGTTCCTGCACCATCTGCCGTAAATCGGCATTCGTCGCACTGACCACACGGATATCGACTTTACGGGGACGGCTGTCGCCCAAAACTTCAAAAGTCTGCTCTTGTAACACGCGAAGCAGTTTCACCTGACAGCTTAAATCCAAATCGCCAATCTCATCCAAGAAAATCGTACCCTTATCAGCCAGTTCAAAACGTCCTACCCTGTCGGCTGTGGCATCCGTAAACGCACCTTTCTTATGACCGAACATTTCACTCTCGAACAAAGTATGAGAAATACCTCCCAAATTCACTTTCACAAAAGGTTTCTTGCTACGGGAACTGTTCAAATGCACCGCTTCGGCTATCAACTCCTTACCTGTACCACTTTCACCGGTAATCAAGACCGATGCGTTGGTACGCGCTATCCGCTTGATCGTGGCCAGCACATCCATCAGTGCCTTACTCTTTCCAATGATATGACTACGGTTGAAGCCGTCATTATCTTCCACCGGAACCGCTGCTTTCTTATCTTGTGAAGTCAGTTCCAAAGCAGTTTCTATCCTTTGCATCAACGCTACGTTGTTCCAAGGTTTGGTAATAAAGTCGAATGCACCTGCCTGCATCCCTTGCACGGCAAGCTGGATACTTCCCCATGCCGTCATCAATATAACGGGAACATCGGGCCGGAACACTTTGACCTGTTTCAAAAGCGTCAATCCTTCTTCACCACTGGTGGACAGGGTGAAGTTCATATCCATCAAGATTAACTGGGGTGCAACCGAACGGACTATTTCAATAGCCTCTTTGGGACCTGGTACGGCCTGCACATCATATTTCGCCCTTTTCAGCATAAAGCTCAGAGAAGAACGAATGGCACTGTCATCGTCTATAATTAATATCATAATACTGCAAATGTAGAAATTATTATTTTAATAAGTACAAAGACAACCCCATTTTATATTCAAACAGAATTGAATAGTAAAAATCCTATTGTTTGATAATCTTTTCGAAATCGGCATCAATATTAGTATTGGTATTGAAATCCCACAATGTCAAGCTGCGCAACTGGTAATAATAGTACCAATAATAGAACAACTCATTGATATGCTTCTGACGAGCCTCATCTTTCTTTGTCTGGGAGTCATTCAAATCCAATGTCGAGATTTTACCAACCATGAAGGTTTCCACATTGGTACTGTAACGTTTCTGGGCAATCTTGTCCGCATCGTCTGCTATCTGCAACTGGGCCTGCTGATTATTGAACTGTTCTACAAGGATAAACAGATTCTGATTGAAATTCATGGTTTCCTGACGTAACTTGCTTTCGGTCACATCGCGGTTACTTTGAGCAATCTTTACCTGACCACGACGTTTTCCCCAGTCAAGAATAGGAATCTTAAAACCGACTTCCACAATCTGGTTGTCTTTCAAACGGCGGTATGCACTATTAAATTCATTGTCTGTTCCTGTAAAACCTACCTGTGCATAGAGCTTGATTTCACGTAAATTACCTTTCGCCTTAGCCACTTCAAAATCTGCTTCCAACTGGCGGCGACGAATATTATGTGCAAATGAATTATTGGCAAGTGCTTTGTCCAAAACATCCGGATAGTTCAGCAAAACAGTCGGAATCGTTTCGGGAACAACCGGCTCCAGTTCCTCATCCTCTCCTAATGCCAGAAATGAACGGAGTTTGAACATATTACTTTTCAAGTTGCTTTCATTTTCAGTCAACGTAGAACGGGCATTCAATACATTCAGTTCCAATTGCAACAAATCATTTTCACTGATCTGCCCCATGCTACGCTTTGCCTTAGCCACTTCATACAGTTTATCTGCATTCTTCAGATTCTGTCGGGCAATGCCTACATTTTCCTTGGCCAGCAACAAATTGAAAAAATAATTGATAGTAGTCATGGTTACCTCTTCGGTTGCAGTAAGAAATGCGGCTTTAGCTTCAGCGTATCTCACCGGTTCGATGCGGCGGTTCCATTTAATTGTATTCACTCCGAAAATAGGTTGTTCCAAAGTCAATGCCACAGGAACAGACATATATCGTTTTGATTTATCTCCATCCAGTTGTTTCAAGAAATCAAGAGAGGTATTCAATGAGAGTTTACCACCGGTCAACCAAATATTCTGATCGATGGAAACTTCACCATTCATTTCCATATAATTATTACGTACAAATGTATAAGCACCGTTATCCTGCTGATAAGAATTATACTTCTTATTATAGCTGGGAATAGTGGCTTCAAAATTCATTTCCGGAAGCAAATCCGCACGGAAAGTACGATATTCCCAATAAGCAGTTTTCAGCTCGTTTAAAGCTACGGCCGCATCTACACTTTGCACACGGGCAATAGTAATGGCTTCCTCCAAAGTGATGGCACGTCGCTTTTCTTGTGGCTGCGCTCCGGCAACCAACGATATGCCAAAGGCTAAAAATAGAGATATTACTTGTTTTTTCATTGCGTTATTATTCTTTTTATCAAAGGTAAGGCAAATGGTATGCCAAAAAACTATTTCACTGTTTTATAACACCTTACAACAAAAATGGAGTGTCCGAAATCGGACACTCCATTCATATACGAACACTGCTGATCATGTGACAATGAAATAACATTATTCATTATGCAACGCGTCTGCAGGCTCAATCCTCATCGCTTTCCGGGCGGGGAAATAAATGCCGAGCAAAATTATTATCCCCAACAACAGCATGGCCGACACAAAACAAAGCAAAAAACGTCCCCAAGCAGGTTCCATTAATGTATGCACAGTAAGATCCGCCATCTGCATATTCGCACAAACAAAAACAGCGGGAATGGCAGCCGAAACCAAGAGAAGGATGCCCTCAAGTACATAATAACCAAATACATTCATCCTACTGCAACCTAGTGCCATACGCAAAGCTATCTCACTTCGGTTTTTACGAGTCCGAAACCAGAAAGTACCCAGCATCCCTAAAAATATATTGAAAACAAAGAAAAGGATAACGGCATAGGTAGTATTCAGATAATTCACCGTTCCTTGCTCTATATCGAAAGCTTCCTTCATATCGCCATACGAATTTATATCGTATAAGTAATAAGGGCCGATAGATAATTTCCCTTGCATATCCTGCATAAAACGTTCGGTAAATCCCGGTATGGAATTAGAAGCCACACGCACCGCAATGTGATGCCAATAAGTCAGCGGCGAACTGGGAAGATAAATAAAAGGTTCGTAACGCTCGTACTCATCGGTCTTATGAGCAGGAAGTACCGCCATTACCTTATAATTAGTTTCCGGCTGCACACTATTCAGGAAATAAGGATTGAAACAAGTTTCCCCTACTCCATTGCGTCCGCTAAACAAGGAATCACTTAACGTTTCACTCATCAACACCGGCATGGGGTATTCATTCTTGTCCCAACGCTCCGCCTCAAATGAACCTGATAATGGCTGCAAGCGAAATACCTTGAAATAAGTAGGGCTGACATAACGGATGAAACAGCCTACCACATGAGTCGAATCCGAATGCGGAGCATATCCCTCATACATATTATTTCCCGTATAAGGTATTGTCCCATAATAAAAACAAGCTTCCTCCACCCCTTGATATTGTTGGATCAAATGATAGATTTGCTCCAAATATTCAGCAGAATGACTCATTAATACAGAATCATTTTGCAAAACCGGCTTAATATTCAGTTGAATATCAAAAACATTCTCCGTGTCATATCCTTTAGACTGACGGGCAGCAACCTCATAATTATAAACCAGATCGATGCTGTACCATAGCAAGACAAGAACAACAACCAATTCAACCCACACCCATACATTAGCGTGCCTTTGGTTCCACATTTGTCTGAATAAACTCTTTATCATTTTTCCTTTCCTCCTATTCTCCTTTAATGGTAGTTGCAATATTACGATGTGTGACCATCCATACCGGAATCAATACCGACAATAAATTAAAAACAACACATACGCCGAAAACCAACACAAATAAAGCAGGATGCAACAACAAACCTCCATCCAGACTGATACCTGATAATTCTACCTCGCCGCTACCAAACAACCATACACGTCCCAGCCAAACCAAAACACACGAAAACAGATATCCTAAAATTCCACCCAAAAAGACCGTAAGCAGATTCTCTAAAAACAACCTCACCATAATGGAAATACGTGATGCGCCATACGCCTTGCGAACTGCAATTTCTGTCACACGCTCCTGCATTCGGGCATTGGTCATACCTGAGATATTAATAGCAGGAACAATCAGCAAGACCATCAATAACATACTGTAAACCAACGGTGCACTAATATCTTTTCCACGAAAAAAGGTGTATTCCGTATGAGTATAGAGTTCGTTCATCTCGAAAGCATATTCTGCCGTTGAACTATTCAAACGATCCTGCCGATGCTGTACTTCAGTCCGTACCTCTGCAGGACGAGTATCCGGCAGCAGTTTGAGCAATCCCAGACGGATTCCTCCCAAGCCCCCTGTCCAAGTAGCATAATAGTCTTCATTTTCCAATGAGAAAGGAACAAAAGCATCAGCGTATGCTGTCTGGAAAATAGCATTGACATCTTTCACCACGCCTACCACTTTAGTAGGAAAAAAATTACTTTGATATTCTTTTCCTACCACATCCGTCGTGCCGAAAAGCTGCAAGGCCATACGCTCGGTTATCACACTGACCCACCGACGGGCATCATACTCCTCTTGTGTGAAAGGACGTCCCGCTATAAATTCATAATCAAAGAACTTAAACCAGTTATCAGCCACAGGCCGCACATAATAGTTGAATATCTCATTCGAAGCGGACAAGTTACAAGGGGTCTTGGAAACGCCACGATACCAAGTAACCTCTTTTACACCAGGAAGCTCTGAAAACAATGCTTCAAAAGCCTTGCGTCCCATACCGCTGTTCTGGTTGGTATGATCCAGCTTACGATAGGTCATTCCCGAACCTGTATACATCATATCGCTCCGATCACTTTCCGGAGCCATATCCATTGTACGGAAGTCATAAATCATCACTACTACCATAACAAAAGCGATAGTGACAGCTGTTCCTATAATACTGATTGTAGCATAAAAAGGATTCTGCCGTATCAGATTAAATGCTTGTAATAATAGCTGTTTCATTCGTTTTATCTCTTCATTTTATTTATTCTTCATGTAATGCCTCAGCCGGTTCGATACTCATGGCACGACGGGCAGGGTATCCTATTCCAATGACAATCATTCCAGCAATCAGAATAAAAGTGCCCAGAACCGTAATCGCAAAACGACCTGCCGTAAAAGGCATACGTGTAACTTCCACCAGTTCGGCATATCCCAAATTCCACGCCACAACCAATGCAGGAATAGCAGATATCAGCAATAACAAGACTCCTTCCCCCATCAGACGACCGCAGATTCCCCAACGGGTAGATCCTAAAGCCATACGCAACGCTATTTCGGCACGCCGATGCTGTGTCCGGAACCAGAAAGTTCCGATAATGCCTAGAAAGATATTCAGCAATAAGAAAAATATGATACAAAATTGCGTATTCAACTCATTCACCGAATCCGTTTCATAAGCTGTGCGTACATCACTCAAAGGAGTTATATCCAAAAGATATAGATTGCCCACCTGATATTGACGGTCGGCATCCACTATCAAACGGTCTATGAATCCATCATTCTGTCCCTCACGAACACGCAGGCAAACTTCTATATAAACCGTCTCACCTAAGGATTCCAACGCCTCATCTGTCAGGTACACAGCAGCATAACGGGAGCCGTAATCATCCGGAGCTGTAAAATGGTCATAACGGACCGGCTCGGTAAGAGCAGCTATAGAAAGATGCTCCGCCTCCGGCTCATTCCGCCAAACAGGCACCCTACGCCCTAAAAGTTCCTTACCATGCCAAGGTGCATCCTGATAAACATCGGCAATATTCACAGATAAGACCATGCCGGACGGTGTCAGTGCCTCAGCAAGGCTTTCACTACCCGAACCGTCTATATTGCGATAACGGAATACATTAAAATACTCCGGAGTTATCCATCGTTTCAAACTACGTACCGGAACTGTATCCAGATAAAATGAAAAACTGTTTGCACCGTCATTATAAGGTATACAGTTTTGCGAGAGGCTGACTGCTTCCACATCCGGACGATGCGCAAGCCTGTTTACAATTTCATGCAAATCGGCAACATCTTCTTTCATAGTACGGCCAGGCTGATAAGCAGCCGCCTTCGAAGTCATCCGCTCAAAACGAAGAACATACGTATTTTCTATATCAAAGCCCATCGGCAAATTATAGATGCTCAATGTGACATATACCACATCCACAATATACCATAATATGACAAACACCACAAAAAGTTCCATCCACAGAAACGCATTGCTGCGGCGCTCGTTCCATATCTGTTTCAATAAATTCCTGTTCATGATCTAACGTTGGTTTAAAGCGTCCGTAATATTCATGCGCGATGCCCTCCAGGCAGGGATGCACGCTGACAGCAAATTCAAGAGCAGGCAGAAAATGAATGCGGCCAAGAATATCCAGGGACTGAACAACATATCTGCCGAAAGACTGGTTTCTCCTATTTGGGCACGGTTCTCGCTATTGGAAAATAAGAAATCATTCAATAAAAAAGTACATGCATAACTGAAAAGCATTCCTACTGCTCCGGCTATGAGCGTCAATAATAAATTTTCATAAAACACTTGCCTCAACAAGACATTGGCAGTAGCACCAAATGCCTTCCTCACCCCTATTTCCGACATGCGCTTCCGCATACGGGACAAAGTCATGCTACTCAAATTTATAGCCGGTACCAGCAATAAAATAACAATCACCAACAGGTAGTGCAAATAAGCTTCCTTCGCCTGTAACTCTCTTCCCCAGTGACGAAAGATAAAAGAGAAACGATCATCGGGTTGTCCACGATAAAAAATTTCGGAATCCTGCAATCCGTCATTGAATTTCTGACGCAGGCGTTCCGCCTCTTCTCTGATGGCAGGAAAATCTTTCTCCGAATGTGCCAGAATGACCACACGAAAAGTTCCCATCGCATTGTCATACCAGCACTTCCTGGCTATTTCTGTTGAATTGAAAGGTATCCAAATCTGCGCATAAGAAGAAACAGCCAGTTTGGATACATCTTTCACAACACCCACTACCGTATAATCGGCCAAGTTGAGTTGGACCGTACGTCCTACCGCTTCTACCGTACCAAACAAATTCCGGGCCACAGAAGCACTAAGTACAACCTTAGGAAGTCCGCTTTCACTATCGGCAGCCGTAAACGGCTTTCCGGCAATAAAATCAAAAGAGAACACTTTCCAAAAGGTATCGTCAGTTTCAAGGTTATCCACTGTCATCATTTTTCCAGCAGGTACAGAAATACGCATCCTGCCTCCTGTAGACACTATAGTTACCGCCTCAGGAACAGTAAGTGCCTTAAAACACTCTTTAGCCACTGTGAGTGACATACAGCCGTTTGATGAATTATCACTGGTATCTCCTTTCTGATGAATAGACATCGCTTTCATATAAAGAGAACGTGAACGGTTCACCTCGGGCACACAATCCGTAATGCGTACTTCCAACACCAGGACAATGACCATGATCATACAAATAGCCAATGCCGTTCCTATGATAGAAACCAAGCTGATGAGCCTATTCTCACGAAGTTGGTAAAAAGCCTGTTTAATATATAGTTTTATCATGTTTGTGCTATGCTCTAAAACCTTTTAACAAAAAAGAGATTACTCATTATGCAATGCTTCCGCCGGCTGAACTTTCATAGCCTTACGTGCGGGAATCCAAATGCCTACTACAATCATCAATGCAATCAAAATAAAGGAAATAAGAACTGTTATTATGAAACGTCCACCTTCAATAGTAGTGCCATTCATCCAAGCATTCAATTCACTATTTGCCAGATTCCAATCAATAAAAATCGCAGGAATTGTGGCCACCGCCAATAATATCAATCCCTCTGCCAACTGACGGACAAAGATACTATGATCTGTTCCACCCAATGATTTCATCAATGCAATCTCCCCACGTCGTTGCTGAGTACGGAACCAGAAAGTACCTAGCAATCCCAAGAATATATTCAACAACAAGAAACCCATTCCGAAAAGGTAACTGTTCCAGGCATTCGTATGTGACTGCTGAAAGTTACGACGGATATCGGTAAAAGAACGCACATCCGCGATAAACACATTGCCCACGCGATACAGTTTCTCACTATCCGCTTTCAAACGGGCTATAAAATCACGATCTTGATCCTCTTTTACGCGTACACAAAGCTCCGTGCCCAAATCATACCATTCTTCCGGCATAGGAGCCACCATGCAGTAACTGTTCCATGCCTCAAAATAATCCCCATAACGCACAACCTGCAAAGAAGCCGCTAAATTATATGTATTTGTTGTATCCCCGAACAAATAAAATTGTTTGTCTACCAATGAAGTCAAATCACATCCATAGCGCCGTTTATAAAGATTATCTGAAGCTAAGAAATTCTTCGGATGTTTCAGCATCTCAGCCAGTTGTTCAGGGGTCTCCCCACGGGTGCCACGATAACGGAACACACGGACAAAATCGGGAGACACCAATCTGCGTATAGTCCATCCCGGCGAACGTAACGTATCATACACCACTGACGCACTGCTGTTACTGCCATTATACGGGTAAGAATTTTGTCCTAATCCGGCTGCCTCTATATCCGGTCTATGCTGAAGACGACTTAGAAGTTCCTTGATATCCTGCCGCTTTTCCTCGTCTGTCTGATTGGGAATAAAGTCTGGACTTTTGTCCGTAAGACGTCCCATTTGCACCAAATAGCAATGAGAAATATCAAATCCCCGTGGTTCATTATAAATTGAGGTCTGCACATACATATAGTCCACAATATACCATAAAACGACACTTACCAACAATAATTCGGTGACAAGCCAAAGATTAGACCGCCATTCATTTTTTATCTGAGTAAATAGTTTCTTATTCATCTTGATTCTTTACTTTTAATTCGTTATCACCTTAGTGAATCCTTCCTCCCAGCGCATTGACAATGCTAGTCCTTGAAGCCCTCCAAGCAGGAATGCCGCTACTCAGCAAATTCAAAACAAAGCAAAACAACAACGCATAAAGGAAAGTGGAAGGGTGCAATAAAATACTGGAATCAACTGTAGGGGCATTCAATGTCGCACTATAAGGCTGTGCAAACAGGATATCGGTACCTAAATAAGCCATAACAATACTGATAAACAAACCTACGGCACCAGCCAACAAAGTCACGACCAGGTTTTCCATGATTATTTGTCCAACCATTTCCATGCGGGTGCTCCCAAAAGCACGGCGTACTCCTATTTCCGCCACACGTTGGCGCAATCGGCTTTGCGTCATACTGCTCAGATTTATAGCAGGTACTAACAACAGAATGATAAAAATGATAGCACGTTCACGACGAGCCGACTTCAAATCCGGCTCCAAGTTAGCTGCAAATGAAATAGACTGAGTTTCCTGATCATATGGTCGGTTACGGTCTATCAACGTATACCCCTGATCGGCAAGAATAGAATTATACTCACTCATACGCCGCTTGGCTTCAGCACGGATTTCTCCAAAATCATCATGGCTTCGAGCCAAAATAGTGACACTCATCATCCCCATGTGCTGGTCACTCCACGTATCATTAGGCAAATCCGTCGAAGTAAAGGGAATCCATACTTGGCCATAAGAAGCATCGGCAAGAGTAGATACATCTTTCACTACCCCTACCACACGATAGGGAGCATGATTCAACAAAAACTCTTTGCCCGCAGATTCTGTGGAACCAAACAAAGCCCGCGATATGCTCTCAGTAATCACAGCCACAGGAGTGCCCGCATTGAAAGTAGCTTCATCGTATGGTTTTCCATTCACAAAACGAAAATCGAACACTTTAAAAAAAGTATCATCCGTTTCCCGCACATCCGCTCCAATAGCCGGCATAGCGGGTAATGAAACAGGAGTCGATACCGGCATACTGCAATAAATAGTGACAGCTTCAGGGGTTTTCAATGATTTATATACCTCACGCGCCGTCCGCACGCTCATCGGTCCGTTACTTGTTCCGTCCCCCCAATCCTTATGACTTATGCTCATATAATGCACATGCAGAAAACGATTCCGGTTTGACTCGGGAGAAAAAGGAGCGACCTTCACTTGTTGTAGCATCACTACCAACATAATAAGGAAAATGCTAAGAGCAGTTCCTGCAATGCTGATGACACTGATAAGCGGATGCTGGCGAAGTTGCGCCAAAGCTTGCTTAAAATACTGTTTAATCATCTCTGTTATTTCTTAATAAATTCCTTTTCATAGTAATCAGTAGTTATTGCACCTGACGCCCATCAAAGAAACGAATGGTTCTGGAAGTCTGTTTGGCTTGTTCTTCATTATGGGTTACCATCACAATGGTCCGTCCATCCTCTTTATTTAATTTATGCAACAATTCCATGACCTCTGCACCCATCTTTGAGTCCAGATTACCGGTAGGCTCATCCGCAAGAATAATTTCAGGATTACCCACAATAGCACGGGCTATCGCTACACGCTGGCACTGTCCTCCGGAAAGCTGTGTGGGCATGTGCCGCATACGATGACTTAAACCGACACGATCCAACACTTCTTTTGCCAGACGGGTACGCTCCTTGGCAGCCATCTTTCTATAGAGCAAAGGCAACTCCACATTGTCAATCACATTCAGCGAATTAATCAGGTGGAACGACTGGAATACAAAGCCCAAGGTCTTGTTACGGAAAGCAGCCAGTTCCTTGTCCTTCATGCTTTCTACAGACGTGCCGTTTATTTCAATCTTTCCACTGCTGGGAGCGTCCAGCAGCCCCATAATATTCAGCAAGGTAGACTTGCCGCAACCGGAAGGACCCATAATGCTGACAAACTCCCCTTTAGCCACATCCAAATTTACATTTTCCAGCGCTAATGTTTCAATCTCATTCGTACGGTAGATTTTATTGATACCGGTTAATTTAATCATTGCCATAATCGTTTCGTATTTAAATTGTTAATCTTATCTCATACTAGTTATCTCAAAATCCATACACCTATAAACAGACCGGTTTACAGCCGTTTATCATTTTTTTTAAATCTTAATCCTACTCATCCCGCAATGCATCCACCGGAGTTATGCGGCTGATGCTGCGTGCAGGAATATAAATGCCTATACTGACCACAATCAGCAAGATAATCCATACAATCAGTGACACTCCTAAAAAATGAAGCGGGAATCTATTCACCCAATAAATGGGAAGTATTTCCTGTTCATTCCACATATTGGTATAAAGCCCTTCTTTCAAGGCATATTGCAAATAAATAAGACAACCGGTCAAAGTAGCCAGCGTAGAAAGCACTATCCCTTCGCCCAGCAACATACGGATGATATAGACAGACCGGGCACCGAAACTTTTCATGATACCCACTTCCTCCCGACGGTTGCGTGTCTGCATCCAAAAGGTACCGGAAACTCCTAAACATAAACTGATCAGGAAGAATCCTCCCATCAGTAAATTCACACGATAAGTATAATTCACCGTATTCTCTTCATCATTGTCCGCTATTACTTCATGATAACTCTTCACACTACGCATATATAGATTACCCACACGCAACTCTTTCTCCGCCCATGGTCTGAAATGCTGCATAAATTGCGTTTCGTTTATAGCCGGTTTAGTACGGAAAACGATACATACCTCTTCCGGTATTTCGAATTTTTCCAACTGTTGAGGCTCGGCCAATACATTCTGCGGCTGCATGCCATTGCGCATACGTAGTTTACCGATGGTTGCTTTTATAATCCAGTTCAAGGTATCCGTTTTAAAATCAACATAGCGATAGCCCAATGAAACGACTCCCGGTACAGGATCTACGGTCATAACGACTTCTTTATTTTCAAAAGGCATACGGTCCAGTTCTTCGTTAGTCTGCCCTTCCACTTCCTCAAATCCAAATGTGCTGAAAAACTGGCTCTGAGGCTCAAAGAACATCACCATATAGGGATAATAATGTAAAGAGTCCGTATTTAACGAACGGCTCCATGAACTGGAACAAAACGGACCGACGTCTCTAAACTGCAAAGTTGCATACCGCACATCTTCATAGTCGCGAATGCGCGAAAGAATCCGTCGTACATTGGCAGCACGTGCCTCCGGAGTGTCTTCCCCTGCTTCAAAACGCGCTGATTTGGAAGAGACAGCAGCAAGATTCAGTCTGTACATTCCTTCCTCTGTGATACCGGTAGGCAGCCCCCTGTCGTGGGTAGTCACCACAATCGGGTCAGTCAGTACCCATATCACCATAGATACAATGATCAACTCTGCCAACAACCAGCCATTGCGGTATCGGCGTGCCCATAAATTCTTACCTATCAAATGTAGCATCGCATCCCCCTCCTTTTATTTCTTCTGATTCAATGAATAAACGATATCCTTACCCAGTGCCTTCCACGCCGGCCATAATGCAGAGAATAAATTCAGCAAAAGACAAACGATAAAACCTGCACAGAAAATCCATGGAGAGAACAGCATATCAAAACTGACGATTGTATCTACTCCTTCAGGAGCGGAATTTCCGTAACGCTCAAACAAAGTAAACACCCAATTACGTCCGGCTATCAATATCGTCCAGACCCAACATAAGCCCAGCAGCCCCCCCAAACAGGTCAATATCAAATTCTCGATCAATATCTGACGAAGCAAACGTCCGCGGTCGGCACCGAAGGCTTTACAGATACCCATTTCCGGAAGACGGTTTTCCATGCGCGTACTGATCATCGCACATAAATTAAGAGCAGGCACCAATAAGAAAATCAAAACAAGCCCTCCCCAAAGACGTATCAGCTCCCACCAGTCCAAAGGAACATTTCCACGCCGATAGACACTTTTCCAATAAACATCCGGACCTGATAAAACCAATTTATTCTCTTCCTGTGAAGTATTATATTTACGGACCATTTCATGCATGGCCGCCTCCAAAGCCGCTCCCATGGCATCATCCTTCACTTTGAAATAAACCGTATAGGGTCCCAACATACCGGCATCACTTTTAGAATCCTTATCATAGCCTGCCACTGTAGTATAAGGCAGATATAATTGTGCAAAGGAGTCTCTTGTCAGGAAACTTGCATCTTTCACAACTCCCACAATGCGACAGTCCGTATAATTCAAGCTGAAAGTCTTGCCAACCACCTCTGTGGTGCCGAACAGACGACGTGCCAAGTCCTCCCCTACCACTGCATTCATGATACCACTCTCAAAATCGGCCTGCGAGAATGGCTTCCCAGCTAAAAAAGAGAATTGAAAGATACGGAAAAAAGCAGGATCGGTATATTTCACTTTCACATTCAGTTCCGAACCCAAGTTCTCACGTTGAATGTAGTCATCCAATTCCCACGAGTTATATACAGCAGAAACCTGCTCGGCCTCCTGCATGGGATACCACCAGTCACGTACCAATTGGTGAGAGCTTTGCCAACTGCCACTTCCACGGGTTTTCACCCGTTGCACCGTAACAGACTTCAAAACCCACGTCTCAGCACGGTTTGTCTCCGGATAAACAGGTGCCACTCTTATATAATGTGCCACAAAAACAACCATAGTCATGGCAATAGCCAATCCCGCACCTGTTATATAAAGCACACTGAACAGTTTATGCTGTTTCAGCAGCTCCCAGGCCTGCTTCCAATAATATTTTATCATAATGAGAACGAATTATCATCAGTATCCGGGGCGAGCAGAAGGGAATATGCCTCCCTTCCACCCGGTTTCCCGCTACTTTAATTTAAGAGAGAAAGTTTTATCTTGTTGTTTATGTCATAGCTGCTCTCATTTCAACTTCAACTTATTCTTGTTTTTATAGCTGCTCATATCACTGACAACTACCTTGTCACCCGGCTTCAGCCCCGATACGACTTCCACATATTCAAAGTTGCTGTCGCCCAACTGAACTTTACGCTTCACGATTTCATCCTTACTGTCCTGGACAAATAATTCGTATTCACCCCGGCCCACATAATAAGAAGCATTCGCCAATCTTAAGACTCCTTCCTTCACGGCATTCATGACATACACATCTGTCTTCAAGCCGGAACGCAATCGCTTGTTATTATCTTCATTCAATTGTACAATAAACGAAATCACCCCATTCTTACTCAACGGTGTCACACTACTTACCGTTCCTTCCAGTTTCTCATTGCCAATCTTGACTATGGCACGTCCACCTGCTGCCACACGGTCACCGTATGTATCGGCTATTTCACCTTCCACTTTAAAATGGCTCAAATCAGAAATGATAGCTACCTGGCTGCCTTCCGCTACCTGCGCACCTACCTGATTATTTATATAGGTAAGAATCGCTTTACGCGGTGAACGAATTTGAGCGTCATCCAATGTACGTTTCATTTCAGCAAGACTCTTTGAGAAAATATTGAATTCCAACTCCTTCACTTTCAAATCAGCCTCTTTTACTTTCGATTCATTCGCGTATTGCTGACGGAGCTGTTCCAATTCCAATTTTCCGGTATTAAAGTTCAGTTCAGCCTGACGAACCTTGTCCGTTGTTCCAGAGCCCAAACTATCCAAATAACGTTCGTTACGAAGTTCCACCTCCATACGGTTCAATTTCATGGCGGAAATTTTCACTTGCATCGATAAATCACTCAGATACGTATTATTATTCACTTTCAACTGCTCTAACTGATAACGTTTCATCTGTTCTTCATCCAGTAATTTCTTGTATTCGGTTTCCGTACTCTGCAAATCAAGTTTCAAAATCGGCGTACCTACATCCACACTGTCTCCTCCCTTACGGTAAACTTCCACGATACGAGTATTAATAGGTGAGTTGATAATCTCTTCAAAAGCCGGAACAACCTTACCGGAAGCACTGACACTTACTTCAATAGTTCCATTGTCCACTTCTGAAAACACCAAATCTTTCCTATTGACGCTGCTTCGCATAAACGAAATCAATACAGCTATACATACCACTGCCGCCACACCTATTGCACCATATTTAATGAACTTCTTTTTGCGCTCCTTATCACGCACTTCTTTAGGAATTTCTCTGTCCATAACTTATTGTAATTTTATTATTATCATTTTTGTGCTAAAGAATAAACAACATCCGTGCCAAGGAAACAACTTATTGATAATCAACAACAAATAAAGCGTACAGGGTGTCCGATATCGGACACCCTGTACGCTTTTAAACATCAGTTACCGTACAATAATGATTAACGCAAACGCAATATATCACCTACTTTAGGAGAAGGGTCTTCCGGTTTCATCTTATTCATCTTATATAAATTTTTCAGACGAATACCATATTTTTGGGAAATGGAATACATAGATTCTCCCCCACGGACAACATGAACTATGTGTTCCTTATCCGCACGACGATGCTTTTTATCCAAATAAATAATATCTCCTGGCTTCAATACATATCCCTTATAAAGATCATTGTATTTCCTCAACTTGCGTTGACTGATATCAAATTCTTTAGAAAGTTTTTTAAATGTATCCCCCGGACGTACCACAATATAGAGTAAATCATTAGCCAAATAAGGCTGATGCGGGTTTGGGAATTCCTTCATCCACTTTATACCATCCTTGGTATCATACTTATGTAATTCATATAATTCAATGATATCAATTAAACGATATGCATAGCGAGGGTCAGTAGCATATCCCGCTTTCTTCAGCCCATGCGCCCATCCTTTATAATCGGTGATTTTTAATTTAAAAAGAGATGCATAACGTGAACGTCCTTTTAAAAATTTAGAATGATCTTCATATGAATCACGAGGGTGCTTATAGGCACGAAAACATTCATTACGGGCATCATCATCATGCCGTACAGTACGACCAGTCCAGTCACCACCACATTTTATACCGAAATGATTATTGGATTTACGAGCCAGTGTACTTTTTCCCGCTCCTGATTCCAATAATCCTTGAGCCAAAGTGATGCTGGCAGGAATACGATACCGTTTCATCTCATCGATAGCGAGATCTTTATACTTATGAATATATTCCTCATACTGCCGGTTACGGGTTTGCGCTTGCACTGTAAAATTACATAGACAACAAAACAACCCGATTAATATAAATTTCAACGTATGTTTCATCATATAAAACTGTTTCAAAATCGCGACTATACTTTTTCCGCTATATATAGTTGCAAACTTACCATTTTTATCCGGCTGTATGCAATCTTTTTAAATTAATTACGAATTTCATTCGAATTCCAAAAGTCCAAAGAAATCCGGACGATGAAAATCCGGCTTCTCTATTTTAATAGGATTCCATGATAAGAAATGAGGCTTTTGCAATTCATCTCCACATTTATAAAAATTAGCCCGTATGCTCATTCCATCCAGCCCGGTAATGGCATGCTTAAAAAATACCTTATACGGAATCAGCAAAGCCACCTCCCAAGTACATTCTCCTATCTTTTCTTCAAAAGTTTCTCTGCCCAAGCTAGCCCAACGCTTCACCTGATCCGTTATTTCAGAAGGAGCCATTTCACGATTATTACGCTCCGAACCTGCTGCTAAAAGAATCGTAGCGATACAGTTACATTCCAAATTATAATAAATGCCATCTCCCGCAGGAATAGAGAAAAATTCCACACAGGAATCTGTCCAAACACTACCGTTATCTTCACCGTATTTGGCACGAACACTGTCTTCTACTACTTTATAATGGACTAATATAGCATCATTTGTATAGGCTATACGAAAAGAGACTTGAGGTTGATAAGGATATTCTTTCCAGTTCACTATATCAATAGGATGATACGTAATGTTCTCATTATCAAACAAGGTCGGTATTTGTTGTGCATCTTGAACTTTACCACTTAATTTCTTTACTTTCATCGTATTGTTTTTATTAGTTAAATAGCTACTATTAGCTTCACAAAAATATATACTTCCACTGAGAAAACAAAATAGTGGCTACCATAAACAGCAGCCACTAAAAGAATAAAGCTATAAAGACAATGAAAGCACAATTTTTACATTTTCATCCATATTTATTTCTTCACATCGCCCTGTGGCATATGTCTTCTCCCATCATGCTGTTTTTTCATTCCTTGTCTTTTTCTCATCTCTTTACGGAATTTATCGCCATTGTGTTTCTCCATATTATACATTTTCTGAATTTGTTTAGGAGAAAGAAATTTCCGGAACTCATTATAATACTTCTCACGAACATCCAGTATCTTTCTACTCTGCGCGAAACGTGCCTTGATAGCCTGCTCCACTTCAGCATCTGTAGGAAGCGGTTTGGGGGTCTGTTTATCTGCAGCCGTTCTATTTGCAATATTTCGACAGGCTCCCATATGACGAGTAGCCCGCATTTCTTCCATGTATTGTTTATACACCGGAATAAATTTAGCAGTCGTTGCGTCATCCAATGCCAATCCTTTTATAATTTGATTGCACTGTATTTCCAGCATCTGCTCTTTATTAAACTGCCTTCTTTCAGATTTAGCTCCTTTCTTTTCTTGTGCAAAAAGTGTTACCTGACTTCCCATAACAATGGCTGCCAACATCATTAAAAAAAATTTTGTTCTCATCATTTTTTTGTTTTTAGTGATTAATCAATTTATAAATATATCATTTTCAGATAATTCCACCCATCCTGCTAATTCCTCATCAGACATAGATTCTATATAACGATCCAAAGTATCTGAATAAGAAGAGTCTAAATCCGTAGAAACAATAAGTGAAGGAGAAGGCAACTCCTCTGCCACAGGTTGGGATATCGGAAAGAAAAGAACTCCCAACATGACAGCCGCAATAGCTAAAGCAGCCCCAATAATCAATTTTATTCTATGCTGCCTATTAAACCTCTCAGCCTGTGTACGCTCCAATACTTGCTTCTGCATTTTTCCGAAAAAGCCATCAGGGGTACGATAAGGCATCCGCTTCCCAATATTCTTAAAATCAAACTCCTTTTCCATCCTGTCTTTAATTATTTATCATGTACTCTTTTATCTTCTCTTTTGCATAATGATAATTCACTTTCAACGTATCCACTTTCGTGTCCGTAATCCTGCTAATTTCCTCATATTCCAGTTCATCATAATAACGAAGATTGAAAACTACCCGCTGCTTTTCAGGAAGCATCAAAATAGCCTGCTGAAATTTCACCGCCATTTCGTTCTCATAATCCACATAATCTGACGCCATCAACTTATTCATTAACTCTTCCTGAACTTCTTCCGCCGAAACAGCTTGTTCCTTACGCATATTCAGAAAACGGAGACACTCATTGGTCGCTATCCGGTAAATCCATGTCCCCAATGAACTTTCCTCCCTAAACTGAGGAAGATGGCGAAAGACGCGAATAAAGACTTCCTGCAGAATATCCTCTGCATCCTCATGTGATACAACCAATCTCCGGATATGCCAATATATGGGCTGTTGAAAAAAATCTATCAACAATTTAAATCCCCGTTCCGGGTTGGAAGCCCATACTTCCCTAATTTTATCTTCGTTTATCATCTATTCGTCAAAAGTTTATAGGTTAGAACCACCCGAGAACAAGAAGTTAAAAGTGAAAATGAAGTTTTTACATTAATTATAGATGAAGTTAAAATAATCAATCACATTTCCTACAAGAGAAAAATACAACCAATCTTCCGGAATATGAATTTAAAGAATTCAAACTCAATCTTCCTATCAATAAATTTCAGTTCTTAGAAGAATTACCATATAAACAATAGGGAAATCCCTAAAAATAAATAGGGAAAAAGATAGAAGAATATACCTTTTCCCAACTTATCTTTGTTACAAACAAAAAAACAAAAAAATGAGAAGATTGAAACAAACATTATTAGCGTTAACCATTTGTACTTTAGTCATCAGTTGCAGTTTGACTACTAGTAGCACTATTATGAAAGTACAGAGAGGGATGTCCCAAGAAGAAGTCAGCCATTTACTTGGGAAACCCGATTTCCGTAGATTCGACAACGGCTCGGAACAATGGGAATATACCAAGACCAATATGTCCACAGCTGCAAACACGGTAATTATTATCGATTTTGTAGACGGAATGGTAACAAACATGGATTCTTTTGAGTCCAACATTACTCCGCCTCCAGTTGCAGTGTGTCCGCCAAATGAAATCATTACGGTAGTTCCACCCAACCACCCTGATCATTCTGGCCCGCACAGACCAAAACACAAAGCCATGAATCCACATGATTTTGAAAACCTCTATAAAAAAGTAAAAAACAAAGCATTTAAGGACGACCAAATGGAATTATTATCTGTAGGAGTTGTAAACAACTACTTCACCTGTAAACAAACTGCCCGACTCATGTCCATATTTACATGGGACGATGAAAAAATGAAAGTATTAAGAATGATTTCCAACCGCATTGTAGACCGTGAAAATGGAAAAGAAATCATCAAGACACTGGATTCTTTATTTAAACAAGATGATGCACGTAAAATATTGGGAATCACTAACCAATGGTAATTCAACCTAAACAACACACAAAAACATAAATATATGAGAAAATTCAAACAACTATTATTGCTTGTTATCAGTATAACACTTGTCAGCTGTCATACCACAGGAAGTATCAAACAGAAAGCATGGAAAGTACAGCAGGGAATGACAACAGAAGAAATAGGCCAACTTCTTGGAAAACCCGATTTCCGACGTTTCGATGGTTCTTTGGAACAATGGGAATATCAGAGCGGAGGAATTGCAACGTCTTGCAAATTTCTAATTATCGAATTTCGAAACGGAAAGGTAACAAGCATGGATTCCTACAATGAAATAGCTAAAGAGACTTCAGTAGGAGACCTATATTCCAGCAAAATATCCCTCGATACCGTTGGTTCAATAGACGATAACGAATTTGAAAAGATATACAATGAAACAAAAAATTCCGTATTCAAAGATTCAACTCTGGAAAAAGCCATTATAAATAAAAAATTAAGTTGCGCACAATGCCTTAAACTTATGTCACTTTATACTTTTGATAATGACAAGTTAAAAATGTTACAAGTACTGAAAGACCATATAGCTGACACAACAAATTACGATAATATTGTCAACTCACTAGATTTCATTTCAAGTAAAAACAAGGCCAAAGAGATATTAGGAATACCCTAATACAGTAAAAGCAAACGTACCTGTTGCAATAAACCTAAAAAATATTGCAACAGGCACATCTGCTTTACCTCAATCTTCTATTCTGACAGCTGTGCCGCTTGCGGTTACCATCAGCATACTACCGCTGTCCCCCACAGTTTCATAATCCAAATCCACCCCAACTACAGCATTAGCTCCCAATAAAGCAGCCTGATCCTGCATTTCTCGTAACGCAGTATCTTTAGCCTGTCGAAGTACTTCTTCATAAGAACCGGAACGACCGCCTACAATGTCACGAATACTAGCAAAAAAATCACGAAACAGATTAGCACCGATAATAGTTTCACCTGTTACAATGCCATAATATTTGGTTATACGTTTTCCTTCGATAGTAGGTGTTGTTGTTGCTAACATAATCTTTCTCTTTTTTAATTATATATTCATTAGACGCACAAATAAAAAAAAAGTTGCAACTTTCTCCTTTTTTTATCGGTAACTATATTATTCTTCTCACATTCAACTCTGACAAGCAATAAGAAAACAAATAAATTTAAAACCAGATTTTAGAAAAGAAACATTGGGAGATTAAAAACAAAACATTACATT
The DNA here is from genome assembly GCF_000012825.1 of Phocaeicola vulgatus ATCC 8482. Lineage (GTDB taxonomy): Bacteria > Bacteroidota > Bacteroidia > Bacteroidales > Bacteroidaceae > Phocaeicola > Phocaeicola vulgatus. Next base: position 3,013,252 of record NC_009614.1, on the reverse strand, counting down.
TGCAAGAAAACAAAGAGGAACGTATCATGAAACAAATCAAACTGGAAATAAACATAGAGGCTTGCCATTATGACGAACTAACAGAGAAGGACCGCAAACTGATAGACGCCGCGTGTGAAGCAACGAAAAGAAGCTATGCTCCTTACTCACATTTTGCTGTTGGAGCCGCCGCACTGTTGGAAAATGATATCGTCATTACCGGAACCAATCAAGAAAATGCAGCCTACCCATCTGGTCTTTGTGCAGAACGTACCACTTTGTTTTATGCCAATTCTCAATATCCGGATCAAGCAGTAAAAACACTCGCCATTGCTGCCCGCACAGAAAATGGTTTTCTTGACACACCTATTCCTCCTTGCGGAGCCTGTCGGCAAGTATTATTAGAAACTGAAAAACGATATGGAAAACCTATGCGGATACTGCTTTATAGTAAGACTGATATTTATATATTAGAAAACGTAAGCGGACTTTTACCTTTATCGTTTGATGGAAATTATCTGAAATGATACCTACCATCCGTCTGCACAGCCAACAGTTAATAAATCCGGTTTTCAATAATCCGAAAGATCTTGTATCATGGATGGGAGGCATTCAAGCGCAAGATTACACCATGTCCAAATGGGCTATTGGTATCCGGCTAAAGGCAGGAAATCTGCAAACAGTCAATGAGGCACTGGCAAAAGGAGATATATTGCGCATTCATGTCATGCGTCCTACTTGGCATTATGTAGCTGCAGAAGATATACGCTGGATGCTGAAGCTTTCATCCCGACGCATCATTACTGCCAATGACTCTTTTGCCAAGTCCAGAGGACAAGACATTTCAGTTGACATTTACAACAAAGCAAACCGATTATTGGAAAAGGCACTAGCAGGACACAATCATCTGACCAAGCAAGAAATTGACAACATATTTAAAGAAGGAGGGCTGGAAACCAATGAAAGATTATCCAACCGTTTCCTGATTCACGCTGAAGCTGAAGGACTTATTTGCAGCGGAGCAGATAAAAATAATAAAATCACCTTCGCACTTTTGGATGAGCGTGTTCCTCCAATACAAGAATTACATAAAGAAGAGGCGCTAGCTATCTTGGCACGCAAGTATTTTAGAAGCCACTCTCCTGCCAGTCTGAAAGACTTTGTATGGTGGTCCGGACTTTCGGTAACGGAAGCTAGACAAGGTATAGCCGCCATTGAACAAGAATTGCTTACTGACCGTTTCCTAGCACAAAAATTATATGTTCATCAGTCTTATAAAGAAGAAAAAACAACCGACATATTGCATATTCTTCCTTCATACGATGAATACCTAATCAGCTACAAAGACCGTACTGATGTATTGAACAAAGAATACCAACACAAAGCATTCAATTCTTTCGGGATATTCCGTCCGGTTATTCTGTACAACGGGCAAATAGTTGGAAATTGGAATAAAGTCATACAAAAACAAACAACACATATAGAAATGAACTGGTTCAAGAAAAATACAAAGATCAAAAGAGAATTACTTTCCCTAGCGGAGAGAAAATACCTTACTTTTTTCTCCGAACTGTAAGAAAATTGTAAATGGATTATTTCTGCGTCATCACATTTTAAAAATAATCCATTACATTTACATTATTCAGTATTGCAATATAAAACTCTCAGCCACTTTCAAGAAACGTTCATGACCTTTTTCATTCAAATGTGCAGTATCTGTATTATTCTTGCTGTTCTGAAAATATATTTTTCTAAAATGATCATTACTTGCATAAATTCCTCCTTTTCGGGCGCTGTCAAAAATAGGAATACTATAATTTCCACAAACCTCAATCATAGCATCCACCACTTTCTCAGCATCACTTCCTGCAAAATTTTTACAGTTCCATCGGGTAAAGAAAAAAATCTTAGCTGTGGGATACTTTTCAATAAGCCCTTCACACAGCATTGCCAGCCTCTCTTTAAATACATCAATACCGCCAATTGAATCCAATTTAAAACCATCATTGTGCCCACCCACAACAATAACATAATCCAAATCATCCGGCATTTCCTTATATCTTACATACATCGCTTCCCCCCAACGCGGGCTACTATAAGCAATGCTGCTGCCGTTCTTGCCATAATTTAAATATTCCATACCATGTTTCTCGGCAAATTTATAATGCCAGGTATTCTTAACAGGTTCCTTATGATTCTTCACATAACTATCTCCAATAATTCCCAAACGTTTTCCTTTCAATTCATCAGTCCTGACGGTAACTCCTTTAATAATTTGTTCCAACTGCTTATATACCTGTTGTCCCAAATACTCTGCCGAATGAGCCGTGAAATGAAGTCTGTCATTTAACAATTCCGCGCCTGACATATCTATCAGGTGCATGTTCGGATCTTCAGCAGCCAATTGCTTCATCGCATTCTCCACTTCTCTGCTGAAATATTTATTACTTCGGGCAACAGTACCAAAAATAAAAGGCAAACGAGAATAATCCTTTCCGGTTTTTTCTGTCAGATGCATACGCACATAAGCCACCATTGTCTTCAAGTTACGGTAATAATCTTTACTTTTAGCATAATCACTTTCCCCCTGATGCCAAAGAAATGCATCTATCTGATAGCCATCCTTCAGGCGGGAAAGAGTCTTGTCTATACACATGTCTATCTCTTGAATGAAAGAAAGCAACAAGGAGTTTCCTCCATCAGAAGTTGGCTTAGCCTGTGCCAGCCATTCAGGCGCCGCAGACCAAAAACGTCCCTTGGAAGCATTATAATCAGGTGCTATGGAAGTTCCGCCAACAGCCCATTTCACCACATAAAATTTCTCCTGCAACAACTGCTCCAACCAATAATATGTCACTGCATCAAAAGCCCACATATTATTTTTTCCGCTACGTTTGGCACGAGGCCAGAAAGGAATAAATTCTCCCTTTCCGTCATTCTGAGCTATCTGACAATAACGGTAGGCACCTTCGGCATACGTCAGTGTATCCGTAGCCAATGCTTTAATATATGCCGGCAAATCTTCATTAGGAGTTCGTCCATCGGTATTAGACTGTCCGGCAGTTATAATCACATGTACAGGATTGGAAGCCATCGTATTCAAGCCAACAGCTGCAAAAATCAAAATCAAAATTAAGTTTTTCATAAGTATCATTTCATGTTTTTAATGGACACAAAAATAATCCTAATTCTAATATAACGACATGGATTATCGTCCATTATCATAGATTTTTTGAACTCATTATGGTTCATACAGAATGAGAATTGCGGCTAAACCATAAAAAAAGAGCCACAGGAACAATGGCTCCCAATGACTCTTTCTTTTTCAGCTCATATTTATAATTTAATTATCTCCATACATACGCGCACGCATTTCTTTAATATGATCAGAAGTGATGTATTCATCGTATTCCATCATCTTGTCAATGATACCATTCGGGGTCAATTCAATAATACGGTTCGCCACCGTTTCAATAAATTCGTGGTCGTGGGAAGAGAACAGCACATTTCCCTTATAAGTCTTCAGATTATTATTGAAAGCCTGAATTGATTCCAAGTCCAAATGGTTGGTTGGAGTATCCAAAATCAGACAGTTCGCATTACGCAACTGCATACGGGCAATCATACAACGCATCTTCTCACCTCCGGAAAGCACATTCACTTTCTTCAATACTTCCTCTCCGGAAAACAACATACGCCCCAAGAAACCTTTCATATAGACTTCGTTACCTTCGCCAAACTGGCTCAGCCAATCTACCAAATTCAAATCACTTTCAAAGAAATCCGTATTATCCAAAGGCAAATAAGCCGTAGTAATAGTAACGCCCCACGCGAATTTACCAGCCTGCGGAGTACGATTTCCATTGATTATTTCAAAAAAAGCAGTCATGGCACGCGGATCACGGCTCAAAAAGACAATCTTATCTCCTTTTTCTACATTAAAATTCACATCATTGAACAATACCATACCGTCTTCAGTTTCCGCACGCAAGCCGGATACTTCCAAAATCTGATTGCCCGGTTCACGATCCGGAGTAAAGATGATACCGGGATATTTACGGGACGACGGCTTAATTTCATCTACATTCAGTTTTTCCAACATCTTCTTTCGGCTGGTTGTCTGCTTGCTCTTAGCCACATTGGCACTAAAACGACGGATAAATTCTTCCAACTCTTTCTTCTTCTCTTCAGCTTTAGCCTTCTGGTTCTGCTGCTGGCGAAGTGCCAACTGACTTGATTCATACCAGAAGCTATAGTTACCGGCAAACATATTCACTTTACCGAAATCAATATCTACAGTATGAGTACAAACAGAGTCCAAAAAGTGACGGTCATGACTTACCACCAACACCGTGTGCTCGAAATTAGAAAGATATTCCTCCAACCAAGTCACCGTATCCATATCCAAATCATTGGTAGGTTCATCCAACAACAAGTTATCAGGATTACCGTAAAGTGCCTGCGCCAACATGACACGCACCTTTTCCTTACCGCTCAGTTCCCCCATCAACATATAGTGCTTGTCTTCCTTTATGCCCAATCCGCTCAACAAAGAAGCAGCATCACTCTCGGCATTCCAACCATCCAGTTCGGCAAACTTCTCTTCCAATTCAGAAACTTTCAAGCCATCTTCATCTGTAAAATCAGTTTTCGCATACAGTTCTTCACGCTGTTTCATAATGTTCCACAACACAGTATGTCCCATCATAACCGTATCCATGACTGTATATTCATCCCACTTAAAGTGATCCTGGCTCAATACAGACAGACGTTCGCCCGGTCCTAATACCACTGAGCCCTTAGTCGGTTCCAGCTCACCTGAAATTGCTTTCAAGAAAGTAGATTTTCCGGCGCCGTTCGCACCGATAACCCCGTAAATATTACCATTGGTGAACTTCATATTTACGTCATTATACAACACTCTTTTACCAAATTGAATGGCCAAGTTCGAAACTGTAATCATCCTAATATACCTTATTTATATAATTATTCTATTTTGGAATTGCAAAGGTAGGCATTTTAATTCAGAAAAGTATGCCAGTGTGGCAGAAATTCCGTACTTTTGCAAAATTATTACTCTAAGAAAACAACTAGGCACGAAATTTGTTAGCAGTAAATTAACCTAAAAGACCTGACTGTTATGAGTAAAAATAAGAAAAACAAAAAGTTTAATAAGAATATGAACCCAACAGAGAAGAACCAACCTCAAGACGAGGAAGTTTTGAAAAATCAGGAAGCGGCAGAAGCTGCCATTGATGAAGAAACTCAGAAAGAAGCAACAGAAGAACTGAACGCTGAAGAGAAGGTGAACAAGGAATTGGCGGAAGCTCAGAAAACAATAGAAGAGCAGCATGACAAATACCTGCGTCTTTCAGCCGAATTTGACAATTACCGTAAACGCACCATGAAAGAGAAGGCCGAATTGATTAAAAATGGTGGAGAAAAGGCCATTACTGCCATTCTTCCTATTTTGGATGACTTGGAGCGTGCAGTAAAGACTTCAGAAACTTCGGATGATGTAAAAGCAATGCGTGAAGGAATTGAGTTGATCTACAACAAATTCCTGAAAGTATTGAACCAGGAAGGACTTCAGAAAATAGAGACTGACGGTGAGAACTTTGATACCGATTATCACGAAGCAATTGCATTAGTTCCAGCTCCTTCCGAAGAGAAGAAAGGAAAAATATTGGACTGTGTACAAACCGGTTATAAGCTGAATGACAAAGTAATACGCCACGCCAAAGTAGTTGTGGCTCAATAAAACAGTATCATAAAACGACATGGCAAAAAGAGACTATTACGAAGTTCTGGAGGTGGACAAAACAGCCACCCTTGATGTTATAAAAAAAGCATACCGCAAAAAAGCAATACAATATCATCCGGACAAGAATCCGGGAGATAAAGAAGCGGAAGAAAAATTCAAGGAAGCTGCCGAAGCTTATGATGTGTTGAGCAACCCGGATAAACGCGCCCGTTACGACCAATTCGGACATGCAGGAATGAGTGGAGCTGCCGGTGGAGGTTTTGAAGGATTCGGACAAGGTATGTCCATGGATGATATTTTCTCTATGTTCGGTGACATCTTCGGTGGACATGGAGGAGGTTTCGGAGGCTTTGGAGGTTTCGGTGGTGGCGGACGTTCCGCACAACGCAAGTTCCGTGGTTCAGACCTCCGTGTAAAAGTAAAACTGAACTTAAAAGAGATTTCTACGGGAGTAGAAAAGAAATTCAAACTGAAAAAGTACGTAACATGTGACCATTGCCATGGTTCAGGAGCCGAAGGAGAAGGAGGAACGGAAACGTGTCCCACTTGTCATGGAACAGGAAGTATCACCCGCACCCAACAAAGCATTTTTGGAATGGTGCAATCACAAAGCGTATGTCCACAATGTAACGGAGAAGGGAAAATAATTAAGAACAAATGTAAAGCTTGTGCAGGAGAAGGTATTGTATACGGAGAAGAAGTCGTGGAAGTGAAAATTCCTGCCGGTGTGGCTGAAGGAATGCAACTTTCTGTCAATGGGAAAGGAAATGCGGGCAAACATAACGGTGTTCCCGGTGATTTGCTTGTTGTCATAGAAGAAGAATCCCATCCAGACCTAATACGCGATGAAAATGATTTGATTTACAATCTGTTACTAAGCGTTCCGACTGCTGCTTTAGGAGGCACTGTAGAAATACCAACTATTGATAGCAAAGTAAAAGTAAAAATTGAACCAGGCACCCAACCAGGTAAGGTCTTACGCCTAAGAGGTAAAGGATTGCCCAATGTCAATAGTTATGGTTACAGTAACGGTACAGGTGATTTATTAGTCAATGTAAGCGTATATATTCCAGAAACGTTGAATAAAGATGAAAAACAAGCACTAGAGAAAATGCAAGAATCGGATAACTTCAAACCGAATACAAGCATTAAAGAAAAAATATTCAAGAAGTTCAAAAACTTCTTCGATTAATTTTTATACTACAAAGTGTCACAGAAAGAATACCAGGTTTTATATCTGCCGGGCATTCTTTTGTGACACTTTGCGGTAAATAAAAACATTTGCCATGAATTACGAAGAAACATTGGATTATTTATATAATAGTGCCCCATTATTCCAACATATAGGAAAAGATGCATACAAGGCAGGGTTAGAAAACACTTATCTTTTAGACAAGTATTTCAACCATCCCCATCGCCAATTCCGAACCATTCATATAGCCGGGACCAATGGAAAAGGCTCTTGTTCACATACTTTAGCCGCCATTTTACAATCAGCCGGATACAAGACAGGACTTTACACTTCTCCACATCTGATAGATTTCCGTGAACGAATCCGCGTCAACGGAATTCCTGTATCCAAAGAATATGTCATAGACTTTGTAGAAAAACACCGTGCCTTTTTTGAACCTCTGCATCCTTCTTTCTTTGAACTGACTACTGCAATGGCTTTCCACTATTTTGCCCAAAGCCAAGTAGATGTAGCCATTATAGAAGTCGGTCTGGGAGGACGAATAGATTGTACAAACATCATCTGTCCGGATCTATGTGTCATAACCAATATCAGTTTCGACCATATACAATTCTTAGGTAACACATTAGCCAAAATAGCCACAGAGAAGGCCGGAATCATCAAAGAAAAGACCCCGGTAGTTATCGGTGAAACCACACCCGAAACCAAACCTATATTTACAACCCGTGCTAAAGAAGTAAACGCTCCTATCTACTTTGCAGAAGAAGAACAGTTATTACACTCCTCCAGCATAAATGAAAAAGGTAAACGAATATATCAAACAACCGACTACCTCAATCTGGAAGGCGAACTGGAAGGGCTTTGCCAACTTAAAAACACCAATACACTTTTATCTGCCATCCGCCTATTAAAACAAGCAGGTTATCAACTTACCGAAAGCAATATACGCAAAGGATTCTCACAAGTATGTGAACTCACCGGCCTGATGGGAAGATGGCAAAAATTAGAAAGTGAACCGACTTTAATATGCGATACAGGACATAATGTAGGAGGTATTTCGTATATCATAGAACAATTAGAACATCAGAAATATGAACGATTACACATTGTAATAGGTATGGTAAACGACAAGGATATCAGTGGAGTATTGTCCATGCTTCCTAAAAATGCCACCTATTATTTTACCAAAGCCAGCGTAAAGCGTGCTTTATCCGAAAAAGAATTACAAAGCTTAGCGATGCAATCCGGGCTGCACGGAGATACTTATCCTGATGTAGAAACAGCTGTAACAGCCGCTAAAGAAAAGGCTAACAAAAATGACTTTATTTTTGTTGGAGGAAGCAGCTTTATCGTTGCGGATTTATTAAAATTTCACGTTTAGTCCGTTCACTTTTATAGAAAAAGTTTGGGAATACCGAAGAAAATCTTTTTATTTGCATTAGTTTTATACATAAAATAAAAAGATTTTCAATAACATGATAAACACATCTACTTCCGATGAGAATTTATGCGGCCTGAAACGGGCCGATTTTCAGACAACAGTGAACGGGAAACAAACAGACCTCTTCATTCTGAAAAATGAAAACGGAGCTGAAATAGCTGTCACCAACTATGGTGGAGCAGTATTAGCTATTATGGTTCCGGACAAAAACGGTAAATATGCCAATGTCATTCAAGGACATGATAGTATAACCCATGTTATCAATAGCCACGAACCTTTCCTCAGTACTCTTATCGGTCGTTACGGAAACCGTATAGCAGGAGGCAAATTCATTTTAGAAGGGAAAGAATATTCACTGACTATCAACAATGGTCCCAACTCGCTGCATGGCGGTCCTACCGGATTTCATACCCGCATTTGGGATGCAGAACAGGAAACTCCCCAAAGCTTGAAATTGCATTATTTATCTGCTGATGGCGAAGAAGGATTTCCGGGAAATTTGGATATTCACGTAACGTACACTTTAAGTAATCAAAATGAATTCATCATTACTTACCACGCTACAACAGACAAAACAACATTGGTAAATCTTACTCACCACGGTTTTTTCAGCCTATCAGGCATTGCCAATCCTACGGCAACCGTTGATAACAACATCGTAACCATTAATGCTGATTTTTATACTCCGATAGATAATGTATCCATCCCTACAGGCGAAATTGCCAAAGTAGAAGGTACTCCTATGGACTTTCGTACTCCTCAAAGAGTAGACAGTAGAATCAATGACCCATTCGAACAGCTAGAATTCGGTGCCGGCTATGACCACTGCTATGTATTAAACAAACGTGAAGCAGGCACACTGAGTTTTGCAGCAAAATGTGTGGATCCCGAAAGCGGTCGTAGCATGGAAGTATACACTACAGAGCCCGGTGTACAAGTTTATACTTCAAACTGGCACAATGGTTTCGAAGGTGCTCATGGAGCAACTTTCCCAGCAAGAAGTGCCATCTGTTTTGAAGCACAACATTTTCCTGATACGCCCAATAAAGGCCATTTCCCTTCTTGTGTTCTACATCCGGGGGAAACTTACAATCAAGTAACCATCTACAAATTCGGTGTAGAAAAATAATTTTATGAAATAACCTAATTAATAAACTTATAATTTTTTCAAAACCATGAATCAACAAAAACAGAACGGTAATATCATCGCTATCATTACAATGTTCTTCCTTTTCGCGATGATTTCCTTCGTTACTAATCTTGCTGCGCCTTTCGGCACAATATGGAAAAACCAATATGCAGGTGCCAATACCTTGGGTATGATGGGAAATATGATGAATTTCCTCGCATATCTGTTTATGGGGATTCCTTCAGGTAATATGCTTGTAAAAATCGGATATAAAAAAACAGCCCTCATTGCCATGGCAGTAGGTTTCATCGGTTTGTTTATCCAATATATTTCCAGTTTGTTCGGTGCAGATATAGACGTATTCAATTTAGGAGAATATGCCATTAAAATGAATTTTATCATCTACCTGCTTGGTGCTTTCGTCTGTGGTTTTTGTGTATGTATGCTGAACACAGTAGTTAACCCGATGCTAAATCTTTTAGGTGGTGGTGGTAACAAAGGTAACCAATTAATCCAAGCCGGTGGTGCTCTAAACTCATTGTCAGGTACTTTGACTCCGCTTTTCGTAGGTGCCTTGATTGGTTCTGTTACCCCTCAAACAGCTATGTCAGATGTAGCTCCTCTGCTTTTCATCGCAATGGGTGTATTCGTATCAGCGTTTATCGCTCTTTCATTCATCGCCATTCCAGAGCCTCATCTAAGAAAAGCAGGTCATGAAAAAGAGAAATTCTCTCATAGCCCTTGGAATTTCCGCCATACTGTATTAGGTGTAATCGGTATCTTTGTGTATGTAGGTATTGAAATCGGTATTCCAGGCACATTAAATTTCTATCTTGCCGACCCAACGGAAAAAGGTGCGGGCCTGCTTGCCAACGGTGCCGCTATCGGTGGTGCTATTGCTGCCATCTATTGGTTGCTCATGTTAGTGGGACGTTCTGCAAGTAGTGTCATCAGCGGTAAAGTAGCTACACGCACACAATTGATTGTTGTTTCCGCAACAGCTATCTGTTTTATATTAATCGCAATCTTCACTCCAAAAGAAATCACTGTCTCTATGCCGGGATATAGTGTAGAAAATGGATTCGAAATGGCCTCTGTACCTGTCAGTGCCCTATTTTTGGTACTTTGTGGTTTATGTACGTCCATTATGTGGGGAGGTATCTTCAACCTCGCTGTAGAAGGTTTAGGCAAATATACCGCACAAGCTTCAGGTATTTTTATGATGATGGTTGTCGGTGGCGGTATTTTCCCATTATTGCAGCAATTCATTTCTGACGCTGTGGGATATATGGCCAGCTATTGGTTAATTATCGCTTTGCTTGCTTATCTGTTGTTCTATGGTTTGGTAGGATGCAAGAACGTAAACAAAGACATTCCTGTAGAATAATTATAAAAACATATAGTATTAACTTTAAACTATTAATATCATGGATATAGAATACGTAAGAAGTCGCTTCATCAAACATTTTGATGGCACAACAGGTTCAGTATATGCATCACCCGGACGTATTAACCTTATTGGAGAACATACCGATTATAACGGTGGTTTTGTCTTTCCCGGAGCAGTAGATAAAGGTATGATTGCTGAAATCAAACCTAATGGTACTGATAAGGTACGTGCTTATTCTATTGATCTAAAAGACTATGTAGAATTCGGCTTGAACGAAGAAGATGCCCCTAAAGCCAGTTGGGCAAGATATATTTTCGGCGTTTGCCGTGAAATGATCAAACGTGGTGTAGATGTGAAAGGTTTTGACACTGCTTTTGCGGGTGACGTACCTTTGGGTGCAGGTATGTCTTCATCTGCTGCATTGGAAAGTACGTATGCTTTCGCTATCAACGAACTTTTCGGTGACAACAAAATAGATAAATTTGAATTAGCCAAGGTAGGTCAGGCAACAGAACATAATTATTGTGGTGTAAATTGCGGTATTATGGATCAATTTGCATCTGTATTCGGAAAAGAAGGTAGTTTGATCCGTTTGGACTGTCGTTCATTGGAATATCAATACTTCCCGTTCAAACCGGAAGGTTACCGATTGGTATTGGTTGACTCGGTAGTCAAACACGAATTGGCTTCTTCTGCTTATAATAAACGTCGCCAAAGCTGCGAAGCTGCTGTAGCCGCCATCCAGAAAAAACATCCTCATGTAGAATTTTTACGTGATTGTACAATGGAAATGTTGCAGGAAGCAAAAGCCGAGATCAGTGAAGAAGACTATATGCGTGCAGAATACGTCATTGAAGAAATCCAACGTGTACTTGATGTTTGCGATGCTTTGGAAAGAGGTGATTACGAAACCGTAGGACAGAAGATGTATGAAACTCACTATGGCATGAGTAAATTGTATGAAGTAAGCTGTGAAGAACTTGACTTCTTGAATGATGTTGCTTTCGACTGCGGTGTCACCGGTTCACGTGTCATGGGTGGAGGTTTCGGTGGATGTACAATCAACCTGGTTAAAAATGAACTATACGAAACATTCATCACCACTGCCAAAGAAAGATTCAAAGAGAAGTTCGGAAGAAGTCCCAAAGTTTACGATGTAGTCATCAGTGACGGTTCTCGCAAGCTGGTATAAAAAAGATCTCAAATTCGCTAACATATGAAAAAACCGCTTTGGATTCAAAGCGGTTTTTTCTTCTTTATGCTATAAAAGTGTAGGAAATACACTTTTATGTTGCACAACATACTCTTTTCATATCCAATGTATTAGTAATAGTGTTACTTTTACACCAAAAATCATATACTCTATTACTAATTAGTACTTTTATATCATGAAAAGCATGAAAAAAACCTTTCTGGGAACTGGTATCGCACTGACCTTGTTAAGTGCTTGCGCTCCCAAACAATCTCAAGAAACACTTACAAAGTCCGGATTAAACCCCACTAATTATGAAACAATAGTGGATGGCGTAAAACCTGTTAAACTGTATACGCTAAAGAATGCAGCCGGAATGGAAGTATGCGTAACTAATTTTGGCGGACGTATTGTATCTATCATGGTCCCCGACAAAAATGGAAATCTAAAAGACGTAGTGCTGGGTTTTGACAGCATTGCTGACTACCAAAATATACCAAGCGACTTCGGTGCTTCTATCGGACGCTATGCCAACCGCATTAATAAAGGAGTCATCGTAATGGATGGAGAAACCATTCAATTACCCCAAAATAATTTTGGTCACTGCCTGCATGGAGGTCCTAAAGGATGGCAATACCAAGTTTATGAAGCAAACCAATTAAACGACAGTACTATGACACTGACTATGAAGTCACCGGATGGAGATGCCAATTTTCCGGGAAATGTAACCGCTACTGTTACTTATGCACTGACAAGAGACAATGCCATCGACATAAATTACGAAGCGACAACTGACAAAAAGACTGTTATCAATATGACCAACCACTCTTATTTCAACTTGAGTGGAAACCCTGCCAATCCGGCCACCGACCATATTCTTTATGTAAATGCAGACAGCATCACTCCCGTTGACAGCACATTCATGACCACTGGAGAAATGATGGCAGTAACAGAAACTCCGTTTGATTTCAATACTCCTAAAACCATTGCCCCCGATGTGACTAACTTTGAAAACGAACAAATAAAATTCGGTAACGGCTTCGACCATAATTGGGTACTTAACACGAAAGGCGATATCAACCAGCTGGCTGCCAAACTGACCAGCCCCACTAGTGGTATCACTTTGGAAGTATATACTAATGAACCGGGAATACAAGTTTATACAGGCAACTTTTTGGATGGAACCGTAAAAGGGAAAAAGGGAATTACTTATCCGCAACGCGCGTCTGTTTGTCTGGAAACACAGCACTATCCCGACAGCCCCAACAAATCACAATGGCTTTCTGTAATTCTGGAACCGGGACAGACCTATCACAGCCAATGTATCTTTAAATTCGGTGTTGAAAAATAATTGTTAAACTTTAAATATTTAATATCATGAATTGGAATTCACATGAATTCATCTGGCTGGACTGGACAATACTGGCAGTCGGCATTGTAGCTGTGATATGGGCGGTATGGCGCTCTGTACAAAAAGACAAACGCTCGCAACAAGGAGCAAGCAGTGAAGATTATCTATTTGGCAAAGGTGAGCCATGGTACATCATTGGTGCTGCTATCTTTGCAGCCAATATCGGTTCGGAACATCTGGTAGGTTTGGCAGGAACCGGTGCCAAATCCGGAGTAGGTATGGCACACTGGGAAATGCAAGGTTGGATGATTCTTCTTCTAGGATGGCTTTTTGTTCCATTCTACCAACTATTAAACAATAAAATGGGCAAAATCATTACCATGCCCGATTTCCTTAAATACCGTTATACCCCGCGTACCGGTTCATGGCTTTCTATCATCACACTGATAGCCTATATTCTTACTAAAGTGAGTGTAACCGCCTATACCGGAGGTATCTTTTTGGAGTTCTTACTTGGACTTCCTTTTTGGTATGGGGCAATCGGACTTATTGTCCTGACCGGCATCTTCACCGTACTGAGTGGAATGAAAGGAGTAATGACCCTCTCAGCTATTCAAACCCCTATTTTAATCATCGGTTCTTTCTTGGTTCTTTTCCTGGGACTGTCAGCCTTGGGAGACGGTAATATTGCTACAGGATGGACAGAAATGATGGATCATGCGCGTAGCGCCATGAATGTAGGAGCAGACGGACACGCTTATGGTGCCAACCATATGTTTCACTGGACCGAAGCAGACCCGATGTATCAAGATTATCCTGGATTCTGGGTATTTATCGGAGCTTCCATCATCGGTTTCTGGTATTGGTGTACCGACCAGCATATCGTACAGCGTGTACTTGGACAGCGTAAAGGCGAAGATAATGATGTGGTAATGAAGCGTGCCCGCAGAGGTACTATTGCAGCCGGTTATTTTAAAATCCTGCCTGTCTTCATGTTTCTTATTCCGGGGATGGTAGCTGCCGCCTTGGCTGCAAAAGGTGAATTTGATATGTCAAATACAGATGCGGCTTTTGCTGTAATGGTAAAGGATGTTCTGCCTGCCGGTGTAAAAGGTATTGTAACTATCGGATTCATCTGCGCATTGGTTGCTTCACTGGCTGCTTTCTTTAATTCATGCGCCACACTTTTTACAGAAGACTTTTACAAGCCCATGTTTAAAAACAAAAGTGAAGCTACTTATGTTATGGTAGGACGTATCGCCACCGTAGTTGTAGTTATCCTCGGCATGGCATGGATTCCTGTAATGATGAGCCTCGGCAGCCTTTACGACTACCTGCAAGGCATACAGTCCCTCCTTGCACCTGCAATGGTAGCCGTATTTGCACTTGGTATATTCTCCAAGAAAATCACTCCGAAAGCCGGTGAAACAGCCATGATTGTAGGTTTCCTAATTGGTATGCTCCGTTTGCTGACTAATATCCTCACCAACACCGGAAAAGATGTGATGACCGGCTGGTTTTGGGAAAATACAACTTGGTTTTGGCAGACAAACTGGCTTATTTTTGAAATATGGCTACTTGTATTCCTCTTGTTGTTAATGGTTGTTGTATCATGCTTCACTCCGGCTCCAACCGCCAAACAAGTGGAAGCCATCACCTTTACCGGCAGTTACAAGGAACTTATCAGAAAGAGTTGGAACAAATGGGATGTTATTACCTCTTTAGGTGTAGTTCTGCTTTGTGCACTATTCTATGCTTATTTCTGGTAAACCATAAATTAAAGGCTGTATGCTTTGAATTATCTTGAAGAATACAGCCTGTTAATTTTAAACCGACGCTAAACCATGACCACCTATTATAACATAAACCCTAAATTCTATGTATCTGTAGACTGTATCATTTTCGGTTTTGACGAAGGAGAATTAAAACTGCTTCTACTAAAACGAAATTTTGAACCGGCTATGGGAAAATGGTCTTTGATGGGAGGATTCGTACAAGAAGACGAAAGTGTAGACGCTGCCGCCAAACGGGTATTGGCAGAACTGACCGGATTGGAAAATGTATATATGGAACAAGTAGGCACATTTGGCGACTTAGAGCGCGATCCGGGAGAACGAGTCATATCAGTAGCCTATTATGCTTTAGTCAATGTAAATGAATATGATAGGGAACTAGTGCAGCAGCACAATGCCCATTGGACAAAAATAGACGAACTGCCACAGCTCATTTTCGACCATCCGATCATGATTTCCAAAGCACGTGAACTGATGAAGCACAAAGCATCATACAATCCAATTGGTTTTAACCTGCTGCCCGAACTGTTTACCCTGACACAGTTGCAAAATCTATATGAGGCAATCTATGGCGAACCGATGGACAAGCGGAATTTCCGCAAGCGGGTAGCCGAAATGGATTTCATTGAAAAAACAGATTTGATAGACAAATCAGGTTCCCGACGAGGTGCTTATCTTTATAAATTTAATGATAAGGCCTACAGAAAAGATCCGAAATTTAAACTTTAAAATAATGTGCCGATGCAATAATTTGCCAATTGACAAATTAGCAGATTGCCACATTACCCAATTATTCATTATGTTAGAAAAATTAAAAGAAAAAGTATTCCGTGCCAATCTGGATTTGGTGAAACACGGACTAGTTATTTTTACATGGGGAAATGTTTCTGCCATCGATCGTGAAACAGGTCTGGTAGTAATCAAACCCAGTGGCGTATCATACGATGATATGAAAGCTGAAGACATGGTTGTAGTAGATCTGGACGGCAACGTGGTAGAAGGTTCTCTTCGTCCGTCTTCAGATACTCCCACCCATGTAGTTCTATATAAAGCATTCCCCGAAATAGGTGGAGTGGTACATACCCACTCCACCTATGCTACCGCCTGGGCACAAGCCGGAATGGATATCCCCAATATCGGAACGACTCATGCCGATTATTTCCATGACGCCATTCCTTGTACCGCAGATATGACTGAAGAGGAAGTAAAAGGTGCCTACGAACAGGAAACAGGCAATGTGATTGTGAAACGTTTCAAGAACCTGAACCCTGTACATACTCCGGGAGTACTAGTAAAAAATCATGGTCCTTTTGCATGGGGAAAAGATGCCAATGATGCTGTACATAATGCAGTAGTCATGGAACAGGTAGCCAAAATGGCAAGTATCGCTTTTGCCGCCAACCCTCATTTAACGATGAATTCTTTATTAATAGAAAAGCATTTCAACCGCAAACACGGCCCCAATGCCTATTATGGACAGAAATAAGAAACAAAGAAATTAATAACCCTTTTAAAATATAACATTATGGAAAAAGCATTTGATCAGTATGAAGTATGGTTTGTAACAGGAGCACAGCTTCTGTACGGAGGTGACGCAGTTATAGCAGTAGACGCTCACTCCAATGAAATGGTAAACGGACTGAACGAATCAGGGAAACTTCCTGTAAAAGTAGTATATAAAGGAACAGCCAACTCTTCCAAAGAAGTGGAAGCAGTGTTCAAAGCAGCCAACAACGATGAAAAATGTATCGGTGTCATCACTTGGATGCACACTTTCTCCCCAGCTAAAATGTGGATTCACGGTCTGCAACAGTTAAAGAAACCACTGTTACATCTACACACTCAATTCAATAAGGAAATTCCTTGGGATACCATGGATATGGACTTCATGAATCTGAATCAATCCGCCCATGGTGACCGCGAATTCGGACATATCTGTACCCGTATGCGCATCCGCCGCAAAGTAGTGGTAGGTTACTGGAAAGACGAAGACACCCAGCACAAGATTGCCGTTTGGATGCGCGTTTGTGCAGGTTGGGCAGACTCTCAGGATATGCTGATCATCCGTTTCGGCGATCAGATGAATAATGTAGCTGTAACTGACGGTGATAAAGTGGAAGCAGAACAACGTATGGGGTATCACGTAGATTACTGTCCGGCAAGCGAACTGATGAAATACCATAAAAACATCAAGGATACAGATGTAGAGGCACTTGTAGCAACTTACTTCAACGAATACGACCACGATGCTTCATTAGAAGATAAATCAACCGAAGCTTATCAGAAAGTATGGAACGCTGCAAAAGCCGAATTAGCTCTTCGTGCCATCCTTAAAGCCAAAGGCGCCAAAGGATTCACTACTAATTTTGATGATTTGGGCCAAACAGACGGCAGCTACTTCGATCAGATTCCGGGACTGGCTTCCCAGCGTCTGATGGCTGAAGGCTACGGATTCGGTGCGGAAGGTGACTGGAAATCAGCAGCTCTCTACCGTACCGTATGGGTGATGAACCAAGGACTTTCCAAAGGTTGTTCTTTCCTGGAAGATTACACATTGAACTTCGATGGTGCAAACAGTGCTATCCTGCAATCACATATGCTGGAAGTTTGCCCTCTTATCGCCGCTTCCAAACCACGTCTGGAAGTACACTTCCTAGGCATAGGTATTCGCAAGAGCCAGACAGCCCGTCTTGTATTCACTTCAAAAGTAGGCTCAGGTTGTACCGCCACTGTAGTAGACTTGGGTAACCGTTTCCGTCTGATCGTGAACGACGTAGAATGCATCGAGTCGAAACCGTTGCCCAAATTACCGGTTGCTTCCGCCCTGTGGATTCCGATGCCTAATTTCGAAGTAGGTGCAGGCGCATGGATCCTAGCAGGTGGAACACATCATTCTTGCTTCTCTTATGATCTGACAGCAGAATATTGGGAAGACTATGCTGAGATTGCAGGTATCGAAATGATCCGTATCGACAAAGATACTACCATCAGCAACTTCAAGAAAGAGCTTCGCATGAACGAAGTCTACTATATGCTGAACAAAGCACTTTGCTAATTCATCCATAAAGAGGGGATGTGTCAAGGCTAATAAGATTCTTGGCACATCCCACCTTATTTTATCATCATTATTGTTGTACCTTAAATTATAGGTTTTAATATGAAATCAGATGCAAAATCAACCATCGAAGCAGGAAAAGCTATTCTAGGCATAGAATTCGGATCAACACGAATCAAAGCTGTTTTGATTGACCAGGAAAACAAGCCCATTGCCCAGGGAAGCCACAGCTGGGAAAACCAACTGGTAGACGGACTGTGGACTTACAGTGTGGAAGCTATCTGGCATGGCCTGCAAGACTGCTATGCAGATCTCCGTTCCAACGTAAAAAAGCTATATGACACAGAAATAGAAACCTTGGCGGCAATCGGTGTCAGTGCCATGATGCATGGTTATATGGCATTCAATAAAGAAGAAGAAATCCTTGTACCTTTCCGTACATGGAGAAATACCAATACCGGTCCGGCAGCCGCCGCTTTATCTGAATTATTCGTATATAACATTCCTCTGAGATGGAGCATTTCTCATTTATACCAAGCTATTTTAGACAATGAAGAACACGTAAGTAACATTGACTATCTGACCACCCTTGCAGGTTTCATTCATTGGCAAATTACAGGTCAGAAAGTTCTGGGCATAGGTGATGCATCAGGAATGCTTCCCATAGACCCGGCTACCAAGAATTATTCTGCCGAAATGATAGCCAAGTTCGACAAGTTGGTAGCTCCTAAAGGATACCCTTGGAAACTGACAGATATCCTGCCCAAAGTCTTACCCGCCGGCGAGAATGCAGGGTTCCTTACCCCGGAAGGTGCCAAGAGGCTGGACGTGTCGGGCCACTTGAAAGCAGGTGTACCTGTCTGCCCTCCGGAAGGAGATGCCGGAACCGGCATGGTAGCAACCAACGCTGTCAAGCAACGCACCGGGAATGTATCAGCAGGCACTTCCTCATTTTCCATGATTGTATTGGAAAAAGAGTTGTCCAAGCCATACGAAATGATTGACATGGTTACCACTCCCGACGGAAGCCTTGTAGCTATGGTACATTGCAACAACTGCACCTCCGACCTCAATGCCTGGATCAATCTGTTCAAAGAATACCAAGAACTGCTGGGTATACCCGTAGATATGAATGAATTATATGGAAAACTTTACAATCATGCGCTCGCAGGCGATGCAGATTGCGGTGGTCTTATTTCGTATAATTATATTTCAGGTGAACCCGTGACAGGACTTGCCGACGGAAGGCCATTGTTTGTACGTTCTGCAAATGACAAATTCAACCTCGCCAACTTTATGCGTACCCATTTATACGCTTCAGTCGGAGTTCTTAAGATAGGTAATGACATTCTTTTCAATGAAGAGAAAATCAAAGTAGACAGAATCACAGGACACGGCGGATTATTCAAAACGAAAGGTGTAGGCCAGAGAATACTTGCAGCAGCTATAAACTCCCCTATTTCCGTAATGGAAACTGCCGGTGAAGGTGGCGCATGGGGAATCGCCCTGCTAGGTTCTTACCTTGTCAACAATGAAAAGAACCAATCCCTGGCAGATTTTCTGGAAGACAAAGTATTCGCCGGTGATGCCGGTATTGAAATATCGCCAACAGCCGAAGATGTAGCCGGATTCAACACATATATCGAAAACTATAAGGCAGGACTGCCTGTTGAAGAAGCAGCGACCCGATTTAAGAAGTGAGTCAAACGGGCTTAAAAAAGAGCCTCTTTACATGTTGCGGTTTACACATAAAGAGTTATCTTTGCAGATATTAAATAAAATAGCAAAGATAAACCGACTCACTAATAGCATTCAAATTATAATATTATTTTAATATGAACGAAAAGAAACTTATGAACCGTGCAGCGGACAACATCCGTATTCTGGCTGCTTCGATGGTAGAGAAAGCTAATTCAGGACACCCGGGTGGAGCTATGGGTGGCGCTGATTTTGTAAACGTGCTTTTCTCTGAGTTTTTAGTTTACGATCCTGAAAATCCGCGTTGGGAAGGGCGTGACCGTTTCTTCCTTGATCCAGGCCACATGTCACCGATGCTGTATTCCACTTTGGCACTGACCGGCAAGTTCACCATGGAAGAACTGGCACAGTTCCGCCAATGGGGCAGTCCGACTCCGGGACACCCTGAAGTGGACATCATGCGCGGTATTGAAAATACTTCCGGCCCGTTAGGACAAGGACACACTTTTGCAGTAGGTGCTGCTATCGCTGCCAAATTTCTGAAAGCCCGTCTGGGTCATGTCATGGACCAGACCATCTATGCCTATATATCCGATGGGGGTATTCAAGAAGAGATTTCTCAGGGTGCAGGCCGTCTGGCAGGTCATTTGGGGCTGGACAACTTGATCATGTTTTATGATTCAAACGACATCCAGCTGTCTACCGCTACCGATGCTGTTACCAGCGAAGATGTTGCCAAGAAATACGAAGCATGGCACTGGAAAGTAATTACCATCGACGGTAATGATCCCGATGCAATCCGCACGGCTCTGACAGAAGCGAAAGCCGTAACCGGTCAGCCCACATTAATTATCGGTAAGACCATTATGGGTAAAGGCGCACGCAAAGCGGATGATTCCAGTTATGAACGTAACTGTGCCACCCACGGTGCTCCTTTGGGAGGTGATGCTTACATCAATACAATCAAAAACTTAGGCGGCGATCCAACCGATCCTTTCCAAATCTTCCCTGAAGTAAAAGAGTTGTATGCCAAACGTGCAGAGGAACTGAAAAAAATTGTTGCAGAAAAATATGCGGCTAAAACTGAATGGACTAAAGCTAACCCCGAACTGGCTGCTAAATTGGAACTATGGTTCTCTGGCAAAGCTCCGAAAGTAAATTGGAATGTTATCGAACAAAAAGCCGGAGATGCTACACGCAGCGCTTCTGCCAAAGTTCTCGGTGTACTGGCTACAGAAGTAGAAAACATGATCGTTTCTTCTGCCGACCTGTCAAATTCAGACAAGACCGACGGTTTCTTGAAGAAAACACATGCATTCACAAAAGACGACTTCACCGGTGCATTTCTGCAGGCAGGTGTTTCCGAATTAACCATGGCTTGCTGCTGCCTGGGTATGGCACTTCACGGAGGTGTGATTGCTGCATGCGCTACCTTCTTCGTATTCTCAGACTACATGAAACCCGCCATACGTATGGCTGCCTTGATGGAACTTCCCGTCAAATTCATCTGGACACACGACGCATTCCGTGTAGGTGAAGACGGTCCTACTCACGAACCGGTAGAACAAGAAGCACAAATCCGCCTGATGGAAAAACTGAAAAACCACAAAGGACACAATTCTATGTTGGTACTCCGTCCGGCAGATGCGGAAGAAACCACTGTGGCATGGAAATTGGCCATGGAAAATACCAGCACCCCCACCGCACTGATCTTCTCCCGCCAGAATATCGCGAATCTGCCTGCAGGAAACGACTATTCACAGGCTGCCAAAGGCGCTTATATTGTTGCAGGCTCCGATGAAAATCCGGATGTAATCCTAGTCGCTTCAGGTTCCGAAGTTTCCACTTTGGAAGCAGGTGCAGAACTTCTCCGCAAGGATGGCATAAAAATACGTATCGTATCCGCTCCTTCTGAGGGATTGTTCCGCAGCCAAAGCAAGGAATACCAAAACAGTATCATTCCCACAGGGGCTAAAGTATTCGGTCTGACTGCCGGTCTTCCTGTAAACCTTGAAGGTTTGGTAGGTGCCAACGGTAAGGTATTCGGTCTGGAATCATTCGGATTCTCCGCTCCTTACAAAGTATTGGATGAAAAGCTGGGCTTTACCGCACAGAACGTGTATAACCAAGTAAAAGAAATGCTGGCATGAAAAAAGTAGGACTGGCATCCGATCATGCAGGATTTGAACTGAAAGAGTTTGTAAAGACATGGTTAACTGAAAAAGGCTATCCATGCAAAGATTTCGGTACATACAGTACAGAAAGCTGTGACTATGCAGATTATGCCCATCCGCTTGCACTGGCTATAGAAGCCGGAGAATGCGGACCCGGAGTGGCAATTTGCGGAAGCGGTGAAGGCATCAGCATGACATTGAACAAACATCAGGGTATCCGTGCGGCACTATGCTGGATGCCCGAGATAGCCCATCTGTCACGTCAGCACAATGACGCCAATGTTCTGGTAATGCCGGGACGATTCATTGACCATGAAATGGCCGAAAAAATATTGGATGAATTCTTTAACAGCGGCTTCGAAGGCGGACGTCACCAAAAGCGCATTGAAAAGATACCTGTAAAGTAAAATTCACGCAATAATAATAAAAGTAAAAAAAGAGAGGCATTATAGCTTCTCTTTTTTTTTATTCCTATCTTTGCTTAGATTAAAATATAAAATAAAAAATATTACTATGAAGAAGATTCTTTTTTTAATGCTCCTATGTCTGCCATTCATCGCTATGGCACAGACAGATCCCAAATATCTGGCGGGAGCGATAACTATGGATGACGGTAAAGTTTCTTTCAAAACAGAGATACAGGCACCGTCTTTAACGAAAGACCAACTATATGGCACCATGCTGAAATGGGCCACAGAACGTTTCAAGCCCGAAGGCAAGTTCAATGCACGTGTTCTTTACACCAATGAAGATGAAGGAACCATTGCAGCAGGTGGCGAAGAATATCTGGTATTCTCCTCCTCCGCATTGTCATTGGACAGAACCAGAATTTATTATCAGTTGTTTATCACCTGCGAAAACGGAAAATGTGATATCGAAATGACCCGTATCCGTTATTGGTATGATGAAGCTCGTGACGGAGGAGAAAAATACAGTGCAGAGGAATGGATTGTAGACGATATGGCTTTAAACAAATCGAAGACCAAGCTGGCTCCCATCTGCGGCAAATTCAGAAGAGAGACTATTGACTTGAAAGACACACTGTTCAAATCCATCCAAGATACATTGGGCAACAAGGTCTTGAACAACTCACAAATTGCAGTTGCTCCTGCTCCGGGCGTGACAGCTACTCCGATATCAAATGCAACAACAATCGTTACCGCCACTCCGGTAACTCCCCCTGCCCAACCGGCTGTCATCGGTGGTTCTGAGGGTAATACCGAAATAAAAGCAGCCAATAATGCAACTCCCAGCAAAGAACAAAGCATAGATGACCAAATCAAGGCATCCTCACGTATGACAATTACTGCCGGAAACGATGAACAATTCGAAATCGGTAAAGAATGCTGGGGAGGTTTCGGCCAGTTATTCGGCAAAGAAGTAGCATTCTGCGTAATCGACCAAGCCAAATCAATGGGCAATATGCTGATGGATCAGAGCGATAATTATAAAATTTCGTTCTACAAGCAAGGTAATAGCGAGCCGTGGTTGATAGTAAACTGCAAGAAACTGATGAAACAGACCGTTACCGGTGAGGAAGCAAAAAAGATGAACCCCAGTAATGACGGTCAGAAGGCATATAATATGTATGTAGGTGAAGTAATAAAATAGTCTTTTCTCCCATATATTTATACCGTGACAGTTTATTCTGATAATACATAAAACTTTTTTTAGGGGGAGATAACCCGACAACTCCCCCTAAAAAACATACAAACGATCTACCATATACTTCCCCAAAAGCACCATGACAAATACCATTCAAACATGTCTCCCCTTTAAGAATAAATAACACCGTTCCTCTATCAACCGTTTCACTTGAAACCATTTCTATAATAATCAAACCATTAGAAGAAATCATTCTTCCATTTTTTCCCTATCTTTCTCTCCTTTTTTTAAATGTTTTTAGCAAGAAAGCCGTTTTTTCTGCTCCAATCTTCCCTTTCATAACAAATAAAGAGTATCTTTGTAAACAACAATGAGACAATCATGCCTTATGACGGAACAATTACAGGACATAAAGACACTTATCGAACAGGGTGATACGGAAAGAGCCATTCATGCGCTAACTAATTTCATCCGAAACGATGCGCACGTCAACGATGAACCCTATTACTTACTGGGTAACGCCTACCGCAAAATGGGAGACTGGCAACAAGCTTTGAACAATTATCTGGAAGCCATCGAGCGTAATCCGGAAAGTCCGGCCGTTTCCGCCCGTAACATGATTATGAATATTCTGAATTTCTATAACAAAGACATGTATAATCAATAATAACTAACCCATGGCAAAGATTAAAGGTGCTATTGTAGTAGACACAGAGCGTTGCAAAGGTTGCAATCTATGTGTAGTGGCATGTCCGCTGCATGTAATCGCGCTCAATGCCAAACAAGTGAATAAAAAAGGATACACATTCGCCCACCAGGTATTAGAAGATACCTGCAATGGTTGCGCATCATGTGCCACAGTCTGTCCGGACGGATGCATCACTGTGTATAAAGTAAAACAACAATAAATGTAACAAATATGGCAGAAGAAGTCGTTTTAATGAAGGGAAATGAAGCCATAGCCCACGCCGCTATCCGTATCGGAGTAGACGGTTACTTTGGCTATCCCATCACTCCCCAATCGGAAATATTGGAAACGCTGGCCGAAGAGAAACCTTGGGAAACTACCGGTATGGTGGTGTTGCAGGCAGAAAGTGAAGTCGCAGCAATCAACATGGTATATGGCGGTGCAGCGAGCGGTAAAATGGTAATGACCTCATCCTCCAGTCCCGGCGTCAGTTTAAAGCAGGAAGGCATCTCGTACATTGCCGGTGCCGAACTCCCCTGCCTGATTGTCAATGTCATGCGCGGAGGTCCCGGATTAGGAACCATCCAACCTAGTCAGGCCGACTATTTCCAAACAGTGAAAGGCGGCGGTCACGGAGACTATCGCCTCATAGCCCTGGCTCCTGCATCAGTACAGGAAATGGCAGATTTCGTAGGTATAGCTTTTGATCTGGCTTTCAAATACCGCAATCCCGCCATTATTCTGGCAGACGGCGTTATCGGACAGATGATGGAAAAAGTAGTATTGCCCGAACAGCGCACACGCCTGACAGATGAAGAAGTCATAGCCCGTTGTCCGTGGGCCACTACCGGCAGAACCCACCACCGTACTCCCAACATCATCACCTCATTGGAACTCGATCCTGCCGAGATGGAAAAACGTAATATCCATCTTCAGAAAAAATATGCAGAAATAGAAGAAAACGAAGTACGTTTCGAAGAACTTCACTGCGAAGATGCCGAATATTTGATCGTAGCTTTCGGTTCTTGTGCCCGCATTGCCCAAAAAGCAATGGAAATGGCTCGGGAAGAAGGCATCAAAGTTGGTTTGCTCCGTCCTATTACCCTATGGCCGTTCCCGTCGAAAGCTATTGCAGCACGCGCCGCACAGGTAAAAGGTATCCTCACTGTAGAATTGAACGCCGGACAAATGGTAGAAGATGTCCGTCTGGCCGTAGAATGCAAAGTGCCTGTAGAACACTTCGGACGTCTGGGTGGTATTGTTCCCGATCCGGATGAAGTAATCACTGCACTGAAAGAGAAACTAATAAAATAAGACCGTATGAATATCGATCTGATCAGAAACATATTGAACATACTTTTCATGGCACTGGCACTAGCGGCTGTCATCACTTACTTCATGGCAAGTGACTTCAAAGTATTCATCTATGTCTGTGCAGCAGCTATTTTTCTCAAGCTGATGGAATTCTTTATGCGGTTCATGTTATAAGCAATAGGAGGAGAAACTATGACAAAAGAAGAAATCATAAAACCCGAAAACCTGGTTTATAAGAAACCGACACTGATGAATGACAATCCGATGCATTACTGCCCCGGATGCAGCCACGGTGTGGTTCACAAGTTAATAGCCGAAGTTATTGAAGAAATGGGCATGGAAGATAAGGCAATCGGTGTGTCACCGGTAGGATGTGCCGTTTTTGCATACAACTATCTAGACATCGATTGGCAAGAAGCCGCCCACGGACGCGCACCAGCCGTAGCTACCGCCATCAAGCGTTTATGGCCCGGACGTCTGGTATTTACCTACCAGGGAGATGGTGACCTGGCATGTATCGGCACTGCCGAAACCATCCATGCTTTAAATCGTGGCGAAAACATTACTATCATCTTTATCAACAACGCCATTTATGGAATGACCGGTGGGCAAATGGCTCCTACCACGCTGGTTGGCATGAAGACAGCCACCTGCCCCTATGGTCGTGATGTAGCCATTCATGGCTATCCGCTGAAAATGACAGAAATTGCCGCCACTTTGGAAGGCACCGCCTACGTTACCCGCCAGGCCGTACATACGGTTCCTGCCATCCGCAAAGCAAAAAAGGCTATCCGCAAGGCATTCGAAAACTCAATGAATGGCAAAGGATCCAATTTGGTGGAAATTGTATCGACTTGTAATTCCGGTTGGAAAATGACTCCGCAAGCATCCAATGACTGGATGGTGGAACACATGTTCCCCTTCTATCCGCTGGGTGATTTGAAAGATAAAGAATAAAAAGACAGAAACCATGAAACAGGAAATCATTATAGCAGGATTCGGCGGTCAGGGTGTGCTATCCATGGGTAAGATACTTGCCTATTCCGGACTGATGGAAGACAAGGAAGTAACCTGGATGCCGGCATACGGTCCCGAACAACGGGGAGGAACCGCTAACGTAACGGTGATTGTCAGTGATGAACGCATCTCTTCACCCATTCTCAGCCAATATGACACAGCCATCATACTGAACCAACCCTCATTGGAAAAGTTTGAAGGCAAAATCAAACCGGGTGGTATCCTCATTTATGACGGATACGGAATCATCGAGCCTCCGACACGTAAGGACATACAAATCTATCGTATTGACGCAATGGATGCCGCCAACGAAAAAGGAATGGCAAAGACCTTCAATATGATTGTCTTAGGAGGCTTGCTGAAACTGCGTCCCGTAGTATCCATTGAAAGTGTAATAAAAGCTTTACGCAAAACATTGCCCGAACGTCACCATCATCTGATACCGATGAATGAAGAAGCCATCCGAATCGGAATGGAGATTATTAAACCTCAGTAAGTTAAAATAACTCTAAACGAATAATAAAAGGAAGAACTTTCCATAGCGGAAAAGCTCTTCCTTTTATTTTTATATTGTATCTTTGCCGCCGTTATGAAAAGAATATTCTCTATTATTTTTTTATTATTCCTGTGCTTCCATACTTCCTTGATGGCACAGCGGACAATGAATACCCTGAACAATCAGTTCGGTTCCTCGGCAAACGGACTGGACAGAAACCAATATGACCGTAACGGAAACCCCATAGACACGACAGCCGTAGTAGATGCCAACACTATCCCCATCGGACTGTATTCATGGAAAGTGGACAGTCGTTTTGGCAATGTCACTTATATCCCCGTAGATACCTTGCAGCACGCTTTCCAGAACTCAAATGACATGGGGGGCTACACCGGACAATACAATTACTTGGGAAATTTGGGTTCCCCCCGCCTCTCACGCATCTTTTTTGACCGTCGGGATCCCAGCCAATACTTTTTCACCGACCCATACGACTTTTGCGTACAACGTCCGGAAGATGTCATATTCACCAATACATTTTCTCCATTCACGAACCTGAGCTATTACAAAGGAGGAGGCAGCCGTGACGGAGAAGAACGCTTCAAATCCTATTTTGCCATCAATGCAAACAAAAGACTGGGGTTTGGATTCTACATAGATTACCTGTATGGCCGGGGGCTTTACCAAGATCAGTCCACAGCCTTCTTCAACGGTGGCCTGTTCTCCAGCTACCGGGGAGACAAATATGACATGCATTTCATATTCAACAACGATAACTTGAAGATGGCAGAAAACGGAGGTATCACGGACGACCGGTATATCACCAACCCGCTGGATATGGCAGAAGGCAAAAAAGAATATTCCGCCAACGAAATCCCAACGCGACTGAGTCAGATATGGAATCACAACACCAGCTACCATGCCTTCCTGACACATCGTTACAACTTAGGGTTCTATAAAGAAAAACAGGACAGTGTGGATACGGACTCCGTAAAAATAACGCAGGTATTTGTTCCTGTCACAAGCTTCATACATACATTACAAGTGGACTTGAACAATCGCAAATACATCTCATACGATGACGCACAGAATCAGAAGTATTTTGAACATAACTATCTGGGGACCGACTCAATAGACAAGACGAAGCGCACATCCATCAAAAATACCATTGGCATTGCTTTACAAGAAGGATTCAACAAATGGGCGAAAGCCGGACTTACCGCCTTTTTAAGTTATGAATACCGAAACTTCGCCTTGACCGACACGACAAACATACCGGGACAGCGCATTATCAACAACTATAAGGAAAGTTCACTCTCCATTGGCGGCGAACTATCCAAAAAACAAGGAAAACTATTACATTACAATATTCTAGGAGAATTGGCCATAGCCGGTGAAGATGCAGGACAATTCAGCGTAGAAGGCAGAGGGGATCTGAATCTCCGTTTATTCGGAGATACGGTGAGACTGGATGTAAATGCATTCATCAAGAACCAGAACCCCGTATTCTATTTCAGGCATTTCCAATCCAAACATTACTGGTGGGACAACAACGATTTATCCAAAATAATGAGAACCCGCCTGGAAGGAAAACTAAGTCTGAACAGATGGGGAACCCAACTGCGTGCCGGAGTGGAAAATATAAAGAACTACACTTATCTGGCCAATGCCAGCATACCGGTAAAAGACAGTGAAGGAAATGTCACCGGTTTCAAGAACAATGCAGCCGTAAGACAGCACTCCGGCA
The DNA here is from genome assembly GCF_000012825.1 of Phocaeicola vulgatus ATCC 8482. Lineage (GTDB taxonomy): Bacteria > Bacteroidota > Bacteroidia > Bacteroidales > Bacteroidaceae > Phocaeicola > Phocaeicola vulgatus. The sequence continues at coordinate 2,984,227 of NC_009614.1, read as the reverse complement.
ATATACAAATATTCACAGCAATGTTGCAACAAAAATTGAAAGTAGGAATATTTCATCTCGACGGTGAAGTAGCCTATCAAAAATCAAGTGAGCAAGACATTCTGCCCTTACCGGAATTGTCGGCTTACGGCAACTTGTACATGAAATTCGGTCTCGCCAAAAAAGTACTCCAGATAGAAATGGGAGCAGATGTGCGTTATTTCAGTAAATATTACGCGCCAGACTACTCCCCCGTCATCGGACAATTCTATAACCAGAATCCTGATGACAAAATCGAGATAGGAGCTTTTCCGATAGTCAACGTCTATGCCAACCTGCATTTAAAACGTACCCGCTTCTTTATTATGATGTATCACGTCAATGCCGGTTCGGGAAAATCCAATTACTTCCTGGCGCCTCACTACCCAATCAATCCGCGAATGATAAAGTTCGGCCTTTCATGGAATTTCTTTGATTGACGGTCTATATGAGAAAATATCTGAAATACATTCTGATGGGTATCCTTGCAGTAACCCTATCCTCCATCTTCTTCAAAAAGAAAACGGAGGCTGAAACCAGTCTGCCCCGCGATTATGCAGAAATAGCGGCATCGGGAATCCTGCGTGCCGTTACCGAGTACAATTCTATCAGTTTTTATGCCGACGGCGACACCGTTTCCGGTTTCCACTACGAACTGCTCCATGCTTTTGCACACAGCAAAGGACTGAAACCGGAAATCACTCCTGAAATGAGCTTTTCCAAAAGACTGGAAGACGTACAAAAAGGAACATACGATATATTGGCCAACAGCACGGTAGTTACCACAGAATACAAAGACTCCCTGTTGTTTACCCGCCCCATTATACTGAACAAACAAGTACTGGTACAGCGTAAACCCGAAAAAGAAAACGATAGTCTGTACATTCACAGCCAGTTGGAACTAGCCCGCAAGACCCTTCATCTAGTCAAAAACTCACCTGCCATCCTGCGCATACATAATTTAAGTAACGAAATAGGCGATACCATCTATATCAAAGAAGTGGAGAAATACGGACAAGAACAATTACTGGCCATGGTAGCACATGGTGACATAGACTATGCCGTATGCGACGAGAGCATTGCCAAAGCCTCCATCAATGATTTTCCACAATTGGATATAGAAACAGCCATCAGCTTCTCACAATTCTATTCATGGGGAGTAAGCAAACATTCTCCAATATTGCTTGACAGCCTGAATTCCTGGTTAAATGACTACGTCAAGACTCCTGCATTCAAACTGTTGCGCAAGAAATATTACAATAACTGATTTTTATCCGGCTGAAATTGCAAAATAGTCCTATCTTTGCAATATAAATTGTTATTATTTTAAGCGGAATGACAAAAAAGTTATTACCATGGTTAAATTAGACAAAGTAAAATGGGGCTTCATCGGTTGCGGAGAAGTGACCGAGAAGAAAAGCGGACCAGCCTTTGCCCTGATCGAAGGTTCAGAGGTAGTGGCCGTAATGAGCCGTGACAAAGAAAAAGCTCAATCATACGCCAAAAGACACAACATTCCCCGCTGGTACTCCGATCCGCAGCAGTTAATAGGAGATGAAGATGTCAATGCTATTTATATAGCCACTCCCCCCTCTTCTCATGCCACTTTTGCCATTATGTCCATGAAGGCAGGAAAGCCCGTATACATCGAGAAACCTATGGCGGCCAGCTATGAAGACTGTGCACGCATCAACCGCATATCACAGGAAACAGGAATTCCTTGTTTCGTAGCTTATTACAGACGCTATCTTCCTTATTTCCAAAAAGTACGCCAGATGGTAGAGGACGGAGAAATAGGCAATGTCATCAACATACAGATACGTTTCGCCCAGCCTCCCCGCGCTTTGGATTACAACAGTACCAACCTTCCCTGGCGTGTACAACCTGATATTGCCGGCGGCGGTTATTTCTATGATCTGGCTCCTCACCAGCTGGATTTGCTACAAGATATGTTCGGCTGCATTCTCGAAGCCCAAGGATACAAGAGCAACCGTGGCGGGTTATATCCGGCAGAAGATACGATAAGTGCCTGCTTCAAATTTGATTCCGGTCTGCCGGGATCAGGATCATGGTGTTTCGTTGCCCATGAATCGGCCAAGGAAGACCGTATAGAAATCATCGGAGACAAGGGAATGATCTGTTTCTCTGTTTTCACTTACGATCCCATCGCCCTGCATACTGAAAGAGGCCGCGAGGAGTTTCTTCCCGAAAATCCCCCTCATGTACAACTTCCGCTCATAAAAGCCGTAGTAGAACACTTGCAGGGAAAAGCTGTCTGTACCTGCGACGGCATCAGTGCGACACCCACCAACTGGGTAATGGACCGTATACTTGACAAACTCTGATTTCTGCCTATGGACATCCGTCAATTATGCCTGTTTTGTCTGTCTTTCCTTTCCGCCCTCGGTGTATATGCACAAGCGGAACAGAAGGACTCGACAGTACAGGACAACAAGGGTGTTCTCATTACATTGACCGATGGAATAGCGACAACTGTCCGTCATACCGGAAGAAAAATCAGGAAAGTGGGAAAAGAATTCAACGCGGTCGATACCACCTATATCTCGCCTAACCTCTACAATCTGGCTTTCATGCTGGAATCCAGCAGTTGGTACGAATACTATCGGTTAGGCAGTAAAGGAAACAACGGCGAACAAAGTTTGGGATTCTCCCCCAATGCCAGTTTCAAGCTGGGGGTCTATTTCGGATGGCGCTGGATATTTCTAGGATATTCTTTCGATGTAAAAGATATTTTCGGCGGACACAAGAACAAGGCCAAGAAAACCGAAATGGCACTGAATCTTTATAGTTCCAAATTTGGTGTGGATTTATATTACAGAAAGACAGGAAGCGATTTCAAGATACGTTCTTCCAGCGGATTTGACCTGAAAACTCCCATTAAAAATCTGAATTTCAACGGATTGCAAAGTAAAATCAAAGGACTGAACGCCTATTGGATTTTCAATTATAAAAAATTCTCTTATCCGGCAGCCTATAGCCAGTCCACCAACCAGCGTAAAAGCGCGGGTTCCCTGATGGCGGGCTTTTCTTATTCCCAGCACAACATATCTTTTGATTACGAAAAGCTTCCCGGTGAAGTGAGAGCCCAACTGCATGATGCCCTGCTTTTCAAGAAAGTGAAATATTCTGATTACAGCATCAACGTGGGTTATGGCTATAACTGGGTATTTGCAAAAAACTGGGTTTCCAATCTTTCACTCTTACCGGCCATTGCCTATAAAAAATCAAAAATAGACGATACGCCTAACACCGACAATCATTGGATAAAGGATATCAATTTTGACCTGATAACACGTGCCGCCGTGGTCTATAATACCAACAAGTACTTTGTAGGTGCTTCACTGGTGATGCATACATACGATTATCGGAAAAGGAATTTCTCTCTCACTAATACATTCGGAACCGTTCGTGTATATGCAGGATTCAACTTCTGGAAAAGGAAAGAATTCCGCGATAAATAAAAAATATACCGGAAGCCTATAAAGTTCTTCCGGTATATCACAGGTTAATTATATTAGACTCACAATAAATTCTTAGAAGCGGGCGCCGACTGTCAGCAAGAGCTGATGCCGTTCATTGTCCACTTTAGTTGCCGGAAGATCTATATCGTCAAAAGCATAAAAGTTTGATTTATACATATCATATTTATATGCCAAATCCGCATAAATTACACTGCCACGGTATCCAAGACCAAACGTAAAGGTATTCTTAGACTCCGTATTATTAAAATCAGTACGCGTGCTATATAAAGACAAGGCACTATAAGCATCTTTTGAAAATGCAGCCGAAGAATAATTATACCCTGCACGGATGCTAAACTCAGGTATGATCCGCGTTTCCATTCCTATACGGAAAGTATGGACACCTTTCAGATAATTCTCAACGCTAGGCTGATCTCCCAATTCATAACCATCCACATCCTTCAGCTTACTGGAAGAATAATCCTGATATTCATATTCCGCACCTACTGCCACCGCACCCGCAAAAGTAGTACCCGCGCTGACATTAAATTTCCACGGAGTAGTAAGATTATAATCATAGGTCAAATAATCATATTCCGGAGTTACCAGAAAATCACTCAATGTCTGGATATAGGGTTTTTCATAAGCTAAAATATCAGAAGATAAAGTGGCATTATAGCTTTCTCTTAAATCATACCATGTAGGCGTGTGAACGGCAAATCCCAAACGGAAAGGAGAACTTTCTATAGGACGTACAATAACCCCCAACTTCAAATCCATACCAGTTCCTTCCAGTCTATAATAATTATCCAATGTATACCCCCCATTATCCGCACCCTTATCATCATTCAAATTTTCCGTATAAGAAGTATAACGGTCATAATTCACATCATAGACCCCCAAGGTAGCTCCTAAATAGACCCTGTCTTCAATATTGAATGAAACATTAAAATCATATTGACTGATACCTCCAGTTTCCTTACTAAAGAAGTTATTGTTAAAACCATTCCACCCCCATGGAGCATGAATGTTTTTTTCAGGATCATTAAACCAGTCAACCACACCGGTTCTCACCCCCATTACTCCTAAAACAGGTAACTGGTTCCAATATTTGGTATAAGGATTCTTCGCATCCAGTATGTCATTAAACTCGCTTTCCGTCAATCCATATCGTTCCATTTCCTGAGCCAGCTGGAAGCTTTGTGACATATTATCCAACGCCCCTCCCATAGAGAAAAGGCGGTTGAAGTTTTTACTTTTATGGTAATTGAATCCGAAATTCACAAAACGCAAAGAAGTATTGTTGCCTATCTTATTGCTATAAACAAATCCAATCTGGTCAAATGAAGCGCGCGTTTTGTCTTCATTCATTGACACGCCACTAAAGTTACTCTTTGTCGAAGTATTATTAAAACCAAAAGAAACGGACACATCATTACTACGAAAAATGCCGATACCCGCAGGGTTGGAACTCATGACAGATATATCACCTCCCAAAGCTCCCATGGCACCACCCATACCAACAAATCGTGCTGTTCCATTCAAGTCATTCCCCAGCAACTTTTCCGCATCATAAGCATTTTGTGCGCTTGCCGTTGCCATTGCCAGCAACGTACAAGCGGTTACTATTACTTTATTTTTCATACATCAATTCTATTAAATACAACAGTCTGGTTTAATCTGCTACTTATCTGGTACGCGATCTGCCACCGCCACTTGAACGGGAAACACCGCCTCCGGAACTACGGGAAGCCCCACCGCCACTAGAAAAACTACTACGGGAAGAAGAAGTTCCACTACTACGGTAAGAGTTAGACGAACTATTACGGGAAGGACTGCTGCTACGGGAATATGAACTGCTGCGAGAGTTCGAAACGCCACTATTGTTACGATAAGCGCCACGGCTTGCAGCCCCTGTTCTCTGATAAGCAGATCCTGCTGCATTTCCCACACTTCTCCGGGTACTGCTTGGTCTGGTATAGGAAGAACCCCTTCCTTCTGTCGGACGTGAATACGAATTACCCGGACGGACTCCTGCAGCCTGACTTGGTGAAAGAGTTGCTCCTGTACGGGTTCTGATAGCGCTTCTATTAGGACGAACCGAATTTACACCGTCAGATCCCGAAACCACTCTTCCTGATGAAGATCCGTTACGTGTTGCGGTACGATAGCTATTAGCACTATTACGGACATTTTGTCTGGAATTTCCTACATACGAATTACGACTATTCCTATCATAACTATTCACATAATTATTCCGGCTTGGGCGTGAAGAGCCATAGCTGTTGGTGTATCTTCCGGCATGTATTCCCGGATTACGTCTGCTTGAGCCATACCATCCATGACCGCCTCCCCAGTAGCCGCCGCCCCAACCGTGACCGGAATAATGCGGATAATAATGATGGTGGTGGTGATGATGGTAGCCCCAATAGCCACCCCAGTAGCCGCCACCCCAATAACCGGGATAGTACCAGCTATTGTAGTACCACGGCGAACTCCATCCCCAACTGAATCCCCAGCTGGCGCCATATGGATAATTCCAACGCCAATCCCACCACAAGCGGTTCGTGTAAGTGGGAAAAACGTATGCATACAATCCGTCATCATATACATTCCAATCCCATGAAGGCAAACCGTAAACCACATCCCAATAGAGCGGACTGCTTACCGGAATGGCGTAACGGGGATTGCGGAAACGGACGATACGCATCGCGTATTCATAATCGTCTTGAGAGCCCTCAAAACCATTAACCCATTCCCCTCTCTCATTCAAAGGTTTCTCCTCAATATACAAGGTATCATTCTCCATCGAGAAGTTATTATCTCGTGAAGTATAACGACGATTATACTCATCCACATCGCGCACTTTTCCTTTCACATCCTTCACTACCACTGTAGAACCGGGGGCTGCGTAAACGGTAGTCGTGTTCTGCTTCTGCGGAACCACCACTTTCACCTCTTGCTTAACCTCCTCTTTCTTTTCAGCTTTTTTCTTAGGGATGAAATAAAGGTCGTCATCAACGCTTTGTGACATTGCCCAATAAGGCAAGCACACCATCATAAGCGAAGCTAATACAATCTTTTTCATACTCATACCTGTTTTATTTGTTATTCTATCTACTTTTTCTAGTGCAAAGATAGCCAGAGGTTTCAGTTCATAACAAAGAAAATCCCTATTAGTTGGTAGGGATTTCCCTATTTTAGTAACGGACTTCAACTATTTTATCTATTTCTGCACACACACGGAAAACAGAAGAACGTCCGTTCACATACGTTGATGGTAAACAAATCTGGTGGTAAAACAACTTTTTATATTAAGTTGCACCCACTTATGCCCTCATGCCCTCACTAAAAGTCATAACCTACTCATTATTAAACCACTACACACAGTGAGGGCATGTTAAAAAGTGAGAGCATTGCCCTCATGCCCTCACTCCTATTTTCTTGCACATCTCACTTAAATCATTCATTCACAACATAATACCCATTTATCGGCTTATAAACCGGTTGTTTGGGAAGTCCCACATTTTTCAGCTTTCCTTCCTCGCACAAGCGGTGTAAATGGCGGCTGGCCGTACTTTGTGTCATACTGCAAAGAAGCTGGAAACTTTTCCGCTGCACAAAATCATGAGTTGTGAAGAACTCCGTCAGCAATGCGTCAATTTCCTCATCGGTCAGTTTACTTGAATGAAACGAGAACCGGGTACGCTGCACCTTTACCTTCCCCACCTCATCCATCAATAATCGGTCGGGGCGGTAAACAATCCCCTTAAGCCTTACCTTTGTATTTTTACGTTTCGTCTTTTCGGTTACCGGCTCGGTGCTCACCAGATTGGGACGGAAAAAGCCGATGCCGTCCAGATGCACCTGCCTGCCTTCCGCCAATTCCTCGCCCATGGCGTGTGACAGCGCATCGAGCACGGCTATTACATCCGTTTCCGTCAATGTACAATATTTCTGTATACGGGCACGGAGCTGGGCCGTGCTTACTTTCCCATTCAGCCGGAGACGCGGATGCAACATATTCTCTTCCCCTTGTTGCTCAGAGGTTTTGGGATTCTCGTACCAATCAAATAGTATTGCCATACTGTTCTTTTTTTATTGATGAAAGTTCAATATCTATTAATCACGGATGTGATTAAGCTTAACTACCTTTGTGATTAATTTTAATCACCTTTATGATCAGACTTAATCACAAGGGTAGATAACTAATTACAAACATACAAAAATAAGAAAAGAAAAGGTAGAAAACAAATAAGAGACAGGGGAATATGCACTGAGACTAAGAATAAAAACACAGAAAAGAAAGGAAAAAGAAAAAGACGGCATTTAATCCGGAAAGCATTTGCAGAATCCGGAAAGAAACCTTATCTTTACTAAAAATATGCACACATAGACACTCGCAATACGCAGTCTTCTCCACACGACAGAACATCATCTTTTCCATGGGAGGTACATAAAACCAAAAAAACATTCAAACGAAAGACAAATATGAAAATTACACTCATCAGGAAAGATGAAGAACAGGGGACAGAAGCCTTGTCACTATGCGATACGGACGCATTCTTCGAGAAAGTAAAGACAGAGAACAAAGCAGGGCATATATCGGAACTGCGTGAAATACTACCCCGGCTGGCAGGATCGTCCGCCCGCTACGTCCACATCGACAAACTGCCGCGTGTCTATCCTGCCGTAGAATATACCCGCAAACAAAAGGGTGAGAAACGTATGAAACATTACAACGGACTGGTGCAGCTGGAAGTGAACCGGCTCGCCGACCTGTATGAGGTGGAATATGTGAAACGCCAAGTAGAGCAACTGCCACAAACCTTTGCCGCTTTCTGCGGTTCAAGCGGACGGAGCGTAAAGATATGGATACGCTTCGCACGCACTGACGGCAGCTTGCCCACTGCCACACAAGAAGTCCTCCTGTTTCATGCCCACGCCTATCGGCTGGCGGTGACATGCTACCAGCCCATGCTTCCTTTCGGCATCACACTGAAGGAACCGGACCTGATGCAAAGCTGTCGCATGACCGTGGATGAACAACCTTACTATAACCCTTCGTCCGTTCCTTTCTGCATAGAGCAACCGCTTGCCCTGCCCGATGAGGAAACTTTCCGGCAACGGAAACAAAACAGCGAAAGCGCACCGGAACGAATGACACCCGGCTGCGAAAGTATGCAGATTTTTGCCCAGATGTACCAGTCGGCACGGAAAAGAGCATTGGCCGAGATGGAAAACTGGAAACGTGATGACGGGCTGGAACCTTTACTGCCCCATCTGGTAGAACAATGCTTCAAAACAGGCATCCCCGAAGAGGAAGCCGTACAGCGCACGCTGATGCACTATTTTCACGCAACGGACACAGAAACCATCCGTACAGCTTTTGGCAACGGATACCGGGAAATGAAAGGTTTCGGTAAAAAAAGCGGTTTCAGTAAAGAGCAGGAAGCCACCTTCCGGCTGGAGGAATTCTTGAAAAGACGGTATGAATTCCGCTTCAACACCGTGCTGGACGAGGTGGAATACCGTCAACGGGACTCTGTTCATTTCTATTTCAAGCCTTTAGATAAACGTACCCGCAACAGTATCGCCCTCTGCGCCTTAAAAGAAGGGCTGCAAGTGTGGGACCGGGATATAGACCGCTTTCTCACCTCCGATTTCGTTCCGCTTTACAATCCTGTAGAAGAATACTTGTGTGACCTTCCCCGCTGGGACGGTACTGACCGCATCCGCGCACTTGCCCGGCTCGTTCCTTGCGGCAATCCGCATTGGGAAGAACTCTTTTACCGTTGGTTTCTAGGCATGGTGGCGCATTGGAGGGGGATGGACCGCCAGCATGGAAACAGCACTTCACCTTTACTTGTAGGTTCGCAAGGATTCCGGAAATCCACTTAATTTGACTTTTTAAAGTTATACCTTGCTTAAAATAAAGAAATACAGAATGTTATGAGATATAGAGTGTATTCTCATTTTGATTTCTCTGTAATATTGAATACAGTTGGATATGTGAAACTCTAAAATTTATAGCTATGAAGAAATTAATAAAGAAACCAATTGGTAACAGAGAGATAATGCGGAACTATTTCTCTACTATTGGACTTGTTCCTATAATGAAGTCCAAGAAAAGATGTTAATGATTAAGTGTTCAGAACTGAAAAAGCCAACTTATCCGTAATTGGATAGGCTGGCTTTTTGCATTAGTTACAGTTTCACTAGACTATTCCCATGTGAAAGTATAAATTGTAGTTTCTGTTCTTGTTTCATTATTATCTAGGCGTTTGTAAGTAGATACTTCAGTACAGCTTTCCACATATCCGTCTTTATCAAATGTATAGGTATATTGCTCTGTAGTTTCGTCAATTTCATCTTTGCTATATATTTTGTCTGGAAGTTGGTTGCATCTCATTCCTGCCAATTCGGGATGTGCTTCCAATAACGGACGCAAATCATCCACACTCCATACCATTATCGGGAGATAGCCTTTACAAGTTTTTCCACTATAAGACAATTCGTGAATATCTTCATCGCTAAAGCTCCATGCCATTTTAGTTAATTTTTCACCTTGCCATGTGTAAGACAGATAGTCCTCTTCATCATATTGCAATTTTACTAGCTGATTGTTTGCATTATAAGTAAAGTCTGTATTATCCAAATCTCCTCCGTCACTATCAGAAGTATGTGTTATCAATCCATTTTCTAATGTATATGTGATTGCCTCTCCATTTCTGCTTTCAATGATTTTGTTTGCTCCCCAAGTGACTGTATAAGTACTGGTGTGTGTGCTACCATCGTATTGTTCTGTGTTTGTAGCTGATATTAGCTTACCATTACTACCGTAGGAATATTCAGTAATAGATACCCCATCTTCGTTTGTCATTCTTAATTCAATAAGTAGCTTTTGATTGGTGATAACACCATCATCATTTTTACTAGGTTCTTCATCATCACTGCAAGAAGTGAAATTCACACACATGACTATGGCTAGTAAAGCCATTCCAATTAATCTAAAAGTTTTCATTTCTGTTTGATATTTAAGTTATTAATTATGTTGATTAAATCACTGGATATTTATCTTTGGTTATAGCGTCTAAGTATTCTGCTTCTTAATCTAATATCAATTATTATTGCAATGACACTGAAAAATAATATTGGAGAACAGAATGTAAAAAGCATATCTATAAAACTTCTAAGGTTCTGTGTTGGAGGATAATAAATAATAAACAGAACTGTATATATTACGAATATACTCCCTGCAATTATGCTGAATTTCAAGTAATAGTTACAATTCTTCAAAATTTCTTCTTCTCGTTCTTCCTCTTTTCTTCGTCTTTTCTGGTCTATCTGAAATTCTCTTATTTCTTTTTGCCTAGTTTCTTGCTGTTGCAATAAGAATCTTTTTTCTTGTTGCCTTTCTTCTATATTTCTACGTTCTTTGTTTTCAAAATAGGCAGTAAGTTCTTTTAGTGATTTTGGATGAAAAGAATTGCTTTGGCTTTCTTCTATCATAAAGGCAAATTTTTCTGTTCCGTCTAGCTGTAAAACAAATGTAACATCATCCTTGAATGATGGATGAAGCATATAAGATTGTTCTTTGAAAGAAATCACTAAGGAATTATTGGCAGAAATATATTGCCATGTAGCATTTATAACACTACCATTTACAGAAGTAATGAGAGAACCGTTTTCTTGAAAGATATATAACTCCTTATCTCCAGAATCATTAAATACCAACCAAGACTTATTACATAGAATAGCCTTAACATCCAGATTCTTACTGAATCTGTGGTATTTGTTAGGAATATCCAATAAGTAGGCTTTCATCTTGTTTAAATCCATGCTTCCCAGTTTCCAGACAGAAGCGGATAAAAATAAGGCGTGGAAACTTTAACTTATTATTCCACTTAGGCTCTGGACTGCCTTGACTGTATAATAAGCAAAGTCCACGCCTAATGATATGATATTCCTATAGCTAGGATATAAAATACCATAGACGCGGACGCTTCTTGCTCATTACCCACAGTCAAGAATTGTCCAGATTCAAGTGAAGGATAACTTTGCTAAACGCCCTTTACTAAAATATGTCCTTCCAGTGTCTTAACGCATTAAGACCTCTGAAATTGCTGCAAAGTTAATGAAAGGTTTTGAATAGCTAAAGATAAAACGCTGATAAATGCAGTTCCAAGTGTTCCAAAACATATCTGTAATAGATAATTAGCTAGTATCAGTTTCTTTTAGTTGTAACTTCATTGCAGTATAAAAATTAGAAGTGGGCATATAAGACGGAACTCATACTTACTGTTAGCTAGAAAGATTATAGCTAATATTGCAGATTGATATAACCATTCAAACTTTATTAGTAGTTCCCACAAATCGCACATACCATAAACTACAAGCCGTACCATGCCTTTTTAAAAAGACGGTTCCCACTTCATTTCGGAACTGGTTTGCATAGGACTATCAGAATGTGACAAAACTTTCTATCTCTGTAAATAGCTCAGAAATTTCAAACTTTGTCACATTCCAACAGATTAGAAACTTAGGCAGTCATAAGTATTTAACAGTTCTTCCTGCCTTAAACCTAAGTATCTTTTAGTTATAGTTACACTGGAATGATTAAACAGTTCCATCAGTTTGACTAAGGCTAGTTCTGAATTGTCACTGTTCATATTATAAACTTGTCTGCCAAAAGTCTTTCTAAGTGAATGACAGCTAAAGTTCTTAATCTTTAATTTATACTTCTTTTTCACCTCTTTTAGTATCACATTGATTCTCTGGATAGTGAAAACAGTTCCTTTTTGGCTCACTAAAATAGGTGAGTTAATTCCTATAGGCTTTATCTGTTCATAGCATTCTTTAATGTGCTGCCCAAGTTGGGCATTTATCCTAATAGTTCTCACCTTATTTGTCTTTTTCTCTATTACTGTAAATTCACTGGTATTTAATATCTGTTTCCATCTCAAAGCTAAAATATCTGATATTCTCAATCCTGTGAAACAACCCAAAGCTATAAGAAGTGAAATTTTGTAATTACCATCTTTAGCCAATTTCCTTATTAAATTCATAGCATCAGACCAAACTAGATAATCTGCTGTAGTGCTTGAATACTTTAAACTCATAATGTTCTGTTTTATATGTAAATAAATAAAAGTGAATGTTTCACCATTACCAACATACTAGCTAATTAGCTAATGTGTTGATTTATAGCAAAACATTCACTTTGTATATTAGTGAGTATTTATGATTGCAGATAAGTAAAGATTGCAATAATCAGTATCAGCAAAAAAGGATTGATAATACCAATTATTATTAGTAGTAGAACTACCAATGTACCCCATAGTACTAGTTTTCCATTATCTTCCATTCTGTAGTATTTTTAAGTTGTTAAAAAAGAAAGGACACCTAATAAATAGATGTCCTCTCATTAATTAGTCAATAAACCATTTGTAATGCTCATCCCCATGCAGGGCTGCATTGATTCCAACAGCCATTTCAGTTGCATTTAATGAGCGGTCTAAGAATGAATCTATATAGCTGCTCTTATTTGCACCCGTTAATAGGTTGTAGAACTTCCACATATTCAAGTCATTTCCAAAGCTGCCAAAGTTCTCATCATTAATGTAGGCTTTTGCAACACTGTTAATCTGTGTATCAGTAAGCAACATTCTTGGCAGTCTCTTTTGGTAGCCATTGGGCAAACACTGATAAAGTCTCATTTTGCCCAATATTTGTGCAAATTGGTGTTCACTCATTGAAGTATTGCCCAACTGTTGCATCAAATGCAGATGTTTGGCAGGATTGTAGTTGTTGAACAGTTCCAAGGCAGAACGGTAAAGTTCACTTGTATTGCTCACCCTTAAATCATCCTTGTAACCATCTGTAAAGACGCACATGTTGCAGCATACTTGGTTCTTAAAGCCAATAGCCAACCTAAACAACTCTGGAACTTTCTTGCTGTATAAGTTCATTTGATTATAGGCTCTGACCCCCACTATTGAAAGGTTCAACTTGTTTCCCTCAACCGTTTCATAGATTGTGGGAATGTCAATACTGAAAGCTGCCCTCTCATAGTAGATTGTTTTGTCTGATTCCAACAACTGATTGGCAGGTTTGTGGATAGCTTCGGGGATGCGCCCCTTAATCACATGAGAGACACGAATATCGGGTGTTCCGATAGTCTCACCATTGTAGTAGGAGTTTGCAGCTTCCCAAACAGTTTCAATAAATGCAGCATGGTTTACTGTAAGCTCATTGTCTTTTGCAAAAACGGGAGTAATACAGTCATTTTTCAAATGTTGCAAGGTAGCTTCTTGGGTGTTTGCCTCAATGAAATGATTTACTCTTTTAGGCGTTGCAGTTTCTTCAATAATGGTTGCTTCTTCTGCAAACTCACCTAAATTCATTCTCTCTCTGTTCTCTGTTGGCATGATAACTAAATTTGTCATAATGATAAAAGTTTAAATGATTAATAATTCTTTTTTATATCAATATACAGAGGGGGACTTGAGGGGTTGTGAACTCGTGAGGCAGACACTCTTATATATTTTAGGTCACTGGCTGAATGGGGAGGGGGGGATTTCTGTATTAAGTACCTTATATGTCTGTTCTCTTGACTTTTAGCTAAACTGCATATAGGTGATTCTTTAATTAGGTAGCCTTTTTAATGTCATTGGCTGTATGTGGAATATTATAAAGTATAGGCTATATAACTCTAATAAAAAGCGAAAGTTGGATTCCGCCATATTGCAGGTTTCCTCCAACTTTCTTTCTCTGCCGTTACTTGCACCATTCCAATGCGTTGTCTTTCACGTTCACCTTGGTAAACGATTTCAGCGATTTCAGTTCCGCAATGAGTTGCTGGACTTCTTCTTGGGTAGGCTCTGGCAGTACAATTCTCCTGCAAGAGTTTCTTCCTATGTTCACCAACTTGGGGCTGCATCTTCTGATAAAAGACACCATTTCTTCATGGTCAAACTGCATCAAAGGTTCTGCCGTTACCATTGTGGGGCGTCCAAGCCTTGCTATCTCTTCCATAGCTTCCACCCGTTCATCAATTCTTGGAGCTTTGTTCATTATCTCCGGATAGAAACGGTTGGTCTCAATGGTCGTGCAGAATACCACACGTTCCATAATCGGATGGTTGATGAACTCCAAAAATCTCTTGGGGTTCTTGGACTGCAACAGGTAAGCGTTGGGCAGTAACATGTTTCTGTTCTGATAGCAGTAATCCAACACTCTGGCAATCCATTCGGATGGTATGTCTTCTGCGAACATATCCGTGGAACTGCCAATAAAAATAGACCTGCCACAGCCAAGGTCTGTATTAAGTTCATATTCTGCCAATCTTGGCGGATTGGCATTTGGATTTATCTGCTTCATATAGCAATAGCTGCAATCGTGCAGGCATTTGCCTTTGATAGGATTCCAAGTATAGTTAACAAACTTGTACATATCCCCCTTGCTTAAATTTAATCCCATAATAAATAAGTTTTAATATTACACAATCAAACTCCTAATCCAATATCCGTTTCGTGGAACACCATTTATCCGTTTTGTTCCACTCTTGATATTGTACCATTCCCTCAAATCCTTAATCTTGGAAAGATGGAACTGTTCACAGATTGCCCGTAAGTCCGCTGTCAAGTAGAATCTGCCGATTTCTATCACTTGCGAAAGTAGTCCGAACATTTCAGAACGGCTTGGCTTATCGGCTAACTTGGCTTGTAGCAAGGCTTCTTCCACCGCTTTCCTGCTTCTTAGCCTGCGTATCTCTTGAAAGCCTAACAGTTGGAACGCTTCACGGATGAAAGGGTATTGCCTTTCAATCTCTGCCCTGCCATTGTTAAAGCTGTATTGCAGGTCATAGTATCTCTGCGCTATCTCCGCAAACGCAATTCTCCTGCCCAACTTTCCAATCTCCTCGTTTGGCAATTTCTCCCATCGGATATTGCCATAGTTGAAACCTGCATGGGCATAGGCATCCGCAACATTCTCTTTCGACTGGTATATTTGGTGCATCAGCTTGTATTCATACAGGATATAGTTTACAGCCCTGTCGTTCACTTCAAACATACCGTTGTTATACCTTATATATAAGGAATCTTTGACCTCTTTAGCCTGCTGTTTCTTGGCATCCGCTGAAAAGGAATTGTATGCCTTAACCCTTTCCTCTGCTATTTCAAGCTGTTTGAGCGTGTCTTTCCTGACTTCCTCATAGCTGGCAAACATATCATCTTTCTTGGTGTTGAATATATGAAAGACCGTATGCCTTAACGGATTTTCCCTGTTTCTGATTCTTCCTGCAATTTGGGGTATGTCAATATCCATGCTTGCCAAGGTCTGTTTTTTATAGACATTGCTGATAACGAAACAAAGCCCTGTCTCAGAGAAAAAGTCCGCACCCTCGAATGATTTGCAGGTGATGAAATTGAACATCCTTGCAGGGCTTAACGAGTTGGATATTTTCATTTCACCCAGTTTCTTTTGGTTGTGGCTTGTATTGGCACATATCACCCTGCAATTGTCATTGGTCAGCCCGCACTGTCTGATGATGTGCGCAATCTCCTGTACGCTGTTCAAGAAGAAATAGGCTTCCCGTGATTCATGCCCGTTCACTTCCAAACAGCCTTGCATCTTGTATTTGCCGATAACATTGGCTGCAAACTGATAAGGCTTGTTGGTCTGATAGGGAAGGACGCATATCGGGAGCGGTTCTTTCCAATCGGCAACATATTCCGTCACGCCATCCAAAACATTTGGCTTCAAGTCCGTTTCAATCGGAGTGGCGGACATGAAACAGAAAGACTTGAACGCCTTAAAGTTATCTAATACTCCGTCAATAGCCTTGTCCCTGAACGAATACTGTTTGAGGAAATTGTGGTATTCGTCCACCAACAGCCTGTAGTCCTTTCCATCAACCAAAGCCAGCAGTTTGGGCAGCTTGTCATAGGTGCATATAATCTTCCTGCATTCGTGTTGCTGGATGTAGTCGGACAGTTCTTTTTTCAGTTTGGGCGTGAAGTTTCCGTACAAGCCAAAACATCTGTCATTGGAACTGCACTTGTTTATTATCAGTTCGGTGGTGGGTACGGCAACAACGTAATTCTCGCCGTTATTCAATGCGATGCTTGTGCCACCGCAGCCTGTCCTCGCTTTATTAAAGATACAGTTGTGTGGTAAATCGGAATCTACCATGTAACCGTCCTTTACACTTATTTTATACGTAATCATAATCTTTTCTCCTAAAAATTTTCTTACACTTTCTGTCTTTGTAAGTCAGCCACATTAGAGCATCCTCCGTTCATTGTTGTACTGTCAGACTGAATTTATATATATCCATAATCTGTTGGTTTTTCTTACATTGGAAAGAGACGCTTCTAATGTGAAGAACAAGCCTGCCTGTCACACAGGCTCATTCTTCGGAGCTGTTTAGGCGGCTCTCTTTTGCCGCATTTCAATGATGTACTTGATTAGGACATTGGCTATGCAGGTCTCTTTTATTCCGCAATCCATTAGGCGGGCACGTGTGACGCTTTCCGCTGGAATGGTTCGTAATGCCTGCATGATGGTTGCAAGGTCATAGTCTCCTGTTTTCATAACGGAGTTGATAGCCCGAATTGCGTAACGCTTCCTTGCGTCGGCTGGAGTAAACGTAAGGCAGATTTGTTTGTGGAGTTCCAACGCTTCTTCAAGGGTTCTGCTCAGCACAGGCACGTCTTTCCGTCTTATACCGATAGACATCTCCAACGTGGTGGATGCTTGGAGTTGTACCCCCAAGTACGCATAAGCACTGCTGCCGGGCATACCTGTCTTTCTCGCAAGTTCATAGACCGCTTGATAAGTGGCATCCCCTGTAGCCAAAGCCGCAATGCCTATCTTCTCGACTGTGCTTCTTGAACGGGTGAAAAGGTCTGCCATTCCTACCACTTGCGCATACTCTTCCACGCTTTCAAAGGTATGTATCTGTACGTGTTTCAGTACGGCATCGAAACTGAACCTCCAATAGTTTGCTCCTGTCTCAATAGGCACAAGCACATTCTCCTCATCTTTAGGAATTTCTTCCCCCTCACAGTCGTAGAGGGGAATCCCTGCCTTGCGGAAGATTTCGGGGTCTGAAAAGTGGAATATCTCATCAAGCAACTTGCTCTTGTCAATTTCTCCAAGGAGTTTCTCTTGGCTTTTCTTCAGCACGTCCATGCTATAGATGGTGCGAGCCAATTTAACTTCTTGTTTAACACCCTCAATGATAGCGATAACTGTTGTCTTTTCTTTCGGGCAACAGTCTGTGCTCGTCACTTCATTCATATTATTGTCGTTTTGAGATTCTACACTTGCTACTTCCGTAGCGTTAATTAACACATCTGCGTTTGAGGTCGCCACCTGTACTATTTTGCTCATAGCTAACAATTTTAATTTAGAAACTAATGTCAATCGAAAATCATTAGTTGATGCGCATCTTGGTTTTCATTTTGACGATGCAAAGAAAAATATATTTTATTTCACTGCAAAGCGCTGTAAATTAATAATATACGTACTTATCATCTGTTGCATTCAGTACGCAAAAAAAATGCGTACCGAAAAGAATAAGTCTTTCAGTACGCATTTCCTGTTGTTATATATGCCTAAAGTGCTACTGCATTATAGTTGTTAGCTATAACAGGGGGAAATTTCTCCTTACTGTATTTTCGGATGATAAGGGACAATGTCCTGTTGGGCTTTCCGTTTGGAAAGAACTCTCTGTCGTACACCTCCGAGACATAGCCTGTGGTATAGAGAAGTCTCGAAACGAATAGGTTCTTTTCAGTAGAAATCCTTACGTTTCTGTCACTTACTCTTTTTTTATCTGCTTTCTTGCCCTCCAAGAAATACAGGAACATTTCTGCAAACTTCCATCTTTTGTGGGAATAGTCAAGAGTGTACTTGCCGTTGAAATTAATTTGCGATAACAGGCTGTTATCTATAAAGCCTTTCAAGCCTAACTTCTGTAATTGTTTGATTTTTGTTTTTAGGTCTTGTTCTCCGTTTACAATCTTGCTATATGTTTCACCGAAATGATAAACAGCCCTTTGGATAATGTCTATCAAGTCTTCCCGTTCTGTAGAATAAATATTCTTGTCGCCCTGTTTCAAGGTTATGCTCGATGCTCCGCATAGATTAGTTAGAAAAGAAGCGAAATCTTCAAGTAGCGGTTTCTCTACAGTAGGCGCATCAGTTCCAATATCCTCTATAAAGTCATATACGAAAAGAAGCAGATACCAAAACTTGCTGACATCAAAATCAAATGCTTCAATGGTATGCTGTAAGTTCTTATTATTCAAAAACTTCTCTTTGAAAGAATCGTCCAACTCTCTGTATTCCCGTTTTTTGTATTCTTCCAAAGTTCCTTTGAAAGTGTTCATTTCTTTGTTTCTCTCGTATCTTTCTTCAACGGACAAGTTTCTTTCCGCATATCTGTTGGCAAATATAGCAGGTGCTGTAGATTCTATTGGTATCATTCCCTTATCTGTTTCTTCATAATCTGGTAGAAAGTGGTTGGCTACTTCCCACACATATTCTAATAGTGGCTCATCCAGACATTTGTAGCTTTCAGTCCAATTAACTTTCAAATCTGAAAGTTCCTCTATCTGATATAGTTTTTCTTCTAGCATGGTACATTCATTATTAGTTCTACTGCAAAATAACAGAAAAGTTTGTAGAATACAGACTTTTATATTTTATATTCTTCCAGATTGAAACTTTCCTGCAACTGTTTAAATGTGTATTCTTTCTCTTTGATACGTTCCAAGACAAAAGAAGTCATTTTAGGTTGCTCTGGTAAAGTTGGAACTATTACAGTCCGTTTTACCTTGTTGAATCTGAAAGTTATAGGAAGTGCCCATAAAAATGGTTTGTTCCTATTATGATACGCTATGATAGTTTCCAAGTCATTCTTGTAAGTAATGACTATGAATCCGCTATTTAAAGAAACGGAATAATAAACTACTTTACTAAGTAATTCTCTGAACATTTCTCCCTTGCCCTCCAGAGAAAGGCTGTCAAGTTCTTTTCTTGACTGGCTCTTTATTTCATCCGCTATTCTTCTGTTATTGGATGCAATTTCTTCATCAATGGCTGTCTTTTCCGCTTCTATACTCTTTATCTGGCTGTCTATTGAATCCGCCTTGCCATTCAATGCCTTGACTATTGTTATATTGGTGGAAGCCATAACATTATCTATGACTGTTTTCAAATCAGACTGTAGTTTGGCTATTTCAGAATCCTTTTCTTTTATGCTTTGTGTCAGTTTTATATTTTCAGCTTCTATTTCTGCAATTTTCTCATTGCTCTTGGCTTGGTAAGTTTCATCCAGAGTTCTAAGTCTGACATCTTTCCACACCGCATATATTAAAGTTTCAGCCTTTATGCCAACATTGGTGCATGGGCTTTTTATTCCCATCTTTATTCTGTCAAGACATCTGTAGGTAATGCAGGATGAGGTTCTGCCATACATTGAGGTTTGCCCACAAGGACACTTGATAATGCCTTTCAACGGGTTATAATGTTTTTGTGCCTCACCGCTATAATTCTTGTTCTCCTGCACTTTCTTGTGTGCCAGATTCCAGATTTCATCTGATATGAATTTTACGGGAAGTTCCAGTTTCATGCCTTTCCAATATCTGACACCGTTATAAATGGAATCATTTATAATTGTTCTGATAGACTGTTCATAGAACGGTTTGTTTCTTGCTGTCCTATATCCAAGCATATTCAGTTTTTCTGCTGTTTTTCCTAGAGAAAGACCGTTTGCCACATAGTTAAATATATCTCTGACTAACTGCATACGTTCCTCATCTTCCACCAATAACATTTTGGGGGTTGCTCCCTTTATATAATTCGGATTGGGCACTGCCTTAAAGCCAGTTGGTATATTACTGTCTGTAAGCATTAACGGAAACGCTTGTACTTTACTGTCTTTACCTGTAGTCATACGGCTTACTATTTTCTTTCTTTCATCCGCTGCTCCATAGGCTTTGATTGCAAGCATTAAAAAGTCAGAAAGAATGATAGTTTTTCCAGCTTCATATACCTTGTCTGGTTCGTCTAGTATTACTAAATCCACGTTTCTAATGATTGTGTGAATCTGTGTCAAAGTTTCAAATATATCATCTTGACGTGACAGTCTAGACAACTCACTAACTACTACCATGTCAGCAACGCTATTGGTAATGTTTAGAATACTGTTCAATCCGTTTCTGTTGCTGACTGTTCCAGATATGGCATAGTCTTCTTCTATTCTTAACAGAGAGTACCCCTTATTCTCACAATACTTTCTAATCAACACCCTTTGCCTTTCAAGGTCTTGATTATCAGTAGAAACACGAATATAACCTATAACTCTTTTCATTGTTTATCTTATCTTTGATGCAAAGATAAAGAGTATTTTCAATAGCAAGGTATAACTTTAACAACTTAACATATTGCCGTATCTTGCTGCCACCCGAACTCCGTTTCGGCTATGCCGACAGCCTGGACTTCAGCAGCAAACAGGAAGCGGAACGTGCCTTGGGACGATTTTTCCTTATCAACCTGGACGAATTCGACCAGATTACCGTAAATCAACAAGGCTTTCTGAAACATCTGCTACAAAAACCGACAGCCAATCTGCGCAAGCCTTACGGAACCAGCGTGCGCGAATTACGCCGCTATGCCTCATTCATCGGCACCAGCAATCAGAAGGATTTGCTCACCGACCCCACGGGAAGCCGTCGCTTTATCTGTATCGAAGTGACCGATCCCATTGATACCAATGTCACCATAGACTACCGCCAACTCTATGCGCAAGCCATGCATTTACTTTATAAGAACGAACGTTATTGGCTGAATGACGAAGATGAGGCCGTTTTACGACAAAGCAACAGCGAATTTGAACAAATATCACCTTTGGAGCATTTATTCCATTGTAACTTTTCTTCTGCAACCAACGAAAAGGAGGGAGAATGGATGACTGCCATGGATATTTTTAATTATCTTCAAGAGAACACACGCGACAAACTGTCTATCAATAAAATAAATTGGTTTGGACGTATTCTCCGCAAACTGAACATTCCTAAAAAGACCAGTACCAGAGGTACCCTATATCATGTAACAAAGTTGAAATAATTTATTTTACCATAGAAGAGTATGAGGGCAATGCCCTCATACTCTTCTATGCTACCATCACAAATAACCTGTTCATTATAAACAAATTACCTCACAAATGAGGGCATGAGGGCATAATTGCATCTAACATTGCAATGAGAGCACAAGTCTGAAACAAAAAGACGGAAGGTTTGTTTGTGAAAGTAATGAAAAGAAATTATCTTTGTCATCATCCTTAAACCAACAATCGTATGAAACCAGTGAAATTATTTTATCAGGAAAGATGCCCGTTCTGCAAAAAAGCACTGCGCTATATTGAAGAACTGAAAGCAGAATATCCTGAATTCCAACCTATAGAAATAGAAATGATAGAAGAAACCCAACATCCTGATATAGCCGACCAATACGACTATTATTACGTTCCCACGTTCTATGTGGACGGGGTGAAAGTGCATGAAGCGGGCATCTTCAAAAATGAGATGGAGGCATTGCTCCGTAAAGTGATAGAATAAACGAAAAGATATGAAATATTTAGAAGTAACCTTTACAACACATCCCTGTAATGAGACAGTGAATGATGTAGTGTCCGCATTGGCCGGAGAAATAGGATTTGAAAGTTTTGTAGAATGTGAAGGGGGAATACAGGCCTATATCCAGCAAACTCTCTTTGACGAGGAAGCACTGAAAGAAATGGTTGCGAACTTCCCTTTACCTGACACCCGGATAGAATACACCATAAAGGAAGCCGAAGACAAAAACTGGAATGAAGAATGGGAGAAAAACTTCTTTCAACCCATCGTCATAGGTGACCGTTGCTGCATTCACAGCACGTTCCACAAAGACACTCCGAAAACTGAGTATGAAATTCTGATTAACCCGCAAATGGCTTTCGGCACAGGGCATCATGAAACGACCAGCTCTATAATCAGCGAGCTGTTAGAAGCCGACCTGAAAGGAAAATCAGTCCTGGATATGGGATGCGGCACTTCTATTCTTGCCATCCTTGCCTCCATGCGAGGAGCCAATCCTGTGACAGCCATCGACATTGACGACTGGTGCGTCAACAATTCAAAAGACAACATTGCACTGAACCATATCCATAACATTACAGTGGAACTGGGTGACGCCAATCTGCTGAAAGGGCGCAAAGCGTTTGATGTGATTATTGCCAACATTAACCGGAATATTCTTCTGGCAGACCTTCCCCATTATGCCGCCTGTATGCATCCGGGTTCGGAAATATTTATGAGTGGATTCTATATACAGGATATTCCTTTTATCCGCGAAAAAGCGGAGAGTCTGGGAATGGAGTTCGTACATCATCGGGAAAAGAACAACTGGGCAGCTGTGAAATTCATCATGAAATAATACCATTTTCAAGTATGGCAAAGACGCGATAAAGACGGAATTGCCACCAACCACGCAGGATATGCATTGATTTATTCGAGGACAAAAGAACGGATTTTCTCTCTTTTGTCCTTTTGTTCTTCTTCCCTGAAAATTAGAACCGGAATCAAGCGGTGACAAACGCACGTAGGACGCTGCATTTTATCCAAAGTGACCAAACGATCATATCGGTATTATATTTATTATACAATCTCCTTTCCGAAAGGAGTAAGTGCCAAACCCGCCAGCTTGAAATGTTGCAGTCCGAATGGAATGCCGATGACAGTGATGCAAAGCAACACCCCGAATGCCAGATGAGAGAGGCTGATCCAGATTCCACCTACAAGTATCCAGATGATATTCATCAACACACTGAGACATCCACCATCACCGGGACAACTGCGTATTTCCCGCCCAAAAGGACAAAGAGCCAGCATAGACAACTTCAAAGTCTGGAAACCGAAAGGAATGCCGACGATAGTAATCATCAGCAACAGGCTGGAAACAATATATTCCACGCAGATCAGAAATCCGCCGCAAATCAGCCAAATAATATTGAGCAGTAAGTTCATAAAGCAAATATAAGCAAAGTTTTCGGAACCTCAGGCACAGTTCCCTTATTTCTTTATGGTCATTAATTGCAATTCTTCCAACGAACCGTTGAAAATATTCAAATCCACTTTCTCACGAATACCCGGCAACGTACCCACATCCGTATGCTGCCAGAATTTCCACTCCCCCCTGTATTCCACCGAGTCTACATAATAATGAGCTATCCAGTAAGGATAAGAATTGAAGACCGAATCATTCAGATAACGCGTTTTAAACTTATAAGAAGTATAAAGAATAGGCTTCACTTTGTAGTGCTGTTCTATTTTGTCAAGCCACAGTTTAAGGTCACGACGGAGCTGATTCTCATCCTTTCCCCTCTTCTCAATATCGAGCACAGGAGGAAGATCACCTGAATCCAGCTTGACGGAATTGATAAAAAAATCGGCCTGACGGACAGGATCTGTCTTCGGATTGTAAAAATGATAAGCCCCACGGATAAACCCATGTGTTTTCGCCGAATCAAAATTGGAGCTAAAAGCCTTGTCCCCATAATCGCCTCCTTCCGAAGCTTTCATAAAGACAAAATGAATAGGAAATTTTCCCTGTCGGGTCTGGGTCAGCATTTTCCAGTCTATGTTTCCTTGATAATGGGAAACATCAATGCCATGCACATGAAAACCTGAGGGCATACATACACCGTATGCTTTAAAGCCATAGCAAGGCTTCCAACGGTAAGAGTAAGGACGGATAAAGAAATAAAAGAAAGCGGCAAGGAATAAAAAAGCAATAATTCCCGCAATGACATACCGAAGCCATGACGGCATCTCTCTTTGCGGTTTCTTTTTCGCCTTCCGCTGTGTGGTCCGGCGGACAGGTTTCGCGACTGCCTTTTTTTTAACAGGGGCAGGACGTGTGCTTTTCGCTCTTACCATTTTATCCTATTTAGCTGTTTTTACCTTACCTATTCCCACATACTATGCAATAAAACCCATCGGGAGAATGGTTTTACAATCAGCCCCGATGGGTTTCCTTTATGCTTTATAGAAATAAGAAAAAATTATTTTCCTTGTTCCAACTGCAATGTCTTGGTTGCCTGGTCACAAACTTCTGTAGGACCGAAGTACTGGATAGGACCCGGATATACATAGTCTGTTTCAATAGCCCAACGTTCACGCTGTGCGGCGAACGCCTTGAAAGGAGCACCGTCCAATTTTACCAACGCTTTCTGGATAACCGGTTTCATTTCACCGTGACGACGTTCCATGTTCATCATCATTGTGATAGGCACACCACCTGCAATCCATTCTTCGGCAGGAGCAGTAGTGTTACGTACAGAAGACATATAACCGGTCTTGCCGTTGGCAATCAACATAGAAGCGGTGTAACCCAACGAGTAGCAATAGTCAGCATCGAAGTTTGACGGAGCAGCGCAACGTCCTTCGTAACCGAAGAAGTGATGCTGAGCGGCAAATTTACCTACATACTTGCCTTCTTCTTTCCACTGAGCCAATTTAACGGCTACCATATCAGACAACAGCTTTTCTGTTTCAATCAGTGATACCTGTACGTTTCCGTGCGGGTCACGATCCAAAGTAAGCTGACGTGCAACGCCTTCGGGCAGAGAAGCATAGATTTCCGAGTTTTCCTTAGAAAGCTTGGAGATGATATATTCACGTTGGTGAGATTTCTTGATCAATGCGAACTCTGATGCGTTAGCAGCCAGGAAGTCGTTCAATTCAGCGATCAATCTCTTCATTGCGGGGATGAATTCGATCAAACCTTCAGGTATCAACACTGTACCGAAGTTATTGCCTTGTGCGGCACGGTTAGCCACCACCTGAGCAATGTAAGTAACCACATCATCCAATGACATGTTCTTCTCTTCCACTTCTTCTGAAACGATACATACGTTAGGTTGAACCTGCAAAGCACATTCCAAAGCGATATGAGAAGCCGAACGTCCCATCAGCTTGATAAAGTGCCAGTATTTGCGGGCAGAGTTACAGTCACGCTGAATGTTACCGATTACTTCAGAGTAAGTCTTACAAGCCGTATCAAAACCGAAAGAAGTTTCAATCATCTCGTTCTTCAAGTCACCGTCGATAGTCTTCGGACAACCGATAACCTGAACACCGCAGTTCTTCGCAGCATAGTATTCTGCCAATACACAAGCGTTTGTGTTTGAGTCATCACCACCGATAATTACCAATGCCTTGATGCCCAATTCCTTGATGATTTCCAGACCTTTATCAAACTGTTCTACCTTTTCCAGTTTGGTACGTCCCGAACCGATGATATCGAAACCACCGGTATTGCGGTATTCGTCGATAATATCGGAAGTCAGTTCCATATAATTATGGTCTACCAAACCACCGGGGCCCAGAATGAAACCATACAGTTTGCTGTCCTTGTTCAATGCTTTGATACCGTCGAACAAACCGGAAATAACATTGTGTCCGCCGGGAGCCTGTCCACCAGACAAGATGACACCTACGTTGATGGCAGGCATATTGACAGCTTCGCCTTCAACGAACTGAATCAACGGCATGCCGTAAGTGTTAGGGAACAAGGCTTTGATAGCTTCCTGGTCAGCAACTGACTGTGTAGGTTCACCTTCCTTTACTTTTACAGCGCCTTTCAACGCTTTAGGAAGTTTGGGCTGATAAGCAGCTCTGGCAATTTGTAATGCACTTTTAGTCATATTCTATTATTCTATTTAAAGGTGTATAATTTCATTTATAATTCACGTGCAAATTTCGTTCTTTTTTCGCAAATATGAAAACGTATACAAATAAAAATATTACCTTTACCGCGAATTTAGAATTATGTATTAACTTAAAACATTACATTTATGGCAAGTAGAAGAAATTTAAAGAAAAAAATAACCAATATAGCAAGTGATTTGTTTTTAGTCAGTTTGATGGAAGGTGTTAACCGTGAAGTAGTTTGCAACTCTGTACACAATGTGATCAAACTGATTATACGCATCAGTCACACTGAACCGGGTAACGTAAAAGGTTTCTACAAGAAACTGAATGAGGATTTGAACAAAGAAATAAAAGTGGTTGCAGACGAACTGGCTAAAGCTACAAAAGCATAAGATTTAAGGAATGAAAAAAGCTATTTGTGGTTTTATCTACTACAAACTATTGGGATGGAAGACTAAAGTATCCGTTCCCGATTATGACAAATATATTATCTGTGCCGCACCGCATACCACCAATTGGGATTTGTTCATAGGCAAACTGTTTATGGGAGCTATAGGTCGCGAAACCGGTTTTATGATGAAAAAAGACTGGTTCTTCTGGCCTCTAGGCCCTATTTTCCGCTGGATGGGAGGGATTCCCGTAGACCGTAGCCGCAAGACTTCATTGGTGGACCAGATGATTAAGATTGCCAAATCGAGTCAAAAATTCCATCTGGCTATCACTCCGGAAGGAACACGCAAAGCCAATCCCAATTGGAAGAAAGGGTTTTACTATATTGCGCAAGGGGCTGGTCTGCCTATTATTCTGGTAGCTATCGACTACGAGAAGAAATGCATCACAGCCGAAAAGGTAATACATCCCAGCGGTGATTTGGACAAGGATATGCGTGAAATCAAATTGTATTATAAGAATTTCAAAGGCAAATATCCTGAAAACTTCAGCATTGGAAAAATAGAATAACCCTTCCGTTGTAGTTCTTCAGATATGAAAACACTGATTATGCGGATTGTATTTTCACCCGCATAATCAGTGTTATTTGTATCTATTCTCTTGCTATACTCTCATCCCCATCCTCAAAATTATTCTTCTCTATCTTCACATTCCGGGTGTGAAGCAAGCGGAAACGGGATTTGTTATGATGAAAAGCCGGATAATCCGTATTCTGGCGGATCACATTGTTTTTAAAGATCAATCCGTCAATGGATTTTGCAAAAAGTACAGGGCGGTCAAAGGTTTCAAAATAGTTATCTTCAATCACTACTCCTTTTTCTCCTTTTCCACCATGGAAATATTTTTTCTGATGCTCCAAATCGGGAATCTCCGGATAAATAGAGATAACAGCTTCCGTAAACTGGAACATATTAGTCAATGCGTTGATAAAACGATTGTTACGAATCAGCACATTCCGGCAAGCTCCCGTTTCAAACCAGCCGTTACAATCACCGCACAGCAATATGGCTGTTCCTGATGTATGATCAAACAGGTTACGCTCTACCACCGTTTTCAGGGGAGTGCTGAACAGCGTACCGCGTGCTCGATTATTACGAATGACATTATCCGCAAAATAAACTTCCGGACACCAGGACAGGTTTTCAATGCCGAAACCTTCTTTATCCGTAATCTCCGCATCCAAAGGCTCGGCAAAAGTGATACGATATTCTTTTGCACCTTTCACCGTATCTTTGTCATTGGGCAGGATTTCCTTCACCCGGTTCTTTCCACCGGTCAGTTCCATGGTGGCGGAACGTACAAATTGTACTTCATCGCCATTCACGCCCCATTCGAATCCGTATGCTTGCGGATGCATGTATCGGGCAATCACCGTATGGTCATCAAGGCGTTGCTTGATTTTCAAATAAGTACCATGTACATTAATCGCATCATCCATCATTCCTTCATACAACCCGTTGCGAGAATCAATCTTCCCCCGGCAACTGGAGAAATGGGTAGCATCCGCCTGCGTGGTAAAGTAACGCGGATCCTTATCGCCACGAAGGCAAACGCTGAATTCATCCAACGTGATATTTTCACATAACTGGGCCAGCAGTCCCATACCTTCGGCATAATGCACTTTCACATTCTGCAAACGGGTGTCTTTATCATTGGACAAGAATATACCCGGAGCAGGACGATAATAAGTACGAAGAGCCACCACTGTCCCCGGTTTCAACCGGGCGTCTTTCCATTGAGGAGCATGGTAGACACGTGGAGAAACTTCTTTCACCCCTTCCATAGGACACCATAAGTCACTGGTGCGGTATACCAGACGCTTTGTCTTTTCTTCAAAAGCAATTCCTCCCTGGGGAGCACTGGACCAGCCTTCACCGTATGCTTCGAAAAAACCTTTCTCATTGATACGGCATTTCACCCATGCGGCAGGTTCAAAAGTAATTCCCTCCTCTCCGCTTTCCAATATCTTGACCTGAGCAATATGAGGAGTCTCAAAATCTATGCTGAAATTACGCAAAGTACAATTCTCTGAACGAAGCAGAGAAAGTGGAAGCATACGTCCATGAAAGATAAAATCGGCACCCTGTCCGTCCACCGTCAGCCCCTTCCAATCCTCCAAAGGGAAACCTACCGTTTTCGGATTGTCCTGATCATGATTGGAAATATAATACTCACGGACAGCCGCCCCTTCAGGATGGAAATCGTAACGTCCGGATTCAAAAAGCAGGGTGACCTTATCACCCAAAGCAACTTGAGACTTGATGTCTTGTAACGCCTTCTGCAATTTGGGTGAAAGATTCTCGTGTGTGTCCGGTACCAGACCATAATTTCGCATTTCGACTACCTTACTTCCGGCAAAAGCGGAAACAGCCAGCCATACGAAGCAGAAATTAAAGATAATTCGTTTCATTTAGGTTCATTATAGATTAGTTAGAATGACAAAACTAACAAAAATTCCTAACTTCGCAACCATAAATAAAGAAGAAAACAACATGAAAAAGATATTTTTGTCCTTCCTGCTGGTAATGGCAGGAATATCACACACTTTGGCACAAGGGTTAGATGGTAATGTGGAACAACGTCTAAAAGATTTTTTCACCCGGTACGAAACATCTTATGCCAACATAGGTAAATGTAAATTAGACCGTTATGAAGTAAATCATGACAAAAAAAGACTGAATGTATATGCCAGCCCCAGCTTCGGCTACCAACCGTTTACCCCCGAAAAGACAGAAGCTATCTACCGGTTACTTAGACAAAGCCTACCCGGTCCTGTAAATTATTACGATATAACCATCTATGCCGATGGCAAATCAATCGAAGACCTGATTCCCAACTATCTGAGGAAGAAACAGGACAAAAGCCGCTTATGGCAACGGACAGATTATAAAGGTGATCCATGGGTAAAAAATATTTCCCGCCCCTTTACTGCCAGCAAAGGACTGGAAGGCAGACACATCGCCCTTTGGCAAAGCCACGGAAAATATTATAAAAAGGACAAGGGATGTTGGGAATGGCAACGTCCCCGCCTGTTCTGTACCACAGAAGACTTGTTCACCCAATCATTCGTCATACCTTATATTATACCCATGCTGGAAAATGCGGGAGCCATAGTTTATACCCCTCGTGAACGTGACTGGCAACGCAATGAGGTGATTGTGGATAATGATACCCATCCCCAAGGTTGCATCTATCAGGAGATAAAAAGCCGGAAAGGTAAATGGAAAACCGCCCCCACCCCGGCATTCGCTCAAAAACGATTGGTTTACCGGGACGGACAAAATCCTTTTGAAGAAGGTACAGCCCGCTTTGCCTCCACCGAGAAAAAACCGGAAAAAGCCTTTGCACAATGGATTCCCCATATTCCCGAAACAGGAAAATATGCCGTCTATGTGACTTATCAGACTTTACCCGGAAGTGTGAGTGACGCTAAATATCTGGTTTTCCATAAAGGGGGTGTCACCGAATTTCTGGTCAACCAACAAATAGGGGGAGGAACCTGGGTTTATCTGGGCACTTTTGAATTCGACAAAGGAACCAACGATTACGGTATGGTGGTACTAAGTAATGAGAGCAGACAAAAAGGAGTGGTATGCGCCGATGCCGTCCGTTTTGGCGGAGGAATGGGAAACATATCGCGCGGTGGAAAAACCAGCGGCCTGCCCCGTTATCTGGAAGGGGCACGCTATGCCGCACAATGGTCGGGTTTTCCTTATTCGGTTTACAGTCCCAGCGAAGGTAAGAATGACTATACCGATGATATAAACGCCCGCAGCTGGATAATAAACTATCTCAGCGGAAATTCTGTGTACAATCCAAAGGAGAAGGGATTGGGCGTTCCTTTTGAAATGACCTTGGGAGTGCACAGCGATGCAGGTTTTTCCAAAGAAGATTATTTAATAGGCACGCTGGGTATCTATACCACCGATTATAATAATGGTGAACTGAACGCCGGTATCTCCCGTTATGCTTCCCGCGACTTGGCGGACATGGTACTGACCGGTCTGCAACAGGATATCTCCGCCCAATTCGGTATCCGGTGGCAACGCCGCAGCCTGTGGAACCGCAATTACAGCGAAACCCGTCTGCCTGCCGTTCCCTCGATGATTCTGGAACTCCTCTCCCACCAGAACTTCGCCGATTTGAAATTGGGGCACGATCCGCGTTTCAAGTTTACCGTAGGACGTTCTGTTTACAAATCCATACTAAAATACCTGAGTACCATGCATGGGACGGATTACGTAGTCCAACCTTTACCGGTAAATAACTTTGCCATTCACTCCGGAAGTAGGAAAAACACCTTCCAACTAACTTGGCAAGCGGTAGACGACCCGTTGGAACCGACTGCCAAAGCTCAACAATACATAGTCTATACCCGTCTGGGACATGGTGGATTTGACAATGGAACGTTAGTACGCGGTACTGAATATACCTTCGAAGCCGAACCGGGACTGGTATATAGTTTCAAAATAACCGCAGTCAACAAGGGCGGAGAAAGTTTTCCTTCCGAAATCCTGTCAGCCTATCAGGCAAAGAAAAGTAAAGGAACAATCTTGATAGTCAACGGATTCGACCGTTTAAGCAGACCTGCTACCGTAGGATCTCCTTTCTTGCAAGGCTTTGACTTGAATACGGATCCGGGAATACCTTATATAAATACACCCGCCTTCTGCGGAACGCAACAAAGCTTCGACCGCAGCCGCATAGGACGGGAGACTAAAGACGGGCTGGGATATAGCGGCAGCGAACTGGAAGGAATGTTGATAGCCGGAAATACTTTCGATTATCCGTTCATTCATGGAAAAGCCATCCAGGCAGCCGGAGGATACTCTTTTGTATCGTGTAGTGATGAAGCCGTTGAAAATGGTTTTGTCCGGCTGGCAGATTACCCCATTACAGACCTGATATTCGGAGCCGACAGGCGTCCTTTCTCCCACACATTGCAACAGTTGCTCACAACCTATTGTCAAGGAGGCGGCAACCTGATGCTCAGCGGCTCGTATATAGGAAGCAACATGAACAGTCCCACAGCACTGAACTTCACCGAAAACATATTAAAATATAGTTTCGGAGGCAGCATGATAAATTCCACTTCGGGAGAAATATATGGAGCCAACACCCGTTTCAGTATTCCCCGCACTATCAACGAGCAAACATACGCCGTACCCGCTCCCGACTGTCTGACCCCGATAGCCCCTGCTTACTCCGCTTTTGTATATAATCCGGGCAGTTACAGTGCCGGTATCGCCTATAAAGGCAAATATCGGACTTTTGTCCTGGGTTTCCCCTTTGAAAGCATTCAGGGAGTGAAGGAAAGAGCACGGGTAATGAGTGCCATCCTGGGCTTCTTTGGCAGCAAGTGATATTTTTAAACGAAAATAAAAGGGCAAATAAGAGGTTATTTCATAAAAACGCCTAACTTTGTCCGTATAAACCATTAAAATAAAACGACTATGTACACTATACAGACTAATGCCTCCGGCACACGCAGCATGGAAATCTCAGAAGAGAACCTGCAAACTATTGAGAAATATGCTTTATTCCAGCATCTGATAGACAGCAACGGTATCGTGGACGAGTCGGTGCTGGAGAAACTGAAGTTGAATATCCGTTCACTGATAACCAGCGAGGAAGGAAACAATAAAGAGCTGCTCGACCTTTGTATCGATGTAATTTATCATAATAACATGAAAGCTTTCGGACTTCATCAACTCATTCTGCTTTATATCCAATGGGAGAAAGAGAAAAATAAAGATGAAGAAGAGATATAATAAACAATCTCTGTGTTCTCTGTAGCAAAACAAAAAAAACAGTATTTATCATTGAAAGAATACAAACTTACAGACTGGTTGCCGACAACCAAGAAAGAAGTAGAGATGCGCGGATGGAATGAACTGGACGTAATCTTGTTCAGCGGTGACGCCTACGTAGATCATCCTTCATTTGGTCCGGCAGTAATTGGAAGATTATTAGAGGCGCAAGGTTTGAAAGTGGCCATTGTGCCTCAACCCAACTGGCGTGATGACCTGCGCGATTTTAAGAAGCTGGGACGTCCACGCCTCTTTTTCGGTGTGTCCGCCGGATGTATGGACAGCATGGTAAACAAATACACTGCCAACAAGCGTTTGCGCAGCGAGGATGCTTATACTCCCGACGGCCGCCACGACATGCGTCCCGAATATCCCAGCATCGTTTATACACAGATTTTAAAGAAAATCTATCCCGACGTACCTGTCATTCTGGGAGGTATAGAGGCATCTTTGCGCCGTGTCACCCATTATGACTACTGGCAGGACTGCCTGCGTAAATCAATTCTGATAGATTCCGGAGCCGATTTATTGATCTATGGAATGGGAGAGAAGCCGATTACGGAACTTTGCAAGAGAACGAAAGAAAGCAAAGACAGTCAGGACGGAGCCCATCTACCCTTACAAAAGGATATTCCCCACGATATACCACAAACGGCTTATATTATCCGTAAGAAAGGATCAGTTCCGTCCGAGCACTCTGTAATTGAGTGTGTGAACGAAAAGCCAGACATCATCCTACACTCTCATGAAGCATGCCTGAAAGATAAAAAGAAACAAGCCGAGAACTTCCGCTTCATTGAAGAGGAAAGCAACAAGTACGAAGCCTCCCGCATCTTGCAAGATACAGGCAATGAAACAGTAGTAGTCAATCCGCCTTATCCTCCAATGAGCCAAGGCGAACTGGATCATTCTTTTGATTTGCCCTATACGCGTATGCCTCATCCTAAATATAAAGGAAAACGCATTCCCGCATTCGACATGATTAAATTCTCGGTCAATCTGCACCGTGGTTGTTTTGGCGGATGCGCCTTTTGTACCATTTCCGCCCATCAAGGGAAATTTATTGTAAGCCGAAGTAAAGAGAGTATCTTAAGAGAAGTGCGAGCCATAACTGAAATGCCTGATTTCAAAGGCTATCTGAGTGACTTGGGAGGACCTAGCGCCAACATGTATGCCATGCGTGGTAAAGATGAGAAAATTTGCCGGCGATGCAAACGGCCGTCATGTATCCATCCCAAAGTATGTCCCAATTTGAACACGGACCATCGCCCCTTATTGGATATTTATCATTCGGTAGACGCACTTCCCGGTATCAAGAAAAGCTTTATCGGAAGCGGTGTACGCTATGACCTGTTACAATATCAAAGCAAAGATCCGGCAGTAAACCGAAGTACAGCTGAATATACCCGCGAACTGATAGCCCATCATGTCAGTGGGCGCTTGAAAGTGGCTCCGGAACATACCAGCGACCAAGTGCTGCAAATCATGAGGAAACCTTCGTTTTCACAATTTTATGACTTCAAAAAGACTTTCGACAAAATAAATAAGGAGTTGAATATGCGGCAGCAGATTATACCTTATTTTATAAGCAGCCATCCCGGATGTACAGAAGAAGATATGGCAGAACTGGCAGTGATCACCAAGAAATTGGATTTCCATCTGGAACAAGTACAGGACTTTACTCCTACTCCGATGACCGTAGCCACTGAAACCTGGTACACAGGTTATCATCCATATACGTTGCAACCGGTATTTTCCGCTAAAACACCAAAAGAAAAACTGGCTCAACGGATGTTCTTTTTCTGGTATAAACCCGAAGAACGACGTGCTATCATCAATGAATTGCGCAAAATAGGACGCGCTGATCTGATAGATAAGCTGTATGGTAAATACAAAGCCTGAGTTTTAAATTCACCACAGATTATACAGATTTGATCTGTGGTGAAACTGTTTTTTAACGTCTTGTTTACCTTTCATCGTGTTTTGACGAAACACAGGAACAGGTACATGTGTTCCAAGTTACAGATATTGATATTTATTCCCCCCTAAACTTAATTAGAAAAGCACCGCAAATATTAATTGATAAAAATACGACCTATCCTATTGAATATCATTTATTTTTTGCTATCTTTGGGCAAAACCAACTTTTAAATCAATACTGCGTATGGAAACGTATCTATTCTGGATTGTGCCCATTGCCTCCCTCTTGGCATTGGTACTTGCATGGTATTTCTACAAACAAATGATGCTTGAAAGCGAAGGAACTCCGACGATGGAGAAAATCGCTTCTTATGTGCGCCAGGGCGCCATGTCCTATCTGAAACAACAATACAAGGTGGTAGGGCTGGTATTTCTGGGATTAGTTATTCTGTTTTCTATCATGGCATACGGCTTCAACTTACAAAATCCGTGGGTGCCCATTGCTTTTCTTACCGGCGGTTTCTTCTCCGGACTGTCCGGCTTTTTAGGAATGAAAACGGCTACATACGCTTCTGCACGTACCGCCAATGCCGCCCAACACTCCCTGAACAAAGGACTGCGTGTAGCTTTCCGTAGCGGAGCTGTTATGGGGTTGGTCGTTGTCGGCTTGGGACTACTCGATATTTCTTTCTGGTACATATTATTGGACTATTGCATTCCCACAGACGCCTTGAACCCTTCTGCTAAATTATGTGTCATCACAACCACCATGCTTACCTTTGGTATGGGAGCCAGCACACAAGCACTTTTCGCCCGTGTAGGAGGTGGAATCTATACCAAGGCAGCCGATGTAGGTGCCGACCTGGTAGGTAAAGTGGA
This sequence comes from Phocaeicola vulgatus ATCC 8482, assembly GCF_000012825.1. Taxonomy (GTDB): domain Bacteria; phylum Bacteroidota; class Bacteroidia; order Bacteroidales; family Bacteroidaceae; genus Phocaeicola; species Phocaeicola vulgatus. The sequence goes on along the minus strand of NC_009614.1, from coordinate 2,948,902 downwards.
AGCCGGTATTCCGGAAGATGACCCCCGCAATCCCGCAACCATTGCCGATAATGTGGGAGACAATGTAGGTGACGTAGCCGGAATGGGCGCCGACCTGTACGAATCCTATTGCGGCTCTATTCTAGCTACCGCCGCTTTAGGTGCTGCCGCTTTTATTGGCTCGGATGATACCGTGATGCAGTTTAAAGCGGTTATCGCACCTATGCTGATTGCGGCAGTGGGTATCGTTCTCTCTATCATCGGTATTTTTGCCGTCCGTACTAAAGAAAATGCAGGAATGAAGGAATTACTCGGATCATTGGCCACAGGAACCAATTTAAGTTCGGTACTGATTGTCGTTGCCACTTTCCTTATCCTCTGGGCATTAGGTTTGGAAAATTGGGTAAACATTTCCTTTGCTGTGGTAGTGGGATTAATAGTAGGTATCGTTATCGGCCGTTCCACCGAATATTATACTTCTCAATCGTATAAACCCACACAACGGTTGGCCGAAAGTGGAAAGACCGGTCCGGCCACCGTTATCATTTCCGGTATCGGACTAGGTATGGTTTCCACCACCATCCCTGTACTGGCAGTAGTAACCGGTATCATCTTGTCCTACTGGCTCGCTTCAGGATTTGATTTTGCCAATATTTCCATGGGATTGTATGGCATCGGTATTGCTGCCGTAGGTATGCTTTCGACATTAGGAATCACCTTGGCTACCGATGCTTACGGACCGATTGCAGACAATGCCGGCGGTAACGCTGAAATGAGCGGACTGGGCAAAGAAGTACGCAAACGTACTGACGCCCTCGACTCGTTAGGTAACACGACTGCCGCTACAGGCAAAGGTTTTGCCATCGGCTCCGCAGCTCTGACCGGCCTGGCCCTGCTGGCATCCTATGTAGAAGAAATCCGTATCGGATTAACCCGGTTGGGGCAAACCATTCTGGAATTACCAAACGGCATTACCGTAGATGTTCATAACGCCAGTTTCACTGACTATATGCTTTATTACGATGTAACCCTGATGAACCCCAAAGTGCTAAGCGGCATGTTTTTGGGCAGTATGATGGCATTCCTGTTCTGCGGTCTGACCATGAACGCCGTAGGCCGAGCAGCCGCTCACATGGTAGAGGAGGTGCGTCGCCAGTTCCGTGAAATAAAAGGGATTCTGACAGGAGAGGCAGAACCCGACTATGCCCGTTGCGTACAAATATCCACCAAAGGAGCACAACGTGAAATGGTATTCCCCTCTCTACTGGCTATCATTGCCCCTATCGCTACCGGACTGATTTTTGGTGTTCCCGGTGTTATCGGTCTGCTGATAGGTGGTTTGTCCTCGGGCTTCGTTCTTGCCATTTTTATGGCCAATGCGGGAGGCGCATGGGATAATGCGAAAAAATTTATAGAAGAAGGTAATTTCGGAGGTAAAGGAAGCGAAGTACACAAAGCAACGGTTACCGGTGACACAGTAGGTGATCCGTTTAAAGATACATCCGGACCCAGTTTGAACATTCTGATTAAACTGATGAGTATGGTCGCCATTGTAATGGCCGGACTGACAGTTGCTTGGAGTTTGTTCTGATAGAAAAACGGAAAGCCGCTTCGGAGGAGGCGGCTTTCTAATTTTAAAAAAGATTCTGATAAACTATTTTTAAAACTTCCCCAACACTTCCATCATTGCCGGACGACGTTTGTATTTTATCCGGAACTCTGCCACCAAGCTTTTCACAACAGCCTGTCCACCGTTTAGTTTACGTATGCAGGATAATACCCGTGCTATAAATTCATAATGCTCCCGTCCCAGATTCCGTTCAGCATAATCATTCAATAAAGAAGTATATATAGCAATCAATTTCTCAGAATGAGTGTCCTTCAAATAATGGGCATATTTCATCAATGCTTCCAACTGATTGTATCGGACTGACGACAGCAAAGAGAACAAGCTGTCATTATCCTTTTCTTTCACATAAATTTCAGCCTTATCATTTCCGACAAAAGAAAAATAGTCACTTAACTCGGCTTCTTTCATCATCCTATCCAGAAAACTTTTCCATTGTTCTTTCGGTACCAGAGTTTTAAGTTTGCTGTAATATATCAATTTATCACTACCCACCACAAACAACAGACGACATGTATCAATTACCTCAGAAACCCTATGGGTTATTTCATAAATATCCAATTTCATTTTCAGCCATTCACCCACAGTGCCAGAATGCATTTCTCTTTCCGCTATTTCTATTCCGTCATTCAGCAAACAAATGGCTTCATCATATTGGCAACGGGCAATCAATTTATCAACCTCCATTCTTCGTATTTCAGTCAGATAAAGATATTGACGAATCGTATCATCCGCCTTTTGTTCTTCATTCTGTTCTAACAACAGATTGACCTTACGAATGACTAACTGATAGATATCACAGGTTCCCTTTCTTACTTCAAGAAGTTCATCAATCAATTCCAACGCTTTTTCTGCCGGTTGAATCGAAAGATTGATCTGCATCATCAATTCGTCTACATCATAAAGATCATATTCACGAAAAATAGATATTTCAGCAATCTCACGCAAGCCCTGAAGTATCTCCATCTTTTGTGCCTGAGTGGTTTTAGGATGTTCAATCACTTTCAGGAGCAAATCTCCTGCCTGTTCACAATAGTCAGAAGAAGAAATACCATCATCATACAAAAGTTCATCATCATAGTTTTCACCGATGGAACGAAGTACTTGAAGAGCTATGGCAATAGAATTATCCATAGCTTCCAAATTCAAAAAGAAATCCGCTTTCTCCAAAAAAGTGTCCATCTGATTGAAAATAGTTTTCCAGTCACGGTCGTAATTATCATAACGATTGTGATAACGAGACCTTTTATGGTAACCAGATCCTTTAAAAACTTTTTGAATTTCAATTCTGTAATCTTTTCCCTTTGATGACAAAGATAACTCCTTAGCTATGAAATGATTTGAAAGTGCCGTTTTAAATTCCAGATTCGTTGAAGCATACTCACAGATAAATTTCGAGAGTTCCTGCGGATCAATGAAAGACAACAGTTGCTGTATGTCTACCAAAGACGGACAAGGCTGCTTACCCACTTCTTTTATTTCCTCTAAAACAGGGGCTTCCTCCGCTTTGATTTTCATCTTCGAGAAAATACTATTACCCGCCTTTTTTCTATTGTCGCGAATTGCCAACAATGTCGCTACAACATGTTTGCAGATTTCTCCATCATACGGACAATCACAGTACCAGGATTCTATCTCGTTTCCATCCATAGATATCTCCACATTATAATCGTCTGTTCCTTCTACAGTCGCAGTCCATTCACCGGGTGAGATTTCTTCCAATTCGGAAACAGCGTCTGTTTCATAATACTCTTCCCCACGCATCCATATTTTATAGGGAACAAAGTCCTCAAAATTATCCAATGTAATCATGTACAATACTTCGGTATTTTTTATCGGTTCGAGTGTCCCATTGTCAAAGAACGCTCATAACATTCTGCATTCTCCAACAAACAGGTTTTGCTATTGATAGACTGTTCCATCAAAACAGCCACAGATTACCCGGATTCGCACAGGTTCAATCTTAAAGTTTTCAGCTTAAACACCCGTGTGAGCCCAAGTAACCTGTGGTAAAAAGACTTGTGATGCATTCATACCCACAAAGTCAAATTCATTACAGACTGTTCTTAGTCAAAACATTACAATTGAATTTATTCAATATCTCCACACATCTCTCCACATTAGACGGACGGATAACCACATGTGCCGTATCTCCTTGAGCAAAAGCATACATATATTCAATAAAGATATTCTCTGCTGCCAGATAGTCCAAAACTTTAGCCAAAGAACCTGCCACATTCGGGCAACTGATACATACCACATCGGTCAGCATCACGGCAAAATTCTCGGCACGAAGTACTTCCACCGCTTTTTCCACATCCGAAACAATCAGGCGAAGTATACCGAAATCAGTAGATTCCGCCATGCTGAACGCATGCATATTGATATCATACTTTGCCAATGTCTTGGTTACGTCATTTATTCTTCCGGTTTTGTTTTCCAGAAAAACAGATAATTGCTTGATTGTCATATCGCATACTTTTTTATTTTAAAATCCGATTGTCTATCACACGTTTACTCTTACCTTCACTACGGGCAATGCTATTAGGTTCCATCAGCTTCACTTCGGCACTGATGGAAAGGACACTTTTCAGTTTGTCGCTCAACGCTTTCTTCATGGCAAGCATACTTCCCATATCATCCGAGAAGAAGTCTTTGCGGACTTCCACTTGTACTTGCAAAGAGTCGAGATTATTCTTCCTATCCACCACCAGCATATACTGAGGTTCAAACTGAGGCATATCCAAAATAACACTTTCCACCTGAGAAGGGAAAACATTGATGCCACGGATAATAAGCATATCGTCACTACGGCCTACAATACCCGACATACGGATATTGGTTCTTCCACACGGACATTCACCCTCCATCAGGGAAGTCAAGTCCTTCGTACGATAACGCAATAACGGCATCCCCTCCTTTGTCAAGGTAGTAAACACCAATTCTCCCACTTCTCCATCCGGAAGACGTTCCAGCGTTTCAGGATTAATGATTTCAGGATAAAAATGATCCTCATTGATATGCGAACCATGTTGCTCCTGACATTCGTAGGAAACACCGGGTCCCATAATCTCACTTAATCCATAAATATTATACCCTTTCAATCCCAGCCGCTCTTCTATCTCCTTACGCATACTTTCCGTCCATGGCTCGGCTCCGAAAGCTCCGATACGGAGATTGATATCATTCTTGGTCAATCCCATACGTTCCACCACTTCTGCCAGATAAAGAGCGTATGAAGGAGTACAGGCAATCCCCGTTATACCCAAGTCGCGAATCAGACGGACATGCTTTTCCGTATTTCCTGTAGAAGCCGGGATAACAGTCGCCCCCAGATTCTCCACCCCATAATGTGCGCCCAACCCGCCTGTAAACAAGCCATAGCCATAACTGACAGAAAAGGTATCATTACGGGTAACCCCGTATGCTGAAAGACAACGTGACATCACTTCGGACCATACAGACAAGTCACGACGCGTATATCCCACAATGGTAGGATTCCCGGTTGTTCCCGAAGAAGCGTGCACACGTACAATTTCCGAAGCAGGAGCAGCCTGAAGACCATATGGATAATTATCACGTAAATCCTGCTTGGTAGTAAAAGGAAGTTTTACGATATCTTCGATAGTCTGGATATCATCCGGAGACAAATCCATCTCCTGCATCTTGTTACGATAAAAAGGAACATTATGATAAACCAAGTTCACCAACTTGTTCAGACGTTTTCCCTGCAGAGCGCTCATCTCGTCCCGACTCATGCACTCTTTATTTTTATTCCAAATCATAATAAATAATTTTTCAATGTGCTAATCTGCCAATGTACTGGCACACAAACCCACTGTATGGCAATCGGCACATTATCCTATTAGCACATTATTTTCAATGATCTTCATGAAAAGCTCTCATGCGTTCCTCCATCACCGGATAAAGTTCATCGCGCATCCGTGACGTACAGGCGCGGACACCTTCCTGCTCGCTGCCGGTAGTAGAAAGCGAGATGCTGCTTACCCCATAATACAATAACTCCCGGAGCAATTCACCCCCTGTCATATTTCCGTAACCAATGGTAAAGAAGAAACCATCTCCCACCACCTGGGTAGCATCATAGTCATATACGATATGGAAACCATTGTCGGTAAATATTTTCTTCATGCGTTCCGCACGACGGGCATATTCGCGGGTATCTTCCACAAAATTGATTTTACCTTCGGTAGACAGACGAAGCATTTCAGCGTATGCATACTGAGTGGAAGCCGTACATCCCGAAGTAATCATATAAAGAATGGAAGCAATCAGCGTAGGACCGAACACCCCTGCATCTTTATACCGTTCTGCCAAGGCAGGGAACTGGCGGTCGAACAGTTTGTCGCTGATACATGCCAATGCCATACGCTGTCCGGCATAACTGAATATCTTGGAAGAAGAAAGCATCAGGATATAATTATCCGTATATCTTGCCACAGTGGGCGGATAAGGCGGTTCGAAAGGATGCCCCATATCCCGACGGAAATCCATGCAGAAATAAGCCAGATCTTCCATGACAATCACATCATACCGGGTTGCCAGTTCACCGATTATCTGCAACTCCTCCTCTTCCAGACAAATCCATGCCGGATTATTCGGATTAGAATAGATAATCGCTGCTATATCGCCTTTACTCAGGAAACTTTCCAATTTCTCACGCAAGGCCTGTCCACGATAATGATAGATATCAAACTCTTCCCACTCCACGCCGATAATGCGAAGCTGGGATTTCTGAATAGGAAATCCGGGATCAATGAACAATACCTTGTCTTTCCCCGGAATACGCTGCGTACAGGCTATGAACGAGCCGAATGAACCCGCCACCGACCCGGTGGTAGGCACACAAGCGCGCGGAGAGATATCCAGATTCAAGAAAGCTTTTACAAAACGGGAAGCCTCCTTTTTCAACTCGGGCACTCCTGCGGCAGCCGGATATTGCGATCCGACTCCCCTGTCCAAAGCAGCTTTCTCCGCTTCAATCCCTATCTGATTGGCGGCAAGACCAGGAGATCCCTGATCCATGCGGATAAAAGGAATCCCCGTTTCCTTTTCCAGATACTGGGCTACCAACAACACATCACCGATAGTAGCCTGTGCAAGATTGGCGATGTGCAGTTCCTTCACCGCCTTCTCCACTAATTCTTCACTAAATATCTTCATGGCATTACCAGTTCTTTACCGCATTCAATCCTATATCAAAAGCCTTCTGATTCATTTCAACAATCTTCTCACCTTTTGCAGCAAACACACGCCCTATGCTTTCGCGCAACTGTTCCGGTGATACGATTTCAATATACTTCGCAGCCATGCCCAGCAGAATCACATTCGCGCATTTAGGCATACTGTTTTCTTTTGCCATATCCTCTATTTCCAACTTCACCACATGCGGAAGACTCTCCAAAGCCCTCATCAGATCCACTTCTTCAGGATAGTCGGGAATGTTCTTGAAAGGATTAGCGGAAGTAATCACCCAACCTTCTTCCTGCAAGTAAGGCAGATAACGCAACGCCTCCATCGGTTCCATGGAAATAATCAGATCCGCCTCACCCTGAGCGATCAGATCCGAATAAATCGTTTCGTCGGACAAACGCAGATTGGACTGCACATCTCCTCCGCGCTGGCTCATACCGTGTACCTCGGCCTGCTTCAAATTGATGCCTTCTGCCGTAGCAGCTTCTCCTATAATAGTAGCGATAGTCAGGATACCCTGTCCTCCTACGCCCGAAAGTATGATATCTTTTCTCATGCCTTATCTGCTTTTTTCTGTCTTAGTTTACGATTCAATGTCTGGATACACTCTCTGCGCGGAATAATGACAGACACCCCTTTATATTCTATTTCCTCACGAATGGTACGGGTGATTTCTTCCATATTCTTCGGTAATGGAACCACCACACGCACATGTTCGGGTTCTACCCCTAATCCCAGGCAGATCGCCTCGAATTTGTTCGTACCGGCAGAATCCTGTCCACCGGTCATGGCAGTAGTCAGGTTATCCGAAATCACCACCGTAATATTGGCACGGTCATTCACCGCATCCAGCAGACCGGTCATACCGGAATGAGTGAAAGTAGAGTCACCGATAACAGCAATGGCCGGAAATACCCCTGCATCGGAAGCACCTTTGGCCATGGTTATGGAAGCACCCATATCCACACAACTGTCGATAGCACGGAACGGGGGCAACGCACCTAATGTATAGCAACCGATATCACCGAAAATGCGTGCATCCGGATATTCCGCAGCCACCTTGTTCAATGCATCATACACATCCCGATGACCACATCCCTGACACAATGCAGGCGGACGCGGCATCACCACCTGAGACTTACCAAACGGACGTTTGATTCCCCATCCGATCGCCTCGCCCACATTATCCGGAGTCAATTCACCGGTACGCGGCAAAGTTTCCGTCAAGCGTCCCTTTACCTCATAGTCCGAGGAAAGTATCGCTTTTACCTGCTCTTCCACAAACGGCTGGCCATCTTCCACTACCAGAACATATCCGCAGCGGTCTGCCATCGTCCTGATTTCTTCAGCCGGCAACGGATACTGCGAAACTTTCAATACCGGAATATGGCAACTGTCCGTATCCGCCTCCTTCACATAATTATAACCGATACCACAGGCTATCACTCCGAATTCATAATCATATTCGGGATTCAACCCTTCCAGATAATTATAAGGAGATTTGGAGGAAGCTTCTTCCAGCTTCTCCTGCTTTTTCACTAGATCCAGATATTGTTTACGCGCATTACCCGGCAGCAATACCCAGTGGGCACGTTCATGGTCAGGATTCAACTGATTTTCCTCACGGATATCGGCTACTTCCACACCGGCACGCGAATGTGCCAGACGGGTAACCACACGCATCAGCACCGGCAACTTCAGTTTTTCCGAGAGTGTATATGCGTAATCCATCATATCGTATGCTTCTTGTTGGGAAGACGGTTCCAGCATGGGAATCATAGCAAATTTTCCATAAAAACGTGAATCCTGCTCGTTCTGTGACGAGTGCATGGAAGGGTCATCGGCAGCCAGCACCACCAGACCACCGTTCACGCCGGTTATGGCAGAATTGACAAACGCATCGGCAGCCACGTTCATGCCTACATGTTTCATACATACCAAAGCACGTTTTCCTGCGTATGACATACCCAATGCAGCCTCCATGGCCGTTTTTTCATTGGTACACCAAGTGCTGTGCAATTTTCTTTCCTTTGCCAAACGATTATTCTGGATAAACTCTGTGATTTCAGTGGACGGTGTACCCGGATAGGCATATACACCCGATATGCCGGCATGTATCGCTCCGAGGGCAATTGCCTCATCGCCCAACAATAATTTCTTTTCAGCCATTATCTATTATTTTGTTAATTGTTTCATATCAATGTAAAAGGGTCTGCATCATCCAATACCGGGAATTTCTTCCTGAAAGCCTGCAATGCCTCCATATCTATATCAGCCGATACCGCACTTTCCCTGCTCCACGGACATTCGGCTATCGTTTTTCCGTAGGGATCGATGATGGCGCTGCCACCCGAATATTCACAGGTAGGATCAGTTCCCATGCGGTTCACTCCGGCCACATAGCACTGGTTCTCAATAGCCCGCGCCCGAAGCAGAGCGCTCCAGGCATCCACACGGGGAGTGGGCCAGCTTGCCACATAAAGTATCATGTCGTAATCCCCCAGGTTGCGTGACCAAACAGGGAAACGGAGGTCATAACATACCTCCAAAAGAATACGTACCCCACGGAAGTTCACCACCACACGCTCTGTGCCGGCAGTGAAACGCTTGTGTTCGCCCCCAAAGGTGAACAAATGTTTCTTATCATAATGCTGCACGGCTCCGTCCGGATGGACAAAGTAAAAACGATTATAATAGTTTCCATTCTCACATACAGCTACACTGCCTGCAATAGCACAATTCCGCTCGGCTGCCTTACGCTTCATCCAGTGCAGGGTTTCACTGTCGGTGCTCTCCGCAATTCCTTCGGGTTGCGTACAAAAACCGGTGGAAAACATTTCGGGTAAAACAAACAGATCAGCATCCGGCAGACAGCTTATCGCTTCGTCCGCCCTTGCTATATTGGCCTGTGGATTGGCCCATTCTATATTTCTCTGTAGAATTGTTATTTTCATTGTTTTTCATATTATAAGACCCACAAAGGTAACAAATATAATAAGATAGCAAGCATTTTATTACTAACTATTTCCTTTCACTCCCTTTTTTCTTACATGTTTTCATAAATATCCCCTATTTATTCCTCGATAAAAAAAGAGGAAGCGTCCTCTTCTGAGATTACGCTTCCTCCATCCATACTAATTAAATCTTAACTTTGCAGTCTGAAGACTACAGGAACAGTGTATTTCACCCTCACTGCTTTTCCTCTTTGCTTGCCGGGCTTCCATTTTGGCATGGAACTGATCACGCGGATTGCTTCCTTGTCCAGATACGGATCCACACTCTTCACCACTACCGGATTCAGGATCTCTCCATGAACACCCACAACGAACTGCACCACTACCCTTCCTTGAACTCCCTGCTCGGCACTGACGGTAGGATATTTGATGTTTTCACTCAGATACCTCATCAAATCAGCATTACCGTTACGAAATACCGGCATCTCTTCCACCACCACAAATTCCACATTTTCATCCACTACTTCTTCGGGTACTTCAATAGGGGTCGGTATAATTACCGGAGCATCCGTAGGGTCTGAAGCTGCAATATCGGTTTCTGTTTCCGTCGAGTTATTATCCACTATATTGAGCTCTTCCGGGTTGACGGCAGCCGGTGGAGGCGGTGGCGGCAGAGGTTTATCCTGATTATAGGTTACAGGAACTAATTCTTCAAAGAAATCCGGGTCACTGACTAAATCACTGATCGCGTAAGTTACATTACGTTCAGTCCATTCGAACGAAACAAACATAAACGACAGCGTCACAATGAGACCCATGAACAGCCAACGGGACTTACCCTTTTCAAGGTCGGCTCTTCGTGCTTTTTTCACTTCCATAACAAGTGTTTTTTAAATTAGACAATATGTGAGTAAAAATCTCAGTGTCCGCTTTTAAACTGGAAGTAAGATAGTAAAAATATAGATAAGTTAAAAGAAAAAGGAGTGTCTTATATTATTTTTTAATATAAAACACCCCAAATTCAATTCCGTTAAACAATTAATTAAAAATCAGCTGTTTATTTAGTTAATATTCAATTTTACGTTAACATATCCTGCTTACTCTACGGCAATGCCGGTTTCTGCCAATACAGACATCTTTTATCACAAACTCACCATCTCCTGCAGAATACCTACCGCAGTCTCTACCGTTTCCACATTCTTGACTACCATACTACGCTTGCCGTTCTGCTCACGCAAATTGCAGTAACGCGGATTCTTGCTCATGTAATCAATCACCTTGCCAAAAGCCGCACTTTGATAATAAGGACTTTCCTGATTACTGATAAAGAACAAAGTCATTCGTCCGGCTTTCAAGAATACTTTTTCCACCCCCAACCGTTTAGCCAATCTGCGCAAAGGTACGATACGCAGAAGTTCCAGCCCTTCGGGAGGAACCTTTCCGAAACGGTCCTCCAACCGTGCCTTGAAAGCGAGCAGGTCCTTATCCAATTCCAATCCGTCCAGTTCACGATAAAGCAACATACGTTCGCTGCTGCTGGGGATATACTCATTGGGGAAAAGCAATTCCAAATCACTTTCCACCTGACATTCATCCACAAAGTTCTCGCCACTGATTTTCTCTTCTCCCGCTGCCTGCAACTCCTCTGCGTAAAGATCGGCAAACTCATCCTCTTTCAACTCTTTCACCGCTTCGGCCAGTATCTTCTGATAAGTTTCATAACCCAAATCGGCAATGAAGCCACTCTGCTCCGCCCCCAGCATATTTCCTGCTCCACGGATATCCAAATCCTGCATGGCTATATGGATACCGCTGCCCAAATCACTGAAATTCTCAATGGCTTGAAGACGGCGCTTTGCCTCGGGAGTCAGTGAAGTCAATGGAGGCGCCAACAAATAACAGAATGCTTTTTTATTGCTTCTTCCCACACGTCCACGCATCTGGTGCAAATCACTCAATCCAAAATTCTGCGCCTGGTTGATGATAATCGTATTGGCATTCGGTATATCAATACCACTCTCGATAATGGTGGTTGCCAGCAGCACATCATAATCATAGTTCACAAAGTCGAAAATAATCTTCTCCAGCTTTTCGGGCTCCATCTGTCCATGACCTATGCAGACACGGCAATCGGGTATATTCCGCTTGATCATGGCTTCCAATTCTACCAGATTCTGTATGCGGTTATTGACAAAGAACACCTGTCCGTTACGGCTCATTTCAAAATTGATCGCTTCCGTTATGATATCTTCATTAAAGGTATGCACCTCTGTCTGAATGGGATAACGGTTGGGAGGCGGAGTCTGAATGACAGAAAGATCACGGGCGCCCATTAACGAGAACTGTAAAGTACGGGGGATGGGGGTAGCGGTCATAGTAAGTGTATCCACATTCACTTTCATCTGACGCAACTTCTCTTTCACACTAACTCCGAACTTCTGTTCCTCATCAATGATCAGCAATCCTAAATCTTTGAACTTAACGCTTTTACCGATGATTTTATGTGTACCGACCAAAATATTTATTTTTCCATCCGCCAGTTCCTTCACTATTCTGGAAACATCTTTTGCACTGCGGGCACGGCTCAAATAATCAACTTTGCATGGAAAATCTTTCAACCGTTCGCTGAAAGTCTGAAAGTGCTGATAGGCCAGCACCGTAGTGGGAACCAGCACAGCCACCTGTTTGTTATCAGCCACAGCCTTGAAAGCAGCACGAATAGCCACTTCAGTCTTTCCGAACCCCACATCACCACACACCAGACGGTCCATAGGACGGTCGCTCTCCATATCGGCTTTGGCATCCTGAGTCGCCTTCAACTGGTCGGGGGTATCCTCATAAATAAAGCTCGCCTCCAATTCATGTTGCATAAAACTGTCGGGACTATACGAGAATCCTTTTTCCTGTTTACGTTGCGAATACAGTCTGATCAGGTCACGGGCTATATCTTTGATTTTGCTCTTGGTACGCTCTTTCATTTTTTCCCACGCACCGGTCCCCAATTTGTTCAGGCGGGGAGTTTCTCCCTCCTTCCCTTTATACTTGGATATTTTATGCAGGGAATGAATGGAAACAAATACCACATCCTCATTCTGATAAATAAGTTTAATCACTTCCTGGGTAGTATTTCCATTCGGAATGCGTACCAAACCGCCAAAACGGCCTACACCATGATCTATATGTACCACAAAGTCACCCGGCTCAAACTGGCTCAACTCTTTTAAGGTCAATGCCACCTTACCGCTACGCGCCTTGTCACTACGAAGATTGTATTTATGGAAACGGTCAAAAATCTGATGGTCTGTAAAAAAGCAGCTTTTCAATACATTATCTGTAAAGCCCTCATGTAAAGTCTTGTTGACCGGAATGAACGTGATATGATCACCACGCTCCTCAAAGATATCTTTCAGACGCTTTGCCTGCTTCTCACTATCGGTACATATATATAAGGTGTAACCTCGTTTCTGATAATCAGTGAATGAAGTGCTTACCAAATCAAAATTCTTATGAAAAATAGGCTGGACCGTCGTATCGAAAGCCAACGTTGCCTGTGGAGTTCCTGTAGGTTTGTTACCAAATTCAATCCGTTTGAAATCCAAAGCCCGTACTGTAAATTCCGCCCCGTCTATCAGCTTCAGTTCCAAATTCATCAGTTCCGTCTTCTCTCCCTCGTATGCGGCAAGCGCCTGAGGAGAGAGTGCCTCTTCCCGTACTACCTGTATTCTTTCACGTACCCAAAGAAAGTCTTTCATTGCCAGAACTGTTTCCCGAGGAATGAATTCAAAGAAAGACACCCCGCTCTTGTCGGCGGCATTCGTCAGCTCGGGCACGATGGCAATGCTCTGTTTCTTCTCTTTCGAAAGCTGGTTTTCCACTTCAAAAGTACGGATGCTGTCTACCTCGTCACCAAAAAAGTCAATACGGTAAGGATACTCGGAAGCAAAAGAGAAGACGTCAATAATACTACCGCGTACAGCATATTGCCCCGGTTCATAAACATAATCTACATGCTCGAATCCGTAACCGGCCAGCACTTCCGTGATAAACTCTGTGTCCACATGCTCACCCACACCAAGTTTTAACGTCTTGTCCATCAGTACTTCTTGTGATACCACTTTCTCCGCCAACGCTTCGGGATAAGTCACCACACATAGCGGATCGCCTTTCTGTAAACGGCTCAGCACTTCCGTACGCAGGATCTCATTGGCTGCATCTTTCTGCCCATATTTAACAGCCCGACGATACGAGGATGGAAAGAACAAAATATGCTCATCACCGTTCACCTGTGTCAGGTCATGATAAAAGTAACCCGCTTCCTCCAAGTCACCCAGTACAAATACAAATGTCTGTTTATTCTCTCTAAGAAAGGAGGAAACAAATAAAGCTGCCGCAGAAGCATGTAATCCTCCCAGGAAAATAGTCCTCACTGAGGAATCTTCCAATAACGCAGCCAGTCCCTTAGTGTTAGGATGACCGGCATAAATACGTTGCAATTCCGAAATATCCATATCTTTTTTTAAGATGGGGACAAAATTAAAGAAATATCTGATTACTTCCTCCTTTTTTTGCCAACTATTCAAGATTTTCCTATTTTTGTACGCTAATATATAACCCCATGGAAACAAAAGCAATAAACACAAAATTGAAAGGACACGCACGTGTAGATGTAGCTGATGTGCTACGCGGACTGGCAGTGATGGGAATCATCATCCTGCACTCTATCGAACATTTTAATTTCTACTCATTTCCCGATACAGCCGGACAAAGTGCGTGGCTGAACTTCTCGGACAAAGCCATTTGGAACGGGTTATTCTTCATGTTCGGCGGAAAAGCATACGCCATATTCGCTTTACTTTTCGGTTTTAGCTTTTTTATTCAAGATGACAACCAACGCCTACGGGGCAATGATTTCCGTCTACGTTTTTGTTGGCGGTTAATTCTTCTTTTCCTGATAGGTAATATCAATGCCAGTTTTTTCACAGCGGAAGTGCTAGTCCTTTATTCTTTAGTAGGTTTCATCCTGCCACTGACTTGCCGGCTGAAAGACAAATGGATATTTGCATTGGCATGTCTGCTATTGATCCAGCCATTGCCACTTTATTATGTAATACGTGCCTGTCTCGATCCGGAATTTGTTACTCCGGCCATCCCCACCCGCAGCTTCTGGAATGCAACTTTTGCAGTGCAAAGCAATGGTAATTTTCTGGAAACCATCCGTGTCAATTTATGGGAAGGACAGTTGGCAAGCCTTGCCTGGGCCTGGGATCACGGACGGGTATTCCAAACAGCCGCCCTTTTCCTGCTCGGTATGCTGATAGGGCGCAAGGGACTTTTTTTGAAAGAGCACTTGAAGGTATGGAACAAGGTACTTGCAAGCTCACTCGTCGCATTTTTCCCTTTATATGGGTTGGGCAATATGCTACCGGACTTTATCACAAATAAATCCATTCTGACCCCTCTTTCACTAATCATCACCTCGCTTTCCAATTTTGCATTTATGCTGATTCTGGTATCCGGTGTCGTCTTCGCTTTTTACAAGACAAACTTACACGACGGATTAATGAAAATAACGCCATACGGAAAGATGAGCCTTACCAATTATATTACTCAAAGTATAGTAGGTTCCATGTTATACTACAACTGGGGATTTGCATTGCACAATCAGTTTGGTATCACAGCCAGCTGCCTGGCAGGAATAGTTTTCTTCATCTTGCAATTCTCTTTCTGCCGCTGGTGGATGAATCACCACTCTCACGGTCCGATGGAATATATATGGAAACGGGCAACCTGGCTGAAATAAGCCAAGAACCGAAGTCTGCCCGCATTTGTTTATAAAAGACATACAAATAGAACTTTAAAATATGCGCGAAGAAATCATAAAACTATTAGACCAATATCGGTTAAAAGAAGCATTATCCCAAATGACAGGATATGCCACCCATACTTCCGACTGGCAATTAAAGAATGAGCTAGAAGCCCTGCAAACGTCATACGACCTGATGCTGCAATATACTTCAAAAGGGATGAAAGATCCCAATAAAGTGGAAATATACCATAAAATGTTACGCACGGCATACGAACTGGCCGACCGTATCCATATAGCCGTACAGGCAACACAAAATTACGGAGCCTATTATGACACAATGCGCACTTTTGTCCAAAGCCCTCCTCACAGCTATGCCGAATTACAAATGCAATTGGAGGCGTATACAGAAGATATGGCTACAGCCCCATTGATATATACCACCGAGGCCAAAAGAAATGAAGAAATGGATGCCATGAGAAAACGTCACGAAACAGCCGTAGACGAATTATTTGAAAAAATATGGGTATCCACCCGGTGGAGTGAATCGGAATATGCTGAAGCGCAAACTTTGTTCAACTCACTATTGATCCAAGTCAACGACCTTTCCATAATGGTCAGCGCCGTCACCATGAGCCTGCTGCAAATATTCGACATCCGCAAGTTCATGTTTCTATTGAACGCCTATACCCATCAGGATACCATGCTGAATCAGCGGGCTATTGCAGGGATCGCACTAACATGCTACTATTATGAAAAGCGTATCCTTCAATACCCTGAAGCCGTGTCGCGCATAAATGAACTGAATGAAAATGCCGAGTTCATCAAAAACCTGCATCATATCCAGATTCAATTATTGCAATCTTCCCGTGAAACCCGAAAGATAGACAAGAAGATGCGTGAAGAAATCATTCCCGAAATGATGAAAAATCCCAAACTTAATTTGGAAGGACTGGATGAAGATGCCGAAGATCATAATCCGGAATGGGAAGAATGGATTGACCGTTCAGGCATTACCGATAAATTGCGCGAATTAGGTGAACTGCAAATGTCCGGGGCAGATGTGTATATGAGTACCTTTTCACAGCTGAAACAATTCCCGTTTTTCCGCAAAATTTCTCACTGGTTCTATCCTTTTGACCCCCAATATCAGGATATCGCCAAATTATCTCTCGGAAATGACGAACAAAAAATCTCTCTGCTCAACATTTTGATGAATTCGGATGTATTCTGCAATTCCGACAAATACTCTTTTTGTTTTACCATGTTACAAATGCCGGAAAGCCAAAGGAATCTCATGCAGCAACAATTGAACGGACAACATGAAGCTTCTGAAGAACTGAAAGAACGTTTAAAAGAGATGTCACAATCAAAAGCTCGCGCTGAATTCGTGAGCCGGCAATACATTCATGACCTCTACCGTTTCTTCAAATTATGGTCAAGAAGACATGAAATACATGACATTTTTGAGGACACTCTGGACTTATGGAATAAAGAAGCATTGTCTCAAGCCTTGTTACACAAAGAGTATATCAACAAACTGGCAGATTACCTATTCACACACGACGACTTGGCAGAAGCCGGAATTCTCTATGATAAATCAATTGAATTATACAATCGTAAAAATGCCGAATTATGGCAGAAAGCAGGTTTCATTTATCAGAAAATCGGTTCCTATAAAAAAGCGATAGATTATTACCTGCAATCAGATCTGCTGATCCCCGATAATACATGGAATAACCGCCATTTGGCACAATGTTATAGAAAAGAGGGAAACTACCCAAAAGCTTTGGAATATTATAACAAGGTGGAACAGGCACAGCCCGACAGTCTGAATCTGGCACTACAAATAGGACAATGCCTGATGGCACTGGAACGATACGATGAAGCACTGGCTTATTTCTTCAAAGTGGAGTATCTGGATAAAAAGCCACAGAATGCCCGACGCGCCATCGGATGGTGTTCCTTCATTACCGGCAACCATCAACAAGCCAAGAAATATTACGACTTGCTGATATCCGAGCCCAAGCCCATTATGGAAGACTGGATGAATGCAGGACATGTGTATTATATCCTGAATGAAACAGAAAAATCAATAGAATATTATCGCAAAGCCCAGGAACTATGCGACAGTCATGATGAGTTTGTCCGCCTTTACCAAATAGATAAGAAAGACTTGATAAAGCAAGGCGCCAATGAAGTAGACTTGTTTATACTTCCCGATGAATTAGGGATATTCAGTAAATGTCTCTAAAAAATAAGATGGCATATGAAGATGATAGGGCATGACCATTTCATATGCCATTCTTATTGTCATTTTTCCGTGCTTTCTCACATACTTCTATCCGACAGGACATGACGTTCCGGAAGAAGTCTGATGACCTCTTCTGATTCTGTGAGTAAAATCATATCATGCTGCTTTAGCTGTTTTGTTTCTGATTTTTTCTATCATCAGTATGGCATTTGCCGTATGTATTCCAAAGAAAATCCACAGTATTTCCGTCTTCCTGTTTCTGGCCTTTATCCTTGAGAGCGAGTAATGTTGCTTTTGAGTGCCGAAGCTTCCTTCAAGCCGTGTTGCCCTTTCTTTTGAGAGTTCGCTTCTAAGCACCTTCCTCAAAGGCTCATCTTTGGCCGCCCTTCCCTTGCGCACAAAGGATGTGGATATCCCATATTTTGTACAGAACTTTCTGTTGGCATTATTGGCATATATGGAATCGGCAGCCACACATCTTACCCTTACATTCATAAGCTTCTGCTGCATACGGATACAGTCCTTCAAGCGTATACCCTCATTGAATGCCTTGAACGAGAGGTGTTCGATGAACGATATGCCGTCTATCTGTATATTATTGACCTTTGCACCGAACTCGACGGACTTGGTTTCCTTGCCTCTGACGATGGGACGTACATAATGACGGTCAATGCTGACGATGCGGTCACTGACTTTCCGCCCTTCAAACATTTCCTTTTCTTGTACAAGCACCTTTCTGATGATGGAAAGACGCTTATGATAATCCTGGGTATATCGGAGTAAAGCACCGTACTCGCTATGGATCCCATCCCTTTGACTGAGGAGCTTTTCAAGAAGCTTGATCATACGGCGCTTAAGCATTCTTGTCCTTGAAGCTCTCCTCTTTCTTTTCTTGCAGTAGGACAGATAGGATTCCGCCACATTCCTGTATTTGTTGCGAGGACGCCTTATGCCCAGCTCCCTGCAATGCCGGCATATATGCCTGTAGAGCCATTCGAGGCTTTCCCAAAGGAGTTTCATGTCCGTAGGAAAACGCATGTGGCTTTCATAGCATGTGGCATCGGTCATGCAGACGTGAAGGTTATCAAGATAAGGTTTCCAGTGTGAAGCCAGGAGCTCCTGGAAAGAATCAATGTCAAGGCGGGATGCTATCTCATTACGGATGGCACTGACTATCTTGAAGTTGGTTATGGGAAGGGACGGGGGAATCATAATTCCACAGAAAATCTGGTAGTGTATGTTCCCGTTCAGATGTTCCACCAGTTGCCTGTCGGAGAATCCGGTGTATGCCTTCAGGACCATAAGGGCGATCTTTGCGGAAGGACTGAATCTGTTCCTGCGTCCCAGGCGCCGGTCCGACAGGCCGGCGGCTTTTGCCATACATTCAAACGGAAAGACCGAATGAAGCTTGCCAAGCTCACTCTCATTAAAACTCTTGCGGTATTTTTCCAGAATATCAAATTCTGTAAAACCCAAAGTAGGGTGAATTTCTGAAATATTCACTATCTTTGCCATATCTTATTAGTTTGGATATTTCCCCCGTTTTGGCCGTCAAATCTTATTTTCGGGGGAATACCTAAAGATACAAAAAGCCAACTAATTCGCAATACTTTGTGTATGAATTAGTTGGCTGATTTTGTAATATTTAATGAATGTCCCGAATTAATTTAAAGGATTATAAGATAAATCTATTCGGGATAGAAGTTTGGTATAATTATATAAAACTTCTATCCTGACCGGATTCTCATCATCCAGACGATAATTGGCATGCACATTATAAGTGCTTAAACCATGATTCATACAATATCCAATATCATTAGGTAAGGCTGTTCTATTCCTCAACTGCCCAAGATTCAATAAAAAATAGAAGAAACTATCCACCCCATCATAATCAATCACATAAGCCTGTAAATTCAGATTCGCCTGATAATTGATGTTATTATCATAATTATAATAAGTATGACAACTGGACACACTATCATTTGCCTCAGTAAAAACAGTCATCACCTCCTTCAACCGTCCCAACTGATCAAAAACATATTTTCCTTGCACTTTCTTCAAGAAACGATAATCGGAAGTAGCACGATAATCAGAATTGATAAAAATAGTATCTCCTTTATAATCATAGACAGTCTGTTTATCAGCTTCATAAACCTCCTCTCCTACCTTCAACATACAACGGGCCCTACTCTCCCTCGCCTTGCCTTTTCCTATTTGAAACGTAACATTGCAAAGCTTATTGCCGGTATTCAAACAATTCATCTGTCCGATGGTTATCTGGTCGCCCTCATACCTTACCGGGGTATCCCCATACTTTATAATTTTACCATCACGATCATATTCCAATTTCAAAACTTGTTCTTCCTCTCCCGTTAAATCGGTGACCTTAGTCACATATGTGTCAGCTTTTTTTTCTTTACAACCATCAGCAACAAACAAGAGAACTAACAAAGAAATATATTTTACAAATAACTTTATTTTCATAAGTCAAGTATCATCTCTATGCAAATAAAATAAAAAATATTAGAACTAAGTACAATTTGGAGCTTTTTAACTCAACTTCTTTACCCCCACTCTGTTTTAAACAGCAATTATAATAAGAAAGAAATATGGAATGGATTATACATCTTTTGAGACAGCATTCAGAACTGGCGATTTTTCTGACAATCGCCGCAGGCTTCTGGATTGGAAAAATGAAAATAAAACAATTCAGTTTGGGAATCGTCACCAGTGTATTGCTAGTAGGGGTATTAGTGGGACAGCTTAACATTACAATAGAAGAACCGGTGAAATCCGTGTTTTTTCTTTTATTCCTTTTTGCTATCGGATACAAAGTGGGACCACAATTCTTTCGCGGACTGAAAAAAGATGGTTTACCTCAAGTAGGATTCGCCGCGCTCATGTGTATAGGTTGTTTGATTATCACTTGGTTATTAGCTATCTTAATGGGATATAATGCCGGTGAAGCAGCCGGGTTACTGGCCGGAGCACAAACTATCTCTGCCGTCATAGGAGTAGCAGAAGATACCATAAACGGACTCAACATATCCTCTTCCCAAAAAAGTGATATGATTAATATCATTCCCGTGGCATATGCTGTAACTTACATTTTCGGTACGGCAGGCTCTGCCTGGGTCCTCTCTTCTTTAGGTCCTAAAATGTTGGGAGGATTAGAAAAAGTGAAAGCCGCTTGCAAAGAGTTGGAAACCCGGATGGGTACCAGTGAAGCAGACGAACCCGGATTTGAACAGGCACGCCGTCCGGTAGTTTTTCGCGCTTACCGCATAGAGAACGATTGGTTTGGCAACGGCAAGACCGTTGACCAGCTAGAATCCTATTTTATTTCACAAGGGAAAAGATTGTTTGTTGAAAGAATGCGACATGGATCTTCCATTGTCAATGATATTATTCCCGGACAATTATTACAAAAAGGAGACGAAGTGGTACTGAGCGGAAGAAGAGAATTCGCCATTGGTGAGGAAGACTGGATTGGAGAAGAAATCGTCGATCCCCAACTGCTTGATTTCCCTGTGGAAGTACTCCCTGTCATGATACACAAAAAGCCATATTCCAACCAAAAATTGGACTTCATACGCCGTCAAAGCTTTATGCACGGCGTCAGTATACGCCGTATCAAACGGGCAGGCATTGATATCCCTGTTTTCGCACAAACCACTATCGACTGCGGAGATACTCTGGAATTGGTCGGCCTGAAAAAAGAGGTGGAATCTGCTGCAAAAGAACTAGGATACATAGACCGCCCCACCAATGCCACAGATATGACATTTGTAGGACTCGGCATTTTACTGGGAGGTATCATCGGAGCACTTGCAATCCATATCGGCGGAGTACCTATTAGCCTGAGCACTAGTGGAGGAGCCTTGATAGCCGGATTAGTATTTGGCTGGTGGCGCAGCAAACGCCCTACCTTCGGACAAATACCGGAATCCTCTTTATGGGTGCTGAATAATGTAGGCTTGAATATGTTCATCGCCGTAGTCGGCATTTCTGCAGGACCCAGTTTTGTACAGGGACTAAAAGAAGTAGGTCCTATGTTGTTTATCATAGGTGCGTTGGCCACCTCCTTGCCTCTATTATTAGGGCTGATTCTAGCCAGATATGTATTCAAGTTCCATCCCGCCCTCTCTTTGGGATGCACGGCAGGAGCCCGTACTACCACTGCTGCATTGGGCGCCATACAAGAAGCAGTAGGCAGCGAAACACCTTCCTTAGGATACACCGTGACCTACGCCGTAGGAAATACACTACTCATCATATGGGGAGTGGTCATTGTATTATTAATCAACTAAAAAACTAAACTCATACATTATGGAATATTTAAGTGATAAAAGCAGCGTTGCCCGAATGGACAAGAATTTGGAAAAGATCAGTCCCTTCGAATTAAAAAACCGTTTGATTGAAATGGCAGATGAAAGTGTGAAGAAAATGGCGCACGTCATGCTGAATGCAGGCAGAGGTAATCCCAACTGGATTGCAACGGAGGCTCGTGAAGCATTCTTCGCCTTGGGCGGTTTTGGCATTGAAGAGTGTCGCCGGGTCATGGACATGCCCGAAGGCATTGCCGGTATTCCTCAAAAAACAGGCATAGCCCAACGTTTTGAGGAGTACCTGAAAAAGCATGAAGGAAATGCGGGGACAGATCTATTGAAACGTACCTATAATTATATGCTGATGGAACATGCAGCCGATCCGGACGAACTGGTACACGAATGGACCGAAAGTATTGTAGGCGACCAATATCCCATGCCTGACCGCATCTTGAAATATACAGAAATTCTAGTACAGGATTACCTGAATCAGGAAATGTGCAACGGGCAACCCCCGCAAGGTAAATTCGATTTATTCGCCACCGAAGGCGGAACAGCAGGGATGTGCTATGTATTCGACTCGCTGGAAGAAAATTTCCTGCTACACAAAGGAGATAGTATAGCATTGATGGTTCCTATCTTTACACCCTATATAGAGATACCCGAATTGACACGTTACGATTATGATGTGCTCAATATTCCTGCAAGTACTCTAAATGAAGAAGGACTTCATACCTGGCAATACAAAGTGGAAGATATCAATAAACTGCGAGACACGAAATACAAAGCCTTGTTTATTGTCAATCCGAGCAATCCACCCAGTTATCAGTTGAACAAAGAATGCGTAGATGCCCTGAAAGACGTAGTAACACGCTGGAATCCCAATCTGATGATTATAACAGATGATGTATATGGTACTTTTGTTCCCGGCTTCCGCAGCCTGATGGCTGATTTGCCACAGAACACAATTTGTGTCTACTCTTTCTCCAAATATTTCGGAGCGACCGGTTGGCGCCTTGCTGTAATTGCCTTACATGAGAAAAATGTATTCGACAGAATGATTGCCAATCTGCCCCGCAAACGAAAAAGCGAACTAACCAAACGGTATGGCAGCTTGAGTATGCAAGTAGAAAACATGAAATTCATTGACCGTATGGTAGCAGACAGCCGTCAAGTAGCCTTGAACCATACAGCAGGACTGTCCTTGCCACAACAAATGCAGATGTCACTCTTTGCTTCTTTTTCATTGCTGGACAAAGAAAATACATATCGTCATGCCATGCTTAATTTAATCCATACCCGTCTGAAAGCATTATGGGACAACACAGGGTTCATTCTCCTCGACGATCCACTAAGAGCCGGTTATTATTCAGAAATAGACATGCTGGTATGGGCCAAGAAATTTTACGGAGATGAATTCGTACAACATCTGCAGACAACTCATAATCCATTGGACGTAGTATTCCGTCTTGCCAATGAAACAGGCCTGGTCGTATTGAATGGTGGTGGATTCGACGGACCCGAATGGAGTGTACGTGTATCACTTGCCAACCTGAACGAGAAAGATTATATCAAAATCGGACTCAGTATCCGCAGAATTCTGAATGAATATGCTGACAAATGGAAATCTGAAAAGAAATAAAAAATTAAGAACGTCCGCCGTGAAGTCTGCTTGACCTAACCGGCGGATTTCTTTTTTATATAAAGGTTTTTTGGATTATTTATTCCAAACCTTATCCCTACTTTAAAATAAAATCCCTAGCTTTGCAGATCGAAAAAGGAATTAGATTATGAAGCATATACGGAGCACTTTTTTTCTTCTAACCACTTTATTTATAATGGCTTCATGTGGCGAAGACCGCAGTGGGGAATACTATGCATTAATTGGAGAGAATGTATGGATAGAACAAATAATGAAAGAGCATTATTTGTGGTATGACAGTATTCCGGCAATAAAGGAAACGGACTATTTTGCCGAACCGGAAGACTTCCTGCAAAAATTGGTTTATACCAAGGCACAAAACGGAAAAGGAGACCCGTATTCGTATATAGAAATAAAGGACGCTTCCGATGCGGCACGTTCCTACCTGCAACGTACTTCTACTTACGGATTTGATTTTGAATTAATGACCGATCCTACCGGAATCTCATCACACGTATTTGCCCGTATTTTATTCGTACTGCCCAATTCACCGGCCTCAGAAGCCGGATTGGAACGAGGGAACTGGATATCAGCCATTGGCAAAGAAGAACTGACCAACAATAATTACGGATATCTGATGGAAGGCGGCAATACAACTTTCGCCAGAGAAAGCTTGGTTTTTGATGAGGAAGGCAATTCCAGCTGGATTGCAACAGATACAGTCAAAGTAGCGGCATCACGCCCTGTAGAATTGAATCCGTTCTATATAGATACTGTATATGAGGTATCCGGGAAAAAAATAGCCTATATGGTCTACAATGAATTCAGTACAGGCCCCAATAACCAGGCAACAGATACAGAATACAGGGAACAGATGAAACAGATATTCGCCCGGTTCAAGGGACAGTCACCCGACGCTTTTATTCTGGACTTACGCTACAATCCCGGTGGTTATTTGAGTTGTGCCACAGATTTAGGAAGTTATCTGGCACCTGCGGCAGATCTAGGGAAAGTATTTTGCACAACTTTGTATAATGACATCAGTGACCCGCAAAAAATTGATTTCCCTCTCAATACAGGACTTGCTTCCGAAAACTTGAACTTAAGCAAGCTCTACGTACTGACAAGCAAATTTACTGCATCGGCCTCAGAAGCAGTCATAAATTGTCTCCGTCCATATATAGGTACAGAAAATGTAGTGGTAATAGGTGAAACGACTGTTGGCAAAAATGTAGCCATGGAACCATACCAAGATGAGCGTTACAACTTTATTTTATGGCCGGTTGTGGCATACGTTCTCAACTCGGCAGGACAAGCCAACTATGTAAATGGAATCACCCCCGATTTCACATTGAGCGAACGTAACCTCATCTCCCCTCTCTACCCACTGGGAGATACCAAAGAGTATTTATTGAAGAACACCATAGCTTATATTACGACAGGAAGTATGCCCGACCTGCCACAAACAGAAGAACAAGTATCAAAAGGAAAAATTATCTATAACTCACTGATTCGAAGAAGTATGAACGGCATACGGCTACGGTAGTCCGATTTATCCAGATACAACGCCCTATTTATTAAAGACCGTGTTTAATGCATTTTAAACATGGTCTTGTTTTTTCTGAAAAGAGAACTTATTAAAAACAAAACGGGCATAACAAATGTTATGTACCCAAATAACCATTAAAAACCTGACTTAACAATGAAAAAAGTATTTATTGCAGCAGCTTTGGCTGCCATGATTGTTTCCTGTGGCTCTAAAGGAAACAAAAGTGCTGAAATAATAGCCGAAAGTGAAAGTGACTCTATTTTCGCTGTGAACGACAGCACACTGGGTGAATTACAAACATATAGCTATGAAGGTATTCTGCCAGCTGCCGATGCCGAAGGTATCAACTATCAACTGACACTTCAGGAGGCAGGCCAAGACTCACTGGGCACATACAATCTGACGACCACTTATTTAGGAACAAAAGATGGTAACCAGGCATTTACCGACAGTGGTACAGTTGTAACTATTATTGGAATTCCTAATGACAGCACCGCTATCGTTTATCAATTAATTTCCGCTACTCCGGGACACGAAAAGACAAACTTTCTGGCAGAGGGTGACAGTGCACTGACAATGATTGGCAAGGACTTCAAGAAAGCTGTTTCTAAACTAAATTACACTTTAAAAAAGAAACTCTAATTAACCTGGCTGCAAAAAAATTCACTAAAGAACAGACTGTTAGTGAACAAAAACATAAGCTGGCCGTTGTATGAGAGAAACTAGACGAAAAACAATTAGTATTAACTTAAACAAAAACTTGACATGAAAAAATTAATTCCTATCCTACTGGCGGTCTTTGCCTTGGTATCTTGCGAGAAAGACCCGGACATGGACAAATTGGACAATGAGTATCTGGTATTCACCAGTCATGACACTAGTACTAAGTTCAATGACTTCAGTACTTATTATATCCCTGACAGCATCCTGATCATCGGTGACAAGAAAGACCCTGAATACTGGAAGGACGAGAATGCACAGATCATCATCAATGCATTCAAGACTAAGATGAACGCTGCCGGCTACACCGCAGCTAATAAAGACGACGCCGACCTCGGCCTACAGGTAAGCTACGTAGCAAGTACTTATTATTTCCACGGTTACTATAATGACGGACCCTGGTGGGGCTATTATCCCGGTTATTGGTATCCCGGCTACTGGGGCGGCAATTGGGGAGGTGGATGGTACTATCCCTATCCTATCACTTACAGCTATAGCACCGGTTCATTGCTGGCCGACATGATTAATTTAAAGAATGCTCCGGAAGGACAAAAAGAAAAATTAACTGTTGTCTGGAATGCATACATCAGCGGGTTACTGGGCGGAAGTGGCAGTTTGAATGTAAACCGTACAACGACTGCCATCAACCAAGCATTCACTCAGAGTCCTTATCTGAAAAAATAAACGTAAGTGAAACAAGTATTCATTTAAAATAAAAAGGAAATATGAAAACTATAAAATATTTAACTCTCAGACTGATGGCGGTAGCCGCTATCGCCATAGCCTTTGCCCTGCCGGCAAAAGCACAGGTAACTCCGTTTACCTATTTCAATGTAGACTGGCAGTTC
Organism: Phocaeicola vulgatus ATCC 8482; assembly: GCF_000012825.1. GTDB lineage: Bacteria > Bacteroidota > Bacteroidia > Bacteroidales > Bacteroidaceae > Phocaeicola > Phocaeicola vulgatus. The sequence continues at coordinate 2,921,984 of NC_009614.1, read as the reverse complement.
AACGCTCCTATCAGCAATAACTTTGCAAACAAAGCAAGCGGTTGGGGTATGAACTTCGAAGGTGGATATTATGTACTGCCGGATTTGTCAATCGGTGCCTTTATCAATTATCATACCAATAATGAGTATATTTCACGTCAGACACTACCAATCAGCAACTCGGCAGCCCTGACAACCGACCAGCAACATTCCGTATTTCAGTTGCCTTTCGGTTTCGCAACACACTATCGCTTCAGTGACGGTGCATGCCAACCTTATATCGGATTGAAGCTGGGTGCCAACTATACCAAAATGTCCAGTGACTTTTACATTTACGAAGTGAAAGACAACACTTGGGGTTTCTATGTATCACCAGAAGTCGGTGTGAATATCTACCCCTGGACAAACAGTATCGGCTTCCATCTGGCAGCATTCTACAGCTACTCTACCAACAAGGGAACCGTATTTAACTATGATATGGATAAATTAAACAATTTCGGTTTCCGCCTTGGTGTGGCATTCTAAAGATTTCTAAACTATTCTGTTAAATAGGGGGATTATCCGTGCGCCAGGCAGGGGTAATCCTCTTTTTTTAATTAATAAAATTAAATTCTGACGGGAGTGTTAATATAATAGTTACTTTTGTATGATATTTATTCAGCTAATACAAAAAATGTATGGAGAAATCCGATAGTATTATTATTATACCCACCTATAACGAAAAGGAAAATATAGAGAACATTATCCGGGCTGTATTCGGACTGGAAAAGTTCTTCCACATATTGATTATTGAAGATAACTCACCAGACGGCACGGCAACCATTGTCCGTAAACTGCAAACAGAATTCCCCGACCGTCTTTTCATGATTGAGCGTAAAGGTAAATTAGGACTGGGTACTGCTTACATTGCCGGATTCAAATGGGCGATAGAGCATCAATATGATTTTGTATTTGAAATGGATGCTGACTTCAGTCATAATCCGAATGACCTGCCAAGGCTGTATAACAAATGTGCCGTTGAAGGCTATGATGTAGCTATCGGTTCACGCTATGTCAGTGGTGTGAATGTAGTGAACTGGCCGATGGGGCGTGTGCTGATGTCCTATTTCGCCTCCAAATATGTACGGATTATCACAGGGTTACCCATACATGATACTACCGCCGGATTTAAATGCTATCGCCGTGAAGTCTTGGAAACAATCGGTCTGGATGGCATCCGTTTTAAAGGGTATGCATTCCAGATTGAGATGAAGTTCACTGCTTACAAGTGCGGATTCAAGATAGCCGAAGTTCCTGTGATTTTTGTCAATCGCGAATTAGGTACTTCAAAAATGAACGGAAGTATCTTCGGTGAAGCTGTATTAGGAGTCATTCAATTAAAACTGGGTAGCTGGTTCCGCAAATACCCGCAAAAGAAAACAGTATGAAACGTACATGGATAAAGAATGCACGGATTGTGAATGAAGGCAAGATTTTTCACGGTTCGATAGTGATTGAGAATGAAGTCATAGCTGAAGTGCTGGCAGAAGAAACAGTTCCCTCCCAGCCTTGTGGAGAAATAATAGATGCGAAAGGCTATTATCTGATGCCGGGAGTAATAGACGATCATGTACACTTCCGTGACCCGGGACTGACTCATAAAGCCGACATACATACTGAAAGCACAGCGGCGGCGGCAGGTGGCGTCACCAGTTTTATGGACATGCCCAACACCACTCCGCAAACTACGACCCTGGAAGCTTTGAATGCCAAGTTTGCGGATGCGGCAACCAAAAGCATCGTAAACTATTCATTCTATTTCGGAGCAACCAATACGAATGCGGATGTACTCCCCACACTAGATAAAAGCCGGGTATGCGGTGTTAAATTATTTATGGGAGCCAGCACGGGAAATATGTTGGTAGACCGCATGGAAGTACTTAGAAAAGTATTTGCCAATGCAGGTATGCTGATTGCAGCACATTGTGAAGAACAATCTATAATCAGCGCCAATACAACAGCCTTCAAAGAAAAATATGGAGAAGATCCTGATATAAAATACCATCCGCAGATACGTAGTGCGGAAGCATGTGCATATTCTTCCTCACTGGCCATCCGGCTGGCAAAAGAAAACAATGCCCGCCTGCACATCCTGCACATCAGCACCGCACAAGAACTGGATTTGCTTGAAGACAAACCCCTGAGTGAAAAAAAGATTACGGCGGAAGCTTGCGTGTCACATCTATACTTCTATGACAAAGATTATGAGACATTGAAAGGACGTATCAAGTGCAATCCGTCCATCAAAACTTCAGAAGACCGGAATGCTTTACGCAAAGCATTGTCTACCAATATGATAGATGTAATAGGTACCGACCATGCCCCTCACTTACTGAAAGAAAAGGAAGGGGGAGCATTGAAAGCCGTATCGGGTATGCCGATGATACAGTTTTCATTAGTAGCTATCATGGAATTAGTACGCGAAGGCATATTAAGCATAGAGCAACTGGTTCAGAAAATGTGCCATGCACCGGCCGAACTTTATCATATTGAAAGACGAGGCTACATCCGTCCTGGTTATCAAGCCGACCTCGTATTGGTAAATCCGGATCATGAATGGACTGTAACTGCCGACTGCGTTTTAAGCAAATGCGGATGGACTCCGATGGAAGGACAGAAATTCCACACACGGGTAGAAAAAACATTCGTCAATGGTGATCTGGTTTACAGTGACAACAAGGTAGACCAAAGTCATCGCGGACAAGAATTAAGGTTTAAAAGATGATTGTAAATTACAAGATTCACGAAGTAAGCGAATACATTAACTGGATTTATTTTTTCCATGCATGGGGCTTTCAACCCAAGTTTGCCGCCATTGCGGACATACATGGATGTGATTCATGCCGGGCCATGTGGCTCACCGGTTTTGCGGAAGAAGACCGTCCGAAAGCCAGTGAAGCCATGCAGCTTTTCAAAGAGGCAAATCGGATGTTGAATGAACTGGATACAGCGTATCAGACCCACGGAGTGGTCAATATCATGGATGCCAATGCCGACGGAGATGATCTGCTGCTGAACAGCAAGCGTTTTCCGCTTTTGCGTCAACAAACAGCAAAATTGAAAGAAGATGACCCGTTTTTATGTCTGAGTGACTTTGTGCGTCCATTATCATCGGGTATCACAGACAAAATAGGAGCATTCGCCACTACGGTAGATGCAGAAATGGAGCGGCTCTATGCAGAAGACGATTACAAACGTATGTTAGTGCAAACATTGTCCGACAGACTGGCGGAAGCTACTGCCGAAAAACTACACGAAGATGTACGCAAAAAACTTTGGGGATATGCACCTGATGAAAACCTAAGCGTAAAAGACCTGCATAATGAAAAATATCAAGGGATACGTCCTGCCGTAGGTTATCCTTCCTTGCCCGACCAATCCGTCAATTTCCTATTAGACGAGTTGCTGGATATGAAGCAAATAGGAATTTCATTGACCGAGAATGGTATGATGAAGCCCCATGCCTCTGTATGCGGACTCATGTTTGCCCATCCGGCTTCCCGCTATTTCTCCATCGGAAAAATAGGTGAAGACCAATTGGCAGATTACGCCGCCCGCCGGGGCATGAGTATAGAAGAAACTAAAAAGTTTCTCGCCGCCAATCTATAAAAAACGAATAAATTATGATGCTGATAAAGTTATTTCTGTTTTTTCTACTGCTACTGATATTGCCCGATATGTATATATACAAGGCATATATACGCCGTGTTTCCCAAAAATGGACACATTGGGCTTATTGGCTTCCCAGTCTGTTTCTTTTATTGGGAATGACATTAGTCTTTTCTATACATGAGCCACGTCCGGATTCCATGCAGCGACTTAGCAATTTCTTATTGATTTTTCTTTGTTTCTCCGTACCCAAGGCACTTTTCGTCATTGTTATCCTGTTTATGAAGCTCCTATATATCATCTCCGGCAAAAAACTGTATGGAGGATATGTAGCAGGAGGATTGGCTTTAGCCTCGTTAATATATGTAATATATGGAGCAACCGAAGGAAAACAGCATTTTCAAATCAGGGAGGTAACCATCAGTTCCGATGAACTTCCCAGCGGCTTTGACGGCTACCGCATTGTACAAATATCTGATATCCATTCCGGCAGCTGGACTGGCAACGGTGCTGCTTTACAGAAGGCTGTAAACCTTATTAATGCACAACATGCTGACCTGGTACTTTTTACAGGTGACCTGGTCAATAACGTGGCAACGGAATTGGACGAATTTATCCCTATTCTAGAACAGATAAAAGGAAAAGACGGAGTGTATTCCGTTTTAGGCAACCATGACTATTCCCCTTATATAAAATGGGAAACAGAAGAAGCTCAAGAAGCCAACCTGAACAGCTTGAAATCCAAACAGGCTGCCATGGGATGGAAAATACTCAATAACGATCATGTCATTCTACATCATCATGGAGACAGTATAGCCCTGGCAGGTGTAGAGAACAGCGGAAATCCCCCATTTCCTAATTATGGAGATCTGCAGAAAGCATTAAAAGGAACGGAAGGAATGTATAAAATATTAATGAGCCATGACCCCACTCATTGGCACAGAGAAGTCTTGCCGGAAAGTGATATACAGCTAATGCTTTCAGGCCACACCCATGAAATGCAGTTCAGCCTGTTTGGCTTCTCTCCTGCTAAATTCGTATATCCCGAACACAACGGTTTATACCAGGAAGGAAAACAATCCTTGTTTGTCAATATTGGTTTGGGCTACCTGATGTTCCCTATGCGCCTTGGAGCATGGCCGGAAATTACAGTAATCACGTTACATAAAATATAAAATAGTTTTTCTATCTTTGTACAACTAAAATTCAGACAAATGAAAGTACTATATATTTTATACCAACTATTCATAGCACTTCCCATTTTGCTGGTATTAACCATACTTACAGCAATAGTTACCATTATTGGTTCATGGATAGGCAATCCGCATTTTTGGGGATATTATCCGGGAAAAATATGGTCACAGCTTTTCTGCTATGTATTACTTATTCCTGTCAAGGTAGTAGGACATCCGGAAGTACTTAAAAAAACATCCTACGTGTTTGTAGCCAATCATCAAGGGTCTTTCGATATCTTCCTGATTTATGGTTTTCTGGGACGAAACTTTAAATGGATGATGAAAAAAAGTCTGCGCAAAATGCCTTTCGTCGGCAAAGCCTGTGAAGCTGCCGGACATATATTCGTTGATAAATCCGGTCCCAAGAAGGTAATAGAAACCATAGAACACGCCCGTCACGTACTACAGGATGGAACTTCTCTAGTGGTATTTCCCGAAGGTGCACGTACTTTTACCGGGCACATGGGATATTTTAAGAAAGGTGCTTTCCAACTGGCAGATGATTTGCAACTTCCCGTAGTACCACTCACTATTATCGGCTCCTTTAATATTCTTCCCCGTACCGGCGGTTTTGTATCCTGGCATCCTATGACATTAGTCGTACATAAGCCCATTTATCCGCAAAGCCAGGGAATGGAAAACATCAAAGCAACCATGGAAGAGGCTTACAGGGAAATTGAGAAAGACTTACCTGAAAAATATCAAGGAAAAATAGACAATCCAGACCAAGACAGATAAAAAAAGGCTCCTCATTAATGGGGAGCTTTTAATTTTTCCATATTCGAACGGGCTACTGTCACATAATCCTTTACCAAGGAGTTGTTTTTAAATCGGTCAGGAGCCTCCTCTATAATTTCCTCAATCAAGGGAGTCATGACAGGATAAGGAAAATTGCTGCACAACATAATGAAAACACCCGGTCCCAATACATTATCATAATTCTTTTGGATAAACTCCTTAGCCAATGCATTCATTTCAGCAGCCAGTTTCTCACGTTCTCTCGTTATCTCACGTTGAATTTCATCCGGTGCTTTTCCATCCATAATCATACGGCTCTCCTGACGCTCCAACTCGTATGCTCTATCATCCAAAGAAGTCTTTTTTCCCACAAAATCATACAGACGATCATTCAACGGAGTTCCGGTAACTACAATACGGGCATTATCGATACTGATGGATATTTTCCCTTTTTCAATGACAAAAGGCATGATGCTCTCATCATCCATATACAAGGATGCCATTGAAGTAGAATCGGTTATACCTTCCATCTTGAACATTCCATGAATTACCTCTGCCGAATCAATACTCAGCATCCGGTCTCCACTAGGAACTTTTACAAATAGCATTTTCCCATCCAGCCGAGAAACAGAAGAACTACCTTCTATCTTATACTCACTGGCACATGAAGTAAAAGCCAATAAAGACACCACAGAGAAAAAAAGTTTATTCATGCTTATCTACGCCCCATTACTATTTTTCGCATACAAAGGTACAATCTATAATTCAGTGACAAAAATATTTTATTAAAATTTAAAACTAAATAGAAGATTATTACCGAGAAGGCAATTTATAGTGCAAAGTTCCCTCTTTTTTTCTATTTTTGTAACCGATATAAGGATAAAGAAATAACAATTAGTACACAACATGAAAAAATTCAAACTTTTATTGCTCGCATTGATGTGTGTAGCATTCTTGCCGTCGAAGGCAGACGAAGGTATGTGGCTGTTGCAACTGATGCAAGAGCAGCATTTGGCAGACCGCATGAAAGCACAAGGCTTACTGCTGGAAGCAGACGACATTTATAACCCGAACCGCGTTTCATTAAAAGATGCAGTAGGCATTTTCGGAGGAGGATGTACCGGTGAAATCATCTCACCGGACGGACTGATCCTGACCAACCACCACTGTGGCTACGGAGCGATACAGCAACATAGCTCGGTAGAACATGACTACCTGACTGACGGTTTTTGGGCAAAAAGCCGCAAAGAAGAGCTACCGACTCCGGGATTGAAGTTCAAATTTGTAGAACGCATTGTCGATGTCACAGATAAAGTAAACAATAAAGTAAAATCAGGCGAAGTAAAAGAAGAGGAAACCTTTGAATACGACTTCCTGAAAAAACTGGCCGACGAGGAACTGAAAGCCAGTGACCTGAACGGAAAAGCAGGTATCAGCGCACAAGCTCTGCCTTTCTATGCAGGCAATAAATTCTATCTGATTTATCTGAAAACCTACAGCGACGTACGCATGGTTGCCGCTCCGCCTTCATCCATCGGTAAATTCGGTGGTGAAACAGACAACTGGATGTGGCCCCGCCATACTTGCGACTTCTCCGTCTTCCGCATTTATGCGGATGCCAACGGCGAACCGGCAGAATATAATGAAAACAATGTTCCTCTGAAAGCCAAAAAGCATCTGGCTATCTCACTGAAAGGTATTAACGAGGGTGACTATGCCATGATTATGGGATTCCCCGGAAGCACCAACCGCTATCTGACTCAAAGTGAAGTGAAACAACGGATGCATTCCACCAACGAACCCCGTATCCGCATACGTGGTGTGCGTCAGGATGTACTGAAGAAAGAAATGGCTGCCAGTGACAAAGTACGTATCCAATACGCCAGCAAATATGCAGGTTCCAGCAACTATTGGAAAAACTCTATCGGCATGAATAAAGCCATTATCGACAACAAGGTATTGGAAACAAAAGCAGAACAGGAAGCCAAGTTCGCAGCATTTGCTAAAGCCAAAGGCAACACTGATTATGAAAAAGTAGTCAGCGAAATTGATGCCGCCATCGAAAAGAGTAATCCTATTCTTTATAACTACACCTGTTTCCGTGAAGTCTTTCAAGGAGGTATAGAATTCGGCACTCCTTATCTGATTCTGGACAAGCTGAAAGACGCAATCAAAAATAAAGATAAAGAAGCGATTAATAAAAATATTGAAACGCTGAAAAAAGTATATGCCGATATACATAACAAAGACTACGATCACGAAGTAGACCGCAAAGTGGCCAAAGCTCTGTTGCCCCTGTATGCCGAAATGGTTCCTGCCGATGCTTTACCTGCCTTCTATACTACCATCCAGAAGGATTTTAAAGGTAACTATGACGCATACGTAGACCATTGTTATGACAATTCCATCTTCTCCAACGAAGCGAATTTCAATAAATTCATCAAGAAACCTACCGTGAAAGCCATAGAAAAAGATCCTATGACTGCATACGTACGGGCTAAATATGACTTGATGGACAAGCTGGGAAACGAACTGGCAGAATCGATGAAAGGCATGGATTTATTACACAAAACTTATGTACGCGGCCTGTGTGAAATGTATTCACCGGAACCCAAAGCTCCGGATGCCAACTTCACCATCCGTCTGACATACGGCAATGTGAAATCATACAATCCCAAAGACGGCGTACACTATAAATACTACACTACGCTGAAAGGTGTCATGGAAAAAGAGGATCCTACCAATCCGGAATTTGTTGTTCCCGCCAAACTGAAAGAATTGTATGAAGCAAAAGATTTTGGACGTTATGCATTGCCCAACGGTGATATGCCTGCTTGTTTCCTGACTACCAATGATATTACCGGCGGTAATTCAGGTTCTCCCGTCATCAACGGTAACGGCGAACTCATCGGTGCCGCTTTTGACGGCAACTGGGAATCACTGAGTGGTGACATTAATTTCGACAACAACTTACAGCGTTGTATCGCAGTGGATATACGTTATGTATTATTCATCATCGACAAATTGGGCGGATGCAAACACTTGATTGACGAAATGACTATTGTTGAATAATGAAAAAGATACTATTACTCTCGCTATTTACTTTCACAACCCTTGCCGGCCATGCCGACGAGGGGATGTGGATGCTGACTGATCTGAAAGAACAGAATGCGGCCACCATGTATGATATGGGACTGGATATCAGCATTGATAAAGTATATTGTCCGGACAGCATCAGCCTGAAGGATGCTGTAGTGCATTTCGGAGGTGGTTGTACCGGTGAAATCATTTCTGCCGAAGGTCTTGTGCTGACCAATCATCATTGCGGTTACAGCTATATCCAGCAACACAGTTCGGTAGAACACGACTATCTGACTGACGGCTTCTGGGCTATGAGCCGCAAAGAAGAACTTCCCTGCAAGGGGCTGACTGTCACCTTCATAGACAGAATTCTGGACGTCACTCCTTATGTAAAGGAACAACTGGCCAAAGATGAGGACCCGGAAGGATTGAACTACCTGTCCCCCTCCTATCTGAGCAAAGTAGCCAAACGTTTTGCCGAACAAGAAAATATAGAGATCACTCCGTTCACCGCTTTGGAACTAAAGCCTTTCTACGGAGCCAACCGCTATTACTTGTTTATAAAGACCATCTATAAAGACGTCCGTATGGTAGGCGCTCCTCCTTCTTCCATCGGAAAGTTCGGAGCTGACACCGATAACTGGATGTGGCCCCGTCACTGTGGCGATTTCTCCATGTTCCGCATTTATGCAACACCCGACGGTAAACCTGCTGACTATAACGAAAGCAATGTACCCTTGAAGGTGAAAAAACATCTGACCATCAACCTGGGAGGAATCAAAGAGGGAGACTTCACTTTCGTAATGGGATTTCCCGGACGCAACTGGCGATACATGATTTCGGACGAAGTGGAAGAACGTATGCAGACTACCAACTTCATGCGTAAGACCGTCCGCACCGTACGATTGAATAATCTGCTGGAAGAGATGCTGAAAAGTGATAAAGTACGCATCCAGTATGCCAGCAAATACGCCTCGTCAGCCAATTACTGGAAGAATGCTATCGGTATGAACGAAGGACTGGTTCAGCTGAAAGTACTTGATACGAAAAAGAAACAACAGGAAAAGCTTCTGGCTTACGGACGTGAGACGGGTACTGACGCCTACCAGAAAGCCTTCGATGCTATCCGAGAAATCGTGAGCAAACGCCGGGATGCCGTATATCATCAGCAAGCCATTTACGAAGTTTGCAAACTGGGAACGGAATTCTATAAGATTCCTTCCACAGACAAAGTCCTGCAAGCATTGGAAAAAGGATATAAAGTACCTCATGCTACTAAAGAAATCAATCCGCTGGATCATGCATTAAGCACACTGATCAAACAAGCCGATAAATTTTTCAATAAAGACTATAATCCCGAAATAGACCGTAAAGTTTCCAAAGCTTTGCTGAAGACTTACGCAGAATTAATTCCGGCCGAACAGCGCATCAGCATCTTTAAAGTAATAGACAAAGAATTCAAAGGAAACATTGACGCCTTTGTCGATGCTTGTTTTGATACATCCATCTTCCGAAGCCGTGAAGCCTTTGACAACTTTGTGGCAAAGCCGGATGCCAAGACATTGGAAAATGACCTGATGGTGCAATATGCCAAATCAGTAGACCAAGGTTATGCAGATACCGATGCAGCCATGAAAGCCGAAACCGATGCTTATAATCTGGCCCATAAAACCTGGGTAGAGGGTATGATGAAGCTGAAACAGCATGAAGGCACTCCTATTTATCCGGATGCCAACTCCACGTTACGTCTCACTTATGGTAAAGTAGGTTCATACAGCCCCAAAGACGGTATGGAATACAACTATTACACCACGTTGAAAGGAGTGATGGAAAAAGAGGATCCGAACAACTATGAATTCGTGGTTCCGGCCAAACTGAAGGACTTGTATAACAAGAAAGACTTCGGGCGCTATGCCATGAAAAATGGTGAAATGCCCATCTGTTTTGTTACAGGAACAGACAATACAGGAGGTAATTCCGGCTCCCCCGTTTTCAATAACAAAGGGGAATTGATCGGTACCGGCTTTGACCGCAACTACGAAGGACTGACCGGTGACATTGCTTACAATTCCCAGTTACAACGTGCAGCCTGTGTGGATATCCGCTATACCTTATTTATTATTGATAAGTTTGCAGGAGCGAAACACTTGGTAGATGAAATGACCATTGTGGAATAACAATACCGGACAACTATTTTTTAGAACGCGGACCACACGTAACAAGTGTCGTCCGCGTTCTCCTATTTTTCACAAGATAAGCCTCTATAAACGCGGACAAAAAATGACACTGGTTCCTTAACGTTTTTCCTTCTCCAACTCCTGCGGAATACGGAAAGCCGTATAAAGTTCCAGGACAGCGGCAATGGAAAGACAAACAATCCATTCGTTACGTTTCATGGTAAACATCAATACTCCTGTAAAGACCAGTGCGACAGCCCCGAAAATCTGCTGTCTACGCAAACGCTTGATGATAAAATTCCTTCCATCATAACGATTCCCCATGACCTGCACATAGCCGAACATCACAGCACCCAGCGTATACAGATAAGGCGCAAGCTCCCACCGGGTGATTTGCAACACCGCACCTGCCAGCAGCAGGACTGCCCCTGCCATCGAAATTATATTATAAGATTTACTCATTCTTCAAACACAAAAATATCCTCGTCGGACTTCTTCATCAAATACTTCTCGCGTGCTATTTTCTCCAAAGCCTCAGGATTCGTGGTCAGTTCCTTCAGTTTCTCCGTATCTTCCTCATATTGCTTTCTATATTTCTCTATCTCACTATTCAGCGCGCTGATCTCACTGCGATGCTTTACCCGCTGAATCAAGCTGTTCTCATCCAGAAAACCAATAACTACAATAAAGATCAGCACCGTAATCATATACTTATGGCGCCGGATGTAGTTCCAAATAGTCAGCAATTTGCTCATACAAAGAATCCCTTTTTTGATTTTTGCAAAGATAGAAATATTTCAAGCAATCCTACCCATAAAAACGGATAATTTATGTACTTTTGCAGAACTCATATTAGAAAAAAGAACTCCGCTTATGGAAAATTATATCGTATCGGCACGAAAATACCGTCCCGCTACATTCGAATCGGTTGTAGGGCAACACGCGTTGACCATCACCTTAAAAAATGCTATTGCCACCGGCAAGCTGGCACATGCCTACCTGTTCTGCGGACCGCGTGGAGTGGGAAAAACAACGTGTGCACGTATCTTTGCCAAGACCATCAATTGCCAGACCCCCACTGCCGAAGGAGAAGCCTGCAATCAGTGTGAGTCTTGTCTGGCATTCAACGAACAGCGTTCTTACAACATACATGAGCTGGATGCCGCCAGCAACAACTCGGTAGAAGATATCCGTTCGCTGATTGAGCAGGTACGTATCCCGCCACAAATCGGCAAGTACAAGGTATATATCATTGATGAGGTCCATATGTTGTCGCAAGCCGCCTTCAATGCTTTTCTGAAAACATTGGAAGAACCGCCTCATCATGCCATCTTCATCCTTGCCACAACGGAAAAGCATAAGATACTGCCGACTATTCTGAGCCGTTGCCAGATTTATGACTTCAACCGCATCGGCATCAAAGACACTATCGACCATCTGCAATACGTTGCCAAACTGGAACATATCAACGCCGAACCCGAAGCCCTGACTGTCATCGCACAGAAAGCCGACGGCGGTATGCGCGATGCTCTTTCCATCTTCGACCAGGTAGTCAGCTTCACAGGTGGGAACATCACTTATAAAAGTGTGATTGAAAACCTGAATGTCTTGGATTACGAATATTATTTCAAGCTGACCGATTTGTTGCTTGAAAACAAAGTTCCCGAATCCATGCTGCTTTTTAACGACGTATTGAAAAAAGGATTTGACGGCAGTCATTTCATCACCGGACTATCCTCTCATTTCCGGGATTTGCTGGTGAGCAAGGACCCTTCCACCCTGCAATTGCTGGAAGTAGGCGCCGGTATCCGCGACCGCTATAAAGAACAAGCACAAAAATGCGACCAGAAATTCCTGTACCGTGCCATGAAGCTATGCAATGATTGTGACCTGAACTATCGTGCAAGCAAAAACAAACGTCTGCTGGTAGAACTGACACTGATTCAATGCGCCCAACTCACTCTGCCCGATGCCGACGATGCAAGTGGTGGGCGTGGCCCTAAGAAGATATTAAAACCCCTATTTACGCAGCAAGCGGCTTCCACAGCCGCCACGCAGTCACAGCCTCAGGCTAAAACTGCCGCTGCACAGACCGCAGCAACCTCCGCTCCTCAGCCACAGGGTACAAGTACAGCCGGCAGTATGAACGCAAGCCGTCCAAGCCCGCTGCCTCAGACCAGAGAAGAGAAAAAAATCCCGGTGTTCAAGGCGGGCTCACTCGGTATATCCCTGCGCCGTCCTTTGCACGAACAGCAAGCCGCGGAGAAGCAAGAAGCAAAAGCGGCAAGCACCGCTGCCCAAAACGATGCCACATACGAAGATTATATTTTCAATGAAAAAGATCTGGACTATTACTGGCGTGAATTTGCAGCCGCCCTGCCCAAGGAAGAGAAGGCTAACTCCGCACGAATGATGAACATGCATCCGCATTTGTTGAATGACACGACTTTTGAAGTGACAGTAGACAATGATATGGTGGAAAAATATATGGTACAATTGATACCATCGGTTCAGAATCACTTACGCGAACGTCTGCACAACCGGAAAATCACCATGACGGTACGTGTCAGTGCCCCTACCGAGAACATCCGTGCTTACAGCCACGTGGAACGTTTCCAGATGATGAGCAAGAAAAACCCGAATCTGCTGAAATTAAAAGAAGCACTGGGATTGGAGTTATCATAAAACCTATTAAAATAAAAAAACACCGGGAAATCCTTCAAATCCTTCATATTTACACAATACATTGTTTTTCAATGTGTTGTCGTGAAGGATTTTGAAAGGGATCCTTCATAAATGATTCATTGAGCGTAAGCTATACTTTTCCAGCCTTTGCGTCAATCAATTTATATCCATAATAATATCCCGATTAGATTGTTTTTACATCCATTATAAAATCAATCTGCCTGAACTATGGGTACTGTTTCTTATTCACCTTTTGTATTCACCACTTTCCGCATTATCATCCATACAGATAAGTGCTGGAAAAAGAAAAATTCTTGAATTGTTCAAATTCAAGAATCTACAACTTTAACTTTTCTACTTTTGCGGAGAGACGGGGATTCGAACCCCGGATACCCTTTTGGGGTATACACGCTTTCCAGGCGTGCCTCTTCAACCACTCGAGCACCTCTCCTTTTTTCGGAGTGCAAAAATAGAACAAATTTTCAAAACCAGCAAATATTTGAGTCCACAATCTATCTAATCATTCCAAGAGATACATCTATAAATCGTGATTACGCATCCGATACTCCGCCAATTCCTCATACTTAGTACCCGGACGGCCGTAATTACAATACGGATAAATGGAAATACCACCGCGCGGAGTAAAAATGCCCGTCACCTCAATATATTTAGGATCCATCAGCTTAATCAAATCTTTCATGATGATATTCACGCAATCTTCATGAAAATCGCCATGATTACGGAAACTAAACAAATACAGCTTCAAGCTCTTGCTCTCCACCATTTTCACATCAGGCAGGTAGGAGATACGGATTTCCGCAAAATCGGGCTGTCCTGTAATAGGACACAAACTGGTAAATTCGGGACAGTTAAAACGTACCCAATAGTCGTTTCCGGGATGTTTGTTCACAAAGGACTCCAACACTTCGGGAGCATAATCTTGCCTGTACTCGGTCTTCGACCCGAGAAGGGTCAATTCATCTTTTCTTTCCATTAAAATCTGTTTTTTTCATATTCATGTTTTCTCTTTCATACCTTGGAATAGAAATTCTCTCCCTGCCAAGTACATCGTTTCACTAAAGTGATGAAACTGTACCACTTGAGTGATGAAACTTCTTCACTTCAGTGATAAAACTTGCTCACTAAAGTGAAACGATATACCCGGCAAGAAAGGAACACCTTTCATACAAAGAGAAAACACCTTCGTTTATCCTATCGTTTCTCTCTTTCCGCCTTTATCTCCAGATACTTTTCCAATCCTTCACGACGGAGCTTACAGGCCGGGCAATGACCGCAGCCATCCCCCTGTACGCCATTATAGCAAGTCAGCGTTTCATGCCGGATCAAATCGAGCACGCCCAATTCGTCCGCCAACGCCCATGTTTCCGCTTTATCAATCCACATCAACGGAGTGTGAAGCACGAACTGCTCGTCCATGGCAAGGTTCAATGTCACATTCAGCGACTTGATAAAAGCATCCCGGCAATCGGGATAACCGCTGAAGTCTGTCTGCGACACACCGGTCACGATATGATTGATTCCCAATTCGCGTGCATAGACAGCCGCAATGCTCAGAAAGAACAAATTCCGCCCCGGCACAAACGTATTAGGGAAACTATCGGCAGGCTTCACCTCATCCATCGTTATCGTAGTATCTGTCAGCGAATTTTTACCCAGGTTGCCTATAAAGGAAACATCCATCGCTTTAAACTCCACCCCTGCCTTTCCGGCAATAACACGGGCCAGCTCCACTTCCTTCACATGCTTTTGTCCATAGATAAAGCTTAAAGCATACACTTTGCGGAAATGTTTTTTTGCCCAAAACAGGCAAGTGGTTGAGTCCTGCCCTCCGCTGAACACAACCAATGCGTCACTTTTATTCATTGTTGACAATTTTTCAATTTACTAATACGCCAATGTGCCAATTGCCGCGCTATGTGGATATGCTGCGCCATATACCGTATGGTAATTGGCTAACCGGCACACTGACACATCAGCACCTTATTAAAGTTCTTTGATTTTCAATACATTGTATGAGATATGCTCATCAAAGACATCACTGCCATCCACCTTCTTGATGTAATTTACCACACGGATGGTAACGGGCAGGATAATAATTTCATAGAGTGTCTTGAGCACTGCCTGAATAACCATCATCTTTATCAGTTCACCGGCAGGCATCAAACCTCCAAAGGCAACAGGAAAGAAAATCATGGAATCGGCACTCTCACCCACCAAAGTGGAAGTGATGGCACGAAGTGAAAAGTTCTTTCCTCCCGAAGCCAGCTTCATTTTACTCATGACATAGGCATTGAGAAAAGAGCCGACCAAGAAAGCGGTCAGACTGGCTACAGCGATGCGGGGCGCCATGCCGAAAACGAAGTTGAAGCCATCCTCTCCTTCCCAAAACGGAGCTGCGGGCATCAGAATGGCAAGCTGCGCCAAAGCTACCACCATGAAATTCATGGCAAAGCCCATCCAGATGATAAGACGTGCCTTGCGGAAGCCCCATACTTCGGCTATACAATCATTGATAATGTAAGAGATAGGAAATACAACCAGTCCGGCAGTCGCCGTAATTTTCCAGATCTGGACAACTTTGGTTTCCAATAAATTTGCTGCGACAAGACATACACAAAACAGTATGCCAAGCAACATGAACGATACAGATACAGTATTATTATTCTTCATTTCTCCTGTTTTTTACGTGGTGTTCTAGAATACACGACCGCTATTCACGGCATCATACGTCTATTTTTTAATTCGGGGTGCAAAGATAGAAATTATTTCCGAGTTAACCGGATATAACTGCATTAAATATTCTTATCAAGAAGAAACAGCCTCATCAAACAATTACCTTTTCTATAGCCAAACAGTATGGAACAATGAAAGATGAAGCGTCACAAACAGGTGGGTATCAGTGAAAACGATTTTAGGGGCAGATTGAATCCACCCCTAAAAGACAGGATAAAAAAATCCTTTATTCAAACAAAGCAATCGTCTTCTTTATAATTTCGATACACTCCTTTAATTGTTCCTCTGTAATCACCAATGGCGGAGCAAAACGAATAATATTCGTATGTGTCGGTTTGGCCAGCAAACCGTTTTCGGCCAATTTCAAGCAAATCTCCCACGCCAAATCCTTCGTTTCATCATTATTGATTATCAACGCATTCAGCAATCCCTTGCCCCGGACCAAAGAAGCCACACGAGATGTTTCGCACAGTTTTCTCATCTCTTCCCGGAATATCAGTCCCAGCCTGTATGCCCTGTCCGCCAACTGTTCGTCCCGTACTACCTCAAGCGCCGTAACAGCCACTGCCGCAGCAATAGGATTTCCGCCAAAAGTGGAGCCATGTTGCCCCGGACGGATAACATCCATCACTTCATTGCATGATAATACCGCAGAAACAGGACAGGCCCCACCCGATAAAGCCTTTCCCAAAATCAAGATATCCGGATGAACATTCTCATAGTCACAAGCCAGCAATTTACCTGTACGGGCAATGCCGGTCTGCACTTCATCGGCTATAAAAAGTACATTGTGGGCACGGCACAAGTCGTAACATTTTTTCAAATATCCCTCATCGGGTACATAAGCACCTGCCTCTCCCTGAATGGGCTCAACCAGGAATCCGGCCACATGAGGATGTTCGTCCAGCACTTTCGCCAATGCTTCGGCATCATTGTAGGGAATCACGACAAAGCCGGGGGTAAAAGGTCCGTAGTTATTGTAAGCGTCCGGATCAATGGAGAAAGAAACGATAGTGGTAGTACGCCCATGAAAATTATTCCGGCATACAACGATTTCCGCCGTATCCTTGGGAAGCTTTTTTACTTCATACGCCCATTTGCGGCAAAGCTTCAATGCGGTTTCTACTGCCTCGGCTCCCGTATTCATCGGTAAAACCTTGTCATATCCGAAATAACGGGTGACAAATTCTTCATACCGTCCCAACTGGCTGTTATAAAAAGCGCGTGAAGTCAAAGTCAGCTTTCGCGCCTGTTTTACCAACGTATCGATAATACGCGGATGACAATGTCCTTGGTTCACTGCCGAATAAGCGGAAAGGAAATCATAATATTTCTTTCCTTCCACATCCCATACAAACACACCTTCTCCTTTATCCAATACCACAGGAACAGGATGATAATTGTGTGCTCCATGTTTGTTCTCAAGCTCCATCAATTGAGCTGCCGATAATTTTGCATCCATAAGCTTTTTATTATTTAATGTTTTTCTTTCTTCAAGAATATTTCCGCCATCATGCAACGGGCACTTCCTCCTCCCAGCGTTTCAATGGTAGGGATGGGCATGGGAAGCAACGCGTTATACTTAGACAGCCGTTGTAACTGGCCTTCATCCAACGAATCGTAAGCACTTTGAGACATCACTAGAAACAATGCGCCTTTCCCGTTCTCCACCTGAAGCATATTTCCGGCAAAGTGATGCATCTGTTCCTCGGAGATGGCAATGATTTCTTTCCCTGTCTGCCGCAAGACGTGACAAACCTGCTCACGCTCTTCCACGTCGTCGATGCTGTCCAGACAAACGACCGCATAATCTGTCGCCACACACATCATGACATTGGTATGATAAATGGGCAGACGCTGTCCGTTTACAGTCTGATAAGCATGAAAGGACACTGGAATAAAATTCTGCTCCTTGCAGAACCGACCAAATAAAGCTTCGTCCACCCTTTGCGACAAAGCCGCGTATGCATAACGGTTCACCCGGTCCAGAATGATTCCCCCGGTCCCCTCCAGAAACCGGTTTTCTTCTTCAAAACCTGTATAATCTACCTTCCGACGGATGCTGAACCCCTCCGACTCTATCCGCTGCAAGATATCCGCCCGTCTTTCCGCCCTGCGGTTTTCCGCAAACATAGGATACAGCACCACCGTTCCGTCGTCGTGAAAGGACACCCAGTTGTTCGGAAATATGGAATCCGGAGTATGAGGTATCGGGGTATCCTGCACCGCTATTACCTCTATGCCGTTTGCACGCAACTTATCCACCATGCCCCGAAATTCCTTCAAGGCACAAGCTTGTACTGTTTCACCTGCCGCAACTGTCCGCTGCTGGAAATAATTGTTGGCCGCTGTTTCTTCATTGAACCCGAAGGCCACGGGTTCCACCATCAAAATGTGGTTTGTTGTTTGTTTAGTCATTTTCTCGGATTAATGGTAAGGTGGAGCAGCGCAACAGTCCGCCCATCTTAGATATTTCATAATAAGGTACACGCTCTACCGTCATTCCCCATACCTCTTCCATAAAGGTATTCAGGCGGATAAAGTTCTTTTCAGAAACCACCACCTCAGGAGAGATGGAAAAGACATTCGTATTCATATAGTACATCTCTTCCCGCGTTATTTCAAATACATTCTCCCTGCCGAACAAATCGAGCAGAGTATGATAATCCTGAGGATACATAAATCCGTCCTTATAAATAATCGCATGCCCTTTCCCTACCGGCATAAAGGTACAATCCAGATGCAGAATCCCCGCACGTGGATCTGTATTATGTTTTTTCAGCTCCAAGGGGATGAATATCTTCCCCGGACAGATTTCTTTCAGAAAGGAAAAAGCATACCGGTTGGTACGTGCCGTCTTCATCTGCGGGTAATCGGGCTGGGTATAAAGGCCTACAAACACTATATTATTGTAAAGCACCACATCACCTCCCTCTACGTGCGCCTTTTCGGGAAGGTTGAAAATCTTGTTATAAGCTATCTGATTATAGACCACTTCGTAGGCTTCCTTCTCATCCTCCCGGTTGGGGATGATGTTGGAAACAATAATCTTGTCGTCAATCACAAACCCCACATCACGGGCAAACACCTGATTACAATTCTCCAGTGTCCACGGGCGATAGACCTGTACCCCATATTTCAACAATACGCTTTCAAAGCATCTCATCTCTTTGAAAATATCTTCTTCATGGGGGTATATGTTATGCAATACGGACTCGTATGACTTGGCGTCATAAGTTTCTTCCAGCGTGGGGACCTTCCCTATGGAACCGGGTTGTCCAAGCACCACAGCTTTCAATGTAGAAGTTTCATTCTTTACGTTAAGCTGCATAAATCTAATATATTTATGCAAATATAAGAAGTTTACTCAACTAAACAAATGAATTGCCCGAATAATTCTACCCTATTGATTTATCAATTATATTTGTAACCGAAAAAAGAAGGTAAGATGAAAAAACAAGAACTTTATAACAAGGTGATCGCTTATTTTCAAGAAGCGATGCCTGTTGCCGAAACCGAACTTCATTACAATAACCCATTCGAGTTATTGATAGCTGTTATCCTGAGTGCACAATGCACGGACAAACGGGTAAATATGATCACCCCTCCTCTTTACCGGGATTTCCCGACTCCTGAGGCATTGGCCGCTTCGACGCCGGAAGTGATTTATGAATACATACGGAGTGTAAGTTATCCCAACAACAAGGCAAAACACCTGGTGGGCATGGCGCAAATGCTGGTGAAAGATTTTCATAGCGAAGTACCGGGAACATTGGAAGAACTGGTCAAACTGCCGGGAGTGGGACGCAAGACAGCCAACGTCATCCAAAGTGTAGTATTCAATAAAGCGGCCATGGCGGTAGATACACATGTGTTCCGCGTGAGCCACCGCATCGGGCTGGTTCCTCAAACCTGCACCACACCGCTGGCTACCGAGAAATATCTGATGAAATATATTCCGAAGGAGATTGTGCCCACCGCACATCATTGGCTTATTTTACACGGAAGATATGTTTGTGTGGCACGGACACCGAAATGTTCGGAATGCGGGTTGAACGGATTGTGCCGGTATTCGTTGAAGCCGGCTTTATAAACAAATTTTCATTCCATCGTATGCAAAATGCACATGCGGCGGCAATAACCGTTCAGCATCAGCATGTAATCCTATATGATGACTCATGTGAATAAAATAGGTTTCCCCGGCTCCTATTCTTTGTGCATTGTCCAAAGCCTCCTTCAAATTCTGGTGGGTATGGTGAGGCTGAGGACGCAATGCATTCATTACCAACACATCCAGTCCTTGCAGCAAATCATATTCAGCCCCAGGCATCGTCAACATATCGGTAATCCATGCCATCCGGCCGATACGGTATCCCAAAATGGACAGTTTGCCATGCATTACCCGAAGAGGTGTCACCTCTACTTTGTTTCCTTCGGGATTGCCGATAATAAAAGGAGAATCGGGAACAATTTCCTCTAATGTAATACGGGGAACTCCCGGATAAAGATGTTCGGCAAAACAATAAGGAATACGCTGGCGTAAACGCTCTGCCGTATATTGTTCGGCATAAACCGGCACATCGCGAAAACGACAGAAAGGACGCAAATCATCCAAGCCTCCTACATGGTCATAGTGTTCGTGAGTAATCAAAACACCGTCCAACGGCTTGAAATCGTTCAACCGTATCATCTGTTCACGGAAATCGGGACCGCAATCTATCAGAATCCGGAGCCCTTCCGTTTCTATCAGTCCCGAACAACGCAAACGGTTGTCCCGGGGATCGCTGCTGGTACATACCGGACATTTGCACCCTATTTCGGGTACTCCCGTAGACGTTCCGCTGCCTAGTATTGTAATCTTCATATTATACTTTATATAAAATTCACTTCGGGAGAGATAGCTACCCCGAACTTTTGAAGCACAGACTCCTGTATCCGTCTGGCAAGAGCAATCACTTCATCTCCCGTAGCGCCTCCACAGTTCACCAAGACCAACGCCTGTTTAGAATGAACACCCGCGCGCCCTATTTGTTTGCCTTTCCAGCCGCAACGGTCTATCATCCATGCAGCAGGAATCTTCACCCGATTGCCATCCACTTCATAATGTGGCATATCAGGATACTGTTGCTGTACTATTTCAAACTGCCTGCGTGGAACAATCGGATTCATAAAGAAACTTCCGGCATTTCCCTGCACCCGGGGATCGGGCAACTTGGCTTCACGCACGGCAATAATCACCTTCCTTACATTCTCCAATGCCACCTCACCTCCTCGCTTTTCCAATTCGCCACGCACATTTCCATACTCCAGATTAAAAACCGGCTGCTTACTTAAACGATAAGTGACGTAAGTCACTATATATTTACCTTTCAAATCTTTCTTGAAAATGCTTTCACGATAAGCATAACGGCATTCCTCTTTGGTAAAAATCCGTTTCCTGCCGGTTTCCACCTCGACGGTTTCCACACTTACAATCAAATCTTTTGCCTCAACACCATACGCACCGATATTCTGAACGGCAGAAGCACCCACTTCACCGGGAATCAATGACAGATTTTCAGCACCATACCAACTGTTCTTCACGGTATATGCCACAAAATCATCCCACACCTCACCGGCTCCTGCCCTTACCTCTATTTCCTGTTCGTTTTCAGCAACCACCTCATACCCCCGGATAGCCGAATGCAGGACAGTCCCTGCATAATCACCTTTAAAAAGCAAATTGCTTCCTCCGCCGATATGCAACCAGTTACCGGCCATCAGGTTTTTATCCGACAAGATGGATTGCAGCTCTGTCACCGATTCATATTCCACAAACAAAGATGCCTTCACATCCATACCAAATGTATTATGAGGCAACAGAGAATAGTCTTTTATTTCCTTCATTTACAATCAAATCAATCGCTCAGATCCTCAAACTGCATCAGTTTCCATAGACCGTGCCGCCGTTCAAAATAGAGCGTATTATTAAATCCATTGCCAAAACCTTTCATTTCAATCACTTTCGTATTGGAATGCACATTCTCGTTCTGGCCATAGTTCACATTAGTCAGATTCTCACGAGGCAACACAGGCTGGAATGCGAACCATTGTCCGGCCTCCAAAGTCGTTTCCAGTATCTGAAACTCGTCTTCGGGATCAGCAGTCACAAACTTCAACGGTTCGTGCAAACGTGACAACTGGAAAACCGAATCATTGGCAAAACGTTCATAAAACTCAAAGAAGTCCTCCTTACCGGTATCCTCTCTCGGCATATCCGCGAAATCTATGGCTTCCAGTTTCCACAGCCCCTTCAGACGCTCAAAATAGTACCGCTTGATTTTTCCCTTCTTCAAGTAAATCCATTCTATCTTGACACTGGTAAGCCCCGTATCTTTCTCCATTTCCATATCTTCCGCCTTATCGAACAGAACTGTATAGGCATCTTGCCGGCTGAATAAAGGATCGTGTTTCCATTGGTCCTTTTCAATGTGCTCTTTCTTTTCCATTGTATAATACGGCAAAGGGAACACGATGCGTGACAATTGTAACTTTTCATCACTGGCAAAATTGTAGAAAAAGTCGGCAAAACTTTCGTCGGCCGTAGCGGGAACCATTGGTTCTTCCTCTACCGCAGCCATCGCTTCTGTTGTGTCCGGGGGTGCAGTCAGCGAATCAATCTCCTCAGTAAGCGTCTCGAAGGGGTCCATTTTCTTTTTTCCACCTCCACAGGAGCTTATCAGCATAAGCAGACAAACTCCGATTATTAGTTTTCTCATTTTCTATATTTAGAAAAAATCGATGCAAAAATATCGTTTTTTTTAGTTTTCAGCAAAATATATGGGTTTAATTCGCTAACTTTGCGGTCATTAAAAAATAAAGAAGAAACTATGTTAGCTAAAATAGAACAATTACTTCAGGAAATTGAAGGCTTGCAAGCAGCCAATGCGGAAGAATTGGAAGCCTTGCGCATTAAATATCTTAGCAAAAAAGGAGCGATTAATGAGTTGATGGCAGACTTCCGCAACGTACCTGCCGAGCAGAAAAAAGAGGTGGGTATGAAACTGAACGAGCTGAAGAACAAGGCTCAGGAGCGTATCGCCTCATTGAAAGAAGCTTTCGAAACCCAAGATAACAGCGCAGCCGAAATGGATCTTACCCGTACGGCTTATCCCATCGAACTGGGAACACGTCACCCGCTGAGCATTGTAAAGAATGAAATCATTGATATATTCCATCGGCTGGGCTTCAGTATTGCCGACGGTCCCGAAATAGAAGACGACTTGCACGTATTCACTGCCATGAATTTTGCCGAAGACCATCCTGCACGTGATATGCAAGATACTTTCTTCATCGAAGCCAATCAGGAAGATGTGAAAAAGAACATCGTACTTCGCACTCACACCTCTTCCGTACAGGCAAGAGCTATGGAACATTCGCAACCTCCTATCCGCATCATCTGTCCGGGACGTGTATACCGCAATGAAGCGATCAGTTATCGTGCCCATGCATTCTTCCATCAAGTGGAAGCACTCTACATTGACAAGAATGTATCATTCACTGATTTGAAGCAGGTATTGCTGTTGTTTGCCAAAGAAATGTTCGGCGAAGATACTCAAATCCGTCTGCGTCCGTCCTATTTCCCGTTCACCGAACCAAGTGCCGAAATGGATATCAGTTGTAATATTTGCGGCGGAAAAGGTTGTCCGTTCTGTAAAGGCACAGGCTGGGTGGAAATTCTGGGATGTGGTATGGTGGATCCGAATGTATTGGAAGCCAACGGCATTGACAGCAAAGTTTACTCAGGCTATGCGCTAGGTATGGGTATTGAACGCATTACCAACTTGAAATATCGTGTAAACGACTTACGATTATTCTCTGAAAACGATACCCGCTTCCTGAAAGAATTCGAAGCAGCCAATTAATAATGTGTCAATGTGACCATGTGCTGATATGCCAATTGCCATGCGGAATAGAACGCGGTCAATTGGCATATTAACATATTGCCACATTAGCATATTGATACATTGACATATTAGCACATTATTGCTTATGAAGGACAAGCTGATTACCAAAAATTATATAGAAATACTGGCAGCC
This sequence comes from Phocaeicola vulgatus ATCC 8482, assembly GCF_000012825.1. Lineage (GTDB taxonomy): Bacteria > Bacteroidota > Bacteroidia > Bacteroidales > Bacteroidaceae > Phocaeicola > Phocaeicola vulgatus. Next base: position 2,897,608 of record NC_009614.1, on the reverse strand, counting down.
AATTTTCTATTATTCTTTGGATTCTGGTTACTGATGCCTGTATTGCCTTTCTATCTGGCAGAAGTTTTTGACGCCAACAAAACAACCATAGGGGCCGTACTTTCCTGTTACACCATTGCCGCCCTGTGCATACGCCCCTTTTCCGGCTATCTGTTAGATACATTTGCCCGCAAACCACTTTATCTGTTGGCTTATTTCACTTTTACCGCCATCTTCGGAGGATATCTCATTGCAGGAACACTAACCTTATTTATTTTATTCCGCATTATACACGGAGTATCATTCGGCATGGTGACAGTCAGCGGAAATACCATTGTCATTGATATCATGCCTTCTTCACGTCGTGGGGAAGGATTAGGATATTATGGGCTGGCAAACAATATAGCCATGTCCATCGGACCGATGACCGGACTCTTCCTACATGATGCAGGAGCAGACTATACGCTTATCTTCTGTTGCTCATTAGGTTCCTGCCTGATAGGATTTCTATGCGCCTCATTGGTAAAGACCACCTACAAACCTCCTGTAAAACGAGAACCGATATCATTGGACCGCTTTATTTTGCTTAAAGGAATACCGGCAGGTTTCAGTCTGTTATTACTATCCATCCCTTATGGCATGACCACCAATTACGTTGCAATGTATGCCAAGCAAATAGGTATCCAGTCATCCACCGGTTTCTTCTTCACCTTCATGGCGTTGGGAATGGCAGTTTCCCGTCTTTTCTCCGGACGCCTGGTAGACCGGGGAATGGTTACTCAAGTTATTGAAGCCGGCCTGTATCTGGTCTGCTTCTGTTTCTTCGGTTTGAGTTCATGCGGATGGCTGACAACATGGAGTCTGCAATGGACCACTTATTTTCTGTTCACCATAGCTCTTTTACTAGGTATTGGGTTTGGAACCATGTTCCCTGCCTATAACACGCTGTTTGTGAACTTGGCCCCCAACAACCAGCGTGGTACGGCAACCAGTACCTACTTGACTTCGTGGGATGTAGGTATAGGCGCCGGCATGTTATTGGGCGGATATATAGCAGAAATAGCCACCTTCAAGATGGCCTATCTATTCGGAGCCGCACTCACTGTTATTTCGTTATTTTATTTTAGAAGCAAAGTGGCTCCCCACTTCCACCGACATAAGTTGCGCTAATCCTTATATGTCAGTACCATGATATGGGAAAGCCGGTCGTTCACAACCGACAATTGGGTTGAAAGAATAAACGAATGGAATAAAGGAGCATTCTCCAACAGAAATGCCGGCAAATAAGGCTCGAAACGTTCCGGGTTGCGGGAAATCTTGTTCATGTCCGCCACAAGCATAAAGGCTGCATCACGTGAAAGATTGGCTACACATTCATTGAACAATGTCCTGCTATTTCTTTCGTAGGCCTCTTCCATATAATTTGCCATGGAATCTTTATCAGCAGAAATAATCAAACTATCTTCCCTTATATCCGGAATATTCTTCAATTTTTTGGCCATCTGGTTCACACAGCCGCATGAATCAGGCATAAAAGTATCTCCGGTGAGGTACACCACATCACTGTTCATGTGAAAGTCAAACTCACTCCAACAGCCACTGTTATCCTGCAAGAAAGGCATAGACGGTGTACGTCCGTATAAAGTCAGGAAGTTATGCGTTTTCTTTTTCTGCATCGCTTTGGCAAACACGGGATCATTACTCAATGCTTTCTCTTCATCCTCACGCGCATCAATCACTTTCTCTATCAAACTCTTCTGATAACTCACCACATAGAATCCCGCCTCGCTATAGACAGCTAGAAAATCATTATTGCCCAATGGATAGACTGCTATAGTTTTTCCTCTGTATTTCTCTTTTTTAGGTGAAAAACTTCCCGGAGTTCTCTCTAACAACATATCTCCCAATGTTTCCTTATCATCAGCCCCCATACGGAAATATACCACCTGGTCACGCGGAGTACCCGGAGAATGGAAACTGACCACCACCCGGCTCATCTTACTGCTCAGACCATGAGCAGTGTTAGTGGTATATTCGTTCAAACCTCCCAACACATAATTAAACAAACCGGGAAACTGGAAATTACCCAGTTCTTCAGAATAGTTCAATTGAGGAAATTCATTCAGAAAATAATTAATATTATCACTCTCCAACACACCGATGCAATCAGCCGGTACAAGTGAGAAGAGATTGATCTCACGACTCTTATCCGTCAGGCTTAATTTAGCAAAGCCGTAAAAGCCCACAGCCGTACAAAACAATACCACTGATAGCACCATACCCAACTTGGCAACTGTCCGCAATCTCATACCCTACCTATATTTATATTTTTTTTGCAAATATAGCAAATTATTTAAGGAAACAAACAAAAATCTTCAAAATTCCACCTTCTTTCTTATTATCCGTAAATGGTTCCGGTAGAAAATTCCAACGCTCCCCATTTAATCATAGCGTTAAATAACCTAACAAAAGAATAAGAGGATAGTTCTTCCGGCCGGATATCTTTTTCTTTTATAATTCCGTTGTCAATCAATGCTGTACGGCAAGTCCCTCTCAACAAAGGTAATTTAGGTGTGAACCAATCCTTACCATCAAACAAGGCAATATTAGCTATGGAAGTATCGGTCAGCAGTCCGCGTCTGACAATTAAAATATCATCCCGTTCTCCACGGCAGGCAAAAAGCCGGTTTAAAGCTTCCCTGTCTGTACTTTTATAAGTATAATCTATATCATCCGAATAAACCAACTGCAAAGAATGTACCGGACGCATCTGATAGGCTTCATAACTAATTTCTTTTATTCCACTTCCATCATAAATCACCCTACATTTCATTCCGTTCATCTCCGGTGTCAATTTCAGGTATTCACCTAATTCTATGCCGGCACAGTCCGGCCAGAAATGATGAAGGGTATTGTTCAGTCTTTCATTATGATAAGACAAATTACACGCTTTTCCTTGTTCTATCCGTATAGTTTCAATAAATGGGTACATAAATCTTCTGTATCATTTCATTATATTCACTTTGTAAATCACTCTTTGAAGTAATTCCTCCCCCCGCCTTATAATAAAGATTCTCTCCTTCCTGTTCTAAAAAACGGATCATCACCGCACTGTCTAAAGTCCTGCCGTCACAATAACCCATTATGCCCGTATAAAATCCACGCTCATAATTTTCCGCTTCTTCAATAATATCCATCGTCTTGGATTTGGGCGCTCCGGTTATGGAACCGGCTGGTAACAAACGAAATATAATATCTCCTATATGCGATGGGTAATCATCGGGCAAGACACCACATATTTCGGAGCTTGTCTGAAAGATAGGTCCCTTATTGGTTTCAAGCCGGTCACAATAACGATAGCGGACAACCCTGACCTGTTCCGCCACCATACTCAAATCATTACGAATCAGATCTACAATGGTAGCATGTTCGGCAGTTTCCTTAGAATCATCCATCAACAGTTTTTCCGCATTAGGTAAGGTAGCGTCAATCGTTCCTTTCATGGGGAAAGATTTTATCTCGCCATCTTCTATACGAACAAAAATTTCGGGTGAGAAACAGACCAGTTTATCTTTCAACCAAAGTCTATAAAGCGCTTTGGAGTACCGGAACACATCCTCCAAAGTAAGATTAGTACTGACAGGAACCTTGCAAGTCAAATTAGCGAGATAGCTGTTACCTGCCAGAATATTCCGTTTTACGATTTCAAAAGCCTGCCGGTAGTCTGTCAAAGACATTGGAACAAAGTTCCAGTCTATCTGCCCACTGTAACTTTCTGTTACAGTATCCACATTTTTCACTCCATTAAAGTTATAACGGCAACGGGTAGAATCAATCCGACTTATTTCCTCTATCAAGGAACACTGCTGTTTATAATCTATAATAAAAAGGAAAGGCTTCCGGCTACCCGCCAGCTCATTCATACGTTTTATAGCTTCCGGTCTTTTATATTGTTGCATTTTTAGCTGTTAAATTATCTTGTAACAATCATTTTTCAAGGGGAACAAAGTTAAGAATTTAAAGTAAACTGTTATCTTAACATAGAGAAATTCTTTCTTTTACTTGTTTTATTCAATAAGAGATGTAAAGTCAGAACAATAATGCCAGTGACGGTAAAAAATTATGCCGGGAACATCTGTAAAGACAATCCCCGGCTTTTTAATATACTTCAGGTATCCTTCCTTAAAGAGAAAGCTGATTTTCTGAAAAAGGACATACCTTTCCCTACAAAAGAAAAGAAAATCAAGTTTTAAATGAAATGCTAATCACTTAACATCATAATAAATTATCAATTTTCAAACTATTTTTTCAAGAACTTCTCGGCACGTCCCGGAGAAAATAATTCCCACAATGAAGCCACTGTCCATCCCGGAGCAAAAATATCATTATAATAGCCTTTACCATTCTTACCGTAGTCCCAGTTAGTATGCTGGACAACCTCCGGATAATATCCTGTTTTGGCAATACCACATCGATGCCCTTCATAGGGTAACAACTGACGCATTGATGTACTGATTACCTGAGAAAAATCCGAAAAACGCTTTTCATTATATTCTTTTGCCAACCAGTTCAATACGTCAGCGAAATCAAAGATAAAGACATCAATATGGTTATTTTCTACAGAAACATTTCCCCAGCCTCTAGTTTTCAACCCTAAATCACCCAACATCTGACCGGGGGCAAAAGGGACATCCCATGTATAGTACCATGACAATGCAAAATAAGCTGCCTTCCTCGCCAACCCAGCATAATGGGCTCGTTCAGCTCCTTTTGTAGCTAAAGCCAAATAGTAAGCGGCAGTTGACGCATACAAAGATGCCTCTTTATCCTCGCAATTAGCATCCAAAGTAGAAGAAAAATAATCGGACTTCGAAATCAATTCCTTTTCCAAATACTCCACCGTATGTTTTGCACTTGCCAAATACCGTTTATCCTTAAAATATTTATATCCCATAACCAATGGCAAAGTTGCCGAAGGGGTACTTCCCCCACTCTTGTCTACAATAGAAAAGTCATCTTTAAACTTACGAGGAAAACTACCGTCCTTATTTTGTAAACGCAGAAACATATCCAACATACTTTTTATACGCTTTTCCCACTCAGGATGTTTACGACCTTGCAGTCTTTCGTAATTCAAAAAATGAAGCAGGGCATATACCCCTTCAGACTGACGGCGGATACTATGAACAGACTCTACAAAATTACGCCTATAATGTACTACTTCATTAAAGAAACCCGTTTCCGAAAATCCATTCTGCAAATAAGAATCAAAAATTTTATAAGCATTCGTCACCAAATCCGTACGACGCTGCTGTTCTCCATATTCCAATGCATTAAAAGCATTCAACAAAGTACGTCCCACAAAACCCACTTCGGCAACATCCGTTTGGTCACAAGTAGCTGTACGCAATTCCACCCCCGAATAATAATGAGTAGGAGTATTTCCGACAAAACTTTCCACGAAGAAATTACTCATCACTTCCTTCATTTTCTCAGGAGAATAAGGTGTATTTACAATTTGAGGACAGTTTGTATCATAAGAATATTCCCAAATATGCTGCACACATTCTGAAAAATCAGCAATTTCCGACTCATGTAATTCCCAAGTCAGAGAAAGACTCTCACCTTTACGTAATAATTGATAGGCCTCAACCGAAGGAGCCAATGTCAATTTACGAATATAAGTTTTAGGAGCTTCCTTGTAAGGAAACCCAAAAGACAAAGAAGCGATACCCGAGAGGTTTTCAAATCCTGTATAACCTATAGAGGTTTTACCAGACAATATCACTTCCCCTTCCTTATGGGTAGTCAAAGCATCCGAAGCCATATTATCCAGCCGGATAACAGAATATGTTTTCCTATTCTTTTCATCAAAAATAGCAGTCAAGGGAGTACTTAAACGGTCTTCACGAACCAACCAGCTATCCGAGGTATGAAAAGACGGCGCTTCTTGAGGAGAACGCAAGTTACGACGATACCAAAATCCAGGCATATAAAACAAACAATCATCATGATGACAACCAGTCATTACCTGCTCACCAAAATTGAAATAAACATCATCCAATGCAGTCATAAAAATGACAATACGCTGGTTGCCGTCTTTTTCTTCAACATTCTGATAAATCACCACAGGTAATTTATCGGCCGCCACCCACTGATATTCAAAATTACTATTATCCAATTGCTGCAAAGTCAGCGGATACCGCTTCGCATCATTACCAGGCACTTTCAAAGCAATGGAAGCCGAAACATTTTCCGGTGTATAGTTCACAGCTTCCGCACAAGTCATTCCTGCCAGACACACCACACTACATACAAAGTTTTTCCAATTCATATTTTTATGTATTTATTAATTACAATACAGGTTTTTCCGATTTCAATGAGGGAGAATCCGTAGCTACCACAGGCCATCCGTCTTTCCAACTTATTTTATCCATCATCAAAACACGCCCTTCAGGATGCTTTGTGGCCACTGCATGATAAAATACCCAATCATTACCCACTTTATCAGTCACAATCTCCGAATTGTGTCCTGTTCCCACAAACGAACTATTCTTATGAATCAACACTTCATGTTGGTTATCCATCATTGTCCTCCCGTTCTTATCAACATAAGGTCCAAACAAATTTTCTGAACGAGCAACTACAGTAGTGTAAGTGCTATTCAATCCTTCACAGCAAGTCCCTATGGAAGCAAAAAAATAGTAAAAACCTTCTTTTTTATGAATATAAGTTCCTTCATAAGCTGTACCAGCCACCTGCCGAGGCTTCTTCCCTTGTTTTATTGAAAGACCGTCCTCACTTAATTCAATGCCATAAATGCCCCGAAAGCTGCCCCAAAACAAAAATTTCTTTCCGGCATCTTCTATATAGAAAGGGTCAATAGAATTCTGTACATTAATCTCGTTACTCCGAAACATCAGACCATGGTCTTTAAATGGCCCCGAAAGTTTGTCTGCCGTAGCGCAACCGATACCACAGGTCCACTCACCTCCCCATTTAGACATAGAATAATAAAGTACATACGTATCACCTATCTTATTGATATCCGGAGCCCATAAGCCTCCACCCGGTTCAAAATCAGGACGCGTTCGATCCGTGAATGCTGTACCTACCCATTCCCAATTAATCAAATCCTTGGAACGATGGATCGGCAAATTACGAATATCTTCGGTTGCATACAAATAATAATAACCATCACCACCTTCTATAATAGTAGGATCGGGCAGACTATAATCTATCACCGGATTCCAGTAATAGCTGGTTTTATCACCATCAGATATTTCTTCTTGCGCAGACGATGATGAGCAAGACACCAAACAAAAGCAGATAGACAGGATCAAATTTTTTCTCATTGCAGTAATTTAGGAGTTATATATTCTTTACTGATTCTCATACGGTCTGTTCCATTCACATTCTCAAAATTTACCGTACCAATATACATAGCACGCGGATGAATATTACTTTTATCTTTGTGGGCATGGAATACAATACGAAGTTTTCCCTCTTTATCAGTGAACATGGCGCTATGCCCTACACCTACCAACCCACCAGGATTTTGCAATAATGGATTTTCGTCGTATTTAGCCCATTCCCCCATTATATCGGTAGCTGTAGCACAACCTACACCATAGAATGGACTTTCATAACTATTCGCAGAATAAGTCATATAATAAATTCCATTGTGTTTGAGAATATAAGAACCTTCATTGACTCGAGGCCACACTTCCTCCCAAGCCTGTGAAACATGAATACAAGGACGCATCGTTTCTTTCTTAAGGGTTATCAAATCTTTTTCCAACTCGGCTATCCATACATTATTCCCATCATTAAAACGGACAAATGACAAATAAGGAGTACCGTCATCATCCATGAAAAAAGAATTATCAATACATTTCTCCTCAACAATCATAGGTTCTTGCTTATTTTGTATAAATGGTCCTACAGGGGAATCTGCCACTGCTACACAAATATGCTCATCTGCCGAATAATACATATAAAATTTACCATTCACTTCATATACTTCCGGTGCCCAAAACCAACGGTCTGCCCATGAATCCTTCTTATTCAAAGCCAGCCCTTTATATTTCCACGTTTTTAAATTATCCGAGATATAAACCTCTATTCCTTCATCCGAGTGAGTACCATAAGCATAATAAGTCCCATTGTGCAACAATATAAACGGGTCACCCAGTGGAACAGGTATTTCCAGCTCTTCCACAATTATTTCATTCACATTCTTATATTCTGAGGAACATGACTGACAAGAAGTCAATGTCCCCAACATCAATAACCAAATAAAAATCATTTTTTTTTTCATAATACTAGTCAGTTTCCTATATGATAATACAATATTCCTTTATATACCGGAGAATAATTTCCAGAACAAAATCCTACACAAGAAGCAGGATAATGAATATCCAATCTCCCTAATTCTCTTCCGTCAACAAAAAGATAGAGCTTATTTCCCCTTCTCACCGCACGGAAATTATAAGATTCCTTTAATTGTTCTTGAATTCCCAACTTATAAATATGCCGTTCCAAATCCTGAGCGTCTTTATTAATAAAACGAATACCTTCCGTTTTTATCGGAGTAAAAGACAAACGATTATAAGCCAGATGCTCTGCCACCGTCGCCCCGCTGTTATTCAATGGATACCATTTTCCCTCATTCAAATATTCTATTGTAAATTTACTAAACATATCGTCTACAAACTCCGCCTTATTCCCTACTTCATGACGGTTCAGGTAAAGGGCATTTATCCATGAAGGCGATATAAAACGATAACATTTTTCGACAAAATCAGTATACTTCACATCAGGATAAACCATTTGTAAATGTTCCAACGGATATTTTTTATCAAGTATCTGTTGTCCTTGTTTTACAACTACCACTTCCAGCATACGCGTGATACCATTAAATTGAGCTTTTACATAGTTATCTTTATCCACATAAACCGGATAGCTTCCTGACATCTTACAATCGGACAAACCTGAAAGTTGAAAACTAAATTCATAATGATCAAGAAAATCACCTTTCAATATTTCTGAATGTTCTTTTAACTGTATCCGGTCATCATCAAATCCGATAGTATAAGTCACCCCTTCGAACAAAGCTTTTTTAGTCCGATCAAACACTCCGGGAACACCGGGTTCCGTCACAGGAATAATCTTTGTAAACAGATGTTTTTGAGGAGATGGTATTTCATCCAACCATACTTTTAAACAATCCTGATTACGTTCAATACGTAAATGATGATAAACACCCCAACGAAAATCTTTAGGCAAAGTGAAATATTCCTCCTTTTCTTTACCATTAATAATGGTACGCAAATACCAATTGTGGTTCTTTGTATCGAAACCGATATAAGCATTATTATCCACATCTTTCCACCACGCAATGATACCAGCATCTCCATCTGTTTTGACTGCTGTTTCAAACATATAAGTTGTAGAAGGTTTCACTTGTTGCAGCACTCCAAAAGAAGGTGTTTCCCCTTTCATTGAAAAAGTGGGCAAAGAAGGTTCCGGATGATAGCCATCTGTACAAGGACCGGTTATTCCTTCAACAAATAATGTTTTATTAAAGAAATGAACACGGTTAATATACTGCCCCCTACACTCATTATTTTTATTAGCCATATATATAAGCCACCATTCAAATCCATTGGGCCCCCTTAAAATATTAGGTTGTCCCGGGGTCATCAAAATATCATCTGCTGTTTCACTCCTCATATCAAACAAAGAAACATCAAAAAATTGGGCACGCCCTTTATTTGTTTCTACAGCAAGCAAGTTCTCTCCTTTTTTCAGAAGCTCTCGTTGCTTTTCATCAAGGTTTACCATACAATAATCCCGTCCCTGTTTTTCGTAAATCAATGTTCCATTCAAATATATTTTTGTATCTCCGTCATGAGCAACCCTGAGTGCTAAATTTCCCACCTGTTTGCCAACAAAAAAAGATTTACGTAACCACAATGAAGGAGATGTCCACCAAGTACCTAAATGACGAGTGGTAGATCCTTTTATCTCTTTAGATGAGAATCCACATTCTCCTTTCTTCCAATCGGAAGCCTGATATACCGGAAGCATCCAACCGACTCCAGGATTATTTTCTGTATAATCAAACAATGGCTCATAAGTGATGCCATATCGTAAAAGATCCACATAATTCTCTTCCAGTAGAATTTGATTAGAATTTACTACCGGATAGCTATATTTATTCCCATTTTGAAAACTTAAAGGTGAGTCTGCCTCCGCAACCCCCAATTGATAATTCCCCCACTCAGTAGAGGTATGATTGGCATTATACATCAAATAGTATCGGTCTCTGTATTTCATCACCCAAGGTCCCTCTGCCACTCTGTTATCCATGGTCTCCCATGTATCCGGCAATGATGCAAACAAGCACACTGGTTCTCCGGCAAATTCCGCCGGATTCTTCATTTTACGTCCCCAAATAGTATTTCCATCAGTAAAACGCACCATATACATATATAATTGTCCGTCATCATCTTTAAAAACCTTAGGATCAATGCGATTATCCATCCAAGTTTTTTTATCAGGCTCTATATAGGGCCCCAACACATTTTTACTTTGAGCATGTACAATGTGAACAGCATGCTTATCCTTACCCCAATAATTGACAGACCAATATAAGTGAAAATCACCATTCAAACAAAACATATCATTGGCGTGAATCTGCTCATTACCGGCACCACTTCCTTTACTCCAGCCATTATCCATAGTCACGACATGAACAGGTTTACCCCAATGAACCAAGTCGTCGGAAACATAAAAATCCCCATTGGTAAATACTCCACCTATATAATACTTACCATTATATTTCATCACACCGGCATCCGCTACTCCGGGAAGCACCGGATTCTGTATGTTTTGCGCGAATAAAGTACCGCAACAAGCAAAAGCACAGAAGATCAGTATTTTTTTGCAGACAAGCATAAATGATACTAGTTAAATAAAGACTATGCCGGAAGTATTATAAAAAGAAAAAACACTCCGACACAGTCTTTCTTTTTTATTAATAATTAGGATTCTGAGTTAGTTGAGGAACATCATCAATCTTACTGATTTCAACTTCCGATGTAGGGATAGGCATACGTTTGTGTTTGCCAATCACAAAATTGTTGAAGTCCTTGTCACGAGCTTTCAGCTCGTCAATACCAGCCTGTGAATCAAGCAATCCCCAGCGCTTCAAATCCGCCCAACGCCAGCCTTCGAAACAAAGTTCCAAAGCACGTTCCATCTGAAGACGTTTGATAAAGACCTCCTTTGAACTTAAACAATCCTTCCACCGACTATCTTTCAGTTTGGATAACCCTGCACGTTCTCTTACCTTATCAACATAAACAGCCGCATCAGAAGCCGAAGTTCCAGTTTCAACCAAACACTCCGCATAACTCAATAAAACATCAGCATACCGCATAATACGATAATTATTACGTGCGAAATAGTCTTCACGTTCACGATAGTAAGAAGTATTGTATTTGCGAATATAACAATCCTCTGTGTCCTGTCCCCACTCATCAAACCATTGTGACGCATCTTCATTGGCATAGTATTTTTTTGACTGATCAGGAAAATCATCTCCAAAATGTTTATAAAGAATACTATTGTATAAACGCAAGTCATTTCTGCCATCAACCCTTCTCTCTTTCAAGAACTCATCTACTAGCCAACGACGCGCTTTACCATCGCCCCAACCCGTACCATGAGTGCCACCGGGTGCATAAAACTGAGTACGCTGGAAACCAAAGGCCATACTGGCATCATTGCCTGTGCCCCCCTTATTTTGATCATCAAACTGAATTTCAAATATTCCCTCCTGATTATTTTCATTCAAATCGGTAAAATTGTCTTCACGGTTATCAAGCAAACCATACAAAGAGCCTTCCCTATCAATCAGCCATTGCAACTGTTCTTTGGCCCTATCATATTTATGTTGTTGCATATAAGCCTTGCCCAACAAAGCTTTAGCAGCACCTTTTGTCGCTCTGCCTAAATCTGCCGCATCCCATGCCTCCGGCAAATTCTCCATTGCAAACGTAAGGTCTTTTTCTATCTGATCCCAAATTTCCTGTTCTGAAGCGTCCTTAGGTATGTAATCAGCATTTTGAGGTTCAAGAACTAATGTCCCTTTCTCCCACAAAAGATTTATCTGAAAATACCACAGAGCACGTAAAAAGGAAGCCTGTGCTAAAAGTTGGTTCTTTTGAACCTCATCCATTTCAATCGCAGGCACATTAGCCAAAACCTGATTACAACGAAAGATCCCTACATAAAAATGCTCCCAATGTACCTTATTACCCTCATAGAAATCATAATTATTATAAAGAAAACGCGTCCAGTCACCTAATTCTATCCAAGGAGACGAACTCCATCCTTCATCTGATGACAGATCGTAACGAAAAGACAACCAACGCATCCAAGTCCCTTCTTTATATAAGAAACTGTAACAAGCATTTACTCCAGCTTTTGCATCATCCGCCGATTTCCAAAAAGTAGTATTGGTTACTTCATTCGGATTTTCTATATCCAATAAACTTGAGCTGCATCCGGTAGCACACAAAGCCAAGACACCAGCAAATAAAAATCTATATATTTTCTTCATATCAGTATACTAATTTATAAGTTAAAAGGTCAAATCCAAGCCAAACATAACAGAACGAGTATTAGGATATGAAAAACTATCCGTTCCACTATTCCAAATATTAGTGTTTATAAAATCAGGATCAAGCCCGGAATAGCCTGTAAAAGTGAGCAGATTACTACCGGTAGCATATAAACGAAGTTTGTCAATACCCAAATTCTTCAACCATTCCTTTTTAAGATTGTATCCGATAGAAATATTTTTCAGTCTGAAATAAGAACCGTTTTCAAGGAAACGATCCGCATCCCATGAATTACGTTGGTCACCATAAATTATACGTGGCGTATCAGAATTCTGATTTACCTGATAAGGTTCTTCTCCCTTCTTGAAGCGAAGATAATTGGAATTGTCCGAGAACAAACGTCCTTGCCATTTGGATACATTATAAATTTTATTACCAAATTGCCCATTCCACATCATACTGAAATCAAAGTCTTTCCATTCAGCATTCAAGACCAATGACATTTGCATCTTTGCCCACGGACTTCCGCAAAATTGACGGTCATCCGCCGTAATCTGTCCATTATTATCCGTATCAATATATTTCACATCACCTAATTGCGGACGTTTCCCGGAAATCATAATAGGTTCGCCATCAGGAGTTACATAATTATCTATTTGTTCTTGTGTTTTAAAAATCCCATCGGTTTTATACAAAAAAAATTCTGCCAACGGACCATTCAACCTCGTTCTTGCCTGACCTGAATCAATAAAAGGTTTTTCATATCCTAAACTTAATACTTTATTACTCAAAGTTGTAATATTCAACAATGCACCATATTTGAAATCTGAAACTTGATCTTTCCACCCCAAGCTCAATTCAAATCCACGATTGCGCAAACTAGCCGCATTTGCTTTAGGTGCCCCTTCTTGATTACCGGTAGAGATGGCAATAGGCATTTCCGTCAAAACATCCTTAGTCTTTGAATGATAATACTCGGCACTGAAAGTCAAACGTGAATTGAGAAAACTAGCGTCAAAACCAATATTTACGGTTTCTTTGGTTTCCCAAACAAGATTGGTATTCACTAATTTTACTTGAGTGGCTCCAGGTACAATAGCTCCACCAAATACCGTCACAATGCTTTGATTAATAGTACCAACATAATCCCAATCACCGATAGAAGCATTACCCAAACGCCCCCAATTTCCCCTGATCTTCAAATCATCAATCCAAGGTACCTTAAAGAAACTTTCCTTAGAAATTCTCCAGGCAGCAGAAACAGAAGGAAAATTACCCCAGCGATTTTCCTTAGCTAAACGAGAAGTACCATCCCGACGGAAAGTAGCTGTCAGATAATATTTGTCATCATAAATATAATTAACACGTCCCAAATAAGAGATCATGGCATTCTCACTAATACTATTAGTATTCTGTTGGTTACTTTGTCCAGCATTTAACACTGTCAGATAATCACCATTACCTAACATAGGAAAATTAAGACGGGAAGCCCATAACCCCTCCCACTCATGATGTTGGTAAGTAGTACCTAATACTGCATCGACATGATGTTTTCCAAAATCCTTGTTAAAATTCAACGTGTGCTCAATCAGCATATTATAAGTATTATCACGTGCTTTCTGGCTCTCCGGATCACGATGTTCCTGATTTTGTTGCCAATTACCTTCACCACGAAACCATGAATTTTCATAGAAATACAAGTCAACGCCCCCATTGAACTTATAAGAAAGAAACTCGAAAGGTTTGAACTCCAACCACAATGAACCATTCAGACGATTTTGTCTCATATGGCGTTTTTCCAAATTTTCACGTGCAATGGGATTTACACCGAAAGTATTATATTTAGCCGCATCTCCATATCCATAACCACCTGGATTATTCTCATCATAAACCGGAATAGTAGGCATCATACGTAAAAAGTCATTATAAGTATTTGTCTGGTTCGGATCTGTATTAGTTAATGAGTAGGCCAAGTTCTCACCGAATGAAAACCAACCTTTTTTCCCCTGTGTGTTAACACGGAAACTATAACGATCAAACGTATTTCCATAAGATACACCATCATTATTATAGTAACCAGCTGAAACAAAATAACTACCCGAATCTCCACCACCGGATAAAGATACATTATAATCCTGTACCAAAGCTGTCTTCAATACCTCATCCTGCCAATTGGTATCATATTCGGAATGCTTCTGAGTTGTTGTTATGGAGGCTATACCATCTTTTATCGCTTCTTTATAAGCTATATCATTATATTTAATGTACTCTGCCGCATTCATCAAATCAAACTTCGGACTCCACTCCAATGTTTCTTTCACACTCACATTCACCTTCATAGGACCACTCACCCCTTTCTTAGTAGTAACAATAATCACCCCATTAGCAGCACGAGAACCATATATAGCGGCAGCGGAAGCATCTTTCAAGATCTGAATAGATTCAACGTCAGCCGGATTAAAGTCAACTCCCGGATCAGTTATCATCCCATCGACCACCCACAACGGAGCATTATTACTTAATGAACCCACACCACGAATTTGAATAGAAGCATCCTCACCTGCTCTACCACTACTACGAACGTTTACACCTGTAGCAAGCCCCTGCATCTGACTGACAAGTGTTCCAGCTGAGCTTTTTTTCATCTCTTTGGTATCAACTACTGCTACTGCACCCGTCAGATCAGATTTCTTCACAGTCTGATAACCAATTATAACCACCTCTTCCAAAGCCTTGGAATCATCCTTCATTATCACGTGCAAAGGTTTTCCCTTGTAAACAATCTCTTGGAGGGTCATCCCTATATATGAGAAAACCAATGTTTGTCCATTTTCTCCAGTAAGAGTAAACTTACCATCCAAATCAGTAGTAGTACCGGTAGAAGTACCCTTAATAACCACATTCACACCAATTAAAGGCAAGTTGTCTGTGTCTACTACGGTTCCGGTCATTGTTACGTTCTGCGCATAAGCAGTCATCGTAAAAATAGTCAGAAAGAAGACTAATAATTTTTTAATCATTTTTTATAGAATTAGATTTGTAAAATTGTGCGGAGATTTCAGTTCCGCTTTTTAATTAATCACAAGTATGTTCATAAATATACATACAACAGATAGAATTTAAAGGTCACATTCTTGTTATGTCATAGGCATTTCTTTTTTCACAGTATTACATGAATCATATTCTCAACTTTTTGTGATGCAAATGTATTCCAAACTCCCCGAATGTGCTAGAACTATTCAACCAATTAATAGAATAATACATTCAAAAATCGCCCTCAGAATAGTTCCTGAGGGCGATTAGTTCTATTATTCTATTTCATGCGCCGAAAAAAATCATTTCACAAAATCTTTTGGTAAAATACCAAATTGCTTCTGAAAACATTTAGTAAAATAAGAAGGAGTATTGAAGCCAACCATATAACATACTTCATTTACCTTACATTCTCCTTCCCTTAATAATTGAGCAGCTTTTTTCAATCTCTCTAAACGGATATAGTCATTAGGGGTCATGTCCAACACTCCTTTTATTTTGCGGTTCAAACTGGAACGGCTCATATTGAGCAAACTCGCCATATCGTCCAGACAGAAGTCCGGATTTTGCATATTGGCAACAATCACTTCATTCAAGGTTTTCAAAAAAGTTTCATCCGCTTTCGTCATAGCCATAGAATTGGTCTGTATAAACGGTGAATGTGCAAAAGCCGCATGCAGCTTTTCATGATTACTTAATAAATTGGCAACAGACACTTTCAAATACTCCACAGAAAACGGCTTTTCAATATAAGCATCCGCTCCAGATTTCAAACCATCTATTTTTGATTGTAAAGTGGTCTTAGCCGTCAACAGTACAATAGGAATATGACTGTAATCCAAGTCTGATTTTATACGGTCACATAATTCCAACCCATCCATTTCGGGCATCATTATATCCGAT
Organism: Phocaeicola vulgatus ATCC 8482; assembly: GCF_000012825.1. GTDB lineage: Bacteria > Bacteroidota > Bacteroidia > Bacteroidales > Bacteroidaceae > Phocaeicola > Phocaeicola vulgatus. The sequence goes on along the minus strand of NC_009614.1, from coordinate 2,881,061 downwards.
ACTATTAAGTTCACTGTATGCCCCTCCAACACCTTTAAGGCCTCCACTCCGTTAGTTGCAGTCAATATTTGATAAACAGGTGACAATTGTCTGACAACAAAAGCCAACATTTCAACATTATCCTCCACAATCAATACAGTGTAACGCGGCTTCTGTTGCAATTGTCCCGGATCCTCTTCTTTCGGATCCTCTTTCAACTTAATCTCACTCTTCGAAATGGCAATAGTATGTTCATGCTTTACTGGCAATGAAAGAATAAAACAATTCTGCTTTTGTGAATCATCCATAATTAAGTTCCCTTCATGCAACTCAGCTAAAGATCTTGCCAATGCCAAACCAATTCCCGTACCCGAAACCTTACGGGAAAATCCGTCCTTATACTGTATGAAAGGCTTAAAAATCTCTTCACGCATTTCCATAGGAATTACATTGCCATCGTTACAGACAGACAAGAACCAACAAGTATCCTCCATCCACAACCGGACATGAATATAAGTTTCAGAATATTTAATGGCATTAGTAAACAGATTACTAATTATCTTAGTCAACGCCTCACGATCTATCGACGCATAGATAGATTCCGAACATTCAATAACAAATTCCAATTTCTTTTGCCGTGCCAATGGAGTAAACCGCATATAAATCTGCTGTAATATATCCGAAATATTACACTCTACAAAATTCAGTTGAAACCCACGTGTTTCAGTCTTTCTGAAATCAAGTAACTGATTAACCAAATCCAGTAAACGGGTAGTATTCAGATTCATTATTTCCAAATCATCACGGATATCTGCAGATACATTCGGAGAAACAAGCACATTTTCAAGCGGACTTTTGATTAATGTCAAAGGAGTACGAATCTCATGCGCCACATTCGTAAAGAAATCTATTTTTGCAGTATAGAGTTCGCGTTCCTTTTCCCGTTCGAATTTCTCCATGGCCTGTTGGTGTTTCTGCTCATTCCTTTTCCGGAAATAATAAATGATACCTACCACAGACAGAATTCCTAATAGCAAATAAATAAAATAGGCCCACCCTGATAAATAAAACGGAGGTAAAATATGAATCTTCAATATACGCTCTTTTTCATTCCATTTTCCGTCACTATTCGATCCTCTTAAATGGAAAATATAAGTTCCATATGGTAAATTGGAATAATTGATTACCGAATTCCGCCCTACATTATACCACTCTTTATCAAATCCTTCCATTTTATAAACCAATTGATTCATTTCCGGTGCCTGATAACCTAATGCCGCCGCATGCAATGAAAAAGAATTTTGATCAGATTCTAACTCGACCTCATCAGAAAAGACGATGCTTTCTTTCAATGGAGAATCCTTACTGCCGATCTGCATTCGTTTATTGAATAAGAAGAAATCTGTAATGACAACTGGTGGAACAAAAGTATTTTCTACAAAAGTAGATGGATCAAAAGTGATAAAACCATTTATACTACCTAAATAGATACGTCCCATCTTATCTTTATACCCAGACTGATAATTAAACTGGTTACTTAGCAATCCGTTTGCTGTAGTATAAACTCGTTTATCATCTGTTTCCGGATTGAAACAAACCAAACCATTATTAGTTGTCAACCATAAATTCCCCCGATTATCCTCTACCATCCGATAAATGATATTACTAGGAAAACCTTTCGACATATCAAAACGAGTAAAGCTTTCATTTTCCGGATTAAAACGGCAAAAACCCGCCCCTTGTGTCATAAACCATAACCGCTTACGACTATCTTCACAAATACTGATTACTTTATCATAAGGTAATGAAGTGGAATCGTTCTTGTGAAAAATAAAATTCTTCCATTCTTTCTTATTCACATCATAACGAAAAACACCGTTAGAATAAGTTGCCAGCCACAAATTCCCACTAAAATCCTCCAATATTTTATAAACAAACATATTAGCTAGTTCCGGCATCCTAGTAAAGTCATCTGTATCACGATTATATCGCAGCAATCCAGATGTAGTGCCAATCCATAAGTCACCAGATGTAGTTTTACAAATAGAGAATACATTATTGGCATCCAAAGAATTTGGGCTTATATCTTTTTGATAGTGTCTTACTTGCTTCGTAAGCAAATCAATACGGCTTAAACCTCCGGAAAAAGTGCCTACCCACAAATCATCACCGTCCAAACATAAACCATGAACATTTTGATAAATAGCAGGATGTGAGAATTTTTCAATCTTTCCACTTTCCGGATAAAAATGAAATAATCCCTTATCTTCAGTACCAATCCAAACAGTACCATCATTACTTTCACAGAACTCACGTACCCTACGCCCAAAATTTTTAATATCATCACGAGGGTAGAATTTTTCAAAATAAGTCCATTGACGCGGATAGTAATTGACCCCGCCAAAATAAGATCCGATCCACATTCCTCCCTCATTATCACGGCATATAGAATAAATAGCATTATCGGCTAAAGCATAAGAATCATTCCCGTTTGAAACAGTGAGATGAGCTATTTCACCTTTTTCCAAATCATAAATATATAGCCCCGACTCCGTACCTACCCATAATTCCTTATCCGATTTAAAGCCTAAATCACGCACATAATAATTCAACAAACGCCTTACCCGCCCTGTTGTCAGATTAATTTCAGTCAAACCATTAGAAGAACCGATATACCAACAATTATGGGGACCCATAATCCAAGTATTAATGATATCATCTTTAAAAGGCTCTTTTCCTTCAGAATCCTGAAAGGGAAACAATGTCTTAAAATTATCTTTTGTATAATATAGGTTGTCGTCATATAAACTGACCCAACATAGTTTTTCCTCAAACCAAAAACGCGTAACATTGGCCAATTGGTTCTTACGCTTATCTCTATGCAGACAATTAATTAACCGATCTTGCACACGATCAAAATGAAACAATCCTTGATAATCCACGGAAATCCATATATCACTATCTTCATCACTTTCAATACGAGTCACAGCACGACTAATCATATCACCTGTGTCACTAACTCTATCAAATACTGTAAAGTCTTCTAATAAAGGATTATACACATAAACGCCTGCATCTGTTCCAACCCAAATATTTCCTTCTTTATCCTCATGAAGTGCAGTGATAAAATTATTTCCTAAAGCAGAATTCTCTTTTTTGAAAATACGAAAACTCAGGCCATCAAAACGATTCAAACCATCTTTTGTTCCAAACCACATGAAACCTTGTTTATCTTGCAAAATAGCGTTCACCGTGTTTTGCGAGAGTCCGTCTTGAATATCCAATGTTTTGAAATAATATCGGATATTACTTTGAGAGTAAAGAGTAAATGCATATAAAAAAAGAAGTCCTATTATGAATATTCTTTTCATAGTATATCAATTTAGTTTAGAGAGTACAAAATTAAAGATTAAATTCTCCATATCAATAATTATCCGGAAAAAGTCCCAAAAGAACCAGTGTTTACTCTCACCGCTTCTTTCAGGACTCTTCCTCTCTGAATCTTATTTATCCCAAATGTTATATTCCACAATTCCTTCTACCTTAACATACATTATTTATGTACCGAAAACTTGTAAATACAATGACTTTGATATTTTTCTCCTGGTCTCACTACTGCCGTAGGCCAGTCTGCCTTATTAGGTGTATCGGGATATTTTTGCGTTTCCAAGCACACAGAGGCCCGAAAATTATATATTGTATTTTTTTTACCCGTCAATGTCCCATCTAGAAAATTACCACAATAAACCTGAATACCCGGCTCGTCAGTATAAACATTGAGTACAATCCCCGTAACAGGTGACTCCAATGTGGCACAAACTTGATGAATATCCCCCTTAGTATTCAATACCCAATTATGATCAATGCCATTCCCATATCTTAATTGTTCAAAATCTTGATTAATACGAGTTCCAATGACAGCAGGAAGTCTGAAATCCATAGGAGTACCCTCAACCGGAACAATTTCTCCAGTCGTCATAAAAGTACTGTCAACAGGAGTATAATAATCCGCGTTCAAAGTCAATAAATAATCAGAATTATCTTTTGACGGATCTCCATCTAAATTAAAATAAGAATGATTAGTCATGTTTACAACAGTCGGTTTATCCGTTTCTGCTTCATACTGAATATCAATAGCATTATCGTCCGTCAATTTCATTATAATAGTACAATTCAAATTTCCAGGAAAACCCTCTTCACCATTTTTAGACAAGTAAGTCAGTTTCACCTCTCTGTCACTCACTTGAATACCTCTATAAATACGATATTGAAATCCTTGAGGACCTCCATGCAAACAATGTCCGTAATTGTTTCGAGGCAATTGGTATACTATCCCATCCAATGAAAAACGTCCCTGATTTATACGGTTGGCATAACGCCCTATACTTGCTCCAAAATCCGACGGATATTTGATATAGTCCTGTATGGAATCAAAACCCAATACTACATCCCTCATTATTCCATCTTTATCAGGAACCATAACAGAAACAATACGACCGCCATAGTTGGTGATACAAACTTCCATCTTATTTTTATTCTTCAATACAAACAGATCAGTTTTCTCACCATTTATCTCCGTTTGAAAACGACTGTTACTTAAACCGGATTCAGTCAAGACCTCATCATTTTTATAAGAAGCACATGCAGTCATAAGGACTGCACATACCCAAAAGAACAGCTTATTCATATTCCTTACTTTAATGATTTACAGATACGTGCGTTGGCTTCTCTCACTCGTTTTTCATCTACTTTAATCACCTTACGATCATAAGTCATCAGTCCGTTCACTTCCACCTCCACATCCGTAGTCTGAGTATAAACAGCCGCCGAGAATCCCCTGATTATCAGGTCATAAAGCATATCTGTATATTTTATATACTCATCAGTTACTTCTTTGGAAGAATTAAACTGTATATATCCCCAGTTACGATCCGGTTCCCAAATATGATTTTTCACTACCCAACCGATACCACCATACTCTCCCAAAACATTAGCTCGCTGGGCATCATACAGATACATTTCGGGAGCAGGATAATTATGCAAGTCAAGCATATCGCCACAAGTATAATGGTTACCTCCACTTGCAGGATTTACCAGACGGGTCGGATCATATTCTTTAGTCCATTCTGCAATTTCCGGAGTCTTGAATTGCCCCCATGCCTCATTGAACGGAACCCATGTTCCGATACATGGATAAGAATACAAGCAATCCATAATTTCTTTCCATTCTTTACGGTAACAAGCCTCAGAAACCGCCGAACGCTTTTTTTCCGTACCTTCAAAATATTTGCGGTTCTGCCACTCCGGATTACGATCACCGCTAGGCATATCCTGCCACACAATAATTCCCAATTGATCACAATGAGTATACCAACGGGCCGGTTCCACTTTAATATGTTTACGTATCATATTGAATCCTAAGTATTTAGTCTTTTGTATATCATATACTAAAGCCTCATCAGTAGGAGCGGTATACAATCCATCAGGCCACCATCCCTGATCCAATGGTCCGAACTGGAACAAAGGTTGGTTATTCAGTTCTAAACGTACAATTCCATTAGCATCACGTTTCGTAGAGTATTTGCGCATAGCTGCATAACTGTTCACCTGATCCAATATTTTATTATCGCTTTTCAACATAACCTTTAAAGTATACAAAAAGGGAAAATCAGGACTCCATAATTTAGCATCTTCCGGCATAGGTATGACCACAGCCTCATCATTAATACTTTTCCCAGTGGCAACCAACTGATTGCCGTCATATACGTTTACTTCAATCAGATCGGAAGGTGCCCTCATATTCAAATGGGCTTTTACAGTCAGTAAGTGTTGGTCAATATCCGGTGTGATTCGAAGTTCTTCAATATGTCTGGCAGTAACCGGTTCCAGCCAAACAGTCTGCCAAATGCCAGTCACAGGAGTATACCAAATACCCTCCGGATTATTCACCTGTTTACCTCTAGGCTGATACCCTTCATCCGTAGGGTCCCAAACTTTTACTACTAATTTATTATTTCCCTTACCAGACAACGCTGCAGTGATATCAAAAGAAAACGGAGTAAAACCACCAGTATGACTACCAACCTTCACATCATTTACCCAAATATCTGCTTTCCAGTCCACAGCACCGAAATGAAGTAATACATTTTTATTTTTCCAAGCAACAGGCACTTCAAATGAACGGGAATACCATAATTCCTTTTTTGCACCGACTCTTTGTCCCACACCTGATAAAGAAGATTCCACTGCAAAAGGTACCAAAATCTGCCCGTCAAAATGCGCCGGAACATTTCCTCCCAAATCGGTGATAGCATACTCCCACAAACCATTCAAGTTCTTCCATTCATTACGTTCCATTATAGGACGTGGATATTCAGGCAATACGGCAGAGGTATTTATTTTATTTGCCCACTGTGTTTTGATCTTGTCACCAGCCGGTTTCCACTGCGCACATACTTCCGTAGTCAAAAAGGCTAACAACAGAGATAAGATAAGAAAATTCTTCATAATAGTGTAATTTAATGTTTTTCTCAGTATGGCAAAGATAGAAGCAATATGCTTTAAAGGATAGAACAATTCTTCCAATAATTAAAATAATCCGCTCAAATCCTCCATTTCAACGGCAGAGTGATCTAATTATTCTATCTTCTATGTATAATCTTACAAGCCATTTCCATACAGAATAGACTAAAAAACAAATGATACCTACTCATCGCGAGCAAGTATCATTCAAATTAAAATCTAAATTCTCTACGAGAATAAGGTGACCTCGCCTTAAATCTGAACACAAGCATCCAACGAGACCACCAAAAAGTATTGTACGCTTACAATACCTATGCGTTTTATTTATAATATTTATTATAGATCAATATCTCATCCTCTGATTATATTGCAAAGGTAAACTTTTAACTTATCCGACAGACAATATGTTCTTCAAAAGGAAAACATTAAAGAAATACAGGTCACACATTAGATTTATTTAAAAAATAAATACAATACAGAACATCACTACCTATAATAAAACCATATCATTCCTTCAAAAAAAAACCATATTCCATAAAAGAAAAAACAGTAGACCGGACATTCCCAGCCTACTGCTTTATGAGTTAAAAAACACATTTCTTTATTTTGCTCCGTTTACAAACTTTTCGACGGTATTATAAAGATCATCTCCACGCAACTCCTTCGCTACAATTTTACCTTCCGGATCTACTAAAATTATATGTGGGAAACCGACAATACAGTATGATTCCAACACATCCTTCACGTCGTCTTTCTGCAACAGAACCTGATTCCAATAGCTCTTGTCTTCTTCAATAGCCTTTTTCCAATCTTCCTCACGACGGTCTGTAGACACACCATAAATAGTAAATCCTTTATCTTTGAAAGCATTGTACGTCTTCAACAGATAAGGAGTTTCCTTACGACACCAACTACAACCGGCAAACCAGAAATCGACTAGAACATATTTACCCTTGAAATCGTTCAAACTGACAGAATTCCCTTTCAAATCAATTCCTGTTATAGCAGGAGCAACGCTACCGGTAGCACACCTAGCAAATTTATCCAAACCTTCTTGCATTTTTACATATATACCACTTCGCCTGGACGCCTCATCAAAACTGCCTATGAAGTTACGTGCCTCATCAATCTCCTCAACTGTATTAAAAGTATGATTTTGGAAGCGATAAGTATAATAAAGATACAAACCGAAGTATGAGCCTTTATTTTTAGCAATTTCCCCATTTATCAGTTTACGGGTCTGTTCCGAGGCACTCTCATAATAAGGACTGGAAACCTCCCGGATACGCTCCATTTCCTCACGATCCCCTTTTTCACGAGCTTCATAGAACATATGATCCAAAGAATCGAGAACCATACGATTACCTGCTACATATTTCGCTTCTTGCAAGGCTTCGTATTGCTCCTGCAATGCAGACCCTGTAGCATGTAAACTCAGTTGATCATACTTATCCTTACCCAAGGTAAGCTGCATGGATTTGGGTTCCAAAAACAAATTAGCGTATTGCTGTAAATACTCTCCACGCTCCATATTCTGCAAAGAGAAACAATAAAGACCGGCTTGTATAGAATCAGTGGGATAAGCAAACCTACCATCGGTAACAGCAATAGATTTAATCAGTTTCACACTACCATAATGCTCATTGTCTACTTGATATAAATAGATAGAATCAGCCTGGATTCCATCAAGACTACCCTCTAAAGACACAGACTTAGACTCATTGCAAGCATTTAACATGCATAAAGAAACGCCTAATAATAGATATTTTTTATAAATCATAAATTTACTATTTATTAAGAACAGAATCAATCAAAGTACCAATCTCTTCACTTGACGGACGTGGAGCGTATGCATTCACAATATTGAAATCCTTGTCAATCAAAATAAAACGAGGAATATACATGATAGCCCAACTTTCTTTTAAAGCAACATCATTGGAATGATATTGAGTCAATTCTTTCTTATGTCCATCCAAATACCTTAACCAAGGTTTCGTTGTAGTATCTGTAGAAACCGGAAGAAAAACGATATCCTTACCCACATATTTCTTACCTAAAGCCTCAAATGCCGGAGATTCCTGAATGCAAGGCCCACACCAGGTCGCCCATAAATCAATATAAATCACCTTACCCTTAAAATCTGCAAGATGCTTCACATTACCCTCCACATCCAACATTTCAAAATCAATGGCAGGTTGTCCGGGAAGCAACTTGGAAGCTTGAACAATCTTTCCTTCAATTTCTGTTGCAAAATCAGCATTCTTCACTGTTTGCAAAAATGCCTTCGCCTCGTTCACAGTCTGTTCTGAAGCTTCATTTCTCAGATTATCGACTATTTTAGCACAAGCATATAATTCCGTAGTACGCGCAGGAATGGAAATATCCTTAAACCAAAGAGAAGCCAATGTAGAATCTTCCTGATAAGACAAAACATCGCGCACCACAGCTACATTCAGCATATCTTCATTCACAATCTCCTTATATAGCGGAGTTACATCCTGAGTTAATGAAACATTAAACTCATTCCATTTAGCCCGCATCTCTTCTTCATTCTTCACTTCGGCAAACATCCTTGAATAACTTGCATAACAGATATAACTATTGATAATATCCGCTTTGATCCGTGCTGTTTCCAGCTTTTTAAATGCATCAGACACATTACTCAACGTATCCAATGTATGCATACGTATAGCGGCCAAGCTGTCAACCAACGCTTTAGTGGACACAAAATCTCCACGCAAGTTACCACCGGCTTCCAGATAAGAACCACCTTTCGGAAAAAGACGGAACTTCATGTAATTATTGGCTTCGGCTCCGATTCCCGAGAATTCCGCTTCTGTATTTGTCTGAGTTACTTTGATAGTCATGTCATCTCCTGGAGTAAGATACAATGTGTTGCGGCTGATAGTATAATATGTCGGCTCTTTAAGTACAAAAGTAGTATCAAAATAACCGGCAGCATCCGTTTTCAACAAAATATCTCGGCTGTCACCTAGCATAGATGCTGCTCCGTCAAATCTCATACGCACATTCTGGCTACCCATATCAAGCAACTGGCCTTTCAAATGAACCGTATTAATAAAATTTGATTTTTTTTCTGTACACGAAACTGCACATAAAATAATGAATACTATAAAAAAAATATTTTTTCTCATATCGCCAATTATTATAATGTAATTAATAACATATCATTTTGTCAAAAACATACTACATATACCCCAAACGTAGCATCTCAAAAAATCATTGAAGATTTGCACTATTTAAGGTTGTTCATTCATATCTATTTTGTTGAATAGCACCATTGCTTGACCCTATTTCAACATCATTTATTGGCATCGCCCACAACAAACTATTGGAAGGAATCGTATAAGTTTTAGGCTTATCTATAAAAACCTCAGACATTGATATTTCAAAAAAATTCTTTACTACTGTCACATCATCTTCCAATATTTCATTTACACCATAACGTTTGATATCAGGTATACGCATAGAAAATGGCATTTCACGACGTCTTTCAGCCAATACAATAGATAAAGCTTCACTTTGGTTACCTGCGCTAAGAGAAATGTAGGTACCGGCCTCATAACGCTTTTCACGAAGCACGTCCAAAGTCTTTAAACCCTCTTGCCACATTCCTTGGCGAATTTGTGCCTCTGCTTTATTTAATAACATTTCAGCAGTAGTCAAGCCAGATATTATATAACGTCCATCATAGAATTGATTATAACGATATGCTTCATACGGAACTCCCATACGACGGTTTCCATGTTCCACAAAAAACAACTTAAAACGGCGGTCATTCTGCTGATCATATAGACTCACTAAATCATCAGATGGAATAATCCATTGACTACGCGCATAAGTAAAACGTGGGAAAAGAAATTCCTTCCAATATAAATACTTAATCGTTGTCCATTTATGAGTTTCACAATTATATACATCCTGTGCCGGAAGACCCTCCATTTCTGGATAAGATTCAACAGGAGCATAACCCAATTCATTAAAATCCAATAGTTCAGGAGCTCCTTCCAAAGCCTTTTCCGCAGTAGCTTGTGCCTCCTTATAATTCCCCATTGTCAAGTATACACGTGAAAGTAATGCATTTACTGTTGCCTGACAAATACGCCATGGAAAATTAGGATTTACACTCTTATCTGGGGTCACGGCTGCAATTTCCAAATCATCTAATATCAATTGATAAATTTCGTCCAATGACACCCTGGCTATTGACTCCTCAAAATCCGTATTCAAACGTTTGGGAAGTCCCAAAGCATTTTTATTGGCTTCACAATAAGGCAAGCAATAATATTGAGCTAATACGAAATACGAATAAGCACGTAAAAAATGGGCATTACATTTTAATTTTATTTTCTCGCTTTCATCTCCAGTAACTTTATCCACATTGTTAATTATGGTATTAGCTTTAAAAATATTTGAATACTCTCCATTCCATAAACCATCCGAAGCCTGTGAAGCAATCCCTGCTGTATGCAATATATTATAAAAAACCGTACTTGATATAGCAAATGCACTAGGATCAGCTTTATATAATTCGGCTGTCAAGTCGGCATCATCATTGGAATAACAAGCAAAGGGATTGGTTTCATTAATAAATGCTGTTGCATTATCATAAATTGCAACCAGTTGTTCCACGTTATTAATAGGAGCACTAGTAGAAGGCGAAGGCACTTTAGACAGATAACTATCACACGAAGACAATACAGTCAACAAAAAAACATATATTATTTGTTTCATAATCTTTAAATTAAAAATTAATATTAGCGCCAAAGGCAATTGTTGCAGATGGTTTATTACTTCCAGGTAGCCATTCAGGATCATACCCATAATCATTAGCACAATAAATCAATCCTAAATTACGTGCTTGAACAAAAAGTTTCGCCCCCCTAAGATGTAATTTTCCAGCAAGTTTTTTAGACAAATTATATTCTAAATTGATTTCTTTCAAACGAATAAAAGAAGCATCTTGAACAAAATATTCTAAATTCGGAGTATAACGATCCCATAAATAAAAATTAGATTCATCTTTAAGAGGCCAAGTAGGATATAGAGTACCATCACTATCAGCAAAATCCTTAATAGAACTACTGACAAAAGTTTTTCCGCTACCTACAGAAGGAATACTTCCGGCAGTAGGCGCTCGAAAGATACCACCAAAATTACCTGTTAAATAAACATATAAACTGAAATTATTCCAAGTAAACTGATTAGACCATCCAAATGTGTGGGGAGGAATAGTAGTACCACTATAATGCAAGATATCAAGTCCCAAAGAACGATTATGTACAGAAACATCATTCATGGATATTTTATCTCCATTAGCCCCAATAACATAAGGTATTCCATTTTCCGTTCCCAAAAAATCATATGAATACAAACTACCGACTGGTCTTCCTTCGACATGAGTATCTGCTTCTACTAATTCATAACAATAAAGAGCCGGATAATAAAGCTTTAAAATCTTATTGTAGTTATAAGCATAAGTCACAGTGGAACGAATCCCCAAATCTACCGATGGTATATGGAAGTTTCCTGTCAACTCTAATTCAACACCTCGATTTAATATTTCAGCATTATTAAATTTCTGAGTACTAGTACCATATACAGACGGAATAGTAACCTGTCCGATAACATCCTTACTTTTCCGATTATAAAAATCCAACTTACCGGATAATTTACTTCTAAACAAGTCAAAATCAACACCTATATTTGTAGTATAAGTTTTCTCCCAACGCAAAGATGGATTACCAAAGCTAGAGATATTTCCAGTAATAGTACCTGTAGTAGAATTAACCGAACTTCCAACAGAAACCAATGTCAACGGCGAGGTACTTTTTTCCGCATTACCATTTATTCCATAAGTAGCACGTAAATTTAAATAGTTAATCCAATCTATATCTTTTATAAACTCTTCTTTACCTATATTCCATTTTGCGCCAACAGACCACATAGGCGACCAACGCAAAGACGGGTCATCCGAAACAAAATTAGATCCATCACCACGAGCACTGAAAGAAGCTCCATATTTTCCGTCATATACATACCCTATATTAGTATAATAGGATACATATCTGTCACAACGAAGACTATAACTTGTATTTCCACCCTCAATTGTTGCACTATTTCCAAAAAAATTCTTGAATGAGTCTACATTACTACCATACCCATAAGGAGGAACAGATGATGTATTTTTCTCTTTATTATATCCATACACATACGGATTAACAGTACCTTCGGTATCATATTGGCTTATTTCAATACCAGCTAATGCAGAAATTTCATGTTTTTCTGCAAATGAATTGTTATAATTCAATTGGTTTCTAAATACATAATTTGAATATTCCGTCTTACCTGATCGCAAGACCCCACCTTTAGGAATACGAGAAACCCCTACTTCCTGTGTTTCATTATTATATTCCGTATATGAGTTTACTAAATTACGCGCATAAAAAGTATCTTCGCTATCATAATTTTTATATTCTGAAGATGTCGATTCATACTGCACACGCATATCATAATTCAGTCCCTTAATAATTTGAGCATTTAACCCCAGCTGAACACGATACATTGTATTTGTAGTCTTATATTCACGCCCACGCACTTCACGAAGCATATTGTATGACCAATCACTATAAGGTAATTTTTCTAAAGGCAATTTTTCTAATTCCGCACGATTATATACATTCAAATTAGTTGCATAACTACCATCTTCATTCAATAACATTTCATAAGGTGACAAATTACTGAATTCACCAATAGTCACGCCAGACGTTTCTTGATCCTTACGTTGCAAGGTTGTTATCAAATTAGCAGTCAACCATTTTGTAACCTTATATGAATTATTATAGTTAATCATGAACTTCTCATATCCACGTTTAATAGTACTTTCATCATTTTTCTCATACATTAAAGACATATAATTTGACATACGTTCAGTTCCTCCAGATATACTGACATTATATTGTTGCAATAACTGTGTTTGCATTAAATAATCTTTCAATTGTTGACGATTACTAGTATTACGTAAACGCTCTAATCCCTGCTCCATTTCTTCTTTAGAAAGCCCTTGATATTTATTAGCATAATATAACTCTTGTGCCAAAGTTAGAGAATTCTGTATTTTTGAAAAAATTGGAGCATATTCCCAAGCTGCCATCTTCCAGTTATTCTCAAACGCTCTCATTTCATAATCAACCATTGTACGGCTATCTGCCTGATTCATAATATATTCAAGATCAGGATTAGTACCTATACGAACAAATGCCTGTACATCAACTTGAACTTTATCCTTTTTACCTTTTTTGGTCGTAACAACAATAACCCCATTAGCGGAACGAGCTCCCCAAATTGATGCAGCAGCCGCATCTTTCAAAACTGTAACACTTTCCACATCATTCGGATTTATACTACTAAAATCCCCCTGAATAGGAAAACCATCCACTACAAGCAATGGCTTTTTATCAGCATATAATGAACTTGAACCACGAATTAAAAAATCAATGCTTCCATCCTCTTTTTCCGTCGCCTGCATTCCAGCAACCAAACCTTGTAATGCCGTAGAAAGATCTGCTGTCGGACGTGATGATAACACACTGGAATCTACTTTATCAAATGAACCTGTTGCGCGTTCTTTTGATAAGGTCTGATATCCAGTAATCACAACATCTGCTAAAGCAGTTGCATTACTCTCAAGCTGAACATTAACCATCTTTTTATTTACCTGTGCTTTTATAACTTTATCAGTCATCCCCACAAAAGTAAATGAAACTAAATCCCCAGACTGGACTTCCAATGTATATTGCCCATTTATATCGGTAACAGTACCTTTACTAGTTCCACCAATCATAACTGTAGCCCCAATTATACTTTCTCCATCCTCATCCGTAACGACACCCTTCATTAAAAAAGACTGACGATTTACATTCCTGTCAGCCTTTCCCGGCAAAATCAGGATCAAGTTTCTTTTCACTTCATAACGTAACGATGTTTGTTTACAAAAATCTTCTAGAACTATTTTAAGAGGAGCCTGAGTATAAGACAAACTCACTCTTTTATCCTGATCTATGTTTTCTTCATCATAAACGAAATGGACCTTTGTTTCTTTTTGTAACCGTTCCAACGCTGTTCTGATCAACACTTTATCTACATTGATAGTTACCTTCGTCTCAGTTTGAGCAAACAGATTTCCCACTGAACAAAAGAATATGACCAATGCAACAAAGCATTTAACCATGAGATTTCCGCCGTAAAAATTTTTGCTCGAAAGTTTTGCACTCATAATGTTTGTTGATTAATTTAATAAATATATTATTTGTTATAACTCACTTTTCTCTACTATCTTCAATGTAAATCGTTTCTTCTTCGCGAGTAAAATGTACATTAGACACTCTCTCAATCACTTCAATAGCAAAATTCAACTCTTCATCCCTGAAAATGATACCTGCAAATCTTTTATCTTTCAAAGATTCATTTTTAAAATAGATATCTACATTATACCACCGTGACAGTTGGGCAACAATTTCAGACAAAGACGTATTACGAAACTCATAATTTCCTTTCGCCCAGGAAGTAAATAGATAAGCAGGCACATCACGTGTCACTATATCATCATTATTCGGTTCAATAACCGC
This sequence comes from Phocaeicola vulgatus ATCC 8482, assembly GCF_000012825.1. Classification (GTDB taxonomy): domain Bacteria; phylum Bacteroidota; class Bacteroidia; order Bacteroidales; family Bacteroidaceae; genus Phocaeicola; species Phocaeicola vulgatus. The sequence goes on along the minus strand of NC_009614.1, from coordinate 2,865,912 downwards.
TTGTTGGTCAGGATTTAACACAACCGAAACTTTAGTTGTACTTACTTTGATACGCCCTTCTGCAAGAGTCGTATATACCTTATAATCAGGATAAGCAGATATATTAAAACTTGTACCAAGTACCTCCACCGAATGTCTGTTTGTATGAACTATAAAGGGGTGCTTAGCATCTTTCGCCACTTCAAAAAAAGCTTCCCCTTCTAGGAAAACTTCTCTTTTTTCTCCAATGAAAGAAGTTGGATAACGCAAAAGACTTTCAGCATTCATCCATATCCTTGTTCCATCCGATAAAATCAACTGATATTCCCCTCCTCTTGGAATAGCCAATGTATTAATCTGAGGAGTTGAAGAAACCTCTTCCACTTTTCTATAAGTCAATAATTGATTGGCATTATTATTGATTACAGTAGAATTTGCATTAGAAATCGTACCCTTTTTAACAGACAGATCCACTTTTTCTCCATTCTCTAAAGTAAGGATAGCCTTGCGGCTGCCTGTTTCCGGAAATGAAACCACAGCAGCCACTACGGCCTCCTTGTTTTGTGTGTTATTGTGAAGAGAGAATATGTGACTGACTCCTAAAATAAGAAAAAGAAAAGCTGCCGAGGCTGCTACACAATATAAACTGAGACGGTGATTCTTTCTTTTTTGAAGCTTATATTGCAGGTTTTCCCATGAACGTTCATGATCATATTGACAACGAAATTCTTCTTTTCGCTGCGCTATATAATACTCAAAAGACTTTTTGTTCTTTTTTGGATTCTCTTTGTTCATTGATTACTTTCTTTTAATAAAAGAGAGTCCAAATTAATAAATGGGTGACAGAAAAAGAAGAAAAATTTAATTTTAGTAAAACAGTGAGTGCAGATTGTATTCTTTTCTTAATTGTTTCAATGCTCTTGTCAGATGAGTTTTTAGGGTATTCACAGAAATATGAAGTTCCTCAGCAGCTTCTTTATATTTCTTATTTTCCATAATGACAGCTCTCACCACTTGTAATTCCTGATGAGGTAATTTTTGTAGTTTTTCCAATAATAACTTATTTCGTTCCTCTTGCTCCTCTTCATCTATAGACTCTTCAGGAATACCCATATCAATGCCTGAGAGTTCTTCCATAGACAACATGTTGTTTTTCTGCAAAGCATTGATGGCCGCATTCCGCACAGACAAATAAAGATAATAACGAAGATTCTGATTTATTTTCAAATAATATTTCTTCTCCCAAAAATAGATAAAGAAATCCTGCACAATATCTTCAGCCATCTCAAAAGAATCGGTCAGCTGCACCGCATATATACATAATTTCATGTGATAAGCATCAAATAATAAACGAAAAGCCTCCTTAGGAGATGTCTGGAACAACTCCAAGATATACTTATCCTTTTCGCTATTATCTTTCAAATTTATCATCATGATAATACACTAATAGACATAAAAACTGAAAAAGGTTCTATAAATCATTAGATTTACAGAACCTTTCATAGGTGAAGGGGTGACTAGTGGGATTCGAACCCACGACATTCAGAACCACAATCTGACGCTCTAACCGACTGAACTATAGTCACCATGTTAGGCTTTCCTTTCGAAAGCGATGCAAAGGTACTGCTTTTTTTTATATCTGCAAACTTTTTGAGGAAAAATTATTCAAAAAAATACTCTTTTATGCCTCCATTCGATTTTCCTAATAAATTTTCAGTTCCTTTCAAGAAACGTTTCATCACATTAAGTTCCTCATTATTAATGGATTTATTAATAAAAGTAACAGGATATAATTCAAAGTTCTTTTTTTTACTTAAAACAGGTCTTGAAGTCCAAACCAATGCATATTCACAATCCGCTAAACGGGTTATTCGAAAAATCCGTTGCAACTTCAATCTTACCATAGCTCCTCCATCCGTTTTTTCTTTCGACATATTTGAGATAAAATTACCTAATGAATAAACAATGACATGCCGGGCAGGAGTCCGGGGGTCTTTTACAATTTCCATAGGCTGGAGTACATGCGGATGCGAACCTATTACATGATCAACTCCTTGTTCAATCAACCAGTTAGCCAATTCACACTCCGATCGTTCAGGGAACGAACAATATTCCACTCCCCAATGCATACAGGCTATAATAACATCAGGAAGTTTTCTGCGTGCATCAAGAATATCTTTTTTTATTTGTTCCCGATTAATATAATTCACCACATTCGGAGCATCAGTCTTCAAGCCATTCGTTCCATAAGTATAGTTCAACAATACAATTCTAAAACCATTCTTCTCAATCAATAACGGGTAGTTCTTATGACGTTCTTCCGGGTTCCTATAGGTTCCAGCATGATGTATTTTCAAAGAATCCAACATCAGAATAGTACGTTCCAACCCCAACTTCCCCTTATCCAGACAATGATTGTTAGCGGTCAGCAATACATCAAATCCGGCTTCCTTTATAGCATGAAGATATTCATCCGGAGCACTGAACGCCGGATACCCTCTATAAGGCTTTCCTCCCAATGTCACCTCTAAGTTCCCTATAGCCATATCCGCCTCACTTATTTCTTTCTTCACATGACGGAAGCAATCATTATAATTATACCCGTCTCCTTGCCTGGCTGCATCAATTTGAGCCTGATGTTGCATCAAATCACCGACAAACAACAAAGAGATCTGATCTTGCGCCGATAGCGACAAACCAAACCATAGCAAAAAAAGAATGAAGATCTGTTTCATCTATTCTAACATTAAAGGGTACAAGATAGGAAAAAATTCGTAAAGAACAAAGTTCTACACTAATTTACAGTTTTCATACGCTTGAATTCCGTAGGAGCAACCCCGAACTGTGCCAACAGGCTTCACTAACCTGCACCCGTTCTGAAACAGCAGTACCATCGTTTTTTTCAAGCGAATAATACAAATAAAAAATTAGAAAGAGGATCTACAAGCATTTGCAACAAATCTTTATATATCACACACATGCCTTATTGATGACAATGACCCCAACAGAAACCACGTCAGCAAGCATGCCAACCGCCAGTCCAAAAGACAAGGACATTTAAAAAAAAGACCAAGACGTTTTTAAAAAAGACGGCGGCCTTTTAAAAAAAGCTCGTCATCTTTTTTAAAAATGACCTGATCTTTTTTACCACAGCCGGAATCCGCCATATTCCATAAAGGTACAAATCCTCCATGCGCACTTCTTACAAAAAAAACCTAAAAATAGCCTACTTTACATCAAAACGGAATAGCCTATAAAAAGTATATATATAACTGTATTCAAGCATTTTATGCAAAATTCAGCTTCACAATACAGTGAGGGCATAAGAGCATAAGTGAGAGCAATATTTTTTGCCCTCACCATCTAAATCTTTTATAATAAACCTATTATACATGCAGTGAGGGCATGAGGGCATAAATGTCCCGAACTTCCCAGCGAGAAAGACCGATACATCAAGGACACTCCCGAAAGTATGATTACTCCGAAGAACAAAATAATCTTTTAAGAGCGAAAATCCTTCCTTATGATTTTACAGGTAAGTCCGAAAAACAGGCATAACTTTTGTTCATGAAAACAAGTGTGTCAAAAGCAGGTCAGCTTATCTTGTAAGCATTACCAAACTTTTGACACATTCTTTTTTATCCAGCAAGCTTCGCAAAGCGTGTGGCACTTATTTGTAAATGGCCTTTTTTCCAGCCAGCAACGTATTCTTCATTAAAGATACAATAGTCATAGGTCCCACACCACCCGGAACAGGAGTGATATAAGAACATTTGGGAGCCACTTCATCAAATTTCACATCTCCGGTCAGTTTGAATCCGGATTTCTTTGTGGCATCCGGCACACGGGTAGTACCCACGTCAATAACCACCGCACCTTCTTTCACCATCTCAGCCTTCACAAAATTCGGCTGACCCAGTGCAGCAATGATAATGTCAGCTTCCTGACATTCTTTTACCAAATCCTTGCTGCGGCTGTGACAAACAGTTACAGTGGCATCACCCGGATAAGCTTTCTGCATCATCAGGCTCGCCATAGGCTTACCCACAATATTGCTACGGCCCAATACTACACACTTCTTTCCCTGTGTTTCAATATGGTAACGCTTCAGCAATTCCAGAATACCATTAGGAGTAGCAGATACATAGCAAGGAAGACCAATGGACATACGACCTACATTGATAGGGTGAAAACCATCCACATCTTTCCGATAGTCAATGGTTTCAATCACTTTCTGCTCGGAAATATGCTTCGGTAAGGGAAGTTGTACGATAAAACCATCCACGTCAGCATCCTCATTCAGTTCTCTGACCTTTGCCAGTAATTCTTCTTCCGTCACATCTGCTTCATAACGGATCAGACTGGATTTGAAACCACATACTTCACAGGCCTTTACTTTAGCCGCCACGTATGTCTCACTTCCCCCGTCGTGTCCAACGAGGATTGCAGCTAAATGGGGACGCTTGCCACCTTTAGCCACGATTCCGGCAACTTCCGCAGCAATCTCCTGCTTCACCAGTTCCGAAATAGCTTTTCCATCAATTAGTTGCATACTATTTATTTATAAATAATCCATTGAGCAACAAATGTAGCATAAATCAGCCACGTTGCATAATAAAAAAAGGAGAAAGTTCCGCACTTTCTCCCTACCTGTTTATTTAAACCTTACTTTTTAAGTTTCGGCATCATCTTACCCATCTTGCTGCCGGTCACCATCTTCATCATCTTGCGGGTCTGGTCAAACTGCTTCAGCAGACGGTTTACCTCCTGAATGCTGGTTCCACTGCCTTTGGCTATACGCGTACGACGTGTTCCGTTCAGGATTTCGGGATTTGTACGTTCCTGCGGAGTCATGGAATAAATAATCGCCTCAATGCTCTTGAAGGCATTATCATCGATATCAATGTCTTTAATCGCTTTACCCACACCCGGAATCATGGAAGCCAACTCTTTCAGGTTACCCATCTTCTTTATCTGATGAATCTGGCTCAAAAAGTCATTGAAGTCGAACTGGTTTTTGGCAATCTTTTTCTGAAGGCGCTTTGCCTCTTCCTCGTCATATTGCTCCTGCGCACGTTCTACCAAAGACACGATATCACCCATACCGAGAATACGGTCTGCCATACGTGCAGGATGGAACTGGTCGATAGCATCCAACTTTTCGCCGGTACCCACAAACTTGATAGGCTTATTCACAACGGTACGAATAGAAAGAGCGGCACCGCCACGGGTATCACCATCCAACTTGGTCAGCACAACACCGTTAAAGTCCAGACGTTCATTAAATTCACGGGCTGTATTCACCGCATCCTGACCGGTCATTGAATCGACAACGAACAATGTTTCATCCGGATTGACCGCTTTCTTAATCGCCTCAATCTCATTCATCATCTGTTCGTCGATAGCCAGACGACCGGCTGTATCGACAATAACCAAATCATAACCTTTCGCTTTTGCTTCATGAATAGCGTTCAATGCAATCTGCACCGGATTCTTGCTGTCCAATTCACTATATACAGGAACCTCGATTTGTTCTCCCAATACTCTTAACTGTTCGATAGCAGCGGGACGATAAACGTCACAAGCCACCAACAGCGGCTTACGGTTCTTCTTGGTTTTCAGCATACGGGCCAGTTTACCGGAGAAAGTAGTCTTACCGGAACCTTGCAGACCTGACATCAGGATAACCGCCGGACGACCTTCCAACACCAATTCGGCAGTCTCACCGCCCATCAATGCAGTCAGTTCATCATGTACAATCTTTACCATCAACTGGCTGGGCTTCACAGCCGTAAGCACATTCTGCCCCAAAGCTTTTTCTTTCACAGTATCAGTAAAGCCTTTGGCGACCTTATAGTTCACGTCAGCATCCAACAAAGCTTTACGCACATCCTTCAATGTTTCCGCTACATTAATCTCGGTGATTTTCCCCTCACCTTTCAGAATCTTAAAAGACCGTTCCAGTCTCTCACTTAAATTATCGAACATATATATTTAATTATAAATTACAAATTATGATTGCCTGTCCTTCTTTACTAACCTTCAGAATAACAACAGGGTGCAAAAATACAAAAAACTTATGAACCTTATATCTTTTTATTCTGCCATTTTGCTTTTTTCAAATAAATAATGCTGCTAAGCAGTAACAAACTATAGTACACCACCTCTATAGAAAAACAAACAGAAACCGGTGCTTTCACCACCATGCCTATCCATAGAATGTAAAGGGCGTAGAATACCAAAGTCCCCATTTCAAGTATCAGAGCAGCCTGCGTATTTCCAGTTCCCGAAATGGCATTGAAATAAATATTCGCCACTGATGCAATAATCATCGCTCCGGCAATGACATACAACGAAGGCACAGACTCTACCAGCAACGCCGGTTCGTTGGTGTAAACCGAAAGCATGGCATGAGGAAAAAGCACCACCACCGCCACACAGACCACCATAATGAGAAACGACATCCGGGCTATACGCCAAATCAAACGCATGACATGGGTTATCCCCCCCGCACCAATCAGATTGCTGACCAATGAATTGGTAGTAGTAGACAATGCCTGAACCGGAATGAGCATCACAATATAGATACTACGCACGATATTGGCAATCGCCAGCTCGCGTTGACCCAACCGTTCTATCGCGATGAAAAAGACAAACCAAGTAGCCATGGCCAAAAAATATTGTATCATGGTAAAACACGAAATACTCAGAATTTTTCCCAATAAAGAAAAGTCAATCTTCTGCCAGTGATTCAAGCCGAATTTCTTAAAATCCACCTTTGCGTAGGTATAAATCAAGAAAAAAGCCAATGAAGCGGCTTCAGCCATCACCGAAGCGACAGCTGCTCCTTTAATCCCCATCTCCGGCATTCCAAACTTACCGAAAATCAAAATATAGTCCAACAGCACATTCACCAATGCCATGACCACTGCATTCATTGTCAGCACCTTAGTACGTGTAATACCAATATACAGCGCACGGAACATCACGTTGACAAAGGCGAAGAAAAAGCCCCAAATACGCCAGTTGAGAAATTCCATGGTAGCATCAAAAATGGAATCAGATGAAATGAGCAAGCGGACAATGGATGGGGCCAAAAGATGTGTCAGCCCAAACATGAGCACCGCCAATCCCAGCAAGAATGTCCCTCCCTGTATCATTACGGGACCCACATCTTTGTAACGTCCTTCTCCATTACGACGAGCAATCAAGATTTGTGAACCGACACTAAAACCGAAAGCAATAGTGAAGACACAGATATAAAACAATCCACCCATGGCGGAAGCTCCCAACTCGACTTCTCCTACCCTGCCCAGGAAAGCAGTATCTGTCACATTGATAATGTTTTGCGCCAATAATCCGAGAAAAATCGGATAACTTACGTTCCATATTTCTTTGTTGGTATACATATATTTTTTTTGCATTGAGTAAAAGAGTTGCAAAGATACTACATTCTTTTCAATCCGGTGTTCTGAATGGAGTGAAGAAACTGTAAACAGACCAGGAATTTACTTAGCGGACAGGCGTGCCGGAACAAATATATCACAAAAGCATCAGCATGCTCCCTCATTCCACAGTTCCTACCAATCAATCACACAAATAAAAAAAGGATATTCATCATCCAGGCAAATAGTTTCTGTTGAAACAGTTGATTTTTTCAATAGACGACACAAATAATTGCACAAAAGGTTTGCCCGTGTGTTATTTTATCCTACCTTTGCGCCCGCAAACAAAAAATCAAGTAATAAATGAAGAAACTATTATTAATTAGTGCAGCGACACTAATCGTTTCAAATTCAACTTTCGCAGGAGGTATTTTAACCAATACAAATCAACATGCAGCTTTTCTCCGTATGCTATCTCGTGGTGCTACAACAGAAATAGACGGTGCTTTATCTAATCCTGCCGGCCTGGCTTTCTTGCCCAAAGACGGATTCCATGTAGGATTGAGCATTCAGAGCGCTTATCAGACTAGAAATATTGATGCCAGTTTTATGACATACAATGGCGTTAACGCCACAGGTCCTACTGTTGCAGACAAGCCTTTTGAAAAATATTACGAAGGAACAGCCGCCGCACCGGTTATCCCCAGCCTCTTCGCCGCATATAAAAAAGGTGAGTGGACAATTTCAGGATTCTTCGCCATCACTGCCGGAGGTGGAAAGGCGTCTTTTGATGACGGACTGCCTATGTTCGACGCCTCAGCTATGGCAGGTATTTTTCAAGAAGGTTTAAAAGCAGAAAAACCTACGGTTATAACTCCTGATATGTATGATATAACAAGTGCCATGGACGGTAAACAATATATTTACTCTTTGCAGCTGGGATTATCCTATAAAGCTACCGAATGGCTTTCCGTATTCGGTGGAGGTAGAATGAACTACTTTACCGGTGGCTACAAAGGCTTTCTGAACGCTATTGTAAAAGGAACAGACACAAACCTGTTGCCTCTTGCTCTAGACTGTGACCAAACCGGCTGGGGACTTACTCCTGTTATCGGTGTAGATGCTAAACTGGGTAAACTGAACATTGGTGCCAAATATGAATTCAAGACCAACTTGAATATCGAAAACAATACAAAGAACTTACAATATCCACCCAGTGCCAAAGATATGGTAGCCCCCTACGAACACGGTGTGAATACTCCCAATGATATTCCAGCCATGCTCTCTATCGCAGCCGCCTACGAATTCCTTCCGGTACTTCGCGCTTCTGTAGAATATCATTTTTATGATGACAAAAATGCAGGTATGGCAAACGGCAAACAAAAATATCTGACTAAAGGAACCAATGAATACTTGGCAGGTATTGAATTTGATGTAACCAAGCAACTAACTCTCAGCTGTGGTGGACAAATCACTGACTACGGACTATCAGATAACTATCAATCAGACACCAGTTTTTCTTGTGATTCTTACTCTTTGGGAGTCGGAGCCAAAATAAAGATGAACAAACACCTCTATTTAAATGTTGGTTATATGTGGACTAATTATGAGGATTATACAAAAAAATCAACCAACTATAACGGAACCGGACTACCCGGAACAAATGTATATAGCCGTACCAACAAAGTGTTCGGTTTAAGTGCAGATTATAGTTTCTGATTCCTGTATATGAAATAAGAACAAGACCATGTCCAAATAACTGAGACATGGTCTTGTTTTATAAAAAACTCCAAAGAAACTGATAATCCTTCAGCTGCACCCGCAACTGTTTCAGCGACCGGGTGATATGAAATTCTACAGTCTTTACAGAAATATCCAGCCGCAAAGCAATTTCCTTGTTCGGTAAATTTTTCATCCGGCTCAAAATAAACACCTCCCTGCTTGTAGGAGGCAATTCACTAATGGCTTCCTGCACCAAAGCTTGAATCTCATCACAAAACAATTTATCGGGATCACAAGCCTCCAAAGTCGAGATACGCAAAGCCAGTTCTTTCTGCCGCATATCTCCTATATGCTGCTCGGCACGCATACGTACCTCCAAGTGTTGCAAATGATTCAATGAACGATTTTTTATGGCAGTCAACAGCAACGCAGAAATATTGGTATCCTCCTGTAACTCATTCCGGTGCTCCCATACATTAGTAAAAGCCCCCATTACAATATCCTCAGCCTCTTCCCTGTTCCTGACATACGAGTAAGCAAACTGAACAAACTGTTGCTGACGTTTGCTAAACACCTCCGTCAGTTCTGACATAAAAACATTCTTCGTCTCTTTCATTTAACTAATTTTCTGTTTCCGTTTTTAGATCTTGACATAAATACCTTTCTTGTATAAAATATGAACAATACTCCAACAAAATAATACATACAACAAAGCATAGGCTAATGAACCGGGATAATTTCCCAACACCGGAACCAGTACCTTTTCATAAATAAAGACACTTGCCCCCGTAGCGCCCAATAGAATCCCCATTATTTCCGCAAACACATAGATAAACAAAGGGTTCACTCCGAACGACCGGAAAAAAACACACCAACCTTGATAGCCTTTTATATCAATGATCCAGATAAGCAGAGCCAAAAAGCTGGATGCCAATCCGCAGGTTGTAATGACAAAAGTAGGCGACCACACTTTCTTATTGATAGGGCAGCCGTAACTTAACAAAAAGCCAGCAAATGTGAGAATAGTACCCACCAAAAACAATCGTTGTATCTTCTCGTCATTATCTTTAGCAGAAAACAATAACTTTCCACAATAAAACCCTACCATTACATGGCACACCGCAGGAAGCGTACTCAATAGTCCTTCCGGATCAAACGCCATTCCACCATCATGGTACATGTGGGATGTACCCAATGCCCATACATCAAAACGGGCCACTATATTAGTGGCCGACAAGTTAAAGCCGTCTCCCATAGCCAATAAAAGAAAATAGACGGCCAAAGTTACCAAAATGATAGCGGGAAAATATTTATGCTTCACCGTTATAGCAACCAGACTAGTCACACCGTATCCTATAGCAAGCCGTTGCATGACTCCTAAATAACGCAACTCTTCAAAATTCAGATGATGTGTAAAAACCGATTTGGCCAGAAGATTCAAAAATAGACCGATACAAAAAATAACGACTGTACGTTTCACAATCTTCCGTAATGTAGCATGAGAATAAGTAAAATTATATTTCCGCAAAGAAATATAAGTGGATATTCCCATAATGAACATAAAAAAAGGAAAAACGAGATCGGTAGGGGTTAACCCGTTAAAGGCGGCATGCTCCAACGGAGTATACACATACCCCCATGAACCGGGGTTATTTACAAGAATCATGCCTGCAATAGTGATGCCTCTCAATATGTCAAGAGCAAGCAACCGTTTGGGGGTATTTGCTGTCATGCGTGTTAGATTAATAAATTGGTTAACTCGGACAAAGATAGCATTCTATTAGCAATAAAGAAACAAATCTGTGAAAAATATTTTTATATTGTAAACATATTAATCTCTCTGAAAAACATGTTTATTCCGTTTTTATTGCTATTTTTGTCCAAAAAGAATTTCTATACCCCCTTTATTTAAAAACTTAACACAGATTTATTATGAAGAAAAAGAGTCTGCCAGTATTTTTCGTTGGGTTATTAATGTGTGGATGCCAAATGAAAGAAGTAATCAATGAGTACAATGTAGTTCCATTGCCTGTTACCATGAGCGAGCAGCAGGGACGTTTTTACCTGAACAGTGATGTTCCTATCGTCGTTAACGCCTCACAAGAAGTGAAACACATTGCTTCCGGCCTGTCAACCACTCTCCTGGATATAGCCGGTCTCAAGCTGAAACCGACTGACGAGTTACATGAAAATGTACCCTCCATTGTTTTTGACAGCATTCCGGGGATGGAAAAAGAAGCCTACAAGTTATCGGTCACCCCTCAACTGATAAAAATTACCGCATCGGCGCCTAACGGCTTTTACTATGGATTACAGACCCTGTATCAACTGTTGCCGGTGGATGTCTATTGTAAAGAAAGAGCACGTAATGCCGAATGGAGTGTACCTTGCGTTGAAATAGAAGACGCCCCAACATTCCGCTATCGCGGAGCCATGCTGGATGTATGCCGCCATTTCGCATCTATAGATTATATCAAAAAATTCATAGATGTATTGGCTGCACATAAAATGAACACCTTCCACTGGCACCTTACAGACGACCAAGGCTGGAGAATTGAAATCAAAAAATACCCCAAACTGACTGAGATCGGCTCTCAACGTTCAGAAACCATGGTGGATTATTTCTATACCCATTACCCATTCAAATATGACGGCAAGCCCCACGGAGGTTTTTACACACAAGACGAAATAAAAGAAGTCGTTGCATACGCTCAAAGCAAATATATCACTGTCATTCCGGAGATAGAGTTACCTGGACATGCCTTGGCCGCTATCGCTTCCTACCCTGAATTGTCCTGTACTCCGGACAGCACCTACGAAGTTTGCAAATTATGGGGTGTGTTTGACCAAGTATTCTGCCCTACCGACACCTTCTTCCAGTTTATGGAAGGAGTCATGGACGAAGTGGTGGAATTATTCCCAAGCTCTTATATACATATAGGTGGTGATGAATGTCCTAAAACAGCCTGGGAACAATGTGAACATTGTCAAAAACTGATACGTGAACTGGGATTGGAAAATGACATCACTCCCAATCCCGTAGACGGAAGAAAGCATACGAAAGAAGAGAAATTACAAAGTTATATCGTAAGCCGTGTGGAAAAATACCTGAACAGCAAAGGACGTAATATCATCGGTTGGGATGAAATACTGGAAGGAGGGCTTGCCCCCAACGCCACAGTGATGTCATGGCGTGGTGTGGAAGGCGGAATGACCGCAGCCAAAGCCGGACATGATGCTATTATGACTCCTAATCCTTACGCTTACCTTGACCATTACCAGGAAGAACCGGAAATAGCTCCTGTTACTATCGGTGGATACAACACACTGAAAAAGACATACAGCTATAATCCTGTACCGGCTGATGCAGACAGTTTGGTAAAACAGCACATCATTGGTGTACAGGCCAATTGCTGGGCAGAATATATGCCAACTGAGGATAACCGTGATTATCAAATCTTCCCACGCCTGATCGCTATATCCGAAACCGGCTGGACTCCGATGAAGAAAAAGAATTTTACTTCATTCTGCAACCGCATGGTTGAAGACTTCCAACGTCTGGAAGCAATGGGCGTAAAACCTTGCCTCAACTTCTTTGATGTAAATATCAACACCCGTGCTACCCAAGAAGGTGTACTGAATGTAGAGCTGGAAACATTCTATCCGGGAGCACAAATCTATTATACGACTCATGGTGAGCAACCATCCATACATGCCAACTTATACAATCGTCCATTCCCATTGGACGGCACATACGACTTGAAAGCCGCTGCTTTCGTTAACGGCAAACAAATCGGTAAGGTTACTCATAAACAGCTTTACAAGAATTTAATCAGTGGGAAAAAATATGAAATCATGCCCGAACCCAAAGGTATGAAAGGTGATATTTTAGGAGAAAATGATATATTGGGCGCAGACACTGTGACTTTAGGACTGACCAATGGAAAACGTGGAAATAATGCCTCCTCCACCCCGTGGGTAGGTATCAGCCCAGACAATAATGACAAAGTTACTTTTATAGTAGACTTTGAGAAAGCCACTATCCGTAAAATCAGATTCGGTACATTGTATAATGCAGCAGGTGGAATATTGCCGGTGAGCAAAGCTGTAGTCTATGTTTCCTCTTTAGACAACAAATTCGAGAAAGTAGCCGAAAAAGAATTCACTTACGATATCAAAGAAAATACGTTCAGAGGCTTCGATGAAGAAATAGAATTTCCGGCACAAGAAGCGGTGAAGGTAAAAATAGAATTTACAAGCGGAGGTAAAATACGCAATGGAATTGATTGCTATAGCCCTCATGATAAAAGCGAGGTACCCAGCACAATAGCTTTGGACGAAATAGAAATCTATTAATTACCTATTTATATAAGGAGAATTGAATTCCATTGTAATCCGGCTCAAAACCTTGTTTTCTATTTCCTGATTGAAAACTTAGCCGGATGACAATGGAATTTCATTTTAAAAAGCACAACAAACGAAACAGGAAAAATGGTATAAAAATCTGTAATCCGGGTACAATCTTATTTTTTTCAACTCCATACTTTTGTACATAGAATTTATATTGAAAGACTTAAAATATGAACGCTATGAACAAAGTCATTTTACTTTTAATATTCAGTATTTTAACAACAACCAGTATGGCACAAAAAAAGATCAAACAGACAGCAGGACGCGACCAATTAGGAACATTTGCTCCTAAATTCGCAGAACTTAATGACGACATTCTTTTTGGAGAAGTGTGGAGCCGCACCGAGCAACTCGGTCTTCGTGACCGCAGTTTAGTCACAATCACCTCACTCATCAGTCAAGGAATAACGGACAGTTCGCTTACATTCCATCTCCAATCAGCCAAAAACAACGGTATTACGCGTACGGAAATTGCAGAGATCATCACTCACATCGGCTTCTATGCAGGATGGCCGAAAGCATGGGCGGCATTCCGTCTTGCCAAAGAAGTATGGAATGAAGATATCTCTTGTAAAGATAAAGATGAAAAAACAACGTTCCAACGCGAAATGATTTTTCCTATCGGAGAACCAAACACCGCTTATGCACAATATTTCACTGGTAACAGTTACCTCGCCCCTATCTCTCGTGAACAGGCAAGCATTTCCAATGTCACCTTTGAACCACGCTGCCGTAACAACTGGCACATCCACCATGCAACTCAAGGTGGCGGACAAATGCTTATCGGCATAGCCGGCCGTGGCTGGTATCAAGAGGAAGGTAAAGCAGCTGTTGAGATTCTTCCCGGCACAGTGATCCATATCCCTGCCAACGTAAAACATTGGCACGGTGCAGCCGCCAACAGTTGGTTCGCCCACCTTGCATTCGAACTTTCCGGAGAAAACACATCCAATGAATGGTTAGAACCCGTAACCGATGAAGAATACGACAAGATTCAAATGTTGCCTTGAATGAGGCAACAAAAATAATTTGTATCGGTGCAGACTTTATATGTAGAGGCGCACAATTCTTTTACCAAGACACACGTGCGATTTTCAAATAAATTATGTAATTTTGCCGACTGTTTATAATAACCCTTTAAAATATGAGAAAATATTTATTTTTATTCACATTTTTACTGCTATCGGCAAAAAGTTTTGCTCAAGACAAAGATTTCAATTACAAGTTCTACGGACAAATCCGCACCGACTTCTATTACAATAGTCGTGCCAATGAAGAAACTGTTGACGGGCTCTTCTATATGTATCCTAAAGATAAAGTGTACGATGCAACAGGTAAAGACCTGAATGCGACAGCCAATGGAAGCTTTTATACTTTATATACCCGTTTGGGAATAGATGTGCAAGGTCCCAAGTTGGGAAGAGCAAAAACCTCCGCAAAAGTAGAAATGGACTTCCGCGGATCAGGAACAACCTTCTCCACTGTACGTCTGCGCCATGCCTATTTAAACCTTGATTGGGGAAAACCGTCTTTACTGTTGGGACAAACCTGGCATCCGTTATATGGTGACGTTGCTCCACAAATTCTGAATCTGAATATGGGAGCTCCTTTCCAACCGTTCAGCCGTGCCCCACAAATACGATTCCGCTACAAAGCTGGTGATATACAACTGACAGGCGCGGCTATTTGGCAATCCCAATACCTGTCTCAAGGTCCTGATGGGAAAAGCCAGAAATACATAAAAGAAAGTTGTATACCCGAAATCTATATTGGTGCAGATTACAAAAGAAGCAACTGGCTAGTGGGAGCAGGCATTGAAATGATTTCATTAAAACCTCGTACTCAATCGGTAGTAGAAGATGAAGTTTACAAAGTGGATGAACGTGTCACTGCCCTGTCTTACGAAGTTCACATGAAATATACTTCTCCTCTATGGTATGTGGCAGCAAAAAGTATTTTGGGTTCCAATCTTACACAAGTATCCATGCTGGGCGGATACGGTGTAAAATCCACTGATGCCCGTACGGGAGAACAAGAGTATTCCCCCAACCGGAATTCTAGTTCATGGCTGAACATTGCATACGGTAAGAAATGGAAACCGGCTGTTTTTTTAGGTTATATGAAAAATTTAGGAACGAGTGACGAAATAAGTAAAATGTATGGTACAGGAACCAATGTAGACCAATTGGTAAGCACCAGCGCAGAACTAACCTATAATGTGCCTCACTGGAAATTGGGAGTTGAATACAATCTTACTTCCGCATGGTATGGTTCCATGAAAAGTTCTAACGGAAAAATTATTGATACTCATTCTGTTTCAAACAACAGACTGGTAGCAACAGTTTTGTTCATGTTCTGAAAAGTACAAAATAAAGAATATAAAAAAGGCAGCTTTCGAAAAGGCTGCCTTTTTTATATATAGCAGAAAATTAATTATTCACCTTTGATAGCTGCAACACCCGGAAGAATTTTTCCTTCAATTGCTTCCAACAAAGCACCGCCACCGGTAGAGATATAAGAAACCTGGTCAGCCATGCCGAACTTGTTGATACAAGCTACAGAGTCACCACCACCGATCAATGAGAATGCACCGTTCTTAGTTGCTTTTGCGATAGCTTCAGCGATAGCACGTGAACCGGCAGTAAAGTTATCGAATTCAAAAACACCGGCAGGACCGTTCCACAGAATAGTCTTGGCATCTTCAATAGCAGCAGCAAATGCTTTCTGAGTTTCAGGACCTGCATCCAAACCTTCCCATCCGTCAGGAATATTATTTGCAGGAACAACCTGAGTATGAGCATCGTTAGAGAATGCATCAGCAGCCACACAATCAGAGCCCAATACCAAATTCACACCTTTAGCTTTAGCCTTAGCAATGATATCAAGAGCCAAATCCAATTTGTCATCTTCTACGATAGAATTACCAATTTTTCCACCTTGAGCTTTTGCAAAAGTATAAGTCATACCACCGCAAAGAATCAAGTTATCCACTTTATCCATCAGGTTTTCAATGATACCAATCTTAGTAGACACCTTGGAACCACCCATAATAGCAGTGAACGGGCGCTTGATATCTTTCAGGATATTATCAACAGCTTGAACTTCTTTTTCCATCAAATACCCCAACATCTTGTTGTCCGCATCAAAATAGTCAGCGATAACGGCTGTAGAAGCATGTTTACGGTGAGCAGTACCGAATGCGTCATTGATATAGCAATCAGCATAAGAAGCCAAAGTCTTGGCAAATTCTTTCTGAGAAGCCTTCATCGCTTTCTTGGCATCTTCGTATGCAGGATCTTCTTTGTCAATGCCAACAGGCTTTCCTTCTTCTTCAGGATAGAAACGCAAATTTTCCAACAACAGGACTTCACCCGGTTTCAAAGCAGCTGCAGCATCACCGGCTTTCGCACAATCAGGAGCAAATTGAACAGGTACACCTAATTTTTCAGAAACAGCATCGACAATCTGGCTCAATGAATATTTAGCATTTACCTTACCTTTGGGTTTACCCATGTGTGACATGATAATCAAGCTGCCACCATCAGCCAACACTTTTTTCAGTGTAGGAAGAGCACCACGGATACGAGTATCATCAGTAATTTTACCATTTTCGTCCAAAGGTACATTGAAGTCCACACGGACAATTGCCTTTTTACCGGCAAAGTTGAATTTGTCAATTGTCATCATAATCTCTTATTTTTGTTTATAGTGTATAAATACAATCTCGCTTATTTTGGGTGTTGCAAAGTTACTAATATTTTTTATTAGCAGTGTGTCAGGGGGGTAATAATTTTACTTGAAATGAAAAAAGAGGATAAAAAGCACTTTTTTTGAGAAAATCGAAAAAAAAATCATTTTTCCACTAGGGTTGTTTCCAGCTATCCTGTTCTATATACAAAATGCAAAAAGAATGAAAACCGAATTGCTACATAAATATTTCAGAGGAGAAACCACCGAAAAAGAGGAAAACCAGATTGTGGAATGGGTAGAAAGCAGTGTAGAAAACAAGGAACACTTTCTAAAAGAGCGAATGCTGTTTGATGTAACCCTTTTTTCTGACGGTTCGAACATACAACGGAAACCGAAAGGGCATCTGTACCTGTACCCACTGATTGCCATTGCCGCCATGCTGGCTATTGTTTTTGTAATGGATTTGCCACATATGCATAAACCTAAACAACAATTGTCACAAACCATCCGTATTCCAGCAGGTCAACGTGCACAGATGGATCTTCCTGACGGTTCTGTAGTATGGTTGAATTCCCAAACCACACTAACTTATGATGAAAACTTCGGTAAAAAAGACCGTAAAGTCACGTTAGACGGAGAAGCCTATTTCGAGGTGGCACACAATAAGGAGATTCCTTTTTATGTGC
The DNA here is from genome assembly GCF_000012825.1 of Phocaeicola vulgatus ATCC 8482. Taxonomy (GTDB): domain Bacteria; phylum Bacteroidota; class Bacteroidia; order Bacteroidales; family Bacteroidaceae; genus Phocaeicola; species Phocaeicola vulgatus. Next base: position 2,848,040 of record NC_009614.1, on the reverse strand, counting down.
AGACAGAAAACATAAAGGTGCAAGTCACCGGAACAAAATTCGATGTATGCTCCTATAAAGGTTCAAACAGCTTTATAGCCAGACTGATAGAAGGTTCCATCAACTTGCTTACCAACAATGCAAAAGAAGAAAAGCCAATTACCAGCCTGACAAAAGGAAAGTATTTCTCAATGGAAAACGGCAAATACAAAACGGGCGAAATGAGCAGTAACAATGCTTTGGCATGGATGCAAGGCATTTATTATTTCGATGATGTTCCGTTTAAAGAGTTACTGGACAAGATTGCTCTATATTATAATTATAAGATAACAGTGAAGAATCCTAAAATCTTAGAGAACTACCGCTGCACTGGTAAATTCAAAGATTTGGACGGCATAGAGCATATACTAAAAGTTATACAAAAAGACCATCCGTTTAAATACAATATTGATAACGAACATAACAAGATAACCATAGAATAAAATCACAATAGAAGTTTAACCTTAAAAAATGAACTGTTATGATTACATAAAAACCTTTGAAAAAAGAATCGGAAAGTACCCCCATACTCCCCGATTCGACAGCTAACAATTGACCTTAATCAAATTTATTAACTTAACACATTACAAAGATATGAGAAAAATTTCTTTGGAAGGGTACTTATGCCCAAAAAGTTTAGCTTTTAAACAAATATTACGAACTATGAAGATCACCTTAATTCTTCTGTTAACCACAGCATTCAGCGCATTCAGTATGGATGTACACTCTCAGAACGCCAAAGTCAGTCTGGATACCAACATCATGAAGGTAGCCCAATTGATTTCTGCCATCGAATCACAAACTAATTACCTGTTTGTCTATAGTAAGAAAAATGTAGATCTAAGCCGCAAGGTAAAAATCAACGCAAAAAATAAAGCCGTATCCGAAATTCTAGATGAAGTTTTTTCCGGAACTGGTATCACTTATGTTATGGAAGGTAAAAACATTGTTTTGACAAAAGAAAGCAATATAGCCCGTGAGGAAGTAAAACAGCAAAATACAATCACTGTTAAAGGTGCTATAACTGATATGCAAGGTGAAGCAATTATCGGTGCAAACATTATTCAACAAGGTACTACTAACGGTACAATTACCGATATTGACGGTAACTTTACGTTAGAAGTTCCGGCTGATGCACAACTGGTTATATCTTATATCGGTTATAAAAAAGTCATAATTCCAGTAAACGGAAAGACTAATTTTACCATTAAAATGGAAGATGATGCATTGAAACTGGAAACTGTTGTAGTAACCGCTATGGGTATTAAAAAGAAAGAAGCCTCTTTAACTTATTCCACTCAGCAACTGAATGGTGACGAACTGAATAAAGTAAAGGACGCTAATATGATCAATTCATTAGCCGGTAAATCTGCCGGTGTGCAAATAACAAAGAGTTCATCCGGTCTGGGAGGTTCGGCAAAAGTATCTATCCGTGGTGCACGTTCAGCATTCGCCAGTGGTAACAACCAACCGTTATATGTCATAGATGGCGTTCCTATGCTGAATATCACAACAGAATCAACAGCCACCGTTATGGGAGGTGAAAATGACGGGGTCAACCATGACTCTGGTGACGGTGTTTCCAACTTGAACCCTGATGATATTGAAAGTATGAGTATATTAAAAGGTGCATCTGCCGCTGCTCTCTATGGCTCCCAAGCTGCCAACGGTGTTATTTTAATTACTACAAAATCAGGGAAAGCCGGTATGTCAAGAGTTACATTCTCCTCTAACCTGACAGTAGACCATGCTGTCAGCCTGCCGGAATTTCAAAACAATTATGGACAAACTGCCGATGGTACCAGCAGTTGGGGCGACAAAGGAAATCTGACAGACTATGATAACGTAGGTAATTGGTTTGGCAATGGTATTACAGCCATCAACTCTTTAACCTTCCAAACAGGTAATGACAAAATGCAAACTTACTTTTCTTATGCCAATACCCGGGGAACAGGTATCGTGGACTCAAATAAGCTTCAAAAGCACAATATTACTTTCCGTGAAACAGCCAGTTTCTTTAATGATCGTTTAAAATTGGACGGAAATGCCAGTTTGATGACACAAACTATCCGTAATACTCCTGTCGGAGGTGGTTATTATCTGAATCCGCTGGTTGGCTTGTATTCTTTTCCCCGTGGTGCCGATCTGGCTCCCTACGCTGAAAACTTTGAAGTTTTCGATACTGACCGCAATATGAACTTACAGAATTGGTATACAAAAAATGAAGACGGCTCATTCAGCGAATGGGATCAGAATCCGTACTGGATAAAAAATCGTGTGACCAACAAGAGTAAACGTTACCGTGCATTAGCTTCTATCAGTGCAAATATAAAAGCAACTGACTGGTTAAGTATCCAGGCACGCGGGAATGTAGACTATGTAAGTGATAAGTTTGACAACAAGATGTATGCATCAACAGCAGCAAACATTGCCGGAAAAAATGATGAAACAGGGTTACCTAACGGACGCTATGTATGGTCGGATGAACAAAACTTCCAAGTATATGGTGATTTCATGGCCATGTTCAACAAAACCTTTAGTGATTTTTCCATCAATGCCGCATTAGGAACCAGCATTAACGTCAGCAAAGCCAATTCTTTAATGATCGACTCCAAAACAGCATCTTTATATCGTCCTAATGTATTTACCGTTTCCAATATTATATTCTCTTCAAAGGGATATATCAACCAAACAATTGATGCGAAACGTACTATACAATCTTTATTTGGTACAGCACAAGTGGGTTGGAAAGATGCTATTTATTTAGATATTACAGCACGTAATGACTGGTCTTCCACCCTGGCAAACACAGAAAGTATGAAAAATGGATTTTTCTATCCGTCAGTAGGTTTGACTTGGATTATGAGCAACAGCATCAAACTACCGGAATGGATCAATTTTTCAAAATTCCGTGGTTCATTTGCACAGGTCGGCAATGACCTTCCCATCGGCATCACCAATTTAGCTGATATCATTCAATGTGGTGGAAGTATCCAAACAAACGATATAGAACAACGTGGTGATTTGAAACCGGAAATCAGTACTTCCATTGAATTCGGTACAGAATGGAAGTTTTTCAATAATCGCTTCGGAATTGACTTTACATGGTATCGTACAGATACAAAGAACCAACTGTTAAGAGTAGCCAATCCGGCTGGTTCACTTTATGCGTTCCGTTATATCAATGCAGGTAAAATTCGTAACACTGGTATCGAATTGACACTAGAGGGTACTCCTTTGATGAATGAAAATTTCCGTTGGAAAACCGCTGTAAACATGTCCATGAACAGAAACAAAGTTGTTTCCTTACACAAGGATTATAAATCATTCCGCTACGGTTCTGAAGGATTCTCCATGGCTTATGACATGTGGGTAAAAGAAGGTGGGAAACTGGGAGATATTTATGGAAACGGATTCGAAAGAGATGAAAATGGTAAGATTAAATTAAACGAGACAGGAAATCCAATCAAAGTTACAGGTAACAATACTTTACTAGGCAATGCTAATCCTGATGCTTTATTAGGATGGAGCAATACCTTTACTTACAAAGGATTTACTTTGTATTTCTTGATTGATGCACGTATCGGAGGAGATGTCATGTCATTGACACAAGCACATCTTGACGCAATGGGAGTCAGCAAAGAATCCGGAGAATCCCGTGATCGCGGTTATGTGGAATATGAAGGCATCCAATTCAAAGATGTTCCTAACTTCTATGGTACAGTCGGAGGACGTAACGGCATCTCAGAATACTATATGTATGATGCAACGAATGTACGCTTACGAGAATTGACACTAGGCTATTCATTCCCGGAAACCCTCCTTGCCAAAACCAAATTCATCAAAGGATTAGATCTCACATTGGTTGCACGTAACTTATTCTTTTTGTACAAAGATGCTCCATTTGACCCGGATGCAACTTTATCAGTAGGTAATACTCTGCAGGGCGTTGATGTTTTCGGCATGCCGACTACACGTAATATTGGTTTCAACGTTAAATTTACATTCTAATTTTAAAACAAAGACATTATGAAAAGTTCAAAATATATTTCAATTTTATGCGTGGGAAGCCTTCTGAGTTTAGCCTCATGCACAGACGGATTCGAATCTGACAATAAAATCAACGGTAGTTTTGATGATACTGTAAAAGAATATGATTTCCAAAAATACACTACTAACTTTGAGACAATTCAAAAAGGTATTTATTTTAACTACGACTGGGGAGAAGGCACCACTTGGCCTTGGCAGACATTCCAAAACTTGAATCATGATATGTTCTCAGGATATTTTCATGATTTTGCCTCCAAATTCAGCGATAAAAATACAGTATATGCATTAGAGGCCGGATGGACAGCCAGTGCGTGGAATTATACTTATAATTATATATTTCCAGTAGCCCATAAATCAACATTAATTACACAAGATGAAGCCAAATACAAACATTTTTATGGTGCAACCCTTATTTTAAAAGTAGAAGCCATGCACCGTATAACTGATACTTATGGCCCTATTGTCTATTCTAAATTCGGAAAAAACGAAACAAACTCTGTTGATACCCAGGAAGAAGCTTATAAAGCATTCTTTGATGATCTGGATAAAGCTGTAGACGCATTGGATACTTATTTGAAAGAAGGCGGCAAAGAAGATGGCGTGAAAAGCATTAATATGTGCAATTGTCCTACAGCCAGCAGATGGATAAAATTTGCCAATTCATTACGTCTTCGTCTAGCTATGCGCGTATCTAATGTAGATAAGACACTTGCTACCAGTGAAGCCCAAAAAGCATTAGAAAACTCTTATGGTGTCATAGAATCTTCTGATGAAAACATACAAATCTCCGGTAAGGGGTATCAAAACCCGTTAGCAGGTGTTGCCGGTTGGGGAGAAACCTATATGGGAGCAACAATAGCTTCTGTCCTAAACGGTTATGAAGATCCACGCATCAGTATATATTATAATCCGGCGACATTGGCAGAGCATACAGAGGAATATCTAGGAGTACCTCAAGGAGTATATGCCAAGGACGGTGACCCCAATTATTACCAAAGCTATTCCTTTATCAACACCCAAACAATCACAGCATCCACACCCGCCGTTCTTCTGACAGCAGCAGAAACTTGGTTCTTACGTGCTGAAGCATCTTTACGAGGTATCAATCCGAAAAACGAAAGCGCAAAGCAATGTTATGAAGCCGGTGTCCAAACTTCATTCAGCCAATGGGGCGCCGGAGATGCAAGCCTATATCTGACAAGTAAAGGTAAACCGACAGATTACATTAATTACGCAGCAGGCCCCGGAAAAGACATGAAAGCATTAATAACCACCACTCCCAATTTTGACGATGCAGTTAATCAAGAAGAACAACTTGAAAAAATTATCACTCAAAAATGGATTGCTTGCTGGCCAGAAGGCATGGAAGCATGGGCAGAACAGCGCCGTACCGGATATCCGAAATTATTCAAAGTACAAACCAACAACAGCAATGGTACAATTGATACAGACATCATGATTCGCCGCCTCCCCTTCTCACAAGATGATGCCAAAAAAGATCCTGAGCAGTATAAAAATCTGTGTACGGCTCTTGGTGGTGCAGACAATGGCGGTACACGGCTATGGTGGGACACAGGTAAAAACAACTTTTAATTCATATTCCAATAATAATGATTATTTATAAGAGAGAGTCTAAATGTTTCACTTAATCAAGGTATTAGCATAAGGCAAAAAGACTTTGTAAGACGGGGAGCGTTATGTTTCCCGTCTTTTTCTATTTTTCATACGGCATTCTATTTTATTTTTCTATCTTTGTTCAAGCTATGAAATAACATACCTATACAGCAAACTTTTTCCGGATATTCATCGTTTAACTGAAAAAAATATATGAAAAAGTTTCTAAGTAATACTATCGTACAACTGCTTATTGCCGTAATTATCGGACTGTTGGCAGGCTTTGTTGTTAATGACGCAGTGCTGGAAGTCGTTATCTGTATAAAGCACATCACGGGACAGATTATATTTTTCCTGGTTCCCCTTATTATTCTGGGATTCATAGCCCCCTCTATTGCCCATTTGCGCAGCAATGCATCAAAGATGCTTTTATTCGCTTTCGGCATAGCCTACCTATCATCTATCGGAGCCTCTTTTTTCGGAGCAGCCGTAGGTTACAATGTGATTCCTTTTCTGCATATAGCCGATGATGCCAATACACTGAAAGCATTGCCGGAAAATTTACTAAAAATAGATATTCCACCGGTCATGAATGTTATGACGGCCCTTGTACTGGCAGCTTTGATAGGACTTGCTACTGCTTGGGTTAAATCGGATGAAATATCAAAACTACTGGATACTTTTCAAAAGATGGTACTTGAATTGGTGAAAAGAGTACTGCTTCCCGTACTTCCCGTATTTATTGCCGCTAACTTCTGCATTCTTAGCTATCAGGGAGCTGTTACGAAGCAGTTACCGGTATTCCTCTCCGTATTGATAGTTGTTATTGTTTGTCATTTCATCTGGCTGTCATTGCTTTATTTCATTGCAGCTGTTTACTCAAGAAAAAATAGTTGGCAGGTATTGAAATACTATGGTCCTGCTTACCTCACAGCATTAGGTACAATGTCTTCAGCAGCTACGCTGGGAGTGGCGTTGGAATGTGCCCGCAAAAGCCCTATCCTTCGAAAAGAAATCAGTGATGTGACGATACCTTTATTCGCCAATATACACCTATGCGGCTCTATCCTGACAGAAACCGTATTTGTACTCACTGTATCCCAAATGCTTTATGGAAGTATGCCCAGTATATTACAAATTACTTTATTCATCCTGTTATTAGGATTATTCGCCATCGGTGCACCGGGAGTACCGGGGGGAACAGTACTTGCCTCTTTAGGGCTAATCATCTCTGTTCTTCACTTTAATGAAGCCGGAACGGCATTACTACTTACGATTTTTGCATTACAGGACAGTTTCGGAACAGCTTGTAATATTACCGGAGATGGGGCACTAACGCTTATTACAGATACTTTCGAAAAAAAGATAGCTTCGAAGCCGAAGGCTTTTAAATAAAGGCTCTCTAATAACTATCTTTTTACTTAAGGGTTTTGTAAAGTTACTTTTTTGATATTATTGCAAATATTCTCAACCCATACTAACCACAAATCAAAAATAGATACTATGAAACGAAAAACACTTAAAAGAAAAATTTCTATTGTTGGCATTTTGGTTTTTGTCAGTATGATAGTTTATTCATGTTGGCAAGATGAATGGTCCTCCAATGTAACTGATGAAGTTATTTTTGACAGCAATAAAGAATTGACCATTGCTAAAGCAGAACAATGGTATAATGCCACCAATCCCTCAGCTACTACAGTTAGGTCCTTAAGTGCTGACGGGCGAATTCCAGCAAAGCCTAATTGGAACAAGGCTAAAGAAAGTAGAAAAGGAGATTTAGAGGTAGTCGAAACAACTCTAATGACAAGCGGTAGTACATTTTTTATGGATAACGAGACAAAAGAAAAATATGAACTACAAGATGATTTGGATAAAATATATAATGTAGTACGCATGGTAATATTGAAGAATCTAGAAACAGGTGAGATTTACAACTTCATCATGGTATTCATAGGTACTTATGATTATTTGATGCATACCACCTCTTTTGAAAACAATTCTTATTTACATCGTGAAGCTGATTTTGATGGAAAAGTTTTATTCTACAATTTCAATTATGGATTGGTAAATGGTTGGAAATATGAATCAGGGAAAATAACAGCCTCCATTTCTCCGGGAACAGAGGAAGGATACCGTATGAGTTTGCAAAGAGGAAGAGGACAATCCGTATGTAATACGGAAATAGACTGGATGGAAAAGCGGAATTGTCATAATGATATCGTTTGGGATCATGAACTGGGGCTGCCCGGCATCGATGTAATTTGCGACAAGTATTTACATCCTGAGTATCATGAAGTTTGCGTTTCATTGGATGATGACGAAATGGATGGCGGAGGTGGTGGATATAATCCTCCTTCAAATCCTCCTGAAACACCTCCTACTCCTTGTAAACGTGCTAAAACATTGTCGCAGGACGCAGCATTTAAATCGCGTATAAAAGATGTGTATAGAAAAACATTTTCCGCAGGCAATACTGTGGAGCAAGGCTTTATACAGACTTCAGACGGGCAAACTATTTTCCCGAACGTACAAGAATCAGGAAGTGCCAAATTCACAAATGATCAAATAGCAGGAAAAGAAATCATGGAATGGTACCATTCCCACCCTACAGGCTCTATGATTACTTCATGGGCAGATTTAAAGGCTTTAGCTATACGATACCAACAAGGATATGTGAAATCAGAGAATTTTACTTATGGAGTAGTTTCAGAGTTCGGATGTATGAGTATTATGATAACTTCTCCAACAGATTTTAATACTTTCGCTACCAAAGTTCGAAATGGTGAACTTTCCGAAAGTTGGAACGCTTATATAGTTGGTGCAAGCGGAGGGGGAGTTGATGAATGTATAGGTCAGTTGCTTAAATTTTTAGATCGCAATAACTCCGGTCTGTCAGTGATGTTTAGTTCGAATATTGATGAAAGCAATCCGACTTGGAATGCTCAGGAACTAGCTTCTAATGGGAAATCTGTAAATATGGAATGTAACCAATAAAAAGAAAAGTCATGAAAAGAATAGAATTTGTTTTGTGTTTGTTTTTTATCAGCACAGTTAGTTTTGCCCAAAAGGAAATTGCTCCAACAAAAAACTTGGATGCTTATATCGGGACTTGGATGTATCAGTCAAATGATACGATTTTTAAAATAGTTCTTAAAAAAGGATATGCAGAGGATCAACACATGATTATAAATGGTCTTATGGGAGGATATTTTCTATCAGTGAAGGGAATAATTGTAGAAAACTATTTTAGTATCAGAGATACTATTTGGCACTTGGACAAAAAAAAGGGAACTCAAGATTTTTCTATCTGGGCTTCAAACAATGCTACCAGTTTGGACTACATTGATCCTAATCGAGTCGGAGTTTTATTTTACGACCAACGGAAGAAGCACTTCGGCGGAAAAGGGATATTAGGCGGAAAAATACTTCTGCTTTCTTCCGATAAAATTCGTTGGCATCTGGATGAAAAATTAGGATTAGCCCTTGAAGAACCGGATGAATATACAGAACTGATAGGATTTTCTGTTCCTTCGGACGTGATAATGACTAAAGAGAAAGAACAATGATGTGAACAAAGACAACAAAATGTATCAAAAGCCAATGGAGAACCAACAGTAACCCCTGGCTTTTGGTACATTTATTTTCATAATCTTACAGCAAACTTGTTATTTCAAAACCTCATCCAGCTTTTGTTGCAAAGCCTCCCCTTCCAATCCTACAGCCAAGATCACCCCATTGGGGTCCAACAAGAAATTCATAGGAATCCAACGAATAGCATACTGCACGGCTGCATCCGATTTCCAGTCCTTCAAGTCTGAAACATGAGTCCATGCCAATTGATCTTTCTCAATAGCGGCCAACCAAGGTTCTTTCTTACGATCCAAAGAAACTCCTAAAATAGTAAAATTCTTATCCTTGTATTTATTCCAGGCAGCAACAATATTCGGATTTTCCTTGCGACAATCAGGACACCAGGAAGCCCAAAAATCAATCAGTACATATTTTCCTCTCAAACCGGATAATGTGACAGGATTACCGTCTACATCGGGCAATGTAAAATCCGGAGCCACAGCACCGACCTGAATATCTTTCATCCGCTTGATAAAGCCATCTATTTGACTGACATACATGGTTTCATCCAATGAAGCATCCAGTTTGGCACGCAATGCCTTCATTTCTTCCAGATTCAACTTATAAGCGAAATCCTTCACTATGAAATAAGGGGTAACAGCAGATGCCGGGTGAACAGCAACCAGACTATCTATGCTATATCCATCCTGACGAGTCAAAGGAGCATTTTGTGCATACAGATCATTAATGGCAGAACCTGTCACAGTCAGTATCTTTTCTGATTCATTCATCTTCAACTGCATCTTTTCGTTATCTAAAAAGAATACCAACGGACGTTTGCTATCCCTGAACGTAGTCAGCCCATAAGCCAATGGCTCAGTACAAACACCTTCAAATTTGAAAGTACCGTCAGTAATCACAGCCGAATCCACAGCTATGAACGATTTATCCTGATATTTTTTCAGATACACCATTCCATCTTTAACATCCGATATTTCTCCATTCAGAGTATATCCTTTTTTCTCTTCGCCACAGGACAGTACAGTCATAGCCAGTACACCAGCAAAAAGCACATTTACCATTCTTTTCATCTCTATCTTCCTTATTATTATAACTCGTCAAAAATAAATATTCCTATGCAATTATGCAAACTCCACCGTTCCTATTTGGAAATTAACTCTCCCTGAGTTACCTTTGTAACTTCAACTAACTATTATATAACCTATGAAAAAACTCCTATTTCTAGGCGCTCTCCTGTTGTCAACAGTATGTATGAACGCCCAAACTTCCGAATATTATCAGGAAGCAGCCAATCCTATTGCCACCAACCCCGCTTTATGGGCGAAAGTTACAGCTCCACAAATCAGCTGGGGAAGCACAGACATCCGCTATAAGAAAGAGGAACCGGCTCCCATCCATAGTGCGCAGAAAAGTATGAATCTTACTGCATGGAAAGGTGAGAAAATTTCAGCCCAACTGGTAGTATGGACTCCCAAAGTGCTAAATGACTTGACTTTCATGGTCAGCGATTTAACCTCAGGCAGTGCAACCATCAGTAAAGAGAATATCCGAACAGGCTTTGTCCGTTACGTTATAACCGATGAACTGAACAAAGATGGTTTGGGCGCATGCGGCTATCGAAACAGTGCTGATTTTGACTCAACTTTAGTAGCAGATGTAATAGACCATATCACTCCTACTCTAACCCTTCCCGCCAACTCCACCCAAGGGGGATGGATCAGCGTAAACATCCCTCAGGGCACTAAAGCCGGGAAATACACAGGAACCGTCACAGTGAAAGCCGACGGTATCACCTTGTCTGAATTAAAACTGAACCTCCAAGTGAAGAACCGTACTCTGCCTCCTCCTTCCGAATGGGCTTTCCATCTGGATTTATGGCAGAACCCTTATGCAGTATCCCGTTACTACAATGTGGAACCGTTCAGCAAAAAACATTTCGATTTGATGCGCCCATTGATGAAACTGTATGCCGATGCAGGTGGTAAGGTAATCACAGCCTCCATTATGCACAAGCCTTGGAACGGACAGACCTATGATGCTTTTGAAAGCATGGTCACTTGGTTGAAAAAAGCGGATGGAACCTGGTATTTTGACTATACCGTATTCGACAAGTGGGTGGAATTTATGATGGATCTTGGTGTCAAAAAACAAATCAGTTGCTATTCTATGGTTCCCTGGCGCCTTTCTTTCCAATATTTTGATCAGGCCAGCAACTCTTTCAAATTTTTGGACGCCAAACCGGGTGAAGTTGCTTATGAAGAATTTTGGATGAATATGCTGCAAGATTTCTCAAAGCATCTGAAAGCAAAAGGCTGGTTCGATATCACTCACATTGCGATGGACGAACGCCCGATGAAGGACATGCAGGAAACACTGAAAGTGATCCGTAAGGCTGATAAAGACTTTAAAGTTTCTTTGGCAGGAACTTATCACAAAGAACTATTGGATGATCTGAATGATTATTGTATCACCATTGCCGAGAAATTTACTCCCGAAGAGATTGAAGCGCGCCGGAAGGCAGGCAAAGTAACTACTTATTATACCTGCTGCACAGAGCCCCGCCCCAACACTTTCACTTTCAGCGAACCTGCCGAAGCTGAATGGCTGGCATGGCATAGTGCGAAAGAAAATCTGGACGGATATCTTCGTTGGGCTTTAAACAGCTGGGTGAAAAATCCCCTACAAGACAGCCGTTTCACAGCTTGGGCTGCCGGAGACACGTATATGATTTATCCGGGCGCCCGTTCATCCATCCGGCTGGAACGCCTGACAGAAGGAATACAATTTTTTGAGAAAGTACGCATTCTGAAAGAAGAATTTGAAGAAAAAGGCAATAAAGGAGCTATTAAGAATATAGACAAAACCTTGAAAATGTTTGATGAATCAAGCATGGATAAGATTTCTCCTACCACTGCCGTAAACAAAGCAAAAAAAGTTATCAACCGATACTAGAAAAAGGGAAAATACCTTTATTACATACATATATATATATCGGACCACACATATGTATGTAATAAAGGTACTTCAAACTAAAAGCCGAACAGAATTAACTTGTGGGAAATAGGATGGATGAATCCCCGATAGCTTCAAAAGTAACTTAAGTGCATTGGGCAAGTAACTTAACTTACTTGACACTTTCACTTAACTTACTTGGCTCACGAAGTCAAGTTACTTTATTTGCCCTATATTTCTCAAATAAATTCTGTTTGGCTATATAAAATGGCAAGTTCTAGTTTTAACTTTATCCTCCCTTTCCTTTATACAAGTTTATTCTTCGGGTACATAAATGATTTCTCCATTATCCAATTCATAAGCAATACCCACCTTTTTTCCTTTCTTGCCGCTTTTGACATCCTGATCCTCAGAAGGGGTATAACGGTTAATCTTCTGCCCTTCCTTGGTTATGATTTCCATGTTTTCCTTACCCGGATTCTTCACCATCGTAAAATCTTCCTGACTAAACATTTCAGTCATATTATAACGGGTAACCAAGGCCACCATTAACGCTACAGCAAACACCATCGCCACATCAAACAGATTGCTGACCACGCTCATCGGGTCACTATCCTCCTCTTTTCTTAATAAATTACGTTTCATCTCAAGCTGTACGTTTTTCAGTGAGCAATTCAGAAAGGAATTCCAGATTAGTCATATCCTGTAAATACCAGCGTTGCTTCACCTGTTGGGTTATGAAACCGATAGCACTAGAAAACAGACCAACTACAGTCGTAGCAAAAGCGACCTGCATATTATACGCCATAGAAGCGATATCACCAGTAGAAAGTCCCACCAAAGCAGGTCCCATTGGAATCAATGTACCCATCAATCCAAGCATCGGTCCCATCTTGGTCAATGTTTTTGAAATAGCCAAATCCTTATCAGCAGTAATTTCAAAATCAGCCAACAGGCGCTGCACATGTGCCGGACGGTCTTTTGACTCCAACACCCGACGGATATACGCAATGACCAACGAGTTAGACTTCACAGGAAGTTTGCCTTCCAATTCGGACAAAGTATCTATAGTCAATGTATCAAGCTGTTGACGCAACAACGCATCCGTACGCCGAATAGCCAGATACTGCCCGAAAAAACTGCCTATCAATAATAGCGAACGGATGAAAAGAATAATAAGCAATACAACAACAGGGACTAAAAGTCCGTTCGAAATCCAAAACAGAATGTCTGATATAAGATTCATAATGTCAGTAAGTTTTAAATGTTTGTTTTTATTCGTCTATATTTATATATAACCAATCCAATGAGTCCTCCACCTGCCAGCATAATTATCAAGCCGGTCAATGCCCCCCAATCCACCTCGCTTACACCTGTTACGGCGGTACGACCATTTACAGTAGCAATAATTCCCAATATGGCGGTCAATGCATTAGTGAGGAACAATAGCTCCAACCGTAATTCCTTTTCCGGCAAAAGATAACGAAGAAACAATGTGCCTGCAGAAATCAATATCAATACACCTGCCGCCATACTCCATGCGACAAGAGAAAAGGAAACACCCGGAAAAGAGAAGATAAGATATACCAATCCGCTAAACAAGACAGGAAATATCAAAATCCCCGGAAACCAACGTAAAGCACGGTAAGCCAAAAGAGTACGTTTCTTAACAGGCCCTGTAGTAAGCACATGAACAGCCAACATACAAAAAGCCATCTGTAAGGCAACTTCCACTGTAAGCACAACCGAAGTGTCAAGCATCAATTGGACATTTGCCAACCAATCAGCAATCTGTGTCTTAGACTGCTGAATAGCATATGGCCACATCAGTCCCACAAAGAGGGTGGCTACAACAGCTATTGCTGCAACCGATCCTCGTTTACGAAATGTCTGTTTCATCATAAAATTGAAACAGACCAATATCATAAGAACAACTACAACTGTTTCCATAGCCTGTTATTCTTGCATTTTTTTACGGCGACAACGCACCAATACAATTAAAACAAGAACTGCAGCCACCACTACAACACAAACAACAGTATTGCTTACCGTATTCGTCTGTTGTTCCGTACCGACTGTATTCATCTCTTCTTTTTTCATCACCATACCCTTTTGCTCTTTTGAAGCAGCAACTTCACGTATCTGACTGATGTTTTCCTTATACCGGGATGCAGTCTGTGCATCCGTTTTAGAAGCTATGAACTGACGTAATTTAGCATTATCACAAACAAAACCAGAACAAGACGGTTTATATTTATTCACCAAATCGGTATGTAGTTTGGCAATATCCGCTATCTGTTGCCCGCTAGCCTGCCACATTCCTTTACGGATAGTTTCCATCATTACCGCAGTCATTTCTTCCAAAGCGGCAGGGTTCTGCTTTTCAAAATAATCCTGCACTCCCAAGTTAAATTTATCCTTTACATACACATCATATATCTCATTCCACATTTCCTTATCAACAGCCTGAGGTTTCATGACATTCCAACCATACGTATTTTGCACAATCTCAGCAAAAGTATTAGCTGCGCCGGCCTCCCCTTTCATTTTTTCCTTAATATAAGCAGGATTGAATATTGTGGTACGGCTCTCTATACCAATAGCTTCTTTCACCTCTTGCATACGGGCATTGTTACGGTTACGATAGTCGCTCAGATACGCATCAGGATCTTTACCGGTCACATTACGGACAGCAAGATTCATACCTCCCATAAACTCATACACATGATCCAGACTTAATGCACCCCATGTATTGCTTTGACGTGGCTGAATAACCGCATCCGTACGTGTCAAAGCAGCTTCCAAAGCAAATTGGCGAACAGTTTCCCAATTCTTTTCACTACCATAAAAAGCACCCATATTATTCAAATAAACATCGGCGATTTCCTTTTCACTTTCCCAACGGTCACCAGATTGCACCATACTTTGTATACCCGTACCATAATTACCATTCACTCCTCCGAACACACGGAAAGTAGACATTTCACGGGCCTCTTTTGGAGTCAGACCTTTTTCTATTAATACACGTTCAGCTTCCACAACACCTGCTGCTACTTGATTTTCAAATTGATCTTCTCTAGCATTGGCAGCCATCTCTACGGCACGATTAACAAGAAACAGACGTGAAGCGGCAATATCTCGCAGCTGCCCGCTAGTCTGCACTACCACATCAATACGAGGACGGCCTAATTCAGCAGAAGGAATCAGACGAAGATCCGTCACACGCCCAAACGTATCACGAACAGGCTCTACACCCAGCATATAAAGCACCTGTGCAATAGTAGCACCGCCGGTTTCTATAAATTCTCCACTCCATAATGTATAACTTACTTTACGAGGAACAGAGTCATTATGACGACGGCGATACATTTCGATAGTGTTGTCAGCCAATTGTTTTCCTTTTTCCCATGCAGATTCCGACGGAGTTTCTTCAGCATTGATAGCGAAAAGATTTCGTCCTGTAGGTAATGTATTAGGATTGGCGATGGGATCACCACCCGGTGAAGGCTGCGTATATCCTCCGTTCAACGCATTCACCATAGAGGTCAATTCTCTTTCCGGACTTTCCAAAAGAGCACTCTTATAATTGCCCACATTCTTCAAGGTACGTTCTACTTCCACGACAGCCAAAGCAAAATTCATCTCCTCTTTAGAATATTCTTTTTTCTTGGACATCATAGCTTTCATCATCGCTTCCATGCCTCCGAATTTATCACTATCCGCTTTTTCACGTTTTCCTCGAGAAGTTGTTTTCATTGTAACCGTATCTTTGGCCAGTGTATTCATACCTACAGCACGACTCTTGTACATTCCTGTTTCCATTTTCTTTAAAGCTTCAGGGCTTGCACCCATTTTTTTTGCAAGTTCCATAGCTTTCTCAGGATTCATACCTTTCGCTATTTCCTTCATTTTCTCTTTCATAGACCCGGATATGCTATTCCTTTTCGAACATCCGCTTTGGTCAGCCTGCATTATTCCACTGCTCATATCAGCATGTGTTTTAGCCTCAGCCGGAGCCTCTTCAGCTAATGCCATCATCATGGTCATCATGCCTTGAGGAGTATTACGGGATTTATTGATTTCATGTGCTTTAGCAAGTTCATCGGAAGTAATGCCAGTAATACGGCAAATCAATTCATCAGAAGCCAACGATGGATCAGCCAACAGACGAGTGACCAAATCACGTGCAGGTTCTAAATAACGCTGAGTAAAAAGAGTGCGATGTTTCTCTACCTGTCCGTCCGCACGATTACGTAGTTTATCTAATGCCAACAGACTATAGGCTATCGGCTCGGTAGCCATAGCATACACACTGGAAGTAATACGAATGGGTTCATAAGGAATCCCCATTGTATACAACTGACCTGTAATCTTCTCATTTGCCAGTTCCTCTGCAAAATTTTCTATACGCTGAATATCTTCCTCGGCATAAGGAACAGTAAGAAGACTATCCAATTCCAATTCACGATGGATGCCCAGTTTCACCGTGAGTTTCTTTACCGCCAATGAAGCACGGTTCAAAGCGTCTTTATTTCCGGTAGACAGTACAGCCTGCCCATCGGCCGGAAGTAAATTATTGTATGTTTTGACAGCCTCAGTCAGTTCACGATAAATGGTGCGGACACTACTTTCCATAAAAGGTGGAGTAAGATAAGATTGCAATCCCGCATACGAACGACGCTTAGCAATCATCCCTTCACCTACATTGCCGATGGAATAAATATAAAAATGAGGTAATGCACCTACCAGACGGTCGGACCAGTCATTGCTGCACAAAGCAACTTGTTTGCGCGGAGTGAACTCTAAACTGCCATGAGTACCGAAATGAATCAACGCATCAGCTTTAAATCCGAATTGTGTCCACAGATAAGAAGCAATATAAGTATGTGGAGGAGCTGCATTGGTTCCATGTACTACTTTAAATGCATTATCCCCACTACCGGCCGCATTCTGTGGCAAGAGCACCACATTTCCAAATTGCAAACGAGCTACTCCTAAACGGCCGTCGGAAGTAGTCATATATGCTCCGGGAAATTCACCATTGGCAGCTATTACTTCGGCATACATTTCAGGACGAATGGATTTCTTTATCCAACTCTCATATTGTTCTTTTGTTATGAGTTCGGGCTTGCCGGTTTCCATAAACCGATCAAAAGCTCCTTCGGCATACGAACCAAATACGGCTCCTTGAGATTGTATCATCTGTTCCAATTCTTTCGAAGAGGTAGGCAAACCGTCCACCTTGTAGCCCTCGCGTTTCATACGCTGCAACAAGTTATAAAGTGAAGGAACCACTTCCATACCACCCGCAGTCAGTGCATTCTGACCAGGACCTTTATAATAATAAATAGCAACGCGTTTCTCACTATTGGGTTTACGCTGCAGAGCAATATAGTTATTAACTGTTTCTACAAAAGTTTCCAAGCGTTCTGGAATAGCATAAGCGTGTTGCAAACCCTCCTCATCCTTATAATGTCCAAAAAGAGCGAACGGACGGATAGCTCCATCTATCTCGGGAGTAACAATACTTTGTGACATAAAGCCGCCATTCATCCCCATCTTGTCCCTCTCCCACTCCTCTACCAAGCGATTTACATTCAATGGAGAGAAAAGCGGTATATTCTGTTTCGCCAGATAATCTACAATAGGTTCACCCATACGTCCATGCGCCATATTGATAATAGCAGACGGACGGACAGAATCAATTCCATGGTTCTGAATAAAAGAACGCATGGAACGTATAGGATAAACCATATTGCCAGTTTCCTCCAATTTAGCAATAAGCCCGGAAGGTTCACCCATCGGACCGGTCACAATAATACGCGGAGCATTCTCTTTCCACAAGCCGTTATGTTGCAGAAAAGTATTGTATCCGGCTACCGTATTGAAACCCAACTCTTCGTCTTCGGGTTTCTTTGGATCCATGTGATAAAGCACATCATCGGCACGTTTCATTACGGCTTCCGGTTCAGACACAGAGAATAGTTTTTTATCAATATGCACACGCACATAATTCAGCATACTGCGATAGTTACGACGTCCTCCATTAGACAGATAATGTTTCAATGTATCCGCTTGGATGGAATCCAATGAAATAATCTTGTTTGCAGGATTGGTAGCGGCAGTAGTCAATACCGGCAGACCACCATCGGCTGCCTTTTGTATTTGCGCACGTTGCTCTTCAGTAATCCTTAATCCCATGGCATTGATAAATACCATATCATAACCGGCCAATCGGTTCAGATCATCTGTGCTCAGTTCACTGATTTTAATAAATGAATTGTCATTAGCTTTAGATATCTGCCCTAAACTGATTACCTGATAGTTGATGAAAGCCACTTTAGTTGCACTGAACCAAAGATTCCATACACCAAACAAAAGCAGCAAGATGACTGCTATCCCTCCGCCAATCAATAATTGTTTCTTCTTCATATCTTTATTTAAATCACATAGTTTATTTAGTATTAGCAGCCAAATTTCATTTGAACAATTGTTCTATATCCAATGACAAACCGGCTGAAAAAGTTGTTCCTTTAGTAGCAGGCGAATTATTATAATAACGGAAAGGGACATAATTAAACAGGTTGTCTACCGCCAAAGTCATATCAACACCTTTCCATACTTTCTGAGACAACGTAAGCTTCCACATTGTATACGCCGGATAAGTCACCTTCTCAGTTTCTTCATAAGAAGTGTTCGAAGTATATTCCTCCGTATTCACCTTGGACAGAAAGCGTCCGTTCAAAGCAACATTAAACGCATAGTTCTTCCAATGCTTGTCATACTCAAGACGGACAGTAGCCGTATGCGGGCGAGTACTTGAAATGACAGGTTGCCCTTTCTTTATATTCTCGTGTGTATAGGCGTAAGATAAACGTGCCGACAGTCCACAAGGATATTTGACGGAAGCATTTGCCTCGGCACCGGATATCCTGATATTTGATATATTGGTATATACCTGCCCTTTCAACGCCTCACTCCACGCCGTAGTGATACGATTATCAACTACATTATAGAAACCTGTCACCGTCAAATTATAACGACCTTTCATATATTCTGCCGAAAGAGAAAAATTATGGCTGGTTTCAGGCTTCAAGTCAGGATTACCATAAATCATAAAAATACTTGCCATATCAAAATTCATATACATTTCTTTCAAAGTAGGAGCTCGGAAACCACCGGCATAGGAACCTCTCAATGAACAGTTTCCTATTTTATACATCAGTCCTAATTTGGGAGAGAAATGATTAATATCGGAATCTGAATAATAATCAAAACGTAATCCTGTGATGACATTGAAATATTTCGTCGGGTTCCAGTCAAACTGTGCAAAGCCGTCCACTGTATACTGATGTTTACTTCCATTATTGGCAAACTGATAGGACATTAAATAATCACGCATATAATCACCACCCACGGTGAGAATATGCTTACCGACAAAAGTATGATTATAAAAAGTATGAACCGAATGTTGTACATTACTATAATCACGTACATCATTAGCGTCTTGCGGCAAGTAGTCGCTCTTATCATACTGGTCGAAAGAATAAGCTATTTCCAGATCCTTATCTTTATCCAATACATAATTTCCTTTCACCCCACCACTGAAGTCTCGATAACGGTCTTTACTAGTCTGTGACTTCTCACGTTCACGAAAAAAATATCCGGCACGTGCCGTCAGTTTCAGATGGTCATTAGCAGTATAGACCAAACGTTCTTTGAAATTCCAAGTTTTATCACCATACACCTTTTTAAATGCCCAATCCTCCGTTTCCTCATTTGTTTTTCCATCTGCCAAATCTTTTTCATCTACTTGGGTATGCTGTACATTAGTCACACTATTGAATTTTCCAACATTGAAACCTATTGTTCCTCCATAACGCTGCTCATTATAAGCCCCGTAACGTCCATTGAGATTCACAGTCCAAGGCTCCGCAGGCACTTTACTTATGATGTTTACCACTCCTCCTACCGCATTCGAACCATAGAGTGAAGAAGCCGCACCTTTTACAATTTCAATACGCTCCACATTGCTCATATTCAATCGGTTGTAGTCTATATTATCCAAAGTCTCACCTGCCAGACGCTCACCATCAACCAGAAAAAGTACAGCATTTCCACCAAATCCTTGCATATTGAGAGAAACTTGCTGGTCCATGGAATAAGAGAATTCAATTCCCGGCAGTTCTGCCTGAAGTAAATCTCCAATATGGGTAGCATCTACTTTTTTTATTTCATCGGCAGTAATGACACGAGTTACAATGGGAACATCTTTCAGGAGTTTCGGAGTACGGGTTCCCGTTACAACTACAGTTTCCATATTTACAGCATCTTCTTTCAGTATAAAATCAACTTTACCTGTTTTACTGACAGACACTTTATGAGTCTGCGAGATATACCCCATGTATGAAACCTGTAGAGTATATTCTCTATTATCGGGTAATTTCAACATGTATTTTCCCTGTGTATCCGTAGTGGTTCCCAAAGTTACTTTTTCTTTTACGGAAACTGTTGCTCCCGTCAGAGGTTCTTTATTTTCATCAAATACAGTTCCCGAAATAATTCGTTGTGCTGATACTGATACCGCCATCAGCCAACACAGTATCAAGCACACGTTTCTGAGTAGTCTATGCATATCGTATGTCGGTTTACAATTCAAACGGATAAATATAATCAATAGTCATGAAGCCTTTTACACCACTAGCATTCATATAATTTGTGAGACGAACAGCCGCATAAGTTCCATCTTTCAGCTTTACCATATAAACCTTGTTTGAAAGAGTATAGGTAGGTGGCATATTACTTTTATCAACATTCAACCATTTGGATAGTTCTTCATTATAATAGGATTCCATATAAACAATATTACCATCCATCATACCTGACATATCAATGGCTATCTTAGCGGTAGTCCAAACATCCTCAACATAGGCTCCTTCGGGCATCGCATCCGCATTCCGTAAAGCAGAAAAACCTGTGAAACCGGTTTCCAATACTGCTCCAGCATTGGTTTTAACATCATAACGATGAACAGCAATATCCCATTCCTCCGGTTCTTTCTGTTCAGAATCCGTCACATTTACAGAATCTACTTTTTGTGTATGGAAATCGATAAAAGTCCAACGTCTATAATCAGTAGCATCAATATAAATAGTACCCGAATGGGTAGAAGGGTCTGTTCTTATAAAACCCAATTCATTACTATCCGAAGCAGCAGGACTATCATATATTCCTTCCAAAATACCATCACATGCCGAGAATGGCAAAAGCATCATTCCCAGTATGGTTATAATAGAGAGATATCTTTTCATGCTATTTAGTGCCTACAAAAGTCGCAGTAATAGCCATAGGCATGGCTCCCGGCTTTAGTGTAAAGATCAGATCAGCCTTTTCATCCTTAATCGTTCCTTGTAAACTTCCTGTATATTTTACAGAACCAACAGTTACATCAACAGCACTTTCCGGCAAAATATAAGTGACATTATCGGAGGTATGCACTTTAATTCCAGGTATAGCAATATCCGGCAATGACATCATTCCTTCACCAGCACCGCCAACTAGAAGAACTTGAACAGTTCCCCCTTCTTCCGCAGTAATTTTCACCTGACTGTCAGACGTTCCTTGATCATTTCCTGATACTGAGAGTGATAATGTTCCATTGTAAATACCAGCAACCTCCTGAGCCGGAATCACGGTATCTTCCTTTTTATCATCATTGTCACTACATGCTACTGCACACAATGCAATAGCCATCATCGCTAAAAAGTTTTTCAATTTCATAATACTTTAGTTTTATTGATTAATAGTTATTATTTTATGTTTTCAAATTTGTTGCAAAGTTACCCTTGCCACCAAGAGTACACAATACCTAAAAATTGGGGTTTTATTACTGATAATCATATACATCATAAAATACATGAGTACTTATTTTTAGGTATAAAGCCGAAAATTATCACCATTAATAGGTATTATCAGTATGTATTTCTATAACCAATTTTGTAAAAAAAGCAAGCATGATTAAATTGACACATCATGAAATGCCTGTGAACAAGACACTTCATCATAGAACAATAGAGATTCTGACAGTACTTACCCTACTTATAGGTAGTCCGTCATTCCTTATTTACTTCTATTGTTCCCACGACACAAATAATCCATTATGCCAATGGTTGCTTTGTACTTTGAACCATACTCCCGAAGATGGGGAATACTTATATAATCGATACTTAGTAATCAGTATCACATGAGCGGCCTTATATTCGGATTTTTATTTGTAATTTCCTTATTGTTCATTGCAATAAGAAAAAGATCCTTAGATTTATCTCCATTCCAAATCACTTATTTACATTCACTCATAAAAAAAATCAGTAAACATCTTCCACTTTATAAGCTACCATCCAAAGCATCCGGCCTTAAATACCTTATAATTTCATATGTTGATAAACTCTTTCTTAAACAGAAGATTCAATTTCATATTAGCAATGATTTAGTTGCATATTCCTCCTATAGCTTTAAAACATTTTAAATATCAAGTTATATTTGTCCGGGATAGATGTATCAAAACTTTTTTTATCTTAAAATGTTTATAATGTATGGAAATGCTATTTTTACTAAAGAATTTATACCGTGATCCTCTTGCGCTATCCAGATTCAGCCAATTCAGGTGTCTTCATATAAGTAAAGGAGAGATTATCCAAAACTTGAACGAAACCCATGAATT
Organism: Phocaeicola vulgatus ATCC 8482; assembly: GCF_000012825.1. Taxonomy (GTDB): domain Bacteria; phylum Bacteroidota; class Bacteroidia; order Bacteroidales; family Bacteroidaceae; genus Phocaeicola; species Phocaeicola vulgatus. The sequence continues at coordinate 2,825,095 of NC_009614.1, read as the reverse complement.
TCAAGTTTGTTTTGTTCTAAAAGGATCATTATGCCTATTCAGAGATCATATAGAATCCATGCCTCTGATGGCAATGCAGAATGAATTTTTCTTCATCAGCAGCCTGCATCAATGTAAAATCAAGGCAATGGATGAAGTACAACTTGTCATTCATGCATGTAATATTGTGGCTCCTTATCTACATAGCAGAACAATAGAGTATCTGCAAGATATATCCATCGAAGAAGTAAAACCGGTAGAAGTCCTTCCCATTTATCCGTTAATGCGTTCCTACTTAGATTTGCTGGTCGATTACATGAAAAATGGAACAGAAATTCCCGACTTACATCGAGCCAAAGAATATGAATTGTTCTCATTATTTAAAATTTGCTATAAGAAGAATGAAATTGCCTCCATTTTCCGTGATGCGCTATCTAACGACCTTCAATTCTTCGTATCCGTCATGACACATTACAAAGCTTGCAGAACAGCCAAAGAACTAGCTGTTTTATGTGGATATAATGATACTGTTTTCACACAGTTATTCAAAAAAAACTTCCATGGAGATACACCATATCAATGGTTACAAAAACAAACATCTTATGAAATTGAATTCAAATTAAAAAAAAGTACTTTACCCATCAAACAAATAATGCTGGACTATCATTTCAAGACTTTCTCCCATTTTACAACCTACTGTAAAAGAAATATCGGAGCTACTCCTAACGAAATACGTAAAAAAGGAGAAGAATCAAGAGATACACCTTCTCTTGAAACATATTCAGTTTCTGCAAACGATTAAACAAACATCCCGCATCCTAAAGATTATGAATATAGTTATCTCCATCATACACACTAAAGCTAATAATAAGTTTGTTTCCTGATCTCGGTATATGGATCTATTTTAAGAGTTTCTATACATCTATAATAACAAATATCACAAAACCTAATCATAATCCACCATCAATATATGGAAAACTTATCACATATACCCCTCTGTAAAATCATATAAAGCATCTACCATTTAAAACTATCCCAAAACGAACATTTAGAAAAATAGGAAACCTTTTTATGCAGATATAAAAGAAAGAACTGATTATATGCAAACAAATCTTTTAAATACGCAACTTCTTTTTAGTACCAAATATAGAACTTTGCACCCAAATAAAATGTGAATATTATTATAATGTAAATCGCACACAGCAGAATAACCTAAAATATAAAATTGCATGCCCCCCAACGATACAATATTCAATAAAGCAGAACGGAGTTTATCCAATATGTAACAACAAAGAACAATTCATTTTTAATAATTTACAGTCATGTATACAAAGAAGAAATGCAAAATTTATGTATTATCAGTGCTACTTTGCACATTTTTTTTCTCGTGCAGCAGTATTGATTTTGAATTACCCCAAGGTCCTCAGGGAACCAATGGCAAATCCGCTTATGAGATATGGAAAGAAGAAGTTGAAACCGGTCATATAAACTGGCCTTCCACCCAAGTTGATTTAGCAGACTTTTTAGTTTATATTAAAGGAGAAAAAGGAGACAAAGGAAAAGATGGAATGTCTGCATACGATCAATGGAAAATCCTGATCACCCAAGGTAATGTCACCAACCCTCATGACCCTTCGCTCATTTGGCCTTCTTCAAAAAATACAGAAGCCGATTTTTGGGATTTTCTTAGCGGAAGAGACGGAGAATCACCTCATATTGGCGAAAATGGGAATTGGTATATCGGCAATAAAGATACAAAAATCAAAGCTATCGGCAAAGATGGAAAGGATGGAATTAATGGCAAAGACGGATTTTCCGCCTATGAATTATGGAAACAATCTGTTGCTGGCGGCAATATAAATTGGCCCAAAGACCAAACAACAATGGAACATTTCTTTTTATATTTAAAAGGGAAAGATGGTGAAAATGGTATTACTCCACATGTTGGTGAAAATGGTAATTGGTATATTGGCAATCGTGATACAAATTTTCCGGCTCAAGGTCAAAAAGGAGAAAATGGTAAAGACGGAACATCCCCTTATATTGGTCCTAATGGAAACTGGTGGATCAATACATCCGATACAAAAATAAAAGCTCAAGGAGAAAAAGGAAGCGATGGATTAACCCCTTTCATTAAAGACGGATACTGGTGGATAGGCACATCCAATACAGGGATTGCAGTGCAAGGTCCCAAAGGAGAACAAGGTGATAAAGGAGCGGACGGACTTACCCCGGTGATAAAAAATGGGAACTGGTGGATAGGCACCACCGATACAGGAATAAAAGCTCAAGGAGAGAAAGGAGATGATGGCGTATCTCCCCATATAGGTAATAACGGAAATTGGTGGATAGGTACTACTGATACAAGAATAAAAGCTCAAGGAGAAAAAGGAGTTAACGGAGCATCTGCATACGAATTATGGGTAAATGACGTCAAAAATGATAAAATCAAAGACAAAAATAATTCAGCATGGTCCAAAGATAAAATTACAATGGCAGATTTTTACACTTACCTCAGTGGAACAAATGGTAACAATGGAAAATCCGCTTATGAACTATGGAAAGAAACTGTAGGAACAGGCAATATGAATGATCCTAAAAATCCAGGACAAAAATGGCCTTCTGACAAAGTTTCAGAATATGATTTTTTCAATTATTTAGCTGGTAAAGACGGAATAAACGGAAGCAATGGTTTATCAGCACATGAACTGTGGAAAAATGACTTAGCTAAATTTTGCGGTACAACAGATGCACTTATTGACCACAAAAATGGTGGAGTATGGGACTGTGAAAAAAATACGTTAAAGGATTTTTATGACTATCTACACGGGAAAGATGGCAAAGACGGAGAAGATGGCAAAGACGGCAAACCCGGAGAACCAGGAAAACCGGGAACAGAAGTTACCATCATTAAGGGTATACCTAATGTTATTGCACAATATTCTCAATCAGAATATGGTGAATATGTACGCACAACTGATGGAGGTGTACTCTATAAAGTATATGATGAAACTGGACAAATCGCACCAAAAGCTCAAGTAAAAGGCATGCCGGGTATCAATGCGGAAAAAACTTACATTACCAATGAAAACGGAGAGTTTATTGTACCTAAAGAAGATTTACCCGAAATACAAGACATAAACTTACGCTGGGGAACGGTAAAAGAAGTAACCCTAGCCGGAAAGTTGCCGCAAGAATCCGCTAAAAACACATATGTTCCTAATAGAGTACGCATGAGAATGATCCTCCGCGATAATTCAAATTCATTATACGATTATCAGTATCTATATTTCTATATACAACGAAAAGTTAATCCGGAAGACCAATGGCAAAATATCCCTTCTTATTTACCTAATAGTGGTTCAAGGAATTTAGACGCATATAGAGTCTCTGACAAAAATAATCCCAACAGTATTTTGCCAGACAAAAAACTATATTCAAACCAAAGTTATAGTTCAAATAATGGAGGATATTATTACTATATTTATACCTATCGGTTCATTCAAGAAAATCCCGGAAAATTCAAAAACAATCAATCTGAATATTGGGATGGAAGTGACGTTTATTACACTGTAAAAGCTAGAGAACCTTATTATGGAGAAACTTTCCAATGGAATGGTGTTTGTTTATTAGCTCCTTATCAAATGGGACCTACGCTAAAAACATTAAAATTAAAAATAATATCCAATGGAGAAGCACCCAGTTTCTCATCTGCTGAAGGTGAATTGGATTTTTCAAAAATAGACTTTACAAGAATTTACAAATCATCGACCACACGTGTCGTTAAAGAAAATGGAATGGACTATGTAGAACCGATAGCATATACTGAAGAAGAAGCCAGCAAACTTAAAATGGCATATATCACATTCAGATATACCTCAACAGCTGGCTCACAAGAAGCATCAAGTTCTAATAACAGATCTTCTGCAGAAGTTCCAACGTTCAAAGTATTCGCACCATTTTTAAATTCATCCATATACATTGACAGTGGCAACAGTTCATATTTCTATAGATATTATCAAGGTTATCTCCGAAAAGGAAAGGATGAAAAAACATTTATTATTGAAAACTATAGCAGCTCTTATGAGTTGCCCGAAGTACAAGTTATCTATGAAGAATAAAAATATGAAGAAAATATATATACATAAAATCCATCTCATACTATGCTTTACCTCAGTATTATGTTTCGGTTTACCTATAAATGCACAACAAAATGCAAAGAATGGAGCAGCCGATAATAATAAAAAAGCATGGGAAATAGGTATAGGCGCAACCGGACTTCAAATGACACGTTTTAATGTCATTAATTTCCATACTAATAATAAAGGCGGTTACACTGTAGGTACTAATAAAAAAGATTTTATTTTTGGAGGAAATCTATATTTTGCTCGTGAACTTAACTCTCATTTTTATCTAGATTTACAAGGAACATTAGACTACAGTTCCGATCCTGTCCGTAACGGTAAAGAATCAAGATGGCTAGGTATGGCAGGAATCGGTTTACAGTGGCGTCTAGGTGAATATCTCCATTCAAATTATATTGATCCTTTCCTACGGATGGGAGCCAACTATATGTACAAGAATTTTAAGATCAACTATAAGGGGATGGAAGAATTCAACAGTGAGGAGATGGGATGGAATCTGTCAAATGATTATACTAAAGAAGGGAAAGATAAACAAAATCTTATCCCTATTTCATTGGGAATAGGCGTGAATATGTGGCTTAATGACAACATTGGCATAGGACTCCAAGGAGACTACCTCATCATGCCATACAAACATATAGCCAATTCATGGCAAGGAAGCATTCGATTGATGTGGCGCATTGGTGGTAAATCCCTAAAAGTCAAACCGGAAATTCAATATGTGGAAAAAATCATAGAAAAAGTTATAGAAAAACCTATAATCATGAAACAAATTGTAGAAACTCCAAGCCAGCCCAATGTTTTATGTGATTTATTCAACAATATCTATTTTGAGTTTGATAAAACAGAAATAACTCCTAAAGCAGCTACTATCATTGATGAAATAGCTCAAATTATGCTGACAGACACAAGCAAAAAATATCTCATCACAGGATGTACTGATGCAAAAGGATCATCACAATACAATATGGATCTATCCCAAAAACGTGCAGACGCTGTAGTCAATGCACTTATAAAGAAAGGAGTTCCCAATAAAATGTTAAAAGCAAAAGGAGTGGGCGCAAAAATATCGTATGCATCTCAGAATGCTCCCAACGAAATACGAGAAGGAGATCGTAAAATTATAGTTCAAATCATTACAAATATGGATTATTGGAATTATATACCATAAAAAATTTCCCCTCTATCAAAACGGCATATATTCCTATATCGTGGAATATAGCCGTTTTGCATATTCCAAAGAAAAGTTCGAGCCATGTATACCCTCATGCCCTCACTGCATATATAACAGGTTTATTATTAACGGTTTATGTAGTAAGGATAAAAAAAATTGCTCTCATTCATGCTCTCATACTCTCACAATGTTTTGAAGTATATTTCCACATAAATTACTTGTTTTCAGCCACATACCATTTTCTTATAGATCGTTTCGACTTGATATAAAGTAGGGTGTTTTAGGCTTTTTCCCCGCAAAAAGTACGCATGAAAGGTCTGTACCTCCACAGAATGACGGTTTACGATGCATTGGTAACAATAAAAAAGACCAAGACGTTTTTAAAAAAGTTCCTGTTCTTTTTTAAAAAGGTCGTCGTCTTTTTTGAAAAGTTCTTGATCTTTTTTGAGAGCATGAAGATATCACATATGTAAGCATAAGACCAGGTACACCGAATAGTACACCGAAAGAATGCTTTGATATGCTTGTTTTTGCCATGCACCAAAAACAAAAAATCCCCGTAAAGTATTAATTTACAGGGATTTTCTTTGTTTTGCAATTCTTTCCAGCGGAGAGACAGGGAACGATTAACTTTCATCTCCCCTACTCATTATCAGCATCTTACCAAAAGACTCTACTCCTATGACACCGAATAATTCACCGCGTATATGCTGCAACTTTCTTCCTGTTACACTCTTACTTTTACAAAAGTAGTAAAAAAGGGGCATAAATACAAATCAAACGCTTGATTTAACGAACATAACTTCTATAATTTTCTTCCAATAACAATTGCAATTTTGAAAGAGGATAAAGAAACTTACCACCTATGGCAGTATAAGCTATCCCCTTTTCATCACGCAACTTTTGCAAGGTTCTGCTCGATATATGCAACATGGCACATACTTGTTCACCAGTCATATAGACCTCATTGGCTACAGGAACAGGCAAATCCTGAATTGCAAAAATCTCCTTGGAGCATTTCTTGAGCATCTCCATCATCCCGATATACTCTTCTGACTGTTTTGTAATTACCCCATCCATATCCTATTTGCCTTTTTGAGTTAATATCCTAGCCAGATCACTTTCCTTGTACACATATTTTCCACCTATGAAAGAACACGGAATAATGCCATATTCCCTATAACTTTGCAAACTCCGCTTGGAAATATTCAGCACCAGACAGACTTCTTGGGCATCCATTCATTTTTCCTTTTCAACAGAGCCAAATTTCTTTTTAACGGCTTCAATCTGTGTGGACAAATCTTCAATCTGCTGTTTTAACCGCAAATACGCACTTTTTTCAATTACAACTAATTCCATAACAAATCTGATTTATAATTTTACTATTTGTGAAGCAAAGTAAAGCACATTTCCATGTCCGGAAAAGCCTCCGGAATCAAAGTCACCCATTGGCGCACATTGTCCCCCAAAACATACCAGAAAGTATTGCTATCCAATTTCTTTTCTCCATATTTACTCAAACCAAAAGATTTCAGAAGCCCAATATAGAAGTGAAAGGCGCACCACTTGCATCCGCTGGCAATGCGCCTTCCCCCCCTGCTTGTCTTCCATTGTCTTCTACATCTTTATACTTTTACTGTTCCGTAAAACTTCTTTTTCCTTAGTCGCCACTTTCTGCCATGTATTGGGGAAATGCTCACGCAACAGCTTTCCGGCCAGTTTTCTCGCCTTCTCCTGCATCTCGTCATAAATGTTCCATCTGTTCCGGCCCAGCAGTGCTCCTTCTATCTTTTCAAAATTTTCATGAAAACTGAAATTGTCCGGATACTCATTTGTCAGCCCTTCCATTGGATAACCCTTGTCCATAATATACAGCAATGTCATCCGGTCATAATTGTCCATGCTTCGGAGCAGGCCAAGCCCCTTCTCACTATCCGTCAGCCGGGCGTAATTCTCCCATGTGGGTGAAAGGTCATACACCTCTTTGTCCGTAATGCTTTTAAGAGCCGATTTATCAAGGAAGGCATCTGACGGAATCTTCTCCAATGGTAACAGGTTATCGTAATCATCATAACAACGGTTTATCTTCCCCGCCATCAACGAAGGCCATCCCCGAAGTTCATATACAGTCAGCGGCCTGCCTTCAAAATCCGGCTCAAAGAAATGCCTCTCGATATTCGCCTCCATAAAGGCCCCGTATTGGTGGTTTCCCTCATAATTCCGGCTGAAAAGCAATACCCCCTTGTCCGTCTCAACACCCGTATAGAACTTATTCCCGTGCTTCAAATCATCCAGCATATCCGCCACCGCTACGGGTGACGACTTTATTTCCGTCCATATCTTCGGCGTGAGCAGGCGGATATAAGTCTCATCCTTCGAAAACGGGTCTATTTCATTTCACAGGCAATACACCACTTCCGACAAGCGCTGGTATCTCTGCAATATGATTCCATGCTCGTCCATTGCCTTTTCCAGCCTTTTCAGGTAATCCTCATTGTCCCCTTCCTCCAATGGCGGCACGATACCCATATCGGGCACATTATAATACATCAGGCCCATATCCGGCATTTCCCCGCTTTTCAATGCTTTCTCCACATCTTCCTGCATGAACTCCTGGTAACCCTCTTCTCCCGTACCCTTCATGCTGATATGCACGGGATTGAAAAATTTGTCCACAGTTATATATACGCTGCCGCCTTTTGTCGTTCCGTTCTGTTTATTCTCCATATATCAAAGAATTAAATGTTTATACCCTGTCCTTTCTTTTTAAATGGCATACTCGTCTTCACTTCCGTCTCCGGGAACCGTACATTATCCGGCCGTGTAACCAGCAGCGAGACAATCCGCTGCTGCTCCTTTGAGAGTGGCGCACGCATCAGTTGCAGGTTTCTCAGCCGGTTAAAGTTCCTCAGTGTGGGGGCCATATCGCACCGCTTCGTACAAATCCCGTATCGGAGTATATCCGGTGAAGTAGTCTTGCAGTCTCCGATTTCCGCCCGAAATTCCGCATCCAACGGTGCCACCTCATGGAATCTCAATTCCTCCGGCTTTCGTTTCCCGTCGAAAAAGTGTCCGGTCAAACCGTTCAGAAACTCTTCCAATGCCTTGTCCCCTTTGTTCGTTTTTCCCAGCAGCAACACCTTCTGTCCGTATTCCACTACTGTGCAAGTAGGAAAAACGGCCAGTCCGTTCCTTATCACATCCCCGTCCATTCCGAAACGGTGCCCCAACCGCTTGTAGTCATCATTTTCCAATAAGGCCGTATGTTCCGCCGATGATGACAGTTGCACGATGCCCCTTTCCTCACAGAATGCCGCATCCCTCAGTCTTACCACACCCGAAGGATGAATCCTTTCCCGTTCCAATACCGGCATGAGTCGTTCCAGATAATCCGCATTATCCGTTCCGAGTATGGGGGGAATCAGACTTTTGTCTCTGAAATCGAAACGGAACATTCAGTGGTCGGGTACAAATTCCCTGCTTGCGGTATGAAACCGTACGTTATTGCTGATATATCGGGAGAATCCTTCTTCTCCCTGTCCCCGCATACTTAAATAAACGGGGCGGTAAAAAGCATCCAGCGTCATATACAGGCTGCCGCTTTCCCCCGCTTGCATTTTCTTTTCTTCCATAAATCCTATATGATTAGCTGTTTCTTTTCCTTTTTATCGGGAGTAATGGAAGCAACATGCTTCGCTTGCCGCTGACTGTTATTCAGTGTCGGAATCTCTCGTATATGGTCTGCCCCGGAAGATTTACCCCTCTTTTGTTTTTGGGAATGTTGACAAGAGGTGGGGTGTATTCTTTCCGTTTTTTCCACCCGGTTGATACTTCCGCTCAACTTGAATTCTCCATCCGTTATATGGAACTCCGATTGCAAAATATCTCTTGCCATTGCTTTCGCTTCCATCTGCAAGGCTGCATAGCCGAAATCATGTGACGACATCGGTGCCGATTGCCGTGCCTTGATGCTGTCACCCAGTTTTTCTGCCAAGTCCCTGAACTCATATTCGTAACTGAACGGATGAAAATAGTCCGCCGCTACATGACCGGCATACCCGTTTTCCGAAATATAAAGCAGAGAGGCAACATCATAATTGCGTGGAGAAATGCCCAGATTGAAATCTCTGGTTAACCGGTCAAAGTTGTTGTAATCCGGTCTTAAGTCGTATTTGTCCGTACAGACAGCACCTTCCAGCATTTCTTTTCCTGCCAGTTTCTCAGAAGTGAAGCTGAACTCCGATTTGCGCAGTTGCGTACCGGCACTGCGCAAATCGCTTTTCGCCAGTTTGTCGATGCAGTTGTCCGCCAGTTCCGCCACTTGTCGGGAAGGTGTCTCCATCTCATACATTTTCAATGTTTCCGTCCCTTTGGCCATATTGAAAAATCCGTCTGCCAGATGTTGCAGATAGCTGTTACGTGCTTTCATTCCTTTTTCACTGTCCGAAAAAAACAGTACGCCCTCATCCGTTGCCACGGCATACACCCGCCCCTTTTCACCGGCCAGTCTTTCATTGTTCCAGCCTTTAGCCTCGTTATGCCGGATAAACTCTTTATATTGCTTGTCTTTTTGCAGTGCTGCGGATGATGCCCGGCGGCTGAACAGTTTCAACCCCGTTTTCAGCGTATAGGCCGCATCCCTCAAAGGAATCCGCCTTCCCGTCACTGCCTTATGTCTATGGATAGCCGGAACCAGAGTATGAAAATACCAGTTCGCCAGTTCTCCCCGTCGGGAAGGTATCTTCCCTTTATCTGCGAAATCCGCTTTTAGAATCGTTCAGCCGGGTAGGTAGCCCCGTTTGTCGAAGTTCCTCACCGTCTTCCCGATATAATCCTCATACGCTTTCGGTGTGGCATCACCCGTGCGTACATCCACCGGAGTATTCTTTTCGTCCAGTGTGATGAACACGCTGCCCGGTTCGGCCGCCTTGCCCGTAAGACGAACCAGCCAGCGCTTTGTCCAGTCATTCAATAGTCCCATAGCTTGATTTGTTTACTAAAGTTTTTGACTGCAAAGAAAACATTCCGGTCGTCAATCCACAACAAGACATGCTTGCAAGTCGCCCGTTGGCAGCTGTTGGCGGACAATCCTTACGCCAGCCGCTCGTCCAGCATCCTGATATAGCTTTTACGCAGGGAGTCGATGAAGGGCGTGGAATCCGTACAGCGGTCAAACACCTTGCCGCGTTTGGTATACAAGGCGTTTATCTTGATATTGAAGGCGTCCTCGAATACCCTGATGACATCCACAATGGTCAGTTTCTTTCCCTCCGCACAGTCCACCGATCCGGCTGCCATCAATGCGGCCACGAGTTCTATCAGGTCGCTGTCCGTACCGTTCCAGCGCAATGCGGATTTACGCTTGCAGCCCTGCGGGCGGATCTCCATTCCCATACCGGCATCATCTGTATAGTGACGCAAACACTCTTTCAGCATTTCTATCTCCGCATCCAGCAGGGAAAGGACCTTGTCGATGAACACGTCATAGAGCACGTGTCGTTTCTCCTTCAATACATCACTAGTCTGCCTCATGAAGGAAAGTTCTATTCTTGTGTAATTCAAGCGTCTTAATTGTCCTACCGTGTCCCCGTCCTGCGGCAAATTGGTAAGCAGTCCTACAAAATCATCATAGGCGGCAGGCAAGTTTCCCGGCATGAGCTCCGAACCTTCCACGTAAGAGGTGAACATTCCGAACAGCGGTGTATTTGTCAATGTTCTCATGGTATTGATATTTTAAAATTAAAACTGTTTCTGTTTTATTGTCCGTTATCATAACCATAAGTGCAAGAGATGTGCCATACCGGAACGTGTGAAGCAATCTTTTGAAAACGTGAATGTTATAATATCAGTGTATAATTGTGTGTCCATGTCCATAATCTCCCGTCGGACACGGTGTGTCCAGAAATGTGGACAGTTTCAAATCAGGCCGTACTTTTTCAATTTCAGATAAAGCGTGCTCCGGGATATGCCCAGCAGCCGTGCGGCTGCTTTCCGGTCATTACCTGTAATTTCCAGCGCCTTCTGTATCGCCTCCTGCTCCGTCCGCTCCATATCCAGTCTGTAATTATCCGAGGGGGATACATCCACCGGAAGGCTGATCTCCTTGAGAGTGATCCAGTCCCCCTGCGCCAGCACACATGCACGTCTCACCACATTTTTCAGCTCACGGATATTGCCGGGCCACGGATAGGACACGAAAGCCTCCCTGACGTCCCGGTCAAATCCCCTTATTTCCTTTTCCAGTTCCTCATTCGCGGAAGAGAGGAGGAATCCGGCCAGCGGCATGATGTCCTCCCCGCAGTCCTTCAGAGGCGGAACATGGAGCGGGAACTCGTTCAGCCGGTGGAAAAGGTCCTCCCTGAACCGTCCCTCGCTTATCGCCTGTTCCAGGTCCTCGTTGGTGGCCGCCAACAGCCGGACATCCGCATGCATCTCCTCCGTTCCACCGACAAGTCTGTAGCGCTTCTCCTGCAGGGCGCGCAACAGTTGTACCTGCGTCTCCATATTCAGGTTGCCGATCTCATCCAGAAACAATGTCCCGTGCTCGGCGGCAGCGAACACGCCGCTCTTGTCCTCCACCGCTCCGGTAAAAGCCCCCTTCTTATGCCCGAACAGTTCCGATGCGGCCAGTTCCCGTGGAAGGGCTCCGCAGTCCACTGCTACGAAAGGGGCGGCCGAACGCTTGCTGAAAGCGTGTATCTGCCGTGCCACCCGCTCCTTGCCCGTACCCGACGCCCCGCGTATCAGCACGGACAGACCGTCCGCAGGAGCCACCAGACGTACCATCTCCTGAAGTCTTACAGCCGGCGGGCTTTTGCAGATGTAGAAGTTCTGTTCCATCGTCCTTTTCCTCCCACGCCCCAACAGTCCGCGGATGACACCGAGCACCTTTTCCGTTTGCACGGGCTTGGGCAGATAATTGTCGGCCCCTTTCTTCACGGCCTCCACGGCACCGGATATGTCCCCATAACCCGTCATGACAAGAAAGGGCATACGGTAGCCGTGAGCCCTCATCCATTCGAGCAGTTCCACGCCGTTGCAGTCACCCAGACGGAAATCCGAGAGAACCAGAGCCGCTTCATGGCTGCCCAGAAACTCCTTTGCGGCGTCCGCCGAGAGCACGTAACGGGTGTCCATGCCGTTTCGAGCCAGCCAGTTGGCGGTGGCGCGTGCGTATGTACGGTCATCCTCCACTATGAGTATTGTCTCCATTCATTTTCTCCTTTAATGTTACGGCCTTCCTTACAGCATTCTCTACAGCCCTGACCAACCTTCCGATCCGCTCGTCCGACATACCGGCCCATTTTTCAGGCGGCAGAGAGCCCATATATGCCAGTTCCTGCAGGGGGATGTCTATCCGTATCGTCTCCCATACGGGGACGGCCTTGTGTATGATATTTCCGAGTTTTTTATAATCGCCCGAACTGACCGCATCGCGTATGCCGGCAAGTCCGGCCTCCGTGTCCTCGATGAAAATATCCAGCAGCTCGTCCGCGTGTTCCTCGCCCTCCATGACGGATGTAAAGTCAGGACGTTCCACACCCCGTGTGGCCGCCATCAGTTCGTCCCCGGAGAAGGGTTTGTGCAGGCATCCGGCAAAACCGGCCTCCCTGAAACGGGCGGCATCGCTGTCGACACGGGCGGTCACGGCCAGTACGGGGAGCGTTCCGGACTGGCCTATGTTACTGTTGCGGAGCAATGCCAGCACACCATAACCGTCCGTATCGGACATCCTCATGTCGGTCAGGACAAGGTCATGCCGGTTCCTCCGCAATGTCGTGACCATCCCGTCGATGTCCGTGCAGCAGTCACATTCGATGCCGTGACGGAGATACATCCTTCGGACGGCATCCAGCTGCATCCGGTCGTCATCAATGTACAATACCCTGATATTGAGCGGGAGGCCGTCACCGGAGGCCGCATCCCGCATATCCGGCATGTCGGCCTCACCGAGGGGGAGCCGGACCTCGAAAGTGCTTCCACGTCCCGGCGTACTCTCCACACGGATGTCTCCCCCGAGCAGGGAGACCAGTCTTGAGGTGACTGCCAGCCCCAGCCCGAAGCCGCCGTCCGTGGGGAAGCCGGCCTGTTCAAAGTCGGAGAATATCAGCTGCTGCCGCTCCTTGTCTATACCTGTGCCAGTGTCCCTCACGAACAGCAGGAGCCTGCCGTTTCCGTACGAGGCCCCCACATGGATGTAACCGGTACGCGTGAACTTGACCGCGTTTGACAGCAGGTTGCCGAGAATCCGGACAAGCCGTCCGGAATCGCCCCTGACAAGCACATCACACGATTTTATTTCCGTTGTCAGTCCGAGCCCCTTCTTTTCAGCGGAGGGAAGATAGACACGCACGGCATTCCCGATAGTCTGCCCCAGATGGAATACGGCATTCTCCGGCTGTTCCTTACCCTCTTCCAGCCTGTAGTAGTGCTGCAGGTTGTTGGCCAGTCCGATGACATGACGGGAGGCGTGCAGGATGTTGGCGGCGAACTCCCTTACAAGCCCGGCATCCTTCTCATGCTGCATCAGTTCCGCAAACTCGCAGACCGTACCGAGAGGCGCCCGCAGGTCATGGCTCACCGACAGCATCAGGTTACGGCGGGACACCAGCAGCTCTTCATTCCGGGAGCAGGCGGCCTCAAGTGTCATCCGGTACTTCTGCCTCTTTCTGATGTCGGCATGGATAAGAAGATAGAGCAGGATTATCAGAAGAACGGAAATGACGGCTATAGAAAGGATGATACGGAACGACTGCCTTCTCAATGCCGCCGTTTCTTCCATATCCTCCGTATATTGCATATCGGCTGCCCGTTCGAAATCATGTATCAGGCCGCTGATACGTGCGTCCAGTTCCCGGTTGCGGCACCGCAGGCTGTCCGAGCAGGCCTCCAGTCTTTTCCGGTAGTCAGCATACTGGCTGTACATGTCCTTTTGCAGCCGGATGAACTCTCCGTTTACGGAGGACTGTCTTTTTCGGTTCCGCATCTCCTTCTCCTTCCGATTGGCATAAGCGGACTTCTTGTTCCTGCCTCCTATAAGAACATTGAGAAGGCCCCGGCCTTTCTTTGCCGACGGTGTATCCGGCTGTCCGGCATCCCGCACCTGCCGCACGATTCCGGGAGCCTTTCTCAGAAGAAGGCTGTCCGCACGGGGAAAACCGGAAAGGGTGTTCGTCAACTCATACAGCAGCCGCTCCTTTTCCAGCAGGAGCATGGATACGGTGTCTATGGCCGGATGCTGTTCTGCCGCATAATAAGGTTTCAGTCCGTTCAAGGCGTCCAGAGCCGCCGCACAACTGTTCCCGCATTCACGGATATCCGCACTGTCCTGCATCAGCAGGAAATGGTCATGGAAGGAGAATTCCAGCAGTTTTTCAAAGGTCCGGTTGACGGCCTTCCTTCTCATATTGGTCGAATGTTCCCTGGAATCCAGTTCCTCCATCTTTCCATGCTCCAGCCGGACAAGAAAAACCACAGCACAGAGCAATGCCAGCAGCAGAATGTATCCGCCGGCTATCTTCAACTGGAGTATGGAAAGAAAAGATCTCATCTTGGAATAGGCTAGTATCAATTAAAACAAATAACAATTGCGTGACACAATATTTGAAAATTAGTAGATAATATATGTACAGCTAAAAGTACGACCAACAAGCCGACATACACAACCGGGCAACAAATGAGTCACCCCATTATCACCCGGTCAGCCTCCATATCCCCCTTCACACTCCACTGTAAGCACTGAATCCGCCGTCAACAGGCAGTAATGCACCGGTTATAAAACTTGCCGCATCACTGCATAGGAACTGAACCGCACCGTTGAGTTCGGTAATGTCCCCAAAGCGTCCCATCGGGGTTTTGGCCAGTACCTTGCGGCTTCGTTCCGTCAAAGATCCGTCAGGATTAATTAATACCCTCCGGTTCTGGTCGCCGATAAAGAAACCGGGAGCGATGGCATTGACACGAATGCTGTCACCATATTTCAAAGCCATTTCAGAGGCAAGCCATTGGGTAAAATTAGCAACTGCAGATTTTGCAGCCGAATAGCCGGGTACACGGGTAATGGCACTATAAGCGGCCATCGAAGATACATTGACAATACAACCTTTCTTTTGTTCCGCCATCACTTTGCCGAAGACCATTGACGGATACACAGTACCGTTCATATTCAGGCCGGTCACCTTCTCCCAGCAGGCTATATCCATATCATAAAAGTGTTGCTCCGGTTCAAGTGTGGCTCCCGGCATATTCCCCCCTGCAATATTCAGAAGTATATCAATCTTCCCCCATTGAGAAAGTACTTGTCCGGCCAGTTTTCCCAGGCTTGCCACATCAAGTACGTCGCCAACAACGCCAATCACCTCATTTCCATATTGTTTCAGTTCGGAAACCCGCTTGTCCAGTTGTTCCTGACGGATATCAACTGCAACGACTTTTGCACCCTGCCGCATAAAATGTTTTGCGATATTACCGCCTAAAACTCCACCGGCTCCAGTGATAACGGCTACTTTTCCTGCAATTCCAAATAATTCATTCATTTCAATCGGCATATAATTTAATCGGTATAATCCATATTACTATTTAAAATCTCATTCGCTGTTCCTGCAATTCATCCTGCACAACGGACATCATCCCTTCCACTTGCGCCAATGCCAGCATACGTCCATGAAACGAATATCCCGGATTGTATCCAAGTTTCTCATCCCCAAGCATCATGCGGCCATGATCCACCCGCATGGGCAAGCCGGGATTTGAGGATTCGAAGACACGAATCAGTTCTATCAGATGTCCCCGGCCGGACAGGTGCGAACTCTCTATGAAATCCCCACCGGACAAAGTCTCTGTGCTGCGAAGATGGACAAAGCGGGTACGACCGGCAAACCTGCGTGCCAGCCCACGGGTGTCATTGTGTACACCGGCACTGAGTGAACCGGCACAGAATGTCAGCCCATTGTGTGGATTGTCCACGGCATCTAGAATCCAGGCAATATCCTCCTCACAGGTCACGATACGGGGAAGTCCAAGCATCTGAAAGGGTGGGTCATCGGGATGCACGCACATGTCAATGCCATATTTCTCACACACCGGCATGACGGCTGCAAGAAAATAACGCATATTCTCGCGCAACATGCCCTTGTCCACACCTTCATAAAGGGATAGAAGCCTCCTGAAAACCGAAACGGGCTCAGTCTCCCCTTCCCGTATATTTCCATTCACAAAACCTTGTGTCTTCACAATGACCGTATCTATCAGCTCCAGTTCTTCCTCCCCAGTGATGCGGCTGCCTAATTTTTCCACCTCCATCAGTTCCTTTTCGGAATAATCCTTTTCCGCATGTTTCCTTTTCAGGATTTTCAAGTCGAAATAGGCAAAACGTGTTTTATTGAAATAAAGTGATGTGGTGCCGTCCGGCCAGGGATGGTTCAAGTCCGTACGAATCCAGTCAATGACCGGCATAAAGTTGTAGCACACAGTTTTGATGCCCGCCTTGCCGAGGTTGGTAAGGCTTTGTATATAGTTTGTTATCAACCGGTCTCTGTCAGGGCCTGCATACTTGATTGCCTCACATACAGGCAAACTTTCCACCACCGACCAGCGAAGTCCGGCAGATTCTATATACTCTTTCATTTCCTTGACAGTTTCCAAGGGCCAGACTTCACCGTTAGGTACATCGTGCAAAGCAGTAACAATCCCTTCTACTCCTATCTGACGCAACATGGTAAGTGTAATCTCATCTTTCTTGCCAAACCATCTCCATGTTTTTTCCATCCGTTCTATGCAATATTAAAGTGGATAAACCGATACTTGATCCAGTATGACACCTTCATCAAGAGCCTTTATCACAAGTTTGTTTAGTTTCTTTTTCCGGGCAGGCAAAGCCACTCTTCTTATCGCCTGATTCCTGAGTACATTCTCTTTCCATTCCTCACTGCGTCCTTTAGTCTCGTAATGGATAGGCAGAGTTTCCTCCTTATCCAATGCAATAGTGAAACGCAACTGTGTCCCCTCCACGGGATGGGAAGGCAACAAACGGACTTCTACCTCTACAGAATCAGACGGACAGTCTGGCAATTCAAATGTGACCTCTTTCTCCTTAGGAATGACAGCCGCCTTCCCTTCATATCCCAAACCTTCACAAGGGACGAAATCCCCCTTTGCACATTCTACCGCATTCCAACGACGGATTGCCGCACGCTCTTCTTTCATGGGTTTCATCGTGACAGAACGGTCTACCGGTTCGAATACAGGTAACCGACGCGGCTGGTGATCCATCATACGATGCCATTTCCCATTATTCCTTATACCTGTATTATATATGCGAGTCAATGAAACGATGCTGTCGTAGGCCGCATCACTCCGCCCCCAGTCGGCTTCGCCATGACGGGCAAGTTGGGCGTAGAGCATCTTCTTGTTCATCTCAGCAGCAGCCTGTACGGGATATTTCACCAGTTGGAAATAAACATCTTCACGTCCATCACATATTTGCGCAGACAGCCGTTCAGCCTCATCCGAAACAGTCTGATAATCCGACAACCGTTGCAGGATATACTCTTTACTCCACGGCATATCCTTCACAATGCGGTAATCATTCGTATGATATTCCTCCTCCCGTGTATTCCCCATGAATTCCGGTTTGCGGATATGGGCAAGACAATAATGTTCCTGCATGACAGGGAGCAGTTCTCGACCAACCTTTTCACCAAATTCCCGACAAAGAAAATTGCTCAAATGAGCAGAAACTCCTTCTTTATTCACTTCTTCTATATTCCATGCCATATCCAAAAACAACTCCGTCTGATATTCTATCGGCTTTATGTCACCCACATTCAAAATCCATATCTTACGCACATCATGGTCATACGCCTGCTTCATCTGTTGATAGAGCAGATACGGGCTGAATGTACCTAACCAAAGATAATCGTGCGGACGTCCCCAGTACGAGACATGATAATAGATGCCGTTACCGCCTTTACGGGCACGTTCTGCTTCCGTCGGAAAATGCTTGATATAGCCGTAATTGTCATCACACCACATCAACGCAATATCTTCGGGCACCTCCAATCCGGCATTGTACACATCAAGTACTTCCTTATAAGGAATAAACACCTGTGGCACCTTTGTCACATCTTTGTTGACATATTGCTGCAATAAACTCCGTTGGTCGGCAAACACACGTTCGAGTACACGCTTCTGTTCTTCCACCGTTCTGGCACCATTCATCGCACCATCATGCACACCTCGCATACCTACCGTATATAAAATCTCCTGCCCGTCAACCTCTTTCACACGTTCTTCCCAGAAGTTACGAACTGAAGTACTGTTGTTCACATAATCATACTCCCCTTTTCCTCGGCGGCTCCATTCACCGGCGGTGCTCGAAGCCATCGGTTCACAGTGTGACCCTCCGATGTAAATGCCGAATTTCTTTGCTACCTCACGATTGCCTTTTGTCAGGAAGAAAGGTTGCGTGCATTCGTGCATTGCCGGCCAATAAGTGTTGGCACGCAAGCGGAGCAGCAATTCAAAAATACGTTCGTTGGTTTTAGGACCGATGCGTCCCGGCTTGTACCAAGGCTCGTAATGCAAACTGCTCCACGGCATCAGCCCCCAGTCCTCATCGTTGATAAAGATACCCCTATACTCCACGGACGGAGCCTGTACATTCCGATAACCGGAAGGCAACTCAAAAGATTTTCGTTTCATAGGAGTGGCATCCGCCCACCACTTCCAAGGAGACACGCCTATCAATCGCGAAAGTTCCATGATGCCGTATGCAGTACCATGACTGTCACTTCCGGCAATCAATAACCGCCCGTCAGGTAACACAGTCAGCAAAAAGGCTTCTCTCATACCTTTCAATCCAGAAAGATCGGCTTTAGATTGCTCAACCGCATTGTTTACTTCCAAAGTTCCAACAAGGATATTACCACGCGTTTCTTCGCAATGTAAAGAATCGGAGAAAACAGCCCGATAATCCCGTTGAAGCAATTCCAAGGCTGTATGCACCACCGGAGCTTCCGATTTGTCACAGTTCACTGTAACCGTCATACCTGAATGCACACGGAACTGTCCCCATGCCGTCTGTACGACAAGGAAGAGTAAAATTGTTAGGAATCCTATTTTCATATTATTTATCTTTTAGTTTTAATTATTACTGAAGCCGGAGAAAGTCCTTTTGACGCCACCTTCAGTTTGACTTTACCGTTTTGTTTCGTACTTCTGATTACAGCGATGGCACGACCTTTCCAGACCTTACGTATGGGAGCCGTATATGATTTTTCGTCTTTCAAATCCGCACTGCCCGTAGCCTCCAGCATACCGGTTCCACGAACGGAAAATTCCACTTCATTAGCAGCATCAGGTACTACGTTTCCATTTTTGTCCACGACCTCAATGATAACAAAAGCCAAATCTTGTCCGTCAGCCTTTATGGTTTGATCTTGAGTGGTAAGGCGTAGAGAAACAGGAGTTCCGGAAGTCTTTAACACTACGGTTTCCTGCTCTATACCGTTCTCATCCACACCTACCGCGCGCAGTGTACCTGCCTGATAGGGCAATGTAAAGACAGCCTTGAACTGTTGTACATAGCCTGCCGGGCGTTCGTCCACAAGTGAATCGTTCAAGAAAAGCCGCACACGGGGATAGCGGGAGCAGACCTCTACTTCTATCGGTTTTCCTTCATGCCCGCTCCAAGTCCAGCTTTCGCTGGTAGGCCATACACCCCAATCAGTTACTTTTATTTCTCCCCGGTAACCATTGGGTTCACGTACGGCCATATAGAGTTTCTTATCGGGGTTGTAGAGCATGTCACGATAATGGGATATGGGTTTTCGCAGCCCGGTCAGGTCGATGTCACCACAATAGGCACCATGCCAAGGATAGAGCTGCCCGGTATGGAAACCGTCTTTCTCCCTACCTTTGTAATAGGCACGCCCGATGCTCGATTCTCCCAGATAATCCAATGCCGTCCATACAAAGTCGCCGATGATATAGGGATGCTTGTTTACCAAATCCCAATTGCGGAAAGCATCGCGTGGATAGGATTCCGTCTGCATGATGATGCGGGAGGGGACACGTTCGTGGTCAGATTCTGCACGATGCAACTGGTAATTATAGCCTACAATGTCATGTACGGCTGCCAACGGGTCGAATATCTCCCAGTCTTTGTCCCAAGTAGTTAGTGCAGAAGTGACCGGACGTGAAGGATCCAACCGATGTACGTGTTCGGCAAGTCTCTTTGCCGTAGTGATTACTTCCAGTTTCTTGCGCTCTATCACCTCATTGCCGATGCTCCAGCAGAATACGGAGGGGTGGTTGCGGTCGCGAAGCACCATCGCTTCAATATCACGTTTCCACCACTTGTCAAAAAGCACGGAATAGTCATGTTTGTTCTTGGCATCACGCCATCCGTCAAAAGCCTCGTCGATAACGAGCAATCCTTGACGATCGCATTCATGCAGAAAGGCTTCCGAAGGCACATTGTGCGAGGTACGCACGGCATTGAAGCCAGCTTCTTTCAACAATCGCACCTTGCGTGCTTCGGCTGCATCGAAAGAACACGCACCTAATATGCCGTTGTCGTGATGCACGCATCCGCCATTCAGAAGTATAGGTTTACCATTCACAAACAAGCCTTTTTGACTGTCGAAAGTTATGTTTCGGAATCCGGTCATATTCGTTACCTCATCTACCACTTTGCCTCCAACAATCAGTTGCGTACATACCTTATAAAGATTTGGGGTATCCGGCGACCATAGTTTCGGATGACTTACAGAGAGCGATTGCTTCGTGTGTCCGCTTGCGGATGTTACTAGCACTCTGCCAGCCTCATCATAAATCGTATGCTTGATTTCCGGTTTTGTCCCGGTCCGGGCATTGTCTATATAGCGCATGGCAATGTCCAGATTCCAATCATCGCTGCCTTCTTTTTGAGTCGGGCGAATATAAACGCTCCAGTCATCAATGTATATCGCCTCTGTAGTCAGCAGCCACACGTGGCGATAGATGCCTGAACCACTATACCAACGACAGTTCTTCTGTTGGGAGTTATCCACACGTACGGCTACAATGTTCTCCTGCCCGAAATGCAGGTAAGGAGTAATGTCACAGAAATAGGATGAATAACCGTATGGATGCCCTCCAGCACGCTCTCCATTGACAAATACTTCCGAATTCATATAAACACCCTCAAAATAGAGGCGCAGTTCCTTACCCTCCATCACCTTATCTACGTGGAACTTCTTTCGGTACCATCCAATACCCGTAGGCAGATAGCCACCATCGTTTCCGGCAGGAACCTCCGCATCAAAATCGGCTTCAACACTCCAGTCATGAGGCAGATCCAAGCTTCGCCAACCGACATCGTTATATGCAAGTGAAGGGGCATCGGGTGTATCGCCGAGTTTAAAACGCCAATTGTCATCAAACAACTGTTTCCGCTCTGGCATAGCAGCCTCTACAAACAGAGGATAGCTGAACATTACAAACAGCCAGGTGAAGAAAGATATAGATATAAACTTTTTCATGAGAATTACTTATGATTTATACAATAGGTATTGAATGAATGGGGCTTTACCACTGTATTGAGGAACTTTTTTCCAAAGCCTATGGAGATGGATTGTTCCGCGTCACCAAAGTTACCGATGACCGTCACATAATCCTCTGCCGGAGTTTGCCATACCACAGTGTACAGCTTTTTCTCTTTCTGCGGATAGTAGTTTATCATCCGACTGCCCGGTATTACATAATGCGTAAAGTGCTTTACCGCATAATACTCCGCCGTATAGCGGAACTTGCGTGTTTTAGAGTCCACCTGAATCAAAGCATTTTGTTTCCATCCCCAGGGGCTGGTTCCATTGTCGGGCAGAAGGAAGTTCCAGTTGAACCATTCGTCGCATCCGTTGCCGGCATTGTCGCTGATCAGGAAAAAGGTGTGCTCGCCCGCTTTCCAGTCCATGCTGCCGTTGCCGCATTCGCTCTCCGAGCAGATGTAATGGTAATCGGGATATTGACGGCGTATTTCCGGCAATATCTCACGGCCTTCCCATTGGAAAGCGATGCCGTCTATGCTCTTACGCAACTCCCCGTCGGATAGTATCTTCTCCACATGGTCCCGACGATTGGTATTGAACGTACCCAAATAGAGTTTCACTTCAGGGTGACGTGAACGGAGTGTCGGAGCCAAATAATCCCGGTTGAAACATACGGTTCCCTCTGCCGTCCAGGCACAGCCCGGATAGGGCGTATAGCTATAAGCCTCGTTCTGGTAGATAATCATATCAATATTTACGCCCTGCTCTTTGTAAGCATCGATAAACTTGCAGAAATAGTTGGCGTATGCCTGTAAGTAACGCGGGTCTTGAATGAAATAGTCCTGCGTGGCAAGCCGACGCGGAAACTTACCTTTGCGTTCTCCCAAGAATTGCATTTCGTTTTCATCAATACCTTCCACGCTACCGTAAAGCAGATAGTCTATGTTCGGATTGGCATGATTATGACGGCTGCTCACCACCGGATAGTCATTGTTTATTTTCATCCAGCTTGGCGGACTCCAGGGAGAAGCCCAAAAGGTGAGAGCCGAATTGTACTTCTGTGCAGCACGAATCAAAGGGATGATACTACGCTTGTCGCGTTCAATGTTAAAATAGCGTAGTTCCAAGTCACCTTGCACTTCATCACAGCTATACCATGAACGGCCATAATCATTACAGTTCATAGAAATACGTCCACGTGTGAACTTCAAATCACCTTGTGGAGCGAAAAGATTGTACATAATTTCTTCCTGCTCGTCACGTGTCAGCATCAGCAACGCATCCCAATCCAGTTCATTAAAAGTCGTTCCCCATGCTTTCCATTCGGTACCTTTTTCATTTCCCGTTATAGAGAATATTGGCGATACTTCCGCCGTGCTTTTCAACCTATCCTTAGACTGCTGCCAGACAGCCTTCTCGGTACTGCTGGTTCTTATTACAGACTGTCCCCAAAGCTGAAAACTTCCTACCCAAGCCACAGTTGCGACCACAACAAGCTTTCTTACATTAAAATAATCCAAAATCATAAATCTGCTTTAATTAAAAGATTTCATTCATACGATAAATTCATGACAAAAGTAATCATATTCACGATAAGATGCATCATTCCAGCTCTTTATATTGAAAATCAGTGAACTGTGCTTTCCCCTTGCCATATACGAACAGGCCGGGCAACACACTCTGAAAATCATCCAGCGTATTATGGTTGTAACCGGAAATTTCCATGCCGAATGTCTCTTTCATCCACTTTTTGCCATCGTAGCTGTAATAGCCGGTCACCACATGGTCTTCGTTGCGCAGTTTCAGCCAAAGAGCAGTGTAATCACCTTGTCCCGATCGGCCACGATACTTACCCCGTCGCCACTTGTGTCGGTTGTGCCGATCACACCCCGTGCCTACATAGAAGCGGTCATTATAGTAGAGGATAAGTCCGGCAACGGCAGCACTGTCGCACTCGATACGAGCACTGATTTCATACTTATGTGCTCCCGTAACGAACATCATGGGCGATGATTCCGCCGGATTACCACCTTGTGCTTGCAACACAAGCGTGTCGCCTTCCACACGTACACGTCTGGGTTGGTAACGCTTGTAGAATTTCCAGTCAAAGCCAATGCGAAACTCATCCAATCGTGCGTGACGGTCTGCCGCACCGTTCAGTGACAAGGGGGAAGGTATTTCCTCTTCTACTTTCTTCTCCAAAGGAGCTTTCAGCCAACCGTCTTCCGTAATCTCTATCGGTTCCAACAAAGTTTGCCGCCCCAGCGTAAGATAATCCTTTTCGTAGGCATGATACACAGCCCACCATCTGCCATCGGGTGTGTCAACGAGCGAGGCATGCCCTTTCGACCACCATTGTTCCTCACCGCTGTAAGTGTGAATCAACGGATTGCAAGGGCTGTTTTCCCATGGTCCGTCTACCGATTTGGAGCGAGCTACCACCGCCATGTGGCTGGTGGGTGCCCCTGCAGTACCGCCCTGTGCATTCAGAAAATAGTAATATTCGCCAATCTTCTTCATCTTCGGACCTTCAAGTGCCATGCCTTCCACCGTCCAATGCTGTGGGATAGGCCAGCCATCATACACTTTCTCCAACTTTCCAGCTACAGACAGCCCGTCATCCGTCAATTTCACCCGATGCCCACCGCTAAGAAACAACCACCGCTAGCCAGTACTCTCATCCACTACATGACAAGGGTCTATCCAGTACCCAATCTTCAAGTCCACCGGTTCACTCCAAGGCCCCTCAGGTGAATCGGCATAAACCACATGATTGCTGAAGCGATCATTACCCTGTGACACAGTGAAATAAATGTAATACTTTCCCTGATACTTACAGATGTCCGGCGCCCATACAGAACCCAAATAACGGGTCAACGCTACACTAACAGGTTGCCAGTTTACAAGGTCGCGTGAGTGGAATATAGTCAGTCCGGGGAGATAGTTAAAGGCGGAGTGTGTCATATAGTAATCTTCTCCACTTCTGATGATAGTAGGATCCGGATAATCACCGCCAAGAATGGGATTCCTGAAAGTATATTTCACATCCGCCATCTCCTTGCTGTCCACCCAGAGATTCTCTACATCTTTGCCCACACGGAACAAAGGACGTTCCTCGGCCTTCTTCGGCGTAATGTGGATGTTTTTGAAATAGATATTCTGTGCATGGCGCACATAAAAACCGAATGCTGGCAAACCGTTCCGACGGAAATCCTGTGCATCGGGATAACCACCTTCCAATTCCGGCACTTCCAATGTTGCCATCTTTTGAGTGCCGCCACCCACAGTTTCAATATCCATGTTGCGAATGACAACGTTTTCTACCGGATATTCCTTGATACCCGAAATCAGCGAGCCTTGCAGACGGTTGTCCGTACCTTTGATGTTCTTGATTACCACGTTCTTCAAATATCCGGGATGCTCCATCTTCTCGTTGAGCCGGCGTCCGCGATTACCGATACGAAGAAAGATGGGGCAACGGCTACGGTTTATCTCTATATCTTGTATCAAGATGTTCTCGATGTTTCCTCCGTCCACGGTAGCCAATGTGATACCGGTACTGCAGTCATCGCGGTTACGAAAAGACTGGGAAGCATCCGGAAGGCCACCCAGCACCAACTTGCGAGCGATGATGTTACGGTAATCGCCTTGAGTATCTGTACCCAGTTTAAAAGCATTGCAGGTGGAGTAGAAGGTAGAGTTTTCTATCAGTATGTTTTCGCAAGGTTTGGCACTGGCACTTTTCAGACACATGGCATCATCGTGCGAACTGAAAAAACAGTTTCTTACAATGACATTCTTACACCCGTCCGGGTCAAGTGCGTCATTGTTGTGATTGGCATGGTTAAACACGGTAATGCCATCGAATATTAAGTCGCGACAATAAATATAACTTTGCATCCATGCGGCAGAGTTGCGCAGGGTGATTCCTTTCAGGACCACGTTGTTGCACTCTATCATGCGGATGCCGAAAGGACGTCCTTCCAATGCTCCGATGGTCTCTGGTCCCGGAAAATTCTTTGCTTCGCCGCGAAAGTATATCTCACCCTCCCCGCAAATGCCCACACGTTCCGCCCGTTCGGCATAAATCAGCGAAATGCGGTATTTGTGTATCACGTTCATCACACTTTGAAAGCGTTCCACCTTGTCTGGATAATCTTTCAAATTCGTGCTACCCAGTAAGCGAGCACCTTTGGCTACCTCCAGCATCACACCGGATTTCAATTCTATAGTGCCCGTCACGTATTCTCCTCCTGCTATCCGTACGGTTCCTCCACCTGCGACAAAGCAAGCGTCGATTGCCTTCTGTATAGCAGTGGTGTTCAGCGTACTCCCATCACCTATTGCTCCATACTTCCGTACATCGAATATAGAAACGGGGACTGTCCAAGGTTTCAGATGCTTGGTTAGTGAATCTGCCACTAAGGTCAGTTTATGTACTAATTTAGTTTCTAAAGAAACACCATTTTGTCCTTGCAGATTATAAGGACAGAAAATTATAGAACATATTGCAATAAAAAAATTTCTTATCATCAATCTCATAATAACACATTTGTTGTACCCTTACTGATTATCTTTCCCGACAAAACTTTCAGTTTCTCCCCATTTATCACTAGGAATAGAAAATATAGCTTCCGGTATCAGCCTCAGTCACAGCCGGAATCTAATATTCCCGACTCGCTGCCCGGTGATTATTCGGTTCCAACAAAACTCATGAACCAAAGTCGGCGAAATACAATCCCCCCAAAACAAACCGTATTTCGCCGACAAATAATACTACATATACTTTATAACCTATTGAGTATCTTATTCTGTCTTGTCTTCATCAGCCACGGCATCCTCCCAATTCTCCCACATCGTGATGTTTGGATCGTAACCATCGTAGCCGAAATTCTGACGCATTTGCCTGCCTGTGTTTTTCTTGATGTCCTCGTTGGGAACCGGCCAGTACAGGTTGTGCTTACCTATTTCGTAGTTGAATACACGTCCATTGGCATTGATTGGTTTGCCCGTGTTGTACAAGCCACTGTAATGCACTATCCGCTGATACCAATAGCTACCCCCGTTGGCATCAGTACCTTCTTGCCGATCGTAAGTATTCACATCATAAACATTCCCCCATTCATCAGGCTTTCCACTCAGTGCAAGGCAGTAGGAGACACGGCTTAGTTCCACCTGACGCAACTCTTCGAGATAGAGTTCACGGGCACGTTCGTTCATGATGTCTCCGATGGTAACAGTGGTGTAGTGTTGTTCGCAATGTGCCCGCTTCCGCACTTCATTTACATCGTCTGCCGCACCGGTTGCATCGCCCATGTAGAATTTAGCTTCGGCGCGGAGCAGGTACGTCTCAGCCAAACGATAGATATACCAGTCGGCGATAGACCCTTTGGTTGCGCCTTTGAAGTTGTTTTCTTGCGGCTTGCCTTCAGCTACTACATCCTTTAAATAGATTTTATACAGAGGAAAATCGAACCAGGAACGGATGGTGTCTTGCGAACAATCCGGACGTACCTCTGCGTACGTCTTGCCATAATAAGCCGATGCCGGGTCATTGTATTTCAGCGAATCCATGGGGAACCAGTTACCCACCTTAGCACTATGGCGCAAGTCACCTTTATCGTCCATACCATTCACCTGCCACAAAGTGTGGGTGGCGAAGTAAGTGGGACGGATATTGGCTATACCACGACCTATGACCCGCACAAAGTCATACTTTTTGTTATACTTGGCGTTGTTACGGGCAAAATTCGTAGCACCAGGTTTCCCATCCGGTCCCTTGATTTTAGCATCTGTCCAAAACGGTCCGAAGGCACGCATAGTATGAAATTCATTTAAGGATTTTCCCGATCCACGGCTGACAATGCCATAGATTACCTCCTTGTTGGCACTCGTCAGCTTGTTCTCTGCACGATGCAAATCCCAGATAACATTACGGGTTATCTTCCAAGTTTCAGGCTCCCCACTCTCTACAAAAGTACCGAAAGGTTCTTTCATCAGTTCATAACCGGATTTATCTATAAGGATATCAGCCTGTTCTTTTGCCTTTTCCCATTGCCCGGTGGCCAAATAGCACTTTATCAGGAGTTGGCGGCATGCGCCCTTGTTCACTTGGCCGACCATATCCATGTCCTTTTGCTCGGGCACCCATTCCACGGCAAACTCCATATCTTTGGTTATCATATCCAAAATGGCCTTGCGGTCAGTAGTAGCGTAATTCTGTTTAGGTACTGAAATGACTTTGGTCAGCAGAGGAATGTCCTTGAACTGGAACACCAGATTCAGGTAACGGATTGCACGATGAAAATATGCACGGCCTATATAGGCATTCTTGGTGGCTTCTTCAAGCCCTTCCACCCCGTTGATGTAGGTCAAAATCGTATTGGGAAACTTGATGCCGGAGTAATAAACATCATTCCAGAACCATCTGGTCTGGTCGCGCATGTTGGTAGGTGTCAGCGTACCGTTGATGTCACAAAAAGGATTGCTTTCATCCGTTTTCCCGTTAGCCGCCAATTCCGAAAGGCGATATTCCAAGGCAAGAGCATTGCTTTCACCGTTTATCCAAATGTCACGTAGTTGCTTGTCGGCAGCTGCCATGGTGGCTTGCAGACCGGCTTCTGTGGTAAATGTGGTTGTCGGGTCATAGAAGGAAAGCGGTTTAGGCTCCAAAAAATCCGAGCATCCGCAGAGAAGAAGCAGGCCGCATGCAGCCGCTGTTAAACCAGACAGTCCTTTTTTCTTATTGTTTAATCTATTGTTGTTCATAATGAGTGCTGTTTTATAAAGTTACATTTATACCTAAAGAATAAGTGCGAGGTGCAAGACCACCGGTCTCTATGTCGTTCAGTTTCCAATGAGACATGGTCCAAAGGGCAGCATTACGGATGGTGCCATAAACCTTCAAATTAGAAAGTCCCCATCTGGAAACAATGGATTTCGGGAAGGTATACCCAATCGAAATGTTTTCGAGACGGATGAACGAGCGGTCAATATACCTTGCCGGTGAATTTACTCCCGTAGGTCCTTTAGAATTGAGCCGTGCATACGTGTTGGACTGATGCTCCGGAGTCCAGTATTCTTTTATACTCTGATTCAAGCCATAATCTATTTCTGAAGCGTTCACTTGGTTCAGGTAGGAGGTGTCTTTCATCTTGGAACCGATACAGGAATAGAGATTGAAGGAGAAGTCGATATTTTTCAGGATAGTGAAGTTGTTCCGCATGGAAAGAATGTAAGGAGAAGTAGTTTGTCCCAAGAACTCCTTATCCTTGTCGTTATAAACAGGGATACGACTGCCATCGGAACTGATGATGTCGTCTTCCGTGTAGTTGTTGGCCACTTTGGGGTCACCCGGTAGCTGGCCTACTTTCTTAGCTTCTTCAATCTCGTCGGGTTGCCAGATGCCGGTGACACGGTAATCCCATATCGCAGAGATGGGGCGTCCTATCCACCATTTGCCATATTCGTCCTTTTCCTTGCTGCCCACAATGTTTCCGTTGGCATCAAGCACATTTTCATATTCGCCATACAGATGCTTCACTTCGTTATTCATGTAAGCAAAGCTGAAACTGGTGTTCCACTCGAAGTTTTTCATAGCCATGTTCTGCGAATTGAGGGTCAGTTCCACACCTTTGTTCTGTACCTCTCCCAAATTGGTGGCAATCTCATCGAAACCGGTGAAAGGAGGAAGCGTACGCCCCATAATCATATCCTTGGTTTTTATCACATAGCCTTCCAAAGAGCCGGTGATGCGGTTGTTCAGGAAACCGAAGTCCAAGCCCACGTTGTAGGCTTCGCTCTTTTCCCACTTCAGGTCAGGATTTGCCATACGACCGATTTTCAGGTATTCCATCTCTTTCAGATTGCCCGAAGCATCCAAGTAACTAAACATCTTGGCACCGATGTCAAGGGTAGCAAGTGCCAGATAAGGGTTGTTAATGGCACGGTTTCCGTTCACCCCCCACGAGAGTCTCAGTTTACCCATACTCATTGGCTCCCACTTGAAGAATTTTTCGTTGGTAAAAGTCCATGCCAGGGCTACAGAGGGGAATGTGGCCCAAGGTTCTTTCTCTCCGAAGGCCGAATAGGCATCGCGGCGAACGGAGGCGGTAATCATGTAGCGGTCATCGTAAGAGTAGAACAGACGTCCCAACAAACCTACAGCTGTACGATAAGTATCTTCTGAAGAGAAGCTGCTCTCCAATTTTCCTGCCGTATTCACATAGTGGAATCCCAATACATCGGTGGGCTGGAAATTACGGGCGGCAATACCTTCCGACCATGACTGATGCTTCTCGGCTTCTTGTACTAGGGTCAGTATGACGTGGTGTTTCTTAACGAAAGTATGGTCCCATGACAAGGTGTTATTGATAGACCAGTCGAATTTTGAAGCTGTATTACGGTTGGCACCGTGGCTTACCGCATCCCAATCGGGATGTTCGGATGACTGGAACCAGCGGTCGTAGAACCACTGGAGGCGCGGAGAAGCATTGAATGAATAGTTAATGTTAAACGGCAGTTTCAGTTTGGCTGTGAAAATGGAGTTCAGCACGTAATATCCCTTTTCAAGTTGCTCATATTGATGGTTGAAGTCGTAGTTATAACCCATGTTGTAGGTGTTCTTCTCACCCATGGGATGTACGGCAAGGTTTCCATCCGCATCGCGGTAGTTGGCAAAGGGACTGTTGGCGAGAGTGGAGCCTTCATTCAATGCCAGGTCGCCATCACTACGGCTTTGGAAGTTGACATTGCCGCTGACTTCCAGCCAGTCGGTAATGTTGGTAGTCAATTTCATATTGGCACGGATGGCTTGGTATTCAGTACCCCGAATGACCCCTTCGTTACGAAGATAGCCTACGGACATATAATAGTTCATTTTCTCGCCCGCTCCGGAGACACTGGCATTATAATCCTGATTGATACCGGTTTGGTAAGCACTGTTGTACCAGTCGTATGTTCTTCCGGCAAGGAAGTTGTCACGTATCAACTGGTCTGTCTGGGTCAACACACGGTCGGCATAAATACCGAGGTCTGACTGCCCTTCGGCATTGACCGAATAGTTGCGCCAGTCTTCGATGGAAACACCGGCAGGCAAGCGGTCGGGACGGTCATAATAACCGGGCTTGATAGTTCCCGTCTGATATGCCTCATACTTTCCGGTTTCGGGATTCATTCCGTAAGTAGCGGTCTTGTACCAGTCTTCACGGTACTTCATATAACCGTCACCATCATATACTTCTTTATAATTGGCTTTAGTTACGAAGCCCACCTTTGCACTGAAGTTAATGACAGGTTTGCCTATCTTTCCTTTCTTGGTAGTGATGATGACCACGCCATTTGCCGCACGGGCACCATAAACGGCTGCTGCCGAAGCATCCTTCAACACGTCTATCTGCCCAATGTCTTCAGGATTGATTTCAGACAACTCACCATAAAACGGCATATTATCAAGGACAATCATCGGAGAGCCGTCCGTCAAGCTGGACAGCGAGCGGTCGCCACGGACTTCGAGTGAGCCACCGCCTTTGGCCGACGTGTCGAGTCCCACCTTCAGCCCCGGTGCACCGCGAAGCACGTCTTGCACGGTCTTGGGGGCTTCGTTCTGCATGGCTGTGGGGCGTATCTGTACGACGGAGCCGGTGACATCTTTCCGACGCATTGTGCCGTACCCCACAACAACCACCTCGTCTAGCATCTCGCTGTCTTCCGTCAAGGTCACATTCAACGGTTTTCCCGGTACAGCCTTTACCTCTACGGTTTTATAGCCGATGTAGTGGATTTCTAAAGTGGCACCCGGTTTCACTTTGAGCGAGAAGTTTCCATCAATATCGGTAATGGTTCCATTTCCTCTGTTTCCTTTTTCAATAACATTGGCACCGATGACGGGTCCCATGGCATCACTGACCGTACCTTTCACTATGACTTGCTGTTGCTGCACGGCCTGCACAGTAGTCACGCCGTCCTCTGCCCACAGGGCAATCGGGTGGCTCGCTACGAGACCGGTACAAAGCAGTAAGACGGCTGTCGCCTTACGCGAGAATCTGAATGAATCTGATTTCATTGTCTTTCTTGTTTTTTATTAGACATTTGGCTTAATTTCTTTTAGTTTCTTTTTTTCTAAGTGAGAAGTTCTTCGGATTTCGGACGAAAGTCTCGCCTGACATTGGAAGAAGTGACTGACCAACTTAGTCAAAGGTCTTGACCACCTCTGGTCAAAGTTCTCGCTTACCTTAGTCTAAAGTTTCGTCTGAAGTATGCCCGAAGAAATGTGTTATCCTGAATACTTTCTTATACCTTAAATTATACGATACCTATGCCTTACTCATCTATATTGCTTATACAATAATGTTTTTCTATCCTAATGGGTTTTCGTTTAAATCTCCGTCACTATCTCCCGGGGGCCCTGTAGAGCCACCAGTTTCGGGTGCCCCGCCTATGTAAATGGTATGAGAGGTACTACGGGGTGTTTTCAGCAGAGCACCGCCACCGCCTCTGTACTGCGTGGTCACTGTAAGCATATACTCGCCGTCTTCCAACGATGCAGGCAGCAAGATAATGAGTCGCGAAGGCTCGTTCAGCACAATCATGTCATTGTCTATTTTTGTCACGGTTCCCGTGGCGGCGGAAGCGAGCGTGACACCTACCGAAGGGTCAGTACCTGCCACCGTGAGGTTCTTGCCAAAAAGGGTGAAGTTGCGACCTGCCGTGGCGCTGAAGTCCGTTGCGCGAGTGGTGGCATCCTGCCCGCTGCCGATATAGAATTTTGTGGGGCGTTCGCCCAGCACGTCTACACGTGTATCTTTAATGGCCTCGCGAAGTGCCTTGCCCTGGGTAAGCGAAACATAGATGCTGTTGGTCGCAGCATCCCACGCGTTCTGTTTCGCCACGCCGCGGAACTGTGCCACGCCACGGAACAGCCCAGTGTTCACACTCTCACCATTCATCAGCGCTTCGGCCACCACTTCTTCCATCAGTTCGATGCCCAGTGCCATCGTCTCACGCCGCACACCGGGATTCTTTGCCACCATGCGATCCAAGATGATTTCCTTGTCAATGCTGCGGGTAGTCTCCAATTGGAAAATCTTGTCCGTCTTGTCATCGGTAGTCACCGTGTTGTCTACCAACCATGCTTTCAATACATTTTTTGCCATACTTTCATAGTCTTTTTGTTAACATTGGCAATATAATATTGCATTATTGATATGAC
Organism: Phocaeicola vulgatus ATCC 8482; assembly: GCF_000012825.1. Classification (GTDB taxonomy): domain Bacteria; phylum Bacteroidota; class Bacteroidia; order Bacteroidales; family Bacteroidaceae; genus Phocaeicola; species Phocaeicola vulgatus. The sequence continues at coordinate 2,792,059 of NC_009614.1, read as the reverse complement.
AAAATTATCTATATATCAAAATAGAATAAACTAATATGTCATATCAACGCTGCAAATATATAGAAAATGAGAGGTACGAATGAGAGGTAAATCTTCCTTATGCCGCTACTATTCTTTCTAAATATTTAGAAGCATGACGACAGATGGAAAAACAATAACGGTAACGATGGAAATCTTTCACAAAGCGATGGAAATCTTTTTTCTTCGACACAAGTATGGCAGACAATACTCTTCATTTCCATTTTTTTGTTCCTTTCACCATGAAACATTATCTTTGTCATTGTCAAAGCAATATTTGTCTACATAAAAAGAAAAGATAATAAAAAAATAGCCTAATCGAATATATTATGAAAAAAGTACTAATACTATTATTTCTTACAATTTCATGTATACCCATCATCGCACAGTCTGACTACTTGTTTAAGAACATCAGTAGTCGCGATGGGTTATCGAATGATTTTGTACGGGATATGGACGTGGACGGAAAAGGGTTTATTTGGATTGCCACCGAAGAGGGACTGAACCGATGGACTGGCAACGGAAATACCATATACCGGGAAAACAACTCCGGATTGGCAAGCAATGAATTGACAACCGTGTACTATGATGCGAAGAGCAATAGCGTATGGGCAGGCTCCAGACAAAAAGGCATAAGCATATTCGACTGCCATACATCGCAATTCAGCCACCTGAGTACCAAAGAAGGACTTGCCAGTGATGCTATCACAGATATCATGCCTGCTGGTGATGAAGGTTTATGGATTACTCATGTGGATAACGGAATAAGTTATTACAACCGAAATACGCACAAGATATATGTCTATAATTCTTCTACACTATCAGGATTGAAAGACTGCAATCGTTGTTGCAGAGATGACAACAACGGTTATTTGTATGTAGGACATATTACTGAAGGGATGAGCATAATCAACCTGAAAAATAAAACGGTGAAAAAATTCTATCATGATGCCCAAAATCCCCAAAGTTTGCCAGGAAACAATGTACGAAGCATTTACATAGACCATAAAAAAAATATATGGGTAGGGACAAATGGTGGGCTTGCATTATTTAATCCGATGACAGAAGAGTTTACCTCCTTTCGCCATGAAGACGACAATCTCCAATCTTTGGTTGGAGACAATGTACATCATATCACGGAAACAACAAACAATGTATTGTGGATAGCCTCGGATTTAGGAGGAATCAGCACACTCGACTTAAACAATTTTGAGCTAAAGAGACAGGAAGACCAATTACACCTTGAGAACATCACTCACATCAATAGCGGACTTTCATCCCCCAACACGCGTGTCATAATGCAGGATAAATTCGGCCATATCTGGATAGGTAACCATAGTACTGGCGTTGACTTCATAGAGAACAACCGCCCCCTTTTCCATACCCTGCCCTTCTATAGTGAAAAGGATGGAGTGAAAACACCCAGCCGAGTGTATAGCATAGAAGCGAATAGCGGAGGGGAAATATGGCTGGGAGGAGAAAATACGTTAACCTGCTGGCAGGGCAACAAAGTAAAAAAGCAATGGAATGTTTCTTCACACTTGTCACATGCTTATTCCGTTATTTATAGTATGAAACAAGACAGCCAAGGTAGACTTTGGATGGGTATTGATGACGAAGGAGTACTACGCTATGATCCCAAGAATGATACTTTCAAGCGTATTGATTTGGGTATGGAGAATATAGATGTACGCACTTTTTACGAAGATGAACAAGGACAAATGTGGATAGGAAGTGAGGAAGGAGTCTATATCAGCCACCATGATAGCATCCAAAGATGGAATGTACCGGAGTGGAAACGGTGGAATCCGATTGCATTCGCTCTTATGCAAGATAAACAACGAAAAATATGGATAGGGACATTGGGAGTAGGAATCTACGTTGTTGATGCAAACCATAAACAATTGACAAGACTGTATGACGGCAATCGCCTGCGTACCAATAACATCAATCAAATTTACCGAGACCGGGATGACGGACTGTGGATAGCTACATATAATGGACTGGTCTATGTGAAAGATACCGACCAACCGGAACAGACTATATTATACGATGAGGCGTATGGACTTGCCGACAACCATATCCGAGCCATCCAGCAAGACAAACTGGGTAATATTTGGGTAAGTACCTATACGGGGATTGCCTGTTTTAATGTTTACCGCCAGAAATTCTACAATTATGATTATCACAACGGGATACCTGCAGGAGGCTTTATCGAAGGCTCGGCAACTATCTTGCCGGACGGAACTATCTGCTTCGGTTCTTTACATGGTGTCTGTTCTTTCAATCCACAACTTATCAATAATACGGATATTGTCTCCCCTATCCAACTCATCGCTTGCGAAAGTTTTGACCGTAAGGTAATAAACAGAAAAGCAGAAACAACAGTTCCCAATGACAAAGGGGTAATCAGCCTGCCTTATTACCGCAATACATTCCGCTTTTTATTCACCGTACCAGATTACGCACAAGAAGGTCTAGTTGAGTATGCCTACCAAATGGAGGGACTGGACAGAACGTGGTATGATACCGAAGGAGAACAACAAATAACCTTCCGAAACATAGATCCGGGTAAATATATCTTCCGAGTTAAAGCACGGCTGAAAAATGGTGAATGGGATGAAAAAAATACTGCATCCATACACATTGTCATTAATCCGCCGATTTGGGCAACATGGTATGCCAAATCATTATATACCTTATTAATATTGTGCATTATTTATCTCATCTTCCGTTCATACAAAAAAAGACTGCTGCTGAAGAGTTCTTTAAAGGTGGAGAAAAACTCGCTGGAGATGGAAAAGAGAAATCGGCAGAAAGAACAAGAACTGCACAATGAACGGCTTCGCTTCTATACAAATATCGCACATGAATTACGTACTCCGCTTACGCTGATTATCGGTCCGTTGGAGGATTTAAAGGATAACAAAGGCATACCCGCCGCTTTCCGTACAAAAATACAGACCATATACCGCAGTGCCGTGCAACTGCTCAATCTTATCAACCAACTGATGGAATTCCGCAAGACCGAAACTCAAAACAGACAACTGACTGTGGGTAAAGGCAACCTGAGCAATCTGATTACAGAAATAGGATTGAGATATAAGGAGCTGAATCAAAATGAGCATGTAAGAATCAATGTCAAAGTGGAACCTGTACAGGAAAATATCTATTTCGATGCGGATATCATCACGATCATACTTAACAATCTGTTGTCCAATGCCATCAAATACACTCGGGCAGGACATATCACACTCTCCATGCACCGAATAAAGGCAAATGGCATAAGCTATGTAGAAATGATAGTGGCAGATACTGGCTATGGAATTGACGCAGAGTCCTTGCCGCACATTTACGACCGATACTATCAAGCGAAGGGCAAGCACCAGGCTTCGGGTACCGGTATCGGGCTGGCATTGGTGAAGTCGCTCGTTGATTTGCACCACGGTTCACTGGAGGTGGAAAGTGCCGTGGAGAAAGGAACGACTTTCCGCTTCCGCATACAAACCGATTACAATTACCCCGAGGCATTGCACAAGGAAGAAAAAGTGGTTACTGTTGTAAAGGAAATGGCAGAAGATGCCGAACCGGAAAGTGCATTCCCTATTCTGTTGGTGGTGGAAGACAATGCTGACATCCGGGAATATATAGCCAATGAATTACAAGATACATATAAAATATTGCAAGCCAATAACGGAAAGGAGGGTCTGATTTTGGCGTTAAGATACACTCCAAATATTATAGTGAGTGACATCATGATGCCGGAAATGGATGGCATAGCCATGTGCAAGGGCATCAAGGAGAACATGAATACCAGCCACATCCCTGTCATCCTCCTTACAGCCAAGGACTCCATACAAGATAAAGAAGAGGGGTACGACAGTGGAGCCGACTCTTACTTGACCAAACCTTTCAGTGCGAAACTATTGAGGAGTCGCATCAAGAACTTGTTGGAGATGCGGAAACGCCTTGCCCGGCAAATTGTGGAAAATGTTCCGTCTACGGTGGTCAAGAACACCGAAAAGCGACAATCTACTTCATCCCCTCATCCGCAATTGAACAGATTGGACGAAGCCTTTCTCTCTAAATTGACTTCATTGATAGAAGATAATCTGGATGTAGAGAAAATAGACACCGCTTTTATGATTGATTGTATGAACATGAGTTATTCTGCCTTCTATCGTAAAGTAAAAGCTTTGACAGAACTTAGTCCCAATGAATTTGTTCGAAAGATTAAGCTAAGAAATAGTGCACATCTATTACTTACAGGAGAACATAATGTGTCAGAAGCCGCCTCAATGACCGGCTTTAACAATATGGCACACTTCCGCGATTGTTTCAAAAAAGAATATGGCATTCCTCCATCCGAATATCAGAAACGATATAGACAGGGGTAAACTTGATACCGGAGGAGGGGCAGAAAGAAGTTAGGAAGTTAAGCCGATACATTGCTGCCAATATATTGTCTATTGACTTTAACTTCTAAGCTCGCCCGGAGCGGGCGACAACTTCTTCTAACTTCTTAGCCCTTGTGAATATTATTCATTCTTGACAACACAATAGCACAGCCTTCAGCGCCATCTTTTCCGTGGTTTTGTCACCATATCCGGCCGAATATGAGAATAACAAATACTATCCAATGTAAGTCCTGTAATATGATGGCTCTGATTGGGGACTCCCTTGGAATTATCCACTACAATGTTTCGAATAGTAATGTCCTTGGGTGGCAACCTTTCGTCACCGCACAACTCATAGACAAAATCCGCGGAACCACACCGAATGTCCTTCACATGAATTCCCTCGATACGGGTAAGACGTTCCTCATAAGTAGGAACCAACTCCCGCCATTGATAGAGAATATCCATGTCCAACCCAACCAAATATTCAGTATCCTTGCACGTAACATCTTCCAAGTAGATGTTTTCCACAATTCCACCCCGCCTTCGGTTGGTTTTGATAAAGAATAAGCAATGCACAGATGCGGGTACATCACAATGATGCATATAAACGTTTCGCACACCTCCAGACAGTTCACTGCCAATGCCCAATAGAGTATGTCCTTCCATTACCTGACAATTACGTACAACGATATTCTCACAAGGGGTGCCCAATCTCCACGCATCTCGGTTTCGCCCCGATTTAATAACTACAGCATCATCTCCCTGGTCAAACTTGCAATTCTCTATCAGGAAATTACGGCTCATTTCCAAATCTATGCCATCGTTGTTGTGGCCGTTCGCCTTGACATCAAGACCACGGACAATGCCACCCTTGCACATATAAAGGTGTATAGTCCAAAAGGGACTTTCCCTGATCTTAAAGCCGTCAAGCAACACATTCCTGCAACGGTTCAGATGAATCAGATGAGGACGGAGGTTATTCTCACCAACAGCCATTTGCCTTTCTTCCACAGGAACATCAGTGGAAGCCATTGTATATAACTTCCTCAAAGCCTCCATGTGAGCTTGCGGACGGGCAAACCATATTCTCCATGTATCCATCTTGGGAGCCAATACTCCTTTTCCTGTAATGGCGATGTTTTCGCAATCAGATGCATAAATTAGCGGAGAGTAGTTATAACACTCCATGCCTTCCCATGAGGTCATTACCGCCGGAAGATAATCCGAAGGAGTGTCTGTAAAACGCAATACCGCTCCTTCCTCCATGTAGAGGTTTATATTGCTTTTCAAGTGGATAGGACCAGTCAGCCATTCTCCTTTGGGAATGACTACACGACCGCCACCTACCAAATGACAGGCAGTGATTGCCTTGGCTATTGCCTTTGTATTCAGTTTTTTTCCTCCTGCCTTAGCTCCATATTTGGTTATCAAGAAATCCCTCTGTGGGAATATACACAAAAATACAGAGTCCATAGGGAAAGGAGCCTCTACCTCCACCGGCTGAAGCTTCACCCCTTCAGCCCATGAGCTAATGGGAAAGAAGATAACAAGAAGCAAACCAGCAAATAAATCTTTTAATGTTGTCATTCTTACTGCTATTATAAAAATTAGTGTACTTTTATCGTTATTGTTTGTTCAGGAAGGCCTTCTACGCAAACCTTTACGCTCATCATCCCCTTACTTCGTCCAGCCTGTATCACCAGCATGCACCTGCCCTGATAAGTAGGAAGCTCATGGCTGTTGAAACGATATGCTCGACGCATTTCTCCACTATCTATCCCCAGCAATTTTCCAGTGCCTTCCACTGTTGCATTTACCACACGGTCGTTTATCCTTACAGGCACCCCATTTTCATCAAATAATTGTAAAGCAATGAAAGCAAGGTCTTGTCCGTCTGCTTGCAATACGGTTTTGTCAGGTGTAAGTGTGAAACATGCTGCTTTAATTTTACTTGTCTGAATGCTGTCGCGGCACACCTCTTTACCATCCTTGTATCCGATAGCAACCACCTTCCCAGGTCGATAAGGCTGATTCCAAATAATGGTATTATTCAGATAGTCTTTCGGTTTGCGCGGTCCATATTTCTTTCCACGTGGATCTATCAGTACCACTTCGTCACAATTAGATGGGGTATGAATTGGCAACACACGTGAATCGGTATATGGAAAAGTCCAGTCATGCACCATAGGCGGTGTCTGCCAGTGGTCCTTACCCGGATCTTCATCTATGCTATAGTCCACGACAGCCATTTTCAAGACAGGCTTGTCTGTCCACATCGCACGGAAATAGGCGGCACGAGGCTTCTCGTCCATGCACATATCGAAAAGCGTAGCAGCCCATCCCTTACTCGGCCAACCCATGCTTTCTCCGATATAATCGACTCCGGCCCAAACAAACGATCCACAAAAGTAATCATTTTCCATCACATAATTCCACGGATTCTTGGGAGAGTAATCCCTTGCCTCATAAGGTCTCAATCCGCTATAATAGGGATAACTTTCACTTATCAGGCCGATTCGTTCAGGATGCTTTTTCTTGTCCTCTATATAAGATAGTTCGCTATAATTATACCCTACCACATCAGTTACTGAAGCAAACTTATCTTGGTATGCCGGTGCCAGTGCCAACATGGTTGGACGTGTCGGTTCTAATTTATGTACGAAGTCACGCAACAAGGTGGCACGTTCCACACCCACGTTGTCCTTACGGGTGGCTTCTGCCAATTCATTGCCGATACTCCAAAGGACGATGGAAGGATGGTTACGGTCGCGCACAATCATGTCACGAATATCTTGTTGCCAACATTCATCAAAGAACTGCTCATAATATCCCGACTTCCACTTGTCGAAAGCCTCGTCAACGACTAAGAAACCAATGGAATCACAATAATTCAAGAACTCCGGTGAAGGCGGATTGTGTGAACAGCGGATGGCATTTGCTCCAAACTCCTTTAAGATAGTCAGACGGCGTTCGTATGAACGGTTTGGAACGGCAACCCCCAAGCATCCAGCATCCTGATGCAGGCACGCACCTTTCATCTTGATATTCTTCCCGTTCAAGAAGAAGCCTTTGTCCTTATCGAAACCGATGGTCCGCACCCCGAAACGGGTCGTGTAACGGTCTATCACCTTTCCCTTTTGTTTCAATATTGTTTCCAAACGATAAAGATAAGGTTTTTCCAAATTCCACAATTGTGGGTTGGACAGCGTGAAAGACTGTGCAATATCTTTTGTCCCGTTTTCCGGCATCACAACCTCTGTTCGGGCTGCATACTGCTTGCCGTTTATCTTCAACAGATTGCCTTGTGCATCCACTATTCGTTGCATAATTTCTATTTCACCGGTCAATGCCGAAGTATTGGCTACAGTTGTTACACAAGATACGATGGCCGATTCTGCCGACACTCGGGGAGTGGTAATATATGTACCCCACATCTTGACATGTATCGGATTGGTTACTTGCATCCATACGTGGCGATAAATACCCGAGCCAGTGTACCAGCGCGATTTCTCCGAATGATCTACCTTCACGCTCAATGTATTCTTTCCTCCATATTTCAAGTAAGGAGTCAAGTCAGTTTCAAATGAAGTATATCCGTAACGATGGTAATCTACCTCCTGTCCGTTCAGATAGATGGTAGCTTTATGATAGATGCCATCGAACACAATGCTGACCCGCTTACCTTTGTAAGACGCAGGCACATTGAAATCTTTCTTATAATAACCTATACCCCCCGGCAAATATCCACTTTCAGGACCCACCTCTTCGTTAAAGTCCAGTTCAATACTCCAGTCATGCGGAAGCTGGACAGGTTTATAGATACCTTGTTCTCCCAAACGGAACTGCCAATCGAAATCAAAATTCTGCCAGATACGTTCGGCAGACCATCCTATTGTCCCGGTAAACAAGAATAAAATGATTATTAATAAATTACGTTTCTGCATAAGTGATTAATATTATGATATGTTTCAACTCTTTCATAGTATCTGTATTTCATCGATATTTCCTGCAGGAGCTGGCACAACAACCCTATTAGGACGATAATAGTTACCTGTCGTTTCCAAATGAATGGTATTGTTTTTCCCCTTCTGCAACGGTACAGAAATACTGAAATAATTATATTTAGTGCCTCCTCCTGTAGGTTCCAGTTTTATCCGATAAGATTTCCCGTTCACAGTCAGAATATGGCTGGCCTGCCGGTTGTCCTCCAAAGAATAACGGATGCGGATGATATGTTCGCCCCCTTCCTTACCGTCCAGTTGTTCCCAAGTAATATATGCACCCTCATGAGAAGGCAATTTCACATAACCATTCCCGGCAAACCCAATATTCTGGATGTCATATTCCGCAACAGCATCCGAACTGAGCGATACAAACTCTGCCTGGACTATCTGATAAGGTTTCGGGAACAAGGTCCCTTTGCATTTCAGTAACACGGTAGTGCCTGCCTCCACGAATACCGACGGATTTTTGTCAGATGCCGTGTCGAACAATTCCGTTTGTCCCAAGCTGACGTTACCTTGTCCCACCCACTGATTACCTTTATCGAAATAACCATACGATGCGCTTTCCACTTGCATGCCAACAGGCAATGTGAAACGTCCTCCACCGGTGCTCATCAAAACTACCTCCGTATCACTACGCAGAATACTGATACCTTGCGATGTCGGATAAATAGGGGAGTATGATATTCCGCTGTTGGCAGTACTCGTACCTCCATCAACGCCTTCCCAATTGTGTACAAACAATCCGTAACCATGCGTCTTGGTAGCAAGGTCCACCGGGTCGCTCTGTAAAATCTTGTTCATGCGCCGTATGTCGTCCAAGTGCCCTACCAGCGGAACAATCTTGTTCCCATTCCTGCCATAGAGCGCTTCTATACTATAATAGTCGAAAGCAGCATTGCCCGACAAGGCAGCCAAATGCATCTGGGCAGAGATAGGAATACCCGAATTGGTTTCCATTATCATCCGGAAATTCTTGCCAACGTATGGGACATTGTTACGCATACTGGCAATGAATGAGGCATCCGAAGCAAAATGATGCCGGTAAGTGTCAATTCCTACAAAATCAAGATTAGTCTTTTCCCCTGAAAGCCTGTGGGCTTCATTCTCTTGGATCCGTCCGGCAACGTTCCAAAACACACAATTGGCACGGGTCCATACAACATAATCCGATTGTTTCACCGCACCGGCCACTCCATTCAGATAAGAAATAGCTAACGAATTGGGAAACGTGGTTCGCATCCCAATGAATTCATTATTGATTTGCACACCGATTACAGGATGCTTCTTCTCATTGGCAGCATCCCAATCGGCTATGTGGTTCATTACTTCTTTCAACACATAGGTTTCCCTTTCGCGCAAACGGTCATCTGCAATATCCAACGTGTAGTCAGACATATCTCTCCGGATGGTAAATTCACTAGTTGTTTCTTTAGAAGATGGTGAAGGGGAATAAAGCACATAGTCCGGTGTGCGTAAGTGTACGGCATTTTTATTAGGACGTCCCAGCCATTGCACATGCCCTCCGCTGTTTGCACCAAACCAGAGCATTTCCATTTTTAACCCATATTTATTCACCAGCTTCAGATAACTGTCCAGGATAGTCCAATCGAACCGGTCCTTTTTCGGCTCCACCTCATACCAATGTACCGGAACAGACACTGTATTGAATCCGTCTGCCGCCACTTGCGCAACAAGTTTTTCACACAAGTCCATGCTCCATTCTTCAGAATATCTCAGCAAATCCAGCCGCAACTGTATATTGGTCATATAAAACGGCGTACCTGTCACCCGAAGCACATACTTCTGTGTACCTTCAAGGCTTGTGTCTACATTTGAAATGACCTGTTGCTTCCTTTCTGTAGGAACAACATTTTTCGCGTTTGCCATTGCCGACCAGTTCATGCAGCAATAACATAATGATAATACTACCAATCTGTGTTTCATACTTATTTCAATTCGTGACATTAATAAAGTTATACATGATATTGTTTCTACAAAATTATAGAAGGAAGAAGATATGAATAGGTGGAAAATCCGTCTAAAAGGGATGGAATACTACCTAAATACCGGACTAATAACAGAAAGGTTGCTAATCTGCTCTTATAAACGATATTTTCTCCTACCTATTGGCAGAATCAAGTTCGAGATAAATTCCACCAACGGGATGTTCCTTTAGCTGTGCTGGATTATCAAAAAAAACTTATTCTTATAGTTCCCCCATACGGATTGAAATCAAAGACCTGTTTATCATCCCGTTTTTTTACTAACAGTCTCTTTCCGTTTTGATACACCTTCACTTTTCCCTTTCCTTTCTTATTCAGCACCATTGTCAAAGGTTCATTAAATAATTCCTTGTCCAGTAACAAACGAGGTATAACTGCCCACTGCGATTCCTTTTTCACAATATCCAGTTGTACATTCCTCCGCTCTTTAACATATGCCGCTACCTCGCGAAAAGTACCTACCCAAATATCGTATTCCTGATTTTTCACTCTACGAAAATGTTCCCATAATATATCCGGGGAAGTGAAGGCATCATAACCGGTAGAAATTCCATGTATCATAGTCACTCCCCAATCATTGGAAATCATGAGCTCCTTTACCCATTTATCCAGCGATTCAACCGTTGATTTTGATTTCTCACCTCCTATGGCATATTGTTTGATACGTGTACCTATTCTATTTTCTGAAACAATCCGCCGTACATCTTCATTATAAGAATTAAACGGATAACAGAAGGTTAGCGGCCTTTCGCCTATTTCAGCCTGAATAATGCTATCATTCCTGCCAACTTCCGCTTTCACTTCTTCCAGACTAAGATGCCTCAAATCTGCATGTGACCAACCGTGACTGGATATTTCATGCCCTTTATCAAACATTTCTTTCATTTGCGTCCAAGTCATACGTGGTTTATCTTGCTGCTCCGTCACATTCTCTATCCCTTTTCCCCATATCCAAAAAGTCCCTTTGAAACCTACTTTTTCCATTTCCGGGAAAACAAGCGTATAGTGTTCTTCCAGACCATCATCGAAAGTATAGCTGATAGCACATTGCTTATCGTCCTTATAATCTGCCACATATACTTCCGAATCGTGAGAACGCATATATGCAGCTAGTTCCGGCACAACTTTGGCAACAGCTTCCATCGCGATTCCCGCCACCACCTTTCCACCAGAAATGTTCAGATGGGTGTTATCAATTTTTCCTTTTGGGCAGAAATCATATATTCCCGTAGGTACCCACATGAAAAGGCTTTTTGACTTCTCTACCCCCATACTGACTACCAAATCATACGTCAGCTTATTCAAATCTACAAAAGGAACATCCATTTCTTTTGCCACTCTTCTTGGTGATTCCAAATACTCTCCATGAGTGTCTACCAATGTGCTTCCCTCCGTCTCATAACTGCCTTTATGCCCAATGGTCCCTTCCGGTGGAAAATTCCGGCGCACAATTGAATTAAACAGCACCGGATAAGCTCCCTTTGCTCGCGTCTCCCTTACAAATCTACGCAAGTTTTCATCGAAAGTGCTTCCGGGAATAGTATGTAGCTCTTCGGCAGATTTCTCATCATTATGACCGAACTGGATAAATACATAGTCTCCGCTCTTCAATTTGGAGAGTACGACATCCCAACGTCCTTCATCGATAAAACTCTGTGAACTCCGACCATTCATGGCATGATTGTCCACCCGTACATCGCCAATCAAAAATTCAGGAAGCATCTGTCCCCAACCACGTTCAATATTTCCATTCTTCAGACTTTTATTCGCCATAGTAGAATCACCTATCATAAAAATGGTGATTATATCCTTCTTTCCGCTAGTAAAAGCGGAAAAGAAAAGAAGCGCACAAAATACATATAGTAATTTCGAATTCAACTTTCTCATGATATATTTTTTAACAAGAAAGAACATAAAAATAAGATATATGATAATGTACAATTACAGTTCATACGGCAATAGCATAATGATAATACTACCAATCTCTATTTCACATTTATTTCAATTCGTGATATTAATAAAGTTGTACATTATATGGTTCCTGCAAAATTATAGAAGGAAGGGGATATGAATAGGTGAAAAATCTGTCTAAAAGGGATGGAATACCACCTAAATACCGGGCTAATAGCAGAAAGGTTGATAATCTTCTATAAAAGATATCTTCCCTTATGGTGGTAGTCGGATTCTCAATTAAGACAGAAATAGAGACGAGGATAAATTCATCTCTATTTCTGTCTTGACTGGGAATATGTTTTCCAAACACCATATTCTATTCTATCACACGTATGCTGTTAAGCATATCTATTTTTCAGCTGAGGCATCAGCCTTGATTGGCCAGTATGGATTCTGATAAATGACGGATTCTTCTACATTGGTACCATCCGGTGAAGTCAGCAGGAACTGCTTTATAGGTATCGGATACAGATAATGAGCCATGTTCCAAGTAAATCCACCATATCCTATCTGGTTCGATGTCTTTTGGAATGGGCAAAGATATTCGCTGTAGCTAGACGGCGATACATTGGAGTTGCTTGTACCATCGGATACCAGAGCCGATGTACCGTCACTATTGTCATACCAATGCTCCATCGGCGTATTCCACAAGTGAAATCCTTGGGGTACATAGGGGCTGGTTATCAATTGATCCATTGCTCTCCAACGGCAGACATCCATGTTGCGCAAAGCTTCGGCCAGCATTTCACACCGCCGTTCGCGACGGATGTTATACAATGTCTTGTCAGTAAGTAGCTTTCCACCGGAATAAGCCCCCCAATCGTTCTCTGCTTCCTTATCCATCTCGGTAGCTGCAATGGTGGCATCGATGTCCGTGCTTATCCCGGCGCGACTGCGAATAGCCTGCCAGTAGCCGAGAGCAGTGGCATCTAGTGTCCCAGTCCTTTCGTAGCTTGCTTCCATATAGTTAAGCAAGGCCTCAACAGCCCGATAGCACACCAATGCAACGTATCCCTTAAGCTGTATGCAGTATTTTGAATTGAGTGCTCCGCCTTTGCGCAAAGCATATCCGGTGGTATAAGCACGTTGCATATCGCCTACGATAATATTAGGTACGGGTTCTATCAAATTGAGGCTCTGTCCGGGCTGGTCATCCCACACGATGTTCGTTTGCCCGGGCTCTTTCAAAAAGAGAGACAAACGACTGTCACGGTTGGTACGGACATCGGCTATCGTCTGGTCGCCCATATAGTAGCCATCACCGTCCGCGTACGTTCCATGTGTATATACGGGAGTACCGTCAGCCATCAGGAAATTCTGTACAAAAGAGCGAGTAATTCCAACGCCCCAATTCCCCATGTTGGCTGCCAAGGCAATATCATTTCCCTTGTTCATTGTATATTGTCTCCACAGCAGCACTTCGGGATAACTGGACAAATCTTCATCGCAGAACATGTTATAGTAGGGATTCTCCGGATCGTCCGCAGCCTGTTGCAGCATTCCGGTGTTGGCGGTCAGCTGCCCTTTGTATTTCTCGGCCACTTCCTTAGAGGCGGCCATTGCCTCATCCAAGAAAAAATTTATCTCGTTATCTATGTTTCCGCTCGGATATTCATAATTGGCATTGTATTCTTTGCTTTTACCTGGCCATCCTTCGCCATTGGGAACAAAAGCTGTCCCTTTGAAATATTTCAGGAATGTCCCTTCATATAGGGCTACACGTGATTTAAGCAGCAGTGCCAAGTCGCGGTTAATCCGGGTGGTGGCAAAGTCTATCCCATCCATCAACGTGGCAGCCTTGTCTAGGTCGGAAAGGATAAAACGAGCCACCTCGTTGCGCGGACTGCGTTTACTTGCCTCGGTGGTAGCCTCCATGTCATCTGTCAGTGCATGTTCAACGATAGGGAAATCTCCGAACTTCTGGTAGCGGTTAAAGTAATCGAGCGCACGAAGAAAGTAGATTTCGCCTATGTAGTGGCGGATAGATTGTAAATCGCCCGAAATCTGGTTCTGCGATCCATCTAAATTTTCACCGAATTTAGGAAGGACATTATCCAAGAAGTAATTCAATTGATAAATATTCTCGAATTTCCAGTTGCTATCGTCCTGCGGTACTTTCCACAGTGTTTTAGTCAAGCGATTAGGAGTATCAGAAGCTATCTGATTGTCCGTATGTTTATCTTCGGCATAAAATCCGTAGCTGTTTTTGCCGGAAGAGGGCAATATGGCAGAATAAAACTTATCGGCCCATGACTGCAACTGGCTAGCATCGGTAAAATATATTTCCGGAGAGATGGACGATTCCGGTTCCCGATCTAGGAAATCCTCACAAGAGATAAAAATGCTGCCACACAAAATAGATGCAGCTGTCAAAAATAGATGTCTTATCTTCATTGTATTCTAAATTTATAAAGTTAAACTTAAGCCAAAAGACCACGTGCGTGACAACGGATAAGCATTTCCTCCATTACCGCCGCTAATGGTTTCCGGATCGAACAACTTGGTCAAACCAGTCCCGGTCCAAACGTTTTCACCAGAAACGAATATGCGCAAACGGTTTATCCCGAACTTATTTGTAAATTTAGCAGGTAGGGTGTAACCAAACTGCAAGTTCTTCAAGCGTATGTAGGAAGCATCCTGCACATAACGACTCTGTACCTTTTGATTCTTTGCTCCGAAGCTGGTTCCATCGGATGAATCGGAGAAAATAGGCCGTGGATAGTACGAATCGAGGTTAGCGGGAAGCTCATGCCCTTCCAGCCCGGCGGGTTCTGCACGAAAATAATCTTCATGCTGTTTGAATCCTCGTGTATGCCAGCGGCTGTATCCGCCGCGTACACCGAACAACATGCCAGTGAAGTTTCCACTACCCCAATAGTCGTGTTTCAAAACGCCTTGGAAGAAAGCCCGGAAATCGAATCCTTTCCAATCGGCATTCAGATCTATTCCAAAGAAGTAGTGCGAATAAGTGTCTCCCAGTATCTTCAAATCGCCATGATCTCCCAAGGTACGTGCTCCCTCGCTGATTTTGCCATCACCGTTCAAGTCTTTATACATGATGTCACCGGCTGCCCATTGCGAGCCCACTGCATCTTGTCCTCCTTTAGGCAGAGAAGCCAGGTGTGCCTGCATTTCTTCATCGCTTTTGGCTATGCCGATGGTTTCATATCCCCAAATAAGTCCATCCTTGTATCCTGGCAGATAGGAGTCGATGGACAATGTCTTGTTGTCCGGATAAGAGTCAATCATCGTGATTTGATCTGACAATGACAAGTTAATGCCATATCCCAAACCATTTTTCAGACGGTCTTTCCAGCCAATTGACACTTCCCAGCCTTTCGTCCGTAAGTCGCTGTTGTTGGAACTGGGAGTTGATATGCCCAATGTTGCAGGCAGTTCGGCAGAAGGGCCTACCATACCTTCTGTGAAACGGACAAAGTAATCAAAAGAACCGGTTAAGCGATTATTGAATAGTCCGTAATCCACGCCAACATCCCATGTACGGACCTTTTCCCAAGTAAGAGCCGTATTTATCAGGCCGCCGACAGATGAAGTATTAGGAGATAATCCATTTTGCAACCAGTCTCCATTCAGTGAACCAATAGAAATTGTTCGATAAGTAGGATACCAATTGTTGATATTCTGGTTTCCCAGTTCACCGTAAGAAAAACGGACTTTCAACAAGTTGGCTATATTCTCTATTGGTTTCCAAAACTCTTCTTGCGCTATGTTCCACCCTAAAGAGAAAGAAGGAGACAATTGCCATCTGGAACCTCGACGAAAGCGAGATGTCCCGTCATAACGCATATTCACTTCCGCCAAATAGCGTCCCTTATAGTCATAGTTGAGACGGCCGAAAAAGCCTACCGTAGCCCATTCATTATGATATCCACTTACTTCCGTGTCTTTCTTGTTTCCTGTACCGTCCAGTCCGGTAGTCAGGTCAAATTGGGGGAGACCATTAACCATCAGACCGTATTTCTTAGTGGATGAGAAATCGTATTTCGTTTCTTCTGACTGAAATCCGAGCATAACCTTCAGGTTGTGCGTGTCATTAAAAGTATGCAAATAAGACGTATAAGCATTGAAATTCAAATAGTTTTCCTTTGTATCTTCCTGGTACAGGCTCGAATTCGCTTTTGTATCATCGACGGAACCATCCGGCAAATGGTTGTATGCGGGCAATGTAGTCTCCTTGACACCGCCGTCCGTAATGCGATAATTGAGTTCGATATTAGTGACCCAATTTTTTATCGGTTCGATAATCAACGTCGCCTGATGGTAGTGCCGATCAGTTTGTACATCGCGTTGCCCGCCTTCCGCGATATTCCTAACCTCTCCGTATGGATACCCGTTCGGATCGTACATAGGCATATTTGGCCAAGTCATACGGCCAAAATAGTCATAAAACTGTGAGTTGAAGGATGTCGGTCGCCAAACATCATTACGCGTAAAACGTGTACTGTAATTGAATTTCAGCCATTTTGTGATATTGGCATTGATTTTAGCAGCCACGTTGTAGCGGCTCAATCCATCTTCACCGTATTCCAGCAAACCACCCTGATCCAAATAATTGAAAGAAGCATAATAAGTCACCTTTTCCGATCCTCCGTTCACGCTTACATTATGCTCCTGAGAGAATACGCTGCTTTTAAACATTTCACTGTATATGTCTACGTTGGCATACGCATTGTACCACGGATAGTTCCATGCATTCGGATTTGCCGGATCAGAATCCATTCCTCCGGTAAGTTTTCCGGCTTGAAAATCCAGCATCTTCTGCATCACCTCGTCCGTAAAAACCTGTCCACTTCCCTTTTGATTTTTGTAAGTTTCATTGAACATCACGGCAAAAGAGTATGAATCCATCGATTCCGGCATATTGATAGGGCTGCCTATACGGAAGCTGTTGTTGTAGTTTACGGAAGTTTTCCCGGCTTTACCACTCTTGGTCGTGACAAGAATCACACCGAACGGTGCACGTGAACCATAAATGGAGGAAGCTGCCGCATCTTTCAAAACAGATATGTTCTCAATATCTTGTGGATTGATGGTGTTCAAGTCCCCTTCCGTGCCGTCAATCAATATCAACGGGCTACCACTTGAATAGCTGCCTACAGTTCCTGTACCACGGACAGAAATACTCATGTTCTTATCCAACTCTCCGGTGCTCGTACTGATTTTCAGACCGGGGACTAGACCTTGTAAGGCCTGAACCGCTGATGTTACCGGACGGGATTCTATTTCTTTGGCTGTGGCAATGCCAACCGAGCCGGTCAGATTGACTTTCTTCTGCGTACCGAAACCCACCACAACCACTTCGTCCAGCATCTCATTGTCTTCTTGCAGTGTAACGTTAATTGCCTTGCCGACAGTGGCCGTCACCTCTTGTGTCTTGTATCCTATGTACGATACGACGAGTACAGTTCCCGGCTGCACCGACAAGGAGAAATTACCATCCATGTCGGTAATCGTACCATTGGAAGAGTTGCCCTTTTCCACAACGCTGGCCCCGATGACGGGTCCCATGGCATCGTTCACTGTGCCTTTCACGGTGATTTTCTGTTGCTGTACAATCTGCACGGCACCGGAATCATTCTCTGCCCACAAGGATAGCGGCTGGCTTGCCACAAGCCCCGTGCAGAGCAATAAGGCTGTCGTCGCCTTACGGGAGAATTTAAAAGTCTCTGTTTTCATTGTTCTGGTATTAAAATTAGATTAATAAATTTGGTTCCTGTTTGAACGCCCCTGGATTGGTCAAAGGTCGTGACTACCTTAGTCAAAGTGCTTGACTACCTTGGTCAAGAATCTGCCCCGAAATATAGCGGAAGCAAAGTGTTATCCTGAATACTCCCTTTTACCTTTAAAAGCCTATGTCTTATCCTATTATATTTTTTGTCTATACGATGAGTGTTTTTTAGTCCATCGGAGAGTCATCAGAATCTCCGTCACTGCCGCCCGGTTTCTCGGTGGAGCCACTGCCTTCAGGTGCTTTACCTATGTAAATGGTATGGGAAGTGCTGCGGGGTGTCTTCAGCAGGTCGCCGCCACCGCCCCTGTACTGCGTAGTCACTGTAAGCGTATATTCGCCATCGTCTCGCACCGCACGCCAGGATTCTTTGCCACCATGCGATCCAGTATGATTTCCCTTGTCGATGCTGTGGGTAGTCTCCAAAGAGAAAATCTTGTCCGCCTTGTCATCGGTAGTCACGGTGTTGTCCACCGGCCATGCTTTCAATACATTTTTTGCCATATTTTCATAGTCTTTTGTTAACGTTGGAAATATTATTTCAAGTTGTGACAAAATTAGTTATAATAAGCACAAGCCGTAATTTGTAATGTTTCTAAAAAGGGTTCATTTCTTTCTAAATAAAAGGGCACAAAAAAGGATTGGGAATCTTTCGCTATCATGAAAGATTCCCAATCCTATCATCTATGTCTGTTACACCATTCTTACAGATTCTTCATCACCTGTAGCCAATATACCAATGCCCAATCTTGGTCGTTGGCATAAGGGTCATAGAAATGCGCTTTTTCTCCATTGACCTTATGCGGATACATGTAGGCGCAGGAAGCCTTCCCGTCTTCAAAAAACAAGCAGAGGTTATTGCGCACAATCTCTTCGGCCAACTTCTGATAAGATGTATCGCCGGTACACAAAGCATAATAATGGTAAACCGATGCAGTAACCGTACTCCAATAGTGAGGAAAAGTATCGCCAAAAAGCTCGTATTTGCCAAACCAATGCCCGTCCCAATGGCGGATAGCTATCTCGTTCAGGTGGAAACTGGGCTGAAAACCGTTGAACGCCTCCACAACGGGAAGTTGCCGCTTGACCTCGTCCAGATATCTCCGCTCCTTGGTTTCCAAATAGACTTGAGCGAGCAGTTGCAGGGCCGGGGCCACGATGCTCTGTTCATAATTCACTTCACTGGCCGGATAGTTCACCCCGTTGGCTATGAATTTGTCACCAATCGTTTTGAAGTCATCCAGCAGTAGCTGGTGTTCGTTCTCCATCTTGGCTTCTTTCAAACATTGCAACCCTAAACATACCGGATAACCGATGCCGTAAAAGCCATGACCGAACTGGCGAAACATGGAACGAAGCGTTTCGTAACCGTCACGGACAAACTGTCTGTTTCCCGTAGCCCGATACATATAGAAATAGAATTCGGCAATCCAGACATAGTTGTATGCCCGGTTCCGGTTCTTTTGATCCACACTGGAATAGGTGACGTATTCGGGTGTCTGCAAACGGGTACGGAGAAATTTTGCATAGCGGAGAAGAGAGGATTTCAAATCATTGTCTTTTTTGTCGGACAAGAGGTATTGCTTGGCCAACAGCACGCCCATACCTACACGCTCGGCACCTTCGTCACGGTCCACCGGGTTACAGTTGGGCGTGTTGTTCGGATAAATGCTGTCGGCCTCGCAGTCATAAACCATATACGCCCCGTCGCGCAAGTCGCGAGGATTGTTCATCTGCTGACGATTGCGGATAAACGATATGCGTTTGTTCACCAAATCTTTTACATTATCTATTACCAGTAAGTCGGCATGGGTTCTCTTTCCGTTGCCATAGCAGAACTCCACCCTCATTTCTCCCGCCTGCTCCATTTTGTGTTTTACCGTCCATATGCCGTTTGCATGATAGACTTTGACGGGGATACCATTTATCTTTGCAGTACAGTTTCGGAGCGGAGAATTGCATCGCATAGTAACGTAAGCCATTTCACCTATTTCATATACATATTTATCTGATGAGACAAGCACACCGCCTTTGTCCAACATTTTGTCACGAAAGTCCGCTTTTCCCCCATGCGAGAACAACCGCCATTTCAGGCGATACGACTCTCCCGGATTCAGACGCATGTCCGGCAGGTTCATGGCAAATATACCACGCATGTGCGAACTGCTCGTTTTCCTGCCCCGTCCCCATATCTCATAGCTATCAATGGCTCCTTCGGTCAGCATCATCCCTACATGGGGGGCTTCAAAACCCATTCGCAACGCATTGACGTATGCACCGCTTCCGCCATTCCATACATGCGCATGGCAACGATTGGTGATGCAGGTTTGAGAATTCGGATAATTATCATTAAATGGAGTGTAAATGCCTATATCGTACAACCAGATCCGCTCTCCGCCCTTGTTCGTAAAAGTGTACTCTTCTATCAAATCACCACCATCCATGCTGCGTTCGGCACGGATAAGTACGTCACCCTCCTTATAGAGAACCTTTTTTCCTTCGTCCTCTACTACAAGAGGGCGCATCCATTCCTTTTTCAGGCTTTCATGTCCTTTTACTTGCGTGAAATAACCCAATCCCCAACTGTATCTTTCCGTAATCCAAGGGTATTGACTGCCGTCAGTTTTCACTATCCAGTTCATGTGATGCTTGTCGCCTTCAACAGTCAATTCGTCAATGGCACCGGTAAACGGATTGACCGCAAACCGAACGGTATCGGACACATCCAGCTTGTCATGTCCGAACAAACCAACTGAACGGGCATTGATACCCGTTGCAAGCAGGAAGCTGAGAAATACCAGCAATGTTTTTCTTGTCATAAAATATATGTATTAAGAGTTATGTCAAAAGTGACCCTACAAAATTATAGGTTTTACCGTGAACAAGGGGGATGGAAAGTTCTTTTTTGAAGTTAGTATTCTTTCTAAATACTATTCCACGCCTATAAAGGCGTTAAAGAAGATGGAAATCCATCTTTTAGGGTTGTTTTTCTTTCTTTATTCAAATTATTATGCCATATCAATGGCAAATGCTTAATTTTGTATCATTGAAAAATACAGTGCATGAAGAATCTATTGACATATCTTATCATCAGCTTGTCCATACTCCAAAATTTGGCCGGACAAGCAACTTACAACTTTAAGCACATCAGTTCGCAAAACGGCTTGTCCAACGATTTTGTATTGGATATGGCAATTGACCAACAAGGATGTGTTTGGGTTGCAACGGAAGCGGGGTTGAATAAATGGGTCGGCAATGGGAGCAATATTGTATATAAGGAAAGTAATTCCGGACTGGTAAGTAATGAACTTACCTCCTTGTATTATGATCCATCCGAGAATATACTATGGGTTGGCTCCAGACAAGAAGGTATCAGTCTGTTCGACTGCCGGACGCAACAATTCAAAGATTTCACAACAGATGAAGGATTGTCCAGCAATAGTGTAACCGACATTATGCCGGCAGCTGGGGATAAAGGCGTATGGATTGCATATTTAAGTGGGGAAATAGACTTCTATGACAAACAGACAAAGAAAATCATCTCATACAATAGCCGAAACATTCCGGGATTGACCGGAAGAAACCGCTGTTGCAGAGATGACAAGAACGGAGCTTTATACGTAGGTCACATAGGGAATGGAATGACAATAATCAACTTAAAGGAGAAAACTGCAAAAAAATATCTTCATGAACCAGATGATCCTCAAAGTATTCCCGGAGATAATGTACGCTCCATCTTCATAGACCACCTGAAAAATATATGGGTGGGAACCAATGGCGGACTGGCTTTGTTCAATCCGATGACAGAGACATTCACCTGTTTCCGACACGACAACAAAAATGAGCATTCACTGGTAGGAGACAACATTCATTGCATCACAGAGACGAAGGATGAAAATCTTTGGATAGCTTCCGATTTAGGAGGAATCAGCCTACTGGATTTACATAATTTTAGTACTCAAAATGTTGAGAATTTAGAGTTTAAGAATATTACCCATCTTAACAGCAGTCTGTCTTCTCCCAACACACGAATGATACAAGAAGATAAATTTGGCAATGTATGGATTGGCAACTACAGTTCCGGTCTTGATTTTATCAGCCATAACCAATCAAACTTTCATATCATACCTTATTTCTATGAAATAGGTGAAACAAAAATCCGGAAACGAATTTATGGAGTAAAAGCCAATCCGGATGGCACTGTATGGTTGGGAGGAGAAAATGAATTGTCCCTATATGACGGACATCAGATATCCAGACGCGTGAATCTTTCCACATATATGTATCGTTCCTATTCGGTCATTTATACCATAGAAAAAGATAAAAACAATAATCTTTGGCTGGGAATCAACGATGAAGGAGTCATGTGCTACAATCCACAAAAAGACTTTTTCAGCCATGTGGATTTGGATGTGGATAACTTGGATATCCGTGTTTTCTATGAAGATGAGGACGGGACAATGCTGATAGGCAGTGAAATAGGGTTATATACTTATAGTAAAGGGACTATAAACAAGATTGCGATGAATAGCTGGAAAAACTGGCCACCTACAGTTTTTGCCATAATGAAGGACAAGCAACAGAAGACATGGATGGGCACATTAGGTTCCGGTATATACATTCTTGATGCCAATAATAAAGAGCTTATACATCTGCATGAAGATAAGAATTTCTGTTCCAACAACATTAACCAAATATACAAAGACAGGCAAGGAGGATTATGGATTGCAACTTATAAAGGATTAGCCTATGTAAAAGACTCCAACTATCCGGAGCAAATAGAGGTCTATGATGAAAAAAATGGGTTGGCAGACAGTCATATCCGGGCCATTCAACAGGATAAGATGGGGAATATATGGGTCAGTACCTATACCGGCATAGCCTGTTGGAATGCTTATCAGCAAAAATTCCATAATTATGATTATCAGGATGGAGTTCCTATGGGAGGATTTGTAGAGGGCTCGGCAACCATAACACCAGATGGCACTATCTATTTTGGTTCGTTACATGGAGTTTGCTATTTCAATCCGCAAACAATTGAAGCCAACGAAACCGTTTCTTCTATAGAAATCATATCCTGTGAAAGCTTCAATACACAAGAGGGAGGACGAAAATCGGAAACAATGACACCGGACAACGAGGGATTCATTCGTTTACCTTATGACCGGAACACATTTCGCATTTCATTTTCCACAGCAGACTATGCACAGAATGGGCAAGTGGAATATGCTTATATGATGGAAGGAATGGATAACTCTTGGTATAATACAGAAGATGACAATACCATTACTTTCCGCAATGTCACGCCAGGCAAATATACATTCAAGATAAAGGCACGCCTAAAAAACGGAGGATGGAATGAGGACAACATTGTTCCTCTACACATCATTGTCAATCCTCCGTTTTGGAGAGCCTGGTATGCCTATTTGTTTTATACATTGCTGGCATTGATTTTGATATATTTCATTTTCCGCTCATATAAAAAGAGACTTTTACTGCAAAATTCTTTGGACATAGAGAAAAAGTCCTTGGAAATGGAAAAAAAGAATCGGCAAAAGGAACACGAACTGAACAGTGAGCGGCTGCGTTTTTATACAAACATTGCACACGAGCTACGCACACCGCTCACGCTGATTATCGGTCCATTGGAAGATTTAAAGGACAACAGAAGCATGCCTACTCCTTTCCGCACAAAGATACAGACCATCTATCGTAGTGCCGTACAACTGCTCAATCTTATCAACCAGCTAATGGAGTTCCGCAAGACAGAAACTCAAAACCGCCAACTGACAGTAGTCAAAGGAAATCTAAACAACTTGGTTACAGAGATAGGATTGAAATACAAAGAACTGAACAGGAATGAACATGTGACTTTCAACATCGAAGTAGAACCTATGAAAAAGACTGTCTATTTCGATGCTGAAATCATCACCATCATACTCAACAATCTACTGTCCAATGCCATCAAATATACACCGGCAGGCCAGATAACTCTCTCTATGCACCAGATAAAGGCAAACGGCACGAGTTATGTAGAAATGGTCGTGGCAGATACCGGCTATGGCATCGATGCCGAGTCTTTGCCACACATCTACGACCGATACTATCAGGCGAAAGGTAAGCACCAAGCTTCGGGTACCGGCATCGGACTGGCATTGGTGAAGTCACTCGTTGATTTGCATCATGGCTCATTGGACGTAGAAAGCGTGCTTGAAAAAGGAACCACTTTCTTCTTTCGCATAAAGACTGACTATGATTACCCCGAGGCACTGCATAAAGAAGAAGAGGATTCAGCAATTCCTGCAAAAGAAATTGTGGAAGAAGACCCCGAAAACACACTTCCTATCCTACTGGTCGTGGAAGATAACAGAGATATCCGGGAATATATTGCAAACGAACTGCAAGATACCTATAGAATATTGCAAGCCGATGACGGGAAAGAGGGGTTAGCCTTAGCATTGAAATATACTCCTAATATCATAGTAAGCGACATAATGATGCCCAACATGAATGGAATAGCCTTATGTAAGGCTATTAAAAGCGACATGAACACCAGTCATATACCGGTCATTTTACTGACAGCCAAAGATTCTATACAAGATAAAGAGGAAGGTTATAACAGCGGAGCGGATTCTTACCTGACTAAGCCTTTCAGTGCTAAACTACTAAGAAGCCGGATCAACAATTTATTGGAAATCCAGAAACGCTTAGCCAAACGGTTTATAGCAAACGTCCCAACTACAATAACAGAAGAGTCCAACGATTTGCAAACGCCATCTTCCACCCAGCCACAATTGAACAAACTGGATGAGGCTTTTCTTACCAAATTGACTTCTTTAATAGAAAATAATCTGGAGCAGGAAAAAATAGATATTGCCTTTATGACAGACCGCATGAATATGAGCTATTCGGCATTCTATCGTAAAGTAAAAGCATTGACCGAACTCACACCTAACGAGTTCGTCCGAAAAATCAAATTAAGAAATTGTGCCCTTTTATTACAGACCGGGGAATATAATGTTTCGGATGCAGCCTTTAGAACAGGCTTTAACAACATGCCCCATTTCCGCGACTGTTTTTTCAAGGAGTTCAACGTATCTCCGTCGGAATATATCAAACGCCATAGAAAATAAAAGATAAGAGCCTATTTAAATTTTATTTAGCATTCTTTTGAGAGTTCTTTTTGAGGATGTTTTTCTGTTTTACGAGAAGCATAGCAAGCTATTTAACGAATAAAAAGAGGAAAACAGACCGAAAAGAAACTTAGGAAGAAACAGAATAAAAAACTTTTTGAAGAAAATTTAAATAGACTCTAAATAAGTTCTTTAGAGATAATTAATATCAAACAAACAACTAGAAATCTGTTGCATAATATTAACAATTAACGCAATATAGTCTATTTGAAATAGACAGATTTGAATTAGTTCTTTGCCACTTTAAGAGGTAAAGTTAGTTAAGATACCCATTAAAATATAAGTTTCAGATAAAAATAAACTTTACAACGTTTTTTTATTAATAAATTTATAATATAGCAGACTATCAATATAGTCAATATTTTCTACCACACCAAGTAACTAAGAACTTTTGAATTGCTATAATTCAAAACTAAGAAAAACCACAACTAATATACACCTTAATATCATCCATTCATATTATACAATTTTATGCTTATTATTTTACAGGCACTAACGAGGATTCATATAAAAGACAAAGTACTTACATTATGTATAAGCATATTAAAAAGCTGTTTTTTTATTTTATTTCAGCTTACTCTCGAAAGTTATTTTGAGGATTTATCTATTTTTTCAAAATAATATAATAGGCTATGTGACAGAGGGAAATAGATAAAAGAGCTCTTGTAAGGAGACTTATTAAACTTCTAAAAGAAGAATCAAAATAGTTTCTAAATCTTATTGAAACAATGTTGTATATCAATACATATAAACTATTACCACCGCAAGATGTAGCCCCCAAGCTCAATACACACTATTATGTGCCTATTTAGCCTAATTCTCGAATCCTGCCATATTTCAGTTCTTTTTTCCCTTTATAACGATTTCCCCATTTTTATTATCCCGTCAGTAGCTCCACCTTGCGTGGTTCAGGGTGCAAAGCTACGTCCGGGTCCCCTAAAAATCTGCAAGCCCGCTTCGCGCCCTGCGGGTTTTGGCGAAAAATTTTCAATCCGTCCAGTGGGGCGGTTGAAAATTTTTCACCAAAAGCCTTGCATATTTTCTCCCCGTCCGTATCTGCCCCCTGAAACGAGCAAGGTGAGGCCACCGACAAGGCATAAAAAAAAAGTCAATGTTATGAAAAAGAGAACTGAAATACAACAAGATTTGAAACGAGGCTTCGGCTTCGCTCCAACCGGCATTAAAAATTTGGTGAAGTGGTTGTCGGTCGGTTTCATGGTCTATGTGGCAGTACGTTTCGTGTGTGCCTTTGTCGGTGGTGTAGTGGTTGGCTTGGGCGGTGAGTTGCCCATGTTGGCAGTTTTGGCGGTGGTGTTTTTCCTCATCCGTGCCGTGTGGCGCATCCTTTCCGCTTTCCTTTCCCTTTGCGTGCTCGCTCTTCTCATCCTTGTTCTTTGCGTGATACTCTGACAGAATATTAATCATTTTTAAATTAAATCATTATGACTAAAGTACATTTATTGGGAGCTAACAAAAGTTACGACAGAAGCGTTCAGACCGTTTCAGTCAATCAAGTGGTAGTATTGGAAGGCTACAGCTATGACAGCTATGTTGTGTATGAAGTAACCCGTGACAAGTGGGGAATAACCTATCATCTTGTCAATTTGCGGACACACGAGTTTCACACTTCCGACCTTATCCGGCCATTATCAGAGAAATTCGGAATAGGCATCTATTACGATGATGCGAACCCCAAGTTTTTGGATCCGTTGGAAACAGCCGCTTTACTGACCAAAGCGAAAGAGAAGAAAGCCGAAGAAGAAAAGAAAGCGAAGGAAGCAAGAGAGGAATACGAACGTATCGCCAAAATCGGTGCGGAACGTTTGCGCCCCCTTATCCCGACGGATGCAAAGGCGGTCATTATCGGCACATTGAGAGTGAACGAATGCGACAGTTATACGGACTATTACGACTATAGTATAGCAAGAACCGTCATTTTAGGCTTTTCCAAACATACACGCAACCTCTTTTCAGAAATGCGCAAGCATGCCGCCAATTTTGAGGAAACGGCCTATTTGGCAGAATATAACGCAGATTACGAACACCGTGAAAATTACAGCATGGGGGACGGCATGTATTTGGGCAGGAACAAGTACAGCGGTTGGACGATTGAGAAAGAGCCTATCTACGACCTTGAAAAGTTCATAGAACGGTATGCGCACACCGCAGGGGATGAAGCCAACCTTTGCATGAAAGCACCGCAGAGGGAAAACGAAGCACAACAGCCGACAGCAACCGCAGACCCTTCAACCCTCAGTCTTGAAATCGTGGAATACAGCGAAAAGGCGATTGCCGTATTCGGTGACACCAAGCCGATAAAGGACGTTCTGAAAAACTTGAACGGTCTGTTCCGTGCAAACCTCACTTATAAGGGCGAAAGGCGTGCAGGGTGGATATATTCCAAGAAGCAGGAGCTGAAAGTAAGGGAAGCACTCGCCACGTGCATCCATGTATGACAGCATGAACGGCAGGGCGGAGCAATCCGCCCACCTATCAATAAACCCATAAAAAAGTAACGACATGAGAACAGAAACAAGAACATACACCCTCTATCGGATAACCGAGTTATCCGAGGAAGCCAAAGAAAAGGCGTATAACCAGTGGTTATGCAATGGATACTTTTACGGTTGGACGCACGAGAACCGCCAAACTCTTGACACCTTTTGTGAACGCTTCGGCATTGTGTGCCGTAATTGGAGATATGACGCATGCAATTACAGCTATGACTACCGTAGCAGGCAGAAAGATTGTATAGACAGCCTGAGCGGTTGGCGATTGATGGCCTATTTGATGAACAACCATTGGAACGACCTATACACCCCCAAATATTTTTGGAAAGGGATGAAAGGACGAAAAAGCAGGATATTTGTAGATATTTGTTGCCCTCTTACGGGCTACTACATAGATGACTGCATTCTTGATCCGATTTATAAGTTCTTGAAATCCCCCACCGGGAATGTCACGTTTGATAACCTTATGAACAAATGTCTCGACAGCTTTTTCCGTGCTTGTCGGGATGATATGGAAAGCACCCAGACTTTGGAATACTTCACGGAAGAAAGCAACGCCAACGGTTGGGAATACCTTTCAGACGGAAAACTATTCAATTAATTATCAACATTTAAAAACTTACCATTATGAAGACGAACAAAAAAGTACAGAAGAACAGCGTACAGAAATCAGAGAAAGAAAATGCAGTAAAAGTAACTGCTTTGGCAGTTATCCCGAAGCCGATAATGTTACTCACACCGCAGGACGTGCCCACGGCTACCGAAGTGGCGGAAGCACCCGAAACGGCAACCGTTCCCACCGTTACGGAAGAAGCACCGCAGCAGGTCACGTTCAAGACACCGCTTGCAACGGCCACAGCCGAAACAGACCTTGATATTACCACCGTGCATCCGAGCGCAGACAACCACCGCAAGACGTTCAATAACGCATCTTTGCAGGAACTTGCGGAAAGTATTCGGGAAGTTGGCATTTTGCAGGCTATCGCAGTACGCCCCCACACGGCAGGAGGTTACGAAATCATTTACGGAGAACGCCGTTATCGTGCCTCACTGCTTGCAGGAGCAAAGACGATAAAGGCAACTATCTATAATAATATAACAGATGATGAAGCGGAAGATATGTCACTGAGTGAAAATTTGCAGCGTGAGCAGGTACGCCCCACCGAAGAAGCGAAAGCCTTCAAACGCCTGCTTGAAAAGGGCAGGTATGATATGTATTCACTTGTCAGCCGTTTCGGACGAAGCGAGAAGTATATCTATACCCGATTGAAACTGAACGAACTCTATGCGCCTATCGGTGAACTGTTAGACAATGAAACAATTACTATCAGCGTAGCCGAAGAGATAAGCACCTATGAAGCAAATATCCAAAAGGACGTGTATGAGAACCACCTCAAGTCAGACAACAAGGACGATTGGAGCGGTTACACGCTCAATCTGTTCAAGAAATATTTTGAGAAATACTACACAACCGACCTTGAGCAATACAAATTCGACAAGACGGAATGCAAGGCATGCGTACACAACGCAGCCAATTACAATCTCTTTGCCGAGCATAACGGATGCGGACACTGCACAAACCGCAAATGTCTGGAAACCAAGAATGCCGCCCATGTGGCAAAAGAGACGGAGAAACTTTTGAAATCCGATCCGAAGCTGGTTGTCGCACGCCCCTACTACGGAAGCCGTAACGATATGGCACTACAGAAATTGGACAAGAAAGGGCATGAAATCAAGGAACTTGACTACAACGTATCGGCAAGGGAATTTCCAAAAGCCCCCGAAGCACCGAAGAAAGAGCAGTTCCCCCAAGCGAAAGAGTACGAACAGGCGGTGCAGACATTTGAGCGCAGAAACGAGGAATATGCCCGAAAGGTGGAGGAACTTGACCGCATGAAGGAGGAAGGCAGGATAAAGACCTATGTGAAGGTAGGGCAGACGGAACCCGAACTCTGCTACGTGGAGATAAACAGGAAGGAAACCGCCCCCGTCACTATCGGGACATTGCAGGAGAGGGACAAGCGTTTCAAACAGCTTTCTATCGAAAAAACCGTTGCCGACACGAAAAAGATTGTCCGGGAGAACGACTATCCCGAAAGTCCGTTCACGCAGTACGAGGACGGCATGATTTATTTCGCCATGCTTACCCAACTGCAAAGGAAGCATTTTTCGCTTTTTGGCATCAAGGACCAGCCTTTCGCATTGGACGAGAAACAGCGGATGAAAATCGTTGCCAAACTGACGGACGCACAAAAGACGGTAATCAAACGGGACTTCATCAGCCACTTCCTTTGTGAGAACGGCCACGGAGACAACAACGCATCCAAACTGTTAAGAGACTTCGCAAACATGCACTTTCCCGACCAGTACGGACTTGCCAAAGCCACCCACGAGGAAGAATATCAGAAACGGCATGAACGTTTGGAAGAAAGGATAAAGGAAATGAAGAAAGCGGAAAAGAAAGCAGCCAAAGAAGCGGAAAAACAGCAGACGGCAGAAAAGACGGAGAAGAAAGTCACCGCCCCGAAAACGGAGAAGCCCGAAAGCGGAAAAGCCGCCTGAAGCCGAACAGAAAGCATGTGCCGGAGACAACATCCGGCACATCTTTTTCACCACCCTCCAAGAGAACAGAGGGCAGGGCCGGACGACCCCACCCACACCGCCACCGTAAAACCTTTAAAAATATCAGCATATGAAATATATAAAAATGTCCCCTAACGTGGAGTATTCCACCGACAGGGAGTTTTTCCTTGAACATCAAATCCTCTGCATCGTGAGCAGGGAAGGTACAAAGTTTTGCAGTCTGGTAGAGAACCGTCTGTTCATGCGTTCCCAAAGCCGCCATATCAGCAAGCAGATGCAGATGC
Source organism: Phocaeicola vulgatus ATCC 8482 (assembly GCF_000012825.1). Classification (GTDB taxonomy): domain Bacteria; phylum Bacteroidota; class Bacteroidia; order Bacteroidales; family Bacteroidaceae; genus Phocaeicola; species Phocaeicola vulgatus. The sequence goes on along the minus strand of NC_009614.1, from coordinate 2,761,359 downwards.
ATATCATGTGTGAAATCCACAAGGACATCTGCCGCCTTCGCTATGGCGGCGAACCCGTGGACTGACCTGCCACACCCCACACTTGAATACATCCTCTTAAAAAAGTCGGGCAATCCCTATGCAGTTGCCCGGCTTTTTTCTATTTTTGCAGGGTTGAACCAAAAAAGAAAGTTATAAGATTAAAGATTTTGAATGATAACATATTAGAATAGCTTTTAGCTGTTTGTTCTTACTCTCGAAACGACCAAATTCAATGCAGGAGAATAAACGGGCAGAGTCCTTGTCATACACCAATGGCACGGTCTTAACTCGTTTCCTGCATGGGTGCTTGGTCGTACCGGAGAGTAGAACCTGTTAAGTTCCGTGTATTTTTGGTACATAACAGGAAGTTACGGACAAGGTATTACTCAAAAATCACAGGAAGATGTACAACAAGAACGTTGCCATTACCGGCAGTACCATTGAAAAGACAACCAAATACGACCAATTCAGGGAAGATAAAATCCGTATGGAACTCTACCGGATAATCCTTCCACTTTATAATGAAGGTTATCGCACATTCACCTGCAATCCGCATTCCTATATCGGATTATTAGGTGCGGATACGATAGTCATGCTGCGTGAAGCGGGCAAATGCCCGGAGATAATCCTTTCAGTAGCCATACCGGAAACCGCTTTTCCGGCAGATACCGACAAGGTGTATTGTGCCTTGTATGACGACCTGATAAAGCAGGCGGACAATAAAAAAATACTTCCGGAAAAAGAGTTTTTTGGCAATGCGCTTGTCGGTGGTCATATCATCTGTTATTACGATGACTTTTCCACAGAAATGCAGCAGATATGCGCATCCGGTACTCCCTATACCAATATCCGTAAAATGATATAGGCACACATTCTTTACCGCAGGTTACAGCAGTTTCTCCAGCCGTGCAATCCGTTTTTCGGTGGACGGATGCGTACTCATGATATATTCGGTGAAAGTCGGATGCTCACCGTAAACGTTTTCCGTCCTTTTCAACCGGCGGAGGAAAGAAAGCAATCCTTCGCCGCAACCATATTTCACTGCATAGGCATCACAACGGTACTCGGCATATTTATTGATATTCACGTCAGTTATCCGGCTGATGCCGTATATAATCCGGTGAAGCAGTTTGTAAACGGCCCACCATAACTTCGCTATGAGTTCACCTACAAGGCCCAAAGCCGGAACCAATGCGAACACCATGCTGCCAATTATCCCGAATATCAGAGCCGGAATAAGAAATATACCATAAAGGCAGCGGTAACCGAACGACTCCATCGAGAATAAAAGCACCTGATAGACGAAGTCGTAATGGGAGATATGCCCCACTTCATGACTGATGATGCCCTTCAGCTCCTCATCCGAAGCTGCGGCGAGTACTCCGCCCGTCAGTCCTATCGTATTGAAACCGAATGCGGCGGCATTTACCCGTGCGTCATTGTTACGATAAAGTTTCAGCCTCCGGTTCATACCCATTTCTGAAAGCAACCGTTCCAGCCTCATGCGATCGGAACTGTTCAAAGGACGGTATCCTTCTTTTCTGCGTAGCACCCACACATTTAGCGGAGAAATGGAATAAAGGATGAATAACAGCAAAAGATAATACGGTAACGTATTGACTAAATACGGAATCACCCCCTCATCAAACAGCCCCGGTATATATGCCGGCCATATATGGCGCAAGATTGAAAGTAGCAATGCGTAAAACACCGTAATAAAGACAAAATTCACTATCGTGACATAAGCCAGCAGCAACAGCTTGCTGATGATACGGAATATTCTGAGTGTTGTTTTCATGCGTATATGATTGAACTATTAACTTCCGGCTAAATATAAAAACAAATTTTGTGCAATCCGAAACAATTACTTATTCATTTGTTTTCATTAAGCAAATTTCATAAAACAAAGACGATAGGTTTCCCCACCGTCTTTCTTGATAGATAATGGTAGCAGTTATTCCTTTGCCGTAGTGCTTTCTAAATCGAACGTCACCGTCATTTCTCTTTCCCTGCCAAAATTATCCCGGACAAAGAATTTCAGTTCCGAGCGTTTGGCACTTGTCGAACGGTAAAAGAGGGTGAATACCTGCTTCACCGGATTTTCCGTATCCAGTCCCGGCACCTCTGCCAGCGGCCTCACTTCCCGGTTCACAAGTTTTATGCCTTCACTGTCGGACACCTCTCCCTTGCCTTCCATCTGGATGTAACCTATTTCATACTCCGCCTTTTCATAGTCTCCTTCACGGTCAAGATAAAAGCGTATCTCCACCGTTTCACCCGTTGCAATCTGCTTTTGCAGATACCATGACGAGAGGCTGAAATCATAATCCTGCCGGATGTCTATCCCGTCGTTACAAGAATTGAAGGCCAGCGCCGCAAGCAGTGCACCTATACATTTATATAATACGTTTTTCATTTTTTGTTTCTCCTTTCTCTTTTTATTAGTTAATAATAAGGCGAACGCCCAATCCTATCTGGGTATGGAAGTTACCCGCATCCGTTCCGAAGAACGCCCTTTCCTTTACCTGCATCAGCAGGATAATCCGGTCTGTCAGCCAGACATCGAAAGCCGCCGTCAGACCGCCGCCATAAATAAAGCAGTCACCGTTTGTCACCGCCGCTCCGTCAGGAAGCAGGGAGGTTCCCCAGTTGACTGTCTCGAAGCCGCCCAAAACGGAAAGTCCGATACGGAAACAGACGTTCCGGCCCTTGTCCGACAATACGGGAATAAAATAGCCGAGTTCCCCCGTGAACTGCGCTTTGGGTATTGCCTTATTTTCGTAGGTGTACTCCTTTATCTGATAATCCAGACCATACAGCCAGCAGGTACGGTTACGGTTGGTATGTGTAAAGGCCAGCGAGGTGAAGTAGTGGCGTTCGCCGCCACTCTTCCATGAAAGGAAATGATTGACTCCCCCTGTTGTAAATTGTACACCCGTCTGTCCCGGCAGGTCACGCTGCGCGTATGCTTCGCCCGCAAAGAGCGACAACATGGCAACTGTCAGTATGAATAGTATTCTTTGCATATACATTATATTATATATAGGTTATTATTTCAGATGCAGTTCACTGATTGGTTTTGCCGCCACAAGGTCTGTGTTCTCTATGCGGAACGACTGGTGACGGGCACCGCCCTTTTCGTAAACCTCCACCACGAGCAGTTTGTCATCCGGCAGGGTGAGCTTGGGCAGCACGAATATGTTACGTACCGTGGCTTTTCCGTCCACCGTTGTCAGACGGTTGTATGTCCTTACCGGTTCTATGAAGTTCTCCTGCATGGCCGTGCGCTTGGCCACCTTCTTGTCGATAATTTTGAAACGGATGTAGTCGATGTCGAACGATATATCCGAACTGTTGCGCAGGGAAGTATGCAGGTACAGCAGGTCATTGTTGATATAAAGCCCTTTGAGCAGTGTCTGTATGCCGTACTTCTTGCAACCGATATGCCTGATATCCCTTTTGTTCTTTTTATACAGCGTGTACATAATACGGTTCACCACCAGCGGTGTCTCCCCGCCGAGTTCTTTCAGCTTCACGAACATGCGGTCGCCCGCAATCCCGCCTTCGGGATTGTCCCGGAGCCAGTCTTCCATCTCGATGGAAAGCCAGGCCGGTTCGTCCTTATAAACCACATTAAAAGAATAGAAACAACCGTCGGCAGTGATGACGGAGAAGTTCGTTTCCCCTTCAAAACCTTTCACCGCCGCCTTGATGCGTACCACATTTTCCGCTCCCGTGGCCTTGTCCGCTATGATGTCGAACGAACCCAAATCCACATATTTCACTTCGGAAGGGAAAAGGATATGTACGGTTTTCTGAAAAGTCACCTCAATCTTATGCGGTGAGATAATCCGGTTGGTGGGGAAAATCCTTGTTTCCACCGGTTCCTGAGCCTTTACCGACAATACGGTTAAAAGCATGACTATTGATAGAATAAATCTTGTCTTCATCTGATTACTGCTTTTTGGATATTAATAAAAGTTGATAATTAGCTTTCACGGCCACCTTCACCTCACGCATCTTTGTGGCCAGATATTGTGATCCGCCGCCAAGCACGCCCCTTGTCACGTCCATGACGAGTTGTTGCGAGGCACTGCGTGCGAACGAGATGCTTGTTCCGAAACTGCCTCCGATATTGGCGGCGGCTTCTTTCATGGCGGTACGTTCTGCGGTATTCGGAACAAAAAGTCCGGCCTGCCCGTCCATATCGTAAGCCGTTAGTTCCACCGGCAGGATATTGCCGCCACTCTCTATGGAGTTTACTGTGACTGCCATCCGTTGCCCTTCGATACGCACCGTACCATATAGCGGAGTATTGGCAGGTACAAGCACACCGCCCACTTGCAGCGGTTCCAGCAACCGGAACTTCAGTCATGCTCCGGTGGTCACTGTCTGGTCTTCAGCCACGCAGGCACGTATCGTATTGGCTCCGGCAAGCTGTCCGCCGCCCACGGCAGTGGCAAAACCGTAATTGCGGGGTATCGTGTCGGGGACCGGAGGTACGGCCAGTGACGAAACCACATTCTCCGTAGCACGTCCGGCAGCTATGGCGGCAGGATTACCGGATGAACCGCCCGTAACGCCCGCAGGCTGTATGTTTTTCACCTGTCCGCCCATCTGTCCGGGGAAATAGCGTGCCGCCATCTCATACGACTTTTCCATCAGTTCCAGCGGGTCTTGTCCTTTCCGTTCATGTTCCAGCTTTTCGTTAAGCTCCTTCACCTGCCGTTCCAGTTCGTCCACCCTCGGACTCTCCTTCGGTTCCTGATAGAACGAGGTGATCTGCCTTGAAATCTGCCGCTGTTTTTCTCTGGACTCCCGGATAGCATCCGCTTTCGGTACATCTTCTTCCGGTTTCAGCCCGTCCGTTGTGTCCGGCATTAGGTAGCCCCCGGCCACATCCTGCAAGGTTCTCACTTTTTCTTGCCTGCGTTTCTTCATCTCTTCCAGTTCGTAAGCCTTCTGTTTGTCGGCCATTGTCTCCGGTGCGATAGCGTCGGGTATCGTCGTATTGATGCCTGCCGTCCCTTCCACCGTTTCGGGTGCGTCCGGTTTGAAGATAAACCAGATGAACCCGGCGCAAAGCAGGGAAAGGAATGTCACTACGCCATAGAATTTCAGCTTGTCGGTAACCTTGCGGTTTAACTTCTTCTCCTTTTCGGATGCAGGTTCCGCTTTCTGCATTTTTTTATTCTTTTCTTCTTTCTTATCGGATTGTGTCATTGGATACATTGTTTTTTAATGGTTGGATACTGCCCGTTTGGGGAAGCGCAATCCTTTGGAGATGCTGTACCTCAATCGGAAATTTGTCTGTCCCGCAGAAACCGCCCACGATGTAGGCAAGATCGATGGCGGCGAAGAGTCCGAGCAGGTAAAGGATGATCATCCTTTGCTGCCGGTAGCTCAGCCGTTGCCACCGCCTGCGGAGTTTTGCTGTATGTCGGTCTTTCTCCGTTCTGAACGAGTGGAAGACCTTTTTTATACCGTTATCTTTCATACTGTCCGATGTCCCTGTTTTCGATGATGGTAAAACTCTCTATCAGAAAGCCCTGCGGATTGTTGTCGCTCCGGGTTACATTCCTCAGACGGCAGGTGGTGACAAGCGACCTTTCGGTAACGCTGCTCGAACGGATGATGTGCTGCCGGCTATAGGTCTTCATCTCGTATGGATAACTGTTGAAGTTCCCCTGTATGCTGTCCACCGTCAGCGTCTGCGAGATGTTTCCCGCTATCATCCGGTTGAAGTAGCCTTTCTCCTGCAAGTTCCGGTAGTAACCGATGGCACTTTCATCCGAGAGGTAAAGGGCACGCTGGATGTTGCTTTCAATGGCGCTCTTGTCCGGTGACAAGGAGAAGAACAGTTCGTGGAAACGTCTGATATGTTCCCTCGCTTCCACGGGGCGATTCTGCTGCACATCCTGCGAGAGTGCCAGCATCAGTGACTTTCCGCTGTCCAACACATAAATTTTCTGCCGCTGCGCCTCGGCGAACTCGTATGCCTTTCAGGTAGCGAAGACCGTTACCAGTGCGCATACTCCCAGGAATACCATTCCGAACAGCCGTAGCTGCCGGAACGATGTCTCGATGTTTTTTAATGATTTAAATTCCATGTTTTTTTGTTAATTAATAGTCCGTTAAAACATTTTCTTGATGCGCCCTGCAACCGATCCTCCGACTGCGCCTCCGACTGCTGCCGCACCGTTTCCTGCCATCTTCCCGGCACCGTTAGCTTTCTGCCCGTAAGCTCCCGCACCGCCTGCCTGGATAATCCACGAGGACACCGTGGGAACGCAGAAATAACCGATGATACCTATAATCATGAATATACAATACACACTGCCCGATGCGTCCGGTATGAATGTCGGATCCTGCATCTGTTTGATGTCCTGCTGCAACATCAGAACCTGTATGCGTGAGAGGATAGCCCCGAACAGGTCGCCCACGGGTAGCCATAAGTAAATACAGATATAGCGTGACAACCATGTGGTGAGCGTACTCTGGAACCCGTCATAGACGGCCAGTGCAAAAGAGATAGGCCCCAGTATGGAAAGGACAATCAGAAAGAAAGTCCTCAGCGTGTCTATCAGCAGCGAGGCTGCCTGAAAGAAGAGTTCCAGCAGTTCCCGGAACCATTGCCTCACCTTTTCCCCCATGTCATACACCGCCTTCTGCCCGTACATGTTTATCATCGTGTCCATGTCCCCCAGCGACCAGCCAAGCTCGTCTATCTTCTTGTCAAATTCCTCATCACTCACAAGGAAAGCCTTTGCCGGGTCACGGAGCATCGCTTCCCGTTCCAGTTCGTCCTTCTCTTCCTGATACTTCTTCATGTCGAAAGTCTGCTGTTCCACCAGTGAGGAAGTGGCACTGCATACGGGGGAAAGAATCCCGTTGATTGTCCCCAGCACCATAGTAGGAAAGAACATGATGCAAAGGCCCAGCACAAATGGTCTGAAGAGTGGGAACACGTCTATCTCTTCCGCCCTTGAAAGGGACTGCCACACCCGGTAGGCCACGTAGAACAGGGCACCGATACCGGCCACTCCCTTTGCCACACTGGCCATATCCTCGCACAGCGGCATCATTTCATCGTAAAGCGAACGCAACAACTCATGTAGGTTCGTCCAGTCTATTGATAGTAATACCATAGTCTATCTGTTTTTTAAGGATGAATGATTACCAGTAACGCTGGTCGTGTGTCCCGTACAGGGCAAGCACCCGCCGGGAATCCCCCTTCTTCTTGCTGCGCAGGTACGATATGCCGATATTCTTTCGGGTATAGTACCATGTCAGGTTCTTGTATTCCAGCACTTCGCCATATATCCGGTTGATGATGTCCAGCCGTTCCTTGTCGGTCATCGAGAGTCCGGTAGCCGTGGTCACTTCCTTCAAGTCCAGCAGCAGGTTGCTGCTTTCTTCAAGCAACCGGTTATACCCGAAAGCAATGGCCGAGAGTTCTTCCACGGTAAAATTCGGGTCGCCCATCATCGTATTGAAATTGGTCACGTAAATATCGCTGATGTCACCTACCAGAAGGATAGTCTGTTGTACCTTGCGTGCCCCTTTTACGAGATCGTGTACGGATTTCAAAGCATCGTAGTAGGCCTTTCCCTGCTGGTAAATCTTTACAGTCTCCTGAAAGTTACTTCACATGTTCTGTGCCGTTGTGGAAGTCTGTACAATTTCATTGGCCGAGTTTACAATGCCTTGAGCAAGGTTCGTAGGGTCTATCACTGCCCATTGTGCTTTGCTTGTTACCGAAAGGGACAGCATTGCCATGAATAGAATTAGTAGTCTCTTTTTCATGCGTCTATCTCCTTTCTTTGGTAAGTAAATACCGGCTGTCGTCATCACGGGCAAACAGTCCGTAACAGCCGAACAGCAATACCTCGCTTCCGCTGAAATACCCGATACATCCGGCATCCTTGTTCCCGTGCAGGAAAAGGTCGTCCCCTTTCCGAAGCGGGATATTGATTTCGGTATAACTCATTTCTCCGGCGAACAGCGTAGCCTTGTATCCCTTGAATCCGTCCGTCACATGGTTGGATTTACGGATTGTCAGCGTGGAGCCGCCTTCCTTGTTCATTCAGTGACCGCAGATGCGGTCGTGTTCCAGTTCCTTCTTCATTTCTCCGATCAGGTTCAGCAGATCCAGATTGGTCAGGGTCGCATCTCCGAGTGCTTCCCTGCATTGGCTTAATAAATCTTTCTTACTCATTGTTGTCTATAGATTAATATGGTTACTTGTTTTCCTGCCGTTTGCTTTCGGCAAGTTGTTTGATAGCCAGCTCGATGTTTCCGCCCAGCTTTTCCGTAAGGTGGGTAAGTTCCAGTTTCTCAGTCTCTTCGGTGGTGTAGCAAAGGTACTCTTCAGCCGAAACTTCTGTCGCATATACCGCACTTTGCGTACCGCCAAGCCCAATCCAGACCTCTTTATAAAGGCGGTTCGCTGCATTGGCAAGATTGATAGAAAGTATCTGGCTGCGTTCCTTGTCCGTCAGGCCGAGCAGGTTCTGTATCTGGTCGAACTTGTTCTGATACTTCCGCTGATCGAGCAGTATTTTGCAGTCACTGTTGTTGATAATCGTCTCTTTCACAACGGGGGAAGAGATAATATCATCCACTTCCTGCGTCACTACAACCGCCTCTCCGTAAAACTTTCTGACTGTTTTAAAAAGATAACGGATGTAGTTTGCCATACCTTCCTTGGCGATTGCCTTGCCGGGTAGGTCAGGGGCATTACTGCCCCTTTCCCCCCTCAGAACCGTACATGAAAGTTTCCAATCATACGGCTCAAGCAGTGTTAAATTTCTATTTAATAGAAACCAGCTCATAGTTACATCTTATTAGTTTGAATGACTTTTCTTCTACAACTGTCATGCAGCAGAAAATTTACTTTCTTGCCGTTGACTATTTGTTGGGAAGTTCCCCAAGGATGTTCCTTGTCTATGGGTTTACCACATACGGGACATAAATGGTTCTGTCTTTCCCACATGTACAGCAACGATTTTCTACCGTTGAGCGACTGTAACATCTTGTAAGTCTTGCGCTTTTCAAAATATTCTGTCCATTCGGGGTCAAAGGGATTTGCTTCACCTTTTACCTTGACATATCGGGTAATCTTTGTGTCATACAGCCTTTTCAGTGCAATCCTGTCATCAGTCTTGCCTTTCTTGAAGTTTGCCACGAAGCACCAGTTACGGTTTTTTACCCGTGTAAAGTATCGGTCGGCAATCCAATATTTGCCTTTCTTGGGGTGTCGTCTCTTAGCCCATTGCCATAACTTTTCAAATATCAGGTAGTCAGCTTTTCTGAATGTGTCAGAAGCCACACAATTCTTATAGTAGTTTACCCAGCCTGTTATCACAGGATTCAAGAGCCTTATAAGTGATTCCTGTTTGCTTCCTTTATTGGAATCAATGATTCCCCGGATTTTCTGCATGAATTTCTTCAGGCTCTTTTTGGACGGTTTGATTAGAAGCACTCCTTTGTATTTTCGGATATTGTACCCAAGAAAATCAAATCCGTCATCAATGTGTGTAATCTTTGTTTTCTCTTCCGACAGGGTTAATCCCCTTTCTTTGAGAAAGTCCACTACTAACGGTTTGATTTCTTCCAAAGCTTCCTTGCTTCTACCCGTGATGATAAAATCATCCGCATAGCGTACAAGATGTACTTTGGGATAGTAGGTCGTTTTCCTGTTTACAAATTTCTTGTGATACTTCTCTGCAAGCATAGTTTGCAGTCCGTCCAGTGTCATATTCGCAAGAGTTGGTGAAATGATACCGCCCTGTGGAGTACCCTCTTCCGTAGGGAATAGCTCCTTGTTGAAGACGAAACCGCATTTGAGCCATTTTCGCAGCATCACTTTATCCATAGGGATATTGTTCAGCAGCCATTCATGGCTGATGTGGTCGAAACAACCTTTGATGTCACCCTCCATAATCCATTCGGGAGAAGCTTTCTTTGCAAGGACACAAAAACATTGTTCCCTTGCATCTCTAGTGCTTCTTTCTTTACGGAAACCGTAGGAATTACTGTCCGCAGTTGTTTCCGATACAGGTTCCAACGCAAGCAGATATAATGCCTGCATAGCCCTATCTTTCATTGTCGGGATACCTAAAGGACGTAGTTTCCCATTACTCTTTTTGATATTGACCCTTTTTAACGGCTGGGGCTTGTAGCCTCTTCTTTTCAGTTCACCGATAGCCTTGAATCTGGCATTGGGAGTTGACCATTTCACCTTGTCAACACCTGCGGTGTCACTGCCACTGTTTGATGTAACACGCTTTACGGCTAAAGCCTTAGCGTAAAACGAATGCGTCAGCACCCACTGCAAGGATTTCACCCTGCCGTGTTTGCCCGCCTTTTGAGCTTTTACAATACGTGCTTGTAGCTTATTAACCGCTATCTCACACTTGTTCCAGTCTATGCTTTCCCAAGTGTTCCATTTCCGGTCAGTAGATGCACACGATGTTTTAATTTCGTTCATTTGCTTTTCTCCTTTAATAAGTTCTATAAGTTTCTTGTAAAACATCCACCATGCGGAAGTCTGCCCACTTTCGTGTGAGGTGATGTTTCAACCTCTATCCGTCCCATTACAGAACGGCATTCGCTTTCTCCGCATTCCTCTGCCCGCACTCCATTCGGCTTCACTTACGGTCTGCTTACCTGCTGTTACACAGGAGAAGTACGGGTTTACCATGTTTCTTGTATATGACAAACGAATGGGTTAGAATCCGTCTATCCGCCGGCAGTCGTTATGTCCGTGTAACCTTAGCATGGAGAAGGTTATCCGACTGCATCCCTTTTGGGTTAGAGCCTAGTATCATTAGTAGCTCATTCGAAGTTACGACGTTTATCAACGGTTCACATTACGTTATTCATACCATTCAGCCTAGCTCCCCTGCCATTCGATACTAACAGCAGTTGTCATTCCCTCACGGTTCAGACTTCTCCTTTCGGAAGGGCTTCATTGTTGGTTCTGTTACCGCACGGGGTCATTGCTTAATACCGCACGTTCCCATAGGCTACTGTTGACGGAACAACAGGTTCAATCGTTCTATTTCCAACTCGTGGAATGAAAGTTGAACAATCATATACAAGACTTACATGTCACAGCCAAGCTTCCTCAATCAGTATCATCTTGCGGATACCTTGCAAACGTCTCATTTTATTTATAAACGTCTCCATGATAATGATGGTGACAACCGGAAAGAGGATTGGATTATCCTTCACAACATCCAACTCAAATACAATAAACCGTTTGTTCAGTAAATCCAGTTCCTTGTCCGAGTTCAGCAGATACCCGTATTCACCGTTCTTATAATAAGGTTCCAGCACGTTCAGAAAACCGTCCACATCAAAGTCCTTCTCCCGCACGTTCTTGTCTGCCAGTATCTTGCGGTAGTCCTTCCTTACAAAGTCATAGAACGAGTTGAAGTTCGGCTTTATCTTCCGGTTCTTCTTTATCTTTTCGATATACAGGCTGACCGCATTCGAGAGCGCCACCTCTTCCGAACGTCGGGGCGGTTCGTCCTCCCTTTTCCAAAGGGTGAGTATCAGTGTCTTGATGCTGTCCCGCTTCTCGATGTCATACCGGTAATCCTCCGTGAAAAACGGATTGAAAGAAATCGGATCATTTTCCTTGTATGTAAAATAAATCCCGTCGTCCCCTCCGGTCTTCTGATGTATCAGGTCACAGAGTCCCTTGTATGAATTTCCGGTGTCCACCAGCAGGATATGCGTCCCTTGTTCCCAGTACTGCCTCACGAGATGATTGGTAAAGAAACTTTTCCCGCTGCCGCTGGGGCCGAGTATGAATTTGTTTCTGTTAGTCACCACCCCTTTTTTCATGGGCAAATCCGATATGTCGAGGAAGACGGGCTTTCCCGTCAGCCTGTCCACCATGCGGATGCCGAAGGGAGAGAGCGAGTTCCGGTAACAGGTTTCAGCCGTGAAGAAACAGAGCGCCTGCCCGGTAAACGTGTAGAACGTCTCTTCGGCCGGAAAGTCCGCTTCATTTCCCGGTATGCCCGCCCAATAGAGAGCCGGAAGGTCGGTCGTGTTATGGTGCGGAGTACATTCCATCAATGCCAGTGCGCTTCCCACATCGTTCTTCACCCGCCGGAGTTCGTCCCCGTTTTCCGCCCATGCGATGATGTTACAATGGCAGCGCACGGATTGCAGTCCGTTGCTATGCGCCTCATTCAGGTATTCATCCAGCCACTCCTTGTTGATCTGGTTGCTGCGGCTGTACCGGGAAAGCGACTGCATGTTCTTCGCCATCTTCTCGAAACGGGAAAGGTTTTCGTTGCTGTCATCTATGAATATCCACTGGTTGTAGATATGGTCGCAGGGCAGCATTACGCCCACGGGGGCGGCATAACTCAAACGGCAGTCCGAACGGTCTGTCGAGAGGCGTTCGTATCGCCCGTCCGTCCTTACCTTTCCCGGCAGGTCATCGAGGTCGGAAAGTGTATGCAGGCAGAGCCGCTTGTCACCGATACGCATTTCGTCCGGATTCAATTGCATGTCCTGCAACATGCTCGTTCCGTCGGCCGAGAGCGTAAGGTACCGTTCGATAATACCCGGTTCGTTCTCCGTTCCCGTAATCTCTTCCGTGGTCAGCCGTTCCAGCCTGACAAGTCCGCTGTCGTTAACGATACTTTCAAACTGTCCCACCGCTTCCATGAAGCGTTCCACCATTTCCTTGTCCCTGATTTCCTTCGGCACCAGAAAACCACGGCAAAGCGTGTTCCAGTTGCTTTGCTGCCGGGAGCGCTCTTTGGTGGTCTTGGTGAGGAACAGGTAGCAGGCGTGGTGCAGGTAGGGACGTTCGTTGAAGTGGCGTTCAAAACTGCGGGAGAGAAAGCTGAGTTCGTCCCGGCGAATGTCCGGCTCGTATTTCTCCGTGATGAAAATATCCTGTTTGTGCAGGATTGAATAGTTCGGCAACACCTTGATTGCCTTCGCTCATGTGGCGTGCATCGCCTCATATTCTGCGGATGATACCGAAAATACTTCCGGCAGTGTGACCCGGAAAGCGACCGTGATGTCGGCGTCCTTGCTGACGATGCAGCCGTGTTCCACCGCCATGATGGGAAACTTGCTTTCTAGTGTGGATGCTTTTAATATACTTCTCATAATTTACGATTGTTGTTTGTTGATCAGACGTGTGATACGTTTTCGTGAGAGGATTCTCCGGGGATGTTGCCGGGCCGCGAACAGCTTCATCAGTCCGTGGCTGCCGTATTTACGGTTCAGCGTAAAGGTCAGCCATACCAGTACCGTAGCCGCCGATACTCCGAAACCGATGCAGATTCACTGTCCGACACCCGCCATATACATGATGACGAACATCACGAATACGGCAAGCAGTCCGGTGGCGAAAATAAACAGGTACTGTGCCCGGAGTCCCTTGAACTCAACTTCACGGCCCACCCCTTTATTTATTTCAAAATCAGCCATAAGTTATTGTCTTTTTTATGTTTTTAGAGGAAGAACGACCTCAGAATGGTGGCGGCGACTATCAGAAAGATACAGGCTCCGAACCACGAACTGGCAGTTTTACTCGTGTCGGGGTCGCCCGAACTGTCGAGTAGGTCAGCCCCCTTACGGGAGCTTTCCCCTCTAAGAACCGTACGTGCGAGTTTCCCCGCATACGGCTCAAGCAACATGACCGTTACCGACTTTGTTATCGGTAGAGCCATCTCATTTTCGACTTTCATATTCATAATCTACTTTGCATTTTACGTTTACAACTGGTATGTACAAGAGTTCTTACCTTTCGTCCACTGACTATTTGTTCAGTGATACTCCAAGGTCTTTCCCTGTCAATACGCTCTCCACATACAGGACATACTTTATTCTGTCGTTTCCAAATGTTTATTAGAGATTGCCTGCCTTTCAGCGTTTGCTTCATTCGGTAGGTTTCTCTCCATTCGTAGTACGATTTATCTGATGGGTCATACGGATTGGCATAATGCCGAACCTTGACGAATTTCTCATGGTGGATGGTTGGTAGATAGGTCAGTTCGAGATAATCAATCTTATCTTTCTTGCCCATATCTGCCGCAAATCTCCACGAGTGCCCATTTAGTGTTCTGAAATACTTATCCTTTACCCATCCTTTACATTTCTGCGGATGTCTGCGTCTTGCCCATTGCCATATTTTCTTGAAGATTTCCCAATCCATTCGGTGGAATACATTCGCAGAAGTACCATATTTATAATAATTACCCCAACCTTTTATGATTGGATTCAGCATCATAATAAGTGACTTCTGTTTTACACACTTGTTGGCTTCTATCGTCTTGCGGATTTTTTCGCAAAACCTCTTTTGCGCATCTTTGGATGGAGTTGTCAGCAGCGTATTATTGCGGAACTTTCGGATATTGAAACCGAGAAAGTCAAATCCCTCATTTATATGTGTGATTTTTGTCTTTTCTTCTGATAGTGTCAGACCTCTTTCCGCAAGGAACTTACGTACTAATGGAAGTATAACCTGTTCTATCGTTTCCTTATCCTTTGCCGTTACAATGAAATCATCTGCATATCGTACAAGATGTATCTTAGGAACTATCTTTTTGTAGTTCACCTGATATTTCTTGACACTCTTTTCCAACAAATCTTGCAGTCCGTCAAGTGCCATGTTTGCAAGAGTTGGGGATATTATGCCACCTTGTGGGGTTCCCTCTTCCGTAGGAAAGAGTTCTCCATTGAACACATATCCGCATTCGAGCCATTTGCGTAGTATCTCCTTATCCATAGGGATATTGTTGATTAACCACGCATGGCTGATATGGTCGAAGCATCCTTTGATGTCCCCCTCAAGAATCCATTCGGGAGCGACCGAACGAGAAAGAACGATGTAGCATTGCTCGATGGCATCATGTGTACAGCGATGTCTGCGGAATCCGTAGGAATGGCTGTCGCCAGTGGTTTCCGCTATCGGGTCAAGTGCCATTAGGTACAATGCCTGCATCGCACGGTCTTTCATCGTTGGTATTCCGAGTGGGCGTAATTTCCCGTTCTTCTTTTTGATATTTACACGTTTTAAAGGTTGTGGCTTGTAGCCATGTCTTTTCAGAGTGAATATGGCTTTGGCTTTCGCCAATGGAGAAGACCATGTAATCTTGTCAACGCCGGAAGTAGATTTTCCTTTGTTAGTCGTAACTCGTTTTACCGCCAATGCTTTGGCGTAGAACGAGTGGGTAAGCATCCATTGCAGGGCTTTCACCTTGTTATTTCTGCCTTCCCTTTGAGCCTTTACAATACGTGCTTGCAGCTTTTGGACAAAACGCTCACATTTGTCCCAGTCGATTTTCGACCAGAGTTCGTGAATGTCTATGTCTTCGGGCGCACACGCCAATTTCTTTGCGTTCATTTGCTTTCCTTTCTTTAAAAGTTCTGTAAACTATCTTGTAAAGTGTCACCATAGGCGGAAGTCTGCCCACTTTCGTGTCGGATGATGTTACCTTTACCAACCCGTGATATTGGCTCAATCCGTATCCTCCCCATTACAGGGAGGCATTCGCTTTTTCCGCTATCCTATACCCACACCCCATGTAGGCTTGCCTTGCGGCTTGCTTACCAGCTCTGATGAACTGGAGAGATACGGGCTTACCGTGTTTTACATAAGTGATAAATAAGCGGGTTAGGTCCTGTCTATTCCACCGGCAGTGCTAATGTCCGTGTGCCCCCAAAGTTCAAGAGGACAGCCGACTGCTTACCTTTTGGTCCGAGCCTGTCAACAGCCTTTGGCTCGTTATACCTTACGATGTTTATCGGACAGTTCACTTTCGTTGACCATACCGCTAAGCCAAGCTCCTCGTGCTGAATGGTGTTATCAGCCGTTGATTTCCCCTCACGGTTCAATCTTCTCCTTTTGGAAAGGCTACCTTGTCGGGACAGCTCCGTACAAAAGGATTACTCCCAATGCACGTGTCCGTAGGCTACTCCAGACGGAACTGGAGGTGTAATCTTGATGTTACACAATCACTTACGCAACTTCACGTCGCACGAACTTCTGATAGACCTTGATTCCACCGACGAGGCCGATTACGGCACCGATTGCATAAATCAGTTTTGTGCCGGGATCGAAATATCCGGTCACGAGTTGTGTCGCTTCGGTGATACCTGCCTGCCCGTTTCCTTGTGCCATTGCCGCACTTGCCGCCGCAACAGCGGCCAGCATCATAATCAATCTTTTCTTTTTCATTTATTTCTGTGATTTTTTAAATGATTTAAAAAGCCACGGACTGCCCCCTTTCACTATCCCCATAAGGCAGCCGTGGCCGTTTATGGTTTACTGATTCAGGGGGTAAGTTCCGGCCGGAAATCAGCCGGAGTCATAATATGCTATTTGCATTGTCACTTGATTTGGTGGTGAAACATTCTTGTTAATTCTCTCTTGAAAGCAGGATGTGAATCATCCCGAATCGTAATAACCGTTTGTTCTCATTGTCTCTATTGTGTCTTGTCTTTATCAGGTTATTTCAGATATTCCCCGCACTTGAAACCCTTGCGGGGTGTATAGTCTTCAAAGGAGGTAGACTTGAATAGCCACATCCGGTTCGCCCATCGGGCAAGGTCACGCTCGTATTGCGTAGGCGTCCGCTTGTTTGCATAATCCCGGAAAGGGATAACAAAGGGAGTAATCCCCAGTTCCCTCAGTACGTTCAACCTGAACAAATCCTGCTCAACGGTCGAATTGAATCCTATCAGCACGTAGCAGGTTATCTTGTAAGGTTTCACATGCCTGACCATCTCTTTCAGGCGGTCGGTCAGATCCAGCCGGGGCAAATCCCACGCAATATGGATGTTCTGCTTCATCTTCATCCGGTTTAGATGCCAGGCCTGTTCCTCATTCATAATCCTCACATCCACACCGTGCAGTTTAACGGGTTGCCGGGCCTTCATCAAATAATCTACCGCCGATCTTCACTGCGGATTGGCAAAGAAATTGTTATCCAGCACCTCAATCCATTTCCCTTTCGGGTTCAGCTCCACCGGCTCCACGGCCTGAATGTATCCTTCCTTCCCACGGACGAGACAGAAGGGGCATTTACGGATGCAGCCCCTTGAAAAGAACTGAAGGGAAAAAGGATATTGGGGGTAAATGGAATAATCCATCATCCGGCTGTTTTCCACAGCTTCGGGAAGCCTGCCGGCAATATCATATCCCGTTCCGCCCTTTATGATTTCCTTCGCATCCAGCAGATTGTAATCATAGTCAGAACTAAAAGTGAACACTTTGCTTGCCAGCACCTTATCATACCGTCCCGTCGGTTCTGCCCATTCCACCCGATGCCCTTTTGCCTTGTAATAAGCTGAAAGGCGCATCAGCGCAAAATTGGGGAAGTTATGTCCGTCCACATCTACCAGTCCTATATTCATACGGATAAAATTTAATGGTGAATAGTTCTTGTTGCCTTACCGGGTGAATGCCGCAGGCGGTCTGTCATCCCGAATCGTAATAGCCTTTTGTCATAGCCATTCTGTTTTATAAGTAAGTTACCAAAGGTATTGTCTCTTCTTGATTGGAGTGTTCCCTTACCAGGCGGGAACATCCATTTATCAACCCGAATCGAAATAAGTCATATACATGGTTTTGTTGGTTTATTCAGTCATTAATACCATAGCGAATTTCTCTCTTTAAGGTGATACGGGCTGTCAACCCGTATCAAAATAACCTCTTGTCATTGTTACCTCCTTTTTTAATTGGTTAATCTCTGTCCGGAGCAGCCCCGCCCATTTGCTCGGCTTCATCCAGAAATTTGCTGATACGGCTGTCGCTGCCATTGATACTTTCCAGTATCGAGCGTTCAATCTGCGTATCTTTGATATGGTGGATCGCCCTTAAAAGGGACAATCGTTTGTCTGTCGGAATATCCTTGCCGTTGCAGAGGTCGATAATCAGGTCAATCTCTTCCGGCCCTATGCCGGTTGCCTCGCCCGAATACTCTTCGCGGATACAGTTCAAATCATCCAGTTCCTCGTTCAACTCATCTGTATCCACTTCGTCACCGTTTCCTCCCTGTCCGCTATCGCCATCCGGCTTGCCGGAACTCTCATCCGAAGAAGCCCTCCACTCTTCCACGCGCTTGTCCCGGAACAGTTCCGGAATGCGCTCCGGCGGCACTTGTGCTACCTTTTGTGGCGCTGTATCTTCGTTTCTGCCAGCAAAAGTAGAGGCATTTTCTTTACCTGCAATAGTTCCGGAACCGGTGACGTTTATTGGCGGCCGTTGACGTATCCCGTAGCTTTTTGTAACGACAAGACTGTCCGTTTCAGAGCGTTTTTGGGGAGGTTTTTCCATATTTTTGCCTTCTGCTTTTTTCTTAGCTTCTACCTTTTCGTCATCCTTCATTTCCGTTTTTGCGGTCGTGACATTCCTCTTTTCAGACTCCGGCGCTACCAGAACGTCTTTCTTTTCCGCTTTCCCTTTCGAGCGCCTGCGCCCTTTTTTCTGTTCCTCTTTCACCGGATCGAACCATCCGGCAACGCCCCGCAGAGCTTTTGCCATGCGGCGGCGTGCCTTTCCGAAACATATTTCGCCAAGCTGTCCCTTGAACAGGAACTTATCCATGAACAGATAGGCGAACAATAGCCAGAACAGAGCGATTCCGGCTTCATAGTAACCTGATTGTATATTCATACCCTAAAATATTTTGTTATAACTCTTTTGTAAATAGGTCTTCACCTCATCCGCATGTTTCTCGAAATGCTCCTTCAATACATTGTCTATGTAGTTTCCTACCGTCAACTGCCGTTTTCCGGCAATGCCCACGATGACTGATATTTTCTGGTGCAGTTCCTTGTCTATATATACCCCCTGTCTGCCTTCACATTTATAAGGGGTGAGGAATCTGCGTATAAAGTCAGCCAGAGCCGTGCGAATCGTTTTCGGTGACGTTTTTTCCGTAACCACTTCCGAACGGTCGGCACCACCTGCATCGGAAACATCCCTGACTGTTTCATTTGCAGTGCCATCCGCTTTTCCTTTCTCATCGGATAAAGCGGTTTCTCTATTTTCGCCATTACCTCCGCCGGTTGAAGGTACAGATGATAAAGGAGGCTCCGAAGGAACCCCTGCCATCAGGCTGCGCAGGTACGCTTCATCCACCGGATTTTGTCCGCTTGTTTTCTTTGCCATGACTATTCGGTTTTAAGTACAGATATGATTTCATCCATAAACGTATCGAAGCCGCACTCTTTGGTGAATGCCGCATCGGGAGAGAACAGCGTACTCCGGTAAACGGGGCCGCCCATAGCGGACAAGTCCTTGGTAAAGTTACTGCGCACGGGAATACGTGTTTTGAGACAATCCAGCCCTAACAGGGAAAAACCTTGCTGATACACATCATACAATGTCGTGCGTTCCCTGCGGTCAACCATGTTCCAGAATAGATGAAGACCTTTCAGTGCGGACACGCCGGTCTTTATCAGCCGGTCATTAATGGTGGTGGCAAAGTTCAGCGTGCTTTCCAGCACAAGACGGTCTGCCTTTATCGGCACGAACAGATAATCGAGCGCACTAATTGCAGCGATAACCCCGTCGCTACCCATAGTTCCGGGCAGGTCGAACAGTACCATGTCATAATGTATGTCCGATTTCCCTTCAAATCTCCTTCAGTCAGTCATACAATCCGGCGGGGTACTTCCAATGACCGGATAAGCCTTTTTCTTCAACCGCCCGGTCTGCTCCACCAAGAGGTTCTGATAAACGGGTGTGGTCTTCACCACTTCCATATCCCGCTTTTTCTGTTTGATGATTGAGTGCTGCGGATAGTCACAATCCACCACAGCTACATTCAGTCCTTTCACATAATGCAGTCACGATGCCGCATAAATGGTGAATGTTGATTTACCCACGCCACCTTTCTGGGTAGCGAACGAAACGAATAATGTTTTCATTCTCTTTTCCATTGTTCCTAATTTAAGTGAATAATTTGATTTATTGATAGTTTAGCGGATAGACACCTATCCGTTCATTCATTTCATTATCAGTTTAGCTATATAGCTACTTAGCTATGAAGCTATTTGTCTATTTAGCTACATACTTACATAGCTATGTAGCCACATAGCTATCCGGTTGTTTATCTAAGTATTTAGCTAATAATCTATTTACCTGTCCATTTATCCGAATATTCACATTCTTGTCTATACATCTTTATATATGTATGGCTGTATAAGCGGATAGATAGCCTTATGAACGCTTATCTGAAAACTTACTTAATCAAATGGCTATTCAGACAAAAAGCCATTCAGATAGAAAACCGTCCGCATAGTTATCCTGATAACCATCTTTTTATCTGTCCGGATAAGTAGCTAAATAACTATCCGACTGCAAATAAACCTCAAAAAGAGCATCCGTAATGTACCTGTGGTTTCAAAGTCATTTGTTGGCGGCTGTTGGCGTGATGCCTGATAATGACCATAACGAAAAAACTATCTACCTTTGTCGCCGGGAGAGCGCAGCCCGTTCTCGAAGAGAGAACGTAAAACAAACCCTTCAGACCTTTAATCCGGCCCAGCCGGATTTTAATATGCGTCAGCATATAGCGAGGTGTACTTTCAGCGGTTGAAAATATTTCCACCCGCTGAAAGTCTCGCCCCGAAAGTGCTTTCGGGGATGTCAGTTCTTCCAAGTCGAACTTCCTAAATTATTCATGTTATGAAAGATGAAACAAGAATCCGTGGCGCCGCAGGGCGCAAGGTGCTGGCCGATCCACGCACGCACCGTTATTACCTCTGTCTAAATGACGAGGAAGACGAAAAGTTTATCTCCATGTTCGAACAATCCGGCATGAAGAACAAAGCTGAATTTATCTTTGCTCGCATCTTCGGTTGAGAGTTCAAGGTAGTGAAGATTGATAAGGAAGCGCAGGAGTATTATGCCCAATTAACTGCTTTCTATCAACAGTTCCGAAGGATAGGAAACAACTACAACCAATGTGTAAAGACCATCCATACCATTTACGGGGAAAAGAAATCGCTTGCGTTTCTTTATAAACTTGCTGAAGAAACCCGCAAACTGGAGGAACTCTGCAAACAGATTATCGAACTGACAAAGCGGTTCGATAAGGAATATCTCACTAAAAAGGAATAATATTATGGTGCCGAATATTACATCAGGCAGTTCATTCTATGGAGTGATTGCCTACAATAAGATAAAGGTGGATGACGGTACGGCAAAGGTATTGTGACATCCGAAAATTGCGGCTGACACTTCGGGGAATGTTCCAATTGAAAACTGCGTGCAGGCTTTCGAACCTTACATTGCACTCAATTCACACGTCAGAAAACCGGTTATCCATATCTCATTGAATCCCTCCCCGAAGGACATTCTTTCGGAAGAGCAGATGACCATACTGGCGCAGGAGTTTATGGAAAAGTTCGGTTACGGGAACCAGCCCTATATAGTTTGGCTGCACGAAGACATCGACCGCAAACACGTGCACATCGTTTCGGTACGCATCAACGAGAAAGGAGAAAAGATAGACCACAACCGGGAAGCCGTCCGGGCACAGAACATCTGTCGTGAAATGGAAGTGAAGTACGGGCTTCATCCCACACTCGGAGAACACGGTGAGCGGGAACTGTTGGCCTTGCAAAAAGTGGATTATCCGAAAGGTGACGTGAAAGCGCAAGCAAAGCATACCGCCCGTACCTTGCTGGAATGTTACAACTGTCATTCACTTGGCGAATACAACACCCTTCTGAATTTGTATAACATCACTGTTTACGAGGTAAGGGGAAGTGTGGACGGAAAGGAATACCACGGTATCATGTACGGAGCTTTGGATGATAACGGACAGCAGGTGGGAACACCTTTCAAATCCAGTAAGTTCGGCAAGGTATTCGGTTATGAAGCACTGCAAAAGAAGTTTGCCGCTTCCGCTGAAAAGGTGAAAAAGGACAACCTCCCAGAAAGGACAAGGCAGGAAATCACCAAAGCCATGCAGGACATCGGCACGAAAGAAGATTTTGCCCGCAGGCTGAAAGAGGCGGATATAGAAGTGGTTTACCGTATCAATCCCGAAGGACGCCTGTACGGCATCACTTTCATAGACCATACCAGTCGGACAGTGTTCAACGGCTCGCGTTTGGGAAAACCCTTTTCTGCCAATGTGTTCAACGAACTGTTCAATAATCCGGAGGCAGACCGTGAGAGGTTGATACCACCAACCGGACAGGAAGTATCCCGGCAAGACAGAGATACGGAACGGGAGGAAAGAAAAGAGACTGAAGAACGGCAGGAACAACAATACCACCGGCAGCCGGAAACTTCCGAAAGTCTGATTGACACATCCGCACTCGGTGCCGTTGACATTTTCTCCGTACTTATGGAAGATGACCATACACACGAGTACATTGATCCGGCTTTCCGCTATGGACGCAAGAAAAAGAAGAAGCGCAGGCGTAGGCTATAATATAAAAGGTATAGAACAAGAAGTTTAATTTTAATAGTTACAATTATGCAGAATGAAGATGATTTAAGAGGTCTTGCCAAAGTCACAGACTTTATGCGGGCCATCAGTTTTTTATTTTTGGCGATACACATCTATTGGTTTTGTTACGGCTGACTGCATGAAATGGGCTGAACGCTTGGCATAGTGGATAAAATACTATCAAATTTCCAACGTACCACCGGACTATTTTCATCTTTGCTTTACACAAAACTGTTTTGTGTCCTTTTCCTCGGTCTGTCCTGCATGGGCAACAAGGGAGTGAAGAAGCATGAAATCACATGAAGGAAAATAATTATTGCGGCCATAGCGGGTGCCATACTCTTTTTCCTGAACTGGTGGTTGCTGTCCATTGACGCATCATCCGGTGTATGCGCCATACTTTATACCACGACATTGGTCGGCGGCTTTTTCAGTCTGTTGGCATCAGGATTGTGGATAAGCCGTCTGTTGAAGAACAATTTACTGGAGGACGTTTTCAATACTGAGAATGAATCGTTCATGCAGGAAACTCGCCTTATGGAAAACGAATATTCCGTCAATCTACCGACCAAATTCTGGTACAGAGGGAAGACTTACAACGGATTTATCAACCTTGTTAATATTTTTCGAGCGACAATGATATTGGGAACACCGGGCAGCGGGAAGTCCTATGCCATTGTCAACCAGTTTATAAAGCAGACTATAGAGAAATCCTATGCGCTCTATATATATGATTTTAAGTTTGATGACCTGTCGGTTATCGCTTATAACCATCTGCTCAAGTACAGATACCGCTATAAGGTTCCACCTAAATTTTATGTGATCAATTTCGATAATCCGAGGAAAAGCCACCGTTGTAATCCATTGGCACCGGAACTGATGACGGATATTTCAGATGCTTACGAATCGTCGTACACCATCATGCTCAACCTCAATAAGTCGTGGGTGCAAAAGCAGGGGGACTTCTTCGTGGAATCCCCGATTGTCTTGTTTACGGCGATAATATGGTTTTTGAAAATCTATGAAGGTGGCAAGTTCTGTACGTTCCCACATGCTATTGAATTGCTTAATAAAAGGTATGAAGACGTCTTTACCATTCTGACAAGTTATCCCGATTTGGAGAACTATCTCAGCCCGTTCATTGACGCATGGAAAGGCGGAGCGAGTGAGCAGCTCCAGGGCCAGATTGCAAGCGCTAAAATCCCGTTATCCAGACTGATAAGTCCGCAACTCTATTGGGTAATGTCCGGCAGTGATTTTACGTTGGATATTAATAATCCCAAAGAACCGAAAGTATTATGTGTGGGCAACAATCCCGATAGAATTTCAATCTATGGAGCAGCACTGGGACTCTATAACTCCCGTATTGTTAAGCTGATAAATAAGAAGAAACAACTGAAAAGTTGTGTGATTATTGACGAGTTACCGACCATCTTCTTTAAAGGTCTGGATAATCTGATTGCCACGGCACGAAGCAACAAGGTCGCGGTTGTGTTAGGTTTTCAGGATTTCAGCCAGTTAAAGCGCGACTACGGAGACAAGGAGGCCGCCGTAATTATGTCAACTGTGGGCAATGTTTTTAGCGGTCAGGTAGTGGGTGAAACGGCCAAAACCTTGTCGGAAAGATTTGGGAAAATCCTGCAAAAAAGAGAGTCCATGAGCATCAACCGCAACGATACGTCCACTTCCATCAACACGCAACTGGACAGTCTGATACCTGCATCCAAAATCAGTACACTCTCGCAAGGTATGTTTGTCGGTGCCGTAGCAGACAACTTCGGAGAGACAATAGAACAGAAAATTTTCCATGCGCAGATAGTTGTTGACAATGAAGCCGTACAGAAAGAGACGGCGGCCTACCAGCCCATACCCGAAATCAGCAGTTTTCTGGACGAGAACGGTAACGATACAATGGAGCAGCAGATACAGGCCAACTATCGGCAAATCAAACAGGATATTGTTGAATTGGTGGAGAACGAACTGATCCGCATAGAGAACGACCCGGAACTCAAATATTTATTGAACAATGAAATGTAACTATAGTATTTCAATAAACTAACAACTTACGGTAACTATAATATTTATTTAGTATTAATATTATAGTTACCGTAATATTATTAACAAATAGTTTGATACACAACTATTATATTTCTCACTAACAATCACTATTATTTATAATAATCTTGCAAATCTTTGAGTAACATGTCTATACCTAAAATAGAAGCTCTCATCTTT
Source organism: Phocaeicola vulgatus ATCC 8482 (assembly GCF_000012825.1). Classification (GTDB taxonomy): domain Bacteria; phylum Bacteroidota; class Bacteroidia; order Bacteroidales; family Bacteroidaceae; genus Phocaeicola; species Phocaeicola vulgatus. The sequence goes on along the minus strand of NC_009614.1, from coordinate 2,736,646 downwards.
TCGCCAAAGCCTTTTGGATTGTGTACAAGTAAATTACGTAAATTTCTCATTTTATTTAATTTATTACGTAAATTTTGATCTGCTATATTTTGAATTGCATTTAAAACAGTAGGCCTATTGGAGCTTGTTGTACAATAATTATGCATAAGCAATTCTTCTAACTTTGTCCAAGACAACATAAAACTGCCAAATTCCATATCAGATAATGGTACTTCATTAGGTAGAATATTATTGTAAAGTTCCGCCTTAATTTCCTGACATATATCATCCATTTTATCATTGTCAGGATATAAATCATCCCTACATATTGCTTTCTCTGAAATTCCCCAGAAATTATTATTATTAGGAATTTTAAATTTGGCAATTAAACGGTTATTCAAGTCTAATTCTGATTTATTTGTATAAGTTTCATTTATTTCATCTTCACCAATGAGAAAGCCTTCCTGAAAATATGGTCTCAGTGCTTCAGGTGGAGCGACACTTAACAATCTTATGTTCGTTAAATATTGCTCTGAATTTACAGAAATTCTATTTGTATAATATGGTAAAGCGAACGCATATATATAAGCATAATTATTAGCATTATCTAATTGGGCGAAAGAACAAGCAACTCTTAAAGATTGAGTAACATCTATCAAAGGAGTTTCGGTTACTTCATAATGTTGAATAATACTCCATTGCAGCAGTTTTTTTCTAATTAATAAATCTTTTTCGCTTATCTTTTCAGCTTTAATCTTATCTACTAATAATTTACTTGCCGATTTTAATTTTCTCCAGCGAAAAGCAAGTTCATCAGCAGATAAGGGTTCCCCTCTATATATAGTAGGATAAAAGGTTGATTTACTTTTACTATTTTTATAATCTTCCTTTTGTCCCCTATAGAATAAGATACAATCTTTATTTTTACAGGATAATTCCGCTACATACTTTCTAAGTTCTTTATAACTATTCACAATTAATCCATCATCAGATGCAACTCTATCAGGAATAGTATGAGCTAATAGTACAGCGGTTAATTGAGGTTTTATAGATTTCATATATAAGTAATTTAAAGTTAGCTTCTTTGTACAACAAAGTTACTACAAAAAAGTGAAATGCGGAAGAATATGGTAATGGATTTGATTTACAGGGGTTTCATTTACGCTGCCAATTATTCCGAGAGCCATTTCAATCCACGCCGAAGCCAAATCAAGACGGAGCTACGTTACTTGTTCGTAACCACGCTCAATAGGTGACGAAATGGACACGAATAACGAAACAAGGCTTTAAGGATTAGTGAGTTACTGACAACTCACGCAAAAAATCCGGTAACGAAAAAAGATTGCGCCGTTCTTCCGCAATTTGCGTATCAGAGGAGGGCTCTTCACCAACTAATTTTGAACAAAAAAATTAAGGACGATGAAGAGTACATTTTCAGTTATTTACTACCTCAAACGTCAGGTAGTGAAAAAAGACGGGACGGTTCCCGTCATGGGACGCATCACGGTGGACGGCAGCCAGACGCAATTCAGTTGCAAACTGACCATCGATCCCAAGTTGTGGGACACCAAAGGGGGACGTGTCACGGGCAGAAGCACGGCGGCACTCGAAACGAACCGCATGCTTGACAAGATGCGGGTGCGCATCAACAAGCACTATCAGGAAATCATGGAGCGTGACAACTTCGTCACGGCAGAGAAGGTGAAGAACGCCTTTCTCGGACTGGAACACCGCTATCACACGCTGATGCAGGTGTTCCAGCAACACAACGAGGACTATGCCAAGCAGGTGGAAGCAGGCATGAAAGCCAAAGGCACACTCTTGAAGTACAAGACCGTTTACAAGCACCTGCAAGAGTTTCTCAACATCCGTTACCACGTGAAGGACATCGCGTTGAAAGAGCTTACCCCCGCTTTCATTTCCGACTTCGAGATGTTTCTGCGCACGGACAAACACTGCTGCACCAATACCGTGTGGCTGTATGTATGCCCACTTCGGACGATGGTGTTCATCGCCATCAACAACGAATGGCTCACACGCGACCCGTTCAGGGAGTATGAAATCAAGAAGGAGGAAACGACACGCAGTTTCCTGACCAAAGACGAAATCCGCCTGCTGATGGAAGGTAAACTGAAGAACGCCAAACAGGAACTATACCGCGACCTCTACCTGTTCTGCGCCTTCACGGGCTTGTCATTCGCCGATATGCGCAATTTGACGGAAGAGAACATCCGCACCTACTTCGATGAACACGAGTGGATAAACATCAACCGCCAGAAGACGGGCGTGGTGTCTAACATCCGCCTGCTTGACATTTTTATACAAATATACATCTTTTATCTAAAAGCAAAAATTTAAAAAGTATTCATTATTCCAATCGGACATTTCTCGCCAATCGCCGCCATCTATGCCTTACACAAATAAAACCATAATAACCTATCAATTAAACCTCTACATTCGCACCGACGGGCTAAAGTTTACCCGGTATTGATTAATTATTGTATCACTTAAATTATTGATTTTATGGCTAAGAAAAAGCAAGAACAACAAGAACAGAGTCAGGACGAACATGTAATGGCCATCCTTGACAAGCGAACGAACAAGACCGCAGTCGTTTCCAAAATGAACGAGCAGGACGGCAGTCTCGAAATCGTACCACCCGACAAGAAGAACAGCAGCAGCTTCCTAAAACTGGACCGTACCTCACCGCTGGAACTGTTCTTCACGAATTTCAAGAACCAGTACAACAATCCCACGAGTTTCAGTTTCTTCCTCGTACCTCTCGTCCTTTTGGAAAAGACACTGAATGCCGTGGTCCAGATCCGAAAAGGGGAAGACCCCGGAGCGGAAGGTAAAAAACTGGTGGAGAATAGCGAGCTCAATGATGAAGGGCGCATCGCCAAACTTGCCCGTCGGTATAAGTTCGATGAACACCAACTTCCGTGGAAAGAACTCGCCGCACTGGGAGTTGACAAGCAATTACTCTTTGACAACCACTGCATGGGTGAGATGCTGAAAGGAAGGATTACTTCCATGGCCTTCCCCATCAGCAAGGAAGTGAACGGAGAAAAGAAGGATATGGGAGAAGCCTGTTTCCTCTGTGTCAAAGGGGAGGACGGCAAAGTACAACTGAAAACTCTAAGCAGGCTCGATAAACCGCAGTATGACCTGCCTGCCTATAAAGGAGTATTCACCGACGAGGAAAAGCAGTCGCTTAAAGACACCGGAACTTTGGGGGCAATCAAGGAGATGAAAGATACCCATACGGGAACGGTCTGTAACTGTTATGTGTCCTTCCATGAACCGAGCAACCGTATCATTACCATGCCGGTGGATGCCATCAAGATACCCGATTATATCTACGGAAAAAGGCTGGATGACAAACAGAAGCAAATTCTTGCGTCAGGCGGACAGCTTCCCATCAACGACATACAGCGCAAAAACGACACGCTGCTTTCAGGTGTAGCTTTCGTCGATCCGAGAATTATGGACATCGCATTCAAGCAGTCCGGCGAACAACTGAAGGTCAACGACACTATCATGGGTGCCAAAATCACACCTGAACAGAAGAAGATGCTCCAGAACCATGAAATGGTGTTCATTGAGAATATGCGCTACAAAGGCAGGGTGTTTTCCGATGATGTACGTTTCAGCAACAAGAGTAACCAACTGCTGATAGGACGCAACGCCCGTGAATACAAACCAACTGTTGAAGGAAAGAAGAACGACAAGAAAAAAGAGGTGAAACAGCAGGCATCCCGCCATGTGGCATCTGTAAAGGCACAGTCAAAAAAGAGCCTTTCAGTCATGTAATAGATGTTTACATCAAATATATACCCGGTTCTCTTTTATGGTAGCCGGGTATATGTTTAATATCAAATTAATATTTTAAAGCGATAGCAAATGACTATGCAAGATAAAAATACCGCAACCGGAGAATTGTCCTATTTTGAGACGACTCTCCTTCTTTATTTAAAGGAAAGCCATCCGCATATTGCCGGTGACAAAGAACTTGTCCGAACGCGGACCGACGAGGCGGCAGCCGGTTATGAACGTGCCATACGTGACGGTTTATCCGTTATGCAGGCTTTGCAACTGGTCGAAGCCGTTCTCTATCAGGACTTGCGCTTTTCCAGATTCGATACGGTTTTCGAGGTCGTGTCGGAGTGGTTTCCCGAAGTACGGCCCGAAAAACGGACGGGTTTCTGTCTGAAAGTATTGCCACCCGCAGAAGCGGTGTTCAACAAATACCCCATAGATGACCGGTTTGAATCATCCCCGTCCTATCATACGCTTACCATTGAACTTACAGGTTTCATACAATCTTATATCGAAAAATATGGCATATAACAAACGACAACATCTGGCGGACAACATAGCCGCTCTTGAATGGATATTCATGCGTCCGGAGTTTTGTCTCACGGAAGAGGCACGCAAAGTATTAAATGGTTATTCGGGTTTTGGAGGGCTGAAGTGCATTCTGAATCCGGCAGAGAAAGACACGGACATTGAAAGATGAACGACAGACAGGGAACTGTTTCCCCAAGTCCGGCTGTTGCATGAACTGTTGCGGGAGTATTCCAAAGACGAGAAAGAATACAAGGCATACGTCCAAAGCCTTAAAAGCTCCGTTCTCACAGCCTTTTACACACCGGAACCGTTGGTAGCGGCCATGCAGGAATCCTTGCAGGTACCGGAAATCCGTCCGGGACGTTTCCTTGACCCTTCCGCCGGAACGGGCATGTTTATCAGCCGGTTGAAAGATATTCCTGAAGTTCATTGTTTCGAGAAAGACAAGCTCACGGGAAAGATACTCTCATCCCTCTATCCGAAAAGCAGAGTGACCATAGACGGTTTCCAGTCCATACAATCCTATTATAACGGTTACTTCGATATGGTTTCTTCCAATATCCCATTTGAAAATACCAGAGTTTACGACAGGAACTTCGACCGGAGCGAAGACACCGTGCGTAAATCCTCACTCGCTGCTGTACACAACTATTTCTTTCTCAAAGGTATGGACACGTTACGCGAAGGCGGGATACTGGCCTATATCACGACTTCGGGTGTCATGGACTCTCCACAGAACCGTCCCGTCAGGGAATGGCTGATGAACCATGCCAATCTTGTTTCCGCCAGCCGTCTGCCGGACAACCTTTTTGTTGATGCGGGTACGGAAGTGGGCAGTGACCTGATCGTATTGCAGAAGAATACAAAAAAAACAGAACTGACCGAAAAGGAACGGAACTTTATTGAAACCCGTCTTGTATCCGGCGGCATCAATATCAACAACTGCTACTCCGGTTTGGACCATATCGTCCATACTTCCGTATCTATGGGAAAAAACATGTACGGACAACCGGCCATGAATTTTATTCATGCAGGTGGTATTGAAGCTATCGCTGGACATCTCAGACAATTATTGGCGCAAGATGTGGAGAACCATCTTAACCGGGAACTCTATGATGCCAATCTATCCCGGCCAGCCGTTTCTACCGGTCTTGAACCGGAATTTGAAACACCATTGGAAATAGCGGTTGAGAACCACCGGCAAGAGGTGCGGGAAGAAAGTCCCTCACAACCCTATGAACCCATGCTCAACCTGTTTGCCGCCTATGCGGACGAAGAGGAAGCGGAGGTGCAAGCAGTGGAAAGCAGGCCTTCCCCAAGCCGGGTACCGTCAGCATCCCGCAAAAAGAAAGGGGATGAACCGGAAATGTTCAATCTGTTCTCGCAAGAGAATATGTATGATGAAGCCGCCACGCAGGAAGACATGACCGGGGAACGGGCGGCAGCGGAAGCAAAATGGCAGGAGCGCAGACAAAAATTTGAAGAAGAGCGGAAGAAAGAAATGGAACCACGGCCGTTTACCGGGGAGATACGCCCCGAATACAAGAACGGTTCCATCGTGAAGTCGGGTGAGCAATACGGGTATTTAAGAGGTATGGGCACTCCCGATATACAATTCCATCCGCTCAAACTGACAGTCACCCAGCAATACCGGGCCGCCTACTACATCCCGCTCCGGGAAGCCTATCATGACCTCTACAATACGGAAGCCGAAACGGAAACGGAACAACCGGAACTGCGGGAAGAACTGGTCAAGCGGTATGACAGTTTTTACCGCATGTTCAGGGAATTGAACGGAAAGGACAACGCCAAATTCCTGCTGATGGATGCCGGAGGGCGGGAAATACTCTCATTGGAGCGTTCCGTTAACGGCAAGATACAGAAGGCGGATATATTCTCTGTTCCCGTATCGTTCAACGCCAGTGAAGTGAAACATGTGGATACACCGCAGGAAGCGCTTGCGGCATCCCTGAACAAGTTCGGAGAGGTCAACCTGGAATATATGGAAAATCTCAGTGAAATTGACATACAGGAGTTGCTCAAACAACTGGATACCCGTATCTTCTACAATCCCATGATGAAGAACTATGAAATCAAAGACCGTTTCATAGCAGGCAATGTGGTAGCCAAAGCCGAATGGATAGAGAACTACCTGAAAGACTATCCCGATGATGATGCAAGCAGAAAATCATTGGAAGCCTTGCGAAAAGCCATACCGGAACCGATCAGCTTCGAGTTGCTTGACTTCAATCTGGGGGAACGCTGGATACCCATGTCCGTATATGAAGAGTTTGCCGGATACCTCTTTGAGACAAAGGCCCATATCCATTATACGGAATCCATCGACGAGTTTAGTGTGAACTTCGAGAGTACCAACGCGAACATCACCGACAGATATTATGTGAAAGGGGAAAAAAGAGGTTATTACGGAAACGACCTGCTGAAACATGCGCTGCATAACACGGTGCCCGACATAACAAAAACCGTGCAGGATGAAGAAGGCAATGATATAAAGGTACGGGATGCCGAGGCCATCCAGCTTGCCGATGCCAAAATCAATGAAATTCGGTCGGCTTTCACTGGTTGGCTGAACGAGCAGCTCCCCGAGTTCAAGCAGAATCTTGCCGACATGTACAACCGCAAGTTCAACTGCTATGTGCGTCCCGATTATGACGGTTCCCTGCAAAGTTTTCCGTTCCTTGACCTGAAAGGATTGGGGATACCGAATTTGTACGACAGCCAGAGAAATGCCGTATGGATGCTGAAGATGAACGGCGGCGGGATAATTGACCATCAAGTAGGAACCGGCAAGACCCTTATCATGTGTGTGGCCGCCTTTGAGATGAAACGTCTCGGACTGGCGAACAAACCGATGATTATCGGACTCAAAAGCAATGTGCATGACATAGCCGACACGTTCAAGAGGGCCTATCCGAATGCCAGAGTACTGTATCCGGGTAAGGAGGACTTTACGCCGGAGAAGCGTGTCGGAATATTCCATGACATCAAGAACAACAACTGGGACTGCATCATCCTGACACACGACCAGTTTGGAAAAATACCCCAGTCTCCCGAAATACAGCAGGAAATATATACACAGGAAATTGACAGTATCGAAGAGAATCTCGCCGTATTCGAGCAGCAGGGCAATGAAGTGAGCGGCTGGATAAAGAAGGGGCTGGAAAGAAGGAAGGAGAACCTTGAGGCCAAACTTGAAAAGCTGGAGCAGGATATAAAAGACCGGACGGATGACGTGACCGACTTCAGGCAAATGGGCATCGACCACCTCTTCGTTGATGAATCACACAATTTCAAGAACTTGATGTTCAACACACGCCATGCGAGGGTTTCCGGTATGGGCAATCCCGAAGGAAGCATGAAGGCCATGAACATGCTCTTCGCCATCCGTACCATACAGGAACGCACGGGCAGGGACTTGGGAGCCACATTCTTGTCCGGTACGACCATTTCCAACAGTTTGACCGAACTCTATCTCCTTTTCAAATATCTCCGTCCGAAGGAAATGGAGCGGCAGGGCATTACCTGCTTTGACGGCTGGGCGGCCGTCTATGCGAAGAAAAGCACGGACTTTGAATTTTCAGTAACCAACCAGGTCGTGCAGAAAGAGCGTTTCCGCTATTTTATCAAAGTGCCGGAACTCGCCAATTTCTATGCGGAGATAACCGATTACAAGACAGCCGAGGACGTAGGGGTTGACAGGCCGGAACTCAACGAGCAACTGTATCACATACCGCCCACTTCCCAGCAGGAGATTTTCATCCAGAAACTGATAAAGTTCGCAGAAACCGGGGATGCGACCTACATAGACAGGGAGCCTCTGTCCGAAGCGGAGGAAAAGGCACAGATGCTGATAGCCACCAACTACTCGAACAAGATGTCGCTTGACATGCGGCTGATAGACCCTGAATATGGTGACAGTCCGGGTAACAAGGCATCCCATTGCGCGGCCAAGATTGCGGAGTATTACTATAAATATCTCGACCAAAAGGGAACGCAATTCATCTTTTCAGACCTTAGTACTTATAAGCCTGACCAGTGGAACATTTACAGCGAGATAAGGCGCAAGCTCGTGGAAGACCATAATATCCCGGAAAAGCAGATAAAGTTCATTCAGGAAGCAAACAGCGACAACGCACGCAAGGAACTGTTCAAGGATATGAACTCCGGACGCATCCGTTTCCTTTTCGGGTCCACACAGAAACTGGGAACGGGAGTCAACGCGCAGGAACGTGCCGTGGCCATCCATCATCTGGACATACCCTGAAGGCCGTCCGACCTGGAACAGCGTAACGGACGGGCGGTAAGAAAGGGTAATATCATCGCCAAGCAATATGCCGACAATAAGGTGGACTGTTACATCTATGCGGTAGAAAAGTCTTTGGATAGTTACAAGTTTAACCTGCTGCAAAACAAACAGGTGTTCATCAACCAGCTTAAAAGCCGCAATCTGGCTGCCCGTACCATTGACGAGGGGGCGATTGACGAAAACGGCGGAGGCAATTTCAGTGAATACGTGGCCATCCTTTCAGGTAATGACGACCTGCTGGAAAAGGCGAAGCTGGACAAGAAACTGGCAGTTCTTGAAAGCGAAAGGCAGGCATATCACCGTAATAAAGGAAACGCGAAAGGAAAACTGAATGAAAAGACCGCCGGAATAGAGAAGAACAATATTTTTATCGGACGCTTTACCAGAGATTGGGAATATCTCAATAAGGTGGCTCCCGTAGATGCGAAAACCGGACTCCGCCCCAACCCCTTGAAACTGGACGGTGTGGATTCGGACAATATGGAGATACTCGGTAACCGGCTTGCCGCAATCAATCAGAAGGCCCGAACGGAAGACGATTACATGAAAATCGGAACCCTGTTCGATTTTCGTATCCTTGTCCGTACCGAAAAGACTTGTGACGGAGACACGCAAGCCTTGCATAACAAATTCATGGTCGAGGGACTGGACGGTATCAAATATACCTATCATAACGGTTACATTGCCAAAGACCCGAAACTGGCCGTAATGTATTTCATCAATGCGCTGGAACGTATTCCCGGCATGATTGAGAAACGGGAAAAGGAAAATGCGGAGTTGTCAAAAGATATTCCGGTCTTGCAGGAAATAGTGGCAGCCACATGGCCCAAAGAGGGAGAAATCAAAAAGTTGGGTGAAGAGCTTGCCACATTGAACCGGAAGATACAGCTTACCCTTAAACCGGTAGGACGGCATGAAAATGTAGAAGGTAAAGAAACGGGAGCGGAAGAACAGAGGCTTGTCAGTGGCAGTGACGTGACTCCGGATTTACCACGGCAGGCTAAACATGTACCGTCTATGGAAATCGTAAACCCGGCAAGGGAACTGAAAAAAATATCCTAATGTTTCCTGCGGCACATTGCTGTAACCCCCGGAAGCTACGCAGGCTCCACTTCCGCAGGTTACAGCAAAGAGCCGCTTTTCAGGAAAGGACAAAGGCACGGCCGGCACCCGGATAAATCCGACCTTGCCGACCGTGCCCTTGTCTGTCAGCCGTAAATTACATCATTCCTCTTCCTCGAAGGAAAGGCTTTCCACCTGCTTGTTGATTACTTTCCAGTCAATCGAGTCTTTCAGGTTGATAATATCCACAATCGAATAATGCTTTGTCCCGTTCTCTTCTTCCGCAAAACGCAGCCGTCCGCTCAAACGCTGTTTCTCAATCTCTGCCGGATCGAGATTTATCAGTTCGCAGACTTCATCAGGCAGCATGGAAAGCGCCACGTCATTTTCCTGACAGATATGTTGCAGGACGGCCAGCATGTTCAACGACTTCTTATAACTTCTCACGAGTGCAGCGAATGAACCGCTTTCAATTTTAATCATCTTCTTCATAACATTTATTTTTTAGAGTGTTCTTCTTTTTCCAGCAACATGGCACGCAGCACGTCCGAGCGGCGGTAATATATCTTCCCCTTGTCTCTGTGAAAGGGAAGTGTCCCGTCATTACGTCGTCTTAAAAGTGTCCTGTCCGACATTTTGGTGAGCAGGCGCACACCTTTTGAATCCAGTATCTCGCTGTCCGGCAAATTATGTACGGCAGGAGCCAATAACTTTTCAATGTTGGTAACTTTAGCAAGTATGGCACTAAGCATGTGGATTGTCTGTCCACCCGGTGCAGTTCTTCTGTTATTCATAATGACCTTATTTTTATTGTTTATGGTACAATATTACGGAGATATTATAAGGCCATTGGTTACTCAACCGTTGAGCAACCGCCAAAAAAAGACAGAAAACGCCAATTTGAAACAAAAAATAGCCGGGAGGCACTGTCCCCGACTATTCTATAACAAGTAGTTATCAACAAATTATATATTTATCAATAGTTTAGCAGTCAATATCTAAAAAACAAACAGGATAATATTTTGTTATATTTCTTAATATTGCCTACATTTGTATATGATGTTATTTAAAAACCATGTAAAGTTGTGTAACTTGAGCTAGAACTTTCATCACCCAATCGTCAATAAGACCTTTCAAACTGCATATATTTAACTAACATTCATACTGTTGCATCAAAATACATAATTATGCTACTTAAGTTGATAACAAAAATGGACCAACATCAAATATTAGGATATCAATCAAGTTAAATGTGATTAAAGTCAGAAAAGAAGCACCACATCTATATCTCCAAATTTGGCAGGATGAAAAACAAATATTAACTTTGTAAATAGTTTGGGAGGAATGTTTATACGTTTATTATAAAGATTTCCCTCCTAAATAATGTAAAAACAATGTAACATAAGTCTTAGAATACAAGTTTAATATTTGGACATATGAAGATACTCCAGATTTCAGACATACATTGGCATAATATTCATGCCTTAACAGACGTTTATCGTGATATTCGTGAGGGACTTATTCAAGACATTAGAAACTATTGTTATGAAAAGGCTACGATTTTTGATCATATACTCATATGTGGCGATATAGCATATAGTGGTAATGAAGTTGAATATCGTAAAGCGGACGAATTTTTAAATGAACTTTGTAATGCTGCTGGATGCAAGCCGTCTGAAGTATTTATGGTACCAGGCAATCACGACAAGAATATTTTTGCAGAATGTAAAAGTACGCGTGAAATTCTAAATCAGACATTGGCTAAATCAGACAAAAATGATGAGACTCTCTGTGATTGGATTGAAAACGATAAAACCTCACTACAAATGCTGTATCATCCATTCTACAACTACGACCAATTTACAACTAATTATGGCTGTACTGAGCCATTAATGCGCAAACTCTTATCTCAAGATATAGAAAATAGTAAAGACATCATTTATAATGAAAAAAACGATACTATGTACTGGGAGGACGAACTTGGTAATGGCTTGAATGGTTATCATGTTAGAGTCTATGGAGTCAATACAGCTTTAACAAGTGATCTGCAAGACTATGACCCAGGTGTCCGTGATGACGGTCATAAGTTGTTCTTGCCAAAGATAGCATATAAAGGTGGTCATAAGACAGACGGAAATATCAATATACTAATGGCTCATCACCCAATTCTATTCCTTGCTTCACCAGATAATATACGTACAGATTTGGATGAACGCTATCAGATTCAATTGTTTGGCCATGTTCATATATCAAAGTCTAATTGTGAAAACAATGCAGTACATGTCTTCTCTGGTTCATTACAACCTGGGGAAGGAAATCAAGAATATCGTCCTGTATTCAACATGATAGATTTGGATGTAAGACCGGCAGAAAATGGCGGAGATAACCTACATATTAATTTACAAGTCCATTACTGGAACGGACGTAGATTTGAATATGATATTAATGAATCATCGCAATTCCAAGTAAAATTGACAAATAATAACCGTTGGAAAGAAAGGGAACAAATGGAACACATTAATCTCCCAGAAGGTATATCTAAACGAGAAATAAGAATCGCCTTCACAAAGTCTCCTATAGCACGAGAAATTATGGATGAAATGGATAAGGGTTTGTTTTGTTATGACAATTCACAACCTCTCTACTCTAACAAGATGCGTTTTCTTGATGTTATCATGCAGTACAACTTATGGGGTGAGTTATGGTCAAAAATAAATAAATGAGCAATATGGTTACATTAGATGTATTACTTAAAGGTTGTCTTATTATCCCTTACGAAGAAGAAATAATAGCTGCATTATCGGAGGTCTGTAAATCTTATAGCAATGAGCATCATTCAGACGATGACGTAGCAGGTTTAGCTATTGCTGTTTTCTCAAAAGGTCCACTAGATGACTTGAAAAACAAAATAGAAAAGATATACAACGAAAAAGTAGAGAAAAAAATCAAACTTCCAAAATGCACAATGCGTGCCATTGCAACATACATCATAGAGTTAATGATAGAAGAGGTAGATGACGAATCCTCGGCTATAAATATTCTCGCTTTGATGAATTGCATGATTATTCTTAATAAGCATGAAAAGGAAATTCCTTATCCAGAAGTGTTCGGTTCGTATATGTCAAAATTTGACGAATATTATACCCAAAAAGGTAAACTAAACAACAATGCCCCTGAAGATTGTATGAATTTGGTGTTTGGGTGTGATGATAATGGAAATTTCAATAGTGTGTCAGAAAACGAACTCGCAGAACATATCGACAGTATTCGTCACCTTCTAAGAAATGCGTGGTACTACGATACTGAAAATTATATTATAAGTGCTAGAATTTGTCAAATAGATAATCTATACGAAAGGGTGTTCACGGCATTAAGCCATATTGTCAATAGTATGCCTTGGTTTTTCATAAATCAGCGTTTTGGTAATATACTCGATCTGTTGGACATAGATTCCGTTGAACAGAATCAAACTATTGAAACAATAGTACAAACTTTAAAAGGAAAAGTGGAATTGCCAGAGATACAGTGCAAGTCATCTATTTTGCTTCTTATGATGCAAGAGAATGATACCTTACAAAAACTTTCATTTTCTAGAACGACGCTTACACCAAGAGAATTTGGTGCATATATTTACTATGAATTAATGTCTGAAAAATATTTTGAATAATATGGAACAGCTCGAAATTGTAGAAGGACTGATACAAGAGAAACCGCAGGTTAGTCCTGTTAGTCCTGCTGATTATGTCACCAAGACAGAAGGTTCGAAGTATTATGGCGATGCCTTGAATGATACAAATATCAATGAACTGGTAGGAGACGAAATTCCGCATGTTGTTATACTTGTCGGTTTTCCTAAGTATGGTAAATCAACATTTGTTGCATCCCTCTACCACAAAGTACTGACAACTGGATGTGTAGGCGATTATATATTTGTGGATTCGGATACTTTGGCTGGTTTTGAACGTAGAGCTCAAGTTCGTGACATCGAATTAAAAATTAATGATAGAATTGACCGTACTCCTGTGTATGCCGACTATTTTCTGAGTATGCTCTTTGTTCATTCTGTGACCAAGAAACGTGTAAAGCTTGTATTGTCAGATCGTTCTGGCGAGAACTATCTTCGATATGCAAAGTCAGAGACAGATATGAATCAGGATATGGTTTTAAAAAATGCAGCTCACATCATATTCTTTTTAGATGCTTCAAAAATAGCATCTGACAAGATCTTTGATTTGCAGGATGATTTGTCTGATTTGATATTGCGCATGAACAAATACGGTGCTTTTGATGGAGAGAAATTTGTTGATATTGTGTATAATAAAGCTGATATTTTGAAAACAGAGGAAACAAAGGAACTCTTCAGAAGCAATGCAGAAAGCATTGAAAATATTATCAGTAAAAAGAAGCAGATAAATAAAAAGTTCAAGATTTCTTCGCTGAATGCAGAAAATGAAGATTTAAACAATTTCTTCAAGTATTTGTTATCTGGAAACATAGATGAACCGTACATAGACGAAGCATTATTACAGCAAATTAACTGGGTAAAAAACAAATATAGCAAAACCAAATAATCATGGAGGCTCAAAATTGTTTAATAGCAGGATTACCATTCTCTGGAAAATCCACATATATAGGAGCATTGTGGCATGTGGTCAAGCATGACACAGATAAGATCGATTTATCGTTGGTAGCTTCGGAGGAGAACCTACCCGAAAACACCGACCAACTGAACACATTGAGCAAACATTGGCGTAATGTGGAAGATATGGATAGGACCAGTAAAGATGTTCCAAATAGTATTAGTATGATTCTAAAATCTAAAGATGAAGATACGGAATTTACCCTTAATGTACCCGACTTCAAAGGAGAATCTATACGTCAGATTATTACCAAAAATCAACCTACAGAGCTAGATAATTGGTGCAAGAAAGCTAATTGCATCATGTACATGATATCAAATATTAGCCCTGGCATCTTTGCAGATGATTTTCCAAAAGAAGAAGAGGAAGAACAGATAGAAGAAACATCAAAAGTTGTCCCTCCATTGAAACCAGAAAAAATGACTCCTGCCACACAGAATATGTTAATACTTAGGTATATAAGGGAACATACATCATGTAAAAAATTTGCAATTTGTATAACAGCGTGGGACAAAATTACCAGACTTTCACCTAATAAGGACCCTGAAGAATATCTGAAGGATGAATCTCCTGCTTTGTATAACTTCATAAAGTTTCATTTTCCAGAAGTTCTATTTTTTGGTATCAGTGCTCAAGGAGCAGAATATGAATATGAAGAAAAAATAGGAAATGAAGGAAAGGTGAAAGTTATCAAAGAGGAATCTCGTAAAAAACTCCTTGAAAAAACCCGAGAGGGAAAAAGAGCTTTTATCAATAATGAATCAGTTCACGATATAACGGTTCCATTAGCCGCATTACTAAGATAAGAAGAGTTTTACAATATGAAAATAGAACAATTGCTATATGGGTATGACGATGGACATACATTGTTGACAGGATCTATATTGATAAATTCTGCTGCTGATTCAGCGCGTCTTGCAATGCTTAGTGATTGGTCTGGATATAGAACAACCGATGATGATGATTCATATCTTACAGCGTTTCCTTTGGTAGATTCCCCTTATTATGTTGTAGCAAAATCATGGTATGCCTATGAAATGGAACGTCCAGGTTGTGTTTGGACACAAGTATTTCTTATCAATTTGTCAGAAATTGACAATCAATTTGATTTCAGAAGCCTACTGATTTTTTTTCAAAGGCCTAAGAAGGGAACGTACAATTTATACAGTCAAACGTTAGATATAGATATTAATAAAAGTGTTTACAAAGCCCCCATGCCTAAGTTTACAGATGATGTTAGTTTACTTTTTATCTATAACACGTTGTTGAATGCAAATGGATGTTTTGGAATAAAGGTAGAAAGACAGTCGTTAGAGAACCAGTTATTTGTTTTGAATCTTATGCAGTATCTTCCTGTGGGTTTATTGTGGAAGTTGTCATTCAGTACAGGTAGTGATGCTTACAGACAACTTGACAAAGAAACACTTCTGACAATGCAGTTCGTACAGCAAGATAATGCTGTATCACTAATCTCTCCTCCGTGGACAAAGGATATATCAAAAGATAATTTTCCGCAAAGTATTCAATTCATGTGTAATGCTTGTAAAGAAGGAAACGCTGAATTAGCTCGAATGATAAGAGTTTTTGCTGATGACATATCGGATAGTGTTGAGAAATTCAAGGCTTTTGCTTGTTTAATGAAATACCTTTATGGTGGCGCCAGTAAATCAAGGAGCATAGATTCATATACCGATATTCTTTCGATATTGATCAAAAACTTCCCTAATGAAAAAGAAGGATCATTACTAAAATTAAACTTCCTGAGCCAAAGAATTGTTTCACTTTATTGTAGTGAAACGGAATTTTTATATGAAATATGTACCCTTAGCAACTTAAAACCTTTTTCAAAAGATGAATTCGATTACGAAAAGCGTATAGATTTACTAGCCCAAAAAGAGCCATTAGACTTCATTAACCTATTAGTCAGAATATCAGAAACCGACATGATAAACGAAGCAGGACAGTATGCAATGAATAACTCATTTCGCAAAATAGATTATCAAACGCTTACTGACTTTGCAGAAAGGAATTGGCGATCCTTCGTGAATATTGCCACGTTAAATCCTGAATATATGAATCGAGGTGACTGGATTGATTATCCAAAAGATCGATTTAATGATATGATGGCATGTTTTGTTATCATGGACAAGAGCGGGTTTTATAATTGGAATAAATTACTAATTCGTGTATTATTTGATCGTATAATGTTATCTCGTCAGATAGCTGAAGAACTCTTCCTTAGAGCTGACAATGCTGCAAAAATAATACTTGACTTTTTAAACAAAGAGAATGCGAAACCTATTGATGGCACACTTACAAAGAAAGCTTGTGAAAATATTGATCTTTTATTATCTTGGCTGTCACAACAGAAAACGTGTTCCGATTTGATTGAACAAATACTTGTAGACAATATTATTCCGGCAAGTCAGATAGTTCGCCAATATAGTTCTGATTTATGGCAATGCTTGGTAGTCAAAGATACTAAGCATAAGAGTATAGATTATTATTTATTTCTATTTGAATTAGCTTTTCAGTGGCAAGATAATAATGCTCTATTATATTTAGAACACTCTTTCTATCATATACATGAGGCGTTGCGTTATAGCTCAGCCAAGGTATGGGATGCAGTTTATATTCACGCTGAATCCTTACCATTTTGGCAAGAATGGGATAAATGCAAGAAGCTTCGAAAAGGAGTAGTTAAATATTTGAAAAGAAGTGGATATAATCGTTCTATTTTAACAAATTTTACTCCTGACGAAGATTTGAATCAACAACTATTAAAAATATGGAATAATTAATTTTCAATAGTTTACAATATTAGATATTCAGAATAGATAATATTGCTAGTCACACAATCTAAAAAATAGGTGAGAATTCCCTAAAATTTACTCAAGGGCATTTTTTAGTTTTTATTCTATGCGGAAAATAAAATTTACTTTAATTTGTGACGTTTCATGAATTATTGTACAATCTAAAATACGTGCATAATGGCGGGGCATCTGGACATTGGTATGCCCCAACATCTTGGTTACACTCTCTATCGAGACACCATTGGCCATGGCCCAAGGATGCGGAAATCAAGCGCTGATTGAGGAACTTGCCACGTTGAACCGGAAAATACGGCTTACCATAAAGCCGGTAGGTGGGCATGAAGGCAGAACGAATGACGGAAACCAGACTTGCCAAAGAAGATACGTACCCTCAATGGAGATTGCCGCTCCGTCAAATGGACTGAAAAATATCCTAAGTTTGCCGCAAAGAGCCGCTTTTCAAGAAAGGACAAAGGTATGGCTAGTACCCGGAATAAATCCGACCTGCTGGCCATACCTTTGTCTGTAAAGGGAAGAAGGAAACTTTATCATTCTTCTTCCTCAAAGGAAAGGTTTTTCACCTGTCTGTTAATAACTTTACAGTTAATGGAATCCTTCAGATTGATTATATCCACAATCGATTAATACCTGGTTCCGTTCTCCTTTTCCGCAAAATGCAGACACCCGCTCAAACGCTCTCAATTTCTGACGAATCGAGATTTATCAGTTCGCAGACTTCATCGGGCAGCATGGAGAGTTTGACACAGTTGTCCTCGCAGATATGTTGCAGCACGGTCAGCATGTTGAGAGACTTCTTGTTACTTCTCACGAGTGCAGCAAATGAGCCGCTTTCAAACTTAATTATCATTTTCATAACCTTTTATTTTTAGAGTGTTCTTCTTTTTTCCAGCAACGCAGCACATCCGAACGGTGGTAGTAAATCTTCCCCCTTGTCACGGTGGAAAGCCTATGAGCCGTCATTGCGTCGTCTTAAAAGTATCCTGTCGGACATCTTGGTAAGTAGGCGTACGCCATTTGAATCCAGTATTTCGCTGTCGGGCAAATTATGTATAGTAGGAGCCACTAACTTTTCAATATTGGTTACTTTGGCGAGTATGGCACTAAGCATGTGGCGCATCTGCGCCCACCCGGTATAGTTCTTCTGCTATTATAATGAGCTTATTTTTATTTTTTATGGTGCAATATTACAGAGATATAAGGTCACAGGTTACCCAACCGTTAAGTAACCGCCAAAAAAAGACAGGAAACGTCAAGTTATGACAAAAAATAGCCGGGAGGCACTTTTCCCGGCTATTTTTTGATAAGTAACTATTAATAAGTACGCCTATGTTTGTTAATACTCTAATAATCAGATTTGTATAGAAATAAACAAGAAAAGATTTTGTTATATTCCCAATATTGCCTACATTTGTATATGAGTTATTTGAAACTATGCAAAGTAGTGTAACCCGAAGCAGTACTTCCGTTTCCAAATCGTTACCTCATCTTTTAGGTTCTCTGTATTTATCTAATCTTTAGAGAGTTGCATTAAAATACTATGTTTCCCGTAGAGAAAACATTATTCTTTTTTTATCTACAAAATATGATTACAGATACATATTTAACATGAGGTCAATAAAATATAGCTATCTACAAATATGGCGATTAGCTAAATCCGCTACATCTTATAACCACAAAAAGGACAACAAGGATTGATAACAATCTTGTCTCAGAGTCCTGTTATGATTTTTAGTAGATCAAGGGGCAGTATTATACCTCGACACATCAGTTAATTATTCTTCAATTTTTCAATCAAATATTTTGCACTATCATCATTCTCCAACGATAGCCAATCTTCAATGTTTATACCTGAGAAGATTTTATTCTCTTCCTTTGATGAAGAAGGATGGAAATCACGCTCGTCTTTCATTGGTTGTATAACTTCGACTTCACCCACATGCATGTATTTGCAACAGCTACTGAGCCTCTGCATATCAATCAGGTTGGTGTCTGACCATAGTTGTTTTTCGCCCAGATTACAAAAGAATAAAGAGTATCCTTCTTCTGCTAGAAATTTATTAAGATAATCTCTTCGAATCACAAGTCCATCAAAAGCGTCTCCTGGTATATTCCGGTTGAGTGCAATGATGTATCCATCATTATTGCGAACCACTCCACGCTCCGCATTATAAAGTCCAAACATCTCGTAAAATTCCGATAAAGGCATATATACTGTTGATTTTATGTCATCTTCGTCATCTATTGCAACCCTATCCTCTTGTAATTGGGCACTATATGGAAGTTTTATATTGCATGGCGCTTTATGCCCCCATATCTCTACCTCATCATTTTTTATCTGTTTGAATGTATCCGCCCAAGGATATTCATTCCATATAAACTCATAGTTGCCAGTGCTCTCTGGCATCCAACGACCATAAAAATCCTGTTCCTTTGCCCATGATTCAAACTTGTTAGCGCAATCGTCAGTATCCTTCACAAGACAAGGGGCATAGTATATGAAAGACTCTCGTTTCTCACCATCTTTCTCTTGGGTATATTTCTGATAACCTACGATAACGACCCACTCGCACTGATTTCGGTCTCTCAAGATAATATTTAAAGAAGGTAACACCTCTCTTGAATCTAACCATTCTCTACCATCTGTAATGCCAAACAAGTTTTCAGATGGCAAATAGTCAAACATCTCATTATCTAGCACTATTTGATTCTCAACGACCTTTAGTGTTGGATCAAAATAGAATGATCTATCAGCATACCATGGATAAGGAATTTCGGCTAGTTCTTCTGTAAACCTGTTCTTAGTCATCTTACAGATGTCACAAAGATAAGCCTTTACCTCTCCTAATGCTATCCACTGATATTTCTTGCCTATTCTCTCTTTCAAATGATAGTGCCTGTCCCCCCACTCTACGCTCTTATCATATTCTGATAAAATCTCGGAATACCCGTAAACGTGTTTTATACGATAGGCAACAGCTTTTGTTATATCATCTAACAATATTTTTCTATCGTTGAAGATAAAAGTTTTCGATTCATTGTTACTATTTGTGCCAATTATATATCTGTTAAAATCCCATGCAAACAAAGAATGCCTCAAACAATAAGCACCGCCCTCCGGACCAAAATAATCATCACCAAAAGTTTCTGTTGTCGGATATGTAATCAAATCTTCAGCTGGCTTATAAGGAGGCTGGGAATTATTCCAGAAATCGTCTTCAGGATTGATGTGATTATTGTACTCCAATATTTTCAGAGTCCATATACGTCCATCAATATCAGATGGAATTTTTACTTGATTCTCATAATGGTATTTATAAATCCGTTCTGCGACATTGTGTGTAAGTTGCCCGTCTCGATTTGTCAATAACACACCATAAATCGCTGCATATACTCCAGATAACACGTAAGGATCATTCACCAAATAGAAAACATCAATAATATCTTTGCACAACAAGGGTTGCTTTGACATCAATGAACGCACGACGCGTATCATACGGATACGAAGATTGGGATGCGAAGAAGTGAACATCCAGCACAACAGCCATACATATATTTTAATATCTTCAGCAGTCTTTAAAGAAACACTATTTATCGTATAAGAAAGTCTGTAGCTATCTAAAAGTCCATTTACTCCAATTGTCCATTTTTCATCTCTTTCAAGCATACTCATCGTCATCAGTCTATCATGAAGATAAGGCATTAGCAACGTTTTGTACAGATTAAACTGCTCAAAAACACGAATAACATTTAAGAGATTTTCATCCTCTTTTAAGAAGTTTTGGACAAATTCAGGATGTAACGTATTTTTACTAGATGCTAAATTTCTTGTAGAAAGACTGCGAATCAGACAGGCTCTCATAAGACCGCCCTTAAAATCTGGTTTATCCCACAACTTTTCATCTGGGTTCCATACAGATAGGAAAGCCGTTACAGTGTTTAACGTCTTTACTTTTTCTTTTTGGGTCATTGTTCCTTGAGCACAATAACCAAGCAATCTTTTTATGTGCTCAAAACGTTCTTCGTCAGTCTTATCCTGTACGAATAGATTCGTTGCACGCACATAATCGCCCATATTATCATATTGGAATGTTGTAAACTGACAACCGTCTATAGTTCCATACTCCATAAGAAGGTTTTCCTTGACAGCACTATGATAAAGATTATTAGACCATAGTCTGTTGCGACATATTTTGTTTGCTATTCTAATTGCTATCCTACGGGGAATGTCACAGCAATGGTATTTTTCAAGAGACCTTCTGCCGATACTGTACATCAAAGTGGTAGTAACATCCCGCTGCGGATCTTCATCTGTCCATCTTGATACATTTTTATTGCACTTGCGGAAATACAGATTATACAACAGCAGAATATCAATCTCTTTTCGCTTATCTATTGGCAACAAATAGAATGACTCGCAAAATATTTTCAAGAGCAAGGGGTTTGTAAACTCTTTGCAATTAGAGTATATCTCAGGATCCTCATAGATGCCATAAACCTTAAAATATTTCTGTAATGCAGCTTTAGTATTACTGAATCCGCCTAAATCCAGTTTTTCCCAATCGCTCGCATTCAATATCGTATGCAGTTCATCATCTGACTCCATTGTTCTTACGGAAACTATGAGTTTTATATTCTGATAAGTTCTGAATGTTTCTACAATTTGTGGTAGTTTTTCTTTCCAATAAAAAGTACCCTCACCTTCATTAAGAGCATCAATTATGAATATTGCATATTTTCCTTTTTTGGCAACTTCATTGTTTAGGACTTTCATGTAATCAACATCTTCCCAACGTCTTATAGTCGCTATTGTTCTCAACGGATCTTCCATGGTACTAAACTCAGTACCAAAGAACAAATATATATTAACCTCTTTGCACAACTTATTCGTTATATGGCAAAGATGGTGCGTTTTTCCATATCCTGCATCACCTGTAATGTACAATAGCCTCCTCTTGCTGAGCATTTCCTTATCTTGAACATCCTGCAATTCATCCATTAAGTCTTGCAGGACATTATGATAGTAGCCTCTGATAAAATAATCCTCATGGTATCTAGGGTCTCTGCATGACCCAATCCTCTCTAAATCCAGATAGAAATCCTTATTTCTCTCACCCGTAGACAGATAATGAATAAATGCAGAATGTGCTTTACAAAACTCCTTATAGTTCTCTGGAAGAGTGTCGTACCAGTTACAGTATTTGATTCTGAGTTCCTCTTGTTCCTCTTTTATATCTAAACCACAAAATAATCGGATATTCTTCTCTAACTCTAAATCCTCAGAATGCAAATCTTCTCTATATCTAGAACTCATCTTCTTTAGAGATTCCTCTGTCGCTTTTATACAAGTACCTATTCCATAAGGCCGAGAATCAAATTCATCAGCATTATTTTCAACATTAACCTCTTTGGGAAGAGCTTGTACAATTGAATTTATAGACGTATAGCCCAATGACCTATGCAATTGATCTGTCACAACCCCAATGGCATATCCAAACTCATTTAACACAGGAGAACCAGAAAAACCAGAATACGAATAAAAACCAAAAGCATCAGTTCTTTGAACAACTATATCGAATCCCAGGGTATGATTACTGAGGTTTCTAACGTTACGTACACTAACACCAAAGTAATCTATACCATTACCTATTTCCTGAGGGTAACCAATGATTTCCAAATCCAGTCCTTTCTTGAACTCTGTATTAAGTAATGGAATCTTCTCAATAAGATTTTCATCTATTGGCTCAAGACATCTCAGTAAGGCAACATCCATAATGTCCCCTATCTTCATTAACTCACATAATACATCTTTACCATCTATAGTGACTATGATTGAAGAACGATCGTATTCTGCATCAGAAACCACATGATAAGCAGTTAATAAATATCCATTGCCTATATAAAAAGCAGTACCTTGCACTTCTCTGCATTTAACTGGCACAACTGACTTACCGCCATAATTGTCAATATTCAAATTCAAGTTCATTATTTGTATCGATTTGGAAATTATATTTTTGTCGTAATTCTACAGATTCATCAGATGCCATATCTTTCATCAAGATATTTCTGTCATAGTTATAGTGAATAGTCCGTACTTTATTATCACCTCTGTCCACTATCTTAACCAAAGTCTCCATTGAAGGCTTATCGCCAACCGAACCGCCTGTAATAAAATAATCAAAGCTGTCTATTACTTCCATCAGTTCTTTGCTGGTGCTATGCTTACTTCCATGATGAGATACCTTTATGGCTTTCATATTATCCACCTTACCATATTTATTCACAATGGCAGTTTTTACGATATCAGGTTCTGCATCCCCCATGAAAAGCACTTTCGTATCTTTGTACTCCCAAATAAATGCAATAGAACCTTTATTCTCATCCGTTATGCCAGACGGCTCAAAATCTTTAGCTTTTTTCCATCTCTCAACTGAATATTTATCTATTAGGCCAGCAATTTTTTGCTTCTTGACGTATTCTCTTTCTCTAATTTTCATTGATACAAGTCGAGAGACTAATTCGAAAAGAGTTTCGCGTCCCTCAAAAGGTGCATTGATAACCTCATGTCTTGTCAATCGTAAATATTCACGGGCAAAATTCATATCCAGCGTTTTAAGTTCAGAACTTGTTGGAGAAATAAAAACCAACTGCCCCAAACCATCTCCCAATGGGTATGGCTCCAAACTGTTCTCTATATAAAATGTTTTCTCCCAAGCACTGTTCCATTGTGGATTTTTCAAAAGGATTGACGCAAGAACAGAAGCATGCTCCATATTTATTTTACCGTTTGTATCAGTACGCTGCTTGGGGAGATTTTGGGTTAGAATTTCAATATCACTACTAACAATCTTGGTTAGTGCCGCTATCTTCTCGCCAGATAACAACTGATAACAATTATAAAAAATCTTACCTATTGTAATCTCTGGCATTGCAATAAGCATCTCACATACTCCATTTATATGATCATCATCTATGTGTGTAACAATAAGAAGATCAATATGCTTATGCAATTTCTCTTTTATGAATAGATTTATCTCAGGCGTATACTTACCACAATCAATCATAATACTGAACGTGGCATCGTCTTTTATCAGCCTCATAAATACACAATCACCAACTCCAGATTTGAATGTATTTAAAATTGCATGCATAAAAAAATTTTGAAGTTAAGACAATAATTAAGCAGAAACTGTTGTATCCTTATAATATCCAGTTACAAAGAACCACAAACGGTCCCTGCTATGTTCACCGAACGTGAAATTACAAAATTTCTCATATAACAGATAACTTCTGCAAAGTTTTTTATTACTGTCCGGTAAAAACGGTACAACCCAATATTTAGCACTAATACAGCTATTTACATTCATTTCGTAAAAAAGGGCTTGTCTTTTTGTCCTGTGTAAAATTGATAGCATTAACATATTGACCTTGTTTTTATCATTTATGGTGCAATATTACAGAGTTATTATGAGGCCATTGGTTACTCAACCGTTGAGCAACCGACAAAAAAGGACAGAAACCGACAAAGAGGTACAAAAATAGCCGGAGGGTAATTCCGGCTATTTCACAATTATAAGAATATGCTTAAAAAGAATCTTTTGATAAGAAGAAACAGAAAAATATAATACAAACTTACTCTATAATCACATTACAGAGATAATTGAAAATCCATTCTGACCTGCGACATCTCACGTATCACCGTACGGTCTAACACACGTGCATAATGACGGGTCATCTGAACATTGGTATGCCCCAACATTTTAGCAACACTCTCAATGGAAACACCATTTGCCAAAGCAAACGTTGCGAAAGTATGACGGGCCACATGAGTCGTCAATGTTTTCTTAATGCCACAAATATCAGCTAATTCCTTGAGATACGCATTCATCTTTTGATTACAAAGAACAGGAAAAAGCACACCGCGACTTTTACAATATTCATTAGTGGAATACTTTCCTAGGATCTTCAAAGGCACTTCCATCAATGGAATATTACACATAATTTTGGTTTTCTGTCTCCCTTTGCGTATCCATTTGGCACCGTTCGAATCCTCTACTATGTGTTCCTTTTTCAAATCATGAATATCCGAGAAAGCCAAACCTGTGAAGCAACAGAACACAAAAACATCACGCACCTGACCCAACCGTGGAATATCAATCTCCTTTGAAATCAGTTTTTGAATCTCCGAATCTTCCAAAAAATCCGGTTCTACTTTATCCAGTGAGAACTTTATTTCAGAAAATGGATCATTCTTCATCCATCCCTTAGCCAAAGCTATACGGATTATCTTCTTGAAGTTCTTTAGATATTTAGTAGCAGTATTGTGACAACACTTTTTCTCTGTCTTCAGCCAGAACTCATAATCCTCAATAAACTGACGGGAAACATCTCCCAAAAGAATGTCTTTTTTATGATATGTTTCCCAAACAAAATCCTGGGTATGTTTCAAAGATGTTTCATAACGCTGTACAGTTGCAGGTGCCATGTCCGTACCAGACAATTGAGCACATTTATCATTATGTTCCCGAAAGACCTCAAACAAAGTACGCTGTACGGGAGCATCCTTACCCAAGAAACGCTCCAGGACACTATTGGCAGAAACGGATACACCCTCTATCTCCAATTCACGCTGAATCTTCATTATCCGTAAGCGGATTGAGTCAAGATACAAATTCAGTTCCTTGTACTCCCGTTTCTTTTCCAAAGCCTTTCCTTTTGCCGCACTCCAGAACTCCGGAAAAATTGTTTTCTTCACTGAAGCATCAACCCGGACTCCATTCACTGTAATTCTCATCATTATCGGAGCCTCACCGTTCCGATTCAATTTCGTCCTACGAATGTAGAACAATAGACAAAATGTTGTTCTTTCCATCTTACTTGTTTTTTAATCACAAAACTAAATTTCTAAGAGCAACAAGTCAAGATGCAAAATACTAATAAACAATGAATTATTCACCAAATAGGTGTACCTGACATTGAAGGTAATAAGGTACACCGAATAGTACACCGAAAGAATGCTTTAATATGCTTATTTTTGCTATGTACCAAAAATAAAAAATCCCCGTAATTTGTTAGTTTACAGGGATTTTCTTTCATTTGCATTCTATTTTTGCGGAGAGACAGGGATTCGAACCCCGGGTACCTCGCGGTACAACGGTTTTCAAGACCGCCGCAATCGACCACTCTGCCACCTCTCCAAAACTTCCTTTCAGAAGTGCTTTTTGTTGAAAGCGTTGCAAAGGTACGACTTTATTTTAAATATGCAAGACTTTTGAACAAGAAAAATTAAAGGTTTTATTATATTTGCACTCTCAACCGAAAAAAAGCATATGAAACTAAAATGTCTTTTCTTACTGTTACTTTTGGGAATATCCTTTTGTGTACATGCACAAAAGCGCCCCGTCATCCTTGAGAAACAGTTGGAGATCATTAGGAAAGAACCTGATAACGGGGATGCATTAAAGTTTCTATGCCAATACTATTTAAATAAAGGAGATTATTCCAAAACCATCACTTACGCCGAGATTATGAAAAACGTAGCGGACAAGACTAAAAATCCTCTACTCCAACTCTATTCATATATCTACCAAGCACAAGCACAAATGATGAGCGGACGGGAAAAAATAGCCAAAAAAAACTTGAACCTTTCTCTTGAACTAGCAACCAAACTGAATAATGACTCCACCCTTTGTTCCGTCTATGGTAGTCTCGGACTCTACTCTGCAAATATTGAAACCGATTATTACCGTGCCATACGATGGCTTTATAAAGGTATCCAGTTGGCACAACAAAATAATTTCCAACAACAATACGCTTTGCTTTTAGGCAATTTAGCAAACATCTATTACCTCAAAAAAGATACAGCCGGTATCAAATACGCATTAGAATGTTATGAATTAGGACACAGTATGCGTAATCCATACATCATTTATTCCGGTGCAGTAAATTCTGCCTATATGTATTTTTTAATGAAACAGAATGAGGAAGCAATGAAATATATACATGAAGCCGAAACATTGATGCTGGAAAATGATTTCTACGACCAAGCCCATACCTACAATCTCTTTGGCAATATATTATATGATATGGGTGAATATGCCCAGGCCTTGGAATATTACAAAAAAGCCATGAAGGACAAACAGGCGGCACAAACTTCCTCTATTGTCTATGCCCATTTGGGATATGCACGTATACTAATGCAGCAAAACAAACAACCAGAAGCTATTTTATTGTTAAAACAAGGAATAGCTATTTCTTATGCACGCGTCAACGCCATCCATCGCAATGAACTATACGAAAATCTGTCCACCTGCTATGAGCAATTGCACCAATATCATGACGCACTGAAATATTATAAAATATTCCGTTTGGAAAACGACAGTCTTTTCAACAAGGACAAAGAAAGAGATTTAAGTGAAATGCGATTCAAATACGACTCTGAGCGGCAGGAAAATTTGATAAAACAAAGCAAACTGGATGTAATGCAGAAAGAACAGCGTATACAACAACAGACATTTATTCTTATTATCATTGTGATTGTTCTAGGATTGCTTTATTACCTCTACCACCGTAAAAACAAACTTTATTTAAGTATAGTCAAGCAAAATCAAGAAGCAATCAAAAGAGAAACGGAACTGCATCGCCGTATAAAAGAATTGGAAACCAATGCCCCCTCCATGGTTTCTACTTCCGAAAAATATGCTTCCTCCTCACTCACCGACGAGAAAAGTTTAGAACTTTTCCGTACATTAGAGCGTATTATGAGAGAAGAAAAAATTTACAAAGACAATTTTATAACAAAAGACAAAGTAGCAGAAATATTAGGAACTAACCGTACTTATCTATCACGTATCATCAATGAACAATCCAAACTATCCTTCACTCATTATGTAAACCGTTTCCGTATTGAAGAAGCTATCCGTCTATTATCCGACCCCAATAACGAAACTCCGCTGAAAGCCATTTCTACAGAGCTGGGATTTAACTCCATTTCCACCTTTTATAACCTTTTCCAATCCTCAGTGGGAATGACTCCCTCCCAATATAGGAACAAAGTTATGGAACTTCAAAAAGAGCAATAGGTTATCTTTTTGCTCTTTTTTTTATTCTGAAAACAGCAATTGCCGATATTAATATAGGTATAAAGAGGCATATCTAAGATATTATCCCTTACTTTGCGGTATGAACATTAATCCAAATTTAAATAATACGTAATGAAAAAGAAGTTTTTTTTAAGTTGCCTCTTAATCGTTATGGCATTGCTTCCGGCAGTTGCCCAGATTCAAGATCCGGTACAATTCAAAACCGAGTTAAAGACGATTTCCGATACGGAAGCACAAATAGTATTCA
The DNA here is from genome assembly GCF_000012825.1 of Phocaeicola vulgatus ATCC 8482. Taxonomy (GTDB): domain Bacteria; phylum Bacteroidota; class Bacteroidia; order Bacteroidales; family Bacteroidaceae; genus Phocaeicola; species Phocaeicola vulgatus. The sequence goes on along the minus strand of NC_009614.1, from coordinate 2,708,108 downwards.
CTGGTAAGATTGATGCCGGATGGCACGTTTATTCCACTGATCTTCCTTCGGGAGGTCCTATCTCCGCAACTTTCAACGTAGACAAGATAGAAGGAGTAGAATTAGTAGGAAAGCTCACTCCACAAGGTAAAGAAATTGAAAACTTCGACAAGGTGTTTGAAATGAAATTACGTTACTTTGAGAACACTGCCATTTTCATTCAGAAACTAAAAATAACGGGCGCTACCTATATGATAGAAGGTTATATGGAATTCGGTGCCTGCAACGATGAAAACTGTCTGCCTCCTACTGAAGTTTCTTTCTCTTTCTCCGGAAAAGGAGTTGCCGCTGCCACTACAAGCAAGACTACTGAACCTGCAAAAACAGAAACAGCCATAACGGAAGTTCCTGTAGCGGAAACAGCTACTGCAACTACCGCAACAGATAGTGCTACAACTGCCGCCCTGATCGGCAATGACACTGCTGTCCAAGATTATTGGACTCCGGTTATCCAAGAGCTGAACGCATTTGGCGAAACGACATCACAACAAGACCGTTCATGGATTTACATCTTCTTTGCCGGGTTTATCGGTGGATTACTTGCCTTATTTACGCCCTGTGTATGGCCTATCATCCCAATGACGGTAAGTTTCTTTTTAAAACGTAGCAAAGACAAAAAGAAAGGAATCCGTGATGCATGGACATATGGTGCTTCTATCGTAGTGATCTATGTATTATTAGGTCTTGCCATAACCTTGATATTCGGTGCCAGTGCCTTGAATGCACTTTCCACAAATGCTATTTTTAACATATTCTTCTGCTTGATGCTAATTGTGTTTGCAGCCTCTTTCTTTGGAGCATTCGAACTTACTCTTCCTTCAAAATGGAGCAATGCAGTAGACAGTAAAGCGGAACAGACCAGTGGTTTGTTAAGTATCTTCCTGATGGCATTCACCCTATCTTTGGTTTCATTCTCATGCACAGGTCCTATCATCGGCTTTTTGTTGGTAGAAGTTTCCACTACAGGTAGTGTAGTTGCCCCTGCTATCGGCATGTTAGGTTTTGCTCTTGCATTAGCGTTGCCATTCACACTGTTTGCCATGTTCCCGTCTTGGCTGAAATCCATGCCTAAATCCGGTGGTTGGATGAATGTAATTAAAGTAGTATTAGGTTTCCTTGAGCTCGCATTTGCTTTGAAATTCCTGTCGGTTGCTGACTTGGCTTATGGATGGGGAATTCTAGACCGTGAAACATTCCTTGCTTTGTGGATTGTGATTTTCGCTTTGCTAGGCTTCTATTTGCTGGGTAAGATCAAATTCCCTCACGATGATGATGATGATAAAGTAGGTGTTGCCCGTTTTTTTATGGCTCTTATCTCACTTGCATTTGCTGTATATATGGTACCGGGCTTATGGGGTGCTCCTTTGAAAGCTGTCAGCGCATTTGCTCCTCCCATGAATACACAAGACTTCAACTTATACACCAATGAAGTACATGCGCAGTTTGATGACTACGATGCCGGTATGGAATATGCAAAACGTACCGGAAAACCGGTAATGCTTGACTTTACAGGTTACGGATGTGTAAATTGCCGTAAAATGGAAGCTGCTGTATGGACTGATCCGAAAGTAAACAAGTTGATGACTGAGGACTATGTACTGATTACATTGTTCGTTGATAACAAAACTCCATTGCCCGAACACATCAAAGTGATGGAGAACGGTAAGGAACGTACACTACGCACGATCGGTGATAAATGGAGTTACCTGCAACGCTCTAAATTCGGTGCCAATGCACAACCTTTCTATGTATTGATTGACAATGAGGGAAAACCGTTGAATAAATCATATTCATATGATGAGGATATAGACAAATATGTTGATTTCCTCCAGACCGGATTACAAAACTATAAAAAATAACCAAAGTGTGTCAAAAGTCGAAGGAGTGTCAAAACTAAATAAACCTATCATTTTATTCTTTCAGAATATTCTTTAATGAAAAATATTCTGAAAATCAACAAAAAGGAAAAGACAAACGAAACGATAGTTTTATCCGAGTTTTGACACACTTTCAAAAAGATTTTTGCAAGACCCCTTAATAATTATCTACTATGATCGCCAAACCAGAAAGAGAGCAAATCATTGCCCTTATAAATCGCGAGGTCGTTCCGGCTATCGGGTGCACAGAACCCATAGCCGTAGCCCTTTGTGTAGCAAAAGCAACAGAAACACTAGGTAAAAGACCTGAAAGGATTAAAGCTTTACTCAGCGCCAATATTCTTAAGAACGCCATGGGAGTAGGCATCCCGGGAACAGGAATGATTGGGCTACCTATCGCTATCGCCTTAGGGGCATTAATCGGAAAATCCGAATATCAATTGGAAGTCTTAAAAGACAGCACTCCTGACGCCGTAGCAGAGGGTAAAAAACTAATTGACTCACAAGCTATCTCTATCGGGCTGAAAGAGAATATAGAAGAAAAGTTATATATCGAAATTATCTGTGAAGCTGATGGTGATACAGCGACGGCCATTATTGCTTGCGGGCATACCAATTTTATATATGTGGCCCTAAACAACCAAGTTTTACTAAACAAACAAACTACCTCCACCTGCAATGAGGATGCAAAAGAGCCGGAGTTGAACTTGCGGAAAGTGTACGATTTTGCCACCACCACACCATTGGATGAAATTCGTTTTATTCTTGAGACCAAACGTTTGAACAAAGCAGCGGCAGAACGTTCTTTCAAAGGAAACTACGGTCACGAATTAGGCAAGATTCTGAAAAGCAGCAAAAGCGAAGAACAAATATTGGGAAGTAATACATTTACCCACATCCTTTCTTATACCTCGGCAGCTTGCGATGCACGTATGGCGGGAGCTATGATTCCTGTCATGAGCAATTCAGGAAGTGGGAACCAAGGAATTACAGCTACTTTACCGGTAGTAGTCTATGCCGAAGATAACCATAAATCAGAAGAAGAATTGATCCGCGCACTGACACTTAGCCACCTGACAGCGATTTACATCAAACAAAGCTTGGGACGTCTGTCTGCACTATGCGGCTGTGTAGTGGCTGCAACAGGTTCCAGCTGTGGTATCACTTATTTGATGGGAGGCACTTACGAGCAAATCACTTTTGCCGTACAGAATATGATCGCTAACCTGACAGGTATGATTTGTGACGGAGCCAAGCCCAGTTGTGCTCTGAAATTAAGCAGCGGTGTTTCTACTGCTGTATTTTCAGCTATATTAGCGATGGAACATAAATGTGTATCTTCTGTAGAAGGTATCATTGACAATGATGTGGACCGCAGCATCCGCAACCTGACCAGAATTGGTTCACAAGGCATGAATGAAACCGATAAACTAGTATTGGATATTATGACCCACAAACAATGTGATTAAATATATATAAAGATAAGAGAGTTAAAAACGAATCAGACACGGCATTTTATACAATCCGTGTCTGATTTTATTTCTCACTCCACCAACATGTCTTTATATTGGGTATGCCGGGTAAAAAACATTTTTGCAAAAGAACAAGTAGGACGTATTTTAAGCCCTACAACCGAAGCATATCTCACAGCGGCCTCGGTCAAAGCCTGAGCTATTCCCTGCCCTTCCAACTGTGGGGGAACTATGGTATGAAGGATATCCAAAACTCCGTTCTTTTCATCATATTGCAAATAGGCGATTTGTCCCGATTCAAATACTTCGAAACGGTCTACTTTCTCGTCATGTATAACTGTATGTTCCATTCTATATTGGTTTTAATGTATGACTATTACTAATAAAAACAATAATAAAATGGAATTGTTTTTACTCATAGATGAAATCTGTTACAGAACGTATGTCTGTTGACGAAACTCCGATACACACTTTAAATGACACTATAAAATATTGAGAACTATCTGCCTTGTCTATATTGAAAAGCCGAAGGTAGTATACCAAATTCTTCCTTAAAATACCGACTGAAATATTTCGGATTATTAAAGCCCACCTGATAGGCTATTTCCGAAATATTCTGTTGACTTCCACGGAGTAATTGGGCAGCCCGCTGTAAACGAATTATACGAATAAACTCGATAGGAGTCTTACCGGTAATAGCCAATAACTTTTTATATAAATGAACGCGGCTCATCCCTAATTCCTTGCTTAACTCTTCTACAGACAAATCACTGCGTGCAATATTGTCTTCTACATATTTCACAGCATGATTTATCAGTTTTTCATCCATCGAAGTTATAGCAGTCCCACTAGGTTTGAAATCAATATAAGCATGATTCCAAACCGTTTTCAACTTCTGTTCACTTTTTTCTTCAGGAACAGCAGTCACCATTTCCGGCAACTCCTCCGGTGGAATAATATGAGTTATCATCTCATTATCCTCACCCTCAATCAATTGAATCACCGTTGCTCTTTGTGGAGCAACGGCTGAGATTGTTTCTATGTTTTTTTCTTCTGCAATTTCTTCCGTATTACCAGATTCTAATCTTCGGATATCCTCCTCCAGTCCTTCTATTGTTATTATATGGTTTGGTTCTTCTTCCGATTCCTCCCCGGCATTAGACGCCATATAAAACTCCGGAATCTGAAGTGTGGAAATGTCTTCTACCGGCTTATCTGTAACTTGCACCTGTTCTATCTTCGTCGGTTTACTCTCGGAACGCTTTACCGGGATATGGATAACAAAAACACAACCGACAGGAGTATTATCCATTACGTTCACCGTGCCATCGTGAAGTGTGACAAAATCACGTACAATACTCAGACCACCTCCGCCATCTGAGATATTCATATCCGGATTATCCACTTGATAAAAACGTTCGAAAATGCGTTCTCTGTTTTCTTCTTTAATGCCGACACCTGTATCAACCACTCTGATTTCCAGCATTTCCCGAGAATCCTGTCCTTCTACTAAACCGACAGACACATCAACTCGTCCACCATTGCAAGTAAATTTTAAAGCATTGGAAAGCAGATTCATCATCACTTCCCTCATTTTATCCCCATCAAACAACATATTCAACGAAGGAACTGCTGAATGAAAAATGAGAGAAATATCTTTCTTTTCAGACAAAGAGATAAAAGAATCACAAATCGTATGAATACAAGAGATGATATCATCATCAGACAGACTTAAATAATATCCATTCACATCAATTTTCCTAAAATCCAACAACTGATTTACAAGATTCAACAACCTTAATGCATTGCGTTGCACTATATTCAATTTATCCATCAGAGCAGCATCCGATTGATATTCCTTCATCAGCGTTTCCAACGGTGAGATAATAAGAGTGAGCGGAGTACGTAATTCGTGGCCGACATGAGTGAAGAACTTCAATTTCATATCTGCCTTCTCCTGATTCCTCTCTATTTCTTGCTTTATTTGCTGTTTTTTAAATTTATCCCGTTCTCCACGCAGAATCCAATAGCGTCCCAATATCAATACAGCAACCAACAAAAGGCTATAAACAACATATGCCCAAACGGAACGCCAAAAAGGAGGATAGATAACAATTTTCAATGAAGCTTCTTCATCTCCACCATATCCGTCACTGTTGACTGCTTTCACCTTCAGCATATAAGTTCCGGGAGCTAGATTAGTATAAGTCACTTTGCCAAAGGCAGTAGTCATCCAACCCTCATTGAAACCTTCCAGTTTATAAGCATACTCCGTTTTTTCCGGCAAAATATAGTTATCAGAAGCAAATTGTACACTGAACATATTCTGTTCATAACTCAATTTTATCTGATCTACCTTGTTCAACGCCTTATCCAAAATCACCCTACCTTCATATTCCTCACCCACCCCTACTTCTTCATTGAACAAGAACAAACGGGTAAACATCACGCTGGGACGTTTTTTATTGTATTTTATATCATCCGGACGGAAGCGGTTAATACCATACAGCCCTCCCATAAGAATTTCTCCAGAAGACAATTTTTTAATGGAACGCAGGTTGAACCCACTATTTTGCAAACCATCTTTGTCATCATAAACACAACTATGAAAAATATAGCGCCCTGTTTTTAAATCTACTGCCGGTATGACATTAGTTATTCCACGTGCTGTAGTCACCCATATATTTTCATTACCATCTTCTACTATTCCAGAAATGATAGGGCTGGAAACTCCTTGCTCCACTCCTAATATAATCAGTTCATCCGTTTTGGGATTATAAACATTCAGCCCCTCACATGTACCAATCCATATCAATCCACGGCTATCCTCATACACCTGACTTATATTCTGATCAGAAAAATATTCCTTACCAGATTTAGTACCTTCCAGATTAACCACTTTTTTAGTTTCAATATCCAATTCCGAAAGTCCCTGAGCGGTACCAATCCACAAAGAGCCCTCTTTTCCCATACACAAAGAGGAAACATAATCGGATATCAAGCCGGCCGAAGTTGTATTATAAGTGGTGAACAAACCCGTCTTGGGATTCAAACTCTGCACTCCCCCACCCAATGTACCTATCCATATAATCCCCTGCTTATCTTCAGCCAAAGCCAATACATTATTATGAGCCAAAGAATTTTGCCGTTCCGGTATGTTTTTTTTATAATGAATAATACGACCGTTATCATAACAAATCAAGCCTCCCCCAAAAGTACCAATCCAAAGTTTCCCATCACCGGCTTTCAAAATGCAAACAATAGCATCAGTAGTGAGTTTATCCATACCTTTCTGTGGAAAAGCAGCCCGGTTGCCAGTCACGGAATTCCAATATATGATACCGACATCGTTGGTACCCAGCCACACATACCCCTCTTTGTCTTCTTCAATGCAACTAATATCTCCTATATACTCTGCACCAAATTTAAAAGCACACTCATTAAAATAGGAAATTCCTTTTTTATAAGTCCCCACCCACATAGTTTCACTGGAATCCTCGTATAGAACCATTACTGTATTATTTTGCAAACTACGTTCATCACCTGTCTTGTTCCGCAACTGCCTCACTTCCCCTGTCTTCTTATCCAATATATCAATGCCATCCTGATCTGTTCCTATCCATATACGCCCCTGCTTATCCTGTGATACAGCACGGACCATGTTATGAGACCGACGCTTGATAATATTTGTCAGCCAAGACAGCCACTTTTCCTGTTCCGGATTATAAACCCATATTCCAAGCGGACTGTACATCCATATATCATTATCACGATCTACAAACAGAGTGAAAATTCCCTGCTTGTCAGTTCCCAATTCCCCAACCAAATCATCCTGCTGCCATTTAATCTCATTTGTCCGAGTATCCAAACAAACAAGTCTTCCGGTATTATATACCAACAAGATTCCCTTGCTACATTCTACAATGTCCGTAATATCACCTTCTGGCAACTGATGAGTATCAAACAAAAGCGGATACAGTAATTGAGATTCCGGAATGTACAAATAACAGCCTTTTCCTTTTATATAAAACCACATATTTTTATTATGGTCTATATATACTAATGCTGGAGTTCCGTCAATACCGACTTCACATAGCCATGCATGCACCTCCCTATCAAATGTTTCTGATTCCGAGTTGTAAATGACATAACCCACACCGGTAAGAATCCATAAATTTCCTTTATAATCTTCTTGTATGCTTTTGATATAATTATCAGGTAAAGAAGCCGGATCAGCATTATTACTACGAAACAAAGTCATCTGGCACCCGTCATACCGATTTAAACCGGAAGCTGTGGCAAACCACATAAAACCTTCGGAATCTTTAAATATATCAAGGACTTGATTGTTTGACAGACCATCTTTCACCTCCAAATGTTTAAACATGAATTCACTTGCATGCATCAGACTAGAAAAGCATAATAATGTAATGATCAAACATTTTTTTCTTATTCCCATAGATTTTAAAGGCTAATTATTTTTATTCCACTGCAAATGAAGCAAAAAGCTTGATAACAGACAAACTAATATCGGCTTTTTTATCATTCGATACCCACAATATGTTTCATTTTTCCTATTTTTGCAATTGAAATGAAAGCATTAACGGATACACAATACATACGACAGCTTGTCTCGGAGGGAGAACACTGTCATCAGGATTTCAAATTCGAGATTTCGGACGCACGCAAAATAGCCCGTAGCCTTTCCGCATTCGCCAATACCGAGGGCGGCAGGCTGTTAATAGGAGTAAAGGACAATGGCAAAATAGCAGGAGTCCGCTCTGACGAAGAAATATATATGATAGAAGCAGCAGCAACCATGTATTGCAAGCCCAAAGTAGAACTGGAAACGCAGACTTACAAGGTAGAAGGAAAGACTGTATTGGAAATACGTATTAACGAAACGGTTTCTAAACCTGTATATGCCCTAGATGAAACGAATAAGCCATGGGCCTATATCCGCATCAAAGACGAAAACATACTGGCCACTCCCGTCCATCTAAAGATGTGGCAACACAGCAAGAAACCTGAAGGAGCACTTGTAACATTTACCGAAAGAGAGCAACGGTTACTGGATGCCTTGAAAGAAAAAGAGAAACTTTCATTAAATCAATGTTGCAAACTTTGCAGGTTAAACCACAAGACAACTTGTGAACTATTAGCAGACTTTATCCGTTTTGGTCTAGTGGAACTTGTTTTCCATGGACATAAGTTCTATTTTAAATTAAACAAGGAATAAGTAAAATGGATATACTGACCCTATTAATCAGCAGAGTGAATGATGTGCTTTGGACTTATATTTTGATCATCATGCTGTTAGGATGTGCATTTTGGTTTACTTTTAAAACAAATTTCGTACAATTCCGCATGATAAGAGAAATGATACGTCTATTAGGTGATTCTACAGGCAAGACAGAAGGTCGCGAACACCATATTTCCTCTTTTCAAGCTTTTGCCGTTTCCATAGCTAGCCGCGTAGGAACAGGCAATTTGGCAGGAGTCGCCACCGCCATTACTTTGGGTGGTCCGGGTGCAGTTTTCTGGATGTGGGTAATTGCTCTTTTTGGGGCCAGCAGCGCTTTTATTGAGTCCACATTGGCTCAATTATATAAAGTACACGGACATAATTCTTTCGTTGGCGGGCCAGCTTATTACATGAAAAAAGGATTAAAACAGCCGTGGATGGGAGTTTTGTTTGCCTTTTTGCTTATCTTTACTTTTGGATTTGCTTTTAATTCAGTACAAAGCAATACCATTTGTGCCGCTTTCGAAGAAGCATTCAATATTCCTCCCAGCCTAATGGGAGTGATACTGACCTCGCTCACATTAATTATCATCTTCGGAGGCATTCAGCGTATTGCTAAAGTAAGTAGCATTATTGTTCCTGTCATGGCATTGGGATACATCTTTTTATCCCTTTTCATCGTAATTGTAAATGCAAAGCATTTGCCAGAAGTTATTGAATTGATTATAGCGAATGCCTTTGGCTGGGAACAGGCATTAAGCGGAGGTATAGGCATGGCATTAATGCAAGGAATCAAACGTGGATTATTCAGCAATGAGGCCGGTATGGGTTCCGCACCCAATGTAGCGGCAAGTGCCGATGTTACCCATCCTGTAAAACAAGGATTAATTCAGACATTGGGAGTTTTTACCGATACACTTGTCATATGTACCTGCACTGCTTTCATCATTCTTTTCAGCGGAGTAGCCTCCACAAAAGAAGCCAATGGAATAAAACTTACTCAAATGGCACTGAATAATGAAATAGGCAACATCGGAACTATTTATGTGGCGGTGGCAATTCTGTTTTTCGCCTATAGCAGCATTTTGGGAAATTATTATTACGGTGAAGCCAATGTACGTTACATAACTCATCGGAAATGGGCTATCCCCATTTATCGTATAGCAGTGGGAGGAATGGTTATGTTTGGGGCATTGGCCAGTCTGGAACTGGCATGGAGCCTGGCCGATATGGCAATGGGATTTATGACTATCTGTAACTTGATAGCCATTACTTTACTAGGGAAATATGCATTCCGTCTATTGGAAGACTATCGAATTCAGAAACGTAACGGGGTCAAAAATCCAGTTTTCACCAAAGACAGAATGAAAGATATTGAAAATGATTTGGAATGCTGGTAACACAAAGCAATTCCCCCGGCATCAACCATTCAATAAAAATGATAAATAGTAAAACAAAAGGATTTTAATCAAAAATGTTTCAGTTTTTATCGCTATCTTTGCAGACAGGAAAACAATATAATTTAAGAACACAATGAGCATATTTTCAAAATTATTTGGTAAAAAACAGACAGAAGGAGAAGAAACAAGCCGCATAGGTGGTATGGAAGACTTCATGACACTAATCCGTGTATATTATCAGTCTGTAATGGCCTGCAACATAGGTATCACAAATATTAATTTTTTGCCAGACATGGCAGTTTTCAAACGCACCCTTAAAATACCGACCCAAAACAACAAGTTGGGAATTGCTGAGAAGTCACGCTGCAAAAAGATGTTAGTAGAACTTTATGGTCTAAGTGATGATTTCTTTAAAGAAATTGACGGTTCTATAAAAAAGAATTGCAAGAATGTAAATGATGTCAAGACTTATCTTTTTATGTTCCAAGGATTCAGCAATGACTTGATGATGCTGATAGGTAATTTGATGCAATGGAAATTCCGTATGCCCAGCGTAATGAAAAAAATGTTACGTAACATGACCGAGAAAACAATTCATGATATCATGACCAAGACCGACTGGAAAGACGAAAGCGTACACAAGACCTGTGTTGCCATCCGTAAATACAAACAAGCCTTAGGATATTCTGAAAACTGGATGACGGAATATGTGTATAACATTGTATTACTGGCTAAAAAAGAACCAAAGCCAAAAGAATAATCATTAAAGATTTTATGAAATCCTTATTAAATATAGAAGAACATCCATTAGAGCCTTTTTTACCGGTTAACGCCAAACTACTGATGTTAGGCAGTTTTCCCCCACAAAAGAAACGATGGAGCATGGAATTCTTTTATCCCAATCTGCAAAATGATATGTGGCGTATTTTTGGAATAATATTTTTCCAAAACAAAGACCACTTTCTGAATCCTGACAAAAAGGTATTTGACAAGGAACGTATTATTGATCTTTTGAACAAAAAAGGCATCGCACTTTATGATACCGCTTCAGCTGTTCGCCGTTTACAGGACAATGCCTCAGACAAATTTCTGGAAGTTGTAGAACAGACAGATATCAGTTTGCTACTGAAGCAGATTCCAATGTGCAAGGCCATTGTAACCACAGGACAAAAAGCAACGGATATTATTCGTGAACAAATAAAGGTAAAAGAACCCGTTGTAGGAACCAGTGAACCTTTCGAATTCGAAGACCGGACAATGCGATTATACAGAATGCCTTCGTCCAGCCGTGCCTACCCGTTGCCCATTGAAAAAAAATCAGCAATATACCGGGTCATGTTCAATGAGTTAGGCCTATTAAACGAATAATGAACAATATTTTTTCATAAATAGGTTTGTATATTCCAAATATTACACTACCTTTGCAGCCGCAAACACGGGAGTAGCTCAGTTGGTAGAGCACCGGTCTCCAAAACCGGGTGTCGGGAGTTCGAGCCTCTCCTCCCGTGCAAAAAAGATTATTCAATGCCACGCCATTGGATAATCTTTTTTTATATCTTCTACTTTCTTAAGGAATTTGCAAAAGTTTATGAGTTTGTAGGCTCAACCGCCACTCTGGATGTTGCAAAATGTAAGCAATCACTTCTTCTGTATTAGCACAAGAACAAGGCTGCAAAAAATAATGACTGGCAGACAAATCCAAATAAGCAGAAACATCTTGTCCCACATAAACCACTTTCACCTCATCTATACGATCTAGATTTATTTTCGCCCCTTCTTTAGGGGAACAAGTAACCCAATCTATATTTTCAGGCAGCAGACAAGTGCCGTTTGTCTCAATACAAACATACTTCCCTTCATGATGCAATGCATCAACTAACTTTTCATCAATCCACAATCCTGGCTCACCACCAGTCAGTATTACTACCTGGGTCGAATATTTTGCCACTTCCATCACAATATCCTCATCACTCATCAATGTACCTTCTTCATGCTGAGTATCGCAAAAAGGACATCTCAAATTGCACCCGGAAAAACGTACAAAAACGGCAGGTATTCCAGTATGATACCCCTCCCCCTGTAAGCTGTAAAATATTTCATTAATCCTTCTCATAGATAACGGTATTTCCTTCTGACTCGCGAACTTCAACCTTGAAACAAGTGGGAATTTGCTCACATACCCAGCGTGCAATATTTTCAGCTGTAGGATTAAAAGAAACAACCTCATTCAAATTCCGGTGATCCAAACGCCCCATCACCGTTTCCTTGATATGCGTGAAATCCACCACCATACCATCCTCGTTCAAAACCTCGGAACGACAATAAACGGTAATAATCCAATTGTGACCGTGCAAATTCTCACATTTACTTCTATACGACAGCTTCAAGCTATGGGAAGCTGAAATTTCCATTCGTTTAATTACTGTATACATAGCATTTAATTATAATAAGAAAGAACTCACACCTAATGTCACCTCGGTGCTACAGGACGCAAAGATACACCATAAAAAAGAATAATATAAAAAGGACACTGTATTTTTTTGTTTTTTGGTCTATATTTGCACCTATGAAAATACTATATACCATTGTAGGAACAACCTCACTCATACTAGGCATTATCGGCATATTTCTTCCTTTACTGCCTACCACCCCCTTTTTATTACTGACAGCCGCCATGTATTTCCGCAGTTCACCACGCTGGTATCATTGGCTCATCCAACAAAAATATTTAGGAAGCTACATCCGCAATTTCCGCGAGCATAAAGCAATACCTTTACATGCCAAAATCATTTCCGTATCATTAATATGGATTACCCTAAGCTATTGCGCCATCTGGACACTACCCTACATTTGGGCAAGAATCCTGTTTCTGATTATTGCAATCGGTACTACCTGGCACATCTTGTCCTATAAAACATTAAAACGATAGACAATCCTCAACAGACATATGTAATAGTAAAAAGATCATATTCGAACAGCACGGGAAAAACAGCTAATAAAGACGTTAAAAAAGTTTTTTAAACGACAAACGATAAATTTAGGACGAAATATTTTCGTGTTTGCTTCCAATCCTTTATATTTGTGTACAATTTTGGTATAAAATGACTGAAGAAGACAAAAAGCTATTAAATACTTTCGAGGCAAGACTGAGGCATTTTATGTATTTGCATGATGAATTGAAACATGAAAATGCACAGTTAAAGCAACTTCTCACTGAAAAAAACGAGGAGGTAAGACGATTGGAAAATAGCCGGAAAGAATTAGAAGTAAGGTATACCAATTTGAAAATGGCGAGGACAATCAGTATTCATGATAAAGACATCAATGATACAAAACAACGGTTGTCAAGGCTTGTGCGTGAGGTCGACAAATGCATCGCTTTATTAAACGAATAAAAAAAGTTGGACAATAAAACGATAGTATTATGGACGATATGATGAAGATACATCTACTGATTGACAACGAACGATACCCGATGACCATCCGTCGTGAAGATGAACAGTTATACAGGGACGCTGCCAAACAGATTGACAATAAACTAAACAAATACCGTAGTTATTACCCTGATTTCAGCCCCGCAAGGCATTGGGCAATGGCTGCGCTGGAGTTAGCTTTTGAAAATATTTCTATGAAAGACAGGAATAATACTGCACCTTATCAGGAAAAATTGAAGGAGCTGACCAAAGAGATAGAAAAACAAATCAGTAACAGAGAGTAATCGTTTAGAATTGAAGATATTCACGCACAGCTATACTGTTAAGAGAAGGGTTCTTAACAGATAGATTGTGCGTTTTTTATTTATATATAAATTAATAACAATGATAACAACGGTAATAATAGCAATTGTGTGTTTCGCTGTAGGTGGTGGCCTATCATACATGCTTTTCAGATATGGCCTGAAATCTAAGTATGACATCATCATCAAAGAGGCACAGACGGAAGCTGAAGTAATTAAAAAGAACAAGCTTTTGGAAGTAAAAGAAAAATTCCTGAACAAAAAAGCTGATCTGGAAAAAGAAGTCGCCCTACGTAACCAAAAGATTCAGCAAGCCGAAAATAAATTAAAACAACGCGAACTGATGTTGAACCAAAAACAGGAAGAGGTTCAACGCAAACGTACAGAAGCGGAAGCTATCAAAGAAAATCTAGAAGCTCAAATTGTCATCATAGACAAGAAAAAGGATGAACTGGATAAATTACAAATGCAAGAACGTGAAAAACTGGAAGCTCTTTCCGGTCTTTCTGCTGAGGAGGCCAAAGAACGCCTGATTGAATCTTTGAAAGAAGAAGCGAAAACACAGGCTGCTTCCTATATTAACGACATTATGGACGACGCCAAATTAACAGCTAATAAAGAAGCTAAACGTATCGTTATCCAGTCTATCCAACGAGTAGCCACAGAAACTGCTATCGAAAACTCTGTAACCGTATTCCATATTGAATCGGACGAAATAAAGGGACGCATCATCGGCCGTGAAGGGCGTAATATCCGGGCTTTAGAAGCAGCAACCGGTGTCGAAATCGTTGTAGATGACACCCCCGAGGCTATTGTACTTTCAGCGTTTGACCCTGTACGCCGCGAAATTGCCCGCTTAGCATTACACCAACTGGTTACAGATGGACGTATCCACCCGGCACGCATTGAAGAAGTGGTAGCTAAAGTACGCAAACAGGTAGAAGAAGAAATTATTGAAACCGGTAAACGTACCACTATTGATTTAGGTATTCATGGCCTGCACCCTGAATTGATCCGTATTATCGGTAAGATGAAATATCGGTCCTCATACGGTCAGAACCTTCTACAACATGCTCGTGAAACAGCCAATCTTTGCGCTGTGATGGCTTCTGAACTAGGTTTGAATCCTAAAAAAGCAAAACGTGCCGGATTACTGCATGATATAGGTAAAGTACCTGATGAAGAACCGGAATTGCCGCACGCATTGTTAGGCATGAAGATAGCCGAAAAATATAAAGAGAAACCAGACATATGTAATGCTATCGGTGCTCACCATGACGAAACTGAAATGACTAGCCTGCTGGCTCCCATCGTACAGGTATGTGATGCCATTTCAGGCGCACGTCCAGGCGCTCGCCGTGAAATCGTAGAAGCTTATATCAAGCGTTTGAACGATCTAGAACAATTAGCCATGTCTTATCCAGGGGTAACAAAAACCTATGCCATCCAAGCTGGCCGCGAATTACGTGTGATTGTAGGTGCCGACAAGATTGACGACAAACAGACTGAAAGTTTATCCGGTGAAATTGCGAAAAAGATTCAAGACGAAATGACTTATCCGGGACAAGTGAAGATTACAGTCATCCGCGAAACACGTGCGGTAAGTTTCGCCAAATAAAAATCAGAAACAAGAAACTCAACTATAATCCCTCTTTTTCTTTAGAAGAAAGAGGGATTTTTCATTTTGTATTCCCACATTTTATCCACAGTCTGGACAAACTCAAGAAAAAAAATAAATTTCTAATTGCCAAGCAGTAAATCATCTAATCCTTCATTTAAATTATGTAGAACATAAAACAAGATCAAACTATGAGACTTAACAGTATGCTAGCCACAGTGCTTATTTTCCTTTGCTCTTTAGTAATTTCATCGTGCAGCAATGATGAACTTGCTCCCATCTCCTTAAAAAATAGAGAAACAGCAAATATAAAATTAAACTATCCTAATAATCAGACATACTCTTTTCCTTTGCAAGGGGGAGACGGGAATTATGAAATAAGCTGCGATAAACCGGAAATTATAGAAACCAAAATGATTTCTTCTTGCGACATATCCATAAAAGCATTAGCATTAGGTGAAGCGATTATTACTGTAAGAGATCAATCAGGAAACACACTTGACATTCATGTAATAGTAGACTATTACACCGATAATTACATTGTAAGCAAACAGGATATACTTCTTACAGGAGACTTAAAAGATTCTGAAAAACAAACAATTAAAGAAAAAGCATTAGCTACAATACCAGTAAAGACAGGAGGAGGATACAAATTTATCTACACGGATGCAGAAATTGCAAGAGGCAAAGTACTGGTTTATCAAGAAAAGTTTGGAAACAAGGCTATAGAAGGTAGTTTTGAAAGAAAATCCAATGAAATAGAAAATGAACAATGGGGTACAAGACATATCATCTCATTTGATCTAACTCTTCCAGAACAACCCAAAAGAACATTTATAATCTCTGAATATATACCTTCTTCCAGGACTTCCCCCATAGTCCTCATGGCTTTTTTTGAGGATTTAAAAAAGACATTCACTATAGATTATCCGACCGTCGAGCAAGTTTATACCGAGCAAGTATTAACTGTACCGTCACATTTATATTATTAATATATTATCTTTCTTTCCAAAAGGAAAGAGCATTCATTCTTGTTATATGCAGTAGAACCTCATCTACCCCATATAACAAGAATGATCCCCCATTCCTCCAATATCCCCATGTATAAAAAGGGATATTCAGTAAATGTCTCTAAAAAATAAGATGGCATATGAAGATGATAGGGCATGACCATTTCATATGCCATTCTTATTGTCATTTTTCCGTGCTTTCTCACATACTTCTATCCGACAGGACATGACGTTCCGGAAGAAGTCTGATGACCTCTTCTGATTCTGTGAGTAAAATCATATCATGCTGCTTTAGCTGTTTTGTTTCTGATTTTTTCTATCATCAGTATGGCATTTGCCGTATGTATTCCAAAGAAAATCCACAGTATTTCCGTCTTCCTGTTTCTGGCCTTTATCCTTGAGAGCGAGTAATGTTGCTTTTGAGTGCCGAAGCTTCCTTCAAGCCGTGTTGCCCTTTCTTTTGAGAGTTCGCTTCTAAGCACCTTCCTCAAAGGCTCATCTTTGGCCGCCCTTCCCTTGCGCACAAAGGATGTGGATATCCCATATTTTTACAGAACTTTCTGTTGGCATTATTGGCATATATGGAATCGGCAGCCACACATCTTACCCTTACATTCATAAGCTTCTGCTGCATACGGATACGGTCCTTCAAGCGTATACCCTCATTGAATGCCTTGAACGAGAGGTGTTCGATGAACGATATGCCGTCTATCTGTATATTATTGACCTTTGCACCGAACTCGACGGACTTGGTTTCCTTGCCTCTGACGATGGGACGTACATAATGACGGTCAATGCTGACGATGCGGTCACTGACTTTCCGCCCTTCAAACATTTCCTTTTCTTGTACAAGCACCTTTCTGATGATGGAAAGACGCTTATGATAATCCTGGGTATATCGGAGTAAAGCACCGTACTCGCTATGGATCCCATCCCTTTGACTGAGGAGCTTTTCAAGAAGCTTGATCATACGGCGCTTAAGCATTCTTGTCCTTGAAGCTCTCCTCTTTCTTTTCTTGCAGTAGGACAGATAGGATTCCGCCACATTCCTGTATTTGTTGCGCGGACGCCTTATGCCCAACTCCCTGCAATGCCGGCATATATGCCTGTAGAGCCATTCGAGGCTTTCCCAAAGGAGTTTCATGTCCGTAGGAAAACGCATGTGGCTTTCATAGCATGTGGCATCGGTCATGCAGACGTGAAGGTTATCAAGATAAGGTTTCCAGTGTGAAGCCAGGAGCTCCTGGAAAGAATCAATGTCAAGGCGGGATGCTATCTCATTACGGATGGCACTGACTATCTTGAAGTTGGTTATGGGAAGGGACGGGGGAATCATAATTCCACAGAAAATCTGGTAGTGTATGTTCCCGTTCAGATGTTCCACCAGTTGCCTGTCGGAGAATCCGGTGTATGCCTTCAGGACCATAAGGGCGATCTTTGCGGAAGGACTGAATCTGTTCCTGCGTCCCAGGCGCCGGTCCGACAGGCCGGCGGCTTTTGCCATACATTCAAACGGAAAGACCGAATGAAGCTTGCCAAGCTCACTCTCATTAAAACTCTTGCGGTATTTTTCCAGAATATCAAATTCTGTAAAACCCAAAGTAGGGTGAATTTCTGAAATATTCACTATCTTTGCCATATCTTATTAGTTTGGATATTTCCCCCGTTTTGGCCGTCAAATCTTATTTTCGGGGGAATACCTAAAGATACAAAAAAGCCAACTAATTCGCAATACTTTGTGTATGAATTAGTTGGCTGATTTTGTAATATTTAATGAATGTCCCTAAAAAACATTCTTTTGGCCAAAAGTTTATTTTTGAAGTATTCGTTTTTCTTCGAACATTTTTTTTGCACAGGCATACCCTTCCTCATATAAATCGGTCAGTTTCTTTATATCTGTTTCAATACGGTCCACTTCCATCGGCTTTTCAGGACGAATTACCACAATCCTGCCCTTGTCTTCCAATTGCTCTACCAAATCAAGCTGTTCGTTGTAAATACGACAACGTTTACTTAAAACCACGCGCAAACGAGGGTATTTTTTATAGATAAAATGAGGAATTTTCATATCCTTTCCTTTTTTGCGATATCCCCGATTACGGGTAAGTACCACTACATTTTTATCAAATCCTTGTTCAATAGCACGCAACACAGGAATAGAATCCACAATTCCCCCATCCAGCATCGGCTCACCATCTACATAAGCTATAGGACAAACATAAGGAAGACTGCTGGACGCCTTAGCTATGGCAATAATACGTCGAGGATCATGTTTCTCTTCCAAATAACACGCCCTACCTGTAATGCAATTAGTAGTCACCATTTCAAAACGAGCAGGATTTTCAGCATATGTTTTATAATCATAAGGAAGAATTTCCTTAGGAAAATGTTCATAAAGCAATTCCTGATCAAGAATACTGTGCTTACGCCATAAATGCTTTATGCCGATATAATGATATTTCTCCAATAAATCAATATTACTAAACTTAGCTCTACCACGCTGGCGAGACATATATGAAAGACCATTGCACGCTCCGGCAGAAACTCCTACCCCATACGGAAACCAAACCTTCTTATCCATCATATAGTCTAATACCCCGCAGGTAAAAACTCCGCGCATACCTCCGCCTTCCAGTACCAGCCCTGTTTTATCATCTATTTTCATAATCAATGTTGAGGAACAAATCTATCCTTGAAAGAGTTCACTGCAAAGTTAACCTTTTCAAAGTATTTAGCCGTATCTTTTATATTTATTAAATAATTGCATTCCATCATAAATATCAATCAAATTCTCCTAGCAGTATAAATTACTGAATGGCAACTTATCAAGGAAAAATAAGAGAAACCTGTGAAATTAGAAAAGCAAGATTGACAAATGATAAAAATAAAGCCGAAATCGATTAAAAAATCAAATAAGCAAATAGTACTTTTAAGATTATAATTATTACATTTGCAACACAGTTCAATAAATTTTCAATTAAAATAAAGTTAGCCATGTTTGATTCCGCAACTTATCAAAGACGCCGTCAGGCACTTAGAAACAAAGTGCAAAACGGTATTATCCTTATACTAGGTAATAATGAAGCTCCGGCAAACTATCCGGATAACACATATAAATTCCGTCAGGACAGTTCATTCCTCTACTTCTTCGGTCATTCTCACCCCGGATATGCAGGTGTAATAGATATAGAAGCAGGAGAGGATTATTTCTTCGGAAATGATGTAGATATGGACGACATTATCTGGATGGGGCCCCAACCCAGTGTGAAAGAGTTGGCTGCACAAGTAGGTATTCAGAAAAGTTTTCCCTTTCCCCAGCTAAAAGAGGTGGTAGGAAAAGCTATCGCGCAAGGTAGAAAAGTACATTTCCTTCCTCCCTACCGATTCGATAATATGATGCTCTTGGAAGACTTAACCGGTATCCGTGCCGCTATAGTAAAGAAATACGCTTCTGTAGAATTGATAAAAGCTGTAGTTGATTTACGTTCTGTAAAAGAAGCTTGCGAAATAGCAGAAATCGATTTGGCATGTAATATCGGTTATGAAATGCACACAGCCGCTATGCGTCTATGTAAACCTGGAATAAAGGAACAATATATCGCCGGAGTACTGGATGGCATCGCCGCTTCTTATGGAAGCATGACTTCATTTGCCACTATCCTGACCCAACATGGGGAAACATTACATAATCATGACCATAGCCATATATTAGAACCAGGACGCATGATGCTGACAGATGCCGGAGCTGAAAGAGTGACAAATTATTGTTCTGACCATACCCGTACCGTACCTGTGGGAGGCAAATTTGAAGGACGGCAAAAAGATGTGTATAATATTGTATTGGCTTGCCATGATAAAGCATTGGAAATTACTCGTCCAGGTATAACCTATATGTCTGTACACTTAGAAGTCTGCAAAGTGCTGGTTCAAGGATTAAAAGACCTGGGGCTCATGAAGGGCAATGTGGAAGAAGCTGTTGCCGCTGGTGCACACGCTTTATTCCTGCCCCATGGATTAGGTCATATGATGGGATTGGATGTACATGACATGGAAGACCTGGGACAAATTTACGTAGGATATGACGATGAAATCCGTCCTTCTTCCCAGTTCGGGCTAGCCTCCCTGCGCATGGGACGTCGCTTACAGGAAGGCTTTGTGATTACCGATGAACCGGGCTGCTATTTTATTCCAGCATTGATTGACAAATGGAAAGCTGAGAAAATGCATACAGACTTCCTGAACTTTGATGCCATTGAAAAATTCAAAGATTTTGGAGGCATCCGCCTGGAAGACGATATTCTGATTACTTCGGAAGGCTCCCGTTTCACTGGCGAGAAACGCATCCCTATCACTATCGAAGAAGTAGAAACTATCATGAATGAGTAACATAACAAACAAAACTATTATTTCTAAAATGAAAAGATTTACATTATTAGCAGCATTAGGTTTATGCAGTATAAGCCTCTTTGCACAAGATGCACAAAAAGAAGAGCCAAAGGAAGAAGGGTTTGTATTCACTACAGTAAAAGAACTGCCTATTACTTCTGTCAAGAACCAAAGCCGTGCCGGTACTTGCTGGTGCTATTCCAGTATGGCTTTTCTAGAATCAGAATTACTTCGTATGGGAAAAGGAGAATACGACTTTTCTGAAATGTACATCGTACACCAAACTTATTTGGATCGAGCCGATGCCGCCGTACGTACTCACGGAGATGTATCTTTTTCCCAAGGAGGATCATTCTATGACGTTATCTATGGAATGAAAAAATTTGGTCTGGTACCCGAAGAAGTTATGCGTCCGGGAGTCATGTATGGTGATACATTAAGTAACCATACAGAACTTACAGCCGTATCGGATGCTGTAGTAGCAGCAATAGCCAAAGGAAAATTACGCAAACTCCAGACAGATAATAACCATAATCCATTATGGAAAAAGGCCATTGCCGCTATTCATGATATCTATTTAGGTAAATGCCCTGAAAAATTCACTTATAAAGGAAAAGAATACACTCCCCATTCATTCTTCGAATCAACAGGATTGAATCCAAATGATTACATTTCATTGACCTCGTACACCCACCATCCGTTCTACGAACCATTTGTTCTTGAAATTCAAGACAACTGGCGTTGGGGGCAATCATACAACCTTCCCATTGATGAATTCATGCAGGTTTTTGATAATGCCATTAATAACGGCTATCCAATCGCATGGGGATCTGATGTCAGTGAACAAGGCTTTACACGTGACGGCGTAGCTGTTATGCCCGATACGGAAAAAGTACAAGAACTAAGTGGATCAGACATGGCTCATTGGTTGAAAATGAAACCGGAAGAAAAGAAACTGAACACCAAACCACAACCTCAGAAATGGTGTACACAAGAAGAACGCCAGGAAGCTTATGACAATTGGGAAACAACCGATGATCATGGTATGTTGATTTACGGTATAGCTAAGGATCAAGAAGGAAACGACTATTATATGGTAAAGAATTCTTGGGGAAAAGCCGGAAAATACGATGGCTTATGGTATGCCTCTAAAGCATTCGTCCGTTACAAAACCATGAATATCGTAGTCAATAAAAATGCACTGCCTAAAGAAATTGCTAAAAAATTAGGTATCAAATAATCCGCTACTATACAATACTTTACCGCTAATTCCATAAAATATATATGGAATTAGCGGTTTTTTTATTTGTTTTTTCCTAACTTTACGGATTGATTGGGTAAGTATAACCAGAAAATGGTATTATCCCGTCTCCGAGAGCAGAAAAAAGAAAAAACAATATATAAAATGAATCACAAATGGAATTATCAACCTCCAAGCCAAGAACAGACAGAAGCAGCTAAAGCATTAGCCAAAGAAACAGGGATCAGCCCGATTCTTTGTAAGTTGTTGCTGGAAAGAGGTATAACCTCAGCAGCAGAGGCTAAAAGATTTTTCCGCCCCCAGCTTAACGAGCTACACGACCCATTCCTGATGAAGGATATGAGCATTGCTGTAGAACGGCTTAATCAAGCTATGGGCAGGAAAGAACGTATCATGGTTTATGGAGATTATGATGTAGACGGTACAACAGCTGTAGCATTGGTATACAAATTTCTCCAGCAGTTCTATTCGAACATTGACTACTATATTCCCGACCGATATAATGAGGGCTACGGAGTATCAGTAAAAGGAGTGGATTATGCCTGTGAAACAGGTGTAAAACTCATTATTGTGTTAGATTGCGGTATTAAAGCCGTAGAGGAAATTGCTTATGCAAAAGAAAAAGGTATCGATTTCATCATCTGTGACCACCATGTGCCTGATGATATATTGCCACCAGCCGTAGCTATTCTGAATGCCAAACGGGCTGACAATACATATCCTTACGATCATCTTTCGGGATGTGGTGTAGGCTTCAAGTTCATGCAGGCTTTCGCTTTGAATAATGGCATTGAATTTCATCAACTAACTCCTTTATTAGATTTGGTTGCTGTCAGTGTAGCATCAGACATCGTACCTATCATGGGAGAAAACCGAGTGCTGACACACCACGGCTTAAAACAGTTGAATTCCAATCCCAGTGTAGGTCTGAAAGCTATTATCGATGTATGCGGATTATCAGAAAAAGAAATTACCGTAGGTGATATCGTATTCAAGATAGGTCCGCGCATCAACGCATCCGGACGTATACAGAACGGAAAAGAGGCGGTGGAACTGCTCATAGAAAAGGACTTCTCGGCAGCATTGGAGAAAGCCAACCAAATCAACCAATACAATGAAACCCGTAAAGATCTGGATAAGACCATGACCGAAGAGGCCAACCAAATTGTAGACCACTTGGAAGGACTAGCAGACCGGCGTTCCATTGTCATCTATAATGAAGCGTGGCATAAAGGTGTTATCGGTATCGTAGCCTCACGCCTTACAGAGATTTATTACCGCCCGGCAGTTGTATTAACCCGTACAGATAATCTGGCAACTGGTTCCGCCCGTTCCGTATCAGGTTTCGATGTCTACAAAGCTATCGAACATTGTCGTGACTTGTTGGAAAACTTTGGAGGACACACTTATGCTGCAGGACTATCCATGAAAGTGGAAAATGTGGAAGAATTCACCCGTCGTTTTGAAACCTATGTCACAGAACATATTTTGCCGGAACAGACCAGTGCTGTAATTGATATTGATGCAGAAATTGACTTCCGGGATATCACTCCGAAGTTCCATGCCGACCTGAAAAAGTTCAATCCCTTCGGACCGGACAACCACAAACCAATCTTTTGTACACATAATGTATATGATTATGGAACCAGCAAAGTAGTAGGGCGTGATCAGGAACACATCAAGTTGGAATTGGTAGACAATAAATCAAACAATGTGATGAATGGCATCGCTTTCGGACAAAGTTCACAAGCACGCTATATCAAGACCAAACGTTCTTTTGATATTTGTTATACCATTGAAGAGAATACGCACAAACGTGGTGAAGTACAATTGCAAATAGAAGATATAAAACCCAGTGAGGAATAATGATAAAGATTTATCTTTGAAATAAGTCAAAACTTTAATGACGTTATCAGACACTTATCAGAATAATAAGATGATAAGTCATTGGAGTTTTGACATAATTTTCTTATTTCCCTTCCAATGACCTATAAAGAAATTCTAAAACAATATTGGGGATATGATGACTTTCGGGGCATACAGAAAGAAATCATTGAAAGTATAGGCAACGGTCACGACACGCTAGGATTGATGCCTACCGGTGGCGGCAAATCCATTACCTTCCAAGTACCAGCTTTAGCACAACCCGGATTATGTTTGGTTATTACACCTCTTATTGCCCTGATGAAGGACCAAGTACGCAATTTACGCGACCGAGGTATCAAAGCTTTGGCAGTTTATTCAGGCATGACACGCGAAGAGATCATTGTTGCATTGGAAAACTGTATCTTCGGCGACTATAAATTCCTTTATATTTCTCCGGAAAGGCTGGATACTGAAATATTCCGTAGCAAACTACGGAACATGAAGGTAAGCATGATCACGGTAGATGAGTCACACTGTATCTCTCAATGGGGATATGATTTCCGCCCTGCTTATCTGAAAATTGCAGAAATTCGCGAACTCCTTCCCGACATACCTGTATTGGCACTGACAGCAACTGCCACTCCGGAAGTAGTAACAGATATTCAAACAAAGCTAAACTTTAAAAAAGACAGTCAGGTTTTCCGAATGAGTTTCGAAAGAAAAAACTTGGCTTACATTGTACGTCCTACAGAAAATAAACAGGAAGAGCTATTACATATTTTAAATAGTGTGCCCGGCTGCGCCATTGTCTATACCCGCAACCGGAAACGTACACGTGAAATTGCCGAACTACTGGTCAATAACGGCATAACTGCCACTTTCTATCATGCCGGTTTGAATAATGATGTAAAAGATCAACGTCAAAAAAGCTGGCTCACCGGAGAAAGCCGTACTATGGTAGCAACCAACGCCTTCGGAATGGGTATCGACAAACCAGATGTACGTATCGTTATCCACATAGATATGCCTGATTCTCCTGAAGCCTATTTTCAAGAAGCCGGACGAGCAGGGCGCGACGGGCAGAAAGCATATGCTGTCCTGCTATACGCCCAAAGTGATAAAACCACCCTCAACAAACGTATCAGTGATACATTTCCCGACAAGGATTATATCCGAAAAGTGTACGAAGATATCAACTACTATTTTCAAATGGCCATGGGAGACGGTATGGGTTGCACCTTTGCTTTTAACTTGGATGAATTCTGTCGTAACTTCAAACATTTCCCCGTACAAGCCGACAGCGCTTTAAAGATTCTGACCCGTGCCGGATATTTAGAATATACAGACGAGCAAGATAATGCTTCACGTATTCTTTTCACGATGAAACGCGACGAACTCTATAAACTACACGAGAATGATACAGATACAGAGAAACTGATAAACATCATCTTGCGTTCTTATACAGGACTATTTACTGATTATGCCTATATTAACGAAGATTCCTTAGTAATCCGCTCCGGATTAACCCGCCAACGAATCTATGAAATTCTACTGGCGCTGACTCGTAGACATATCATACATTACATTCCACGGAAAAAGACACCTTATATTATATATACCCGTGAACGGCAAGAAAAGAATCGCCTTGCCCTAACTCGGGAAATATACGAAGACCGGAAAAAAAGCTATACCACCCGAATCAAGGCTATGATAGAATATGCCACAGCCGATGATAAATGTCGTAGCCGAATGCTACTCAGATATTTCGGAGAAAAGAACGAGCACAACTGCGGACAATGTGATGTATGTCTTAACAACCATCATTCAGGAATAAAACAGGGAGAATTTCAAGAATTGGAACAACAAATCAAACAGCTATTGCAGGCAGGTGCCATGCCTGCTTCAGAACTACTGAACCAATTGAATAGCAATCGTGAAAAAGCGGAAAAGGTACTCTCCTACCTACTTTCCGAAGAAATAATACAATTAAAAGATGGAATTCTTTCTGTATAAATCGTATCTTTGCCATTGATTTATTAACCTTTTACCCCAACAGAACATGAAAAAAATGCATTTGGCAATCATTTGTCTTTTTACCGGTTGTACTATCTTTGCCCAAAACATAGAAGTACAGCCCATCCCTCAACAAGTTTCCAAACAAGACGGACAAATCAATTTACCTGAAACTTACCAACTCTTGGGAGAAACTGAAGCCAATCCATATGCCGTACAAGAATTAAAAGATTTATTAGGTGGAAAACACCCGGCCAATACCGGTTTGCGCATTTATATAGGAGAAAAAGGAGACAAGTCCATCCGCAAGTTTACTCGTCAGATCCCCAACCAAAAGGAAGGTTATTATCTATCCATCAATAATAAGGAAATAATTCTGGCAGGAAACGATGAACGTGGAACCTACTATGCCTTGCAAACCTTAAAACAATTGCTCAAAGATAACCAATTACCGGTAATAGAGATACAAGACTATCCGGCCATACGCTACCGTGGTGTCGTAGAAGGATTTTACGGGACCCCCTGGAGCCATAATGCCCGTCTTCGCCAACTTCAATTTTATGGTGAAAACAAAATGAACACCTATATATACGGCCCTAAAGATGACCCTTACCATAGTTCTCCCAACTGGCGTCTGCCTTACCCCGAAAAAGAAGCAAAACAATTACAGGAATTAGTAAAAGTAGCTCAAGAAAACGAAGTCGATTTTGTTTGGGCTATCCATCCGGGACAAGACATCAAATGGAATAAAGAAGACCGTGAATTATTATTGGCAAAATTTGAAAAGATGTATCATCTCGGTGTCCGTTCTTTTGCCGTCTTCTTTGATGATATTTCAGGAGAAGGTACCAACCCTGTGAAACAAGCAGAACTGCTGAATTACATAGATGAACATTTTGTAAAAGTAAAACCGGATGTAACTCCCCTTATCATGTGTCCTACAGAATACAATAAAAGTTGGTCCGACCCTGCTAAAGGATATCTTACTACTTTAGGAGACAAACTGAATCCATCCATACAAATTATGTGGACAGGAGACCGGGTTATTTCCGATATTACCCAAGATGGTATTCAATGGATAAACGAACGGATTAAACGTCCGGCATATATATGGTGGAACTTTCCTGTTTCCGATTACGTTAGAGATCATCTGCTCATGGGACCAGTATATGGAAACGATACTCAAATAGCCAATCAGATGTCTGGCTTTGTAACTAATCCGATGGAACATGCCGAGGCTTCTAAAATAGCCATTTATAGTGTAGCCTCATACGCTTGGAATCCAACAAAATATAACAGTGAAAAAACTTGGAAAGACGCTATTATGAACATTTTGCCCGATGCTGCCACTGAACTGGAATTCTTTGCCGCCCATAATTCGGACTTGGGCCCCAACGGACATAAATATCGCCGAGAGGAATCTGTAAATCTCCAACCCACAGCGCAGAGCTTTACTGAAAGTTACATAAAAAATAAAACTTACACTGAAAAAGACTTCTCTATTCTACAAGAAACCTTCAGCCAGATGGTTGAATCAAGTGATATTTTAGTCGCCCATGCTGATAAAAATCCGATTATAGTAGAAATCATGCCTTGGCTTTATCAGTTCAAACTATTGGGTGAAACCGGAAATGAAGTACTGGCAATGGTCAAAGCATACGACAAAAATGACCAATCTTTATTTATGCGTAAATACAAACACGTGAAAGCCTTGCAACAACAAATGTTTCAAATTGACCAGACATACAACCAAAACCCTTACCAGCCGGGTATAAAGACAGCAGGAAGAGTAATCAAGCCATTGATTGATCAAACTTTCGCCACCGTCACGCAATGCTATAACCAAAAATATAGCACACTGCTGAATGCTGAAACCGACTATATGCCGCATAAACTAATAAGCGATATCAGTCAGATAAAGAACTTACCTTTACAGGTAAAGATAAACCGCATTCAGATTTCTCCGGCGCTGGAAGTTATCAGATGGCCCGGTAATGGTTCATTGACTATCGAACTGGATCAAGTTTATCCCGGAGAAAATATAGAGATAGATTTCGGGAAACCGGAAATCGAAACTTGGGGAAGTCTTGAGATATCTGCAAATGGAAAAGACTGGAGTAAAGTACACTTTACACAAGAAAACAACCGACTGACTGCCAGTTTACAACAGAAACCAATAAAGGCAGTACGTTTTACCAACATGCAGCATCAGGAACAAGAAATTTACCTCAGACGATTTATTATAACAATAGACAAATAAAACAACTATAAATTATGGGCTTATTTAAATCCTTATTCGGCGGAAACAACACCCCCGAAACCGAAAAAGAGAAAAATGATAAAAAGAACTTCGAGATTTTAAAATACGACGGCATCCGCGCCCAACGTATGGGTAAACTACCTTATGCCATTAAATGTTTTGAAGAAGCAGTTGCCATCAACGATGAATTGGAAACACTCAGCCTGCTAGCCACTGCTTATACACAGGCAAACCGACTAGATGATGCCCGTATCACACTAGACCGCATGGCTACAAAAGATCCTGAACAAGTAAACACCTTCCTTTCACTAGCTGGCATCTGCTATATGCAGGAAGATTACGAAAATATGAAGGATGCCTGCCAAAAAGCTTTGGTTTTAGATAATAAGAACCCCCTATCTTTCTATTTGACAGCAAAAGCAGCTATCGGCATGAAAGATGATATCACCGCCATCGCTATGCTGACTAAAGCTATCGTATTAAAAGAAGATTATACCGAAGCATACCAGCTACGCGCTGAAGTACTTTGGAAAATGAAACAAGCAAAAGATGCTGCCGAAGATATACAAAAGTTGCTCAGCCTCAATCCCGACGACGAACAAGCCTTGCTTTTGAAAGGAGAAATTCTAGCCGCCACCAATGAACCGGAACAAGCACAAGAATGTTTTAATCAAGTATTGTCACTCAATCCGTTCAATGAAAAGGCCTATATCCTGTCAGGAGAACTATATCTGGTAAACAAAGATTTTGACAAAGCATTGGCTGTATATGATGAAGCCATTGAAATCAATCCCAACTTTGCCAAAGCATATCATGAACGAGGACGTATCAAATTACTTAAAGGAGACAAAGACGGATCTGTGGAAGATATGAAGAAAGCAATAGAACTGGCTCCTGAAAATGAAATGAATATTAGCGGTCAATACAATAATTATGAAAACATGACTAAGAATGTTCCGTTTTAAAAGCGGAACATTTCAATTCGTTTTATTGTTTATTTATATACAAAATAAGCAAAAAACACATGAGCGTAAAAGAACAGTATTGGAAATATTCCCTTATCACCATTATACTGGGATTAGGACTTATTTTATTTATAAAAATGTCTCCTTTCATAGGAGGTATTTTAGGAGCATGCACCATTTACATCATGGTAAGAAAACAAATGTTTTATCTTACCCAAGAAAAACATTTCAAAAAAAGTATTACAGCCATTTTACTCTTGATAGAAGCCATCATGTGCTTTCTTGTACCTTTATCATTGGCTGTATGGTTACTGATCAATAAATTACAGACGGTAAACGTAGATACGACAGGTTTTATCCATACGGTAACCAATCTTGCCGATTGGCTTCATACCAAGACGGGATATGACTTACTAAGCGCAGAAAACATTTCATCCATAGCCTCAATTCTTCCTGCCATCGGACAGTTTCTGATGGGAAGTATCAGTAGCTTTGCCGTTAATGCTTTCGTATTGGTCTTTATTCTCTACTTCATGCTGATTGGCGGAATTCAAATGGAAAAATACATCTATGAGTTACTTCCCTTCAGCGATACAAACAAAAAAAATGTACTGAAAGAAATTAATATGATTGTCAGGAGTAATGCAATAGGTATTCCCTTACTGGCAGTCATTCAAGGAGGAATAGCTACATTAGGCTACTATTTGTTTGATGTACCCAGCGCGCTATTGTTTGGCTTCCTGACCTGCTTTGCCACCGTCATTCCTATTGTAGGAACAGCATTGGTATGGTTCCCGCTAGCCGCCTATCTTGCTCTTTCAGGAGATTGGACACATGCCGTCGGACTACTTCTTTATTGTGGATTAATTGTAACAAACATTGACAATCTAATTCGTTTTATTCTGCAAAAGAAGATGGCAGACACCCATCCACTCATCACCATTTTTGGAGTGGTCATCGGACTTTCCTTATTCGGATTCATGGGTGTCATATTCGGACCGTTATTGTTATCCATCTTCATTTTATGCGTGAATATCTTTAAGACGCAATACTTAAAATAATCACTTTATATATAGTTGATAAGCATCCGCCAGTTGTTTCATCGCCTTTTCAATGATACAACGCGGACTTGCCACGTTTAAACGCATAAAGCCAATGCCTTCCTTACCAAACATTTCCCCGTCATTCAATGCCAAATGCGCTTTATCTACAAAGAATTCATTCAAATCTTTCTGGCTCAACTCCAGTTCACGGCAATCCAACCAAACTAAATAAGAAGCCTCCGGACGAATGGCCTTGATTTTAGGTGCATGTTTTTTCAAAAATTCGTCGACAAAATCTATATTTCCTTGTATATACGCCAAACATTGGTCAAGCCATT
Organism: Phocaeicola vulgatus ATCC 8482; assembly: GCF_000012825.1. Lineage (GTDB taxonomy): Bacteria > Bacteroidota > Bacteroidia > Bacteroidales > Bacteroidaceae > Phocaeicola > Phocaeicola vulgatus. The sequence continues at coordinate 2,677,579 of NC_009614.1, read as the reverse complement.
CCGTACCATGACTATAAGCAGCCTCAACAGAAAGAAAAGCAAAGACATGTCCCATATCCAACTCACCGGCATCCATATAGATACGGAAGCGTTTACGCAAATCTTCATTAAAAATAAGAGCATGTGAGGCAGATAGTCCCGGCATATTAAAAGCCTTGCTAGGAGACATAAAAGTAACGGAGTTCATTCGAGCCTTTTCACTGACAGTAGCAAAAGGACGATGCGTATGAGGAGGTAAAGTCAAATCCGCATGAATTTCATCCGAGAAGACCAATACTTTCTCATCATAACAGATATCAGCTATCGCTCGTAACTCTGCTTCAGTCCACACAACGCCACCCGGATTATGAGGATTACATAAAATAAAGAGCTTACAACCTTTAATTTGTTCACGAAAAGCATCCAAATCCATACGGTACATCCCGTTCTCCCATCTCAACGGATTTATGACCAAAGTACGCTCATTACGAGTCGTAACCCATGCAAAAGGATGATAAACAGGAGGTTGAATCATTACCTTATCCCCTTTCTGAGTAAAACAATTCATAGCCATACCGATGCCCGGTACAATGCCGGGAACAAAATTTATCACTTCCTTGGTCACGATCAAATCATAACGCTGTTTTACCCAGTTTATAATCGCATTATAATAGCTATCTGGTTTGCCGGTATACCCTAAAACTTCATTTTCGCAACGTTTACGAATAGCATCTGTTACAAAAGGAGCTGTGGCAAAATCCATATCAGCCACCCATAAAGGAATCAAATCCGTACGTCCCCAAATATGTTTCAGCCCTTCTACTTTCTCAGCAGACGTACCGCTGCGATCTATCACTTTATCAAAATTGTATTTCATTGTTTCTATTTTTAGGAATTGTCGCCCAAATATAGGAAATTTCTACATTGGGCGACATTAATATTCCCTTATTTTTTCAAGGCTTCAATTACCTGAGGCATCATTGTCCAAACAAAATTTTCACTTTGTGCTGTATAAAAATTACCATCAACAACCGATCTCTCATCAGTAGCCATCCCTTTACTTACAGCTGGTTTCGCCAAAGGATGCACAGCTAATCTCTTTCCCTCTGTAATTCCAGCAAAATCAAACAGCAGGCCTGCAGCACAATGACCTATCAGGATCTTTCCCTTCCCGGCAAATGCCTTCAAGACCGACATCAAGTCCACATTATAAGGTTTATCCGCATTTTGAGCAAATACAGGAACCGCATCCCCACAGGCAAAAACCAAAGCATCAAAATCATCTTCATGCCCTATAAGATTTGCAATCACATCATCGGCCACCAATTCAATGCCCGAGTTTGTTTTAATTTCCTTTGTTTCCGCCACTGCATACACCTTATAGGATATACCATTTTCAAAAAACGCTTCCAAATACTGGAACAAACCGAATCCGTTCACCGGATTTACCGCTAAAACAGCTACTTTCTTTGCCATAATCTTAACTTATTATAAGTGAAACAATAAATTTATCTAGTAAAACAATAGTTACCTTGAGTAAGTTTATTACTTTTGTGATGCAAATGTAAGTATCCTTTTTCCCAAAAACAAGAAGGCACCTGTAGATAAGGAACTTACATAGAGGTAACCATTGTTGAACGGCAAGCAAATAGAGAATATTAAAAAATGAAAAATTTTCATCCGGATAATAATTGCCCTGTACGGAATGTATTGTGCAGGCTTGGTGATAAATGGTCTATGCTGGTTCTTATCACATTAAATGCTAACGGAACCATGCGATTCTGCGACATTCATAAAACAATAGCCGATATCTCACAACGTATGCTGACTGTAACTCTGCGCACACTGGAAACTGACGGACTAGTGAGCCGGAAGGTGTATGCCGAAGTTCCGCCGCGAGTAGAATATGAACTGACAGAAAGAGGGAAAAGCTTAATACCACATATAGAAGGATTAGTAGATTGGGCTTTACAACAGATGCCGGGAATTATGGAAAGCAGGAGCCAAACAGGCACAGCCTAAAAAAAAATTGAAAAAAAGCTTCTTATTTATTTGTTTTTGCTAGAAATATATTACTTTTGCAGCGTATTCAATAACAATAAGAACAAAATGAAAGCATTATACAATACATACTTTTTCTTCTTTTATTACTTTTACTTTAGCAACAAAGTGAAGCGGGAATTTGTATGTGTACGTTAAACAATGATTAAAACAATGCGATAATAACAACGAAATCCCGCTTCCGGCAGAAGCGGGATTTTTTTATAATATATATACGAATGAAAAAGATAGCAATACAAGGTGTACCGGGCTCGTATCACGACATTGCCGCCCACAAGTTCTTCCCCGGAGAAGAGATCGAACTAATCTGCTGTTCCACGTTCGAAGAAGTCTTTGCGAACATAAAGCAGGATAGCAATGTAATTGGTATGCTCGCTATCGAGAACACCATTGCAGGCAGTTTGCTGCACAACTATGAGTTACTGCGCGAAAGCGGCATGACCATTGTCGGCGAACACAAACTACGCATCAAACACAGCTTCATGTGCTTGCCGGACGACAATTGGGAAACACTGACAGAAGTCAACTCCCACCCCGTTGCCTTGGCACAATGCCGTGAATTCCTGATACAACATCCCAAACTGAAAATAGTAGAAACGGAAGATACGGCAGGAAGTGCGGAAGCCATCAAACGGGAAAATCTGAAAGGACACGCCGCTATCTGCTCCAGATACGCCGCCGATTTGTACGGAATGAAAGTATTGGAAGAAGGCATCGAAACAAACAAACACAACTTCACGCGTTTCCTTGTAGTGGCCGACCCATGGAAAGCCGATGACTTACGTGAACGTTCGAAAGTAAACAAGGCCAATATCGTCTTCTCCCTCCCCCACAACGAAGGAAGCCTGTCGCAAGTGCTCTCTATCTTTTCTTTCTATAAAATAAATCTGACCAAGATTCAATCATTACCGATTATAGGCCGCGAATGGGAATATCTGTTCTATGTAGACGTAATTTTCAATGATTATTTAAGATACAAGCAGTCTATCGACGCCGTTTCACCATTGACAAAAGAACTTAAAATATTAGGAGAATATGCAGAAGGAACATCAACCATATAATATTCAGCCGGCAGACCGTCTGGCGAATGTTAGCGAATACTACTTCAGCCGTAAACTGAAAGAAGTGGCACAAATGAATGCCGAAGGTAAAAATGTAATCAGTTTGGGTATCGGAAGCCCTGACATGCCTCCTTCGGAAGAAACCGTCAATGTGTTGTGCGAACAGGCAAAGCGTCCTGATGCGCACGGATACCAACCTACTGTCGGCATTCTTGAATTGCGCAAAGCCATGGCCGACTGGTACAAGCGTTGGTATCATGTAGAGCTTGATCCGGCAACCGAAATCCAGCCGCTCATCGGTTCCAAAGAAGGTATCCTGCATGTGACGCTGGCATTGGTCAATCCGGGTGATCAGGTATTGGTTCCCAATCCGGGGTATCCTACCTACACCTCTTTAAATAAAATATTGGGCAGTGAGATTGTGAACTACAACCTGCGCGAAGACAATCATTGGCAACCCGATTTTGATGAACTGGAGAAGATGGACTTGAGCCGCGTCAAGATTATGTGGACCAACTATCCCAATATGCCGACCGGAGCGAACGCCACGATGGAACTGTATGAAAAGCTGGTAAACTTTGCACGCCGCCATAATATTGTGATTGTAAACGACAACCCATACAGCTTTATCCTGAACAAGAAACCACTGAGTATTCTTAATGTGCCCGGAGCCAAAGAATGCTGCATCGAGTTCAACTCTATGAGCAAGAGCCACAACATGCCCGGCTGGCGTGTGGGAATGCTCGCCACCAATGCGCAGTTTGTACAATGGATATTGAAAATAAAGAGTAATATTGACTCAGGAACTTTCCGCCCCATGCAACTGGCCGCCGCACAAGCTTACAACAACAGTGTGGAATGGCACGAAGAAGCGAACGTCAATGTATATAGCCGTCGCCGCCAACTGGCAGAAGAGATTATGAAAGTACTCGGTTGTAGCTTTGATCCCAATCAGGTAGGTATGTTCCTTTGGGGACGCATTCCCGAATCTTACAATGATGTAGAAGAACTGACCGAAAAAGTTTTGCACGAAGCACGTGTGTTCATTACTCCGGGCTTTATCTTCGGCAGCAACGGCAAACGCTATATCCGTATTTCCCTCTGTGCCAAAGAAGAAAAGCTGGCAGAAGCACTGGAAAGAATTAAAAAGATAATGTAACAAAACAAAATATCAGATTATGGAATTAGATTTAAAACCCATCGAACTTCCGGGAATTGAAAAGAAACGCCCGATGATTATCGCCGGCCCATGTAGTGCCGAAACCGAAGAACAAGTAATGGATACCGCCACTATGCTGGCCAATAAAGGCATTAAGATTTTCCGTGCCGGCATCTGGAAACCGCGTACCAAACCGGGAGGTTTCGAAGGCATCGGTGTAGATGGCCTGGCATGGCTGAAACGTGTGAAACAGGAAACCGGTATGTATGTTGCCACCGAAGTAGCTACTGCCAAACACGTTTACGAATGTTTAAAGGCAGGTATTGATGTGCTTTGGATTGGCGCACGCACCACTGCCAATCCGTTTGCCGTGCAGGAAATTGCCGATGCACTGAAAGGTGTGGATATTCCTATATTGATTAAAAACCCTGTCAACCCTGACCTTGAATTGTGGATTGGAGCTTTCGAGCGCATCAACAATGCAGGTTTGAAGCAACTGGGTGCTATCCATCGCGGATTCTCTTCTTATGATAAAAAGATTTACCGTAACCTACCCCAATGGCATATCCCTATCGAATTGCGCCGCCGCATTCCCGAACTGCCTATTTTCTGTGACCCCAGCCATATCGGTGGCAAGCGCGAGTTGGTAGCTCCCCTCTGCCAGCAGGCGATGGACTTAGGTTTTGACGGCTTAATCGTAGAATCACACTGCAATCCCGACTGTGCATGGAGCGATGCCGCCCAACAAGTCACTCCCGATGTGCTGGACTACATCCTGAATCTGCTGGTCATCCGCAAAGAAACCCAAACAACTGAAAACCTGGGTGAACTGCGTAACCAAATCGATGATTGCGACAATGAGATTATCGAAGTATTGGCAAAACGTATGCGTGTCTGCCGTGAAATCGGTACATTCAAGAAAGAACATGATATGACCATTCTACAGACAGGTCGTTACAATGAGATTCTGGACAAGCGTGGTGCACAAGGTTCATTGTGCGGCATGGATTCAGAATTCATTAAAAAAGTATTCGAAGCCATTCACGAAGAAAGCGTAAGGCAACAAATGGAAATCATAAATAAGTAAACCGATGAGAATATTAATTTTAGGAGCCGGTAAAATGGGCTCCTTCTTTACCGATGTATTGAGCTTCCAGCACGAAACCGCTGTATTTGATGTAGACCCGAAACGCCTTCGTTTCGTTTACAATACCTACCGATATACCACACTCGAAGAGATTGAAGAATTCAAACCCGAACTGGTTATCAATGCGGCAACCGTGAAATATACGCTGGATGCTTTTCACCAAGTATTGCCCGCTCTCCCCAAGGATTGCATCATCAGCGATATTGCCTCGGTAAAGACCGGACTGAAAGAGTTTTATGACCAATGCGGATTCCGTTATGTATCTACCCACCCCATGTTCGGTCCCACATTTGCCAACCTTGACAAACTGAGCACCGAAAATGCCATCATCATCAGCGAAGGCGACCATCTGGGTAAAATCTTCTTCAAGGACTTATACCAAAACCTTGGTCTGAACATCTTTGAATATACCTTTGAAGAGCACGATGAGACAGTGGCCTATTCGCTGTCCATCCCTTTTGTCTCCACTTTCGTTTTTGCGGCAGTGATGAAGCATCAGGACGCTCCCGGTACTACTTTCAAACGCCACATGAAGATAGCCAAAGGAGTATTGAACGAAGACGACTACCTGTTGCAGGAAATTTTATTCAATCCCCGCACCCCTGCACAGGTAGAAGGTATCCGTACAGAATTAAATGAGCTGTTGGATATCATCAACAAGAAAGATGCTGCGGGGATGCGTGCCTATCTTAGCAAGATTCGAGAAAAGATTAAATAGGGATATTCAGTAAATGTCTCTAAAAAATAAGATGGCATATGAAGATGATAGGGCATGACCATTTCATATGCCATTCTTATTGTCATTTTTCCGTGCTTTCTCACATACTTCTATCCGACAGGACATGACGTTCCGGAAGAAGTCTGATGACCTCTTCTGATTCTGTGAGTAAAATCATATCATGCTGCTTTAGCTGTTTTGTTTCTGATTTTTTCTATCATCAGTATGGCATTTGCCGTATGTATTCCAAAGAAAATCCACAGTATTTCCGTCTTCCTGTTTCTGGCCTTTATCCTTGAGAGCGAGTAATGTTGCTTTTGAGTGCCGAAGCTTCCTTCAAGCCGTGTTGCCCTTTCTTTTGAGAGTTCGCTTCTAAGCACCTTCCTCAAAGGCTCATCTTTGGCCGCCCTTCCCTTGCGCACAAAGGATGTGGATATCCCATATTTTGTACAGAACTTTCTGTTGGCATTATTGGCATATATGGAATCGGCAGCCACACATCTTACCCTTACATTCATAAGCTTCTGCTGCATACGGATACAGTCCTTCAAGCGTATACCCTCATTGAATGCCTTGAACGAGAGGTGTTCGATGAACGATATGCCGTCTATCTGTATATTATTGACCTTTGCACCGAACTCGACGGACTTGGTTTCCTTGCCTCTGACGATGGGACGTACATAATGACGGTCAATGCTGACGATGCGGTCACTGACTTTCCGCCCTTCAAACATTTCCTTTTCTTGTACAAGCACCTTTCTGATGATGGAAAGACGCTTATGATAATCCTGGGTATATCGGAGTAAAGCACCGTACTCGCTATGGATCCCATCCCTTTGACTGAGGAGCTTTTCAAGAAGCTTGATCATACGGCGCTTAAGCATTCTTGTCCTTGAAGCTCTCCTCTTTCTTTTCTTGCAGTAGGACAGATAGGATTCCGCCACATTCCTGTATTTGTTGCGCGGACGCCTTATGCCCAACTCCCTGCAATGCCGGCATATATGCCTGTAGAGCCATTCGAGGCTTTCCCAAAGGAGTTTCATGTCCGTAGGAAAACGCATGTGGCTTTCATAGCATGTGGCATCGGTCATGCAGACGTGAAGGTTATCAAGATAAGGTTTCCAGTGTGAAGCCAGGAGCTCCTGGAAAGAATCAATGTCAAGGCGGGATGCTATCTCATTACGGATGGCACTGACTATCTTGAAGTTGGTTATGGGAAGGGACGGGGGAATCATAATTCCACAGAAAATCTGGTAGTGTATGTTCCCGTTCAGATGTTCCACCAGTTGCCTGTCGGAGAATCCGGTGTATGCCTTCAGGACCATAAGGGCGATCTTTGCGGAAGGACTGAATCTGTTCCTGCGTCCCAGGCGCCGGTCCGACAGGCCGGCGGCTTTTGCCATACATTCAAACGGAAAGACCGAATGAAGCTTGCCAAGCTCACTCTCATTAAAACTCTTGCGGTATTTTTCCAGAATATCAAATTCTGTAAAACCCAAAGTAGGGTGAATTTCTGAAATATTCACTATCTTTGCCATATCTTATTAGTTTGGATATTTCCCCCGTTTTGGCCGTCAAATCTTATTTTCGGGGGAATACCTAAAGATACAAAAAAGCCAACTAATTCGCAATACTTTGTGTATGAATTAGTTGGCTGATTTTGTAATATTTAATGAATGTCCCTAAATAACGCATCAGTATAACATAGAAGAGGATGTCAAAGCTTCAACAAGACTTTTGGCATCCTCTTTTTTATTTTATCCATAAAGATGGCTTATCAACATACGACACAACAGCCACACCATCAGATGCTCTGCCGCATAACACACCAGACAGGATTGGGTGCCGGACCGAAATGAATCTCCCTCAACGGTGCATCACACGCAGGGCATTGCAACGGCAAACGTTTCTTTATTTCTCCCATATCATTTCAGTTTTTTCACAAATGTACTGACAGAAGCTATCAAAGTACTGTTCACCGGCAGAGAAGGATTCCCGTAAGTAAGCATCTGCTGCTGTACGGCCTTTGATTCACAATCTTTCAGCACATGGTTCATCTTATCAATCAAAAGCAGTTCGGCAGCCGGGCAACCCTTTTTCAGAAGTTCGGCATCCTCCACCGATACCTGAATATCATTTTTACCCTGAACGATGAGGACCGGCACTTTGACGGAAGCAATCACCGTCCGGGGATTATACTTGAACCAGGAAATCAAATAAGGCTGGACAGAAGCCCGATACAATGATTGCAGATAAGCCGGCACGTCACTCACTTCCTTGCCGTTTTTCAAGGACCCGTTAATGGATGCCACCTCCTTCCGCACCGCTTCCGGATTCTGTTGAGCAGCCACTTGCGCCTCTATAATCTCGTAGGCAGGACGCCCCGCACCGGCAACCGAGATATAGCCTTTCACCTTCGGCCGGTTCTGACAGGCCAGCATTCCAATCAGCGCCCCTTCGCTATGTCCTGCCACCGTGATTGTCGTAAAACGTTTCTCTTTCGCCAGGTAATCAATCCAGCCCGTCACATCATTCACATAATCTTCAAAACGAAGTTTCGCTTCCTCCTTACCTGCCGACGCACTGGTTCCTATCCCCCGCTTGTCAAAGCGCAAGGAAGCGATGCCGTTTGCCGCCAAGCCTTCCGCCAGAAACTTCAACGAATTATTCCTCAAATTGCCAATGGCTGAATTACCATCCATATCCGTAGGTCCGGAGCCGGCTATAATAAGCACCACCGGACAGGTTTTCACCCCACCGGGCAAAAGCAGTTTTCCTTTGATTTGTCCTTCCTTGGTGTTCAGCACCACATTTTCTTCCAAAGGAAGCACTTGTGCCCGACAACAAAGACCGCACAGGAAAAATAAACCGGCTAAAATAAAATTCAAGTGTTTCATCTATTACGTATTTTAAGATTATCCATTTAACAAATATAGTGATTGTATTGAATAAAGCGAATCAATATTTGAATGTTGTTAAGCATCAGTTTTATTTTATTCAATACTATTCTATTTTATCTTCAACATGGATAGAATCAAGTCGTTTTGTCACTAAAAAAAGAACCGTTATACACGCCTACTTTTGCTGGGAGAAAATAAATCTGTAACTAATTAAAAAAAGGATTTTTTATCATTTTCCTTTTCTTATTCATCCAAACAAACTATCTTTGCCATGTTTTGTTCCGCGTACCTCCGACTGATGCGAGGAAGCGGATGAAAAGGGAATCAGGTGCAAGTCCTGAACAGTCCCGCTGCTGTAAGCTCCATCTACCTCTATAAGGGGATAGGTTTACTTATCCACTCACGCCACTGCCTGTATATATAATAAGGTGGGAAGGCAAGTAAACAGGAGTAAGTCAGAAGACCTGCAAAACGTAAAGTCATCGACCGTCGCTTTCGAGGAAAGAGCAGCGGTAAGAATGCGGTATTTATTCATTAATATGTTTTTTTAAATGAAAGGAAATAACCAGGCTTATAAGCTATGGCTTTGTCTGCTTTGCAGCTTTCTCCTATTGCCGCTTGAAATACAGGCACAGGAGAAAGGAGATTCCATCACCGGAAAAGTGCATAAAATAGATGAAGTTACGGTTACGGCAAGACGTCCGCCTGCCAAAGTAACAACCGGCAGCCCTGTACAACTTATCAACAAGGAAGATATAAAGAACTTGGGGTTACAGAATATGGCAGATGCCGTAAGGCGTTTTGCCGGAACCAACGTCCGTGATTACGGAGGCATAGGCGGTCTGAAGACCGTTTCCATCCGCAATTTAGGAGCTGCACACACAGCAGTCAGCTACGATGGAGTAGTCGTCAGCAACAGTCAGGCAGGACAAATCGATATCGGGCGTTTCTCCCTCGACAATGTATCCTCTCTTTCATTGGCAATCGGACAAGATGAGAATCTGCTGCAACCGGCCCGTCTGTATGCTTCGGCAGGAGTACTCAGCATTGAAACGGAGAAACCCGTCTTCGAAAATGGGAAATCCTCCCTGTCACAAATACAAATCCGGGGAGGAGCCTTTGGCTACATAGCCCCATCCATACGCAGATGGCAGAAGCTGGGAGAACACACCGGTCTGTCAGTCGATGCTTCCTTTATACGTGCCGACGGTAATTATCCCTTCACATTGGAAAACGGAAAATACATCACTCAAGAGAAAAGAAACAATTCGGATATTCATACATGGCAGGGAGAGGCGAATCTGTTTCATACTTTCCATGACGAAAGTACACTGGATGTGAAAGCCTATTATTTTTATTCCGAACGCGGACTGCCCGGTGCTGTCATTCTATACAACCCGAAGGCAGAAGAACGTTTGTGGGACGAGAATTTCTTCACCCAAGCCCGTTATAAGAAAACCTTCTCCCCCAAATGGACTTTGCAGGCGCAAGCCAAGTTCAACCATTCTTGGAACAAATACGAAGATACAGACGTGAAGTATGAAAACGGAAAGCAGACCGACATCAACCGTCAGGACGAATATTATCTGTCCGCCGCCGTGCTTTATCAGCCCGTCAAAGGTCTGGAATTATCGCTCGCGCAGGATGGATTCATCAATACCCTTCACACCAATATCAACGACAGCCCCAACCCGGTGAGATATTCCTCGCTCACAGCCCTCAATGCACGTTACCAATGGGGACGTATCAAGCTATCGGGCACATTGGTGGGGACTTTCATTACGGAAGAAGTAAAAGCAGGGAATACTCCCGACGACCGGAAACGCCTGTCGCCCACCCTGTCCGTTTCCATTCAGCCATGGAAAGAAGAACAATTATACGTCCGCGCAATGTATAAGAATACGTTCCGCGTACCTACCTTCAATGACCTTTATTATCTACGCATAGGAAATACCTCCTTACGCCCGGAAAAGGCACGCGAATACAATATAGGTGTCACTTGGAACGGCAAGCCGTTTTCGTTTACCGATTTCCTTTCTATCACTCTTGACGGATATTATAATGAAGTAACCGATAAAATAGTCGCCTTTCCCAGTACTTATGTATGGAAAATGCAGAATTACGGCACGGTACATATCACCGGCCTTGATGCGACAATGGCTACTTCCATACCTGTCTGCCCTAACATAAACGTAGGATTAAGCGGCAATTATTCCTGGCAAAAAGCCATAGATATGACAAATCCCGATGCCAAGAATTATAAAGACCAGCTGCCCTATACGCCTCAGCATAGCGGCAATGCTTCGACCACCATCGAAACTCCTTGGATTAATGTGGGTTACAGCCTGACAGGGGTCAGCGAACGCTACTATATGGCACAGAATATACCGGTGAATAAGATAGACGGTTATGTAGAACACACAGCCACTTTATGGCGGGAATTTACAATGAAAGGCTGTCACCTCCGCCTTCAGGCAGAAGTTATCAATCTCACTGACAAGCAATATGATGTTATCAAATATTATCCCATGCCCGGACGTTCCTGGCGCATAACGGGAGTATTAAGATTTTAAACAATATAAATGTCTAACTTTTAAAAATTAATTATGAAACTAAGAAGCTTATTTTTTGGAACACTGTGTATGTTAATGCTGGGTGTTTCATTCACCTCATGTAGTGATGATGACGATGACAGCAAAAAAAACGATGAAGGTTCGAAGGTGGAATTGCCTGAAAATCGTGTCTACATTTTGAATGAAGGTTCTTATCAAAAGAACAATGCCGGCATCACATACTATGATCCCGATAAAAGAAACAATGTAATAGATGACATTTTCTATAAGCAAAATGAAGCCAAACTAGGAGATACAGGACAAGATATGATAAAATATAATAATAATATTTATGTATCCATGTATGGCTCTAAATATGTATGCAAACTGAATGAAGCTTGTGTAGAACAAGCGCGTTATAGCTTTACAGACGAGCAAGGACAGCCTCGCTATATGGCTGCTGAAGACGGAAAACTTTACGTTACTTTAAGCAGTGGTAATGTAGCCCGTTTGGATGCTAACACATTAACTTTTGAAAAGATGGTAGCTGTAGGACAAAATCCCGAGCATATTATTGAAGAAGATGGCAAACTATATCTGGTAAACTCCGGTTTCGGATATGACAATCGTTTGTCTATCATTGATATCAAGACTTTTGATACAGCAGAGCATGTGGAAATTTTCCAGAATCCGGATAGGATACTAGAAGCTAATGACAAAATTTTCATCCAAGGATATGGTGGTCCGTACCCTGATTATGACTATACTGTAGCAATCTATGACAAAGAAAACAAAACCTACAAAAAAATTGGACCGGGCACATTAATGGCTGAATATAATGATGTGGTATATGTTATCTATTCAGAAACAGACTATAATACAAATACATCCAACCATACATTATATTCTTATAATGCTAAAACCAACAAAAAAGAAGAAACTAGTTTTTTACAAATGCCAGAAGAACTCAAGACTCGTATCTTTTATATGTTGAGTATCAATCCTGAAAATGGAGATTTTTATGTCGGTACTACCGATTATAATACTAACGGAGATATATATCGTTTCAAGAAAGACGGTACTTTTATTGAAAAATTCGAGAGCGGTGGTGTAAGTCCTAGAGCAGCCGTATTTATTGACTAACCAATGAAACAATTTTCTCTCTTTATTCACCTGATGCTTTCAGTCTTGCTTTTTTCCTCCTGCGGCGGAAGAAGCAAGACTGCTTCTGTAATAGAAGCAGAAAAAGCAATCCCTTTGCGTTATGCAGAAAACCTCAATCTGTCTGCAACCGAAGACTATACCATTGCCCGTCTGCGCAATCCATGGGATACGACCCGGATACTGCATACCTATGTCTTGGTTGACAAAGAAAAGTCCCTGCCTGCCGACTTGCCGGAAGGGACACTTGTCCGCACGCCATTGAGCAAGGCCGTTGTTTACTCATCCGTACATTGCGGATTGCTCAACCAGATTGGTGCTTTGAAAAGTATTGGAGGAGTCTGCGATTTGAAGTATATCAAACTGCAAGAAGTGCAGGATGGCTGCCGCACAGGAAGCATCGCCGATGTAGGGAATGGAATGAACCCGGATATAGAAAAGATAATCGACCTGCACCCCGATGCCATTATGCTCTCCCCTTTCGAGAACAGTGGCGGATACGGACGGGTGGAAAAACTCAACATCCCCATTATCGAATGTGCAGACTACATGGAAACTTCGGCATTGGGACGTGCCGAATGGATGCGCTTCTACGGCCTTCTGTTCGGTGAGGCACAAAAAGCGGACAGTTTGTTTGCCGAGGTGGAAAAAAACTATAATGAGCTGAAAGCATTGGTTGCTCCCCTTTCATCTGCACCGAGCGTTATCAGCGAACTGAAAAACGGTTCGGCTTGGTATGTTCCGGGAGGTAAAAGCACCTCTGCACGCATCTATGCGGATGCCGGAGCCAATTATGTGTTTGCCGATGACGAGCATAGCGGTTCTGTTCCCCTAGCCTTCGAAACCGTGTTTGACAAAGGTCAGAATGCAGATTTCTGGCTCATCAAATATAATCAGGCCATTGACAAGACTTATAAGGAATTGGAGCAGGACTATGCTCCATACACCGGTTTCCGTGCATTCAAGGAACGCAACATTTATGGATGCAACACAGGGAAGGTAGACTTTTACGAAGATTCCCCTTTCCATCCCGACCGATTACTGAAAGATTTGATAAAAATATTCCATCCTACGCTTTTAGAAGGGTATGAATTAAAATATTTCACTAAATTAGCGGAGTAAATCACCGTAGGGTTATGTCAAAACGTGGATAATGCTGCCCCTACAGCTGACGATAGGATAGGCCGGGTTAGTTTTGACACACTCCCTACAGTGGGCGTACCCCCAAACAGTATCAATGAATAACAAAGGAACAAAATACGGTATCATACTGCTCCTTCTCATCCTTGCATTGACAGGAGCCAACCTGTTGTTCGGTTCGGTAAACATCCCTGCCGATGCGGTGTGGCATATCCTTACAGGCAATGAAGTAGAAAAGGCGAGTTGGAGTTTCATAGTCTGGGAATCCCGTCTGCCGCAAGCCATTACCGCCCTCCTTTGCGGAATGGCACTCGCAGCATCGGGACTGATGTTGCAAACCACATTCAATAACCCTTTGGCCGACCCTTCCATACTGGGAATCAGTTCGGGAGCCAGTTTGGGAGTTGCCTTGGTCATGCTGGCAGGCGCAGGTACGATTACTGCCGGAGTATTCACTTTATCCGGATTCCTGTCCGTCATTATCGGAGCATTCATAGGCTCCATGCTGGTGATGGGAATCATCCTGTTCTTCTCCACTTTGATAAAAAACAGCATCATGCTGCTCATTATAGGTATCATGATAGGGTATATCACTTCATCTGCCATCTCCCTGCTCAACTTTTTCTCCACGGCAGAAGGGGTGCATTCCTACATGATTTGGGGAATGGGAAACTTTGGAGGAGTATCTTTGCAGCAGCTTCCCTTTTTCTCCTTGGTCACAATGGCGGGACTGCTGATTACCATACTGCTGATAAAGCCTCTGAATGCCCTGCTGCTGGGAACACGCTATGCCGAAAACCTGGGAATCAACATCCGCCGTACACGTAACCTGCTGCTTGTCGCCACCGGATTACTGACAGCGACGACTACCGCTTTCTGCGGCCCGATTTCCTTTATCGGACTGGCTGTGCCGCACATTGCCCGCCTCATGCTGGGAACCTCCAACCATAACTCTCTGCTACCTGTCACCATGCTGACGGGAGGAGCCATTGCCCTGCTCTGCAACTTCATCTGCATTCTGCCGGGCGAGGCAGGTATCATTCCACTGAATGCCGTCACTCCGGTCATCGGTGCGCCCATTATTATTTATGTCATTGTGAACCAACGTAAAATCCAGTACTTCAACTGATGGAAAAGCAAGCTGTCATCACCGCCACAGACCTGTGCATAGGTTATCGTACCCACAAAGGAGAAAAGAAAGTGCACGAACACCTTTCTTTCGGACTCTATCCGGGAGAACTGACCAGTCTGCTTGGAGCAAACGGGGCCGGAAAATCGACTTTGCTCCGCACCCTGTCCGCTTCGCAACCTTCACTGGCAGGAGATTTGCAATTGCTGGGCAAGCCTTTGCAGCAGTATTCGGAAAAGGAACGTTCGCGCACCATCGGCGTGGTCCTGACAGACAAGACACAAGCCGGAGGGCTGACCGTGTATGAACTGGTAGCTTTGGGACGCCAGCCGCATACAGGTTTCTTCGGACGGCTCCATCCCAAAGACCATCTCATTATCAAAGAGGCATTGGATGCCGTAGGCATTGCCCACAAAGCCGAAAGCTACACCGCCGAACTTTCGGACGGAGAACGGCAAAAGGTAATGATAGCCAAAGCATTGGTTCAGGAATGTCCGCTTATCATCTTGGATGAGCCGACCGCTTTTCTGGACGTGGTGAGCCGCATTGAAATCATGACTTTGCTGCATCAATTGGCGGTGGAGCAAAACAAGGCCATCCTGCTATCCACCCATGACATAGAACAAGCCCTGGTACTGTCGGACAAGCTTTGGCTGCTGTCCAAAGAAACAGGACTGCAATGCGGAGTGACGGAAGATATGATTCTGAACCATCGGATGGACACGCTGTTCTCACACAGTAATATCCGGTTCGATTATGATCATGGCATCTACTATCCAACCGTGAATGGAAAGCAGGAAATAACGGTGGAAGCGACAGACGAAACCTTATTGCACTGGACTATCAACGCACTGAACCGTCACGGATATACTTGTCTGCAAACCCAAAACGTTCCTGCCGGTCTGCCCCATCTACAAGTCATCGCTCCCGATACCTTGTACCTCACCTGGGGCGGGAAACAACGGACATTCACTTCGTTCGGGAAGTTGCTGGAAGAAATAAAATAAAGACACGCATCAACCATTCCGGACCACGCGCAGTATCTCTCTGTAAATCAACAATATAATGTGAAAAAATATTCTAAATTCCCCTGAAACGGTTTTCCATTCTCCGCTATCAAATTCGGCTTGACGTATATCGGTTGTTCTAATTCCTGTGCCATAGTTGCGGTTACTTCCTTGCAGGAGAGCGTCATAAGGCTTATTTTTGCCCATCTGCATTTGTTGCTTCACCCAAGTGAAGAGGCGATTTCACTTAGATGAACAGCCGTTTTCGCCTAAGTGAAACAGTTGCTTCACCCAAGTGAAATATCAAATGAAACGGAGTGAAAATGAAACGGAGTGAAAGATACGGTAGGAACAAACTTTGTTACATACGTAACAGGATTCGATAGCCGGAAGCATACCGATTGAAGGAGGTTTGAGATTCTTTTACACAGAAAGTAACTAGTAATGAGCACGTTGCTGTGACGGAACTTTTTTGTTCTTTATGTAAACAAGCCCAAAGTAACTATTCAATCCGCCCCTACGGTGAACCATTGGATAGTTACTTTGGACTTTTGCCCCTCTCTTTTCTTATCAGATATCTATTTCTAAAAGCTATTCTTTCATCAAATAGCCTTTGAAACTTTCAAAGTCTTTTTCCATCGGAACACTTTGTTTGGTTCCTTTCATAAACGCTTGCAGTTTGGCGGGAATCTCCACTTTGTCGCCAATGATGCCTTCCACAGTTTCCAGGAATTTAGCCGGATGTGCCGTTTCCAGGAAAATACCCGTTTCGCTGGGGGACAATCCTTCGGATAAAGCACGATAACCGCAGGCTCCATGCGGATCGAGCAAGTAACCGGTTTCCCGATATACCTCACCCACCGTTTCACGAATCTGTTCATCCGCATAAGTCGCACCAGAGATATCCGCTGTTATGGCAGCATGACTGTTACCGTACAATGCCAGTACACGGGCAAAATTACTTGGATCTCCCACATCCATTGCATTGGCAATAGTAGCTATGGAAGGACGAGGATTGTATTTTCCGGTCTGTAAGTATTGGTAGAAAATATCATTCCGGTTATTGGCTGCAATAAAACGCTTGACAGGCAAGCCCATGCGTTTACCAAATAGTCCGGCGGTGATATTACCAAAGTTTCCGCTAGGTACGCACACTACCAGATGATCCGCTTTTCCTTCTTTCTTTAACTGTGCGTAGGCATAGAAGTAATAAAATGCCTGTGGCAGGAAACGAGCCACATTGATGGAGTTGGCAGAAGTCAACTTCATGTGCGCATTCAAATCAGCATCCATAAACGCATTCTTAACCAATGCCTGACAGTCATCAAAAGTACCGTCCACTTCTAACGCTGTGATATTCCGCCCCAGAGTAGTGAACTGCTTTTCCTGAATTTCACTGACTTTTCCTTTCGGATAAAGCACATACACATGAATACCTTCCACTCCGAGGAAGCCATTGGCTACAGCACTACCGGTATCCCCCGAAGTCGCAACCAGTACATTCACCTGCTTTTGCCCTTCTTTTTTAATGAAGTAGCCCAACAAACGGGCCATGAAACGTCCACCTACATCTTTAAATGCCAATGTAGGACCATGAAACAGTTCCAAAGAGTAAATATTATCCTTTACCTTTACGGCAGGAACATCAAAACTCAATGTATCATAAACGATCTGCTTCAGTGTTTCAGCAGGAACATCCTCACCGAAGAAAGCATCGGCCACGCGATAAGCAATTTCCTGAAACGACAGATTCTCAATCTGATCATAAAACTCTTGCGGCAATGGCTTGATGGCCTCGGGCATATACAAACCTTTGTCAGAAGCCAGCCCCTTCACTACAGCTTCTTCCAGAGAAGCATCGGAAGCCTGGTGATTCGTACTGTAATATTTCATAGTAAACAATTTTTCAATGCGTCAATGTGCTAATGTGCCAAGGGCTTTGCATGGAGGGTTGCCATTGGGGCAAATTAGCAAACTGCCACATTATTTTTTCATAAATTCATTCATAAACTCATCTTCTTTCAATATTCCATAACTGCCTTCCACACATGCCACTTCATCAAAGGTCTGCACACAGTCCGGTTCTATACCGGGATAATAGATAAGGAAAGGCACAGGTTCGGCTGTATGGGTACGGAGTTCGCAAGGCGTAGGATGATCCGGAAGCACGGCGATAGCCACAGGCTCATCCCAATCCTTCACTGCTTCATAAACAGGTCCTACAACACGTTTGTCCAGATTTTCAATAGTAAACTGCTTCAACTTAAAATCTCCTTCGTGACCGGCCTCATCACTGGCCTCAATATGCAGATACACAAAGTCGTCCGTCTTCAATGCTTCCAATGCCGCAGCTACCTTATTCTCATAATTCGTATTATATAAACCGGTAGCCCCCTCTACAGCAATACGGCGTAATCCTGCATAATGTCCTATGCCATTGATTAAGTCCACCGCTGAAATAACAGCCCCTTTCTTTATGGCCGGATACTTCCCGGAGAGAGGTTCCATCTGCGGGCGATACCCCGGACTCCAAGGCCAGATACTATTAGCAGGATCTTTGCCTTCGGCTATACGTTTTTGATTAACCGGATGATCTGCCAACAATTCCTGGGAAGCCAGGATAAGATTATTTATCAATCCGGCTGTTTCCTGCGCCTCCGGTACTTCCGCCTTCACCATGAGCGGACGGAAAGGCTGCAAAGGCACATCATGGGGCGGGGTGCAGTCCAATTGTTTATTTCCCCCTTTTATCACCAACAAATGGCGATATTGTACACCGGTATAGAAATGAATCCGGTCAGAACCCAATTTTTCTTCCAAATATCTAACCAGCACATCAGCTTCTTCGGTAGTGATATGTCCGGCGGAGTGATTTTTTATCTTCTCATCTTCGATGCAGATAATGTTACAACGCATAGCCATATCGCCCGGTTGCAACTCCACCCCGATGCTTGCTGCTTCCAACGGCCCACGGCCTTCGTACACCTTCGGTAAATTATAGCCCATAACAGACATATTCGCCACTTCACTACCCGGATGAAATCCGGGAGCAACTGTAACCAACCTCCCGGTACGTCCCATAGCGGCCAACTTATCCATATAAGGTGTACTGGAGTATTGCAGCAATGTTTTGTTTCCCAGTGATTCGGCAGGCCAGTCGGCCATACCGTCGCCTAAAATAATAATATGTTTCATAAGCCTAAATATTAGCGATGCTCATGATATCGGCAAATACTCCGGCGGCAGTCACACTGGCACCGGCCCCATATCCTTGTATCATCATCGGATACTCTTTATATCGCTCGGTTGTAAGCAGAATAATGTTGTTGCTGCCTTCCAGACCATAGAATGGATGTTTGCTGTCCACTTCCTGCAAAGACACACTGCCTTTCCCATCTTCCAGTTTGGCTACAAAACGCCAGCGTTTGTTTTCATCCTCCAGCTTTTGACGGCGTGATTCAAAATCCGCATCCAGGGAAGGTACTTTCTTCCAGAACTCCTCCAACGGGCCTTCAAAGAAATCATTCGGTACAAAAAGATGTTTTTCCACATCTTCCTGTTCCAATTTATATCCGGCTTCACGAGCCAGAATAACCAGTTTACGAATCACATCCTTGCCACTCAGGTCAATACGCGGATCGGGTTCCGAGTAGCGCTCTTCCTGTGCCATTTTGATGGTCTTGCTGAAAGGAATGTCCGCGCTGATTTTGTTAAAGATGTAATTCAGCGTACCGCTCAATACCGCCTCTATTTTCAATATCTTGTCTCCGCTGTTTATCAAGTCATTGATTGTGTTGATAATGGGTAGCCCTGCACCTACATTGGTTTCAAACAAGAATTTTACACCGCGACGGCGGGCTATTTGTTTCAGTTCGCTATAAACGGAGTATTCGGAAGAAGCGGCAATTTTGTTGGCCGCTACCACCGAAATATTATTCATCAGAAAATCTTTATATAAGGATGCAACTTCTGCACTGGCTGTACAATCCACAAACACAGAGTTGAATATATTCATACCTATAATCTCGTCATGCAACACCTGGGTGGACGAAGGCATTCCTTTCTCTGCCAACTCTTCCTTATAATGTGACAAGTCTACGCCTGCACGGGTAAACAACGCATGATGTCCATCGGCTATACCTACCACTTTCAGCTTCAAACCGCGTTCCTGCATCAACTTTTGTTGCTGACAACGGATTTGCTCTATCAAACTGCCTCCTACCGTACCTGTACCGCAGATAAAAAGGTTCAGCACCTGATATTCGGACAGGAAGAACGAATCATGAATCACATTCAATGATTTGCGCAGTGACTTGGATTCTACCACGAAAGAGATATTGGTTTCCGAAGCACCTTGCGCACAAGCAATCACACTAATGCCGTTACGGCCTAAAGTCCCGAACAGCTTACCGGCGATGCCCGGTGTATGTTTCATGTTCTCACCGACAATGGCAATGGTAGCCAAATTCATTTCGGCAACAACCGGACTGATTTCCCCCATTTCTATTTCTTTGGAGAATTCCTCATTCAGCACTTCACAAGCCAGCGCCGCATCTTGATTACGCACACCGATAGAAGTACTGTTCTCGGAAGATGCCTGCGATACCATAAACACGCTGATGCCGTTTTGTGCCAATGCTTTAAAAATCCGGAAATTCACTCCGATCACTCCCACCATTCCCAGACCGGTAACCGTAATCAAACTCGTATCATTGATGGATGAGATACCTTTAATGGCTTTAGAACCGGAATTCACTTCCTGCTTTATGATAGTTCCCTCGCCTTGAGGATTGAATGTATTCTTAATCAGAATAGGAATATTCTTATGACATACCGGATAAATAGTCGGCGGATAAACCACCTTCGCTCCAAAGTTACAAAGCTCCATCGCTTCCACATAGCTCAACTCATTAATGGTATAGGCCGTACTGATTACACGCGGGTCTGCCGTCATGAAACCATCCACATCCGTCCATATTTCCAAGCTATCCGCATTCAGTGCCGCAGCTATGACAGAAGCGGTATAATCTGAACCGCCACGTCCCAAATTGGTCACTTCACCACTGTTCTTATCAGTAGAGATAAATCCGGGAACCAATGCCACTTCCGGTAATTTCTGGAAAGTTTCTTTAACCAAGCGAGTGGTCAGTTCGGAATCCAGAATATGTTTGGCATGTTTTTTTTCAGTCTTAATGAAGTTGCGGGAGTCATACCATACAGCCCCCTTTATCAACGAAGCTACAATAATAGACGACAAGCGCTCACCATAACTTACAATAGTAGCCGACGTTTTAGACGACAAGTCCTTTATCAGATAAATTCCCTGAAAAATATCCTTCAGTTCACTCAACAATTCATTGACCTTATCCAATAAAACAGTACGCTCATTACCTGCCGGAATTACGGTATATACCATTTCAATGTGACGATTCACAATTTCACGGTATTCTTTCTCGTATGCGGAATCCCCATTGGCAGCCATCTGCGAAGTATTGATTAACTTGTCAGTTATACCGCCCAATGCCGACACAACTACAATTACGGGCTCTTCAACTGCCTCTACTATCTGTTTGACGCTTAAAATGCTGTTCACGGAACCTACGGATGTCCCGCCGAATTTCATAACTTTCATGCAATTATCTATTTTTATTCCAGCTTCTTTTGCCATTCTGTCCTCCGAGCCATTTCAAGTCCGGTAAAGAATCTACTTTCGTTTCACCCAGCATGACAACGAAAAGAAACTGTATCTGTTTACACTAAAAAAATAAAATTAAAAGCTTGTTTTGCTTACGTCCGTAAGCGTGTATCACGTAGAAACACATATACTATCCTTAACCCCGAGGGGTCATTGTTGTGGATGTGGACATTGTAGTTGTCATGTGCCCCATCCCTAATGTGGTGGTTGTATGGAGATAGTATATCGTCATTTTATTATTGTTCTTCTTCTGTTTTTTATTTGAACGATGCAAATATAAAAACAATTTCCTACAATCTATCACAATTTCCCATTTTTTTGCGATAAAATATAAGAATGGTTTTTATTAAAGCAGAAATAAGACAAAACTTTTTTATCCTGCCCATGTTGATATGCAGAACTATTTCCTTACCTTTGTACAAATTCAGCCTCAAGTTGCGCTGTTTTAATTATCCCGTAAGAATATGGCAAAGGAAAAGACTGTATATGTATGCACCAACTGTGGGCAGGATTCACCCAAATGGGTAGGGAAATGTCCGTCTTGCGGTGCATGGAACACATACGTAGAAGAAATTATACGCAAGGAACCTGCAAACAAAAGACCGGTATCCGGCCTGGAATCCGTAAAAAGCAAGCCTGTCACACTGAATGACATTACCGGAGGGGACGAACCTCGAATTGATATGCACGACGAAGAACTGAACCGGGTATTGGGAGGCGGTTTAGTACCGGGATCACTCGTTCTACTGGGCGGTGAACCGGGGATAGGCAAATCCACTTTGGTGCTGCAAACCGTACTTCATCTGCCTGACAAAAAAGTATTGTATATATCGGGAGAAGAGAGTGCCCGGCAATTAAAACTGCGTGCAGACCGTATCCCGCATAATTCTTCCGACTGCCTGATAGTCTGTGAAACTTCGTTGGAGCAGATTTACGTCCATATCAAGAATACACGACCCGATTTAGTGATCATCGACTCTATTCAAACCATCTCAACCGAAACGATAGACTCTTCTCCCGGCAGTTTGGTACAGGTACGTGAATGTTCCGCTTCTATTTTAAAATTTGCCAAAGAAACAAATACGCCGGTCATTCTGATCGGCCATATCAATAAAGAAGGAAGCATTGCCGGCCCCAAGGTACTGGAACATATTGTAGACACCGTATTGCAATTTGAAGGTGACCAACATTATATGTACCGCATTCTCCGCAGCATCAAGAACCGTTTCGGAAGCACCGCCGAACTGGGCATTTATGAAATGCGCCAAAACGGTTTGCGCCAAGTGAGCAACCCGTCCGAACTGTTGCTTAGCCAAGACCATGACGGGATGAGCGGGGTTGCTATCGCCTCTGCCATAGAAGGAGTCCGCCCTTTCTTGATTGAAACACAGGCTTTAGTCAGTTCGGCAGTATATGGGAATCCGCAACGTTCTGCCACCGGATTTGATTTACGACGTATGAACATGCTTCTGGCAGTACTTGAAAAACGGGTAGGATTCAAACTGGCACAAAAAGATGTCTTTTTGAATATCGCAGGTGGATTGAAAGTGAATGATCCGGCCATCGACCTGTCTGTCATCAGTGCCATTCTATCCAGCAATATGGATACGGAAATAGAACGTGACACCTGCATGGCGGGTGAAGTAGGACTGAGTGGTGAGATCCGACCTGTAAACCGTATTGAGCAACGCATCGGAGAAGCAGAGAAATTAGGTTTCAAACAAATTCTTATACCGAAACATAATTTGCAAGGAATGGATACATCAAAATTAAAGATAGAAATCATTCCGGTAAGGAAGGTAGAAGAAGCGTTCCGAGCTTTGTTTGGATGAGATAAATAAGAGAAAACTTAATTTGAATAATGATATAAAATGACAAAAGAACAATCATACCCCCCGACCTGCATAGACTGCGGCACACAGAACTGCAAGTTCAAAGAGCGCACTTACCCTGAATTTTGTCTGACTACCCATTTGGAACAAGAAGATTTGGAATGGGCGTTGAAACAATATAACGACAACAACAAGATAATGGCAGCCAGTGCCGAAGTGGAATATGAAGGTTACTGCCGATTAACCCGTGTGGAAGAAATCATGACTTTCGCACGCAAGATGGGATATAAAAAACTAGGAATTGCCTATTGTATCGGACTGGTGAATGAAGCCCGTATTTTTGCCCGCATCCTCCGTGCTAACGGCTTTGAGGTATATTCAGTAATCTGCAAAGTAGCCGGAATAGCCAAATCCTCTATCGGAATCCCCAAAGAATGTGAAAAAATCGGTGCGGCAATGTGTAACCCTATCCTACAAGCACGCCTTCTCAACCAAGCATATACAGAGTTGAACGTGGTTATCGGACTATGTGTGGGACATGACAGTTTATTCTACAAGTACTCTAATGCCTATACTACAACTTTAGTGACCAAAGACCGTGTGACAGGACACAACCCTGCCGCCGCACTATATACCGCCAATTCTTATTACCGTAAAAAATTAATGCCGGAAGGCGAACAATCCAAATAAGAACCATGATACAGGAATTTCAAATAAGAGTCTTGCCTGAACAAGCAGCCAACGAACAGTCACTGAAACAGTTCATCGGACATGACAAGGGATTGGATATACGTACCATCCATGCCCTTCGCATCTTAAAAAGGAGCATAGACGCACGTCAACGCACCATCTATGTAAATTTGAAAATACGCCTATATATTAATGAAATGCCACAAGATGAGGAGTTCACCCGTACTATATATAATAAGGTAGATGGGAAACCACAAGTCATTGTCGTGGGAGCAGGACCGGGCGGACTTTTTGCTGCTTTGCGATTAATAGAGTTAGGACTCCGGCCTGTCGTAGTGGAACGAGGTAAGAATGTACGCGATAGAAAAATAGATATCGCCCGTATCAGCCGTGAGCACAAAGTTGCCCCTGAAAGCAACTACAGTTTCGGAGAAGGAGGAGCAGGAGCCTACTCAGACGGCAAACTCTATACCCGAAGCAAAAAGCGAGGGAATGTGAACAAAATTCTGAATGTATTCTGCCAACATGGCGCCAGTACCTCCATCCTGGCAGATGCCCATCCCCACATCGGTACAGACAAGTTGCCGCGTGTGATTGAAAATATGCGGAATACCATCATAGAATGTGGTGGTGAAGTGCATTTCGAAACACGAATGGATTCCCTTATTATAGAAAAAAACAAAATCACAGGTATAGAAACAAATACCGGAAAGACTTTCAAAGGACCTGTTATTCTGGCTACCGGACATTCCGCACGGGATGTGTATCGGTGGTTGTATGACAATGGTATAGAGATGGAAACCAAAGGAATTGCAGTAGGAGTACGTTTGGAACACCCGTCCATGCTGATTGACCAAATACAATATCATAATAAAAACGGACGTGGAAAGTATCTGCCTGCCGCTGAATATAGCTTTGTGACACAAGTAGAAGGACGTGGTGTCTATAGTTTTTGTATGTGTCCGGGAGGATTTGTTGTTCCTGCCGCAAGCGGTCCGCATCAGATTGTAGTAAACGGCATGAGTCCCAGCAACCGCGGCTCCAAATGGAGCAACTCCGGCATGGTGGTAGAAATCAGGCCGGAAGATCTGGCGGAAAATAATCTTTTTACAGAAGAATTAAAAACGAAAAGTGAAGAATTAAAAGCCACTAATAAAAATCATGGTCAATGGACTACCGACCATTGTCCATTAACCATGATGTATTTCCAAGAAGCATTGGAGGCCTCCTGCTGGCAGCAAGGCAATATGCGCCAAACCGCACCTTCACAACGAATGGTGGACTTCACCCGCAAAAAACTAAGCTATGATTTACCCGACAGTTCGTATAGTCCGGGATTAGTTTCCTCTCCCCTGCATTTTTGGATGCCTGCATTCATTACCGACCGTTTGAGCAAAGGTTTCCAACAATTCGGAAAGAGCAGCCATGGCTTCCTGACCAATGAAGCAGTGATGATTGGTGTAGAAACACGCACGTCGGCTCCGGTACGGATCCTGCGAGATAATGAGACACTGCAACATGTCACTGTCAATGGGTTATTTCCTTGTGGAGAAGGAGCAGGTTACGCCGGAGGAATTGTTTCAGCAGGTATCGATGGAGAAAAATGTGCTGAAGCAGCAGCCACTTATTTAGGAGTAATGACAGATTGAACCTATCCGAAAATGATTTACAGCACATATGCGGGCGCATTCAAATGCGCCCCTACAAATAAATGATTGGTGATGTTGCCTAAAAGAAGATTTCTTTGTCTTTATGAATCTGTTTTTTATAAAAGATATGTATCTTTGCACCAAAGAAAACATCATGCATCATCCCGAAATAGCCATAGTAGACCCAAATACCCTCACTTGCCTGGGGTTAAAAAACATTTTGGAAGATATCATTCCAATGGCTACTATCCGTGTATTCCATTCCTTTGGTGAGCTGACGGATGACACACCGGACATGTATGCCCATTATTTTATCTCTGCCCAAATCTATTTTGAACATACTTCCTTCTTTTTACTTCGTAAACCAAAAACAATTGTATTAGCAGGAGGTGACAACCAGCCTCAATTATCCGGTGTTCCCAAACTGA
This sequence comes from Phocaeicola vulgatus ATCC 8482, assembly GCF_000012825.1. Classification (GTDB taxonomy): domain Bacteria; phylum Bacteroidota; class Bacteroidia; order Bacteroidales; family Bacteroidaceae; genus Phocaeicola; species Phocaeicola vulgatus. The sequence continues at coordinate 2,651,271 of NC_009614.1, read as the reverse complement.
ATATCTACCAAGATGAAGGTTCTTTGATAAAAGACATCCATCAATTGCGCCAATATGGACATCAGGCAAGAAAACAAGCAGCAGATAAAGCAATGCACATAGAAAAAACGGAACATGAATTGTCTGTCCGGGAAATAGAAGTATTGATACTTATCACCAAAGGACTTATCAACAAAGAGATAGCCGACAAACTTAATATCAGCCTGACCACCGTTATCTCCCACCGCAAGAACATTACTGAAAAACTGGGCATCAAGTCTGTTTCCGGTCTTACCGTTTATGCTGTGATGAATGGCTACATTGAAGCAGACAGAATATAAAATCCTCATTTATTAGGATTGCACACATATCAGGTTTACCGTTACTTTGCAGCCGGAATCATTCTCCATCATGGATTATACAGAGTGGAATATATAAATTTTCCGCCTGGTAGAAACTTGTAGCAACTCTGGTTATCCGTGATGTATCAAATAAAACCAAACAATAAATATGAGAAAAAACATTTTATTCATTACATCCTGCCTGCTGGCTGCAACAACTTTTGCTGAAGATATCAACACGCTGCCTAAGGACACTACAAAAGTCATTGATATAGAAGAGGTGGTAGTTATCGCTTCACCTAAAGAAACCGGAAAATTAAGGGAACTTCCTACAGCCGTATCTTTACTCTCCCAAAAAGATATGCAAGCAAACCAAATCACCACTTTAAAGAACGTGAGTTCACTGGTACCCAATTTCTTTATGCCCGACTATGGTTCAAGACTCACCTCAGCCATTTACATCCGGGGAATCGGATCGCGTATCAATACTCCTGCGGTAGGTTTGTATGTGGACAATATCCCTTACATTGACAAATCTGCATTTGATTTCAATTTTTATGATATAGAACGTATTGATATTCTTCGCGGTCCACAAGGAACCTTGTACGGACGCAATACCATGGGGGGACTAATCAAGGTACATACCCGCTCTCCATTCTCCTATCAGGGAACAGACGTAAAACTGAGTTATGGAACAAAAAGTAACTACCGCAGTGCTTCATTAACCCACTACCACCGTTGGAGTGACTGTTTCGCTTTCTCCGCCGGTGGTTATTATGAGGGATCAGACGGATTCTTCCGCAATTCGCTCAATGGGAAAAAAGTAGATAATATGGAAGCGGGAGGCGGACGAATACATGCTATCTGGCTGCCTTCAGAAAACTTAAAACTAGACTTCACCATAGGCTATGATTATAATGACGAAGGGGGATACCCTTATTACTATACAGGAGCTATAGACGGATACGACAAAGAGAATGAAAAATATAAAAACTACATAGGGAAGATTTCATACGATCAGGATTGTACTTATCGCCGTGGACTGTTCAATACCGGTTTGAATATTGAATACCAGGCGCAAAAGTTTATCTTAAGCGCTGTTACAGGATTCCAGAATTTAAACGACCGTATGTTTATGGACCAGGATTTCCTGCCTGTCAGCATTTATACCATTGAGCAGAAGCAGCGTCTGAATACCATCAGTGAAGAAATTACTTTTAAAAGCAAAAACAACAAGCGCTGGCAATGGGTTACAGGGGTTAGTGGTTTTTATCAATGGCTACATACCACCGGTCCGGTAAACTTCATGGAGGACGGAGTGACCGATATGATCGAAGGAAACATCAACAATACTTTCAAGAAAATTCATTTAGACGATCCCCGCCGTACCCCTGAAATGAGTCTGGACGTTTTGAACAACCGTATCCGCGTAAGTGGAAGTTTTGACACACCGGTATTCAGCACCGCACTGTACCACCAATCTACATTCAACGACCTGTTTGTGAAAGGCCTTTCAGTAACAGCAGGTTTGCGCTTGGAATATGAAAAAATGTCTATGAATTATTTCTCGGATAGTAATATTGATTTCGATTTCTTTCTTAAAATGGCAATGCCTCCCCTTAATATTCCATTCAGGAATTTGAATGCCGCACCGCTATTGGAAGGAAAAGAAAAAAACGACTATGTACAGCTACTTCCCAAGCTAGCTTTTAAATACGATTTCAGCCCTGCAAACAATATGTATGTAAGCATAACCAGAGGATATCGTTCCGGAGGTTATAACGTACAGATGTTTTCAGAACTGATACAAAGTGACATGCAACAAAAAATGATTGAAGCCATACTAGACAAGGCACCAGAATCTATGGCAGGTATGATAGAAGGAATGATCAAGCAACACATGCCCAACTACGGAAAAGAATTGAACGTACAAGAAACAACTGTCTACAAGCCCGAGTACAGCTGGAATTACGAAGTGGGATCACATCTCAGTTTGTTCAACGGCAAACTGAAGACCGACCTTGCCGCATTCTACATGGATACCCACGACCAACAAATCGCCAAATTTGTCAATAGTGGCTTGGGACGAATGATGGTCAATGCCGGTAGTAGCGAAAGTTATGGAGTAGAGGCCAGCTTTCTGGCATCCATCAACAAAAACCTGAATATGAATGTAAGTTATGGATATACTCATTCCACATTCAAAAAATATGACGGAGGTACTACATCATCAGAAGAGCAAATTGATTATAGCGGCAATTATGTACCATTTGTTCCCCGCCATACCATGAATGCAGGCGCAAATTATAGTTTCTTTTTCGATAAAAGCAATTGGATGCAAAGCCTGACTTTAGGCATGAGCTATACCGGAGCAGGAAAAATTTATTGGACTGAAAAAAACAATGTCTCACAAAGTTTTTACGGAACACTGAACGGGCGCATTTCTTTGCAGACAAAAGCTTTACAGATAGATGTATGGGGACGTAATTTAACCAACAAGGATTATACAACCTTCTATTTTGAAACCATGCATAGAGGATTCGAACAAAAAAGCAGGCCTTTACAACTGGGAGTGGATATACGTTATCACTTCTAACCATTCTTGCAAAAACAGAAAGGGGGGTTCATCACGAACTCCCTTTCTGTTTCCACATTTACCAAATCAAGTTTATTTTTTATTCTGTCACACCAAGAAAAGCAAGAACTTTATTATTGCTGTAAATGATACCCATAGCTTCTAGAACAAACCTATTTGTTTTAGTGTATGTACATAGAGAAAATGCTGTTTACAATAGAAAACTGCTTGAGCCTTTGTCAAAAGAAACAAACAATAAAATTATTCATTGACAGCGCCGCAATGAGGACACACTCCTTTATTCTTTATCTTCGCCCCACAATTTCCACAACTGAATTTATACCGGGAAGCATGCTTTATACGATTAAATGACCATACAGCATATACCAATAAACATGGATAACCCAAATAGTAATACGTAGTAAATGTAAAAAACAAATATAAAAAGATACAGCAGGACATCAATCCCAACAAATAAAAACATGCAGCTTCAATATGTGTCTGATGAAACAAATCATCCAAAGTAGCCAACCCCACAAGAATAATCCCCCAAATATTAAACATGAAAAGAGAAAGAATAAAAGGTAAGCTAAAAGGATTCAAAGAAGGATTATAATAAAACTGCTCCCAAGTTCCCGGAACAAAATGCTGAATACTGGCATAAAGCGTAGCTGCTGTAGCTACCAACCAAGAAAGAACTGTAGGAAAAACGCTATCAATATCATTCAACCAGATTAATTGCAGCTTCTGGCGACGAATAGCCCTATGAATATACCAAATACCGAAAAAGCCTAATATGACAAAGAAAGCGATGGTATGAGAATTACTGAAAAAATGAATAAACTGTGACACTGAATCCACAGGAACTACTTTCTCCAACAATTCCTTTTCATGTATCCATCCCATTGTTTCCTGGTCCCGTGCTACCTTTACCCATACAGAATCCACACTATCAGCAGCTTGTATCATAAACTCCGCTACCACCAGCCGTTCTCCTTTAAAAACAGGAAGCACATCAACCAATGGCAGTTGCTGTAACATAAGCGAATCTGAAGTAACCTCAAAATTACTGTTTAATGTATAATGCCGTTCTATCAAATAATTGACAGAATCCCTTTTCTTTTGCGGCATATCCCCACTCGGAGTAACAGGTGAAGGATATTGGCAAGCCATTAAAATAGCCAACACCAAAAACAGTAATCCGATGTACTTACTTTTCAGCATAGACTTTCATCTGACAATTCTTACAATCAAACTCTAAGCGGAAACGTCTGTTATCCGAGCTAACCAAATAATAAGGTTCCCTATAAGGAGAACGCACTTTATGCCAAGAGGGACACCATCCCATACTATAACGCAAACAATGCTTGCAAAACATCAATACCGCTTCTTCTGCCGGAGCCTTTTCATAAGCCGGAGCAATACGCTGCACGCCATGATTCCTATAGAAGGAAACAGCATCAGCATTCATCACATTTCCCAAATAAGTCAATTCATTCACAGGAAAAGCATGATGCGTTCGAGGCAACTTGTAAATTTCCTGCCGATAGTTAATACGGCGCACTTCCAGCAGTTTCTCTATTCCCTTACGGCGAAGTTCGGCAAGCATAGAAGCTGGAATAAACCAATTGTCCGACCAGTCAATCACTATATCTGACGCTTCAAATGGAGTATTTCCTAACTTTCCAAGTTGTGTACGCAAGTTATCTTCCTGCGGAGTACGGGCACGTTCCTTCTCCCTTTCCAGCACCACACTGGCACTGTGATCATCTTCATCGGTCAGAGACAGAGTAAAGCCCCGATTATTTTCAGCCAATTTTAAAATGACAGCAATTTTCCTTTCAGCTGATTTACGCGACATCAACCTCTCAAATTCCTGATCAAAATTACGATAAAGTATCGTACGGGGCTTTATCCGAGGCATCTCTTGAGGAAATAACTTATTATTCTCCACCCGGTTTATGCGAAATCCCTGCAACTTACCAGTCTCATCCAAAAAACAGACGCCATCTCCATTATTAAAAGACTTGATTCCGGCTACGGTAAGATAATTACCACGAATTTCCTTCACTGTCCCCATCTCCTCCCCTAAAGACTTGGGAGTATCAAAAGAAAAAATATCCTTATTCCTGTCAAAAAGAAAATAATTAGTAAAACCACGACTGAAACTCTTATCCAATTGAGGTTTGAACTCTAATTTCACTTTCCCCGATGAAGCACGGATATACTCTTTACGACGTTTGAAAACACTATCCAGCTTCTGGCGATAATAAGCTGTTACATTTTTAACGTAAGATACATCCTTCAAACGTCCCTCTATTTTCAGGGAAGAAGCTCCGGCATCCAGCAATTGCTCCAACTCTTCGCTCTGATTCAAATCTTTCAGAGACAATAAATGCTTATTCCTTACTATAGATTTACCGTCCGCATCTACCATATCAAAAGCAAGGCGACAGAACTGGGCACATTCTCCCCGATTGGCACTACGTCCGAAACAAGCCTGACTAACATAACATTGTCCACTATAGCTTACACACAAAGCACCATGTACAAATACCTCCAAAGGCACATCAGGACAAGCATGATGGATATTTCCTATTTCAACAAGAGAAAGTTCACGAGCCAATACCACCTGACGGAAACCTGCCTCAGCCAGGAATCTTACTTTTTGAGGAGTACGATTATCCATCTGTGTGCTGGCATGTAACGGTATAGGGGGCAGATTCAATTCCAACAATCCCATATCCTGCACGATCAAAGCATCCACTCCGGCACGGTATAAATCCCAAATCATTTTTTCCGTATCCTTCAGTTCCTCATCCTTCAGAATCGTATTCACCGTCACATAGATACGGACATTATACACATGAGCGTACCGCACCAACTCAGCGATATCCTCCAATGAATTCCCCGCAGCCGCACGTGCTCCGAAACGGGGAGCACCAATATAAATGGCATCAGCACCGTGATCAACAGCTGCAATACCGCACTCCAGATTTTTAGCAGGAGCTAATAATTCTATTTTTCGTTGTCTGATCATCGTATCTGATTTATATCAAACGGGGTTTCCTGATATACATAATAGTTCAACCAATTAGAAAACAACAAATTGGCATGTCCGCGCCAACGCACCACCGGGGCATTGTCCGGATTATCGTCCTTATAATAATTTACAGGCATTTCAATAGGCAACCCTTTCGCCAAATCACGCTTATATTCCGTATCAAGCGTATAAGGAGAATACTCCGAATGCCCGGTAATAAAGAATTCACGCCCATTACGAGCCATAGCCATATAAACCCCAGACTCATCAGACTCAGCTATTAAAGCCAACTCTTTTACTTTCAGAATATCCTCACGGTGTATTTCGGTATGACGGCTATGTGGTACAAAAAACTCATCATCAAAACCACGGAATATGGGCAATCCCTGTACATTGATATGATGACGGAAAATACCAAACATTTTTTGTTTCAGCGGATATTTGGGAACTCCATAGAAATGATAAAGCCCGGCTTGGGCCGCCCAACAAATATAAAGAGTTGAGGTAACATGAGTACGCGCCCAATCAAAAATAGTAGTAATCTCATCCCAATAATTCACATCCTCATACGGCATCTGCTCTACCGGAGCTCCCGTAATAATCATCCCGTCATATTTCTCGTCGCGCATCAAATCAAAGTCATGATAGAATGCTTTCATATGTTCTACCGGCGTATTTTTCGATGTATGGCTTTTCAACTTCATAAATGATATTTCCAACTGCAAGGGAGTGTTGGAAAGCAAACGTACCAAATCCGTTTCTGTCGTTATCTTCAACGGCATCAAATTCAATATCACGATTTTTAACGGACGAATATCCTGTGCACTGGCACGTGAATTGTCTATGACGAAGATATTTTCCTCCTTCAGCAATTCAATAGCAGGTAGTTTATCGGGTAAATTTAACGGCATTTTCTTATCTGTTAATTAGTTGTAAGTGCAAAATTAAAAAAATCCCGCCAATTCTCCTTATTAAACGATCTTTTGAACTAAATTATTTCCTTTCCCTGATCGTTTTCGATCAACAAACCTTGATTATTTTTAGATTTTCACTCATACCTTCACAACTTCTGTCTTGATTCCACTTTTTCCCTTCTTTCATATTATTTATTAACTCACCTTTTTCTTAGAAAAAAGAGGACGAACTTATATCCATAATCAAAAAAGATTAATTATCTTTGAGCGCAAAAATAAAAAATATTCTTATTATTAACATGAAATATAATTAAGTTTCAAGTGGTTGACTCAAGAAACAACCTATATTTTTAAATTTTAATCTTTAAATTCAAAAAGTATGAGAACCTTTAAATCATTGATGATAAGCTTATGTATGGGTACAACCCTATGCATGTGCTTACCACAAACCACGACAGCACAAACCGTAAGTTCAGGAGATTCCTGGACATGGGACAAAGGAACCATTGTGATTGATACTCCTGAACGTCCGACCGGCCAGAAAAGCGTATTAGGCTTAACCACCCCTAAAATGGAGGTAGTCCGCGTAGGATTTGTCGGATTGGGAATGCGAGGCCCCGGAGCCGTAGAGCGCTTCACTTATATTCCCGGTACACAAATTGTGGCCCTTTGTGATTATGAAGCATCCCGTGCAGAAAAATGTCAGGATATCCTAAAGAAAGCATCTATGCCGAAAGCTGCCATTTATTCCGGAGAAAAGGGATATGAAGAATTATGTAAACGTACAGACATAGATTTAGTTTATATCGCCGCAGACTGGTTGCATCATTTCCCGGTAGCAAAATGCGCATTGGAAAACGGTAAAAATGTAGCTATTGAAGTTCCCTCGGCCATGAACCTGCAAGAATGCTGGGACTTAATCAACCTGAGTGAAAAAACCCGCAAGCATTGCATGATTCTTGAGAACTGTTGCTATGACTGGTTTGAAATGAATACACTGAATATGGCACAACAAGGTGTATTTGGCGAAGTAATCCGTGCCCAAGGAGCCTACATTCACAATTTAAGCCCGTTTTGGGATCATTATTGGAAAAACGGCAAAGAAGACAAACTGGGATGGCGTTTGGATTATAACATGAAACACCGGGGTGATGTATATGCCACTCACGGCCTGGGTCCTGTAGCACAAGCATTGGATATCCATCGTGGTGACCGTATAACCACTTTAGTAGCTATGGACACCAAATCTGTTGTTGGTAAAGATTTAGTGGAGAAGAGAACCGGCGAAGAATGTAAAGAATTCCGTAACGGAGACCATACCACCACCCTGCTTCGCACAGCAAATGGAAAAGTTATTGAAATCCAACATAATGTAATGACTCCCCAACCTTACAACCGCCTGTACCAACTGACAGGAAGCAAAGGGTTTGCCAATAAATATCCCGTTGAAGGATATGCTTTGGATGCAGCACAACTGACCGCATCGGGTGTGCAACCCAAAGTAGACGATTTGAACTCTCACGGATTCTTACCTCAGGCAGAAATGGAAGCACTTGTTGAGAAATACCAGCATCCTATTTTAAAGAAATATGGTGAAATGGCAAAAGAAGTCGGCGGCCATGGCGGTATGGACTTCATCATGGACAGCCGTCTGGTATATTGCCTGCAAAACGGACTGCCTTTGGACATGGATGTATATGACCTGGCCGAATGGTGCTGTTTGGCCGAACTGGGAGCTATCTCTATGGATAACGGCTGTGCGGCAGTAGCCTTCCCGGACTTCACACGAGGTGAATGGAACGTGACCAAAGGTTACAAACATGCATACGCTTCACCCGAAGACGAAAACGCAAACATGGAAAAAGCAAAGGCTTTCACCGCGAAACTGAAAGAGCAGGGAGCTAAAGAATGGGCGAAAGAAGCTAAGAAGAAAAAGAAATAAACAGGAATAAACAAGAAAAAATGTGCCGGAAGTCACTCTGTCATAAAAGGCAGCCCAATTCTTCAGGCACATTTTTTATGCCGTCCGAACAACAACCGTTTCCGGATTTTATCGAGAATCAAAAAAAGGATGTAACCGGCATTCTTATAATTTCCGGCCAAAGCACTTCGACAGTGTCAAATTCAATCCGACACGCCATTTTGTCAAAGAAGTATACAGAAAGGGTGAAAAGGAACTGGAACACGCAGACCCCACATACGGTTTCAAGACGTCTTCTTCCAAGCACACTCAGGAAGAGCGATTCGGCATGCTGATGGAATATCTAAGGGAATACACCTTCATCACCCGCCAGGAATACCCTGTTCTCTTATATCCTATGATAGATTTCATCGAAAGGAACCCTGCCCCGTTCTCCCCAAATGCCTTTGTTCCCATCCCGTATGCCGCAAGGTATAACCATATTGATGCCTGCCCCATGGGGCAGCTTCAATAGTTTCTTCATCCGCCTGCTGTCAAAACCTTCCAGCGGACAAGTGTCATAGCCTTCGTTTGCCATGGCAATCATAAAGGTTTGGGCAGCAAGGGCACAGGATTTATTTACCGTCACACGCATATCGCATTCCGAAACTTCCAGCATCATAGGGCGGAACAGGCTGATGGTTCTCGCCAATATCACCCTGAAAAGCCCTAGAAGCCCGAAAAACCTTGCATAAATGAAAGGCATCAGTTTACCATAATACAGCTTCCTGTCCCTAATACGTTTTTCCTGACGCTCTTTCGGACTATTGCGCCTGATATTTCCTTCTTCAAAGTCAAGCACAAATTTAGCACGCTTTTTATACAAATCCTGACGAGTAACAAAAACAACAATTTCCGAAGCCGTAGAAGCAGCCGACTGCCCTAAACAAGCTTCTGAAACTTTCGCCATCAGTCCGGGATTCGTTATTTGATAAAATTCCCACAATTGCATATTGGAACTATTGGGAGCCAGCGTAGCCAGTTCAAGACAATGTTTCACCTTTTCCGGGTCTATCGGTTTATTTTTATCATACCTCCGCACAGACCGGCGGAAGTTCAATACCTCTTCTAAATTCATTTCCTATTCAAATTAATAACTTTATTTCTTACTGAAACATTGCAGGATGACTTCTGCCATTTTCTTGGAACTGAACGGATTCTCTCCGGTAAACAGATTACCGTCAATAACGACTTTTGAAGTCATCGGAATCAATGCTTTCTCGTAGCGGGCACCTCTGTCTTTCAGTTCGGTTTCCAAATCGAAAGGCACGACCCTTTCCTTTCTTGCCAGAATTTCTTCAGCCCGGCTGAATCCTGTAAGCTTCTTATCTTTAACCAGATATTCGCCGGAAGCCAACGTCACATTCAACAATCCACAAACACCGTGACAAATGGCTGCCACCTTCTTTTCATTTTCATATTGCTTTTTTAAGATGGCTTGCAGGACAATATTATCCGGAAAATCATACATGGAACCATGTCCTCCCGCCAAATAAACGCAATCAAACTGAAATTCGGAGACTTCATCCAAACTTTTAGTATGCTGCAATACATTCTTAAATATGGAATCTTCCCAACAGGTTTTAGTTATCTCATCCATGAGTAAGGGATTCAAACTCTCCGGATCGATAGGAGTATCGCCTCCTTTGGGACTGGCAACGGTAATTTCTATTCCTTGCTTTTTGGCGCCGTGATAAATATGGGTGAGTTCGCTCAGCCATAATCCGGTTCTTAAATTCTTATTCACAAATTCGCCTTCTCCGGTTACTATTGCCAGTAATTTCAAGTTATCCATATTTATAGTTTTAGGGGTCATGCCTATATAACATAACCCCTATCCTATTGTATTCCAAACAGACAAATCATTAATATTATTTGGATTATTTCTTCATCCTTATAATAATCAAATGACAGATTTTACCGAGTCCTAACATTTTATAGGTTATTCTTGTAAATATTCGCCATCACCTTCTGGTATTGATTCTCAATCTGCATATACGCCTGAAGATTCTTATAAATACTTTCCGTTTCCACAAAATATTCAATCAATGAAATTTGTCCTTCGGTCAATGCCTGTTTCAATAAATCCAGCGAACGGTACATCAAAGGAACATCATACGCATTCATGGCATCCTTCAACTGCTGCATCTCATTGAAAAGAGACATCAGGGAAGCCTCGACCCGGTCTTTAGCACTTTCTTGCATAAGCTGAGCGCTGATAGCCTGTGCCTTGGCTATCTTTACCTTTTTACGATTCTGAAACAAAGGCAAGGAGCCCCCTACCACAAAACCATTCATCGAAACCGCATCATCCGTGTTACGGCGAAAGCCGGCTTCCAGCTTCGGCAACCATCCTTGGCGGTCTACCGAAACCTGCTTCTCGGCGGCACGGGCAGTGGCGGCGGCGGCCTGCAAGTCAAGGTCTGACGCCATCACTTCATCCCTCATAACATTGTAATCATTGATTTCCTGTATGGCAGGATACGTGGTTTCAGCAAACTCCAAAGGCATGTTACCGTTCATGGCAAGCAGAGACTGCAAGGCAGTGCGGTGAGCTGCGCTGTTTTGGGCAACTTCCGTCTGCACGTTCATACGCTCCATCTTGATTTTGTTGACTTCCAGTATATTCGCATCACCGGTCGTCAGACGTTTTTCATAAAGTGCCTGTAATTCATCTGCATTTTTCATACGGATATCCATCAATGTCTTTTCCTGATTCAACAGAATAAGGTCCAGACAGAGATTCTTCGCATTCAGCAGAATATCCCGGCGGGCAGCCTGTTGTTGCTTGTCCACCGCTTCGTTCTGCAAAGTAGCCTGCCGGTTGCGGGCAATATACTGAGTAGGAAAATCAAAACCTTGCGAAGCAACGAACTCCGTACCGTGACCACCTTCGGCACCATTACTGTAAAAAGAGCTGTAGCTCACCGTAGGATCAGGTAAGTTGTTGTTTGTCCGGTTTTCCATCTTGGTCGCATCGGCGGCATGTTTCTGTGCCTTGAGCTCTTTATTGTTCTGCTCTATGCTTTTCAAAATGTGCTCAATACTCTGAGCCTGCATCAGCAAGGGAGAGCAGAGGGCTATTATAACTAAGATTCGTTTCATATTATTTCTATTATTTCTTCTTTCGGTTCATCAGTTCATAAACAATCGGAATAATGAAAGCGTTCAGGAAAGTCGATGTCAAAAGACCTCCAAGAATAACTTTCGCCATCGGGCTTTGTATTTCATTACCCGGCAAATCGCCACGGAATGCCAAAGGTATCAAAGCCAGCGCGGAAGACAACGCAGTCATCAGGATAGGGTTCAAACGGTCTAACGAACCGTGAAGAATGCTTTCTTTCAAATCCATACCTTCTTCGCGCAACATATTGTAATGACTTATCAACAACATACCATTACGGGTAGCAATGCCAAACAACGAGATAAAGCCGATAATAGCCGGAATGCTTATCTCACCCGTTGTTATCATCAATGCAAATACCCCACCAATCAACGCCAAAGGCAAATTCAACAAAATGACTCCACTTTGGGCTGCATTCTTAAACTGGGTATAAAGCAACAGGAAGATAACCACGATACTCATAAACGAAGTGAGCATCAGCGTACGGCTGGCCGCCTGCTCGCTTTCAAACTGACCGCCATATTCCACATGATATCCTTCGGGAAGCTTGATTTGCGCATCAATCCGTTCCTGTATATCATTCACCACGCTGCGCAAATCACGACCGCTGGTATTGGCCGAAATCACAATCTTACGCTTCACATTCTCACGGCTGATGGTATTCGGTCCCATGGCAGAAACCACATCGGCTATATAGTTGACAGGGATTTTCTGACCGTCACCGGTATCAATCATCAGGTTGCGCACCTTCTCCATCTCATCACGCACCTCATCCTTGGTACGGACAATAAGATTAAACGCTTTGCCTTCTTCATATACCTGTGAAACGACTTCACCCGCCATGTTCACTGATACAAACTCGGCAAACTCCGGTAAAGAAATACCGAATTTGGCAAGCATCTCGCGTTTGGGAACAATCTTGAGCTGCGGACGTTCGATTTGTTGTTCCACATTCAAGTCGGCAATACCCTCCACACTGCTGATGGCATCCTTTATCTGATTACCGATGGCAAACATCTTGTTCAAATCATTACCAAACAGTTTGATGGCAATGTTGGCCTTGGTACCCGAAAGCATGGCATCGATACGGTGGCTGATAGGTTGGCCTATTTCGATATTCGCACCGGTAATGGTAGATAACTTGGCACGCACATCGGCTACCAGTTCCTGGCGGGAACGGTCTTTCAATTCAAACGGGGCCTCAATTTCACTCACGTTAACCCCTAATGCATGCTCATCCAGTTCGGCACGTCCCGTTTTACGGGCTACGGTCTGTATTTCGGGAATAGACATCAGCAACTCTTCTGCACGGTGTCCCATCTTGTCCGATTCTGCCAAAGAGATTCCCGGCAATGAACTGATATTAATGGTGAACGAACCTTCATTGAAAGATGGCAGGAAACTGCGTCCTAATGTAAAAAACATAACCAATGCCACCGCAAACAGTCCACCCGTAAAACCCAATACTGCGGATTTATGATTCAAGGACCATAACAAGGCATTGCGGTAATGCTTTTTCATCCATACGGCCACAAATGCCTCTTTGGGCAATCCTTTGCTTTTATTATTACCTAACAGATAGCTGCACAGTACCGGAGTCAGTGTCAAAGCCACTACCGTAGAAGCAAACAACGCCACAATAAAGGCAATGCCCAACGGAACCAGCATACGCCCTTCCATTCCTGTCAGGAAAAACAAAGGAACAAAGCTGACTACAATAATCAAGGTAGAGTTCAAGATAGGCATACGCACTTCCTTCGAAGCATTGAACACGACTTCAATCACGCTCTTACGTTCCCCTTCGGGCAACAAGCGATTCTCACGCAAGTGCTTCCATACATTTTCCACATCCACAATGGCATCATCCACCAACGAACCAATGGCAATGGCCATACCACCCAAACTCATGGTATTGATGGTGAGTCCCATATAGTGAAGAGTCAATATAGAAACAATCAATGACAACGGAAGGGTTACCAATGAAATAACCGTGGTACGTACATTGGCAAGGAACAGGAAGAGAACAATCACCACAAAAACAGCACCTTCATACAACGAATCCTTCACATTGCCGATAGAGCTTTCAATAAAACGGCTCTGACGGAAAATATCTGTAGAAACGTGTACATCAGCCGGAAGATTCTTCTGCAAATCCTTCAATGCGGCTTCCAACTGCTCTGTCAGTTCAATAGTCCCGGTCTTGGGTTGTTTGGTAACGGTCAGCAGTACGGCAGGTTTTCCTCTCTCCGAAGCAGTACCCAGTTTGGGTTCCTGCGAACCAATCTTCACATCGGCAATATCCTCCAATGTAACGGGCACCCCTTCCACCGTCTTGATGACGGAACGTGACAACTGAGCCACATCATGACTGGAAAGCACCCCGCGAACAATATATTCGTTTCCATATTCATAAATCACTCCGCCATTGGCATTCTGATTCATGTTACGGGTAACGTTCATCACCTCTGCCAACGTAACATTGTAATGTTTCATGCGGGCAGGGTCAAGCAACACCTGATATTCCTTGATATCACCTCCCAGCACGGCAACCTGTGCCACACCTCCCGTAGAGAGCAGGCGCGGACGGATAGTCCAGTCTGCCAGTGTACGGAGATCGAGCATGGAAGTAGTATCCGAAGTCAGACCGATAATCAGCAACTCACCTAAAATAGAAGACTGAGGTCCCATGGTAGGTTTACCTACATTCTCGGGCAGCTCCTCGCTGACCAAGGACAATTTCTCACTGACAATCTGACGGGCCAGATAGATATCGGTATCCCATTCAAATTCCACCCACACAACGGAAAAGCCATTGGTGGAAGATGAACGCACCCGGCGCACATGGGTCGCACCGTTCACGGCAGTTTCTACAGGAAAGGTTACCAATTGTTCCACCTCTTCGGCTGCCATACCATTCGCTTCGGTCATAATCACTACAGTCGGCGCATTCAAATCGGGGAACACATCGACTTCCGTATGAAAAGCCGTGTAAGTACCGCCGATAAGCAGCAAAACCGACGCCACCAGAACCAATATACGGTTCTGAAGGGAAAAATGTATAATCTTATTTAGCATAGGACGGCTGATTAATGTTCATGACTATGAGCCGGAATCGCATTGCTGGCCGACGCTAATTTCACCTGATAAGCTCCCTTTGTTACCACACGGTCACCGGCTTTCAAACCGGTCAGAATCTGCACTTCCTTTCCGTTGCTCGCTCCCAAAGTTACCTCCTGTTTCTTATATCCTTCCTCATCCAGTTGCAGATAAACAAAGTACAAACCTTGTTCTTCGGTCAGTGCCGTAACAGGCAAGGCCAGCACATCGGGCATTTCCGACGAGAGCAGATACACCTCCACATACGAACCGGGAATCACATCTCCCCGATTATCAAATTCGAAAGTTACAGGCACATAAAAAGAAGTACCACCGGATGCTTTACCATAAGAAAGCAGACGCCCTTTCAACTCACCCAGCTCATATACCTTATTATCGTATGGAGTCTTGAAGTTTGCCGACTGGATGCTATGCAGATAACCATAATATTTCTCGGAAACATCTGCACGAAGGAACAGACGACGGTTCTGAGTGATACTCACCAAAGGCTGGCCTACCGACACATAGTCACCTTCCTGCACCAGACAATTCTTGATATAGCCACCTAAAGGAGCTGTAACGGACACACCTGTTTTGGTCTGGTTCTTTGAAATAGCCTCGTATGCCAATAATGCATTTTCATAACTCTCCTTAATGGCATTGAAATCTTTCTGCGATATTATCTGACTTTTTACCAACTTGGCGGCACGTTCATATTCTTTTTTGGCGGTTTCATATGCGATACGGGTACGTTTTACAGGGTCTCCGTCCGGCATATTCTCAGCAGAGATATTCAGAATGGGAGCCCCCTTGCTCACACTCATACCGTCCGTTACCGGATGGCGGAAAGAAACCACACCGGCTACATTGGCGACTACTACGCTTTCATCGCCTTGTGCTGCCTGCACCTGACCGCTGGTCGTTATCACCTGACGGAATGATTCAGGCCGGATTATTTCCGATTCTACCCCGGCTGCTTTTGCTTTTTCTGGAGCCAGAATTATCTCATCGGAATGTCCGGCTGCAGAAGCTTCCGCTTCATGATTATGCCCTTCGTGACCTTCATTCTCATGGTCGTGGTTTTCTTTTTCATGGTCATGCCCTTCGTGATTATGGTCATGCCCTTCGTGGTCGTGATTATGTGCTTCCTCCGTTCCATGATCGTGTCCTTCGTGATCATGACCCGATTTACTGTTGCAAGAGCCTAAGAGGAACAAGCCTAAGACTCCCATAAAAATAAGTTTCTTCATGATGATATTATTTGTTCTTACTTTTTATTAAATGCAAAATTAGTGTAAAGAAAATGCAACAAAGTTGCGGATAAAAAGATAAACTTTCTATCTGTTAAGCAAGAACATCGCAAGGAGGAGCACGCAACCCCTTTACGTGGGGAAGACACGTAGAATGCAGTTTTTCTAAATAGTAATTATAAGGTAATGTGTTGTGTTCTGTCAACCGCAATGAAAGCGCCAATACATCCGTCACCGTATATAACAGCAAACAAAACGAATAATCAGGAGAAACACTGTCTTGGGCCCGATCCGGAGTTACACTTTTAAACTTGGTCACACATCCGGCATTACATGTATGATTCTCATCAGAACTATTATTATGCTGCTGATGCTGCACGGAACATTGACAGCCGCACAAAGTCATATCATGCTGCAAACAAAGAATTTCCCGGTGATGATGATGAGGCAGAACAGATGCTGTCAACATGATAATGCTGACCAACATCAATACCCATGCTATGTATCGTCTCCGTTTCATCGGGCACAAAAATAGGTGTTTATCATGTAAAATCCAAAAAGAAAGCATGGTAAATGCCGAATTCTCAGCAATTACCATGCTTTCTTATTATCTTTTACATACAAAGCTTACCAAATAGAGACACGTTTTTCAGGAGCCAAATACATAGGATCCCCCTCTTTAATGCCAAAAGCATCATACCATGCACCTATTTGAGGGAGTGCTCCGTTCACACGCCATCTGCCCAATGAATGTGGATCAGACTTGGTTTGCAAACGAATCTGCTCGTCGCGGATATTGCCAGCCCACACTCCGGCGTATGACAAGAAGAAGCGCTGTTCCGGAGTAAATCCGTCTTTTACCGGCAGGGGAGCATCTTTTGTCGCATTCTTGAACGCCTGGAAAGAAACCTGCAAACCACCATGATCGGCTATATTCTCACCTAAAGTCAAAGAACCGTTGGCATTGAGTCCCGGCAAAACCTGGATGCTATCAAAGAAATTCACCATTACCTGAGCACGTTCTTCAAAACGTTTGGCATCTTCGGCTGTCCACCAATCTTTCAAATTACCATCCTTATCAAACTGACGTCCCTGATCATCGAATCCATGAGTCATTTCATGACCGATAACCACGCCAATAGCTCCATAATTAAATGCATCATCAGCATTCATATCAAAAAACGGATATTGAAGAATACCCGCCGGAAAACAAATCTCATTCGTGGTCGGATTATAATATGCATTGACAGTCTGCGGAGTCATTCCCCATTCATCTCTGTCAACCGGCTTTCCTGCCTTGGATAACATATAATCCAGTTCGAATTCTGTAGCACGCTTCACATTGGCCCAATAAGAATCTTTTTCAATATTCAAACCGGTATAATCCCTCCACTTATCAGGATAGCCTACCTTTACATAAAAAGAATTCAACTTCTCAATAGCTTTAATCTTTGTGCTGTCACCCATCCATTCCAAATTCCGAATACGTTCTCCCAATGCGGTCTGCAGATTCTTTACCAACTGCACCATACGTTCTTTTGCGGCTGCCGGAAAATATTTCTCCACATACATCTGACCTACCGCTTCACCCAGTACTCCATTTACAGTACTTACAGCACGCTTCCAACGAGGTTGGTTAGCCTGTTTGCCGGATAGTGTTTTTCCATAAAAATCAAAATTTTGTGCCACCAAATCATCACTCAAGTAACCGGCAGCCCTGTCTATCAGACTCCATTGCATATAAGCGATCTGATTTTCAACCGGCAAGCTATTGATAATTTTCTCAACCTCTTTAATCGGCTCCACTTGAGAAACACTCAGTTCAGTCACCCCTTTCACGCCTATACCATTCAAGAAAGCATCCCAGTCAATGCCCGGAATCTCTTTCTTTAATTCATCCAAAGACATTTTATGATAATTGGCCGCAGGGTTACGCTGTTCCACCGCACTGAAAGAAGCTTTTGCAATACGGGTTTCGATATCCATTACAGCCTCCATTTTCTTTTTAGCGGCAGCCTCATCAAAACCAGCCAATTGGAACATCTTTACAATATGTTCCTTATACTTATTACGGATATTGACAGTCACATCATCATTGTCCAGATAATATTCTTTTTCACCCAGACTGATACCCCCTTGATACAATTGAAACAAATTGCTCTTGCTGTCCATGATATCGGCACCCACATAGAAACTGAAATAAGGGAATACACCGCTATGAGCCAGTTCCGCCATCAAAGGAACTATTTCCGATTTATCCTTCACTGAAGCAATCTTTTCCAAATCAGCTTGAATAGGAGTTACTCCATCCGCATTCAGTTTCACACTATCCATAGCCAAATTATAGATATCCCCTATTTTCTGACCTATTGTACCTTGCGCATTCTGCCCGGCAGCAATTTCCACAATCAATCCTTTCAGTTGTTCCCGATTATTTTCAGCAAGCATATCGAATGAGCCAAAACGGGAATATTCATTGGTCAGAGGGTGTTTCTTCATCCATCCGCCACAAGCATACTGATAAAAATCAGCTCCTTGAACAGCCGTAGTGTCCAAATTTGTCAAGTCTATACCCGAAGTCATGACGGCTTCCTTTTTACTGTCGCATCCGGCAGCTACTGCCAGAGCCAATACAGCCATTGGTAAATAATGTTTTGCTTTCATTTATTCTATATATATGATACATACTTTAACTTCCCTGCATCTCTTCTAATTCCATAGAAACGGTCTCCCATTCTTCTACCGTCTGATCCAAGTCCTTTTTCAGTTTCTGATGCTTTTCATACAAAGCCATATCCGATGCACCTTCGGGAGTAGCCATATCAGCTTCCACCTCGCCAATCTCAGTTTCCAGCTTTTCTATTTTCTGTTCACAATCCGCAATTCGTTTCTCCAATTTGCGAATTTTCTTATTCAATTCCTTTTGCGCCTCATAAGATAATTTGTTCTCACTAACCGTTTCGGGTTCTTCCTTTTTAGTGGCAGACACAGTAGGAGAAGCCGAAAGCTGCAACTCATTCAGACTCTCTATTTTCTTTTTCTGTAAAAAATCATAAATGCCGCCAATGTGTTCTTTTACTACTCCACCTCCGAATTCATAAACTTTGGTCACCAGTCCATCCAAGAACTCACGGTCATGAGAAACAACAATCACCGTTCCATCAAATTCCTTGATAGCTTCTTTCAATACATCCTTTGAGCGCATATCCAGATGGTTGGTAGGTTCGTCCAAAATAAGGAAATTCACCGGTTCTAACAAAAGTTTTATCATGGCAAGACGACTCCGCTCCCCACCCGACAGTACCTTTACTTTTTTATCAGAAGCCTCACCTCCAAACATGAATGCTCCCAGAATATCACGAATCTTCAAACGAATATCCCCTTTTGCCACATAATCAATCGTATCAAAGACACTCAGATTTTCATCCAACATCTGAGCCTGATTCTGAGCAAAATAACCAATCTGTACGTTGTGCCCGATGGTCAGTTTACCTTCGTATGGGATTTCGTCCATTATACATTTCACCAAAGTGGACTTACCTTCCCCATTCTTTCCGACAAAAGCCACCTTCTCACCTCGATTAATAGTCAAAGTCACATCGTGAAAAACGATATGACTGCCATATGCTTTCTTCACCCCGTCACAAATGACCGGATAATTGCCGGAACGCATGGCAGGCGGAAACTTCAACCGCAAGGCTGAATTATCTTCATCATCAATTTCAATAGGAACTATTTTTTCCAATTGCTTGATGCGGCTCTGCACCTGTACAGCCTTGGTAGCCTTATAACGGAAACGCTCTATGAAATCTTCCGTATCCTGAATTTGCTTCTGCTGGTTCTCGTATGCACGCAATTGCTGCTCACGACGTTCTTTGCGCAATACCACAAACTCATCGTAAGCCACTTTATAATCATAGATATGCCCGCAAGATATTTCAATCGTACGATTGGTCACATTATTAATAAATGCACGGTCGTGGCTCACCAATACAACGGCTCCCGCACTTGTCTTCAAAAAGTTTTCCAACCATTGAATGCTTTCTATATCCAGATGATTGGTAGGCTCGTCCAACAGCAACACATCGGGCCGTCGCAACAGCAACTTGGCCAACTCTATACGCATACGCCATCCACCACTGAACTCAGATGTAGGACGGTTAAAATCCTCCCGGCTAAATCCCAACCCCATCAATGTACGTTCTATCTCAGCTGTATAATTGGTACCTCCCATCATCAAAAAGCGTTCATTGTCATGGGTGAATTTCTCAATCAGTTTATGATAGTTTTCTGAATCATAATCTGTTCTATCCGCCAACTCCTGATTCATTCTCTCAATACTAGCCTGCAAGTCAAAGATATGTTCAAAAGCCATCTCCGCCTCTTCCATCACAGTATGTTTATCACTCAGAATCATGACTTGAGGCAGATAGCCTATCGTCACATCACGCGGAACAGAAACACTACCTGAAGTAGGCGCCTGTATTCCTGCCAATATCTTAAGCATAGTAGACTTACCGGCCCCATTCTTCCCGACCAGCGCAATACGATCTCTCTTATTGATAACGTATGACACATCCTCAAACAGAGGCGTTACTCCAAACTCTACTTTCAAATTATCTACTGAAACCATTCGTTTTTATCCTTTTGCAAAAGTGGCAACAAATATACGGTTTTATATGTAAAAAAGACAAAATACAAGTAAATAAAAAAAGTCCTCATCCTTAACAAATAGGACAAAAGTATTAAAACGTGTTAGAAAACATATTTTTTTAGTTGTTTTATTTGCAAAATCCACTAAAACACGTACCTTTGCAACGTGTTTTTCATAGTATTAGATTTAAGGTTAACAAAGGTTGGAGCAAGGCGTTGCTCCTTTTTTTATGTCTACATTTTCCTCATACTTAAATATTGACTTAGCTCAACCAAGCAAAATTTATCTGTAATACAAAAAATGACTGCTTCATTCTCATGAAGCAGCCACCAACAAAATACACGACGTAACACAACTATGTTTTACACATATCAGTTATTTAATATCGATTCCACAAGGATTGAGTCCCGGACCACCACCACCTGTATATCCCCTACTTTCTCCTGTGTCCCATGGAGAAATCCAAAAAGCATATAAATCGCCACAAGTAACATAAAACTTCACTTTAACTATCTTGCCTGAAAGAGCAGCAAGTTTTTTACCTGATTTCCAAGTTACCAATTGTTTAGTACTGTTCAAATCATTCATTTCCTTACAATCCTCTCTGGAAAATCCCGTAATCACATTACCATTTTCATCCATTATCTCCACCTGCAAATCCTTTGCTTGTGCATTCACAAAAAAATGATTACCATCAAACTTTATTTTCTCGGTAACAAGTACCCCTTCTGTGTCTGTATGCATGGAAACGAACCCATCACGACGTAAAGTTGCCAACCCAGTAGAAGTAAATCCATCCCACATCACTTTATTCTTCATTCTTCCACTAGAATACAAATACAAAGAATCACCAACAATGAGAGGTACGCCAATAACAGACTGCATATTTCCCCAATTCCATGCCCCTTCCGTTTCATTTACTCCCATAACAGGTTCATAACTGGGACGATAAAAATGAAAACCATCCCGACTATATCCCATCCCTATTTCATTTCTTTTCTGAATACCTAACTTACCACAGAGATCATTCTCTGGTCCTTTCCACATAGCATAGAACCCTAGCATAACACTTTCATAAGGCATAGCATCAAAATTATAAATGGCTGGACGCACATCAGGAAATTCAGGATGTGGCAGTTCCTTATCGGAAGGAGTAAACCACAAAACTATATTTTTATCCTTTATTCCTTTAGCCAATGAATGCGCCACGCTAACTGCCATCTCTGGATCTTCATTTTCCAAATAGCCTCTAGAGCGTCCGTCTGCTTTACTCCCCTGCCGTAGACTAATAGCCCATTTTTGAGTAAACGGATTATAGAAAGCAGTGGTACGATCCCCCACCGGTCCTGATTGCGCAACTCCTTCCGACCAATGAATACCATCTTTTGAATATTTTAAAATTATTTTCCATCCTCCACTATGTTTTTCCACATTGAAGAGTTTGAAACGTTTTTCTGGTTCTGGACACATTTTATCGAGCCAAACTGTAGCCGCATCCCGATCACAAGTATCTACAATATTCGTACCCGGCACTATATCCATATTCACTTTTTCCCAATGCTTCCCATCTTTTGACTCCGCATAACAAGTATAAAAGCTTTGACGATGTTTGTGCATAGATCCGGCACCAGCCAAATACCACATTTTAAATTTTTGTTCGCTTTCATCATACCATATTCCATCACTGAAAGGAGCAGCATAAGGAGCACGTTCAAAAGTGTATTCCCACTCCTTATCCGGAGCAAGTACCGGATTATTCTCATAGAACATAGCCTTATGGGAAACACGCTCCATATCTGTTTCTGCAATTAAAAAATCATCAACGAATAATTGGCGTCCTAGATTTACAGAAATAACAGTCGGTTTGTTTGAAATATAAGGTAAAGACATTTCGCGACGTACTCCATCATCAATCATACTAGGAGGCCATTGCTCGGGCAGCACAATGCCATTATGCAATGTTCTACCATTCTCTTTCACCGTTTTATCATTGGAAGATGACACACAGCCGGCAAAGCAAGCTGCACATATAATATAATAAAATACTTTCATAATTATTCTATTTTTAATTACCATCCTGGATTATTTTTAGTGATATATGGATTACCCTCTACTTCATCAATTGGCAATGGAACCCATTCATTCTTATTTTCCTTAAACCCCATATATTGAGCCCTGCTAAACCTTTTAAACAAAGGATCAGTATTTTCCAATTCGCGAAAACGCTCTACTACTTTACCCCAACGAAGCAAGTCAAAGAATCGGAAGCCTTCATAGGTAAGTTCTAGAATACGTTCATCTTCAATAGTTCTCATATTAGCTTCTGTTACATGAGGTACTCCTACCCTATCGCGTACTTTGTTTATTGCTTCTAACGGGGTTATGTTTGCAGTGGCTTTCCCTCCCATTACTACAGCTTCAGCATACATCAGCAAAACATCCGAATAACGAATCATTCTCCAGTTTACTCCTTGTGCACGTCCATTAAAAAAATGCCCACCAGCATCATCTGTCGGAGGTAAGGTCCAATCCAACCATTTCCTACTACACATTTTATATCCCATTGCCAACTCATATTGTTCACCAAATGTTCCTTCCTTTGAACCCATTTCTGCTTCCCAATCCTTCCCTTCAAGAAAAGTAACCTTCATACCTTTCGGACGTATAATCTCCGATACATTATCATTAAAAACAAACGAACCAAACATACGTGGATCAGTTTCTCCTGTCACTGTTTTTGACGCTACAAATTTATCATATAACCAATTGTGCATAACCTGTGCAGAACTATTCGAATTTCTACTTCTATTCATTATACACATTTTACACCGGACATCATTGAACAACCCACTGTCCACAAATCCTGGGTTAAATCCTGTATTCAACACTCCGACAAATTGTACTTCAAAAATAGATTCATCATTATTTTCATGTGCCACATCAAAGTTCCATGAATAGTCATCTACCAATCTGTAGTTTCCACAATTACCATTAATGATTTCTGCAAAAGCCGCAGCAGCCTCATTATAATAAGTTGTTTGTGAAGTTCCATATTTGGGTTCAATACCGGATCTATAAAGATATGACTTACCCAAAAGTGCATAAGCAGAAGCTTTCGTCACACGTCCTTTATTTTTAGCATCCCAAAAATTCTTGTCAGGAAGTAAATCTTTAGCTTTGATCAGATCATCTATAATAAAATCCCAAGCCTCTTCAGGTGTTGCCTGAGGCTTATATTCATTAGGAGCCTTAGGCAATTCTTTAATCAAAGGAATATTCCTATAATTGATGAATAAAAAGAAATGTGTAAATGCACGAAGAAAATAAGCCTCCCCCAAATATGCATCCTGTAATTCTTTATTGCTGAATTCTATTTCAGTAAGACTTTCAATCATTTGGTTAGCTTGGGAAGCAGCTGTATACATTAACTGAAAAGGTTGAACCAATGAATAATAAGAAGGGGTAAACTCTTCATTATAAGCACCTGGTACTCCATAATCAGCTACCGAACACCCCTCATCACTACGAGTCAACATCAAACCAAATCCACAAGCTCCCAAATTACGAGGAGTCGAAATATACCCATAGATACCAAGAATTCCCTTATTACAATTTTCTAGTGTAGTATAAAATGAATTAACGTCTGATTGATTAGGATTCACCGCCAAATCATTAAAAATATCTTCACATGAGCCCATCATTCCAATAGTTACAAAACTGATAATGATAACTATAATTTTACGCAACATTATTTTCATACTTATTCTGTTTTTAGAAAGTTAAATTGACACCAAGATTATATACTCTAGAATTCATTGTTGCTTCATGAGGACTTTCCTGTGCTTGCCAGAAACCATCCACACCTCTGTCAAACAACACGTTTGAACTAACTTCGGGATCATACAAGGGATATTTTGTGATAGTGAATAAATTTTGTACCCCCGCATATATTCTAAATGATTCTATATGGAATTTTTGCAATAATTTCTTATTAAAGGAATAACCGATTTGTAGATTCTTGCATCTGAAATAAGAACCATCCTCCACATAGAATGTACTTGGAAGCGAGTTTATGCCAGAACTGTTTTTACTATTCAGTTTAGGAGCTTCTGCATTAGGATTTTGCGGAGTCCATGAATTATAGAAAGCATCCTTTAGGGTAGCACTATTAGCTCCTCCAAAATACCAATCATATTTCATTAAAGCAAAAATATCGTTACCTTGCGTTCCTTGGAAAAAAGCAGTCAAATCCCAATTCTTATAACCTACATTTATATTTAAACCATAAGTAAAATCCGGATGAGGATTACCAATATCCGTTTTATCATTCTCATCAATCTTCCCATCCGGTTTTCCTGTCAATACACCATTCACACTACCATTATTATCCTGAAAAATAAAATTACCATCATTATCAAAACCTTCCACCACATATCCCCAAAAGGTACCAATAGGCAAGCCCGGTTTAGTAATAGTAGGACGGTCATTAAAAGAACCACTCATCATCACCTCTGCCTTAATGGGTTGTACTCCCTCACCCAAACTCTTTACTTTATTTCTTAATGCCGAAATATTGGCAGTAACATCCAAACTCCAATCCTTCCAATTATTACGATAACCTACCGTAAATTCAAAACCTTTATTTTCAACAGATGCAGAATTAAAGACTGGCAAATCCCCCCCATTAGTCATAATGGTTTGCCCTGACGATGCTAATGGAAGTAATGGAGCAAGTAAGTCATTATTATCTTTCCAAAAATATTCAGCTGTAAAAGAAATTTTATTATTCAGAAAAGCCATTTCCAATGCTACGTTTTTAGATATTGATTTTTCCCAAGTCAAATTTTCCTGAGCAAATTTGGTTACATAACCATTCATCACACTACTTTGACCAATCTGATTTTCACCGAATACAGAAGGTATTGGACCATAAGCCGTAGAAAGGAAAGAATATGAATCTATAAAATTAGCTCCTAATTCACCATAACTAGCTCTAATCTTCATTTTACTTATCCATTCTATATTAAAAAAATTCTCTTCATGTATATTCCAACCCACTGAAACCGAAGGAAAGTAACCGACCCTATTTCCTTTAGCAAATTTGGAAGATTTATCACTACGAATACTTGCAGAAACAAGATAACGCTCCTTATAGTCATAGTTCAAGCGAGCAAAAAAGGAGAGTAAAGCTGAATTGTATTCTTCACTTGTTATATCTCCTTTCCCATTAAAAATAGTAATATTAGGACCACCCAAATCTGTAGAACCAGAACCAATCCCCATAGTTCTATAGTATTCTCTCATCCAACTTGTACCTACCATTGCGTCAATAGTATGACCAGCAAACATATTCTTATAAGTCAAAATGTTATCAATTGTATAACTAAATCGCTGTCCACGACTTTCAGATAGTGAATTAATCGTTCTGCTATAATCAGGATCTGCATTACCATTCTCATCCCAATTGGAGTCAAAAGCAATGGACCGAGATATATTATTTGTTGATATATAGTCACCTCCAAGTAGTAGCTTATAATCCAATCCTTTATATAAATTCAGTCCTATATTCAAACTACCAGTAACATTAACTGTTTTATTTCTTCGAACAGTATTGGAATAAGATGCAAACGGATTAGTAACTTTTCCTTCATTTACATAATAATCTTTACCTGCAGATACATACCTTCCCTCTACATCAGTCATTGGAACAGTAGGAATCCCCATCACCATCCTTACTTGAGGCTCCTTATTTGTAAAAGCAGCAGAAAGAGTTTCACTAACAGTCAAACGTCCTTTCTTAAACGTTCCATTGACACGTGCATTATATTTCTTAAAACCAGAAAATTCCATAATACCTTGCTGATCAAAATACCCCAAACTTGTATTAAAAGTTGAATATTCACCACCACCAGAAATTGAAGCATTCAAATTATACATAGGAGCATTTCTTAGATATGCATCTTGCCAGTCAGTATTAATATCAGGATTAGTAGGATGAATATTTTCTGGAGCTTGAGTCTGGTTTGTTGAATTTGCAACAATTTGCTTAGTATATTCGCGATGCTCATTTGCATCTAGAAAATCAAGATATTTAGAAGGAGTCTGCAAAGAATAGTTTGCAGAAATTTCAACTTTTGCTTTACCTTTTTGACCATGCTTGGTAGTTATCAGCACAACCCCATTTGCAGCGCGAGAGCCATAAATGGCAGCCGCCGAACCATCCTTCAGGATTTCTATTGATTCAATATCTGAAGGATTCAACGAATTTAGCCCATTATTAGAAAATGCACCATCAATAACATATAAAGGTTCAGTAGCACCAAATGTACCTGCTCCCCGAACAAGTATCTTGATATCTGCCCCAGCTTCTCCCCCCTTTTGCAATATTTCTACTCCTGGAGCCCTCCCCTGCAAAGCAGCTGCAACAGAATGCCCCATCTGTTTACTCAGTTCTTTTGCAGGCACTGTCGCCACGGATGCTGTCAAACTAGATTTTTTTTGAGTTCCATAACCAACCACCACCACTTCATCTAATTGTTCCAAATCCTCTTTCAGAGTTATATTCACATTCTTTTCCCCTTCCAAATTAACAGCAAGAGTCTTATAACCGATAAAACTAATAATAAGAGTTGCATTCGCAGGAGCTTTAAGTAAAAACTTACCATCCATATCAGTAATAGTACCATTAGTAGTCCCCTTTTCCATCACATTAACTCCTACGATAGGTTCTCCCATAACATCCATCACAAGCCCTGAAATATCTTGTAATTTTTTCTCGTTCAACATGGACTGTTCTACTTCCTTCTTCCGAATAATGATATTTTTATCTTTTATCTCATAAGAAACATTTTGTCCTTCCAAGATTTGCTCAATAACTTCTTGCAGTTGCTCAGCGTCTATATCAACAATCTTTTTCGTATCTAAATCCCCAGCTATATACACAAATGAATATCCACTTTTTTCTTTTAGCTCAGTCATAGCTTTTTTCACCGATACTTTATTCATTTTCAATGGTATATTCTGTGAGAAGATATTCAAATTAAGGCAAAGCAAAGCCCCGACCAATAATATGGCCTTTCTCTTGTTTTTCATAAATTAGTAATTTATTAATTAAAAAATTAAATGAACTTAGCTTTTAAAGAGAAAAATCATTAACTTTGCATTCTCTAAAAGCGCACTCACAATCGTAAGTCGAAAAAGAGATTTCATCAAGGTGGGAAAATCCCTATATCTTCCCACCTTTTCTTTTTCATCCCTTTCGTACCCCTATTACAGTATTACAGCTCTAATTCTATTCATACTTTTAATTTTAAGGTTAAACAATTTTAATCCACTCCCTACTTAATATAAAGTTATATTGTGTCCTTCAATAATATAATGAATCTTACGGGTCGCAGATAATGCTTCCAAAACTTCCTGAATATTTTGCTCACGATGAACGAAATTTCCATAGAACCTGAAAGTATTCAAAGTATCACTAGCTATTTGTATTTTCACATTATAACTACGTTCTAACTCCTTCACAACATCTGGCAACAATTCCTCATCAAAAAATAAATATCCATTAGTCCATTGTAATGCATTGGAAACAGTAGAATACTCCACATGCATTCTGCCATTCTTTTTATTCAAGACCACCCTTTCATTGGGTAACAAAAAAGCTTCTTTTTCTTTTTTCAATAAATTATTCAATGCCACTTTTCCTTCGGACAAAGAAACAATGGCTTCTGCATCATCCGGATAATCCCGAAAATTAAATTTCGTCCCCAATACCTTTACCAGCAAACTATTCGTTTTCACAAGAAATGGAACTTCTTCATTTCGTTTAACTTCAAAATACCCTTCTCCTATCAATTCTATTTTTCTATTCCCTACTCCGAATCCTTGTGAATATGTTATACGCGATCCGGCATTCAACCACACTAATGTCCCATCCGGCAAGGTCAATTTTGTTCTGGAACCAAGAGGAGCCTCCACAATGATATCCGAAAATACCTCTTTTATACTTATTCCACCCCTCCAATAAGAAAAATAAGAAACTGAGAACAATACAACAATAACAGCTGCATAACGCCAAAATTTAGACAAACAGAAATTTTCACGTTCTCTTTTATCATTCAACCTCTGATTAGCAATTCTATTTTTAAATTGTTCAAATGCTTTGCTCTTATCATATTTAACATCCTCTTTCACACTTATGGCAGAAAACCAAATTTCTTGCCGCTGCATAAAATACTTTTCATTTTCCACAGACGCAGCTATCCACTCCTTCAGTTCATGCACAGCATTTCCATCCAACTCATTACTTAAATAGGATACTATTAATTCATCAATATGTTCTTTTTCTGCTTTCATCTTTGTTGTTTCTAAAGTGAAGACGATTTATTTTAAATACAGGGTAGTCCTAAAAGAACTTTTTTCTGTTTTAACACGAAAAAAATAAAATCAAAGCAATTAAATATTTGCTCAATTCAGTCTGAAGGAAAGATAATGCATTCTTTATATGATACTTAACCGTATTTATAGAAATACCTAATTCCTGAGAAATTTCTTCATATTTTTTCTCCTCAAATCTACTTTTTTCAAAAACACATCTACATTCAACCGGTAGTTTATCTATTGCCATACGGATTTCATGCTCCAATTCACGTTCTAATAATATTCCCAAAGGATAATTATCCGACTGCAAATACTTTTCTTCAGACATCTCTTCCGGTACTAAAACTGAAAATGAAATTTCCTTTTTTTCAGATCTAGATTTCAGATAGTCTATACAACGATTACGAACAGCCTTTATCAGATAACTTCTAATAGAAATAGTAATGTTTAAAGTTTCTCTGATTTCCCAAAGGTGAAATATTACATCTCCAACTATAGTTTCCGATAAAAAATTATCGTTCAAATATTGATTTGCTACATGACATAAAAGAACATAATGATAATCATAGATGTATTTATAAGCATCTTCGTTGCCATTTTTCAGTTGTTCTACAATCAGTTTCTCTGTGTTTTCCATTTTATTTCTTTTGAAAAAGGAATAAAGTTAACGGGAACAAATTTAAAAATTAATTCTGAGTAACTTTATAAAAGAGCAAAAAAACAAATCCGTTAATCTTATTATCACACCTTAAATGGTCACAATAAAGACTAACGGATTTCCCTATTCTAGTTTTAAAACTATATCCAACACCTCAGATAAAACGAATCTGAATCATCACTCCATAAAGATTAAAATCGAAAAGAACCTTATCAGTATCCTTCTTTAGAAAACGCTTTTTCCCATCTTGCCTAATCTCCGAAACTCTGTTTCCCACAGATTTCAATACCATAGTCAGTGGTTCTGTAAATAATTGTGCATTCATATCCAAATGAGGAGTTATGTTATAGCCGTTTTCTAGCACATTCAAGCGATTTTTTTCTCGTTCTTTTGTTATAAGCAACTACCTCTCTAAATGTACCCACCCATATTTCATTTTCCATAGCCTTTACCTTATTCCCACAATATTTCAGGATTTTGAAAAGCATCATATCCCTGCGATATTCCATGTATCATTGCCAACTCCCTATCTACCGGAGTTTACCAAGCTTTCCACCCATTTATCTAAAGACGCAGGAGTCGATTTCGACTTATCTCCCCCGATGTGATATTGTTCAGTACATGTACCTACCCCTGTTCTTATCAAATGTATAACTAATAGCACACACTCTGTCACCCTTATAAGGTGCCACATAAACATCTTGTGTGAACCCGTTATCCCTGATATCAGCCCCTGTCTGTTTCACCAATTCTATTCGAGGCGATGATTCCGGCATAGAAACATGCTCTTCATATACTCCCGGACGGACAAGTATAGATATTGTTTTCTTGCTCCCACCAACTGCCGCATTCACTGCTTCCTGAACTGTAAAGAAATCTCCACTCCCATCTTTCGCCACCACATAATCATAACGTCGCACATATTTTGCCAAAGCCGGCACTTCTTCCATCAAAGCGTCCACAACCAACCCGGCAACTATACGTCCACCATATATATTCAAGTGAGTATTGTCAATTTTCCCTTCCGGACAAAATTCATATTGTCCTGCTGGAATCCACATAAACAATTTTCTTGAATTCTCGACTCCCATACCGGTAACCAAGTCATGGATCAATTTATTCAAATCAATAAAAGATACATTCATTTCTCCGGCTACCCGACGGGGAGATTCCAGATATTTCCCATGGGTATCAACCAATACCGGACCTTCTTTTTCATAACTACCCTTTATCTCCGTCACACCTTTAGGGGGGGGGGGGGAAATTACGACGAACTATAGAATTGAACAGTACAGGATTTCCTCCCTTAGCACATGTTCCATTCACAAAACGTCTTAAATTATCATCAAAGGTACTTCCGGATTCTGTATGTAATGTGACTCTAGATTTCTCATCATTATGCCCGAATTGAATAAATACATAATCACCTTTATGAATTTTAGAAAGCACTACATCCCAACGTCCTCCATTGATAAAACTGAGTGAACTTCATCCATTCATAGCGTGATTATCCACCACAACCTCTTCCGTAAAATATCCGGGAAGCATTTGTCCCCAACCACGCTCTATATTACCATTCTTCAGACTTTTATTCGCCATGGTAGAATCACCAATCATAAAAATAGTAATGGGGGCTTTTCTCTCAGCAATAAAAGCCGATAACAGGAGTAAAGCACATAAAACAAGTAATACTTTTAATTTCATGTTTTTCATATACATTTTATAAGTTAAAAGATTTAGGCAAAAGTAAACAAGAAAAGAAACCATAAAAAATGATACAAGAATATAGAAATTTGCTCAAAATCAATAGTTCAATTACTCTTTCAGTAAATAAGAACTAATAAAAAGATGTTCAAACAACATCAATTTGCCACTTGAACATTTTTTCAATTCTTCAAATTCATATCGAAACATCGAAGGTTCTCCCCAATAGACAAACTCTTCCAAAAAGGCAAAATATGAATGTCCAACTGTCAGAATGATGCAGGCAAAGAAAGTAATTGATACATCAATGTATGTGCCATACGTTCTTGACCATTGGTATTAGGATGCAAACGATCATACCCCGAATCATAGAAATAAATAAGTTGTTCTTCAATCATCGGATTCATACCTGTAACCGAATTAAAATCTATTACAGGAACTCCCCACAAATTACCTGCTTCCTTAATGGCCTGTACATAAGCGTCCACATATTCTCCGCATTTATTCTGATAGCTTTCATCCGGTTGTACGTTCTTTTCGCCGAATTCCGCTAAAGAACGATGCAATGGGGTCAACAAAACAATTTGTTTATCGGGAAACAATTTTTTCAAATGACTCAAACCAATATTAATACGGCCTTTATACGTATCATTCGTCATTATAGGAACACGCCTTTTACGCGTTTCCAGTTTTTTAGTTTCACCACGGGCAGCCATCACCTGCTCTTCTTTCTCTGCAAACCAAGTCCCGACAGGTACACTGCTATTAAAATCATTTGTCCCCATCAAAACCACAATGGCATCAACCTCTTCTCCATGCTCCTTTTTCAATTGTTCTGCCTGACGGGGTACATCATTCCATTGACGTCCACTCACTCCATACACATAAGGAGTGATATCCAACCATTCTTTCAAAAAATCCCAATACTTTTTTATGTTATCTCCATAACAATTGGGATCAGTTATCGAGTCTCCTATATAACCAACCTTTTTTCCATACCATGGATGCCGGATATAACCTTTATTACATGATTCTTTTCCACAAAGAAACGTTTCCTGTCCGTGTAACAGCAACGGACATGCTAATAAAAGAGCAAATACAATAAACTGTCTGTTTTTCATAAGTAACTGTTATTTTTTCAATCAGTAAAGTGACATCAAAGATATAAAATAAGAAATAGAAAAACAGCTATCACATACTTTTATTTTCATTTGCCCTCTTCTATCATTCATAAGACAAAAAGTCCGAAAGGTCATAATAAACAAAACTTTACATTTTTAAATTAATTTGTTAACAAGGTGCGATATATTTATAAAGCATGTTATAAAACGGTGAAATACAGACTAAAAACTTGCTATTATAAACAAAGTCCGTATCTTTGTAGTGTGTTTTTCATAGTATTAGATTTAAGGTTAACAAAAGATTGGCTGTCTGGGATAGATAGCCTTTTTTTATGCTTTAAAACAGGAGAATTTCTTCATAAAAATTCAATATCCCAACAATAGCATTCTTCAAATGCCACCCAACCGAACACAACAAAAGTCAATAAGAAAAAGCAATACGTATATCTATCCATCGAGGCAATTTATGAATTACCTAGTCTTAACTAACGTTTATCCTATATATTTTTTGATTTATTTCAATAAAAGAAGACACTCTCATCACTGAGAATGTCCCCTATATTTAAACGAAACTTTAAAGAGAATTATATACTTCAAATCTTATCTTCTATTCCACCATACTCGTTGCTCACGGCTATCATCACCATTCAAATCTGCTTTCACGGCAGCTTCATAATTTTCAAGATTACCTTGATAAATTTCGCTATCAAATTGATGGCGATAAGGGATGTGATCAATCGTTGTACAAACCGGACCGACTTCTAGTTTCGGAATATCAAAACGACGCCAGTCAGACCATGCCTCAAAACCATCAGCCATGAAGCCACTAATCCAGCGCTGAAGAGCAATTTTATTAATTTTATCAGCATCAGTACCCGTATAAGCAACTGCTTCCTGTGCCAAATATTCATCAACACCTTCGGCTCCCCATTGTTCAAATGATGCCTTCACACCGGCTGCATAAAGTTGGGCAGGATCAGCCTGAATCCAGCCACGTTGAGCAGCTTCAGCCTCGATAAGTAGCATACGAGAAGCAGTAATAATAGGGAAAGTAGAGGTTACCTGTGTAAGCGAAGGATTATAAAAACAGCAGACTTTATTCCACGTGTTCACATCTGCAGACTCAATACCCAAAGGCATACCTTGGTATTTATCAAAATTCTTCAGGTCTTCATCCGTCACGCCCGCCTCTGCCTGTGTCTTGCCAAAAGGAATCAGCGAACAAGTAGAGAACAAACGGTTGTCCTTCAATTCCTTCAACTGATCTACATAATACTTATTAGGAACAAAATTATAATTATGGTTTACGCCATTATAATATAAATATCCCACAGTATTGGCCTCAAAAGTATAATTCAAATTATAGGCATTTTCTTCAATACCGCCATCAGCGTAAGCTTGAGCAAAACGCGAGCGTCCTTCGGCAGGATCCACATCTGCCAGTTTTATAGCAAGCATCATACGGGTAGAAGCATTCAGTTTCTTCCATGCACGAATGTCACCATCGAACAGGATGTCGGCTGTGCTCAACGAGCCACTTTCATTAAACTGATTATACGCTTCCCTCAAATCGGCATCTAACTTAGCATAAATCGTTTCCTGTGAATCAAATACCGGAGTAAAATTTTCCTCACCTGCCTGAAATGCTTCTGTGTAAGGAAGTGGCCCTAGAGCATCTGTAAGGTGCATATAGATGAATCCCATCAATGTACGTGCAACCGCAATCTGATTAGCATTATCACCAAACTGTACAATGGCAGGTTTACCTTTTTCAGCCTCATCACTATTAAAGTCAATAATCTTCTGGCAGTTCTTCAACGGATAAAGATAATAAGAACTTGTACTCATAGTAGGTCCGCCAAACGCACCATACTGATTATTATTTTTCTCGGACATATACCCCGGATACATTTGCGTCCACGGGTAATAATAATTTGAGTTCATAGAGAAGTATTTCACATAAGTACAAGCGTATGTAAACAACATACCAGTATTAGCCTCCGACGGTTCATTGGGATCTTTGTTAATATCGCCAAAGTCAGTCATATCACACGCTGTGAATGTTGCTGCAAAACTCAGAGATAAAAGTAATAATTTAATATATTTCATAATGATTCTTCGTTTTATGGTTTAAAAAGCAAGATTAACGGTAAAACCTATCGAACGGGTTGCAGCGGCATTACCACCTTCAAAATATCCCATACCAATTTCAGACACATCCACATTAGGACAAGCTGAGTAGATCAACCATGGATTGGAAGCATTAATTGCCACACTGGCACGACTCAGACCGATATTTAGTTTCTTCAAAGTTTGTGACGGGAAAACATACGACAATGACACTTCACGAAGTTTCACGTAAGTACGGTCATACACCCATTCTTCCCATACACGGGAAGCTGTGGTATAATATAGTTTAGCATTGACATAGGTATCTACCTTATTGCCATTCTGATCCACACCAGTCATGTGGATACCACCACCTTTGCTTACCGGTTCACGAACATTGACGCCACGGTCATTAAGTTCAGCTGTTTTATCAAGAATACCGCTACTGCTACCCCACATATTAGTATAGGATACAATCTGTCCGCCTACAGAGAAATCAATATTAGCCGACAGACGGAAATTCTTAAAACTGATACTAGTATTAAAACCACCAGTGAAATCCGGATGGAAGTTACCCAGTTCATCTAGTGTATTCTGATTGTAAGTAGGTACATATTCACCACCATACAACGCCTTCTGCGAAGCACTCAATTCATGGAAGATTATATTGCCATTGTCATCACGTTCCCATGTATTACCGGTTATCACACCAAGTGATTTACCAACCATAGCATAATTATACAAACGAGTTGTGAATGAAGTCCAATAAATAGAATAAGAATCCACTCCATCAGCTAGTTCCACCAGTTTATTACTATTCTTCGCTATATTGAAATTCATTTCCCATTTCCAGTTCTTAGTGGAAACAGGCATCCCGCCCAAACTCAATTCAACACCCCGATTACGAATTAAACCAGCATTCATCTTACGAGTGGAATACCCCGATTGCGGAGCAGAGGTTACGGAGATTATCTGATCTTTGTCATCCCGGGTATAATAGTTGAAATCACCCCATAAACGATTATTGAACAAACGGAATTCCGTACCTATTTCATACGAAGTGGAAATAGACGGCTCGATATTATAATTTTTCTGAGAAGAAGGTTCATACATTGTAACATGTGAACCATAACTGGTATCCAGCGAATAAGTAGGATAAATATTGTAAGCATTGAGCGTAGTACCTACTTGAGCCGCACTAGCACGCAGTTTCCAAAAGTTCAGCCATTCTGCATTCACCCATTTGTGAGCAAGGACAGAAGCGGAAAGGCCACCATACCAATAGCTGTTATGATTAGGACTCAATGTGGAAGACATATCGTTACGAACAGAAGCGTCAAGAAAATAAGTATCATCCCAGCCCATGGTAGCTGTGGCATAAACACTACGTTCTTTGTAATGTGTTTTCTCATTATAGGCTAAAGCAATAGTACCCGATGAAGCAGCCAAATTATAGTAATCGTCCAAAGACAAATCATAATTCGTATTGGTGTATGCATATAAATTATCGTACGTATAGTCACGTGCTTCTGCAAAAAGAGCTGCGTCTACCGTTAGTTTATCTTTAAAAAATGATTGTCCCCAAGTTAAACGTCCTTGTACAGTCAAATCAATCAAACAGCTTTGATCCTGACGATAATTTGACCGGAAATTAATAGATCCTGAAGGGCGTTCTCGTTCCAATTTGTAACCACGTATGTTACCATTTACGCGTACCCCTGCCTTCAAGTTATAAGGAAGGTCCACAGACACATCACCACTGAATACATTCCATTGATAAATGGTGCGATGATTATATTCATGAAATAAAGCATACGGATTATCATGGAATGCAGCACTTTGATTATTCACACTGTTGATATTCCACGTCCTCCATGATCCGTCCGGACGTTTATAGTCCTTATAATCTTTTAAATTGACATTGGTCTGTCCCCATTGGGTATATTCCTGCAAAACGGTACGTGAACCGTTATATCCACTTTCGGCAGCATTATGATCCTGACGATAAGTATATTTATAATCCAATGACACATTCATCCACGGTGTGGGTTTGAAATTTGTCTTGAACCCTAAGAAACGGCGAATAGCATCCGAATTGGGCTGCACACCAGTACGATAGCTATTGGTGAAAGAAACACGGGTATTAAAATCTTTCACACTCTTTGAAAACGAAACGTTGGTTGTATTGGTTACACCAGTCCGATAAAGATCTCTCAAATCCAATCCATGTTGCCAAGTGGCTGGTTTTCCATAATGACCACTGGTTTCGTCTAATGACAACGGAGTGACATATTTCACAGCCGGATCGTATGCAGCTCCCCAAGAAGTGTCCTCATTATAATCGTACACATAAGCACCTTGCAAACCGGGAATATCACCACTATACAAATCATAAATATCCTGAGCCCTGTTACCTTTTTCCGTACCTCCATATCCTCCACCACCATACAGCTTCTGCATATTGAAATGATTATAGTAAGTTTCGGCCTGCAATGTATGACTTACTTCAAGCAACCCTTTCTCACTTTGTCCCGCCTTAGTAGTTATGATGATAGCACCTGCACCACCACGCGAACCATAAAGGGCAGTAGCCGCGGGACCTTTCAATACGTTTATGCTTTCCACATCATCCATATTGATAGAGTTTTTGTTAGTGATAGCACCATCTACCACATAAATAGGTTCATTGGCTGGATTATCTGACTGGGACGAAGAAGGAATGGAACCTGCACCACGCAAAATAATAGTACCTGCATCAAAACCAGAACTGGCACCACCTATAAAACGTGCTCCCGACACTTTACCGGCCATAGCATTACCCAAATCAGTCTGTCGTGAAATAGTTAGATCCTCACCTGCCACCTTTTGTGTAGAATAACCCAACGCTTTTTGTTTACGGTTCAATCCTTGAGCAGTTACAACCACTTCATCCAACACTTTTGTGTCCGACTTCATTGTTACAGTAATAGTACCACGCTGAATTCCAACTCGCTGAGTAATCATACCCAGATAAGAAACAATCAGCGCTTTGGCATCTGTAGGAACATTATTGATAGCAAACTTGCCATCCACATCCGTAATTGCTCCTATAGTAGTCCCTTCCACTAAAACAGACGCACCTATTATCGGCTCACCATCATCCGCAGAAGTTACAACTCCTGCAACTGTTTTAGGCGCTTGAGCCATAGAGAAGCCGATACCCAACCACAGACAAGCTAGTAACATTAACACTTTTTCTTTCATACTCACTCTCTTTTAATTAAACATTATCCAAGTTCTTTTGGAACTTAGTTCTATAAAAGAAGAAAGTACAAGAATTCATTTCTTATAAAAAACGCCTAAATATTAGTCGTTCCAAACGATATTCAACTGTTAAAAGAGTAATTTCACACAAAGGATAAATAGTTAAAGAAATAAAAAAAACAAGATACTTTATTTGGAACAAGATATCTGAAGAAGAAAATGATTATCTTGACAATTTTCATGTATTTCACATCATTTTATACTAAAAATAAAATAATTACCTTGCATCTAACAAATATCACAACTAAACAATACTTATGAATAAAAAAATATCATAGACAAAAAATAATAGACTTATTCTTTTATTTTCAATAAAATTTTATATCTTTGCAATATTATTAATAAAATGAGTTCCAAAAGAACTTATGCTTACCGTTCTCCTCTATTCATTAAGTCCACCATACTTATATTATTTCCCCCTTTTACTTGATACACAATATATTATGAATATTTTTTTAGTCACTTTCTACTTATACTCTACCATTAGCATAATCAGCACTTTAAAAATCAGGCTATTATCTATTTAATATTCTATTTATTTTCTACTTATATGAACCATAAAACGATCAATCGTTTTCTTTATTACACAATTACAGTATTTATCAATCTACTAAATTCTAATCGGTCAAACTCGCAGGCGCGCCCCAATAAAGGCTAACAATTGATATAACCTTCCACCTGACATACGCATATCAGCTAATATTTGCCATATCGGATGCCCTATCACACCATAATCACAGTACCCTACTATCTTATCTCCTATCCCTCACTGCTGCAAAGCTTCAACTGGTCCGGAAGCATTTCTGCATTTTCCATCTACAGGAATAGAAGAAAAAGTCTCTTTCTCCGCAAAAATCCTCTTCTTTTCTGGAGAACAAAATGAAGAGGAGTCCTTTTTCTTTTTTTGCTCTGCTTTACTTTGTAACTTCATGTTTTCATGTCCACATTTTCCGTTGAAATGCCTACGTTACTACCATCCACATACAAATTCTTGTATTTTGAAATCTCTATCAACAAGTAATCAGTACTCACCTCTACACACTTCCGTTGTTGTACCGCCTCAAAGTAATGGTCCTGTATACTTTCCGAAGTAAGAATTCCATTTTTTTCGTATTGGGCTTTACTAAAAAATCCACGTTCCAACAGTGCATCCACTACTTGCTGTACATAATCGGCCGTACATCCTTCGGACAATCTGCGAGTAAAAAGCAGACACCTATCCTCTCTCCAACAGCAAAGACATCCTTTGTGGTAAATACGTGCCAATAAATGCAATACAAGCAATGTAGCCCAACTCTTGTTCCACCAACAATATTTTATCATTCTCGGAGAAATCCACACTCAAGTAGAAAAATTCCAATCCGGTTGTTTGTAATGCCATATCGATATTTTTATTGATGACAAATATAGAAAGAAACCCAGACGGAATGACGCGATTTGGCACAATAATACGCAATAATGCACAATTGATGCTCCACACACATCTTAAAATAGTAACCGGAAAGATATACGATAAAGACGAAAGATATATTATCTTACATGGGTATCATTATAGATGTTACAATTTTATCAAATATACATAGAAACAGATAGATGTATACAAAAAAAAAGAGAAACTGACTCCAAAGGAAAACAGTATCTCTTTTTTATCTTATAAGATTCTTCTCTATTATTCTTCCGTATAGCGTTCAATAGTCTGACCACGATCAGGACCTACCGAAACAATCTTGATCGGGGTTTCCAGCTGTTCTTCCAAGAAAGTGACATACGCATTGAATTCTTCCGGGAATTCATCCTCACTGGTCATCTTGGTCATATCAGTCTTCCATCCGGGCAGCTCCGCATATACAGGTTCCAGCCCCTCACTAATATCATAAGGGAAGTAATCAATTTCCTCACCATTTACTTTATAAGCCACACATGCTTTGATGGTTTCGAAATCATCCAACACATCGCTCTTCATCATAATTAACTGAGTCACCCCGTTTACCATGATAGAATACTTCAAAGCTACAAGATCAATCCAGCCACAACGACGTTCACGACCTGTCACCGCACCATATTCATGACCTAAATCGCGGATTTTCTTACCAGTTTCATCAAACAGTTCGGTAGGGAAAGGACCTGCCCCCACACGGGTACAATACGCTTTCATGATACCGTATACATTACCAATTTTATTAGGACCGATACCTAAACCGGTACAAGCACCGGCACAAATAGTATTTGAAGAAGTGACAAAAGGATAAGAACCGAAATCAACATCAAGCATCGTTCCCTGCGCACCTTCACAAAGCACACTCTTACCCGACTTCAGAAGATTATTGATTTCGTGTTCACTGTCCACCAAATGGAACTGTTTCAGGTATTCGATACCCTCCAACCATTGTTTTTCCAGTTCGGTTATATCATATTCATAATTCAAACTTTTCAAGATCTGTTCGTGGCGTGCCTTTGCCTTTCCATACACTTCTTCAAAATTATGAAGGATATCACCTACACGTACACCGTTACGACTCACTTTATCAGTATAAGTAGGACCTATACCTTTTCCGGTAGTTCCCACTTTGGCATCTCCTTTAGCAGCTTCATAAGCAGCATCCAGAATGCGGTGAGTAGGCAAAATCAAATGAGCTTTCTTTGAAATGTGCAAACGTTCTTTCAGGGGGTGTCCGCTAGCCTCCAAAGCTTCAGCCTCAGCCTTGAACAAAGCCGGATCCAGTACCACACCATTACCAATAATGTTTACTTTATTTCCTTGAAATATTCCGGAAGGAATGGAACGGAGCACATATTTCTGGCCTTCGAATTCCAGTGTATGACCTGCATTCGGACCTCCCTGGAAACGAGCTACCACATCATAACGGGGAGTCAGAACATCGACAACCTTTCCTTTGCCTTCATCACCCCATTGCAAACCTAACAAGACATCTACTTTCATGTTTCTTCGTTTTATGTTACTTATCTTTTTTCTTCCTACGCTTGGCCCAAGTACACTTGCTGCATACACCATAGATATATAAGGAATAGTGCGAGGCATGAAATTTCTTCAGTTTCGTATTGGCAATGGCTTGTTTCAGATTCTCATCCTGAAATTCGGTCACTTTGCCACATTCCGTACATATCATGTGATGATGGGTTTCATTGTTGTACGCACGCTCGTACTGGGAAGAATTGCCGAACTGATGTTTAATAACCAATTTTGCATCGATAAAAAGAATGA
Organism: Phocaeicola vulgatus ATCC 8482; assembly: GCF_000012825.1. Lineage (GTDB taxonomy): Bacteria > Bacteroidota > Bacteroidia > Bacteroidales > Bacteroidaceae > Phocaeicola > Phocaeicola vulgatus. Next base: position 2,609,838 of record NC_009614.1, on the reverse strand, counting down.
TGGTATTATAAAGAGTAGCCCGGCTTACCCGGAATTTCCCTTCATTTGCCATATAATTATAAAGCGTATCAATGTCAAAATGACCTTTAATGGAATAGATAGTATCGAGTATAGCATATCGTTCAGGTGTCTTCCGATGCCCGTTAACCTGCAGATATTCTGTCAAGATCTGCTTTACCTTATCTTTCACATTCTCTTCCATCACAGATTTCAGTTCCGCCGTCAAAGTTAAGCCTTTTTATGATAACATGAAAGTTTAATGCCAATATTCTGTTTCTAATTTTATTTCTCCAGCCAAAGAAGCTATTTCTACCTTATCTGATTTGGTTAATGGAGCCAACAACCGATTCACCTTTTTGCCATTTTCCTTGCTTTGAACGGCAAACTTCTTCAAAGCAGTAGCAGCTGCTTTGCGGGGCAGCACTCCCTCGCTTTGTAAAGTGGCCATTGCCTGATCCAAAAATTCAGCTTCCGAACGCTCAGTCAGCTGATTTCCCTTCATCAACAGCCTTGCCATCAGCATAAAGCCACATAACTGAAAATATTCACGCTCATCGGCCATCCATTCAAAAGCCTTCTCCGAAGCATAAGGTAAATATTGGAACAAACTCATGCAAGTCAGTTCCGCTATTTCAGGATAGCGCATATCTTCTACCCATATATCAGCTATTTCCGGATAAAATGTTTCTACCGGCTGTAACATTCCCGCTAGAATTTTACATTCACGGATATTTTCTTTCCATAAAGCTTGCGCCACTTCATGATTTTTTTCATAACGAGCAGCTATTTCTTTCAAACGCGGAAGTTCGATGCCAAAATTCAGTTTATAGTCTAATCCCTTCTCACGCATACTTTGGGAAACCACCCCATTCATAAACAAACGGAATTGCCCCTTTATGTCTTTTATTGTTTCGCGTACATCCATATTTATTCTTATTCATTTCTATAAGGAAGATTCGCAAATTCTTTGCTATAACGTAACATTTGCTCCGCGTAACCTTCATTATAAGATACTTTTACATCTATAATATTTCCATCCTTATCTGTCACGGCCTCATATACAGGATTTACAAAACCTTTGTAAGGAGCCAGATGAAGTTTTTCATAACGTGCCAATATCTCGGCGTGCAAAACCGGATCTATTTTCACCGCATACTTTTCGACCAATTTACGGGCAGCCTCAAAATCTCCTTCACTTTTAATGCGTTGTATCTCAGCCAGCAACTGTCCGAACAGAGTGCGCAATTTTTGATAATCGTTTATCTTCACATACGTTTTCCCATCCTTCTTAACCAGTTCAACCACCTTATCTGCAGCACCTTTCTCAAATGTCCACCGCGCAATGAGCTGGCGGTTACGCATGTGTGCTTCCTCTACCATATTACCTAACTCGATGCGGACTAACTGGGTCATCAGACCATTCATCATATAAGTATAATATTCTGCTTTAAAGGCATCTCCATCCGGTGTAAGCCCCAACTCTACCATTTTGTCATCCGGCAGATAGTACAAACCGAATAAATCGGCACGTGCCTCTTCTATCGTAGATCCATACGCTTTCAAAGCATCCTGATCTACTCCCGGTAACAACTGGCCAGAACCGTGCCCCAAACATTCATGCAAATCAGTATGTAAATCCCCTGTAAGATCTGCATATTTCTTTATCCATTCTTTCTCTTCGGCACCGCAAACAAATTCATCTGTAAATCCATTACCATGAGCCGCTTTATTATAGGCATCAGTCAGATTTCCGATGGTTACAGACTTAGAACCATGCACACTACGAATCCAGTTGGAATTAGGGAGATTAATCCCAATCGCTGTAGCAGGATACAAATCCCCCCCCAGCATAGCGGCTGTAATCACCTTGGCCGACACACCTTTCACTTCCTTTTTTTTAAACCGATGATCTACAGGTGAGTGATCTTCAAACCATTGGGCATTAGCGCTGATAATTTCCGTGCGCTTGGTTGCTTCCAGATCTTTAAAATTCACAATGGACTCCCAACTAGCTTTCAGTCCTAACGGATCTCCATAACTTTCAATAAAGCCGTTAACAAAATCCACGCGTGAATCCAAATCCTTCACCCACGCAATAGAATATTCATCAAAATCTTTCAAGTCCCCATTCTTATAAAATCGAATTAATTTTTCGATAACTATTTTTTGTTGTGCATCTTCTGCCACACCAAGAGCCTTATCCAACCAATAAATGATCTTATCAATGGCTTGCCCATACAATCCTCCAGATCTCCAGACCTTTTCTTGTACTTTTCCGTCCTCCTTCACTAAACGGCTGTTCATACCAAACATTACCGGCATCATATCATCCGGATTCTTCAAATTATGATAAAAATCTTCCGCTTCTTTCTGGGTTACCCCTTCGTAATAATTTGCAGCCGAAGTCAGGACCAAATCCTCCCCGTCTGCCTGATTCACACGTTTAGGCATCATTTCAGAATCAAAAATCACCGGAAAGACTTCTTCACAAAGTTCTTCCACTGTTTCCCCTTTACCCAAAGGTAACTTCAATGCATCCACACTATTCAATGCATCCCTAAAAAATTCCGGAGTGAAACCTGGTACGAACTTATCTGAAGCATAATGATGATGAATTCCGTTAGAAAACCATATGCGTTTCAGATAAGTTTCCAAATTGACGAAATTCACATCTGTACGATCTCCCTGATACTCTGTATATACGGTTTCCAACATTTTACGAATAAGCAAATTGTATTTGCCATTCTGATCAAACAAAATATCACGGCCTTGCAAAGCAGCTTGTGACAAATAGTAAATCAACTTTTTTTGTTTCAAACTCAGTTCTTCAAATCCATACACTTTATATCGAAGTAACTGTAAGTCGGCAAATTGTTCAACCGTATAATCAAATTCCTCCATTTCATTCATGCTTTTATCTACTTCATTGCAACCAACCTGTTTCATTTCTACAATTAACGTTTTCATAATTCGTGAGCCGAAACAAAAAAAGGAAAACAATTGTTTTCCTTTTTCTTAATTATAATGTAGCAAATTATGCTCTTATTTCTTTTCTTGATTTCTCTTACGATAGCCATTAGGAGTCTCACCCACATTCTTATAAAACGCAGCATAAAAAGATTGGCGATTAGCAAAACCTACCATTGCACTGATCTCTTCCACATTCTTATCCATATAGCGTTTATCAACTAAAAGATGCAAAGCATCTTTAATACGATATTCATTCAACAAACAAGAATAATTCATTCCGAAGCGGGAATTCACTACAGCTGACAAATAACGAGTATTTGTCTTTAATTCTTTCGCCAAATCTTTTGCTGAATAATTAGGGTCTTTGTACTTTTTCTGAACAACTACAATGTTCAAAATCTTATCATACAATTCATCGGCAAGTTCTGCTCTAATCAGAGATCTGTAAGCAGCCTTTTTCTCTTTCTTTTCTCTCAGGTTATACGGTTTTTTCTTAGGAGCCGCTTCCTGGGTTTCTGATTTTTTTTCCACGTCGCTCATCAGTTAATTTTTCTTTTAATTTTTCGTTGTTTGGTTAGTTATATAAATGCAAATATCTAATTTTGGACAAATGTGGGAAAAGTTTTTTTCATATGCAACTTTTTTTGCTTAATTTATTTCTTAAATAATCACAACACTTTGTTTTTTAAGTGGCAAAAAAGTTTATTTGTCCAATCTACAATAACCAACCTCTCTTTTAAGCAGTAATTTCAAAACAAATGAATTATGAATAAAAGTATATCTTATTTACTATTATTAGGCAGAGATCCCTACCAAATCTAAAGATTTTACTACCTTTGTAACCGATTACATTTTAAAATAACAAACAGATATGTTCCAAACTCTAAAAAACTACTTTGGATACGATAGTTTCCGTCCTTTACAGCAAGATATTATTCAAAATATATTAGCTCAAAAGGATACTTTGGTATTAATGCCTACAGGAGGAGGAAAATCCATCTGTTATCAATTACCGGCTTTACTGATGGAAGGTACGGCCATTGTCGTTTCACCCCTTATTTCTTTAATGAAAGACCAGGTGGAAAGTTTACAAGCAAACGGAATTGCAGCACGGGCACTGAACAGCAGCAATAATGAAACAGAAAATATAAACCTACGTCGCGAATGTCTTCAAGGAAAAATCAAATTACTTTATATTTCACCTGAACGATTACTTATAGAAACAAATTTCCTGCTGAAAGATATCCAAATTTCTTTATTTGCCATTGATGAAGCTCATTGCATCTCACAATGGGGACATGATTTCCGGCCTGAATATACCCAATTAAAGGTATTACGTAATCAGTTTCCCAAAGTACCGATTGTAGCATTGACTGCTACAGCTGACAAAATAACCCGAAAAGACATTGTACAACAATTGGCCTTGAAAGATCCTAAAATATTCATATCTTCCTTTGATCGTCCCAATCTGAGTTTGGAAGTTAAAAGAGGCTATCAACAAAAGGATAAGATGCGGACTATTCTTGAATTCATAGAAAAACACAAAAATGAATGTGGTATCATTTATTGCATGAGCCGCAGCAAAACAGAAAATGTGGCCGCAATGCTGATGAAACAAGGTATCCGTGCAACCGTTTATCATGCAGGATTAAGCAGCGATATGCGTGATAAGGCACAAAATGATTTCATAAATGATCGTGTACAGGTGGTGTGCGCCACTATTGCTTTCGGGATGGGAATTGATAAATCCAATGTACGCTGGGTTATTCATTATAACCTTCCTAAAAGCATAGAAAGTTTCTATCAAGAAATAGGACGTGCCGGGCGTGATGGTATGGAAAGTGATACTTTGCTGTTCTATTCACTGGGAGACTTGGTTATGCTTTCCAAATTCGCTACAGAAAGCAGCCAGCAGGAAATTAACTTAGAGAAATTACACCGGATGCAACAATATGCTGAATCGGATATCTGTCGGAGGCGTATCCTGCTGAACTATTTTGGTGAAACTATGGACCATGATTGTGGCAACTGTGATGTGTGCCGTAATCCCCCCGAACGCTTTGACGGAACAATCATTGTACAAAAAGCTTTGAGTGCAATAGCCCGAACTAACCAACAAATAGGTACTCACATGTTAATAGACATATTGAAAGGGTCAGCAAACCAAGAACTGATTGACAAAGGTTATGACAAACTGAAAACATATGCCGCAGGAAGAGATATTCCCGCACGCGACTGGCAAGATTATCTGCTGCAAATGCTGAATCTAGGATATTTCGAAATAGCCTATAACGAGAACAATCACCTCAAAATAACTGAAAGCGGGCAAAAAGTATTGTTCGGCAAAGAATCCGCCATGCTGGTAGTCATTAAACGGGAAGAATTCGTACCTGCTAAGGAAAAACGCAAAAAGAAAGCCAAGGAAGAGGTACTCTTTCCCACTCCGGTTACTTTTGGTAATGAAAACAAGGACTTGTTCGAGGAGTTACGTATACTGCGTAAAAAGCTGGCGGACCAGCAAGCTATACCTGCCTATATTGTTTTATCCGACAAGACTTTACACCTGATCGCCACCCAACAACCTACAACAATAGAAGCATTCGGCAACATCAATGGTATTGGCGAATATAAGAAAGAAAAATACGGAAAAGAGTTTATAGAGTTGATAAAAAAGGTACTGAAGAAATGAAAAACTATTCTTCCCATATACCAACAACAGGAACAGACAAATTCGGGACATTCATTAAATATTACAAAATCAGCCAACTAATTCATACACAAAGTATTGCGAATTAGTTGGCTTTTTTGTATCTTTAGGTATTCCCCCGAAAATAAGATTTGACGGCCAAAACGGGGGAAATATCCAAACTAATAAGATATGGCAAAGATAGTGAATATTTCAGAAATTCACCCTACTTTGGGTTTTACAGAATTTGATATTCTGGAAAAATACCGCAAGAGTTTTAATGAGAGTGAGCTTGGCAAGCTTCATTCGGTCTTTCCGTTTGAATGTATGGCAAAAGCCGCCGGCCTGTCGGACCGGCGCCTGGGACGCAGGAACAGATTCAGTCCTTCCGCAAAGATCGCCCTTATGGTCCTGAAGGCATACACCGGATTCTCCGACAGGCAACTGGTGGAACATCTGAACGGGAACATACACTACCAGATTTTCTGTGGAATTATGATTCCCCCGTCCCTTCCCATAACCAACTTCAAGATAGTCAGTGCCATCCGTAATGAGATAGCATCCCGCCTTGACATTGATTCTTTCCAGGAGCTCCTGGCTTCACACTGGAAACCTTATCTTGATAACCTTCACGTCTGCATGACCGATGCCACATGCTATGAAAGCCACATGCGTTTTCCTACGGACATGAAACTCCTTTGGGAAAGCCTCGAATGGCTCTACAGGCATATATGCCGGCATTGCAGGGAGTTGGGCATAAGGCGTCCGCGCAACAAATACAGGAATGTGGCGGAATCCTATCTGTCCTACTGCAAGAAAAGAAAGAGGAGAGCTTCAAGGACAAGAATGCTTAAGCGCCGTATGATCAAGCTTCTTGAAAAGCTCCTCAGTCAAAGGGATGGGATCCATAGCGAGTACGGTGCTTTACTCCGATATACCCAGGATTATCATAAGCGTCTTTCCATCATCAGAAAGGTGCTTGTACAAGAAAAGGAAATGTTTGAAGGGCGGAAAGTCAGTGACCGCATCGTCAGCATTGACCGTCATTATGTACGTCCCATCGTCAGAGGCAAGGAAACCAAGTCCGTCGAGTTCGGTGCAAAGGTCAATAATATACAGATAGACGGCATATCGTTCATCGAACACCTCTCGTTCAAGGCATTCAATGAGGGTATACGCTTGAAGGACTGTATCCGTATGCAGCAGAAGCTTATGAATGTAAGGGTAAGATGTGTGGCTGCCGATTCCATATATGCCAATAATGCCAACAGAAAGTTCTGTACAAAATATGGGATATCCACATCCTTTGTGCGCAAGGGAAGGGCGGCCAAAGATGAGCCTTTGAGGAAGGTGCTTAGAAGCGAACTCTCAAAAGAAAGGGCAACACGGCTTGAAGGAAGCTTCGGCACTCAAAAGCAACATTACTCGCTCTCAAGGATAAAGGCCAGAAACAGGAAGACGGAAATACTGTGGATTTTCTTTGGAATACATACGGCAAATGCCATACTGATGATAGAAAAAATCAGAAACAAAACAGCTAAAGCAGCATGATATGATTTTACTCACAGAATCAGAAGAGGTCATCAGACTTCTTCCGGAACGTCATGTCCTGTCGGATAGAAGTATGTGAGAAAGCACGGAAAAATGACAATAAGAATGGCATATGAAATGGTCATGCCCTATCATCTTCATATGCCATCTTATTTTTTAGAGACATTTACTGAATATCCCAAATTCTGTTCCTGTTGTAAAAGCATGATGATTGTATGACAATAATCCTGTTCGTATTTTTACTTACTTGCTTTCAGCTTATCCTGTAATTCCGGTCGGGGAACTCCCAACTCTATTGCTTTTTCAAAAGCAACATACGCTTCTCTTTTTTTCTTCTGACTTAAATAAATCTCACCACACATCACATAAATTTCCGCATCGTCCGGTGCCAGTTTGGCGGCCTCCTCCAAATCCAATAAAGCCAAATCAGGCGTATTCATTTCTACAGCCAATGTAGCGCGAGCTTTCAAATAAGAAACATCTCTGGGATTATCGGAAACCAATCTGTTAAAATCTTCTAAAGATTCACGATACTTCAACTCCTTCTGATTTAAAAGTGCCCTGCCCAAACGTGCAGTATTATTCCCCGGTTCCTCCTGTAATAAAGTATTATAATCTATTCTCGCTCCCTTATAATCCCTACGTTGCATATAAATATAAGCCCGAAAAAGTAACGCTTCCTTATTTGTCTTATCTATATCAATCACATTGCAATAATCCACATAAGCCCTGTCAAACAAATTTTTCTCCAAATAGAGTGAAGCACGATTGAGCAATGTAACAACAGAATATGGAGTAATATTCAAGGATAACGTGTACGAATCAATAGCATCATCTATTTTCCCCAATCTCCGCTGGACCGTTCCTAGATTAGTAAACAATAAAGCATTACGCATATTGGCAGGATCCATCTTCAATGCCTGTTTGAACAAAATTTCTGATTTTGTCAAACTGTCGTTTTTTGCCGCATCCAACGCACAGGTTATCAGCTCATCGTAAGTTTGCGCCTGCAACTGCATACATGCACATAGCAACATAAGATAACATACGATCTGTTTCATCCGATTTTCTATATTAATTAATTCCGGTTGCAAAGGTAGAGGAATCTTTAACGATATTCCTTTAGTTTAATTAAAAAAAGCATAAGGTAGGTTTCTCGTTTTAAAGGGTATTCCGTATATTTGGCATACAATTTTAAAAGAATAAAGAACATGAAAGTAGAAAAAGCGATATTCGCCGCCGGATGCTTCTGGGGCGTACAACATCAGTTCGAACGTATTCCGGGTGTACTAAACACTACAGTCGGTTATACAGGTGGTCCGGAAGCCAACCCCACATATACTCAGGTAAAAGCCCACATGACCCACCATGTAGAAGCTATTTTTGTAGATTATGACGCCGACATGGTTTCTTATGTGGATTTGTGCAAACTTTTTTTTGAAATACATGATCCTTCACAAACCGATGGAATAGGTCCCGACCTCGGACCGCAATATCGGAGTATGATTTTCTACATGGATGAAAAACAAAAATCCGAAGCTGAAGAGGTCATCGAACTGCTTCGCTCGAAAGGTCATAGAGTCAATACCAAATTACGCCCTGCCGAGAAATTTTGGGAAGCAGAAGACTATCATCAGCACTATTACGATAAAACGGGAGGAGAACCTTACTGTCATATACGCGTAAAAAAATTCTAAATTAAACAACAGAGGTGTGTTCAAATAATGGCACACCTCTGTTATTCATAATTATCCGGAACCTTTCATCATTTCATCAATGCGTCCAGATACATATAAAATTCGGGATCCTCGCCAACTACCTGTTTAGCAATTTTCCCTTCAGGATCAATCACATATTTAGTGGGATAACCACTTACTCCATACATCACCGCCACATCCGGTTCACCTATATTGCGTACATTAATCCACGGCAATTGATGCTCAGCTACTGCTTTTTTCCATTTATCCTCTGTATCATTGCAGTCAATCCCTACAAATTCTATTTTTCCCTTGTATTTTTCATATGCCTTTTTCATTTCGGGAATTCCTTTTATGCACCATCCACACCAGCTTCCCCAGAAATCAAGCACTACATATTTACCTCTCAGAGAAGATAAATCAAAATTCTTTCCATCCAAATCCTTCAAAGTAAATTCCGGAGCAGGATTACCTGGTTTCATTGCTTCTTTTGCTTTATCGCGAGCCAGTTCTTTCTCATATCCTTCTCTCATTCTCTGATATAAAGGAGCCATCATTCCTTCCTTTACCCGGTCAGTCAAAACATTAAAAGCATCCCCCAACTGGTCCCTTGTCAACTGTGACATTACATATACTGATACATCTTTATCCGGATTCTGCCTAACATAGTCACTTTTTATTTTTAAAATATTTCCATACCATTCTTTTGCTGAAGCATAAACTTTACGGATAGAATCTCCGGGTATTCCTTTTTTCTCCATATCCATACAGACTACATTCAATGAATCTATTTTATGACTATATGCTTTACAGTCCTCCAACACTTCATTATAATCATCATAAAAGGAACCTCCCTCCAATTTATATTCATCCAATGAACCTGAAATTTTTATAGGTTGGCCAGGCAACAGCAAAAAATTTATAGCTTTCATCGATATGGCAGGTATACTGCCATCCTCATTGGGTTTCACTGACGGTTTACCATAAATATAAACCTGTTTCAATACACTATCACCTAAATTAAAAGCAAAACTTCCATTTTGCATGGCAATCGTATCTGTCCTACGACTATCACGATCATTTACAGGAAAAGATTGTACCAATAATGTATCACTCTCGATACCAGTCAGCATACCGCTGATTTCCGGTTGGTCCGAAGGCTGGCAGGCAATCATAAAACCAGCTCCTACCAAAGCATAAACTAAATTCTTCATCTGAATGTCTTTCAATTATTATCTTTGTTTTATTTGCAGCATCAAATATACTTTTTCTTATCCAATAAAAATAAAGAATCAGAAGTAAAATGGCATTCACTTCTGATTCTCCGTAAAAAAACTATAAAATTCTATGCTTTCTTGATATAATCCACAATCCAGGAACCCACTTCCTTAGTACCATACTTGGCCCCACCTTCAACCTGAATTTCCGGAGTACGCACATTTTCATCCAAAGAAGCATCTACAGCCTTACGAATCAAGGTGCCTTCCTCCTTAAGATCAAAATACTCAAACAGCATGGCCACCGATAGGATTTGAGCCAATGGATTGGCAATATTCAATCCTTTAGCCTGTGGCCATGAACCGTGAATAGGTTCGAATACCGGAGTGCTTTCACCCGTAGAAGCAGAAGGAAGTAATCCCATAGAGCCACTGATAACAGAGCCTTCATCTGTCAGAATATCACCAAATGTATTCTCAGTCACCATCACGTCAAAGAAACAAGGATCCTGAAGCATCTTCATGGCAGCATTATCCACAAACATATAGTCTGTAGTCACTTCCGGATACTGAGGAGCCATCTCTTGTGCAATCTGCCTCCACAGACGTGAAGATGCCAGCACATTTGCCTTATCAACTACAGTAAGATGCTTACGGCGCTTCATGGCATATTCAAAAGCCACTTTTAAAATACGCTCAATCTCCGGACGGGTATACATATTGGTATCATATGCCTTATCATTATCCTGATATTTTTCACCGAAGTACATCCCTCCGGTCAGTTCACGAATACAGATAAAATCGGCATTTTCCACCAATTCGGCGCGCAACGGAGACTTATGAACCAAGCATTTGAAAGTCTGCACAGGACGGATATTGGCAAACAAACCTAATTTTTTACGCATAGCCAGCAAACCTTGCTCCGGACGAACCTTTGCTGTAGGATCATTATCAAATTTAGGGTCGCCTACAGCCGAGAAAAGCACTGCATCGGCATTCTTACAAGCCTGAAAAGTAGCTTCGGGAAACGGATCACCTACTTTATCTATCGCATCTGCACCACAGATCGCGTATTCATAACTTACTTTATGGCCAAACTTCTCACAAACAGCGTTCATCACATCAACGCCTTGCACTGAAATCTCCGGTCCGATACCGTCACCGGCTAAAACTGCAATTTTAAAATCCATTTTTTTAGTGATTAATGGTTAGCGGTCAGTGATTAATAGTTGGCGGTTAATGAAATCTGACGACACTGTTCATTAACCACTAACCACTAATCACTAACCATTATTATTTTCATATTCATTTTCTATTATATTCAGCATTTTCATGGTAGCCTTGATAGCAGCCTCCGTCTGGTCAGCATCCAGCCCACGAGTACGGAATACTTTTTCTTCAAAACTCCAAGTTATTACTGTTTGCACAAATGCATCTGTACGGCCCCCAGGAGGAATACTTACCGCATAATTGGTCAACATAGGGAATTTACGCCCTAATGTCACTTTATAAATTTTACGCAATGCACGCACAAAAGCGTCATACTGACCGTCACCGCTGGAATTCTCCTCAAACTCTTTTCCGTTAATCTCTATTTTTACAGTAGCCATCGGCTTCAATCCATGCGCCAGTGTCACAATATAACTTTTCAGTTTTACACTTTCGCTTACCACTCCATGCTTCAGCACATCGGAAACAATATAAGGCAAATCTTCCTGAGTAACCAATTCCTTCTTGTCACCCAGTTCGATAATACGTTCCGTTACCTTACGCATGGATTCTTCATCTAAATCAAGTCCCAAATCCTCCAGATTTTTACGGATATTGGCTTTGCCACTAGTCTTGCCCAACGCATACTCACGTTTACGTCCGAATCGTTCCGGCAACAAATCATTGCAATAAAGATTATTCTTGTTATCACCGTCGGCATGAACGCCGGCCACTTGCGTAAACACATTCTCACCCACAATCGGCTTGTTGGCAGGAATAACAATACCAGAATAAGATTCCACCACTCGGCTCACATCATTCAGACGGCTTTCGTCGATATTGGTCAAAGCATTAAAATGATCCTTCAGAATAGCTTGAACACTGGCAAGCGGTGCATTTCCTGCACGTTCCCCTAATCCATTGATAGTAGTATGAAGTCCTTTAACCCCACTCAGCACAGCAGCAAGTACATTACTCACAGCCAAGTCATAATCATTATGCGCATGGAAATCAAAATGAGTATGAGGATAACGTTTTTTCATCTTCCGCATGAATTCAATCACTTGCAAAGGATTCAAGATACCCAATGTATCCGGTAACATATACCGTTTGATACTGGTATCCTTCAATCCATCCATCAACTGGAATACATAGTCAGAAGAATCCTTCATTCCGTTACTCCAATCTTCCAGATATACATTAACTGCAATATCCAGTTCATCGGCATAACGCACCACATTCACAATATCTTCAATATGTTCTTCAGGTGTTTTCTTCAACTGCTGTGTACAATGTTTCAACGAACCTTTACACAATAAGTTAATTACCCTGCATCCTGTACGTTGTATCCAATCTACAGAAGTACGGCCATCCACAAATCCGAGCACCTCCACTTTGTGAAGCAAATTCCGGCGGGCAGCCCAGTCACATATCATTTTAACGGCTTCAAATTCGCCATCCGATACACGGGCCGAGGCAACCTCTACCCTGTCTACCTTTAAATCTTCCAATAGCAATCGGGCAATCATCAATTTTTCATGGGGCACAAAAGATACTCCGCTGGTTTGTTCACCATCGCGGAGTGTTGTATCCATGATTTCTATTTTGACGCTTTTTCCCATGCTTCTATCTTGTCTTTGTTGGTCAGCAAAAAGTCGATATCATCCAATCCGTTCATCAAACAATGTTTCTTGTATGCATTAATTTCAAAATGTTCGCTTTTACCTGTAGCCTTATTGGTTATAGTCTGTTCGGGCAGATTTACTTCCACTTCCATTTTCGGATCTGCATGAATTGAATCAAAAAGTTCCTTCAAAAATCCTTCACTCACCACCACCGGAAGTACAAAATTATTTAATTCATTATTCTTATGAATATCAGCAAAGAAACTGGACACAACTACCCGGAAACCATATCCGGCGATAGCCCATGCTGCATGTTCACGGCTGGAACCAGAACCGAAATTCTTTCCCGCTACAAGGATTTGTCCACCGTAAGTAGGATTATTCAATACAAAATCCTTGTTCAGAGAACCATCCGGATTGTAGCGCCAGTCACGGAACAGATTATCACCAAAGAATTTCTCTTCACGAGTTGTCGCCTTTAAGAAACGGGCCGGAATAATTTGGTCTGTGTCCACATTCTCTAAAGGAAGGGGTACGCAAGTGCTTGTTATGATATTGAATTTCTGTTTCATTGTCTTCGCATTTTTAAATTAGTTCTCTAGGATCTGTTATTACACCGGTCACCGCCGCAGCAGCAGCTACCAGCGGACTGGCAAGCAACGTGCGAGCACCCGGTCCCTGGCGTCCTTCAAAATTACGGTTACTAGTAGATACCGAATACTTTCCGGCCGGAATCTTATCATCATTCATAGCCAGACAAGCAGAACATCCCGGTTGACGGATGGCAAAACCTGCCTCCTCCAAGATTTTGTCCAAACCTTCTTCACGAATCTGTGCATCTACCATCCATGATCCCGGAACCAGCCATGCAGTCACATGATCTGCTTTCTTTTTCCCTCTTACTAAAGAGGTAAAGGCGCGGAAGTCCTCAATTCGTCCGTTAGTGCAAGCACCCAAAAATACATAATCAATTTTCTTACCTAGCAAGGATTCGCCCGGCTGAAAGCCCATATAGTCCAAAGACTTTTTAAAAGAAGCACTTTTATCATCTACCGGAATATGCTCAGTGATTCCCATACCCATTCCTGGATTCGTTCCGTATGTAATCATCGGCTGAATATCTGCTGCATCAAAACGAATTTCTTTATCAAATACAGCATCATCATCACTCTTTAATGTTTTCCAATGAGACACCGCTTTATCCCAATCCACACCTTTCGGAGCATGTTCCCTGCCTTTTATATATTCAAAAGTCACTTCATCAGGAGCAACCATGCCACCACGTGCCCCCATTTCAATACTCAGATTACATAAAGTCAGACGACCTTCCATACTCAAGTTACGGACAGCCGAACCGGCATATTCCACGAAGAATCCAGTAGCACCACTGGTTGTCATCTTAGACATCATATAGAGAGCCATGTCTTTCGCCGTCACTCCTTTACCCAGTTCACCATCAATAGTGATACGCATGGTTTTCGGACGAGATTGTAAGATACATTGTGAAGCCAACACCATTTCTACTTCACTGGTTCCAATACCGAAAGCAACAGCTCCCATCGCACCATGGGTAGAAGTATGCGAGTCACCACAAACAATTGTCATCCCCGGCAAAGTCAGCCCTCTTTCCGGACCTACTACATGAATAATACCATTTCTTTTATCCATCATACCGAAATGAGCCAAGCCGAAATCTTTGGCATTCTTTGCCAAAGTATCCACCTGTGTTTTGGAAACCGGATCCTCAATCGGTTTATCCTGGTCATGTGTCGGAGTATTGTGATCCGGCATACAATATACATGATCCGGACGAAAGACTTTCACCCCGCGTGCGCGCAGTCCCGCAAAAGCCTGCGGACTAGTTACTTCATGACAATAAAGCCTGTCTATATAAAGTTGAGTAGGTCCCTCCTCAACCTTTTGTACCACATGGGCGTCCCAAATCTTATCAAATAATGTGTTAGCCATTTTTGTATTACGTATTATTATCTTTTAAACTTGTTGATACAATCAATATATGCTTCTACTGATGCAGCGATAATATCTGTATTCGCTCCGAAACCATAGTACATCTGTCCGTCATATTCCACCTGCATATGTACTTTACCCATATCATCACTACCTTTACTGATAGCCTGGATCGTAAATTCCTTCAACACCATGTGGCGGTCAATAATTTTTTTCAAAGCCTTGATAGCAGCATCTACCGGTCCATTTCCACTGGCAGCAGCTTCAAAGTGCTCTCCTGCAATATTCAGTCCTAAACTTGCCACCGAACGAACGCCCACTCCGCTTGTTACCTGCAAGTAATCCAATTTTATATGGTTATTAACACTTCTATCGGCACCTGCCAATACCAAAATATCATCATCCGTGATATCTTTCTTCTTATCAGCCAGTTTTAAGAAATCCTCATATACCTTATCCAATTTGTCCTGTTCCAGTTCTACTCCCAAAACATGAAGACGATGTTTTAACGCAGCACGTCCGCTACGAGCAGTCAAAACAATAGCATTATCATCAATGCCCACATCCTTCGGGTCGATAATTTCGTATGTTTGTACGTTTTTTAAAACACCATCTTGATGGATACCGGATGAATGTGCAAAAGCATTGCGTCCCACAATTGCCTTGTTCGGCTGAACCGGCATATTCATCAAACTTGATACCATACGACTAGTCGGATAAATCTTCTGGGTATTGATGTTTGTCTGAATATTAATATCATTATGGCATTTGACAATCATTGCCACCTCTTCCAAGGAAGTGTTACCGGCACGTTCTCCAATGCCATTGATAGTCACTTCTACCTGACGTGCTCCATTTAACACACCACTAATCGTATTGGCAGTAGCCATACCCAAATCATTATGACAATGAGTAGAAATAATAGCCTTATCGATACCATCTACATGATCTACCAAATATTTAATTTTCGCCCCATACTCTTCAGGCAAGCAATAACCTGTAGTATCAGGTATATTCACCACTGTCGCTCCCGCTTTAATAACAGCTTCTACCACACGAGCCAAGTATTCATTATCCGTACGTCCTGCATCTTCCGCATAAAATTCCACATCATCTACATAACGACGTGCATATTTCACAGCAGCCACAGCACGTTCAATAATTTCTTCACGAGTAGAATTGAATTTATATTTGATATGAGAATCTGAAGTTCCAATGCCAGTATGGATACGTTTGTGCTTGGCAAACTTCAATGCGTCAGCAGCTACGTCGATATCTTTTTCAACTGCACGAGTCAGCGCACAAATGGTTGGCCAAGTAACAGCCTTAGAAATTTCAATTACTGAATTGAAATCACCCGGACTTGAAATAGGAAATCCTGCCTCAATCACATCCACTCCCAAAGCTTCCAACTGCTTAGCCACCTGAATCTTTTCCACTGTATTCAACTGACATCCCGGAACCTGTTCGCCATCACGAAGAGTGGTATCAAAAATAAATAATCTGTCACTCATAAATTTCAATTTTATATTTTACTATTATTATATTCATAAAAAAAACCTTTCACACAGGGAAGTGAGAAAGGCTTTCGTATATCATTGTTCACACATACTTTTATGCACAACACTCACTTCCCGCTGACTTTGCCAGTAGAATAATAATGCCGCATAGCAAAATATGTATAAATCCTTGGTTCATTGTTTATCTCTTATTTTATCTAAAACGTTGCAAAGGTAGAGATTATTTTCTAAACGCAAAATAAAAATGAAAGTTTTTTCATTATATAAACTACGATTTTTTATTTATTCTACTTTTAGAGTAACAGTTTATAGGAATATATATCTACAAGTATCTCTATAGAAGTGTATCTGCAAAGATATAGATCACTTTAGATATAGAAGCAAATTGAATACTCACTTTATGAACATCTCCCCCTACAGAGCAAAACTTCCGGACCTGCCCCTGCCGGAGAAAAGACATGGCGGAGCCTTCCAGACAGTTCCGTGGGAAACGTATCCACACCCACGGGAAAGATAAGGTTTTTAACTAATTCCCCCAAGTTTTCAAACTGAGCCGAAAAAACGGTAGAGGTCACATTTCACACGTGCGGATACAAAAAAGCCTCCGGAACTTCTTCAAGTCCGGAGGCTTCAATCAAAACGGCGGCTACCTACTCTCCCACTGTGACGCAGTACCATCGGCGTGACAAGGCTTAACTTCTCTGTTCGGAATGGGAAGAGGTGGAACCCTTGTGCTATAGCCACCTGAATAAGGTTGACATATTGTTGAGCTGTTATCGTAATTTCATTCTGTAGTAAAAACCAAAGGTATACACCATCCGACATATAAGGAAAGTGAACGGGCAATTAGTAATGCTCGGCTTTGATGTCTCCATCTTTACACCTGCATCCTATCAACGTCGTAGTCTACAACGACCCTGAGAAATCTAATCTTGTGGCCGGCTTCGTACTTAGATGCTTTCAGCACTTATCCGATCCAGACTTAGATACCCGGCAATGCACCTGGCGGCACAACCGGCAAACCAGAGGTCTGTCCAACACGGTCCTCTCGTACTAGTGTCAGAGCCACGCAAATTTCATACGCCCACGATAGATAGAGACCGAACTGTCTCACGACGTTCTGAACCCAGCTCGCGTGCCACTTTAATGGGCGAACAGCCCAACCCTTGGGACCTTCTCCAGCCCCAGGATGTGACGAGCCGACATCGAGGTGCCAAACCACTCCGTCGATATGAGCTCTTGGGAGGGATCAGCCTGTTATCCCCGGAGTACCTTTTATCCTTTGAGCGATGTCCCTTCCATACGGAAACACCGGATCACTATGCTCTAGTTTCCTACCTGATCGACTTGTCAGTCTCCCAGTCAAGCGCCCTTATGCCATTACACTCTAAGGCCGGTTACCAATCGGCCGGAGGGCACCTTTAGAAGCCTCCGTTACGCTTTTGGAGGCGACCACCCCAGTCAAACTACCCACCAATCAATGTCCCCGTATCCACGGGTTAGAATCCAAACAAATAAAGGGTCGTATTTCAACAGCGGCTCCACAAATACTGGCGTACCTGCTTCAAAGCCTCCGACCTATCCTACACATCACGTGCCCAGATTCAATGATAAGCTATAGTAAAGGTTCACGGGGTCTTTTCGTCCCATCGCGGGTAATCGGCATCTTCACCGATACTACAATTTCACTGAGCTCACGGTTGAGACAGCGTCCAGATCATTACACCATTCGTGCAGGTCGGAACTTACCCGACAAGGAATTTCGCTACCTTAGGACCGTTATAGTTACGGCCGCCGTTTACTGGGGCTTCAATTCAACGCTTCTCTTATCGATGACATCTCCTCTTAACCTTCCAGCACCGGGCAGGTGTCAGGCTGTATACTGGATCTTTCGATTTGGCACAGCCCTGTGTTTTTGTTAAACAGTTGCCTGGACCGATTCTCTGCGCCCTCCCATAAAAGGGTAGGGACCCTTTATCCCGAAGTTACAGGGTCAGTTTGCCTAGTTCCTTAACCGTGAATCACTCAAGCGCCTTAGAATATTCATCCCGACTACGTGTGTCCGTTTGCGGTACGGGTACCTCCAGGATTAAGTTTAGCGGATTTTCTCGGCAGCATGCTTACGCGCACTATTGCCTTGTCCCGAAGGACGCGGCATACTATCAGGTTCGGATCTCATGGTGGATTTGCCTGCCATGATCGACTCCTACACCCTTCAACCATCTATTCCGTCAGATGGCGGCACTGTCACTACTGCGTCTCCACGTCACTCCTGAAGGTAGTAACGGAATATTAACCGTTTCTGCCATCGGCATCGCCGTTCGGCTGAGCCTTAGGACCCGACTGACCCTGATCCGATTAGCGTTGATCAGGAAACCTTAGTCTTTCGGCGAGGGGGTTTCCCGCCCCCTTTATCGTTACTTATACCTACATTTGCTTTTCCAGACGCTCCAGAATACCTCACGGTACGCCTTCGACGCTGACTGGAATGCTCCCCTACCGATCATATAAATGATCCCACTGCTTCGGTAGACAACTTCATACCCGATTATTATCCACGCCCGACTCCTCGACTAGTGAGCTGTTACGCACTCTTTAAATGAATGGCTGCTTCCAAGCCAACATCCTAGCTGTCTTAGCAGTCAGACTTCGTTAGTTTAACTTAGCTGTCATTTCGGGACCTTAGCAGGTGGTCCGGATTCTTCTCCTCTCGGGCACGGACCTTAGCACCCATGCCCTCACTCCTGCGGTAGAACTGATGCGCATTCGGAGTTTGTCAAGACTTGATAGGCGGTGAAGCCCTCGCATCTTATCAGTCGCTCTACCTCACATCAGTAACCCGCAAGGCTGCACCTAAATGCATTTCGGGGAGTACGAGCTATCTCCAAGTTTGATTAGCCTTTCACCCCTACCCTCAGCTCATCCAGAAGCTTTTCAACGCTTATTGGTGCGGTCCTCCAGCTGGTGTTACCCAGCCTTCAACCTGGCCAAGGGTAGATCACTTGGTTTCGCGTCTGCCACTGCCGACTATACGCCCTCTTCAGACTCGCTTTCGCTTCGGATACGTGTGTCGTCACACTTAACCTTGCCGGCAAAGGCAACTCGTAGGTTCATTATGCAAAAGGCACGCCGTCACTCATTAACGAGCTCCGACCGCTTGTAGGCGCACGGTTTCAGGAACTATTTCACTCTTCTGTTCGAAGTGCTTTTCACCTTTCCCTCACGGTACTGGTTCGCTATCGGTCTCTCGGGAGTATTTAGCCTTACCGGATGGTCCCGGCAGATTCACGCAGAATTCCTCGTGCTCCGCGCTACTCAGGATACTACTATGCTTCGACAACATTCGAATACGCAACTGTCATGCTCTATGGTCTTTCTTTCCAGAAAGTTCTTCTCTGATGTCTTCATGCAACGGCGTAGTCCTACAACCCCACCCATGCCGTAACATGGATGGTTTGGGCTGTTCCCCGTTCGCTCGCCACTACTGGGGGAATCATTGTTTATTTTCTTTTCCTGCAGGTACTAAGATGTTTCAGTTCCCTGCGTTAGCCTCTTACATAGTAAGATAATACCTCTTCAAGATATTGGGTTGTCCCATTCGGAAATCTCTGGATCAAAGGTCATTTGCACCTCCCCAAAGCTTATCGCAGCTTATCACGTCCTTCATCGCCTCCGAGAGCCAAGGCATCCGCCATGCGCCCTTCTTTACTTTCCTTATCCATTCGCTCACACTTGCGTGCCAGCGGGATGATATATACTTTCAGCTCTTTACTACTAAAATTACTGTTTGCTTGTACAATATGTCATAGATCGTTCATCTTCGTTTCTTACGTTTCCGATGGAGTGGAGAATAACGGATTCGAACCGTTGACCCTCTGCGTGCAAGGCAGATGCTCTAGCCAGCTGAGCTAATCCCCCGAACTTGATTCCGTTCGTAGTCCCAGGCAGAGTTGAACTGCCGACCTCTACATTATCAGTGTAGCGCTCTAACCAACTGAGCTATAGGACTAAGTTCAACCTAGTCTGTTTAATTAGACCCGGCTTCTTACTTTCTCTCTTCCGTATCATTACGGAATCATATCTTGAAATAAACAACACCAGCAGTACAAGAACAAAAACCTTATCGATCTTTCGTCCTCTCCAGAAAGGAGGTGTTCCAGCCGCACCTTCCGGTACGGCTACCTTGTTACGACTTAGCCCCAGTCACCAGTTTTACCCTAGGGCGCTCCTCGCGGTTACGCACTTCAGGTACCCCCGGCTCCCATGGCTTGACGGGCGGTGTGTACAAGGCCCGGGAACGTATTCACCGCGCCGTGGCTGATGCGCGATTACTAGCGAATCCAGCTTCGTGGAGTCGGGTTGCAGACTCCAGTCCGAACTGAGAGAGGTTTTGGGGATTGGCATCCACTCGCGTGGTAGCGGCCCTCTGTACCCCCCATTGTAACACGTGTGTAGCCCCGGACGTAAGGGCCGTGCTGATTTGACGTCATCCCCACCTTCCTCACATCTTACGATGGCAGTCTTGTCAGAGTCCTCAGCAAAACCTGTTAGTAACTGACAACAAGGGTTGCGCTCGTTATGGCACTTAAGCCGACACCTCACGGCACGAGCTGACGACAACCATGCAGCACCTTCACAGATGCCTTGCGGCTTACGGCTTTCACCGTAATTCATCTGCAATTTAAGCCCGGGTAAGGTTCCTCGCGTATCATCGAATTAAACCACATGTTCCTCCGCTTGTGCGGGCCCCCGTCAATTCCTTTGAGTTTCACCGTTGCCGGCGTACTCCCCAGGTGGAATACTTAACGCTTTCGCTTGGCCGCTTGCAGTATATCGCAAACAGCGAGTATTCATCGTTTACCGTGTGGACTACCAGGGTATCTAATCCTGTTTGATACCCACACTTTCGAGCCTCAATGTCAGTTGCAGCTTAGCAGGCTGCCTTCGCAATCGGAGTTCTTCGTGATATCTAAGCATTTCACCGCTACACCACGAATTCCGCCTGCCTCAACTGCACTCAAGATATCCAGTATCAACTGCAATTTTACGGTTGAGCCGCAAACTTTCACAACTGACTTAAATATCCATCTACGCTCCCTTTAAACCCAATAAATCCGGATAACGCTCGGATCCTCCGTATTACCGCGGCTGCTGGCACGGAGTTAGCCGATCCTTATTCATAAAGTACATGCAAACGGGTATCCATACCCGACTTTATTCCTTTATAAAAGAAGTTTACAACCCATAGGGCAGTCATCCTTCACGCTACTTGGCTGGTTCAGGCTCTCGCCCATTGACCAATATTCCTCACTGCTGCCTCCCGTAGGAGTTTGGACCGTGTCTCAGTTCCAATGTGGGGGACCTTCCTCTCAGAACCCCTATCCATCGAAGACTAGGTGGGCCGTTACCCCGCCTACTATCTAATGGAACGCATCCCCATCGTCTACCGGAATACCTTTAATCATGTGAACATGCGGACTCATGATGCCATCTTGTATTAATCTTCCTTTCAGAAGGCTGTCCAAGAGTAGACGGCAGGTTGGATACGTGTTACTCACCCGTGCGCCGGTCGCCATCGGCCTTAGCAAGCTAAGACCATGCTGCCCCTCGACTTGCATGTGTTAAGCCTGTAGCTAGCGTTCATCCTGAGCCAGGATCAAACTCTTCATTGTAATAATATCTTTTTCCAACTATTCAGTTGATAATCTGCTCAAGGATTCCAAATCTATCAATATCAATATTGACGGTTCTTGTTTTTTCCGTACACCATATATATATATTACATATAGTGCACCGGCTTGTACTACTTGTTTGTTTATCTTAAATCTTTCAAAGAACTCATTCACGTCTATTTCCGTTTTTTCTCGGAAATGTTTTGCAAAGATAAAGCGTTTATTTCAAACTACCAAAAAAACATCGAACTTTTTTAAAACTTTTTTGTTTCATCTATGTTCTTCAAATCATCTTGTCAGTTTTAAACTTACCTCTCTTGCTAAGCGGATGCAAAAGTAGTTGATTTCATTTCTTTATCCAAATATATCTACTGTTTTTTCTATTTTTTTTGTGATTATATTTATAAACATCTGATTTACAGATTATACGTAATGTTTATTTCGATAATCCATTTTACAATATCAAAAAGTATACACCATATTATATTATCGCGCGCGACAGACTAAAATGAATATTGGGTAAACATCGGCTCACCTGCAAAATCATAGGAAGGGGGGCGCTCTTAAAGTATCATTTTCTTCTTCGAACAATTTCCGAAAGTCTTCTTGACGCATCATTCAAAAAAAGTTGGGAGCATTTATGCCCTCATGACCTCACTTCGTACACAACAAACTCATTATAAGCAACTTATGTAGTTATAGTAAAAATTATTGCCCTCACTTATACCCTATGCCCTCACTACGTTTTGAAGCTGATTTCTGTATAACATGCTTACTTTCAGTTATATAAACTTCTTTTTTAGACTATTCCAACTTGATGTAAAATAGGGTGTTCTCGTTTTTTTGCTCGCAAACAGTGTGCATATCTCCACGAAATATAATAGTATCCCCGGTAGTGGTAAAAAGGCCAAGACACTTTTAAAAAAGCCCGTTATCTTTTCAAAAAAGCTCTTGTTCTTTTTTGAAAAGCTCTTGATCTTTTTTAAAAGTGTCCTTATCTTTTGGAAGAGAATAATTTCACAGATGTCTACCGAGATTTTGTTGACAACTTCTATTGTTATTACTCGCTTCTTTTAGCTACAAAATTAATGAACATCGAGCCTTTTGAAGTTATGAAAAGTAACGCAATACATTGAAAGAAAAATCATTTACCATTTTCTGACTATCCGCATTTGCAAAACAACGGGTAAGTAACGGAATTCGCAGAAAAATATGCTCCATAATACTCGATTTACCTACCGCCAGCCAAGATAAAAGTCCATAACTATTTGATTATTAATCATTTTTCTACTTTTACAAACAGTAGGAAACACTTTGTTTCCATTAGATAAACTGTATCATTCTGTTTCTTCCTTTTTGATTATTGTCTTCTTTTTCTTCATTCTGCCACTCTTGCGCAAAGCTTCCGCTATAATCCATTGAAGCTGTCCATTCGTGGAACGGAATTCATCCGCCGCCCATTTCTCGATAGCTTCCATGATTTCCGCGTCCACTCTGAGCACAAAGCTTTTTATCGTTTCTTTCTTTGCCATCTCCTACACTAATGATTCAACGTTCCGGAATTAATTACCGGCTGTGCCGGCTCGTCCGCACAAAGTACCACCAACAAATTACTGACCATAGCGGCTTTTTTTTCTTCATCCAGTTCTACAATTCCATCCTCGGCTAATTTATCCAAAGCCATTTTAACCATAGAAACAGCCCCCTCCACTATTTTTTCGCGCGCGGTAATAATAGCACTTGCCTGCTGACGACGAAGCATCACCGCTGCAATCTCCGGAGCATAAGCCAAATAATTGATTCTGGCCTCTACTATTTCCATACCTGCCATAGCCAGACGCTCATTAAGCTGACGTTCCAGCTGGTCATTAATCTCCTCACCTCCGCCACGCAAGGTCAGCTCATTCGTATCATGCTCATTGTCATCGTAAGCATACTGTCCGGCCACCTGGCGGAGGGCCGCATCACTCTGCACACGTACAAAATCCTCAAAGGCATTCATACGCCCTGCCACGCTGACACTTGCCGTCCCTGTCCCTTTACTGTCCGCCATCGTCTGCGCGTCAATCTCAAACATCGCCTTATAAGTATCTTTCAATTTCCAGACCAAAACCAGCCCTATCAGAATAGGATTGCCAATCTTATCATTCACCTTTATCGGCTCCACATCCAGATTACGGGCGCGAAGAGACAACTTCTTCTTGTTCATGAAAGGGTTTACCCAAAAGAAGCCTGTGTTTTTAAAAGTGCCTTTATATTCACCGAAAAACACCATCACACGTGCCTCATTAGGTTCTTGAGAAAAATATCCCGGAAGCATCAGCACAAACAACAATACCAGCATAAACAAAACAGGAATAGATAACCAAGGTAGTTGCCCAAAAATCAAAAAGTTCAGGAATACTAGTGCAGGCAACATAACCAAGTTAAAAAACAAAGCCATAAACCCATTAATTACCAGCTCATTGTAAGACATTTCTTTTGTTTCCATAATGATTTATTTTTGATATTATTATGATATCACAAATCAAACAATACTTCTTGAGATAAACAAACTGATTTATATGTTATACGACAGAAGCAAACAAAATATTCACCAAAATGCAATAAGAAACTCCTACTTTTTTTGACCTAAATCAATAAAATTGAGATATCGATTAAAAATATGCTGTAAAACATATATTATAACGAACAAACTCCTTATCTTTGTGTTGTAAAACATAAAAAGATATTTTTTTAGTAGCTACTAAGGTAAAAAGAAAGATTGTTTAAAGAAGGCCAACCGGGAGGTGCGCCTGCTATTTATGAGTGTTTTTAGGTATTAATTAAAAAAAGAAAGGATAACATTATGAAAAAGGTAAAAAACATTTTTCACAAAATTGCTAACGCTGATCCTATGATTTGGGGTTACGTTATGTTGAACGAAACAAAGTAAATTAGAACCAATACAGGGCAACCCCCTGTAGGACTATAAAAAAGGACGGTTATTTAACCGTCTTTTTTATGCCCTTTTACGGGATTTCCACTATCTTTGTCCATTCATTTTCAAACGTATGGACAAAATGCAAGTAGACACCCATAATAAAGAGTTTCAAGATGCCTTGAACCTTATCCAATATACACGTCAGTCAGTATTCCTCACTGGAAAGGCGGGTACAGGTAAATCTACTTTTCTAAAATATGTTTGCGAAGTAACCAAAAAGAAACATATAGTACTGGCTCCCACAGGTATTGCAGCTATCAATGCCGGCGGAAGCACACTGCATAGTTTTTTCAAATTACCATTCTATCCACTTTTACCGGATGATCCTAAATTCAGTTTGAAAGATGGAAAGTTACATAGCTTTCTAAAATATACTTCCGCTCATCGAAAACTGATAAAAGAAGTAGAATTAGTGATCATCGATGAAATTTCCATGGTTCGGGCAGACATTATTGACTTTATAGACAAAATATTGCGGGTATATTCACAAAATATGCGTGAACCATTCGGAGGCAAGCAAATATTGCTGGTAGGAGATGTTTTTCAACTTGAACCAGTCATTAAAAATGACGAACGTGAGATAATCAACCGCTTCTATCCCACCCCTTATTTCTTTTCGGCACGGGTCTTTCAGGAAATGGAGCTGGTATCCATAGAACTGACAAAAGTATACCGCCAGTCGGACAAAATTTTTGTTAACGTATTGGATCATATCCGGACCAATACTGCCGGAGCAGCCGACTTGCAACTACTGAACACCCGTTACAACACTCACATAGAAGAAAATGAAAGTGATATGTATATCACACTTGCTACCCGGAGAGACACCGTAGACTTTATCAATGAAAAGAAATTATCTGAACTACCTGGAGAATCAACGATTCTGACCGGTGAGATACACGGAGAATTTCCAGAAAGCAGCCTTCCCACCCAAATGGAACTGGAAGTAAAACCAGGAGCACAAATTATTTTTATAAAAAACGATTACGACCACCGTTGGGTGAACGGTACGATTGGCACCATTTCAGGTATAGACGAAGGGGATACATTATATGTTATCACAGAAGACGGACAGGAATTTGACGTTAAAAAAGACAGTTGGCGCAATATACGATATAAATATAATGAACTAGAAAAAAAAATAGAAGAAGAAGAATTAGGAGTATTTATACAATATCCTATCCGTTTGGCATGGGCCATCACGATACACAAAAGCCAAGGATTGACTTTCAGCAGGGTCGTTATTGATTTTACAGGAGGGGTGTTTGCCGGTGGACAAGCCTACGTAGCATTGAGCCGCTGTACTTCACTAGACGGCATCCAACTAAAAAAGCAAATTACACGTGGAGATATCTTTGTCCGCCCGGAAATAGTAAAGTTCTCGCAACGATTCAATAACCGCCAGTCCATTGAAAAAGCATTGAAGCAGGCACAAGCTGATGTACAATATGTAGAAGCGGTACAACACTTCGACAAAGGTGATTTTGAAAGATTTCTAGAACAATTCTTTCTTGCCATCCATTCACGTTATGATATCGAAAAGCCTTTGATCAAAAGATTTATACGTAAGAAGCTGGGAATCATCAACAATTTGAAAGTCGAAAACAAACGGCTAAAAGACCAATTCCATGTACAACGCAAAAATCTTGAAAAATATGCCCGCGAATATTATTTAATGGGAAATGAATGTATCATCCAGGCACATGATTCACGTGCTGCTATTGCCAATTATGACAAAGCGATTGAATTGAATCCTTCTTATACGGACGCTTGGATACGTAAAGGTATCACATTACATAATGACAAGGAATACTACGAAGCCGAAGTTTGTCTGAATGAAGCGGTACGCCTTAGTCCCGCTTTATTCAAAGCTATTTACAATCGAGGAAAAAACAGACTGGCATTAGATAATATAGAAGGAGCTTTGGGAGATTTTGACCGGGCTGTTTCTTTAAAGCCGGAACATCCGAAGGCCCATGAATATTTCGGAGACGCATTGATGAGAATCGGAAAAGAAGAGGAAGCCGCCCTACAATGGGCTATTGCGGAACGCTTGCGTGAAAAAAAATCTAAAAATTAAAATAACATGCTTTTAAGACTTTATAATAAGAATAATAATCCCAAAGATCTGGAAGAAGTAATCCGGATATTGGAAGAGGGAGGGTTAA
The DNA here is from genome assembly GCF_000012825.1 of Phocaeicola vulgatus ATCC 8482. GTDB lineage: Bacteria > Bacteroidota > Bacteroidia > Bacteroidales > Bacteroidaceae > Phocaeicola > Phocaeicola vulgatus. The sequence continues at coordinate 2,582,572 of NC_009614.1, read as the reverse complement.
TTATTTACCCTACCGATACGATGTATGCCATAGGATGTCATGGTCTGAAAGAACGTGCAATAGAACGTATCTGCAAACTGAAAAACATTGATCCACGTAAAAACAATTTATCCATTATCTGTTACGACTTAAGCAATATCAGCGAATATGCCAAAGTAGACAACAGCACATTCAAGCTAATGAAACGCAATCTTCCCGGACCGTTCACTTTTATCCTGAATACGGGAAACCGTCTGCCCAAAATATTCAAGAACCGTAAAGAAGTAGGTATACGCGTACCAGACAACAACATCATCAGGGAAATATGCCATATACTAAAAGCACCAATCATGACCACCACGTTGCCTCTGAAAGACGGCGAAGACATAGAATATATTACCACTCCAGAACTGATAGAAGAAAAATTCGGCAAAGAGGTAGAACTAATTATTGATGGAGGTATCGGAAGCATAGAACCTTCTACCATTGTGAACTGTACAAACGGAGAAGCAGAAATTGTACGTCAAGGTAAAGGTATTCTGAACGATTTTTAATCTGAATTGTTTTATATATTAGAAATGTCAAATTAAAGTAAATTTATCATGTTATTAGCATCTGAAACAAGTATTCAATTAACCAATGCATTAGAGAAACTTATCGACTCCGGCATTCAATTAGGAGAAAGAGTATTAGGAGCACTTATTATTTTTATAATCGGAAAGTTCCTCGTAAATTGGCTGAATAGACTTTTTGCACGTATTTTGGAAAAAAGAAAAGTGGACCCGAGTATCCAGTCATTCCTAAAGAGTATGGTGAATATCTTACTGCTCATCATGCTGATTCTTGCTGTGATAGGGAAATTAGGTATCGAGCTGACAGGATTCGCCGCACTTCTCGCTTCTGCCGGTGTTGCCATCGGTATGGCACTGTCTGGTAACTTACAAAATTTTGCCGGTGGACTGATTATCTTATTGTTCAGGCCTTATAAAGTGGGGGACTTTATCGAAGCTTCTACCGGTGCCTCGGGAACAGTAAAAGAAATACAGATTTTTCATACTATTCTTATCACTGCAGACAACAAGATGATATATGTACCTAATGGAGCCATGAGTAGTGGGGTCATTACAAATTACAGCAAACTGGACACCCGCCGTATAGAATGGAATTTTGGCGTGGACTACGGAGAAGACTATAATAAAGTAGAAAAAGTATTGCGCGAAATCATTGCCAATGATAAACGTATTCTCACCAGTCCTGCCCCTTTTATTGAATTAGGAGAACTTGCCGCCAGCAGTGTAAATATAAAAATCCGCGTATGGGTGAATAGTTCGGATTACTGGAACGTATTTTTCAGTATGAATCAGACTGTCTATACTATTTTTAATAAAGAAGGAATTAACTTCCCATTCCCACAGCTTACTGTACATCAAGCCTAACGTCAGAAATCTTTAGAACACGAATGACGCAATTGTCACAAGCTTGATCTTATCAATCATGTGTCATTTGCGTCATTTGTATGCTATCACAAGATTTATTTTCTATCCGCTTTCAAACGATCAGCCATAGCCTTAGCCAACTCCTTTGCCTGAGTGTTAGTTTCGGCCTTCATGCTATGTTTCATTTCTACAGGATTTCCGACAGGCTCAAATTTCAACTTATCATTAAACTCTGCAATTTTCTTCACAGCAGCGCTAGCCCATGTAAATGAGCCAAAATATCCCAGATAACGTCCCTTTATCTCGCGAGAAGCCAGCTTGCTCAGCAGAGCTTCCATTTCCGGATACATCTGAGTATTATAAGTGGGGCATCCCACAATCAGTCCTTTATATTTGAATACATCCGCAATAATAAAAGAATGACTGGTATGAGAAACATTATGCATCACGATATTACGAATTCCCTGCTTGCTCAGTTCTTCTGCAATAGCTTCTGCCACCTCCTCTGTATTACCATACATCGAGCCATAAGCTATTACAACCCCTTCTTCGGCCTCATAACGACTCAAACGGTCATAAATACGTACCACACGAGGAATTTCCTCTGTCCATACCGGACCATGAGTAGAACAAACAGTCGTTATTTTCAAGTTTTGCAATTTCTGTAAGGCCTTCTGCACCGGCGCACCATATTTGCCTACAATATTAGAATAATAGCGCACCATTTCATTCCAATAAATATCTGTATTAATATTTGTATCAACCACACCACCATTCAATGCACCAAAACAACCGAAAGCGTCACCGGAAAACAAAATACCTTCCGTTTCATCAAAAGTAACCATCGTTTCGGGCCAGTGAACCATCGGAATCAATGAAAAGCGCAGTCTATGATGTCCCAAAGCTAGAAAATCTCCTTCACCCACTACATAACGCTCACCGCCTACACCATAATACCCTTCAATCATTTCGAAAGTCTTCTTGTTACCGACAATCACAATGTTAGGATAATATTGCTTGATCAAACTGATAGAACCGGAATGGTCTGGTTCCATATGATTTATAATCAAATAATTGATAGGTTTATCACCGATAATGCTACGAATTTTCTTCAAATAAACCTCAAAATAGCATACGTCTACTGTATCCACCAAAGCGACCATCTCGTCGTCAATCAAATAAGAGTTATAAGACACACCGTAAGGTAACGGCCACAAGTTCTCAAACAAAGCCTTGTTACGGTCATTCACTCCCACATAATGTACTTTTCCTTTGATTTCCATATCTGTTTTCTTCTTTTAATATTTATAGTATTTGCCTTGCCAGGCATCTTTTTCTCTCATCCGTTTTTTCACCTTATCCGTAAATTCATAATTTTTCAATCCCCAATCAGGAGCTATCAACAATTCTTTAGGTGATTGGGAAACAAAACGCTCCAGTACGATGTCCGGACGAAGATGTTCTATATAATCAATAACCAAATCAACATATTCATCAGCTGTATAAAGATGGAAAGCTTCAGGCTCTTTCACATATTCACTCGCCATGCGCGTACCTTTAATAAGTTGTAACTGATGCAGCTTTAAAGTAGTCAGAGGTAATTGTGAAAGTACTCCTGCCTGTCTGATTAACATTTCTCTTTCTTCTCCGGGCAAACCAAGAATTATATGCCCTCCTACTAAAATCCCTCTCTCTGCAGTCTTCCGAACAGCCTCCGCAGAAACGGCGAAAGTATGTCCCCGGTTTATCCGGCGCAACGTTTCATCATCCGTACTTTCAATGCCATACTCCACTAATACAAAAGTGCGTTTACCAAGATCTTCCAAATAATCCAATAATGATATCGGCATACAGTCCGGACGAGTTCCTATCACCAGTCCTACCACATCCTCTACCATCAGCGCCTCTTCGTATTTTCTTTTCAACTCTTCCAGTTCCCCATACGTATTGGTATAAGCCTGAAAATAGGCCAGATATTTCATTTCCGGATATTTGCGTACAAAGAACCGCTTTCCTTCTTCCAACTGCTGAGCAACAGACTTTCCCGTATGGCAATAGGCCGGATTAAATGTTTGATTATTACAATAAGTGCAACCTCCGTATCCTACCGAGCCGTCACGGTTAGGACAAGTAAATCCGGCATTAATAGAAATCTTCTGCACTTTACAAGGAAAGTGCATAGCTAAAAAGCCGGATAAGTCGTTATAAAGCATCTCTCTGTTCATGAACTTATTTTGCGGGACAAAGATACGTATTTTCAAACAAAAGTTTTACCTTTGTCTTTGATTATCATTTAAAGAATTTATCTATTATGAGAAAATTAAGTATATTTATTATTTTATTCTTCTGCTTGCTGACAGTCGGAGCTCAACAAGTAAGCTTGCAAGACGTAGCAAACAGAACGTATCATGCCGAAGGAATCAGAGGTATCAAACCGATGTTGGATGGAGAACATTATACCCAAATGAGTGCCGATGGCAAAAAAATCATACAGTATTCTTTCAAGACCGGCAAAGAAACAGGTACCATCTTCGATGTAAATACGGCCCGTGACTGTAGCATCAAGTCATTTGATGACTATATCATGTCACCCGATGAAAAACTGATTCTAATACAGACTGAAACCAAACCTATTTATCGTCGTTCGTTTACCGCCAATTACTATATTTTCAACGTAAAAAACAATAAAATGGAACCGCTCTCAGAAAACGGTCCACAACAGGTTCCTTTATTCTCGCCGGATGGCAATCAGATAGCTTTTGTACGTGATAATAATATCTATCTGGTAAAATTATTGTTTGGCAACAGTGAATCACAAGTAACCAAAGACGGCAAATTCAACGAAGTGCTAAATGGTATTCCCGACTGGGTATATGAAGAGGAATTCGGCTTCAACCGTGCTTTCGACTTCAGTGCAGACAGCCAGATGCTTGCCTATATCCGTTTTGATGAGAGTCAAGTACCTATGTATTCTTTTCCACTATACAAAGGTATGGTTCCCGCATTAGAGAAATTCAGCACTTATCCGGGAGAATATGAATACAAATACCCTATGCCAGGAATTGACAATTCCAAAGTAACCGTTCATACTTTTGATATAAAAAGTAAGGTAACCCGCAAGATGGACTTGCCTCTAGATGCAGACGGTTATATCCCTCGCATCAAGTTTACGGATGATGAAAATGCGTTGGCAATCACGACTTTGAACCGTCATCAAAACCGTTTCGACCTCTATTTTGCCAATCCACGAAGTACATTGTGTAAACTGATGGTACGTGATGAAGCTCCCCAATACATTAAAGAAGAAGCCTACTCCAACATCGTTTTCTATCCAAAAAACTTTGTGGTGATGAGTGAAAAAGACGGTTATAACCATCTCTATCTTTACACTAGCGGAGGAAACCTGGTTAAGCAAATCACAAAAGGGAACTTCGAAGTGAAAGATTTCCTGGGATGGGATGAAGCTACCAACACATTCTATTTTGAAAGCAATGAAGGTAGTCCGCTACGCACCGCTATCTACAAAGTGGACGGCAAAGGTAAAAAGACCAAACTATCCAAACAGGAAGGAACTCATAAAGCTATTTTCAGTAACAATATGAAGTATTACATCAATACTTTCTCTAATATCAACACCCCTCCTGTCATTACCCTTAATGACAATAATGGTAAAGAATTGGCAACCTTAGTAGATAATAACACATTGAAACACCAAGTTTCACGTCTGAATATGCCAAATAAAGAACTATTTAGTTTCAAGACCAATGACGGTGTGGAATTGAATGGTTGGATAATGAAACCCGCAAATTTCAATCCGAACAAAAAATATCCTGTTATCATGCACCAATATAGTGGACCGGGTTCACAAGAAGTTGCAGACAAATGGGGAATTGGAGCCCGTAGAGATGGCGGCATGTTCGAAGCTTATATGGCCGGTCAAGGCTTCATCATGGCTTGTGTAGACGGACGCGGAACCGGTGGCCGAGGGTCTGATTTTGAAAAATGCACCTACTTGAGTTTAGGAGTAAAAGAATCGAAAGATCAAGTAGAAGCCGCCAAATACTTAAGTACACTACCCTATGTAGATGGTAACCGTATCGGTATATGGGGATGGAGCTATGGAGGTTACAATACATTAATGTCCATGAGTGAAGGAACACCGATATTCAAAGCTGGAGTAGCTGTTGCAGCTCCTACAGACTGGCGTTTCTACGATTCGGTATATACAGAGCGCTTCATGCGTACCCCCAAAGAAAACATGGAAGGTTACAATGCTGCATCTGCTATTAACCGTGCCAACAAACTGAACGGTGAATTGTTGCTGATCCACGGCACAGCAGATGATAATGTACACTTACGTAACAACGCAGAATACAGTGAAGCATTGGTACAGGCCGACAAGCAATTTGACATGCAAATCTATACCAACCGCAACCATGGAATCAGTGGAGGCAACACAACTAAACATTTACTGACTCGCGTAGCCAATTTCTTTATTGATAATTTAAAATAAAAAACCATTCACCACAGATTATACAATTTTACATAAAAACCGAATGAAAACAATTTGCATTGGTATAATCTGTGGTGAATTATAAATCTAATATCATCATGAATCACGTTAAAAAACCAGACTGGCTTAAGATAAACATAGGGGCAAATGCTCGATATACCGAAACCAAACATATTGTAGATTCCCACAAACTACATACCATTTGCAGTAGCGGACGATGTCCCAATATGGGAGAATGCTGGGGAAAAGGTACTGCCACTTTTATGATAGGTGGCGAAATTTGTACCCGTTCCTGCAAATTTTGCAACACACAGACCGGACGGCCTCTTCCGTTAGACCCTGAAGAACCCACCCATGTAGCAGAGTCCATTCAACTCATGAAATTATCTCATGCCGTTATTACCTCTGTAGACCGTGATGATCTAGATGATTTGGGTGCTGCCCATTGGGCTAAAACGATTTCAGAAATCAAGCGCTTGAATCCGGAAACCACAACCGAAGTTTTAATCCCTGATTTTCAAGGAAAGAGCGAACTGATTCAGCTAGTCATTGACGCCAAACCAGACATCATCTCACACAATATGGAAACCGTACGCCGCATCAGTCCCCTGGTACGAAGCGCAGCCAACTATGCAACCAGTTTAAAGGTCATCAAACAAATAGCCAATAATGGTATTACAGCTAAATCCGGTATTATGGTAGGTTTGGGAGAACGCCCGGAAGAAGTAGAAGAAGTCATGGACGATTTATTGGCACAAGGCTGCAAGATACTTACTATTGGCCAATATCTACAACCTACCCACCGCCATTATCCGGTAGCGGAATATATTACTCCCGATCAATTTAAACAGTATAGAACAATTGGATTAAAGAAAGGATTCCGAGAAGTGGAAAGCGCACCTTTGGTACGTTCCTCCTATCATGCAGAAAAACATATAAAATTTAAAGGGTAACGAGTAAACCAACTTTATATCTTTTTTGTTATAAAGATATAAATAGAGATAGAGAGAATGAAATCGTTACTGGAATACAAGAATTTAATCATGTCCACAGGGTTAATACCAGCCATTGTATGCATGATTTTCTGCATTTTCTTTCAAGATGCAGTTGTTTTGTATGTCTGTAGTTTGGCTAGCATTATTTATATCCTATACAGACTTGTCAAACCTCCTGTTTATCAGCCAAATCTAGTATTACTACATGGAACTTTGGCATTAATCATTGCATCCATCATAAAAGGCATAAGCGGAGATATGCTTATTCCGGACCGAACAGTTCCCATTACGCTAGAAATACTGATACTCTGTTTTTCACTACTCTATCTCATGGTCCCCAATTTTTATACAAAACTATTCTCCTACTTTCATTATAAGATATCTATTCTGAACTGTTGGGCCACACAGGTTATAGCTGTTTTATCCGGCATTCACCTGTTTGCTTCCTGCATAATTTATTTATTTTTCAGTCCACTATCTTATAATACCCTTTACGCTATGACCCACATCATCCCTCCTTTGATATATGTCATTTGCATTATTGTCAATCATGCTTTTGTGAAAACAATCAGTTTAACCTATAAAAAAATGCCTTTTTTACGTATCGCCCCTATTTGCAATGGAAAGATCTATGTTGCTCCCCGCAGTTATCAAGGTGAAGAACCCGGCAAGTTGGACATACCTATGGAAGACTACATTTATGCCTGCAAGACAGATACGGATAAATATGCCAAAGAAGTAGAAAATAAATATAGCAACCATATTACCGGACAACCGGAACCACGCTTCAGTTTGAAACATTTGGTAAAAGAAACCAATGGAGTTAAAAAAACCATCATGCTATATATTCTTCCTTTAAACGATGAAGAACAGATACATTTTACCGGAGGAAAATTTGTAACTCCCGAAGAAATAGAAATGAATTCTGCCCAATATAGTTCTTTTCTAAAAGAAGAAATAGATCATCTGAACATAGTGACACAGATGTGGGAGGAATTTAAATGAATATCTGTTATCGCATTACTTATAAATCAAGAAAATACAGGGAATCTTCGATAAATCCGGCAATTTCCCCTGCCACTCCTTTATTGTCTTAGTCTTTATATATTCTCCTTCACACGTAATATTGGCAGCAATACAAAGTTTGGTTTGCGGACGGCAATTCTTAAGAATATCTTCCGCCATCTTATTATTACGATAAGGAGTTTCAATAAAAAGCTGCGTCTGATCTTCTGCATAAACACGCTGCTCCAATACCTTAATACGTTTCGCACGCTCACCAGGCTCAATAGGCAAATAACCATGAAAAGCAAAACTCTGTCCATTAAAACCCGATCCCATAACAGACATAATAATAGAGGAAGGTCCTACCAAAGGCACCACTTTAAGATTCTTACGCTGAGCAATAGCAACCACGTCCGCTCCAGGATCAGCAACAGCCGGACAACCGGCTTCAGAAATAACTCCCATGGACTGTCCGGCCAACAAAGGTTTCAGATAACCGGAAATATCTTCAGGAGAAGTATGTTTGTTCAATGGATAAAAAGTCAATGCATCTATGTCAATCCCGCGATCTACCTTTTTCAAAAAGCGACGTGCCGAGCGTACATCTTCTACAATAAAATGTTTGATGCCGAGAATGACCTCTTTATTATACACAGGCAACACATTTTCCACAGGAGTTTCGCCTAATGTGACAGGCAATAGATACAAAGCAACTTCCATCATACTACTAATCAATCAAAATATCAAGGTTTGAAATCTGTTTCAGCCAACATCTGATGATAATCCGTCTTAGCCAACAAATCCTTTATTGTCATATCAGGATGCTTTTTCATATATTCATCAATCAGCAAAATCCCCATCCATACTCCAATACTTGCAGGAGTTTTCTCACCCATAATAGAAATAAAGGGATCCTTGCGTATATAAGTACGTACAACAAGGGGATCGGTAGCATATAAATGACCATTTTCAACCATTGTCTTCCACAGACTTGTTTTATTCTTCCTGCACCACTCAGCCTCATCCTCACTATATCCCATCTCTTTCTCAAAAGATTCATACCCTAAAATATGAGCCACTATCCAATTTATCTTTCCACGATGCATAATCATATCTAATAAAGTACGACCAGGCTGCCATGGCAAAGGATACTGACTCAGCAAATAAAAGGTAAAACAATCCGGAACAATACGATCAGGCTCCATACTGCGACATTGATAGTCATAATAGAAGCGTTTATATAAAGGATAATCTGCTCCCATATACTTATCAATACTAAAACCCAAAATACTATCCCCAACTACAACAGACTGATTCAGAGCAGCTATTTGAGCATAAAAATGAGGAACGAACAATGTAGGAACCTCTTTTTTCAAACGTTTAAAACCTTTGGTCAGTTTTTCCTCAACCCAACCAAGATCCTTAAATTTCTCTTCGGCATCGTGCATCAAAGTCAATAAAGTAGAATCCGAATAATATTCCAACATCCGGTCGTTAATCTTCATGTCATCCACCTCACCTATCGCCAATACATCTTCTATCAACAGCTTGGTAACCTGAGGATAGTCCGTATTCATTTTTTGCAGTGCCGAGAAACTATTCATCGTGACATACTCATACTGCAAACGATCATAACGGGCAACTCTTACATCCACATCAGCAGTATTGCCACTCTTCCCATCCCACTGACAGGAGGAAAGAGCAACAAGACATACTACTAATATGAATATAATTTTGCGCATCATCTATTTCTTATCCGTAAATGATGTTTCCGTTTTCGTCTTTATATTCATCCAGACCTTTTTCATAAGTTGCCATAGCACGCAAACTCATACCTACACTGGAGAAACCTCCATCATGATATAAATTCTGCATAGTCACTTTACGAGTCAGGTCAGAGAACATTACAATGCAGTAATCTGCACATTCGTCTGCCGAAGCATTGCCTAATGGTGACATACGGTTAGCAAAGTCAAACAGCTTATCCATACCTTTCACACCTGAACCGGCAGTAGTCATGGTCGGTGACTGAGATATGGTATTCACACGCACATGATGTTCACGACCATAAATGTAACCAAAACTGCGTGCGATAGATTCAAGCAATGCTTTTGCATCCGCCATATCATTATATCCATAGAATGTACGTTGTGCAGCAACATAACTCAAAGCCAAAATTGAACCATACTCCGCAATAGCATCCAGCTTTTTAGCAGCTTGAATCATTTTGTGGAACGAAACGGCAGATATATCCAGAGTCTTGCTCAACATATCATAATCGAGGTCATCATAAGTACGTTTCTTACGAACGTTAGGAGACATACCGATAGAATGCAGAACGAAATCTATTTTTCCACCTAATATTTCCATCGAACGTTTGAAAACATTCTCCAAATCTTCTACGCTGGTTGCATCTGCCGGAATTACCTCACAATTCAGTTTCTCAGCTAAAGCAGAAACTTCTCCCATACGGACAGCTACCGGAGTATTGGACAATGTAATGGACGCACCTTCTTCTACAGCCTTTTCAGCAACTTTCCATGCGATAGACTGTTCGTTCAATGCACCAAAAATAATACCTCTTTTTCCTTTCAACAAATTGTAACTCATACCTTCTTTATTGTTAAATTAGTTTGCAAAGATACAAACAAATAAATTAATCATAGCTTTTTTTGCACACAAATGAAGAAATAATGCAATTATAAAACTAATTTTTACCATTTAAGGTTTCAGCTAAATGAGAATTTAACAAAAAATCCACTTATTCTATCAAATAGTGCACATAAAGGACAATTCTTTCAGCTATATTTGCCATTGAATTAAGAGGTTTTTTCATAATATTTATTTAAGGTTAGAATTAGGTTAACATGAAACATTATTGCTGCTCCCGTAAATAGCCCGTGAGGGTCTTTTACGGGAGAGTGATAAGACTTCTTAAAGCAACAATCAACTAGATAATTATTAATCTTAAACATATATAATACCAATGACTACTTTAATAAAGAAGATTCTATTACTTCCTGCCACATGTTTAATTCCTTTTTTGACCGGATGTAATAATTGTCCGTCTACGACTATTGTAGAAGATATTATAGATCCCGCCATCTATACAAGCCTCCCTTTCAAGATGGATAAAGTTGAACAACCTACTTTCCCAGACTATTCGGTAAACATCATAGATTTCGGTGCCAAGCCAGACGGTATTACTTTAAACACAAAGGCTATTAATGATGCAATCCAACAGGTTAATGCCAAAGGAGGTGGCAAAGTCATTATTCCTGAAGGCTTGTGGCTAACCGGTCCCATCGAACTATTGAGCAATGTGAATCTATATACAGAAAAGAATGCGTTAGTATTATTCAGTGCAGACCATTCACTATATCCCATTATAAACACTTCTTTTGAAGGTTTGGAAACCCGTCGTTGCCAGTCTCCTATTTCAGCACGTAATGCTGAAAATATAGCGATTACAGGCCACGGAGTATTTGATGGTAATGGAGACACATGGCGTCCGACCAAGAAAGATAAACTGACTGAAGGCCAATGGAAAAAATTGGTCGCCTCCGGTGGTGTGGTAGATGCCGACGGAAGAATCTGGTATCCTAGTGAAGGTGCATTGAAAGGTGCTATCCTGTCAAAAGACAACTTCAACGTACCTCGTGGAGAACTTACCGATTCTGACTGGGACTACATGCGCGACTGGTTACGTCCTGTATTGCTAAGTTTCATCAAATGTAATAAGGTATTGCTGGAAGGAGCGACATTCAAAAATTCACCCAGTTGGTGCTTACATCCGCTATCATGTGAAAATATTACAATTAATAAAGTTACTGTTTCTAATCCTTGGTACTCACAAAACGGAGATGCTCTTGATTTGGAATCATGTAATAAAGCATTGATTATAAACAACTCATTTGATGCAGGAGATGATGGTATCTGTATAAAGTCAGGAAAGGACGAACAAGGGCGCAAACGCGGTGAACCTTGTCAAAATGTTATCGTTATGAACAACACCGTATTACATGGACATGGAGGTTTTGTTGTAGGTAGTGAGATGTCAGGAGGTGTAAACAACATATATGTAGACAATTGTACTTTCATGGGTACAGATGTTGGCTTACGCTTTAAAAGTAATCGTGGGCGTGGCGGATTGGTAGAGAATATCTACATCAGCAATATCAACATGATTAATATTCCGAACGAAGCATTAATATTCAATTTATACTATGGTGGAAAAGGTCGTGGTGAAGATCCTAATCAGGATGAAAAGAAAGCAGAAACTACCATCCCTCCTGTAACAGAAGAAACTCCGATATTCCGTAATATCTTTATCAAAGATGTAACCTGTAACGGAGCAGGCAGGGCTGTGTTCTTCAATGGCTTGCCTGAGATGAGAATCAAGAATATCAATATGGAGAATATCATCGTATCTAATGCTAAAGAAGGTGTAGTATTAAGCGAAGCCGACGAAGTTAATATGAAAAATATCAAAATAGAGTTATTAAAAAGTGGAAAGAACTTGAAGATGCAAAATGTTTCCAATGTAACGATAGACGGAAAGAATCATGCTGAAATCGGGGCACAAGGAGAAGAACTCAACTTCTAATTCTTACACCCATTAGTGCATTTCTCCACTTAATTTATAAAAATAGTAAAGCACGGATTGCACGGATAAACACGGTTTTCATACTAACACTGTGTAATCCGTATGATCCGTGCTTAAAATAATAAACTATACATCATTATGAAAAAGCGCTCAATTATTGTCCTCACATTATTAGCAGGATGCTTTACCAACTCTTTTGCACAAAAAGGCGAAAAGACACTGACCGTAGAAGTCAGCAATGAATGGACTCAAAATAAGACCGACGAACCGATAGTGATAGATTTAAATAACCTGAAAGCAGGTTTCAACATCAAATCCGCCACTGTATGGGAAGGTAATAAAGAAATTCCGTCCCAACTGGACGATCTGAACGGTGACGCACGTGCTGACGAACTGGCTTTCCTCATCGATATGCCAGCCAAAAGCAACAAAAGTTTCCGTATAATTCTCTCTTCAGAAAAAAGTGAAAAAAACTATCCGGCACGTACTTATGCCCAAATGAAAGCTTACGGACATAACAACAAATTCGCCAATATTACGGGATTTTCAGCGGCAGGAACCGAGAATGTATATAGTTTTGTTTACCATCACGGACCGGCTATAGAGAGTGAATTAGTTGCCTATCGTATCTATTTCAACGAAAAACAGACGGTAGATCCATATAGCAAAGTAAATAAAAGACTGGAAATAAAAGAGACTTGTTTCTACCCTACCAAAGCGCAACGTGCCAACGGCTACGGAGATGATGCGCTACGTGTTTACAATAGTGGTGGTGTAGGTGCATTAAAAGGTTGGAATGGTACTGAGGCGACCCACATAAAACCAGTAGTAAACCGCACGGAACGTGTACTAGCCTCCGGTCCTGTACGTGCCATCGTCGAAGCAGAAGTCATCGGTTGGGAATATCAAGGAAACGATTTGAACATGATCAATCGATATACCATCTATGGCGGTCATCGGGACATGAAGGTAGATGTCCTGTTTGACCGTCCGCTTAAACAGGAAGTCTTTGCAGCAGGTGTACAGATTCTGAAAGAAGGAGGTCACATGAGCGACCATAAAGGACTGACTGGAAGCTGGGGAACCGACTGGCCTGTCACAGACACCATAGGTTATGTGAAGGAAACAACAGGTATGGGAACTTTCATTCCTAAATATATCGGTAAAGAAGTACAAGACGGATCAAACTACTTATATACCTTACAAGCACCGGGGCAACAGCATTTCCACTATTACGTTACTTTCACCTCAAAAAAAGAAAGTTTCGGATTTAAAGATATGAAAGACTGGTTCAATTATCTTCCCCAATGGAGAAAAGAATTGGAACATCCTTGCAAAATTACGATTAAATAAAAAATCTAAAACCATGAAACGACTAATCACTCTCTGTCTGCTAGGAGGCTGTTTTTTATCTGCTCCCGCACAGAATTATGTATCCCAAGCCTGGGTGGCCGACCAAGGCAATGGGACCTACAAAAATCCAGTCCTGTATGCGGATTACTCCGATCCGGACGTTTGCCGTGTAGGAGACGATTATTATTTGACCTCATCCAGTTTCAACTGTCTGCCCGGTTTACAAATATTACACTCCAAAGACCTTGTCAACTGGACTATCATAGGTGCGGCTGTACCCTACGCACTGCCCCCTGTTACCGATGTCCGTCCTGAACATGGCAACCGTGTATGGGCACCCAGTATCCGCCACCATAACGGTGAATTCTATATATTCTGGGGTGACCCGGACCAAGGAGCATTCATGGTGAAAGCCAAAGATCCGAAAGGTCCCTGGAGCGAGCCAGTTTTGGTGAAAGCCGGAAAGGGCATCATCGACACGACTCCATTATGGGATGATGACGGTCGTGTATATCTGGTTCACGCTTATGCAGGAAGCCGGGCCGGACTGAAAAGTGTAATTACAATTTGTGAGCTAAGTGCTGATGCAAGTAAAGCTATCACACAATCCCGTATCATTTTCGATGGTCATGAAGCACATCAGACTTGTGAAGGGCCCAAATTCTATAAACGTAATGGATACTATTACATCTTCCATCCGGCAGGCGGCGTTCCTACAGGATGGCAAGTCGTACTTCGCTCAAAAAACGTATACGGTCCATACGAATGGAAAACAGTATTAGCGCAAGGCAACTCTCCCGTCAACGGACCTCATCAGGGAGGCTGGGTGGACACCCCTACGGGAGAAGACTGGTTCATGCACTTCCAGGACGTAGGTGCTTACGGACGCCTGGTTCACCTGCAACCTATGAAATGGGTTGATGATTGGCCCGTCATAGGTATTGATAAAGACGGAGACGGCTGTGGCGAACCTGTTCTGACTTATAAAAAGCCTAATGTAGGTAAGAACTATCCTATTTGTACTCCGCAGGAAAGTGACGAGTTTGATGGTTATACATTGTCTCCTCAATGGCAATGGCAGGCTAACATCAATGAAAAATGGGCTTATTTCAACGGAGGAGAAGGATTTGTACGTCTATACTCCTACCCGGTTCCCGAAGATTATAAGAGTTTATGGGATGTTTCTAATCTGATGCTACAAAAGACTCCGGCTCCCAATTTCACTGCCACCACCAAGCTTACTTTCAAGCCGACAGAAAAATATAAAGGTGAACGTACGGGACTGGTTGTAATGGGAATGGATTATGCCGGATTAGTTGTTGAAAACACAGACAACGGACTCGTCCTGTCACAAGTGGAATGCCTGAAAGCCGATCGAGGGGGTACTGAAAAAGTAAATGCTTCCGTTCCCTTAAAAGACGGCACAATCTATCTTCGCGCTAAATTTTCCGCAAAAGGAGACAAGATTAAAGCCAGTGAAGGCGGTCACGACCTGTTAGTGAAATGTAACCTCAGTTACAGTACGGACGGCAAGAAATTCCAGCCATTAGGAGAAACTTTCCAAGTAAAAGAAGGTAAATGGATAGGAGCCAAGGTAGGTATCTTCTGTACGCGCCCCGCTATTGTAACCAATGACGGAGGATGGACGGACGCTGACTGGTTCAGAATTGAAAAATAAAGAAGATATTCTATATACATTGTACTTTTTGCATTTTTATTTGATGTAAATCGCACATTTTGCCGGTTAAATTCCTAATTTTGTGCCATAAAAGGCATCTATGGACAATAATGCAAGAAAATACAATAAATATGATGAAGTAGACGAAAGGATATTAGCCCTCTTTACTGAAAACAAAGAAGAAGCCTTTCGTCTGCTTTATGATACTTATTACCTTCCCTTATGCCTTTACTCTGTACAGTTCACAGGCTCTACGGAAACTTCAGAAGATATCGTGCAGAATCTATTTGTCAGTTTCTGGGACAAGAACTCGCATACTGCCATTTCCTCCAACCTACATGCTTGGTTGTTCAATGCCGTCCGTTTTTCCTCACTGACCAAAGTACAACGGGAACGCTATTTCTCCTTAGACGAGCTGGAGGAAGAATCTTATTCTCCCATCGATGACTTTTATGATGAAGAAGAACTGTTGCAAAAAAGAAGCCAGTTGCTGGCCGAATTAAAAAAACTGCCGGAACAGGAATACAATGTTTTAGTCAAGATTGTTCTGGAAGACAAAAAGTACAAAGAAGTAGCCGAAGAACTCCATATTTCCGTAAATACAGTAAAAACTCATTTATCACGCGCATTAAAAATGTTGCGTCGTTTCAATATGATAGAAATCCTAATCTTATTTAATTTATAATTTTCTTCAGATTTTTGTCACCCGTTTTGCGTATTTGTGATACTTAGTGTTAAACAGTACAACAATTATGCAAAAGAGTAAAACAGAAACCTTAATTCAAAAATACCTGTCCCACCAACTCAATGAACAGGAATTTAAAGAATTAAAACAATGGATTGAAGAAGACGCTTCACATAAAGAAATTTTTGTGAAGTTACTTTCACTCCGCCATGTCAATAACCAACTTAACTTATTACAACAGTTTGATAAAGAAGCTTCATGGGAAGCTATTCAAAAACGTTGCAAGCAGCCCCACTCTATCCGCTATCGGGTTGCGATTTATTCATCTGCCGCTGCGATAGCTGTTATCATAGGGATTGCTTCCATTTTATATTTTAATAACCGGAATCTGACGCCTGCCATTACCCAAAGCGAGCAATCATCTCTTCCCCAGAACACCCAAACTCCTAAAGCCACCTGGGTACAAGCAAACCAATCTGTAATTCCCCTCTATGAAAACCAACGGGAAATCAACGGAAGTTATATTAACAATGGAGAAATCATATTCCCTCAAGAAAGTGATTACCCCCATAAAACAGAACTGGATACCGAACTATTACAAAATAAGATCATAGTGCCAAAAGGTTCGGAATATGCAATAGTATTGGCTGATGGTACAAAAGTAAAAATGAATGCGGACTCCCATATCGATTTTCCGGTTCAGTTTGGAGATACCCGTGAAATCACCTTAGAAGGAGAGGCTATGTTTGAGGTAACCCACGATGCAGCCCGTCCTTTCATAATAAAAGCACACGACCATGCTATTTATGTATTAGGAACAACTTTCAATATCTCGGCTTATCCCGATGAAGAATTATCTGTGACTCTGATTGAAGGTAAACTAAAAGTAACTGCTCCTTCAGGTGAATACTACCTGCTGCCAGGTGAACATTACTCTTCTGCACAATCAAAAGTTAGCAAAGTAGATACAGAATTCTATACTTCATGGACAGATGGTGCTATGGAATTTGACGCAATGCCATTCCCTTTGCTGACAGCCCGACTGTCACGATGCTATAATGTAGATATTCAAATAGCATCCAAGGAATTGGAAACCATGAAGTTTACCGGAATCATTTTCCGTAACAAGCCTTTGGATTTTGCATTAGATATTATTCATCGCGTATCCGATGTCAAGTTTGAGAGAAAAGGAGAAACTATATTTGTAAAAAAACAATAATCAAACCCTGTATAACAGGAATATTCTAAATTAAATGAGTTATTTGAGTTTTATGAAAAAAGACGAACTTTGGAATCGTTTAGTAGCTAAACCTCCAAAAATGAGGCTATTAGTAATGTTAATGTGCATATTCTGCACATTCAACGCAATGTTTGCAAACGTACTAGCCGACAAGACTGTCACTATCAAAAGTGAAAACATCAGTGTAAAAGAGGCTCTTAACATGGTTAAAAAGCAAACAGGCATTCATATCATGTACGAAGATGCAACATTGAACAATGTACCTTTGAAACTTACATTAAACAAAGAACCTCTGGAACAAGCACTTTCCGTGATTTGTAGCCAGGCAGGTATGCGCTATGAATTAGTAGAGAACAATTATGTACTCATATTACCGATTGACAGAAATGCCAAGCGCAGAACAATTACCGGAGTGATCAAAGATGATATGGGCGAACCGGTCATCGGAGCCTCTATTGTTATCCAAGGCACCACGTTCGGTACAGTAGCCAATATGGATGGACAATTCATGCTGTCTTATCCTGAAAACACTAAAAACGACGAACTGATGATCAGCTTTATCGGTATGCAGACAGTTAAGGAAAAAATTGGCAACAGACACGTTTTCAATGTAAAAATGGAAAGCGAGGTGACCAATCTGGACGAAGTAGTCGTAGTAGGTTATGGTACTTCTTCTGTAAAGGATTTGACCGGCTCTGTAGCTTCAGTAGGCCTAAAGCAGTTGAGCCAATTGAATACTCCTAATGTAACTTCTATGCTTCAAAACCTGGCAGCAGGTGTACAGGTGTCACAGAATACCGGTGTTCCGGGTGAGACAGTCCGTGTACGTGTGCGTGGTGCTACGTCATTAACCGGTTCTAATGAACCCTTGTATGTTATCGATGGAGTTCCTGTAGAAGATCCCAGCATGCTGGATGCCATTTCTCCGAATGATATCCAATCTATGGACGTATTGAAAGATGCTTCTGCAGCTGCTATCTATGGTTCTCGTGCTGCAAACGGTGTGGTTATCGTTACCACCAAGAAAGGGGTGGAGGGTTCCAAACCTACCGTCAACTTCAACTATAATGTAACCACTGATGTTCAAATTAAGAACTTCCGTATCCTGTATGGTGATGAATGGCGCGAAACGGTACGCCGCTTTGCTAAAGAAACCTTGGTGTATGATCCGTCCAACCAATATGCACTAGAAATTCTTGAGCCTAATTCCACCGCATTAGGCAGTGCCAACACCAATTGGTTTGACGAAGTGAAACAAACAGCTATCCGCCACAATGCCGACTTGACAGTAAGTGGAGGTAGCAAAGTTTCCAAATATCTTATTTCATTATCCATATTCGATCAGCAAGGTATGGTTAAAGGAGGTGACTTAAGCCGATATAATGCACGCGTGTCTACAGAAATGAATGTATTGCCTATCCTCCGTTTTGGTATCAATGCTAATATGAGTTATACAGATCAGGATAATGCAGGAACTTCACTGTTCAGCGCACAAGGTTATCGTCCTGATATGCCTATATATAATGATAACGGGGAATTTGATATGTCCACAGGTCAAGCCAACCCGGTGGCCAACACCTATAAGAAAAACCATGATAATATTTACCGCATCATGGGAACCGTATACGGAGAAGTTGATATTTGGAAAGGATTCCGGTTCCGTTCCAGTTTATCGGGTAATTTACAATTTACTGAAAACAATTCATTCAGTCCAAGTTTTCTAAGTACTAGAAATGAAGCCAGTGGGTCAGAATATCATTATAAATATTCAAAAACCGTATTCGACAATACATTGAATTATAACTATGAGTTCAACAAGAATCATGTTTTGGATGCCGTAGCCGGTATCTCCTTTGAACGTGGTATAAGCCGTAGTACAAGAATGAATGGCCAGACTTATCCGGATAATGATATTTACACCAATTTAGGAAGTGCCGCAAGCATCTCATCTTGGAGTAACGGATATAATGCAAGTGGTCTGTTCTCTTCATTTGCCCGTATCAATTATAAATTAATGGAGCGCTACCTGTTCACTTTTACAGGACGTTATGATGGTTCATCCATGTTTGGTTCGAACAACCGTTATGGTTTCTTCCCTTCAGGAGCCATTGCATGGCGTATCTCTCAGGAAAAATTCATGAAAAACCTGACATTCATTAATGATTTGAAATTACGTGCCAGCGTAGGTACTACCGGTACCCAAAACTTAACCAGCTTCTCTAATCGTGATTTATACGAAGCAACCAGTTATAATAATCTGTCAGCCATTATACATAAACAAGTGGGTAACCGCGACATCCGTTGGGAAAAATCGACCCAATATGATTTAGGTCTTGATTTCGCATTGTTCGATTACCGACTGACCGGTTCTATCTCCGGCTATATCAAAGATACCAAAGACTTGATCTGGTCATTTGATTTCCCGCCCAGTGCAACCGGTGGCTCTATGCAGATGAACCGTAATATCGGAGCATTGACCAACCGCGGTATTGAAATAAACCTGGTAGGCCGTGTATTATCTACTAAAGACTGGAACTTGGACCTGACCTTGAATATGTCACATAACAAGAATAAAGTCACCAAACTGGTTGAAGAAGGTAGAGCACAATCAGCTATGGATGTAGTAGTTCAAGGCAGCTATGCCGACCAAGTATTGGCTGTAGGCTATCCAATGGGAGCTTTCCATGGTTATGAATATGCCGGGATCATACAAGATCAAGCCAGAATAGATGAATTGAATGCCTATGCTAAATCAAAGGGACAAAGTTATTACGATGGTAACTCATTAAAACCGGGACATTTGGAAATTAAGGATTTAAATGGAGATGGAATCATCAACTACAATGACCGTGTTATTATCGGTAATCCTGATCCGGATCTGTTCGGCGGTCTGACTGCCAATTTATCTTATAAACAATTCAGCCTGTTCGCCAACTTCGGATATCAGATCGGTGGTTTGAAGATTTATAACAAAACATTGCAGAATCTACCCGGACAATTAACCGGTTTGATTGACTATGGATTGAATGACAGATGGTCTGACACCAACAAAAATGCCAAATACCCGGCCTTGTATATAGGTGACGGTGTACCTAGACTAACCGATCATGAATTGTTTAATGCCTCCTTCTTCCGTTTGCAGGAAGTGCGTCTGACTTATAATTTACCTTTAAACAAAGTGATAAAAGGACAACTATTTGTCTCGGCTACCAATTTGTTCACGCTCACCTCTTATCCGGGAACAGACCCTGCTACCGTAAACAGTAACAGCAACTATGGCGGTAACTATGAAACCTCCACTTATCCGGGTTTCCGCTCTTTCTCGGCTGGTTTAAAAATTAACTTATAATCATTTAAATGTATAATCGAATGAAAAAATATATATTCTTAGCTTTACTTACAATGGGCGTTTCCTCGTGCCAGTTGGTAGATGTCTTGGACCAAAAGCCCGAATTCGAAGCAGATTTAGACGGTGCCATCACAACACCCGCTGCTGTAGAGTTAGCCTTAAACGGAATCTATTACTCCTTGCCTGGAAATGGATTCAATGTCATATTTCCTACAGTAAGTGGTTCCTTCAAAGCCGGGACCATGTGGCGTCAAGAAATTGTCAGCGCCGGTAATGCCGTTTACTACTCCGAACGAATGTTGCCTACCCTATCATTCAGTGATGCAACGGAATGGGATGCAGATTACGCTGTAATCAAAAACGCCAACTTCCTGGAAACAGCCTGTAACCGCATGAGTGACGGAGAGTTCTCCGGAAACCGTAGAGCCGAAGTGTTAGGTGAAATAGCCTATTTACGCGCTTTGGCCTACTTCAATATCCTGGTTCGTTACTGCGAATTTTGGGATATGAATAGTGAATACGGAGTTGTCATGCGTAATGAAGCTCCATCCGTATCCAATGCTTTAAAGGCGCGTAGCTCCGTAGCCGATTCTTATCAATATATTCTGGATCAACTGGAAATAGCTATTGAAAAAGCTCCTGATTGGAAAAAGCTTTCACAAGCTTCTAAAGAAGCAGCCAAGGCATTAAAGGCAAGAGTATTGCTGTATGCAGGAAAATACACAGAAGCGGTAGCAGCAGTTAATGATGCAATTGATACAAATTCTCCATTGCCGGAAGCAAACTATGGTGACGTTTTTGATAAGTTTTCAACAACCAAAGAGATTCTATTCGCTCGTGTATTCGACCAAAAAGATGCCACCAACACTTCAACCCGTCAGCAATGTTACGGTAACAGCCCCACGAAAAAACAAGGTTACTGGGGGCCCACCAATGAGTATGTGGAACTGGTGGGGGATGATCCTCGCGCCGATGCCATCTTCTCTAAAGTAGACAGCCTGATGGACAGCCGCAGTTCTGCGGTAGCCTACAACCTGAAATCGGTAAAGAAGCTGCTGAATGATGCCAATGACATGCCTGTCATCTTCAGTCGTGTTTCCGAACTCTACCTGATTAAAGCCGAAGCCTTGTATCGTTCAGGAGCCTCTATATCCGAAGCCTACGCACCGATCCGTAAACTACGCGAAAGAGCAGGAGCCGAAATAATTCTTCCAGCCAATAACGAAGAACTGGAAACCGCCATATTCAACGAATGGATGCTGGAATTGTCTTTCGAGAACTGGCATGAATGGTTTGCCATGATCCGTTTTGCAGGATACACAGAGAAACCCGATTTCACCCGTCTGCTTGCTTTGAACAAGACGTTAAGAGAAGCTTTGGAAAAAGAATATGAAAAATCGGAAGCACAAGGAGACAATTATTACCAACGCATCATAGACCGCCGTATCGATGCCATTCCGTCATCAGAAATCAGTTCTAATCTGGAATGTAAACAAAACCCTGGTTATTAACATATTAAATTCAAAGACATGAAAAAATATATCTTACTCATTTTCGCATGTATCTATGCGATTCACTTAAATGCCCAGAATGCAGGAATCAATTTCCTGCACGGCACTACTTGGGCAGAAGCCGTAGCTAAAGCCAAAGCAGAAAACAAATTGATATTCATTGATTTCTATACCCAATGGTGTGGACCTTGCATGAATATGGCACAAACTGTATTCTCATTGCCTACAGTGGGTTACTACTATAACCAAACTTTCATCAACCTCAAAATTGATGCTGAAGAAGGTGAAGGAATTACATTAGCCAAGAAATACGGTGTACGCAGCTACCCTACTTATGCCTTCGTCGATCCTGCTACCGAAGAAATTGTTCATCGCAGCAGCAGCCGTCAGACTCCCGAACAGTTTATTCAGACAGGAAAAGATGCAAACATTCCTACCAAACGCTCTTTTTACCTGCAAGAGCAATATACCAAGGGGAACAGAGAACGTGCATTCCTGATTGATTACATCAATTATCACTATTCAGTCTATGCACGCAATAACGTACAAGCCGCTTTTGATGAATTAATAAAAGGAGGTGCCAAACTGACTGATCCGGATGTATGGGAAGTATATGTAAACACTATCAATGGCATGAACCCGTACCTGAAGCAAGTATCAGACAATTATGCAGATTTCTGCCAGCGTTTCGGCAAAAAAGCTGTTGATGCTAAATTGGCAAAAGAAACTTCATACGGCGAATTGGCGGAAATTGAAGCCTTATGCAACTATGAAGGAAAAGATTTCAATCTGAAAATGATCCGTATCAATAATGATATCCGGGAACAAAAGTATGAAGCGGCAGCTACCCAGATTGATGCGATGATTGCAGACACCACAGTCAATCAGCAAGAGTTAATCAGTAGACTGAAATTTATCGCCCGTTTGGGATACAAAGCAGAGGAACTTCCCGAATTCTGGTTCAACAAATGTGTAGGCTATCTGCAATACATTGCTTATAACCAAACAGACAGAGATGATGCTTTCATCCATCAGGAATATGCAGCCGCCTTGGAAATGGTGCTTCGCAAACTGAACGGCAAAGCCCCCATCCCTGCCTGCCTCAGCACAGAACCCGCATACGGAAAAAAAGTCTATAACATGCGTCCCGATGCATTGAAAATGAAACCTAAAAGAAAAAAATAAGATGAGAACTCTAAAATCCATCATGGTACTTGGCCTTGCGCTGAGTACCTTTACCGCTACAGAAGCTGCAAAGCTCACTTTTAAGGTCACCAATCCCAATGAGAAGGTCAAAGTGAGATTGACTTTCAGCCAAAGTGGCGAACAAAAAGAAGTGGCGATTGATGCCGCTGGAAACGGCAACATAGAAATCACAGGATTCACTCCGCAATATGTAACCATGCAATACACACGCGGACGCCGTACTCTTTATCTGGATCCCAATCAAGACCTTACCTTGTCATTCGACAGTGACAACATGTGGAGAAACACAACCTTTGAAGGAGCAGGTGCCGCTATCAACACCTATCTGGGAAGCAAAGAGCTCCAATCACTCGGTATGCCCGATATGAAAATGCAAGAGGCCGCCCTCATACACAAAGGAGACAGCCTGTACGCAGCCAATTGCCAAGTATTGGAAGCCGCAAAACTTCCAGCCGATTTCACTGCACAGGAAAAAATACGTTTGCAATTCTATACGTATTATTATTTCTCCAAATACGCTTTGTATCATCCTCATTTTGGAAAGGATGACAACTATATTCCTTCCAAAGCATATTATGAAAAACTGGAAGCTATTACTCCGATCAATGCCGGTTTATTAGCTCTAAAAGAATATAAGGCTTTTCTTCCCGATGCTATCAGCGCCTTTAGTAATAAAGGAAAAACAGTTGCATCCAATTCTACAGAACAAAGTGTAAACTACGTAGATGCAACCATACAAGATGAAAAGGTTGCAGAATTTCTGATTGACCAATTTGTTTATAACTTTGTAGACAATAACGGGCTGGATGAAGCAGACGGGCTGATTGTCCTATTCCGCAAACATGTGAAGGATGCAAAGTCCATAGAAAAATTCAACGCACTTTGTACCAAGTGGGAAAAATTAAGATCAGGCAATCCCTCAGCAGCTAGCTTCTCCTATCCGGATATAAATGGGAAAACAGTATCTTTGGCAGATTTGAAAGGGAAATATATCTATATTGACGTGTGGGCTACCTGGTGTGGCCCTTGCCGTGGAGAACTTCCTGCGTTAAAGGAATTGGAAGAGAAATATGCAGGAAAGGATATTCATTTTGTCAGCCTGTCATGCGACAAGAACAAAAAGGCATGGGAGAACATGGTAACAAAGGATCAACTGAAAGGGATCCAGTTACACATGGGAACAGACAGGACCTTTATGGATGCTTACCTCATCAACGGCATTCCCCGTTTTATCCTGCTGGATCGGGATGGCAAAATCATCTCTGCCAATATGACCCGTCCGTCAGATCCCAAGACAGCAGAGAAGTTCAATGAACTGTTAGGACTATAAAACTCTCTCTTATATTAAACATTAATCTAACGATAGGCTTTCTTCGTGAGGAGAGGGCCTATTCTATTGTTTTAGCCAGGAGAACGATACAGAAAGAGAATAAAAGACACGAACTATACAGATCTTACAGTATTGTCTAAAACACCTGTAATTTCCGTATAATTCGTGCCCGAACAATTTAAATACGATGATTTTTATTGTAGGAATGAAATCAGCACACCGGCAGCCACGGCAGAACCGATAACTCCTGAAATGTTACTTGCCATACAATATTGAAGCACATGATTTTTGGGGTCATACTTCAAAGCAATTTCATTAGCCACACGGCTGGCCATGGGCACAGCACTCAAACCTGTAGCCCCAATCAGTGGATTGATCTTCTTCTTAGTGAAAAGATTCACCAACTTCACAAACAAGATACCACCGGAAATAGACAAGGCAAACGCCAAGAAACCACCTATCACAATACCGATAGTAGTCCAATTCAAAAATGCCTCCGTAGTCATTGTCGCACCGACTGACAACCCCAAGAAGATAGTTGCCGCATTCATGATACTATTTGAAGCTGCATCAAACAAACGTGAAGTATCACTACCTATTTCCTTAATCAAGTTACCAAACATCAACATACCAATCAAAGGCACTGCACTTGGCACAAACAGAGCGACCACCGTAGTCACTACAATCGGAAATACAATCTTCAGCACACGAAGATTCTTGATTTCTACCGAAGAAGGATATTTCTTTTCCTGTTCCTTCATATTGATACTCAATTCTTTCTTCGTACACCAGATTTTCACAACCAACGGAATGATAACGGGTACCAGAGCCATATACGAATAAGCGGCAATAGCAATCGGCCCTAGCAAATGGGGAGCCAGTTTAATAGTGGTAAAGATAGCGGTAGGACCGTCTGCTCCACCAATAATACCCAATGAAGCCGCCTCTTTCGGAGTGAACCCCATCAAGATAGCTACCAACAATACTGTGAAAATACCCAACTGTGCAGCAGCTCCGAAAATAGAAAGCCGCAAATTACGCAACATCGGACCAAAGTCTGTCAAAGCACCTACCCCCATAAAAATGATAGGCGGAAGAAAACCGGTCTTAATCAACATGTAGTAGATAAAGTTCATCAGGCCCAAGTCGTGCGCAATTTCGTGCAACGGCATTTCCCAGATGTTCTTCAGTGCTCCATTCACCATTACCATGCCGTTCTCATCGGCCTGGACAACCCCCATCTCACCACCGGGAAAGTTAGCCAGCAACACTCCGAAAGCTATCGGAATCAGCAGCAGCGGTTCGTACTTTTTCTTGATCCCCAAGTAAAGTAAGATGAACGCAATGGCATACATTATCAAGAATTGCGGTTCAGCAATAATATTGCTGAAAGCAGTCATATCATAAAGTCTTTCAAATATATCTTCCATTATACTATTTTCATTAATACGTCATCCTCTGAAACCGTGTCACCCGAATTAGCGCAAATAGCAGTTATAGTACCGTCATATTCCGCACGAATCGCATTATAGGTCTTCATTGCTTCGACGTAACAAATCACATCACCTTTATTAACCTTTTCACCCACCTTCTTCGGAGTTTCCTGGGCATTCTTTACCAAGAAGAATTTACCTTCCAACGGAGAAAGCACATCTTTCCCTTCCCCTACTGGAGCAGGAGCAGCTTGTGCAGGAACTGCACCCGAAGGAGCTGTCAGCGTAGCAGGATCTACAGCACCATATGCCACTGTAACGCGATAAGGTTGCCCGTTCACATCCACCGTCAATACCTTGGTCTTGTTTTCAGCTTCGACAGGAGTAGTGGCATTCGCTTTCTCCTCACGACGTTTCTTCACATCTGCCAAGAAGTCTTCTTTTGCCTTCCCGCTCTTATAAGCTTCATACTGGGCCGGATGCATGGCATACTCAAACAGTTCTTCGTCATCCTGTCCTTTATCCCATTGTTTTTCAAGCATCATCTTGCGATATTTTTCCAACTGGTCGGGATAATTGTCCTGCGGATTGCCATCAAAGAACTTGCGGCCTTCACGTTCTGCCTTTTCAATAATTTCAGGGGCCAGTTTACCCGGTAAACGTCCCGCTTTACCCAAAATCATATCCCAAATATCATCGGCAATCATTCCCCAACGTTCCTTACCTTTCTCCATAGCCATTACATTCATCATGGCAAGGTTCTTCACATACTGGCTGAACGGAGTAACCAAAGGAGGATAACCCACACGCGGCCATACGTAAGCAACTTCATTGAACAGCTTGATCAACAATTCATCCTGAGTCATAAACGGCAGGTTACGTTTTGCCTTGTACTTGTTGATAGATTCCAGATTCGTTTCAAGATCGGCCATCAAACTTCCCATCATGCCGCCCGGCAATCCCGGAGCAATCAGTAAAGAATTCATCAGACGGTTTTTGGGACTGATATATAAACCAAGGAAATCATCCATAAACTCCTGAATCATGGAACGCACTTTCATATACGCTTCCATATTAATTTCGGGCACTTTAAATCCGGCATCTTTCAACATGGCTTGCACACTAATCAAATCAGCATGGCCGGTTCCCCATGACAATGGTTCCATACCTACATCAATATAGTCGCAACCAGCCTGGCATACTTCCAAAATAGAAGCCATATTGAATCCGGGCCCCGCATGAGAGTGATACTGTATAGGAATATTTTTAATCTTCTTGATTCCGGCAACAATCTTTCCCAATGAAACGGGACGTCCGATGCCGGCCATATCTTTAATACAGATTTCATCGGCTCCGGCTTCTATAAGCTGCCTGGCCATATTCACATAATATTCCACAGTATGTATCGGAGAAAAAGTGATACAGAGCGAACATTGTGAAATCATTCCGGCTTCGTGAGCATAGCCGATAGAAGGGATAATATTGCGGACATCATTCAATCCGCAGAAAGTACGGGTAATATCTGTTCCTTGCGCATGTTTAACCTTATAGAATAATTTACGGACATCTGCCGGGACGGGACTCATGCGGAGACCGTTCAGCGCACGGTCCAGCATATGAGTCTGGATGCCTGCTTCGTGGAAGGGTTTCGTCCACTCGCGCACAGCTCTATTCGGATTTTCACCAAACAATAAATTTACCTGTTCAAAACCACCACCATTTGTTTCCACACGGGCGAAACAGCCCATTTCAATAATAGCCGGGGCAACCTTAACCAACTGGTCTACACGAGGCACGTACTTACCCGCACTCTGCCACATATCGCGGAAGACCAGACTAAATTTTACTTCTCTTTCCATTTTTGATAAATGTGTTTTTCTTTTTTTGGATTATAACTTCTCAATCTTTATCACCTGACCTTTACCTGCTGTCAAAATCTCAACTGCCGCCTTAATAGCATCCATAGCACCAGTATCTGCCGTAGGTGCTACAGCAGGTGCTTTTTTGGGGGTCTCTTCGGGGGCCACTTTGTTGACAACAGTAATAAGGTACTTGCTTAGATAGATAACGATGAGGAGAATGACAAAGACGGTCGCCATACCGACCACCATCAACATCAATCCAACTCCTATGTTCTCCATAATTTTCAGTGTTATTAATAGTACTTACTACACTCATAGGTTATTCAAAGCCTAAAAAGTGCTCAAATTTAGCCATTTCGGCTTTACTTCTATCATAAATGGAATACAAAATATGCAAAATTATCAGAAAATAAGAAGAGTCTAAAGAAATGTGCTTAAAATCCGGAACAGTCATCAGGTCAAGAAATTAACAGTACCTTCATCCACTGTAAAAGGAAATTGAATCTACCTGCCCGATGACACTCCGAAAGGTGGTTTTGTGATTTTTTAAAGAAGGATTTCATTTAATGGTTTCCGCTTCTTTTCTGTAGGTTCATCCTCCGCATAACCGACCGGAATCAAAACGGCCGGTTCCAAATTTTCCGGCAGTCCCAAAACCTCACTGCATTGCGGAGCATCAAAATTACAAACCCAACAAGTACCCAGTCCTTGTTCGGCAGCAGCCAGACAAAGATGTTCTACTGCAATAGCAATATCAATATCAGCATGATCCTTATTATCGGCACGGCGATGCCAAGACTCATTATGATCCACACAAGCCACTATGATACAAGGAGCCGTAGCAAGCCATTCCCGTTTATAACATGAATACAACGCTTTCAGTACGGCCTCATCTGTAACAATACGGAAACGCCATGGTTGAAAATTAACTGCAGATGGTGCAAAACGTACACATTCCATGATATAATCCAACTTTTCAGCCTCAACAGGACGATTGGCATATTTGCGTGCAGAATAGCGCGCCTTCACTAATTCTAGAAAGTTCATAAGCATTATTATTAGTTTGCATACAAAAATAGTAACTTTGCACCGATAAAAGAAGTACAAATATGAAGAAACTTGTAATATTCGACCTGGACGGCACATTACTGAACACCATTGCCGACCTGGCTGCCGCCACCAACCAAGCCTTACAATATTATGGCTATCCTACACATGAAACGGAAGCATACCGCTTTTTTGTAGGAAACGGAATCAATAAATTATTTGAGCGTGCTCTGCCTGAAGGGGAACGTACGGAAGAGAATGTATTAAAGATACGTTCACAATTCATCCCTTATTATGATGAGCACAATGCCGATTTAAGCCGCCCTTATCCCGGTATCTCCGAATTATTAAAAACACTGCAACAGCAAGGGATCATGATAGCGGTCGCCTCCAATAAATACCAAGCAGCTACCCGAAAGTTAATAGCACACTATTTTCCAGAAATAAACTTTGTGGAAGTACTGGGACAACGCGAAGGTATCCCCGCAAAACCCGATCCATCCATCATAAACGAAATCATGACAAAAGCAGGAGTCAAACAGGAAGATATACTTTATGTAGGTGATTCTAATGTAGATATGCAAACAGCGCATCATGCCGGAGTAACAGCTATAGGTGTGGCATGGGGATTCCGGCCGCGCACAGAATTGGAAGCCTTACATCCGGCACATATCATAGAAAAAGCAGAAGAATTACTTCCGCTTCTCCTTTCATGATTATTTTCATTAAATAGATAATTCATCAAGCACCTTGATAAGCGATTTATCAAGGGGCTTGTCTTTTTTAATTGCCTCAGAAAAAGGTACATATACCACCTCATCGTTATGAATGCCAATCATCACGTTGCGCTGCCCTTCCAATATGGCATCAATAGCTCCCGCCCCCAGACGGCTGGCAAGAATACGGTCATAAGCACTAGGCGAACCTCCACGTTGCAAATGCCCTAAAATGGTAACACGCACATCATATTGAGGATATTCTTTCTTGACACGCTCTGCATAATGCATGGCACCTCCGTCTTTCGGACTCTCGGAAACAATAACAATACTGCTATTCTTTGTCTTACGAAAACCGCGCCCGATAAATTTCTCCAATTGATCCACATCCGTACGATCTTCAGGAATAATCGCTGCCTCAGCACCAGAAGCAATGGCACTGTTTTGAGCCAGAAAACCGGCATCACGTCCCATCACTTCCACAAAGAATATACGGTCGTGAGAGGTTGCCGTATCACGGATTTTATCCACACATTCCACAATCGTATTTAAAGCCGTATCGTAACCTATGGTAAAGTCAGTACCATAAAGATCATTATCTATTGTACCAGGTAACCCGATACAAGGCACATCATATTCTTCCGCAAAAATCCGGGCTCCTGTAATAGAACCATTTCCACCTATAATCACCAAAGCATCAATTCCTTCTCGCTGCATAGTATCGTATGCTTTCTTGCGTCCTTCTACTGTTTGGAATTCAGCAGAACGGGCTGTCTTCAACATCGTTCCTCCACGTTGAATAACACTGCTCACATCCTGGGTGGTCAGTTCCTTCACTTCTCCATTAATCAGCCCTTCATATCCTCTATAAATACCCTTCACTTTAAATCCGTTACAAATTGCACTCCGGGTTACCGCACGGATAGCGGCATTCATGCCAGAAGCATCCCCTCCGGATGTCAGCACTCCAATACATTTAATTGTTTTCATATATTCGTATGTTAGCTTTTATCGTTACCTAAGGTACGACAAACATTATACCATATAGAACTAATATTTATTATAATTGTTCTTTTTTTATTCCTTTTGCACGAAGTCCTGACATTCGTTTCAAGAGTTTTTCTACAATAAAAAATTAATATGAGCGAATCAACCATCTCCAAAGAAACAAACAGTGAATGATTTGAACATTTCACCCTTTTGTTACGTTTATATAAATATAGTATAAACAAAAAAATAAAAACGTATTATGTCAGTCATTTATAAATTCTTATTTCCATCCAAGCCCGATGGCACTGCTATGTCACTTCTGATATTAGCTTTACGAATCCTGTTTGGTATTTTACTCATGTCGCACGGTGTACAGAAATGGGCCAACTACGATGTCATGTCCGGCAGTTTTCCCGATCCTTTAGGAATAGGCAGCCAACTTTCACTGGTACTGGCTATTTTTGGTGAAATGGTTTGTTCGATGGCTTTCATTTTCGGATTCCTTTATCGCTTGGCAATGCTTCCGATGATCTTCACCATGTGTATCGCATTCTTTGTTGTTCATGGTTCTGATCCTTTCGCCGTTAAAGAATTAGCCTTTATTTATCTGGTAGTATTCATATTATTGTATATAGCAGGACCGGGTAAATTCTCACTAGATCATTTCATAGCCAAAGCACTTGCCTCCCATAAGAAATAACCGATTCAGATATGTTTCAAGAAACGTTCTATATCTGCTTCCAATTTTTTATAAAGAGGTGATAACTTATAGCTGGTATGTTTGCGGAGTACAATGTCTACTCCCAACTGCCGGCGCTGATAGCTGGTCAGTTCATTATGAAACTGCATATTATGCTCTGCCAGTTCTTTAAT
This sequence comes from Phocaeicola vulgatus ATCC 8482, assembly GCF_000012825.1. Taxonomy (GTDB): domain Bacteria; phylum Bacteroidota; class Bacteroidia; order Bacteroidales; family Bacteroidaceae; genus Phocaeicola; species Phocaeicola vulgatus. The sequence goes on along the minus strand of NC_009614.1, from coordinate 2,550,765 downwards.
CTCCGTTTCACGTTCACGGCGTAACACATTGCAGACAGGTACTAACAATCTCATCACTACACTATCCATAATGTGATGTCCTTGAATAAACATATAGGTATTGTCCTCATTCACTCCCAATTTGGCAAATTCCCCCTTCATCGCCTCTATTTCCTCCAAGGCTTTCGGATGGCGGCGTTCCAGCTCCAATAATTTACGCCTCACCCTGCGGCTCATACTCTCTAAACTCCGTTCAAGATGATAGACACTGACCCTATCTAATTTTACATACGAACAGAAATCAAGCAAAGAGAATTCGGAAAGATTATGTTTTCTATAAAACCACACCGACCAGATGAACAACGGATAAGCTATTTGAGAATACATACGCATAAAAGCGACAAAATCCACCAATGGATGATCATTCAACGTTGCCATGACACAAACCTCATGCAATGCTTCAGCATAACACTGATAGTTTTCTATAGCATATGCATAGGTATGAAAAACATATTTGTTATTTATTATATAACGTGAGGTATGGGTAGCCCCCTGCAACAGATAATCATAATCACTATCTACACAAGCTATCATATTTTGTCCCAACCGAGGTCCCAGTTCATTCATCAGCACAGACTTCTTACCTTTAGCCAAAGTGGTTTTCGAAGGAAGCATCACTTCGAAATAACGAGTTTCATTTTCGTATTCACCTAACAAGGTACGCCAGAATGAAATATCATCATAACTCTCAACGTATGCAATAATCTTGCGTCGCGAACATTTAGGCTTCAATTTGTTGGCCGCACCAATATATAAGGAGGACAGATTCTCGGACAATCTTTTTCCCATAGTATCGTCGTTAGAAATTGTTTATTTTGTAATATCACTCACCTCGGTCACTGCATCCAGCCAGCCATCCATAATCACAGCAGGCGAATGAGTTGTCAATACAATCTGTACATTAGGATTCAATTGCCGTATCAATGAAATAAGGCGTTGTTGCCATTCCACATGCAAGGATACTTCAGGCTCATCCATAAACAAAACCCCGCGGCGATTGTCTTGCACCAGAACCGTCAGCAAAATAACCAAAATCTGCTTCTCGCCGGAAGACAGTTGATAAGGATAAAGTATATCTCCATCCTGTTCAAACAAAATCTCATTGCTTTTACGAATGATTTTCTTACCGGTCTCACCAAACAAGTCATCCATCAGATTCTGGAATTTTGTCTTGGGGTAAGACATCTCGGCGGCACGAAGCTGACCGTCAGGGCCACCGGAGGTAAGGCACTCGATGATGCGGTTACCGATATTTACCTGATAATCCAGATAACGCCGTTGCAACTGATAAAGTTGCCAATCCAATTCTGTCTTAACATTCTTATCCGCCATCTTTTCGAGAAGTTCCGAATGAATCAACGGACGGTCAAAACTACGGATTACATCAAAGTGTATCTGGGTAGCATCTTCCGGAGAGAAGACAAAATGTACACCGGGAGCCGAACCGTTACTCAACGCTCCACCTTCCAAAGCCGTCAGGCTATTCACAGATCTGTTCAGGATAGTGCTCTTGCCGATACCATTCACTCCGCTCAGAATATTGACATCCGGACGCAGTTCCCATGAGATATCTTTACGGCCCCAAAGCCGCTTTATCTCGATACGTTTTATATAATCAGCTTGCTTTTTCATTTTTGATAGATTTACTTGTAAGCAAAGATAGAAAATATAAAAAAAACCTCCTACATTTGCACTGTTATTTAAGGTAAAAAGAATGGCTATTCAAAAGTACAAAGGACATTTGGCATTGCTAGGCGCTGCCATAATGTGGGGATTAATGTCCCCAATTGGTAAAACGGCGTTAGAAAACGGTATTTCAGGCCTTTCCCTCGCTACATTTCGAATGACAGGAGGTGCTATCTGTTTTTGGATAGCTTCTATTTTCGCTCCTAAAGAACAAGTAAAGCCGCACGACTTGATGATGTTGTTCTTTGCAGGATTGTTGGGTATCGTCCTGAATCAGGGATGTTTTACTTTCGGACTATCACTGACTTCCCCCATCGATGCTTCCATTGTAACAACCACAGCCCCTATCGCCACTATGATTGTCGCTGCCATTTATCTGAAAGAACCGGTTACAGGGAAAAAAGTGATTGGCATTTTTCTAGGTTCCATCGGAGCTTTAACACTCATACTGAGCAGCCAAGGCTCAACAGATGGAAAAGGCGGAAGTATTCCGGGAGATTTGCTTTGCCTGTTGGCACAAATCAGTTTCTCATTCTATCTGGCTATTTTCAAAGGACTGATCAGCAGATACAACATATTTACTTTAATGAAATGGATGTTCACCTATGCAGCCATCTGCTTTATTCCATTTTCCTATCATGAGGTCTCGACCATACATTTTCACGAAATTTCCACTTCCACATGGACCTGTGTAGCCTATGTCATTGTAGGTGGAACATTCCTTGCCTATATTCTGATGATGATCGGACAGAAAACATTGCGCCCTACTGTCATCAGTATGTACAACTATGTGCAGCCTATTGTAGGAACCAGTGTCTCTATCTTGTTAGGAATGGGAACCTTCGGTGTTGCCAAAGGAATAGCTGTGGCACTGGTATTCACGGGAGTTTATATTGTAACCCAAAGTAAAAGCCGTGAACAGATGCTGGCAGAACAAGCAGCCAAGAAAGAATAACCTCAACTACACTGCAATCCGAAACCAGACACTCTTCACCGACCATAAAAGCCGTATCCACTCTACTTTTGAGTAACGATACGGCTTTTATGTATTTAAAGGAATTCTCAGCCAATTGGCTCCTCCAATTTCAGTTTCTCCAAATATGCTTTCGTATCCGCCCAAAGCTGTCTTGCCTGCGGATGATTCATAAACTTATCCTTTACTTTTTTAGGCTTGCAAGAAGCAAACATCTGTCCTGTAACTTCTTTCCATCGCTCATCCAAAAGCAAACTGACAGCTGTCGCAGCTCCTTGCTTCGGAGTACGGATACAAGGACGGAACAGTATGTCGGTCAACGGATCAAACCACATATCCATACGGATGATATTGGTAGAAACAATACCGGGATCGGCAGCATTGACGGTGATTCCCTCTGCTTTCAGCCTTTCAGAAAGTTCACGGGTAAAAAGCCACAAAGCCAACTTTGTATTGCTGTAAACAGGGATACGCCAAAAACTTCCTCTCTTTCCACGAACAAAAAATTCAGGAGTAATCTTCCCTATGGAATACGTACAAGAAACCATGTTCACAATCCGGGTTCCCTGCCCCATCAGAGGTAATAATTTCAAGGTCAGTAAAAAAGGGGCCACATAGTTCACGGCTACCGTATATTCCAAACCATCCTCCGTTGTAATCAAACCTCCGGAACTCATGGTTCCCGCATTGTTCATCAGTAAGTCGATATGTTTTCCACGCCCCAACAAATCTTCTGCGATATTAGTCACAGAAGCCATAGAAGAAAGGTCAACCTGTCTGACTTCTATCTCTTTATTGCCTGTTTCCAAAATCAACTGGTTCTTACGCTCCTCTCCTTTGAAAAGAGTGTAGCACAACATAATTACATGATAACCGGCCTGTGCTACCGCACGGGTTATTTCGGTTCCCATTCCTCCATCGGCACCGGTTATTATGGCTAATTTACTCATTGGTTCTCTAATTTTTCTATTTCACGTTCCAAGCAAAGGGGCAATTTCTCTTCCAAATGTTTGTGGCATGCCATATCAATAGTGTACATTCTCGCAATGCAATAATTACTATGACCGCAATTGCAACGCGCCTTTTCTTCAGTGCGCAACCGATTCACAAAACCAGGTTCATTCAGCAACGCCCTTCCCATCTGTACAAATTCAAAACCATCATCCAATACCTCATCTATCTTTTCACGAGATACCAGCCCCCCCACATATACTAACGGAATTTCCTTTATTTCTGTTCTGAATCTCAATGCATCTTCCAAAAAATAAGCCTCTTTGAAAGGTACTGTCGGAATCATCCATTTGCCTACCATACGCACCCCATATTTCAGCCACCAACAGTTCATATAATGTGTCATACTTTTTATAGGCATCGCTCCCCGCATGACATACATAGGCGCTTTGCTTACAAAACCTCCACTCAGCACCAACGCATGAGCCCCGTCCTGTACCAACCGTTTCGCTACCTGCACAGCTTCATCTATTTCCATTCCTCCTTTAAAACCGTCACGCATATTGGTTTTTACCAGAACGGCCATGTCATTACCTGCGGCACGCATCACTTCCTCCATCACCATATCCATAAAGCGCATACGATTCTCCAACGAGCCGCCGAACTCGTCTTTACGATGATTGGTGTAAGGTGAAAGAAACTGACTGATAAGATAGCCATGCCCCGCATGTATCTCCACCGCGTCAAATCCGGCCTCACGCGCCCAGTTGACCGACTGACCGTATGCCTTTGCCATCTGCGGCAGTTCCTCCTTGCGCAAGCCACGCACGAAAGTAGGCGAATAAAGATTAAAACCGGAAGAAGCTCCTATGGGTGTTACCCCACAAATACTTTTGTGCGACATATTTCCACAATGTCCCAACTGAATGCTTACGGCAGCCCCTTCTTTATGAACCGCATCGGTTATTTCCCTTAATCCCGGTATAATTTCAGGGCGCATCCACAATTGCCTGTCGAAAGAAAGGCCACTCTGTGTAACTGCTGCATAAGCAATAGTAGTCATTCCCACTCCACCTGCCGCCACCGAGCAGTGATAATCCTTCAATTGCCGGGACGGAGCATTGCCCGGACACATACTCTCAAAAGCAGCCGAACGAATCGTACGGTTACGCAAAGTCAGCGGTCCGATAGAAGCGGGAGTAAATAATTTAGAGTTCATCATTCATATGTTATGTTTCGCTTTCATCATTTCCTGAAACAGAAACGATATACTATTCAAATTCAATAAATAAAAGGAATCATTCTTTTCTTTTTTCCTACCGCATCCTTACCAAACTCTTCCCGATAACGGTTACGGATGGAATTGGCACGTGGAGCCAGATTAGCAAACGTCCACAGCACAAACACCCATGCAGCGGGCGAACAAGTGAGTACGGCAAACCCTATCCATTCCACCAACTCGCCAAAATAGTTGCCCGAAGTGACATATCGGTACATTCCCTTCTGCGGCAAATAATGGCGTGTATCGCCCGGTTTACGTAAATGGCGGATCACACTGTCGGAATGTAGATTAATGCCCATCCCTATAAAGAACAGAATAACCCCAAGCCAAAAAGAAGGAGTACTGAGCCAGGCATCTGTATAGAGTCCTTCCGGAGCCAGATAGAACAACCATTCGCCCTGCATCAGTCCGTTCAGGACATTAAAGACCACTCCCATCAACATAATGGCAAGGGGCATCCGGCTCTTTCCTTTCATCAGGAAAGGGAAGATAAAAGAGCGCTGGAAATAATGTAATTCAAAAAGAAGAAAAAAGAGGAAAGGAGCGGCATCAAAACGCACGCTGCTGTTCCACCACAGATAAAGCATTACAAGGAATACAGGCGCTTCCATCAGTACCCAACCTAATTTATTGTTCACTGAAAGTCCCCATTTCGGGGTGTGGAACATACCATAACCGGCACGTACATAATAGAGGGCTACAAATACAATCACCGCAAGTGCGGACATTGCCAATAGCAAAAATTCAAAAGTCTGTTGTCCCATACTCGTTCCTCCCTGTATTAAATTTAGTAAGTCACTAACAAATTTAAGGGAAAAATCAGAGGAAAGCAACAATTAAGAGATTTTTTGCAAAAAAAGGATACGATTTTTATCGCAGAGAAGACTTTACTTAGAGAGGTATATACTATTTTCTACAGGTTTTCCATTGATTTCCGACTTCCCTCCCCCGCCAATCATCAAAGTACCATCACGTTGCATTTCAGCATCAGACATATACAGGAAGCTCGTAACGCCATTAGCAAACTGGACATGCTTTTTTATTGTACCCAGACTTAGACACAGAAAAAGAGTTGGGATAAGATATTTCAAAATTATATTAAGAGCAGTTTATTTTAGATTTTCATCATCTTGGATTAACCAATTGAAAAAACAAATGTTTAGCGTAATATTTAAGGAACAGAGGTAACGATTCAGCAACTGTGCAAATTTCAATAATTTGTGGTGCTATGCTGTCAAATAATTATTTACTATTTTTTCAATAGACAATATTTTGATCTCTTGTCAGTTTTTAATTTTCGTATCTTTGCCACGAATTTCAAACGAAAGTTCTATGACACAAGATAATTCAATTGTAATTAGAGAATATTTGACGACAGATAAAGAAGTTGTCATGAATTTAATTAAATTAAACACACCCAACTTCTTTGCAAAAGAGGAAGTTAATGATTTGAGCAATTATTTGGATAAAGAAATAGAGCTCTATTATGTCTTGCTCGTTGACGGGAAAGTGGTTGGATGCGGCGGGATAAATTTCGCAGAAAAAAGAACCATTGGAAAAATAAGTTGGGATATTATGCATCCCGACTATCAAGGCAAATCTTTAGGTAAAAAGCTTTTAAGATACAGAATTGAGGTTTTAAAGGCTATTCCCAGTATCAAAAAAATAACAGTCCGAACCTCGCAATTAGCATATAAATTCTATGAAAAGCAAGGATTCACACTGAATGAAATCAAACGCAATTATTGGGCTGACGGTTTTGATATGTATAGTATGCAATATAATGAATTATAATTGTAAAATATTCAATAGTAACGTATCATCCCACACGTTATTAACCTTCCGGCATACACGTTACTAACCTTTCAAACGTCTTGTTCTTTTTTTTAAAGGCCTTGTTCTTTTCAGAAAAGAACAAGACGTTTTCATTGAAAGAACAAGAGCTTTTTAAAATTTGACCTGTTGTTTTTTCCCATAACGGCATCTACATGCCGAAACGCCTTATTTTTCCTTCAGATCTTTCAGCCTGCTCGCAAACGCCCTGCCCGTCGGCATTCCGGCTGAAGGATATGCATTGTGAAATGTTTCAGCCGGAAAATATCCTTCAGAAAAACCAATTCCCTAAGAACTGGAAGAACACCGGTCCGGCTGAAGGATTCCCGAGCCCAATTCTTCAGCCGAAAAGCCGACGGGCAGGGCATTTGCGAGCAGGCTGAAAGATTTGAAGGATTTTTCAAGGTACTCTATATAGAGTATTATGAACGACCATATCTCACTGAAAAAAGTAAGATATCTTCGTGGAACATGTACGTGGTGTTACTTTGCTCGGAAACATATCTTACTTTGTCCACGAAGATATCTTACTTTTCTTTACAACAATACAGACCTCATTGCCGCCAAGCTAAAACAATAATACCAAAGCTTATCGCCAACCGAGGTGCCTCTAAACCGTTATCTCTGTTTCAAAGGCACATATTCCAGTTCTTCCAACACATTCTTGTATGCCGGACGAATAATGCGTTTTCCTTCAAAATTCAGCTCCTCATTGCGGTGTGCGCACCACCCCACGATACGAGCCATCGCAAACAAAGGTGTAAATATTTCCTGTGGCAGACCAATCATTTCATATACGAAACCTGAATAGAAATCGATATTACTGGACACCGTCTTGCCGTTATTCTTAATCTTTCCGAACATAGCGATGGCACGTTCTTCCAACAATTCCAGGAAAGCAAATTCTTCTTCCTTGCCTTTTTCTTTTGCCAAATCACGAGCCAATTCTTTCAACAAGATGGCACGAGGATCGGATATCGTATAGACCGCATGACCGATACCATAAATCAGACCGGACTTATCATACGCTTCCTTATTCAACATACGGGTAAAGTAAGTATCAATTTCGTCCACATTGGTCCAATCCTTGATATTTTCCTGCAAATGATGGAACATATCCGCCACCTGGATATTTGCCCCTCCATGAAGCGGACCTTTCAACGAGCCGATACCTGCGGCGATGGCCGAATAAGTATCCGTACGGCTGGACGAAACTACACGGACGGTAAAAGTAGAGTTATTACCACCTCCGTGTTCAGCCTGAAGTACCAACAGCAAATCAAGCGTGCGCGCATCAAGTTCCGTATAATCCTTTTTCAACATATACAGGAAGTTTTCTGCGATAGACAGTTTTTCACGCGGATGACGGATATGCAACGAACGACCATACGTGGCATGGCGCAACATGTTATAAGCGTATGCAATAATGGTCGGGAATTTGGATATCAAGTCAATACTCTGACGCATCAGGTTATCACGCGAAGTATCATCCGCCTGCGGGTCAAAACGGTACATTTCAAGCACGCTACGGGCCAGAATGTTCATAATGTTATTTCCCTCCAACTCAATGATATTCATTTTGGTCTTCTGTTCCAACGGAGTATTGTCATTAATCAACTCACAGAAAGACGCCAACTCTTCCTTGTCAGGCAAATGACCGGACAATAACAGATAAGCCACCTCCTCAAAACCAAAACGTTTCTCCTTAATGATACTATGTGCCAAATCTTCCAAATCATACCCACGATAGAAAAGTTTGCCGGGAATCGGCTTCAATCCTCCACCGGGAATACGTTCATACCCTACTACATTGCCTATCTTGGTCAACCCTACCAAAACACCGGTGCCATCTTCGTTACGCAATCCGCGCTTTACATCAAACTTCTTGAACAATTCGTTCTCAATCCGGGTTGCATTCTTCATATCCTCGGAGAGTTTGTAAATGATATATTCTTTCTTCATATCCGTGAGTTTTTAGGAGTTTATTCTTTCTATTATTTCTTTTGTAAATGCCGACGTGCCAAGCGAGACACCTCCGGGCATAAAACGGGCAAGGTCATGTGTGGCTCTGCCTTCGCCAAAACTGGATTCCAAAGCATTCACTATCAGCTCCGCCGCCTTATTCCAGCCAAAATGTTCCAACATCATGACAGCCGAGAGGATTAATGAACAAGGATTCACCACATCCTTTCCGGCAATATTGGGAGCCGTACCGTGAGTCGCTTCAAAAATGGCATGACCGGTATTGTAATTGATGTTCGCTCCGGGAGCAATTCCGATGCCGCCTACCATGGCAGCCAACTGATCCGAGATGTAATCTCCGTTCAAATTCAAGGTAGCCACCACCGAATATTCTTCGGGAATCAATAACGTATTCTGCAAGAATGCATCGGCTATGCAGTCTTTTATCACCAACTTGCCTGACGCAATGGCATCTCCGAATTCACGTTCCGCCAGTTCATATCCCCATTTCTTGAAGCCGCCTTCAGTAAACTTCATGATATTTCCTTTATGCACCAACGTCACTGACGGCAAGCCATGCTCCAAAGCATATTTACATGCCGCACGTACCAGACGTTCCGTTCCTTCTTTGGACACCGGTTTCACGCCAAATGAAGAAGATTCGGGAAAGCGCACTTTAGCCACTCCCATTTCATCATGCAAAAAACGATAAAACTTCTCAGCTTCCGGCGTGCCTGCTTCCCATTCTATACCTGCATAAATATCCTCCGTATTTTCGCGGAAAATATGCATATCCACCTTCTGAGGCTCTTTCACCGGAGATACCACTCCGCTGAACCAACGTACGGGGCGCAGACACACATACAGATCCAGCGTCTGGCGCAAAGCCACATTCAAGGAACGGATACCACCTCCTACGGGAGTAGTCAACGGACCTTTTATGCCCACACCATATTTCTTGAAAGCCTCCATCGTCTCATCCGGCAACCAGGAACCTGTTTCGTTGAAAGCACGTTCACCTGCCAGTACTTCCATCCATTCTATTTCATGTTCATTGCCATACGCCTTCTTCACGGCCGCATTCACTATGGCTTGCATAGCGGGAGTAATTTCTGCTCCCACTCCGTCTCCTGTAATATAAGGTACTGTCTTTTTCATCTTTTATCTTGCATTTAAAGCAGAGCCGGCACGGAACCAACCTATCTGCTGTTCATTATAAGTATGCTGTACTTCAAAACCATCCTGAGTGCCATCTTCATGGTGTAAAGTCACAGTCAGATTTCTTCCGGGAGCAAAGTCCGCCAATCCGCTGACGGTAATCAAATCATGTTCTTGAATCTTGTCATAGTCCGCTTTGTCTATAAAAGTCACCGCCAACATTCCCTGCTTCTTCAGATTCGTTTCATGGATGCGGGCAAAACTCTTCGCCAGAATAACCTTTACATTCAGGAAACGAGGCTCCATAGCGGCATGTTCACGACTGGAACCTTCTCCATAATTTTCCTCCGCAACTACCATAGACCCGATGCCTTGCGCTTTATACTGCTTAGCCGCGCCCGATACACTCTCATAGGTATTTGTCAATCGGTTCCACACCTTGTTCGTTTCACCATTGAAAGCGTTCACCGCCCCCATCAGCATATTATCCGAAATATTTTCCAGATGACCACGGAAACGCAGCCACGGGCCTGCCATCGAAATATGGTCTGTGGTACATTTACCTTGAGCCTTAATCAGTAAAGGCATATCCGTAAAATCCTTTCCATCCCATGCCGGAAACGGAGCCAATAACTGCAAACGCTGTGATTCGGGATTCACCTTAATTTCTACCTGTGCACCGGCAGGAGCCAAATAACCGGGATTACCTTGAGTGAAACCTGCCGACGGCAATTCATCTCCCTCGGGAACGCTCAATTTCACCTTCTCGCCTTCTTGATTTATCAACGTATCTTTCAACGGATTGAAACATAAATCACCGGCAATAGTCAGAGCCAATACCAATTCAGGAGAAGCCACAAATGCATGTGTATTCGGATTACCATCGGCACGTTTGGCAAAATTACGGTTGAAAGAAGTGACAATCGAGTTTTTGCGGACAGGATCATCGGTATGGCGTTTCCACTGTCCGATGCACGGACCGCAAGCATTCGCCATAATAGTAGCCCCAATCTTTTGGAAAGCATCAATCATCCCGTCACGCTCGGCGGTAGCTCGAATCTGTTCAGAACCCGGATTGACAATCAAAGGAGCAGCCACAGCCAAATGTTTTTCAGCTACCTGACGGGCAATGGAAGCAGCCCGACTTAAATCCTGATAAGATGAATTGGTACATGAACCTATCAGCCCGACTTCCATCTTACGCGGATAACCATTAACCAATACCTTTTCGGCAAACTCTGAAATAGGTGTTGCGGCATCCGGTGTAAACGGCCCGTTGATATAAGGTTCCAACTCGGACAAATTAATTTCAATCACACGGTCGTAGAAAGCAGAAGGATTGGCAACAACCTCAGCATCGGCACGTAAATCATTTGCCACTTTTCCGGCCATCTCTGCTACAGACTCTCTTCCGGTAGCTTTCAGATACACAGCCATCCGGTCGTCATAGGGGAACAAGGATGTGGTAGCCCCCACCTCTGCACCCATATTGCAGATAGTAGCCTTACCGGTTGCCGAAAGTGAAGCTGTCCCTTCTCCAAAATATTCTATAATGGCATTCGTTCCACCTTTCACGGTCAGAATACCGGCCAATTTCAGAATCACATCCTTTGGCGAAGCCCATCCATTCAAGCTTCCGGTCAAATGAACTCCAATCAGTTTCGGCATCTTTAACTCCCATTCCATACCGGTCATTACATCCACAGCATCGGCACCACCGACTCCGATTGCCACCATCCCCAATCCTCCGGCATTGGGGGTATGAGAATCCGTCCCCACCATCATTCCCCCGGGAAAAGCATAGTTTTCGAGTACCACCTGATGAATGATTCCTGCTCCCGGTTTCCAAAACCCGATACCGAAACGCGAAGAAACATCTCGTAAGAAATCGTATACCTCACGGTTGGTTTCCGTAGCCGTTGCAATATCCGGGCCCGCTCCTTTATATGCCTGAATCAAATGGTCACAATGCACAGTAGAAGGTACGGCAGCGGAATCCTTTCCTGCATTGATAAATTGCAACAATGCCATTTGCGCCGTCGCGTCTTGCATAGCCACGCGGTCGGGACGGAAATTCACATAGTCCTCGCCACGTTCATAATTCTTCAGTTGAGCATCATCATAAAGATGTGTATACAGAATTTTCTCAGCCAATGTCAGCGGACGCTGCAACACGGCTCTTACCCGACCTATCTTCTTTTCGAAAGAAGCATAAAAGGCCTTTAACATGTCCAAGTCATATACCATACCTTTTACCATTTATAATTATTACAGTTTTAAATCTATTTTATTTTTGGCAATATAGGAATAATATTTGAATTCTTGTGTAATCTATAATACGTTTAACAAAATAAAACATAAAGTCCTACCTAAAGGATTATTATTATCTTTGCAATTCTTATAGAAAAAAGCATCATTATGAACCAACATATACCCCTTTCTAATATAATTAACAAACTACAACGCAAAGAGTTGTTACTAAAATTAGAATATGATTACGAAAAAGAGACTTTCAGGCAACAGACTGAAGCTATGGGCATCGGGCGCAAAGTGAAACGGGGTATGTGCTGGTATCCTATATCGGCAGGCAGAAGCTATTATAACTCATTGAATCAATTGGTTGTAGAAGTTGAAAGGCAAGAAGACAAAGACATAGAACATGTATTTGAATTCGGCCGTCCGGTATGCTTTTTTACGCAAAATGCATCAGGCCAATTACATTATTTCAATTTTACGGCAACTGTCAACTACGTGGACGAAGACCGAATGGTAATCGTTCTCCCCTCGGCAGATGCATTGCTCAGCATACAGGCAACCGAGCGACAATTGGGAGTACAGCTTTATTTTGATGAAACCAGTTACCGGTTGATGTTCGAAGCGTTGGGACAAGTCCTCAAGGCAAAAGGGAATCGTCTGGCAGAGTTACGTGAGATTTTTCATGGCAACCAAAAGGCGGAAACTTTCAGTTTCGGCTTCACCCGTTTCCCCTGGTTAAACAATACGCAGGAGGAAGCAGTAAATAAAGTGATGCATGCCAAAGATGTTGCTATAGTCCACGGTCCGCCCGGAACCGGTAAAACTACCACATTGGTAGAAGCCATTTACGAGACCCTTCACCGGGAAAATCAAGTCATGGTGTGTGCACAGAGCAATATGGCTGTAGACTGGATTAGCGAGAAACTGGTGGACCGGGGTGTTCCCGTTCTCCGTATTGGTAATCCCATCCGCGTCAATGACAAAATGCTTGCTTTTACCTATGAACGCCGTTTTGAAAGCCATCCCGATTATCCGCAATTATGGAGTATCCGAAAAGCAATACGCGAGCTCTACGGACGTTCGCGCAAAGGAGCGGAACGTGAGAATATCCGACAGAAAATAAACTCACTGAAAGACCGTGCCACCGAACTGGAAATTCGCATCAACGAAGCATTGTTCGGCGAAGCACGTGTGATAGCCTGCACACTGGTAAGTTCCGCCAACCGAATATTGACAGGACGCAAATTCAGTACCTTATTCATAGACGAAGCCGCACAAGCTCTAGAACCTGCCTGCTGGATTGCCATCCGCAAAGCAGACCGTGTCATTCTGGCCGGTGATTATTGCCAGCTTCCTCCTACCATTAAATGCATGGAAGCAGCTCGTGGAGGATTAGACCGGACACTGATGCAGGAGATTGCAGACAACAAACCCGACACTGTATCCTTGTTAAAGGTACAATATAGAATGAATGACGAAATTATGCGTTTCTCTTCAGAATGGTTCTATCAGGGTGAACTGAAATCAGCTCCCGAAGTAAAATATCGGAGTATATTGGACTATGACACACCGATAGAATGGATAAATACGGAAGGAATGGAATGCAACGAAGAGTTTGTGGGTGAAAGCTTCGGCCGTATCAATAAAGAGGAGGCGGCACTCTCCATTTCCCAACTCACCAACTATATCAATAAAATAGGTAAAGACCGTTTTCTGGAAGAACGGATTGATGTGGGACTGATTTCTCCTTATAAAGCACAAGTACAATATCTCCGTCAACTGATAAAACGAGATGCTTTCTTCAAGCCTTACCGACACCTTATCACCATCAATACGGTAGATGGTTTTCAGGGACAGGAACGAGACGTTATCCTCATCAGTTTAGTACGTGCAAATGAAGAGGGACAAATTGGTTTTCTAAATGACTTGCGACGAATGAATGTAGCAATTACACGTGCACGCATGAAACTTATTATATTAGGAGATGCCTCTACGCTGACGAAACATCCGTTTTATAAGAAGTTATACGAATATATCTTGGCGCTGCAAGAATAAAAGAAGGAGGGCAGAACTCCATGACACTCTTTTTCAGATTGTCATTCGTTTTGCTCTCCTTAAATATTTTTTATTAAAGCACGTTCTTCATTCCTCTACTTGATTTCCCGTTATCGGAACAAATAATATTCAGAATCACAAAAGAAGGGAAGCTCTCAGTTGTGGCATAATTTCAAATAATTATTAAGACAATTTACTCATAAACTTCTCTTTGTCCACAATATAACGTACATGTGTACCTTCTCCAATCACGCCCTTGCTATCTTGCGCCCGCACTTCAAAAGTAAGTTTTCTGCCTTCCACCTCTTTTAATACGGCAGTAGCCGAAACCGTGTCTCCCACAGCCGAGGGCTTGATATGAGTAGTGTTCATCATGGCCCCTACTGTAGTGGAACCTTCAGGCAACTCATCTGCCACGGCACTCATGGCAGCATTCTCCATCAACGCCACCATAGCGGGAGTGGCAAACACATTCAAATCGCCGCTACCCATGGTGGCAGCTACATTTTCTTTTGAAACGACAACAGTCGAAGTATAAGTTAATCCTGTTTCCATCATGCTATTTTTTATTCTAAATGCAAATGTAACTGAATATCGTATATCATACAAATCTATTTTTCCACATTCATCTTTTACTCTCTCATCAAAATCACAAAAAATGTATAACAGAAATACAAATTCACACTTCAACTGCCTGCCACAAAAATCATAATGTTTAAAAACCCCAAAGCTGTCCGGCCCTATGAAACATCCGCCTGTTTACCTAGCATAGCCTAGGGGATAATAAAATTACAACCAAACGCCGTCCTTATCTACCTTTACTTTAAGCTCTTTATCGATCTGTTTGTTTTCCAAATCAAGTATATACCATTCATTATCAGGTGTCACCACATAATCAGCATCATCTATCACATAATCTGAATATTTTTCCATAACCGATTTTTTTACCGCTTCCGGTAAATTTGCCACCTGTACATCCCAGCTTGTTCCCATCCATTCATTCCGCTCATTGAAATAAACCTCTTTCTCTTTGTTTTCATCTAAAATAGTAACTTCCTGCAAACCTTTTTCACGTTCTATTTCTACAATTGTCGCATTGGGATATTTCTGCTTGACAATAGCTATAATGCCGTTTGCATCAGGCTGCGGCAAATAATCATCATAATCTTCTTCGTGTCCGGTATCTACAACAGTTTTTACCAATATACCTGTAGACGAATAAAACAAATCCAGCTCGGATTCTCCTTTCTCCACCTCAATGACATAAAGAGTTTCCATTCCCTCACGAGTCAACTTATCCACATCATCCACCCGCCAGTCAGCATATTTGCCTGCTTTATGGGCAGCAAGTACAGGTTCGGGAAGATTTTCATAACGAACATCTGTTTCTGTCATATACCAGGCAGCCGATAACGGATTGAACCATGCAGAATGCTCTCCACCATCCCAATAAAAATCTGCTACAGCATAATCACCTTTCAGCTCCCATTCCACGTCTTTGGCTTGCGGATATTTTGCATTAAATGCAGCCTGTACTTCTTTTGAAACCAAATGTGTGTTTTCAGGAACATCACTATTGTCATCATCACTACAACCACTAAAAGTTAGTGCAGCAAAAGCTGCGAAAAATAAAAATAACATCCAATTCTTTTTCATAATTACATTGTTTTATAGTTTCTTTTTGATGCAAAATTCTTATAGGATTCTGAAAAGAAACTGAAATCATAGAGAAAAGTTCAAAAGACATTCGTCAAACAGCAAATAACAGAAAAACCATACCTAACAGCCCATTTGCACTGAAATGACCTTAAAGCCCCCGATACCTACTTTTAAATTCTTATAAAAGAAGAACTAATAAAGACAAAACAAAATCTCTTCCGAGGTTTTTATTACCTTTGCAATCCTATTTGAACAGAAACGAAAAAAAATATGATAGTTTGTATTGCCGAAAAACCTTCCGTAGCCCGTGACATAGCGGATGTACTGGGAGCAAAAACCAAAAAAGACGGATATATAGAAGGAAACGGATATCAGGTTACCTGGACATTCGGACACCTCTGTACTTTGAAGGAGCCTCATGAATACACTCCCTCATGGAAAGCATGGAGTCTGTCCAGCCTTCCTATGATTCCACCTCGTTTCGGCATTAAGCTAATCAGCGATCCGGGCATTGAAAAACAATTTCGTATTATAGAAGGACTGATGCAAAATGCCGATGAAATTATAAATTGCGGTGATGCCGGCCAGGAAGGAGAACTTATTCAACGATGGGTCATGCAGAAAGCAGGAGCACACTGCCCGGTGAAACGTCTATGGATTTCATCCTTGACTGAAGAAGCCATACGCGAAGGATTCAGCAAACTAAAAGATCAAAAAGAATTCCAACCTTTATACGAAGCTGGATTAAGCCGTGCTATCGGCGATTGGGTATTGGGCATGAACGCCACCCGGCTCTATACCTTAAAGTACGGACAAAACAGACAAATTCTATCGATAGGACGGGTGCAGACTCCGACTTTGGCACTGATAGTAAAGCGTCAGCAAGAAATAGAGAACTTCACTCCTCAACAATATTGGGTACTGGCTACTTTATACCGGGAAACCACATTCTCTGCCATCATCCGCAAAAGCGATGAGGAACTGGCTCAGGAAGAAAGCGATGCTAAAGAGAACCCCAAGAAAGCCAAAAAGGCTGAAGGGAACAGGGGAATTCCTCCCATCACCGATCTTGCTACCGGACAGGCACTTATGGAACGTATCAAAAATGTTCCTTTTACCGTGACAGAAGTAGCAAAAAAACAAGGCACAGAAGCACCTCCCCGTCTTTTTGACCTGACTTCCCTACAGGTGGAATGTAACAAAAAATTTGCTTATTCAGCTGACGAAACTCTAAAACTTATCCAGTCATTGTATGAAAAGAAAGTGACTACTTATCCTCGTGTAGATACTACTTTCTTAAGCGATGACATCTATCCCAAATGTCCCAATATCTTGGCGGGACTAACTCCATATACAGTATTTACCGCTCCGTTGGCAGGACAAAAGCTCATCAAGTCCAAAAAAGTATTTGACAATTCAAAAGTAACGGATCACCATGCCATTATTCCTACGGGACAACCTCCTGTAAATCTGACAGAAATGGAGAAACGGGTATTTGATTTGGTAGCACGCCGCTTTATTGCCGTATTCTATCCCGACTGCAAGTTTGCCACTACTACCGTAATAGGCGAAGCTGACAGTATAGAATTCAAAGCCACAGGAAAACAGATTCTAGATCCCGGATGGCGCGTTATCTTTGCCAAACCACAAACCAATCTGCCAGAAGGTATGACCGATCCCGATGCAGAAGCCCGTGAAAATGACGAAGAACACTCCTTGCCCGCTTTTGTGAAAGGAGAAAGCGGGCCGCATCTGCCCAAACTGGACGAGAAGTGGACACAACCCCCACGGCCATATACAGAAGCAACTTTACTACGCGCTATGGAAACTGCCGGTAAGCTGGTAGATAATGACGAGCTACGCGATGCATTAAAAGAAAATGGAATAGGACGTCCGTCTACACGTGCAGCCATTATTGAAACCCTATTTAAACGCCATTATATCCGTAAAGAACGTAAAAATCTGATCGCAACCCCTACCGGAATAGAACTGGTGGGACTAATTCGCGAAGAACTGTTGAAATCCGCCGAATTAACGGGAATATGGGAAAAGAAACTACGTGAAATAGAAAAGAAAAGCTATGATGCAACGACTTTTCTAAATGAATTAAAGCAAATGGTAAGTGAAATAGTATACAGCGTTTTAAGTGATAATACAAACCGCCGCGTCACCACAATAGAGGAAACAGCAACGAAAACTGCAACAACCTCTACGGTCAAACAGCCGAAAAAAAAGGCAGGGACCTCACGAAAAAACGCTTCTTCAGCCACGCCCGCTCCCACTATCCCATCCGATAACGAATTGGTGGGAAAATCCTGCCCGCTATGTGGCAAAGGAACGATTATAAAAGGAAAAACCGCGTATGGCTGCTCAGAATGGAAAAACGGGTGTACCTACAGGAAGCCTTTCTGATAATCACATTTTCCTTGTACGAAGCCAAACAAATTTGTATATTATAGAATACAAACAAGTCTGTACCCGGAGAAGCATTGCGCCAGTCTATGAAAAACAATATGCACAATCTTCCCGAACAAATCTATGGCTCCTTTTAGCATACAAAAGAAAGTTCTTCGGGTAAATAACCGCTTCGGATACGCCATTCCTGCGGATAGAGGTTATTAGCCCGATTGCCAATGTTCTTGGCAAATCCTAATGGAATGTTTTTATAAGTCAAAAGTATATAACCACGCGGAACAGAAGCATCCAATGTGATCGCTTCTTTACGCAAATAAGCAATAGCCTGTTCATAGGTCAATTCAAAACGAGAGAAACCATCATGATTCAGCAATGTGCTCATTGCCAACGAATGATCCGGTATAACGTCTTTTCCTTTCAACTCACCTATAGTAACACCCGCATGAACAACTTTTAATTCCTGACGGAACAGATCATATTCTGAAAGATGGACATTGGGGAAGGCTATCACCTTCGTGCCTCTTACCTCAAATCGGAAATCCTCCGCCTGCTTTAACCAACTTTTTACTTCTTTGGGAAAAGGAACAACCTGAGACAAGCTCCCCTTTTCTCCTTTTCTCTTCTTTTTTGTTATTTTCTCTTTGTCATCCTGACAACGAATACAAGGAACAACATGAGAAATGGCAGCACTCTTCCTCAATACAGCCAAGAAAAATCCTTCTCCTTTCACTCTATGAGGCAAAAAACGATAAACAGGAAAATCCTGTCCCGCCAAATTTCCTATTATCCCCCATTCCGACGCCACTGGCACTTTCAGTTTCTCCGCACCCAATTCATCAGCAATCCAAGCCACATTTTCCTCATCTTCTTCCCTATTATAAGTGCAGGTACTATAAATCAGCAGACCACCGGGTTTCAAAGCCGGCCATATATCCGCTAAAATCCTACGCTGACGTTGCCAACAAACCTGCACATTGTCCGTACTCCATTCCTCTACAGCCACAGGATCCTTCCGGAACATCCCCTCACCGGAACAAGGCACATCTGCCAAGACAACATCAAACACCTCTGTCAAAGAAGTGAAATCGGCCGGATCGTTGTTCGTCACCACAACTTCTGCATTTCCCCACTTTATCAAATTTTCAGCCAATACCTGAGAACGGTTACGCATCACCTCATTAGCCACCAACAAACTACCTACGGGGAGAACTGAACGCGCATGAGTAGACTTGCCACCGGGAGCAGCACACAAATCGAGCATCACTACAGGTCCGGTAATATAAGTGCGTAATACCTGTTCCACAAACATGGAAGATGCTTCTTGCACATAATAGCAACCAGCATGAAACAACGGATCGAATGTAAAAGTGGACCGTTGCGATAAATAAACCCCTGCAGATGCCCAAAGTACCGGTTCTCCTGCAACTTCCCCACTCCACTTCGTACGATTGACACGAATACTGACAGGAGGCTCCGTCTGCAAAGCCGCTTCCAACGCGCGATAAGTTTCTTCTCCCATCCATTCCAGGGTTCTTGCTTCAAATTCTGATGGTAATTTCATGTTCCTTCCTTTTTATGTTACAAAAATACGATGATATTTTGGGATTATCAGAAAATTTTCTGTCTATTTGCAACCTATTTCCTTATTCGTTCCGTCTAACTAGCAGAAAACAATAATAAAGATATAAAAACATGAAACAGTTACTTTTTATTTTGACCTTACTCATAGGGACTTGCTTCGCAACCCATGCCAAAACAATCAAATTAGTACCTTCAGCCCTTGACAGCACTCGGATGGATACAGTCGTTATAAGCAACCTGCAAGATGTAGATGAAGATCAGAATGCTGCCATGCATGACATTAGTTCGGATTTCGGTGATTGGAATAGCGGTCCTCCTACTTCGGTAGCAATTGTCGCACTCATCATCTGTTGTGGACTCCCTTTCTTTATCGTAGCTATTGTACTTTGGTTCAGGTACAAGAACAAACAAGCCAAATACAAACTGGCTGCAGAGGCTCTGGCAGCAGGACGAACCATTCCGGCCGAACTGTTCAATGACCCCGAAGAACAAGGAAATGCTGTAATGACAAAGGGGATCAAGAATATATTCTTAGGCATTGGTTTGGGAGTATTCCTTTGGGTACTGACAGAAGAAGAAGGATTGGCAGCTATCGGATTCCTTATTTTCTGTATGGGGTTGGGACAAGTATTGATAGCTTACACTACCACTCCACACAAAAAGAAAAAAGATGATCCTTTCCCTCCTACCCGAATAAACCAAGATGAAAACGGAGTCAGATCAATGAAAATTGAAAATATTGAACTGGGACGTAACAAAGAGACCAAAGAAACACAAAACATAAAGAACAATATAGACACTCCCTACAACGAAGAATAAAAATGAGCCAAATCAACGACATAGCGTTGGTAGCACAAGTGGTGGTCTTTAAAAACACCCGGGCGTTTGATACTTTGGTCAAAAAGTACCAATCGCCCATCAGGCGTTTTTTCCTGCACCAAACATTGGGAGATACAGAGCTCAGCGATGACTTGGCACAGGAAACTTTTATAAAAGCATACACCAACTTGGCTTCATTTAAAAATTTGTCCAGTTTCTCCACATGGCTTTACCGTATTGCTTATAATATATTTTATGACTATATTCGCAGCAAAAAAGAAACGTCCGGACTGGAAACTTGGGAAATAGACGCTGTTTACCAAACAGAACAAAGGCAAGTAGGTGAACACATGGACATATATCGGGGATTGAGCCAATTAAAAGAGGTAGAGCGAACCTGCATCACCTTATTTTTTATGGAAGATCTTCCGATAGAAAAAATTGCAGTGATTACAGGAATGCCTGCAGGAACAATCAAGTCCCATTTATCACGCGGAAAAACAAAATTGACAACTTTCTTAAAACAGAATGGTTATGATGGAAAACGATGATACATTAATTAAGAATTTCATGCTTGCCAACAAACATGAAATTGAGGACAATGGATTTTCACGCGGGGTTATCCGCCGCCTCCCCCAACCAGCCCAATGGTTATCGGATATACTCAGTGTAACTTGCGCCATTGTCTGTTGTGCATTATTCTACATTTTCAATGGCTTTGAAATTCTATGCCAGACAATCAGTGACATAGTTACTTCCCAAACTTATTATTTGGTAAGTGATACTAATTTCCAATCACTGGTTATCGCCACTGCGGTTCTTATCATCATCGGCTTACAACGTGTATGCAGCCTGAAATGGTGAAAACTGAAATAGAACTAGGGTCATGCTCGGAAAAAGAAAGATTTTGTGTACTTTTGCAATCTATAAAATGAATATCCGAACATGAAACAATATTTAGACCTATTAAACCGTATCCTGACCGAAGGTGTTCACAAGGAGGATCGCACCGGTACAGGAACCATCAGCGTATTCGGTCATCAAATGCGCTTCAACTTGGAAGAGGGTTTCCCTTTGGTCACCACCAAAAAGCTGCATTTAAAATCCATCATTCACGAACTTCTGTGGTTTCTGCAAGGGGATACCAATGTGAAATACCTGCAAGACAACGGGGTACGCATCTGGAATGAATGGGCCGATGCAAACGGAGACCTAGGACATATCTACGGCTATCAATGGCGTTCCTGGCCAGATTACAATGGAGGCTTTATTGACCAAATTTCCGAAGCAATAGAAACGATCAAGCATAATCCGGATTCACGACGCATCATTGTCAGTGCATGGAATGTAGCCGATTTAAATAACATGAATCTTCCCCCTTGCCATGCTTTTTTTCAATTCTACGTTGCCAACGGACGTTTAAGCCTACAACTTTACCAACGCAGTGCAGATACATTCTTGGGAGTACCTTTTAATATCGCCTCCTACGCATTGTTGCTGCAAATGGTAGCACAAGTTACCGGATTACAGACCGGTGATTTTGTTCATACACTAGGTGACACACATATCTATACCAACCACTTGGAACAAGTAAAACTTCAATTGAGCCGTGAACCCCGTCCCTTACCTCAAATGAAAATCAACCCGGATATCAAGGATATATTCAGTTTTAAATATGAAGATTTTGAATTGGTGAATTATGATCCATGGCCACACATTGCGGGTAAAGTATCTGTTTAGCAGTTATGGTGAATAGGCTGCACAAGCTTATTCATCACTTACCACTAATATCACTAAACATTCACCACTAACCACTCATCACTATGAATATTTCAATTATAGTAGCAATAGCACGCAACCACGGCATTGGATTTGAAAATAAATTATTATATTGGCTTCCCAACGATTTGAAACGTTTTAAAGCTTTAACAACCGGACATACTATCATCATGGGACGCAAAACCTTTGAATCACTTCCCAAAGGAGCACTTCCCAATCGCCGGAATATTGTATTAAGCCGCCGGGAAGGAGCAGTCTTTGCCGGAGCTGAATGTTTCCCTGCATTGGAAATCGCTTTATCCCACTGCAAAGAAGAAGAAGAAATATTTATTATAGGCGGTGCAAGCTTGTATAAAGAGGCAATGCATATAGCCCAACAATTATATATCACATTTATTGATGACACATCCAAGGAAGCTGATGCTTATTTTCCCGAAATAAAGAAAGAGGAATGGAAAGAAACAGGCAGAGAAGATCACCCGACAGATGAAAAACATCTCTACCCGTATAGTTTTATTAATTATAGCCGGATAAAGTAACGATTAATCTTCATCAGCTAAATCGAGGATAGGCATTTGTCTCTTGATAGCCTCATTAAAAGATATAATAGTTTCTGAACGAGCCAAGCCCAATGGTTGCAACTTATCATGAATTATGCTAAGCAAATGATGATTGTTCTTTGCATAAATCTTGATAAACATATCATATTGTCCCGTAGTGAAATGACATTCTACGACTTCAGGAATATTTTTCAAAGCCTCTGTCACTGAATCAAATTGTTCCGGATCTTTCAGATAAAGACCAATATATGCACATGTCTCATATCCGATCTTTTCTGGATCAATAACATATTCAGATCCCTTAAGAATTCCCAGATTAGTTAATTTCTGAATACGCTGATGAATGGCTGCACCGGATACATTGCAAGCACGGGCTACTTCCAAAAACGGAATACGAGCATTACTGGCTATCAACCTCAAAATCTGCTCATCCAAACTGTCTAATTGATGATGTCCCATTCTTTTTAGTTTAATTTTCTGCAAAGATATGACTTTTCCCGACAATATTCGTGCGATTCATAACTTTTATTGTATAAATACCAATAATTTAATAGAATGTCCTATCTTTGCAGAAAATGCAAAGACGATGAAAAAGACATTTATTTTTACCTTGTGCAGTTTATTCAGCATGACTGTAAACGCTCAAAATTTCAGTGATTATTTCGAAGATAAAACACTTCGGGCAGATTATATTTTTACCGGAGATGCCAAAAAACAAGAAGTATATCTGGACGAACTGTCAAGCCTTCCGCAATGGGCAGGACGCAAGCATCATCTAGCAGAACTTCCTTTGGCAGGCAACGGTGAAATCACAATGAAAGACAAAGCAACAGGAGAAACCATTTATCGAACGTCATTCTCTAGCCTTTTCCAAGAATGGGTAAGCGAAGAAGAAGCAAGTAGGATAAAAAGAGGCTTCGAGAATTCTTTTCTTTTGCCTTATCCCAAAAAAGAAGCAGTAGTGACCATATCTCTAAAAGATGTATATCATAAAGTAAATGCCTCACTCACACATGAAATAATCCCCAATGATATTCTGATCCATCAGAGGGGAACAAACCATATTACCCCTCATCGCTATCTTCTGCAAAACGGAAATGCCGCAGATTGCATCGATGTAGCAATCATGGCAGAAGGATATACAGAAAAAGAGATGGATATATTTTATAAAGATGCCCAGACAGCGTGTGACGCCCTGTTCAGTCATGAACCTTTCAAGAAACTGAAGGACAAATTTAATATTGTCGCTGTGGCAAGCCCTTCGGAAGACAGCGGAGTCAGCATACCGGGACAAGGCAAATGGAAATCTACAGCTGTAAGTTCACATTTCAACACGTTCTATTCCGACCGGTATCTCACTACCAGTCGGGTAAAAAGTATTCATAATTGGTTGGCTGGAATTCCTTACGAGCATATCATTATTCTAGCCAATACAGACACCTACGGAGGAGGTGGCATCTATAACTCATATACACTGACCACAGCCCACCATCCTGATTTTCAACCGGTTGTAGTCCATGAATTCGGCCATAGTTTTGGAGGATTAGCAGATGAATATGCATATACCGAAACCCCAAGCCCGCAATATCCATATGAAGTGGAACCTTGGGAGCCAAATATCACCACATTAATTGATTTCGACAGTAAATGGAAAGATATGATTCCGGAAGGTACTGCCATACCTACTCCGGTAGCTACAGAAAATGCCGACTTATACACCAAGGTGGGTGTCTATGAAGGAGCAGGCTATACACAAAAAGGACTTTATCGTCCTACTACCGAATGCAGAATGAAGATAAACGAAGCACCTGCATTCTGCCCGGTATGCCAACGTGCATTAGAAAGACTAATAAACTTTTATACTGCGAAATAGGTTCATAACTTAAGACTAAACAAAGACAGATAAAATGATTGAAATTAAACAAGTAAAAACACAAGATGAGGTTAATTATACCTTTGTGGAAAAATTAATGCATACGGCATTCCCTCAAGAAGAACGCCGTGATACCGTACAGCAGAGAGAATATTCTGATAATAATCCCCGGTTCTGCAACAACATTATTTTAGAAAACGGTAACAGCATTGGTATGATCAGCTATTGGACAATGGGAGATTTTTACTATATCGAACATTTCGCTATTGATCCCAGCCTCAGAAACGGAGGGTATGGAAAACGTGTGCTGGAAATGATAAAAAAACAGTTAAAAGGTCCAATTGTATTGGAAGTAGAGGAGCCTAATGATGAAATGAGCACACGCCGTATTCACTTCTATAAACGTTTGGAATTCACTTTACATAAAAAGCCCTATATACAACCTCCCTACCGTAAGGGAGATAGCGGCCTACCAATGCTCTTAATGACCTATGGAGATATAGATATGGAAAGTGATTTTGAGAAAGTTAAAAAGACTCTTTACAAAGAAGTTTACGGACAAGAGATCTGAACATTCATTCTTCATCTTTTTCTTCAATTCCCTGAGCCACCACACAGGAGTTTGTCCTCAAAAAATCCATTGTACGTACTATTACTAGCCATAGGTAACGGATAAATTCGTCCATAACAAATAGAATGGAAAACATAAAAAAAGGAAGCTGTTAAAAACAGCTTCCTTTTTTATCTATGCTTATATAACTATTACTGACGTTGAGTAGCTGAATAGTTTATTTTCAAAGCGTAAGCTTGACGAAGTGCCTGCTTTACATCCTGTACAATACCCATCTTTGTATCTTTATCAACTTTCAAGGATACTGTCATAAATGGCTGGTCTTCTTCTTTCATATTCTCACGTTCCTGATAAATGTAGTCCTGAACTTCTGACACTTCAGCAAACTTATCATTCAACTGAATACGACTTTCAGCACCCATTTTCTTTTGGAATTCCGGCAACGGTTTACCTATATAAATAAAGGAAACCAACGACTTCTTTTCCAACTTTTCCAATTCTGTTCCTTGAGGAACCTGAAATTGAACCTTCAATGTAACCTCACGCATGGTTGTTACAATCATAAAGAAGAACAACATGGTAAAGATAAGGTCAGGCAATGAAGAGGTATTCAACTCAGGCATTCCACGTTTACCTGTTTTATTAAATTTTCCCATTACTTACCTCCATACTTTTTAGGTTCAGCTTCAGAAATCTTCTGCGGATAATATTCACGAATAGCTTTTTGTTCATCTTCGTTGCACTCATTATAAAGCTTTCCAAATTTAGCTTTACCTAGTTCATTACGAAGTTCATTATACGCAGCAACCAATTCATTTTGCACATCAATATATGCTTGATAGCTAGTTCCAACGTCATTCTGAACAGAGATTACATGATTTTCCGTAATCATACAATCACCCAGCAAAGGAATATTCTTTCTATGCTTTTCAGGCAGATTTTCATCATCATACGGATTGGCTATAAACTCTTTTGCCTTTTCTTTCAATTGCTTCACATCAATATAGTCCGTACCACACATCAGCTGGTTGTCTTTATTCAGACGGACTTGAAGGATGTTTCGTTCCTTTACAATAATATCATCATCTTTCTGATCCTTGTTTTCGGGAGGAGGCGGAAGCCGTCTCGCCAAACCACGGTCAGTATCCATTGATGTTGTTATCAGGAAGAAAATAAGCAACATAAAGGCAATATCAGCTGTTGAACTGGAGTTAATTCCAGGTACGCCTCTTTTTTTTCTTGCCATTTTACTTACTTCGTTTTAAATTATTTAATCAATGTAGATAATATTATCTTTTAAAGATACCGCTCAAGTTTACTAAAGTACCGATTGCAGCCACACCAAACAAGAAATAAATGGAGTAAATCAGCATATCAGTAATTTTCAACCAACCTGTATCAGTGTAAGCACTACCATCGGCCAAAACAACAGGAGAGTCAGAACCCATACCGTAAGAAACGACCAATACTACCACAAACAAGACCAAGCCGATCAAAGACTTTATTGCACTTTTAGGATTATCTCTCAAGGCAGCGCCAAATTGTGCTATCGCACCAATTACAGTTACTGCCACACATATTCCAAACATTGCATACATTAAGTAAATCAATGTTTCCGTATGTTCAGGTGCATTATATTCACCTACCGGATTATTGTATCCTACAAAATAGAACATTCCCAGCACGACAAGAATCAGCGCAAAGCAAATGTACATTATGTAGTAAGACACTTTATATGATAACTTAGCCATCTCCTAATTATTTTTTGTATTTCAAGTTATATTTAGTGATCATATCCAACAAAGTGATAGAAGAGTCTTCCATTTCACTTGTCAAACCTTCAATCTTAGAAAGGATGTAGTTATAGAATACCTGAAGAATCAATGCTACAACCAAACCGAAGATAGTAGTAATCAAAGCCACTTTCATACCACCAGCTACAACTGTCGGAGAAATATCACCAGCCTGCTGAATCTTATCGAACGCCATAACCATACCGATTACAGTACCCAAGAATCCCAAAGACGGAGCCATTGCGATGAACAATGTAATCCAAGAACATCCTTTTTCCAAATAACCGGCTTGAACTCCACCGTAAGAAACAACTGAACGTTCTACTACATCAATACCTTCATCTATTCTCATCAAGCCTTGATAACAAATAGAAGCGACCGGACCACGAGTATTGCGACATACAGTTTTAGCAGCTTCAACATCACCTTTTTCCAAAGCAGCCTCAATGTTAGCCATCAACTTCTTTGTATTCGTTTCAGCCAAGCTCAAATAAATGATACGTTCAATACAGAAAGCCAAACCTAAAACCAATGCGATAGCTACCAATGACATGAAGCTGGCATCACCTTCAATAAATTTGGTTTTTAACTCTTTGTGAAGACCACCACCTTCTTCAACCACTGCTGCTTCAGTAGTCTGTTCTGTTTGAGCCGGAGCTGCGTCTTGAGCCATAACAGGCTGAACTGATCCTAAAGTAAGGACTCCCATCACTGCAAGAATTGCAAATAACTTTTTCATTGTGTGTCTAATTTTTAAGATTAATTAATTAATTGTTATTTATTTGTTTTAATTGTCTTCCAGTCTGTTGTGCTTTCCATTACAATGCGGAGAGAGCGGGATTCGAACCCGCGAAACACTTTTGGCGTTTACACGCTTTCCAGGCGTGCCTCTTCAACCACTCGAGCATCTCTCCTTTTCGGGCGACACAATACTATCTTTTTTAAAATCGGGTGCAAATTACAAAGAAAATCGGGAACTGCAAGCGATTTCAGCTACAAATGTATTCTTTTTTTTCGTCTTACGTAGAATTAGCCCTGCCAATATTTAAATTACCTATCAAAATTAATAAACTTTAAAAACTTATTCAGCCATTTTGAACACTTTTAAAGCATTATTGGCAGTAATTCTATCCACATCTTTAAAATCCAGACCATAGATTTCGGCAAGTTTCATCGCTACATTCTTTATATAAGAAGACTCGTTCCGTTTTCCCCTGAAAGGCACAGGAGCCAAATAAGGAGAATCCGTTTCAAGAACAATTCTGTCTAAGGGGATATGAGGTAAAACCTCAGCCAGACTACTCTTCTTGAATGTAACGACTCCATTGATTCCAAAGAAAAAACGAGCATACTCTAAAACCTGCCCTGCTTCCTCCAGAGCACCCGTAAAACTATGAAAGATACCGCTTAACTCAGTTTTTTTATAAGGTTCCATCACTTCAAACAACTCCGGAAAAGCTTCACGGCAATGCAACACCAAAGGCAGATGATATTCCAATGCCCATTGAATCTGTATATCCAACGCCTTCTGTTGTTCTTTCAAATATGTCTTATCCCAATACAAATCCATTCCCACCTCACCTACAGCCACAAAAGGATGTTCACCGGAAAGCAGCTTTTTCATCTCATAAATACGGAATAACGAATCAGCCCCAACAGAAGTCGGATGAAATCCAATCATAGGAAAACAATACCCCTTATATGCCGTACAGACATTCAACATCGCTTCCACCGTGGTGTCATCAATATTGGGCATAAAGACTTTAGATACTCCGGAATCCCGAGCACGTTCTATCACAGCCGGCAAATCCTCATCAAACTCCTCAACAAACAAATGAGAATGCGTGTCAATCATATTATACTTTTCTATTCATCAAATGACAAACAAAAGACTTCAGCTCTTCTTTTCTTTCAGAAGGCACAGCTATACTTTCCAACAACGAAAGCCCCTCGACATAATAAGCGTTAATCTTTTCTTCACAAATTCCGCCGATGCCTATCTTATCATAAAGAGCTGTTACAGCTTTTATCTTTTCTTCCGGACAAAAAGCAGTAGAAGCTATCCATTTTTCCAACTCCTTCCGTTGTATCCCATCTGCCAAAGCCAACGCATTGATCAGCATAAAAGTCTTCTTATTGCATAAAATATCTCCACCTATATTTTTTCCAAACACTTTCGAATCCCCATACACATCCAGATAATCATCCTGTAACTGGAATGCCAATCCCATTTTGATACCGAAATCGTATAATTTGCGGGCATCATCTTCCGAAGCCCCCCCTAATACAGCACCAATTTTTAACGCAGCAGACAAAAGTACCGATGTCTTTAAACGAATCATCTCCATATATTCGGGAACAGTAACATCATTCCGGGTTTCAAATTCCATATCCCACTGCTGTCCTTCACAAATTTCCAAAGCAGTCTGACTGAAAATATCCATCACTTGCCTCAAATAACGCTCCGGACAATTATTCATCAGCCGATAAGCCAACACCAGCATGGCATCCCCCGAAAGAATAGCCGTATTCTCATCCCAAACCTTATGCACGGTAGGCTTGTTTCTGCGCATATCCGCACAATCCATCAAATCATCATGCAACAATGTATAATTATGATAAGTCTCTATACCTGCCGCTTGTGGTAAAATATCATCCACATTCTCTTTGTAAAGCTGATAGGAAAGCAACATCAAAACAGGACGGATACGTTTACCGCCTAATGACAAGACATACTCTATAGGAGCATACAATCCTTTTGGTTCGCGCACATAAGGCATCGTAGCAAGATAAGTATTTACCTTTTCCAATAACTGGTCTGCAGAAAAAGCCATAAATTATTTTGATTAAGGGGTTCTAGAAAAAGAGGCTGCTTTTTAAAGGCAGCCTCTTAATTAAGATATTAAAGTATTTTATTACTGTAATTTGAAAGTTACAGGCACTGTATATTTCACACGTACAGCTTTACCACGCTGTTTGCCAGGTTTCCATTTCGGCATGGTCTTGATTACACGGAGTGCTTCCTTATCCAAGTAGGGGTCTACACTACGCACAACTACCGGGTCAACGATAGAACCGTCCTTATTAACGACAAACTGAACGATAACCTTACCTTGCACACCGTTTTCCTGAGAAATAGTGGGGTATTTAATATTCTTACCCAAGAACTTCAAACATTCAGCCATACCTCCGGGGAATTCAGGCATTTCCTCTACAACTTGGAATATCTGCTGTTCTTCAGGTTCTTCTTCTTCCACTTCTACCGGAACATATTTAACTTCCACAGCCTGACCTGTTTCTTCAGAAGCCTGAATGGCAGTTTCTTCTACTTTAGCATCGTTTTCAACGATCTGAAGCACTTCTTCTACCTTAGGAGCTTCGGGAGGAGGAGGAGCTTGTTTTTGTTCCTGTTCCGTAATAGGGATAATTTCTTCTTCAAATACGACATCGGTTATACCTGTTTCCGTAGTCACTTGCTTGTCGCGATCAGTCCATTCGAAAGCTACAAACATGAGAGCAAGGATAAACACATAACCGATAAGCAGCCAGGTACTCTTTTTACCTTCGAGATCTGCTTTAGGCGATTTTTTAACTTCCATAAATTGTGTTTTAAAATTAAGTGTTTCTCACTGAGGGCAAATGTAACACAAATCTTTTAAATAAAAAGTATTTTCACATGAAAAATATGCTAATTCATTTTATTTTCATCCGATTTCATAGACATACACCCAACTTTTATCTATCTTTGAAGCGTTTTTAGTAGTCACCTATACATTAATTATATATGAAAAAAATAACTATTGCCATTGACGGTTATTCATCATGTGGAAAAAGCACGATGGCCAAAGACTTGGCACGTGAAATAGGATACATTTATATTGATAGCGGTGCCATGTATCGTGCTGTTACATTATATAGCCTGCAGAAAGGGTTCTTTACGGAAAGAGGCATCGACACCGAAGCGTTAAAAACAGCGATGCCCGATATACATATTTCATTCCGGTTAAATCCGGAGACACAACGCCCCATGACTTTCCTGAACGATACAAATGTAGAGGATGCCATCCGCAGCATGGAAGTTTCCTCTCATGTAAGCCCTATCGCCGCCTTGGGTTTTGTACGTGAGGCTTTGGTGAAACAACAACAGGAAATGGGAAAGGCCAAAGGAATTGTCATGGACGGAAGGGACATTGGAACCGTTGTTTTCCCCGATGCCGAACTGAAAATATTTGTAACCGCCTCGGCTGCCATACGTGCACAGCGCCGTTATGATGAATTAAGAAGTAAAGGGCAAGAGGCCTCTTATGAAAAAATTCTGGAAAATGTGGAAGAGCGTGACCGTATAGACCAAACCCGTGAAGTCAGCCCGTTACGGCAAGCGGATGACGCTATCTTGTTGGACAACAGCCACATGAGCATTGCCGAACAGAAAAAGTGGCTGACCGAAAAATTTCAAGCAGCGATAAATGGTTAACATAGAGATAGACGAAGGATCTGGGTTCTGCTTCGGAGTCACCACAGCTATCCGTAAAGCAGAAGAAGAACTGGCAAAAGGAAACACTCTTTATTGTCTGGGAGACATTGTACACAACGGACAGGAATGTGAACGCCTAAAAAAAATGGGGCTTATCACAATAAACCACGAAGAGTTTGCCCAATTACACGATGCCAAAGTACTGTTGCGCGCACATGGAGAACCTCCTGAAACATACGCTATAGCCCGTACCAACAACATCGAGATCATTGACGCCACCTGTCCGGTAGTATTACGCCTCCAAAAGCGCATCAAACAGGAGTATGACAATGTTCCGGCAAGTCAAGACACACAAATCGTGATTTATGGCAAGAACGGTCATGCCGAAGTACTGGGGCTGGTAGGTCAAACTCATGGAAAAGCAATTGTCATAGAAACACCTGCTGAAGCTGCTCATCTGGACTTCACCAAAGACATACGCTTGTACTCCCAGACAACCAAGTCTTTGGAAGAATTCTGGCAAATCATAGAATATATCAAGGAGCATATCTCACCCGATGCCACTTTTGAATATTACGACACAATCTGCCGGCAAGTGGCCAACCGGATGCCTAACATCCGCAAATTTGCAGCAGCGCATGATCTGATCTTTTTTGTCTGCGGACGAAAAAGCTCAAACGGAAAGATCTTATATCAAGAATGCAAAAAGATCAATCCGAATTCATACCTCATTGACCAGCCGGAAGAAATAGACCGGAACTTGCTCGAGGACGTCCGTTCCATCGGCATTTGTGGAGCGACTTCCACCCCCAAATGGTTGATGGAAGAATGTAAAAAAGCAATCTTAAACGAAAAATAGACCAATAAAAAATAGAAAATTATCGTTGTCCAACTGATAATTTGTTAACTTTGCGACATAAAAATATTAAAATGGGTATTTATGGGAACGATTAAAAGTATTGGTATTTTAACCTCTGGAGGAGATGCTCCGGGAATGAATGCTGCCATTCGTGCAGTCACACGTTCTGCCATCTATAACGGCTTGAAAGTATATGGCATTTATAGAGGTTACAAAGGATTGGTAACAGATGAAATTCAGGAATTCAAAAGCCAAAATGTTAGCAACATCATACAAATGGGAGGTACCATTCTGAAAACCGCCCGTTGCAAAGAATTCACGACACCCGAAGGACGGGCACAAGCTTACGAAAATATGAAAAAGCACGAGATTGATGCTTTGGTCATTATCGGCGGTGACGGTTCGTTGACCGGTGCACGTATCTTTGCTCAGGAATTTGATGTGCCTTGTATCGGTCTGCCCGGAACGATTGACAACGACCTGTATGGAACCGACACCACCATCGGCTATGATACAGCTTTGAACACAATTTTGGATGCAGTAGATAAAATCCGTGATACGGCAACTTCTCACGAACGCTTATTTTTTGTTGAAGTGATGGGACGTGATGCAGGTTTCCTGGCATTGAACGGCGCTATTGCCGCAGGTGCAGAAGCAGCTATTATTCCGGAATTCAGCACAGAAGTTGACCAATTGGAAGAATTCATCGAACATGGTTTCCGCAAATCCAAGAGCAGTAGCATCGTATTAGTAGCCGAAAGCGAACTGACCGGGGGTGCAATGCACTATGCCGAACGTGTGAAGAACGAATATCCGCAATACGATGTGCGTGTAACGATATTAGGACATTTACAACGTGGCGGACGCCCCACAGCGCATGACCGAATCATTGCCAGCCGTATGGGAGTGGCCAGCATCCAAGCACTATTGGAAGGACAACGTAATGTAATGATTGGTATTGATGATGATAAGATTGTTTATGTACCTTTCGCTAAAGCTATAAAGAACGACAAGCCTATAGACAGAGAATTGGTGAATGTACTTCACGAACTTTCTATCTAATTTCATCCACCACAGACAATAAAAAAAACGCAGATTTAATGAATAATCATAATCTGCGTTTTTTGTTTTGCCTGTTGGTAGCAAAACCTTATTTCAAGGTTGAGAAATAAGCATCCAATAACTTTTTGGCAGCAACAAACGAAGTCAGTTTGCCATTCAGCACCTCTTCCTCTTTTGCAGCCAACATAGAAATTATCTTTTCATTATTATAGAAACTATCACGCAAATGCTCGTTGATAGACTCATACATCCAATACTTGGCCTGTTCATTTCTGCGATATTCAAAATAACCATTCGCTTTCACAAAAGCGAAGTATTCATAGATCATATCCCAGATTTCTTTAATTCCAATACCATAAAAGCCGGAATACGTCATTACTTTAGGACTCCAGCCCGAATCAGGAGCAGGAAACAAATGTAAAGCATTGCGGAAATGACTGGCAGCCAGTTTTGCTTTCTCAATATTGCTGCCGTCGGCTTTATTGATAACAATTCCATCCGCCATTTCCATGATACCTCTCTTAATCCCCTGCAATTCATCACCAGTACCGGCCAGTTGAATCAGCAAAAAGAAATCCACCATAGAATGCACTGCCGTTTCGCTCTGCCCTACTCCAACCGTTTCAACAAAAATCTTATCAAAGCCCGCAGCCTCACAAAGTATGATCGTTTCACGAGTCTTACGAGCTACCCCTCCCAACGAACCTGCCGACGGACTAGGCCGTATAAAAGACTTCGGATGGACGGATAGTTTCTCCATGCGGGTCTTATCTCCCAAAATACTGCCTTTAGAACGCTCACTACTGGGATCAATAGCTAAAACAGCTAATTTTCCTCCCTTCTCAAGCACATGCAATCCAAATACATCAATAGATGTACTCTTGCCGGCACCGGGCACACCACTGATACCGATTCGCATAGAATTTCCGGAATAAGGCAGACACTTCTCTATCACTTCCTGGGCAATAGCCTGATGTTCCGGTTTTACACTCTCCACCAAAGTAACCGCCTGACTCAATACGGTCACATCACCTTTTACGATGCCTTCTACATATTCACCTACGGAAAACTCACGACGACGAGGTTTTTTACGTAGTTTCAAATAAGGATTCACAATAGATGGTTGCTCAATACCTTTGTTCACTGTCAATCCCTTATATTCTTCACTATTTTCAGGATGTTCCATAGCTATTTTTTTGAGGTTACTTTTACTTTTATAATTATCTTCGGATTGTTAGGATCATTGGTTATCATCAAGACACGCGGAGTACCCTTTACTTTCTTCAAATTTTGACCGAAAGCAGTAATCTTCAACTTGGTAGACGCACCCGGTTTCAAGACACGTTTCTTCAACTGGACCCCCAAAGCAGAATTAAACACCTGCAAATCAAGAATTTCCAGATTAGATTTTCCTACATTCTTAACAATAATCGTATGTGCTTTCTTTTCATCGCTTTTCAGTTCTCCCATCTGCAACTCTTTAGCAGAAAGATGAATGGCAGGCGGATTCAAGCGTTCCTGCTGGCTGATATGCGAGAAATCCGGCAATAATATGGCAGAAACCGGAATTTCATTTTCCTCTCCTACCTTATCTCCCGGAAAACGGGATAGATAAACAGAAGCTGTTGTCAAGCCCAATTTAGGCAGCTTATCCGTATCAAGAGTGATCTTGATTTTACCCGTACGTCCCCTTCCTAATTTTTCCGGAGTTGCAACAGCACTGAGGTAAGGAGGCAAATGCATCAGCACAGGGGTATATAGTTTATCTGACGTATTGGCAACCAACAATTCCATAGTCGGTTTATCACCTTTATTGGCATCCTCAAACTCTATTTCTTCCTTATCCAGACGAATAGCGCCAATTTGAAAAGGATGTGTGAAAGTGTAATTCTTAGGATCGGCTGTTACCTCTCCCCGGATAGCCAGATAGATAGGTTTATTCGAGGCATTGCAATAAATGCCTACGCTCTTCTGAAAACGTCCGATGGCTTTGGCGTCAAAAGTAGAACTGACAATCCCGGTCTTTCCCGGTGCAATCGGTTCTTTGGTCCAATCAGCAACCGTGCAGCCACAAGACGTTGTCACATTAGATATCACTAAAGGTTTATCTCCTTTATTAGTGATTTTAAAGGTTGCCGTCACCGGATTTTTCCATAAAATAGTTCCAAATTCATGCGTTGTCTTATCAAATAATGCTTTGGGTTGTGCCTGTACTCCCAAAGTCACTCCCATTAACAAACTTACTATCAGTATAATATGTTTCATACAATTATTTTATGCTTTTTAGATAGCAAAGATAGACAAAAAACATCCTTTACCCATTTTTTCAGCCTATAATTTATTTTATCTTATGAATAACCTTTATCTTTGTCCCGCATTAAAAATCAGATAAATTATGAAAATAGTAAAACATTACTGGTTCGTTGCCATTGCATTGATTACAATGATAAGTTTTTCTTCATGTGAAAGCGATGAGGAAAGAGGATTTGACATTTCAGGATTATACGGTAAGACTTGGTGGGGCGATATGGGATTTGAAGACCGATATGGAGAACCTCTTTACAGTTACATCACATTCACCTCAGGTGCTTTCACAGATCATGGTGTAGGTACGGAAGAACGCTGTTACTATAATGATGAACTTTATAGGGTATATAAGTTTGACTGGGAAATTCAAAACGGTTGGTTGTATCTATATTATTCAGATGGTTATACATTTATAATTGAATATCCATCCGTTTCAGGCCGCTATTTTTATGGCACGGCTGAAGATGGTTTTGAAATAAGACTAGAATGGGTGGACGGCAGAAGCATAAGAAAAAAGTAAGTTAGCAAGCTAACTTACTTTTTATGAAATCACACAATTAATTCCAGACATCCCGTGTCTTTATTCCACCATCACCCGATATCCTCCCGTATGCCCTCCGAATTCCGGAGCATAAGCAGACTGAACAGTTGCAATTCCGGTCTGATATTCTCCTGTCCGGTTCACATACACCTGATACTCTATGACATAAGTTCCTTTTCTCATCTGATCGATAAAGAACTGAGTCGAAGCATCTTTGGTAGCCTGATAATATCCCAGCCCGTTGCTCCAACGGAAGCCCGAAACTGCCTGTAACGGTTCCATACAAGCTGCACGGTCATCCTTAATCTGAACAAAATCCATATCACGGTCAGCCTTTACAGTCAGGCGAACGGTAATCTTATCGCCAACCTTTAACGGAGCAGATTCATTCAAAGCCTCATCTCCTTTATATAATTGACGGCTGACAGACAATCCGTTTCCCTGCTCACCTATTTGATCCATACTTTCCAGATATTGGGCATAAACGGCTCCCCAACCCATTCCGGTTCCTTCTTTATCCACCCTTACTTTCTTTATATTCATCACATCACCGATCACCGTCTTCTTGATATAACCGATGGCATCATCTACCGGAGTCCGGATCATTTCTTTACCTAAAGTAATCTCTACTCCTCCTGTATTTGCCAATAAATCCGAAGCCCCTGTAGCCATCAATGCATACACTGCATCAGCCGTTGCAATCAGCGTTTCCCAAGTCTGTGTCTGTTTCTGCTTCAACAGCCAGCGTTTCATTTCATCGATCGCTTTCGTATCTTTTGTTATACGCTGTATAGCTTCCATAGCAGCCACTTCAGTCGGAATTTTATAACTGAACCATGAATATCGGGCTTTAGGAGTATCAAAGTAACGTCCCATTTCATCCGTCACAACAGAATACTCCATCAATGACTGCATAAACAGCTTGGCTTCTGCCACCTTACCGGCTTGCTGCAAGATGATAGCTCCCAACGCCTTTCCATAAATCGTCAGTTCTTTTCCCTCACCGGATAACTTGTCTATGAAATACTGGTTCACCTTTTTATCAACCGGAGCCTTGCCATCCAAAACGCAGATATACAAATACCTGAGAACCTGCTCTGACGGACGGAGGCCGACGGCTCCTTTCTTTTCAGCTTCTTTCATTGACTTATACTCTTCGGCTGCCTGCTTGCCTAAATACTCGAACCCTTTTTGAATCATAGGCTGCATCCGGCTGTCAGCATCCTGATGAGTCAATGCATTCAGCCGGACCAGCATTTCCATTACCTGAGTGGTTACATAGCGGCTGCCTTGCATACCTTTATACCAACTCCATGCGCCATCGGCATTTTGCAATTCTCCCAGTTTCTCTACAGAAACAGCCAGTTGGCTATTCATTGTATTCAGGTCAAACAAAGTGGCGATACGCTGTTTTTGTTCGGCTTCATTGGTAGCTTCTGTCAGCCAAGGAGTTTCAGCCAACAGTATATTTTTCAGTTCCTGATTCTTTTGCAGATTGCTCATAAAAGTCTCCTTCGTGCCACTTTGAGCCTTCCAGCTATCAAAGATTTGCTTGATACGGGGATTTTCTTTGACTATACATGCAGCCAATGAATGGGCATAATAAGCGGTAGCCCAAGAAAGAGCATCTTCATTCTGAGGATTAGCCACTACAGGCAAAGCCTGCACGGCATACCAAGCCGGATGGGCAGTAAATTCTACGGTCAACCGTTGTTCGGAAGCCGTTTTGCTATGCTTGTTAAACAGGTTTTCCAAAGAGAAAATATGCGCACCTTCCCCATTCACGTTCAGAGGAACGGTTTCCGTCACCCACTGTTTGTCTGTCAGAACGGGGATGTAACGCTGTTCTCCATCACTGAAGGTATCTCCATCCGCTACCATCCGGCATGCCATTACCGCATATTTGTCACCCACTTCAAAAGTAAAGTTCACATGCCCGGTTTCTCCTCCCTTCACATCAAACTTCTGTTTTTGTGAATAGAATACCTTTTCTGTTTCCGGATTAAACAATTCCATGCGGACAGTCCCTTTCACTCCCTTGTCCGACAGGTTCATCAGTGAAGCGGCAATATTCGCTTTATCTCCCACGCGGACAAAGCGGGGCATATTAGGCTGAAGCATAAACTCCTTGCTGGCAGTAGCGGTAGCTTCTATCTTTCCATAATCCACATTCCGGGTATGTGCCAAGCCCATAAACTTCCATCGGGTAAGGCTTTCGGGCAGTACAAAGGAAATACTGACTTCACCTTTTTCATTGGTGCGGAGCTGTGGATAAAAGAATGCCGTTTCCGCAAAGTTTTCACGTATCTGTATATCACCCGTTTCTGCCAGTTCTTCAGAACTGCCCATTTCTACCTTTTCCTGTGCAGATGTTTCTACCATTTCTTCCTGGAGCACCATATCAGTAACAGCCTCCTGGTTCATCACAGCATTTGCGGCACTCCTGCCTCTAATCTTCAAAGCTCCTGCAAGAGTGGCACGAGGACTGCCTCCGTAACCTACCACCATAGCCTCCATTCTTCCTGTAGATGGAATGATCAATTCACTATATTCCAAAGGAACCGCACGGAGCCTCTTCAACGGGAAATCAACATACAAATAAGCATTCCGCATATAGGATGTATTCCAATAAGTCAAAGGAACCACATAATGAAAGTCCACTCCAAAGTCCAACTTATGTGCACTATAGATTTTATCCAGAGAAGCATCATACATAGTAGCCAGCATTTCAGCCTCAGCCGGGCTTCCATCCGGATAAAGTACCGTCAGTTTCCATTCCTCTTGCTGTCCAGGACGGAGTTTGTCACGGAACGTAGTCCATTTCAGCTGCAACTTCTTTTCAGGGGCCGGTTTCATAATCCGTGCATTATGACTGTAAAGTCTGCCATCTTTCACAAATGCCATACTTACCAGAATGCCGTCACCATATTCCTTCTTATAAGGGAAGCGGAAACTGACCACCGAGTCCGAAAGCTCTATACGTTTGCTTTCCAAGCGCTTATTTCCTGCAAATACATCATAAAGCAGATAGACATTCTTTTCGCTGCTACCTATATATACAGTAGCCGGAGATGCTGCATCAAATTCCAGACCATCCTGATAGAACCAATCCGTTATCACGAAAGGCGGACGCTTGTCGTTCAATGAAAACAGAAGGAAATTCTTAGATGCCGTACACTCTCTGCCCTGCGTATCCTTAGCCGAGAGCTTCAAACGATAATTGCCGGAAGGCAGGGCATAAATAGCCTCAGGAACAAAACTCTTGTTGGCTTCCACCGTACCGGTCAATACCTTTCTGCCTTCTTTTTCCTGACCGTCTTTCTGCTCCTCCATCTCGACTACCTGATAAGTAACCGGAGTATCTACCGGCTCACCCGAAAGATTCATGGCTGTCAGTTTTATTTCCAGCTTCTTTTCTTTCACCAAATTATCGGGCAGATTATCCATATTCAGCACCATTGAAGTACTTCCTAAAGGCAATGACAAATTAGCTTGCTGTGTCTCACCTGCACCATCCGTCACATCCGCCTGTATGTTGTACGTATAATACCACAACGGAGATTCTCTCCTGTCCGAGTCTATTTCAAAATGCACCGGAACGCTGAACTTACCATCCGCATCGGTCATTGCCTCTCCCTCCCAACGGGCTGAACCTCTGCCCATAAACCGCCAGACCCAGGCATAGGAACGAGATATATTATAGTGTACCCTGGCATTCTGCACAGGCGCACCGGCAAAAGTCTTTGCCATACCCACCACTTCTATAGAGTCACCCACTTGATACTCCACTTTCACGGGCTCAAACGTGACATCAAAGGTGGGACGTTTATATTCTTCTACCTTAAAACTGACAGAAGTATCGGCCGCACGCAAGCTAAAATAACCGGTCAGGCAAGGAGAGGGCAAAACAAACTGTCCGCTGAACGAGCCAAAACCATTCGTCCGTACTTCCACTTTTCCTGTTTCATTATTATTCGCATCATATAGGGATACCGTATATTTTTTATCCGCAAGCACACGCGTAGAATCCTTTTCCATTTCATAAGCCAAGCCGGATACATATACGGTTTGACCGGGACGGTAAATGGAGCGGTCGGTAAATAATTGCAAAACTTCTTTCCTCTTGCTCTCTTTATAGTAATAATCGTTTTTCCAAAGATTCAAGATGGGCATCGCATTATCAGCCGCCGTATGTGCATTATACCAGTATTTGTTACTATTCAGGAAATCCAGTTTCAAAGTACCCTGTTTATCCGCCTGGTAGGTCTGTTGGGGAGAATAACCTCCTCCCTTCTCCGTATAAATGGTTACTTCCGCCTCAGAAACAGGCTGTCCGCTCACTGCATCTACCACCACCAGTTCCAACGTACCATCCGGCAGAGGACGATAAATGGTCTTTAAAGCGGTGACATTCATTAATGTTCCGTCCGAAACGCCCTTCTTCCCATCGGGCACTGCCTTTAAGAAATAAATTCCCGCTTGAGGAGCCTGTATGGTCAGGGTGGTATCGACATTCAAATAATCTGTAGTAGGTTTCAAAGAAAAATGCTCCTCGCGTTGCAAACGGGCATATTTACTTTCAAAATGGGTGGTTCTGTTCTGCAATACGGCAGAGGTTACGGGTAAATTCACCTTATATAACTGCAAGGTGATGCCGGTAAGGTTTTTATAATTTACTTTCACCGACTGCTGTTCACCCGGATAGGCCGTAGCTATTTCCAGTGAAAGGCTTGCATTCAGAATTTCCTTTTCTATATTCTTCAGTTGGTTGATACCTTCGTAACGGGGGTATCCGGCTATTCCTTCACGAACTATCCGCAAGCGCTCTACCTGATTATTTTGATACTGTAGAAATTGTGCCAAAGCCAGATAAGCTTCAGGGACTGTTTTCACAGCCGGATAAGTATGAATCCACTTCCGAAGTTCCTGTTGGCATACGTCATTCGAGAAGTTTCCGGAAAAATTGCGGTACAGGTAATTCAATGCATCTATCCCGGTCAGCAACCAGCCCTCACGCTCCGTTTCCGTATCATATGCTTTCAGCAAGGACTGATAAGTCTGCATGACAGCTGCCGTCAGGTCACAATCAGAGACGGGAACAAACTGATAAGTAACAAACTGATCCATATCCGTCATATCCACAGACAGACTGTTTGTCTGATTT
Organism: Phocaeicola vulgatus ATCC 8482; assembly: GCF_000012825.1. GTDB lineage: Bacteria > Bacteroidota > Bacteroidia > Bacteroidales > Bacteroidaceae > Phocaeicola > Phocaeicola vulgatus. Next base: position 2,509,113 of record NC_009614.1, on the reverse strand, counting down.
GCTTTAGCAGCCGCCTGCCACCTGTACTGCTGCATGATTTGTATGGCACGACGTGCCAGCAGGTTGTACAGATTATCACGAAAATACCGTTTACTAGCCTCTCCCACTCTCACCATAGGTCTCAATTTCTCGACCGGGATAAGTAATAACCGGTCTTTATCCTTGAGAGAGGCCTGCAAATAACCCAATCCTTTTTTTACGTCGGCAGGCATGGTCATTTCACCCAGAATAGAATACAATATAGCTTTGTCTTCCATACTGCCGGTTTGGGAAGCCCATTGTTCCAAACCATTCATATCTACCTTCAAGCTATCGGGAGTTAAAAGGGAACGGTACTGCATGGCAGTGAGATAGGCTTTCATCATTTGCGGTACATTCTGTTCCGCTTTTGCTTTATCGTAGATTTTCATTGCTTCGGAAATAACCGACTTGGGCAGATCCTTTCGTTCCAATACTTCCAGTTCTTTCCACAAATTGTCATAGGTTTGTGCCTGCATAGGAGCAAATACGCTCATTACCAGTAACACTATCAAAGATAAATAACGAATTTTCATATCTACAATCTTTTAGTTCGTACTAAGTCTTCTTTAACAAAGAAACGAAATAGATGTTTAAAGACTGCATACGTTTTAATTAAAATAACTAAAACAGAAAAGGAAAGATCTTTCAGCGCAGCCAAAGCAAACGTTGCAGCACCAGTCTTTTATAGGGTTTCTTCATGTCTTCGGGCAGGAAGGAAACATCTATCAGTTCCATCCATTTAATGATGGAACGTCGGAATTTCCAAGCGATGTTCTCTATTACCTTGCCACTGCCCCCCGGCGAGCTCCTCCGTATCCTCGGGCATGACAATAACCGTGGACAGCAAATGGTATGCAGGCGTCAGACTATAGCCCATCCCCGTGTCATACAATGAAAAGTTCTTCAGGTGCCAGCCGGATAACGCAAGAATCCGGCATCATAGATAAAGGTAAAACCATTTTCGTCTTCCGTCAGCGTCCCCGCGTAGATATATATCATTCAGGTATATTTTTCCCCTTCTCATACGCTATGCTCCTTTCCTGCAGGCACTGCTCCCACTTCATACCCGAAGAGGGCAAGCACCTGGTTTACCTTGTCTATTCGCAAAGTTTGCTTTCCTTGTTCCAACTCGCGCACAAAGCGAAGCCCCACTCCCGCCTTAGCTGCCAAATCTACTTGCGTAAGTCCGAACCGCTTGCGCATTTCCTTAACAAACAATGACAATGAATTATTCATAATTACACCCTTTAGGGTACCAATATAGCAAAACCAGCGATAATTACACCCTAATGGGTATAATTTATTAGCTTCTTTTGCATAATATACCCGAAAGGGTGCAAAGTATTAGCCCAAACCAGCGCATTACGGAAAACCAGGAGTATTCAGCAAATTCGTGATACAAAGAAAAAGGACAGGAAAATTCCTTCAAAAGCTTCAGCCTCTCCGCAAACCCTTTGCCAGTGGGCATTCCGGCTGAAGGATTACACCTGAAAATGCTTCAGCCCGAAGAAAAATCCTTCAGCCGCACCCTCTTGGGGTATGCATACTCCGCACAGATTGGTTCCCCAATGCTTCAAAAGTCCTATATCCAGGCACTTGTCACCGTATCGCACCCCTAAATGAGCAAACTGACACAACCGGAAACATATTCTTTTTCATCAGGATAAGTTTGTATTTTCTGTCCATCACTTAGGTGAACACGCCATTCCACTTTGGTGAAGATCCATTGTCACCTGTATAAAACGGCTGCTTCACTAAGGTGAAGCAATAAAGCTATTACGGCAGTCACAGCAAACTCTTCCTAATAGTAACATCATTTCCAACAGGCATAAAAGCACCAGAGAAAATGAACTTCCACAAACACATCCCGAACAACCAAAAACTGAAGCTTCCATAATCGGGCTGAAGGAATTTCCAAAGGCAATCCTTCAGCCACTTTGCCCTATTGACGGGCTTTTGCGGAGAGGCTGAAGCTTCTGAAACAAAAAACAGGGCAATGTCCCCGGAGGCACTGATAATCACCTCAATGGTAGCAGAAACCGACAAGTGTACACATGAAGCGGCAGTTTCCGAATAAAATAAGCCCTCTCCCGCATATATAGCCGGAAATATCGTATATTTGCTCTGTACTAAAGAAATAGAACCACTATGAAGAAAGAAGAATTAATGCGGAAAGCCATTGAGCTTTCTATAGAGAATGTGGCAAACGGCGGCGGACCCTTTGGAGCCGTAATTGCCAAAGATGGTGAAATCATTGCGACCGGAGCCAATCGTGTCACCTCACAATGCGACCCTACCGCCCATGCGGAAGTCAGCGCCATCCGTGCGGCGGCAAGCAAACTGGGAACATTCAACTTGAGCGGATGTGAAATTTATACTTCGTGTGAACCGTGTCCCATGTGTCTGGGAGCCATTTACTGGGCACGGCTGGATAAAATGTATTATGCAAACAACAAGACGGATGCCAAGAATATAGGGTTTGACGACTCTTTTATCTATGATGAGTTAAGCCTGAAACCTTCGGCACGCAAGCTGCCTTCCGAAGTTCTTTTGGCGGAAGAGGCGATAAAGGCATTCCAACAATGGACAGAGAAAAGTGACAAAGTGGAGTATTAATAGAAAGGCGCGGACGAAATCCCTATCATCCGCGCCCGAAATCTTTATAAGATATTAAAGACTATTCTTTTACCGGCGTATTTTCCAACGTAGCTACTACGAAATCATAGAACTTGCCTACAGAAGGAATAAAGCAGCGTTCATCCGGTGAGTGAGGAGAACGCAAGGTAGGACCGAAAGAAATCATATCCAATCCCGGAACCACCGCACCGATGATACCGCATTCCAAGCCGGCATGAATCACTTTCACAGCAGGTTCCGTACCGAATTGTGCCTTATAAGACTCCTTCATGGCTTTCAGAATAGGAGAATCCACATTGGGTTCCCAGCCTGAATAACCACCTGAACGGGTTACTTCCATACCTGCCATAGAGAAACAGCTTTCCAATGCAGTATTCAGATAATCCTTCATTGAATCGCGTGAACTGCGGGCCAGGATTTTTATCTCCGCCTTGCCACCACCTATAGAAACGATAGCCAGATTGGAAGAGGTTTCCACGGTATCGGGGATAGTAGGAATCATACGCATCACTCCATTCTGACAAGCATAAATGGCATCCACCAGATTATCTTTAATTTCATCGGGAACCATCATCGCAGGCAATTCCACCCGTTCTGCCTTGAAGCTGATCGGTGTTTCGTGTACATGATATTCTTCATTCCACAATGCTTCGCACTCCTGCACAAATTCCAGTACGTCCGCTTCTTCTTCAGCCGGAACCGTAATGACCACTTCACATTCACGAGGAATGGCATTACGCATATTGCCACCTTGCCAGGACACCAGGCAAGCCTCATCGTAAGTTATCACCTGGTTCATGAAACGAGCCATCAGCTTGTTGGCATTGGCACGTCCTTCATTTATTTCCAATCCTGAATGACCACCGCGCAGCCCTTTCAAGGTAACTTTCAAAGCAATGTCAGCCGGATCTGTTTCCACTTCTTTATATTCCAACACTGCTGTCAGGTCTTCACCGCCTGCACAACCGATATACAATTCTCCTTCTTCTTCCGAATCCAGATTCAACAGAATATCACCGTCTACCGTTCCCGGCTTCAAACCGAACGCACCGAACATACCGGTTTCTTCGTCGGCAGTAATCAGTGCTTCCAACGGACCATGTTTCAGCGTCTTGTCTTCCATGATAGCCATGATAGCGGCAACACCCATGCCATCATCGGCTCCCAAAGTCGTGCCTTTAGCTTTCACCCAATCTCCGTCAATGTAAGTCTCGATAGGATCATTTTCAAAATCATGCACTGTATCGTTATTCTTCTGAGGAACCATGTCCATGTGAGCCTGAAGAATCACCTTCTTACGGTTTTCCATCCCCGGAGTGGCAGGCTTACGGTAAATGATATTACCGGCTTCGTCCTGGAATGACTCTACGCCTACACTTTTTCCAAAGTTCAGCAAGAACTCTTGCACTTTCTTCAAGTAACCCGAAGGGCGGGGAACCTGAGTCAATGAATAGAAATGCTTCCACACATTCTGCGGAGCGAGAGAGAGAATTGTACTCATAACTTCTTAGTTTTATTTGTGAACGGCAAAGCCGCTAATCCATATATACCCAACAAAATTAATAAAAAAGTTTGTATTCCATGCACTAATAAGGCAAAAATTCCCGCATCTTCTTTTCCCACTCCATAGAGCATCATCATCGTTATGACAGCAAAATGCCACGGACCCGCCCCATTAGGAGTCGGAACTACTACCGCAATGCTACCTACAGCAAACATGACCAGTCCCGCCATCACTCCCAAATTATCGGAAAAATCGAAACAAAAGAAAGAAACATAGAATTGCAGGAAATAGCAAGTCCAGATACCGACGGTATAAAGAATGAACAGAGGCATCCGCTTTACATGACGCAAAGACAGTACACCGACCCATACATTATGGAGAATGCCTTTCACCTTAGCAAAGACCGTCACATTCCTGATCAGAAAAAAAGCCAGCACCAATACGGCCAGCACACAGACGATAGTGATATAGAAATGCCCCGAAGTAAATACCTGTGCCAAAACCGTGGTATCCGTGCCGGTTTCTTTAAAAAAAGTATCGAATACCCTTGCCTGCATTATAAGAGTTACCCCTGTAATCAACGACACACACAGCGTATCAATCAGCCGTTCCGTAACCACCGTACCCAGCGATTTGGAAAAAGATGTACCATCATATTTAGCCAACACCCCGCAACGGGAAATCTCACCTACACGGGGAACAACCAAGTTGGCGGCATAAGACACAAAGATGGCATACACACAATCGGATGTTTTGGGATGCTCGCCCAACGGAGCCAGCGTAAGCTTCCACCGCCAGCCACGAAAAATATGGCTAAACACACCAAACACTAATGACACTAACATCCACCCATAGTTCATTCCTCCATCCAAGACCTCCCACACCCGGGAAAAATTGAATCCGTGATACATCCATATCAGTATCGCTGCCCCCAAAAATAACGGAAATGCAATCTGCAAACCTTTATTTATAATCTTTTTTAATCGAGTTCGTTCCAAAATCTGTGTATATTAATTTAGAATGTTTACCTTTGCACGATGCAAAGATACTATCTTAGCGAAATAAACCTATTTATTAACGATAGAAAAATAACGGAATGGGATTAGTAAAGCCAAAAAAATTTCTAGGACAACACTTCTTGAAAGATCTCAGTATTGCAAAAGATATAGCCGATACGGTAGACGTGTGCCCTGACTTGCCAATTCTGGAAGTAGGACCGGGGATGGGGGTACTAACCCAGTTTATTATGCAGAAAAACCGTCCGGTAAAAGTGGTGGAACTGGACTATGAATCTGTAGCCTATCTCCGTGAGAACTTCCCTGCCCTGGAAGATAATATCATTGAAGACGACTTCTTGAAACTGAACCTCGAAAAATTATTTGACGGAAAACCTTTTGTCCTGACCGGCAACTATCCTTATAATATATCCAGCCAGATATTCTTTAAAATGCTGGATTACAAAGACCTGATACCCTGTTGTACCGGAATGATCCAAAAAGAAGTGGCCGAACGCATTGCCGCCGGTCCCGGAAGCAAGACATACGGCATTCTCAGTATCCTGATACAAGCCTGGTACAAAGTAGAATACCTGTTCACCGTACACGAACATGTATTCAATCCGCCTCCCAAGGTGAAAAGTGCGGTCATCCGTATGACACGCAATGAAACGACGGAACTGGGATGCAATGAAAAATTGTTCAAGCTCATTGTAAAAACAACATTCAACCAACGGCGTAAAACTTTGAGAAACTCTATTTCTTCCATTTTAGACAAAGAGAACCCATTGAGCGCAGACCCCATTTTCAACAAACGCCCGGAACAGTTGTCTGTACAAGAGTTTATCGAACTGACCAACCAGGTGGAAGCGGCGCTGAAAAACAAGACGGATATTGTCTATAGCAATGATATCGCCCGGAAAGGAACAAACAAGAAAGAATAACACCTATTTATTATATTAACGGAAGAATAGGATGAATAAAGAGGAATTAGAAAAAGTAGAGCAGCTGATCGAGCAAAAAGACTCAGAGCAACTGAAGGACTTGCTTGCCGGACTGCATCCTGCCGACATAGCAGAGCTGTGCAATGAACTGGATGCGGAAGAAGCACGGTTCATATACCTGTTACTGGACAATGAGACTGCCGCCGATGTCCTTATCGAAATGGACGAAGACGCCCGTAAGGAATTCCTGGAAATCCTTCCCTCTGAAACAATCGCCAAACGGTTCGTTGACTACATGGATTCGGATGATGCCGTGGACATTATCCGTGAAATGGACGAGGACAAACAAGAAGAAGTCCTCTCACACATTGAAGACATAGAACAAGCCGGAGATATTGTCGATTTGTTGAAATATGACGAAGACACTGCCGGTGGATTGATGGGTACCGAAATGGTAATCGTAAACGAAAACTGGAGTATGCCCGAATGTCTGAAGGAAATGCGCATCCAGGCGGAAGATATGGACGAAATCTATTATGTATATGTAGTAGACGATGACCAGCGGCTGCGCGGTGTGTTCCCGTTGAAGAAAATGATCACCAGCCCTTCCGTATCCAAAGTGAAGCACGTGATGAGGAAAGAACCGATATCCGTCCATGTAGATACCCCTATAGACGAAGTGGTACAAATCATTGAAAAATATGACCTGGTCGCCGTTCCGGTAGTGGACAGTATCGGACGCCTGGTAGGACGGATTACGGTAGACGATGTGATGGACGAAGTACGTGAACAGGCTGAGCGCGACTACCAGCTGGCATCAGGTTTGTCACAAGACGTGGAAACAGACGATAATGTATTCCGCCAGACTACAGCCCGTCTGCCCTGGCTGCTCATCGGCATGATAGGCGGAATAGGAAACTCCATGATTCTGGGCAACTTTGACAGCACTTTTGCCGCACATCCCGAAATGGCCCTCTACATCCCCCTTATCGGCGGAACAGGGGGGAATGTGGGAACACAGTCCTCGGCACTTATCGTACAAGGACTGGCAAACAGCTCGCTGGATGCCCAAAACACCTGGAAACAAATAGTAAAGGAATCTGTAGTGGCCGTAATCAATGCTACTATTATTTCTATGCTGGTATATATCTATAATTTCATCCGTTTCGGGGCAAGTGCCACCGTGACTTATTCGGTTTCATTCAGCCTGTTTGCAGTAGTCATGTTCGCTTCCATCTTTGGGACCCTGGTTCCTATGACACTGGAAAAACTAAAAATAGATCCGGCCATCGCTACAGGTCCGTTCATATCCATCACCAATGACATTATAGGTATGATGCTTTATATGGGCATCACCGTATTACTATCCTGACACATTTCACTACAGATTACATAGATTGAAATTCAGAGAAAAACAGATTCACACAGAAACCGGCAAAGAATCACAATAAAAGAGAATCTGTATGAATCTATGTAATCTGCAGTGCATTTATCCCCCTTGATTCTCCTATTTTCTCCACTTTTAAGGATTTTCCTAAAAAAATCGGGAAAAACAGTATGAAGTTCTAATTTATTTCTTTTAATTTGTAAATTGTTGTTATAACAAAAACGCTTACTTTAAAAATCTATACGATGGACTCGAATGAAACTATCCGCCCTTTAACCGAAGTTCCAGTGGAACAGACATCTGAAACTTTGGTATCATCTTCCGCTACTGCAGAAGAAAATAACGCTACGTATGTACCTAAACAAACGAAAGAAGAGGTCATCGAACGTTTAAAAGAAATCAACGAAGACGCCTGCAATGCAGACAAACAAGAGTTGGATTTATTGAAACAGAACTTCTACAAGCTGCACAAGGCTGAGCAAGAAGCCGCCCGTAAGGCATTTATTGATGGCGGAGGTGCTCCTGAGGCATTTATTCCCCAACCGGACGATGCTGAAAGCCGTTTCAAAGATATCATGAGCTCTATCAAAGAGAAAAGAAGCGCCATACAAGCAGAACAAGATAAAGAAAAAGAAGATAACCTGGTGAAAAAGCTCGCCATTATCGACCGCTTGAAAGAACTTGCCGAATCTCCCGAAGATGCCAACAAAGCATACAATGAATTCAAGAAACTGCAACAGGAATGGAACGATATAAAACAGGTGCCGGCTGCCAAGGTAAATGAACTATGGAAAAATTATCAGCACTATGCAGAAAAGTTCTATGACTTGATAAAGCTGAACAATGAATTCCGTGAGTATGATTTTAAAAAGAATCTTGAAATAAAAACTCATCTCTGTGAAGCCGCAGAGAAATTGGCTGATGAAGAAGATGTGATTTCCGCTTTCCACCAATTACAAAAGTTACATCAGGAATTCCGGAATACGGGTCCTGTTGCAAAAGAATTGCGCGAAGATATATGGACCCGGTTCAAAACTGCCTCTACAGCCGTAAACCGTCGTCACCAGCAACATTTCGAAGCCTTAAAAGAAAAAGAGCAACGTAATTTGGATGAAAAGACCGTAATCTGTGAAATTGTGGAAGCGATGGAATACGATACGTTCACTACTTTCCAAGACTGGGAAAACAAAACTCAGGAAATCATTGCTTTGCAAGCTAAATGGAAAACAATTGGTTACGCACCTCAAAAAATGAACGTGAAGATATTCGAACGTTTCCGTGCCGCTTGTGATGAGTTTTTCAAACGCAAAGCCGAGTTCTTCAAATCCATCAAGGAAAGTATGGCAGGCAATCTGGAAAAGAAGAAAGCATTATGTGAAAAAGCAGAAGCACTAAAAGAAAGCACAGACTGGAAAGCAACTGCTGATATTCTAAGCAAATTACAAAAGGAATGGAAAACAATCGGTCCTGTACCTAAAAAGTATTCGGATGCCGTATGGAAACGATTCATTGCCGCATGTGATTATTTCTTCGAGCAAAAGAACAAGGCGACTTCTTCACAACGCTCGGTTGAACAGGAAAACATGGTTCAGAAAAAGGCGATCATTGAAAAATTAAATGCAATTGACGCACAGGAAACACCGGAAGAGGATGCGGGAAACGCCATTCGAGAATTAATGAAAGAATGGAACGGCATCGGTCATGTACCGTTTAAAGAAAAAGATAAACTGTACAAGCAATATCATGGTGTCATCGACAAGTTGTTTGACAAGCTGAATCTTTCCGCATCACAGAAAAAATTAAGCAATTTTAAATCAACCATCAGCAAGGAAGGCAACCTTTATCGTGAACGCGAAAAACTGGTTCGTGCTTACGAAAACATGAAGAATGAAATTCAAACATACGAGAACAACTTGGGCTTCTTGACCAGTTCTTCCAAAAAAGGTAGCAGTTTGGTTACGGAAATGAATCGTAAAGTGGAAAAACTCAAAGCAGACCTAGAATTGATCTTGAAAAAAATTGAGGTGATCGACCAATCAATGAAAAACGAATAAAAACAGTTATATGAAAAAAAGAGTCTAACGCATTTGCGTTAGACTCTTTTTTTCATATAACACTACTAATTCTTAAGATAACCAACACAAAATAAAAAAAGATCTTCTAAAATTATAATTTTAGAAGATCTTTGTCTTTGACAAGTGATTTGTCTGTTGGGATACCAGGATTCGAACCTGGAAAAACAGGACCAGAATCTGTTGTGTTACCATTACACCATATCCCAATTTTCCTATCAAAACACCCGTTTTGATTTTGACGCTGCAAAGATACGGCTTTTTATTTAATCCACAAATTTTTGAAGCTTTTTTTTCTAATCAAGATTCTTTTTTTCTCCATTTGCCTTCTTTTCCGGCCTTCCTTATCCTTCTTGACCGTGTATCATCATTCTAGACTTAACATAACAATAAAAAGATTCTCTAACTAAAAAAAACAAAAACCGAATATATTTAATGCACATTTTTTCGCTAGAATGAGAAAACCAAGTATCTTTGTGCATTGTTGTAAATACATATATTAGAATAATCAGTTGTTAATAACATTATAATGAACGAAGCAGAGACTTTAGTAAAAAAAATAACAGAAGGCATTCAAGAAAAGAAAGGTAAAAACATTGTAATAGCGGACCTCACCGCCATTAATGATACCATTTGCAGCTATTTCGTAATCTGTCAAGGTAATTCCCCAAGTCAAGTTACAGCTATCGTTGACTCAGTCAAGGAATATGTACATAAAGAAATAAATGACAAACCTACGGGAATAGACGGACTGAGAAACGCAGAATGGGTTGCAATGGACTACAGTGATGTACTGGTACATGTCTTTTTGCCGGAAACAAGAAATTTTTATAATCTGGAACATTTATGGGCAGATGCCAAACTAACCCAAATTCCTGATCTAGACTAATCCAATACAGAATCAAAATGAGTGAAAATACCAATAATAAACCAAAGATAAACATGCCACGCTTCAATTTGAGTTGGCTGTATGTTATCATTGCCATGAGTTTTGCCATCCTCTACTTTTCCAATCAAGAAGGAGGAATTGACAAACAAATAACATATACCGAGTTTAAAGATATGATAAACAAGGGATATGCCAATAAAATAATTGCATACGATGACAATACGGTAGAAATGTACATTAAACCGGAATTTGTTAAAGATGTATTTAAAAATGACTATAAAAAAGTAGGTCGTAATCCAGCCTTGAACGTAGAAATAGGTTCCATGGAGTCATTGGATAAATTCATGGAAAAGGCACAGGAAGAAGGTCATTTTACCGGATCTATCAGTTATGAAAAGAAACGCGACTACTTCGGTGCATTATTTTGGAATATCGCTCCGTTTTTACTGTTGATCGGTATCTGGATGTTTGCCATGCGCCGCATGAGCGGCGGAGCAGGGGCCGGAGGCGCCAATCCGTTCAACGTAGGTAAAAGCAAAGCTCAGGTATACGAAAAAGGAGACAAAACTAACCGGATTACTTTTAAAGATGTAGCCGGACAAGCGGAAGCTAAACAAGAAGTGGAGGAAATTGTAGAGTTTCTGAGACAACCTCAGAAATACACGGAGCTGGGAGGTAAGATACCTAAAGGCGCTTTACTGGTAGGCCCTCCGGGAACCGGTAAGACTTTGCTGGCAAAAGCTGTTGCCGGTGAGGCGGATGTACCTTTCTTTTCGCTTTCAGGTTCCGACTTTGTGGAAATGTTTGTCGGAGTAGGTGCATCCCGTGTACGTGACTTGTTCCGCCAGGCGAAAGAGAAAGCTCCTTGCATTATTTTCATTGATGAAATTGACGCAGTAGGACGTGCCCGTGGCAAAAATCCAAGCATGGGTGGAAATGATGAACGCGAAAATACATTAAACCAATTATTGACAGAAATGGACGGTTTTGGTTCAAATAGCGGTGTGATCATTTTGGCCGCTACCAACCGCGCGGATATATTGGATAAGGCATTATTGCGTGCCGGTCGTTTTGACCGCCAGATTCATGTTGACTTACCCGACTTAAACGAACGTAAAGAAGTATTCGGAGTACATTTGAAGCCTTTAAAACTGGACGAAAGTGTTGATCTGGATTTGCTCGCCCGTCAAACTCCGGGATTCAGTGGGGCAGATATTGCCAATGTATGTAATGAAGCAGCACTGATCGCCGCCCGCCATGGTAAGAATGCGGTTGGGAAACAAGATTTTCTAGATGCTGTAGACCGTATTATCGGTGGTTTGGAAAAGAAAACCAAAATCATGACTGCCGAAGAAAAGCGTACTATTGCCTTACACGAAGCCGGTCACGCTACGCTGTCTTGGTTTTTGGAACATGCCAATCCTTTGATTAAGGTAACCATTGTTCCCCGTGGACGTGCATTGGGAGCCGCATGGTATTTGCCCGAAGAACGGCAGATCACAACCAAAGAGCAGATGCTGGATGAAATGTGTGCCACTTTAGGGGGACGTGCAGCCGAAGAACTGTTCACCGGACATATTTCAACCGGTGCCATGAACGATTTGGAACGTGTGACAAAACAATCATATGGAATGATTGCTTATGCCGGAATGAGTGAAAAGTTACCCAACTTATGTTATTACAGCAACGATGAATACTCTTTCAGCAAGCCTTACAGTGAACGTACAGCCGAACTGATTGACGAAGAAGTGAAAAGAATGATCAACGAACAATATGATCGGGCAAAAGCAATATTATCCGAACATAAAGATGGTCACAACGAGCTGGCCCGTCTGTTGGTTGAAAAAGAAGTAATTTTCGCCGAAGATGTGGAACGCATTTTTGGCAAACGCCCCTGGACTTCACGTTCAGAAGAAATTATGGCTTTAGAAGCTACAGCAAAACCAGTAGAAGTAACCGAAGATTTTGAAGAGAAGAATTCTTCAGATTCTGAGGAAAAGGAAAAAGAAAAAAAAGAAGCATAACATCGTAGAAAGATCTGTCAACTATATAAGCATTGTCATTCTGAATGATACAAAGAGTCCGTAATAATCCAGATATATCCGGATTCTTCATAGTCACTCAGAATGATAAAAAAACAGATCTTCTACTTTGATTTTTGAATCACTTAAGACTAACGACCGTGAAAAGCAATTTCTTACAACGTGCCATAACCGGAATTATTTTTGTTGCAGTACTGATAGGCTGCATCGTGGGAGGGGCTGTCTCATTCGGCATCCTATTTGCCATTATCAGCGCATTGGCAATCAATGAATTCTGTAATTTGGTCAATCATGTAGAAGGAATACAAGTAAATAAACGTATATGTATTCTCAGCGGAATTTTTCTTTTCCTGTGCTTTTTCTATTTTGGAATAGATCCTTCACAAACAGGTATATTTATTCCTTATTTAGCTTTATTTATTTATCTGATGGTCAGCGAACTTTATTTGAAAAAAGAAAACCCGCTGAATAATTGGGCTTATGCCATGTTAAGCCAGATGTATATTGCCTTGCCATTCGCTTTGCTGAATGTATTGGCTTTCCATTCGGACGAAACAGCCAGCCTTTCACAATACAACGCTATTCTCCCACTATCTATTTTTATATTCAACTGGGTGAATGATACAGGTGCTTACTGTACAGGCATGCTATTTGGCAAACATAAACTATTTGAACGCATCTCTCCTAAGAAGTCATGGGAAGGCTCTATTGGCGGCGGCATTTTCTGTATCATAGCTTCTTTCCTGCTATCTCACTTCTTCCCTTTCATGTCTACCGGAGTATGGATCGGACTAGCATTGACAGTGGTAGTATTCGGAACCTGGGGAGATTTAACGGAATCTTTATTAAAACGCCGTCTAGGCATCAAAGATTCGGGCAATATTTTACCGGGACACGGTGGAATGCTCGACCGTTTTGACAGCGCGATTCTCGCAATCCCGGCAGCAGTAGTCTATCTGTATGTAGTTTCTTTATTTTAACTCCGCCAAATCCAAAGGATTAAAGCCCGGTACATCCTCGCCAGTGAGCGGATAAGAGAAAATATATGTTTTTTCTTCCCCGTCCACAGGATTAACCAATACCTTTATTCCTTTCAATTCACTGTTTTCCGGTGAATAATCATCTAATTTAAAAGAAACCATACCAGGTACCAATCTGCCCTGACTTCCGTTGTTATTATAGCGGAGTTCCAAATGCGCATATCCGTCCTTTGTCCAAGGAATCATCTCATTCACAACCAGATTAAGAATAGGTTTCTGCGGACTGGGAAAATTCAACATAAAACGTACATTCAGATAGTCATCAGAAGGCCACATATCCTTGATCTGTACTTTCATATTTCCAATACTGTCCATATTATCGGGGTTCAATCCGATAATTTTCTGAACAGGTACTAAGGTATAGTCATTCAAACGGATATTATAAGCAAATCCACTTTCACCGGCTTCCAAAAAAGAATAATTTCCAAAAATCCGTTCTCCTGCCTTCAAATCCCGGTAAGGAACAATATGCTGCACCACCCACAACTTCTCTCCGTTGTCCAACACCAAATAAGGAGCATCATACTGAGGTTGTTTTTCTACGGTAGCCATAGCTATAGTCACCGTACTGTCCGGATCACTTTCATCATTACCACAAGATGAAAAGGCGAATACTCCGCTCAAAAGAAGCATCGCCCCTAACATAGATTGAAAAAAATATTTCATATACTTCCAAGGTTTAAGTTGTTTACCCGAAAGAACAAAAAGAGATCGTGAAAAGTTTATTTCTTCAACAAAGCTACCATTTCACGGGCTGCTGTCCCCGAAGCTCCTGCCGGACCTAAAATCTGAATAATACGATCATACTCTTCCAACACCTTATTTCTGTATACCTTATTATATAAAAGAGATTCTAACTCTGAACGCACGTTATCCACCGTCATCGTATCCGCCACCAGTTCACGAACCACTTCCTTGTCGGCTACCAGATTAACCAACGAAATATATTTCACTTTTAGAATATGCCGGCGAAGAAAAGCGATAAATTTCCCTACCGGAGTATAGTAACACACCACTTGAGGAACACGGAAAAGAGCTGTTTCCAAAGTTGCAGTACCCGAAGTCACCAATGCCGCCTGCGCGTGCTGCAACAACCTGTAGGTCTGTCCGAAAATGATTTTAACCGGTACATTCGGATTTATATAATCCGAATAATAGGCAGGGTCCATCCCCGGAGCCCCTGCCAGCACCAATTGATAATCTTTGGTAAACGGAGCAGCAGCCTCCAGCATCATCGGCAGGTTGTCTTTGATTTCCTGTTTCCGGCTGCCCGCCAACAATGCGATAACAGGCTTTTCGGACAAGCCATTATCCGCCACAAATTCCGGAAATCCATCCGGATGTTCCTTACAATAAGCATCCACTGCATCTACACAAGGATTACCCACATAATGAACAGGGTACTGATGTCCGGCAAAAAACTCAACCTCAAAAGGCAGGATGGAAAACAGTTCGTCCACATCCCGCTTGATATTTTTAATCCTATACTCTTTCCAAGCCCATATTTTAGGAGAAATATAATAGTAGACAGGTATTTTCGTCTGCTTCTTTATAAACTCGGCTATTTTCAGGTTAAAGCCGGGATAATCCACCAGAATCACTACATCAGGAGTCCAACGAACAATGTCCTGCTTACATTCTTTCATATTCCGAAAGATAGTACGCAAATGCAACAACACCGGGATAAAACCCATATAAGCCAGTTCTTTGTAATGTTTCACCCGCGTTCCACCAACAGCCGTCATCAAGTCCCCGCCAAAGAAACGGAATTCTGCTTCCGGATCTTCCTGTATCAAGGCACGCATCAAATTAGATGCGTGCAAATCGCCTGATGCCTCGCCTACTATCAAATAGTATTTCATACTTCCAGATTCCAGTTTTTCAACTCATTCATCATCCCATAAGCAGTCACATCAATTTGGGTCGGAGTTACCGCCACATACCCATGCCCTAATGCCCAGTGATCCGAATCTTCCGCTTCCGGTTCATAGTTATCAAACTCTCCGGTCAGCCAGAAATACTCTCCCCCCCGAGGATGCAGACTACGCTTCCATTCATTAATCCAAGCCCCATTCGTCTGACGGCAGATGCGTACCCCTTTCAAGGAAGCTGTATCCGGAAAGTTCACATTCAAGCAAATCCCCAAAGGCAAGCCATGCTCCAGGACCTGCTCAGTAATACGGCGTATATAAGGCAGCGATGAAGAGAAATCAGCATCCGCAAAATGATTACATAATGAATATCCGATAGAAGAGATCCCCTTCAGACACCCTTCAATCACTACCCCCATCGTACCGGAATAATGCACATTCACTGAAGAATTATCACCGTGGTTTATTCCACCTATCACCACATCGGGACGACGGGGAACCACCGTATGCAATGCCAGTTTCACACAATCTACCGGTGTGCCCGTACATTTATACACAGTCAAATCCTCCTCTTCACGTACCTTGTAATACTTCACAGGATGCTCGGAAGTGATCGCCCCCGAAGCTCCCGAACGAGGACCGTCCGGTGCCATTACGATTATCTCACCCATTCCACGCAACCCGCGTATCAATTCATTCAATCCCTTAGCTTCCACGCCGTCATCATTTGACAGCAATATCAACGGTTTTTCTTTCTTCATATTTTTCCACTCTTTTTCTCGGAGCGTAAAGATACAACTCTTTGCCGGAACTACCCCTCACCGGAAAAGAAAATTATCTTAATGTTCTACAACCCAGTGCTAAAAATAGAATAGAATTGAATGAAAATTTCTATCTTTGCCGCCGTTGAGTTATTAACAAAACCAATGAGTTATCAACAGTTTTGCTAATGTCTGCCGTTTTTTATAGGTGCAATCACCTATTATTTGTTACTTCGCAGCGAGAAAAACTGATTAATATGGGAAAAATTATTGCTTTAGCCAATCAAAAAGGTGGCGTAGGTAAAACTACCACAACGATTAACCTCGCAGCTTCTCTGGCAACACTGGAGAAAAAGGTGCTGGTTATTGATGCAGACCCTCAGGCCAACGCATCATCAGGATTGGGTGTGAACATCAAAGAGGTAGAATGCTCTATCTATGAATGTATTATCAACGAAGCCGATATACGGGAAGCAATTTATACCACCGACATTGACGGACTCGACATTGTTTCTTCACACATCGACCTGGTTGGCGCAGAAATAGAAATGCTGAACCTGGAAGACCGCGAGAAGATCATGAAAAAAGTATTAGCCCCCATGCGGGACGAATATGACTATATCCTGATAGACTGCTCCCCGTCGTTAGGCTTGATAACAATCAATGCGCTGACAGCAGCCGATTCAGTGATTATCCCTGTTCAATGCGAATATTTTGCATTAGAGGGCATCAGCAAATTGCTGAATACCATTAAGATTATTAAATCGAAACTGAATCCTTCACTGGAAATAGAAGGCTTCCTGCTGACAATGTTCGATTCACGTCTGCGTCTGGCCAACCAGATTTATGATGAAGTGAAACGCCATTTTCAAGAATTGGTATTCAAGACAATTATACAGCGTAACGTCAAACTGAGCGAAGCTCCCAGCCACGGCATTCCTGCAATATTGTATGATGCCGACTCTACCGGAGCCAAGAATCATTTGGCATTGGCACAAGAAATTATAACACGTAACAGTAAGTAAACAATGGCAGTACAGAAGAAATTTGCTTTAGGACGCGGGCTTGACGCACTGATCTCGACTGAAGAAGTAAAGACAGCCGGCTCATCTTCTATCAACGAGATAGAACTGAGCAAAATATCCGTCAACCCTAACCAGCCGCGTCGTGAATTTGATCCGGTGGCGTTACAGGAGTTGGCCGACTCTATTGCCGAAATTGGTATCATCCAACCCATTACGTTGCGTCAACTGAGTGAAGACTCTTACCAGATCATAGCCGGAGAACGTCGTTACCGCGCCTCCATACAGGCAGGACTTAAATCTATTCCGGCATACATCCGCACAGCCGATGACGAGAATGTAATGGAAATGGCGTTGATTGAAAATATTCAGCGTGAAGATTTGAATTCATTGGAGATTGCACTGGCTTATCAACATTTATTGGAACAATATGCATTGACACAGGAACGGCTGAGCGAACGTGTAGGGAAAAAACGTACCACTATCGCCAATTATCTGCGCCTGCTGAAACTTCCGGCCCAGATTCAAGTAGCATTGAAAAACCGCGAAATAGACATGGGACACGCCCGTGCCTTATTGTCCTTAGATGATCCTAAGACCCAAATACGTATCTTTAATGAAATACAGTCACAAGGCTATTCTGTCCGTAAAGTGGAAGAAATTGTCAAGGCACTGAGCAGTGGCGAGACAGTGGACAGCGGTGGGAAGAAGATCAAACCGAAAGGCTCCAAACTATCCGAGGAATACACTTTGCTGCAAAGCCACCTCTGCGGATTCTTCGGTTCGAAAGTACAGCTATCATGTACAGCCAAAGGAAAAGGCAAGATCAGTATTCCGTTCAATAACGAAGAGGACTTGGAACGAATCATGGAAATACTGGATTCACTGAAAAAGAAAGAATAAAGCGTTATTACTACATTGAAAAGAAGAACATCCACATATAAACTGTTTACATTCCTGCTTTTATGCCTTATGATGGCTGGAAGCATGAATGTTCACGCCCAAAAGGCACGCAACCGCCGTATGGGTATAAAGACAGATTCTATTATACAAGTCAAAGATTCACTTGTCATTGACAGCCTGAAACTGCTGGAAGAACGGCAAAAGATAGAAAATATGGAAGCACCTGTTGATACTGCCGCTTTAGTCCGTAAAAATGATTCCATACAGAAAGCAATGGCTGCCGAAACAAAACCCCGGTTTATCCCGAACTCCAACCGTGCCATCTGGCTGGCGTTGGTAATTCCCGGCGGAGGACAGATATACAACCGTAAATATTGGAAACTGCCGATAGTATATGGTGGGTTTGTGGGATGTGCATATGCGCTGACCTGGAACAACAGAATGTACAAGGACTATTCTCAAGCCTATCTGGATATTATGGACGATGACCCTGATACCAAAAGCTACGAAGACTTCCTGCCTCATGGCATGAGCGCGGAAGGTATGGAGGACACCTTTAAAAAACGAAAAGATTTCTATCGCCGAAATCGGGATTTAAGCATATTCTGTTTTATCGGTGTATATATACTGTCTGTCATAGACGCATACGTGGATGCCGAACTATCTGATTTTGACATATCCAAAGACTTAGGTCTTCAAATACAACCTGTTATTTTTAATGACGGCCGGAGCAGGATACCTAATACAATAGGCCTGCAATGCAGCTTCAAATTTTAATCGCATGAAAAACTTTTTAATTGGTTTATTTACATTTATAGGAACAACGGGAATAAGCGCACAAACCCAAAGTATTACCGTTCACTCGCAAACTACAGGAAAAGAAGAAATTATTGATGTTCCTGAAAGTATGCAGTCAGAAATGGACAGTCTTTACTGGGACTGGCAATCTAAGAATCACATCACATTGGGAGAGAACTGCACAATGGCCTCTACCAACCCTGTTGTAAGTGATTCCATCTATATGGATCGTCTGTCACGTATTCCCTCTATCATAGAAATGCCTTACAATGAGGCAGTACGCAAATTCATTGATATGTATGCCGTCCGTCTGCGCAATAAAGTATCCTTTATGCTTGCGGCAACCAATTTTTATATGCCTATCTTTGAAGAAGCACTTGATTTATACGACCTTCCTCAAGAACTGAAATATCTGCCGATTATAGAGTCCGCCTTAAATCCTGTCGCTGTTTCCCGCCAGGGAGCTACCGGCTTATGGCAGTTTATGCTGGGTACAGGAAAAATATACGGGCTGAAGAACAATAGCCTGATAGACGAAAGACGGGACCCGGTCAAATCAACTTGGGCGGCAGCACGTTACCTGAAAGACCTGTACGACATCTATCAAGACTGGAATCTGGTATTGGCAGCTTACAACTGCGGGCCGGGCACTATCAACAAAGCCATACGCCGTGCCGGAGGAGCCACGGATTATTGGACAATCTACAACTATCTGCCCAAAGAAACCCGTGGGTACGTTCCTGCTTTCATAGCGGCAAACTACATCATGACCTATTATTGCGAACATGGCATCTGTCCCATGGAAACACAGCTTCCCAACGCTACAGACACCATTCACATTAACAAAGACCTCCACTTACAACAAGTGGCAGAAGTATGCAACATCAACCTAGACCAGCTTCGCAGCCTGAACCCCCAATACAAAAAGGATATTATTCCCGGTAACAGCGAGTTGTGCGCACTTCGTCTGCCCAATAACTTTGTCAGTACTTTCATTGACCGCCAAGACAGCGTGTTCGCTTATAAGCCCAATGAATATCTGACCAAAAGAAAAACGGTAGCCATCAAGGAAACAACCAGTAGCAGAAACCGCTCATCCAAGGGAACTCTTTATCATAAAATCAAACAAGGAGACACATTGGGAGGAATTGCTGCCAAATACCACGTATCCATCAGCCAATTACGTAATCTAAACGGTATAAAGGGCAATAATATCAGAGCCGGAAGAAGTTTGCGGATCAGATGATTGATAAAAAATACAGATTTAACACTATACATTTTCTGAAAATACTTGCTTGAATATGTTTTTTGTATATTTTTGCAGTATAGATTATAGGAGGCAAAGATATGACGGATGAAAAGCAGACTCAGGAACAGGCGGATGAGGAAATGATAAACCAAGGGTTTCAGGAACTTTTGGACAGTTATCTAGCGACCAAGCACCGCAAAAAAGTAGAAATCATCACAAAGGCATTCAATTTTGCCAAACAAGCACATAAAGGAGTAAAACGACGCTCGGGTGAACCATACATCATGCATCCCATAGCCGTTGCTAAAATTGTATGTACCGAAATAGGACTGGGATCAACTTCCATTTGTTCGGCTTTACTGCATGATGTGGTTGAAGATACAGACTACACTGTGGAAGACATTGAAAATCTGTTTGGTCCTAAAATCGCACAGATTGTAGATGGCCTGACTAAAATATCCGGCGGCATATTCGGAGACCGGGCTTCCGCACAAGCCGAGAATTTCAAGAAATTGCTACTGACCATGAGTGATGACATCCGGGTTATCCTCATCAAAATAGCCGACCGTCTGCATAATATGCGTACACTTGGCTCCATGCTTCCCAACAAACAATACAAAATTGCCGGAGAAACCTTATACATCTATGCGCCACTGGCTAACCGCTTGGGGTTAAACAAAATAAAGACAGAACTGGAAGATCTCAGTTTCAAATATGAGCATCCGGAAGAATATGCACAGATAGAATCCAAGCTACAAGAAACACAAGCGGAACGCGAAGAAGTATTCCGTGAATTTACAGCACCTATCCGCGCACAACTGGACAAAATGGGTATCAGCTATCAATTGATAGCACGAGTCAAATCCCCTTATTCCATCTGGAACAAGATGCAGACCAAGCATATCACATTTGAAGAAATATATGATATCCTGGCTGTCCGTATCATCTTCTGTCCCAAAAATCCGGAAGAAGAACTCAACGAGTGCTTTAACATATACGTATCCATATCCAAGATTTATAAACCGCACCCAGACCGCTTGCGCGACTGGGTAAGCCATCCTAAAGCCAACGGCTATCAGGCACTTCACGTAACTCTGATGAGCAACAAAGGCCAATGGATAGAAGTGCAGATACGCAGCGAGCGGATGAATGATGTAGCCGAACAAGGCTTTGCCGCACACTGGAAATATAAAGAAGGCGGAGGCAGTGAGGACGAGGGCGAACTGGAAAAATGGCTGCGTACCATCAAGGAAATTCTGGATGATCCGCAACCGGATGCCATGGACTTTCTGGATACCATCAAACTGAACCTGTTCGCTTCTGAAATATTTGTCTTCACTCCGAAAGGTGAAATCAAAACGATGCCGCAAAACTGTACGGCACTGGATTTTGCATTCTCCATCCATACATTCTTGGGCAGCCATTGCATCGGAGCTAAAGTCAACCACAAGCTGGTGCCCTTGAGCCACAAACTGCAAAGCGGCGACCAGGTGGAGATTCTTACTTCCAAATCACAACATGTACAGCCTTCGTGGATAAACTTTGCCACCACTGCAAAAGCCAAGGCTAAGATACAGGCCATACTGAAACGCGAACAGCGAGGTATGCAGCAGGCCGGTGAGGAAATGTTACGGGAATTCTTCTCCAGGGAGGGAGTAGAGTACACTCCCGAAAACATACGAAAGATCTGTAATCTGCATACCCTCAAGACACAGGAAGAATTGTTTGCAGCCATCGGATTCAAAACAATCATTCTAGGAGAAAACGATAAAAACGAACTGAAAGACAAACCGGTTTCCAGTAACTGGAAAAAGTATATCTCTTTCGCTTTCGGAGGCAGCAAGACAAACAAGGAGAAACCGACAGAAGAGAAGGTTCCCCTACCAAAGATAGACAGCAAGAAAATATTGAAACTGACTCCCGAAGCTATCCAAAAGAACTATGTGATAGCAGAATGCTGCAAACCTATTCCGGGAGATGACGTTTTGGGATATATAGGCGACAATAATCGTATCATCATCCACAAACGCCAATGTCCGTTGGCTACCAAACTGAAAAGCAGTTATGGCAACCGCTTGTTGGCTGTCCAATGGGAAACAGGAAAGTCCTTGTACTTCCCTGTAAATATCTACATAAAAGGTATTGACCACATCGGTCTGTTAAACAAGGTAACAGAAATCATTTCACAACAATTGAATGTAAATATCCACAAGTTGAATATTGAAAGTAACGATGGTATCTTTGAAGGAAGAATACAGCTATTTGTGCACGATGTGGATGATGTAAAATCCATCACTACCAACCTAAGGAAAATAGATGAGATAAAAACCGTCACCCGTATCGAAAAGTTCGAAGACGAGCCGAATTAACCAATACCAGTTTCACCGCAGATTACACTGATTTGTCCATAACGATTATCTGCAACTCGTTTTTAATCCGTGCAATCTGTGGTGAATATTCTTAAGTCAGGTAATCCAGTTCTTTACGCATACTGACCAATTCCTCACGTATCAGTTTCAATCTGTCCAAAATCTCCGTAGTACGGATAGTGGTTTCCCTGTTCATCTTCAGTTTCTGCTTAGCCCCCTGTAAAGTCATCCCTTTCTCTTTCACCAGATGATAGACCAGCCGGATATTCTCAATATCCTCTTTACGATACTGACGGACATTCCCTCCCGCCTTCTTGGGCGAAATAATAGGAAATTCCTTTTCCCAATAACGCAACAAGGATTCATTTACATCAAACATCTTCGCCACTTCCCCAATGGAATAGTAAAGTTTCAATTCTTTATTCGGATTATAGGCCATGGTAAATTAAAATTAAGAATTAAAAATTCACGGCTAGTCAAATACCTTACCGTGATTGGCTGCAATCTGTATCATCTTGTCATAATCTTCCGCACTCAAATCCATGAAATAATAATTCACAGGATTCTGCACTTTTCCTTTCACGTGCACTTCATAGTGCAAGTGCGGCCCGGTACTCTTGCCCGTATTTCCTACCTCCCCTATCACTTCCCCACGTACCACCTTTTGCCCCGGGCGAACCTTATACTTGCTTAAATGTGCATACCAAGTCACGTACCCGAAACCATGATCCACCTGGATCAGATTTCCATAACCGGTTTCCCATCCCGCCTTTACCACCGTTCCGTCTCCCGTAGCATAAACAGGAGTACCTATATTGGCAGAGAAATCCATTCCCGCATGAAACTTGGCTGTTTTATAAATAGGATCTATACGTACACCGTAACCTGAAGCCGTCTTCTTCAAATTCTTATTGGATACCGGCATTATGGCCGGAATACATTTCAGCATCTCGTCATGATTCTTGCACAAATCCACCACCTCGTCAAAAGACTTGGACTGGATATAAAGCTGCCGGTTCAACATATCCAGCTTCTGAGTGGTATTGATAACCAGATCGGCATTCGCCATATCCCGCAACTGTTCATAGCGGTTTGTCCCCCCATAACCGGCCTTACGGACTGCATCCGATACAGGATCGGCCTGCAACACCACCCGATACAAATTATCATCACGCTGTTGGATATCCTGCATCACCCCCATAGCCTCATCCAGACGATGGGACAACACATTATACTGGGCCAGCAAACGGGTATTCTCTATACGGAGCTCCTTCTCGGACGGAGAACCAAAGATCAATAATAAGATAATGAAACTGCCTGCCCCCAAGCCCATTCCCACAAACAAACGGCGCAAGATGCTTAAGGCACGCTGCCTCACTGTGGGGTAAATGCGGTCATAAGTTCGGGTCTTAGGATTATAAATATAGTAGACTTTACGCATCTAATTCTGCTTTTTGAAGTTTTTAATGCACAACACATCAATATTTTGCACAATTCTTGACGACAAAAATAATAAAACCAATTATCTTTGCAAATCCTTTTTGAGAATATTAACTAGAAGACAATATATTATAAGCGACATGATGACAGCTAAAGAAATTAGAGATTCTTTCAAAAGCTTTTTCGAGTCGAAAGGACACCAGATTGTTCCATCGGCTCCGATGGTCATTAAAGATGACCCCACATTGATGTTCACCAATGCAGGTATGAACCAGTTCAAAGACATTATTCTGGGCAACCACCCGGCCAAATACAAAAGAGTCGCGGACTCACAAAAATGTTTGCGTGTAAGCGGCAAGCACAATGACCTGGAAGAAGTGGGACATGATACCTACCACCATACTATGTTCGAAATGCTGGGCAACTGGTCTTTCGGAGATTACTTCAAGAAAGAAGCTATCGGCTGGGCATGGGAATATCTGGTAGATGTACTGAAGATAGATCCGAAAGATCTGTATGCCACCGTATTCGAAGGAAGTCCCGAAGAAGGACTGGAACGGGACAACGAAGCCGCCTCTTACTGGGAACAGTTCCTGCCGAAAGACCATATCCTCAATGGCAACAAACATGACAACTTCTGGGAAATGGGTGATACAGGTCCCTGCGGCCCGTGTTCCGAAATCCATATCGACTCACGTTCGGAAGAAGAAAAAGCTCAAATCCCCGGCAACCAACTGGTAAATAAGGATCATCCGCAAGTAATCGAGATCTGGAATCTTGTATTCATGCAGTTCAACCGCAAAGCAGACGGTTCACTGGAAGGTCTTCCCGCCAAAGTGATCGATACCGGTATGGGATTCGAACGTTTGGTGCGCACACTGCAAGGCAAGACATCCAACTATGACACTGATGTGTTCCAACCGATACTGAAAGCCATTGCCGAAATGGCAGGAACCACCTATGGTCAAGACAACCAGAAAGATATCGCCATGCGCGTTATAGCCGACCATATCCGTACCATCGCATTCTCAATCACCGACGGCCAATTGCCCAGCAACGCAAAAGCCGGCTATGTAATCCGCCGTATCCTCCGCCGTGCCGTCCGTTACGGATATACTTTCCTGGGACAGAAACAAGCATTCATGTACAAGCTGCTGCCTGTATTGATTGAGAATATGGGCGAGGCCTATCCGGAGTTGAACGCACAGAAAACACTGATCGAGAAAGTGATCAAAGAAGAAGAAGAATCTTTCCTGCGCACACTGGAAACAGGTATCCGTCTGTTGGACAAGACTATGAACGATGCCAAAGCTGCCGGGAAAAAAGAGATCAGCGGTGTGGATGCCTTTACATTATATGACACTTTCGGTTTCCCCCTCGACCTGACAGAACTGATTCTCCGAGAAAACGGCATGACTGTAAACGAAGAAGAGTTCAACGCCGAAATGCAGAAACAAAAAGAACGCGCCCGTAACGCGGCAGCCGTTGAAACCGGCGACTGGATCACCATAAAGGAAGGTGACACCCACTTTGTAGGTTATGACTTTACCGAATATGAAACCAGCATCCTGCGCTATCGCCAGATCAAGCAGAAAAACCAGACATTGTATCAAATTGTACTGAGCGATACTCCTTTCTATGCCGAAAGTGGTGGTCAGGTAGGTGATACAGGGGTGATCGTAAGCGAATTCGAAACCATTGAAATCATTGACACCAAGAAGGAAAACAACCTTCCTATCCATATCACCAAAAAACTGCCCGAACACCTTGACGTTCCGATGATGGCTTGTGTAGATACAGAAAAACGTGCCGCCTGTGCCGCCAACCACTCTTGTACTCACTTGCTGGACGAAGCGTTGCGCCAGGTATTAGGAACTCACGTAGAACAAAAAGGTTCTTTGGTAACCCCTGAGTCATTACGTTTCGACTTCTCTCACTTCCAGAAGGTGACTGACGAGCAACTTCGTGAAGTGGAACATTTGGTAAATGCCAAAATCCGTGAGAACATCCCTTTGACGGAATACCGCAATCTTCCTATCGAAAAGGCAAAAGAACTGGGTGCTATTGCTTTGTTCGGTGAAAAATACGGTGATGAGGTACGTGTTGTCCAATTCGGAAACTCTATTGAATTCTGTGGAGGTACCCACGTTCCGGCTACAGGCAAGATCGGTATGGTCCGTATTATCAGCGAAAGCTCTGTTGCTGCCGGTGTGCGCCGTATCGAAGCTATCACGGGGGCCAAAGTAGAGGAATTGATGGATACGGTCCAAGATACGCTGAATGACTTGAAGGCATTGTTCAACAATGCTCCCGATCTGAAAGTCGCCATCCGCAAGTATATTGACGAAAATGCAGGATTGAAGAAGCAGGTGGAAGAGTTCATGAAAGAAAAGGGCGCCGCACTGAAAGCCAGACTGGTAGAGAATGCCAAAGAAATAAATGGTGTGAAAGTGGTGAAAGCCATCATTCCGATGTCTGCCGACGTAGTGAAAGATATTGCCTTCCAGCTGAAAGGTGAGATTCCTGCCAATCTGTTCGTTGTAATAGGTAGTGTGGACAACAACAAACCGATGCTGACTGTCATGATTAGCGAAGACTTGGTAAAAGCCGGACAGAATGCAGGTAAACTGGTCCGTGAAGCAGCCAAACTGATTCAAGGCGGCGGCGGCGGTCAGCCCCACTTCGCAACGGCAGGCGGTAAGAATCCCGACGGTCTGAATGCGGCTGTTGATAAAGTGATAGAGCTGGCTGCATTGTAATCTATTCGAATTTCGTCCATATTTCGTATATATCAAAACTCCGCCATCTGGTCTGAAAGCCGATGGCGGAGTTTTTTTATCTGGTTTACTAAGCCTTTTCTTCTTTATGGATAAGGGAAATAAAAAGGAAGATTTCTATCTCCCAAGCCTTTGGAGTTATCTCCATAGCCTTTGGAGTTAACTCCATAAGCTTGGGAGTTAACTCCAAAGGTTATGGAGATAGAATACAAACGTTCAAAAAGGCTTAGCCATAAAGAAAAAAACATTAACCAAACGGTTGAAAACATATCATCAGTCATTAACACCTCACTGACTGCCCGCTCATTCCGTCTGCTCCTTCGGCCAGTTCACTAGATACAGAATTTCCGTAGCACGGGTGAAAGCCGTATACAGCCAACGGAAATAATCCGGAGTCAACATATCCTCCGTCATATAACCCTGATCCAAAAAGACCCGTTTCCACTGGCCACCCTGCGCTTTGTGACAAGTAACGGCATACGCATATTTCACCTGCAAGGCATTGTAATGAGGATCGGCTTTCATTTTCTTCATCCGCTCACGTTTCACTGTTATATCAGCATAATCCTCCAATACCGAATAAAACAACTTGTCATTCAATTCTTTAGGCAGTGCGGGTGTTTCAGTATGCAAGGTATCCAACAAAAGTTTCACCTCCAATTCCATACCATCATAGTCGGGGAACGCCAGCACCACATCGGCAAAACGAAAGCCGTATGCCTCACGCACCCGACGGACACGGCGAACCACAGCTATATCTCCATTGGCTATAAAATCAATCTCCTTACAACCCTCCGTCCAAAAATAGTTATTCTTCGCCACCATCAGCAGGTCACCGCTGTTCAGCTCATCCTCCCGAAACAGAATCGTATTCCTGATTCCCTTATTATAAATATTCGCCCGTTTATTGGAACGGCAGACCACAATCGTTTCGTCCATACCTGCCTGACCGTAACAATCATTGATTACCTCAATCAGCTCACTACCAGAAACCATCCGGATATCCGGAAACCCTTCCACACGGACAGAAGGCAAAGTGAGAAAATTTTCCTCGGATATGTAGCGGCGCAATTCTGTCGCATTCCAAAGAATCCCCGAATCATGCATCTGACGGACCACCTCAGTGAGCTGCGCCTCATATACTTCCATGCCATACCCGCGTAACTTATCGGCCGAAAGAGCCGGACTCTCCTCCTCTCCCACCGGAGGAAGCTGCGCCGTATCTCCTATCAGCATCAGACGGCAACCTGTTCCGGCATATACATATTGAATCAAGTCGTCCAGCAAACGCCCTGTACCAAAGACCGCCCCCGCCAATCCGTCATTAGCGATCATCGACGCCTCATCCACAATAAACAAAGTATGCTGATGCAGGTTATCATCCAAAGAAAAGTTGTCCAGGTCATTTGAAAAGTTGCGCTGGCGGTAAATCTTCTTATGGATAGTATAAGCCGGATGCTGTGCATAATGTGAAAAGACTTTAGCCGCCCTTCCCGTCGGAGCAAGCAGAACACACTTTTGCTGTAACTGGTCCAAGGTCTTCACCAATGCTCCGATAAGGGATGTTTTACCCGTACCGGCATATCCCTTTAAGAGAAAAACCGAGTCCGATTGGCGGGAAAAGAGAAAATCTGCTAAAAATTTAACAGCTTTTTCTTGTTCTAAAGTTGGTTTATATAGAAAATTTCCCTTAATTTGCTGCACTAAATAACTATTAATCATAATTGCGTAATAAAAAGTTCCTTGAACTGTGCGTTATTAGATTTATTTGTTTTATTTTTGCGATGCGAATATAAACTAAAAAAAACACATATTTATCATGAAAACAGTTATTAATATTGTATTGGCTGCTTGCGTTATCGGTTTGATATACGTTTGCTACGGCAGTATCATGGGACCGATCAACTTCGATGACGCTAAAAAGACTAGAGAGAAACAAGTTATTGCACGCTTAATTGACATCCGTAAGGCACAGTTGGAATACCGTAACCTGCACAATGGACGATATACTGCAAGCTTCGACACCTTGATTGATTTCGTCAAAACTGCAAAACTTCCGTTTGTAAAGAAAGAAGGAGTTTTGTCTGATACACAACTGGAAGCCGGTATGACTGAAAAGAAAGCGATGGCAATCATCAACAAAGCCAAAAAGACCGGTAACTGGAAAGAAGTTGAAAAAGAAGGTTTGATGAACTTCAAACGTGATACTTTATGGGTTGCCGTAACAGATACAATCTATGCTCCGGGCTTCAATGCAGACTCTTTGAGATATGTTCCCTTCGGAAACGGCGTACAATTTGAGATGGTTACCCGCAGCGATACTACCAAATCGGGTGCTCCTTTGAACTTGTTCCAAGCTCAAACTCCGTATGAAACATATTTGGGCGGCTTGAATACTCAAGAATTGGCTAACCTTAAAGACCTTCAGACCAAATTGGGTAAATATTGCGGTTTAAGAGTGGGTGATATCGAACAGCCTAACAATAACGCAGGTAACTGGGAATAAGAATGACTGAACGTATCGATTTTACAAAATCAGAACAATATACATTATCCATCCGCCTCAGTGCGGATGGATTTTCTTTTTCTATCTATAACCCACTGACAGATAATGATTTCTGCTTTGTTCCGCATCCGGTCAACACCGGATATTCCATGACGGCCAATCTGAAAGATATGCTGACTAAAACAGAAGCGCTGAAGTATCCGTATAAACGGGTTAACATCTTGTATGACTCCCCCCGTTTCACCCCTGTTCCTTTGGAATTATTCGAAGACGAACAGATGGATACAATTTTCTATCATAATTTTCCTAAAGCTAAAGGAAATAACGAGATTGTACTTTGCAATGTCCTGGGAAGAAGCAATGTGGTAATACTTTTTGCTATGGACAAACATACCCATTTGTTACTGACTGAACATTTTCCTACAGCTCGTTTCTTCTCCACCGCCAGCCCGCTGACTGAATATTTCGCCCGGAAAAGCCGGTTGGGTAACAGCCGGAAACTATATACATACATACGCGAGCAACAAATGGAAGTTTTTTGTTTTGATAAGGGCAACTTATTACTGATCAACTCATTTCCATGCAAACAAACCACAGACCGTGTGTATTACCTATTATATGTATGGCAACAATTAAATTATAATCAGGAAAGAGACGAGCTGCACTTGACAGGAATATTAAAGGACAAAGAAGAATTACTGAAAGAGTTGCGCAATTATCTGCGCCAGGTATTCGTCATCAGCCCCAAAGCGGAATTCAACCGCTCCGAGATAAGTAAAATAGAAGAGATACCTTTTGACATGCAAACCTTATTATTATGCGAGTAATCAGCGGTATATACAAACGGCGCCGTTTCGATGTGCCTCATACATTCAAGGCACGTCCGACAACGGATTTCGCCAAAGAGAACCTTTTCAATGTATTAAGTAACAATTATTTTGACTTCGAGGACGGAGTTACAGCCTTGGACCTTTTCGCCGGTACGGGCAGCATCAGTATAGAACTGGTTTCACGCGGTTGTGACCGGGTTATTTCAGTAGAAAAAGATCCCCAGCACCTTTCTTTCATCTCACAGATGATGCGTGAAGTGAAGACCGACAAATGTTTTCCTATCCGTGCTGATGTCTTTAGATTTATAGACAAATGCAGCGAGCAATTTGATTTCATCTTCGCCGACCCTCCATACGCCTTGAAAGAGTTGGAAAGCATCCCCACCCGTATTTTCGAAAGCGGGATTTTAAAGGAAGACGGATTACTGGTACTGGAACATGGCAAAGAGAATCATTTTGAGGATGACCCCCATTTTATTGAGCGCCGTGCATATGGCAGTGTGAACTTCTCTTTCTTCAAAGCAACGGTGCCAGCAACCGGACAATAGATTCTTGTGCTTTTTGATACCAAGGACGCTTTATCCATGTTTTTCTCTGCAACAGGATGGCGTCCTTCTGGTCTTGCAGGAAAATACCTTTCAACAGCAATGCTGAGGACGGATCATACATAAAGGCATTCACCTCAAAATTATGCTCAAAGCTACGGAAGTCCATATTTGTAGAACCTACCGTAGAAAGAGTATCATCACTGACCATCAGCTTGGAATGCAAAAAACCTTTCTGATAAAGGTAAATCCTGACACCCGCACGCATGATATCATCCAAATAAGATAACGAACCTAAATGTGTTATCCATGTATCGGCACGTGCCGGTATCATAATGCGAACATCCACGCCTGCCAAAGCTGCCGTTTTCAATGCCATCAGAATAGGTTCGGTAGGCAACAAGTAAGGTGTTTGTATATAAAAATACTTTCGGGAGCTGCTGATAGCTATCAGTAGCCCTTGCATAATATCCCGCCATTCGCCTACAGGATCGGAAGTGACAATCTGTATCAGAGCCTTTCCAAAGATTCCGACTTCGGGGAAATAACGGGAGGAAGTGATAAGGGTACGGTCTACTACATACCAATCGGTCAAAAAAGCAGTCTGTAACCCATATACCGCTTTTCCTTCTATTTTAATGTGAGTATCCCGCCATATCCCCCATGGAAAGCCTTTCATATAGCGCAAAGCAATGTTCATCCCTCCCGTATAAGCCACACGACCGTCGATTACTACTATTTTACGGTGATTACGATAATTTACCTTACTGGTAAATAAAGGAAAACGGACTTTCAAAAAACTGCGTGCCTCAATACCTGCTCCCCGCATTTCATCAAAAAAAGCATGGGGAACTTTCCAGCAGCCCACATCGTCATATAGCAAACGCACTTCTACTCCCTGCCGCGCTTTATCTATCAACAAATCGCGCAGCAACCTGCCTGCCGGATCATCCTCAAAAATATAAAACTGCAAATGGATGTGATGCTTTGCCTTACTGATTTCTTTCATCAATGAATACAGCATGGAATAACCATCCGTAAAAACTTCCGTCGCATTTCCTTCAAAGGGCAAAGCATTATTCACTTTCCGGAAAAAACGCATCAACTGGTGCTGTTCATCAGGACACTTAAACGCCTTTTGCGCCTGATATTCTGCCATGGGACGTTTTATGAGACGGGTGAACCCTTTCTTGCTGATCAA
Organism: Phocaeicola vulgatus ATCC 8482; assembly: GCF_000012825.1. Taxonomy (GTDB): domain Bacteria; phylum Bacteroidota; class Bacteroidia; order Bacteroidales; family Bacteroidaceae; genus Phocaeicola; species Phocaeicola vulgatus. Next base: position 2,477,310 of record NC_009614.1, on the reverse strand, counting down.
TTTCTCCTTACGTGTGCTTCTGCCGAAAAAGAAATAGAACACAAGCCCCACAATGGGCAGGAAAAAGAGCACAAGTACCCATGCCATTGTTTTAACGGGATTACGATTATCAAGTATCACTATAAAGATAGTTCCGATGATAATCACAAAATAAAGCACGTTAAAAGCAACAGCAAAGATTTCATTAAAGATACTCCACTCTACCATATAATTCCAGTAATTTACTTATAAGCAAACTTATAAAAAAAATCCCAACCTATAACAATATAGATTGGGAAAAGATTAAGATATAGTTTCATTTAAAAAGGACGCCGGCCATGTCTTCCCGGACCGGGACCAAAACCGGGACCGCCGAATCCCCTATGGCTATTCATCATCTTGTCACGGGCGGCTTTACTTCCAAAAATATTCAGACGATAGATAAAATGTACCATACAATAACTGTTGATACTGTTGTATTCGGTAACCGAACGTACATCCGCTGTCAAAGAACGGCTGATATTGCTCTGTTGTTTTAAGATGTCGTACATTTCAAAACTAACAGTTGCAGCTCCTTTCAATAGACTTTGTGCTATTTGGGCATTCCAAATCAGTTCATTATTGTTCAAACTGGCATCATCATATCCTCTACGGGACTGGTTGGTGATATTAGTAGACAATGTCATCTGCCATGGTAAAGTGACATTGGTACTCGCTCCATATGAGAATGTATAAGGATTCTGGTTCTTTTCAGGACGCAGCTTGCTACGTTCCGCTGTATACTCAATAGAACCATTCAATGAAAATTCAAACCAGTCATTCCGATAGGACCCATTCAGATTCTCCGCCAAAGTCAAACCGGTAGTCGTATTCTTATCATCATGCAATGTTTCCTTATTGTATAAGAACGCTACCTGATTCCGGTAGCTCACACGAGAAAAAGAATTTATAGTAAACTTTTTATTCTTCAAAGCCGAATTAAAACCGAACAATCCAAACGCATTCCAGTTTCCATTGATATTCTGAGGAGTTGAAGTAGTACCACCCGTATTCTCATCATATACCGTACTATTACTGATACTATTCTGAGTAGCAGTGAAATTTACATGAGTCATTATGCCACGCTGCTTCTCGGCATTATAAGTGTTATAAAACAAACGCATGGTATGGGCAAACGAAGGCTTCAAACCTGGATTACCCACACGGATATTCAACGGATTGGAATTATCGACAATCGGCAACAGGTTTTCCATACTAGGCTGGCTACTACGCCCACGATAAGTGATACGCAACTGACTTACTTTGGAGAAGCGATAACGAAAATCCAGATTCGGAGCAAAATTGAATACCGTTCTTGTGGTATCAGTCATGTAATCTCCCTTCTTATAGGACAATTTCGTATTTTGAGGCTGTAAGGACATGCCGGCACTCAACTGATATTTCTCCCGGATAAATCGTAGTCCCAAAGAAATATCATGATTAAAGTATTTATATTCAGCATCCTTACTCAAGCTATCCACATAAGCAGTTTCATAGTTTTCGGGTAATCCGTCATTTATATCCCAAGGATACCCCAAATCGTATGTCGATTTATCACTCTTGCTATTCTTATATTGGAATCTATAACTAAATTGCAGGAAAGTAGCCCGTGCTATAGGTTCGCTATAAGTAAACTGTGCTGTATAATTATAATTTTTAGTAGGCATCGTAATGTATTGATTACGATGTTCTATAGAATCCCCTCCTAAATAGTTCTTTATCTGATAATAACGGGTTTCCGATTGAGCATACTGATCGCTGTCATCATCTCCATATCCAAATGAACCACGGAATGTAATGTTACGTCCCTCATTATTCAGTTTCCGGTTCAGCTGCAATGTTGCATTAGCCGACAAACTATTTGATTTGGACAGATTATGTTCATTGGTAGCATTAATACGAGTATCCCTTAACGGATCATCAGACTCTATATTGTCAAAGTTCAAATAATCATTGGGATTTACCACATACTGATAAGGATCCTCATTAAAAGTACCTGACTCTGCAACTGAAGCTCCCCTTGTCTTGTCATAAGAAACATTCGGCCGGAAAATAATATTGGTCATTGAATCGGGACGCCATTCCATACGGAAATCTGCCTTGAAACCTGTTTCCTTATTACTATTGGCTTTGTTTGAATTGGAATAAGAATCCCCCGACTGCAAAAAACGCTGTGAAGATCCGACTGTTACTACATCTGCATCACGATAGTTGTAACGCATACTACCTCCCAATTCCAGTTTTTCTGTTTCTGTAGCAAAATTCGCTCCTAGCATTTTAGTCGCGTTCAATCCATTGTTACGCCTCCAACGAGGTCCTCCTCCCGAAAATCCCTGATCATTCACATTATTGGCGGAACCAATAATAGAAACCTGAGTTTTATCATAAAAACGGTTAATCATAGCTCTTCCTGTATAACGGTCTTCCGTTCCGGCGCCTAAATCCACGTTTCCAAACCAGCCTTGATTCATCCCCTTCTTCACCGTCAAATCGAGCACTGTTTCCTCCTCACCATCATCAATACCCGTAATGCGTGCCAAATCGGATTTCTTATCATAGGTTTTCAGTTTTTCCACCATATCGACTGGCAAGTTCTTCAAACCGGTCTTCACATCACCGCCAAAAAACTCTTTGCCATCTACCATAAGTTTCTTGATTTCCTTGCCGTTCATCTTTATGTTTCCGTCTTCATCTATTTCTGCTCCCGGAAGTTTTTTCACCAATTCTTCCAACATCGCCCCCTCAGGAGTACGATAAGCAGAAGCGTTATAGCCAATAGTATCTTCTGAAATGGTTACCTGCGGAGCCTCGGCTACAATAACCGCCTCACCCAACATGATAGCATCGGTGGGTAAAGTGACTGTTCCAATATTAACACTCGGTTTACCAGCTGTCAGCTGCAAAGATTTTTCCTGAGTAAGGTAACCTACAAATGAAATTTTAAGTACATATTTCCCCGGGCGGGCAGCAATAGAGAATACTCCGTTGTTATTGGTAACATTTCCTACCACCATTGTACTATCGGGTAGAGAAAGTAACTGTACGGTAGCTTGTCCAACCGGGCTTTTATCATCACCATCAATCACAGATCCCGTCACGGTTATGCGCTTGCCACTTTGCGCCCAAGAGAGAGTTGCACAGGTACATACCAGTAACAACAATAATACTAACTTCTTCATTTTTTCTTTTTCCTTGAAATTTTAATGCCTAATGTCCTTTGGACACTCTTGTCGACAAAAGGTTTAACGGAAAAATGTATTTATTTCTTAAACAATCGGTCAACCCGGCTTTTTTGTACACCAAATTCCAGACAAATAACATTAAAAACCATATAAACTATAGCAATGGAATTATCCGCTTCTTCCAGATTTCCATTATATACTCCTCTGACCAACATTACAATATAATAAATGCCCAACAAATAAATAGCATAACAAATAGCCTTGATACGTATTCGGGAAATCTTCTCATTCTCATCCTTCACTTTTGCCAAGAAGATCATAAACAAAGAAAACCAGATAAGTAACTTGATAGAAGCCTTTGTAAACAACAGGTTACTATCGTTTATCATGCCAAACATAAACATGAACAACGGTACGAAAACAGACAACAACAGAACAACATATCCCATCGTCCTACAATAAACCGGTAAAATTCCTTTCATTATTTTATATTTTAACGTACAAAAGTAATTATTTGTAAGCAAAGAACGGTCATCTTTTTGCTTTTTTACCTAAATTTGCAGGCAAATAATAGAAAATATGAGTAAACAAGAAGTTATTATCTGCCATAACTTAGAAGAAAATCTCAATAAGGCAATAAACCAATGCCCACATGACAAATTATTTGTCTTGGCTGACGAACATACACGTGAACTTTGCATTCCTGTTTTATCAGAATTTGATTGTATTAAAAATGCCCATTTTATTTATATAGGGGCTGAAGATGTGCACAAAAACTTGGAAACACTGGCATATGTATGGAAAGAGTTGGGAGATAAAGGTGCAAGCCGTCATTCGCTACTTATCAATTTAGGTGGAGGGATGGTTACAGATTTAGGAGGATTCGCCGCATCAACTTTCAAACGAGGGATCAAATATATTAATATTCCTACCACACTGCTGGCTATGGTTGATGCATCTGTAGGAGGCAAGACCGGAATCAATTTCAACGGATTAAAGAATGAGATCGGAGTCTTCTCTCCTGCCGAAAGTGTATTGATTGACGCTAATTTTCTAAAATCACTGGATATTCGCAATCTATTGTCCGGATACGCTGAAATGTTGAAACATGGTCTTATCAGCACCCATGATCATTGGATAGAATTGTTGAAATTTGACTTCAACAATATAGATTACAAGGTCTTACAGACTTTAGTCGGAAAATCTGTACAGATTAAAGAAGATATAGTGGAACAGGATCCTTTTGAAAGAGGAATCCGCAAAGCTTTAAATCTGGGACACACCGTAGGGCATGCTTTTGAAAGTCTGGCATTAGAAACACAGCATCCGATATTACATGGTTACGCTGTGGCATGGGGAATAGTTTGTGAACTTTATTTCTCCCATATCAAAACTGGTTTTCCTAAAGACAAGCTACGTCAGACCATCCTGTTCGTCAAAGAACATTATGGAGTTATGCCTTTTAATTGCAAACAATATGAACGCCTCTATGAATTCATGAAACATGATAAGAAAAACTCAGCAGGCATTATCAATTTCACCCTATTAACTGAAATAGGAAATATACAGATTAATCAATCGGCAAGTAAAGACGAAATTTTTGAAATGCTGGATTTTTATCATGAATCCATGGGTTGCTGATCTCCCTTCAAACAGATGGAAAGGATTATACAAACTTTCCATCTGTCCGATACAATAAAAACATCTTTTATTTATTCCCAATTATAATCGATCAAACTTTTAACAATCAAGCAATTAGAGTATTTATAATACATTAGTTAAAAAACAGGACAATCATTTAAAAAAGACAAATATAAAGCACCTTTTTTCCGTAAAATTGTTCCTAAATACCATTGATCAACTTTTCAATGCTTCAGAAACCCTATTTTTGCATTATATAATTGGTTGGTATAAATGTTATATAAGGAATTTGAAAAGAATAGAGAAGATATATTAGAGAATGAATTTTGCATGCAATCTAATGCATCAACATTGCCCATTACAGATTGCCCTTCTTATACCCCTATATGTACTATTGGAATCTGTATACAAGGAAATGCTAAAATAAGAATGGATTCTCAAGAATATACTATACACCCACATGATGTTTTTGTCTTTATGCCGGGACTGCTAGTCTCAGTCATAGAGACAAGTCCTCATTTCACAACAAACTATTTTACACTTTCAAACACATTTTTCTATGATGTAATAAAAACTATCAGGAGTTTTTCTCCTCAATTTTTCTCTTACATGAAATCTCGTTTCCTTTATCCCTTGCCGGAACAAGAGATGCAGTATTTCATGAATTATTATACGTTACTGAAGAGTCGGATCAAACTTCCCAAAAGTTTTTCCAGAGAAGCAATTATAGCTCTGCTAAGAATTATATTCCTAGATTTATATAACGATTTTGAAAATTACATCAATCATAGAAATAATACAAGTACAACACGTAAAGAAGATTTAACGCATAGATTCTATACGCTAATGATGGACAACTACAGAGAGCATAAAGAGGTTATCTTTTATGCCGACAAACTTCATGTTTCTTCCAAATATCTGTCTGAAGTAGTTAAAGAAACCAGTGGAAAATCTCCTAAGGACTGGATTATAGATTATTCATTACTGGAGATAAAAGAATTATTGAAAAACAGTTCTCTTAATATTCAGGAAATAACAATCAGAACTAAGTTCCTGAACCAGTCTGCTTTAGGTCGTTTTTTTAAAAGACACACCAATATGTCTCCCTCTGAATATAGGGAATCGACTTATTAGTTTCATCAATACCTTGCATAAAAAGATGCACTTTTAATGTAAAAAAGTACAGAGAATATTTGCAAATACCAAAAAAAGCCGTACCTTTGCATCCGCAATTCGGGGTGTAGCTCAGCCCGGTTAGAGTACGCGTCTGGGGGGCGTGTGGTCGCTGGTTCGAATCCAGTCACCCCGACAAGCTGAGCATGAAGGAGTTTAGTGAAAACTAACTCCTTCTTTTTATTATACTACCCAACATTGATCTTACCTTACCGAAACCAATATTCGGGGCCCAGCGGAAATTTCGCATCATCAGATAAATAAAAGGGGCAGTTCTTATGTGTCTCTCTCGTATTCGTTATACAGAAATAACATTAATGAAAATATAACAAATAAAGCTGTTAAAGAACTCATCAACCAAAAACCTTTTTCATACCTTTGCTCTACAAATTTCATGAAGATGTCCGAACGCAAAATAATACATATCGATATGGATGCATTCTACGCATCGGTAGAACAGCGTGACAACCCCGAATTATGTGGAAAACCGCTTGCTGTGGGACACGCTGAAGAACGAGGTGTGGTAGCTGCTGCCAGTTACGAAGCCCGTCGTTACGGAGTACATTCCGCCATGTCATCACAAAAAGCCAAAAGACTTTGCCCAGAACTGATTTTTGTTCCAGGGCGGATGAATGTATATAAAGCTGTATCCCGGCAGATACACGATATCTTTCATACCTATACAGATATCATAGAGCCTCTGTCACTAGACGAAGCCTTTCTGGATGTAACTGAAAATAAAGCAGGCTTTTCACTTGCTATAGATATAGCCAAAGATATAAAAAAGCGTATCCGCAAAGAATTGGGATTGATAGCTTCAGCCGGGGTCTCTTATAACAAATTTCTAGCCAAAATAGCATCGGATTACCGCAAACCCGACGGATTATGTACAATACATCCCGACCAAGCATTGGATTTCATCGCCCATCTTCCCATCGAATCTTTTTGGGGAGTAGGTCCGGTCACAGCCCAAAAAATGCACGCATTAGGTATTCATAATGGTACCCAATTACAAGCCTGCACTTTAGAAATGCTTACCCGACAGTTTGGCAAAGCAGGTAATCTATATTACGATTTTGCACGAGGCATAGACCTCCGTCCTGTAGAACCCATAAGAATCCGTAAGTCCGTAGGATGCGAACATACATTGGAAAAAGACATTTCTCTTCATTCTTCCGCCATCATTGAACTATATCATGTAGTCACCGAATTGCTAGAAAGACTGAAACGCACTAATTTCAGTGGTAATACACTTACTTTAAAAATAAAATTCCATGACTTTAACCAAATAACCCGCAGCATCACTCAAGACAGTGAACTGACAAGCATGGATAAAATTCTTCCTTTAGCAAAAAAATTACTGAAAGAAATTGATTATGAAAGCCACCCCATCCGCCTTATCGGACTATCCGTATCTAATCCAAAAGAAGAAATAAAAAAACAATGGGAACAACTTTCATTGGAATTTAAAGAGTGGGATGATTAAGGTACTGGATAAATGAATCAATATAAGATTCCATTGTTTCAAACCCTTTCACTCCATTCTTTAATTCTAATCCATAATATATTCCCGCCAGCAAACCTGTCAATGCTCCTACCGCATCACTTGACTTACCTGAGTTTATAGCCGAAAATACGCACTCCTTATAACTATTTCCTGCCATAAACCAATTGACCACTGACTCCACCGTATCTACAACAAAGCTTCCATTACAAAGATTTTGCCTGTTAACCTCCACACCACATCTCTGCTCAGCCTGCTGTAATGCCTGTCCTTTATCTTCATACTCCAACAGGCAACGAATAAACTCAATAAAAAACCAAGTATACTTAAAGCTATAACGACTATTATGAGTAATCTTAATAAAAGGAAAAATCTCTTCTTTAGATAAAGGCGAAAAAGCCAAAACACAACATCCCATCAAACTACGGTTGCCGCTATTAGAATCCGAAGACACTCCCCTGAAATTTTTCATGATTGCTTTTTGGGTTACCTGATCAATATCAAACTCAATGTTTTCTCCTGTATACTTTCTATTAAAATACCAATCTCTTAAATTCTGCTGATAAAGTTCCAAATTACAACGACTGTCCAAAGCACATAATAACATCGAAGTATTTCCTGAACATTTGTCTCCCCGAAGATAAGATTTTGTCCACATAGGTTTAAATGTCCCTTTTCCTTTTCCCCTGTAAGGCATTCCCAACCAATCTCCTAATATAAATCCCGTTAGTCCTGTTTTAATTCTTTTCATGGCATGTGTTTAATTACAAAGTACAAAAATAATAAAAAGAGAAACAAAACCTTGCCTTCCGCTGTTAAATTCATAATTAATGGGTATTGATAAGTATGTATGCTACAACTAATTTTGCCGCCAACAGAAAATGTATTACCGGGTAATAAAGAAAGGAGAACAAATGAAAAGAATCGTATTACTCCGCCATGGAGAAAGTACTTGGAACAAAGACAACCGTTTTACAGGATGGACAGATGTAGATTTAACCGAAAAAGGTATCGCTGATGCCAACCAAGCAGGTATACTCTTAAAAGAAAAAGGATTTCATTTTGATAAAGCTTACACTTCTTTTTTAAAGCGTGCGGTCAAAACATTAAACTGTGTCCTAGATAAAATGGATCAAGACTGGATACCTGTAGAGAAAAGTTGGCGCCTAAATGAGAAACATTATGGCGCATTGCAAGGATTAAACAAAAGCGAAACAGCTTCTAAATACGGAGAAGAACAAGTCTTGATATGGCGCCGTAGTTTTAACGTAGCCCCCAATGCCCTACCGGAAGATGATCCGCGCAATCCGAAAACAGATACCCGTTATAAAGAAGTTCCTGACAAAGATCTTCCACGTACCGAATCTCTGAAAGAAACAGTAGAACGTATATTACCTTATTGGAAATGCATCATCTTCCCCAATCTAGCTACAGCAAACGAACTGCTGGTAGTAGCTCACGGAAACAGCCTCAGAGGAATTATTAAATATTTGAAACATATACCGGATGAGGAAATTGTAGGTCTTAATCTACCTACTGCTGTTCCGTATGTATTCGAGTTTGATAATGACCTGAATTTGAAGAAAGACTACTTTTTGGGAGATCCGGAAAAAATAAAAAAACTAATGGAAGCTGTAGCCGATCAAGGAAAAACCAACCCCGGTGGCAGGAAATAATTTTCCTGCGCTGTCCGAAACCTCCATCACAGAATGGAGAATACATCAAAATAGTGTTTTCAATAGTGCATTCAAACGCAATCATACGCTTTTATACTAGAAAGAAAACATTATGGATAAAAGATTATTAATCAATTAAAGAAAAAAGAGTATGAGTAAAATAACAAATTTATTGGGTGACCAAGCAGCATTTTATTTAGAGCACACCTGTAGAACTATAGATAAATCATTAATCCATATCCCTTCTTCAAGCACCATTGATGATACTTGGATATCATCAGACCGCAATATTCGTACCCTGAGCAGTATTCAAACCCTGTTAGGACACGGGCGACTTGCAAATACAGGGTATGTATCTATTCTTCCTGTAGACCAAGGCATAGAACATACAGCAGGAGCCTCATTTGCTCCCAATCCACTTTACTTTGATCCGGAAAATATTGTAAAACTCGCTATTGAGGGGGGCTGTAATGCCGTAGCCTCTACTTTCGGAGTATTAGGTTCCGTTGCCCGCAAATACGCCCACAAGATTCCTTTTATTGCCAAACTAAATCACAATGAATTATTGACTTATCCCAATTCTTACGACCAAGTGATGTTTGGTACTGTAAAAGAAGCCTGGAATATGGGGGCTGTAGCAGTAGGTGCCACTATCTATTTCGGTTCTGAACAGAGCCGCAGACAACTGGTTGAAATAGCGGAAGCTTTTGAATATGCCCACGAACTAGGCATGGCTACTATTTTATGGTGTTACTTACGTAACAATGCTTTTAAAAAAGACGGTGTAGATTATCATGCAGCAGCCGATTTGACCGGACAAGCCAATCATTTGGGAGTTACTATCAAGGCAGATATTGTAAAACAGAAATTACCGGTCAATAACGGTGGCTTTACAGCCATTAAATTCGGAAAGACAAATGATAAAGTTTATACCGAACTGACTTCAGAACATCCTATCGACCTCTGTCGCTATCAAGTAGCCAATGGATACATGGGACGTGTAGGATTAATCAACTCTGGAGGTGAATCTCATGGCAGTTCTGATCTAAAAGACGCAGTAATAACAGCAATCGTCAATAAACGTGCCGGAGGTATGGGCCTCATAAGTGGACGTAAAGCCTTTCAAAAACCAATGAAAGACGGAATTGAATTGCTAAATACCATTCAAGATGTTTATTTGGATTCAAGCATCACTATAGCTTAACTTTCATTATATGTCCGGGCCGGGAACAAAACAACCACCTTTCCATGTTCCCGGCTTTTTTATACTCTCCGGCCTCCTTTTTTAAGTAGCAACCTTCAAGTATTAAGATAATATTCCTACCTTTGCAATCCGATACACATTATTATATTATATAAGGTATGATGCAAATAAAAGTAACGGCACCCGCTCAAATACATACAACTATCCAGCTCCCCTCTTCCAAGAGTATCAGCAACCGTGCATTGATAATCAATGCACTGGGAAATAGAACATTCCAACTTGAGAACCTATCTGACTGCGATGATACCCAAGTAATGATTCACGCCTTAAATGACGGCAAAAATACCATAGACATTATGGCAGCCGGAACAGCCATGCGCTTTCTTACTGCTTATTTGTCCGTCACTCCGGGAACACGGATCATCACTGGTACACAACGTATGCAACAACGTCCTATCCAGGTGTTGGTCAATGCTTTACGTGAGCTGGGAGCAGAAATTGAATACATAATCAATGACGGATATCCTCCTCTGCGTATCACCGGGCACAAACTGCAGAAAGATACCATCAGCCTGCCGGGTAATGTCAGTTCTCAATATATCTCAGCCTTATTGATGATTGCCCCTATACTAAGTAACGGACTGACCCTTACACTGACAGGAGAAATCATATCCCGCCCTTATATCAACCTTACCCTGCAGCTGATGAACGATTTTGGTGCTAGAGCCAAATGGCTCAATGAATATCAACTAAAAGTTGAGCCGCAACCCTACCAATCCATACCTTTCTACGTGGAAAGTGATTGGAGCGCAGCTTCATATTGGTATCAGATAGCCGCTCTTTCCAACAAAGCGGAAATCATCTTACCGGGATTATTCGAAACAAGCTATCAAGGGGACAGTAAAGTGGCTGAAATTTTCCAGTTACTAGGAATCGAAAGTATTTATGGAAATAAAACGGTAACATTGAAAAAGACCGATAAAATAACCGAACGGCTGGATTATGATTTCATCAACCAACCGGATTTGGCACAAACGTTTGTCGTCACTTGTGCGTTAATGAATATTCCCTTCCGCTTCTCAGGCTTACAAAGTTTGAAGATTAAAGAAACAGACCGTATGGCAGCCTTGATACAAGAAATGGGAAAGCTAGGATATATACTTCATGAAACAGATGATCGTATTCTGTCTTGGGAAGGTGAACGATGTGAAATGACCGCTGATGTTGCCATTGACACTTATGAGGACCACCGTATGGCTATGGCATTCGCTCCGGCTTGTGTAGTAATGCCCGAAATCCGGATTAATAATCCACAGGTCGTTTCAAAATCCTATCCTTACTATTGGGAAGATTTAAAGAAAGCTGGTTTTATAATAGAGGAGGTATAAAGTTATGCTCATACTTATTATTGGTCTGATTATTTTGGCAGGTATCGCCATGACAGTGGGAGTTTTACACAACCGCCAGATACAAAAAAAGATAGAAAGCGGAGAATTGAAGGCTGCTCCCGAAATAGTGGAAGCAGACGCTGAATGTTGTGGGCAACATGAAATTTGTGAAAAAGAAAGCCTGCTTGCCGCTGTCAGCAAAAAAATAGAATATTATGATGACGAGGAACTGGACCGCTTTCGCGGCCGTCCCTCAAATGGTTATAATGAAGAAGAAGTGGAAGAATTTCGGGAAATCATGTACACTTGTAAAGAAGATGAAGTAGCCGGATGGAGCCGTAGCCTGCAATTGCGTGGAATAGAACTGCCGGACGAGTTGAAAGACGAGCTTTTCCTGATTGTAGGTGAACGAAGATTCAAATAATCCGCCTACACCAAGCAAAGTCTCCATTTGAATAAAAACCACTGAAAAAAATATGGATATATTAGAACTTTTGCATTATACTTTCTTCCAACATGCCTTGCTAGGAAGCTTGTTTGCCAGCATTGCCTGTGGCATTATCGGCACATACATTGTGACGCGCCGTTTGGTATTCATCAGTGGAGGAATTACCCACGCCTCTTTTGGAGGTATCGGCCTAGGATTATACGCAGGAATCTCCCCTCTATTATCTGCTGCAATCTTCTCCGTACTCTCTTCCTTTGGGGTAGAATGGTTAAGCAAACGGAAAGATATGCGCGAAGATTCCGCTATCGCCGTGTTTTGGACTTTCGGTATGGCAGTAGGTATTATCTTTAGCTTTCTAGCTCCAGGATTCACTCCCGATTTATCCGCCTTTCTGTTCGGCAACATTCTGACCATTACGCCCACAGATATTCTGTTACTTGCCATTCTTTCCGTGCTGCTGACACTATTCTTCACTTTATTTCTGAATCCTATCATTTGCATCGCTTTCGACCGGGAATTCGCCCGTTCCCAACGTATACCGGTAGCTTTATTTGAATATATTCTGATGATGTTCATCGCACTGACCATCGTATCATGCCTCCGCATGGTAGGTATAGTACTTGCCATTTCCCTGCTGACTTTACCGCAAATGACCGCCAATTTGTTTACCCATAGTTTCAAGAAAATTATCTGGTGGTCCGTCATCACCGGTTATGCAGGTTGTTTAGGCGGACTGTTCATTTCTTATAAATTACAAGTTCCTTCGGGTGCAGCAATAATCTTTTTTTCAATCCTCATCTATACTTTTTGCAAAATGGGGAAAAGCATGTACCTTTGCAAACAAAAGAAACTCAATCAAACCAATGGATATGGAAATTAAAATCAATTCTTTAGACTCTATCCACGAAGCTGCCAAACAATTCATCGCAGCTATGGGTGATAATACCGTTTTTGCTTTCTACGGAAAGATGGGAGCCGGTAAAACAACATTTATCAAAGCTGTATGCGAAGAGCTGGGGGTAACAGATGTCATCAACTCGCCAACTTTTGCCATTGTCAACGAATACCGTTCGGATGAAACCGGTGAACTTATTTACCATTTTGATTTCTATCGTATCAAGAAACTGGACGAAGTATACGACATGGGATATGAGGATTATTTCTATAGCGGTGCCCTCTGCTTCATCGAATGGCCGGAACTGGTAGAAGAACTTTTGCCTGGCAATGCTGTAAAAGTCGAGATTGAAGAATCTGAAGATGGAAGCCGAATCATGCACTTTGAAGCTGAATAAAAGAAAAATATTCACTGTAGGGACGAACAAAATCTGCCCCTACAGCCAAATTCATTAAATTATGGGAATGCATTATCTGATCCAAGCCATATTCGTATTGGTAGGACTATTGTCCGTTCTGGCAGCCTTATTTAATTGGGAGTGGTTCTTTACCGCACACAACACACAGTTCATTGTCAGTAATGCAGGGCGTCAGCGTGCACGACTTTTCTATGCTATATTAGGACTATTAATGATAGCTACAGGCATTTATTTCTTTTTGAATGTACAAGGCATCGTATAAACACATAGTGAACAAAATCTGTGGATATTACATTCCCCTATCCACAGACATAAAACAAGTTTTTTAGGAAAGAGCAGGATTTCCACCCGCCCCCTGTTATAACAAAAATCCAAATCAATCTACAATTTCAGCCAACAGCCCCCTAGTTTCATCAAGATCAAATTCAGTAGGATCAAAATTATACCCCAACCATTCTTTATATTCACGCGCAGCTTTAGAGCGAGGCTTTTCTAAAGCTTTCAGCATTTTCCTATACCCCCATATGCCATTACAATCTTCTGGCGGACAAGCATTTTCACCATCCAACAAGGCTATAACCGGAATTTCCTCTTTCTTATAGGACTGGCAGGATTCTAATATAATTTCATGTATCCAACTATCACCGAAATCATATTCATACTTAATTTTTGATCCCTTACGACTTAATAATTCACCTAAAGAAAGCATACCGGAATCAAACTGTTTGGGTACACCTTCAAAAAAACAATCATCTGCCCGATCTTTGGGAGGAAGATAATAAGTGTTCCCCTTAATAAAACGATGCAAATGATAACCATCCCATCCCATTGCCACTTCTACCACCTCAGAAAATCTTTCCAAACAAATATTCGAAGGAACCTCCAATATGCGCCAGACTAATGGTTCAGAGTCTTTCAACTCTATTTTTATTCTAAATTTTTTAGCAGGCTGATCCTCCATATAAAGCGGATCATCATAAATCTCCTCATCTTCTTCCTCGTCAGTAGCAACCTCGAAAACTTCAACTAAATAATCCTCTACCCGTTCCATTTCCAACCCATGCATTTCCGCATAAGGCATTTTTTTCTTTAGTTCATTAATACTTGGAATACCATAAGGTTTAATATGATAAGTCCGATAAATCTTTTGCAAAATAGGTAAAGTTTCTACCCCGCGAATATCCATCATGCAAGCTGTAACATGATCAAGCAGCAAAGTAGAACAAATATCATTCTTCTGCTCTTTCAGTACATCAAAATAATAACTCAACAAATTACCAAACCAATCCATCACTTCCTCTCTTCTGTCAGGATGAGTTATCACAATATGAGCAACAGCTTCAATCACTCTATATTTAGACATAGGAAGCAGTCCGGGCTCTTTCATAAAGTCCATCAAAACATCTAATTGATTCTGTCCCAATTGATAGGTAATGGCAGACAACATTGTTTCATACAAATAACCGAAATAAAAATCATAAAAATCCAAATCTTGCCGCAGCACTTCCAAAACAATATCCAAACAATGTTCCATACGAAAATGCTCCATTATTCCTAATGCATACCACATTCTATATGAATAACATTTTTCGGGCATTTTCCGATATACGACAAAGATATTAAAGATAAAATTGCGGAGATCTCGTTCCAATGTTTCTTGTGGAATAACAGCACAAGAAGAGTAGATTTCAGCCGGTGACAGACTACTCATATCATCCATCGTCCACAAAGGCATCAGATAAGATGCGATCGGCTGCGCAATCAATCTATAATCGGGACACTGATGATGATAATAAATATGAGACAGTTCTTCATCTACCTGATTCGCTCCATCATTAAACAATTCAAATGCAATTTCTTGTTCTTCCGGGGTCAATAAAGACATGATATCCTCCAAAAGACCAGGCAGGAATTGGGAATTTTTCTTTTTAGCCATTAAGCAATGTTTTTATAGTTAAAATGAGCATGAGTGTTTTTACAAAGGTATTCTATTATTTTCTTTTACAAAAGAAATAAGAGAGCTAATAGTAGATACTACCTTGTTTTCAAGTATAAAAAAATGCGCATCCCCTACATAGAGATACGCATCTTTTATTTTATTATGAGACTTTCTTCTTAATCCACTTGTCCCAATGAATTCCCATATTCCATTTCCCCTTGGACTACAAAGAATACATCATCGGGGTCATAAGGCCCCATTCCGTCTTTCTTGGCTTCCTTGACTATGTAATTCACAATTTCATCTTGATCAATGTTAATGTATCCCTCTTCATCAGGTTGTACATCAAGGCATCCGCTGGAGGTATAGTAATCCACAATCACATCAAGGATATAATATAAATCATCCTCCGTGAATTTATCTTTCAAATCCTGAGGCAGATAATTTTTGATAAACTCTATCGTTTTTTGATCATCCTCATCTTCCAATAAGAAATCGTCTTCCATTCCCATAGTCGTATATATTAAAGGGGTGAATATTCTTTTTATTACAGTAAAGCTTTTATTTTTTCTTCCAGCTGAGCTTTGGTCACTGCACCTACAGTCTTATCTTTCACTTCACCGTCCTTGATAAAAAGAACAGTAGGAATGTTACGTACACCAAATTTACCGGTCAGTTCGTCGTTATCATCCACGTCGCACTTTCCAATTATTACCTGATCCTTATATTCTTCTGCCAAAGCTTCAACATCCGGAGCTATTTTTTTACAAGGACCACACCATGTTGCCCAAAAGTCCACTACTACAGGCTTGCCTGATGCCAGCAATTCTTCAAAATTGCTATCTTTAATTTCTAGTGCCATAATTATTATACTTAGTTATTTAAAATGTTAGCGCAAATATACTAATTAATTTTGTAAGAGAGCTGTGGTTGGCTCTTTAAATAAGTCATGATCTCTTTTTGAACTGAAATTTTCATAGTACGTGACATCAGATTGACATACATTTGTCCATCCTCATCCATCACATGAAAATAAAGCTCTGCATTACCGGGATGTGCCTTGATTAAGGCTGAAAACTCCGTTATCAGCTCTTCATCCAATGCAGACAAAGGAGCTGAAACTGTAAGTTTCTCAATAATCTTTTCCTTTACTTCCGGTAACAACTCAATAGTACTTATCTTCACCTCCCATTCTTCCTGCCGCCATTGTTTTGGCTGACATTTCCCTCGCATAAATAAAAACATACCGGTCATAAAAAAGTTCTTCTTCTCTACCCATTCATTACCGAAGAAAGCAAATTCTGCTGAGCCCGAATAATCTTCCACTTTAGCAATACCGTATGGTTTTCCCGTCTTGGTATACCCCTCACGCACTGCAGTCACAATCCCTCCCATGGTTAAGTCTCTGTTCTGCAAAGGGGTTAAATCGGCAAGTTCCGCCATGTGGACATTGCATACATTCTCTAATATAACAGCATACTCATCCAACGGATGGGCAGAAAGATAGATACCTACCAAATCACGTTCCTTATTCAAACGTTCCAAATCCCCCCATGCAGGAGACGGAATGATTTCGGGAGTAGCAATATCCACCTGATTCTCACCTCCAAACAAAGAATTTGCAGCCGCGGCTTTATCCATCTGATACTTATTCCCATAACGTACCAACACTTCGGTAAATGTTTCATCTTTAGCGTTCTTTACAAAGAAGTCTTCACGCTTTATTCCTGTGAAACTATCAAAAGCACCTGCCAAAGCCAAGTTTTCTATATTCTTACGATTGCAAGCCGAAAGATTTACACGCTGCACAAAATCGAAAATATCTTTATATTCTCCATTTCTCTCACGTTCTTCAAGGATAGACTGCACAGCACTTTCCCCCACTCCCTTAATGGCTCCCAGTCCAAAACGGATATCCCCTTTACGATTCACAGAAAACTTCAGATAACTTTCATTCACATCAGGTCCCTTGGTCATGATACCAGTCGCCTTACTCTCGTCCATCAATTTAGTAATTTCCGTGATATTCGAAATATTCCGGCTCATCGTAGCCGCCATATATTCCGCCGGATAGTTTGCTTTCAGAAAAGCTGTCTGATAAGCCACCCACGAATAACAAGTAGCATGAGATTTATTGAATGCATAAGAAGCGAACTTTTCCCAGTCCGTCCAAATCTTCTCAAGTACTTTGGGATCATGACCGTTCTTCCGTCCGCCTTCAATAAACTTAGGCTTCATATGGTCTAGTTTGTCCCTCAGTTTTTTACCCATTGCTTTACGCAAGGCATCGGATTCGCCACGAGTAAAATCCGCCAGCAAACGTGACAAAAGCATGACCTGCTCCTGATATACCGTAATACCATATGTATCTTTCAAATATTTCTCCATAATAGGAATATCATACTCAATAGGCTTACGGCCATGCTTACGGTCGATAAAGTCCGGAATGTAATCCATAGGTCCCGGACGATAAAGGGCATTCATCGCAATCAAATCCTCAAAAGTGCTAGGTTCCAATTCCCGCAAATATTTCTGCATACCGGCAGATTCGAACTGGAATGTACCAATCGTCCGTCCTTCACTATAAAGAGCATAAGTAGGAGGATCCGAAATGTCAACCTCGTCAATATCCAAGATAATCCCCTTACTATGCTTGATATTTTCAATCGCCTCTTTGATAATAGAAAGGGTCTTCAGACCCAAAAAGTCCATCTTGATCAATCCAGTATCTTCAATAACTGAACCTTCATACTGGGTCACCAGCATTTTTTCACCGGTTTCCTTATCATCTGCCGTACTTACAGGCACCCAGTCCGTTATATCATCTCGACATATAATAGTACCGCACGCATGCACACCTGTATTACGGACATTCCCCTCCAACATCTTTGCATACTTTATCGTATCACGCAAAATAGGATCGGGTGAGACTTCCGCTGCCTGTAGTTCGGGAACATAAGCTATGGCATTAGGCAAATTCATTTTTTTATCAGGAATCTTATCCGGAACCAACTTACACAAACGGTCGGACTCCGATAAAGGTAATTTCTGTACACGGGCTACATCCTTGATTGCCAGCTTGGTTGCCATCGTACCGTATGTAATGATATGCGCCACCTTTTCCTGACCATATTTTTCAGTTACCCAATTCAATACTCGTCCACGACCATCATCATCAAAATCCACATCAATATCAGGCAAAGAAATACGGTCGGGATTCAGGAAACGTTCGAACAGCAAATCGTATGCAATAGGGTCTATTTTAGTGATACCCAAACAATATGCTACGGCAGAACCTGCCGCCGATCCACGTCCCGGTCCCACAGACACATCCAATTCTTCACGCGCGGCACGAATAAAATCCTGCACAATCAAGAAGTAACCGGGAAAACCCATCGTCTTCATAATATGAAGTTCGAATTTGATCCGTTCCTGCACTTCCTCACTCAATACTTCTCCATAACGCTTATGCGCACCTTCCAACGCTAATTTCTTCAGATAATCAGCTTCCAGTTTAATACGATAGAGTTTGTCATAGCCACCCAGTTTCTCTATTTTGGCTTTAGCGGCCTCCTCACTCATTACCACGTTACCGTTTTCATCTTGAGTGAACTCATCAAACAAGTCCTTTTCTGTATATTTCTTCCGATATCCCTCTTCTGTTCCAAAATCTTCAGGAATAGCAAAAGTAGGCATAATCGGTGCATGATCTATACTATAAAATTCCACCTGATCACAAATATCCACCGTATTTGAAAGAGCCTCGGGAACATCAGCGAAAACTTCATTCATCTCGGCACGTGTCTTCATCCACTCTTGCTTTGAATAGAGCATACGGTTAGGATCATCCAAATCCTTACCCGTACTCAGACAGATCAGCCTGTCGTGTGCTTCAGCATTCTCTTCATCTACAAAGTGAACGTCATTGGTACAAACCAGCTTGACATTGAATTTTTTAGAATACTCTATCAGCTTTTCGTTAGCAATTTGCTGCAATTTATAAGCTTCATGGTTCGCACGAGGAACCGTCGCTTTATGACGTTGCAATTCCAAATAGAAATCATCTCCGAATACACGTTTATACCATTGGATAGCTTCCTCAGCCTCTTCATATTTTCCAGCTATGATATTTCTAGGAACCTCTCCGGCAATACACGCAGTACAGACAATCAACCCTTCATGGTATTTTTCCAATTCCACACGGTCAGTACGCGGACGCATATAGAACCCTTCCGTCCATGCCTTTGATACTAATTTTATGAGGTTGTGGTATCCTTTTTCATTTTTAGCAAGCACAACCAAGTGATAACCACTTTGATCGGGTTTTCCTTCTTTGTTGAATAAACGACGGCGCGCCACATACATCTCACAACCGAAAATCGGTTTAAACAGTTTCTTCTTTGCCGTTTCCAATTTTTCCTTGCATGCCACAAGTTCCGTCTCGGGATTATCACATTCCACCGTACCTTTTTCCAGTCCGGCTATTCTTTTCTTCAAATCCTTTATCTCACTGTTAGTACTGCTATTCTTCTTATTTACATAGTTGAAGAATTCCTTGATACCGAACATATCACCATGGTCTGTTACGGCTATACCTTTCATTCCATCAGCCATAGCCTTGTCTACCAAACGTGGAATAGACGCCTGGCCATCAAGGATGGAATACTGGGTATGGACATGTAAATGGACAAAATCCTGCATAATCGTTACTCTACTAAAAAATTGTCTAAAGATACTCTGCTTTCATAAAACCTGCAAAAAGATAAAGAAGAAGTTATCAACATTCGCTTTTTTTATCTTAAATGAAGTCGAAATAGGCATTTCTAACAACTTTTATTTGCAAGGTTTTCAAAATAAGTTTATTTTTGCACGATAATTGGTTTTATACAATCATGAACCGACTGAAGAAATTAAAGAAAATAAGACTACATAGAGAGGGAACAAGCATCTTGATTGTCAGTGCCATCCTGTTAATTGGTATCAATGCCCTATTGTTTTGGGGAATTGAGTGCAAAATTCCATTTTATATATTTGCCACCGCAAGTATCGTTGTTTACCTGTTAATGGTTAACTTTTTCCGTTGTCCCATTCGATTATTCGAGCACGACACTGAAAAAATCGTAGTAGCCCCGGCAGACGGAAGAATAGTAGTTATAGAAGAAGTAGATGAACATGAATATTTTCATGACCGCCGGTTAATGATTTCTATTTTTATGAGCATTGTCAATGTACATGCCAATTGGTATCCCGTAGACGGAGTAGTGAAACATGTAGACCATCATAACGGTAAATTTATGAAAGCATGGCTGCCTAAAGCCAGTACGGAAAATGAACGTTCTATGGTCGTTATTGAAACTCCTGAAGGACATACTGTCATGGCGCGCCAGATAGCAGGAGCAATAGCCCGTCGAATCGTGACCTATGCCGAAGTAGGAGAAGATTGCTATATTGATGAACACATGGGGTTTATTAAATTCGGTTCGCGTGTAGATGTTTATCTCCCACTAGGAACCGAAGTCTGTGTCAAGATGGGACAAGCGACTGTAGGTAACGAAACCGTCATTGCTAAACTAAAATAAGAAAATCACCAATGGCAAACTGTATCACACGCCACATTCCTAACGCGGTAACTTGCTGTAATTTATTCTCCGGCTGTATTGCCAGTGTCATGGCTTTTAACGAAAACTATACCTTGGCCATCTCTTTCATTATACTAGGCGCTGTATTTGATTTCTTTGATGGCATGTTGGCACGTTTGTTCAAAGTATCAGGGCCTTTAGGAAAAGAATTAGACTCGTTGGCCGATGACATCACTTTTGGGTTCGCTCCTTCCGCCATTGTCTTTTCTTTATTTAAAGAGGTACACTATCCTGATTTTCTATTGCCTGTTGCCGATTATATGCCTTATACAGCATTTCTTATTTCCGTATTTTCAGCTTTGCGTTTAGGCAAGTTCAATATTGACCCACGCCAGAGCAGTAGTTTCATCGGTATGCCCACTCCGGCTAATGCTTTATTTTGGGGGTCATTGACTGTAGGAGCACATTCTTTTCTTATATCCGATTCTTTTAATGCGGCATATCTTTTCATCTTGGTAGTTATTATGTCATTATTGCTGGTGGCAGAAATTCCAATGTTCTCATTAAAATTCAAGAGTCTTGCCTGGAAACAGAACAAAGTCAGCTATATTTTCCTCATTGTATGTATTCCCCTGTTGGCTTTCTTCAAAATCAGCAGTTTTGCAGCTATCATCCTGTGGTATATCATTCTATCTCTTTTAACTAAAAAAAGAGCGTAAACAATAAACGTGGCACGCTTGTTGTACGTGGTATATAAAAAAAGAAATTACTATGTTTGGATTTTTAGGCTTTCTACTTATTATTTTTCTGCTGATTGTTTTTATCGGCTTCACTATATTAGGCAACATTCTGCGTGTATTGTTCGGGATCGGCAAGCATCCCTCCTACCAGAATCGAACATCTACCCACCAAAAACAAAATACATATACCCAGACTCAAACGAATGACGAGAATGAAAACTTTGCAGAATTCTCTTCATCTTCTTCAAATAGACATTCTCATTCATCGGGAAACAGAAAAAAAATCTTTGATGACGATGAGGGAGAGTATGTAGATTATGAAGAGGTGAAATAAGAATTATCGTTTTTTCTTAAAGAAATCTTTCATCAATCGGGCACATTCATCGGCGAGTATTCCTTTCACCACGATCGTCTTTGGATGCAAGGCATCGGGGGCATATTTTTGATATCCCCTTTTGGGATCTTCAGCACCAAAGACAAGTTTTCCTGTCTGTGCCCAGGCTATGGCACCGGCACACATCACACACGGTTCCACAGTGACATACAAAGTACATTCATTCAGGTATTTCCCGCCCAAGGTATTAGCCGCAGCTGTGACAGCCTGCATTTCGGCATGAGCTGTAACATCATTCAATGTTTCTGTCAAATTATGCCCACGACCAATGATGCGGTCACGACAGACTACCACCGCCCCCACCGGAACTTCTCCTTGTTCAGCCGCTTTTACAGCCTCCATCAAGGCTTGTTTCATATAATAGGTATCATCTGCCATCTTATCTTCTCATATCATGTTCATTAAACAATGTAGGATAATCCTCTTCCATCTTCTGATGGATAAAAGTCAATACTGTTTCGCGTAACCAACGCGCCTTATTGGTTATCTTATACTTTTTAAGATAACAATCCACAATCCGTACTTCCTCTTCACTCATCAAACATACCATACGCTGCTTGCGTTTAGGGGTTGATGCCGGTACTTTTACTCTCTTTTTTACGTTGTTTGCCATATTCTCTGCAAAATTAGCTTTACTTCTGTAAATACAAAGCATAAAAAAGAGTATTTTTGTACAAAAAGAAACAGAATGGCAGAACACAACGAATTTGGCAAAGAGGGAGAAGAAGAGGCCGCTGCATATCTCATAGATAAAGGATATTCTATCCGCCACCGGAACTGGCATTGCGGAAAAAAAGAACTGGATATTGTCGCCGAATATCGGAACGAACTAATTGTCATAGAGGTAAAGACCCGCAAGAATACTAGATTCGGTAATCCGGAAGATGCAGTAACAGATAAGAAGATTCGCAGAATTATAGCTTCAACTGATGCATACTTGCGCAAGTTCTCAGTAGATTTACCTGTACGTTTTGATATCATCACCTTAGTGGGCGAAAAGACTCCTTTCACTATAGAGCATATTGAAGAAGCCTTTTATCCTCCGATTTGGTAAAAATATATATATTATATATGGACATAGAAACAATACGCGATTACTGTATCAGAAAGAAAGGAACAACAGAAGAATTCCCTTTTGACAATGTCACCTTAGTATTCAAAGTCATGGGGAAAATGTATGCCTGTATCGGATTGGACAACCCGGGATGGCTATCTTTAAAATGTGCACCCGAATATGCCTTGGAATTAAGAGAACATCATTCCGGCATTGAAGGAGCCTATCACTTCAATAAGAAATATTGGAACCAAGTATCCTTACAAGGTAACATTGACGACAAACTTATTTTATCACTGATAGACCACTCATACGAAGAGGTTATCAAAAAATTCACCCGTAAACTTAAAAAAGAATATGATGAGATCCCCTAACTGGTCAAGCAAAATCTTAAAAGAAGAAACCGTAACCTCAACAAATGACCGACTTGCAGAACTTTGCCAGGAAAAAGAAATCAAGGAATTCACCACGCTTATGGCAGAATATCAAACCGCCGGAAAAGGGCAACGTGGAAATTCATGGGAATCAGAATATGGCAAGAATCTGACATTCAGCACTGTATTTTACCCCCAAACAATCGCTCCCGCCAGTCAGTTCATTTTATCTATGACGGTAGCTTCTGCCATTTGTACCGCATTGGCCCATTATGTCCATGCAGATTGCCTGCAAATAAAATGGCCCAATGATATCTATTGGAAAGACAAAAAAATAGCCGGCATATTGATTGAAAATGATTTAACAGGAAGCCAAATTTCACAGAGCATTATTGGGATAGGGATCAATATTAACCAGGAAGAATTTCATTCATCTGCTCCCAACCCTGTTTCATTAAGACAAATTACTCAAAAGAAAACAGACAGAATGGAAGTTCTGAACAGCGTATTGGAACATATCATAGATCTCTATTCCCGGATAGAAAACAGAGAAACCGATATCATTACCAAAATTCAGGAATACTACCTGAAAGCACAATACCGCAAGAAAGGTTATCACCCCTATTGCGATGCAAAAGGAGAGTTTACTGCCAAACTGATCCGTGTGGAGCCCGACGGACATTTGATTCTGAAAGATAAAAACGGTTCTCTTAGAAAATATGCTTTCAAAGAAGTTAAATACCTCCTTTAGTTGTTCTTCTCTTCAGGAACCATCAACATTCCTCCAGTGGCATGACGTTCTGTCGATTGATACACAGATTCCCCCCTCATAATCGGTTGGGATAACGTAGGGACATTCATTAAATATTACAAAATCAGCCAACTAATTCATACACAAAGTATTGCGAATTAGTTGGCTTTTTTGTATCTTTAGGTATTCCCCCGAAAATAAGATTTGACGGCCAAAACGGGGGAAATATCCAAACTAATAAGATATGGCAAAGATAGTGAATATTTCAGAAATTCACCCTACTTTGGGTTTTACAGAATTTGATATTCTGGAAAAATACCGCAAGAGTTTTAATGAGAGTGAGCTTGGCAAGCTTCATTCGGTCTTTCCGTTTGAATGTATGGCAAAAGCCGCCGGCCTGTCGGACCGGCGCCTGGGACGCAGGAACAGATTCAGTCCTTCCGCAAAGATCGCCCTTATGGTCCTGAAGGCATACACCGGATTCTCCGACAGGCAACTGGTGGAACATCTGAACGGGAACATACACTACCAGATTTTCTGTGGAATTATGATTCCCCCGTCCCTTCCCATAACCAACTTCAAGATAGTCAGTGCCATCCGTAATGAGATAGCATCCCGCCTTGACATTGATTCTTTCCAGGAGCTCCTGGCTTCACACTGGAAACCTTATCTTGATAACCTTCACGTCTGCATGACCGATGCCACATGCTATGAAAGCCACATGCGTTTTCCTACGGACATGAAACTCCTTTGGGAAAGCCTCGAATGGCTCTACAGGCATATATGCCGGCATTGCAGGGAGTTGGGCATAAGGCGTCCGCGCAACAAATACAGGAATGTGGCGGAATCCTATCTGTCCTACTGCAAGAAAAGAAAGAGGAGAGCTTCAAGGACAAGAATGCTTAAGCGCCGTATGATCAAGCTTCTTGAAAAGCTCCTCAGTCAAAGGGATGGGATCCATAGCGAGTACGGTGCTTTACTCCGATATACCCAGGATTATCATAAGCGTCTTTCCATCATCAGAAAGGTGCTTGTACAAGAAAAGGAAATGTTTGAAGGGCGGAAAGTCAGTGACCGCATCGTCAGCATTGACCGTCATTATGTACGTCCCATCGTCAGAGGCAAGGAAAACAAGTCCGTCGAGTTCGGTGCAAAGGTCAATAATATACAGATAGACGGCATATCGTTCATCGAACACCTCTCGTTCAAGGCATTCAATGAGGGTATACGCTTGAAGGACTGTATCCGTATGCAGCAGAAGCTTATGAATGTAAGGGTAAGATGTGTGGCTGCCGATTCCATATATGCCAATAATGCCAACAGAAAGTTCTGTACAAAATATGGGATATCCACATCCTTTGTGCGCAAGGGAAGGGCGGCCAAAGATGAGCCTTTGAGGAAGGTGCTTAGAAGCGAACTCTCAAAAGAAAGGGCAACACGGCTTGAAGGAAGCTTCGGCACTCAAAAGCAACATTACTCGCTCTCAAGGATAAAGGCCAGAAACAGGAAGACGGAAATACTGTGGATTTTCTTTGGAATACATACGGCAAATGCCATACTGATGATAGAAAAAATCAGAAACAAAACAGCTAAAGCAGCATGATATGATTTTACTCACAGAATCAGAAGAGGTCATCAGACTTCTTCCGGAACGTCATGTCCTGTCGGATAGAAGTATGTGAGAAAGCACGGAAAAATGACAATAAGAATGGCATATGAAATGGTCATGCCCTATCATCTTCATATGCCATCTTATTTTTTAGAGACATTTACTGAATATCCCTAACGTATTCATGCTTCTGGCTGACCGGTTTATTCCTGTGATCAAGGAGATGGCCTTACCCAGCATGAATTCATCCGGATCACCCAATGGTAATAAAGCATCTGTCGGATTCTGAGTCAAATCATACTCATTCCATTCTATATCCGGTTTAAAACCAGCACTGTAGTCATCATTCACCGCATTAGTCACTCTCAATGTGATAGGCCAATATATCCATTCATATTTATCATTCTTTTGCATCTCCATTCCTACATTTTTCCCTTCTGTCAATTCGCCAATAAGGATAACATCCATAAATGGGTTGAGACTGTTAATAACGACTTCCGAAGAAGAAGCCGTACTTTGGCTTGTCAATATATAAATTCGATTGGAATTAAGTTTCAAGTAACCTGCCGTTCCTTTCGTTTCCACACAAAAATCATTGGAATAGGATTGTCCCTTATTGTCAGAGAAAACAGCAAACACCTTTTTTCGAGAAGCTTCTGGAATGAGGAGTCCTGCGAGCATATTAGCAGAATTCTCATATCCACCTCCATTATAGCGCAAGTCCAGCACAAATTCATTCACACCTTGCGCCTGAAATCCGGCGAATATCTTCTTCATTTCCTCATCATAGGTACGATCCGAATATCCATTCGGTCCGGAAGTAAAATGATTATAAACCAAATACCCAATCTTCTTATCTCCCCGAGTATATACATTGTGATAGAACAAGGGATTGTCCTCCACGGCCCGGGAAGCTTCTATATCAATAGTTCTGACCTCTGTATCGCCACGTTTGACGAGCCATTGAGTCCTATCTCCATTTAATAAGATTCCATAATTATCGGAATTAATATTATTTCTTCCTTTAACACCCACGATCCAATCCCCTCTTTCCAAACCTGCACTTGATGCCGGACTATTAGGAAGAACATACAGAATACGGGCATAATAATATCCTAAAGGTTGATTACTATCGTTTACAACATTAAATAAAGTAAACTCCATACCATAAGTATCATCCGCATCAATGCTGGTACGTGCTTTATAATCTTTATTCTTCTCCATATAAGAATAATAATAAAGATGCTTTCCGTTTCTCGTCTTTCCATCTTTCAAACTGAGCATAGATCTAAAGAATGTTTGGGGATCAGCAGAGAAATCCAACTTATTTTGAGCAGGAATGTCGTTATTCCACAAATAATCACTGCGCATGACACTCTCTATCCACTCATTGACTTCCAACTCCGTGTTACCATTTCCCGGGTCATCTCCTTTAGCCGGAGTATCATCCGAACATGACATGCCTAACAGACATAACAATAAGCCCAACCAAATATGGATTTGAAAATTCTCTTTCATAATTCTCCTGTTTTGATCATTTTAATAACCGCAAATATATCTATATTCCAATGATATATCATCTTAAACAACAACTATTTTCAATTCAAATTTAAATTTTCATTGGTTATTTATGAGAAAGAGAGTACCTTTGTATCCATCTCTATCAATCTACACTCATGATTCAACTTAATAACGGAAACAAAAAAATACTTCAAATAGCCATCCCTTCTATCGTTTCAAACATTACAGTTCCTCTGTTGGGCTTGATTGATGTTACTATTGTAGGTCATTTGGGCTCTGCCGCCTACATCGGAGCGATAGCTGTAGGCGGAATGCTTTTCAACATCATCTACTGGATTTTCGGTTTTCTGCGTATGGGAACCAGCGGCATGACTTCACAAGCATACGGCAGGCACGACCTGAATGAAGTCACCCGGTTACTACTCCGTTCCGTCGGAGTAGGATTATTCATTGCATTTACTTTGCTAGCCTTGCAATATCCTATAGAAAGAACCGCCTTCACCTTTATCCAAACGACTGAAGAAGTAGAACATCTGGCGTCCCTCTATTTCTATATCTGTATTTGGGGAGCACCGGCTGTATTAGGGCTTTACAGTTTTGCCGGCTGGTATATCGGTATGCAAAATTCCCGTTTCCCCATGTATATAGCCATCACACAAAATATAGTGAACATTGCGGTCAGTCTTCTTCTTGTATATGGATTAGGAATGAAAATAGAAGGTGTCGCCATCGGAACGTTAACTGCACAATATGCCGGGCTAGTCATGGCATATTTGTTGTGGTTACGCTACTACAGCACCCTGCGGAAACGCATAGAATGGCATTCCTTCTTTGACAAACAGGCCATGT
Source organism: Phocaeicola vulgatus ATCC 8482 (assembly GCF_000012825.1). GTDB lineage: Bacteria > Bacteroidota > Bacteroidia > Bacteroidales > Bacteroidaceae > Phocaeicola > Phocaeicola vulgatus. Next base: position 2,448,953 of record NC_009614.1, on the reverse strand, counting down.
ACCGTTTCTTCCAAGTAAACAGGGATATCTTTTTCCGTACCATCTGCCTGGTAGCGGTTACTGTCTTTTTCACCTCGGCTGGTGCGGCACAAGGAGAAGTGGTGTTGGCGGTCAATACATTACTTATGCAATTATTCACTTTATTCTCCTACATTATGGACGGCTTCGCATACGCCGGAGAAGCATTGGCAGGAAGATATATCGGAGCCAATAATCAGAAAGCACTCCACACGACGGTTCGCCAACTATTCGGCTGGGGAGTAGGATTATCGCTTGCTTTCACCTTATTATATAGTATAGGGGGACAATCCTTTCTCGGATTACTGACTGACGAAACAACTGTCATTCATGCTTCCGAAAGTTATTTTTATTGGGTACTTGCCATTCCTTTGGCAGGCTTCTCTGCTTTTTTGTTCGATGGAATATTCATCGGTGCGACAGCCACCCATCTGATGCTGAAAGCTATGATAGTAGCCTCTGTCAGTTTCTTTCTTATTTACTATGGTTTCCGGGGGACAATGGGCAATCACGCTTTATGGATGGCATTCATTACCTATCTTCTACTTCGCGGAGTAATGCAAGGAGTCATGGGAAGAAATATTTTAGGATATAAAACAAGTAAAAAAGATTAATATTTTTATCTTTGCAAAAAACTAAAAGACAAACCAATATGGCAAGATTTAAAAGAATTCTACTGAAGCTGAGCGGCGAAAGCCTGATGGGCGAAAAGCAATATGGTATAGACGAAAAACGTCTGGGTGAATATGCGCAACAAATCAAGGAAATACACGACCTTGGCGTACAAATAGGTATTGTAATCGGTGGTGGAAACATCTTCCGGGGGCTGAGCGGAGCTTCCAAAGGTTTTGACCGTGTAAAAGGTGACCAAATGGGGATGTTGGCAACCGTTATCAACAGCTTGGGATTGAGTTCCGCATTGGGAGCGGCCGGAGTCAAGGCACGTGTATTGACAGCTATCCGCATGGAACCCATCGGTGAGTTTTACAACAAATGGAAAGCGATTGAAGCGATGGAAAACGGAGAAGTTGTGATTATGTCTGCCGGAACAGGCAATCCGTTTTTTACTACCGATACCGGGTCTTCCCTGCGTGGTATCGAGATAGAAGCCGATGTGATGTTGAAAGGAACACGCGTGGACGGCATTTATACAGCTGATCCGGAAAAAGACCCCACTGCTACGAAATTTGACGATATCACCTACGATGAGGTATTGAAGCGCGGTTTGAAAGTAATGGATCTTACAGCAACCTGCATGTGCAAGGAAAACAACCTGCCCATTATCGTTTTCGACATGGACACAGTAGGTAACCTGAAAAAAGTAATGACCGGTGAAAATATAGGAACACTGGTACACAACTGATTTTCTCATCAAGTTCATCCATTTGTCATTCCTTATTTCCTTCTAAATGACAGATGGGTGAACAGTTTTTCTCTGTCTTACCATTTTTTCCACAAATTCGTTCTTTATTGACACATATTCCTTAAAAAAGAGACTCAACCGATAGATTTTCCATCTAAATGAACAATTATTCATGGACTTATAGCGTTAATTAGCCTATTTTTACATCAGCAAAAAATGTAAATCATTCAAAGACTATAAAAACGACAGGAAATACCATGAAAAATTACTGTTACATCTGTTTATTGACTGCCTGCATGGCTCCCATGTCTCTCCAAGCCCAAAAAGCAATTCCGTACAGTGGAGAAGTATGTGTAGCCCCTCTCCCTACAGTCCCCACAACCCTTCCCGGCATATCTTCCGACTCGTATGCCCGGCGCTTTGCCGACTCTGAGATGCTCCGCTTTCCCAAAGCTTATCAGCTGGATCATGGCAAACGGCTCTTTTTCGGGTATTCACAAGGAGTAGGCTGCTGCGCCATGCTGGATATGTGGAAAAATACCGGTGACAAACGTTACTTTACGTATGTTGAGGAATGGGCGGATAGTTTGATTAACGAAAAAGGAGAAATCCACCTCTATGATATGTCAACTTACAACTTGGATTACATCAATTCAGGAAAAGTACTGTTCGACCTCTATAAAGAAACAGGCAAAGAAAAATATAAAGCAGCCATGGACCTGCTGGTCGAACAACTCAAAAGACAACCACGTACGCTGGAAGGTGGCTTCTGGCATAAATTGATCTATCAACATCAGATGTGGCTGGACGGACTTTATATGGCTTCTCCTTTCCTAGCCCGCTATGGAGCGGAATTCAACCGTCCTGATCTGATTGATGAGGCGGTAAAACAATTCACACTTTGCCACAAACATACCTATTCACCGGAAACCGGATTATATCATCATGCCTGGGACGAGAGCAAATCCCAACGTTGGGCAAATCCGCAAGACGGTACTTCACCTAACTTCTGGGGACGCAGTATAGGCTGGTGGTTCATGGCCATGGTAGATGTACTGGACTATATTCCCGACAACCACCCCGGCCGTGCCTCGCTTATCAGTTGGATTCAAGGTTTGGCAGAAAGCCTGCCCAACTATCAAAGAGACGGGCTATGGTATCAGGTAATAGACCAGCCCGAACGTGAAGGTAATTTTCCCGAAGCATCCGTAACCACCCAATGTATGTATACTTATGCCAAAGCGGTGAACAAAGGATATATAGACGCCCGATACCGGACCATCGCGGAAAAAGCCTTCAACGGATTAAAGAAAACATTGCTTCGCGAAAACCCCGACGGAACTCTGACGCTGACCCGTTGCTGTCAAGTAGGCGGACTGGGCGGCACTCCTTACCGCGACGGAAGCTTTGAATATTACATTGGCGAAAAGATGCGTGACAACGATGTCAAAGCTACCGGTCCTTTCATCATGGGTTGCCTGCAACTTGGCAAATAGAATCATATCGCATAAACAACAGAATTATCCATCTTTTTAAATTAGCTATATACAATGAAACACACCATTTATGCTCTGACAATGTTTGCATTGGCCGCTTGCACCTCTCCCCAAGAGGAAGCCATAGACCGCCATGCACTGGTAACACGCAATAATCCGGAAGTAACTGCCATGGATTCATTATCCTCCCTGTCGGTAGGAAACGGAGAATTTGCCTACACGGTAGATGCTACAGGATTGCAGACTTTTCCCGAAGTCTATAAAAACGGAGTTCCACTGGGTACACAAAGCCAATGGGGATGGCACAGCTTCGGAAATCCCGAAAACTATAAACCGGAGGAAGCCTTGGTGGAGTATGACTTCGGCCACGGGCACAAAGAGCTATATGCCACCCAACCCAAAGAACCCGGCAGAGCAAAGGAAGCATCCGACTGGTATCGTGTAAACCCACACCGCCTGCATCTGGGTATCATCGGACTTGAATTAGAAAATGAAGTACGTCCCTCGGATGTGCAAAACATACAGCAATCACTGGATATGTGGAACGGTATCATCAACAGCCGGTTCACCCTCAAAGAAACTCCCTACCACATTCAGACAGTCTGCCATCCGGAGCGTGACATGATTGCCGCACGCCTGTCGGCCCGACAACCTGCCGGCATCAAGTTTCACTTCCCCTATCCCACGGGCGGTCACTGTGACGATGCTTGTAATTGGGAGGCGAATGATAAGCATAGCACGACCCTGGTCAGTGAAGATGCACAATCGGCCGTGTTAAAAAGAACACTCGACGCAACCACCTATTATGTAACAATCAGTTGGGAAGGCGCTGCGAAGCTGAGGGAAAAAAGTGCAAACTATTTCGTACTCACGCCAACGGACAGTGTATTTACATTCACCTGCCAATTCACACCGCAAGCGTCCGCTTCTCCCATCCTGACTTTTGCGGAAGTACAACAAGCCTCTTCCGGACATTGGCAAAATTACTGGACACAGGGAGCTGTCGCCGACTTCTCACAATGTACGGATGTCCGTGCCAAAGAATTGGAACGCCGGGTCGTATTAAGCCAATATCTGCTCGCCATCCAATGCGCCGGATCAACCCCGCCACAGGAAACCGGACTGACTTACAACTCCTGGTTCGGGAAATTCCATTTGGAAATGATCTGGTGGCATCAGGCACAATTCGCCTTATGGGGACATCCCGAATTGCTGGACCGCACTTTATCCTGGTATGAAACCGTGGAACCCATAGCCCGCCAGATAGCGGAAAGACAAGGTTTCAAAGGCATACGATGGATGAAAATGACTGATCCCAGCGGTACGGAAGCCCCCTCTAAAGTAGGCAGCTTCCTGATCTGGCAACAGCCTCATCTCATCTACCTGGCAGAATTGCTCTATCGGGCTAATCCATCGGAAGAACTGCTGAAAAAATACAATAGCCTGATACAGGAAACCGCCGAATTCATGTATTCATTCGCCACATACGAGGAAGAGCACGACCGTTATGTCTTGAAAGGCGCTATCCCCGCACAGGAAACGTTGCGCGCCGCCGAAACTGTCAATCCGCCTTTTGAACTTTCGTACTGGCATTTCGCCATGCAAGTCGCCCAAACATGGCGTGAACGTACAGGGATGGAACGTGTACCCGAATGGGATGTGCTGATAGAGAAATTATCTCCGCTGGCATACAACGACGAACAGCTGTATCTGGCAGCCGAGACCGCGGTGGATACCTATAAAGATATCCGTTTTACCTCAGACCACATGGCAGTGCTGGGCGCTGTCGGCATCCTGCCCATGAATCAGCTGATTCATGCCGGATATATGAAAAACACCCTGCACTGGATTTGGGATAACTGGAACTGGGACAAGACCTGGGGCTGGGATTATCCGATGACAGCCATGAATGCCGCCCGAATGGGTGAGCCCGAAAAGGCGGTCAGCGCATTATTGATGGACAAGCGTACCAACACCTATCTGGTAAACGGTCACAATTACCAGGACGGGCGTCTGCGTATTTACCTGCCCGGCAACGGTGGATTACTGACCACAGTCGCCATGATGTGCGCCGGATGGGACGGATCGGAAGGAAACAATCCCGGATTTCCGAAAGATGGCAAATGGAATGTACGCTGGGAAGGGTTACAGCCGTTACCGTAAGAACAGGAGTTAGCAGTTATTATCATGAAAACGACATATTTACTTCTATGCCTGTTGGGCATCGGTAGCGTTTCCGGCGCAGGACAAACCAAGCAGCCACAAAAGATAGGTGATTTCATAGAATCCACTTCGTACAACGAACATCGCCGGAATGCCACCCGAAGCCTGCAATATACCCCTGACGGAGACGATTTTGTCTGCATCAACGGTAAGAATCGCTTTACCCGTGCCTTATACGGCAGCCACACAGCATTCCGGCTGGAAACAAGCGACCGGCCCGTATTCGCTGCTTATACCAAGGAGAATCCGAAGCACATCTGCTTTAAACTGCAAACCTCCGGAGGCACGGTAGCCCTTGACTCTACCGAACACTGCGAGTCCCGTTATACAGCGGGACGCCGCAGCTACAGTTTATCTGATCCGGCTTTCGGAGGCGGAAGCTTATCCATTACCACATGGGCACTTCCCGATAAAGAAGGGGCCATCTGGCAATTCAACGCCCGGAATTTCAAGGAATTCCATCCCGTTCTACTGGCATCCATTTCAGAGATACGTAATTCCAAACTAAACCGTAACGGAGACATGGGAGCCGACCCTGCCGACAGTTTCGAAGCTCCTCTCCAGCCTCAACAGTTACAATCCTTCCCGGTGCAGATAGACGGAACACTTTATATTCTATTGGAAAACCAGGAACTACGCACACTGACGACTGCCGAAGGCGAAAACCTGTTTAAAAAGGCAGAAGCCGCCCGCTCCGAAACAGCCTCACGCATCCGCATTGAAACACCCGACCCTTATTTCAACACCTTAGGAGGCACGCTGGCTATGGCTGCCGATGGAATCTGGGACGGCGAAGTGTGGCTACACGGTGCCATAGGCTGGCGAATGCCCCTCAGTGGCTGGCGAGCCGCCTATACCGGCGATGTTTTGGGATGGCATGACCGTGCCCGGACCCATTTCAACGCATACGCGGCAAGTCAGGTCACCGAAGTGCCCAACACCTTCCCCCATCCGGCACAAGATTCCGCCCTGCATCTGGCACGTTCCGTCAAGAAATGGGGTACACCCCAATACAGTAACGGATACATCTGCCGTAATCCGCACCGCAATAATCAGATGCACCACTACGACATGAACCTTTGCTACATAGACGAATTGTTATGGCATTTCAAGTGGACGGGGGACTTGGATTATGTCCGCCAAATGTGGCCTGTCATCACCCGTCACCTCACATGGGAAAAGCTGAACTACGACCCGGATAACGACGGGCTGTATGACGCGTACGCCTGCATTTGGGCCAGTGACGCCCTTTATTACAATAGCGGAGCAGTCACCCATTCATCGGCTTATAACTACCGTGCCAACAAGACAGCGGCTCAATTGGCAGAAAAGATAGGCGAAGATCCCACTCCTTACCGCAACGAAGCCGAAAAGATTCTGAAAGCCATGAACGAGAGGCTATGGCTTCCCGACAAAGGACATTGGGCGGAATATCAAGATTTTATGGGTCACAAGCGAGTACACGAAAGTGCCGCTGTATGGACCATTTATCATGCTATAGACAGCGAGACAGCCAATCCGTTCCAAGCCTATCAAGCTACCCGTTATGTAGACACGTCCATTCCTCATATCCCCGTCACGGCCCATGGATTAAAAGAGAATGGCTATGCCACTATCGCCACCACCAACTGGCTGCCCTACTCATGGAGCATCAATAATGTCGCCTTTGCCGAAGTGATGCATACCGCATTGTCATACTTCCAGGCCGGACGTGCCGACGCCGGATACAAACTTTTGAAAAGTTCTGTTCTGGACGGCATGTATCTAGGAGACAGTCCGGGTAACTTCGGCCAGATCAGCTTCTATGATGCCGCACGCGGAGAATGCTACCGCGATTTCGGTGATCCCATCGGAGTCGCTTCACGAGTACTGATCCAAGGTCTGTTCGGTATCCTGCCGGATGCCCTGAACCAGCAAATCATCCTCCGGCCGGGCTTCCCGGACGACTGGGACAAGGCTTCCGTCAGCACTCCCGATATAAACTATCGCTTTACCCGGAAAGAAGATACGGATACCTATCATATCACACAACGGTTCCAGACTCCTCTCCATCCGGTATTGCACGTCAATGCCAGAAAAGAGAAGATCCGTTCAGTAAAAGTGAACGGTGTCCCTGCCACATGGCAATCCATCGAATCGGCCCATGGCTATCCTCTTCTTTCAATCCAGGCGGAAGGAACATCTTCAACCACCATTACCATCGAATGGGAAGGAGCACCACTTCACACGTTGGCAGTCCAAGAACCAGTCATCACTTCAAACGGGAAGTTGGCTTTGCAAATACCTTCGGGAGCATCCATCTCCCAAGTATATGATCCTCAGAGCGTTTTAGCAAATCACACTGTGGAAGCCACCGCTTTCAACGCACAGATAAAAGGTGAACCGGGACACCACACTTTCTTTGTTTACACCCATCAGGGAGAAATGGATTGGTGGCAACCTGTTAATATCTATATAGAGAACGTCTGGGAATCCCCCTCCTATACAGACTTTGCAGATATCCGTCCCGAAAAATGCCGGATGGTTGATTTTGACCGGCAACTGAATGCTTCCGTCACCGATATATATCAAAATGAATACTTGTCTCCCCGGTCTCCATACACTACGTTGCAACTTCCCACACAGGGAATAGGAGAATGGTGTCATCCGCTGCTGAGTGCTACCATAGACGACTCGGGATTACGCAGTCTTGTACATCATGATACTTTCCAAACGTCTTTAGGCATCCCCTTCCGTCTGAAAGAAAAAGGAAACAACATTCTTTTCACCTCCCTATGGGATAATTACCCGGACAGTTCCACCATCTCACTATCAGGCACTGCCTCACATGCTTATCTGCTGATGGCGGGAAGTACCAACCACATGCAGTGCCACATTGCCAATGGAATAATACGCATACACTATGCAGACGGAACTTCCCAAGCAACGGAGTTGACCAATCCGGACAACTGGTGTCCTATAGAACAAGATTTCTATGTGGACGGCAAAGCATTCCAAGCAACTGCTCCCCGGCCGTACCGTCTGCACTTGAAAAGCGGTAAAGTAAGCCGTGATCTGGGTAAGGAACTCAACATCACTGGTGTATATGGACGTGAGATAGAAGGTGGTGCAGGCATATTGCTCGATATTCCTTTGGATCATTCCAAGGAACTAAAAAGGCTGACCCTGGAAACCCTGTCCAATGATGTGGTGATAGGAATCATGGGAATCACTTTGCAATAACCACGTGTTATTCAATGCGGAATTACGTTAACTTGAACCGGCGTAGTTCCGCATTATTCATCTTTGGCACACTACGTAAATGTTCCAAAGTCACTCCTTGAATGTGTGCCTGTACCGCCCTGTTTATCAGTCCATGCCCGACTGCCAACACCTGTTTTCCATCATATCGCTCTTTCAAGTAGTCCACAAAACGCCCCGCACGCTCATACAGCATTGCCTCCGTTTCCACATCTGCCGGAAAATGTTGCAAATCAACTTCTTTAATGGCAAGACCTGTCCAACTCCCCCAATCGATTTCACGCAACAAGACCGTTTTCTCCCAAGGCAGGTTCCGACCTTCCACCGCGATACGGGCCGTATCCACACACCGTTTCAAATCACTACTGACCACTGCATCCAAAGAGATATTCCGCAAAGTATCACGCAGCGCTTCAGCCTGTGCTATTCCTTCAACAGTCAGCGTGCCCGGCATATGTCCTTGGAAAATACGGGCGATATTCTCTTCTGTCTGCCCGTGACGGGCTAAATATAAAGTTATCATCTTTTTTAATGCAAAGATAATGCTTACCGGCCAGATTTACTTCAAAAGGGCAACCTTCTTATTCTCCTTTCCAAAGAAAAGCAATCTTCAGACAGATGATAAAAAAATAACAATCTTGCCTATAAAAGTATTCTCCCCGTAGATTAAGGGGGTTCTTCCGTACAGTTAAGGCCTTTCATGCGGTAACCTACTACAGACTCCGTCAGTAGACTGTACAGTCTGTTACATCAGACCGTACGGTCCACTACAATAGTTTATACAGTCCATTATCGGAGTCTGTAGTAGGTTACCGTATGAAAAAGCTTAATCATGCAGTAGAAAAGACTTAGTATACAGGGGAAAAAGGCTTAAGTATTCATCAAAAGCAGACAGCCACCTTCGAAATGTCACTCCGCCTGCAAGCTACAAATTATCCACCGTATCTTCCACTTCTATCACCCAGTCCCCGATAGTACGGGTGGCACTGTCGAAATTAATCCCCACCTTCACGATGCGCCTGCCATCCTTGCGATAAGGAACAGCATACAGCCTGCTGTTTATCTGCGCCAATGCCTCCCGGGCCGTACCGTCATATTTAAATTCCAGCACATAAATGGCATCCTGCATCTTTATGACCACATCCGCACGCCCCACCGCACTTTTCACCTCGCTGTCCACATACATCCCCATCAGACGGAACAACAAATAAAAGATGGTCTGGTAATGCTTCTCCGTCTTGTTCTCCAAATCATTGGGAATGGAAGCAAAGAAAGAACGCGTACGTTCCAAGCAGCTCTCTATATCTCCCTTACGAAGATCGCGAATGAAGGAAACGACATAAAAAGTACTGCTCTGACCCGGCAACTCAAGGTAAGCGGGCAACAGGGACTCGATGAAACCTTTACGCACCTCCCCGTTGGGATAGGCCAGCCGGTACACCTGGAACTCGGGATCATATCCCTTGATCGTCAGGTAACCACTTTGATATAAAACGGGGATAGGACTAGTTACACGTTCCGTCGGGGCATCAAACTGCTCGTCTGTAGCCTCCACCCCCTCCAGCTGGCGCACGTCAAAATCCGTTTCCTGCAACAAATCAATCAAGAAAGTAGGAGTGCCGGTAGAGAACCAGAAATTCTTGTACTCCTTTGCATCAAAGGCATTGAACAGACTAAAAGGATTGTAAATATCCTCACAATGCTTGCTGAAATGATACCCGTCATACTGCCGCTTCAGATGCGCACAGGCAGCTTCATACGTCTCGCCGTTCGCCAAAGCCATCCGCTCAATGTCCGGACGAAGCTCGTCCAGCAACTCCCGCTCGGTGATGCCGCATATCGCGCTGAAGTCATCCCGCATACTGATGTTCTTCAAATTATTCAGCTCACTGAAGATGCTCATCTGGCTGAACTTGCTGATTCCCGTGATAAAGAGGAAACGAAGGTATTGCCCCAATCCCTTGAGAGGACTGAAAAACTTACGCAGTTCATTCCGAAGCTCCTGCTGCAAGGGGATGTTGGAATTACTGTCCAAAAGAGGAGCGTCGTATTCGTCAATCAGGACAACGACCGGCAGACCGGTCTGTTCATACGCACGACGGATCATACCTTGCAGACGAGCAGCAGGAGTCTTTTCCTCCTTTTCCGCCCCATAAACCTTTTCACAACGAAGTAAAAACAGATTCAACTGTTCCTGCAAATCGAACAGGGTAGTATATTTAGTCAGACTGAAATCAATATGGAATACCGGATACACGTTCCAGTCCTTTTCCAGACGCTCCATGGCCAGCCCCTTAAACAAATCTTTTTTCCCTTGAAAGTAAGCCTCAAGAGTGGACACCAACAAGCTTTTCCCAAACCTCCGCGGACGGCTCAGAAAATACACACTGTCCGTGTTAGCCAATCGGTAAACCAGTTCGGTCTTGTCTACATATACACAATTCCGGTTACGCAACTGCTCAAAATTCTGTATACCTATGGGGTATCGTCTGTAATTTTCTTCCATATTCTCATTGTTTTCTAATTCTGCTTATGGGATAGAAACAAAGATAGCTGTTATCCGATAAAACACAAAAACTTTTCATTTGTTTTTAATAAAGCCCCAACAACTTAAACTGGTGATGATAAGGTAAAGAGCCGTTAGAAATATAAAATCATCTCTCTTTTATTGCAGATAATCAAAAAATAAATTACTTTTGTTTCACTTAAAACGAATCAATAAACAACTTAAATAACAGAACAGTATGATAGACGCAAAAACTTGCATCAACGACGCACAAGAGAAAATGGACATGGCCGTTATGTATTTGGAAGAAGCCTTAGCGCACATTCGTGCAGGAAAAGCCAGTACCCGGTTGCTGGACGGCATTCGTGTTGACTCTTATGGAAGCATGGTTCCCATCAGTAATGTAGCTGCCGTGACTACTCCCGATGCACGCAGTATCGCCATCAAGCCATGGGACAAAAGTATGTTCCGTATCATCGAAAAAGCTATCATGGACTCTGATCTGGGCATCACTCCCGAAAACAACGGTGAAATTATCCGTTTGGGTATTCCGCCATTGACAGAGGAACGCCGCAAGCAACTGGCCAAACAATGTAAAGGCGAAGGCGAAACCGCAAAAGTAAGTATACGCAACGCACGCCGTGACGCTATAGACACACTGAAAAAGGCCGTTAAAGAGGGTATGCCCGAAGACGAGCAAAAGAATGCGGAAGCCAAACTTCAGAAAGTACACGATAAATATATCGCGAAGATTGAAGAACTTCTAGCAGAGAAAGATAAAGAAATTATGACGGTTTAATGAAGAACTTAAAATAATGAAGCAATAATAATGAAGAAGGAAGAATTGTCCTGCACAGCCTTGCTTTTGTCCGTGCGATCCAATTCCTCTTTCTTCATTTTTCATTCTTCATTTTAATTTATGAAAGGACTAGTAATAAAAAACACAGGCAGCTGGTATCTTGTCAAAACAGAAGACGGACGTACCATCGAATGCAAGATCAAAGGAAATTTCCGTTTAAAGGGTATTCGGAGTACCAATCCCATTGCTGTAGGAGATTATGTACAAATCATTATCAACAATGAAGGAACCGCCTTCATCAGTGAGATAGAAGACCGCAAGAACTATATCATCCGGCGCGCCTCCAACCTTTCCAAACAATCGCACATACTGGCTGCCAATCTGGATCAATGTATGCTGATTGTTACAATTAATTATCCCGAAACCTCAACTATATTCATTGACCGTTTTCTAGCCACCGCGGAAGCATACCGTGTACCCGTCAAACTGATATTCAATAAGACAGACAGGTATAATGAGGATGATACACGCTATATGGATGCTCTGATAAACCTGTACACATACATCGGTTACCCTTGCTTCAAAGTTTCCGCACTGAACAACATAGGTACAGATGAAGTGAAAAAAGACCTGGAAGGGAAGGTCACTTTGCTTTCCGGCAACTCAGGAGTAGGGAAATCAACATTAATCAACGCCATTTTACCTGAACAAACTTTGAAAACAGGTGAAATATCCGATTACCATAACAAGGGAATGCATACCACAACCTTTTCCGAAATGTTCCCGGTAGACGGCGGCGGATACATCATCGACACTCCGGGTATCAAAGGTTTCGGAACATTCGATATGGAAGAAGAGGAAGTAGGACATTACTTTAAAGAAATATTTGAATATTCCGCTCATTGCAAGTATGGAAACTGCACCCACAGGCACGAGCCCGGATGCGCCGTACGCGATGCAGTGGAGAAACATCTAATCAGCGAGTCACGCTATACTTCTTACCTGAATATGTTGGAAGACAAGGAAGAAGGCAAGTATCGCGCCGCTTACTAAAAACCACAACTTTATGAAAAAACACCTCTTAGCTATTGCACTGTTTGCATTATGCACCACCGGGCTGAATGCCGCTTCTCCTAAAAAAGTAGCTCCTGAAAAAAAAGGAGTAGAAACCATTAACCGTGCCACAGCCGAAGCACATATCGGCTTTTTGGCCTGTGACGAACTGGAAGGACGCGAAGCCGGATGGAAAGGTGGACGCATTGCAGGCAATTATATCATTTCCTGCCTGAAACAGATGGGAATAAAGCCACTGGACGGAGACTATATACAGCCCTTTGACGTGTATCATGCTGAACGGCAAGTGAAAGGGAAACGCTGGCAAGTACATCCCGATTCTATTGCGGAACTGAAAAAAGTGGTATATCAAAAATTGGCATTACGTAATATCTTAGGTAAAATAGAAGGAAAGAATCCAAATGAAATTGTCATTATCGGTGCACATTACGACCACATAGGCTACGATCCGATGCTGGAAGGAGATCAGATTTATAACGGTGCAGATGATAATGCATCAGGCGTTCAAGCCGTATTACAGGTAGCCCGTGCTTTTCTTGCTACCGGCGAGCAGCCGGAACGTACCGTTATCTTCGCTTTTTGGGATGGTGAGGAAAAGGGATTGCTGGGCTCCCGTTATTTCGCCATGAACTATCCGGATATTAAAAAGGTAAAAGGCTATTTGAACTATGACATGATAGGACGTAACAACCGGGAGGACCAGCCCGATTATTTCGTTTACTTCTATACCGCAGCCCATCAGGCCTTCGGTGACTGGCTGAAAAAAGATATTGAGGATTACCGCTTGCAGTTATCCCCTGACTACCGGGCTTGGGACAATCCGGTGGGAGGCAGCGACAACGGCACGTTCGCCAAACTGGGAATACCTATTATATGGTATCACACTGATGCCCATCCCGATTATCACCTTCCGGGAGATGAAACACAGAAAATCAATTGGCTGAAGATAGTCGATATAACCAAAGCCTCTTTCCTTGCGATGTGGAAACTGGCAAACGAAAAAAAATATTAAAAAAGAACGTGGCGTTTAAACTGAACGCCACGTTTTTTTATCTAATCTTACATTAACGTATTTATTAAACCCATATAGAAAGGCACATGAACAAACGAATCAAATGGGGCATCATTATATTAATCGGAGCCGGCTTGGCCGGACTAGGCATCTATCAATTTACCCCTCACGAAAATGAAGAACTGACAGCCGCCGACGCGTTGCCTAAAGAAAACAAGCAACGCACATTGAAAGTCAATGCACAAGTCATAAAACCACACTTGCTGACAGATGAAATATTGGTGACCGGACGCCTGGTTCCTGACGAAGAAGTGAGTCTGTCTTTTGAAACCTCCGGAAAGATCACCGATATTTTTTTCACAGAAGGCACATTGGTAAAACGAGGAGAATTACTTGCCAAAGTAAACGACCGGCAGTTACAGGCTCAGTTAAAACGTCTGGAAGCACAAATACCTTTAGCCGAAGACCGTGTGTTCCGCCAAAACGCCCTGTTAAAACGAGATGCGGTCAGTAAAGAAGCATACGAACAGGTAAAAACCGAACTTGCCACCCTTAACGCTGATATCGAAAATATCAAAGCCAACATTGACATGACCGAACTCCGCGCACCATTCGACGGTATCATCGGATTGAGGCAGGTCAGTACGGGAGCATACGCCTCCCCCACCACTGTAGTAGCCAGACTGACCAAAGTGACTCCATTGAAAGTAGAGTTCGCTGTACCGGAACGTTATGCCCGGGAAATAAAAAAAGGGACTAATCTGGAATTCAAAGTAGAAGGAAAACTGGATACCTATCATGCACAGGTTTATGCAACCGAATCCAGTATAGATATGGAAACCCATTCATTGAACATCCGTGCCATCTACCCCAACCGCAACGGCGAACTGCTGGCAGGCAGATATGCAGATATTCAATTAAAACAAAAAGAAATAGAAGATGCGATAGCGATTCCATCCGAAGCGATTGTCCCCGAAATGGGTAAAAATAAAGTATTTGTTTATCGTAGCGGAGTTGCAGACCCTGTAGATGTTATCATAGGTCTTCGTACCGAAGCCGAAGTACAGATTGTACGAGGATTGTCTGTGGGTGATACCATCCTGACATCGGGTACACTGCAATTACGTAAGGGAATGCCTGTGGAACTTCAGGCCATTAACTAACAACTAAAAAAATACTTTTATGAATATTTCCGAACTTAGTATCCGTAGGCCTGTGCTTGCCACCGTGCTTACCATCATCATATTACTTTTCGGACTGATCGGTTACAATACATTGGGAGTCCGCGAATATCCTTCAGTAGATAATCCGATCATCTCTGTTACCTGTAGTTACTCGGGTGCCAATGCCGATGTAATCGAGAATCAGATAACCGAGCCTTTGGAACAAAACATCAACGGTATTCCGGGAATCCGTTCTTTGTCCAGTGTCAGCCAACAAGGGCAATGCCGTATCACAGTGGAATTTGAATTATCCGTCGATTTGGAAACTGCCGCCAATGACGTACGCGACAAAGTGTCCCGCGCACAACGTTACCTGCCACGCGACTGTGACCCTCCTACTGTATCCAAGGCTGATGCCGATGCAACGCCTATCCTGATGGTAGCTATCCAAAGTGACAGCCGCTCTCTGTTGGAACTGAGTGAAATAGCAGACTTGACCGTAAAAGAACAACTGCAAACCATTTCGGATGTAAGCAGCGTATCTATTTGGGGAGAAAAACGTTACTCCATGCGCCTATGGCTCGACCCCACCAAAATGGCAGGATATGGTATTACTCCGGTAGATGTAAAGAACGCGATAACCAATGAAAATATAGAACTCCCCTCGGGCAGCATTGAAGGTAATACCGTAGAATTGACCTTACGCACCATGGGACAAATGCACACCGCTAAAGAATTCAATAACATCATATTAAAAGAAGTAGGCGGAAGAGTGGTCCGTTTCAGCGATATCGGTTACGCCGAACTAGGTCCGGCAGATATCAAGAGTTACATGAAAATGAACGGAGTGCCGATGGTAGGTGTCGTTGTCATTCCACAACCCGGTGCCAACCATATCGAAATCGCCGATGCCGTATACCAGCGTATGGAGCAGATGAAGAAGGACTTGCCCGACGATGTGAAATACAGCTATGGCTTTGACAACACTAAGTTTATCCGCGCTTCCATTGATGAAGTAAAAAGTACGGTGTATGAAGCGTTCGTACTGGTTATCATCATCATTTTCCTGTTCTTGCGCGACTGGCGCGTGACACTGATTCCCTGCATCGTGATTCCGGTTTCATTGATCGGAGCTTTCTTTGTGATGTACATAGCAGGTTTCTCCATCAATGTGCTGACCATGCTGGCGGTGGTATTGTCCGTAGGTTTGGTAGTGGATGACGCCATCGTTATGACAGAGAATATCTATATCCGCATAGAACGAGGTATGCGTCCGTTCGAAGCAGGAATAGAAGGGGCAAAAGAAATTTTCTTCGCTGTTATCTCCACCACTATCACCTTGGTGGCAGTGTTCCTGCCCATCGTATTTATGGAAGGAACCAGCGGACGTCTGTTCCGTGAGTTCAGTTTCGTTGTGGCAGGTTCGGTCATCATTTCTTCCTTTGCCGCATTAACGTTCACCCCTATGCTGGCAACCAAGCTATTGATAAAACGGGAAAAACAGGGATGGTTCTACCAAAAGACAGAGCCTTTCTTTGAAGGTATGAACCGCATATATGCCCGTTCACTGAACGCTTTTCTTAAAAGACGCATATGGGCAATACCTGTTACAGTGATTATGTTGATAGCCATCGGAGTACTTTGGGTCCAGATACCCGCTGAAATGGCTCCGATGGAAGACCGGTCGCAAATAAGTATCAATACCCGTGCAGCCGAAGGCGCCAGCTATGAATACATCCGTGATTATACGGAAGATATCAACAATCTGGTAGATTCTATTATACCCGATGCCGAATCTGTAACCGCACGTGTTTCCAGTGGCAGTGGAAATATACGTATCACATTGAAAGATATCAAAGATCGTGATTACACCCAGATGGAAGTTGCCGAACGTATCTCACAGGCCATCCGCAACAAGACGAAAGCACGTGCCTTTGTGCAACAACAGTCTTCTTTCGGCGGACGGAGAGGAAGTATGCCCGTACAATATGTACTACAAGCTGTCAGTATAGAAAAACTGGAGAAAGTATTACCGGCTTTTTTAAGCAAAGTATATGACAACCCTACTTTCCAGATGGCGGACGTGGACCTGAAGTTCAGCAGCCCGGAAATGAGAGTGAATATTAACCGTGATAAGGCAGGTACAATGGGAGCCACCGTGCGTGATATAGCCGAAACACTGCAATACGGTCTCAGCGGACAACGTATGGGCTATTTTTATATGAATGGAAAACAATATGAGATTTTGGGTCAGATAAACCGCCAACAACGTAATACACCGGCCAATATCAAATCTATTTACATACGAAGCGACAAAGGGGAAATGATTCAATTGGACAATCTGGTAGAATTTGTAGAATCCGTAGCTCCTCCTAAATTGTACCACTACAACCGTTTTATTTCCGCTACCGTATCTGCCGGACTGGCAGATGGAAAGACCATCGGACAAGGCTTGGAAGAAATGGATAAAATCGCCGCCCAGACTTTGGACGAAACCTTCCGTACCGCCTTGTCGGGAGACTCCAAAGACTATCGGGAAAGTTCATCCAGCCTGATGTTTGCTTTCATTCTGGCATTGATACTTATCTATCTTATTCTGGCGGCACAGTTCGAAAGTTTCAAGGACCCTTTCATCATCATGCTTACCGTTCCTCTGGCCATTGCAGGAGCACTGATTTTCATGTATACCGGTGGCATTACCATGAACATATTCAGCCAAATCGGTATTATTATGCTGATTGGTCTGGTAGCAAAGAATGGTATCTTGATTGTGGAATTTGCCAATCAGAAACAAGAATCCGGTGAAAACAAGATGCAGGCCATACGGGATGCCGCTTTGCAACGCTTGCGCCCTATTCTCATGACAAGTGCCTCTACCGTATTAGGCTTGATCCCGCTGGCATTCGCAACAGGAGAAGGCGCCAACCAACGTATCGCCATGGGTACGGCTGTTGTGGGAGGAATGTTAGTATCTACTTTCCTGACCATGTATATCGTACCGGCTATTTATAGTTATATATCTACCAACCGAAACGTTAAAACAGAAACTGTATGAAACGAATCATTATAACTTTATGTATCTGTACTGCATGGGTGGCTTCCACCTATGCGCAATATCCTTATACGCTGAAAAAATGTCTGGAGGAAGGACTTGCAAACAATTATTCCATACGTATCACCCGTAATGAAGAACAGATCAGCCATAACAATGCCACATTAGCAAATGCCGGTTATCTGCCGACTGTTGATTTGTCTGCCGGATATACAGGAACGTTGGACAATACGGATACCAAGAGTAGAAGTACAGGCACCACAGCCAGTGAACGAAACATCTACGACCAAACCTTAAAGGCCGGACTGGATGTAAACTGGACTCTGTTCGACGGATTCAATATCAGCACCACCTACAAAAAACTGAAGGAACTGGAACGCCAGGGAGAAACCAACACGCGTATTACCCTTGAAGACTTCATAGCGGGACTCACTGCCGAATACTATAATTATGTACAACAGGAAATACGTCTGAAGAACTTCCTTTACGCTGTGTCTTTATCCAAAGAACGCCTGCGCATTGTAGAAGAACGATACCATATCGGTAATTTTTCCCGGCTGGATTATCAACAAGCCAAAGTGGACTTCAATGCAGACAGTGCACAATATATGAAACAACAGGAACTGGTGGTTACCTCACGTATCAACCTGAACGAGTTAATGGCCGTACAGGAAGTCAACCGACCGCTACGTGTCAATGACTCCATTATAACAGTGAATGATGCGCTGAATTACGATGAATTATGGGAATCCACCCTCAAGACGAATGCCAACCTGCTGAAAGCTGATCAAAATACAACAATTGCCCAATTGGATTACCGTCAGGTTCTATCCCGTAATTATCCCTATGTAAAATTGAACGCCGGTTATGGCTATACATTCAACAAATATGAAACAAACGCCACCAGCCGGAGAAGCAATTGGGGACTAAACGGAGGAATTACCGTAGGCATTAACCTATGGGATGGTAACCGTCGCCGTGAAAAGCGCAATGCCAGCCTGCAAATACGTAACTCGCAACTGGAAAGAGAACAGCTGGAATTGGGCTTGAAAGCGGATTTAAGCAATCTGTGGCAGGCCTATCGCAATAATTTACGTTTATTAAATTTGGAACGCCAGAATCTGGTTGCCGCCCGTGAAAACCATGAAATAGCCAAAGAACGTTATCTGCTGGGAGATCTCTCCGGCATCGAGATGCGTGAAGCCCAAAAGAGCCTGCTTGATGCGGAAGAACGTATTTTGTCTGCTGAATATAACACCAAAGTCTGTGAAATTTCCCTGCTCCAACTAAGTGGAAGAATAACGAAATATCTCGAATAATCGTTATAGCCTTTACTTATAGCTTGTAATTCAGGGCAGTTATCCGTACCTTTGCACACAATTATCACTAAATATGTTGTAAAAAGATATGGGATTATTTATCAAGAAGCCTTTTGCTGCATTACAAGCCGAAGCCAATGAATCTGGAAACAAGACCCTGAAAAGAGTCTTGGGACCATGGAGCTTGATCGCATTAGGAGTAGGTGTTATCATCGGTGCCGGATTATTCTCCATCACCGGAACAGTAGCCGCAGGATACACAGGGCCTGCCATTACTTTATCTTTCGCCATAGCGGCAATAGGTTGTTGCTTTGCCGGTTTATGTTATGCCGAGTTTGCTTCCATGATACCTGTAGCAGGTAGTGCTTATACATACTCATATGCTACAATGGGCGAACTTATAGCATGGATTATCGGCTGGGATCTAGTATTGGAATATACTGTTGCCGCTACTACCGTCAGTATCAGCTGGAGCAGATATCTCGTTGTTTTTCTGGAAGGAGTGGGGATAAATATCCCCCATGCACTTGCTGCTTGTCCCTGGGACGGAGGTATTGTGAATATACCAGCCGCACTGATTGTAGTGCTGATGAGTATTTTTCTGATTCGTGGAACAGAAGGAAGTTCTATCTTTAACGGCTTCATTGTGTTCCTGAAAGTGGCAGTGATTCTTATTTTCGTTGTATTAGGATGGAAATACATTAATGCAGAGAATTATGTTCCTTATATCCCTGCCAATACTGGTACTTTAGGCGAGTTCGGATTCTCGGGTGTATTGCGTGGAGCAGCGATTGTATTTTTCGCCTTTCTTGGTTTTGATGCCGTAAGTACAGCCGCTCAGGAAACAAAAAATCCGAAACGGGATATGCCCGTCGGCATTCTAGGTTCCCTGCTGATTTGCACCATTCTTTATATGGTGTTTGCTTACGTAATGACGGGAGTTGCCCATTATTCTGACTTTGCAGGACAACAAGGTATCGCACCTGTTGCCGTAGCGATTGACCACATGGGACATGCAGATGCCACAGGAGTAATTCATCCGGATTATCCGTGGTTGAACCGGGCCATCGTACTGGCTATCCTGTTTGGTTACTGCTCGGTTATTATGGTAACTTTGCTAGGACAAAGCCGTGTATTTCTAAGTATGAGCCGCGACGGACTGTTGCCTCCTTTCTTTTCAAAGATTCACGAGAAATACCGGACACCGGCACACAGTAATTTGTTATTCATGGTCATTGTAGGAGGGCTGGCAGCATTTGTTCCGGCACGTGTAGCCGGAGAAATGACCAGTATAGGTACCTTATTCGCCTTCACATTGGTTTGCGCGGCAGTATTGATCGTGCGTAAAAGTATGCCTGACGTACATCGTGCCTTTAAAACTCCTTTTGTTCCCACGGTACCGATTTTAGGCATCCTTACCTGCCTTTGTATGATGTTGTTTCTTCCGGCTGACACTTGGATCCGATTGGTATTATGGATGCTGATAGGTCTGGATGTTTATGCCTGCTATGGAGTAAAACACAGCAAGCTGGAGCATAACGTAAAACGACGCAAAGGACTCACCATATTGAATATGACAGGAATCGCCCTGTCTGTACTTTCAGTTATTACAGGATTGTGGCATCAACAGACAGTAGGCTGGGAAGAAGACAAGACATTGCTCGCTATTTCGTTCGTCTTTGCGTTCACACATTGCGCATTCTATATGGTACGTATCTGGAAACAGACATCCGAGAAGAAGAAGTAAGCGTTTTCCACACGCTATCTGTTTCCATAACTTTCATTCACCGTAAGGGGTAAATTCAATCCACCCCCTACCGTGAATAAAGTTATCATAGTTTCATACCCATCGGTTCTGAACCCATAATCAAGCCTTATAACCTATGAAAGTCTTAAGTTATCCATAGTAGAAAGAACATTTAAAAAACTTCTTCAAAAATGTTTTTAGCTACTACCACAGTATTTCCTTCAGGAATTGAGGAATAGAATCCTGTTTCTTTAGTCCATGCTTCTTCCAAGGTATAAAAATCAAGTTCCTCCGGTTGCTTTCCATCCAGGACACAAGCTAAATAATCAAAATAAGCCTTCCATCTCATAAAATAGAAATCTTTCAAAATGCCATTCCATTCTTTATGAGCATAATCACGAAGTCCGCCTTGATCTGCCGCTACACGATTTCCCCATGTAGTAATCTGAACACGTGCATTCCATTCGTATAATGCTTTTTCTTCCTGGGTCTGTCCTGCTGAACGTGCCGCTTCAATCCAAGTTCCAACCTTGAATTCTTTCCGGGTACCCAACAACTGGTCTTGCAATAGAATAAGATGCAGAAAATGCTGTGAAGCCAACTCAAATACTTGCTTGTCTCCTGCCCGGAACGCAGCCGTTACCACTTTTTGCATCAAACGCCCCTTTTCTGCCAATGCCTGCCGGAGCACATCCACCAAATCGAATTCAAAATTATTATTACCCTGATATTTATCAGCCACAGAAACCATCAGTCGGGCAGCCTCTATCACATCCTGCGGATTATAGTATTCTTTCATCTCCGACCAACTGGATACCTGATATACATCCAACCCCGGACGAGCGCAGAATACCGACTCATGCGTTCCCTGTTGTATTTTCTCCTTGGGACTATTATAAATACCGTTACCTAATAAATCCCAAACTTGTTGCAAAGCCTCATCCTCTACCCCATAACGAGCATATACGTATCCTTTCAACCACTCATCACGAGTAAACCGATGTTCACGCCATGGCAATTCCATCACCAGCTCATACATAACCGGATTGTTCTCAATACCTTCCGGAGTCATCCCTACTCCACGCAATGTCCTTCCGGCATGAACATCTGCTTTCGCGTCATAAAAGCCATCAATCAGCGCATCCATTTTACCATGAAGCCCAATGTTACCACCAAAATTCAACAACATGCAGTACACCCACTCATGCTGCCCGTATCCTCCTTTGCGACACCACTCTGACGCCGGGTCCCCCCATTGCGGACGGCATTCGCTATGCAAGTCCAAGACTAACAGGTCTCCTGCTTCCAGATGCTCTATCATCGGAGTACGAGGATTGTCCTGCCATGCCTGAGCCACCCACACAGCATCCGGATTTGTTTTTTTCATGGCTTTCATGATGGCTTTACCGGCTGCATCCAAATTTACTCCTTGAGTACTTCCCCCTTCATGAAACGGATCAATAGCGTAAAAACCTGTTTTTCCATACAGTTTTGTCAGTTCTCTATAATACAAAGCAGAGATTTCTTCAAAGCGCTCATCCTCCGGCTGTAAAAAGGCAGGACGATGATAGCTGCACCAAAATCCGGGATCAGCAACATTCAATCCTAATTTCTCCTTTGCATTATGAGGAACCATGCCACAATATCCCGGCAACACAGGTTCGATGCCATATTCACGCATTCTTTTTACAATCTTCTTCTGAAGTTTTTCCTGACGGGTATACCAACTTTCAGGATTAGGTCCTCCCCACCCTTCCAGATTATTCATCAACCACCAAGCTGTAAAACCCGGTCCGGCTACAAATTCATTAATTTCATCCTTAGTATATCCCAGTTTTAGAAGTACATTTCTCCAAACCGACTCAGTCCCTGTCAATGCCAGGGAAAGATTGATACCGTGAAGCGCCATCCAATCTATCTCCTTTTCCCAACGCTCCCAGTCCCAAAAAGCCATGGAATAAGAGAAAGTACAATAATTCAGATCATAACGATAGGGCAGATCCGTTTCATGCCGTTCCTTTTTAGTCACAGGGGGCAAAACAGCAGGCAGTTTTGCAGTCATTCCATTCCAAGAAAGATGTATGCCTGCATAATATTTCAAATACCAATTCAATCCGGTAGCAATATTTACATAGTCATTACCCCGGATAATTACTTTATCACCTTTCTGATCGAGTTCAAAAAAATCAGTTTCCGATTTCTGACGTTCAATAATAAATTTGGAGGAAGCTCCTTTGTCGATGCGCTCTAATAATCCTGTAACAGGAGAAGAAAATAAGTTGCTTGTCATCCATAACAGCACAAACAACAATCGTAGTTTTTTCATCATATTATTAAGGTAACGGATAACACCAATTAAATAAAAAACAGAACAGCCCCCTCGCCTTTAAAGGGAGGAAGGCTGTATTAGTATTATTACGGAATAATTTAATTATTTACAATTTCCAAGGCAACGCGGCTTCAACTGCTTGAAGAAGTCATTACCTTTATCGTCCACCAAGATGAATGCCGGGAAATCTTCCACTTCAATTTTCCAGATAGCTTCCATACCCAATTCCGGATATTCCACACACTCAATGCTCTTGATATTATTCTGAGCAAGGATAGCAGCCGGACCACCAATAGAGCCCAGATAGAAACCGCCATACTTCTTACAAGCATCCGTTACCTGCTGGCTACGATTACCTTTTGCCAACATTATCATGCTACCGCCATGTGACTGGAACAAATCCACATACGGGTCCATACGTCCTGCTGTAGTGGGGCCCATAGAACCACAAGCCATACCTTCCGGAGTCTTTGCCGGACCGGCATAATAGATAGGATGATCTTTGATATACTGCGGCAAATCTTCGCCACGATCCAAACGCTCTTTCAATTTAGCATGAGCGATATCGCGACCTACAATAATGGTTCCGTTCAATGACAGACGGGTAGCTACCGGATACTTGGTCAATTCTTTCAGGATATCCGCCATCGGTTGGTTCAAATCAATCTTAACCACATCGCCTTCACCGGCTTCACGGAGTTCTGCCGGAATCAGCTCACCCGGTTTATCATCCATCTTTTCAATCCAGATACCATCTTTATTGATCTTACATTTTATATTACGGTCAGCAGAACAGGAAACGCCCAGACCGATAGGACAAGAAGCACCGTGACGAGGCAAGCGGATGATGCGGACATCGTGAGCCATATACTTACCACCAAACTGTGCACCCAAGCCAATCTTATAAGCTTCTTCCAATACTTGTTTTTCCAGTTCCACATCGCGGAAAGCACGCCCGTATTCATTACCGGTAGTAGGCAACTCGTCATAATAGTGAGTAGAAGCTAGCTTAACAGTCAGCAAGTTCTTCTCTGCCGATGTACCACCGATTACAAATGCAATATGATAAGGAGGACAAGCAGCCGTACCCAAAGTCTTCATTTTTTCAACAAGGAAAGGAACCAATGTAGCCGGATTCAATACAGCTTTCGTTTCCTGATATAAATAGGTCTTGTTCGCCGAACCACCACCTTTAGTCACACAAAGGAACTTGTATTCCATACCTTCAGTAGCTTCCAAATCAATTTGTGCAGGCAGGTTACATTTGGTGTTCACCTCATCGTACATAGTCAAAGGAGCATTCTGAGAATAACGAAGATTTTCTTCCGTATAAGTCTTATAAACTCCCAAGGAAAGGGCTTCTTCATCACAATAGCCGGTCCATACCTGCTGACCTTTCTCACCATGGATAATAGCAGTACCCGTATCTTGACAAAGAGGTAATTTGCCTTTAGCTGAAACTTCCGCATTACGCAAGAAAGTCAATGCTACATACTTATCGTTATCACTGGCTTCGGGATCACTCAGAATCTTAGCAACCTGTTCATTGTGTGAACGGCGAAGCAAGAAAGAAACATCACGGAAAGCAGCGTTAGCCATAGCAGTCAGACCTTCTTTTTCAATCTTCAAGATAGGTTTTCCTTCAAACTCACTTACTGACACATAATCTTTAGTCAGCAAATAATACTCGGTTTTATCAGGTCCCAACGGGAACATGTGCTGATAGTGGAACGGAGGTGTTGCCATATTGATACTTATTTTAGTTAAAAGTTATTAGTGTGACAAAGGTAGTAACTATTATCGAAATTTTTCCTTAATTAGCGTGAAAACTTTCAAGGAATGTCCTTACCTTTGCCAACTCATTAAAATAACATCACATTATACATGAAAAGATTAGGCAAATTCTTATTTATTACTTCATTACTGTTATGCTTTCTCATCCCTCGAGGATGGACACAAACCCAAGCAAAAAACCAACCGGACAGTATCGAACTCAAACTGAAGGAAATCTACACGAAACGGGAAGTCATGATTCCCATGCGTGACGGAATCAAGCTTTACACCGCTGTCTACGAACCGAAAGACAACAGCAGGCAGCATCCTATCCTGATGCACCGCAGCCCTTACTCTTGTTCCCCATACGGAGAAGGATTTGACCGTCATTTCAGAACTAATCTGAAAAACTATATAGAGCACCGATATATTATCGTCTTCCAAGATGTACGTGGACGACATAAGAGTGAAGGAATATTTATCCAAGTACGCCCTCTCAACAAAAACAAAAAGGGTAAGAAAGATAAAAAGAATATAGACGAAGCTACGGACACATACGATACCATAGAATGGTTGATTCACAACACATATAATAACGGAAATGTAGGAACATGGGGAATCAGTTATGATGGTTTCTATGCCACTATGACAGCCTCCTCCAATCATCCGGCTTTGAAAGCTGTTTCTCCGCAAGCTCCCGTTACTGACTGGTTCCGTGGAGATGACCGTCATCACAACGGAGCCTTCACCCTGCTGCAAACCACTAATTTCCTTCCCAGACTGGAAGGACGCCACATGGGAAAAGGAGTGATGAACCAAATTGTAAAGAATGATGTTTACACAGATTTTCTGGCACTCGGTACCTTTAAGAATGTAGACGACCTGGTACGTGATACCACACAGACATTGTGGAATGATATCAAAAACCATCCTGATTTCGATGATTTCTGGAAAGAGCGCGATGCACGCACCTCCTGTTATAACTTGAAGCCAGCCATATTGGTGGTAGGTGGACTGTATGACTCCGAAGACTGTTACGGAGCCTGGAATCTTTATAAAGCCATCAAAGAGCAATCACCGGACACAGATTTATATCTGACATTCGGTCCTTGGTGGCATGGAGCATGGACAGTACGCGGGTTCCAAGGTTTCGGTAATCTGTATTTCGGTAAAAGCACTTCGGCTTATTACATGGACAAAATAGAATATCCTTTTTTCCGATATTTCCTGGAAGGAAAGGGAGAAAAGCCCAAGCATAAAGTAAATATATTCCATACAGGTGAAAACGAATGGAAAACATACAACGAATGGCCTGTACAAAAGACTGCCGGTACACCTTATTATATACATAAAAACGGATCAGTATCCACACAAGCACCGGCAGAACAAGAGTCTTATTCAGAATATATTTCAGATATGTCACATCCGGTACCCTATACGGCAAACCCTACCACTTACCGGACAAAAGAATTCATGGTAGATGACCAACGCTTTGCTACTTCACGTCCCGATGTCATTACTTTCATGACGGAGCCGCTATGTGATACATTAACATTGGCCGGTCCTATAGAAGTGGAATTAATGACTGCCATCAGTAGTACTGACGCTGATTTTATGGTGAAAGTAATTGATGTATATCCTGAAAAATTTGAATATTCCAAAACTGCACGCAGTTATTTAAAGAGTGACTACCCAATGAGTGGGTACCAGCTGATGATTCGTGGCGAATTATTCAGAGGACGCTTCCGTAAGGGATTCGACAATCCCCTGCCTTTCAAACCGGAAGAAATAACTCCGGTTAATTACACACTGTATGATGTGGCACACACATTCCTGCCGGGACACAGACTGATGATTCAAATTCAAAGTTCCTGGTTCCCCATTATTGACCGCAATCCACAAAGGTTTATTGATACCTATCATTGTACGGTAGAAGATTTTGTGATGAAACAAAAGATCAAAATTTATCATCAGCAAGGAGCTGCAAGCAGAGTTATACTACCTGTGGTAAAAAAATAAAAAGGAAGTATCCCAACAAGCTCAAATGTCATCCAATAGCAAGAGCCGTATGACTACTCCAGCATTCATACGGCTCTTTTTATATGTAACTACCATCTGTAACTTTTCCGAAGGTTCATCTTAGTCTGGATACTCTCATCAAAAATATCATATAGAAGCAATCCGTTCTATCAACTCGTTACCCAACGCTGTTTTCGCTTCAATATGCTGCAATACCGCTGTCACAAACGGATTACTTTCAAATACCCCACGCACCTGTTCAAAATCCTGCTCCATTTCTTCACGTGATCCATCTGCACCGAACCCCGTCATAGCAGACAAAGAAAATTCCTTTTTCGCATCGGCATAGACCATTTTATCCAATCCGACAACAGCCTCCTGCCACTTCTTCACGATAGCAATAACATCCTTTGCCGTTATTTCATCGGAACGCAGATTATAAAACTCAAGCATCTTCCCATACGCCCATGTCCACTCGTATGTATAATAATTACGATGCATCTCAACAAAACGGTCATGAATCTGATCCACATTAGTCAGGATTCCAGATTCTATATCTGCCATCAACTTCTCTATTTCACTTTTAGGAGCGATCAATCCGGAAATATCCACCCATTCTCCTGTCCCTATCTCTGTATCAGGAATCAACCGGGCACGGATTTCCTCATCACTGCTAAAACGAACCTCCTCCAAACGCTTGATTAATGAATTACCCAAAAATTTATGAATAGCCGTTTCATAAAAACGAATGCCATTATTTAAAGAAGAATTCTTAATTTTCGCACTTTGGTAAGAGTAAGTTTCTGAAGTTTCTCCGGATACTTTACGTAATTCTTTCAGAATACTACGCCCTTTCATCATTTTCTGAATAGTATAGGGACTCAACAGGTTATAATTAATCTGATCCAAACGGTTCGGATCTTTACGTTTGTCACGTTTAGGCCACTTTTGAGCATCCCGAATCGTACCTACACTCCGCAAATTCACCCCTGGCACCAGATAAGTGGTATTTTGCTGCTCTATCAGATAAGAAAAAGGCAGATTAGAAGTATCGGCATGATTCACATGACGCCCCATAACCAAAGAAAATGCACCTACACGTGCGGGCCATAAAATATAAGAATCGGAAGTAGTCTTCGCCCCACGCTCCATAGCTCCCTGATGAATCGGACCTAACTTATACATATGGTTGCTTTGATTAGAGCCGGAACCCGCATTCATAAAAGAGAACATTCCGGCAATCAGCAAAGTAGACTTATGATGAGTCACCGTAAAGGGTCCGGCAAAAATGGCACATGCCTCACCGTTCTCTTCTTGACAATTACTGAAAAACAAAGAATCAGATGCAGAATAGTTATGTCCCAAATGACATGCCTGGCTGATAAAGCAACGGGTCAACATAGTTCCATCTTCCACATTGGAGCCGCTTGATATAATAAAATCATCGCATACCACTCCATAGCCGATATGAATAGGCGCTTGCTCATTACTGTTCAAGCTACCGTTTTTCAATCGTCCCGCCCCTTCTATCTTACAATAATCACCTATTCGTACATTCTTTATATATCCCGCATCAACAATGGTAACATGGTGGCCAATAGTACCTGTATCCGAAGCATTCTCTTCAGCATACCGGTCAATAATGGCTTTCATCCGGCAAATCAATTCAGGACGATGACGGTACAATGCCAGAATATAGGCCTGATGCGCTGACAGACGATCATGAATAGGCACTTCACGTCCACCCGTTTCATTCAATACAGCTACTTCAACGCCATTCCCAAACTTGCTCCGGCCATCTACCAGAATGATATCTACATTCTCTATAAATACATAATCCCCAATGATATAGTTGGCTATATAGTTCTTTATATTCTCAATACAACAATTATCGCCCACCGTTACATTATGCAAAGTCGCATGATACAATCCGGAATGTTTACGCATGCCACCTGCCAACGTAAACTCATCTTCAAAGACCCCCAATCTGACCTTTCCGGAAAAACGGGTATGATAAATATAGTCCGTCTTAAAGTTCTCTACTACTTCAATTTCATCCCAATCAACCGCAGTGCATGATCTCTCTTTTAATTGTTGTATTTCTTCTTGTGTAAGTGAACGATAAGTTTTCATCTTCTATATGTATTTATTCTTCATCATAGGTTTGATAAAGAAAATCGTTATAAGGATACTTCTGTACGTGTAGCTCGCGCACCTTATTATATATAATAGTCTTCAATTCATCCATATTTATTTTCTCTCTGGCAGAAATGAAGATACAATTATCATTCAATTTTGCCATCCATGTCTTCATCAGTTCTTCCAATGTAATATTCTCCCTGGTTTTAGGAGTCAAATCATCCTCTGCTTTCTCTATATAGGTATAAGCATCTATCTTGTTAAAAACAATCATGGTAGGCTTTCCACCTGCCCCCAAATCAGCAATCGTTTTATCAACCACAGAAATTTGTTCCTCAAAATCCGGATGAGAAATATCCACCACATGAATCAGTAGATCAGCTTCACGCACTTCGTCCAAGGTTGATTTAAAGGAATCAACCAAATCCGTTGGTAATTTACGGATAAATCCTACGGTATCTGTAAGCAGAAATGGCAGATTCTCAATAATCACTTTGCGTACTGTGGTGTCCAATGTTGCAAAAAGTTTATTTTCAGCAAAGACCTCGCTTTTTGAAAGCAAATTCATTAAAGTAGATTTTCCCACATTGGTATACCCTACCAAAGCTACACGTATCATACGCCCACGGTTTTTACGTTGAGTGGACTTCTGTTTATCAATTTCAGCCAACCGTTCTTTCAACAATGACATACGATTCAAAATGATACGACGGTCCATTTCCAACTGAGTTTCACCCGGCCCACGTAATCCCACAGAGCCTTTACCTCCACCGGCACCGGATCCACCTCCCTGACGCTCCAAGTGAGTCCACAAACGTTGCAGACGAGGCAGCATATACTTATATTGGGCCAGCTCCACTTGTGTTTTAGCATTTGCAGTTTGAGCCCGCATGGCAAAAATATCCAGAATCAGCGAAGTACGGTCCAAAATCTTCACTTTCAGTTCAGCTTCTATATTACGTATCTGCTTGGCAGAAAGTTCATCATCAAAAATCACCATTCCGACTTCACGCTCATTTTCCTCTTCCTGATGAATATATTCCTTGATTTCTTCCAGCTTTCCTTTACCGACATAGGTCACGGAATTGGCAGCAGGCAGTTTCTGAGTAAACCTTTTCACCACTGTTGCTCCGGCCGTTTCGGCCAAGAACTCCAACTCATCCAAATACTCCTTGGTCTTACGCTCATCTTGTGTCTGAGTAATCAAACCAACTAAGATGGCAGTTTCAACCTGTGCTTCAGAAATTACAAATTCTTTCATTTATCTATCAATCTAAATAAGTTCGCGACAAATATAACAAAAAAAGAGGATGAACGTTGAACGTCATCCTCTTTTTTATTACAGTTATTCCCTATAGTTGTGGTTGTGGAGCAGCCGGATTGTTATCAGTGTCACTGATTCCGGAATTGGTTTCCATTTCACATTGCGGAATCCGATAGATCAGGATCTGCGCTTCTGCTGCTGAATTATATTGTACAGACGGGTCATAATTCGTATTCTTACGAACCACCGGCTTTTTCAAGCGTAGGATATCGAACAGTGAGAAACCTTCTCCCCAAAGTTCCATACGACGCTGCAACCAAACCTCATCCTGAAAATCCTGTGCCGAATTAGCTTTACTTGTAAAGGAAGGATCCCGATATGTCCGTACAAAATTTTCCAATGTACTCTTTCCGCCACTCAGATTACCACCCATGGCTTCTGCCTCAGCCTTTATCAGATACATTTCTTCAACACGCATCAAAGGCCAGTCTGACGCATTGGTTGTGTTACCAAATATACTTTGATAAGCTCCGAACTTTGTATTTACATACGGAGTCAAACCAAAATATTCAACGATGGAAGTACCCTCAATCTGCTCATTATCAATCAATGAAGATTTATTATCCGGAGACAAGAACCATTGTTTACGGATATCTGTTTCGGGTATTAAATCATATAATGCAGAATTCACCTTTCTATATCCATCAGGCACTCCTGAAGTATAACCGTTCCCGGTAAAAGAGCACAAGTGCGAAGGCCAGTTGATAATACCTGTCTGGACAACATCATTATCAGGCGTAATCATCACTCCCCATAACCATGAACTTGCCGATGCTGAATTAAAGGTAGGAGTAGATACCTGGGCTAAAGTCTGAGGTGTACCGCCAGCAATGGCACGTTCTGCATCTTTAGCTGCATCCGCCCATTTTTGCATTAACAGATTAGCACGAGCACGCAATCCGTAAACTACTGCCTCATCAATCTGATCTTTGTTTGAGCCATTATCATACCCGGTCAATAAATCAGCAGCCGTATTCAGGTCACTCATAATCTGGTCATACACCTGCTGTACAGTTGCACGCGGATTATTCTGCATATCTTCATCAGTCATTGTTTCTGTAACAATAGGTACTGCCAGGCTATTTTCATGACCTGCATAAGTAAACTGATAAATTTGAACCAAGTTCAGATAGTCATAAGCACGAGCAGCTAAAGCTTGGCCACGATAAACCTTCAAAGAAGAATCTTCCGTATCTGCCGCTATCAATTTCAATACATTGTTTGCAGCTTTCAAGTGATTATAGAACGTTTTCCAAATCAATTCATCGCTTGAACTATCGTATACTCTGTCACTATAATTCTGAGATGTATTAAACCAGTTATATCCATTAACCAATGCAACCAAATCCTGCCCTCCTGATTCCAATATCATAGATACCGCAGGAATACCATAGTCATTATGATAAGTAGTGGCATCATCTGAAATCGTACCAAAAGTATTTAATTTGGCTGCCATAGCGTTCACTTCAGCAGTTATCAAATTAGGTCTGCCATTGATTATATCTTCTTTCTGTTCTTCAGATATGTAATCTCCTTCAGGAAATTTATCCAAATCGCAAGATGCCATTAATAAAGCGACACTTGCAAATGCTATATATTTATTTGACAATTTCATATTCTTAAAAATGGGTTGCTAAATTAGAAATTTAAAGATATACCTCCGGAAATTGTGCGGATAGGTGAATATACATTGTCAGCAGCCACATAACCTTGACGTGGGTCCAACCCTTTGCGAGCTGTCAGCAAAGCCACATTATCTGCAACAAAGAATACACGGACACCGTCAATCTGCATTTTACGTGTCAGACTCTTCGGCAAAGTATAACCCAATGTAATATTCTGCAAGCTTAAATAATCCGAACTAGTCAAGAAACGATCTGTTAATCTGTTCGTATATTGGTCATTAATATTCATACGAGGAACATCCGTATTTTTATTTTCAGGAGTCCATGCTTTTAACATATCTTTATGCAAAGCACTACCCGTGGCTGCCACATCCATTAATCCTTGATAAGTATAGTCCAGAATACGTCCACCAAGCTGATATGCAAACGAAACAGAGAGATCAAAGCCATAGGCTGTGACACTTGTTCCAAAACCACCATAAACTTTAGGTAAAATGTCACCTGATGCGAATCTGTTTTCAGAAGCGACAGAATAAGATTTCGTAACTGTATTACCATTCTCATCCGGAGTCACCAGCGCCCACAGACTCTCTCCTGTTTCAGAATCCACACCTACATATTTAGGTAAATAAAGCTGGTACATAGACTCATCTTCACGATAAATCCGAGCACCGTCAATCAATTGTCCATTCAGTTCTGGAGATAATTCCAAGACTTTATTCTTAAAATGTGTAAGATTAAAGTTTACATTCCAGGAAAAATTCTTGTTTTCAATTATATTGGAATACAAGTCCAATTCAACCCCACGGTTTACCATTGAACCCACATTCTCAGGAAAACGGGAATAACCCATTGAAGCTGCTACCGGTTTGAAATAAAGCATATCGGTTGTTTTACGTGAGAAGTACTCAACAGAACCACCTAACTTACCACCCCAAAAAGCGAAATCAAATCCAGTATTAAAGCTGTGTGAAGTTTCCCAAGTAATTTCCTTATTACCTTTATAATATAGAGAAGTTGAAAAATCGCCATTACTGTTTGCCAATGTATACTGGTCTTGATACGGATAGTAGTTACGGTACAAACCACCTTGGAACATCAAGTTATCATTACCTTGCAAACCATAGCTGATTTTAAATTTCAACATATCAATCCAAGACTGGTTTTCCAAGAATTTCTCTTTGCTTAATAACCATCCAGCTCCTACAGACCAGAAGTTACCCCAACGATTATCCGGGTGAAAACAAGAAGAAGCATCACGACGGAAAGAAGCTGAAACAAAATACCGTCCATCATAGTCATATTGTGCACGGAACAGCCATCCTTCTGTTGCATAATTACGAGAATATGAATTATTGCTCTGGTTCATAATACCATTGCCTAATTCAGGAACATTCGGATCATACAATTTCTCACGTTGTCCGTACAAATATTGATATTTATAGTCATAACTTTCATGTCCGGCCAAAATATCCACATTATGAACATCATTAAATGTTTTGTTGTATGTCAATAAATACTGCTGATTTACACTAAATGTACGCTCACTAGATACACTGATCAAACCTCCGACTCCACTAGTTTCAGAATACTGTCCGTAGAAGGGGTTAACCATCTCTGTAGCACGCACATTATTTACATCAACACCTATATTCACTTTTGCCTTGATTCCATTCCAAATATCAATATCAGCAGACCATTTTCCACTAACCACATCACCCGAATATTTCATTTTATCCAGCATATAACTTGCCAACGGATTTGCATTAGGAATCGTATTACGGCTACCATTTGAATCTTGTCCTGGCTTTCCATAATCATAACGAAGGAAACCTCGATTATCTACCATAATATTACCCTGTGCATCACGAACATACATAGGATAAATGGCTCCCATAATATTTGATGCATAAAAGATGTTTGCATTTGATGTACCACCCTCAGTATCCTGTTCACGGCTATCATAATGAGTAAATGATACATTTCCTTCCATCTTCAACCAAGGCTTCACTTGATAGTCAGCTTTCAAACGTGCAGAATAACGTTGGAAACCAGAGTTAGGAACAATTCCCTTATCATCCAAATAGCCGGCCGACATATAATAATTCATTTTTTCAGTCGCACCGCTGATACTTAAATTATACTCTTGACGCAGGTTATTTTCAAAAATTTCATCCGACCAATTATCCGGAGTATAATAATATGTACCATCAGAATAACCTAATGTCGCATTAGGATTCAATTTGCCATCCATACCGATCAGTTGCTGTCCTTGAGGAATGGAATACACCTGATATCCCAAATATGTAGAAGAAAGCATCGCTTGATTAGCGTACGCATTAGCTTTAGCCAAATCTCCGGCTGCCGCATATCCTTTCAAATCGGCATTATAAATAGAAGAATAGTTTAATTCATAGAATGTAGCCGGATCCGTAATTGTTTCATAATTAGGTACTCCACGTTTATTTACACCCCATTTAGCGTCAAAAGTGACACGGGCTTCCCCACTCTTACCACGCTTGGTAGTAATCAAGATTACACCATTGGCACCACGTGCACCATACAGAGCGTTAGAAGCAGCATCTTTCAACACTGTCATTGATTCTATATCAGAAGTACTGATAGCAGAAATTTCACCATCATACGGAACTCCATCTACCACATACAAAGGCTTGTTACTAGCCGATATAGATCCAATACCACGAATACGCACTTCAGCATCTTTGCCCGGCTGACCATTATTACTCGTAGTTTGTACTCCGGCTACTTGACCCGCCAAAGCATTTGTCACATTTGAAGTTTGTCTCGTCGCTATTTTTTCATTTTTTATAGTAGCAGCCGAACCTGTAAATGCAGATTTTTTCGCTGTACCATAAGCCACCACCATTACCTCTTCAAGCTGTTCTGTATCAGACTTTAATACAATATTCAAGTTTGCTTTAACTGGCACTTCTTGTGTAGCCATTCCGATAAAGGAAACTACCAAAGTCTTTGCGGAACTAAAATATACAAAAAAACATCTAGTAATCAAATATTTAGCATTCTGCTCTCTTGTAGATATACAATATTACATCTATTATAACAAACTATAAATCAACTATATATTATAACATAAAAAAATAATTTGATTTTATGTCTACTTTTATTCTACCTTAAACATAAAAAAGATGCCTAGTAATCTAAGCATCTTTTTTATTATAGACCTATTATTAGCTATTCGTTTTTATCAGTAATCTCACTATTGGCATTTAACTCCTTATCGGGGATTTGATAAATGAATAATTTACTACCTGCAGGGACTTCCTTTGGAGCAATCGCACTATGATTAATTGCATGTGTTCTATCCAAACTTTCATTACGACGTTTCATGTCAAATAAACGACGACCTTCACCCCACATTTCAATACGCTTTTGAAGTTCAATTTCTTGTAAAAGTGCATCACTTGTTGCGGATGTTTCATATTTTGGATTACGAGTTTTCATAATCGTAGTCAGCATTGTTTTGGCTTCATTTTCTTTCCCTGCCCTATATAATGCTTCTGCAGCTACAAAATACATTTCACCAGTACGCAAATAAATATAGTCAGAGCAAAAAGTATCACCTGTAGGAGTAAAACCAGGCGCGGTAGAACCTATATCAATAAATTTGCGCTGCACATATTGTCTTACTTTATAATGAGTATTTGTTTCTCCCAAATCAACTCCAAACCATTTTTTACGAATGTCATCATCTGAAATTTTTTCATACAAATCACTGGAAATCATTTTGTAATTTCCTAAATTACCACCGTATCCCGGGCCGTAAGGATCAACTTGACTCATGAATGAAGCGTAGAATGTATTTGTTTCACCATTAATATCAGCCCCCCATAACACTTCGCTCAAAGAAAGGTCATTAAAGCCGGAAAGTAATTCTTTTTCACTCATCAGTGAGCCACCTTCAATAGCCAATTTTGCGTATTTAGCAACTTCATTCCATTGATCGGGATAATCATTAACAAATGAAAGAATGTTTGCATAAATAGCAGCTGCTGCATATTCATTTAATTCATCTTTCTTGGCTATTCCTTTTCCTTTCAAATAATTATATCCTTTATCTATATCACTTAATATCTGTTCATAGACCTCACTTACAGGAACACGATTCAATTTGGTTTCAGATTCAGTATAAATAGGAATACCTAATTTATCTTTATTCCATTCATAAGGTTGCTGGTACATGTTTATTAACCAAAAATAGCAGTAAGCACGTATGGTATAACTTTGTCCCAACATCTTCTCAACACTCTCATCACCGCTATCTGCCTGTTCTTTCAGACCGCTGATTACTTCATTTGCACCACTGATTACAGCATATAATTCTTGCCAATAAGTGGTCGTACGACGATAACTTGAAGCACGGTTGTCAAGCAGATAATCATATACGAAGAAGTGTGAGGTCATATATGCCATATCATCTCCCATCAAATCTGTAGCCAATTCAAATGCCTTTAATCCGAAATCATCATGACTTTGCTGTGCTTCCGGAGAAAACATATTTTTGTAATATCCTGTAATATATGCTTGAATAGCTGTAGGATCTTTATCAAGCAAATCTTTAATTTGGTCTTCTGATGCATTTTCTGAAGGTTCCTTGTCCAAAAAGTCATCGCTACAAGATCCCATCATAAACGCTGCAGCCAATATTGCTAAATATTTTGTATATTTCATAATTCTATTCTTTTAAAAGTTCAAATTAATGCCGAATGATAAAGTACGAATCGCAGAATAATTAGCAGCCGAATATCCATAAGCATATTGGCGTGGGTCCATACCTTTACGTTTAGAGAATAAAGCTACATTATCGGCAGATACGTAAATACGTGCACTGCTTGCTGATATTGCTTTCATCCATTCTTTCGGAAAAGTATATCCTAATGAAATGTTACGGATGTTAAAGAATGATGCATTTATCAAGAAACGTGAAGATTGGCTATTACTATTTTGTGCACCATCCATTATAGGCACATTTGTATTTTTATTTTCCGGAGTCCAAGCATTCAAGATATCCTTGTGCCAGTTACTGCCAATATTGCTTCCCGCATGCATGAAAGAAGAATACATGCTGTCATATATCTTTCCACCAATTTGAAAGTTTGTAGCTATAGAAAGATCGATTCCTTTGTATGCAAAATCAGTTGAAAAACCTCCTTGGAAATCGGGCAAAGTAGAACCTAATTCATATTTGCTTGCCTGAGTATAGTCTTCGGTTACGGTCCTTCCAGTCACTTTGCCATTAGCATCTTTCTCATCCATATACCATTGTGCTGCTCCTGTTTCTGGATTAACACCTGCGTATTCATAGGTATAAAGATCATAAATAGACCCTCCTTCCATTAAGCGGAACAAAGAAGCAGTACCATGAATAATTCCATTCTCTCTTTTGTCTTCTGGAAGATTCAAAATCTTGTTGCTATAATGTGTACCGTTAAAAGATAAATTCCATATAAAATCTTTTGTTTGAATTGGGGTGGCAGAAATAGTAAATTCAATCCCCTTATTCTGCATATCCAACAGGTTCATTGGAACGTAAGAAATTCCAGAAGAAATAGGATAAGGCATATTGTACAACATATCCGAAGTCTTCTTCAAGAAATATTCAGTTTCTAGTTTCAAACGGTTATTAAGAAAAGCAGCTTCCAAACCGATATTTAAATTTTTGCTTTTTTCCCAAGTCAAATCTTTATTTCCACGATAAGTTTCGACTACAGAGAAATCTCCGTTATTATTGGTTACAGAATATTGCTTCAGATATGGTTGATAGACTACATAACCATTTATATCAAGAATTCCATCATTACCTTGTGTTCCATAACTTGCTTTTAGTTTAAGATTAGACAACCATTCCACATCTTTCAAAAACTCTTCCTGTGTTAATCTCCAAGAACCTCCGACAGACCAAAAAGTACCACGGCGGTGATCAGGATGGAATTTGGAAGATTCATCTGAACGAATACTTGCAGATAGATAATATTTGTTATCAAAATCATAGTTTACACGACCAAAGAAACTTTCCATACTATGTTCTTGTGTATATGAATTCATATCACTCATAGTTATGGCATTGTTGAACTCAGGATTTCCAATAGTATAAAAATTGTATTTATGAGCATACTGATATTTCAGTGTATATGAATAAGATTCGTGACCAGCCATTATGTCAATATTATGATGACCAAATGCTTTACTATAGGTTAAAAGTTGATTTGCTGTAAACGATTCAATACGTTGATTATATTTATAAGTACGACCATTCACATTAGCAGCATCCCCATATAACTGATTCATGTGATCTGTACGGATTTGATTCATTAAATCATAACCAATGTTAGCAGTCGCTTTTAAACCATCAATAATATTAATGTTAATAGTACCACGGCCATTAAAATTGTCATTCAAAGTCTGATGCACATCCAACCCAGAATTAGCTGCAACATTTTGATTACTGAAACCGCCCATACGTGTACTGTATGTACCATCACCAAAATCATAAACAGTGTTGCCTTCTTCGTCATATATGCGATTTCCGTTTTCGTCATACGCATATACAGGATAAATAGGAGCGATTTGCTGAGTGAACATAAAAGCATTAGAGTAATTAGACAAACTAGCATTTTGTGACTGGCCTGCATTTTTTTCCGCTCTTGCGTAAGCCAAATTACCATTGATATCAATAAACTTATTTACAGTATGATTAATATTGGCACGTGCTGAAATACGTTCAAAGTCAGTATGTCTTAAGATTCCTTCATCTTTCAAATATCCCAATGATAAAAAATGAGTTGTCTTAGCGTTACCACCTTGCAGACTCAAATTATATTCCTGACGCATACCATTATGTAATGCGGCATCAGCCCAATCGTCATTATGGCGTAGAGCCGCAGAACTAACTACGCCATCTGCTGAAACCATGGCATTATTAGCTACGCCGATGAATGGATTGTATCCAATGCTACCTATTAATTCTTCGGAAGCTTCTGCACCTGTAGATTGATTTTTTAAAGTATTCCAGGCTGTTAGTACGTATTCTCTTTGATCTTTCATGATATCATATTCTGGAACACCACGAGTATTTACTCCCCAGCGTGCATCAAGAGTAACTTTGGATTTATCTACCATACCTTTTTTAGTAGTAATCATCACAACACCATTTGCTGCACGTGAGCCATAAAGGGCTGCAGATGCAGCATCTTTTAATATAGACATACTTTCAATATCGGCAGGATTTAATGCATTAACCGACTCTTCGTCATAAGGCATACCATCAACTACGTATAAAGGAGCCGATGATGCGCTAAAAGAGCCAATACCACGGATTCTTATTTTAGCATTTTCTCCAGGCTGCCCACTGGTATTGATTACTTGTACACCTGCTGCTGCACCTTCCAAGGCTTTAGATACTGAAGAAACCTGCATTTTTGCTATTTTTTCTCCACTAACAGCAGTCGCTGATCCTGTAAAAGATGACTTTTTCGCAGTACCATAAGCAACAACCACTACATCGTCAAGCATCTCTGTATCAGATTTTAAAATGATGCTAACATTCTGTTTGATAGAAACCTCTTGACTAGCCATCCCGATAAAGGAAACTACCAAAGTCTTTGCGGAACTAATTATTTATGTAAATAACTGACAATCAACACAAAAGTATTTCTTCGCTTTACCTGCTTTTCTGCTATATAAATTGTTTGAGAAGTATAAAAGAAATAATTTTCTACCTTTATTCTACTGAAATAAAGTGTTTACTTCATTTTTGTTTTAAATATATTTTGACTATATATTATAAAAGAACTGATATTCTCAATTTAAATGAAAATATCAGTTCTTTCCTTAGTACCGAATAACAATATTTGCTGTATATTAGTTATTTATATGCAGGATTCTGGTCTGCTATTGTTAACGCACCGTTCGCATCAATTTCATTTTGAGGTATGGGCATTTCTAATTTGTCTGAACCGGCAGGAATCAATCCGACTCTGCTCCAATCCAATGTTAAATTTGAACGGTCCATTGGTAAATCTCTGCGCTTAAGATCAAATAAACGGTGACCTTCAGCAAAAAGTTCACGACGACGTTCATTCTGTATCTCTGTTTTTAAAACATCACCTGTGCCTGAATATGCACTTATACCGCGTGCTTCCCTCACTTTATTCAAAGCAGCTAAGGCTTCATCTTCATGATTATTATCAGCGGCTAGTTCAGCTATAATTAAATACATTTCAGAACCACGCATCATATTATAATCACCTTCAGCAAAAGCTACTGTACCAGATCCTTTTGTTCCATCGCTATCGTCATTCTTCCGGCTGTTAATTTTGCATGTGACATAGCTGCCATTGCGTTTGTAATATTTGCCATCTATCTTTACAAATAAAGTTTTACGGATATCTGTATCATCAAAAATATCAATCAACTCTTTTGCAACACCTAGAGAACTGTACCCGTCTTTTACATAAGTAGAATCTTGGTCACAATAGTACCAAAATGCTGGCAACGATAAGAATGATTGCTTGTCAGTAGAGGTACATGTAAAATACCATATTGTTTCAGTGTTATTTTCACAGAACTTGTTTTTATAATCAGCTTTTGACATCAATGTAATTTCTGATAAAGCTTTGTTTGCATGTGACGTTCCATTAGTGTAATCGCCTAAGTCTAAATAAATTCTAGCAGCAATTCCATGAGCTGCCTGTTCTGTTATGTAACATTTTGAAGAAGAGGATGTACCTGTCAATAAAGTACAAGCCTTTTCAATATCATTCACCATTTGAACATAGCAATCTTTTACCGTAGAGCGAGGTATGTCTGTAGTTGAAGATGTTAAACGAAGAATAACTCCTGGATTATCAGGATATTTATTAACAGGTTTTGCATACATTCTAATCAAATAGTGATATGCATAGGTACGCAATGCCAAAGACTCTCCTTCAATACGATTACGTTCACTACTTTCCGGTAATGTTTCTAAATTATCTAAAATAGCATTACAGTTATCAATTAAGCTATAGCAACCAATCCAAGGATCCACAGAATAAGTACTGCTTGGAGTAATAGAGTATTGATAAGGTGAAACAAAACGATTATAGTTACCTGTACTGTTTACCATTGCATCATCAGCCATCACATCAGGCATAAAGAAAATATATTGATTGGTATAATGAGCGTAATGGCCATTAGTAAACCAGTCATAAGCACCAATTAACACCTGCTGTGCTCCTTCAGTACTAGTGAAAACACTTGCATCTGAATACTGGTCAGAAGGAGTTACATCCAAAAAATCATTGCAGCCGCTTAATGAAGCAGTCAACAGTATAGAAGCAAAAATATAGGATATTTTTTTCATATATATCTGGTTTATAAGTTAGAAAGTTAGATTAATTCCCGCAGTAAATGTTCTCGCCAATGGAACTGTACCGCCTCCATCAAGCAAACCATCAACACCACCTAATTCTACATCATAACTTTTGAATTTTTTATCCAAATTCCAAGTTATCAAGTTGTCTGCACTGACATAGATACGTACATTCTGTAATAGATTTTTTTTGATCAGTGATTTGGGTAGTGAATAACCTAAACTGATATTCTTTAACTTAATGAAATCTGCATTATGTAGATAACGACTTGATCTTCCATTAGAAGTATTGGAATTATTTGGAATAAATTTTGGATTGGAAGCATTTGTGTTTTCCGGTGTCCAACTATCTGCTTGTTCTGTTATCAACTGATATCCAGTCTTATTTCCATCATTTAATAAATTTTCCTCATATACATCATATATCTTACCTCCAAATCCGTAAGTAAACATGAATGAGAAATCTACACCTTTCCATGAAACAGTATTAGTCAAACCTCCGGTTGCTGAAGGAAGTGCAGACCCTAATTTATATTTTGTAGCTTTAGAGTATGTATTGGTTGTGGTACGTTCTCCTGTAGGGTTGCCTTTATCATCAGTTACATCCATATACCACAGTGGGTCTCCATTAACGGGGTCTACACCAGCCCATTCTTGCATATAGAATTCATAGATACTATAGCCTACAGTCCGAATTTTGGTGCCAACCACTTCTTCTTTTTGAGGATAAGATGTTATTTTATTATTGTTAAAAGCAATATTAAAGTCCGTTGTCCAAGTGAAATCTTTCGTATTGATATTTGTTGAATGCAAATCAATTTCTATACCTTGATTACGCATACCACCTAGGTTTGATATAGCATTTTCAAATCCGGTTGAGGGCGCCAATGGTTTTTCAAGTAATAAGGCATCTGAAGTTTTATTGTAATATTCAATACTACCATTCAAACATCCAAATATTCCAAAATCAATACCTACATTAAAATTTTTAGACTTTTCCCATGATAATTCATCATTAGGAATTTGCAAGTGTGTAATGCCATTTTGACCATTGTAATTGTTTCCTGTATCATATAAGCCTTGGAAGCCATACAAATAATCAGATTGTTTGTTACCTGAAGTTCCATAACTGGCACGTAATTTTAAATCATCAACCCATTCAATACCTTTAAAAAAATTCTCTTCACTGATACGCCAGTTGCCACCGATAGACCAGAACGTTCCCCAACGATGTCCAGGTGCAAACCGTGAGGAGCCATCGGTACGAATACTGAATGAAAGAAAGTATTTGTTTAAATAATCATAGTTTATGCGCCCGAAAAATGATTGCATACGCTCGTGATCTTTCTTTGATTTAGTTTCATAAGGAGTAGAGGCCATACTTAATTCAATCATTTCACTATTAGAAAAGCCTGTAGCATGGGCATGAAGCATGGAATAAGTGTTCTTATATGCTTCATAACCGGCCAGCAAACCAATATGATGATCATTAAACAAAGAAAAAGCATAATTCAACGTACTGGTAAATGTGGATGTGATGTCACTAATAGCATATTTGCTTAATCGTCCATCTACTGCCGCACCATTACCATGTTCTGGATTATACCAACGCATTTCATCCATATTGGTATAGTCATAAGAGAAACTGTTACGCCAATGTACACCGAAAATATTCAAATCAATAAATGGACTAATTAATGCCCGATGCGTTTTAGTATTGTAGATATCCATTTTCGAAAAAGCCAGTGTGTTCATGTCATTGAACACAGGGTTCACATAGTTATAAACAGGATTGCCTTTTTCATCATAGATTTTATTAAAATCATTATCCAATTTATAGAGCGAGATAGCATTAGGGACAAAAAAAGCATTGGTTAAAGGTGATGAACCACCTCCACCGCCCGGAGGGGTGTTTTGCTCATTGACTGACATTGTGGATGTTACACCGATTTCTGCCCAAGGCTTAATTTTACTGCTGACATTAATGCGGGCAGAATAACGTGATAAATCCGAACCAACGGCCAAACCATCTTGGTCCATATATCCCAAAGATATAAAATATTTAGATTTGTCACTACCACCACTGATGCTTAAATCATATTGCTGGGTAGTTGCTGTCTTAAACAGTTCGTCTAAATAGTCTGTATTTATCATAGCTTTTGCACCACTTGCCAAAATACCCTCTCCAGTAAAAGGATTAGCCATATTAAAAGGATTGGCTTTATACATATCTTGTACAGATGCATTAGCTGCAATACTAGCTGCTTCGGAAGTCATTCCGTCGCTTATGTTTTGAGTATAGAATCCTTTGTAACAAGTCTTATAATGTTCTGTAGAACTCATTAAATCATAGCCATTGGAAGGTAAATGTGAAGAACTTACTTGAGCTTTAAATTCGATCTTTGCTTGTCCGGAAGCACCTTGCTTTGTAGTTATCATGACAACCCCGTTAGCAGCACGCGAACCATATAATGAAGCGGCAGACGCATCTTTCAGAACCGATATGGATTCTATGTCATTAGGATTCAAATTGGATAATGGATTTACAGAAGTTCCATAACTATCTTCATCTGCGACTTTTGATATATTCTTTGATGAAACAGGAACGCCATCAATAACATACAAAGGCTGGCTGGATGCGGACATAGACCCAATACCGCGGATACGTACTTGGCTTACTGAACCAGGTTGACCTGATTGACTTTCTACTTGTACGCCTGCGGATAATCCTTGTAACGCTTTCTCAAAAGAAGCAGTTGGGACTTTCTCTAAAGCATCCGATTTCACAGTAGCTACCGAACCTGTTAATGAATTTTTCTTAGCAGCACCATACGCAACCACCACAACTTCATCAAGAGTTTCAGTATCGGGTTTCAAACTAATATGTAAATTAGACTTGACATCCAATTCTTGACTCTTCATTCCGATAAAGGAAACTACCAAAGTCTTTGCGGAACTAATTATTTATGTAAAGAACTGACAATCAACACAAAAGTATTTCTTCGCTTTGCCTGCTTTTCTAC
Source organism: Phocaeicola vulgatus ATCC 8482 (assembly GCF_000012825.1). GTDB lineage: Bacteria > Bacteroidota > Bacteroidia > Bacteroidales > Bacteroidaceae > Phocaeicola > Phocaeicola vulgatus. The sequence goes on along the minus strand of NC_009614.1, from coordinate 2,404,318 downwards.
TATATAAATTGTTTGAGAAGTATAAAAAAAATAATTTTCTACCTTTATTCTACTGAAATAAGTAAACCAATTTATATAAATTCGCTAAATTTGCCATTGTTCTATTTATTTATGAAATGAAATTCCATTTTATTTTAATCAAATAAACATTACAATAGTCATATCACAATATTTATTACTGGAATAAAACGAATGCTTGAAACAAAAACTAATTGTAAGAAAAGCTTTTTATTATCATGAAAAAGACACTATCAAAGGTATTTCTTTAAACTTTATAGTGAAATATAATTGTAGCTATAATTATAAAGGAGGTGTGTCGTAATGCACGATGCACCTCTTTTTTTGTTCATCACTATACAAATCTGTTCACTTTCTTTAAGCTGCGATCTTTTGAAGATTTCTTTGATTTATGTGTTCCCAGCATCTAAAAACAGCAGTTGTAAGCTCATAAAACAGTCTAATCAGCCAGTTCATACCCTTTTTTGTCAGTTTTGCACACATCTTTTTTATATTGAAGGCAATGGCTAGGAAGGCAAAGTCCATGAAGACCTTGTCCTTTCCAAAATGTCGGAAACGTTTGTAGTTCATATTGTTTTTAATTTGTCCGAACACGGCTTCCGGTTCTATGCATCTCTGCCCTCTGTGTTTCAGTCCTTTCTCAGAGCAGAGCAGTTCTTTGGCTCTCCGCTTGTATTGTCTAAGCCTATGATTCAGTTCTATCGTCCTGTTTCCTTTTGCTTTAAAACAGCGGCATCGCAGGGGACATCCTTCACACCTGACAGCTCTGTACCGTGCATTTTCGTTGACATATCCGGATGCGGTTTTCACATTCCTGGTGCCTATCCTCCGCATCCTTTGCCCCGTAGGGCAGATGCAGAAGTCATGTTCTTCATTGTAGTAGAAGTTTTCGGCCTTGAACGGGTCCGGTTTGAATCTCGGCCGCTGCTCCATGTGGAAATAGTTGTACTTTACGTAGGCTTCCATGCCGTTTTCGGACATGAAGCGGTAATTCTCTTCGGAGCCATAGCCGGAATCAGCAACCACCGTATGGGCCATCCGGTCATACCTGTTTGAAAAAGATTGCAGGAAAGGAATCAGGGTCAGTGTATCCGTAGGGTTCGGGAAGAGTGCAAAATCGGTGATGAACTGATTTTCGGTGCCGATTTGAAGGTTGTAACCGGGCTTCGTCTGTCCGTTGCGCATGGCATCCTCCTTCATTCTCATGAAAGTAGCGTCATTGTCCGTTTTGGAATAGGAATTCCTGTCCTGCAGCGTGTCCAGACGGTTGTCGTATTCCTGTAGCTTGTCCCTGTGCTCTTCCAACTCCTTCAGCTGTTTGCGTTTCTTTTTCAACGCAGTCTTTTCCTCTTTCGTGGAGGGTTCAGGAACCTGTTCGAGTGCTTGACGCAATTCTCCTGCCATTTCAGTCAGCATGGCCGGAGTGAACTCAATCTCCTCATTGCTTTCCGATGAGTTCTCCTGGGCGATGACATTGTCTATCTGCCCTAGCAGGATATGTATCTTCTTCATCAGGCGTTCACGGTTCCGCTCAACCGTTTTCCGCCAGACGAAAGTATACTTATTGGCTTTGGACTCAATCTTTGTCCCGTCAATGTATTCCACATTCAAGCTGATGAAGCCTTTGGAAGAGAGAAGGAGTACGGTTTGGGTAAACACCTCGTTGATTTCATTCTTCACCCGGTTGCGGAAACGGTTGATGGTAATGAAATCCGGTTTCTCATATCCGGCCAGCCAGATATAATGGATGTCACGGTGAAGGAGCTTTTCAATTTTCCGGCAGGAGTAGATGTTGTTCATATAGGCATACAGAATGACCTTGAGCATCATCCTGGGGTGGTAAGGGCTGCGCCCGCATTCCTTATACAGCTTTCTGAAACTTTCAAGATTCAAGCCCTCAACCAGGGCGTCAACCATGCGCACCGGATCGTTTTCTGCAATATCCTCATCAATTCTTTGAGGAAAAAGAACGGTTTGGTTGGGATTGTAAGAACGAAAATGTATCTTTGTCATAGTGAAATTCTTATTACCTAAAGATACAAAATCTTTAGGTAATAACAAAGCCCCAGCTTGTGAAAGTCGGGGCTTTGTGCGTAAAAAACAGAAGGTGTGCATTTTGACACACCTTCTTTTATAGAAAAGTTAATATGAGAATTATTAAATATTAGGCATTGGATTATTATCCTCTTCGCCAATACCATTATTATCTTGAATTTCTTTTCTTGGAATCAAAATTCTAAAGATATCATCTTCAGCCGGAAAATCGTATTGTGCATCCAAATTGTGATTGGTTCCTTCATATTTACGAATAATAGGCTTCTTTAAGCGTTTCAAATCGAACCATGCAATGCCTTCACCCCAAAATTCGATACGACGCTGTAACCAACAGGCATCTTGTATTCCTTTTGCATCTGTTGCATCACATACATAATCCGGTTGACGGGTTTTCACAAATTCTTCTAATAATGATTTACCACCGGCAATATTACCTCCCATAGCCAAAGCTTCTGCTTCAATCAACCACATCTCTTCAGCACGCATATAACACAGATCGTTGCAATTATTACCTTCCAAATCATACCACATATACTTCAAATTAGCATATTTAGGTAAAGCTACACTTCCCATCGGCCCTCCTTCATAAGTAAAGTCCTTATCCGCAAACCATCCTTTACGAATATCATTGTCAGCTATTTTACTGTATAATTCAGAACTAATATTCTTGAACATTCCTCCAGCCGTGACATAACCATAAGCGGTAGAACTGATGTGGGAGATAAAGTTAACAATACCTGTCTGAACAATCTCCGCATCCGTTGTAATATGTGAGGTAAACATCCAAGTATGATGTTTGTTCATATCGATATAACCCTCATCTATCAATTCAGCCTTATCGGCAGGTGCTCCATAAGAAGCACGAGCCTCTTTAGCATATTTGGCAGCATTAGTCCAATCTTCTTTTAACAGATACATACGTGCCAATAAACCAGAAATCACAGTTTGGTCGATATAAGTGCTGTTCAAACGTTGGTATGAAGATAAATCACTGTGTGCCTGCACTAAATCTTTTTCAATCAAATCATAAACCTCCTTTACACTTGCACGAGGATTATTGCTCAATACATCTGGCTCGGTAGTTTCTAGGACAATAGGTACCGCAGGAGCATTTTCATGACCTGCATAAGTATGCTGATACATCTGTACCAAAGTCAAATAAGCAAAAGCACGCATACCTAAAGCCTGTCCACGATCTTCTTTTTTAGAATCATCTGTAGTTGTTTTCAATACGTCATTAGCCGATTTTATTAATTTATACAAATAGTTCCAAAAATAGAACGTAGAAATATATTGGTATGCTCTAGAATTCTGATTAAATTGATAATCAGTATAATACCATCCATATTTAGAACTATACTGAATCATGTCCTGCCCCCACAAATCCGAACATAACAAAATATGATGATAACCATAATCGTAATGTTGAGCTTCATCACCATATCCCATTGTATCAAATTTATACAAATAGGCATACATACCGTTCAAACCTGCCACCGGATCAACTTCATCCATCTGATCACTAGTAATGATATCACCAGATTCAGCCTCAAAAAAACTATCAGAACAACTGCTAAACAATCCTACCATGGCTGCAAAAGCCGTATATTTTAAAATTTTTTTCATGCTTTCTTGTTTTATCAATTAAAATTTCATTGTTATACCACCAGAAATACTACGCAATGCCGAATAATTATAATTTGATTCGCCATTCCAATTTGTACGAGGGTCATAACCTTTACGAGCAGAAAGTAGTGCTACATTGTCTGCCACAAAATATACTCTTAAGCTCTCGCAACCCAATTTTGCAATCCAATTCTTCGGCAATGTATAACCTACAGAAATATTTTGCAAACTTAAATACGAAGTTGAAGTCAAGAAACGGGTAGAAGTAGAATTGTTATTACTTTCTTTTGCATTTAATTTTGGCACATCAGTATATTTATTTTCCGGTGTCCAAGCATTTAAAATATCATTATGATAATTTGTTCCTGCACCCTGAGCGCTATTCATCAAAGTTGCATAGGTATAATCATAGCCTTGTCCTCCTAATTGATAAGTAAGTGCAATACTAAAATCGAATCCATAAGCATTTAATGAAGTACTAATACCACCATACAAATCAGGCAAGGCACAACCTGCTTTATAATCCGTCGCCTCGCTATATGTCTTAGTTGTTTCTTTAGTCGTATTTCCATTCTTATCAGTAACATCTTTATACCACATAGCCTTTCCGTCTTCCGGATCTACACCAGCCCATTCTTTTATATAATAGTCGTAGTACGAACCTCCTTCAACCATTTTGAAAATACCATTCCAAATACCGGACTCTCTTTTTTCTTCCGGTAAAGTCAAAATTTTGTTTTTATAGGTAGTTGCATTAACAGAAATATTCCAATTAATCTTACTTGTGCGAATAATGTCCCCACTTAATTCTACTTCAAATCCGGTATTGCGCATATCACCAATATTATCCGGATAAGAATTAGAACCGGTACTAGCTGCTAAAGGACGGTTAAACAACAAATCTTTTGCATAGCGGGAGAAAAATTCAAAGCCTCCACTCAAACGTCCGTTTAATACGCTAAATTCAATACCTGTATTAAAATTATAGTTAGTTTCCCACTTTAATTTATCATTACCCTTATATGTTTGAGTAATTGCGGGTTGTCCGTTATTGTTGCTCACACTGAATTGATCCATATAAGCATAACGGTTACGCACCCCATTCAACAACAAGTAGTCATTACCTTGCGAACCATAGCTAACTTTAAACTTTAAGTTATCTAACCATTCAACGTCCTTCAAAAAATTTTCCTCTTTCAGTCTCCAACTAGCACCTACAGACCAAAAATTCCCCCAACGATAATCTGGATGAAATACTGAAGAAGCATCACGACGATAACTTCCCGAGAAGTAATATCTATCCTTATAATTATATTCCACACGTCCCAAGAAACCTTCAGTAGTATATTCTGTCACATAAGAACCAGCTTGCGGATTACTCACTGCATGATTCAATGAAGTTGACCCCCACAAAGCAAAGTTATTTTTTGATCCGTATAAATAATCATACTTATTCTGATAAGTTTCATGTCCAAGCAGTACATTTACCGAATGCTCTCCAAAAGTACGTTCCCATGTAAGCAATTCCTGCAAATTAATAGTCATATTGCGAGTGCTATAATGAGTTGCAATACCGTTTTGTGCAGTAAACTGTCCGTATTCACCATTTTGAAATACCATTTGACGAGTATTATCGTTTTCTATTCCGGCACGGAAAGTAAATTTAAAATCTTTCAAAAAGGAAATTTCGGCAAACATGTTTCCGCTGAAATAATCTTTTCCATTTTTACGATCATCCAAACTCTGACTACCTAATGCGTTTGAATTTCCTGATACAGGACGCTGCATACCCGGAGTATCTCCATAATCATACACTATGCGACCATGACTATCATACATAAAATTACCATTTTCATCACGTTTGTAGATAGGATAAATGGGAGCCATGGTACGTGATACGTAGAACATATTGGTGCCAGCAGTTTGGTCTTGTTCTTCTGTAGCTGAAGTGGCTACAGTAGAAGTATTGACATAAGCAAAATTACCACCCATCTTAATATTCTTGTTAAACTGGTGTTCCAAACGCAAACGGGCAGAGTAACGTGTAAAACCGGATTTTACAATATAACCTTCATCATCCAAATAACCAAATGACAAATAATAACTAGTCTTTTCATTAGCCCCGTTCATGTTTACGTTATATTCTTGTCGTAAACCGCTGTGAAACATTTCCTTTTCCCAATTATCCGCATATTTAATTCTAGCATTAGGATTAAATGTTCCATCCGGTAATACCACTTCGTTATTACCTACAGTCGTAACATTGTAACTCAAGCCACTACCACTGTCGGTAATCAAAGCGTTCGAAGCTAATTGTCCGGGATTAGCCTCGCCATTAGCCTCATACATTCCTTTCAACTCTCGCCAATATGTAGTATAATAAGTAGCAGGATCTCTCATTACATCATACTCAGGTACACCACGACTATTAGATCCCCATTTAGCATCAACGGTTATAGTAGCTTTACCTATTTTACCTCTTTTAGTAGTAATCAAGACAACACCATTAGCACCACGTGCACCATATAATGCATTGGCAGCAGCATCTTTTAATACAGTCATAGATTCAACATCTTGACTATTAATCATACTCAAATCTCCATCAAAAGGAGAACCGTCCACAACAATAAGAGGTTCACTGGAAGCGTTAATAGAACCAAGGCCACGTACACGAATACTTGTACCAGAACCAGGGGCACCTGAAGCTGTGGTAATTTGGACTCCCGACACTGCACCCGCTAATGCTTTGGTCACATCAGACGTTTGCATTTTTTCTATTTTGTCATTTTTAACAACAGCAGCAGATCCCGTAAACGAAGACTTTTTGGCAGTACCGTACGCCACAACCATTACTTCCTCAAGCTGTTCTGTATCAGACTTTAATACAATATTCAAATTCGCTTTAATATTCACTTCTTGTGTAGCCATTCCGATAAAGGAAACCACCAAAGTCTTTGCGGAACTAACAAAATATATAAAGTGTTTATAATCAAAAGATTAAAATTTGTCGATTCTATTTATTAACTCTGCGGGAATTACTTTAAACAAAGTTATGATAACCTTTTTTCTACTTTTGTTCTACCTCAGAATTACTTTATACGATAAAAAAGTCTAATTGCGATAAATCTCATTATGATAATTGTATTGTAATAAGATTATAATCTTTTTCTTAAAAAAATGCATGAAATAATGAAAGAGGAGATCCAAATTGGAATTTAGAAATGGGAGAGAGCAAAAAACGTCTGTTACTTTGGACGAAATACTTAGCTATCTAGGAAAAGCAGACAAAATCTGCCTAGTGGCGATTGACTAATTTCAAGTTATTGCTCAAGATCCGATTCGAGAAAGAACGTTAAAGCCATTTTGAGCATCGATATATAACATTGTACAATGCCCATTTTATATATTTAGGTTCACAATGTCATATGACGGGAGAAATTTTTATAAGTCTTCCGGCTTTTTATCAAAGTACTATGATTTTGGATCAACAATCTATCAGACTGAAAGAATATACAAAATTTGTTACACACCATTTCCAGAAAAGCGGGAAGTACATTAATAAAAATGTTATATCTGAAATATATCAACTGTTTGACGGCATAATATGCTATATCCGGTCTATGATCGTTTTTTTGAGTTTTGGCTGGGAAGAACATTAAAAAACTGATGAAAGATTCCGTGTGTAATCAGAATTTGACTTCCCGTCAGGAATTACAATCAGTTCATAAGGATTGATGGTGGTTTGTTGTGTTCCTTCCAAATATGTAACTAAATATTTAACATATATGTCTTTACAGGCACATTTATATAGTAATCGAATTTGAGTTAACAGATGTTTATCGATAATTTCCAAAGACCGATTTACTATATAGATTTACCCAAGTATACATTATTTTTGTATACTTGGGTAATAATCTATTGGATAATTAAGGAGAAAGCTTCATCTTTTCCTCATATCTTAAATCTAAATTATTTAGCAGGTAGGTAAAGTATTTCTTTAAATTCACCAAAACCACCAACATTGGGTACATCATGCGACAGCTTCACAGTAATAACTCCGTCTTCCAAAGCACCTTTGCCTGAAACAAAAACTTCTCCATAGGATGCGTGCTTCCATGCCGGCTGAGATTCTACAGTGACCTCATTGGCTTCATTAACTTTGAAGACAATGTTATATCCTTTTTCATATAAGTTCATAGCTTTATACCATGATATCTGGTCTGCTTTTTGAACTTCTACTTCCCAAGTTGTAAAATCTTCCCCTTCCTCTGCCATAGCCGCAGATTTAAATGTTCCAGTTCCTAATGAAGAAAAAGTATAATCCCTATAAACAGTTATGACTTTATCCGAAGTCTGGTCTATCGTAACCATTTCCTCCGGCAAAGATATCTTGACTTTATAATTCTGTCCAGGAGTTATATCTCCAACTGTAACATGAATATTGGTCTTAAATTCCCCTGCTGCGAATGAAACCGAGGAAGGTACGGTAATGGAGGCAGGGAGTTCCTGCTCTTTATCACCGACAACTAATGTTGCTGATAAATTAATTGTAGTAGCTTCCGAAGATTTCGCGCGTAAGACTTCCACATCAAAACCCTCATATCCTGTGGAAGGAAAGGAAACCGATTGTGTACCTGTGGCGAATGTCACCCCCATTGTTGTGCCATTGTATATATCTCCTTCATTGTCGGTGTTGCACGATACAAAAAGAGTTGCAGTGGCAACAAACATGCCGATTATATATTTATTTACTTTCATAATTTACTTGCTTACAGATTAATACTATTTATGATCACCTATCGGATTCTGATCTTTGCTAGGATCCATGTTCGGATTACCATCAAATTCCGTTTGAGGAATAGTTAATACCCATGCATACGACTCAGGATCTTCCGTATCTGTACCAGCAATTAAAGCACTGGATGGCCAGCCCATGTCTGCAGTACGTCTGAACCCTTGTTTCAGACGACGTATATCATAGATACGTCCAAATTCTCCCCAAAGTTCAATACGGCGTTGAATTATAATTTCTTCAAGTAAAGAACCGGTTTCATCCGAGGTGAGCTTACCTAATGCCGTTCCTGTTTTTTTGCAAGTGTAATCCTCATCACGTTTTTGCATTAAACTGTTCAACATCAGTCGTGCGCCTTTGTCATCATTTAAACGACAAGATGCTTCTGCTGCGGTTAAGAACATTTCCTCAATACGCATAAAAATATAGTCACCTGTCCATTTCGCATAATCTTTAAACTTGAATTTTTCTTGTTGGTAACCATTCTTTTCATTATTCTCGTCTTGTGGATTCCACCATTTTTTGCGGACATCATTTGTGCCTAGCTTTGCATAAAGCAGTTTGTTTATCTGTTTTCGAGCACTAGCTCCATATTTCCCTTGATCCGCATCCATGTGTGTAAAGAAACCTGCATACATTCCGGACTGGTCGGCTATGATTTCGGCCGCCCACATCACATTATTGGCAGTAGCATCATTCATTCCACCGGTTACCGCAGTTCCAGTGCCGACACTACACCCGCTTTTGCTTATTGCGGCATTCGCGGCATCCAAAGCGGTCTGCCAGTCTTCCATCACTAAAGCGACACGAGCCTTTATACCTGAGGCAACAGCCTCATTGATATGGCTGATATGTTTTCTTTTACCTGAGTTGCCTAGCATGGTAATTGCTTTGTCAAGATCCGAAGTGATTTGTTGATATACTTCTTCAATCGTTGCGCGCCCTTTACCTTCTGTTGCAATATCAGTCGGTTCTGTATAGAGTGGTACACAAGGTTCGCTTTCATGTCCTTTATAAGTGCGAGAAAACATTTGCGCCAGCATAAAATAACTGTAAGCACGTACAGCGTAGGCTTGTCCAAGCACATAATTCTTTTCGGTTTCACTTCCAGACATGGTTTCCTCTTCTGCCAAAATGTAATTGACATTAGAAATCCAAGTGTAATAGCCATTCCACATATCATAAGAACGCCATCCGGTAGAGGTATATCTTGATTTTACATTGTAAACGCAATCATACCAAAACCAGCCGCTACCTTGTCCGTTCATAATGCAATCTTCACCCATAACATCTGCCACCAGATTATAAGCTGTGATACCGAAGCATTGATGAGTGTTAGAGCTGTTTGAAACCCCTGCTGTATACATTGCTCGATATACACCATTCAATGATACTAATGCATTAGTTGCTGTTCCTAATAATTCGTTGCCAGAAACAGAAGATGAAGGACTGGTTTCCAAAGCATCCTCACTGCAAGCTACCACAGACATTGCAGCCATCCCGGCAAATATGTATTTAAATATTTTTTTCATACTTTCCTGTATTCTTTTAAATTGTTAGAAATTAATTTCAAAACCTACTGAATAAGTCTTGTTGGGAGCATAAGAATAGTCTGTTTCGCCCTTGAAGTTATACTGTGGGTCCATACCGTCCAAATGAGAAAATAAAGCGAGATTATCTACCGATCCGAATATGCGGACAGACTCTAGCCCGGCCTTCTTTAGCCATTGTTTGGGAATAGTGTAGCCCAAAGTGATATTTTTGATAGCAAAGTATGAAGCATCAACTAAAAAACGGTCTGAAGTTGTGTAGGAACCTCCAATTTGAATACGAGGTACATCTGTGATGTCACCAGGTTGTTGCCAACGTCTCAAAGCATGTTTGTTCCATGTATTGCCTGCATACATAACCTCCATAGAACCAGCGTATAATGAATCATAAACTTTACCTCCTATAGAATATGTACCCAATATTGACAAATCGAAATTCTTGTAAGAGAAATCGGTATTGATACTACCATATAAATCAGGTATACGGCTGCCGGAATAATATTTGCTGTTCGCAGCTTTTTGATAGTCACTGCTGATATATTCGTTAGTGATGTTGCCATTATCATCCTTATCATATACCCAATAGAGCTGCGCTCCTGTTGCAGGATCCACACCGGCAGATTTAGCCATATAATATGTATTAATAGGCATTCCCTCTTTAATACTGAAAACTCCCTTGATAATTTCAGGAGATTCCCCAGTCAGTTTCAGCACTTTATTGGTTACAGTAGAGCCCATCCAAGTTAAGTTCCATATAAAATCAGTGGTTTTGATAAGGGAACCACCTAAGCTAAATTCAAACCCGGTATTACGCATAGAACCGATATTCGCGTTGTATTCAGAGAATCCACTAGAAGTAGCCTTGGGGTATCCCAGCAACATATCCGTTGTTTTGCGGTTATAATATTCAGCACTGACATTCAAGCGTCCGTCAAACATACTTGCCTCAATACCGACATTTAAATTACCGCTTTTTTCCCATGAAAGTTTTTTGTTTTCCAAAGCACCGATCAGGCCTCCTACTTGATTCGCATTCGGATATTCCAATGGATAGAGTCCTTGCCAAGGATAATAATCTGGTACATATCCTCCTTCAAGACTATCATATCTTAACAGATTATCATTACCTTGTTCACCATAACTGATTTTAGCTGATAAATTAGAAATCCAAGTCAAATTCTGCATAAACTTTTCTTGTGAAATTCTCCAGTTGGCACCGACAGACCAGAAAGTACCCCAACGGTTATCTTTTTGGAAGCGTGAAGAACCGTCCGTACGGATAGAGGCTGAAAAATAATATTTTTCATTAAAGTTATAATTGAATCTCCCAAAGAAGGATTCCACACGATAATCTTCCGAATATGAATCCGCATTGTATAGATTTGTACCCGGACGCAATTCAAGAATACCATCTACTAAATTGGTTTTTCCGGCAGACAGAAATTCATATTTATATGCATAAAATTCATGACCAACCAAAAGATCGATGTTATGAAAGTTAAAAGAACGCCCCCATGTCAGTAACTGGTTAAAAGTATAAGATTGGGTTCTTCTGTTATATTTCATCAACAAACCGCCGGCAGCTGCCTGATTACCATGGTGCATATTCATATATGATTTTTGAGATTTGTTCCGGTAGTCCAGACCAAAGTTCAAAGTCAGCTTAATACCTTTAGCCCATCCGGCATCTTCCGAATCTGAGCCGAATGCCAAAAATGTGCGCAAACCAGCTACATCTGTTTTTATATCAGCCTTGTCATCTACCAAACCGCCTACGGGATTGAAATCACTATACTGTGGGCGTTGTACACTACCGTCACCGTAGTCCAGTTGGCGATTTCCATCAGCATCTAATACATCTTTACCATCTTCTCCCTTTATATACACCGGGTAAATCGGAGCCATAAATTGTGCAGAGTACCATACATTTGAATTAGATGAACCTTCGTAATCACTAAAATTTTGTGTGGAATTGGAAAGTGACACATTCAATCCAGTCTTCATCCATTTATTCACTTCAGTGTTTATGTTTGCACGGGCATTATAACGTTGGAAACCGGTATTAATCAAGATGCCATCTTCATTTAAATATCCCAAAGAGAACATATATTTGGTCTTTTCTGTACCTCCATTAACAGACAACTGGTGTTCATGACGAAATGCATTGTCTCTTTGTATTGCATCCATCCAAGATTCATTCCATGCGGATGTAGCATCACCCTGCACTCTACCTGTTGCAGGATCTATAATTGTTCCCCATGTGTAATTTTTAAATGGATTATATTGTTCTCCACCTAAAACGCCACCTAAATCTGCTGATGCTTGTCTACCGGCAGCTTCCCAGTTATATCCATTGTCAAAGATATATCCGTTGCGTAAACCTTCATACGTTAACTGTACAAATTCTTTTTGGTCAACCATGTCATAGGCTTTCAAGGAACGTGAAGACCAACCTGCCGTAGAACGCCAAGATACCTTAGTCTTGCCTTCTTTTCCTTGTTTGGTAGTAATCATAATTACACCATTTGCACCACGGGCTCCATAAAGGGCTCCGGCTGAAGCATCTTTTAAAACTGTCATGCTTTCAATATCGGCAGGATTGATAGAACTCATATCTCCACTAAAAGGTATTCCGTCAACTACATACAAAGGATCTTGTGAGGCATTGATGGAACCGTAACCGCGAATCACGATCTTGGCAGCTTCGCCAGGTTGACCTGAGCCTGAAGTTGTTAACAGACCTGTAGTCTGTCCTTCCAATCCTTTAGTAACATTACTTATAGGACGTAATTCCAGTTTCTTATTATTAATAACGGATGCTGATCCTGTAAAAGATTCCTTTTTTGCAGTGCCATATGCAACAACCATCACTTCTCCAAGCACTTTAGTATCAGATTTTAAAATGATGCTAACATTCTGTTTGATAGAAACCTCTTGACTAGCCATTCCGATAAAGGAAACTACCAAAGTCTTTGCGGAACTAATTATTTATGTAAATAATTGATAACCAGCATATGTATTACTGAATCTCTTATTCGTTTTCCTTGATTTAAGCCGTTTAAAGAGTATGATAATAATAATTTTCTACCTTTCTTCTACTGAAAAAAGAATTGACTTGCAGCATTCCTGTTCGTTGTTACTCTGTTCATAAAATACCTGAAGTACTAAGATTGATATTTCTCAACTTTTTAAATATTTCAAAACTTCCAAAGATTGTTTGCACTTTAGATTACAAAAGAAGATAGTAGGACATGAAGTAAATTAGCAAACTATTATTATCATTTTCTGATATAGAATTTTATATGCGCATATTATATGATACACATATATGAATTTTGCAGAAATTCAATAACCTTGATACCTATTTTCTACCCGGTTAGGCTGAGATGGAAATATTGTCACATTTTATTTCTTTTAGTTTATCGTATTGCAATCACAACAAAAAATTATCATGTTCACAAAACGATAAACTTTATTAAGAAGATAAGGCTATATTCACTTTTGAAAATGATTCTTCTTCATCTTTATAAGAGATAATGTATAGACAATAGAGTTAATTATCTTTTTTGACATTTTTTCAAGTCTCGTATAATTGTACTTCCCATAACTTCTCCATAAATTTGTGTTGTAGCAAGGTTTTTATGTCCTAATAATTTTTGCACGGTTGTTATATTAGCACCTTTATATATCAATAAAGTAGCATTAGTATGCCTTGCAGAATGGAATGAAAAGTGTTTGCTTATTTTTGCTAATTTGCCAATTCGTATCAGCTCTTTATTTACACTTGAGTTATTTTTAATTGAAAAAAACGAACTCCATTTTCCCTGGTATTTTTGTAATAAAGTTAAAGCCTTACCTTCAAACAGCAAGTTTAAAGGCAATTTCACTTCTGTACCTGTTTTGACAGAGTCAAAGATTAGCCATAATTTTCCATCCATTTTTACGATATTTTTCTCATTCAAATTCACAAAATCAGAATACCGCAATCCCGTATAGCAGCAAAATAAAAATGCATCAAGAGTATGTTCCAGACAACTATTTCTTCCTGTCAAAGACACTTCTTCCAATTTTTTCATTTCTTCCGGTAATAAAAAAACATGTTTTCCTTCCTTCATTTTAATTTTATATCTTCTGAAGGCATAGTTATTGGGATCAATGTATCCTTTATTAATTGCAGCATTAACAAAAGATTTCAAATGCTTCATATGCTTGGCTACTGTATTTGTTTGATATCCAGATTCATAAAGATTTTTTTCAAAATCCGTAACGAAATTATAGGTTAAGTCTTCAAACTCAATTGTCGGTTTGAACGATTGTAAAAGGGATATTGTTGTTAAATGGTTGCGCTTAGTGCTATCTTTTAGCTGAGAAGACATTATTTCTTTACGCGCAAACCCTAAGAATGAAGCATCTGTATTCGATTTGAACTCTTCTTTTATGAGGCTTAAGGTTATTGTCTTTCCTTGCCTCCACAAACTTAATTCTTTTTTCTCTAATTCAATAATAAATTCATTAAGCATGCCATTCAGCGCATCTTGGTTAGGATGATCTTTGATGATTTTCCTTTTTACATCCCATTGTTCTGGCCGTAAATAAACATGTGTGGAAAAATACACTTTCTTTTTATTCAAGTAGGCTTCAACTTGGACCAAAGCGGTCCCTCTGTCATTTAAACTTTTTTTTCGATTGTAAACGAAACGATAACTGATTTTCCTCATAATTTAATTCTTTAATTGAAATTCTATAATAAGACGCAATAAAGAAAAGTAGAAAAGCATTATCCTACTATTTTGTTCTCATCTTTATATTTATTAGACGATTCGTTAACATTTATAGGTTAATGTATGTTTACCTGATCACTTATAAATTGAAAGTTTCTCTTTTTAATGACTTAAAAAAAAGAATAAATATGAGGTTTATTTTCGTCTTTTGTGAGTTTTAAATGCCTAAAAGCATAAAAATATAGCAGTTTAGTATGTTTTTTACAATAATTTGTTTGATATTACAATTTTATTCATACCTTTGTCATTTGTTAGAGTGAATGAATTTATATTAATGTAAAGTTAAACTTTAAGAGAGAATTTTATGAAAAGAAAATTAATGCTGTTATTGACCTGCCTTTTTGTAGGTATAGGTTTGGTAACCGCTCAGATCACGAAGGTAACAGGTACTGTTATTTCGGAGGAGGACGGATTACCCGTAGTTGGCGCCTCTATTTTAGTAAAAGGTACTACTGTAGGTACAGTTACTGACATGGATGGTAAATTTACATTATCAAATGTTCCAAGTTCCGCAAAGACTTTGGTAGTTTCCTTTATCGGAATGGCTACACAAGAAGTAGCTATAAAACAGACTGTTAATATCACTTTGAAGTCGGATGCCGAAGTGCTTGAAGAAGTGGTAGTAACAGGATATGGAGTTCAACGCAAAGCTTCATTTACTGGTGCTGCTGCTATTATTGGTGAAGATGTTATAGCCAAAAAATCTGATGCTAATTTTGTGAAAGCACTAGAAGGAGCTGTACCAGGCGTACAAATGAGCAACTCTACCAGTATGCCTGGTGTTTGGAGCGAGATTTATGTTCGTGGACGTGGTTCTTTGAATTCAGGCACTCAGCCATTATATGTAATAGATGGAATGCCTGTCAACTCTGAAACAGATGGTATGAGTACGACTACAAATAATAATTTTGATCCGATGGCCGCAATCAACCCTTCTGATATTGAAAGTGTTACAGTTCTAAAAGATGCTGCGGCTACAGCCATTTATGGTTCACGCGCAGCTAATGGCGTTATTGTAATCACTACTAAAAAAGGAAAAGAGGGAAAAATGAGCATCAACTTAGACATTAAACAAGGATTTGTTTCAATGGGAAATCATAATATGGATTACGCCAATGCTCAAGAATCTATGAATCTATTTGCTCACGGACGTTCTGTTGCTTATGGTAACACCTATGATGAGAGCTATGATTATTTGAAAAAAGTATATCAAGGTTATGGTTGGGATGGTGTTTCATCCTACGATTGGATGGATGCTATCACCCGTAAAGGATACTACCAAGACTACAATGTAAACCTCCAAGGACGTTCTGGTTCTACTGGTTATTATGTTAGTTTAGGTTATTTAGATACTGAAGGATTGATTATTGGTTCTGACATGAAACGTTATTCAGGACGTTTGAACCTAGACTCTAAGTTCAGTTGCTTTACTATCGGTGTCAACGCTTCATACAGTAATTCTACCCAAAACGGCTTTTCACAAGCTACAAGTGGCTCTATGTCCAGCGCTACTGTAGCAGCTATAAGTTCTATGAATCCTATGATGCCTTTCTATAATGAAGATGGAAGTTATGCCAATATCAGTAATTATAATCCTCTAGCTTTATATGATGAAAAAGCTGGTGAAATCAATGAAAACAATAATCAAACATTGAACTTCAACCCATATTTGCAGATTGATCTCGGAAAAGGTATTTATGCAAAAACTACCTTAGGTGTAAATATTGCTGATTTACGTCAATATCAATATTGGAGTGCATTATATAATCCACAAGCTGTTGATTATAATGGATTAGGTCAACAGTACAATTCTCGTTATACAACAATTACGTGGAACAATGTATTAGGTTGGAACTATACTTTTGACAAACACAATATTAACTTGTTATTAGGTCAAGAGATGCAACGAAAGAATTATTTCTATGAATATTATTCAGGCTCTGATTTCCCATTTGCAGCTGATGGAAAAACCGACCTTTCTACTGCTGGAACTCCTCAAGGATCGGAATATTATAAGAAAGAAGCTCGATTGGCATCATATTTTATGGATGCACACTACTCTTACGAGGATAAATATTATGTATCTGGTTCATTCCGCCGTGACGGTTCCTCTGTTTTCGGTTCAAATCATCGTTGGGGTAACTTTTGGTCTGTTGGTGGAAAATGGCGTGTAAGTGGAGAAGAATTTCTTAAAGATAATTCTATTATTACCAATGCCACTCTTCGGGCCTCTTACGGAACCGTAGGTAATCAAGATATCGATTGGTATGCAGCACGTGGTTTCTATTCTTCCGGATACAATTATAACGAAAAGCCTGGTATGACTCCCACTAGCATCTCTAATTCAGATTTGACATGGGAAACTTCAAAAAAATTTGATATAGGTTTTGATTTATCTTTAATTAATCGTATCCATCTTACTTTCGATTATTATAATGAAGAGACGAGTGACGCATTGTTTGAAGTACCATTGTCCATGACTACAGGTATGTCTACAGTATACCAAAATATTGGTGCAATCCGCAACCGTGGTATTGAAGCATCTATCAATGCATCTGTTATCAACAACAATAATCTTACATGGAATATTTATGCAAATATGACATGGAACAAAAATAAGATCATCAAACTATCTACAGATGAACCCATAGAATATACTTATCAAATTATTGAAGAAGGACGCCCCTATCGCCAATTCTATATGAAAGAATATGCAGGCGTTGACCGCGAAAATGGTAAACCATTATGGTATCTGAATGAAGAAGGCAACGAAACGACCTCCGACTATAATGCAGCAGCCAAACGTTATGTAGGCGATGCTGACCCCAAAGTTTTAGGTGGATTCGGTACAAATTTAAGCTGGAAAGGATTTGACTTTAACATGAACTTTACCTATAGATTAGGAGGAAAAGTTTTCGATTCCGGAGCTTCATTCACCGGATTTGGTATGGCCAATCGTACTCCGTTGAAAGACGTTGCATTAAATTCATGGACAGAAGAAAATAAAGATGCCAAATATCCACAATATATTTATGGAGATCCCAATAAAGCAACTCAAACTTCTTCTAGATTCTTATATAGCAGTAATTTCTTACGTATCAGTAACATGACCTTAGGTTACACTGTGCCCGTAAATCTAACAAAGAAAATATTCATTCAAAAATTACGAGCTTATATATCCATTGATAATTTATATACATTTACATCCAATGATTTTGTTGGATATAATCCTGAAACCTATTCCAATGGTGTAATTGCGTGGCAATATCCAGCAACCCGTACATTCATCGGAGGTATTCAATTAAGTTTTTAAATAAGGTAAAATTTAATAAAGGAAAGATATGAAAAAATATATTTTAAATGCAATTGCCATTTTTACATTTGCAACAGGACTTTCCTCATGTGGTGACAGTTTTCTTGAAACTGACAACTATAAAGGAGTGGACCTAGAAGGAGGGCTCAACACTGTAACTAACGTTAGTACAGCATTAAATGGAACTTATTATCAATTATTTTATTATGCATTTGCTGGTAACTATGCTTTAGCTATTGGTGATATTCCTACAGATATTACTTATTGGAATACTAAAACCGGACATTTTGATGGTATTTATACCTATACTTTTACAGATACAGATACTTATTTAAAAAGTATTTGGGAGTATGGTTATAAAACAGCTGATAATGCAGCACGTGTAATTCAAGCTTCTCAAGCACTATATAACAATGCAAGCGATGATGAAAAAACAGAACTTAATATGTATATGGCTGAAGCTTATGCTCTAAGAGGTTACGCACAATTATTGCTTACTAATATTTATGGGCACCAAATAAAAGTGAATGGACAAGATTTTTCTTCCGAACTAGGAATCGTCATAATTGACCAACCCAAAGAAGCATTGACTAAAATCAGCCGTTCTACTGTTGGCGAAAGCTATGAAGCCATCATCAATGACCTAAAAAATGCATTATCCCATTTTGAAGCAGCTGGTAAAGACAGAGGAGAACTCCAATATTTAGGAAAAGCTGCTACTAATGGTTTATTGGCCCGTACCTACCTATATTTAGAAAATTGGGATGAAGCAAGAAACTATGCAGAACAAGCACTAAAAATAGCGGGTATTACTACTTTAACCAACGATGCTAATGCATACAAAGCTCTTTATAATAGTGAAATATCAAATTCCGAAAGTATGTTTGCTTTAGCTATTACTAATACAACAAACTGGTCAGCTAATTCATATGGAACTTTGTGGTCTACATACAACTTTAGTCCTAGTCCTAAACTAATTTCAATGTATGCAACTAACGATTGCCGTAAAATTCTTATTGATGGAAGAGATAAAACTTCTACAGAATCTGAACCTGTTTACACAGGTGGTAAAATTGCTCACTTTTCGTCAGGTAACCCTGCTCGTGGAACTAATTATATTGTAAATGCTCCGGAAATGTATTTAATTAAGGCTGAAGCAAATGTACAATTAAACAAATTGAATGAAGCCAAAGAAGCTTTATTAGTAGTAGCCAAGCGTAATTTAGATATAAAATCAACAAACGATTTACCGAGCGAAAAAGAAAATCTTATGAGTTTTATAAAAGACGAACGTGCTCGTGAGTTATTCCAAGAAGGTATGCGTCTATATGATTTGCGTCGCTGGAATGAAAGAGTCAGTGTATATGCCAACAGTGCTCCAGCCATCAAATTTACTTATACTAATTACGAAATATCAAATTTAGTATTTCCTATTCCTAGTGCAGAAATCAACGCTGGATTCGGAGTAACTCAGAACAATTGGACAAATACTCTTCCAAAATAAATAATCACATTTTTTATTTTGAAAAAAAAATGCTTTTCAAGGGATGCCCCCATACACAGGAGCATCCCTTTAAAACAAATATCGGGCATTCCTTATGCAAATACATTGTTTGTGCCAACAGACTTATCCATCAACATCTTCCATTCAATTTTATAAGAAAGAAGCGATTTCCCGCCAATCCCTCATATCAAAACCAGGTTTAAAAGGCAAGCTCTTCTCACCTTTTATATTATAATAAACATTTCCCATCCCTACGTTTTTCGCACCTTCAACGTCATTCTTCCAATTATCTCCAATCATTAAAGAAGTATGCAGCTCGGACTGCGTAGCCGACATGGCAAAATAAAAAATCTCCGGAAACGGTTTATGTACTCCTATATCCTCTGACAAAACTATTTTCTTAAAATATCCTTCCACACCGGCAGAACGCATCTTCTGCTCTTGCAATTCCCTAAATCCATTGGACAAAATATACAGATTATAAGCGGATGCCAAATATTCCAAAGCCTCTCTTGCATGAGGCATCAGTTTCTTCTTGTAAACTATATCATCAAAAAAATTATCCGAATAGGCTTTCACCAACGCTTTATCTGCAACGCCTACCTGCAACAACGGATAGGCAAATCTTTGCTCATTCAACTCATCTTTTGTAATCCTACCAGCACCATATTCATTCCACAACTCCTCATTCTTCCCGCTATACAAAGTATAAAAATGCGAAAAAGAACGAAAATAACGATCAAAATGATATTTATCATACATGTCTTGGAATGTATCACGAGCGTTTTCAGTAAAAGCCCATACCGTATCATCCAAATCAATAAATATACTTCTATACATACAACATAAAGCAGATTAAAAAAGGGTTGCGTCACTCACGGCACAACCCTTTCACAGAACAATAATTTAAATTCCTTATTTCACCTGAATAACAAGATAGCGTGATACGCTCCAGAATTCAGTAGGATTTGTAATCTTCAAAGTCAGCTGGCCTTTCGCATCTTTCACCAGTTCATATGAACCAGCCGGATGTGTAGTCAGCAATTCGGCGCGTTTAGAATACAACTTGATTTCCTTATCAGTACGAATATCAATCTGAGTAAAATAATCCTTATTAAAATCCGCACTTTTCAGGACATCACCTTTTTCAAGAATTTTCTGGTCCTTCAATTCAGATTTTGTACCAAAAACAAACCAGGCAGCATTCAAAGCTTTATCCTGGCTGGCTACAGTTGCAGCCTTCGCCTCATTTTCAGCGGTCAGTTCACTTACATTCTGGCTTAAACCGGCCACAGCATCGTCCAGCTCAGCGATACGAATATTTTTTGAAGCCAATTCAGCCTGCAAAGTCTCAATCTGCTGCTGTTTAGCTTCCAACTCCTTCGTCAGGTTGGCTACAGCTTTCTTCAACTGAGCGGAATTATACTGACTATTCTTCAATTGCTTCTCCAGTTTCGCAATCTGCTCACGGTTTGACTGTAATTTTTCACTGATGAAGCGAATATCTTCTTTTATCTTATCAGCACTATTCTCACGAATAGAACCACTCTGTAAGTCTACACGATTCTCAGCTTCATTTATCTGACGAAAACCTTCCTGTACTTCATTGAAAGCACCCATGATATCGTCCAATTCAGCATTTCTGTTTGACAGTTCCACCATCAAAGAATCATTTTGAGCCTTCAAGGCATCTTTCTGAGCTCCATTACCGCATGAAGTCAATAAAGCCACAGATAACAACGATAAAAATACTAGTTTTTTCATTTGCTTTACATTTTAAGTTTATTCATTTTTAGTCCTCTTTCCCACCGAGTACGATTACGATTTCACCTCGCGGCTCGTTTTGAGTGAAATGCGCTATAACTTCAGTTAATGTGCCCCGAACACTTTCTTCGTGAATTTTTGAAATCTCACGACATACGGAAACAGGCCTTTCGGCACCGAAAAACTCGGCAAATTGAGTTAAGGTTTTCACCAAACGGTAGGGTGATTCATAAAATATCATCGTCCGTTTTTCTTCTTGCAAAGAGGTCAAACGGGTCACTCTTCCTTTTTTTTGTGGCAGGAATCCTTCAAAGCAGAAACGTTCATCAGGCAATCCCGACGCCACCAGCGCAGGTACAAAAGCAGTAGCTCCAGGCAAACATTGCACCTCAATGCCACTCTTCACACACTCACGCACTATTAAAAATCCGGGATCAGAAATACCAGGAGTTCCGGCATCAGATATTAAAGCAACAGTTTCGCCCGCTTTGATGCGATTCACAATACCTTCCACTGTTTTATGCTCATTAAACTTATGATGAGACTGCATGGCGTTTTTAATTTCAAAATGTTTCAAAAGAATACCCGAAGTACGCGTGTCTTCCGCCAATATCAAATCAGCCTCTTTCAACACACGGATGGCACGGAAAGTCATATCCTCTAAATTTCCTACTGGAGTAGGTACGACATACAGTTTTCCCATAAAACAATTGCATTCTGTTATACTGGAACAAATGTAGAAAGAATTTAAATGCATAAAGTTAATTGTCCCAATTATTTAACAGATGTTGCACTTTTGTTTAACATTATATCTTTTATTAATAAATTTCCAAGTGAAAATAATCCTTTTTCGGGGTACAAGTCGTACATTTGCACTCAGAATTAATCTAATTGTTATAACTAAATTATGGTAGTTTTTTCAGAAGACCACATCCAGGAAACACGTAGAAGAGGAAGAATAGAAGTAATATGCGGCTCAATGTTCTCAGGTAAAACCGAGGAACTAATCCGCCGTTTGAAAAGAGCGAAGTTTGCCCGTCAACGGGTTGAAATATTCAAACCGGCCATAGATACACGCTATTCGGAAGAAGAAGTTGTATCACATGACAGCAACTCTATTGCCTCCACCCCTATTGATTCTTCTGCCAGCATCTTGCTTTTCTCCTCAGACAAGGATGTAGTGGGTATAGACGAAGCGCAATTTTTTGACGAAGGTTTGGTTGATGTCTGCAACAAGCTGGCTGACAACGGGATAAGAGTCATTGTCGCCGGATTGGACATGGATTTCAGGAGAGTTCCTTTCGGACCTATACCTGCCTTGCTGGCTATTGCAGACGAAGTAACCAAAGTTCATGCCATTTGTGTGAAATGTGGGAACTTGGCCTATGCCACCCACCGAATCACCAAAAGCGAAAAACGGGTCCTATTAGGGGAAAAGGCAGACTATGAGCCTCTTTGCCGGACCTGCTATATGGAAGCTTTGAAAGAGGAAACTGAAAATAAATAACACACACTTTATGATACAGAAAAAAATAACATTCGATAGTTTTATCCGCGGAATATTGACAGCGATGGTCATTATCGGCATTCTATATCTGGTCAACCGACTCAGCGGAGTGCTGCTTCCTTTCTTCATAGCATGGCTGATAGCCTATCTTATCTATCCGATGGTCATTTTCTTTCAGAACAAATTGCGTCTGAGGAACCGGGTAATCTCCATATTAGTTGTTTTGCTGGTATTGCTGTCCATTATCACTTTAGCATTTGTAGGACTTGTACCACCAATCATTGAAGAATTCGGCAAACTGAAAGAATTGCTCACCGCCTATTTTATCGAAGGATCCAAGCAAGCAGCCATTCCCGGCACAGTGGCCAATTTCATAAAAGAGCACATAGATATGTTGAAAATACACGAAGCGCTGAACGAAAGCAATTTTGCGAATACCATGCGTAATGTTCTTCCCCAAGTATGGGCATTGCTGACCCAATCTGTCAATATTGTATTCAGTGTATTCACCTCATTCATCATCCTGCTGTACACTTTCTTCATTCTATTAGATTATGAAGCCATTGCACGGGGATGGATAAAACTGATCCCTGCCAGACACCGTGAAATGACAGTACATATTGTCACGGATGTACAGGACGGCATGAACAAATATTTCCGCGGGCAGGCGTTTGTCGCTTTTTGTGTAGGGATTCTGTTCAGCATAGGGTTTCTTATTATTGATTTCCCGTTAGCCATCGGTTTCGGATTGTTTATCGGGCTTCTCAATATGGTTCCCTACCTTCAGCTTATCGCTTTTATTCCCACAGTCTTATTAGCCTTACTGAAGGCTGCGGATACAGGAGAGAATTTCTGGTGGATATTATTTTGCGCCTTCCTTGTGTTCTGCATCGTACAAATTATACAAGACGGTCTGATTGTACCGAAAGTTATGGGAAAAATCACAGGATTGAATCCTGCTATCATTTTATTATCCCTCTCCGTCTGGGGGGCATTAATGGGAATTGTAGGTATGATTATCGCTTTGCCTTGTACCAGCTTGATGCTTTCTTACTATCAAAGATACATACGAATAAAAGAAAAAGAATTTTCCGGAGGGATAGAACACTCTGATTTTCAGCACAAAGAGAATTCTAACGAAAAATAATTCAAAAAAATCAAGTAATATATTTGCATATTTCATCTAAAACGTCTACCTTTGCACTCGCAATTCGGAAGAATAGCAATAACAAAGGATTGATTCGCTAGCTCAGCAGGTAGAGCACAACACTTTTAATGTTGGGGTCTTGGGTTCGAGCCCCAAGCGGATCACCAAAGAATCAGAGAGTTACACCAAAGTAACTCTCTTTTTTTATGCCTTAAACGCGCCGGTTTACATGGTTCGGTTAAACCGAGAGTTAAACCAAGAATGGATTTTCCGGATCAGTTTTCCAAAATATTCTTGGCGTATCAGCCTTTCCCTTCAGCTCCCACTAGAAAGTTCGAAGCATTTATGCCCTCATGCCCTCACTGCAAACATAACAAGCTAACTATAAACCATTTATACGCCAATGGTAAAAATACTTGCTCTCACTCATACCCTCATGCCCTCACTACATTTTCAAGGAAAATTTCACATAGCATACTGTTTATCAATCATATACTCTCTTTTTTATAAACTATTCCAGCTTGACACAAAGTAGAGCATTCCAAGTCTTTTTCAATGAAAAAGCACCATAAAAGATTTGTACCTCCAAGGAATGACGGCTTACGATGCATCGGCAGAGATAAAAAACACCCCTGCCCTGATGTGGATTTTCATTCTGAACGTATGGAAGTTCATATACATACATATAAGAATGAATATAATATATGTATAACCCTGTACATACACCGGATTCATCACTAAAAGATTTTACCTGTATCCCCAAACCTTTCCCGCCGTATGATTAAAGGTTTTCTTCCCGTCTGTTTTATCTCCGCAAGCCTTTGGAGTTATCTCCATAAGCTTTGGAGTTATCTCCCAAGGCTATGGAGTTAACTCCCAAGGCTATGGAGATAGAATACATCCGCATAAAAAGGGTTAATCTGGAGATAGAAAAGGCTTAGGCAACAGGGCTGGATGCGATATGCATTCTTTTAATCCCGCCGACGGATTATTATTTTTCCGTATCTCCTCCTCTTGAATGTCACAACAGCAGAAAAACCGGACCGACAAACTTCTTTCACACACACTACAGATGTTTATACCGAGCCTGAAAAAAGATATGAATGGAACAATAAAAACAACCTTCATTAAATTTCTACCACCTCAATTTACCAACTGTTCAAACAAATGGCCACACTGTTCTATTTCTCCCTTTTAAACATAAATAATACCGATGGCTTGTTCATTCCTAGAATAATAAATACCTTTGCAGCCTTAATAAAAAAGCAATGAAGTTTGATATAAAAAAACATATTTATTTAATACTTTTATTCATCTTATCTTTCACTGTAGAGACAGCTCAGTCACAAGAAGTTACCAACATCCATATAGCAGCGACAGATACGGTGCCAACCTATACCAGCGACTCTGCCGTTATCAATTTCTTAAAGGATGCCGGCATTCCTATCACCCAAAACAGCAAACTGAAATTATTAAAAAGCGGTCGGGCCAAATTCATCGATCTCTTTGAAGAAATACGGCATGCCAAACATCATATCCACTTAGAATACTTCAATTTTCGTAACGATTCCATAGCGAACGCACTATTTGATTTATTGGGAGAAAAAGTGAAAGAAGGAGTGGAAGTCAGAGCTTTGTTTGATGCCTTCGGCAATTTGTCAAACAACAAGCCATTGAAAAAGAAACACATACAAGCAATCCGTGACAAAGGAATCGAAATTGTCAAGTTCGACCCTTTCAAATTCCCCTATATCAATCATGCCCTGCACAGAGACCATCGCAAGATTGTAGTCATAGACGGAAAAATAGGATATACCGGTGGCATGAACATAGCCAATTACTATATAAAGGGTCTGCCGGAAATAGGCGACTGGCGCGACATGCATATCCGTATAGAGGGAAATGCCGTAAACGAATTGCAGGACATCTTCCTGGCCATGTGGAACAAAAGCACTAAACAACACGTAAGCGGAAGCCAATACTATCCCCTACGAAACGATTCTACTTTCAAGGGAAATAAGAATGTAGCCATTGTAGACCGCATTCCGAAAAAAGAACCCAGACTGATGAGGCAGACTTATATCAAGTCCATTGATGCCGCACAGGATAAAATACAAATAGTGAATCCCTATTTCACTCCCATTCCAAGCATTAAAAAAGCCATAAAACGTGCGTTGAAGCGAGGCGTTGAAGTAGAAATCATGATACCGGGCAAATCGGATATTCCTTTTACCCCCGATGCCGCGTTCTATACAGCAAACAAGCTGCGTAAGAAAGGAGCAAAGATTTATGTGTACAATGGCGGGTTCCACCACTCTAAGATCATGATGGTGGACAGCCTGTTCTGCACTGTGGGAAGTACGAATCTGAACAGCCGCAGCCTACGCTATGACTATGAGGTCAACGCTTTCATTTTTGACAAAGAAACCACACATGAACTGAACACCATGTTCGAGCATGACAAGCTGGACAGTACCCTGTTTACCAAGGAAGAATATAAAAAACGCTCCGGATGGAAACGCTTCGTCGGTTGGTTCGCCAATCTGTTCACTCCATTCCTATAAACCTCCGCTACTTCCCCAAACAAAGGTTTACAGATTATTTCATCTCCTGCAAGGACGGGGCTTATCCCATCCGCAAGTATTCTCCATGCAGTAAAGCTTGACAGGTCATCATCAAAGAGAGCAATGCCTGTAGGCAGGAGAAATGTTACTCCACCATCACGGACGGTATCCCTGACAAGTGTGGAAAACCACGGCTTAGCTGCAAGGAAACGCTTTTCTCTCCGTATGTTTCACTTTATTATAGAACAAAGATAAAATAAATCGCTTTTTCATCCCCATAAACTACGATATTTTTCTTATTTTTGCCCAAATATGTAATTCCGCCCGATAAGGCATAAGAGAACGAGACAGAACGATGAGAGTAGTTGATTTAATAAAAAGCACGGACAATACGGCTTTTTCTTTTGAAATTCTCCCTCCGCTGAAAGGAACGGGTATTGAAAAACTGTATAAAACGGTTGATACGCTACGCGAATTCGACCCTAAATATATCAATATTACAACCCACCGCAGCGAATATGTGTACAAGGAGCTGGGAAACGGGCTGTACCAACGTACACGCCAGCGCCGCCGTCCCGGAACAGTTGCTGTTGCCGCCGCTTTGCAGAACAAATACAATATAACGACAGTGCCACATATCCTGTGCAGCGGTTTTTCCCGCGAAGATACAGAATATGTATTGTTAGATCTACAATTCCTGGGCATCACCGACTTGTTGGTACTGCGTGGTGACAAGGCAAAGCACGAATCAGCTTTCGTACCCGAAAACAACGGTTACAACCACGCCATAGAACTGGAAGAGCAGATCAATGATTTCAATAAAGGCGTATTTGTAGACGGTTCCCCCATCAAGGTAACAGGAACTCCGTTCAGTTATGGAGTAGCCTGCTATCCTGAAAAACACGAGGAATCACCCAATATGGAACAAGATATTTATTGGCTGAAGAAAAAGATTGAAGCAGGAGCTGAATATGCTGTGACACAGATGTTCTATGACAACCGCAAATATTTCGAATTTGTAGAAAGGGTAAGAAAAGAAGGAATCAATGTACCTATTATTCCGGGTATCAAGCCTTTCCGCAAATTATCCCAGCTGAACATGATACCCAAGACGTTCAAGATAGACTTGCCGCAAGAACTGGCAGGCGAAGCGATGAAATGTCAAACAGATGAAGAAGCGGAAAGTCTTGGCATAGAATGGTGCATACACCAGTGCCGTGAATTAATAGCCTGTGGGGTTCCCAGCATTCATTTCTATACCGTAAGTGCCGTGAACAGTGTAAAGGAAGTTGCAAAAGCAATTTATTAAACAGTAAATAAATGACTATAAAAAGCAATGTTATTTAAAGATGTAATAGGACAAGAGGAAGCAAAACAGCGGCTCATAGCCGAGGTAAAAGAAGGAAGAATCCCTCATGCACAACTGATTTGCGGTCCCGAAGGTACAGGAAAGTTGCCTTTGGCAATAGCTTATGCCCGTTACATCTGCTGTGAAAACCGTGGTGAACAAGATGCCTGCGGAATTTGCCCCACTTGTGTGAAATTCAATAAGCTGATACATCCCGACCTGCATTTCGTTTTTCCTGTTATCAAGAAAAAAGCCGGAAAGGATACCGTATGCGATGATTTCATAGCAGACTGGCGCAACTTTGTCCTGCAGAACCCATATTTTAATCTGAACCATTGGCTGAAAGAGATGGGAGCAGAAAACCAACAGGCGCAAATCTTTGTAAAAGAGAGCGATGAGATTGTACGAAAGCTCAGCTTAAAATCCAGTCAAGGCGGTTACAAAATCATGATTATATGGCTTCCCGAAAAGATGAACGTGGAATGCAGCAACAAACTGCTGAAGTTACTGGAAGAGCCTCCTGCCATGACTGTCTTTTTATTAGTATCCGAAGAGCCTGATGCCATTTTGCAAACGATCCAAAGCCGTACCCAACGATTTAACATTCATGGGATCAAAGAACCTGAAATCTCAAAAGTATTGCAAACCAAATACGGACTACAACCGGAAGATGCTGACGATATAGCACACCGCTCAGAAGGCAATTTTCTGAAAGCACTGGAAACCATACATCTGAGCGAGGAAAACAAACTGTTCTTTGAACTCTTTATAAATTTGATGCGCCTTTCCTATCAACGGAAGATACGCGAAATGAGACAATGGAGCGATGCGGTAGCCTCCATGGGGCGTGAACGTCAGAAGAATTTTCTGGCCTACTGCCAACGTATGATACGAGAAAACTTCATATACAACTTTCATCAACGTGATTTAGTGTATATGAATCCCGAAGAACAAAATTTTTCCACCCGTTTCGCACCGTTTGTCAACGAGCGGAATGTGATGGGCATAATGGACGAACTTAGTGAAGCACAATTACATATAGGACAGAATGTGAATCCCAAAATGGTGTTCTTTGATTTCTCTTTAAAAATGATTGTGCTATTGAAAAATTAAAAGTTGAGAATTGAGCATTAAAAAATAACAGAACCGCATGGCATTTATTTCTTAGTTCTCAATTTTCAATTCTCAATTAAAACAGAATTATGGACAATGAATTCAAATTAAAGAACGGAAGCGGCTGTTTGTGTTGCAAAGGCTGCGGACGACAGGATAAGCAGCTGAACACCTACGACTGGCTGGCTGATATTCCCGGCAACACCGAGGAACAGGAAATGGTTGAAGTTCAATTCAAGAATACCCGCAAAGGGTATTATAAGAACAGCAACAAACTGAAGCTGGAAAAAGGAGATATAGTAGCTGTAGAAGCAAGTCCCGGACACGATATCGGTACAGTAACCCTGACGGGAAGATTGGTACCTTTGCAAATGCGTAAGGCAAACATCAAACCCGATGCCGAAATCAAGCGTATCTACCGCAAGGCAAAACCTGTAGATATGGAAAAATACGAGGAGGCAAAAGCCAAAGAACATGACACAATGATCCGGTCCCGCCAGATAGCCAAGAATCTGAACCTAGACATGAAGATCGGTGATGTGGAATATCAAGGCGATGGCAACAAAGCTATCTTTTATTACATCGCGGACGAACGTGTAGACTTCCGCCAACTGATCAAAGTACTGGCCGAAGCTTTCCGTGTACGTATAGAAATGAAACAAATTGGCGCCCGTCAGGAAGCCGGACGCATTGGCGGTATCGGACCTTGCGGACGTGAATTGTGCTGCGCTACCTGGATGACAAATTTTGTATCTGTATCTACCAGTGCGGCACGTTATCAAGATATTTCTCTGAATCCCCAAAAGTTAGCCGGACAATGTGCCAAGCTGAAATGCTGCCTAAACTATGAGGTAGACGCCTATGTAGAGTCCCAAAAACGCCTTCCAAGCAAAGAAATGACTTTAGAAACGACGGATAGTACATTCTATTTTTTCAAAGCGGATATTTTGAAGGGAACTATCATGTACTCTACTGACAAAAACTTCATAGCTAATGCTGTAACCATCACCGCACGCCGTGCTTTTGAAATTATTAATATGAACCGACGGGGTGAGAAACCGGAAAGCTTAACCGAATCTGTCAAAAAGAACGAACCTCAAAAGCCCGTTGATTTAGTAGAACAAGAAAGCTTAACCCGATTCGACAAACGAAAAGGCAACAACAGCAACCGAAAGAAAAAACGTAAGCCGGAAAATAACGGTAATAACGGAGAAGGTACTCCCAATGAAAACAGACGTCCGCAACAACCTAAAGAGAACCGGTCACAACAACCCAAAGAAAACCGGCCACTTAGAGAAGGACGTCCCAAACAACCTAGAGAGCCTAAAGAAAACAAGGCTCAGCAGCCACGCGAAGAGAACGGAAACCGCCCTAAAGAAGAAAATCGCAACAGGGAAAGTCGCAACCGGGAAGAGCGCAGTCGTGAAAATCGGGAAGACGGAAACCGGAACCGCAATAAACGCCGCCCCAATAATGGTAATAATGAAGGAGGCAGTGAAAACCGGAATAACGGAGGAGGAAAGGAAAATGACAACAAGAACAACGGAAACAATAGCCAAATCCCGAATGAAAAGCCACAAACTCCTGTATCAACTAAAGAATAAACTGACATGGCTGCCAATACTCATATTGGCAGCCTGTCAAAACAATATCATCTATCACTCTTACGCCCCCGTCCCCCTTGACGGATGGGATAAAAGTGATACTCTTGTTTATACCCTGCCCAATTCTATCCCTGCCGGAAATTACGAAGCAGAAATCGGTATCCGTTATCAAGAATCTTATCCTTACAGAGATATTTGGCTAGAAGTCAGCCATAACACAAAGGATACTTTGACTTACGTCACAGACACTTTACAACTTTTTCTGGTTGACGAAGCTGGAAATAAAACAGGAAATGGTCTTTGTGGATTATATCAATGTGACCTGCCTTATAAAGCATCTATTCCTATCCGTACAGAAGGAAGCGCACGTACTTTCCGCATCGTCCATATCATGACGGACAACCCGTTGACGGGAATCAGCGATATAGGTATCCGGTTGCGCAAACCGGAAAACCAATAAGCTCTAACGTTTTCCCCGCCCTGCATCAATACGCAAGAATACAAAAAGCAAGATCGTAAATCCCCACAAAGAAGATCCCCCATAACTGAAAAAAGGCAGTGGTATGCCTATAACGGGGGTCAGTCCTAAAACCATACCTATATTAATAAACA
Organism: Phocaeicola vulgatus ATCC 8482; assembly: GCF_000012825.1. GTDB lineage: Bacteria > Bacteroidota > Bacteroidia > Bacteroidales > Bacteroidaceae > Phocaeicola > Phocaeicola vulgatus. The sequence continues at coordinate 2,373,020 of NC_009614.1, read as the reverse complement.
GATGGAATAAGAAAATGCTTAATACCGAATATCCATAAACACGGGCAAAACGAGTATGCTGACGCTCCGCCACCACAATAAGACGCAAAATAAGTCCGGTAAAAAGAAACAATACGGCCGCCGAACCTACAAAGCCTTCTTCTTCCCCTACCGTACAGAAGATAAAGTCTGTATCCTGTTCAGGCACATACTTCAGTTTAGTCTGTGTACCATTCAAAAAGCCTTTCCCCCATAAGCCTCCCGACCCAATAGCAATCTTACTCTGATTCACATTGTATCCTGCCCCCGCCAAATCTTCCTCCATACCAAGCACCACTTTAATACGTATCTGCTGATGTGGCTCCAGCACATTATTGAAAACATAATCGGCAGAAAAAAGAAATCCCACCGAACCTATCGCAAATAGAGCAATATAAAAATAATTACGCATACGTTCATGCATAGAAAGGAAGATCAAATAGAACAATAAAACTACGCACAATCCATATTGGAACCAAGTAATGTCAAAAGGGATAACATAATACGAAAATAATAAAGCCAGCAAGGTACCACCAACACCAATCCCTCCGATATACCACACTACCGATGCTTTTTTGCAATAACTATTAACTAATAAAGCAGAAAGGATGACTATCAGCAGCAACACAGAAAATTCACCGATGGAAGTACAGTCATCCGCCATCAATTCATTGCCAAAACGGATTCCAACTACAAAATAGACCACGGCGCAAATCCCGGCAAACAAAATAGAACCCGGCATCCCCTCCCGGTACAGCATAAAAAAGAAAGCCAGATAAACCAAAGCCGACCCCGTTTCCCGTTGCAAAATAATAAGCAGCATGGGCAGCAACACCATCCCTACCACAGGCAATGAATACTTTAACTTACTCATTGTAAACCCGTAGACATTCATAAATTTAGCCAAAGCCAGCGCCGTGGCAAATTTAGCAAATTCCGCCGGTTGCAAACTTACAGGTCCGAATTTTATCCATGAGTAAGATCCCTTAGTATCCTCTGCCAGAAAAGGTGTTATCAACAACAGCAGCATCATGCCTCCATATAAAATATAAGCAAACATATCATACAACTTATCCTCCAACATCATCAGGATAAATCCGAGCCCCAAAGAGCAACAGATCCATACAAACTGTTTTCCTGCCCTAGTGTCGAAACTAAAAAAATCAATCTCACCATAATCATAGCTGGCTCCACATACGCTGAACCATCCAAAGATAACCAGCATCAGATAAATGCAGATAGTCATCCAGTCCACTGATTTCCATATACTATCGTTCGTGTATGCCATAATCTATTCGTCTGTTTTGTATTTCCGCCGCTTTCGCCTCACTTTCCGGTGAAAGTTCGCCTTTTAAATATTTCTCCATTATCAATGCACCGATAGGTACACCATAGGTTGCTCCCCAACCTCCATTCTCTACATAGACTACCACGGCAATCTTAGGATCATTCATTGGTGCAAACCCCATAAAAGCAGAATGGTCCTTTCCACGGTTTTGCGCCGTACCTGTCTTGCCACACACTTCAATTCCCGGAATATTCGCATTACGGCAAGTTCCTCCCAATACTGCCGAACGCATACCTTCGACTACCGTCTGATAATGTTCACGGCTTACTTTAGTATAACGTTTGGTCGTATACAGGGTATCCAACGGCTCGTCTTCCACTTCTTTCACTACATGCGGAGTAATATAATAGCCCCGGTTAGCAATAGTAGCCCCAAGGTTAGCAATCTGCAACGGAGTAGCCGTCACTTCCCCCTGGCCGATGGAAATAGAAATAATCGTCAGTCCGTTCCATGATCCCCGATAGTTCTTATCATAATAAGCAGCATTCGGGATCATCCCACGCTTCTCACCCGGAAGGTCTACTCCCAAAGGATAACCAAATCCCATAGAAACCATATAATCACGCCATGTATTCATGGCAGTCTGTACAGAACCATACTTCTTCTTCGCCCCTATCATGTGAAACAACCCCCAACAGAAATAACCGTTACAGGAAGTTGCAATGGCAGGCACCAAAGGCAGGGGCGACCCATGAGAGTGGCAGCCCACCCTAAGACCGGCATACACAAAGCCATGATAGCAAGAATAGGCTGTCTGAGGAGTAATAATCCCCTCTTGCAGGAAAGTCAACGCCTGAGTAGTCTTGAAAGTAGATCCCGGTGGGAATTGCCCCATAATAGAACGGTTCAGCAATGGTTTCCAACTGTCACGCGCCAGTTCCAGATGATTTTTACCCCGTTGGCGCCCCACCATCAATCTTGGGTCAAAAGTGGGAGCAGATACCATACAAAGTATTTCTCCTGTGGATGGCTCGATAGCCACTATACTGCCTATCTTCCCTTCCAACAGACGCTCTCCCAACATCTGAAGCTCTATGTCTATACCTAGTTTCAGATTCTTCCCCGGAACGGGAGTCTTGTCATATTTCCCGTCCATATACCGTCCCTGAATACGTCCACGGGCATCGCGCAGTAATATCTCCACTCCTTTCTCGCCCCTCAACTGTTTTTCGTATGAGCGTTCCACCCCCTGTTTCCCTATGAAGTCACCGCGTACATAGTAATCATCGGCTTCAATATCCCCCTTGGACACTTCTGCAATATCTCCCAGAACATGAGCAGCCGCATTGTAATTATACTGGCGGATAGTACGCCGCTGAATATAGAAACCGGGAAACTTGAACAGTTTTTCTTGGAAGACTCCGCACTCTTCTGCCGAAAGCTGGGTCATAAATACCTGATGAGTATATGGAGAGTAGCCCGGATTGGAACGTCTGTCCTTTATCTCGCGGATACGCTTTTTAAAATAGTCGGGGGTAATATTCAATGTTTTACATAAATCAAGCGTATCAAGGTTGTGCACCTCTTTCATCACCATCGTAACGTCATAGGCAGGTTGGTTATACACCAGCAGATTACCGTTCCGATCGTACATCACCCCACGGCTAGGGTATTGTGTCTTGTTCAGAAAAGCGTTGCTATCGGCGTTCTTTTTATAATCCTCACTCATAATCTGCAAGGTAAAAAGACGTATCAGGTAAATCAGCACAATAACGATCACCGATGCACCGATTACATATTTCCGCTTCTCCAGATTATAATCTCTTTCCACTATTTTTTCCTCCTGATTGCCTCAGCACACAATATACAAATGATGGTTATTGAGGCATCTGTCAATATTTTCAACAATAAGACAGGCAGGTTGAAGAATGAAAAAGTATCTATGACAAGTAAAATGGTACAAAATAAGAAAGTACACAATAAGATATACCGGAAGAAAGGCGAGAATCCCATACTCTTGATACCCGGTTCAAAATCCTCGACGCTATCGCGGAGCGTGACTAATCGTAATACAGGTTCACGCATAAAAGCCAGTACAGTGGCCGCAGCCGCATTCATCCCCGGAGTGTTGCCTAATATATCGACTGTCAATCCCAACAGGAATGCCCATATCATAAGGACATTACGGCTAACTCCCGAATTGTACTTCAAAATAAAATAGATAAAAAAGAAAGGAGTGGCATACCCGTTGATATGCATATGATTCAGCACCAGCACTTGCAACAGTACCAGTCCGATAAACCACTCTATTCTTTGTAGATAAGTCAACATCAACCTTCTTACTTAGTCGTTTTTACCTGCTTTTCCAACTCCAATTGTTCCTCCTGCCCTTTTTGGGCAATTACGCGCACATCATTCAAACGGGCGAAGTCCGTAAATAGTTTCACCCGCAGCAAATAAGACAAGCCATCGTGACTATCGGCGATATCATCTACCGTACCCACCGGAATGCCGGAAGGGAAAACAGCACTGTGTCCACTGGTTACAATGGTGTCACCTAAAGAAAATAATGAATGACGGGGCATATCCTTTATAAAAGCAAATTCGGATGAACCGCCATCCCATTTCAAGAAGCCGAAATAATCACTCCGTTTTATCTTACAGCTAATACTGCTTTTGGAATTCAATACCGGAATGACAATGGAGTAATGTGGAGAGGTGAGATAAACAATACCAACCACACCGCTTCCATTTACCACTCCCATCTCACTACGAATGCCATCCGCTTCTCCTTTGTCAAGTGTAATATAGTTATCAGCATGAGTCACACTGTTATTTATCACGCTAGCCTTGAATATATCATATCCTGCCAGTGCTTCCTGCTTAAGCTGTTCTACACCACTGCTGTCTTCCGTCGCTTCAATCAAAGCTTTACGGATACTCTCCAACTGCAATTCCAGTTCCACATTTTTCTGTACCAACTCATCGTTGATCGTTTTCAGATGAAAATATCCGGTAACATTATTGGCTGCATCATACATAGCTCCCGAAACAAAATTAGCAGATGTAAAGAACGCACTCCCCTGATAACTGTTGAAGCGGAATAATAAAGCAAAACTGATTATCTCCAAAAGAACAAAGAGAAACCAGTAGTTATACTTTAAAAAGAAATTCAGCAGATTTTTCATTAATACCAATTGTTCAATGTGCTAATTTGCCAATGTGCCAATGTACTGCGCTATCCATACCGCATGGCATTAGCAAATTAGCAAACTGCCTCATTAGCAAATCATTTACCGCATCAAAAAAGAGAAACGATCTACATTCTTCAGTGCAATACCGGTACCTTTCGCCACACTCAGCAAAGGATCTTCGGCTATATGGAACGGAATATTGATTTTGTCTGTCAGACGCTTGTCCAAACCGCGCAGCAAAGCACCACCACCAGCCAAATAAATACCGTTCAAAACAATATCAGCATAAAGTTCAGGCGGAGTCTGTTCCAATGCACTAAGGATAGCTGTTTCAATTTTTGCAATACTCTTTTCCAAACAATGCGCCACCTCCTGATAACACACCGGAACTTCCATGGGAAGAGCAGTGATACGGTTAGGCCCGCGTACAATGTAATCTTCGGGAGCATCATCTCCCAAATCAGTCAAGGCAGCGCCTACATGTATCTTGATACGTTCGGCCATACGTTCACTCACCTTCACATTGTGCTGGCGGCTCATATATTCCTGAATATCGGCTGTAAGATCGTCACCGGCAATACGTATCGAATTGTTGGAAACAATACCACCCAATGAAATCACGGCAATTTCTGTAGAACCACCACCTATATCAACAATCATATTACCTTCAGGAGCCTCTACATCAATACCGATACCAATAGCCGCGGCCATAGGTTCAAAAATCAAATAAACATCCCGTCCTCCCGCATGCTCAGCACTGTCACGTACCGCACGAAGCTCTACTTCAGTGCTACCTGAGGGAACTCCGATCACCATACGCAAAGAAGGAGAAAAGAAACGATTACCCATGTTCACTTTCTTTATTAAACCGCGCATCATCTGTTCACAGGCATTAAAGTCGGCAATAACCCCGTCGCGTAGCGGACGTACAGTACGAATATTCGGATTTTCCTTCTCGTACATCATTTTAGCCCGTTCGCCTACGGCAATCATCTTGTCGGTACGGCGATCAAGCGCAACGACCGAAGGTTCGTCCACTACAATCTTCCCGTTATTTAAAATGATGGTATTGGCAGTGCCAAGGTCCATCGCAATCTCTTGTGTAAAGGAGAATAATCCCATAAATTCATTTACAATTTAGCAATTTACAATTGACATTTGCAATTTACCATTTACCTGAACAATGCTGTATAAACAGTCCGATTGTAGCCGCAAATGGTAAATTGCAATGATCTTAGTGTTTAAAGTGACGAATCCCTGTAATGACCATAGCTACGCCATGTTCATTGCAGTATTGGAAAGTCAACTCGTCTTTTACAGAGCCTCCCGGCTGGATAACAGCTTTCACACCCTCCTTATCCGCTATCTCTACACAATCGGGGAAAGGGAAGAAAGCATCACTGGCCATCACTGCGCCATTCAAATCAAACTCAAATGATTTTGCTTTTTCAATGGCTTGTTTCAATGCATCCACACGTGAAGTCTGACCTACACCGCTAGCCAGCAGTTGTTTGTTCTTGGCCAGTACAATAGCATTACTTTTACTATTCTTCACAATCTTATTTGCAAATAACATATCTTCTATTTCAGTCGCCGTAGGAGCTTTTTCAGTAACCTGCTTCAAGTCGGCAGGAGTTTCCACATCCAGGTCTCTTTCCTGAACCAAAACCCCATTCAATAAAGAACGGAATTGTTTCTTCGGCAATTTAGCTTCCTTACGAACCAAAATAATACGGTTCTTCTTCTGTCCCAGAATCTCTAATGCATCTACATCATAATCCGGAGCAATAATTACCTCAAAGAACAGTTTATTGATTTCTTCCGCTGTTTCTTTATCAATCACGGCATTAGTAACCAACACACCTCCGAAAGCCGACACCGGATCGCCTGCCAACGCATCTTTCCATGCTTCCAGCACAGTAGGGCGCGAAGCTAATCCACAGGCATTATTATGCTTCAGAATGGCAAATGTCACCTCATCAAATTCATCAATCAAATCTACGGCCGCATTGATATCCAACAAATTGTTATAGGAAATTTCTTTTCCATGAATCTGGTCGAACATCGCATCCAGATTTCCATAGAAATAACCTTTCTGATGAGGATTTTCACCATAACGAAGTTGTTTTTGTTCTTCCACCGCGCAACGGAAAGCCGAACCTTCACCACCATCAAAATAGTTAAAGATAGCAGAATCATAATGAGAAGAAACAGCAAACGCTTCTTTTGCGAACCAACGGCGTTCCTCGCGTGAAGTAGTAGCGCCATGTTCCAGCAACATATCACGGAACGGCTTATATTGTGCCTGACTAGCGATAATCACCACATCATTAAAGTTCTTAGCAGCAGCACGAATCAAAGAAATACCACCTATATCAATTTTTTCGATGATAGCTTGTTCTTCGGCCCCCGAAGCCACAGTTGCCTCAAACGGATACAGGTCAACGATGACCAAATCTATTTCGGGTATTTCATATTTTTCTATCTGTTGCATATCTTGTTCCAAACCACGACGGCATAAAATACCTCCAAAGACTTTAGGATGCAGTGTCTTCACACGTCCGCCCAAAATAGAGGGATAAGTAGTAAGATCCTCCACCGCTTTGCAAGGGAAACCTAAAGATTCGATAAACTGTCTTGTACCTCCTGTTGACAGGAACTCTACTCCTTCTTCGTGTAGTTTGGTTATAATCTCGTCCAAACCTTCTTTGTGATAAACCGACACCAATGCGGTTTTAATTCTCTTAGCCTCTGACATTTTTTATAGATTAAGTATTTGGGCTACAAAGGTATAAATTTTCACTCTATAAATTCCACACATAAACGTGAAATATTATTTATCCACTCATATTTGTTTCAAAAAAGAAGAGATCCGCCACTAAATATGGATAATAATAAATTAAAAATCAAGTTGTGTGAATCCGTGCAATCCGTGGCGAACAAAAAAACGCCTGTAACACAAATGTAACATATATGACATTTTATCATAATATACCTCCCGTACCTTTGCGCCCAATAAAATAGAGAGACAAAATTATATGGAAACAATGTTTTTGGGAATCGTCGTATTCCTTTTTCTGCTAGCCATATTCGATTTGGTAGTAGGCGTCAGCAACGACGCAGTGAACTTTATGAATTCCGCCATCGGTGCTAAAGCCGCGTCATTCAAGACCATCATCGCCATTGCCGCTTTCGGTATCTTCATCGGCGCCACACTGAGCAACGGTATGATGGAAATCGCACGGCACGGTATTTTCAGGCCTGAACAATTTTATTTTCAGGAGTTAATGTGTATCTTTCTAGCAGTTATGGTAACAGACGTAGTCCTATTGGATATTTTCAATTCCTTAGGAATGCCTACCTCCACTACCGTATCCATGGTATTCGAACTATTGGGAGGTACTTTCGTTCTAGCTCTTATCAAAATAGCAGGAGACGAAACCGGAATGCTAGGATTTGCTGATCTGCTGAATACGGAAAAGGCATTGTCCGTCATTTTAGGTATCTTCCTCTCAGTAGCAGTAGCTTTCTTCTTCGGCACATTAGTACAATATCTCTCCCGTCTTCTCTTCACATTTAATTATACAAAGAAACTGAAATACACTATCGGACTGTTCGGCGGTATTGCTGTTACGGCCATTATCTACTTCATGTTGATAAAAGGTCTGAAAGATTCCGCCTTCATGACCACCGAAAACAAACATTGGATTCAGGAAAACACCTTGATGTTAGTAAGTTGCAGTTTTGTGTTCTTCACCATTCTGATGCAAATATTGCATTGGTGCAAGATAAATATATTCAAGGTGGTGGTAATGTTAGGTACTTTTGCCTTAGCTATGGCTTTTGCAGGCAATGACTTAGTAAACTTCATCGGTGTGCCCTTGGCAGGCTTCTCAGCTTATACAGACTTCATGGCTAATGGAAACGGTGAACCAATGGGATACTTGATGAACTCACTGAATGGTCCGGCTAAAACCCCATTTCTTTTTTTATTTTTAGCAGGCGTCATTATGGTATATGCGCTGATTACTTCAAAAAAAGCGCAAAATGTAGTGAAGACTTCGGTAGATCTCTCGCGTCAGGATGAAGGTGACGAAATGTTTGGTTCTTCCGCTGTAGCACGCAGTATTGTCCGTTCTACCATGAGCGCTTCGGAAAGTATAGCCAAAATATTGCCCGACAATCTGAAACGATGGGCCGACAGCCGTTTTAACAAAGATGTGATGATTATGGAGAACGGGGCAGCATTTGATTTGATACGCGCTTCTGTCAATTTGGTACTGGCCGGTCTGCTCATAGCTTTGGGAACCTCTTTGAAACTCCCTCTTTCTACCACTTACGTAACTTTCATGGTAGCTATGGGTAGTTCATTAGCCGACCGTGCCTGGAGCCGTGACAGTGCCGTATACCGTATCACCGGTGTGCTTTCTGTTATCGGTGGATGGTTCATCACTGCCGGAGCCGCTTTCACTATCTGTTTTGTGGTTACGCTCATCATGTATTATGGAGGCACATTCGCCATGTTGGCCCTTATTGCACTTGCCATCTTCTTATTGGTTCGCAGCAACATACACTACAGCAAGAAACAGAAGGATAAAGGCAAAGACGACATATTCTCCCGCCTCATTGCCAGTAAAGACAAAGAAGAGCGTTGGAGATTACTCCGCCAGCATGTAAATAACACATTGGTAGCCGAAATGGCATTCACCAATGAAACCTATCGGCAGATAACCGACGGTTTCATCAACGAAAATCTGAAAGCTCTGCGCAAGGCCGTGAACAATACCGACAATCAGAAAGAAATGTTAAAAAAGATACGCCGTAAAGAAATACTAGGTCTGCGCCGTATAGACAACTTTACTGCTATCGAGAAAAACACTTGGTTCCACTTGGGAAGCAACAGTTGTGAACAAATGCTTTACTGTCTGAAACGTATCTGCGATCCTTGTAAAGAACATGTGGACAATAAGTTCACCCCATTATCGGAACGTGCCACTAACGAGTTCATCCCTATCCGCGATGAGATGACCGCATTAATGACCAAGGCTACTGAAGTACTTGCCAACAAGGCCTACGATCAGACTGATGCCTTGCTACGTGAAGGCGCCCTTCTGAAAGGCAAGATCTCTACCTTGCGCAAAGAACAGATGGACCGCATACAAGAACGGGATGTCAATGTAAAAGCTTCCATGGTGTACCTCAATGTATTGCAGGAATCACAAGAATTGGTTTCCTACTGGCGTCATCTGTTACGCGCCGACCGTATGTTCCAGACTGATTTGAAAAAATAAAAAGATTTATATTCCTATTATATGTTTTTTAAGATAACTTCTTTCCTCCAATTGAAGGAAAGAAGTTATCTTTGTTTCGTATATATAGACATTATTCAAACAAACCTATGGAAAACCTCAAAAAAATTATCAAACAGTTCCCCAAAGTGGGTGAAGTGAAAGAAATCAAAGCTTTGACATCCGGCCTCATCAATCAGACTTATCTGGTAAAATCGGTATCTCCTGAAGAGCCTGACTATGTATTGCAACGAATCAACCATTTAATATTTACCAATATTGAAATGCTGCAACACAATATAGAAGTAGTGACCAGACACATCCGCCAAAAGCTGGAAGCCAGACACGAAGAGGACATTGAACGTAAGGTACTCCATTTTCTACCTTCCACCAATGGCAAGACCTATTTCTATGATGGAGAAGGTTATTGGCGAATTTCAATATTTATTCCGCGTTCACAAACATTGGAAACAGTTACACCGGAATCTTCCCATCTGGCAGGACTGAAGTTTGGTGAATTCCAGGCCATGCTGGCTGATGTGCCCGAACAACTCGGAGAAATCATCCCCGATTTCCACAATATGGAATTCCGCTTAAAACAATTACGTGAAGCCGTATCCGCCAACATATCCGGCCGTTTGGCAGAAGTACAGGACATAGTGGACGCTATAGAAAAAGATGCTGATACGATGTGCAGCGCTGAACGTTTTTACCGTGAAGGCAAATTGCCCAAACGCATCTGCCACTGTGACACAAAAGTAAGCAACATGTTATTTGATGAAAACGGAAAAGTGTTGTGTGTCATTGACCTGGACACGGTAATGCCCAGTTTCATTTTCTCCGATTTCGGTGATTTCCTCCGTTCGGCAGCCAATACCGGCAAGGAGGATGAGGCTGATTTAAATAAGGTGAAGTTCAACATGGAAATCTTCAAAGCATTTACCAAAGGTTATATTGAATCGGCCCGGACTTTCCTGACTCCTCTCGAAATAGAAATGCTACCTTACGCTGCCACCCTGTTCCCCTATATGCAAGCTGTACGCTTTTTAGCAGATTATATAAACGGAGACACGTATTATCAAACCCGGTATAAAGACCATAATCTGGTACGCACCAAAGCGCAGTATAAACTGTATCTGGAAGCAAAATCCGCTACACCGGACATGAAGGCTTATATCAACAGTCTGCTATAATATAAAAACAACAAGGAGCACAAAGGTATCTTAATGACACGAACCTCTGTGCTCCTTTCATATTCGTCCGGCAATGATCCTAAATCTACCGTTTCGGTATATCTACCGATTTTTCACTTTTCCCTTTCAGATGTTCGGAAAAGTAATCAACCAGTTTCCAGTAGAAATATTCATTCATATCACCGAATCCATGACGCTGTTGAGGAAGAATCAGCATATCAAAACGCTTCCCGGCACGAATCAAGGCGTCAACTACCCGTAAGGTATTGCCCGGATGCACATTATTATCAATATCACCATGAATCAGTAACAAATTTCCTTTCAATTGCTTCGCTATTTCAGGATTAGTAGCAATCTTATAAACGAAAGTTGTATCCCCTTTCTCACTCACCACCTCTTTTACGCCGTGATGCGTTTCACTCCACCAACGGTTATAGATATTGTTATCATGATTTCCGGCACAAGAAACAGCCACTTTGAAGAAATCCGGGTATTGGCACATAGCCGCCGTACTCATAAATCCACCTCCCGAATGTCCATGAATACCAACCTTATCTATATCTATAAAATGATGACGCTGCGCCAATTGCTCGATAGCATATTTATGATCGGCCAGCGGATAATCACGCATATTTCCATATCCATAATTATGATACCATTTAGAGCGGCTAGGATGCCCGCCGCGTTGTCCCACAGAAATAACAATAAATCCGGCCTGTGCCAAACGGTCGGTACGGGGGCTCATACGGGTAAACGGATAATAAACACCTTCCACCTGTGGCCCAGGATAAACATAATCCACAATAGGATAAACCTTAGTTGAGTCAAAATTAAAAGGTTTATACATCACACCATACAGATCTGTCACGCCATCAGCCGCCTTTACCTTAAATATTTCCGGAAATTTATAACCGGCAGCAAAAAGCTGTGAAAAATCACTCTCCTGAATATCCATTACCTTATTGCCATTAGTATCCAGCAGGATGGCGCAGGGCACCGTATTTACACGCGAATAGTTATCCACCACAAAACGAGCATCATCATCCACTTCCACACGATGGAAATAATCCCCTTTGGTCAGTAATTTCAAACCGCTGCCATCCAGATTCACACGATACAAATGTTCATAATAAGGATGTTCTTTCGCATTCATTCCATTGGCAGTAAAATAAATCACACGCGCCTTGTCATCTACTTTCAAGATTTCCTCCACGTGCCAGGGACCTTTTGTGATACGATTTTTCAAATTACCCTGATCATCATATAAATAAAGGTGTGCCCAACCATCACGCTCACTCCATTGAATAATTTCCTTTCCACCATTCAAGACTCTTAAAGGACGAGTTTCCTGATAGGTATTCATCCGTTCCTTTATTACTGGTACAACAGAATCCTGTCCTATCGTATAGGAACAAACATCAATCCGATGTAAATCACGGCTGCTGCGGGTCAGGAAGAAACGGTTGTTATCACCCTGCCAAACGGCAGCCTGATCTTCCATATCACGCTGTTTTTGCATCATTGGTTTGTATTCCAGGCCAATGCTTTGATCTTTATAAGCTGCTACTTTAATTTCCTTACGTTTATTATCAACCAAGTCAAACAAGTACAGGTGTTCTATGGGAGCTTCCTTTTCTCCCGGCATCTGGTATTTATAAGTTTCCAATGTGGGACGTGGACGGGCCATCGAATTTATTACCCATAACTCTTTCACAGCGCGATCGTCAGAAACTGTCATAGCAAAATAACGTGAATCCGGAGACCACACTCCACCTACACGACGACGCTTGCCATTACATAAAGTATCTGTATTCAACATACTATAGGGAATACCATAGCCAAAATCCTTCATGCCATCTGTAGTAAGCTGGATTTCCACGATCGTACTATCCTTTTCATTTTTTTTCGCCTTTTCATAATCTTCACGACTCATGCGATACAAATTCAAATCCTTGGCATAAATCACCGTTTTACCATCAGGAGAGACCGATCCCCAATAGATTTTCTTCAGGTCGTCTTCTTTATCTTTCAGATGGGTCAATTTACGGGTAGGATAGTCATAAGAAAAATAAAAGATTTCCTTCTCATTCTTCTTGTCCTTCTTATCCTTGCCATCTTTCTTTGGTGTCGCATCTTTTGTTGACTTTACTTCAAAAGTAAAGGTACGCCCATCTTCTTCCGCTTTCAGATTTGTGATTGGCAAATGGCGTGCCTCAAAGGGATCTTTTACAATTTCGGTAAGCTGGGAAGCTAATTCATCCCTATCAAACAAAAGCTTCTTTGTCCGGGCAGCCGGATCAACCACATACCAAAAGGTTCCTTCACTTGTTTTGTACTCGAACCAGAAATTATTACCTTTCTGGAACCAATGCGGATCCACCACAGTAGAAAACAACATGGTGTTCAATTTTTCTTGTGTGTATTTCTCTGCCTGCAGATATTCCGGCAAGCGTTCCTGCGCTTTTGCAACAGAAACTGTCGTACACAAACCGCCCATTAAAAGGGTAATGAATAGCATTTTCCTCATAGATTGAACTTTTATCGTGTTTATAAAAAACAAACATACACAAAATTCTTCATTTAACAATCTTAAACAAAGAATTTTGTGTATGTTTGTTTCATTTATCCTTTTCTTATCAGAAACTATACCCTGAAGTAAAACTAACCATATGATTCCGTATCCTTAAATCATTCTGCTCCTTATTATATTTTCCCCAAGCCAAATCATACCCGACAGTAAATGAAATCCGTTTAACAGCAATCCCGACAGAAGCCGTTCCTCCCCAATCCAAACGAGGGGACGCTTCAAAACCAAATTCCTCATTTACTGTTTTTCCTTTAAATGTGCCAAACCGGTAATAATCATTCCGGTATTCGTACTGTCCAACACCTGTTTCTTCATCTATATTATATTTTGAGGAAGAAACATAAGCATTAGTACGTCCACCAATTCCTACAGCTACATAAGGTCCTACTGCTAATTTAAGACGCACATCATCACAAAGTTTAAAACCCCAATGAGCCATAACAGGCAATTGCAAATAATAACGCGTGGACTCAACATTCGTTTTTTCATAATCCATGCTAAATCCTCCCCCTGTTGATATGTTTCCCCAGCTCATAGGATGATACCCACCTTTCTGCATTAAGATATAAACCCCGGACTTCAAGCCAAAAGAAGGCTTCTTTCCCACCCCTTCCTTTAACTGATACAACACACCGGCACCGGCTTTAAAACCTAATGTAACTGATGTCCCTTCATTTTCCTTATTCACTACCAAGCCGGCTTCCGGCGTAACACTCCAACGAGACTGAGCGTTCAACATCATACTCGCCAAAATACCTGCCATAAATAAAATTACTTTTTTCATCTTTTTCTTCTTTTTAGTTCATTATCTATGTAAAAGACTAAAAATTCAGAAAAACCCCCATTGCATATCCGGAAAAATAATAAAATAACATGAGCAACTCACTCACATAACAAAAGAAACACCCTACATTTAAACATATCGTTCAAGAAATCAAAAAAAACAAACGCTGCAAAAACCAACCAATAGCAGCAAAAGTTATCGCTTATTTTTCGCATTCTCTTTATATTCGGTAGGTGTCATACCAAAACGTTGTTTAAAACATTTGCTGAAATAACGAGGATCATTAATACCTACCATATAAGCAATCTGCGTCATATTATAATCACCACTCTCTATCAATTGTGCGGCACGTTTCACACGCATCTCTTTAATAAACTCAATGGGGGCAAGTCCTGTCAGGGTCTTCAGTTTCTTGAAAAAGACAGAACGGCTCACCGCAAGCTCCTGTACCAAATCATCCACGATCAAATCGCCATTATCCATATTCTTCTCCATTAATTCCGTCAGTTTTTCCATAAACTTACGGTCATGGGAAGACATCTCAGGCTGTGTTTGCTGTTCTTCCTCCGCAACAGGCTGAATATTCATCAGATTCGCACAATACAACTGTTGCAACTTGACACGTTGTGTCAGAATATTCTCCACCCTGGCCTTCAGGTAAGTAGCACTGAACGGTTTCGTTATATAATCCTCAACTCCCAGTTCCATACCTTCCAACTTACTGTCCATATCCGTTTTAGCCGTCAGTAAAACGACTGGAATGTGACTGGTCGCCATATTAGCACGCAAATCTTCTGTCATGGTAATACCATCCTTTTCCGGCATCATGATATCACTAATAATAATATCCGGAACAAACTTCAAAGCCTTATCCAAACCTTCAGCCCCATTGACAGCCTCTATGACGTTGAAATTTGAGATGAAGATACTACGCAAAAAGAAACGAAGTTCCAAATTATCTTCAACCAGCAACATCGTTTTGCTTTCATTCCTCTTCTCTTCATGTCCCTGAACAGATTCTTCCACCTCTTCCGGCCTCATTTCGACAGAATCAGAGAGAATGAACTCTACATTCTCCGTATAGTGCTCCTTGCCTTTCAAAAACTCAACCGTGAAACAACTGCCCTCCCCCTCTTTACTATCCACACGGATAGTCGCTTTGTGCAGTTCCACCAATTCCTTAACCAAAGAAAGACCGATACCAGAACTTTGCTGATTAAACAAATTCTTGTCCAACAGATTTTCAAAACGGACAAAAAGGGAAGCTTTCTTGCTTTCAGAAATTCCTATACCTTGATCCTGCACACCAATCGCCACATTATGTTCATTTTCATGAATGAAAAGCGTAATCATCTTACCCTGTGGAGTATACTTGAAAGCATTGGAAAGCAGATTGAAGACAATCTTTTCCAACTTATCCGCATCTACCCACAGTTTTAAGGAAGGCATTTCACTTTCGAATACAAAATCAATATGATGCTCTTCGGCCAGCGATTCAAAATTATCCATGATATGGCGTACAAAAGGAACAATATCTATCTGCTCTATACGCAACTTCATCTTATTTTTCTGTATTTTGCGGAAATCAAGAATTTGGTTCACCAAGCGAAGCATACGGTCGGTATTACGTTCTACTACATGCAATTGCTCACGTACATCATCCGGCAAAGTCTTGTTTTTCAGAACATATTCCACAGGACCTGCAATCAATGTCAGCGGAGTGCGAAGTTCGTGAGAAATATTTGTAAAAAAGCGAAGCTTTATATCAGAAACCTGCTGTTCCACAGACACTTCATGTTTCAGACGATAAATAGTAAACAATATATATACTCCTGAAAACAGAATCAACAGAAAAGCAAGAATATAAATTGCCATAGCCCAAGCCGTTTCCCAAAACGAAGGCTGAATGGTGATTCTCAAACTACGCTCATTCTCTACCCAAACCCCATCACTATTGGTCGATTTAACCTGAAAGACATACTCTCCTTTCGGAAGATTAGTATATGTAGCGGTACGCTGTCTGTCTACATAATTCCATTCTTTATCAAATCCGCGTAAACGATAAGCATAACGGATATTTTCAGGATAAATCATATCCAACGCAGCAAACGATAAGGTTACAATATTCTCCTTATGTGAAAGCACCAGATGTTCTGTATTATTGAGTGACTGCCGCAACAAGCTTCCCGGTACGCCTGGAACTACCTCCTGATTGGATATCTTCAAAGTACCTAAAATAATGGATGGAACATAATTACTCTTCTTAATGTGCTCCGGTTCAAAATAAAGCACGCCACGACTGGTGCCAAACAAAATAGTGTCGGGACCAAGCTTCAACGATGTTCCTTCCTCAAAACGTATCTTACCACCAAAATCCCTTTCATTATAATTCTCAAAACGTTGTTCGGACGGAATAAATTTACTCAATCCGTTTTCCGTACTTATCCACAAGTTTCCTGCGCCATCCTCTTCTACAGACAACAGGATATCTGAAGGCAGGCCATTCTTCACTGTATAAGATTTAAATATAGCTCCCCCTTCTCCGTTCATGGAAACAAGCCGGTTAAGACCACCCCCAAATGTAGCCAAATAAACTTCTCCTTGAGAAGTGGTTACAATCCGATATACGTTATTGTTGCTCAGACAATTCATATCATCGGGGATACGTGCATAAAGATGGAACACAATCGACTCCGGATCTTTAAAATCCTCTTTAAAACTAAGCGCGCCATCACTGCTCCCCACCCATATATTCCCCTTCTTGTCAGAAGTGATATGGCGTACACGGTAACAACGGTCATACGGAAAACCTTTCAGGTTATTTCTAGAACTAATAAACACATATTTCCCTTCAGGAGTTTTCTGAATATAATTCAACCCTCCACCGAAAGTTGCCACCCAAATGCGTCCATACTTGTCTTCATGTAACCAGTAAACACTATTATGACTCAGGCTATAAATATCATCTTCATCATATTTGAATCGAGTAAACTTAAAATGGGTCCCCTCCTTTTCTGCCAGAATAATACCATCCCCTTTGGTCGCAATCCAAATGTTTCCGTGAGAATCTTGCATGATATGATAAGGAACTCCCCGTAACGGCCTGCCAGATTTGGCTATATCCCCCTCTTCAGTCAGAATACCCTGAAAATCTAAATCAGAAGAATAAATTTCAATCTGACCATCCCGTTTTCCCATCCAGATGCGATGTTCGCTATCTTCAAACAACGCACGTACCGTATTGGAATTCAAGTCATAACTGTGACCCATGCGGGGATAAATATGGAACTGGCTTCCTAAAAAAGTAATCTTCTCCAACCCCTTAGAATGAGTACATAACCAAAGATTGCCTTGCTTATCGGATAACATGGAATGTAATTTATTGGAAAAGTGCCAATCGGGTGAATCGGGGTCATTATAGAAAGGTAACAGCCGATTTGCCTCTCTGTCATACCAAGAAAGCCCTCCTCCTTGCGGATGTACCCACAAATTACCGTTCAAGTCTTCACAAATATGAAAACTGGGATAGGAACGATCGGCACCACGAGGCTCCACTTGCATCTTTTCTTGCTTAAATACTTCTGTCAAAGGATTGAAATGACAAACCTTTCCCCATTCGGTCATCTCAAACCATGCTTCCTGCTTACTGTCAACATAAACAGAACGGAAAGCGTCTGCCGGGAATTCGGGACAATTGGACTTATTATAGACTTTACACTCTTTTGTATCCGAATGGTACAATATCAATCCTTCATGGGCAGTTGTTATCAACAGCCCCGTACCTTTTATTTCATTTATAGCAATCACTTTATCCTTTACCGGCAATTCCCAAAGACGAAAGATTTCATTCTGCAAAGAATAGCACCATATCCGTCCTCTGTCTGATCCAAAATAAAGTTCGTCACCATAACTGCAAAAAGAGTAGAAGGCCTGTACGGGTTCATCTTTGCCTGACTGGATATTCACAAAATAAGAGACAGGCTCTTCTTTATCATTCGTAATCTTCAGCAGACCGTTATCAGTAAGCAACCACTCTTGATTGTAAGCATCGCTAAAAACCTGATTAATATGAACGGCATTTCCTCCACGACTATGAGTAGCATATACTTGGGTAGTTATACTGTAATCTTTAGGGTTTGTTTTCACACGGACAGCCCCCTCATTTTCAGAAAGTAGCCAAATGACACTGTCGGGCAATATTTTAATAGAAGAGAAACGCATGCCCTCCTCTTCACCTTCGGCAGGAATTTGTTCGAACTTCTCTGTTCTTTGGTCAAAACGATACACACGATAATCATACGTTTGCAGCCAAATATAATTATAAGGGTCTACTTCCAATAAGTCTACCCGGTTGTTAGTCATAGTAATTTTATTCCCTTGTCTGGCTTTATAAACTTTGAAGTCATAACCGTTGAACCGGTTGATTCCATCCCAAGTAGAGAACCATAAAACTCCATTATGGTCTTGTACCATGCTCATGATGGAGTTCTGAGACAAGCCGTTTTCCGAAGAATAATGAGTAAAGATACAATTAGGCTGACTTTTTGCATGAAAAAAGAGCAGCAAAGTAAGTATAAACAGAATGTGTCTTTTCATTTCGTAGATTTTCATATATAATAGGCAAAAATACATAAAAAACGAGAGATACTGATATACAAGCTCCTAAAAAAACAAAAGGGGAAAAGTTAAATCCCCCCTTTATCATTCTACTCTTCCCTGACACTTTCCATAGGAACAAATAGAATTCCTCCCTACAGTGACAAAGTATTATTACTGGTAGAAAGAACAGCTTATCTCTTTAAATTCTGCAACAACACATTTCCATTTTCCACCGGATTCCATCCGTCATCACCTGCCAAAATCTGTGCTTCATTATAATTACTGATATCGTTCAGCTGCTTTCCAAACGAAGCACGCGAAGCGGTAGCCGCCCCTTCTCCCGTATTCCGGTATTCAGCATAGAATACGGTTTCCTCATTTTCTTTTTTGCCCCAGTTGTTCCAACCCACCGGAAGAATATGCTTTCCCAAATCACAATGAATATAAACAGCCTGTGCATAAGGACGCCAAGGACGGGACAAATACACCTTCTGAGCCTCAGCCACACCCGTCAATTTACAGCCTATAAAAACATAGCCATATTTTTTGCCTTGATCTGTAGAAGGAGCGGTAACATACCCATCACCCAAACTATGGATGGTGCAATCCTTAAACAATGCCGTAGACCAGCCAAAAATAAAATCCACTGTACCCTCTATATAACAATGGTCATAAAACTGACGACTGTCTTTGCCATAAGTGTACAAAGTATCCTGATTTCCCAAAAAACGACAGTTTTTGAAATAAGCGCGATCTCCACTAACAAAACAGGCCACTGCCTGCCCCACTCTGCCGGCACTATTCTCGAAAGTGATATTCTCAGCATAGAAATCGGGAGCATAGATATAACAGGTTGATGAACCGGAGGTAGACATTTCTTCTCCGAAATAGTTCTTTTTAGCAGCAAAATCATCATTTGTCAGAATTGCTCCGTCCTCACCTATCAAAGAAACACTAATCTTGCTTTCAGGAATAACCACTTTTTCTTTATATACCCCTTTACGGACTAGAATAGTAGTGCGTCCTGCTTTACGAAAATCGGGGACAGCATGAATCGCTTCCTGAATGGTAAAGAAATCACCACTGCCATCTTTTGCCACTACAAAATCATAATGACGTACAAAAGGCGCCAATGCAGGAACCTCTTTAGCTATAGCATCCACCGTCAAACCAGCAATAGTACGCGCCCCATATACATTCAGGTGCGTATTATCCTCACGCCCTTTCGGACAAGCTGCACACACACCTTCAGGAATCCACATGAACAATTTTTTTGAAGCCTCCGGTCCCATCTCCTGCACCAAATCATGCGTTATCTTGTTCATATCCACAAAAGGCACATCCAACTCTTTTGCCACGTTACGCGGAGACTCCAAATATTTTCCATGAGTATCAATCAACACTTCTCCATCTTGAGAAACACTCCCCTTTGACAAATCCTTGCGCACATCATCTTCGGCTACCGCATTTTTATTATTCCGGAAATTACGACGGACAATGGCATTAAACAACACGGGAATTCCCCCTTTAGCACGTGTTTCTTTTACAAAACGGCGTAGATTGGCATCAAAAGTAGATCCGGGATCAGTATGACGTTTCTCATCGGCCTTCTCATCATTATGCCCAAACTGAATAAAAACATAATCACCCGGCTTTACTTTATTAATTACTACCTCCCACAATCCTTCATCAATAAAACTTTTAGAACTCCGACCATTTCTAGCATGGTTTTCCACACGAATATTCTCACTGAAATATCCTCCCAGCACATGGCCCCATCCACGTTCCTGATTACCTCCCTCTAAGGGTTTGTTAGCCATAGTCGAGTCACCTATCATAAAGATAGTAATTGTGCGGTCTGCCGTAAAAGCAGAAAACAACAAGGCAACAAATGCCATCAACATCTTAATTTTCATCGCTTTCTATTTTAAATTTTGATTAAAGAACTCAAGTATATCATCCTGTATCTCCTTACTGCAAAAATGGGGCAAATCATAGAACTTGGTAGTCAACAGATTTTCTACCGATTGACTCTTCCATACATCCTGCATGGTAGAGAAAGCGCTTTCAACGCCCTTTACAGGAAAAAGTTTGTCCCGCAAGCCATTGATGAACAACATCGGTTTGGGGCAGGCGATAGATGCCACATGAGGATAATCCATCCAATTCCGTATTCCGGGAATAATCATGGAATAAGCAGACCCGCCTTTGTTCTGATTATTGGTAAGTGTCATTAAGCTATCTGTAGTATTCATCCAGCACACAGCAGCGCCTGCCTTCACCACATCTGTAGCGGCACTGACCATCCAGGCACGATGTGCTCCCATAGAAAATCCCATAGTACCTATCTTTTCCTTATGAACCATGGGCAATGAGGCCAGAAATTCCGCGCTACGGATATCATCCCAGGCTATCAAGGCTCCCCAAGACATTCCCATCTGTAACATATTGGCCGCCAACGCTTGCTGTGAGTCATAGCGTACTCCTTCCTTACGTCCCCGTTCCCCCCAAAACAAGGCATCCACAGCAAGCACTACATATCCGTGACTTGCCAGATAATCACCTACATACTGTTTGTCATAACATTTTTCCGCCCAATCGTCCGCATCGGCCAGTACAGATGCTTCCACACCGAACGGACGTACCATTTTCTCTTTCCCTATCGAAAAATGCGCACCGTGATCGTGAAGCAGCAATACTGCCGGGAACGGGCCATTCCCGTCAGGAACCAACAGATAAGCGGGAACACGAGAATATTCCGAAACACTGAACAAAATCTTCTCCGCCCTATATCCATTCCGTTGCTCGGTATCTATCACTTCCTTATCAAAAGCCGTAGCAGGAGGAGCAGGCAACATGCAATCCAATAACGTTTTTCGAGCTTCCTCACGCCACTTCTTGAAATTTCTGATGGAAGAATTTCCCCAAGCCATAGGATAAGTCAGGTTTTCTTTCATCTTCTGATAGAACAGCGGCATATCATTCTGCGTTTCATAACGCATAGAGACTGTTTCCACCTTTTCTTGAGCAGAAGCCGTCAGACTTATCCCAAACAACAATAAACAAATTACAGTATTCTTCATAAACCTATACCTAACAAACTTTACTTTTCAAGGTAACTAATTAATTTTATCATATTATCAATATAATCCCCAACAGAGATGCACAATTCTCCGGTGGTACACGGATAAGGTGATGTATCGTGCTCGTCCCCTACAAAGGTAGCTATATATTTCGTTTCCTCACTAGGTCCTGAAACAGTATATGGCTTATACGGGTTCGAGGTTGACTTTAAAGGAGAGAGCCAGCAACCGTCCTTAGTCAGTGATTTCACCAATTTCCGGGCAACTTCTTCCGTAGCTTTTCCACGTAAACGAGTATAATATTTAGGTAAAGGAACCAAATGATCCTGCAGCAAAGGTGAATTCTTCGCCAATTCGGATACAGGAAGTTTTTTCACTTCCTCATAACGACGACGCAGTTCACCTGGATTCACAAAAGTTGCCGAATTATAATGAGCTATTGTATTTTCTATATTCTGATCTATATAATAAGTACCGTTTTTCACATTACTTCCTTTACGATGGACATACAGTGGTTTACCAGTATCAGGATCTACAAAACGAGGAACCAAAATAGCTTCCGGATTAGTCGACTGACTCTTCCATTTCTTCACATCCGATTCCGGTAATTTCATTGATTCCAAAAAACGAATTGCAGCAGGAATCCCCGACAGGAAACGAGTATCAGCTGTAAGTTTATAGTAATCCATCATTAAATTAACAAGACGGACGGTAGTACCGGTGTTCACACTGCGCGGTTCATAAGAACGGGCATGAGCCGGTTTCAAATCATCTACTGTATATTGGTCTGCCCAGCCTGCATAAGGTTCCCCTTGTTGAAGGGAAATCATCAAGTACATAGCACGCATAATAGGCTCCTTTACCCCTTGCAACCCCATTGCCTGATAGCATTGAATCAAAAACTCGGTCGCATCAGGAATCACATCATCATTCAGAGTAATAAAAGACGAATAATCTTTCTTACCTTGAAAAGGGTGATCATACATCAAAGGATACCGTTGAGGCCATCCGCCCACCGGATATTGACTTTTCAAGACAAAATCAATGGTTTTCTCCAAAGCCGGACGGAAAGCAGGATCATTTTTTTCCACATACATACGAAGTAGAAATTTGGCAGCCTCCATAGTACCCGCATCATCGTAAGTCGCATTTCCATAATAATGTTGAAATTCTTCCAGACGCCAGCCATTTTTACCAACGGTATCATACCAGGACTTTAAGGAGTTCTCTCCTGCAAAATCGAACACATAATTCCATCCGCCACATTCAAGCTGTCCCCAAATCAAGGTGTTAGCCACTTTTTTCGCAGCTTCATAATAATACTCATCTCCTGTAGCATGATAAGCGTCAAGCAACAAATGACCGACAGAAGGAGTTCCCGGCGGCTGAATCCATACCATTGTCCTCTTGGCTTCCATCTCTCCCCATGAACGGGACATATCCGGCAAATAATTCCATACGAAGCCACCATTATAACTCACTTTGTCCATCATAAACCGAGTGGCGGTTTTCATCGTATTTATAACTTGGTCATCTAATTTTTTATTAGTTTGGGCTATACCTATACAAGCAAAATTTGCCATGCACAGGCAAAGGACAATTCTTTCCCAGTTCTTCTTTAATGTGCTTTTCATTGTTGTTTTAGTGTTTTGATTCAAGTTTAAATATCATTATGAAGCAAAATAAGCCATTTTCCGGAGCTTGGATTTGTAATATTTGGTCTTTTCCTCGTATATTTTAATCACGACGAACTACCCTCCCCATATTATAAGTATATTTGAAGAAAAGTTTTAGTTATTCATTTTATATTAAATGCAAGATCATGAATCGTAAAGTAAGAACCGCATTGTATGCTTGCGCCTTGATGGCACCACTACTATTGCAGAGCTGCAATGCACAAAGTGAAAAAAAAGAGAGCAACAAAGAGTGTACTGAAGAAACAAACAAAAACACTGAAAAAAAGGTTATGAAAACAGGTAGTGAAAACTTCATTTTTGCAGAAGGCAAAGAATGGGAACCTGCAGGCGAAGGTGTAGTGCGCCAGATCATGGGTTACAATGATGACATCATGGTTGTTAAAGTAAAATTTGAAAAGGGAGCTGTAGGAGCTGTCCACCATCATATCCATTCACAAGTGACCTATGTGGAAAGTGGAAAATTTGAGTTCACCATCAATGGTGTGAAAAAAATTGTATCGGCCGGCGACTGTCTATATAAGGAACCGGATGCTGTGCATGGTTGTGTATGCCTGGAGCCGGGTATGCTGATAGATTGTTTCAGCCCGATGCGTGCTGATTTCCTGGAAAAGAAATAGACAAGCCATATATTCCATCCACTGCAGGAGCAGATTGCTGTGCCCTCCTTTGGGCATTTAATATGCTCCTACAGTGGAAATGAATTCTATTTTTTAATCTGCAAAACGAATGGGACAATTGCTTAACCTTATCAAATCCGGTAAATCATAATATTTCAAAGCACCATACAACACATTAGAATACATATCCCACTGCATAGGCCTCTCAATGTATTCCTTCCAAGTCTTCACGCTATGTTTTATCTCCACACTGTTGATTCTTTCATCCAAATAAGCAGCATGAATTGCAACCGGACCATAAATACCATTGGCAAATACCTTGACGGGGTGTCCTTTCAGAAATTCGTGTTCTGAACAAAAATCAAGCAAAGTCAAAATATCGACAACACGTTGTCCCATAATAGGACGCCCTATATGCATACTGACCATTGCATTGCGATACTCACGGTTCCAATATTTAGCATCCGTATAGAATGCAGGATCCGTTGTTTCCCCAAATCCGCGCAAATCTGCCAACAACAAGATTTTTCCTTCCGTCAAGGCAGCAGCAAAATTCGCATATTCACTCAAATAAGTTCCTTTTCCCTCTTCCTGTAACCTTAACTCAACAGGAGAATCAGCATTCGCTCTGGACGGCATGATAAGAATACAAGGAACAGGCATCTCCCCTTCCCTTATAAGCTGAAACTTATATTGTTCATTTTCACGCATTGAATCATGTCCGGTTGCTTCAATTCTTATTTTATGGTCAGGAAGACCTTTAAGACCTAACAAATCCAGCATCTTTGCTTGGACAGTTTTCTTTCCTTTCGAAAGAAACGCCTCACGCTTGGAAGCCCACTCATCCAGCTGATTCACATTTTCCTGCATAATACTGAGTGCTCCAGGCATAGATACATTCACCTGTCCTTTAGTCGTACAAAGCATATCAGACAACCGGAAACGGTCTTGTGCCGATTTCTTCACCGGAGATTGATCATCTTTCAGCCAACGCTTGAACCAACTGACCAACTTTTGCCTTTTTTCAGTTCCAAGTCCATGCCCTGTTTCTACTGTCAGCATATCCACCTTTTCGGGAACTCCCAATACTTTATAGCACTGTTGTAATTCAGCAAACCCTTGTTGTGCACCCCATAAATCGACAAAATCATATTTACCGCTTAAAATCAATAAAGGCCGTGGAGCCATCATTAAAGCAAAATCAGGTACTTCCAGTTGTTCACGCCCTTCGTATGGTATATGTTGGCAACCATCGGAAGGACCTTGCAACTCCATAGTACGTTCTCGGGTAGAAAAGAAACTACAAATGGCCGCTACCTTTACACGGGGATCCAAACCTATATAATAAGCGGTCTGAGTACCACCACCAGAAGATCCATATACTCCGATACGCTCCGAATCAATATCCTTACGAGTCAATAAATAGTCCAAAGCCCGATGATTATCCCAATATTCCTGTGCCGCCAAACTAGTACCAAGCAAGTTAAAGCCCGCATTCAGTAAGGTATGTTCCGTGGTAGCCCCCCGTGTCAGCGGTTTTCCTTCCCTATCAATAAGTTGCAACCGTTCTCCCTGGCCTATGGGATCTACCACTAGTACAGCAATACCATTGGATGCCATCAGCATAGCGGCATGAGACGAAGAACCTTTACCATTCAATCCATGTCCGCAAAGTTCCAATGTTGCCGGAACAGGAACAGTCATGTTCTCCGGCATATAAAGATGTGCTGTGACATAGCGGCCAGGCTTGCTTTCAAAAATTATTTTCTCTATATAATAGCCGGTACCTTGTATCTTCCCCACCACCTGAACATTTAAATTCTCTTTTTCAGGAAAAGTACCTACTATTTGTTTATATCGTTCACGGCAACCCTCCAGGTACTCCTGCATCCCGGCAGGAGAAGTAAATGCTTGCTGAATGGCTGACTGCCGGGATGCAAACTGCCGATGTACATCACGCATCAGATAAGAATTATAAGCAGTACTTTGACTCCAAGGTAATGCCTTGAACTCCCCCTGAGCAGAAACCACAACAGTCCCCACCCATATTCCCAAACCTACACATAAAGTGCGAAAACCGATAATTTTTCTCATAGAATCATCCCTTTAAGTTATTGTACCACAATTTCAATTTTCTGACGGTTATCTCCGGCTGTCTTCACATACAAACGTTTATGCTCTATATCATAAAACCAGCCTGTATTCCGCTCTGCATCTGTAACTGATGAAAGAACGGGCAACGATTTACCATTTTCTATCACAGATTGCGGAGCGTTCTGCAAATAAGCCTTTACTAGATAAGTGTGCTTGGCAGGTTTGTACTTCCCTACCGGTTTATCTGCAGTAAACGTCCAACTATCATCAGCAAGCCTGCTGGTAAAACGGGTCAATGAACCAATCCCTTTTTGATAATCCATTGATATACCATCATCTTCATACATCTCATAAGAAGAAATGCCTGACGGATAGACATCCAATGTTATCATCTCTACAGGGTGCTGATCTACCCACTGCATAACAGGTTGCATGGGAATAATAGCTCCGGCTTTTATATAGATAGGCAACACATCCAACGGAGTAAGAAAAGATTTATATTGACGGCCCTCGTAACGCTCACCGGTTTCATAATCAAACCATTCTCCACCGGGAAAATAAACATGTTGGCTCAGTGCACCTTTGGTAGTGACAGGACAAACCATCATCCATGGCCCGAACATATACTGACGTGTCAGCTGATAAGTATTCTCATCCTGAGGATAGTCCATCACTAAAGGAGTCATCATGGGACGTGCCGTTTTATAAAGCTGATAGGCATTACTATAAATATAAGGAATCAATGTATAACGCAAACTATCATATTTGATGAAATTGGCCAAAGCCTCCGGACCATAAGTCCAAGGTTCATGGTAACGGGGATGGTCCATACCGAACACCATGGCGATAGGTGAAAACATACCGAACTGTACCCAACGAGTATATAATTCTGTATCGTAAGGAGAATATTGTTCAAATCCTCCCATGCAATGAGTCCAGTTACCCACACCACTCATACCAATATTAAGTCCTGCACGTATCACCGGTTCAAACCACTGCCATTCACTTCCCCAGTCTCCAGCCCAGATATAAGGATAACGCTGAATTCCCGCATAACCTTCACGGGTATGTGTCACCCCCCTCATATTATTATATTCCTGAAATTTACGATAGGGGGCCTCCGCATAAGCTAAAGGAAAAATATTATGAAGTCCTTTCAGGTCCATCGTTCCTCCGACATCCGTTTTCACAAACTTAGCCCCGATAGAAGCGACTTTCATTACTCCGTTCTCCCACCACCAATCTACAGCTTTCGGATCAAAGAAATTCACCACTCCTTCTATCTTTGCTCCGGGATACAGCACGTTTCCCTGTTCACGCGCCTTATCCAACAGATGATATTCAGGGCCATTATCTAATATAGAACGGATATGAAGCCCCACCATTTTTACATTTTGCGCATAGCAACTATCAAACATGGCTTTCGGATCTTTGAACGTATTACGCCATTCAAAACAGCAACCACCATTTCCGTAAGTGGTATTAAACAGCCTCCAAGTAGAATCCAGCCAAAGCAAATCAAAAGGCACTTCTTCCTCACGCAAACGTTTACATAAAGCAGGCGGGTATTTATCGGAAGTCATCTCTTCATTCTTCCAGGTTCCACCGGAATAAGTACCGACATGCAACCCCATTGCAAAACGAGGAAGCATGGGGGATTTTCCGGTCAATTCCGTATATCTGTCAACCATGGTATAAAAATCGGGACCATAAATAAAATAATAGTCCAAATCACCGCCAAAAGCTTTGAATGAATAATAATCACTACTATCCCACCCCATATTCCACTCGGTAGCAAACGGAGTATGAAAGAATAAACCATATCCTTTGGTACTCATCATAAAAGGTACGGGACAATAATTGGCACGTAAAATATCTTTTCCTCCTACAGCCGGTTTTATCCCTCTTCCCAACTCTACATTCAGATAGACCTTACGCCCTCGCTGATCCATGAAATCCATACGTTCCCCAAAACCAAAGAAATGCTCATCCGGTTGTAGAACAGCTTTCGTCTTGACAGAATCCTTATAAAAACGTTGTTCCGCAAGTTCCGTATAAAGCAGTTTGCCGTTTTTATCAGAAACAGACAGACAGAACGGATTCTTGGTAGCCTCTATAATCAGTTTTCCGGTCGTAATCAACCATGCAGCACCTTTATCTTCCACTGTATAGTGTACAGGAGTAAAATCATATTTCCGAACCATCCACTGCTCATTTTCAGCGAACACGGTACCTTGAGAATGACGTACACGGAACATATCATCTGTACAAAATTCCAATTTCACATTTCCCTGAGGCAGAAGAAACAACAAATCATTTCCTGTCTTCTTAAAAGAAGCATTGGCCGCCCATAGCCCTATACAATACAGGCATAAACAAAAGCATAGGATTCGTTTTTTCATGGTATCTGTTATTTTATTTAAAATCAATCATATTGAAAATCAGCTTTTTGGCTACGAGTCCGGCAGCCGAATCATTAATGATGTTCCCATAGATATCCAATGTAGAGAACAAAACACTACCCTTACCCATAGGTACAATCCCCATAGCAGTTCCGATAGCCATAGGATAAGTATGATAGGCTCCGACCAGCAATTCTTCACCTTCCATCACTAATCCCATACGCTCCACCCCTGTATGTATCAATGCCTGATAAGGCCAGTTGAGAGCATTTCCGACAGGAAGTTCCTTGAAAATATCATGTGGCTTATTAAACATCACCCCGCCCAGCCAGTTGGTTCCAACAAAGAATTTGTCCTTAAACACCGCTTTACTATTAGCCGCTATAAATTCCGACCATTCATCAGCACTCTGAATAATAAAGATTTTGGTTCCATCATTTACGGCACGTTCCATTAAACGCTGTGCATCCGGCATCTTATCATTAGGAACAGCCCAATCCAAACGACAACGCGCGTTACTGCGAGGATGCCTGAAACGGATCTCTATATCGGCAGACTTGCCTCCTTCCAAATAGACTTTTCCATCGCCCAAATGCTCTTTCTTCCTGGTTATTTCATATATTTTCTTACCATTGACAAAGACTTCAATCATACTACGATCATTACTCTGAGGAATAATCGTATATTCACCACTGACAGAAGGAAGTACTTTACCACTCCATTTAATACCATAACCATCAAGCATATACACAAAAGGACTTGGTGTAGCTCCCTCAATAGCACTCAGATTAACCACCTTGGCCACTTCATGATAAACTTCCTTCTGAAATTCCATATCCTCATAATAGACCACATCCAATCCCGGTTTGCCATCGGCAGAGCGTAACGCTTCCATCGGCACCATTGTCAACTGATCTTTCCTAGGAGGACGGGCCACCATAATCCAATCCAACTTTCCTAAATTATCCTCGTAAGCTGCAACCGCTTCTTTCGTTTTTCCCTTCAAGAAATTCTGTAAAGCACTCCCATCTTCCCAAACGGCCCCTTTACCATCCAACATATTGGATGCCAGATTTACAGACAATATATCATCATACCCAGTTGTAACAACAGAATTTTCCTTACACAGTTTTGCTTCAATCCTACAAAGTCCTCCAGCTGTAGGAACAGGTATTTTTACATCTTTCACCAACAACTGACCATAAACCTCACCTCCGGCAGCTTCCGTTTCATAAGTCCCTACCTCCATCACTTTTCCTTGAGAGTCTGTCACCGAGATTTTCAATTGATGGTTTCCCCGGACATTCTTCTCATTAATCAGATAAAAATCAACGGTCACCTTTCCCCCTGCGGCTGCAACCTGTTGCCTGGTCTTTACCGCTACATACAAAGGCTGATTATAACGAGCTATGATAGCCGGATCTGATTTGGGATAACGAAAACAATCGACAATTCCCGAATAATTCTCCGTCAATTCCGATTCCCATCCATTAACAACGTATGCATCCGTCAAATTATTCATTCTGGCCGATTCTATTTTACGTCCCTGATGTTCATAGGATACAGTTCCCATAGCCACACACAAATCATCCACGGTAGGATAAACAGTCCTTAACTGTTTAGCATCCAGAAATTTATTGAATTCATCATACCAACGTAGAAACTCTCTACCATCCCATCCTTTATAGCTATATTTTTCCAAATCTTCTTTATTCTTTTCCAAACGAGGAGGTGATGATAAAGCCCCTTCCTCACCAAAGAATACAATTTCACGCTTATTCTTTGTATCATTATAATAATCTTCAGGGCCTTTGTACAAACCTTCATTCCAAACAGCAGGTCCTCCGGCACGATGATAATCATACCAGCCACTCCAATACACTTTTTCATCGTAAGGACGAATATGAATTTTAGCCTGATCTTCTATATCATCTCCCTTAGCCCAAGCCGAGGTACGAAGAATCAACCGGGAAGGATCCAATACACGCATATCCTTCATCGCTTGAATTTCCAATTCTAACTTTTCAGGAGCAGCATTTCCCGATTCATTCATCATATTATAGATAACCAGACAGGGATGACTGCGATCCCTCTTTACCATACGGATGACCTTTTCATGCAAAACAGCATTCATAAACGGCTGTCTTACGTCCAGACGAAAACCGCCAGGCTCTTCAAAATAGAGCAGTCCCAACTCATCAGCATAATTCATTACGTCAGTATTACCGATAAAACGATGAAAATTCAGCATATTCAATCCTAACTCCTTAGCTATGCGAATTTGCCTTTCAGCCAATTCTTCCGACGGAAAAATACCATTGACTGGCCAAAAACTCCAACTGATGGCCGAGCGAAGCATGATACGTTTTCCATTTAAACGAAAAACAGCATCATCACCTATACCGGAAGCCTCGAACCAACGGAATCCAAAACGGCGGGAATCTTTATCCACCCAGTTCTGTCCTTCGGACAACTCCACCTCACATACATACAGATTAGGATCATCCACACTCCATAATTTCGCATCCGGAGCTGATACAGGAATCTTCAGTTCATTCATACCTTTATTTAATGAGATACCCTTTATCTCTTTAGAATAAACTATTTTTTCTTTATTTTTCCACTCGTACACCGTTATACGAAGATCCTGCTTCGCAGTCTTTCCTTTTTCATTCTGTAATGTCAGAATAGCGTTGGCGGTAGTTATCTGAGGAGTATTCTGCATATAAATATCTGCCACATAAACAGAATTACATACCTTCATACTAACTTTTCCTGTTATTCCTCCAAAGCCATGACCGGGAGGCAACATTTTATCTCCCCACGGAATAGTTCTGTAGTCACGCCAATCATGGTTACCACCCGCATCCGTTATACGTACAGCCAATTGTACCTGTTCTCCTGATTTTATATAAGGAGTAATATCCGTTTCAAAAGGAACATTGTCCACAATCTGATAATCCACTAATCTCTGATTAATAAAAATTTCCGCCCGTGAACGTATAGAGCCAAAATTCAAAAAGACTTTTTGTCCTTTCTTCAATACCGGAATATCCATTGTACGACTCCACCATGTAACTCCTGTAATATCTCCTTCGGGTCCGGACTGAGTTTGAAGATATTCTTCAGCTGTTCCAGGAACCTGTACCGAAAGAGTCTGGGCAGAAGTCAATATATCCCATCCCGCTGTAGGAACAATTACAGGACTTTTCCGTGCCTCTTCCAATGTCAAATAAATATCCTCTGTCTGCCAAGCTGCATTTTTATCCTGCCATAAATGCCATCCTTTTCCTGACAAATCAAAAAATGGTCTCTCCTGTGCTCTCACCCCATAAAATGGACATAACAACAAAAATGCTATGGCAATAATACTCTTCTTCATAATTATCTATTACTTTCTTTTATTAAATTCAATAATAACTGTTGGCCCACTACATTAGCCCTATTCTCGCTTTTGGTATTAAAAGTATTCATCGACTCGTTCATGCCATCAAGATCAACAGGAACTGTATAAGCTTTGACATCCTTTATACATGCAGGAATATCCAATGTAGTAATAATTATTTTTCCACGACCTGCCGGAATAACAGACAAGGCAGAATAAACTTCTTTTTTATGATCGGAAACACAAGCAACCAATGTTTCCCCATTAAAGCAACGCAACCCTACACGATGACGGTTGTAAGTAGCAAAGCATTGATATTCCCAATTAAAGACACAATTGACAGGCAATCCATCAAAAATAGGATGTTCTCTATTGAAAAAGTTCCCACCATACCAAGCCGTACCTAGTTTCTTTGAACCACGATAATCCAAAACTTCTTTATCCGCTAAGAACTCAGCCCACCTTTCCGCATTATCCACAATAATCAATGTATGTCCCTTGTAAACCCATTCCATAATATCACTCATACCACTTCCCCATTGAGTAGGTTCAAAGGCGCCAACCAACAAATAATCTCCCGAAGGTGTTCCTTCTTTATATTCCGGAATATCAAAACCAACTGTTTTCATAAAATTGCTCAGAACGCCCGTAGTATCAGCAATAGAACCATTAGCTGTAATTCCTTTCGTATTCAAACTTACAGCAAACAAAGAATCGTTTCCAGTTGCAAAAGTTTTTTTGCCTTTGACCAACTTTGCTTCAATACAAACATAGCCTGTTGCCCGAGGAACAAAATTCCAGCCGATCTGTAAACATTGACCATATACATTCCCCCCTTTAACATGTACACTAGATACATGGGTAGCCAATACAGTACCTTCCGCATCTTTCGCGATCAATTGAAGAGAATAATTCCCCTTCAAATTCTTTTCATTTACAATATAAGTATCTACTATAGTCGTATCTCCAACATTCAGCACTTTCCGATTCATTTTTACAGCTAAAAATAACGGTTGGTTATAACGAGCCATTACTTCCACATCTCCTTTAGGATAACGATAATTATCAACAATGCCGGAGTGATTTTCCAGTTTCATACTTTCCCAACCATTTACAGCATAAGCATCCACCGTATTACTGATACGAATATTCTCAATTACCCTACCTTGATAATAGAAAGCCACATTCCCCATGGCACGGGTCAAATCATCCACTGTAGGAAATGCTTTGGCAAATCCATTGTGTTTAAGAAACGAATCATATGCATCATACCACTTCATATAATCCATCGCTTCCCATCCAGAAGTAGTGCCAGATTGCAGGATTTCATCCCGAATGAGCTGAAGACGCGGCGGAGTACCAATAGCCCCGTCTTCCCCCCAATAAATAATCTCATCCTTATGATCTGAAAAACGGTGATAGTTATCTTTACCCAAATATAAATTATCATGATAGCAACCCGGACCACCTGCATGATGCCTGTCATACCATCCATAATCATAAAAAGTAGTATCGTTTGGCATCAAGTGCAATTTAAAACGGGCATTCGCCTCATTTTCCGGATTCTCTCCATTACTGGAATTATAAGTTAAGATACGGGTAGGATCCAACGAATGTGCCATACGCATCTGCGCATAATCCTGTACCTGTGGCCAAGCTCCCCGTTCATTATGCAAATTATAAATAACAAGAGACGGATGGTTACGGTCACGTTTAATCATTCGCGCCAATTTTTCATTCCGGTAAGCAAAATAAAACTTGCTTTGCTTGTTATTATCATTAAAGTGACTGATAGGATACTGATTGCCTCCCGGTTCTTCAAAGTATAATAGTCCCAATTCATCAGCATAATCCAAGACATTGCTATGCCCGATAGTACGGTGAAAATTCAACATGTTAAGTCCTAGCTTTTTAGCACTCTCCACTTGTCTCCTAGCCAACTCATCAGATGGAGTGATCCCATTATCCGGCCAGAAACTCCATGAAATAGCTGTACGTAAAACAATTCTTTTTCCATTCAAGAAAAATTGCTTATCTCCATGAATATCCTTCACTTCAAACCATCTGAATCCAAAACGCTGCGTATAATTATCCGTACCTACTGAAACAGACAAATCATAAAGATGAGGAGAATCCGTACTCCACAATTTTGCCGCTGGCAAATGAATATGAAAAGTTTGTTTATTCTCTCCGACAACAAGATTTTCAACAGGGTATTCTTTTCGGTAAAGTACTTTCTCACCTTTATGTTCTTTTACTGTTAAAAGCATTTTCTGAGCCTTCATCGGGTTCTTTGTTTCATTACAAGCCGTCACTTCAACTTCAATAGAATGAGGGTCCGGTTGGTTTTTAATAAAAACATCTCCAATATATAACTTATCCGTAGCAACCAACTCCACTTTTCCAGTTATACCGCCAAAACCATGAGAAGGATTAGTTCTATACTCTCCCCATGTATAGACTTGGGAATCTTTCCAATTAAAATTACCATTTGGATCAGTAATGCGGAAAGCAATCACATTTTCCTGACCAGGTAGAATAAAAGGTGTCACATCTACAGCAAACGGCGTACTATTCACCAAATCATATCCCACCAATTTTTTATTAACAAAAATCTCAGCTCTAAAACGGACAGAAGCAACATTCATCACTATCCGTTTATTTCTCCAATCAGCAGGTACATTTATTTTTGTATCAAACCATGAAACCCCTACATAATTTCCGGTAACTCCAAATGTTTCTCCATTCCATCTCCATAGGTGTTGCTCTACGGTAGCAGGAAGTGTCACCCCTATCTTATCGGGTGTATCAAGCAAATTCCAGCCTCCGGTAGGTATATGAACAGGGAGGTCATGAATATTGACAGGAGGAACATAAAGAGAATCATTTTGCCATACAGCCGAACGATCAAGAGTGATATTCCATAGAGTTTCTGATAAATTGAGACATGCCCTCTGTGCTCTCATAGATGTTACAAACAATAGTACACAACCCGCTAAAACGAATATTTTTTTTATAGCTGATTTCATTTTACCTCTATTTTTCTTTATGGTATATTATAAAAGGAGTATGTTAAGAAGAAATACTTCAATATACTCCTTTTACAAAATTACTTTATTTTGTATATCCGGGATTTTGAGTGAATTCATCTTTATTAGTCACCGCATCCAATTGATTTTGGGGTATCGGACGTAGCATATGATATTCTTGAATATTATCTTTTGCATCCATATTATGCAACTTAACGTATTCAACTAACTTTTTAGTTCGTTTTAAATCAAACCAACGTATTTGTTCTCCACACAATTCCCTAGCCCTCTCATCTAAAATAAAATCGATAGTCAGTTCCGATTCAGTAATTTTCATGTCATTTTCTTTACCTGGTATTGCACGTTTCATCAAGAATTCATTCATCAAATCCACCGCTTCCTGTTTATTCGTTTGCAGCATCGCTTCGGCTGCAATAAAATACATTTCCGGCAAACGAATGACAAATGCATCCCGTTGACACCAATCCTGATTATAAACCGCCGTAGGATCGGCAAACTTATGCATTTCTACAAATTGCGACCTTAAGATAGCTTTACCTTCCGAA
Organism: Phocaeicola vulgatus ATCC 8482; assembly: GCF_000012825.1. Taxonomy (GTDB): domain Bacteria; phylum Bacteroidota; class Bacteroidia; order Bacteroidales; family Bacteroidaceae; genus Phocaeicola; species Phocaeicola vulgatus. The sequence continues at coordinate 2,337,196 of NC_009614.1, read as the reverse complement.
GTGTACACGTCATTAACATCCAGCAAACGATACCGCTTTGACGCCCATACTTTTTGTGAATCAGTAGCAGCCGTTTTCATGATATATATGGCCGTATCTCCTGTAGCCATTAAAGGATAAACTTTTAAATCACTCTCGGATAACGGATTCTTGTTAGCGTACCAGGCATCTTTAAACGTCACTTTATAACGCTGATCTATATTCTCATTATATAATTGCAGCAGATACCTGGACGGCATATATCTTTGGAAAGGACGAGCATTCAAGACATCGCGTTCCATTCCGGCTTCCTTATCATATTTCATCACAAAATCAACAATCCCTTTATTACCCGAATTAGTAGCAGTAGCATCAAAAGCATTATTTTCTAATTCTGAGTTGGTGTAATTTATAGAAAAAATTGCTTCTTTGTTTGTACCTCCATCACAATTGGCAATATCCCACATATCACTATAATCAGTATAGAAAGAATAGCGTTGACTATTGATAATATCCTTTGCCAACACAGCGGCCTCAGCATAAAGCGAAGCCTCGCCCGTTGCACAAGCTCTGGTCAAACAAGCTCTTGCTTTAAAAGCTTTAGCTACATCCTGAGTTATTCTACCATCTGTTGATTTGCCTGGTGCCAGTTGATTGACAGCCACATCTAAATCATCAAAAATAACTTTATAAAAATCTTCTACAGACGAACGGTGTGCTTCAGTAACAGCACCCGTTATAGGTTCTGTGTTCAATACCACGTCTCCCCAAGTTTCTGTTATCAACCACAAATAGAAGGCTCTCCAAAACTTAGCCTGGCCTTCAAATGACTTATTTTCAGCTTCGGTCAATACTTCACTTGGCAACAAAGAAATAGTCTGATTACAAGCGCTTAATGACAAATAAAGATTTTTCCAAACATTTCCGATAGTTGATTGGGAGCCATTTAAGTCAATAGTATAATCAGCCAATTGATTTGCTTTATTATCTCCCCCACGCAAAAACAAATCAGTACCAGATTCTGTCATACCAAAACCATCTTCCTGACCATAAAATGTCCTTGCACCCGAATAACAGGAATTCAACGCACTCTCTATTCCAACTTTCGTTTTCATAAATGGATCCGTTGTCAATCCACTTTTATTAGTTTCTTCTAGAAAGTCTTCACAAGAGACATGACATAAACAAAGAAATAATATGCTTATATAATAATAAAATTTTGTTTTCATAATGATCATAATTAAAGATTACAAACTAAGATTGATGCCAAACAACACTTGCTTCGCCAATGGAAAGTCCATACTTCCATTGCTTTCCGGATCATAATTCGGGAAATCCGTGAAGGTAATGAAATTATTCAAAGAACAATAAATACGCAACTTCTGCACCATCATTTTGGATGTCCATTCTTTAGGCAGTGTGTATCCCAATGTAATATCTCGTATTTTCACAAAAGAAGCTTTACGGAATGCCAATGAAGACTGTAACAAATAGCTGTTCGTTGAATAACCACTATTGGGACGAGGATACTCATTGCTAGGATTCTCAGGTGTCCAATAATTTACAGGTGCGCTATTTTCCAACGCACTTGGCTTGTATAGCTGAGTATAGGCATCTTTTACATATTGTCCGATACGACCATAAATAAAGAACATTAAATCAAAATTCTTATAGATGATATTATTAGTTATACCAAACGTATACTTAGGAACTCTTGAAAAAATAACCCGGTCATCCGTAGAGAAAACGCCTTCACCTTCAGAACCTTTAGGTGACATATCTGCCACTTTAATATCCCCTGGCTTAAATCCTCCAAAAGCTTTGGCCTGAACTTCCTCACCTAATTGCCAGATACCAATCTTTTTATAATCATAAAAAACTTGAGTAGGAGAGCCAACAAACCAAAGATTACCTTCATCACGCGTTACACCACTATTTAAAGCTTTAATTTTTTCACGATTCAAACTATATGTCCAATCCGTATTCCAACTAAAATTTTTATTTTGAAACCAAATTGTATTCAATGTCACTTCAATACCTTTATTTTCTGTTTTACCTATATTCTGCATAACAGATGCATATCCAGTAGAACTAGGCAATAAACTTGGAAGTAACAAATCCGAGGTTTGTGAAATATAAGTATCAATTGTACCAGATATGCGATTTCTTAAAATTGAGAAATCCAGTCCAAGATTCCATGTCGATGTTTTTTCCCAAGTCAAATCTTTATTTGCAATCTCGCTAGGATAATATCCATAAACACTACTGCCAAATGTATATACTGATTTTTTAAGTCCTCCTAAAGTAGCATAAGCATCAATTGCACTGTTACCAGCAACTCCCCAACTTAAACGTAATTTCAAATTACTAAAAATATCTTGATCAGCCATAAAGCCTTCTTCTGAAATACGCCACGCAGCGGATGCTGACGGGAAATACCCCCACTTGTGCCCTTTCGCCAAAACGGAAGATCCATCAGCACGCAAAGAAGCTTGGAATAAATAACGTTCATTAAACTTATAATTCAATCGTCCAAAGAAAGAAACCATTTGCGTCTCAATCAATTGACTGGCATTTTCTTTTGAATCAGCATTTGCTCCCAGATCGTGGAATGAAGTCAGAGCAGAAGCTTGGTTAGCTCCACTAGCCAAAACCTTTTCATATCCATAAGCAGTGGTACTACTACCAATCATTGCAGTTAGTCCATGTTTCCCAAATGTTTTGGAGTAATTCAGTATATTCTCCCAAGTATAACGCCAATCGTTATCCGCCTGAACAGAAGAGGTAGATTTTACACCAAGATTAGCTACTGTATTTTTATCTTTATAAATACCTTCCCGACTATCTGTAACATCAATGCCAATAGTGGATTTAAAGAAAAAATCTTTCAGAATATTCACATTCAAATACCCCGAAGCAAACATACGTTTCGTACGAATATTATCCTCGTAAGCACCCGGCTGCTCATCACATAAAGGACTGAATGCAGAACTATTTCCAGGAGCAGGGTTTAATATAAAATTACCATTATCATCATAAGCTCTGCCTATACATGGTATTTTGTTAGCCAAATTCAATGGATTCTGTCTCTTATCCTGATCTTTAAAAGTATATGAAACATTCACACCCACATTGAAAATTTTATTTATCTTATGATCAAGACTAATACGACCATTATAACGTTTCAATACATCATTTTTCAACAATCCTTTATCATCTTGAAAACCAAATGATAATGAATAAGATGTTTTCTCCGTACCACCAGACATACTGATTTCATAATTTTGGGTAATACCGGTACCCAACAATAAATCCTGCCAATCAACCCAATAACCTTTTTCCAAATACTCCAATTCTTCTGCATTGAAAATCAAAGCATCATCCATATATTGATCCGGCGCTGCTGAATTAGTAGTTCTATAGGCCTCTCTCTTTAATTGAGCATATTCTTCTCCATTCATCATACGAGGGTATTTAGCCTTATTTTTAATAGAAACATAAGCATTAAAATCGATTTTCGTCTTTTGTCCCTTGGCTCCGGATTTTGTTGTAATAATAATTACACCATTAGCTCCTTTCGTTCCATAAATAGCTGTAGATGAGATATCTTTCAAGACTTCAATAGACTCAATATCAGTAGGATTAATATCAACAAATGATCCGTAATCTATACCATCGACCAATACTAACGGATTATTGTCAGCTTTAAGAGAACGATTACCACGCATGGTTAATGAAATAGAGGCTCCGGGTTGCCCGCTAGATTGTGTTATATCCAATCCCGCTACTTTACCTTGCAAAGATTTCAACGCATTGGTAGTAGGAGTAGATGTAATATCCGCTGGTTTTATAGAAGATATAGAACCAGTCAAATCACTCTTCTTTTGAACACCATATCCAACCACTACCACTTCATCCAAAGATTGAGTATCATCTTTCATCACAACGTTTATGACAGACTGTTTCCCGACTTTTATCTCCTGAGTAAGATAGCCAATATAGGTCACCATTAATACATCATTCTCGTTTACATCAGCAAGAGAATAATTACCTTCAAAGTCAGTAATGGCACCATTAGTCGTTCCTTTTACCAATACATTTACTCCAATCATAGGCTCACCTGCATTATCTACTATTTTTCCTTTTATCATGGTAGCCTGTCGTGTTTCATCCAAACCGATACTTTTATGAGTAGTTGAAATTAAAATATGATCTCCATCAACTTGATACGTCATATTGGTACCTTGAAAGATTTTATTCAGAATAGCATTTATATTTCCATTCTCTATCTTTATACTTACTTTGTGTTTAGTATTCACCTTATCATTTAACACAAAAAGATAAGATGACTGGCTCTCAATCAAGTGTATCACTTGTTCCAAGCTTTCATTCTTACATGAAATAGTGATACCTTCGTTCCGATCTGATGCTTGTACGTACACTGAACTAAATGACACACATAATAGCAACAAGACTGTTTTCAGTAATCTCACAATAGACCACCGACTTATTGGCCTATCACATACGTTTAAATAAGTTGTTTCCATGTTATTAGATTTTAGTTTTAAAAAAAATATAGTTGTGTTTTATGTATTTGAACCTCTATTTGATATAAATAATTTGTTTGTCCTCATCCTGCTCTATAGTAAAAGGAGCATCTTTCTGCAATAACCTTAACGCATTAATAACCCCTCTACTTTGTCTAAATTTTCCTGTATATTTATAATGTTCCACCTCTTTATTTTGAATAACAATGCTATCTCCAAAATATTTAGTAAAAGTTTTCATGATGTCCTTCAATTTTGCGCTTTTTATACAAATTAATCCCTCACGCCATCGGAACTGGTCATAATCGTGGATGGTTTCCAAATGAATTTTTCCATTTTTATGATAACATACCATTTGATCAGGTTTCAAATAAATATTGTTACCTTTTACTCTGACACGGACTTTGCCTTCAAACAAAGAAGTCTTAAATACATCAGCGTTAGAATAAGCTTCCAAATTAAAATGAGTACCGAGTACTTTGATTTCTCCTTTTGAAGTATGTACATAAAATGGCTTATTTTTATTGGCCGATACTTCAAAATAAGCTTCTCCATCCAACTTTACTTTACGATTATTTGTTGCAAAAACAGAAGGATAACTAAATTTCGTATTAGAATTAAGGCACACAAACGTACTATCGGGTAAAATTATGTTTATTCTTTGACCGGCAGGAACAAGTATGGTTTGTAATACCTCTGATTTTTTCACCAATTCCTGATACTTATAAATAGTAACAGACACAACAACCAAAAGAACAACCGCAGCTATCTTTACGGTATAATTAATTAACTTATATAACAACGGGGCATTTTCTTTTTGAAACAGTTCCTTTTTATCTACCAACAAAATACCTGCATCAAATATTTTCTTTTCACGACATAATGTCTCATAATTATCCGGTGAACTTTCAGCCCATCGTTTAATAGCTTCTTTCTGCTTGTCAGATGCTTTGCCTGCAAAAAAATGATACAACGATAATAAATTCATTTTCTTTCCATTATTTACTCTATAAGCACATGAGAATGGAAATACCCTAAACGAAAAACAAAAAAATCTGCTAAATTAGATAAATCAAAAAAGAAAGATAGTCTTTGAGGACAGCACGTAGAGCTTTTAATGCCTTACTTATATGATATTCAACGGTTTTTTGATTCACAAATAACTTTTTAGCTATTTCAGGGTAGGATATATCTTCATATCTGTTCATAAAAAAAATCTGTCGAGTTTTTGATGGCAATTTTTCAAGCGTATGATTTACAATCTCTTGCACCTCATTAGTATACAATTCACAAGGATCACATGCCGATAATGCTGATATCTTAAAATCCAATTCCCATAAAGCAAGTTCAGACAAAGAATTATTCTTTTCATAATGAAAGCGTTCCTGTCTTAAATAGTTCAAGCATTTATGCTTTATAGCCGTTAAAAGATAACTTAATATATTCTCATCGTTCTTTATATCTCTTCGATGTTCCCAATAATAAGCTAAAGTGTCCATCACAATATCTTCAGCTATAGAAATATCGAGAATATAAGTTTGCGCAAAACGAATAAACCGTAACCTGTAATCAGTATATAATTTATTAAAAGTTTCTGTTTCCAACTTTAATAGATCATCCATATCTGTTTCCGATATTTAATTAGATACCTCAATATTCGATGCGCAAACTTATCTCCACTAATTATTACTTCGTCCCATTTATACAACTATCCGGCACCCAGCCTTTCAAAACAAAAGCAGGGTTCCGATAATTGTTAATCAGCTCTGTATCTTTATCTTTTGTCAGCTGGCGGGAATATGGATGACGTTTGGATACATCAACCGGATTTCCTGTCACCATATCACAAGTATTATACTCGTACATTTTAGCAGTCTTCGCTCCAATAGAACTCCAGCCTTCAGGAATTATATTTTTCACTTTACAATCTATCAAGACAAACTCTGCATCAGGATAGGCCGAACCGTGGTTACTTTTAGTACGTCCGTAATCCGCCTGTTTACCATCCTCCGTAGAAAAAGTGCATTCAACAAACACATTACCATGATTGCCCGCCGTATTTCTTACCCATGAGAAAGGGCCGCCACCATTACGGAAATTACTTTTATAAGCAAACAAGCTGCCACGTCCTAAAATAGTATCACCACCACCATCCAACTCACAAGATTCCATATAGATTGTTCCATTCGCCTGCAATGCATCTCCTGAACCTATAATATGTACACGGTATAAAGCAATCCTTTCTCCATTAATCAACAACCCTTCTGCCTGACCTTTTAAATCTGTAGCAATGGTCATATCCTCAATGACTATATCCTTGCAATTATCAAGCATGAAAGCCGCCCGACGGGAAGGAAATGTACCGGGCCACTCATTGGTTTTCACAGTCAGCGGATGAGGATTAAAGACTTCATTATTTGCATAATGTACTTTAGTATCGGTCATTCCTGCTCCTTTAATTTTAACATTCCATTTATTTCTTGTATAGACCAATTCTTCATAATCACCGGGATTAACTAAAATCACAGTCTGTTGTTCATTAAAATCAGGAATAAAATCCAAGGCTCCCTGAACTGTATTAAAGTCTCCTTTTCCTGCAACATCCACAATCAATGTATCTGAAAGTTCCGGCATGTCAGATTTAGTAGTGAAAATCCACTCATCTTCTTTAGTGACTCCTTGAAAACTGCCATCAGCTAAATTTAACACACCATTATCTATAGTCACATAGTAAGTATGCCCATATTCCAGCATATTATTGTGTAGATAAATAGTAGCTATAGAATCACGCACGATGACGGGATAAAAATGAAAGGCATCCGTAAATCCCCCTATAATAGTAAGCTGGTACACAGGAGGAGTAGGTTCCGCCGTTCCCGAAGGAGTACCCGGACGAGTATCTTTATTGGTAGGCATAACGGTACGAGTATAGTCATAAGGCACTTTTGTATAATCACATTCCGGACCATACGTACGGCTCTCCGTAGGACCAGACGGAATACTCAAATCCAAACTGTCCACCACTTGGTCAGTAACTGCGTCATAAACCCGTATCATACCGGAATCTCCAAGGACAGGAGTTTCGGAAAAAGTAAGAACCAAATGAGTGTCCGGATTGACATTTTCCGAACCGGAAGCAGGAAAAAGTGTTGCATTGACCTGCCCTGTCTGATTACACGCCATTATAAAAGGAACTGCGGCAATCATACCTAAAAACGATTTTAATGTAACCATAGATTCATCAGTATTAAATTCAAGTCTTAATCATTCTATTCCCATTCCACCTTCATATAATGCAGCATCGTTGTACTTTCACCACAACTGCCCGTATGCTGGATACCGGTGCCCCCAAAAGTGTTCGAGGCTATATCCGCCTCCAAATCTACCGAAAGTTTCAAGTTCGGATCAGTTACAGGCGCCGGAAGCGGAGTCGTTGTTGAAGCATGTGCTGTCAATTTTCCTCCTTTAGCAGTCAATGTCAGAGTACAATTTGTACGATAGCAGGTAGAAGACACCGGTTGACTGATGGCTTCAGCCACCCCGTTCTCATATTTCATCAAAATAAAATCAACCGCATTACTATACTTGGTCGTACGAATGATACGCAATGCATATCCCGTTAAAGTACGGGTATCAAACTTGATATACAAATCCAAATACTGTCCTGTAGCACTACCAAAACCTTGTCCTGCTGTTTTACTGGCATCCACATTCAATGTGATTGCCATATCTCCATAGCTGCCATCCAATGGAGTATACAGCAAACGGGCTCCTTTCTGATCCTGCAACAAACCGGTTCCGTGAGAACCATTCATTCCAGGTCCATAAATCCAATAATCCTTATCCGGAACTACCTGCCAATCGTATGCTGCCGTATCCAAAGGCTTATATCCACCAATCGTCCAAAATCCCGGTAAAAGTTGTGGTTGATTCTTACATGGAAAGTTCTGAAAATCCGTTTCAAATATATGAGTGATATTCACTTGCCCTTTCTTTATCGGAGAATTGGAAACAACAATCCGTTCTTCCCCCGGCAAACAACGCAGATGCTTGGGAGCGATAGCTGCCATCAGATAATAACCAACATCTTCTTTTACCAACGTATAGGAATATTCCGGTTCATTCAAGCGGGATACAGAAACCGGAAGTCTATCAGTCCCGTTCCTGTCCGTACATCTATACCAGGTTATCAATGATTCATCCTTGCGCCCATTCAAATTTAAAGCATAACTGACAGTAGCTACTCCTTTAGCAATATTCAATTCCGGCTCTTCCGTAAACGAGGGAGCCGGTACATAATCGGGAGCAACCGTAAGTTCCGTCGCACATTCCAAGCCATCCTCTGTATAGGCTATCACAGTGAAATGTTTTGTTTCATCCTCCGTATTAGTTGCCTCGACAACACATTCATAACCCTCGGAAGTAGATAATTTCACATCCTTTTCATAACCTTGTTGTACTTTCCACTTCACGGGAACATTATTCAGTACATAGTTGCAATGCCTTTTTACTGTTGCAGTCAATTTGACCGTCCGGCCACCAGTCTGGATGGAAGCCGTTAAAGGCTCTACAGAAAGACAGGAGGGCATCCGGGTATAATCCCTTCCATCCCGCTTACCTATAGCAATGACACGGTCTTTCACCTGAAGAGGATCCCAATCATCCTCTCCTCTCAATAAATTGTAAGTATTATAAACTACCTCTTCATTCTCTTCCAGCCGGAAAGCTTTCAGTTGCTTCAGCTGATCCATGCAAACCGTATTATAAGGCTTGTCAGCCCCTATTACATAAGGTTGCCCGTTCAGTTTCACATTGTATTGGTAACAACGCAACCAATCTGTAGGATCATGTGTCCAGCCCGCATAAACCGGCTTCTTCGAATGATAACGGCAATCGACAATACTTAACGGCCCGACCGACTTACAAAAATATTGCCGGTCTTCCTCATGACATACATAAAAGTCACAGTTCAAAAATACAGCTCCGCCCATATCACTTCTCCAAAAAGGTTTCTGACCATAAAAATGAAGTGTACAATCCAGATAAACCCCTGTTCCGGTCAATGCGTCATCCGTACTTTCCATGTGGCATTTATTAAAAAGTATCCGCTTGGCGCCATTCAACGGATTCATGTTCAAGCGGCTGATGAAATGTACATTATCCGCCACAATCTTGTCGCCATGACAATAAGCGACATGTGCCTGAGTGATGGCAGACATTCTTTTCTTCCTGCTTAATTCCTTCTTCAGAGGGTATTCCAAATCGACATTACAGAAATTCCCCATGGTCAAGTCCTTTACTAACAGACCGTCTCCCCAAAAATCAAACATGGTGAAATTACCGACAGCCCCCTGTGTCTGTCCACGACTGGATGCCAGGACTGTATTTTCAGGATGAGTATTCAATCCGATAATATGGAGATAAGGGCATTTAACAACCAAGCCGAACGGTTCACGGCCGTCTTTACCAACACGAATAGCAGGGTCATCTGGATCATCAATCCAATAGACATAAGGAGCCAAATAAACTTTCATAGGTTCCGCTTCCGTACCAGCTGAGAAATTAGCGGCAGCTTTATTGAAACTATTAAAAACATAAGGATTACCCGCCACTTCCCTATCGGACAACTGCCCATCAACAAAAAATGTTTTCGGACCTAAAATAATTTCTTTATCTGCATAACGAAGGCAGTTTCCTTTAAATTCTATAGGTTGCGAAGGATCTAACGAACTATAATGATCAATACTTTGTGCTTTTAACAGATGTCCCCATACAAGCCAGCACAAGGCAAAAGCAAGAAAATGTAAATGTTTCATTTTGTATAGATTAAGATTTGTTCTAATACAAAAGTAAACAGGAGACAGGGAACAAAAAGGTAAAAATTGGTCTATTATGTGCAAATTTTGAATAATGTGCTAATTTGCCAATTTGCTAATAGGCCAATTGACATGCGAACATAGCAGAACCATACGGCAAATTAGCATATTAAGTGATCCGGTACAGGTAAAGAAATAACTCCTTCTTTCAAATGTAACCATTCTCCTTCTGAACCAATTCACATAAAAGGATCCTGACAACCCAATGTTTGAAATCCGTTCTCATAAGCATAGATTGACCAAGTCATCCGACGTGTAAACTACCAGTCCCGGAATATAAACAAAAGAAGAATGGACCAGATAATAAGACTTTCCATAACGGACAATAGAAGGATCCTAATTATCACCTTCCCAAATACGTACAATAGTTTGATCTTCATTTAAAGAATCTTGGAACTGCCCCATAAAGGGAGCATCCCAAAGACTAGCAAAAATGCGCAAACAGATAAAATGTTTTTCATATATACTCTTTACCTTATTATACTAGTTTTCTTTCAACCAAGCTAAATTAAACTTATAATAAAAGCGGCTCGTTATCAAATGAATCATATTATCAGGTGTTTGTGTTCCGGCCAGGTAGCCACGAGGTTCAGCATGATTCTCATCCATTTCAAAAAACTGAGTCCAAGCCCCACCATTAAGGAAACGATAAGTGCCATCAGTCAACAAACGTTTTACAGGCCAGGTCTTACCTTCATCGTATGACAAAGCAGCGTACATGCCATATCCTTTAAAAGGCTTTCCTGATTTTTCAGTAAACATCATACCACGCTCCTCTTTCGGAGTACGATAAGGATGTTCAGTAAAAGATATCAGCAAAATAGGACCTTCATTCAAACGCATCAATACCAGCCGTTGTCCTCCATCAATGGGTGGAAATTCCGAAGCGGAATAATGCCAAGTCTTTCCCATATCATCAGATACACTCATAGGCATACGTAGACGTCCTTCTTTATCACGAATACTATTGTTACGTCCCAATGCCATCAATCTGCCATCCTTCAATTGCACCACTCCGGCATGGATTCCGGCGATAGTGGTACCTGTCCCTCCCTCTTTAAAATCGGGCAAGGGCGCTCCATTCCACGGGTCCGTCCAAGTTTTTCCCTTATCCTTACTGATATGAACAGCAGCCCCGTCTCTTCCACCGGGTCCGGCATCACAAGCCTGAACAAACCAGCCTTCCTTTGTAATAGAGGTTCCGGCTATCACTTGATGGCGTCTCGTATGCTCTGGAGCAATCATACGAGGTTTACTCCAAGTTTGTCCATTATCTGTACTTGTACGCAAAGTCATCATCAAATTCTGCCAATGTCCGGCCGCTTCCACTCCATTGATATGGTAAAGAGTCCCTTGGCGGTCGTTCAACAATGCAGTTCCGGTCAAATTACGATCAGCTATCTGATAAAACATACGAGGCTTTTCCCATTCACGGCTTCCGGCACGCAAGCGCGAAGAGAGCACCACCATCTCACGGCCTTTTTCTTCATTGGTAGAAAACCACACAGCCAACAAGTCTCCATTATCACACCAAGTCAATGCCGGCTGATGATTATGCTTGAAAAAAGGCGTTCCACTATGCGCATCCGGTTCATGCACATAAACCAAAGGAGCAGTGAAGACAGGTTCCGTGATACACTGAGAAGTCCAATCCCATTTTATCTGAGACACGGCATACTCATCTTTTGGCTGAGAAAGCGGAGCGGTCTGCGGATACTCTGCCTGTACCACCCGAAAGCCTGTCATTGCATGTTTGTCCTCCGGCAACATAGCCATACGGTTTGCCGAACGGAGATATTTCATCGGTGTATTATGACTACCTCCTCTAGTCACCCGTGCTATACCGTCCGAATAGCCGACAGGATCAGTCTGTTCCTTGTCTATATAGGGCCCATACCAGTCCAAACACCATTCCTCCACATTTCCACACATATCATGTAGCCCCCATTCGTTAGGAGGAGTTTGTGCCACTTTCAAAGACAAGGGTTTGGGAGTAGCCGCTATCACTTGATTCTTTTGCCAGGCGGCAGGAAGCTTGTCATCCATATAGAAATTCCAGTAACGGCCTGCCTTACATGCATATTCCCATTCAGCTTCGGTAGGCAGACGATAAGTTTTTCCTTCTTTCTGGGTCAACCAGTCACAAAAGGCAACGGCATCTTGATAAGTTACGAACACCACCGCTTCGTCATCTTCACTTGAAAAACCATTTTTACCACGCAGCAACTTGTGTTTAGGGCAGAACAATTCATATTGCGCATTAGTCACTTCGGTCAGCCCCATTTTAAATGGTTTGGATATATACACCTTATGCATAGGTGCTTCATCATAATTCTCATCTTCACCCAAAGTTCCCATATAGAAATTTCCTGCGGGTATTTCTATCATTGGAATCAATTCACTTTGTGCCGTAATACTTGCCGGCCATATAATAATGCTCACTATTGCACTTACTAAAATTTTTAATTTCATTTCGTATCAGATAAAAATATATCTTGATACAAAAGTAAAAAGCAATCAAAGAAAAATAAGGTAAAAATTGGTCTTTTATGTGCATAATTTAGCAACACACGAACTAACCTATCAAGAAAAAGATTGATTTTTTATTGTAACTTCCTATAACAAAGGTTTATTACTTTGCTGCCACTACTTCCACCATTTTGCCGAATCATCTATAGATAGGGAAGTATAGAAGTGATAGCAGAAATTACAAACGTCAAGAGAGTAAACCTTGAGTTCAAATTATTAATGCTATAATGACGGGAATACTTGTTTAGAAATACATTCTTAATAAAACAAAAAAGAGGATGTGTCGTTTTGACACATCCTCTTTTCATTTACTTACGATCTCTTATTCTTGACCAAAACCATATCCATTAGTTAAAACACCGTTTGAATTCTTGATAACATCAGGATGATAAGGAATTAAGTAAATAGGAGCCTCACCTGCAATGTATCCATTAAATACATACGAATTATATTCATTTTCCAATTCTACGATTTTTGCTCCCCATGGTTGTTTAGTATATCCATCAGCTTCTAAAGCTTTAGCCTCACTTCCATTCGGATCGATATATTCAAACAATCCTTTAATAGCAAGATTAGTAACATTCCCAGCTGTAAGATTCTTCGTTGAAGTCCCATTAGAAGCAGCTACAGATGCCCAATCATCGTTCTGACCTCTCCAACCTGGAAAGAGTACCGGATTCGTTTTATCAGTACAGGTCGTAGTCAGTCTATAATTTACTCCAAAATCTGCAGGATTTACTTTTTTAACCCAAATATAGGATGAAATAGTATTACCATTATCAAAAGTATGATAACCTTTAGATTTTAAATCACTAATCATTGCACTAGTACGCTTATGGAAGTTATCAATAGCCATTCCCAATTTATTATTACGGATCAAATCATAACGACGGATACCTTCACCACCAAACTCCAACTTACGTTCTTCAAGGACAGCATCCAATACAGAACCACATTTACTGATAAAGCCATCTACATTAGCTTCTGATGTAGAAGCAAAAGCACGATTACGAACCATAGACAAATATTGCTTGGCAGAAGCGTCATCACCCAATGCTGCTTTTACTTCAGCCAACATCAAAATGATATCCGAAAAACGCATATAAGGAGTATTGATACCAGCCTGACGGCTCTTAATAACCCAAGGATTAGCTTGACGATTCTCGTCCCATTTATTCAAAGCAATACCACCATTATTAGCTACAGAGCCCATAGTAAAAGGAATAATCTTCTCAGAGCCATCACCAGTCGAACCGGTCACCGTACATGTAACGTCACGGCGCATATCATTCGGATCAAAATCACCATAATAATAAACTGCATGGAAACGGCTCTGACCATAGTTCTTACAAGGATAAGCAGCAGAACCGCCACCAGACGACGGACGTCCGAATGCATAAGGACGTTCACCCTGCTTACCACGAGTTTCAGGAATTTCATATACATTTTCATCTGCAATCGTTTCATCCATCATTTGTTGGAATACATACTGATAAGGATTACCAAATGTCTTCTTATCACTGCTTCTAGGGTCATTAACCTGCAAAGCTGTAGTACCAGAATTATTTACAGCAGAAGTAAGATAAGTTTCTGCAATCTTATAAAACTTCTCCCAATCTGTACGGCGACCATAAAAACACTGAGTAGCTGATGTTTCGCCTGCTTTCTCAAAAGACAATACATTACCGTCAAGATCCTTATAATAATCATTTCCAAAATCAGAACGACGAGTCTGATATCCACCTTCCATCAAAGCCATGCGAGCAATCAAGCCTTGTACATAAGTTCTAGTCATGAAAGTCTTATCAATCCCCGAAGATTCTCCCGCTCTAAACATTAAAGGCTCAACCTCTTTCAATTTATTAATATGATATTCCGCAATCACATCACGGGGAGTTATCTCACTGGCCTCTTCACCAGCCTGAAGCTGATGAGGAATATCTCCATAAAAACGAATCAGTTCATGATAACAAGTAGCACGCAAAGCGACAGCCTCACCATAAATCTGACTCAATTCAGATGGTCCGTCCTGAGTCGCAAATCCAGCAAAAGCAGAAGACCCTTCCACAGCAGAAATCAATGTATTTGTTGTAGCAATAATAGCATACAGTGATTCCCAAGTTCCTTTTGCATTACCATATTGAGAAATAGTATAGTTAGAAGGTCCCTTCTTTGTAAAAGTAGCATCTGAATAACCATATAAATTTTCAGGAACATGACGAGCTATTTGTGATGCATAAGCCTCAGGATGACGCTCTGCATCAGAACCACAAACCACCAAGTCATAAAATACGCCATTAGAATGTACCCCTGCATTTCCACGCCACTTTTCATAAGCATTATAAAGTGCGGCACGGGCAGTAGACGCTTCAGAAAATACAAAATCCACATCAGCCTCTGAAGGTGAAGAAGTATCCAAGAAGTCTTCACAAGATGTAGCAGCAAACAGCATTCCTACACCCATCATTGTATATAATATTTTTTTCATCGTTACGTGTTTTTTAATTATTAGACTTCAAATTAAAATTCAACATTCAAACCCACCGTAAATGTACGAGCACGCATGTATGCCCCCCAGTCAAGTCCAAGAGTAGGATAAGACTTGGCTTTATCCGGATCTGAGTTTACTTCAGGATCAAGACCTGAATAACCTGTAATGCAGAATAAATTACCTCCCGTGACATATATACGTACTTTCTGCATGTATGCTTTTGTTGTCCATGCTTTTGGCAAAGTATAACCGACAGTCAATGTATTCAAACGCAAATATGAAGCATCCTCTACATAATCAGATAATATAGGGGCATCTTCATAATAAGGAAGAGCATATTTAGCATTAGCATTTAATTGTTTCAAAGCTGTCGGCTCTATTACCGGTACCAAATTTCCATTCTGTATATCATACAATTGAAAAGCACCTGCCAAATCTTTATACTTATTAAGTCCCAAACCAGTTTCTTTACCACCACTAAGCTGACTCATTGTAGCAACATTATATACTTTTCCTCCAATCTGATAAGTGAAATTAGCTCCAAAATCAATATTTTTATAATTACCATTTAAAGAAAAACCACCTGTATGTTTTGCTTGGACTTCACCCAAATCAACAACATCATCCAAGTCAACAATACCACTTTTATCAACATCCTGTAATTTCAAAGCGCCAGGAAAGGCAATCTGACCATCTGCCACTTGCAGTTCTGATGGTCTACGATAAGTACCAGTAGCTGCAGTTGAGATATCAGGTATACCTGCTTTTAATTTATAAACGCCATCCACATAATCAAAATCATCTACCGTATAGAAACCGGCACTTTTGAAACCTCGAATAACACCTACAGGTTTGCCCTCTGACAGAACATAGTCATATGAAGGATGTTGTGCTGAAGACCCCCATCCACTATTATAGTAAATATCTTTACCACCATCTAACTCATCAATATTATTCTTATTGAAGTTATAAGTCGCCGATACGTTCAAATTAAAATCCTTAGTACGAATCAAATGATAATTCAAAGCCAATTCAACACCTTTGTTAGAAGTCTGACCAATATTTCGATACTGATAGCTATAACCTGTAGAAGAATCAATTTCTTGACGCATCAACAAATCACTTGTTGTATTCCAATACAAATCCAAAGTACCAGACAAACGGCTTCCCCACAATCCAAAATCAAAACCAATATTACGTGAAGTAGTAGTTTCCCATTTCAAGTCTGGATTAGCTTTCATTCCGTTCGGTTCATAAGTGGAGACCACATTACCATTATAAGTAGTAGTTCCTGTTTTCCAAGTTTCACGCCATAAACTAGCATCAATATTATCAGCACCCGCAAGTCCATAAGAAAGACGCAATTTCAAATTATCAACAACTCTTGCCAATGGCTGAAAGAATGGTTCATCAGAAATACGCCATGCAAAAGCACCAGCAGGAAAATATCCCCAACGATGATTGGGACCAAACTTAGAAGAGCCATCAGCACGTAATGTAGCAGTCAATAAATAACGTCCCTTCAACGAATAGTTACCACGTCCAAAGAAAGAAACCGTAGTAGAAGGAGTATTAATTTTATTTGAATAAGAATTATCGGCATGACCAGCTTGATACATATTGAACATACCAAAGACACGATCCATGTCCCAGCTTTCAGCCATCGAATATCCGGCACCAATCATTTCACTTGAAGCACCCGTATTTTTAATGACTTCGTTACCCAACAAGAAAGAAAGATTATGATTATCTCCCAAACCTTGTACTTCATAATTCACTGTAGTAACAGAACGCCAATTTTCAGTATTGCCTTTTGTCAACTTAGCATATTTATATCCTCTAGTAAAATTATCAGCAGAAGAAGCAGAACCATCATCGTAATATTTACCCTCACTCCATCCGTGACCAATCGCAAATTCTGTACGAGCTTTCAAACCTTTAATAATCTCCCAGTTCAAAGCAGCATTTGCACGGATATTTTGGCGATTTGTCAAATCAGTGATAGCATTAGTAAGACCAACAGGATTGGCACCCACCTCAATATTCTTAGATCCCATCTGGAACAAAGCATCGTCACCGTTTCCTAAAGGAGTATCAATCGGACGATACTGATAAGCAGAAGATAAAAGAGAACCACGTCCACTTCTAGCCTCATCTTTACCTTCAACATTAGTGCTGACGTAACGTGCATCCAATTCAAAACTCAGTCCTTTTGCCAACTCTTGTTTCAATTTCAAGTTAGTAGAGAAACGTTCATAGCCTGATTTTATTTTAATACCATCATCATTCAGATAGTTAACAGAAAATGATATTTTCGTTTTTTCACTGCCACCATTTATGGTCACATTGTGATTTTGAGCACTAGCTGTACGAAGCATATCATCAGTCCAATTATGGGAATCCATATTCGCATATTCACTATAATGATTACCATATTTTTCTCCTAAACCAAAATAACTAGCCATCTGATCTCCCATTCCCAATGCAGTTCCATATCCCCAAGTATGTTTTACATAATCCTGAGCAGACATAGGTTCTGGAGTCTTTGCAGCCCATTTACTTTGATAATATCCACTATATGATACAGAAACCCTATCTTTATCCGCACCTTTAGTCGTAACCAAAATCACACCATTTGCACCACGAGCACCATAAATAGCTGTTGAAGAAGCATCTTTCAAGACATCAATTGACACAATCTGATCTGCAGGAATATCAGAAATAGAACTAACCGGGAAACCATCCACTATAAAAAGAGGATCATTGCTTTGTGAAATAGAGCCTCCTCCACGTACACGAATAGAAACGGAAGCTCCAGGACGACCATCTTGAGAAACGACAGAAACACCTGCCAATTTACCTTGTAAAGCCTGAGAAACATCGGCAACCGGGTTGGCAACTAAAGCTTCATTACTTACCGAAGCTACTGAACCTGTCAAGTCACGTTTCTTCACAGTACCGTAACCAATAACCACAACTTCGTCCAAAGTTTCGGTATCTTCTTTCAGTACGACATTAATTGTTTTTTGATTACCCACTTTCACTTCTTGAGTAATATAACCTATATAAGTTACAGACAAAACATCATTGTCTTTAACCCCAGAAAGCGAAAAATTACCATCGAAGTCCGTAATGGTACCATTAGTCGTTCCTTTTACCAAGACGTTTACACCAATCATCGGTTCACCTGCTGCATCTTTAACAGTACCGTTCACCTGACGACCTTGAGCAAAAGCAACCAAACAAAGCATACTCAAAAAGAGAGTTGAGACAGCTTTTCTAGCTAATTCTTTTAGATTCATAAGATGTGTTTTTATAGTTATTAAAATGTTTTTTAAGGTTTTGACCTTAGTTTCACTGTTGCAAAATTATGGATATAACATTACCTTGATGTGTAGTTTTTATCTTTTTATGTGGATTTATTAGGTATTTTTTACGGGATCCAATTATTCAGTACAACAAAAAAAGGAGACCTCCACCAACGTAGAAGTCTCCTTTTCAAGCAATTACAAAATCAATCTAGTCTATTGGGTTCCAATCACTTTGAGTACGAAAAATAGCATCGACCGTCACCGCCTCAGCTTCTTTCTTTGTTAATTGTTTGCTCCACGCCACCCTTTCCGAAGCATTTGCGCCCTCACCGGTATTTTTATATTCCATATAACGGGCGGTTTCTTCATTAGACTGCTTACCCCAATTGTGCCATCCGGCAAGAACAATATGTTTCCCCAATTCACATTCTATAAATAAAGTATAAGCATATGGACGCCAAGGACGACCTAAATACACTTTATCCACTCCCGGTTCTGCCGTCAGCTTACAGTGCTTAAAGACATATCCATATTTAGCCTCTTTCGGAGTGGAAGCAGCCGTTACATACGAATTGCGTTTACTGTGAATAATACAATCTTCAAATAAAGCGGTGGAAGGACCGAAAATAAAGTCGGTAGTACCATCAATATAACAATCCTTGAAATAAAGACGGGTAAATTTAGCACCGGTATAAATAGTGTCCTGATTGCCCAAGATACGACAATTGATAAATTTCAAACGGTCACCTTCCGTATGTAAAGCTACCGCCTGTCCCAACTGAGCCGCATTGTTCTCAATAGTCAAATTTTTAAAAGTGATATCACTGCCCTCTACCTTCACCGTATAAGTGCGGAAAGTACCCATTTTATTTATATTCGCATGATCATCATAAGTAATAATCGTCTTATCACGATCTTCACCTATAATATCTATATTTTCCACCCATGAAGGAACAATCACTTTCTCCTTGTATACTCCGTTCTTCACATAGATCGTAACAGTATAATCCATGAAAGCCCGCGCACTCTCTATAGCCTCCTGCAAAGTACGAAAATTCCCCGTTCCATCACGTGAGACTACAATTGTATCCTGACGTTCCTGAGCCCATGCTGCGCTTACAACAGACAATAGCAACAATAATCCTAAAACTTTCCTCATCGTATCACCTCCTATTATTCACATGCAGTTCCACAACTGTTTTTCTGAAACAAACGTTCCCATTCCAGACTGGCCATAATAAACGGACCTACTGCCTTCGCATCATTAGAACGTATTTTTTCAGTTATATAATAATTATAATCTCCGGTACGATACACCGGCTTGCCTCCCAAACCTGCAACAGCACAACCTTTAGTAATAGAAACCACACCTTTATCATCCACTTCTATAAATTGGGTCAAAAGCCCTTCATATCCCTTTTTAGCCACTTCCATGTACGAAGGACAAATATATCCCTTACGTAACGCTTTCAACAGAGTATATACAAACATGGTAGAACAAGAGGATTCCAGATAATTCCCCTCATCCCCGCTTCTGTCAATCACCTGATACCATACCCCTGTTGCTGGATCTTGAGTACGTTTAATCTGGGCAGCCAGTTTATTCAATATTTCGATAACAGATTCACGTCCGGCTTCGTGTTCCGGTATAAAATCGAGTACATCCACACAAGCCATTGCATACCATCCCATGGCGCGTCCCCAACAGTGTTGTGACCACCCGGTAGTTTTATCCGCCCACTTTTCACGCTTGCTCACATCACATGCATGACGGTATAGATCTGTCTTCGGATCATAATTATGGCGGGCCACTGTGACAAACTGATTGATAATATCAGCATAATCATTCACGCGGTTGTTACGGTAAGCATACTCCGCATAAAATGGTTGCCCCATATAAAGCCCATCCAGCCACATCTGATTCTCATAAATCTTCTTGTGCCAGAAACCGCCATCGGCATTACGAGGATGCGTATCCAACTGACTGCGCAACAAATCCAATGCTTTCTTGTATTTCTCGTCCTTAGTCTGCTCATAAATACGGAAAAGCATCTTGCCGGAATTCAGACGGTCAATATTATATTCCTCCAGTTTATAAGTTTCGATAGAGCCATCCTGATGAATCATTGTATCAGCATAAGCCACAGCATAATCAAAAAACTTTTTATCACCGTATGCATCATATACATCCAGCATAGCTTGAAGTTCCAGGCCATGACAGTAATCCCACTTCAAACGGGTCTGAAAATCCAATTGCCAAGATTCGGGACAACGCACCATTTCTGATTCCGCCATACGTACAGACCAAGGCTTATTACCACAAACCTGCTGAGCCATGCCAATCAAAGGAACAGCCGCAAGCAAACCGGACACAATAATTTTACAAATAGAATTCTTTTTCATGAAGACACTTATTTTTAGTATTAGACCTATTTATTTTATGAAACAAAAGTAGTATTTTCCTCGAAAAGCAGTGTGCACTTTTCAACCTACTAAGTGTATTATTTGGTATTCGTGTGCGAAAACGGTTATTTTTGTGCACGATAACGATAAAAATCGTTCAAAAATTGTCTTTTTACTAATTATTATGTCTTTCAGGTTTGATAAGTTGAGAAAAGGTTTTATTTTTGGGGCAGTTTTTAATTTATACTATTGTAGAAAACACAGTCATTTACTATTAATTCACAAGAGAATGGAACAAGTTTTTAGTTATATCATCGGTTTAGGAGCAGCGGTGATGATGCCTATAATTTTTACAATCTTAGGCGTTTGTATCGGAATCAAATTCAGCAAAGCATTAAAAAGCGGTTTGTTGGTAGGTGTTGGTTTCGTTGGTCTATCAGTGGTTACCGCACTTCTGACCAGCAGTCTGGGTCCGGCCTTAAGCAAAGTGGTCGAAATATATGGCCTGCAACTGAAAGTATTCGATATGGGATGGCCTGCTGCTGCAGCCGTAGCTTATAACACTTCCGTAGGGGCATTCATCATTCCGGTATGTCTGGCCGTTAACATCTTAATGTTATTGACTAAAACCACCCGTACGGTTAATATTGATTTATGGAACTATTGGCATTTCGCTTTTATCGGAGCCGTAGTTTATTTTGCAACAGATAGTATTTTGTGGGGATTCTTCGCTGCTGTTATCTGTTATATCATCACATTAATCTTAGCAGATTACACAGCAGACAAATTTCAAGGTTTCTATGATAAAATGGAAGGTATTTCTATTCCGCAGCCCTTCTGTGCAGGTTTCGTACCATTCGCTCTCATTATAAATAAGGTATTGGACAAAATTCCCGGATTTGAAAAGCTGAACATTGATGCGGAAGGTATGAAAAAGAAATTCGGTTTATTAGGCGAACCTCTCTTCTTGGGTATCCTGGTAGGATGTGGCATCGGTGCATTATCTTGCAAGAACGGACAAGAAATAGTAGACAAGATTCCTTATATTCTAGGTTTAGGTATCAAGATGGGAGCGGTAATGGAGTTGATTCCCCGTATTACCAGCCTGTTCATCGAAGGGTTGAAACCCATTTCGGACGCTACCCGCGAACTGATCGCCAAGAAGTTTAAGGGTGCTGTAGGCTTAAATATCGGTATGAGTCCTGCCTTGGTGATCGGACATCCGGCCACGTTGGTTGTATCATTACTATTAATCCCTGTTACTATCTTATTGGCAGTGGTGCTTCCGGGCAATGAATTCTTGCCATTGGCTTCATTAGCTGGCATGTTCTATGTATTCCCATTGATATTACCTATCACAAAAGGAAATGTAGTAAAGACTTTCATCATTGGTTTTGTTGTGCTGGCCATCGGTCTGTATTTTGTAACAGATCTGGCTCCTTATTTCACCAAAGCAGCACATGATGTATACGCCAAGACACAAGATGCTGCCGTAAACATCCCGTCTGGTTTTGAAGGTGGTGCGTTGGATTTTGCTTCAAGTCCTTTCTCATGGGCTATTTTCCATTTGACTTATTCATTCAAATGGATTGGTTCCGGAATTTTAGTACTGATAACACTATTCTTAATGGTGCTGAACCGTCGTTCTATCATTAAATACCAGAAAACAATGAAAAATTAAAATTTAAAGATAATGATTATGAAAAAATTAGCGATTGCAATGATGCTGAGTGTTTCTGCCTTGGCAGCTTCAGCTCAAGTAAATTACAAAGTACAGACCGCTTGCCATCCGCAAGATGTGAAACACTATGATACAGAACGTCTGCGTAGTTCATTTATGATGGAAAAGGTGATGGCGCCGGATGAGATCAATGTTACATACACCCTTTACGACCGTCTTATTTACGGAGGAGCTATGCCGGTAAACAAAATTTTGAAGCTGGAAACTTTCCGTGAACTGGGTCCGGAAATCACTTACTTCCTTGAACGGCGTGAACTAGGAGTCATCAATGTAGGCGGTGATGGCGTAGTTACTGTAGACGGTAAAGAATATCCTATGAAATACAAGGAAGCCCTCTATGTAGGTTGCGGGAATAAAGAAGTTACTTTTAAAAGTAATGACGCTGCCAAACCGGCTAAATTCTATATCAATTCGGCACCGGCTTACAAGCCATACGTTACTCAATTGATCACTACCGACGCCAAGCTTCAAAAAGCAAATCCTAAACAGTATGCTTTAGCTATCTCAGATCATTATGGAAAAATGGAAGATAGCAACGACCGTATTGTAAACCAGTTAATTGTAAAAGATGTATTGGAAAGAGTGAAAAACGGTGGTACAAACCAATTACAGATGGGACTTACTGAACTGGCTCCGGGTTCTGTATGGAACACCATGCCGGCCCATACACATACCCGTCGTATGGAAGCCTACTTCTATTTCAACCTGCCTGAAGGAAATGCCATTTGCCACCTGATGGGCGAACCGCAAGAAGAGCGTCTGGTATGGTTACACAATGAACAAGCTATCACTTCTCCCGAATGGTCTATCCATGCCGCTGCAGGTACCAGCAACTATACCTTTATTTGGGGTATGGGAGGTGAAAACCTGAAATACAGTGACAAGGATGAAATAAAATACACAGATATGAGATAAGTAGAATGGTACACACCATTACTCATTAACTCTTGTCATTCTGAATGTTGCAAGAAATCAACTCGTTTTCAGTTTTTTTTGCGACATTCAGAATGATTTTTTTAGAAATCTTACCATTGTACCGATTTATACAGGCTTTCCACCAATTTTTGCATAGAGAATAGGTACAGAATGGTTATTTTTGCGTCTAATAAGAAAAACATAATTAAATCTATTATCATGAGTACATTTCAAAAAGTAGGTGAGAAGATGACAAACTTCAGATGGATAATCTGTGGTCTGCTATTCTTTGCCACTACAGTCAATTACCTCGACCGTCAGGTGCTTTCACTAACCTGGAAAGACTTCATTGCTCCGGAATTTCACTGGACGGATTCGAATTACGGAGATATCACAGCTATTTTCTCTATAGTGTATGCCATTGCCAACCTGTTCGCCGGTCGTTTCATTGACTGGATGGGAACTAAAAAAGGTTATCTCTGGGCTATCTTTGTCTGGTCCTTAGGAGCTTGTCTTCATGCATTGTGCGGTTGGGCAACCGAAGAAACATTAGGTATTCATAACGCAGAAGAGATGCTTTCTGCAACAGGAGCCGTCGCTTCAACTATCGCTATTACCAGCGTTTATTACTTTATCGCTGCCCGAATCGTATTAGGTGTAGGTGAGGCAGGAAACTTCCCAGCAGCTATTAAGGTAACAGCCGAATATTTTCCGAAAAAGGACCGTGCATATTCCACTTCCATCTTTAATGCAGGTTCTACAGTAGGTGCTTTAGCCGCTCCGATCACTATTCCTCCTTTGGCACGTTATTTCCAAAGTATTGGTGTGGGCAACGGATGGGAAATGGCTTTCATCGTTATCGGTGGTTTAGGATTCATTTGGATGGGACTTTGGATGTTCCTCTATAAGAAACCCAATGTCAACCCTCGCGTGAATGCTGCCGAACTGGAATATATCGAACAAGACAACAACAATCCTGAAGAATCAGCAGAACAACAAGCTGCTGCCAACGACTTCGACAACAAGAAGATTTCATTCTTGCAATGTTTCAAATTTCCCCAAACATGGGCTGTATTTGTCGGTAAGTTCATGACTGATGGCGTATGGTGGTTCTTCCTGTTCTGGACTCCGGCATATATTTCGGATGTATACGGTTTCGCTTCAGATACGGGTACCGCACAAATGTTGATTTTCGTATTATATGCTATTACCATGTTATCTATTTATGGTGGTAAGTTACCTACTATTATCATTAATAAAACAGGTAAGAATCCATATGCAGCCCGTATGCAGGCTATGCTTATCTTTGCCTTGTTCCCACTGCTGGCATTGTTTGCCCAACCTTTAGGCAATTATTCATATTGGTATCCTATCATTATTATCGGTATTGCAGGTGCTGCACACCAATCATGGTCTGCCAATATTTATTCTGTAGTAGGTGATATGTTCCCCAAAAGCACCATCGCTACTATCGTAGGTATTGGTGGTATGGCAGGTGGTATAGGTTCATTCTGTATTAATATGGGATCTGGCAGACTGTTTGACTATGCAGCAGAAACGAATATGACTTTTATGGGATTCGAAGGAAAACCTGCCGGCTACTTCATCATATTCTGTGTATGTGCCGTAGCTTATTTGGTTGGTTGGATTATCATGAAAGCATTGGTCCCCAAATACAAACCGGTTGATGCCTAATTAAAGAATTCACCACAGACTACACACCTAAGTAGCCTGTGGTATTTTTTTCCCTAATAAATAGTTTTCAGAAGATATTGATAGATAGAATTATGACTTAATATTTCAGGGACTCCTGTGATAAAAAGCTGCTTGCGTGCACGCGTTAAAGCGACATTCAGCTTACGGTCAATCTGTACACCGTCCTCTTCTGTCAGGTTGGGCAGAAACCTTAATTGATAGAGGTGATTCACACAAAAAGAATAAATAATGACATCACGTTCGCTGCCCTGATACCGTTCCACAGTGTCAATGGAAATCCTACTCAAAGCAGGAATAGCCAATGCCTGAAGCTCTTTACGTATCAAAGCAATCTGACTTCGATAAGGAGTAATGACCCCTAACGTTCGATTCGGATCAAATTCCTCTTCATGAGCCAGATACACCTCTTTGGCTAAACCGGCGACAATCTGTGCCTCATATCTGTTTGTTTTTCCGGAAACGCTCTCCAAATCTTGCTTCGAAGGGATAAAACGTACCGGAGCCTCTATGTGCTCCAACTGATGAGGTAATCCCAAAGCCTCCAATTTTCCGGCATAAAATGCTTTATTGGGAAAAAAAGCCACTCCCGGATGCATACGCCCCTGACGGCAAAGCATATCTATCGCTTTAGGAGATTCTTCTTTTAAATGAAAACGATAAAGCCGCTCAAACAGAGAATCTTTTAAATTAAAAAGTCCGGCTTCCCTAAGTCCCTCATCATGCACTTCAGAATGTCCGCTATTCTGCAAAATAACGGCAGGCAACTGTTTATGATCACCTATCAGGATAAATTTACCCACTGCATTTCTTTCATCGGCAAACTTGGCACACAGAATACCCAACAATTGGGGTTCTAATATTTGGGTGGCTTCATCCACTATGGCTACATCAAAACGTTTTAATTTAAAAAGTTCAGCTTTAGCCGCAATAGAGGCCACGGTTCCAACATATACTCTGCAATCTGCCATACGGATATTCACCTCTCTCCTACTGTTACATTCCGCCAATATATTCTCCAACAGATGTCCTCTAAAACGTACATCACAGGAAAGCTCACTTCCCACCCGTATATAATCTATACAGGGGGTGATAGAGGACAGTGACTGACAAATTTCATCAACAGCCCGGTTGGTATAAGCCAGTAACAATATCTGCATAGATGATGCTGCATAGAAATGTTCCACCATTCTACGCAACGCCCTCGAAGTCTTTCCTGTTCCGGGAGGTCCCACCAGAAGAAAATAATCACGGGCCGACTCAGCTTTCAACGCCACCCTCTCAAAATCATCACCGGTCAGCGCTATAGCTTCATCAAAAGACGAATCAAAGCGGGGAGGCCGTTGTCCCAGCAATAATTCCCGTCTTTCCGTATTCGCATCCAGAAAAGCGGAGAGTCCCAAATACATACTGCGAAATGTAGTATCCATCGTATCATGTTCTACAGCATAACGACTGTCCGGAGAAAAAACGGAAGCATTACGTTGGGTAGCACGTAAACGAATACGCAATTCTGTATCTGTAATCTGCTCAATATTACCCTTAAAAACCATTTTATTGGTCGCATTATCCAAGTCATTATTACGCTCATACAACACAACCACATCTCCTGTACGGAAATTGGGAAGAAACATTTCATCATATTGCGGAATAGACAAAAGTATATAAGCCTTATGAGCCTGTGATGCCCTATTTTCCATTATCTGCAAATCATATAATATCTCTCCCGCCTCACGTTTCTCATCCAGTGTACTCAGCCAAAGAGCTGAAGCCCCTGCACGTCCTTCATAATCCACATCTCCCGATTTGGAGGTATAAAGTTCTTTTGTAATGAAATTATAAAGCGTATAAAAATAGGCCTGCTCCAAAGGTTCCAACGCCGACAGCTTCTCCCGGAAACGCGAGATAGAGGGCTTCAAATACTGTTCCCAGAATCTGCCGCTCAGTTTTCTTTCATTCACCACCTCCGGATTGATTTGTGCCAACAAGTTGCGTGTAAAATCAGGATGATTATGGAATTGTACCCCATACTCGGCAGCAACAATACGGTTACGCAAATTGATAACCCGCCTTACCTGAGCCCACGATGCTCTGGCCGGATACAATAAAGGATAACGGGTATAAAGCAAATAGGGATGCATACGCCGCCGGTCCTGTCCCATGCTATATTCCAACACTGCCATATATAGCAGCATCTGAACCTTATTATTTTCCTTGGGTTCCACTTTTCCCTGCATGGAGAATTCATCCGCTTTGCCCGATTTCATTTCTATAAAGCTGCTCATATCCCGCTGCATATAGTCCAGACGTCCCTGAATGCCCAACGCCTCGCAAATATAGGACGGTTCCAGCACAGCCTCCTTTTTATCCAGATTATACCCCGGCTCCAAAAAAGTGTGTTGTACAACGTCCCGTATATGCTCAAAATGCATCCGGCAATCCTTGGCAAACTCTTTCTCTTTGGACGGGTCACGAAGTTCGGCACAAGCAGCCAGTTCAATGGGATACTGCCGGAATGCCTTCTTCATACAGTCTATATAGTCCGGCTCCTCCTCACCTGCATGTATCCATTCATCCAGGAACAGATTGGCTATATTTCCCAATAGCAAAGGGCGGGCATTATCAATCGGCACCAGCCGGCTCAAAAAATAGTTTGCCGGATGGCTGCCATAATCCTTGTAACATTCCGCCAATGAACTGATATCTATCAAATAATCCGGTTCCAATACGATAAAAGAAGGGGTATAAATTCCATCCCTATCTACAGAAACATCCAGCAGATTAAGCTGGGCATATCGCCAAAGTTCCTTTATGGTTTCTTCAAATTCATGATTGATACCGGGTTTATTATAAACAACTCGTATAGGTTCATCAGCTATTACATCTACAGGATGTACATACAAATAGGTATCATCGGCATAATCAAAGCATACACGGATGCGGCGGATGTATTCCATCTTTTCTTTTTTCCCTGAAGATGCTATTTCCTGCTTGGGAAGAACTGAGAACAACTTCAATGGAATATCCTGTGCAAACATCTTCCTATATGCGTATGCCACTGCACGCAAATCACGCAGGAACTCTTCTTTTACAGGAGACTTACGATGGTTCAAAATATCATTGGAAGTCAGACGAAAGGTATGTAACTGATTCTGTTCTTTCAGATCCAGCCCATATTGAGTGGCTACATAATTAATACGGGCGGCCAAATCAGTGGTCTGCAAACTATTCCCTTGTATCTTTTCACGCACCACACGCTCCAATGATTCACGCAATTGCCTGTAACGGCGTTCCAATGGCTGGTTTTCATCTACATAAAGCCTGTATAACTCTTCGTAATATTCTTCTATCTCTTCATTCATGCCGTAAAGATACACAAATTATTATTTATAGAATACTGGCATAATAATAGGATGGGTTTCCCATTTACGGGTCATCGGATTAAATTCCCTCTCTGCTCCCGCTTCAATTCCGAAACTATCCGATATTTTAAATTCCAAAGTGCCTCCGTATGAATTCTGGTTCATAAAAAGCTGTGAAGCGGGAGTCATACCATATCCGTTATACACCGAGTATGTGCCGAACATATTGATCTTCATTCTGTCATTAATGCGAAAAGACAACCTTCCCTTAGCACCTAAATCATTAAAGCGGACTCCATATACATTGTATTTAGCAGCATATACTCCTCCCGTCACGGTTATAAAATCATTGAGACGCTGTGTGTACATCACTCCGGCATTACGTGCCTCACCTATAGAAGGCAACCCTTGAAAGGAATGATAACCACTCAGAATCCCTGTACTATTAATCTGATAAGCACGTCCATCTATATAATCATGTCCGAAAGGATTTCCGGAAAAAGTATAAGGGGATATCTTAGGCATTTCTTCACGGGGAGTAAAATCAAATTTTGGCATCCGCAACGTATCAGATAAAACGGGAGGTGTCAACGTAGGAGGTTCGTTTATAAAATCCATACTTTTATCAGCCTCATTCATCTCATTGATAAACTCATTGATTTTATCTTGCCGGATGATGAGCGTATCCTTGTCATTTTCAACCTGAGCTATGCCATGCAAGGAAAGAATACAAAAGAATAAGAACAAGCCAATGCGTTTCATTTGTAAATGTGTTTTTTCAAAATTACAATTTCCGCATTGACTTTTCCCGTTTCATTAAGACTTAATAAGACTTTTTGGCTGTATTCCTTAAAAATGCTATTGATTTACCATAGGAAGTTCCAGCCATTCGGTAGAAATATAATTCTTGCTTGAATCTATAGCAATTAATACCTGGTCATTATCCCGATTATAACTGCCGTCATAGGTAAAAGGAGTAATTTTACTATCAAATTCTCCTATAAAAGAAAGTTTTCCATCTTTAGGACTATACCACCATACTTTCTTTTTTGCGCCACTGATTTTAGTCAAGTCAACAGACATCGGATTTCCGGAGTAATTGTATACTAACAAATAATCCTTTCCTCGAGTCGCAATGGCTCTGTCATAACGATTCCCATTCGTACCGGCAATTACACTTTGATCCGGTACACGTTCAAAATAAGGGAAAGTTAACATCAGATTCTTCAGATATTTCATCTGATTGAAGCCGGGATCCTGCATTGCTTTATACCAAGGTTTCTCTATTCCATCAGCTCCATACCCACCGGGTGTACCCGGTTTCAAGAACTGCATGATATTATTATGTCCGTATGTATGTCCGCAAGAGCCCGCAAAAACAGACCAATATCCATAGCGTCTCACATCACAGTCACGCCAGCGTGGCTGGGCAGGATCATGCAATCCCTGAGGAATACCTTCATAACTGGGTTCTGCATCCAGAACAGGCTTCAGTGGAGTCATGGACAAAGCCTCTTCTACATAACGCCAATTGTCTTCCTCCAATCCCGTAACAGAAGTATCACCATCTCCTTTTTTCTGGCCATAACGCCTGTGTCCACTTTGGAACATATTCATATCCATCCACTCCTTATTATTCAGATGGGTAGCACTGGATGTACGACCAAACGGATGAAAGGTCATGATATGATTCTCGTCCACAGCAAGAATACTATTCGCCAACGCCTCCCAAATCTCAGTATTCCGGTCAGCATAAGTATCTCCACCGATTACCCAAATAATATTAGGAGCATCTTTATATCGTTCACCTAAAAATCTACCATACGCTTTGGCCTCTTCAACATTCATCTTTCCGGAGCGCACAAGCCCTCCCCAGATACATACCATCGCTATGTAAATGCCGTTCTGCTCAGCTTTCTGAATAATATAATCCATGTGGTCCCAATACCCGTAAACTCCTTTTCTGTCTATATTCTTAAAATTGAAACCATCTATCATGGAATACTGGCCATAGAAATTCATGGCAGGAACTCCATTTATAGTCTGTACCTGCACCACATTGAAACCTGCCTGACGACAATGTTCCAGATAATAAGCAGCCTCATCTCTATTCAGTTTCTCGGGCAACAGCCATCCCGTATCCCCCAACCAGAAAAAAGGAGTTCCGTCCGCATTCATCAGATAACGGTTCTCTTTACTTACTTTCAGTTGTCCATGACTCCAAGGCTTATAAACCGACGATTTGCTCTGTGCTGCTGCCGAAAGCAGCCCTCCTTCCACCATCAGAAGAAGGAATAATAATACTAGATTCTTGTTTTTCATTTGTGCATTCATCTTATAAATTTCAAAAGCCCAAAGTAACTTATTCAAGCAGACAATTCTGGGTAATAACTAGTCTTTTTGAGGGAATCTTTTAGCTTCCTCCGCTTTCAGGTTGAGCAAAACTGATTCGGGAACTTCTATGATAGTACCATGCTTATGTCCTTGCGGAATAGAAATCTGATCGTCAATGGGAGTAAAGTTCTTGAAGTCTTTTGTAGACACGGCTCCAAACCGTCCTTCCCGATAAACATCAAAATAAATCAACCATTCATCACCTACTTTCACGGCACACGGACCTTCAGAGTAAGTCGGTGCAAATTTTACTGACGGATCAGCATAAGGTCCTTCTGCCGATGGCCCGGATACACAGAACAAATCACTGTAACCAGGCTTGCGATTGTCTTTTATAATTAATACATAGTCGTTTTTATCACGCTTTACTATAAATCCGTCAATAGAATTAAATCCCGGATCATAAAACGCCTTTGCAGGAGTAAACGTTTGGAAATCCTTGGTCGTGGTATAATAGGCACGGTGACTTTTATTAGCTCCCAAACTATCGGCTGCCGTATATCTTTCTACAGGAATGGCAGAAGACCAGGCAACGATGAACTGTTCCTTTTCATCATCATAGAAAACTTCCGGTGCCCACACATTGTTAGTCAAAGAGTCTTTCATCACTTTGATTTCGCGTTGTTCACTCCAATGAATCAAGTCTTTAGAACTGGCATAACCAAATCCCTGTTCTCCATTCCAACTGATTGTCCACACTAAATGGAAAGTTCCATCCGGGCCTTGGGTCATGGACGGATCACGCATCATCGAATTGGGAGCATATTTCTGTTCTTCGGTCTGTTTAGTGAAATAATTATAATAAGGAGTCTTATTTCCTATTTCCGGTTTCAACCATGAACCTGCGATACTATCCCAATGATAGCCGTCATAGCTGTAAAGATAATGTAACCCGTCCAATGCCGGCTCACGATGAGAAGTGAAGATATAGACTTCCTTTTCGGGTTTTGTACAAGCTGTAAAAGCCAATAAGGCAAAAACGAAGGAAAAAAACAATTTCATAGCATGCTGTTTTATGATGAATAAACCTTTTCCAACAGGACGAAACAACAAGTATTTTGTACTCTATACTTCTTAAAGTATCAATCTAAATCAATAATAAATATCCATCATATAACAAGATGTATCTCGAGACATAAAATACGAATTATATCCCGAGACAATCCTACATAGAATAATGATGAGAATCAGCCTTTAGTTTCCAAATAAACCAGCTGCGTCTGCAAATACTCTTCCAGCCCATGTTTACCATCCGCGCCGCCGATACCAGATTTACGCCATCCGGCATGGAATCCCTGCATCGCCTCAAAATTCTCACGATTCACATAAGTTTCACCAAATTTCAACGCACGAATCAATTTGAATGTCATATCCAGGTTCTGGGTATAAATAGAAGAAGTCAGCCCATATTCACAATCATTAGCCCAGGCAATGGCGTCTTCCACCTCTGTAAACTCAACAACCGGAAGTACCGGTCCAAAAGTTTCTTCCTGAATAATATCCATCTTTTGGGTACAATTAGTCAAAATCGTCGGTTCAAAGAAATATCCTTTAGTACCGATACGATGACCACCGCATAGCAACTCAGCTCCCTGCTCAATAGCTTTTTCCACTTTCTCTTCTACTGATTTCAGTGCATTGGCATCAATCAACGGACCCATATCGAGGTCTGTATACTGATTCGGATCACCCACTTTCACCTGCTTGAATCCTGCCAACAATTTCTCAAGAAAAGCCTCTTTTATACTAGAATGTACATACACGCGCTCACAGCAATTACATACCTGTCCTGTATTAATAACACGCGAAGCAATAATGGATTTTACAGCTAAATCCAAATCTGCATCCGGCATTACAATACCGGGAGCCTTCCCTCCCAATTCCAAAGAAACCTTCGTCACATTGGTAGAAGCGGCTGCCATAGTCTGTATTCCAGCCTCCACACTTCCAGTCAGACTAACCATACCTACTTTGGGGTTAGCAGCCAATTCATGTCCAATCACCGAACCACGACCGTTCACCAGATTGAATACACCTTTAGGCAACCCAACTTCATCTACAATCTGTGCGAAAACATACGCGTTTTCCGGTGTCAGCTGACTCGGCTTTACCACAATTGTATTCCCCGTCAACAGAGCAGGAGCGGCCTTACGGGCAATCAAGAAAAAAGGAAAATTCCAAGGCAGGATGCCTGTTGTCACCCCAATAGGTTTCTTAAAGACAAATATATTTTCGTGAGGACGGTCACTAGGAATGATTTCCCCTTCATAGCGACGGGCCCATCCGGCCATATAATCAAGGTAATCAGCCGTAAATAACACCTCTACATTAGCTAATCCTCTTGTTTTTCCACCCTCCCGGATAATAATATCAGTCAATTCCTGTTCCCGCTTGCGGATACCTTGTGCAATCCGAGTTAAATAGCCGGCACGTTCAATAGAGGTAAGACTCTCCCAAGAAAGCTGTGCCTTCACGGCAGCATTTATAGCAGCACGTGCATCTTCCGGTGTGCCATCAGGCATTTTAGATATCACTTCTTCCGTAGAAGGGTTCAATACATCAATCCACTTATCGGATTGGTTTTCGATGAATCGCCCATCGATGTACATCTTTAGTTCTTTCATGGTCTTAAATGTAAAATGAGTACCTTATTTCTTTCAATCTGAAATATTCAAGCAGCATTTTACAAATATATCGTTATTTATAAAGCCCAAAAATGTATTTTTGTTCATTAACATGGAAATTTATACACTTTAATTGAACTTTATGAATCATATTTATAATTATTCCTCCATCAACTGCCACAAAAGCTATCTCCTTCTTATCACTAAAACATCACTTATTTATATTGTGTAGGCAACACCCCAAACAGTTTCTTGAATGATTTTGTGAAATAACTAGGTGTATTAAAACCAACCTTATCAGCTATCTCAGCAATGGTAAGCCCTCCCTCTTTCAATAATTCGGCAGCTTTACGAAGACGTACATTCTTCACAAAATCAGAAGGCGAGCTTCCGGTGATGGATGTAATCTTACGATAAAGAGTAGCACGGCTCATGCACATATCCCTACTTAAATCTTCTATGGAATATTCAGGATTACTAAGGTTCTTCTCAACCATATCCAATGCCTTCCTTATTAATTGCTCATCAGATGCTGAAATAGAATTCGCTTCTACTTTTCCTTCTTCCGACAATGGATCTATCTCATGCCTTTGCTCCGGATTTTGTTCCAGTGGCAGAACAGTCTGTGCAACAATGGACTTCCGTAATTTCATATACATCCGGCCCAATCCCCAAACAACCGATAAAACAACAAGCACATAAAACAAATACGCCCAACCTGTTTCATACCAAGCAGGCAAACACTGGATCATGACCGTTAATGTACTCTTACTCCACAGCCCATTCTCATCTGTAACACGGACTTCCAGTTCAAATTCCCCCTTTGACAAATCTGACAATCCGATACTATTTTCCCCTGCCGGCAAGGCCACCCAATTATCGTTTCTTTGTTTATAACGATAAGCATATCTTACCTTATCCGTATTCAAATGGTCAAAAGTAGAAAAAAACAATTTCACATTTCTCTCATGAGGAGACAGGCTTATTTTCTTTTGATTATCCACCCCGATTTCAGAGGTGTTATTCATTTCGACGGATGTCAAATGCACCGTTGGTTCAGGTATCCTCCTCTTTTTTTCATTATAGTGAGGAAAAGTCACAATTCCACCTCGTCCACCCACACTCATTTCTCCCCGAGGATCTTTATACAATGACTGGAAATCTTCCAGATTTATCCAAGAATCAGTACAAGACATCATAGTAAAGATATGTGTTCCGGGATGATAGACCATCACCCGCTGTGATGTAAGAATCCAAAGATTCCCATCGTCATCCGACTTTATATCCAACACAGCATCCCCTGTCAATCCACAATCTTTTGTCCGGGAAATAAAATCATTCGTATCCGGAGAATAACTATACACATTGCCCTGTTTAGTACCCACCCAAAGATTGTTGTCCGGTGCAACAGTCAATACCGAATAATTTTCTCCTGTATCCTTTATTTGCAACCGGCTTTCTCCGGAAATTCTCCACAACCCTCTACTTTCAGTTGCAAAATAAACAACTCCTTCATTAGACGAAACGATAGCATTTATAAAACCAACATCATCACAAACTGTAGTCAATCGGCCTTCCTCCAAGCTATACCGGAATAAATGGTAAGTAGTCCCTATCCAAAGATTCCCACGACGGTCATCATGCAAAGCACGGATACGCTCACCTTGTTTAATGGGTATGGTACATACGATGGATTCAAAAAGCCGGTCCTCCTTATACCGAATTAAAATTACCGAATGATCCCTTACCATATAGATTCCCTCTCTATCCGATGGCCTCTCAAAGAAAAAAGAAAGCTCCCTGTCATTCTTAACAACAGACATACGATCTCTTTGGGGATCATAAGCATACAGCCCCAATTTCTTTTGCCTGATCCAATAATAATTTTTCTCTTGAGAAAACTGCATAGGAGATGCGATTACCCCCAGATTTTGCTTTACCCCTTCCATAGACAAAGGAAGCACTTCATTGGGTAGAAAAGAAATAATGAAAGAAGAAGGATAATAACCTGTCACCCATAAATTTCCGGATTGATCGGAAAGAATCTTTGTGAGGATTTTCCTGTCAGCTGATAATAAACGGGAGAGATCCACCTTATCCAAGGATGCATCGGCCGTTATTTTATAGGCATATAAGTTATCTGCCGCAGTCACCCACAAATATCCCTTAACAGAATCTTGTATGATATGATGAAGCTTTCGGGCATCGGAGTTAGAAGACGCATTATCCACTGTTTGCAATCCAAACATTTTGTCCGTATCCTGTGCCTTGGGGTCAAAACGTACAATTCCTTTTCCCCAAGTAGTAACCCAATAATACGGAGTGTTATGATCTTCCGTCATGCTTGTGGGATACTCATCATAGGGCCAAGGATATGAAATAAAAGAGTCCTTTACCTTATCATAGCAAAAAAGCCCGCCTTTTGCTTGAGTTACCCAAACAGTCTGTTTCTTATCCTCATAAATAGAATTGACGGTATTCTCCCGTCCTTTCCATTTAAGAATGTATTTTCCGGTTCTTTCCCCTGACTCATTGTATCGAAACAAATGCCTGTTAGTCGAAATCCAGATCGTACCATCAGACGTCGCTGTCATTGTAGTTATAGTCCAGCTCTTTATCGTTTCATCAGCAAGCGCCCTTATCTCATAATCTGTTTTTGACAAAATATAGGCGCCACGCTTCGTTCCAAACCATATTTTCCCTTCACCGTCTTCAGTAATACACGTCACACTGTTGTTTTCCAAGATTCCCGGATTTTTGAAATCAGAACGGAACACTTTCACCATATATCCATCATCACGACACAAACCTCCCCCCTCAGTGCCATACCACATATATCCTTCCGAATCCTGGAAGATACAAAGCAATTCTTTGGTCGGCAACTGTTCCGAATTAGGAAGGTTTCTTACTATCATATCAAATGCTTTGACCGGAACGGCATTTATCCGCACAGTCAATAACAAAATAATGATTGGTAATACTATCCTTCCTATGTTTTTCATATTCTTCACGCAAGTACTCCTGTTGAAAACAAACGAATACAAAGCTAGGAAGAAATTCAAGAACTTGCAACTTGTCGGTTTAATCAAGTACATTAAGAATGACTTAATAAAGAATATGGCTATTGAACAGACACTTTTTTCTATTCAACGCTCAGTCCTTCAACCGAAAGCTGTACCCGCCCTGTTCTCTCAGTACCAGTGGCTTCTTTCCGATCTTTTTTATAATTCTGACTGTACATCCTGCCGGAATGTCAATAGTGCTCTCCCCCTCGGCATTCAGTTTCAAGACAATATATCCTTCCTTTACCGGAATTCTGGAATGAATCCACTTCAAATGGAGTAACTCCGGTTTAATGGTATATTCATTCGTCTTCATCGAAGACTGGCTGAAACCGATAAGACCGTTCAATGCGCCTACCACTACCGGGACTCCATTCGCCCCATGACAAAGACTCAGGCCGTACGGACGATTATAAAATACCAGTTGACGGGCCCTGGAGGCATTCATCATAAAGTTCTCCGGGAAACGGGTATGTCCCTGATCCATCCAGTCGCCGAACACACCATAGATATGATCCCATAACTCTTTTATCCGCCCGGCTTTGGCATAAGCCAGAAACTCATAACCCTTCTCATAACTGACCACCTCATAATAGTTCGGCAAATTCGGCAGAACATTTTCAAACAGGTTGTCATAATGTTCTTTGGGAAAGATATCGGCCAGTATTCCCCAATATTGGGCATGATGCGAAATACGCTTGTCCACAGTCACATTGTCATTCATTGTACCGTTGATGAAGACTTTCCGGTCATTATCCCAAAAATGTTCAAAAATCTTCTTTTTCAGATTCCGGGCCAACTTGCGGTATCTGTCCGCCAATGCACTCTCCTTCCACAGATCCGCGAAATAAGCTCCGGTCACATAATTATAATAGAGCATGATCTGGGCATAGGCCGCCACCCCTTTCCGGGCAGGACCGTTATAAGTGGACCATCCGGGGGTATAACCGAACTGTCTGTCTCCATAATTGCCGTGTACAAAACCATTCTCATCCACGATGGAGGCATAAAAATCAAGCAACTGGATGATGCGGTCTTTGTATTGAAGGGAAGTGGTCAAGTCACCGAAACGCAGATAGTTCTGTTTCAGGCCGAACAGGGCATGCAACGGATAATCAGGAATCCCTATATCTGATTTCTGCGGATCAAGCGGCATCAGTGCTATGGAAATTCCGTTTTTTGACACCTGCTGGTCACCGAAAAGATAATCCCCCGCCAGGGTGCTGACCAGCGCATCCATGGACCAGGGAAGAAAATCACGCTTCACCCCGTCCAGATAAAAGCGGTGCATACTAGTATGCAATGTCGCACTGCTCATTTTGAACAGGTTGTTCACATAATCATCATCCGTTTCAAACTGCATCTGGTGCTCTACCGGCCACAATGACGCATCAAAACGAAGGGAGGTAATCTCAGCCCCCTTGTCGCATTCCAGTGAAACATATCGGAGAGCGCGTTCCGGCAAAGTGATGGTGCCTCCTTCTTCTGACAAGGTAACAGGAGCCAATGGATATTGTTCCAGTTTCTTATCATCCCGTTCCAGTGCTTCTTCGGGAGTTTCGCCAACGCGTACGGTTATAGTTCCCTTTCCTTTCGCTTGAAAGGTCAGTGTTCCAATCTCAAGATGGAAAAAGTCGATGAGGACATAACCATTCTTTCCGATACTAATTCCGTCTTTACCTTGCATCTCAGCATTGCGCATGGGGAGTATTTGTGAAGGTTTAATCCGGGCTGTCATATCTTGCGGAGCATCCGGCAGCACGCCCGGTTTATTATACATGACGGCACTCTCGGGTATTGTCCAATGCTCTTTATCCATGCTGACTTGCCATTCATCCGGATTTTCCAGTCCCGCCCCTTTCAGAATGATACAAGGTAATGAGTCATCCGTTGTCACCTCAAACAATAAAGAGGATCTGCCCACGGGTAAAATAACCTGTTTACCGGAAACAGACTGTTTTACACCATTTATATAAAGAACAATATCCGACGGACCCTCCCAGCAAAGACTACTTTCCTTTTTCAATCTTACCTCTTTTCTGAACCAGACATGATTATTCTTTGCAAAAAATTTACCCGGATACATTGACACAACGCTCTTTTGAGATACGGGCACATTGTTGCTGGTAGAAAGCAGCCAGTTGTCCCGGATACCACATATAGCGACTGTTCCATTCCTCCTGAGATTGCCGGCTCACGATGGTTACATTAGGAGCCAGAGAAGGATCGAACTCTTTTGTCTGGGCATAACAACATAGAAATGATACAGTCATCAGAATGCCTAATAACTTAATTTTTTTATTCATGTTTTTCATCTACTATAAATTCCATGCAAATATCGGAACATAAAATTATAGTAACTATGGATTCCTGTTCATTTCTTTGTATTATAGTACAATTCCTTTTTATTATTCATCCAAAGTATTTTCCATTACGGCAATTTATGAGTTCAACATTTTTTCTCTGAAATACTAAACTAGAATAAACAATAACAATACTTTATTATGATCAATAGTACAGTACGGACAATAAATTGCACTATTTAAAAAGAAAGAATCCGTATCAAAAGTGTTTTGAGACAAATTCTTTCTTTTTAAGACTCTTTTGTCACATATCAAAGTTTCCGTACCTTAATACCAGCTAAAAACGGTTCTCCTTTCACTGCCCCTGCACTAATAACAATATGATCATGTTCGTTTCGAATAATATAGCGACGCTTAAAGGCAGTACGATGCTTTCCTCCATCAATTGGAGAAAAATTAGTTTCTACTTGTTTTCCACAAATGGAAATATGAAAACGTGTTTCTCCCGAATGCTTTTCTTCTTTATTCTTATTTAAAAGATTGGCCAACTGAGCAGCAGGTTTAGTAACATCTGCTATAAGCAGTTCTATTTCATACTCTCCTATAGGAGCATCGATTTTATAACTCCAGTTTCCTTCACGCCACGTCTGGTATATTGGCCCATCTAAAGTATTATAAATTTCAGAGGTAGTGCTATGCGCTTTTCCACCTATATATCCCCAACCTCCCGCAGTATAAGGTTGATCAGGTAACCAAGTAAGATTACTGATATCTGACGTAAAGTAACAATTACTTCCTACATTAATTGCCAATTCATCTCCTTCAGCTATATTAGGAAGTGACTTGAACTGAATTGTCATAGCATCTTGAACTGTTTTCCCATTTTTGATTCCTTGCGCCATAAGAACTGATATACCTTCCGGTAAAATTACATTAAAGACAGTGTGACAATTAGCTATCTTTTGACATCCTATTGATTGTCCGTTAATAAACAATTCCACTTCCGGCATATTTGAATAAATTTTAATGGACTGTGGCTTATTTATTTCCCCAGTACGCATTTCCCAATCACGGCTGGCAATTCTTATTACTGGAATATCTTTCCGCCACATAGCCTTAAAATAGTAAGCCACATCCTTCCATATACGGTTATTATAAGCCAATCCCTTATTGTTTACTCTAGGCATTGACTCCTGGCGAGCAGCCACATTAAAATCAATGAAATTCCAATAAGCGCATCCACTAATCCATTCTGTATTCTCTATAAAAGGAAGATAATGTTCTATATACGTTTGTTGATATTCGATACTAAAATCAAAGGCACGTCCTTGAGTGGAATGCAGCCGCTTGTCACTGCCTGCTCCCCATTCACTGATAATCATAGGTTGGTCAGGGTAACGACGATGTTGATCTTCACACCATGCATTAAAATCTTTTAATTTATCAACATACCAACCATGATATAAATTCCAACCTACTACGTCTACTAGATTCAAACCTATTTCATTGTATAGATTGGTCATATTAAATGCCATAACACTGGCTCTTCCTGGATCTTCTTCTTTCAGAACGGCTTCCAGTCGTTGTGCTAGATTTACCGTGCGCTCTTTACATGCTAGCCACTCAGGTTTACCAATGGAAGGAGCAGTAAGAAGAATTTCGTTCATATATCCCCATGTTATAACAGATGAATGATTATAATGCTGGCGAATCATCTCACGCAGATTATATTCACAATTATCATCATATCCAGGTGTATTCGGTACAATATTAATGATAGGAATTTCCTCCCATGCCAATAGTCCCAATTCGTCACACATTTCCAATATTGCATCATCTTGTGGAAAATGTGAAATACGAATAAAGTTACATCCCAACTCTTTCATTAAAAATATGTCTCGTCGATGGGCTTCGTCATCTAAAGCTACCCCTGCCGGAGCTTGATCTTGATGACGATTGAGTCCACGTAATTTATAAGATTTTCCATTAAGGAAAAAACCTTTACTTCCATCAAAGGTAAACCAGCGAAATCCCACCTTATGATTTTTTTCATCCAATAGCTTTCCTGACTTCGGATCTACCAAGGTAGTTTTTACCAAATAAAGTGAAGGAGTTTCTGGACTCCACAAATCAGGACTCTCAATAGCACCAGATGTGTTTTCAAAAATATAGGTTTCGCCACTCTTAAGTTTTTGTTTTTGTTTAATAGTCTGCAAAAGTTTTCCTTGCGGACTATAAATTGCACTTCTGACTTCCAATATAGAACTTTCATGAGAATCATTAGTCACTTCACATTTTACTTTCAATACTCCTCTTTTTTCATTCACTACTGGAGTACTAATAAAAATTCCATCAGATCCCATATTGCTCATATTGAAGTGTTGTTTTGGAGTAGATATGAGCCATACATCTCTGTAGATCCCCCCCCAAAAAGTGAAATCTGCCGATATAGGAGTAATATCTTTTCTCCCATTGTCAACCGTAATCTCTATCAAATTCTCTTTTCTGATATACTCTGTTATATCTACAATACAAGCTGTATAACCACCTACATGACTGCCTACTTCCTTTCCATTCACTCTAATATTAGCAGCCTTACTAGCAGCATCTATTTTCATATAATAACGACGTTCCGCAACAATTTCCGGTAAAACGAGAGTACGCCTGTAGAATCCCTTACCTTGATAATAATTTCGTTGTTGATAAGCATCTATATTAAAAGTATGGGGGAGATTGACAGATTCCCATGATTCATCTATAGATTTCCGAAATTCCCAATTATCATTGATAGTCTTCATTTCCCGCTGCGCTTGTAAAGAGGTAACGACAAACATTACCACTATAGCCAACAAGCATCTCTTGAATAATACTTTATACTGCATACATTATTTTTTTACTGGTAATTCATTGAGTGTTTTTCATAATATGTATGATCTTTAGGAAATTCTTCTCCTTCCCAAGCCTTTTTGGAAGTCCAAGATTCACTAGGGGAAGTCCAAAAAGGATGATCGGCTGACAAGCCCAATGGCAAAAATGCTAAAGATGCTAAATAAAGGCTTCCATTATTAGTATATACATTAGCCGTATGCGGCTGCTTACCGTTAAATCCCAATGTGAGAAATCCTTTTTCATTAAAGTTTTGTCCATCAGCGAACATACGTTTTATAACGGCAGTCATTGCTGTTCTTACTTGACCATTACTAAGTTCTTCTGGTAACAATCCTTTCCAAACTATCAATGCTAAAGGTTGAAGTACCCCTGTGCGATAAGTTATGGAACGACCAAATACAGGAAATGCTCCTTCAGGAGATATGAGATGTTCCAAAATAATACTATAACGTTGGATACGTTTAGTAACATGAGCAAAAGTTGTTCCCGCCCATTCCCGTTTTTTCTTTCCACCATCAGTAAGAACTTCCACGCATTCAAAAAACATAGGATGAATAACAAAACTGTTATAATAATCAAAGGCAAATGAAGGACCATCCGAATACCATCCATCACCAATATACCATTCTGAAATTTTTCGCAAGGCAGAATCTATGCGGTAATAATCTGCTTTCGCTCCTACTTTATGAAGAAATGTTTCTATAGTAGATGAAAACAGCAACCAATTAGTATATAATGGATTAATCCGCCTTAATGCAACAAATTGATTTATATATCGTTCTTTTGTTACCTCATCAAGTGGCATCCAAAGTGAATTATATCCCCTAATAAAACTCTCAGCTATATAAGCCGCATCTACCAATGTTTGGAAATTTTCACTCCAAAGTAAATAATCAGGAGATAAGGGATCCACAGCATTTTTATATCCTTGCAATGCCCAAGTTCTTAACTGTTTTCGCTGAATACCTTCCGCTGTATCATCATCTGGTAGCGAAAGCCATGGTGCAAGACCAGCCATTAAACGTCCGAAACATTCCATATAAGAAACTCGCCGGTCACGTCCATCCCACGTAGGACTTAATTCAAGTTGCATGTTTTTTTGCAATTTTCCTTCACTGATATTACTTAATACCGGTGCAGCCATCCGATACATGACATCACACCATATTTCACGATCAGCCATTTTCTTTGTCTTGTGCTTAGCGCACAAATCGGCAGAGAAAAACAAAAATAATATCGTACATCCAATTAAAATAAACTTATTCATCTTCTTTACCTTTTTATTGTAAGAAACGTACTCGTTCACAAGCAGCTAATAAAAAAGCTCCTATTCCAAAATTGAAACATGAATTAGCATCCACCACCTGCCCTGGTATTGCTTTTTCTCCGACAGGTTGAATATATCCGATTTTTCCATCAGCTTGCAATGCTGTTGTTTTAAGATAGTTCCAAGCCTTTTCTACAATAGGCGAATAAATATCCGCATTTAGCAATCCATTATTAATTCCCCACAGAAAGCCGTAAGTAAAAAGAGCAGTACCACTTGTTTCAGGACCCGGAGCTTGTTCCGGATCTATTAAACTACGTGTCCAATAGCCTTCAGGCTGTTGACAGGCAGCAATAGATTTTGCCATTGTCTGAAAACGAGTTATATATTCTTCACGATACTTATCCTCTGCCGGCAATTGTTTCAGTACTTTAGCAAATGCGGCAAATGCCCATCCATCTCCCCGTGACCAGAAATCTTTTTTTCCGTTTATTGTTTTATGAAACGGATACGGATATTTAGCATCACGATAATAAAGACCAACTTCCCTATCATACATAATGCTGTCTGTTACTGTAAGGTATTGATGTAATTTCTCCAAATATAATGGATTCTTTGTTATATCATACATCTTCACCATGACAGGCATTACCATATATAATGCATCAACCCAATGCCAGTAATCAAGTTTTGAAGTAGACATCTGATATTCCATTACTTCGCGGGCACGCGCTATTTTTATTGTATCAGGGTCAAGTTTATATAGATCGGCATAAGTTTGGAAACAAACTTGCCAATCACCAAAAAGAACATATTCCGGTGATTCTCCATAAGTGCTTCGCCACTCAGCTTTGTTGTTGCTGGTAGCTCCTTTCCATTGATTATAGTCAGCCCAATCAATAGAATATTGCAGATAATCCTTATTTCCAGTCAGTGCACAAACTTCCATATTTCCAGTATGATATACAGCATTGTCCCAAAATGACCGGACTTGTGGCTTATGCATAGACTGATAGCGCTGGTTCACACGATGAATTATTTCCAGTAATTCCTCAGAAGTCTCAGTATTT
Source organism: Phocaeicola vulgatus ATCC 8482 (assembly GCF_000012825.1). Classification (GTDB taxonomy): domain Bacteria; phylum Bacteroidota; class Bacteroidia; order Bacteroidales; family Bacteroidaceae; genus Phocaeicola; species Phocaeicola vulgatus. The sequence goes on along the minus strand of NC_009614.1, from coordinate 2,292,720 downwards.
TCCTTTTTATTACTACAAGATGCTGCAAGCAATAATAATGCAACCATCCCCAATATACATTTCATAAAGTCAATATTTAATTTGTAATTGTTCTGAAGAAGTAAATTGACGCAACAGCCCCAATTGTATCAATTTACTTTCTTCAAATCTATTCTGATTTATTGTTCGTCGGCTACGGCCTCCTCCCATGTGTTCCACTTTTCTACAGTAGGATCATAACCGTCATATCCAGGATTCTGACCGAGTTTCCCTAACAGGTTAGCATCAATTGCACTTTGTGGAATAGGCCAATTTATATTATGACGTCCTATAGTATATTTACGTCCTTTTACTATTGGTGCATCAGGCTTGTTATAATAATTATTATATTTATTAATACGATGCCACCAAAAACTATCTTCATAAAGTTTATCCACATCATATACCTTCCCTTCATTATCAGGTTTACCACTTAAAGCCAAACAATAAGAAATACGACTCAACTCAGTAAATCTCCATTCTTCCATATAAAGTTCACGAGCACGTTCGTCTACAATATCATCAATATTTACTTTTGAATAGAAGATGTCACATTTTGCACGTTGACGTATAATATTAACATCTGCTGTAGCTTCTTCTATATTACCTAAATAATAATTGGCCTCAGCACGAAGTAAATAAGTTTCAGCTAATCGATACAAATAGAAATCACTATATCCACTACCTTGATAATTATTAAGATGAGGAGCCTCATCTTCTGGAGACTCAGACCATGTCTTATAATGAGGCCAATCAAACCAAGTCCGAACAGTATCATTGCAAAGGATCTGTTCTTCTCCATTATCATTAATACAACTGTAGCTCAAATGTTTGCCATAATATACAGAATTGGGATTGTTGTATTTCAAGTCTTCCATATGTACCCAATTACCAACTTTTGAATTGTGCCTCAAGTCCCCATCATCATGGTTACCATTAAGATACCATAATGAGTTTTCTGCAAAATAAGTGGGGCGTACAACTCCTACTCCACGTCCAAACGTTCTATTATAATCCATTGATGCATCATAGGAAGCATGAGTAAGAGCAAAACGGTCTACTGCCAACTTGTTGTCAGGCGTAGAAATAGACGTTGCATTCCACCAAGGTACCAAATTACGCATTGTACGTGTCCGGATACCGGAATCTGAACCATAACGATTAGGCATAACAAGAATTGCTTCTTTATTAGCTGCAATAACTTTGTTATTTCCTTGATGCAAATTCCAAATCACATTATTAGTAATATTCCATGTAGTAGGGTGTGGATTAGAGAAAGTACCAAAGGTTTCCGTCATCAGCTTATACCCAGACTGACTAATTAATATATCAGCTTGTTCTTTGGCTTTCTGAAACTCCCCATTAGCTAAATAACATTTAATAAGTAGCTGGCGACAAGCTCCTTTATTAATCATACCAATGTAAGTCATATCCTTTTGATCAGGCACATGCTGCACTGCAAATTCCATATCTTGCACTAGTTTTTTTATGATAGCCTCTCGTTTTGTACTTTTATAATCCTGTTTTGGTCGATCTATAATTTTTGACACAAAAGGTACATCGCCAAATTGGAAGCACAAATTTAAATAGCGATAAGCACGATGAAAATAGGCTCGTCCTAAATATTCATTCTTTATTGATTCGTCCAGTCCTTCCACTTTATCAATATAACTGATAATCGTATTAGCATATTTAATACCATTATAGGTTTCTCCCCAAAAGATAACCAAACGGTTTTGGTCAAAATTATACCAACCATTATTAGGAGTAAAGCGTTCATTGATGTCACAAAAAATAAGCGCATCGTCTGTTTTTGCTGCTACGGTTAAATCAGAGAACAGGTATTCACTCATTAAAGGAAGCATCAGATCGCACGCTTCGGTATTTGTCCAATAAGCCCGCAATGCTTTATCAGCTGAAGCTAAAGCTGCATTTAACCCTTCTACTGTATTAAAAGTTATTGAAGGTTCATAAAGTGATAGCGGATCGGGGGTTAAGAAGTCGTCAGAACAACCTGTCATAGATAATTGAAAACAAACAGTTCCTATCAATATTCTAAATATATTTTTATAGTTTTTCATATGTCATATTATTAAAATGTTAAGTTAATTCCCAAAGAATAAGTGCGAGGAGCCAAACCACCTGTTTCAGGATCACCATATTCCCATTCTTTACTCCAAGTTGCTACATTACGGACAGTAGTAAATATCTTGGCATTCTGAATCTTATATTTCTCTAAAAATTTCATTGGAATATTGTAAGCCAACGAAATATTCTCTAATCGGATAAATGAGCGATCTATCACACGGGCCGGTGCAGATATGCCAGTTGGACCTTGTGCACTAAGACGCGCATAAGTATTGGAAGGGTTATCTACAGTCCAATATTCTTTAGTGTAGACATTTCTACAGTTAGTTATCTGCGAATAATTATTATCATTATTCAAATAATTAGTATCCAAGCTCTTGTGTCCCATATAAGAATACATATTAAATGAAAAAACCCAATCTTTAAAAATAGTAAAACTATTCCTCAAGGACCAATGTATAGGAGGTGTTGTTTCCCCCATAAACTGTTTATCTTTATTATTATAAACAGGGGTTACGCTTCCATCAGCATTTACTTTATCATCGTCTGTATAAATGTTCTGTACTTTAGGATCACCTGGGCGTTGACTATATTTGGCAGCTTCTTTCACCTCATCTTTTTGCCAAATACCTGTAACTTTATAATCCCAAATAGCACTAACAGGGTGCCCAATAAACCAGCCATTAGTCACATCATCTCGTTCTTTTACTATTGTATTGCCCAATGCATCAACTATGGTTTCATATTCTCCATATAATTTCTTAATAGTATTTTTATTAACTGAAAAAGTAAATCCGGTTTCCCATTGAAAATTTGCCTTTTCAATATTACGTGAATTAATAGACAATTCAAATCCCCGATTCTCTATTCTACCCAAATTAGTTGTAATAGAATTAAATCCTGTAAAGTCAGGCAATGATTGGTTCATAATCATGTCCGTAGTAGGCATTACATAATATTCCATACTTGCATTGATCCTATTGTTAAAAAATCCCACATCAAGACCTACATTCCAAGAAGTAGTCTTTTCCCACTGTAGATTCGGATTAGCCAAACGACTTACAAAAAGATACTTTAGATCCATCAACGCCCCCGAAGCAGAATTTATATATCCTTGTGTATATTTTCCAAGTGACAAGTTTGCTAAAGCAATGTATGAATCAGCCAAACTACGGTTACCATTCTGTCCGAATGACACACGCAGCTTACCAGAACTTAACGGCTTCCAATTCCAAAAATTCTCATTAGTAAAAGTCCATGCCAATGCTCCTGAAAAGAAATTAGCATAAGGATTAGTTGTTCCAAATGCAGAATAACCATCACGACGAAAAGAAAATGTAGCCATATAAGTATCATTGTATGAATAAAATAAACGAGCCAAATAACCACATGCTGTTTCACGCGTATCAGTAGATCTAAATGAGCTCAGATTTTTATCACCATTAGCAGTGCCATGAAATCCTAAAGCTTCAGAAGGTAGAATATTACGCGCCTCAATACGATCTGCCCAAGATTGACGTTCTTCAGCTTCCTGTACCAAAGTCAAAATAGTATGATGCTTTTCTGCAAAAATGTGCTCCCAAGTAATAGTATTATTTAAGGACCAATCAAAACGTTTACTTTGCTCACGGTTTACACGATCATCTGTTTCCGCTTGCCAATCAGGATGTTCTGATGATCGGTAGTAGCGATCATGAAAATACTGTAAACGCGGTGATACGTTAAACGAATAAGTAATTCCTAAGGGTAAAGTTACTTTGGCTGTTAAAATAGAATTTAAAACTGTAAAACCTTTATCCAAGTCAAGATATTGGCGATCGTAATCAAAGTTATATCCTTTCCAATAAGCATTTTCACCCATAGGATGAGGCACTAGTTCCCCATTTTCATTATAAGGAGAAGTAAATGGACTATTATCCAATATTTGGCTTTCCCAATTAGTTGCAATATCCCCATCTGTACGATTCTGAAAATTAATGTTTGCCCCTACATTAAGCCAAGAAGTTATTTGGGCATTAAGTTTCATATTTGAGCGTATTGCACTATACTCATTACCTCTTGCTACCCCTTCGTTAGAAAGATAACCTAATGAAAGATAATAATTCACTTTTTCATTATTACCTGAAATGCTGACGTTATAATCTTGATTCAATCCTGTATGGAAAGAATGATCATACCAATCAAACGTTTTGCCTAATAAAAAATTATTTAATGTTATATCACTAGCTTGTAATCCCAATCTTCTTCCCCAAATCTCCTCTGTACTCATCGAACCATCTTGATTACTTTGAGCTTTCCAAGCTTCCAAAGTAATGCCATACTTATTCAAATTAGTTTCTGTAGGACGACTATAATAACCAACAGGAGTATTTCCTGTCTGATAAGCTTCATAATTTCCTGTTTGAGCATTTATACCATAAGTGTCTGTCGTATAAAAATCTTCACGATATTTTAGATATCCATGAGAGTCATATACTTTCCGGCTATCACCAATAGTAACGAAGCCTATATTTGCACTAAAATTGATAACAGGTTTTTCCGAACGTCCTTTTTTTGTCGTTACAATAATTACTCCATTAGCAGCTTTAGCACCATAAACCGCAGCAGAAGAAGCATCTTTTAGCACATCAATCTGACTGATATCATTCGGATTGATTTCAGACAATTCTCCATAAAAAATCATACCGTCCAATATAATAAGTGGATCGTTATGTCCTCCATCTGAATAAACAGAACGTTGACCACGAACTTGCATGGAGCCACCACCTTTAGCAGACCCATCAAATCCAATCCGCAAGCCAGCAGTACCACGCAAAACATCTTGTACAGTTTTCGGAGCTTCATTAGAAAGTTCAGCCGGACGAATCTGAGAAACTGCACCTGTCAAATCCTTTTTCTTCATTGTACCATAACCTACCACCACCACTTCATCCAACATCTCCGAATCTTCCTTCAATACTACATTAATTTCTCTCTTCCCAGAAACTTTCACTTCTTGAGAAACATACCCGATATACGTAATCTGTAAAACGGCTTCTTTCGGGGCATCCAACACAAACCGCCCATCTATATCTGTTATCGTACCTATTGACTGACCTTTCACCGTGACATTGGCACCGATTATCGGCTCGCCATTCGTATCTTTCACAATACCTGTCACCTTATTTGCCTGTTGGGCAACTTCCCCATCTTTCGCCTTGCTCATCAGCATGATATTCTTACCCTCCATGGCATAATAAATATCAGTACCTTCAAAAACCTTATTCAACACTTCGGCTACAGATTTATTTTGCGCATTCACCTTCACATTGCGCTTCAGATTCACCTCGTTTACATTATATACAAACAGATAATCTGTCTGTTTTTCTATTTCACTGATTACCTTGCCTGTTGACATGTTATCCGCCACAACAGTCACCTTCATTGTCTGAGAATAAGACTCAGTGGCAAAAGCTGTTCCGGCAAAGACAAACAGGGCTAAGAGTGTGTTTCTCATCATACGGAATAAATGTTTAATTTCTACAATAGATTCCTGATACAAAATATTTTTCATATATTTGCATTACTAATTTTAGGTTCAACTTAAGATTATTTGAGAAAAAAATTGTCAATACGTAATTGACGTTTCCATGGGATGGTGTTGCAGCACTATCCCATTTCCTTTTTAGACCATGTGTGTTATTTCATAGGCATATTCTTTTTTAAGGGTTAATTAATTGTTATCACATTCGTCTCATCATCCTTTGTATAAGTAAACTTATTATTGAGTCTCAAAACTTTCAGTACGTGTTCCACCCCATCTTTCGTGCGGAATTTACCTGTATAACGGTTCTTTAAAATCCGGGTATTATTTACCACAATATCCACCCCATAATACAGTTTCAGTTTCTCTATCATATCACGTACGGATATATCATTAAAACAAAGCAAGCCCTCACGCCACAAAAAATAATCGACCTCCTTGATGCGTCCTTTCACCAGTCTGTTGCCTTTCAAGCTGGCCATCATGTTCGGTTCCAGCCTCATTCCACTGTTATTCGAACCGGGCACTAAAATTTCTACAGCACCTTCCAACAAAGAAGTTTCCCATACGCTATCCGCTGCATAAGCCATTACATTGAACTCTGTACCCAGCACCTTCACATTACACTTGTTCGTCTCTACAATAAAAGGCTGTTCCACATTCTTTGTCACCGCAAAGTAACCCTCACCATCCAATTTCACATTTCGGATATTCCCTTTGAAACTTCCCGGGAAAGTCAAGGTACTGCGTGAGTTCAACCAAACCTTCGTACCATCCGCCAACATCAATTCCGCCCGTTGGCCCGCCGGCACATAAATAGACTGCCATGTTTTGTCTTCCGGTACCTGATGTTTTCCTGTCCAATAATGTGTACCCAACAAGACGATCGCCAATACCGCTGCTATCTTGGCAGCTTCCATACATACTCCGCGTAACGAGAAATGTTTCCTTTCCCGGCTATTCTCCTCCGCCACAGGTTCCGTACGCCACAATGCCATGTCATGCAACTTCCGTTGTGCCATATATTCACGCATGTTCTCAGGATTTTCCTGTATCCATTCGGTCACACGCTGCTTTTCGGCTTCAGTAGCATTTCCGGCTATATATTTTTGCAATAATTCAGGATTCATATTCTATGCTGTTTTATTAGAAACGACTCAAGAAGAAACTACCCTAAAAGAAAATGAAGAAAAATATAAAAAAATCATTTTTGTCCTCAAAAACATCCGTATCCCTATCCGGTCAGGCTTAATAATAAAAGAAGAAATAAAATAAAGGAAGATAATCTTTTAAAGTCACCCGCAGTACTTTCAATGCTTTTGATATATGATATTCCACCCCCTTTATAGAGATTTCCATCTCTTCGGCAATCTCTTTATTGGATTTATTTTCAAAACGGCTCAAAATAAATGCCCGTCGGGTCTGTTCCGACAAGGTACTTAAAGTAGCACTGATGATTTTTTCCACTTCTTCCGAAAAAATCTCATCAGGATTGCACGCTTCCAAGGCAGACATACGGATAGACAATTCCTGTTGTTGCCAGTCGACCATCACTTCAAAAGCACTGCGTTTTACCTCCTCGTGCTTTAGATAGTCCAAAGCCTTGTTCTTCAAAATTGTCAGTAACAATGGTAAGATATATTTCTCTTCAACAGGCTCGGCCTTCAACTTTTCCCACAACTTTATTAATGCCTCGGAGGCAATATCTTCTGCCGCCAAATCATTATGAACGTATGATTTGGCAAAGAAAAAAGACTTCTTATAATAAGAGGTATAGATATCATTAAAAGAATTTCCAGACATTTTGCTCATTTGTATATCGGTTGTGCTTTTCATCCATATTACGATGGTAGAGCAAAGTTAGCAATAAACCTTCGATAAAAACAAAATTATCCTGTTAATTCTTTCTCTTATATGCTATGAGCTTGCCTTATATGCAATCGCCCTCCACCGTCAGACCAAGTGGCAAAAAGGAAAAGTTGCCATAGATATGAAATTCACGGACAAACACCCCTATGCTGTCCGACCGGAAGGAAACTTTCAACTGCAAAGTATCTCCCGGAGCAGCATGAAACTTGGAGCATCTCGTTTCCGGACAATCCCAAGAAGAAACAATGCAATAAATATGTAAACTGTCACTTCCATGTTTTTATAGATAAAAACGCCACCACTAAAAAAGTCGAACAAACAAATCGCCAAGCAATATTTTTCATTTATTTCCCCTTATACGATTCCCCCTGAAAAATCCTTCAAAAGCTTCAGCCCTCCCGCAAACCCTTTGCAGGAGGGCGTTCCGGCTGAAGGATCACACCGGGAAAAAGTTTCAGGCCGCGGAAGAATCCTTCAGCTTCACCAGCCGGTACACATTGCCATACTCAGTATGAACACGCTGTATCCCTAATGCAACCATCATCCTGCCCAACCGGTTCGGAGTCACCCCACGCATGGCCGCCGGATAATGTTTCTGCAAATAATTGAACAAATCCGTCGTGGTATAGGGCTTGGACAACTCCCCTTCCTGCGGCATCCGGAAACAACGCAAAAACAATTCCTGTTCGGCAGGCATTTTATAAAAATTCCGGTTGCTGTGCTGTATCTCCTTTTCTTCCTCTTCCGAGAACCAGTAACGCTCTCCTCCGGCCAGCTCCGCTTTCAGCTGGGCGAACAGCTGCGCATGATCGGGCGGTGTGCAGTCAATCTTGCCGTCCACTTCCGCACAAAGGAAACGGCGGCTTCCTGTGGGATCAGTCAGCAGGTCCGTCATATTGGACGTACCGATGAAAGAGGCGATACGGGGCAGATGACTGAATGCCGGACGATGTGCCCTGCGGAAAGTCAGTGTGGTCGTCTGCATCAGATTCTTCAAGGCAGGCATCTGCCCGGCACGGTACTTGTCGAACTCATCCATATTGATCAGTCCGAAAAGCGAAAGTTTCTGTTCACATCCACTCTCGCTCGTCAGGTCGAACTTATCTATATAATAAGGTGTAAGTTCCTTGGGCATCAAAATCTTGCAAAAAGAAGACTTGCGCTTCCCCTGCTCACGACTCACCAACATAGGCGCCACCGCATTGGCGCAATCCTGCGCCTGCCCCAGCCATTGGGCGGCAACACCCAGCATCCAACGGTGAAACCCTTTCACCCACATCGGCTTACGCGATATACGCACGGCCAGCGGAGTAACACGATCCACCCCGTCCCATTGAGGCAAGTGGCTCATATAATGCAGAAAAGGATGATAGTTTTCCACCTTTCTGGAATGGAGCAGACGGCTCACATCCTTATCCCAGCAGTTGATGCCACCGGTACGCGCCTCCAGGCAGAATGTATTCAAATCACGTTGAGCCACCATGGCATACTCTTCATCCGGCATCTCTTTCCCACGATACTCCGTCTGTTCAGTGAGAAGATTGTAACGGAAATCATAGCGTATGGTCAAGAAGCGTTGCAAGGCATCCAGCATATTCTCCGGCTTCTTGCGCCCCGATTTGCCAAAAGCCGCCTTTTCATCGATAGTTTCTACCATGCCAGCTGTTTCGACAGCCGCTGGGAGAACAATTTCATCCACCGTTTCCGTAGCCGTTGAAGGCAACACCCCTTCCGCATTTCCGGTTTGCCCCACCGACTGCCCGGTAACCGGAGCCGTGCTTTTTCCCACGCATCTCCTCATTTTCATACTCTTTTTGCACCAACTCAGTAAATTTTCCACTAATTTTTTCATCCTTTTTCATTATTTGGGGTTGTGTAATATCACAAAGATAACACTCAAAATGCCCTTTTACAAGCATTTACCCCACACTACCGCAAAAAAGTGACTAAGCGAAAATAACTGGGAAATTATTCGTTTTTATCAAGACTATTTCATACTTTTGCACCGTCAAGTTAATCGTTTCACTAGAATGATGAAGTTTCATCACCTAAGTGATACAACTTCATCACTCAAGTGATATTATTTCATCACTAAAGTGAAACGATTAACTTGAAAGGAAGTTGCAGCAAACTCTTCCGTACAAGAAAGCATAAACAACCGGATAAAAACAAATAAGCGAATGGCTATCAAATTTGAATTTTATGAATCACCCAATACGATAGGTACGCGCAAGAAGCGCTATCACGCCCGTGTAGTAAACTGGCAGCGCATCAACACCGACTATCTGGCGCGGGAAATACAGTACGGCTCCTCGCTCACCGTGGCGGACATCAAGGCAACCATTATCTCGCTCAGCGAGAAACTGGCCTACTACTTGAAGGACGGTGCCCGGGTACATATCGAAGGGATAGGATATTTCCATATATCGCTTACCTGCCCCGAGACACGGACACCAAGCTCCACACGTGCCAACAAGGTGAAATTCAAATCGGTGACATTCCGTGCGGACAAATACCTGAAGCATCAGTTGAGCGACGTCAAGACCGAGCGTTCGAAATACAAGCCGCACTCCATGCCGGTAACCAAAGAGAGTATAGACGAAGCACTGACGGAATACTTCCTGACAAACAGCGTGCTGACACGCCGGAAGTTTGAATCGTTATGCGGACTGACACGAGCTACCGCGGGACGTTATATCGCTCAGTTGGCGAAAGATAAAAAACTGCGCAATATCTCCATTCCGCGCAACCCCATCTATGAACCGATGCCGGGATTCTACGGAAAAGAGAAATTGCCCGAACCGGAGAACGAAACGGAAAACGTATCGGCAACAAACGACACGGACCTGACAATAAAGTAAATATACAACGAAACAATATAATAGAAAACTTCTACAAACGAAGCTCAAACCATAAAGAGCTGAAACTTCTACACTAGGCTGAAGGAATTCCGGGAGGAAATTCTTCAGCCGCTTTTCTTTATTGACGGGCGTTTGCGAAGAGGCTGAAGGATTTGAAAGAAAAAACAGGGGAAACTCCGGGGGAGATACTTTTCAGCCCACCAGCCATACCAGCATAGGCAAGTAATCCTTTAAGGAAACACGAAGCAGCTTCAATGCCTGCTGGATGCGGTAAGCCACCGTCTGTGGCGACACATCCAGCACTTCAGCAATTTCTTTATAACTCAGTTCCTTAAAGCGATGCATCACAAAGGCTTCCCGATAACTGTCGGGAAGAGCAGCCATCGCCTCTTTTATTTTCCGGTCCAATTCCTCAAAACGACCATAGTCCACTTCACACAATGCCGCCTGTGTCCGCTCATAAAAGGCAGCTTCCGCCTTGGTTTTCACCTGTTCCCGCGTCAAGTGGTTCAAGACCCTCCGATAAGTCATTTTGAACAAATACTGATTCAATGAAGACTCGATTATCAAATCCCCACGATTCTCCCACAGCCATAACATCACCTCCTGAACAATCTCTTCGGCATCTTCCAGCGACACCAAGCGGTGAGCATAGGCACACAGCATAGGATAGTACCTTCTGAATAAATGGTCAAAAGAATTACCATCCCCCTGTCGGAGAGCATTAAACAAAGACAAGTCTTCCACGGTATGATTCATAGTATAATAACTGTTTTCCTTGTGTACAAAGATAGTTGTTTTTATCGGAAAAAACTTTTTTTTAAAAAAAAAGCATTTTTCGTTTAGATACCTTTCATTCTCGCTTGTCTTAATAATATAAAGGAAAACATTAAAGTATAATTCATGGAAAACCATACCGATATAGAAACTTTGTTGACCAAGTATTTCGAAGGAAACACCACTCCGCCGGAGAACGAACAGATAGAAGCCTGGCTGAATGCCGATGAGGAGCATTTGCGTATAGCCAAGCAGCTGAATACGCTCTATCTGGCTGTAGACACACAGCACATCACAAAGAAGATAGATACGGAAAAGGCATTAGACAAGGTAAAAAGCAGAACAAAAGTTAGAAACCTGTCCTGGTGGGGATGGACACAACGCATTGCGGCCATCCTGTCCGTTCCCCTCCTGATAGGTGTATTGGCTCTGTATCCGGACAGACAGCAGCCGGTAGTCACCGCTCAGATGGTGGAAATAAAAACCAATGCAGGCATGACTACCTCCGTCCTGTTACCGGACAGCACGGTAGTTCACCTCAATTCGGAATCCTCCCTCCGCTATCCCACCTTTTTTGCCGGCGATGTGCGCCAAGTGGAATTAAACGGTGAAGCTTATTTCGATGTGACCCAACACCCCCGGAAACGATTCATCGTTTCCACCCCTCACCATTCGCAGGTGGAAGTGTACGGAACAAGTTTTAATGTGGAAGCATACGGTAATGAAACTCCCATTTCCACCACGCTTATCGAAGGCAGCGTAGGGTTTATTTATAAGAATAGCAAAGGAAAATTTCAAAAGAGTATGCTCTCCCCCAGACAGAAGCTGGTTTATTCCCCACAAACCGGAGATATCAAGTGCTACGCTACCTCGGGCGAATCGGAGATTTCATGGAAAGACGGCAAGCTTATCTTTAATGACACTCCGTTGGATGAAGTGCTGCACATGCTTGGAAAGCGGTTCAATGTGGAATTCGTATTGTCCAACAAGGGGCTGAAAGGCTGTTCGTTCACAGGAACATTCACCCATCAGCGTCTGGAGCGTATTATGGAATATTTCCGGATTTCTTCCCACATACGCTGGCGTTACATTGACAGTGCAGATATAAAGACGGAAAAGCTGAAAATAGAAGTGTACTAATATACGTTTAACCCTTAATTTAAATACTAGAAAAATGAACAGACAACAGGCTCCCTAAACAAAAACATACGGGAGGATATTGGCGTATCACCCCGTATGAAAAAATCATCTTTCCATGCTTGTTTGGCGACAAGCAAAGACAACATTTTATTCACTTTATCTCAATTACAAAATTATGAAAATTTATTTTAGCGTCCAATTATTATGGATGATAAAGTCGTGTAGGTTAATCTTAAATAAAACTCCATTACCTATGAAACTGAGTGTACTCTTTTTAATCTGTTCGCTAAGTATGACTTATGCGGCAGAGTCGTATGCGCAAAAGACCATGATCAGTCTTGAAGTGCGTAATGAAACAGTTGGCACTGTGTTGGAAAAGCTGAAAAAAGAATCGGGGTTTGATTTCTTCTTCAACAATAAACACGTAGATCTGAAACGTATTGTATCAGTTTCGGCAAACAACAATAATATCTTCAAGATATTGGATCAGATTTTCGCAGGAACGAATGTGAAGTATTCGGTGCTTGAAAAGAAAATCATTCTTTCTACTGAGATTGTGCAAGGAATACAGCAAGAACAAAATAAGGTGACAGGTATTGTGAAAGATGCGAATGGCGAACCGATAATCGGTGCCAATGTCATCGTAAAAGGCCAGTCAACTGGTACAATCACAGATATAGACGGGCGGTTCGTTCTGGATACTCCCAAAGATGCCGTTTTACAGATTACTTATATCGGGTATGTTTCTCAAGAAGTGAAAGTTTCTGGAAAGAAAGAACTTAATGTTGTATTAAAGGAAGATACTGAAACTTTGGAAGAGGTAGTAGTCGTAGGATATGGCGTACAAAAAAAGGCCAACCTGACAGGAGCAGTAAGCAGTGTAAAAATGGATGAAATATTGGGTGATCGTCCTGTCACTTCGGTTAGTAATGTACTGATGGGAGCAATGCCGGGACTGCAGGTAACAGGCACATCAGGCCAACCCGGTGCTGAAATGTCTTTCAATATCCGTGGAGTGAACAGCATCAATGAAGGTGCCCCGCTTGTATTAGTTGACAATGTAGAGATGGACATAAATATGCTGGATCCTAATGATATTGAATCTATCTCTGTATTAAAAGATGCCGCATCTTCGGCTATTTACGGTGCACGCGCTGCATTCGGAGTTATCCTAGTTACCACTAAAAAGGGAATGAAAGACACTCGCTTCTCTATCAACTACTCTAATAACTTCTCATTCAGTAAGCCCAGTAATTTACCCCATAAAGCAACTCCGTTACAAACAGTACAAGCTTATAAAGATATGGGAACAGTATCATATCAGACAGGACAAAATGTAGATACCTGGTTAGAGTTATTGAAAGAATATAATACTAATTCAAGCAATTATCCTGACGGTTATGCCGTTGTAGACGGACTTCGATACAGTTTACAAGAAACAGATCTCTTAAACGACATGATGGAAACAGGTTTTCAACAAACACATAACATTTCTGTTGGAGGAGGTAATAAATCAATATCTTACAGAATGTCAGCCGGTATGGTGAATCAAAATGGAATTCTTGTTACAGACAAAGACTCATATAAACGTTATAATATATCATCTTACATCCGCTCCGACATTCATTCCTGGATTACTCCAGAGTTAGACATCAAATATGCGAATTCACATTCAGAACTTCCCTATACTTCAGCTTCTTATGGTATTTGGGGAGCAGCAGTAGCCTTTCCATCTTATTTTCCATTAGGTAATATGGAACTGGATGGTGAAATCTTGCCTATCAATACTCCTCATAATTTCATCAATCTGTCAGCACCTAAAGAAAATGACAGAAACGATTTACGCATCTTTGGCAAGCTGACTATTACTCCGTTCAAAGATCTGAAAATAATCGGTGAATATACATTTAATAGAAAGACCAGAGAAATCACAACTTTCGATAAGAAATTTGCTTATGCTCACGGAGCTAACTTCCGCAAAGAACAGTCTGTTTCAAATTCGAAATATGAAATAGAAAATCGGGCAACCAATTATAATGCTTTTAATGTATATGCCAATTACAACAAAACATTAGGCCAACATGACATTGGAATTATGGCTGGTTTCAATCAGGAAAGCAATTCCTATAAGATGATGAAAGCGTCACGCACAGATATGATTAACGAAGATTTACCCTCATTATCACAAGCTACAGGAGATTATAAAAACAGTGATGAATTTGAAGAATACCATGTCAGAGGATTATTCTATAGGATAAATTACTCTTATGCCGGTAAATATTTACTCGAAACAAACGGGCGTTATGATGGTTCTTCGAAATTCCCTAAAGAAAATCGTTTCGGCTTCTTTCCTTCTGTTTCCGTAGGATGGCGTGTCAGTGAAGAGCAATTTATGGAATGGAATAAAGTTTTTCTTTCTAACTTAAAATTGAGAGGTTCTTATGGTAATATCGGTAATCAAAGTATAGAACCTTATGCTTTTATTCCTGGCATGGATTCTCCATTGGCTAATTGGGTTGTAAACGGACAAGCTACTACAACATTGGCTCCTCCAGCCCTAGTCAGCAATAGTTTCACTTGGGAAAAAGTTAGTACCTTGGATTTCGGATTTGACCTAGGACTGTTTAATAACCGCCTAAATGTTGTATTTGATTGGTACCAACGGGATACAAAAGGAATGTTGGCTCCAGGTATGGAACTTCCAGGAGTATTGGGTGCCAAAGCCCCATTACAAAACTCTGCCGACTTACGCGCCAAAGGTTGGGAAATATCCTTGGATTGGAATGACCGTATCGGCAATGTGCAATATTATTTAGGTTTTAACCTATATGACTCGCGTACGAAAATCACAAAATACGACAATGAGGTAGGCTTACTAGGAAAAGATTCGGATGACAATCTGATTTACCGGAAAGGAATGGAATTAGGTGAAATATGGGGGTATACTACAGACCGCTTATATACTACCGAAGATTTTGACAGTCAAGGAAAGTTAAAAAACAATATTCCCAAAGTGGAAGGTTATAATCCTAATCCGGGAGATATACTTTATGTGGATTTTGATGGGAATGGTATCATAAACAATGGTAAAAACACATCAAACGAACCAGGCGACACTCGTATTATCGGTAATGATACTCGCAGATATCAATACGGAATTCGTGGTGGTGCAACATGGAAAGGTATTTCACTGTCATTTATTTTACAAGGAGTCGGCAAACGGGATCTTTGGCTCATGAACGAGCTATTCTATCCACATTACGATGCTTACTCAACTTTGTTTGACTCTCAATTGAATTACTGGACTCCAGAACATACAAACAGTTATTTCCCACGTTTATATGAAAAGGCAGAAGGAAACACTAAAGCCAATCAAAAACCACAAACCCGTTTTTTGCAAAATGGAGCATATTTGAGCATACGCAATATCAGTTTATCATATACCTTCCCCATAAAACTGATCAAGCCACTGGGTATTACTAACTTATCAGTATTTTTTGGTGGAGAGAACCTCTTTACATTTGATCATCTGCCCAAAGGGATAGATGCTGAACGTGTAGTAACAGACAATTTGGGACAACGTGGATTTACTTATCCTTATATGCGTCAATTCTCATTTGGTATTAATTTAAGTTTATAATAAAAGCTGACATTATGAAAAAATATATAGTAGCAGCAGGACTCTTCCTGTTGATGAACTCTTGTTTAAATAATGATTTTATGGAGGTATATCCTAAAGATCAACAAACGGAATTAACCTCTTTCCGATCATATGAAAACTTCAAGACTTACTCTTGGGGACTGTATAACGTCTTTTTCGGCTATGCATATAAAACAGGACAAACTGATGAAATCTTTAAAGGAGATTATGAAGCTGACAATATGATCAAGCATGTCTCAGGCAATGAAAGCCAATGGGCGTATCAAAAAGCTAAGGTACCTGCATCCTCTGATTCATGGGATTATGAATACATCCGCCGGGTAAATTTAATGTTGGACAATATAGACCAATCATCCATGAATGATGCAGAAAAAGCACACTGGAGAAGTGTTGGATATTTTTTTCGCGCTTATAAATATTTTAAAATGTTGTCTCTATATGGAGACTTACCATGGGTAGAACATACCTTATCAGAAGACAGCGAGGAACTATATTTCCCTAGAGACCCACGGGATGTTGTGGCCCAAAATATTCTGAATAACTTGAAATACGCAGAAGAACATATCAAAGTAGACGGAGATGGCAATAATACAATCAATCGAGCTGTAGTACAATCATTAATCTCCCGTTTTTGTTTGTTTGAAGGGACATGGAGAAAATATCATGCCCTACCAAATGCCACAACCTATTTAGAAGAATGTACACGGGCTTCCAAGGAAGTCATGAATAAATATACTACCCTACACCCCAACTATGAAGAACTTTTCAACTCAGAGTCTTTAGCTGGCATCAATGGAATTATTCTATACAAAGAGTATGCTACCAGCCAGCTATGCCATGGACTCACACGTATGGTAAGAACCGGCGAGTCACAAATAGAAGCAACCAAAGATGCCGTGGACAGTTATTTGTGCAGTGACGGACATCCTATCAAAAACAGTACCACATACGGAGGTGACAAAGATGTGTATGCCCAGTTCCGCAACAGGGATTATCGTCTATATCACACAGTATGTCCTCCCTATATGGTAAGTCTAGCAAGTGCCTCTACTACTCAATGGAAGTTCACAGATAATCCCTCTGAACGCGAGTATATTGACTTGATGGCAACAATTTCTAAAGAAACTTATCACCGGTTGCCGACATCTAATTTCAAAGGTTTTATAACCAAAGGGCAACCCCATTTTAAAAATGTCAATTGGGGACAGGGATGGAATGCCAGCCAAATGGGTTTCTGGGTATGGAAATACTATAATACCCATACCGATGCCAGCACTGCCAATGGAGTTTGTACTACAGACGCTCCCCTATTCAGACTCGGCGAGATACTGTTGAATTATGCCGAAGCAATGTATGAACTAGGGCTATTCGATCAATCTATAGCAGATAAAACTATTAACAAACTGAGGAAACGTGCTCACGTGGCCGACATGGTCTTGACAGATATTACCACAGATTTTGATCCTGACAGAGATCAAGATGTAAATCCTTTACTATGGGAAATCCGCCGTGAACGCCGCGTTGAATTAATGGGTGAAGGAACTCGTCTGGACGATTTACGCCGATGGAAAAAAGGACATTATGTAAACAAACAACCTACTGGAGTCTATTTAAAAGATGCAAGTGAATTTAATGTAAAAGTTATGAATGGTCCATCCAACAATGAAGGATATGTATATTATTTCGAGAAACCCATAGGGTGGTTGGAACATTACTATCTAAATCCAATTCCTCTAAATCAATTGGCACTCAATCCTGCTCTCGAACAAAATCCTGGATGGGAAAACAATAAATAAAATTATGCAGTTAAAATACACTTTGTTTTCAAGCATTTCAATGCTTGCCTTCTCTTCTCTGTCTGTATTTTCACAGACAGAGAAAATGAACGTTCTATTCTTGATGGCAGACGATATGCGCCCTGAGTTAGGATGCTATGGGGTAAAAGAAGTAAAGACCCCCAATATTGACCGTTTTGCCGCCAGCGGGTTATTATTTCAGAACGCTTACTGCAATATCCCAGTAAGTGGAGCTTCACGCGCCAGCTTATTAACAGGAGTGTATCCACACTATCCAGATCGTTTTGTCAACTATTCCGCTTATGCCAGCAAAGATTGCCCGACCGCAATTCCGATATCAAGATGGTTTACATCACATGGCTATTACACAATCTCAAACGGCAAGGTTTTCCACCATCTTTCAGATCATGCTAATTCATGGAGTGAACCCCCTTACCGTAAACATCCCGACGGATATGATGTATATTGGGCAGAATACAATAAATGGGAATTATGGATGAATGAAGCCTCCGCACGAACTATCAATCCCAAAACAATGCGTGGACCTTTCTGTGAGTGGGCTGAAGTACCTGACACCGCTTATGATGACGGAAAACTGGCATTAAAAGCCATTGCAGACTTAAAACGTTTAAAAGAACAAGGAAAACCTTTCTTTATGGCATGTGGATTTTGGAAGCCACATTTACCTTTTAATGCCCCTAAAAAATATTGGGATTTATATGACCGAGAGAAAATTCCAGTTGCTAACAATCGTTTTCGTCCTAAAGATCTACCGAATGAGGTTAAAAACTCTACAGAAATCTACGCTTACGCACGTACCACCACAGCAGATGATATTTCTTTTCAGAAAGAAGCCAAACATGGATATTATGCTTGTCTGAGTTATGTTGATGCGCAAATAGGGAAAGTACTGGACGCTCTGGATGAGTTAGGTTTAGCAAATAATACCATCGTTGTATTACTGGGAGACCATGGCTGGCATCTAGGGGAACATAACTTTCTCGGTAAGCATAATTTAATGGATCGTTCTACTCACGTTCCTTTAATTGTACGTGTTCCCGGATTGAAAAAAGGAAAGACTAAGTCCATGGTAGAATTCGTAGATTTATATCCGACACTATGTGAACTTTGTCATTTGCCCATACCAAAGAATCAATTAGATGGCACTAGTTTTGTTCCTATTTTAACAAATTTAAAAGCAAAAATAAAAGACCAAGTATATATCCAATGGGAAGGAGGGGACAATACTGTTAGCAATAGATACAACTATGCGGAATGGAAACAAAAAGAAAAGATTCATTCTCGAATGTTGTTTGACCATCACATAGATCCAGAAGAAAATAAGAACAGGGTCAACGAACGAAAGTATAGAAGCGAAATTAATAAGCTCTCTTCATTTTTAAAGGCTAAAAAAGAAACTTTAATGAAATCACAATGAAAAAACTTTCCGGTTTACCTGCTCTAACCATCGAGATCGGATTATAACTGAAAGCCATTTGACGATTGTTTTTTGTAAAATAAGAAGTGATAGGCATATTTTAGTGAGAGAATATACTTCAACCAGTATATCTTTCACTAAAATATCATCGGAAACTGTTTATCATTATTCCTCTAAAATAATCACCACATAAACCGTCATACTCAATTCTGCCGGGAATTCATATACGCCTTCACCTGTTCACTAATCTGTTTCATCCCTTTCACCGAAGGATGGCCGCTCATCTTATCAAGCTCTTTCAATTCGATGCAATCGATCTGATAATGTTTGCAAATTGTTCTGACTGATTCAGTTATCTCGTTTCCCAAACCATCATTCAACAAAAAATAAATCTCCACATTAGGATAGTAATCAATCATTGTATCCAGCATATAAGCCATGGCAGGGCGGAAAGAATACAAATCTTTTTTAGACCAATCCGCATACTTATACTCTCCTAAAGGAGATTTTGCCCAATAATCATTAGTCGCGCCAAAAATAAAAATAATATCAGGACAGCCCAATGCCTTCATCCGGGTGATGAAAGAACGGTCGCTATAATCCTCCGAACGGTAACCGGTATGGCAAATAGTAGCACCGGAAAACGAATTATTCACACAAAGACGGTAGTTGTTCTCCTTAATAAACTGATGCCACCAGGTATTACGTACAGAAACCATATCTGTCTTCCGTCCTTTAGGAGGCGTCTTCAGATACCATACAAAATTAGTATCGGGCTGAACATAGCCTTCGAAAGTGGAATAAGAATCCCCCAGAATAGAAACGGATTTCAAACCTTGAGCAATGCCCAGATGACAGAACAACGTGCAAAACAGCAGAGTTATAATATACTTTTTCATAGGTATTTGATTATTTCGCCTTCAAATATACAACATATTTTGGTTTGACTCCTATAAAAACAACCTTTTTCTTCCCTTTACAGACAAACAAGAAGACATCGAACCGCTTTATAAAAATAAGAACAAATCCAATGGTTACAAATTCGATCTATAAACGTCATTACCTATAAGAGCCGCAAAATGAAGGCCATTTAACTTTTAAAAGACTAAGTATGACAAGAAACGCTTTTTGGGGACTGTGTATCGGGATATGTATGGCAAGCACACAAAGTGTCGCTCAAAAGATAGAAAATACAAATATCCAAACTGATAATCAAAAAAACTATACCCCATCCCATATCAATGAAATTACCAATGGGGAATCTTTATATACTGTCCGAAGCGACACAAGTCTTCATAACATCAGAACAATACAAGCAAACTCGAATCCGGAAGTATTGGATAAACTGACAGCAGAACTGAAACCGGCTATCCCCTATTTAAATGAAGTCGGTGCACAAGCCATGCCCCGGAATATCGTTCCGATCAAGAATCCCTATTTCAATATGCCTCAGCTGAAGCGTCCCGTTTTCCCTGATTTCATCGTCAATATGAAAGACAAAGGAATGACAGAAGATGCCCCTATTACAGATTTAGTGAACCGGACGATTGCCGAAGTCAGCAAACAAGGAGGAGGAACAGTCGTCATTCCTGAGGGAAAATGGAAATCGGCCCGTATTGTACTGAAAAGTAATGTCAATCTGCATTTAGCCAAAGGAGCCGAACTAGAGTTTTCCGGTTGCGCGGAAGATTATCTGCCGGCGGTTTTCACACGCCATGAAGGGGTAGAAATAATGGGGCCGGCCGCCTTTATTTACGCCAATGGGGAAAACAACATCGCCATTACGGGAGAAGGAACCATCTACGGACCACCTATGGATGCTGAAATCAGAAAACGTCCTAACGGTGCTTCAGTGGTAGAAAAAGATGTTCCGTGGGACATGCCTATAGAACAACGTATCTATGACGGTATGGAAGGCAGGACTTTCTATCGTCCTAAAACAATCTCTCCCATCAACTGTACCAATGTATTAATAGAAGGGATCACGATGGAACGAAGTACCTTGTGGAATGTGGTACCCATTTATTGCGAGAATGTAATTATAAGAGGCATTACCGTCAACTCCACCAAGGTGCCCAGCGGAGACGGCATTGACATAGAATCCTGTAAAAATGTACTGATTGAATACTGCACGCTGAACTGTGGTGATGATTGCTTTACCCTGAAAGCCGGTAGAGCAGAAGACGGATTACGTGTAGGCAAACCTACAGAAAATGTAGTTATCCGCTACTCGCTGGCCCAGCATGGACATGGCGGGATAACTTGTGGTAGTGAAACAGCCGGAGTGATCAAGAATCTGTATGTACACGATTGTGTATTCGACGGAACCCGTACCGGCATCCGTTTCAAGACACGACGCAACCGTGGAGGAGGCAGTGACAACACGTACTATGAGAGACTGCGCATGATCAATGTAGGAAAAGCCTTTACCTGGGATTTGTTGGGCAGTGCTTATTATATGGGCGAACTGGCCGCACGCTATCCGGCAAGAAAAGTAAACCGGCTGACGCCTGATGTAAAGAATATCCTGATCAAAGATTTCATTGTAGAATCAGCCGACCAGTTCTTTACCGCCAATGGTATTCCCGAAATACCTTTCAACCAGGTAGTGGTGGAAAATGGAGAGATCAAATGCAGGAAATTAATCGGTGCCCTGAATGATGCCGCCGGATTTACGATGCGGAAGCTGACGATAGAATCGCAGCACAATGACATTCACATATTGGATGGAAAAGACATCCTGTTCGAGGATATACATTTCAAACTCCCCGCCGGAGAGATCATGGTGAATGTGGAAGGGGAAAGATCCGGAAACATTGTTTTCAAGAACATCAATGCCAATCAGGAAAAGGTTGAGTATAAAAAGGAATCTCCCATGAGGATAGAAATAAAGTAACTAAATATCGGTCTGATTTGGAACGCAAATGACGCAAATGACACAAATTTAACCTTTCGGTAGGTTTTGCCTCTATGTAGTGAGGGGGCTTTATTTGTGTCATTCGCGTCATTTGCGTTCCAATCTTTCTCCTAAATAATCACACTTATCACACCCACTTCCGCAACTATAATCCCCTAGAATTGTATCATTTTTCATCATAATGTATGATTTTCCATTGTAAGGCGGGTTATCCCGCCTTATTTTTGTATCATGAAAACAGTATTCAATGGTATTATGAAAAACAAATGGACCAAACTGGCGGCTTTAGCAATAGCTGCCCTGTGGAGTGGACCAACCGTGCAGGCACAAGCTCCGCACCCCGAACGTATCTATTTATCGGGAACCGGTATTGACAACACCAAGACTTGGGAGTTCTTTTGTTCGGGAGGACAAAACAGTGGGAAATGGAAAAAGATCGAAGTACCCTGCAACTGGGAACTGCAAGGATTCGGAGAATATACTTACGGTCGTTGGTACACCATAAAAGGTGAAAGGCCAAGCGACGAAACGGGTATTTACCGATATAAATTTGAATCTCCGGCAACAACTCCCGGTGAGCGGATAAAAATATTCTTTGACGGAGTAATGACCGACACGGAAGTTTTCATCAATGGAAAACCCGCAGGCGAAATGCACCAGGGAGGATTCTACCGCTTCAGTTATGATATCACCGATTTATTGAAGCCCGGCAAAAAGAACCTGCTTGAAGTAAAGATAGCCAAAGAATCAGCCAACAAATCCATCAATGCAGCCGAACGTAAAGCCGACTGGTGGCTGTATGGTGGTATTTACAGACCCGTATGGCTGGAAGTTGTCCCGGCAGTCCACATGCGACATTTTGTTCTGAACGCCGATCAGCATGGAAAATTGCAAGCGGCAATAGAAATGGAAGGGGATGCCAAAGGATATGAATTGTCTGTTTCCGTCCGTTCATTAAAGGATGGAAAAGAAATGTACACTCAAGGACACAAACCTACCGTTTCTCATCAGATTAAGGATTCGAACAAGGAACAGTTGATGGAAGGAAACTGGATGAATATCCAACCTTGGTCTACAGAGGACCCCAATCTGTACGTAGCCAGACTGGAACTGAAAGACCCCGAAGGGAAAACGGTGCAAAGCCGTGAAACGCGGATAGGTTTCCGCACCATTGAATTCTTTCCACAAGACGGAGTTTATCTGAATGGAACCAAACTAGTGGTGAAAGGTGTCAACCGCCATTCTTTTTCCGTAGATGGAGGTCGTGCTACCAGTGCGGCTATGAGCCGTCAGGATGCCTTGCTGGTAAAAGAGATGAATATGAATGCGGTCCGTTCACATTATCCGCCTGATGAACATTTCCTGGATATGTGTGATTCATTAGGAATTGTCTATATGGACGAACTGGCAGGATGGCAAAACGGATACGATTCAAAAGTAGGTCCTAAATTAGTCAAAGAAATGATAGAACGCGATGTGAATCATCCTTCCATCATTATTTGGAGTAATGGCAACGAAGGAGGATGGAATTATAATCTGGATCCTTTATTCGCCAAATACGATAAATTACAGAAACGCCACATGGTACACCCTTGGGCCGATTTCAATGATCTGGACACCCACCATTATCCCACTTATCTGACCGGAGTGGCACGTTTTACCAACGGCTATAAAGTATTTATGCCTACCGAATTCATGCATGCCATGTACGATCAGGGAGGCGGTGCCGGACTACGTGACTTTTGGGATCGTTGGTGCACGAACCCCATGTTTGCCGGAGGCTTTATCTGGGTATTCTGTGACGAAGCCCCCAAACGTTCTGATAAAGGAGGCATATTGGATTCTGATAAATCCAATGCTCCTGACGGGGTAGTTGGTCCGCGTAGAGAAAAAGAAGGAAGTTACTATGCTATCCGCGCACAATGGTCGCCCATCCAGTTAAAACCCCTGCTGATTACCGACCACTTTGACGGCAGTTTCCTGGTTACTAATGAATATACGTATACTAACCTGGACAAATGTCGCATGACTTACAAAATACGTACTTGCGAAACACCTTTGAAAAATGCCATGGAAAGCGGTAAAGTTATCGCAGAAGGCCATGTACAACTGCCAGCCATCGCACCAGGTGAAACCGGAAAAGCCCGCTTCACTCTTCCTGCTTCTTTCCGGGAAGGTGATGTACTGGAGTTAGAGGCATTTGACAAAGAGGGGAAAAGTATCTGTAACTGGACTTATCCTATCCGACTGGCAAAACAATACTTTGATCATAAAATGGCGCAGACTCCGATGACCCCGGAAGCGGTACAACCGGCCACCGCCACTCAAACCGCTACCTCCATCGAACTGAAAAGCGACCGTGTAACCGTCACTTTTGATCCGGCTACCGGCATGATCAGCCGTATCACATCAGGAGGAACAGAAGTTCCATTCAAAGACGGTCCTGTGGCAGTGGGCATGAAAATGCGCTACGAGCCAACATTGAGTTATGTCCGCAACAGCAACGAGGGAGCTGTTTACAGTGCCAAGTACAAAGGTGCCGCCGACTCCATCGTATGGCGTCTTACAGACAAAGGATTACTCTATATGGATGCCATTCTGCTGAACCGAGCTTCCGGCGGAGGTGGATTCGATGATGCTTTCATGGACTCCAAAGTATTCAATCTCGGTCTGACTTTCTCTTATCCTGAAAAGAATTGCTCCGGCATGAAATGGATGGGCCGCGGCCCGTACCGTGTCTGGAAAAACCGGATTCCGGGAACGAACTATGGAGTATGGCACAAAGAGTACAACAATACCATCACCGGAGAAAGTTTTGAAAATCTGGTTTATCCGGAATTCAAAGGATATCATGCCAATATGTATTGGGCCACTTTGGAAAGTGACACGACACCGTTCACCGTTTATTCCCGGAATGACGGTATCTTCTTCCATGTGTTCACTCCCGAAGAACCGAAAGGACGCGTAAAAGACACCATGCCCAAATTCCCCGAAGGGGATATATCCTTCCTGCTGGACATCCCGGCTATTTGCTCCTTTAAACCCATCGAGCAACAAGGACCGAACAGCCAGCCGGGTAATATCCGTATCAAATCGGGGGATGAAGGGTTACATCTGAATTTGATGTTTGATTTCCGACAATAAACAAGTGAATAGTAGTTAGTGATTAATTTAATAGCAGAATCATGAAATTAATAACTTTTGTATGTGCCGCCTTTCTATGCCTTCCGTCTTTGGCACAAGAAAAATTTCCGGACGGCACGCCTGTATCCGATTGGTTTAAGGACAGTAAGATAGTAGATATAAACACATTAGGCAAGAAATACATTCTGACAGATTACGGTGTCATCAATGACAGCACCCTGTTACAAACAGAGAAAATCCAATCTGCCATTGATGCTGCCGCACAAAATGGCGGCGGAGTTATCGTCATTCCCAAAGGAACCTATTTAAGCGGAGCGCTGTTCTTCAAACCCAAAACACACCTGCATCTGGAGGAAGGAGCTGTGTTGAAGGGAAGTGATGATATCAGCAACTTCCCCATCATAGATACCCGCATGGAAGGGCAAAGCTTGAAATATTTCGCGGCGTTGGTCAATGCCGACAAAGTGGACGGTTTTACGTTATCCGGAAAAGGCACGATTGATGGCAACGGATTAAGATACTGGAAATCATTCTGGCTTCGTCGAAAAGTCAATCCCCAATGTACCAATATGGATGAATTACGCCCTCGGCTGGTTCATATCTCCCATAGCAATAACGTCCAACTCTCAGGAGTACGCCTCATCAACTCTCCCTTTTGGACTACCCATCTTTATAAATGTAATCACATAAAATTACTGAACCTCTATATTTTCTCACCGGAGAAACCGGTAAAGGCTCCAAGTACGGATGCCATTGATATTGATGTATGCAGCAATGTACTGGTGAAGAACTGCTATATGTCTGTCAATGATGACGCCATAGCCTTAAAAGGCGGCAAAGGTCCCTGGGCAGACCAAGACCCGAACAATGGAGGTAACTTCAACATCATCATCGAAGATTGTACCTACGGCTTCTGCCACGGCGCCCTCACTTGTGGAAGCGAATCCATCCACAATCGCAATATTATCTTGCGACGCATTCACATCACCAATGCCAATCGTTTGTTATGGTTAAAGATGCGGCCGGACACCCCCCAACAATATGAATATATTCTGGTGGAAGATATCACCGGAGATGCAGATCATTTTCTGTATATCAAGCCTTGGACACAATTCTTCGACCTGAAAGATAGAAAAGACATTCCCGTTTCTTACTCAAACCATGTGACAATGAGAAACATTGATTTTAAATGCGATAATTTCTTCAGCGTAGAAAAGTCTGATCAATATCAACTTACTAACTTTACATTCGAAAACCTGAACATTAAAGCTAAAAACGGGGAATGCGACAAAGAAATGATTGACAATTTCATTTGGAAAAAGGTAAGTATAAATAATATAAAATAAGATCAGCAGTTGAATAAATCAAATTCAACAATATCTAATCACGAGCCACGGCTGGCACTATCCAAACGTGGCTCCTGTTTTTTCAACATGAAATTCACAAGATCCCGGTGTATTCCACATATATCCGGCATTCGTTTCTTTACTTAATAGTTCAATAACTCTTCCAGGCATCAGCCTCTTTGGCATTACGGGCTTTTGCACGCATTTTCTTACTGAAAATGATTCCCAGCAGCTTATCGGCATCAAACGTAGCACTGATACCCGCCCCCACCATCAAAGCGCTAGGAGTAAATTTGCCTGCCGGCGCAGGTTCCAAACGAGGATCATAGCCTGCCAACAACTCTTTGTTGATAGGAATCTCTACATAAATTTGTTCCTCTTCCGGAGTTTCAAACGGTCCGTACGGCAATAACCTGATATACCCTCTACCATCTATTGTATCCATTTGAGAGATATAATAACGAGGAAGTTCCGTTTCAAACTTCATGTTTTTTTTAGGGAAGGGAGTTGATTTCATTTTCCACTTTTCGGGATTGAACAATCTGTCAATCTCTTTCTGTGTTTCATCATCTATCACAATTTCTACTTGACCGCTCAATAGTTGCTGCAAACGCAAAGAGTCCTGTTTGGTCAACTGCTTGGTCTCATTCGTTCTCTGGGCAAATGACAACACCGAGAAACAAAGACATAACAAAAGGAAGAATATACGTTTCATAGCTATCTATTTTTAGTAACTTCCTAAAGATACGCAAAAGTAACGTATGTTCATCCTTTTCAAGTCTTTTTCTTTCGTTCTTTTTTTCGTTAATTCTGGTAATAAACTCGTTTTACCCTATTAGACACACTGGTCAAGATCTCGTATGGAATAGTTTCCAGAATCTCTGACAGGACAGTGACCGGTAAATCATCTCCGAAAATGATAGTTTTATCCCCTTCCTTACAATCAATATCCGTCACATCAATCATGCATACATCCATACAGATATTACCCACGTATGGCGCTTTCTGCCCATTCACCAAACAGTAGGCATGTCCATTTCCCAAACGTCGGTTCAGCCCGTCGGCATAGCCGATAGGAATAGCGGCAATGCGGGAATCCCTTTCCAAATGTCCTTTACGACTATACCCCACTGTTTCCTCCTTAGGAACCTCATGAATCTGAAGAATAGTGGTTTTTAATGTACTTACATTATGGATGATCTGATTGGTAAACGGATCAATTCCATAAAGACCGATTCCCAAACGCACCATATCGAACTGAGCACCCGGATAACGTTCTATCCCGGCTGTATTACAGATATGACGCAATATCTTATGCTGAAAAGCCTCCTGCAAACATTCAGAAGCAGCTTCAAACATTTCTATCTGTCTGCGCGTAAACGAATCAAACTGAGCCCCGTCACTGCCTACCAAATGGGAGAATACAGAACGTGGAATAACAGCTGTCTGTTTCTTCAGACGGTCTATCAGTTCCGGAATCTCTTCGGGTGCAAAACCCAAACGGTGCATTCCCGTATCCAATTTAATATGAATGGGGAAATTCGTTACCCCTTCTTTTTCGGCAGCTTTAATCAGTTCATTCAATAAATGGAAACTGTAAACCTCGGGTTCCAATTTATAATCAAACATGGTCTTGAATGCTGTCAACTCAGGATTCATAATCATAATGGAACAGGTAATTCCCGCTTTCCTCAGATCCGAACCTTCATCAGCCACAGCTACTGCCAAGTAATCCACACGATGATCTTGCAGTGTCTTAGCTATCTCGTATGAACCGGCACCGTATGCAGAAGCCTTCACCATACATACCATTTTTGTTTCCGGTTTCAGTTTGCTGCGATAATAATTCAAGTTATCAACCAAAGCATTCAAATTGATCTCCAAAATGGTTTCATGCACTTTCAGTTCCAAACGATCTGAAATCCGGTCAAAATGAAAAGCCCGCGAACCTTTTACCAAAATCACCTCATTACGCAGCCCAGCCAGCAAATCCGACTCCAACAGTTCTTCTGTAGTACGGAAAAAATACTTTTCTATCTCAAAACGGGCAGCAGCAGTCCGAATTTCCTCTCCTACCCCGATAATCTTCTCTACTCCCCGGCTATGTACCAATTCGGCTACCTGACGATAAAGCAGTTTGCCGCTCTGGCCTGTTTCAAGCATATCCGAGAGGATAAGTGTCCGTTTTTTTCCTTTATCATCAGAACGACGCGACATAAAGTCAAGAGCAATATCCAAAGAAGCCAAATCCGAATTATAACTATCATTGATCAACACACAGCCATTCTTGCCCTCTTTTACCTCCAGACGCATAGCAATCTGTTCCAAACGCGCCATGCGCTCGGTTATTTGTTCAGGGGAAACCATCATATACAAAGCCACAGCCAGACAATGCAGCGAATTCTCAATAGAAGCGTCATCTATAAAAGGAATACTAAATTCATTCGGCATCCCCAGATAACGGTATTTAATAGTGGTAGCATGTGCCCCTTTTTGAATGGACTCAATAAACAACGGACGTTCATTGTCCTTTTTCGACCAAGCAATCTCACGCGAGGTAAAAAGAGATTTTGCCACACACGAACTGATCAGTTCGTTATCGCCATCATAAATGATGACGTCACAGTCTTTGAACAAAGTAAGCTTCTCCATACATTTATCCTGTAAAGAGAAAAAGTTCTCTTGGTGCGCACCACCAATATTAGTCAAAATCCCCACAGTAGGTTTAATGATAGTCTGCAACGCCTCCATTTCCCCCATTTCGGAAATACCCGCTTCAAAAATAGCCAACTCAGTGCGTTCATTCATCAACCATACCGAAAGTGGCACACCTATCTGTGAATTATAGCTACGTGGCGAACGGGTTACCACACGGTCCGGGCTCAGCAATTGATACAACCATTCCTTCACAATGGTTTTTCCATTGCTGCCTGTAATTCCTATAACCGGAATCTGAAACTGCTCCCGATGCTTTTCCGCCAATTTCTGTAATCCTTTCAGAGGATTGGCCAACTGCAGGAAATTCGCATCTTGAAAAGATTTCATATCGGCCGGCAATTCGCCCACTACAAAATTACGGACTCCACGTTCATACAATTCCGGAAGATATTTATGCCCGTCATTCCGTTTGGTTTTTAAAGCAAAAAATAATGTTTCTTCCGGAAAGCACAATGAACGGCTATCAGTTAAAATCCAATCAATCTGTGCACTACGGTCCCCAAACCGCTTTGCTCCCAGAACTTTTTCTATATTTTCAATCGAGCTTGACATTGTTCTAATTCTTTTTGAAGGTCAAAATACGGGAACTTTTCTTTAAGTCGCTCTATCTTTAACACTATTTGAGTTAAAAATTTGCGATATGTTTCAGATTGGGCATTAAACGGTTTGTGAGCTAAAGCCTTCCGGATATCCTCCCACTCTTTCATTATTCTATCCGTTTCTTTACTAAAATAACATTCTGTAAAACATTCCCATAAATAAGATACAGCAACAGGAGAAGGATGCAACATGTCATCTGCATAAAAACGATAATCACGAAGTTCATCCATCATGATTTCATAAGAAGGGAAATAGTAACAATCAGACCAGCGGCGGCATAATTCATCCACCGCAAGAAGCAAAGTGGACTTACTTATCTGATTACCATGCATACCATCTTTGCTATGCCGTATGGGGCTGACAGTGAAAAGTATCTTCAAGAACGGATTTACTTTTCTCAATTCCACCAACACACATTCCCATTCAGTGACAATTTCCTCTACCGTAAGAAGTTGTCGGGTAAAAAGGCTGTCGGGCTGTTTGTGGCAATTTCCTACCACCATGGTCCTTTCCTTCAGCCAATAAGCAAATGCAGTCCCCCAAGTAATAACCAGCCAATCAAGCTGAGGAAGTCCGGCTGAAGCCTGTTCCAGCCGCGTATTTATAGAAGACAAACAAGATGCTGCCGTAGAGGCTGAAAAAACGCTATGATGCATCCAACTGTGCCAACAGCCTCCGGCATAGAACAAATCCTCTTCCGTATATGTTTGATGGGATAGAATTTGCCAAAGAGCTTCCACTATGGATAAAGGATTATAGAGGATTCCAAAAGGATTTACATCACAACGGAACTTATTTGCCAACAACAAATTTCCGATGTTTTCTGCAAAACAAGAACCAAATAGCATGATTCGGTCCGAATGCCGGATTTCTGTTTCCCTTTTAGGTAATTCTACTTGCGTTCTGAAATTCATACGATAAGGAAAGCTTTTAAAATTTAAGGGCAAATGTAATCATAATACACATATTTATGCTATTTTTGCACGATATTTATCATATCATAGGAATGGAACAGGATAATTTATATAACTTACTGCAAAGCATAGATACTCCGGATGATTTGCGCCATTTAAGCGCAGACAAACTGCCCGAAGTGTGTAAAGAGCTAAGGCAAAAGATTATAGATGAGCTCTCATGTAATCCGGGGCATTTCGGTTCCAGTTTGGGCGTAATAGAACTGACCGTCGCCTTACATTATGTATTCAACACACCCTATGACCGCATTGTATGGGATGTAGGGCATCAAGCTTACGGGCATAAAATTTTAACCGGACGCCGGGATGCGTTCTGTACCAACCGTAAACTGAATGGCATACGTCCTTTTCCTTCTCCATCCGAAAGTGAATATGACACATTTACTTGCGGGCATGCGTCAAATTCTATTTCCGCAGCTTTAGGTATGGCTGTAGCAGCCAAAAAGCACGGAGAGAATAACCGGCATGTCGTTGCTGTAATTGGTGACGGTTCCATGAGTGGAGGGCTGGCTTTCGAAGGGCTGAACAATGCCTCAGCAA
Source organism: Phocaeicola vulgatus ATCC 8482 (assembly GCF_000012825.1). Lineage (GTDB taxonomy): Bacteria > Bacteroidota > Bacteroidia > Bacteroidales > Bacteroidaceae > Phocaeicola > Phocaeicola vulgatus. The sequence continues at coordinate 2,261,310 of NC_009614.1, read as the reverse complement.
CTCCTAATAACCTTCTGATTATCCTGAATGACAACAACATGGCTATAGACCGTAGTGTAGGAGGCATGAAACAATATCTGTTGAACCTGCAAATGTCTGAAGGATACAACCGGATACGCTATAAAATATCACAAATGTTCCATCGATGGGGTATCCTGAACGAAGAACGCCGGAAAAGCCTGATACGATTTAACAACAGCCTGAAATCCATGCTGGTACAACAGCAAAACGTATTTGAAGGCATGAATATCCGTTATTTCGGACCTATTGATGGACACGATGTCAACAATTTGGCACGTGTATTAAAAGAGATTAAAGATATGCAAGGACCTAAACTGCTCCATATACATACCACCAAAGGAAAAGGTTTCGGTCCGGCAGAAAAAGCTGCCACCATCTGGCATGCTCCGGGCATATTCGACAAGGAAACCGGAGAGCGTATCGTTGTCGATACCAAAGGAATGCCCCCTTTGTTTCAGGATGTTTTTGGAAATACCCTATTGGAACTGGCCCAAACAAATGATAAAATCGTAGGAGTCACTCCCGCAATGCCCTCAGGGTGCTCTATGAACATATTAATGAAAGCCATGCCCGAAAGAGGTTTTGATGTGGGAATTGCCGAAGGACATGCCGTTACCTTTTCAGGAGGAATGGCAAAAGATGGTCTATTGCCTTTCTGCAATATCTATTCGTCTTTCATGCAACGTGCCTATGACAATGTGATTCACGATATAGCGATACAAAAACTCAATGTAGTATTGTGCCTGGACCGCGCTGGATTGGTAGGAGAAGACGGTCCTACTCATCACGGAGCATTCGATCTGGCTTATATGAGACCGATACCCAATCTCATTGTGGCCTCCCCTTACAACGAACATGAACTGCGTTGTTTGATGTATACCGCCCAGTTACCTGACAAAGGTCCTTTTGTCATCCGTTATCCACGTGGAAGAGGTTCATTGGTAGACTGGAAATGTCCAATGCAAGAGATTGAGATAGGAAAAGGAAGAAAATTGAAAGAAGGAAAAGACATAGCGGTCATTACGCTGGGGCCCATTGGCGTTCAAGCAGAAAAGGCTATCACACATGCCGAACAGGAAACAGGAAAAAGCATTGCTCACTATGATTTGCGTTTCTTAAAGCCGTTAGATGAAAGTATGTTACACGAAATAGGCAAGAGATTCAAGCAAGTGGTCACTGTTGAAGACGGTGTGCTAAAAGGTGGAATGGGCAGTGCCATACTGGAATTTATGGCAGACAATGAGTATAATCCGCAAATAAAACGTATCGGACTACCGGATCAATTTGTCCAGCATGGTTCAGTAAAAGAACTATATCATATTTGCGGCATGGACGAAGAAGGTATTTACAAAGTTTTGATATCATTCTAAGAGAGACGAACAATGAAAATCATTATTGCAGGAGCAGGAGCAGTAGGCACCCATCTGGCGAAATTATTATCGGATGAAAAGCAAGACATCATTTTGATGGATGAAAACGAAGAAAAGTTGAGCAAACTTGATTCCAACTTCGATTTAATGACTGTCAATGCATCCCCCACCTCCATTTCCGGCCTTAAGAATGCAGGAGTGGCAGGCGCGGATTTATTTATCGGGGTCATGCCGGAAGAAAGCCGCAATATGACGGCCTGTATGTTGGCTACCAATATGGGGGCAAAAAAGACTGTAGCCCGGATTGACAATTACGAATATTTACTTCCTAAACATAAAGAATTCTTTTCCCAACTAGGAGTACACTCACTGATTTATCCGGAAATGCTGGCCGCCAAAGATATAGTAGATGCCATCAAAATGAGCTGGATACGCCAATGGTGGGAATTTTGCGGTGGTGCATTGGTCCTGATAGGTACCAAAATGCGCGAAACGGCAGAAATTCTGAACGTTCCCCTTCATGAACTGGGAGGACGTAATATTCCATTCCACATTGTAGCTATCAAACGGGGAAATGAAACAATCATCCCCCGGGGAGATGATGTTATCAAACTGCATGATATTGTTTATTTCACAACAACAAAGAAATACATTCCCTATATCCGCAAGATTACAGGAAAAGAAAATTATCCCGATGTACGCAATGTGATGATTATGGGCGGCAGCCGCATAGCTGTTCGCACCACACAATATGTACCGGATTACATGCAGGTCAAGATTATTGAAAATGACATCAACAGATGTAACCGGCTGACCGAAGTGGTAGATGACAAAGTAATGATTATCAACGGAGATGGACGGGATATGGATCTGCTCATGGAAGAAGGGTTAAAAAACACGGAAGCATTTGTCGCTCTGACGGACAATTCTGAAACAAACATTCTGGCTTGTCTTGCCGCCAAACGTATGGGAGTAACCAAAACTGTGGCAGAAGTAGAAAATATCGATTATATCAGCATGGCAGAAAGCCTGGATATCGGTACGGTTATCAATAAAAAAATGATTGCCGCCAGCCATATCTATCAAATGATGCTGGATGCAGATGTTTCCAACGTAAAATGTCTGACTTTTGCCAATGCTGATGTAGCCGAATTTACGGTTAAAAACGGTTCACGTATAACCAAATGCGCTGTCAAAGATGCCGGCCTTCCCAAAGGTGCCACCATTGGCGGACTGATTCGCAACGGTGAAGGGATACTGGTGACAGGTAATACCGTCATCCAACCTAACGACCATGTCGTAGTATTCTGTCTAGGTATGATGATTAAGAAAATAGAAAAATTCTTCAATTGATGATAAATGCAAAAATGATAGCCCGGATTATGGGGGCGTTATTCTTCATCGAAGCGGGGTTTCTTATTCTATGCTCGTTTCTCGCTGTCTATTATAATGAATCAGATATTTCAGCTTTCCTATATTCTGCCGCAATAACAGCCGGAGCAGGTAGCATAGCCGCTTTAGCAGGGAAAAATGCAGAAAAGAGAATCAGCCGCCGCGATGGATACGTTATTGTAACCCTTGCCTGGGTGTTTTTTTCTTTATTCGGTATGCTTCCATTCTATCTAAGCGGATATATTCCCACTATAACGGATGCTTTTTTTGAAACCATGTCAGGATTCACCACCACCGGAGCAAGTATTTTGGACAATATAGAGTCATTGCCACACGGGCTTTTGTTCTGGCGAAGTATGACACAATGGATCGGAGGATTAGGAATTGTCTTTTTTACTATTGCCGTATTACCGATTTTCGGAGTAGGCAGTGTACAATTATTTGCAGCGGAAGCCACCGGTCCCACCCATGATAAAGTACATCCGCGTATTGGAGTTACGGCCAAATGGATTTGGACTATCTATTTGGGGCTGACCATTACAGAGATTATTCTGCTGGTTGCTGGAGGCATGAACTTTTTCGACAGTGTATGTCATTCTCTGACTACTACCGCCACAGGAGGATATTCAACCAAACAAAATAGCATTGCCGCCTTCAACTCTCCTTACATAGAATATATAATTACGCTATTCATGTTTTTGGCAGGTATCAATTTCACCTTACTATATCTACTGTTCTTAAAAGGAAATTTCAAACGCTTATTCCAAAATACAGAACTCCACTGGTATTTGGGAACTGTGGGATTTTTTACCCTTTTCACTACCGTCACTCTTATTTTCACCAGTCCGTTCAGTATTGAAGAATCTTTCCGTAAAGCCATATTTCAGGTTGTTTCCTTACAAACCACTACCGGATTCATTTCTGCAGATTATATGACCTGGGTACCTGTACTTTGGACATTAATGTGCATCATCATGCTGTTTGGAGCTTGTGCCGGATCCACCACAGGAGGAATAAAATGTATACGCATAGCCATTATGAGCCGTGTTTCTAAAAATGAATTCAAACATATCATTCATCCCAATGCTATACTTCCTGTACGTATCAATCGCCAAGTTATTTCATCAACAACCAAGTCAGCAGTACTTGCATTCATTTTTCTATATATGGCTATTATTTTTATTGGATGGCTGGTTCTTATGCTGTTTGGAGTAGGGTTTGAAGAAGCTTATAGCGTAGTCATTTCCAGTTTGGGCAATGTAGGACCAGGTATTGGAAAATGCGGCCCTTCCTATTCATGGAACGGGTTGCCGGATGCAGCAAAATGGATAAGTGCAATATTGATGCTGATAGGGCGTTTGGAATTATTTACCGTACTTCTGCTCTTCATGCCGAGTTTTTGGAAAAAGCATTGACATTTACGTCCTATAACCATTTTTATACATAAATAATTCAAAAAATCTCAATGAAGCTTCAAATATTGGCTATCTTTGCACCCTCATTTAAAGGGTAACAAGATGAATAATATGTTGAGATACATTGTATATATCCTATTATTTCTACTGTTTACGATAACAGTAGGTCAGGATTATCATACGGTTGAGACAACAGATTTACCCCCACAGACCTCTTGTTACCAGCAACAACAAGACCCCTGCAAAAGAACAGTGGACTTCCTGTTTACCAATAATTTTGCAGATATGCCACAAATAGCCATATCACTTGACAACCCTTCCACATCAAAGTTCAAATGTATAGTCCGCATTTTAGCAGCATTGAACGAACTTAAAAAGCAGGAGCTACAAACAAACCATATAGTTTGCCACACTTTTCATTCGCTTTACACTGATGCAGTAGATTATTATATCTATGCACTCCGGCGGATCATCATTTAATTTTTAATCTTTTTTCAGCATTTTGCTGAGTAGAAATCCTTATAACAAACGTCTTATAAGGAAAATTTTTCTATTCGTTTGTCTAATCAAAAAAAGTTTAGATATGTATTTTACATTATTAGTTGTCGTTATCCTGACGGCAATCGCATTAGTTGCCGTAGCATTGGGAATTGCCCGTGCCATTTCTCCCCGTTCATACAACTCACAAAAGGGAGAAGCTTACGAATGTGGTATTCCTACGCGGGGACGGTCGTGGATGCAATTCAAAGTAGGTTATTATCTATTTGCTATCCTCTTCCTGATGTTCGATGTGGAAACAGTATTTTTATTTCCCTGGGCTGTAGTGGTACAAGACCTAGGAGTGTACGGTCTGTTTAGCATCCTTTTCTTTTTAGTTATATTAGTTTTAGGTCTGGCATATGCCTGGAAGAAAGGAGCGTTGGAATGGAAGTAAAGAAACCAACCATAAAGTCTATTCCTTATGAAGACTTCAAAGACAATGAGTATTTGGAAAACATGGTCAAGCAGCTCAATGAAGGCGGTACCAAAGTACTGGTGGGCTGTTTGGATGACCTTATCAACTGGGGACGCAGCAATTCGTTGTGGCCGCTTACATTTGCAACCAGTTGTTGTGGAATCGAGTTTATGGCAGTGGGTGCTGCCCGGTATGATTTCGCCCGCTTTGGGTTTGAAGTAGCCCGTGCCAGTCCGCGCCAGGCAGATATGATCATGGTAGCAGGAACTATCACACACAAGATGGCTCCGGTACTAAAACGTTTGTATGACCAGATGGCGGATCCTAAATACGTCATTGCAGTAGGCGGATGCGCCATTAGCGGCGGTCCTTTTAAAAAATCATATCACGTATTGAACGGAGTAGACAAAATTCTTCCCGTTGACGTATATATTCCCGGATGTCCGCCCCGACCTGAAGCCTTGTTGTACGGCATGATACAATTGCAACGTAAAGTAAAACTGGAAAAATTCTTCGGCGGAGTGAACCGCAAAGAAAATGAACCACAAAATCCCGAACAAGCATGAGTGAAAGAATAGAAATACCTGCCGAAAAGCTACATGAAGAAATGCTGAAATTGCGGCAGGGTAAACATATGGATTTTCTACGCAGCCTTACCGGAATGGACTGGGGCGAAGAAGGACTAGGTGTAGTCTATCATCTGGAAGATACGAATACAAGAGAAAATATAGTGGTCAGCACTCGCACAACCAACCGAGAAAAGCCGGAACTTCCTAGTGTAAGTGATATTTGGAAAGGTGCTGAATTCAATGAACGCGAAGTGTACGACTATTATGGTATCCGCTTTATAGGACATCCTGATATGCGCCGTTTGTTCCTGCGTGATGACTGGGTAGGCTATCCATTGCGTAAGGACTACGATGAAAGCCTCAACCCACTCCGTATGACCAATGAGGAACCTGTAGACACGACACAATATATAGAAGTACAACATGATGGCAGTGTAATAGAAAAACGCGAAACCATTTTTGATGAGGACGAATATATCATTAACATAGGTCCTCAACATCCGGCAACCCACGGTGTACTTCGTTTTCGTGTTTCACTGGAAGGTGAGATTATCAAAAAACTGGATGTGCACTGCGGATACATCCATCGAGGTATCGAAAAAATGTGCGAAAGTCTTACCTATCCCCAAACCTTGGCCCTGACCGACCGTTTGGATTATTTAGGTGCGCACCAAAACCGCCATGCTCTCTGTATGTGCATTGAACAGGCAATGGGCGTAGAAGTAAGCGAACGGGTACAATACATTCGTACCATTATGGACGAATTGCAACGTATAGATTCTCACTTGCTTTTCTTCTCCTGTCTCTGTATGGATATGGGTGCCTTGACCGCATTCTTCTATGGATTCCGTGATCGTGAGAAGATATTGGATATCTTCGAAGCAACTACCGGAGGACGTTTGATACAGAATTATAACACCATTGGAGGGGTACAAGCTGATATCGCTCCGGACTTTGTACAGAAAGTAAAAGAATTCATTGCTTATCTGCGTCCGATGCTAAAAGAATACCATGAAGTATTCACCGGAAATGTCATTGCCCAAGAACGTTTGAAAGGTGTGGGAGTTCTTTCACGGGAAGATGCCATCTCTTTCGGAGCGACAGGAGGTACAGGACGCGCCAGCGGTTGGGCATGCGATGTCCGCAAGCGTCATCCCTATGCGATGTATGGCAAGGTAGATTTTAAAGAGATTGTCCACACTGAAGGTGACTGCTTTGCACGTTATATGGTCCGTATGGAAGAAATACTGGAAAGTATGGATATCATTGAGCAACTGATAGACAATATTCCTGAAGGGAACTATCAGGAAAAGATGAAACCGATTATACGTGTGCCCGAAGGGAATTATTATGCCGCAGTGGAAGGTTCTCGCGGAGAGTTCGGTGTTTATCTGGAAAGTCGTGGAGACAAATTTCCTTACCGCATGAAATTCCGCGCTACCGGTTTGCCTTTAGTATCAGCAATGGAAACTATGTGCCGCAACGCAAAAATTGCCGACTTAATTGCTATTGGTGGAACGGTGGATTATGTAGTACCGGATATTGACCGATAATAATGTGCCGATTCTTCAATATACAATTTGGAGAATGCACTATTTATCAGACTGAGAATTAACAAATTAAATAATTACAAGTTTGCCTATTGGCAAATTAGCAAATTGACACATTATTAAATTATGTTCGATTTTAGTATAGTCACCCAATGGGTACACTCACTGCTCACGTCATTTATGCCTGAAGAACTGGCAGTGCTCATAGAATGTATAGTAATTGGCGTATGTATCATGTTGGCATATGCAGTTATTGCTATCATTATGATTTTCATGGAACGTAAAGTGTGCGCCGCTTTCCAATGCCGCTTGGGGCCAATGCGTGTAGGTCCCCAAGGTACCATACAGGTGTTTGCCGATGTATTCAAGATGTTGATCAAGGAAATTATCACCATCCGGCATGCTGACAAGTTCCTGTACAATTTGGCACCTTACATTGTTATCCTCGCCTCTATCATGGCTTTCAGTTGCCTACCCATCAACAAGGGCATGGAGGTCCTTGATTTCAATGTAGGTATTTTCTTCTTATTGGCAGCATCCAGTATCGGCGTGGTAGGTATTTTGCTGGCAGGTTGGAGTTCCAATAACAAATATTCATTAATCGGAGCCATGCGAAGTGGCGCTCAAATGATTAGTTATGAATTATCTGTAGGATTAAGCATCCTTACCATTGTAATCTTAACAGATACCATGCAACTAAGCGAAATTGTAGAACGCCAAGCTGACGGCTGGTTCCTTTTTAAAGGACATATACCTGCATTGATCGCTTTTATCATTTATCTGATAGCCGGAAATGCAGAAGTCAACCGCGGCCCGTTTGACTTGCCTGAAGCAGAAAGTGAACTGACTGCGGGATATCATACCGAATATTCCGGTATGCACTTCGGTCTGTTCTATGTGGCAGAATTTGTAAACTTGTTTATCATCGCCGCAGTAGCCACAACCATCTTCCTGGGAGGATGGATGCCGCTACATATTCCTGGGCTAGACGGATTCAATGCCATCATGGATTATATACCCGGATTTATTTGGTTCTTTGGCAAGTCATTCTTTGTAGTATGGTTACTAATGTGGATCAAATGGACATTTCCCCGTCTGCGTATTGACCAAATTCTAACGCTGGAATGGAAGTACTTGGTTCCAATAGGTTTGTGCAACCTGTTGTTGATGGTAATTATTGTTGTATTTAAATTACATTTCTGATGAAAGAAGAAAAACATTCCTATATAAAAGGGCTGCTTCATGGCATCGGTACATTACTTACCGGCATGAAAGTGACAGGACGAGAGTTCTTCACTCCTAAAGTCACTGAACAATATCCCGAAAACCGTGCCACATTAAAAATATCGCCCCGTTTCCGAGGACGGCTTATCATGCCGGTTGATGAGAATGGTAATAACAAATGTATTGCTTGCGGACTTTGCCAGATGGCTTGCCCCAATGATACAATCACCATTACCAGCGAATCTGTGACCAACGAAGAAACAGGCAAGAAAAAGAAAATATTGGTAAAGTATGAGTACGACCTGGGAGCCTGTATGTTCTGTCAACTTTGTGTGAACGCTTGTCCACACGATGCCATTCGGTTCGATACAGAATTCGAAAATGCTGTATTCGACCGCAGCAAACTAGTTCTCACTCTGAACAAAAAATAAAAAACAAACGATATTATGACACTACAACTAATTGTATTCATTGTACTGGCGTTGTTTATCGCTGTCTGTTCGGTATTGGCAGTCACGACCTCACGTATCTTGCGTGCAGCAACTTATCTGCTGTTCGTTTTATTTGGTACAGCAGGTATTTACTTCCAACTCAACTACTCATTCTTGGGAGCTGTACAATTACTGATTTACGCCGGTGGTATAACAGTGCTTTATGTATTTAGTATCTTATTGACCTCTTCACAGGGAGACAAAGCAGAGAGATTAAAAAATGGAAAGATGGTGGCCGGAGCTATTTCTACTATAGCAGGACTGGCTATCTGTCTGTTCGTCATGCTGAAGAACGAATTCTTGCCCTCTCATTTTGTTCATGGTGAACTGGATGTACGCACGATCGGTCATGCACTGATGGGCATGGAAAAATATCAATATATCCTTCCTTTCGAAGTAATCAGCGTGTTATTACTCGCTTGCATCGTAGGAGGAATCCTAATTGCTAGAAAAAGATAGAACTTATGGTACACATGGAATATTATCTGGTGGTTTCCACCTTTATGATGTTTGCGGGAATCTATGGTTTCTTCACCCGCCGCAATTTATTGGCCATGCTCATCAGTGTGGAACTGATACTGAATTCGGTAGACATCAACTTCGCCGTATTCAACCGATACCTTTTTCCCGAAGAACTGGAAGGCTTTTTTTTCGCCCTGTTCGCTATCGGCGTGAGTGCGGCTGAAACAGCAGTAGCTATTGCTATCATTATCAATATCTACCGCAATGTACGCAATATCCAAGTGAAGAACTTAAATGAAATGAAAAACTAATTATGGAACATACAATACTAATCCTTATCCTACCTTTCCTCAGTTTCCTGATACTGGGGCTGGCAGGTATGCGTATGAAGAACGGATTGGCAGGAACCATCGGCACCGTTTCACTGGCAGGGGTGACGTTGCTTTCCTACCTCACTGCCTTCAATTATTTTGCAGGAGGGCGTACGGCAGAAGGCGTCTATCCTACTCTCACACCTTATAATTTTGAATGGTTACCTTTCACAACGAACCTGCATATTGACATGGGAATCATGCTTGACCCTATTTCAGTTATGATGCTAGTCGTTATTTCCACCGTCAGTCTGATGGTACATATCTATTCATTCGGATATATGAAAGGTGAAAAAGGCTTTCAACGTTACTACGCATTTCTTAGCCTGTTTACCATGTCCATGTTGGGACTCGTAGTAGCAACTAATATTTTCCAGATGTATGTCTTTTGGGAACTGGTAGGTGTTTCTTCTTATCTACTTATCGGCTTTTATTACACCAAGAAAGAAGCGATTGCTGCCAGTAAAAAAGCATTTATTGTTACCCGTTTCGCTGATTTAGGCTTTCTGATCGGTATCTTGATTTACGGCTATTATGCCGAAACATTCTCGTTCACCCCCCAACTTCAGGTACTTGCAGTTGCCGGAAGTATGATACCATTGGCCTTGGGGCTAATGTTTATCGGTGGTGCCGGTAAAAGTGCGATGTTTCCATTGCACATCTGGTTACCGGATGCTATGGAAGGTCCTACTCCTGTCAGTGCATTAATCCATGCTGCTACCATGGTAGTAGCCGGTGTATATCTGGTAGCCCGTATGTTCCCGTTGTTTATAGGATATGCGCCCGAAGTGCTGCACTGGATAGCTTATATCGGTGCGTTCACTGCATTCTACGCCGCTAGTGTGGCGTGTGCACAAAGCGATATCAAACGTGTGCTCGCCTTCTCCACTATATCTCAAATTGGATTTATGATTGTTGCATTAGGCGTTTGTACTTCCATGAATCCTCATGAAGGAGGACTAGGTTACATGGCATCCATGTTCCACCTGTTCACACATGCCATGTTCAAGGCATTGCTGTTCTTAGGAGCCGGATGTATCATTCATGCCGTACACAGTAACGAGATGAGCGCCATGGGAGGACTTCATAAATTCATGCCCGTCACCCACTGGACATTCCTGATTGCTTGTCTGGCTATCTCGGGTATTTGGCCATTCTCAGGTTTTTTCTCTAAAGACGAAATTCTGACTGCCTGCTTCCAATTCAGTCCTGTTATGGGATGGATAATGACAGGCATTGCCGCCATGACAGCATTTTATATGTTCCGCCTTTATTATTGTATTTTCTGGAATGGAGAATGGAAAGGACACTCCCACGAATCCGGACCTGATGCACATACTCCGCATGAGGCTCCACGTACCATGACATTCCCGCTGATGTTTTTAGCCGCTATCACCTGTATTGCCGGATTCATACCCTTCGGCAATCTGATCAGTAGTAACGGAGAAGCCTATACCATTCATCTGGATATACAGATAGCTGCTACAAGTATCATTATTGCTATAGCATCCATCACTTTAGCTACATGGATGTATGCAGGTAAGAGACAACCCGTAGCCAACTATCTGGCGCGCACATTCCCACGTTTGCACACAGCAGCTTACCACCGTTTCTATATGGATGAGATATGGTTGTTCGTAACCAAGAAAATCATCTTCCGGTGCATCAGTACTCCGATAGCTTGGTGGGACCGGCACGTTATCGATCAATTCTTTAACTTCACTGCGTGGAGTACTCATGCTACCGCCGATGAAATACGTGACATGCAAAGTGGAAACGTACAGCAGTACAGTATTTGGTTCCTTGCAGGTGCATTGATATTGACGCTGATACTATTAATTTAATGAATAATAAAAAATCCGCCGCATGGCCATTTTTTAATTTTTAATTTAAAAAGATGAACATACTAAGTTTTTTCATTATAGTTCCCTTGTTGATGCTCGCGAGCCTTTGGGCTTCGCGCAGCGTCAATCAAGTTCGCGGAGTGATGGTTGTCGGATCTTCCATATTATTGGCATTATCCGTTTACCTCACCATTGATTATATCGAACTACGCCAAGCCGGTGCTACAGGAGAGATGCTGTTCACAGCCAGCACAGTTTGGTATGCACCACTCCATATATGTTACTCAGTAGGAGTAGACGGTATATCAGTAGCAATGTTGCTACTTAGTTCCATTATTGTATTCACCGGTACTTTTGCATCGTGGAAGTTACAACCATTGACAAAAGAATATTTCATGTGGTTCACTCTATTGAGTGTAGGGGTATTCGGATTCTTCGTTTCAACAGACCTGTTCACCATGTTCATGTTTTATGAAGTAGCCTTAATTCCAATGTATCTGCTCATCGGTGTATGGGGAAGCGGACGTAAAGAATATGCCGCCATGAAACTTACATTAATGTTAATGGGTGGTTCTGCATTTCTACTGATCGGAATTCTCGGTATTTTTTATGGTGCAGGCGGTGAAACTATGAACTTGCTGGAAATCGCCAAACTGCATATACCTCATGAAATGCAACGCATCTTCTTCCCGCTTATCTTCTTGGGGTTCGGAGTCTTAGGAGCTTTGTTCCCTTTCCATACATGGAGTCCCGATGGTCATGCTTCTGCACCGACTGCTGTTTCTATGCTTCACGCTGGAGTATTGATGAAACTAGGAGGTTACGGATGCTTCCGTGTTGCTATGTACCTGATGCCTGAAGGTGCAGCCATGTGGGGAGATGTATTCCTGATATTGACCACTATTTCTGTAGTTTACGGTGCATTCAGTGCTGTGGTACAAACCGACTTAAAATATATCAATGCCTATTCCTCCGTATCCCACTGCGGATTGGTGCTCTTTGCCCTGCTGATGATGACACGCACCAGTTGTACGGGTGCTATTCTCCAAATGTTGAGTCACGGATTAATGACCGCTTTGTTCTTCGCCCTTATTGGTATGATATACGGACGTACCCACACTCGTGATGTCCGATTAATGGGAGGTTTGATGAAGATTATGCCTTTCCTGGCTGTAGGTTATGTTATTGCCGGTCTTGCTAACTTGGGACTTCCGGGACTAAGTGGTTTTGTTGCTGAAATGACGGTCTTTGTAGGTTCTTTCCAAAATGATGATACATTCCATCGCGTATGTACCCTAGTGGCAACAACAAGTATCGTCATTACCGCAGTCTATATCCTGCGTGTAGTAGGTAAAATTCTTTATGGTAAAGTTTTGAATCCCGAACATCTGAAACTCACAGACGCAACCTGGGATGAACGAGTAGCCGTTATCTGCCTCATCGCCTGTGTAGCAGGTTTAGGAATGGCTCCATTCTGGATAAGCGATCTGATCAGTAACAGTGTAGAACCAATCATAAGTCAATTATTAAATTAAAATTTGAGAATTAAAAATTAAAAAATAGCAATGATGGACATAACTGCAATACTCCATATGCATGCCGAACTGAGTCTGACAGCCGTTTTTATTCTGATGTTTCTGTTAGATTTATTTTTACCGGCAACACAACGTCACTGGTTACGCCCCATGGCATGTATCCTGCTGACCATTCAACTCTTAGCAAACCTATGGCCGGAAGAGGTGACTTTATTTGGCGGCATGTACCACTCAACCCCTATGGCGTCTGTTCTAAAAAGCATCCTTACCATAGGTACCATACTGGTGTTCCTACAAGCAGACACTTGGCTAAAACGTGAAGACACCCGCCATAAACAAGGCGAATTCTACATCCTTACCCTCAGTACCTTGCTGGGTATGTATTTCATGGTAAGCGCAGGGCACTTCCTGCTATTCTTCCTTGGATTGGAATTGGCAACCGTTCCTATGGCTTGTCTCGTAGCTTTCGATAAATATAAAGGACATAGTGCCGAAGCCGGAGCTAAATTCATTCTTTCGGCTTTATTCTCCAGCGGTATTTTCCTCTATGGTATTTCTATGATTTATGGGACAGCAGGTACTTTATATTTTGAAGATATCCCTGCCGGATTGACAGGAACTCCATTACAAGTTCTTGCACTAGTATTTTTCTTCTCCGGACTGGCCTTCAAGTTAAGCTTGGTACCTTTTCATCTGTGGACAGCAGATACTTATCAAGGTGCACCGACTACAGTAAGCGCCTACCTATCCGTTATTTCAAAAGGTGCAGCTGCTTTTGCTTTAATGATTATTTTAATGAAAGTATTCGGACCAATGACTGAACAATGGAGTGAAATACTATGTATTATCATTGTAGCCACCATCACTATAGCCAATCTGTTCGCCATCCGCCAAAACAACCTGAAACGCTTTATGGCCTTCAGTAGTATTTCACAAGCCGGCTACATAATGTTGGCTGTACTGGCTGGAACTCCGCAGGACATGGCATCCCTAGTATATTATATAGTAGTATACATTGCCGCCAATCTCGCCGTATTCGGTGTCATCAGTACCATTGAGCAACATACCCACGGTAAAATAGAGCGCGAAGATTATAACGGACTTTATAAGACCAACCCCAAACTAACTATGGTCATGACACTTGCTCTTTTCTCATTGGCAGGTATCCCGCCATTTGCCGGATTCTTCAGTAAGTTCTTTGTATTCATGGCAGCATTCCATAGCGGATATTATCTTATTGTATTTATCGCATTGGTCAATACAATCATTTCATTGTATTATTACTTATTGATTGTAAAAGCCATGTTCATCACACCTAATGAAGACCCTATCGGCAATTTTCGTACAGCAACTCCGATGCGCATCAGTCTGTTGGTATGTGTAGCCGGCATATTCGTTTTAGGAATTATAAGTGGGGTATATCAACTATTAAGTGATACAGCAATACTATAAAAGTTCAGTTACAAAAAGAAGAATAATAACTGAAATGATTATTATATTTCTATGATCAATATTCTTTTACTTTGGAGGCAGAATCAATCTGTTTCCAAAGTAAAAGAATACCTTAAAGTTTCTCTTCAACAAATTTATCATTATCTTCGTAGCAAATTATAAAAAAATAAGTACTATGAAGAAAGTCCTCTATATTACAATACTCGCTTGCTCTACTTTATGGGGATCTTGCACAGAGAAAAATAAACAATCCGCCAGAACAGATTCCTTTATAGAAAAAAATGTAGCATTTGCACGTGCACAAATCGGGAATGAAATACAAATTATAGAAAAATCAGAGAAATTTATAAACCCCGTTACATTGAAAACTGACAGTACCATTTATTATTGTGACTACGCCGACTGGCGAAGTGGTTTTTTCCCTGGGTCAGTGTGGTATCTATATGAGTTAAGTGGCGACACTACTCTCTTATCATTAGCTGATAAATACACTTCGGCCATAGAAGAAGCCAAAAAACTGACTTGGCACCATGATGTAGGTTTCATGATAAATTGTAGTTTCGGCAATGGATGGCGAACAACTAAAGTACCCAAATACAAAGAAGTCATGATAGAAGCTGCACGTTCATTAGCTACTCGTTTCCGTGAAAAGCCAGGAATTATCCAATCATGGGATGTGACCCGCGGCTGGCAATCGGAACGCGGTTGGGAATGTCCGGTCATAATAGATAATATGATGAATTTAGAGTTACTATTTGAAGCAACTAAATTATCTGGTGATTCCACCTTTTATCATATAGCAGTGAACCATGCAGACCGCACTTTGAAAGAGCATTTCCGTACAAACGGAAGTTGTTATCATGTAATAGATTATAGTTTGGCAGACGGCATGGTACGGCATAGACAAACAGCCCAAGGATATGCAGACGAATCGACTTGGAGTCGTGGACAAGCATGGGCGATTTATGGTTACACTGTGTGTTACCGGGAAACTCATGATAAAAAGTATCTGAATCAGGCATTGAAGACTTTCCAATTTATGAAAACACATCCCCGGCTTCCCAAAGACTTGATTCCTTATTGGGATATGGATGCTCCCAATATTCCCAATGAACCACGAGACGCTTCAAGTGCTTCTTGTATAGCTTCTGCACTTTATGAAATTAGTACAATGGATGTGCCTGATGCAAACAGTTATAAGAACTATGCAGACAGTATTATGGCCTCTCTAGCCTCACCAAACTATCTGGCATCTCTTGGAAAAAATGGTAACTTTTTATTAATGCATTCAGTGGGCAGTATTCCTCATGGCACAGAAATAGATGTACCTTTAAATTATGCAGACTATTATTTCCTGGAAGCATTGAAACGAAAGCGTGACATTGAAGAAGGCACACACTAAGTTATACAGACAAACACAGAAATATTTCCTCCCGTTCTTCGGGAGGAATGCCACAGCCGGTATCAGTTACTTCAATTCGTAACTTACTTTGTGCCTTATCCAACTTTATTTTAAGAGTTACAGATCCAGAATCTGTAAATTTATTAGTATTATCAAACAGGCTCTCTATCACTAACGACAAATACAATTCATTGGTGGAGATAAACATTTCCCCTTTTGGTAATTTCACCAATACAAGTACCATAAAAAGTCTAATTACTAAAAAACTCCTGTTCTTAGTTTCCAAACGGTAATTTTCATAGTTCAATTGATCTACTCCATACTTTACAGGTAGTTCACTAAATTATTTTTTCAGACTAGAAGAATTAATGGAATCCTGCGCTTGTATATCTTATAATATTCAGAAGACTATCTTTGGTAGTAGAAATACTACCTCCTATCACGACAAGAATTCCCCAACAGATATCAATATATACAAGTGATGTATTTCATAATATCAGATTATTAAGGTACGAATATACAAATAATATAAAAATGTAGCAGCAGTTATTCCTCTATTATTAGAATTTACACAATAATGGGCAATTAATCCACTTATTTTCTAATTATATGCTTTAATATTGCATCGTAGATATTTTTTGGTAACTATGAAATTATTAATTATTAAACATCAAAGATATGGTAAAAAAGTTAGTTAGTGTACTTTGTATATGTGCATATTTTGGACTTGCTCATGCACAAATACCACAAGAGATTTGGAAAGAAAGTGAGCAAATAGAAAAACAAATCAAAAAGACTTCTTTTCCCGATCGTGTGTACAACATTAAAGATTTCGGTGCCAAAGAAGGAAATAATGGTGAAATACTCTGCCATGAAGCAATCAATCTAGCTATCCTCACATGCAGCCAGACAGGTGGAGGAACTGTATTAGTTCCACCCGGAGAATTTCTAACAGGTCCTATCACACTGAAAAGTAATGTAAATCTGCATTTGGAAGAAGGTGCCTATCTAAAATTTTCTTCAGAGAAATATCTATATACTCCAACCGTACTCACTCGCTGGGAAGGAGTAGACTGTTACAATTTGCATCCATTAATTTATGCTTATGGTGAAAGCAACATAGGCATTACCGGTAAAGGTATTATAGACGGACAGGCCAGTAATGATAACTGGTGGAGTATGTGTGGTGCTCCACACTATGGCTGGAAGGAAGGTATGACAGCTCAAAAAAATGGCGGCAGAGACAAATTACTGATGTACGCCGAAACATTTGCCCCGATAGATAAGCGCCAAATGACTTTTGAAGACGGTTTACGTCCCCAACTTATCAATCTATATCGTTGCAACACTATTTTAATAGAAAATGTAACATTGAAAAATTCTCCGTTTTGGGTTATCCATCCTTTATTTTGTGAAAGTCTGACAGTGCGTGGGGTTAAAGTTTCCAGTCACGGTCCCAATAGCGATGGCTGCGATCCGGAATCAAGTAAGAACGTATTAATTGAAAACTGTATATTCGATACTGGAGACGACTGCATTGCCATTAAAAGCGGACGGAATGCCGACGGACGGAAATGGAATGTACCAAGTGAAAATATCATTGTACGCAATTGCGAAATGAAAGACGGACACGGTGGTGTAGTTGTAGGCAGTGAGATTTCGGGAGGATATAAGAACCTGTTTGTTGAAAACTGCAAAATGGACAGCCCGAACCTGGAACGTGTCATCCGCATCAAAACCAACAACTGCCGTGGTGGTGTCATTGAAAATATTTATGTGCGTAATGTAGAAGTAGGTGAATGTCGCGAAGCCGTTTTGAAAATCAACCTGCAATATGAAAACCGTGAAAAATGTGACAGAAATTTCCCACCTGTAGTACGCCATGTATATCTGGATAATGTTACCAGTGAAAAAAGTAAGTACGGAGTCTTGATTACCGGATATGACGACCGTGTCAATATTGAAGACATCCATGTAACAAACAGCCGTTTCAATAATGTAGAGAAAAAGGGAAATTTAATTACCGGAGCTAAGGATGTAGTACTGAAAGAACTGTATATCAATGGAAATAAGGTAAGAAAATAAGATAAAAAATCTTTGGTATAATGAGATGCCATCATACCAAAGATTATATCCTCTTTTGAGAACCTATTCCAGACACTCATCAAGTTCACGTATCAACTCTTCTTTATCAAGATGTCGCCCGATAAAAACTATTTTCTGCATACGATCTCCATATTTATCATCCCAATCCCGCAATAAGCCCGGCTCCTGACGTATTACCTCTATCAGTTCTTCTTCAGGTGCCGTAGCATACCATAAACCGGCTTCCTTCAACTTTTTCTGCACACCGGCCTGTTCAAAAAGAAAAGACATATCACGATTATTGCTGAAATAACAGACTCCTTTTGCTCGAATAATATTACGACTCCACTGGGTGGATACAAAACGATCAAATTTATGGATATCAAAAGCCGGACGACGATAATACACAAAAGTACTGATGCCATATTCATCCACTTCACTACCTTCATGATGATGATGGTGTGCATGCTCCTCATCGTGATGATGATGCTCATGCTCCTCCGCTTCTTTTTTCTGCTCTTCCGTAAGGGCACTCTCTATTCCACGTATCCAACCGGCAGAAGTGGCAGTACGTTCAAAGTCAAATGCTTCAGTATAGATTATCTTATCCAAATCTGCATCAGCATAATCACATTCTATTATTTCAGCTGCAGGTTGCAATGTACGGATAATCTGTTTGATACGTTCCAATTCGTCACGTTTCACTTCCGAGGCCTTATTCAACAATACAACATTACAAAATTCAATCTGTTGGATAATCAAATTTTCAATATCCTCTTCGTCAATACCCTTACAGGTCAAATCGTTGCCACAAGAAAACTCACTTTGCAGACGCAAGGCATCTACCACAGTCACAATACAATCCAAACGACATCCCCCGTACGTATTCCCCATACTTGAAATAGAACAAATAGTCTGTGCGATAGGAGCTGGTTCACAAACCCCACTTGCCTCAATCACAATGTAATCAAAACGCTCCTGCTTCATAATATCATCTATCTGCTCCACCAAATCCATCTTCAAAGTACAACAGATACAACCGTTCTGAAGTGCTACCAAGCTTTCGTCTTTCTTTCCTACAATCCCCCCCTTCTGTATGAGGTCGGCATCAATATTCACCTCACCGATATCATTGACAATAACCGCAAACTTAATACCACGTTTATTAGAAAGAATATGGTTCACTAATGTCGTTTTTCCACTGCCCAGATAACCGGTCAAAAGCAGTATAGGAATTTCTTTTACTCTCATATAAAATTCAATATTACTTTCACAAAGGTATAGAATGATTAATTTCCAAACAATAGAAAACATCTTTTTATACCTTATAAACAAAAAAGACTCTTTACATACCCCCAGTTAGAATCCATTAAAACTCAATTCACAGTGCAACATTTTTCAAAAAATGCTTTAAATATTCCAAGAGTATAACTATATTTCGCAAAACAAATTTATAATAACAATGAGAAACAAATTAGCACAAAAAATCAAATTAGGCGCAGCCTTGTTATTGATGGCGGGAACTTCAGCCTTCGCACAAACCTCCAATCAAATTTATACACCTACTCCTGAAAATATAAAAGCACGGCAGGAATTTCAAGATAATAAATTCGGTATATTCCTTCATTGGGGCATTTACAGTATGACCGCCCAAGGAGAATGGTATATGAACACTCACAACATCAACCGTAATGAATACGCCAAACTGGCATCCGGATTCTATCCTTCGCGCTTCGATGCTGCCGAATGGGTTTCCGCCATCAAAACCTCCGGAGCCAAATATATCTGTATTACCAGTAGACACCATGACAGTTTCTCAATGTTTGATACAAAAGAATCCGATTTTAATATCGTAGATGCCACCCCTTTCAAACGAGACATACTAAAAGAACTGGCAGAAGAATGTCAAAAACAAGGCATCAAACTCCATTTTTATTATTCGCATTTGGATTGGTTTCGTGACGACTATCCGGAAGGAAACACCGGACATGGAACAGGACGTCCCAAAGGACATGGAAACTGGGCAAGTTACTACAAGTTTATGAATAAACAGCTGACCGAACTTTTGACTAACTATGGTCCTGTCGGTGCCATTTGGTTTGATGGTATTTGGGATCAACCTACCAACTTCAATTGGCAACTGGAAGAACAATACGCATTAATTCATAAACTGCAACCATCCTGTCTAATAGGTAACAATCATCACCGAACTCCTTATGCAGGAGAAGATTTCCAAATGTTCGAACGTGATTTGCCCGGTGAAAACAAAGCCGGTTTTTCAGCAGGACAAGGAATAAGTGAACTCCCTTTAGAAACTTGTGAAACAATGAACGGAATGTGGGGCTACAGAATTGAAGACCAAAATTACAAATCCCCTAAAGAATTGATACACTATTTGGTTAAGGCAGCTGGAAAAAATGCAAATTTGCTAATGAATATTGGACCTCAACCCAACGGAGAATTACCAGCTACAGCTGTAGAGCATCTAAAACAGGTGGGTAAATGGATGAATCAATATGGAGAAACGATTTATGGAACCCGTGGTGGTGATGTAGTTCCTCATACATGGGGGGTATCAACTCGCAAAGGTGACCGTTTATTCATCCATATACTAGATTTGCAGGATGATGCACTTTATATACCTCTGAAGGCAAAAGTAAAGAAAGCAATACAGTTCATTTCCAAAACTCCACTTTCTTTCAAACAGGAGAAAGACGGCATATTTATAAAACTGCCTCAAGTACCTGATGACATAGATTATGTAATAGAATTAGTCATTAAACAATAAAATAGCATTCATCTTTAAACAAGTGTCTTTACGTGAAAAACAAGAATATCTTTAGAAAAAGAGAGAAAATGTATTCTACAAAAATCAGAAAAGAAACATGAGTAAGCTACATACATTACTCTTCTAAAAAAGAATTCGTCCTTGGATTATGAAAACCCAAGGACGAATCACTCTTAGTTTGTGGAGCTGGAGGGAGATGAGAAATAAATTCACCAGACCTTTTCCGACATCATATAGCACTAATAATCAACAATATACCAAAATAACGATCTATATTAATCTCTAATAATACCATATAATCTTAGAAATCGGGGGAGTAGTTAAAGGGTCTTACTCCCCCCCGATTAGTCTTCGTATCTTAGCTTTTGAAATTAAAAAATAAAACAGGGAAAACTAGTTTGTAATATCATTCAGTCCCATGTGATATCACCCTCTTTTCCCTTTAAAATACTCCCCTTAATTTCACACTAGAATTAAATTTTAAAGCGTATGAAGAAGACAAGTTTTAGTACAAGAGCTTATGTAATGAAGAACGGACAACTGATGATCCGTGTGAGATGGAACAGCAAGAAAAATGAAGTGGGGTTCTCTGTTGGTTACACTATTGACCCTCTTAAATGGGATAGCGACAGGCAACTGGTAAAAAGTAACACGACCCATAAGATTAGTGGAAAAACAGTTTATGCCCGTGAAATCAATAGTACAATCCGTAGTTTCATTGCCTGTATTGAGGAAGTGTTTGCTAAATATAACATTCATTCAGCAATACCAACTACCACAGATTTGAAAGAACAGGTGAATGAAAAATTAGGAAGAATTAAAGAAGAGGAAATTGTAAAAGAAAACAAATCCAAAACATTAAAAGATATATTTTCTGATTTTTTACGACTTCGCCCACAAGAAGGGAATTGGAGTCAAAATGCACAATATAAATATGAACAAATGTGGCATCAATTAACAGGCTATGATCCTAAAATAGAACTGGACACGCTGAATAAAGATAAAATGATTCAACTAATGAACTGGTACATTAAAAACAATTATTGTAATCGCACCATTGTAAAACAATTTAAAATGCTAAAATCATTTCTTCGTTGGGTTTCCAGAAATGGCTATGTAATACAACCCGGTGTACTGGAGTTCAAACCTAAGTTAAAAGTTATACCGAAAGCTGTCACCTTTTTAAAATATAAGGAACTGATGCATTTCTTCCACTTTGAATTTCCCAAAGAGAAAGAACACTTGTCAAAAGCCAGGGACATGTTTTGCTTCATGGCCTTCACCTCACTCAGATATTCGGATCTGGCCGCACTCAAACCGGTTAATCTGGTGGATGGATACTTGGATTTCTGTACTGAAAAGACCGATGACAAACTGCATATCGCTCTGAATGAACATGCCATGAAGATCATTGAAAAATATTCCTGGTACAAAGGTGATACTATATTTCCTGTCCCAAGCAATCAAAAATTAAATGATTACTTGAAAGAAGCCGCCAAACTTGCCGGATTGGACCGTGAAATATCCCAGGTTTATTTCAAAGGCAATACCAGACATGAAGATACCTATAAGTTTTGGGAGCAAATTAGCTGTCATGATGCAAGAAGGACTTTTGTATGTTGTTCACTCGCTCTTGGTATTCCGGCCAGTGTGGTAATGAGCTGTACAGGACATTCGGATTATGAAAGTATGAAGCCTTACATTGAAGTGGCTGACGAAACCCAAAAGATGCAGATGGAGAAATGGAACACCCACCAATACAAATCGGAGATCATAGAAAAGCTGGATAAAATGAATGCAACACAGCTAAAACAACTTTTTGAATATGTGAAAGGTATAGCTTGAAATTTATTACTTATATTTGGAGCGGTATTCGGTTGGCTAAGATCGGGTACTGCTTTATTAATTGTATTAATTTTAAAAGAGTTGCAATATGATGGGACAAATCTCAAAAAATGCCAATTCACAGGAAACTATATGGTGTTCCTTTTCCGGTAGCGGTGTGGATGATATTATAATAAAGTTATGTGCTAAGGGAATATTTATTCTAGGCAGCTATTTATACAGGAGGAAAAGGAGAACAAAAGAATATCTTTCCATGGAAGAGAACACTTCAAACCGTTTTGGCTATAGACGTTCGAATTCAAGATTCAGACGCGATGTGCAGGAAAAAAATGAGTGTAAGAATCAAGAATCTGATGACAGAAAGGTAACAGACACATTTCTGAATGGACAGGCACATGAGCTAATCCCTGTGTCCGAAGAAAAGAATGTAAAAGTTGACGAACGGAAGGATTCATTAGCAGAGACACAGAATGTCAGTGTTCCTGCTCGCCCGAAGAAGCCTAAAAGGTTATATACGGGAACAGACATTATATATAATCCGTTATCTCTGCCTGAACTATTTGAACAGTATGATTCCAAACTATTGAATAAAGCTTTTGAAACATTATACAAGCAAGGTAATGATAAATTCTTTCAATGTACCCCACAAGAGTTCCGATATTGGCTTGGAGGTACTATGGGCACAGACTTTAAAGCGGATGAAGTCGGATGCCGAAGAATAAAATGGAAGAAGGGAAAACATGCCTTGCAATACTTTATGGTCAGACTATACTTGGTGAAGCGGAAAAGGATGCCCAGAGATATGTGGGATAAAATTGCCAATATCTTTGTGATAGACAATTTACCAATACAATCCGGGGAATTAGGAAAAAATGTAGATAAAGTAGGAAAGGAAGACAAACAAAAGATTGACGAAATTATAAAGCTATTTAATAAAGGGATGAAAAAAACGTAAATGATAGTATAAACTAGCATTAGCGATAGTATTAGGTCTCGATAATTAACATTGGACACCACTTTCTATTATCAAGTAGTGTTATATATAATTTATTGATATCAAAGCAGTTATGTGACAACATATAACTGCTTTTTTGTTTATACATTTGCGGCAGTCCCCGGGAAAAGAACAGAATATAAAATTTCAAGATATAAAATTATGAATAAAAATTATCAGAGTATAGAACCGCTTTTAAACAAGCCGGTACTGGCAATGAACGGTGCAGAATTACTAGAACTACTGAAACAATTGAAAGATGTGGAAACAAAGGAAACGGTGAAGTATCCTTTAGTGGGTGATTATCCGAATTTGCCACAGTTCATTACAGGTATTAAAGAGTTGGCAAGACTGTTAGGTATTTCTGTGAGTACGGTAAGCAGAATGAAAGCTGAGGGGCTGCTTGATGATGCGCTCTTTCAGAATGGCAAGACTGTAATCTTTGACACCTGTAAGGTACTGGAGATCCTGCATGTGAGTAATAAGAAAAACAAGTTTAACTCTAAAAATTAAAAAGTACAATGGAAAAGCATTTAATCAATGAAGCAGTTTCCACACTGGATCTGCAAGGGTCAAATGTGAAAGTAAAATCCGCTGTAGAGGATAAGGATCTACAGGCAAGTGTATCTGCCTGTGATACACAACAACCTAGTTCAGAAGCTGACAAGGGAACACCTGTACAAGTGAACGGGAACGATACAACTTCACCTAATAAAGGAGAAACCGGAATGGAAACCGACAAGGAAAATACAAATGAACCGACACGGAATCCACAGGTATATGGGGAAGCGAAAGACGGACATGCAAAGAAAACGAAGTCAAAAGAAAAGAACCGTCTTACCATCGGAGATATTGTCGCTCTGTCCTTTCTGATAAACCGGGGATATTCTTTTGGCAAACTGAAAATCAACAGAGCGAGGAACCAGGCGGCTTTGAAGAAAAAAATAGCATCCATAAAATCTTACGGAGTCATATCCCCCTGTCTGGTTGTAACAGCAAGGGATTGTCTGGAGGCAGGTCTTGAAATTATCTGGTTTGACGGAAAGGCCATAACCTGGGATACTCCAAACCTGGACAGGATACTGATTGTTATTGACGGAGAGCACAGGCATGTGGCGGTACAGCAAATAAATTCCAGTCTGAAGAGTGGTGAGGAGAAAAAAGAATGCTATTATTATCTTCCCATCGTAAATACAGTTCCCATATTGGAGCTTCTCAGACAGTCCAATGTCGTAACAAGACCGTGGGGTGGTTCGGATTTTCTGACCAGTCTGATAATGTCCAATGAGGAGGCTGCAAAAAATGAAATGCTTCTCTGGGTCCAGTCCAAGTTGGAAAAACTTGGGGATACAGCGACATGGGAATGGGTCAAATTAAACAAACTGGGTGTACCTTCAAGAACAAAGCTGATAAAGGCAGCCGGTACGGATGAGAAAGCTGAAACAACCTACAAGGAAATCAGCGACTCTTCCAAATTTGAACGTGGTAAATCCATTTATGATGCTTTTGCCAGGACTTTTGCCGAATCAATTCTCGGATGCAAATTTTTTCCGGAATGGGTGATTGGCAAACTGGATGAACTGGATTATATGCCAGGTCCTGAAGCTGCAAAAAAAATCATAGAATTCGCTTCAAGACTCACACGTTCGGATGCTGACAAGGTTGAGAAAATCAAAGGTGCTGACAGGGCGCAGAATGTGAGAAATGCGTTGGACGCTCTGTATAATGAACGGATGAAGTAATCTATAACTCCCCATCATGTGAGAGGTGATGGGGATTCTATAAGAAATATTCAGAAAATGAATAACTTGAAGAAACTTAGGGAAGATGGATACAGTATATGTCCCCCTCAAAAACCAAAACTTGATACCGGAATCATCAACAAGTTACAATGCCAGTTGATGTGTCCTGTTGGAGATGTTATAATTCATGTTACTACGGTCAATGATTATCTGGTACGTGGGGTGTCTGTAGTGGATGGGAACGGTGATCTCGTAACTGCACTGGATAACGACCTGGAAAAGAAGCTGGTCGTTATTGGCAATGATCTGAACCTCTGGTATGCTCTGTTACAATCTGCTCTCAAGGATGAGGAAATAAACATTGAAACTATTCCCGGCAGATATGTAAAATTCTAATATAAAGCAGGCATGGGCCCTGCCTGCTTCCTACAGTTTAATTTTAATTAAAATTTGGTATAATGGAAAAACTAAAAATTCCCATTACAGCCCTTTCTATGCTTAAAAATATCCTTGGTGTAGAATATAAAGGCTTTGAAAACAAAAGGATAGCAGTAAATAACATAAAAAAAAGAATATCATGCTGAGATTATACTTTGAAAACGGCAAATCGTCTTCGGGTTTAAATAGTAATAATATTTCCGAAGCTGATAGTTTACCTATTCCCGGCCGGAAAGAATATAGTTGCCTGGGTGAAGTAGTGGAAGAATTTGTCAGTAATTGGGATCATATTATGGATACAATAGATCAGGTAATTAAGAAAAATACTCTTTTGTACCAGGAGCATTCTGATACTGACCATTCAGATATGGATTCACATTGTGACGATTTCTATGCTTTCGACTGGGGAGATGGCTATACAGCCTATATCTATAAGTATAGGGTGGAAATGGGAATAATTGTTTCCCTGACAAAAGAATTTGTTCTTGAAGATGGCGGTGATGACATGACTATAGGATGGATTCATCCGGATAACGCCGATGAACCCCAACTTGCATTCTTTACCAGACCGTTTCTTGAATGTTTTTCGGATTCTACCAAATACGGAGAGGACCTCTTCTTTAGTATTCTTTCTTGTAACGGTTATATTTCAAAATGCTCCGGAGAAGTGAGATGGTTGTTTTCCGAAGGATTAGCTTTCGGATATAAATACTGTAAATTCTACGTATTTAACAGGTTTACAGATCAAATCAAATATCAAGGAGAAGATTTGACGGATGACATGAAAAAAGAACTTGATAATCGTCTTTGGAACACAGGATGGTGATTTTCAACCAACAGAATAATTCCAGCCAAGATAAAAAATGATTATGAAACATTTAAAAGGGAACAAAAATACATTCCAAAAACGGATGTATTGCAAGAAAACAGAGATTGATTTGTCAAAAAGTGGGACGGGCTTGTTTCCCGGTGCCTTTTATATGAACCGACACGTTAAAAGGGTGATACTTCCAGATTATGCGGATACAGTACCGGCCAATCTGTTCAAGGGATGTATAAACCTGAAGGAAGTTACCCTCCCCATAGATCCGAATATCGGTGAGGCAGCATTTGAAGGATGCATATCGCTGACTGATATTCATATTCCACTTTGTATCGGTAGTATTGCGACAAACGCCTTCAGGGGATGTCGGGAAAATATCAGATTCTATGCCGACTCACCGGCTGTCAACCCGAAAACACTGAAGCAACATATCGAGAAGGAACTGGGACACAGTATCGAACTATATAATGCTTCCGGTAACTTGGTGGAATCAACAGACTGATAGAACCGGAAAACATCCACTTTCCACAAGACCGTTTTCATCATGGTTTCCAAAGAGAGGTTATGGAATCGGAAACGGTCTGTGGATTTGAAGAGAACAAGCAATAACATAATTAAAAATTTTAGGATAATGGAAAAAATGAAAATTTCCATTACAGCCCCTTCTATGCCTAAAAATATCCCGGGTATAGGATATAAGAAACTGAGGGACAGAGGGATAATAGTATTGAATTTAAAAACAATAAGAAACAATGAGTAATAACAGCAAAATCTCATGGACTACAACCACATGGAACGTTACAGCGGGTTGTGATCCGATCAGTGATGGATGTAAGAATTGTTACGCAAGAATGATGGCCGAACGTCTGAAAGCTATGGGACAGGCCAAATATCAGAATGGCTTTATCCCGACTATTCATTCTGAATGTTTAAACGAGCCATTTGGATGGAAAGGGAACAAGCTTGTGTTTGTGGTAAGTATGGGAGATTTATTCCATAAGGATATTCCGTTTGATTTCATCGACAAAGTAATAGAAGTTATCACCAAATGTCCACAGCATACATTCCAGATTTTGACAAAACGGGCAGAGAGGATGTATGAGTATTTTTCGACTCATGCCATTCCTGAAAATGTATGGCTTGGTGTTACAGTCGAGAATCAGAAGGTGAAAGGCCGTATTGATTACCTGAAGAAACTGGATGCTCCGGTACGGTTCCTCAGTTGTGAGCCTCTGCTGGAAGACCTGGGAACACTTGACTTGTCTGATATTGACTGGGTTATCGTTGGCGGTGAATCGGGAAACAGAGCCAGAAAAGTGGAAAAGGACTGGATTCTGAATATTAAATCCCAGTGTGACGCTTCCACAAGTACAGCTTTCTTTTTCAAACAATGGGGTACTTGGGGGGCTGATGGAGTGAAACGTAGTGCTAAAGAAAACGGGTGTCTTTTGGACGGAAAAGAATACCACGCTTATCCGACTCCAAGAAAGATAAAACCTTGACAATAAACAGTGGGGAAGCCTAAATATACAAACAGCAGGGCTTCTCCACAACTAATCAGATTTAGGAATTTCAGAGCCATAATCCGCCCCAAACCGCTAAAACGCTCCTCTGTAACCTTATGAACCTTATTCCTGATATGAATTTATATTTTAATCATACATCCCTTGGAGGTTCAGAATCTTCAAAGGATCGTCAGGAAAATACTGCTCCTGATGTTATCGCCAGAAAAATAAGTATAACTCCGGAAAAATTCAAAAATGATGTCGAAGTACTGGCAGGTTATATCGGTGAGGAACATTTCATTTCCGGTCTCAGCATTGAAGTTACATTGAGTGAACTTCTTGCTGTAATTCCAAGAAAGCGTAGAAGATGCGAAGCGTATAACTCTTTGGTGAAATACCTGAGAGAAGAGAGAAACATTTTATTAACCATTAAAAGCAGAAGACAATGAATACAAAACAGAAAATAAAGGCTCCCAAAATAATAAACGGGAGAATGATGCGGTATTGTGTGAAGTATAATGTCTGGGTGAACAATGCCGGTGATTATGCTTATCGGGAATATAATGATCCTACTTGGAATTGTCCCCTGATAATCCATACAAGACCTGACGGAAGTAAATTTCTAAACACCAAAAGTCATGGTGAGATTCCACTCGATGAAGCTATAGCCATCTGTTACAGACCCATGCCTAATGATGGAAAGGAATATATCCTGATTCATAAAGACGGGAACCTGGGGAACTGTCAAGCCAATAATCTTGAATGGAAAGAGGTCAGGAAATATGGTCCATTAGCCACTGAACGTACTTTAGATAATGGTTTAAAAGTGAAAGTTGATGGAACAATACTTGACAAGAAGAAAGCATTGCCTATTGTGAAAGAAACAGGAAACAGTGATATGGATCAAATGACAGCGATAGATCCTTATGTACGTTATTATTGGAAAAACCCATGGGGAAGAACCGAGGAAAAACATGCCCATATAGATGACCTGATGGCTGCTGCTGATTTTGTGGATGGAGATAAATCTACAATGCAAAGACCGAGAGTGCTTCACAAGAACATGGACTATCTTGATTACCATGCAGATAATCTTGAATGGGTGGAAGAAAGCAGTTCTGAGTATCAAGAGTATATGAAAAAGAAAAGGGAGGATATAGATAAGCTGACCAAAGAACTAAACTGGAATAATCCCAATTTCAAGTTACCTGACAATCAATAAATGAATAATCAGGGTTGGTCGGAGACAAGAGTATGGAACGTAGTGGAATGTAATACATAACTGTAAGACAAAGTGTTATAAAAAAGTGTGCAAATGAGGTACAAATGCTTAAAGAATAACGTTTTTGTAGTTTTTTTATAACATCCCTTCGGGTTATGTACCATACTCATACTTCGTATCTACTTCTGTCTCTGACCAACCCCAACATAAACTTTTAATTCCAGATAATGAAAAAGATAACATTAAATGTACCTGACGGAATAAAGTATCTGTCAGAATGGAAGGAGTTATGGAACCTTCTGCCTATGAACCAACACTATATCCTGAATAAAAGGATTTGTGGTTGTGGAGCTACTGAAGCCTATATCGGTTCAGACAGGAAAGTGATATTGGCCAGTCCCAGAAAACAGCTCCTCTATAACAAGTATTCACAGCATCTCTCCGACAACCTCCATCTCTACCGTTATCAGGGAAACCGTGAGAAGTATTTTGAGAGCAAGTCTTATTCGGAAAAGGATGTCTTTGCTTTTAACGATGAACTGGGGAAATATATAAAATCAGGTGGGAAAAAGATCCTTACCACATACGACTCACTCAGGAAGATTAAGGAAGTTCTGGTAGCTGATGAAGAAAACCTGGATAAATGGACTGTGGTAGTGGATGAATTTCAAGCCATGTTCTATGATTGCCAGTTCAAGCCTACAACAGAATACGAATTTGGGCAGATCCTGGGAGCTTTCAATACTGTGGTCTATCTTTCAGCCACACCTTTCCTGGAATCCTACCTTGACATGACCCGACAATTCAAGGATATGACTTTCTATGAACTTTTATGGCCTGAAAGTATGATACAGATTCCGAAAGTGGAGGTTATAAAATCCAAGAAGTCTGTCTTCAAACTATGTAGTGAGCTGATCGGCAAATACAGGGAAGGAAAAGGAAATAGTACTGTCGTGGATGGTAAGGAATTTGTAGCGAAGGAAGCTGTTTTCTATATCAATGATGTTTCCGTTATAAAGAATATCATAAAAAAAAATGGCTTGAAGGCGGACGAGGTAAACATAATCTGCTCTTCCAAATCAGAAAACATCAAGAAACTGAATGAATTATCCAGGGAGGTGGGAGAAAAGTTTATGATCGGTGATATTCCGGGTAAGGGAGAACCGCATAAGATGTTCACCTTCTGTACTTCCACCGTATATATAGGTGCTGATTTCTATTCCACCAACGCCTATTCCTATATCTTTGCCAATCCGCTGGTGAAAAGCATGACCGTGGATGTTTCAGTGGATTTACAACAGATAATAGGTAGACAGAGACTTGATACAAATCCGTTCCGTAATACAGCCACTCTTTACTTTAATACCCGAAAATCAAAGGTTACGGAAGAGGAACTGGAGAACTCAATCAAGGAAAAGAAGGATAAGACAAAGAAGCAGATTGATAATTTTAATGCGGTTCCGAACAAGGATGAACAATTGCAGATGATGGAAAATACAATCAGGCAGCAAGGGCACAAGGAACATTATTGCTGTATTATCAAGGATGCGGATAATAATGTCAGAATTGTTGAGAATGAAATCCTTGAAATATCTGAAAGAAGAGCATGGGAAGTTACAAACCGGATCTATAACAATGATTTTTCCATGTACCGTGCTTTAAGGGTTGGTGCTGTCGTTACAAAATCCTCAGGAAGTGATGATCCTGAAGTACAGCGGATTTTCAAGGAGTGGAATCTGGATAATCAGTTCCCTAGAAAAGCCAGACTGTATTGTGACCTATATGATAATTTCCCTGAACTCTTGGAGGACTGTACTTTCATAGAGGGCAAATATAAGAAATATCATGACGCTCTTGGAAAAGAAGGATTTGAAGCGTTATGTTGGAGGGAAGACTATATCAGACAATCTATCGAACCTACTCCTTTTGACAAGCTACCCAAGGATCAGATAGCAGTGAAACTAATAGATGCTTTGAAGACAGACAAGACTTATACCAAATCAGAAGTCAAGGATTTACTTCAAGGTATCTATAAGGAGCTGAATATAGCAGGAAAACCAAGTGCTTCTGATATATCCGAATATCTGACCTGCGAGGATAGGACTGTCAGGATGAAAGATAAATTGATAGCGACTTTCAAGGTAACATCACACTTCAGAACAAAAATATCACTTTTCAATAGAATTACAGACATCAATCACCCTGAAGAATATGAAATAGATAAGGTATTGGATATAATCAAGACTAGTAGTTATTATCATGTAGCCGAAAAAGTTGATGCGGTAAGGAAAGCCAAAACCAAGGAAGAAAAAGAGAAAGCCAAGATGAAACTTCCGGCTGTAACATGGAACGGAACTTTCAAGACCAAAAACAGGAACGACCTTATACACTATTCTTCATTCACGGCTCTTGACTTCGACCATATTCAGCCAGAGAAGATGGATGAGTTCGGAAAATGGTTACAAGGATTTCCATGTATCTATGCCTATTATGTCACTCCGAGCGGTAAGGGTTATAAAGCGATTATTCTTCATGATAATTATGAACCGCTTTATCATTATGACTTGTATAATCAGCTCTTGAAGTTGTTTGATTGCCCTGAGATAGATAAGAGTACAACGGATTTGGCCAGAGGTAATTTTCTGAGCTATGATCCGAACCTATGGAAAAATCCGAAACCTCAACCTTTCCACTTCATTCCATCCACCTCTGAACCAATTATACCCGAAACTGTTACAGAAACCATAATAAAGGATGAAGCCGGAAATGAAATACTGACGGAGGATGATTCTTATGTAGCCAAATTCCTGAACACTCTGAGCAGACAAGTTGTTTCCGATGATAGTATAATCCGTATCCTTGGGAAAATCTGGACTGGAAAATCAATAGCCAACGGGAGGAATAATACTACGATGTCTTATGCCGGTGTTCTATGTAAGGCAGGAGTAGAGAAAAACAGAGCCAAATCATTCATCGAAGAGCTTATTCCGGATTTTGATATTACTGAAATAATTGAATATGCCTACTCCCATAATACTTTCGGATGTGAACGTAGGAAATATAAATCAAGAAAGAAATAGCCAATAAAAAGAGGAGACTGAACTTCAATGCTCGGTCTCCTTCATTTTTTTCCACATCACAAGAATCAAGTCCTGTAAGTGATCTTTTTTAGGAACACTCAGCCCAATAAGATTTATTATTTTACAGATCACAACAGGACTTGATAAATACAAAAATAGGAATAATAAACCCAAGATCAAAACGGCTGCATTTTTATATTCAGGATAGGCTCTTCCACTATTCTTACAACGGGACTTTTTTAATTTTATTGTGAAAATCCTAAAATCATCTGTTATGGTCTGTGAAAGACAGTAACAGCTTTATCCATCCACCCATTTCAACAAGCAATATGAAAAACAAAGAGGCTACCCCTTCCGAAATAACCTCTCCACAAAACTAAATTCTTTGATAATCAGCCTGTCCTGCCTTCATAAGTATGAACAAACAGGTGAGAAAAATAAAATTATATTTTCCTCTGCAATGTTATAAAGATATGCAGGTTCCATGACATAAGTAGTTATATACAACTAAAAAAACGCCACCATCATATTGAAAGCAGCGTTGAATAAGAAATCACGTCCTAGTTCTCACAGATCGAAAGTAATATAACATAAAATACTTCTTTCTTCATGATAAGACTATCTGTACAAAATTAAGGCAATAATTCAAAGGATACAAATAAAAAGGTATCCATGAAAACAGATACCTTACCACTACAATAGATATTACCATCAATTTTTATTTCAGATGCACCTTGAACACCAGCCCACCGGAAAAATAACGACACCTATTAAGTTCCACCACTGCATTTATATAGTCTTTCCAGAAACTGTATTCCATTCCTATATTTACCTGATACTTCGAGGCATCAGAATCAAATGTCAGATCAGATCTCACATCAGTATAACCCGGAACAATCTCACCCATCAGATTCACACCATTAATAATCCTGTTCATCAACGAACCATTTTCTTTCAGGCCAAAACGAAAATTAGCACCGAAAGCAGGATTATTAAGCTTGTTATCAAAACGATTGCTATAAATCCATGAGATATGTCCACCCAATGTACCGATGTTATCAAAATAAAGATGTTTGGTTATAGCCAGATAGTAACGGTTCAAGAAACCATTTCCATAATCCTGTTCCGACAGATTCGATAATGAACCACCATTGGCTGAATCTCCAATCCCATCATTAGCACCTATAACTATTTGGGGAGTCCATGATTTCCACCAGCCTTCTTTCCAAATTCTGAAACGGAAATGAAAAGAACGGTCCTGATTGACAAACTTACCATAAGTAGAAGGAACCCAATAACCGGAACGATTACCATAATCCACAGGAACAGCCTTATGACCGGTACATAGATAACCTGCTTCCAACCAGGGAAAAACAGTTATATTGATATAGTAATTCCATGTATCATACCACCATCTCGGTACTGTAGCGTGATGATTCAACCAGTTACCTCCAACCATGAAAGTCTTGTCCCTCTGCATATCGGCTGTAGGCATGTTCATTAATCCGGTGGTACCATAATTGATCTGGGAAATTACTGTTGCCGGTATAAAAAACAGAAAAACGAGCAATACACTTATGAAAATTCTATTAGATCTCATTCTTCAAATTTATTTTTTAACCAGTACCGTTTCCATTTTTTCTTTTCCTCATGACGCATAATCATCACCATCAACCTCACATCCATAAAAAGAAAATAAGTTCCAAAAATCATAAGAGACAACCAGCATCCATACTCAACCCATATAGCAACATGGTTTACAAGATAAAATATAACGGCTAGACCGGTCCAAAAGAAAAAGGTAAGCACCAACATGGATTTCCATATCAGTTTTACTGCAAAATGATAAAGACGGAAAGAGGGAATAATCATATTCCTGATTTATTATAACGTAATATTATCTTATCCATATAAAGATTCATCAATGTCCATACAGCCACATCACAGAGAAACAATATCGTATTGTCTATATAACTGACTAAAATAATATTGATCAAACAAAAGAAAAATGAAATGCAAAGAATGGAAATCATCGCTTTACGCGGTGTGAATCCCATGGCAAGAAACTTGTGATGAATATGTGTCTTATCCGGCATAAAGGGGTCTTTACCACGACGTACACGACCTAGAACTACCCTTACCACATCCAAGCAAGGAACCAACAACACACTGAAAGCTATCAATATGGCACCTTCATAGTCAATACCATCTTCATAAGTATTCATCGTGTACTGTACAGTCAGGAAGCTCAGTATATACCCCAAGGTCAAACTTCCAGTATCCCCCATAAAGATCTTCCTTCCCCTATCAGCGTTACCAAACACATTATAAAAGAAGAATGGAAGCAGCACGCCCACTGTGGTAAGAGCAAGCAACGCACTCATCCACCTTTCATTGAAAACAGCCAAGAACCCAAAAACAGATAATGCAACCATACTAAGTCCAGAAGCCAGACCGTCAATACCGTCTATCAGATTAATAGCATTTGTGATAAAGACCACAAGCAATAGGGTTATAGGAACACCTATAAATGAAGAGATTTCATGTATACCAAGCAGACCGTAAAAATCATTAATATACAAACCCGATAACGGAAGCATCATGGCAGCAAGTAACTGGACTAAAAATTTTTGACGATAACGGACTCCTATCAGATCATCAGCAATACCTATGATAAACAATAATGTCAATCCGGAAGACAGGAACAAAATCTGTATCCAATGCCGTGCTATATCCACTAAAGGTATCCATGCCGTCTTATCACAAACACCTATAAGAAAAGTAACGGTGAACAATATGGCAGGAAAAAAAGAAACACCTCCTAAACGAGAAACAGGTTTCTTATGTACTTTCCGTATATCAGGCGTATCAAACAATCTTTTACGAAGAGAAATGATTAAAATACGAGGGATGATAATACGAGCAAGAATCACAGCTGTTAGAAAGCCGGAAAAAATAAAAACAATGTTCAGTAGCATGTTATATTTAGTTTCTAATGTGTTCCGTAAGTTTCAAGCAATAATCATTCTTTTTTCTCCTCTTTTTATCAATAAACCAGCCCCATTTATTAAAATATTTAATAATAGAACAGATGTGATATTTCAATAACTTTCGATTCTTATATGATCCCTTTTCATATTCATGAAAAACTAAAACTGAAGGATAATACATCGTCCTAGTTATTTCACCTATCCTACGGCATAAATCCATATCTTCAGCATACATAAAAAAACGTTTATCAAACCCTCCTGTTTTTTTCAATATATCAGTCCGTATAAACATAAAACAACCTGATAAAGAAGGAACTTCCATAACTTTATCATACCCACTCCAATGCATTTCATACCATGCATTACGCTTTTCTTGAAACATTTTGAATGGAATAAATCTTCTTCCAAATAAATCTAAAGGAGTCGGAAGAAGCTTACATAGATATTGAACCTCTCCATTGGGATAAAGAATTTTAGGCATTACCAAGCCACAATCTTTATTCTGATCCATAAATTGCACCAACTGCTCTATTATATCTCCATTCCAATAAATATCCGGATTGATTATGATATGATAATCACTACCTAAATCTATTGCCCGATCAATAGCAATATTATGCCCACTTCCAAAGCCCAAATTGTCACTATAAATATAAGTGATTCGCTCTGACACCGATTCTAATTCACGCAAAGCATCATTCGTTGAATTATCTATAATAAAAAACTTATCTACCGAAGATTGTAACACGCAATCTATTAAACGAATTAAGTCTTTCCGAGATGTGTGAAATGTAACAACCGCTGCTGTAATCATAATTTTCTTAATTAAACATATTAGAAGTAATATTTCATCTTAGAATCACTTGTTTGCCCATTCAATACCTCAAATATTCTTTCAACTATATCAAAATCTACTTTTTCATCGAATTTTCTTGCAAACATTCTATCTGAGGACATTAATTGCTCAAAATCGGCAGAACGAAATATATATGGATTGCCTCTAGTCCAATCTATATATCTCATGCATCCCTTATAATCATCATTTTTGTCATATACATAATTAAATAAAAAAGAATTTCCTATAATAGTCTGTTTATAAACTTCATCACCACAAGAAGCAAATCTATATTGT
Organism: Phocaeicola vulgatus ATCC 8482; assembly: GCF_000012825.1. Lineage (GTDB taxonomy): Bacteria > Bacteroidota > Bacteroidia > Bacteroidales > Bacteroidaceae > Phocaeicola > Phocaeicola vulgatus. The sequence continues at coordinate 2,224,613 of NC_009614.1, read as the reverse complement.
TTCATTATAACTTTCTCCTTTGACAAAATCAAACTTACAGACTGTTCTGTAATGCTAACCCATTCAGGTCCTATCATCAATTTATCTTTCAACTTATAATGATTATAATTCAAGATTTTTTGCAGAAAAGCGCAAAAGGAGCGGAGTGAACCTAACAGTTTATTACCATACCTGTTTTTTATTCTTTGATACTTTGGGAAGATGTAAGCCCTATTTACACGATCATCACATGTCATTTCTAATGAAAATCCAATAAATTCAGTGGGATAATGAGCGTCAAAAAAAGCATGAATTTCATCTTGTGTTTTTAATGGTAAATCACTACCGCTAATCAGATGATAGTAAGAATAATTCCCCTTACAATATGCAGTTTTAAAAAGGAAAAATTCAACTTGTATTAGAGATATATCTCCCCATCTAACATCTATTTCATGAAAAACAAAAAGATTTGCATTATGGACGTTATTTGAGAAGTTTATAAGATTAGACTTACGATCTATATGTAAATAAATATCATTTCTTTTATCATCCAATAAAATCAATAATTTTTCTAATATCTTCCAATTATCATGAGCGATTATAAGATAAGCATGTTTTTTCATGGGAAACCCAATTTATTATACCATTTAAAATTTACTAAAAAATACGACCAAGAGTAAATAGCACAAGTATCCAACTAAATACTTCCACATCTGTTATACAAAGAATATGTTAAATTGGCAGTCTTTTTCCAACTATACTTTAATCTTTGTTTTTCAGAATTCTTAATTAATTTTCTTCTTGTTTCTTCATCACAATTCACAGATTCTATAGCGTCAGATATACTTTGAACATCATAAGGATTTATATAAAGCGCTGCATTTCCTGCGACTTCAGGTAATGATGATAACTTACTTGTGATAGTAGGTATACCATAAGTAATAGCTTCCAAAACTGGTAAACCAAACCCCTCATAAATTGATGGATAAATAAAAGAATGTGCTCCTGATAACAATATAAATTTTTCTTTTGTAGTAACAAATCCTGTAAAAACAACACTTCTTTCTAAATGCAACTCTTCAACCAATTTAAATATCGACTCATAAAACCACCCCTTTTTTCCTATTATAACCAAACTATAATCTCTATTCTTTTGAGAAAACTTATAAAAGGCGTTTATCAAATTAAGAATATTCTTTCTAGGCTCCAATGTTCCTATAAATAACATATATTGGGATACCACACCGAATTTCTTCTTTACTAATTCTAACTCCTGCTCCCCAACTTGCATCTTAGGAGAACACGACAAGGGTATAACATCAATTGAAACAGATCTCCTTCCACATATTCTCTCTAAATCTTTTTTAGTTGACTCTGATACACAAATAAGCCGGTCAGCATATCGACATGCCAATTTTATAAATAATCTAAAGTAATACCGTTTTATAAATGTGTGAACACTTGGATGTATAAAAAAAGTAAGATCATGAATAGTAACAATTCTTTTCACTTTAAACAAGAATATAGGAAAACTATAATGAAGACTATGCAATATATTTATCTTGTATTTATAACATAAAAAAGGAATATAAAATTGCTCTAATAAGAACCGGCAGAAAAAAAATCGAAAAAATTTAGATTTTACTAAAATAATTTTGGATTTTAAAAAAGTACTTCTTAAGTCGTTATCATCGTCTTGTAACAAAAAAAATAATTCATTTGCATCTTCATTAGGAAATTTAAACGTTTCCTTAGCATATACCCCTACCCCTACCTTTTGAATCGGTATTTGGGTTAAATCAACTAAAATATTCATAATCTGTTATCTTCTATTATTTCACGTTGAATTCTAAGACCTATATTTTCAATAGAATTTAAGCCAATTTTATCATCTATAACTTTATGACTAATTCTCTCTTTCACTCCCCTTTCCATGAGTCTGGCAAATTCTTCTATATTATAGCAATCAGTTGAAATATATGTTCCAGAAACATTATGCAATATCTCTTTTGCTCCCTTGGTAGGAGTAGACACAACTGGAATATATAAACAAAGAGCCTCTAATAAAATTGTAGGATAAGCTTCTGAAAAGGAAGGCAATACCAATAGTTGAGCTTTTTTTAAAATTGGCAACGGATTTTCCATTGCACCCAAAAAAATTATATTATCAGCCTTATGCATCTTTTTAGCTTTTTTCATTAATGCATTCCTCATCTCACCATCACCTACTATTACCAAACTGTTATTATCTAATTTGCCCATTTCAAATGCATCCAATAAAAAAAATAAATTTTTCACATAACTTAATCGCCCTACAAATAGAATATATCTATCAGGCAATGTTATATCCAATAATTCTAAACTCTTTTCCTTTATACCTTTTATATCTATTGGATTGGGAAGTTTTATTATCCTATCAGCTGATATATGTATCTTCTTAATTAAGAACTCACGAATTCCGTCAGATACAGCTATAATTTTATCAGCTTTAGGATAGATTTTTTTCATAAAAAAACAGGTTCCATATGCCCACCATCCCAATCTTCTTGTTTCTACATTATAATAATTGTGCTGAGAAATAATGATTTTGGGTACTTTTTTTAAACCCAAAGAAGATACAATAAGTATCAAATTTGGAAAATCCCCACCACTAACAATAACATCCGGTTGAATCTCTTTCAGAGATTGCCTCAACTTTAAAAAAGAAAACTTTAATTGAACATTGCCTAAATGATATAACTTTATATTTGAATCTAAGAGAGATAACAATTCTCCTCTTCTTTTGCACAAGATAAAATAAATATTATATTTTTTATCTATCAGGTAATTCGCATAAGTGATAAAAACACGTTCAATTCCCCCAATATTCAATGTCGGCAAAAAAAAAGCTACTTTTTTTTGCACTGTATCATCTACACTATCATTAAGCACATTCATTCCTATATTGTCTTAAAAAATATATACATATCATTAGCAAGTAAAAAACAATCCGTTCCACAACTTTTATCATTTATACTATTTTTCTACTGGTTTATATCCCAATTTAAGCCATTGCACTATATTACCATCTTTATCAATATTTTTAGATACCCATTCATCTGTATAATGAAAAGATATTATACACAAAGAAGAAGATGTTAAAAGCTTATTATACTCTCCAAATCTTATATAAAAGCGTAACTGCCAAAAAGTGAACAACATATTGATTATCGTAAATACTACTACTATTCGTAAAAGTCTTTGCATTCTGAACGAATTAGTCATAAAACATAATGATGACAATATCAAAAATACCTTCAAAACATCAAGCAAACGGTCATGTAATACAGGCACTGAAGAACTCATAATAATAACAAGAATAAATATATTCACAAAACGCTTTATTTTCAATGGCTGTGGATTTGATTTGTAAAATATGTAATATTGATACAATGTTATATAATAAACAATATTAAAAAAATATTTTGCAACCAGTTGTTTTATAGTAAACAGAGAACTTAAATCCTCTGATTGACTTCCGGAAATATACTCCTCAAGATGAGCCAACAAAGATTCCGAAAAAGGAAGAGAACGTAAAAGAGTTACACCTAATGATGATGACTCTACAAAAACTAAAAGAAAACAAAGACAACAAAATATATTGGATGAAAAATTAAATATTTTATATCTACTGGCTATCGCAATAAAAATAAAAGGTATATAACTGACATGGATGAAGATTGCAAATACTATAAAGAAAACACCTTTCTTTCTATTTTTTATTAGGAACCAATAAATTCCATAAACTAAGACTGTTTGAGCAAACCCCATTCGGAAAAGATAAATTGAAAAGGTTAAAGGAACAAGTAATACAAGAGAATAAACTCTAATCCGCCTAGTCATATTCTTATTTGATAATGTGATATCATGATACAAATCTAATAACAAATAGTAAGAACATGCAACAAACAAAAAGCGTGTCAACTCTGGATATGCACCTAATTTCCCCAATCCCCATGAAAGTAACGGCAAGAAATAGTCAAATTTCAATGCCATAAAAAGCCAAAAATATTCCCAATCCAGTTCTTTATATAAATTAAAATCTTCAGCATATCTATACATATCTCCTGCCGGAGGATACAATATCCCCATATACCCCATCAGAACTGCCCCTAATAGATAAGCCCATCTTTCTTTTTTTAATATTCCCTTTAAAATAAATGGGAATGATAATATAGGGTATATCATAAATATCAATATACCTATAATTTTATATTGATTATTCCTCCTGTCAGATAAAATAAAAGAATATGTCATGAGATTTTTTCTAAATAGCTTGGAATACGCATCTTTACAACTCTTCTCCAACAAGATGGCCAACAAGATTGCAAAATCTGTTTCAACAAAAATTTAATTTTTAAATTCACATTGTAAATCATATATATAAACTTCCATGCTAGCATTTTATCCTTGCCATAAATTCTTCCCCGCTCCCTAAATATTTCCAAAGCACACCCTGTCGAAGAAAGTCCATAGACAGCATCAAAATTAGTAAATGCAAAAGGAATATATAAGAAAATTCTATGTTCATAATAAATATCACGTAAGAGTTTAAAATCTGCTGAAATCCTATATGATACATCAAATAAATGACTAATAAATATGGACTTAGATATAAATGTTGAAGGATGAAACAAAGGAAAGTCACATTTAAAATGTGACAAATCTTGAGCCTTTGCATAATATATTCCATCACTACGACGGATAATCATATCACCATAAATCACATCTACGTTTTTAGGATTTTTTTTAAATATTTTTTCCACAACATATTCATTTTCCAACCAATCACCAGCATTAAGAAACTGAATAAAAGTACCGGTAGCCCTAATTCCACCTTTATTCATCGCATCATAAATCCCTTTATCCGGCTCACTCACCCAATAAGCAATGTGATCCATATACTTTTTGATGATATTCACCGTTCCGTCCGTACTGCCACCATCAATAATGATATACTCAATATTGGGATAAGTCTGATTTATAACAGAAAGAATGGTCTGTTCAATAGTAGCAACAGCATTATAAGCAACAGTCACAACTGATATCAAAGGTTTTTCCATACACAATCGAATTTAATTATTCAAGCCAAATCCCTTTAGCCTTATTTTTTATGATTTTCCAAATTTGCATCCGACCTACAATTGCTTGCAGAGCAAAAGCTACGACAGGAACAATCAAAACTCCATTCACACCATACTGCTTACAACAAACATTTATCAAAGGCAAAGCCACAAGAGCCAATATGATATAAACCATCAACTGTAAACGTACTTTACCCGTTCCATTAATAAGGTACATATATACATTCCCCCCCATTTGAAACAAAATATATACAGCCATACATACGGATAAAGAAAAGGGAACAGATACAGAATTGCCCACCCACCATTGATACAAAAAATTAGAGCATAGCACCATCAAAATAAGGACAGGAATACATAGTAACCATAAACATTCCAATTTTCTTACTATTCCTCCCATCCAACTATAGTCTTTTTTCACATACGCATCCGTAAAAGCCGACCAAAATGGGGTAAGAACAATCACAAACACCATATTAAGCACATTAAAATATTTATAAGCAATATTATATTGCGTCACAGCTTCTGGACTCTCTACTCTAGACAAAATAATATTAATGAACTGGAAGATAAATAACATGGAAATCATGATAACAAAAAACTGTCCTCCCAATCCCAAAATCTTTTTAGTCAACGAAAAACGAATATAGTGCAATGACGGTGCTACAATCTTATATCTCCCTCCACAAAACATGATAAAAGAAATTAAGACTAACAAAAGACACGGCACTCCAGCAAATGCAATTGCCAATACACTCAAGCTTCCTGTTGTATTTTTCGTCAAAATATAAATACAAACAAAGGCCAAAACTTGTCCTCCGGTCTGTATCAGTGAAGCCAGAGCAGGTTTCTGATCAGCAGTCAACATTGTGGTAAAAACACTGGCTACAATATTGATGCAAAAAAAACAGGCCAGCAAACCAAACACGATATGAAGCTCCTCGTTATAAACCGCGTCAATATTCAATATACTACTCCAGTTTAGGTATTTGTTCACCATCAAGGTTATCAATAGAATAACAGAGAACAACAGAAACAGTACAGCATAAGTAGTACTGACATATTCTTTAGCCAGTCTGATATCCCCCTTCGCTTTCGCTTCTGCAAAACGGTTACGAAAACCATGAGCAAACCCCAAGTCAAAATAGGACAACCAAGCTATAATTGAACTTAAAGTCAGCCAGATTCCATATTTTGTCGGATTAATATAATCAATGGTCAAAGGAACAACCTGCAATGAAATCAAAATACTGACACATTTCAAGACTAATGAAGCTGCGATATTTTTCTTTATGATAACGCTACGTTCATTACCTTTTGTAAAATAAGAGTAAATTTTAGATCTTATATTAACCATATAGTCTTTCTATACTAACTACTACTTCACAACACTTTCTTCACCGCCTGAATATGCCACCTATGATAATTTCCATTCAAAGCAGCCGGAGAAATAGACAGAACCTTATAATCAGGTTTGTCGTGATGAATAATATGTTTCCGAAAATAATCATCAGCCTCATCATGTGGAACAGAAGCCATCACGACATATTCAGGATAACCGGAAACCATGAACAGACTAATCTCACATCCCTGAAAAATATTATCCACCCGAAAGGCTGATCTTTCAAAAGCCACCCAGTATGTACCTATATTATAAAGGTGGATGAACTTCCCGTTGTTCCTCTCTCTCTCCAAGATATCCTTATGATGATCCTTTATCAGCATCTGAAGCCTGATTCCTGCCGGTAAAGCCTTAGTCATGATTTCTTTTCTTCGGTTCCTCAATTACTTCTATAAGATCAGGTGAGAGTGTGGCCATTGCAAGAGCCAGTATACCCTGCAAGCTGATAACCACTCTCCGGTCCCTGCTTCCCTTCACTTTCACAAAAACTCCCTCATATCCCTCGAACTGTCCTCCTGTGATTCTGACTTTTGTTCCCTTTCTTAAGTTAACCTCATCGGGACTGAAAAAAATAATCTGTTCGTCATAAGTACCTGCCACAGCAATGAAACGCCTCATCTGCTCATCGGGAACTATGATCTTCTCACCGTTACGGATATCCATCATATACTGAAAATAGGGGATACCATACTTTATTCTCTGAAGTTCGGACTGGGTTGTATGGACAAAGACAATATCACGGATTACAGGAACAAGTTCACGTCTCCTGTGTCCATTTTTTAAATGGATTTCATAACGCATCGGAATAAAGCTGTTGATTCCTTTCTGGTCAAGAAGTCCTTTGATTTGCATGCCTCTGCGATAAGTAGCACGCATCGCAAACCATTGCATTTTTTCACTTGAGTACATAATTATGGAGCATTGAAACACACCTATATTTCTGTATTTCAATTACTTAAGAAGCACTGTCTAAAATTACCGGAAGAACTGAACTCTTCCGTTTACATAATGTTTCGATCTTTTCAGGCAACAAAGATAAGAGTATTTTGATTATCCTGCAATAAAAGCGTATAAAAAATAGGAAAACTTGTTTTTTAAAGAATAAGACACTTACATTAACAGAGGTAAGCATTCGGCCTCGTGCGTGTTTCTCTCCAAGTTATAATAAAGTCAAAAGCCAGACGAAGCATGTCTGGCTTTTGACTTTATTATAGCTTTCCTGTTTATCCTTTCCAATTAAATGGCAGTAAATCGGTGTAATCGTTTTTCTCTTCTCTTTCTTTCTCCTGTACCCTAATCAGCACGTCCTGCATCCATAGTTTTGGGTTCACCTTATTTTCCCTACAGCATCCCATCAGTGAAAAGAAAATTGCCGCTGCATGTGCTGCCTCATGTGATCCGGAGAAGAGCGTATTTTTTCTGTTTAAAGTCAACGGCCTTATAGAACGCTCCACCGGATTATTGTCAATGCAGAACTGTGCGTCATTGACATATCCGGACAGTTGTTCAAAGCGTGTGTACATATAGAACATGGCCTTGGCAATAGGCGATTTATCGACCGTATGTCCATATTCCTCCTTGCACCATTTTTCCAGTTCTTTGATAATAGGGTACGATTTTTCCCGGCGAAGCTTTACCACCGCCTCCCCTTCCAGATGTTCCATTCTGATTTTCTCCTCCACGGCATACAGTCCGCCTATTTTTCCAAGTGCATGCCTTGCTCTGGGAGGGTCATTTCCTTCCGCTTCCACAAAGTTGCGCCTGACGTGCGCCCAGCAGCACAGATGCAACTTTCCGGGTAGCGTGTCGAACTTGTCATATACTGCAAAGCCGTCACTCTGTACCACCCGGACCTGTCCTGCCAGCAGTGTGTCTATTCCGCTGCTGCCACGGCCCTTGTGATATTCAAAGAAGGGGGTATGGAACCGGGGCAGATAGAAGTTCCACATATACCCGCGGTGAAGAGCACCGGGCCGGTCGCTTTCAAGTACGGGATGGGGTGTCTCATCGGCCATGACGTAATAGCTGTCCTTGACCAGTTCACGAAGTTCATTATAGATTGGTTCCAGACGCTGTGCGGCAGCCATCATCCAGTTACTTACGGTGGAAGGACTCAGATGGATTCCTTCACGCTCAAAGATATCCAGCTGTCTGTGCAGAGGCAGGTGGTCGTAATATTTGGCGGTAGCAATGTGGGCCAGTACACTTTCCGAGGCATTGCTGTGGGGATGTGCCATTACGGGCATGGGAGCGGTTATGATACGACCGTCGGCGAGCCGGTATTTAGGACGGATGATGCGTTTCACATAGAATCGGGCGGGACTGACAGCATACTGTTCGCTCACTTCCTCTCCCAGCTTCGTCGCTCCCTCCAACGAAAGGCCTTCCGGCATGGGAATGATAATCTCCTCACGGGGAAGGGACGGGTCGATGGGCTTACGGGCGTGGGGAGTGATCTTTTTCGTGAAGCTTTTACGGAAACGATTGTAGCCATTCTCCGATGTGACGGATTTCCCAGCGGTTTTCTGTTCTTCCGCTACCGGGTCATTGACATCGGACGGAGACTCGAAACAGATGCTCAGCTGGCCGGCATCTTCGGGAAGATGACGTTTTTCACTGGATTTACCCCATAAACGGCGTGTCAAGTCAGCCAATTTCCATCTCAGATCGGCAATGACGGCTGTACAGGCCGAGATTTCTTCGACCTGGCGGGAATACTCCTGCAAAGAGGCTTCGTATTTTCTCTGAAGTTCCGCATGCTCCTTTTCAAGGCATTCATGTTCCTTGCGCAACTCTTCGTACTCTTCCAAAGTAAGGGTAATAACCGGTTCTTTCACTGTACATCCACTTTTTATTATGTGGCAAAGTTATCAAAATAAAACTGCACGGCTTATAGAATGGGGAATTACTTTTCAACTGTTTTCCGATACTTTTTAACAGTAAGCAGCTCATTCAGGCGATTCCAGGAAATTTGAAGAAAATCCTTCTTCCGTTCCTCCTTTTTCAAGAGGAAAGAACCGCGATTCAGACGACGGCATTCCAGACGGTATTCGTCGTCGCACCGATAAAGGATATGCAACCTGCTACGGGAGCGGTCGGGAAAAATATGACAGCTCTGCTCTGACACGCAGGAACCCGTGTGTCGGATGACCTCGCCACAAAGACCGTCAATACCTTTATGGAAATTACAACCTTGGGGATAAAGGTAATAAGACCAAAAAGGACTGCTGCGGAAAAGGCCAAGACCTAAAGGGAGAAGTAGGTCCTGAGGGGAATGGATACCAAGGCTGGAAGACGAAACTTTATAACGACGGCCGCCATCAAATATGAAAAGAACAGAATCAAAATGGTTAGACTCGGAAAAGAGAGTACGTAGTTTATCACTTTCGCTAGAAAATTCTAATACTGAACACATAATGGATTAAGATTATAATGAAGCCACAAAGGTAGGAAGGAAAAGAGGGGAAAAAAACACGCACGAGGCCGAATGCTTACTAACAGAGGGTAAAAAAGAGAAAGAACAAGCCATGTCCACCCCGGATTGCATAATCAAACAGCCAAGGAATTCCATTCAAAAAAACGCAAATATGAAATATTTTTTCTATCTTTACAAAGACTTGAAATAAGACATATTTCAAAACTATTATTAATTTGATAAAAGAACAAAATGAAAAACATTCATGAACTTGAGGACGATCTACGGGAACGCTGGCTGAAATCCTATCCCGATGACGAACGGAAAGCATTCTGTTTTGACGGACTATGCTATAATGGAGAAATTTACAATGATGGTAAGAATGCACACCAAGGTAATGAGGAGAAACTTTGGAACAACACCGACAGACGCATACTCTTTCTGATGAAGGATACAAACAACAATTCAGACAGTGATTACAGGGAATGGCACTGGAGAAATATAAATCACAATTTTTTCAACTGCATATTTAAATGGCTGGAAGGATTGTCGAGAATAAGCAAAGATTTTATTCCCACAATGGAAAATGGAGATTATGCAACCGTACCCAATGCTGTTGTTACGAAATATCCGCTTGCCATAGTCAATATCAAAAAAATTTCAGGAACTTCATTCGTCTCAAACAAAACATTGTACGAATATGCAAACAGGGACAAGGCTTTCTTACAGGAGCAGATACGTGACATCCTTCACCCCAATATCATAGTATGTGGAGGAGGAAAAGGCACGGTTCTGAATATAGCCAAAAGCATAATATATGAGAATGAATCATTCAGGGAAATAAATTATTTCTGCCACTATAGCAGGAAACTGAATATTCTGCTGATAGACAGTTTTCATCCGTCAGCAAGAATAAACAGTTACTGGAAAATAGAGGATATGATGCTGAAAGTTCACGAATTCATTCTAGAAACCGATCCCCCATTTATGAAGTAAAGCATTCACATCATATAATACACTACTCAAGATTTCATAAGGACATACTGCATCATATCATAGTTGGTCAGTTCCTTGATCGTACTGAAATGGTTACGCCGGAAATCATTTATATAACGTTTATGTACAAGAGCAGTCAGAATCACATCAGCAGAAATATCCTCAGTTATTGAATCCAGCAGTCCGTCTATCGTATCCGGATCATAATCTCTTCATATGCCATCTTATTTTTGGGGACATTTACTGAATATCCCTAATGTTTATTTTCAATAAATTTTGGCATTAAGGAACAAATGGACACTTGATAAATAAGTTATAACAAAATGTTATAATTATATATTTTCTGATTGTGTCAAATCAAATTTATAAAGTTATATAACATAATATTACATTCTATCTTTTCTTTGTATTTATTTGCATATTTAACTTTTTATCGTTATATTGCAAAAGAATCAAAGAAAAGGAGGCTGTATGAAAAAGTCAATGAATTTTCTAGAGTTTATACAGATTGTAAAGGATGAAAATGCTTGTTATGATCTGTACGAACAATGGAAATGGGGTGACAAAGTTGTTTCTCCATTTGATCCCACCTCCAAGGTTTATAAGTGTAAGAACCATAAGTATAAATGCAAGAATACAAACAGGTATTTCACAGTAAAAACAGGAACGTGTTTTGCAAATAGTAAGATTCCTTTTACTAAATGGTTCTATGTTATGTGGTTATTTGCTCAAGGGAAAAGAGGCATATCTTCCTATCAGGTATCTAGAGATATTGATGTTTCTCAAAAGACCGCATGGCGTATGTTACATAAGATACGTAAGGCTATGACAGGAGAAAACGACTACTATCTTGAAGGAGAAGTTGAGATTGATGAATCATTTGCAGGTGGAAAAAATGCAAACCGACATAAGGATAAAAAAGTGGAGAGATGCCAGGGGAGAAGTTTTAAAGACAAAGTTCCTGTTTTTGGACTAATAGGCAGAAATGGGGATTTGGTTGCCAAAGTAGTAAGCGGAACAGGTTCATCCAAGCTGCTTCCAATTATAAGAAAGTATGTTGAAGAAGGAAGTACAATATATACTGATGGATGGGATTATGGCGAAGTATCCGAAATGTACAACCAAATATCTGTAGATCACGGGCGTAAATATTATGGTATTACTTATTACAATGATAATAAAGAAACGGTGATGATTACTACCAATACGATAGAAAACGCTTGGTCTGTTTTCAAGAGGATATACGCCACATATTATCATATAAGCAAGAAATATATGCAACGCTATGTAGATGAATTTGTCTTTAGATTTAATACCAGAAAACTTAGCGATTCTGACAGATTTAGATTACTTTTGCAATACTTAGATATAGGAGATTACAGATATGCAGGATGATAAGAAAGAAAAGCCAAAGGACGAAAAGAAAAAGAAGAATAAATACATCGTAAAAGATGGAGATGGGAACATCATGGATGTGGAAGTTCCTGAATCATGGATAAAGATTCTGGAAGCAATGAATAAGGGGGAAAAGAAAAAATGAATACCTTTTCTGAAAAATTATCTATTTTTATTTAGTTAAACAAATATGATTTATTGCGTAAAACAGTTGGATATATTAAATATTATATCTAGTACGCTGGTATAATAAAGTAGAAGAAGCAGGGGTGCATTTCCAGCTGGGACAAAGCGTTGGCAGCAATGAAGTTCTGATTAATCGGGGTGAAACAATTTAAGCACTTCATACTTTTAATTGGAAAAAGATTGTTAATGAAGCCAAATCGTTTAGAAAGGTTTAGAAAATCATGCTTGAAAATTTGTGTGTATGATTACAATTGACTAATTTCGCAACCTAAAATTATGGTTATACAAAATCCATATTCGGAGATTCCTCACAAGGTCTTTAATCGGACTTTTCTACAGGAAGTTTCGGCAAGTATAAAATTTGTCGAAACACCTTTGTTGAATAATAAAGAAGCAATAACTCATTTCTTGAAATCAAATTTTGGAATAATTGAATACTTTCCGGGAACCCTGACAGTTGGAGGAATAACCTTATCAGCCGAAACGGCAGTTGAAAGATATAATTTCTCAACTACTTCTGCATCGTTAACACTCGATGCCAGCATCTATCGGTGCTATAAAGTTACTTTGGCTCCTAAAATGAAACGCCTTGTTGAATTTTTAAAGGCTTTAGGAATTGAAAAAATAGAGGCTTTGACAATCTCTAAGAAAAATTTGTTTAAAGCGACTTCTCCCAATGCTTATTCTTCATGGAGATTTGCGTTACATGAATCTTTTAAAGATGAAAGTCTCAGAGAGCTTGCTGCTAACTCATCTGTTAGTGACAAACCGTTTAAAATAACAATTGAGGGGGCTGGAAAATTTGATGGGGGCGAAGTTCGTGTACCTTTTTTGGTTGAAGTTGTTGATAAAGATAATTTCTATTTTCAAATGGATTTAATAGGAACTGTTTATGATATTGACACTAAAGATATAATTGCGAACGCAGATGTATTGAATCATATTATATTCAGTGCATTTTGTAATATGGTTTCAGATAAAACGATTAATTTATTGCAGCAATAATATTATGGAAACAACTGATTACACTTTTTTATCTCCAGCATCTTTGCCTAAGGCTAAAAAGAGAAAGGTTGTAACACGATTTGTCCTTGCTACTATAGTTGCAGTTGCTTGTACGTCTGATAATGTTGAGACAAGTGATGTTTCCAATAGTGATTTGGTTAGTGTTAATGATATTGTATGTCCTGTAAAGATTGAACGTATAGAAAAGGAAATCTTGACTTTTACAGGTTCTTATTCTGAAAAAGAAAAGATGCTAGGGAAACTTTCTAATTTTTTCTGTAAATTGAACAAAGAGGGTTGGGATGGTTACAATGCCTTTCCCATAGAACGAGATTCATACTTAAATGCCCGTAAAATAGTAATGGATACCCCTGATTCGATTCTTCGGTTGTGGAATGTCTTTCCGTCACCTAACGGCACTATTTCCTTTGAGTTCAAAGAACGAGAGATTGCGGCAATGAGTGTCGGAAACAAAGACTTCTCGTATGTTGCCATGAAAGAATCAGGAGATTCTATAATGGAACAGAGGGAATTTAATATAGATAAAGCGGTTGAGGCTCTCATTGCTATGAGCAACCTATTTGGCTATTTTACTTAATATGGCTCAAACATTATACGATGTTGATGAATCAGAAGAAGTTGCCCGTATCCTTTTTTCTCCAACAATGGTTCAAGAAGGGAGGATAAGCCGTAATGCGTTTTTCTTAGAACAATTACGCAGTGGTAAATGGGAGAAATATCTATCCGTATGGCGCACTTTACACAAGACTCCCACACGAGAAAATGTGACTTTTCCTCCGCGCACTCCTGGCGATGAAGTGTTTGGATATGCAACATTAAATGTTGGTATTATTCATACTCAGGATATAATGGATTGTACGGCAAGGGTTAAAAGGAACGTGGAGGATGAAAATCATTATCACGTAGGTATTTTCTATGAGTTAGCTCAACAGCCGATTGTAGGAAAATGTGATGCAGTGTCATTTATGGCTCTCACAATGGCATTAGCAAACAAGGCTACCCTTATTCCTTTTCCCAAATAGAAAATAGTGTTTTGGAAGTTGCTAAATAGAGATAAGGGTGCACAAGGACTATTTATTTAAATGACTTATCGCCTTTTCCCATTCTTTATATACTCCATTCATTGTCATTTTGTTAAGATAAATATATGTATCCTTTAGTAACTTTCAATGCCTCTTCTTCTGTATCAAACATTAATGTTGATTCATGCTCATGGCCATAGCAGATAGATTTAACACTTATCTACCATTTATAATTGCCACTTCCATAATCATCGTAATTTCATTGTATAAAATGGCTCTATAATATCTTTGCACCTGTTTAATTTTGCAATTTTATTTTACTAAAAGCATATTCTTCAAATAGTTAACATTACATAAAAATAACTTAGATTTAATGCGATAAAAATATAAGTTTATATTTTTGTGCAAAAATTAATATTATTAGATTATGCACAGCCGAATTTGTTTATTATGCGCCTCTTTACTTATAGGTGTTTCTGTCTATGGACAAAGTTTGAAAATAAACGAAGTAGACAAATTTTCCAAAGAGAAAAAAGTATATACTTCTTTTGAAAAAATATCTTCTGAATCTGTAATGATGGTATCTCCTATTGGGAAAAACATTTGGTTACGTTTTGCACATGATCATGGATTGGATTTTGCCCAGTTAAGATGGTGCAGTAAAGAAGTCTTATCCGTTGATTCTGATGCTGATATTGTATTTCTTGACAAAGATGGAAATACTTACAATTTTAAAAACAAAGATTATACTTTATCTACACCTGGAGGTGGGGCTGTCGTTGCTTTTGGAATGAATCTGCTTGGAGTTGAATTAACTTTGATTGGAAACTGTTCGGTTTTCAAAGATAAAACAATGACTGCTATTAGGATTTATACCAATGATGGATATTACGATTTTGATATAAAAGAAAAGAACGCAAAGAAACTAATTAAGACATATTCACTATTTGAAAAAGCATTGAAAAAATGAAGATTGTAAAATTTGGAACAGCAGCATTAATAGCCTTTGTTGGATGTGTTTTAAAAGTTTGTATGTTAATTATCGGACTGTTTAATTTTAGTATAGTAACTCCAACAATAAATACTATAGCAGATATTATTTCTTATTCTCTCATTGGATATTTCTTCATTATATTATATCTAAAAATAGGATGGAAGATAAATTGGGATCAAACTAAAAAGGGAGCATAACTACACTCCCTTTTTGTTATCTTAGCAACTTGAAATATGGAACAAGTATAACCATTTGTTATAACGATTTGTAATGGTGTCCATTTGTTCCTTAATACCTAAATTTTAAACAGCTTCTTAGGGGCTGATTTCTTTCGCGAGTACTAACTACAATCAAACCTTAGGGTGCACATTGTGTATTTCTGCGGATGCTTACCTATATCGGTTATTACGAAATGCAGGTTACAACAGTACGCCTAGCATCTATGGAACCAGCCAAAGAAGAACATCCGCACACAAAACAGTCGTAGCCAATTTAAAGAAAGCAGGCAAGGGTTATCTTCAGGATATAACCACCACCTGCTTCCATTAATGAACTTTTTCACAAAACAGTCAAACGTTCATTGTGAAAAGTGTGTGTATCAACATCCTGTATCAGCAAACAGGATGACATACATCTGTTATCCTAATCATCCGATGGAAATATACGCCTGTTTTCTACGTTGAGATAGCGAATCAGGTCGCGAGCAAAATTAGTTTCGATTACTCTGAACCCCTTGTCAATGAGCCACCCCCACCCTTCTGACGGACGAGAAAACACGGATACATAATCGCTATGTTCTGCAGTATGGTTGTTCCACGTAGCAGCTACGAACAGTTTGCTGCCTGAGGCCTGTACTTTAGGGATAAGCGAATAAGTCGTCGTGTTACAATCTTTAAATCGGAACTGAAAGGCAACCGGTGATAGCTTGTCGATATATTCATCTACGTATTGTTCAAGATCAGGTATCCGGTCATCAACGACAGGGCAAAAGATTACTTTCTCCAGACAATCCCCAAAAATCCGCTTGGCTTTTTCATAGGGCCAGTCAAGTACAAAGATCGTCTGTTCCAAAGCCTGGGTGCGCTCCAATACATGAAGCAGTTTCTTAACCATGTATCCTGATTCATGGCCAGGCAAATCGTATCCAGCCTTGTCCAAGTACAAGAAGATTTTACCCTTAGCTACCTGGATGTATTCTTCGAGGGTAGGTACCTTGCACTCAGTGGATGCCCCCCAGTTGTCACGTAGGTTCAATTCCTTGATTTCTTTTAATGTAAGATCTGCTATCTTACCCTCTCCATTGGTCGTTCTATCAACGGAATGATCATGCATAATGACTATGTTGCCGTCTTTGGTCAAATGAACATCGGTTTCGACAATATCACAACCCAATTGTATAGCATGTTGAAGGGCCAGTAGAGAATTTTCTGGAGCGAACACACCGTCAGCCCGATGTGAAGCTACCCAAACATAGTCTCCGCATCCTTTAGAACGGAAGACTTCTAGCTTTGTAAGCGTTTGTGCTGAAGCAAAGGTACACAAACCAAACACAGCAGTAAATATGATCAATCTCTTCATATTATCAATATCCAGGATTTTGAATCAATTTGTTTGCACTCGCATCAATTTGGTTTTGAGGAATCGGGAACAGAAGCTGATGCTGTTTGGCGTCAACTTTCAGTACGGATCCTCCATTGTTGGCATTAACCGTTTCCAATGCCTTGCCGGTACGGACCAGGTCAAACCAACGATGATTTTCGAAGGCTAACTCAAGACGGCGTTCCAAAGCTAATGCGTCACGAAACTTTTCCTGTGAATCCAGTTCAGAATAGGTATATATTTTAGCATGACTACGTGCACGGACCTTGTTCAAATATTCCAAAGCCAATTCATCACCGTAACTCAGTTCGTTCATGGCTTCGGCAGCCATCAAAAGCACATCGGCATAACGGAGTACAATGATGTTAAAGCCTAACCCTCCGTTGCTTCCTTTGGTGTCGTGCCATTTATACAAGCGCATTCCCTGTGTGCCCATATCAATAACTGAAGCAGCCTTGCGGTCATCCGGATGAGCATCGAACAATTCGAGCAGGCTATGGGATGGAAGGTTGTTTACATCACTGCCAGCTTCCAGAGGATCACCTCCATAATACCCCTCATCCTGAAGGACTTTATCGAATTGCACTTCAAACAAAGACTCAGCATTATTCTTGTTCTCTACAGAAAACACATCAGCAAAATTCGGAATCAGCGTATACATACCACTGTTGATGATATCCTTCAGGCATGCCAATGAACTATCCCACTCGCTGAGTGTGAGATGGACTTTGGCCAACAAGCATCGTGCTGCGCCCTTCGTCACTCTTCCGATATCAGCTGGTCCGTATTGAATAGGCAATGCATCCACCGCGAATTCGAGATCCTCTTTTATCTGGGCATATACTTCTTCAGGGCTAGCCTGTGTGTGGCTGAATGCGTCATTTACGTTTTCGACCTCTTCTGTAATCAGCGGCACATTTCCCCAGATACGGACAATGTTGAAATAGGTCAACGCACGAAGGAAATACGCTTCACCCAAAATCTGGTGTCTTTTCTCTTCCGGTATGCTAGTATTCTTCTTGGTCCTGGTAATGACGAGATTAGCTTTCTGTATACCGCTATAGCATGAAACCCATGTGCTTTGCAACTGGGCATTGGTTTCATCAACCGCAAAGTTGTCAAATGCAGCATAGCGCCCCCCATTCTGGGTTGTGTTCAAATTCCACGTATTATCGGCCGAAACTTCCATGAAGGAAGCAAAGCCAATGCCACCGTACTGGTTAGTAGATTGGAGCTCACTGTAGGCAGCTGCCAAGCCTTGCTGCATTTCGTATTCGTCATTATAAAAGCCGTCTGCAGTAGATTGCGACAAAGGTTTCAGATCTATAAAGTCATTACAAGAAGAGAGCGAAATGACAGATATTATCAGTGTAAAGAATTTTTTCATGGTTACTTTGTTTTAAAATGAGACATTGAGACCAAAGGTGAATGACTTGGATACAGGGTAATTACCGAAATCTTCGCCGGCAGTAATTGCACTACCTCCCTTATTTGACACCTCGGGATTATACCCTGAATAGTCAGTAAATGTAAACGGATTTGTAGCCGATGCATATAAACGAATCATATTAATCCCAAACAGGTTACGAAATGTATATCCTAAGGATATACTGCGGATTCTAATAAATGATGCGTCTTCGACATGCCATGTGGATGGTCTGGTATGGCTCTTGGTTCCGTAAGCCCATACGCTGCGGGGAGCCTTGTCCGTGCCATAGATTTTGAGGTTGTTACCCCATGCTTCAGCCAAGTACCTGTGGGTGGCATTGAATATCTTTCCTCCATGCTTACCTTCCAATCCGAAGCCGAAATCGATATCCTTCCATCTGAATGTATTGTTCAGACCCCAAGTGAAATCGGGATTCGCGTTACCTATGATTGTACGGTCATTGGCATCAACCTTGTTGTCGCCGTTGATATCTGCATAGATGAAGTCACCTACCCCCTGTTTTTGGCCTTCCAGGTGCGGGGTAGTATCAAATTGCTCCTGAGATGTGAAAATGCCGTTTACCTTATAGCCATAGAACGAGCCCAAAGACTCTCCTACCTGAACGATATAGGAGTCGTCATTCAATCCGCTGCGGAACAATATCTGCTCCTGCCCCGGACCGAGTGCAAGCACCTTGTTCTTGTTGGTAGAGAATGCAAAAGATCCTTCCCAGTTCAATCCACACGCAAATGACTGATTGGTGGAAAGCATGATTTCCAGACCTCTATTTCGAATCTTTCCGATATTCTGTAATGCGGATGTAAAGCCAGAAGTAGCAGGAACAGTTACGTTAAGAAGCAGATCACGTGTCTCAGACTGGTAAGCATCGATAGCTATGCTCAGTTTACTGTCGAACAAGGAGAAATCGACTCCGAAGTTTGCTGTCGATGTGCTTTCCCAGGAAAGGTCCTGATTGGGAGAATTTCCCGGTGCAAAACCCTGGAAAATTCCGTTCCCCAAAATATAATTGTTAGAAGCCAAGACAGATGTACCCCCGTAGTACGGTATATTGGCGTTGCCGGTAATACCATAGCTGGCACGCAACTTCAGATTATTAACCAGTGCATTTTCCGGATAGAACGCTTCTTTGCTGATATTCCAACCTGCTGAAAGAGACGGGAACCAACCCCATCTAGTGTTTTTTGCAAAGCGTGAGGAACCATCCCTTCTCAAAGACGCGGTAAACAGATATCTATTACCGTAGGAATACATGACACGGCCCAAGAATGAAACCATAGCAGCTTCCTGTCCATAGCTACGTCCTTTTGTTGTTGCCGCCGCATTTATGGTCGTCACATTGTCATTGGGAAAGTTCATGCCATGCAGATAAGTATATTCGGACTTTTCTTTCTGGGCTGAGAAGTTCAACATAAAGTCCAAACTATGATCACCGAAATTCTGATTGTATGTCAGGTTCGTCTCGGATATCCAGTTAAAAATACTTGAACGAGTATCTTCACCCACGTTATAGGTTGTTGTAGGTGCAAGCTCATAACGAGCAGACAAGCCCTTGGGGCGATAATACTCTCGGTGCATTCCTATACTTTCGACCCCAAAAGAGGTTTTCAGCTTCAGGTTATCCAGCAGACTGTATTCCAAGTCAAGATTCCCGTTGAAGGTACGCGTCGTGAGTTGATTCTTTACCATGGTAGCCAATGCTACCGGATTCTGTATCTGAGCCACATTGACCCCACCTCGGTTCTCAAGCAACATCAAATCTGTTGCCAATGTACCGTCCTGGTTATAAATCGGCAAATTGGGGTGATACATCAATGTCGTAATAACGAGCCCTTCACGAGACCAGGCATCCTCTGAACGCACGAGCTTGTTATCTGATTGAACCGCACTCATACGCAAGCCCATTTTCAGCTTGTCCGTAATGTTTGCGTTCAGGTTCGTACGCAACGAATAGCGCTTCATGCCAGTATTGATGATGATACCATCCTGGTCTGTAAAATTGCCGGAAACATAGAAGTTCATACGTTCATTGCCCCCACTGACATTCAAGTCATAATTCTGCTGAAACGCTGTACGGTAAATTGCGTCCTGCCAATCCGTATTGACCAAGCCTTGCTTTCCCTCAATATAGGGAACCATGTACGACGGGTATTTGTGGTTGGGATTGGTGCGCATTTCCATCGGGTCATCCGGATTACCACCGGCAAGCTGATACGCCATGTCGCGAGAATCCTTGGTAAAGTTGGCCAATTCGTAAGCATCCATTACATCCACCTTTTTGGTAATCTGTGAAATACCGGAATACATGCTAAAGTTCACTTTCGTCTTGCCGACCTTACCTTGCTTGGTCGTGATGATAACTACACCATTGGAACCGCGCGAACCATATATCGCCGCTGAAGCTGCATCCTTGAGCACATCAATACTTTCAATGTCCGCCGGATTAATCATCGACAGAGGATTTGATCCATATTGGAACCCTGTACTTTCGCCCTGCATGTCAGCACTGGAGGAACTACTGCTGAGGGGAACGCCGTCGACTACAATCAACGGCTGGCTGGAATAGTTGATTGAATTGGAACCCCTGATCTTAATATGAATGCCAGCACCCGGTGCACCGGTCGCCTGCTGGATGTTCACGCCCGGCATCTTTGATGCAAGCGCCTGGTCAAAACTGCAGACGTTCATATCCTGAAGGAGTTTGGAACCTTCCAGTTTGCTGATTGCACTGGTCACTTTCGCACGAGATTGCTTGCCATAGCCTACCACCACAACCTCTTCGATGAGTTCGGAATCCTCGGACATTGTGACTATCATTTCGGATAGAATATTTGCTTTCAGCGTCATTTCTTTATAACCGACATATGAAATTCTTATCCGATTCTCCGATGACTGGATAGTCAGCTGAAAAGCACCGTCAATGTCTGTAATCGTACCATTATCGGTACCTACCTCCATCACAGTTGCTCCGATAATGGGCTCCCCATCCATTCCGACAACCTTTCCCTTAACCGTATAGCTTGTTTGCTTGGCAGTTGTGGTAGAAACGTTAGTAAGAATGATCCGCTTATCCAAGACTGAAAACGTCACATCGGTTCCACGAAAAACCTTTGTAAGGATGGTATTCACATCTTTTGCATTATCAGTCAAATGGACCACACGATCCAAGTTAATGTGATTATTGCTGTAAAAGAAATCATAGTCCGTCTGTCCCTCAATCATGTCAAGGATGGACTGTACAGTGTAGGCTCCGGGGGCAACCGAAACCTTAGCCTTCTGAGCCTGAATGTTTGATGCATTGGACAAACTTAATGCGCAGAGCAAAAATAACGCACTTGTCTTCATACGCAAAGATAAATTCTTTAACAATGGGTTGAATGAACAATTGTCCCGTTTTGATTGGACAAATAGATGTTTTTTCATAATTTTGTAATGTATTTGATATAAAAAAAGGTTTTCATTTTTCCGTCGCCAAACGGATTTGATTCATTTCCCATGCAGTTTGATACGCCAATATCAGACTGCATGGTTTTTTCTATCTATTTTCTTTTACCATAAGCATAATATATTTTTTAGTTCAACAAAGTATTAGTATATTTCAATTGTACGTTTCTTGGCGTCTACTGCATCATCGAGATATCTCCATCGCATATTAGTAGAGATTTCAAAATGCTTAAGAATAAGTTCCAAAGGTTCTGAAGTGAATTTTCCTGTATAAGACAAGTCATTCAGTGACTGCTTGAGCGTGAACCTTACATTGAAATGTTTGCCCAAGATGTACAGCGCCTCCCTGATGGGAGTATCCTTAAAAATGAACTGTCCATCAATCCAAGCTGTTTCCGTTAAACCCTCAGTACCGTTTATTTTCAAACTTTTGTCCTTTGGCTGAAAAGTGAGCCGTTGATTGGGCTGCAACTTATGCAACATCCTTTTTCCGTTTTCCCCACAATAGGCAAAACCTATGGACCCTTCGAGAAGTGTGGCGGAAACCATGCTGTCTATTTGATAAGCGTCAACATTGAACTTTGTCCCGTATACTTCAATCGAGATGCCGTCTTTGAGATTGACCGCAAACTTTGAGTTCCGGTTCGCCCGTACATCGAAATAGCCTTCACCCTCCAGCTCCACTTCTCGCAGACTTTCCGAAAAACGAGAAGGATACTTCAACGTGGATCCTGCATTCAGATAGACTACCGTACTATCCGGAAGCAAAACTTTACTCCGCATACCAGGAAAAGCATGGGCTGTTATAATCTGAAATTGTGCCAATTGATCCTGCCGTTGCAAATATAATGTTACCGTGCTGAAAAGCAGTGGTATGGACAATACAGCAGCAGCCCGTATTGCCCAATTCCACCATGCTTTACTACTTGAATTTATCCTTCTTTTTACCTTATTGAAAGCATTGTCCAAGTCTGATTCCTCTTCGAATTTCTGTGCATCTACAGCAAGGTTGAGTGCAAGAATCTGCTGCACCAATCTACGGTTATCAGCATCCTCCGACATCCACTTTTCCACCAGCCTGGTTTCCTCAAGGCTGGTTTTTCCTTCACAAAATCGGGGAAGGAGGTCTTCTATATCACTGAAGCTATCTTTTGAAACATTCATAATTGTTGTCCTTTTATGATGTAGACAGTCCTCAACACGTCTTTTCTAATGGAATCTCGATTTATTTAAAAAAAAAACGTATTTTTGCAAAAAAAAAGGTGAGTATGGAAAACAAAACGGATCAGGCAGCAATAAATCGGCTATTGAAATCCCTGTCTCAAGGAGAGATGGGAGCTTTTAAGAAGCTATTCAAACTGTTCTATCCAGTCCTGTATGCATATGCGCATAAATTCTTAGTAAAAGAAGAGGCACAGGAAGTCGCACAGGACACCTTGATATGGTTATGGGAAAACAGACAAGATTTGCCTGCTGAAAAATCCTTGACAGCCTATCTGTTCAGCATGATTCATAACAAGAGCCTTAACCTAATTGCAAAGCAAGAAGCTGTAGCTCGGGCAGAAACAAACTATTATATATTACACCAGTCCCTCATTGAAGAATACTCGCTTTGGCAATTAAGAGATTTGATGGACAACATAGACAAGGCGGTGGCTAACCTGCCAGATGAATACCGAAACGCTTTTGTGCTGTACAAGTTCAAAGGTCTGAGTGTGCAGGAGATTGCAGATGTCACCAACGTTTCCGATAAAACGATTTATTACCGCATCAATCAAGCTACAAAAATACTAAGGGTAATTTTAAAAGACTATCTGTCGCTACTCCATCTTTGGCTTATAGACTTTGGTTGATATCCGCAGGAAGCTGTCCAGTTTTCCACCGCTTCCATCAGCCATTTATGGATTGTGGCGGAGACAGAAATCCAATCCATATATCCCAATTTGCGTTCCATCAGCTGCTGCAGGCTGCCAACCCTGCAGGCTGCATAGTCAGGGTCGTCATGGCGGACATATAGGCGCTATTGAAGACTAATTTTGGTTTCCCAATGATAGGGAACAAAAAGTTTTTCACCGGATGCCGTTTCGAACCAATGGATCACCTCATCCATCGGAAGAACGGATTTGAAAGGAATGTATTTCATGATGATGTTGTATTGAAGTTTGCTTTGATCTAAGAAGAAGGTGTGTCGTAATGCACGATGCACCTTCTTTCTTGTTCATCACTATATAAATCGGTTTATTTTCTTCAAGCTGTGATAATTCGAAGATTTCTTTGATTATGTTCCTGTGAAATATTCGTTCTTCCCAGATTTTCAAGTAGCATGAGATTTTGTTCGGGATTAAAGTCTTGAAATAACCGTAGTGCTGAACTGTATATATCTGCATCACTCATTACTTCCAATCTTCCGGTCAGACCATCATTGGTCAGCATTAGATTTGAACAAACCTTCACTCTCCATCCTATGAATATCTTGAATTTCTCGGGTGATTTTCGGGCGTATAGGTTTTCCTCGTTCAGACTTCTTACACCTCCGATACATAAATGTACTTCTTCTCCGTTCATCATTCTGCTCATAGACCTGATATGAAAACAGAAAGCCATACGTTGATAATAGATAGTCTCGTCCTCAGGTTTAAGTTCCTCTTTCTTTTTGGTTAATGCTCCCGGAACCCTGCCCAGGATTCTATGTGATACCCTGATTTCCGTGTTTCCAAAGCTCTCACCCGTAAAATAACTCCTTGCAGCCTCCTCGATCCGGTGTATGAATGTCTGGTGGCTGATTGTAAGCTGGTTATCTCCGAAACTGGGTACAATGCAGTTTCTCTCAAGTTCTTCAAGTGTAATGCCTGAAGTATTCGATTCTATGAAATTGGGATGTTCTTCCTGCTCTTCTTCAGATACGATTACAGCATCTTCAATATTCTCGGTATTAATCACATCCATCATTCTTGTCATCATTCCGATTGTTCTTGGAATGACAGTAAGTTCATTAGTCATTGTTTCCATACTCTTTGTTATTTTTTAGTTGTTAATAAAATCCGATAAACGAAAAAAAGCCAAGAGGTTTATTTCTTTGCTTTTATAAATAAACTTCTTAGCTTCTTGATTCCCTTGAGTATTGATGTAGTAACCTCAAGGATTGTTATTATTACGTCCTGACCCTTATCATAATCCACTGTTCAAGACATTATGTTAGTTCTCAGTCACCGCCGCATCCACAGCTTCGACTTTACCCGTGGCGGATTTTTTCTTTCCCAATCTGCCACCATACTTCTCGGCAAGCTCGATCAATACGGAGCCTGCCACGATGATCTCCGCTACATTTGCGGCGATCTTCAATGCTTTTACCAAATTTCCCATTTCTCTAATTTTCAATTGTTTATTATTACGTTTCTATTCTCTTATATATTATTCTCACATATAAGGCTTTGAAGGATTCAAGAAAGGGGAAGAAAAAAAAGAAAAGCCGTCATCAAACCTCCTCGATCTGACTTGACTTTCCGATAGACTGCATACTTTGGGTAATCAAGACTAAAGCTGTGAAAACTACTCGTACCGTTGCTATCCCTCGAATTAAAGTTCTAACCATCATCTGAATTAGATTTAACCCGGAAAATTACTTTTTATAACGCTCGAAGCTGACGCACCTTATCTTAATGGTGCTGAATAATGCTCCAAGCTATTTTCTCATATATAAGGGTTTGGAAGGTTTCAGGAGGGAAAAATGAACGGCCATACTTTTGATATATAAATGAAAAGTCCGCAAACAAAAATCCGGATGCCCTGTTGTATACGGATAAAGGAGCATTATATGGAGAGAACCGAACTGATTGAGGCTATAAGAAAAATCTGTGAGATACAGAACGATATCAGAATAGACATGAGGGTAAGAGGTGAGGGCTGGTTTTTCGATGCCGCATACATATTTCTTGGAGAGAACGGAATATATGTGACCGACACCTTATATATAATAAGCATAGACGAACTGGACACAGGGTCATTGAACAGGATACATCAAAAAATTGTTCTGAAATAGATTTCCCTCATGAATGATAAAACAAATTGATTCATTACAAAGTGGCGGTTCGTTGAGAATAGCCACTTTTCACTATAACCCATATTATTTTGGAGGTCTTGAGTTTTTTACCTATCTTTGTAGTAACCAATATATCAGACCATTATGAACAGCAATAATAAAAACCAGATAATCCGTTTTGACTGGGCGATGAAACGTCTGCTCAGGAACAAGGCAAACTTCAGTGTCCTTGAAGGCCTGCTCACCACGTTACTGGGTGAGAAGATCATTATCCAAAGACTTCTTGAAAGCGAGAGCAATCAGGAGGATGAGTATGACAAGTATAACCGTGTGGATATGCTTGCCGAGAACTCCAAGGGTGAGCTGGTATTGATAGAGGTGCAGAACAATAATGAATATGCCTACTTCCAGCGTATGTTGTTCGGTACTTCCAAGCTGGTCACTGAATATATCAACAGAGGGGAAAGCTATGACAAGGTTCGTAAAGTATACAGCGTCAATATAGTCTACTTCTCCCTAGGACATGGCAGAGACTTCGTTTATCATGGAAAGACGGAATTCAGGGGTATCCACACTAATGATCTTCTTGAACTCACCCCGTTCCAGAAACAGACATTCAAGGTGGATACGGTAAGTCAGCTATATCCTGAATATTATATCCTGAAAGTGAACGGTTTTAATCAGGTAGCAAAAAGTCCCCTGGAAGAATGGATCTACTATCTTAACACTGGGGAGATACCTTCCACTGCCACAGCTCCCGGTCTTGAGGAGGCCCGTGAAAGATTAAAGTTGGATAGTATGACTAAAGATGAACTTGCCGCTTACTACCGTCACTTGGATAACATTGTAATCCTTCGTGATAATATCAATACTGAACGTGAAGAAGGAAGGGCGGAAGGTCTTGAAGAAGGAGAAAGAAAGAAAGCTATCGAAGTCGCCCGTTATCTAAAGTCATCAGGAACCGCAATGGAATTAATTATTGGAGCTACAGGATTGTCTAAAGAAGAGATTGAAAAACTATAATATAAACTTTTTACATAGTATTTAGGAGGAACTATACAATGGATTACGTATGGTTCCTCTTTTCTCGTTTATGAAACAAGTAATCTACACATAGTAATAAAAGTATCAAGTCCCAATCTAATCAAGAAATAAGTTCATTTTTTATGGTATTTAACAGGAACAGGTTAAATGAATATAAAAGACAGGGGGAGTAAAAGGGGGAGTATCTGATTTTTTCAAAAGAAAAACCGCTGAAAATCAGCGGTTTTCAAATCCATTCGTGGAGCTGGAGGGAGTCGAACCCTCGTCCAAACGAGGAAGCCATACGCTTTCTACATGCTTATCTTCGCCTAAATTTTCGAGTATAAGCAGGACCGAAGCCACCAACTTATACCTTATCCTCTAAATTTTCGTAAGAGACACGAGGCGGATCTCTAACTATTCCCGATTTTACTGCACCACTTGATCAAACGCTTCGGAACAAGAGCTTTTGAGTGATGTCTCGTTTCCACCACTTTGGCAGAAATAAAGCTAATCTACTATGATTCGATTAAGCAGCAAGAGCATAATTTTCGTTGCCAGATAAAATTTTGAAAACTGGGATTATAGTGCCAATCAACCACGCACTGCATGCTTACATACCACTTAGCCACGCTGTCAAATCCAGTCAACCCCGTACTGGTAACTCATAAAGAGATTACAAATATACACACACTTCTGTTAATATCCAATTATTTATTCATTTATTTATAGCATTTTAATGAGAACAATGTATCTTTGAAAATAATTTTTCTAATCCTAACAGATCAGACAATATGAACAAAAAATTAATGGTATTGTGTATGAGCAGTATGATACTGGGAGGCTGTATACCCTCTCCCAAGAAACAAACGGAAGCAATTACAGTTGAAGAAAATCCGAATATGATGTATATGTTGGTAGGCAGTTATGCAACTCCGGAGGAAGAAGGTATCAAGGTTTATAACTTTGATGAACAAAATGGCAACTCACAATATATCAGCGGAATAAAAGGAATATCCAACCCATCTTTCCTCATTCCTTCGGCTGATGGAGAAAGAATATATGCTGTAGGGGAGGATTCCGGAAAAAGTTCTACCGCCAATGCCATCAAATTCGATAAAGAACAAAAGAAACTAACTTTGCTTAATTCTCAACCCACTGACGGCGGTGCACCTTGTTATATAACTCTCAGCCCGTCGGAAAAATTTGTCCTGACAGCAAATTATATAGGAGGTAGCATTACCGTTTTCCCACTAGATAAAGACGGCAAATTAAAATCCGAAACACGCCTTATTTCCTTTACAGGAAATAGTCTTGACAAAGAGAGACAAACACAGCCACATTTACATTGTATAGAATTCACTCCAGACCATAAATATCTACTTGCCAGTGATTTAGGAACAGACCAGATTCATGTATTTCCTGTTAGTGAGAATGTAACTGATGGTGTATCCCATTCCTTGCTGAATGAATCCGAAGAATTTAATATAAAAGTAGAATCAGGATCAGGACCACGCCACATTTGTTTCCATCCGAACCAAAAATTCGCTTATCTGATTAATGAAATCTCAGGAAAAGTTATAGCTTTCTCTTACGACAAAGGAAAATTAAACGCCATACAATATATAGAAGCTGACACAGTGGGTGCCAAAGGTAGCGGAGATATTCACATTTCACCTGATGGAAAATTTCTATATGCATCCAACCGCTTAAAAGCAGACGGTATCGCTATTTTCTCCATAAATCAGGAAGAAGGAACATTAACAAAGACAGGTTATCAGCTGACTGGTATCCATCCACGTAATTTTATTATCAGCCGGAACGGACGATACCTGTTAGTGGCCTGCAGAGACAGCAACTCCATACAAGTATTTGAAAGAGATTCCCAAACAGGACTACTGAAAGACACAGGCAAAACAATAAAAACCAATAAACCTGTATGCCTGAAGTTTACCTTTTAAACAGGAAACATTGTTTTTAATAAAATAAACTGCTGCTTTCGTTGTATGTATTGGAAACAGCAGTTTATTTTATCAAAAACAAAACGAATCTTTATACATAAGTTTCCAAGAACTTAACATGACCTTCCACAGTCACTTTCACCTCTTTTGTTGTGGCAGGGAAAAGGATAGATTCACCGGCTTGCAATTCCAATGAGTTACCATCCCCATCAGTTACCGTACATGTACCTTCCATGCAAATATAAATTACAAACGAATCAAGTTCACTATAATCTATCGTCATATTTTCAGTCAAATCATAAACAGAAGTAGTGAAATACGGACAGGTAACCAACTCGACAGATTCATTCTGTTTCGGAGTATAATGAGTACGATAATCCTCTTCTACAGAATAATCTATGGCATCTTTTGACAATTCTGTATGCAACTCACGAGTATTGCCATTTTTATCCTTACGATTGAAATCATAAATTCGATAAGTCACATTCGAGGTCTGCTGAATCTCAGCAATAAAGCATCCGGCTCCAATACTATGGATACGTCCTGCAGGCAAGAAAAACACATCACCCGGTTGTACGGCATAATCAGCCAATGCATCACAAATAGTATTATCAGCAATCATTGCAGCATATTCATCGGGAGTAATTTTTTTACTTAATCCCGAACGCAGATGTGCTTTCCCCCCGGCATTGTCAATAACATACCACATTTCGGTCTTGCCCATCGAATTATGACGCTTCTTGGCCAGTTCATCATCCGGATGCACTTGTATAGAGAGGTCGTCACAAGCATCAATGAATTTGATCAACAAGGGAAAATTATCGCCAAAACGCTGATAATTACTTTCTCCTACCAAAGAACCTTTATATTCTTTTACCAACTGGCTCAAATTTTTGCCGGCTTCAGTTCCATTAGCAACAACAGACTCATCGCCTGGGACATTAGAAATTTCCCAACTTTCGCCAACCTGAGGCTGTTCAATATTCAGATGTTTGAACGGAATAATCTTTTCTCCACCCCAAATGGTGGATTTCAGAATGGGGTTAAATTTAAATGGATACATAGGTGTATTAATTAATAGTTTCTAGGTTTGGATACAAAAATAAGGGAATTCTATGACTTTACCGCATAGAATCCCCTAAAATTAACAGCTATGTGTGTATATTCAAAGGTGTATTAGTAGTCTGTATTATTAGGATCGAAATTAGTCCAGCCATCCAACCAATTATCATCTGTTCCAAACGCTCCGATATATTCTACTGTCTCAAAACCGCTGCTCAACAGTGCGTCATTAAATGAAGCGGCTGTCAACACAGGGCTATCTGCATCCGGCATATAATTAACACCGATATTACGCCCGTCCTTGAATTTCAACTCATTGACATCAGTCAATACTTTATTTCCTTTCTGAGTCTTGAAAAAAGTAGAAGAATAAGACTCTTGTCCAGCATCAATGATTTGCTTGTTCACGGCATCATAAAGCACATCATCATATACTTTGTTAGCATCAGAACCGACCACCGTCATACCTGCAAACCAAATATTCTCCAACTTTATGTTTCCTGCCTTCGCCATCTCAACTGTATTACCTTTCTCACCATCAATAATTAAACCGACAGGATACCCTACAGCTACTGAATTAAAGCAATTCAAACGACTGGAACGCCGGATCTGCATAGCAGACTGAAACTTACCTAAAGCTGAACCATTATTAGGATTGAAGCTACCGCCCGTAATATAACTCTCATTATTAACAAAGTTGGCATCACGCCCCAACGGTCCGATAAAAGTGACATTACTAAATACGGCTGTCGTATAGGGTTCTATCAATGAGGCGTCTCCACAATTATCCGACTCAAAACCATTAGACTGAGAAGTATCTGCGATTCTCGGATCACGGATTGAAAGACAATATTGGACCTTACCGGAGAAGCCATTATCTGTATCAAACTCATCGTCCCATCCATTATAAGCCACTAGATATTTACAATTTACATTACCTCCAAACCATTCGTAAGAGTCGTCATTGGAATATGAAACCTGTAAATGATCAATGGTAGTTCCACTACCTACAGATCCAAAAGTTATACCATTAATTTCCTTATCTTTTTGAAAAGGATAACCAGCAAATTCCACACGTACATATCTCAATATACCTGAATTGTCAGCATCATCATTTCCTCCATGTTTAGTACGTGGACCTCCTTCAATCTGCTGGTTCAACACTCCCTGATTATTCTTGGCATTACCACAAATAATCAATCCCCCCCAATCTCCCGGTTTACGCTGGCCTTTAGGCTGTTCAGAGGTAAAAACAATCGGAGCGTCTTTAGTACCCTCGGCTATTAGTTTGCCGCCCGGTTCTACAATCAAGGCAGCCTGTGTATCTTTATCCCCTTTGATAACAGTCCCCGGTTCGATGGTCAATACCGACCCAGTCCCCACATAAATCCATCCTTTCATCAGGTAAGTTCCTTTGGACAAAGTCTGTGTACCCTTAAAAATAAACTCCTGATCTCCATTTCCTATCACGGTACCTTTGGCATTCTCTGTTTTATCATCATTAAATAACAAGTGGTCACATGTTTTAATAGCCCCCTCAGCCCCCCATACATAAGGAGCTTCGGCATTTCCACCGTTGCCATTACCGTTTCCTGTATCAGTTTCCGGATCATCACTGCTACAAGCAACCATTCCCCCCAGCATTATTGCTGAGAATACGTAAATCATAAACTTGTCAGTTCTCATTTCCATTTGTTTATTGGTTAATAATGAAAGATTCATTCTATTTTAAAACGTATAGTTAATGTTCAAATTGAAATTACGCCCTGATTTGTATTGACGGGTAATTTGCGCCACTTTTCCATGTCTAGTTTCTTCAAATTGCTTGAAAGAAACTTTCTCCGCCAACAAATCGCGTACAGCAACCTTTATTTCCAGATTACCAATTTTTTTCGAAACACTTAAATCTACTGCATTACGGGGCATTTCATAAGAATCGGGTACTCTGACTTCATTGTCTGCGGTTCCCAAACTACAGCCTACACCAATAATACGTTTACCGATACGGTTATAAAGCAATGCAGCATTCCATCCGCTATCGGCATGTTGATAGAAGAAACCGGCATTAATCAAATATGGAGATTGACCTTGCATCGGACGGTCCTTCTCTTTGGCTCCCGGCTCAAATTTCACTTTACTTTTAATTAAAGCCCCGTTCAGACTAAGACTAAAATTACGCATACCTATAAAATCCAGATTTTTGCGTATATCCACTTCTACTCCATAATTATCCGCTCCTTTGGCATTGACATACGAATAGATAAGGTCTGTACCTCCGGATACAGTATAAGTCCATTCAATAGGATTCTTAAACCTTTTATAGAAAAGAGAAACAGAAATCAGCTCTCCACTGCTGGGATAAAACTCATAACCAAAATCTAAATTATCAATATAAGCAGGCTTTAAATTATAATTACCTTGTACATTGCTGGCAAGATCAAAATCATAATATACAGAAGAAGAAACCTCCCGAAATTCCGGACGATTCACAGTACGTCCATAAGATAAACGGAACTGATGCTTATCATTCAAACGATAAGCCGCATTTACAGACGGGAAAAAGTCATCATACGTGTAAAACACACTAGTGGGGCTTTCCTCGTTTTTCTGTGTATGGCTAACCAACTCCATTCTATTATATTCAAAACGAACTCCTGCGTATACATTCAATTTGCCCAACGGAAGATTACCCCCTACATAACCAGCACTCAAGAGGTTATTGCCTTCGTAATTATTGCGCCAATCCACTTGTTCCAATAAATAAAGTCCATTCTCTCCATAATTCTTCTCTTGTAATAATTCATTAGGGACATTCATTACTTTATAAGCACCCGGCAAACCATTTTTCCAACTATAGATAAAAAAACGGGTATTATATTCACGAGCACGATGCTCCGTGTAAGCTCCAACCTTCAGGCTAGGAGTAAAAATCCCGAAAGAGAAATCGTGCTGATAATTGATGTTAGCCGACAAAATATGTTCATCCAATCGGGAAAACTCCCGATTAATCTCATTCAAGTTCTCTACTTCCAACTGATTGGTCTCCTCATTGAGTACGGTAGTATATCGACGGCGGTCCGGCATATTCCGATTGGCATAAGAATATCCAGCACTCCAATCCAACTTATCGGTATTACCCAATGTATGCTTCCCCGTAAATTGACCATTATAAGTGGTACGACTCTGATAATAATATTCCGCACTCTCTTCATAATCACTTTGTGCATCTGTTCCCTTACGGTAAGTATAGCGGTCTTTCCCTAATTGATTAAAAATATTCTTAAACTCATAGCGACTGTTACCACTGGCAGGTATATAAGTAAAATTCAGCATAGTTCCTATACGAACACTATGATTATATTGGTCATCTATACTTTTACGTAAATAATTAGAACAATCGTGAGTCATATCATAAGCACCAAACAAATTGTTATCCATATCCAGATATGTCCTATAGCTATTGCTATAGTTCACTGTTCCTAATATAGCCAAAGTACGTCCGCTACTATCCACCCAGCGACGGCTGAAATTCATATTCAGGCTAAGATCTGCCAAGGGCCTACGATCTTTAACGGTCCAGTCATTATTTAACCCATTATTTAATAAATCATAGCCATTGTTCATCGGACTAAGCACAGCATTGATTCCACCTTTCAAGCTACGAAAGCCATTATCGAAACCTAGAAAATCTGTGCCACTTCCTTTATTATACAGAAACTTTTTAAAATGAGTCTGATCATTTAAACTAGTTCCAACCGAAATAGTAAACAGATTACTGCTAGGAACATCTTTGGTATTCACTAAAATAAAACCACCACTGAAATCAGCCGGATATTCCGGTGCAGGCGATTTCACTACCAACATATTATCCAACTGCGACGATGGAATAATATCGAAAGAGAAAGCACGCGCATCGGCTTCAGAACTAGGTACGGCACTATTATTAATCCACACATTATTATACCGTTGTGAAAGCCCACGTACCATAACGAATTTCTCCTCAATTATACTGATACCCGGTACACGGCGAATCACTTCCGAAGCATCTTTATCTTGCGTCTTGGTAATCTGCTGGGCAGAAACTCCCGTTTGCATAACCAAGCTAGTACGTTGTTGGGTAATAATAGCATTCTCCGTATTCTTTTTAGCATCCGCTACAACCACAACTTCTCCTAATTGTTGATTATCCTGTTCTAGTTCTACTTTTATTTCGAACATGCCGTTTATTGTAACCTCAACAGTCTGTGTACAATAAGACACATAAGATATAATAAGCTTGTACGTTCCATTTCTTAATCCCGCAAGTTCGAAATTACCATCCACATCAGTAATAGTTCCTGTATTTGTACCACTTAACTGTACAGCAGCACCAATAAGTGGCTCTTTAGTCGCTTTATCTGTTACAGTTCCTCTCAAAGCAGCCGCCTGTACAGTCAATACCAACATCAAGAGAATTATCATAAGGCTAATGCCTTTCATCTGAGCTTTCATCATACTTTTACCTTGTTATTTTTCCGATGGCAAAGATCAGATAAAAGCATTACATGTATAATACATCTGCATGATACTCCTTTTGCGTATTTATTTCAATGACGTTTCATTGCATTTTGTTGAAAAAGCTCCTACCTTTACAAATAAATTGTAAAATAGAAAAAGAATATGAGAAGTTTTGCATCTGACAATAATTCAAGTGTACATCCCCGCATCATGGAAGCGTTAATGAAGGCCAATAACGGACATGCACTTGGCTATGGAGATGATCCATGGACAGAAGAAGCCGCCCACAAAGTGAAAGAACAATTTTCACGTCCATGTGAAGCACTGTTTGTTTTTAATGGCACAGGCAGTAATACTATGGCGCTGCAAATAATGACCCGTCCTTACCATATTATCTTCTGTGCCGACACAGCTCACATTGCTGTAGATGAATGTGGTGCCCCCAGTAAAGCGACTGGCTGTTTCATGCGCACAATTCCTACTCCGGATGGCAAACTGACTCCGGAATTACTAAAACCATTTATGGTTAACTTTGGTATAGAACACCATTCTCAGCCCGGAGCAATTTACCTAAGTCAATGTAGTGAATTAGGAACAATTTATAAACCAGAAGAAATATGCACATTGACAGAATTTGCACACCGGCATGGACTGTTTGTGCATATGGACGGTGCCCGTATCTCTAATGCCGCGGCAGCATTGGGAATGAGTCTTGATGATATATCAGGAGCTTGCGGAGTTGACACATTGACTTTGGGAGGAACAAAGAACGGACTGATGGGAGCCGAATGTGTAGTGATTTTCAATCAGGATTTGATAAAGGAAGCACGTTATGCCAGAAAACAATCTTGCCAATTGGCCAGCAAAATGCGTTATATCTCTTGCCAGTTCACAGCCTTCCTTGAAGATAACCTATGGTTAACATGCGCACAACATGCCAACGCAATGGCGCAACGCTTGTACAAGAAACTTTCCACAATGCCTGATATAAAGTTTACCCAAACAGTGGAGAGCAACCAATTATTCTTCATCATGCCGCGTGAAAAAGAAGATAAGCTACAAGAATATTATCATTTCTACTTTTGGAACGAAACCATAGGAGAAATGAGACTTGTTACCTCTTTCGATACAACAGAAGAAGATGTCGACAAACTGATAGCTTGCATAAAGACTCTATAATCATCTCCCGGTTCTCTATCAGGGCAGGCCTTCAGACCTGCCTGTTCTATTTCCAGTCCCTATTCCAAGGCATAAGTACCCGGTGAGGGTTTCCGGACCTGCCCCTGCCGGAGAAAAGACATGGCGGAGCCTTCCGGACAGTTCCGTGGGAAAGGTACCCACACCCACGGGGAAAAAACGGTAGAGGTCACATTTCATGCGTGCGTACACAAAAAAAGCCTCCGGAACTTCTTCAAGTCCGGAGGCTTCAATCAAAACGGCGGCTACCTACTCTCCCACTGTGACGCAGTACCATCGGCGTGACAAGGCTTAACTTCTCTGTTCGGAATGGGAAGAGGTGGAACCCTTGTGCTATAGCCACCTGAATAAGGTTGACATATTGTTGAGCTGTTATCGTAATTTCATTCTGTAGTAAAAACCAAAGGTATACACCATCCGACATATAAGGAAAGTGGACGGGCAATTAGTAATGCTCGGCTTTGATGTCTCCATCTTTACACCTGCATCCTATCAACGTCGTAGTCTACAACGACCCTGAGAAATCTAATCTTGTGGCCGGCTTCGTACTTAGATGCTTTCAGCACTTATCCGATCCAGACTTAGATACCCGGCAATGCACCTGGCGGCACAACCGGCAAACCAGAGGTCTGTCCAACACGGTCCTCTCGTACTAGTGTCAGAGCCACGCAAATTTCATACGCCCACGATAGATAGAGACCGAACTGTCTCACGACGTTCTGAACCCAGCTCGCGTGCCACTTTAATGGGCGAACAGCCCAACCCTTGGGACCTTCTCCAGCCCCAGGATGTGACGAGCCGACATCGAGGTGCCAAACCACTCCGTCGATATGAGCTCTTGGGAGGGATCAGCCTGTTATCCCCGGAGTACCTTTTATCCTTTGAGCGATGTCCCTTCCATACGGAAACACCGGATCACTATGCTCTAGTTTCCTACCTGATCGACTTGTCAGTCTCCCAGTCAAGCGCCCTTATGCCATTACACTCTAAGGCCGGTTACCAATCGGCCGGAGGGCACCTTTAGAAGCCTCCGTTACGCTTTTGGAGGCGACCACCCCAGTCAAACTACCCACCAATCAATGTCCCCGTATCCACGGGTTAGAATCCAAACAAATAAAGGGTCGTATTTCAACAGCGGCTCCACAAATACTGGCGTACCTGCTTCAAAGCCTCCGACCTATCCTACACATCACGTGCCCAGATTCAATGATAAGCTATAGTAAAGGTTCACGGGGTCTTTTCGTCCCATCGCGGGTAATCGGCATCTTCACCGATACTACAATTTCACTGAGCTCACGGTTGAGACAGCGTCCAGATCATTACACCATTCGTGCAGGTCGGAACTTACCCGACAAGGAATTTCGCTACCTTAGGACCGTTATAGTTACGGCCGCCGTTTACTGGGGCTTCAATTCAACGCTTCTCTTATCGATGACATCTCCTCTTAACCTTCCAGCACCGGGCAGGTGTCAGGCTGTATACTGGATCTTTCGATTTGGCACAGCCCTGTGTTTTTGTTAAACAGTTGCCTGGACCGATTCTCTGCGCCCTCCCATAAAAGGGTAGGGACCCTTTATCCCGAAGTTACAGGGTCAGTTTGCCTAGTTCCTTAACCGTGAATCACTCAAGCGCCTTAGAATATTCATCCCGACTACGTGTGTCCGTTTGCGGTACGGGTACCTCCAGGATTAAGTTTAGCGGATTTTCTCGGCAGCATGCTTACGCGCACTATTGCCTTGTCCCGAAGGACGCGGCATACTATCAGGTTCGGATCTCATGGTGGATTTGCCTGCCATGATCGACTCCTACACCCTTCAACCATCTATTCCGTCAGATGGCGGCACTGTCACTACTGCGTCTCCACGTCACTCCTGAAGGTAGTAACGGAATATTAACCGTTTCTGCCATCGGCATCGCCGTTCGGCTGAGCCTTAGGACCCGACTGACCCTGATCCGATTAGCGTTGATCAGGAAACCTTAGTCTTTCGGCGAGGGGGTTTCCCGCCCCCTTTATCGTTACTTATACCTACATTTGCTTTTCCAGACGCTCCAGAATACCTCACGGTACGCCTTCGACGCCGACTGGAATGCTCCCCTACCGATCATATTAATGATCCCACTGCTTCGGTAGACAACTTGATACCCGATTATTATCCACGCCCGACTCCTCGACTAGTGAGCTGTTACGCACTCTTTAAATGAATGGCTGCTTCCAAGCCAACATCCTAGCTGTCTTAGCAGTCAGACTTCGTTAGTTTAACTTAGCTGTCATTTCGGGACCTTAGCAGGTGGTCCGGATTCTTCTCCTCTCGGGCACGGACCTTAGCACCCATGCCCTCACTCCTGCGGTAGAACTGATGCGCATTCGGAGTTTGTCAAGACTTGATAGGCGGTGAAGCCCTCGCATCTTATCAGTCGCTCTACCTCACATCAGTAACCCGCAAGGCTGCACCTAAATGCATTTCGGGGAGTACGAGCTATCTCCAAGTTTGATTAGCCTTTCACCCCTACCCTCAGCTCATCCAGAAGCTTTTCAACGCTTATTGGTGCGGTCCTCCAGCTGGTGTTACCCAGCCTTCAACCTGGCCAAGGGTAGATCACTTGGTTTCGCGTCTGCCACTGCCGACTATACGCCCTGTTCAGACTCGCTTTCGCTTCGGATACGTGTGTCGTCACACTTAACCTTGCCGGCAAAGGCAACTCGTAGGTTCATTATGCAAAAGGCACGCCGTCACTCATTAACGAGCTCCGACCGCTTGTAGGCGCACGGTTTCAGGAACTATTTCACTCTTCTGTTCGAAGTGCTTTTCACCTTTCCCTCACGGTACTGGTTCGCTATCGGTCTCTCGGGAGTATTTAGCCTTACCGGATGGTCCCGGCAGATTCACGCAGAATTCCTCGTGCTCCGCGCTACTCAGGATACTACTATGCTTCGACAACATTCGAATACGCAACTGTCATGCTCTATGGTCTTTCTTTCCAGAAAGTTCTTCTCTGATGTCTTCATGCAACGGCGTAGTCCTACAACCCCACACATGCCGTAACATGGATGGTTTGGGCTGTTCCCCGTTCGCTCGCCACTACTGGGGGAATCATTGTTTATTTTCTTTTCCTGCAGGTACTAAGATGTTTCAGTTCCCTGCGTTAGCCTCTTACATAGTAAGATAATACCTCTTCAAGATATTGGGTTGTCCCATTCGGAAATCTCTGGATCAAAGGTCATTTGCACCTCCCCAAAGCTTATCGCAGCTTATCACGTCCTTCATCGCCTCCGAGAGCCAAGGCATCCGCCATGCGCCCTTTTTTACTTTCCTTATCCATTCGCTCACACTTGCGTGCCAGCGGGATGATATATACTTTCAGCTCTTTACTACTAAAATTACTGTTTGCTTGTACAATATGTCATAGATCGTTCATCTTCGTTTCTTACGTTTCCGATGGAGTGGAGAATAACGGATTCGAACCGTTGACCCTCTGCGTGCAAGGCAGATGCTCTAGCCAGCTGAGCTAATCCCCCGAACTTGATTCCGTTCGTAGTCCCAGGCAGAGTTGAACTGCCGACCTCTACATTATCAGTGTAGCGCTCTAACCAACTGAGCTATAGGACTAAGTTCAACCTAGTCTGTTTAATTAGACCCGGCTTCTTACTTTCTCTCTTCCGTATCATTACGGAATCATATCTTGAATAAACAACACCAGCAGTACAAGAACAAAAACCTTATCGATCTTTCGTCCTCTCCAGAAAGGAGGTGTTCCAGCCGCACCTTCCGGTACGGCTACCTTGTTACGACTTAGCCCCAGTCACCAGTTTTACCCTAGGGCGCTCCTCGCGGTTACGCACTTCAGGTACCCCCGGCTCCCATGGCTTGACGGGCGGTGTGTACAAGGCCCGGGAACGTATTCACCGCGCCGTGGCTGATGCGCGATTACTAGCGAATCCAGCTTCGTGGAGTCGGGTTGCAGACTCCAGTCCGAACTGAGAGAGGTTTTGGGGATTGGCATCCACTCGCGTGGTAGCGGCCCTCTGTACCCCCCATTGTAACACGTGTGTAGCCCCGGACGTAAGGGCCGTGCTGATTTGACGTCATCCCCACCTTCCTCACATCTTACGATGGCAGTCTTGTCAGAGTCCTCAGCATGACCTGTTAGTAACTGACAACAAGGGTTGCGCTCGTTATGGCACTTAAGCCGACACCTCACGGCACGAGCTGACGACAACCATGCAGCACCTTCACAGATGCCTTGCGGCTTACGGCTTTCACCGTAATTCATCTGCAATTTAAGCCCGGGTAAGGTTCCTCGCGTATCATCGAATTAAACCACATGTTCCTCCGCTTGTGCGGGCCCCCGTCAATTCCTTTGAGTTTCACCGTTGCCGGCGTACTCCCCAGGTGGAATACTTAACGCTTTCGCTTGGCCGCTTGCCGTATATCGCAAACAGCGAGTATTCATCGTTTACCGTGTGGACTACCAGGGTATCTAATCCTGTTTGATACCCACACTTTCGAGCCTCAATGTCAGTTGCAGCTTAGCAGGCTGCCTTCGCAATCGGAGTTCTTCGTGATATCTAAGCATTTCACCGCTACACCACGAATTCCGCCTGCCTCAACTGCACTCAAGATATCCAGTATCAACTGCAATTTTACGGTTGAGCCGCAAACTTTCACAACTGACTTAAACATCCATCTACGCTCCCTTTAAACCCAATAAATCCGGATAACGCTCGGATCCTCCGTATTACCGCGGCTGCTGGCACGGAGTTAGCCGATCCTTATTCATAAAGTACATGCAAACGGGTATCCATACCCGACTTTATTCCTTTATAAAAGAAGTTTACAACCCATAGGGCAGTCATCCTTCACGCTACTTGGCTGGTTCAGGCTCTCGCCCATTGACCAATATTCCTCACTGCTGCCTCCCGTAGGAGTTTGGACCGTGTCTCAGTTCCAATGTGGGGGACCTTCCTCTCAGAACCCCTATCCATCGAAGACTAGGTGGGCCGTTACCCCGCCTACTATCTAATGGAACGCATCCCCATCGTCTACCGGAATACCTTTAATCATGTGAACATGCGGACTCATGATGCCATCTTGTATTAATCTTCCTTTCAGAAGGCTATCCAAGAGTAGACGGCAGGTTGGATACGTGTTACTCACCCGTGCGCCGGTCGCCATCGGCCTTAGCAAGCTAAGACCATGCTGCCCCTCGACTTGCATGTGTTAAGCCTGTAGCTAGCGTTCATCCTGAGCTAGGATCAAACTCTTCATTGTAATAATATCTTTTTCCAACTATTCAGTTGATAATCTGCTCAAGGATTCCAAATCTATCAATATCAATATTGACGGTTCTTGTTTTTCCGTACACCATATATATATTACATACGGTGCACCGGCTTGTACTACTTGTTTGTTTATCTTAAATCTTTCAAAGAACTCTCATTTATGTCTTGCCATCGTTTCCGAAAGCGGATGCAAAGGTAAGAGATTTTATCGTAACCGCCAAATGTTTTCGAAAGTTTTTTTGAAAAAGTTTTTTTTTCGAAACTTCCATAAAAGGCGGGACGTTCATCCTTCCCAGGTCTTATCCGTTCTCGCTCCCTTAGCCCCGCTAAGGTAAGATACTGGGTGCAGACACTGTCAAGGAAAACTCTCCTACGTTTGGTTCACCAAGTCAGTCACACACTGTCTGAAGTGCCGCATCTCTCTCGATTGCGGATGCAAAGGTAGACCTTTTAACGATTACCAGCAAACATACGAAGGAAAAATTATACGGATTTCCTGAAACTTTTTTGTAATACACTGAATAACAGATGTGTTACAAAGCATGTTTTTATAACGGAGGACACCGGAGGAAAAAGACACACACATTATAATATTCGCACGCGCGTATAGGGACGGAAAAAGGAAGGGACCCATACGAAAACAGCAGACGGAAAACAAGAAAAGACGGAAAAGAAGCAAATCCGAAGGACAAACGGACAAGTTACGAAACACAAACTACAGAACTCTCAAAAGTGCTGACTCTGCAAACACTTGGGAAAAACTGTAGGAGAAAAAATAGAAAAACAGTCGCATCAAGCTCAGATCATACTTCCCCACCAAAGTCCGACAAACCCAAAATTCCGAATAAAAAAATGAAACTTAGTTCCTGCTTAAATGTTGTTCCGTATTCTTTTGAAAGTTCTTTTTAAATAAAATTTAAATAGATTTTCATATTGCAAAGCAATTCCTATCTCACATTCCAACTTTCCCCCAATAACACCCGAGCATATTGCCTGCAACCAAAAACAGTTCTTATAACCTGTCTTCCCCATTTATTTTGTACCTTTGCCACACATTGAAAATCTATAAACCGAAATATTATAAAACTATGGCAAAGGAATTAGAATTAAAGTACGGCTGCAATCCCAACCAAAAACCGTCACGCATCTTCATGCAAGAAGGGGAATTGCCTATC
Organism: Phocaeicola vulgatus ATCC 8482; assembly: GCF_000012825.1. Classification (GTDB taxonomy): domain Bacteria; phylum Bacteroidota; class Bacteroidia; order Bacteroidales; family Bacteroidaceae; genus Phocaeicola; species Phocaeicola vulgatus. The sequence goes on along the minus strand of NC_009614.1, from coordinate 2,182,350 downwards.
GAAGTATTAAACGGACGTCCCGGATACATCAATTTTCTGGACGCTTTCAACAGTTGGCAACTGGTCAAAGAATTGAAAGAAGCTACCGGACTACCCGCAGCAGCCTCCTTCAAGCATGTCAGTCCGGCAGGAGCCGCAGTAGGAATCGAGTTGAATGACACCTTGAAGAAAATTTATTTTGTGAATGACTTGCCACTTACCCCATTGGCTACCGCATATGCCCGTGCTCGTGGCGCTGACCGCATGTCTTCTTACGGAGACTTTATCGCATTGAGCGATACTTGCGACGAAGCTACCGCGCGCCTCATCAACCGTGAAGTTTCAGACGGCGTCATAGCTCCCGATTACACACCGGAAGCGCTGGAAATCCTGAAAAACAAACGCAAGGGAACATACAATGTAATTAAAATAGACCCAGCTTACCGCCCTGCACCTATTGAACACAAAGATGTATTCGGCATTACTTTTGAACAGGGCCGCAACGAAATCAGACTGGACGAAAGCCTGCTGACTCATATTCCAACTAAAAGCCAGCATTTTCCAGACGAAGCAAAACGCGATTTGATTATTGCCCTTATCACCTTAAAATATACACAAAGTAATTCTGTTTGTTATGTAAAAGACGGGCAGGCTATCGGCATCGGTGCCGGCCAGCAAAGCCGCATCCACTGTACACGTCTTGCCGGTAATAAAGCGGATATATGGTATTTGCGCCAACATCCTAAAGTAATGAATCTGCCGTGGGTAGAAAAAATCCGCCGTGCAGATCGTGATAATACAATTGATGTCTATATCAGTGACGATCATGAAGATGTTCTGGCTGACGGCATCTGGCAACAATTCTTCACTAAAAAACCGGAAGTGCTGACTCGCGAAGAAAAGCGCGCGTGGCTGGATACCATGAAGGGGGTATCATTGGGTTCGGATGCTTTCTTCCCATTTGGTGACAATATAGAACGTGCGCATAAGAGCGGAGTGGAATACATAGCACAAGCTGGAGGCTCTGTACGTGATGACCATGTAATTGACACTTGTGACAAATACGGCATCACCATGGCATTCACTGGTGTTCGTTTATTCCATCATTAATTATTCATACTCAGTGCAAATTGCAACACGGATTTACAGATAAAAAGCAAACCATACTTAGCCTGTAAGATCCGTGTTTACAATCCATATAAAAAATCGTCTTAAAATTTATATCCCGCTGTTACAAAACCGGTAATATTCTTCCCTTGAAGTTCTTTTTGAAGTTTGCACAGCCCTAATCGTCCTTCCACTCCTATCACATAATGCCGGTATTCCACCGATAAACCTATCGCCACTCCATAATCGAAACGACGCAGATCAAGTCCATCTTTGCCAAAAGTATTTATTTCAACCACATTTCCAGTATTCCAATCCGGTGTAGACGATGATGACCAGCTATACCCTAAAGCCTTGGTTTTGCCACCAATCCCCCATGCGCCATAGGGACCTGCCGCAACAAGTATATAAGTATTCCGATCCATTGCAAACCGGGCTGCCACCATTACAGGAAACTCCAAATAGGATGCATTTACTTTAGCCTGAGCCGAAATTCCATCTGTTTCAACAATCGTATGATTAGTGCCTTTGGAAACAAACGAAACGCCTGTTTGTAAAGACCAGATCTTATCAAAAGGGCACTCCAAGCCAATGCCTAATTTATACGCCAGTTTTACTTTAGGAGATCCCATATTATCACCTATAATATTTGCCATGCCTATACCGGCCTTTATACTCCAATCCACCTGACTCTGAGCCGGAGTCACCATGCTTACCATCATAAACAGTGCAAAAAGAAGTAGTTTTATCACTCTTACCTTATCTATTAATGCCATATCCCTAAAAAATTGTGTCTTTAATCATAATCTGCAAATATAGCTTTTATTTCATAAACCACGCTTCATCTAAAAAAAATGGGTCAATGTAAAAAGCTGAGGGGTAAATTTATAAATTGTTATCTTTGTCTCCAAATTCATAGCTTATGGAGTTAAACGGTTATCGCCTTCTTCTTCCTGAAGGCACTTTAGATTACTTTGATCTTGTTGATGTGAAGGAAAGCGTAAATGAAGTTGTGTTCTACCTTGAGGAGAAAAATATCGTTCCTGAGAAGTATACAGATCAGGATACTGAGAGTAAAGGCTTTTATGATCCTGTTATTGTTCAGGATTTTCCTCTTCGTGGCAAGAAGGTCTTCCTTAATATTCGTCGTCGTCGCTGGCTCTTAAAGAAGCATAATGAGTATATCTCTCGTAACTGGCGTATGGTGGCTGAAGGTACTCGTATGACGCAGGATTTTGCGTCTTTTTTAAAAGAACTATATTGATAGCTATCCGATCAGTTGCAAGCTCTTAGGTGTTTTATCTGGAGTTGACGGGGATTTATTGGAGCGTCAATACCGTAACCATCTAAGTGGTTATCTCCATTGGGACCAACTTGTTCATGCAGAGGATTGGCTACTATTCGAAAAGAATATCGGTGCTTATATCTGTATTGATGAAGTAGCCCTCTCGCGTGGGGAACTCTATACTGTACTGACCAATAAAGAAGCTCACGGTGGTAAAGGTAGTATGATTGCCATCATTAAAGGTACGGACGTTCATACGGTCACTTCTGTCCTGCTTAAGCTATCCCGTCGCCGCCGTTACCAAGTGCGCGAGATTACTTTGGATATGGCTCCTAACATGGAGCAGATTGCACGCATCTGCTTTCCTGCGGCCAAACGTGTTACCGATCGCTTTCACGTACAGAAGTTAGCTTATGAAGCGGTGCAGGAGATGCGGGTAAAAGCTCGCTGGGAGGCTTTGGATGAAGAGTCCACTCAGATTGCTTATGCAAAGGCCTGTGGAAAGATGTATCATGCACCTGTTTTCGCTAATGGAGATACAAGAAAGCAGTTGTTAGCGAGAAGTATTTATCTGCTTTACAAGAAGGAATCCTTATGGACTCAGTCTCAAAGAATACGGGCTGAAATTCTTTTCAAGGAATATCCCGATATAAAGAAAGGATATTATCTGTCTATGCGGTTAGGCTTAATCTATCATCAGTGTAAGTTTAAGGATATTGCTTTGACAAGGCTGGCAAGGTGGTATGATGAAGTAGATAAATCAGGGTTCCTCACCTTTGGAAGGGTCGCACGTTCTATACAAACACATTATCTGGATATAATCAATTTTTTTGAAAGGAGGGCAACCAATGCCGAAGCTGAGTCATTCAATGCTAAAATCAAAGCATTTAGAGCACAGTTCAGAGGAGTAAGAGATAGAGCTTTTTTCTTATATAGACTTGCTAAATTATATGCTTAAATATAAAATCCCTCAGATTGTTACGTTGACCCCAAAAAATGGCTGCTTCTTTCTAAAAGAGAAACAGCCGTTCTTTATATATTTAAAGGTAAGATTATATCTGTGGTCAGAATTTATAACCGATAGTGGCCAATGCAGAAAGGTTATGAGCACTAACACCGCTAGCTACTTTAGTAAAACTTGTGCCAGTTTCAACACCTACAACTATGTTGCCAAATTCAAAAGCAACTCCTAACCCCAAACCGGCATCGAACCTTTTTAAACCATCATCACCGAAAGTATCAGCCTTCTCGGATACACCATCTATTTTAGTTTTTCCGCCAACTCCATAAGCCAAATACGGACCACCTTTGAAAAGAAGATCAAAATTGCTGGCCGTATGTATCCGAGCACCAACCATCAAAGGCAGTTCCAGATAAAGCTGGTTGATCGTCACATCAACCACGTCCCAGGCGTCAGTTACTCCATCACCTTTCACACCTTTAGAAATAAAGTTCAAACCTGTCTGGAAAGACCATATATTAGTATTAGCAAAAGGTACCTCCAAACCTATACCCACTTTATAAGCAAATTTAGCATCTGTACCATCCGTATCATCACCATACCAGTTTGACATACCAATACCCGCATTCACATTCCATTTCAGATTTGATTGTGCAGAGACACCTAGTGTAACCAATGACAATAAAATAAAAAAGGCTAGTTTTTTCATGACTGTTTGTTTTTAGTTAATAATAAATTTCAGTTCCCAATTCCTTTGTACCGTCATTACATTCACAAATATAAGCTTTATTTTGGAAACCAGTCCTAATGTGTAAAGAAAATAAGAGGAATCTTTCATAAAATGAAAAATTCCGCTCACCAAACTATTATACAGTTATATGATTCCTGATTATCAGATACATTTATATATGATTAGAATATATAATGAAAGCCAAAGTTTAACTCATCCGTATCAAAATCTATACCAACATTTTCACTCTCATATCCATGATTCTCTTTTTTGGAATATCCAAGAAAACCATACTTGGCAACCAGACAAAAATGATCAGACAATTTGATGGCAATACCCGGTTTAATACCAATATTCCACGAATTCAAAGCGTCATTCCCCTTCGTTTTTGAAGTAGAAAAGCCAAATCCGCCATCGGCAAATAACCGGACTACATCACTATTCAAAAAGAAATAACGTGCATAAGGAGCAATAGTGAAAGTATTAGTTTTCACATCACCGCTTTTATTATATTCATAACCGACTACTGTACCGACAGACCAATCTTCATTTAGTTCATAACCGACCTCCGGCAGAATCTTGAAAGTAGTATTCTTAACTTCTGTTCCTTCTGTTTCCACTTTATCAGAACCTACTCCAAATGTTCCACCTACATACACCTGCGCATTTGCAGTAATAGCAATCAATGCTACAATAACAGACAATACAATCTTTTTCATCTCTTTTGTCATTTTTAAATTAAACTTTTTACCTATTAATCCACGCCGAAGAGGTTTGCCTTCTTTGTGTTTTACATTGCAAAGGTACAGTTTATTCTATGTTTTACAACATATTTTATATAAAAACGAATAATTCCAAAACAAAGGAGAGGATAATTGTTTAATTATTAATAAAGTACTGAATATTAAATTCAATCTACATTCCTATTTATTCTTATGTCTGTTAGCACGTTTTTTACGAAACTCAGCTTTCATCTTGGCAGCTCCCGACCCATGCAACCCTGTTATATAGCTTTTCTTTTTAGCCTTGGTCTTCACTTTATCTTCTTGCTTACCACTAGGAGATTTACCACCTTTGAATACAATTCCTTCGGTGATTGCTTTTTCTATGTCCATCGTCTATTTTTTAGGTGTTAAATTCTGTTTTACTATCACTCTATTGCCGGCTTTGGTACAAACAATTTCCGTTTTGTGCAAAGTACGGTCTTTCATATCAAAAATCAGATTCGGATTGAAATGTTGTCCATCTATCCGGAATTCCAGATGAAGGTGTTCAGTAGTGGCACGTCCGGTTCTGCCTGTCAATCCTACTGCATCACCGGCCTTCACGATATCTCCGGATTTTACCAAATTCCGGGAATTATGACTATAAATACTTTCCAATCCATTATCATGACGCACAACAACTACATTTCCATAAGCAGCGTATGTTTTTGCCATACGTACTATTCCATCAAACGCACAACGGATAGTATCATTGGCCTTAGTCTTTATATCCGTTCCACTGTGCCCCCGGCGGGCTCCGTATGCAGAAATCACTTTACCACCGGGAAGAGGAAAACAATATTCATTCTCTTTTATACTATCCAGATGAATGGAGAAACTCTTGCGCCCGTTAAAGAGCCCGGGAGTCTTGACTCTGATATGGTTTACTTCCATTGCGGTAAAATTACTCTTGGCCGGCCCCCCAGCCCATGCCGCCACACTTATGAACAATAAAAATAGTAATTGTGTGCTTTTCATTATCTCATTTTAAAAATAAATTAATTCTTCATCCTTGGACGCTGCAAACTCTTTCAAGAGCTCCAACATATAATCTGCCGCTTCCTGCAAACCTTCCTTGCCGCTATATCCATTAATAATAGTCAGCAGATGCGTAGTTCCTGCCTCCAGTTTAGTACGCTCGTTATCACTGGTCGGCGTACCGATTCCGCCCATAGCATCTCTGTAAACAGGCATTCCTTCTATATTCAACTCTCCACGTCCTATCCCTTCATAAGGCTCTCCGGATTTACCGATACCCAACACCAATGTATCTCCTTGTATTTTATCCGCATCAAAGCCACCGATGGAATATCCGTAACGAATAGATACCAAGTTAATAAGATCTACCAAAGTATCTATCTGATACAAGGAAATTCCACGCAGGATTCTACGGCAGAGCGCTTCCCCCGAAGGACGATAACGGCTAGGGTCTTTCCCACATTTCTTATAAGCCTCCCGAGTGGCATGAATCGTAACCATATCCTTAATGGAATCCGTAGTGTACATTTCACGATAGCGTATAGTGAACTCGTCTATCTTTTTCCACAAAGATTCGCTATAAGCAGTGTTCTCTACCGTAGCACGGATGGCTATACCGGCAAACTGCGGACAGGCTTTCTTTATTTCTTCCGATACTTTTATTTCCATATTTATTTTTATACTGCGTTATTCCAACGAGCGTATTCCTCAGACACCTAAAAGAATGCCCGATAATATCCTTCCCGACCGGATTCCTTGCCGGCGGGCCGAAAAGAAATCATCGTTATTATGATACGTACAAATGCCGGATATCTCAATATGTTCAGGCTTCACACCGTATGCCAACAATTGCTGACGGTTGGCTTCCCACAAATCAATATGCCATTTTGCTTCTTTACGGGCAATCTGATTCATATCAAACCCCGCCTCACAAAAAGCTTGATAAACTTCATCCCCTACTTCAAAAGCCTCCAATGAAATACTGGGACCGATGCAAGCAATGAGATCTTTCCCTTGCGAGCCGTATTGGTTATCCATGACTGAAACTGTCTTCTCCACAATCCGGGCCACCGTACCACGCCATCCGGCATGAATGGCAGCCACTACCTTCTTTCGGGTATCATATAATAAAACAGGAACACAATCGGCCGTAGATACACACAAGCAATAACCGGGAATGTCTGTTACCAATGCATCCACTCCTTCCAATTCAGTATTTACCTGAATAGTATCCACAACTTTCACATGGTCACTATGGGTCTGATGCGGAATTACGAGTTCTACCGATTCCCCGGGTAACAAGCTACGCAGCAATTCCCGGTTGCGATTCACATCTTCTGCCTCGTCCCCACAATATCCGTTACAATTGAACGAAGCGTAGTTTCCCTTACTACAACCTCCGTGACGGGTGGTAGAAAAACAAGAAATGTTGGGATATGCCTTCATCAGCTCATATCCCAACATTTTATTATCTGATGTCAGCCGTTTCATTTCTTTTCCTCTTCTTCGTCCCAATTCTCATCTTCATATTCATAATCGAAGTCATCATCGGCATCTTCTTCATATTCATATTCAAAGTCCTCATCCTCACCCATGTCTTTCAACTCTTCCTGCAGTTTGGCAACATCTTTGGCGCGATGAACAATTGTTTCCGTACGGACACCTTCCAACTTATTGCTGTCCTTATTCAATTCTGTCCATAAAATATCCTTCAGCTGCTGTATCCCCAAGCCAGTTACCGACGAGATAAAGATATGCGGAACATTATCCGGCAATGTCGGCTCCAACATGGCAATCAGTTCTTCATCCAACATGTCACTTTTGGTAATGGCAAGCACACGTTGTTTATCCAACATTTCCGGGTTGAAGGTAGCCAACTCATTCAGCAGGATTTCATATTCCTTACGGATATCATCTGTATCACCCGGTACCATAAAGAGCAACAAAGAGTTGCGTTCTATATGGCGCAGGAAACGAAGTCCCAGTCCTTTTCCCTCACTGGCCCCTTCAATAATTCCGGGAATATCCGCCATGACAAAAGATTTTCCTTCGCGATAGGACACGATACCCAAATTCGGCTCCAGCGTAGTAAACGGATAATTGGCTATTTTAGGACGTGCCGCCGATACGGTAGACAATAAAGTGGATTTCCCTGCATTTGGAAAACCTACCAAACCTACATCAGCCAACAGTTTTAATTCCAAAATAACCATCAGCTCCTGCATGGGTTCTCCCGGTTGTGCAAAACGTGGCGCCTGACGGGTTGCTGTACGGAAGTGCCAGTTTCCCAATCCCCCACGTCCTCCTTTCAACAGAATTATTTCTTGTCCGTGTTCGGTGATATCACAGATATATTCACCTGTTTCAGCATTATAAACCACTGTACCACAAGGTACTTCAATAACTTTGTCTTCACCATCTTTACCAAAGCTTTTGTTCTTCGATCCATTGCCGCCGTGTGTGGCAAACACGTGGCGGTCATACTTCAGGTGAAGCAATGTCCAATAATTACGGTTTCCCCGCAAAATAACATGACCTCCTCTACCGCCATCACCACCGTCAGGGCCACCATTGGGTACATACTTCTCACGACGCATATGCGCAGAGCCTCGCCCGCCCTTACCCGAGCGGCAATATATCTTCACATAATCAACAAAATTCGATTCAGCCATAATTAATAATTTACTAATTTATCAATTTACTAATGTGCCAACGAAACTGTACTCCATGTATCATTATGCAGACTGACACATTGGCGGACTGCTGCATCAGCACATTAGCATATTACTATAATTTTTCAACAGCAGCAACAATGTCGGCAAAAATAGCATCCATCGTACCCAAACCGTGAATGTGCTGATATTTACCTTCGTTCTTGTACCAGTCAATCAGCGGAGCCGTCTGCGAGTGATAAACAACCAAACGTTTCTTTATTGTTTCCTCGTTATCATCCGCACGTCCCGATTCCTGTCCACGCTTAATCAGGCGAGTCATCAATTCTTCTTCGGGTACATCCAAGTCCAACATAACAGATACTTCCTGTCCACGTTCGGCCAGCATTTTCTTCAACGCTTCTGCCTGGGCGATGGTTCTGGGAAATCCATCAAAAATAACCCCTTTGCTTTCCTTAAAGCTATCCAGCGTACTTGCCAGAATATCAATAATCAATTCATCAGGCAGCAACTGGCCCTGATCGATATATCCTTTGGCTGTCTTTCCCAATTCTGTACCCTTCTTAATCTCAGCACGAAGCACATCCCCTGTTGAAATGTGATTAATACCGAATTTCTCTACAATACGTTCACTCTGAGTACCCTTACCAGAACCCGGAGCTCCAAAAATTACAATGTTCAACATCTTGTTTTACCTTTTATTTTTATATTTAGTTGTACAAATTTCATTCCATTACGGTGTAAATATCCCGATAGTTACGTCCCAAGCCATCATAATCCAGACCATACCCCACAATAAAATCATTGGGAATACGCATGGCCACATAATGTATATCCAATTCCACCTTCAATTTATCAGGTTTCAGCAGCAAGGTAGCGATACGGATCTCTTTCGGTTTTCTAGCTTGTAATGTTTCCAACAAGTGCTTCATTGTCACCCCGGTATCCACAATATCTTCCACAATCACCACTGTACGACCCTCAATATCATCATTCAAACCTACCAACTCTTTTACCTTTCCTGTAGAAGAAGTTCCTGCATAAGAGGCCAGTTTCACGAAAGAAATTTCACTGGGAATGGTAAGGTTACGCATCAAGTCGGCAGCAAACATGAATGCGCCGTTCAATACACTTAAAAACAAGGGATTAGTTCCTTCTAAATCCCGATTAATCTCACTCGCTACCCGTGCCACTTCTTTTAAGATCCGTTCTTCAGGAATGAAAGGAGTGAAACGTTTATCTTTGATTTGAATGGTATCCATAACCGCTATTTTATTAAATTGCTGCAAAAATAACATTTTTATTCCAAGTATCGAAGTATTCACATAACCTCTTTTTGTAAATAGTGTTATCTTTGTACGTTCAAACAAAAGAGATTGTCATGAAAATTATTTCGAGCACCCAACTAAAAGAGCTGGACAAGTACACGATTGCCAAAGAACCGGTTGCCTCCATTGATTTGATGGAACGGGCAGCCGAAGAACTGACTCGTGCCATTACCCACCGATGGGATACTTCTTTCCATATTGTAGTATTCGCCGGACCGGGAAATAACGGGGGCGATGCGCTTGCCGTAGCCCGTATGTTGTCTAAGCAAAACTATCACGTAGAAGTCTTTCTGTTTAACACCAAAGGAAAACTGTCGGAAGAATGTCAGACCAATCTTGAACGGTTAAAAGAATGCGGCTCGGTGTACTTTACTGAAGTAAGCACACAATTTGATCCTCCAGTCCTGACAGAAAGGCATCTGGTAGTAGACGGATTATTCGGTTCCGGACTCAACAAACCACTGAACGGTGGATTTGCTGCCGTAGTGAAATATATTAATGCATCCAAGGCACAGGTAGTAGCCATTGATGTACCTTCAGGATTAATGTGTGAGGACAACACTTATAATATCCGTCAAAACATGATACACGCGGATGTCACTCTCAGCATTCAGCTACCTAAGTTATCCTTTCTTTTCCCCGAAAACGAAGACATTGTAGGCGAATGGCAACTATTGGACATCCAACTGAAAAAAGACTTTATTGATACAGCACAAAGTCCCTACTATATCACAGAGGAAGAAGAAATTCGCAGTCTCATCAAACCGCGGAAACGATTTGCCCACAAGGGAACTTTCGGCCATGCACTGCTCATCGCAGGATCTTATGGCATGGCAGGAGCATCCATTTTATCTGCCCGTGCCTGCCTGCGTTCGGGAGTGGGATTACTGACTGTCCATGTACCTATCCACAACCATGATTTACTTCAGACCACTGTTCCCGAAGCCATTGTACAGACAGACATACACGACCATTATTTTGCCGAGCCCGTGGATACAGACCGTTATCAAGCCATAGCCATCGGTCCGGGGTTGGGACAAGAAGAAGATACAGCGTTGGCCATGATGGAACAAATACAAGGTTGTCCGGTACCTTTAGTGCTGGATGCGGATGCCATTAATATTTTCGGCACTCACCGCAACTGGCTCAGCCGGATGCCGAAGCGCTGTATTCTCACCCCCCATCTAAAGGAACTGGAACGACTGATAGGTAAATGCATGGATACTTACGAACGGCTGACAAAGACGAAAGAACTGGCAGCCTATCTGCAAAGCTATATCATTATAAAGGGATCATGGAGCACAGTTGTCACCCCCGAAGGAAATTGTTATTTCAATCCCACCGGGAATCCAGGTATGGCAACCGCCGGCAGCGGTGATGTGCTGACCGGTATTCTGGCAGCCTTATTGGCACAAGGATATACTCAAGAAGATGCATGCCGCCTAGGCGTCTACGTACATGGTCTGGCAGGAGACATTGCAGCGGAAGAAAAAGGAGAAATAGGAACCACCTCAAGTGATCTTATTGACGCATTACCCGCAGCATGGAAGAAATTAACAGAAACAAAAGGCAGATTTACAAAAGAATAGCTATATTTGCTTACATATATGATAGAATATAGAAATATGAAAAAAGGATTAATCGCAGCAGGGTTACTGGTTTCATTAAGCGGCACCGCACAAGATGTCAGTACATATACTCCCGGAACCATGGGAGAAGGAGTGGTTTATTATTTGCCTAAGACCGAAATAGAATTGCAAGTCACCGCAACCAAAGTTGTCTACACGCCCGGAGAATTCTGCCAATACGCCGATCGCTATCTGCGCCTTACAGGCATATCATCCCAACCGGAAGAACATTGGGAAATAAACAGTATCAAGGTAAATTCCATAGGCATTCCTGACCCGGACAATGCATACGCTGTAAAACTGAAAGACAAAAGTGCGGCCTCACAGGTAGAATTGACTCCTGAAGGAATCATAAAGGCTATCAACACCACCTCTCCTATAGAGAAAGCACCTGTGACAAAGGTTGCCGATACGGTCAAAAAACGTATTGACCCACGCAGTTTTATGACCGAAGAGATTCTGATAGCCGGTTCTACCGCTAAAATGGCTGAGTTGGTGGCGAAAGAAATCTACAATATACGAGAAAGCAAAAACAGCCTGACCCGCGGGCAAGCAGATTATATGCCCAAAGACGGAGCCGCTTTAAAACTCATGCTGGACAATCTGGATGAACAGGAACAAGCCATGATGCAAATGTTTGCCGGCACAACAGACCGCATAGAAAAATCATTTACCATCCGCATAAAACCAGAAGCGGACATGAAAGAAAAAGTAGCTTTCCGTTTCTCAAAGAAACTAGGGATGCTGGATGCCGATAATTTATCCGGTGAACCTTATTACATTTCCATCGTCAACCAAGAAACATTGCCACCGATGGATCCGAAAGGCAAAGAAAAAAAGAAGACGGATGGTGTTATTTACAATATTCCGGGAAAAGCTCAGGTTACCGTATTCACTCCAAACAAACGTTATTTTGACGGAGAACTACCTGTTACACAATTTGGGACAACGGAATGTCTGATAGATAACCTTTTTAATAAAAAAGTAAATACACGAGTGATCTTTAATCCTAATACCGGAGGAATTGTGAAGATTGATAAAGACTAAAACTCCATCTCACCCCTACATAGCAAAATGAGGGTATCCATAATACACTGGACACCCTCATTTTCACTAAAAGACAATCAATTATTTTTTAATATTTGGTTCCTCCAATCCATACCCCTTTTTCTTATTCTCACCTTTCAGCCACAAAGCAAAGAACAATGCAGCCACACCAAAGCCTGCAAATATCCACATGGGAAGTGTATAATCATAAGTCTGCATTCCATCTACTACCGGTCCTTTGCAATACTCATTCAAGACAAAACCAATCAAAGCAGGTACACCCATCAACCCCCAGTTTTGTACCCAGAAGATCAAAGCGTAAGCTGTACCCAACTGCTTTTCCGGAATAATTTTAGGAACAGAGGGCCACATAGCCGATGGCACCAAAGAAAAGCCAATCCCCAATATAATCATAATGATAGTGGCAAACCACCATACATTCAAGACAGGTAACGCAAACATTGTATGAACAAAAATCAACAGCACAGAACCGATGATCATCAGCGTAGCTCCCTTGCCTATCCGATCGTACACATTACCGAAAAGCGGAGTAAGGAACAAAGTTCCCAATGGTAACAGGCTAGGAATAGTACCCGCCAATTCCGGATCTACATTATATTTCTGCACCATCAAGTCTGTAGCATATTTCAAGAAAGGGAATACGGCAGAATAAAACAACACACACAGCAACGCAATCAGCCAAAATCCTTTATTGGTTACAATCAACCAAATATCTTTCATACGGAAAGGCTCTTCAGGTTCCGCCCCTTCTTCTTCTAAAGAAGCATCCAGTTTCTTATCATAGAAAGTATAAATAAAGAATGCTACCGTACCAATACAAAGCATAGTAAGGCACAGCAACAATGGAGCAGGAATATTAGGATGGAACACACCCTCATCATCAGTAATACCAAAGAAAGTAGCGATAGGAACCGTAACAGCCAAAGCCAGCATAGTGCCTAAACGGGCTGTCGCCATCTCCATACCCATGGCCAGAGCCATTTCTTTTCCTTTAAACCACTTCACAATAATTTTTGAGACCGTGATGCCTGCAATCTCTACACCGACACCAAATATAGCATATCCCAACGCAGCCAGTCCTACCTGGGTTTTCATTCCAAGCAAAGTGCTTCCCTCAGCAAATGTAGTAGAAATAGCATAATATTTTAACCCACAGCCCAACACCATCAAAAGGCATGCTCCCATACCAGTAAAGCGCACTCCCATCTTATCCAAAATGATACCACCGATAATAAGCATAAAGGCAAAGACATTGAACCAACCGTATGCACTGGTAAAAATACCATAATCCAGACTATCCCACAGCAGCTCCTTTTCAAGCATCGGTTTTAAGGGGGACATTACATCGGTCAAAAAATAACCGCATAGCATGGTGAAAGCCACCAACGCCAACACACTCCACCGAAGAACCTTGGAGTCATTGAGCTTTTTTTGAATTTGTTCTTTCATTCTTTTATAAGATTTTTGATTAATAGTTTTTCATGTTCTGCTTACAAAGATACAGTTTTTTAGGTAGAGAAGCCTCTTTCCATAAAAAAGTTCTATCTTTGCGTGACGATTAAATCGTTTTATTGTAGGAAATCGTCATAAAATTACTTTTTATAAACTTAACTTTATTGATCATGAAAAAAAGCAAAACATTTCTTGTTTGCGCCATGTTGAGTGGCAGCGTCTTATTTTCATCATGCATCGGTTCTTTCGGATTATGGAATAGTTTGAAAGACTGGAACCAGGGGGTAAGCAACAAGTTTGTCAACGAACTTATCTTTCTCGCTTTCCATATTGTCCCTGTTTATGAAATTGCTTATCTGGCAGACGCATTGGTTTTAAATTCCATCGAATTCTGGAGCGGTTCCAACCCTACAGCTTCTATCGGTGAAGTAAAAACAGTGCAAGGAGAAAATGGCGAATACTTGGTAAAAACCAACGAAAACGGTTATACCATTACCAAAAAAGGAGAAGACAAATCTGTAGATTTGGTCTATAACAAAGAAAACAATACATGGAATGCCGTAGCCAACGGACAGAGCTTCGAACTTGTGAAAATGAACGAAGACGGAACGGCTGTTTTGAGCCTGCAAAACGGAACCTCCATGACTGTCACTCCTGATGCACAAGGTATTGCTACCGCAAGAATAGCTACAGGAAACTCCTTGTTTTTTGCTGCAAGATAATAAACACAACATCATTTAAACACAAAGAAAAGAAGTTGCCCATGCAAACAACTTCTTTTCTTCCATAAAACAATACTACTATGAAGAAGCAAATCATGCTGGGCGGCCTACTCCTATTATTAGGCTCCTGTGCTCCCCAAAACAATGAGAATGACCCGAATGCAATTGACATTGCCGCAAGTCTGGAACACCTCACAGAATTAAAGACCTCCCAATTGGGAAAACAAATCCGTTATATCCCTTTGGAAACAACAGACTCATCCCTGATTGGCAACTCCTATTCCATCAAGTTATCTAAAGACCATATCTTTGTCTCTACCAACGGACGATGCCTGTCATTCAACAAGCAAACCGGAAAATATCTTGGCAGCATCGGGCACAAAGGAGAAGATCCACAAGGCTACAGCAATGCCAACTGCTTTATTCACCCCCATACCAACCATCTCTACTTTTATCGCCAACCCGACAAGTTGGTAAAATACGATACAAAAGGTAACTATCTAGGGCAAGTACACCTACCACAAAAGATTTCCCCATCCCTTTACTTTACTTTTTCCGACTCCCTTATTCTTGCTCATTATGGAGAAGGAATAGGACAACCGCAAGCAAGTGCGTTACTTTACTTCAACGAACAGGGAGAAGTAAAAGACTCATTGCCGGAATTTGCCAATCCAGGTGATCCTATGGGCATGGACCAGATATCCAGCATCAACGTATTCAAGCAATTACCCGGCAACGCCAACATAGGAGGGTTAATATATATAAATTATCAGGATGGAACAATGACTGTTCTTCCTATAGACCAGCCTTCACTTTGGCTGAACAACGGCAGCATACATTTCAGAAAAGCGTTCAATGACACAATCTACGACATTAAAGGACACGAAGCTACTGTCCATACCACTTTCCATACCGGGCAATGGCATTTCCCGGCTGAAAAAATGGGACAAAAAGAGGATACAGACAACTACATCGTTATAACCGGTATTCTGGAAACTCCCAAACATCTCTTCTTTATATCTCTACAGGGATTATACGACAAGAGAAAACCCTTCTACGGTATTTACGACAAAGAAAAACATATTACTTATATGAATGATGCCAATGTGGGGCTGACAGATGACCTGACGCATTTCATGCCTTTCTATCCCATCACTTGTACAGAAGAAGGAGAGTATGCCGCTTTATTGGAGATAGGGAAAATAGACGAATGGATGGATAAAAATCCGGGAATTGTCCAAGAAGGAAAGCTAAGCTTTTTACAGGAAATCAATGAAGAATCCAATCCGGTTTGTGTTATAGTGGAACCTTGACAACCATAAAAGAACGCTGCTTTCCTCACGGAGAGCAGCGTTCTCTTTCTTCAACACGTTGAAGATAACAGTATGCTAAATTAGTCACGACCTCCACCCAATGCCTGATAGAGATTGATTACGCCTTGCATTTCAGTAAAACGGTTAGCAACCTGAGTTAACTCCGCATTAAGCAAAGTCTGCTGAGCCGTCAAAACTTCCAGATAAGTCGTATTCCCATGTTGCATCAGCAAAGAGGTACTTTCCAAAGCTTTATTTAATGAATTTATTTGTTTATCATAATAAACAGATTTATCACGGGCCGTCTGATATTTCACCAAAGCCTCGTTCACTTCACTTCCTGCATTCAACAAAGCCTGTTGAAAACTCAGTTTGGCTTCTTCTTGCTGAGCTTTAGCTATCTTTAGCTGTGCTATGTTCGCACCTTTATTAAACAGTGGCTGGGTCAACGAAGCTACAGCCGTTGCAATGAACTTGCCCGGATTGACAATCATACTTCCTGCTGAATTAGTCCATCCCGCACTTCCACTTAAAACAATAGAAGGATAAAAGGCGGAACGAGCCTGATTTGTGGCATAGAAAGCTGCTTCCAACGAACGCTCCGCACTGCGTACATCGGGACGGTTGGCAAGCATTTGCACAGGGATGCCTACCGGAAAATGTTCCTTCATCATATAAGAACTGTCCCATGTGCCCGTTCTCTCAATAGCATGAGGAGATTCAGCCAACAACAACGACAAACTGTTTTCTACCTGGTTAATTTGTTCTTTCAGATCAAGAACTGAAGTACATATAGTATAATATGTAGCTTCCATTTGTGAAACGGCAGCTTCATTTGCCAATCCGGCTTCCATCAGAGCACGGGTTGCATCTACGGTTTCTTTCCAGGACTTTTCAGTCCGGACAGAAATGGCCAGCTGATTGTCCAGCATCAGCAAGGTATAGTAAGTATTAGCTATACCGGCTATCAGCTGTGTCCGGACAGCCTGTTTATAGTCACGGCTCTGTTCCAGCAATGCTTTCGCCTGGCGTTTCGCATTACGGATGCGGCCGAAAATATCAATTTCCCAACTTGCCGCCACCGGTAAAGTATAAGTTTGTACAGCTTTTCCTTTGTCAAAACTACTTGCTGTCCCCTGAGGTGACAGAGCGAAAGAAGGCAGATAAGCCAATTTGGCTGACAGCATAGCAGCTTCCGCCTCTTTCACACGCCATTGTGCTGACTGCAAATCCGTATTGTTCCGCAAGCCTTGCTCTATCAATTCCTGAAGCCGCGGATCTGTAAAAATCTCCTGCCAGCTCAGATTGCCGATATTATCCACGGTATCAGCAACTGCCACCTCTTCCCCATACAAATTATCGGGCACTTCGGTTGCAGGTTTATATTGGGTATATATGCCGCAGCTACTCAGTGTGAGCGCTGCGACAGTCAGAGTGATGATCTGTTTTTTCATTTTTTCTCTTCGTTTTTGCTTTCGATGTGGTGTTGTCTCTCTTCTTTTGCTTCTACACATTCCTCTTGAATCTGCCAATCGGCCGCCGGCTGAAACTGAATAGGACGTACCTTTTCCTGTAAATATTGGAATACGATAAACAAAGAAGGTACAATAAACAGCAACGCCAGCGTACCGATCACCATTCCACCCACAGTACCTGTTCCCAGCGAACTGTTTCCATTAGCACCTACTCCACTGGCAACCATCAACGGGAACAGACCGAAAATCATAGTCAGTGCCGTCATCAGGATAGGACGCAAACGGGCTTTGGCGGCAGAAAGTGCAGCGGAAGTCAGGCTCATACCTGCCTTACGACGCTCGGTAGCGTACTCGGTCAGCAAAATGGCAGTCTTAGCAAGCAAACCTATCAACATAATCAAACCGGTCTGCAAATAAATATTGTTCTCCAGTCCCATCATCTTCGCAAACAGGAAGCTACCCATCAGCCCAAACGGAACAGACAACAACACCGCAAACGGAATGAGGAAACTTTCATAAAGTGCACTTAAAATCAGATAAATCATCAAGAAACAGATAGCAAAGATGATAATGGTAGTACCTCCCTGGTCGGTCTCTTCACGGGTAATACCACCAAAGTCGTACCCAAAACCTTTGGGAAGTGCCTGTACGGCAGTTTCCTGAACGGCACGGATGGCATCACCGGTACTATACCCTTCGGCAGGCATTGCATTTACAGCAATAGAATTGAACATATTGAAACGGCTCAGCGATTCTGCCCCATAACTGCGGGTCAATGTCACAAACTGGCTGAGAGGAGCCATCTCGCCATTAGACATACGCACAAAGATATTATTCAACGAGCTTTCATCCACACGATATTTCGGATCTGCCTGAATCATAACCTTATATACTTTAGAGAAACGATTAAAATTTGAAACATACTGCCCACCATAATAGCCGGACAATGTGCTTAGCACAGCATCCGGAGTGATACCGGCACGCTTACATTTGGACGCATCCACTTCTACCGTCCATTGCGGATAACGGATATCAAAAGTAGAGTATGCCATCGCAATCTCGGGACGTTGGTTCAGAGCACCCAGATATTGTTGAGTGGTATTGAAGAAAGTGCCCACATCACCACCTTGTTTATCCTGCATATGGAGTTCCAACGCATTACCCATACCATACCCCGGAATCATACCCGGAGAAATAGCAAATATACTGGCATCCTTGATGTCTGCCGTACGGCCATATACCTGTCCGATTACTGCCTGAACATCATTTTCCTTTCCTTCACGCTCATCCCAAGGTTTCAGTTTCAGAATCAACATACCAAAAGAGTTACCCTGTCCGGCTAGCAGACCATAACCTGCCACACGCTGCACATGCAGCACCTGAGGAATATCCATCATGCGCTTTTCAATACGCATCATTACGTCATTAGTCGTTTTCAATGAACTACCTGCCGCCGTGCTGACATTCACAAATACAACCCCCTGGTCTTCATCAGGTACCAAACTGGTTTTAGTTGTATTCATCAAGAAAGCCAATAGTACTACCGAGGCCGCAAGAAGTGTCCATACCATCCATTTGCGTTTGATAAAGAACAATACCCCTTTCTTATATCGTTCAATCATTGCATCGAAAGCAGCATTGAACGCTTTACGGAAACGTGCTGCAAAATTGTTTTTTTCCGTTCCATCCTCATTGATATACGGTTTCAAGAACAAAGCACACAGCGCCGGACTCAAAGTCAGTGCATTGACGGCAGAGATACCTACGGCAACCGCCATAGTCAAACCAAACTGAGTATAGAAAGTACCCGAAGTTCCACTCATAAACGAAACCGGAATAAACACAGCCATAAATACCAACGAAGAAGAGATGACCGCATTGCTAATCCCCTTCATCGCATCAATACTAGCCATATAAGAAGAACGATATCCCACATCAAAACGCGCCTGCACCGCCTCGACGACA
The DNA here is from genome assembly GCF_000012825.1 of Phocaeicola vulgatus ATCC 8482. Lineage (GTDB taxonomy): Bacteria > Bacteroidota > Bacteroidia > Bacteroidales > Bacteroidaceae > Phocaeicola > Phocaeicola vulgatus. The sequence continues at coordinate 2,162,923 of NC_009614.1, read as the reverse complement.
ACAATAGCATCATCCACCACCGTACCGATCACCAACACCAAAGCAAACAGGGTAATCAGGTTGATACTGAATCCTGCTATGGACATAAAAGCAAATGTACCAATCAAGGACACGATGATCCCCACCAACGGAATAATAGTAGAACGGATATCCTGCAAAAATACATATACAATTAAGATTACCAAAAAAATGGCCTCGAACAAGGTTTTTATCACTTCATGGATAGATGCATACAAAAAGTCATTGGAGCTCATAACCTGAACCATCTCCACCCCTTTGGGCAGATCCTTCCTTGCTTCTTCCAAAAAAACATCAATATTATTGTTTACTTCTGTCGCATTCGATCCTGCCGTCTGAAAAATCATACAGGAAATACCAGGATGACCATTCATAGCCCCATGATAGGCATAGCTTTCCTCGCCCATCTCTATATCGGCAATTTCTTTCAGCTTCAACACTTCGCCATTATCCGAAGACCGGATCACAATTTCCCCAAACTCTTCCGGAGTAATCAGACGCCCTTTATACTTCATTGTATATTGATAAGTTTCATCAGAGTTTTCTCCGAATGAACCGGTAGCCGATTCAATATTCTGTTCAGCCAACACTTGGGTCACATCCGATGGAATCAATTTATACTGGGCCATCACGTCAGGCTTCATCCAGATACGCATACTATAGTCACCCCCCATAATCATCATATCACCCACACCCTGGATACGAAGAATAGCAGGTTTCAAGTTAATACTGATATAGTTGGACAAGAATTTCTCATCATACGAATCATCCGGACTATATAGTGAGAACATCTGCAAAATACTGGTCTGCCGCTTTGAGGTAGTCACACCCACCTGCGTTACTTCTGCCGGTAACTGTCCGGTTGCCTTCGATACACGGTTCTGCACATTGACCGCTGCCATATCGGGGTCTGTCCCTTGTTTAAAATACACAGTGATATCCACAACTCCGGCATTTGAAGCGGTAGAAGTCATATAAGTCATATTTTCCACACCGTTAATCGCTTCCTCCAACGGAGCGATAACACTCTTCTGAAGAGTTTCCGCACTGGCACCAAAATAAGAGGTACTTACCTGAATGGTAGGCGGAGCAATATCAGGATATTGTTCGACGGGCAAAGTGAACAGCCCGATGATACCCACTACCACTATCGAAATAGAAATAACAGCCGACAGGATGGGGCGTTCTATAAAGGTTCTTAAATTCATAGTCTTTCTTAGTTCTGTTTTACTTTAATGGGAGTACCTTCACGCAGCAAACCTACGCCTTCCGCTACAATGATATCCCCCTCTTTCAATCCATCGTTCACGATATATTCCTGTCCTCCATTTACACGGGTCACACTGACAGGAGCTGATTGTGCCTTGCCGTCCACGACTTTATATACGTATGTAATATCCTGAATTTCAAAAGTTGTAGCCTGAGGAATAACCAAACTTCCTTTCATCGTAACCGGAAGAATCACATTTCCCGATGTTCCGCTATACAGCAACCCATTCTTATTCGGGAATACGGCACGCAGACTTGCGGTACCCGTATTACGGTCTACCACCCCACTGATGGTTTCAATGCGTCCCTTTTCGCCATACATAGACTTGTCATTCAATTGCAGTTCCACTTCCGGCATATTTTTCAACGCTTCTGCTTTGGAACCATATTGACGGGTCAGAGCCAACAATTGATTTTCAGTCATCGAAAAGTAGACATACATATCCGAATTATCAGAAACCGTAGTCAACGGTTGTGGCAAACTGGCACTAACCAATGCACCTACCCGATAAGGCAATGTACCAATCACCCCATCCGAAGGACTTTTCACCTCGGTATATGAAAGGTTATTGCGAGCACTGACTTCCTGCGCCTTAGCCTGAGCCAATCCAGCCTTAGCGGTCAGGTAAGAGTTTTCCGCAGTCTTCAGATCAAACTCTGAAACCACCTTTTTGGCAAACAATTCTTTCTTGCTGTTATAAGTCAGTTCGGCTGTGGCAAGACCGGCTTTAGCCGATTCCACATTGGCGACAGCAGTTTCCAATGCCGCCTTATAAGGCACTTGGTCAATAATAAATAAGACTTGCCCTTTACGCACTGCCTGTCCTTCCTCCACACAAAGCCGGGTAAGGAAACCGGAAACTTGCGGATAAATATCAATATCCTGGCGGCCACGGATCGTAGCCGAATAAGTAGTAGACAAAACTTTGTCCGACGGTGATACCTTTAATACCGCATATTCCGCCTCCATTTGTGCAACAGGCGCCTGTTTACACGACGCTGTCAAAGCAGCACAACCAACCAATACCATTAGTCGCATCCATTTTTTGTTCAATGTCATCATATTCCAATCTTTTAAATTCGGACGCAAAGGTAGATGGAATTTTTCAAGCCGACACATTCAATTATTAGCTACCATTGTTCAAATTCGGAATAGATTTCCTATTATAACAAAAATAATAGTTAATTTTGCATCAAAACAAGAATAAATATGGAAATATTGAGTTTACCAGAGAATGAACCGTTTATCACCGGAATAGAAGAAAATATAGATATATGCTCCAATCAGATCATGAAGTTAGCAGACGCATCTATTTTTCATTGCCGTAGCGGAAAAGCCCACATAGAAATTGATTTGCAGGCATACGAAGTGACGGAGAACACCCAACTTCTGCTTCTCCCCGGCAGTATCTTCAATTGCACCTGCGCCAGCCATGATTTTACCGTTTCCTATATTGTTTTTTCCGACACCCTTTTCAGGGAGATCACCTCACGTCTGGATCCCTCCTTCTTTCACTTTCTAAAAGAGCATCCATGCATTGTCATCCCTGAAGAACGTGTAAAACCATTCATCGGACTCAGCTTGGTCATGAAAGATCTTTATGAAGACAGGGATAATAGTTTCCGCATTCAGATCTTCAAAAATTTCATTCAAAACTTCATTCTGGACTTCTATGACAAGACCCAACACCTGTTCCTGCAAAAAAAGACCGAAGGAATAAATCGCCAGGAAGAGATATTCAAACGTTTCATCCAATTAATTCATAAACATTGCACCACCCAACGTGAGGTATCTTTCTATGCAGCCGAACTATTCATCACTCCCCGTTACCTTTCCACAATCGTACAAAACGTATCCGGCAACACAGCCAAAAGCATTATTGACCGACATGTAATTCTTGAGATTAAAGCATTACTACAATCCACATCTCTAAGTATTCAAGAGATCTCCAACCGATTATCTTTCCCTGACCAATCTTTTTTTGGCCGCTATTTCAAGAAACATACAGGCAAGTCCCCTCTTCAATACCGAAACCGGTCTTAAAACAAAAAAAGCTGCCTCCGATAAAGAAAGCAGCTTTTTTCTGTTTATATAGGATGAATCAATTATTCAGCCAATTTATTGTCTGAACCCAGCACGTTAATAATTTTGTGCTTGTACAGTTTTTCCATATTGTCACGAGCCGGACCTAAGTACTTACGCGGGTCGAATTCTGCCGGTTTTTCAGCAAAAGTCTGACGGATAGCAGCAGTCATAGCCAAACGAGAGTCTGAGTCAATGTTGATTTTGCAAACAGCAGACTTGGCAGCCTTGCGCAATTCTTCTTCAGGGATACCGATAGCAGCCTTCAATGCACCACCATACTTGTTGATTGTTTCAACTTCTTCCTGAGGAACTGATGAAGAACCATGAAGAACGATGGGGAATCCCGGAAGTTTTTCCATTACAGCATCCAATACTTCGAATGCCAAAGGAGGAGGAACCATACGACCTGTAGCAGGATCAATGTGGCACTGTTCCGGAGTAAATTTGTATGCACCGTGAGAAGTACCGATAGAGATAGCCAATGAGTCACAACCTGTACGAGTAGCAAAATCAATTACTTCTTCAGGGTCAGTATAAGTATGATGATCAGAAGAAACTTCATCTTCCACACCGGCCAATACACCCAATTCACCTTCTACAGTTACATCAAACTGATGAGCGTAGTCAACCACCTTCTTAGTCAAAGCTACGTTTTCTTCGTAAGGCAGGTGAGAACCGTCGATCATTACAGAAGAGAAACCTGAGTCGATACAGCTCTTGCAAGTTTCGAAAGTATCTCCGTGGTCAAGGTGAAGAACGATTTCAGGTTTTGCACAACCTAATTCTTTTGCATATTCTACAGCACCCTGAGCCATGTAACGCAACAAAGTAGCGTTAGCATACTGACGAGCACCTTTTGAAACCTGCAAAATAACCGGAGATTTTGTTTCTACTGCAGCTTTGATGATAGCCTGCATCTGTTCCATATTGTTGAAGTTGAATGCAGGAATTGCATATCCACCTTTGATAGCCTTAGCAAACATATCTCTAGTGTTTACCAGACCTAAATCTTTGTAATTAACCATTGTTCTAATATTTATAATTGTTAGTGAATTAAATTCCACTGCAAAAGTAATCATAAATGCGCTAACTATGGCAAGTTCACACCAAAAATATCTCATAAAAAATGATTTTATTAACTATTTTCTTCACTAAAACATACAAACTGATTATATTGTAATGTCTACCTTACAATACTATAAAAGAAGAAAATAAGGCTTTTAGAAGAAAAAACAGCCCGAAGTTTTTTCTATTTCAAAGAAAAGCAGTATCTTTGCGGTCCAAAATGGACCATTACACCCAATATTGTTTACCAGACAAGTAAAAAAAATAATAACAATAAAATAATATACAGAAATGAAAAAAGGTATTCATCCTGAAAACTATCGTCCCGTAGTATTCAAAGACATGTCAAACGGTGATGTATTTTTGTCACGTTCAACTTGTAGCACAAAAGAAACCATCGAATTCGAAGGTGAAACTTATCCGTTGGTAAAACTGGAAATTTCTAATACATCACACCCGTTCTACACTGGTAAATCCAAATTAGTAGATACAGCTGGTCGTGTAGACAAGTTCATGAGCCGCTACGGCAACCGTATGAAAAAGTAATTTGTAACTTATACATAAGTTCCAAAATAAAAGGCTGCAACCCGATAAGTTTGCAGCCTTTTATTTTATCATACATATCCACCTTTATTTCAAAGATACATCATTATACTTTCCCCCCTTCCATTCATACACTACAGGTTCTTTCCTGATGTATACAACCAATTTTTCCCGTTCCGTCTTTGCCAGATAATCCGGAGTAGTATAAGTAAAAGAAATAATAGGTTTGTCTTCTGATAAAGTGGCTTTCACCAACTCCATATCCGCCTTCTCTCTAATCGCGGCATAAGCCTCATCGGTCAGCGTATCCACCGGCAGATAAAAAGCCCCGACGGAGGGAAGCTGAATAAAATCCTCCTTCGCCAGTTGCTGCCAGTCCGTATTATAAAAACGAACTTCACTATCACAAGCCGGACCGCAAACAGTATTCACTACACAAATCACCTTTACAGAATCATTCAAGGGTAACAGTTTAATTTCCATAGAACTACTTCCGGTGGTTTGCAGAAACAAATAATCATCCGTCAGTCTTTTCAGTTCAGATACTTTGCCAAAACGATTTTTCACTTCCGCTTTCATATTGCTTGCCAGAAAATCCACACAATCCTCACGATTTACCTTTGTCAATAAAGGAGCCACCGAATCGGGCATGGCAATAAAAAGAGTTTTCATATCCTGAGCGTACAATGAAAGCCCACATAACAGCATACCTATTACAAACAATGTCTTTTTCATCACATTTTCAAATTAAAATCCTCCAAAGATACATATTTTGTCAGCTTATTCCCAACCGCATTATATTTTTTTCTATTTTTGTCGGACTGATAACCAACTAAACAGGAAATGCTATGTATTTACACAAAGAGTTAGAGACCCTGACACGACCCGAAATTGAGAAACTACAATTGGAACGACTGCAAAAGACTGTCCGCCATTGCATGAATTCCCCTTTCTATAAACAACGGTTTGCCGAAAATCATCTGAGTCCGGAAGATATCCGTTCATTGGATGATTTACAGAAAATCCCGTTTACCACCAAACAAGATCTACGTGACACTTATCCTTTCGGACTGGCGTCCGTACCTTTGGAAAAAACAGTCCGCCTTCACTCATCCAGTGGAACAACCGGAAATCCCACTGTCATTCTGCATACCCAAAAAGACCTTGACGAATGGGCTAATGCAGTGGCCCGTTGTCTTTATATGGTAGGATTACGTCCGGGAGATATTTTCCAGAACTCTTCCGGCTATGGAATGTTCACCGGCGGGCTGGGCTTTCAATATGGTGCTGAAAGGCTGGGAATGCTGACTGTACCTGCCGCTGCCGGAAACACCAAACGCCAGTTGAAATTCATCTCCGATTTCGGAACCACCGCCTTGCACGCCATTCCCAGTTACGCAGCCCGTATGTACGAGATAATGCAGGAAATGGGGATTGATCCGCGTCGTGACACCAAATTGAGAACATTGATCATAGGAGCGGAACCTCATTCCGAAGAACAACGCCGCCGCATCGAAGATATGCTGGGTGTAAAAGCCTACAACTCTTTCGGCATGTCCGAAATGTGCGGTCCCGGTGTGGCTTTTGAATGCCAGGAACAAAACGGATTGCATATATGGGAAGACTATTATATCGTAGAAATCATCGACCCCGACACATTGGAACCTGTGCCCGAGGGTGAAGTGGGCGAACTGGTACTGACCACCATCAACCGCGAGGCGATGCCGTTATTGAGATACCGTACCCGTGATCTGACCCGCATTCTGCCGGGGGAATGCCCCTGCGGCCGCCATCACAAACGTCTGGACAGAATGAAAGGGCGCAGCGACGATATGATTATCCTGAAAGGGGTCAATATCTTCCCCATTCAGATTGAAACGATTTTATTGCAATTCAAAGAATTGGGCAGTGACTATCTGATCACACTCGAAACCGCCGAATCTAATGACGAAATGACTGTAGAAGTGGAATTGAGCCAACTGTTCACCGATGACTATGGACGCCTGCAAGCATTGACCCGGGAAATTACCCGCCAACTGAAAGATGAGATATTGGTTACCCCACGTGTGAAACTGGTACCCAAAGGAGCACTGCCTAAATCGGAAGGTAAAGCAGTCCGTGTGAAAGACTTACGTAAAACCTTTTAAAAAATAAGTTTATGACTATACAACAATTATCCGTCTTCATCGAAAACAAATCGGGGACACTACAGAAAGTATTGAACTTATTGAAAGAAGCAGGCATACAGTTGATTGCCTCTACCATTGCCGATACAGTAGAGTATGGTATTTACCGTATCATCTGCTCGGAACCCAAACGCGCATACGAGACGCTGAAAGAGGCAGGAATCTCCGTGGCACTCTCCGATGTGTTCGCCATCACACTAGACAATCAGCCGGGGCGGGCGGCAGACGCCATCACCATTTTCAGTGAAGCCCAAATAGGCATTACTTATCTGTATTCCTTCCTGTTAGGAAATAAAGGCATCTTGATTTTCCGGACAGACAATCCGGACAGAGCAAGGGAAGTGATTATTCTTAATAATCTCTCTTTTGTAGCCGAAAAAGATTTATCAACACTGATTTAAAGTATTCCTTGTAGGGGCGGAGCTGCGTGTCCGCCCCCACAATTATCCTCTGCGTTTCAAGAAATCCGTAGGACTTTCTCCGAAATATTCCTTGTAACACTTGGTAAAATAAGAAGGAGATGTAAAACCTACCTCATACGTTATCTCGGATATGGTTTTCTCAGAAGAAGCCAACAAAGAAGCAGCTTTCTTTAATCTGGCAATACGCACCAGTTCATTGGGAGAATAATTGGTAAGTGCCTTAATCTTACGATAAAGCTGCACCCTGCTTAATCCCATCTTACTGCCTAATTCTTCCACACTTAACTCAGAATCTGTCAAATTTGCTTCTATCAGCTCTCTGAAGCGCTCCACAAATCCTTTATCCACCTCGCTTACAGACTCTTTAGACAAAGTAATCTTATCTCCGAAAAACTGTTTCAACCGCTTATGGTTATCAATCAGATTCCGAAGACGCACCAGTAACAATTTGGAATTAAAAGGTTTGGAAATATAAGAATCCGCTCCACATTCAAACCCCTGTATCCGCTGTTCATCCAAAGAACAGGCAGTAAGCAACATCACCGGAATATGAGAAGTCTGTAATTCCATTTTCAGCTTCCTGCAACATTCCAATCCGTCCATCACCGGCATCATCACATCACAGATAATGGCATCAGGCACATATTTCATAGCTTTCTTTAATCCGGCATGTCCGTCGGCAGCCTCTATCACCGTATATTCCTCTTTCAATAATGATTTCACATAGCCACGTACATCCGCATTATCGTCAATTATCAAGATGCATTCCTTATTCTCATCCGGAAGCCTTTCTTCTGTTTCCGTCTCCTCCAATTCCTCCACCACCGTCGGCTGTGTAGTGTGCGGTTCCTGTATCCGATCTACAGACTGCCCCTCCACTATCTCCATAGGAATATCCACCGTAAACACTGTTCCTTTTCCTTCCACACTGTCCACCGTTATCACCCCGCCGTGCAACTCGACAAAAGCCTTTGCCAAAGCAAGACCAATACCTGAGCCTGCATGGTTCACATCCATCTGATAAAAGCGGTCGAAAATATGCCGGATGTGCCGGACAGAGATTCCCGAACCGGTATCAGCAACTACCAGACGGACATATCTTCTATTTTCCTCCTTTATTAAAGTAGAAAGTGTGACAGTGATAGTTCCATTCTCCGGGGTAAACTTAAACGCATTGGACAATAAATTAAAATAGACACGTTCCATCTTTTCGGCATCCAACGCCATCAGACAGTCTGTCCGGTCATCGTTCACGTCCAGAACAAAATGGATATGCTTTCTCAAAGCCAATGTTTGAAATGCATGGCTCCATTCCTGTAATTGCGCACGCAGGTCCATATTGGTTCTCACCAACTCCAGTTTACCATTTTCATACTTACGGAAATCAAGAATCTGGTTGACCAGCCTCAACAGAATATTCACATTTTTATGTACCACTTTCAATAAGGATCGTTGCTTAGAGGTCAAGTCTTTATCCTCTAAAAGCTGTTCCACCGGATCGGCAACCAAAGTAAGCGGAGTACGGAAATCATGAGAAACATTCGTAAAGAAGACCAGCTTGGCATGAGTCGCCTCTTCCAACTGCTTGGAGAGGCTGATCAGTTGGTCGCGTTGTTCCTCCAATTGTTTCTTTTGACGGGATAACTCCATGTTCATCCGGTTCTTTGTCCAATACGCACGGACGATGATCGCCAATAAGGCAGCAAACAGTAACAGGATAATCAGACATGCATACAGAAACATGGTCTGGGCAGAGTATCTTGACCAATATTCGTCCACCTGATTATTCAGCCGTTCTATCTTTCCGTCCTGTTCGGCAATGTGGTCTGTCTGCAACTGCATGACACGGGCATTCGTTTTATCAACAAGGGCTGTTGATAACTTAGTATCCCGTTCATACGGACGCTTCTCCAAAATATCCATCGCCACCTGCATCACTTTATCTCCTCCGGTAGGGTAAATAAAAGTGGCATCCAACACCCCTTCCAGTACCTGCTCCACTCCATACCCCTTGCCAGGCAACGCATCAATACCGACAAACAACATTTCCTTTTCCAACTGTCGCTGTCTGGCCGACAAATAAGCCCCGACAGCCATGCGGTCATTTTGGGCAAAAACCAGATTTATACCCTTATTGTCTTGAAGTATGGAATCCATTTTCTCCCCAGCCACACTTTGCAGCCAGGCTCCGTCCACGCTGGCGGTAATTTCTATTCCAGGCTCTGCCTTCAAGGCATCCGCCAATCCTCTATGACGCTCCATAGCCGGAGTGGAACCTTCCAGTCCCGTTATCTCCAAAATCTTCCCTTTTCCACCCAAACGGTTCACAATATATTGTCCCACATCTTTGCCAATCTCACAATTATCAGCGCCCACAAAAGCCGTATAACGGTCCGACAAAATCTTACGGTCAATTACCACAACAGGTATTCCCAGCCCGTATGCCTTCTCCACAACAGGAGTGACAGCCGCCGCCTCATTCGGAGCGACAATCAATAAATCAACTTTCCTGTCAATAAAATAGTTGATATCTTCTATCTGATTCCGGCTATTATCTTTCGCGGTACGGATCTCCACCTCCACCCCATCATAAAACAAGGCTTCACGTACAATTTCATGATTCATTTTATGCCGCCATTCGTCATCACTACATTGTGAAACACCAATGTAATAGCGCGTATGTTTCTGACTGCACGATGTCAGAATTCCCATAAGGCATAAAATCAAAAACAAAAGATGTTTTTTCATGTTCCTCAAGGTATTTATAGATAACAAAGATAAAAGGTAACCGCTAATAAAACAAACATCTGCAAGAGAAAGTAAAAAAAGAACATCGCGAAGAACCTGATTACATCTACTTTGTATTTACAGGTTCTTCGCGATACAGCCTCAGACAATATGATTTCCAATCCAATTTGAATGAGTATCCGCAACCATTAAAATTTAAATCAACTCATTCTTTAAACGAGCCGGCAACTCAGGCATAGCCCCGTTTTGCGTACATACGTATGCAGAAACCTCAACAGCCAGTTTATGCGCCTCGGCAACCGGCTTTCCCTTCAAAATAGCAGCTACAAAAGTCGCCGTGAACGAATCGCCCGCACCTACCGTATCGGCCACCTCCACCTTCGGAGTCTCTACAAATGAAATCTCACCCGGAGTAAAGACATAACTGCCATTGACACCACACGTTAAAATCAACATCTTCAGATTATATTTCGCCAACAGAATCCAGCATTTATCCTGCAAGTCTATGCCGGGATAACCGAACATACGGCTCACTGTGACCAACTCCTCGTCATTAATCTTTAAAATATTACATTTTTTCATCGAGTTGCAAAGAATCTCCTTCGTATAGAAACCTTGGCGCAAATTCACATCGAAAATTTTACATTGTCCTTCTCCTTCGGGCATCACATCCAGAAAACGGTTGATTGTTTCCCTTGAAACCACACTACGCTGTGCCAACGAGCCGAAGCATACGGAACGGGTATTCTTTGCCAACTCTTCCAAAGCAGGTGTAAAAGGTATATTATCCCAAGCCACCCCTTCTTTTATATCATACATAGGTACCCCATTAGGGTCCAGTTCCACCTGTACGGTTCCTGTGGGATAAGGCACTTTCTCTATCTGATACTTCAAGTTCTTGCCATCAAAATTCTCAAGTATCTCATTACCCAGCTTGTCATCGCCAATCGCACTGACCACCCGGCTGTCAAAACCGAATTGTGACACATGATAAGCGAAGTTTGCCGGAGCACCACCAATTTTCTTTCCTTCGGGCAGCACATCCCATAGTGCCTCACCCATTCCTACGATGATTTGATTCATGATATTATTTACTGTTTACAATTAAAATCATTTCTTTATTTTCAAGGTATACATCAACAAATAGATAACTCCGACAGTCATCACCGCCACAGCGCCACTCTGCCCCATGGCATCACTGGCAACTCCCATGGCCAACGGAAATACCGTACCGCCGAACAGCCCCATAATCATCAATCCGGAAACTTCATTTTTCTTTTCGGGCATGGCAAACAATGCCTGCGAGAATATAATAGAGAACACATTGGAGTTACCGAAACCAATCATGGCAATGCAAATATAAATAATTGTTTCCGAATGGAATATAAATAATCCCACCATTGCCAGCAACATGAACACGACACTGAGAGCAAAGAAAGACTTTGCAGAAGCCTTTTGCAAGATAAAGGCTCCGAGGAAGCAACCCACCGTACGGAAAATAAAATAAAGACTTGTTGCAAAACCGGCCTCAGCCAATGTCATATCCAAACGCTCCATCAAGATTTTAGGAGCCGTTGTATTCGTACCGACATCAATACCGACATGGCACATGATCCCAATGAAAGACAAGAGAATAAACGGTTTTCCCAACAAGGAAAAGCACGCTTTGAAGCCGGACGCTTTATCGGGTTTCTCTTCCTCAATAGGGGTCAGCCCCAACAACACGATGGCAAAAACGGCTATCACCATATAAACAGGAAATAATACCCGCCAGCCAAGCCCGAAAGTAGGAATAGCCTGCATCGCTCCCCACATGGCAATGTAAGGGGCAAGAAAGGAAGCAATAGCTTTTACAAACTGACCGAAAGTCAATGTACTTGCCAACTTTTCCCCCGCAATAATATTACTCAGCAACGGATTCAAAGAGGTTTGCATCAACGCATTACCGATACCCAGTAAAGAGAAAGAAATCAACATAAGCGTATAGCCGTCGCCGAATATTGGGAGCAGCAAAGAGGCAAAAGTGACAATCAGACTCAGAAGAACTGTCTTCTTACGCCCTATCTTATTCATCAGAATACCTGTAGGTACGGAGAAAATCAGGAACCAGAAGAAGACCAAGGAAGGAAATATATTGGCTTGAGAGTCTGTCAGATCCAGATCCGCTTTTACATAATTCGATGCAATCCCCACCAGGTCTACAAATCCCATGGCGAAGAAACACAGCATCACCGGAATTAATTTGGCATACAGATTTTTATTGCTATTCATGGCTTTATACTTAGTTTACAAACCTAACTTATATATTGTGAAATTTGAAATCTTCATCTCTCCTCCTTTACTATAAAAACGCAAAGAGTTATAAGGTTCATTCGGGAATACCAGATTAGTCATGGCAACGCGGCCACCGTCAACAAACAACTCCACACTTCCATTATCCACAAAAACTTGAATTTTATGTGCCTTCGCGGTGTTTATCGGAGCCCAAGTACCCAAAGCAAAATCATTTTTATAATTCACCGTAACCTCTTTATAACGAGCATAACTTTCTTCGGTATCCAAATCATGCGGTTTTACCTTCTTGCCAAAATCTACAATACCACTTTCCGCACGGTCCATTACCACACGTCCCTCCGAAGCGTCCAAATAAATCTTCACCTTCTCACCCAAACTGTTCAGCAATTCAAAACCAGCCTCTTTACCAGCCGACACCAGTTGCAATTCCAGTTCAAAAGCGCCGTCGTTATTTTCAAAAAGTGTTTCTAAACGCTTCTCGCCATTTACTGTAAAATCATCCAGCTTTTTAGAATCTTTCCGCAAGTGCTCCGTTTCCTTTACCGGTGCGGCACTCAGATAAAGCTGTTTGTCTTCTCCCGTATACAGACTCAGCTCACGCGGCAAAGCATTGGCACTGCGGAACTGTTGTATAGGAGTATAGTTAGCATACTGCCAGTTGCTCATCCAAGGTACGGCAATGACACGGTCGCCGGTATTCGAGAAACAAACAGTGGCATAATGGTCTTTTCCCCAGTCGAGCCATTTCACCACCTCGGGTTTCGTATCACATACAAACTGATGCCCGTCAAAGTCGCCTGTAAAATACATCGTACCGCTGCCTCCATAGACAAATCCCGGATTGATATTGACAATCATCACCCATTTCATCCTGGTCCGGTCACCATCTACAGGCAGTTGGATGAAATCCGGACATTCGAACTGATTGGGCTGAGGGCCAAATCCTTCTCCAAACTCACTCATGTATTCCCATTGCTTCAAGTTGGCAGATGAATAAAAACGCATATTCTTATCCGCACTGACAATCATAATCCATTTCTGTTCGGGTTCATACCAAAAGACCTTCGGGTCACGGAAATTCTGTAGTCCGTCAAACGGAGTAAGAACCGGATTCTGTTCATACTTCGTATAAGTACGCCCGTTGTCCGTACTGTATGCCATACTTTGCACCTGGCTCTGCCCACTGGGTATATTACGGTGCGAAGTATAAAAAGCGACAATTGTATTTTCACCGTAGCCTGCGCTGTTATGTTTATCCACAATGGCACTTCCCGAAAAGATATGCCCCAATGTATCACGGGCAATCGCTGGGTCAAGATGCTCCCAATGAACCAAATCCTTGCTCACGGAATGTCCCCAGTGCATATTTCCCCATACGGAGCCGTATGGATTATATTGAAAATAAAGGTGATATTCACCGTCTTTATAAACCAGTCCGTTGGCATCATTCATCCAGCCATAAAGCGGAGTGTGATGATAAACCGGACGGAACTTATCCCTGTTTGCCGTATCAAATGTATCCGAAACCCGGATGCTGTCCCAACACAGCGCATCTGCCTCCACCTTCTTTATAATGACAGTAGCTTCCTCACTTCCCTGAGGCAAGGCAAACGGAACATAATATTCAACGCTGTCTGTAGCCAGACGCACATCCATATCGGTATCTGCGGGGCTCCCAGTATCCAGCCTTACCAGTCCTTCCTTGCTGCTCTCCTGAATCGGAAGCAACAAATATTTAGCGGGACGGACAATATGTACGATTGTCACCGTATCTCCCTGATGTTCGAAAACCAGGTCATTTTTTTGTGACTGACAAGAAACAGCGCCTCCTGTAAAGGCTAAACCTAATGCAAGGTTAACAAGATTTGTTTTCATGAAGTATAGGATATTAAAAGTTTTGTTTGATTGTTTTTCGTTATCGGCAAAGTTAACGGAAACCTGCCTTACCGGCTGAAACATTTGTTTCATTCTTATGTATAAATGTTACTTTTCCACCATAAAGAAGAATTAAATCCCTCTTGAATCAGAATGTTATTTTCGCCGCAAATTCTACGGTGAACGGACGGATATAGCTGCCTGCCATCCATGCGCCGTTATATGCCGCCGCATTCTCCTTATCTACCAGCTCGGCTCCCGAAATACTTCCTTTCGCCCCGGTCTGGTTCAAGAAGTTTATCACAGTTCCGCTTAAGGACAGATGTTTGTTCACATTCCAGTTTATTCCACCGAATGTTTCCCAACGGCCGTTGAAATAATAAGCATTTTTAATATTTGCATACGTCTTGCTGAAGTAACGGAAACTGGCCCATACCTTCAAGTCTTTGGTAATGTTGTAACTAGGGTCCAGCTCAATCAGCACCTTCGGAATTTCGGTAACGATATTGCCGGTGGCATTGATACCCGATGTTGTCCCGTCACTAAAGGTCACTCCCGTTTCATACTTCTTATACTTCGGGCTTTGGTAAGTGAACAGGAAGTGGAAATCAAATCCTTTGAAAGGTTTCACCACCGCATCCGTCGTCCACCCTATTGTTTCAATATCATAACTCAATGCAGCCGCCTTAATATCCTTATCATTATTCGGATTAATCAGATTCAAGGTAGAGTTGTTGTTAGTCTTGGCAATATAACTGAACAGTGAGGTCAGACTAATCCAGTCATTATTGAAATAAATACCCGCACGCCCCAACGGAATCGTAATCTTATCTACATTCGGCATCTCGGCAGGAGCAAAGTTCGACATATTCGGCCGCTGGGTATTGTAGGTGAAATCGGCGGTAAAGCCAAACTGCTTTGTCATTTTATAAGTGGCGGCAGCCGTGAAAGCCATGTTCAGCCAGTTGTAACTGAAATAACGGGGAGCTATCTTCGTACCATCGGCTGCAACTGCCCCGATATGATAACCGGCAAAGCGGCCTACCGGATTGCCTTCGGCATTATATACCGCCAGGTTCTTTCCTGCCAGACGCTGGTACTCGAAGCGTGCGCCATAATACACATTCCATTTATCGGTGATGTCCCAGTCGTGAGTAGCATAAAGAGCCAGTTTGTTTTCATGTCCTTTGTAATATTCGGAAGCATTCTGGTTCAGATTATAATAAGGAGTGTTTCCGTAATGATGAATATCCTTCGTATCGGCGCTGTACAACATTTGGGGATATTCTTCCACCGTATGGTCATACATGGTAGTGTTCGAAGCATAGTCCACATCATAATACCATTCGTTCACCCCCACACGCCAAGTCATATCATCATACTTCCGCGACAACTCGGTGGTAAAGAAGAACTCATCTATATTCCCCCGGTTGAAACAGGACATGCGGCTCTGTACATATCCCTCATAAGGATTCAATGTTCCATCCAGTCCTTTGGTGCTATAGCCGTCGGCTCCTACTTTCTGCTCCATAGACATCGGAGTCTGGTACAGATAGGAACCCAAAGCATGGTCATACTTCATATTGATTTTCCACTCCAACCCGTTATCCCACCGGTAACGGTTCAGAACCGTCAACTGATTTCCTTTACTGGCCGTAGCATCATACAGACTGATCTTTTTCATCTCGCCGGTACGCATGTCCATATAAACCATATCCGATACATTGGGCAGATAAGAAGAAGTCCCCAGTCCGAAACCGGGAATTTCCTTCACACTCCCATCGCCTACATAAATAAATGGTGCACCGGTGGTAGCATTGGACAACCAATGGCTGTTGCTGTAATGGTAGATGGCAGAGAGCTGTCCACGTCCTTCATTGTAGAACTTGGTCAAGGCAAACTTATAGATCTGAGTCCGGTCCTGATATTGCGCAAAACGCAGTTTGAACGAACCCGGATCAAAATTCTGATAGATGCTGCCGCTGTAAAACCAATCTTTTCCGATGCTTCCATTCAGATTGAAGTCAAATTGCTGTTTACCGAAATGATTGGTGCCGTAGTTCAGCACACCATTCATTTTCTTCTCTTTATTCAAGCCGAGTTCCGTAAACGAATTGACAGCATAACCTATATTACCGGTAGTAATCGCTGTTTCGGAAATCTTCAGCAATCCGGTATGTCCCAAGCTGCTGTCTCCGCGCCAATGCGTGTTTACATTATGAGGATTCGAATTATATACCACAGGCAGACCATTTTCGAGTACATTCACATCACCACCGGGCAGACCGATAGAGATTTCACGAGGACCATTGGCACTAGCCGCATTCAACATGACATTGCGATTGCCTTCCTCTTTCGAATCAGAGGACACTTTGGTAGAATCTTGTTGTGCATAACCATTCAAGCAAGCGGCGGCAAGTAAAATAATGACCGCTCCCATCCGGTTCTTTTGCTGATTTTTGTTCATAGCATTAAATGTTTTTAGAAGTTTTTCTGAGGCAAAGGTAGGGGACAGCCGGCAACCTCTATAAAACATTTGTTACAGCTGCCGGCATTTTTGTTTCATTGCAACAAAAGTGACGGATTATGTAACATTTCTCGTGAACCATACGCCTTTTCACCTCTAAAAACAAATTCATGCCAATTTTCCTTCAGCCTTCAGTTTGGGCTGTTTTTCCCCATTCCATCGAAGAAAACACCTGAAGGATAATCCTTCAGCCTACTGTCAGCCCGCCTCCTCTTTTTCTATCCGAAGTATGCCGGTAATCAGCATAAAACACTTACCTTTACAGCACACCAACTGAAAAGAAAGACACCACAATGAAAGGAAAATCCCTCAAACCTTCAAGGGAAACATCTAATTTGCCCGTATAAGCTCTTTTCTCCTATGAATTAATAGGTTTTTCCAGTATGATTAAGTACTTTTGTCCTGAATACTAAGACAGACTCCGATGGCAGACTGTACAATCCACTATAGCAGACCGTACAGTCCACTACAGTAAACCGTACGGTCCATTGCCTGCGTCTATAGAAGTTAATAGAAAGAATCCCCTTAGCGTTCAGCAAGAAACGACTTAATCTCCCTATTAAAAAGCATTAAACATGGCAGCAAAGTATGATTTCAAAACCTCCCCCGACATACAGGGAGAGAAGGAACAGCCCACCCTGTATCCGCAAATTGTAGTATCGGGCACAAAAAACCTGAAAGACCTGGCTAAAGACATCGCCCGGCGTTCCACCGTCCACGAAGGGACCGTCGTCGGTCTGTTATGTGACCTGGAAAGCATTATCGCCAATTACCTGGCAGACGGTTATAACGTAAAACTGGGAGAACTGGGTACATTCTCGGCCACTCTGACTTGCCGCAAGGTAACGGACAAAAGCGAGATACGCGCCGCATCGGTACATTTTGACAACATAAAGTTCAAACCCACCCGGAAATTCCGTAAGGAGGTACGAAGCAAAGGAAAGCTGGAACGGGCGGAATATGGTTTCCGGACCTCCTCCACCCGATATTCAGCAGAAGAACGCTTTGTACGGCTGACAAATTATCTGAAAGAGCACTCCATTATCACTTGCAAGGAATATTGTGCCTTGACAGGGTTGCTGAAAACAAAAGCCGGCAGCGAACTACGCCAATGGAGCAGCGAAAAGAAAATAGAAAGAGACGGACGCGCCCCGCACGTGATATACAGGGCGATGCCGGAAGGCTGAAAAGGTATCCTTTCACCTGCTTCCCCCCTCTCCCGGAACCTTTATTCTTTCCGGGTGCGGCTGGTGGCTATGAGATACGCCCCCAGCAGAATCAGAGGCACACTGAGCCACTGCCCTATGTTAAAAGTCATATCCGCCTCTTCGGCAACCTGCGGATTCTTCATAAACTCCAGAGCAAAGCGAGTGCCAAAGAATATAAGCAAGCTTACTCCGGTTATTAATCCCACCCTCTTTTGTAAATGGTATGTATGGTACATCACCCAGGCAGTTACACCGGCAACCAGGCAATACAGCATTTCATAAATCTGAGTAGGATGGCAAGGCAAACCTTCATACAGCTGATGCCACTCCCGGGAACGGACAAATTCAAATCCCCAAGGCAACGTGGTGGGATATCCGAATATCTCGGAATTCATTAAATTACCAAAACGGATACAGAAGCAGACAATCGCCACAGCAGGTATCATGCGGTCAAACAACCACCACACACTTTTCCGGGTTACTTTTTTCGAGTACCACATCAGAGCCAGAATGATGGCGAACACCCCTCCGTGACTTGCCAGCCCGCCTTTCCAAATCTTGAATATTTCAACAGGATGGGCGCCATAATAGTCCCATTCATAAAACAAACAGTGCCCCAGACGGGCGCCAATGACCGTACTGACTATGCAATAGACAAAAAGCTTGTCCACCCACTCTTCCGGATACTTCTCTTTTTTGAATAAACGGCTTACCATTTCATAAGCCAATATGAAACCAAGGCCCCACATCAGCCCATACCAACGCACTTCCCAACTACCTACTTTAAATAAGATAGGATCCACATCCCATACAATACTTGCTATCATTGTTCTATTTCTTTGTTTATGAACACAAAGGAAATAAAAAAATCTCTTCTCCGGAATAAAACAGAGAAGAGATTTTCAGAATATCGTTCTTTTTGAGGAAACCTCTTTATACCAAATGGGCAATCAGTTCCTCACGGTCGCCGCACAGCAGATCAATTACAGGAACTTCGATCATGGTATAACATCCGGGCTGCTGTTTCATGGAGGCGCGTGCCACGCAAACCAGCACCTGCGCGGTAAGAGCCGGATTATTAATCTTCATGTCAAACTCGAACAACTGATTGTGAGTCTTGCCCGATACCCCTTTGCGAACCAGGTTAACGCCATGACCCACGTCGTTCAAATCGTCCACACATGGAACTTGTTTTACATGTGTCTCGTCATTTACAAAATAAGGATCCGACTTGATGGCGGCTTCCACAGTCTTGAAGTCCGCACCTTCTTCCAGTTCCACATACACCATACGGCGATGGATACCGGTTCCCACAGGAATAGTCATGGACAAAGCATCCTTCACTCCATCAATGGCACGGACTGCTACGGAATGCCCCATGCTGCGTCCCGGACCGAAATTGGTATAAGTAATGCCCTTCGGAGCGATGGCTTCCAGCAGTGTACGGACTACAGAATCGCTTCCCGGATCCCATCCGGCAGAAATAATAGCGACAGCCTTACCGGCCTTTGCCGACTCATCCAATGAACGGCGGAGAGAAGTGATTTGTGTATGAATGTCGAAACTATCTACCGTATTGATACCCATTGCCAGAATCTCTTTCGCATATTCTTCCACGCTACGGGTCGGAGTAGCCAGCACAGCCACATCCACATCTTTCAATTCCTTTATATCTTTCACCACAGCGTATGCTTCCAACTCGGCAGGCTTGTTTTCCGCACCGCTACGACGGACGATACCTGCAATCTCAAAATCGGGAGCAGCTTCCAAAGCCTCCACTACATACTGACCAATGTTACCGTATCCAACCACGGCCGCTCTTATTTTTTTCATCTTTTATTGGGTTTAGTTTACTATTATCTGTTAATTCGCTGCAAAAATAAACATTTTGCCTCGTTTTTTTGTTCACTACGACCTAATAATTTAAAAATATTCTTGCCGAACTTATAATTTAAAAGATAGATGTCCTATTTTTGCAAAGAACTGTAAATTTTCAAATGAAACAACCATGATAGAATATATTAAAGGAGACATTGCGGAGATTACTCCGGCAACGGTGGTTTTAGATTGTAACGGGATGGGGTATGGCATCAATATCTCATTGAATACGTATTCGGCCATTCAGAATCAGAGCAATACGAAATTATATATTTATGAAGCGATCCGGGAAGATGCCTACGTACTCTACGGATTCTCGACCAAACAGGAACGGGAGTTGTTTTTGTTACTGATTTCCGTATCGGGCATCGGCGGCAACACGGCACGTATGATTCTGTCGGCCTTATCCCCTTCCGAGCTGTGCGGAGTAATCAGTTCCGGTAATGACAAGTTATTGAAAACGGTAAAAGGCATCGGCCTGAAAACTGCCCAACGCATCATAGTGGACTTAAAGGACAAGATCGCCACTTCGGGCGTGGAGACGGTGAACAGTGAAATGTTTGCCAATCCGGGCAATACGGAAATTCATGACGAGGCTGTCGCCGCACTCACCATGCTGGGATTCGCACAAGCCGCATCACAAAAGGTAGTGGCTGCCATACTGAAAGAGGAGCCTGCCGCCCCGGTAGAGAAAGTGATCAAGCTGGCCTTGAAGCGATTGTAAGGGCTGTACATGAAACAAGGAACACGGACAATGCGGACTTTGGGGAGATTCTCTTCAGGATCCGCATTGTTTGTGTTCCCATCCACATTACTTCTCTTCCTCCTGTTCCTGCATTTTGCGGGTTACAAACTCTATTTTCAAGTTCGCTTCTTTCTTATCTTTACGGATTTGTTCCATGCCGGACAGGATGCGCGCCAACTCCGTCAATTCTGCAATCGCCTTACGGTCATTGGGTTGCATAGCCGTTTTATAAGTACGGTCTCCGATAAACTGAAGTTGGATATTCTTATCTTTGTTCGCTACAATAAAAGCGATAACGCCGCCGTCTTCCCCCATCTTGTAATCGGCCTTCTCGATTGCACGGCCCAAGTCAGTGGTTTCATAGCTGTCTTTCGAGGCGGGAGTTTCGGCAAAGGTATCCCCCACACTCACTTTCACCGCCGTATGATGCAACGTACCGCCAGCACAATAAATAGAGGTAAGGGACATTTCCCCCTGCTCGTTCACCTGTCCGCGCAAGAATGAACGGCCTATATTCTTTTCTACCGTCTGGGTGGGATAAAAATAGTTACCCACCTCCTGATATGCAGTATCTTTCTCAAGAACAAAATTACCCTTGACGGAATCCAGCTGAGCTTGTTTCACCACCATCATGCTATCCAGGTAAATCAGACTTTTCCGCTGTTCTTTCAAATCCACCTGCTGCATCAGCTTGACTCCCTGTTTTCTAGCTTCAAACGCTTTCGGATAAAGGATGCGGATACTGTCTATCTGCAATTTGGCCTCATTAAAGTTCTCTTTTTCCAAAGCCGCTTCGGCCTTACGCAAATTTTCTTGCGCTTTCTTCTCGCCGCCATCATCACAACCGGCCAGCAACAAGGCAAATAATGCTACTAATCCTATCTTTTTCATGTACTTGATCGTTTTATATGCAGGCAAAAATACAATTTAATTGCGTGATTTCTCCTTATCCTGCGCAAAAAATCGTAAATTTGCCCCTCTTTAAGATGAATATGGAACTAAAAGAACACTTTAATAATAAGATATTCAAGTTAATCTCCGAAACGGCAGACGAACTGGGATTGGAATGTTACGTTGTAGGAGGTTATGTACGAGATATATTCCTGAAGCGTCCCTCGAAGGATATAGACGTTGTAGTAGTAGGGAGCGGAATTGAAATGGCACAGGCCTTCGGCAGGAAGCTGGGACGTGGGGCACGCGTTTCTGTTTTTAAAAACTTCGGTACGGCACAAATCAAGTACCATGATACGGAAGTGGAGTTTGTGGGGGCCCGCAAGGAATCATACAGCCATGACAGCCGCAAGCCTGTAGTAGAGAACGGCACCTTGGAGGATGACCAAAACCGGCGCGATTTCACGATCAATGCCATGGCAGTGTGCCTGAACAAAGCACGTTTCGGTGAACTGGTAGATCCTTTTAACGGGCTGGACGATTTGAAAGAGAGAACTATCCGTACACCGCTGGACCCGGACATCACTTTCAGTGACGATCCGCTCCGCATGATGCGTTGTGTCCGGTTTGCCACACAACTGAACTTCTATATTGACGACACCACTTTCGAAGCACTGTCACGCAACAAGGAACGCATTCATATTATCTCCAAAGAGCGCATCGCCGACGAGTTGAACAAGATCCTGCTCGCCCCCATACCGTCCAAAGGCTTTATAGAACTGGACCGCTGCGGACTGCTGCCTTTGATTTTTCCCGAACTGGTGGCGCTGCAAGGAGTGGAAACCCGAAACGGGCGTGCCCATAAAGACAACTTCTATCATACCCTGGAAGTTGTGGACAATATTTCCAAACATACCGACAACCTATGGCTGCGTTGGGCTACGCTGTTGCATGATATAGGCAAGCCACGTACCAAACGCTGGGAGCCACGTATAGGATGGACTTTCCATAATCATAACTTTATCGGTGAAAAAATGGTTCCGGATCTCTTCCGCAAGATGAAACTGCCCATGAATGAGAAGATGAAATATGTCCAAAAGTTGGTCAGCCTGCACATGCGCCCCATTGTTATCGCAGATGATGTAGTAACCGATTCCGCCGTGCGACGTCTGCTTTTTGAAGCCGGAGATGATATTGACGACTTGATGATGCTGTGCGAAGCGGACATCACTTCAAAAAATGAAGCACGAAAACAAAAATTCCTGGATAACTTCAAACTGGTACGCCAGAAGCTGAAAGACCTGGAAGAAAAAGACCGGATACGCAATTTCCAACCTCCGGTAGACGGAGAAGAAATTATGCGGATATTCGACCTGCAGCCCTGCCGTGAAATAGGCAGTCTGAAAAGTTCTATCAAGGATGCCATACTGGATGGAATCATCCCTAATGAACATGATGCTGCTTTAGAACACATGTTGAAGAAAGCAAAAAGCATGGGATTAACTCCAAAAAACTTATAAGAAATTGACCATACACTATACCAAAGGAGAAGAGTGGGCCAATACCCTGTCACATGGCGTTGGTATCCTGATAGGTATCGCCGGCGGCGGTTATCTGTTGCTTACTGCCATGAAAAGTGGCAATCCGTGGGCAACAGGCGGCATGTGGCTCTACCTATTCGGTATGCTGTCTTCCTATATCAGCTCCACCTGGTATCATGCCAGCAAACCATCTCCTCACCGCGAAGTGTTGCGCAAATTCGATCATGCTTCGATTTATCTGCATATCGCAGGCAGCTATTCCCCCATCATGCTGATAGCCTTGCGGGAAGCAGATTATTGGGGATGGGGAATTCTTAGTTTCGTATGGCTATGCGCCCTCGCCGGGATCATTCTATGTTTTTGTAACCTGAAAGAACATAGCAACCTGGAAACAATTTGCTATATAGCCATGGGATGCAGCATTTTTGTAGGTTTCAAGCCGCTCTGCCAACATGTGCCTCCCGCTTTTATTTATTGGTTAATCGGTGAAGGAGTGTCTTACATCACCGGAGCTGTCTTTTATTCCTTCCCCAAATTGCCCTATATGCACTCTGTTTTCCATCTGTTCGTATTAGGAGGAACGGTCTGCCACATGATGGCATTGTGGTACATTTTATAACCTTCCCATCTTCAATAAGTTATCCGTTTTGGAAAACTTTTATCCATTTTTTAAATAGAAAGTTTCCCAAAATGTTATACCTTTGCAGCTGTCCGACAAGGTGAAGTTAACCACTTCCAAGAGGGAATGCCGTGAAAATCAGCAACAGTACCCGCTGCTGTAATTCTCGTAGAGCTGAAACAATATGCCACTACAAAACCATTTGCGGGAAGGCGTTTTAAGGGAGAGATAAGTCAGAAAACCTGCCTGGAAGGACAGCCAAGTTTTTTAAATTAACAATTAATTTTTCAAACAATGAATTACGCTGAGATTTGTATTATTAAGCGTGATGGAAAGCGGGAAGACTTTTCCATCAGTAAAATTAAAAATGCAATCGGCAAGGCATTCCATGCCTCCGGAATTGACAATGAAGACAAACTGATTGCTGAAATTACCATGCGGGTTATCAGCAATTTCGTATCTCCAACCATCAGTGTGGAAGAGATTCAGGATCTGGTAGAAAAGGAACTGATGAAAGTACGTCCCGAAGTGGCCAAGAAATATATTATTTATCGCGAATGGCGGAATACGGAACGCGACCGTAAAACGCAAATGAAGCACATCATGGACGGCATTGTAGCCATCGACAAAAATGATGTCAACCTGAGTAATGCCAACATGTCCAGCCATACTCCCGCCGGACAGATGATGACTTTTGCCTCGGAAGTTACTAAAGACTATACCTATAAATACCTGTTGCCTAAAAAATATGCCGAAGCACATCAGTTGGGCGACATACATATACATGATTTGGATTACTATCCCACCAAGACTACCACTTGTATCCAATATGACCTGGATGACTTGTTCGAACGCGGCTTCCGCACTAAAAACGGAAGTATCCGTACTCCACAGTCCATTCAAAGTTATGCCACTCTGGCCACCATCATATTCCAGACAAACCAGAACGAGCAACACGGCGGACAAGCTATTCCCGCCTTCGACTTCTTTATGGCGGAAGGGGTCCGGAAGACATTTCGCAAACATCTGAAAACTTTAACCGAGTTTTATATAGAAGTAGAGGGAAAAGAACCCGGAACAGAGGCTCTCAAGAAAATTGAAGAGAAAGCATACGCCATGACGCGCAAAGATACACATCAGGCCATGGAAGGATTCATCCACAACCTGAACACCATGCATTCGCGAGGGGGAAACCAAGTCGTGTTCAGTTCCATCAATTATGGAACAGACACTTCTCCCGAAGGCCGCATGGTCATAGAGGAACTGCTGAAAGCTACCATCGAAGGCCTGGGTACCCGTGGCGAAGTACCGGTCTTCCCCATACAGATATTCAAGGTTAAAGACGGAGTATCTTATTCCGAAGAGGACTATAAGAAAGCCATGGAAAACTTCGAAGCGGCACTGGAAGGCAAAATGGAATTCCAAGCTCCCAATTTCGACTTGTTTCTGAAAGCCTGCCGTACCACCGCAAAAGCCTTGTTCCCTAATTTTATGTTTTTGGATACTCCTTATAACAAAAATGAGAAATGGGATATCAAGGACCCTAAACGCTACCGCTATGAACTGGCAACTATGGGATGCCGTACCCGCGTATACGAAAATATAGCAGGTGAAAAAAGTTCATTAGGACGTGGCAACCTGTCATTCACCACCATGAATATGCCCCGGCTGGCCATCGAAGCACGCATCAAGGCAGAAAGTCTGGAAGAGTCAGGCAAGAAAGAGGCCATAGAAAGAAAAGCAAAAGAAATATTCATAGAAAGTGTACATGCTTTGTCCGAACTAATCGCCGAACAATTGTATGCACGCTACCAGTATCAACGTACAGCCTTGGCACGCCAGTTCCCGTTCATGATGGGGAATGATGTGTGGAAAGGCGGAGGAAAACTTTCGCCCAACGACCAGGTGGGGGATGTATTGCGTCAAGGCACATTAGGGATAGGCTTTATCGGCGGACACAATGCCATGATGGCTCTTTATGGAGAAGGTCACGCACATAGCCAGAAAGCATGGGATACATTATTCGAAGCCGTTACGGAAATGAATAAAGTGGCAGACGAATACAAACAGAAATATCAGTTGAATTTCTCCGTACTTGCCACTCCTGCCGAAGGACTTTCCGGACGCTTCACCCGTATGGACCGCCGCAAATACGGCATCATTCCCGGCGTGACGGATAATGACTATTATGTAAACTCTTTCCACGTAGATGTAAAAGAGCCCATCACCATCACCGAGAAGATAAAACGGGAAGCTCCTTTCCACGCCATTACCCGCGGAGGGCATATCACTTACGTGGAACTGGACGGAGAAGCTCAGAAAAATGTAAAAGCCATAGCCAAGATTGTAAAAGTAATGCATGACGAAGGCATTGGATACGGTTCCATCAACCATCCTGTTGATACTTGTCAGGCTTGCGGTTACAAAGGAGTCATTTACGACAAGTGCCCTGTTTGCCAGAGCGAGAATATAATGCGAATGCGTCGCATTACCGGGTATTTGACAGGCGACCTCAGCACTTGGAATTCAGCCAAGCGTGCTGAAGAACGTGACCGGGTAAAGCATGGATAATCAGCATGAACTTGTTATTTACCTATCCTGAAACAATAGTCGACGGTGAAGGCATCCGCTATTCCATCTATCTGGCCGGATGCCGTCACCATTGTCGCGGTTGCCAGAATCCCGAATCCTGGAATCCATCGGCAGGCACTCCGCTCACACCGGAAAAAATAGAAAAAATGATCTGCGAAATAAATGCCAATCCATTATTGGACGGAATCACCTTTTCCGGTGGAGATCCACTTTATCATCCCCAAGAATTCCTGGCTCTGGTCAAACAGATCAAAGAAGCTACCGGACAAAACATCTGGTGTTATACTGGATATACATTTGAACAGATACAAAACGATGAAATGTTAAAACCGATACTGGATTATGTGGATGTTATAGTAGACGGACGATTTGAGCCGGATTTGTACTCTCCTTACTTGGAATTTCGGGGCAGCAGTAATCAACGCATCATCCGTGTGCGATAACGCTAAAAGAAATAAAAAAGGGGTGTTTTCTTGATATATATCATGAATTCACCCTTTTTTATGTTTTTCAGCATATATTTACTTGCTAATTTCAAGAAAAACCGTACCTTTGCAATGTGGTTGTGAAACCAAATATTAAGTTAATAAAGAAAAGAACAAAATTAGGTATTAAGTATTAAGGTAAAGATTTTAATTTAAGGTATTAGATTTAGGTAAAGAAAGATTGATTTAGAAAGGTATTAGTAGTAAGATTTAAGGTAATTAGAAAAAGAAAGTTTTCAGGAGATTAGTTTTATAGGTATTAAAAGAGTTGTTTTTTTAGGTACAAGAGAGAGAGGATAACACAACTGAGACGAGAAAGATGAAAAGAACCCCATAATGGAGGGGGGTTCTTCAGGATGTGAGCGGGTTTGATAAAAACTTTCGCTCTTTTTTTATGTCTTTTTTTCACCACGGGAGAGAAACAATATAAAAAACGCAGATTTCCGCAAAGACGATTGATTCAATCTTTGCGGAAATCCGTGCCTATCGGCATTGTTATAAAAATGCCGTGTCCTTTTCTGTCATGCAGACCTAGAACAAGAATCGCATGATATCATTAAAGTTCGCCCAAATGAGCAAGGCAAACAGTAAAAACATACCTACCATCTGCGCATATTCCATAAACTTGTCACTCGGCTTACGGCGGGCAATGATTTCATAAAGCAGGAATAATACATGTCCGCCATCCAATGCCGGAATAGGCAGAATATTCATAAACGCCAAGATGATTGACAGAAAAGCAGTCATTTCCCAAAAGCGATGCCAATCCCATACTTTCGGAAAAATACTTCCTATCGTTCCAAAACCACCTACGCTCTTGGCTCCTTCTTTGGTGAACACATATTTCATATCGTTCACATATCCTTTTAATGTATTTACTCCTAATTGTACCCCTGCAGGAAAAGATTCAAAGAAACCAAATTCACGGGTTGTTTCTTTATAATCAGCCAATGAAGAGAATGTTGCACCCACTCTAAACAAAGAGTCTGTACGCACCGTCACGGTGTCACGCAGTCCGTTACGCGAATATACCATTTGTAGAGAAGCATCTTTATCTCCTGTAGCTTCCGCATCAGCCTGCATATTATCCAGTTTTTCCACCAATGCATTCCATGAGTTCAACCTCTCGCCATTGACCGCGACCAGACTATCTCCCTTCTGTATACCGGCCTTATCCAAGCCACCGCCCGGTATCACCGAGTCAACGACATTAGGAACTAACGCCGTAACAAACATCGGATCGTCCTTTGCTATATCCAACAAGCTGATCTCAGGCATATATACTTCGGCTTCCTTTCCGTCGCGCAATACAGTCACTGTACGTGCCTCAGCAATATCACGAAGCATATCCACCCCGAAACGCTCCAATGGTTTTTCATCTGCACGAAGAAGAATATCACCGTCACGGAAACCTATTTCCCGGGCACGCTCATTAAATTTCATACCATGAGTCATGTCTTGCAGCGATACAAAAGAATCTCCCCAATGGAATAAAATCATGGAATAGATGAAGATAGCCAGCAAGAAATTCATCAAGACACCACCCACCATGATAAGCAGACGCTGCCAAGCCGGTTTTGAACGAAATTCCCATGGCTTAGCAGGCTGTTTCATCTGCTCGGTATCCATAGATTCGTCTATCATACCCGAAATTTTCACATATCCCCCCAAAGGCACCCAGCCAATACCATATTCCGTATCACTGTTCTTCGGTTTGAATTTGAACAAAGAAAACCACGGATCAAAAAATATGTAGAACTTCTCTACTCTTACTTTAAAAAGACGTGAAAAAAGAAAATGTCCTCCCTCATGAATAATGACCAATAATGAAAGGCTCATTATCAATTGAAGAGCACGAATCAAAAATGTTTCCATCTAACTATTTACTATTTTATAATTTATAATTAACATAATTCTCTGCCAACTACCATTTAAGATGACAAAAGGGACAACGCTACCCGACGCGCCTCAGCATCAGTATCCACATAGTCTTCATAAGTCGGTTCCTTGATATAAGCAACTTTACCCATAGTCTGTTCTATGACATCACTCATACCCAGGAAAGATATTTTGTCTTTCAGGAAAGCATCCACCACCACTTCATTAGCTGCATTCACTATACAGGGCATATTTCCGGCCCGATACAAAGCCTCGTATGCCAATGCCAAATTACGAAAACGTTTGGTATCAGGCTGTTCAAAAGTCAGGTCTGTTATACGGGCAAAATCCAACCGCTCGAAAGAAGATTTCACGCGCTCCGGATACGAAAAAGCATATTGAATAGGTAAACGCATATCGGGCATGCCCAACTGTGCTTTCACAGCCCCATCCTCAAACTGCACCATAGAATGAATGACAGATTGTGGATGAACTACCACTTCAATTTGCTCCGGACGCATTCCGAATAACCATTTAGCCTCAATCACTTCAAACCCTTTGTTCATCATGGAAGCCGAATCAATGGTTATCTTCGCTCCCATCTCCCAATTGGGATGCTTCAAAGCTTGTGCTTTGGTCACTGTTTGCAACTGCTCCATGGTATAAGTACGGAACGGCCCTCCTGAAGCTGTCAAGATCACTTTCTCCAACCGGTTATTTATTTCCAGACACTGGAAGATAGCCGAATGCTCCGAATCCACGGGAAGTACAGGTGTATGGTACTGATTTGCCAGTGCATTAATCAACTCCCCGGCTACAACCAGTGTTTCTTTATTAGCCAAAGCAATAGCTTTACCTGCCTTTATCGCATTTATAGTAGGACGCAATCCGGCATAACCTACCATAGAAGCCAGTACAATGTCAATAGGTTGTGATTCCACAATTTGAGAGAGCGCATCCGCTCCTGCATATACTTTGACAGGCAGATCACTCAGCGCCTCTTTCAATTGAAGGTATTTTTCCTCATTGGCTATCACTACCGCCTCGGGCATGAACTTACGGGCTTGTTCTACCAATAAATCGACCCTGTTATTGGCTGTCAACGCATAGACCTCATATAAATCTGGATGTTCCTCTATTACCTGTAAAGCTTGTGTACCGATAGAGCCGGTAGAACCTAATATCGCTATTTGTTTTTTCATAATGTTGTTAAAATACAATGTATTTTGAGGGATCAATCGCACGTCCCTTATGCCATAATTCGAAATGCAGATGCGGTCCGGTAGTTTTTTCACCGGTATTTCCTACCAATGCAATAGCTTCACCACCTTTCACCGGATCTCCTTCTTTCTTTAATAACGAACCACAATGTTTATACACCGACACAAAATCCTGTCCATGCTGTATCTGAATAACATAACCGGTTTCTGCCGTATAAGTAGACAAAATCACTGTCCCATCCAATGTTGCCAACACACTTTCATTTGGATTAGCGGCAATGTCCACACCGTAATGCCTGTTCTCCAAGTCAAAATTAGATGACATCATGCCCCGTGTAGGACGATAGAATATCAATCCGGAAGCGGCATTATTATCATCAACAGCCGTCAGATTATATCGTTCCGATTCTTCATATTGCTTGCGAAACTCTTCTTCCTGCCTGGTACGTTCCATCAAAGAATCAGAACGAAGAATGGTCAGAGAGTCGATAGATTGGACTGTATCAGCTTTTACTTTCCCGCTAAATATATCCTGAATGTTCATGATATACATATTCTGCCTCGTCACCACTTGTTGTAATGAATCGGCCCGCAAGGCATTGGTCACCACCTGCGCACGTACCTCACTGTTCATATATCCCGGCAAATAGTTACGTAAAGGAGTAAAAACAATGATAGTTGCCGAAATCAGGAAAATTACCGTTACGGCAGACAGCAATACAGACACACCATTGAGTTTGGAAACGTGCAGTCCCACAATCTCCTCCAACGTATTTTCATTGGTAATGGTCAGTTTATACTTAAACTTGAAATTATGCCAAAATGCTTTCCTTCCTTTTTTCTTCATCGTGCGCACCTTCTATATTTATATCAAGCCATCAGGTACTTCGACCGTCAGCAAACGCTTTTTCTTATCCAATTTGGTGATAAATTCCTCGTGGGCAGGCAGCAAAAGTTCCTCACCACCTTTCTCAATGGCAAAAAGGACATTCATCGTACTGTCATCCACCGCCACAATCTCGCCCAACTCACCATGATTCACATCTTCCACCTTAAAGCCAATAAAATAGTTCCAGGTAGGTATATCATCCGAATCTTCCTCCTCACCGACATATTTCTTCGGGAAATAGACCTCTACATTCGTAAACATACGGGCCTTTTCCGAGGTATCCACCCCTTCCAGTTTGACTAAAGCAGTGGTATCTGAACGAAAACGATACTCTTCAATAAAGAAAGGCACGAATATACCGTCTAACAAACAGACCAGATACTCACATTCCACACGGTCAAAAATATCATCCGTAAAAGTGAATGAGATTTCTCCTTTTACTCCATGCGGTTTGTTGAATATACCAATCTTGAAAACTTCATCTTTCTTAATCATGATTGATTTCTCTAAATTCTAGTAATACGTGCGCCAAGCGCATTCAAACGCTGGTCTATATTCTGATATCCCCGGTCTATCTGCTCTATATTGTGTATGCGGCTTATACCGTCGGCACTCATTGCCGCTATCAGCAAAGCGATACCGGCACGGATATCGGGTGAAATCATATTTCCGGCGCGAAGCTGGAAATTACGGTCATGCCCTATCACAACGGCACGATGAGGGTCACATAATATAATCTGTGCTCCCATATCTATGAGCTTGTCCACAAAGAACAGGCGGCTTTCAAACATCTTCTGATGAATCAGTACACTGCCTTTCGCCTGTGTAGCCACCACCAGTACCACACTGAGCAAGTCGGGAGTCAGCCCCGGCCAGGGAGCATCTGCTATGGTCATAATAGAGCCATCAATAAACGATTCTATCTGATAATGTTCCTGCTCGGGGATAAACAGATCATCTCCCCGCTGTTCTACTCTGATACCTAAACGACGGAAACTTTCTGGAATAATGCCCAAATTTTCATGCGATACATTCTTAATGGTAAGTTCACTTCCTGTCATAGCTGCCATTCCGATAAAACTGCCTACTTCAATCATATCAGGCAACACCCGATGCGTACAGCCATGCAGACTTTCCACTCCTTCAATAGTCAGCAAATTAGATGCAATACCGGAAATCTTCGCCCCCATGCGGTTCAACATACGACAAAGTTGTTGCAGATAAGGTTCACAAGCTGCGTTGTAAATGGTCGTTTTGCCCTTCGCCAGGACAGAAGCCATCACAATATTAGCCGTACCGGTAACCGAAGCTTCATCCAGCAACATATAAGTACCTTCCAAATGCTCTGCGCAAATACTGAAAACACTTCGTTCCTCATCATAATTAAAACAGGCTCCCAGTTTCTGAATACCGATAAAGTGAGTGTCCAAACGCCGGCGGCCAATCTTGTCACCGCCCGGTTTTGAAATCAAAGCCTTTCCAAAACGGGCAACCAACGGACCAACCAACATGACTGATCCACGCAGACTGGAACATTTCTTTAAGAATTCATCACTCTCCAAGTAGTTCAAATCCACAGTGTCAGCCTTAAATGTATACGAATCAATCCCTGTTTTTGATACCTTGACACCCATATCACGTAACAACTGAATCAGATTGTTCACATCCAGAATGTCCGGAATATTAGTTACGGTCACTTCTTCCGAGGTCAGCAGAGTGGCACAAAGAATCTGTAACACTTCATTTTTAGCACCTTGCGGGTGTATTTCGCCGTGCAATTTATGTCCTCCTTCAATTACAAACGAAGCCATGGTATCATTTTTTAGGAATTAATATTTCTTTCTTTGGTTGTTGTTTTGTTGCGGTCTGCGCTGATTGTTGTTCTGTTGCGGCCTGCGTGGAACATAAACACGTTGTTGTTCATTCAAATGCAGGTCTTCAGGGGTCAGATTAATCATTCCCTTAGAGTAATCGCGAAGATCATCCAAGATTTTCTGATCCTCCACCCCGTCTTTGTTCCAGTTCAGGAAACATTTCTTCATGTGGTTTGCAATCAGGCTGATCAGCTGCTTCTTCTCCTCACCTTCCGGATAGTCCACTGCCTTTTTAATCATGTTCTCCAAAATACGTCCATAATGACGGTAACGGATTCCATTATGCGGATAAGGCAACATATCGGGTTTCACCTCCAGGCTTTCTTTCTTCACAATTTCATACGGATAATCGATATCCAGCTTGAAATCGGCCATAATAGCCAAATGATCCCATAATTTATGTTTGAAATCGGGCACATCCCGCAAATGCGGAAACATACCGCCCATAATGTTGATAATCGTGTTCGCACAACGTTGGCGCTCAGCTCTGTCCTCGATGGTCAAGGCGTGGTCTACCATGTTCTGCACACTTCTGCCATATTCAGGAAGGGGTAAAGTTCGTTGTTGAGTATTATACTCCATATATATTTAAAATTTATGATTTATGCACTGATTTGTTCATCGGCTGTTACAAAAGCTTTTTGGGTTTGGAAGCTACAAACTCTTTCAAATAGAAAGGCTCAAAATAAGCCACATCCTTAAAGTTCTGCCTTACCATTTCCTTTTCTGCCAATGGGAACATCCATTTACCTAACGGACGGATGTCATCAATAAAATGAGCATTGGGATGAGTAATCTGCCCACGGCATTTGGCTGCACCGTTACCAAAAAAATAGACCGGATGTTCATTCAGGAACTCCAAATAGGAATGCTCATCAACAATATCGGCGGCTATTTCCCTTTTCACGCCCAATGCGCGATCATAAACAGCTGCATAGACTTCCATGCGACGTGCGTCTATCATAGGACAGAGCAAGGCATCCTCAGGCAAATCATGATGTAACAACACCGGCACACACAACACCTCCAATGTCGGCAGACCGATAAGTGGCAAATTACGTCCATAGCAAATACCCTTCGCCATAGAAACACCAATACGCAGCCCTGTGTACGAGCCGGGCCCGCAACTCACAGCCACTGCATCCAACGGCATACCATGACTGTCGACAAAAGATAAAGCCTCATCTACAAATACGCCCAGCTGCACGGCGTGTGAAGGTCCTTTCAAATCCTCTTTGGAGAACACCGCCAATCCATCCTCACTGACGGCAACAGAGCAGGCCTCTGTTGAAGTTTCAATATGCAAAATACACGACATAATGCTCTACTTATATAATATAATCTGCAAATATACACTTTTATTTATACTTCATTTCCATAAAAAGATTACTTTTGCAAAAAAACATATTAGTTATGATACAGTCAATGACCGGATACGGTAAAGCAACCGCTATATTCGGAGAAAAAAAAATTAACGTAGAGATCAAGTCTTTAAATAGTAAAGCAATGGACTTGTCTACACGGATCGCTCCTTTATACCGTGAAAAAGAAATGGAAATCCGCAATATGATTTCCAAATCATTGGAACGCGGTAAAGTTGATTTCAGCCTGTGGATAGAGAAAGACGTTTCGGATACAGCCACTCCCATTAACGCCGCCCTTGTAGAAAACTACTACAATCAGATAAAATCTATTTCCGAAATGACCCATATACCAATGCCCGAAGATTGGTTTGCAACCCTTCTACGAATGCCTGACGTACTGACCAAAGCCGATGTACAAGAACTTTCGGAAGACGAATGGGAGGTAGTCCGCCGGGTAGTGGAAGAGGCCATCAACCATTTGGTAGATTTCCGCAAACAGGAAGGAACCGCCTTGGAAAAGAAATTCAACGAAAAGATTGACAACATCGAGCGTTTGTTAAAGTCCATCGAACCCTACGAAACAGAGCGTGTAGCCAAGATACGTGAACGCATTACAGATGCTTTGGAAAAGACCATCAGTGTGGATTATGATAAAAACCGCCTGGAGCAAGAATTGATTTATTACATTGAAAAATTAGATATTAACGAAGAGAAACAACGACTGAGCAATCACTTGAGATATTTCCGTGAAACCATGGCAGGCGGTCATGGACAAGGAAAAAAACTTGGTTTCATAGCACAGGAAATGGGACGCGAAATCAATACGACTGGCAGCAAATCCAATCATGCCGAAATGCAAAACATCGTAGTGCAGATGAAGGACGAACTGGAACAAATCAAAGAACAGGTGTTAAATGTAATGTAACCGGTTCAC
Organism: Phocaeicola vulgatus ATCC 8482; assembly: GCF_000012825.1. Classification (GTDB taxonomy): domain Bacteria; phylum Bacteroidota; class Bacteroidia; order Bacteroidales; family Bacteroidaceae; genus Phocaeicola; species Phocaeicola vulgatus. The sequence continues at coordinate 2,127,771 of NC_009614.1, read as the reverse complement.
ATACCGGACACCATTCTCATAAGCAAAGAATCAAGATATGGCAACAGGAAAACTTATCATTTTTTCAGCCCCCTCGGGTTCGGGCAAATCAACCATTATCAACTATCTGTTGACACAAAACCTGAACCTGTCTTTCTCTATTTCTGCCACCAGCCGCCCTCCTCGCGGAAAAGAACGGCATGGTGTGGAATATTTCTTCCTATCTCCTGAGGAATTCAGACAACGCATTGCCAATAATGAGTTTCTGGAATACGAAGAAGTATACGAAAACCGTTTCTACGGAACCTTGAAAGCACAAGTGGAAAAACAATTGGAAGCCGGACAAAATGTGATTTTTGACGTAGATGTGGTAGGCGGATGTAATATCAAAAAATATTATGGCAGCCGCGCATTGTCTGTTTTCATTCAACCACCCAGTGTAGAAGAACTCCGTAAACGCCTGCAAGGCCGTGGTACTGATGCCCCCGAAGTGATTGAAAGCCGAATCGCAAAAGCAGAATTCGAATTGGGGTTCGCCGATAAATTCGATACCGTGATAGTAAATGACGATTTGGAGAAGGCAAAGGCGGAAGCACTGAAAGTTATTAGAAACTTTATTGAACAATAAGACGATGATCAAAGATCCGAAAAAACTGGCCCAAAGAATGTCGATACTTTGTATCCTCATTGGTTTTATAGCTTTGGCTGTAGGCATCATTGCAATGGCAATGGAACAATACATTATTGCCATAGCAATGGGTATTGTCACTGTAGGACAAGTATGGAATTACAATAAATGGAAAAGAGTAAGATAAAGACTGGTATTTTCGGCGGCTCATTCAATCCTATCCACATGGGCCATCTGGCACTTGCCAATTATTTATGTGAATATAATGGACTGGATGAAATATGGTTTCTCGTCTCTCCTCACAATCCATTAAAGCAACAAACGGATTTATGGGATGATAATCTGCGATTGGAACTGGTAAAACTGGCCATTGCGGATTATCCCAAATTCCGGGCTTCCGACTTCGAATTCCACCTGTCTCGTCCTTCCTATACTATACACACATTGGATGCTTTACACAAAGCCTATCCCAACCGGGAATTCACCCTTATCATCGGGGCGGACAACTGGCTTTTATTCCCCCGTTGGTACAAAGCAGAGGAGATTTTAAAGAATCATCATGTAATGATCTATCCCCGTCCGAATTTCACTATTGATCCAACAACCCTTCCTCCTTCCGTGCAATTAGCCGATACTCCGTTATTGGAAGTCAGTTCTACTTTTATCAGACAGGCACTGGCGGAAGGACGAGATATACGATATTTCCTGCATCCGGCAGTATATGAACGACTGAAAAAATAAAAATCCCCGGGAGGATACAATCCAAATTCCCCGGGGAAAAACACATCAATTATTTAATCTAAAATTCAAAGGACGCACTCCATTAACGCTTTGCCAGCAGTACCTTACTATTTATCAATCCGTCCAACTCCCAGCCTGTCGTATCCTTTTTATATGAGTGCCACGCCAAAAACTTCCCAGCTTCATCTAACGTATATACATATTTCTGCGTAGGGACAAACTCTTTTTTATTTTTATTCCACAAAGAATAATCAATATGCGCTTCTGTGTCTGTGTACGTAACTTCCATACAATAATAATTTATCCAATCCGTGCCATTCCATTTCATACTTTTCTTCTCTATGATTTGTCCCTTATCGTTGTATCTGAACTCAAAACGATACTCCGGAGTCAGGAAAGTACCTTCCTGTTCATAAACGACCTTAGCCGACACCCGACCATTTTCCACCTCTTCATTTGTAATCTTCACAGGCTTGGCCGCATTCAATGTTAATACACTTGTCATTGCAAAAAGAACTGCCATCATGGCTTTAGTGAGCATTGTAGTTTTCATAATGTCTTATTTTTAATGTTTATAATTCGTGTTTATTTGTGTCTTTATTTATAAGACGCAAATGACTCTAAAAACGTTGCAACATGATCCGTTTTTTTTCTTGAGTCGCTTCACTTTATAAAGTGCAAAGTACATGCCACGGAATTAATCCACTAAGTATCAACAAGTAAACATAAAAAAGGGTGTCCGATTATGGACACCCTGTACATTATTAACGGACAAACAGTCTATTCTTTCTGCTTTTCAACACGATGCAAGACTACCAGAACAACTTCGCTGGGAGTAAATAAACGGACGTCAACGCGCGAAGTACCCAATCCATTGGTTATAATAATCGGAGTACCTTTGCTATTCTCTTTCCAACCAGTCAGAAAACGGTTTCCATAAATAGAGTGCTTTACCGGAGAATATTTTTTAAACAAGCTCACCTGCCCACCATGAGTATGCCCCGCTAACACCAAATTGGCATTCGACACATCGGTATCTTCTGCATAATCGGGAGTATGCGTGAGCAATATAATAAAATCATCCGCCGGAAAATGCTGGGATGGAGAGTCACCATTCTTTTTTAAATCAAACGGATTGCGTACACCGCTCACTATAATATACTGACCATCTTTCATCAGCTTATAGCTTTTATGTTCCATCAACCGCACATGATTCTTTTGCATGGCCTCCACCACTTCGGAATAACAATAGCCATAATCATGATTTCCCATCACAGCAAATGTTCCGTAAGGCGTATAAACTCTGCTCAAGGCGGTGAACAAAGTATCCAGATTTCCACCTTTCTTGCCACGATAATCTCCACCCAACAGCAAGACATCGGCATGCATTGACTTTAATGCCCGCACCGCGCTGTTCAATTCACTCCTCTTAAAGCGACTCTCATAATGAAAATCCGAAGCAAACCCTATCCGAAAACCGTCAAAAGCGGGTGGAATATCATAACTATAAAAATCATATTGCTTCACACGCCCTACCCCCGGAAACTCGGACAAAGTAGCTGTGGCGCAAGAAGACAAAAGAATAACCGCTAAAAGCAAAAAAAGAAACTGTTTCTTCATAATCCTTTCTATTTGGAGACAAAGATACAGAATTAATTGTTTTATCTTTGCACAACCTTAATTATAAATAGAAATGGAAATTGTTCAAGTTAACTCAATAAAAGCATGGCTTCTAGCCGCCCGCCCTAAAACATTGGCAGGAGCCGCCACTCCGGTTTTACTGGGATGTGCCTTGGCCTATGCAGACAGCTGCTTCCAAATGACACCAGCATTGCTTTGCTTTGCCTTCGCTTTTCTGATGCAGATAGACGCCAACTTCATTAATGATTACTTTGATTACCTGAAAGGCAGTGACCGTGAAGACCGTTTGGGTCCTGAACGTGCCTGCGCGCAAGGATGGATCACACTGAACGCCATGAGAAAGGGAATCGCCCTGACCACAGCAACAGCTTGTTTAGCAGGGTTATGCCTATTAGCTTATGGAGGGATTGAAATGATTCCAGTAGGAATTTTATGTGTTTTATTCGCTTTTCTTTATACAGCAGGACCTTATCCGCTAGCTTATCACGGATGGGGAGACATACTTGTCATTGTCTTTTTCGGATTTGTACCGGTAGGCTGCACTTACTATGTGATGTGCCGTGACTGGACTTGGAATGTGACACTCGCCTCTCTAGCTTGCGGACTGATTATAGATACCTTGTTGATGGTGAATAATTACCGTGACCGCGATCAGGATGCAAAAAGCGGAAAGAAAACAATCGTAGTACGCTGGGGAGCCAATGCAGGGCAACAATTATACTTATTTTTGGGATTGGCTGCCGCATGGCTTTGTTTATTGTTTATCCCGACCGGGCACATTTGGGCTGCATTATTACCCCAAATTTATCTGTTACCTCACTTCATGGCATGGCAAAGAATGGTAAAAATCAACAGGGGAAAAGAATTAAACAGCATATTGGGAGAAACCTCCCGCAATATGCTGCTATTCGGCGTATTACTAGCATTCGGCCTTATCCTATAATCTTCCAGCAAGATCTTGCCAGAAGATATTTCCCAATAAAGCGCAACAAATCATTCCGCTTTCTCTATCAATACAGTGGCATAAGCGGAAATGCCCTCCTCCCTGCCCGTAAATCCCAGTTTCTCTGTAGTGGTAGCCTTTACGGAAACATCATCCACATCAATCCTCATCAAATGAGCAAGTACCAACTGCATTTCCGGAATCCGCGCTTTCAATTTAGGACGTTCAGCACAAATCGTTGCGTCCACATTACCTACTTTATATCCTTTTGCAGCAATCAGGTCCACCGTTTCAGCCAATAAAATCTTGCTATCAATATTCTTGAATTCACCCGCAGTATCAGGAAAATGATAACCTATATCACGCATATTGGCAGCTCCCAGCAAAGCGTCACAAATGGCATGAATCAACACATCGGCATCCGAGTGTCCCAATAGCCCCAATTCATGTTCAAATTTTATTCCTCCAAGCCATAGTTCACGACCGGTTACCAGTTGGTGCACATCGAATCCAAATCCTACTCTTATTTTCATCTTACATAAAAATCTAATAATTTCTCACCTTCCAAATACCCCTGCAAATGCTGTCCTATGCCGACTGGCCCTACTCCCACAGGAGTCCCCGTATAGAGCAAATCTCCAATCTTTAATGTAAAAAACCGACTAACGTATGCAATTATCTCATCCACCTTAAACAACATATCCGCAGTGTTGCCTCTCTGCACTGTTTTTCCATCTATATCCAAATGAAAGTTTAAATTCTGTATATCCTTAAATCTGTCTACCGGCACAAAATCACCTATGGCAGCCGAGCTATCAAACCCTTTACACAGCTCCCAAGGCTTGCCTTCCTCCCGGAACCGCCGCTGAAGGTCACGTGCCGTAAAATCTATTCCTACCGTCACCGCATCATAATACCGACTGGCAAAACGCGGAGCAATATTCTTTCCCAAACGATTAATACGTACTACCAATTCTGTCTCATAATCCACCTGCTGAGAAAAATCAGGAATAAAAAACGGCTTGCTGTCTTTCAGCAGAGCCGAATCCGGTTTCATAAAAATAACCGGTTCTTCCGGTAATTTTTCATCAGCATGTAACTCGTGGCAATGTGCAACGTAGTTCATTCCTACGGCTATAATCTTCATATTATTATTCTTGAATTACATTTAATCTGTTAAACATTACAGCCAGATGAGCATAAAGTGATGTATTCTGCACCACAATATTTTCCGGTACACGAATACGGAACGGTGTAAAGTTCCAAACAGCCTTAATGCCACCCGCTATCATTTTATCTGTTATCTCCTGTGCTATATTAATAGGCACAGTCAATACCCCGATATTCACATCACAGGATTTCATTTTTATCTCAAATTCATCCGAATGATAAATAGGAATTCCATTTATTTCCTTCCCGACCAATCCGGGATTAATATCAAACGCACCTACTATCTCTAATCCAAAATGATGCAGCCCCGAGTCGCGCAATAAAGCACCTCCCAAACTACCGACACCAAACAAAAAAGCTTTATGCATTTTGGTAAATCCCAAGAAACGCTCCAGCACCTCTATCAACGCATCAATCTCATACCCCACACGTGTACGGCCGGATATATTTACATAAGAAAGATCTTTCGCTATTTGGGAAGCATCTACATTGATTTGCTTGGATATTTGGGTAGAAGACACGTACGTTTCTCCCTGTTCTTTCATCAGTTTCACATTCGAAAGATACCACGGAAGTCTGCGCAAAGTCGGCTCAGGCACTTTATCCGAGAATTTATGCATACGTATATCCATCTTTTTCTTTAGGTATTATCATTAGGTAATTTGCAAAAGTACACTTTTATTTGTTACATTGACGGATAGAGTATAAAAAAAGTCTTATCTTTGAGTATTCATTTAAGCAAAATTCACATGAAAAATAACGATTGGAAAGAACGTCTGAATGTGGTTTATTCCACAAATCCTGATTTCAAGTATGAAAGTGTTGAAGAGGAAGCGGTTGAGACATTAGATAAAAAACAACAGAAACTCCGTGTCAATATAGAAAAAAAAGGACGGGGTGGCAAAACCGTGACATTAATCAACGGGTTCATCGGAACAGAAAATGACCTGAAAGAGTTGGGTAAATTATTGAAAAGCAAATGTGGAGTAGGCGGTTCAGTAAAAGACGGGGAGATCCTTATCCAAGGAGAGTTCAAGCAACGGGTCATCGAGTTATTGAAAGCTGAAGGATATACCCAGACCAAATAACCGGAAAAAAGAAAGGGACTGTTGTCACACAGTCCCCCATTCTATAATTGCGGAAATCTTATTCAGCACGTAAAGTGAAACGTTTGAAAGCAACGATCTGCAATTCAGGATCAGCTTCCTTCAACACTTCTCTTACAGTCTTCTTACCATCCATGATATCCTCCTGGTTCAGCAAGCAAACTTCCTTCAAGAACTTACCCAGACGACCTTTAGCAATGTTTTCAATCATCTGTTGCGGCAAGTTGGCAGCTTTTTCAGCAGAAACAGTAGCAATGATTTCCTTAGCTTTGGCAATATCTTCGTCAGTAATCCAGCCCTTAGCCTTGTTACTTTCCATGTGCTCTTCGCTGTCTACATGTGCAGGGTTGATACCAGCCTTCTTCAAAGCAACTTCAACAGCCTTGTCTACTTGTTCTTTCTTAGTTTTATCAATAGCTACCTGTATTTCAGCTTCTTTTACAGATTCAGGAACACCGGCTTCATCAATTGCAATAGGATTCATAGCGGCAATCTGCATAGCAACTCCGTGAGCGGCAGCTTCAGCTTCCTTATTCATGGCAACAATAGTACAAAGCTGGTTATTTCCCTGGTGGTTATAAATAGAAGTATAAGCACCTTCAACCACATTGTAGCCATCCAATTCCATTTTTTCACCAGTGATACCGCTACGGTCTGTTACTGCATCCTGTACAGTACCGTTACCCATAGGCAAAGCCTTTACTTCTTCCAAAGTCTTGCATCTGTTGGCAACAGCAGCATCCAGAATAGCTTGAGTCAACGCTACGAAATCAGCATTTTTAGCAACGAAGTCGGTTTCGCATTTCAAAGCGATGATAGCAGCAAATTCGCCATCCTTTTTTGCCAGCACACAACCTTCAGATGCTTCACGGTCAGAACGTTTTGCAGCAACAGCCTGTCCTTTTTTACGGATAATTTCCATTGCTTTATCGATATCGCCGTTTGCTTCAGTCAAGGCGTTCTTGCAATCCATCATACCAGCTCCACTAATCTTACGAAGCTTGGTTATTTCAGCCATAGTTACAGCCATAATATTCCTTTATTTTTTAATTGTTAGTAATATCTTTAAAACAGAATTGAGAATTGAAAATTGAGAATTGAGAATCAACAGCATAATCTGCCCCTTCCCCAATTTTCAATTCTCAACTCTCAATTTATACTATTAAGCTTCTTCGTCTTCTTTCAAGAAAGCGGCAGCCTTAGCAGCATTGATAGCTTCTTCTTCGGCTTTATCCATACGAGCCTTGGTATTTTTCTTCTTACCAGCACCCTTAGGAGCATTTTCACCGGCAGCTTCCATATCTACTTTTTCAGCTTTTCTTTCTTCCAAGCCTTCAGCGATAGCGCCACAACAAGCATCCAAGATCACTTCTACAGACTTAGTAGCGTCATCGTTTGCAGGAATCACGAAGTCTACGTTTGAAGGATCTGAATTTGTATCAACGATAGCAAATACAGGGATACCCAGACGGTTAGCTTCACGAACTGCAATGTTTTCTTTCAACACATCGATAACGAACAGTGCTGACGGCAAACGAGTCAAATCAGCGATAGAGCCTAAGTTCTTCTCCAATTTAGCACGCTGACGAGAGATTTGCAGAACTTCTCTCTTAGAAAGGTTTGAATAAGTACCATCGTTGGTCAACTTATCGATAGTAGCCATTTTCTTCACAGCCTTACGGATAGTCGGGAAGTTAGTCAACATACCACCCGGCCAACGCTCGATTACATAAGGCATATTTACAGAAGCAGCTTTCTCAGCTACTACTTGTTTAGCTTGTTTCTTAGTAGCAACAAACAGGACTTTCTTACCTGATTTTGCGATTTGTTTCAGTGCATCAGCAGCTTCATCTACTTTAGCAACTGTTTTATGGAGGTCAATGATATGGATACCATTGCGTTCCATGAAAATATAAGGAGCCATTGAGGGATTCCACTTTCTCTTAAGGTGTCCGAAGTGGCAACCGGCTTCCAATAATGTATCGAAATTAGTTCTAGACATTTTGTTATTCTTTAAATCGTTTACTTTCTTTTTTGTTTATCTCAACCAACCATCGGGTAGTCCGCTACCAAGTAGAGTCCCGCTGGTTTAGATACTAAACGCTTCTTAACCAGTTCCAAGTAAAACCGGATATTAACGTTTACTGAACTGGAATCTACGACGTGCTTTGGGCTGACCCGGTTTCTTACGTTCTACAGAACGAGAATCACGTGTCATGAAGCCTTCTGAACGAAGAGCTGTTTTATCTTCAGGGTTGATTTTAACCAGCGCACGGGCGATAGCCAGACGCAAAGCCTGTGACTGACCTGTAAAACCACCACCGTAAAGATTTACTTTGATATCATATTTTTCAGCAGCCTCCAGCTTGTTCAAAGGCTGTTTTACTACATACTGAAGAATAGTTGATGGAAAGTACTGTGCAAGGTCTCTCTTGTTAATAGTAATCTTTCCTGTACCTTCGCTTACGAACACGCGTGCTACGGCGCGTTTACGTCTGCCTAATGCATTTACTACTTCCATTCTTTATTATTTAAGTGAGTTTATATCAATTGATTTCGGAGTCTGAGCTTCATGTTTATGTTCACTACCAGCGTAAACATACAAATTGCCCAGCAACTGTGCTCCCAGACGATTTTTAGGAAGCATACCCTTTACTACTCTCTTCAACAGTTTTTCTTCACCGTTAGGTTTCTTCATCAACTGGGCAGGAGTCATTTCTCTCTGACCACCGGGATAACCTGTATAGCGCAAGTAAACCTTGTCGTTCCACTTGTTTCCGGTAAATTTCACTTTGTCTGCATTAATGATAATAACATTATCACCGCAGTCAGCATGAGGGGTAAAGTCTGGTTTGTACTTTCCTCTCAACAGTTTCGCAACTTTCGAACCGAGACGGCCTACGACCTGATCGGTTGCATCGACAACAACCCATTCTTTATGAGCTGTTTCTTTGTTTGCAGAAATGGTCTTGTAACTTAAAGTATCCACTCTTAAATTCTTTTTTAAATGTTAACTACTAAAAAACAATTCTTCCCAGCGTTTCTAACCGTTCCCGGACAAAGAACTATTAACACGCTAAGAATTAATTCTTTATAAACTTTTGATAATAATCGGCTTGCAAAGGTACGGCTTTTCTTTGAACTGACAAACAAATTAAGATATTTTTTCCTCCTGCTTTTTGCATACAAAAGGCTGATACAACCACATCTAGGCTTTGAATAACGGAGTAAAAACATAGGGAAGAAATTTTGATTCTTCCCTATACATATACAGTTATTCATATATTTTCAACGATTCCAGCCACTCTCCATCTCAGAGCAAGTACAAACAGCCACAGATGCCGCATTGTTTCCACCGGACTGACGAAGCTTTAAAAGTTCAGTTGCTGAGATCCGAACTACTTTTCCATCGGGACGACCATAACACAGTGTCCCTTCGCGCCGTGCAGTTTCCTCTATCAACCGCTGTTCCGCTAATTCTAAACCATAACGCAACTTCGCACTTAATTCCTTATATTCTTCTTCAGTTGACATAACTTCTGATTTTAGTAAAAAGTTCTTGATTATAGATATGGACCTCATCTCCCAAACGGAAGGCGTCCGCCACAATAACACGCGGTGTGCAGCTATTGTCCGCAAGCATCCAATAATCCACGCAAGGCATATAAATACGGAAAAAGTTTTCCAACCCCGAACGATAACGACGACGGATAATGGGAGCAGGTACATCATGCCCTCCGTTGGCAACACGCTGTTTCACTCGCTCTATAGCCAGTTCAGGCGAATTCAGCCAAAAATAAATAAGGCTGACACTATATCCTTGATTTTGTGCCTGCTGGATAAGATTGATATAAGAACGGGTAGACAATGTAGTTTCAACAGAAAAACTGACTCCGGCTGACAACAGTTCTCCGATGCGTTTCAGCATCAGTCGTCCCGCTTCGATTGCTACACTTGAGGGGTTAAAAGGAGAAAGTCCCTTGGCGATTTCATCGGCATTGACAAATTCACGGCACTCTAAAATTTCGGGTAATACCGTATACGAAGCAGTCGTTTTACCAGCTCCGTTACACCCCGCTATTATATAAAGTTTAGACATTAATCTCCTTTTCTATTTCTGTTATTGGCGACAAAGTTAACGATTATTTCCAATTTTTGTTCTCGAAAAGGCATAAAAGTGATGAAGAATAGCACATTTTTTGAAATTCTGTGCAAATTAAGAAGAGATTACAGGAATTTTACCGTATATTTAAGCAACCTGCAAACAGGTAACAGTTACTCACTACATCATTTTATTGGAAACAATTAATACATAGACACCTTTCATTTAAGTATCCAAACAAGTAATCATATAAACAAGACACATATCCCACCATATAGATAGGGACCACGCTTTCAAAAAATGAAAGAGCAGCCCCTCCCCAATGACTATCCTTTGTTTATAAACAAAGATTCAAACTTATCTGACCAAATCCTTTGGATAAACAGGAGGCATTTTCACCCGTTTCCAAGTTTCATAATACCAGGAATTGATTTCATTTCCATCCTTATCCGTTTTCACAAAAAACTTCAGTACCATGACATCGCCCCCCTTCATCTCAAATTCCAAAATGTTATCCACACCTACCAATTGTGGAAGATGCAGATTTTTCTCCACATGCTCTGTATAAGCATTAGGAGCAGTCTGCCGATAGGTACCGGAACCAATAATAATGGCTCCATGATTAGGAATCATGGTCATATTGGTAAACTTGCCGTCATCAGACAAAATTTTAAAAGAATTACTTGGTTTCAACTCACCCGGCACCTGAGGAGTACCTGATACATAAAAGCACATCTGCCAAATCCCTTTCAAATTGACAGGGGCTGCATCCGATTTTTCCTGTCCCACTACACGCGAAGTACCGATTAGCAAGAATGCTATCATCAGTAGGAATAATTTTTTCCGTTTCATAGCTGTATATATTTAGTTAACAAATTGCGTTATGTGGATACAACAAAATTAGAAAAATTTTTCAAACTTTCTGCTTTTCAAATAACTTTTTTACAGTTAAACACAAAAAAAATCCTGCTCTATGTTATAGGGCAGGATTTTTTGAATTATTATTTCCTACAATTAGAATTCAGCATTGCGCGGAGTACGTGGGAAAGGTATCACATCACGAATATTGGTCATACCGGTAACAAACAGCAACAACCGTTCAAAACCAAGTCCAAAACCAGAATGAGGACATGAACCAAACTTGCGGGTATCCAGATACCACCACATATCCTTCATCGGAATTCCCAGTTCCTGAATGCGGGTCATCAATTTGTCATAATCAGCCTCACGTTCAGAACCACCTATTATTTCGCCAATCTTCGGGAATAATACATCCATTGCACGCACCGTCTTGCCATCCTCATTCTGCTTCATATAGAATGCCTTGATTTCTTTCGGATAGTCTGTCAGGATTACAGGACGTTTAAAGTGCTCTTCCACCAAATAACGTTCATGTTCAGAGGCTAAGTCTACTCCCCAATATACCGGGAATTCAAATTTATGACCTTTTACTACAGCTTCCTCCAGTATCTTGATACCTTCCGTATAAGGCAGACGGACAAATTCTTCCTTCAGCACGCCCTGCAAACGTTCTATCAATCCTTTATCGAACATATCGTTCAAGAACTTCACATCATCATAGCAGTTGTCAAGCGCCCACTGTACACAATATTTAATAAAGTCTTCGGCCAAATCCATATTATCAGTAATATCATTGAACGCAACCTCAGGTTCAATCATCCAAAACTCGGCCAAGTGACGCGGCGTATTGGAGTTCTCCGCACGGAATGTAGGTCCAAATGTATAAATAGCCCCCAAAGCAGTAGCAGCCAATTCACCTTCCAACTGTCCGGAAACCGTCAAACTGGCTTGTTTGCCAAAGAAATCATCATCATAAATAATCGCTCCGTTTTCATCTTTCTTCAAATCATAAAGATTCTTGGTAGTAACCTGGAACATCTGTCCCGCACCTTCACAATCGGATGCTGTGATAATAGGTGTATGAAAATAGAAGAAACCACGTTCATGGAAGAACTTATGGATAGCGATAGCCATGTTGTGGCGGATGCGGAATACAGCTCCAAATGTATTGGTACGGGGACGCAAATGAGCGATCTCACGAAGAAACTCCATCGTATGACCTTTCTTCTGTAACGGATAAGTATTATCACAAGTACCTAATACTTCGATTCCACGCGCTTGAACTTCGGCAGCCTGACCAGAGCCAATGGATTCGGTCAACTCACCGTTCACACTGATACATGCACCGGTGGTGATCTGCTTCAACATTTCTTCGTCAAAGTTTGCCAAATCAACAACAATCTGCACATTATTTATTGTAGAACCGTCATTCAGGGCGATAAAATTTACCTGTTTGCTACCGCGGCGGGTACGAACCCAACCTTTTACATTGACCATCGCACCAAAATCACGGCGCTTCAGCAAGTCAACAATCTTTGTTCTACTAATTTTTTCCATTGTTTTGTCTCTTTATTGTTTATTATTCAAATGAGCCCATGCGGAGCATGTTCACTTCTTGTTCCGTCAGGTAACGCCAGTCACCGCGACGCAAACCTTTTTTAGTCAGGCCAGCAAAATAAACGCGGTCCAGCTTGATTACCTTATATCCCAAGGATTCAAAAATACGACGCACAATACGGTTCTTTCCGGAATGGATTTCAATACCGACTTGTGACTTGTCTGTTTCCGATGCATAGCTGATGGCATCTGCATGGATCTCTCCATCATCCAATGTCACACCTGCTGCAATCTGGTCAAGATCTGCCTTGGTTACATTCTTATCACAATATACATGATAAATCTTCTTCTTCAAATACTTAGGATGAGTCAGCTTGGAAGCCAAATCACCATCGTTAGTTAACAGTAATACACCGGTAGTATTACGATCCAAACGCCCAACTGGATAAATACGCTCCTTACAAGCACCTTTCACAAAATCCATTACAGTCTTACGTTCCTGAGGATCATCAGAAGTAGTCACACAATCCTTCGGTTTATTCAACAAAATATAAGTTTTGCGTTCAATACTTACCGGTTCGTCATGGAACTTCACTTCGTCAGTACGCTTGATCTTAGTACCTAATTCGGTTACCACTTCACCATTTACACTGACTACACCTGCTGTAATAAACTCATCAGCCTCACGACGGGAACATATACCTGCATTAGCCAAGAACTTGTTCAGACGAATCGGCTCATTTGGATCGGTCAATATATCTTTATATTCAATCTGTTTCTTCAGACTATACTTTGCATTCGGGTTATAATCAGCCGTACGGGGGCGATAGGGACGATTGTATCCACCACCTTGATAACCACCGGTACGAGGACGATAAGGACGGTCGCCGCCTTGATTATAACCGCCGGTACGAGGACGCGGAGTGTAAGAACGCTGTTCACCACCTTCACCGCTGTTAAAACGGGGACGCGGAGTATATGGACGCTGCTCGCCACCTTCGCGATTATATCCTCCGGTGCGGGGACGCGGAGTATAAGGACGCTGCTCACCACCTTCGCGATTATAGTTTGTACGGGGACGGTATTGACGGTCACCACCTTCCTCACCATTATTGAAACGAGGGCGCGGAGTATATGGACGCTGCTCACCACCTTCACGATTATAATTTGTACGAGGACGGTATGAACGTTGTTCTCCTCCATCCTCACTGTTAGGATTAAAGCGGGGACGTTGCGGACGGTCACCATTATTATTATAGCGATTATAGGAAGGACGGTCACCGTTGTTATAAGAAGAACGGTAAGGACGGTCGCCACCTTCGCGATTATAGCTGTTCGTACGAGGACGATAAGGACGCTGTTCGCCGTCGTTGTTGTATCTGTTGTAATTACTGTCTCTGTTATAAGACTTATAACCACCATCACGGCTTACATTCTGGTTTTCTTCGTTTGCAGCACCTTCTTGTCTGCTTTCATTTTCTGTACTCATGGTTTTCCTTTTGTTTATTAATTAATGTATAACGCCCTCTCGGGCTTTTTTGATTAAAATCCAACTAACTATTTTTTAAATACCTGTATAATTATGCGGTGTAATCACTCGCAGTTCCTTTTTAATATCTTCGCTTACATTTAGTGTTTCTATGAATTCTTTAATAGCCCCTTCTGTGATAGCTTGGTTTGTACGGGTCAAAGCTTTCAATGCCTCATACGGATGAGGATAGGCTTCGCGGCGCAAAATAGTCTGGATAGCTTCCGCCACCACACTCCAACAATTATCCAAGTCGGCATAGATTGCTTTCTCATTCAGCAACAGTTTACGCAGACCTTTCAACGAACTTTGGATAGCAATCACAATGTGACCGAAAGGTACACCGACGTTACGCAACACAGTAGAGTCTGTCAAGTCACGTTGCAAGCGGGAAACAGGCAACTTAGAAGAAAGGTGCTCCAAAATAGCGTTTGCCATACCTAGATTACCTTCAGCATTTTCGAAGTCGATGGGGTTTACTTTGTGCGGCATAGCGCTGGAACCGACTTCGCCCGCTTTAATCTTCTGTTTGAAGTACTCCATAGAGATGTACTGCCAAAAGTCGCGGTTCATGTCAATCATAATGGTATTGATGCGCTTCATGGCATCAAAGATGGCTCCCAGATTATCATAATTAGAAATCTGAGTAGTATATTCCTCACGTTCCAACCCCAGCTTCTCTGCCACGAACTGATTTCCGAATGCTTTCCAGTCATATTCGGGATAAGCTACATGATGTGCATTGTAATTACCCGTCGCACCACCGAATTTAGCCGTGACAGGACAAGCTTTCAATACAGCCAGCTGACGATTCAGACGATAAACGAAAACCATGATTTCTTTACCCAGGCGAGTAGGAGAAGCAGGCTGCCCATGTGTTTTTGCCAACATAGGGATATTTGCCCATTCTTCAGCGTATGTAGTCAACTGAGCAATCAGCTCTTCAATTTGCGGATAGTACACTTGTTCCAATGCCTCCTTTATAGACAAAGGTACAGAAGTATTGTTTATGTCCTGTGATGTCAATCCGAAATGAATGAATTCCTTGTATTCCTCCATTCCGCCCAACTTATCGAATTCTTCTTTGATGAAATATTCTACAGCCTTTACATCGTGGTTTGTTACACTTTCTATCTCTTTAATACGCTGTGCGTCAGCTTCTGAAAAATTCTTATAAATAGCGCGCAATGCATCAAAACGTGCATGATCAAAGCTTTTCAGCTGTGGCAACGGTAGTTCACACAGAGTGATAAAGTATTCAATTTCTACCTGCACACGGTACTTGATGAGTGCAAATTCAGAAAAATAAGAGGCCAAAGCTCCCGCTTTTCCTCTGTATCGACCGTCAATAGGTGATATTGCCGTGAGTAAATCGAGCTCCATATTATATTCTTTGATAATTATCAGACTGCAAAATTAATTCTTTTTCTTGAGTTTAACGGCCTGAAGATGCATAAAGTTTGCGAAAATGAAGATTTATTTCACAAATCCCTTTTTAGTCCATTTCAGACTGTTCCAACGCTGTACAAAGATAATACCACGAAGATTTTCATCCAGCACAAACGCACACCACATACCTACCAATCCCCATCCCCAATGAATGCCGAACAAGAAACCACAACCTACGGCAACACTCCACTGAACAACAAATCCTACATAAAACGGATAATTTACATCACCCGTTGCACGTAAAGCATTCGTCGCATAAATATTAATAGCCCGTCCCACTTCCAAAATCACATCAATAAACAGGATAATAGTACCCAGACGGATAATTTCCGGATTATCTGTCAACCAGCTAAACAAGGTATGCCCCATCAAAGCCCAGATACAGGATAAAACCAAAGAAACCAAAATAGAAATACGCATCACATATTTGCCTAACAGATAGGCAGCATGAATTTTCCTTTCACCTACCAGATGTCCGATACAGATGGCTCCGCCTTGTGCCATGGCAATAGCAAACAAATAAACGAACATCACTATATTCACCACATAGGTACGGGTAGCCAGCGCTTCATTCCCCAACATATTAATAAAATAGGTCAATACTACCTGAGAGAAACTGTAGGACATATTTTCTCCGGCCGAGGGGACTCCGATTTTCAACAGGTTTTTCAGCTCGACAAACGGGAAGGGGCAAAAATAGGATAACGGAAATCTGGGAATATGCTTGCGGAAAAGAATTACAAAAAGTATCACCATAGATACCCCTCGGGCAAATGCTGTAGAGATAGCCGCACCTTCCACTCCCAAAGCCGGCATGCCGAACTTACCGAAAATCAGCGAATAGTTACCGATGATATTCAGAATATTCACAACTACCGTTACCATCATGGGATAAACCGCTTTGTTAGCACTACGCAAAGAGGCAGAAATAGTCAGAGATATGGCTTGAAAAAAAGCGAATGCCCCTACTATCTTCATGTAACTCACTCCATATTCCATCAGTTCGGGACGAAGTCCCATCATAGATAGCAGAGAAGTGGCTCCGTAATGCAGAATAGCACTGACAAACAGGCCGAACACCAAATTGAGTATCAATGATACTCCCACCACCTGCACCATATTCTTGTGCATTCTTGCTCCCAAATATTGCGAACAGAGTACGGAAGTTCCTATATTAATCACCTCGAATATCAGGAAAGCAAACATGATGAGCTGGTTGACCACCCCGACGGCAGCCACACTATTGTCTGAATACTGACTCAGCATCACGGTATCTACCGCGCCCAGCATCATAATCAGCAATGTTTCAATGAAAATAGGAACCGCCAGTCTGGCAAGGTTCTTTCGTACACTTCTCGGTTCTTGAATTACGTCCACTTGTTACCCTTGATTTTCGGGGTGCAAAGGTACAGACTTTTCACGATGTAACGGTTTGATTTATATCAAGAAATACGAACTTAAGATTTTTACAAGGAGATAAACAGGAATCTGATCTTTTCTTTTTATCTTTAGAACCGAATCTTAAATCAACATATTAACATGAAAAAAGGACTCCTCTTGTTATCTGCAATTCTTGCATTGGGCTCCCTGTCTTCATCCGCCCAAAGAAGAACGGCTACCATGACTGATGAAGAAATGTACCTTGATGCCATGCATCGTAACATCACTACCGAAAAGATTTTCGGTTATGTAAAGCAACTTTCAGACCCGGCCTTGGAGGGACGACTCGCAGGTTCGCCCGGAATGGCTAAAGCTGTAGATATCGTAAAAGGATATTTTAAAGAGTGGAAACTAATACCTCGTGGTGAGAATGGTTCCTACATACAGCTATTCCCCCACCCTTGTGTAGAGATACAACCGGGAAGCACTATGGATATCCTATTTCCTGTCACCCAAGACAAGAAAAAAACTGTATGGATCTCCAAGACATACCCTTGGGCAGATGGTTGGTTTGCCGGAGGAATGACCAGTAACGGAGAAGTGACAGCCGATGTGGTATATGCCGGATTTGGCGTTACAGCACCCGAATTAGGATATGATGATTACAAAGACATAGATGTAAAAGGCAAGATTGTGCTGGTAGAGGGAGAAACACCCAATATAAGCCGTAACCCCGATTCACTGGCCATGTGGTACAAACATACTTTGCACCAAACCAAGCTGAACAACGCTGCAGCCCATGGTGCGGCAGGCTTGTTATACAAATGGGTTCCCGGTCCGAATGCCCCCTATAATCCGGGATTTGTCTATTGTCATGTTACAGACACTGTGGTCAATGATATTTTCAGGGGAACAGGCAAGACCTATAAAGAAACCATCCGGCAGATTTATAAGACTCAGAAGCCTGCCTCTTTCCATACCGGAAAGAGAGCCCACATCAAAATGAATGCTACCTATAATCCCAATGCTACTGGAAAAAATATTTTGGGCATGATCAAAGGCAGTGATCCTATACTATGCAATGAATATGTAATCATTTCCGCCCATCTGGACCACTTAGGAATGATTCCTTTCCTAATTGAAGGAGCGAATGACAACAATTCTTCCTCCGCTGCCATGCTGGGAGTAGCCGAAGCACTGGCAAAATCAAAGATAAAACCGAAACGCAGCATCATCTTTATGAGTGTGGACGGCGAGGAGGCCGGACTCACCGGAAGTACCTACTACACCAACCATTCCCTTGTGCCCCAAAACAAAGTGGTAGCAATCCTGAATCTGGAACAAGTGGGTGTAGGTGAGATGCTAGGAGCGAATTATCACTATAAATACCCCGAACTGGCTGAGCTATCAGAGAAAGCCAATGATAGGTATGTACATCGACGTCTGTTCACTAGTGAGACTCATTTCCTGACCCGCCCTCGCACAGACGGTGCAGTCTTTATGAAAGCCGGCTATCCATGTATAGACTTATGGGCCTTGGGAGGCGGTTATTACCATCATCCCAAAGATAACACCCAATCTATCAATCCCGATATCCTCCGAGCTGCAACCGAATGGTTATACTGGACTACAATTTTTATAGCAGACAAGTAACCGGATATAAGAAATCCCGGCGAGTCATCGCTCTGCCGGGATTTCTTTATCTAACCGATGTTGTGTATGTGTTGTCGTAGATGTGCTTGGTGTTGTGTCATTGTTGAGTCAGATATTCCTTATACATTTTTTCTATCTCCTTCATGGGAATATCCAATGTCTTCACTTGTCTGAAAAACTCAGGCAGGTCTTCATGCAGGAATGTATTTTTCCGTAAAGCAATAATCCGGTCTTTAGCCCCTGCCGATACAAAATAACCAATGCCGCGTTTATTGTGAATGATCTCTTGTCCCTGAAGGTAATCATACGTGCGGACCACCGTATTTGCATTCACCTCCACTGTGGCGGCGTATTCTCTGACCGATGGAATACGCTCTTCTTCCGTATATTGTCCTTGCAGGATTTCATCACATATCCGGTCAGCTATCTGCAAGTAAATGGATTTACTTTCTTTAAATTTCATAGCAAACGGAATTTGGGTTTAATAACTTGTGAACGGGTAAAGAGCCGGTAACTCAGCCACCAGTTGAACATGGTGAATGCACTGAAGAACGCCACCCCTAAGGAAAGTAACTTGTTTAATGTCACCCACTGGAAATTAGCTTCCAGCCATTCAGCGAAACTACGCATACCGTCATTGCCTACCCATGATATGATATGTACTGACAAGACCGAACACAGAATAGAAATAAGCATCAATGTACCCAATGTCTTGAAAAAAGGTTTCTTGTACCAATAACTCCCCCCTAGAATATAAAGTGAATGTGACCACACCAAGAAAGCCCATCCGCACAGCTCACCCAGCCAGTTCTGGTAGGACATATTCAAAGCGGATCCCGATCCCCTAAATACCTGTTCTCCATCTATAGCAGCCATAGAAAGAAGATGGTACAACACTGATTGATGGAATGCCTCGGGCAAATTAAACAAAGGAAGTACAAGATAACGCGTAATCTCTGCCAATGAAGCGGCAACTATAATGGCTGCGGCCATCCCTACCGTAACAATTAAAAATCGTGCTACAAATTTCTCTATCATAGTCGCCGGAAGCATCAGAAAAGCGATACGTTTTTCTTTTGTAATCATGTTTTCCATAATGTTGGCAGCATAAGCAATACTGGCAATACCAATGATAAAAACAAAGGTCCCCATTATATTAGAACAATAAGTAGTAAACGATATCTGAGAAGACCTACCAGAACTCATTGTCCACATATGAAGTATCATTACCAAGGCGAATGCAGCATAAATTCCTATCAAACGATAAAGATTCGTTTTCCAATTTTCCATAATCTCGCGTTTCATTACCATTGCAATACGCGAAAAGCTAAAGAAGTTATTCGTATCCATAATGTTTGTGTGTGTTACTTGTTAAACATGGTTTGCATTTTTTCTCTCTCTGCCAGCATAGCGTTGAATAATACTTCCAGATTCAAATTCGTTTCCTCATTCTCAGTGTTCGGGAAGATGACACTGTTTCCCTGGACGGACGGCTGGACATAGAGTGCTGTGTCCGTCGGTTCATTCATGCCTTGCTCTGCAAAATAGACTTTGTCACAGATGGTCTTTACCGATGCATTCAACAATACGCGGGTACCGTCAATAATAACCACATGATCCAGCAGGCTGTCAATATCTCTCACCTGGTGCGTAGAGATGATGACTGATTTTTCATCGGTCATGCCCGAAGCGATTACTTTACGAAACTGACTTTTAGAAGGAATATCCAATCCGTTGCTGGGCTCGTCCATTACCAACAAAGAGGTATTGGTAGCTAATGCAAAGCACATAAATGCTTTCTTCTTCTGTCCCATCGAAAGCTCGCCCAAATGAATATCTTCATTCATATCAAAATCACGAAGGCAAGTGCTCAAGAGTTCATTGCTGAAATTCGGATAAAACGGAGTATTCAGCTTCAAGTATTGTTTCAAACTGACTGATGGCAAAGCAAATTCTTCAGGCACTAGAAACATGTCCTGCAAAGTCAGGGGATAGCGCATGGAAACATCCACCCCTTTGTAAAGCACCCGTCCGGCCTGAGGACGAAGCAAACCTGTCATTAAATAAAGCAAAGTAGATTTACCTGTACCGTTCTTCCCTAAAAGGCCGTAAACTGAACCTTTGTCCAATGCTAGCGAGAAGTCATCAAAGACTTTCTGTTTTCTCTTTCCATAACTGAAAGACAAGTTCTTTACTTCAATCATCATTGTGTTTATGGTTTTATTAGTTATTTAGTGTATTAGTTGATTAGTACACTGTAAATGTATATAGTTTATTTGAATAAACAAGAAGAATGACTCATCTTTAACATTCATTAACCGTTAAACGAATTAAGCGGGCGGCAACCAAGTACTGTCCGCTCAACTCAAATGATAAATGAAAAAAAGAAGGACTATTTAATTCCTCCTAGTGCTTTAGTAGCAGTTTCGTTTCCAGGATCAATTTCCAATATCTTATTCCAATACAGTTTTGACTGGTTATAATCTTCTTTTACAAAATAATAATATCCCAAATAGCTGTTACATTCCACCAACACTGATTTAGTAGCATCAGGCTTCTGTTCCAGAATACTCAGTGCAGCCTCATAATAAGGCTTTGCCAATCCCTGAGTTGTTTCAGGATCACGCAAAGAATTAACACGGGCACGCCAGAAGTTTCCTAAATAGTTATCGGGAACTTTAGCAGCCACTTGTGCAAAAATAGTATCGGCTTCAGCTAGATAAAGTGGTTGCTTATCCTGATAAGCAGAATCAGTAGCCGCATAATAGTTCAAACGTCCATATAAAAACAGGTCACTAATATCCGGATCACCTTTCATTCCGCCCAAATAATTTTTATAAGCCTCTATGGCCTTCGGAAAATCACGTTCCTTTTCGTATACATCAGAGATATCTTTATAGATTTCCGTATGCGATTTGTCCATAGCCAGTGCTTTGTCGAACTGTGCCACCGCTTCATCATACTGCTTGTCAGCTTCCAGCAAACGGGCGAAATAAACGTAATCCAAATATACATAATCCGGATTACCGGGATTAGAAAAGAAAGTGGCGGCTGCTTCCAGTCCTTCTTTGTAATCCTTTAACTCCAGATTATCATACATCGCCAGACGTTTCAGCACATGATTTTCCGGAGCAAGTTCCAGACCTTTCTTTACCATATCCGAAGACTGCGCATAATCCTTATTCAGATATAGCAACATGGCATAGCGGGTATAGTCCTGTTCGGTAGGCGTACCTACTTTCAGATAACTTTCATAAGCTTCTTTTGCTTTGCCATACTGCCCCATCGTATAATATACATCGGCCAATTCCTTACTGATACGGTTATCGTCCGGAGCCTTAGTCTGCAAACGCATCAACATATCCAGTGACAGTTGAGGGTCTACACCTTTATATACCTGTGCATATTTAAAATAAGCTTCGCTGCAATTTTCATCCAGATAAATAGCCTGGTTATAATCACTGCTGGCTTTGTTCACATCATTTAGTTTCAATGCCACATCACCACTCAGCAGATAGGCTACAGCACATTTACTGTTCACATCTTTAGCGCGCTGTGCATATTCGGCAGCTTCTGCTGTTTTTCCCTGGTCCAGATAAGCCCGGCCTATCTCTACCAACAAGGAAGTATTCTTCTTATTTTTACCTTTCATCAGTTCATCAAAAGCCTCGGAGGCTTTTGCCGGATTCTCCTTTATCATCGTGGCAGCCTGTTTCACTTGGGGTGACCATTCGCTGCCTGCTGGTGTCTGTCCCCACATAGTTACGGCCAGGCACAGGCTCATCACGGTTAATACTAATTTTTTCATGGTTCTTCTTTTTTGTTCATTTATTATTCCTCTTTTACATCTACAATCCTCACAGCAGCCGTAGCAGGTACCAGTCCTGATTTCAAGATGATACGCTGTCCCCGGAAATCTGTCAGGAAAGAAGTCAGACCACTGGGCAGACCACTTTTAGGATCATTGAGTAAAATGTACACATTGCGAGTGAGCGGATACTGGTTCAAAGCCAGATAAGCTTGATAAGGCTTGAAACTATTTCCCACTGTAGCCGAATCCGCACGGCTGACAGCCATTATCCGAATGACGTCATTGAAAGAGAGTCGCGTACTATCCGCAGGATTTCCTATCCAGTTGACACCGATAACCCCTAAAGCTGCGGGATTCTTAGCCACATACGAAATCACCTCCGGATTTGTT
Source organism: Phocaeicola vulgatus ATCC 8482 (assembly GCF_000012825.1). Taxonomy (GTDB): domain Bacteria; phylum Bacteroidota; class Bacteroidia; order Bacteroidales; family Bacteroidaceae; genus Phocaeicola; species Phocaeicola vulgatus. The sequence continues at coordinate 2,104,832 of NC_009614.1, read as the reverse complement.
TTCTGCGCCTTCAGGTCCTTCGACAAAGGCATACCGCCGCAGATCGAATCAAGTACATAATGTACGGTGCTCGAATTGGGATTATCAAATACCAGTTGGAGCTCACCCAAACGGGAAGCAGGATTCAACTGTTTCCAGTCAGTAACTTTCCCCGTCAGTATTTCTTTAAACTGGTCAACCGTAATTAATGAATCCGTATTTTGCTTGTTCACTATCAAGGCCAAACCATCTGTCGCCATCTTTACCGATACAGGAAAGAATTTCTTGTCATTAAGATAGGCTGTTTCCTGCCTGGTGAGTTGCCGGGTGGTTATAGCCAGACGTACACTATCCGCCAGCAAAAGTTTCATGGCTTCCACTTCGCTGCAATAAATGGGATGCACGGTGGCATCCGGTGTCAATGCATAAAACACCTGTAACTCCTCTTCTATAATGGGACGGAAAGTTTCGTCCACCGCTATCGTTATAGTGCCAGAGGTCAACGTATCGTCTTCCCCCGGTTTGGGTTTGTTGCCGCAGCCCGAAAGCAGCAGCAACGAAGCAGCCAATAATGCAATATACAGCTTCATCATCATATATAGATATTATTGTAGCTTAAAAGTTATAGGAACGGTATAGTACACGGGAACATTACGTCCGTTCTGTCTTCCCGGAATCCACTTCGGCAATGACTGGATCACCCTGATGGCTTCCTTGTCGCAATACGGGTCCAGAGAACGCATCACCTTCACATCCTTTACGTCACCTGTAGCCGAAACCACAAAGCGGACAAACACTTTACCCTGTATTCCTTTTTCCTGCGCAATGGTAGGATAATGCAAATTCTTTGCTATAAAAGACAGCAATTCTCTATCACCACCCGGGAACTGAGGCATCTGTTCTACCATAGTATATGTTTTTTCTTCTGCTTCGGGGGCTTTGGTTATCACTTCTTTCAGTTCAGCAATATCTTTACCGTTCAACTCATCATTACCTTTCACATCGGCAATAGAGATAGCCACTTTGGTCTGAGTCAATTCTTCCTGACTCTTTATCTCTTCATCATCACGCACTTCTTCATCTTTTTTGATGACAGGAGCTGTAAATTTGATAGAGCTTTTCAGAGCAGGAGGCGGAGCCACCGGTTCCACTTTCTTGAACTCTTCCTGTTTCACTTCGGGTTCTTCCAGTTGTGACAAGGTAGTCACCTCTGTCATCACCTCTTTCTGCTTCGGGGTTGCCAGTTTTACCAATGTCGGTATACTGAAACCTATGGCAGCAATGATCACTACAATTACCATTGCCCACGTGTGGCGTTTAGGTGAATTGGCACGCATCTTATAGGCACCGTATGCCTTGTTCTTACCTTGGAATATCAGTTCACACCATTCAGGTGAGGTCAAATCTATTTTTGCCATTTTCTTTTCCTCCTTTTAAATGTGTGTTACTATTCCGCAATGTCTTTACTCAGATCGCCCTTCGTATCATAGTTCTTGATCAAGAACTGATCTGCATCTGCGATGTCTGTAATTACATACTTACCTATATTGCATATTTGCATTTCATCTAGAGCATCAATCAGATTCTTGTATGAAGAGTCATCCGTTGCTTTAATAATAACAGTCGGGGTATCCTTTCCGCTTTTTATTTCAGCCAGTTTTTTCGTATACTCCTCCTCTGATATCTTTAGATCAGCTTTCTGTTTTTTCAGATCGTTTACTTCACGAACTGCCGCCGAGTTCTTTTTAAGAAGAATGGAACGCAGACCATCTGCATTATAGGAAGTTTCCTTCAGCGATGTATAGTCTTTATAATTAGGTTCTCCTTCATAATAATACAATTTATCTCCTCCGGCCAGTAACAGGGTAATTGCTTGTGAAGCCTTCACCTTGCTCTGCTGCTCTTCAGTGATGTTCTTGTCATTGCTCGGCATACTTATTTCCATCGTCTGAGGTTTGCTCAGCGTGGTACACAGCATAAAGAAAGTAATCAGCAACATGTTCATATCCACCATAGGCGTAAAGTCTACGCGGACAGTCATCTTTTTTTGCTTCGAACCCTTTCCTTTTTTGCTGCTTTCTTGTACTTCAGCACTCATAATTATTCGGTTTTATTTATCAGAAGTAGTCTTCAGAGAAGTAATCAGATTGTACCGGTTCTCTCTGAGGTCCTGAAGTGAGTTCATTACGTTTTTAATCACAGCGTAGGGAGTTGACGCATCAGCTTTGATAGCAATACGTAAATCAGGATTCACCTGACGAGCACTGCGTACCCATGATTTAAACTGATTATCTGTACTGTCACAGGGGATACCTTCATTTTTCAACAGTTTATCCTGCTGGTCGGAAGGCAGATCCAGATATTTCTGCATGCTTCTCATCGGGACACCAAATGTAGAAGCTGTCACAAATTTCTTCTCCTGCTCAGGAGTAAAATCAACTCCGTACTCCTCACCCATTTTCTCCAATACGGCCTTCATGTCGGGCTGTTTGTCGAGGCTCATAAATATTTTCCCTTGCGGGTCCACCAGAATCTGAAGGATATTCGTTTCCGGAATCTTGATTTCAGAAACGGAGGCTGGAGTAAACACCTGTACCGGCTCCTTCTTTACGAATGTTGAAGTCAACATAAAGAAAGTAAGCAGCAACACAGTGACGTCACTCATGGCCGTCATATCTATGAACGTACTTTTCTTTTTAATCTTTGCTCTACCCATAGCAGTTTATTTTAAAGGGTTGGCACGATTATTTATGAGAAGCCGCAAAGGTCTGTACAATAGAGAAACCTACTTCATCGAGGCTGTAAGTCAATTTATCAATCTTATTAGTGTAGTAGTTATAAGAAATAACCGCCAATGCACCTGTCAAGATACCGAATGCCGTATTGATCAACGCCTCGGAAATACCTTGTGACAAAGCCATGGAGTCCGTACCACCACCGGCAGACAAAGCTGCAAATGAACGGATCATACCAATTACCGTACCGAGTAGTCCCATCAAGGTACCCAATGTGGTGATTGTACCGATAACAGGCAGATTCTGCTCCATCATAGGGAGCTCCAGTGCAGTTGCTTCTTCCAATTCTTTTTGAATGGCCAGTACTTTCTGGTCCTTGGAAAGTGTCGCATCGTTTTCCACGTCGGCATACTTTCTTAAAGTCGAAGTAACTACATTGGCTACAGAACCGCCTTGTTTATCACATAGCTCTTGTGCCTTCTTCATATCACCAGCGGCCAGGGTAGATTTAATATTAGCGACGAATTTCACCAGCGAACCTCTGCCAAAAGCAGACCGGATGGCTAAATAACGCTCAACGCTCAACGCTATGACGGTGAGCAACAGGGTCTGGATAATGGGCACCACTACACCACCTTTGTAAATTGTTCCCAGGAAACTGCCCGGCAACGGATGGTTATTAGGGTCATTATTCATAAAGTTGGATGGATTCCCCAATATGAAGTGATAGATACAAACTGCAATGATAAAGCAGCATATAATTACCCAACCCGCATTTTTAATACCTACAATCTTATTAGTAGTTTTATTTTGAATAGTTTCCATGATATATGTTTTAATTAATCGTTATAGTTAAATGACAATTCTATACCAACCCCGACACTCTGCAGGGCGCCGGAGAAGGTGAAACAACTAAATTTATAACGATTAATTAAATCAAAATGCGTCTCAGCGTGAACACGAAATAATGACATGCCGGAGACACACAATGAATGGGATTAGACGGAAAGATCTTAGCGCGGTCAGTTGCCAGTATTTCTTCCCGTAGTGAAAAACGACCTATGAGAATTTTTAAGAAGTTCTGTTGAAGTTCCTCTGCTCTGCGGATACGGAGATCGTCGGGCATTAGTTTCGCTAATACCTGCTGTTGCCCTGTGAGTAAAGAGTGGGTGAAAGACATGGTATCCAATGTACCATGATCAGATGCCATATTATCTTGATGTTCTGTAGTAGTAGCATATCTGTCAATAGCGGAAGAAACAACATCTGCATCGACTCCCTGATAATTAAACATTAAAAGCAGGACTATTAATCCTATTTTGACGATAAGCTTCATTTTGGCTACTAGTTTCGAAAGATTCTCGGTTTATATTATTGAAACAATTCTATTGTTTTTTTGTTCACGCAGACCTAAAAATTATTCAAGTTCAAGTGGTAAATATATTCGATAATCATAAAGAAATTATGAAATACAATCTTTTTAACCCCTTTTCTAATTCTAAATAAAAACCTGCCCCTTCCGGACAGTTCCGTGGGAAAGGTACCCACACCCACGGGGAAAAAACGGTAGAGGCCACATTTCATGCGTGCGGATACAAAAAAAGCCTCCGGAACTTCTTCAAGTCCGAAGGCTTCAATCAAAACGGCGGCTACCTACTCTCCCACTGTGACGCAGTACCATCGGCGTGACAAGGCTTAACTTCTCTGTTCGGAATGGGAAGAGGTGGAACCCTTGTGCTATAGCCACCTGAATAAGGTTGACATATTGTTGAGCTGTTATCGTAATTTCATTCTGTAGTAAAAACCAAAGGTATACACCATCCGACATATAAGGAAAGTGAACGGGCAATTAGTAATGCTCGGCTTTGATGTCTCCATCTTTACACCTGCATCCTATCAACGTCGTAGTCTACAACGACCCTGAGAAATCTAATCTTGTGGCCGGCTTCGTACTTAGATGCTTTCAGCACTTATCCGATCCAGACTTAGATACCCGGCAATGCACCTGGCGGCACAACCGGCAAACCAGAGGTCTGTCCAACACGGTCCTCTCGTACTAGTGTCAGAGCCACGCAAATTTCATGCGCCCACGATAGATAGAGACCGAACTGTCTCACGACGTTCTGAACCCAGCTCGCGTGCCACTTTAATGGGCGAACAGCCCAACCCTTGGGACCTTCTCCAGCCCCAGGATGTGACGAGCCGACATCGAGGTGCCAAACCACTCCGTCGATATGAGCTCTTGGGAGGGATCAGCCTGTTATCCCCGGAGTACCTTTTATCCTTTGAGCGATGTCCCTTCCATACGGAAACACCGGATCACTATGCTCTAGTTTCCTACCTGATCGACTTGTTAGTCTCCCAGTCAAGCGCCCTTATGCCATTACACTCTAAGGCCGGTTACCAATCGGCCGGAGGGCACCTTTAGAAGCCTCCGTTACGCTTTTGGAGGCGACCACCCCAGTCAAACTACCCACCAATCAATGTCCCCGTATCCACGGGTTAGAATCCAAACAAATAAAGGGTCGTATTTCAACAGCGGCTCCACAAATACTGGCGTACCTGCTTCAAAGCCTCCGACCTATCCTACACATCACGTGCCCAGATTCAATGATAAGCTATAGTAAAGGTTCACGGGGTCTTTTCGTCCCATCGCGGGTAATCGGCATCTTCACCGATACTACAATTTCACTGAGCTCACGGTTGAGACAGCGTCCAGATCATTACACCATTCGTGCAGGTCGGAACTTACCCGACAAGGAATTTCGCTACCTTAGGACCGTTATAGTTACGGCCGCCGTTTACTGGGGCTTCAATTCAACGCTTCTCTTATCGATGACATCTCCTCTTAACCTTCCAGCACCGGGCAGGTGTCAGGCTGTATACTGGATCTTTCGATTTGGCACAGCCCTGTGTTTTTGTTAAACAGTTGCCTGGACCGATTCTCTGCGCCCTCCCATAAAAGGGTAGGGACCCTTTATCCCGAAGTTACAGGGTCAGTTTGCCTAGTTCCTTAACCGTGAATCACTCAAGCGCCTTAGAATATTCATCCCGACTACGTGTGTCCGTTTGCGGTACGGGTACCTCCAGGATTAAGTTTAGCGGATTTTCTCGGCAGCATGCTTACGCGCACTATTGCCTTGTCCCGAAGGACGCGGCATACTATCAGGTTCGGATCTCATGGTGGATTTGCCTGCCATGATCGACTCCTACACCCTTCAACCATCTATTCCGTCAGATGGCGGCACTGTCACTACTGCGTCTCCACGTCACTCCTGAAGGTAGTAACGGAATATTAACCGTTTCTGCCATCGGCATCGCCGTTCGGCTGAGCCTTAGGACCCGACTGACCCTGATCCGATTAGCGTTGATCAGGAAACCTTAGTCTTTCGGCGAGGGGGTTTCCCGCCCCCTTTATCGTTACTTATACCTACATTTGCTTTTCCAGACGCTCCAGAATACCTCACGGTACGCCTTCGACGCCGACTGGAATGCTCCCCTACCGATCATATTAATGATCCCACTGCTTCGGTAGACAACTTGATACCCGATTATTATCCACGCCCGACTCCTCGACTAGTGAGCTGTTACGCACTCTTTAAATGAATGGCTGCTTCCAAGCCAACATCCTAGCTGTCTTAGCAGTCAGACTTCGTTAGTTTAACTTAGCTGTCATTTCGGGACCTTAGCAGGTGGTCCGGATTCTTCTCCTCTCGGGCACGGACCTTAGCACCCATGCCCTCACTCCTGCGGTAGAACTGATGCGCATTCGGAGTTTGTCAAGACTTGATAGGCGGTGAAGCCCTCGCATCTTATCAGTCGCTCTACCTCACATCAGTAACCCGCAAGGCTGCACCTAAATGCATTTCGGGGAGTACGAGCTATCTCCAAGTTTGATTAGCCTTTCACCCCTACCCTCAGCTCATCCAGAAGCTTTTCAACGCTTATTGGTGCGGTCCTCCAGCTGGTGTTACCCAGCCTTCAACCTGGCCAAGGGTAGATCACTTGGTTTCGCGTCTGCCACTGCCGACTATACGCCCTGTTCAGACTCGCTTTCGCTTCGGATACGTGTGTCGTCACACTTAACCTTGCCGGCAAAGGCAACTCGTAGGTTCATTATGCAAAAGGCACGCCGTCACTCATTAACGAGCTCCGACCGCTTGTAGGCGCACGGTTTCAGGAACTATTTCACTCTTCTGTTCGAAGTGCTTTTCACCTTTCCCTCACGGTACTGGTTCGCTATCGGTCTCTCGGGAGTATTTAGCCTTACCGGATGGTCCCGGCAGATTCACGCAGAATTCCTCGTGCTCCGCGCTACTCAGGATACTACTATGCTTCGACAACATTCGAATACGCAACTGTCATGCTCTATGGTCTTTCTTTCCAGAAAGTTCTTCTCTGATGTCTTCATGCAACGGCGTAGTCCTACAACCCCACACATGCCGTAACATGGATGGTTTGGGCTGTTCCCCGTTCGCTCGCCACTACTGGGGGAATCATTGTTTATTTTCTTTTCCTGCAGGTACTAAGATGTTTCAGTTCCCTGCGTTAGCCTCTTACATAGTAAGATAATACCTCTTCAAGATATTGGGTTGTCCCATTCGGAAATCTCTGGATCAAAGGTCATTTGCACCTCCCCAAAGCTTATCGCAGCTTATCACGTCCTTCATCGCCTCCGAGAGCCAAGGCATCCGCCATGCGCCCTTTTTTACTTTCCTTATCCATTCGCTCACACTTGCGTGCCAGCGGGATGATATATACTTTCAGCTCTTTACTACTAAAATTACTGTTTGCTTGTACAATATGTCATAGATCGTTCATCTTCGTTTCTTACGTTTCCGATGGAGTGGAGAATAACGGATTCGAACCGTTGACCCTCTGCGTGCAAGGCAGATGCTCTAGCCAGCTGAGCTAATCCCCCGAACTTGATTCCGTTCGTAGTCCCAGGCAGAGTTGAACTGCCGACCTCTACATTATCAGTGTAGCGCTCTAACCAACTGAGCTATAGGACTAAGTTCAACCTAGTCTGTTTAATTAGACCCGGCTTCTTACTTTCTCTCTTCCGTATCATTACGGAATCATATCTTGAATAAACAACACCAGCAGTACAAGAACAAAAACCTTATCGATCTTTCGTCCTCTCCAGAAAGGAGGTGTTCCAGCCGCACCTTCCGGTACGGCTACCTTGTTACGACTTAGCCCCAGTCACCAGTTTTACCCTAGGGCGCTCCTCGCGGTTACGCACTTCAGGTACCCCCGGCTCCCATGGCTTGACGGGCGGTGTGTACAAGGCCCGGGAACGTATTCACCGCGCCGTGGCTGATGCGCGATTACTAGCGAATCCAGCTTCGTGGAGTCGGGTTGCAGACTCCAGTCCGAACTGAGAGAGGTTTTGGGGATTGGCATCCACTCGCGTGGTAGCGGCCCTCTGTACCCCCCATTGTAACACGTGTGTAGCCCCGGACGTAAGGGCCGTGCTGATTTGACGTCATCCCCACCTTCCTCACATCTTACGATGGCAGTCTTGTCAGAGTCCTCAGCATGACCTGTTAGTAACTGACAACAAGGGTTGCGCTCGTTATGGCACTTAAGCCGACACCTCACGGCACGAGCTGACGACAACCATGCAGCACCTTCACAGATGCCTTGCGGCTTACGGCTTTCACCGTAATTCATCTGCAATTTAAGCCCGGGTAAGGTTCCTCGCGTATCATCGAATTAAACCACATGTTCCTCCGCTTGTGCGGGCCCCCGTCAATTCCTTTGAGTTTCACCGTTGCCGGCGTACTCCCCAGGTGGAATACTTAACGCTTTCGCTTGGCCGCTTGCCGTATATCGCAAACAGCGAGTATTCATCGTTTACCGTGTGGACTACCAGGGTATCTAATCCTGTTTGATACCCACACTTTCGAGCCTCAATGTCAGTTGCAGCTTAGCAGGCTGCCTTCGCAATCGGAGTTCTTCGTGATATCTAAGCATTTCACCGCTACACCACGAATTCCGCCTGCCTCAACTGCACTCAAGATATCCAGTATCAACTGCAATTTTACGGTTGAGCCGCAAACTTTCACAACTGACTTAAACATCCATCTACGCTCCCTTTAAACCCAATAAATCCGGATAACGCTCGGATCCTCCGTATTACCGCGGCTGCTGGCACGGAGTTAGCCGATCCTTATTCATAAAGTACATGCAAACGGGTATCCATACCCGACTTTATTCCTTTATAAAAGAAGTTTACAACCCATAGGGCAGTCATCCTTCACGCTACTTGGCTGGTTCAGGCTCTCGCCCATTGACCAATATTCCTCACTGCTGCCTCCCGTAGGAGTTTGGACCGTGTCTCAGTTCCAATGTGGGGGACCTTCCTCTCAGAACCCCTATCCATCGAAGACTAGGTGGGCCGTTACCCCGCCTACTATCTAATGGAACGCATCCCCATCGTCTACCGGAATACCTTTAATCATGTGAACATGCGGACTCATGATGCCATCTTGTATTAATCTTCCTTTCAGAAGGCTGTCCAAGAGTAGACGGCAGGTTGGATACGTGTTACTCACCCGTGCGCCGGTCGCCATCGGCCTTAGCAAGCTAAGACCATGCTGCCCCTCGACTTGCATGTGTTAAGCCTGTAGCTAGCGTTCATCCTGAGCCAGGATCAAACTCTTCATTGTAATAATATCTTTTTCCAACTATTCAGTTGATAATCTGCTCAAGGATTCCAAATCTATCAATATCAATATTGACGGTTCTTGTTTTTCCGTACACCATATATATATTACATACGGTGCACCGGCTTGTACTACTTGTTTGTTTATCTTAAATCTTTCAAAGAACTCTCATTTATGTCTTGCCATCGTTTCCGAAAGCGGATGCAAAGGTAAGAGATTTTATCGTAACCGCCAAATGTTTTCGAAAGTTTTTTTGAAAAAGTTTTTTTTCGAAACTTCCATAAAAGGCGGGACGTTCATCCTTCCCAGGTCTTATCCGTTCTCGCTCCCTTAGCCCCGCTAAGGTAAGATACTGGGTGCAGACACTGTCAAGGAAAACTCTCCTACGTTTGGTTCACCAAGTCAGTCACACACTGTCTGAAGTGCCGCATCTCTCTCGATTGCGGATGCAAAGGTAGACCTTTTAACGATTACCAGCAAACATACGAAGGAAAAATTATACGGATTTCCTGAAACTTTTTTGTAATACACTGAATAACAGATGTGTTACAAAGCATGTTTTTATAACGGAGGACACCGGAGGAAAAAGACACACACATTATAATATTCGCACGCGCGTATAGGGACGGAAAAAGGAAGGGACCCATACGAAGATAGCAGACGGAAAACAAGGAAAGACGGAAAAGAAGCAAGCCCGAAGAAAAACCGGACAGGTTACGAAACACAAACCACAGAGCTCTCAAAAGTGCTGACTCCGCAAACACTGGGGAAAAACTGTAGGAAAAAAATGCCGAGAAGAATAAAAATCATTTTCTTACATCTCGACGGTTGTTCGGAAACACCATCAACTTCAAGAACCAATACTTACACCCAGACAAAAGCAAAAAACATCTACTTTATCCATCAAGCTACACATATTCCAATCCACAAATAAAAGACAACCTGTTCTATTTAAAGAAGAAAAGTTTTCAGTAGATTTGCACTATATAAAGATATACAATGAAGAAAATAATTATCGCCATCGATTCATTCAAAGGCTGTCTAACTTCAGCAGAAGCAGGAAAAGCTGCCGAAAAAGGTATCAAAAGCATAAATCCTTCCTGCCACACTTCAGTTATTCCCATCGCTGATGGCGGTGAAGGTTTACTGGACGTACTCATCACAGCCACTAAAGGGAAATATATAACCTTATCGGCACATGGACCGCTAATGAAAATGGCAAAAACACATTACGGTCTGTCCGGCAATGGCAGAACAGCTATTATAGAAATGGCTGCCATCAGCGGACTACCTCTCGTACCTATTGAACAAAGAAATCCTATGCTGACAACAACCTTTGGTACAGGAGAATTGATAAAAGACGCATTAAACAAAGGATGCAGAAATTTTATAATCGGTATTGGCGGAAGCGCGACTAATGACGCAGGATTAGGAATGCTACAGGCACTAGGTTTCCGCTTTCTAGACAAATCAGGGCATACCTTAGGTACAGGAGGCCAAATAATGGAAGCCGTGGCAAACATAGACACATCCGGTATTCATCCCGCACTAAGAGAAACACACTTCATGGTAGCATGTGATGTAGCCAACCCTTTCTACGGCCCTGACGGAGCGGCATATATCTTTGCACAACAAAAAGGAGCCGATTCAAATATGGTGCAAAGACTGGATGAAGGCATGCAATCATTAGCCGAAGTTATAAAGAAAACGACAGGAAAAGATATCACGAACTACCCCGGTGCAGGTGCAGCCGGAGGCATGGGTGGTGGACTACTGGCTTTTTTTAACGCAGAGCTAAAACCGGGAACAGAATTATTATTGAAAGCCATCGACTTCTCCGAAAAAATAAAAGGAGCAGACCTCATTATTACGGGCGAGGGAAAAGCAGACCGGCAGACAGCTATGGGAAAAGTACCATACGGAATACTAAAGGAAGCACAAAAAGAACATATTCCCGTTATTGTACTGGCAGGCAGTATAGAAAACCTGCCGGAATTAAACAAAGCGGGATTCAAAGGTATATTCTCTATAGCCCCCGGCCCCATCACCCTGGAGAAGGCAATGGAACCGGAGTTTGCTAAAGAAAATATCACCCGGCTGGTTTCCCAACTCTATTCAGTTATAACTAGCTTCGGCTAATTTGCAAGCCTTTGTCGGACAAAGCCATATCAACGAAACGGGCACAACTGTTGGGTGGGTTCTGAGTAAGAATACTTCGAATACGTATAGCAGCCTCAGGATCTTTAGCCACCATATAAAGATAGCCGCCTCCCCCCGCACCTGGCAATTTATATCCCAGGCAATAATCATCAATCCGGCGAATGATAGTCTCAACTGCCTCGGGATTAGTGCCGGGATCCAACGCTTGGTTCAGCTTCCAGCTTTTACCAACCAAACGCCCCATTTCATCGAAATTCCCACGCTGAATGGCTTCGTACAAGTCAAGAGCATGCCCCTTCATACCGCCAAGTATAGACAAATGCTCTGTGGAGTTGAGGAACATGCTACGCACGATTTCAGCTAAAATTCCTTTGGCTGTACGGGTAATTCCCGTGTAATAAAGCAAATGGCACTTCTGATATTCGCCACCTGTAAACAAATAATCGGGCAACCAGCGCACTAACGGACTCTGATCCATACCTGCATGAGTCTGCAATAATTTCACTCCACGAAGCACACCTCCGTATTGATCTTGCCACCCCCCTCCGGTAGTCAGTAACTGTTCCAAAATAAGCGTACGGTTACATATCTCGTTCTTATCCCAGTTCAGTCCGCAAAAATCAGAGATTGCCCCCAGCACAGTTGATGCAAGAATAGAACTTGTACCCAGACCGGAGCCCGCAGGAATCGCAGAAAGCAGAGTGATTTCCATTCCGGAGCCAAACGCCTTCAACTGCTCTTCCAATGAAACATACGATTCGGTGGAAAAGCCCGGCTGGAAACCTGCCAGCACCAATGCCGCTTTAGGTATAGAGAATGGGGATCCCACTTGCATGAAATCCCTTACCTCCCCGTAAGTTGTAACCACTTCCATAGCGCCTAAGTCTATAGAACGAAGAATTATCTTATACTCCCGACAGGGTTTCACGTAAACTTGTAGAGGAGGCTGCCCGTTCAACTCAATAGCAATATTCACCACATTCCCCCCTTCATTCAAGCAATAAGGTGGAGTATCCGTCCATCCGCCGGCCAGATCAATACGGACCGGACTACGCCCCCAGACAATCTGATCGGAGTACACTGACAAATGCGGTTGCTGCCTCTTGGCTAAAGCCGAAGCAGTAAGTCCGTCGCGCATCAAACGAAAAGCCTCATTCTCATATTCCCGATAAGCCAGCCCCTTAAGCTGCTGCACCCGGGCACGAAACATATTATCACTGATACGTGTCATCAGCGGAGCCGATTCTGATAAAGGCTCAGGCAACGACAGATCATACCGAGCAAATTCTCCAGCAGCATTCTCCAAATTTAGCTGATAAAAGACACTTCGTTCATAATTATGCGCCAATGCCGGCCAATTCTTTATCCGGAAAGCTTCACGCTGTTCTGCCAGACGATAAAGATTAGAATAAGCAGATATATCATCGGCAGATAACTTACGACAGCGTTGCCATATTTCTTTTCCTTGCTGTAATGCCGGTTCAGAGACCATCCAGCGCATAACTGCTCCCAATTCCTCTACAGATGAGCAAACCGGAAACAAACGCGCGGCCTGCAAGTCGTGACCGTTTTCTATTTCTTCCACCGAAATGCCGCGTACAGCACACCACTCACCTACAGACATTCCTTGATAATATGTTTCTTCCTTAGCCAAAGCTCCCTTGAAAGTATCATTGAAGCCGTATGGACGCGCTACATAGCCAGATTCTCCAAAAGGAACCACATCAATACACACACCGGACGGAACCTCTAGGTTCCAATTATTAGCGGGAACCCCTGTTATGATGGTCTGGTGATGGATATTCCATCCTGCTCCTACATAACTGTTCTCTATCCATATTTCCGAATTTTGTGAGGTAAGTTGATAACCTACCTCAGCATTTTGAACAAACATGGCCGGATGCGGTTTTACCTTCTTGTGCATAATCTCCCGCTGGTCGTTTACCAGATTTTGTACTGCCAATGTAGAAGAAATAAGTTCACGACTGGTTCCGTAATGATAAAACTCCCCTCCGGGCAACGGCAGAATAGCCACACTCAGCTTGTTAAGTTCATCGTCCATCATACGCGGGTGCTCTCCCAATGTAAGTCCGAAATCAGAATACATGTCATAATAAGAGAGTTTTCCTTCCTTATAAGATCGTTTTACCAACAGACTAACCGCACGGTCACTTAACAGCCAAATTCCGATATCCATCAGAAAAAGATGGGTTTGCATTAATTTCCCCAATTCCTCCACCGAAGGTTTTTGAAGCATGAAATCAAGCTTATCGGGAGTAGCCCGTGAAGAAACAAAAACACCATGGTTTTTTGCCAGATTAGGATCTACCCATAAACCGTAACACACCACATCCGCATCAGGAATAGTCTGAAGCGGTTGGCCCGCACGGATATAAACATCTCCACTTGCAATCAATGTATGAAGAGAAGACGGAGCTTTCTCCATGATTTGTTCATATAAAGGGAGCTGGAGGGAAAGCAGATTTTGTGACAGCCGTTGTCCTCTGGCCCACCGGAATACAGGAATGGGAGTAAGAATTTTGCCGGATGGCGCATATCCGGGCAAACGACGACTCTGCCCGCCTGCATGAAGTAAAATACGTTTTTCTTTTCCCAGCCAAGTAAGAAAATCGCTGTCAGGAGCTACTTTCTGACAACAAGCCTCCAACAGCCATGCAGTCCCCCCGCCTGATCCTAGCTTACTACCTATAGGATCGGAAGTACAAAACCACTCTGTCTGGTCCGCTTTCTCTATATCATGAAAACATTCCACCAGATTAGGGGGAAGTGATAATAATTTTTTCATAGCACATCTTTGTTTTTATTGCACACAAAGATGCTTATTTTCCCCTAATAAGCCAAAAGATAAGACATGAATTTTAATCAGTAAATTCAAAAACACGCTCATCCAATGACTTCACTTCCTTAAAGCCCGGTTGTGCAACAGGCACACCGAATGGCATCTGCGCTATCAATTTCCAGTCATCAGACAAATTCCAAACTTTACGTACTTCATCATCAATCAGCGGATTATAATGCTGCAAAGACGCCCCCATTCCTGCATCTTCCAGCATGGTCCAGACTGCCAACTGATGCATAGCATCGGTCTGCTCTGCCCAGATAGGGAAATTATCTTTATAAGTGGGGAAACTTTCCTGCAAAGAGCGAACGATAGCCATATCTTCAAAATAGAGAATAGTACCATATCCACAAGCGAAACAGCCATCAATCTTTTCTTCGGTCTTGCCAAATACCTCAGCCGGAACTCGCTTACGCAAGACATTTTTTACAATGTTCCACAACTTTTCATGCGCCTTACCTGTTAATAACACAACACGAGTGGTTTGAGAATTGAAAGCTGAGGGGACAAATTCTACAGCAAAACAAATTAAATCTCTTATTTCTTTATCAGACAATGTCGATTTGTTTTGGATCCGATAAAATGTACGACGGGCTTTCAGAGCCTCCTTAAAACTTTTTGTCATATAAAACAACGTATTTATGGGTTATTATAAATGAAGAACAAACAGGTAACAAAAGAAGTTCACTTTTTTTGCTTTTTTCAATGCAATAACCTATTTTTGTTAGCTAATTATTAACATTAAAAACAACACATTCAATGAAAGATTTTCTAAAATTTACGTTTGCCAGCGTCATCGGCGTCATTCTGGCAGGCGTAGTGTTCACTATACTAGGGATTATCACTCTGGTTGGCATAGTCGCCTCATCGGATACTGAAACGGTGGTGAAAGACAACTCTATCTTCGTACTCGACTTTAAAGGCAGTTTGTCCGAACGTGTACAGGAAAACCCACTCCAACAACTTTTGGGAGAAGAATTTGAAGCATACGGTTTGGATGACATTCTAGCTTCTATCAAGAAGGCAAAAGACAATGACAAAATCAAGGGTATTTATATCCAACCTTCTTATCTGGAAGCATCATACGCTTCCTTAGAGGAAATACGCAATGCATTACTGGATTTCAAAGAAAGCGGCAAATTCATCGTTGCTTATGCAGACCAATATGCACAGGGGATGTATTATCTTTCCAGCGTGGCCGATAAAATAATTATCAATCCGCAAGGAAGTATTGGATGGCACGGAGCAGGCATGCAACCTGTTTTCTTCAAAAATCTGGTTTCCAAACTAGGACTGGAAGTACAGGTATTCAGAGTGGGCACTTACAAATCAGCCGTGGAACCGTTTATTGCTACAGAAATGAGTCCGGCCAACCGCGAACAGATGACCGAATGTCTGGAATCTGTCTGGCATCGTATTCTTGCAGATGTATCCGACTCACGACGCATCCCGACAGATACTCTGAATGCTTATGCTGACCGATATATGGATTTTTGTCAGGCAGAAGAATATATTCAATGCAAACTGGCAGATACCCTGATGTATAAAGATGAGGTTATTTCCTATCTGAAACAATTAAGCGGTCGTGACGAAAACGACAAACTAAACAGTCTTTTCATAGAAGACATGATAAACGTCAAGAAAAATGTGCCCAAAGACAAAAGTGGAAATATAATAGCCGTATATTATGCATACGGCGAGATCCTGGATGCTCCCGGCAGTTCCACAGAAGATTGTATTGATGTACAAAAGATGTGTAAAGACCTGCGCAAATTACGTGATAACGATGACGTAAAAGCTGTTGTATTACGCGTCAACTCACCGGGTGGCAGCGCATACGGTTCAGATCAAATATGGCGTGAAGTAGTAAGACTGAAAGAGAAAAAACCGGTAATCGTTTCTATGGGAGATTATGCTGCATCAGGAGGCTATTACATTTCCTGCGCTGCAAACCGCATTTTCGCTGACCCGACTACGCTGACTGGTTCTATCGGCATATTCGGCATGATGTATTCAGGTGAGAAACTGTTTACTGAAACTTTAGGACTAAATTTTGATGTAGTGAAAACTAATAAAATGGCTGATTTGGGTGCCAGCCTAGGTCCGGTTCTCACCCGCCCGCTAAATGCATCAGAACAAGAATTAATGCAGAACTATGTCAACCGAGGATACAAGCTGTTCGTAAACCGTTGCGCTGAAGGTAGAAAAATGTCTACAGAGGCTATTGAAAAAGTTGCTGAAGGCCGTGTATGGACCGGTGCCATGGCAAAAGACCTTGGTCTGGTAGACGAGCTGGGAGGTATAGACAAAGCATTGAATGCCGCCGCCACCCAAGCCGGTATCGAAAATTACAGTATTATCGGCTATCCTGAAAAAGAAAATATTTTCGCAAGCCTGCTGGGAAATCAGAAAAAACATTATATAAACAGCGAAATTAAAGAATATTTGGGAAGCTATTATAACAGCTTCAAGGCGCTGGAGAACATAAAAGACGCCAACTGTATACAGGCACGTATGCCGTTTGACCCTAATATCCAATAAATTGCACATGGAAGGTAATCTTATCAAGATAAACAAGTGGCTATATCCGGTTTCATGGATTTATGGGACCGGTGTATGGCTGCGTAATAAATTGTTTGACTGGGGAATATACAAAGAACGTAAGTTTGATATCCCGGTCATCTCGGTAGGCAACATCACCGTAGGCGGAACCGGAAAGACCCCCCATACAGAATACCTGATAAGATTATTGCAGAAAGATTACAAAGTAGCCGTACTAAGCCGCGGCTACAAACGCAAATCCAAAGGCTTTGTACTTGCCAGACCGGATACGTCCGTACAGATGATAGGTGACGAACCTTTCCAAATGAAACAGAAGTTTCCGGATATCCATATGGCAGTAGACCGGGACCGTTGTCATGGCATAGAGCAGTTATGCAATAGTCACATCGCCCCTGGAACAGAAGTGATTATTTTGGATGATGCTTTCCAGCACCGATATGTAAAGCCCGGAATAAACATCTTATTAGTAGATTACCACCGACTGATTTGCGAAGACACCTTGCTGCCTGCCGGACGAATGCGCGAACCTGAAAACGGAAAAAGCCGGGCACATATTGTCATTGTCACTAAATGTCCTAAGGACATCACCCCTATGGATTTAAGAGTCTTAAGCAAGCAAATGGAACTTTACCCCTATCAGCAGCTCTACTTCACAACATTAACATACGGCAAGCTGCATCCGTTGTTTACAGCAGGGAATGCAGTTTCATTAAAAGAGATAGAAAAAGACAAGCATATCCTATTGGTGACAGGCATAGCCTCCCCAGCAAAACTCATTCAAGATTTATCACCATACAATGAGCACATTGAGTCACTGGCTTTCAGTGACCACCATGACTTTACAGCAAGAGATATGGAACTGATAAAGAAGCGTTTCATGAAACTTCCGGAAGGTAAACGCATGATTATCACCACTGAAAAAGACTCTGTACGACTAGCAGCCCATCCACTGATGGACGAAATGCTGAAACCTTATATATATATGCTGCCCATTGAGGTAGCCTTTTTACAAGACCAACAAGAACTGTTTAACTCAAATATAACCGACTATGTTAGAAAAAATTCAAGAAACAGCAACTTTTCTTAGAGAAAAGATGCATACCAGTCCCGAAACTGCTATTATATTAGGTACCGGCTTAGGAAGCCTGGTACACGAAATTACCGATAAATACGAGATCAGTTACAAAGATATCCCTAATTTCCCTGTTTCAACCGTAGAGGGACATAGCGGTAAATTGATTTTCGGCAAATTAGGTAATAAAGACATCATGGCTATGCAAGGACGTTTCCACTTCTATGAAGGATACTCCATGAAAGAAGTTACTTTCCCCGTACGGGTGATGCGTGAATTAGGCATCAAAACATTGTTCGTATCCAATGCAGCTGGAGGTACGAATGCAGACTTTGAAATTGGTGATCTGATGATTATCAGAGATCATATCAACTTTTTTCCCGAACATCCGTTGCACGGCAAGAACATTGAATACGGCCCCCGTTTCCCGGATATGAGTGAAGCCTACTCCAAAGAACTGATAGACAAAGCACTGGAGATCGCTAAAGAAAAAGGTATCAAAGTACAACAAGGAGTATATATCGGTACACAGGGACCTACCTTCGAAACTCCGGCAGAATACAAGATGTTCCACATTCTTGGAGCTGACGCCGTAGGTATGTCTACCGTTCCTGAAGTTATTGTAGCAAACCATTGTGGCATCAAAGTGTTTGGAGTATCGGTTATCACCGACCTAGGCGTGGAGGGAAAAATTGTGGAAGTTTCACACGAAGAGGTTCAGAAAGCGGCAGATGAAGCGCAACCGCGCATGACTACCATTATGCGTGAAATGATTAATCGAATTTAAGAACATGCAGGAAATAAACAGAACAGAAATAGCGACCTTAGGTGAGTTCGGCCTCATTAAACATCTAACGAAGGATATCGAGTTAAAAAATCCGGAAACCCAATATGGTGTGGGAGACGATGCAGCCGTATTGGAATTTAAAGATAAAGAGGTATTGGTGACCACAGACTTACTGATGGAAGGGGTACATTTTGATTTGGTTTATACCCCATTGAAACATTTGGGATATAAATCGGCCATCGTAAACTTCTCGGACATTTATGCTATGAATGGTACTCCAAAACAAATCACAGTTTCTATCGCACTGTCCAAACGCTTTTGTATTGAAGATTTAGAACAGTTCTATGATGGGCTAAAACTGGCTTGTGAACTACACCATGTAGATATTGTGGGTGGAGATACAACTTCATCCGTAACCGGGCTCGCCATCAGTATTACTTGCATAGGTGAAGCGGACAAGGACAAAGTGGTTTATCGCAACGGCGCACAAGATACAGACTTGATTTGTGTCAGCGGTGACTTGGGAGGAGCTTATATGGGACTTCAACTTCTAGAGCGTGAAAAGGCTGTTTTCCAAGGAGAAAAAGAAGCAAATCCGGATTTTTCCGGAAAAGAATATATTTTGGAACGTCAGTTAAAGCCTGAAGCACGTAAGGATATCATTGAGAAACTGGCAAAAGCGGGAATCAAGCCCACCGCTATGATGGATATTTCCGACGGCCTTTCTTCGGAACTGCTACATATATGCTCACAAAGCGATACCGGCTGTCGCATTTACGAGGAAAGAATTCCCATTGATTACCAAACGGCTGTAATGGCGGAAGAACTGAATATGAATGTGACAACATGTGCTTTAAATGGTGGTGAGGACTATGAGCTATTATTTACTGTACCTTTAACAGAGCATGAACGAGTTTCGGCTATAGAGGGTATAAAAGTGATTGGTCACATCACCAAACCGGAGCTGGGATGTGCCCTGATTACCCGTGACGGACAAGAGTTTGAGCTGAAAGCGCAAGGTTGGAATCCACTAAAAGAAAAATAATTTTAATTAAACAACACTGATAATAAGCACCTTATGTTTTTATCAGTGTTTTTTTTTAGAAATAGTTTGTAGTTTAAAAAAGTTTCACTACCTTTGCAACCGCAAACAAGAAATAATGGTGCCATAGCTCAGTTGGTAGAGCAAAGGACTGAAAATCCTTGTGTCCCCGGTTCGATTCCTGGTGGCACCACCAAAAAGCTTTTCAATTTTAGAAAACCCTTGAATTAGAGATAGTTCAAGGGTTCTTTTTTTACCCTCGCTACGCATTTCATTACATATTTGTGAAGTTGGATTTTGCCAGTTCAGTGGCTTTTTTTAAGGCTTTTGAAAAAGCCATAAATATGTATCATACTTCATTGTTTTTCAACTGTTTGACAATTTCAATCTCCGGTGTGAAAAAGTAATTTTGCACACATGACCGGATGGAGTTGAAAATGTGAAATAAATTTAAAAATTCGGTATTTCCCATCGGGATAAAAAAAGGAATCGAACCCGGGATACAAAAGGCAATTCGAACCTGATAAAAATGGGATTTTTATGGCTATTCCACAAGTCCCTCAAAAAAGCCACCGAATTTAACATTTCGTTTCACGTCCTCATGCCATCCGGTTTTGACGAAACAATTGGATGTAACACCTCTAAAAAAACAAAAGTGATGAAACAAGGAACAATGAACATTCTTTTTTTCGTGCTCAAAACGAAATTGTTGAAAAACGGTGAGGCCCCCGTACTGATGCGGATAACCATCAACGGGAGCTACGACGATGCCCGTATCCAAAGAAGCGTGCCTCTGAACTTATGGAATGCGGCCAAAGGATGCAGCAAGGGCAGGGACAGGGCATCCATCGCATTGAATACCTATATTGCGGAGTTACACGCACGTGCCCTCGAGAAACACAAGGAACTGGTATTGGAACAGGCCCTGATTACCCCGAAACTGATCCTGAAACGTGTTTTCGGGAAAGACACCGAAATGCGTACATTGCTCGGTACCATGCAGGATGGCATCAAGGAAATGGAAACACTGACAGGCATAGACTACTCTCCCGTTACGATCAACCGGTACAAGAACGTGGTGAAGAAATTGCAGCGGCTTATCCCCTCTTATTACGGCAAGGAGGATATCACCTTCCATGAGCTGACACCGGAGTTCATCCGCGCGTTTGACATTTACCTGAAAACGGAGGGGGGACTGTGCCGTAACACGATAGTCCGCTACATGAAATGTTTCAAGAAATTCACCAACATGGCATTGGCAAAGGAATGGATGCGTAAGAATCCCTTTTACGGTTACAAGATGGAACAGGACGAGACCGATCCGGTATTCCTGACCTACGACGAGTTGCAGGCCGTCATGAAAAAGAAATTCACCATCCCACGGCTCGAGCTGGTCAGGGACATATTTGTCTTCGCGTGCTTCACCGGTCTGGCGTTCTCCGATGTCGCCACTCTGAGTGGTGAAAACCTGGTACAGGACAATCTCGGTGACTGGTGGATAAGGAAGGGAAGGGTCAAGTTGGAACACCGCAGAAAAGCGTCTTCCATCAGCAACATCCCGCTGCTGCCCGTTCCACTGGCCATATTGGAGAAATACAGGGAACATCCGATCTGCGTAAAGAAAGGATGCTGCCTGCCTGTCATGTGCAACCAGAAAATGAACAGCTACCTCAAGGAAATCGCCGATTTCTGCGGCATAAAGAAAAATCTGACCACGCATGTGGCCAGGCACACTTTCGGGACCACCGTCACGCTCGCCAACAATGTACCCTTGCAGGACGTGTCCGTCATGCTCGGACATGCCTCCACACGCATGACGCAGCATTATGCGCGGGTCATGAACAGCAGCCTGAAAGAGGCGATGAACAATGTGAAGGAACGTCTGGAATGGTAAACCTAATTTCCGCAAGCGAATGAAATCAGAGATTGCCATGCATTTTTTAGTGAGTTTATTATCTTTACATTGTGTTTTAGTGAAACGAAGGTGCCAAAGGTCCACTCTTTTGCATAACTTCCCCTTACCCCATGAAGCGACTTGAGGCAATACGCATTACCCACCATTAGAATAAGGATTAGCCAAAATCCTGTTGAAAGGCTATTTTATACGCTGGATTCTCGGTATAGATGTTTAGCACGTACGTCCTTGAAGTCCTAATCCACTTTGCGGCAACCGAGATGTATTTGAAAACGAAAGTCTTAATACGACTCGATATGGATAGGCCAAAATCCTTAACGTTTAATTTTCGGATGATCGTTTTGTAGAAGTTCCTTATCAATGCAGTCATCAGCAGGTATACTGCATTTTCTGCCATGAATGACTTTGGCAAATGTTTCCATCCAAACCCGTTGTTCATGTCATCGAGGATTCTTTCCTTCCCACCGCGCAGGTTATAGAACTCTACGACATCCCTTATATCGGATTCGAAATCATTGGTAAGGATACACCGGTAGGTATATTCTCCTTCCCATAGCTCCCGTATGTCATCTGCTCTTCTTTGTCTTTGGATGACAAGACGGTATGGTTTCCCCTTCCATTTTTCTACGACAATCGAGTTCAACTCAAACCTGATCCCGTTGATTTCCTCAGCTTTCCATCCCCTGAGAGCGAACATGTCTTCATAAAAAGCGGAGCATCTGTTGGCTCTGATATAGAAGTACTTGCAATGGGCCTTGACGGTATCTACAATCTCTTCGGAGCACGACCCACAATCCATACGGGCTCTATTTATATGAATGCCGTTCCATTCCAGCCTGGTGAAGATTCTTTCCAATGTACACTGCTGACAGAACCGGACATTCGTGTTGCCATCCCGATTTTCAATGCCGACAATATGGTCACCTATAACGGCCACTCCCGGGCTGTATCCTGTGAACTTCTTGTATGTACGTTTGGCATCATACTTCTCCGTTTCAATGAACTGGTGGTCAAAATCCAGATCGTAACCCTGCTCCTGACATAATTCTCCGGTAGCAATGAGAGACTTGACCAACAATTCGGTCATTGTGTCAGCTGTATTGAAGTCATATGATTTACCTGAGTCTGGAGATGAATACGTTATGTTGTCTGTAGTCAGTTCTTTTATGGCGCGAAGAATCGTGTCTGCGCTGCAGGTTTTAAGTTTGGGATGCAGGGAAAGATGGGGCATGAGATGAGTGGATATGTCTTCAATGCACGAGCCGCCACAGAAGAATACGCACATGAGAGAACGGATGATTTCACTGTATTGGTAACCATAGGTTCTGCTACGCAGTCCTAATGTGGAGTCGATTACGTCCGATAAAAGAGCATCAAATTGCTCCATGATTGAAAATATTCCGCCAAAAGGTGTGATTGAATCGAATTTTATTTGTACTTTAGCCATGTCTGCTGAAGATTGGTTTGATTTTTACGCAACACGAAGTTAAGTAAATCTTCGAACATGACAAAGCACTGAGTAATATATTACTACTCACTGCTTTAAATTATTCTTATACAAAAGTGTTGCGGAAATTAGGTTTATGTTGATAATAATCACTTTCTGATGCAGGAATTCCTACGGCTAATGCCACTTTATCCCAATTACATGAACCTATCCTGCCTGAAAACGGCTGCAAAAGTAACGATTTTCCACGAGCATCCAGCCAACAGTCTGTCACAAAAATAAGGGTGGATAGAAAGTGGATAGCATTAGAGTAGTCAGGCGGACAAAAGATATCCTAAACTATTTTCAACACACGTAATCAGCAATCAATCTTTATTCAGATCGTATAAAAAGAAGGATATAGAAAAAGATGGGCTGCAAATTTATAAAGAAGGTAAGCTCATTGCAGATGTATCCGTTCCTACGAATTTTAGAGTAATGGGATATATGGCACCCTATTATTATTCGTATATCATACCCAATATGGACGAGGAAGACAATTCATTAATGCTATATCGTTTTAGACTATAAGTGAAAGTCACAAAATAGGCTGAAAGCTCAGTGGTCTTCCTCGCCCATTTTGTCTCTTTTAACCCAATTCGGTCGTTAGAACGAATAAAAATAGTCAGTCGCTTTACTTTTCTCGTTCTAATGACTGATTGAGGTTTATCCGCTAAAAGCCCTACTTAGGCCACATATCTACTATAAATTCTTTATTCCAGGCATCTTTCTCCGCTAAAACATATTCCGTTTCCCACTTGCCTAACGAATATCCCACTATATGCAATTCGGCTCCTGTCTTACCGGCCAGCTTAAACTTGCCGCTGGTGTTGACCTTGAACTGATAGTCGGAACCCGTTACTACACTTGCAGACAGATCTGTTGAAACAGAAGGACCTACTTTAACGAAAGGACCTCCGCAATAGGCTATATTGACTTCCGTCTTGAAATATACACCCAGGCTTGCAGCCACTTCACCAGAGTAAGTGATGTTGGTTCGATCTACATAGCAGTTAAACGAATGGTTGTATTCTTTATAAAAGACCCAGCCTCTGTCTCTTGCATAGGAAGGACCCAGCTTAAAGGAAGAATCAAAAGTCATGGGCAGAGTTATGCCTATCGTGCCTTTTGCATGTGCATTACAGTCCATAGTTAAAGTGGGTATAACCATGACCGAAATGTGAATGGGACCTGCTATCGGGAATACAACTACAATAGGAGGATAATAGACTAATGGGACTTCACCGCCGCTTGATTTATCCTTCACATCCCATTCAACGAACAGAGGACCATCCAGTTTGTACTCACCTGTGAAGTAGCAATCAAAGTTACGTAATTTGAACCAGGAAATGTTGATGCCGATTTCAAGGTCTAATGCTGTGTGGGTCTGTACATCCTTCAGTCCAATGCGTAAGCCTTTTTCTTCGTATGAATAATTGGTTATTCCATCCTTGTTGAAAATATGCCATGTAGCTTCTTGGGCCAGCAGCTCTTCGGCTGTTGCATACTTTTTGCCATTGTCTTCTGTACCGCTGAAGATAACCACGCTGGGATGATAAACGCCGTCTTTGGAATAACGGTTCTTCAAGCCTTTCTCGCCGTAGTTAACATACAATTCCGTGCTCAGCTTGAAGTCGCCATGCTCTATCAGGTCTGCCAATGTACCTTGGGTTGTCGTCAGAATAGCATCCTTTCCGTTTGCCGATACATTTGATACCTTCCGAATGAAAGGTGGCGTGTCAATGCTGCGCCATATAGACAACACATCGTTCTTGTTTACCTTTGTCTTTATCTTATCCAGGTATGCCTGGCTCACACGAATCTGTGTTGTGTCAGCATTTAAGATCTCCACATCGTTCGGATTGATAAAATCAAAATAGTTGAGAGCTTGGGCATTTTCTGCAAGCTCAATTTCGCCTTTCTCAATAGGCGGATCGGGAGAAACATTGTTATCGTCATCGTTGTCACAAGATATTACCGTAAGTGATACGAAGAACAAGGCAAGAAAAGCAAACTTGCCCGATTTGAAAAAAGACCAATACTGCTTCATAAATGTGGATTATTTTACGCCTTCCAGGTTTCTTGGAAGAACCTGATAATACATGGAAGCGTGAAACCGGAACACCGCATTTTGAGTGGAGTCACAACAAAACAAGCATAACGCTTCCTCAATTGTTGATATACCTAATTTCCGCAACACTTTTGTACAAGAATAATTTAAAGCACTGAGTAGTAATGTATTACCCAGTGCTTTGTCATGTCAGAAGATTCACTTAACTTCGTGTTGCAATAAAAATCAAACCAATCTTCAGCAGACATGGCTAAAGTACAAATAAAATTCGATTCAATCACACCTTTTGGCGGAATATTTTCAATCATGGAGCAATTTGATGCTCTTTTATCGGACGTAATCGACTCCACATTAGGACTGCGTAGCAGAACCTATGGTTACCAATACAGTGAAATCATCCGTTCTCTCATGTGCGTATTCTTCTGTGGCGGCTCGTGCATTGAAGACATATCCACTCATCTCATGCCCCATCTTTCCCTGCATCCCAAACTTAAAACCTGCAGCGCAGACACGATTCTTCGCGCCATAAAAGAACTGACTACAGACAACATAACGTATTCATCTCCAGACTCAGGTAAATCATATGACTTCAATACAGCTGACACAATGAACGAATTGTTGGTCAAGTCTCTCATTGCTACCGGAGAATTATGTCAGGAGCAGGGTTACGATCTGGATTTTGACCACCAGTTCATTGAAACGGAGAAGTATGATGCCAAACGTACATACAAGAAGTTCACAGGATACAGCCCGGGAGTGGCCGTTATAGGTGACCATATTGTCGGCATTGAAAATCGGGATGGCAACACGAATGTCCGGTTCTGCCAGCAGTGTACATTGGAAAGAATCTTCACCAGGCTGGAATGTAACGGCATTCATATAAATAGAGCTCGTATGGATTGTGGGTCGTGCTCCGAAGAGATTGTAGATACCGTCAAGGCCCATTGCAAGTACTTCTATATCAGAGCCAACAGATGCTCCGCTTTTTACGATGACATGTTCGCCCTCAGGGGATGGAAGGCTGAGGAGATCAACGGAATCAGGTTCGAGCTGAATTCGATTGTCGTAGAAAAGTGGAAGGGGAAACCATACCGTCTTGTCATCCAAAGACAAAGAAGAACAGATGACATACGGGAGCTATGGGAAGGAGAATATACCTACCGGTGTATCCTTACCAATGATTTCGAATCCGACATAAGGGATGTCGTAGAGTTCTATAACCTGTGCGGTGGGAAGGAAAGAATCCTCGATGACATGAACAACGGGTTTGGATGGAAACATTTGCCAAAGTCATTCATGGCAGAAAATGCAGTATACCTGCTGATGACTGCATTGATAAGGAACTTCTACAAAACAATCATCCGAAAATTAAACGTTAAGGATTTTGGCCTATCCATATCGAGTCGTATTAAGACTTTCGTTTTCAAATCATTGCTGTCCGCTAAAGTTTAGTGTAGTACGATTCGCCTACCCGCAGTGTCACTTGATAGGCATTGCGGGTGTTTGTTTTGTCTGGTAAGCCCCTCTATCCAAAGAGCAGGAGTTCCTTGGGTGGCGATTCTGCCTCGGCTACCAGTTTTGACCAGTCTTTGTCGGGTTCTTCGAGGAAGGTGTAGAGGTTGACGTAATACATTAACATGATTCTGACCATTGTTGCCAATCCCGAGAAGCTCCAGCTGCGTTTGATGCGTTTCTTCAGCACCATCAGTAGAAGGTTGGCGATGAGGGTTATCCATATCTGGATTTTGATGGCATTGGCGCTTTCGCCGTAAAAGTACCGAAGGGGGAAGTTCTGCTTTATCTGCTTGAACAACAGCTCTATCTCCCAGCGTTTCCGGTAGATTGCCACAATATCCTCGGCGCTCATCTCCATGTCGTTTGTGAGGAGGGATATGAGCTTGGCCCCTCTTTTCTTTTGGTCGACGTAGGTGACTATGCGTGCATGGTGCTTTATATCGTCGCCATCTTTGACCTTCTTCGTGAATGTCACATGGCGTTCCCGAAGTGCCATCAACCCACTTTCTGTCATGTATATCGTATCAGCAGAAACCTCATAGACAAGATTCTTCTTCATCTTGGTGACATATATGACACCTGCCCGGCTCAGCTCCTCGAACTTGGCGTAATCGATGTAGGCCCTGTCCAGGGCAACGATGTCTCCGCTTGTGTAATTTGACGGCTTGAGCATGAAACTGTCATTAGTGGCGGCAGATGTGAACCTGATATCTGAAGAAACTCCCTCGTTTGCATGGATATTGGTGTGGACCTTTATGCCGCCTTTCTTCTTCCCCGTCTTCGGATGGCGTCCGACTCCCGTGAAGATAAGGTTGGAGAACAGGCTGATTGTCGTCGAATCGATAATCTGCAGCCGGTTTATCCAACTGGAAGATGGATTGTTTCGGCTGTCCGATGAAAGTTCGTTGCGGTATGTCTTGTACAGGTCGCGATAGATTGCCTCAAAGATTCCCTCTGACCTGCGTGCATTTGCGTCAGACAGAGTACTGCGCCGGGGCATCATGCTTATCCCAAGATGGGCAAGCTTTCTCGCTTCAGGGAACATCGAGTCCGTGATTTCCCGCAGCGAATCGAACCGTTTGATCACGGCATACAACATTATCAGCAGATGCTGCCAAGCGTCAAAGTGTTTGACATACCGTTCGCCGCCCTTTTCTTGACTGATTTGGAGAATTTTTGACTTGTCCAGCAAATTTATCAGCTGACCATATGCCGGCTGTCCGTTGAAATGACTACCTTTGTTCATCGTTATTGATTTATTTTTTAGCAGAAACAAAGGTAACGAAAAAGGCTGGACCTCCGAGAGGGGATTCAGCCTTGTATTTTTGATTCGGTCAAACTTTTACCGGACACCAATATTTTCAAATACATCTCGATTGCCGCAAAGTGGATTAGGACTTCAAGGACGTACGTGCTAAACATCTATACCGAGAATCCAGCGTATAAAATAGCCTTTCAACAGGATTTTGGCTAATCCTTATTCTAATGGTGGGTAATGCGTATTGCCTCAAGTCGCTTCATGGGGTAAGGGGAAGTTATGCAAAAGAGTGGACCTTTGGCACCTTCGTTTCACTAAAACACAATGTAAAGATAATAAACTCACTAAAAAATGCATGGCAATCTCTGATTTCATTCGCTTGCGGAAATTAGGGTAAATATGCAACCGGCCCGTCATTGAAGGTATCTGAAAAGGATACCTTCTTTTTGTTATACTGTCTGTTATCCATTTTCTCTGGAAAACATCTTTGATCTTCATAATCATCCTACGCTGGCGAAATAATTCATCATGGACACTACATATCCAAGTAACGGTATCAGTACACCGATTACATATACCATAGCGTACCCCAAAAGGACGAGAGGTAATATTTTACGGTAAAGACCGGCGATAACAAGAAATATAAACAAAAAACAAGAACCATAAACTCCTATTTGAAAACCGGGCATCAATTCATAAACGGGTACGGGCTCGGGGTTAAGCATGGCTCCGGCCACAATGGAATAAAGACTTGCCAACAATATAAATAATGTATACAGGCAGCTCTTAAAAATCCCGGGATCGTTTCTTTTACAATAGAGAATTGTTTGGATATCACTCCTAAGAAACTCAATACCCAGCAAGAGAGCTACCATGACACCCGTATCAAAAGCAGAGAATATATTCATTTCAATCAATCACCTTTGACGCGAAGACATGTATTTATTCCGGAATGCCACGCCTTCGCTTGTTTTACGATATGATATTGATATCCGATAGTTTGGAAAATATTTGAAAAACCTTCGTTGTATGCTTTTAAATTTGCTCATTACACTTATTACATGTTGTATCCGACAAATTGAAAATCCCAGCCATTCTTTCAATTTCTTACCTGCAAATATAGCCCTTTGCCGGGTTGATTGCGCAAGGCGGCCCCTTTCAGGGGCTGGTTGGCTAAAAGAAAATCATCCTCGCTTCGCTGCGGTATTTTCTTTTGCCAAGCCTTGCGCAATCCCCGGCAAAGGACAGTCCGGCAAGTAAGAAACCGAAAAACCGGCTCCACGGAGCCGATCATGTCAAACAAACTAAAAAAATGAAGGTATGAACAGAGAGACAACAAGCAAAGTCCACAAAGGACAGCAGGGTGCCAATCCGAAAATGAGAATGTTGGTTTATCGGGAAAGGAGCTATCCCGCACGGAAGGTGCAAGGCAGGGACGGAAGCTATACGGTTGCCGCAGACAGCCTGGTGCCGGAACTGCTGGACGGCATCAGAAGCCTTGACCCGGCAGCTTTCAAGCTGGACGAGGAAATCGCCTGCTATTGCTCGGACGAGGAAATCCAAAAACTGGCGGACGAAGAACTGGTAGAAATAATTTATGAATGGCAACGGTTATGACTGAAACAACAACAGCAAAGGTCCGGGAAGAACAAGTAACGGGCCTTACCGCAGAGAATGCGCACCGGGTCACGATGATCCGGGAAAAGGGTACGGACCATCCTCCCGTACCGTTCCATTTCAGAAAGGAGCATCATGGAACGGGCAACTATGTACACCTGTACGGAAATCCGGAAGATCGGAATGAATTGCATTCCAGGGACTTCAAAGACTGGGAAGCCGTAGCGTTCAAACATCCTGGCTATCTGGAGGATATGTGGAAACAGGCTTGCGACGCATACGCCTGGAGTTCCTTCGACCCGGAGATTCGTGGCGAGACGGACATCATGATTTACGGGGAGGAGCTGCACAACGACCTGCAACTCATGCAGGAAGAGGAACGGGATACATACATCGCCGCCTACCGGAAAAAGCTATCCGCCCAGCTCTCGGCCCTCTCACGCTGCGCCAACCCGATGGTGACGGGACGAGGCGGATTTGATTACCACAGGCAGGAGAATACGAACAGAAGCTATCAGAACCGCTACGAGGAGTTCCGCAATTGGCGGCAAAAGGTTCTTGAAGCCGTCAGACGAAAAAAGGAAGCCGCACGACCGGAGGAAGAAAAACTGGAAAAGGCATGGCAGACGCTCAAACGCGACATCAAGAGCAGCGCCGACACCATCCACGGGATTGACACCGGACAATGCCGGGGTTATAACCGTGCCCTGTTCGTCAGCAGCATCCTGAACAAGGTATCCACCTTCGCCAATCACGGGGAAGTGGAAATCGTCCGCAGGGCCGTGGACTTCATTTCCGAATATAACGCAAGGCTAAGGAAACCCGTCATCACCCCGAGAAACAAATTCTTCCAATTGCCGGAACTTGCGGAACGGATGCGCGAAAGGCTGAAAGCGGTGCAAAGCCGGGAAAACAAGGAAGTGCCGTTCGAGGGCGGGACACTTGTATGGAACTATGGGGAAGACCGCCTTCAGATCCTGTTTGACAGGATTCCCGAAGACAACAGACGAAAGGAACTGAAATCCTCCGGATTCCGCTGGTCACCCAGAAACAAGGCATGGCAACGGCAGCTCACCTCCAATGCCCTCAGTGCCGCCAAGAGAGTGTTGAACCTTCAAAACATCTGAACCATGAATAACGACAAACTGAAATTCGTAGTCGATTCACGCAGTTTTGACGGCAGCTGCGTGACCACCATGTCTGACGGAATACACGGCGACTACCATCATGAGACACTGGAGGAACTGAGGGACAGGGAAAAGAACCCGTACCTCACAGCCGTGTCCGGAAATACCGTCCGCAAGATGATACGCATCCACCTGCAATCCCTCTGCGCCCCGTTCAGTGAGATTACGGAAGAAAGATATTTCGACTACATGGATGTCTTGCCCCCCATCCGCCATACCCGGAATTTCTTTTTCCTGGGAGAGCCTTATCATGCGGACATCTACCGGTTCTGCTTCCGGGCGGGCGGACGCTACTTCACGGGACTCCGCTCCGTTACCACGCCAAGAAAGGAGCTGGAACGGCAGATGGACAACCATTACCGGAACATTACCTTCAAAGGAGACATCCTGAAAGAAAAGCCGATGGTCATCTCCGGCCACGCACGGCATGCTTCTATAATTATAGTTCCTTATCTGTTTCTTGACATAAATGGCGAGAAGAAGTTCATCTGCAACCTGATGAGAGGAACGGACGAATCGTCAGGCAGGGATGTAAGGCTGGAAACCGCCAAAATCCTGCGAAGCCTGCGCCGTCATCATTTCCTCTACTTCTCCGGCTATGAGGAAAACGACGATATGGACAAGTTCCTAGGCGAAGTGATGAAGAAAAAGCACACCCTGCTGGCAAATGGCAACTTCCTCCAATATCCCGTGAACCGGGAGTCCGTGTCGTTTACCGGAACGGTCAGGGAAACAGGCGAGCCGTTCTTCTTCCGGATTTACGACAGGGAGCTGTTCCTGCACCTGTTGTACGTCCTGAGAGGCATCAAAAGGGAAAAAGCTAAAATATAACGTGACACATAACGACGGTATGGTGACTGTCTTTCCTACCCGTCACCATACAAAAAAAACAATGAGATCATGAGAACTGTGACCGAAGAATCGTTGCGACGCAGGCTGGCCCGTCTGGAGTCGGCCCTGGAAAGCGAAAAGGCACGCCTGAGAAAAGTATGCGGCGACATCCCCTGGGGAGCCGGGATGAGGCGTACCAAATGTACCCCCTCATTCCGAAGGGAGGACGAACTGATTGGGAAAATCAAGGCGGTGAAACAGCAACTCTCCCAAATGTCCGCAGGCGGTGACAATCACACGTTTAAAGAAACAGGCAGATGAATGCCGGCCAATTAACTTGCAAGTCAATAATTTTAAAACCAGTTACGAATATGAACACCCAATTAGCTATAATCCGTTCAAAGGGAAAAGAACATATCTGTTACCGGGAAGAGGAATGTTTTGTCGATGTATCCTATCCGATGGTGACATTTACCAAAGGGGAGGATGATTTTGAAATTGTCAAATGCGACCATCCGTCCATGGAAGAGACTTTCCTGTATCAGGAAAGCCGTCTCTCAATCGTGATTGAAATGTACCATAACGGCTGGCCGGCATTGTCTCTGAAAGATCCCGTGACCCATGAGATATACACGGTCCTGACGGTCAACTTAGAAGATAAGGCGGCATTCTCACTGCCTGACAGGGCATTCGTGGACATCAACAACAATCCTGATGCCATGGAGTTCCTTCTGTCCAACAAATTGGCTGAGGATACAGGTTATAGACGTCAGAGCGGCTGGGTAAGCTACCCGATGGTCACACTTAACCTTCCGACGTTTTACAGGCTTGACCCACATGCCTTTAGCGCAATATTGAATATCCGGTAATCCTTCCGGGCAATGAATCTGGTATCAACAATCAAATGGAAAGAATCATGAAAAGATATGACATAAGAGTAAGGTATTCCTTCGAGGGCACTTACACGGTAGCGGCAGAAGACCGCGATGAAGCAAAAAGAATGGTAAATGACGATTGCGGTCTTGTTTTGGGCGGCGATATCCACACGACACGCGATGACGATGAAGTGTTGGACTGGGATTTCTGTATCCATCCCGACACGCGGATTCTCTCCTTGCAGGAAAGAGGCGGAAAAGGAAGTTTACCGTCAGAAGCCGTTGATTTCAGCGGCAGGATCAAGGAACTGCGGGGGGACATCATCGACGCGATACGGCAGTTGCTCCATACTCACTGCGTGAAAGAAATTCGTCTTCCGGAAGAGGATTATGATCCGGTCTGGGTGATATGGTTTGGCAAGAACGGAGAACTATATGAATGCAGGGTGACAGGACTCCGGGTAACGGCGGACAGCCTGACCGTCCTTGCCGAAGAGAAAGAAAGCGGTGACGAGGTGCAGTGTCACAGCCCGTTTGAACTCGGCGCAAAGAACATAGACTGGCTTCATGAGATGTATGAGGCTGTGTGGCATCAACTGAGAGAAACAAACAATGTAGAATCACAAATAGAAGAACCATGAAATATCAAGCGGAAAATACCGTCTCCAGTTTCTTCTACTACATGTGGAACGCCTGGAGCGAGGAGGAATGCAAAGCCGTGTATGGCGGCATGTACCCGCATTTCTGGGAAAAATGGTGCGTGGCGACAGGCAAGGGCACATTCGGCGCGGCGGAACGGTTCTACCTGGAACTCTCGGAAGACAACCGCAGGATTCTGGTGGAACGGGCCGTCTCGATATATGACGGACGACGCTTCAGAAAAAGGAACAGTAACCCCAAAAATCAAACAGTATGCAAGGAAACATTATCAGTCTGATCAGCAGCTCATGCGGTTGCAGTCAAACGGAAGCACGGGAGTACCTGGACTCCGAAATCCGGTATCTGCGCGAATTGCAGGAGGCAGATGATTTGAGGGAAGATGACATGGAAATGGCCTGTCTCAACCTCGGTCTTGACCTTGACTACCGGGAATATTTTATCAACCGCCTCGCAGGGGCATAAAAAACTCATGGCTATGACTTATTTTCAGAACATACACTCTCTGGCGGACTTGAAGAAAGAATACCGCCGGCTGGCATTGGAGCACCACCCGGACAAGGGTGGCGACACTGCGATCATGCAACAGGTGAACACCGAGTTTGGAAGGCTTTTTGAGGCTTGGAAAGACAAACCGGATATTCCCGCGACTTCAACCGGATATGAATATGACTATTCGGGAGCCACGGCAAAGGAATACACCGAGTATGTGTATAACGAATACCGCTGGAAAGGCCGCAATTACAAGGGGCAGCATGCGCCGGAAATCGTGGCACTGGTACGGGCATGGCTCAAGGAGACCTATCCGGGATACAAGTTCTCTGTCAGACGGGAGAATTGCCACTCCATCCATATCCGGTTGATGAAAGCGGATTTCGAGGCGTTCACCAAAGAGTCTGGAAAAGTTCAAGGCGATGTCAACCACTATCATATCGATTCAGACAAATACTTGACGGACAGGGCAAAGGATGTAATGATGAATATCTGCGATTTCATCATGTCGTACAATTTCGACGACAGCGACCCCATGACGGACTATTTTCACACCAACTTTTACCTGACACTTGGAATCGGAAGTTACAAACAGCCGTACAAGGTGGAACCGCCCAGACTCGACAGCAAAGACAAACCGGAGGTATTCAAGCATCCGGAAGGTCCGGCACACAAGGCAATGCGCCGGGCATTGGGCAAAGCGCGTTTCGGCTTCATCGAAAGCCGGAAGTATGCCGGGGAAATAATTCTGGGGGAAGACTGTTTCGGCTCACGGGGCGAACTCTATTTTTGGCCGAAGGAATATTCAAGCGCAAAAATGGCCCAAAAACGCATCGACAAACTGGAGGAAGCCGGAATAAGGTGCGAACTCACCGGTTATAACGGAGGATACATCCGCCTGCTCGGGTACACCCCGAAGATGAGAGATTCCCTGGAGCGGGAACGTCAGGAGTATGCCGCCGCGTATCAGGCATGGTACTCAAAACAGAATTTGAAAACAATCTGATTCAGAAATTATGGATACAAACAATTTGGACAAGTGGTGGTACGGACTTCCGGAAAACACCAAACAAGCTATAGGAAACGATGAGATATGGGAAAAACTGGATATGCCATCCCGTTCGGCGCTACACCGGTATTCCCTGCTTAGAATTTACGGAACGGCAAAAGACAGGGACGAGGAACGCACGCTGCTCAATGAAATCGCGTGTGGACTGGGCGACCTTGCCCTTGTCCGTAAAAACGGCATCGCGTTGGAGGAAATGTGCAACGGGAACGGGGAATTTTACGATGAATACCAGGATCAGTTCAATATATTATATGACAATTACGGACACATACTAGAAAATATAAGCTGGCCGGACTGGATCGGACATACAATTCCGACAAACAGGGAACTGGTCCGGTTATTGGAACATCACGGTTACAAGCGTATGGAAATCGATACCGACAGAAGAATCCCGAAAACTTTCTATGTTTTCCGTCGTGGGTTGCACATCAACGCAAGCGAGGACTTGTCTTACCACATCGTACCGCAACAGGACAGTTTCGGACTGGGGCGTTTTGCGGTATGCGCTACCAAAGAGGGTGAAAGCTCCCAGCTGGGAACTGACTGTGCCCGGCTCTTTTTGAGGCGCTTCCTTGCCTTCCTGAAGGGTGAAAGAAGCGGAAAAGAGATTATAGATGTAATATGCAACAACCAACAAACTGAACGATAGTATGAAAGCAAAAGTATTCAAGTACAAGTCTGACGGGAATACCGTCGTGGCTCCTTATATGGAACTGGAGCCGTACGCAGAGAATGTATATCTCTCCCTGTCGAGAAAGAACGAATATGGGAATGAGGACGATGACTGTTTCCATGTGGTCTGCCGGATTGAAAACGTTTATTTTTCCAGCGGGCAGTATTCACGCCGGTTCCTCAAAGGAGAAGGCCGCAGGGAGGAAGCCGCCGCCTATTGCAGGAACTGGATCGCGGATACGCTTCAGGGCGCGGAAAGAGGAGCCTTCGTCAGATTGATCTCCATCCGTGTGTTCAATGCCCTCGGACTCGACACCGCACCCTTGCTGCAAGCCCGTGAGGCATACAAAAGGAAGCAGGAACAGAAACGCAGGGAGCGGGAAGAGAAAGAGGCGGAAGAGCGCAGAGCGCGGGAAGAGCAACATCAACTGCTGCTCGATGAACAGAAACAGAAATTCCTGGACGGGGAACGGATCACGGGAGGAATGTTCCTTGAAATCACCGGAAGGGATGGTTTTGACATCCATATCAGAACCAAAGGGACATTCAACAGGCATGTAAGAGGCATTGACAGGAACGGAACCATCAGTTTCCGGAAAATCAAGGGCCGCCGGACACCGAACTTTACCGGATGCCATAAGGCCGTGCCCGCCTATCTTGCGTTCATAACAGAAAAAGAGGGCAAACAATAAAATCCGGGACGGTAACGGCTTGTTCCATGCAGCTGTTACCGCTACCATCTTCCGACCTCACAACTCACGGTTCAGCGCCATTGCCAGCGGAAACATCAACCGGTTATAGGCTTTAAGCTTTTGTAGGTTCAGCACATATCCGGCATAAGGGTTGGTCAAATCGGTGTAGAAGAATACATCGGTAAATCCTGCATGTTCTTCCACTATTTCACCCTCCAACGGAATTTCCTCCACATTGAACCGCTCCAGAGGCAGCTCTTCCAGACGGGCATGCTCCACATTGCCCAATACGTTCAGGTTGCGGTTAAACAGCACGAACCCTTTCTTCCTGTAATCCACACGCATACCATACGGACGCTCCACAAGGAAAGCATCCGTCGCTTTCTTTAGATAGTTTTCCATAATCCTGAAATTAGAAATTGCAAAAATACAGCATTTGTCCGGCAATGGCGAACAAATCAGGAAGATTATCTAAGGAATCCACACAAAATCCCACAACAAAAAACAACCGTATATTTTATTTCCCACCCTGCAAAGGTAGTCCCGTGTCCTGTGTACCCGTATAAGGTCAGGCCCCTTCGGGGTTGGCTGAAAGAAAATCATCCTCGCTTCGCTGCGGTATTTTCTTTCGCCAAACCTTGCGGGTACGGCCACGGGACTGTCAGGCAGGCGAGAAATAAAAATACCGGCTCCCGGAGCCGGACGTGTTTAACAGATAAAAATAC
Source organism: Phocaeicola vulgatus ATCC 8482 (assembly GCF_000012825.1). Taxonomy (GTDB): domain Bacteria; phylum Bacteroidota; class Bacteroidia; order Bacteroidales; family Bacteroidaceae; genus Phocaeicola; species Phocaeicola vulgatus. The sequence goes on along the minus strand of NC_009614.1, from coordinate 2,067,902 downwards.
AAAAGTCATGAAAATCCTGAATGAAGAACATTTCGAGAATGTAAGGCGTTATGCCGAATCCATCGGTGACACCTCGCTCCAAAAATGTCTGGAACGGTTGAAAAGCTGGGAAGAAAACCCTGATTATCCCTGCGAAATCTCACTCTACTATGACCATGCCCCGTACTCGTTCGGCTTCACACAGCGCTATCCCGACGGAAGGACAGGTATCGTGGGCGGCCTGCTCTATCATGGAATACCTGACAGATCGTTTGCCGTAACATTGCAGCCGTTCCACGGATGGCAGATACATACCTGAAAAACATGAGACCCGACAATGACCGAGAAGCAGACTTCAGAACAGAGAATCCGAGGTCTGCTTTTTCATTTCTTGCTGTAAAGATAGCTGTTTCCCGGGCTGATTGTGCAAGGCGGCCCCTTTCAGGGGCTGGGTTGGCTGAAAGAAAATCATCCTCGCTTCGCTGCGGTATTTTCTTTCGCCAAGCCTTGCCGCAATCCCCGGAAAACAGACTGAAAAGACATCAAGAAATAAAAATGCCTACCCATGTAGGCCGATGTTTTACTTAAAAAAGAACAGATATGGAAACACTGGATTATAACCGGCTACTGCCTGTCTCCCTGTGGCAATACAACCACCATGGGGATGAAGGGCCGACTCCCGCACTTTTCGAGGAAACGTTCGGAAAGGTCTATGGAAGTCACTGTTACGAAAAATGGACTGGCTGCTTCAAGCAGAATCTCTGGGACATGATTGCCTGTTTCAGAAGTGAGAAGGAGAACGGACAGAAGTTCTGCGACATGGTTGCCCGTCAGGTCAAATTGTACCAACAAAAACGATCTCAATATGAAGTACGCTAATTTTTATGACCTGGAAAGTCTGACTCTTCTCAACAGGCATGAAGGGTGTGCCTGCTCCATAAAGGCGTGTGACGTGGAGAAGGTGAACCGGCTGATTTCAAGGATGCGGGAGGACAGGGAAAGAGTCGGTTTACCGACTGCAGGAGATGTTGTCACTTATATCACCCGTGGCGGTGACTATTATCCGCAGGCACACATTGAAAGGGGCGATGACCGGGAAGTTCATATCTGCCTTCTCCCACAGACACCTTTTTGCCATGAAAATGAAAAGTGTACCGGTTACAGTACCGAAGGAGGCCCTTGGGTTACAACCGGTCCGGAATTGCTGATTCCCGATGGCATACGCAGCAAACAGTTCCGGATGTGGGGGCATACCGGAAGGCACAGGAACGGTGCCGTCCTCTTCCACACATTCGTCAGGGCATGGAAATACACGGAACCCGATCCTCTGTACGGAAAGTACACCACAAAAGAATGGACGAGATACCTCATCGAGTGTCAGCCGGATATTGAACCGGCTGATGCCTTTGTCTATCGGAATGAGGCATTCACCCTTTACTCGCGGGAAGAACTGGAACGGCTGGTCGGGATTCTGCACGGAAAGCTTTTCAACGGATTCCGTCCCGGTCTGTTCATACTCTGGGCATACCGTATGGAATGGAAGGAACTTCCCGCATGGGAATGGAACATGCTGAAAGCGGACACCCATCTCTCTTTCCTTGGCATTTCTCCCGTCAGGATACAGACTGACCATAAAAGACATATAGTAACAATCTATAAAAAATCAGAGTAATATGGCACCATACAACACACCGCAGGCGATACGTCCGCTTGAGAAAACGATCTGTGATTTCGCCTATTCGAACGGCTACGATCCGATATCCGTTTTCAACGATTTCCTGCGCTATATCGTTCACGGGTTCTCTCCCGGCGCACCGCCCCTTATGGACTGGAAATACAAACGGCAGCAGAACAGGCATTTTATGGAAATGCTTACCGGATGGATACGGCTCATGCAGCGGGAATTGCAATCCGGCGGATGGTTTGATGCGTTCGGTGACCTCTTCATGGCAATATCCTCCAAAAGCGGTCGGCAGGTGAACGGACAGTTCTTCACTCCGCCGGATATCTGCGACCTGATGGTCTTATGTACCGATTCGGGGGAGACAGCGACAGGAAAACGTATCTGTGACCCGACATGCGGAAGCGGAAGGCTGCTGCTGGCATATCATGTACGCCACCTGGGTAATTATCTGGTTGCAGAAGATGTCAACCGTACCTGTTGCCTGATGACCGTTTGCAACATGCTCGTACATGGCTGCATAGGTGAGGTCATCCACCATGACAGCCTCTTCCCCGAAAACTTCATGGACGGCTGGATGGTAAACCATACACTGACTCAGACGGGCATTCCTTCCATTCGCCGGATGAGCGAGGAGGAATATCGGACAAGCAGGAACATGTCCGTTGACCTGCTCAGAAAGCGGAAAGAGAAATTGCGCCAAATGCAGCCGGACAAGAAACAATTGCCATATAAACATGGCAGAATTTATAAACAATAAACCGAATGATTATGAAACTGAATGTTAGCAATGAATTGAAATCCCGCCTGATGCATGCGGCGGAAAACGGGAGTGTGATAGCCAAAGACATCCTTTTGGAAGTAAAAAAGAACGTACCGGTGGAAGAGATCATACGCGGTACCTATAACTGCTTCTCCACCAAGCGCAAGCGGACGGAAGCGGGCACGTTCAAGAAAATCCGGATCGTGTTCACGGCCTGCAGCAAGGATTTGGCCCATCCCAGTTTCCCGGACCGGAACAACCCGCAGGCACCCTGGTTCCCGGAGAATCGTACAGTTCTGGAACCCTCCACGTTTGTTGAACTGTTCAAGAACCTGCCCAAGTACTCACCCGACGAAATCAATTATTTCTGTAGCGCCCTCTCATTGGACAGCAAAGTCACGGTCAGGCTGCATGAAAGCATGAACGACTTCATGGAAGCCTATCTGGAAAGCAACTACAGCCCCATCGCCGACAGTGACACATCCAGCCTGCACAGTTCCTGTATGAGATATGAGGACAAGGCACGCAACGCCGCTGACTTCTATACCAACTTCGCCGGCGCTAAAATCCTTGTGGCAAGGGACGAGAGCAACAACATACTCGGACGGGCTGTTGTATGGAACGAGGTAACATTGTGGAAATCAATAAATACACCGATTGCCGCCTCCCTGCTGGACCGCATCTATTTCTCACACGCATTCGTCGCTGAACTGATCCGCAAGCAGGCGCAGGAGGCGGGCATCCTGTTGCGACGCAGATACAACGATTATACACATACAACGGATTTCACCGTACTGAATCCCATTGAGGGGCAGGAATGGGCGGTCGGAGACAATATACAGGTTTCATTGACGGTGAAAGTGCCCGCCTGTAGGTGGCACAAGAAAGGGGTGCCTTACCTCGACACGTTCTACAGTCTTCATCTGACGGAAGGCAATCTGGAACTTAGAAATACGGAGGGCGACACAAGCATAGCCTCCTGCCGGAGCACGGAAGGGTGCGCAAACAGGAGAAAATATGTATGTCCCAAATGCGGAAAGATACATCCCTTTCCGGATATGGCATTCTGCAAGAATTGTCAAGATATGTTCTATATATCCACCGTATTCGGAAAAGTATTGAAAGGCACGTCGGTGGAATACAAGGGAAAGAAATATCCGTCCTTCCTCTTCAAGAAGGGACGTCCCGTACCGGAGTTCAGACGGTACCTGCAAATCGAAAAGTTGTTCATCTCCTAAAAAGTCAGTATCATGGAAAAATTAATGGCTCTTTACAACATCTCCTCCCCCTCCGGTAAGGAGGGGAAGATAGCCGGGTTCATCATCGGGGAACTCAGGCGGATGGGGATTCCTTTCCGGCAAGACCGGTACGGAAACATCTACGCGGTCAAAGGCAACCGGGAAAGCTACCCCTGTGTCGTGGCGCACATGGACGAGGTACACCGGCGCAAGACAGGCTCCTATGCGGCCCATCTTGTGGCGGACTCGATGATTGTCGGTTATGATCACAAGCGTAAACGGATGACCGGAATCGGCGCGGATGACAAGAACGGCATCTGGATCTGCCTGAAATGCCTGGAGGATTTCAAGGCGGTGAAATGTGCCTTCTTCGTACAGGAGGAGATAGGATGCATAGGCAGCGGCCATGCCGACATGTCCTTCTTTTCCGACTGCCGTTTCGTCATCCAGTGCGACCGGAAAGGGAACGGGGATATGGTAACACAAATCAACGGAATGAGGCTATGCTCCAATGAGTTCATTTCAGCGGTAGATCCCCGGAAGTACGGTTACAAGCCTGCACAGGGGCTGGCTACGGATGTGGCGGCATTGAAAAGGAACGGGCTGGAAGTATCCTGCGTCAATCTCTCCTGTGGATATTATGAACCTCATACGGACAACGAGTACACCGTCCTGGCGGATCTTTGCAAGTGCTACCGGTTTGTCCGGCACATCATCTGTTGCCATAAGGAAACCAGCACGCATATACCGGAAACGGAAAGAAAACCCTTCCCCGGATATTATGAATTGTTCGGACCGGCCGGATATAGCGAAAAGGATTATATCCGTCTGTCAAAAGAGTACAGATCTGAATTTACTAAAACAAGCAAGACAAGCCATAAGAACAAATTGTAATTTATCAACTTTAAAAACAAAAAATATGGAAGCAACAGTCATGCCGGCCACTGCACCGGTACAGAAACAGCAGGGACTCAACCAGGTAGTCATCAACAAGGTACGGCGAATGATAGAAGGCAGGCAAGGTGGTGTCATGGACACCATCAACCGTCTGCTCAGTGAGGGGCGGATCGCGCAGGATTTCATCGCTCCCATCGGGGTAAGCCAACGTAGCAAGGAACGCCCCGTTATCTCTTTCAAAGCGGAAGGAAGGGTACAGATGGCAATGCCCGAAGGGAACTTCAACCTGCACGGCAACGCCATAAGCCAGATTTCGGAGAAGATGGGCATTCCCGCCAAATACCTGCGCGAGCTTTCCGCCGGAGATGCCTGGCAGAAACAGTTGTGTGCCACCATCCTGAACGAACATTCGGGATGGACCGAGCGTACACGGGTACTGATACGTGCGGTAGGTATGGAGGTCCGTGGCGTGTTGTCGGACTCCTACCGCCGGCTCAACTCGGTGGACATCCTGACCGCTTTCATCCGTGAGGCGGGAGGACAGGGGGCGGTCGTGTCCGACGCCTATATGAACGACACGAAAGTATGGTGCGAAACGATCCTGCCCACTCCGATAGAGATACCCACCCGTAAGAACGGGACGGTCATCATCTTCGCAGGAGCACGCTTCTCCACATCCGACTATGGCAACGGCTCGGTGGACATGCGGTCGTTCCTGCTCAACGGGGCGTGCCTGAACGGGATGGTCAGGGAGTCCGTCATGCGGCAGATACACCTTGGAGGCCGACTGCCGGAATCCCTGTCCCTCTCCCAAAAGACCTACGAACTGGACACGCAGACCACCGTATCGGCTGTTTCCGACCTGACCAAAGGACTGTACAGCAAAGACACCATCATGCAGAAGGCCATCGAAATTCAAGGAGCATCGGAAATAGACGTGGATTTCGACAAGGAACTGAAGAATCTGGTGCAGAAAGGAGCCTTGTTGAAAAACGAAGGACGCGAGGTCGAGAAGTTGCTGATGAACAACAATCCTGACGACGGAGTGACAGGCGGGGCCACGCTCTGGAAACTGACACAGGGAATCACCGCCTTTGCGAGGGAACAGCAGCCGGAACGCTGCCGGGAGCTGCACGAAATATCGGGGCAGCTGATGAACCGGGTAAAGGTAAATTAAGAGTGGCTAAGACAAAAGCCGTGAACGGTGATGACCGGCATCCGTTCACGGCTTTGCATAATTTCAATCTAAGGTATATAGAACAGCTCAAACTCCTCTTTTCTTCTCCTCTCTATGCTTGGAATGACTTTCCCCCGATAACAGCGGAATGATATATATTCCTTATAAATATCCCGGTCGCCACTTTCCAGTTTTTGAATCAGTCTGCTTTTGGGTATCTTCCCGTTCCCAATCAGACGGTAACAGCCCACATTAAAGCCTAACAGACTTAAAAGCAGCGAGTCTTTTCCATATTTACGGAATACCTTCAGGCACCGTTCAAGGTCGCATCTCAAAAGTGAGTCCGCCTGCGCCTCGCTCAGGTTCTCGGTCAGCTTCTCATGGGGGAGCAGGCGGTGTCCAAAACCGATGTAAGGCATTTTCCCCCGGTGCCAGCCTTCCCACCGCTTGATACAGGCTACCGCCTTATCCTTGTCAGACGGGGGATTTTCCGCCTTGCCATACAGAACAAGTGACAGAAAAATCATAATAACCGGTATTCTTTTCATGCGGCCTCCGTATTATTATTGTCTTCCTCCGCTTCCTTTCCATTGAAATCATACGTCAACTGTTGCAAGTTTCCCCAGTTGTCCTCAAAATAGAGGTCAATGGTCTGCGCCTCCTTGTCGCTCTGCGAGGTATAGTAGAGCCGGAATTTCCATTCGTTCAACAGGTAACGGTCATTGGGCTTCAGCACCGTGCCGTCCTCCATCTTCAGACTGCCCTTTCCGTCGGGCTGAAAATACCTCAGTGTATAGACCGTTCCGATAAAATTTCCAGACGGCTTGATTTCCAGACGGATTTCCACCGTCTCATCACCGGCTATCTCATCCGCCACCGGCATGGACTCCACCGTGAACGGGTATTCCTGCTGAATGTCCAGTTCATTGTCACAAGCGGCAAGACCAAGGAAGGAAACCGCCATGCAGCAGGCAGCCATCATCATATCAAGGATTCTTCTTTTCATGGGCTTCTGTTCTTTTTAAGGTTAGAAAATGTATTTGATTCCGGCTCCATACTGGAAATGGCAGCGGCCGGATGCGCCGCCCCACATGAAACGCTCACGCAGGCGTATCAGCAGGGTTATCCTGTCCGACAGGTATCCCTCCGCTTCCAGTGTCACCGCGCCTCCATAGATGAAGGACTCACACTTGCGCAAGGCAGCTCCGTCATCCAACAGGCGGTTTCCGTTGTTCACGGCCTCGTAGCCCAACAAGGCGGAAGCGCCGAGGTTCAGAAAGAAAGACTTGCCGGATGTGGAAAGGATTGTATGATAATAACCGCCTTCCCCTGTATACTGCGACAGTGGGACATACGTGTTCCGGTAAGGGTTATTACGTTGTAGCATCTCACAGCCAAACACCCACTGGTTCCCTTTCTTTGTGTAAGTGGCAACAGCCAGCGAAAAGGCGTAGCCCGCATCATGGCGGTCTGCCCGGCTGTAAAAGCCGTCGGCCATTTCAGCGGTAAAGCGGATGGCTTTCATCCCCGGCAGCTGGCGCTGGGCTTCCGCCTGCCCCGTAAAGAGGGCAAGCAGGAGGATAATAAAGATGAAGTATCTTTTCATGGCACTCATCTTACTTTCAGTTCATTGACAGTCCCGGCGCGTACAAGGTCTTCGTTCTCTACCTCAAACGACTGATGGCGGCCACCCTGTTTCTCGTACATCTCCACGACCAGCTTCTTGCCGTCGGGGATGGTGAACTTGGGCAGGGCGAACACCGTCCGCTCGTTCTTCTTCCCGTCCACACGGGTCACATAGTTGAAGGCACGCAGCGGATAGATGACCTGCTCCTGCATGGCGGTACGCTTCACGATTTTCTTGTCTACAATCTTGAAAGTTACGAAGTCCACATCGAAAGGCACGTGCGTGGCGTTCTTCACCTCGGTATGGAAATAGAGCAGCTCGCCGTGTGCGTAAAGCCCCTTGAGCAGGTATTGAACCCCGAACCGCTTGCTGCCGACGTGCTTGACCTTGCGTTTGTCCTGCATATACACGGATTTCATGATCAGCCGTACTAGACGGGGAGACTCCCCGGCGAGTTCCTGCAAGTAGATTTCCATCGCATTGTTCGGATGGTTAACCGACTCCCCGTCATGGATGAAGTCACACATCTCTACGTTCAGCAGCAACGGCTCGTCGGCATACTTGACGTTGAATGTGTAAAAGTTCCCGTCCTCGGTTATCACGCTCATATTGGTTTCACTGCGGAAATGTTTCCGGGTCGCCTTCACACGGATGACGTTTTCCGCACCGTCCGCCTTGCCCGCTATCAGGTTGGGGGAACCCAAATCCACGTATCTTACGGGAGAGGGGAAAATTATATGTACGGTCTTGTCATACGTGATTTCCAGACCATGCGGGGGAATCATTTGGCTGAAGCCGATCTTGCGGCTCAATCCCTCGTAATAATCCCCGCTGCTTTGCTGCGCGTATGCAGTCACTGCGCCCATAATCAGGGCAAACATCATCAGAATCTTCTTCATGTGCGTTCTTGATTGGTTGGTGAATAAATGGTTGGTTTCTTTTCTCTTTTCATTTTTCGGGAGAGTGCAGCAACAGCCGGTGTCCGGCTTTCAGGGTGATTTTCACCGCACGCATTTTCTTTTCCACATATTGCGACACGCCCTGTATTACCCCCTTGCCCACGTCCGAGGCAATCTGCGCCCCGGCATCCGTCGAGATGTTGATGCTGCTCCCCATTGAGGTGCCCATACCCGCGGCTATCTCACGCGCCGCATCATACTCCATCGAGTTCGGCACGAGGATTCCCCGCTGTCCGTCGGCATCATATACCTCCAGTTCCACCGGAAACAGCGTGCCCTTGTATTCCACCGTCTCTACAAGGATGTCCATCCGCTCCCCCTGGATGCGTGTACCGCCGGTCAATACCGTCCCTTGGGGAATGAGCCGGTCGTCCACCGCCATCGGCTCCAGCAACCGGATGCGCAACACCTGCCCGTCCGATACGGTCTGCGTACCGTGTACACAGGCGGCGATGGTATTCCTGCCGGAAGGGAGTGTCCTGCCTATAGGGGTATGGAAACCGGTATTCCTCTCTCCCGCAAATTCGGCGATGAAATCCTCATTGCCCATAGGTTGTGCAAGCGATGACACCACCTGATTCCGTACCTGTTTCACCGGGCGGACGGCTGTCCTGTCTTTCCGGTCGCTCCGGCCATTCACGGCAGCCGGGGCATCCGGCTGCTTCCCGTTGTACCGGGCGGCCAGCTCGTAAGACTTTTCCAGCAGTGCCATCTTTTCTTCCAGGGTCTGTCCTTCCGGCTGTCCTTCCGCCGGTCTCTTTTCTTTTTCCAGTTCCTCTATACGGCGGAGCAGATCGGCATTTTGTTGGTTTTCATTCCGGGTATATACAGCACCTAGCGAACGGTTCATATTCCGGTAGGCTTCCGCAGAGGAATGGACAAAGCCGGGGGATTTCTCCGTTTCCGGTTCCGGCGGAAGTTCCGTGTTGGCTTTTCCTGCGGTAAGGCCGGCAGTATCCTGACTGTCCTTGTTGAGCAGTTCGGACATTTCCTGGAAGGTTCCCCTGCGCCATTTTTCCTTTTTTGCCAGTGCTTCCTGCTCGTAGGCGCTTACCTTGTTGCCCTCCATTTCCGAATCTTTCGGCGAGGGCATCTCCACATTAAATCCCTTGCCCTTTTCCTTTTCCGACTTCTCCTTTTCCGACGGGCTGAATACCAACAAAAGGAATCCGGCACACAGCAGGCAGAAGAGCGGATAGACAATATATCTCGCGCGTCGGCGCTTCTCTTCGGGAGTCAGCGGCTTGTCACTTGACAGCCCCAGCCGTTCCCTGATTTTCTGAAAGTCCATTTTCATGTTTCTGGATGTTTGAATGAATGGTTGTTGTTTCCGGCCGTAACATGACGGGCCGGATATGCCCGGTTTTCATGTCGCCCTTCCGTTCCCCCAAACGGGACACGGAAGAGACAACCGAGTACAGACAGGCTGCCGTAAACAGAAGCGAGACGACACTTGTCAAGACAATGCGCTGCTTTCCGGTCAGCCGGCGGCAGAACAGCCGGATACGGCTGTCCGCACGTTTTAAGACGGCAGGTTTCCCTCTCATCGTTCCACACTCCTTATATCCCTGTTCTCCAGTATGGTGAACTGCTCGATGATGAACCCGTTGGGATTGTCGTCCGAACGCCCCGTATTCTGGAGCGAACAGGAGGTGACAAGGCTTCGCTCGGTCACGTTGCTCTCACGGATGATCAGCTGTCGGGCGTATGTATGCGCCTTGTAGGGATAGACGGCAAAGTCGCACACCACGCTGTCCACGTGTACCACCTGGTTGATGTTGCCCGAAATCAGCCGGTTGTAATATCCCTTTTCGGCAAAGTCCACATAGTAGTGATAGGCGCTCTTGTCCGCCAGCTGCAAAGCACGGCCTATATTGTGCTCGATCGCGTCCTTCTGCGGGGAGAGCGAGAAGAACAGCTCGTGAAAACGCCGGACGTGTTCCCGCGCCTCGGCGGGGCGGTTCTGTGAAAGATCCTGCGAGAGGGCGAGCATCAGCGACTTGCCCTTATCCAGCACATAGATCTTTTCCCGTTGCTTCTCGGCGAAACGGTACGAGCTCCACAACGCATAGCTGGTGACGAGCGCACAACAGCCGGTAAAGACAGCCAGCATCAACCGGATGCGCCTGAAGCTGCTCTCAATGTTGGTCAATGACTTGAATTCCATTTAGCGAATGATTGGTTTGAATGAATAAATAAATGTTTCCGGTATGACCGGGCGGCTCCTTCCGACAAGTCGCCCAACCCGGTAATCCAAGTTGCCCGACTCACGGAAACGGGTTGCCATAGAGCCTATTTGCCCCGCAGTCTTCCCCCGATATTCCCCAGTACGGCACCGCCCGCCCCGGCAGCGAAACCGCCCGCTTTCGTGGCCGTGCGGTTCAGGTTACGGCTGAAGTTTCCGGCTCCGCCCGCCTGTACGATCCAGCCCGCCACCGTCGGGACGGTGAAGTACCCGATAATCCCTATCAGCATAAATATGATATAGACGCTATTTGAGTTGTCTATCGAGTAGTCGGGGTTGTTCTGTAATTCCAGAATGTCATTTTGGAGCATCAGCACCTGGAGCTTGGCGAGCAGGGTGCTGAACAGGTCGCTGACCGGAAGCCAAAGGTAGACGGATATGTACCTCGTGAACCACTGCCCGAGCGTGGACTGGAATCCGTCCCATACGCTGAAGGCGAACGCTACCGGTCCCAGAATGGAGAGCACGACAAGGAAAAAGGTCCTCACGGTATCTATCAGCAGCGATGCCGCCGCAAATATCAGTTCCAGCAGGCTGCGGAAGGCGTCACGGATTTTCTTCTCCAGATTGTACATCCCCACCTCCACGTACATGCCCAGGCGAGAGGCGGTATCTATGGTTGACCAGCCCAGCTCGTCCAGCTGACGGTCGAATTCCTCGTCGCTCACCAGGTAGGCGGTTTCGGGATTGCGCAGCATGGCCTCCCTTTCCAGTTCCTCTTTCTGCGCCCTGTACTGTTCCATATCCAGCGTCTGCCCCTCAAGCATCTTGTGCGTACCCTGTACTATCGGGCTGAGCACGGTGTTCAGCGTGCCGAGTACCAGCGTGGGGAAAAGCAGGATGCAGATGCCAATGGCGAAGGGACGCAGCAGGGGATAGACATCTATCGGTTCGGCACGGGCCATCGACTGCCACACGCGGACGGCGACATAGAACAGGGCACCCAGCCCGGCAAGTCCCTTTCCTACGTCCATCATGTCCTTGCAAAGGGGCAGCATATCGTCATACAGGGTCGCCAGTATGGTATGCAGGTTGGCAAAATCTATCGACAACGGCATCATGGCTACCAGTATTTGGAGGTTTCATTCCCGTAAAGCCGCATCACCCGGTCCAGGTCGTTCTTCTTTCTGGCACGGAGATAGCTCACGGCGATGTTCTTGCTCGTGTAGTAGCTCACCAGGTTGCGGTAGCGGCGCATCTCATAGTAGCAGTGGTCCACCACGTCCATGCGGTCCTTGTCGGTCATGGAGAGCGTGCTCACGTTGATGACCTGCCTGAGATCCTGCAGCACGCCGTTGCTCTCCTCCAGCAGGCGGGTGTAGCCGAAGGCGATGGCGTCCAGCTCGCGGGGCGAGAAGTTCCCGTCGTTCATCATCTTGCCGAAGTTCGTTACATAGATGTCGGACACGTCGCCCACCATCAGGATGATGTCACGCACCTTGCGGGCGTCCTGTATCAGGTCGTTTACCGCCTTTAACTGGTCGTAATACTTCTTGGCCTGCTCGTAAATCTTCACCGTCTCCGCAAAGCTGTCGGCCGTATTGACCGCCGTTTTCGAGGTATGGGCGATGTTGTCCGACATGTTGATGATGCTTTGGGCAAGATTACCGGGATCGGTCACCACCCACTGGGCATTGGCGCCGGTGCCGCACAGGGCGAGTACCGTTCCGATCAGGAGTGACTTCGCTTTCATGGGCGTTCCTCCTTCCGCACATAGTCACCGTTCGGGGAAAAGGTCAGCACGTCGGCGGCCTCGTTGTAGGAGATGTCGATGCGGTGCCCCGTGTTGATGAACAGATTCCCGTTCTCCTCAACCAGCAGGTAGGTCTGAGGCCTAAGACGGCGCATCTTTCCGCTGCGGGCGAACACCGTCACCTTGTAGGCTTCCCCTTCCTTATATACCAGCACGTCCGGCTTGCCTTCCACGCTGCTCCACGAGCCGCAGAGCTTGTCACGGTCGGTGCCGCTCTCCGAGCAGCCTTGCAATACCATGGCGGCCATACCGATCAGGCACACCGCCAGTCTCATAAGGGATTTGTTTCTCATTGTTCTCTTTTTGGGATTGATACTTGTCTTTGTTCCTCTCGTTTTCTCTCTGCCATCCGGCGGATGGCAAGTTCCAGGTTGCCGTCCAGCTCCTCGGCAAGCCGTTGCACTTCCAGTTTCTCGGACTCTTCCGTCGTGAACGTGAAATACTCTTCCGCGCTCACTTCCGTAGCATAGACCGCCGAACGGGTGCCGCCAAGCCCTATCCAGACTTCACGGTAAAAACGTCCGGGATGGTTCGCCTGGTTGATGGAGAGTATCTGGCTTTTCTCTTTCTCCGTCAGGCCGAGCAGCCGCTGGATATGCTCAAACTTGTTCATGTATTTCCGCTGGTCCAGAAGGATCTTGCAGTCGGAGTTGTTGATGATGGCCTCCTTCACAATCGGGGAGCTGATGATGTCGTCCACCTCCTGGGTCACCACCACGGCCTCACCGAAATATTTCCGGACGGTCTTGAACAAATATTGGATATAGCCGCTCATGTTGGCGGACATAAGGGCTTTCCAACATTCCTCTATCAATATTACCTTGCGGATTCCTTTCAGACGGCGCATCTTGGCGATGAAGGTCTCCATGATGATCAGCGTCACCACAGGCAGCAGCACCTTGTTGCCGCTGATGTTGTCCAGCTCGAACACGATGAACCGCCTGTTTGTCAGGTCCAGTTCCCTGTCGGAGTTCAGCAGGAAGTCGTAGTCGCCACCCTTGTAGAAAGGCTCCAGCACGTTCAGGAAGCCGTCGATGTCGAAATCCTTCTCGCGTACCTTCTTTTCCGCTATCATCCGGCGGTAGTCGCCGTCAACGAACTCGTAGAAGCCGTTGAAGTCCGGCCTTGCCTCCCGATTCTCGGTAATTTTACGGATATAGGCGTTCACCGCTCCCGAGAGCGCCACCTCTTCCGAACGTTTCGGCGCCTCGTCCTCCCGTTTCCACAAGGTCAGTATCAGAGTCTTGATGCTCTCGCGCTTTTCCACATCGAACTGTCCGGAATCGGTGTAGAACGGGTTGAAGGATATCGGATTGTCCTCCTCATACGTGATGTAGATGCCATCCCCGCCACGTGTGCGCTCATGGATCATCCGGCACAATCCCTGATAGCTGTTGCCCGTGTCCACCAGCAGGATATGCGCTCCCTGCTCGTAATAGTTACGCACCAGATGGTTGGTGAAAAAGGACTTGCCGCTGCCGCTTGGTCCCAGGATAAATTTATTGCGGTTGGTGATGATGCCGCGCTTCATCGGAAGGTCGGAAATGTCCACGTGCACCGGAATGCCGTTCTGCCGGTCCGCCATGCGGATGCCGAACGGACTGGGCGAACTTCTGTAATTGGTCTCCCCGGCAAAGAGGCAGACCGCCTGCTCCAGGAACGTGTAGAATGACTCTTCGGCAGGAAAGTCGCCCGCATTGCCCGGAATACCCGCCCAGTAAAGCACCGGGGTGTCGACGGTGTTGTACCGGGGAGTGCATTCCATCATGGCAAGCTGGCTGCCCGTGTCGTTCCTAATACGGCGGAACTCCTCCGCATCCTCCGCCCAGGCGATTACATTGCAGTGGCATCTGACGGGAAGCACTCCCTTGGTATGCGCCTCGTCCAAATACATCTCCGTCCATTCCTGGTTCACGGCATTGCTCCGGCTGTACTGTGACAGAGAGAGCATGTTGCGCGAGTTCTTCTCCATCATCTGCAGGATTTTCTGCGCATTGTCGATGAACACGTACTGCGAGTAGATGTGGTTGCAGGAGAGTAGCAGCCCCACGGGTGCGGCGAAGGATAGACGGCAGTCACTCCTGTCGGTGGACATACGCTCGTAGCGCATGTCGGTGGAGAGCTTGCCCGGCAGGTCTTCCGTATCCGAAAGTGTGTGCAGGCAGAGCCGCTTGTCCCCGATACGCATCCGTCCGGGCTTGAGGCAGATGTCCTGCAGTACGGCGGTTTCGTCCTCCATCGAGAGGGAGAGGTATTTCTCCACCAGCCCGGGACGTTCCCTCGTGCCGGTAATCTCCTCCGTTTCCAGGCGGCGCAGCCGGATATGGCCGGAGTCGTTCACGATATGCTCGAACTGCTCCACCGCTTCCAGGAAACGGGCCGCCATGTCCTTGTCGGTAATCTCCCTGGGCAGCAGGAATCCCCGGCAGAGGGTGCTGAAGTCGCTTTGCCGGCGGTTGCGCTCACGGGTGGTCTTTGTCAGATACAGGAAACAGCGGTGGTTCAGGTACGGCCTTTCGTTGAAGTGCCGCTCATAGCTGCGCGAGAGGAAGCTCTGTTCCTCCCCGCCGTTTTGGGGACGGTAGCTCTCCTTGGTGAACCAGTCCTGCTTGCAGACGATGCTGTGTTCGGGCAGAACCCTGGCGGCTTTTATCCAGGTGGAGTGCATGGCCTCATACTCTTCTGCCGTCACCGTGTACAGCTCGGGAAGCTCCACCTCGAAGGCCACGGTCAGGTCGGCGTCCTTGCTCACGATGCAGCCGTTCTCCACCGAGAGCAGGGGGAACTTGCGTTCCAGCGTTTCCGCTTTCAATACATTTCTCATGATTGTCGTTTTTTTCTTTTTGCAAATAATCTGAAAACTCTCTTGCGGTGGATCAGGTAGCGCGGATGGCGTTTCTCCGCCAGCAGCTTCATAAGACCGTGTTCGCCGTAGCGGGCGTTCAACCGGAACACCGCCCATGCCAGCAGACCGCCGGATACGGTCCCGAAAGGGATGCATATCCATTGGTCCACGCCTGCCAGGTAGAGGATGACCACCGCCAGAAGCACCGTCACCATACCGCCCGCAAAGACGAACAGGTATTGTGACTTGAGCCCCTTGAACTCGACGGGATTGCCCGCCCCCTTATTTACAGGATACTCCATACCGCTTAGAGGAAGAAGGAACGCAGGATGGTGGCGGCTACAATCAGAAAGATGCAGGCAAAGAACCAGCTGGCGGCGGTTTTCGAGGTGTCGGGATCACCGCTGGAGAACTTGCCGTAGGTCTTGATGCCGCCCACCAGGCCGAGCACCGCACCGATGGCATAGCACAGTTTGGTGGCGGGATCGAAATACGAGGTCATGAGGCTGGTCGCCTCGTTGATACCGGCAAGGCCCTGGCCTTGGCCCTGCGCGAAAGCACCGGCGGCAATCGCCGCGCACATCACTGAAAAAAGGATTCTTTTCTTCATTGTCGAATCGTTTGGGTAAGACATAAATTTGAATTCGACGGCGAAGATAAAAGGGAATAATACGCTGTGATTCAGAGGTGTCATCATATGTCACCAGATGTCATCAAATGTCATCCATCGTACGGCTTTATGTAAAGTGAATGGAGAAGGATATGGGCGGCAAAGCCGGTCAAATTCAGGATACCCCTGTTGCACATGATAAAAAAATCCCGTACACTTCAACGCGTACAGGATTTTCCGGGCATGACAGACATTGCCTTTTCAGACCAGCTTCCTCCAGTCTGCGACAGGTTTGGAAACGTTCCTCTCTTTTTTTAAAGGCAGAGCATTCCCTTCCTCATCCACATACCTTTCCATCAGCTCCTCTATCAGTTTCTTGTTCTCCATCTGGGAGGAGAACAACTCGAACATGTCCGTTTCCCGGATGGCACGCAGTGTCATGGCGGCCCGGTATGATTTGTTTTCATCTGAACCGGCACCATCCAAATTGAACAGCACGTCACCTACATTGAGCAAGTCGGCAGGAGTAACTGCCGGAACAATGGCTTCCGTCTCGGGAGAACGGCTGTCCAGTTTTTCCTGTTCGTCTTTCAGCATTCTCATCTCCTCCAAAGGCAGTTTGCATTCCACTTCATCTTCCGGAATATCCTCATCCTTGCCGATAAGGTCGCTTCCCATTTCCAATTGCTGGCTCATGTAAGGGGCAACGGTCTTTCCGGCATTCTCATCCAGATAGACAAAACGAGTGGCACCCATCACATCTGCCGCATTTTCCGGATTCCGGTGGTGGTCCTTCTCCATTTCCGGTTTCTTACGGGGAGTATAAAGCAGGTCACATATCTTACCTATTCTCTTCTTCTGCTCCCATACCTTATATAATAGATAAGCGGTACAGCCGAGCCGTATCGATAAATAAACTATTTCTTCCATTCTATCGGTTTTTGTGTAGCTTCCTGGTTATATATCTCGTTGATGATGTCCTGATACCTTTCCAGATGGTCTGACAGGACACTGTTTAAAAACATCGGGACGGACATATCCGGAGCAATGACCGGCAATACTTTGGCAACAGTCCTGTATAATGTATCGTTAACATAGGTCTGCCTTCTTGTACCCGCCAGCTTTGCTTCCAGAAAACGTAGCCGGTATTCATTGGTACCGGTTACTTCATCCGGAAATTTCCTCGTTTGCTTTTTAGAAGGACTGGCAGAAGCCTTTTTATCTTGCGTCTCCCGGAAAGGGACGGCCTCTTTTCCCAGAGCCTCAGCCGGTGGAACTGTTTCCTCCAATGCCGTGACATCCCCTGCCATCATGCGCTTCAAGGCATCCTCGTCCACCCGGTAATCCATTCTTCTCTTGGTAGTCATAATATTATCTATTTAAGTTTCAGTATGGTTTCCATCTCCGATACTAGCAAGTCCAGGTTGCTGCCTTTCAGTGCGGAGGAAGATGGAGGGAACAAGGTGCTGCGGAACAGAGGCCCCTTCATCCCGGAATCTTTGTTGTAGCGTTCCGCACTGGGAATGACGGTCTCCAGCACCGGTAGTTTCAGAGAGCGGAAAATTTCAGTATAGCCGTTATACAGGCCTTTGGACACCCGTTTGTCCATCCGATTCCAGAACATATGGATGCCACGCAAGGGTACGTCCGCATGCCGGTGCATGTATTCCCTGATGGCAAGGACAAAAGACATGCTGCTCCGCATTACCATCCTTTCCTGTGTAATCGGAGTGAATACATAGTCCATATTGATCACGGATTGGAAGACACCGGGCACATTCACGGTTCCGGGGAGGTCAAAAAGGACAAGGTCATAGTCCAGCTCCGACTTTTCGAGAAAGCGGCCGGCCGTCTCCCTGGCTTCCTCCGGGGTGGAGTTCAGGATGCTGTAGGCTTTCCTGCCGCTTGTTCCGAACTGTTCCACCAGCAGGTTTTGCAGATGCACGTTCTTTTCAATGTTCCCCACTTCCCAGTCCCGCATGGCACTGATGCTGTGCTGTGGATAATCACAATCCACCACAAGTACGTTATATCCGTTCAGGTAATGGAAATAACTGGCGAGCAATACGGTGAACGTGGATTTTCCCACACCGCCTTTCTGGTTGCTCAAAGCGACAAATAAAGGATCTCTCTTCATAGGCTTGAATTTAGAGTGTATAATTTGTTTCATATCTGTCCGGATTTTTTTGTTTCATCACACGGCAATGCATCCGTTGGTATATGGCAATGACGCATTGTTTGCCGGTTTGCATGAATACATTGCATACCATATTGCACCAGTGTAATACCGGTTGCCGATGGGCATTGCCATATAAGGTGCATTGCATTCATGCAATATGGGGTTCAATGTATCCCATACTGCATTGCACGGATGCAATGTATTCCGTCATGCAGGATTGTCGTGCAGCATATATGGCATTGCACATATATGGATGATGCCGCATTCACACCATGCACCACCTGTGGCAGGCAAGCAATACCCCTTACAGGACAATGTTTCAATGTATGCCCTCATGCACTGTGCCAAAAGTAGCGGCTATTTTTGAAACTTCCACCAACATTTCCCCTACCTGACATCAAATGTCGTCAGATGTCATCAAATGTCATATCAAACGCTGTTTACCAATCGGTTATCACTGTCTAATTTTGCAAAATCGGAATCAGACGATGGAAAAGAACTGACTTCGTCGGACCACAGCGTTCCGTGAACGTCGCGCAGCAATCCGACGAAGGAGGATTCTCTGTTCAAGCGAACAGAGCAAGTTGTGTCCTTGTCCGACAAAAAGTCTTTTGTCCGACAAGAACCAACTTGCCCGCCCAGAGGGGCGGGGGAATCCGCTCCAAAGTCGCGGATTCTGGAAGAGAAAAAAGTACAAACCAAAAATCTCATGTGTATGGAGAAAACAACAGGGACAAGGACGGGCAGAAAGCCTAAAAATGATCCGGCGGACCACAAGTACAGTTTCCGCCTGAACGCCGAGGAGAACACAAGATTTGAAAAGTTGCTGGCGGATTCAGGAGCCGGCAACCTCACGCTGTTCATCAAGAAATCCATCTTCTCGGGACAGATAAAGGTCGTGAAAATAGACAAGGCGACGATGGACTATTACATCAGGCTGACAGAATTCCACAAACAGTTCCAGGCTGTCGGCAACAACTACAACCAGGTCGTCCGTGCCTTGAAGAACAATTTCGGGGAGAAACGGGCGATGGCATTGCTCTATAAGTTGGAAAGATTGAGTCTTGAGCTGATGCTCATCTGCAAAAAGGTCATGGCGCTAACCCAGGAATACGAGCGGAAATGGTTGCAAAAATAAGCCATGGCATGAGTCTTTACGGAGCGCTTGCTTATAACTACGAGAAGGTAGCAGCCGGAACGGCTGAGATTCTTTCCGGTAACCGTATGATTTCCGACCGGCTCGGATTGCCAAGCGAGGACATGCGCTTGGCATTGCTCTCTTTTGAGAATTACCTGCTGGCAAACCGCAATACGGAGAAGCCCGTCCTGCACATTTCCCTTTCCCCAGCACCGGAAGACCGGCTGACCGACGGGCGGCTGGCAGAACTGGCGGAACGTTATATGCAGAAGATGGGGTATGGGAATCAGCCTTACATCACCTACAAACATGCCGATACACACAATACCCATATCCATATTGTCAGTGTCTGTGTGGATGAACAGGGGAAAAAGATCAGCGATGCCTACGAGCATCGGCGTTCCATGACCGCCTGTCGGGAGCTGGAAGTGGATTTCGGTCTGCGAAACGGAGCGGATGCGGAAAAGCGGAATCCAAAAGCGGAACTAAGAAAGGTGGACGCTTCCTTGGGAGATGTCCGCCATCAGGTAGGTAATACCCTTAAAGCCGTATTGGAAAGCTACCGTTTCCAAACCTTCGGGGAATACAATGCGCTGCTTTCCACGCTCAACATCGAGGCGAAACAGGTCAGGGGAGAATACAACGGTACCCCATATACCAGTATTGTATATTCGGTCACGGATGATACCGGCAAGGTTGTCAGCCCACCGTTCAAAAGTTCCCGATTTGGGAAACGCTTCGGAAATGAACAGTTGGAAAAGCGGATGCTGATAAATCTGAAAGCTCTCAAAGATGGGAAATGGGCCCCCTCCATACAGGCGGACATCGTTCGTGCCTTGCGGCAGGCGGATTCACAGAAACGGTTTGTGGAACTGCTCGGGCAAAGGCGTATTGATGTGGTTTTCCGCAAGAATGAGCGGGGACGTATCTATGGTGTCACCTTTATTGATCACAACCATCGGGAGGTGTTCAACGGCTCACGCATGGGCAAGGTGTTTTCTGCCAATGTGTTCAACGACTATTTCAAATGGTTGGAAAACATACCCGAAAAGGAACGGGGCGGACATTCCGCTACAGAACTTTGGCAGCATCACCGTCACGAATCCTCTAGCACGCTCGAACTGGCGGCAGGCATTTTTTCCTTGGAAACCAATCCGCGGGATTACGAGGAGGAAGCCTTTGCACGCCGCATGAAGAAAAAAAAGAAGACCGGACGCAAGCGTGGCATTTAGACAAAACAAGTATCAACCCATTTATATACAATTCTTATGCAGCAGGAAGATGATTTGAGGGCTCTCGCTAAGATAATGGAATTCGGCAGGGCCGTGAGTATTTTTCTTTTGGTGGTACACGTCTATGTGTACTGCTATCCGAGTATCACCGCATGGCACCTGAACCTTGAGGTGATAGACCGGATTCTGGTAAACTTCAACAACACGACCGGAATTTTCAACTGTATTCTCTGGAGCAAACTGTTGGCAGTGCTTCTGTTGGCCGTTTCCTGCCTGGGTACGCATGGGGTCAAAGGTGAAAAAATAACCTGGCCTAAAATTTATGCGGTGTTGGTGGCAGGATGCGCATTGTTTTTTCTGAACTGGTGGCTTCTTAAACTGCCATTGCCACACATGGCAAATACCGCATTCTATATTTTTACTCTTACGGCAGGCTATCTCGCCCTGTTGATGTCGGGATTATGGATGAGCCGCCTTTACAGGCACAACCTCATGGAAGATGTGTTCAATATGGAAAATGAGAGTTTCATGCAGGAAACCCGACTGATGGAGAATGAATATTCGGTAAACCTCCCGACGAGATTCTATTATAAAAAACGCTGGAATAACGGATTTGTCAATATTGTCAATATTTTCCGTGCCTGCATGGTTATCGGGACACCGGGCAGCGGCAAATCCTATGCGATAGTCAACAGTTACATACGCCAGCTTATAGCCAAAGGCTTTGCGATTTACATCTATGATTACAAGTTTGATGACCTGTCCACCATCGCCTATAATTCTTTGTTGAAGAATATGGACAAGTACGAGGTAAAGCCCCGGTTCTATGTCATCAATTTCGACGATCCGCGCAGGTCTCACCGGTGCAATCCCATTAATCCGGAATTCATGACGGACATTTCCGATGCGTACGAGGCAAGCTATACGATAATGCTCAACCTCAATCGCACCTGGATCGAAAAGCAGGGGGACTTCTTCGTGGAGTCTCCTATCATTCTGCTTGCGGCAATAATCTGGTATTTAAAGATTTACAAAAACGGTATTTACTGTACGTTTCCCCATGCGGTAGAACTGCTCAACAAACCCTACTCAGACCTGTTCACCATTCTGACCTCTTATCCGGAGCTGGAAAACTATCTTTCTCCCTTCATGGACGCATGGAAGGGAAATGCCCAGGACCAGCTCCAAGGCCAGATAGCCTCGGCTAAAATACCCCTTACGCGCATGATCTCCCCACAACTCTACTGGGTGATGACCGGTAATGATTTTTCATTGGATATCAACAATCCGAAAGAGCCCAAACTGCTCTGCGTGGGCAACAATCCGGACAGGCAGAACATTTATTCGGCAGCGCTCGGATTATATAATTCCCGTATCGTCAAGCTTATCAACAAGAAAAAACAGCTTAAATGCGCCGTTATCATTGACGAGCTTCCCACCATCTATTTCCGTGGGCTTGACAACCTGATCGCGACGGCGAGAAGCAACAAGGTGGGTGTGCTTCTGGGTTTTCAGGATTTCAGTCAATTGACACGTGACTACGGAGAAAAAGAATCCAAGGTCATCCAGAACACGGTGGGGAATATTTTCAGCGGACAGGTGGTCGGTGAAACCGCAAAAACGCTTTCAGAGCGCTTCGGCAAGGTGCTTCAGCAACGTCAGTCCGTATCCATCAACCGTCAGGACGTATCCACCTCCATCAACACACAGCTAGACTCGCTCATTCCCGCATCAAAGATCGCCAACCTCTCACAAGGCACGTTTGTCGGGGCTGTGGCGGATAATTTTGATGAGAGGATAGAGCAAAAAATATTTCATGCCGAAATTGTCGTGGACCATACCAAGATCAGCGCAGAAGAAAAGGCTTATCAGAAAATCCCGGTCATCAACGACTTCAAGGACAGGAACGGTAACGACATCATGATGCAACAGATACAACGCAATTACGACCAGATCAAGGCGGATGCGCAGGCTATTATCAATGAGGAGATGCGGCGTATCAAAAATGACCCTGAACTCCGTAAACGACTAGGTCTGGAAGATGAAAAAGGAAAGGACCCCGACAAATCATGACAAGTGGAGGGGTAATTGAAGAAATTATACCCCGACTGATCGGATTATTGAAAAAGATGCCGTATATTTGAAACTTGAAATAGAGAAATAAGGCCGGTCTCGACAATTGGGACCGCCATTATTATACATAAGTCGCAAGACGTCTCGAACAGGAATCTGACAAATTCAAAAACACAGAGGCTATTGCGTGAGGCTTATGCTATACCTTATAGCATGAGCCCATGCGGGTTTCTGTGTTGGGCTTTGTCAGAGCCTCTGTTCGAAATAAGCATGGGTTTCATGCTTTTTTAACAAGAGGTATGGCAAAAATTCAAGTTATCATGGCACTCACTTTGGACGGGTTCCTTCCGCATGAAGACGAGATGCTTATGCGATGGGTGAGGGAAAACAAACGGTATGGTTTCCCACGCTGGCAGCGACAGGCCACATTCCACATCTACCCCCATTACGGTTTGATGGACTTGCTGAATGTAAAGGAAAAGCATGACAAGGATTGTATTTATCTGGCAGGAGTGGGAGATGGAGGAAGTGCGGAATATGCCGATGGACTTTTTCGGTATAATCTGGTGGATGAGACAGTACTTTTTCTGCTGCCTCTTTCTTATGGTGGTGGAATCCCCTTGACGGGAGAATTCCGGTCTGCCCGCTGGAAACTTCTTGGCTGCAAAACTTTCTCCAACGGAATCTGCCGGCTTATGTATAAACGAAACGGATGAAGATGCTATCTCAACCCATACCTTTCCATTTTCTTGTATAGCGTCGGACGGCTCATCCCCAACATTCTCGCCACACGACTGATCTTACCTCCACATTCTTCCAGAATCTTCCTTATTAGTTCTTTCTCTTCTGCTTCTTCCATCAAGCCTTTTTTACATTTTTCGCCTGTCCTACAGATGGTCGCATTAAGATTCAGATCTTTATGGGTTAACAATGGAGATACCGCCAACAGGACAGCACGTCTTATCCGGTTGTCAAGTTCACGCACATTGCCCGGCCATGAGTGGGAAAGCATGGAGATTTTGGCTTGTTCGGTAAAACCGGAGGTCTCCACACGTATCTCTTCTGAATGTTGCTCACGAAAGAAGTCAGCCAGTGGCAATATATCTTCCGGGCATTCGGAGAGAGAGGGCTGGCGTATCTCAAACTCGGCGAGACGGTAGTACAGATCCTCCCGGAAACGTCCCTCCCGTATGGCACGCTCCATATCCTCGTTGGTGGCCGACAATATCCGTACATCGGCTTCAAGTTCTTTGCGGCTGCCCACTGGACAATACACTCTTTCCTGTAATACCCTGAGCAGCAGTGTCTGCATTTCGGGAGGCATGTTTCCGATCTCGTCAAGGAAGAGCGTACCGCCCTTGGCCGTCTCAAAATAGCCGGCAGTATCCTTTTTCGCATCGGTAAATGCCCCCTGCACGTGACCGAAGAACTCAGATGCGGCAAGTTCCCCCCGGATACAACCACAGTTCACCGCCACAAAAGGCTTGTCCTTACGCCCGCTATGCTGTTGGATCAGCTGTGCGACAGATTCTTTTCCGCTACCGTTCGGTCCAAGGATCATGACGGAACAATTCAAAGGAGCCACACGACAAGCTATCCGCTCGGTCTCCCGGACCGCCCCGCTAAGCCTTTTCATTAATGATTTCTTCGGGGGAACGGAAACTGGCAGACCGATCAATCCCCGTAACAGTTCCATCAGTAACTCCTCGTGGACAGGCTTGGGCAAGTAGTCCTTTGCGCCCAATTTGACGGCACGCACCGCATCTGCAATGGAGGCATGTTCGGTCATCACCACAAAAGGGATATGTAACCCTTGGGAGATGCTCCATTCCAGTAAACTGATGCCATCCCCTTCGGGAAGGCGGACATCCGTCAGTACCAGCGCCACGTTATTCCCCTTGATTTTCCGGCGTGCCGAAGGCTCATCTATGGCCGTCAATACCCTGTAACCGGCTTTCTGTAGCCATCTCTCAAGAATATCGCAAAGAATCAGGTTGTCCTCCACGATCAATAAAGTCTTTTTCATCCCCGTCATTTTTCTTTCTTAATTCATTATTTACTTCGTCTATCAGTAACCGTATCTGTTTCATAATTCTCATCGTGTACTCTCTGACCGTCTCGTCGCTCGAGGTCTTGTCATGCAGGAGCTTCCGATAACCGAACAGTACATCGTTGGCCCCTAACAACTCCCAGACCGGAGCCATCCGATGTACGATCCTCCGCATGGCTTCCCGATCGTTTTCTCTTAAAGCCTCCTCCAGTTCGGCAAGATCCTTTTCTGACTCTTTTGCGACAAGACCGAACATATGACGACGGTCGTCCGTACTTTCCATCAGGCGGGAATAGTCGAACGGAGACATGCCTGCACTTCTGCCCTCCGTAACGGAGGAGATAAAGGCCAGCAGTCCTTTTGAAGAGAAAGGCTTATGTATGCAACCGCAAAAACCGGACTTCATATACACGCCCGAGTCCCCGTCCCCCCGTGCCGTCATGACAGCGACCGGAACGGTACGGGAATTTCCGATATCCGAGTTACGCAGTAATCTCAACAAGCCGAAACCATCGGTCACGGGCATCTGTATATCTGTCAATACCAAATCATAATCCAAGCGGTCGAGTGCTAGAATGGCTTCTTTTGCATTTTGACAGGTCGTGCATTCCACCCCGTTGCGCCCGAGCATGTCTTCCGTTATTTTCAGAAGGATGCTGTCATCATCCACTACCAGTACATGTTTGGGAAGTATTGTCGCAGATTGTACCGGAAGCTCCTCTGTTTCCGGTTCTCCTGTCGTTTCCGAAAGGGGAAACGACAGGCGGAATGTTGTACCTTTACCTGGTCGGCTCTCTACTTCAATGCTTCCGTCCAGTACCTTTACAAGAGCTTTCGTGATAAAAAGCCCAAGACCGAAACCTTCCGAGTTTATCTCCTGCGCCGCACGCTCGAACGGACGGAAGACACGTTCCAATGTCTCCTCGTCCATACCGATACCGGTATCACCGACCTCCACATATAATCTTCCCGCCATGTACTCGGTATGGAAACGGATCGTACCCGACAGGGTGAACTTGATGGCGTTTGTCAGCAGATTGTCCAATATTTGTTCCAATTTGTCTGCGTCTCCTCTCACTGTAATATCACCGACATTCTTATGCCGGTGCTCGAACAGCAAGGCCCGGCCACCCGCTTTGCGGGCATATTCCTTCGATATGTTGTCAAGCAAGTTGTTTAGACGGAAAGGAACCTCGTTACGGGTATCCTTGGTCTCATTGATCTTATAAACATCCATCAGGTTGTTCACCAGATTCAGTATATGGCGGCAGGAATGGCGGATGTTCTCCAGATAGCCTTCCCGTTTTTTCTTTTCACGGGTTTCCGAGGCCAGTTCCACGCAGTTGTTGATATTACCCAATGGTCCTCGTATATCGTGCGAGATGGTCAGGATGATCTGTTTACGCATACCGAGCAGTTCCTCGTTCTCACGGTTTATCCTTTGGAGCTGTGCCCGCCCTTCCCTTTCTTTCCTGATGTCATGCCGTATGATCAGGAACGAGATGAATAGCAAGGAGGAAGCAGAGACGATTACCAAGACAAACAGTTTGAAAGAAAAATCTCCGGCTTCCGTGATTTTTTCCTCACGACTGATGAACGCCGCCTGCGCTTGCCCGTCAAGATGGGTGATGAGTATTTGCAACTTCCGGTTCAAGGCCTTATTCTGTATGCGCAGACTGTCGGTATACATGTCTATCCGGCGTTCACGTTCCTCTTGCATGGCGATCAGCTTCTCATTCAAATCTTGCAGTCCTTTCGATGGCTCGAAGACCTGTACGCTCCTTTTCCCTCCGAACCAACCGGCAATCCCTTTTTTCTTTTGGGTGACTGTCCGGGTACGAACCGCTTCCCTGATAACAATAGGCAGACGATTTGCGAGCAGGCTGTCCGCTTCCCCCTGTCTGGTAATGGTCTCCATAATGCGGAGCAGATGTATCTCCTTAGCTTCCAATAAATGACATAGGGAGTCTATCTGCTTTGGCAGGACGAACGTGCCACAACTCACTTTCAATATTTGTAACAAGCTGTCCGTTTGCAAGCGTTTTCTGCGATACTCACGAAAATCGGTATCCTCCCAGACAATGACGGACTCTCCATAGGTGGCAAGCTCCGTGATATAGCGATGCGCCGTACTGATGTCATGGCGTATCCTGCGTATCTCCGATGTTTCCGTTTTTATCTCACGCATGCGGCTCCGTTCGTATAACAAGATGGAAACCATGCCGCAAACAGCCATGATCAATATCATATACCCTAAAAGAACCTTATGCTGTAATGAAACTTTCCTTGCTACCATAAATATTTTCATTTTACGTAAACACTCACTTTAAACCACCAAGGATTTGTAACGGATTCGTTAAGCCAGTGTA
Organism: Phocaeicola vulgatus ATCC 8482; assembly: GCF_000012825.1. GTDB lineage: Bacteria > Bacteroidota > Bacteroidia > Bacteroidales > Bacteroidaceae > Phocaeicola > Phocaeicola vulgatus. The sequence goes on along the minus strand of NC_009614.1, from coordinate 2,041,087 downwards.
ATAGTTATCTATAATTCATTTATAAAATATAGAAGAAGCCCCTGTCTTCTCCGATAACCGGCTTCAGACAAGGGCTTCCATATTGGGATGAATCAATAACGATTTACTTTATGAGATTGGTCTTATTCCGGTTTTATCAGTTGGTTCCACCCGTATGCTGGCAGTTCCAAATCCGGGTAATGACAGACACTGTTCCAATGTTGATTATAATTGAATAGACAACTTTCATAACGGATAGAATCGAATATATTCCATATCAGGCAAGAGGGAAACCGATTCTTTCCAATTGTGCTTTTCGCTCGTCTGACATGTTCCCCTTGCGGTAATCCCGTCTTTGAATGGTACACCAGCGTCCCAATGCTCCTTCACGGCATCCCGGCCATCGTCCTTGCAGGTTATGGAACAGGCACAATTGTTCGAAGTTGCCTTGCCAGACCTGTTCCGCCGACCAGACAAATCCTATTTTATCCAACAGGAGCCGGCGGTCATTGGGTAACTTTCCCTGTTTACGCATTTTCCGTTGTGTATGGCACCATCCGCCCAAATTCCCTTCCGTCGATTTAGGGAAACGCCGATATTTTCTGACAAAAGACTTCAGCTCCTCGTAGTTCTTCATCCATTCCCCTTGGAGGTTCTGATTCCAGACAAAGCCGATCTCATTCAAAGCCCGGATGCGCTCTTTGCTCAAACGTCCATCCTTCCGTCTTTCCCGCTGGGTATAACACCAGGTCGCAAGCGGGCCGTCTTCACGTTTGGGCCAGCGTCCGCAGGTATCAAAGAAGACTTTCAATGCATGGTATTCCCTCATCCATTTGGAGTCGAGCTGATTCCACTCAAAACCGATTGCATCAAGCTGGTCGCACCGTTCCTTGGCAAGACAGCCTCGTTTGTAGGCGATGCGTTGCGTGTTGCACCAAAGGCCCAGTTTCCCTTCCGTCACTGAAGGCCAGTCGTTCTCTTCCCGGTGGAACTCGACCAGCCGCTCGTACATAATCTGCCATGGTTCCAGCTCGGCCAGGATCTCTTCGATGCGGAGCCGGATATCCGACAAATAGCCGGTAGCGAGGAACGAGGTTGTTCTTTCAAATCCGTGGGGCGATGGAAGATAAGAGAGTCGCTCCCAGTGGCACGCCATCACGTCGTAGACCGATTTACCCGACAGGTTATTCACGAAATCCAAGACGACCGGCTGTTTCCCGCTTCCGGCATCCAGACAGCGCCCCAGCTGTTGCAGGGTGACAATGTAAGATTCGGTGCGCCGCAGGAACAAGACGGCATCCACTCCCTCGACATGCAATCCTTCGATCAGCATATTGACGGAAAAGAGTACGTGTAACCGGTCCGACTCTTCTCGGAAAGCGGCCAACAGCCGCTGATTCTCCTGCTCGCTTTGCGCATGATGGATTTCAAATGGCGTAATCGATCGGCCTGCCTGTGTGAGCCAGTCGCACACTTCCGGCACCATCTGTCTGAGATCGGCCAGGTCGCGACAGAAAACCAGCAGTTTGCGTACGCTTTCGGGTAGGAACTTCCGGATCACCGACGACGCGCCCAAAGCACCTTTGAAATCGACCCGCGCCAGGTCCAGTTTCTTTTGGATGCGCTCTCTCCGGCGGACTGAACAACCGCTGCGTTCCAGCTTTCTTTGCAGCCGATCCAGTTCGTTGTCCAGCCCGTAAGCACTTTGTACCAGGATCGGCACTGGTAAGATATTGTAATACCAAGCTTGCGGCAAGGTAAGTTCATAAAACAAATTTCCTTCGAAATAAAGATCCACCGTATCGATCATTCCTTCCGGACGGATTGGCGTTGCCGATGTTCCCAGGACATAGGCACAGGGATTGTTTTCTATCACTTCCTGCAAGGCACTTCCCCAAATTTCCGCCCCGAAATGATGGAATTCATCAATAAGAATATGATCTGCCCGTAACAACCCATTGTCCTCCCGGTTACGAATCAGTGACTGGAATGTCCGGTACGTCACTTGCGGAATGGAGAATCCGACGGCTTTCCGGATCTCATCCAGAATCGTGATGTTCGGAGCAAAGACCAATATATTTTCCTTTGCATGATCTGCGATATAGCGTGCCAGCAAATAGGATTTCCCTGTTCCGGTAGCCTGCACGACCGTACCGATACGGTGTTGTTTGAATCCCCGCATGATCGCCCTGTAAGCCGCTTCGTTATGCGGATAAAGCTCCACATGTCTTCCGGACAAGAGGCTTTCAATATAGCTTTCATCCGAAACGGTCAGCCCGTGCAGTTCAAAGTCCAATGCCTCCGGCAGGAATCCACCGTGCGCCACGATCCTGAAATAGAGATTTCGATATCCTTTGTTCAGTGAAGAAAGCTTTTCATAAAACCTTTCAACATCCGAACGGGTCAAAGGCTGCTCGTTCCAAATCTCCTTCACGATAGCATGTGCCATTCCCGGTTTGAAGCCTATCCGTAATCCATCTTCGGATTCTGTTACCTGAAAACCTAGACGGTGATAGCAATCTGTCAAAGACGGTACCATCCTATTGACTTACAAGTCAAAAGTTCATTTGATTATTGTCCTTTGATGTTTAAAGATGGCTATCATATCGCCCATTGTCAGTCGACCGGTAACATCTTCCGTTATAATCCGGTTCAAAAGCCGAAGATCCGCTTCCATCTGAGCACGAAAGAGACAGGCTTTGGGATGCTCTCCCCGGATTGTCTTTGTGGTTTCATCCCAAGAAGAAGTTGGTAGGTGAAGGTGGGAAGAAAATTCCATACGTCGGTTATGTCCTTTGTAGATACGGTAATAAACCGTACCGTACCCTATGGCTTTCTTACAAGTCTCAAAACGGACAACGACTGTAGGCATCCTTATTATTTTCTTGATTAGTATTTTACAGTAGGTTGATGTAAAAGCATATACCTTCCGAAGAATATTTCCCGTTTTGCAAAGAGGACTGATAAGTCATACAGTCTGCCACTCCATTCCATTTAATTGTAATCACGTTTTCATTTTCGGTAGGTGACATAGAAACCTATGATATGTTTTTTTTTCGTATATTTAGTGGCAGCAACATAATAGTTCCCCAATATGGTTCTTCTACTATCCGGCCAATCATCTCTTTTCACCTTGTCACTCGTCGTAATGTGATCATTACTTCCAATAGCAATACATGATCATCATTCGTTTTCTTTGATAGGCCTGATTCTTTTAGATAAATATCAATTCTTGTGATCAAAATCCATATTATCTATATTGCTGTCTTTTAATTTTTTCTGTATAGTACAAATAATTCCAGCTCAATCTATGAAAAAGGAATGATGCTCAAAAAATGATTGCCTGTATGATACATCCACTTTCCTAACGAATTCAAGCTGACATCGGGCAGGAACTCTTTTCTGAAAAAGTGACCACCTATGCGAGTTTTTCCTCCATCATCTATGTCCGTGCTCGGCACATAAATCAATCCACTCATTCTTGTATTTACTGCGTAAAAACAGGAAAAGTCACAAACAACAAAAGTCCTCCGAGGAATATCCACCGAAAAATTTCTTTTTTTCGTTTATCATTCTTCATTTTATACCCGATGTTAGGTTTTGCAACAATTCGTATATCTTACCATGAAACAAGTCCCGATAATGAAGTTCAACTCCAGAAAAAACTTTCACTTTAAGTTTATTAGCTCTTGGTAATGCAAACCATAAGTAATAACAAGTATTTCGATTTGTAAAAATATTTTTCAGTATCAGCTTCATAGCTCAGCTTATATCCTATATAACAATGCATTTACAATACGTCCGCAGGCTAATCCGTCACCGTACGGATTTACAGCCTTACTCATTTTTTCATAAGCTGCTTTATCATCAATCAAAGATGATACTTCGTTTACAATCTTATTATAGTCCGTACCTACCAGTTTCACCGTTCCGGCATCTAATGCTTCTGGTCGCTCCGTGGTATCACGCATCACCAATACCGGTTTACCCAGTCCCGGAGCTTCCTCTTGAATGCCACCGCTATCTGTCAATACGATGCTGCTCTTCTCCATTAGATACACAAAACTCAAATACTCCAATGGTTCAATGAAGAACATATTTTTTAAGCCGGACAGATTCTCCCCGAACACCTCATGAATCGGCTTGCGTACATTAGGATTCAAGTGCATAGGATAAACAAAATCCAAATCTGGATATTTAACCGTCAAATCTTTAATAGCTGTACACATATTGATAAATCCGTCACCAAAATTCTCACGACGATGCCCTGTAATCAATACCAGCTTCTTGCCATTGTTCAAGCGGTTTACATCATAACCCGCTTTGCTCAATATATCTTCCAATTCATTATCTAGCTCCTTGTTGTTCTTGATTTTATCCACTACCCAATAAAGTGCATCAATCACTGTGTTACCAGTTATAATGATATTGCGGTCATCAACGCTCTCTTTAATCAGATTATTACGACTTAACGGAGTGGGAGAAAAATGATAGGTCGCCAGACGCCCCGTCAACAACCGATTCATCTCCTCCGGCCATGGGCTATAAATATTATGTGTACGCAAACCAGCTTCCACATGTCCCACCGGTATCTGTTGATAAAAAGCAGCCAAAGCTGCAGCTGTAGAAGTGGTAGTATCCCCATGTACCAATACCACATCGGGCTTTACCTCTTTCAGTACATCACGCATACCGGTCAGCACACGAGCGGTCACATCATACAGATCCTGTCCCTGCTTCATGATATTCAAATCATAATCCGGTTTGATGTCGAATATCTTCAACACCTGATCCAGCATTTCCCGATGCTGTCCGGTTACGCACACCACAGTCTCTACCCGTTTTGGCTGTTTCTGGAATTCTTTCACCAGCGGAGCCATCTTGATTGCCTCCGGACGGGTGCCGAAGACCAACATCACTTTCTTCATATTTCCTCTGTTTATAATTTTTTCTTCATCAGCCACCAAGCATACTTCACCAAGTGGATCTGACGTTTAATTCTTTTGGGTTCTTTTATCAAGCGATAAGCAAATTCCAGATTATGCTCCACCCACCATTTCGGTGCGCGCTGCACATGACCTGTATAGACATCGAAACTGCCACCCAATCCTTGGAAGATAGCGCGATGCCGTTGCTGTATCTCCTCCATCAGCAATTCCTGCTTTGGCGACCCCATAGCCACGAATACCACATCCGGTTTCTTCTCCACAATATCGTCTATCAATCGTCGTTTCTCTTCATCCGTCTTGATATAGCCGTTACGATAACCCACTATTCGGATATCCTGATATTCAGAACACAGTTTCTCTACGGTCTCATTTACGATTTGCGGTTTTCCACCAACCAGATAGAATGTCTTTTCCTTGTAAAAGCGAGTAATAATCTTTAGCCATAGTTCACATCCGGGAATCTTACAGGCATCTTTATAACCTTTCTGCTTTAAAGCCATTTGTGCACCGGCTCCATCACAATACCCAATATTTCGATTGATAATGGCACGTGTCTGTTCCGTGGCATGCAATATCTTTTCTGCATTGATCGCTACCAATATGCCCTTATGCGTGTCCACATAATGCAATAGTTGCTGTTCGGAGTCGAAAGGGAATATTTCGACCCCGTTTAATGAAACTTTATCCATAAGATTAAAATATTATTCGGCAAGTAAATAATGGCTCATAGCATTAAATATAAACGCATTGCTCCAACGCATATATGATATTTTTGAACTTATCCCCGGCTTTAACTGGTAGTAGAAATAGCCTTTCCGGTCTTGCATATTGCGGATAGTCCAATCAATGACCTTTTCTGCAATTTCCTTGTATTCTTCGATCTTGTGCAACCTTGCGAGCGTTACGAGCAACTGCCCCGGGCAGTGAATGTCGATGGGATAAGTGCGGTTGTCGTAGTATTTTGGCATTCCGTTGGCTTCAAAGAAGTTTTGAATATAATATTCAAAGCCCTTCTCAATATATTTGCGATACTTATTGTCGCCTGTCAGCTCCTGATATGCAATAAGCGCATCAAGGTTATAGCCTGTATGAAAACTGTCAACCCAACTCTGAACGGGTAGCATGCCATATACCCATGCACCGTTTGGCTTTTGACCTGAGCAGCATGCCTTTATGCTTTGCTCTGCAAGTTCGCAGTATTCCTCGTTGCCTGTGTACTTGTAGCAAAAACTAAGCAGCCTTGAGCCGAGCAGTGAGGCGTTAAAGACAGTGTCGTTTCCCTGCAACGGGCTGTAAGAGAATAGGAATCCGTCCTTATATTCCGTGCGGTGAAGGTCGTTGATAACGAAATGTGCCGCACTGAGAGCGATTTCAAGAAACCTTTTCTCTCTGGTAATTTCGTATGCTTCCATAAGAGCGGTTGCACAGAAATTGCTCGCAACAACGGTTGGAGTAAACTTTGGGAAAAGGAAAAGTCTGCGAGCCTGCCAGTCAAAGTTATATCCCCAGCAAGCACCGCTGTAACCTTTTGATTGTAGAGAGATCAACAGTTCAGCCAGTTCGTTAATCCGTGATTTCAGGGAATCGGGAGAGCCGAGGCTTTCCGCAAGTTTGGGGTTTGCCTTAACCGCATTATATAGGTTGCAGTAACCGGAAAGGAAAAGCCCGATGCCCTTGGCATTATATTCCTTGGGGACAAGCGCAAGCCTGCGGAGATTGACTGGGCAGCGCTTAAATCCTTGGATAACAACCAGGCGGCAGATTGCCGACTTCTTCAGGAACGGCAACGCCTGAAAAACCTTCGAGTTAAGTCCGTCATAGGGATCCCAACCCTTGAACCCCTCATTCTCGCAATACTCCTTCAGCAAGCGAAAAGAGTTGATAACTTTATGCATATTATGTTATTCTTTAGTCCTTAGAATTTTGGTGGGTACGCCTGCAACGATAGCATTATCGGGAATTGGTTTGGTTACGACTGCGTTTGCTCCTATTGTAACATTGTTTCCGATTGTTATACCACCCATAACGATAGAACCTTTCGCAATATAAACATTATTACCTATCACTGGTACTTCCGGAAATCTTGAATTACCCCCCTATGGAAACTTGCTGACATATAGTGCAGTTTACCCCTATAATTGATTTAGAATGGATAACAACACCCATACCTCCGTATCCAAAAGTTGACCCTCTGCCAATCTTTGCCTGGTATGGAATCTTGCTGTTGTAAATTAGGAAAATAAGCAATGTTATCAATTTTGGCAGTACAGGAATGTGGTGCAAGTACAGCCACCTTGATACCCGATAAAAAGAGATTGCATTCAACATAGTTTTATCCTTTTAAAACTATATCCGATTGCAACTTTTGATTTACTCTTTTGGTTGCAGATATGGTGCTATTCCATCTAAATCTTTTTGATTTGAAGAAATATTATAGTTTAAGTCTTTAGTATATCCGATTATTTTAGCAGGAGAGCCTGCAACAATTACCCCCCCCTTAATGATTTATCAACAAACGAATTAGCTGCAACAATACAGTTATCACCAATTTCTACTGGTCCACAGATTACAACGTTTGGACCGATAAAAACGTTATTGCCAATTTTAGGAACGTTTTTATATGGAAATTTTCTTACTGTTGAGAATCGTAAACCTAATACGCAGTTTTCTCCAATTTCCGTTCCTGGGATTAGTACAGTGCTAATTCCTTTACAAACAAAATAAGATCCTTTACCGATTTTTGAATCAGCAGTAATTTTAGTGTTGTAAATCAGAAAAATTAATAGTTGAATTAATTTAGGTAAAAATGGAATGTGGTGTAAGTATAACCACCTCTGTATTCTGTAAAAAAATATTGCGTTTGGCATAATTTTATCGTTTTCTGATAAAGCGGGCGGGGTTTCCTGCCCATACTTCGTTTGACGGTATATCTTTCGTCACTATTGCCCCGGCGCCTACGATTGCCCCTTCTCCGATTGTGACCGGCTTGACAACCATTGTTCCCATGCCAATGTAGGCTCCTTTGCCAACATGCACTTGACCGCGGTCATAACTGCCTGTCTTCGGGTTCATGAAATGCGTTACAATCCGGACGCCGACAGTCAGGCGCACGCCCTCTTCAATGACAATATCTTCGGGATAATTTGTGTCGAAAATAACGTCCTCTCCGATGAAGGTCTTTTTAGGGCATTTGATGTTTACCCCCCCCATTTACAAAGCGTTGGTCTCCAACCCCTTGACTTCATTGGCAAATGCTGTAAATGAAGGAAGACAAGTTTTTTAATTCTTGACAGTTTCATTATTAAATCTAATTTTATTGCATATATATTCTATATTTTTTGCTCTATTTTTCCATGAGATTTTTTCCGCTAATTGCCTATTAGCGTACCCCATGGTCTTTAAATCGCTATAAGGTATATCTTTAATTTCTTGTAAAATTTTTAATATCGAGTATTTATTGTATTCTACTATAAAAAAACCTTTTTCATTTTTTACAAAATCAATTATATCACCATAAGGTGACAATATAACGGGCTTCCCAAATGCTAAATAATCACCTAATTTATTAGGCCATCCAGCTTTAGAAACATTGTTGTCATCTAATAATTGCAAAAACACATCTATATCTTTTAAGGTAGAAACATCTTTAGAATAATCTAACCATCCTCTATATTCAGCAATTTCAGACAATCCTAATTGATTCCACTTTTCGTTTGAGATAGTATTCCCATATAGAATCAACCTGTAACTGTTTTTAACATTTTCACATTTCAATGCTTCTATAAACGGAGCTATCAAATCAATTTCGTGATTATTAATGCCAATGTATGCTATATTTATTTTTCGTTTTTCAACAGATGAATAGGATGGATATAACGGCTTTACATCTTTCACTATAGACCCACCAGGAACAATAAAAATTTTTTCTGAGTCAATTCCATTTTCAACAGCCCTATCTTTCATAAAAGTAGATAATACGACTATAGCATCAGCTTTTCTTTTATCGTTGAGTTCATTATAGCATTCCAGTCTACCGTATGTTAACCTAAACAATCTACTTTTCTTTTTAATATAACCTCCTTTACCAAAGAAATCCCACCACTCAGAAATATAAACAGAATGATAAATAAATCTATTTAATTTACAAGGTAAGGAAGTAAATCTATGTCCACAATCTGCTATACATATTTCAAATTTATGGAACATCGAGTATATCAATCCAAATAAAGTACTCCAAATAGCAAAACCTGAGGATTTCATTTTGGCAGGAAAAAAGTCTGGTAGTACTTTTATTTTAACACCTTGATAGATAATAGTATTTATCTTAAAGAATGAACATTTAGGATTGATTGTTAATAAGGTCACATCATGTCCTAAATCTGCTAATCCTTGTGCCATATAAAAGGTTCGTCCCCATCCATTTTTTCCTTTCATGCCATGATGAGAATAAAGAACTTTCATTATTTATTGATGATTTAGGTAAAATTCTTAATTATTTTCTCCATATCATTTTATTGACAACGCCGGTGTAACTTTGGATGAGTTTAACGGTCTTTGTTGATACGTTCTCATCAACATAGTTTGGCACTGGAATGCCGTTATCTTGATTCTTGTTCATCTCTACGGCTGTATCAACCGCCTGAAGCAATGATTTTTCGTCAATGCCTGCCAATATGAAGCATGCCTTGTCGAGGGCTTCCGGACGCTCTGTGCTCGTGCGGATGCAGATTGCCGGGAACGAATGGCCTACTGATGTGAAGAATGAACTCTCCTCTGGCAATGTTCCACTGTCGCTGACAACGGCAAATGCGTTCATCTGGAGACAGTTATAATCATGAAATCCGAGAGGCTCGTGCTGAATTACTCTTTTGTCTAATTGGAATCCGTTTGCGGCAAGGCGTTTGCGGCTTCTTGGGTGGCAACTATAAAGCACCGGCATATCGTACTTCTCTGCCATCGCATTGATTGCCCGGAACAATGAAGTGAAGTTCTTTTCTGAGTCGATATTCTCCTCACGGTGGGCGCTAAGAAGGATATATTTGCCCTTTTCAAGGCCGAGACGGTTATGAATGTCGCTTGCCTCAATCTCTTCAAGATTATTATGAAGGACTTCCGCCATTGGTGAACCGGTAACGTATGTCCTCTCCTTCGGCAATCCGCATTCTGCAAGATAGCGGCGAGCATGCTCGCTATAGGCAAGGTTGACGTCACTGATGATATCGACGATACGGCGGTTTGTCTCTTCCGGAAGGTTCTCATCCTTGCATCTATTACCTGCTTCCATGTGGAAGATAGGTATGTGCAGACGCTTTGCTCCGATAACTGACAGGCATGAGTTTGTATCGCCAAGAACAAGTACAGCATCGGGCTTTACCTGCGACATGAGTTTATAGGAAGCACTTATGATATTTCCCATTGTTGAACCGAGGTCATCGCCAACGGCATCCATATACACTTCTGGTTCTTTCAACTTCAGGTCTTTGAAAAAGATGCCGTTCAAGTTATAGTCATAGTTCTGGCCTGTATGAGCAAGGATTGTGTCGAAATAGATGCGGCACTTACTGATAACGGCTGCAAGGCGGATAATTTCAGGTCTTGTTCCTACAATTATCAAAAGTTTCAACTTGCCGTTTTCCGCAAATTTTATATCTGAATAGTCAGTTTTTAATTCCATAATATTTTATTTTGTCATTGTATTTTTAGGAGTAAGTGGTGTGTACGGTCCATCCTTAACTTCAAAGATTACCGTTCCGCTTTCAAGGACCTCAATCGTATGCCATTGACCGATAGGAATCTGAACGCCGTAACATCCTTTCAAGGGGTCAAGTTCACGGCTTTCTTCCAACTGACCATCTTCACCGTAAAACAGCACGTTGATTCTACCGCGTAGAACGAAATACGTTTCTGCAGTATGGGTATGGCGGTGAATCGGCAAATCGGTTCCGGGTTCCATAGCGTTCATCAGTCTCTGCGCCTTTGCCTCAAGACTGTCATGCAGATTGTAGTTCATCCGCAAACGGGGACTCGCCTTTGCCTGTGCCGTTACCCCGTCAAGCAATTCTTTGTCGATAACCAACATAACCTGCTATTTTACTACTTTATCGAAATAAGTATCTGGGCGGTTCGGGTCAAAGCACTCGTTACACCAAATCAGAGTTACAAGATTCTCTGTTTCTGAAAGGTTTACAATGTTATGAGTGTATCCCGGGATAGTCTCAACAACCTCGATTTTATCGCCGGAAACCTCAAAATTGACGACCTCGTCTGAATCGACCTTACGCATCTGAATAAGGCCGTGACCGCTGACTACAACGAATTTCTCCACCTTTGTATGGTGCCAGTGCTCACCTTTGGTAATACCCGGTTTGGATATATTCACCGCAACCTGACCACGATCGGCTGTCCTGATAAATTCAGTAAAACTGCCGCGCTCGTCGACGTTCATTTTCAAAGGATACGCAAAACGCTCCTTCGGCAGATAAGTAAGGTATGTTGAATAGAGTTTCTTAGCCAAACCGTCGCCCATATCTGCAACGCCGAGATTTGCTGGCATATCCTTAAACGAGCGGATAATCTCAACAATCTCGCCAAGTGTGCGGGTATGAGTGACTGGAACTTCACAGAAGTTTTCATTGCAATGCTCGTTGCCGTTAAGTGCCGCTATCATCTCATCAACAACGTCGTCTATATAAACAAGATTCATAACAATGCTCGGGTCATTGACGCTAATAGGAAGATCATTCGCTATATTGTTGCAGAAAGTTGCAATGGCACTATTATAGTTTGGACGACACCACTTTCCGAAAACGTTCGGGAAGCGGTAGACAAGCACTTTCGCTCCAGTTTCCGCCGAATATTCAAACATCAACTGCTCGCCAGCACGCTTCGACTCACCGTAAGGATTGTCAAGAACCGCCTGAATAGATGATGAAATCATAACAGGGCAAGTGTTTCCATACTTCTTCAAAGTGTCAAGAAGCACCGACGCAAAGCCGAAATTGCCCTTCAGAAACTCAGAATTGTCCTTCGGGCGGTTAACACCGGCAAGATTGAAAACAAAGTCTGCATTCTTGCAATATTCCTCAAGGTCGGCAGGGTCACTGTCAATATCATATTCATAAACGGCCAAGTCCTCACTGTCAATGCCGTAATTGCGAGCTTTGCCATCGCGGATATTGTAAAGTTGCGAAACAAGATTTCGACCGACAAAGCCCTTGGCTCCGGTAACTAATATTTTCATTGAGATAAAATTTAATTATGATGGAAAAGAAAGATAATGTCTTCCTGTGTGTAAAAGATTTCCTATTGGTGATTTCTCAATAGCGGGAACACTTTGAATAATTGTTCCCCCCCCCAAAAAAATACTTTGCGAAGTCGATGGCAACGCAGTAGATTGCCGGTTTTCACACACCGGCTATTCGGAACGGATTTCGCGCGCCTTTGCCTTCTCAATCAAGCCCAAATCCTCCTGAATAAAGCGCAGACGCATCAACTGCTTCTTCATACCCTCAACATCAAGGCGCTGAGTATTGTGGCTATGATAATCCTCAATACGAGAAACCACCTCATCACCCTCAGAGAAGAACTTGTCATAATTTAAGTCACGGTTATCACAAGGAATACGGTAATAATTGCCCATATCAATAGCCTTAGCCATCTCCTCGCGAGTGACAAGAGTCTCATAAAGTTTCTCACCGTGGCGAGTACCAATAACGCGAACCTCAGTATCTCCATATTTCGGATCAACCTTAGAATATATTTCCTTCAGTGCGGTAGCAAGAGTCTCCAAAGTAGCGGCAGGAGCCTTTTGGACAAAAAGATCACCATTATGACCATGGGTAAACGCGTATATAACCAAGTCAACAGCATCATCAAGAGTCATCATAAAGCGGGTCATATTCGGATCAGTGATAGTAATAGGATTACCCTCTATCATCTGCTCAACCCACAAAGGGATAACAGAACCGCGGCTTGCCATAACGTTACCATAACGAGTACAACAAATGGTAGTAGCCGCACCCTCGCCAAGTTCACGACCCTTAGCAATCGCAACCTTCTCCATAAGTGCTTTGCTGATACCCATAGCATTGATAGGATAAGCTGCCTTATCAGTAGAAAGGACCACAACATTTTTTACCCCATGCTCGATAGCAGAAAGAAGAACGTTTCCAGTACCGAGAACATTAGTGCGAGTAGCCTCCATAGGGAAAAACTCACAACTCGGCACCTGCTTGAGAGCGGCGGCGGCAAAAACGTAGTCAACACCACGCATAGCAATATCTACAGAAGTCTTGTTGCGGACATTACCGATATAGAACTTCACCTTAGAATTCTGCAAGCGGTGACGCATATCGTCCTGCTTCTTCTCATCACGACTGAAAATTCTGATTTCCTTGATGTCGCTGTCAAGAAAACGACGTAGCACAGCATTCCCAAAGGAACCCGTACCGCCTGTAATTAACAGGACTTTGTCTTTGAATACTGACATACTATTTATAATGATTTTAAAAATTTATGCATCTTTTCTCCAGCAGATATATGAGAATACGATTGCTCTATTAGCATTTTCCCTTTTTTAGCAACAGCTAATGCTTTCTCATAATTATCTATGATATATTTGAGCTTGTTAGCATAATCCAATGGCGATTCTGGTTTTGCAAAATACATATGTTCGCCATCCTTAAAGTATTTTGATGTTTCTCCAACATTGGTTGATAATACAGGAGTACCCGACATTAAATATTCTCCCAATTTAGTTGGGAATCCTCCGTCTGCACGAACAGTCACAGGTTGGGAGGAAACTAAAATGTCTGCTTCTGATAGAATCTTTGGAACATCATTATATTGAGCAAATCTAAAACTTGTGTTGTTTGCTAATCCCTCTTGCTCAATAATCCTTTCCAATATAGATTTATCTTTTAAATTTGGTTTTCCAAAAAGATACAAATGAACATCATAATTATCTCTTAGCAAGATAGATAAAGCGTACAAAATATTGTCTACATTATCTTTTGATAATTCCATATTTCCCATATAAATTAATTTCTTAGTTTTATTTATAGGCTTTTTTATTATATTATGGAATCGATTGACATCGGTAATGGATGAAATTATAATACCTGGATTGTCTGTGATTTTTTTATAATATTTCAATAAATTTTCGGTCATGGAAATATATCCTGAATATTTACTTAAAATAACACGATAAATCACTTCTTTCCAAAATGGTATTTTATTCTTTAATTTACCTCTAATAGGTGTTGGATACTCATCAAAAATAAAAATAAGTTTTCTCTTAAATAATATATTTAATACCCTCATATACAGCAGGCAAATGAGACTATCTGAGCTTATAATAAACACGTCATATCTTCTAATTTTATCTCTTTTATGTAATTTTACACCTAAGATAAAAAGAGAATAAATCATTTCATATGCATGGAATAGCTTATTACTAAATCGTTTGCTTCTGAATGAATAAAAATATGATATACCATTAAAAACGCCTTCATTATTATTATTCGCGTTAAAATTATTAGGTGCAATTGACCATACATCAACTTTATCACCACATTCTAATAAGCCCTTAGAATATGAGAAGATACGTGTTGTGGCTGCCATTCCATACGGAATAGGGTATTTACAAATAATGCCAATATTCATGTTTTATCAATTAAATTCTACGATATAAGGAGATAAAATTAACAAATAGAGTAGTATGTTATTTTCTATAGGATTACTAAAAAAACTAATACATACTACTAATAATGAAAGTGTAACAATAATAATTGACTGCCTATATTGATAGAAAAAATTACCAATCGAGTACATAAAAAAAGAGAATGCGAAAATACCCCATGTCACTAATGTGTTTCCCAAGCCATTAACAGTAACAATATGTTTCAAAGCCATATATGAAGTTGTATCTTGGACGCAACCCCAACCTATTGGAAACATCAAAAATTTATCCGTCAACAATTTGAAAGAAAGGATTCTATTGGCTTCATATAGTTTCCTGTAACCTTGATGGTGTACTATTCCCTTTTGTGCGGAGGATATAAATTCTTCGATTTTTGGAAGAAGGAAGTCTGCATTCATCAACCAACCTATTGAAAAAGCAGTACAGATAAGAATAAGTGCTTTTATATAAATATTTTGTCCTTTCAAAAGAAACAGTAGCAAAATGATAAAAAATGCCAAATATCCTGCTGTGGAAAATGTAGTTAAAAGGATTATAGTATATACCTTAATGTGTCTATTCAATTGAAAACCTTGTCGACATATATTATATGCAATCAAGATATTTAAAATCATCGCATATGCACCCGGTTCCCACATAAAACCACTATTCCTGAAGTTTCCATTACCCATATATGTAAAAAAGAAAGCATAGAAATAGTATTTCTGAGACTCCTTCTGATAAAAAATATCAGCGGTAAAAGGACGGAATACAGAAGTAAGGCTATTAAACATACTGGGAAAGAACAAGGATAAGATATAAAATATTGTAGAAATTAACGCCAGTTTATACAAAAATTGCTCATATTTATCCCAAAAGTTATCCTTGCAACAAGATAAACATAAATATGCAAGATAGATCAAAACAATTTTCCCTATAAAAGGAAAAAAATCTATATTTTTACCAAAATATAATGAGGATATTAGGTTTATTAAAATCCATCCACTTAATAAATAAAAAAGAATATTATTATATAAATTCTTATGATTTATAAAGCTATAAAGAGCTAATAATCCCACAACTATAATTCTAATAAAATCATTACTAGCAATGGACGATGCTCCTGATATCATCATAGTGAGAAAAACAAATATCGCTATTTCTAGCTTTGTAATAGAATTTACTTTACCCATATACTTCGTTTTCCTAAAAAAATATTTTTGATCTGTATCTTAGGCCAAATAGTATTGGCAAATGTTGATATAATAAGTGAAATAATTACTCCTTTTACACCCCAATAAGTACCAAGCAATAAAGCCAATGGAATATGCACAAAAGCCTCTATCATTGTAATATAGAATTGGAGCTTTACACACCCAATACCATTGATTATGCTCCCATATCTAGCCCATGATAATTGGATGCAGAAATACAATAATAGAAGAAACATTAATGATTTATCGGGTTTGATAGTTGATGATAACCACCATTTGTATACAAAATCTGATAATAAAATCAAAACTCCTCCAGCGGCAATCATTATATATGAAATGAATTGTAGTTTTTTTAATATTCCTTTAATCCATTGATAATCCTTTCTCGCATAAGCATCAGTGGCAGCAGACCAAAAAGGAGTCATGATAATCATAAAGGCCATCTCTATCAAACCAATGTATTTGTAGGCAATATTATACTCAGCCACAGAAGTATTTCCACAAGTATGGGCGATTATCAAGTTGTTTGACTGAAATAATAATAAAGTCGTCAATTGAATCCAAAAGAATTTACTCCCAAGAATAACAATCTCTTTTATTTTAGAACGCTCAAAGAAAGAGGGGGTTGGCATATATTGGGGTATCATTTTTCTAAACAGTATCAATGAAAAAATCATCAATACAACGACTGGAGCCATTGATATAATCATTCCCAATTTCAAAAGAGAAACTTCATTGCAAACATTTGTATAAATAAAAATTCCAATGAAAGCGAACAATTGACTAAGCATCAATATCAATGAGGATAATGCCGGCTTTTGTAAAGCGTACAATACAGAATTTAGAAGTTTTAGTAGCATTTGAAATGCTAAACTTGAAAGAACCCATAACATTAATAATGTAAGTTCACCATTAGGAATCGAATGAGCGTTTAGCAGACTATTCCAATTGCAAAATGGAACAATGCAGGCCTCTATGATAAAGAACAAGAAACATAAGATTCCCATTGCACCATAAGTAGTACTCACATATTTTCGAGCATTTATTTCATCTTTACAAGCAATTGATTCCGCCAATTTATTTCTCAGACCATTACCTAACCCAATGTCAAAAAATGCAATCCAAGAAACAATTGTAGTAATTGTCAACCATATTCCATATCTATCTTGATTCAAACTATTAATCAACAATGGAACATAAGCCAAATTAATAATGATGTTGCAAATTTTTATGAGCAACATCCCCAAAATATTCTTTTGTGCCTTTTGAGTTCTGCCTGAAGATGACTTAATAAAACTCAACCCTTTCATATCTTGAAACCTAAAATCACCTAATAATAGGATTATCTAAAAGAATTTTATACAGGAATAATATTCCACTTCTCCTCATACTCACTATGCATTAATATCGCCTTACCCTCTTTCTATTCAAACATCCTTGGCTTTGTGTCATCGTCGTGAAAGTCTGAATAGGAAGTTATATAGTAGTTCATATCTTGCAAGATCCATTCATTTGTATTAGCCAATACGTTGATTCTATGTTTTCGAAAAAATGTGTTATTTCGTGACTGATAGGGAATTCGATTCTTCCAATTTTGCCCAACCGAATTTTTTTCATCAATTCTAAATGCGATACCGTACCGTCAACGTAACCAAAATCACACAGACATGATGGATAGTCTTCATATATGTAAGATATATTCTATGTCGATATGACGTTTCCTGTATGTTTCTTCACAAGTCTTATTTCCAGCTAACACTTCAAATCTTCGGATAAACATAAATTCCTATTTTTTCGAGTATATATTTTAATTTGGATGCATAATTCTTGTATCAGGCACTGGTGATTATTATATCGAAACGCTTTTGATATTTTTTTACGAACCGCCCCCAATAATATATTGGTAAATACGCTGCAAAAGATATTGTTTTGTGGCAAAATCTTATCAAACTCCGAAAATATACATGAGATTTTTCCTGGAAAATCTCATGTATATTTTGATTATTCCTTTTTACATTGTGTATAAAAGGTCTTAATAAAAATTTCATTTCCGGTACTTGAACTATTTTATGTGCAATTTTCATTAGTTTCGGTGATAATTGTATTTGCACTTATTTAGAAATATCCATTATTTCTTGAATATTCCACAAAAGTCCAATATCATTTTATCCTTCCTCCAAGATAGCTCTTTAAACTCGTTGTGAGCCGTAAGGAACACCACGATGTCTGCCTTGTCGTAGGCTTCGCAGTAGTTAGTCAGCTTAAACACGTTGTGCTCTTTTACATTCGGTTCTACGACCAAAATGTCGGCATTGTTGCAGCTCTGCATCACTTTCGTGGTAATATACTTCGCCGGACTTTCACGCAAATCGTCAATATTTGGTTTGAATGCCAATCCCATCATGGCTATAACTGGTTTACGATGATTCTTCAACTCAAACTTCAACATGGCGTTCTTCACCTTTTCAGCACACCAGAAACTCTTGTAGTTGTTAATATCACGTGCATCGCTGATTAACTTGCTTTCTGCCGGGAAATCAGCAGTGATAAAGTATGGATCTACCGCAATACAATGACCTCCTACACCGCAACCGGGTTGCAGGATATTTACACGCGGATGCTTGTTGGCAAGGTTAATAAGTTCCCAAACATTGATACCAGCCTTGTCGCAGATAAGCGAAAGTTCATTGGCAAAAGCTATCTGTACATCGCGACTGGAGTTCTCCGTCAGCTTACACATTTCCGCTGTACGGCAGTTAGTCTTGTGAAGTGTGCCCTGCACAAATTGCGAATAGAATGCTATTGCCTTTTCGGTAGATTCAGGATTCAAACCACCGATGACCCGATCGTTGTGTACCAATTCATAGATCACATTACCTGGCAATACACGCTCCGGGCAATAGGCTATGAAAATCTTACTTTCCAATTCCGGACGTTCACCAAAAATGATGCGTGCCATAGCCTCTGTAGTTCCTACAGGTGAAGTGGATTCTATTACATAAAGATCCCCTTCTTTCAGTAACGGCAATACGGCACGTGTAGCCGCTTCCACGTAACTCACATCCGGCTCGTGGTTTCCCTTGAACGGGGTTGGGACCACCATGAAGTATGCATCGCTGACTTCCGGTGTAACCGAAGCCTTCAACATGCCAGCTTTCACTACTTCCTGTAACATTTCCTCCATGCCGGGTTCAATGATGTGCAAATGTCCCGCATTGGTCATTTTCACTACATGAGGATTAATGTCAACTCCTGTTATTTGAATGCCGTGCTTTGCGGCAATAATGGCTGTAGGTAGTCCGATGTAACCCAAGCCCATGAAACATGCTTTCATTTATCTTTGTATTAAATATTAAATCATTCATTTACATAAAAAAACACATATTAGGGCAAAGTCTTCCCGAATGTAAATACGCTATATTTTACACACATTTTTCAAGAAAGACAGATTGTCTATTTTTTGCTTACAAGTTGTCACATAAAAAATAAGGGAGTGAACATCATTTCCTCCTAAATCATACATTCCTGCTTTTAATAATATCTTCGCTTTCTTCTCTATGTGCTTACCATACATTCCGACTAATGACGGTATATTTAATTGAAAAGAAATTTGGTTCTTTTTTAACGTTTTATAATCCATCATTTGCATATACTCATATCGTTCCGGATGGGCCAACAAAGGATGATAACCTTTCTTTTGGATGCGTTGCAAAATAGACAGTAATCCCATTGGTGGATTGAAATAAGAGGTTTCCACTAACAGATAATGTTTTCCTTCCTCAAAGGGTAACAAGTCATCCTTTTCCAACCGTTCCTCAAAAAGGTTATCCATCATATATTCCGCTGCCAAAGCCAATTCGATCTTTCCATGATACATTTGCTTTAATTCTTGGAACTTCTGTTGCAGATCCACTGTTTCATTGGGTATGTCTTCCATTATATGGGGGGTAAGCCAAACCTTACGAACGCCTAAACGTTCCATTTCTTCCAATATCGCCAACGACTCTTCCAACGTTTTCACCCCATCATCTACCCCGGGAAGAAGATGGCTGTGGCAATCAGTGAAACCACGGAAAAAACCGCTTTCCGCTAATACTTTTTTCTGTCGGAAAAAACACATTTCTGTTGACTGTTGGGAATAATAGCAAACAGTTTCCTTGTTTATTTTGGAATACCCCTCTATTTTGTGTTGCCGTAATAAGAGTCATACCCATTGTGGTAACCATAGCGGTAACCATAGCGTCCACCTGTACTTTCCGTACCATTCAATATCACCGAAAGGTTTTTGAACCGCTTTTCTTGATAAATACTTTCCAATTCAGGTAACAGTGAGCGGTCCAATAATCCCGCCCGTACCACAAAGAGTGTCCGGTCGGCATATTGCTCGATTATTTGTGTATCTGCCACAATATCAATCGGCGGGCAATCAATAAAGATATAGTCATACTCATCGCGTAAGTCTTGCATCAAGGTTGCCAGACTTCCATCCTCCAACAATTCCGTCGGATTAGGAGGAATGGTTCCTACTGGAATTATATGCAGATTAGGATACTTTTTGTCTATCACAAGCAACTCGTTCCAAACGACTTCCTTGTTTCCCAAGTAGTCACTTAAACCTTTCTTAGGCGACCCTACATAAGCCGAAACCGTTCCATGTCGCAAGTCCCCGTCTATCACCAATACTTTTTTTCCCTTAATGGCAAAACTCATGGCGATGTTCATGGACAGAAAACTTTTTCCACTACCCGGATTAAAAGAGGTTTCTATAAATACTTTCTGCTCGGTATTCTTGCTTTTCATAAAGTCCACGTTGGAGCGAAGCACACGAAAAGCTTCGTTGATAATATTCCGGTTACCCTCTTCCACCACAATTGCATATTCCGAAAATTTATTCTTCTTTTTTTTGTTTCGGAAATATAACGGTATTTCACCCAAATAGGGCACACTCAAATTCTCCAAATCTTTCTTACCCCGAACCTTGGTGTTCATGTTTTCTTGCATAAAGATAATAACTGCCGGTACTAAAAGCCCGAGAGCAAGAGCCACCAATAAAATGTTTTTCTTATTTGGTGCCGTTGGTAAAGCACTGCCACGTGGAGCTGTAATCATTCGCGTATTATAAGCGGTAAACGCTTGTGACAGTTCATTCTCTTCACGCTTCTGGAGCAAATATAGGTATAACTCTTCCTTTACTTTTTGTTGACGTTCTACCGATAACAAGTATTTGGCCTGACTCGGATTAGAAGCCAACTGTTGAGTTGTTGTTGCTTCCTGTTGGCGAATACTGCGTATCTGAGTATTTAACGATACGATCAGATTATCAACCGATTGAAGAATCGTACGTTTCATACTCTGCATTGAGTTCCCTAAATCTTTCACCAACGGGTTTTTCTCGCTACTGTTGGCTATCAGCCGGTTGCGATCCAACACCATCTTGTTGTATTCTCCGATTTGACTTTCGATATTTACGTTGGCTATACCGGAGTTGGTTGGCAAAGGCTGGTTCATCTCTTTCCCCCCCAATTCGCGGCGAATAAATTGAGCCGTCGCAAGCTGGTTGGTGAGTGTCTGAATTTCTTTTTTATTCTCAGCAGACTGGCTCATATACAGACTGGAAGCGGCTTGTACGTCCGGCAACAGATGTTCACTCTTGTAGTTGGAGATATTCTCATCCACATGACCCAATTCGTTTTCAATCACGCCCAAACGTTCACCGATAAACCGTGAGGTACTTACTGCTATCTGGTTCTTGTCCTGGATCCATTTCTCGTTATAAACCTCAATCAGTGTATTCAAAATATCTTCTGCCTTTTGCACAGAAGCATCATCAATGCTCAAATTAATAATGGTGGCATCTTCATTGCCTAATTCAGCCCACAATTTTTGCGTATAGCTGTCTGCCACCATATCAGCCGGTTCTTTACTATATTGAATAGTGCTGCCTGTAAAAAAATTCTCATATTGAGAAGTTAAGCTGATGGCCAATGTTCCTGCTGATGTTTGAATGGAATCTCCTATAATTCCTTCAAACCGTTCCCCAGTTTCTTCTCCAGCAACGATAAAGTTTGAAAGATAAAACTTGTTTTGTGCACCAACTTCTATATCAAAACTTACACTTTTTTTATTATCAAAAAGATAAGTCACCAATATCGGGCTTGATTTATATAATTCTATTCTTTTTAAGCCCCTACGAATAGTATATATCTCATTTAGCCCCAAACGCTTCACCACCTCTGTCATCAGCGTAGGGGATTTCAAGGTGAGCAGTTCGTTGTTGATATTGGTGTTTGATTTAAAAATACCCATATCTGCAAACTCATTCATTGCACTTGCCGGAGAATTGTTCTTGGAGTCATCCTTAATTAAAATGGCAGCCGTCCGGGTATAGACATTAGGAGTACTCAACAAATATAATGATGCCGTTGCCAACGCAACGAACAAGGAAGTGGCAAACCAATACCATTTCGGGATAAACATACCCCATAAATCTTGTATCCGTATAAAATCATCGGTAGGTTTGCCTGTGTTCGTTCTATTCTTTATCATTTTGGCTCTCTTTAATATCTTATAAAATAAAATTCAATACATTACTTGAACAGCAAAACACCCAGCGAGGATAGGAGCGAACCGATACTGATCCACAACGATACCGATTTTACACTGTTCTCATTAATGGTGCTTTGTCCGGCACGTACCTTGTTGGGCTGTACATACACCACATCATTCTGTTTCAGATAATACACCGGTGAATTAAACAGATCTTTCGAGCGGATATCCACCCAATGGGTTACACGCTCGCCGTTTTCTTCACGGATGACAAATATCGCATCTCGCTTTCCGTAGATGCTTAGGTCACCCGCCATACTGATGGCTTCCAAAAGGGTAATCTGATCTTTTGTAATGGCATATTTACCTGGAGTTTTCACCTCGCCCAACACGGAGAAATAAAGGTTCATAAACTCAACTGTAACTACCGGATCGTTTACCAGATTCTCTTCCATCAGCCTTTTTTTTACCAGGGTGGCAATCTGGCTCTTGGTCATACCGGCAATATGCAATGTTCCGACAACAGGAAAATCAATGTTCCCCTTATCATCCAATGTGTAACCTGATATTTCTCCATTGATGTTGCCAGAACGTAAATCAGAAGATCCGGCACGGTATTGCACCCGTGTCAAATTAAACAGAGCCGCCAATTGCGGATCCTTACTGGACACCATAATGGAAATCTGGTCTTTGGGTTGTACGGTAATATCCCGTGCCCCGATAATCGCCTCGGGTTGATTAACTACGATATCTTGAAAATAGACAATTTCTTTGGAGGTATTGCAGGACACCAATAAGACACACAAGAAACATAATTTAATTAAATGAAATTTCATATCTGATTTTTTTTCTGTACAGTTAATTATTCTACTTTATGTTTTCGTTTGATTTTCATAGTTATGTAGCAATGAATCACCGTCCAAACAGCCACATCCAACAGAAACAAGTTTGTTACGGAAAGGCAATGAATCAAAAAACAATTTCCCAATGCAAAAAAAGCTGCCATAATAATAATGCTTACCATAGCTTTACGTTGGGACATTCCTAAGGCTATAAATTTATGGTGGATATGATTCCGGTCTGGAAGAAATGGATTTTTACCGTTACGCAACCGGTGAATAACCACACGTATCACATCAAACATTGGTACAATCAAAAAAGAAAAAGCTATCACAATGCTACCGGGAAAGGCACTCTCTTTCACTGGATCGGACATACTCAGACGGATGACCATCACTGCCAGCAGCATCCCGATAGTGAGCGAACCGGTATCACCCATAAAGATCTTGCGTCCCCGATATATCTTACCGTATACGTTATAATAAAAGAACGGCAATAACACACTGAAAGCAGCTAGACTGATAAAGGCATACATCCACCATTGCAAATGGATGAACATGCAGCTGAAAGCGAGGAATGAGATAATACTCAACCCAGAGGCAAGTCCGTCAATGCCGTCTATCAAATTGATGGCGTTCAGGATATAGACGATGACGAATACTGTGAACGGCACTCCTATGTAATAAGGTATGACATAAATACCGAACAACCCGTATAGGTTGTCGAAGCATAACCCGGAAATCACCAACAGTATGCCACAAAGTATTTGCACTACAAATTTGGAACGGTAACGTACACCGATAAGGTCATCCATCATACCTATAAGATAAAGTATGAACAGACAACAGAGCATGGAAAGCAGACGGTTCGTCAAGTCCATGTCGAGTATGTTATAGCCCTGCCAAAGGTTGTAACCGATAATGGCAAGCGAAACCGTAACTGTGATACAAGGGAAAAAGGCGATACCGCCTAACCTTGGTATATGGGCAGTATGCAACTTACGTTCGTCCACTGAGTCGAACAGGCGACGTCGGAAAGAGACCAACGAAATGCGAGGCAGGACCATCGCACTCAATGTCCAGCCGACTATGACTATAAAGGCAAATTCGATAAAATGAAGAATGTCCACTATATGATTCTTTTGATGATTTTCTTAATCTTGCCCTATCCGTTGTAGAAAGGCTTGTGGAATATAGGAAGTAGCCACGGCGCATACGCCTTGGACGGTGACCACCAAACGGCGATTCTTCCTAATCCGGCAGATAACCCCTTCCGCTCCCTTGAACTTTCCGTCAATGACCCGTACACGTTCTCCCTGTTGAAACTTGGAATTGTCCTCCCCGAAATATTCCATTCCCTGCTCGCCGGACGAGGTGACCAGCATGAAAATGTTCATTTCCCGATCAGGAATGGCAAGGGGAAGTCTTTTCAATCCCTTCTGTCTTGTATATAGGATTACCTTATTGGTGAATTGTCGCTGTACTTCCAAAGCACGACAAACGGTTGAACGGAAGAACATAAGCGAATTAATGACCGGACGACGGAGTTTCTTCTTTATGCCGTTACGTTCCATCAAGGTTTCCTCACAAGGAATGTAAGTCTCGATCTTGTCTTTTTTCAATATATCCTCAATCTCGAAAACTTTGTTATAAAATACTTTTAGGGCGAACCAATGTTCGTGTGTGTGTGTTTCTATGTTCAACGAAAAGTAATGTTACCGGGTTGATAAAAAGGATATAATTTCCATTCCTGCACCTTCTGCTTTTTCAAATAAGGAAGATACAGCAATCAAGGTTAATCCGGTTTTTTCCTTCATAGGACTTCCGGAATGCGGGCCGCTCCTGACTACAGTGAGCGGATACCGTAACCCCGTATTCGTACCGTTTCTATGTAAGAGAGGGTACACATGTTGTTTTTGCTGATAATTAGGCATATACATTGCTATAAAAGTACATTTTTGCTCGGTTTGCTCGGTTTTAGACTCGAAAATACGCTCGAAAGGATAATGCAACGTTCTCCTTTTATTTTATATTCTTATTACGGTACTATTTTGATTTATATTAAATTAGTAATGCAAATAATTGATAATCAGTCATTTATAAATGGGGGGGGGGTAAAATAAGGAAATAAAAACGTTTATTTTACTTTTCAGTTTTACTGAGAATCATTACCTTTGCAGTGTGTTTTTACCCTCTCTTACATAGAAATGGTATCGTTCAAACCCTTCAAAATCTTCTCGTTCGCATTATCTATCACGGCATTGTCCAAAGAATCCAAGTAAATAAGCGTAGTCCTTTCGCTGCTGTGTCCCATCCCCGCACTGATGACGGCAATCGGTACGTTGTGGTTGCGTGCGGCGGTAGCCCAGCTGTGGCGAGGCGTATATGAGGACAAAGGTAATGGTTCGCCAAGCAATTTGCCCAACCGTTTCAACTTTCGGTTATGGTAGTTCAATCCGGTCCGATATTGCCGGTAAGCCTGATCCGGCTGTTCATCTGTAAGGACGGGGAAAAGATATGGACTTTCCGGATAAACCCGCCCATATCGTTCCAGTATCGCCGCCATACACGGTTCGATATGGAGTGTCAGGTATTGGCCTGTCTTATGACGACAATAGGTGATTCGCCCGCTGTCCACATTCTCCTTTTTCAGATATGCCATGTCCACAAACGCCATTCCACGGGCACAATAGCTGAACACGAACATGTCCCTGGAAAGTGCCAGGGCCGGTGAGTCCGAGAGGTCAATCCTTTGGAGCTTCAGGATGGTTTCCTCATCCACGGCGCGTTTCGGTGTACGAGCCACTCCTGTATAAACCTCACGAAACGGGAAAGTCTGCAACGCAAGACCTTGCCTTACGGCCTTGTTATAGACGGCACGCAGAATCCGCATATAGAACGAGCTGCTGTTCCTCGCTACCTTTTGTTGCCACAGCCATGCCTCATACCGACACGCCAGGGCGGAATCCAACAATGAGAAAGGAACGTCATCACCATCCAGGAAAGCGGAAAAGCTGTTCAGTGCACGCCGGTAATTACGCGAGGTACCGTATTGGCCGTTCTCCCAAAGCGCTTCCATCTCTTTTTTCATGTAGTATAGGAAACCGGGCTCGGAAGGCAGGGAGCGATAGCGGTTGAGTATTTCCAACAAGGTGTATGTTTCTCCGCTACAGTCCAGCTCGCGGATAATCTCACGGATGTCACGCATCTCCTTTTCCGCCCGTTTCCGGTAGGCGGTCAGGACCCTCTCATTGCCGGGGACAGCGACAAGCTCACGTTTCGTCTCATTCCACCACTCGGGAAATATCCTCATGTCGGTGGTAATCTGCCTGTTCTCCTGACGGTGGCAAAGCTGATAACAGAGCGTGCCGGCCTTACCCCGTACCGTCGATGGACGGAATTTTAATTTAATGGTAGCCATATATAGTCTGTTTTATGATGAATAATAGGTACATAGATACAACCCGTGGGCTATATTGTTGAAGGAAGAAAATAATATTTAGTCCTAGATTCCGCTTCTCCGCTTGGAACACCGAATATCACCTGATGCCGATGCCAAACTCTGTAAATCTTCTTGAAAGACAGTCCGAATAGCCTCGTAAAGAATCAAAGTCCGAAAATGAAAAGCGACGGTTTTTCCGTGGAACAAGTCCAAAAATATTTATATCGCATAAACAACAAGACAGTATATGTTTTCTGGGAAATTCGTGAAAAACAGGCGGATACCAGCGAGTTCCCTATAATCAAAGATAAATCAAAACCGTATTGTCACGGGCGTTCCGGCTTCGCTTTCCATGAGTATTTTCCTTGCGACAAGTCGCGGAAAATACACATGGAAACAAACGCCCGGACAATGGTTTTGATTTCGGGAAAGATTATAGGGACTCACTGCGACCGACGCGACGCATGACCGTGTCATTGATGAAAAAAGGAGGGCCTCCTTTATATCCCTAATAAATCCGGCAGGAAGTACGGGATATATGGGTAGGCCTGGCAATGTCTTATGAAAAAAACGCCGCCCCATGAGAAGACAGGGACTTCAGCTCCCTCTGCTCTGCATAATCCTCCCTTTGCGCCCGTGCCGGCTTCTTCGCCCTTCCTCCGCATACCATATCCTTGTTTTCACGGCATGTTTCCCTCACGGAAAACCAGTCTTTCGGACATTTGACGACATCTGATGACATCTGATGACACCTTTTTGAAAATCAGTGTTTTATTCGGATTTAGCCCATACATTTGAAGCGTCAAAGCAATTTATTAACCCCAAAAAGAAAAGGTATGGCACAAGAAAAGAGCCCGAATGGGAAGCCTAGACGAACCCGGAAACCGAAGGCCGTGAACGACGCCCCTTTGGTGGAACAGATCACCGAGCTGATGATGGTTCATAACAAGAGTGACCCGAAAGCCGGTGTACAAGTAGTCAGCGAGATCGACAAGGACGGGAAGGTCAAGACGGTTCCGGCGGACGAGAAGAATGAGAACTCATTCCTGAAATTCGACAAGAACTCGAGCATACTCGAAAACTTCATCAAGAATTTCTGGAGCCAGTTCAAGGAACCTACCCATTTCCGCCTGCTCCGCATGACCTTCCACGACTACAAGGTGAACAAGCAGGCGATCAAGGACCTGGCGGAAGGGAAAAAGACGGACGCAGTGAAGGAGTTCCTCAAACGCTACGAAATCCGTCCGAGAGAAAACAAGAAGGAACAAAGTGTAAACCAAAAAGAAAAAACAGCTATGGTAGACAAAGAGACACAACCGCAGGAACCCCTGCAACAGAGCGAGGTACAGCAGGCGGCACAGCAACAGCAGCAGCCCCAGGCTCAACAGGCAGCGCAGGAGTCACAAGGACCGCATTACCGGTATAATGAGAACATGGTCAACTGGGAGGAGTTGGAAAAGGTCGGAATCTCAAAGGCTTCGCTGGAACAGCAGGGACTCCTTGATTCCATGCTGAAGGGCTACAAGACCAACAAGCTGGTGCCCCTGACAATCCATCTTTCCGGTTTGCTGACAGCCAAACTGGATGCAAGGCTCTCACTCATCCCGCAACAGGATGGACAGGTGGGACTGGCCATTCACGGCATACGCAAGGAACCGCAGTTGGAACGCCCTTATTTCGGATTCAACTTCAGCGAGGAGGACAAGAAGAACCTGCGTGAGACCGGCAACATGGGACGTGCGGTGGAACTCAACCTGCGTGGCAGTGAGTACACCCCCTGCCTGATCTCCATCGACAAGAACACCAACGAGCTGGTCGCCGTCCGGCAGGAGCATGTCTACATCCCGCAGGAAGTGAGCGGGGTAAGACTTACGGACGAGGAGATCAGACTGCTGAAGGAGGGACAACCCGTCAAGGTGGAGGGGATGACCTCCAAGACGGGGAAGGAATTTGACGCCACGCTCCAATACAGCGCCGAGCGCAGGGGGCTGGAGTTCATCTTCCCGAAGAACCAGGTATTCAACGAGAAATCCATCGGGGGCGTACCGCTCTCACCCACCCAGATAAAGATGCTCAGCGAGGGACATACCATCCTGGTCGAGGACATGAAGTTCAAGAACAGGGACGGGGCTTTCTCCGCGTTTGTCACGATAGACCAGACGACAGGACGGCCGAATTACACCCGTCATAATCCGGAAACCGGAGAAATCTATATCCCCAAGGAGATATGCAGCGTGCAACTGACCCCCGAGGATAAGGAAACCTTACGCAAGGGGCAGGCCGTCTATCTGGAAAACATGATCAACCGTAAGGGAGAGGAATTCTCCGCGTTTGTCAAGCTGGACATGAATACCGGCAGGACGATGTACTCACGCACGCCGGACGGGTTCAACGAGCAGCAGGCACCACGTATCCCGGCGGAGGTTTACGGCCATGTGTTCACGGCGCAGGAAAAGGCAAACCTCCAGGACGGGAAGACCCTCCTTGTCGAAGGGCTGAAAAACAATGGGCAGACGTTCAGCTCCTACCTGAAAGTAAACCCTTATTCCGGGCAGTTGCAGTATTTCCAGGAGAACCCGGATATCCGCAGGGACACTTCCCGTCGTGCGGCACAGGCGGACACCGCCCAAGGCCAGCAGCAGGAACAAAAGAATGGCGCAAAACAAGCGGTATGACCCCGATCGGAGAGAAACAAAATCAGTTTTACAAACATCAAATCCCTGAACCGTATGAATATGAATCGGAACATCCCTTATATCTATAATGTAGAAGACATTGACTGGCCCGGCCTGAAGGCCGTGGGTATCAGCAAGGAGCAACTGGAAGCGGACGGCAACCTTGACCTGTTGTTGCAAGGCAAGGAGTCGGAAATCATCCCGTTGAGACTCCGTACCCCGGTAATCAGCCTGGCCATGGATGCCACATTCAAACTGGTACCCGGTGACAACAACAGGCCAATCATGGAAATCAACGGCATCCGTCAGGAGGAATCTCCAAAGAAATAACAAAAAATAAAACAAGTTTAACATGTCCCCGTATCGCCCAATCCGGTACGGGGCATCAAAAAGAAAAAGAATATGATCGCAATAGTGACTGACAGGCCCAACGTGGGCAGAGAGATAGCAAGAGTGTTGGGAGCAGGCAGAAAGGAGAACGGCTATATGACCGGGAACGGCTACATGGTGACATGGACATACGGCAACATGCTCTCCCTGGCAATGCCGAAGGATTCAGGAACAGCCCGTGTGGAGCGGGAGGACCTTCCCCTGCTGCCGCCTTCCGTCCTGACAGTAAGGCACGTGAAGACGGATACCGGGTGGAATCCCGACATCAATGCGGTGCTCCAGTTGAAAGTGATAGCCAAGGTACTCAACGCATGCGACACCATCATCGCGGCAACCGACGCTTCCCGGGAGGGAGAGATGCTGTTCCGCCATCTTTACGGCTTTCTGGGGTGCAAACAACCCTGCCTCCGCCTCTGGATCTCGTCTCTGACGGACGAGGCCATCACGGAAGGCATGGCGAACCTCCTTCCATGTGACCGGTTCGACAACCTGTTCCTGGCGGCGGACAGCCGTAACCGGGCGGACTGGCTCCTGGGCGTCAATTCAAGCCATGCCATCTGCAAGGCGGTAGGCTTCGGGAACAACTCGCTGGGCAGGGTACAGACCCCCGTACTGGCGGAGATATGCAGACGGTACCGGGAGAGGGAGAACCACATGCCGGCTGACAGCTGGCCCGTATTCATCAGCCTATGCAAGAATGACCGTATCCTAAAGATGCGCCACGTGGACGACCTTGTGGCCCGCCGGGAGGCACTGGCATTGTACGAGGATTGCAAGGCGGCAAAGAACGCCCGCATCACAGCGGTAAGGAAACGGACGGAGGAAATCGGGGCACCGGCACTTTACAACCTGGCCGAACTGCAGAAAGACGCGAACCGTTACCACGGCCTGACGGCCATACAGGTGCAGGAGATTGCACAGAGCCTGTACGAGAAGAGGCTGATTTCCTATCCGCGCACCTCCAGTCGCCTGTTGCCGGGGGATGTATATGACACGTTGCCGCCTGTCATGGAGAAGATGCTCTCCCGCAAGGAGTTCCGACAATATGCCGGTATGGTTGACCTTGCCGCGCCGCAGGACAGCATTGGGGCACAAGACACCATGGAGCATCATGCCATCATCATTACAGGTATACAGCCCGGTAAATTGGGCCGGGAGGAAATGCAGGTTTACACGCTCATTGTCGGCAGGGTGCTTGAAACGTTCATGCCGCCCTGCAAGGTGGAATACACAACCGTCGATGCGGTGTGCGCCGCACGTAAATTCCGCATCCGTACATACCGCATCCTGGAAAAAGGATGGCTCGGAATCTTCGAGAGGGAACATATTGTCGCAAAAGGCTGTATGCCCTGCCCGATGCTGCCGGAATTTTTTCAGGAAGAGATACTGCCGGTGGCAGGGTGCAGCCTTATACATAAGAAATCGTTACCGGTCTCCCCTTATACAGACGAGGAACTGGTGGACTACATGGACAAGGCCGGACTGGGCACCGTCTCCACCCGCACGAATATCCTCCGCACGCTGCTGGAACGTAAATACATCCGTTATTCGGGTAAATATGTCGTCCCGACCCCTAAAGGGCTTTTCCTGTATGAGACGGTACGCGGTATGAAGGTGGCCGACGCCTCCCTCACCTCGGGCTGGGAAACTGAACTGGCACGGATAGAACGGGGGGAACTCTCGCAGGAAGAGTTCCTGGACGGCGTGCTGGAAACGGTAAATGAGGTGACAGGCGAGATATTCCGGAACCATCCGGTGGAAAAGCGGCCACAGGGAACCATATAAACAAATGTCAAAGCCAACAAGACAAGGGAAGTGCAGACGTCTGTCTGTACTTCCTTTTTATTTTTTATATGTGCAAGATACGTTTTTCCGATTTTAAGCGGCAAAGGTCTTGGATTGCCTCGTTTTTGCCGCAAGGCGGCCCCCTTTGGGGGCTTGGTTGGTCAAAAGAAAATCATCCTCGCTTCGCTGCGGTATTTTCTTTTGCCAAGCCTTGCGCAAAAAGGCAATCCAAGGGCCGGAGGCCTATAAAATCGGGAAAACATATCCCGATGGGATTATTCATTCTTAAAAATTTAAAGACATGAAACTGCGACTTATCGAAAACATCTGCAAGCGGACGGTCTCACTGGTCCTGCTTACGGGAATATGCCTGCTCTACAGCAAGGGAATCATTCCCGTGTATCTGCTCGTCCTGTTCCTTTTGTCGGGAACGCTCATCAGCCTCCTTTTCAGGACGTTCACCCTCATTGTAAAAATAATTATCGCCCTGACCGTCATGGGCATGCTTGTATAACCCTTAAAGCATAAAGGCATGAGAACAGCTGCATTCACCCCGCCGGCTCCAGCCATGCCGGCCGCATGGCCCGCCACAAGCCGTGTGAGACCTGTAAAAAAACGGATTCCCGATACGACAGACGGACCGAAACGTATCGGCTACTATCTGGAACCGTTGAGGGGCATCGCCTCGAATCCGGACAGGCAGAGAATCCTAAAGGATTTTTTCAAGGAAACCTATGTATAACATTTAAAATTTTACCATTATGTTTTTTCAAGCAATCAACCAAATGATCACGGCAGGCACAGACCTGAGTATCAACATCAGACGAGTAAACAACAATCTGACGGTGGCCGTTGTTCCCAGACGGTCGGGGGTAAAGGACGGGGAACGCATCGTCCCGCTCATCCTGAACGGTACGCCGGAAGAGCTGGATGCGGGCTTCCTGCAGGCTGTCGGCACGCCCGTACAGAAAGCGCAGGGCATCCTTACCAACCTGGAAGCGTTCGAGAAGCAGGCAGAACAGGCGGCCTCACAAAGCAAAGCCGCCAGGTCAGCGGCTGAGAAAGAGTCCAAGGAGGTCCGCGAGAAACGGGAAAAGATGGAAAAGCTGCTTAAGAAGGCGGAGGATGCCATGACCGGCAAACGCTATTCCGAAGCGTTGACATGGCTCAAGCAGGCTAGGATACTGGCACTTCCGGACAAGCAGAAGGAAATTGACGAGAAGATGGCGGAGGTACAGAAAAAGGCATCGGAGGGAAGCCTGTTCGGCATGGAACAACCGCCAATGCCCAAGCCGCAACCGGCGGCAGCCCCGACATCGCAATACCGAAGCGGAGAGCAAATCCCGATGTTTTTGCCCGAGCAGCCGGCTCCGGTTCCGCAACCCATTTCACAACCGCAACCGCCCCGGCCGGCTGTACATTCAGGACAGCAAACACCATTTGCCGGACAGCCGCAAACACAACCCGTACAATATACTATTTCCGCACCACAAGCGCAACCGGTCCCGCAACAGGCAGTTCCACAACCGCAAGGAATCCAATTCCATCAACCGGTACAGATGCCACAGGCACGGATGGACGGAAAGCAATGGATGCAACCGGCCTCGTCACAGTATGCACCGGCGCAGGAGACCGCAAGAACTCATGAGGAGCGTGAATACCTCCGGCAACCGCAAGAGGCTGCAATGTACAACTTCGACAAGGACTGCGAGGATGACCGGGAACTGCTCAGGGAAGACCCGTACGCGGAATATCCGGACTTCCCGAAGGAATGCCGCATGACGGACATGGCACAAATGGACATGGTATATTGTTAAACCTTATAAAAGAAGAGAAATTATGGCACTTGAAATCAAAGGATTGCAGAGAGTCTTCAAATTCAAGAAGGACTCTAAGGAACTGGTATTGAGCGACCCGAACAACGAACTGTCCGTAAACGAGGTGATGGACTTCTACTCCATGACCTATCCCGAACTGACAACGGCGACCGTTCACGGACCGGAATGGGAGGAGGACAAGGCGGTCTACCGCTTCAAGACAACCATCGGAGTGAAAGGATAATCGTATGGACAAGAGAAAGAAAAAGGAGGACAAACCATGCAGACAGCTCTCAGAATCAGCCAAGGAGAATCTGGCAGGACTCATTATCCGTTTGGCCGGCCCGTCAGACATCCGAAGAGGAACATTGGGACAAAAAAGGAGGATACTGCCGCCACCGGGAAGCGTCATGATTTTCTGACAGATAAGATTCCTCCCCTCGCACCGGATTTCTGGCATAAAGACGGATATGACGGTTCCCCGGTCAATCTCACGACACCGGAGAATTTTGACTATCTCTACCAATCGGCATCGAACTATGCCGGACTTATGGGTATAAAGCTTCCTTTCCGATACAGGAAAGGGGGCAGCCCCCGTCTGAAAATCACCGAACTGTACAAGGCGATGGACGAGAGCGTGCCGGAATGTGTCAATCTGGAAGAGAAAGAAGGAAGGCTCCATTTCTGTCTGTTCCGCCATCACGACTGGCCGGAACCCGAGCTGTTCTGGATTCCCATCGACTTTACGGAACGGCTTCCCGTACCATTGAGGAACATTGTCAAGGAGTTCATCCGGCAATTCGTCCGGCATCACGGAGTCTGCAATGTCACCGAGGCGTTTTGCTATGACTTCGCCATAGAGGAACTGGAAGACTGGGAAAACCGGGATTCCGACGCTTCCCCGAAAGAAATCAGGGCGAACAGGCGACTGGCGGATTCCTACCAGTCAGGAAAACGGGCGAAAGCGCTCAAACGGATGTCGGGAAAACCGTTCTGCAATTCTCTGGAAGAGGCTGTACGGAATTACCGGACAAAAAAGGAGAAGGAGCAAAAACTGTTGGACCTGATAAGGGAGGGCATGGCACTGATCACCCCGGAAAGCCCGAACCTCACAGACTACCTGTACGATTGGGCGTATGAGGAGGAGCGTGATTTTTACCCGGTGGGAATGGAAAGCCAGGTCATGCTGGTCTACTCTACCCGCGACACGCTGGCTGAATGCATGGAAGGGTTCATGAACTCGGACTACCAGGAGACTTATGCCCTTACACCGGTCACATACAGGTTCCTTACACCGGAAACGGACTGTCTCTTCCAAATGGACGACTACCCGGAAAAGCTTTCAAAATGGCTGGCACGTTTTACAAAACATATAGCTGACAACTTCTAAAATGAACGATATGAATGAACTGACCAATAAATTGCAACAGGTGATGGTGCCCAAGGCGGCACTGATCGCGTATGAATACCGTGAGAACCGCTATGGGAACGGAATGCATTACCTCGAACTGCATCCCATCAATGACAGGGGCAGGATGGAGGCTGCCATGCCTGTCACCTATGAGTTCATGGACTCCCTGGTGGAATCCTATACGGATGACAGGCGGAACGTGCCGCACGGGAAAATCCCCGCCAACATGCTGTGGTGTGATACCCGCAAGGGGCACGAGAGGTACATCTGGTACAATCCTCCGGGAAAACGGCGGATGTTCTTTGCCGGAAGCCTGAATATTCCTGACGGGACATTCCATGTGCCCGGCGTGATCTACAAGGTTTCCGGTGACAGGCTGGACATTTTCTCCTACAAGGGGGAAAAACCGGCGGAGAACAGCCCGCTTTTCCTCGCCCCTTTCTTCAATGTCACGGGCAGCAGTGTCTGTCTGGGAAACGCCGCGTTGACTCCCCCGGAAGACATGACTTTCTCAAAACTCCTCGAGTATTGGGAAAAACGTTTCTGGCTCAGCGAGTTCTCCCATCTGGGAGGAAGCAGGAACCCGACCGGAAGCAACCTGGTCTCGGTAACGGAAAAGGCACGCGCCAATCCGTTTGACGAGAACGAACTGAAACCCATGAGCAAACAACTTAAAGACTTACTGGCATGAAAAAGATTCATTATACAGACAGATACCTGCTCAATCCCTACCATCCCGTGACCGTCTTCGTAATCGGTGCGGGCGGAACAGGCTCACAGGTGGCCACCGGCCTGGCGCGGATGAGCGTGGCATTACAGGCGCTAGGACATCCGGGACTGCACGTGACGGTCTTTGACCCCGATACCGTCACGGAAGCGAACATCGGACGCCAGCTGTTCAGCGGATCGGAACTCGGATTGAACAAGGCAGCGGCACTCGCGACCCGCATCAACCGTTTTTTCGGCTTCTCGTGGGAGGCAAAGGGGCAGCGTTATCCGCTGAAAGCCTCCGCAGACCGGGAAGAACCCGCCCTGGCGAACATCATCGTCACCTGTACCGACAACACCCGCTCCAGGATGAACCTCTGGCGGTTCCTGAAGAAACACAGGGAACACACTTCCAACAACGAGCGGTCGCCCATATACTGGATGGACTTCGGCAACGCCCGGACCACCGGACAGGTCCTGATAGGGAACATCCGTGGCAAGATTCTCCAGCCCGTCTCCAACGAGTACCTGCCCATTCCCCGCATGAACGTCATTACCGAAGAGGTACGCTACTCCACCATCAAGGAAAAGGATTCGGGACCGAGCTGCTCGCTGGCGGAAGCCTTGCAGAAGCAGGACCTTTTCATCAATTCCATACTGGCACAAACCGGCTGCGACATCCTGTGGCGTATGCTCAGGGAAGGAAGGACATTCTACCGGGGTGCCTATCTCAATCTCGATACGCTACGGATTAATCCCATTCCGGTATAGACAACAACCGTCAGCTTCCTTTTATGCATCCTTGCCATGCATAAAAGGAAACTGACGGTTCCTGATTGTTCCCGCCATGCGGTTCAGTCTTTCAGCCGCACGGCACTTGCCACTCCCTTGTCTGTCATGACCAGCTCGTACCTGTCCAGCCTTTCATAAAGTTTGCCCAATGTCTTGCATCCATATCTTCTGACCTTGAATTTGGGCATCATTTTTTTCAATGCGCCGCCGATCAGCGAAAGGGACACCTCCCCTTTACCGTCAGCCGCTTGCTCAAAAGCCTTGTCAAAATACTCCATGTCCCTTTGGATAAAAAATTCGGGAGTATTGTCCGAAACCCTGTTTTCCTTCCGGTCGGCATACAGGAACACGGAACAGGACCGCACCAATGATACGGGAGTCTTATCCTCCCCATATCCCAGCACCTTCAATCCGGCCTCACGTATCCGTTGGGCAAGCAGGCTGTAGTCACCGTCACTGGCTACCAGACAGAAACAGTCCGCCCGACCGTCACGAAGAATGTCCATCGCGTCTATGACCAGCGCGATATCGGTCGTGTTCTTTCCGGGAGCATGGGAGGAAGCCTGTACAAGCCTGAATCCATGCTCCCGGGCAATTCCCTTCCATGCGGAAAGCGCTTTTCTCGTCCAATCTCCATAAATTCGTCTCACAACGGCATCCCCATAACGGGAAACAAAGCCCATTATATCCTCCATCTTCTCAAAGGAGGCGTTATCCCCGTCAATAAGGACCGCAACGGCATATCTAGAATTGGTATTTGTCTTCATAACAACTGTTTATGAAACAAAGTTAGCATAACTTCCGCATATTGATACTCCCACGCTCATTTTTTCTTTCCGCGTTTCAGCAAGAATTCCTGTATTTCCGAGCTTCTGTAGAAGTTTTTTCCGTTATCGTCCGTCTGGTAATAGCGGATCAGCCCCTTTTCCCGGTAACGGGCGACTGTCCGCAACGACACGTTGAGCAGCCTGGCTATGTCATAATTGTCCAACAGCTCGTCCCCGTTCATGAAATCCTTCACACGCCCCATCCTGTCCAGTTTCTTTTCTATGCGGTCAAAACCTTCCACTATGGTCATTATCATTTTCTCAAGCACTTCATTGTCTATATACATCATGGCGTATCTCTCCTGTCTTTTAAAGGTTCTTACTGAAATACCCTTTCTTGTGCGCACTTTCGAGAGTATATGCCATCTTTAGTGAAAAATCTATGCCGGAGTGCCGGTATTAACTTAATTGCATATTACATCTTATTTATAATCAAGTGAATAGTATTGCGTAATTTTTATCAGTGGATGGTAAGCGTAAAATTTTGAAGTGTAAAACTGTAAAGTCCGTAATGTAAACTTTACAATTTACAGATACCACTCCGCCTATATTCTTAAAACCGGGTAAACTGAAGACGTTTCCACACAAGGTATTCAACATATATGGTTGATAATATTTATTTCAGAGCATTTTCCTGAAGTTTGCCCCTGCAACCCTTTGTTACATATGACGTTTAATGACATCTGATGTCATTTGACGACATCCTTTTGGACATGAATATTCCCTTTCATATTTTCGTATCCGACAAAAATGAAGTTTATGGAGTTTGTATGTATCGAGGCTAAAACATTCATGGAAATGAATGAGGCTCTGGAAGCCGTTGTAAAAAAAATGTGTGAAACATGCGGAAGTTGCGTATCCGGTATGGACGACTGGATTGACAACCAGGAGGCTTGCATGCTCATGGACGTCTCTCCCGGAAAGATGTTGCAGCTTCGCAGAAGCAGTGCCATCCCTTACAGTCATATAGACCGTAAGGTGTATTACAAGCGTCAGGATATTATCCGTTTTATGGAAAACAATATTCACCGTATAACCCTTTAGAAGTGCTATGATTCAATCCCTGTTAACCAAAGAAACCCCGGAAATCATTCGTTTTTTCCGGAACATAGACAGCCTGTCCGAAATGCTGGACAAGCAGGAGGAGAAATTACGTCCGGTTCTGAACGGAGAACGTTACATTACGGACCGTGAGCTTGCCGAACAGTTGAAACTGACACGCAGGACGCTGGCAGAGTACAGAATAAACGGCAAACTGCCTTACTACAAAATAGGAGGCAAACTATTATACAAGGAAAAGGACATCCTTGCTTTGTTGGAAAAAAACAGAATGGAAGCTTTTGATGTATAACCCCACATGTTCACAAATGCCAGACATGTTTAATTAGAAAAATGAAATATTAGGTATCAACGATTTTGCAACTTTAACGCCCCGAAAAATCAGCCTTTTTCGGGGCGTTAAAGTTGGGCTAGCAAGCACACTACTTATGAACAAGGTAGCTTTTTACCGTGGAATCAAAGCTTTCCGTCATTTCCGCATTACCTTTTCATACCAGTCACACTCGGAGCGAAAACCATAGAAAGATTTTCCGTCTCCACCCAAATCCCACGGAGAAGTCAATTCGATGGAGAAAAAAGGCAGTCGCTCATAACTTTCCTGGTGCATCAGTACTTTCACTTTTCGTCTGAACCGCTTGGATGCCACTTTCTTTCCCTTCTTCTGAGACTTGCAGCAACAATTAACCCCAGCCGGGAACTTTTTTCTTGATCTGCTCATTTTGATGTAATATTTTGAAGCATGCGGTTGGCTTACCCTCATGTTTCCGTTAAACATTACATCTTCTTTTCTATTTGTACCATACTTTACATCTGTTTTCAAACAATCAGTCTGCAAATATACCATTTTTTAGAAGCTAATTAGAAGCAAAAGACTTATCTTTGTCATAATTACGTGTTGACAAGTCAAATGGAAAGCCAAAAACCGGGTCAGCGGATTTTCCTGGTTGGTAAGCTTTCTTTTAAGCGTATAGCCTAGCCAGTCTGAACATGAAGAATTTCAGATCAGCCACCCCTCTTAACTGGCTTCGAAAAGCTTTGATTTTAGCATTGAACGACTCCGCTGAAGCATTTGTCAATCGTTCTTCAAAATAATTTATGATGGTCGTACTATGGTTTGAAAAGGTATCAAGTACCTTGTTGAACTCCATATAGTCAAACTTTTCCACTTCATTGTACCATCTTGCGAGATTTAGCCTTGCTTCATCGGGACCTGACTTCTTGTTGAAGATGTCTGTCAGTTTCATGCTAAGGCTGTATCCTTCCAGAAGCTTGGGGAATTTATCAAAGAGAATGGCAGCCCTGGTCTTTTGCTGTTCATTCCATTTGCTCCAGTGTTTCAGTATAATATGCTTGCTTCTGCTTACTATCTGTGGCAGGGTTTCTCCGTTCTCCATTCTTTCAGGCTCCCATTTCCCTATTCTCTCCCTTTCCGCCTTACTCTTTGCTTCTTTCTTCTTTTGACGGTGCTCCCTGATAGCCTGATTTTCCGCATCAAGTACTTTCCACCGATAGCGTATTCTTAACCGGTCAACAGCTTCAGACATGAGCTGCTGTACATGAAAACGGTCATTGATCAGCTTTGCGGCAGGAAACACCTTTCTGACCGTCAGCATCATGGCTGAAGATAAATCTGTAGTGACAGTCTTGACAGACAGCCGTTTCCGGTGCGGAAGCCTGCGCAAGATTCCGCTTACCGCATCTGTGGCCACTCCACGAACCATTGCAACTAAAGCCCCCTTACGGCCTTTGGCTGCTTTATTGGTCAGAATCGTATAAACATCTCCATTGCTCAGGCAAGTTTCATCCAAAGAAAGGTTTTCTCCAATGTTTTCAGGATAAAGGAGGTAGTCATGCGCATGTTCGAGTTGGTCCCAGTTCCGGTAATCACTGATTTTCTCCTTGTATTGTTTACGAAGAGTCTGTCCTTTTACGCCATAACGTTCCGCAAGCACACAGATGCTCACAGGAGTAGATTCAATCTCCTTCTTTTAAAAAAGAAACGAACTCAGAATTGAGCCGTGTACCGTCAAATTCGGATAAATCCCAGTCATAGCTGAAGATTTCATTGGAAGACTTGTCAAGCCATTTACGTTTACGGACATGGAGATAAGTGGCGCGACCACGAATAGGGTAGTCTTGGATTGTACGGTACTCACCAAAACCATAGGATATGATATCCGGGTTGGTCTTATCTTCTTTTAGCTGAACTTTTTTTTCATCAAGATAAATATCAAAACGGTCAGCACTCTTGTCGAAATTGACAATATCAAAGTTGTCTATAAGCACATCCGGAAGGATGGCACGAAGGAGTCGTTCGGGTTTCATAAAACAAAGGTAAGCAAAGATAGCTAATTTTAAAACTTACCAACCAGAAATTTCCGCTGAGCCCAAAAACCGAACTGTAACCTATTATACACTATAACATGGCAAAAAAGAAAAACAGCATAAAGAAAGAAAAAATAATCGAGGTTTTACAGCAGATACCCGAAAAGGATTTGCGTTCCTTCTTAGAGAAAATAATATGTAGACCGGTTGTCAAGGCCCGGTTCCTAAAGGAATTCGATGCCTATTTCATAAACAAAAAATCCGCCGATGTATACATCGAGCAGATTATTGGTGTCTTTCACGACTCCAAAGAGGAATATGGATGCATTTCTTTCAACAAACAGTCAGAATTGTCCGGCAAAATGTATGACGTAATGCCGGACTTTACTGGAAAAGTTATCCAAAGTTCAATCCTGACTGATTAAACATAAATCTTGAAGTATGAAT
The DNA here is from genome assembly GCF_000012825.1 of Phocaeicola vulgatus ATCC 8482. GTDB lineage: Bacteria > Bacteroidota > Bacteroidia > Bacteroidales > Bacteroidaceae > Phocaeicola > Phocaeicola vulgatus. The sequence goes on along the minus strand of NC_009614.1, from coordinate 2,000,203 downwards.
ATTGACTTTGTTTTCTCCTGGGCTGAAAATGAACAAGGCAAGATGGTCCATGTTGACAACGTGCCCAGAGGTATTCAATGCGGATGCAAGTGTCCTTATTGTCACGAACGCTTGCTTGCCCGTCACGGTGAAGTGAGACAGCACGGTTTTGCCCATCACAGTGATACACGTGGAGCCAACCTTAAGATATGCTATGTGGTCACCATGTATAAATTGGCAGAGCAGATTATTCAAAACGCAAAACGTATTCATGCACCTTCTTATTATGGAATATTTCCTGAAATGGATATTGAATTCGTTGATGTACGAATTGACAGTTGCTTTGAACGGGCAGATAAACAACCGGACGTAATTGCGACAACAAAAGAAGGTCAGCAATATCTTATTGAATTCCTTTTCCAGTACAAGATCCAACACAAGACCGCTATTGATTATAAGAACATGAATTGCTTGGAAATAGACCTTTCCAACCAAAGTCTGGAAACACTGGAATCTTTTCTGTTATCTTCTTCAAAGGACAGGAAATGGATGAATAACGTGACTTATTTTTCTCAAGTAGGATCTTTGTACAACAAGGCCGGAAAGCCCGTACGGGTGGTTGATGAATCTGAATGCAGGCAATGTGAATTGGGATGTTCGTACCATTGTGCAGGTGTTCCTGTTTACAGTTTGACAGGTATAAATCAATACTTAGTCATTGAAGAAAGCGGACATAAATATAGGCTCTGCAAGTCTGAGTTATTCCAAAATTACCAGCAAGAATATGAACGTATTAAATCCGAGAACGAGAGAAAGGAACGAATCAAAGAGAAGGAAAGGTCAGAAGCTGAAGCAAGAAAGAAAAAGGAGGAAGAAGAGCTGAAAATCTCCATAGAAAAACGTAGAATAATTGATGAGCAGGAAGCATTGTCAGACCCTTCGTCGCGCACTTGTTTTCAATGCGAATACAATCTCCAGTGGGCTAACCGTAATGGTTATGCCAATTGCGGAGCATGGAAAAGTATAAGTGTTCCTCAAAAAACGCCTCCCAGTTGTGCCCGAGCATGTAAGCGGTTTAGAAGAATTATTTCATAATTTTCTTTCTCGATCTCTATTTTTAACTGTCATTGTACTGATAACGCATCATAATTACGCTTTAATCTTCAATATAATGTCACTTATTATCAAGAATTTCTGATATAACAGGCCGAAACTTTATGGGGCTATGATAAATCGGTCATCTTGTATGAGTAACTTTCTCATCAGTATAACACTTACCATTGTTGATGCAAACTCTCTCCTCCCAAAATCTGCTCACTCACCATACAACACATCCAGCATTTCCGCCGTCAAGTGTTCATCAGAAAACCTTACTGCGCACTCTTCTTCCGTGGCATAACCCATATAATTGATGCTGCCATACCACATCTTTTTTTTATCAATCATCACCAATTGAAAGGTCAAACGTTCGGATACACGAACCGTCAAACCCTCCCTTTGCAACCACTCTGCTTCTTCAGTCTTGTTTCTCACGAACACAACCACCTGTACTCCCCGCTGCATAGCTTCCTTCAAGGCGATTCCTAATTGAGAACGCTTTTTCAATCCGGTTTTCGTTACAGAGATAATTACGGTATGTCTGGCTTGAGCTATATCCTCAACCAAGGGGGACAGATAGTTATTACCTGAAAATATACTTTGCGTATGATGACCGGTTACAAGCACTCCTTTCTCTAACAACTGATAGCCAATAGCCGCATATCCTTTCAGCCTGCGCTGGTACATGCGGTCGCACAATGGCAAGTGAATGTCGATGTAATCATAAATGCGGACATCAGTCTTTCCATGATACTCGCGGTGCAAACGTCCGGCGTATTGTGCCACAATGCCTTTCCATGAAACAGGAGAAACCAAGAATAGGGTATCCAAACGAGGATAATCAAAGCCTTCACCTACATAACGTCCGGTTGCCACAATCACCAAAGGCTCCTCTGGAGGAAGCGCTGCCAACCGTTCCATCTTTTCACGCTTCTCCTTCATGGATTCGGCACCCACCAAGGTAATGACATGCCTGCAATATACAGAAAGCAGCAGCCCCAGCCGCTCCACATGTGAAGTGAGCGCGGTCAGCACGATCGGTGTCCGTCCGTCTGCCAGAACCATACGCACATCTTCCACAATCTGTGCATTCCGCTGTTCATCCGTAGCAAGGGATTGTACGATTCGCGCGTATATTGGCGGTTCATCTAAAAGGTCCCGGCACGCTGTAAACCGAGGCACCAGCCATCGCTTGAAAGTCTGCCTGGTTATTTGACTTTTGGCATCTGCCGAATAGCGTATCGGCCCACACTGCATAAAAATAATAGGCTGATGGCCGTCCTTCCGAATGGGAGTAGCTGTCAACCCATACACATACATGGCAGGAACCGATTTCAAGATTTGCTCAAAGTTGACCGCAGAAACATGATGGCACTCATCGACAATCACCATGCCGTACCGGCGGACGAAAGACTTTACCCCCTCATCGGTCAAGCAGGATTGCATGAGGGCGACATCTACCCATCCATGCAAGCTGTTTCCTTTGGAATCTAACGTACCAAAGGGAGAAAAATACTTTTTCCTTCCCCGCTTCGGAACGGCTTCTTCTACCGGATATTCCAACTCCAGAAATTCCTCCAACCGCACCTCCCATTGTTCCAGCAAGGTCCTTGTATGTACCAGAATCAAGGTATTTACCTTACGTTCTGCTATCAGGCCGATGGCTGTTACGGTTTTGCCGAAAGCTGTTGTTCCATTCAGGATACCCTGATCATGCTGCATCAGTATGCGTACGGCTTCGGCTTGTTCTTCACGTAACTGCCCTTTGAAATGTACCATAAGAACTTGCCCTTTTTCCCGCTCGTCCTGAATGGAATAAGCTACCTCATTGGCATTTAACAGTTCCAACACCGCATCCTCACAGCCCCGAGGTAATGCCAGATAATCCTCCAGAACTTCCGCACAGGAAATGACACGCGGTATATTATAGGTAGAAAGGCGCATTCCTTGTTTAGCATAGAATTCCGGATTCCTGAACGAAGCGACCCGCTTCAGATGTGACAGCACTTTCCCTGAAACGCCCTTCAACGGCACATAAATCCGATTGGAACGGACAATATTCATTGTTTTGGGGAAATCATATCGGGTGACAGCCTGCACTTCGGGCACTTTCCAAGGAACATTCTCACTGGTGGTGGATAATCCGCCTATATCCGTTGAGAGCCCTTTCCGTTGAAGAAGGACATCCACTTCCTCCTCTGAAACCTTAACGACCTGCTGCAGATAACTCCACTGGTCCTTAAAGGCTACAAAGTCTTCATCGACAAAGACGCTATTGCCCAGTTTACGGGCTTGCCCCTGCAAAGGCAAAGCAACCAGGTTCCCCAATCCACCCTCCGGGAGATAATCCTGATTCGGAAATAAACGGTCATAAGACTTGAAAGTCAACTTCACGTTCCGCTCCATGGCATGAGTCAACAAGGCAAAGCCTAACTTCCTTGCCTTTACGGCAGGTACAGGTTGCCCGAAGAAAATCCAGACATGGGCTCCATTACCTGAACGGGAACGTTCCATATAACAGTGTATTCCCCATGACTTGCAAACCTTCACATAGGCCAATACATCAGTCTGATAGCCATGGACACAGGATTTATCGTCGAAATCGGCGCATAAGAAGCAGCAAGTATTATCAGGAAGAATAGCATATGCCCCTATTACATCCCCCCCTTCCGGATGCTTTCCCTCCAAGTGCTTATACACATCCTCATAGGAAAGTGCCTTGAATTGGCGGTGGGGACATTCCGCACACTTAAACTTCTTCTTGTCACAGTATGCCCGATTCCATTCATTCAGACATACCGGCTGATATCCGGACTTGTCGGACGTACGGCTATACCAACGTCGGGCAAATACATCTTCCCTACCTCGGAACAGACTCCTGAACAAAGCTACCTTCTCCTCTAAAGACAGGCGGACATCTGGCTGTTCCTTTGGGAGAAGTGTGCTACATCCGACAGCTCCCCCTGCATTCCCGCTTTTGAGGCGCTGAATCTCCTGATTCAAAACAGCGTTCTCCTTCAGAAGGTTTTGATAAGCCTCCCGAAGTTCTTCATAGGTGTATCTCATATCCATAAAAGTACCATTCATCCAAAGAACTTCGTAATGGCAAACAGCGGAATATTCTCCATCCAACCCTGATCTTGATAACCCATCATGGAGATGCGCAGTCCTTTCAACTGATAATCGGGATGTTTTTTAATATATTCCGACATGGAACGCGCACGTACATTCTCTTCGGCTTTCACTTCCACAGGTATCACGCGATGCTCCGTCTGTACCACAAAGTCAATCTCCGCAGGTGTTTTGTCACTGCTCCAATAATAGGGCGAAAAGCCTTGGGCCACTAATTGCTGCAAGACAAACTGTTCGGTAAAAGCGCCCTTGAACTCCTTGAATACATTATTTCCTACCAGCATTTGGCTGGCGGGCGCCTCGGTCATACAACCTAAAAGACCGCAATCAAGCAGGAATAATTTGAAGGCACCCAGATCTTCGTAAAATTTGACAGGCATCTGCAGCTCTTTTACCCGGCTGACTTTATGTACCAGACCTGCATCCATCAGCCACTGAATGGCGAGTTCATATTCCGTAGCTCTGGCTCCTTTCTTCAACACATTATAGATGAATTTCTTGTTCTCCCTGGCCAACTGCGAAGGCAAGGATTGCAGCACTTGTCCGATACGTATACTTTCAGTAGGTGTCGTATGCTTGGAGATGTCCCGCCGATAAGCATCCAGGATTTCAGTCTGTTTGTCACGTACTTCCTGCAAGTTTTGATGCTGAAAGAAACAATCCACCACTTCAGGCATGCCACCTACATAATAGTATTGGCGAAGCAAATCAACATATTTTAAACTGAGAATCTTTAAAATTTCCCAATCGGGCTGATGCAACAAATCGCACAAATCAGTTTCGCCGGCAGCCATCAGAAATTCTTCAAAATCCATCGGATATAGATGCATTACATTTACCTTACCCACTGGAAAGGACTGACCTTTCCCCAAAGTAATTCCCAACAAGGAGCCAGCCGCCATCACATGATATTCAGGCGCATTTTCCTGAAAATATTTCAAGCTATGCAATCCCCGTTCCACCTCCTGCAACTCATCGAATACAATCAACGTTTTTCCTGCTTCAATCTTCGTTCCTGTGATAGCCTGAAGTGTCAGCAAAATACGGGGGATGTTATAGTCGGCTGCAAATAACTCCTTGGCCAGTGGCTCGACATCACAGTTGATGTAGGCTACGTTCTCAAACTCAGTCAGACCAAAATGTTTCATCACCCAAGTTTTACCAACCTGACGAGCACCTAACAGTATCAAAGGTTTTCTCGCAGGATTATCTTTCCAAAGTTTCAACTGTTGTATAATCTTCCGTTTCATCGATTCCTTCAAAATAAGAATTATTCACTTGTTTCTTGCAAAGATACATTTTTTCGAGGATAGGAACCAATATATAACACACTTTTTCGATGATAATCCAAGGGAAATATTACATTTTTCAGAGGATAGCAAAGAATTTTTGATAGATATATCAGGTTAGCGGGTTAAAGTTTTTCCACCTTAGAATCAAGCAATGTTCCGCATTTCTATTTCTTACCTGCAAAGGTAGCCTTTTGCCCTTGATCGTGCAAGGCGGTCCTTCGGACCGGTTGGCTGAAAAAATCATCCTCGCTTCGCCGCGGTATTTTTTCGCCAAGCCTTGCACAATCAGGGCAAAAGACAAACGGATGCATGTAAGAAAAGAAATACCGGCTTTACCAAAGCCGGGCATGTTTAACCATAAAATAAAAAAGATCATGATTCAAACAAAAAACAAGTATTGCAAGGAAACATTCATCCGTTTGAACTACTGGTATGACCGGATACACGGGCTTGTCCGGGAAGACATAGAGAAAGTGAACACAATGGTGGAACACATCGAAAAAACACGTTCCAACCGATATCCCCGTACAGGTGACAGCCTGTTCTTTATTTCTGGATACGGTGAACGTTCCCGGCCGTTCTTCGTAGATGCCGTGTATGGAGATAACATTGTGCTCCGGAATTTCTCCCGTGTCCCATTCGTGTCCTGGGATAAGAAGGGCATCAAATGCGATATGCATGGCGGCGAGTGCGTGCTGATAAAGACCGGTGATGTAAGGTTCAAGACTTGGACTACCGGCCGTTTCAAGCACTGGGGACATTACGGGGCATGTGAAAACGGGGAAGTTTACTACGATGCGAAAGTAGCCCTGTGGGAATGTGGCGCACCTGAACAGCCGGAAAGTCAGGAATGGTTCAAAATCCATATCCGCAAAAACACCCGGTCGGGCGGGGATATGTACATCGGAGAAATATCCTGTAAGGATGAGGATGGACTCAAGCAGTTTGTCAATGACCATGAAGGTTTCATATTCGTAGAAGAGGATTCCCAGGAGATGGTCATACTATGTTTCAGGCATTCCGATATGAGGATTTCCCCGGAAGAGTGGGAAAAGATGAACTGTCCGGTATCCGTGCGTGAAATATACGGACAGATGCAGAAAGTAAAGATTGTAAAAGATCATAAAACACATCTGACCACATTCTACTATTAACACAGTATCGCCACATTAAAAATCACCCTGCTTCCTGCCACATGCGGCAGGATAAAAATAAGGATATATCATCAAACAGTCTTTTCAATACCTCTATTATATATGGAGCTGATTGTTTTTCCCGCACAGATATTCATTCAGATCCTTATATTCGGAATATTCATGCGAAAGATCGCATATACGGATTCCGTATTTGTCCTTTAATGCCTGCACCGCATTTTTTCCGGCGGTATCATTGTCCAGACAGCAACAGATGCCGTCATATCGTGAAAGGAAAGAAAAAGCCTTCTGTAAGTTACTGACAGAATTCAACACTATATAATCCCCCTCTTCCAAAGATGGAAAAGCCAGCCTGAAAGACAGAAAATCTATAAACCCCTCAAAAATATAGCAAATCCTGCTCTCCGGCGTGCTAATAATACAGGTGATGTCCTTGGGAGCGATACAAGCCTTGAAATACCTGTTCCTGATTTCGTACCCTCCGGAAATATTAGGGAAAGCGATGGCAAAATAATTCTTCCCGTTCCGATTAAAATGAGCCTCCTTGCATACTTTTCGGGCCGTTTCCGTATCAATGCACCTTTCCTCCAGATAGGTAAGCAGTATCCGGTTGGCAAGAGGAGTGATTTTCAAGTCCTGAAAGGCGGGATACGCTTTTTCAAAAGGGCAGGATACAGTAACCGGTTTCAAAACCGTCCTTTTATCCTCAATACACCGTAACACATGGCTTATGTCCTGTGTCCGATAAATCTCCTTGGCCAACGTTATAATATCCCCACCCCTTCCCAGTCCGAAGTCATACCACAGTTCCTTATGGAGGTCTACCTTGAAAGAGGCCTCCTTTTCCGTTCTGAAGGGCGATTTATACCATACGCTGTTCCCACGCTGCATTACCGGTTCATGTCCGAATCCGGCTAAAAAATCAACAAGCCTGATGTTCTTTGCTTCTTGCATGTTCATGACATATCTTTTTCATGAATTAATTCACGATTAACACATAGGACAAAGAACCGCTTTATACCCGAAACAGACAAAACAGTGTCATCAGATGGCATCAAAAGTCATCAGACGACAAGCAACCTAATATAAAAACATGTTACCATATGATTTATCATCTCCATTACTATTTGTGTGTTTTACATACACTCCTTAAATCATAAATCTGTTATACAAACTATAAACATTCCTCAAAAAGTTTGGCGACATTGGTGATATTTGATAATATATTAGGGAATTAGACGAAAAAATAGTAATTTTGCAAATCAATAATTATTGATTTATAGATGGCAAATGCAGACCAAATATTGTCTTTGATACGTAATCATCTGAATAACGATGATGCACAATTTAGAAAAGTTGCTCTCCAGATTTCTGCTGTAGAGGCAAAGAATGGTCATGCAGTATTAGCAAGAACCATCCAGGAGCTTTTAAGTCAAAGAAAAACATCTTTTAGTGCTTTAAAGCTTATTCCACGTAATAAAGATGTGGATGACTTATTGCTTCAAGTCGAGACATACGATTGCCTGAAAAATATGGTGACGGACAAAGCATTGAAAGAAAAGATAGAAAGAGTCATCAAAGAATTTACAAAGAGAGAAGAACTTAGGAAATATGGACTTGCCAACCGCCGCAAATTATTGCTCTATGGCGTACCTGGGACAGGCAAGACTATGACAGCAGGAGTATTGGCTAAAGAGTTGAATCTTCCTTTATTTATTGTGAGGACAGAGAAAGTCGTTACAAAATTCATGGGTGAGACAGGACAGAAACTTAGCCGTATCTTTGATTTTATAGATGAGGTTCCTGCAGTCTATCTTTTTGATGAATTCGATGCTATCGGTGCTCAGCGTGGAATGGAAAATGAAGTAGGTGAACAGCGCCGAATACTCAACACATTTCTTCAATTGTTGGAACGTGACTCATCAGACAGTTTCATTATTGCAGCGACAAATGCCATTGATTCGATAGACAAAGCGATGTTTCGACGTTTTGATGACGTTATTGAATATCGCTTGCCAGACTCCAGACAACGTATTCATCTGTTGCGTGAATATCTATATGCGGCTAAAGAACTTGATTATTCCATGGCAGCACCTCTGTTTGAAGGTATGAGCCATGCAGAGATAAAAATGGTATGTTCTGATATATTCAAAGAATCTTTGTTAAATGATGTGCCAATGAATATAGAATTGGTAAAGATGGTCGTTGACAAACGGAATCAACTTTGTCGTGAAATAAGTTGAATAAGGAGATAATATGCAAAAGGAACATTTTTTCTTAGGTAACCAAATAGCAGAACCCCGTTCTTTCACGCCAAGAGCAAAGGTTGTACCACCACCTGTTATTCCTGAAAGGAACAGACAAGAACATGCTGCATTTATCAAGGAAAGCTATAATGCAGTCGTTGAATCTGCCATCACGGCTCTTTCTGAAAGGGAAAAGTGTGGTTTACCGTCTGCGGATGGTGTGTATATAAACCTTGACATGTCTCCCAAATTGGTTCCCCAAAAGTTAGCCCAAAGTAGTGGAGCATCCATTCTGAAAATCTCTGAAGATAAAAGTGACGGAAATGTTGATGTAACCGTATATATCAAAAATGAGAAAAAAGATTGGCTGAGCAAGAAGGCAGACGAGTATGCCGATGAAAAGTATAATACGAAAACAGGCAAACCTAAAAATACAGGCTTGATTGAACCTATCAACGCCATTAAGCCGGCAGATATACATGCGCTCTATACATCTATAGAAGATTTCGACAAACTACCTGATAATAAGGCCTTTTTATTTGAGTTGTGGATAACTAAAACAAAGGAATATGACACAGTAAAATTATCAGATGTCTTGGATAAACTTGCTATCTTAAAAGCAGGTAAAAATCATTTGGATTTTGATGGAGTAGATGTTTGGATGATAAAAGCAACCAAACAACAGTTATGTGAATTACCGCTATCTATCGGTTATATAGAAGGAGTGCGTCCCTATCATCAGCCATCGATACTTATAAAAAATCGGAGCGAAAGTCGCGAGTGGAGTGAACTGATTGAAGGAGAAATCCAATTTGCGCTTGATAAAGACAGTACAAGAATAGGCTTGTTGGACTCAGGCGTCAACAATGCCCATAAACTGCTGGCACCTGCTCTTCCTAATGACAGAATGAAAAGTGCTATCAGCGTGCCGGATACAACAGACCACAGTGACCATGGTACAGGTATGGCCGGACTTATGCTTTATGGAGATTTGACGGATATAACTTATCGACATGGAGGTCCGATAATCATAGAACAGGACTTGGCTTCCGTGAAGATTGTAGAGAACGGTCATACAACAGATCCGGATTTCTATGGAGCGGTAATTGAAGATGCTATCTATCAGGCTCAGGCTATGGGGGCGTCTATACAATGTATGGCTGTAACTGATGGTACATCGTATGACGGAAAGTCAACGTCAAGTTCTGCGTCATTGGATGAAAGCATATACCATAATGGCAAGTGTGACCGCTTAGTGCTCGTTTCAGCGGGCAACATTGAGCCCCCTGAAGTAGATGCCACAAATTATCTGGAGTCCTGCAAAGCCAATGCTGTACAAAGTCCGGCTCAAGCATGGAACGCATTAACAGTCGGAGCATATACGGAGAAAACGATAGTAACAGATGAAAGCTACAAGGCACTGGCAGCTCCAGGGAATCTGTCACCCATGTCAAGAAGTTCGTGGAGTTGGAGAAATGGTTGCAATAAGCCTGAAATAGTCATGGAAGGAGGTAATATAGCCTATCATCCTGTTTTTCAAACAACGACACATCCTGATTTAAGTTTGATTACTACCTGCCAAGATTTGGCGGAATCATTGGAACAGTTCCATGCTACAAGTGCGGCTACAGCATTAGCGACACGTCTTGCGGCAAAAATAAAAACAGCAACACCAACTCTTTCCATGTTGTCTGTTCGTGGCATGATGGTACATTCTGCCAAATGGACACCGGAAATGATACGTATCGGTAATATCAAGGATATTATACCTTTATGCGGCTATGGTGTTCCTGATGAAGAGACGGCCTTATTCAGTAATGAAAAATATGCAACGTTTATATTTGAAAATGAGTTAATACCCTATTGGGAAAAAGATGGTTCAAACACCTATAATCAATTGCACTTTTATGATTTGCCTTGGCCAACAGAGGTGCTGGAACAAATGGGAGAAGAAAATGTAAAAATAAGAATCACACTATCTTATTATGTAAAGCCGTCTCCTGGATATGCGGGAAGAAGCAACAAGTATCGTTATCCATCTGCTACGCTGCATTTCGACTTGAAAAGTGCAAGCGAGAGTATGGAAGAGTTTCTTTGCAGAAGAAATAAAAGTGAAGGAGAAAAGAGAACTGACAATGATACTAACAGATGGACCATCAAACAACAACGAAGAGAACAAGGTACTGTACAATCTGACTGGATCGAATGTACGGCCGCTGAATTGGCTTCTTGTGGGCAGATAATTGTTTATCCAGGCCAAGGATGGTGGAAAGAAAGGAAATTAGCTAATGTTGATAATGTTATCAAATATTCACTTATCGTATCAATAGAGACAACGAAAACTGAAATTTACGATGCCGTAGAAACGGCTATCAGTAATAGAATAGGAGTACAAATAATGCAAGAAGTATAGGAAATAAAGAAAAAATCTAATAAGCACTTGATTATTAATAAAGCATATACGGAAACACAACGTCTTTATTTACATCAGATACAAATTACTGTTTCAATGACACTGTAGGCAGAGACTATAGATATAAACAGCATCGTTGACAAAAACAGGCAAAAAAATATGCATTAGTTTGCAGAAATCGAACCTTTTATTTATCTTTGCAACGTCAAAGAGATAAAGATTACAAGATTAGTCAAGAAAAACGATGAATTTAGTGTGATGCTAATTCAATGGCTTTCATAAAAGATAAAGTAATAAATGTACAGTCACTCAAGGAGTTAGAATAAGCCGAAGCAAAAGGTTCGATTTCTGGTGGCACCACTTTGAAGAAAAAAAGGCAGTAAAATCCTGATTTCCAAACGGAATCAGGATTTTTTGTTTTCTCACAAAACGCAAATACAACAATATAGACTGGATGACGAGGTATACGAGCTTAGGGATCAGGAACAATGAACATCCTGTTCTTCATTCTGAAGACAAAACTTCTCCTGAAACGGGTATTCGGAAAAGAGACGGAAATGCGTACCCTGCTCGGTACAATGAACGAAGAAATAGAAAAAATGAAAAAGGCAGTAAACATAGATTATGCGCCTGTAACTTTAGACAAGTCGGACAAGAAAGTAGGTTTATCATTTTTATAGACGATATGTTTGGAAAGGAATAAACCGCTGATAATTTCCATTATATCAATCAGATTTGTTTTGTCTGCCAAATAAAGAGGGGAAAAAGGTTGTTTGTTAAAGTGTGATTTGAATTGCTCCGGGTACTTGATACGCCATTCCACAAGGCGTATTTCATTGTTCAGTAGCCCAATCGCTTCATCAATGGGATACAAATAAGGCATTTTTTTCTTGCTCAAACCGTACATGATACGATTTAAGTCTATGTAATCCGAATGAAAAATAGCGTAATAAAACGCTATTATCCTGTTCGCTGATACTGAAATCAGCCAAATGAATAGCCAATTCCTCAATAGCTTCCATAAACTCTGATACCGAAAACTTTACGTTGTGAGCATTCCGATAATAATCGAAAGAAACTCAAATCTGATATTTTGTTCATACAATAGAAATACTAAATGTTTTTTTATTAAGCACATATATTTGTCATCCCATTAAATAGCATTCAAGTGAAGCTATTGAATAAAAAACATTCCCAGCATTGTGAGCTTCTAATTTTTGTGCATCTAAGCAAGAAGTTATCCATGAAGCAGATAAACATCGTATTCCAACTTCCCTACAAGACACAATATCTGAAACTGTATCACCTATATATATCATTTCATCCGGTTGTAATTTATAATCTGCGAGCAGTTCCCTAAAATTCTCTGCTTTATTATTTTTGAAAGGATTTCCAGTTTTTACTTTATCAAAACACGTGTCCATATTAAATTGACGTAATGTTATCGCACAGCTCTTTTCTCCTTTTCCTGTAACCAAAGCAATAAGAATAGATTTCTTTTTTAACTTCTCAATCAGTTCTGTTATACCGTCGAAAGGACGAGGGCACATTATATGCATTTGTTCGTATATCACGTAGAAGTCATCCAAAGCATTTTCCCAATTATAACCAACAAGTTTTTTTATCATCCCTTTTTCATTTAGTCCAAAAGTTTCTAAAATATCATTTTCGGATACATCATTAAGAGTAACATAGGGAGTTACTGCCTTTTTTAAGGCTTTGAGGCACATGGGAATTGTATCTCCGATTGTACCGTCTAAGTCAAAGGCTACTAATTTAATCATAACCTTACATTTGATTGATTTTCCGTATCACCCGGCAAGGATTTCCTACCGCCAAGCTATTTGCCGGAATATCTTTGGTTACAACACTTCCTGCACCAATCACACATTTTTGCCCTATTGTCACTCCCGGTAAAATAATTACTCCACCGCCAATCCAGCAGCCATCCTCTATCATGACAGGGAGGGCAAAAGTTCGACGGACATACTTACAGCCATCCGGGGTTTCTGTCAATACAAGTCGTTCATTAAACTCTACCGGGTGAGTTGCCGTATAGATTTGTACATTAGGTGCTACCAGCACATTGTTCCCTATGGTAATCTTATTGCAATCGACAAATGTACAACCAGTATTTACGGTGACATTATCACCGATATGTATATTGCATCCATAATCACATATAAACGAATGACCGACAGAAACATTTGCGCCTATACTTCCAAACATTTCCTTTAGTACGGCATATTTTTCAGTCTTTTGTTCATACGGCAAAGAATTATATTTCATCAACAAGTGATGAGCTTTACTTTTCAAATCCATAAAAAACGGGTCGTGGCAATCATACCATTCACCTGCCAAACATTTTTCCATTTCAGTTTTCATAAGCTATAATTTTAAATATATTGCAAAGTTATACCGATTTTTCGGCTAATTTTAGGTATTATTTTTCGTTATTTTGGTATTAATCCGTTTTTTAGGGCTATATTTATGGCATGAAAAGAGAAAACCTACATCAACCATTCGAAATTAGTTTTAGCGAGCTTGCCGAATCCTTGCTAAAAGAGCATGAACATACCTTTTTTGAATTAGTATATATTCTTTCAGGAACAGGCATCCAATGGATTAACAACAATATGTTTCCTTATCATGACGGACATTTGTTTATGATTACTCCCGGAGATACGCATTCTTTCGAAATCCATACAACAACTAAGTTTGTCGACATCAAGTTTAACGACATATATATACATTCTTCTGTTTTCGGTGCTGAAAATATCCAAAGACTGGAGTTTATTCTTCAACATGCTAATCATCAACCCGGTTGTATACTAAGAAATAAAGTAGATAAGCTATTGGTGAAACCCATGATTGAAGCGATTATCAGGGAATATATTAACCGAAATTTATACAGCAAGGAGATTATAACACAAATAATTAATACGATTATTATTGTGGTAGCACGCAATATCGCAATGTTCTTGCCTGAACAGGTGGATGAATGCTCTGAGGACAAATCGCTTGACATATTGCAGTATATTCAAGCAAACATCTATAAAACAGGTAAAATCAGAGCAAAAGATATAAGCCAACATTTTGGCATTTCGGAGAATTATTTAGGACGATATATCAAAAAACATACTAATGAAACTATGCAGCAATACATTTTAAACTACAAACTAAAGTTAGTAGAAAATAGATTATTACATAGTCAAATGAGAATTTGTGAAATCGTTGAAGAATTGGGATTTACCGATGAGAGCCATCTTAATAAGTTTTTCAAAAAGTATAGAGGATGCAGCCCCTCTAATTTCAGAAAGAACAATTTGAAGTAAACCATATATATATCCTTGTTTTTAGAGTTATTAAAACAATAGAAATGACTATTTTTGCATTATATTTATAGATGTCTATGACAAATACAGAAACCATACAATCACTTATCGATAGCGGAGAAGGCTATAATGTAGAGTTTAAAGTTCGTGTACCTTCAAAAGTTCGTGAACTAACAGAGGAAATTTGCGCTTTCGCTAATGCTGACGGAGGATATTTGCTTATCGGCGTAGATGATAACGGACAGATTATTGGTACAGGTTTGGAAAATGACAAACGTTCAGCCATTCAAGGCTCTATCAGTGAAATATCTCCAGCTCTCCATTGTGATATGTATGCGGTAAATATCGAGGATAAGACAGTTTGGGTAATTGATGTTCCATCAGGGAAAGATAAACCTTATATATTTTCCGGTTCTATCTTTGTGCGTGAGGGAGCAAACTCACAGAAACTTCGTACTGTCGAAGAAATGCGCAGTTTCTTTCAGGAATGCAACAAAATATTTTTTGATGCTATCCCTTGTTCGTGGTTCAACATTTACACAGATGCAGATGAACAAGCGATAAAAGACTTTCGCACGGAAGCAAAGCTAAGTCCATCGACTGCCAACAAACAGATATTTGAGAATTTGGAACTGTTTACGGATAACGGAGTAGCCAAGAATGGAACAGCCATGTTCTTTGGGAAACAACCTGAACGAAAGTTTCCACACGCAGTAACAAGATGTGTCCTTTTCAAAGGAACAACCAAAGTATATATCATTGATGATAAAACCTTTGGCGGTCCACTATACCAACAATATTTGCAGGCTATGGCATGGCTAGAAAGTAAACTGCAAGTAGCTTATAAAATTGAGGGAGCAGGACCAAGAGAAGAAATTTGGGAAATTCCTCTTACTGTGTTTAAAGAAGCCATTATTAACGCTCTCTCACATCGTGATTATTACGAACAGGGAGCAACCATTACAATAGAAATGTTTGATGACCGGGTAGAGGTTTCTAATCCCGGAGGGCTTTTGCCTATCGTAGCTAAAGATTTCGGACACAAGAGCATGACACGCAACCCATTAATCTTTGGATTGTTTACCCGTATGCATTTGGTTGAAAGGGTGGCATCCGGCATTCCCCGTATGCAAGAAGCTATGAAAGAAGCCAATCTTCCTGAGCCTGATTTTCATACGGACGGGATGTTTACGGTTATATTCAAAAGAGGTATCAGTATCAAGAATGATACTGTAAATGATACTGTAAATGATACTGTAAATGATACTGTAAATAGCAAGGAGAAAGAAGTTTTAAAGATAATCCAGAAATATCCTGGACTCAATTCGTCCAAGATTGCAGAATTAATAAAGAAAAGTATTCCAACAGCAAAACGCCACTTAAATTCTTTAGTTAAATCAGGTTTAATTGAGTTTAGGGGGGCACAAAAAACGGGGGGGTATTATATTATAAATCAACAGTAAGCTACATTATCATAGCATTATTAATCAATATAACTGTTTGGCATATGAATACTGATGAAACAATCAATAAAGAGGAGTTGACTTTGCAAAACACTCCTAAAGCAGTAAATTATCTTATAAATGAAATTGCTGAAATGAGAGTTTTACTTGAACATATAGAGTCACAATTAGGTTTAGGGGTTGATAAGCACAGACCTATAAATATTGAAAAAGCATGTCAAATTCTAAATCAAACTAAAAATGGCATCAATAAAATGGTCAGAAGCCGAACCATACCTCATTATATACAAGGAAACAAAGTTTATTTCTTTGAGGACGAATTAATTAAATGGGTTGAGAAGGGACGTGTTGCTACTCTACAAGAAAAATATACATCAAAGAGAAACTACTAATACTCAATCAGTATGGAACTGACACGCAAAGAATTATATGACTTAGTATGGTCTGAGCCAATGACAACCATATGTAAACGTTTTGGTCTTTCAGATAATGGTTTAAGAAAACGCTGTAAATCGATGAATATACCCACACCACCTTTGGGGTATTGGGCAAAACTGAAATATGGTAAGCAAGTCACACCTCTACCGTTCCAACAAGAGGAAACAAACGCAACTCAATCAACAACACTTCAAGAAGCCAAAGAACCTAAAGTAGAAATGGAGAAATCCGTAAATCCATACAAGCAACGTGAACTGGAAATTTGCAGTGGTGATATTTCATGCTTTAAGGTTCCAGAAGTCTTATATGCTAAAAATCCTCTAATAATCGACACAAAAGAAAAATTCAGACAGCGATCAGAAAATCAATATTTAAAGAAAAATCCCTATAAAAGTAAAATAAGAGAAACGTTAGACCTCTATGTTTCTGAGAATATGCTAGATAGAGCACTATCTATTTTTGATACAATTATAAAAGGCTTAATTTTTAGAGGACATAGTATTAAATGCAAAGACAATCAGACCTATGCCATTGTTGATGGTGAGGAAATTCAAATAAGATTAACTGAAAGAAAAAAGCAAAATCCTAATAGCAGTAATCGCTGTGATAACAATAATAATATCTTTTCTGGCGAATTACAGTTTTATATTTATCATAGTTCGAGCTTTCATAGCCCAACACTAGTTCATGATACGGCTTATACTAAAATCGAAGATAAAATAATTAGTATAGTAGCATACCTAGAGATTGAAGCAGATAATAGAAAGACAGAACGTATTGAAGCAGAAGAGAGAGAAAAGCGACGTAAAGAAGAAGAACGAAAAAGAGAAGAATTCGAAGAAGAGAAAAGAAAAGAGCTAGAAGACTTTAAAGACCTATTATACTCTGCTGAACGTTTTCGAAAAACTAATATTTTAAGAGAATATATTAATGCATTTGAGAACCATGCAATTGAAGATGGTGAAACTGATGATGAACTGCTAGCAAAGATACAATGGGCTAGAGAGAAAGCTGATTGGCTTAATCCTTTCATAGCTAAAAAGGACAATTATCTCAATTCTTATGATATGGATCGAATATTACAGGCTGCTGTTCCAGAACGAAGCTATCGCAATTCAGGGTACTCTTTTTGGACTAAACCTTATTGGAAGAAAAAACGATAACCGTATTCAAATTATGAAGAGCAAAATATTGCTTTCATATAATAATACTTATCTTTGCATTCAGAAATCGTACCCAAGATACAAACTTGTGTTGAACGGTGCAAAGCTGTGAAAACCTTATTCAAGGGACTTACATCGTAGCAAAGATACAACTTACTGAAAGATAGTGTCATAACAACCCGTTTTCGGTTGCTGGTAGCACCACCTTAAAGAAAAAAAGACAGTAAGAAGGTGTGTCGTAATACACGATGCGCCTTCTTTTTTTCATTGACTATAAAAATCGACTCATTTTTTTAAGCTGCGATATTTTGAGGATTTCTTTGATTTATGCGTTCGCAACATCTAAATAGAACAACTGTAAGCTCATAAAACGGTCTAATCAGCCAATCCATACCTTCTTTAGTCATTTTTGCACACATCTTTTTTATATTGAAGGCAATGGCAAAGAAGGCAAAGTCCATGAAGACCTTATCCTTTCCAAAATGGCGGAAACGTTTGTAATTCATATTGTTTTTCATTTGTCCGAACACGGCTTCCGGTTCTATGCATCTCTGTCCTCTGTGTTTCAGCCCTTCCTCTGAGCAGAGCAACTCTTTGGCTTTTTGCTTGTATTTTCTGAGTCTGTGATTCAACTCTATCGTTCTGTTCCCCTTTGCTTTAAAACATCGGCATCTTAGCGGACAGCCTTCACATCTGATGGCTCTGTACCTGGCATTTTCGCTGACATATCCGGATGCTGTTTTCACATGTCTAGTCCCTATCCTTTGCATCTTCTGTCCCATGGGGCAGATACAAAAGTCTTGTTCTTCATTGTAGTAGAAGTTTTCCGCCTTGAACGGGTCCGGTTTGAATCTCGGCCGCTGTTCCATGTGGAAGTAGTTGTACTTGACGTAGGCTTCCATACCGTTTTCTGACATGAAGCGGTAATTCTCCTCAGAACCGTAGCCGGAATCGGCAACCACCGTATGGGCCAGCCTGTCATATCTGCTTGAGAAGGATTGCAGGAAAGGTATCAGGGTCAGTGTATCCGTAGGGTTCGGGAAGAGTGCAAAGTCGGTAATGAACTGGTTCCCGGTGCCGATCTGGAGGTTGTAACCGGGCTTTGTCTGGCCGTTACGCATGGCATCCTCCTTCATTCTCATGAAAGTAGCGTCATTGTCCGTTTTGGAATAGGAATTCCTGTCCTGCAGCGTGTCCAGACGGTTGTCGTATTCCTGTAGCTTGTCCCTGTGCTCTTCCAACTCCTTCAGCTGTTTGCGTTTCTTTTTCAACGCAGTCTTTTCCTCTTTCGTGGAGGGTTCAGGAACCTGTTCGAGTGCTTGACGCAATTCTCCTGCCATTTCAGTCAGCATGGCCGGAGTGAACTCAATCTCCTCATTGCTTTCCGATGAGTTCTCCTGGGCGATGACATTGTCTATCTGCCCTAGCAGGATATGTATCTTCTTCATCAGGCGTTCACGGTTCCGCTCAACCGTTTTCCGCCAGACGAAAGTATACTTATTGGCTTTGGACTCAATCTTTGTCCCGTCAATGTATTCCACATTCAAGCTGATGAAGCCTTTGGAAGAGAGAAGGAGTACGGTTTGGGTAAACACCTCGTTGATTTCATTCTTCACCCGGTTGCGGAAACGGTTGATGGTAATGAAATCCGGTTTCTCATATCCGGCAAGCCAGATATAATGGATGTCACGGTGAAGGAGCTTTTCGATTTTCCGGCAGGAGTAGATGTTGTTCATATAGGCATACAGAATGACCTTGAGCATCATCCTGGGATGGTAAGGGCTGCGCCCGCATTCCTTATACAACTTCCTGAAACTTTCAAGGGTCAGGCTCTCAACCAGAGCGTCAACCATCCGAACTGGATCATGCTCTGCAATATCCTCGTCAATTCTTGGAGGAAAAAGCACTGTTTGGTTGGGATTGTAAGGACGAAAATGTATCTTTGTCATAGTATAAAATGTTATGCTTAAAGATACAAAATCTTTAGGTAATAACAAAGCCCCTGCTTGTGAAAGTCGGGGCTTTGTGCATAAAAAAAGAAGGTGCGCATTTTGACACACCTTCTTTATTTTCTCACAAAACGCAAAATACAGCAATATAGACTGGATGACGAGGTATACGAGCTTTCCGCTCAATTGTAACTTTATCCACTTCTGACCTGCCTCCATATTTGATTAAGTCTTGGAGCAAAACTACTCCTTCCCGATATAAATCCCAATTTGATACATATTAAAAAACACTTTATACTTGAAGCATAAAGCTGGATGAATTCATCTTTATAGAGTTCCCGAACATCTTCGGGAGCATCATCAAGAGTATAAGCAGAAAGATTCTTACGCAAAGATTCCATATACCTGCCCACATCTTTTCCTGCGTATAGCTAGCAGGATTTAGTTTGAAAATATTTTCTCCGCTAAATGCAAGAAAGCGGTTCTGAAGTTGTTTATCATTCACACATTCTTTCTTTATAAACTCGTCAAATCACCTCTAAGCTTCTACTACAACAAGTCTATTTTAGGCTGCAATATTCTCAAACTTATATAATATACATCTTAATCATCGACGAACGGCAAAAAGTTCAGCTTCAGTTTCCCAAGTACCATCCGGACGTTTTACCATACGTTGCCAACGGAATGAAGTCGTTGTAATTTCTGAAAACACCCACTGTATATTCTTCTCATTAATTTCCGTCTGAACAATCCTGTTTCCTTCTCTTTTTCCTTCCAGTTGTGTAGCCCCTCCTAATTCCGTATATAAAATATCCCATGCCTCTGTATTAGGATTATACATACGTACCGCAGTCGCATAAGCTGCATCCGGTTGATAATCTTTAATCCGTGCCTTACGCGAAGGGCAAATAAACACATCTTGAATTGCAGTCCCTTCCAGCACCCAAGCGAATATCCACTCTCCCTGAACATGTCTTTCGCCTGTTGTACCTTGGTTATCAACCCATTCAAAATCCCATTCACCGACAAACTGTCCATACAGGTTATCTTTTTCCGGTATCAAATTGCTTTTCCCTTTTGACACTAATACATTTATAAATTCTCCCATACTTTATTTACTGACTCTAGATTAGACAAATATAAGATTTATAATTAATAATCACTAATATTAAAGCAATTATCTGTATGCAATATCCATGTCGAAAGCAAACAGATGCATAGTATAAAATACTGGCTTCCCTACTCCCAAACAGATTTTTTATATTACACCCCAAAAACATTTCATTTACAAACTTATTGCAAAAAAAGTATTTGGCCATTAAATCTCAATTATTCAAGAAAGAAGTACCGATAAAAAGTCTTTTTTCCCTATATTTGCTAGGCTGAAAAAAATGTCATTAACTCAATTAATATGAAAAAACTATCGTTTATTATTGTATTTGTATTCCTGTCCATTCTTTTTGTACAGGCACAGCAAGCAAAGTATGTATTTTATTTCATCGGAGATGGAATGGGTGTTAACCAAGTTTTAGGAACAGAGATGTATCGTGGAGAGTTGGAAGGCAAAATTGGTGTGACTCCGTTATTATTCACCCAATTTCCTTATGCAACCATAGCCACTACTTTCTCGGCAACCAACGGAGTGACAGATTCGGCCGCTGCAGGAACAGCACTTGCTACGGGAAACAAAACAAAAAATGGCGCATTAGGTGTGAAAAAGGATCTGGAAACCAAAGTTAACAGTGTTGCTTCTTGGGCAAAAAATAAAGGTTGCCGTGTAGGTATCAGTACCAGTGTCAGCGTAGACCATGCCACACCGGCTGCTTTTTACGCACACCAAGGACAAAGAAGCAGCTATTACAACGTGGGTCTGGATTTGATTGATGCCAACTTCGATTTCTATGCAGGATCAGACTTTTTAGATCCCACCAACAAAAAAGCCGCCGGTTCAAATTCAGAAAGTCTGTACACACTGGTGGACAAAGCCGGATATACCATAGCCCGTGGCTACAAGGACTATCAGAAAAAAGCAAAAAAATCGGACAAACTGATTCTCTTACAACCTGCGACAGCAACAGACAATAGTGCTATCCCCTATGCTATCGATCGAAAAAAAGGCGATATGACTTTAACTGAAATCACCCGTGCCGGAATCAATTTCCTGTCTAAAGATCTATCAAAAGGGTTCTTCCTGATGGTTGAAGGAGGTAAAATAGACTGGGCTTGCCACAGCAACGACGCCGCTACCGTATTCCACGAAGTGATGGATATGGACAATGCCATAAAAGTTGCTTACGAATTCTATGAACAACATCCCGATGAAACCCTGATTGTAGTAACAGCCGACCACGAAACCGGAGGAATCGTTTTAGGAAAAGGTCCGTATACTTTGAACCTGCAAGCTTTAAAATCACAAAAAGTAAGTGAAAGCGGATATACTAAAATTGTAAACGAATTAAGAAAAAAATACAAGAATCAAGTACCTTGGGAAGTTATCAAGCAATCATTGAAGGATAATTTCGGATTTTGGGATAGTATTCAATTGAATGAAAAGCAAGAAGCATCCCTGAAGAAAGTATATGATGAATCATTTAGCGGTAAAGAGATAGATTTGACCAAAAGTGAATATCAACAAGACGAACCTTTGGCAGCTGAGGCCAAAAGAATTCTGGATGACATCGCTCTGGTAGGTTGGACCAGTGGTGGGCACTCTGGAGGTTATGTACCCGTATTCGCTATCGGAGCCGGCGCCCAACTATTCCAAGGTCGCATTGACAATACCGAAATTCCGGTAAAAATAGCAGAAGCTGCTGGTTATCCCAACAATTAATCAGGGATATTCAGTAAATGTCTCTAAAAAATAAGATGGCATATGAAGATGATAGGGCATGACCATTTCATATGCCATTCTTATTGTCATTTTTCCGTGCTTTCTCACATACTTCTATCCGACAGGACATGACGTTCCGGAAGAAGTCTGATGACCTCTTCTGATTCTGTGAGTAAAATCATATCATGCTGCTTTAGCTGTTTTGTTTCTGATTTTTTCTATCATCAGTATGGCATTTGCCGTATGTATTCCAAAGAAAATCCACAGTATTTCCGTCTTCCTGTTTCTGGCCTTTATCCTTGAGAGCGAGTAATGTTGCTTTTGAGTGCCGAAGCTTCCTTCAAGCCGTGTTGCCCTTTCTTTTGAGAGTTCGCTTCTAAGCACCTTCCTCAAAGGCTCATCTTTGGCCGCCCTTCCCTTGCGCACAAAGGATGTGGATATCCCATATTTTGTACAGAACTTTCTGTTGGCATTATTGGCATATATGGAATCGGCAGCCACACATCTTACCCTTACATTCATAAGCTTCTGCTGCATACGGATACAGTCCTTCAAGCGTATACCCTCATTGAATGCCTTGAACGAGAGGTGTTCGATGAACGATATGCCGTCTATCTGTATATTATTGACCTTTGCACCGAACTCGACGGACTTGGTTTCCTTGCCTCTGACGATGGGACGTACATAATGACGGTCAATGCTGACGATGCGGTCACTGACTTTCCGCCCTTCAAACATTTCCTTTTCTTGTACAAGCACCTTTCTGATGATGGAAAGACGCTTATGATAATCCTGGGTATATCGGAGTAAAGCACCGTACTCGCTATGGATCCCATCCCTTTGACTGAGGAGCTTTTCAAGAAGCTTGATCATACGGCGCTTAAGCATTCTTGTCCTTGAAGCTCTCCTCTTTCTTTTCTTGCAGTAGGACAGATAGGATTCCGCCACATTCCTGTATTTGTTGCGCGGACGCCTTATGCCCAACTCCCTGCAATGCCGGCATATATGCCTGTAGAGCCATTCGAGGCTTTCCCAAAGGAGTTTCATGTCCGTAGGAAAACGCATGTGGCTTTCATAGCATGTGGCATCGGTCATGCAGACGTGAAGGTTATCAAGATAAGGTTTCCAGTGTGAAGCCAGGAGCTCCTGGAAAGAATCAATGTCAAGGCGGGATGCTATCTCATTACGGATGGCACTGACTATCTTGAAGTTGGTTATGGGAAGGGACGGGGGAATCATAATTCCACAGAAAATCTGGTAGTGTATGTTCCCGTTCAGATGTTCCACCAGTTGCCTGTCGGAGAATCCGGTGTATGCCTTCAGGACCATAAGGGCGATCTTTGCGGAAGGACTGAATCTGTTCCTGCGTCCCAGGCGCCGGTCCGACAGGCCGGCGGCTTTTGCCATACATTCAAACGGAAAGACCGAATGAAGCTTGCCAAGCTCACTCTCATTAAAACTCTTGCGGTATTTTTCCAGAATATCAAATTCTGTAAAACCCAAAGTAGGGTGAATTTCTGAAATATTCACTATCTTTGCCATATCTTATTAGTTTGGATATTTCCCCCGTTTTGGCCGTCAAATCTTATTTTCGGGGGAATACCTAAAGATACAAAAAAGCCAACTAATTCGCAATACTTTGTGTATGAATTAGTTGGCTGATTTTGTAATATTTAATGAATGTCCCTAATCAAAAGCAAGATAGTGCGACAAACGTTCCAAGTCTTTCTCAGTGAATTCCTCATACAAGGATAACTGGGAAAGACTTTTTAATTTTCCCTTTTTCCTCCTATATTCTATAATTACCTTTGCCTGATAAAAATTCATATAAGGATGAGAGCGAAGTTTGTCAAGCCCGGCCTTATTGGCATTTATCCGATGAATTGGTGCATTTCCGAGTTTAAACCATCTCAACATATCCTCATCTACATAGTTCACTTCCTTCAATTGAGCCATATCATAAAAACCTCCCAAACGTTTCCGGTAAGCCACAATCATGCGTGCAATGCCACTGCCTATTCCCGGAATCTTTTTCAACTCGGTAGTGTCCGCTTCATTCAAATCGACTAAAGTTCCTTCCGGATATTTATAAACCGCCAACGTATCTTTCTCCGCCTTTTTGATAAAGTGCAATGTATCCTGTTTCCGCCGAAAAGCCTCTGATATCTGGATATAAGGTTTTAACATATTAAATTTCTCGGACGACAAGCCATAAACACGAGAGAAATCATCCGCTGTCCTGAATTTACCGCCGGCTCTCCGGTATTGCAAAATAGTATGTGCAATAAAAGGAGGCAATCCACGTTGCAAAAATTCGATGGAATCGGCTGAATTTGGATCAAAAGCAGCCAATACCACCTCTCTTCTTTTAGGCTTATCATAGGAATATCGCAGAGATTCCTTCTCCTCCATCTCATGTACTCCGGCCAGAAAGTTTTTTATTTCTTCTATCCCCTCTTGATCCTGTTCCAAAGACTCTTCCTTTACTGGAAACAGAACCCATATACACATAAATATGAAAAGCAAAGTCAACAAAAAAAGTATAGCTCTTCGTTCGCTTTTCGAAAAATAGAAGAAGTCTTTCCACATTACAATTCTAAATTAGCCCTAATTCATTGATAAAAATCAAAATGATAGCCACAGGTGCCACGTATCTCAACAAGAAGATATACAGATTGAAAAGACCTGCTTTCAGTTTTCCCCCATTGGTCAATTCTTCATAAGAAACGGAACGTTTCAAATACCATCCTACAAAGATACATACCAGCAAGCCACCCAAAGGAAGCATTATTTTTGCAGTGACAAAATCAAGTAAGTCAAAGAATCCCTTATCAAACAGCGTATATTTCTGCATAACTCCCAATGACAAGGAAGAAATGACTCCAATTATAATGCACCCGAAAGTGACCAATCTAGCAGCACGGCCACGAGTTAAATTGAATTCCTCGTGCAGAAAAGCCGTCACCACTTCATGTAGAGAAATAGTAGAAGTCAATGCAGCCAAAGCCAACAAGACATAGAACATCACCGAGAAAATATAAGCTAATATCGGCACACCGCTAAAAGCTTGCTGAAAAACATTAGGCAATGTAATAAAAATTAATGATGGTCCCGCATCCGGCTGGATACCTACAGAAAAGGCCGCCGGAAAAATAATCAATCCGGCCAAGACAGCCACAAAAGTATCAATCACACCGACACTCAGAGCCGTATTTCCCAGTTTGGTTTCTTTCCCAAAATAAGAAGCATAGGTTGAAAGACATCCCATTCCCAAACTCAAGGAAAAGAACGCCTGCCCCATAGCCCCTAAGAAAACATCTCCGTTCACTTTACTGAAATCAGGCTTCAGCAGAAACTCCAAACCTTTTTCCGCATTGGGAAGCGACAATGAGCACCCCACCAAAACTACTATCAGTACAAACAAAACAGGCATCAGCACCTTCGAAGATTTCTCTATTCCATCTTTCACTCCCTTTACTATAACAAAATGGGTGGCCAATAAAAAGATGACCAGCCAGATAAGCGGACGAACAGGGTCCTTCGAAAAACTCTGGAAAGCAACCACAAAATCTTCCGGCTTCTTATCTGCAAAACCATTCATTCCCGCTTCCAATATATATTCCAAAGTCCATCCTGCCACTACCGAATAATATCCTAGAATAAGAAAACCGGCCAAAACCCCCAAATATCCCAACCACTTCCAATGAGTTCCGGGTGCCAAAACCTTATAAGCACGTCCCGTACTTGCTTTTGAATGACGACCTACTGTGAATTCGGCAATCATAATAGGCATTCCCAACATAAAAACACACGCCAAGTATACTAAGATAAATGCCGCACCTCCATGATTTCCCGTTTCATAGGGAAACCTCCATATATTACCAAGTCCTACAGCCGAACCTGCCGCCGCCAGAACAGCCCCAATCTTACTTCCGAAATTTACTCTTTCGCTTTTTTGCATAAAAAACTATCAAATTATTATAAATCAACACTGGTTAGCCTGCAAAAGTATAAAATTAATCGTACTTTTGCGACGAATCACAAAAAAATTAAAGTATGCTATATTATTTTAGAAAATATCCAGTATCCTTGATCATTGTAGCTATCATCTTTTATCTTTCCTTTTTCACTCCTCCTAAAACAGATGTGGAAGAAATCCCCTACATAGACAAAATAGTGCATATATGCATGTATGGAGGACTCTGTTTCATTTTATGGATAGAATACCTGAGGAATCATAAGGCCATCAATTGGAATCATGTAATATGGGGAGGCATCATAGCTCCTGTAGCTATGAGCGGGTGTATCGAACTGATGCAAGCTTATTGCACAGATACCCGCAGCGGTGACTGGCTGGATTTTCTGGCAAACAGCATTGGAGTCGGACTAGCCGCCTTAATAGGATATTACTTACTTCGCCCCCTTATATGGCGTAAATCCTAAAAAGAAACGCCGACGATTCTTCGCGAACAGTCGGCGTGATGATAAAAGTCAAAGTTATATAATAAAGATAGAGAGTCAACTTAACGGAAATCTTTCAGATCATTCTGCAACCTCTGACGAATGAAAAAGATACGGCTTTTCACTGTTCCCAACGGAAGTCCCAGTTTTTCGGCAATTTCCCTATATTTAAATCCTGATACATACATAGCAAACGGCACACGGTAATCTTTAGGCAACGCATTCACGATACGATGTATCTCTTTCAAATCATAAGCACCTTCTGTAGAATCGAATCCTGAGTCCTGTGGAAGATTCAAATGGAACAAGTTATCTGTCTGATCGACGAAAGTCTGATCACGCACTGTTTTACGATAATTATTTATAAATATATTACGCATGATGGTGTACATCCATCCTTTAAAATTCGTATCTGGAGTAAACTTCTCTTCGTTGTCCAAAGCTTTAAGTGAAGTTTCCTGCAACAAATCATTAGCCTCTTCTCTGTCAGCTGTCAATTTAAATGCAAAGCGAAATAATTCGGTTTGTATACTTAGTAAATGCTGTGTAAAGTCGACTGTCTTCATATTAATCTATTTTTAAATTGTTATTTTCTGTTTTTGCTTTCTGCTGCAATATTAACGACTTCTCGCAAAAGTCACGACAGAAAAACTAACAACAAAGGGGGTATAAACTATCAAATAACAGTTTTTACCCCCTAAATTAACAGTTAACAGGTGGTTTCGTTTTAACTTTTAATTAGCCGGTATCCCTCCACCGGTTCCAGCATTACCTCCTCCACTTTTCAAATCATCATTATTAATGCTTCGCGCAGCTTTTTTTACCTGAGCCTTCAACTCCCCAAAACGCCAACTGATATTAAATCCATAATAACGCATCGGAATTCTGGTAGCAGTAGAAGAGCAGAAAGTAGGAGTATTGATGTTATTCTTAAAAGTAATATATTTATTAAATAAATTGGACGAGTTAAGAGATATAGTCAGCCTCTTTTCCTTCAAGAAAGAACGACTGAGCCCTATCGCATAATAATAGAAAGAGGAACTTTTACCTTGCAAAGAGATATGCGGAGTACCACCCCCTCCGTTCAGACTCAGACGCAGATCCCAAGGCAGAGTCTGCTGGAAGCTTCCGAAGACATTTCCTTCCCAGCCATGATTCTTTAAATCAAGCCCTGAACTTCTATAATCCACATAAGCTCCCCGTCCATTGATATTAAAGCGGGTTTTAGGAGACATATTCCAGTTCAAGAACAAAGACAAATTAATATTCTTACTTTTTCCTATATTATCATAGGTAGAATTCATCACACCATCTTTTATAAAAGAGTATTGCTCTATACCATTATTGACAAAAGAATAATTAGCACTGACATTTACATTAAATTTCTGCGAGAAACTACCGAAAGTAACACTAAGCGAATGGGCCTTTTCACTTTCCAAATCAGGATTACCGTAACTGATCGCAGTAGGGTTGCTGGTGTCAGTAAACGGATTCAAAAACCAAATACCCGGCCGGCTGATACGCATATTATAAGATGCCCTCAAACTTTGAGTAGGAGCCAATTGGTAAGAGAACATCAAGGATGGAACCAAATCATCAAACTGAGCATCAAACTTCTCATCCTTATTTTTATAATCCGCATCCATAAATGTATGCTCATAGCGAATTCCCGCCTTTCCACCGAGTTTTTTGTACTTCAGCTGATAGCCCAAATAAGCAGCCAGAATATCCTGCTTATGATCATATTGCGTACTCATATCCTGATCATACTTATATTCTCCGGTTTTATCGGCCAGATAATATTTACCATCACTTTTACTTCTACGAAAAATATACTTTATACCAGTTTCAATGCTGTGTATCGAATTTATCGGATTGGTATAGTCCAATTGAGCCGTATGCTCTTGTGTGCTGGCATCATTTTTAAAATATTGGTTTTGCAAAAGATAAGGAACATTCAACGTATCCTCATAATCCGTATTCGCTTCACTGTTATTGGGGGAATGGCTAAAACGATAAGAGAAAGTAAGAAGTTCCCCTTTCTTTTTAAACGAATGCTGATAATCCATGTTGCCCCCCACTTCGCCAAAGCCCGATTCATTATTTCCCAAAGAACCGTAACCGTAAACCGGATTACCGGCATGATTCGTCATCTGGGTATTTCCAATCCTCTTATTCGTAAAATTGCCAGTCATCAGATTCATAGAAAAACTAATCAGATTCAAAGTGTCAATCTCATAACTTCCTTCCAGACTGCCAAATTGAAAATTGCCATAGCTCTTGCTTCTTCGATGCGACTCCAAAAATTTATTTTCCTGAGACGTGAAATCCTCACGATATGAATCTTCAAATCCCTTTTGAGATCCCTGGTAGTTATAAGAATAATTACCGGTAACAGTGAACTTGCCCGACTGCACCGTACCATAACCGCCACCATACACACGCATATTGCTTGCACCACCATTCAATGTCACCGTATATCCTTCCATTCCTGCTCCTACAGTGATAATATTCAAGATGCCCGCCACCCCTTCCGCGTCATATTTAGCCCCAGGCTCGGTGATAACCTCTATAGATTTAATGGAATTGGCCGGCATACTCCGCAATACCTCGGTAGGATTATTGCTCATCATGTTATTCGGCTTGCCATTAACATGCACTTTAAACTTACTGCTACCGTTTACTTGAATTTTATCCTCTCCATCTACAGTCACCAGCGGAACTTTACGGAGCATTTCAAGAGTCGTATTAGTTTTAGAATCCGGATCATCCTCTATACTATACGTCACTTTGTCTATTTCCGCCTTTACCAAAGGTTTCTGCGCTACCACCTCCACTCCTTTCAACATTTCAGTCGCTTCTGCTATCAGAATCTTACCCAAATCAACATTCCTACGATTTGCCGATATCGAAAACTCCTTCTGTACAGGAGACTTTCCTACAGAAGTAAAATGAATGAGATAAATCCCCGGCACGGCAAGCCGTTCGTCAAACCTGCCGTCCGCTCCTGTCACAGCCAGTTTCACCGGCTTTGCAGGATTGTTCTTCAATGAAATACGGATTGTAGAATACGGTTCCCCTTCATTAGACAAAGAATCTAATAAGACTCCCTTGACTGAGAACTGGCCTTGGACAGCCTTTTGCGCCTTCGCCGTAAATGACAAACTTGCCACAAGCAAGATAATGCCCCATAAAATGTTGTGTTTCATATATCAATAATGAGTTTGTGTTTGTTGCAAAGGTAGGTAAACGATAGCAAGTAGTTTATTTTCAGACGTTAAAGAAGCCTATATATTATCTACCAGCGAGTATAAGGATTCTTCATCAAAAAAGAATTATAATAACGAATATCTCCCGTTACCTCTTTTTCGATGAAATGGGGCTTTTTGAACAATTCGTCCTCACTATTCAATTCCACTTCCGCTACAGTCAAGCCTTCATTCTCACCATAAAACTCATCCACTTCAAAGATATGCTCTCCACTTTTCACCAAATACCGGATTTTATCAATCACCCCAGGCTCACACAGTTTCATCAACTCTTCGGCCTCTTGCAAACTGATCTCCTTCTCCCACTCATAACGACTTGTACCGGAGTCATTGGAAGCCCCTTTGATAGTAAGATACCCTTTATTATCCCGAATACGCACCCGGACAGTTCTTCCACGAGCACTACAGATATAACCTTGCACAATATGACTATGTGCATAAGCCTCTAGTTTATAACTGTCGTCCTTTACTAAAAATTTTCGTTCTATTTCTTGTCCCATAGCGTTTTAATATATAAAAAAGCCCCGCAGAGAATAACCTCAGCAGGACTTCACTATTTATTTTCCGTTTTTATCCATACATGGCATAGCCCACCATAATAACAAGGGCTAATACAATTAATCCGATGAACAGACCTTTTACAATCCTATTTGCTTTCTCTTCTTCCCGCTTACTATAAGCAGCTTTCTTATTCTTTCCCATAAGTATTTCATTTTTAAGATTAAACCATCTCTTTTGAATATCCCAAAAGTACAAAGTTTCTAGAAGAAAACAAATAAATTACGAAGAATTTACTAATTCTCCGAACCGGAAAACTCCATCAAGTATGCCTTGATAAAGCCATCAATCTTTCCATCCATCACTCCGTTCACATCCGAAGTTTGAAAATTAGTACGATGATCCTTCACACGACGGTCATCAAAGACATAACTGCGTATCTGTGATCCCCATTCAATCTTCTTCTTGCCTGCCTCCACCTTGGCCTGTTCTTCCATGCGGTGCTGCAATTCCTTATCATATAAAATTGAACGCAACTGTCTCATCGCATTTTCCTTATTCTTCGGCTGGTCACGGGTTTCAGTATTCTCAATCAAGATTTCCTCTTCCTCACCGGTATACGGATCTTTATATTGATAACGCAGACGTACTCCTGATTCCACCTTGTTCACATTCTGTCCGCCGGCCCCTCCCGAACGGAAAGTATCCCAAGACATACGGGCAGGTTCAATTGTCACTTCAATACTATCATCCACCAACGGCGTTACAAACACAGAAGCAAAAGAAGTCATCCGTTTCCCCTGAGCATTATAAGGAGACACGCGCACCAAGCGGTGGACTCCATTCTCACCTTTCAGATAACCATATGCAAAACTGCCCTCAATATTCATAGTCACCGTCTTGATTCCGGCCTCATCCCCATCCTGAAGGTTAGCCACGCTCACTTTATAGCCATTGGTCTCCGCCCAACGCATATACATACGCATCAGCATGGAAGCCCAATCCTGACTTTCAGTACCACCGGCACCGCAATTAATTTTCAATACACAATCCATTTGGTCGGCCTCCTGGCGAAGCATATTCTTCAGTTCCAATGCCTCCACCGCAGTGACAGCCTTTTGATACGCTGCATCCACTTCTTCTTCGGTAACCAAATCATCTTTACAAAAGTCAAAAGCCAATTCCAGTTCATCTGCCATCGTCTTTACCTCACGGTAACCGTCGATCCATTTTTGCAGATCTTTCACCTTCCTCATTTGTGCTTCTGCTTTCTTGGCATCATCCCAAAAACCGGGCGCCTGCGTACGCAGTTGTTCTTCTTCCACCTGAACCAGTTTATTTTCTATGTCCAGATATCTTTCAAGTGCCGCAGTACGTTCTTTTACGTCTTTCAGTTGCTCTATTGTTATCATCTTGAGAATTTTTGCATTTCAAGGTGCAAAGATAGTGGAAATCTATTCATTTTCCCATTATTCTTCGTACATCTTTTCTATTTCGGCAGCATAGTTCTTGTTCAGCACATTACGTTTTATTTTCAACGTATTGGTCAGCTCACCACGTTCCATACTGAAAGGATGGGGCAACAAGGTAAACCTCTTGATCTGTTCATAATGTGCAAACTGCTGCTGCAGTGTATCAATCCGCTCTTTAAACAAATCGATAATTTCCGGTTTCTGCAACAGTTCCTCCATACTTTCATAGCGAATACCTTTTTTTGCGGCATACTCTTTCACCAGTTTATATTCAGGAATTATCAAAGCAGAAACAAATTTACGTTCATCGGCAATAATAGAAATCTGATCGATATAACGGTCTACCACCAATTTGGCTTCAATGGCTTGAGGAGCGATATACTTCCCGTTTGAAGTTTTAAACAAGTCCTTGATACGCTCTGTAAGGAACAAATGCCCATCTTTTATATAACCCGCATCACCGGTATGGAACCATCCGTCTTCAGTAAACGCTGCTTTCGTAGCAGCTTCCTTTTTATAATAGCCATGAGTGATTCCCTCACCACGTAGCATTATTTCGTTATTCTCCCCTATTCTGACCTGCACATGAGGCATGATACGCCCCACCGAACCAACCACATGGTCATTATCATTCTCACAAGCAACCGTTGCAGTAGATTCCGTCAATCCATAACCCGCTACCATATTAATTCCCACCGACAAAACAAACTCCTGTACAGCCGGCGGAATAGCCGCACCGGCAGTAGGGAAGAAACGCCCGTTTTCAATGCCAATAGTCTTTTTCAACAAGCTATAGATCGTTTTCTCATAAAATTTATATTTCATGTGCAATACAGGCGGAGGAGTCAGCCCTTTGTACACATATTCCAAATTATGTTCACGTCCCACTTTAATAGCATCCAGCATCAACTTCTTTTTCAATCCGGTTGTCTCATTGATTTTTTCTTGCACGCCGGCATACACTTTCTCCCAGAAACGGGGAACACTGCACATAGCCGTAGGACGGATCTCCTTTATTGTCTTCTGGATATCAGCAGGACGCAAGTTGATAGACAAAGTACACCCCATCGAAAGACACCAGCAAGTCCATGCACGCTCAAACACATGAGTAAAAGGAAGGAAATTCATAATCACATCCTGATCACCCAATTGAGGGAAACGTTCATCGTGTGCCGGAATGGCCGCCTCATAGCAAGAATGATGCAACATCACCCCCTTGCTGTCTCCGGTTGTTCCACTGGTATAAAGAATATTGGCAAGATCACCATTACCCGACTCTGAAGTACGCTTGTCTACCTCAGCTTGATGCGGATGCGCCTCGCCCAATTTCAGAAAGTCATCAAAATAAATGGAAGTCTGGTCCCGCTCATCACGTTTTACCTCCTTGTCGAAAATTATAATCTGTTTCAGTTGGCTTCCCAGTTGCATAACCCGGAACGCCACATCATATTGCAACTGTTCACCTACAAAGATATAACGTATTTCGGCATCACCTACCATATAATGTACCTGCGCCTCGGAACTGGTAGCATAAAATGGTACAGTAACAGCCCGTACCCCAAAAGCTCCAAAGTCCACATACAGACATTCCGGTTTATTTTGAGAAAAAACTGCTATATTTTCCTGTATGCCTATACCTAATTCTATCAATGCATTCGAAACTGTTTTTACAGTTGCGGCAAACTGGTTCCAAGAAACCGGAATCCATGTTTCTGTTTTATAATCGCGGTAACGCAACGCTACACGATCACCATATTTCCCTGCCTGACGTTGTATCAGGACAGATAAGAAAGAACTACTCATTCCAAAGATTTATTTTTAATTCATCGGCAAAGTTATCGTTTAATTTGGAATTATCCTCTATAAACAGGCATTAATTTTCCCAACCAGTCAAAGAGTTAGAAGAAATCAGCCGAAAGTTTTAGTTGCATATCTAACTTAATTACCTACTTTTTTCATCACCGTTTACCACGCAAAAATAGTATCTTTGCAACACATTAAATTATTAAAATCAAGATGATTGATATAGAATATTACACTTCCGAAGCAACCACATTGCTGAATTCGTTAATCGGTATCCCCTCATTGAGCCGGGAAGAAGAAGCTGCCGCCGACTTTCTGCAGAACTATATTGAAGAAACAGGTATCATGACCGGTCGTTCGGGCAACAACATTTGGTGTATCAGTCCGATGTTCGACCTCAACAAACCGACTATTTTACTAAATTCCCACATCGATACCGTAAAACCGGTAAACGGATGGCGGAAACATCCTTTCACTCCGAAAGCCGAAAACGGAAAGATTTACGGTTTGGGAAGTAATGACGCCGGCGCCAGTGTAGTATCCTTATTTCAGGTGTACCGCCATCTCTCTACAACCGAGCAGGCATACAATCTGATCTTTCTTGCCTCATGTGAAGAAGAAGTTTCCGGAAAAAACGGAATAGAAAGCGTATTGCCCCAACTACCTCCCATCACTTTGGGCATAGTGGGTGAACCGACAGAAATGCAGCCTGCCATTGCCGAAAAGGGATTGATGGTGCTGGATGTTACCGCATACGGAAAAGCCGGACATGCCGCACGCAATGAAGGAGTGAATGCTATTTACAAAGTACTGGAAGACATTCAGTGGTTCCGTGATTATAAATTCCCGAAGGAATCCTCCCTGCTAGGCCCCGTCAAAATGAGCGTGACACAAATAAATGCCGGCACGCAGCATAATGTCATCCCCGATACTTGTACTTTCGTTGTGGATATCCGCAGTAATGAATGTTACTCTAACGAAGAACTATTCAAAGAAATAAGTGCCCATCTAAAAAGCGAGGCGAAAGCCCGTTCTTTCCGCTTGAACTCATCTCATATCAGTGCCGAGCATCCCTTTGTGAAACGCGCGGTAAAACTAGGACGTGTACCTTTCGGTTCTCCTACTTTGTCCGATCAGGCGTTGATGAAGTTCCCGTCTGTCAAAATCGGTCCGGGAAAGTCCTCCCGTTCACACACGGCTGATGAATATATCATGGTTTCGGAAATTGAGGAAGCGATAAGGCTTTATATCGAGATGCTGGACGGACTGGTGCTGTAAACGACTTACAAAGACGCTATTTCCCCTATAGACAGACCGGTAACCTGTGCAATTACATCAAATGCAATACCGGCCTGTTTCATTTTTTTTGCATTCTTGAAGCATTCTTCCTTACGACCTTGCTCAAGACCTTCTTTAAGACCTTTTTCAATACCCTCTTTAAGACCTTCCTCATGCCCTTTTTTCAACTGGGTGGACATCACGCTGTACCAGTCGCGGAAATTCTTCAAACTTTCCCAATACTCGCCTAATTCCTTAGGATTGAACTTAGCTATCTCGGCAGCCTCGAAAAGTTCCTTGTTCATTGCCGTGCCGAAAAGCAGCTTGAAGCCGAAATCGGCATAAGGGTTGATGTATTTATCCTGTATGCCTTCTGTTCCCATATCTATCCGAGGTTTAATAAGTTATGATACAGGACAAAAGTAATCAATATACTGCAATTCCCCGTCTTAAAAGAAAGATTTAACTATCTATCATTCATAGTATTTTCTAGATAAGGTTTAATAATTCCTCATTATTCCATCTTTCAGCATATTCACTGCTTAAGTCTGCCGTGATACATTCGTGCATATTTTCCCCTTTTTGTAAACCGATAACTCTGATGTCAGGAACAGTTTTAGCATACTTTCTTATTGTGAGTTCCAATAAAATTCCTAAGCTTATCGATTTCATATCAGGCGGATAAAACGGTTCCGCACTTTGAGCGTCATTTAAACAGGAAAAAATAACATCTATTGCCTGTTCCCACGTAATAAAAAACCGGGTAGCTTCAGGATCTGTCAATATAAGCTCCTTCCTATTTTCTAATGCATACTTCCATTTTACCAAAACAGACCCTGTAGAATGCAATACATTTCCATAACGAACTATCCTATAAGCGCAATTCGATCCGTTTATTTGCTCAAAATCCCCAAAAAGATTCTCCATAAGCAATTTAGTAGCCCCATACGTTCCTGAAACTTGAACAGCTTTATCAGTGCTTGTTGCCAGAATAAATTTTATGTTCTGTTCCTCAACAGTTATTTTAAGAAGATTCAACGTACCAAGAATATTAGTCTGAACAGCTTTCAGAGGATGTTCTTTTGCCAAAATGACATCTTTAAACGCAGCCAAATGAAATATCCCATCACAACCATTCAATGCCTTTTTCAATAAAAGATAATCTTCAACGGGGCATGGAAAGATTTGAACGCTTTTAAATTTCCCCCTCAGAGCAATCAGTTTTCCTTCATTCCTGGCTATCGCATGAATAGTATGTCCTTGGGTAATCAACCGTTCTATCAATTTCTCAGCCAAATAACCGGTAGCCCCCGTTACTGCAATGGTTCCCATATTCAAGCTATTTTTTATCATTCATCAACACATCCCTCGCAACATAAGGCTGTGGAGAAAACTCAATAGTCAACACATTCGACTCTCCTAAAGCTGTTAATGTATGGACGCACCCCGGTAAAGTCCGTACCAAATCCCCCTTTTCCCAAATCTCTTCTATTACAGCCTCACTATCATCATATTTCTGAAAAGTGGCATGCATACGCCCCTGTAAAATAAGCATATATTCCACCTTTCTAAAATGATAATGATTGCCTCTAAGAACCTTTGGGACGAATTGCAAGAATCCTATATATTTAGCGGCTTCCACCGCTGGAATTGAAGCACTCAAAGTAGTATCCTCGCCAATTACAAAACCAGTTCCCGCCTCCAGCAAGCTATAATTTTTCACATCCCCTACGGATTCCACTTTTATCAAATCCCTGACAGTTATTTCATCAAACATTTTTTTTGATTGCTCACGCACGTCAATTTTACATAATCCGGCACGATATTTTAATAAAAACAACTTATGATGAGGAGCAAGGTTCTCCAATCTCAAACACTCATCCATATCCAGCAAGACAAAAGATTCACCTTCCAAAATACGGATATCCGCTGCATCGTCCATCAAATAAGTATGATGAATATATTCCCATCTATCATAGTCTGCTCTATACTCAGACCCCAAATAGGTTATAGA
The DNA here is from genome assembly GCF_000012825.1 of Phocaeicola vulgatus ATCC 8482. Lineage (GTDB taxonomy): Bacteria > Bacteroidota > Bacteroidia > Bacteroidales > Bacteroidaceae > Phocaeicola > Phocaeicola vulgatus. The sequence goes on along the minus strand of NC_009614.1, from coordinate 1,962,916 downwards.
ACTAAAATGCACCTTTTGGGATTTCTTGTGTTCAAATTCTTCCTTCAGTTCTCTGATAATGCCATCTAGAGGGGTTTCCTCCTCCTCAAGGTAGCCAGAAACAAGAGAATAATATCCGGAGTACTCTATATCCGGGTTCTCATCTCTTTTTTGCAACAATACTCTATTATCTGTTGTAGTAATAATCACAGTAGTCGAATCCATCATCTTTTTCATCTTCATTATTTTTTAAATTTTCATTCTGTTGTATTTTCACCACACCCACGTGATGAATAATATTTTCCTTATTCAGCATATCAGTATAAATAGCATGGTTTAACACCATAATAAGCAACCAAATAAGAGACAATATGGCAAAAAAAGGTTGGGTGTATGATTTCAGCCATAACTCCCAAGACTTTTTCTCTCTTTTCAAATTAGAAGGAATCTTTGTGAAAAGTTTCACATACTCATCCGGAAAAGCCTTTTCCGCTTCACATAACATATTCTTCCAGTGCTCATGATAACTCCATAATCTCTGCATTACGTAAATAGACCATATTGAAAATGACAATCCGCCAAATGCAATAATAAATGTCAGATATTCAGAAGTTTGACATATAGAGTTAAACAAGACGGTTTCCAATCCGAATAAAGAAACATTTATTCCGAACATAATATTAAAACGGCTCCAGATACCAGCTCCTTCATACTGTAATTGACCAAGAAGGTGAGTATAATGTTCCATTAATTTAGTGTTCTGCAAGGCATCCCTATCATTTACCGCTTTTTTATTATCTACATCCGCATAAAAGTTTATACCGCATCGAACTAATTTCGTCATTATATCAAGAATATATTTTTATAATAAAAAAGGAGAGGATATTCTTCTGTAATCAGATTCATATCCCCTCCTCGCTTGAAGTCATCAAGAAGAAAGCATATCAAATTTAAGCTATACTTTCTATCTTAGCCCGAATGTTTACTGTACTTTTCTTGTTACAGTTACCTTGAATGTCTTGGTTACAACACCCCAGTTATGAGTATAAGTAATATTCAAGTTTACATCATGAGTATATACTGTACCTTCCGGAGTTCCCTTCCAAGTAAGAGTTGCAGTAGCTGCATCATAAGTAAAGTCTTTTTCATTCTCATCCAAAGAAATTTCCAATCCTGTAGCTTCAGCAACAGCATTACCGGCAGCATCTTTTCTATACAATGTTTCAGCTATGGTTTCTTCAGCAGCAATCGTAGTGGCATTGTATTTTACCAATGTATTGCCAACAGCATCTTTCAATGTCAAGTTTGTCCATTTTTTATAAGAAGCTTCTGTTGCCTTAACATTCAATGCATTAATCAAATCAATAATCTTAATCTGATCGTTTGTAGCCAATGCCGGATTATTATACTTCAAATCAACAACATCAGTGAATGCCAAGATAGGTTGTTCCACCTTCCAGTCTTCAGTCGCAAACAATACACGCTTAGCAGAACCGGCAGTAGCATCATAGATATCAACTTTCAAAGTTCCAACCTTAGCCAAATCTACACGCGGAGTAAAGGCAATCTGATTAGTGTTAGTCCATTCAATGTTATTTTCTTTCATCATTTCCTGAACATAAGCATTCTGCTTCTTATAATCCAATTCAAACTCAACTGTCGCATCTTCAGGAACAACATTGTACATCTTGTCGAAGTTATTAGACTCCATGATGAATTTGCTATAAGCACCGGCAGTTTTTGTCCATGTACCGATAATAGTACGACTCTTATATTCATCCTTGATAGGACAATCAAAGTTATAGGTTACAGAGAAGTTATCTACAGAAACCTTAAACAGCTTGTTTACGAAGCTGTTGTAAACTGCATACGGTGTGTTCACTCCGTTAGTCATCTTCTCAGTAGCTCCCCAACCAAAGAGTCCATAAGAAGAAGCTCCGGCTAGCAATGACATATTCTTGAATTGTGCAAAGTTAGCACCCGGTGTCAAAATCAAGAACAAAGAGTCCTTATCGGCATTGTTTCCACCGTTCTTATAATACAAGACAGCCTCATTTTTAACCGTTTCAAGAGCTTTTGCCAAGTCTGTAACCTTTGCAGGAATAGTAGTCGACAAATTGTTATTTTGATAATATTGATTACAATCATCAGATATTGATTCATATCTCACTAACTTGCTGCCACCAGCATCATATACAGGCTTGTTCAATGTAATGAATGTACAATATTCATTATTATCATTAGCAATAACATCACGACCTTCAATAGCAGCCTCAAAGTTACGGACATCCAAAGTAATGATCCGGGCCTGTGAGCTATTGTATGCAAATGTAAAGTTTTCCTTAGCATCCAACGGTTTCAAAGCAACAGTTCCAAATACAGGATTAACAGCAGGACGAACAGCCTTGATGAAGACTACATTCTTCACCTCGTATTCTTTAACACCTTCTTTCTGTGGCTTAACTGTAGTAGTCACTTCTATCGCAGCGTATTCATCAATAGCAGATGCCTGGTTAGTCGATTTTACAGACAAAACATTATCTTTAAATTCAAAGATACCCTGACGAGTTTTAATAGGTTGTCCATTAAATGTATAATCCTCATTCTGATCCAACAGTCTGAACACTCTGGTATATGAAATATTGGTTGACTTCAACCATACTGTTGCAGCTCCGGAAATGTAAGCGTCAATAGAATCATTTACATTATAAACACCTTGATAGTCAAAGCATCCATAAGATTTACCATCATAAGATTCACCATCCTCAGTAATAATTGCCGGATAATCATTTTCATCCATATTAGTTGAAGTAAAAGCATTAACAATGCTCTTTACAGATGCCTTTGTTCTTCTTACCGTGAAATAATCGGAAGCTGATGTATATTGACCATACATAGTTACATCCAATGAGGTCGCATAATTACTATAGGTTTCAATACCTTCATTCGGCAAAATAGCAAGGCTCAAAATACCGTTTTCTAATTTTGCAGAACCTTCCATATAGGTCAAAGCAGGAGCGACACTACGAACCTGATACGTATCAACAAAGGAGAATTTCGCATTATTCAATGAGAAATCACCCGGATATACTTTGAATGAAGCATAAGCAGGAACAGATGCAAACAAAACATCCTTATCTGAGTCAAAAGTTCCTTCATTTTCCAGCCAATAGATATCATAAGCTTTACAAATATCCTTGAGATCATCAACAGCCTGTTTTCTGTAAACTACAGTCTGCAACCCTTTGAATGCAGAACCTTCCTGCAGCAAAGTGTAGTTCTGACCGTCGATAGTCACGATTACAGTCTTGCTTTCAGCATCTACAGCAATGTTAGGAAATTCATTGTTCTGCTTCAAATCAGTAACTTTGTCACCGATCTTGATGTATTCCACACCGTCCACTGTCACCCAAGACACGTTTGAACCGGCAGCTTCACCATCCTGACCTCTGGCCGGAACTTTGTTACCTTCGGTATCTTTCACATCCACCCAAGTAGCACCTTTGTCTGTGCTGACCTGCCAGTAATTGCCTTCCACACGGAATTCAGGGATAACAGTAGTACCGGCTGCTCCATCTGTTCCATTCGTACCGTTCTTGATAGTAATTTTGGAACCGTCAGTGAAAACCAGTTCATATCCACCGGTAACCTCATTACATGACTGAACGAATTTACCTGCCTTAATTGCCGAGTCAAGACTTGCAATGGTTTCCTTGACTTCGCTCAATTCCTTGTCGATGCGGTCAATGTCATCATCATAGTCCTTACAAGACACAAATGTTCCTGTCGAGGTCACCATTAAGGCTCCGAACAGGATTGCACTTAAAAACTTTTTGTTCATAATAGAAAAACTTTAAATTTATAAATTTAAAAAACTAAAATTGGTTATACATATTAATTTCATTATTAATAGCTTAGCTAGTTTACTGCCTGCAAATGATGCCTCCTTCTTTCTTGAGTCTGATATGACAAAGGTGATACCCCGACAATACGGCTGAAAGCAGAGTAGAAAGCACTTTTCGAAGCAAAGCCACAACTGCAAGGCAGCTCAGTCAGCGCACAACGTCGGGAACAGAGAAGTTCTTTGGCATATTCCACACGATACGTGTTCACAAGTTCCTTCAAATTACAACCGAAGTATTTGTTCACCACATTGCTCAGATAGGTCTGGTTTGTTTCAAGCAGTGCACTCAGTTTCTTCAGAGAAAGCGAGGTGTCAAGAAATACCTGACGTATCTCAAGCTGGTACAATATACCTTTATATATATTACAATCCACCTTGCGAATGTCTGTTTCCTTTCCGGCAAACTCCTCTTTCCATTGCCGCTCGGCAGCCTTGAAAAGCAAAGTCTTCTGTCGCTCGGAAGTAGCGGTCGTGCGTTTACGTCTCAGAAATAGATATTCCATCTGCTTTATGTTGTTTTCATTTAATTATACCGCTTCAAAGACCAGATATATTCCATATATAAAAAGGTCTTAAAAACGACATTTTTGTAGATCTCTTGATAAGAGATCTACAAAAGGTATTAACACACATTATATCAACATATTACAGAGCTGTTGAAACGAAATAAAGAAGAATATAAATAAATGAGAGAACTATTTTTTTATATAAATTCCTATTTTTTTTGCCAAAAATGTATTAGTTCTCAAAACTTTGCTTATTTTTGCACAGAAAATATATATCTCTTATCAAGAGATATATAAATCGGTTCATGTAAAAGCGAAGCATAACAAACTGAAAAACAGAAGATTTCCTCTTATAAAGAGTTCATGTTAGCTTTAAAAGAAGAAAAGTTCATCCTTTTAACTTTTTTTATTTCATCAAAGAGAAAACCGCCAACCAGTTTTTTTAAAAAGTTCTACTATAAAAGTCCGGGAGCATTTGGGATTATTGTGGAAATAACAATAGATCGGGCCCTGTTGCATAAACCTTTTCTATCTCCTGATTAAACCTTTTTATACGAATGTATTCTATCTCCATAGCCTTTGGAGTTATCTCCATAAGCTTTGGAGTTATCTCCCAAGACTATGGAGTCAACTCCAAAGGCTTGCGGAGATAAAACAGGCAGGAAGAAAACCCTTAACCATACGGCGGGAAAGGGTTAGAGATATGGATAAGATCTTTTAAGGATGAAGCTGACTACAAGGCTACGCATTCCTTACGTAGGGAGGAAAAATCCCCAGACAGCCTTCTTTTAAAAAAAGCGAAACAGCATATGGGCAGGAAGATATACATCTGACTACATGTATGGTATATAGCAACAAGTCTAAATGCTAAAGTGAGGGCATATATGCAATCCCAATTCTTACTTTTGCCTGCCATACAAACCATACATAAAATTACGAACGCTCGTACAGGGTATCACAAACAATCGCATGAAATAAAATCCCCACTAAATTTCTGCTGACCCCAAAGCCGGACAAGCCCTCATTTCAGCAGGCTGAAGGATTTATATCCGGATGAAGGAAATAAAGTGAAAATGATTCATTATAACCAACTGATTAACAATAAATTACCTTGAAATGAAGGATTTGAAGGAAAAAAACAGGTTATAGAGCCAAATCTTCTCTATAACCTGCATATACTCAAATCACCTTGAAACATTCAGAGAGTGATATCTTTCATTATCTTTTCTAATGCTCCGGCATTATGGTTCACATAATTTCCGGCAGCTTTCCCTGCTTGTTGCAAATAAGCCTCATCCGACAGGAATTTGTCCATCAACCGTTTAAAATCATCATAACCGGTTACTTCAAAACCGCCTTTCTGCTCCAACAAATGTTGCGCCTCGCGGAATTTCTTGTTGTTAGGTCCGAATATCACAGGAATACCATATACAGCCGCTTCCAGCACATTATGAATTCCAACTCCAAAGCCACCCCCAATATACGAAATCTCACCATATCGGTAAATGGAGGACAGCAGTCCGTAACAGTCGATAATCAAACAATCGGCCTGTGTCACATTTTCTTCCGTAGCCTCGGTATAGCGGATGCACGGACGTTTCACCTTATCTAAAATCTCCTTCAAATGACTGTCGCTCACCACATGAGGAGCAATAACCAGCTTCATCTCAGGATGCTCATTGAAATACTTGATAAAAATATCCTCATCCGGTCCCCATGAGCTGCCTGCAACAAAAGTCAACGAATCACCTTTGAACTTCTCCACCAGCGGAAGCTGCTTGGCTTGATGGCAGATATCCAGCACGCGGTCAAAACGAGTATCGCCCACAACTGTCACATCGGTCACGCCAATTGTCGCCAGCAATTCTTTGGAAACTTCGTTCTGTACAAACAAATGAGCAAAAGTCCTCAGCACCTCACTATATCTCTTCCCATACCAACGGAAAAAAATCTGATTGGGACGGAAAATGGAAGATACGCTATAGGTGGGAATACCTCTCCTATGCAACTCATTCAAGTAATTCTGCCAAAATTCGTACTTGATAAAAAATACCATACAGGGATTAGCCAATTCTACAAACCGACGGACATTACGCGGAGTGTCGAAAGGCAGATAGCAGACAAGGTCTGCCCCCTGGTAGTTCTTTCTCACTTCATACCCTGAGGGAGAAAAGAAAGTCTGCAATATTTTATATTCGGGATGCTCCTTACGGATACGTTCTATCAAAGGGCGTCCCTGTTCGAACTCCCCCAATGAAGCTGCATGAAACCAAATATAACGGGCATTTTTGTCTATCTTGTTACGCAAGATATCAAATACTTCCCGGTGTCCTTTCACCATTTTGGCGGGCTTGGCACTGAACAGGCCGGCAACCTTCACCCCGAATAGATAAATATAGATGACTAGGTTATAAATCATAACTACCGGCTATTACTTGAGCACTTCCACAGCCCGACGAATGCGTCGCAATGTTTCTTCTTTCCCTAAAACGGCTGAAATATCAAACATATGCGGACCTTTACCTTCGCCTACCAAGGTTAAACGGAAAGCATTCATTATATTACCTAAGTGATAACCTTTATCTTCTATCCATTTCATGACCACAGCCTCCTGATTCTCCAGCGAGAAGTCGTCCAAGGCCTCCAATACGTCCGCCAACTCCAGCATACGTTCGGGAGAGTCCTCTTTCCAACGTTTTTTACGGGTCTTCTCATCATATTCCGTAGGAGCGACGAAGAAGAATTTGCAAGTTTCCCACAAATCCTTGATAAAACTTACACGATCTTTCATCAAGCCTACCACGGTCACCACTTTATCCATAGGAGCTTCAATGCCATGCTCTTTCAAGATCGGCATGAAAAGCCCGGCTACTTCCTCATTGCTTTTCTTCAATATATATTCATGGTTAAACCATTTTCCTTTTTCAAAGTCGAATTTTGCCCCGGCTTTGCTGCAACGGTGCAGGTCAAAAAGCTTCACCAGTTCATCCAAGGACATCAGTTCCTGGTCATTTCCCGGATTCCATCCCAACAGGGCAAGGAAATTGATAACAGCTTCGGGCAGGTAACCCGACTCACGATAACCGGAAGACACCTCACCGGTCTTGGGGTCGTGCCATTCCAACGGGAAAACAGGGAAGCCAAGACGGTCACCATCACGCTTGCTCAGTTTACCGTTACCATCCGGTTTCAACAACAAGGGAAGATGTGCGAACTCGGGCATGGTATCCGCCCAGCCGAAAGCCCGGTACAGCAGGACATGCAACGGAGCGGAAGGCAACCATTCCTCACCACGGATTACATGGGAAACTTCCATCAAATGGTCGTCCACAATGTTTGCCAAATGATAAGTAGGCAGTTCATCCGCCGATTTATATAAAACTTTATCATCCAAAATGGAAGAATTGATCACTACCTCGCCACGGATAATATCATGTACGTGTACATCTTCATTCGGTTCAATCTTGAAACGTACCACATATTGCTTCCCATCGGCAATCAGTGCATCCACTTCTTCTTTCGGCAGAGTCAAAGAGTTACGCATAGACATACGGGTAGAAGCATCGTACTGGAAATTAGAGATTTCCTGACGTTTGGCGTCCAACTCCGCCGGAGTATCGAAAGCAATATACGCCTTACCGCTGTCAAGCAACACCTGTACATATTTCTTATAAATATCACGACGTTCAGACTGACGGTAGGGGCCGTAGTTACCACCAAAGCTGACTCCTTCGTCGAAGTTTATCCCCAACCACTTAAACGACTCAATGATATATTCTTCCGCACCCGGAACAAAGCGATTTGAGTCGGTATCTTCTATACGGAAAATTAAATCTCCACCATGCTGGCGAGCAAACAGATAGTTATACAAGGCTGTGCGCACACCGCCGATATGCAACGCTCCCGTCGGGCTCGGAGCAAAACGAACTCTTACTTTTCTTTCTGACATTGTTGTTTTATATAAAATACGCCGCAAAATTAATCTAAATTTCCCGATTTTTTCGTATTTTGCGCGCAAAAATATACGATTATGAGAAGTTTCAAGACCAACCAACGGTTTTCATATAAAAATTTGATTTATAAAAGCCTTATTTTCATTGCCACAGTATCAGTGATAGTCTACTTTTTGCCCAATGAAGGAAAGTTCAACTATCAATTTGATATAAACAAGCCTTGGAAATACGGACTGTTACAGGCATCATTTGATTTTCCGATTTACAAAAACGACATACAAGTACAAAAGGAACAGGACAGCATCCTGGCAGACTATCAACCTTATTTCCAGATAGACAAGGAAGCCGAAAAAAATGTCCTTTCCAAATTAAGGGAGGATTACAACAAGACCTTACGCCATTCACTGCCGGGCACGGACTATGTACGTTATATTGAACGCACATTAAAGGCACTGTATGAGGACGGAATCATTGCCGGAAATGACTTGAAGCGTATGGAGGAAGACAGTATCATTGCCATACGGCTGGTAGACAAGAATGTAGCGACAAGCCGTTTTATCGACCAATTGTACACCGTGAAGGAAGCCTATGAATATTTGCTGAATGCGGATACCACCCACTACAAAAAGAAGATATTACAACAATGTAATCTGAATGATTACATTACACCTAATCTGGTTTATGATGAAGAAAAGTCCGAGGCGGCGCAAAAAGATCTGCTCTCTAATATTTCATGGGCAAACGGCTTTGTGCTGAACGGACAAAAGATTATTGACCGTGGAGAAATTGTTGATGAGCAGACTTACAACATATTGGAATCCTTACGCAAGGAATGGGAAAAACGTAGCGACTCGGTACAAGAGAAAAGACTGACATTGGCCGGACAAATATTATATGTAGGAATCTTCCTGTTCTGCTTCATGGCCTATCTGGAGTTGTTCCGGGCAGATTATTATGAACGGAAAGGAACACTCACCCTGCTATTTGCGCTGATTGTGTTCTTCCCCGTCCTGTCTTCCATTATGGTGGAACAGAACTTGTCAAGTATTTACGTGGTTCCATTTGCCATGATTCCGATTATAGTCCGTGTTTTCCTTGACTCAAGAACGGCATTCATGGCACATGTCACTATCATTTTGCTTTGCTCCATCACTTTACGTTTTCCACATGAGTTTATCTTGTTACAGGTAGTGGCAGGAATGGTGGCGATCTATAGTTTGAGAGAATTGTCCCAACGGTCGCAATTGTTACGGACGGCTTTGGTTGTATTTATCAGTTACGCTTTATTATATTTTGCTTTCGAGCTGATTCATGAAGATGATTTGACCAAGCTGAATACGCGCATGTACATCTATTTTATGATCAACGGTATCTTACTGCTGTTCGCTTATCCGTTACTGTTCCTTTTGGAGAAAATATTCGGTTTTACTTCAGATGTGACTTTGGTGGAACTGTCAAATATCAACAATAGCTTGCTTCGGGAAATGTCCGAAGTAGCTCCGGGCACTTTCCAACACTCATTGCAGATGGCAAACCTGGCTGCTGCGGCGGCAAACAAGATTGGAGGTAAAAGCCAGCTGGTGCGTACGGGAGCATTATATCATGACATCGGTAAAATGGTGAATCCGGCTTTTTTCACAGAAAACCAGTCGGGAGTCAACCCGCACAAGAGTTTAAGTTATGAACAAAGCGCCCAGGTTATCATCAGTCATATCACCGACGGACTGAAACTGGCGGAAAAGCATAATCTGCCCAAAGTGATCAAAGACTTTATCAGTACCCATCATGGACGGGGACTGACGAAGTATTTCTACATTTCATATAAAAACGAACATCCTGACGAAGAAGTGGATCAGGAAAAGTTCCGCTACCCCGGTCCGAACCCGTTCACCAAGGAACAGGCCGTCCTGATGATGGCCGACTCTGTAGAAGCGGCTTCACGCAGCCTGCCGGAGTACACGGAAGAAAGCATCAGCACACTGGTAGATAAGATTATTGACACACAGGTATCTGAGGGGTATTTCAAAGAATGCCCTATTACGTTCAAGGATATAGCAACAGTCAAAGCACTGTTTAAAGAAAAGCTGAAAACGATGTATCACACCCGAATCAGTTACCCGGAACTAAGGAAGTAAGCAATCCTGCACAAGCATCTTCCAGTATATCAAGCACGTTCTCGAACCCTTGCGCACCGCCATAGTAAGGGTCGGGAACATAGTCTGCCACTTTGGTGCGGCAATAATCCGTCATGCGATGGATTTTCTTTTCCGTTTCCAGATCGGGAGCACGCTCCATCAGGTCCTCTATATTACGGTCGTCCATGCCGATGATCATATCAAAATGATAGAAATCCTCCGTACAGACAGGACGGGAACGATGGGTCAGATTGTAACCGCGGCGGGAAGCATGCATCCGCATACGGCTGTCGGGCAATTCCCCTCTATGATAACTCAGGATTCCGGCAGAATCCACCTCTATCTCGTGTTCCAGTCCTTTTTTCTTTATGAGAGTACGCATCACTTCTTCTGCCGAAGAAGACCTGCAAATGTTACCGAGGCAGACAAAAAGTATTCTTTTCATATATAATCTACAAATGAAGGTATTCTTTAAATGATTTCACATCACGGTTCATGATCAGCTCTTCAGGAAACCCGGTAAGCTGCAACAATTCATACAAATTATCGTAACGGGCTATATCAAACGAAATATGCGCGTCACTTCCCAAAATGACCGGAACTTCATATTTCTTGCATAAACGGAGAATGGTGAGGTTGTTCTCACGGGCATTGGGTTTGTTACGGGTGGGTTTTAAAGAACTGTTATTTATTTCCAATAAAGTATGGTGTTCTTTGGCTGCCAATACCATCGGTTCAAAATGTAACGCCGCCGTACCGTCTCCGGGGTGACTGATAATATGAATAAAAGGATTGCTGATAACCTGTACCATTCCATGGGTGTTTTCTTCTATCGTTCCATATTCATAACATAAAGAGTGGATACCCGCAATACGGATATCAAGCATCTTCATATAATCCTCGTCCAAATCGAGGTTTCCTTTACCATCCAGAATATTAATCTCAGCCCCCAACAACAGCTCCACCCCATACATCCGGCGGGGAACCACATGCAAGTTTCTAAAATAAATAGGATGGCAAGTACCGGGAACACCGGGCGAATGTTCCGTTATCCCTAAAACCTTCAATCCCTTATCGGCGGCAGCTTGCGCCATTTCTTGTAAAGTACTGAATGCATGCCCGCTGGCAATGGTATGGGTATGTACGTCTAATTCTATCTTCATCTTTATTTTCGTTTATCTTTTCTATTATCGTCCAGTGCATGGACCGGTTACTGTGGATCTACATCATAATATACTAACAACGAACGGAAACGTTCATCTTCCAATATGGCACGTTGTACGGCAAGCAGATAATCACGCACTTTCTTTATAGAAGCATTCTGCTCCACTTTCACAATCATTTTTTTTATAAATAAGGTCTGGATACGGGCCACCGGCGGTTTGTCCGGACCCAATACCCTGTCGCCCAATCCGGAACGGAGTTGTGCCGCCATGGTATCCGCCGCCAAATCCAGAATATCCTCTTTGCGGTGTTTCAGATATACATAAATCAAACGATAATAAGGAGGATATTTGAACATCTGCCGTTCTGCCAATTGGTCATAATATAACTGCTCATAGTCATTATGCATCACTTGATGAATAACGGGTAAATCGGGCGATTTGGTCTGAAGGATAACCAGTCCTTGCTTATTTTTACGCCCGGCACGTCCTGCTACTTGGGCCATCAGTTGGAAAGCACGCTCATAGCTCCGGAAATCCGGGAAGTTCAACATCGTATCCGCATTCAGAATCCCCACCACACTGACATGATCAAAGTCCAATCCTTTGGACACCATCTGCGTACCAATCAGGATGTCCGTCTTGCCCTGTTCAAAATCCGCGATAATTTTCTCGTATGCGGTACGGGTACGAGTGGTATCCAAATCCATCCGGGCGACTTTCGCCTCGGGAAATATCAGTTTTATATCATCTTCTATACGCTCTGTACCGAAACCGCGATGCATCAATTCCACTCCGCCGCACGCCGGGCAGGAACGGGGAACTTGATAGGTATATCCGCAGTAATGGCAAGTCAGCTGGTTCAGCCCCTTATGATACGTCAGACTCACATCACAGTTCTTGCATTTAGGAACCCAGCCGCAGGTATGACATTCTATCATCGGAGCGAAACCGCGACGGTTCTGAAACAGGATAACCTGCTCCTTACACTCCAATGCCTCTTTTATCTGCTTGACCAGCGCCGGTGAGAAAGGGCCCTGCATCCGCTTCTGATGCGCCAGTTCCTTGATGTCAACCAGTTCTATATGAGGAAGCCGGATATCTTTATATCTTTCTTTCAATTCTACCAAGCCATACTTTCCCGAGGTAGCATTAAAGTAAGTTTCCACACCAGGAGTAGCCGTCCCCAGCAGCACTTTCGCCTTGAACATAGAGGCCAGCATGATGGCTGAGCTACGGGCATGGTAACGTGGGGCGGGGTCTTGCTGTTTATACGTATTCTCGTGTTCCTCATCTATGATGACCAGCCCCAAATTACGAAAAGGCAGAAAAATAGAGGAACGGACTCCGAGAATCACATCATAGCTCTTCTCTCCCAACTGTTTCTGCCATATCTCCACCCGCTCAGCGTCCGGAAACTTGGAATGATAAATACCCAGCCGATGTCCGAACACCCTTTTCAAACGCTCAGTTATCTGAGTGGTCAGTGCAATTTCCGGAAGCAAATATAAGACCTGCTTTCCTGTTTTCAGCACCTCCTGAATGAGGTGGATATAAATTTCCGTCTTGCCACTGGATGTAACGCCATGCAGAAGACACACATTTTTCTCTCTGAAGCATTGAAGAATGTTGCCATAAGCCTGTTGCTGCGCAATATTCAGCGGATTAATATCACCGGTATCCGAAATTCCTTTATCCAAACGTCCTATCTCCTGATGATAGACCTCAAAGACTTTCTTTTCGACCAATCCGTTAAAAACGGCCGCAGACCCTCCAGACTTTTCAAGCAGCTCTTTCTTTGTTACTTCCTTTAAAGCATACCCTCTGGCTACCCAACCGGACAATTCCACATACTTCATTAATATCATCAATTGTTTAGGAGCACGTGACAATTCATTGAACAGCCGTTGTAAGTAAGCCTCATCCGCTTCTCCGTTCACCAACCTCACCCTTGCCTCTGTACGCGGTTTGTAATTACGTTTCAGTTCCTCCTTGACAAAGATGGCCTCTTTGTCCAACAAAGACTTGATGACAGTCAACACATTTTTCAGTCCGCTGTTTTTTTCCAACTGGGTTACACACTGTTCTGTATCCCGGCTCAACAAATCCAAAATTTTCTGCTCTTTCTCCGGTAAGGGTGCAGTGGCTTCAAAATCGGGATTATATTCCACCAACGTTTCGCTTTCCAGTTTCATACCCGAAGGGATAGCCGCCTTGTACACATCTCCTAATGTACAAAGATAATATTCCGCCAGCCATTGCCAGAACTCATATTGTTTCGGTAACAGTACCGGAGATGAATCCAGCACTTCAGCTATATCCTTCGTTTCATACCCCTCCGGGGCCGCATAATGTACATTTGTCACTATTGCCGTATAGAACTTTTTCTTTCCAAACGGAACAACCACCCGACAACCAATCTGTACCATCTCTTCCATCTCCTGAGGAAGGGAATAAGTGTATTGGTTGGCAATAGGTAATGGAACTATGACATCTACGAATTTTTTCATGGTGCAAAATTACAAAAAAGGAGGCATTCTTCACTGAATGCCTCCTTTTTATCTTTTATTAAATAAGGTTGTCTAGAACAAGTATGCCAAAGAAACTTGCCAAGTGTTGTTCTTTATATTAACAGAATGGTGTCCATCACCCGATTCACCCTCTGTATAATATTCATAAGTACCAGTCTTGCTCAGAGCAAAATTATAATTAACCCCTAACTGTAAATGACGTATCAATTTAAGACCTGCTCCTACATTGAAACTGGTTGTAGATTTTTTCAATGACAATTCACGCGTCCATGTTTTATTGCCAATATTAAAATCAAACTGGGGACCTGCAGCAATATAAGCACCCAACATGCTACCGAGACCAAAAGACCATTTCAAATTCACAGGAACTGCAAATGTCTTTAACTTCATTGTTTTCTCTCCATCAGCCCCTAAGTCTGTCTGAGAATATAAAGCCGCAACATCTGCCCCTATCCCGATAATAGGCAGGGTGAATTCAGCCATCGGACCCACAAAAAAACCAGTCTTATTATCCCCCTTAAAAGCATCCTTTGAAAAACTCAATTTTGAAATATTCAAACCACCTTTTACTCCAAAGTGCAACTGAGCCTGAGCAGGAGCAGCCATCATCAAACATACAGCTACCATTAATACACTAATAATCTTTTTCATGTTTGTCTATTTTTAGTTTACGCCACAAAGATAAACACTTTTTCCATGTATAATGTTCAATCTCCCAGGAAAGTTACATTACGCTTTCCAATCCCCCCTTCCAAGAAGAAATATCAAACAAAAAACGGACAGAATTTTTTATTCTGTCCGCCATGTTCTCTTTCTAATATTCTTCCTCATTAAAAAAGAAATCCTCTTTGCTCGGATAATCCGGCCAAATATCTTCTATACTTTCATAGATTTCGCCTTCATCTTCCATCTCTTGCAAGTTTTCGATTACTTCCAACGGAGCGCCCGAACGCATTGCATAGTCAATCAACTCATCCTTTGTAGCAGGCCAGGGAGCATCCTCTAACTTCGAGGCCAATTCTAATGTCCAGTACATAGTTTTCTTATTTTTTAAGTAAATACTTTTCTTTCGTTCTCTAATTAGCCGCAAAAGTATAATAAATTATTTCATTTGCAACTTTTATCCCAAAAAATTTCATCCGTTTTAGTTAAATGATTTAACTTTCGGGTCAAAATGAATAAATAATCAGATAAACGGTTGACAAATGCTGTTACACGGGCATCTATGTCACATTCTTCAGCCAATGCAAGAATACGTCGCTCGGCACGGCGACACACCGTCCGGCAAATGTGCCCAACGGCTGCTCCACGGTCACCCCCCGGCAGAATAAAAGCATTCAAAGGAGGAAGTTCATTGTCAATTACGTCAATTGCCTGCTCCAACATCCGGATGTCTTCATCCTCTATACGACTTTCCATACGCAACTTGGTCTGTGTCTGATCCGTTGCCAGATACGAACCGACAGAGAATAATTTATTTTGTATACGAAAAATGATTTGTTTATCCTCCTCATCCGTCAAATACGTTTGCAACAATCCCAAATAGGAGTTCAATTCATCCACTGTGCCATAGGCTTCAAGCCGTATATGCGTTTTCGGCACCCGGGTACCACCTACCAATGATGTGGTTCCCTTATCACCTGTTTTGGTGTATATCATGCTTTTCTTCATGGTTCCGGTTATAAAAAATTTACAATATAATGCTGTTTATATCTCGCTTTATCAAAAAAGACCAACCCTATGTCATACAAATCAAAAGTGATACCCGTCGACTCACTGGCTACAATTTGCTCCCACCATTTCCGTTTTTCCCTCGATTCATGAATTCCTCCGACAATAAAGCAACTACGAGGTCCGGCATAAGGAAGTACCAGTTCAAAAACTTCTTTATAAAAAGGAGTATGCCCTATATGCAGACAATCTAATGTATGCACCTCCGCCAGTTTCTCCTCCAGTTGTCGGGAAGTCTTTGCCCAATCCCTGCCTTTCAAGGTGACGGAGTCCATAGTATGACACGCAGCCCGCATATATCCTATGGATGCCCCATTACCAATCCCCACTTCAATCAACGACTTTGGTCTGAAATAATTAACCAACCGGAATAGCAAACGGTTCACTTTCCTTCGATAATGTGGCAAATAAGCAGGAAATCCCCTTTCCTTCAATACCCGATAAGCATAGTAGTGATATTTTTCATAAACAACAGAAGTAATCAGAAAAAAATCAGACGGAGAGTGTACTCCGTAACCACAACGGTGACGGAAGCGACTGCACCAATTCCATATACGATGAAGAAACAACATATTTCTCAGCTTTATTAAGTAACACAAAGATAAAAGATTACCCGACAATATCGAAATAAAATACTATTTTTGTTGCCCATTAGTTATTAAACCATTTATAAACGATGAAACACACACTCTCTTTTATGGTATGGGCAATACTGGCTGTCTTATTGCCTTTACAAATGGCCCAGGCCGCAGCTCCTCCCACTGAATTACAGAAAAGACTTCAAAATCTTCCGGACATCAGTGACATTAAACCAATGCAAAGTGATGCCTATCCGGAGAAATATGTATTCTTCATTAATCAACTATTGGATCCGCATCACCCCGAAGCAGGGAATTTCAAGCAAAGGGTTATTCTCTCGCATGTAGGTTTTGACCGCCCTACCGTACTGGTTACCGAAGGCTATACCGCCCATTATGCCACCCATCCGCGTTATCAAGAAGAGTTATCCAAATTATTCAACGCCAATCTGGTATTCGTGGAATACCGTTATTTTGGTGAGTCCATGCCGAAGCCCTGCAACTGGGATTATCTCACGGTTGAAAATTCACTGTATGATTTGCATCATGTAACCACGACCTTGAAACAACTATACGATGAGAAATGGATAGCTACCGGAATCAGCAAAGGCGGACAGACTACGATGTTCTACCGCACTTACTTTCCCGATGATGTGGATATCTCCGTACCTTACGTAGCCCCCCTCAACCAATCATTGGAGGACGGCCGTCACGAACCGTTCATTGCCAATAAAGTTTCGACTCCCGAAAACCGTAAACGAGTTGAAAACTTTCAACTGGAAGTACTTAAACGCAAGAGCCGGCTGCTGCCGATATTCGAAAAATATTGCTCGGATAAAGGATATACCTTCCGCATTCCTATAGCCGAAGTATACGACTTCAATGTATTGGAATACTCATTTGCCCTATGGCAATGGGGAACTCCTGTAAATAAGATTCCGGAAACAAATGCCGATGACCACACGCTATTCAAGCATTTCATGGCTATTTGTGAACCGGATTATTTCTCCGAACAATCTCCCTACCCTTCCTTTAATGTGCAAGCGGCCAAAGAACTGGGGTATTACGGATATGACATCAAACCCTTCAAAAAGTATCTGACGATAAAGAGCAGCCGTGACTATCTTCATAAGGTAATGTTACCGCCCGAACTGTCAAATCTCAAATTTGACAAGACACTATATAATAAGGTGGTAAAATTCCTGAAAGAGAATGATCCCGAAATGATCTATATTTATGGCGGCGATGATCCTTGGACAGCTTCGGGTGTCACTTGGCTGAAGAACAAGAAAAACATAAAAGTTTATGTGTTACCCGGCGGCAGCCATACCACCCGTATCGGCAGCTTTGACACCGACACACAAGAAGAAATCAAGACACAGATCAATGCATGGCTGAATAAAGAATAGCAAAGAGACGAGATAAAAAGCTTTTCCGCCACAGGTTACGCAGATTGTCACCGGTTATTTCCATTGAGGACCCACTGCTTAAATTGGACCGATGTCAATCTGATCAATCTGTGACGGAATCTTGATTTTATCATAAAGGCATATTGCCATGTTTCTTAGGCGGATTGCTTTGGTTTTTATTGTGACACATTTCCAAAGCTTGAATAAGTTTGTAACGAGTGTCACGGGGCATAATCACCTCATCAATCAGACCACGTTCTGCCGCACGATAAGGATTGGAGAATTTATCTTCGTATTCCTTGATGATCTCAGCTTTCTCTTCCGGAGCAGACTTGCGGTAAAGGATATTCACTGCCCCTTCTGCACCCATGACGGCTATTTCCGCCTGTGGGTAAGCCAGGTTCACATCGGCTCCCGTCGGCTTGCTGGACATGACAATGTAGGCACCTCCATAAGCTTTACGGGTAATTAAAGTAACCTTGGGCACTGTAGCTTCAGCGTATGCATAGACTATCTTCGCACCGTGGCGGATGATGCCGTTGTGTTCCTGTACCGTTCCGGGCAGGAAGCCGGGAACATCCTCGAAAGTGATCAGAGGAATATTAAAGCAGTCACAGAAACGGATAAAACGGGCAGCCTTGTCGCTGGCGTCAATGTCAAGGACGCCGGCCAGCCAGGCGGGCTGATTGGCAACAATACCTACGGAACGACCTCCCAGGCGACCAAACCCCACCACCACATTTTTAGCAAAGTGAGGCATCACCTCGAAGAAATACTGGTTATCCAGCACCGGTTCGATGATATCCTTTATATCATAAGGCATGTTCGGATCTTCGGGAATGACAGTCTGCAACGCCTCCACCTGACGATGGATGTCATCGTTGCAGGGAACCAGCGGCGCATCCTCCATATTGTTGGAAGGCAGGAAACTCAGCAATTCGCGGATACTCATCAGCGTTTCCTCCTCATTATCGCACATAAAATGGGTCACACCGCTTTTGCCGCTGTGAGTCTGGGCACCACCCAGTTCCTCCTTGCCCACCTCCTCGTTAGTCACGGTCTTCACCACATCCGGACCCGTGATAAACATGTGGCTCTGCTCCTTCACCATAAAGATAAAGTCGGTCAGTGCCGGGGAATAGCAGGCGCCTCCGGCACAAGGCCCCAAAATGGCGGAAATCTGGGGGATAACACCTGATGCAATGGTATTCTGATAAAAGATGGAGGCATATCCGGCCAAGCTGTTCACCCCTTCCTGTATGCGTGCACCCCCCGAATCGTTCAAAGCGATAACGGGAGCTCCCGTCTTCAAAGCCAGTTGCTGAACCTTTACAATCTTGGCCGCATTGGTTTCGCTCAGCGAACCGCCGTGCGCGGTGAAATCGTATGCATAGACAAACACCGGACGGCCGTCTATCTTTCCGTAACCGGTAACCATACCATCTCCGGCAATCTGCTTCTTCTCCATGCCGAAGTTGGTACAACGGTGATTCACCAGCTTGTCCAGTTCATTGAACGTACCTTTGTCCAGCAACATTCCGATACGCTCGCGAGCGGTCATCTTCCCTTGGGCGTGTTGTTTCTCGATCTTGTCCACACCGCCGCCCAGCGACGCGCGTTTGTCCAGCTCTTCAAACCGGCTGTATATTTCTTCTCTTGTCATGATCAATCTTCTTTTATTATATCCAATACTATTAATACCTGGTTAGCATTGACGGAATCCCCCTCATTGACCAGGATATCCCTTACCGTACAGTCCGAGGTCACTTTGTAGTTGCTCTGCATCTTCATGGCCTCCAGCACTACCACAATATCCCCGGATGACAGACGGTCACCTTTCCGGACGGGAATTTTCACAACCTTTCCGGGCATAGGAGCCACAATCTTGTCATCCTGTCTCTCCTCGCCGCCCTTTTTCATACGCAGATACTTGGTCTGGGTGTCCACTATGTCCACATGATAGGAACGGTAGAACATATTCACATCATAACTCTTTCCACCCTCCCCACGGCTCAGTTCGGCATTGAAGGAATTGCCATCGTGCAGGATGGAACAGCTTCCGTTCTCGGCCATAACGATATCCACATCATACGGTTTTCCGTCAATCATAAACTGTACCTTGTTTCCTTCCTTGCTCACCAACGTCACATCGGCTACGCGGTCTCCAATATGTATTTCCATACTTTTGCTTAATTAAATGAAGAATCAGATTCTCAACACTCCTTTCTGCAAGCCGAACTCACGCCAACGGCTGATGGGACGGGCATCAGACAGCTGGGGACTCTTGTTCTCTTCCAGATTCATCAGATAGTCAATATAAGAGGCGATCATGGCCATGTTTTCAATCTCCTCATTGTTGCCGTTGCCACGGAGCAGCATACGGGAGTTCTTCTCTATAAATAAGGTATTATACTCACCCTTCACAAAGTCGGGGGTATGCATGATGCGTTTCAGATAACTGAGGTTGGTCTTCAAGCCCGTAATCTTGTACTCGTAAAGCACACGGCGCATACGCTCTATGGCATACTGGCGAGTTGTAGCCCACACGATCAACTTGCCTATCATCGGGTCGTAAAAGACAGGAATCTCGTACCCTTCGTACACGTAGCTGTCAATGCGTACGCCGATGCCGTTAGGCTCCGTCAGCTGTTTGATGATACCCGGCGAAGGCATGAAGTTGTTCTCCGTGTCTTCCGCACAGATACGACATTCGATGGCATGACCGCGCTGATACAGCTCTTCCTGTTTCAAATGCAGCACTTCATCATTGGCAATGCGGATCTGCTCTTTCACCAAGTCCACGCCCACCACTTCTTCGGTAATGGGATGCTCCACCTGGAGACGGGTGTTCATCTCCAGAAAATAGAAATTGCGGTTCTTGTCCACCAGAAACTCGATAGTTCCGGCTCCCGAATAGTTCACTGCCCTGGCAGCAGCCACCGCCTTTTCCCCCATCTCCTGACGGAGTTCCGGAGTAAGGAACGGAGACGGACTCTCCTCTACAATCTTTTGGTTGCGACGCTGAACAGAACACTCGCGGTCAAACAGATGGATTACATTGCCATGATTGTCACCCAGTATTTGAAATTCTATATGATGGGGTTCCTCCACAAATTTTTCCAGATAAACCGTATCATCCCCGAAAGAAGACATGGACTCGGAACGGGCGGTGTTATATGCCTCCACCACTTCATCTTCACTGTGTATCAGCCTCATCCCTTTACCGCCGCCTCCCATAGAAGCCTTCAACATGACAGGATAGCCTATTTCATTACAGATACGTACCGCCTCTTCGGCACTTTGCAACGGCTGTTCCGTACCGGGGACCACGGGAACACCTGCGGCAATCATACGCTTACGGGCGGCAATCTTGTCACCCATCGCTTCCATCGTCTCGGCGGCAGGGCCGATAAAGATGATCCCCTCCTCTTTGCACCGGCGGGCAAAATCAGCATTCTCGGACAAAAAACCATAACCGGGATGAATGGCATCGGCATGATGTTGCCTTGCAGCTTTAATGATATTATCTATATTCAGATAACTTTCTTTGGAAGCGGCAGGCCCTATCAGACAGGCTTCGTCTGCATACATCACATGACGCGCCGTACGGTCGGCTTCCGAGAAAACAGCCACAGTGCGGATACCCATCTCTTTGCAAGAGCGCATAACGCGCACGGCTATCTCGCCACGGTTGGCAATTAGAACCTTTTGTATCATAATCTTTCTCTTTTTACCCGAAATGTCACACAAAATTACAGATGCATTCATTATACATGAACACATCTTACATGGGTGGCATCTCTCATTAGTATTGATTATTTAACGAAAACTCCCTGTTTTTTAGAAGTGGGAGCCATAATTGGCTGCAAAGATACTTGTTTTTTGCACAAAAACTACAAATGTGTGTCTAAATAATGTTTCAATACATTGGCATGATTTCGCTCCTGTTCTTTCGAAGCGTAAAGTAATGTTACTTTCGAATAAGCTTTTATCTTATCAATGAACGCTTTAGCGGCATCCGATTCTTTCAATTCTTTTTGATACATATCTGCAAAAGCCCCCCATCTTTTTTCTATATCCGCATGAAACCATTTCCTTAAATCATTGGATGGAGTGACCTCTTTTGCCCAATAATCGTATTTCAAATATTCCCGCTTCATGCCACGGGGCCACAGGCGATCTACCAAAACACGATAGCCGTCTTGTTCAGAAGGTTCATCATAAACCCTCTTGATGTTTACTTGAGTCATAGTTGGTTATTTTAATTTAGGTACAAGCTTATAACTCCATATAACCCTAAAAAGTTCATTCCGGACAGTGGTTTCAGGATAACAGCAACTCGTAATCCACTACATCCAACCATCGTCCGAATTTCAGTCCTACCTTCTTAAAATGGGAAACTTTTTTAAATCCCAGCCTCAAATGCAAAGCATCACTGACAACATTTCCCTCTGTGACACAGGCTATCAGTGCACGATACCCGTCCCTACGACATTCTTCAATCAATCTTTCCATCAACTCCCTGCCTATGCCCTTCCCCTCGTATCCGGGAGCTAAATAGACCGTTGTTTCCAACGTATGCCTGTAAGCAGCCCTCTCCTTCCACAAATGGGCATAACAATAACCCACTACTTTCCCTTCTTCCTCATACACAAAATAGGGAAAACGGACGGCAATTCCGGCAATACGGTTACGCATATCCTCCTCTCTCAAAGGTTCCGTTTCAAATGTAGCCACACTGTGCCCGACATATTCATTGTATATCGTTGTGATGGCTTTGGCATCCTGAAGTTCCACTCGTCTAATCATAATGTCATATCTATTATTAAAACGTAAGCAAGATATAAAAAAATAATCAGTTATCTGGAGAATAATCACTATATTTACAGCCGATTCTAATTTCAGCTATAAAAATGACAGAAATAGTAGAAGTAAAAGACTTTATCCCAGCCTACACCGATGCAGTACAAAAACTGCTGGAGCAGCTCACAAACCGCCCGGTAAAACTGACCGGGACAACCCTCAGAGAGATCATATCCCAAGAAAACACCCATCTGTTTTTCTTACTGGCTGATCAGGAAATTGCGGGAATGCTGACTGTAGGCATCTATCACAGCCCCACAGGCGGCAAAGCGTGGATTGAAGATGTGGTAGTGGATGAAAAATACCGGGGACAAGGACTCAGCAAACAGCTGGTCACCCACGCTGTCCGGTTTGTGAAGGAACAAGGCATACCTCTTATTATGCTTACCTCAAACCCCACACGGATAGCAGCCAACAAGCTATATCAAAAATTAGGCTTCGAACAAAAGCAGACCAATGTGTACAGAATGAATTTAGAATAACCCATTCCTATTTCAATATGATAACAATCAGACATTCATTGCCCAAAGATTTGGATGCAATTATAGAAATATTCCACTATGCCCGTCAGTTCATGAAAGAGCATGGCAACCCCAACCAATGGATAAACGGTTATCCTTCCGCTGAATTGATTCTGCGAGAAATAACCAACGGAACCAACTATGTTTGCGAAAATGAAAACGGAGAAATAATAGGCACATTCTGTTTTATTCCCGGAGAGGACCCCACTTATGCCCGCATTGATGACGGCAACTGGCTGAACAACGAACCATATTACGTCATTCACCGCATGGCTACCAACGGCAAACAGAAGGGAGTAGCTGACGCCTGCCTCAAATGGTGTTTCGAACATTGCAACAATATCCGGGTAGATACCCACCACGACAACCTTGTAATGCAGAATATCCTGAAAAAGTACGGTTTCCGGCGTTGTGGCATCATTTATACCCACAACGGCACATCCCGCATCGCTTACCAGCGGACATTAACCGAAAAAGAGTT
The DNA here is from genome assembly GCF_000012825.1 of Phocaeicola vulgatus ATCC 8482. Lineage (GTDB taxonomy): Bacteria > Bacteroidota > Bacteroidia > Bacteroidales > Bacteroidaceae > Phocaeicola > Phocaeicola vulgatus. Next base: position 1,939,162 of record NC_009614.1, on the reverse strand, counting down.
ATCTTTGCCAACCGAATAAACAAGAAAAAGAAACATGAAGATTCTCTGGATAGACCTGAACAGTTCATATGCCCATTCCTCATTGGCACTGCCAGCCCTACATGCACAAATCATGACAGACCCTTCTATAGAATGGGAAATCGTATCTGCCACCATCAACGAAAATACAGGAATGATTGTCGATGAGATCTACCGCCACCGACCCGACATCCTTGCCGCAACCACCTGGCTTTTCAACCATGAGCAACTGATGCATGTCGCTTCCAGAGTAAAAGCATTGCTCCCCGAAGCCTGCCTGGTGCTGGGCGGTCCGGAATTTCTGGGAGACAATGAAGAGTTCCTCCGCAAAAATCCATTTGTGGATTGTGTTTTCAGAGGAGAAGGAGAAGAAGTCTTTCCACAATGGTTGACCTGCTGGAACCATCCGGAACAATGGCACACCGTGCCCGGACTCTGTTACCTCACTCCTAACAAAGAATATAAAGACAACGGTATAGCCCGCGTACTGAATTTCGCCGGACTCGTCCCGCCAGAACAAAGCCGTTTCTTTAACTGGAGCAAGCCCTTTGTCCAACTGGAAACAACACGCGGATGTTTCAACACCTGCGCCTTCTGTGTCAGCGGCGGTGAAAAACCGGTACGCACCCTTTCCATCGAAAGCATCCGCGAAAGGCTACAACTCATCCATGCACATGGCATCAAAAATGTACGCGTATTAGACCGTACTTTTAATTACAACCCTCGAAGAGCCAAAGAACTACTCCGGCTCTTTCTGGAATTCCATCCCGATATCCGCTTCCATCTGGAAATACATCCCGCCCTGTTGTCAGAAGAGCTGAAAGAAGAACTCAGCCTGCTGCCCAAAGGACTGCTTCATCTGGAAGCCGGCATCCAGAGCCTGCGCGAACCTGTACTTGAGAAAAGCCGCCGGATGGGCAAACTATCTGATGCACTGGATGGTCTGAGATTCCTATGCGCCTTGCCCAACATGGAAACCCACGCCGACCTTATTGCCGGCCTGCCTCTTTATCATCTTCATGAGATATTTGAAGATGTCCGTACCCTTGCCGGATATGCTGCGGGAGAAATCCAACTGGAGTCACTCAAGCTGCTTCCCGGAACCGAAATGCGCCGGAGGGCGGAAGAATTAGGAATCAAATATTCCCCTCTGCCGCCATACGAAGTGCTACAAACCCACGAGATCAGTGTCAGTGAATTGCAGACAGCCCGCCAGCTTTCACGCTTGTTGGACGGATTCTACAACACACCGGCATGGCAGGCACTGACACGTGAACTCATTTTGAATGACGAACAATTCCTCCATCGTTTTCTTGCATATTTAACAAAAGCCAATCTGATAGACCAGCCCATGAGTCTGGAGAAACGAGGCTTGATACTGTATGAGTTCTGCAAACAAAACTACCCCGAATACCAGATACAGGCTGCTATTGCCTGGATAGAAGCAGGCATGTCACTGAAAAAACTCCCTGCCGAGAAAGTATGGACCAAACGACAAATCCCTCCTGCCACTTGGAATATCATTTATGGAGAATACAAAGAAAGCCTTCGTCTGTGTTTCCTTCCTGCCGATGAAAAGGGGGAACATGGCTACTGGTTCGGCTTTGAGTCGGAGATACAAAAAGCAAGTCCTGTATTCAAGGCAAGAACGTAAAACGTTACGACATCAGGAGAAGCTGTTGGTTTCAAAAAGTAATGCTCGATTTTGATTTAGTATCACTTTATAGAAGTGAAGCCAAGCGGCTGAAAGAGTCCAACAAGAGTAATCCGGATAAGAGCCAAAGGAAAAGGTGATTTCGTCTTATGTAAAACATAAAATTCTTCTGTCACACCATCTCTCTCATTACCAGCAATTTACCGTATAAAAACATCCATAATGTCCCTGAACCGGTATGTAGGCAATGGAGATGGAAACATTCGCCCATTATTTGTATAAGAGCCGCAGATATCAGATTGGATCTGACAGGACATGCCGTGCTTTCATTTAATTTAATAGGATGTCATTGCGTTAACTTCCGATATATACTGTTGCCTCACCTATGTGAAGCAGTGATTCCACTTTAGTGACAACGGATATTCACACAGATGAAAAGCCCTTTTCACCCAAGTGAAATATCGGGTACAAGCCATAGAAATCATAGGAAAACAAAAGAATTTATTTTCCTTATTATCAACTATTTGCATATTTCCTATATTCTCCATTTTTCCCTATTTTGCCCGTTTCCTATTATTCAGTACGCTTTTAGTACACTTTGAAATCTCATTTTCTTTTGTACCTTTGTAATATCAGGAAATAAAAGAAAATCAACTATTTAACGTGAGTTCGAAATAAAATCAAAAAATAGCAAGTTGTCCGTCATTGACAAACTTTACGTCAATGGCGGGCTTCTTTTCAAAAAAGCAGTATGCCGCGATAGCCGACAAGGAGTTGGCTATAAAGTTACTGAATGAACGATGTCTTGAGTGTTCAATCTGTGCGATGTTCTTCAGTTCGTCATTGACCGTTTCAATCAAGGCTCTTTTTCTTAGCAAAATCTTGTCGGCAATACTCATCAGTGAGTTCCTCATATTATTTTTAACTTTAGTAACAAGTTGTATGCCATTAAGGAAAAGGTTTTCAAACAGAGCCTGACCTATATATCCCTTGTCTGCACATAGTTTTCCTTTGATGTTTTCCAGAAACCTACCCTGTTTCAACGGTTCCCGGTCATCCACGTTTCCAGGCGTGAACATGAAATTGAGGATTTCACCCTTGTCATTGATTATCAGATGCAGCTTGAATCCGAAGAACCATCCCATAGAACATCTTCCACGCTCGGCAAGCCCTTCAAATGTCTTATGAATCAAGATTCTTTGGTTACGACATACACATAAGGGAGTGGAATCAACGAAACTGATGCCGGTACAAGTTCCCAGCAGTACTCTTTTGATGAATATGGTCATGGGAAGCAATACTTCCTTCTCCAGTTCCACAAAACGGTTATAAGAAACCTGACGAGGAAAAAGGTGTTTCAGATGTTTACAGACATACTCCTTGTAGTAATGCTTGAAACAACGGAAACCACCGGAGTGAAACAGGATTAGAATAACCATAATCTCTGCATCACTCATACGGTTGGGTTTGTTACGATGCATGGTCTTCATATCCTTAATCATATATTTTTCCTGTTGCAATGTAAATTCCTTGCAAAAATCATCGGCCATACAATAAATCTCTGTAACTTTAGACTCTGGAAACATAGTGGTAATCGTTTAAATGTTATAATTCAGCACTATAAATTTAATACTTTTATCGCTATGTTTCTAATTATAAGTGAAATATATTTATTCTTATTTCGAACTCACGTTATTTAGTATAATTACCTGGCTACAGTACCTAAATCGGGATAAAACCTCTAAACAATGGGAAAAGTTAAGACGAAGTTTACGACAGTCAGAGGAGGAGCCAAGAAAAAATAGAGGGCTCAGAATATAAACTAAAAGAAGGTGTGTCAAAATGCACACCTTCTGTTTTTTACGCACAAAGCCCCGACTTTCACAAGCTGGGGCTTTGTTATTACCTAAAGATTTTGTATCTTTAGGTAATAAGAATTTCACTATGACAAAGATACATTTTCGTTCTTACAATCCCAACCAAACCGTTCTTTTTCCTCAAAGAATTGATGAGGATATTGCAGAAAACGATCCGGTGCGCATGGTTGACGCCCTGGTTGAGGGCTTGAATCTTGAAAGTTTCAGAAAGCTGTATAAGGAATGCGGGCGCAGCCCTTACCACCCCAGGATGATGCTCAAGGTCATTCTGTATGCCTATATGAACAACATCTACTCCTGCCGGAAAATTGAAAAGCTCCTTCACCGTGACATCCATTATATCTGGCTGGCCGGATATGAGAAACCGGATTTCATCACCATCAACCGTTTCCGCAACCGGGTGAAGAATGAAATCAACGAGGTGTTTACCCAAACCGTACTCCTTCTCTCTTCCAAAGGCTTCATCAGCTTGAATGTGGAATACATTGACGGGACAAAGATTGAGTCCAAAGCCAATAAGTATACTTTCGTCTGGCGGAAAACGGTTGAGCGGAACCGTGAACGCCTGATGAAGAAAATACATATCCTACTAGGGCAGATAGACAATGTCATCGCCCAGGAGAACTCATCGGAAAGCAATGAGGAGATTGAGTTCACTCCGGCCATGCTGACTGAAATGGCAGGAGAATTGCGTCAAGCACTCGAACAGGTTCCTGAACCCTCCACGAAAGAGGAAAAGACTGCGTTGAAAAAGAAACGCAAACAGCTGAAGGAGTTGGAAGAGCACAGGGACAAGCTACAGGAATACGACAACCGTCTGGACACGCTGCAGGACAGGAATTCCTATTCCAAAACGGACAATGACGCTACTTTCATGAGAATGAAGGAGGATGCCATGCGCAACGGACAGACGAAGCCCGGTTACAACCTTCAAATCGGCACCGAAAATCAGTTCATCACCGATTTTGCACTCTTCCCGAACCCTACGGATACACTGACCCTGATTCCTTTCCTGCAATCTTTTTCAAACAGGTATGACCGGATGGCCCATACGGTGGTTGCTGATTCCGGCTATGGCTCCGAAGAGAATTACCGCTTCATGTCCGAAAACGGCATGGAAGCCTACGTAAAGTACAACTACTTCCACATGGAGCAGCGGCCGAGATTCAAACCGGACCCGTTCAAGGCCGAAAACTTCTACTACAATGAAGAACATGACTTCTGCATCTGCCCTATGGGGCAAAGGATGCGGAGGATAGGCACCAGGAATGTGAAAACCGCATCCGGATATGTCAACGAAAATGCACGGTACAGAGCTGTCAGGTGTGAAGGCTGTCCCCTGCGATGCCGCTGTTTTAAAGCAAAAGGAAACAGGACGATAGAACTGAATCATAGGCTTAGACAATACAAGCGGAGAGCCAAAGAACTGCTCTGCTCTGAGAAAGGACTGAAACACAGAGGGCAGAGATGCATAGAACCGGAAGCCGTGTTCGGACAAATTAAAAACAATATGAACTACAAACGTTTCCGACATTTTGGAAAGGACAAGGTCTTCATGGACTTTGCCTTCCTAGCCATTGCCTTCAATATAAAAAAGATGTGTGCAAAACTGACAAAAAAGGGTATGAACTGGCTGATTAGACTGTTTTATGAGCTTACAACTGCTGTTTTTAGATGCTGGGAACACATAAATCAAAGAAATCTTCAAAAGATCGCAGCTTAAAGAAAGTGAACAGATTTGTATAGTGATGAACAAAAAAAGAGGTGCATCGTGCATTACGACACACCTCCTTTTATAACTTTGCAATACTAAATCAGAACATCAATTATGCAACAAAATATTATAAGCAATTTCTTTCGCCCTATAAATACGGACATACAGATACCAGATAGCGAGTATGCAAAAACCGATGTATGTATTGTCATGGCTGATGCTTTGGCCCGCAATACCAATCATAGCCTATATATCATAGACTATCACCGCAAGAATTTCCTTTACGTATCGTCCAACCCGCTTTTTCTCTGCGGTCATTCACCGGAAGAAGTGCAACAAAAAGGTTATGCCTTCTACTTTGAGGTTGTTCCGTCTGACGAGATAAACCGTCTTATGGAAATCAACGAAGCTGGATTCCGGTTCTACTATGACCAGCCTATAGAAAAAAGGCTTGACTTGTCTATCGAATATAACTTTCATATCCACACATCAGAAAAGCATCCGCACCTTATCCACCACAAACTAACACCCGTTTTGCTAAGTGGCAAGGGAGATATATGGCTGGCTCTATGTACAGTTTCACTTTCACCGGAGAAAAACATCGGAGATGTAGTCATATCAGACCATACATGTACTGACCACTATATCTATTCATTCGAGGGCAGACGATGGAGAAAACAGCCGGAACTAATTCTTTCCGACCGTGAAAAAGAGATTCTCCAGCTCTCCGTCAAAGGACTGTCGAACACTGAGATTGGAGAAACTCTCTTTATTGATGCCAATACCGTCAAGTTTCACAAGAAGAAAATCTTCGAGAAGCTACACGCAGAAAACATCACTGAGGCCGTGGGTATCGCAGCCAATCTGAGGTTGATTTAGGAACACAATGTAGAACTTTGGCAAAGTAGCTATAGGAGGATGTGAGAATATGTATTCCTCCATTTTCTTCCGTCCAAGTTCGATGACCTTTTCATCGTTACATCTGTTCATCTTTTCTTTATCAATAAAGGCAATATGCCAGAAGACCAGATAACCGATTACATACCTTTCGATGGTAACTTCTATCGGTTCGTCCGGACGCTTCATGGATTGAAGGCCGTTGCGGACGTCCTTGTCGATGATGCCCACAACTGCCCATGAGAGATTTATATAGGAAATTGATGCTGTCATAATTTACATACGGTTTATTGTATCCTGTCCTGCTCCCGTACCTTTATACTTGCTTTTGGCTGCATTAAACTTGTAGCGCACTGTAAGACTGAACGAGCGTGTATCACTCCAAGACAAATCCTTCATTTGTGCACTCTCCATATAAAGAAGTGCTTCCTGCTTACAACCTAACAACAAGTCATTTGCACGCGCTTCTATACTTAGGGCATCATTAAAAAGGGATTTGCGTAAGCCTATGTTCAAAGTATATTGTGGACGTTTAAGGGTGATATTCTGAACCTGACCACGACTTTGATAATTAAAATCAGCAGAGAGAAGGAATCCTGCAGGAAGAGTAAAAGTATTGTTTAAGGAACCTACAAAAAGTGGATTGTTATAGGTCCTTCTCTGACCGGCGGCATCCAACGAGAACCACTGCTTCATCACAATTGCGCTGGCATTAAGATTCCATATACCAATAGTAGGCGAAGCTGCCAGCATTACTGTCAGACTCGGTAAACGGTCGTGATTGATATAGTTTATTAAAGTAGTAGCCGACTGATTTTCCACCTGTGTTCCCCAATAAAGGATATAGTCCCGAAGCACTTTGTAGCTTACCATTGCCTGAAAGAACCGCCATACACCAACAGCGGTTATATCATGCGTAACACTTGGTTTTAGGAGTGGATTTCCCGTTTGCCATGTAAACCTATTGGCATAAGTGATATTATTTCTTAACTGACTGTAGTTGGGACGCTGTGTTTTTGCAGCATAGCTGACTTGGAATTGTACTTTCCCCAATTGCCCGTTCACAGAAATATTTGGAAAGATATTATCATATACACGGCTTTGTCCGGGTACAAATGTAGCATTTTCAAAATAATCAAAATCCACATGCTCATATCGCAAGCCAATGTTTGCCTGACCGAATGGTAAAGGATGGCTGTACTGTGCATAGCCGGCAAGATTCTGTTCACGGATGCGGGTATAGGTTGTAGGTACATATCCTTCCTGATTTACATAATCATCATGCCGGTTGGTATAGGTATATTCTCCTCCCACAGAGATACTTCCTCCCCATAAGGGATGAGTGTATGAAACTTTGGTGGCAGTAAGTTGATTTTCCACCCTGTTATCAGAAGTGACAGTACGGTCTTCATGGTCCTGACTATTCTCCATATTAATGGTATATTGCGTGTATGTATTGCTGTAATAGTCTGCATCCCAGGTAAGTTCTCCTTTGCCTATTTGTCCTGCATAGTAAATATTAAGCTGATGTTCCGGTTGTGATTTTGCATCGGCAGCAATGGTACTATATAAAATATCGTAAGGCAATCCATCTGCCTGAATCTCGCTATCGAAGGCGGTAAACATATCTGTATGCAGGGCATTGCTCAAATCATAACGTACACCTATGGAATGATACTCATTAAAATCATAATTGAATCCGATGCGTCCGTCTATACTGCGAGAATCGGTATTAGAGTGCTGATAATTCTTTTGCGTCCATATGGTATCGGTAAAGGCCGTTTGCTCCAGAATATCGTTTTGCAAGGAGGTAGTTTTATCAAAACGGACCATAGCGAAAACATCAAGACCGTTATGCCGATAGTTTACATCGGCTTGCTCTACAAAGTCTGAATTTTGAGATTGATCATAGGAACTTCGCAAACTCACTCCAAATCCATCTCCTTGTCGTTTGACAGTACGGATACGAACAACTGCCCCTACCGTTGCATCATAACGGGCACCGGGATTACGAACAACTTCTACGCTTTTAATTTCCTCCGATGTCAGTTGGTCCAGTTCAGCGATATCACGTAATTTTCTACCGTTGATATAGATAAGCGGTGAACCTTTACCCAACACCTCAAATCCATCAGCCTTTTTTTGTAAACCGGGTATATGTGCCAATACATCTTCAGCTGTTCCGGCTTTCGAGAGAACTGTACCCTGCACATTGGTTTCCAGAGCATCATTCTTTATGCGTGTCACAGGCAAATTGGCTTTTACTACCACTTCTCCAAGCATCCGTGCATCCGATACGAGCTGCACGATACCCATATTGGCAGGAGTAGTCGGTTTATACACTGTCTTATATCCGATAGAGGATATTTTCACTATCTGGTTTACCGATGTAGCTTCCAGCTTAAACAAACCATCTTCACCACTGATGGTTCCACTTACAAATGCCGAATCCGGCAGAGACAGCAGCACCACATTGGCATATGGCAACGGATGGTTACTTTCATCTACAAGTTTCCCCTTCACGGTTTGTGCCGACACTCTCATCGGCAGCAACATGCTCACGACAAGCATGATCAAATACATTTTCATCTTTTTCATTGATATATCCTATTGGCACACTTTGAATTTGCTTTTCTTTCCATTTATCCGGAGCGTCACTTGGGGATTTGAGAATTGCGTGACATGAGGAAATGTGAGTGTGACAGTGGCCACCCCCTTTTTTACTGTTACTTCTACGGATGTTGCCGGATATTCTTTTTCACTCCATGATGACGGAATGAGTTTTACATCAGAAACCGTGTATTTGTCTTTGGCTTGATTGTCCGTGAAAACGATGGTTACTTTGTTGTCGTAATTGTTGAAACCTTGACAACGTGGCTTTGCATTAACTGTCAAACCTATGACAGTCAAGAAAATTACTGTTACAATATAAAATACATTTTTCATTGTACGATGTTTTTTTGATTTCTGCAGCAAAGTTCCACACTTCCGAAGACTTCTCCACTACCCTGTAGAGTAGTTTTGATTACAGGAGCTAAAAAAGAGGAGATATAATACATATAAAGAAGGGAGTGAATAGGTTTACCCATAGTAAAGACTAAACCTGTAGTTGATTTTTGGAACGTAAAAAAAGGTATAAACCCAATGCTTGATTTACACCCTTGCAGGCGGAAGGACAGGTATGCCGTCGTTCCTTTTATCTCAAAAGACGAATATCAGATTTCCCATACCGACCCGATTCCCGTTTTATTCATTTACCGTTTCTATCGTATCGCTGCGCCTTTACCACCATATATATTGAACCGATGATTGGTATAAGCATTGTCGACACAACTGACACCGCTTTTTCGTTTACTGACCTTGCAACCATTACGAAATATGACACAATCATAAGCACAGCAATCACGCAAAGCGAGCGACGCATGAAGTTAGACAGTCCTTTGACATCCACATTCTTTTTTTGCTCAGCAGTCATTGTGTTATAGCCCGCTATGAGGTTGGGATATTTCCTTACGAGCATTCCCAATACAAACAGAACAGCTGCTATTATCAACACTGGTGTCTCCATTTATATGATACTTAAAACATAAAACTGAACACTTTCTTTTGCGAAACTTTAAACCTTTCAATCTCCAAAGAAAGCGATTTCTTCAACTGCCCTGCCATAAACGACAAAAACGGCTGGTTGGTTTCTTCGTCCTGACATTGGCGTAGAGAAAGGATATATTCTTCCCTATCCTCTTTGAATATCTTAGTAGGAAAAAGGTGATAACAAAACTGGATGTAGTTCATCAGTAATCGAACTGTTCTGCCGTTGCCATCCACCCACGGATGTATGGTTACTAAATTAAGGTGGGCATTAAAACTCAATTCATATTGTTCCCGAAATGCTCCCACGGTCTTTTGCTTCTCTTGCAGAATCGCACAAAGTTCATCCACCTTAGCAGGAACTTTCAGATAGTTCATGTAAGAATGTCCGCCAACATCAGCCGTAACACCACATAAGCGAAATTCTCCTTTGGAAGAATCGAAAGACCCTTGTAAAGATATTACCTGCAAAGTGGATAGTCAGATGCTTCGGAAAGATGTGCTTTCGCCCGAAGAAGTACAAAAGCTGATGGCTTGTCATTATGACAACGAAAACCCTACAGTCAGACAAGCGTTTATCTTTTGCCTATATTGCGGTCTGCGCTTCTGCAATGTAAAAGATCTTACTTTTAAAAATGTGGATTATGCTAACCGATTATTGAAGTTCGAGCAAAGCAAGGCCAAGGAACATTCTGCCAGTAGTGGTGTGGTTATTCCTTTGAATGACGGTCTATTGTCTATCATTGGTGAAGCTCCGACAGATAAGAACTGTTTAATATTCGATTTGTCTACATACGAAAGCTGCTGTAAATCTGTAAAGCGTTGGGTAAAGAGAGCTGGGATAGACAAACATATAAGCTGGCACCTTGCTCGGCATTCGTTTGCCGTGAACATTTTGAACAATGGGGCAAATATCAAAACCGTAGCCAGCCTTTTAGGGCATAGCGGATTGAAGCATACGGAGAAATACACCCGTGCGGTGGATAAATTGAAAGAGGAAGCAATAAACAGCTTACCCGAATTAAAGTTTTAACCACAAAAGACTTATCTTTGTAACTATGAACTTTGAAGTATTAGTAAAACATATCAGCACGATACAGAACACGTTGCAGGCACAAGCCGCACATGCTGTAAACCTTGCCCTTACTTCCCGTAACTGGCTTATGGGTTGCTATATCGTGGAGTTCGAACAGAACGGAGAAGACCGTGCCGCCTACGGTGAACAATTGTTGAAAAAGCTGGAACAACGGCTGAAAACAAAAGGTCTGAATGAACGAAGATTCCGAGAGTTTAGGCGGTTATATCTTGTTTATCCACAGCTAAAAGAGTCTGTCACACAATATATTGCATCACAAATACAAATTCGGCAGTCATTGACCGCCGAATTCACCGAACCAATTCGGCGGTTGGTGACCGCCGAATCTGAAAATGGCGTTTGGAAACTATCAACAGAACACCCACAAACCGAAACATGGATGATTCCAGCTGATAGATTATTCAACAGATTATCTTCCACCCATTTAAATACTATATCAGGAATTGAGAACCCGATAAAACGTGCTTTCTATGAAATGGAAACTATTCGTGGATGCTGGTCTGTAAAAGAGTTAGAGCGGCAAATCGCATCTTTATATTACGAACGTAGCGGACTATCCAAAAACAAAGAAGCCCTCTCCGCTTTAGTCCAGCAACAAGTAACCTTATTGCAACCCAAAGATGTTATCAACACTCCTGTTACTTTAGAGTTCTTAGGATTGAATGAACGTGCATTAGTGACGGAAAACGATTTGGAACAATCCATTCTTGATAACCTGCAACACTTCCTGTTGGAAATGGGACATGGTTTCTGCTTTGAAGCCCGGCAAAAACGTATCTTGATTGATGAAGATTATTTCTTTGCCGACCTCGTATTCTATCACCGCATTTTGAAGTGCCATATCATTGTGGAATTGAAGATAGACAAATTTCGCCATGAATACGCCTCGCAACTAAATATGTACCTTAACTACTTTAAAGCGGAAGTAATGCAGCCGGACGATAATCCACCTATCGGTATTCTACTTTGTACGGAAAAGGGAGATACATTAGTAAAGTATGCCACTGCCGGATTAGACCCGAACATCTTCGTACAGAAATATATGATAGAATTGCCGAGCGAGGAAGAAATCAAGAGGTTTATATTAGGAGTAAATTTTTAATCTTTCATTGAGCACTCCTATTTGTATCTCAATGTTAATTATGCTAAAATATATAAATAAAACACACACAAATATTTTAACCGTGTATTATTCCATTCAGACAAACTCCTGAAATAAATTAAAGAGGTAAACAAAACATTTATCAACCACATATTCATTAAAAGCTATGAGCCACAATATGATTTTGAACTGCTTTACCATCAACTATTTCTTTTTGCATTTTGGAAATGGATATTGTGTAGAAATGCCTTCAGACAAAAAGGATCTTGATAAATTACTGGATTATCTTTTTTGTAAAAAGGTTGAATGGAAATTTTACACCACACTTACAGAAAGAAAATGGTTTCATGGAATATATATAACTTTCAAAAATAGAAAACACTTAGAAGTTACTTCTATCATGAAAGACATCTGCATAATATTAAAAATAGACTCTTATTGCTTATGTGAGAATTATACACAATCAATTATAGACATCGAGGGAGATGTAATTGCATTTGCTGATTTTTCAGAGAAGCAAGAATAAGTTATCCTCTTATCAGCCGATTAAGAATGTACAAAAGACAAACATCTGAATTTTATAAGTATAAAACTACAGGAGAAAATGAAGAAATTGATACAACTATTCAATGAAATACATCTAATCATTGAAAAACATGAATATATACGGAAAGAGAAAGGAGACAATTATAATCTTTTCAAAGTAATCAATATGACCAGTGACGAAACAAGAGTACATTCAGCCATGATAGCGGATTTGCTGAATCCGAATGGACAGCACCAAATGGAAAATGTGTTTCTCAAATTATTCATTGAGCGTCTGAATGGGCAAACAGACCATATTGTTTCTTTCACTTGCGATAATGCCAAAGTGGAATGTGAAAAATATATCGGTCCTAAAACAGATACGGATGGAGGAAGACTCGACATTTACCTCACCGACGGGATAAACCATATTGTCATTGAAAACAAGATTTATGCGACTGACCAAGAAAATCAACTTCTTCGGTATCACAATTTTCTGAAACGATGTTCAAAAAATAAGAATAATACACTGTTGCTATACTTGTCTTTAGACGGTGAAGTACACGATATTGATAAAACCACAGGTGGCGAAGAAATAACTTTCTTTACCATATCCTATGCCGATTTTATATTAAACTGGCTGACTGATTGTCGCCACAAAGTAATAGACAAGTCTCTAATACGGGAAGGAATAGCACATTATTTGAACTTAATTAAAATATTGACACACCAAATGGATAAAGAAAAGAATGAATTAATCAATTTGATTAAAAGTAACCCGAAGTATATCAGTTGTATATCTCAATACAAGGATGCCATACGGGAAGTAGAAATTAGTCTGCAAATCGATTTTTGGAGTCAACTGGAGGCGGTCATTGAAGAAAAAGGTTATGAAGTAATTAAAGAATCTTTTAGTGACTACAAATATGCTCTCGACAATCATAAAGACTACATACGCAGATATTATGAAAGTAACAATAAATACCAGTCTCTTGAATTTAAGCTAAAGACAATCAGTGATGATTACCAATTGATGTATGCCGTTCAAGTTGACTGGCGTACATATAGCGGTGTTATACTAAGAGATAAAGAGGGGAGAATAGTCAGACGTTCAGTCGTCAAAGAAATACAAAACAAAGAAATACAGAGAGTTATAAATAAAATTAATAAGATTATAGAAAATGACAACAGATATCAATCGAGTGATTCTTGGCTTTTATGGGAATATACCCATCCGACTATCAATTTCCGAAATCTGAATGATGGAGATAGTCAACGACATTTAAGTAGGATGAAGGAAACGATAGAAAGCATAAGCAAAGATATTATTGATAATATAAACATGATATTAAAAGAAAAGCATGAAAAGATTTTATAAATTTATTGTAGCCAGCGCAGGATGTTTAAGCGCTTTTCTGGTAACTCAAAAACTGGATGGTGCCATACAAAGGGAATGGTGGGAGGTATTTATCCCTATATGGTGTGCAACACCTGCATATTTTATAATTACCAGTCCTTTTATATTTATACGTAATGTATTAACTTCAAGAGATACTTCTGTAGATGAAATATTTGGTGGTGAAAGTTATATATCTTCCTTGTCGTATTTTCTTACATTTCCCTTAATGTTTCTACGCTATAACAATCTGATTGTCATGCCGTGGAAGTTTATATTAATCCCTTATTTACCGATGCTTTTAGTTATAATAATCATGGGCATTGCCTTTTTGGTCTATATACCATCTGCAATAAAGAGCTTCCGTAGAGAAAAAGCCCTGAAGCGGTTTCCCCCTAAAGACTTAGAGAAACTGGATTGGGAAAGCATGAAACATTGCCTGCTTGACATAAAATCAGAGCTTCCTCAGTTTGAGTTCAGTGAGCCCAATTGGGATTACAGCCGCAAATACACCATTGAAACCCGAAAGGACGGATACATCATAGGAGCAGGATTCTATTTCCGTGATAATGTATATGCTGTTTGTACGTATATATATGGACGCGATGTAAAGCAATTGGATATAGAAGGATTTACTCTTAATCCTAACAATTCGTGGGACTACTTCTCGTGGCTTATATGGACAGAAGATGAGTACTCTGAATCGCGTTTCAAAGAAGAAATGATTGTACGATTGAAACAGCTTGAACCATATTTCATTACAAAAGCACAAGGACATGAAAATAGTACGACATCGCTGGAGTAAACTTCAGACAGCTTTATATCAAATAATTGACCCAAATATAAAATTTCAGATACATTGCGTAGCATACCCAATGCGTAGCAAGACTGGATATGCTAACGACGACATGCCACGTTATTGGATTACCATAGGAAAAAAAATCATATGGGACTATCCCCAAATATTCACCAAAGAAGAACTGAGAGAACAGTTTTATCCTTGGATGGGAGATACATCCGATATTTCTTGCTTAATTAGAGAATATATTGATTGTCCTGATTGGGAATTACTCACTCATTCATTTGAAGACCGATGGCACTTAGTGCCCATACTGATAGCGTGCGATAAACGCATAGGTAAAAGACGCTTGACTTTACTTTTGAAGCAAGACTATTTTACCCAAGTACATTGGATTATCCGAAAAAGATTGGGCACCCCCTACTGATTTTGTAATCTATTTTATTTGTCAAACTCCCGGTTCATTCATTTGCATCGGAATATTTTTTACTAAAACTATCAATTATAGAAGCATTATTTGTATTGGAAATGAACGTGTTCTACAAAAAGCGCAGAAAATCTCGTGAAGATTATCCTGAAATTGAAATCCAAAGGGAAAGATTCTCATATGACCTTTGTCTGGAAGAAGCCCGCCGGTTGATACCTGCAAATGTAACTTTGCTTGAAGATTGCGGCATAGAATATGACGGCATTACCTTCTACGCTATTTCCTGTAGGATGATTCAGCAAATGCAATGGTTGGGAGAAGAATATGGATTGTCTTATAAAACGGATTTTTTGATTACCCACATTCCCCCGAAAGGCATATTGGATGAAGATACGGGTAGCGAAATATTGAAACAAATAATTTTAGAACGCCAACCAAAATATCATCTTTCCGGTCATGTGCATTATACAGGAGGACTATGGGAAGAAAAGTGGAGCACAAAGTTTGGCAATGTCTCCACCTTTCAGGCACTTTGCAAAATAAATGATTAATCCGAGTTATAGCGTTTCCCGTTTTGGTCTATAATATGTTGACATACCAGATGGGCTTCTACCCAAAAATCATTTAACCGCAATAAGTCCGGAATGGAGTAAGGTTTGTGAGTGCAAATGTCATGTATGGCATGACACACGATAATATGCTTCAGTTCCGGACGGCGTAAATGTTCTTCTGCCCATGTCACTCCATCATCCCATACATCCACACATTGTAACTGCTCATCTGTCATATCCGATGTGTTTTTGGATGAATAATTACAAGAACATTCTTCGATTTCGGGAAGTCCCCCATTGTATTCTTCAAGTAAACAACAAATTAGTTCTATCATGTAAGCAAAATCGGAGCCATAATAGCTGTCTTCCGGCAATTCCAATATAGACTCCACCCCACAGAACACATACCTCAGTGTACCACGGATGATATAATCGTCATCAAAAGATTCATCTTTGGGGCTATTAATCAATGTACGATAGAGGTTTGCCATGCGATGATACATCTTCTTAGTCAAACTATTCAGCAATTCATTTACCGCTTCAAAGCGTTTGATTTCCTGCGAAGTGGCTTGAAACATCTGGTTGAGAATCAAACTTCTTGTACCTATCAGATCTTGTATCTTTTCTATCTGTACTGCACCGATGTGCCTTAAATCAAGGCTACCCTTTTCCTGTTCGCCCATGAGCTTTTTGATTTCCGCTTCCACTTTCAATAACAATGCCCGTTTCTTGTCCACATCATTTTCTTGATAGATGTAATCCGCCAAATCGTCTGCATATAAATCCATAATCGTCTTATTTGTTTAATGATTTAGACTTTGAGGTTGAGTATATCGCATAAAAAAGGCTTTGAGTATTTCCGTATATCATGGGAAATGAGCAAATTAGATGTGATAAAAAACATTACTCAAAACTGAAAGCCATGAGCAAAATTACAAAAATTCCGTCAGAAATCCGCATTTTTTTTCAGTGAAAAACGTCGCAGTGCCGTTATGGGCTCATTTACACACCTACTTGAAAATGTCAACTTGGACTGTCGTAGTCTTGGTGGAATGAAGCGTGACAACTGTCAGCTCACAAACCTCCAGGTGCTCCAAATATTAGTGTTGCTTCCATTCTTTGCAATAAAGGGGTCTCACATTACAATGGTTCTGTCTTAAGCCGGATGTTTGGTGGGAAAAAGGATGTACTGTATTCCTATTTGTCACAAGACGACATCAACTGGCGAAAGGTGATATACCGCATAACCTATTGGCTTCTAATGAAAGTAACCATGCGGAACGATCACAAGAAAAGCAAATTGCCAACAGTACTGATAGCAGATGACACAGACCTTCCTAAGGCAGGCTTTCACATGAAAGCCATTGGAAAAAGTTTCTCACATGTACACCATACGAAACAAAGTTCTATTTGAGTATTTAGAAGTCGTGGCGGTTGTGGCTGAAATCACTGGGGCTGAATCTGAAGATTTGAATATGCCGGTCATTGAAAACGACAAGAGGTTGGATGCTCTTAAAGCCTACGCTATGACGGTCTAAGTCTAAATCCGAAACTTGAGTTAAGTTATTATATACACCAATGGATTGCTTGAACAGAAAGCTTCCGAAATAGTACGCATACAGCACACTTATACCAATATGGGAGTGTACAACAACGATAAGATGGTAGCTTCCTTTACATTTGGTTTCTAGACTTATCTGTTTACAAAACGCAATTACCGTATAGGAAGAAAATTCCGCTGAGCCGGAAAAACGCTTCTTCAAATATTCCCTAACAAGGCGCATGGTTTAAAACAAACATCTACAAACAACTGACTGCCATTCGTGAATTTCGTAACCGAATAGCACATCATGAACCTATCTGCTTCAACGCTACACGTGCCATAGATACAAAATATGGGATCAGTTATAATTCTTAGGGGATTAACCTTTGCTAATTTCCCTTTATGCATACACCTTTGCTAATCTATACAGAAAGAACCTCTTATCTACTACTCCACGAAATGAAGCCCTAAATGCTTTAATCTTTGCATTAAAAGCTTATGAGTTCGCACCCCATCGTGAGTGCCACTATGAGCCGAAAAGGAAAACTGGTCGGTTTTATACGGTAACGAAAGAACAACTGACCGCTATCTAATTATTTTGATGAAATGATGAATAAGGGAAGTAATATATTGCCTTACAGATAGATATGTATTCATCAAACACTCATCAACAACGATTGCTGATGAAAAAAGAAAACATCATTTCTCTTTTGGAAAGCAATCTGATGAGAAAAAGATGAGCCGATATAATTCTGTTTAACAGTGCGTTACATTTCAAATTCATCAAATCATCATTTTTTCATTCACCTACAAATCCGTAAGAAAATGACAATAGAAGAAGCTAAACGCATACGAATAGCCGACTACCTGCACAGCTTGGGTTATTCACCAGTAAAACAACAGGGAGTCAACCTTTGGTACAAATCCCCATTTCGGGAAGAGAGTGAAGCATCGTTCAAAGTAAATACCGAACGTGAACAATGGTATGACTTCGGTTTGGGAAAGGGCGGAAACATCATTGCACTGGCTGCACATCTGTACGCTACCGACCATGTACCTTATATCTTGAAACGGATAGCAGAGCAGACACCGCACGTGCGCCCGGTATCTTTCTCTTTTGGCAAGCAAAGCTCTTCCGAGCCGAGCTTCCAACAGTTGGAAATAGTTCCGTTATCATCTCCTGCCCTGCTTGCCTACTTACAAGGTAGAGGAATTAACATAGAACTGGCGAAAAGAGAATGTAGTGAAGCACGTTTCACTCACAACGGCAAGCGGTACTTTGCCATTGCCTTTCCCAATGCTTCGGGTGGGTTTGAGGTTCGCAACCGCTATTTCAAGGGCTGCATCGCTCCAAAGGAAATCTCCCACATCAGACAGTCTGGGAAAGCGAGGAATACCTGTTATGTGTTCGAGGGATTTATGGACTACCTCTCCTTTCTGACATTGAGACAGGAGAACTGCCCGAATTATCCGGAATTGGACGGGCAGGACTACATCGTATTGAACTCCGTATCGAATGTAAACAAGGCTCTCTATCCGTTGGGCAATTACGAACGCATCCACTGTTTTTTTGACAACGACCATGCAGGCATGGAAGCCCTCCAACAAATCCGCAAGGAATACGGCAGAGACCGATACATCCGTGACGCTTCACAGACTTACAGCGGATGCAAGGACTTGAACGAATACTTACAGAAACAGGCTGAGAAAAAAGGGCAGCTCCAGTCCGCAAAAGGGGTGCGCAGCCAATCACCGGAGAAGAAGAACGGCTTCCGGTTATAGCCCACTATAACTACACGCTCCGCTTTCGTAGTTGTGGGCTCTCCCGAGGGGATTAGGGCTTTGCCCTAATGACCCACTCAAGGCGTTTCACCCCTGAGAACCCCGAGCAAAGAGTGACCCTCTCTTTGCAATCTCCGCTTATGGGTTTACCCCTAAGAACCCCTCTGCGGAAGCGAGCAAAATAATCAATTGCAAACAAAGAAAAGAAGCTATGGCAACAAAATCAAGCATACATATCAAGCCTTGCAGAATCGCATCGAGCGAGGCGCACAACCGAAGGACTGCCGAGTATATGCGTAATATCGGGGAGTCCAGAATCTATGTCGTTCCCGAACTTTCCACCGATAACGAACAGTGGATAAATCCCGACTTCGGCACCCCCGAACTGCGAACTCATTATGACAATATCAAGCAAATGGTCAAGGAAAAGACCGGACGTACCATGCAGGAAAAGGAAAGGGAACGCAAGGGAAAGAATGGAAAGATTATCAAGGTGGCGGGATGTTCACCCATCCGTGAAGGAGTCTTGCTCATCAGACCGGACACCACACTGGCTGATGTACGCAAATTCGGTGAAGAGTGTCAAAGACGATGGGGCATCACTCCGCTACAAATTTTCCTGCACAAAGACGAAGGGCATTGGCTGAACGGTCAGCCGGAAGCGGAAGACAAAGAGAGCTTCCAAGTCGGTAACAGATGGTTCAAACCAAATTATCATGCTCATGTCGTATTCGACTGGATGAACCATGAAACCGGAAAGAGCCGAAAGCTCAATGACGAGGATATGGCAACCATGCAGACCCTTGCTTCCGATATTCTCCTGATGGAACGTGGGCAGGCAAAAGCGGTCACTGGTAAAGAGCATCTGGAACGGAACGATTTCATCATAAAAAAACAAAAAGCCGAACTGCAACGTATAGAGGAAACCAAGCGACACAAGGAGCAACAGGTAAGCCTTGCCGAGCAGGAACTCAAACAGGTAAAAGCAGAGATACGCACAGACAAACTCAAAAGTGCAGCTACCGATGTAGCCACTGCCATAACTAGCGGTGTAGGTTCTCTTTTCGGAAGTGGTAAATTAAAAGATTTGGAACAAGCCAACGAAAGTTTACGCTATGAAATTTCCAAGCGTGACAAAAGCATTGATGACTTAAAAGTGCAGATGCAACAAATGCAGGAACAGCATGGCAGACAAATTCGTAATCTTCAAGGAATACATAATCAAGAACTTGAAGCCAAAGACAAGGAAATTTCACGATTGAACACCATTCTTGAAAAAGCATTATGCTGGTTCCCATTGCTCAAAGAAATGCTGAGAATGGAAAAACTATGCTATGTCATTGGCTTTACCAAGGGGATGATTGATTCTCTTTTATACAAAAGGGAAGCAATCAGGTGCAGCGGAAAAATCTATTCCGAAGAGTATAGACGGAGATTTGAAACAAAAAATGCCACTTTCAAAATTGAGCAAAGTCCGGTTGATGGGAACAAGTTGGTACTAACCATAAACCGACAGCCAATAGGTGAATGGTTCAAGGAGCAATGGGAGAAACTAAGGCAAGGTTTGCAACAAACGGTGGAAAAACCAAGAAAAAATAGAGGATTCAAATTATAACCAACAATAAGCAAAAGAAGTGTAATTCAATGATGAATTACACTTTAATTCCCTATATTTACAAATCATTTTAAAAGTTAAGGCACATAAATCAACCACAATGGGCAAAAAAATAATAATTATATTAATTAGTCTAAGCATTTCGATGCTATCTTCTTCTTGTTCAACTATATTAGAAATAATAACAGGAGACAGCAAATGTGCATATCCTAATTGTACAGAACGAGCAAGCAGTAACTCTGCTTATTGCCCATATCATAAACCTTACTACCTAAAATAACACCTCACCTATGTTTGTATTATCATTTCAAAAGAAAATGACACCTATTTCAAAACCCCCTCAGGTATTTGAGGAAACAGTGTTATTTCTCCATGCAACAAATAGTTTGTGCCATCCTCTTGCATTTTCATGAAGGTAACATTACCTACTGAACGCAAATTCTGAGTTTTTGCCAACTCATCCCAATCAACTCCCAAAAACTTATCGATAACACTATATGTCAATGAAGAAGAACCTATCAAATTGAATTTATGTTCCTTTGCAGGCACATCTGCATCAGTTAGAATATCATTCTCATCCGTCTTATACGTTAATGTTAAATAGGGAAATGTTTCATACGATAGATTTGGATCACTATTTTTTACTACTGAAAATGAATAAGAACCCTTAGTGATAAAATCGCTATGTACTTCATGCTCTATATTATTATATGTAAAGAAGTAACAATCCTGGGCTTCATTATTTATCAAATACATAATCGTTCCATTAGGCAAAGAGGGGTGTTTGCTCTCACCTACCATATAGACCAAATAGCTGTCTGTAACCTTTACAGATATCCTTTCCGTTTCATTAGTAACATCATCCTTAACTATCAGATTAACATTTCCTTTTTCAAGTCCCGTGATACGGAGCATAGCAGTAGCTCCATCTATTCCTAAGGTAGTACATGATACCGAAACAATCTCTTTATCATCAGTAGTGACACTCAGCCTACCACTACCGTTTGTAATAGGAATATCATTCCATCCCATTAACATTACCTCATAAGATTTCTTATCCAAATGAAAAGGTAAAACTTCCCGTTTATCATCGTTGCAACTTGTCATACCAAGCAGACTTAGGATAATGACAATAAAAATATAATTTACTATTCTCATAAACAAACATCTAATTAGCTTATAATCAAATTGTTCTAAAATCAAAAGTGCATAATAAGACCCACATAAAAAACAATAACCCTGAAGTTTGCTTGTTCAGCAGGGACAACAGGGTCTTACGTTTGCAAATATAGTCATTTATTTCTATATTTGCAAGAAAAGTTTTGTTTTTAAACTTATACCAAATGAAATATGACGAATGTTTGCAGGTACTATCCCCTGCAAGATTAAACAAATACGCACAAGCAAGTGGCTATGAAAAAGCCAAAACCTTGCGCCTATACCAATATAACATCAAGTTGAGCCAACGTTTTTATGGGGTTATCGGTATGTTTGAGATAATGCTACGCAATGCTATAAACACTCACTACAAACAGTACTTCAATGATGATAATTGGATAATCAACCAAGCAAGACCCAATGGATTACTTGAACAGGAAGCCTCCGAAATAGTACGCATACAGCGTACTTATACCAATATGGGAGTGTACAACAACGATAAGATGGTAGCTTCCTTTACATTTGGTTTCTGGACTTATCTGTTTACAAGACGCAATTACCGCATAGGAGGAAAAACACTTCTTCAAATATTCCCCAACAAAGCGCATGGTTTAAAGCAAACAGACATCTACAACCAACTGACTGCCATCCGTGAATTTCGTAACCGAATAGCACATCATGAACCTATCTGCTTCAACGCTACACGTGTGATAGATACAAGCTATGCCAAAGAGCATTATGAGTTAATACGAACCTATATAGAATATATGGGATTTGATTCGGATTCTGTATTGCGAATGGTAGAAAAGCCCGATTCTATACTAAAGGTAATAGATGGCATGAAGTAAATGCCCCATCTTTGGTGGGATACATAAGGATGATTGGGAACAATTTGGGAACATCCCCGATAAAAAGAAGAAGCTAAGTATTGAATTATCAATTACTTAGCTTTTATCTTTGTACCCAGACCCGGGGTCGAACCGGGATGGAAGTGAATCCACTGGTGTTTGAGACCAGCGCGTCTACCGATTCCGCCATCTGGGCATCTCTTGAAACATTGTTTGTTTCTCGATTGCGGTTGCAAAGGTACGACTTTTTTTCATACCTACAAACTTTTCGGCATTTTTTTTCAAAAAAAGATAAATATACTACGATTTATGGGATAACGGACAATGGTTTTCTAAAAATAAGCCCTATATTAGCGGAAACTTTAAAACGATTTTATATCATGACAAACAGCAATAATTATTGTGTCATCATGGGGGGAGGTATAGGTAGTCGGTTCTGGCCATATAGCCGCAAAAACCTTCCTAAACAATTCCTTGATTTCTTCGGGACCGGACGTTCTCTAATACAGCAAACGTTTGATCGTTATAAAAAAATAGTCCCTATAGAAAACATTTTTATTACAACCAATGTATTGTATAAAGAACTGATCCAAGAACAACTCCCAGAATTGGACAAATCACAAATTTTATTGGAACCCACCCGCAGAAACACTGCTCCATGTATAGCTTGGGCTTCCTATCATATAAAAAAACTCAATCCAAATGCCAATGTCATTGTCGCACCGTCCGACCACCTGATTTTAAAAGAAGATGAGTTCAAAGCTGCAATTTTGAAAGGTCTGGAATTTGTTTCAAACTCTCCTCAATTACTAACATTAGGTATCAAACCTAACAGACCGGAAACCGGCTATGGCTATATTCAGATTGAGGAAGAAAAACAAGGAGAATTCTTTAAAGTAAAAACATTCATTGAAAAGCCCCAATTGGAATTTGCCAAAGTATTCGTAGAAAGTGGAGAATTCTATTGGAACTCAGGAATATTCTTATGGAATATCAATACAATTTTAAAAGCCTTCAATGAGATTATGCCCGAAGTTTGTACCAAACTGACTAACGGAGAAGAAGATTTTGCCTCCTGTCCCAATATCTCCATTGACTATGGAATCATGGAGAAAGCCAACAATGTTTTCGTCCAATTGTGCGACTTCGGATGGGCAGATTTAGGTACATGGGACTCCTTGTATGATATATCATCCAAGGACCAAGAAGGTAACGTCGTAGTAAACGGAAACTCCTTATTATATAACAGCTATAATAATGTAATAGTAGTGCCAGAAGGGAAATTAGCCGTAATACAGGATCTAGAAGGTTATTTAGTAGCCGCAAGAGACAATGTATTACTCATATGCAAAAAAGATGACGAAAGCGCTATCCGAAAATTCGTAAATGACGTACAAATCAAACTAGGAGATCAGTTTGTATAAAAACAGGTAACCGGAGTTTAATCATAAAAGAAAGCGGGAAACAGAATATCCGTTTCCCGCTCTTTATATTTACTAAGAAAGAAAAAGATTACTTGTCACCACCTTCCCAGGCTTGATTGATTGCTGTTGCCACCTCCACAAATTCTTCATTTGTCAGTTTCAACTTCGGATTAGAAAAAATCATATCCGACTCTTTCTGAATAGGAATCAGATGAATATGTGCATGAGGAACCTCTAATCCGATTACTGCCTCACCTACTTTCTTGCACGGAAAAACCTTTTGAATGGCAAGCGCCACACTCTTTGCAAAAACATGCATAGCAGCCAGTTCATTATCCTCCAAATCAAAGATATAGTCCACCTCACATTTCGGAACAACCAACGTATGCCCTTTGGCTAACGGATTGATATCCAGAAAAGCATAGAACTGGTCATTTTCAGCCACTTTATAGCTAGGAATCTCACCTGCAATAATTCTACTAAATATTGTTGCCATATCTATAAGTATTAAATAAGGCAGCCCCGCATAGCGGACCTGCCTTATATATTAAAATGAAATATTCACAACTTCTAAGCTGATTTTACCCTGCGGAATAGTGATTTCAGCCACATCACCCACTTTTTTTCCTAACAAACCCTGTGCTATCGGAGTGTTTACCGAAATCTTGCCCAATTTTAAATTCGCTTCGCTTTCGGCTACGATAGTATAAACCATCTTCATTCCGGTCTTGGCATTCTTCAATTCTACTTTCGTCAAAATTTGCACTGTATCTGCATTCATTTTTGAAGTATCAATAATTTTAGCATCACCAATAGTTGATTTCAGCTGGCTGATCTTCATCTCCAATAGACCTTGCGCCTCTTTGGCAGCATCATATTCGGCATTTTCTGACAAGTCTCCCTTATCACGCGCTTCGGCAATAGCCGACACAATTTTAGGACGTTCTACTGATTCCAGATATTTCAGTTCCTCAATCAGTTGCTTGTAACCTTCTTCTGACATATAAGCCATAATGTTTTCCTCCTTTTAAATTATATAATTATTCATTGTTCCAGTTATGCCTATAAAAACAAAAAGAATTCCGACATGGAAATGTCGGAACCCTCTTTGGTATTTCAAGTCTTGCAAAGATAGACTTTTATCTAATACGAGTCAAGTTTATAAGGATGCTATGTAACATGTTTAAACAAATTCAACTCATAATTAGCTTTTTACAAGAGTTTTTTAATGGCTTCATCCAAATCTTTAATATTCTCACCACGGGCACTTAATTCATTATTACGATTTACCAAAAATACCGAAGGCAGATTAGTTACATTATATAATGAAATGTATGAAGAATAAGCGCCATTAGCGTCACGTACACAGACCCAAGGCAGATTATCTGCAGATGTTTTCCAAAAGTGTTCATCACCATCCAGTGAAATCTGGTAAATCTCGAACCCTTGAGAAGCATACTTATTATAAAGTTCACGTAACGCCAAATTATGTGCAGCAGACATTGCATTGTTATATACAGTAAAATCGATCAGCACCACTTTACCCTTCAAATCGGTCAGACTGCGTGTATTGCCTTTCAAGTCTTTCAGCTGAATATCAATAATGCTGGCTTCCTTGATTTTATCTTCAGGAATTTCCATGGTCTGCTGACGGGGAGTACGGGTATTCTTCATTCCTTTTATAACCATATTGTACAAGTTGCGTGAACGGTCGGCATGTGGATAAGCATTATTCAGACTCGTAGCCACCGCAGCGAAACACTTCACATCCTCCTTATTTGTCAAAGGATCAAAAATCATATACCCATTCAACGACTGGAATAAAGCGAAATAAGCATATGGCATATTTGGAGCCGCAAAAATATATTCTCGTTTCACTTTATTCTTGTAATTGTTTACCATAGCCAAAAGGCTGTCTTGTGCGATGCCCGCAGGGATATTACGGTTCTGACCGAGTTTGTCCACATTCTTCTGCAAATCAGCTTGCAACAACACCAATTCCTTAATTTTCAAATTGTTTTCCGAACCTTCAATACGATAGGCAGTCGCAAAATCATTTATCTCAGCCTTAACTGATACTGTTTCCGTAGAGTCTACAGCAAAGTTTATCACTTTATTATCTAAACGCAAACGATAGAATTCAGGAGATTCCGGGCGCTTCTGTGCAAAACTAAAACTTCCGCTACTGCCCAATTTTGCCGAATCAAGCGCTACTATGCCATCCAATCCCGACGCTTCCAAATAAAGCATCTTATCTTCAGCACCATTAATTTCACCTTGAACTTTGAACTTCGGTGCATTATCGCAGGCGCTCAACCCTATCAACAGAAGTGCGAGCAAAAAATATACATTCTTTTTCATCGCTAAAATTAATATAAATGTGTGTTCTCTTAATAATTTTGGATGCAAAGATACGTCTTTTCGTGGTTTGTCAAAGCATTTATCCACCTTCTTACACATTAAAATGAAAAAAAACAGTAATCATAGTAACTTTTTATCTCATTCTCACCAAATTAGAAGAATAAATGCCTATCTTTGCACGAATTTTAGACGAAAAATATATTAAAACATTTTTTATGATCAATCCAATTGTTAAGACGATCGAGCTTCCTGATGGTAGAACCATCACACTCGAAACGGGAAAGCTGGCTAAACAGGCAGACGGTTCTGTAATGCTCCGCATGGGTAACACCATGTTGCTAGCTACTGTTTGTGCAGCAAAAGATGCAGTTCCCGGTACAGATTTTATGCCCCTTCAGGTAGAGTACAAAGAAAAATATTCAGCATTCGGACGTTTTCCCGGTGGCTTTACCAAAAGAGAAGGCAAAGCTTCAGATTATGAAATCCTGACTTGCCGACTGGTAGACCGCGCATTGCGTCCTTTATTCCCCGATAATTTCCATGCAGAGGTTTACGTAAACATTGTTCTTTTCTCAGCTGATGGAATAGATATGCCTGATGCATTGGCAGGATTGGCCGCTTCAGCAGCATTAGCCGTTTCCGACATTCCTTTCGGCGGACCGATTTCTGAAGTACGCGTAGCACGTATCGATGGCCAGTTCGTTATCAACCCCACTTTCGAACAACTTGAGAAAGCTGATATGGATCTGATGGTTGCAGCCACATATGACAACATCATGATGGTAGAAGGCGAAATGCAGGAAGTCAGCGAACAAGACTTGCTGGCTGCCATGAAGGCTGCTCACGAAGCAATCAAAGTTCATTGTAAAGCGCAGATGGAACTGATGGAAGAAGTCGGTTCTACAGTAAAACGTGAATACTGCCACGAAGAAAACGATGAAGATTTACGCAAAGCTGTACGCGAAGCTTGTTATGATAAAGCATACGCCATCGCTGCTTCAGGAAACAGAAACAAGCATGAACGTCAAGATGCTTTTGATGCCATCCGCGATGAATTCAAAACTCAATATACAGAAGAAGAACTGGAAGAAAAAGGTGCATTAATCGACCGTTACTACCACGATGTGGAAAAGGAAGCCATGCGTCGTTGTATTCTTGATGAAGGCAAGCGTCTGGACGGACGTAAGACAACTGAAATTCGCCCTATCTGGTGCGAAGTAGGTTATCTGCCCGGCCCTCACGGTTCTGCCATTTTCACCCGTGGTGAAACTCAGTCTTTAACTTCTGTCACATTAGGCACCAAGCTAGATGAGAAAATCGTAGACGATGTTCTGGATCAACACAGAGAACGATTCTTGTTACACTACAACTTCCCCCCTTATTCTACCGGTGAAGCAAAAGCACAACGTGGTGTAGGTCGTCGTGAAATCGGTCACGGGCACTTGGCATGGCGTGCTTTGAAAGGACAAATTCCTGCAGGCTACCCATACACAGTACGTGTAGTATCTGATATCATGGAATCAAATGGTTCTTCTTCAATGGCTACTGTCTGTGCAGGAACGCTTGCATTAATGGATGCCGGTGTTGCCATGAAAAAACCAGTTTCAGGTATTGCCATGGGCTTGATTAAGAATGCAGGTGAAGAAAAATATGCCGTATTGTCTGATATTCTTGGAGATGAGGATCACTTGGGTGATATGGACTTCAAGGTTACAGGTACTCGTGATGGTATCACTGCTACACAGATGGACATCAAGGTAGATGGTCTGTCATTCGAAATCTTGGAAAAAGCGTTACTGCAAGCAAAAGAAGGTCGCGAACATATTCTTAACAAGTTAACCGAATGTATAGCCGAACCTCGTAAAGATTTGAAACCGCATGCTCCTCGTATTGAAACGATGACTATTCCTAAAGAGTTCATTGGGGCTATCATCGGTCCGGGCGGAAAGATTATCCAAGGTATGCAGGAAGAAACCGGAGCAACCATCACGATTGAAGAAACTGATGGAGTAGGTCGCATTGAGATTGCGGGAACAAACAAGAAATGTATTGACGATGCTATGCGCATTATCAAGGGTATCGTTGCCGTTCCCGAAGTCGGTGAAGTCTATGTAGGTAAAGTCCGTTCAGTAATGCCATATGGCGTGTTCGTAGAATTCTTGCCTGGTAAAGACGGATTGTTACACATCTCTGAAATTGACTGGAAACGTCTTGAAACAATAGAAGAGGCCGGTTTAAAAGAAGGGGATGAAATAGAAGTGAAGTTACTTGATATTGATCCCAAAACAGGTAAATTCAAGCTCTCTCACAAAGTATTACTGCCTCGTCCTGAAAAGCAAGAAAAGAAATAAGAACATTCTTTTTTATACCATAAAGGAGGTGTGTCGTAATGCACGATGCACCTCTTTTTTTGTTCATCACTATACAAATCTGTTCACTTTCTTTAAGCTGCGATCTTTTGAAGATTTCTTTGATTTATGTGTTCCCAGCATCTAAAAACAGCAGTTGTAAGCTCATAAAACAGTCTAATCAGCCAGTTCATACCCTTTTTTGTCAGTTTTGCACACATCTTTTTTATATTGAAGGCAATGGCTAGGAAGGCAAAGTCCATGAAGACCTTGTCCTTTCCAAAATGTCGGAAACGTTTGTAGTTCATATTGTTTTTAATTTGTCCGAACACGGCTTCCGGTTCTATGCATCTCTGCCCTCTGTGTTTCAGTCCTTTCTCAGAGCAGAGCAGTTCTTTGGCTCTCCGCTTGTATTGTCTAAGCCTATGATTCAGTTCTATCGTCCTGTTTCCTTTTGCTTTAAAACAGCGGCATCGCAGGGGACAGCCTTCACACCTGACAGCTCTGTACCGTGCATTTTCGTTGACATATCCGGATGCGGTTTTCACATTCCTGGTGCCTATCCTCCGCATCCTTTGCCCCATAGGGCAGATGCAGAAGTCATGTTCTTCATTGTAGTAGAAGTTTTCGGCCTTGAACGGGTCCGGTTTGAATCTCGGCCGCTGCTCCATGTGGAAGTAGTTGTACTTTACGTAGGCTTCCATGCCGTTTTCGGACATGAAGCGGTAATTCTCTTCGGAGCCATAGCCGGAATCAGCAACCACCGTATGGGCCATCCGGTCATACCTGTTTGAAAAAGATTGCAGGAAAGGAATCAGGGTCAGTGTATCCGTAGGGTTCGGGAAGAGTGCAAAATCGGTGATGAACTGATTTTCGGTGCCGATTTGAAGGTTGTAACCGGGCTTCGTCTGTCCGTTGCGCATGGCATCCTCCTTCATTCTCATGAAAGTAGCGTCATTGTCCGTTTTGGAATAGGAATTCCTGTCCTGCAGCGTGTCCAGACGGTTGTCGTATTCCTGTAGCTTGTCCCTGTGCTCTTCCAACTCCTTCAGCTGTTTGCGTTTCTTTTTCAACGCAGTCTTTTCCTCTTTCGTGGAGGGTTCAGGAACCTGTTCGAGTGCTTGACGCAATTCTCCTGCCATTTCAGTCAGCATGGCCGGAGTGAACTCAATCTCCTCATTGCTTTCCGATGAGTTCTCCTGGGCGATGACATTGTCTATCTGCCCTAGCAGGATATGTATTTTCTTCATCAGGCGTTCACGGTTCCGCTCAACCGTTTTCCGCCAGACGAAAGTATACTTATTGGCTTTGGACTCAATCTTTGTCCCGTCAATGTATTCCACATTCAAGCTGATGAAGCCTTTGGAAGAGAGAAGGAGTACGGTTTGGGTAAACACCTCGTTGATTTCATTCTTCACCCGGTTGCGGAAACGGTTGATGGTGATGAAATCCGGTTTCTCATATCCGGCCAGCCAGATATAATGGATGTCACGGTGAAGGAGCTTTTCAATTTTCCGGCAGGAGTAGATGTTGTTCATATAGGCATACAGAATGACCTTGAGCATCATCCTGGGGTGGTAAGGGCTGCGCCCGCATTCCTTATACAGCTTTCTGAAACTTTCAAGATTCAAGCCCTCAACCAGGGCGTCAACCATGCGCACCGGATCGTTTTCTGCAATATCCTCATCAATTCTTTGAGGAAAAAGAACGGTTTGGTTGGGATTGTAAGAACGAAAATGTATCTTTGTCATAGTGAAATTCTTATTACCTAAAGATACAAAATCTTTAGGTAATAACAAAGCCCCAGCTTGTGAAAGTCGGGGCTTTGTGCGTAAAAAACAGAAGGTGTGCATTTTGACACACCTTCTTTTTTTTAAGGTAAGCCATTAATAATAATGTAAAATAAAAAAGCGCAACTAAATAATAATTAGTCGCGCTATCTGATATATCATACAAAAGAAATTCCTCCGCTTTATATGATATCCGGTTATAAGGTAGGATCAATCTTCTTGAACTTCGAAATCATCTTTACCTACTCCGCAAAGAGGGCAAACCCAATCATCTGGAATATCTTCAAATGCTGTTCCCGGAGCGATTCCACCTTCAGGATCTCCTTCTGCCGGGTCATAAACCCAACCACATACTGTGCAAACGTACTTTTTCATAATTGTCTCTGTTTTATGTTTTAAATATTCTTTAAATACATAACAAATATACAAGGAAATTGTTTACTTGCAAACTATCCCACTAATATTTTTTTAAGCTCTTCCATTCCTTCGGACGCACCTTTCTGAATTACATGCACTTTACGTCCCGATGCAATGGGCACCTGCTTAGGATCTATTAAATAAACAGGAGTGCGGGCAGGCACATAATTCAACAAACCGGCAGCAGGATATACATTAAGCGAAGTTCCTATAATTAAAAAGATATCAGCTGTTTCAGCATATTCAATTGCAGTTTCAATCATAGGAACAGATTCACCAAACCATACAATGAACGGACGAAACTGGGAACCGTCTCCGGCCAAGT
Organism: Phocaeicola vulgatus ATCC 8482; assembly: GCF_000012825.1. GTDB lineage: Bacteria > Bacteroidota > Bacteroidia > Bacteroidales > Bacteroidaceae > Phocaeicola > Phocaeicola vulgatus. The sequence goes on along the minus strand of NC_009614.1, from coordinate 1,907,907 downwards.
CTCCCAAATGTATCTCATATTCTTCCGGCTTTAATTCTTTAATATAAGCTGGATTATTAGGTTGCCAACTAGATGTCACCTTGGTCAGTTCGCCATGTAAATGAATAATATGCGAACTTCCGGCACGCTCATGCAAATTATCAATATTTTGAGTGATAACAGTCACATTAAAGAACTTTTCCATCTCAGAAACCAGTTCATGCCCCCGGTTAGGCTTTACAGCAAGCAACTGTTTACGACGCTCATTATAAAAATCAATCACCAATTTAGGGTTTGCCGCATACCCTTCCGGAGTAGCCACTTGTTCCACCGGATACTGATCCCATAAACCACCTGCATCACGAAATGTACTGATACCGCTTTCTGCACTTATTCCAGCACCTGTTAAAACTACTAAATTCTTCATTTCTAGTCCTCCTCTTTTAACTAAACACACAAAAATAAGAAAAATTAAATTGTTAAAAACAGATTCATTCAAATAAAACACCTACCTTTGTGCGTTTTGTATAAAACATCTTATAAAATAAATAGTTATGGATAAATTCAGTTACGCCATCGGCCTTGGTATTGGCCAGAATTTATTGAGCATGGGTGCTCAAAGTATTAATGTTGAAGACTTTGCTCAAGCAATCAAAGACGTATTAGATAGAAAAGAAACGGCTATCAGCCACAACGAAGCACGTGAAATCGTAAACAAGTACTTTGAAGAGCTGGAAACCAAATTGAATGCAGAGAATATTGAAAAGGGAAAATCATTTTTGGAGGAAAACGCAAAAAGACCGGGGGTCGTGACACTTCCCAGCGGCTTACAGTACGAAGTTATCACAGAAGGTAACGGAAAAAAACCGAGTGCAACCGACCGTGTAAAATGCCATTATGAAGGTACCTTGATTGATGGGACTTTGTTTGACAGTTCTATCAAACGCGGCGAACCGGCTATCTTTGGTGTGAACCAAGTAATCAAAGGATGGGTGGAAGCACTCCAACTGATGACTGAAGGTGCTAAATGGAAACTTTTCATTCCTTCAGAACTAGCCTATGGAGCACAACAGGCAGGAGAAATGATTCCTCCTCACAGCACATTGATTTTTGAAGTAGAATTAATCGAAGTATTATAATTATTAAAGCATTTAAGGCAAATGAAAAAAATTAGTTTTTTTGTAGCAATCGCTGCTGCAGCCAGCTTGGCTTCTTGTACAGCCCAAGCACCGAAAGCAAACATGAAGAATGACGTAGACTCACTTTCTTACATGATGGGTATCACCAACACGCAAGGTCTGGATATGTATATGAGCCAACAACTGGGCGTTGACACAGCCTATATGGCCGACTTCATCAGAGGTGTTAAAGAAGGTACCAGCAAGACAAGTCCTAAAGATGTTGCTTATATGGCAGGTCTTCAGATTGGTCAACAAGTTGGTGGACGTATGTTCGATATGATGAGCCAACGTATTTTCGGAAATGACTCTACTCAAAGTTTAAGTAAAGAAAACTTCCTGGCAGGTTTCATGGCTGCTTTGCAGAAAAAAGGCATGAATGTTACTATGGAAGAAGCCAACGCCTACGTTCAGTCTAAAGCAGAAGCAATCAAAACAAAAGCTACTGAAGCCCAATTCGCTGAAAATAAGGCTGCCGGTGAAAAATTCCTAGCTGAAAATGCAAAGAAAGAGGGTGTTAAAACTACATCAAGCGGATTGCAATATAAGATAATTAAAGAAGGTAACGGCGCTGTTCCTACCGATTCTTCTAAAGTAAAAGTAAACTATAAAGGTACTTTGATTGACGGAACTCAGTTCGACAGTTCATATGATCGTAAAGAACCGACTACTTTCCGTGCTAATCAAGTAATCAAAGGATGGACTGAAGCACTGACAATGATGCCAGTAGGTTCTAAATGGGAACTTTACATCCCTCAAGACTTGGCTTATGGTGCACGTGAAGCCGGTCAGATTAAACCTTTCTCTACTTTGATTTTCGAAGTAGAACTGGTTGGAATCGAAAAATAACCTCATTTTAATACGATTTACAAAAAAGCGTGGAACATTCGTGTCTCACGCTTTTCTTTTAACTTGTCCTTCTACAAAGGGACATTCATTAAATATTACAAAATCAGCCAACTAATTCATACACAAAGTATTGCGAATTAGTTGGCTTTTTTGTATCTTTAGGTATTCCCCCGAAAATAAGATTTGACGGCCAAAACGGGGGAAATATCCAAACTAATAAGATATGGCAAAGATAGTGAATATTTCAGAAATTCACCCTACTTTGGGTTTTACAGAATTTGATATTCTGGAAAAATACCGCAAGAGTTTTAATGAGAGTGAGCTTGGCAAGCTTCATTCGGTCTTTCCGTTTGAATGTATGGCAAAAGCCGCCGGCCTGTCGGACCGGCGCCTGGGACGCAGGAACAGATTCAGTCCTTCCGCAAAGATCGCCCTTATGGTCCTGAAGGCATACACCGGATTCTCCGACAGGCAACTGGTGGAACATCTGAACGGGAACATACACTACCAGATTTTCTGTGGAATTATGATTCCCCCGTCCCTTCCCATAACCAACTTCAAGATAGTCAGTGCCATCCGTAATGAGATAGCATCCCGCCTTGACATTGATTCTTTCCAGGAGCTCCTGGCTTCACACTGGAAACCTTATCTTGATAACCTTCACGTCTGCATGACCGATGCCACATGCTATGAAAGCCACATGCGTTTTCCTACGGACATGAAACTCCTTTGGGAAAGCCTCGAATGGCTCTACAGGCATATATGCCGGCATTGCAGGGAGCTGGGCATAAGGCGTCCGCGCAACAAATACAGGAATGTGGCGGAATCCTATCTGTCCTACTGCAAGAAAAGAAAGAGGAGAGCTTCAAGGACAAGAATGCTTAAGCGCCGTATGATCAAGCTTCTTGAAAAGCTCCTCAGTCAAAGGGATGGGATCCATAGCGAGTACGGTGCTTTACTCCGATATACCCAGGATTATCATAAGCGTCTTTCCATCATCAGAAAGGTGCTTGTACAAGAAAAGGAAATGTTTGAAGGGCGGAAAGTCAGTGACCGCATCGTCAGCATTGACCGTCATTATGTACGTCCCATCGTCAGAGGCAAGGAAAACAAGTCCGTCGAGTTCGGTGCAAAGGTCAATAATATACAGATAGACGGCATATCGTTCATCGAACACCTCTCGTTCAAGGCATTCAATGAGGGTATACGCTTGAAGGACTGTATCCGTATGCAGCAGAAGCTTATGAATGTAAGGGTAAGATGTGTGGCTGCCGATTCCATATATGCCAATAATGCCAACAGAAAGTTCTGTACAAAATATGGGATATCCACATCCTTTGTGCGCAAGGGAAGGGCGGCCAAAGATGAGCCTTTGAGGAAGGTGCTTAGAAGCGAACTCTCAAAAGAAAGGGCAACACGGCTTGAAGGAAGCTTCGGCACTCAAAAGCAACATTACTCGCTCTCAAGGATAAAGGCCAGAAACAGGAAGACGGAAATACTGTGGATTTTCTTTGGAATACATACGGCAAATGCCATACTGATGATAGAAAAAATCAGAAACAAAACAGCTAAAGCAGCATGATATGATTTTACTCACAGAATCAGAAGAGGTCATCAGACTTCTTCCGGAACGTCATGTCCTGTCGGATAGAAGTATGTGAGAAAGCACGGAAAAATGACAATAAGAAGGGCATATGAAATGGTCATGCCCTATCATCTTCATATGCCATCTTATTTTTTAGAGACATTTACTGAATATCCCTACAAATCAAATTTTCTTTTCCTTTATATCTGTACGTGCCTCAACAACATTTACTACATAATCGCCTAATTTTTCGCATTCGCTGATAATATCCATATAATGATCCCCCGTCTGATAATTATATTCCTTATTATTCACATCCAATACATTCTGATCCTTCAACTGGTTGCGGTAATTGTTTCTCTCATTCTCTATATTAAATGATTTGTTAGGATCAACCAAATGATATTCGTCTTCTTCCAAAGATACTATTTGTTGCAGTGGAAGGCTGTACGATGCACCTGTCAACAATCCGGTGAAGCGATTCGTGGTCATAGCACCCAAAATATGGCGCAAATGCCCACCTGTCAGTTTTTGCAAAGCCTCACTCACGGTTTTCATACCATATATCAGAAGTACCAGTGAGCCTATCAGTTTCAAAAAAAACAAATATTGACATGTAGATTCTCTTTTATTTAGACTCTCTTCTTTCTTACACTTTATTAAAAAACACAGAGGCACAAAGTATTTAACCCATCATAGGTTAAACCTTGCACCTCTGCACCTATTCTGTTCACCATAGCCCTTTCAGGTCAGGATTTCTTTTCCTTCACATTGCTACTGGCTTCCACCACATTTACTACATAATCGCCCAGTTTTTCACATTCTCCAATAATATCCATATAGTGCACCCCCATCTGATAATCATACTCCTTATTATTCACATCCAGCACATTTTGGTTCTTTAGCTGATTACGATAGTTATTTATTTCATTCTCTATATTAAACGATTTATTCACATCTACCACATGATGCTCATCTTCCACCAACGAAATCATCTGAGACAAAGCATCATCAGTCAACTGGAACATCTGATGAATATGATCATACTGTTTCGGAGTAAAATCCATATCACTGCGATGTTTACGATTGATAGTACGTGCCAAATTATAACAGCTGTCCCCGATACTTTCTATTTCAGTCACTTCACGAAGCATAGCACGAATTTGCAACTTACTTTCAGAACTCAAACGCCCGTCGGATACCTGATTCAGATAATTAGCGATCTCCACCTCCATGTTATCGCTTATATTCTCATATTTCTCAATACGACTGAACAATTTGTTAAAATCATTGTCATTAGTGGTGTGAAGCAGATCCCGCACCATGCCAAACATACGATGAGTACGCTCTGCAAAGAGATTGATTTCCTTGCGTGCCTGCAATATAGAAAGCTCTGCCGTAGAAAGCATACCACCTGTAATAAAGCGCAAACGATATTCCTCATCCTGCTCTCTCTGAGGAATGATTTTACAGACAGTTTTCTCTATCAACTTGACAAACCAAATAAGAATCAACACATTGCATATATTAAAAGTAGTATGAAAAGCAGACAGTTTAAAAGATACGGCAACAGCCGGATCTGCTGTTCTCATTATATCTTCTACAAACCATGAAACCCCCATAGTTACAGGCTTGAAAAGGCATAACACCCAAATAACCCCAAAAACATTGAACACCAAATGAGCCAGCGCAGCCCTCCTGGCCTGCGTATTGGCAGTCAGTGCGGCAAGGTTAGCGGTTATAGTGGTACCAATATTCTCGCCAAGTACCAACGCAGCCCCCAGCTCAAAACTAATCCAACCATTGGCACACATAATCAAAGTAATAGCCATCGTTGCAGCCGATGCCTGTACAATCATGGTAAGAACTGTACCGATGACAACAAATAAGATAACAGAACCAAATCCCATATCAGTATAGTTCTGAACAAAAGACAACATTTCGGGGTTTCTACTTAAGTCAGGAGCATTCGTCTTCAAGAGAGAGAGGCCCATAAACAAAAAAGAGAAACCGAATATAAATTCTCCAATGGATTTACGGTTACTCTTTCCTGAAAATAATAAGGGTACGCCAACAGCCAATAACGGAAGTGCCATAGCAGCAATATCTACTTTAAACCCTAACGCAGATATAATCCATGCAGTGACAGTGGTACCGATATTTGCCCCCATAATGACTCCAATTGATTGTGAAAGTGTAAGGAGTCCGGCATTAACGAAACTTACTACCATAACAGTAGTAGCAGAAGAGGATTGAATTAACGCAGTGATAAGAACACCGGTTAGCACTCCGGTTACCCGGTTGGTGGTCATCGCTGTGAGGATTTTACGCAGTCTGTCACCAGCAAACTTTTGCAGCCCCTCACTCATGATTTTCATTCCATAAAGGAATAGCGCCAGTGAACCTAGCAGCTTTAAGAAATCATAAAAAGAATACTCCATCTTTAATTAATTTGGTAGGAATTGGCTAATCTCCCTTTTATTCAGTAAATTTCAAGCCGTTTCACTACATTAGTAATAATTATTACGATTATGTTACAAATCTGTTGCAAAAATAACAATATTTCAAAGAACTTCCCAATCGGAAGCTCACTTTTGGATATTTATAATGGTTTTAATCTAGATATCCCATACGGACCGGTCAGTGCCAAAGTCAATAACAAAGTAGAAGGACTCAATTACCGGGCCTATAATAATAAGGATGTAGAGTTCCTGAACATACTGAATCCTTCAGGAATGCGTACCTATGTCCGTTCTCTCTGCTTCATCTTGTGCAAAGCGGTGGAGGACTTATACCCTGATGGAAAAATCATGCTTGAACATCCCGTATCTAAAGGATATTATTGCGCCTTGCAGATAGGACGCGAAACCGGGCTGGATGATGTTTCCCGTATTAAGCAGCGAATGAAAGAGATTGTGGAAGCCAACATCCCTTTCCACCGTTTTGAATGTCACACAACTGAAGTAGTAGAACTATTCCGCCGGAAAGGAATGATGGACAAAGTTAGACTGCTTGAAACTTCAGGGGAACTTTACTCCTATTATTATACTTTAGAAGATACCATTGACTACTACTATGGCAGTCTGTTGCCCAGCACCGGATATATCCGCAAATTCGACATTGTTAAATACTATGACGGCTTGTTGCTGCGAGTCCCCAACCGTCAGAATCCGGAAATATTGGAGGAAGTAGTAAAACAAGAAAAAATGCTGGAAGTATTCAAAGAGCACCGACGCTGGAATCAGATTTTAGGTGTGGGTACTGTAGGAGATTTCAATGTGGCCTGTAATGAAGGTTATGCCACCGATCTGATTAATGTGTCTGAAGCCTTGCAGGAAAAAAAAATTTCCAATATTGCTGATGAGATATACCACAGAGGAAAAAACGGTCAAAGAGTAAAACTGGTTCTTATCTCCGGTCCATCCTCTTCTGGTAAAACGACTTTCAGCAAACGACTCAGTATCCAGTTGATGGCAAACGGGCTGAAACCTTACCCCATCTCCCTGGACAATTACTTTGTTGACCGAGAAAAGACACCAAAAGATGAAAAAGGTGATTATGATTACGAATCATTGTATGCATTGGATTTGGAGTTCTTCAACAAGCAATTACAAGATCTGCTTCATGGAAAGGAAGTAGAGTTACCACGTTTCAACTTCACCACAGGAAGAAGGGAATTTAAAGGTGACAAACTTAAGATTGACGATAACATGATATTGATTCTCGAAGGGATTCATGCACTTAACCCCGAATTAACCCCTCATATTCCCGCCGAGAATAAATATAAAATATATGTATCGGCATTAACCACTATTCTGCTGGACAATCATAATTATATTCCGACTACCGACAACCGTTTGTTGCGCCGTATTATCCGCGATTACAAATACCGTGGCTATTCCGCAGAGGAAACAATCAGAAGATGGCCCAGCGTACGCGCCGGAGAAGAAAAATGGATCTTCCCATATCAGGAAAATGCAGATGCCATGTTCAATTCTGCCCTGTTGTTTGAACTGGCCATTATGAAGGATTATGCCATTCCTATTCTAAGGAATGTTCCCAATAACAAACCGGAATATTCAGAAGCATACCGTTTACGCAAATTCTTGGAATATTTCGCTTCGGTACAAGATAAAGAATTGCCTCCCACTTCTTTACTGAGAGAGTTTTTAGGAGGAAGCAGTTTCCGGTATTAACCTGTTATTAAACAGTATATAAGTTTTGTTTATGTGCAAAACAAACAGTAATTTCGGCCATTATTAAACAAGTATAAGTGAATGCACTCCAAAGGCTATAGAAAATTGTTCAACTGCCTGATGTTCTACTACTAAGAACATTTCTTCTTCAGGAGGGTATGCCAAAAGCCAGCAGACTGTACATTACACCACTATAAAGATGGATTAAATGACAGCGTATCTTACTTTTGGCATACGTTTCTTTCTATTTGATATCTTATTCTCTTGCACATCAATTGGTCGGATCCATTAATCCGCCCTTATGGAAATTTCTATTTATGAACCAGTAGACCTTATTACAACTCTTATGAAAACAACAATCAACGGTATGACAGACCGTATCCGACGCCTACGTCAAGAATCTTTTGATACACAACCTTCTTTGTCCATAGAACGTGCTCTGATAGAAACCGAATTTTACAAAGAAAACGAAGGAAAGTATCCAATTCCTATTCTAAGAGCACTGAACTTCCTTGAAATCTGTAAACGGAAAACTATATACATAGGTGAAGACGAACTGATTGTAGGTGAACGTGGACCACGCCCCAAAGCCGTATCGACTTTCCCTGAACTGACCTGTCACAGCGTGGAAGACCTTCATGTATTGAACACCCGCGAATTGCAGCGTTACACCATCAGCCAGGAAGATATAGACACCTATGAGCGCGAGGTAATTCCTTATTGGAAAGGGCGCACCCAACGCGAACGCATCTTCAATCATGTTCCCAAAGAATGGAAAGAAGCTTACGAAGTAGGAATGTTCACTGAATTCATGGAACAACGAGCCCCCGGCCATACTTCTCTGGACGGAAAGGTTTATCAACATGGCATGCTGGATTTGAAAGAACGTATTGCACATGAGTTGAAAAATCTGGATTTTATGAATGATCCAGAAGCAACCGACAAACAAGAAGAACTGACCGCCATGTCCATCTCCTGTGATGCCGCTATCATTTTTGCCGAACGCCATGCCGAACTGGCCGAAAAGATGGCTGGACAAGAAACCGATCCGAAACGCAAAGAGGAACTGAAAAAAATAGCGGAAATCTGCCGATGGGTTCCTGCACATGCCCCCCGTACTTATTGGGAGGCCATACAAATGTACTGGTTTGTCCATCTCGGCACCATTACAGAGCTGAACGGATGGGACGCCATGAATCCAGGACATTTTGACCAGCACCTCGCTCCTTTCTATGAAAAAGACCTGGAAGAAGGAATACTGACCCGTGCAGAGGCCAAAGAACTGATGTCATGTTTCTTTATCAAAGTAAATAATCAGACAGCCCCACCCAAAGTTGGCATCACCGCCAAAGAAAGCGGTACCTACAATGACTTTACCAATCTGAATATCGGTGGCATCAAACGTGATGGTAGCAACGGAGTCAGCGAAGTATCCTATATCATGCTCGAAACAGTAGATGATCTTCACCTGTTACAACCCGGAAGCGCCCTGCACATCAGTGTATGCACCCCGGAGCGTTTCCTGCGCGAAGGCTGCAAAGTAATCCGTAAGGGCTATGGCTACCCATCTGTATTCAATCCCGACACATACGTCATGGAACTGATGCGACAGGGAAAAACACCGGAGGACGCTCGTGAAGGCGGATGTAGCGGATGCATAGAAGTAGGCGCTTTCGGAAAAGAAGCTTACATACTGACCGGTTACCTTAACGTACCCAAGATATTGGAAGTCACCTTGCACAACGGAACAGATCCTGTATCAGGCAAGAAAGTAGGCTTGGTAACAGGAGATCCCTGTACCTTCCGGAGTTATGAAGCACTTTATGACGCATTTCTTAAACAAATCCATTATTTTGTAGATATGAAAGTACGCGTCAGCAACTACATTGACCGTATGTTCGCCAAATACGCTCCCGCCACTTTCCTGTCTTTGTTCATTGATGACTGTATCGCCAAAGGAAAAGATTATTATAACTGCGGACCGCGTTATAACACAAGCTATATTCAATGCACCGGTTTGGGTACTATTACCGACAGCCTCTCCGTTCTGAAAAAACATGTATTCGAAGAACGTAAATTCAATATGGAGCAAATCATCCATGCTACCGATACCAACTTCGAAGGACAGGAAGCCATGAGACAGTTCATACTGAACCGTACCCCTTTCTTCGGTAACGATGACGAATATGCAGACCGCATCGCCATCCAGATCTTTAACGACCTTTACGATGCCATCGAGGGAAAGCCGAACACCAAAGGCGAATGTTTCCATCTGAACATGTTGTCTACCACCTGTCACGTTTACTTCGGCAAAATGATGAATGCCACCCCCAACGGCCGTCTGGCCGGACGTGCCATCAGTGACGGTACCTCACCCTCACACGGAGCAGATACCCACGGGCCATCCGCCGTTATAAAATCATTAGGAAAACTGGACCAGGTGAAAAGCGGAGGCACTCTATTGAATCAGCGCTTCCTGCCTTCACTTCTTAAACACGATGAAGACATAGCCAAACTGGCAAGCCTCATCCGCAGCTATTTTGCTTTAGGAGGACATCACATTCAGTTCAACATAGTAGATACCGCTACCCTGCATGCCGCCCAAAAACATCCGGAAGAATACCGGGACCTATTGGTACGCGTAGCTGGATACAGTGATTACTTCAATGACATGAATACAGATTTACAATATGACGTAATAGCCCGCACGGCACAAGAAACCTTCTGACAAGATGAGTCTGATTTTCGACATCAAACGCTATGCCATCAATGACGGACCGGGCATCCGCATCACACTTTTCATGAAAGGATGCCCGCTCTCGTGCATATGGTGCCATAATCCCGAAGGCATTCGTAACGGAAAAGACAAACTATACACAGCCAAGAAATGCCTCGGCTGTGGAACTTGTCTGAAAGTATGTCCCAACGGGGCACTGACACTGACTCCCGAGGGTATTATCACCGACAAACAAAAATGCGTGTTATGCGGACGCTGTGCCGAAGAATGTCCGGCAATGGCTATCGAGATATCAGGAACGGAATATACCGCCGAATACCTGATGCATGAAATAGAAAAGGAAATTCCATTTATGGATCAATCGGGCGGTGGAGTTACTTTTTGTGGTGGAGAACCGTTGCTTCATCCCGAATTCTTGATTGATATACTGAAACGTTGCGGACAACAGGGAATTCATCGGGCGGTAGATACCACCCTGCTTGCCCGCAAAGAAACAGTGGATGAAGTGATGCGGAATTGTGAACTATTGCTTATCGACTTAAAATCAATGGACAGTACCGTACACCAGACATTCTGTGATGTTCCCAATGAATTAATTTTGAAGAACATCCGCAGAGTAGCAGAAGCTGACTTCCCTTATTATATCCGTATTCCATTGATTGAAGGAGTGAATGCAGATGAAAAGAACATAAAGCTGTCTGCCGAATTTTTGGCCAGTCTTCCACGGCATCCTGAGATCATTAACCTATTACCCTACCATGATATAGGAAAGGGAAAGCATGCAAAGCTAGGCAGTATCTATAACCCTAAAGGATATAAAATGCAAACGCCATCCGAGGAAGTACAACAGCAGTGCATACAAATCTTGACTGATTACGGTTTAAAAGCAACCATAGGTGGATAATTATATATCATCGTTCTGTAGTAAAAGGACCTTCGTACCCCAAAAACGTGCCCCGTCCTCCGTTATCAAATAATCTTCCTCATTACGCAACTCTGTAAACTCACGATAACTCTCCAACTTATCATAATCGATAAAATCCTTAAAGCATTTTTCCGCTTTCCAACAATCTATTAATATAGATACCCGGTTCTATAGTAAGTTCAAATTCCGGTTCCAAAGATCCGGCCAGCCTTAATAATTTACGGCTGACCTAAGTACTTTTCTAATGAATCACCTGTCTTTTAGCAACTGCTTTTTCCAAACACTTCTTCAAATCCGCGGCAGAACCAGTTTCTGTCACTCCCACCCTCTACGCTTTCTCACACAAGGCAGGCTGGATCCCATCCATACAATATGATATCCATATCGCCAATCCGGCATAGGGCAAGTCCTAAAAATAAAGAGAAGTAGAACCTTGGCGGAAATGATAAGTATTATCCTCGCCACTCTCCTCGTTGTCCCAAATAGCAAGAAACCTATCCCCACGTTTTTTCAAACTATTACGATGGGTTGTATAAGTTTCTTTTGCAAACATAATCTTATGTTTTTTGTATAGATGACAGGTAAAGATAGCCATCCCCTTAAAATAATCCCCCCAAAAAGGAAGATTATTACAATACAATTTCCTATTTTTGTCGCAATAAACAAGGAAATAAAAATATTATGGCACAAGGCTCACGTCAAGTACAAACACAAGCCCAGCAACAAATACAAACCTTATCTCCACAACAGATACTGGTAGTGAAATTGCTGGAACTGCCCACTGTGGAGCTGGAAGAACGTATCCATTCCGAAATACTGGATAATCCGGCCCTGGAGGAAGGGAAAGAAATGCCCGAAAATGAAGATGACAACACAGAATACGTTGAGAACGAAGACGGAAATACAGACTCGAACGAAGATTTTTCATTAGGCGATTACAGCAACGAAGATGATATTCCCGATTATAAACTACAGGAACATAATCGTTCCAAAGAAGGAGTAGCCGAAGAAATCCCTTTCTCGGATGCCGTATCTTTTTATGAAATATTGAAAGACCAGTTGCAGATGCAGGAACTTACCCCAGAACAACGAGATATAGCAGAATACTTGATCGGTTCATTGGACGATGACGGCCTGTTACGCAAAAATATGGAGTCTATCATGGATGAACTTGCCATCTATCGAGGCATCTATACCACTGAGGAGGAATTAAATAAAATCTTGGAAATAATCCAAGACTTTGATCCGGCAGGTATCGGTGCCCGCAGTTTACAAGAATGTCTTCTGCTACAAATACAAAGAAAAGCCGATTCACCGTTAAAACAAATAGAACTGGACATCATCGGTAAATGCTGTGATGAGTTTACCCGCAAAAACAAAGAAAGGATTATCCAAAAACTAGGTATTACCGAAGAACAATATAATGAGGCGGTGAGCGATCTCACCAAACTGAATCCTCGTCCGGGCAGTTCACTGGGTGAAGCAATGGGCAAAAATATGCAGCAGATCATTCCCGACTTCATTGTAGAAACGTATGAGGATGACACCATTACTCTAAGTTTAAACAATCGTAATGTTCCTGAGTTGCGTCTGAGCCGCCAGTTCACCGAACTACTGGATGAACACACCCGCAACAAAGACAATCAGAGCAAAGCCTCAAAGGACGCACTGATGTTCCTAAAACAAAAAGTAGATGCCGCACAAGGTTTTATCAACGCCGTAAAACAGCGACAACATACGTTGCTCACCACCATGCAAGCCATTATAGATATTCAGCGCCCCTTCTTTTTGGAAGGAGACGAATCCCTGCTAAAGCCCATGATCCTAAAAGATGTAGCCGAACGCTCGGGATTGGATATTTCCACCATATCACGGGTAAGCAACAGCAAATATGTACAAACAAACTATGGTATCTATTCGTTGAAATTCTTTTTCAGCGACGGTTACACTACCGAAGACGGTGAAGAACTCTCTGTCCGCGAAATCAAGCGTATTCTGAAAGAATGTGTAGACACCGAAGACAAGGAAAAACCGTACACTGATGATGAACTGGCCGAAACACTAAAAACGAAAGGCTACCCCATAGCCCGCCGTACTGTAGCCAAATACCGCCAACAGCTTAACATACCCGTCGCACGATTAAGAAGGTAATATAAATTATATGGAAGCTAACGAAACAACCGAAACAATAGCAGTAGGCAAGAAAAACAGTCCGCTTGAAGTCAGTTCACGTATCATATCAGGCATATTCACGCCTTTTATGATTCCTTTTGTGGCATTTTTCCTGCTTTTTTTCTTCACTTATCTTCGTATCATGCCCATCCAGTACAAACTGATAGTATTGGGCATAGTCTACTGTTTCACCATTCTGATGCCGATGCTCGCCATCTACCTGTTCCAAAAAATAAACGGTTGGGGTATTCATGAATTGGGACACCGCGAAAAACGTTTCGTACCATATGCGTTGACTATCATCAGCTATGTCACCTGTCTCATCACCATGTATAAGATACACCTGCCCCGCTATATGTCAGGTATTATCGTAGCCGCCCTCATCTGCATGATCCTTTGCACGCTGATCAATTTCAAGTGGAAAATCAGCACACACGTGGCAAGCAGCGGCATGATGGTAGGCGGATTATTATCCTACAGCTTTATATTCAATTTCAATCCTGTATGGTGGCTCTGTTTTTTCATTTTGCTATCCGGGATGCTTGGCACAGCCCGTATCATTGTAAAACAGCATACCTTATTAGAAGTTTTAGCCGGATTTATTGTCGGATTGTTTTGTGGTGTCATTGGAATTTTGTTTATTTGAAAAAAATTAGTATTAACCTTATAAATTGAAAGCATTATGGAATTTCCAAGCAATGTAAAGTATACCAAAGAACACGAATGGATACGAGTAGAAGGTGATATAGCTTATGTAGGCATCACTGATTATGCACAAGAGCAACTGGGTGACATCGTATTCGTAGATATCACAACTGAAGGAGAAACTTTAGAAAAAGATGAAGTTTTCGGTACTATTGAAGTAGTAAAAACGATTTCGGACTTGTTCCTTCCTGTTTCAGGAGAAGTTTTGGAACAGAATGAAGCATTGGCCGACAATCCCGAATTAGTAAACCAAGACCCGTATGGTAAAGGGTGGCTGATTAAGATTAAGCCCAATGACTCTAATGACGTTAACGATTTGCTGGATGCTGAAGGATATAAAGCATTAGTCAACGAATAATATAGATTCCCATTAGGAATTGTTCAAGCGCGGATTACGCGGACCTCACGGATTTTTCTATCCGCGTTCATCCGTATAACCCGTGCTTGAAGTAAATATATAAACCAAACAATAACAAAAAACAATGAAACCTATCGTAAGCATTATCATGGGTAGCACTTCCGATCTTCCCGTAATGGAAAAAGCTGCCAAATTACTGGACGAGATGCACGTACCTTTCGAAATGAACGCCCTTTCGGCACACCGCACTCCCGAAGCTGTGGAGGAATTTGCGAAAAATGCTGCAGGCCGTGGAATTAAAGTCATCATTGCCGCTGCCGGCATGGCTGCCGCACTTCCCGGTGTCATTGCTGCAAATACCACATTGCCTGTTATCGGTGTCCCCGTTAAAGGTTCAGTTCTTGATGGCGTAGACGCACTTTATTCTATCATCCAAATGCCTCCCGGAATTCCTGTAGCTACCGTAGCAATCAATGGAGCCATGAATGCAGCTATTCTGGCCGTACAAATGCTAGCATTGAGTGATACAGAACTAGCCACCAAGTTTGCAGACTACAAGACCGGCTTGAAAAAGAAAATCGTGAAAGCCAACGAAGAACTGAAAGAAGTCAAGTTTGAATATAAAACAAATTAACTAGTGGTTAGTGATTAGTGGTAAGTGGTTAATATTTCAGCGCAGCCCACTAATCACTAACCACTCACCACTAATCACTAACTATGGATTTATTCAATTACTCCCGCCGCGAATCTTCCGAAGTGAATATCGGAGCCACTCCCTTGGGTGGCAACAACCCCATCCGTATTCAGAGCATGACAAATACCGTCACTATGGATACCGAAGCCTGTGTGGAACAAGCCAAACGCATTATAGATGCCGGCGGTGAATACGTTCGCCTCACCACACAAGGTGTCCGTGAAGCCGAAAACTTGAAGAATATCAATATCGGATTACGCTCTCAAGGATATGATACTCCATTGGTGGCCGATGTACATTTTAACCCCAAAGTAGCCGATGTAGCGGCACAATATGCAGAAAAGGTACGCATCAATCCGGGAAATTACGTAGACCCGGGACGTACTTTCCAGAAACTGGAATACACTGACGAAGAATATGCGCAAGAAATAGAAAAGATACGTGCCCGCTTCATTCCTTTTCTAAATATCTGCAAGGAAAACCACACCGCCATCCGCATCGGGGTAAACCACGGTTCTCTGTCAGACCGCATCATGTCTCATTATGGTGACACCCCTGAAGGTATGGTGGAATCGTGCATGGAATTTCTGCGTATCTGTGTTGCGGAACATTTCAACGATGTGGTTATTTCCATCAAAGCATCCAATACCGTAGTAATGGTCAGGACGGTCCGTCTGCTGGTAAAGGAAATGGAAAAGGAAGGCATGGCTTTCCCGCTTCATTTGGGGGTTACCGAAGCAGGGGACGGCGAGGACGGAAGAATAAAATCCGCATTAGGAATAGGCGCACTCCTTGCAGATGGCTTGGGAGATACCATTCGTGTTTCATTGAGCGAGGCTCCTGAAAACGAAATTCCGGTAGCCCGCAAACTGGTTGATTATATACTAACTCGGGAAGGACATCCTTTTATTCCTGGAAAAGAAGCTCCGCAGTTCAACTACCTATCTCCGGGGCGCCGGAAGACTAAGGCTGTCCGAAACATTGGAGGAGATAATCTTCCCGTAGTAATAGCCGAACGTCTGGAAGGGTCTTTCGAAACTAATCCTCAGTTCAAACCTGACTATATTTATTGCGGTGGAAGTGTGCCCCAATCACGAGATAACAATATAGCCTATCTAGTAGATGCCAATGCATGGAATCCAGAAGACAAAAATGTCTATCCGGCATTTAACTACCAGCAGATGATAGAATTACATCACACGGTTTCCGATCTGAAATTCCTGTTTCTGCCCTATATGGCTATGAATGACGAAGTAATCGCAGCCCTTAAACTACATCCCGAAGTGGTAATCATCGCCCAAAGCAATCATCCCAACCGCCTCGGCGAATATCGTGCCATGACACACGAACTGATGAATGAAGGGTTAGAGAATCCGGTCGTATTCTTCCAATACTATCAGGAAACGAAAGCTGAAGACCTGCAAATCAAAGCGGCAGCTGATATGGGTGCACTAATTTTTGACGGACTCTGTGACGGAATCTTCTTGTACAACCAAGGCCCCTTGAGTCATATAGTGGTAGATACCACTGCATTTGGTATCCTGCAAGCCGGCAGAATCCGAACCAGCAAAACGGAATACATTTCATGTCCGGGATGTGGTCGTACCTTATATGATTTGGAGTCTACCATCGCCCGTATCAAAACAGCTACCTCGCACTTGAAAGGTCTGAAGATCGGCATTATGGGCTGTATTGTCAATGGTCCCGGCGAAATGGCGGATGCCGACTATGGCTATGTAGGTGCCGGTCGTGGAAAAATCAGCCTCTATAAAAAGAAAGAATGCATAGAAAAAAACATTCCCGAAGATCAGGCTGTTGAGAAGTTGATCGAGCTCATCAAAGCCAATGGTGACTATACAGAAAAATAAAACGTCCAAATTATGGATTATCAACAGATTCTAAAAGACATCTATCAAGAAATCCAGCCCTACGCCTCTATTGGCAAACAGGCTGATTACATTCCGGCACTTGCCAAAATCAACCCAGATCAATTCGGAATGTGTATCCATACGATACAAAACAAAACTTTCATGCATGGAGAAGCCACCACCGGCTTCTCCATCCAAAGTATTTCGAAAGTTTTTTCACTTGCCATGTGTTTGAGTCTTGAAGGAGATAATCTATGGAAAAGAGTAGGTAAAGAACCTTCGGGAACAGCTTTCAACTCACTAGTACAACTGGAGGTAGAAAAAGGAATTCCTCGGAATCCCTTTATTAACGCCGGAGCCATTGTAATGACAGATATCCTGCTGAACCATCTGAAACACCCCGAAGAAGAATATCTTCGTTTCGTCCGCTCAATCAGCGGAAATAACCAAATTCATTATAATGAAGAAGTTGCCCTGTCCGAACGTAAAAACGGTTATCTGAATGCGGCAATCACCAACCTGTTGAAATATTATCATAACATCGACAATGACATAGAACGTGTACTTCATTTCTATTTCCTGCAATGCTCCATAGAAATGAGTTGTTATGATTTATCCAAAGCCTTTTTGCCGTTTGCCAACCATAAACAGGCTTTTACATTCGAAGGAATCACGCTGACCGCCTCTCAAGTGAAACGTATCAATGCCATCATGCAAACATGTGGATTCTATGACGAAGCAGGAGAATTTTCTTATTTGGTAGGTCTTCCGGGGAAAAGTGGTGTGGGAGGCGGTATAGCCGCAGTTTACCCACTACGATATTCAGTTGCAGTGTGGAGCCCGAGATTGAATCCAAAAGGAAATTCCGTTATGGGAATCAAGGCGCTGGAACTATTGACAACACAGACACAGGAATCTATTTTCTAGGAAACAAGTATCTCTCCATACTCAATCATCTTCTTTCTTGTTGGAATAATCCAGAATGAAGTTGAATATAACACGCATAATACTTATAGCCTTTCTATAAAAGAGAGAAGTACCTGGAATTTATGTAGAAATTATTGACCATGCTTAATAAATAACCGTTTTTACCCTCAATGGAACATCTTCTGTTTGCCATAAATAAAAGAAATAACCGACAGCCAAAGTCTTTTGAAGATATCCTGAACAGGCACTTAAAAACCTGCCTCAGCATTTCAAATGTCCAAGACAGGTTCCCTTATATTTTATAGAGATACAGATCAATATCTGTTTCTGCCACCGCCATAGCCATTATCTCCGCGACTACCACCATAGCCACCACCACGACTGTTGTTACCGCCACGATAACCACCACCGCCATTGTTGCCATAGCTACGACGCGGACGTTCTTCTCTAGGACGAGCTACTGACACAGAAAGAGTTTTTCCATCCATGTCCACTTCATTAAGAGCTGCAATCGCTTTATCTCCAGCTTCATCATCAGCCATTTCAACAAAACCATATCCCTTAGAACGACCGGTCTCTCTGTCCATTATAATCTTAACAGAAACAACTTCACCATACTCTGCAAATAATTCTCCAAGTTCGGCTTCACTCATATTATAGTTAAGCCCTGCAATAAAAATGTTCATTTTAAAATAAATGTTTTAATAAAAAAATAAGTGCGTTTTGCTATTAGGAATCTTACAGAGAGACAAACGATTCTACCATCATCACTAAAGAATAAGTTGGAAAAGTATTAATGTACTTCTATGAGGATACTTAATGCAGGGGACAAATGTACGCAATTAGACTTGAACTCAAAACTAATTGGAGATTTATTTTTAATAATAAATGTTTTTTCGTTCTCTTTGAAAGAACAGACAAGTTTTAAAACGGAAATAACTGTTCCTCAAATACATATTTATACTTTAAAAGCTATTATACAGAAAGTTATCCTGTACTACATATCAAAAAGATAACCAATCTCCAGCCAGATCAGCATTCTTTATAGCAACAGACCAGATACTTTCCGTAGAAGGAATTATTATGGAAGAAATTTCAGGAACAGGAACTACAGAAAATTCTTCAGTTTCCAAACAAGCTGCGAGAAACCGCAAAGTAATAAAATACAGAAAGAGAACTTATCTTTTTCATCTTCCCAACCATAATTCCGGATTAAGTTTAGCCGTTTCCTTACGAAGTTGAAAATGCAAGACCGTATTACCCGAACTATCTGTATGGATAGTACCAAGAACGGTACGTGTATTGACTTTGCTGCCTTTAGAAACCGATACGGAAGAAAGGTTGCAATAGACAGAGATGTAATTACCATGACGCACCAGTATATTGTTCAAACCATTATACTGGAAAATAGCCGAAACTTCTCCATTGAAAACGGCACGTGCCTGCGCTCCCGGTTTGCCCTTGATATCAATCCCTTTATTATCCAGTTTCACATTACGCAAACCATCTACGGCATACTGTCCGTAATGGCTGACAATCACGTATGGACCGGTAATGGGAACCGGCAAAATACCCCGGTTACGTTCAAAACTGCCCGACAGCTGGCGGTCCTCATTATTCAGACTGAACTTCTCCACCGGAGCGACCTTCTTTGTAGACTCATTTTTTTCCGTAGATTTAGAACGGGACGCCCCTCCCGTAGTTTCACGCTCCGCTTTCTTAGCTGCTGCCGCCTTTGCGGCAGCCTCAGCAGCGGCTTTCCTACGAGCTTCCTCCTCTGCACGCTTTCTAGCTTTCTCTATTTCAATTTCAATCAAACGGTCAATCTGGGCATTCAATTGCTCAGCCGAACGTTTTTTCTTCCTTATCTCGCTTTGTATACCTTTCTGCTTCTTTTGCAAATTCGCCAAAAGAGTCTGGCGCTCCTTTTCCTGAATCTCCAGTTTGGCCTTTTCAACCTCACCCTGTTTTAAAAGATTCTGTTTGGCATGCTTAGTTTGTTCCACTTCTCTTTTTTTAGCGGCAATTTGCTTCTGCTTACGTTCTATCTCCATTCCTTGAAGGCGCTGGAAGTTTGCATATTCCTGCACATAACGCATACGACGGTAAGTCTGACTCAAATTCTCGGCAGAAAAAATAAACATTAATTTCTCTTGAACAGACTTGTTACGATACATGTATTGCACCGAAGTTTCATACTTCCGCTTCTTGTCTTTCAAATCACGCTGAAGTTTATTCAGTTGTTTCTGTAAAGAAGCGATCTCACTTGTCAATGTATGAACATCACTCTCTATGGTATTGATATATTTTCTTCTCTCCTCAATCTGACCTGTCAGCAAAGCAAGGTTGTCCAACTGGCTTTTCACATCCTTTTTGGTAGATTGCAACAAAGTTTCAGACTCGGCAATCTGCTGGTGAAGTTCCTTCCGTTTGGCTTCAAGCTCCCTTATTTTCCGAGTACTTTGCGCTGAAATAGTACTTAAAAAGCAGCAGGCTATGAGTAGTAAGAAGATACGTTTCATTATTTAATAAGCTGTTTTAGCAAATCTTGCAATTCTATTCTTTCGTATTTTCCGGGCACTTCGGTATGAGCTTCCCAATCCTTATTGGTAGAAAGGCGGGAAAGTTCAAATACAGCCGTAACCGGTTTGGCAGCCCCTTCAAAAGAAACCGTCATAGTTCCCGGAAACTGTCTCTGCTCCAACGGACGAAACTTATCATAACGCCAATTTATCCCGTACCGGGTACCGGACAAGCCGATATGACTTTCTTTCAGCAGCCCATCATTTGTATTGGTACGAAAACGGTAGGCGAAATGTTTGCCGTTCTTAACTTCTATTAATGCATTTTCGTTTTCAGGACGCACAGCAAAGGACGAAATATCACGGACAGTCAGCACCTTTTTTCCCGGAAGAAAAATTTCATTCATAAACAAGGCCTGCAAAGTATGAAAATCCAAATCAGCCTTTGCCAGATTCTTCAATTCATCAAAAGGAACTTGTACATAACGTTTGTTCATGCGATCCATCACTAAAACTCCGTCCGGAGATATTTCAGCACGTGCCACTTCAATACCCAAAAATGGAGCGATAGAAAGCTGGATTACTTCATCACGTTTCATGCGCAACGTACCATTTACTTTAGTCGGTCCTTTACCGTTCAAGTCAACGGCCAATGACATTTTCGCAGTAATTGCATCCCATCCCGGAGAACGGCTAATCAGCTCTTCCATATATTCCGACTCGGATAAATTGCCAATAGATACCCCTTTCTTCATACTCCGGGTAGATGAACATGAAGAAATAAATATAATCAGCAAAGCGCTAAACAAATAAAAACAGACACGTTTCATCATTCTGCAAAGTATTTCTTTTGTACAATTTTCTTTCTCAATAAGTTCAATTCCTTTTCACTACGTTCTTCACTACCTTCTTGAGGAGGCTCCTTGGATAATTTTTCCGCTTGTTGCCAATATTCCAAAGCCTTTTCACGATCTCCATTCATATAGTAAATATCTCCACAATGCTCTACAACAACGGAACTTTTACTTCCATCATTCTGCATAGCCTGGTCAATGTAAATTTTTGCTTCTACATATTTACCTTTCTCAAAAAGTATCCAGGCATAGGTATCCAGATACGTACCATTGGTAGGTTCGGCCTTTACGGTACGATAACTCATTTCTTCCGCTTTATCCAGGTTTTTACGCTCTACAGACAGGTAATAGGCATAATTATTCAAGGCCCCTATATTGTTTTCCTTATAAACCAAAGCGGAATCGTATGCGGCATATGCCTCCACATTCATCTTCTTTATATGATAAAGATCCCCCATAATGGCATAGAAATCAGAAACGATATCCTTATTGCTTTTATCTGTTACTTGATTCACTCCTTTTTTAAAAACCTCCAATGCCTCGTCTGTTTTCTCTTTCTGATGATAGGCCAATCCCATATAATAATAGAATTCCAATACATCCGGAGTATATTCTAAAGCAGGAGCACACAATTTGATTACTTCATCCATATTCTGCTCACGAATGGCAAAACTCAATAGCTGCAAGCGTGCCGGCGTATTTTCCGGATCAATTTCAAGCACTTGGTGCAAAACAGGGGTTGCCTCTTTATCCATCTTTTTCGTCAGAAGATATTGGGCCGCCAACATAGCAATATCTGCATTCTCTTGTTTTTCCTTCAATATAGAAGTAAACAGGCCTGCTATTTTCGTACTGTCCTTGTTCGTTTGCTCGGAACGCAGAATAAGCTGGCGCATAATGTTCATCTTTGTATCGCTATCCACATTATCATTCAGCAAAATAGTATCCAACTGTACCTGATACAAACTATCCTGCCCTTTTTTCTCGTAATAAGAAGCCATGGAAAGCAACGCCGGCGCATAGCCCGGTTCTTCCTTCAATACTTTCTGATAAGTTTCGTATGCTTCTTCTTCCTTACCGTTGTTCAGATAGACATCTCCCAAAATGGTAAGATAACGCATGTCATATGGATATTCTTTTGCCAAATTCTCAATCTCCGTAAATGCCTGCTGGTCATTGTTCATGGCCAGATACATACGGAATTTCTCCATGCTGATTTGTTCAGACTTCCCATCCAAGGCTTCAAGGCGGTTCAATGTATTAACTACCTGCTGATAGTCCTTGGTACGGGTATAGAGATCAATCAAAGCCATCAACGGTTCCAGACGTGAGGGGAACTGGCTCGCCATATCCTCATAAACATAAATGGCTTTCGGGTAATTTCCCTTACCTTGATAATAGGCTGCCAAAGTTTGCTTATACCAAAAGCTCTTAGGATCGGCATCCACTGCCTTCTTCAAAGCTTCCTCCCCTTTTTCCGGCTGATTGAGAAACATATGGAAGCGGGAAATTTCGAACAAAGTAGCGGCTCCTTGCGGATAAATGTCCAAACAGTGACTATACATTTCGAAAGCCGCATCCAAGTCACCTTTTTCCTTCATCCGAAGCGCTTCCAAAAAGAAATAGTCGTATTTACGGCGCTGCTCCGGAGTAAGCGGATCCTTTTCCTCCACAACAGCTTTATTTCCGGACAAGCCGGAAGCTCTCTTCACCGTACCGCATGAAACAAGCATGCCTATCAGACATACACATAGCATGGGCACATATTTCAATCTTCTATTCATTGTTTCCTTTTACTTTTTTCCGGTATGTCCAAAGCCACCTGCACCACGTTCCGTTTCGTCCAGCACCTCCACTTCCTGCCATTCGGCATGTTCGTGACGGGCTACAACCATTTGCGCAATGCGCTCCCCATCTTCTATCATAAAATCCTCAGATGACAAATTGACCAGGATAATACAAATTTCACCACGATAATCGGCATCAATTGTGCCCGGAGAATTCAGGACTCCGATGCCTTTCTTAATAGCCAGCCCGCTACGTGGACGGATTTGCGCTTCAAAACCTTCAGGCAATGCGATATAAAGTCCCGTAGGAACCAAACAACGTTGCAAGGGTTTCAGCACAATCGGTTCGTCAAGATTAGCACGGATATCCATCCCTGCCGATTGCCCGGTAGCATACTCGGGTAAAGCATGTTTTGATTTATTGATTACCTGTATTTTCATAATTTTAATAATTTATCAATATGCTTATATGGCAATGTGCTAATAATTTGCAGACAACAAACACAGTCCAGACATGATACAGCCCATTGGCATATTGACGAATCAACACATTGCCACATGATTAATAAGGTGCGAATTTACACATTTAGATGGATTTATCTAAGCGTTTACAGTTTTTTAAACGGAAGTTTCTTACTTTTGCAAACAGATAAAGCCTGAATTATGAACTGGAAACAATTAATATCAAATAAACGCTTCGGCATGGAAGAACTACACGAGGCCCGTAAAGATGACCGTACCGAATTCCAACGCGATTATGACCGTCTCATCTTCTCAGCACCTTTCCGTCGTTTGCAAAACAAAACTCAAGTATTTCCTTTACCGGGTAGCGTATTTGTACACAACCGGTTGACTCACAGCCTTGAGGTTTCTTGTGTGGGGCGTTCTTTAGGAAACGATGTCGCCAGCCAGCTTCTGAAGAAGCACCCAGCCTTGGCCGACTCCCATATATCGGAAATAGGTTCCATCGTTTCATCCGCATGTCTGGCACACGATCTGGGAAATCCTCCTTTCGGTCATTCGGGAGAAAAAGCCATTTCAACTTACTTCTCGGAAGGACAAGGAATGGCATTGAAAAAAGAACTTTCACCGATGGAATGGGATGATTTAACCCACTTCGAAGGAAATGCCAATGCATTCCGAATCCTCACCCACCAGTTTGAAGGAAGACGGAAAGGAGGGTTCGTGATGACCTACTCCACACTGGCGTCCATCGTAAAATACCCTTTTTCCTCACAATTGGCAGGAAAGAAATCAAAATTCGGCTTCTTCTTAAGCGAAGAGGCTGATTATCAGAAAATAGCCGGAGAATTAGGGATTATCCGGCTCAGCAAACCGGATGAGCCTTTACGCTACGCACGCCATCCGTTGGTCTACCTGGTAGAAGCCGCAGATGATATTTGTTATCAGATGATGGACATAGAAGACGCACATAAATTAAAACTTCTGACACATGATGAAACCAAAGGACTGTATATGCAGTTCTTTGATGAGAAAAGAAGAAAACGCATTGAAGAAGTTTGCCGGATTGTAACAGACGTCAATGAACAGATAGCTTATTTACGTTCTTCGGTCATAGGCGCACTGATAAAGGAATGCACACGAGTATTCACTGAAAATGAAGAAAAGATATTGACCGGGGAATTTGAAGGCACCCTGATAATGCACATTTGCAGTCCATTGAAAGAGGCCTATGACAATTGTTCTGCAATTGCCTTTCAAAGAATATATCGTTCCAGCGATGTGCTGGACATAGAATTGGCAGGATTCAGGGTTATCAGTACCTTGATTGACCTGATGATTAATGCAGTGTGCTCTCCGGAAAAAGCGTATTCACAACTACTTATCAACCGCATATCCGGACAGTACAATGTCAACGCACCTACTTTATATGGAAAAATTCAAGCCGTGCTGGATTACATATCGGGCATGACAGACGTATATGCGCTCGACCTCTACCGGAAAATCAAAGGCAACAGTCTGCCGGCAGTATAATAAAAACATTGTCAGATGCGAGCAAGATGAACCCTGTAAATTTTATCTGCACCTGACAATGTTTCCCCAAATACTACTATTAGTCCGATTATTTGGTCAGTATGGGATGAGCGCCTGAAGTTATTTTCATAGCTTCAGGATGTTGCTTTACAAACGATTCGATATGACGTACCCGTTTGTCTTCCAGAATTTCATTGACTGCAATCAGAATTCCGGTTTCCTCCACATCTCCGAATCCATAATTAATCGCTGTTCCAAACATACGCATTGTAGGAGACAGACTCATATATGCATTGACCAAAGGAGGAATATTATACCCCAGCTTACGCACTTCCGTATTCAAGATCTTGTAATCTTCTTTAAAGGAATCATAACAGAAAAGATTTTCCAACATTTTCTTATCTGTTTCTATTTCCAGCGGTTTCATCGGAGTTATCAATTTATCTTTATCACCGAAATGTTTATTCAGGAAGTATAATATCATGTCACGCCCCTGACGATGATAACTAGGATACATAGTCATCTTACCAAAAAAATATTTCACATTAGGCTTAATCACGGTTAATGCGCCCAAACCATCCCACAAATTATCCAAAGCAAACAATCCCTTGGAACCGGCACGGGTTGACTGATATTCCAATGTAACAAATGAGCGTCCCAACTCCACCGTGTAAGGCAAATATTCTTTCAAAAAAACTTCCGAGAAATTAAACATGTGAGCAGTAGCCAGCACAGGCTTCCCATGTTCATCAAATTGCACCTCATCCCCCAAAAGATAACGATAACCTCCCAAAATCTCCTCCGCTTCAGGATTCCATACAACTAATTGCTTATATGGATTTTCCATCACGTCATATTCATCGATATCCATCGCCTTTCCTGTTCCGCCACCTGCAGCACGAAAGGCTATTTCTCTCAACCGGCCAATCTCCTTCATCACATTGGGTGAATCCTGATACGTTATGACGTAAATTTCATTATGACTTTTATTCGTAAACCTCAGGCGTTTATCCTCGGAAAGTTCCGCCTTCAGAATCTCTTTGCTAATCGGTGCAATAATTTCTTCCATATCTTTTTTCTCTCTTTTGTCTATTATAGCTTGTAGACTACATCTTTTACAAACTGCGCCCACTGAGCCGGGGTCTTTGTC
This sequence comes from Phocaeicola vulgatus ATCC 8482, assembly GCF_000012825.1. Lineage (GTDB taxonomy): Bacteria > Bacteroidota > Bacteroidia > Bacteroidales > Bacteroidaceae > Phocaeicola > Phocaeicola vulgatus. The sequence continues at coordinate 1,881,426 of NC_009614.1, read as the reverse complement.
TTGTCGAAAGTTTGCCAAGGAATGGGTTTTCCAATGGTCAAGGTAAAGGTTTTATGACGATTTTTCAACATTTCATCTGCCAAGTAAAGCATAGCAATATTAAACTTAATGCCAAGTGCCTTACATATATTTGCCAAATTATAAAAAAAGTCTGAGTTCCGGCCCTCAAAGTGCAAAGGTACCACATCACGATGCGTTTCAATACTTTTAGTGACAAATGTCTTTTTCCATTCCAAATCCTTGATTTCCCCACCCTGTCTACGGGAACATAACCCCGCAGGAAACATAATGATATGATTATCCGAGGCAAACCCTGCCTCTACCATCTTCGGGAAATCCCTGGATTGCGAGCCTGTTTTATTGATAGGAATACATAAAGGAGCCAAACCATGCAAATTCATCAACAAATCATTGACCAAATAGCGTACATTACCATTGTAATGTTTTCCCAATATATACCCCAAAGCAACTCCATCCTGTCCCCCCAGCGGGTGATTGCTGACAAAAGTGCATTTACCGTTTTCAGGCAAGTTTTCCAAACCTTTTATCTCCACTTTTGCATCCAGGAACTCCATACAAGCTTCCAGAAAGTCAACTCCGACTTTATTTTTGGAGTCTTTTAAAAAGACATTCAGTTCATCCTGATGCACGATATGCTTCAGGTACGAAACGACAAAACGGGGAATATATTTATATTTTTTCCCGGCTTTCGTTTTCAATATCTTTTCTATGTCGATTAAAAATATAGAGTCGTCAGTCATTTTGCAAACGTTCTTTTCCATGCAAAAGTAACTTATCTTTTTTTATATTGGCAATTTATGACAGAAAAAACTCTTAATCCCTAAAGAAATTAAGAGTTTTTGTGTATGAAACTATACAAATTCTTTCATTTTTGCGCAAAACAAAAACGAATGTGCAATAGTTTGGTTTCGTTTTTCAACCTCCGAGAAGCTGCCCTTTCCATTATTTTTTATCATAAAATTATTAATTTTAAACCTCCTGTTTACCAAGCTACTAGCTACATTAACAGCCTGTTGAAAACTTCTCGAAATATTTTCTTAAAATATTGTGGGGAATTGTGGGGAATTGTGTAATTTTACACCTTGAACAATATAATAAGGTGTAAACATGCGATTTCTTGGGAATTCTGAAGCAAAGACGGATGCAAAAGGCAGAGTGTTCCTGCCTGCCGTATTCAGGAAGCAGCTACAAGCTGCCTCCCAGGAGTGCCTGATTTTACGCAAAGACACCTACCAAGACTGCCTGGTACTTTACCCTGAAAATGTGTGGAACGAACAAATGAACGAACTACGTTGCAAACTCAATCGCTGGAATTCCAGACACCAAATGATTTTCCGTCAGTTCGTTTCGGATGTAGAAGTTATCACATTGGATGGAAACGGGCGCTTTCTGATTCCAAAACGATATTTGAAATTAGCTAAAATACAGCAAGATGTACGTTTTATCGGATTGGACGACACTATAGAAATCTGGTCTAAAGAAATAGCAGACAAACCCTTCATCACACCGGAGGACTTTGGAAAAGAATTGGAAGAAATTATGGGAACTAATAACAACGTAGAAATAGAATGAGTGAAGCAAAACAGATATATCATGTACCGGTATTATTAAACGAGAGCGTAGACGGAATGAACATCCAACCCGGAGGTATTTATGTAGATGCCACTTTCGGCGGCGGAGGACATTCCAAGGAAATTCTAAGCCGGCTGGATAGCACCGCGCATCTATATAGTTTTGACCAAGATGAAGATGCCGAGAAGAATATTGTAAGCGACAGCCGCTTCACTTTTGTGCGTAGTAACTTCCGCTATCTTCCCAACTTCCTACGTTATTATGGCGTGGAAGGGGTGGATGCCATTTTGGCCGATCTGGGCGTTTCCTCACATCACTTTGACGACTCCGAACGTGGATTCTCATTCCGCTTCGAGGGCAAATTAGACATGCGGATGAACAAACGCGCAGGTATGACAGCTGCTGATGTAGTGAACACCTATGACGAAGAACGTTTGGCTAATATTTTCTATTTATATGGTGAATTGAAGAACAGCCGCAAACTGGCATCAGCCATCGTTAAAGCACGAGGTGTAAAACAAATTGTCACCATCGGTGATTTCCTCGAAGTCATCAAACCGCTTTTCGGACGGGAACGTGAAAAGAAAGAGCTCGCAAAGGTGTTCCAAGCTTTACGCATAGAGGTAAATCAGGAAATGGAAGCATTGAAAGAAATGCTTTATGCAGCAACCAAGGCACTGAAACCGGGAGGCAGACTGGTAGTAATCACCTATCACTCTTTAGAAGACCGCATGGTAAAGAATATCATGAAAACCGGAAACATAGAAGGCAAGGCCGAACAAGATTTCTTTGGTAATGTACAGACACCTTTCAAACTAGTCAACAACAAAGTTATTGTTGCCGGCAACGAAGAAGTGACACGCAATCCGCGCTCCCGAAGCGCCAAGTTGAGAATTGCAGAAAAGAGATAACGAGATGGAAGAAGAACTGAAACAAAATACACAACAACCCAAAGACGGACAATCTGCTTCGCCCAAGCATATGTCTATCCGCAGCATATTAGGAGGAGATATCCTTGCGAACGACTTTTTCAAAAGACAGACCCGTTTGCTGATTCTCATCATGATCCTGACTGTACTATACATAGACAACCGTTATAGCAGCCAACAGGAACTCATTGAAATTGACAAGTTGAAAAAAGATTTGATCGATATCAAATACGATGCATTGACACGCTCTTCCGAACTGATGGAAAAGAGCCGCCAGTCACGTATTGAAGAATATATTTCGACGGAAGACAGCCCCTTGCAAACGGCTACCAACCGTCCTTATTTAATAAAGAAAGACTAAGCCCATGATGCCCAACCAAAAAAACATAATGCTCCGCTTCTCCTTCATCATCCTGGTCATGGTGTTGATAGGCATTGCCATTATCTGCAAAGCCGGCGTCATCATGTTTGCCGAGCGTCAATACTGGAAAGACGTAGCCGACCGTTTTGTAAAAGAAAACGTCACCGTACGTCCTACCCGTGGCAACATCATCTCATCCGACGGCCAGCTGATGGCAAGCAGCCTTCCCGAATATAAGATTTACATGGACTTCATGATAAATAAAAGGAAGGGCGAAACCGAAGAAGAGGAAAAGACACGGCTGAAGCTACAACATATCAAAGACTCAGTTCTTTATGCAAACCTTGACACAATCTGCAAAGGGTTACATGAAATATTTCCTGATAAAAGTGCCGCCTTTTTCAAACAGCACATCAAAAACGGAAGAAAAAAAGAGAGCCGCAGTTGGTTGCTCTACCCCAAACGCATTTCTTATATACAATATAAAGAAGCAAAACGTCTGCCCGTATTTAACCTGAACAAATACAAAGGCGGATTCCATGAACAGGCATTCAATCAACGGAAAAAGCCTTTTGGCTCACTGGCAATGCGTACATTGGGAGATATGTATCCAGATATAGAACAAGGTGCAAAGAACGGGCTGGAACTTTCATACGATTCCATATTAAAAGGCAGAAACGGTATCACTCACCGTCAAAAGGTAATGAACAAATACCTGAACATTGTAGATATTCCTCCTGTAGATGGCTGTGATATCATTACAACCATTGATGTAGGTATGCAAGACATTGCAGAAAAAGCATTGGTGGATGAATTGAAAGAAATCAACGCTACTGTAGGCGTTGCCATTCTGATGGAAGTGCAGACGGGAGACATCAAAGCTATCGTCAACATGACCAAATGCAATGACGGCATTTACAGAGAAATACGCAATAACGCTATCTCAGACATGATGGAGCCAGGCTCTACTTTCAAAACCGCATCCATACTGGTAGCGCTGGACGACGGAGTCATCACTCCGGAAACGGTGGTGGAAACCGGTAACGGGGTCTATATGATGCACGGCCGCTATATGAAAGATCATAACTGGCATCGTGGAGGCTACGGCACTATCAACACAACAAAATCATTGATGGTGTCCTCAAACATCGGTGTATCACGGTTGATCGATGATCATTATCATGATAATCCGGAAAAGTTTGTACGCGGACTGCATCGAGTAGGCATTGCCACTCCGTTAGATCTCGATATTCCCGGTGCCGGCAAGCCGAACATCCGCATCCCCAACAAAGACTTGAGCAATTGGTCACGTACTGCACTGGCATGGATGTCTATTGGCTATGAAACCCAAATTCCCCCCATCAATACACTGGCATTTTATAATGCTATAGCCAATAACGGAGTAATGGTCAAGCCCCGTTTTGTGAAATCAATAGTCAAAGACGGGCAGGTAGTGGAAGATATTGCTCCTGAAATACTCAACCCGGCCATCGCTTCCCCCAAGGCTATCAGCGAGATACAAACGATTTTGGAAAAAGTTGTCAGCGAAGGACTGGGAAAGAAAGCAGGATCCAAGCAATTCCATGTATCCGGGAAAACCGGTACTGCACAGGTTTCACAAGGAAAAGCCGGGTACACGAATGGCACACGCCGTTATTTGGTAAGTTTCTGTGGATATTTTCCTTCAGAAGCGCCTAAATACAGTTGCATTGTAGCCATCCAGAAACCTGGACTCCCCGCCTCGGGTGGTCTGATGGCCGGCAGCGTGTTCAGTAAAATTGCCGAACGCGTATTTGCCAAACATCTGGCACAAGATTTGAAAGAAGCAAAAGACTCAACTTCTATCCTTATTCCGGATGTGAAAAACGGGGATATAAGTGCGGCACATTATGTACTGAACCGGATAAATGTAAATTCATCCGGAGTTTCGGAACAATCAACCGAAGGCAAACCGGTATGGGGAAATGTGACTAGTAATCCGGACAATGTATTATTCAACAAAAAAGACATTAACAATAAACTTGTACCAAGTGTTATTGGTATGGGCGCAAAGGATGCTGTCTATCTGCTTGAAAGCATGGGATTGAAAGCCCGCATTACCGGCATCGGTAAAGTGAAGTCACAAAGTATCCCGGCCGGCAACACTTTGCGCAAAGGACAAACCATACAATTACGATTAAATTAACAGTGTAACAGGAAGAATATGAAACTGGAAAAGATTATTAAAGGAATAACAGTCAATGAAATCATAGGTGATGCATCCCAAGAAATTTCGGGAATAAACATGGACTCGCGCCTGATAGAGCCTGGTCATATTTTCGTTGCTGTAAAAGGAACGCAGACTGACGGACACACTTATATTCAAAAAGCAATAGAAAAAGGAGCCCGTACAGTGGTATGTGAGAATCTTCCTGAGACATTGATTGAGAATGTTACCTACATCAAAGTGAACGATACGGAAGACGTTGTCGGGAAACTGGCAACTACGTTTTACGGCGACCCCACCTCGAAATTGGAACTGGTCGGTGTTACAGGCACCAACGGAAAAACAACTATTGCCACCTTATTATATAATATGTTCCGTAAATTCGGATATAAAACAGGACTCATTTCCACTGTATGCAATTATATAGATGAGGAAGCCATTCCAACTGACCATACCACCCCTGACCCTATTACACTAAACAAACTGCTGGGGCGCATGGCAGATGAAGGATGCAAATATGCCTTTATGGAAGTAAGCTCACATTCTGTAGCACAAAAACGGATCGGTGGTTTAAAATTCGCAGGCGGTATATTTACCAACCTTACCCGTGACCATCTGGACTACCATAAAACTGTAGAGAACTATCTGAAAGCCAAAAAAGCATTCTTTGACGGTCTGCCTAAAACAGCCTTTGCCTTAACCAATCTGGATGACAAAAACGGATTGGTCATGACTCAAAATACCAAAGCAAAGGTACACACCTATTCGCTGCGCAGCTTGAGTGATTTTAAAGGAAAAGTGCTGGAAGATGGATTCGAAGGAATGCTGCTTGATATAAATAATGTGGAAGTCAATGTACAGTTCATCGGACGTTTCAATGCTTCCAACCTGCTGGCAGTCTATGGAGCAGCCTGCCTGCTTGGGAAAAAGACAGAAGAGGTATTGCTGGCATTGAGTACTCTTCGCCCCGTTGCCGGGCGTTTTGACTCACTGCGCTCACCCAAGGGATACACCGCCATTGTGGACTATGCCCATACTCCGGATGCCTTGGAAAATGTGCTGAATGCCATTCACGAGGTCCTGAATGGCAAAGGTCATGTAATTACGGTAGTAGGCGCCGGCGGCAACCGCGATAAAGGCAAACGCCCCTTGATGGCACAAGAAGCGGTAAAGCAAAGCGATAAGGTCATTATCACCTCTGACAATCCCCGTTTTGAAGAGCCGCAGGAAATCATCAATGATATGCTGGCAGGGCTGACTAAAGAGGATATGCGTAAAGTGATAAGCATAGCCGACCGTAAAGAAGCGATCCGTACAGCTTGTATGCTGGCCCAAGCTAAAGATGTCATTTTAGTTGCCGGGAAAGGACACGAAAATTATCAGGAAATCAAAGGTATAAAGCACCATTTCGACGATAAAGAAGTATTAAGAGATATTTTTGCTAATGAATAAACCAACCAAAAGATGTTATATTATTTATTTCAATATTTAGAAAAGTTCGATTTTCCCGGAGCCGGTATGTTCGGTTACGTTTCATTCCGTTCATTGATGGCAATCATTTTATCATTGTTGATCTCAGCTATCTTCGGTGAATATTTCATCAACCTGCTCAAACGTAAACAAATAACCGAAACCCAACGTGACGCATCTATAGACCCTTTTAATGTGAAAAAAGTTGGTGTGCCGACGATGGGAGGTATAATTATTATTGTCGCAATTCTCATACCTTGCCTCTTGTTGGGGAAGCTGCATAATATTTACATGATATTAATGTTGATTACCACCATTTGGCTGGGTACGTTAGGCTTTTTGGACGACTATATCAAGGTCTTCCGTAAAGACAAAGAAGGGTTGCACGGCAAATTCAAGATCATCGGCCAAGTAGGTTTGGGACTCATTGTGGGACTCACCTTATATTTAAGTCCGAGCGTGGTTATCCGTGAGAACGTAGAAATACAAAGAGGAGGAGAAATTGTGGAAGTGGTGCACAAGGAACAAGATCAGAAGTCCACCAAAACTACGATTCCTTTCTTCAAGAACAACAATTTGGATTATGCTGATTTCGTAGGTTTTCTGGGAAACAATGCCCAGGCTGTAGGTTGGATTATTTTCGTATTAGTTACCATCTTCGTAGTTACTGCCGTATCTAACGGTGCCAACCTGAATGACGGGATGGACGGGATGGCAGCCGGAAATTCTGCTATCATCGGTCTTACCTTAGGCATATTGGCATACGTATCCAGCCACATCGAATATGCAGGATACCTTAATATCATGTACATTCCCGGCAGTGAAGAACTGGTAATCTTTATCTGCTCCTTCATCGGCGCACTGATCGGTTTCCTTTGGTACAATGCTTTTCCCGCCCAAGTATTTATGGGCGATACCGGCAGCTTGACCATTGGTGGTATCATAGCGGTATTTGCAATCATCATTCATAAAGAGTTGCTTATACCTATTCTCTGTGGAATCTTCTTGGTAGAAAACCTTTCGGTTATTCTACAGGTGAGATATTTCAAAAGCGGAAAAAAGAAAGGACATTTGCAACGCGTATTCAAACGTGCCCCTATCCACGACCATTTCCGCACTACATTAGCACAGTTAGACCCCAATTGCAGTTATCTGTTCATGAAACCCAACAGCGTATTCCATGAATCAAAAATCACGGTACGCTTCTGGATTGTCACCATCGTACTCGCTGCAATTACGATTATTACATTAAAGATAAGATAAACGAAGATTATGGCTAAAAGAATTGTCATACTAGGAGCCGGAGAAAGCGGTGCGGGAGCAGCCGTTCTGGCAAAGAAACAAGGTTTCGACACCTTCGTTTCAGACATGTCCACGATTAAGGACATATACAAAAACATGCTGAACGAGCGAGGCATCGAATGGGAAGAAGGCAAACATACCGAATCTCTCATTCTGAATGCGGATGAAGTAATCAAAAGTCCGGGTATTCCGAATGATGCCCCGATGATTCTTAAGTTAAAGTCACAAGGCACCCCTATCATCTCCGAAATAGAATTTGCGGGACGTTATACCAATGCCAAAATGATTTGCATTACAGGAAGTAATGGAAAAACAACAACTACTTCGCTGATTTATCATATCTTCAAGAAAGCAGGTATGAATGTGGGACTAGCCGGAAATATCGGCCAAAGTCTGGCATATCAGGTAGCAGAATGCAACTATGATTATTATGTGATCGAGTTAAGCAGTTTCCAATTGGACAACATGTACAAGTTCCATGCCAACATTGCCGTATTGATGAACATCACACCGGATCATCTGGACCGTTACGACCACCAGATGCAAAACTATGTGGATGCAAAATTCCGCATTATCCAGAACCAGACCCCGGACGATGCCTTCATCTTCTGGAACGATGACCCCATCATCCAGCGTGAATTACACAAATATGGCATTCATGGCCATTACTACCCTTTTGCCGAAAGGAAAGAGGAAGGAACCGCCGCATACGTGGAACAGGACAAGGTTTATTTTACAGAACCAATCGCTTTCAACATGGAACAGGAGGAACTGGCGCTGACCGGAACCCATAATCTGTTCAACTCCATGGCGGCCGGTATCTCTGCCAACCTGGCGGGTATCCGCAAAGAGTGTATCCGCGAGGCCTTGGGTGATTTCAAGGGAGTGGAACACCGCCTTGAAAAAGTCTGCCGGGTAAGAGGGGTGGATTATATCAATGACTCCAAGGCTACCAATGTGAATTCCTGCTGGTATGCTTTGCAAAGCATGAAAACCAAAACCATCCTGATATTAGGCGGGAAAGACAAAGGCAACGACTATAACGAAATTGCCGACTTGGTAAAAGAAAAATGTACCGGATTGATCTACATGGGATTGCACAATGAGAAATTGCATGATTTCTTTGACAAGTTCGGCCTGCCTGTAGCCGATGTACAAAGCATGAAGGATGCCGTAGACGCTGCTTACCGGATGGCCAAGAAAGGCGAAACCGTACTATTAAGTCCATGCTGCGCCAGCTTCGACCTTTTCAAAAGTTACGAAGACCGTGGCGAGCAGTTCAAGGAATGTGTAAGAAACCTGTAATATAGTATTAAGGTATATAGATAATGGATCTGATAAAAGACTTGTTCAAGGGCGACAAAGTAATCTGGATTATTTTCCTGTTTCTTTGTCTGATCTCTATCGTCGAGGTATTTAGTGCCGCCAGCACGCTTACCTACAAAAGTGGGGATCATTGGGGACCTATCACCCAGCACAGTGTCATCCTGATGGTAGGTGTGTGCATTGTGGTACTGGTACATAACATTCCCTACAAATATTTCCGTGTGTTTCCCGTCTTCCTGCTACCCCTATCGACATTATTGCTGATATTTGTAATGGGTATGGGATTGATTACCGGAGACCGTGTCAATGGTGCAGCCCGTTGGATGACTTTCTTCGGTATCCAGTTCCAGCCTTCCGAACTGGCAAAAATGGCCGTGATTATTGTCACCGCATTTATTCTATCCAAGTTTCAGGAAGAAGACAATGCCAATCCGAAAGCATTTAAATATATCATGTGGATCACCGGAATTGTTTTCATTCTGATTGCTCCCGAAAACGGCTCTACCGCAGCACTGCTTTTCGGAGTAGTCTTTTTAATGATGGTGATCGGCCGGGTACCCTGGAAGCAATTGGCCAAGTTAATGGGAATAGCCGGAGTTATGGTGGCTTTTTTTGTAGGCATAGTGATGATTATGCCCACACACAAACTGAACAAAGTCCCCATGATGCACCGTGTAGAAACCTGGCAGAACCGTATAAACGGCTTCTTTGAGGACAAAGAAGCCGTTCCCGCCGCCAAATATGATATAGACAAGGACGCCCAGATAGCACACGCCAATATTGCTATCGCCTCCAGCAACATCATAGGAAAGATGCCGGGTAACAGTGTGCAGCGGGATTTCCTGTCACAAGCATTCTCGGACTTCATCTTTGCTATAATCATAGAAGAGCTGGGGTTGCTGGGAGGCGCCTTTGTAGTGATTCTCTACATCTGGCTGTTGATGCGGGCGGGTAAAATAGCCCGAAGAAGTGAAAAAAGTTTTTCTGCCTTTCTGGTGATGGGCATCGCCCTGTTGCTGGTATCTCAGGCGATGCTTAACATGATGGTGGCCGTAGGTCTGTTCCCCGTCACCGGACAACCCCTGCCGCTTATCAGCAAAGGGGGAACCTCTACACTCATCAACTGCGCCTACATCGGTATGATATTAAGTGTCAGCCGCTACGTGGCTGAGAAAGAAGAACAGAAAGCCGCCGAGCAACAAGCGCAGAAAGAAGCCGAACTGGCAGCCAAGACCGAACGGCATCAGGAAATGGTAGCTGCCATGCAGGAAGCCATTACCACACTTCCGTCGGGTGACAATGCCACCACTTCCCTCCCGCCGGAGGAGAACTCGCTGCCCGATGACTTGAAGGCAATGCTGAATGCAGCCGGGAAGCGGGAGCCGGAAGAAGAAATATAATATAAACCATTCATTTTAAAAGTATTATTTATACTTTTGCGAATAATTCGACTAAAAAGGAATTATGGAAGAAAATTTAAGAATCATCATCAGCGGAGGAGGAACCGGGGGACACATTTTCCCCGCAGTCTCTATTGCCAACGCCATCAAGGAACAACATCCCGAAGCGGAAATCCTGTTCGTAGGCGCTGAAGGCAGAATGGAGATGCAACGCGTTCCTGCTGCCGGATACCCTATAAAAGGATTACCTGTTGCCGGATTCGACCGTAAGAACTTATTGAAAAATGTTTCGGTTCTTTTCAAATTGGTCAAAAGCCAGCTATTGGCACGTAAAATCATCAAGGATTTCAAGCCACATGCAGCAGTAGGTGTAGGCGGATATGCCAGCGGTCCTACTTTGAAAATGGCCGGGATGATGGGTATTCCGACACTGATACAAGAGCAGAACTCTTATGCCGGAGTAACCAACAAACTATTGGCAAAGAAAGCCTGCAAAATATGCGTGGCATACGACGGCATGGAACGTTTCTTTGAAAAAGACAAGATTATCCTGACCGGAAACCCTGTCCGCCAAGGACTGCGCAACCATCACATCAGCCGTGAAGAGGCTATCCGCTCCTTCGGGCTGGACCCATCCAAGAAAACAATCCTGATTGTAGGAGGAAGCTTGGGAGCACGCACCATCAACAACTGCGTGATGGAAGGTTTGGACAAGATTAAAGCATCCGGCGCGCAGTTTATCTGGCAAACCGGGAAAATATATATCGGCGAAGCACGCGCCGCAGTAGCCCAGGCCGGTGAGTTACCAATGCTCCACGTAACCGATTTTATCAGCGATATGGCCGCCGCATACAGTGCTGCCGATTTAATAATCAGCCGTGCCGGAGCAGGTTCCATCTCCGAGTTCTGTTTGTTGCAGAAACCCGTCATTCTGGTTCCGTCACCTAATGTGGCCGAAGATCATCAGACCAAGAACGCACTGGCGCTGGTCAATAAAAACGCAGCACTCTATATCAAGGACGCCGCTGCCAAAGAAGCTCTGCTGGACAAAGCGGTTGAAACCGTGAAACAGCCGGAAACATTGAAAAGTTTAAGTACAAATATTGCTAAATTAGCCTTTACCGACTCAGCCAACGTTATTGCCCGGGAGGTATTCAAACTGGCTGATAAATACAGAAAAGAAAATGGACGTTAACACATTAAAATCAGTTTATTTCATCGGTGCCGGAGGTATCGGCATGAGCGCATTGGTACGCTACTTCCTGTCAAAAGGCAAGAAGGTAGGCGGATATGACCGTACGCCCAGTGAACTGACAGAAAAGCTGATAGAAGAAGGAGCAGCCATCCATTACGAAGAAAGCACGGAACTGATAACGGATGCATTCCGCGACCCGGCAACTACATTGGTTGTCTATACTCCGGCTGTCCCCGATACACATAAAGAGTTTACCTATTTCCGGGAAAACGGTTTCGAGATACATAAACGTTCGCAGGTATTGGGAATGCTTACCCATGCAGGAAAAGGACTTTGTGTAGCCGGCACTCACGGTAAGACCACCACTTCTACCATGACAGCCCATCTGTTACACCAATCCCATGTAGGATGCAACGCCTTTTTGGGAGGCATCTCAAAGAATTACGGCACCAACCTGCTGTTGTCTGACAGCAGTGAATACATGGTTATTGAAGCCGACGAGTTCGACCGTTCTTTCCATTGGCTCTCGCCCTACATATCAGTGATTACCGCAACCGATCCCGACCATCTGGATATCTACGGAACCAAAGAGGCTTATCTGGAAAGCTTCCGCAAATATACCTCACTCATCCAGCCGGGAGGTGCATTGATTGTACGTAAAGGCATCGAGCTGCAACCGGCTTTGCAGAATGGTGTGAAACTGTACACCTATTCCCAAGAAGAGGGTGACTTTCATGCAGAGAATATCCGTATTGGGAACGGTGAGATTTTCTTTGATTACGTATCACCCTTGGGAAATATCCCCAATATACAGTTGGGTGTCCCCGTCAGCATCAACATTGAGAACGGGGTAGCCGCCATGGCTTTGGCGCAGATGAGCGGATTGACTGACGAAGAAATAAAGAGAGGTATGGCAAGTTTCCGCGGAGTAGACCGTCGTTTCGATTTCAAGATAAAGAACGACAAGGTGGTTTTCCTGAGCGACTATGCGCACCATCCTTCCGAGATAAAACAAAGCATACTCTCCATGCGTGCCCTCTATCGGGACAAGAAGCTGACGGCTGTTTTCCAGCCGCACCTCTACACACGTACCCGTGATTTCTACAAAGATTTCGCCGACAGCCTTTCCTTGTTGGACGAAGTCATCCTGGTAGATATCTATCCGGCACGCGAGCAACCCATCCCCGGCGTCACCAGCAAACTGATTTACGACCATCTGCGTCCGGGCATCGAGAAGAGCATGTGCAAGAAAGAAGAAATTCTAGACGTACTGAGCAAGAAAGATATAGAAGTATTAATCACCCTGGGTGCGGGCGACATAGATAACTATGTACCCCAAATCTGCGGATTACTGAATAAAAAATGATAAAGAAAATTCTCATACTCCTGTTTCTGTTGCTGATAACCGCCTACCTTATTGTAGCCGTTACCGCTTTCAACACCAAGCCTGCCGACCAGGTTTGCAAGGGTATGGAATTGATTATCAAGGACAGTATAGACCATGGTTTCATCAGCCAGAAAGGGATACTCCGCTTACTGAACGGTAAGAAGCTCTCCCCTGTGGGTAAGAAGATGGGTGACATCAACACCCGCCTGCTGGAAGAAGAACTCAGCCAACATCCCTTGATTGAAAATGTGGAATGTTACCGTACACCGGGATGCAAGATAGGTATCGAAGTGACACAGCGCCTCCCCATCCTCAGAGTGATGGCAAACAACGGAGACAACTATTATATTGACAATAAAGGAAAAATCATGCCGATACCCAACAGTTCGGCACACGTAGCTGTTGTTACAGGATACGTGGATCGTGATTTTGCCGTCAAGGAACTATATACCTTAGGAGTCTTTCTACAGGCCCATCCGCTATGGGATGCCCAGATAGAGCAGATCAACGTGACACAAGCCAAAGAACTGGAACTGGTTCCACGGGTTGGCGAACATATCATATTCTTAGGCAAGCCCGGGAATTATGAGGAAAAGTTCGAGAAACTAAAAACTTTTTATGAGAAAGGACTGAACCAAGTAGGCTGGAACAAGTACAGCCGCATCAGTCTGGAATTTAATAATCAGATTATTTGTACTAAAAAAGAGAAGTAAGATATGGCAGCAACAGATTTTATAGTAGCAATAGAACTGGGATCCTCCAAGATCACAGGTATTGCAGGAAAGAAACATGCGGACGGAAGCATACAAGTGCTGGCCCTCGCCAGCGAAAACTCTTCGGATTTTATCCGTAAGGGAGTGATTTACAATCTGGACAAAACCGCACAAAGCCTTACTTCGATTATCAAGAAACTGGAATCGACATTAAAGGCTTCTATCGGAAAGGTCTATGTAGGTATCGGAGGACAATCTCTACGCACCATCCGTAATACGGAGGTACGTCATCTGGAAGAAGAAACCAAAATTTCACAGGAACTGATTGACTCCATCATGGACAGCAACCGCGAAGTCCCCATCATAGACCAGGAAATACTGGAAGTGGCCCCCCAGGAATATAAAGTAGGCATCAACCTGCTGGCCGATCCTGTAGGAGTTCCCAGCGATCATATAGAAGGGCGTTTCCTTAATATCATCGCCCGCAGCAGCGTGAAGCAGAACATTGACAAATGTTTCAAACAGGCAGGAATCGAAATAGCCGACTACATCATCTCACCGTTGGCTCTGGCCAATGCCGTACTGACCAACAGTGAAAAACGTTCGGGCTGCATGTTCATCGACTTTGGCGCAGATACGACTACCGTATCTGTCTACAAAAACAACATACTCCGCCATTTGGCAGTCATCCCACTGGGAGGAAGCAACATCACCAAAGACATTTGCAGCCAGCAGATTGAAGAGGAAGATGCCGAAGAACTGAAAAAGAAATACGGCAATGCCTATGCCGACAAGTCGGAAGACGGAGATGACAACCCTACCTACTCGCTGGACGGGAAATGCAGTATTGAGTCACACTTACTGGAAGACATCGTAGAAGCGCGTGTCAATGAGATACTGGCCAATGTATGGAACCAGATTGTTCTTTCGGGATATGAAGACAAACTGCTGGCAGGAGCTATCATTACCGGCGGTGCCGCCAATCTAAAGAATATGGAGGAAGCATTCAGCAACCGTACCAAAGTAGAAAAGGTAAGAATGGCCAAAGAAAGCCAGCTAAGCCTGAAAGGTGGCATGATGGAACTGAAAAAAGATGGTACATGCAATACAATCATCGCTTTGCTAGGAGCCGGGAAAGAAAACTGTTACCGCCCGGAACGTCCTATCCAAGTACCTCTCTTCGATGAAAGCGGCGAGAATGTGGAAGACAAAAGGAAAAGAGAGAAAGAAGAAGCAGCCAGAATAGCAGCGGCAGCCAAGAAAGCAGAGGAAGAGGAGAAGCTGCGAAAAGCCACTTGCGAGAGCCTGATAAGAAACGCAAAAGAGCTGAAAGAGGCAGGCAAATACAAAAATGCCTTGTCGCAACTGGCCAAAGCACGCGATCTGGGAGTGGCAGAAGCTTTGAACCAAATACGCGACCTGGAAAAAGAAATCAAGAGTTTGAAAGAAGCCAACAATCCGATCAAACGGCTGACCGACTTGTTTGGAAGGATTCTGGAAGAATAATAACGAATTACATCACCTTAATATAATATAGAAGATTATGTCTGATGAAACTATAATGCCATTCGATTTCCCGGCAGAAAACCCGACTATCATTAAAGTAATCGGTGTGGGAGGTGGCGGCGGCAATGCCGTAAATCACATGTATAAAGAAGGTATACACGATGTAACATTTGTTGTGTGCAACACAGATAACCAGGCGTTGGCCGAATCCCCCGTTCCCGTGAAGTTGCAACTGGGAAAAGAAGGATTAGGAGCCGGAAACCGCCCGGAGCGTGCACGTGAAGCAGCCGAAGAAAGTATAGAAGACGTAAAAGGAATGTTGAACGACGGCTGTAAAATGGTATTTATCACTGCCGGAATGGGAGGAGGTACCGGAACCGGTGCGGCTCCGATCATTGCCAAGACAGCCAAAGATATGGATATCCTCACCGTAGGTATTGTCACCATTCCGTTCCTTTTTGAAGGAAACCGGAAGATTGACCAGGCGCTGGACGGCGTGGAGAAAATGAGCCAGCATGTAGATGCCCTGCTGGTGATCAACAATGAACGTCTGCGTGATATTTATTCGGACTTCAGCGTGATGAACGCTTTCGGCAAAGCGGATGACACTTTATCCATAGCAGCCAAGAGTATTGCCGAGATTATCACTATCCGCGGTACCATCAACCTGGACTTCAATGACGTGAAAACAGTACTAAAAGATGGTGGGGTAGCCATTATGAGTACGGGATACGGCAAAGGGGAAAGCCGCGTAAGCCAGGCTATCAATGATGCGCTCCATTCCCCGCTGCTGAACAACAACGATATCTTCAACTCGAAGAAGATCCTGTTCAACATCTCTTTCAGCACCAAGAGCGAGTTGATGATGGAAGAGATGAATGAGGTTCATGACTTCATGAGCAAATTCGGCAAAGACGTGGAAACCAAATGGGGGCTCTATATCGACGAGTCGCTGGAAGAACAGGTGAAGTTCACCGTACTTGCCACCGGCTTCGGCATCAAGGATGTACCGGGCATGGACAACATGATGAACAAACGCACCATCGAGGAACAAAAGAAACTGGAAGAACTGGAAGAAGAGGAACAGCGCAAGGATGAACGTCGTGGAGATTACTACGGCAAAGACACCTTCAAGAACAGCAACAAGAAGAAACGCCATAACATTTACATCTTCAGCCTGGAGGATCTGGACAATGATGACATTATCAGTATGGTGGAAACGACCCCTACTTTCCAACGTACCAAAACTGTGTTGGAAAGTATCCAGTCTAAAGCAATAGCCGAAGAAGAGGAAACATTCAATAACGATGCCGAAAACGGCGGAATAACGATCACATTTTAACAACTAAAATAGAAAAGAACCATGGATTTATTTGACGTAATCAGCAACGATATCAAAGAGGCTATGAAAGCCAAGGACAAAGTGAAACTGGAAACTTTGCGTAATGTGAAAAAATTCTTCCTTGAAGCAAAGACAGCACCGGGCGCCAACGACACTTTGACGGATGACGCTGCATTGAAAATCATGCAGAAACTGGTAAAACAAGGGAAAGATTCAGCCGCCATTTACCAAGGTCAGGGCCGCGCCGACTTGGCTGAAGCCGAACTGGCCCAAGTGGCAGTGCTTGAAGCCTATCTGCCCAAACAAATGAGTAACGAAGAACTGGAAGCCGCTTTGAAAGAAATTATTGCAGAAGTGGGTGCCGCCGGTCCTCAGGATATGGGTAAAGTCATGGGTGTCGCCACCAAAAAGTTGGCAGGCAAAGCCGAAGGACGTGCCATCTCGGCTAAAGTGAAAGAATTACTGGGATAATACTCCGGCAATCCATATTCGAGAAACGAAACTTCTGCCCCGATTCATCTTTACGGGCAGAAGTTTCGTTTTTTATAAAATCAGTGAGAAGCAAACGTATGCAGTACCCTATCCAGCTTCCCGTTTATCATTCTCACTTCACCAATACCCTGGAATTCAAAGTATCCTTCAGTGTGTTCAGCCACAATAAAAAACTGATATACAGCGCATAAGGCTGACAGTAGTTCCTTCAGTGCGCTGTCAGCACCTTCAGCCGCCGCAACACCCGCACCGGACCGATATCTTTGACCATCATGCTAAAGGACAAGAATGAGTCATACAATATCGTGGTCAAAAGATTGCACCTGCTTTCCATCTTAACTTTCAAGACAGGAAGAATACTCATTTGCTTCCTGGACTAATTCATCGTTTCACTTTAGTGATGAAGTTGTTTCACTAGGATGATGAAACTTCATCACTAGATTGCTAAAGCTTCCTCACTAAAGTGAAACGATAAATAAAAAAAGGCGTGAACATGAACACATCCAGATAGAAAGGATTTCACGAGAACAACTCTTTCAGCACATCCAGCGATTTCAGCACCGGAAAATCCGGCAGATGCAAACGATAGTAATCATTCATAATAACCAGACAGCGGTTACGCTCCAGACGGCTCATAGTAAAAAGATGCATTGTTTCATAATTCATACGCATTAAAAGGTTGATACGTGAAGCCTCCTCCGGTTTCAAAAAAGCACCATGTAATGGCCGGACAGACACGAAGCAGGCATTCAGCATATCAAAAAAGCATCCTTCCCTATAATCCTCCGTATTAGGATACAGACCGAGGAAACGTGAAAAACGCATCAGAAAAACCAAATGAAAATTGGAGAAACTTCTGTCGCATTCGTCCAGCCACCGAATAGAATGCTCCAAATAAGCAAACAACGGCCCGTTCTCCGCTTCTTCACGCAAAGCACGATACAGAAATTCCGCCAAGAACATGGCAATGGAAGATTTATAAGGATCGTATGGCAACGTGCGGAAAGGATACCACGACTTCGCTTCTTTTATACGATACAAATTGGACATCGGACGATAATCCGCTTCAAACTCTATCATGGAAAGCGGCTGGAACAATACCGTCTTCACCGCCGATTTCCGTGAACGGGGAACAGACACAAGAAAAGAAGCACGGCCATTCTCGCGCGTATAAATATCAACGATATTCGAAGTATCATTGTAGTTTAAGGTATGAAGTACAATTCCCACCGTCTTTTGAAGCATACTCTTTCTCTCTTTTATATACTAGGTAATCGTTGTCCGCAATACGTTTTTTGCTTTTCCACACAAATATACGCATCGTTGGAACATACAAAAATAGGGTTTTTAGATGAAAATGCACGTATTTACAAAAAAAATATGCCGAATATTTTGTCAATTCAAAAAGAGTTCCTACCTTTGCAACCGCAAAAGAGAAAAACACTCTCCGAAAGCAAGCCAAGCTAAGGCTCGGCAGAATCAAGGCTCGGCCCGTTCGTCTATCGGTTAGGACGCAAGATTTTCATTCTTGAAAGGGGGGTTCGATTCCCCCACGGGCTACAAATAAAAATAATAAAAGAACAAAATTAAAGATTAGTCGAAATGGCAAATCACAAATCATCATTAAAGAGAATCAGACAGGAAGAGAAGAGAAGACTTCATAACAGATATTATGCAAAAACAATGCGTAACACTGTTAAAAAACTTCGTGCAACTACTGACAAGGCAGAAGCTGTTGCAATGTATCCGGGCGTTCAGAAGATGTTGGACAAGCTTGCTAAGACCAATATCATACACAAGAACAAAGCCGCTAACTTGAAGTCAAAATTGGCTGCTTACATTAGCAAACTCGCTTAAGCAAAGTCTTAAACTAAAAGATAAAATAGGCAGGATTTTTCAATCCGGCCTTTTGTCTTTTTATGTGTTTCATAAAACACAAGCAATACATATTGCAAACGTAACATCGAAAAAATACGCAAGTCCTCGCTCCGCGGAAAACAGCCCTGAAGAATCTGAAGCATTCATGAAGGATTTAGAAGAGAATCATACATGATAAGATGCTGATAAGAAGCCTGTTAAGCGTCAATGAAGGATTTGAAGGAAAAAGAAGCCCCATTAATCTTCAGAAGACTTACCCTCGAAATAAATACATCACTCCCCTACTTTTCCCGGCGTTCACGGACAGACCTCATTCCAAACCTGTCCAATCCCCTCTTTTTTACGTTTTTTAGTCCACAAAAGCTGCCTGTCTCAGCAATTTTTCGTATCTTTGAAAGCTAATATTTAAGATAATTGAATCAAACATGAGTGAAGAAGAAAAGATAAACGGCGAAAACAATTACTCGGCCAGTAACATCCAGGTATTGGAAGGTTTGGAGGCTGTACGTAAACGTCCCGCCATGTATATCGGAGACATCAGCGAAAAGGGATTGCACCACTTGGTTTACGAGGTTGTGGACAACTCTATCGACGAGGCATTGGCCGGCTACTGTGATCATATAGAAGTCACCATCAATGAAGACAACTCCATTACCGTACAGGATAATGGCCGTGGTATCCCGGTAGACTTTCACGAAAAAGAAAAGAAATCTGCATTGGAAGTGGTAATGACCGTGCTGCACGCGGGAGGTAAGTTCGACAAAGGTTCTTACAAGGTTTCAGGCGGTCTGCACGGTGTAGGTGTTTCTTGTGTGAACGCCTTGTCTACTCACATGACCACACAGGTATTCCGCGGTGGCAAGATCTACCAGCAGGAATACAGCTGCGGACATCCTTTGTATTCTGTAAAAGAAGTAGGAACAGCTGATATTACCGGAACAAAACAGACTTTCTGGCCGGATGATACCATCTTCACTGTTACCGAATATAAGTTTGACATTCTACAGGCACGTATGCGTGAATTGGCCTACTTGAACAAAGGTATCACCATTTCACTGACCGACCGCCGGATCAAAGAAGAAGATGGCAGCTTCAAGAAAGAAATATTCCATTCGGACGAAGGAGTGAAAGAGTTTGTACGTTTCCTGAACCGTAACAACGAAGCGCTGATTAATGATGTCATTTATCTGAATACCGAAAAAAACAATACCCCCATTGAATGTGCCATCATGTACAATACAGGCTATCGTGAAAGCCTGCATTCGTATGTAAACAATATCAATACAATAGAAGGCGGTACACACGAGGCCGGTTTCCGCAGCGCATTAACCCGTGTACTGAAGAAATATGCGGAAGATACCAAAGCACTGGAAAAAGCAAAAGTCGAGATTTCGGGAGAGGACTTCCGCGAAGGCTTGATTGCCGTCATTTCAGTGAAAGTAGCCGAGCCGCAGTTCGAAGGACAGACCAAGACCAAGCTGGGCAACAGCGAAGTGAGTGGTGCCGTGAACCAAGCTGTAGGCGAAGCGCTTACATATTATCTGGAAGAACATCCGAAAGAAGCAAAACAGATTGTTGACAAAGTGATCCTGGCTGCAACAGCGCGTATCGCCGCACGCAAGGCACGTGAATCTGTTCAAAGAAAGAGTCCGATGGGCGGTGGCGGACTGCCGGGCAAACTGGCCGACTGCTCGAGCCGTAATCCGGAGGAATGTGAACTATTCCTGGTCGAGGGTGACTCGGCAGGTGGTTCTGCCAAGCAAGGACGTAGCCGTGCCTTCCAGGCAATTCTACCTTTGAGGGGTAAAATCCTGAATGTGGAAAAAGCGATGTGGCACAAGGCTTTTGAAAGCGATGAGGTCAATAATATCATCACCGCCCTGGGTGTCCGTTTCGGTGTGGACGGAAATGATGACAGCAAAAAAGCGAACATCGACAAGCTGCGTTATCACAAAGTGGTGATCATGACCGATGCCGATGTCGATGGTTCTCACATCGACACCCTTATCATGACATTGTTCTACCGCTATATGCCGGAAATTATAGAAAACGGACATTTGTACATTGCCAATCCGCCATTGTATAAATGCAGCAAAGGAAAAATCAGTGAATACTGTTACACCGAAGAAGCACGCCAGGCATTCATTCAAAAATATGGTGACGGACAAGAAAACGGAATCCATACACAGCGATACAAAGGTTTGGGTGAGATGAATCCCGAACAACTGTGGGAAACAACAATGAACCCTGAAACGCGTATTCTGAAACAGGTAACAATTGACAATGCCGCCAACGTAGACTATATCTTCTCCATGCTGATGGGAGACGATGTAGCTCCACGCCGCGAGTTCATAGAGAAAAACGCGACATATGCGAATATAGACGCGTAATTTTTCATTCATTATTTTTTAATCAAAATCCATCCTCACATCTTACAATTTGAGGTAGCCCCGATCCTGCTTTTCTCTGGATCGGGGCTTTTTTATCAATGAAAACCAACCTGACCCCATTTATATTTTTCCTCCTTTAAATGCCCGAAGAAACAGATACTCATACCGACTCTTTTTTTCGATGAAATGGGCAGAAATTGTAATAGTTCACCGCCGGTAACAAACATAACCTCATTCATTTTTCTTATAAATTAATTGGATGAAAGACGATATTCTGCCAGAAAGTCTTAATTTTGGGACATTAAACCATTTAACTCGAATAATAACATGAAACTCACATTTCGAATTGAATACCGTACAGCCTGGGGAGAAGAACTGGGGGTGATACTGGACGGAAACAATAGTGAACCTATCATCCTTCGCACTCCAAACGGGGAACATTGGGAAGGTGAAGCTGAAATGCCGGACCTCCCTGCATGCGTGCCTGTTTCCTACCGCTATGGAGTATATCGTGACGGACAGTGCATCCGCCGTGAAAGCGGAACCATGGCTCATTTGTTTTGCCCCGGAAAAAAGAAAAACTGCCACTACATATTAAATGATTTCTGGAAAGACCTTCCGGCTGAATCTTACTTATACAGTTCCGCCTTCAGTGGTGATTATCAGTCTGAGACAACTATAAAAGTCACAGCAAGCGCCGATGGAAGCATTACTTTCCGGGCCTTATGCCCTTGTCTGCATCATAAGCGTCAAGTGCTGGCTATCAGCGGAGATTGCCCGGCTTTAGGCAATTGGGATATTCAAAAGACGGTCCTGATGGAAGAAATACAACCGAACGAGTGGACCATCACACTGAATGTTTCTACTTTGGAGTTTCCGCTAAGTTATAAGTTCGTAGCCTGCAACGCCGACAGCAAGCAGGTAGAGGAATGGGAGAACCACGACAACCGGATGCTTAATAATCCGGAATTAAAAAAAGGAGAAATTTACCTGACACCGGAAACTGAAGTTCATTTCACTTCATCGGCCCGTAAGGTGGCGGGAACAGCTATCCCTGTATTTTCTCTCCGCAGTGAGAAAAGTTTTGGAGTAGGAGATTTCGGAGATTTGAAGAAACTGATAGACTGGGCGGCAAAGACCCACCAGCAAGCTGTACAAATCCTCCCTATCAACGATACGACCATTACCCATACCTGGATGGATTCTTATCCCTACAACAGCATTTCCATTTATGCATTCCACCCGATGTATATTGACCTGAACCAGCTGGGTAAGATGAAGGATAAGGAAGCGCTGGCTGTTTTTGAAGCCCGCCGGCAAGAATTGAACGCTCTTCCCCAAATAGATTATGAAGCGGTGAACAATGCCAAACGTGCCTATTTGAAAGTGATGTTCCAACAAACCGGAAGGAAAGTGCTGGCTTCGGCCGAATTCAAAAAATTCTTTGAAGAAAATGAACATTGGCTGCTGCCATACGCCGCATTCAGCTATCTAAGAGATCTGTATGGCACTCCGGATTTCAGCCAATGGCCTGAGCATACAGAGTACAAGGCAGAAGAAATAGCAGCCTTATGCGCACCGGACAGCTCTTGTTATGAAGAAATCGCCTTTTACTACTACACACAGTACCATTTACATATCCAATTACTTGATGCAGGAAACTATGCCCGCGAAAAAGGTATTATCTTTAAAGGTGATATCCCTATCGGCATCAGCCGCAACAGTGTGGAGGCATGGATTGAGCCGTATTATTTCAACATGAACGGTCAGGCAGGCGCGCCACCCGACGCATTCTCCGTGAACGGACAGAACTGGGGCTTTCCCACCTATAATTGGGAGGTAATGGAACAAGACAACTACCAATGGTGGCAGAAGCGTTTCCGCAAAATGGCAGAGTATTTCACAGCTTACCGCATAGACCATATTCTTGGTTTCTTCCGTATCTGGGAAATCCCATCTCATTCGGTACATGGTTTGCTGGGACAGTTTGTACCGGCATTGCCTATGAGTGTGGACGAAATTCAAAGTTACGGGCTGCCGTTCCAAAAGGACTTCATGACCAAACCGTTCATCAATGAAGAGATGCTAAACAAGATGTTTGGTGACAAAGCTGCCTTTGTAAAAGAAACATTCGTACAGCATGCTCACGATGACATTTATGAAATGCGCCCGGAATATGATACCCAACGCAAAGTGGAGGCTTATTTCTCCGATAAGAAAGATGAAGAAAGTATCCATATACGCGAGGGAGTATATGCCTTGATAAGCAATGTATTATTTGTTCCCGACCGCAAGCACCCCTCCATGTATCATCCAAGAATTGCCGTTCAGAATGATTTCATCTTCGGGCGCCTCGACTGGAAGGAGAAAGATGCTTTCAACCGTCTGTATAATCATTATTATTACCAACGCCATAACCAGTTCTGGTATCAGGAAGCGATGAAAAAGCTGCCTATCCTGACACAAGCCACTTCTATGCTGGTGTGCGGAGAGGATTTAGGAATGGTTCCCGACTGTGTGCCTTGGGTAATGGACCAGTTGCAAATACTCAGCCTGGAAATCCAACGTATGCCCAAGAATCCCAAACACGAGTTCGGTCACGTGTGGGAATATCCGTACCGCTCGGTCTGTACTATTTCCACTCATGACATGTCTACTCTGCGGGGATGGTGGGAAGAAGATTACGAACAGACCTGCCGCTACTACAACCATGTAATGGGACACTGGGGAGAAGTTCCGGTTTCAGCCCCGGGATGGGTTTGCGAGGAAATAGTACGCCACCATCTGGAATGTCCGTCATTGCTGTGCATCCTGTCCTTTCAGGACTGGCTGTCAATAGACGAAGAAATCCGCTATCCCGATGTGAACGCGGAACGTATCAACGTACCTGCCAATCCAAGACATTACTGGAGATATCGTATGCATCTCACTTTGGAAGAACTGATAAAGAACAAGAAGTTCAATGAAAAGCTGGTAGAGATGATTGACACCACCGGCAGATTCTAACCATCCACCACAGACAGCCTGGGGCTGTCTGTGGTGACTCCCTACCCCAACGATAATCAATAACACACATACCATGAAAAAAATTCCCGATTTAGGTTTCTGGAAACTATGGAATATTAGTTTCGGATTCTTTGGCGTGCAGATAGCCTACGCTTTGCAAAGCGCGAATATCAGCCGTATCTTTTCCACTTTGGGAGCAGACCCACACAGTTTAAGCTATTTTTGGATATTACCTCCGCTGGCAGGAATCATCGTCCAACCCATCATAGGCGCACTGAGTGACCGCACTTGGACGCGTTTCGGACGGCGTATCCCCTATCTGTTTGCAGGAGCTCTGGTTGCTGTCTGCGTCATGTGCCTGCTCCCTAATGCAGGTAGTTTCGGAATGACAGTCAGTGCAGCTATGGTATTCGGTCTGATATCACTGATGTTCCTTGATACCTCTATCAATATGGCCATGCAGCCCTTCAAGATGATGGTGGGCGATATGGTGAATGAAAAACAAAAAGGACTGGCTTACTCCATTCAGAGTTTTCTCTGTAATGCCGGCAGTCTGGCAGGATATCTTTTCCCGTTTATTTTTGCCGCCATCGGCATCAGTAATATTGCTCCCAAAGGTGTTATTCCCGACTCTGTCATCTATTCTTTCTACATCGGCGCATTGATACTGATTCTATGCGTGATCTATACTTCGGCCAAAGTAAAGGAATTTCCTCCCGAAGAATATGCAGCATATCATGGCATCACCCATGAAAGCAAAAAAGAAAAGACAAATATGTTCAAATTGCTGGTCAAGGCTCCCAAAGCCTTTTGGACAGTAGGACTGGTACAATTTTTCTGCTGGGCAGCCTTCATGTTCATGTGGACTTACACCAATGGAACAGTTGCTTTGAATGTGTTCGACACACCGGTCATAACAACCATGACAAACGGTGTTTCCAGAGTGGTACTGGATACACAATCCGCACAATACCAGACAGCAGGAGATTGGGTCGGGATCTTATTTGCTGTCCAAGCCATCGGTTCCGTTATTTGGGCAACGATCATCCCGATGATTCAGAACCGCAAACTTGCCTACGTACTCAGTCTGGTATTGGGAGGCATTGGATTCATCTCCATTTTCTTTATCCATAATCAATATGCTTTATTTGCATCCTTCATCCTGATAGGTTGCGCATGGGCAGCCAT
Organism: Phocaeicola vulgatus ATCC 8482; assembly: GCF_000012825.1. Taxonomy (GTDB): domain Bacteria; phylum Bacteroidota; class Bacteroidia; order Bacteroidales; family Bacteroidaceae; genus Phocaeicola; species Phocaeicola vulgatus. Next base: position 1,855,742 of record NC_009614.1, on the reverse strand, counting down.
GCTGGCCCTTCCCTTTACCATTCTGACCAATGCATTAACAGGAGGACATATGGGAACCTATCTGGGATTATTCAATGGAACTATTTGTGTTCCACAGATTGTCGCAGCTTCTTTAGGAGGTATCGTACTGAAGATGTTTACCAGTCCGGGTAGTGTCGCTCCGGAAGTAAACATGCTGGTATTGGCTGGAGTGTTCCTGATTATCGGTGCCGGCTGTGTAAGTATTATCAAAGAGAGGTAAAGCGTTTCCCGAAAGTAATATATGCTCATTCCATCACCACCGTTCAATGTTCTGTTTCCCGAAACTGAAATTCACTCCGCGGTGTCAAAACTTTGTTTTTGAAAACATGAACTTATAATCTGAAATTTGAGCATCCTAAAAGACTAAAGAAAGGATCGTATCATTACTCAATACAGAGTTTGATACGACCCTTTTACGCGTTATAATTACTATCTGTAACTTTTCAAAGCTGTCATTTTGGTTTTGACACATTCATCTTCATTCCGTCCAGCATTATTCCAACTTCTCCATGAATTCTGGATGCCGATAGAAAAAATCATACGCCATATAATAAAGTACAAAGCGGTACTCATTTCTGACACATGAGTTACATTCTGCGCCCAAGTATATAATAAAACGAAGAGATAAATAATTGATTTTTACCTGTTTAGGCTACAAAATACAAGATAGGTTTTTATATATCTCTTAGTAAGAGATATATAATTCTCGTGCAAAAATAAGGAAAGTTTTGATAACTAATACACTTTTCATTAAAAAAATACGATCTAAAGCAAAAAAAAGCCTTTTTTCTTATTTAATCTTTCTCTCAACAGCCCACTTCTCACTGATTTAATTATTTGATTTTATGCATATTACATCTATTTTGTCGATCTCTTACTAAGAGATCGACAAAATAAGCAAATAAAAAACGAAAAAAGAATTGAATGGAATACCTGTTTCTGCGACGTAAAAAGACCCGCTACACTTCGGTGCGCCAAAAGACTTTGCTCTATCGTGCCGCCTCTCGCCGATGGGAGAAGGAGTTTGCGTTGCGGACGGACGTCCGCCGGATAGACGCTCTTATATATAAAGGTATATTATACCTGATGGAAGTGCGTCAAGTATTCCTCGATTCCTCTCTTTCGCTGAAGACACTGAGTGCGATGCTGGAGACAAACCAGACTTATTTAAGTAATGTGGTGAACCGCTATTTCGGCTGCAACCTGAAAGAACTAGTAAACACTTACCGAGTGGAATACGCCAAAGAGCTGCTCCGCAGCGGACGATGCCCCATAGAGGAAGTTCCCGTACGCAGCGGCTTCGGTTCGAAAAGCCCTTTCTATGTGGCGTTCGGAAAAGTGACGGGCATGACGCCCCGGCAGTATGTAGCACACGAGAGGAATCCGCTGAAACAGGAGGAAAACAATTAAGCCCTTTTATAATAAATGGTATGTATAACCAATTTTAGTTTTTTAAATTTATAAATTTAAAGTTTTTCTATTATGAACAAAAAGTTTTTAAGTGCAATCCTGTTCGGAGCCTTAATGGTTTCGTCAACAGGAACATTTGTGTCTTGTAAAGACTACGATGATGACATTGACGAGCTGACTTCACGCGTGGATGGCATCGAAAGTCAAATCAAAGACCTGGAAGCAAAAATCAATGCTGCCAACTGGATTACTTCTGTAACTCCTGCCACAGGCGGTTTCACTGTTGCTTTCAATGACGGTAGCAGCTACACCATTACCAACGGTAAGGACGGTGAAGCAGGTGCTGCAGGTACAGAATGGACTATCTCGGAAGATGGTTTTTGGGTATGCAACGGTGAGAAGACTACCGTTAAAGCTGTAGGCCAGGACGGCGCACAGGGTGAACCGGGCAAGGATGCTCAGCCTGAAGTGAAAAAGGAAAACGGCAAGTGGTATTTGTGGAACGGTACAGAATTTGAAGAATTTGCCGGCGCTACCGCTCCTGCTGCAAATATTCCTTTCTACTATACTGATCCTACAGATCCAAACTACAACATCTTGGTGATTTATGATGAAAATGGTAAAGAACCATTGGAGATTCGCCTGCCGATGGCTGCCGATCTAGGTCAGATTGTAGTCCTTGGTGAAAATTTAGACATTAATTACCATCGTTTCAATGGTCTGCACACAACAAATAAAGAGGGTCAAGTTAAAGAAGCTACATGGGATGGAAGCAAGGCTATGCCGGCTAAGGGGCAATATATGTTGACTGCCAACCAAGACTATGTTTATGTACAAGTCGTTCCTTCTAATTACGACATCTCTAAACTGAACTTTAAGTTGGTTAACACGAAAGGTGACGAAGCTCCGGTTGTATTCGGTACTCCTGTTCCTACCAATGATGCCATCAACAACAGCAGAGCTATTTCAGAAAGTGGCGTTTTTGCAATTCCTTATTCATTAAAGGATATGACTCCTGCTGAAATGAAAACCTATGAGAAAAACATTAAAGGAAAAGCACTATCACTGGTTGCTAGCGAAAATGTACGCTCAATTTATAATTATGGTGTAGAATTGAAGCCAGCTAATAATAAAAACGGTGCTACATTCAAAGACAGAACTATTCCTGTTGAATCTATAGGAGAACCTGTAACAATTGTTCCTGAAGAAGCCGGAGGCATCTACGATTCATATTTGGTCATGGCAGACGATGAAGCCAAAGCTGACTCTGTAAGATATGGTATTTCTATTGATGGTATGACTTTCTCATACAAGGAAACTATCAAAGGCCAAGCAGTGAAATTTACTGTTCGCCAGGTAACAAACACGGCTATGGTTGTGACTAGTGCCCCTGTAACTGTAACCTTTGGTAAAGAAGCTCCTGAAACAACTGAAATCATATTAGCAGAACAAGCTCATAACGCAGTTGCTACTTACACAAACGCAGCCGGACAAAAGATTGCTAACCAATTCATCATTGCAGACTTTGCTCCTTACTTTGCAAAAGTTGCTCCTACAGCCGGTGACCGTCTGGTATGGAATGATGATATGGCAAACTTCACAAACAATGTGAAACTGATTTGGGATGAGCTGAATGAATATGGCGAATCTGTAAAAGAAGACGGAATCGATGTAACAGCCAAATTGTTTAAGACCGCTATTCTTTTGAATGCTAACAACAGCAATGACAATGGTAAGGTTAATATGTCTAACTTCTCTAAAGTGAAGATTCAGTTTAGTGAAGAATATGCAGGTATTACTTTGGGCAATGGTACATTGAAAGCTGTTATCGAAATGAAGGACAAGAAGGGCAATCTGCGTCAGACTGTCGAAATTCCGTTTACTATCGCGAAACCGACTGCAGAAGAAATTAACAGCCACGTTACATGGGATGCTCAATACTATAGCAATGGCGTATTGAAAGTTGTAGAGCAAAATAGCATTACATTGAATACCTTCTTCAAAGGTGCTAACGCTACTTTGGTTACAGAAAATGCCGCACCGGCAACAGGTAATGACAAGATTAAGATCGAAAATGGTGTTGTAACCTTAAAGGATGACGGTAAGAAGAACACAGTTTATACTATTAAAAACCTGAAGATTAGCTTCTTGGGAACTGATACTTCTTACGCTGAGAATGCAAGCGAAGAAAAGACATCCCGTACTTATGGTATCGAAAACTTGAAAGTTAACTTCGCTACTCTTAAGGGTGATGACATCGTTATCGGTAATGTAGCAGTAATGTGTGCCGGCAAATCAGTAACAGTTTATGACTACAGAAACGCTGCTTCTGGTGCTTTGACTTACAAACTGATAGATTTCGCAGGAGATGCTTACACTGTAGATAACAATTCTACTGTAACGATAACAGAAGGAAACGACTTGATTAAGAGTGCAGAACTTGTAAAACGTACAGTTAATATTGGAACTGCTGATAATCCGAATAATGTAACACGTTATGATATCAAGATTACAACTGCGAATACTATGATTTCTCAGTCAACAAAGGTTACCATTAAATTGACATTCACAAATGTGAAGAATTCCAAGGGTGAAACAGTAAATGTAACTGTACCTGTAGAAATCACAGTTAATGCAGCAGTTTAATAATTTATCTAATCCTATGAAAAAGATAGTAATATCTTCATATTAGAATATAGATAAACTTCTCCCAAGCGAGGAAAGGTGTTTCCGCATACCGGAATACTTCTTTCCTCGCTTTCTTTTAATTTATTTGAATCAAAAAAGCTCTCAAAAAAAATAAAACTTTGATTTTGTAGAAAAACCACCTTATACCCCTATCGCATATCATAGTATCAGATACTAATGTCTTAACAATGCAACTACTCAATAAGCCAGTTCCTCGGTATTATAATGGAGAAAAGGCAGAACAGCTCAATTCTGTATCCGCAAAGACAATAATAAATATAAGAATTTCTTTTCATCCACAAGAAGCTCTGAAAAGACCATGCAGATTTTGAAAGTATACCATTTCAGTATAAACTCCATATGAGTATGAAAACCTTCGGTTATATCGATTTAAACCTCATTGTTTCTCTAATTCACATTACAATTATAATTAAAAAGTCCCCTTATCTCTACAAGTTCATCACTTCCTGTTCAAAAGTTTCCTTGTTTCCTATCGCCTTATTACGCATCTTGCTGCGATAATTATAAATCGTTGCCAAAGAATACCCCAAGAAATGGGCAATCCGATTACTATCAGTTACTCCCAGACGGATCAAAGCAAATATACGCAATTCCGTAGTCAGCAACTCGCCCGATTTGGGATATATTCTTCCTTCCTCTACCAATAACTCATTAAAAGAAGTAATGAAATGAGGAAATAACTCCAGGAAAGACTTATCAAACTCATTATAAAAATCCTTCCGTTCATCTCGTATGAACTGCTCGGATTTAATCGCTTTAAACAAATCGTCTATACGGGAGGCCATTGCCAGTTTCGCCAAAGAACGACGATAAAACTCCAACTTGTCCAGATAAATCACACACCTGTCCAAATAACGAGCAATGTATACTTCCTTGATCTTCCCCGTCTGTGCCAACTCAGCATTTACTTCCTGCATCTGTTGATTAGCCAGACTCAGATTACGGCGCATCACTGACAATTTCTTCATCCATCGGTACAGATAAAAAATAGCAGCAAGCAAAAATAAAGAAAGTAAACTGACACTGATTAAAAGAGTACGGGAAATCTGCCTCTCTTTCTCTTCTTTCAATTTATATGCTTTATCAATAATAGGAAAGAACTGCGTTACCTCAATAAACCGCAAACGGGCATTACAGGCTACCGCATCCTCCATTGAACAATTCAAATACTTATAGGCACGATCCAAATCACCTACCTCATACATCAGTTGAGCCAATTTCTGTAAGGATGCATATTCACGAATAGACGATTTCAAATCTGTAATAGCGGTCAAGGCCAGATAATAAATTTCTTTCTGAATATCTCCCCGCATATCGTAAGCCTCGGATAAAGTATAATAAATATACCCTTTTTGCCGTTCATCCGGCGTTTCTTTCAATAGGTCCGACAATATAACCAAAGCAGAATCCACCTTGCCATTAATAATCTTTTTCTCGGCCCATACAATGCTCCTGTCTACACAAGGATCAGTAGCAATAAGAATAGAATCCCTGTAAGCATCGGTCTTTTTCAAATATTTCACTTTTTCGGCATCATTGGTGGTATAATCGGCCACCCAACCATAATAAGCCCGATAGGTCCGGTAATAATAAGCCAAAGTCTCCCGTTCCAATTCCAACGGGTCTACCCGCTCCAATTGTTCCAAAGCCTCGTTATACATTCCCATCACCCCCATCACCTCGGCACGGTTAATGACAATCTCATTCTTTAACTCCGGATGATTCAACAGAGGCAACAAATTCATTTTTCCATTAATATAATACAATGCGGAATCAGCTTGATAATGCAGATAAGCGTTAAACAAAGAACCGCAAAGTTCATATTTCTCCCTATTATCTTTAGAACGGTGAAGACGTTGCTTTAAATCCACAATCTCTTTTTCCTTCTGCACATGACAAGCGGTCTTATTATCTATGACCCGATCCAACCTTTTCAACACTTCTTCATTGCTGTTTTTATCAGCAAACAAAGGAGTTGTCAAAGTCAACAAAAACAATATAAAGAAATAGGTTACATTCTTCATCTTATATACTTATTATAGATTCACAAATATATAAATATAAGTAATTAGAATAAAGTTTTTCAACGAAAATATTTTCATTGACGTTTATATTTTCAGCAATACAGCAAAGACAAATATTCCTAATTATCAATAAGTTGAGTCTATAAAACATTTATATTTTTATTCTAGTACTCAAATCTCAGCTATTCCACTCCTACATTTGCAACATCCAAATGAAATGAAGATATAAACACTAATTTCTATATATTATGAAAAGAACATTCGCACTTATGGCATTACTCGCGTTATTCGGTTTGCAACACACAGTGTCCGCAGCCATAATTAAAAAAGTAGCCCCAACCTTCTGGTGGGCGGATATGAAGAATCCCGAACTACAGGTCCTACTGTATGGCGACAATATTTCTTCCAGTGATGTAAGCATCTCTTCTAAAGACATTCTTCTGAAAGATGTTGTGAAACAAGAAAATCCCAATTACTTAATCTTATATATGGATTTATCGGAAGCTACTCCGCAGACTTTTCATATTACACTGAAACAAGGTAAAAAGCAAACTGTTGTGCCATATGAAATAAAACAGCGTAAGGCAGATGCTTCCAACGTGGAAGGCTTCAACTCAGGTGACGTATTATATCTGATTATGCCAGACCGCTTCGCCAACGGAAATCCCTCGAACGATGTCGTACCGGAAATGTTGGAAACAAAGGTAGACCGTAACGATCCGTTCGCCCGTCACGGGGGCGACCTCGCAGGTATTGAAAATAATCTGGATTATCTCTCCAACTTGGGAGTTACGGCAATCTGGCTGAACCCCATACAGGAAAATGACATGAAAGAAGGATCCTATCATGGCTATGCCATTACCGATTATTATCAAGTAGACCGCAGATTAGGTAGCAATGAAGAATTCTGCAAGCTGGTAGAACAAGCACACAGCAAAGGAATGAAAGTTGTTATGGACATGATTTTCAACCATTGTGGCAGCGAAAACTATCTTTTCAAAGATATGCCTTCCAAAGACTGGTTCAATTTTAAAGGAAACTACACACAAACTTCTTATAAAACAGCGAGTGTACAGGATATCCACGCTTCTGATTATGAACGCAAGATAGCCGTAGACGGATGGTTTACAGAATCAATGCCCGACTTGAACCAACGCAACCGCCATGTAGCCCGCTATTTGATCCAAAGCAGTATCTGGTGGATAGAATATGCAGGGATTAACGGCATCCGTCAAGACACACATCCTTACGCAGATTTCGACATGATGTCAGAATGGTGTAAAGCCGTGACCGATGAGTACCCTGATTTCAACATAGTAGGTGAAACTTGGTTGAACAGTAATGTGCTGGTTTCTTTCTGGCAGAAAGACAGCAGACTGGCTGCTCCCAGAAACTCCAATCTCCGTACCGTGATGGATTTCCCGCTGATGGAACAAATGAACAAAGCCTTTGACGAAGAAACAACTGACTGGAACGGCGGATTATATCGTCTTTACGATTATCTTACTCAGGATTTGGTATATGCAGATCCGATGAATCTGCTCGTTTTCCTTGATAACCATGATACTTCACGCTTTTATTTAAATGAAGAAGCCACGCAAAATATTGACCGCTACAAACAAGCACTTGTATTCCTGCTGACCACACGTGGCATTCCCCAGATTTATTATGGGACAGAAATTCTGATGGCTGCAGATAAAGCCAATGGCGACGGTCTGTTACGTTGTGATTTCCCCGGAGGTTGGAAAAATGACCCACGCAACTGTTTCAATGAGGCTAACCGTACTCCGCAGCAAAATGAAGCCTTTACTTATATGCAGAAATTACTCCAATGGAGAAAAGGGAATGAAGTCATAGCCAAAGGCAGATTGAAACACTTCGCTCCCAACAAAGGAATTTACGTTTATGAACGAAAATACGGAAACAAATCGATAACGGTTCTCATGAATGGAACAGACAAAACGCAAACCATAAACCTGACTCCATACAAAGAAGTACTTCCAACAACATCAACCCATGATGTTTTAACGGATCAAAATATCGACTTGAATAAAAACCTAACACTTCCGGGGCGTGGAATGCTAGTTTTAGAATTTTAAAACAACCAGTAAAAGCTTATAATTTAATACCAGTACATATTATGAATTTAAAAAAGAATCTTTCACTTATCGCATTTCTCTGTATCTCATTCATTGCAAATGCACAACAAAAACTGAATTCTCCGGATGGTAATCTGGAGATGACATTTACTCTAGATGGTCAGGGCACTCCCACGTATGAACTGACCTATAAACAAAAGGAAGTTATCAAACCCAGTAAATTGGGGTTGGAATTAAAAAAAGAAGACGCAAACGCCAAAACCGACTTCGAATGGACTGATAAAAAAGACATAGACAAACTGGACATCAAGACAAACCTTTATAACGGTTTCGAGATAAAGGATGTCCGGACATCTACCAACGATGAAACATGGCAGCCGGTATGGGGAGAAGAAAAGGAAATCCGTAACCATTATAATGAATTGGCGGTCACATTGAACCAGCCTGCCAATGACAGATTTATAATCATCCGTTTCCGCCTGTTCAACGACGGTCTGGGTTTCCGCTATGAATTTCCGCAGCAGAAGGACTTGAACTATTTCGTGATCAAAGAAGAACATTCACAATTTGCCATGGCAGGTGACCACACCGCTTACTGGATTCCGGGAGATTATGACACACAGGAATATGACTATACCGTTTCCCGCCTGTCGGAAATCAGAGGATTGTTTTCAAAGGCTTATACGGAGAACTCCTCGCAAACCGCATTCAGCCCCACCGGTGTACAAACTGCCCTGATGATGAAAACAGACGACGGTCTGTACATCAATCTGCACGAAGCAGCTTTGATAGACTATGCCTGCATGCACCTCAACCTGGATGACAAGAACATGATTTTCGAATCATGGCTGACTCCGGATGCACAAGGTGACAAAGGATATATGCAGACTCCCTGCACTTCACCATGGCGTACCGTCATCGTCAGTGATGATGCCCGCAACATTCTTGCCTCACGCATTACGTTAAACCTGAACGAACCTTGCAAAATAGCAGACACTTCCTGGATCAAGCCTGTGAAATACATCGGTGTGTGGTGGGATATGATTACGGGAAAAGGCTCATGGGCTTACACGGACGACTTATCCAGTGTAAAACTGGGTGAAACAGATTACAACAAAACAAAACCTAACGGCAAACACTCTGCCAACACTGCCAACGTAAAACGTTACATTGATTTTGCAGCAGAGCATGGATTCGACCAAGTATTGGTAGAAGGCTGGAATGAAGGTTGGGAAGACTGGTTCGGAAAAAGCAAAGATTATGTGTTTGATTTTGTAACTCCCTATCCCGACTTCAATGTGAAAGAACTTCAAAGCTACGCTGCAAGCAAAGGCGTAAAACTGATGATGCATCATGAAACTTCGGCTTCTGTACGTAACTATGAACGCCACATGGACCAGGCATACCAATTCATGGTAGACAACGGATATAATTCTGTAAAAAGTGGCTATGTAGGCAACATTATTCCACGTGGCGAACACCACTATGGACAATGGATGGATAACCACTATCTGTATGCGGTGAAAAAAGCAGCGGACTACAAAATCATGGTAAACGCCCACGAAGCTGTACGCCCTACCGGAATATGCCGCACCTATCCCAACCTGATCGGTAACGAATCGGCACGCGGAACTGAATATGAATCATTTGGCGGTAACAACGTAAACCATACTACCATCTTGCCTTTCACACGATTAATAGGTGGTCCGATGGACTACACTCCGGGTATCTTTGAAACCCGCTGTAACAAAATGAATCCTACCAACAATTCACAGGTACGTTCTACTTTGGCACGCCAACTGGCCCTGTATGTAACAATGTACAGCCCATTACAAATGGCTGCCGACATACCTGAAAACTATGAACGCTTCATGGATGCCTTCCAATTCATAAAAGATGTAGCCATTGACTGGGATGAAACCAAATATCTGGAAGCCGAACCGGGAGACTATATTACCATTGCCCGCAAAGCTAAAGGAACCAACGACTGGTATATCGGCTGTACGGCAGATGAGAACGGTCATTCTTCAAAACTGATATTTGATTTCCTTGATCCGGACAAAAAATACATCGCAACTGTATATGCAGACGCAAAAGATGCCGACTGGAAAGATAATCCGCAGGCATATACCATCCGTAAAGGCATTGTGACCAACAAAAGCAAACTGAACTTACACGCAGCAAGCGGTGGTGGTTATGCAATCAGCATTAAAGAGGTAAAAGATAAATCAGAATTAAAAGGTATTAAGAGATTATAGAAACTGTTTTAATGGAAGACGCTAACATTAATCCTCATAAAATATAGTCAGATGAGCTATAGACAGTTCACATACAGTTATATTTCCGAGACAGACTAAATTATATATTACATTATGAATCAGATGTATACAATTCATCTCAATACTAAATCTTTTATATTTTTATTCTTGTCTCTAAAATCAGTCTATAAGACAGCTACATTTGCGACAAACAAAATGAGGATTATTGTTAGCTAACAGCTAATAATTCCAAAAGGTAAAAACTATATACTATAACAAAGATTATTTGAAAAAACAGTTTTCAATAGGTGTTTTTGACTGAGAATATAAACTTAAAATAATTATTTAACTTTAAATTTAAAGACATGAAAAGAAACTTGATGTTCAAGGTCCTACTAATGTTAGTTATAGGATGCTTCTTGTCCATAGACGCATTTGCCCAGCAAATAACCGTCAAAGGACTTGTAAAGGACACAGCAGGCGAGCCAATTATCGGTGCCAATGTTGTGATAAAAGGAACAACCAATGGTACTATCACCGATTTTGACGGTAATTTCCAGTTGAATGCCAATAAAGGTGATATAATTGTCATTTCGTTTATCGGATACCAACCTCAAGAAGCACAGGCAGCCGCTTCTATGAATATTATATTAAAAGATGATACGGAACTTCTGGACGAAGTGGTTGTCATCGGATACGGTTCTGTGAAGAAAGATGACCTAAGCGGTTCTGTGGTAGCTATCAAAGCAGAAGAGATGAACAAAGGTGCTGTTACTTCCCCTCAAGAACTGATTATGGGTAAAGTTCCGGGACTTTCTGTCAGTCAAGGTGACGGTGCTCCCGGTGCCGGTTCAACAATTCGTATCCGTGGCGGCGCATCATTAAATGCCAGCAATGACCCACTTATCGTTATCGATGGAATCCCTGTTTCAAATGATGCTGCTCCAGGCACTCCCAATGCACTTGCCACCATTAACCCTAATGATATTGAAACTTTCACTGTTTTGAAAGATGCTTCGGCGACAGCCATTTACGGTTCGCGCGCTTCGAATGGAGTTATTATCATCCAAACCAAGAAAGGAACACAAGACAAAATAAAAGTTAGCTACTCAGGAACTTTCACAGCAAAAGACCCTTATAAACGTATAGAAACATTGGATGCACAATCATTCCGCGAAGTAATGCAGGCTCAATATCCGGAAGGAACCGCACAGTCGGCAGACATCCAACGGATTCTGAACGTATACCCCAACCAAAGCACCGATTGGCAAGATGCTATTTATCAGACAGGATTAAGTACAGACCAAAACATCGGAATTGCAGGAAAAGCAGGATTTATGCCTTTCCGTATCTCTTTAGGTTATAATACAGAAAAAGGTACGCTAAAGACTTCTAAATATGAGCGTTATACCGGTGCTGTCAATCTAAGTCCTAAATTTTTCGACAACCACCTGAGTGTAGACATCAATGTAAAAGGTACCATCAATAAAAACCGATTTGCAGATTCCGGTGCTGTAGGTGCCGCTGCCTTTTTTGACCCTACCAAACCCATTTACGATGAAGAAAACCGATACAATGGCTATTGGAACTGGGGAATAGTACAAGGAGCACAAGCCGATCTGGCAACTCAGAATCCATTGTCTTTATTATACGATAGAAACAATCACGGTACAACCAAACGTAGTTTGGGTAATATTCAATTGGACTATAAGATACATGGTCTGGAAGACTTACATGCCAACTTGAATTTAGGTTATGACGTAGCAAAGACAACCGGTCGTAATTTTGTAAATTCCAATTCGGTTCAAAGTTCACTAGATAAAACATTTACCGGTTTAGGACAAGGTAATACTTGGAACAATCTGCGTCGTAACCACCTGCTGGACTTCTACATGAACTATGCAAAAAACATAGAATCCATCAAAAGTAATTTCGATATAATGGCAGGTTATTCCTGGCAACATTTCTATTATGCCAATCATGACATCACCTATTCAAACCCTACAGAGGACTTAGGTGCAAAAGAAGGATATACCTATGATGCAAACGAACGGCATTACATCCGTGATGACCACCGTCGCATTCCATATGAGAACTATCTTATTTCATTCTTCGGGCGTTTAAATTACAATTTCATGGACCGCTATTTGCTGACTGCCACTTTACGTCGTGACGGTTCTTCACGATTCAGTGAAAACAATCGTTGGGGACTTTTCCCTTCAGCCGCCTTAGCTTGGACCATCAGTAATGAACCCTTTATGAAAGCTACAGAAAATGTGCTTTCCAAATTAAAATTACGCTTAGGATATGGTGTCACCGGACAACAGGAAATTGGAGATTATCAATATATCACATCCTATTCATTCAGCACTAACCCTAATACCACCTATTTAGGAACTACGCTTTTGAAGCCAAACGGTTACAGTCCTGATTTAAAATGGGAACAAACAACTACATACAATGTAGCCATCGACTTCGGATTCTTAAATAACCGTATCAACGGTAGTATCGAATATTATCAGAAACATACAAAAGACTTGTTAAACACCATCAGTGCCGCAGCAGGAACGAATTTTATCAACTTGATTACCGCTAATGTAGGCAAAATGAAAAATAAAGGTGTGGAAGCCAATGTAAATGCTATAGCTATCCAAAGCAAAGACTTCACATGGGAGGTAGGCTATAATATCACTTGGAATGATAGCAAGATTACCAAGCTGACTACCACTTTCAATCCCGACTACCAAGGTATTGATGCCGGCACAAACCAAAAACACCAAGTAGGTGAAATGCCCGGAACATTCTATTTATACCAACAAGTATACGATGAAAACGGCAAGCCTATCCAAAATGCATTTGTAGACCGGAACAATGACGGACAAATTACCGAAGCCGACCGTTATCTGACACACAAAAGCCCGATGGCTAAAGTATATATGGGTTTCAGTTCTCAGTTCAGTTACAAGAAATGGGATCTGGGCTTTAATCTCCGTGCTAACTTTGGCAATTATGTATACAATGGCGTGGCATCAGGCAATAGCACTTCCAACAACTATGGTGGAAAGGGATTTGTTACAAACCTTTATAACGGTTTTCAAGACACTGGCTTTACCTTGCTGAATACCAGCGAACAAATGGCCAGCGACTATTTTCTGGAAAATGCTTCATTCTTGAAGATGGACAACATTACATTAGGCTATTCTTTCCAAAATCTGTTTGCAGCCAAACTATCAGGACGTATCAGCGCATCTGTCCAAAATGTATTTACTATCTCAAAATATAGTGGATTAGACCCGGAATGTGGAGCGATAGATTCTAACATCTGGCCACGTCCCCGCACATACACTATAGGTTTGAATCTTAACTTTTAATGAGAATTACGTATGAAAACAAGAAAATATATCTATACAACTCTGGCAACTTGCCTGTTTGTTTTTTCAAGTTGTCTCAATGATTTGGATGTCTTACCTTTGGATCCCACAGTGGAAACAGCAGACAAGGCTTATACCGATGCGGAAAGCTACACTAAAGGACTTCATAAAATATACTCAGTTTGGGCATTATCCGGACAAGACGGTAGCAGCAGTTCAGACATTTCAGGCCTTGATGCAGGAAATACTGCACTATTACGCTGCTGGTGGACTTTACAAGAACAGCCCACCGATGAAATGAAGAACGCATGGAATGATGCATGGTGCACAGAAGTAAACTATATGACATGGACTACCAATAAAGTGGAACCCATTGAAGGGGTTTATCAACGCTGCATGTATATAGTGGCACTGGTAAATGAGTTCTTAAAGAACATTCCCAACGCGCCCGAAAGCATTGACAAAGAAAGTTATATTGCACAAGCCCGCTTTAACCGTGCTTTTGCCTATTATGTCTTGATGGATATGTTTGCATTGCCTCCATTCATCACTGAAAAGAACTATTCCATAGAACCTGCCCCACTGTCTAGAGAAGACCTGTTCAATTGGATAGAAGCAGAATTAAACGAAATCAAGCCCAATCTGCCCTCTCCACGCTCCGAATACGGAGTAGCAGACCAAGCTGTTGCCAGCGCTTTGTTGGCACGTATGTATCTTAATGCAGAAATTTATACCGGTAAAGCACGATATACCGAATGCATTAATGCATGTAACGAAGTGATCAAAGCAGGGTATCAGCTGGCAGACAACTATGCTGATTTATTCAAAGCAGACAATGGCGAGAATCCGGATACCAAAAAAGAAATAATCTATCCTATCATCTTTGATGGGGATAAGACTCAATCATGGGGTATGGCTGCCATTATCATCGGAGCCAGAGGAGCTGAAGACAAAGATGTTTTACTAGCACACAGCGGAGTAGATCAAGGCTGGGCAGGGTTCCGCGCAACAAGCAACCTGGTTCATCTCTTTGATTTTCAAAATGATGAAGAGCCCAAAGCTTCTGAGATTCAAGATAAACGTGGTATTTTTTATGATAAAGGACGCTCTATCGACATTACTTCCAGTGTATCCGGAACTTTTGAAACTGAAGGATGGAGTGTATTCAAATTCAGCAATTTAAACAGTAACGGGCAACCGGGAAAAAATACGTTATGGGTAGATACTGATTTCCCGATGTTCCGTTTGGGAGATATTTACCTGATGTATGCAGAAGCCGTAGCACGCGGTGGAGAAGGAAGTAAGGCTAGTGCCGTTGAATATATCAACGCCCTTCGCAAACGTGCCTATGGAGATGACAAACACAACATTTCCGAGAATTGGTTAGAGGAAAACAATTTCCGTAATTTGTTGGATGAACGCGGACGTGAATTATATTGGGAAGGCATCCGCCGTACAGATTTAGTACGTTTCGATCTGCTTACCTCCGGCTCCTATACATGGGATTTCAAAGGAGGAATCAATACCGGAGTAGGAGTGAACAAGAGATATAACGTGTATCCCATACCTGTTACCGATCTGACCGTAAACGGTAACTTACAACAAAATGAAGGTTATTAATCAATAAGTACATCATCATGAAATTCATAAAAAGCATATCAACTTCTATTTTTACCTTATTACTTTGTACTGCTTGTGAAAGTGATTTGGAACAAGTGACATATAGTTCGGAAAATGCCATCCCGTCTACCTTGTCATCCTTGAATGACAATTATATACTGGAATCAAAAAATGCTTCCCAAGAGGCATTCACCCTTACCTGGAGCCATCCGGATTTAGGCTATCAAGCAAGCGTTATCAATTCGTTGGAAATGGATGTTAAAGACAAAAATTTTGCCAATAAAGTAATTTTAGCCTCATCCAAAACTGATGTATCACATACTATCACTGTCAGTGACCTGAACAGCAAAATCATGGCCCTGCTGAAAGTCTACGAAATGGAAACAGCACCGATAGGAATCGAATTTCGGATCTCGTCTTCTATCTCAGCGGCTGCCGATACACTGTATTCCAACATTGTTTCAACCACCATCACTCCATATGAAGGTGAGCCGGAATATCCGGCAATCACACTCCGTGGAAGTTATAATGGCTGGGATTTCACCAAAAGCCAAAAAGTATATTCGGTAAATTCTGATAATATATACGCCGCTATGGTGTACTTCGACGGCAAAGCAGCCGATGGCTGGAAATTCTGCGGTACGGAAGACTGGAGTACGGACAATTGGGGAGCTCCGGAAAGTATGACACCCGAACAATCTCCCGTTACTTTAGTATCCGGTAATGGAGGGGACATTAAAGCATACAGCAAAAACAGCTATTATTTAGAATTCAATAATACCACAGGAGAATTGAAAGTTTCCAAACCTCACAATTCATGGGGGATTGTAGGAGACCACAATAGCTGGGGAAGCGGTGACACAATGATGACACTGGAAACCGAAACGGACGAAAACAACAAATTTCAGTATTATTTAAAAGCTACCCTAGATATGTCCGCCGGTAATAAATGGAAAATACGCCCTGAGGAGAAATGGGAAGACGATATAGCTCCCGGAGCTGTAGAAGGTGAGTTTGAAGACGCCGGTGATGGTAATTTTAAAGTTTCAGAAGCCGGTAACTATACCATCAAGTGGTACTTCAATAAAGTAACTCCCAAAATCATTGTTGTAAAAAACAAATAAGACTGTTTTTTAAGATTATTCCTTATGAGGTTGTGCCAGCATTTTGACACAACCTCAAGTTTTACTGTATGCAGACGTACTGGTACTCTGTAAAAAGACTTTAACTATACAGCAACAATGCCTTAGCTCACGGCATGAAATACAACGGCATACAACCGTATATGACAAGGGTTATTGGAGATATCAAAACACCGGAATAGAATAAACCAACCCGACAGAAATACGTTGCGTGTCCGGACTCGTGCTTCCCAAAGCCTGCGCACGCCGGGTCAAATGATGCCCTTTATATAAAAGATGGGCAAAGATAAGCAGTTCACTATTACGCATCGGGAAATATTCCACACACGCCTGCGCATTCCATGTAGTACGATAAAGCCCTTTCTCAAAATGCCCGTTTGCTTTATAAATGCCTGCCCTCTCATAAGCGCCTTTCAAATAAAGATTCCAATTGGGATGAACGCGATAGTCAAAGTTTACCACGGTACTAAAGTATTCCGCATTCTGCGCCGTGGACGGAGCTGTTAAAACAGGACCTTGCAAATCACTGATAATGCCTTTGCTATCCAGCCCTTCACGAGAATACATTAAATCAATATAAGCAATAACAGGGCCTTTCTCATAAATATTACCCGCCGTAAAACAACAAAGATTCTTACCTTCCGCCAGCTGCCCATATGAGGCCGCATATCGTAATTGTACCGCGTTATCAAAGAAGAACCCGTTCCAATTGACTGTTGACAGAACAGGAACTTTAGCTTTTTCCACTCCTTGCGGCAAACCGTAAAGATAGGTTTCATCATTTTCTCCACTACGGTTATTTACTACCTGAAGCACCAACTCATTGGTGGATGACAGATTGAATCTTCCCGCCACTCCTGCCTGATAACAACTGATGTTATCATTAAACTCACTATACTCGCGGACTTTGATGGCATTGACATAATATTCATAGCCACCCAAAGCGATATCTTGTTTTCCGGCAGTCAACGTGAATTTATCAGACATTTTCCAATTCACCAAAGCATACTCAATGGAAGAGGACAAATTATCCAACGAGTGGGGATTGCTGTATTTATTAAACGACTGACGGAAATGATAAGAAAATTGTTTACTGAAAGAACCTAATATCTCTAGTTTTACACGATTCAGTTTAAAAGAGGCATCCTCTAAATCTCCTTCAATAAAGTTGGCAACTCCCGAAGTGGAGAATTGCAGGTTCATGTGTGCCGAAAGATTCGGATTGCTATTAGGAAACAAACGTCCCACCAAACTACGGATAGAATCATCCGGACTGATTAACGGCTGTTCTTGCGCCTTCAAAGTCAATACGACGCATAATAAGATACAGCATGACAAGAGTAGTCTTTTCATGGGGTATTTTCGTAGTATTAAATTTCGGTTAATGTAATAAATCAGGGATAATAAAAACCGAAGATGCTTAAATCATTCCTCTTTTCTTCAATTCTTCTGCCGCAACCTCCAGCTCTTTATACCATTCTTCACCAAATTTCCGCACCAACGGCTCCTTTAAGAACTTGTATACAGGAAGGTTCTCTTTTTTTCCCAATAACACGGCGGCTTTACATACATCCCAACGATGATAATTCACTGCTTTATAAGGGCCATAATCACCTATACGGATGGGATAAAGATGACAAGAGATTGGTTTATAGAAATCGGTCTTACCTGCCCGGAAGGCTTTCTCGATGGCACAATAACAATACCCTTTCTCGTCATAACAGGTAAATACACAATCTTTCTGATTGACGATGGAAGTTACCAAATCGCCCTCTTCATCTGTATAAACCACTCCCTGCTTATCAATCACCGTCCGTGCCTCGGGTGAAAGCTCGTCCCAAATAACAGGAAGCACCTCTTCCAGTTTTTCCACTTCATCCAATTCCACCGGTGCACCGGCATCTCCCTCTATGCAGCACTCACCTTTGCAGGCATCGAGATTACAAAGAAATTTCTCACGAAACACATCAAGGGAGATTACAACATCATCTATCTGTATCATCTCTTATTAAATTAAAATGTCATTCCGGACAAAGTGACGAATCCATGCTTCATTACAGATTCCTCACCTTGTTCAGAATGACAAATAAATATACTTTCTACATTATTTTATCAAATCCCGTCCGGTCATGTCGGCAGGCTGGGGCATGCCCAAAATGTGCAAGATAGAAGGAGCAACATCTGCCAATACACCATTTTCCACTTTAGCATTCTTGTTCTCTGTTACATATACAAATGGAACAGGGTTCAAAGAGTGAGCCGTATTAGGTGTACCATCTTCATTCAGTGCATGGTCGGCATTACCGTGGTCGGCAATAATGATTACTTCATAATCATTAGCCTTGGCAGCTTCCACTGTATCTTTCACGCACTCGTCAATAGCCTTCACTGCTTTTTCAATAGCGTCATAGATACCTGTATGACCTACCATATCACCATTAGCGTAATTCACGACAATGAAATCGAATTTCTGGGTCTTGATGGCTTCTACCAATTTATCCTTCACTTCATAAGCACTCATCTCAGGCTTCAAGTCGTAAGTAGCCACTTTCGGAGATGGAACCAAGATACGCTCTTCGGCATCATACGGAGTTTCACGACCACCATTGAAGAAGAAAGTCACGTGAGCATACTTTTCCGTTTCTGCAATGTGTAACTGAGTCTTACCGTTAGCAGCCAGATATTCACCCAACGTATTTTGAACATTTTCCTTGTCGAACAGAATATGAACACCCTTGAAAGACGCATCATACGGAGTCATGCAATAAAACTGCAAGCCCGGAATAGTATGCATACCTTGTTCCGGCATATCCTGTTGAGTCAGCACAACAGTCAATTCCTTGGCACGGTCGTTACGGTAGTTGAAGAAGATAACCACATCACCTTCTTTGATGGTACCGTCTACGGTAGAATTATTGATCGGTTTGATGAATTCATCTGTAACACCTTCATCGTATGATTCCTGCATAGCCTGAACCATATCGGTGGCTTGCTTTCCTTTACCTTCAACCAACAGGTCGTATGCTTCTTTCACACGTTCCCAACGCTTGTCACGATCCATAGCATAGAAGCGACCAACGATAGAAGCGATTTTACCGGCTGATTTTTCACAGTGCGCAGTCAGTTGTTCGATAAAGCCTTTACCACTCTTCGGGTCTGTGTCACGACCATCCATAAAGCAGTGGATAAATGTATTTTCAATGCCATATTCTTTAGAGATATCGCAAAGTTTGAACAAATGATCGAATGAACTGTGTACACCACCGTTTGAAGTCAATCCCATAAAGTGGATGTTCTTGCCATTTTCCTTTGCGTAAGAGAAAGCGGAAACAATCTCGGGATTCTTCATTATGCTGTTGTCGGCACATGCACGGTTAATCTTTACCAAATCCTGATAAACGATACGTCCTGCACCGATATTCAAGTGTCCTACTTCGGAGTTACCCATCTGTCCGTCGGGCAAACCAACGTTCTCACCGCTAGCCTGCAATTCAGAGTGCGGATAGTTTGCCAACAGAGAATCCCAGTAAGGAGTGGGAGTGTTAAAGATTACATCGTCTTTACCTTGATCGCCGATACCCCAACCATCAAGAATCATTAAAAGGGCTTTTTTACTCATAATCTTATTTTGTTTAAAGTTTATCCTTGCTTTTTCCGGGTGCAAAGGTACAAAAAAGCCCTGTCAATGAATAATGTTTCACCTATTTTTTATAGAGGAAGTTCGATGATAAAATGCAGTCCGTCTTTAAATTCCATATCCCGAGTCAATTTTGCATTCATACGCCCGGCAATCATTTCACAAACCAGCAAAACAATATCCGGCGCACCGGCAAGACACGTCTCCCCCCTTTGTTCTGTAATGCGGTTAATATACTTCGGCAAATACTCTAATTATATTATTTGATTAGTACGTACTACACATTCTTCCGGAAATCGATATAGAAGCTTCGATTCTTGTGTTATAAAACATACCTTTTCATCTTGCTGTTTATGAATAAATTGCATTCCTTTGCATCGGGACAGTTCAGCACAGTTTGCATTGTCCGCGTAAAACCTTAAACAGTTCATGAAAGTTACCTTTGGACAGCAGACCACTAAAGTGAAACAACTGGCTGATTTACTCAGTCAGGAGATTTCCATGGGCAAATATAAATCGGACTGCACATTACCGTCCATCAACAAACTGAGCCGTGAGTATCAAGTGTCGCGGGATACGGTGTTCAAAGCATTCATTGATTTAAAAGACCGGGGAATAATAGACTCTACTCCGGGAAAAGGTTACTACGTAACCAACAAGCTTACAAACATTCTGCTTCTGCTGGACGAGTATTCTCCCTTTAAATACTCGTTATATAATAGTTTTATCAAAAAACTATCCATCAACTACAAAGTAGATTTATTGTTTCATCAATATAATGAACGACTTTTCAATACCATCTTACGTGAATCAATAGGCAGATACAATAAATACATTGTGATGAACTTCGACAATGAGAAACTATCCCCCCATCTTTACAAAATAGATTCGTCTAAGTTGCTGCTGTTGGATTTCGGGAAGTTCGATAAAAAGGATTATTCATACGTATGTCAGGATTTTGACGATTCCTTTTATCATGCATTGGCCGCATTGAAAGAGCATCTGAGAAAATATCAGAGACTAGTACTTTTATTTCCCGAAGACATCAAACACCCCCGTAGCAGTTGTCAGTATTTCAATTGCTTCTGTCAGGATTATCACATTGATTCAGCCATTGTGGAAAATACAGACCGGATACAAGTCCGTAAAGGAGAAGTATATATTGCAATCCGTCAGATAGAGGTGGTCAATATAATCAAGCAAAGCCGGACAACCGGGCTGAAATGCGGAGAAGATTTCGGACTGATAGCCTACAATGACACTCCTGCCTACGAGGTAATAGACCAAGGGATTACGGTACTCAGTATCAACTGGGAAGAGCTGGGGCGGAAAGCCGCAGAATTTGTACTAACCGGACAGGAAATAAGAACTTATCTCCCTACCGAAGTCCATTTAAGAAATTCAATTTAACAACTAAAACCTATGTATATCATGAAAAAGTATCCTAAAATCGGGATTCGTCCCACTATCGACGGTCGCCAGGGTGGTGTCCGCGAAAGCCTTGAAGACAAGACTATGAACCTGGCAAAAGCTGTTGCCGAACTGATTTCATCTAACTTGAAAAACGGTGACGGAAGCCCCGTGGAATGTGTAATAGCAGACAGCACCATCGGTCGTGTAGCCGAAAGCGCCGCTTGTGCCGAGAAATTCGAACGCGAAGGAGTAGGTGCCACCATTACCGTAACCAGTTGCTGGTGCTATGGCTCCGAAACAATGGATATGCACCCGCACTGGCCGAAAGCAGTCTGGGGATTCAACGGTACAGAACGTCCGGGAGCCGTTTATCTGGCTGCCGTATTAGCCGGACACGCACAGAAAGGACTGCCTGCATTCGGTATTTACGGACACGATGTACAAGATTTGGATGACAACACGATTCCGGCCGATGTAGCAGAAAAACTATTGCGTTTCGCCCGTGCCGCCATGGCTGTAGCCAATATGCGCGGAAAAAGCTATCTTTCTTTCGGTAGTGTCTGCATGGGTATCGCCGGCTCTATTGTCGATCCTGACTT
Organism: Phocaeicola vulgatus ATCC 8482; assembly: GCF_000012825.1. Lineage (GTDB taxonomy): Bacteria > Bacteroidota > Bacteroidia > Bacteroidales > Bacteroidaceae > Phocaeicola > Phocaeicola vulgatus. The sequence continues at coordinate 1,833,439 of NC_009614.1, read as the reverse complement.
TTTCCAGGAATATCTGGGAATACGTAATGAAAGCGTGGACGAAACTGAGATCCTGCGCCGTATGGAAGAAGGAATCTATGACCATGAAGAATATGCCAAGGCAATGGCCTGGACTGAAAAATATTGCAAGCCCAACGAAGGGGAAGACTTTAAGAACCGTCCCGAAAAGCGCAAAACCCGTGAAGAGAAGGATGCCGACTGGGAATTTATTGTAAAAATGACTATCATCATGCGTGACTTGATGGTCGGCAACCCGAAATTGCTTGAAATGGGATTCAAAGAAGAAGCTATCGGCCATAATGCCATCGCAGCCGGCTTCCAGGGGCAACGCCAATGGACTGACTGGAAACCAAACGGTGACTTCAGTGAAGCACTGCTCAACACCACTTTCGACTGGAACGGCATTCGCGAAGCATACGTTCTGGCTACCGAAAATGATGCTTGCAATGGTGTTGCCATGTTATTCGGTCACCTGCTGAGTGGCTGTGGACAGATGTTCTCCGACATCCGTACTTACTGGAGCCCCGAAGCAGTAAAACGTGTCACCGGCAAAGAACTTACCGGAATGGCTAAAAACGGTATCATCCATCTTATCAACTCTGGTGCAACCACTCTGGACGCTACCGGTGAGAGCCATAATGAAGCGGGAGAGCCCTGCATGAAGCCCAACTGGGAAATGACTGAAGCCGATGTCGAAGCTTGTCTGAAAGCTACAACCTGGTATCCGGCAGATCGCGACTATTTCCGTGGAGGCGGTTTCTCTTCCAATTTCTTGTCTAAAGGCGGTATGCCTGTCACCATGATGCGTCTTAATCTGGTAAAAGGCTTAGGCCCAGTATTGCAACTGGCAGAAGGCTGGACAGTAGATATTGATCCGGAAATCCATCAGGTACTGAACATGCGTACAGACCCCACATGGCCTACTACTTGGTTTGTACCCCGCCTATGCGACAAACCTGCATTCCGTGATGTCTATTCGGTAATGAACAACTGGGGAGCCAACCACGGCGCCATCAGCTATGGACACATCGGACAGGATTTAATAACTCTGGCATCTATGCTACGTATTCCTGTTTGTATGCATAATGTAGAAGACGACAAGATTTTCCGCCCGGCATCATGGAATGCCTTCGGTATGGATAAGGAAGGTTCCGACTACAGAGCTTGCTCAACTTACGGACCTATTTATAAATAGTTAATAAATTGAGAATTGAAAATTAAAAACAGAGAAAAGGTTATATGCCTATCCTTTTTTGTTTTCAATTCTCATTTCTTAATTTTTAATTCTCAATCTTTAATTTAAGAAATGAAAGATACAGATCAACCCATCCTGTACAAAGATGGAGTCAGCTACGTGCTACCGTTTATATTAGTCACCTGCTGCTTCGCCCTGTGGGGATTCGCCAATGATATCACCAATCCGATGGTAAAAGCATTCTCTAAAATCTTCCGGATGAGTGTCACCGATGGCGCATTGGTGCAAGTTGCCTTCTATGGCGGATATTTCGCCATGGCTTTTCCGGCAGCTATGTTTATCCGTAAATACTCTTATAAAGCCGGTATCCTGCTGGGATTGGGACTTTATGCCGTAGGAGCCTTATTATTCTTTCCCGCTAAAATGACAGGCAGCTACTATCCGTTCTTATTAGCTTATTTTATTCTGACCTGCGGACTCTCCTTCCTTGAAACCAGTTCCAACCCTTACATCTTGTCCATGGGAACAGAAGCTACCGCTACCCGACGTCTCAATCTGGCACAATCGTTTAACCCTATGGGCTCTTTACTGGGAATGTATGTAGCCATGAACTTTATCCAGGCGAAACTAAATCCGATGGATACGGCAGAACGAGCCCAACTAAACCCGGCAGAATTTGCAATGGTAAGAGATGCGGACCTGTCCGTACTGATCGCTCCTTATCTCACTATCGGAATAGTCATATTAGTTATGCTTCTAGTGATACGTTTTACCCAAATGCCCAAAAATGGTGACCAGTCTCACAGTATCAATTTCGGTCCCACACTGAAGCGTATCTTCTCCATCCATCATTACCGCGAAGGAGTGGTGGCACAATTCTTCTATGTAGGTGCGCAGATTATGTGTTGGACCTTCATCATCCAATACGGCACACGCCTGTTCATGTCACAAGGTATGGAGGAGAAAGCTGCCGAAGTACTATCACAAGAATATAATATCATCGCGATGGTTATTTTCTGTATCAGCCGTTTTATCTGTACCTTCATCTTGCGCTACCTCAATCCAGGTAAATTATTGGCCATACTTGCCATTGCGGGTTGCTGCTTCACCGCCGGAGTCATCTTCTTCCAGGATATCTGGGGTATGTACTGCCTGGTAGCTGTTTCAGCCTGTATGTCATTAATGTTCCCCACGATCTATGGCATAGCGCTTACCGGATTGGGAGATGATGCAAAGTTTGGAGCAGCCGGCCTGATTATGGCTATTTTAGGAGGTTCCGTACTTCCTCCTTTACAAGCAAGTATTATTGATATGAATACCATTTGGAATATGCCAGCCGTAAATGTTTCATTTATCCTGCCATTTATCTGTTTTGTGATAATCACTATTTATGGACATCGCTCTTATCAACGGGGAAAATATTGATATGCTGAATAAGACCATTGTAAAAAAGTGAAACGAAGAATCTGTTACGACTCATATGAATCAAACAGATTCTTCGCTTTATTTTCAACCAAGTAGAATGAAATGTAAAGAAGTTATCCCATCCTCCTATATATTCTTCAAATTAGAAAGGAATCTCTAATTGGGGATCTGTTCCCAACAAATTAAAAGTCATCCGATGATATGGCGTTGTTCCATGTTCACGGATAGCCGCACGATGCTTTTTAGTAGGATAACCTTTATTACTATTCCAATCATAAAAAGGATATTCTTTATGCAGTTCATTCATATAATCATCACGATAGGTTTTCGCCAGAATAGATGCAGCGGCAATAGAAAGATATTTTCCATCTCCTTTTACCACAGTAGTATGCGGCAAATCCTGATACTTTTTAAAACGATTCCCATCAATCAACAAATGTTGGGGACGAATTTTCAATTGATCCACAGCACGATGCATTGCCAGAAAAGACGCATTAAGGATATTTATCTCGTCTATCTCTTCAGGAGTCACTACACCTACAGCCCATGCCAATGCTTCTCTTTCCACAATCTCTCGCAGCGCATAACGCTGATGCTCCGTCAGTTGCTTGGAATCATTCAGCAATTCATTCTTAAAATCTACAGGTAAAATAACAGCTGCTGCATATACAGATCCTGCCAGACATCCCCTGCCCGCCTCATCACAACCGGCCTCTATCAGATCTTTATTCAAATAAGGTAATAACATAGCTCATCTTTATTGTTGCTTGCAAAGATATTCTTTTAAAAGAGAAACAAGAGTGTCTTTTTACAAAGAAAATCACTATTTTTGCAAAAATACGCTTGATTATGAAAAACAACCTACTTGTATATATTCTCCTTTGCCTGCTGAATCTCTCATGGGCTAATGCCCGTAATAAACAACAAGAAGCCGAGGCACTGATTAAAAAGTCGGTTGAAGCCTTATACAATAATCCGAAGCAGGCCAGTTACTATGCTGCCAAGGTTATTGAATTGTTTCCTGAAGAAAGGCAAAATGATCAAAAAGCCGAAGCAATGTTCTATTACAGTCAGGCAGAAAAGCTATTAGGCAATTTTGATGTGAGCATCAAAAATCTATATGACGCATTGGAGTATGCAACTCCTGCCAATAAAGAGCTGAATGGACAAATTTACGCACTGATAGGAGCACTCTATTGTAAACTGACCGACTATAACAAAGCGATCGAAATGAATGAGAAAGCCATCTCAATTTTTAAATCCATCGGAGATTCCATTTCTATCGCACTATGCTACAATGATCGTGGCATCATCCATTATTCCATGAATGAGTTCAACACAGCTGAACAATTCCTCAAACAAGCCCTTATAATAAACCGCAGTCAGAAAAATTTAAGAGGGATATCCGCCAATTTGAATAATCTATGTTTATATGAGGGTGATTTTAATGAAAAGCTAAGTTTAATTAATGAGGCCATTGTCATCAACAAGAACTTGAATTCTCAATGGTCATTAGGGGAAAACTATAACAATATGGGAAAACAATACTTCTATGCAAAACAATATAACAATGCCTTGATGGCTTTACAAAGAGCATACGAGGTCGCTTCTTCCATCAGTGCCAAAGAACTGATTTGTGATAATTACGAATATTTATCTTGGGTATACGATGCCCTTGGAGACCATAAAAACGCTTATAAATGCCTGATACAACTATATACCCTTAGCAAAGAATTGCAAAGTGGAAGTAAATTACGCATCGTAGAACAGGAAATTTCCCATAAACAATATCAAAACCAACAAAGGAAAGCAGAACTAAGAGAGCAAGCTTATGAAATAGAACTGCTGAAACGGAACCTGTTTGTACTAGTAATCATATTCATCTCATTGATAGTACTCAGTATATTTCTATACCAATGGTATAAACGCAAAAAGAATATGCAGTTAATGGTTACCCGCTATAATCTGGAGCAATCGGAACACGAATTGGCAGAACTTAAAGTACGACAGCAAGAACTCGAATTAAAATCTGTACAAAGCGCATTATACAACAGTCGCCAGGAAGCTACCAGTTTTGCTGTATTCCTGCATAGCCGCAATGAAATGCTGGAGAAAATCAGAGAAATGATAAAGCAAGGATATAAGATGGACCAACAGGCATTGATTCCTCATCTGAAGAAAGTCAATGCTTTCATCAGCCAATATCAGAATGGAGATAAGACGAACAGCACCTTGCTGATGAATGTTGAAGAAAAGAACCAGGAGTTCCTTCAACGGCTATCCGAACGGCATCCCAATTTAACACAAGGAGAAAGATATCTAGCTACTTTATTACGGGTAAATCTATCTACCAAAGAAATCTCGATGCTCACAGGAAATGTTCCCAAAACAATCAACATGAATCGATATCGTTTACGTAAATCTCTAAACTTATCTTCGGAGGATGACTTGACAGACTATCTACAAAATATTTAAAGAACCTATATTTTTACAGTTTTTATCAAACAGCATTTTGTAGATATTATCTCTTTATATAGATCACTATATATCAATATATTACATTTATATTTGTAGATTAAAAAAGAGAGTTTTTTTATTCATTGTAGTTCATTTGTAGGGTATAATAATTAGGAATTTGCACATACAACCTATTACTTAGCGATGTGAAAAACAATTATTAACCTTAAAATTTATTCACATGAGTAAAAAGAATTATTTCAAGGAAAGAATCATGCTATTGATTCTACTCTTTGCTTTTATGACTCCTTTCGGTACATTAGCACAGACGATTCAACTGACTGGTCTGGTTACCGATGCTGCCAACGAACCTATTATTGGCGCCAGTGTAGTAGAGAAAGGTACAACCAACGGGGTCATCACAGACTTTGACGGTAACTTTGCATTAAGCGTATCCCCCAAAGCCACTATTATTATTTCTTATGTGGGCTATGCAACACAAGAAGTCCCTGTAAACGGAAAGACCAACATCCGGGTGACTTTGAAAGAAGATACTGAGATGCTGGATGAAGTTGTAGTAGTGGGCTATGGGACCATGAAGAAAAGTGATATGACCGGTGCTATTTCCTCAGTAGATGTAGACGATTTGGTAAAGCGCACCACAACCAACCCTGCAGAAGCATTGCAAGGTAAGATTGCAGGTGTAAACATTATGAAGGCTGGTGGTAATGCCGGTGCAGGTGTGCAGGTTAAAATCCGTGGTGTCAAAACGTTTGGTGACAATCAACCTCTTTATATCATTGATGGTTTTCCCGGTGATATTGAAAATGTGAATCCGCAAGATATTCAGTCAATGGAAGTACTGAAAGATGGTGCAGCCGCTGCCATCTATGGTTCGGTTGCTGCAAATGGTGTCATTATCGTAACTACCAAAAACGGTAAAAAGGGTGACATGAAAATTGATTTCAGCACTTATGTAAGCTTTACAAGCGTAGCCAAAAAGCTGGAACTGCTAAATGCCGAAGAATACAAAAGTGTTCATAAACAAATGTATCAGAACTACATGAACCAGTATCCAGATGATACAGAGGTTACTATGCCCGCATTTGTAAATAAAAACACAGGAATAGATACAGACTGGCAGGATGCCATGCTAAGAGGTGGTGTTTCACAAAACTATATGTTCAGTATCCGTGGCGGTTCTGAAAATGCTCAATATTCACTTTCATATAACCATGCTGACGAAAAAGGTATTTTCTTAGGTAACAATTACCGTCAAGATAATGCACGTTTGAAACTCCACATGAGCAAATATATATTTGATATTGATGCTAACATCGCTTTCAAATTTACGGATAGCAAACAACCCGAATATTCCATTAAAGAAATGTACATGATTTCTCCGCTTGTTCCTATCTATGATGATACAAGAGAGTATGGCTTCGGCTTAAGTGACTTTGACGATCTGCCCAGTAACCGTAATGTTATGGCTGACCAGCATTATGAAAAATCTACAGACAAAAAATATCATACCACAGCCAATGTTGCCTTGACCATGAACTTCACCCCATGGCTGAATTTCAAGACAAGCTATGCATACAGAGGTGAGCACCAACGTCAGACTTATCATACTCCGGCCTATGTTGCCGACCCAAAAGCCAAACGTGACTATCCTTATCATAGCGAAACCACAGGATACTGGGAGGAACATGTATGGGAAAATGTATTAAGTTTTAATAAGACATTTGGAAAACACAACGTCAATGCAATGGCAGGTACTTCCATGACTGCCCGCAAATATACATGGAATTCTGTTGGGGTAGAAGGTAAAACCACTGTTTATAAAGTAGAAGACGGAAAATTGGTAACCAGTGAAATTCCGGGCGGATTTCTTGATCCATCTTTCTCAACTGTAGGTGCAGGAGCAGGTGGCACATTTGATGGTAGCGGAACAAAATGGAAATATAACCGCGCCTCTTTCTTCGGCCGACTGAACTATAATTATAATGACCGCTACCTGGTACAGGCAACTGTACGTTATGACGGTTCATCCAAGTTTGGTAAAGACAACCGTTGGGGTTGCTTCCCATCAGTGGCATTAGGCTGGAGAATCAGTCAGGAAGAATTCTTCCCGAAAGACATTGCATTGAATAATTTGAAGTTCCGTGTCAGTTGGGGACGTTTGGGTAATGAAAATGCTTTGGGATATTATGACTTCCTTGCGCTGATTAGTACATACAATGAAATGTATCAAGGATACGTGAAAGGCAACGGTGATAACGCATGGGCAGGAAGCATCGCTCGCGGATTGGAAAACCGTTCTTTGAAATGGGAAACAACGGATACCAAAAATATTGGTTTCGATTTCGGCTTCTTTAACAGCAAATTAACCGGTACATTAAACTACTACTATAACCAAACAGAAGATCTGTTGATAACAAAAGTTCTACCTCCTTCAGCAGGTATGACTAACCCCACCCTGAATGTCGGAAAGATACGCAATACCGGTTTCGAACTTGAATTAAACTGGGGAGATGCTATAAAAGACTTTGATTACAATATCGGTTTCAATATGAGTACCACCAAAAATAAAGTGGTTGAATTGTCAGATGCAGACCAAGTTCTTCAAGGTGAAGGATTGAAATATGGAACGGAGCATTTCCCGACAGAAACCAGAGTGGGCAAACCTATCGGTGCATTCTATCTTTATAGAACAGACGGTATCTTCCAAAGTATGGATGAAGTAAATGCCCATGTAAACAAGGATGGACAATTATTACAGCCTAATGCCCAACCGGGTGATATCCGTTTTAAAGATTTAGATGGTAATGGAAGCATAGACGCCGGTGACAAAGAATACTGTGGCTCAGGTATCCCGACATTGGAAGCGAACTTAAATCTGTCATTCGGCTATAAAGGATTTGACCTTTCAATCGTACTTGGCAGCGCATGGAACTTCAAATTGTATAACGGAAACAAATATTTCTATGAAGGTATGAACTCTAAATCAAATATGCTGAAGTCTACATTGAATGCATGGACTCCTGACAATAGAAATACGGATGTTCCCCGCGCAGTATATCAAGATCCGAACGGCAACATGAAAGAATCAGACAGATTCCTTGAAAACGGTGATTTTGTCCGTCTGCGTCAGGCACAGTTAGGTTATACTTTGCCCAAATCACTCATGCAGAAATTCTATATTGAGAAACTGCGTTTCTATGTAAGTGGTGAAAACTTGTTCACTATCACAGGCTATGATGGTATAGATCCTGAATTCTCTCGTGCCAGTGTGTTGAATACCGGTGTTGATAAATTGATTTATCCGTTTACCCGTTCATTCACCGTTGGAGCTCAACTTACATTCTAATCCTTTAAAGTAATAAGAAAATGAAGAAACTATTATACATAGCAAGTATCTGCATTGCAAGTTTATTTAGCGCTTGTGACGATTATCTCACGGTAGAATCTCCTGACCAGTTGACATCAAGCAGTTTTTGGCGTAACCAGTCTGATGCTGAAGCCGGACTTGCCGCCGCATACTCCCAACTTTACCTGATGACTTATTCGGGTGACATGTGGTCTTTCCCGGAAATCAAATGGCCGGTAGAAGCCTATCGTGAAGATATTATCCAATTAGGAAGCGATGCTCTGAATTACCCGAACTGGGTGGAATTAGGCAACTATACCTACACCAATGGTAACTCTCAGTTCAGTTATTACTGGCAATGCTACTATAAAGGCATCAGTTTTGCTAATCAGGTAATTGAAAAAACCGCAGAAATACCCGATGAGAATATAGACGCAGCAACACGCGAACAATTGGTCAATGAAGGCTACTTTATCCGCGCTTATTACCACATGCAACTTTTATTGAACTGGAAAGAAATCATAGTTCGTGATAAATATATCACTGACCCGGCTGAATTAAGCAAGCCCCTTTCTTCCCGTGAGGATGCATGGAATTTCATCATTGAAGACTTGAAACGTGCAACCAGTCTGCCTGCAACACGTGACGCTGATAATGTAGGCCGTGCCACAAGCGGTTCTGCTTATGCATATCTTGGTTTCGCCTATCTGACACGCGCCTATGAAGAGGCAACCAACAAAGACTCTTATCTGGCCAGTGCTATAGAAGCATTCAACCAAGTAAAAGGATATGAACTGGTTAATAATTTCAGCACTATGTTCAGCGGGGATAATAAGAACAGTAAAGAATCGATTTTTGAAATTCAATTCTCTATGAGTTCTGCAAACGGAGCTACTTATCGTACTCAGTTCCATCGATGGATCGGTGTTTCCGAACTTGGGGGATGGGATGAGATTCTTCCCAGTCAAACATTGATTAGTGAATTCAAAAAAGAAGGGGAAACGGCTACTACAGGACGTTATGACTCGCGTATGTATGCAACATTATTTTTTAATTGTGACTATTATAACGATGGTAACGGACGTGTCTATGGCTACGACTATAATGACTGGTTCGACAACAAAGAACGCGTAGCCTTCCGTAAATTCATGCCTTCGACCTATGAAGGTTTAAACCAAAACTATTCTGCGATCAATGTTCCTTTGATGCGTTATGCCAACGTACTGTTAATGAAAGCCGAAGCATTGAATGAACAGGGACATCCCGAACAAGCTATTCCTTTAATCAATGAAGTAAGAAGCGTTCACGGGGATATGCCACCCATGACAGGTACTTCTCAAGAAGCAGTCCGCGCGCAAATTGAACACGAGCGCATGATTGAATTCCCTCTTGAGAACTATCGTTGGTATGATCTCCGCCGTTGGGGCAAACTGTCCTCAGCCCTGCAAGCTGCCGGAAGAACAGGCTTCAATGAAGACAAAAACTCATTCTACCCCACTCCTCTTACAGAGCTGAATGCTAATGATGCCTTAAAATAAGTATTTTCTTTTTTGGTTAGATATAATTAGGCAACAAGGCGGTTTTCGCTACAGTGATACCGCCTTGTAATCTAAAAATGAAGTATCTTTGCCTATAAATAAAACGACATAGATATGTTTACAATTATTGGATTAATGCTCACGGGAATGCTCCTCGGCTTCCTGCTTCGCAAGCAGAAGCTTTCAGGAATACACAAAGTCATCACCGTTCTTATTTGGTTGCTACTCTTTTTATTGGGTATAGATGTAGGCGGCAATCAGAAAATTATCAATGGTCTGCACACTATAGGGTTGGAAGCCATTGTCATCACCTTGGCAGCAGTGCTGGGCAGTGTTACAGCAGCATGGGCTTTATGGTATGTACTTTACAAAAGAAATAAGGAGGGACAAGTATGAAAGGAAGTTTGATTATCGTCGGATTCTTTGTACTGGGAGCTCTTTGTGGGGTATATCACCTTATTCCATACGACTTTACACAAAGTAAGCTAAGTTTCTACGCCTTGTGTGCGTTAATGTTCAGTGTAGGAGTCAGTGTAGGTAATGATCCGCAGACTTTACGTAATTTCCGTTCATTAAATCCCCGCCTGATCTTTCTACCGGTCATGACCATATTGGGAACACTGGCAGGATGCGCAGTGGTCAGTCTGTTTCTCTCGCACCGCTCAGTAACAGACTGTATGGCAGTAGGTGCCGGTTTCGGCTATTACTCTCTATCCAGTATCTTTATTACAGAATATAAAGGTCCGGAGTTGGGAACCATTGCATTATTATCCAATATCACACGTGAGATTATCACTTTGCTTTTTGCCCCGTTGCTAGTACGCTGGTTTGGCAATCTGGCCCCTATTTCTGCCGGAGGAGCCACTACGATGGATACAACATTACCCATCATCACCCGCTATTCCGGTCAAAGCTTCGTAGTAGTTTCTATATTTCACGGCTTTGTAGTAGACTTCAGCGTACCTTTTCTTGTGACTCTTTTCTGTTCTATTTAAAATAACAATAACCATGAAACACTCTCTTCATACTGTTCTTACACTGTTGTTTGTTTGTGCTTCCGCCTGGGGTGAAAATGTCCCCTGGCAGAATCCACAAATAAATGAAATAAACCGTGAACCTGCCCATGCCCATTTCATTCCTTATACGAATGAGGCCAATGCACTGAAACAACAGGCTTTACCTGCCGCCCAGCGTTTTGCAGTAAACCCTGCTACAGAACGCCGCATTTCATTAGACGGAACCTGGAAGTTCTTATTCTCTAAAAACAATGAGGAATGCCCGACAGATTTTTATAAAATGGGGTATAACACCAAACGCTGGAAAGACATACAGGTTCCGGGAAGCTGGGAACTGCAAGGATTTGACTCCCCCATCTATACTGACGTAGCTTACCCCTTCCCTGCCAATCCGCCTCATGTTCCAAACGATTACAATCCGGTAGGAGCATACGTACGTGAATTTACCGTACCGGCCCATTGGAAAGGAATGGATATCTTCCTTGATTTTGAAGGAGTTGAGTCCGCTTTTTATTGCTGGGTAAACGGTGAATTGGCAGGATACAGTGAAGACAGCCGTCTTCCGGCTCATTTCAATATTACTCCGTTCTTAAAAGCCGGGAAGAACAAACTGGCCGTTAAAGTTTTCCGTTATAGTGACGGTTCCTACCTGGAGGATCAGGATTACTGGAAATATAGCGGTATTGAACGCGATGTATATCTCTATGCCCGTCCTCAAAGCCGTGTACAAGACTTCAAACTGGTAGCCGGTCTGACAAATGGTTATAAAGACGGAGATTTTAATCTGGATATCACACTCCACAAGCCTCATCCGGGAGGAACCGTGGAAGTAAAGGTTATGGACAAAGGCAATGTAATTTACCAGCATAAAAAGGAAATAACTTCTGCTACAGATACTTTATTCGCTCAGAAACACTTGTTCCCGGCCATATTGCCTTGGAATGCCGAAACACCCAATCTTTATACATTGGTAGTCAACACCTACGATGCTCAAGGAAAAGCCTTGGAATCATTCACACAGCCTTTCGGTTTCCGTTCTGTGGAAATGCGTAACGGCATGCAACTGATAAATGGGGTAGCCGTATTGTTTAAAGGAGTAAACCGCCATGAACACGATCCGCATCATGGTCGTACCATCACCGTAGAGAGCATGATAAAAGACATTCAGTTGATGAAACAATTCAACCTGAATGCTGTACGCACTTGCCATTACCCCAACCGCTATGAATGGTATGCATTGTGTAACGAATACGGTTTGTATCTGGTAGATGAAGCAAACATTGAAAGCCATGGTATGCAGGCGCATAAAGATGGCACACTGGCTAATAATCCCGATTGGGAAGTACCGTTTATGCAACGCATGAGCCGCATGGTGCTGAGGGACCGCAATATCACTGCCATTGTCACTTGGTCAATGGGAAATGAGTCCGGCTACGGAAAACACTTTGAAACGTTATATGACTGGACCAAGAAGTTCGATCCTACCCGCCCTGTACAATATGAAGGAGGTGGTTATGATGCCAAATCTGACATTTATTGTCCGATGTATGCACGTGTCTGGGCGCTCCGCCGCCATGTAAACCAACGCGACGCACGCCCGATGATTCTATGTGAATATGCCCACGCCATGGGTAACAGTGTAGGTAACCTGCAAGACTATTGGGATTTGATTTATAAATATGACCAGTTGCAAGGTGGTTTCATATGGGACTGGGTAGACGCTACTTTTGATATCAAAGACAAGAACGGAAACAAGATTTGGGCTTACGGAGGCGATATGGGCTTCGTGGGTGTTCCTAATGACTCCAACTTCTGTGCCAACGGATTGGTAGCTGCCGACCGTTCACTTCATCCGCACATCTGGGAAGTGAAAAAAGTATATCAATATATTCATTTTGAGCCGGTTGCCTTTACCACCAAGCAAATTAAAGTGACTAACTGGCATGATTTTATCGGTTTGGAGGATTACAAACTACACTGGACTGTAGAAACAGACGGAAAAGCTGTACAAAGCGGTGAAATGGATTTCCCGGTTATGACCGCCCGTTCTTCTGCCTTCATCACTATCCCGATGAACTTGATTCCTAACGATGGAAAAGAATACTTCCTGAAATTGGAAGCATTTACCAAAAAGGAAGCCCCATTAGTTCCGAAGGGACATCAGGTAGCCATGGAGCAATGGCAACTGAATCCGGAAGGAGAACGGCTGCTGAATGCTACATGGACTGCCCGGGAACTAGTAGACAAAACTGTAAATACCGAACGTACTCCGGATGCCATTACCTTGACAGGAGAGAACTTCCGTATCGCATTCTCTACTGCTGATGGTGAAATGACAGAACTCTTATATAACGGGAAAAATCTGATAAAAGAAGGATTGCAACCCAATTTCTGGCGTGCATTGACCGACAATGATGTTGCCAACAACCACCTGGAGCGTTGCGGCATCTGGAAATTTGCAGGCAAGAACGCCCAATTGCAAAGCATCGACCTGAAAGAAGATTCAAACAAACAACTGGCAACCGTTACTGTAAATTATAAACTGGAAGCACAAGAATCAACTTTGCAGACCGTCTATCAAGTACGACCCAATGGAGCAGTCAAAGTAAGTATGCACTTTGTACCCGGCAACAAATCCCTTCCTGAAATGCCACGTCTGGGTATGCGTATGATTCTTCCGGCAGAATACGATGTGATGACCTGGCTGGGCCGCGGACCACAAGAAAACTATGCAGACCGCAAGACGGGTTATCCTATCGGGCTCTATACCGCTACAGTATGGGAACAATTCCATCCGTATGTCCGTGCACAGGAAACCGGCAACAAAACCGATGTACGATGGGTTGCATTGCGTAATAAAGCAGGGGAAGGCCTGTTAATCACAGGTGAGGAACCGCTGAATGTCAGCGCATGGAATTTCCCGTTGGAGGATATTGACTATGTGGCATTCAATACCGAACGCCGTCATGGTGGAAGTATTATGAAGAAAGACATGATATGGTTAAACATCGACCACCGTCATATGGGGGTAGGTGGAGATAATACCTGGGGAGCGCAAGTACATCCGGAATATACCATCACTCCGCACGAATGGCAATACAGCTTTACCATGCAACCTTTGAGCAATCAAGACGATGCCGCTGAAAAAGCGCATAAGAAATGGTTTTAAAATAATAACGAAATGACATGAAATATAAATTTACCAAAATCATTCTTCTCACAGCAGTAGTAGCAGGTCTCACAACGGCCTGCACACCTGCCGGTGAGAACACCCCCACAGGCAAAAGATATGAATTCAATAACATACTGGATATAGCCTATACCCCCGATACACTGACACGTTGCGGGGGATGGTTTACAGACGCCGGTTCCTGGATGGGATTTACCCTTCCGCAGAAAGATCACTGGGTGAACGGTTTCTGCGGTCCGTTCAGTCTGGATATGAACCGACGCCAATGGATGGCGCAATCTGCTGTCACGGTAGGATATGCCGATCAGGCGAATGTTATATTTACTCCGGATTCCACTTGTTATTTCCCGGGAGAGTTATATCTTTCGGCCAGTTCAGAGGAAGGTAAAATCATTCAACGCTTGAATTTTTTAGATGCTTCTACCGCATTGCTCCGCATTCACTCCGATGCAGGAAAGGAACTCTCCTTAACTGCCAGCCAATGGGGAAAAGAGATACAAGTCCAAACAGACCAGAATACCGTCATCGCCCGTCATCCCTCCGGTGAGATTGTAGCATTAACTTTTACCCCGGATGTTAGCGTAAAGGGCACTGACAATAATTACCAGGCAAAAATCAATGGCAGCGAACACGACACCTACGTAGCCATTTCTTTCTATACCGAAGAAAAAGAACTTTCTGCCGGATTACAGAAAGCGCAATTGGCTCTAAGCAATCCGCAGGAAGGGCTCAAAGCCAACAAAGAACGCTGGGAAGGTTATCTCACCAAGATTCTGCGCAAAGATATGAAACCTGAGTATGACCGTATCGCCGTGAAAGCAGTTGTTACACTTATCAGTAACTGGCGTACCCACCGTGGCGGATTGCTCCACGAAGGAATTGTTCCGAGTCATGCCGCATACTACTTCGTAGGATTCTGGGCCTGGGACACTTGGCGTTTCTCTGCCGCCCTGGCAAAATTCGATCCAGAACTTGCCAAAGACAACATCCGCGCCATGTTTGACTATCAGCAACCGGACGGCATGATTATAGACTGCATCTACACCGATCCTGCCGAGAACAATGCACGCGACAGCAAACCTCCTCTCGTATCCTGGGCTGTAGACGAAATATTCACCCATACCAATGATACGGCATTCATCAGCGAAATGTATCCGCAATTGATGGCCTATTACAAATGGTGGTACAACAAGCGTGACCATAACCGCAACGGTATGTGTGAATACGGTTCCACCGATGGTACACTGGAAGCGGCAGCATGGGAAAGCGGCATGGATAACGCCATCCGTTTCGATGATGCCAAGATGCTGAAAAATGACGGTGCGGAGGATGCATGGAGCATGGATCAGGAAAGTGTTGACCTGAATGCCTATCTGGCTTTGGAATGCAAGTTATTGAAAAAGTTCGCCGGTATTTTGGGAGTAACTTTCGATGGTCCGGATTACAGCAGCCAGGTAGCCGATTATTTCTTCGACAAAGAAAAAGGTTTCTTCTTCGATCGCCGCTTAAAAGACGGAAGCTTCATACAGGAACCGGGATGCGAAGCATACACCCCCTTATGGACAAAAGTTGCCACGGCCGATCAGGTAAAAGCCATGCTGCCCCTGCTGACCGATACAGCCAAGTTTTCTACATACATTCCCTTCCCCACAGTGGCAGCAGACCATCCGAAGTACAATCCGCGCGGCTACTGGCGCGGTCCTATCTGGTTGGACCAGACTTACTTCGCTATCCGCGGCCTGCGCAATTATGGATATAACAAGATGGCGGATGAATACACCCTCCAGGTATTCGACCGTCTGCAAGGCTTGAAAGAAGGCGCACCGATACATGAAAATTATGGCACACACACCGGTGAATTGTTAAAAGCTCCCCATTTCAGTTGGAGTTCGTCACATTTGCTGATGTTATACGATGATTACGGCAAATAAACTCTCTCTTTTTACCTTAATATAAATAATACAATACCAAGGAGGGCTGCACTCGTGATGAATGCGGCCCCTTGCTTTTACAGCCATCAAAACTTATGAAAAATAGATTCAGTGAATATTTATTCCTAACTTTGCGACATTAAATAACAATAACCATAATGATTAGAAAAATTAAAGTTACAGATTATCCACGCTTGATGGAAATTTGGGAAAGTGCTGTATTGAGTACGCATGATTTTCTTAAAGAGGAAGATTTTATATATTACAAGGGACAACTTCCGGTATATTTCCAGTATGTCAATCTATTCGGATTTGAACAAGAAGGAACCTTAATCGGGTTTATGGGAATTGCAGAAGGAAATCTCGAAATGCTATTTATTGACAACAATTATCGAGGCACAGGAGTAGGGAAAAAATTAATTACTTATGCCATCGATAATTTACAAGTAACAAAAGTCGATGTGAATGAGCAGAATATTCAAGCTGTCGGCTTTTATAAACATATAGGATTTAACATATATAAAAGGTCAGATTTGGATGGAGAAGGTAAAGCATATCCTATTTTACACATGCAATTGTAACACCCGAATAAAATTCACCGTAATGAAAGAACCTCAAAATGGCAAAGTTTAAGGTAACAACAGCCAACGGTTTCAACCGGGAATTTACTTAAACCCTCATCTATCATATATCATGTTACAGGTGTAAGATTATATATCTTCCGGCTGCAACATGATATATCCTTCAGCCTATACATCCGTATGTGTTCACACTTCACAACAGGAAACTTCAAAACATCTGCCCCTTTTTTAAAAACAACAGGACATATTAAAAAAACATCAAGAGCTTTTATTAATACGTCCCGTTGTTTCTCCTGTTTCTTTATATACACATAGCAAAACACTTATTTTTCCTTCAGAAGTTTCAGCCTCTCCGCAAACGCTTTGTTCATCGGCATTCCGGCTGAAGAATTGATACCTCGAAATCTTTCAGACTGAAAAAAAATCCTTCAGCGTGCCCAATGGCCGGAAGGTGAAAAGCACGCAGGTACATAGGGAAAACTCCGAAGATGCCGGAAAGTACACAGCCATAGCTGAAAAAACGTATATGCCGGCTGAAAGAATAAATACCCGGCTGAAGAATTTTAAAAGCCAATCCTTCAGCCGGAAAGCCCATGAACAGGGAGTTTGCGGAGAGGCTGAAACTTCTGAAGGATTTTTGGAGCAATTCTTCGGGAGGGGCATATTTTCTACCGGAAGAGGAATATGCCCACAGAAAAGAACATAAAAAGACGCAAGAAACCGGGATGCCTGATATCTTGTTACAAGATGCGGCAAATCTTGTGAGAAGTTTCTCCCAATCTTGTGGGAAGTTCCGCTGATTCTTGTTATACAAAAAAAGAAGGTGTGTCAAAATGCACACCTTCTGTTTTTTACGCACAAAGCCCCGACTTTCACAAGCTGGGGCTTTGTTATTACCTAAAGATTTTGTATCTTTAGGTAATAAGAATTTCACTATGACAAAGATACATTTTCGTTCTTACAATCCCAACCAAACCGTTCTTTTTCCTCAAAGAATTGATGAGGATATTGCAGAAAACGATCCGGTGCGCATGGTTGACGCCCTGGTTGAGGGCTTGAATCTTGAAAGTTTCAGAAAGCTGTATAAGGAATGCGGGCGCAGCCCTTACCACCCCAGGATGATGCTCAAGGTCATTCTGTATGCCTATATGAACAACATCTACTCCTGCCGGAAAATTGAAAAGCTCCTTCACCGTGACATCCATTATATCTGGCTGGCCGGATATGAGAAACCGGATTTCATCACCATCAACCGTTTCCGCAACCGGGTGAAGAATGAAATCAACGAGGTGTTTACCCAAACCGTACTCCTTCTCTCTTCCAAAGGCTTCATCAGCTTGAATGTGGAATACATTGACGGGACAAAGATTGAGTCCAAAGCCAATAAGTATACTTTCGTCTGGCGGAAAACGGTTGAGCGGAACCGTGAACGCCTGATGAAGAAAATACATATCCTGCTAGGGCAGATAGACAATGTCATCGCCCAGGAGAACTCATCGGAAAGCAATGAGGAGATTGAGTTCACTCCGGCCATGCTGACTGAAATGGCAGGAGAATTGCGTCAAGCACTCGAACAGGTTCCTGAACCCTCCACGAAAGAGGAAAAGACTGCGTTGAAAAAGAAACGCAAACAGCTGAAGGAGTTGGAAGAGCACAGGGACAAGCTACAGGAATACGACAACCGTCTGGACACGCTGCAGGACAGGAATTCCTATTCCAAAACGGACAATGACGCTACTTTCATGAGAATGAAGGAGGATGCCATGCGCAACGGACAGACGAAGCCCGGTTACAACCTTCAAATCGGCACCGAAAATCAGTTCATCACCGATTTTGCACTCTTCCCGAACCCTACGGATACACTGACCCTGATTCCTTTCCTGCAATCTTTTTCAAACAGGTATGACCGGATGGCCCATACGGTGGTTGCTGATTCCGGCTATGGCTCCGAAGAGAATTACCGCTTCATGTCCGAAAACGGCATGGAAGCCTACGTAAAGTACAACTACTTCCACATGGAGCAGCGGCCGAGATTCAAACCGGACCCGTTCAAGGCCGAAAACTTCTACTACAATGAAGAACATGACTTCTGCATCTGCCCTATGGGGCAAAGGATGCGGAGGATAGGCACCAGGAATGTGAAAACCGCATCCGGATATGTCAACGAAAATGCACGGTACAGAGCTGTCAGGTGTGAAGGCTGTCCCCTGCGATGCCGCTGTTTTAAAGCAAAAGGAAACAGGACGATAGAACTGAATCATAGGCTTAGACAATACAAGCGGAGAGCCAAAGAACTGCTCTGCTCTGAGAAAGGACTGAAACACAGAGGGCAGAGATGCATAGAACCGGAAGCCGTGTTCGGACAAATTAAAAACAATATGAACTACAAACGTTTCCGACATTTTGGAAAGGACAAGGTCTTCATGGACTTTGCCTTCCTAGCCATTGCCTTCAATATAAAAAAGATGTGTGCAAAACTGACAAAAAAGGGTATGAACTGGCTGATTAGACTGTTTTATGAGCTTACAACTGCTGTTTTTAGATGCTGGGAACACATAAATCAAAGAAATCTTCAAAAGATCGCAGCTTAAAGAAAGTGAACAGATTTGTATAGTGATGAACAAAAAAAGAGGTGCATCGTGCATTACGACACACCTCCGACTTATTTCGTTTGGAGAAATCAAAACATCCTGCTGACGCGCTCAATGCCGGCAGCCAGCATATCTATCTCCTCCTTGGTATTATACAAACCGAAAGAAGCACGCACGGTTCCTTCAATCCCCATACGAATCATCAAAGGCTGAGCACAATGATGCCCGGTACGTACGGCAATGCCCAGACGGTCAAGCAACGTACCCATATCCAAATGATGAATATTTCCTACCAAGAAAGAAATGACACTGCTCTTATGCTCAGCCTCTCCGAAGATACGCATTCCGTTTATTTCTTTCAGACGCTGCATGGCATATAGGGTCAGTTCATGCTCATGGGCGGCAATGTTCTCCATACCAATGGCAGATACATAATCCAACGCTTTTGCCAAGGCGGTAGTGCCGATATAATCGGGAGTTCCCGCTTCAAACTTAAACGGCAATTCATTAAAAGTCGTTTTCTCGAAGCTGACACTTTGTATCATCTCGCCTCCCCCCTGGTAAGGTGGAAGCTTATCCAGCCACTCTTCCTTTCCATAAAGCACCCCCACACCGGTAGGACCATATATCTTATGTCCGCTGAAAGCAAAAAAGTCGGCATCCAAATCCTGAACATCCACTTTCATGTGAGGAACACTCTGCGCCCCGTCAATCAAAACGGGAACACCGTGTGCATGGGCAGTCGCAATCATCTCTTTCGCCGGATTGACAGTGCCCAACACATTACTTACATGAGCGAAACTCACCAGCTTGGTCCGTTCCGAAAAGAGTTTCTCATATTCATCCAACAACAGTTCTCCCCTGTCATTCATGGGAATCACTTTCAGCACGATTCCTTTACGCGCAGCCTGTAACTGCCAAGGTACAATATTGCTGTGATGCTCCATGACAGAAACAATCACTTCATCACCTTCCTTCATCTGACTGTCGGCAAAAGAAGAAGCCAACAGGTTGATACTCTCCGTCGTGCCCCGTGTAAACACGATTTCATTGCTACTGCGTGCATTGATAAAACGACGTACAGTCTCACGAGAAGCTTCATGCAACTCGGTAGCCTGCTGAGACAGGAAATGCACACCACGATGCACATTGGCATTGACCGAATAATATTCATCGGTTATGGCTTCAACCACTTGGCGCGGTTTCTGAGTGGTAGCCCCATTATCCAGATAAATAAGCGGCTTTCCATACACCTCCCGATCTAATATCGGAAAATCTTCTCTTATTTTTTGTATATCGTACATGGCGTCTTATTTACATATCGCACATCCCTGACATTTATTCAACTCACCACGGAAACGTTTTTCCACCAACAGATGCAAACGGTCTTTCAATGCATCCAGGCGGATCGTATCTATTACTTCATTGACAAAAGCAAACATAAGCAATAAACGTGCTTCCTTCAGACTGATACCACGCTGTTGCATATAGAACAACGCATTTTCATCCAGCTGACCGACAGTAGCTCCGTGAGAGCACTTTACGTCATCCGCATAAATTTCCAGTTGCGGCTGAGTGTACATATGGGCATCACGAGTAGCACAGAGGTTGCGGTTGGTTTGTTGGGAATTAGTATGTTGTGCTCCTTCACGTACCAATACTTTTCCGGCAAACGCACCTGTCGCCTGATCATCCAATACATATTTAAACAGCTCATTACTAGTGCAATCAGCAACCTTGTGGTCAATGAAAGTATGATTGTCCACCTGTTCATTCTTATCGGCAATGACCATACCACACAAATTGATCTCAGCTCCACGTCCGGCCAAAGTTACTTCAGTTGTATTACGCGTAGTACCGTTATGCAAAGTCATACCATTCAAAAGCACATTACTGTCTGCCTCCTGGTTCACATAGAGGTTACTGAAACGCACTGTGCTGGTATGGGTTTCTTCCAGTTCATAAAGATCGAAAGTAGCATTTTCTTTTGCAAAGACCTCAATAACCTGAGTAGAAAGGAAATTTACATTATCCATGGCATGATCACAAATCAACAGACGAGCCTGCGCACCTTCTTCCAGCACAACCAGCACACGGCGGTTCACCATAAAATTAACATCAGCACGCAATATGTTCACCAGTTGAATGGGTTTGTCCACCACCACGCCTTTCGGCACATACAGCATAAAGCCATCCTGGGCAAAAGTAGTATTGAAGGCGGTCACACCATCCTTGGAAGTATCTGCCAACTTGCCATAATACTGCTTGACCAAAGCCGGATATTGTTCAGACAGCTCTTTCAAGCTGCCAAGCAACACTCCTTCCGGCAATTGTGCCTTCGGCAAAGCCTTACGATAAAAAGCATCGTTTACTACAAAATAAAGAGCGGTACTCATATTAGGTACATCGCACTTGAACACTTCATACGGATTCACCGGAATGTCGAGTCTGTTCAAATTCAAACCATAATCCGGCTCGAACAACTTGCTCACATCCGTATATTTATACTTCTCCTGTTTGCGGGTAGGGAAACCTAATTTTTCGAAATCTGCGAAAGCTTGCGCACGGGGAGCGTTCAGCACCTCGGCACTATGCCGGCAAATCATCGCCTCACATTGAGAAAAGAGATCAATATATTGTTGTTCTGCTCTCATAATCACTTTCTTCTTTAGGCATCAAATTATTATTCTCCCAACTCGGCTTTTATCCAGTCGTAACCACGCTCTTCCAGTTCCAAAGCCAATTCAGGACCCGCAGTCTTCACAATACGTCCTTTATACAATACATGTACAATATCGGGTTTGATATAATCCAGCAACCGTTGATAGTGCGTAATGACGATACAACTTGTTTCGGGAGTCTTCAGTTTGTTCACACCCTCGGCTACAATACGCAACGCATCAATATCAAGACCGGAATCCGTTTCATCCAAAATGCTCAACTTAGGTTCCAGCATAGCCATCTGGAAGATCTCATTGCGCTTCTTCTCACCACCGCTGAATCCCTCGTTTACCGAACGGTTTGCCAATTTATTATCCAATTCCACCACAGCCCGCTTCTCGCGCATCAGCTTCAAGAACTCACTGGCTGTCAATGCAGGGAGGCCTTTATATTTACGCTGCTCGTTTACCGCCGCACGCATAAAGTTCACCATACTGACTCCGGGAATCTCCACCGGATATTGGAAAGACAAAAACAGACCTTCATGACTGCGATCCTCAGGACTCAAAGCCAACAAATCTTTTCCTTCAAAAGTCACCGAACCTTTCGTTACCTCAAAAGCCGGATTGCCTACCAACACAGACGAAAGGGTACTCTTTCCGGAACCGTTGGGTCCCATAATAGCATGAACTTCACCTTTCTTTATGCTTAGATTAATACCTTTCAATATTTCTTTGCCATTGACACTGGCATGTAAGTCTTTTATCTCTAACATAATTCTATTAAATTCTTAGTTCTTCATTTATCCTACACTTCCCTCTAGAGAAATAGCCAGCAGTTTCTGTGCCTCCACCGCAAACTCCATTGGAAGTTTATTCAGTACTTCTTTTGCATATCCATTGACAATCAACCCAATAGCATCTTCTGTAGGAATACCGCGCTGATTGCAATAAAACAACTGGTCTTCGCTGATCTTGCTGGTTGTCGCCTCATGTTCCACCACAGCTGTCTCGTTATGAATATCCATATATGGGAATGTATGAGCACCACACTGGCTCCCCAGCAACAAAGAATCACACTGACTGTAATTACGGGCATTGTCTGCTTTCTGAGCCACACGTACCAGACCACGATAAGAGTTCTGGCTCTTTCCGGCACTGATTCCTTTACTAACAATGGTACTACGGGTATTTCTGCCTAAATGAATCATTTTAGTCCCCGTATCAGCCTGCTGATAGTTATTCGTTACTGCCACCGAATAGAATTCAGCAGTAGAATTATCTCCACTCAGGATACAACTGGGATATTTCCAAGTAATGGCCGATCCGGTTTCCACCTGTGTCCAGCTTAATTTGCTATCCACTCCTTTGCAATGACCGCGTTTTGTCACAAAGTTATATACTCCTCCTTTGCCTTCGGCATCTCCCGGATACCAGTTCTGTACGGTAGAATATTTCACTTCCGCACGGTCGTGCACCACAATCTCCACTATGGCCGCATGTAATTGGTTCTCATCCCGCATAGGGGCCGTACATCCTTCCAGATAAGAAACATAACTATCATCATCCGCAACAATCAGTGTACGCTCAAACTGACCGGTATTGGCTGCATTGATACGGAAATAAGTGGAGAGTTCCATAGGACAACGCACTCCTTTCGGAATATATACAAACGATCCGTCACTGAATACTGCCGAGTTCAAGGCTGCAAAGAAATTATCCCGCGGCCCGACCACCGAACCCAGATATTTCTTCACCAAATCGGGATGCTCACGCACCGCTTCACTGAACGAACAAAAAATAATCCCTTTTTCCAACAAGGTTTCTTTAAATGTAGTCTTGACGGATACAGAGTCCATGACAGCATCTACTGCCATACCGCTCAACGCCATTTGCTCCTCCAAAGGAATACCTAATTTATTGAAAGTTTTAATCAACTCAGGATCTACCTCATCCATACTTTTCGGTCCTTCTTTTTTCTTTGTAGGGTCCGCATAATAGGATATAGCCTGATAATCTATTTCAGGGATAGTGAGGTGTGCCCATGCAGGCATCTCCATGGTCAACCAGTAGCGGTATGCTTTCAGGCGAAACTCCAGCAACCACTCCGGCTCGTTCTTCTTTGCAGAAATCAAGCGGATAACATCCTCATTCAATCCCCTTTCTATAATATCTGTGTGAACTTCTGTGGTGAAGCCATATTTGTACTTCTCCTGCGTCAGTTCTTTCACATATTTATTGGGTTCTTCTTGCATATCTATCTTATATTTCTATTAATTGTTCTGTTACATTCTTAAATACCGGAAAAAAGATACCGGACAAGTCCCTCATAGAATAATATAACACTGATTCCTTCTTTTTTGTTGCACTGATCATCTCATTGTTCGGATCTATATATTCTATCACATGAATAGCTAACCCTATCAGTATCATATACTTCAATGCTCCCAATCCGCTGCCTAACCAACGGTTCAGCCATCCCAGGTGCACAGCATCCAATGCTTTTGTCAACAAAGAGGCGACGAACGCAAAACCTAAAGGTACAGCTATCCAGATCAATATAAAAGCCAAGACCTGTGCTACAGTCGTCGAAGTACCTAGAACCGGCGCCAACCTTTCGGCAACAATGCCAAACAAGGCACGAGCCATCAGCAATCCGGCTATCAACCCTACAATAGACGCCATCTGCTTCACAAATCCTTTTATTAATCCCATAATGACACCCACACCAATCATAGCCAATATAATAATATCTATTGTCGCCATCTTTATCGTTATTACAAAAAGCAGTAATGCCATTCTGAACAAAGCGAAGAATCTGCCAGCCCACGCGCTGGGCGAGGTGCCAGATCCTTCGCTATGCTCAGGATGACATTACCATCTATATTCTCAGACTTCAGTGTATTACAAAGTCTGTTTAACCTCTACTTCTTCGTAAGCTTCAATAATATCACCGACCTTGATATCGTTACAGTTTGTCAGACTGATACCACATTCAAAGTTAGTACCTACTTCTTTCACATCATCCTTGAAACGCTTCAAAGCATTGATAGCACCGGTAAAGACTACAATACCATCACGAATCAAGCGTGCCTTATCAGAACGTTTCACCTTACCTGTCTTCACCATAGCACCGGCAACCAAACCGACCTTGGTAATATTGAAGACTTCACGCACTTCGATGGTTGCAGTAATCTGTTCCTTCAAAGTAGGTGCCAGCATACCTTCCATAGCAGCCTTCACTTCTTCAATCGCATCATAGATAACAGAATATTTGCGGATATCCACACCCTCCTGCTCAGCCAGTTTGCCGGCAGAACTTGAAGGACGAACCTGGAAACCTACAATAATAGCATCTGATGCAGCAGCCAAAGTCACATCCGACTCGGAAATCTGACCGACACCTTTGTGGATCACATTAACCTGTACCTGTTCTGTAGACAGTTTTATCAATGAGTCGCTCAACGCTTCGACAGAACCGTCCACGTCACCTTTAACAATCACATTCAGCTCATGGAAATCACCCAAAGCCAAACGACGGCCCACTTCATCCAATGTCAGCAGTTTCTGAGTACGCAAGCCCTGCTCACGCTGCAACTGTTCACGCTTGTTGGCAATGTCACGAGCCTCTTGTTCCGTATCAATCACATGGAAAGTATCACCTGCCGCAGGAGCACCGTTCAGTCCCAGAATCAATACCGGTTCGGAAGGACCGGCCTCCTTGATGCGCTGGTTACGTTCATTAAACATGGCTTTCACCTTACCATAACTAGTACCAGCCAAGACTATATCGCCCATTTTCAGCGTACCGTTTGCCACCAACATAGTAGCCACATAACCGCGTCCCTTATCCAACGACGATTCAATGATAGAACCGGTTGCCTTGCGGTCGGGATTAGCCTTCAAATCCAACATTTCAGCTTCCAGCAATACTTTTTCCAACAAATCGTGTACACCTGTACCTTTCTTTGCCGAAATATCTTGCGACTGATACTTACCACCCCACTCTTCCACCAGGAAGTTCATGGCAGCCAGTTCTTCCTTAATCTTATCCGGATTGGCGTGCGGCTTATCCACCTTATTAATAGCAAATACGATAGGCACACCGGCAGCCATAGCATGATTAATCGCCTCTTTGGTCTGCGGCATCACATTATCATCGGCAGCTACAATAATAATAGCAATATCCGTCACTTTCGCACCACGGGCACGCATGGCGGTAAATGCCTCGTGACCAGGAGTATCCAAGAATGTAATATGACGTCCGTCTTCCAATTTCACATTGTAAGCACCGATATGCTGGGTGATACCACCTGCCTCACCGGCAATTACATTTGCTTTACGAATATAGTCCAGTAATGAAGTCTTACCATGGTCAACATGTCCCATTACTGTCACAATCGGAGCACGCGGCTGCAAATCTTCTTCGTTATCTTCCTCTTCTGTAATAGCCTGTGCTACCTCAGCACTTACATATTCTGTCTTGTATCCGAATTCTTCCGCTACCAGGTTGATTGTCTCGGCATCCAGACGCTGATTGATAGAGACCATGATACCGATACTCATACAAGTAGCGATAACCTGAGTAACAGGAATATCCATCATACTTGCCAATTCGTTCGCAGTAACGAACTCGGTCAGTTTCAATATTTTGCTATCTTCCTGTTCCATCTCCTCCTGTTCCATCAGGCGGTTCTGAACATTTTCACGTTTCTCCTTACGATACTTGGCAGCCTTGTTCTTAGTCTTGTTAGTCAGACGTGCCAATGTTTCCTTAACCTGCTTTGCCACATCTTCATCACTAACTTCCGCTTTTACAACAGGTTTCTTGAAACGGTCTTTATTAAATTTGCCTCCACCCTGATTGTTATTGCCATTAGGTTTGGAGTTATTGTTCCTATTCGGTCTGTTAGCGTTATCGTTACGTTGGTTATTATTAGATGCTCCTCCAGCATTTGTTGTACCGGCAGCATTTATATCCACACGTTCCTTATTTATTCTATTGCGTTTTTTCTTCTTTGCGGCATCATCGTTAACCGAGTTTTTAGAAATCTTATCGTCTCCCTTACGGATTTCTTTGATAATAGCATCCTTCATCAGTTTACGCTGTTCCTGACGCTGCTTATCTTTCTCTTCTCTCTCTTTCCGTTTTTCTTCCTTCGATTTCTTTTTCGGACGGGTAGACTGATTCAATGCAGCCAGATCAATCTGACCTACTACATTAATTTTCGATTTAAATTCAGTAGGACGAATTTTAAATACATCGTCTTCTTCTTTTTCCTGAACGGGTGCTGCTTCGGGTGTTTCTTTTTCCATCTCTTTCACCTGGGGTGTCTTTTCTTCCGTCTTTTCAATTTTAGGCTCTTTCTTCTCTTCCAGAACTGGAGCAGGAGCAGGTTGAGGAGCAGGTTCCGGTTTCTTTTCCTCTACCACCACAGGCTTCGGCGTTTCCTTCTCGGGTTGGGGAGTTTCCTTCCTCTCAACCACCTTTTCCACCACGGGTTCTGCTTTCGGAGTTTGTTCAATAACTTTCGCAGCTGGTTCTACAACCTTTGGCGCAGTTTTCTTGTTCAAATTGTCCAGATCTATTTTACCCACTTGCTTCAGTTTGGGGCGTGCCTCTTCAGGAATAACAGTTTTCACCACCTCTTCTTTCTCTTTCTTAGATTCAAAACCTTCGATAGAGATAGAAGCTTTGTTGCGGTCCTTGTTCTGTCTTTCCTGACTAAATTTTTCAGACTCTATTTTTAAATTTTTATCTGTGCTGAACTCTTTCACAAGTACAGCATATTGTTCTTCGGTAATTTTCGCATTAGGACTAGCCTCAATGGTATAGCCCTTCTTCTGCAAGAATTCAACTACCGTCGTTATTCCTACATTTAAATCTCTTGTTACTTTGTTCAGTCTAATCGTCATACTCGTTTTTTAATTATTAACTACGAGCCGGGACTGAAGAGTTACTCTTCAAATTCAGCTCTTAAAACTCTCAACACGTCATCAACCGTGTTTTCTTCCAGGTCCGCTTTTTCTATCAACATCTCGCGCGGAGCATTCAATACAGCCTTGGCTGTATCCAATCCAATATTCTTGATGGCTGTGATAACCCACTCATCAATTTCATCCTTGAATTCATCAAGGTAGATATCCTCATCCATCGCGCTCTCATCCAATTCGCGGTACACATCAATCGTATATTCGGTAAGCATACTGGCGAGTTTGATATTCATTCCCCCCTTACCGATTGCCAAAGACACTTCTTCCGGTTTCAGATATACTTCTGCTTTTTTCTCCTCTTCGTGCAACACAATAGAAGAAATCTTAGCCGGACTCAACGCACGCTGAATGAACAACTGAATGTTAGAAGTATAGTTGATCACGTCGATATTTTCATTACGCAACTCACGCACAATACCGTGGATACGTGATCCTTTTACACCTACGCAGGCACCTACCGGGTCTATACGGTCGTCATACGACTCAACTGCTATCTTAGCACGTTCTCCGGGAATGCGCGCAATCTTCTTGATAGTGATCAACCCATCATTGATTTCGGGTACTTCCATTTCAAACAGGCGTTGCAAGAACACAGGTGAAGTACGGCTCAGAATAATCTTCGGATTATTATTTTTATTATCTACACGGGCCACTACGGCACGGGCAGTTTCGCCTTTACGGTAGAAGTCACTCGGAATCTGTTCAGTCTTGGGCAAAAGCAGTTCGTTGCCTTCATCATCCAGCAACAACATTTCTTTCTTCCATATCTGATAGACTTCCGCACTGATTACAGTACCCACCCTATCAATATATTTATTATACAAGCTATCTTTCTCCAGTTCTAAAATCTTCGATGCCAGTGTCTGACGCAAGTTCAGAATGGCACGGCGGCCAAACTTGGCAAAGATTACTTCATCGGTCACTTCCTCACCCACCTCATAAGACGCATCAATTTTCTGTGCCTCGGTCAATGAGATCTGCATATTGGGATTCGTCAAATCCTCATCTGCTACAACTTCACGGTTACGCCATATTTCAAAATCTCCCTTGTCAGGGTTCACAATAACGTCGTAATTTTCATCAGTGCCAAACATTTTCGCGATCACACTACGGAAAGACTCTTCGAGTACACTCACCATAGTTGTTCTATCAATATTCTTTAATTCCTTAAATTCCGAAAATGTATCAATCAAGCTGATTGTTTCTTCTTTTTTGGCCATAATTATTTAAAACTAATTAAGTATTTAGTGTATTTTATCTCATCATATGCAAAAGTAATATCCTCCTCTACCAGTTTGGGGCGTTTGGCTCCTTCCGGTTTCACTTTCTTTTCAATGGTTACGGTAAAGTTCTCTTCATTTGCATCCTTCAATACACCTTCCAGCTTCTTTCCCTCTTTAGTCAGGATTTCCACCTCCTTACCAATGTGTATCAAGTACTGTTGCAATACCTTGAAAGGTTGTCCTATACCGGCCGAACCCACTTCCAGTTCATAATCCTCTTCTTCACGGTCCAGTTTAGACTCAATATAGCGGCTAAGTTCTACACAATCGTCAATCCATACTC
The DNA here is from genome assembly GCF_000012825.1 of Phocaeicola vulgatus ATCC 8482. Taxonomy (GTDB): domain Bacteria; phylum Bacteroidota; class Bacteroidia; order Bacteroidales; family Bacteroidaceae; genus Phocaeicola; species Phocaeicola vulgatus. Next base: position 1,803,925 of record NC_009614.1, on the reverse strand, counting down.
CCTCGGCATGGTCAATTTCTACCACAATTTTGTCATCCGGGCTCACCGTGACATCTACCAAAAAGTAATCTTTACCTTCCAGCCACTCGTCAACAATCCGGGTTACTACATTTTTATCTATCATTTATTCACTATTAAGAACAAAAAAAGGGCTTAATCAAGCCCCACCATTCATCCATTTCGGTGCAAAGATACAAATTATCTACCAGTGCTACAAAATATTCTATTAAAAAATTGTAGTTTTGCAGAAACTTATAACACTATGGATAAAAACAGTTTAAATACGAACAAGCAGTTCATGATAGGTAACGGTATGCTGGCTTTTGGAGTCTTTGCCGTTATTATCATTTTTTTGTATATGTCCTTCCGTTTCCAACGCAAGGCTGACAAAGTACAGACTTATGAAGGAGTCTACAACATAGAACTGACTAACAGTTTTGCCGGAGACAGTATAGCGGTATATCTAAATGACAGTCTGCTACTGGACCAAACCATGCCCGACGCCAACCTGAAAGTGGAGATAAAACGCTTTGCCGAAGATAATGTACTGATGGTCGTAGATAACAAAACAGACAAGACCACACCTTTCAACCTGAATCCGGAAGGTAGCCGGGTAGAGGTTAAAAAGAGTGGAGATGTAATTTATATCTTGGAAAGAGAAGCCGATTCCCTTTTGGAATAAAGGGAAACAGCGACAAAGCCGATCAATACGATAAAGACACCCACCAAAGCCGGATACCGATAACCCAATCCGGCATCTATGGGTAGCCCACCGGCATAAGCACCAATGGCATTGCCCAAATTAAAAGCGACTTGCACACAGGCCGCTCCCATCATTTCTCCTCCGCGTGAATTCCGGAGTAACAATAATTGTTGTGGAGCCGAAACAGCAAACAATCCTGCCGTACATATACACATCAATATTACTGCCAACCAAGAAACAGAAGCCGCAAAGAAAATGGCAAGCAAACCGGAAGCCATAATAACCTGTGTATATTTTACCACACGGGCAGCCCCATACTGATCAGAAAACTTTCCACCCATCAAGTTTCCTACAGTCATGCTAAGACCTGCCAACACCATAATGAAAGTCATACTGTTTTCACTGAAACCTGCCACGTGCGTCATCAAAGGAGTGACATAGCTATACCAACAAAAGATGCCTCCGTTTCCGAACATGGTCGTAATTATCAACAACCATGGAGCCAGATTCTTCAAAAAACGGAACTGCCCTTTCAAACCTGTATCTGGCAAAGCAGGCAGTGAAGGAACCCATTTCCAAATATAGAACAAAGTAATCAGTCCCCATACTCCATTAAAGAGAAAAGGAATACGCCAGGACATTATATTACTCATAAATGTGCCTAAGGGGACACCAAAAAGATTGGCAATCGTCATACCCGACACCATCAATGCCACTGCCTGCGAACTTTTTCCTTTATCAGCCACTCTTTCCGCCACAATGGAACCAACCCCAAAGAAGGCGCCATGAGGCAATCCGGAAATAAAACGCATCATCAACATCATCCAATAATTCACTGAAGCGGCAGCACACAAATTACCACAAATATAAATAACCATCAAACCTAACAGAATATGTTTCAGCGGACGGGTACGAGCCACCAAAACCATCCCCGGTGCTCCTACGCACACACCTAGTGCATAAGCCGAAATAAAATGTCCTGCTTGCGGAATACTTATATGCAAATCCTTCGCTACATCGGGCAAAATGCCCATCATTACAAACTCGGCAATGCCCAATCCCAATGTGCCGAACGCCAAAGCCGTCAAACTCTTCTTCATACCTGAATAAAAACAATCCATTAATTAAAAAACGTACAAAAATAATTGTTATGTTTTCAGATATAAGTGTTTTTAGCACACTTTTATAAGAAAAGGAATGATTACTTGCTTTATGTCAATTTATTGTTGCCACATGCAAAAGAGGTCAAACATTTTAGCTTCACGTTCAGAAGTTAAAAAGAACAAACAAACTTCCCTACAAAGCCATGCTTACTAATCAACATTCACACTAAACAAACCTTTGCTTCCTGCTCCATTATCAACATCCCGTAAACTCTGATTGATTTTACATTCAGCACTTTTCAGCTTAGTACTTTTATACGAAAACAAGCCTTTGCTTCCTGCTCCGCTAGCGACAGCATTTGAACTTTTCGTTATTATACACCTATCACTCAATTCATAACCGTAATCCGGCTGAGTGCTTTCACCCACCCGAACATCTACAATTTCTTGTGTCTTCATAATTATAAACATTTAGTATATTAAGATAATTCTTTGTCTAAATAACACAAAATAAATTCGTTTCTCGCTTGCAATATTTCTGCAAAACTGTTTTTTACTATATTCACGTTCGGTAAAGCGATCTTATCAAGATACTTATAATGAATATCATCTGCACAGGATATAATGTAACCATCATGAGTAACGACCAATTCATTAAGGAATGGAATGCTGAGTAAAGGATAACTAAACTCCAACACCTTATTTCCCCTCTGATATTTCATTTTATTGCCTCTGTATACATATTCCTCTATTTTTCCGGTTAATATATTTTCTTTCAGAAACAGTTCATACGCCATTGCTTTCGTCATACAAATCCTTATATCAATAGCATCCGGACTGTTATCATTATTCATAAAATCAAGACAGAGTGAAACAAAACCAAGCAAGGATTCACACGACAAACTTTTCAATGGTTTCATTTCAAATGGTGAATAATACATGATAGGAGCAAAATTAAATTTATCAACTCCTAATTTCCAATATGCAAGCAACATGGATAATAAATCAGCTCCATTATCATCAAAAATAGTAGAAGTAATGTTTATTTTATCTCGATGCTCCACATTTTCAATCAACTCATAAACCGTATTGTATCCATTCTCACCCCTTATCAAATCATTGTATTTTCCAGAGCCCTCAAGACTAATTTCAAGGTATGAGATGTTGGTTGCAAGAACTTCGTCATACCCCTGAATATCCATACTCATTCCATTTGAAACAACTCCATAAAATATTCTCCTATCTTCTTTATATTCCGCTAAAAGATTCAGGATATCAAAGATTCTATTATCCAAAAAAGATTCTTTACCCGAAAAATGAAAATGTTTCATACCCATTCCAATAGCTTCATCAAGAAAACTTCTCCATCTTGCCAAAGAAACCGACTCTGATATGGGCCGGGCATCTCCAAAATAACAATGCCTACATTTCAGATTACATTTATTACTGACGAATGAATCTATAATCATAGGTTCATTCTGCCGCAGCTTGGCATCTATATGTTCCATAAAAGATGCCTTATCTATATATTTTTTCAGATTTCCAATCATCTGGCAACTTCGTAATACAATATATAAGTAGAATTCATTAACGGATTATCTTCTTCATAAGATATCGTATCTGTGATTTCGGACATATCAACGTCCAAAATCAACTGGGCCTTATCCATACCGACTTTATATTTATATATACTTGCCGATTTAAAACCTATATCTTCTTTACATTCCAAAGACATTTTCAGATGTTTCACCGTACCAGCCAAAAAATTAGGCAATGTAGTATAGTCGCAATCTGTAACATTCAACATATTAGGCCAGCACCATTCAATCATCAAATCAACAATACTACCGGGACTTTTTACTTTGCCATAAGAAACAACAACCTGCTTCAACAAAGAATCCTGTCCGTTATCAGCAATTCTTGCACATAATTTTTTCTGCTTCCCACCAACACGCTCGAACGCTTGTATGTTTATATCTTCAAAGTTAACAATGGTATCACCTGCCACCAGCAGTTGGAATGTACTGATTTTATGCGAAACAACACCTCTTATATTTAATCGGACAAAGGAATCTCTCTTGTTTCCCATACCTCTTTTTTCTATTGTATTCTTTATCTCTATTGAATCAATATCAATGTTATTCTGTATATATTCCCCCAATTCATTGTATAAATACTCTGTGGTCAAGAAAAAGCGTCCTTTGAATGGCACAATTTTCATCATTTCCTGCAATGAACGAATCATTGCATCTTGCTCGTTCAATTTAACATTCAATACTTCCACCCTTTGACTCATCGATTTGTACCGTTCCCTCAACATAGCAAAAATAATAGTCAGGCATACAAATACATATACTACCCACGCAGGAAACGAAAGCAAAATTGATTTAATATCAAGATCAGGCTGCGTAAATAGTTGCAAAGCCTGTATAACCCCACCCAGTGTTGCAAAGCCGCCAAATGTCTTTATACCTAAGTTGTACAAGTATAATCTATTTTCCATATTGTGGTTTGTCTGTTTCTAGTTGCTTTAACTCATTATTCAAAATGTCTATTTCTCTCTGTATATCGTTCCATTCCAAACGCCCAGTTGTCATCTTCTGCTTTAACTTCAAATCCCTGATTTTTTTCTTTATCTCTTCTATTTTATTCATGGTATATACAATTTATTGATTACAAATTCAATGAACAGACTCTAAGCGGGAAAGAAACAAACTATTCTTCAGAGTCATTTCCTTTAAAAAAAGCGGGGAAAGAAACGCCCGTTGCCGGATACGTATGCTTTCCCCGCTTGAAAGAGATAGTGTCACCTTTTTCAAATATCAATCATCAAGGTGAATGATTACTGAACCGGGTATGCTTTTACTGTTACTGTGAATGAAGCGTATACAGTTGCATTTGTGCCATCTGCATTAGTTACAGTCAACTTAACAGGAACAACGACATTTGTATCTACTGTGATTCTCTTCTGAGCTGTAACTACAATATCATTCTTCTCAGAAACTTCAACCTTAATCAAGTCAGAAGCAAATGTCTTGTCAGTACCATCTACCAATGCATCAAATCCTACAACAACCACTTTATCATCAGCAACAAATTTACCTCCTGCATTAGTTACCTTATAGAAGTTGACAATTCCTGCTTTAGAATCAGCTTTTTCTGCATAGAATACTTTATCGCTGTTAGCATCTTCGGCATTACCTGAAACAAGTGAGAAACTTGCCTTTGCCATATCAGCAATATAAGTCTTAGAATCCACAAACTTAACCTTGAATGCTGGCATATCATATGAACGACCACCCAAGTAAGTAACTTTCAAGCCTTTCACATCATAAGCTGTATTAGCCTTAGCGTCAGCACCCATTGTCAAGACTGTTCCGCTAACAGTCAATTCCTTAGCAGCCTTCAAGCCTGTATAGTCAATAGCAGCACCGTCCTTAACAGAAATCATAGTGCTCAAATCGATTGATGTTCCATCAATTACAGTCAAAACACCATTTGCATAGAATGCTGGATCGAATGTATACTGACTAGTGATTTCAGCAGTAGTCGGGTTAGCGATAGTGAACGGAATAACAATAGTCTGAGTTTCTTTTGTTCCATTTTCACCATTGATCTCTACGGTAATCTTAGCAGTATACACACCATTGCCCAACATAATTTCACCATAGTTATTAACAAAGTTGATTCCTAATTTTGCGATGTCTGCATTATTAGTAGCTTCCGTCTTACCATCTTTCTTCAGTTTTGTAAACCCAGCAATCAAACCAGATACAACATCGACAGTTTCTTCCTTACCGGTAGATTCATCTGTATAAACAAACGAAACATTGGCATTATTAAGAAGCATTCTAGCATCAGCATTCCAAAGAATACGGTCAGCTTCAGACATCTTATCGAAATAAGCAGCAAGATCTACTACCAACTTCTGATCTTCAACCTTAGCTGTTGCAATATGAGCTTGTTCTGCCAATGTAATAGTTGATTCAGCAGCTTCTTCACTAAATTGAACATAAACGCCTTCAGTTTTCATAATCTTACCAGTCACATCCAGTGTATGTACAACAAACGGAAGAGAATACTTAGCATTTGCACTACAAGAGATAGTCAAACCATCAGTTTTAATACCATATTTAATAGAGTCTGCCTTGGCATTAGCATATGTTTTAGTATCCATAGTCAAGAAAGCATCATACAGTTTATCCGCATTTTCTCCATTAACTTTCAATGTACCAGTCTTACCTGGTTCAATACGGTTATTGGGGGTATTATTCTTCTTGTTAATATAGAAAGACCAAGAATCTATAGATTCAGGTTTCTCTATAATCAATGAGGTTTCATAAGTAGAACGTACTTTATCACTTGCTACCAGTGCCAAAGCAGGACGTTTTCCATCTACTTCACTGTATGCTTTTACGATTTCATCAGTAATTGTTTCAATAGAGAAAGGAATTTGGTACAAGCCATTTGCTGAAACAGCAGCTCTAGTGTACAAACCTTCGTATGCAACCGCAGCACCTAAAGTTACAGGAGCTTCCTCATTCTTAGAATTAACCAATTTCAATGCAGTTTTAGAAAGATCATAGTTGTTAGGAGCAACCTGGACCATCAAAGAGTCATCAGAATAAGTGATCATATAATCACCTTTAGCAGGAGCACCTTTAGGACCTTCCCATGCCTGAAGAGCTTTATCAGCAGTAGCGATAGAATAGTAGATAGTCAAATCTTTATTACTTAGCATAGCAATCTGAGCCAAACCTTCAGTCATCGGCAAACGGACAGTCTGTTCATCCTTTCCATTTGCATCGAAAATGTGCATAACAATATAATTAGGATCTGTTGCATCTTCTTGATAGTAAGGTACACCTACAACAGCAGGAGTATCAACCGTTACTTTTTCAAATGCAGTACCATTCCACAGATACCAACCATCTTCCCTCTTTTCAACTTCTTTCTGACCGTCTTTACCGTCAACAGCTTCAGCCTTTACTGTGGTTTTTTCACCGTTGCAAGCCCAATAGCCATCAATGATTGTCCATTCAGCACCATCTTTACCGGCTTCACCCTTATCACCTTTGATACCAGTAATAGTAGTAGAAGAACCGTCACTCATTGTCACAGTAAAACCATCGGCAGTAGGAGTTATTGATTTTACAAAAGCACCATCACCAATCTTCTTCTGAAGGTCTGCGACAGTTGCTTCAACACCGTCCAATTTCTGATTAATCTGGTCAATGTCATCATCATAGTCTTTACAAGACACAAATGTTCCCGTTGACGAAACCATCAAGGCTCCGAACAGGATTGCACTTAAAAACTTTTTGTTCATAATAGAAAAACTTTAAATTTATAAATTTAAAAAACTAAAATTGATTATACATATTAATCTCATTATTAATATCTTAGTTCGTTTATTACCTGTAGTTCCCGTTTCCTCCTTTCCCGTGACTGATAAGACAAAGGTGACACACCCGCAACCTTACTGAAAGCTGAATAGAAAGCGCTTTTAGAAGCGAAACCGCAACTACGAGGCAAGTCATTCAATGCACAACGACCGAAACTAAGAAGCTCCTTGGCATATTCCACACGATAGCCGTTCACAAGCTCCTTCAAGTTACAGCCAAAGTATTTGTTTACTACATTACTCAGGTAGGTCTGGTTTGTTTCAAGCAAATCGCTCAGTTTTTTCAGCGAAAGCGAAGTGTCAAGGAATATCTGACGTATCTCAAGCTGGTACAATATAGCTTTATATATACGGCAGTCCACTTTACGAATATTCGCTTCCTTGCCGACAAACTCCTCCTCCCAATGCCGCTGGGCGGCCTTGAAAAGCAAGTTCTTCTGCCGCTCGGAAACGGCGCTACTTCGTTTACGTCTTAGAAATAGATATTCCATCTGCTCTATGTTAATTTCATTCATTCTCATCGCTTCAAAGACATACTTTATCATATAATAAAGGAACTTAAAAACGACATTTTCTATAGATCTCTTACCAAGAGATCTATAGAAAGTAACTAATGAACAATATATCAACATATTATATCCTATTTCAAATAGGATAAAGGAGTATAAAAATGGACTTGGAAGCTTATTTTTTATATAAATTCCTATTTTTTTTGCCAAAAATGTATTAGTTCTCAAAACTTTGCTTATTTTTGCACAGAAAATGTATATCTCTTGGTAAGAGATATACAAATAAGCATATATAAAAGAAGGAAACAATCAATTGTTAATCAATTGATTACTATCACAAAAAAGAGATTCTCTCCTTAAAAAAGATTCACCGAAATAATTTGAACAAACTCTTTGAACGGAAATCGGTCAACAAGTTTCAAGCATCAAGCCAACTTAATCACTTTACGAAGTCAATTTCTCCAGAAAAGAACTTAAAGAAACATTATTTCCTGAGCCGATAAACCGGTAACTTGGGCAATTTACATCAAATGCAATACCGACCTGTTTCATTTTTAGCATTCTTCCTTACGACCTGTTTCAAATCCTTCCTAAAGACCTGTTTCGAGTCCCTCTTTAAGGTCCTCCTCACGTCCTTTCTTCAATTGGGTAGACATTACGCTATACCAATCACGGAAGCTCTTCAAATTTTCCCAATGTTCACCAAACTCCCTAGAGGTGAATTTCGCAATCTCGGCAGCCTCGAAAAAACGATCGAATACACGGCTCTGCAACGCACACAGACGCTCAAGAAGGGAAGATAGATTACGCAGAACGAACAGGCATTTGTCAAACATGCCCTCCATCTTATCTTCCTTCTTGTTGAACTTCAGGATTTCAAGAAGCAAGGACTTAAAGATAAGAAAAAAAATCCTTAAGAGAAAAAGGATTTAGCATAAGTATAAACACAAATAAAGTTGCTTTGAACCATACATCAAAGCAACTTTCATAAAAGCCGGAACGAATGAAAACATTCCTTATTTTTTCTCTTCTTCGACAGAAGACAGTGGCGTACTGTTCTCTTTATAAGCAGCAAATCCTTTCACCTTTGTCCGTTCCTTATTAACACTTTCCGAAGCGGCACTACCCAGTTGCTGCAAATTTTGCTTGATAGCATCGTGAGTAACAAAGAAATGATCGAGCATAGCTTTCAGATATTCGTCCAATTGGCCTTCTTTGAGAGTAAAGACCGTATGACATTTGGAATGAAGCCCCACGTTTTTCTCATCCTCATCCGCCGTAAAGACAGTGGTCACCAACGAATCCACATTGACCAGATTGACAATCTCTTTTAAGTAAGGTAAAGCCGGATTATCCATACTGATAGACGCCCACCACGGATTCCATATCATGATGAACCGGGCCTCATCTTCCACCGCAATATAAAAATCATCACCTTGATATTTAAAGACAATATGTCCTTCCTCATTGGTTTCCGGCTGACAGCCTATCTTTTTGAGCACAGCTATAACCAGCTCTTCCGTACCGATATCCTCCAAGTCTTCCTTTGTCATACGGTCCAAACGGTCTCTACGTTTTTTACGCTCATGACGGATGCGAAGAACTAAAAATGCAAGCGGCCACAATGCCAATGCAATAACAGCGATTAGAATGGTGAGGTCGGTCATATCTGTTTGCGATTTAAGGGTTCAACATCAAAATACAGATAGTTGCTACACTATGCTAAACAAATATAGCAATTATAATCTTAAAAACATCTATTTCCATCGATTTATTTCAAGTGTTTCTTTATCCAAAGCAAATGCCCGTATTCTGTGTCTTCAGAAGTCCAGTGCTCGTTGACTGGAGTAATCAACGCCTCTTTCGGACAGTTCAGTACATTATAGACAATGTAACTGGTAGTAGGAGGACAAGTATTGTCATTGAATCCCCATGTCATATAAACAGGAACAGTAATCTGTTTGGCAAAATTCACCACATCATAATATGCAAGGGTCTTCATCTTGGCAGGTGTATCCATATCTACCGTATTCTTAAAAAGATGAGGATATCCCCCGGCACGACCGGCTTTGTAACCTGCCATATCACTTAAAGCGGGATGGTTTGCCACACATGCCGTAACACGCTTGTCAAGTCCTGCCGTAATCAAAGCCAAAGCTCCCCCTTGGCTCCCCCCTTGCACAATAACATTTTTACCATCCCATTCAGGTAATGAAGTCAGCAAATCAATGCTGCGGACACAAGCCAGATAAACCCGTTTCATATAATAATTTTCACGGCTATCCAAGCCGTTTACCAAATAACCGTTTTCCCGACTACTGAAAGCGCGGCTTATTTCGCCGAAAGTGTCCTCATCCAGCTCCGGATTCAAGCCGTGGATTTCTATCTCAAAGCGGATACAGCCTTCTTCCGCATAATATTTATGCCTCATAGGCCCTTTGATCGTCTTGATACCTGCTCCCGGAGGACACAGTACTACCGGATACTTTCCTTCCGCCTTAGGATAGAACAGATAACCATAAATACACTGGCTCTGCTTATTCAGCTGAAGTCTGATCAAGTAACAGTCTATTTTGTCCGTAGAATATTTCTCTACGTACTCTTTGGTATAAGTCAGAGGGAACCGGGCTGCTTCCGCCTTAGTCTTATTCCAGAATTCATTAAAATCAGAAGGCAACTGGGTATAGGGTTGAAGCTTCTCAGGAGAGAAGCCGACTTTGATATGGTGGGAATAAGTTTTACCTCCTAGTTTAGCCGTCAGACGACAATCACGAAAACCGGGCTCTTTCATTGTCCCCATAGAAATAACCGCTTTTCCATTCTTCAGTTTTACAGTTCCCTTGGTATCCGAAGGCATCATGTCGCCTCCCAACTCATATAAAACCTCCACACCATCTTGCGGAATACCATATTTATAGAACTGAACCTCGATCTTCGCTTTCTCGCCTGTCTTGTACAACCAGTCGGCATGATCGGGTACAGTTACCCAAAGCACATCACTCCGATAAGGATAATTTTCGGCCGCTGCTGAAAGAACGAACAAGACAGCCCCAATAAGCATGCTTAAAAATCTGTTTTTCATTGTAATTCTATTTAATGGTTCTAAAAATCAGTATTAAATCTGCGTAACTCCGCACGCAAGGCACGAGCTCTCCCTCCTGTCATACTATCCAGCAATTCCCAAAAACGAGGACCGTGATTCATTTCCTTGGTATGAGACAATTCGTGTAACAGTACATAGTCCATCAAATGGGGAGGCAACAACATCAAATAACAGGAAAGATTGATACTGCCTGTCCCCGAACAACTTCCCCATCTTCCCCTGCTGCCGGTAATCTTCACACGTTTAAATGGCAAATGATACTGTTCGGACAAGGCAGATAAAAGAGGTGGCAGATACTCTTGTGCATTTTTCTTCATGGCACGGATGATGGCATTACGTACCAGCCTTTGTACTTCAGGTAAAGAAAAATCCACATTCCGCGGACAGATAATCTTGACTCCCTCCTCGGTAAAACGTACGGAAAAGCAAGTAAAGTTACCTTGCTCCAGCCATAAACGGAAACAGGGAGTGTGAATACGAAAATTTAGATCAATCGGTTTCTTGCTCACTTTCCTCCAGTCCTCCAACAGACGTTGCCTGTATTGCTCCACCACCTCCAGCACTTTGCTGCTTAAACTATAAGGAGGAACAGTAACATGCAGTCCATCGGGCTTTACCCGCATAGTAACATTACGCGCCAGCTTGTGTGTACGCACTATAATACGGTCAAAATCTTTATCCGGAAGTACTCTTTTAGTTGCCATACGGATACAAAGATACAGCTTTCCAATAAAAAAAGGCAGAGATTTGCAACTTTCCAGGAATCTTCACCGTCTAATTAACAGAAACCAATTAAATATATATATTACCATGAGAACAAAAACTATTTATTTTTTCAGTCTTTTTCTGACAATCACAATGATGACAGGCTGTTTCCACATATCATCAGGCCCGAAACCCAGCAAGAGTAAAATGACCAAAAAATATAGCGTAACTCCTTTCAATAAGATAGAGAACAAAGCACCTGCCAACATTGTCTTTACTCAAGGGAATGTGACCAAAGTAGAAGCCGACGGTCCGGATAATTACATCCCCCAACTCATTGTCATGGTCAAAGACAGTACGCTGAGTATCAGTATGGATAAAGACAAATTCAAAAACTTCAAAAGTTCAAAAATCAATATCTCAATTACCAGTCCGGTTTTATGCAATATCAAGCAAAGAGGTGTAGGAAGTATTTATCTGAAAGACAGCGTGAAAGTAACAGATCTTTCTATCAGTGCCGAAGGTGTGGGGAGTATTGAAGCAAATGCATTAATGGCACGTTGCATCAAAGTATCCCAAGAAGGAGTAGGCAGTATCAATTTAAAGGGACAGGCCGGTCATGCGACATATTATTTGGAAGGAGTAGGCAGCCTGAAAGCAAAAGACATGATTGTTTCTGATGTTGTAGTTGAACAAAACGGTGTGGGAAGTGTTTCTTGTTATGCATCCGGGACGATAAATATCAGTGCCCAGGGAGTAGGAAGTGTAAACTACTACGGTGACCCTCGGGTTACCGGACTAAAAAAATCCGGAATCGGAAGCGTTAAGAGCAAATAACTCATTTCATAACTCTCTCTTTACATTAAATTATCTACCAAGCAAAAAAGGATTACTGCTCACGCGGTAATCCTTTTTAAAATTATTTAGTTAGTTAATTTAAAATTTGAGAGAATTGAAACTTCACAGCCTCGAATTAAAAAGTTGTTTTAATAAGCACTAACTATCATATTTATATAAAAGCAAATGAAAATGTTCTAATTTGTTTTCCCTGTCCCTGTACCGGTATCATCAGCGGTAATCTTTGTCACCGTATCTGTAGGCAATACAGGTTCGTATGCCACTTGGGGATCGGTAGTAGAATCCTGATACTCATCGTGTACCGATACCGTATCACTATCACCGCCTTCCATAGCGTGTTGCATCACTGTACCCATAAGAAACAACACGGCAATCATTGCAGCCGCTTTAAACAGAGGCATAAAGCGCGTACGCATAGTCAGACGTTGCGCTTTTACCACCGGTCTTTCTATCCGGGTCAGGATTCTGGTATCAAAATCATCGCCCAAACCTTTCTCCTTCTCCACATCCTGATAAGCAAACAACTGCTTGTAACGGAGTAAATGAGCAGGCACTTCCTTCTGACGAAAGAATGAACGTAGTATTTGCTCTTCTTCCAATGAAGTTTCGCAATTCCAATAACGTTCCAAAAGCTGTTCAATATATTTATAATCCATAATCCTCTATTTCAGTGTATCTTTGTTTTATCTTCTGCCGGGCACGGAAAAGGGTTACTTTCACCTGTTCTTCCGTAATCTGCAGAATATCTGCAATCTCTTTATAACTCTTTCCTTCCACATCCCTCAACTGCATAGTTGTACGCTGTCTTTCGGGAAGCTCATTGACCAGACGGTGAACCAACTGTATTTGTTCGTTCTGCGCCAACCGGTCATAAGGCGTCAATGTATCAGGCATCTCCCGCACTTCAGAGGTCAGTTGCAAATTCTGCGCTTCCATCTTCTGGCTGCGGTCAATTGCCAAGTTACGAGCAATGGTCAGGCAATATGCCTCGATGGATTCAAACTGCGGCCATTCATCCCGCTTGTTCCATACCCTGATCATCGTATCCTGCACCACATCCTCCGCTTCAGCACTATTCAGCGTAATACGAAGCGCCAACCTGTAGAGCTTGTCTTTCAGGGGCAGAATATCGTTTCGGAAACTGATCTCTCGCATTGCTCTGTAATAATGACGGGTGAGTTACACTAAAGTTACACTCACCCGCCTGTTTTTTTTGAATTATTTTTTGATTACGGTTCCACTTCCTTCATTAATGGCTGATGCTAAGGTTATTACCACCTGACTGACTCCTGCATCAATAGCAGAAAAAGAATTTTCCAGCTTGGGAATCATCCCTCCTTGAATAATGCCTTGCGCTACAAATTCTTTAAACTCTTCAGGAGTAATGACAGGAATTACACTGTCATCATCATTTTCGTCACGCAATACGCCCTTTTTCTCAAAGCAATAAACCAATGTCACATCAAACAAGGACGCCAATGCTTTGGCGGTTTCTCCGGCAATGGTATCAGCATTGGTATTCAGCATGCTTCCTTTACCGTCATGGGTCAATGGAGCCATAACAGGCACAATGCCCTGACGGATCAATGCCGCCAGGAAACCGGCATTTACTTTCTCCACATCACCAACAAAGCCATAGTCCACGTCTTTTACCGGACGCTTTACCGAACGGATCACATTCATATCGGCTCCGGTCAGTCCAATGGCATTCACACCTTTTGCCTGAAGGCCGGCTACAATATTCTTGTTCACCAGTCCGCCATATACCATGGTTACCACTTTCAGCGTTTCTGCATCCGTAATGCGGCGGCCATTCACCATCTTGCTTTCAATCCCTAGTTGTGCCGCCAGTCTGGTAGCAGAGCGCCCGCCACCGTGTACCAACAACTTATAACCTTCTATAGCAGAGAAATCAGCCAACAACTGATTAAGTGTAGACTCTTCCTCTACAATTTTTCCACCTACTTTTATGATAGTCAGTTTCTCTTTCATGCTATTATTCCAAATAAGTATATCCGTACAACCCGGAACGATAATTAGAGAGGAATTCTTTTCCTTCCTCTACAGAAATTCTTCCTTCCTTCACTGATTTGGTCACCCAGGTTTCCAGTGTACGCACCAATTTCTTCGGGTTATATTGTACATAATCCAAAACCTCGGCCACCGTTTCACCATCAATTACCTGATCAATAGAATACCCTTTGTCATCCACCGTAACATGCACCGCATTGGTATCTCCAAACAAATTGTGCATATCACCCAGAATCTCCTGATAAGCACCAACCAAAAATACACCTATATAATAAGCGTCTTTTCCCTTCAACGAATGTACCGGCAGGTCATGCGATACATAACGGGTAGAGATAAAATTGGCAATTTTTCCATCCGAATCACAAGTGATATCCTGCAAGGTAGCATTTCTGTCGGGCTTCTCATCCAGACGCTGGATAGGCATGATAGGGAATATCTGATCTATCGCCCACGAGTCCGGCAACGACTGGAACAACGAGAAATTACAAAAATATTTATCAGCCAGCAGTTTGTCCAGTTTGCGGAACTCATCGGGCGCATGTTTCAGCCCCGAAGCAATCTGATTGATCTCACGGGTCACCGACCAGTACAGACGCTCTATCTGGGCACGGGTCTTCAAATCCACAATACCGTGGCTGAATAAATCAAGTGCTTCCTCACGTATCTGCTGTGCATCGTGCCAAGCCTCCACCATACGGCTCTGATTCAGATTATCCCAAATCTCATAAAGTTCATGTACCAGTTCATGATCATTTTCACCCACTTCGAAATCCTCATCCATTTCGGGCAAAGTCGCCGTTTCCAGCACCTCGAAAATCAGCACGGAGTGATGGGCGGTCAGTGAACGTCCGCTTTCGGTAATAATATTCGGATGAGGAATTCCATTCTTGTCACTGGCATCCACCAGCGTAGAGATAGAGTCATTCACATACTCCTGAATAGAGTAGTTCACACTGCTTTCACTATTGGCAGAACGAGTTCCGTCGTAATCCACACCCAAACCGCCGCCGATATCCACAAATTCCACATTAAATCCCATCACATGCAACTGCACATAGAATTGCGATGCCTCACGCAGAGCTGTCTTGATACGGCGTATTTTAGTCACCTGGCTGCCTATATGAAAATGAATCAGTTTCAGACAGTCCTTCATGTCTTTCTTTTCCAGAAAATCAAGCGCTTCCAGCAATTCACTGGATGTCAAGCCAAACTTACTGGCATCTCCTCCGCTATCTTCCCATTTACCACTTCCCGAAGAAGCCAGCTTAATGCGGATACCTATGTTAGGACGCACATTCAGCTGCTTTGCCATTTTGGCTATCAGGCGTAATTCATTCATTTTCTCCACCACCAAGAAAATACGTTTCCCCATCTTCTGTGCCAGCAGAGCCAGCTCGATATAACTTTCGTCCTTATATCCGTTGCAGATAATCAATGAATCCGAATCTGTATTCACAGCTATCACCGCATGAAGTTCAGGTTTGGAACCGGCTTCCAGTCCCAAATTGAATTTCTTTCCATGACTGATGATTTCTTCCACTACAGGACGCATCTGATTTACCTTGATAGGATAAATGATAAAATTCTGGGCCTTATACCCATACTCATCAGATGCCTGCTTAAAGCAGTTCGCGATTTTTTCAATACGATTATCCAGAATATCCGGAAAACGGACCAGCATAGGAGCTGCCACATCCCGCAATTGC
Source organism: Phocaeicola vulgatus ATCC 8482 (assembly GCF_000012825.1). Classification (GTDB taxonomy): domain Bacteria; phylum Bacteroidota; class Bacteroidia; order Bacteroidales; family Bacteroidaceae; genus Phocaeicola; species Phocaeicola vulgatus. The sequence continues at coordinate 1,787,803 of NC_009614.1, read as the reverse complement.
AACTCATCGACCAATTCTTTCAAATCGACCTCAACGCCGTCCTTACGAGGAGTTACCACTACATGACCTTTGTCATTGATACCAAAGTACGAAGTTCCCCACCCTGTTATGTTGTAGAGTTCTTCCGAATCTTCAATACGCCATTTTCTCATTTCTTCTTCTGTACAAAGAGTGTGTATTTTACTATATATAATTATTTATTCAATTTCTTTCTCAAGCTGTCAACAGAGGCTTGAATTTGTCTTTTATCCTCCAGCTCATCAGCCTTAAACAGATGTTTCGCCTTTGAATAAAACGGATGTCTTTTCTGTAACGCCTCACAGATAAAATCCATCAGTTCCTCATCACTTTTATTTGCTAACAATGGACGTTGCTGCTTGGCCACTCTCAGACGGCGGAACAATACGGCAGGTTCCACATCCAGAAACACCGTATCACCGCAATCATTCATATACTCCATGTTATCAAAAAAACAAGGTGTTCCTCCACCGGTCGAAACAACCACATCTTCAAACTCGGCCACTTCGTGCAACATTTTCCGTTCCAGTTCCCGGAATCCGTCTTCTCCGCGTTCCAAGAACAGCTGTTGAACGGTTTTATGGAAACGTTCCTCGATAAACCAGTCCAAATCAATGAAATTCAGACTCATTTCACGGGCAAACGCCTTACCTAGAGTCGTTTTGCCCGCGCCCATATATCCTATTAAAAATATACGTGTCATTTTTTTGCTTTTGCAGTGCCCTTTACCTTGGAAGCCGCCTTACTTTTTGCGGATTCTTCGGGCTTTTCGGACTCCTCTTCCATATTCACGGTTCCCCTGTTTCTTGAAGCCGCTTTCGTTTTACGCGTTTCCGCCTTGCTTTTCTGCAATTCAATCACCTTAAAACAAGCCTCCAGACTTAAATCTGCCGGTTCTACATTCTCAGGAATCTTATAATTCTTTTTCTGATAACTGATGTATGGGCCGTAACGTCCGTTCAAGACCTGCATATCAGGGTCAGCATCGAATACTTTAATAAACTTCTTTTCCTGCGCTTCTATCTTATTCTTGATCAACTCTACCGCCTCATCCAAAGAAATCTCCATCGGATCCGTTCCTTTAGGAATAGAAACAAACAGTTTGTCATAGCGCACGTATGGTCCGAAACGCCCTACTCCTACCGTTACCGTATGGCCGTCATAATCCCCCAACGTACGGGGAAGCTTGAACGCATCCAATGCTTCTTCCAACGTAATGGTTTCCATCGACAATCCCTTTGCCAACTGCGCAAAACGCGGTTTTTCCTCATCATCGGCAGTACCAATCTGAATAACCGGACCGAAACGACCGATCTTAACCGATACCGGCTTACCGCTTACAGGATCTGTTCCCAATACCCTTTCACCCACCTTATGCTCAGTCTTAGAGTGAATGGTCTTATCTACCAACGGATGGAAGCCTTTATAGAAACTGTCCATCATGCCAGTCCATTCCTTTTCTCCTTCCGCCACTTCATCGAACTCTTTCTCCACATTCGCTGTAAAGTTAAAATCCATGATTTCAGGAAAGTATTCCATCAGGAAATCGTTTACCACGATACCGGTATCAGTAGGCAACAACTTGGCCTTTTCATTTCCCGTCATCTCTGTCTTGGTAGTTTCCGTAATCTTGCCGCCTTTCAGTTTCAAGATATCATACGGGCGTTTCACACCTTCACTGTTTCCTTTTTCTACATAACCGCGTTGCTGCACAGTAGAAATGGTAGGTGCATATGTAGATGGACGACCGATGCCCAACTCTTCCAGTTTGCGTACCAGGCTGGCTTCCGTATAACGGGGCGGACATTGGGTAAAGCGCTGAGTCGCCAGGATTTCTTTTCTTATCAGTTTTTCCCCTTTGCTCAGAGGCGGCAACAGACGGCCCTCGTCTTCCTGCTCATTGTCATCATCGTATGATTCCTTGTATACACGCAGGAAACCGTCAAAAGTAATCACCTCGCCGGTAGCGATAAATTTCTCGCTACTGTTGCTGATTACAATAGTAGCCGTTGTTTTCTCCAGCTCCGCATCTGCCATCTGTGAAGCGATGGTACGTTTCCAGATCAGTTCATACAATTTCTGTTCCTGACCGGTTCCGTTCACCGTTTCATTCTCCATATAGGTAGGACGGATAGCCTCATGCGCTTCCTGTGCTCCTTTAGTCTTGGTGGCAAACTTACGGACTTTGACGTATCTTTCTCCCATCAGGGACAAGATAGTCTGCTTGCTGGTATTCAAAGCCAGGTCCGAAAGGTTCACCGAATCCGTACGCATATAGGTAATTTGTCCGTTTTCATACAGACGCTGTGCCACCATCATGGTCTGCGCTACTGTAAATCCCAACTTACGGGCAGCTTCCTGCTGCAACGTAGAAGTAGTAAACGGTGCCGCCGGCGATTTCTTCACAGGGCGGGTTGTTATATCTTCAATAGAGAACTGCGCATCCTTACAAGTTTCAAGGAAAGCCTGTGCTTCTTCCTTGGTCTTGAAACGGTTGGACAATTCCGCTTTCACTTCAACTTCATTTCCATCGACATCAGGTACTTCAAACACTGCTGTAACGCGATAAGACGGCTCACTGACAAAAGCATGCACCTCACGTTCACGTTCCACAATCAAACGAACGGCAACAGATTGCACACGTCCGGCAGAAAGAGCAGGCTTTACCTTCTTCCACAATACCGGTGAGAGTTCAAAACCTACAATTCTATCCAGAATACGGCGTGCCTGCTGGGCATTTACCAGATTCACATCAATGTCACGCGGATTTTCGATGGCCTTTAGTATCGCTGTTTTGGTTATCTCGTGGAATACAATGCGCTTGGTCTTCTCAGGGTCCAGCCCCAAGACTTCAAACAAGTGCCATGAAATAGCTTCTCCTTCACGGTCCTCATCGGATGCAAGCCATACCATATCAGCTTTCTTTGCCTCCGCTTTCAATTCGGCTACCAATTTCTTTTTATCTGCCGGTATCTCGTAAGTCGGCTCAAACCCATTCTCTACATCGATACTAAACTCCTTCTTTTTCAAATCCCGGATATGCCCGTAACTGGAAAGGACTTTATAATCATTGCCCAAGAATTTCTCAATGGTTTTAGCCTTGGCGGGTGACTCAACTATTACTAGATTTTTTTGCATAATACTATGTATTCCATTTTATTTTGGGGCAAAAGTAGAAAAAAAGCAGAAGCACACCTATATAATAAGGTATGTTTCTGCTTTTTTTTCTTAAAAAAGTCCTTTCCGAGTGCCTATTTAACTAAAAAGCCAAAGAAAGCCCGGCTAGAACATTCAGTTTTTCAGCAGGATAGCCGTACTCATAATAATATTGTTTATTCAACAGATTATTCACACGCCCAAAAACAGACAGATCTTTCAGGAAAGTATAACTGGCTCCCACACTCAAATTGCTGATATTGCCCAAACCAAAATCCTTGCTGCTATTCCCTTCTTCTATCACATATTCTTTCCGCTGTACATATTCATAGCCCAAATTAACCTTCAATCCTTCAAAAACCTTAGCCTCAGCATAGAAATTCAATTCAAACTTGGGCTTGGTCACTAAATACAGCTCTTCATTTTCATTGTCTGTCTTCCAGCTATAAAATGTACCTTTCAATGAAGCGTCAAACCAGTCCTTATAACCGTATTTCAATTCAGCACCTCCATACGCGGTTTTCGCTTTATCCTGCAAGAAATGAGTAAAATAATACCCGTCCGCATCCACCAGATTGCAAAACAACTCATCTTTACTGATCCGATATCCACCAAAGACATTAAACCACAAACCATTTACCGGAGATGCTTTAAAACCCAATGTAGCATTCAGTGGCACATAGGTAGAAGGCATCCGGGCGTTTAAAGACCAATAAGGTGAAAAAGCATTCAACCGGCGATAATCATTCAGTTCACGCCCTCCCAGCGCATGTAAATAAAGCACATAACTCTCCGAGAACAAGTATTCGGCTTTCACGTCAGGAGACACATCAATACCACTGTCCTCTCCCGACTGCCAATCCACATGAGCACCGACACGGACCCGCCAGTCATCACTTTCCAACATATAATAAGGATTCAAACCCAGTGAAGTATAGTTGCCCATTAAACTGTCCGAAGAATAAAACAGGTTATCCATCTCGAAACGGATGCCTACCCGTTGCTCATTATCCAGCTTGCCCCATACATCTCCTTCGGTGTGGACAATCTTCTCCTTACCTGTAGATGCATTGCCTGAATAATCCAGCGGATATTTGATACCAAAATACTTCAATCCGGTCTGCAAAGTGAATTGCAAAGGAAGCGATTCATCTCTGGAAGAAACACCTATGTGAAAATCGCCTAAAGTATGATGCTGTTTATCAGTAGCTCTGGCAGAAGCCGTATGCATTTCGGAATCAGGCATATAGTTAAACACTTGTGATTGCAGGCCGCCACCTAAATTCAAAGTTACCTTGCTGAAATCATGAGAATAGTCCAAACGGAACTCAGTAGAATAAAAACGTGATTTCCAATCCTCAGCATTCCAATGCTTCAGCTTTCCGTTCATGCCATCCAGAGATACCCCGACTTTCAGACGGTCCTTTCCGGTGATATCCCACAGATACCCAGCCTTAAAATCCACATTCCCATAATTTCCATATCCGGCACGAACATATCCACGTTTCGCGCGGTTCATAGCCCATTCACGGGTTATAGGAGACATACTTTCATACGTCCAGGCCGAAACAGGGCGCAAGGCTGTAGCATATTCTATGCCTTTCTTCATTACAGCCGGCTCCTCCACCCTAGGCAGGACATTAATCTTTGAGGCATCCATGATATTGGGATTATACTCATTCTCTACCACCACAGTGCGGTTCAACGTACTATCTTGCTGCGCATATGCAACAGACAGAGGCAAAAAAGCCAATATAATGGACAATTGACAATGGACAATTGACAATTTCTTACTTATCATATTCAGCACTTATTTTTTAATTTTTAATTCTCTGTTTTCAATTTCTCCAGTCTGCTTTCAATCATTCCGGCAATATCATCATCGGCCTGATAGTTCTGCTTCAATGAAAGCAAATATTGTTTAGCATCCAAGTTACGCCCCAACTTCATATACACATCAGCCAATAACACAAAGCTGCGTGCCAGCCAATAGGTATGCGGTGTACTTACCTCAATGTAATTCAGCACCTCCTGCTCCGCCTTATCCGTTTGTCCGCCGTCAAAGTAAATCTGGGCGACTTTATATTTGGCCTCCGCTCCATATACATTACGGGTGTCTTTCGCCAAGACCTTCAAATCTTCCATAGCTCCATCCGTCTTGCCGGCATCCAAATAAGCTTTTGCACGGTAATAATGTGCCTCGTTAGACAATTCCGGCGCCAGTTTAGTATCGGCCAGCAAATCTGTTGCGGCAAAGATAATCTCTTCCTCATTTCCCAGCATATGCGCACTGCGTAACATTCCGGTTTTTGCAAGCCGGCGACGCTCCATAGAAGCGGCTTTATCTTTCAATTGCTTGTAAATATGCAAGGCTTTTTCATAATCCTTCGCCGTATAAGCCATTTCGGCCCCCATCAACATGGCATCTTCAGAATATTTGTTGTTGGGATATTCCAATACTTTATCCAAATGCCGGGCTGCACTTTCATAAGCTTTCTGATTATAGTCTATCAAACCGATATAATAGTTGGCATTCAGACTGAAAGCACCTTCGGGGAAAGTCTGTAAATAACGGGTAAAGCTGTTGCGGGCCTCGGCGACCTCACCCCGCATATATACCCTTTCGGCAGCCACATAGGTCAATGAGTCACGCTCATTCACATCAAAGTTGGCACCGCCGGGGATAGTTGAAGCAAAATTGGCATACTCATCCACCTTATTCAAATCAATATAGATCGATTTCAAGTCACGCTGCGCCAAACGCGCCTCCTCACTGCCCGGATAACCGGCTATGACCTGCTTATAAGCCTGGATGGCTTCAGGATACTTGTCATCCTGATAGTATAGCAAACCGATCTCGTTAGCCGCCCGCCGTGCGACATTGCTCTCCGGAAATTTCTTCACCAGAATATTGAAACGGGCAATGGCATTGGCATTATCCTCCATCTGCACAAAAGCACGTCCCTGCTCGTAAAGGGCATCATCCATGTATTGTGATTCCGGATAATCCGAAATCAAGCGGTTCAACGTCTGCACTTTTCCATTGTAATCACGTTGCAAACCACGCACAAACGCCTCCTGATACAAAGAGTAATCCCCCAGTGACGGATCAATCTCCACCGCACGGGCATAATCCTGACGAGCCTGTTCAAAACGGCGGTCATAGAAGTTGCAGTCACCTATGCGGTTATAGGCATCTGCCTGCATGGTGCGTTCATTGATACTTCCCCTGTCCACAAAACGGGTAAACCAAGTGCCCGCATTTCCATAATTTTTCTGTTTGAAATAAGTATATCCCAAGTTATAGAGCGCCAAACCATATTCCTGTCCGTTCTTGCTGGTGGCAAATTCCAGATACAAGCGGTAATCGTTACCCGCCTGCGGAAAACGGTCCAGACGATAATTGGATTCCCCCCTCCAGAAATAAGCGTCCGCCTTTGTCGCCTGATTGTATTGCCCCACAGCAAGCGATTGGTTGAAGAACTCCAGAGCCTCCTGGAAACGGGCATTCGCAAATGCCTGTGTGCCCAGCCGGAACAAAATCTTCTGCTTGGCCTCCATAATGCGTGTGCCCGGATGCTCAATCTTTGCTATAGATTTTAAAGCAGCTTCATAACTGCGGGTATTCATATACACCTCTATCAAATAATCATTGACACGCTCCGTATAAGGTGAATTCGGGAACTCATTCAGAAAACGCTCAAACACGGTTACCGATTCGGCAAATGGAGAATAAGAGGTTTCATGAATACACAAAGCATAATTATAAAGAGCCTGTTCCTTTACTTTCGGATCAAAACTGAAATTGGCAGCCTGCTCGAATGCCATGCGTGCCCTGTTCCTCTCCTTCAAGTTCAAATAAGCCAGCCCCATGTGTAGATAAGCATTCTGTGACAAGGCATCATGTACCGAAGCCATTTCCCCCAAAGTAGCGGCAGCCTTGGAATAAACACCAGTATAATAATAACTCATACCGAGTTCATACAAAGGCTTACGCTGCGGGTGGGAAACACTTTCACGGTATCTTTCCAAAGGAGGTATCGCCGCTTGGTAATCATTCAATCCGAAACAAGCCTCTCCCCAAATCCGTTCCATCTGAGGAACATCCTTTTTAGCCGGATATTGCTCCAGATACGCTTTTGCCACAGTACGGGCCTGCTGATAATTTCCTTTCACCAAATAAATCTCTCCTATATAATAAGGAACCAATGCTGCATATACGGCATCATTCTGCAAAGACTGGAAACTTTTCAGCGCCTTGTCATAGCGTTTCTCCACATAATCAATATAAGCCAGATTATAGACAGCGTCATCCTGATACAATGGGCTTACCTCTTTCAGCAAGGTAAACCATACAGCCGCTTCACGCAGATTGTCTTCTTTCAGATAAGAGGTGGCCAGACGCATGGCACAATCATCTCTTTCCTTATCAGGCAAAGCCTCCAGATCACACGACCGGAACAGGGCAATGGCCTCCTTGTATTTTCCCTCCATAAAATAAGCAGAGGCAATCAGTGACAGCACCCTGTTTTTATGGCGGGAATCAGGATATTTGTCCAAATAAGCCTGTAACAGCTCCATGCTGTCCCCGCCTTTCAACTCATATTCCCGGCATACCCGGTTATATTCCTTGTCACCTGCCACATCCTTGGGAGTGATCTGCTGCGCCATTCCCTGCAAGGAACAGCCTCCCATCAATGCGGCCATCAATAAGGTTTTTCTTTTCATATCTTATCATTAAAGTTTATGTTCTTTCAAAAAACGCCGGACTCCTTCACGCACAGAATCCAGCCCGAATTCTTCGGGATTCACTTCATCCAAGGGAAGCCAGAAAGACTCCGCCACATCATCCATCGCCTTTATCCGGCTGGTATCTTTCACCTTACAAAGAAAGAACTGATCCAATGTATGTACCAGAAATCCTGAATAAAGATAAGTGTTGGGCAATGAGAACTGATAAACAGCCTCCTCCACCTGCAAACCGGTTTCTTCCAACACCTCGCGTGCCACACCTTCCTCGCCGGTCTCATGCATATCAATAAACCCGCCGGACAGGTCCAATGTTCCCTTCGCCGGTTCTTTTCCCCTGCGGCACACCAACAACTCATTCTTATCATTCAAGATAAAAGCTACAGTAGCGGCACTGGAATTAAAATAATACACAAAGCCACAATCGGCACAACGCTTTGATTTCTCATTGTTCACTTCAAAGTGCGGCGAACCACACTTCGGACAATATTTGAATAGTTCCAACGGATGCATAATTACTCCTTTCTAAGTATAGACACCGCAAAGATAGCGCAAATGACAGATAATTCATTAATTAAATCTAAAAGAAGAAAGAGAAAACACAATTCTTAGTACATTTGTTAGCAAAACAAAACGTAAATTCTTACATGGAAATTGCCATTATTATCGCACTTATCTTATTAAACGGGGTATTCGCCATGTCCGAAATCGCCCTGATCTCAGCGCGTAAAAGTAGTTTGTCCAATGATATCCGTCATGGAAGCTCTACAGCGCGTATCGCTTTAAAGCTTGCCAATGACCCGGACAAGTTTTTATCCACCATCCAAATCGGAATCACCCTGATTGGTATATTGACCGGTATTTACTCCGGCGACGTGCTGGCCACCGATTTTGGGAACATACTGACTGACGCCGGCGTACCCGCCACATATGCCTATTTATTGGCTCAAACCCTGATTGTCATCCTGGTCACTTACCTCACTATTATCTTTGGCGAGCTGGTGCCCAAACGCATTGGCATGAGTGCCTCCACCCGTGCTGCCAAGCTATTGGCACGTCCCATGTACTGGCTGTCCGTCATCGCCTCTCCTTTTGTATGGATACTTGCCAAAAGCACTTCACTTATCTTCAACCTGCTGCATATCAACACAGCGGAAGAAAAAGTGACTGAAGAGGAAATCAAATCCATGATAGACGAAGGAACCGAGAACGGTGAAGTGCAGGAAGTGGAACAGGATATTGTGGACCGCGTCTTCTCCCTGGGCGACCGCAGTATCAACACCATCATGACCTATCGCAGCGACATCGTATCCATTGACATAGACATGAACAACAAGCAGCTGTATGACATCGTATGCCAACACCTGTACCAAGTTTACCCTGTAACTCAAGGAAACACCCTGGACAACATCATCGGAGTAGTTTACCTGAAAGACCTCTTCGGGAAGCTGAACAGTTGCGAATTCAATCTGCGTGATGTAATCCGTCCGGCACAATACTTCCACGAAAACATGGATGTATATAAAGTATTGGAACAAATACGCCAGCACAACATCAAATACGGATTAATCTGTGATGAATTCGGCAGTCTGCAAGGCATCATCACCATGAAGGACATTCTGGAAGCCCTGGTAGGCACCTTGCCCAGTGACTCGGAAGACCCCGATATCGTTCCCCGCAAGGACGGAAGCTGGTTGATAGACGGCCAATGTTCTTTCTATGACTTTCTGAGTCATTTCGAAATGGAGGATTTATACCCCGATTATAATTACAACACGTTGAGCGGCCTCATCCTGCAACAACTAGGCCACATTCCCAAGACCGGTGAATCCATGGAATGGAATGACTTCACACTGGAAATAGTCGACATGGACGGAGCCCGGATAGATAAAGTATTAGTAACACTAACCCATAAAAACGAAGAGGACAATTAACATGCTGCAAAGAGATTACATTATGCGGTTGCTTCAACAATTTTTCGAAGCATTGGAAAAGTTGGTAGAAGAAAGAGATAAAAAGGACGGTCCCGAGCTGCAATTGCAACTTCAAAGCATTTATCGTGCCTACTTCAATCATCCTTCCACCTTCTATTATGATCAGGATGCGGAATATATACTGAACGAGATGGGACAGAACTATGGTGGCGAGGAATTGCTCACGCGCATCGACATGTTATCCGAACTGCTCTATCAGGATGCTTTGTTGAAAGAGTCCGAAGAACAAAAATATTTGTTAAGAAAATCGCTATTCCTGTTGAACTATTTAGATACACATAGCGATACCTTCTCATTTGAAAGAAGAGGGAAAATCGGCGAAATAGAGAAGAAAATAGGTGATTAGCTCCTCTTATTGCACTTTTTTTCAAAGAAATCCTGTTTTTTCTTGCAAAATAGTAGATAAATTAAAAAGTATTCCTATATTTGCTTACAGATTGATAACATTAAAATCGGTATATTATGGAGAAAATTGATAGTCTCGACAGACAAATTCTAGAAATTATATCCCAAAATGCCCGCATCCCGTTTAAAGATGTCGCAGCAGAATGTGGAGTTTCACGCGCAGCCATTCACCAGCGTGTGCAAAGATTAATTGATTTGGGAGTTATTATCGGTTCAGGATATCATGTGAACCCTAAGAGTTTAGGGTATAGAACCTGTACATACGTAGGAATCAAGCTGGAAAAAGGTTCCATGTACAAAAACGTAGTGGCAGAACTGAAGAAGATTCCCGAAATTGTGGAGTGCCACTTCACTACAGGTCCCTATACCATGCTGACCAAACTTTATTCACGCGATAACGAGCATTTGATGGACTTGCTGAACTCAAAGATTCAGGAAATTCCCGGCGTTACGGCTACCGAGACCCTGATCTCTCTGGAGCAGAGCATCAAAAAAGAAATACCCATTCAAAGCTAAGAAAGAATGGAATGGCTGAATGAATACCATTTAGGCGGTATTGCCATCGGCATTTGTACCTTTTTAATAATCGGTCTTTTCCACCCCATCGTGGTCAAGGCCGAATATTATTGGGGTACACGGTGCTGGTGGATATTTTTGGTACTGGGCATAGCAGGCATTATAGGGACTGTGCTTATCAGTGACATCCTGATTTCCTCTTTATTGGGTGTCTTCTCCTTCTCTTCTTTCTGGACTATCAAGGAGATATTCGAGCAACGCGAACGCGTGCTGAAAGGCTGGTTTCCGATGAATCCGAAACGGAAACACGAATACGAATAGAAACTATTCTTTCCGGCCAAACCCTTTGCAATTCAATTAAAGGGCTTTTATTTCTTCTTCAGGAAGCCCTGTAGCCTGTACTATGACATCAGATGACACTCTCAAGTTTCGCGCATTCCTCATGCGCTCTTCGTAAACGTTTCCGCGATTCTAATATCATACGCATCCCGTGCCTGCAACATATCAAACAAAAATTATTTCACAACTTTATCCCCTGCTCCGTACTCTGCAAACTCTTCTTATTCCTATATTTGAAATTCTTTCCTTGCATATAATAATTGAATCCTAATGAAAAGCAGAAACTTCGGTCCTTCATCCTGCCGGATGAGAAATTGTAATAAGTTCCTTCGTGCGTAGTGGAATCATACCCCAAAGTGCCCAACAAATACCTCATATTTCCAGTAATTCCCAAATGTTTGTTCACACGCCAAGTTACCGTCAGTTCCGATTCAGACCCATAATGTTTCCGTTTGTTATTCACACCATAGCTGAAAGGCCGATAATTCCCATAAAGATTCCATGACAATCTTTTATAATGTCCATACGTATTAAGATTAACATAAAGAGAGCCCTTTCCATGCTGATGAGTATAGAAATGAGTATCATACCCTATATTTCCACCAAATGCAGATGGCGGAGGCAATGGTTCACCCTCTTTGCTAGGAGAGATGAGAAAAAGAAATAGTCATTGGGAACGTTTGGGCCTTCCATTAAGCCTTCGGCTTGGGAAATGGAACTTTTACAACAATCTGGTCCTTTCTAATGCAGGAGATCCTTACATCACGGAAAATATAACCCATAACAGCCACCAGAATATCCATATTGTAAATCAAAATATAGACCGTAAAAATATAAGAAGAATCAATGAAACATTCAGCATGTTATATGATATAACTACCCTGCAAAGCATCGGACTGAACTGTATGGTAAAACAGGCTGGAAGCACACTAAAATCTTCTTCTTTTTCCGAAACACAAGAAACAGAAAAGGAATATACCTCTTCCTACCATAGTAAAGGGAAAGGGGATGACAAAATATATCAGGCTAGTTTGAACTATAATTGGAAATCAAAAAACGGAAAGAATACTTTGCAAACAGTTCTTGATTATTTGAGAAGTGATGAAACGAAAGAACTGAATCACCATTATCTTTATCAGTATCCGGAGAAAAACGAAGAGGATAATAAATGTAGCAACACCGGAACTGTTTCTGATTTATGGAAAGCAGAAATAAATTATATCTTCTTGCTCAACAAACATTCCAGGTTGAAATGGGGTGGCGACTATTATAATAACCATACCAACAACCAAATGTATTACGCATATCAGAGTGGAGAAGGATGGCAGAAAGAAGAACACGTAGAAGCGAAACAATATATCACAGTGTATACAATATGAATGCCGGCCTTTACAAATATTTCCTGGATCAAAAGTTCTGCATAAATTTATCAGTTTACGCTATTTTGAATAAAAGAAGAAATCTGACCACAATTACCAATAACAATCTAAGCAGAATAGAAGAAAATAATAAAACCCCTTATCAAGGAGCGTGCTTAAACCTTATATATAAGTTTGACTTTGGCAAGAAAGTAAAAGTAAAACGTGCGAAAAGCATACAGACAACAAGCGATAGTTATTTGCGCAAATAGTGATCAGGAAATTGTCAATTCTAGTACATTGATCTATTTATCCGACAGATAGTTTTAGCACCCATCTCAACCACACGTCAAGATACAATGAAGGAATTATTTCCTTCAAATCCTTCATCAGCGCATTACTTGCTGAATATAAATAAGTTGCAATGAAGGATCGCTATAGATATCCTTCATCTATTCTTCATGACAGGTAAGCGTCTCCGCGATTCTATCTTGTCGCCCTTTTTTCATTCTTATATTTTTGCCATATATAAAAATGAGGCATTATGGATTTAGCAGAAAATCGATTTGGAAAAACCTGGAAACATTTCCTTGAAGTATTGAAAGTAGACTACAATTGTTCTTTAGCCGATGTTTGCCGTGATCAGCATACCACTCTTGGAGGTATGAGTTCCTGGATGTCCAGACGGGGTTATAGCGTTAAACAAGCCAAGGCGGATGTGGTCCGTGATTATTATGGCGGCGTTGAACCCTCCCGACCGACAACTTCCTCTCCTTCGTTCACTCAAATAGCCCCCGTCATGTTGTCGGAAGAAGAGTTTAGTCTTTCCGGGATCACAATCACCTTTAACAGCGGAACGACCATTTCGGTCAAACGGGCCACTCCCGGGGGTATTATTAAAATGTTACGCGATTACGAAAGAAAGGAGGGGGATCCATGTATTCTCTAACATCAGCCAATCGCTACTATCTGTACCAGGGCTTTGTCCGTATGAACCTTGGCATTGACGGTTTATTCAAAATCATACGCTCTCAAATGAAGGAGCTGTCCCCCATTTCCGGAGATATATTTTTATTCTTTGGCAAAAACCGGCAGAGTGTAAAAATACTGCGTTGGGATGGTGATGGCTTTCTCCTGTACTACAAGCGTCTGGAAGGTGGAAGTTTTGAGTTGCCGACATTTAACCCCCATACAGGCAATTATGAGATCTCTTATCAGGTTTTGTCTTTTATCTTAAATGGAGTGTCATTGAAGTCTGTACGGTTGCGAAAACGTTTTAGGATTTAATGTAATATACTGTATATTAACTGTTTGATTTTAAATTACCATCCGATTATTTTGGCCGACTCATTGATTTTTTGTATCTTTACGCCATGAAAAAGGATGAGGTCATAGAGTTATTGAAGGAGCAAATCAAGGAGTTGCGGGATGATAACAACAGACTCCTGGACCAGATAGATGATTTGATAAAGGAGGTTTCTTCCCTTAAAGAGGCACTCCTTCAAAAAGGCGAATCTCTTGGCAAGCAACAGCGTCTTACCAAGGGGATCGCCAAACTTGTATCAAACACATCCGAACAGCAACAACCCCCTCAACCTGCATTGCCGGAGGAAGAGCGGCAGAAGAGAGAAGCAGAAAAAGCAGATAAGCGTAAAGCCAGAAAGAACAATGGGGCCAAACGTGACATGCATTATGAGATGGAGCAGGAGGAACATGACGTTTATCCCGACGATCCTGATTTTGACATCAATAAAGCCCGGCTGGTTACCACCGCTCCCAGAATATGTGTCCGCTATGAATGTGTACCCATGCGCTTCATCAAGCACGTCTACAAGATACACACCTACGCGCAAGACGGTTGTCTCTTTGAGGGAAAAACACCGGTCTCGGCTTTCTTGAATTCCAGCTATGACGGCTCATTCATTGCCGGGCTGATGGAATTGCGTTATATACAATCGCTACCGGTTGAAAGAATCATCAACTACTTCGAAAGTCATGGCTTTACGCTGAAGAAACCTACGGCTCATAAGTTGATGGAAAAAGCCTCAAGCCTCTTTGAAAATCTTTATAAGTGTATCCGGCAGACAGCTTTGAGTGATCCTTATAAGGCAGCCGACGAAACCTATTACAAAATACTCGTCCCGGAAAAGAACAGCAAGGGAAAAGGAGTCCGCAAGGGATACCTCTGGGTGGTTGTGGGCATAAACACCAGGATGATATACCTGCTCTATGATGACGGCTCCCGCTCTGAAAAAGTTATTCTTAACGAATTAGGCGGTTGCAAAGGTATCATACAAAGCGACGGATACTCACCTTACCGGAAACTCGAAAGCGATGCTTATCCCCATATCACACGCATTCCGTGCCTGCAACATATAAAACGGAAATTTATAGATTGCGGTGAGGATGACCCGGATGCAAAAAGAATCGTGGAGATGATAAACACACTTTATCAAAATGAACATAAGCATAAGATCGGGGTTGACGGATGGACGGTAGAACAGAATCTTGTCCATCGGAAAAAGTATGCGCCGGACATACTCGGAGAAATAAAAGATGTGCTTGATGATATAGAAGAACGGGGAGATTTGTTGCCTAAGAGCGAACTGAAGGAAGCTATCACCTATCTTCGCAATGAGTGGAATGCCGTGGTGGACATCTTTAATTATGGTGACACTTACCTGGACAACAATATAGTTGAACGGATGAACCGCTACATATCCTTATCAAGAAAAAACTCATTGTTCTTCGGCAGCCATAAGGGAGCCGAACGGGGCGCCATACTCTACACGATAGCACTTACTTGTAGGATGAATAAAGTGAATCTGTTTGAGTATCTCACGGATATCATAAACAGAACTGCCGAATGGCAACCGAATACACCACTGGAAAAATACAGGCAACTGCTTCCCGACAGATGGGAAAAGGCTAATGACTAAAAAGGGATCATTAGACTTTTTACTTTTAATATACTATATAGAATCGCGGAGACGCTTACCATGACAGTCTACTTTTAATACTTCAAGGAAACGTTCCCAGGTTTTTCTAAATCTATTTTCTGCCAAATCCATAATGATTCGTTTTTATACCCAAGATATAAGAACAAAAAAAGAGAGACAATATAGAAGCGCGGAGACGCTTACATATTCCTTCAGCCCCGTTCCATCTCCAAAAACGCATCCCAAGGTGATGACTGTCTGGCAAAACACTCACATTTCATCAAATGACAACAACCGGACGAATAAGGTGTATCATCCGGTCGAAGTCGTTGTATCTTCCCTTCAAGTAAATTGTTTCACTTAAGTGATGATATTATATCACCTTAGTGATGAACTTTCATCACTAGAGTGCTCAAACTTCATCACTTAAGTGAAACAACTGAATCAAAAGGAAGATATCGTGTAATCAACCGGACGAAACAGCTTGTTATTCAGGATGTTTACGCTTAGTCACTTTTCTCTAAAACCCCACGAAAAACACTTGCAAAACGCTATTTTACACAGTATCTTTGTTCCAACGGAAACCTAAAACAACAAATAATGAATAAAAAGTTATTGAACAAAGTAATGAAGAAGCTTGCTTCCTCGAATGTAGTGATAAGTCCGACAGTGAAGAGTTCATCTACCTCATTATCAATGCAGAAGAAACCGGAAACGGAACAAGTACAGCAAAAACTGGAACAATATTTGCTGAGCCGCTACCACTTCCGCTTCAACCTACTGACGGAACAAACGGAATGTTGCAAAAAAGACGCTGACACACCTATATATAAGGTAATAAGCCAGCGCACCCTGAACAGCCTGTGCCTGGAAGCACGTGCACGTCACATCAACTGCTGGGACAAGGATGTAAGCCGGTTCGTGAACTCGGAGCAGATGCCGGACTATCATCCGTTACTTTCCTATATGAACACCCTTCCCGAATGGGACGGCAAGGACCGCGTGACTCCGCTGGCACAACGCATATCTACGAAAGATTTCTGGGTGAACAGTTTCCACCGCTGGATGCTGGGCGTAACTGCCCAGTGGAGCGGACGCATGGACCGGTGCGCCAACGCTGTGGCCCCCATGCTGGTGAGCAGCGAGCAAGGGAGATGCAAATCCACTTTCTGCGAATTGCTGATGCCCGATTCGTTGAAAGACTACTATACGGACAGCTTCGAACTGACCGGACAGGCAGGATGCGAGCAGAAGCTGGCTTTCTTCGGACTGATTAATCTGGATGAGTACGACCGTCTTTCACCACAGAAACTGCCATTGCTGAAAAATCTGATGCAGATGAAAAAACTGGATTTCCGCAAGTCGCACCGCTCGTCCTACAGCCATCTGCCCCGGATGGCCTCGTTCATCGGCACCAGTAACCGGAAAGCGCTGCTCACCGACCCCAGCGGAAGCCGCCGTTATTTCTTTGCCGAGGTAAAGGAGAAGATAGACTGCTCGCCACTGGAGCACAAACAGCTTTTCGCCCAGCTGAAAGCAGAACTGGACGAGGGAAAGCGTTACTGGTTCTCGGCGGCGGAGGAATCCGAGCTGAAACTGCGCAACCAGGCCTATTATGCCTTGCCTACCGAAGCGGAAATGATTCTCCATTGTTTCAGACTGCCGGAGAAAGGGGAAGACTTCAAACTTTACTCGGCAGTATGCTTGTTCAATATCCTGCTGAAACGATATCCGGCAGCCATGCGCGGCATCACGATAAACAAAATGGGAAGAATCATGAATTCCCTGGGAGCGGAACGCATGCATACCACAACAGGAAATATGTATAAACTGGTAGCACTGGCCGGGTAAAAACATCCCTGAAGCTATTATGAAGGAATTTATAATGATTCCTTCATAATAGCCTTCTGTATATCAACACATTACCCTTCCATGAAGGATTTGAACAATTTTATCGCTTATTTTAATTCCGATGTACCACCATCTTCTTATTCCGGCCGGTAAACCTGCAAAGGCAGCTCACCTTTCAAGGCTCCCAACGCATTATAAGCCAGCGAGCCCATCTCGTCTTCACCGGGCATCAGCACAACCGGCGCCAGATAATCAATCTGTTCCTTGAGAATCCCTACACAGTAATCACTATGGGCAATGCCTCCCGTCAGAATAATGGCATCCACCTGCCCACGGAGCGTGACATACATGGCCCCTGCCTGTTTCGCCACCGTATAGAGCATCGCATCCAATACCCCTTTATAAGGCTCCTCGCCTTCGGAAGCTTTCCGGGCAATAGTCACCACATCATTCATACCCAGATGGGCAGTCAGCCCCCCTTTGCCATTCAGCATCTTCTTGATCTGCTTTAACGTATACTTACCGCTGAAGCACAATTCCGCTAACTGGTCGGCAGGAATGGTTCCCGCACGTTCGGGAGAAAACGGCCCCTCACCGTTCAAGGCATTGTTAACATCAATCACCCGTCCTTTGCAATGGGCACCCACCGATATGCCACCCCCCAGATGCACCACAATCAGATTCAACTCTTCATAATGTTTCCCGATGGAAGCGGCATATTTACGCGATACCGCCTTACTGTTCAAGGCATGGAAGATGGAAATGCGCTCTATCTCCGGTATTCCCGTCAGGCGGGCGGCCGGTTGCAGCTCGTCTACCACTTCGGGATCGGCAATGTAGGCGGGACAATGGCATTCCCGGGCTATTTCATCGGCAATCAGCGCGCCCAAATTACAGGCGTGCTCCATCCGGGCGTTGAGCAAATCGTGTTTCATCTGTTCGTTAATGGCATACACCCCGCCGGGCGTAGGCTTCAGCAGACCGCCACGGGCAATGACGGCATCAAAATCCAACGGAATATCCGCCTCGGCAAGCAATCGCAATACAAAGTCCTTACGGTACGCATACTGTTCGTTGACGTGGTGAAACTCCGACAAGTCATCCGCAGTATGATGGGCCCCTGCCGCCCACACCGGCTTTTCATCGATGAAAAGGGCTATTTTGGTAGAAGTAGAGCCCGGATTAATCACAAATATTTTCATAGTTTCAATAATTTATCAATTTGCGAATGAGCCAAAACCATGCGGCAACACAGCACAGCCAATTGACACACCGGCAAATTGGCACATTGCCACATTATTTATCCGGCCACACAGGCCAATGCCAGACTGTAATATTTCGAATTACCGGAATCGGCACGCGACGGAACCACTACGGGAGAGGCCGTACCTCGCAACATACCTGCCATGTTGGCGTCACCAAACAATGACACCGTTTTATAGAATGTATTTCCCGACTCGATATTGGGAAAGATCAACAAATCCGCATGTCCCACCACCGGCGAGCTGATTCCTTTCACCTCACCGCTATGCGCATCACATGCCGTCTTCACATCCATGGGCCCGTCCAAGTACATGTTTCCGTAAGCACCGGCGGCGGCACGTTCCTTTAAAGTCACATAATCCAGTGTATGAGGGAATTTCTCGTTTACTTTTTCCGTACAATGAATCAAGGCCACACGGGGAGCTTCTATTCCCATGCGGCGGCATACCTCCAGATCATACCGCAGCATCGCCTCGAATTGTTCCAAGGTAGGACGGGGAATGACCGCCGCATCCGAGAAGAACAGCAATTTCTTGTACATCGGGATCTGTGCCACCGTGATATGGCTCAGCACATTCCCTTTCGGCAGGATACCATGTTCCTTATTAAGCACGGCCCGCAATAAATTATCCGTATTGATAATCCCTTTCATCAACACGTCCGCATGTCCCTCACGTATCAGCGAAACAGCTTCCTGGGCTGCTTTATCGGGACTTGTCGCCTCGTATACTTTCACATGATCCGGATATTGAAGGCGGATATATTCCGAGTTCAGCAAATGGGGCGTATCCGCCACCAATAAGAAATCGGCAAAGCCTTCGTGCAAACTGCGGGTTATAACGTATTCGGTATGAGGGTCATTGGGGCAAACAACCACCACACGTTTCCGCTCCTTCAACGAACGCAAACGGCATATCAGGCCGGCGAAGTCTTGTATAGGTTCCATGGTCATTAGATTTTTAGCAAATATGAAAAATAAATCTGAATTTATCCCTATCTTTGCTTAGTTTCTACGAATAATTTAACTTATGAAAACGTTTCAAACATTTGACATTTCAGCCGAGTACGATGCCATACACCGCACCTTTCCCTGCCACAAAGATGCTCCAGTCATAGGGCTTACCGGAAACTTCCAGGAAGGCGCATGTACTTTGCTGGAAGGATATTTCACTTCCATTCTGAAAGCAGGAGGTATTCCTTTCATTATTCCTCCTGTTGACGAAACTAACAGTTTGATAAACTCACTGAATGCATTGGATGGCTTGCTACTGACCGGCGGTGCGGATATCAATCCCTTGTTCCTTGGAGAAGAACCGATAAAGGAATTACACAGCATAAATCCCCGGAGGGATCGTCAGGAGTTATTGCTTGCCAAACTGGCCGCCGACCGGCAGATACCGATTCTGGGAATATGCCGCGGCATACAGGTGATGAACGCCGCTTTTGGAGGCAGCCTGTATCAGGATATCCACGTACAGATGGAAGGGGAACGGATCAAACACGATCAGGATTTGGGACGGGGATATGCCTCGCATACGGTCCGGATAGAGAAAGATTCCTTACTCTATAAATTGTTTGAAACAGAAATATTGCCGGTCAATTCGTTTCACCATCAGGCGGTAAAGGAGGTTGCGCCGGGTTTCAGGGTAACTGCCCGCTCATCCGACGGAGTCATTGAAGCGATGGAATCTACCGAATGCAAGTCCATGATGGGAGTGCAATGGCATCCGGAATGTTTCATTCTGGAAAACAATACCTGTATGATGCCGGTATTCCACTGGCTTATACAGGAATCCACTTCTTTCAGAGAAGCCAAAAAACTTCACAACCGCATGATAACGCTGGATTCACATTGCGACACTCCCATGTTCTTCGATCAAGGAATAAACTTCGCCACCCGTGACAAGAAAATCCTGGTAGACCTGCATAAGATGACGGAAGGACATCTGGACGCAACCATCATGGTGGCTTACCTGAAGCAATTGGAACGTACCGATGAAGCCTTATCGGCCGCTACTGCCAAAGCAGACCGCATCCTGAACGAAATAGAGGAGATGGTTGCCAAGAACTGTACAGCCGTAGATATAGCATATACTCCCGCTGATCTGTGCCGTTTGAAAAAAGCAGGGAAAAAGGCTGTCATGCTGGGCATTGAAAACGGATATGCCATTGGCAAGGATATCACGAATGTAGAACGTTTCCGCCATCGTGGCGTGGTGTACATGACACTTTGCCACAACGGAAATAATGATATCTGCGGCTCTGCCCGTTATAATGAGGAAGGACTGGGCGTAAGCACATTCGGTGAACAGGTGATAAAAGAAATGAACCGTGTGGGAATGATGGTAGATGTTTCTCATGCCGGAGAGAAAAGTTTCTATGATGCACTGGCAATCAGCGGCAAACCGATCGTAGCCTCTCATTCTTCGGCCCGTGCCCTTTGCGACCATCCGCGCAATCTGACGGATGACCAATTGAAAGCATTGGCAGCCAAGGGGGGGGTGGCACAGGTATGTATGTATGGCGGATTCCTGCGCAAGAACGGAGAAGCTACCATCAAGGATGCCATCGAGCATCTGAACCACATGGTAAATGTCATGGGCATAGAACATGTAGGGATAGGAACCGATTTTGACGGTGACGGCGGCATCACAGGCTGCGCTTCGGCATCAGAATTGATAAACTTTACACGCCGGCTGCTGTTGGAAAGATACAGTGAAGAAAATATCCGCCTCATTTGGGGTGGAAACTTCCTGCGCGTTATGGAAGAAGTACAAAGAAAATAACGTAACTTTGCGGCGCAGCCCCCTTCCATATAAAGGATAATGCACAAATAAATAACAGAAGAATAAGTATGAAGATAAGAAATGTTTTAGTAATCCCGTTCTTGCTGCTTGTATTGACAGCCGTTTCGTGCGGAAACAGTAAAAGCAGAAACGACCGGACAGAAACCGTAGACAAAGAAGTGATCAAGGCTCCCGAATTCGATGCAGACAGCGCCTACCAGTACATTCAGGTACAAGCAGACTTCGGTCCCCGTGTTCCCAACACACAGGCGCACAAAGAATGTGGGGAATATCTGGCAGGACAATTGGAAAAATTCGGCGCCAAGGTATACAATCAATATGCCGATCTGATAGCATACGACGGTACGATACTGAAATCACGCAACATTATCGGTGCTTACAAGCCCGAAAGTAAAAAACGTATCCTGCTTTGCGCCCATTGGGACAGCCGCCCGTATGCCGACAATGATCCCGACCCGAAGAATCACCATACTCCTATACTGGGAGTGAATGATGGTGCCAGCGGTGTGGGGGTGCTGCTGGAAATCGCCCGTCAGATACAGAAGGAACAACCTGCCCTAGGTATAGATATCGTATTTTTCGATTCGGAGGATTATGGAATTCCCGAATTTTATGACGGCAAGTACAAACAGGACACTTGGTGTCTTGGATCACAATACTGGGCACGTACCCCACATGTTCAGAACTATAATGCACGCTATGGAATCTTGCTGGATATGGTAGGAGGAAAAGATGCCACGTTCTATTATGAAGGTTACTCGGCCCGCACCGCCCGTTCCGAAATGAAGAAAATCTGGAAAAAGGCACATGAGTTGGGATATGGCAAATATTTTGTAAAAGAAGACGGCGGTGAGACGGTGGACGACCATATCTATGTCAACAAGTTGGCGCGTATCCCGTGTGTGGACATCATTAACTATGATGCCGGTAATCCGCAAAGTTCTTTCGGCTCTTTCTGGCATACGGTAAACGATACGATGGAAAACATTGACCGTAACACGCTGAAAGCGGTAGGACAAACAGTGATGGATGTGATTTATAATGAGAAATAAATGATAAAATAATGAAAACAATAAACGAACTTCAGAACGAAGTGATAGAAGAGTTCAGTGATTTTGATGACTGGATGGACAAGTATCAATTGCTCATAGATTTGGGTAACGAGCAGGAACCACTCGCCCCCGAATATAAAACAGAACAAAACCTGATAGACGGTTGCCAGAGCCGCGTATGGCTGCAAGCCGATATGGAAGACGGCAAAGTGGTGTTCCAGGCGGAAAGTGACGCCTTGATTGTAAAAGGTATCATTGCCCTGCTTATCAAAGTAGTCAGCGGACATACTCCGGATGAAATATTAAGCAGTGATTTATACTTTATAGAGAAGATAGGTTTGAAAGAACATCTGTCGCCCACCCGCAGCAATGGCTTGCTGGCAATGGTAAAACAGATGCGTATGTATGCGCTGGCTTTCAAGGCAAAAATGGCGAACTAGTGATTAGTGGTTAGTGATTACTAACCACTAAAAAATCATCGTCCCAGCCGCTTGGTATCGACATCGGTACGTTTCTTCTCTTTGTATCCGCCGAATTTATAGAGGAATGAAAATGTAAAGCTACGATTGTCCCAATTCATTTCTGTCCGGTTCCGTTGCTGCCCCCACGCCAGCCGGGTGGTCATATTCGATGTATTAAGAATATCATTTCCTTTCAATATCACCTTCGTCTTTCCATCCGGAGAAGCCCACTGAAGTGAAGTCGAAACATTACAAATAGGACTTAAGTTATACACCCCTTGTATGGCACGTGATTGGTAAAAACCAGCCAACGTACCTATGATATTCGGTTTCTTCGATAAGATGAATGTGTTTGTGGTATTCAGAATGACGCTGAATTTATGCCGGTTGAATGCAATATCATGGAAATGGCTGTTCTTGTCATGAGAGAACAGGCCGAAAGCAAAAATGCGCCCGTTCCACCATGTACTCACTTTATAAGAAGCCATAGTCTGTATGGTCCATCTTTTCTGAAAATCATAATTCACAAACTGATTCACCTCCGCCAGACGGTCGGGCAATTGATAAGGGAGCTGCACAAAGTAATCGGGTGTGTAATTGTAATTCACCCCTATCATATATCTATTCTTATACAGATAATTCAAGTCGAGCGAATAATTGGAACTTGGCTTCAGGTCGGGATTTCCATGAGCCTCGGTATAGCTGTCCACATACTGTATAATAGGTTGCAACTGCCAGTAAGCGGGATATTTACGATTACTGGTGAAAGACATTTGCAAGGTATGGCCATCTGCCGGAGTATAAGTTGTGTTTACAGTGGGATACAGCATCCAGCTATGACGTTCCCCGGCATGATAAAGCTCTGCGGCCAAGGAAACTTCGGCAGAGAACTTCTTCCCAAAACTATGTGAAGCGCCGGTGTACATATTCAGAGTATATTCTTTTCGAAGCAGTTTCTCGGAATTATCGGGAATCAAGGCTCCTGTTTCACCATCCCGATAGAACTGGTAGCTGTTATCGTGTGTGGCAGTGTACTTTACACCATAATTTATCTCGGTTCCACCTTGCAAGGAATGAAGCTGGTTGGCATAGAATAACCAGCGGTTGATACGTTGGTTGCTGTCATAATTCAATGTCCGGCTGACATCCTGCATATCTTTCTCCAGAAAGGTCTGTGACGGATTGGAGAAAAAAAGGAAATCCATTCCTGCCGAAAGGCCGAAAGAAGATTGATAATCGGCCGCCACATTATGTAACTGGCGGTCACCGTCATCCGTTTTATCACTGTGGGCTGTTCCACGCATTTTTGTACAGTCCTGCCCATAGCGGTATTGTGTATTGTAAACCACACTCAACAAGTTCTTCTTCCCGAAATCATAATCCGCCCCCAAGCGGAGGTTATGCCGGCCGCCATACCCCTTAGCCTCTGTTTTCAAATCCAACTCGTGTACGTCCCCCGCCATAGTGTGCCATGACTGTTTGTCCAATCCGAAAGTGGTATGTTTGAACCCGTATGAATACATCACATCCGCCGAAAAGCGCCGGGAAGTGTAGAGCAAATTTCCACGGCCTGCAATGTCTTCCCTGCGGGACTGTTCATACATAGCCGCCACTTCACCGGACCAAGAAGGCTTCTGCCCTATATTCGATTTTAGAATAACATTCACCATGGCTCCACGAATGCGGTAACGTGCCGGAGCAGCATACATGATTTCTGCTTTCTCCAGACGACTGACAGGGGTATTCTGAAGCACGGACTTCAAATCGTCCTTGTCCAGTGTACTTACTTTTCCATTTACTACCAAAGTAATACTGCGCCCCCCCAAAGTGAGATTGCCATCTTGTTCCACGATGCCGGGCAGTTCCTTTACCGCCTCGTAGGCGTTATTCACCGGAAGCCGCTCTACCATACGGGGTAAGTCATAGACCAGCTTTCCCCGCTCGGCCTTTACCACCGGACGCTCCCCTTTGACCAACACCTCCGGCAATTGTTGGAAAAGGCTGTCCATATAGGTATAATTCACATCATTCTGCGCTTGTGCCGCAAATGCCGACAAGCATAAACAAAAGATAATCACTGTCCTCATCATCGTTTTATTTTTAGTGTCCATGCAAAGTAAAGGTGAAAAATGTGCCGTATGTGTTACCACCGGCTTACGAAGTCTTATTTAGTGTTATCAAAAGAAAGAAAATACTTATTTTGTGCCTATTTTTGCCAAACCATGAAGATACCGTTTAAAGCCATAGCCGCATTGATTATCCTTTCGCTGATAGGCGTCTTTGCCTATCAGGCATATTGGTTGACAGGATTATACACCTCGATGAAGAAGGATATGGACAATTGCCTGATAGAAACATTACAGGTGAGTGACTACAATGAAATGATGGAACGGTGCGATTCCGTGAAACGAAGCAACGAAACCATAAATGGCTATATCGAATCCAGTATCAATCTGGACAGCAGTGCTTTGATTACCAAAGTTATAGAAACCGAGCCTTTCAAACAGCAAAAAAGATTTGGTCTGGAAATCAATGAACCGGTATCTACTACCATCGACAAAAACGGTACACTGGAACTGCTCACCAAATACTTCCAACGGGGTATCCACAGCCAGCTGGACCTTTTCACGGAAATCAACCTGCACACTTTCGACAGCCTTTTTACAAGGACACTTGCCATGCGCGGAATCATCTACCTGCCTCACCGCATCGAAATAGTGAATTTACGTCAAGACAGCACGGTCGTACAAGGACTCAGCTCACCTCAAAAATACAGGCCGGGCAAAGAAGCAGTGAGCTACTATTACAATTATGACTTGTACAACAAAATGGCATACCGGTTATGGGTGGAACCGACAAATACCATCGTCTTGCAACAAATGAAGGGGATACTTTATACCTCTTTCTTTATCATTATTATATTGGGGGTATCATTCTGGTTTCTTATCCGTATCATCTTAAGGCAGAAAAGTGTAGAAGAAATGAAAGAGGACTTCACGCATAACATTACTCACGAACTGAAAACTCCGATAGCCGTAGCCTACGCCGCCAACGATGCATTACTGAACTTCAACGGAGCAGAAAACCTGACGAAACGACAGAACTATCTTCAGATTATCCAAACCCAGCTGAAACAGCTCAGCGGACTGGTGGAACAGATCCTTTCCATGAGTATGGAGCAACGGAAGAACTTCCGTCTGAACTATGAACCTGTCGAACTGAGGCCTATGTTGGAAAATCTGATCAGCCAACATAGATTGAAAGCTGATAAGCCGACTGAGTTCAAACTCATTATGGAAGAAAACATAACCCTACGTGCAGACCGCTTGCACCTGTATAACGTGATCAGCAATCTGATAGACAATGCTATAAAATATTCCGATGAAAAGGCATATATTTACATTTCTGCAATACGCTGCAACAATCCATGCAACGGTGACCGTAACGCTTATGTGATGCTAAAGATACAAGACAAAGGAATAGGTATTCCTGCCGACAGACAAAAACATCTGTTTGATAAGTTTTATCGGGTTCCGACCGGTAATCTGCATAATGTAAAAGGATATGGATTAGGACTTTATTATGTAAAAACAATGATAGAACAGCATAAAGGAACTGTTTCCGTGGAAAGTAGCACAGGAAAAGGCAGTACCTTTACACTTAAAATTCCCGAATAAGCAAATGGAAAAGATACACGTTTTATTAGTAGAGGATGAACAGACTCTTGCCATGATTATCAAGGACACACTGGAAGAACAGGATTTTATCATTACTACCGCCGGAGATGGTGAAGAAGGCTTAAGAAAGTTTTTCGAACAGAAACCGGACGTATTGGTAGCCGATGTCATGATGCCCCGTATGGATGGCTTTGAAATGGTACGCCGCATCCGCCAATCGGATAAAGCAACCCCGGTATTATTCCTCACCGCCCGGTCTGCCATCAATGATGTAGTAAAAGGATTTGAACTGGGAGCTAATGACTATCTGAAAAAACCATTCGGTATGCAGGAGCTTATTGTACGCCTCAAAGCCTTGATGCACAAAGCTTTTGTGGAAAAAGAAATAACCAATACCTACACCATCGGAGGATATCAGTTCAACTCCGTCACCCAACAACTGGATTTTGCAGGGAACATACAAGAACTCTCCCACCGGGAATCGGAAATCCTAAAACGCCTGTGTAAGAACCGGAATGAAGTGGTGAACAGCCAAAGCATCTTGTTGGAGCTATGGGGAGATGACAGCTTCTTCAATTCACGCAGCCTGCATGTATTTATTACGAAATTACGCCATAAACTGTCCAAAGACCAAAGCATACGGATTGTGAATGTAAGGGGAATAGGTTACAAACTGATTATAAACTAACACTTCTTCCCTCTAATCAAGACTTTCTGCCCGCCGGACAAGGTAGTGGCAAAGATATAATCATCTCCTCCCTCTTTCAGTTTCAAACGTTTGCGAAGTTCCGCAACCGATAATGGAAAGTTGCGGATCGTAATATTCGCCTTATCCATATCCATCAAGAACGCTTTCAGTTCCTTTTTTCCAAAACCCGATACGGCCTCAACCCGGAAACGACGTCCCGGAAAATCCGGAACCAAAGAAACAGAGGTATATAAATGGCTGTTGAGGTGAAGTTTCGCCACAGGATAGGTTTGTGTGAGAGAACGAAAAGCACCGGCTTTCAGTATAGCGGCATTCGGTTCATACAAATAAGTTCCGACTTCATCGGCCAAAAGACAGGGCGATGTTTTTTCCTGCTTCAAGGTAAAGGTGTAATGCCGGCTCTCCCCGTTGCCTGCAATATGTTCGCAATGGATGCTTACCTCCGATGAAACGGACTCTTTTTGCAGTATCAGCAATAACTCCTTGCACTCGTTATTCACAGCGACAATGTGTACCGCACGAACTGTTTTCAACTCGTTCAATGCCAATGACAGATCCAGCATAGGCGATAATTTCACCATCACTTTCTTTGCCTTATCAACCAGCAAAGGCTCCAAAACAGTAACATCCGGCTCGCAATCAGAGATGGCAACCGTCTTTCCACCGTGTCCGTCTCTTCTGGCAGGGTCTAAAAACAAGCAATCTACCGGAAGCATTTCCTGCAAATAGGATATCCCGTCCCGGTTGTGTATCCGAATGTGCCCCAACCCCAACAAAGGGAAATTATGCAAAGCCAGTTCACAAAGTCCTGACTGCCTTTCCACATAATCAGCCTGCTTGAAATTCCGGGAGATAAAGCTGCAATCAATACCGAAACCTCCGGTTAAATCGGCAAAAGTATCGCCTTCCAACAAAGAGGCCTTATACAAAGCAGTTGCTTCGGAAGAACATTGCTCCATAGACAAATGAGGGGGATACCATAATGCAGAAACCGGATACCATGAAGGTATCTTGCGGGCCGCCACCTGCCGTCCGGCAATTTGTGTGACAGCTGCCGCCATGTCTACATCGGGATATTTCTTACTTTGCAAAGCAAGTGTACGCGTATCGTCCTCTCTGTGTTCTTCGATGAAATGGAGTGTTTTTGTTGATATTTCCATCCTTTATCTAATTACTTTATAGTTCCGTTTTGCCTCTTCACGACTGCGGAAGTTGAAATGCCACCACTCACTGCGCAAAGGTTTATAACCCGCATCCGTCATGACCCGGCGCAGCAGCAAACGGTTTTTCCGTTCCTGCGCTGTAATGATTCCCTGCTGTACCATTGCCGCTTCGGTATCTATGTGTGCTTCCTTGCCCAAATGATCCACCTTGGTCCCCATAGGCAAAGGATTTCCTTTTTCATCTGCAATACTCACATCCACCGCCAAACCATAATTATGCAACCCTCCTCCCCGGGCCGGATTGGATACATATATATTTTGGGAAGTACCTTTTACCACATTCCACATTTTCTGCTGCACGGACATGGGACGGGCGGCATCATAAATAATCAGAGAATAACCGGGATACAACTCTTTCAACCGCTTTTGCGCTTGCAACAAGGCTTTGGCAGCCTCAGGATGAAGATAGGCCTCCTGCAAATCCTCATAAAGGACTTTCCCGGTAAAATTGTCGGCACGGGTATACATCAAATCTATTTTCAATGTCGGGTCCATCCGGCCTACATTCACCAATCCCAAAGAATCAAGATAATGCTCCATCCTGCTTTGCGAGAAAGCGGGACAGAGCATTATCAGCAATGATATAAAAATAAAAACAGACTTCATCTACGGCGGTATCTTTCTTACTATTATAATACAGACCTCAGTAACTCAGGAATCTCAATATTACAGCATTCCATCTCCTTCAGTATTTTCTTTCCTTCCGCCGTAAGCGAGAAATACATCTGGCGTTTGTCACAATCTCCCAAATTACGCTCTATATAGCCTTTATCCTCTACAGATCTGATAACCTTAGAAGTATTCGAATTAGAAAGCCCCAATTGCTCTGCTATCTCTCCCGAGGACAGGCGTTTCTTTCTGGAGAGACAGCACAGCAACATTCCTTCGTTCAGACAAAGGTGGTGCGCCTTTTCAAACCGTGTTTCAAATTCTGCAATAGCGCGATAGAGATCTCTTATTTTACATAAAGTTTCCATATTGCTCTTTCTTCTTGATGCTATTGCACAAAAGTACTTATTTTTTCAATAAAAACTCATCAATAGCCTTTTTAAATGACGCTTTGGGCATAGCCCCCTGTGCCATCTCCGGCTTTCCTTCCATGGGGATGAACAGAATGGACGGAATACTCCGTATACCAAACGCGCCTGCCAGTTCCTGTTCTTTCTCCGTGTCCACTTTATAAATCACAATCTGGCCATCGTATTCTTTTGCCAATTCGTCCAAAATAGGAGCTACCATTTTGCAAGGACCACACCAGTCAGCATAGAAATCCACAATAGCCGGTTTGTCACCTTCATATTTCCACTCTTCCGGGTTTTTCTCGAAATTATATACTTTCGCCAAAAATTCAGCTTTAGTCAAATGTATGACCTTTCCATTTCCTTCTGTTGCCATAGTTTCTTCTTTTACAGGGTTATTATTACTGCTTCCTCTGCCGCAAGCTGTTGTGGCAGCCAGCACAAGGGCTAAAAAAAATAAAATCGTTTTATTCATACTTATTCCTCCTTCTTTATCTTTTTATGCTCCGGCATAAATGAACTGAGCAACAATCCCCCCATTGCCGCCCCCCAAATGGAACTGTTGACAGGAGAAGAAGTGATAGGGCAAGTCCCAGTGGTGCAACCTACATACCGCCAATACAAATATCCTCCTACCATTCCTGCCACAATACCAAGCAATGTCCATCCATACCTTTTTATAAACTCTTTTTTCATACTCTTCTTCATAATTAAAACCGGACTCTGTTATGTTATCTCCTTTAATTATTTCCTCAGGAAACTTTTTCCAAATATATTCCATACTTTCCTATATAACAAATTTCCTTAGGAAAATATTTAAATAATAACTTTCCTTCACGATTCGGCACCTACATTTACACAATATTCAGCAACACAAAAGGTCAAATCATTATACAACAACTATTTCCCGGCCCAAGACAGCACCACAGGACTCTCTACACGCACTCCGTATTCAGCCGCTTTTTCCAGTATATTCCTCGCCAACTCAGGCTTCTGATCATCACTAGCATAACGGAAATAGGCTTCCGCCGCCCGCACATGTGCCGCATCGGGCATCGGGAAAGCACGCTCTTCAGGAATTCCGAAATCAGAACTGCTCAGTTCTCTACGCTCTTCGGCATCCAACCGGTCTGATTCTACTGGTTTCATAAACTATAAGGTTTTAAAGTGAATAATCTTCATAAGAAAACAGAATGAATGGAATAAAGATGGCAGGAAAGTGTTAATCTATCACATTTTTCACGGATTACTTAAAATAAGAAAACTATTAATGCTGTTATTTCCAATGATTTATTATTTTTGTACCCACCTAGATAAACACAATGACCATGAAAAACAAACTATATTTTATTATAGTAGCCACGCTGCTGTGTCCAACATCGCTATATGCACAATCCGGCACTGACAAACGATCCGTTCTATCCTTTCAGACAGGTCCTACCCTCTACACCGGAAAGCTGATAGGAATAGCAGGATATTCCTCGAATTTGCGCAACGGCATAGGTTGGTCAGGAAGTTATACTTACCTGGTAGGAAACAAGCCTGCCATTAGAGCCGGATTCGGAATACTTTATCAAGGCAGCCGATATACAGGCAACACGACAAATACCACAGACAAGATTCAAACACATTATTTTGCTCCACAGTTCTCCCTGCATTGGCTGAAACAACAATTCGATTGGTATTTTACTACCGGAACCGGATACCAGTTATATAAAGACGACAGTATGGTATATGATAAACCACGAAAAGTATCCATGAACAAATGGGCGGCAAACTTTGGAGTAGGCGGAGAATACCACCTTTTCACCCATTGGGGGATCAGTGCAAGGATAAGCTATATCCTGGCGTATTCCGGTGAATATTCCGTCCGCTATCATCATAAAGAATGGATGGTACAACCACATTATCCGATGAACGGTTCGGATGACATTTCTCAATTATCTTTCTCGGCAGGTATTAACTATCACTTTTAAAAGATTCAGACTATGATTAAATATCTTATTACAATAATATTAACTGTCGCGTTATGCTGTGCCTGCGATGGAGAAGACTTTTCAGCAGATCCTACTCTCATGCCGCCTGCCACTCAGACAGGTGCCAATACCTTTGGCTGTCTGATAGACGGCTGGATATATACAGGACAACGCTATGGGCCGGACCATAAAGCATCCTACTATCCTGCTTATAATGAAGATGAAAAAGCAACAGTCCATGTATACGTTTGGGTAGATGACAATACGTCTATTTCTTTCAATATCATTGACCCGAAAGAAAAAAATATCACTGTTTACAGTGCTCTTGAAAGGATGAATAATGATCAGACCATCTATACCGACGCCGTATTCAAAGATGGTAATAAACAAGAAGAAAGACTGGAAGACGGCATTGTCAATATTACCCGCTTTGATTTGAAAAACAGAATAATCAGCGGAACTTTTGAAGGAGGAAGAGTGACAGAAGGGCGTTTTGATTTAACATTCTAACATATACCCGTTGACAAATTAGACCCAGCTTGCCAACGGGTAAATTAATCTCTTTCTTATTTTATCTTATCATACTGATCATTCGCACTAATCTCCGTGTATTTAGGCGCATCAATCATTTCCACCAAAGCGCGTAACACAGGCCCTTCACCCATCGGATCATTTTCCTGAGTGGGACGATTATAATAAAATACGGTGGAAGGCATAATACCTGTACCGACACAAATAGCCGTCACATCACCATTCTCTGAAATTTTTGACAACATTCCTTTGAATCCCTGCCATGCTACATAAATGAAATCCGGATGCAACCA
This sequence comes from Phocaeicola vulgatus ATCC 8482, assembly GCF_000012825.1. Lineage (GTDB taxonomy): Bacteria > Bacteroidota > Bacteroidia > Bacteroidales > Bacteroidaceae > Phocaeicola > Phocaeicola vulgatus. The sequence goes on along the minus strand of NC_009614.1, from coordinate 1,755,467 downwards.
TCCTTCCTTCACACCTTTAGCTATGCCAAATACAAACATAGAACTACCGGTAATTTCTTCATAAGAATCTTCTTTATCCAACAACTGATGCCACAAACCGTTTTTCCCTTGATACCGCGCTACCCCACTAGCCTGCATCTGGAAATTCTTTATCACATCCCCACGCATAGGATGATTTTCCGGCATTCTTGCCAACAGATCGGCTGTCGCCATAAAAATCCATCCATTGGCCCGGGACCAATGCGCCACTCCATGTTCCTTATTATCTGTATGATAGCAATGATAATAAATCTGTTTTTCAGGACACCACAAATATCGTGTATAATTCAATATCTGATTGGCAGCATCATCAAAATACTTCTTTTCACCAGTAACCTCTCCCATGCGGGAAATAAAAGACACCGCCATAAACGCATCATCTGCCCAAATTGTATTTTCATGAGGCCATAAACGGGCTATGGTTCCATCGGCCAAACGAGGTTCTGAAACCATAATATGATGATTGGTTGTTTCAATATATTTTTGGAAAGCATCATCCGGATGACGCTGGTTCAAAGTTATCAAACTAGCCCCCATAGGACCGTTGTCATCCAAACGCTTGTTTCTATAAATCATATGCCAAGTAAGACGGGGAACCGCTCTCCATCCTCCTTCACGGAAAGTCTTATCATACAAACGATGAAAATAGGACTGGTTAGTCTTATCAAAAATGAACTTCATATTCTTCAGCACATAATCCTCATATTTCCGGTTCTGTATTTTATCACCCAACTCCATCAAAGCCATATTTGTTACTCCGTTTGTGTAATGCCAATTCAAATATTTACTATTGACACGCATATCCGGGTTTAAAGAAACATTATCCAAAGAAGTGTATACTTTACCTGTTTTTACATCCTTGAATTCATAAACCGTAGAAGCAACAATACGATCGGCTATCTTTATAGCCATCTCTTTAGCCACAGCATTGTCCTGTGCCAATAAAGGAAATAATCCCATTGCAAACAATAAAATGCCTGCACAACCATAACGTTTAACCATACAACCTAAATTTAATTTTTTATTTTTATACTAACAACCTCTATATTCCACCGAAATAAAAAGTCCGGCTATCTTTAATATTCTTCAAAGATAAAGCCATCTTCCCGTTTCGTACAAATTTTCATCCTACTTTTTAAGGGTAATATCCACATTTTCAGTTTTAGAGTATATAATGTGCTCATGATTTTATACTAAGAGAAAGAAATTCTGTTCATGATTCCTGTAACAAGAGTAACAAATGTAAATCTAACTCATTATCAACACGCTAATTATTTCTGTGTAAGTTCTGAGATCAACACTGAATTTATTATGTAAATTTACTAAAATGTTTGCATGAAAGGTTTAGCTCCACACACGCTGCAAGTTTTTGAAGCTGTTTCTAAGTTGGACTGCATCAAATCCTATCTCTTGGTAGGTGGCACTGCCTTGTCATTGCAAATGGGAACTCGGCAAAGTGAAGACTTGGACTTTATGAAATGGCGTACCTCTAAAACAGAGAAAATGGAAGTGGCATGGTATCAGATAGAGAAACAATAGTGAAACAACAGCTATATATTAGGAGTAAATCAACCAAGAGCAACAGATTTATATCTGGAGGGTCTGCAAACAAAAAAGGCTGTATTCCGTTAGGAATCAGCCTTTTAGTTTGTGGACCAGCCTGGGCTTGAACCAGGGACCTCCAGATTATGAGTCTGTTGCTCTAACCAACTGAGCTACAAGTCCGTGCCACAATTTCCTGTTAGCAGGTGCAAAAGTAGTATATTCCCTTGAAACTTGCAAGATTTATCGCCCAAATTTTGATAAAAAGATTTAATTCCCTTATTCGTAAGGATATAAATTGTATTTTTGTGCACCATTAATTAATTTTGCTAAGCCGTATGGCACAAAAAAAACAGGAAACAGCCCTAACAGGGCTTTCGGACAAAGAAGTCCTTATCAGTAGAGAGAAGTATGGGAATAACCTCTTGACACCTCCCAAACGTCCTTCCATGTGGAAACTTTATCTGGAAAAGTTCCGCGACCCGGTTATACGTATTCTTTTAGTCGCAGCATTCTTTTCCTTAGTGATTGCCATTATTGAAAATGAGTATGCGGAAACAATCGGCATTTTCTTTGCTATTTTTCTGGCAACCGGTATCGGATTCTACTTTGAATACGATGCGAATAAGAAGTTTGACTTACTGAACGCTGTAGGCGAAGAAACACCAGTTACAGTAATCAGAAATGGGAAAGTACGGGAAATTCCCCGTAAGGAGATTGTAGTAGGTGATATCGTAGTTTTGAATACCGGTGAGGAGATTCCTGCCGACGGAATCTTGCTGGAAGCTATTTCCCTGCAAGTGAATGAATCCAACTTGACAGGAGAATTAATGGTCAATAAAACCATCCATGAAGAACTATTTGATGAAGAAGCCACTTATCCCAGCAATGAAGTGATGCGTGGCACCACAGTAGTTGACGGACATGGAATAATGAAGGTAGAACGTGTGGGTGATTCCACCGAAATAGGTAAGGTAGCACGTCAGGCCACCGAACAAAGTGAAGAAGAGACTCCATTGAATATCCAATTGACAAAATTGGCGGGTTTCATCGGAAAAATAGGTTTTACCATTGCCACGCTTACCTTTATCGTTTTCACAGCTAAAGACCTTTACTCCTACCTCAGCGTAAATGAAATAACAGACTGGCATGGGTGGATGGCAATAGCCCGCATTGTATTGAAATATTTCATGATGGCTGTCACTTTAATTGTAGTAGCCGTTCCTGAAGGCTTACCGATGAGTGTCACCTTAAGTCTTGCACTAAATATGCGCCGTATGCTGAAAACCAATAATCTGGTACGTAAAATGCATGCTTGTGAAACAATGGGGGCCATTACTGTGATCTGCACCGACAAAACAGGTACATTGACACAAAACCTGATGCAGGTACATGAAGCGAAACTTGATGCCACCAAAGCAGATTTAATAGCTGAAGGGATCAGTGCCAACTCCACAGCTTTCCTTGAAGAAACAGGAGAAAACAAGAAACCATCCGGAGTAGGTAATCCTACTGAAATAGCCTTATTGCTTTGGCTAAATGAACAGGGCAAGAACTATTTGGAATTACGTGAAAATGCAAAAGTTATCAATCAACTTACTTTCTCTACAGAACGTAAGTATATGGCTACATTAGTAGATTCACCTATCCAGCAGAAAAAGGTACTCTATATAAAAGGAGCTCCCGAAATTGTGATGAGAAAATGCAACCTCTCTTCCGAGGAACAGGCTCATTACAATGCCGATCTGCTGGCCTATCAGAACAAGGCAATGCGTACTTTAGGATTAGCTTATAAATTTATCCCCGAAGACTCCGGTAACGATTGTGCCGAACTAGTCAATGAAGGGAATATGATTTTCCTAGGTATCGTAGCTATCAGCGACCCTATTCGTCCGGATGTACCGGAAGCCGTACAGAAATGTCAGTCGGCAGGTATCGGTGTGAAAATTGTTACAGGCGACACCCCGGGAACAGCTACCGAAATTGCCCGCCAAATAGGGCTATGGAAACCTGAAGATACAGACCGGAACCGCATAACAGGGGTAGAGTTTGCTGCATTAAGCGATGAAGAAGCTCTGGACCGCGTACTTGACTTGAAAGTAATGAGTCGTGCGCGTCCTATGGACAAGCAACGTCTGGTCCAACTGTTACAGCAAAAAGGAGCCGTAGTAGCAGTAACCGGAGACGGAACAAACGATGCTCCTGCACTGAATCACGCTCAAGTAGGTCTTTCTATGGGAACCGGTACGTCAGTAGCCAAGGAAGCAAGTGACATAACCCTATTGGATGACTCGTTCCACAGTATCGCTACCGCAGTAATGTGGGGACGCTCTCTTTACAAAAACATTCAGCGTTTCATCGTATTCCAGCTGACTATCAACGTAGTCGCATTAGCCAGTGTTTTATTAGGGGCTTTCTTTGGTACAGAACTACCACTGACCGTAACACAAATGCTTTGGGTAAATCTTATTATGGACACTTTTGCCGCCATGGCCTTAGCATCTATTCCCCCCAGTGCAGACGTCATGAATGAAAAGCCACGCAAGACCGATGATTTCATCATCACTAAAGCCATGCGTAAAAATATACTAGGTGTAGGCTTCTGCTTCCTTGCCATACTGATGACATTAATTGTCATTATCAAACAGATGCCAGCAGATTTAGTAGGACAAGCTTTGACGCAATTCTTCACGATCTTCGTGATGCTGCAATTCTGGAATCTATTTAATGCCAGTGTTTTCGGGACCAACCATTCTGTATTCAAGGATTCCCGTCATGCATTAGGCATGCTAAGTGTGGCTATCATTATTTTAGTCGGACAAATTCTGATTGTCGAGTTCGGAGGTAAAGTGTTCCGTACCGAACCTATGAATTTCATGACTTGGGTTTATATTATCGCAGGAACGTCATTCGTATTGTGGATTGGTGAAATCTACCGTTGGATAAAACGAATACAGAAAAAAGACTAAAAAAGAGAATAAAGCACATAAAGAGTTATGGACAGTAAGATTAAAAATGTCGTTTTTGATTTAGGAGGAGTATTAATAAATCTGGATTTTGACAATTGCCTGAATGCTTTTCGTAAAGCAGGATTTCGAGATATAGAGAAACAGGCATGCCAGTTCAGGGGAAAAGGTTTCTTTTCCCAATTTGAATTGGGTGAAATCAGCCCGGAAGAATTCCGGAAAGCCATTCGTAAGGAGGTCAGCGAAGCCCTGTCCGACCATGAAATTGATGATATGTGGAACCTGATGCTACTTGATATTCCTCGTGAAAAGCTGGACTTATTGCTAAAGTTACGCGAACATTATATGGTTTACCTGCTTAGTAATACCAACCGGATACATTGGGATTATGCCTGTGAGCAAATGTTCTGTTATCGGGGATTCCGTGTAAATGACTTTTTTGAAGATATTTTTCTGTCTTTTGAAATGCACAAGGCCAAACCGGAAAAAGACATTTATGAGCAAATGATGAAAGAAGCAAACATCTTGCCCGAAGAAACGTTTTTTATAGATGACTCGGCAATCAATTGCCAGGCAGCAATATCGCTTGGCATACAGTCCTATCATTACCATATTGGAGAAGATTTAAGTTCACTTTTTGAATAATGAAAATAATATCAGATATAAACCATCAAACATTGCCTCCTTCAGTTGCCACTATCGGCTTCTTCGATGGAGTGCATCGCGGACACCGCTTTCTTATTAATCAAGTAAAAGAGGTCGCTGCCAAGGATGGGTTATATTCTGCATTGATCACTTTTCCTGTACATCCCAGACAAGTGATACAAACCGCTTATCGTCCGCAATTACTTTCTTCACCAACAGAGAAACTCGAATTATTGGAAACGATGCAAGTAGATTACTGCTTTCTTCTCCCTTTTACACAGGAACTTTCACTGTTTTCGGCTCGAGAGTTTATGCAGTTGCTACGTAACAAGTTCAATATCCATACATTAGTTATAGGCTACGACCATCGTTTCGGTCACAACCGCAGTGAAAATTTTGAAGATTATTGCCGTTATGGTGAGGAACTGAACATATATATAGTACGCGCGCGAGCTTACACAGACAAAGAGGGCAAAATCAGCTCTTCAGTCATCCGCCAACTATTAAAAGAAGGTGAAGTAAGTCAGGCTGCCAAATTCCTGGGGTATAACTACTATCTGGATGGAACAGTGGTAGATGGCTACAAAGTAGGCAGAAAAATAGGATTCCCTACAGCTAACCTGCAAGTGGATTGTAGCGACAAGTTAATTCCCTCGGAAGGAGTTTATGCAGTATATGTATATGTGGAAGGAAAAAAATGGGCAGGAATGTTGAACATAGGACACCGCCCTACTATCAATAACGGCAACAATTTAAGTATTGAAGTGAACATCCTCAATTTTTCGGAGAATATCTACCACAAAGAAATGCGCATTGAGTTCGTAAAGTATCTTCGCCCTGAAGAAAAATATGACACTATAGATGCACTCATTGCCCAAATGCATAAAGACCGGGAAAAAACGGCCAGAATTCTTCTCTAAATACAAGGGAGCATTGTACAGCCTTCCCCCTTTCAAACTACTCTTTCTACACATCTTCGTTTACAGTCAGTTTTGCCTGCTCGAAAACAGTTCATTCCATGTATTAGGGCAGACAAAATCGCCCCTGCCAGTGAACGCAAACGCTATCGGAAGAATTAATTCACCGATACCAGTCACTTCTTGCATAAAATCTGTTTCTTCATACACTTCCATCCTACAAAGCACGAAAAAAGATATATTTTTATCGTTTTTCGATATTTTTTTTTCGTTTTTCTTTTGTAGTATCAAAATAAGATATACATTTGCATATCGATAAACGATAAATGAATATCGAGAAACAAGAAAGAATAAACACAAACATTAAAACACGAAGTAAAAATGAAAAAGTCAGTATTAAAATCAGTTTTAGCAGCAATTGCAGTAGTAATGATGAGTTGTACAACAACAGCAAACGCACAAACAGGAAACACAAAGTACATCTACGGTCAGAATGACACAAACACAACCGTGTACACACTGAATGAAGACGGCAAAACATTGACACGCAAACTGAAGTATGAGTACAAACACGATGAAAATGGTCAGGTAATTGAGAAAAAAGCTTATCGCTGGGATGCTTACCGGGAACTGTGGAAGCCGGCCTATCTGCTTACCGTAACTCCCGGAGTCTATGAAATCAAACTCAACTACGCTGAATGGAACGCCAAAGAGAGCACTTTCAACCATAACAAACAAGAAAGTATTTACCGTGAAGGCAACAACGCAAACTTGTTGGCCGACACACAAAACAAAAAGTAATGGAAACTTTGAATGAAACACAAACCCAAAATAAGAATGCGACCAGCCTGTGGCAAACCATAGGAATGTACATAGGAATGATGGTCGGATTTTTATATCCGCAAATAGGATTAGGCTTGGGTATGCTTTTGGGAATAGCTTTGGGAAGACTGGTCCTGACCAAGATTCCTGTCAACACCCCACTGGCCCAAAGAGCACAACAAAAAAGCGCAATTATCCTTATTTTAGCATTTCTTATCCTATTCATGAACCATTGGTACGTTCCATGCAAACATGCCATTGCTCACTTGATGAACTAAAAACAAATCAACCAAATTTAAAAGACAACCAGATGAAAACAACCATGATTTTGATCGCACCAAGGAGAAACCCAAGGATGCTTACTTAAAGAAACAGATACCCTCAGGACGGATACGGAAGTCCGTCCTACCCCTTAATTCAAATCCATTTTAAACCAATAAACATTCTATTATGGGACGCGCAATTAAATTAGTACTTTATTACTTCGCTTATCAGTTAGCTTTCACCTTCCTGGTAGGACTTCCGGCGGGAATTATTAAAGTGATGAACGAAATTTCAGAAAATGATAATCTGGCTTATGCCGTAGGTAAGAATACAGCCTCTATGACAGGACTCGTTATGGTACTGGCAGGAATAGCCATGATCTGGCACCTGATCTACTTTAAATACGTTCAATTCAACAAGACAAGCTGGACTGAAGTACCTGCAAAAACCATTTTATTGAGTATTCCCTTCATTATAGCAGCCATGTTCATCTGCAATGTAGCCAGCGAATTCATAGAACTGCCCAACCTAGTGGAAGACACATTCATAGGAATGAGCCGCAATGTATTCGGCATCATCGCCATTGCCGTCATGGCACCTCTGGTAGAAGAGTTGCTGTTCCGTGGAGCCATTGAAGGGCATTTCCTGCAAACCGGAAAAAGACCCGGTATGGCAATCCTCCTGTCAGCACTCATTTTCGGTCTCATCCATGTCAATCCGGCGCAAGTACCTTTCGCCTTCTGTCTGGGATTGGTATTCGGATGGCTTTATTACCGCACAGGAAGCATTATGCCGGGAATGATAGGGCATTTTCTAAATAACTCCCTGGCTACCATTGCCATGGCTACATCAACCCAAGAAGAGTTGAATGAAAAAACGGTTGATATGATTGGCGCCACACCTACTTACATCCTTTTGGCAGCCGCCATAATCATCCTAGTCGGCATGTATTTCTATCTGAACAAACATTTGCCACAGCCGGGAACACCCTCTGAAATTACTAACACACAAGCATAAATGTAACAATGAAAACAAAACTCAACCTCTTTTGCGTCTGCGTACTTATCGCCTTGCTCCTTTCCACCTCAACGACAGTGAGCATCATGTTCCATTCTTTCACAAGTGCCTTTAAAGCCGGATACGAAAGTGTAGAAAAAGGAAAGGATATCCACATTTCCGATTATAAGATGATTTGCACCCTTCCTACCGATCTACTTGAAAAGACAGGAAGTGTAACCAATGTCAGGACAGGAGAACAGGCATCTATCATACCGATTATAAGCATGGTAGAGGCGCCAACGAAAGAAAATGATACCTTCCATGCACTAAACAGGATTGCCTCATTCATTTCGGTGATAGCGGGAATTTTCTGCCTGTTGCAGTTCTTTTATTTGATCAGAAATATCAATCGCGGTGATATCTTCAGCTGGAAGAATGTGAAGTTTCTGCGCAAGTTAGGATGGGCATTGATACTTTTGTTTATCTGCACGCTGGCTACCATCGTGATTGGAAATTATGAAGCTTCGCAAGTGTTGCAACTCAACGGATGCGAGTTCTCCTATACCTTTGCTTTTTCCGATGCGACTCTCATTCTGGGATTCATTTCATTGCTGGTAGCCGAAGTATTTGCCATCGGACTGAAGATGAAAGAAGAACAAGATTTAACCATTTAAAAAAACAGAGCAGACTATGAACAAGTTCAGAATATTAGGTGTCATAGCCATTATAGCCATCATTGCAAACTTCTTTGGAGGATTGGATGAAAATTGGAGAGATTTCAAGAAAGGATTTGAAGATGGACATAACAGTGCAATGGAAATATATGAGCCTGGACGCCACATTATACCCCATCATGCAACCTCAGTCAAACTGAATGTAGAGCCGTTACCTGAAACTACTGTCGATTCACTGAGCAACAACCGCGTGGACTGGACACTCCCCTACACAGTGACTGAAATAGAAACGTATGCCAAGCCATCGGCCTGGCACATCCTTGTCATGGGACTTGCCATACCCGGAATATTCCTTTTTCTCATCGGTTTCTGCTCATTGATCCGGTTGCTCATTTCCATCTCACGCCGCGAAGTATTTACATCTGCCAATGTACGGCGCCTCCGTTGGTTTGCATACACCAGTGCAAGCTTGGAAATCCTCATAGCTGTTGACGAATGGATTGTAGGAAACGCAGCAGTTGAGCAAATCAGTCTGCCGGGCTACAAAATCATCAGCTACGCCGGTTATTCTCCCGACTGGGTAGCTGTGATAATTCCCATTCTTTTTGCCGAGATATTTGCTATCGGGGCAAAAATGAAAGAAGAACAGGATTTAACCATTTAAGAAAAATGCCATGAAAGAAAAAAATACTTTCCCCTCAAAAAGAAAAAGCATCTTTTATTTGATACTTTGCCTGATAGCTACTCTGTTTGTAAGTTCATTCATCTATTTCCTTGTGTTACATCCATTGTTGGACAACAAAATAGTGAGGATATCGATCAACATTGGATGGACTTGCTTCTGTCTGTATGCCTTTAAGAAACTGACGCAACGCCACACCCTTTGGTGGCGCGCAGTAGATGAGAACCCGAATAAACCCAAAATGAATTGATCTATGCCAATTATAGTAAATTTAGACGTAATGATGGCGAAACGAAAAATTTCGCTGGGAGATTTAGCCGAGAAGATAGACCTGACTCCTGCTAACCTTTCCATATTGAAAACCGGGAAAGCGAAAGCCATCCGTTTCTCTACCCTTGAGGCTATTTGCAGGGAACTAAATTGCCAGCCCGGAGATATTTTAGAATATAGAGAAGAAGGTGAATAATATAAACAGCCACATATACAAACACTCTGATACCATAAAATTCTCATATCTTTAATCCGGATACTCTGACCGATAAAGCATTTCAATTGCCATACCGGCAGAGTATTTTCACCTTATACCTAAAATTTTCTTATCACTTCCCGACACGCTTTAGCCAATATTCCCTAAAAATACACTACTGATAAAAACAAATATTGCATAAGCACCATATAATCCCATGATTATCCGTATCTTTGCAGCGAATTAGATATTTGAAAATAAATGAAGACATTTGAAGAGTTAGGCGTTTCCCCGGAAATACTAAAAGCGATTAAAGAAATGGGATATGAGAATCCCATGCCGGTACAAGAAGAAGTAATACCGTATTTATTGGGAAACGGCAACGATGTAGTAGCCCTAGCACAAACAGGGACTGGAAAAACAGCCGCATTTGGTCTGCCGCTTATCCAAAAAGTTGACGTAAAACACCGTGCACCTCAAGCACTAATTTTATGCCCCACACGCGAATTGTGCTTGCAGATTGCAGGCGATCTGAACGATTACTCCAAGTACATTGACGGGCTGAAAATCCTTCCCGTATATGGTGGTTCATCCATCGAAAGCCAAATACGCATGTTGAAAACAGGCGTACATATTATTGTGGCTACTCCCGGACGACTGATTGATCTAATAGAAAGAAAGGTTGCCAAACTAGAAACAATTACAGATGTAGTAATGGACGAAGCCGATGAAATGCTGAATATGGGATTTACTGATAGCATAAATGCTATCCTTGAAAAAGTTCCTGAAGATCGGAATACCTTGATGTTCTCGGCTACCATGAGTCCGGAAATCTCACGCATCGCCAAAAAATATCTGCATGACGCAAAAGAAATCACTATCGGTACCAAAAATGAGGGCAGTAAAAACGTCAATCACATAGCCTATTTAGTACACGCTAAAGACAAATATGCCGCATTGAAACGTATCGCGGATTATTATCCACAGATTTATGGCATCATTTTCTGTCGTACCCGTAAAGAAACTCAGGAAATTGCAGATAAATTAATACAAGACGGTTATAACGCAGACTCTTTGCACGGTGAGCTCTCACAAGCCCAGCGCGACTTAGTGATGCAAAAATTCCGCCAACGCCATTTACAGCTTTTAGTTGCTACCGACGTAGCAGCCCGTGGCCTAGATGTAAATGACCTTACTCATGTCATTAATTATGGCTTGCCCGATGATATAGAAAGCTATACTCATCGTAGTGGTCGTACAGGACGTGCCGGAAAAACAGGTATTTCTATTGCCATCATCAACCTGCGCGAAAAAGGCAAGATGCGTGAGATAGAACGAATCATCAACAAAAAATTTATCATGGGTGAGATGCCCAGTGGTAAACAAATTTGCGAGCAGCAATTGATTAAATTGATAGATGACATAGAAAAGGTAAAAGTAAACGATGAAGAAATTGAATCCTTCCTACCCGGAATCTATCGTAAACTGGAATGGCTTTCAAAGGAAGATCTGATAAAGCGCGTGGTGTCAATGGAATTTAACCGCTTCTTGGAATACTATAGTAACGCTCCGGAAATAGAAATTCCCAGCACAAATGACCGTCGCAGCGAACGTGGCTCCAAAGAACGCAAGGATCATGGCAGTGCTCGTGAAAAGACAGAGCGTAAAGCAGAAAAAGGATACACCCGTCTATTCCTGAATGTAGGAAAGACAGACGGTTTCTATGCCAACCAAATCATAGAACTGATTAACCGCAACATGAAGAAGCAACGTACTACCATCGGACGAATAGACCTGATGCAGAATTTCTCTTTCTTCGAAGTAGCAGAAAATCAGGCACAGGACGTGATTAAAGCATTGAACAAGGTTAATCTGAATGGCGGCCGGAAAATTGTAGTAGAAGTTGCCGGTGACAATAATGGCAAAAACGACAATGGCGAACGCAGAAGCAGTGCAGCAAGGAATGCTTCATTCGGCAAAAAAAGTGACAGGTCCAATAAAAAAACGACCTCAAAAGAAGGAAGACCCAGCCGTGCGGAACGTGGCTACATTGAAGAACGCGGTCCCAAAACGAAAGACGACTGGAAACAATTCTTTAACAGCGATAACAATAAGAAAAAGAAATCCAAGAAATGAGGAAGCCAACTTCATGAAAGAGAATTGAGCATAGTAGAAATATGCAAATAACATCCACTTCTCTCGAATAATAGCGGAGCAGGCAGAATTGAAACAACCTGTCATTTCAAGGACATTCCGCAAATAATACGATAAATCCAACTGACTCATAATGAATCAGTTGGATTTATCGTATTATTCAAAAAAAGATTTGCCGAATATCCTTGTTTACATCGAATTAATATTAACAGTTTTTTTGCCATCTTTCCGGATGAAAGATTATATGACAAACTATCGGAACTTTGACATACCCAAGCTTCCTGTCATTTCATATTTTTCTTTTAGTCTGTCAATTTCAGTTCATCGACCAAACGGGAAGCTTTCCCATATTTTTCAATCATGTAAAGAACATAGCGGATATCCACCCCGATACAACGCTGCAAATTAGGTTCAAAAACAATATCTCCACTCATTGCTTCCCAATTCCCGTCAAAAGCAAGACCTATTAATTCCCCTTTTCCATTAAACATTCCACTACCGGAATTTCCTCCCGTAATATCATTATCCGAAATAAAGCAAACATTCATATTACCATCTCCGGTAGCATAACGTCCGAAATCCTTCCTTCTCAAGCATTCGACTACAGAAGGAAGCACATCGAAATCACTATCTCCCTTATACTGCCTTATCTTGTCAAAAATACCTTTTGTCGTCGTAAAGTAAGAATATTCAATAGCATCTTTCGGTGAGTAACCACCCACCATGCCAAAACTCAGACGCATAGTAGAATTAGCATCCGGATAAAACACCCTATCTGCCTCCATCTCACGCATTGCTTCATTCAGCAAACGTTCATTTTTCTCAATATTCATACTAGCTTCTTCCACCGACTGATTGAATTCATAAAATTTCACCAACATATCAATAGCAAAAGAAGCCGCAGGGTCATCAAACAAGACATAAGTGGTATCTCCCTTCACCACCTGTTCAAACCCATGCGGTGTCTTTAAAGAGGAACGAGCATACAAATCATCTACATAAGCTTGGTAATCACCTTTAAAATCTTTCTCTATCAATGGATAAACATCAGGTAAAAACTCCTTGCCTACCTCAGCCGCATATTCTTTCAACATAGCCACAAAGACTTGTTTATCCACACTTATATCCATATTGGCATAAATCTCCAACAATTGCCGCATATTACGCTCCAAATCACTCTCCTCTGCCTCAAAATCAAAATTCAGTACAGCCAAGGCTGCCGTAATCAACTCCGGTCCATTAGCAAATGTTTCTCCAAAATATGCCATAGCCCGCGCCGCATTTCTACGATTACGATAATTCAGCTCCAGTTCAGTCAGAACCCTTGCATATTTGCTTCGCTTATCAGGTTCCCGACGGATCCATTCTTGCAACTGGCGCTCCAAAGCTTGTTTTTTCTCTATCACTTTCAACTCTTTTACCGCTTGATTCATGCCTATACTATTCTTCCAATAGTTAGAGCTTTGTGCATACTTGGAAGCATATTTAATGCGGATATCATCACTTTTTTCCATTGCATTTTTCCAGATAGCCTGCTTGATGGTACGGACATTAATCATAGCGGCATTATCCGTATTAATCCTTTCGTCTATCCCAAATGAAGACAAATACCTGCTGGTAGAACCGGGATATCCCATAGTCATGCAAAATGAACCTTGTTCATACCCGCCCAAAGAAACAGGAGCAAAATAATCCGGATGATAAGGCACATTCTCCGGAGAATAAGCTGCCGGTTGATTATTCTGATCAGCATAAATACGAAAAACAGAGAAATCCCCGGTATGGCGGGGCCATACCCAATTATCTGTATCCCCGCCAAACTTGCCTACAGAAGAGGGAGGAGCAAACACCAGACGAACATCATAATAATCTTTATACACAGACAGATAAAACTCATTACCACCATAAAAAGGAGTTATCTCAGCACGCAGCAACGTATCATTCGCCACAGCTTCCTGAGCAAGCAATGTGGAAATAGAATCCACAATCAGCGCACGGTCATTTTCCTTTGTCCCGACTGGAATAGCTTGCAACACACGCTCCGTCACATCCTCTGTGCGTATCAGGAAACTGACAAATAAATCCGGATTAGGAAGCTCCTTACTTAAGGAGTCGGCTACAAAACCATCTCGCAAATAATCATGCTCCACAGAACTATGCTGCTGAATGGCATCATACCCACAATGGTGGTTAGTAAAAACCAAGCCATCCGGAGATACAACAACCCCCGAGCAAAAACCTCCAAAACTAACAACAGCATTAGCCAATGCTTTTCCTCCGGGATTATACAATTGTTCAGATGAAAGTTCCAATCCCATTTCTTTCATCACTTGTTGAGTTTGTTTGCTAAGGCAACAAGGAAGCCACATTCCCTCATTACCCCATATACATAAAGGCAGGAAAGACAGCAGCAATAGTAGTTTTTTCATGGTTTTACTCTACAATTAATTTAAGTTTTTTCGCCCCGACACGTGCCTTCAACCATTCGGAAATCTTTTCCTGTTCTTTTCCTACAGGTTTTTTACTGAATTTCATCAAGACTATTGTCAATGTGTCCGTTTGGGTTGAGTCTACCTGCAATTCCACAGTCTTCGCCATGGCTATAGCTTCTGCTGCAGGATAAAGTACTTTAAGTTCGGGAATTATCTTTTTATCTACGGTATTGTATGCGGCATATACATTAAGTTCGTTTTCCAAAGACTTAATCTTTTCCTGCTGCTCCAGCAAACGTTTCTCACTATTCTTATAAAAGTCCTCCATCACTTGCGCCTTTATACTGCCAATATCCATCGCATCATTATTCATTCCTTGAAGAACAACCAGTTTGGTTCCTGCCAGATTAAAAAGTTTCAAGTTATCCCTTGCGGTTGCTATTTCTGTTTCCGAAACCTCATTGCCTATTAGCACAACACGTATTTCCTTCTTCTCGAAAGAAATCTTCCGGTCTATTACTTGGGTATTATTAAAATTCAGCTCCTCGTTGATAAAGTTGTTGGCAGAAGCTTCATAAATAGTACTTTTTACAATGCCATAAGTCAGATAAACAGCAGGACACATCGTAGCCAAAGTAATAAAAATAATATATTTCTTTACCAATTTCTCACGCTCCTTATCCACAAACTCCTTACGTTGGAAATGCATGACACGCACCCCGATAAAAGTAGCCAGACTGATAAATACTGAATTGATAAAATACAAATAGAACGCACCTAAAAAATAAAGTAAATTTCCGGTAGCAAGCCCGAATCCGGCAGTACACAAAGGCGGCATCAAAGCCGTAGCAATAGCTACCCCCGGAATAACATTCCCCTTCTCCTTTGTAGACAAGGCGATAATACCGGCCAAGCCACCGCATAAAGCTATAAGCACATCATATATAGTAGGAGAAGTACGTGCCAGCAACTCCGATTGCACTTCATCCAACGGAGTCAGCGAAAAATAAATCGTGGATGTAATCACACTAAATACAGTCGCCACCAAATAACTTTTCAGAGAACGTTTCAACAGTTCAAAATCATTCTGTCCGATAGCCAGCCCCACTCCCATAATCGGCCCCATCAGCGGAGATATCAACATAGCACCGATAATCACTGCCGTAGAATTCACATTCAAGCCCAATGAAGCAATAAAAATTGCGAATATAAGAATCCACAAATTAGTTCCTTTGAACTCAACACCGTTACGAATACTTTCTACAATCAAGGCTTCATTATCCTTATCCTTGCGCAAATCAAGATATTCACCAAAGAACTGCTTTATATAAGGCACATTCTTCAAATCATTCTTCAGGTCACTCATAGCTATTTCTTTATGTATCGGTTTATAACAGGTATCTGCTGCAAGGGGAAGTCCGTTTTCACAATATATGCCACAAACAATAACAACAGTAATGTACGAACACCCAACAACAAGAATATATTTTGAATAGGAAGATAAACTGAAACAATGTAAAGTACCAGCGCTAACGCCACATAGTTACCTATCGCTTTCAAATCATAATTAATAGGATATTTTTTCTGCCCTACAAAATAAGAGAGAAGCATAGCTACTCCATATCCGGCAAAACCTGCCCACGCACACGCCATATAGCCAAATACCGGAATAAGGAAAATATTTATCAGGATAATGATACTGCATCCCACCAATGAAAAATAAGCTCCCCATTTTGTTTCATCAATCAGCTTATACCAAAAAGAAAGATTGAAATAAATACCCATAAACATTTCGGCAGCCATGACAATAGGTACAACTTTAAGCCCTACCCAATAATCACGTCCTAAAATATAACGCAATATATCAAGGTAAAACATAACAGCCAAAAAGGCCAGCAAAGTGAAGATAATGAAAAACTTCATCGCTTTGGCATACATTTCCCGACTATCCTTTTCTTTACTCTTACTAAAAACAAACGGCTCGTATGCAAACCGGAAAGCCTGTGTCAGCATGGCCATTATCATAGCTATTTTACTGGCAGCCCCATAAATACCCAACTGGATGGTCGCCTCCGCCTTATCAGGATAAACAAACGGAAAAATAATTTTATCGGCTACCTGATTTAAGATTCCGGCAATACCCAGAATCAATATCGGGAAAGAATAATGCAGCATACGCCGCAACAACTCCCTGTCCAGCACATACCTGAAGCCCACCAATTCTTTCCACATACACAGCATCACCAAAGAAGTACAAGCCAGATTTATAGCAAAAGCCACTCCGACATTCTCTCCTTTCATACCTACAAAATAAGCGATATTCAAGGCAATGCTGGCAAAAATGAACAACAATTTCAATGCAGCGAACTTAACAGGGCGTTTCTTATATCGCAAATAAGCAAAAGGAATAGCTTGGAAAGCGTCCATTGCGACTACAATCAGCATCATCCCCATATACCACGGATGCTCTCCATATCCCAAGAAACCTGCTATGGGATGCAGAAAAGAAAGACAAACGATTAAAAACAAGAGCGCAGTCGCCCCTACCGAAAGCAAAGTAGTGGAATAGACGCGCATCGGATCATCCACCCCCTTATTGGCAAACCGGAAAAATCCGGTTTCCATACCATATGTTAAAAGCACCATCAGCAAGGCAGTTATAGCATACATATTGGTAATGATACCATAGCCCCCCGATTCCACAGGCAAAGCGTTGGTATATATCGGTACTAACAAATAATTCAGGAACCGCCCGATGATACTACTCATCCCATATATGGCTGTTTCCTTGGCTAATGCTTTTAATCCTGCCATCTTTTAATCATCAAATAATGTCTTCTGACTATTATAAATGCTCCGTCCCAGGTGCATATAGGCCAGTTCCGTGACCTCACGTCCACGCGGAGTACGTTTTAAGAAACCTTCTTTAATCAAAAAAGGTTCATAAACCTCCTCTATTGTTCCGGCGTCTTCACCCAAAGCGGTTGCAATAGTAGTCAGCCCCACAGGGCCTCCCTTAAACTTATCTATAATAGTACATAAAATCTTGTTATCTATCTCATCCAGTCCATACCTGTCAATGTTCAAGGCTTCTAAAGCAAACCGGGCAATTTCCACATCAATCCTTCCGGAACCTTTCACCTGGGCAAAATCACGGACGCGCCTCAACAGCGCATTTGCAATACGGGGCGTTCCACGGCTGCGCGAAGCAATCTCACCCGCCGCTTTCACGTCACAAGGCACATTCAATATAGTAGCTGAACGACGGATAATGCTTGTCAATACATCATCGTCATAATACTCCAAATGAAGATTAATTCCAAAACGGGCACGCAAAGGCGCAGTCAGCAACCCACTCCGGGTAGTGGCTCCAACCAAAGTAAACGGGCTCAACTCCAACTGGATACTACGCGCCGAAGGTCCCTTGTCTATCATTATATCGATACGATAATCCTCCATGGCAGAATACAGATATTCTTCTACCACAGGGCTCAACCGATGTATTTCATCAATAAAAAGCACATCATTGGGTTCCAGGCTGGTCAGTACTCCCGCCAAATCACCCGGTTTATCCAGCACCGGTCCTGAGGTCACTTTAAAACCTACTCCCAGTTCATTGGCAATGATATTACTTAAGGTCGTCTTGCCCAAGCCGGGAGGTCCGTGCAAAAGAACATGGTCTAACGCCTCGGCCCGCAGACGCGCCGCCTTGACAAAGATGCGCAGATTATCCACTACCTTATCCTGCCCGCTGAAATCTTCAAAATTCAGCGGACGTAAGGCATTCTCAAAATCGCGTTCTTTAGTTGTGAGCTGTTGCTCGCGTATATCAAAATTTTCTTCCATTTTTTTGTTTATGACACAAAGGTACAAAAGATATTATTATTATAGAAAGAAAGATGGAGGAATTCATTTTCAGTCCCTCTCTGGTCCTTCTTTTCAACATTATTATTGTATTAATTATTATTCATTATGGGAATTACATTAGGAAAGAAACAATTGAACAAAGGAAGAGTTTCGCTTTATTTGAATTACAGTTATAACGGGAAACGCCGCAAAGAGTATTTGGGCATCATCCTGGACGCTCCTACCAGTGCAGAGCGAAGAGCGGAAAACAGAAACAAGGTACTAATTGCCAGGCAGATAAAAGCAAAGAAGGAACTAGAATTCTTATCTGTTGAATATCATCTGAACGATATAGAAAATACATTCGATGATATACTTCCAACAGATAAAAGCAATGTTCCCGATTTCTATATTCTGATAGGACAATACCTGGATACCTATCACAAAAAAGACAAGAAAATGGTCAGGGCATGTATCACCCATCTGCGACTGTTTACAAGAAAGAAAAGCTTACCTATAACCCTTCTCACAAAAGATTTTTGTATAAATTTTCTTGAGTATCTCAGGGATCATCTCCGAGGTAACACTCCCATCGGATATTTCAAGAAATTCAAAATGTGCATCAATAAATGTATAGAAAAAAAGTTAATGACCTCTAACCCTACAGATGGTATCCGCCTGATGCAGTTTGATGAGGTAACCAAAGCAATCCTCAGCTTAAAAGAGATTCAGAAACTTGCTATCACTCCATGCCCCAACAACGAAGTAAAAAGGGCATTCTTGTTCTCTTGCTATTGCGGGCTGCGCTGGTGTGATGTGCACCAACTGCAATATAAAGACATAGATTTCTCATCAAACCGCCTTACTATTCTACAACAGAAAGTACAGTCACACTCCAAAAACGCAATCTTGCATCTAAACTTAAACCACACTGCCATCAAGCTCCTGCAAAGACATAAAGGCATTAACGAGGAGTTGGTATTCGGGCTCCCCTCCTATTCTTACACACTAAGAATTTTAAACAAATGGGTCAAAAGGGCTAATATACACAAGCACATCACCTTCCACTGTGCCCGGCACTCATTTATCACCAACATTATGGCAAATGGAGCTAATATCAAGACCGCCGCCAGCCTTGCAGGACATTCTACTACCCGGCACACTGAAAAATATGTTCATATCATAGATGAACTCAAACAAAAAGCAGTAGATAGTTTACCGGATATTATTGTCAATTATAAATAAAAAAGGACCTGAAACGGCCCTTGCATCATTAAAGTTGTCACACATATAACTGGTGTTCAAACAATTAGTATTACTGTATAGTATCCGGCACGAATACGACCTACCTGAGTAATGCGGTGAACAACTACTTCGGATGCAATTTCAAGCGGTTAATAAATTCTTACAGGGTGGTTCGCGCGAAGGAGTTGCTGGACGGTAAAGATTGCCCGGTGAATGAGCTTTTCAGCCGTTGCGGGTTCGCCTCCAAGAGCGTGTTCTATGTGGCGTTCAGAAAAGTGGTTGGCATGACTCCCCTGCAATATATATCGCAGAGTCGGAATCCTTTTATGGTTCAACGCAATTAAGTCCTTTTATAACAATAAACATTTTGAGTTTTTAAATTTATAAATTTAAAGTTTTTCTATTATGAACAAAAAATTTTTAAGTGCAATCCTGTTCGGAGCCTTGATGGTTTCTTCGACAGGAACATTTGTATCTTGTAAAGACTATGATGATGACATAGACAATTTGCAGGAACAAATTAACAAACTGGCGACTAAGGAGGACATGACTTCTCAGATCGCTACTTTGCAAGCTGCTTTAACTACTGCTGCAAAAGATGCAAGCGATGCTCTTGCTAAAGCAACTGCCGCTGAAACCGCTGCAAAAGCTGCTGGTGATGCTGCCGCTGCTGCAAAAGCCGCTGCAGACAAAGCTGTTGCAGATGCAAAGGCAGAAGCAATCAAAGCTGTACAAGCAGAAATTGAGACATTGAAAAAAGAAGTAGAAGAATCCACTGACGCAGCATTGAAAGAAATGGCAGAAAAAGTTGATGCTGCCACTAAGAAAGTAGAAGACATTGTAGGCAAGATTGCTGATATGGTTACTAGTGTAGAACTGGTGGCTTCGTATTCTGCTAATCCTACAGGCGATGAATTGATTTTCTCCACTGCTATTGAAAAAGAAAACGTATTTAGTGAAGGTATTACAAATGCTATAACATTTACTAAGGGTAAACAAGTTCAGACTGGTGACAAGTTTGTAGTACGTGTATCTCCGACAAATGCGGTTCTTACTCCTGATATGATTTCTTTGACTAATAGCCAAGGACAGAACTTGAATGAATTTTTATCTGTTCAGAAAGTTGAGAAATATAATGGATTATTAAGCCGTGCGGCAGGAAACAACGGATTGTGGGAAGTTACAGTTGCTTTGAAGAATTATGATGAAAAAGCTTTTTCTGCTGTAACAGAAACCAAAGTTGGCAATGATACTGAATCTATTCTCTTTGCTGTACAGGTAAATAACACCTTGTCTACTGCTGAAACAAGAGAAGTTATTTCATCTTATGACTTAACTTTGGATTGGACTGAATATGTAGGTGAAAAGTCTTTAAACTATTTTGTTGATGCAACAAACGTCAAGGATATTCATAATCGTTTCACTAAAGCAGAAGATGGTACTAATGTAACATATCAAGAATTAGCTTGGAAGAGTGATGCGGCTACTACCATTATTCCTTTAGATAAGGTTAATACAAATGTTAAAGTAGATAACGGAGACGACCGTCAAACTCAAAAATTATATCCTGCAGTACAAGGAGAGGCTATCAAAATTGCTTTGTCTACAGCCGATGATAAAGTAACAGCTCCGGTAAATATCCGTGGTATTTATGTAGTTTTAGATAAGGCTAATGCGGTAGAATCTGCACCGTCTGAATTGAATGCATGGAATAGCTATACTTATTCTGGTTTGAATACAGTGGTTGAAGGTACTTCTACAGAAATTACCATCAACAGCACTACGGCTATTAATGATGTTATTGGTTTCCGTGTATATGCTGTAAACTTTGATGGTACTTTAGTTGATCCTGATGGTAAAGCGTTTTATGTGCAGTTAGGTAATGCTGCTACAGATTGGAATGCTACTGCCACTACTGTTACTGCACTTAATCCGACTGACAAAGCTGTTACTGACACTCAGTCAGATAAGGTTGCTGTGTCTTTGACTAAGTTAACTGCTCCGACTGCTGCTACTTGGACTACAGACAAGGTTAATAATGTAAATCCTGCATTCAATGCTATCTTTGTTGATGCTAATAATAATGTACTGTACAATACAGCTGCTCCAAATACATTCCCGGCAGATTTCAGCAAGGTTGCCAAAGTTTATACTGTTCCGACTGTTGATGACTGGACCAAGTATGAAGATAACAAAACTTATAATGGAACATTGACTATCAAGAATGCTTCAGGACATGTATTAGCCACTATGAAAGTTTCTATGACTAAGGTATTGCCTACTACTATTCCTGCGGGATTCTCTGTTAAAACTGCACAGGTTACTGATGGCATCTATAATTGTTACATGATTCCTATGAATGACGCCAATGATATCGCTTGGACAGCTGAAACAGCTACAAAGGGTTCTATGAAGATGTCTGAAGTATTCAACTATGGTACAGGTGCTGCCGCTAACTATAACATAACATTCGCTACATCTAAGAAAGATGGAAATAAAGATGTTGCTGTAGTAGTTGCCGGAGACAAAACATTAGAAGTTGCTAAAGATTACATCAACAACTCAGTTAAACATACCACTACAGTGGTTTACAACTATGGTAAGATTTCTTCAGTGAAGAATTCTGAAGGTGGTTATGATGATGTAACTAGAGAAGCTGAAAGATTTGAAACTATCTACAACTGTATTTATAATAGCACTTATACTTGGGCATGGGCTACTCGCGAACAATTAGGCGCTCCGTATACAGATAAGGATAGCGACGGTAATTATACCACTGCAATGCCGTCTACAAAATTAACTTATGGTACAGATCGTCTTGACTTTGCTGCTGACAGCTTCATTTTTGGAACAAGTGCTAAAGATAGCAGATATAGCAAACTGTTAAGTACACCTTATGAATCAAGTCTGATTATTACAGATGCGACTTTGACCAGTGATGCAAATGGTGAAGAAGAATACTTTGATGTAATTATAGATAATAATAAGCATATTACAGGTTTCAAGGCTACTGCTTTGTCTTCTGAAACGAATCCGACTGCTGCTGTTCCTTCTACATTGACTATCAAGTGCAAGGATATGTATGGTCACGATGTAATAATTAAAGTTGCTATGACTGTTAACAAACGATAACATAGAAGAATAGATTATGCTTTAAATGTATATTCTTTCTATTACTCTATAAAGAACGAAGGTGTGTCAAAATGCACACCTTCTGTTTTTTACGCACAAAGCCCCGACTTTCACAAGCTGGGGCTTTGTTATTACCTAAAGACTTTGTATCTTTAAGCATAAGTTCTTTACTATGACAAAGATACATTTTCGTCCTTACAATCCCAACCAAACCGTTCTTTTTCCTCAAAGAATTGATGAGGATATTGCAGAAAACGATCCGGTGCGCATGGTTGACGCCCTGGTTGAGGGCTTGAATCTTGAAAGTTTCAGAAAGCTGTATAAGGAATGCGGCCGCAGCCCTTACCACCCCAGGATGATGCTCAAGGTAATTCTGTATGCCTATATGAACAACATCTACTCCTGCCGGAAAATTGAAAAGCTCCTTCACCGTGACATCCATTATATCTGGCTGGCCGGATATGAGAAACCGGATTTCATTACCATCAACCGTTTCCGCAACCGGGTGAAGAAGGAAATCAACGAGGTGTTTACGCAAACCGTACTTCTTCTCTCTTCCAAAGGCTTCATCAGCCTGAATGTGGAATACATTGACGGGACAAAGATCGAATCCAAAGCCAACAAGTACACTTTCGTCTGGCGAAAAACGGTTGAGCGGAACCGTGAACGCCTGATGAAGAAGATACATGTCCTGTTAGGGCAGATAGACGATGTCATTGCCCGGGAGAAGTCATCAGAGAACAATGAGGAGGTTGGGTTCACTCCGGCCATGCTGACTGAAATGGCAGGAGAATTGCGTCATGCACTGGAACAGGTTTCCGAGCCATCCGCGAAAGAGGAAAAGACTGAACTGAAAAAGAAACGCAAACAGTTGAAGGAACTGGAAGAACACAGGGACAAACTGCAGGAATACGACTGCCATCCGGAAACGCTGCAAGAGAGGAATTCCTATTCCAAGACGGACAAGGACGCTACTTTTATGAGAATGAAGGAGGATGCCATGCGCAACGGACAGACGAAGCCCGGTTACAACCTTCAAATCGGCACCGAAAATCAGTTCATCACCGATTTTGCACTCTTCCCGAACCCTACGGATACACTGACCCTGATTCCTTTCCTGCAATCTTTTTCAAACAGGTATGACCGGATGGCCCATACGGTGGCTGCTGATTCCGGCTATGGCTCCGAAGAGAATTACCGCTTCATGTCCGAAAACGGCATGGAAGCCTACGTAAAGTACAACTATTTCCACATGGAGCAGCGGCCGAGATTCAAACCGGACCCGTTCAAGGCCGAAAACTTCTACTACAATGAAGAACATGACTTCTGCATCTGCCCTATGGGGCAAAGGATGCGGAGGATAGGCACCAGGAATGTGAAAACAGCATCCGGATATGTCAGCGAAAATGCACGGTACAGAGCTGTCAGGTGTGAAGGCTGTCCCCTGCGATGCCGCTGTTTTAAAGCAAAAGGAAACAGGACGATAGAACTGAATCATAGGCTTAGACAATACAAGCGGAGAGCCAAAGAACTGCTCTGCTCTGAGAAAGGACTGAAACACAGAGGGCAGAGATGCATAGAACCGGAGGCCGTGTTCGGACAAATTAAAAACAATATGAACTACAAACGTTTCCGACATTTTGGAAAGGACAAGGTCTTCATGGACTTTGCCTTCCTAGCCATTGCCTTCAATATAAAAAAGATGTGTGCAAAACTGACAAAAGAAGGTATGAACTGGCTGATTAGACTGTTTTATAAGCTTACAACTGCTGTTTTTAGATGCTGGGAACACATAAATCAAAGAAATCTTCAAAAGATCGCAGCTTAAAGAAAATGAACAGATTTGTATAGTGATGAACAAAAAAGAGGTGCATCGTGCATTACGACACACCTTCTATTAAATTGAATTAGCTTAATATTTTATTTAATAATTGGAACAGAACTCGGCTTTCAGGTGTGAATATTCTTTTTTACTGGTCAGATTTTCTAACAGAATATATTGTTTTAGTACATATAGATAATAGAAATCATGTAATGCTATTATAGTGGCATTGGTTAATGTGTTTTTAATGTGTTGGATGACAGTTGATTTTCCACAGTAATTGCTATTTTAATATCAACACATGTTTCATAAACAGGCCTCGCAATTGTTTTGCATATAATAAAATTGTTCGTTAGATGAATTCCTAAAAAGAAAGCGAAGAAAGAATTACTCCGTTGCCGGAAGCATCATTTGTATATTTTGCAAATATACCTTCTGTTTGGAGCAGCAAGAATTGTGATATAATTTATCTTGAGTATAGAAATACCGGGAGGATTATTGTTACATAGCCTGAAAGATATAAATCTTTCATACCAATCATAAATCAGGCTCAAAACATGGATGATCATCTGTTCATTCGCAGGTGGAAATGCTGAGATTATCTTCATTTTAAATGCCTCAGCGATAAAATCCGGTTGTTCCTTTTCTCCTTTCATCTATCGCTGAAACTCCCTGCCCATAAGCGTTCCGGCTATGAAGGGGCTCCTGTCATTGCTCTGTCAGCCTCCTTTCAGCCTGCTCTTTCACATTTTTTGTGAAGGAATAAAACGATACGGGCTGAAATGGAAGTGAGGGGAAATGGTTTCAGATTTAACCGGCTGATTTTCTGTGCATATTACATAAGATGACAGGATGAGGGGAAAAGGGAGCGTATCGGATTAGTGGGGGAGTAATACACGGAACAGACTAGGTCTGTAAGCTGAACAGGCTAAGTCTGTGCACTGAACAAGCTGGCGTGTTTTAAAAACGTATAGTTGTTTTTTAAAAGCCTGAAGATGTTTTCTTAAAAGTTGAAGACGTATTTTTTAAAGCTCAAGGTGTATTTTAAAAACATAAAGGCGTATTCAACAATAACATTAGTAACGTATAAGCCCCAACATTAGTAACGTGTCAGCTCGTATGTTAGTAACGTGTAAGCCCACACGTACATAAGCATCGGGTCACACATACGTATGTATTGCGCCCTGTATCCATTGAATTTTGCCCCAAGTTCCATTAAATCTTGCACCAAGTTTCATCGAATCCTGCACCAAGATCTGCCATATTTCCGCCCCCTCTTGACAAACGCCTTTTTATGTTGTATATTTGTAGTTTGCCAAACTTAAAAAAGTAACTCATGAATGTATTCGCTACTCTCAAAACAGTCTTCTTCGGAAGCAAATTCCTGTCAAGCCCTGTTCCTATTGACGGAACACCGCGTCGTGATCTCGTATCCGCTCTCAACGGGCTGATGCCGCTTTGCCGGACTATACCCGGCGTGCGTCTGGCGCTGGATATCCGCGAGGGTCAAGTAGTTCTGGCATTGAACTGGACTCCGCGCACCGACGGGAATGCTCCCACGGGCAGTTACCACTACATCGTGTCGGACGAAGACGGAGTAAGAGAGATGGCCGACTCACAGGTTCTTCTCACTGAAAACGGTAAGGATAACCTGCCGGGGAGTATGGACGATTCTCGGACACATCCGACAGTCTCAACTGAAAAGACAGAGAAGGATTCCGCTCACTTGAAAAAAGATGTTCAGAAAAAAGCGGGACCAACCTCCCCAGAAGATACTGGCAAGAAGGCGAAATCACATACCCTGATGCAGGAAGTGACCGCTTTCCTCACCTCCCGCTACCGCTTCCGGTTCAATGTGCTTACTGAAGAAACTGAAGTGGCAAGTGTAGAAAACAACATTCCCGATACTCATCTGCGTTACGCCAAGGTGGACGAACGATGGATGAACTCACTAAGTCTGGAGGCTATTGAAACGGGCATAGACTGTTGGGACAGGGACATTCAACGCTTTGTGCGCTCACGCCGCATCAGTGAATACCATCCCTTTACTGCCTATTTTGAGCAGCTTCCCGAATGGGACGGCACGGACCGGGTGTCCGCGTTGGCACGCAGGGTGTCCGACGACCCGGTATGGGTGAACGGTTTCCACCGTTGGATGCTGGGACTCTCTGCCCAATGGATGCAGCTCAATCCGGATAACAACCGCGCCAACAGTGTGGCTCCCCTGCTGGTGAGCAGTCGCCAGGGATTGGGGAAAAGTACGTTCTGCCGTCTGCTGATGCCCGATAGGCTGAAATCCTACTACACGGAAAGTTACGACCTAAGCTCCCCGACATCCGCCGAAGCCAAGCTGGCTGCCTACGGATTAATCAACCTGGATGAATTCGACAAACTAGGTGCGTCCAAAATGCCTTTGCTGAAGAACCTGATGCAAGCCTCCGCACTGAATATCCGCAAGGCTTACAAACACAGCGCTTCATCGCTTCCCCGTATTGCCTCGTTCATCGGCACCAGCAACCGGGAGGATTTGCTGGTAGACCGCACCGGCTCACGCCGCTTTCTTTGCGTCAGTCTGAAGCATGCCATAGACTGCACCACGTCCGTAGAGCATAAGCAATTGTACGCCCAGCTTAAAACAGAACTTCTATCCGGTGAACGAAGCTGGTTCAATAAAGAAGAGGAACAGACTATACAGCAACATAATGCCTTATTCTACAAGCATGTACCCGAAGAAGAGGTATTCCGCCTTTGCTTTCGCTTTGCTACAGAAGAGGACAATCCGCAGGAAGTGCTTAGCCTCTCCGCCACCCAACTGTTTGAACGCATGAAGGCCGCTCATCCTTCGATCATGAGAGGGATGACCGCCTACAGCCTGAGCCGTATCCTGCCCCAGCTGGGCGAACGGGTACATACCACCAAGGGAAATGTATACCGGGTGGTAGAATGTTAACTTTCAATTAATTGAGAATTTATCTATGGAAATGAGATTCCCGGTATGGAAGTCGATTAGACGCATTCACACTCTCAAGCATATATTGTCAAGAAGTGTGAATGCCCTTTTCTAGTATATGAATGGGTCATCCGGCATCATAATGAGCGCTGCATACCAAACGTATTTTGTATTTCACCGTACTCCCTGCCTGTAAAAATTTGGATGAGGTTTTAAATCCGAATGCATATATGCTCCCGTTATGATCATATACATACCGTTTCTCAATATCCAATAACGGGTCTCCGTTTCTTAATCCCTCTATGGTTTCATTCAGTTCATCCAGTGATGATCCGCTGAACGTCTTATGCAATATTTTTGCCTCCTCTTCAGTCGGAAGATGCCATCCGTCTGCTTCCTCCTCCTGTATGATATTCCGCACATCGGAAGCGAATCCACTCCACTCATCCAGACTCATCAACAAAATATCCGCCCCTGTGGAACTTGCATCCTCTATGCCAGCTACAATACCGCCGTTCCAGATACCGCCAATTTCGGGTAGCCCGGAAAGATCCGGATTAATGGGAGGCGGCTCACTACCGCCATTACCTTCATCAGCACCGCCAAAATTGAATTTGATATCTACCGGAGCCTTCCATTCACCTGATATCAAACTGCCTCCTACCGTGACATCACCCGAATAGCTGCCCCCGATATTCAATGGCACGTTCGCTTCCGGCTTTCCTTTGAAAGTGTATCCAAACGTCTTTGTCTGACTATTATCTTCCAAGGTTATGGAAAAAACGGTCTGAGAGCCGCTCCCCGGAAAAATATAAAAAGGCTTTGCACTCCAAATTCCACCCGGCTCAGACTCACAAATAATTTCCGTACTCTTGTCTTTGCCGGAATACTCCCTTGTAAACGACAGGGAAGAATATAAAGGCGAAATCTGCAAACTCACCTTTTTAACGTTTGCCGGTATATCTTCCAAACTGATATTAACTAAAGATACAGCATAATAGAGGGTTACAGAAACAGATATATTTTTCTTATTGGCAATTGTCACAGTTGAAGTGCCCATCATTAGCGCGCGTGAGCTTCTGTTATTTTCTTTCATAACAATTACATCATCAAGGCTAGGATCTTTCGGAACGATATATTCCTCTCCCAAACCGGCTATTGCAACAATAGTATATCGGGCAGGAGGTAACTTCATTTCAATCTGGGCGTTATCTGTCATTTTCAGACTGGCAGAACAGCTGCCGTCCTCTGCAAACGCATAGATATAGGCCGGATAATTAATCTGGGATTCTCCGCTAGACCTGGCAGATATCTTTAAAGGAAGATTTGTTTGCGAGACTCCGTCTTCATCGTCTTCTTCATCATACATCGGGCGTTGGCAAGAAACAGCAGACAGCAGCAATAGAAACAGAAGCACCTTTAATTCGGTTAATCTATAATTCATAACATATTATTTGTTTGTGGGTTTATTTCTTCTCCATTTATAACTATATCCTCTTCTTCATTTCCCGGAGTCCAACCCGAAATACTTCCTCCCGTTATAATTACATTTCCGTCTTTTACTACAATATTGTATTTATGAATACATCCGGACAATAAGCCCGGAGACAGGTCGTCTCGTCGTGTTATGTAATATTTGTTGTTACGGGTATATTCAATGGTGAGATTAACAGAATGGTTTTTCACGGCTTTCGGATCAATGTTTCCGTCATTCTCGTCCCCGTTCAGGATAAAATAAAAAGAAGCATCCTGATTGTTCATGGTGTGTGACGGAGTAATCTGGAAGGTTTCCTTGGGAGTTTCGCTGATGGTGATGCTGTTCGTTTCAAAGGAGTAGTATCCTTGGGTCGTCAACCCATTTCCTTCAAGTCTGATTTTGTCAATAACGGCCTGTGCCATATCTCCTTCACCCTTTATGTTTATCTTTAATAGTGACAAAACGTGCTTAAATGAATAATCGCCCGAAAAGGCCACATTGCCAAGGTCGGTATCGTAGGAAAGCTTCCTGGATGCTACTAGAAAGTCATATTGGTCAATATTTTCCCAAGTCCCGTTCTGGCTGTCGAGAGAAGGCATTTTTATATTTTCCTTACTTTCGGCTTTGGAACCGGAGTGGGGATAATATGCGTAAAAAGTATGTTCCTGGTTTTTATCTTTCCAAAAGACACTCTTTTCTGTAGTCCAGGAAGTTCCATCGAATATCCAGCGGACGGCGCTGTCATTGTCCATAAAAACACCTATATCATCGGTTTTACTAAAACTAGCGATGGCATTTTCATGATCTTGCAAGTAGCGTGCTCCGGAAACTGTTTTCCCGATTCTTGCCATAATGGATACCGTGTACTCTTTTTCTTGTGATTGCTCTAGTTCCTCACTACCTTGGCAGGCAGAGAAGTACATGATCGTCAATAGCGATACATACAGTGATCTTTTCATTCTTTTATTTTATAATAGTGAGGGACAAAACATCAGCTTATCCGTTAAAATTAAAATGAGGACAAGTTGAATTGGTCGAGGATTAAAGCATGTCTGCTTATTGTCGGTAAGAAATTAAACTTGTGTTCGGCTGCGAAAATAATTCATTCTTAGCAAAAAGAAAAACAAAATGATAAAAAGATGAAAATTAAATGTGTTATGCCGGCAACAGCATGAACATTCTTACCGGTATATTCCCATAAAAAATAGTGGAAGGCAATCTTTTGTTTAACGCTTTAGGCTGACTATGACTAAATCTTACCTGTAAATTATTTCCTTCCATTCTTCCACAGTACGTGTAAGGGAAGAAAAATTCACCCCGATACAGACTATTTTACGGTCATCGGTCAAATAAGATCGGGCATAGCCTTTCTCTGCTATTTGCTGTAAAGCCTCCTCTGCTGTTCCGTCCATCTTGAATTCGAAAATGTAAACATATTCGTCCATTTCCAATATGCAGTCCACTCGTCCGAAGCTCTGGCGATTCTCACAATGGATTGCACGGCAATAAACTCCTATCAAACGGAGAATCAGATAAAAAGTGTATTGGAAATGTTTCTCAGTCATATCCAATTCCTTCAAGGAAGCGTGAGAGTCATACGGGATGCTTGCAAGAAAGGCGGTCAGAGAATCACAAAAAGCGGAGGTGTTCCCTTGCTCAAGGCAAGTAACAGCATCGATAATCCAGCTGTTGACCTCTCCACCTCCGGGTTTCAAATAATGTGCTGCCAATACGGACAAGAACCCTTTACGCACCTCATTATTGGGAAAATCGAGCAGATAAGTTCCCATACGTCTATTATATTCTTTAATAGTGAGATATCCGCTCTGATAAATCATGGGTAGAGGCTGTTCCACATCAGCCTTATAATCCACAAACAAAGAGGGAACATAATAACGTCCGGCAAGTTCGTTTATCTGCTCGCGGCTGTGTTGCAGCAGACGAACCAAATAGGTGGGAGTACCTGTAGAGAACCAGTAATCACGAATTGCCATACTGTCAAAAGCATTAAGAATGCTGAACGGATTGTAAATGTCAGTCATCCTCTCTCCAAAATGATATCCGTCATATTGCCGTCTGAGAAGTTCCTTCATTTCTTTCACTGTGTACTGATATTTAGCAGCCAACTGTATGGTGGGTTCTTCGAAAAATGCTTCCAGCTCATTCTGGGTGATACCGCACAAGGCTTCGTACCGTTCATCCATACTGATATCCTTAGGCTGGTTAAATCCACTGAAAACACTTACTTGGGAAAACTTTGTTACTCCGGTCAACAATACGAATCTCAAGTATTGATCGGCTCCTTTAAAGGTAGAATAAAAGGATTTCAATATTTCCCGGTTATGGTTCTCCAACAGAACTTGCTTTCCATAATCATCATAAAAACAAGCTTCCGTATCTAATACATCCAAAATAGGTTTGTCATATTCATCAATCAGAACCACCGCACGCCGCCCTGTCTGTTCATAAGCCCGGCGAAGTATTTCAATGAAACGGGTTCCTATGGTTGTATAATTGGGATTCTTGCCATAAATATCTTCCCAGTTTCCTAAATAGCCTTCAATGGTAGCCTCCAGAATTCCGGGTTGTGTATACAGTCCTCCATTAAAGTCTATACGGAAGATAGGATACTCATACCAGTCCTTTTCCAATCCGTCGATTTCCAGTCCGGCAAACAAATCTTTGCGTCCCTGGAAATAACAGGCAAGGGTACTTACCAGCAGGCTTTTGCCAAAACGGCGTGGACGGCTCAAGAAATAAGTCTTGCCTTGTGTTACCAAGTTGTAAATCAAACCGGTCTTATCCACATATACATAGCCATCTTCACGGATTTGGTCAAAACTCTGTATTCCAATAGGGTATTTCATATTTTGTTGCGGTTCTAGAATGAATGATAAAACAAAGATATTAGTAAATGACAAACAAAGCAAATAAAGGATTTGTTTTTTCTGCTTATGACAAGTTTTTCCGTTTCTTATTAATGGATAATCACCTGTTTCTGTCCATATATATTGGCATTCTGTCCTTTAAAGGATACTTTGAAAAGTATTTAGAATCTATCTATTCTGCAATAAGATATACTTCTTCTACTGAATTTGCTATATCATTGTTTGTCAGTGTTATACATATTCTCTAATGTGTATTAATATCTTTATACCATTGTAGTTTTGTATATTCTTCATTCAAGTCATTAAGTTCTCTCTGCATGATAAAAGTGGTCATACCTGAAAAGGCGGTGATAGGGAATGTTCCTTCTTCCGTAGCATAAAAAGGAGTATTTCTTTTGTAAACCACACATTGGCTGATACACTCTTGAAGTGCATTGTATGTATTTTCATCTGATAATGATTGATAATATTGAGCGAAATCAAAAAAATAGAATGGGGCTTTTAAAACTCCATCATAATTTTGAAGGTTACCGACTGGGAGAAAAGAGCCGGATGCTTCTGTATTGATCTGTCGTATCAAATTCGCTAAATTTGATAATCCGGCAGTTTTTATTATGCTAATGGTAGCAGAACGTTTATCGCCTTCCATCAAATTCCAATAATGAAAATAATTTTCTGCAAATTTTTGCAAATCAGCATTTTCTTCAAGCAGACAGGAAATACTGCCGGCATAGATAGGAGTAAATCCCGGAGATACTACTGGGGCAGAGGAAGCCATGATATATGCTGCTTTATTTCTTAATTCATAAGCCACCTCAATACCTGCCATATTACATGCTTCAAAGATTATGAATTCAAATAAATGGTCCGGGAGGGCCATGGCAAAATCTGTTATTTCCATTTCATTGTCATTATCGATGATGATAGACCGCGAGCCATTAACCAATGTATGTGGAGGAAGCCAGCCACTGCCATGGGAAAACACGATTAGACCGTAGCTTTTAGCAGGATAAAGCCGAGTTACGTCGTTTATAACTCGTTTAAGCACTTGGGGGGAGGCTGAGTTTTCTTGGTCATAGGTATGTATGGTAATATAGCCTTTCTCACTTTTTCCATCAATTTCCATCAATCGTGGAGAGTCCTTAAATGGTGTATCCTGATACACTATTATATTTCCATCTGTCCCGTCTTCCCATCCATTTTTAATTTGAACAAGTTTGTCATAGGTTTCGGCATCAAGATTATTATCTCCTCCCAGATAAACCAATAGTGTCCGTGCAGGTAAAACAACAGGGGTGTCATTTTCTTTATGACAGCCACATACTAATAACAGAAAACAGACAGCATATATATACTTCATACACAATATAATTGGATAAACGATTATAAAAACTAAAAGAGGGGAACATTTTGCCCCCCTCTTTTTTTATAAACAATGAGCGTATTAATTACTTGTCATTGTGCTTCTTAACTTGGATTTGGATAGTTCCAACAGAATGTCCACGATCATTCTTCCAAGTATGGTCGCAGATACCGCCCCACTTGTGATTTACACAAACTTCTACATCAATAGTAAATGGTTGAGCAATATCTTCACCATTGTTGATCCATGTGATAGTCTGCTTAGCATTATCAAGTTTGATCTTCTTCATGTTTTCAGCATCCAGTTCACTTCCGTCAGCAAAGTATGCCTTAGAAACCTTGAAGTTAACAGTTGTATTAACATCGAATACATTATGGTCAACTACCAGTTTCTTTGACCAACCAGCTTGATCACCTGTCTGAACCAAAGTATTATTCTTAGCCATATCTTTGTGATCATAGATAACATGGTTGTTATTGAATTGTGCCTGAGCACCTTCAGACCACAGATAATCTGACAAGAAGAATGCATCCTTCAATGATACTGTATTTTCAGCTTCCTGATACTTGTCATACAAAGGACCTGCTTCGTAAGCGTGGAATACCATCGGAGTTACAAATGCAACTTCAAATTCATCGATAACCACTGTAGAACGTCCATTTTCAGGAGCAGGAGCACCAGTATAAGTAGTAGTATGATCTTTAGCCCAAGGAGTATTGTTTACCATATTGATAGTATCGCAAGAGAAGTTATTGTAATCTTCTTTAGCATACTTGTTATGAGCATTGGCTTCCTTGTTGCAAGTACCATACAATCCGTCAACATCTTCATTGAAGCTTACTACGGCACGCATTTTGATCTTCTTCAAATCCTTAGCGTCAGCAGCATTGATCCAAGCACGTCCTTCGTCTGTAGCCTCCAAAGCGATATACCACTTGTTGTCTTTACCTTGATACAAACGGATGCCGGAATTGTGACCGTCAACTATCTTAGATGCGTTATTATGCTGGTCAACCAATTCGAATGACAAGGTAGCTCTAGCCCAATCCTTATCATGAGTCTGACCCTTATAAGGATTATAGTTGATCAAATCGAACTCGTCATTCAATACTGCAACCATTTCATAAGTTGTAGGAGCATCAAAGTTATCGTATCTACCGTGAGCAATGAAGTAAGAATCATCTACCCAGTTCAACTTAGTCTTTTCAGGAGCAACTACATCCGGATACTTCACATTGATAGTATAAGTAACATGGATGTCAGATAATCCCTTATGATCAGCATTTGGCTTGTATGTACCCTTAACAGTGTAAACGTCGTGATCGTCATGACGAGAGAATGCTGTATTCTTCACTGTAACGAACAACTGATTGTATTCTTCAGGTTTAAAGTTCGGATCTAATGAATAGTCTGCATTATCTTTTCCATCCCATGCATATACAGCGTGTTGTTTAGCCTCATCTGCTGTTGCAAATTCAGGAACGAAATCATAAGTCTTACGGAATTCGTCTTTACTCAACTGTACATCTTTATGGTTGAATATCTTATCCATATCCATGTCAAGAACTTGATTGATATGTTTCAGAGTGACGTCTTTTGTTTCTGTAATATTAATTTCAGGAACAACTGTCTTGCGTACAATGTGAATCTTGATGATTGCTGTTTTAACTACATTACCATTGTCTTCACCCGGTGCTACCAGTTTCACACGAACAATAGGAGTTCTGTCTATAGCAGCTGTGTGGCTGGCATCAGTTTCTGCGCCCCAAATCGGGTCCGGAGTTTGTTTTACTGTAGCAACACCATCTTTGGTAACATCCAAATAACGTTTTGTCTGGTTAACGCCATCATAATAGAAGTCAACCGGTTCAAACACCAATGAATAGTCATCAAAACCATTCTCCATCAAAGGATACTGAGCGTCTTGGGCTCTACCCATACGTTTGTCAAAGAATGAAGTTACGATGTCCTTCAAATTTTTTGAATGTCCATCACCTGTATAGTTCAATTCTACAACAATACGTTCTGCATCATCTTTAGATTCAGCATCTCCTTTATATAACTGGTTTTCAGCATTGGCTTCGAACTTAGCTTTATCTGCTTGATAAGCCTTCAATTTAGCCTCTTCAGTACCGGTCGGATTCAAGGTGTTAAGATAATATTCATCTTTGATGAATTCTCTATAATTTACCTTGTTAGGAGCAATTGCATTTTTAATCTGAGCAGGAGCGTTAGTTTGGTCAAATGCATCAGCTACTTTAACCAAATGTACGTTTTTCTGCAAAATTACTTCATGCTTGGCGGGAACAAAATCAGAATGAACGATTTGGTCATTGTTCTTAATTCTCAATGAATATACTGTTCTTTCGTCCAGATTAGATTGTTCAGCAAAAGCCCAGTCCTTTACACGGAAGTTTAACATACCATGTCCTTCTTTATAAGATTCAACGGTAATTTTTCCATCAGTGTACAGTTTTTGTCCAGCGTTGAACAATTCCCAATTCTTGTTATTCGTATTGTAGTTCCATATTTCAGCAGTATCACGAACAAATCCTACC
Source organism: Phocaeicola vulgatus ATCC 8482 (assembly GCF_000012825.1). Classification (GTDB taxonomy): domain Bacteria; phylum Bacteroidota; class Bacteroidia; order Bacteroidales; family Bacteroidaceae; genus Phocaeicola; species Phocaeicola vulgatus. The sequence continues at coordinate 1,719,584 of NC_009614.1, read as the reverse complement.
ACTTCCATATCTTTGAATGATACGCTGTTAGGATTTACCTGATACTTCACGTCTGCCTTACCTGAGTAAACGATTTTAAATGTGCTAAAGTTATTTGTACCCCAATCTGCACCTGTAATCTCTGTTTTACCTGCCACACTATCAGTAACGATGGTAGGGAAATGGATTCTGGCAGCTTCACCTTCAGAAAGGAAAGTAGGGATAAACTTAACTCCGCTAACTACAGAAGTAGCTTTAGGCATACTGATAGTCTTTTTAGTGCCATCAGCATAAGTAATAACTAATTCATAAGCTGATTCACCTTCTTCTACTGATACTACATAATCATCAGCAGAAGTACCTGGAGTACCCGGAGTACCTGGTTTGCCCGGTTCACCTTGTTCTCCTTTTGCACCATTGTATAATTTAATGGTCTCTCCATCACTGAATTTGATTTCATAACCACCATTACCATCAGTGAACGGAGTACAGCTTTCGACATATTTGCCTGAGCCTACTTTGTCTTCAAGGGCCTTGATTGCATCTTTCACATTGGATATTTCTTGATCCAAGCGGTCGATGTCGTCATCGTAATCCTTACAAGATACAAATGTTCCTGTTGAAGTGACCATAAGGGCTCCAAACAGGATTGCACTTAAAAATTTTTTGTTCATAATAGAAAAACTTTAAATTTATAAATTTAAAAACTCAAAATGTTATTGTTATAAAAGGACTTTAAATCTTTTTCTGTGTCCGGATGGTGCTTTATATAGGAACTGCAAGGGAGATGCGCCTACAATTTTATGAAATGCGGCATAAAAAACACTTTGGGATGCAAAACCACACTTCCTAAAAAGAGAACTGGCTGAATACGTACCCTCTAGTAATAAGGACTTTGCATACTCAACACGATACTTGTTAAGGAGCTGCTTGAAATTGCATCCGAAGTAGTTGTTCACCGCATTACTCAGGTAGGTCGTATTCGTGCCGACTATTGAACTAAACTTTTCTAAAGAGAGTTTTGAATCCAAATATACTTTTCTGATTTCTAGGTTATACAAAATGCTTTTATAGATCTCAAAATCAACTTTTCTTCCGGGCGCTCCTTTCTCGGTAGACAGTGTATTCCACTGCCGTTCTGCATCTTTAAACAGCTTTTCTTTCTGCGTTGTAGTAGAAAGCTCATTGCTTTGCGTTTGAAATAGAGCATCCATATTTTAGTCAGTTTCTATAATAGCCATAATTTCATCGGACAAAAGTACCCATTTTACTCTATTCTGCAAGACTTTCCACTAAAAATCTTTATAAAATACAGGAATATTTTAAGAAATAGGAATATCTCTATATTCTTTACCTTACAAACAACCATAGAAAGCCCCATAGACCTATTAAAACAAGACATTACTTTCACTATACACCTTAATATAATAGCATAAGTACGCCGAAGAAGTTAAACTTATAACAGTCAAAATATAGCTTAGTCTCTATAAAGCGGAATCCAGAACTTGTAAATTATCCCTTTATTCAACAAAACAAACCAGAAAAGAACAAAATAATCCAATATAAATATGTCATTCATTTTCTAATTAAGAATTATTCAAACTCCCTAAACATGGGATTTTTTTTGTTCACCCCTAAATACATTTTAACTAATATAGCTTACCGTATCACTTCTATTAACTAAAATAGAAAAAAAGATATTTAATAATCATTTTTTACATTCATATAAAGACAATTTTTATCACCTTTACACATCTTATCTATATATTTGGCTACCTTTGGACAAAAGTCACTATATTTGCGTTTATGAAAACATATACAAGCAATCACATCGTATTTTTTTCGCCTACACATACGTCTGCGAAAATAGCCCGTGCCATCGGAGAAAGTATAGGTATGGGCAGAAGAATAGAAATAGATCTCACTACGGATGAGAATAGTAGCCCGATAGAAATCAAAGATTCTATCACGATCATTGCAGTTCCTGTGTATGCAGGCAGGGTAGCCCCAATAGCATTGCAACGGCTACGAAGATTAAAAGGCAACAATGCTCCGGCTATCTTAGTCGCTGTATATGGTAACCGCGATTACGAAGATGCACTGGTCGAATTGAGAGATGAAACTATTCAATTGGGATTCACCCCACTGGCTGCCGGTGCCTTTATTGGTGAACACAGCTACAGCCGTCCTAATATGCCCATTGCAGAAGGCCGTCCGGATGTTACCGATTTACAGATTGCGGAACAATTTGGAAAAGACTGTCTGACAAAACTGGAGAAGGATGAAACATTATCCGATTTTTACCTAAAAGGAAACATACCTTATCGCTTTGTTGGCCCCTCTACTCCTGCCGCTCCAGTCTGCACTGAAGAATGCTTCGCCTGTGGCGAATGCATCGAAGTATGTCCTACTCATGCCATTGCTTTAAGCGATGAAGGAAAAATAGAAACAGAGATTACCAAATGCATCAAGTGCTGCGCTTGCGTAAAAGAATGCCCTAATGGTGCACGAGTTTTTGATACTCCTTACACCCCCATGCTACACCAAAAATGTGCGGCACGCCGTGAACCTGAACTATTTATATAATGAATAACAGAGATAAAAGAGTCCTGGTAGGAATGAGTGGCGGAATAGACAGCTCCGCCACGTGCATCATGCTGCAAGAACAAGGATATGAAGTGGTAGGAGTTACCATGAGAACGTGGGATGTCCCTTCCCGCTTTTCCACCCCCGGTCAAGATGAACCTGATGATGTACTGGAAGCAAGGGCCTTGGCAGAACGGTTGGGAATAGAACACCATGTAGCTGATGTGAGGAAAGAGTTCAAACAGATTATTGTAAAACACTTCATAGATGAGTATATGCAAGGAAGAACTCCCAATCCTTGTGTCCTTTGCAATCCGCTATTCAAAGAGCGAATTCTCTGTGAATGGGCAGACCAAACGAATTGCGCCCATATCTCTACCGGGCATTATTGCAGACTGGAAGAACGGAAGGGAAAACTGTATATAGTAGCGGGAGATGACCAGACAAAAGACCAATCCTATTTTCTATGGAAACTTCCTCAGGAGATACTTCAACGTTTTCTCTTTCCACTGGGAACTTATACCAAGCAGGAGGTACGGGAATATCTCCGACAAAAAGGATTCGAAGCGAAAGCCCGTGGAGGTGAAAGTATGGAAATCTGCTTTATAGAAGGGGATTACCGAAACTTTCTGCGTTCGCAATGCCCGGATATTGACACCCAAGTAGGACCGGGATGGTTTGTAAATAGTAAAGGAGTCAAGATAGGTCAGCACAAAGGCTTTCCTTATTATACAATAGGCCAACGGAAAGGATTGGAAATCGCTTTGGGGCATCCAGCATACGTACTACGCATCAATGCAGAAAAGAATACAGTCATGTTAGGAGATGCCGAGGAACTTAAAGCAGAATATATGTTGGTAGAGGACTATCATATCACAGAAATGCAGGATTTACTGCAATGCAAGGACTTGTCAGTACGTATCCGCTATCGCAGCAAGCCTATTCCGTGTCAAGTGCTCGTATTAGATGAAAAACAACTATTGGTCCGTTTCCTTTCCGAAGCATCCGCCATCGCTCCCGGACAATCAGCCGTTTTTTACGAGGGGAAACGAGTATTGGGAGGTGCATTCATAGCTTCACAGCGCGGCATCCGAAAAATTGCCGCAGATAACCAAGATAAATTTTAGATGATGAAAACATATATCGGATATCTTATTTTCATGTGCAGCTTATTATTATGCAGTTGCCAACAGACCACAAGCAATCCTCGTTTCTACGACGAGGGCGTATCGCAAGAACTGGCAACACTGCGCAAACAGGAGATTAAGGAGTTGAAGTATAAGCTATATTTCTCCATTCCTGAACAGAAATCAGTACCGGTAAATGGAGAGATTACCATTGAATTTAATCTGGATGCACCGCAAGAAATTATTCTCGACTTCAGAGAAAAGCCTGAAAAAATAAAATCGGTATCCGTCAATGGACAAACTGCCCGTTATGAATTCCATAACGAGCACATCATCCTACCTGAAAAAAACATAGTAGAAGGAAAAAATAATATCACGATCAAATTTATTGCCGGAAACCAGTCGCTAAACAGAAATGATGAATTTCTGTATACGCTATTAGTGCCAGACCGTGCCCGTACCTTATTCCCTTGTTTCGAACAGCCGAATCTGAAAGCCACATTTTCCTTACGACTGGATATACCAACAGAATGGAAAGCTGTTTCCAATACCTATATTACTAAAGAAGAAACAAAAGGCAACTGCAAAACAGTAACTTTTGCCCCAACTGAACCATTAAGCACTTATCTTTTTTCCTTTGTCACCGGTAAATTAGAACATCAAGAATATATAGAAGGTAACCGGAAAATCTCAGCATATTACCGCGAAACAGATTCTAAAAAAGTAGCTCAATTAGATACCATCTTCAAACAAGTGACCGCTTCGCTGAACTGGCTGGAAGAATATACCAATGTTCCCTATCCTTTTGCCAAATACGATTTTATTATCTTGCCGGGATTCCAATATGGAGGTATGGAGCACACAGGCGCCACCTTATATAATGACACGCAAATGTTCCTAAGCGAAAATCCCACTCCGGATGAAGAACTTCGCCGAACCCAATTAATCGCCCACGAAACCGCCCACATGTGGTTCGGAGATTTAGTAACGATGAACTGGTTTGATGATGTCTGGACTAAAGAGGTATTCGCCAATTATTTTGCAGCTCTGATTACCGAACCATTATTCCCGCAAGTCAATCACCAGCTGAATTGGATGAAGACTTATACAGCCGCATCCTTGTCAGAAGACCGTACACCCGGAACCACTGCTATCCGGCAACCGCTAGATAACCTTCAAAATGCAGGATTAATTTATGGACAGATCATTTATAACAAAGCTCCTGTCATGATGGTAAAACTGGTGGAATCAATGGGAAAAGAAGCATTTCGGGAAGGGATTCAAGAATATTTAAAAACTTACGCTTACGCCAACGCTACTTGGGATGACTTGATACAAATTCTAGACAGTAAAACAGAGCAAGATCTAGCCGCTTTCAGCGATGTATGGGTAAACCAAAAAGGAATGCCGATAATCAAATTCGAAATATCAGACAAACAGTTGACCATACATCAGCAAGATCCATATCAAAGAGGATTAAACTGGCCTCAAAAATTCAATATCACCCTTTGCGGAACAAGGGACACAACGATAGAAGCCAGTCTGACAGACAGCTTATGCCGTATTACGTTACCCTTTACCCCCACCCGTATTCTGCCCAATACGGACGGGAGAGGATATGGTTTGTTTGTTCCTGACAACAACAGTCTCCATTGGCTGCTGGAACATTGGCAAGAAATAGACAATGAAACAACCCGACAGGCAGTTTTAATGATGATGCATGAAAATTATCAAGCAAAAGGAATTCCGAATACTGCATGGATGAATGCATTACTCAACGGAATACATTGTGAAAAGAACCCGTTGATAGCTTCAACATTAACCAATTACCTGTCCTCTCCTCTGCAAGAGATATCTTCGGCAGAACGTGATAAAATAGAAAATGAGCTTTATAAACTCAACCATTCTCATCCGATTCCTTCTTGTCGCATCCAGTTATTACGCCTTCTGATTACAGAAGCAGCAAGTCCGACTATGATTCAGTGCCTCTATTCCTTATGGGAAACCGAAAGAGTCCAACAATTAAATGAAAGAGATTACACTGCATTGGCCTACGAACTGGCCTTGCGCATACCTGAGCAAGGAAAAGAAATACTTCAGACACAACGCCAACGCATCCACAATCCGGACCGTCTACGCCAATTCGATTTCATATCACGTGCGATGACTGCCGATACTTTAAAATTGGACAGTTTATTCCGATCTTTATTGCAAGCGGAAAACAGAAGGATTGAGCCTTGGGCAGCTACAACCTTAAGCTATCTGAATCATCCTACAAGACAAGATTATGCGGTGAAATATATCCGTCCGGCATTGGAAAAACTGACAGAAGTTCAACGCACCGGAGATATCTTTTTCCCTCGCAATTGGGTCGGGGCTTTATTAAGGAATCACGATAGCGAAGCGGCCTACAAAGAAGTAGAAGCTTTTTTATCGGTTTATCCCGACTATCCGCCTTTATTAAAAAACAAAATACTGCAAGCGGCTTATCCTCTTTACAGAAAATATGCAGATAAGAAAAAATAAACTGAAAGAATCAAGGATTCATTACACCTTGATAGACAGCATGGCGTAATGTACCCTTTTCATCATCGCTATCATAGTCCCAGTACATAGCCCCCAGCATCCCTTTCTGATGCAGGAACTGGCACTTGAATGCGATGGACTGGGCATTCTCATAATTAACGACCACATGTCCTTGCGAATTTATCATATAAGGAACTTGTGCCGCACTATCCCAACAACTCTGTAAAGAATCCAAAACGATAATATGACGATAATCCAATAATTCTGGAGCTTCATTAGTCCCATGCCCATAGAACGGAATACCCAATACCAAGCGTCCGACAGGAAAACCTGCGGCAACATGGGCGGCAACCGCATCCTCGCAAGACCATTCCTCAGTCATTTCCGAACGGTACAAGGCCGAATGGTGATTAGGAGATTCCTCCATATCGTATGTCATGATATTGACATAATCCACATAAGGTTCGACAGCCTTTAAGTTGTAATATTTGGCACCTGCCTGTGTAGCAATGGTCAGCAGTTTGTCTTTACCGATAGCATGGCGTATATCCTTCATCAACAAAGAAAAGTTATCAGTATCTTCCGGCGAAAAAGATACACCGGCAGTTCCTATACCGGGATATTCCCAATCTATATCAATTCCGTCCAAATCAAACTGGTCTATCACCCGTTTACAATCTGCGGCAAACGCCATACGTGTACTATCTGTCTGTGCCATCTCACTAAACCGACTGCTTCCCCACCCGCCTACGGACAGCAAAACTTTCAAAGACGGTTTTTTTTCACGCAGCCCCACTACCATTTGCAAACGTGGTTCATTATCTATACGTATTCCTTTGAAATTATCTGTAACATGCCCGAACGCATAATTAATATGAGTCAAACATGCCGGATCAGGCGTACTTTCTCCCCATGAGGTGACATATGCCAAAACCACATATTTCGATTCATTCTCCGCTACCTCAATCTGCGAAGACCGCTTTTTGTCCTGACAGGCAACCATCAGCAGCAAAAAGGAAAGACCTGCTATTAATTTAAAGGTTCTCATACATAATAAAAGAGTTTAAAACAATGAGAGCTATCCGATTTATCTGTAACCGGCAGCAAACTCTTTTGAAATCGAATTATTCAAACTCATACAAACATCGGCACTGAAATCCTTTCCACAACGAATCACATGGTCCCAGTCATCTTCCGACAGTTCATCCAAATCATCCCGGCGGATACGATATTTTAGCAATCCGAAAACTACTCCGGCGTTAAAATTATCTCCGGCTCCCACCGTACTGACAGTCTGCAAAGGATCCACTTCATAATGCTTTTTTATATTCTTTGTATACAGGCGAATTCCTCTTCCACCATGCGTGCAAATAAAATGCGGACAATAAAATTCAATCTTACTTTTATAAACCTTATCCGCATCTGTCAAACCAAACATATTCTCAAAATCCTCAACGGAGCCGCGAATGATATCAGCATATTCAAAATTCTCAAGAATAACAGGAAGCAGCTTTATCGCCTCGTTCTTGTGAGTACTGCGGAAATTCACGTCATAATAAATGATAGCCCCTTTTTCACGAGCTTTATCCAACAGTTCTTTCACCTTATCACGCAATTGAGGCGTTACAGCATAATAAGAGCCGATCATCACAATGTCATCCCGATGTATTTCAGGCATTGTCACATCCAGCCTCAACCGTGGATAATCTTTATAAAAAAGATATTCAGCATCATTCTGTTCATTCAGAAAAGCTAAAGACACAGGTGACTTTCCTTCAGGAAACACGTTCACATGATCTGTGCTTACTCCATTCTCTCGCATAAACTTCAGAATGATATCGCCCACTTTGTCATTTCCCGTTTCACTGATAAAAGTTACATTGACTCCCAAACGCCCCAATGAAATAATTCCATTGAAAACCGAGCCACCGGGAACAGCTGCCGTAGGTTGGCTATCTTTAAAAAGAATATCCAGAATGGTTTCACCTATACCTATTACTTTTCTCATTTTTATATTTACAATTTATATACATAGAACCGGAACACAAAGGACACAAATCCTTTAATAAAATTTTATTTGTATTATTTGTGTCCTTTGCGTTCCGGTTCTATTTTATTTTACTTACTTAACTCGCGTGAACGCTCACCTAAGTACCCTCCATGATGGCGTTTGCTATACTCTTCGATGGTAAAACCGGTCTTTTTCATGGTTTCCACTACCAAAATATCACCTATCACGGTCATAACTGTAGTTGAAGTTGTGGGGGTCATACCCAAAGCACACACTTCATCAGGATGCCCGGTGCATAAACAAATATCAGACTCCCGGGCCAATGGACTATCCGCATTTCCGGTAATAACAATATATTTCAAATTTGGGTTCAAATTATGTGCAAGTTGTGTCAGTTCCACAATTTCACGGGTTTTTCCTGAATTAGAAATCAGAAGCAGCAAATCATTCTCCTGCAAAATCCCCAAATCCCCATGTTGGGCTTCGCTGGGATGTAAAAACACTGCCGGAATACCTGTAGAGCAAAAAGTCGTAGCTATATTCATAGCTATCTGTCCGGCCTTACCCATACCGGTAGTCACCAGCTTTCCTTTTTTACGGTGTATTTGCTCAACTATCAATTCCACTGCTTTCTCATAAGCATCAGTTATAGGAATATTCAAAACAGCCTGAGCCTCTTTCTGCAACAATTCGTGTATAGATGTCATCATAATAGGTTACATGAATATTATTTAAGTAGTTCGGTTAGTTCTCTCAAGTCATTGGCAACAGCAAAATAACTGTTCAACGGATGATGGGCAAAATGCTGCCTCTCCAATCCGGCCAAAAAGTCGATAATGCCATTCCAAAAGCCATTTATATTATAAAAAATTACTTTTTTACGATGATAGTCCAGCGTAGCGGCCGCCATTACATGAAAAACCTCATCCAGTGTACCCACTCCTCCCGGCAAAGCTATCACTACATCCGATTCATTCAACATCACATCTTTACGGTCACTCAAATTATCCGTACGGAAAGTCACATCCACCAAATCGCTGGCTCGTCCACGTTCTTCCAGCTTGGTCGGAATAACTCCCATTATCATCGAACCGTTGTCTTTGGCTGCCTTGGCAATACATTCCATCAATCCGATATTAGCACCTCCATACACTAACGTCTTCTTGTTTTGTCCCATCCAAACGCCCAACTCACGTGCTTTTTCAAAAAACACAGGCTCTATATTCTCGGATGCGGAACAGAAAATAGCAATTTTATCCATCATCTTGTTTTCTGTTAGTAAATACAAATATCTGCATTTTTTGAAGAACGGCAATAACTTTTGTTGTATTTTTGCCAACCGAAACTTATTTGAAGCAAAAAAACAATGTCATACAATACTTTCACCTTGCCTAACGGACTGCGCATTATTCACGCTCCCAATCAGTCTAATGTAGCCTATTGCGGCTTTGCCGTCGATGCCGGAACCCGTGATGAAAACGAACAGGAACAGGGAATGGCCCATTTCGTGGAACACCTTATCTTTAAAGGAACACAAAAAAGACATGCATGGCACATCCTGAACCGCATGGAAAATGTAGGCGGAGATTTAAATGCATATACGAATAAGGAAGAAACAGTGATATACAGTGCTTTTCTGGTAGAACACTTCTCACGGGCAGCAGAACTGCTGGCAGATATTGTATTTCACAGCACCTTCCCACAACATGAGATTGACAAAGAAGTGGAAGTGATTATTGATGAAATACAAAGTTATGAAGACAGTCCGTCAGAACTGATTTTTGATGATTTCGAGGAATTGATTTTTCCCAATCATCCTTTGGGAAGGAATATTTTGGGCAAACCGGACTTATTGCGTAGTTTCAAAAGTGAACACGCCTTGAATTTTACTTCCCGTTTTTACAAAGCTACCAATATGATCTTTTTCATTCAAGGCAATATAGACTTTAAGAAAGTGATACGCACCATAGAGAAAGTGACAGCCGACATCCCTTTTTCCATTACCGAACGCCAACGGACAGAACCTTTTCTCTATATTCCTAAGACATTGACACTGAATAAAGAAACACATCAAGCCCATGTAATGATAGGTAGCCGGGGATATAATGCATATAATGAAAAACGAACCGGACTTTACCTGCTGAACAATCTGCTGGGAGGACCCGGTATGAACAGCCGGCTGAACGTTTCCTTGCGCGAACGCCGGGGGCTGGTCTATAACGTAGAAGCCAATCTGACCTCATACACAGACACAGGAGTGTTCTGCATCTATTTCGGAACAGATCCGGAAGATGCAGACCGTTGCATCGGACTAGTTCATAAAGAATTGAAAAAACTGCGTGACAGCAAACTAAGTTCCTCACAACTGAGTGCAGCAAAAAAACAGATCATCGGACAAATAGGAGTTGCCGGAGACAATTTTGAGAACAATGCATTGGATATGGGAAAAACGTTCTTGCACTATGGTAAATTTGAAGGTCCGGAAGAAGTATTCAAACGGATAGAAATGCTGACAGCAGAACATCTGTGGGATATCGCCAATGAAATGTTCGATGAAAATTATCTTTCAACCTTGATATACCTATAAAAACAGGAAATCACCCTAAATTTCAAACATTACATTTCTCACAAATAAAAATCTAATTGTATTTTTGTAAAAATACCTTTAACTAATATCATTAATTTATGAAGAAACTTCAACTATGCATTTTAGGAAGCTTATTCGCAGCTTCCTTACAAGCACAGAGTACAGATTACACCAAAGGACTGAGCATCTGGTTTGATACCCCTAATAATTTGGACGGACGCGCTTCCTGGTATTCTCCTGCAACAGACAAAGCATGGGAAAACAACTCACTCCCCATAGGAAACGGCAGTTTGGGAGGTAATGTTATGGGATCTATAGCGGCAGAACGAATCACTTTAAACGAAAAGACACTATGGCGCGGAGGGCCGAACACAGAAAAGGGAGCAGCTTATTATTGGAACGTAAATAAAGAGTCGGCACACCTGTTATCCGAAATCCGCCAAGCATTCACAGACGGTAACCAGAAAAAAGCAGAAGAACTTACCTGCAAAAACTTCAACGGACTGGCCGATTATGAGCCAAGCCGTGAAACACCTTTTCGCTTCGGCTCCTTTACTACATTGGGAGAAGCTTACATCGAAACCGGTTTAAGTGAAATCGGTATGACCGATTATAAACGCATCCTGTCTCTTGACTCGGCCATGGCAATAGTCAGTTTTCGCAAAGATGAAGTGAACTACGAGCGTAAATACTTCGTTTCCTACCCCGACAGCGTAATGGTACTGAAGTTCACAGCCGACCGTCCCGGCATGCAAAACCTGATATTCAGCTATGGCAGCAACCCTGAAGCCATAGGTGATATCAAAACAGACGGTCCCAATCGTTTGCTCTATACCGGTCGCCTCAAAAACAACCAAATGAAATTTGCTCTCCGCATACAAGCCATAAACAAAGGAGGAAGCCTGAACACGACTGATGGCAAATTCATTGTCCGCAATGCGGATGAAGTCATTTTTCTGCTGACCGCAGATACCGATTATAAACTCAACTTCAATCCAGACTTCAAAGACCCCAAGACGTATGTCGGTCCTGATCCGGACCAAACAACCCTGGCCATGCTAGACGCTGCCGCTGCCAAAAATTACAACGAATTATGCGAGCGACACAAAACGGACTATACCCAACTGTTTGGCAGAGTCAAACTACAACTGAACCCTCATGCTCCTATGACCTTGCAATATCCTGCCGTTACAGATCTTCCCACCCATCAACGTCTGGCACGCTATCGCAAAGGAAATCCGGACTACCGGCTGGAAGAAATCTATTATCAGTTCGGACGATACTTATTAATTGCCAGTTCACGCCCCGGCAATCTCCCGGCCAACCTGCAAGGAATGTGGGCCAACGGGGTAGATGGCCCATGGCATGTAGATTACCATAATAATATCAATATCCAGATGAACTACTGGCCTGCTTGCTCCACCAATCTGAACGAATGTGTATGGCCTTTGATAGACTTCATCCGTACCTTGGTAAAACCGGGAGAAAAAACAGCCCAAGCCTATTTCGGCGCACGCGGATGGACAGCCTCCATATCCGGAAACATTTTCGGATTTACCTCCCCTTTGACCGATGAAAATATGTCCTGGAACTTTAACCCGATGGCAGGTCCCTGGCTGGCAACTCACATTTGGGAATACTATGATTACACCCGAGACAAAAAATTCCTGAAAGAAGTAGGCTATGATCTTATCAAGAGCAGTGCCAACTTTGCTGTAGACTATTTATGGCATAAACCGGACGGGACCTACACTGCTGCTCCTTCAACTTCTCCCGAGCATGGACCTGTAGACCAAGGAGCTACTTTTGTACACGCTGTAGTCCGCGAAATATTGCTCAACGCCATTGATGCCAGCAAAGCACTGGGTGTCGATTCCAAAGACCGTAAACAATGGCAATATGTACTGAAACATCTTGTACCCTATCAAATAGGACGTTATGGTCAGTTAATGGAATGGTCAACAGACATAGACGATCCCAAAGACGAGCATCGTCACGTCAACCATTTATTCGGACTGCATCCGGGCCACACCCTTTCACCAATTACTACTCCCGAATTAACCAATGCCGCCAAAGTTGTTTTAGAACACCGCGGTGACGGAGCTACCGGCTGGAGCATGGGATGGAAACTGAATCAATGGGCACGTCTGCAAGACGGCAACCACGCCTACAAACTATTTGGCAACTTACTAAAAAATGGAACTTTGGACAACTTATGGGATACCCATCCGCCTTTCCAGATTGACGGTAACTTTGGCGGAACTGCCGGTATCACAGAAATGTTGTTGCAAAGTCACATGGGATTCATCCAATTACTCCCAGCCTTGCCAGACGCATGGAAAGAAGGTTCTGTCAAAGGGCTTTGTGCCAAAGGTAACTTTGAAATTGACATTATCTGGCAGGATGGGAAATTAAAAGAAGCCGTCATTCTGTCCAAAGCCGGTGAGCCCTGCAATCTGAGATATGGTAACCTGACTTTTACCTTTAAGACAACTAAAGGAAAGACATATAAAGTAATGGTTGAGAATGAAAAACTGAAAAAAATCCCCTTATAAGAACAAAAAACAGTCAGACAAATCCCCCCTCATTTTTCAATCTATTTTGTCATTCTGAACACTATGTTATCTTTTACATCTGTTCAGAATGACAAATTATATATAATATCACAGCCATTCGGTTATCAATATCCTCTTTTCGCTTTGAATTTCAAAACCTATTTCTTATATTTGTACAAATATTTGTTTTTAAGACCTTATCTGAATGAGAAAAACCGTCTATGTAATCCTGGTTCTATGTTGTTTTATCATAAAAGCTTATTCCATCAACCGTCCTTATTATCATTTTAAACAACTTTCTATTAAAGAAGGGCTTCCAACCTCTATTATATCCCTATACGATGACAAAAACGGTTCATTATGGGTCGGAACCACTCAGGGAATATATCGTTTCAATGGAGAAAAAATCAAGAAATATAATCTACCGTATTTATTACGTAAAAACAGCCATTACATCAACGATATTTTCGGAGATAATGAAGAGCGGATATGGGCGGTCACCTCACAAGGAATCAGTTATTATGAATATGAGAAAGATTCCCTGCAAATTTTTCTGCGACATAATCAGCCGGTAAAAGCTTCCATTATAACAACTGAAGGAAGCAAGCTGCTGATACCTGTAACCGACACATTGCTTGTATATGAAAAAGAATTAAAACATTCCAAAGCAATCCCTTTAAAAACAACAGGAATCCATATTATCAAGATGGAGCCTTTCAACTCCACTCATTACCTGATAATAAACAATGCATGGGAAATAAAGCTATTAAATAAACATACAGGAGAAATAACTGATTCTCCATTCGGTGAATCATCCAATGCATACGATCTATATAAGGATTCCTCCGGACGTTACTGGGTTTCCTTCTACGGGCAAGGAGTAAAATGTTATAATCAGGATGGACAACTGCTGACCTCCTATAATACCCGTAATTCAAACTTGAGCAACGATATCGTTCTTGATATAACAGAATGGGATAAAGCCATTTGGCTGGCAACAGATGGCGGCGGAGTGAATATAATCTATCCGGACACTCATGATATTCAAATCTTATCAAACAAAGAAAACCGGCAATTCCCTGCCAATTCAGTCACATGCCTATGCCACAGCAACAACCACATGTGGATAGGTATGGTGCGGGAAGGCGTACTAGGAGCAGAAAAAGGTTTTATCACTACCTATACCAAAGCTGCACAAAACCCAGCCTCAGGCTTGTCCGACAAATGCCCCTTATGCCTATGGGAAGATAAAGACGGACGGATCTGGATTGGTACGGACGGAGGCGGTATCAACTGCTTTGACCCGCAAACGGAACGTTTTACCCACTATCCGCAAACATTGGGAGAAAAAATAGTATCCATTTGCCCTTTATCCGAAACCGAACTGCTAGCATCCAGTTTTTCAAAAGGAATCTTCCGCTTCAATAAAAAGACAGGAAACTACCAGCGCTTCTCTCTTCCGGACAAAGATGCAGAAGCAAAGCTGGCAAGCTCCAGTGCACCCACCAATATACGAGTTAATGATCGGAACGAAATAGAACTATACGGTAATGCTTTTTACCGATATATTCCCGGAAGCCAACAACTTATTCCCATCCACTTCAAGAACAAACAATTACAATATTCCTGGATCTATATTGGAAAATACCGTACTTATCCATTTTTTCATGACCGAAACAATGTATTCCAATACAACAAAGAGAAAAACGAATACGAAACCATAGCTTATGAGAAAAATAACCAGATATTAGCTGCAAGCATTGATTCTTTAGGGACTCTATGGATAGCCGAACCTAATGGAGTCACCAGAATTCACCTGCCCTCAAACCGTAAAGAGCCATTAAAGCTACCCGATGGAAATGACGTAATCACTTCTTTAGTCATTGACCATGAAGGCATCGTATGGATGGGGTCATTGGGAATCATATACGCTTATAATCCACATAAAAATCATTTTGTCATCTACAATGAGATGGACGGCATATTACCTAACGACTTTTTAGCCAAACCTGCATTGGTGGCAAGTGACGGCAACATATACATGGGTGGCTCCGAGGGATTGGTACGAATCAACAAAGCTTTAAAACCAGCTTCGGCTCCACCTCTCATCACACTTAAGTTACAAGAAATAGCATTGAACGGCACAACAGTTCACTTCATCCCCCGATCAACTATGGAAATTCCTTATAATTTCTCCTCCCTAAAAATACATACACAACTGGAAGGGGGAAATGTATTTCACAAGCGCATCTACCGGTTCCGTATAAAAGGGCTGAACACAGAATACACAGAAACATCCCGTCCCCATCTTGTTTTACATACCATTTCTCCGGGCGACTATAAAATAACGGTTCAATGTACACAGAACGATGGTAGCTGGAGTCCTGAATTCACTTTGCTGAAATTCACTGTCCTTCCTCCGTGGTGGCAACAATCCTGGTTCATCCTATTATGTGCGGTCATCATCATTCTTTTCATTATCTATATCATAAAAGCTCACGACCGTCAACTGAAACGGAAATACAAGGAACAGGAACGTACCATCTACAAGGAAAAAGTGAAAGCTTTGATCAATATCAACCATGAACTGCGTACCCCTTTAACCTTAATTTATACACCGTTGAAACAACTTACAAACAGCAAACAAATCCCCTATGAACTCCGTGGCAAACTATATGGTGCGTTCAAGCAAGCACGACAAATGAAAAACATCATTGACATGATTCTGAATATGCGCAAGATGGAAGTAGAGAAAAATATCCTGCGCATGTCTTCCACGCCCTTCAACGAATGGTTGCAAAGTATCCTAAATGATTTCAAGGATGAACTTTCGTTACGTAATATCTCATTGGCATTTACTCCTGACACTACCATAGAAACTATGTATTTTGACCGCAGTCAATGTGAAATCGTCGTTAACAACCTATTGACAAATGCCTATAAATTCAGCGAAGAAAATTCTACTGTCACTGTTTCCACTTACCTCGAAGGTAATGGAAGCCGTGTACGGGTAACTATAAAAGATGAGGGAATAGGTCTTCAAGAAGAAGATATAGCCAATTTATTCACTCGCTTCTATCAGGGTAAACATAGCTTTCAAGGTAACGGAATCGGCTTGTCATACGCCAAACAACTGGTAGAAATGCACGGAGGCATCATCGGAGCCCAAAATAATGAAACCAAAGGAGCGACTTTCTTTTTCACATTACCGTATAGACAGGAAGCCGCCGACATTCAATCTACACCTCAAACCTATTTGAATGATGCATTGCATCTATCAGCCGACATCGATTACAAACAACCTCAACAAGACAGCATAGAGAAATTTCATTCTATTCTAATAGTGGAAGATGATCGCGACTTATGTAATTACCTGATTTGCAACCTACAAGTTCTGTTTGAAGAAGTGTATGAAGCTCATGATGGCATGGAAGCTCTTCCTATCCTTACGTCACAACGCCCCCAAATTGTATTAAGTGATGTCAAAATGCCCCGCATGAACGGATTTGAACTATGCCGCTATATCAAACAAAAACCAGACTTAAACTATATGCCTGTGATACTGCTTACTTCCTGTGTCGATGACGCCAGTATAGAAGAAGGATACAAAACAGGAGCAGAAGCCTATATAACCAAACCGTTTGACATGGATTTACTTTCTATCCAGATACAGAATATCATGCATAATCACAACATCGTGAAAAAGCACTATGCCACCATAGATATCCCTATACCCAAACAAGAAAATCTGAATCACATCAATGAGCAGCTGATGCTTCAATTCAGCCGCATTGTCAATGAAAATATCAGCAATGTGGATATGGATGTCAATTTCATAGCAAAGCAAATGGGAATGAGCCGTGCGTCACTCTACAACAAGACTAAAGGAATGATGGATATAGGCATCAGTGAATACATCATAAAATGCCGTTTGGAATATGCCCGTAAATTACTAGATGCCACCACACTGTCCATAAGCGAAGTAGCAGAACAGTCAGGATTCAAGCATTCACGCAATTTCAGCACTGTATTCAAAAATGCAATGGGAATGAGTCCGTCCGATTATAGAAAAAAAGATTCCCGACCTTCTTGAAAACAGAAAGACCGGGAATACTTCATGCTATGTTAAATTTAGGTCAGATTAGGTTGTCAATCCTTGTAAATGTTACGAATAGGGTCATCATACTGAACTTGGAGACGTAATAATTCCGTCTTCAATTCTTTAACCAACTCTTCCGTTCCAGGTTGTCCGTAGATATTATGCATCTCCATAGGATCTTCCTGTAAATCATATAGTTCCCAACAGTCTATGTCATTATAAAAATGCATCAATTTATAACGTTCTGTACGTACACCATAATGGCGGCGGACAGCATGTTCAGCCGGGTATTCATAAAAATGATAATACAATGATTTACGCCAGTCAGGCACTTTCTCCCCCTTCAGCAAAGGCAAGAAAGAAACTCCATGCATATCTGCCGGTACCTCCACCCCTGCAAGGTCCAATATAGTAGGACCATAATCAATATTTTGCACCATTTCATCAACATCACCTTTCTTTCCTCCCGGCAAACGGACCAGCAAGGGGGTACGGAAAGACTCTTCGTACATGAAACGCTTGTCAAACCAACCATGTTCTCCCATATAGAATCCCTGGTCGGAAGTATAGACAATCATCGTATTTTCCATCAATCCGTTCTCTTCCAAATACTTCAAAACACGCCCCACATTACGGTCTATGGAATGGATAACCCGCATATAATCATGCATATATTGCTGATATTTCCACTCAGCCAAAGCCTTACCCGTTAACTTATCCTGTTTGAATTTGGCAATGATAGGATCATAATGCTTGTCCCAAACAGCCTTCTGTTCCGGATTCAGAGCATTATACATATTTCTGCCCGCTTCTTCCAGTCCCGTTGTGGTATGGATCTCATTCTCCTTGTCCGCCATCTTCAGGTCATACACCAAATCCATATCCTTTATAATGCTCATTTCCTGCTTGGATGCAGGAATTCTGCCTTCATATTTATCATAGAAGTTCTCTGGCATCGGATAAGTTACATCATCATACAAGTCAAGGTCACAAAGATCAGGCATCCAGGTACGATGAGGCGCCTTATGATGAATAAAAAGACAGAATGGTTTACTCTTGTCCCGGATGCTGTCCATCCAATTTATTGCCAAATCTGTCACAATATTGGTAGCATAGCCTTCCCTTTGTACCCGTTCGCCATTTTTAATAAATTTCGGATTATAATAATCCCCTTGTCCTATCAGGATGTCCCAATAATTAAATCCGGTAGGTTCAGATACCAGATGCCATTTACCGATCATAGCAGTCTGATAGCCATTAGCCTGAAGCAGTTTCGGGAAAGTCTGCTGGTTACCGTCAAATGTGGTGGTATTATCCGTAAATCCATTGGCATGACTATGTTTACCGGTCAGCATACAGGCACGGCTGGGACCACTCAGGGAGTTTGCCACAAAACTATTTGTGAAACGGACCCCTTCATTGGCTATCCGGTCAATATTGGGTGTCTGCATATAACGTTGGTCATATGCACTGATAGTCTGAAAAGAATGGTCATCACACATGATATACACAATATTCATGCTTTTTTTCTCATTCCCGTCGCTCTCTTTCTTTACCTTGCAGGAAGGCAGCGATGACAACATCGCTGCTCCCGTCAAAGAATACAATACACTACTGGTTATTCTATTCATTTTTATATAACTTTGGATTCATTCATCACTTCCTTACCAACCGGGATTCTGTTCCCACATGCCATCCATTACATTAATCATACGCTCCTGGATAGGCAACAAATAATCCCGGTTCGGTTTAAACTGCCATCCATTCGGCATTGTAGAAGGAGGCACCGGTAATATGTAACGTTCAGCATCATCAGGGCTGCCTGTCAAAAACATATTATTTCCAGATGCCTGGTCATATTTCAACTCTGGCCCGTATTGTTCCGGCAAGTTACTGCCTATAAACAAAGCACCATGTGCGCGGTTACCTATAATCAACTCCTCGGCAGCGGCCCAGCGCATGATATCAAATACCCGACGACCTTCCAATGCTTTTTCCACCCGGCGTTCGCGGCGTACAGCTTGGATATATTTATCCAGATTTCTAAACGGATACTCCGCAGAAGTATTATATTCACGGTCGAAATCAATATCCGGCATACCGGCACGCTCGCGCAAAGGATGCAATATCTCTATAATCTTGCCCGCATTAGCCGCCCCGTTCTTCTCGGCCAGCGCTTCCGCATAATTCAACAAAACATCAGCGTAACGGAACTGAATGGCAGGAGTAGAGCCTTTATATTCCGAGATATAATCTCCAGTATAATCTATCTGTACATGTTTCAACATCACATAACCGGTCATGTTCGTTCCAAATGCTGAACCATCGCCAGCCAACGAGGGGAAACCGACAACGTACGGATTACCAGCCCCAGCAGGTTGCATGCGCTGTCCAGGCAAGGCCACAGTCTGCGACAAACGGGGGTCTCGGACAGTAGGAAGCAACTCCGTAGGATAGACACGCTTGGCATCAAGAAGCTCTTTCCCAACCAAAGGCCGGCCGTCTATCGTCAAATAATCATCTACTAAAGATGCTGTAACCCCCACATTACCTCCACCTGTATTCAAATAACGAGTGACACTATTGCCCACTTGATCTCCATCATACATCTTAAACCAAAGAATTTCAGGATTAGCAGTCAGATCAGGAGTTTCAAAAATGCTCCTATAATCATTCTCCACATTTCCGGTATTATATATTTTCCATACTCCCCGTTGACGCACTTCTTCAGCAGCAGCGATAGACTGATCCAAATAGTTGTCTATCTTTGCCATTAACTCTGCCTCTCCAAGTTCCGTATCATAAAACTTTTCGGGTTTGTTTTTTTCCTTAGCATAATGCCATTTTTCCCATGTAGCCTCAAAGAGAGCGACTTCACTCTTCAACGCACGGGCTACATCCTTGTGCAGACGCATGGATGACGAATTATTCTGCTCCTTCATCAGTGAAATGGCCATATCCAAATCTGCCAAAATCTTATCGGCAATAAATGTACGGCTCTCGCGAGGCAACATCATTACTTCCAGATTTGGTTCTAGCGGGGTGTCTACCCATGCCAACCGACCATAGTCTGAAAACATGGAATAATAAAACCAAGCACGGAAATAATAGGCCTCACCCATCAGATGATTATACTCTACACTGCCTTTTTCCGGACAGTCACCGGCATTATTTATCAAAAAATTAATGTTACGAATATGTGTATAATTATCTAAAGCCACCGCATTGCTCAACGAAGTTAATCCCATCAGGCGCGAATTGACAGCAGCAGATGCCAAATTATCACTGTTAACATCATTACCGGCAATACCACCTCCACCACCAGCCATGAACCCTTGCGTACGGACACCAAATTCATAATAGCGGTCTATATAGTTTCTTATTTCGCCTGTACTGCGAAACGGT
This sequence comes from Phocaeicola vulgatus ATCC 8482, assembly GCF_000012825.1. Classification (GTDB taxonomy): domain Bacteria; phylum Bacteroidota; class Bacteroidia; order Bacteroidales; family Bacteroidaceae; genus Phocaeicola; species Phocaeicola vulgatus. Next base: position 1,698,709 of record NC_009614.1, on the reverse strand, counting down.
TCGGCCGTAGACAATACTCCCTCGGGCATTTTATCCAAATCATAGCAAGCCGTAAAACAGAATGCCAAAGCCAGCCCCAATAATATATTTCTTTTTTTCATAAGATATCAAAATTATAAATTAACAATAAAGCCTAAGGACAATACGCGGTTCATCGGATAGTTCTTTCCTCCCTCACTTGTATATGAGTTGGAACTAAAAATGGCTTCCGGATCAAACATACCTTTCAGTTTGGTAAATGTCAACAGATTCTCTCCGGAAAAGAACACCTGCACTTTCTGCAAGCCAGCTTTGTGTACCCATGCATTAGGCAGGTCATAGCTTAAAGTCAGATTCTTCAACCGGCAATAAGCTGCATTCTGCAAATACAAATCAGTACGCTGTATATTTTTATCCTGATAAGGAGCTACTCCACCCGCAGAATTAATATAAGGTTTCGGATAATAAGCTCCCGGATTGTCCGGTCTCCAATAATCCATATGTTCCTTGAAAACAGTAACTTGAGCATAAGGTCCAAATCCCCAGAAATATGCGCCACCGGCAACCCAGTCACGTTTGCCCACACCCTGGAACATAACACTCAGACTTAATCCTTTCCAACTGATATATCCATTGAAAGTGTACTGATAACGTGGGGTTGTATTACCAATTATAGTCTGGTCTCCCATATCACCATCCACCAGTCTATTGTCTCCCCTGTCAATGACTTTATTGCCATCCAGATCTATATACTTCACATCTCCCGGTTCCCACAGTTTTCCACTGATATAGCTTAAATCATACTCCGCATTGTAAGCGTCAGCTTCTTCTTGTGTCTGAATCAGACCTTCGGCCCGATATCCCCATATTTCACCTACTTTACGGCCTGTATACCAGCTTCCGTAAGGATCATTCTTTTTAGCATTAGCATATTCCGTCACTTCGGAAACAGCATCTGAAACCGACCCTCCGACACTATAATCAATATCGTTACCTATTTTTCCACGATAATTCAAAGACAACTCCCAACCACGGTTACGCATACGGGCGTTATTAGCCTGTGGAGCTACCGCACCAAACATATCGGGAAACTCCAGCCCCGGTCCCAACATATCTTTTGTATCACGCTGGAATATATCTACGGTTCCGGTCAAAGCGTTTCCAAAGAAACCAAAATCCAATCCGATATTTTTGCTTTCCACCTTCTCCCAAGTAGTATTCGGGTCAATAACAGGAGCGGGATTGGTATAAATATGACGACCGTCGCTAAATATATATCCTCCCAAACCACCATTCAGTGACATATTGGAAGCAAAAGTATATAAACCGGCATCTGCCTGATTACCTAACAAACCATATGATACACGCAATTTCAAATTAGAAAGGAAATCGGCTGCCGGTTCCATAAATTTCTCCCGATAAATATTCCATCCCAAAGATGCGGAAGGGAAGAATCCCCAGCGGTTTCCTTTAGCAAAGCGAGAAGACCCATCATAACGGCCGTTCAATTCCAACAGATAGCGACCGTCGTAGTCATAATTGATACGCCCAAAAAAGCCTCGTGTAGCCCATCCGTTACGAGTATCCACTACCACTTTATCACCTGTACCCATACCCAAATTAGGGTTATTTGTAGAATACAAGCCTGTAATAGAGTTCTTCATATAGCTATAATCATTATCCTCTTCTTGATACCCCCCCATTAATGTAAAGTTATGATGATCATTCAGAGTGAACTGGTAGTTTGTATAAAGATTGATAGTCTGATAACGGGTACGTCCATAAGTACGTGTAAACTTACCGTCTTCCACTACTCCCAATTCAGAACGCGCCACTTTGGTCATTGTCACCCCATCTTGCTCATAAATACTGGGAGCCACATTCAATGCTTCATACTCCAAGTTCATTTGCTTATAAGTATAATCAAAGAAAATAAACCAGTCTTTCAGCGGTTGCAATTCAAAACCTGCAGTGATATTAAAACGGTCACGTTGCGTATCTGTATACGTTCCACTCTGCAAATAAGGAATCATAGACAATTCCGTAAAATGTCCATTAGGGTCAATAACCGATACCGTAGGACGGAAACGTGCCAAACTATGATAAAATCCTTCACTCAAACCACCGTCAAGTCCAGTTTTCGGATCTTCATTATTAAAAGGAGTCCTATTATCCGAATGCATAAACTTAGTGTTGAATTTCAGTTTCAACCATTTAGTCAATTCTGAAGTGATATTGGCATTAACCGTATAGCGTGTATAGTCCATATCAGCATAGCGCAAAATACCGTCCTCATTATAATAGCCTCCGGAAACATAATATTGTGCTTTCTTGCTACCCCCGCTAAAACTGAGATTATGGTTATGCTTAAAGCTATAATTTTTATAGTGCAGATCAAAATAATCCGTATTTCCCAATCCGCGTTCCGAGTTTTCGAATGCGGCATTCAATGATTCACCCGGTGCCAAATCTCCCCACGGGTCAATACTGGACGGATCTCTCATATATTGTTCCAAATCAGCTATTTTTTGCTCACTATACATACGGTTAGCAGCTCCTGTATTGCTGACACCGTCATTCCAAAACTTCACAAAGTCAAGTGAATTCACCATATCCGGCAGCACAGTTGGAGCACTCCATCCTAATGTACCTTGATAACTGGCACGCATCTTTCCTTCTTCACCTTGTTTAGTTGTCACCAGAATCACACCGTAAGCTGCACGTGCTCCATAAATAGCACAAGCCGCCGCGTCTTTTAATACAGAAATATTCTCGATGTCATTCGGGTTTACATCTGAAAGAGACATTTCCACACCATCTACCAATACATAAGGAGCAGAATTTCCAGACAAGTTGCCTTGACCACGCAAACTCAACGAACCGGTAGCGCCAGGACGTCCCGATCCTCCATTGCTTACTGACAAACCCGGAACTAAACCTTGCAAACTCTGTGTTGCATCCACTACCGGACGATGTTCCAACGCATCTCCTTTCACAGAAGCGACAGATCCGGTAAGATTCACTTTTTTCTGCACACCATAACCTACCACAACAACTTCATCCAACGTTTCGGTATCCTCAGCCAAGACAATACTGAAACTAGTTTTTCCATTGATTGGAAGAGTTTGCGTAGCATAACCAATATAAGACACGACTAGATTTCCTTTGGATGGAACATTGGAAAGCATAAAATTACCATCCAAATCGGTTATCGTACCGTTTGAGGTTCCTTCAATTAAAACACTGGCCCCAATTACAGGCTCCTGACTGTTTTTGTCAATTACCTTACCACTGATGGATAAGGATTGAGCTGTCACCATCGGCGAGAACAAAAACAGAATAGCTGTCACCAATCCAAGGACTGAAAGCAGTTTCATTTTTTTATTCATAATAAAAGAATTTAAGGATTAATTAGATTAAAAACTGTTGCAAATATAGGCGTTCCCATTCCGCCAGCACCTCTTTATTTGTCTAATTAGGGATATTCAGTAAATGTCTCTAAAAAATAAGATGGCATATGAAGATGATAGGGCATGACCATTTCATATGCCATTCTTATTGTCATTTTTCCGTGCTTTCTCACATACTTCTATCCGACAGGACATGACGTTCCGGAAGAAGTCTGATGACCTCTTCTGATTCTGTGAGTAAAATCATATCATGCTGCTTTAGCTGTTTTGTTTCTGATTTTTTCTATCATCAGTATGGCATTTGCCGTATGTATTCCAAAGAAAATCCACAGTATTTCCGTCTTCCTGTTTCTGGCCTTTATCCTTGAGAGCGAGTAATGTTGCTTTTGAGTGCCGAAGCTTCCTTCAAGCCGTGTTGCCCTTTCTTTTGAGAGTTCGCTTCTAAGCACCTTCCTCAAAGGCTCATCTTTGGCCGCCCTTCCCTTGCGCACAAAGGATGTGGATATCCCATATTTTGTACAGAACTTTCTGTTGGCATTATTGGCATATATGGAATCGGCAGCCACACATCTTACCCTTACATTCATAAGCTTCTGCTGCATACGGATACAGTCCTTCAAGCGTATACCCTCATTGAATGCCTTGAACGAGAGGTGTTCGATGAACGATATGCCGTCTATCTGTATATTATTGACCTTTGCACCGAACTCGACGGACTTGGTTTCCTTGCCTCTGACGATGGGACGTACATAATGACGGTCAATGCTGACGATGCGGTCACTGACTTTCCGCCCTTCAAACATTTCCTTTTCTTGTACAAGCACCTTTCTGATGATGGAAAGACGCTTATGATAATCCTGGGTATATCGGAGTAAAGCACCGTACTCGCTATGGATCCCATCCCTTTGACTGAGGAGCTTTTCAAGAAGCTTGATCATACGGCGCTTAAGCATTCTTGTCCTTGAAGCTCTCCTCTTTCTTTTCTTGCAGTAGGACAGATAGGATTCCGCCACATTCCTGTATTTGTTGCGCGGACGCCTTATGCCCAACTCCCTGCAATGCCGGCATATATGCCTGTAGAGCCATTCGAGGCTTTCCCAAAGGAGTTTCATGTCCGTAGGAAAACGCATGTGGCTTTCATAGCATGTGGCATCGGTCATGCAGACGTGAAGGTTATCAAGATAAGGTTTCCAGTGTGAAGCCAGGAGCTCCTGGAAAGAATCAATGTCAAGGCGGGATGCTATCTCATTACGGATGGCACTGACTATCTTGAAGTTGGTTATGGGAAGGGACGGGGGAATCATAATTCCACAGAAAATCTGGTAGTGTATGTTCCCGTTCAGATGTTCCACCAGTTGCCTGTCGGAGAATCCGGTGTATGCCTTCAGGACCATAAGGGCGATCTTTGCGGAAGGACTGAATCTGTTCCTGCGTCCCAGGCGCCGGTCCGACAGGCCGGCGGCTTTTGCCATACATTCAAACGGAAAGACCGAATGAAGCTTGCCAAGCTCACTCTCATTAAAACTCTTGCGGTATTTTTCCAGAATATCAAATTCTGTAAAACCCAAAGTAGGGTGAATTTCTGAAATATTCACTATCTTTGCCATATCTTATTAGTTTGGATATTTCCCCCGTTTTGGCCGTCAAATCTTATTTTCGGGGGAATACCTAAAGATACAAAAAAGCCAACTAATTCGCAATACTTTGTGTATGAATTAGTTGGCTGATTTTGTAATATTTAATGAATGTCCCTAATTAATATCTGTATTTGTCTAGAAAGCCCCTATTATCCAGCCTTTAAACAAAATAAGACCTGAAGATCTCCGGATACCGGAAGACATTCAGGTCTTATTTTTATATGTTAAAAAGAAGTTACTCTGCCACCATACTCATCGCTATTCCTTTTTCCAAACCACGAAGCTCGGCAAGGCCACGCATACGTCCCAAACAAGAATAGCCCGGATTTGTTTTCTTGTTCAAATCATCTATCATCTGATGACCATGATCCGGACGCATAGGAATAGATATTCCACGACGTTGCTGCACTTTCAACAGGTTCTTAACTACATGATACATGTCCACATCACCCTCCAGATGATTCGCCTCATAAAAGTTCCCTTCAGCATCACGTTGGGTACTGCGCAAATGAACAAAATTGATACGGTCTCCCCAACGTTCCATGATACCCGGCAAATCATTCTGTGCAGATACGCCAAATGAGCCACAGCACAGACAAAGTCCGTTTGACGGATTAGGTACAGCTTCCACCAACAGCTTGAAATCCGCCTCCGTACTCATAATGCGCGGCAAGCCCAGAATAGACATAGGCGGATCGTCCGGATGAATAACGAGCTTTACTCCCACTTCATCGGCTACCGGACAAATTTCTTTCAAGAAGAAAATCAAGTTATTGCGGAGTTTGTCCGCATCAATATCCTTGTAACGGTCCAGTTCATTTTGGAATTGCTCCAATGTAAAACTTTCCTCCGAACCGGGCAATCCTGCAATCATATTTCGTGTCAGACGATGAATTTCTTCCTCATCCATTTGTGCCAGACGCGCTTTTGCCTTTTCTATCTCTTCGGCCGAGTATTCCTTTTCGGCTCCCGGACGTTTCAAGATGAACAGATCGAACGCTACAAAAGCAGCCCGCTCAAAACGCAATGCCTTGGAACCATCGGGCAACGTATATGCCAGGTCCGTACGGGTCCAATCCAATACAGGCATGAAATTATAAGTCACAATATAGATACCACATGCTGCCAGATTACGCAAACTCTGTTTATAGTTCTCGATATATCTCAGATAATCTCCTGTCTGTGTCTTAATATGTTCGTGTACGGGCACGGATTCTACGACACTCCAAGTTAATCCTGCTTCTTCAATCAATTTCTTGCGCTTCATTATTTCCTCTACCGTCCATACTTCACCGTTGGGAATATGATGTAAGGCATTGACAATACCGGTTGCTCCGGCTTGTTTGATGTCCCACAATGATACGGGATCATTCGGTCCGTACCAGCGCCATGTTTGCTCACATAAAATCATATCAAATAAAAAAATTGAGAATTAAAGACTAAAGACTTGTTACATGGCAAATGCATTGAAGCCACCATCTACTACGGCTACTGTACCGGTTACAAAGCTGCTGGCATCGCTGATGAGATACTGGATGGTTCCACACAATTCCTCTGCTTTACCGAAACGTTTGAACGGAGTCTGGCGAATCACATCATTACCACGCTGAGTATATGTACCATCTTCGTTTGTCAACAAAGTACGGTTCTGTTCGGTCAGGAAGAATCCCGGAGCAATGGCATTCACGCGGATGCCTTCACCAAATTTCGTAGCCACTTCATTGGCCATGAACGCAGTGAAATTAGAGATTCCCGCCTTTGCAGCCGCATAACCACATACACGAGTCATCGGACGGAATGCCGCCATAGAAGAGAAGTTCACAATAGCCCCTTTCTTCTGTTCCACCATCGGCTTCAAAAATACCTGTGTAGGCAGAACGGTTCCGGTAAGATTCAGATTAAGCACTTTCTGAAACTCATCAACTTTCAAATCAAAGAAATTTCCTGTAGGAGCAATCGTAGCACCCGGCATATTACCTCCTGCTGCATTCAGCAATGCATCTACACGACCATATGCTGCGAGAATATCCTTCAGATTCTGCTCCAATATAGCCTCATCCAACACATTCGTTACAAGAAACATGGCTTCCCCGCCTTTGGCCTTGATTTCGTTTACAATGGCATTTCCTACTTCTGCCTTACGACCTAATATAACAACCTTGGCACCTTCTTCTGCCAAATGGGCGGCAATAGCCTTTCCCAAAACCCCTGTTCCACCGGTGATTACCACCACCTGGTCTTTTACACTAAACAAATTATTCATGATATTATTCTTTATGGTTTATACCTTTAACACTATCTCGCAAAACAATCAGGCTCTCCGGCCCCATATTAAACAAAAGATCGGCGATACTCAAATTCGGCAGAAAACCGTATTTGGCATCAAAAACTTGATAGTAAGGTTTAGGGCAAAAGTCAGCATCCGCCTCACGCCAGTCACGCTTCGGATGAATAGTCTCACGAAAATCAACCTCACCCGGAACAAATTCCATGCAATATTCCGTTGTTCCTTCCATATGGGGATGAATATCGATCAAATCGCATACTAAAGAACAAATTTCCTGATTATAATCCCACAAGAAGGCATATTTCTTTTCATAAAAGACGTGGAAATCATCAGCATAGTACTCAAAGAAAGGACTGTTTCTATATGCAGCCACCAAAGCATTCCAATGTATATGACGCCAATTGCCATGATCCGAAATGCGGACATCCTTCATCAGGCATTTAGGTGTACCGCTTTTTTCCGTAGGGATAGTCAGTGCCAGCGGACCGTCGGCTGCCGCAATGACACAACGGTTGCGATAAGTCTGTTTCACATAATTGTCATACTGTTCCACATAGGCCTTCTCACAGGCAAACAGTTTTGTATAATATTCCACCGGGGCCAGATAGGCCGAACTTAAATATATCGTATTCTCCATTATTGCACTCGTTGAAAAATGCGCCCTTTTCTGGATGAAAACCAAATGCGCCAAGCTTTACCGATCAAATGGTCATCGGGCACCAGGCCGAATAAACGCGAATCACACAGATTCACCGGATTATTGGATGCCATCCAGTAATAATTTTTATTAAATGTATAGGCTTCTACAGGTTTTTCCCCTACATACAGGGTATCTCCCCTGACAGAAGCCACTCTCCCTTCATGGCGGACAATAGTATTGCACAACAAGGTCACATTCCAAGGATATACCTTGACAGGTTTCCCTTTTTCCGGGATCACAAAGGGATGGCTCTTGCTTATATCCTTATGATAAAGAGGAATCAAATCCACTTTTCCCGCCAGTTTTTGTTTTAACAGGTAATATTCATAATGACTGAAGGTACGTATATACTTCCCCTCGGCATACCCCACCAACCTGTTTCCCTGAATGTTCACTTGCTGCATGGCAGCCTGCATCGTTTCTTCTTCCGTATGAGAATAGACATACAAAGATTTACTATCCGGGCTCAACACTTGTTCGTCGGTCACCCACAGTTCATCATTCAACATCAACGTATCTCCGGGTACTCCTACCACACGGCTTATAAACACTTCCCGATTGCCCACCGACGTCTGAGGAGACCGTGGATTAGGATTGTTGAACAACACAATATCCCCTTTCCCGGCAGTTTTTCCCAGCCACCGCCAGATAGAAAAAGGCACACGAAACCCATAACTCCACTTATTCACCAAAACCCTTTCCCCTTGATAAAGGCTATTCTCCATACCGGTAGAGGGAATGGTGCAGGAGGTGAAAGCAAATGTCTTTACCAACAGTACCAGAATGACAGCAGTAAGCATTGCTTTTATCCATACAGGAATACAGGGTATGCGCAATTTATTTAATGTTATCTACAAAGGTAAACAATCGGTTCCAACGTATTTTTCCATCCAGCCAGCCACGGTCATTATCCAATGACAACCAGATAAAGATAGGTTTTCCCACCACATGATCTTCAGGAACAAATCCCCAAAAGCGGGAGTCAGCCGAATTATGACGGTTATCTCCCATCATCCAATAATAATCCATCTTGAAAGTATACTCATCGGTTTCCTTGCCGTTAATATAAATCTTTCCATCTTTCACCGCCAGTTCATTACCCTCGTAAACATGAATAGGACGCTCATAAACAGGAAGATTCTCTATCGTGAGTTTCACCGTCTCTCCCTTTTTGGGAATCCATACAGGTCCGTAGTTATCCGTAGTCCAGTTCTTATACATATTCAGCGGGTACAAGCCCCCCGCATCATCAGCCGGTGTATTCTCAATACTGACTACAATATCCTTACGCGCCAACAAACCCGCTTTCGCTTTTTCCGTCAGAGGCATATTATAAACAGAAGCATCCGTATAATACATCATCATATCCTCCTTGCTGATACCCAGTTCATGAGCCAGGTCATCGGGAATAGGACGCTTGGTTTTCACCAGATAACGATACTGCACATTATCAGGCTCTTTATTAGCTTTACCATCCAAATAAATAATACGATCCTTTATCTCCAGCGTTTGTCCGGGCAAACCCACACACCGCTTCACGTAGTTCTCACGGCGGTCTACCGGACGGCTGATTATCTCACCGAAATTCTGTGGATTCTCTTTCAGGTACTCCCGTCCCAACTGATAATAATAATCATAGACCACCCGTTGCTGCTCCGGAGTCATGGAAGCCAAATCCACCGGTTTTGCCAGCTCCTTGCCTGCGCCATAACTCAGACGGTAAATATCATCATTGGGCACACCGGTGGCAACTGTATCTCCGGCCGGAAAGTTAAAGACAACGATATCATTCAACTGTACATCCCCCAAACCTTTCACCCGTTTATAATCCCATTGTGGATGCTCAAGGTATGATTTACAATTAAAAAACGGCAGTGTGTGTTGTGCCAACGGCATGTGCAGCGGAGTCTGAGGCACACGGGGCCCATAACTCATTTTACTCACAAACAGATAATCACCCGTCAGCAATGATTTTTCCAGCGAAGAAGAAGGAATCACATAGTTCTGGAAGAAATAGAGGTTGACAAAGTATACCGCCACCAGTGCGAATACAATAGCATCCACCCATCCCATGACAGTCACTACATGACGGTTCTTGGACTCTCTCCACCAAGTCCATGGAATCTTCTTTGTGATATACGCATCGAAGATAAACGGTACAACCACCAATCCCAGCCAGCTTCTCAACCAGACAAGAAATATCAGGTAAAGCGCCAGAACAACGGCAAACTTAATCCACTGTGTACGTGTTGCTCTTATCATATCTTAAAACTGAAATAAATCACTCATTCCTAATAACCCTTCATGCCTGGATGTATATTCCGCCGCCAAAACAGCTCCCAAGGCAAACCCCTTCCGATTCTTGGCATCATGGGTAATTGAGATGCTGTCCGCCTCAGAGTCATAGCGGATAGTATGAATACCAAACACCTCCCCTTCACGGATCGAATTTACAGGAAACTCATTCTCGGCACATTCCGATGTTCCCGACACGGTTCCATCCGGTGCCACCATGGTCCCTTTCACCCATTTACTCTTGCGGTTCATATTTTCCAGAATTCCTTCGGCCAGCGTGATGGCTGTTCCGCTGGGCGCATCCAGTTTATGAATATGATGAGTTTCGGTCATGGAAACCTCGTAAGCGGGAAAGTTATTCATTATTTTAGCCAAGTATTTATTTACAGCAGAGAATATAGCGACACCCAGACTGAAATTAGACGACCAGAACAAGGTTTTTCCACCTTTCGTGCATAATTCTTTCACCTCATCACCATGTTTGTCCATCCATCCGGTACTGCCCGATACCAATTTGACACCGGCAGCAAAAGTTTTCATATAGTTATCATATGCCACCATCGGGTTAGTAAACTCAATAGCCACATCTGCTGATTTAAATGCTTCCGAATTAAAATCATCTTGATTATCAACATCTATAATACTCACAATCTCATGTCCGCGGGCAACTGCAACCTTTTCAATCTCCTTGCCCATCTTTCCGTATCCTATTAATGCTATTTTCATAATTACGAATGTTATTTCAGCCACAAAGATAGCGTTTTTCGTTGTAAACCATTACATTTGCCAAACATTTACACCTCATTAACATGGAACAACTATTACACTATGTATGGAAACATAAAATATTTCCTCTCAAAGAACTGAAAACAACAACCGGCCAACAAGTGGAAGTTATAGATACGGGACTGGCGAATACCGACGCCGGTCCCGATTTTTTTAATGCCAAGCTCAAGCTGGACGGTGTGCTTTGGATAGGCAATATCGAGATACATGAAAGATCTTCAGACTGGTTCAAACACGGACATCATGCAGATGCCGGTTACAACTCTGTCATTCTGCATATAGCCTCCGAAATAGATACGGAAATCAGCAGGAGCAATGGAGAAAGAATCCCCCAAATACAACTCATCTGCCCGGAAGCGGTCCGCACCAACTACAAGGAACTGTTGGAAACAGACAGCTACCCCCCTTGTTACCGCATCATTCCTTCACTCCCCCCTTTCACCGCCCACTCATGGATGACTGCCTTACAGATGGAAAGATTCGAGCAAAAAGCGACCTTATTGAATGAACGGTTAAAACGTTGTCAAGGCAATTGGGAAGATGCTTTTTTTATCACACTGGCACGTAATTTCGGTTTCGGGCTGAACGGAGACGCTTTCGAAACCTGGGCTCATCGGCTTCCCTTCCGGGCAGTAGACAAGCATCGGAACGACCTTTTCCAGATAGAAGCCATCTTCTTTGGACAAGCCGGCATTCTGGAAGATTCTGATGGAGACGGATACTATCTCCGGCTAAAAAAAGAGTACACCTATCTACAGCATAAATTCGGACTTATCCCGATGGATGCTTCCCTATGGCGTTTTCTCCGGCTACGTCCTGCTAATTTTCCGCATATACGGATTGCACAGTTGGCATGTCTTTATCATCGTGCCTACGGACTGCTCTCTCGCATCATGGAAACGGAAACACTACAAGGTGTCAGAGATATTCTGAAAGGAGGAACGTCAGAATACTGGCTCACTCATTATACATTTGGCGGTTCTTCCCCTTCCCGTCCGAAGACTCTAAGTAACACCTCACTGGATTTACTCATTATCAACACGGTAGTGACATTTCTCTATGCTTACGGACTGCATAAAGGGAATCGTGTACTTTGTGCACGTGCCGGCTGTTTTCTGGAAGAATTGAAAGCGGAGAACAATTATATCACCCGCATGTGGGAACAATGCGGAATGAAAGCCTCCAATGCCGCCGACAGCCAAGCTTTGATACAATTAAAGAAAGAATATTGCGATAAGAAAAAATGCCTGTATTGCCGGATAGGGTACGAATATCTGAAACGGTCATAATATTCTATCACCCTGCCGGCCATTATTAACTATATCCATAGAATGCCGACAGGGATGTATGAAGCTGTGACAATAATTTATGTATAACAAATGACGAAACAGTCTTGTCACCGGAAGGACAGGTACTGAGAATCCCCCTATCCTGCCCAACTGACTATTATTCTCTTTGGAAATCAGACGGATAATTTACTTCATTAATAATCTTTCCTCCCTCCAAACGCTCCCATGTCTTGAAAGAGCGCACTCCTTGTGTCAGTTCAATGACCCGTGCCCCATTTCCTCCCGGAATATCGTGATAAACGGTATTCCCTCCGGTAAACCGTCCATAGCACAACAAAATCCCTTTCCAATCAACCACATAATCATTCACATGGTCGTGCCCCACAAATGTAGCCATTATGTCTCCTGCATTCAGCATAGCAGCATACAAACCTGTATTAATCAACGGAGCACAAGCCTTTTCCTTACGTGTTCCTATCAATAACGCATTTTCATCTTGCGCCGCTTCATTATATTCCGGAAAAGGAATATGAAAGAAAGCTAACGAGGGCAGTGGCTTGCCACCATTACGTTCCGTATATCCCACACTGCTCTCAACATACCAATTTATCTGATCCGGCCTTATCCAATCATACCCTTTTACCTGTTTCAAAGACGAATACGCATTGCTATCGAAGACATAAAGCACAGCTGCATCCTTCTTTCCGTCTTCCGACTTCAAAGGAAGTACATAATTAGTAACTCCCGAAATCCCTGCCGTGGTAGAGGTCAGATTACCCGGCATATCTTTGATATATTCCAGTAACTCAATACGGGTCATATCTTGCTCATCATCATGGTTTCCCCAAGTCACGGCAAAAGGCAAACGGCGGGAAACAACAGGTTCCAAAGCTTTAGACAATGCCTCGCTCGCCGGCTTGCCAAACACCAAATCACCTGTATAAATCACCAAATCCGGTTTCTCAACATCCAAGACCTCATTCATTCGCTCCGCCGCTTCTTCCGAGGCAGAGTCTCCCGGTACCCAATGAACATCAGTGAACTGAACAATCTTAAACTTCTTGTCTGCATTGAATTTCAGCACATTTTGCGCGCTTACCGGCATCATCCCTACACAAAGCAGAGCCAACACACCACATAATGTTTTTATCTTTTTCATCATCCTAAAAATTTATTTAAACTGATTACTGCAACCACCAAGGCTTATCCGAGGTTTTATCACTTCCACCAAACTGCTCATTCAAAGCAGCCTCCACATGAGTGGCATTGTTATTATATTCATCCTGCGGATACATCCAGCGATAAGGCAGACTAACTCCTGCGGCACGGCGGAAATCGGGATACCCCGTACGAAGCGCCTCATAGTAGGGTAGCCATACACTTCCCTGCAAAAATGTCGGCAAATACTTTTGCATAATAATACGCTCTATCTTCTCATCAGTAGAAAGGGAAGAGGAATAAGCCACCTTGTCATTTCGAAGGTATTCTGCCGCTGCATCCTGAGTGAGATAATCAGCTACCGACACAGCATATTTCTGATAAAACTCAAAAGACGCCTTGACGGCCGATTCATAATAAATCTTGTCATCTCCCTGAATCCATCCTCTTACTACAGCCTCAGCCAATATAAGCTGCTGTTCAACGTAACCTAACAAGACCATAGGCTCATTGGTCGGAGTCTGGTAATAACGGGGAGCAGGCTTGGAACAGTTTCCAGCCACCGCCTTATCATTAACCAAACTATAAGGAACAGCCGGATCACCCCCGTCATAAGAGCTGAAATCATTAATCGCTTTTCCGGCTTTTTCAGCATTCGGAGTTTGCGTGGCAACAGCAAATAAACGCGGATCCTGCCGTGTAGCCAATTCAGCAATATAAGTGGAATCCATAAAACGCCCCGAACCGAAATCGCTGTCATTAAAATACGGATAACGGTTATCCTGCTGGTCAAGATAGATCAACTGCCCGTTATCCGACAAGCTTTCCATTAAAGGTCCGTCGGCTACAATCTTTGAAAACTCCGATTTAACATCTATATCACCTACCTTCTCTTTTCCCGACAAAGACATCAAAATACGTAAGCGGTAAGCATTAATCAATTTTCTCCAATTAACCAAGTTGCCATTGTAGATAATATCTCCCGAAATAATCTCATCACTGCCTTCAAGCATTTTATCGGCCTCTTCCAGTTCCTTCAAAATGCCGGCCAGCACAACTTCCTGCGAATCGTATGCCGGCTGGTAATTCGCATCTGTTTCTGCCTTAAGCGCATCCGTATAGGGGATACTTCCAAAGTCCAGAGTCAACTGATAGAAATAATTGGCACGGAAGAAATGAGCCAAAGCCTGATAAGCACTTCCTTCTCCGGCCTCTTCTGACATTTTGGTCACATCACGCAAATTGCTATAATAATCAAAATCCCCACGCGTCCATTTATAAACCTGATACTTGCTTTCTCCCGAAGTCAGAATCAGCATCTTGGCTGCATGGCAAGCATCCGAACTGGTTTGATTGAAAGCACTATAAGCAACTCCGGTCAACAACAGGGAAGGATTGGTAGTAGTGGCATTATTAGGATCCACATTCATCTCTTCCAAATCAATGCAAGCACTCATTGCAAAGGATACGGCAAGAAGAGATGCCATGTATTTGATATACTTCTTCATCATATTTTGAATAAACGTTAAAATTTAATGTTAGCACTCACTCCTACATAACGGGCCGACGGATCCTGCAAATCTCCATCACTGGCACCAAAGTCCGGATCCAAATAAGGAGTCTTTTTCAGCACGGCCAGATTGTTTCCAAACACTGTGACATCCAGCCCTTTTATAAACTGTGACTGAATGAACTTAGTCAAATCATACGTCACTGCAACACGTCTCAGTTTTAGGAAAGAACGGCTGAACGTATTAGCAAACAACTCGCTTTCTTCTGTACGCACCACGGCACGATAAGGATAATTCTGGGCCCAAGTCTGTATGTTTACCGCTGTTTCATTCTTTTTATAGACACGGGTATCGGAAACAATATTCCCATTCACGTCATAAGTCACCTCACCGCTTACTATATTGACACCTTCGGGCACATAAACAGGCTTGCCACCATTATCATATTCTTCCTGACGATACATGGTAGATTTGGGATGCTTTCCTCCCCACCACATTTTCTGCGTGGTAGTAGATATCAACGTTCCTCCGATAGCTCCGTCCATATCTATATTGACAGTAAAATCCTTTATCTTGAAAGTATTCTGCAATCCGAAACGAACATCAGGAGACTGGTTTCCTACTTTGGTCTTAAAAGCGCTCTGAGTGGGCAAACCCGTATTCGCATCCAATATCAACCGGCCATCCGGTGTCTTTTCCCACTCGGTAGCATACATAGCATCAGCCCGGTCACCTTTTTTCAAATCGCCGAACTTCTCCTGGTTTCCATAAATCCCGGTCAGCTTACGAATATTACTACTCCAATTGGTAGCTACATTCCAGGTAAAGTTTTTGTTTTTTACCGGAGTGGCGGAAACAATCAGCTCGAAACCGTTTGTTGTGTATTCGTTACCATTCACATAACGTTTGGTAAATGCCGAGGCAGATGATATGGGCAGTTCTATAATACTGTTCTCATCCAGCATATGATAGTAGGTCAGATCAATTCCAATGCGATTATGCAAAAACGAAGTAGAAACCCCCACCTCATACGAGGTTGTTTTTTGCGGCAATATATTCGCATTGAGTAACGTACCCGGATAAGTCACGGACGGAATACTGCCATACAGTGTGCCATTGGAATAAGTAGCATACAAAGAATAAGAATCAAGGTCACTGGAAACTTGCGCCCATGCACCATTTACTTTCAGATAATCCATCCATGAAGGCAGTTTCACATATTCATTAACCAATGTACTTAATGACACAGAAGGATAGAAATAGGAGTTATTCCCTTTTGCCAAAGTAGAAGACCAGTCATTACGCCCGGTAAATGTAAGAAACAAAGACTCAAACAAATCTACATTCACAGAACCATAAACACTCTCGATAGCTTTTTCGTTCATCGAGTTGGTAGCGCTTACAGGATTCAGGCTATTACCCAAATTATATACTTTCGCCACAATCAGTCCGTCTGTAGACTGGCTTTGCTTCCGAATCTGACGGTAATACAGTGAAGTACCGGCATTGACAGTCAACGTAAAATTCCTGCTGAAAGCACGTGTGTAAGTAGCAAGAAAATCCGCATTGATGTCCAGCTGATCAGTATTCCACGTTTTGTAGTCGCCATTCCGCGAATCACCATAGTTCATATAAGACTTAGGAACAGACATATCTTCAAATGTGCTTTCCAAACGTCCCGCAGCCCGTCCTTGCAAACTCAGCCCCGGTATTACATCCCAGTTCAGTTTCAGTTGTCCATTCATTGTATTACGGTCATGCTTTTGCGTCAGTTCATTGGCAGCAAAGTAAGGATTATTATACCACGCATAGTTGTAGTTGGCCTGACGTGTACCTTCAGAGTCCGGACGATAATAATGCTCGGCCAACTCCTTTCCATTTACATCATTTCCCATCCATAACAAAATGGTATACATATGATTTTTCGGTCCATATCCATAACGTGGATAATTGGGAGAATATACCTTGTTATAAGAAAGATTGGCTGATAAAGTAACCGAGTTACTAAGGTTATACATACTGTTAAAGTTCAATCCCCCCGTATAAACCGAAGTATTGGGAACCTGTCCGCGCTGATTGGAGAAATCACCGTTAAAATTATAGTTAGCTTTTTTACTTTTGCTTGCCACTGAAAAAGTCGCTTTTGTAATAATTCCGGTACGTAAAAAGTCCCTCAGGTTATCATGAGGTTCCCATGCGATGGGCACCCGTTCGTACTTAGACTGGTCATCATAAATCGTACCGGAAACATCCCCCCACCAAGGAATCGTTTCTCCTGTTTCTTTATTACGGATAGGACTATTCCACTGTGCTATTTTCTGCCCGGCAAAACGAGGTCCCCAGGTCATGTCTCCATCCGAGATACCACCATCTGCTCCATCCCAAAAGGCATACTGACCATTAGAGCCCGAACCAAACTCTGTCTGAGTTTCAGGAAAGACCGTAAATCCGGCAGAAACCATACTGGACAATCCGGCCGTAACAGTCAATCCATCCTCTTTCGCCAGTTTGGTAGTAATCAAAATAGCACCGTCTTTACCCCGCGAACCATACAAAGCAGCGGCGGCAGTTCCCTTCAAAACATTAATACTTTCTATATTTTCGGGAGATACGTCAAAAAGATCCGACTCCACAGGCACACCGTCAATCACCATCAACGGAGTCTTTCCACGTAAGGAAAACGAAGGAGCCTGAAAAATACCGGTAGGATTATTTACCGTCAAACCGGCTACCTGACCCGACAGGGCATTACCAACATTCACCGTACCCGGCTGGTCTAAAGCCTCGGTATTGACTTGTTGGGTAGTATATCCCAACTTCTTTTTCTGCTGCTTGATACCGATAGCAGTTACCACTACTTCGTCAATGGCCTGCACATCGTCATTCATCGTCACGTTAATCACCGTTTGTCCATCTACTTGTTTCTCTACCGGAGTATATCCGATATAAGAAAAAATCAATACACCATTGGCGGGCACTTCCACTGAATAACGCCCATCCATATCTGTCACCGTACCCACTGTTGAGTTTTTAACCATTACGCTGGCACCGATAATCACATCCGACTTATCCCGCACCACACCGGTCACTCTGAGATTCTGCGCCTTCACGCAAAGGCATAGCAAGGTCATAACAATGACCAAGCACTGTTTAGTTTTCATTTATATATAATTGTTAGTTTATCCTGAAAAGAAAGAATTCAATAGATACTTTTAAGGCTGACACGGCGGAATACACCCAACAAATGAGATACGTCCTTTTTATTCTCTTGTAAAGCAGTCTCAAAAGACTCCGTATCCGAGTCGATAGCGGCCAACGCCACTTTCAGCACCCCTGTAAACTCCTGCTCCGCCTTATCCTGCGGCAGCAGGTCTTTCCTTACCTGACGGTTCAGTTCTTTTTCAATGGTACGTACCGCATTGTAGATTTCCGGCTTACGAATCACCGTACGACGCGTCGGATCTCCGGGTACCACCTCTTCCTTCACCACATAAGTATCTTTAAATGAATCATACAGGAAGGCTACCTTCTTACCTAATTTATGATTAGAAACCAATGCAGCCAGCTCTTCGGAAGAAGGGGTTTCAACAGTAGAGTAAAACTCCCATGTTTCCACCTTAGCCGAAGATGCATCCGTTTTCACATTCTCTTTTTTGTCACGCACCGGACAAAACGGCATAGCCCACATCTGTTGGGCAAACAAACTGATACTCAAAAAAGCAACGGTTAAAATGAACTTCTTTTTCATAACTTTAAGTTTATTGTTTTCTGCCGCAAAGAAACGAACTGCACATTTCAATCCAAATACAAAAAAATGAAACTCACATAACAATTCAAAAAACAGAAAGGAGATAAAAAAAGTGTGTGGATATGCCCTGCACATCCACACACCACCTATGCTTTTATTACAAAAGAATTACGCTTAGAAAGCCTTCTTGTAAAGTTCCAGAATAATTTCTTCCGTCACTTCACGAGGATTGCCCGGCGTACACACATCGGCAATAGCCGAAGCGGCCAGACGGGGCAAGTCTTCTTCCTTAATACCCAGTTCAGACAAATGCTGAGGGATACCCACCTTGACAGACAATGCCTTCACCGCCTCAACAGCAGCCTTCGCAGCCTCTTCCCGGCTCATGCCATCCTTGTACACATTCATCGCCTTGGCGATATCTACATATTTGGACAAAGCAGCCGGAGCATTGAACTCCATGATGACAGGCAGCAACAGTGCATTAGCCACACCGTGAGGAATATCGAAGATAGCTCCCAACGGATGAGCCATACCGTGAACCACGCCCAAGCCTACATTAGAGAACGCCATACCTGCAATGTACTGTGCCACAGCCATACCGTTACGGGCTTCCGCATTGGTAGGCTCGAAGACAGCGGTTTCCAGATAACGGGCAATCATTTCGATCGCCTTGATCTCGAACATATCACTCATTTCCCAAGCGCCTTTGGTTATCAACCCTTCGATGGCGTGGGTCAGTGCGTCCAAACCGGTAGAAGCAGTCAGCCCTTTAGGCAGAGTGTACATCAGTTCCGCATCCACAATAGCGATGGCGGGGATATCGTTCGGGTCTACACAAACCATCTTCTTATGGTTTTCCTCATCCGTGATGACATAGTTGATAGTCACCTCGGCGGCAGTACCGGCGGTAGTGGGCAGTGCAATGATAGGCACTGACTTTTTCCTTGTAGGAGCCACACCTTCCAGTGACACCACATCACTGAAGTCTGGATTATTAGTGATGATACCAATCGCTTTCGAAGTATCGATAGACGAACCGCCGCCGATAGCCAGAATAAAGTCCGCTCCTGATTTTGCAAAAGCTTCAACTCCCGCCTTTACATTGCTTACAGTAGGATTCGGTTTGATTTCACTGAATATTTCATAAGGAATACCTGCATTCTCCAAGACTTTCAACACTTTATCAGCCACACCGAACTTAATCAAGTCCTTGTCTGTAGCAACAAACGCCTTATGCAAGCCCAAACGTTTAATCTCTTGTGGAAGCACTTCACGCGCACCCGGACCGAAGTAAGATACTTCGTTCAATACAAATCTGTTAATCATAGTTTTTTTAATTATGTAGTTTGGTTGCAAACTTAGTACAAATTCTTGAGAAAACGGCTCTTTAAAAAGATTCTTATAGTATGTTTTTTGGCATTCATGCACCCCGCCTTCAGTCCATTCAGCACGGTTAACACGCTGTCGCACAACAAATAAGACTGACAGAAGTCCCTTCAGCCTCCTGTCAGTCCTTTCAGCCGGCCTGATGGACGGGAATTATGCCGCCAGCACCACCTTGTACAGATTTCCTTTCTCCGTATGCATCCGTTCCGCCCCCATGGCGCTCATCATCTTGCCGAAACGCACCACCGTCATGCCGCGCATAGCCGCAGGATAACGGCTCTGCAAAATGGTGAAAATGACCGAGGCCGAATAGAGTTTGAACTCCTCTCCCGCCTCAGGCAGACGAAAACAACGGTAGAACACCTCCTGCTCTACGGGCATGGCATAGAACTCGCGGTTGCGCAATTGCAGTTCCGCTTCCTCTTCGGCCGAAAACCAATAACGCTCGCCACCCTCCAGCTCCGCCTTCAATTGGGCAAACAATTGCTTGTGCTCCAGTGGCGTGCAGTCTATTTTCTCTTTCACCTCGGCACAAAGATAACGGCGACTGCCCGTGGGGTCGGTCAGCAAATCCTTATGATTACTGGTTCCTATAAACGAAGCCATGCGGGGCAGGTGACTGTAGGATGAACGGTGCGACTTACGGAAATCCAACTTCTTCATCTGCATCAGTGTCTTGAGCAACGGCAGTTTTTGAGGAGAAAGACGGTCGTACTCATCCAGGTTAATCAGCCCGAACTGCGCCAGTTTCTGTTCGCATCCCGACTGCCCCGTCAACTCAAAACTGTCCGTATAATAATCTCTCAACCCGTCGGGCATCAACAACTGACAAAAAGTAGATTTACACTTGCCCTGCATACGGCTCACCAACATAGGGGCCACTGCATTGGCGCAACGGTCCATGCGTCCTGCCCACTGGGCGGCCATTCCCAGCATCCAGCGGTGGAAACCGTTTATCCAGAAGGCTTTTTTCGAGATACGCTGCGCCAGCGGAGTGACGCGGTCCACCCCGTCCCATTGGGGCAGTGTATCCATATAAGTAAGGAAAGGGTGATAGTCTTCCAAGCGTTCCGAATGGAGCAGGCGGCTCACATCCTTATCCCAGCAATTGATGCGATGACGGTGCGCTTCCAGGCACAAGGTGTTCAAGGTACGCTGAGTCACTATCTTATAAGGTGTGTCCGTCCCTTGCCCCTTCGCGCAATATTCGGGTTGTTCCGTCAACACGTTGAAACGGAACTCATAGTGTTTCCACAAGTAGTTCTCCAGACGGTCTTGCACCTCCCGGTTATCCGCAGCCTGTTCTTTTTCCCTTTTATCCGAAGAAGGGTCCGCCTGTTTCGCCGTTGCAGTTTCACCGTTCCATAACTTGCACCATTCCATCACCTTCCGAATCATTTCTTTCATCATGATTTTATTGTTTTTTTTAGTTGTTGTTTCCACAAAGATAGCACATTGAAAAGCCTTTGTCAAGGGATTTCCGGCGTTTCGGGATGAAAAGTGACTAAGCGTAAACATCCTTATGTAAAAGGGTTTTCATCAGGACAAGTTCGTGTTCTCTTCTTGACAAGTACAGTGTTTCACTTAAGTGATGAAGTTTCATCACCCAAGTGGTACAAGCTCATCACTAGGGTGATAAGGTTTCATCACTTTAGTGAAACGATAAACTTATCAGGAAGCAACTGGATGCATAACAAGGAAGATAAAGGATATGCTCCAAGAAAAGACAGCTAAGTATTTCTTAAAATACAGGCATGACGGACATACCTCTCATCTAACAGGTAGGAACAAAAATATGGGCTGGAAGTAACTGACAGGAAACTGAAGGTTCTCCTATCAGGATACCTCTCTATTTTACAAGCTGTTAGACCGGCTGAATGAACTGAAGAAACACTCCGGTTTTCATGTACCGAAGCCCCTTTTCCATCATTACAGCTGGTTCACCGCTGTCAAATACTTATCCATCGTTGTAGCCTTCTTTATCGCTTTTTTTATCTTCCGGTCCGCATCGGGCAGCAGGTATTCCCAATAAGGCTTCATTTTACTCAGCAATTGCGCCTCTCCCTGTAAATGGGCTTCATAATATTGAAGAAGGCGTGCGTGAAGCGCCTTCACCTTTTCATGCAGCTCATCGGGAGAAAAAACGGTTCCGTTTGCATATTCCCAAGCCAAAGCAGGATTGGCCAGCAACCCGCGTCCCAGCATGACCCCCTCCAGGCGGGGAAACTCCTCGTCCACCTTCCGGATATCTTCCACCGTCAGCAAGTCACCGTTATACACCAACGGATGGGCGCACTCCTCATAGAAAGCGGTGAACGCAGCCAAGTCCACCTCTCCCTTGTACTGTTGCTTCCCGATACGAGGATGCAGAACGATCCGCCGCAAGGGGGCAGCGTTCAACAAAGGCAACAACGGCCGCCATTCATCCGCACACTCCCATCCCAATCTCATCTTGACGGAGAAACCCAGTTCCGGATAGTGCACCAGCTCTTTCAATAAAGCTTCCACCTCGGCCGGATACGGCAATATGCCCGAACCCTTATGTTTCCCTGTCATCAGGGGAAAAGGACAACCCATATTGATATCCGCTTCCTTGTACCCTTTCTCTATAAACAAACCGGCCAGCCGTTCCAGTTCGGCAGGAGTGGAAGCGATAAGCTGGGGAATCAGCCGGGACACAGTATTGTTTTCAGAAGCGATCTCCCGTACATCCTTGTTACGGAACTCTCCTTTCTCCATCCGCACAAAGGGGGTATAATAAGCATCTATCCCACCAAAAACTTCCTGATGAAGATTTCTCCAGGGGGCTTCCGTAAAACCTTGCAAAGGGGCAGCGTACAGTTTCATTTGTTTCTTTTTTTAAGTTTATCTGCAAAGTAACACATTTTTCTTATACCTTTGCCTTATGGAAAAGTATATTTATGAACTGAAGATGAAGGTACGCGATTATGAATGCGACCTGCAGGGTATTGTGAACAATGCCAACTATCAACATTATCTGGAACATACGCGCCATGAGTTTCTCACATCGGTGGGCATCAGTTTCGCACGCTTGCACGAAGAAGGAGTGGACCCGGTAGTGGCGAGGCTCACCATGGCGTTCAAAACTCCGCTGCGCAGCGGTGACGAATTCGTGTCCAAGCTCTATCTGAAAAAAGAAGGTATTAAATATGTGTTCTATCAGGACATTTTCCGTCTGCCCGACATGAAAGTGACTGTCAAGGCCACTGTAGAATCAGTATGCGTGGTAAACGGCAGATTAGGGGACAGCGCTCTATTTGACGAGACTTTCGCCCCCTATCTGAGCGAATGACACAAGACGAACAAATTTGCAGCCTGGCCCTGACCCGGATACCGGGATTGGGACCGACAGGCGCATTCAGACTGGTGAGCAGTCTGGGAAGCGCCACCCGTGTTTTCGAACACCGCAAAGAGCTGTCACAACTGGTCCCCGGAGTAAGCGAAAAGATCATTACTGCGTTGAATAACTCCGAAGCTTTCCGGCGTGCAGAGCAGGAACTAACTTTCTGTGAGAAAAATCATATCCGCTGCCTCACCTTAAATGATGAAGGTTATCCCGGCCGTTTGCGTGAATGTGATGATGCTCCGCTAGCTTTATTTTACCGGGGAAATGCCGATCTGAATGCACTGCATGTCATCAATATGGTAGGAACCCGTCATGCCACCCCCTACGGACAGGATATCTGCACTCGTTTCCTTGCCGACTTGTCGGTGTTGTGCCCAAACGCCTTGATAGTGAGCGGGCTGGCTTATGGCATTGATATCCATGCGCATCGCGCCGCCCTGCAGAATCATTTCAAGACCATAGGCGTGCTGGCACACGGACTGGACCGTATTTATCCTGCCGAACATCGGAAGACAGCCGTCAGCATGTTGGAACAGGGAGGTTTGCTGACCGAATTTACAAGCGGAACCAATCCCGACAGGCAGAATTTCGTGAAACGAAACCGCATTGTGGCAGGTATGAGTGACGCCACCGTCGTTATCGAATCCGCCGCCAAAGGGGGAGCCCTCATCACCGCCGAACTGGCGGAAAGTTATCACCGGGACTGTTTTGCCTTTCCGGGACGATGCAACGACGAATATTCCATAGGCTGCAACAATCTGATAAGAAAAAACCAGGCAGTGCTTATCACATCGGCCGAAGATTTAGTGAAGGCCATGGGATGGGAAAGCAGCCCCAAAACCGAGAAAACAGTACAACGGGAATTGTTCCCTGATTTAAGCGAGGAAGAGGAACGAATAGTAAAACGACTCGGCAAAATGTCGGAAGGATTACAAATCAACACATTGGTGATAGACACCAACATACCTGTAAACCGAATGAGTGCATTACTGTTTGAATTAGAAATGAAAGGGGTGATACGAGCACTGGCAGGAGGAGTGTACCGGTTAATAATGTAACCATGTATCAAGATACTCATATACCCATTGACATACGGTAGCTGTACCGTGAACGGGTACATGAGTATATTGATGCATGGTTATTGCACTCCTAGTTCGGCAAAGCCCATCGGTCCGTCATTTTCCACCATCCGCACTGCTTTCAACAGCACATATCTGGCTGTTACCGGACTGAAGTAGACCGATTGGAGAATCGGATTGTTCTTGATGTTCGAGAATTCCCCGCTGCTCACCACCTGGTTCACCGCACCGGCTTCCGTGCCGACTGAAATCTCATAGGCAGCTATCAGTCCTTTGTTATACTCGCTCTGGTCGGGTAAATAATGGAAAGAAGAAACAGTCTGTTCCGTACCTAAATCCACCAGAAGCGTATTGCCGTCCACAAAGCAAGTAGTGGCGGCATCTTTATCCGCACATTTTCCGGCTTCCGCTTCATCTACCTTCGGCAATGTAAACGGATATGTTTTCAGTTCCTCCGCTTTTGCTGTAAACACATCAAGGGTTTCTCCTGCATAATAAGCCTCTATATTATTGATACACAGGCAGGCGCGTGATTTCTCAAAGTTCACGCGAAGTTTGTCCGTAGTGACAGTCTCAAAACGAAGCAAACGTTTATAACCGATTGTAGTAGTCTCTTCATTCAGTTTCACAGGCAGCCACTCCCCTTCCTTATTATATTCCACCACAAAGGACTGTACACGCTGTCCCAACGGAATGTATTCCTGCAACAGCATACGGTTTACCTTCTGCGGGGCCGGCCATTCAAACTCGATAACAGCCGATGTGACGCTATCCTCCGTAGCCCAATATGTATCATACTCTCCATCCGTCACCGCCTTTGCCGTATATTTTCCACCCCGTTCATTGGAAACTACCGGAAGAACACCTTTCAACAGATTGTTTGCCAACTGTTTCTGTACATTCTTATAAAAATCAACAGCATTCGCCGAATCTGTAGGGTGAATCAATCCATCCCGGTTTACGGGGAAATTAAGCAATAAAGTCGCATTATGCCCCACACTGCGGTAATAAAGGTCTGTCAATTGCTCCACCGTCTTCACCCGGTCGTCCTCCTCCGGATGATAAAACCAGCCCGGACGGATAGACACATCACACTCGGCAGCCGTCCACTGATTGCCGTCCGCATGTCCGTATTGCAGTTCCCTATACTTAGGATATCCCGGATAAACCTCTCCGGCACGCAAGAAAGACCAGTTTGTCGCTCCGGCAAATCCATTCTCGTTACCTACCCAGCGGCATCCGGGACCGCCATCCGAGAATACAACAGCCTGCGGCTGAAACTTGTCAATCATTTCATAGGCACGCGCATAGTCATAGTAAGTCTTCCGGTCTATGGTACGGGAATCTTTTGCTCCGCCATACCAGCCATCACCGCCATTGGCCCCGTCAAACCAGATTTCAAACACCGGACCATAATTGGTCAGCAACTCGTACAACTGTCGATAGAAATAATCCACATATTCCGGAGTTCCATAATTGGCCTGATGCCTGTCCCACGGTGAGAGATAGACAGCGAATTTTATACCATACTTCTTGCAAGCTTCCGAAAGATCACGCACTATATCCCCTTTTCCGTCTTTATAAGGCGTGTTACGGATACAGTATTCGGTCAGCCCCGTAGGCCACAGGCAAAATCCGTCATGATGTTTTGCCGTAAGGATAACTCCTTTCATCCCTGCCGCCACAAAGGTTTTCACCCATTGTTCGCAGTCCAGTTTGACAGGATTGAATGTAGCAGGATCGGAATCTCCATATCCCCATTCACGATCATTGAACGTGTTCAGTCCGAAATGTACGAAAGCGTATGTCTCCATTTTCTGCCAATCCACCTGTTTCTTTTCAGGAATGGGGAAAACAGGTTCAGGAGCATTCACAGCCGGAGCGCAGGCATTCAGTAATGCAACAGCAACTCCCAAGCATAAAAGGTTTGCGTGTCTTTTCATTTAGATTGTCAATTAATTACATTGACACAAAGATAACATAAAATCCGATGGATGAAAACAAGAAGCTGAATATTTTAAAAGACAGGAAACTTGACAGGCAGGAAAAGAACAAAAGCGAAGGGCTTAAAAAAGGAAAAGGAGCAACGCTTTGCTCCAACCTTTGTTAACCTTAAATCTAATACTATGAAAAAAATCACATGACAAATGTACAACTTACACTCATTTTCTCCAAATATTTAGTTCAATTTCGCTTTTCATTTAGTATTATTTCACAAATACAACCGTTTTCGCACACAACATTACAATTAGATTGAAAAACACGGATTAAAAAAGGAATATGAAACATTGCCCTATCCATATGATAAGACCGTTCATTTCTGTCCATTGGAAAGTAAAAAGCAAAAAGAAAGTATTCCTCTGATTATTCACTCCAAATAAAAGTAAGCTCCCCTGCCCTTCTCATTATCCGGCTGCCCAAACTTGCAAATTCTGTCCAATCGCTTCACTAACCCTTTCACGTCCGAAAATAGAACATTTAATAAGTTTTTTTTCAGATTTTATCACCTATATTTGCTCCACACATAATGGTAATCCATGGAAAAACGCACTACTATATTCAGCATATTTGTGTTTTTGTGCCTACTGACCAATAGCACTTATGCCCGGACGACAGAGTACGAAAATCCCAAAGATACCATATTGGACATGATGCTCTATTTTGACCTAAAGGCCCGACAGGCGGACAAGGATTACCAAGGAAACGGTAAAACGCTGGCAACATTGGATTCCCTGCTTGCCCATCCTGCCCGCAGCAGACATCTTTATTCCATTATTCTGGTTTCACCGGATTCATATAACGGAAAAAAAGAACCGGACATAGCGCCGGGCCTAAAAAGAAGCGAGGAAGTAAAAGCGTTCTTATGTCGGAAATATCCGCAAGTCAATGCCGCCCAAATCTGTATCCGTACAGGAGAAGAATACGGGGATGCCTTACGGAAACTGATAACGGACGACAGGCTGGTCCCCGACCGGGAGGATGTATTGGCATTGATAGATTATCACCATGACAATCCTGTAAAAATGCAAGATTTCTTGCAACATCTGGATGCCGGCATACCTTATCAATATATTTCCAACCGGCTGCTACCGGAGCTCAGACGGACAAAAATAAGAGTCTGCCTGTCTTATCCGGAAGAAAAGGAAGGAAAAAACTCCTCCACGGAACAGGCGGCCATGATAGAAGAAACTGAATTCATTCCGATTGACAGGGAAACGACCATTGCGTCAATGGCGGTGCAAGCACTCCCACAAAAGGAAAGGAGACAAGTAATAACAGAAACAGAAAAAACAGTAACAAAGGCAGAAAAGGAAAAAGAGACAAAAGAAAAACGGGGAAAAAAGCCCAAAGAAAAGGCAGCAAGAAGAGACAAGACAGCCGGCAACACAGTGCTTGCACTGAAAAATAATTTATTGTACGACCTGGCACTGGCGCCTAATATAGAAATAGAAATTCCTGTAGGAAAGCGGTGGTCAGTGAACCTGGAATATAAAAGCCCCTGGTGGTCCAACAGTAGCAAAGAAATCTGCTACCAGCTGATTTCGGGAGGAATAGAAAGCCGCTACTGGCTGGGCAACCGTGAACTGCATCACCGGTTGAACGGACATTTCTTTGGATTGTATGCCGAAGGAGGTATCTACGACTTTCAGTTTAAAGGAGACGGCTACCAAGGTAAATATTACGGTGCGGCAGGATTCACTTATGGATATTCCACTTCAGTGTCACGGCATCTGGCATTGGAATTCAGCCTGGGCATAGGCTACCTGACCACGGAATATCAAAAGTACACTCCCTATGAAGGGTCACTAGTTTGGATGAGTAGCGGGAATTACACCTTTATAGGCCCTACGAAAGCAAAAATTTCGTTGGTATGGGTGATAACAAAGAAGAGAGGAAGAAAATGAAAAAGACAAGGTACGTAGCTCTTGTACTTTTATCTTCACTATTGACTTTAGTGGGATGCAGCCGACGCGAGATTCTGGACGATTATCCCGTAACAGGAATAAATATCCGTTTGGACTGGGAAGGGGTAACCGGCCGTCTGCCGGAAGGAGTCCGGGTTATTTTCTATCCCAAGGACGCCCAAGGAAGAAAGATTGATACTTACTTGCCGGCAAAAGGCGGAGAAATGAAAGTGCCCCCGGGGCATTACTTGGCAGTGATTTACAATTATGACACCGAAGTAGTGCAAGTAAAAGGCGAAGACAGTTACGAAACGATAATGGCGTGTACAGGAAACTGCACGGGATTGGGCGACAGCGAAACAGAAAACATGGTATGGGGACCGGATAATTTTTATGTGGCAACCCTGGACGATGTAGAGATAGGAAAAGGAGAAGAGTTACCGACACTAGAGGTAAGACCAAAATCTGTGGTAACCACTTACATCTTTTCAATAAAGACAGAGGGGCTGAAAAATGTCTCATCGATCATTGGCAGTGTTTCCGGAATGGCTGAATGTTACCATTTAGGTAAAGGAGCCGGCTTATGCCGCTTCGCTCCCATTTATTGTGAAACCGGTAAAGGGAATGGGGTTATAAAAGGGAGTTTCACCTGTTTCGGACATCCCGAACTGACGCAGGCAAGAGCTGATATCACTCAGTTTCTGAATCTGATCATAGTAAGGGTGGATGGTTCCAGACAAGAAGCGAAAGTGGAAATAACGGAAGCGGTAAAACCTCCTGAAGACGAGCCGGGAGAAGGTGATGAAAAACCTCAAGAGTCCGAGATAGAGATTGAGCTTCCGGATGACGAGAAAATTGTAGTGGATGATGTAGAGGTTCCTCCAGATGAAAGTGGCGGTGGATTTGATGGGAACGTTAGTGACTGGGACGATGAAACGAATGTGGAATTACCGGTTGGTTAAGATATAAAATAAAGAGTCATAGAATTATTAACTTAAAACACACAGAATATGAAGAAGATTTTATTTGCAGCTTTAGCTGCACTGGCAATCACAAGTTGCTCACAGAATGAAATTGATGGTATTGACAATGGAACTCCAAAAAGTAAAAATGAAATAGGAGTAAACACAATTGTCAAAAAGAGTTCAAGAGCCGCTGTTACAAGCAATAGCAGTTTCACGTCGTTTAAATTACATGCCTATATAGTTAAAAGCAATGATATTGCAACTTCAGGATGGGGTAATGCTTATATGGATGGTATAGAATATAAAGGAGGTCAAGGTAGCTGGGCAACAACAAGTGGTACTTTTTACTGGCCTATCACAGAAATGCAATTTTTTGGGTATACCAATGATGTAACCTATACAGCACCTGCTAGTTCTAACGCTTATCCTACTATCAGTTATACTCTTCCTGACACCCCAGCCGATCAAAAAGATATTATAGTGGCTTATTCCAAAGATGTAACCAAGCCAAGTGATAATACATTAAATCTTACATTCCAACACATCCTCACCCGTATAAACTTTGCTGTGAAACTAGTTGATAGCAGCTATACTTACACAGTTGAAAGCATAACTATCACCGGTGCCAAAGGCGGTACTGCAACAT
Organism: Phocaeicola vulgatus ATCC 8482; assembly: GCF_000012825.1. Taxonomy (GTDB): domain Bacteria; phylum Bacteroidota; class Bacteroidia; order Bacteroidales; family Bacteroidaceae; genus Phocaeicola; species Phocaeicola vulgatus. The sequence goes on along the minus strand of NC_009614.1, from coordinate 1,668,558 downwards.
ATACATTCGGAGGAACCGAAGGAAAAGGTGGAAATTGGAATATAACAGGAAGTGCACCTGCTAGTGGCTATAGCTATACATTCGATAATACCGTAACAGCCAAAGATGGTATTTATGATTATACACAAAATGATAATTCATTAATGCTGTACCCACAATCTCTTACTGATGCAAAAATCATAGTCAAGTATAAAACAGAGAAGGATAATGCAACATTCTTTAATGACTCAAAAGAAGTATCCTTAACCGGAGAATGGACTAACGGACAAAGTATCCGTTATATACTAACTTTACCGGTTGGTGCAGAAGAAATGAGTGTAAATACAACATATGATGAAAATTGGGATGCTACTGATAACGAGCAAACTCCTAAAAACCCTGCATCATAAGATCCCTCAGCAAGCTTATAAATCAATGAAATTATAATCTCCTGATAAGAACATAGCAATTTCCTGCTCCGCAATGAAACACCGTATCATCCCCATCATGATTTGCGATTTCATTTGCGGAGCATTTTTACCTGTTGTCAATCAACCGTCCTCAAAAAGTATATGCGATAGTTTGCAGCTCGCCAATGATACCGGAGAAATTGGAGGATGATACTACAAATTCCATAATCTATGCTGTTTTAGCCGGTATACCTCCCCATGGATACACACAAAGATACTTTCTTTCTGCTACTTTCCCAACAATTGCAACTTCTTTGTGTTTGGCCACACAAATTTAGCCCTCTATGCTCATGCCCACAGGCTATCATTTTCCGTAACGGCAGAAGACAAACAAGTGGAAACAGGATTCTTCGGTCTTTTTCCTGAAACTTATTGCAAATTATCCATATTTGACCTACATTTGTCAAATCAACCAAAAGAACACAAGCGTTTCTAACATCTATATATGTCTGGTCTGCCCTGTAATGAAAGGATGGATTGTACCCAATGCCCTAAAGCAGTGGAGAACAGCATCCATTACACACATAACAAAAAAGGTTTCCACTTACCCCCACATAAGTGTGAAACCAATATTTTATTTTTCTTACTCAAAGGTCAAATATTAATCAATAGTGAAGAATATGCCGGAACCATCATCAATTCCGGAGAATTTGTGCTGCAAGCTATCGCATCAAAAGTGGAAATACTGGCCATGACAGACTCGGAAGGTATTCTGTACACATTTGATGACCCTAAAGCCTTCTGCTATGACCGCTATACCTATATATTGAAAAACGTGCCTCCGCCACTCATCTCCGAGCCACTGAAAATAAAGCCCGAAATAAAGCTTTTCCTTGAAGGGGTTGCTTCCTATCTGAATGCAGACAAAATTTGTAAAGAGCTGCTCGAATTCAAGCGTAAAGAACTTTATTATCTGTTGGCACACTATTACACAGACTATGAGCTATCTCCTGTTGTACACAGCCTATCCCAATACACCAGCAGTTTTGAATATTTCATATTAAAGCACCACAAACAAATAAAGTCCGTAGAGGAGTTCGCACAACTGGGCGGCTACAGCGTCACCACCTTCCGCCGCATTTTCAAAGCCATCTTCAACGAACCGGCCTATGAATGGATGATGAAACAGCGCAAAGAAAGTATCCTTTACCAATTGCGCTATACAGATGCTTCCATCTCCGAAATCTGCTTTGGACATGGATTTGAATCTCTCTCACATTTTTCCAACTTCTGTAAGAAGTCCTTTGGCGACTCTCCCAGAAACATCCGTAAAAAAGAAAAGGAAGAAATTTCACCCAATACATAATTATAAAAAAAATGCCCCGCCAAAAGGCAGGGCACTCTCAAATATCAAGTAAAACTAACCGTAATTAGTCTTTCAGCTTCGCAGCAATAAATTCACGGTTCAAACGAGCAATGTTGCTGATAGAAACCAGCTTCGGACATTCTGCCTCACAAGCACGAGTGTTTGTACAGTTACCAAAACCCAGTTCATCCATTTTGCTCAACATAGCTTTCGCACGGCGTGCAGCTTCCACTTTACCTTGAGGTAACAGTGCCAACTGGCTGACCTTTGCAGAAACAAACAACATAGCAGAACCATTCTTACATGCAGCAACACAAGCACCACAACCGATACATGCAGCAGCATCCATAGCCTCATCGGCAATAGGTTTTGCAATAGGAATTGCGTTAGCGTCAGGAATACCACCGGTATTGATTGACACGTAACCACCCGCCTGCATAATCTTGTCGTATGCGCTGCGGTCTACCATCAAGTCGCGGATTACCGGGAAACCGGCAGAACGCCAAGGTTCAACAGTAATGGTGTCACCGTCTTTGAAACGACGCATATAAATCTGGCAGGTAGTAGCACCTGTAGCAGGTCCGTGAGGATGTCCGTTGATATACATAGAGCACATACCGCAGATACCTTCACGACAGTCGTGGTCGAATACGATAGGTTCTTTACCTTCATTGATAAGCTGCTCGTTCAAGATATCCATCATTTCCAGGAATGAGGTATCACCCGGAATATCTTTCATTTGGAAGGTATCAAAATGTCCTTTATCCTTAGGACCTTTCTGACGCCAAACTTTCAGTGTGAAACTTATATTTTTATCCATGATTTCTATACAATTAATAATTAAGACTTATAGTTACGAGTTTGAACCTTAACGAACTGATAGTTCAAATCTTCCTTGATCAATTCGGGTTCTTTTCCTTCACCTGTGTATTTCCAGCAAGCTACATACGAGAACTTGTCATCGTGACGAAGCGCTTCACCCTCCGGAGTCTGGTGTTCTTCACGGAAGTGACCACCACAAGATTCCTCACGGTTCAATGCATCGTAAGCCATCAGCTCACCGATTTCGATGAAATCAGCCAGGCGGATCGCCTTTTCAAGTTCCACATTCAATTCATTAGCTTCACCCGGAATGCGAAGGTCGCTCCAGAAGGTCTTTCTTACTTCTTTCAGTTTAGCCAGAGCAGTAGTCAAAGATTCCTTGGTACGTCCCATACCTACGAAGTCCCACATGATGTGGCCCAGTTCCTTGTGAATAGAGTCTACTGAACGATGACCCTTGATATTCATCAGTTTCTGGATCTTATCGTTTACAGCCTTTTCGGCAGCCACAAATTCAGGAAGGTCTGTCGAGAAACGGGGAACCTGAATCTGGTCTGACAAATAGTTCTGGATAGTATAAGGCAATACGAAGTAACCGTCAGCCAATCCCTGCATCAATGCAGATGCACCCAAACGGTTTGCACCGTGGTCAGAGAAGTTAGCTTCACCGATAGCATACAAGCCCTTGATAGAAGTCATCAGTTCATAGTCAACCCAGATACCACCCATCGTATAGTGGATAGCCGGGAAGATCATCATCGGAGTCTTGTACGGATTTTCGTCAGTGATTTCTTCGTACATATCGAACAAGTTACCGTAACGGGCACGAACTACATCTTCACCCAGACGGTCGATAGCGTATTTAAAGTCAAGGAATACGGCCAGACCTGTGTTGTTCACACCGAAACCGGCGTCGCAACGTTCTTTCGCAGCACGTGAAGCAACGTCACGGGGAACCAGGTTACCGAATGCCGGATAACGGCGTTCCAAGTAGAAGTCACGGTCTGCATCAGGAATATCGGTCGGTTTCTTAGTTCCTGCCTGCAATGCCTTGGCATCTTCCAGCTTTTTCGGAACCCAGATACGTCCGTCATTACGCAATGACTCGGACATCAAAGTCAGTTTAGACTGCTTGTCACCGTGTACAGGGATACAAGTCGGGTGGATCTGTGCAAAGCAAGGATTGGCAAAGTAAGCACCTTTGCGGTAAACCTGCATAGCAGCCGAACCATTTGACGCCATAGCGTTGGTAGACAAGAAGTAAGTATTACCATAACCGCCGGTACCGATAACTACCGCATGGGCAGCGAAACGTTCAATCTTACCTGTAACCAAATTACGGGCGATGATACCACGGGCGCGTTCCACACCTTCGTTATCCTTAATCAGCACAACGTCCAACATCTCATAACGAGTGTACAACTTCACGTTACCACGCTGAACTTCACGGCTCAATGCAGAATAAGCACCCAGCAACAACTGCTGTCCGGTTTGACCGCGGGCATAGAATGTACGTGATACCTGAGCACCACCGAATGAACGGTTATCCAGCAAACCACCGTATTCGCGAGCGAAAGGAACACCTTGAGCTACGCACTGGTCGATGATAGCATTTGACACTTCGGCCAGACGATAAACGTTAGCTTCGCGTGCACGGTAGTCACCACCTTTGATTGTATCGTAGAAAAGACGGTAAACAGAGTCACCATCATTTTGATAATTCTTAGCAGCATTGATACCTCCCTGTGCAGCAATAGAGTGTGCACGACGGGGAGAGTCCTGGATACAGAAGTTTAATACCTTGAAACCCAGAGCACCCAGTGAAGCAGCAGCCGAAGCACCTGCCAAACCGGTACCTACCACAATAATGTCAAGACGACGTTTGTTGGCAGGGTTTACCAATTTTTGATGAGCTTTATAATTGGTCCATTTCTCGGCTAAAGCGCCTTCAGGAATTTTAGAATCTATAGTAGCCATATTCATTTACAATTTTATCATTTACAATTTACGATTAGCAAGCACCACAAGCGAGTGATTTCACGAAGTAGATAACGACTACTGCTGCAAAACCAAGAACTACCAAAGTAGAGTAGATGTTACCAATAGTCTTCCAACGCTCGAACCAGATTTTATTGCTCCAGCCCAAAGTCTGCAAAGCACTCCAGAATCCGTGAGTCAGGTGGAACCACAAAGCTGCTAACCAAATGAGGTAAAGCACTGTAAATACAGGGCATCCGAATGTTTCACGAATGTAAGCGGCACCGTCTGTAGGACCGAATGCGCCCAAATCATGAACACCGATAATTTCGGCAAACTGCATTTTGTACCAGAAATTGGCAAAATGAAGAGCCAATCCGGCAATAACGACAATACCCAGGACAAGCATGTTCTGAGATGCCCATTCCACAGTTTTAGGTTTAACGTTCACTGCATAACGTTCGCTACCGCGAGCTGCACGGTTCTGCATGGTCAACCAGAAAGCGTAGATGATGTGAATTACAAACAGAGCAGCCAGCCCGGCAGTTGCAACCAACGCGTACCAGTTAGCTCCCAAGAATTCACAAATCATGTTGTAAGCATCTTCCGAGAAGAGCGCAACAAGGTTCATCGCCATGTGAAACGTCAGAAACAGGACAAGGGCGATACCTGTGACACTCATCACCACTTTCCTTCCAATAGATGAATTACTTAACCACATAAATGATTGAATTTAAATTATTTAATTGTTAGAACTAAAAATTCTGTTAAAAGCTGTGTATTCACGATGCAAAAGTAAAGGAATTCTAGCGATAATACAAGGAATTATGGAAATTATTCTTTAATTCGGGGAAGGGTAAATGCGAATTACATTATTTTCCTATCTTTGCACTGAACAAATGCCAAACTAAATGAAACGCCAAAGGATTATTTTTCTTATACTGACAGCCTGTTTTACATTCAGCCTCAGCGCACAGAATATAGACATCAACACGTTGAAAACCATCAACCGATGGGATGTACACGGACTGAGCCGCGGATTGTCCGCTAGCGGAGTGATTCTACCCGTAGGAATACCTACAGCCATGGGACTCTATGCATTGATAAAGAAAGACCAGCCGATGCTGAAAGATGCCATTTACATAGGAACCAGTGTGATTGAAGCAGTGGGGATTACATACGCCGCCAAACATATAATAGGTCGTGACCGGCCTTTTGTAAAGTATCCGGATAAGATTCATGCATACGGAGCACCGGATGCCGATAGTCCGTCATTCCCTTCAGGACACACTGCGGCAGCTTTTTCTTTAGCCACCTCACTCTCCATCACTTATCCTAAGTGGTATGTTATCGCCCCTTCAGCCGTATGGGCTTGCGGAGTAGGGTTTGCCCGGATGAACCAAGGGGTGCACTATCCCAGTGATGTAGTGGCAGGAGCCGCTATCGGAGTAGGATGTGCTTTCGTGAACGTGTATGTGAACCGATGGCTGAATAAGGTGCTGTTCGGGAGACAGATAAAGTGATGGTTGGAAAATTATTCCACACCTAAAAGAAGACACAACAGAAGTTTTTCAGACAACTGCAGGAGTGCAACTATGCGCCCCTGCAGTTAATATAAAGTCTTGACTATCGCTTTTTCAACAGCAGCCCCTCAAAGTCCGGTTGCTCCAACAGTTCCAGCGCTTTCCTGATACTTTCATTCGCGTCATTAATGACGTGATAATATTCATTCATATCCCATAAATCACGGGCTATCAATGCTTTCATCTGCAACCTCAGCAGAGGCAGGGCCTTTTGATACTCTTCTTCATTATATTCCACTCCCATCTCCTTGCCGGTAGCAACCAGTTGTGTCAACATATCCGGAGTCACTTCAAAACGTTTGTAGAACTCATTGAAAGTCTTGTATTTGCCCAGCCATTCTTTACGATGGGCATCAATAAAATGGAAATGAGCTTTCATCAATGCTCCTTTATCACGCAACTGACGATGGTATTTAGTATAGAGAGTCGTATCAATCGGCACAAAATAATCGGGCATGATCCCTCCGCCACCATATACCGTACGGGCCAACCTATGAGTCTTGAACTTCAGTGAATCCGGAAAGTGGATGCTGTCTTCACTCATCATTTCTCCTTTATTATAACGGTCTATCAGGTCTTCATTATACTTTTCAATGCTCTCGTAAGGTTTCTGGATACAACGTCCGGCAGGCGTATAATAGCGGGCCACCGTCAGACGGATCATCGAACCGTCCGGCAAATCAATGGGACGCTGCACCAAGCCTTTACCAAAACTGCGACGGCCTACCACAACGCCTCTGTCCCAATCCTGAACAGCTCCGGTCACAATCTCACTGGCAGAAGCCGAAAATTCATCAACCAATACCATCAGACGACCGTTCTGAAACTCGCCCGTACCTTTGGCAAAAAACTCGCTACGAGGATTACGACGGCCCTCCGTATAGACAATCAGTTCCTTTTTACCCAAAAATTCATTGGCAATATCGATAGCAGCATTCAAATACCCCCCGCCATTGCCCTGCAAATCAAGAATCAAGTCTTTCATTCCTTTCTTCTGCAACCCGGTCAGCGCTTTCTTGAACTCCTCATGGGTAGTGGCGGCAAAACGGTTGATACGAATATAACCGATCTTATCTTTAATCATATAGGAAGCATCCAAGCTGTAAACAGGTATTTTATCCCTTTTCACCGTAAAGGGGAGCAGTTCCTTCACCCCTCGGCGAAGTATTTTCAGATTCACTTTTGAATCTTTAGGACCACGGAGACGACGCATAATATCCTCGGTACTCATCTTTACACCGGCTATCAGCGTATCTTCCACCATGACGATACGATCACCGGCCAGAATACCGACTTTTTCGGACGGTCCGCCCGATACAGGCTGTATCACCAGCAAAGTGTCCTCCGCCATATTAAACTGTATACCGATACCTTCGAAGTTTCCCTGCAACGGCTCGTTCATTCTCTTCACTTCCTCCGGATCAGAATAGGTAGAATGAGGATCAAGCTGCTCCAGCATTTTTACGATAGCTTCTTCCACCAGCTTTCCCTCATTGACTTCGTCTACATAAAGATTGGCAATGGCAAATTCCGCCAGTTGCAACTTACGTGCCGGAGAATTCAGAAATTTACTCTCCTGAGCCTGTGCGGCTACGATAGAAAAAAAGCAGGCAATCAAGCCTGCAAAATACATAGTATATTTCATGGTCAGTCTATTTTCATTCCTTCAGGCAAGAATGGCGTCACATCTTTGCCAAACTGCAACAATTCTCTTACAATCGTAGAGCTGATAGAGGTTAGTTCCGGCTCCGTAAACAACAGAATCGTTTCTATTCCGGCCAGTTTCCGGTTGATATCGGCTATAGTTTCCTCATATTCAAAATCGTGTACGGTACGGATACCACGAACAATGAACTGCGCCTCCTTAGCTCGGGCAAAGTCAATGGTCAGACAATCATAAGCATCGACCTTTACCCGGGGATCATCCGCAAAAAGTTTCTCGATCATCTCCACTCGTTTCTCTGTAGGAAACCAAGTTTTCTTATTCTCATTGATACCGATGCCGATCACCACTTCGTCCATAAAAGTCAACGCTCTCTTCACGACCGAATAATGACCGATGGTAAAAGGATCAAAGGTTCCCGGAAATATCGCTCTTCTCATATTTTTTAGTGATTCACTCACGCAATATCTTCTTCTACAACAAGGTTATCTATAATAAAATTCTGACGTTCCATCGTGTTCTTACCCATGTAGAACTCCAGTAACTCCTTTACCAGATCAGTCTTGCGGAGGGAAACTTGCTCCAAACGCATATCTTTGCCGATAAAGTGCTTGAATTCATCGGGTGAAATCTCTCCCAAACCTTTGAACCGTGTGATTTCGGGATTGGGGCTTAACCGTTCGATTGCGGCAATCCGTTCTTCTTCCGAATAACAATATACCGTTTCATAAACTCCTTTCTTGCGGTTACGGACACGGAACAAAGGAGTCTGAAGGATATATACATGACCTTTCTTTATCAAATCGGGGAAGAATTGCAGGAAGAAGGTAATCAGCAACAAACGGATGTGCATACCGTCCACATCGGCATCTGTTGCCACAATCACTTTGTTATATCGTAATCCTTCCATACCGTCCTCTATGTTCAGAGCAGCCTGAAGCAAGTTAAACTCTTCATTCTCATATACAATCTTCTTGGTCAGCCCGTAAGAATTCAACGGCTTACCACGCAAACTGAATACTGCCTGAGTATTTACATCACGGCTCTTGGTGATAGAACCGCTCGCCGAGTCACCCTCGGTAATGAAAATGCAGCTTTCCTCCTTCTTGTCTCCTTTGGCATCATTCAGGTGAAAACGGCAGTCACGCAACTTACGGTTATGAAGATTTGCCTTTTTGGCACGTTCACGTGCCAGTTTGGTCACTCCGGCTATAGCCTTACGCTCTTTCTCCGATTCTTGAATCTTCTGCAACATCACATCGGCCACATCCGTATGTTTGTGCAGATAGTTATCGACCTCAGTCTTTACAAAATCACCTACAAACTTATTAACGGTAGGACCACCGGGAGCCATATTGGTAGAGCCCAGCTTGATTTTAGTCTGACTTTCGAACAACGGTTCCTCCACATTAACGGCAATGGCAGCTACCAATCCGTTACGGATATCGGCATAGTCCATATTCTTGTTGAAATATTCCTTGATGGTACGGGCCATATGCTCTTTGAAAGCACTTTGATGCGTACCTCCCTGCGTGGTGTGCTGTCCGTTGACAAAAGAGTAATACTCCTCACCATACTGGCCGGTATGCGTAAAAGCGATCTCGATATCTTCTCCTTTCAAGTGGATGATGGGATATAATCCCACAGCCGTCATGTTGTCGTTAAGCAAGTCCACCAACCCGTTACGGGACAGGATACGCTGACCGTTATAGATAATGGCCAGTCCTGTATTCAGATAGGTATAGTTGCGGAGCATGGTTTCCACGAACTCCGGACGGAAACTGTAGTTCTCAAACAACAGGTTATCCGGTTCAAAGAAAATATAAGTACCGTTCTCTTCTGTTGTATCTTGTGTGGTATCCGTCAACAAGTCTCCCTTGGCAAAGGTAGCGATACGCACCTTTCCATCACGATAGCTGCGCACCTCGAAACGTGAGCTCAATGCATTGACGGCTTTCACACCGACCCCATTCAGTCCGACGCTCTTCTTGAACGCCTTGCTGTCATATTTACCTCCCGTATTCAACACACTAACAGCTTCAATGAGTTTTCCCTGCGGAATACCCCGGCCATAATCACGCACGCTGACACGGAGATTTTCTTCAATAATAATCTCAATCTTTTTACCCGCCTGCATTTTAAATTCATCGATACTGTTATCGATAATTTCTTTCAAAAGAACGTAGATACCGTCCTCGGCATGTGATCCGTCACCCAACTTTCCAATATACATACCGGGACGGGTACGCACATGCTCCATGTCACTGAGGTGGCGGATATTATCGTCGGTATATTCTACGGCGGGATTGTTTATCAGTTCGTTGTTTTCTTCCATATTGACTTATCACATTTTTATATATCGTTGTTACAGAATACTCTTTTTATAAGCACGACGGCGTTTATGCTGCTCGGTCTTGAAATATTCCCACTGGGCCTGCACCTTTCCGTTCAGTTCCAGTTCCGGATTACTTTCGGCATACTTGAATCCCAGTTGCTGATATACGGGGATCAAGTCCGAGAATAACAAAGCATTGACACCTTTGTTCTGATACTCAGGTTTTACAGCAACCAGCAACAAATCCAACATAGGAGGATACTTATGCAGGAACAACACTTTCAACAGGTGATACCATCCCATAGGCAGCAAACGTCCCTTCGCTTTTTGTAACGCTTCGGACAGAGAAGGCATTGAAATCCCCACTGCCACCAGTTTATCTTCGGCATCGGTCACCAAGGTTACCATACGCAAATCTACAATAGGCAAATACATCTTTATATACTGGTTGATCTGTCCTTGCGACAAAGCCGAGAAACCATAAAGCGGAGCATAAGCCTCATTCATCAACTCGAATATAGCCTGTCCATATTCGGCCGCAATTTTCTTACCCGATGTATATTTCTTCACCTTCAGGTTAAACTTACGTTGAATCAAGTCACTGATACGCTTATGCTTATCAGGAATTGCATCCGGAATATAAATTTTATATTCCACCCAATCGGCATCCTTCTCGAATCCCAACTTCTCCATATGCTGTGGGTAATAAGGATAATTATAGATAGTCGCCATGGTGCTCAACTGGTCGAATCCTTCTACCAGCATACCCTCCGCATCAAAGTCGGTAAAGCCTAAAGGCCCCTGAATGGTATCCATACCTTTTGATTTACCCCATTGGGCTACTGCATCCAACAAGGCACGTGATATTTCGATATCATCCAGAAAATCGATCCATCCGAAACGAACTTCTTTTTTATTCCAAGTCTCGTTTGCGCGTTTATTTATAATCCCTGCAATACGTCCTACCACCTTGTTATCCTTATATGCCAGAAAATACTCCGCCTCACAAAACTCGAAAGCGGCATTCTTCTTCGGGCTGAACGTATTCAGCATATCATCGTACAAATCGGGTACGGAATAGGGATTCTCTTTGTATAACTCGTAGTTGAACCGTATAAACGTCTTTAGTTCTTTCTTTGAACTGACTTTTTTAATGGTAATAGCCATGCTGTATTTTTATAAAATTCGGGGTGTAAAGATAGAAGTTTTTTTGCAGAAAACTTATTCTTTTTATGGCTTTTTCACTGTTGGGCAATAAGATAGGCGGTATAAACGACATAACAGCCAACCATCAATGCGCCTTCAAGCCGGGTTATGGTACGTTTGCGGAAAAACCAGCCTACCAGCCACAACAACAGGGAGGAAGCAATCAGTACACTTAAATCGAGGTTATTTATATTCCCCATCGGAAGCGGTGACACCGTAGCGCTGCACCCCAGAACAAAGAATATATTGAACAGATTACTACCGATGACATTGCCGATAGCAATTCCCGGATTCTTCTTTAAAGCCGCCGTAACAGATGTGGCAAGTTCCGGCAAGGAAGTACCTCCGGCTACCAATGTCAGTCCGATTACCGATTCACTGACACCCCATGAACGGGCAAGCCCGCTTGCCCCGTCGACAAAAAGCTGTCCGCCGAATATGAGTCCGGCCAGCCCTCCTGCAATATACAACACCGATTTCCATACAGGCATTTCCTTTATCTTCTGCTCCTCTCCTGCCTCATCTGCCCCATTACGGGCGATGGCAAATGTATAACGCATAAATATAAGGAAGAAAGCCAGCAGAACAAACCCATCGGAACGGCTGATAACATTGACCGCTTCCCTGTCCAGCATCATGTCATTGGCACAGACAAAAAGTACCAACGAAGAAAGAATGACTAACGGAATCTCTTTACTCATCGTCCCCTCACCTACTTTTATGGGGAGTACCAAGGCAGTACAACCTATAATCATCAAAGCATTGAATATATTACTACCCACCACATTACCAATAGCCATTTCAGCACTGCCATTCAATGCAGAAAGCACACTGATAACCAATTCGGGAGCCGAAGTGCCGAAAGCTACAATGGTAAGCCCGATTACCAAATCAGAAATACGGAAACGTTTGGCAACCGCTGCAGAACCATCCGTCAAGCCATTCGCGCCAGCTAAAATGAGAGCCAGACCACCAATCAAAAGGAGTGTATTCAACATAACAAAAAGTACATTTACAGTTTTATACCGCAAATGTACTCTTTTTCCCTAAAATAACTATCCCTATTTGGTGCGTTTTACAGTATAGATTACTTTTCCTTTCTTATCAATCATGTGCATATCCAGTTCTTTCTTGTCTGCCGTAAAGATAGAAAAGCCCGGTTCGGGACTACAGAACAGAGTGCCTTCCACTGGTTTTACCTTACGGCTCAACGAACCAGCCGAATTTACCACATAGTCGATATCACTGCCCGGCACACGAAGGTGCTGGAAGTTATGAATGTGTCCGCATGCATAGATATCCACCTTATGTTTACGGAGGATAGGATCCAGACGCTTCTGCATATCGCTGCGTTCACTGTCGTCTTTCGACGTTTCAGCATAAATGGGATGATGTCCGATTACGACTACCCAATCTTCTTTGGCAACAGTCAGTACAGAATCTATCCATGCCAATTGCTGATCCATATCTTGTTTACAGGCATCCGGATAAGTTTCGCTCTCGTTACGGTATTTGTCAATCAGAGGAGCGGTATCTATCATCACAAAACGGATGGCAGTTCCTTTCTTCTCGAAGACTTTGGTATAATAACGACCAGGCATCGACCAGCGACGACTCACATTGGTATAATCCAACACAGCCTGCGTATTACCCCGGTATTCATGATTTCCCAAGATCGGAAACCAGTCTATCATCAACTCGGGATGACTGTAAATCAACTCGTAGTTGGTCATCCAGAGCGGATCGTTAACGCTGCGCACACCTTCAAAATGGTGCACGTCTCCGGCTGCAAATACACACTCGGGACCAATAACATCCGCCATTTCTCCCATCAACTCGGCTATGGGCTTCTGGTCATAATAACCGTTACGTCCCAAATCGTTAGCCATATAAAAATTCAGTTGTTTCTCCAGTCCTTTCCAATCTTGCGGAGTCTGGGCACACACATTCAGGCAGATAGCCGTACCAATGACGGCAATCCATACCCATGTCAATACTTCTTTCATTCTTCTAATCATCATCAACGTTTTCATATACTTATTTTTAGAAACTTATTTTTAAACCTGCATTCATTCTCACGCCATAATATTCTGCCTGCATAGTACGATCCTTCGTTCCCTGGTAATAACGGAGCGGCTGGTTCAGCAGATTGTTCGCCTCAGCATAAAAGGTCATTTTCACCTTCTTGCCAAAGGTATAACTAGCGTTCACATCCATATAGTTCACAGCATCATAATATCTGTCATAAAATGTACTTGGGCCCATTTCATCGATAAAATCAGATGCAAAGTTATAGCTCAGGCGCACATTCAAGCCTCCTTTTTCAAAGTAAAGAGAGGCATTCGCCGTATGCTCGGGAGACCCCGGCAAACTCAACCCGCTCTCGTTCTCACGTCCTTCGAAGTTAAAGTCCTCCACGCGTGAGTGAGTATAAGTATAGGTTCCATAGAAACCCACATACTTCAAGGCCGGAGCAATGAAGCCGAAATCACGCTGATAAGAAAATTCCAATCCCCACAGATTAGCATTTCCTGCATTCTTGGGCTGAGTGAAACGGGTATATTCTGTTCCTTGGTATTCATAGTTGGTCAGTACCTGATCTACGATGAAATCGTCTATTTTCTTATAGAAAAAACCTGCGCTCACTAAACCTACACTCTTGAAATAATAATCGGCACTCAAATCAAAGTTATAAGAAATAGTCGGTTTCAAGTCAGAATTACCAATCTTTATTTCATTATCACCACGGTTGATATTCACACTGGGAACCAAAGCTGAATATTTGGGCCGGCTCAAGGTCTGCGTGTAAGAACCGCGTATCTTGAAATCATCATTTACATCCCATTTCACCAAAATAGAAGGAAGGAAATTCACATAACTGTTGGTCATGCGGCCGGTCTTGGTGGTCTTATCTGTCTCATCATCATAGTTACGGCCGGTATAACGAAGGGAAGTATGTTCCATACGGAGTCCCGCCATCAGGTTTATATCGGAAGCGAATTTATGATCAAACCGCACATACCCGGAACTTACAGTTTCACGAGCCTCAAAGTTCTCAGCCAATTCGGCTTGTACCTGTTCTTTATCGAACTGGGAAGCATCATTTAAATTCAATCCACCCACATATTCTTTACTGGCAAATGTTCCTACCTGATATTTGTCGCTCGGCATAAACTTATCCGTACTCTGGTCTACCGTATTTTTCAGGCTGTTGGTCATGAAGGCATCCTCGTCTTTCGGAGTATATTCGTAGAAGTCTATTTCTTTCTCTTTTGTTTTACGTACTACCTTCGCACCGAACTTCAGTTTGGCTCCATTATTTAAACTGGCCTTGAAATTGGCCGAGAATTTCATATCTTCTTCTTTGATGTCCTCCTGTTGTTCCGTCAGTTCCTTCAAGCTGAACTTATCACTCAGTGTCAAAGTAGCACCTGTTCCAGGTGTTGCCAACGGCTGGCGTTCATCACTCAAGTCCATATCAAATTCCTGCTTTTTCAGTTGGAAGTCAAGATAACGTTCATTAGGGCGTTCTTCCGTAGCTTTTGCATAACTGGCATTCCAATCCATACCGATTGCCCCCCATAAGTGTTCTCCGCCCAAAGCGAAATCCATGGTACGCTGACGCTCCAGACGGGCATTGCGATTATCAGGAGTACCTGCTTTGGTCTGGATGCGGACTGTGCCTTTTCCGTTCTCATCCAAATCCTTGATATTGGTACGGTAACGGTTTTCCCAATCGTTACGGTTGTTGAAGATCCCTTTGAAAGTCAATTTATGGTTTTCATTGATATCAAAATCAAAAGCCGCCGAATAACTTTGACGTTCACGGGTGACAAAGTACTGGCGCATCTGATAATCGCTGACATATACTTTGCCATCTTCATTTTGTTCCCACATGAATTCAGTATCATAAGAACCGGAAGGAGCATTCTGATAAGAAGCGGAGAGCAGCATACCCAGTCTGTCATTGAAGAAACGATCGCCGTAAGTGAAACCTAAGTTCAACTGGGCTTTCTCGCTGATCCAGTTGTAACCACTTCCCGCTGTAGCATTGATAGTGCGTTTATAAGGAGAATTTTTGGTTACCAGATTGATGGAACCACCGATAGCATCGCCGTCCATATCGGGTGTAACGACTTTGCTTACTTCGATGGTCTGAATCATATCGGCAGGAATCAAGTCCAACTGCACGTTACGGGTATCCCCTTCAGCAGATGGGACACGGTTGCCGTTAATGGTGACGGAGCTTAAATCGGCACTAGTGCCGCGGACCTGTCCGAAACGGGCCTCGCCTTGATCGTATTGCACATTGATGCCACTGATACGTTTCAATGCATCACCTATGTTTGAGTCGGGAAATTTCCCTACCTGGTCGGCAGATACAACATTAGTGATACCCAGATTATTCTTTTGTGTATTGATTGCTTTCTTCTGTCCTTGAAAAGCTCCCTTTACCTGCACTTCCTGCAGTTCCACCCCTTCATTCATCACTATATCTTTTTCTAAAGTCTTGCCTTCGGGGACGGTAACTTTCATTTCAATGGGGCTATAACCTACGTAGGTTACTTTAACTGTGTAAGTTCCGGGTTTCAGATTGGGCAGCGTATAAAAACCGTTCACATCACTGATTACTCCGGTTTTCAGATTTTCAACAAAGATGGAAGCACCCGGCAGAATTTGTTTTCCATTGTCTATCACACGTCCGCGGATAGCGCCTTGCCGGACAATGTTTTCATTTTCCTCGGCAAATGCATTTCCACAAACACCTGCCATCAGCAGCATAAGAGACACAGCTCTAACAACCTTTTTCATATACTTTTTTATGCGTTATAAATCTGCCGCAAAAGTAGATGGGTCAGGTTTCTTGAGAGTTACACTCTATTAAAGGTTTCGTGACAAAGGAGTTTCATTCCTGTTACAAGATATTCGGTGCAAGACGACGGATACAAAGTATGGACAAGGCTTACAAAACAGCAGAGTAAGATTTTTCTTACTCATGCGATCACTCTTTCGTAACTTTTGAAAAGGAACAGGTATAATATGATTAAGAAAGAAATACTTTCACAGATTATCGTAATGCTGTTATCCTTGCTATGGGTAAATGCACTGCTATCTGGATCCATAGGGAACTTACCGGACAGAAGAAATCTCTCCGGACACAAAAAAAGAAGCTGACAGTCCGGATTATCTGGTTGAACTGTCAACTTTTCGACTACAAGCCTGAGAAACCGTTCTCTTTTGACCCTGCTACAATTTATAACTATAATCTTTTGTATTGAAAATCACATAAATATCCTAAACAAACACCCCCTTCAATAATTTTTAAATGACACTTTTTCCCACGACTGCTTATATAAATCGATCATTAGCTAATTCATCATACAAAGCCGCCATCCACCCAAATAATTCATCAGCTTAAAATACCAACTACTAGTTGCAATAGGTGTTCCACTTTCTCCTTTCTGCATAACAATCGTGCACTTCACCTCGTTTTTAACAGGAGTATAGAACTTTATATAATCTATCTTATAACTTAATACAGGAAAAGATTCCATCATTTTTGCGACTTGATGCAATTCATTGTTATCCAATTGAATAGGTTCATTCCAAACATCTGCCGAATCGGCTTTATAAAGCATAGCTGCGGCAGATTCCAGCTGACCATTTTTCGCATATTCCATAAATTGATTTATTAGGTTTGTTATCAAAACCGTATCAACTTCCGTTAGATGAGCTACAAATTCATTAATACTCTTCTCTTCTTTGCTTTGCACCTTCTGTTTTCCTGATTGACAAGAAAAGGTTGTTAATAAAACAGTCAACAATAAAATAAATTTCAGTTTTTTCATTTCATTCTTTCCTCCTATTAAAAAAGGCCAGCCACTATGAATGGCCGGCCCTTATTTAAATTAAACTCAAAGTTATTACAATATTAGTTCTGAATAGTCTTATTGATATTCAAATCAACTTCGGTATAGATAGTACCCCACTTATAAGTAACTTCCAGCGGAACGCGGATTGTAAACTTACCTAAAGTAGTACCATTATTGTAATAATAGAATTTACCATTATCGCCAACCTTCAGAGCAGTAAATACATTGGTTGTAGATTTATCTTCACCGAAATACAATTTTACATTCTTCGTTACAGAAGATAATTTAGTAGAACCTAATGTTCCACCATTCAAAGTTGTTGTAGCGTTTTCAATATCAGCAGCAACTTTAGTTACGCCATAAAATCCATAGAAATTATATTTCTTACCATCATCACCAGTAGTATCTTCTGCTTTATCAAAATACTTGTCTCTCCAATCAATCAGATTCAAGGTCAAGCCTGCAATAGAAGCACCATTAGTAGCATCAATTAATTCATCTACATCTGACGGATCTACTGATACAGGACGCAAATATTTAGCATAGAATACGTTGTTACCCAAAGCATAATCTACATAATCGCAGTTAGCAGCATTAATTTGCAATTTAGCAGTAAATGTCTGGTCTTGTCCCAGCAAGTTGTGATCTGCATTGTTCAAAATATCTTTTGCAAAATCATTTTCTTGATATTCCATCACTGTTCCAGCAAGAACAACAACTGCTTTTGGTACAGCGTTATTAGTAGCTTGTAGAGTTTTTCCATCAGCAGATACAGTGATATCATATTGAGCACCAGAAGCACCATTCACGACATAAGCAGTTCCCTTCTTAGTCAAATGATCTTGAGGGTTAGCAAATACAACTTCCTTAGTCAACTTATCATTAGCAAATGCAGGATAAGTAGCGTCACTTGTCACGGTAATCACATTACCAGTGAAAGTATTCAAGATTTCGCTATCAAATGTACAATCATTAGAGTTATCGCTAACAACTTGATGAACATTAGCATGGATATCTGAATAACCAGAACCTGCTACAGCACCGTTCTTTTCATACCAATATTTATCAATCTTAGCAGAGTTTTCAATGGTACCATTAGGAGTAAAGTTCAAAGGACTAGGAGTCCAAGTGAAAGTAACATATACATATTGATATACACCTTCAGATACTTCATAGCTATAACGTACATTTACTGCAATACTCTTAGCACCAGCCTTAAAGATGTGATATGCCTGATTATTCTTAACTACCCAAGTCAAAACTTCAGTCATTTCATCCGCCGGATCCCAATTAGTCTGTGAAACCACACCAACCGGAGTAGTAACAGCCTTAGAATCAACAGTAATTCCATCATACTGAGTAGCATTTACCAAAGCTTGTTGCTCTACGTCTTCTACAGCACCATCCAATTTGAAATTCTTATGGAATTCATCCTTAGAAATACCAATTTCTTCCAATTGAGCCAGAATCTGTTCTTCAACTTGATGCCATGACAAACCAAGTTTAGTCTCTGTTTCTGTACAATCAACAGTATAACCATTGGCAAATGGGAAATTCGGGGTCAATACAACTTCATTCTGATTAGCAGTATCGGTAATCTTGAATTTTAAATAACCAACAGAAGCTATTTTTCCGCTAATAGTATCAGTCAAGATAACACGAACCAACGGTTCACGATCTTTTGTAGCTTTATTCTGAGTAAATCCCCAAGGTTGCTGCTTACCACCACTTGTCATCTGAGGACGAATAACAGAACCCTTCAATGCAGCATGAGCACTTTCTGAAGTTTCGTTATTACCTTTATGATAACCAACTAATTCGTAAGAATATTTGAAACCATATTTTTCTACAGTACCATCAGCAGCACGAACATCCCATTTTGAATGTGTACCTTCTTTATCTATATTAGTTCTGTGAGTATTGACCAAACGAGCAATATCGATACCATTGCTGTTCCAGACAATCTTGCAAACATGTTCATTATCAGCAATAGCTTCAGCAGCAGTTGTAAACAAGTGGCGGTCATTTGCATGAATACTATCTACAGCTGCCAATACCAAGTCCTTGTAATAAGCAGCCTTAACAGCAGCATAATCAGAAGTAACAACGGTATCCCCCTTACTTACTTGCAAAGCTAATACAGTTACTTGCTCATCATTTTCAATGTTCTTAATATCAGCATCTGTAAAATGAGCATTTACAGTCAATATACCCTTGGGGGCCTTACCGTTTGTAACATTAGTTTTTACTACTTTCGGAGCTGTCGCGTAAGCGTCTCCGCGATTCTATATAGTATATTAAAAGTAAAAAGTCTAATGATCCCTTTTTAGTCATTAGCCTTTTCCCATCTGTCGGGAAGCAGTTGCCTGTATTTTTCCAGTGGTGTATTCGGTTGCCATTCGGCAGTTCTGTTTATGATATCCGTGAGATACTCAAACAGATTCACTTTATTCATCCTACAAGTAAGTGCTATCGTGTAGAGTATGGCGCCCCGTTCGGCTCCCTTATGGCTGCCGAAGAACAATGAGTTTTTTCTTGATAAGGATATGTAGCGGTTCATCCGTTCAACTATATTGTTGTCCAGGTAAGTGTCACCATAATTAAAGATGTCCACCACGGCATTCCACTCATTGCGAAGATAGGTGATAGCTTCCTTCAGTTCGCTCTTAGGCAACAAATCTCCCCGTTCTTCTATATCATCAAGCACATCTTTTATTTCTCCGAGTATGTCCGGCGCATACTTTTTCCGATGGACAAGATTCTGTTCTACCGTCCATCCGTCAACCCCGATCTTATGCTTATGTTCATTTTGATAAAGTGTGTTTATCATCTCCACGATTCTTTTTGCATCCGGGTCATCCTCACCGCAATCTATAAATTTCCGTTTTATATGTTGCAGGCACGGAATGCGTGTGATATGGGGATAAGCATCGCTTTCGAGTTTCCGGTAAGGTGAGTATCCGTCGCTTTGTATGATACCTTTGCAACCGCCTAATTCGTTAAGAATAACTTTTTCAGAGCGGGAGCCGTCATCATAGAGCAGGTATATCATCCTGGTGTTTATGCCCACAACCACCCAGAGGTATCCCTTGCGGACTCCTTTTCCCTTGCTGTTCTTTTCCGGGACGAGTATTTTGTAATAGGTTTCGTCGGCTGCCTTATAAGGATCACTCAAAGCTGTCTGCCGGATACACTTATAAAGATTTTCAAAGAGGCTTGAGGCTTTTTCCATCAACTTATGAGCCGTAGGTTTCTTCAGCGTAAAGCCATGACTTTCGAAGTAGTTGATGATTCTTTCAACCGGTAGCGATTGTATATAACGCAATTCCATCAGCCCGGCAATGAATGAGCCGTCATAGCTGGAATTCAAGAAAGCCGAGACCGGTGTTTTTCCCTCAAAGAGACAACCGTCTTGCGCGTAGGTGTGTATCTTGTAGACGTGCTTGATGAAGCGCATGGGTACACATTCATAGCGGACACATATTCTGGGAGCGGTGGTAACCAGCCGGGCTTTATTGATGTCAAAATCAGGATCGTCGGGATAAACGTCATGTTCCTCCTGCTCCATCTCATAATGCATGTCACGTTTGGCCCCATTGTTCTTTCTGGCTTTACGCTTATCTGCTTTTTCTGCTTCTCTCTTCTGCCGCTCTTCCTCCGGCAATGCAGGTTGAGGGGGTTGTTGCTGTTCGGATGTGTTTGATACAAGTTTGGCGATCCCCTTGGTAAGACGCTGTTGCTTGCCAAGAGATTCGCCTTTTTGAAGGAGTGCCTCTTTAAGGGAAGAAACCTCCTTTATCAAATCATCTATCTGGTCCAGGAGTCTGTTGTTATCATCCCGCAACTCCTTGATTTGCTCCTTCAATAACTCTATGACCTCATCCTTTTTCATGGCGTAAAGATACAAAAAATCAATGAGTCGGCCAAAATAATCGGATGGTAATTTAAAATCAAACAGTTAATATACAGTATATTACATTAAATCCTAAAACGTTTTCGCAACCGTACAGACTTCAATGACACTCCATTTAAGATAAAAGACAAAACCTGATAAGAGATCTCATAATTGCCTGTATGGGGGTTAAATGTCGGCAACTCAAAACTTCCACCTTCCAGACGCTTGTAGTACAGGAGAAAGCCATCACCATCCCAACGCAGTATTTTTACACTCTGCCGGTTTTTGCCAAAGAATAAAAATATATCTCCGGAAATGGGGGACAGCTCCTTCATTTGAGAGCGTATGATTTTGAATAAACCGTCAATGCCAAGGTTCATACGGACAAAGCCCTGGTACAGATAGTAGCGATTGGCTGATGTTAGAGAATACATGGATCCCCCTCCTTTCTTTCGTAATCGCGTAACATTTTAATAATACCCCCGGGAGTGGCCCGTTTGACCGAAATGGTCGTTCCGCTGTTAAAGGTGATTGTGATCCCGGAAAGACTAAACTCTTCTTCCGACAACATGACGGGGGCTATTTGAGTGAACGAAGGAGAGGAAGTTGTCGGTCGGGAGGGTTCAACGCCGCCATAATAATCACGGACCACATCCGCCTTGGCTTGTTTAACGCTATAACCCCGTCTGGACATCCAGGAACTCATACCTCCAAGAGTGGTATGCTGATCACGGCAAACATCGGCTAAAGAACAATTGTAGTCTACTTTCAATACTTCAAGGAAATGTTTCCAGGTTTTTCCAAATCGATTTTCTGCTAAATCCATAATGCCTCATTTTTATATATGGCAAAAATATAAGAATGAAAAAAGGGCGACAAGATAGAATCGCGGAGACGCTTACGCTGTCGCAGCAGAACGAGTATAATTCTTGTCATAACGCAAGAAAGTATATGCTTTTACATCACCTGGAACTTTCGCTACGGTAGGATTTACATGATAATCAGCTACCAAGTCCGGAATCATTGTAGTTGCTTCACCTACAACAGGAGCATCCTTATCATAATTTCCATCTGCATCTACTTTAGCTACTGTCAAGGTTTTATAATTAAGACCAATAGCTTCCATTGCTTCAATACCCTGATAATAGAATGCAGGTTGGAATACTAACGCCTTCAAATCAGCAACCAAAGAGAATGTAGCAGATTTTCCATCTAGTTCAATGACATAGCCAATCACCTCACCAGTTTCTTCATCTTTCACTTCTGTAATAGAACCAACGCTTTGAGGTTTCTCTACACCTGAGATTTTTACATCTCCATAATACAGATAGCCATTGTTCCACTTCAACAAAGTAGGATCAAATGCCGCAGGAGCATCAGTTGTAGGCAGGGGTGCTTCAGAAACGACCTTGTCACCATCTAACAACTGTATCTTACCATCTACAACTTTCAAAGAGTAAGTGGGAAGTTCAGCAGGCATCGGAAGTTGGAAAGTTTCACCGTTACCGCCGGTAACAGTCAACTTACCTGTTGCCGCATCATACTTGACAGCTGTGACATATTTTCCAGCTGCGGCCTGTAATTCAGACAAATCTTTAGTCAGCTTGTCCACTTTCTCGTTCAAGCTGTCGATGTCATCATCATAGTCCTTACAAGATACAAATGTTCCTGTCGAGGTAACCATCAAGGCACCAAACAGGATTGCACTTAAAAACTTTTTGTTCATAATAGAAAAACTTTAAATTTATAAATTTAAAAAACTAAAATTGATTATACATAAATCATTGATTCTAAGAGCGAATTATTCTGTTCTCGAGCTAGAAAGCGCAAAGGAGACATTCCGACTATTTTACTAAAAGAGGCATAAAAAGCACTTCTAGAGGCAAAGCCACATCGCTGTGGGAGTTCTTCTAATGAACATTTCCCAGCATGGAGTAACTCTTTGGCATATTCCACACGGTAAGTATTCAGCAACTCCTTCAAATTGCAGTTGAAATACTTGTTTACCACATTCGACAGGTAAGTTTGGTTGGTGTCTATCATAACGCTAAACTTTTTCAAAGAAAGCTCCGAATCCAAAAAAACTTGCTTTATTTCAAGGTTATACAATATACATTTATATAGGGCACAATCCACCTTTCTCCCTTCAGTCCCCTTATTGGCGAACTGTAGTTCCCACTGGCGTTCAGCAGCCTTAAGAAGCAGGCTTTTCTGCCTATTCGAAGTAGCAGTCCGTCTGTGTCGTCTCAAGAATAGATAGTCCATATTTTTATTTACTTTTAATCTTCGCTTTAACATCTTCACAACCATACATTATTATATGGCGTGTCATCAGTTATACGATAGATCTCTTATTAAGAGATATATAAGAGATATATAACACATTATAAATCAACAAAATACATTCACACAAGAATACTTTGAAAGACTAAATCATGTATTCAGAAAACGTTTTTTTTGAATCAATTATTAAATTTCCTTGCTAAATTGTTCTAATTCTCAAAACTTTGCTTAAATTTGCGACAAAATATATATCTCTTAATAAGAGATATATAATATTCCAACTTAGTATTTTTTCTATAAAGTTCTTGTAATAAGAGGATTATCTCCAAAATCAAAGAATAAAACCCAAGTAAACTTTGCCTTTTCTTTTATTCAAGTTTGTCTATTAAAAAATAGTTGTATCAGCTATAATTCACATAAAAAAACAAACCTATGACAATTGTCATATTACGGAAAAATATTGAATATTTGGAAGCTGATATTTTTTTCATAACAAATAGGTGGACAAAAACAGCATAATGGTTTATGGCAATTGTTTCAAAATCTATCTGTAATCCGATTCTCCTTTACTATAAGGTATCTTCTGACAAAAGATAACAATAAAGAGATCATAGGCTGTGCCGACCTTGCAACAAACATATTCAACTCAGCCACATCAGAAAGTGCTATCATCTTTAGAGAGAACAAACACACATTTATAAAAAAATACTAGACACACTGATCCCGTCAAATGGAGGATACCTTGTGATATGATATCCTCTTTTTGACAAGAAACAATATCTTTACCCTATTATCACAAGAATTCCCTCAGCACCACCATATTCGCTTTGTCTATCACGGTGGTATCCAATGCTGCCAGATAAATCAAAGTCGTTTTTTCCGAATCATGTCCCATCCCTTCACTTATCACAGAAAGAGGAATATGTTTGCCTCTGGCAACACTGGCCCATGAATGGCGCGCCACATACATAGTCAAAGGATGAACAAGCCCCAACTTTTTCCCTATTTCTTTTAGCCTTCTGTTCACCAAGCAAATTGAATTTTTATATTGCAATCTTTCATCTTTCCTGATATGAATTATAATAGGAAGAAGATAAGTCGAATAGTTTCCGGGATATTTATCCACTATATCCTGCATGCATTTCTCCCATCTGATGGAAAGCAACTGACCGGTTTTCTTTCTTCTATAAGTCAGCATACCATTATTTAAATCTGTTTTTTTAAGAAAAGCCATGTCCACAAATGACATTCCCCGGGTATAAAAGCTGAACATAAACATATCACGCGCAAACTCCATTGACTGAGAGTGACTTAAATCCATCTCCTTCAGTTGTCTGATTACTTTAAAAGAAATGGCCCGCTTCACCGTTTTTTCCACTCCCGTATAGACGTGCTTAAAAGGAAAACGCTGTCTGATCACCCCTTTATCTACTGCACGATTATACGTTGCACGCAAAATACGCATATAAAAAGAAACGGTGTTCATACTTGCTCCCTGCGCCTTTAAATAAGTTTCATACCCCATCATCAACTCGGCATCCATATTGCTCAACAGAACATCCTTGCCATCCATAAATTTCATAAAACTGTTCAGTGTAGCTCTATACGTCTCACTGGTACGCAATTTTCCCGATTGTCTCAGACTGGCAATATTCACTTGCATAAAGGAAGACAGTGTCTTCTTACCTGAAAAGGATAATCTTTTACTTCTTACTCTAGTTGATTCCACCATAATACTTGTTTTTAAGTTGATTCTTTTTTTCTGTAAAAACCTCAAGCCAAGATAAACGATTATTCCCAGCGGTCCTTTATAAGGTATGCAATAGGGGAGATTGTTCAAAGAAACAGGAATTTTTCACTGCATTTAAAAACAAAAACGCATGTTTATTCCTTTTAAAGAATTATATTTGTAGAAGAAAGCCACAAACCTGTGTCTATGATGAAAAGAATAGAATTCATATATTTATTGACCGGTTTCTGTACAATCTGCTCGTGTACCTCGAAAGCAAATAGCGAAATTAAGGAAGTGATAACAGAGGTACACAATACTGTGACAGAAGCCATCACCGAGATTGTAGAAAAAGATATCAAACCCGAAGACATCAGGCTTGACAAGGAACTGCTGTATGATAAACATACTTTGAAGGATACCTATCCTTATAAAGGCACCACCCGCCATTTCCAATGGGAGAAAATAAAGGAGCGGCTGGCATTGTTGGAGAATATTCGAAAAAAGCCGGCACAATGGTGCATCTTACAGAATTATAAAAACCGGAACGGAGAAGCGCCTTTAGTGAAAAGTTTTAAAAGGGATGCATACAAACGGATAGCCGACACATTGGGAGTGGAACGCTATCAGGGAATTCCTCTTTTCCTAACAGATGACACCCTTACTGCCGAACGCTACGGACTGGATGGACTTCTTACCCGTCACCTAGGTGAGGAAGGAAAGTTCACCAAAGTAGAACCTGTCTTTATAGGTGGCGAATGGTATGCTCCGACAAAATATATAAAACTGATTCCCGACAGCGTAGTGTTCAACAAAGCTATTTTTATAGACCGCCATAATCAGAATATAACTACTTTGGAACGGAAAGAAAAGGGCTACTGGCTGATACGTAGCATGAATCCTGCTACAACAGGACAACATCGTCCTCCATACGCCCAAGAAACTCCATTGGGTATGTTCGTTCTGCAAGAGAAAAAGACCAAGATGATTTTTCTAAAAGACGGTTCTGCCGCTACCGGTGGTTTTGCACCTTACGCCAGCCGTTTCAATAATGGTGGTTATATTCACGGAGTACCCACCAATGCACCGGCAACAGGGATCATAGAATACAGTTATACGTTGGGTACCATCCCCCGCTCACATATGTGTGTAAGAAATGCCACCTCTCATGCCAAGTTTATTTTCGAATGGGCACCTGTTAATGAGACGATTATATTTGTTTTGGAATAGAAATGTGCGTAACTTTGCACCCGTTATCCAGTTTTTCCATACGTATGCAGAAAGCTTTTTTACTCCTGTTCCTATTCCTCTTTCCGTCGAGCAATGTATCGACCCGGACGGCTACACCCGAAAAGAAAGTTGCTACATCTGTCCCTGCACCTCAAAAAATGGACGGCGAACAATTATTCGAAGATATGCAATTGGGAGGGGTGGTCAATTTCCTGGCATTCCGACAGGCTGTGGCAGGATACAACTTGATTAAACAAAAAAGCAAATCCATACTGACATTGATTGATTTCACCAAACCCTCTACCGAAAAACGTTTGTTTGTCTTTGACATGGAACAGAAAAAGATGCTATACTCATCAGTGGTCTCTCATGGGAAAAACAGCGGCGAGAACTATGCTACCTCTTTCTCCAACGAAGTCGGCTCTTATAAAAGTTCCCTCGGCTTCTATCTTACCGGAAACACTTATCAAGGCAGAAACGGATACTCCCTTTTATTAGACGGGCTGGAAAAAGGAATCAATGACCGGGCCCGTGAACGTGCCATCGTAGTTCATGGCGCCGCATACGCCAACCCTTCCGTCTGCAAATCAGGCAGACTGGGACGAAGCTTCGGTTGTCCGGCTTTACCACAGGCACTGACCAAACCTATTATCAATACGATAAAAGGGGGAAGCGTACTCTTTATCTATGCCAATAATAAAGAGTATATGGCTAAAAGCTCTATTTTGCCTAACCAGACATCACAAGAATTATTTACTGAAGCATGTGAAAGTGAACAAACCGTTTCAGTTCATTTATAGTTTCTCCTCAAGCGGTTCCTTCATTATTTCTTAGTTATTTTCTTTTCTTCTGATTTCAAACGGCGTTCCACTTTCTTTAAATCTTCGCCTGCTGACAATTGTTCCGGATAGATTCCTCGGCTTACCATCATATTCCGAACAGCCGTATTATTCTCAATATGTTCTTTTTCAATTGATGACTGTCCATAAAGATCTTTTTGTTGTACGTTAATAGAAGCCATCTCGGCAGCAAAATCTTTTGCCTTAATGCTGATGGTTGGTAAGAAATCGGCCAGCAGACGACTGTCGGGCGCACCAAGTTTACGTTTTAGCAACGCTGTGTCAAGACGAAACAAGGCTTTATCTCCTTTTGAACGGATAATGGCAAAACCTTTACTATCTACTCCGCGTTCATAAAGAACACCCGATAACAGCTTTTCCGTTTCAGCCAATTCAGTCCGTGCTTGAACCCGCTCATAATCCAACAGACGTTGTTCCACCAATTCTGCACGCCTTGTCTGAACAGCAAAGTAGTTTTGAGCAAAAGCTATAGTCGGTTTACGCGCATCACCGTTTTGAGCAGTCAAATAACAGGCATAACGGGTAAGATAGATATCATCTATCTCTC
This sequence comes from Phocaeicola vulgatus ATCC 8482, assembly GCF_000012825.1. Classification (GTDB taxonomy): domain Bacteria; phylum Bacteroidota; class Bacteroidia; order Bacteroidales; family Bacteroidaceae; genus Phocaeicola; species Phocaeicola vulgatus. The sequence goes on along the minus strand of NC_009614.1, from coordinate 1,640,800 downwards.
TTTCTACACCAGACCCCACAGAAACCATTTTGCTGACATCAGCAAAATGGTAGGCCACATATTCACCTGCATTCGTGCAGCAGCTTTCGCTTTATTGATGATGGTCTCAAAGTTTCTCCACTGGGTATAACCCAATAAGGAATACAACTCGCGTACACTCCAACACTTTACTCCATGATAATCACAAACGATACTTTCAAACTGCTTGAACTAATCTTTTATTTCCTCGGTTTTCATCATATATTCCCCCCTGATTACTTGTTATTACGTCAATGCCCTCCTTCTACTACAGAATTCACACTGCATATTTGCACAAATATAACCTTTTATTATCAGATCCGACCAACAAAACTCTTTTTCCTAACTATTTCGATTCTTATATTATCCGTTTCTTCTAGAACAGACTTATTCCAAGAGTTATTTTACATTTCATTAGTATCCATTTCAAAGCATATTTAAATCCATAAAAAACATTTTTCTTTATATACCCGACAAATAGCAAACTACCAAACGTCTTTTTTACTCTTTTTGATATTCTTTAAACTCGCGAGAATCGCTTAAACGCTTCCTTCTCGTCCCGTTCATCGAAATAATCAAATGAGAGAGTAGTTTGCCCTTAAAATCATTTCATACTATTTTGCTATCGTGTTCAAACAAAGATTGGAAATAAAAATAAGAGAATTGAATCTTTTCTAATTCAAAAACGAATAATTTGACTACTTTTGTCCGAGTTATTACTAATAAAACTAGCGATATGGTTTTGAACTACATTTGGATAGCCTTTTTTCTGATAGCCTTCGTGACAGCGTTGATGCGACTCGTTTTCCTAGGCGACACACAAGTGTTTCCCGAAATTATCAACTCTACTTTCAATTCCTCCAAAACCGCTTTTGAGATTTCATTGGGACTGACCGGTGTCCTTTCTCTTTGGCTGGGTATCATGAGAATAGGTGAACAGGGCGGAGTCATCACTCTGTTTTCCCGATTGCTGGGACCTCTGTTCAGCAAACTTTTTCCCGATATTCCCAAAGGACATCCAGTAACAGGCAGTATCTTTATGAACCTGGCGGCCAATATGCTGGGGCTGGATAATGCCGCCACTCCCTTAGGACTGAAAGCAATGGAGGGCCTGCAAGAATTGAACCCCAAGAAAGATACTGCCAGCAATCCCATGATCATGTTTCTGGTACTGAATACATCAGGGCTTACACTGATTCCTATCAGCATCATGGTATATCGTGCACAGCTGGGAGCAACCCAACCTACAGATATATTTGTACCCATCCTGCTGGCAACCTTCTTCTCCACTTTGGCAGGCATTGTAGCAGTAAGTATTTATCAGAAAATCAATCTGTTTAACCGCACTATCCTCCTCTTTTTAGGAGGAATGAGTTTGCTGGTAGCAGGAATTATTTATTTCTTCAATACCTTGTCACGAGATCAGATAGATATTTACTCCACTACCTTTGCCAATGTCTTTCTATTTCTTATCATCATCGGCTTTATTGTGGCAGGGTTCAGAAAAAGAATCAATGTCTACGACTCCTTTGTCGAAGGGGCCAAAGAAGGATTCAGCACCGCCGTGCGCATCATTCCTTATCTGGTAGCCATACTGGTAGGTATCGGAGTCTTCCGTGCATCGGGTGCGATGGACTATTTGATTGACGGTATCGGCAACGCCGTAAAGCTATGCGGTATCGACAGTGATTTCGTAGGAGCGCTCCCTACGGCGCTGATGAAACCTTTGAGCGGAAGCGGGGCACGAGGGTTGATGGTAGATGCCATGACCACATACGGTCCCGATTCCTTTGTAGGCAGACTGTCCTGTATCTTCCAAGGCTCCACAGACACCACCTTTTATATTCTGGCGGTATATTTCGGCAGCGTAGGAATAGTGAGGACACGCCACGCCGTTCCTTGCGGACTGCTAGCCGATGCGGCAGGGGTCATTGCAGCTATTCTTATCTGTTATCTTTTCTTCGGCTGAAATACTTTCCTTATCTTTGTACATTATAAAAAAATAATCAGCCTATGATAAGTTATCAAACCGAAGGGGTAAAAATGCCCGATATCAAAAAGAAAGAAACCACCGGATGGATTAAAGAAGTAGCCGCCTGCTATGGAAAAAGAGTGGGAGAAATCGCTTACATCTTCTGTTCGGACGATAAAATTCTGGAAGTGAACCGACAGTATCTGCAACATGATTATTACACGGATATCATCACTTTCGACTATTGTGAAGGCGACCGTATTTCCGGCGACTTATTCATCAGCTTGGATACTGTCCGCAGCAATGCAGAACAATTTGAGCAACCCTACGACCGCGAGCTTCACCGGGTGATTATTCATGGTATCCTGCACTTGTGCGGCATCAACGACAAAGGCCCCGGTGAACGGGAGATTATGGAAGCCGCCGAAAACAAAGCGCTGGCATTGATTTCCCTATAACAGGACATACAAGGCGGAACAACCTATAAAAGCTACGGGCATAGTTCGCAGGAATGATTGCCCGTAACCTTTTAAAGACATGCCCATAATTAGGAAAACTTTCCGCCGAACGGATAAAAAACATCGAAAGCTGTACATGCACAGCTACATTTCTTCCCTTATCTTCTTGCTTTTTCGGATTAATTGCTTTATTTTGTGAATTGAAAAACAGATAAACACAAAATATATGGAAGCTAACGTATATTTTTTCGCTGCATTAGTAAGTACGGGAATCTTTCTTCTGCAATTCATCTTATCCATCTTTTTCGGCAGTATGGACACCGACATAGACGTTAATGCCGATGGCAACGCCGATATAGACATGAGCAGCGTACTCTCCTTCAAAGGACTGATTCATTTCTGCATGGGTTTCGGTTGGTTCATGTATTTATGCCAGCCTCCCTACATTGTCTTACATTACCTGGGCGCCGTGATAAGCGGCAGCTTTTTTGTCTTCGTCCTGGCTTGGATTTATAAACTCTGCTATAAGCTGAAACAAGAAAACAAGCCCGAACAGGGAGAAGAATTAATAGGCAGGAAATGCGAAATATATACCTGCTGCCAAGAACAAGAACAGGCAGGAACAGACTATGTGGTCTATATCGCCATCAATGGCGCACAAAGAGAACTTACCGTGCGGAGCATACAGGGTAAAAGCTACCGGGAAGGCGATATCCTCACACTGAAGAATTACAAGGAAGGAATCTATTATATTGATTAAATAAACCCTAAAAACGCAATCATTTATGGATGAGCAGATTCTCATTTATGCAGCTATTCTGGTAGCTGTCATCGTCCTGACCATCGTCGGGATTTTAAGTCGTTACCGCAAGTGCAAGAGCGACGAGGTATTGGTAGTATATGGTAAGACCGGCGACAAGAAATCGGCTAAACTGTATCACGGAGGAGCCGCTTTTGTATGGCCCATTATCCAGGGATACTCTTTCCTGAACATGAAACCCATGCAGATTGACTGCAAACTGACTGGTGCCATTTCCAAACAAAACATCCGCGTAGATGTGCCCACTACCATCACTGTGGCCGTAAGCACAGAGCCCGAAGTTATGCAGAATGCAGCCGAACGCTTACTGGGACTGAATATCGAAGCACAACAGGAACTGATTAAAGACGTTGTTTACGGACAAATGCGTCTGGTCATTGCCGACATGACCATCGAACAACTGAACAGTGATCGTGATACATTCCTTGAGAACTGCCGCAAGAACATCGACTCCGAATTGAAGAAATTCGGTCTTTACCTAATGAACATCAACATCAGCGATATCCGCGATGAAGCCGATTATATCGTCAATCTGGGAAAAGAAGCCGAAGCGAAAGCCAAGAACGAAGCCTTGGCTAACATTGAAGAACAACAGAAACTGGGTGCCATCAAGATTGCGGAACAACAAAAAGAACGTGCCACCAAAGTAGCGGAAACCAACCGCGACAAGAACACTCAACTGGCCGATACGCAACGTGACGAGGAAATTAAAGTAGCCATAGCCGACAAGGAACGTGAATCGAAAGTAGCAGAAGAAAATGCCGAAAAAGAATCACGTATCGCCAAAGCCAGTGCCTCTATGGAGGTGAACAAGGAACAGGCGCGTACCGAACAGGAAAGCCGTACGGCAGAGCTCCAATCCGATATGGAAATAAAGCAGGCGGAAGCACAAAAGAAATCGGCCATCGGGCAAAATAACGCTGCCAAAGAGGTTGCCGAAAGTAATGCGGAACTGGAAGTTACCAAGGCGGAAGCCTCTAGAAAAGCCGGTGAAGCACAAGCCCGGACACAAGCTGCCGTCCTCACCGCACAGGAAAACGCACAGCGTGAAATAGAAGAAGCGAAAGCCCGCAAAGTAGAACAGGCCTTGAAAGCGGATAAGATTGTTCCTGCCGAAATAGCCAAACAGCAGGCCATCTTGGATGCGGACGCATTGGCCGAGCAAATAAAACGTAAGGCAAATGCAGAAGCGGAAGCTATCCTGGCCAAAGCACAGGCGGAAGCCAAGGCCATCCAGATGAAACTGGAAGCAGAAGCGGAAGGCAAGAAGAAGTCCTTGCTGGCCGAAGCGGAAGGTTTCGAGGCCATGGTGAAGGCTGCCGAGCGCAATCCCGAAATCGCCATCCAATACAAGATGGTTGACCAATGGAAGGAAATCGCTTCGGAACAGGTTAAGGCATTTGAACATATCCAACTGGGAAATGTTACTGTATTTGACGGTGGCAACGGCACAACGTCCAATTTCTTGCAGAATGTGGTCAGCAAAGTGGCTCCCGCACTGGGTATTCTAGACAAGCTTCCCATTCATGATACCTATCAGAACATTGTCAATCCTTCCTCGAAAGGAAATGCACAGAATAAACCGGAGAAAGAGGATTTTGAACCGGTAGACAAGGACGGAAAGAAACGCCCGACCGACACCCCTCCTGCTCCGGACAAGAAATAACAGGAAATAGTTTACTTTAAGAATAGCGTTTGTATGATGTGGCGGCAGAAACAGATTTCTGCCGCCACACATTCTTTTTAACCGTATTATCACCGCTTTACAGAGTAAAATTCGTAATTTTGCAATCGGTAAAAAGAAATAAATCAATGGATTTTAAGTACGACGTTATTGTAATAGGCGCCGGACACGCAGGCTGTGAAGCAGCCGCGGCCGCAGCCAACATGGGTTCGAAGACCTGCCTGATTACCATGGATATGAACAAAATCGGGCAAATGAGTTGTAACCCTGCCGTAGGTGGCATCGCCAAGGGACAAATCGTAAGAGAGATAGACGCATTAGGTGGCTACATGGGACTGGTTACAGACCGTACAGCCATACAGTTCCGTATGCTCAACCGCTCCAAAGGTCCCGCTATGTGGAGCCCCCGCGCCCAATGTGACCGCGGCAAGTTTATCTGGGCATGGCGCGAGATTCTGGAGAATACTCCCAATCTGCACATTTGGCAAGATACCGTAGAAGAACTAATCGTGGAAAACGGCGAAGCGACTGGAGTCATGACTTGCTGGGGAGTGACTTTCCATGCTAAATGTATCGTGCTCACCGCAGGAACCTTCCTGAACGGGCTGATGCACATCGGGCATAAACAACTGGCAGGAGGACGCATGGCCGAACCTGCCTCCTACCATCTGACCGAATCAATCACCCGCCACGGAATCACCGCCGGACGCATGAAGACCGGTACGCCTGTCCGCATAGACGGGCGCAGCGTACACTACGACCTGATGGAAACACAGGACGGAGAAAACGACTTCCATCGCTTTTCGTTCATGAGCGAACCGCGCAAACTGAAACAACTGCAATGCTGGACCTGCTTTACCAACGAAGAGGTACACGAGATACTACGGAAAGGTCTGCCCGACTCTCCCCTTTTCAACGGACAAATCCAAAGCATCGGACCGCGTTATTGTCCCAGTATAGAAACCAAAATCGTAACCTTCCCCGACAAGCCGCAACATCAGCTTTTCCTGGAACCCGAAGGAGAAACCACACAGGAACTTTACCTGAACGGGTTCTCTTCTTCACTGCCCATGGACATACAGTTGGCGGCATTAAAGAAAGTACCCGCATTTAAGGACTTGGTAGTCTATCGTCCGGGATACGCCATCGAATATGATTACTTCGACCCCACCCAACTGAAACATACGTTGGAATCGAAAATAATCAAGAACCTGTTCCTTGCCGGACAAGTAAACGGAACTACCGGTTACGAAGAAGCAGGCGGACAGGGAATCATTGCCGGCATCAACGCACACATCAATTGCCACGGTGGCGAACCGTTCACACTGGGACGGGACGAGGCCTACATCGGTGTCTTGATTGACGATCTGGTTACAAAAGGTGTGGACGAACCTTATCGTATGTTCACCTCCCGTGCCGAATACCGCATCCTGCTCCGACAAGACGATGCAGATATGCGCCTTACCGAACGCGCCTACAAGCTGGGACTGGTAAAACAAGACCGTTACGAACATCTTTGCAGCAAACGGGAAGCCGTGAACCAAATCATCGACTTTGCCAAAACCTTCTCCATCAAAGCCGCATTAATCAATGATGCTTTGGAAAGTTTGGGTACTGCCCGTCTGACACACGGCTGCAAACTAATCGACCTGCTGAACCGTCCGCAGATTACCATCGAAAATATAGCCGGCCACATTCCGGCTTTCAAAGCCATGCTGGACCAAATTACCGACCGTAAAGAAGAAGTGATTGAAGCTGCCGAAGTGCTGATCAAATACCAGGGATACATTGACCGCGAACGAATGATCGCCGACAAGATACATCGTCTGGAAGCCATCCGCATCAAAGGCAAGTTCGATTACAACTCATTGAATTCGCTCTCTACCGAAGCCCGGCAGAAACTGATGAAGATAGATCCCGAAACTTTGGCCCAAGCCAGCCGCATACCGGGTATCTCTCCTAGCGACATCAATGTCTTACTAGTCCTGCTGGGACGGTGAAACAAGGTATGTTTCACGTGAAACAAGTAATTTAATAGACTAACAATAAAATACTGGTTATGAGCAAAGAAACGCTTAAAGCAAACTTAAGAGAAATTCCAGATTTCCCCATTCCGGGAATTCTGTTTTACGATGTGACAACCCTGTTCAAAAACCCCGAATGCTTGCAGGAAATACTAGATACTCTATACGAGATGTACAAGGACAAAGGCATCACCAAAGTAGTAGGTATTGAATCGCGTGGCTTCATTATGGGTGGTGCGCTGGCGGCACGGTTAGGTGCCGGATTCGTGATGGCACGCAAGCCGGGCAAACTTCCCGCAGAAGTAGTAGAGGAAACATACGCAAAAGAGTATGGAACCGACACCATTCAGATACATAAAGACGCCATCGATGAGAACGACGTGGTTCTGCTGCACGATGATTTATTGGCTACCGGCGGAACCATGGCGGCCACTCATCGCTTGGTACAAAGATGTGGCGCCAAAAAGATTTTCATCAATTTCATTATCGAACTGGGAGGTCTGAACGGCAGAAAGGCATTCCCCGAAGATATCACGGTGGATACACTGCTTACTTTATAGTGTCACACAACATGTCCATCAAAACGGGCCCCATCATCGTTCACAATAAAAAGAGATCTATGGAATGAGATGGACGATGAAACCGAAAGATATATATCTTCAGGCTGTAAGATATATAATGTTACAGCTTGAAGATATATAATGTTACAACCGAAAGATATAGGATGTTGCGGCTGCAACATCAACTCAAGAAACAGTTCTGCCAACCGGCAATATTCAATAAGCATGTATGGAAAAAGAAGAGATTACAACCAATGATTATCTGAAAGGAATTGTACTAAACCTGCCCGACAGCCCCGGCATTTACCAATACTTGAACTCCGAAGGAACCATTATCTACGTTGGAAAGGCAAAAAACCTGAAGCGCAGAGTCTCTTCTTATTTTAATAGAGAACACCCCAACGGCAAGACACGATTGCTGGTCAGCAAAATTGCAGATATCCGTTATATCGTGGTAAAAACAGAAGAAGACGCCCTTTTACTCGAAAACAACCTGATAAAGAAATACAAGCCACGTTACAATGTATTGCTGAAAGATGACAAGACTTACCCCTCTATTTGTGTAAGCAACGAATATTTCCCACGTATTTTCAAAACCCGGCAAGTCATCCGCAACGGATCCTCTTATTATGGTCCGTACAGTCACATGCCCTCCATGCTTGCCGTGATGGACTTGATCAAAAAGCTCTACCCCATCCGTACCTGCAAACTCAATCTAAGTCCCGAAAACATTCGCGCCGGCAAGTTCAACGTATGTCTGGAATATCACATAAAGAACTGCAAAGGGCCCTGCATCGGGCAGCAGTCACACGAAGAATACATGAAGAATATCGGTGAAATCAAAAATATTCTGAAAGGAGATACCCAGATTGTAAGTGACCTGCTGATGGAAGAGATGCAAGCGCTTGCTGCCGAAATGAAATTTGAGGAAGCACAGAAAATAAAAGAGAAATATGACTTGATAGAAAACTATCGTTCCAAGAGCGAAGTCGTTAATTCCATCATTCATAATGTGGATGTGTTCTCCATTGAAATGGAAGAAAATTCAGCCTATATCAACTATCTGCATATCACAAACGGATGCATCAACCAAGCCTTCACCTTCGAATACAAGAAACGTCTGAACGAAACGAAAGAAGAACTTCTACAATTGGGCATTATTGAGATGCGTGAACGATATAAGAGCACTTCCCGCGAAATCATCGTACCTTTTGAACTGGATATGGAGATGAACAATGTATCCTTTACCGTTCCCCAACGAGGAGAAAAGAAGCATTTGCTGGATCTTTCCGTAATGAACGTGAAACAGTATAAAGTGGACCGCTTGAAACAGGCGGAAAAGTTGAATCCTGAACAAAGAAGCGTCCGTCTGATGAAAGAAATCCAGGAGCAGCTGCACATGAAAAAACTACCGAACCACATCGAATGTTTCGATAATTCCAATATTCAAGGCTCGGACGCGGTGGCCGCCTGCGTCGTTTTCAAAAAGGCGAAACCAAGCAAGAAGGAGTACCGGAAATACATCATCAAGACAGTGACCGGACCCGACGATTACGCCTCGATGAAAGAGGTGGTACGCCGCCGGTATAGCCGTGCCATAGAGGAAGGTTCCCCCCTGCCCGACCTCATCATTACCGACGGTGGAAAGGGGCAAATGGAAGTGGTGAGAGAAGTGATAGAGGACGAACTTCATCTGGATATCCCCATAGCCGGACTGGCCAAAGACCGCAAGCACCGCACCTCGGAATTGTTATACGGATTCCCTCCGCTGACCATCGGTGTGAAGCAAAGCACTCCCTTGTTCCATCTGTTGGAAAACATACAGAACGAGGTACACCGCTTCGCCATCACCTTCCACCGGGACAAACGAAGCAAGAGTCAGGTGGCGTCCGCCTTGGACAATATCAAGGGAATAGGCGAAAAAAGAAAGACCGCCCTGCTGAAAACATTCAAAAGCGTCAGCCGCATCAGGCAAGCCTCACTGGAAGAGATTGCAGCCGTGGTAGGTGAAGCAGCCGCTAAAAATATCAAAGAAAATCTCACAGAATAAAAGGGATTTCCTACCTTTGCATACATCTACTACAGGGACATGCTCTGCCTCGTATCAGTCCAGGCAAGAAGCCGGCAACATATTGTCCATTGTAGAAGCGGAGACATTACCGATAAACAACTAGAATTTTTCTAACAAGAAATTAAAGAATATAAATATGAGAGTAGTTATTCAACGAGTAAGCCACGCCTCTGTTACCATAGAAGGCGTATGCAAATCGGCGATAAAAGAAGGATTCATGATATTGGTTGGCATTGAAGAAGCTGATACACAAGAAGATGCCGACTGGTTATGCAAAAAAATAATAGGACTGAGAGTCTTTGACGATGAAAATGGAGTCATGAATAAATCTATCCTAGAGGTAGGAGGCAACATATTGGTGATCAGCCAATTCACACTACACGCATCTACAAAAAAAGGCAACCGTCCCTCCTATATCCGTGCTGCAAAGCATGATGTAGCCATCCCCCTCTACAATTATTTCTGCCAAGAACTGAGCATCGGTCTGGGCAAAGAAGTAGGAACCGGAGAATTCGGAGCAGACATGAAAGTTGAACTTCTGAACAACGGTCCTGTTACTATATGTATGGACACCAAAAACAAGGAATAATGACACTGGAAGAAGCACAAAAAGAAGTGGACCGCTGGATTAAAACGTATGGTGTACGTTACTTCAGCGAACTGACCAATATGGCCGTTCTGACCGAGGAAGTAGGCGAACTGGCACGTGTGATGGCACGCAAATACGGAGATCAGTCTTTCAAGCAAGGAGAGAAAGACAACCTTGCCGATGAAATGGCAGATGTACTGTGGGTCCTTATCTGTCTGGCCAACCAGACCGGAGTAAACCTGACCGAAGCCTTCCGTCAAAACTTGGAGAAGAAAACAAATAGAGATAAAGACAGACATAAAAACAATCCCAAATTATAAAGAATTATGGAACATAATCACGAATTCGAAGGTGGACATGAACATCGTCATGACCACGATCATGGACCTGAGCACAGCAAGTACGAAGAAGCACTTGCCAAGTATAACATCCGTTTGCACGATGAGGATGTAAAAGCGAAAACTGCCCTACTCATCGAAAAACATGTAGCAGAAAACAATACACCGGACGTAAAGAAATTCCTGTTCCATTGCATTGACCTAACCACTTTAAAGTGTACTGATTCAGATGAAAGTGTAATGAAATTCACCGGAAAAGTAAATGAATTTGTTGACAAGTACCCCGATCTGGACAATGTAGCCGCAATCTGTGTATATCCTAATATGGCAGAAGTAGTCAACGACACCTTGGAAGCAGATCATGTAAACATAGCCTGTGTATCGGGCGGTTTTCCCTCCTCGCAAACCTTTACCGAAGTAAAGGTAGCCGAAACAGCCATGGCTCTCCATACCGGAGCCGATGAGATAGATATCGTTATCCCGGTAGGCAAGTTCCTGAGTGGGGATTACGAAGGAATGTGTGATGAAATAGAAGAATTAAAAGCTGTATGTGGTGAGCATCACCTGAAAGTGATCTTGGAAACCGGAGCACTGGGAAGCGCATCCAACATCAAAAAAGCGTCTATTCTATCGATGTATTCCGGAGCCGATTTCATCAAAACCTCTACTGGAAAGGAAAACCCCGCCGCTACTCCTGAAGCCGCCTTGGTGATGTGCGAGGCTATCAAAGAATACTATATGACAACAGGCCGCAAAGTAGGATTCAAACCCGCCGGAGGAATTAATACCGTACACGATGCTTTGGTTTACTATACCATTGTAAAAGAAGTGTTAGGTGAAGAATGGCTGACAAACGAGTTATTCCGCTTAGGAACAAGCCGCCTGGCCAATCTGCTTCTCTCAGAAATTGTAGGTCAAGAAACCAAGTTCTTCTAAACAAAGAACTGTTTCACTATTTAAATAACAACCACATTTAAAGTGACCGGAATGAGCTTTATCTATTCCGGTTATTTTAAAGGTAAACCTTCTACCAAAGAAAGGCGTACCTCAAAAAGTTCGGGCGTAGTCCTTATTGTATAAAGGACTACGCCCGAACTTTTTGAAGTACATATCTTCAACAATCGTACTATTTATCTCTTTCAATCACATAATCAATATAAGCAGTCAAAGCATCTTTTACAGCTTGACCGGCTGATTGTGGAAGTAAAGCCAACGCTTTATTACGATAATCCACCATTGCCTGCCTGGCATACTCTATCCCTCCCTTCACCTTAGTATATTCGATGAAACGGGCAATATCTTCATCCGAAGCGTCTAATGCCCGGATGCGTAGCGCCAGTTTCCGCATCTCCTCATCATCAAACATATTCAACACATACAAAGCCGGCAATGTCAGCTTCCCTTCACGCATATCGTTCCCGGTAGGTTTACCTATCTCATCAGAAGAATAATAGTCGAAAATATCATCCTTTATCTGGAAAGCAATACCAATCATTTCGCCAAACAGACGAGCATTTTTCACCATTTCATCGGATGCATGCACCGAAATAGCCCCCGCTTCCGCACTGGCAGTAAACAATGCAGCCGTCTTTTTACGAATGACATCATAATACACTTCTTCCGAGAACTCAGAAGCATTAATATTCGCCAATTGAATAATCTCGCCTTCAGATAAGTTCTGTCCCAAACAAGCCACCAAATCTACAATTGTAATCTCGCGGGTCATGGCAGAATGCTTCAGGCTGGTTGCCAGCATATAGTCGCCTACCAGAACCGACACCTTATTATTATAGATAGCATTTACCGAAGACTGCCCACGGCGCTTGTCACTCTCATCCACCACATCATCGTGCACCAGGCTGGCCGTATGGAGCAACTCCAATGAAAGAGCCGCATGAAGCGTAGAATCATTGATTTCACCGAATAATTTAGCAATCAACAACGCCAATATGGGACGCATCATCTTGCCATTTCTCTGCTTAATATAGGATAACACCTCACTAAGTAAAGAATTGGAACTTTGGAGCGAAGAGTCAAACAACCTTCTAAATTCCTCAAACTCCTTGTCAATAGGCAATTTGATTTGCTGTAATTTGTCCATGCAGGTTAATTTGTGCACAAAAGTAGTAATAAAAGACGGAATACGGTATTTTTTTGTACTTTTACAATGAAAAAACTAAAGATTTTTAAGAATGGACAAACTTTTTCTATTAGATGCTTATGCATTAATATACCGTGCGTATTACGCTTTCATCAAAAGCCCGCGTATTAACTCCAAGGGTTTCAACACTTCAGCCGTACTGGGATTTGTCAATACACTGGAAGAGGTCTTGAAGAAAGAAAATCCTACGCACATCGGTGTGGCATTTGATCCCGCCGGTCCCACCTTCCGGCACGAAGCCTATGAACAGTATAAGGCACAACGTGAAGAAACACCCGAAGTAATCCGTTTGTCCGTACCCATTATAAAGGATATTATACGGGCCTACCGTATTCCTATTCTGGAAGTACCGGGATACGAGGCCGATGACGTGATCGGTACACTGGCCACCGAAGCCGGCAAACGGGGGATCACTACTTATATGATGACACCGGACAAAGACTATGGCCAACTGGTGGGCGGAAATGTTTTCATGTACCGTCCCAAGCATACAGGCGGTTTTGAAGTGATGGGAATAGAAGAGGTAAAGGCAAAGTTCGATATCCAGTCACCCGCACAAGTCATTGATATGCTGGGACTGATGGGCGATAGTTCCGACAACATTCCCGGTTGTCCGGGCGTGGGCGAGAAAACAGCACAAAAGTTAATCGCGCAATATGGCAGCATCGAGAACCTCCTCTCCCACTCTGCCGAACTGAAAGGAGCCTTGAAGACCAAAGTGGAAACTAACCGGAAAATGATTGAGTTCTCCAAGTTTCTGGCAACTATCAAGATTGATGTCCCCATCGCTTTGAACATGGACGAACTGAAAAGAGAAGAACCGAATGAAGAGGAACTACGGAAGATTTTTGAAGAGATGGAGTTCCGTACCCTCATCGACCGCGTTTTCAACCGAGACAAGAAATCCGCCTTCGCCGGAACATACACCGATGCGACCGGAAACGACCCGCAAGGACGAAACCGTACACCGGGAGGAAGCGCCCGGCAGGGAAATACGCCGAACGGTTCGGGACAACTCTCCCTTTTCGGCGAACCAGCTTCGAACGGTGAATCACCCGCTTCCCCGTCTTCTCCTCAAGGCAATCTCTTTGCAGAATTTACCGACGGAGGGACGGAAAGTGAGAAATATTCGAATCTAGCATGTTTAGATAATTTAAAATACGACTATCAACTCGTTGATACAGAAGAGAAAAGAACTGAATTATTACAAAACTTACTTACAAAAGAAATTTTCAGTCTAGACACAGAAACAACAGGAACCGATCCCATCACCGCAGAACTCGTGGGAATGAGCTTCAGCTATGCCGAAAATCAAGCATTTTATGTTCCTGTACCTGCCGATCGGGCTGAAGCGCAAAAAATAGTTAATGAGTTCCGGCCGGCTTTCGAAAAAGAAGGAGTATTGAAAGTAGGGCAAAATATAAAATACGATATGCTGGTACTGGGCAACTACGGAACCGAAGTGCGCGGTCCCCTGTTCGATACCATGGTGGCACATTATGTACTACAACCGGAATTGCGTCACAACATGGACTACCTTGCCGAAATCTACCTGCATTATCAGACTATCCACATCGAAGAACTGATTGGTCCTAAAGGCAAAGGTCAAAAGAATATGCGCGACCTCTCCCCCGAAGCTATCTATAAGTACGCATGCGAGGATGCTGATGTCACACTGAAATTGAAAAACATCTTGGAACAGGAATTGAAAACCAACGATGCGGAAAAACTCTTCTACGAAATAGAAATGCCCCTGGTACCCGTACTTGCTTATATGGAACGCAACGGTGTACGTGTAGACACTGAAGCCTTAAAACAGACCTCGGAACATTTCACCGCCCGCATGAACCAAATAGAAGAAGAAGTGCACCAACTGGCAGGTACGGATTTCAACATAGCTTCACCCAAACAGGTAGGTGAAGTGCTTTTTGACAAACTGCGCATCGTGGAGAAGGCCAAGAAAACCAAAACCGGACAATATGTCACCAGTGAAGAAGTATTGGAAAGTCTGCGAGGAAAACACGAAATAGTAGGCAAGATATTGGAACACCGCGGTCTGAAGAAGCTTCTCGGTACTTATATTGATGCTCTGCCCCTATTGATTAATAAAGAAACAGGTAAAATTCATACTTCGTTCAATCAAACGGTCACTGCTACCGGCCGGCTCAGTTCCAGCAACCCGAACCTTCAGAACATCCCTATCCGCAACGAAGACGGCAAGGAAATCCGTAAGGCTTTCATCCCCGATGATGGCTGCGAATTTTTCTCCGCCGACTATTCACAGATTGAGCTACGCATTATGGCACACCTTAGCGGAGATACCAATATGATAGAGGCTTTCAAGGAAGGAGATGACATTCATGCCGCCACCGCAGCAAAAGTATATAAGATAAGTATAGACAAAGTTACCCGCGAACAACGCAGTAAAGCAAAAACAGCTAATTTCGGTATCATCTACGGCATCAGCGTATTCGGACTGGCAGAACGTATGAATGTAGACCGCAAAGAGGCAAAAGAACTAATAGACGGCTACTTCGAAACTTATCCCCAAATAAAGGAATATATGGACAAAAGCATTGACCTTGCCCGCGGACAAGGATATATTGAAACCATATTCGGCCGTAAACGATATCTTCCGGATATCAATTCCAGAAATTCGGTTGTGCGCGGATATGCCGAACGGAATGCCATCAATGCTCCTATCCAAGGAAGTGCAGCCGATATTATCAAGGTAGCTATGGTACGCATATACCAGCGCTTTCAATCTGAAAGTATAAAGTCCAAAATGATACTTCAGGTACATGATGAGTTAAATTTCAGCGTTCTACCCGAAGAAAAGGAAAAAGTACAGAAGATTGTGATTGAAGAGATGGAAAATGCCTACCGTATGCAAGTACCTTTACGCGCAGACTGCGGTTGGGGAAGCAACTGGCTTGAAGCACATTAAAGCATACATAAACCAACTATTAGCAAGATAGATAGTACTATATGTAAAGTATTTATATCATAAAAGCTCAATGGTATTTTCCAATCCATTGAGCTTTTCATTTGCCATCCCAGACATAAGTGGAAAACACAAAGACAAGACAATTATAACAAATAGCCATTATACAATTCTTAATATTTGTTTAATCAGTGACATTTTGCAAAAATATCATCATTTTCTAGCAGAAATGTTAGGAGATTCAATTTTCTTTCGTACATTTGCACCGCTTTTAAAAACAATATGAAAGTAACAATCTAATATATCAATATCATGAAAAAGATCAATTTTTTGAAAGGAATGCTCGTTGTAGCAATTTTATTTATTGCTAACCTTACAGTTTTTGCAGGAAATCCGGGTGACAACCTGATTTACAATGCAGAAGAAGTAAATGGAGTAGTTGTTTCGGAAACGATTTTTAAAATGGAAGGCACCATGCTTACTAATTATATGAAGCACAATTACAAGTATGACGCCAACAACCAACGTACTGAGGACGAGGCGCAAAAATGGAACAGTAACAAAAACCGCTGGGAAAATAACCTCTGCATTCGTTATACTTATGGCAATAAAAGTATGACTACTGAATATTACAAATGGAACTCTAAAAAGAAAGAATATATATTAGTACCCGAAATGACCGTAACTATGGACAAATAAATCTATTCTAACAATCTAACACTTTTCATAAAAACTCGACGAAAGGGCAGCCGTGACGGTTGCCCTTTCTGTTTCGTAACAAGCCTCTCCCTTTTCGCATATAAAAAAGCCAAATCTGACTTCAATATGAAGTCTGATACAAAAAGAATGGTTATCTTTGCAAACAAATAGATAGATAATAATCAAAAAAACAAATAGATAATGGCTTTACAATGTGGTATTGTCGGTCTTCCAAACGTAGGAAAGTCGACACTTTTTAATTGTTTATCGAATGCAAAGGCTCAAGCAGCCAACTTCCCTTTCTGTACCATCGAACCGAATGTAGGTGTCATCACCGTTCCTGATGAACGCCTGACCAAACTTGCCGAACTGGTTCATCCGGGACGTATCGTTCCCACTACTGTAGAAATTGTTGACATTGCAGGACTTGTAAAAGGGGCTAGCAAAGGTGAAGGGCTGGGAAACAAGTTTCTGGCAAATATCCGTGAAACAGATGCTATCCTGCACGTACTCCGTTGTTTTGACGATGAAAATGTAACTCATGTAGACGGTAGTGTAGATCCGGTACGTGACAAAGAAATCATTGACACCGAACTCCAGCTGAAAGATTTAGAAACCATTGAAAGCCGTATTCAAAAAGTACAAAAACAGGCACAGACGGGCGGTGACAAACAAGCAAAACAAATGTACGACATCCTTGTTAAATATAAAGACGCATTGGAACAAGGCAAATCTGCGCGTACCGTACAATTTGACAGCAAAGACGAACAAAAAATCGCAAAAGAACTGTTCTTGCTGACCAGCAAACCAGTGATGTACGTATGCAACGTGGACGAAGCAAGTGCTGCTACCGGCAATAAATATGTAGAACAAGTACGCGAAGCCGTAAAAGAAGAAAATGCAGAAATTCTGGTCGTAGCCGCCAAAACCGAAGCCGATATCGCAGAACTTGAAACCTATGAAGACCGCCAGATGTTCCTTCAGGAAGTCGGTCTGAAAGAATCAGGTGTAAACCGTCTGATCAAATCGGCTTATCACCTGCTGGAACTGGAAACCTTCATCACCGCCGGAGAAATGGAAGTAAAAGCCTGGACCTATCGTAAAGGATGGAAAGCCCCCCAATGTGCAGGAGTCATCCACACCGATTTCGAGAAAGGATTTATCCGTGCCGAGGTAATCAAGTACGAAGACTACATTAAATATGGTTCGGAAGCCGCCGTGAAAGAGGCTGGAAAAATGGGCGTGGAAGGTAAAGAATACGTAGTACAGGACGGTGACATCATGCACTTCCGTTTCAATGTATAAGGTAAATCAAAACGCAAAAGACTTGTCATGCAATGCATGAAAAAACATCAGGAAACCAGCAAAACTGATGGCAGACCGATAAGTCAGTGTTTTGTTTCCTAAAACAAAATACAACTAACATGGAAAAATATTTAATCGTGGGAACCGGCGGCGTTGGAGGAAGCATCGCCGGTTTCCTTGCTTTAGCAGGAAAAGACGTAACATGCATTGCCCGTGGCAAGCATCTGGAAGCCATTCGTGAAAAAGGGCTTCACCTTAGATCAGACTTAAAAGGTAATCACTTTCTACCTATACAAGCCTGCACAGCCGAGGAATACAACGAGAAGGCCAACGTAATTTTTGTATGCGTGAAGGGCTATTCCCTGGATTCCATCAAAGATCTGTTGGAAAAAGCCTCGGATAAAGATACCTTGATTATCCCCATCCTGAATGTTTACGGTACAGGTCCCCGCATCGGGCAACTCGTTCCACATGTAACAGTACTGGATGGATGCATCTACATCGTAGGTTTCGTTTCCGGACCGGGTGAAATCACACAAATGGGCAAAATATTCCGGCTGGTTTTCGGTGCACATCCCCAACAGGGTGTGGCTCTGGAACGTCTGGAAACCATTGCCGATGTACTAAGAAAAGCAGGGATCAAAGCCGATATTTCGGATGATATCAATCGCGACACCTTCATCAAATGGTCATTCATCTCGGCTATGGCCTGCACAGGTGCCTACCATGATGTCCCGATGGGTCCTCTGCAACATCCCGGAGCAGAACGCGACACTTTCATCGGTCTGTCCAAGGAAAGTTCTGAAATAGGCCGCAAAATGGGAATTACCTATGCGGAAGACCCGATAGGATACAACTTAAAAGTGATTGACAAATTAGACCCGGACAGTACCGCATCCATGCAAAAAGATATAGCCAAAGGACACGAGTCCGAAATACAAGGACTATTGTTTGATATGATCGCACTGGGCGAAAAGATGGATGTGGATATGCCCACTTACCGCAAAGTTGCACAAAAATTCAAGATATGAATACACTGTCAGCCATTCTTTGGAATCCCGATATAGAAATCTTTTCCATTTTCGGCATTTCCATCCGTTATTACTCCGTATTGTTCGTTACAGGGCTTTCATTGGCCTACTGGGTGATATACAAACTCTACCAAGACCAAAAAATTCCTTACGAAAAATTTGATTCCCTGTTCGTTTACTGCCTGCTGGGTATTGTTATCGGTGCTCGCCTGGGACATTGTCTGTTCTATGAGCCAGGCTATTGGCTCTCTCACCCTGTAGAAATGCTGTTGCCCGTCAAGATTACCGATTCTGGGATAAAATGGACCGGTTATCAAGGTCTTGCCAGCCATGGAGGAACCATCGGACTAATGCTCGCCTTATGGATCTATTCACGCCGTGTAAAATTGAAGTTCCTGACTGTACTAGACAATATAGCCATCGCCACCCCGCTGGCAGGTTGTTTTATCCGTTTAGGTAACCTGATGAATGGTGAAATAGTAGGTACGGTAACTCATGTTCCTTGGGCGTTCATTTTTCCGCACGAAGATATGCAACCCCGCCACCCGGCACAACTCTACGAAGCCATCGCCTATCTTCTGATTTTTATCATAGGCTTGCGGTTGTATAAAAAGTACAAAACCACGCTATACCCCGGTTTCTATTTCGGCTACTGCCTCACTACCATATTCACCTTCCGCTTCCTTGTGGAGTTTATAAAAGCCAGCCAGGAAGCCTTTGAAGACAGTATGATGCTGAACATGGGGCAATGGCTCAGCATTCCGTTCATACTGCTGGGAGCGCACTTCATGTACCATTCTTTTAAACCCGTAAAATAAATGAAACATATAATAGATATTGAAACCTGGGAACGCCGGGACAATTATAATTTTTTCCGCAACTTCCATAATTCATGGATATCCATTACCAGTGAAGTGGATTGCACTGAAGCATTTCCAGCTGCAAAAGCCGCCAAGCGCTCTTTTTTCCTGTATTACCTGTATGCTGTGCTACGTGCTGCCAATGAAGTGAAAGAATTCCGTTTCCGTACAGATAAAAACGGACAGGTGGTCTATCACGATCAGGTGGACATCATATCACCTATCGCTGTACCCGGCAAGACTTTCTACACAGTCCGCATCCCTTACCATGCAGATTTTGAACGGTTTTATGCCGAAGCATATCACATCGTCCATAACATCCCCGAAGAGGGTGACCCGTATGGAGCCGAAAAAGTCATTACAGAACAGGGAGATTTTGATATTATCCAACTGAGTGCCACGCCTCAGCTTTATTTCACTTCACTCACCTATACACAAATGGCTCCCGACCATCCATTAGACTATCCGCTGATGAATGCCGGCAAAGTAGTGCCACGCGAAGGAAGACTGGTAATGCCCATCGCTTTCACTGTAAACCATGCTTTTGTGGACGGAGCGCACATAGGACAACTCTTTCAGAAAATAGAGGAGATATTGAAAGAGGTGGCTCAATAAATAGAGGGGTCTCAAAAGGCATAAAAATCCCTATCGGACACGTATGTATGCATTTCCCTACATATGTTCACATATATCCATAAAAGAATAAATAACCAGAAAAAGAAGACAATCTGTCAAAATGCCGATGCACGAGAATACGATGAAAATACACAAACTGTATCCTTTGAAACAGGACACCCTCATACACCGGCATTATCATTTTGACAGATTGCCAGTTTAATTAAATCAGTTTAGAAACGATAGCCTACGGAGAACTGGAAAGTTGAATTCCGCAAACCATTTTGTGCCTGTATCTTTTTTATTCCGACCCTATAATCAAAACTTATCGTATAATGATCGGCAATAACAGCCTTCATTCCAACAATGCCCCCATAATCCCAACGGCGGAAAGCCTGAAGATTACCACTATTATTGGGCTCCCCGGCTTTATAGGAAAAACCATCCAAGGGCTTCCATTTTGCAGGCTCGGTAGTTATATTATCCCCCTCTTGGTGAATAACATCCAAAGAACAGTTTCCAGCACCAAATCCGTAAGAAGCATAAACTCCAACCGACGGAATGAGACTGAGTTTATCCGAAACCCGAATATTATATCCCATTTTTAACGGCAAAATCAGATTATTCATCTTTATCTCTGTCTTAGGAAAATAAGTAACCATGTGATCCATCATTTTCATGGTACTTCTATTCTGCAACCAAGACAAACCGGACATTAACATCCAATGCTTTCCTATCTCGTAGTCCACAGTCACCCCCAATTGAAAGCCGGGCTTCATTCCACCTACCTGTTCGGCTTTATATCCGTCAGAACCGGAAACCAGATAATGAGACAGGTTCATTCCACCTTCCACACCAACTTTTACCTGTGCAGACAAAGGCAATACACACATGGCAGCCAACACCACCACTACAATCATTTTAGTCTTCATACTTATTTTTTTATTTGATGTTGCAAAATTAGAAAGAAGATATAAGCATAAAGCTCTATCCATATAACATCCACTCACCTATACAACACTAAAAATCAACCATATAACATATTTTATCATAACATGAGCAATAAAATAAGATTCAGATATGAACTTCACATTATCAATAACCTTAGATTATCAACTAAAATATTATCATACAGCCTTAATTGGAATTACTTAAAAACTTAAATTTATCTGAGTCGAGTAAGCACTTCCTTTATCACACTTAGGAAGTACAGCTGTTTTTTCAAATGCGTTATCCATAACTACACCTTTTCATTACCATCCTTATCTAGCATAGTAATGTCAGCATTATCTAATGAAAATTGAAATGTGAGATACAAGCAGTCATTTATATCTTCGGCTTGTACTGAGGGGTTAAAAAGACTTCTTGTCTTAGCTGTTCTATCTTGAGTTTTGTAGCGTACATAAGGTACTTTCCTAGGACGCTCTGAAGCAAGAACTCCCAAACTCAAGGAAACTAAAAATAACATCAATAATAACTTTGCTTTCATACTTCTTTTTGTTTTAAGTTTATGCCGCAAAGTTACAGGGAAAGAAAAGTATGCACAAGTATTTACTGTGACATTGTCATTTTGCAAAATACTGAAAAACAATTAATTAACATCTACAACACTGACATTTTCACAATATTTTCTTCACCATCTGAATCTTTATTCTAAGTTTATAGTTTATCGCTCTGACATTTTAATTTTTAAGCGTGATTTTCGTTGATTAAGTGCTACCGTATCGGTATGCCCGAAGCATAAAGCAATGGTCAGTGCAGGAATATCTGCCTCTTGCAGACAGAGGAACAACAGGTCATCTTCCGTCAATTTGGAATATTGCTGTTGCAAAGGAGAAATATAATCAGCATAGATCTCAAATACTGTTTTCTTTAGTTTTTCACGTTCTACATCTGTCATTACTTTTCGTGCCTTTTTATCCACTTCCTTTTGTTCGGATAAGGACATCACTTTTTTATATATAGGAGTCTGCCAAAACGTCCATGTGCGAAGTTCCAGCTTTTCTTGCTTCAACTGAGCAATCAATCGTTCTTTTTTATCGATTTCATCAAGATTTTGGTTCTCTCTGTCTTGCAACAGTGCAAGAGTTAATTCATTTTCCTCTATACGTTGTTGCATCATATCCTGCTTCTCATGGGCATATTGCAATGACTGCCGATAGAGTGCCTGCTGGTTATTTTTCTTATTTATCCAACGTTGGTAAATCAAAGCAACGACAAAGCAAATAATAACGGATACAAAGACAATCCATCTTATAATCCTTTTGGATTTTATCTGTTCATCCTTTACTCTTAATTCCGTCTGATGTTTATAGACTAAATGTTGCACTTCCGTCAATAGCTCACTGTTATCTAATGAGTCCTGAACCATAACAAACGTATCCAGATAGTGATAGGCAGACTTAAAATTTCCTAGTTCAGCCTCCATTACGGCAAGTGACCAGTAGGGTATAGAGCGGGATGGAGAAAGAAACAAACTCTTTTCTAAATAATGGCGTGCTGAATCATATTGTTCCAAATCAACATATAAATCCCCCATATTATAATAAGCATCTGCTTTTCCATTCCCATAAGATAAATGCTGTAAAACCTTATGCGCATAAACAACAGCCGAATCGACATTTTCAAAGTGTCTATAACAAATGCTCAAATTATGCCAAGAAGTAAGTATCATGCTTCTATCTTTAGAACGCATGGCATACTTCACAGCTTTGCGCTGATAGGTTATGGCAGAATCCTGCATATTTCTCATGCCATAAATATATCCTATATTAATATAAGCAATGGCAGTATCTTTAGCATCAAAAGAATAATGAAGAGATTGGTGCAACACCTCCAATGCCTTGTCATTCAATCCACAATTCCCATACCACAATCCCAGCGCACTATAAATTAATCTTCTATATTTTGTATCTACCGGATAATCCTGCAATATTTCCAATGCCTTCAAATTCATCTCTATCGCTGCCTTTTCATCATCCATCTCTGCCAGCAGCCTTCCCTTATACATCAATGCCACAGCCTTCTCCCTATCATCATCTCCATAATAATCCAAGGCGAAATTCAATAAGGAATCGCAAGGCAATAAGGGTAGTTTGTTCTTGTCCGTAGCCTCAGCCAGCAACAAAGCATAGTATGCCTTGTCTACTTCCGGCAAATCCTCTAAAACAGATATATTTTTTAAAATAGTCAATGCACTGTCCGGCTTCATTTCCAACAATGAATCTACCTGCTGTAACATCGGATTGGAAGAATGGTGGTTACAGGCAAACAAACAGACAGCCAGCAAACTGACGAAATTTAAATATATAATAAATGAACGCATAGTAATTTTGTCTTTTAGCTTTCTATGCACAAAGATAGCAAAATGCCTTTATAACCTGATATACAAACATCTATTAAAAAAACATTATGCAAATTCTGTAACACACAGTTATTCCATCTTACTTTTCATACGATATTTGCGTTGCGCTACAATCTGTGCATCATTATTACCAAAGCATAAAGCGATGGCAAAAGGAGATAAATCCGCCAATTGCAGACATAGCAAAAGGACATCATCTTCGTTCAACTTGGGATACCGGGTATGCAGTTGCTCTATGTAATCAGCATAAATCTGTCCTATAATCACTCTGAGTTGGCGTTGCTCAGCATTGGTGAGCACTGCAATACGCTCTTTGTGATGCTTTTGCTGGTTGGCCAGTTTGTCTATTTTCGTATAGAGGGCACTTTGCCGGAACAACCAGTTGCGCAATTTCTCCTTCTCCATCTTCATGGCCTCTATAGCCCGTTCCTTCTCTTCTATTTCCTCGACACGGCTTTCTTGTTTCTGTTTCAATTCGGCTATCACCTCTTCATGTTGAGCAATATTCTGCTGCATATCCATCAGGTTCTGTTTCAGCTTCTGCAACAGATATTTATAATTGGATTGCTGTATCTTCTTGTTCTTCAGTATCTGTTGATAAATAATCACAATGACCAGCAGCAACACCACAGCTATCATCGCAATGGTGTATATCCTCCGTTTAGCCTTGAACTGTTCTTTCCTTACTTGCGCGTCGGCATTCCAACGATAGGTCTTCTTCTCCAGTTCCGTAGCCACATTGGTGGAATAGATAGAATCTTCCAACTGGGTGCTGATTTCCAGATATTCCAAAGCTTTCTCCACATTTCCCTGCTGCTTGGCTATGGCATACAAGTCAAAGAAAGAGAGATACCGGATATGAATATCGACAGCTTCCTTGCTTCGGTTCAAATAATAAAGAGCCGAATCAAGCTGCCCGTTATTATAATAAAATTCCCCTAGATTCCAAAGACACTGCAAGCTGTCTTCTCTAAGACGACAGGCATCGTATGCCCTTTTCAGACAAATAATAGCTATACTGTTCCGTCCTGTACGTCCGCATAAATCCCCTATATTTCCATAAAGAGAATGCAAAAGGAAACTATCAGTAGAAAGAGAAAGCTGCAAAGCGCGTTGCTGGCAGATAAAAGCGGAGTCTATATTTCCATACCCAATGTAAGCTACCCCCAGATTGCTGAGTGAACTGATGAAATGACGGTTATGCCGTGCCAGCGAATCATTATAACAAGCCTTGACATACATATCTTTGGCCTGTGCGTACAAGTTCTGTTTGCCATACAGCCCACCCAACATATTATATACAAACCCTTTCCAATAGAATTCGCATGGATAGGCGGAAAGAATTTCAAGCGCCATACGGTAACTCTTCAGGGCATCGGCATAGTTTTCCATTTCCTGTTGCACTTTACCCTTATACAGAAGAGCTATGGCATGTTCTTTGGCTTCTTCATGATATACATGGAGAGCAAAATTCAATAATGAGTCACAAGGAAGCAGTGAATAACCATTTTTATCCGCAGCCTCAGCCAGCAGCAAAGCGTAACCGGCCTTGTCTTCCGGGCTCATACCGGTTAGGGAAGAGATGGATTTCAATAATGAAAACGCACTGTCGGAATGTTCTTCCATCAAGTATCCGGCTTGCCGCAAAGCAGGATGTTCCGTGCGCTGCAAAGTACAGGAAAGACCAAGCCAACATAGAAGGCAAACAATACCCAACTGTTTTATATAAACATACATGCAACTCTATTTTTATTCTCCGGTGACAAAGATACAGAAAACTCAGAACTTATATCCTACACCGGCCGATAAACTGACACTCCGCCCGAAAGGTCTCTTACGAAGAGAACACTTACCATCGATAGTGTAAATGAAATGCTCGGATTCCAATGAAACCCCGGCCCTTCCGCCGTAAGTAAAATGATCTGGAAAATCCTGATGCCACCAGCCCAAACTAGAATGCATTCCGTTGCCATAGGCGTAATCAATGGATTTATCCCTGCCAAACATAGCATAGGACAGATACGGTCCCGCATTGATGTGCAAATTCCATTTGTTATTCAAAGCAACATTATAAGAAGCAAGGATAGGAAGCTCCAAATTGAATTTACTAAAAAAAGAATCGGTACCAAGTCTTGTCTTGGATCTGAATTCTTCATAAGTAAATAATAATTGTGGTTGTACATACCATGAGTTTTTAACATGAACGTCATACATTCCTCCGGCATAACCGCCCAGGCTGAAGCGTGCATCCCTGGACAGAGATTTAGAAAAAAGTCCGCCTCCTACAATACCCCAGCTATTCTGTGCGGAAGCGGGAAGAATAAAGCAGGCTAAAAGCATGCAAAGTAGAATTTGTTTTATTTTCATCGGGTTTGTTGCTTAAGTTTAATAATGCAAAGTAAGGTATAAAGCCCTTTTCATGAAAATAAAACAGATAACATTTACCGCATATAAAACTTTGATAATAAACAATATAACACTATTAAAGATAACATTCGGAGAAATTTCACTCCTATTGGGCATAGGGACAGGTCTAAAACCTGCCCCTACACAGCAAGAGAAAGAAATATCTTTTATTGCGTGCAATTTATATTCCGCAACTTCCCTCTGAACCCATTCTGCACATCCCCAATCTGCCGCATGGGAAACACCAAAGTTTCCTGCATATACATCTTGTCCTTGCGTTTATGAGTATAGTTGTAAAACTGCTTGACACGTCCTTCCAAACGTTCCGCTTTCTCACCGTTTATGTAAAGAGTAGTACCTTTGTGGTCTCCCTCTATGCGTACCTTCGTCCATGCTCCGGCAGGCAGTGTGGCAGCGTGGAATACAAACGTATAGCCGTCACGGCTGAAAGCCAATTTTCCCTTATTTTCCCAATTGGCATATACGGTGGAATGAGGACCTTTAAACAAAATACCGTTGATATTTTGGTCTTTGTCCGGATTTATTTCAAATTCTACCACGTATGGATAGCCTACCTCCGGCAACATAGTGGCAATGCTGTCCGTACCGTTCAAAGACAGTTCTTCATTCTGCCCCGGAAGGACTACCTCACCCTGCACACGCCCCAGCAGGTTGACACCGGGAGCTTCAGGCATCTGTTTGCACAATTCCTCAAATTCCTCGTAAGAAACCATTTCATTCTTCCCTCTCCACATCTTCTCGGCCAGTACCTGAGCGGCCGGGAATGTACGGAAATGCACATCCTGTTGTGACACACCGTTACCACAATGGTCATTCCATACGGCAAACATACCTCCCAACAGTCCCGGAGTTCCTTCAGGCAACTCTTCCTTAGGATTCACTTTACCCACACGCCATTGCTCATACAGCCATTTCGTGTCCAGGAAATCACGATAATATCCGGCAGCCGGAACAATATAAAGATAAGCATCACACGTATTGATAATCTTATATCCGTCTTTCAAAGAAGCATTAGGATCAATCCAATCGTATGACCAGGCATTAATAGTTACATTATCCGCTTTCACCGGAATGTTTCCTTTCAACCAGCGCAGTGCTCCCCACATACGGACATTCTTCCCGTATTTCTCTACATACTTCAGATACCGGTCTGTAAAATAGCGGAATTTCTCAGCTTCCTTGGCATTGTACTCGTCTGTACCGATATGTACGTCGGGACCTATGAAAACCGGTTTCTCACCAGAAAGATACTCATCCAGCAAAGAATCTACAAAACGATAGGTTTCCTCCTTGTACAAATCCAAATGATCCATTCCATATTTATCACTGCCTATCTCGGGTTTATAATGTGTAAAGGCCAATGAATGAGCCGGAATATCAATCTCCGGAATCACATTCACACCATATTCCATGCCCAGACGTTGCAGGTCGGTGAATTCTTTCTTGGTATAAGAACCATCCTTGGCGGTCAGCCCCGGAAAACGCTCACTCTCCAGGCGGAAAGCAGCATAGGTCTTGTTCCAGTCGTTATCAAAGAACTGTACAAAACCATTGTCATTGAGATGAATCTGGAATTCATTCAGTTTATAGAACGATAGTATTTTGACATATTGCCGCAGGAAATCCATTGTGAAGAACTTACGGCCCACATCCAGCATGAAGCCACGACTGGGATATTGCGGCCAGTCACGGGCAACTCCTTTGGGCAACTGTCCTTTTTCATTATAAAGAATCTGCAACAAACTCCGGGTTCCCCAAAAGACTCCCTGACGAGCCGGTGCTTCAATACCGGCATAGCGTCCGGCAGTCAGCACATACCCTTCCTTTCCCAATTGTTTGTCGGGTTTCATCAATGAAAGATAAATATCATTCTTTCCCGGTTTCCCGGTCCTAATGGTGTAGTTCCAATCCAACAGATCTTTCAAGTCCTGTGCCAGCACAGTCGCCACACTTTTCAGTGCCGCCTCATCGGCAGGAGCTACAACAATACTGCCTTCAGCAGGCAATACGAGTTTTCCACTTCCCCCCTTCCACTCTTGCAGGGCGGGAATTACTTTCGGACATGTTTCCTTGGCCGAAACACACAGACACAAGGCCAACATCCATAAGGTTAGTAAGTGTTTCATGATAATGATTAATGGTTAGTAATTAACGGTTAATGAAAAATGAAGGCATTTATTTGCCTTTTACTATCTTCTTGATATCATTCAGTTTATTCAATGCTTCAAGAGGGGTCAGATTATTGACATCCAAATTCAGAATCTCATCCCGTATCTGACTCAATACCGGATCATCCAACTGGAAGAAGCTGAGCTGCATTCCGCTCCGGCCGGACGCTATCTCAGCCGTAGGCTTGGCAATGCCCTGCTGGCGGTTGTCCGTTTCCAGTTGATGCAGAATATCATTGGCACGCTTCACGATGCTTTTCGGCATACCTGCCATCTTTGCCACATGAATACCGAAAGAATGTTCGCTGCCGCCACGTTCCAGTTTGCGCAGAAAAATCACTTTATTATCTATCTCCTTCACAGATACATTGTAATTCTTGATGCGCTTGAAAGATTTCTCCATCTCGTTCAACTCATGATAATGAGTGGCAAACAACGTACGTGCCTTGGCTTTAGGATGCTCGTGAATATGCTCCACAATAGCCCAAGCAATGGAAATACCATCATAAGTGGAGGTTCCCCGTCCCAACTCATCAAACAGCACCAAACTGCGGCTAGAGAGGTTGTTCAAAATATTTGCCGCCTCATTCATTTCAACCATAAAGGTAGATTCGCCCACAGAAATGTTATCGCTGGCTCCCACACGGGTGAATATTTTATCCACCATACCGATCCGCGCACTTTCGGCAGGAACAAAACTACCCATCTGCGCCAACAAGGTAATCAGCGCAGTCTGGCGTAGCAAAGCCGACTTACCCGCCATATTGGGACCGGTAATGATAATGATTTGCTGGGTTTCCGAGTCCAGAAAGACATCATTGGCAATATACTTCTCCCCTACCGGAAGCTGCTTCTCGATGACAGGATGACGGCCTTGCCTGATGTCAATCACCTCACTGTCCTCCACAACAGGACGGATATAATTGTTCTCTTTCGCCACATTGGCAAAAGCCAGCAGACAATCCAATCGGGCAATCTGACTGGCATTAATCTGAATGGCTGGAATAAACTCTGCCAAAGCGACCACCAATTCGTTATAGAGCTTTGTTTCAAGCACTAAAATCTTATCTTCGGCCCCCAAGATCTTTTCTTCGTATTCTTTCAGTTCCTGAGTAATATAGCGTTCCGCATTCACCAGCGTCTGTTTACGGATCCAGTCGGCAGGTACCTTGTCCTTATGCGTGTTACGCACCTCAATATAGTAACCGAACACATTGTTATAAGCAATTTTCAAGCTGGGAATGCCGGTCAGCTCACTTTCACGTTGCTGTACTTTGAGCAGATAATCCTTGCCGGAAAAAGCTATCTGCCGCAGTTCGTCCAGTTCCGCATTCACCCCGTCTGCTATCACACCGCCTTTATTCACCAGCAAAGGAGGATCATTCTTAACCTCTTTCGCTATTTTTTCACGGATAGACAGACATAAATTCAGTTGTTCCCCAATACGGCGGAGACTCCCGTTATCCGCATTCAAACAGGCATTCTTAATCGGCTCGATGGCTTGCAAAGCTACTTTAAGTTGCACCACCTCGCGTGGAGAGATTCGTCCTACGGCAGCTTTCGAAACAATACGTTCCAAATCTCCTATCAGATGTAGTTTCTCTTCTATGAACTCTTTGAAATCCGGCTCGCGGAAGAAGTATTCCACTACATCCAGACGCTCATTGACAGGCTTCTCATCTTTCAACGGAAAGACTACCCAGCGTTTTAGCAAACGGGCTCCCATAGGGCTGATAGTGCGGTCGATCACATCCAGCAGACTGGTTCCGCCCTCATTCATGCTACCTATGAGTTCCAAGCTCCGTACCGTGAATTTATCCAGCCGCACATAACGGTCTTCCTCTATACGGGAAAGAGAAGTTATATGGCCGATCTGATAATGCTGCGTCATATTGAGGTATTGCAAAATAGCTCCCGAAGCTACAATACCATTCTTAAGGTGCTCCACCCCGAAACCTTTTAAGTTCTTGGTCTCAAAGTGCTTCAACAGCTTCTCGCGTGAGGAACTTTCATTAAACACCCAGTCATCCAACTCAAAAGTAAAGAACTTGCTTCCGAAATTTCCTTCAAACATCCCCCGTTTACCACGTTCGAAAAGCACCTCTTTGGGGGCGAAATTATTTAACAACTTGTCTATATAGTCAAAAGGCCCCTCTGCGGTAAGGAACTCACCGGTAGAGATATCAAGGAAGGCCACACCACAACTGGCTTTCCCAAAATGAACGGCAGCCAGAAAATTATTTTCTTTGTACGAAAGAACATTGTCATTGATGGCTACACCCGGAGTCACCAATTCGGTGATACCGCGCTTTACCAGTTTCTTGGTCATCTTGGGATCTTCCAATTGGTCACAAATGGCCACCCGCTTGCCGGCACGTACCAGCTTGGGCAAATACGTGTCCAATGCATGGAAAGGAAAGCCGGCCATTTCTACGCTCTTTGCCTGTCCATTGGCCCGCTTGGTCAGCGTAATACCCAAAATCTCTGAGGCAACAATAGCGTCTTCTGAATAAGTTTCATAAAAATCCCCGCACCTGAATAGCATAATCGCATCGGGATGCTTTGCCTTCAACTCAAAAAACTGCTTCATCATCGGGGTTAAAACTACATCATTTGCCACTGTATCGTCCTTTCTTTTTTTAATTAATATTTCTCGCAAAGATAATAATTAGCAAATTTAATCTGAAACAGTAAAAGAAAAAAATTATATCTTTGTACTAGCTAAAAATACGGAAACAATGAAAGAAATAAAAGTAAACGAACTGACTGACAATCTGTTTGAGACAATCAGCAAGGAATGGATGTTGGTAACCGCCGGTACCAAAGACAAATTCAACACCATGACGGCAAACTGGGGAGGTGCAGGATTTCTATGGAACCGTCCGGTAGCCTTTATCTTTATCCGCCCCGAGCGTTATACATTCGACTTTATAGAGCAAAATGACTATCTCACTCTCTCTTTTCTAGGTGAAGAGCATAAAGAAATACATAAGATATGCGGTTCCAAATCGGGACGTGACATGGATAAAGTAAAAGCGACAGGACTATCGCCCTTGTTCACCGAGAACGGAAGCATCACTTTTGAGCAGGCGCGGTTGACTTTTGAATGCAAGAAACTGTATGCCGATCTGATCAAGCCCGGAAACTTTATCGACAAGAGCATTACGGACCGATGGTATGGGGAATCACACGGTGGTTTTCACAAGATGTATGTGGTGGAAATTGTAAATGTGCTAAGCCGCTAATTAACGGCATCGATTGTTTTTTTACTGCTGCTCCTTGTATTGACTATATTAAAGGATATGATCCGATACGAAAAAGCCCGTCAAACTGTATGTTTAACGGGCTTTTGTTTCATTTCGGATTGAAAACTGTTGGACTACCAAGATTCGAACTTGGACAAACAGAACCAAAACCTGTTGTGCTACCATTACACCATAGTCCAATCATTATGTGCTTTCCTTAGAAAGCGGTGCAAAGATACGTTTTTCCTGCAATATATTCCAAATATTTTCGCACTTTTTTTTGCAATAAAGTGCAAATGCTTAACTTTGCGTACAAACTAAAAGAAATAAATACATGAAAAAACTTCTAACTTGCCTTGCTTTAAGCTTTGTTGCAGCAAGCAGTTATGCAGCTACACCTTTATGGCTGCGTGACGTGCAAATTTCCCCCGACGGCACGGAAATTGCATTCTGTTATAAAGGAGACATCTATAAAGTACCCGCCAACGGAGGAACTGCCACCCAACTCACTACACAAGCCTCATACGAGTGCAGCCCCATCTGGTCACCGGATAGTAAACAGATTGCCTTCGCCAGTGACCGCAATGGCAATTTCGACCTGTTCGTCATGTCGGCCGATGGCGGAGCAGCCCGGCGTCTTACCACCCATTCGGCTTCCGAAATACCGTCAACCTTCACCACCGACGGCAACTATATCCTGTTCTCGGCCTCTATCCAAGACCCTGCCAACAGTGCCTTGTTCCCTACCTCGGCCATGACAGAACTATACAAAGTCCCGGTAACCGGCGGACGTACCGAACAAGTGCTGGGTACTCCCGCAGAAATGGTCTGCTTTGACAAATCAGGAAAAACATTTCTCTACCAAGACCGCAAAGGTTTTGAAGACGAATGGCGCAAACACCACACCTCGTCCATCACCCGTGACGTATGGTTATATGATTCGGAAAACGGCAAGCATACCAACCTGACCGCCCATGCAGGCGAAGACCGTAACCCTGTATTTGCGCCCGACGGGCAAACCGTTTATTTCCTGAGCGAACGAGACGGAAGTACATTCAACGTATATTCCTTTCCGATAAGTAGTCCTCAATCATTGAAAACGGTCACCCATTTCAAGACCCATCCGGTCCGCTTCCTGTCAATGGGCAGCAACGGCACTCTCTGTTATACGTATGATGGAGAAATATACACTCAAAAACAAGGAGATAAACCGCAGAAAGTCAAAATCGATATCATCCGTGATGACCAAAATACAATAGCGGATCTGAATTTCAGTAACGGAGCAACCTCAGCTACCGTATCACCGGACGGCAAACAAGTTGCTTTCATTGTACGAGGTGAAGTATTCGTCACTTCCGCCGATTATAATACCACCAAGCAAATCACACATACCCCTGCCCGTGAAGCAGGACTTACTTTCTCACCGGACAACCGTACTTTGGCGTACGCCAGTGAACGCAACGGAAACTGGGAACTTTACATGGCCAAGATTGCACGTAAGGAGGAAGCCAACTTCCCCAATGCGACTGCCATTGAAGAAGAAGTACTCCTGCCTTCGGACAAGACAGAACGTACCTATCCGCAATTCTCACCGGACGGGAAGGAACTTGCCTTTATAGAAGACCGTAACCGGTTGATGGTGATTAATCTGGAAACCAAAAAGGTACGTCAGGTCACTGACGGTTCCACCTGGTTCAGTACCGGCGGTGGCTTTGACTATTCATGGTCGCCGGACGGCAAATGGTTCACATTGGAATTTATCGGAAACCGGCATGATCCATATTCCGATATAGGTATGGTAAGTGCACAAGGAGGAAAAATTATCAATCTGACCAATAGCGGCTATACCAGTGGCTCCCCCCGCTGGGTACTGGATGGTAATGCCATTTTATTCATTACCGAGCGTTATGGTATGCGTGCCCATGCCTCATGGGGATCACTGAACGATGTGATGCTGGTATTTATGAACCAGGATGCATACGACAAATTCCGCCTGAGCAAAGAAGATTACGAATTGCAGAAAGAACTGGAAAAAGAACAAAAGAACACAACCGAAGCCAAGAAAAACGATAAAAAGAAAGGTGATAACAAAGAAAAATCCGAAGAGAAGAAAGAAGAAAAAGTAAAGGACATTGTGGTGGAACTGAACAACATAGAGGACCGCATCGTACGCCTTACTCCCAACTCTTCCGATTTGGGGAGCGCCATTATCACCAAAGACGGCGAGACCTTATATTACCTCTCTGCCTTTGAAGGCGGCTATGACCTGTGGAAAATGAATCTGCGCAAGAAAGATACCAAGTTACTCCATAAAATGGATGCCGGATGGGCCAACATGGAAATGGACAAGGATGGAAAGAACTTGTTTTTGCTAGGCAGTAACACGATGCAGAAAATGGGTACTGATTCTGAAAGTTTGAAGCCCATCAGCTATCAAGCCCACGTGAAAATGGACCTCGCAGCCGAACGTGACTATATGTTCAACCATGTATACAAACAAGAACAGAAACGCTTCTACAACCTGAACATGCACGGAATAGACTGGGATGCCATGACCAAAGCCTATCGCAAGTTCCTGCCGCATATCGATAATAATTATGACTTTGCGGAATTACTGAGCGAATATCTGGGTGAACTGAACGTTTCACATACCGGAGGACGTTTCCGTCCGCAACTGAAAGGAGATGCCACCGCTACCTTAGGATTACTGTATGACTGGAATCATAACGGCAAAGGTCTGCTGATTTCTGAAGTAGTGGAAAAAGGCCCCTTCGACCACGCCCGTTCCAAAGTGAAGGCCGGAAATATCATTGAAAAGATCGACGGTCAGGAAATCACTCCCGAAAGCGATTACTCTGTTCTGCTGAACGGTAAAGCCAGAAAGAAAACACTGGTTACGCTCTATAACCCGCAGACCAAAGAACGTTGGGAAGAAGTAGTTGTTCCTGTCAGCAATGGTGTAATGAGCGATCTGCTCTATGCACGCTGGGTAAAACAACGGGCAGCCGATGTAGACAAATGGTCGAACGGCCGTTTGGGATATGTGCACATTGAATCCATGGGAGATGACAGCTTCCGTTCCGTTTATTCGGATATTCTGGGCAAGTACAATAACCGTGAAGGTATCGTCATCGATACCCGTTTCAATGGCGGAGGACGTTTGCACGAGGATATTGAGATCCTGTTCAGCGGAAAGAAATACTTTACACAGGTAGTTCGCGGACGTGAAGCTTGCGATATGCCCAGCCGCCGTTGGAACAAGCCGAGTATCATGGTGCAGTGTGAAGCCAACTACAGTAACGCACACGGCACTCCGTGGGTATACAGCCATCAAAAAATAGGCAAACTGGTAGGTATGCCTGTACCGGGAACCATGACCAGCGTATCTTGGGAAACATTGCAGGATCCGACACTGGTATTCGGCATTCCTGTTATCGGCTATCGCTTGCCGGATGGAAGTTATCTGGAAAATTCACAATTAGAGCCGGATATCAAAGTGGCCAATTCACCGGAAACAGTAGTGAAAGGTGAAGACACACAATTGAAAGCTGCGGTAGACGAGCTGTTGAAAGAGATAGACGGAAAATAAGACGAAAGAAAAGATACAAACAAAACCGGAAGGAGAAACAACAGGTTTTCTTCTTCCGGTTTTTGTTTGTAGGGACATTTACTGAATATCCCCTTTTTATTTATAAAAGAAGTTCTCTTTTTTCTTATTTGGCAATCACCAGATAATAGTTCTTCTTTCCGCGCTGAACCAGCAGGTATTTTTCATCCAGCAGGTCAGCAGTCGTAATCACCTGGTCAAAGGCACTTAATTTCTCCTTGTTCAATGAAACGCCACCGCCCTGTACAAGCTTACGCATCTCACCTTTAGAAGCGAAAACAGCGGCATTATCAACGAACAAGTCTACTGCCTTCACACCTTCGGCCAATGCATCTCGTGACACCTCAAACTGAGGAACACCTTCGAACACTGCCAGCAACGTGTCTTCATCCAGCTTTTTCAACGCTTCGGAAGTGGCGTTACCAAACAGGATGCCCGATGCCTCAACAGCAGCATTGTAATCTTCTTCCGAATGAACCATCACAGTTACTTCCTTAGCCAGACGCTTCTGCAATACACGCAAGTGCGGAGCTTCAGCATGTTCTGCTGTCAATGCTTCCACTTCTTCCTGACTCAGCGAAGTGAAAATCTTTATATAACGTGCGGCATCCTCGTCACTTACATTCAACCAAAACTGATAGAACTTGTAAGGAGAAGTATAACGGGGGTCCAACCAAATATTACCAGACTCAGTCTTACCGAACTTACCACCATCGGCCTTTGTAATCAACGGACAAGTCAATGCAAACACTTCACCGCCATTGGTACGACGAATCAGCTCGGCCCCGGTAGTGATATTACCCCATTGATCCGAACCACCCATCTGAAGTTTGCAGCCCTTTGTTTCATAAAGATGCAAGAAATCGTATCCCTGCAACAACTGGTAAGTAAATTCTGTAAATGACAAACCGTCACGCGCCTCACCGTTCAAACGTTTCTGTACAGAATCCTTAGCCATCATATAATTCACTGTAATGTGCTTCCCTACCTCACGGGCAAAGTCCAGGAAAGTAAAATCCTTCATCCAGTCATAGTTATTCACCAATTCGGCTTTGTTGGGAGCATCGCTCTCAAAGTCAAGGAACTTAGCCAGCTGTTTCTTGATGCAAGCCACATTATGACGCAATGTTTCCTCGGTCAGCAAATTGCGCTCCTGCGATTTGCCGGAAGGGTCACCGATCATACCGGTCGCGCCGCCCACCAATGCCAACGGCTTATGACCGCAACGCTGGAAATGACGTAGCATCATCACACCACACAAGTGGCCGATATGCAGAGAATCAGCCGTAGGGTCAATACCCAGATAAGCTGTCACTTGTTCTTTAGCCAATAACTCTTCGGTGCCCGGCATCATTGTGTGCACCATTCCACGCCATGTTAATTCTTCTACAAAATTCATCGAATGATTATCTATTTAAATGTTTGATTTATACTTTAAATGCTACAAAAGTACGACTCTTTATCTGAAGAAACAACTCTTATTGCCGAAAAAAGATTTTCCGTGCATTTTCATCTATCCTATCGCACAGAAAGGAAACTTCCACATTCTTCGTTTCCGCCATCCGTCCTATCACCATACGGATATCCTGCGTGCTCTCATCCGTTTCGGCCAATAAACATTCTAAAGGCACGTACCGCAACACATCAGGCTGATATCTTTCTCCCAACGAAAAATAAATGTTTTCCTGCATCAGCTGGCAGGCAATATGCAGATTATTACGGAAACCATGTACCACCCAAGGCATCTGCGGACGATACTTCTTTTTCAGTTCAATCAGTTCATTAAACGCCTTCACACAATGAATAACCAACGGTTTTCCTACTGACTCGCTCAATAAAATTTGTCGGACAAACACCTCTTTTTGCAACAGAATATCTGCCGGCCCCAAACGGTCCAAACCCGCCTCTCCTATCGCCAGAACAGAGGGATGACAGACCGCCTTTTCCAACGTTGTCCAATCTTCCGGACCAGCTTCCAAAACTTTCCACGGATGAATGCCTACAGAATAATAACACCCTTCCACAGGTTCAAACCATGCAGGCTCTACATTGAAAATGCATTCTCCCGGTACAGCAGCATTGCGATGCGTATGAATATCCAGCAACATAAGGACAACAGATTTTACGGAACCGGATCATAGCCCGACCCGCCCCACGGATGGCAACGCAATATCCGGCGGACAGCCAGATACAATCCCTTGAAAGGACCATGTTTTTTAATAGCCTCGATGGCATATTCCGAACAGGTAGGTACAAAACGGCATGAAGGAGGAGTCATTGGAGAAATGTACCCCCGATAGAAATAAACAGGCAACAGCAACAGATAGGAAAGTATCTTTTTCATTCCAGCCTTTCCACTATATGAAACAGCAGCTTCTTCACTTTCTCCTCCACTTCGGCAGAAGAATGAATATGGTTATCCAGCCATATAAAGGCGATAATCAGTCTTTTGTTCCGGGAAGCCAGCGCATCCAGCAACAAATGCTTGTTCTTCCGATAAGCCTCACGTACCTGACGTTTCACCAAATTACGCTTTACCGCACGTTTGAACCGCTTCTTGGGCACGCTGATCAGAATGGAAGCTGCCGCCATATCTTCCTCCACAGGCTCTACCGACATATACACCACACGTAGCGGAAAAGCCGGAAAAGACTTGCTTCCACCTGAAAAAAGACGCTCAATCAATGTC
Organism: Phocaeicola vulgatus ATCC 8482; assembly: GCF_000012825.1. Lineage (GTDB taxonomy): Bacteria > Bacteroidota > Bacteroidia > Bacteroidales > Bacteroidaceae > Phocaeicola > Phocaeicola vulgatus. The sequence goes on along the minus strand of NC_009614.1, from coordinate 1,603,151 downwards.
TTACTATTCAGACGCTCTTTTTTACCGAGTGTATATTCTACCATAATCTTCTTTCTTTTATTAAAATAAAGAAACCGAGGGTTTCGAATCACAAAGTTACAACTTTATTGATACAAAACCCCCGGTTTTGGGATATAAACTAAAAATTAATCCTTATTACGCTCGCGGATAAACATATCCAATGCCGCAGTCATGGACGGAGCCTCTACAGTAGGAGCTTCCAGATCCAACCGCAATCCGGCATCCTTTACCGCTTTAGCAGTAGCAGGACCAAAACATCCTATCGCAATTTCCTTTTGGTCGAACTCCGGAAAATTCTTCATTAAAGAATTGATTCCTGCAGGACTGAAAAACAACAGCATATCGTAATCGAACTCTTCTTCAGGAGTGAAATCATTACTTACCGTACGATACATCACTACCTCCGTATGCTGAATTTTATTTTTATCCAATAAAGTCTTGATCTCATCATTGTGTACATCAGACATCGGCACCAAATATTTTTCCGTGTTGTGCTTTACGATAGAAGGCACCAAATCTGCGAATTTACCGGTCGCGCCGAAGAACACTTTACGCTTACGATACTGAACATATTTCTGAATGTACAAAGCAATGGTTTCGGACGTACAGAAATATTTCATTGTTTCGGGCACAGTAACACGCAATTCTGTACACAGATTGAAGAAATGGTCGATAGCGTGCCGCGATGTAAAAATCACAGCGGTATGATCAAGAATAGAGACTTTTTGCTGTCTGAACTCTTTTGCCGACAAGCTCTCAACTTTGATGAACGGGCGGAAATCAATTTTCACACCGTACTTCTCAGCAATATCATAGTATGGCGACTTTTCAGAAGTCGGCTTCGGCTGAGATACGAGGACTTTTTTTATTTTCAATGTACTAAAAATTTAAAATCAAAATGTTGTTCGCTAAGATAATCCCTTTCCACAGAACAAAATCAGGGAGTATTTCAAGGGCACAAAAGTACAGAATTAAATGGAAAGCGCCATAAAATTTGTTGAAAAAGTTACTAAAGCACTTATAAAACAGCAGAATTTTAGCAATTATTATAACAAAACCGATAAAATAAGGAGCAATTTGCGGTGACAGATCGAAATACACAATCAAAAGTACAATTGGGAAAAGTAAAAATCCGGCCCCGATTACAACATTAAAGTAAGATTCCAGCCAAATAATATTGCGTGTTTTGTTAAAGAAAATCCAATTTACAAAGCTATAAAGAAGCCATTTGATGACAAAGAAAAAAACTACATAACCAATGTAAATACTTAGCAATAAACAATGAGGAACCGTACGAAAAAGGAGCAGGTCATGGTCCGAAAAATAATCGTACACACAAAAACCGGATAATATACAGGTCTGCAATATCAGCACCAATGTATAACGCACATCAGATGCGGTAGTATCATCAAACAAACTGGCACGCTCTTTAGACAAAGCAAAATTCTTAAATTGCTGTTCAAGATGTTTCTTGCCATGTGCCAGCACGTATGATACCAGGATAAAGCAAAGAAACAGCACGCAGGTCACCATCCAGTCCGAACGCAGCTGATAGGGCAACTCCATTCCTCTCATCCCGTCTTCCTTGGACGTATGACACACGCTGTGTGTCAAAGCCGTATCAACACGGCTCTGCTCTTCCGTATAAAGTTGGAGAATATACGCTATTCCGGGATGACAGGTTTCACTCATATCGCTGCAAATTTACGTATTTCCTTGTTCCAAACAGGCGTTGTATAGAGCAAATTTATCGCTTCTTCGGCTGTTGAAGCCACCTTCCAGATCGCAACATGCTCTTTACGCATAAAATTACCCTCCACCGCCCTTTGCAGCATTTCAAGCAAAGGATTATAAAACCCGTTGATATTCAAGATGATTATCGGATTAAGATAAAGCCCCAGCTGCTTCCAGGTGATGATTTCAAGCAATTCCTCCAATGTGCCGCAACCTCCGGGCAATGCAATGACACCATCGGACAAATCGGCCATCATCCGTTTACGCTCGTGCATGGTTTCCGTCTCAATCAATCGGGTCAGCCCTGTATGGTGCCACCCCTGCTCCACCATAAAATGAGGGATTACCCCCGTCACCGTACCGCCTGCAGCCAATGCTGCATCGGAGGTAGCCGCCATCAGGCCGATACAGCCTGCCCCGTTAATCAGATTGATCTTCTTTTCAGCCAGAAGACGTCCTAATTCTTCCGCTACATCAAAATACACCTTCGCTATCTTTGTGCTGGACGCACTATATACACATACATTCTTTATATCATTCATATAATTCCTTATGTTTTCGGGCGGATCCAATCCTCCCCTGCCAGCCAATGACGCTCATTGCCGCAGGAACGAATTGAATTCGCCCGTATACATCACCATATTCGAATCCGTTTCTTACAAACCGAACGCTTCCTTTATCTTATCCACATAATCCAGCTTCTCCCAAGTGAACAGTTCCACTTCCAGCGTCTTTGCTTCATGATACATGGATTCGTATGTCTTGGTCACCACTTTCGGCTCACGTCCCATGTGACCGTAAGAAGCTGTTTCCTCATAAATAGGATTACGCAGTTTCAAACGCTCTTCAATGGCTTTCGGACGCAGATCGAACAGTTCGTCTATTTTCTTAGCAATCTCTCCGTCGCTCAGTTTCACATTGCTGCGACCGTACGTATTTACGTAGATATTGATAGGACGGGCCACGCCAATGGCGTATGACACCTGCACCAGCATTTCATCGGCAACACCGGCAGCAACCATATTCTTTGCGATATGGCGTGCTGCATAGGCAGCACTACGGTCTACCTTACTGGGGTCTTTTCCTGAGAACGCCCCGCCACCGTGAGCACCTTTTCCACCGTATGTATCCACAATAATCTTACGGCCGGTCAAACCGGTATCTCCATGAGGACCGCCGATCACAAACTTACCTGTAGGGTTCACATGATAAACTATCCGGTCATTGAACAAAGCCAATACTTCTTCATTATGAATTCCGGCAATGACACGTGGCATCAGGATTTCAATCACATCCTGACGAATCTTGGCTAACATCTCTTCGTCGGCCTTCAACTGAGCTTCTTTGGAAGAATCAGCCGGGGTTACAAACTCGTCATGCTGGGTAGAAACCACAATCGTATCAATGCGTACCGGCTTGCCGTTATCATCGTATTCAATAGTAACCTGGCTCTTGGCGTCGGGACGAAGATAAGTCATCACCTTCCCTTCACGACGGATTTCGGCCAGTACCATCAACAGTTTATGTGCCAGGTCCAGTGACAGCGGCATATAGTTTTCCGTTTCATTGGTAGCATAACCAAACATCATTCCCTGGTCGCCCGCACCCTGGTTCATAGGGTCCTCGCGTTCCACGCCACGGTTGATATCCGCACTTTGTTCGTGAATGGCAGAAAATACGCCGCAGGAGTTTCCTTCGAACATATATTCGCTTTTGGTATAACCGATACGGTTAATCACTTCACGTGCAATGCGCTGCAAATCTACATACGCCTTGGTTTTCACTTCTCCAGCCAGCACTACCTGTCCGGTAGTCACCAGGGTTTCGCAAGCTACTTTCGAACTGGGGTCAAACGCCAACAGTTTATCAAGCACAGCGTCCGATATTTGATCGGCCACTTTGTCGGGGTGTCCTTCAGACACCGATTCGGATGTGAATAAATATCCCATTCTAAATTGAAAATTAAGAATTAAAAATTAAAAGTTAATTCGTTAACCACCTTGGGAAGTTATCAGAGTAGATAAATGTAAATAAGAAAGTCAATGTATTTTTTAGCATTTTTTTCTGTGGTTGCAAGCTACTCAAATCTCTCCACTGTTTTTAACGGCTGCAAAGATAAGCATTATTCCTTAACCATTCTATAAATTCCCGGTTCTTTAACATTGGAATAGCAATTATTTAGAAGAAATTAAACCTAATCTGACCGATTTCCGTTAATTTTGCATCATGAGCAAAGAAAAGACCGCATTTATACCTAAACAATATTTCGCAGTGGTAGCCGTACTGCTGGCTATCATGATGTCCGTACTGGACGGAACCATTATGAATATCGCATTACCCACGCTGGCACACGATTTCGATGTCACCCCTTCCAATGCCATCTGGATTGTCAATGCCTATCAACTGGTGATTACCATGACCTTGCTATCATTTGCCTCATTAGGTGATATTTACGGTTACAGACGGATATTTCTGACCGGCATCTCCATTTTTGCAGGCGCCTCTTTGGCCTGCGCCCTCTCGGACTCTTTCTGGATGCTGACTGTCTCCCGTATCATTCAAGGTTTCGGGGCGGCCTGTGTAATGAGTGTCAATACCGCCCTTATCCGTTTAATTTACCCGCCGCAGATACTAGGGCGCGGAATGGGCGTAAATGCCATGGTGGTAGCTGTTTCGGCCGCCGCAGGTCCATCCATTGCAGGCAGTATCTTAGCATTGGGAAGCTGGCACTGGCTTTTTGTAATCAACATTCCTTTGGGATTGGCTGCATTAGTGATCGGACATCGGTTCTTACCGCATAATCCGGCTTCAGACACAAAACACAAGTTTGATAAAATCAGTGCAATAGCCAACGCACTGACCTTCGGGTTGTTAATTTATACCTTGGAAGGTTTTGCACACGCCGAAAACAGAAAGTTCATTGCCATCCAGTTGGTTTTGTTAATCATAATCGGCACTTATTTCATCCGCCGCCAACTGAAGGAAACGACCCCTATCCTACCTGTGGACTTACTGAAGATTCCTATTTTCGCTCTTTCTATCGGTACTTCCATCACCTCATTCACCGCCCAGATGCTGGCTATGGTTTCCTTACCGTTTTTTATGCAGAATATATTGGGATACAGCGCCGTACAGATCGGTTTGCTACTTACCCCCTGGCCATTGGCTACCATCCTGACCGCACCACTTGCAGGCAGACTGGTAGAGAAAGTACATCCCGGATTGCTGGGAGGCATCGGCATGGCCATCTTCGCTACCGGCCTATTCACACTCTATTTGCTTCCCCCCCATCCGGCAGAATGGAATATCATCTGGCGAATGGCACTCTGTGGTATGGGCTTCGGGCTGTTCCAGACGCCCAATAATGTAACCATTGTTTCTTCCGCTCCCACTCACAGAAGCGGTGGAGCCAGCGGTATGCTAGGTACGGCGCGTCTGTTAGGTCAGACTTTGGGAACCACACTGGTTGCTTTGTTGTTCCGTATGTTTGCCGAAGGACATCGGGCGCAGGCTTGTTTGTTATTAGCCATATTCTTTGCCATTGCCGCAGGCGTGGTAAGCAGTATCCGTATGACACAGGCTTCTCCGGCAGGAAAGAAATAAAGCCCCGGCAAGTTGTTGAACAGAAACATTTCCTTTCTGATAAAAACTTTCTCTTGTTTTTTATCTTTGAGGGCAAAGAAAAAAAGAATGAATTTATCTATCTTTGGAGAGAATTTAAACAATCAAAACCTGATGAATATATGAAAAAGACATTGCTCTTACTTTTTACCCTTCTTTTAGCCCTGTCGGCACAATCACAAAATTCGTTACGGCTAATGACCTATAACATTAAAAATGCAAACGGAATGGATGATGTATGCGACTTCCAACGCATAGCCGATGTAATCAATCATATCCACCCCGAAGTGGTAGCCTTGCAGGAACTGGACAGCATGACCCACCGCAGCGGACAAAAATACGTACTGGGCGAAATAGCCGGACGTACGCAAATGCACGCTTACTTTGCCCCTGCCATTGATTACGACGGAGGAAAATATGGTATCGGACTTCTCACCAAAGAAATTCCCGTCAGCCTGAAAACCATGACACTTCCCGGACGGGAAGAAGCACGTGCGTTGATTATGGCAGAGTTCGACAACTACATTTATTGTTGCACCCATCTGTCTCTCACCGAAGAAGACCGCATGGCCTCACTGGAGCTTATAAAAGACTTTGCCGCCGCTCACAAAAAACCTTTTTTCCTGGCCGGCGACCTGAATGCCGAACCCGAATCCGCATTCATAAAATACTTGCAACAGGATTTTCAGATACTTTCTGACGTAAACCAGCATACATTTCCGGCTCCCGCCCCTACAGAAACCATTGATTATATTACAGCACTGAAACAGAACATGAAAGGCTTCACAGTAACCTCCGCACAGGTAGTAAATGAACCGGTAGCATCAGATCACCGTCCCTTAGTAGTGGTGCTTGAACAAAAATAAGCCCAACAGAGAATATGGAAATAAATAAAAGAGAGAACATCGGATGGATAGACTTGCTACGCGTCACCGCCTGTTTTTTAGTTGTATTCGCCCATTGCTGTGACCCTTTTGTGGCACGTTTTGACACAGACCGTCCTACTTTTCTGCAAGGGTGCGCATTGGGAAGTGCCGTACGCTGTTGCGTACCCTTGTTTGTGATGATGACAGGAGTGCTGCTGTTTCCTGTACGAAACGGCATGAGTGAATTTTACAAAAAGCGGATCGGCCGCATTGTTGTCCCGCTTATCTTCTGGTCGGTCATGCTGCCTGTATTGTATTTCATTTATCTGAATTACATCACCACGACAGACAATCCTACCATAGACATGTCCGCCTTCACCCTGGAAATGACTATCACGAAGATTTGGACATTCATTTTCAATTTCAACTATGACACCACTCCTCTGTGGTATCTGTATATGCTGGTGGGGCTCTACTTCATCATCCCCATCTTCCATGCATGGCTGGAGCGTGCTACCCGGAAAGATATCAAGCTATTTCTTTCCATCTGGGGCATCTCCTTGTTCCTTCCCTACATAAAGATGGCCGCTCCCGCACTGGGATATATCGGCAACTGGGGCAATATGGATATCCTGGGAGTGTGCGACTGGAATGCATTCGGTTCATTTTATTATGTTTCCGGATTTATCGGCTATCTGATACTGGCCCATTATCTGGTAAAATACCCGCTGCAATGGAGTTGGAGAAAAACCCTGGCTATCGGTATCCCTATGTTTGTGACAGGGTACGCCATCACTTTCGGCGGCTACCTCATCATGCAGGAATATTTTCCGGGAAACTACGCCTATCTGGAAATAGTATGGCTTTTCGGCGGCATCAATGTATTTATGATGACATTTCCTGTTTTTGTCTGCATACAGAAGCTTAAAATACCTTCTTCGCCTGTTCTTTCAAAAGTGGCATCCATGACCTTCGGCATTTATCTGTGTCATTTCGTCTTCGTGCAAATGGGATATGACTTGTTCGCCTCGCTGTTGCCTCAGGGGATTCCTGCCATAATACACATTATTTGCATGGCCGTAACAGCCTTTCTCATCAGCTACCTGGTGGCCAGAGGGATGTATGCATGCAAATGGACCAGAAGATTTGTGGCGTAAAAACAACGGATTCAAAACACAAGGAGTTACAGTATCCAGTTGGCTGATTATTTCCTTCAAATTCTTCATTTACTTATTAAGTGTTGATAACCAATTATTTACCATGATTGATTTATTCATAAATTCTTCATCATTTTGTCATAGGATATTTCAATAGAAAGCACAACATTACAACCGTTATAAATGGCGCAAACAAAATGAATTCCGTTCCTGTAACTTGAGTGATTCCACCGGTATTTTCTCCCAATCTCTGCCTTTTCATTTAATCGTTTCACCTTAGTGATGAACTTTCATCACTAAGTTAATCAAACTTCATCACTAAAGTGATACAGTTTCTTCACTTTAGTGATAAAACTTACTGAAAAGGCAGAAGGTAAGCATTCGGCCTCGTGCGTGTTTTTTTCCCCTCTTTTCCTTCCTACCTTTGTGGCTTCATTATAATCTTAATCCATTATGTGTTCAGTATTAGAATTTTCTAGCGAAAGTGATAAACTACGTACTCTCTTTTCCGAGTCTAACCATTTTGATTCTGTTCTTTTCATATTTGATGGCGGCCGTCGTTATAAAGTTTCGTCTTCCAGCCTTGGTATCCATTCCCCTCAGGACCTACTTCTCCCTTTAGGTCTTGGCCTTTTCCGCAGCAGTCCTTTTTGGTCTTATTACCTTTATCCCCAAGGTTGTAATTTCCATAAAGGTATTGACGGTCTTTGTGGCGAGGTCATCCGACACACGGGTTCCTGCGTGTCAGAGCAGAGCTGTCATATTTTTCCCGACCGCTCCCGTAGCAGGTTGCATATCCTTTATCGGTGCGACGACGAATACCGTCTGGAATGCCGTCGTCTGAATCGCGGTTCTTTCCTCTTGAAAAAGGAGGAACGGAAGAAGGATTTTCTTCAAATTTCCTGGAATCGCCTGAATGAGCTGCTTACTGTTAAAAAGTATCGGAAAACAGTTGAAAAGTAATTCCCCATTCTATAAGCCGTGCAGTTTTATTTTGATAACTTTGCCACATAATAAAAAGTGGATGTACAGTGAAAGAACCGGTTATTACCCTTACTTTGGAAGAGTACGAAGAGTTGCGCAAGGAACATGAATGCCTTGAAAAGGAGCATGCGGAACTTCAGAGAAAATACGAAGCCTCTTTGCAGGAGTATTCCCGCCAGGTCGAAGAAATCTCGGCCTGTACAGCCGTCATTGCCGATCTGAGATGGAAATTGGCTGACTTGACACGCCGTTTATGGGGTAAATCCAGTGAAAAACGTCATCTTCCCGAAGATGCCGGCCAGCTGAGCATCTGTTTCGAGTCTCCGTCCGATGTCAATGACCCGGTAGCGGAAGAACAGAAAACCGCTGGGAAATCCGTCACATCGGAGAATGGCTACAATCGTTTCCGTAAAAGCTTCACGAAAAAGATCACTCCCCACGCCCGTAAGCCCATCGACCCGTCCCTTCCCCGTGAGGAGATTATCATTCCCATGCCGGAAGGCCTTTCGTTGGAGGGAGCGACGAAGCTGGGAGAGGAAGTGAGCGAACAGTATGCTGTCAGTCCCGCCCGATTCTATGTGAAACGCATCATCCGTCCTAAATACCGGCTCGCCGACGGTCGTATCATAACCGCTCCCATGCCCGTAATGGCACATCCCCACAGCAATGCCTCGGAAAGTGTACTGGCCCACATTGCTACCGCCAAATATTACGACCACCTGCCTCTGCACAGACAGCTGGATATCTTTGAGCGTGAAGGAATCCATCTGAGTCCTTCCACCGTAAGTAACTGGATGATGGCTGCCGCACAGCGTCTGGAACCAATCTATAATGAACTTCGTGAACTGGTCAAGGACAGCTATTACGTCATGGCCGATGAGACACCCCATCCCGTACTTGAAAGCGACCGGCCCGGTGCTCTTCACCGCGGGTATATGTGGAACTTCTATCTGCCCCGGTTCCATACCCCCTTCTTTGAATATCACAAGGGCCGTGGCAGCAGCGGAATAGACACACTGCTGGCAGGACAGGTCCGGGTGGTACAGAGTGACGGCTTTGCAGTATATGACAAGTTCGACACGCTACCCGGAAAGTTGCATCTGTGCTGCTGGGCGCACGTCAGGCGCAACTTTGTGGAAGCGGAAGGAAATGACCCTCCCAGAGCAAGGCATGCACTTGGAAAAATAGGCGGACTGTATGCCGTGGAGGAGAAAATCAGAATGGAACATCTGGAAGGGGAGGCGGTGGTAAAGCTTCGCCGGGAAAAATCGTACCCTATTATCAAAGAACTGGAAAAATGGTGCAAGGAGGAATATGGACATACGGTCGATAAATCGCCTATTGCCAAGGCCATGTTCTATATGTACACACGCTTTGAACAACTGTCCGGATATGTCAATGACGCACAGTTCTGCATTGACAATAATCCGGTGGAGCGTTCTATAAGGCCGTTGACTTTAAACAGAAAAAATACGCTCTTCTCCGGATCACATGAGGCAGCACATGCAGCGGCAATTTTCTTTTCACTGATGGGATGCTGTAGGGAAAATAAGGTGAACCCAAAACTATGGATGCAGGACGTGCTGATTAGGGTACAGGAGAAAGAAAGAGAAGAGAAAAACGATTACACCGATTTACTGCCATTTAATTGGAAAGGATAAACAGGAAAGCTATAATAAAGTCAAAAGCCAGACATGCTTCGTCTGGCTTTTGACTTTATTATAACTTGGAGAGAAACACGCACGAGGCCGAATGCTTACGGCAGAAGAACAAAATACAACAGACAGATTTCACTGACAAGACAAAGAGCTTTCATGCTTTCCCACCTCACTTCCAAAGGAGAAGCCACGGAAAGCATAAAAAACTGACTTTTCCCTCTATCAGATACAAGTTGCCCGGATTTATGACTATATTTGCAAAATCTGAACACATTCTTATGAAAGCTTTACTTTTGACAGGACTACTATTCATTCTCATCCTCCCCGGATGCAGAAAAGAGACAAGCATACTTCCGCTATTACAATCTGTAGAGGAACTGATTCCCATGTATGCCGATAGTGCTTCCGTGCTACTGGACAGCATACAAGCCCCCGATGAACTGACTGATAAGGACTTTGCCCACTGGTGTATGCTATGCGGTAAAGTAACGGACGAAGCAGCCACCGGATTACTCCCTATCTACCAATGGCAACGGGCACAACAATGGTTCACCGAACACGGCACGGCAGAAGAACAGGCGCAAATAGACTTGTATCTGGGCCGTGCTTATGTAGAAGATGGGGAGTATGATAAAGCAATGCAAATATATGCCGATGCGCTGCAACTGGCCAAAGAACATCAGGCCTATAATGTGGCAGGGTATATTTGTGCCTATATGGCAGATTTGTATGGTTTTAGAGATATAACCAGTGAACGTCTGGAGAAAAGAAAAGAGGCCAGTAACTTCTTCAAGAAAGCAAGGAACTACAAAAGCTATGCATACGCCTTAAAAGATTTAGCGTGTGAATGTACACTCACTGATTCTTTTAATTGCACCATACCCTTACTTCAAAAGGCTGATTCCATCTCACAACTACTGCATAACAAAGATTTAACAGCTGATGTAGCCAATGCTTTTGGAGTGATATATGAGGCACAAGAAAAATACAAGAATGCCGAAAGATATTTCTTAAAAGCCATTGAAACGGGCAGCAAAGAAAGCTATAAGGATTCTATCTCCCTATTACACATATATATAAAAGACAACCAACTGGCAAAAGCACACGAATGGATTGAAACGATAACCAAACACAATGATATCGCTTATTACTTCAATCAAGCCTACTACCTGCTTTATAAGGCAGAAGGAAAATACAAGGAAGCACTCCATTACAAAGAAATCTGTTCCGACATGCTCGATTCACTGACATTAGTTCAAAATGAGACAAAAGTATTGGAAATAGAAAAAAAGTATAACAACGCCAAGATACGGGAAGAGAACGAACTATTAAAGATTACACAGCAAAGGAATACAATCATCATCATTATTGCCATCTCCTTATTCTTACTATCAGTTGCAGGATATATCATTTACCGGCAGAGAAGCAAAGCCAAAATCTATTACCAGCAAACAATTCTAGATAAGATGAAAATAGAGCTCCTTCACTTATCTGCAGAACTAGAAGAAAAAAAGCAGATTTTGCAAAAAGCATTGGCAGACAAAGAGAATAATGCCCACAAACTACAACAGGAAATAGAAGTAATATCCTATAAATACGACCGGCTGCAAAAGCAAAATCTGGAAACATCCACAGTTGGCAAGAAGCTTATTTCTTTGACTAAAAAAAATAGGCTTGAGGACTCCCAACTCCCTACTGACAAAACATGGCATTCCATAATGACGGAAGTAGACAAGATATATCCCCAATTCTACTCCCTACTAAAAGAGGCATTTCCCAACCTGACAGAATCAGAATATCAATATTGCTATCTCCATATCTTTGGATTTGACGCAAATGATGAAGCCAAATTGCTCGGCATCAATCCGGCTTCTGTACGAATGAAACGAACGAGAATTTATCAAGAGGTCCAACTAAAGCACAATAAAGAAACGTTCTTACGAGATTACATCATCAAAAACCTCTTAAAATAAATAGTTCTCATACTGGTCTTATTTTCAGTGAATTATAAAACACTACATATACATCACTGTATATAATAATTTTTATAACTCACTGATAATCAATAAATCTTGTATATACTATAACTCCCTCTTTTTGTCATTCATAATCCTATAATACCTAAGTTTGCACAAAACTAAAACGTAAAACGATTATGAACAAATTAAAAATGAGTTTGGCTTTGATAGCCTTAATTATTCCTCTATTACTATGCGCTAAAAAACGAAATATAGAATTTATAAAACATGGCAACCATAGAATTCCAGTAGAGTCATTCATTCCGGTAAAAGCTTTCTTTGACGACTGCAATAAAGAATTAACCATCGAATTCGCACAGGACTGGGAAGCGGTAACCATCGAGATTAAATCAAAAGAAGGATATGTAGTATATAGAAACCTCTATATACCCCACTCCAATTCTTCTTTATCAACTTCTTTAGAGAATATTCCGGCAGGAATATATGAACTGACAATCACCGATGAAAAGGGAATATTGGCAGGAGAATTTATATACGAAAACTAAAGTCCAATATTATGAAAAAGAAAAAAAGCACTCTACTTATTGTAAGCATGTCCTTTCTCCTTTCAATAGGAACACTTATGTTTAGTTCTTGCGCAGACAAGGACGATCCCTCTCCTATTCTTCCCACACCGGAAGACACTCCTTACATATTGAAACTAAAGTTTTCTGAAAAAGTAGAATTTAAAGAAATACTCAATAAAAACGATATTCAAGACCTAACAGAAACAGAAACTGCATATTTCGGAGAACGAATCCAATGGTCTTGCCCCCATGAATTACAATTCGATAGAGACTCCCTTTCCATTGTAAAAACCAATAATATAGTAGAAAAGTATAAACTAAAATGGCAAGATAAAAAATTATTCATATACCAGAAGCCAATAGATAAATGGGAATACTGTGGAGAAAAAGACGAAAATGGAAGAGTAATACTCAATATAGGATTCTATATAATAAAAAACAATAATGACCAACGTACATTTATGGCAATAGGACAAGAGTATAATCTAATCTCTTATTCAGAACTAATGAATCAAGATTTCCTTTCCATTATATGGCTGAAAAGAAAATATACCTTTGAATAAATATGAGTATAAAACCTAAATACAAAGAAATGAAAACTAAAATAATATACACCATCGTATTTTTGATGATTGCTAAACTTGCTTATAGCCAAGAAGAGCAATATAGTGCAGATAAGTTTGTGGCAAAATGCCCCAATGAAATATTCATAGGAGCAATATTGGAAGCCAACAGCATCAATCAAGACACATATAAGTTCCTGAAAATATCAATGAATCCTATAAACATGGGGTACACCATTCCTATAAAGTCACAAACAATCACTCCTTCCTATAATAACATGATGAAAGCTATTCATGAAGCGTTAAAAACAAACGATGTCTTGAAAAGTAACTATTCTTTTTCATTCGTAATTAAAAAGATAAAATCATACCAAGAATTAGCTGTCAATTGGGGACAAAATATTAACCTTCAGCAACTATTAGGCATCACACCCGATTATAAGCCTCAAAAGAATATTATATTGATAGATATAAATCAAAGTTTTTTCAGCATTATAATGGATATGCCGGAATCACTAAGCACTGATCCACAAGTTTTGCAACAATTAGACAAGCTTGCATTTATAAACTCAATACAATTTGGCAGAAAAGTTATACTAGTTATTGAAAGTAATATTGATTATGACAAATTACAAGAAGCTATTGACAATTTACTGAAGTCTAAGGAAGTTAGTCAAAAAGAACTAGCAATATTAGCCAATTCTAATATCAGATTGATGACTATTGGAAACAAAGAAATAAAAGATATCAACCCAGACAATCCTTTTACAAGCATACTTACTTATTTATCTTCAACAGTTACACCCGATGATTTCGGAGGACCTATATCATTTTCCGCCTCTAACATAAAAGATAATTCTGTATTTGTTAACTATTTCAATGTACAATAAATAATCATCATTATGAAAAACATCCGTTCTATTTTACACATACTTCTGCGTAACGCTAATCTGCTCATGCAATGAAGCAACAGAATTAGCCCATATTACCCCTAATGTCAGTCTTATAAAATATAAAGATATTGTTAAAATAGACTCTTTATATACATATCCAGGAGATTCTCTATATCAGAATTGGATAAATCAATATAATAAGAATCTGGAAGAGAAAACAAATATGAGCATAGATATTATATCCATGACAAAATATAATAACATTATAAACATTGATTCATCTGAAACATTTATGAAGGATTCTATTACGAATTCTTCATAACAATACACTATCAATCAGCTATCTACACCACAATGACGGATTTGAAGAATTTTCCGTCCTCTTTTAATTAATATACTCTTACAGGTTTAAAGCTCCCCCAGCCTTTTTCCCAATACCGGATGCACCACATCCGATGCAATCTCCGCCAGCGGGTCCATGACAAACCTCCGTTCAGTCATCAGGGGATGAGGGATTTCCAATTCCGGCGTATGCAGTATTAAATCGCCGTACAACAAAATATCTATATCAATCAGGCGGTCACTATAATTACCTCCCGCCGACTTCTTCATCCGACCTAATTCACGCTCTATCTCCTGTGTTTCCCGCAATATATCCAAGGGAGGAAGCACACTCTCCACGCAACAGGCGGCATTCAGAAAAGAATTTTCAGAAGAAAACCCCCAAGGGGCGGTAACATAAAAAGCGGAAAGGGCAGTAACCTCCCCTATCCGCTCATTTATCTTCCGGACAGCAACATGCAGATTTGATTCTTTATCACCCAGATTGGTTCCAAGTCCCAAATAAACCCTCATACGCTGCTCCAACCGGTATTACTTATCCAAAATCAACATAGCGTCGCCATAAGTACCGAAACGGTAATCTTCCTTCAACGCTGTGTGATAAGCCTCCATCACCAGATCATAACCACCGTAGGCAGCTACCAGCATCAGCAAAGTGGAGAGAGGCAGGTGGAAGTTAGTAACCATGCTGTTGGCTACCGAGAAATCATAAGGAGGGAAAATGAACTTATTGGTCCATCCGTCAAATTCTTTCAGATGACCATCCGTACCTACCGCAGTCTCTATCGTGCGCATCACTGTCGTTCCTACCGCACAAATATTCTTTCCTTCATCCTTGGCATTATTCACAATACGGCACGCATCCGCATTGACATACATCTGCTCCGAATCCATCTTATGCTTGGTAAGGTCCTCCACATCAATCTCGCGGAAATTACCCAGTCCGGCATGCATCGTCACAAAAGCAAAGTCTATACCTTTGATTTCCATACGCTTCATCAACTCGCGGCTGAAATGAAGTCCGGCAGTGGGAGCTGTCACAGCTCCTTCGTTCTTGGCAAAGATAGTCTGGAAACGTTCGGCATCTTCCTCTTCTACCGGACGACGGATGAAACTGGGCAGCGGAGCCTCTCCCAACGCATACAATGCTTTCTTGAACTCGTCGTGAGAGCCGTCATACAGGAAACGCAGGGTACGTCCGCGGGAAGTGGTGTTGTCAATCACTTCGGCCACCATGGAATCATCGTCACCAAAATAAAGCTTGTTACCGATACGGATCTTACGGGCAGGATCTACCAGCACATCCCACAAGCGAAGTTCCTCATTCAGCTCGCGCAACAAAAATACCTCGATACGGGCACCGGTCTTTTCCTTATTTCCATACAAACGCGCAGGGAAAACTTTCGTATCATTAAAGATAAACACATCTTTATCATCAAAATAGTCCAGGATATCCTTGAATACCTTGTGTTCAATCTTACCTGTTGATTTGTGAACAACCATCAGGCGCGACTCATCTCTATACTTAGCCGGATGCAAAGCTATTTTATCCTCCGGCAGTTTAAATTTAAATTGCGACAGTTTCATCTTATCTCTCCTTATTCGTTTATAACTTCTTCAATCTCTTGTTGGTCAAGCCATTCCGGAAAACTTTCCACCGACAAACAGTCTTCCAGTCTCACATCCCCCACCCGGGTACGTATCAGCCCTGTCAAATGAGCACCGCTATTCAAAGCTTCGCCAATATCACGGGCCAATGCACGGATATAAGTGCCCTTGCTGCACACTACCCTGATTTTAATCTCAGGCAGATTACATTCCAGCAACTCTATCTCGTCTATAATCAACGTCTTGGCTTTCAACTCCACATCCTCACCTTTTCGAGCCAAATCGTAAGCGCGTTTACCATCTACCTTACAAGCCGAGAAAACAGGCGGAATCTGTTCTATCCTGCCGATAAAACGCTGCAAGGCTTCCTCTACCAACTCGCGGGTGATATGTTCCGTAGGATAGGTAGCATCTATCTCCTTCTCCAGGTCGAATGAAGGTGTGGTAGCCCCCAACTGCAAGGTGGCAATGTATTCTTTGGTATGATACTGGAACTCTTCGATGCGTTTCGTTGCCTTGCCTGTACAAATAATCATCACCCCGGTAGCCAGCGGGTCTAATGTCCCGGCATGTCCCACTTTTATTTTCTTCACGCCCAGTTTGCGGCAAATATGGTATCTTATCTTGTTCACCACTGCAAATGAGGTCCATTTCAGCGGTTTATCAAAGTATAATACTTCTCCTTCTTTAAAATTCATCCAATTACATCAATGTGCACGCTATCGTAACGGCACCGGCTATGGCACAATAGATAGCAAAATAAATCAACTTACCTTTCTTCACAATATTAATCATCCACTTACAAGCTACACAGCCCGATATGAAAGCTGCCAGAAAACCTACAACCAATGACAATACAGATATATCTGATGTGCCGGCTGCAGCTCCTTTTACAATCTTCATACCATCCAGCAACGCCTCACCCAATATAGGAGGAATCACCATCAGGAAAGAGAACTGAGCCAGTTTCGCCTTGTTATCTCCCAACAACAAACCGGTAGCAATGGTAGTACCCGAACGGGATAATCCCGGCATCACGGCACAAGCCTGTGCCAGACCTATAATAAACGCATCCTTCATGCTGATGTTCTCTTTCAAACGAGGTTTTGCATAATAAGAGAAAGCAAGAAGCAAAGCTGTCAATAACAGCATACAACCTACAATGAGCAAGCCGGAACCGAAAATTTCTTCCACATAATCTTTAAAAAACACACCCACAATGCCGATAGGAATCATGGATACCAGGATATTGATCACATATTTTGTCTCCGCATTCATCTCAAACTTGAACAAGCCACGGAATATCCAGCCTATTTCTTTCCATAATATAACCAAAGTACTGAGTACCGTAGCCACATGCACTGCTATGGTAAAAGTCAGATTATCTTCCCCTTGTATGCCAAACAATGCCGAACCGATAGCCAGATGACCACTACTGCTGACCGGCAAATACTCTGTCAATCCTTGGAGCACACCAAGGATCAATGCCTCAAACCATTCCATTCTTTAAATAAAAATTGAGAATTAAAAATTAAAAAAATCAAGAGTTAACCACTTCTGTCTTGTCCTTTGGCTTGCGGACAATGCCATAAATCATAAAGATAAAGCCAAAGAAACATACTGCGGGCGCCACTTTGATGCGACGTACACTAAAAATATCCGGCTCAAAATATCCTTCTGTCGAACTAGGTCCTGTCATCAGCAGAAAACCGACAATAATCACTGCCATACCTATGGCAAGCAATATAAAATTAGTTTTATCAAAGGCGAATTTTTGTCTATCCATATCCTTTTATTATTAAATGTAATACAACGCACTAGCTTTCATGCGCAAGTATTTGTTGATTGATATATATGCACACATAAAGGTAATAACCACACCAAACACAAAAACAGAACCCATTACCATAAGCATGGTCATAGGGGTAATAATCTCAATCAATTCGGGTTCATATCTTACCAACGCATAGGCCATTCCTATCAATGCCGCATCTGCCATGGCAGCGGCCAGTATCCCTATCCATATATTCCGCACCAAAAAAGGACGACGGATAAATCCCCAGCTTGCCCCTACCAGTTTCATGGTATGAATCAGAAAACGTTTGGAATAAATGGCCAGACGGATGGTGTTATTAATCAGCGCAAAAGAAATAAGGGTAAGCAGCGCAGCCAGTCCCAATAGCAAAAAACTGATTTTCCGTATATTGCTGTTCACTGCATCCAGTAAATCCTGGGGATAGTTGATTTCCATTACTTTCTTGTTCTGCATAATTTTCTGCTCTATCCAAGAAATGCTGTCCGAATTGGCATAATCGGCATTCAGTTTTATTTCAATAGAAGCTGTAAAAGGATTATATCCCAAGAATTCAGCCGGGTCTGTACCCATCGCTTCGCTCTGCTCTTTCAACGCCTGCTCCTTCGATATATAGGAAGTTTCTTTCACAAAAGGTTCCTCATTCAATTTTTTCTGGAATTTCAAAGCGTCTGCTTCTTTCATATCATCGCTGATGAGTACGGAGAAACTGATGTTCTCGCGTACATACTTGGATAAGTTATTGGCAGACAGCACAAAGAATACCACCATCCCCAACAAGAGCAACACCAGCATTGTACTGATGCTGGAGGTAATGAACTGCATATCGAAAAAGGACCCTGATTTTTTTCCCATAATCACTTCTTTCTGAATACATAAATCATTGAACTACTGCGTTCTTTTTTCGCCAGTGAACTGAACCAGGCCAACAGGCCCGTCCACATTCCCTTCAAAAAGGACAAACGGCTGCCTTTATATCTTTCCGTCAACATGGATACATAAAAAGCATCAAAAGGCATCGGATGCTGTTCCGCTAATTTAAAACCATGCTTGACACCGAATTGTTGCATGACGGAAGGTGTAAAATGCCATAAATGACGGGGCACATCGTATGCCGCCCACCATTCCTTATACTTTTCCGCATCATACGAACTGGGATTAGGCACAGCCACTATCAATACTCCCCTCTCTTTCAACAGCTTGAATAATTTCTCCCACGTTTCATTCAGATGTTCCAGATGCTCCATCACATGCCATAAAGTTATGGCATCAAAAGAATGATCGGCATATCCCGCCAAAGCATCCTCCGTATCTACATCCAATTCAAAATGCTCTTTGGCAAACGAACGCGCCTGCGGACTTTTCTCTATCGCTTTCACCCGCCATCCGCGCTCCTTCATAGCATTACTGAAATATCCGGTACCGGTACCTATGTCTAACAAAGTACCTTTACTCAAACCGGATGTCCGTTTTATCAGCTTGGCTTTGCGTGACAGCATATACTTGCGTACCTCATGGTATACACGGTTCATCAGCCCCTTGCGGGTATCAGTGTGTGAAATATAATCGGGGGTCTCATAATATCGCCCTATCTCGGCTTCCACGGGTGCACCTTGTGTAAAAATAAAGCCACAATCATCGCAGCGAACCAAATTGAATTGTTCACCCGAAGCATAGTGATCCGTACAAGTGATTGCATGTCCCAAATGTTTTCCGCCGCACAACGGACAAGTATTTATTTTGAGTATATCCACTTTTTGCCCTAATTTGCTGCAAAATAACAAATAAATTGAATGAGAAGGACTATCCTTTAAGTACTTTTAAGAGTATAAGTTAATAATTCGTTTTTACTTTTCCTACATTTGTGCAGATAACTTAAAAAGAGACGGAAATGGAAAATAAAAAACTGACCCGTTCCAACAACAGAATGCTAGCCGGAGTATGTGCGGGACTGGCCGATTATTTTGGCTGGGATGTTACGGTAGTGCGCATTATCTATTCATTTGCCACGGTTTTCACAGCCTTTTCGGGCATTATTGTCTATATAATCTTATGGATTGTTATGCCCGAAAAGAAATATCGTGACGGTTACGAAGACCGGATGAATGACAGACTGCATAACCGATAACCGGAGGCATTATGCAATGCCCAGCAGTTCCACCTCAAATATTAATGTAGAGAAAGCAGGAATCGGCCCGCTTGTACGGTTGCCATATCCCATAGTATAAGGAATATAAACCACCCATTTATCTCCTACATGCATACGTTGAAGCGCCAGCTGCCATCCCTCTATGACATCACACAGCCGGAAAGCTTCGGGACAGTTACGGTCATAGGAATTATCAAACTCTTTTCCGTTTATCAGACTTCCCCGATAATGAACGGTGACAATACTTCGGATTGTAGGTGAAACTGTACCCGTACCTGTCTGCAATACTTTATAAAACATATTACAAGGTAAAGGACAAATACCTTCCTGTGTAGAAAGAACTTGCAAATATTGCAAGTTCTTTTCCTTATATTCTTCTTTTCTCCCCATCAGAACACCTCTTCTCCTTTCAATGTAGCCGAACTGGCTTCAGTAATGCGTACATGGACAAAATCACCGATACGATGATTCCCACGATCAAAGACCACCACCTTGTTTTGCTGTGTACGGCCAAAAAGCTGCTCTCTGGAACGCTTGGAAACACCTTCTACCATCACTTCGAAAGTCTTGCCTACATCACGGGCATTACTTTCGGCAGAAAGACGGTTCTGCAATTCAATGATTTCATTCAGCCGGCGTATCTTAACCTCTTCGGGTACATCATCCGGCAGATGCTTGGAAGCATATGTTCCGGGACGTTCAGAATATTTAAACATAAAGGCGGAATCGTACGCACACTCACGCATCAAGGATAGAGATTCCTGATGGTCTTCTTCCGTTTCCGAATGATAGCCGGAGAAAATATCAGTACTCAGACCACAATCGGGAATGATACGGCGAATAGCCGCTACCCTTTCCAAATACCACTCACGGGTATATTTGCGGTTCATCAGCTTCAATATGCGCGAACTGCCGCTCTGTACCGGTAAATGAATATGCTTGCATACATTAGGCGTTTCCGCAATGACTTGCAAGGTTTCATCACTCATATCCTTGGGATGTGAAGTGGTAAAACGAACACGCATGTCCGGAACCGCCTCGGCCACTGTGCGGAGCAGCATCGGGAAAGTAATTATTTCACCCTCTTTCTCAAAACGATAAGAATTCACATTCTGTCCCAGCAACGTTACTTCTTTATAACCTTTGTCTGCCAAGTCACGCACCTCATTCAGAATACTTTCCACATCACGGCTGCGCTCACGCCCACGGGTATACGGCACAATACAATAATGACAGAAATTATTGCAACCACGCATAATGGATACAAACCCGGAGATATGATTGCCGCAAATACGGGACGGAATTACCTCACGATAGGTTTCTGTAGTAGAAAGCTCCACATTAATGGCTTTCTCCCCCGCTTCCACCGAAGCGACCAAATCGGGCAAAGTGAGATAGGCATCCGGTCCTACGACAAGATCTACATGATGGTTCTCGATCAAATCATCTTTTACACGTTCTGCCATGCAGCCCAACACACCGACAATCAGATTCCGGCGTTTGTTTTTCTTCATAGAATGGAAAAACTCCAGACGGTTCAGAATCTTTTGTTCTGCATTGTCGCGAATGGAACAGGTATTCATAAATACAGCATCCGCTTCATCCAATGTTTCGCATACATGGTAGCCTGCCATTTGCATAATAGAAGCAATCACTTCACTATCAGCAACATTCATCTGGCATCCGTAAGTTTCAATAAACAATTTCTTGTTTTCGGAATCAGTTGCAGATTTAAAGTCTGCTCCTGTTGTTTCTTTCATATTTTCTCTGTTTTATGGTTTCGTAGGCAAAGATACGGAGTTACCGACAAATTAAACGAATAAAAGAGCCGAAAATTGAATATTATAAGAGATTTATGCATTTAACTGTTAAATAATTATAACCAGTGAACAAAAAAAACCGTTAACGTTACCAACGTATTATTATAATTCGCATATTTGCTTCCGAAAAACATTAGATTTTTTCATAGTTAAGGTTTAGGTTAAAAAAATAGGGGAAGACAACTGTGAAGTTCTCTTCCTTTTTTTATGCCCTTTTATAGAGTTAGTTATGAAATATTTTTCTAACTTTGAGCATTCATTATATAATAAGGAAAGTATGGATATCATTCAGGTTATCATATTTATAATAATCATTGTTGCAGCCATCGTGCAACAAATCTCAAGAACAGGCAAAGAGAAGAAAACACCTTCTCCAAAGAAAGTGCTTGCAGATATGTTTCCTGAAATAGAGCAGGAGAACATAGGAGAGGACCTTCCTGTTTCTTCCGTTCAAACAGTCCGCAAACCTCAGACTCCCCGCATGCAGCATCAGCCGATGGTCAAGAAGCCAACAGATCCACCCCGGAAAGAGAACAAAAGGGAAGACCGGACTCCTATAAGACTGAGTACTAAAGAAGAGGCACGACGTGCTTTTATTTATTCAGAGATTTTTAATCGCAAATATTAATAACAACTATACTAATAAGAATAACACATTGAATATCATGGGATTTAATATTATTTCCGCAGCCGAAGCAGCCAGCTATATCAAGCATGGCTACAACATTGGACTCAGCGGCTTTACTCCGGCAGGAACACCGAAAGCCGTAACACCCGAAGTCGCAAAAATAGCAGAAGAAGAACATGCCAAAGGTAACCCTTTTCAAATTAGTATCTTTACCGGTGCTTCTACAGGAGATGCTACAGACGGCATCTTATCCAGGGTCAAGGCAATCCGTTACCGTGCTCCTTACACAACCAACCCCGATTTCCGAAAAGCCGTAAATAACGGCGAAATAGCATACAACGATATCCATCTGTCACAAATGGCACAGGAGGTACGTTACGGGTTCATGGGTAAAGTAGATGTCGCTATTCTGGAAGCGTGTGAAATCACTCCCGACGGCAAAGTTTATCTGACAGCCGCCGGTGGAATTGCACCGACTATTGCACGTCTGGCAGATAAAGTGATCATCGAATTGAACGCTGCCCACAGTAAAAACGGTATGGGCCTGCACGATGTTTATGAACCGCTTGACCCGCCTTACCGTCGTGAAATTCCTATTTACAAACCCAGCGACCGTATCGGTCTGCCTTATGTACAGGTAGACCCGAAAAAAATCATCGGCGTAGTGGAAGTAAACACCCCTGACCAGGCCCGTTCATTTACCGCACCGGATCCTATCACCGACCAGATTGGACAAAATGTTGCCGACTTCCTGGCAGCTGACATGAAACGGGGTATTATTCCTGCAAGCTTCCTGCCATTACAGAGTGGAGTAGGTAACATTGCTAATGCCGTATTGGGTGCTTTGGGACGAGACAAAACAATTCCCGCCTTCGAAATGTATACGGAAGTATTACAAGACGCAGTGGTGGACCTGATTCGCCAGGGACGTGTAAAATTTGGAAGTACCTGTTCATTGACTGTCACCAACGAATGTCTGCAAGGTATTTATGATGATATCGACTTCTTCCGTGACAAACTGGTCATGCGTCCGTCTGAAATCTCAAACAACCCGGAAATTATCCGTCGTCTTGGTGTTATATCTATCAATACAGCCATCGAAGCAGATATTTACGGTAATGTAAATTCTACTCACATCAGCGGCACCAAAATGATGAATGGTATTGGTGGCTCAGGTGACTTTACCCGCAATGCCTATATTTCCATCTTTACTTGCCCGTCTGTGGCAAAAGAAGGAAAAATCAGTGCCATCGTTCCTATGGTTTCTCACGAAGATCACAGTGAACACGATGTCAATATCCTTATTACTGAACAAGGTGTTGCCGACTTACGCGGCAAGAGCCCGGTAGAACGCGCCAAGGCTATCATCGAAAATTGTGCACATCCGGATTATAAGAACATTCTTTGGGATTATGTAAAAATGTCTTCCAAAGGACAAACTCCTCATTGTATTCCGGCTGCATTGGCTATGCATGATACGCTGGCCAAGAAAGGGGATATGCGCCTGATAGATTGGGCAGAATATAAATAGTCATTATTTGCTGTATCTCATACGTTTCCGGTCGGTACGATGTATCCGGCCGGAAACTTTTTATATCTATCCCACCTTTTTGTATAAAAAACAATATCTTCCACCTTTTTAATCAAAAAATACACGGACTTTTTTCACAATTATTCTATTTTTGCCGTGTAACTAATCATTTTTACCATTTTACTATGAGAAACAAAATTCTATATTTATTTGCTTCCCTTGTGATGCTAAGCGGCTGTAACAATCAACCGGCTTATAAAGACAGCAGTTTATCTCCCGAAGAACGGGCAGAGGATTTATTGCAACAACTTACTCTAGAAGAAAAAGTTGCCTTAATGATGGACAATTCCAAACCTGTCGAAAGATTAGGCATTAAACCTTATAATTGGTGGAACGAAGCCTTGCACGGAGTGGCACGGAGCGGACTGGCCACCGTCTTTCCTCAGCCTATAGGCATGGCGGCCTCTTTTGAGCCCGATGCCATACATACCATCTATACTGCAGTTTCGGATGAAGCCCGGGCCAAAAATGCCGCATACTCGGCGGCGGGAAGCTACGAACGGTATCAAGGCCTGACCATGTGGACACCCACCGTCAATATTTATCGCGATCCCAGATGGGGGAGAGGTATTGAAACGTACGGGGAAGATCCTTATCTGACAAGTGTCATGGGGGTAAATGTGGTAAAAGGATTGCAATGCATGGATGCTAATCAAAAATACGATAAAATACACGCTTGTGCCAAACACTTTGCCGTCCATTCAGGGCCGGAATGGAATCGTCATGAGTTCAATGCGGAAAATATCAAACCGCGTGACTTGCATGAAACTTATCTTGTACCTTTCGAAGCATTAGTAAAAGAAGCAAAAGTAAAGGAGGTAATGTGTGCCTATAACCGTTTGGAAGGTGATCCGTGTTGCGGAAGTGACCGCCTGCTGATGCAAATTCTCCGTCAAGACTGGGGATATGACGGCATTGTACTTTCAGATTGTGGTGCTATTGACGATTTCTATCGGGAAAAAGGACACAAAACACATCCGGATGCTGAATCGGCCTCTGCCGCCGCAGTATTAAGCGGTACGGATCTGGAATGTGGTTCCAGTTATAAAGCATTGGTAGAAAGCGCTAAAAAAGGATTAATCAGTGAAAAGGACATTGATGTATCCGTAAAACGATTATTAAAAGCACGCTTTGAATTGGGGGAAATGGATGATCCTGACAAAGTGGAATGGACTAAAATTCCTTATTCTGTGGTTTGCTCGGCAGAACATGATTCCCTGTCACTAGATATAGCACGCAAATCAATGACGCTGTTACTGAACAAAAATAATATCCTGCCACTGAAACGCGGTGGACAAACCATCGCCGTCATGGGACCTAACGCAAATGATTCTGTGATGCAATGGGGTAATTATAACGGTACTCCCAAACATACGATCACCTTATTGGAAGGTATCCGCTCAGCCATGGGAGAGAACGACAAGCTGATCTATGAACAAGGTTGCAGCTGGGTGGAGCGCTCATTAATCAGAAGCGTTTTCAGCCAGTGTACTTCTAAAGAAGGTCCAGGATTCTCCGCCCGCTATTGGAACAACAAGGAATATGAAGGAAATGCGGTAGCCACCGCACAACTTACCACACCGTTCCGTCTTTGCACTTCCGGAGCTACCGTATTTGCTCCCGGTGTGAACCTGACCGATTTCTCGGCCGTCTATCAAAGTGTGTTCACCCCCCAGGAAACAGGAGAGGTTATTTTCAACTTCTATAGTTGTGGAGCTACACAATTATTGATAAATGGTGAAGAAGTAAAGAAATTCACCAACAAACATGGGGGCAGGGGACAAGCTTACGCCATGCATGCAGAAGCCGGCAAGCCATACGATATAGAAATCCGCTTCCAATACTTTAGTGGAGATGCACAGTTGAATTTCGATCTTGGATTTAAAGAAGAAGTCAACATTAAAAACACGGTAGCAAAAGTGAAAGATGCTGATGTAGTTATATTTGCAGGCGGTATATCTCCAAGTTTGGAAGGAGAGGAGATGGGTGTCAATTTACCGGGATTCCGCAAAGGAGACCGTACTGACATCGAACTTCCGGCTGTTCAGCGTGAATTGATAAAAGCACTCTGTGATGCCGGGAAAAAAGTTATTTTCGTTAATTTTTCCGGATCACCCATTGCCATGGAACCCGAAACCAAATATTGTCAGGCCATTTTACAAGCATGGTATCCGGGACAATCCGGAGGTAAAGCTGCTGCCGAAGTCTTGTTCGGCGATTACAATCCCGCCGGACGACTGCCCGTTACTTTTTACCGGAACATAACGCAATTACCTGATTTTGAAGATTATAATATGACAGGACGTACTTACCGTTATTTTAAAGGTGATCCTCTTTTCCCATTCGGTTATGGTTTGAGTTATACCACTTTTAACTATGGTAACATCAAACTGGAGCAAACGATTAAAGTAGGAGAAACTGCCAAAATTATTGTTCCTGTAACCAATACCGGTAATCGTGACGGGGAAGAAGTAGTACAGGTATATCTGAAAAAACAAGAAGATGCGGAAGGACCGGTTAAAACACTGCGTGCTTTCAAACGTGTACAAATTCCTGCAGGAAAAACAGTCAATGTAGAATTAGAGTTAACACCCAAACAATTGGAATGGTGGGACGCGCAGACAAATACCATGCGCACCATAGCCGGAAACTTCGATATAATGGTAGGGGGTAATTCTAAAGATGCTGAATTACAAGTAAAGACGCTGACACTGCAATAATAACTCCGAATAAAATAAATCAAGTCTGCGGCATTTTTGTCAAATTCTATATTTAAAACAAAAATGCCGCACTTGACAAAATAAAAACATCAGAACAACTCAATCTGCTTATCTGCCTTTATTTGTTGCACAAAATAGTTGTCATGACTCACCACCAACAAAGTGCCTTGATAATCCTTCAAAGTTTCGGTCAATATCTCCATACTCAGAATATCAATATTATTAGTAGGTTCATCCACAATAAAAACATCGGGGGCCTGTGCACTCACCATAAGACAACAGAGAGAAAGTTTCATCTTCTCACCTCCACTCAGATAGCTACACTTCTTGTTCCATGTGGAAACAGGAAACAAAAAACGGTTGAGAATCGTTCTCAATTCATTATCATACAATTCACTATTGAATAAGGCAAGTTGTTCCAATACCGACAAATCATTACGAATTATAGAATATTCCTGATCAAGATAAACGTACGTCAGCCCTTCTGCCTGTATCAAAGAACCTTGAGTAGGAGCAAGACTTCCGGTTATCAACCTCAATAAAGTTGTTTTACCACTACCATTACTTCCTTTCAAATGAATACGGTCACCACTTTTGATGGTAAACTCAAGAGGAGAAGACCACAAAGGATTTTCTCCATACGAATAATTCACACTTGAAGCTACGATAAGTATCTTACCGATATGCAAAGAAGATGAATTGAAATTTACTTTCATCGCCTTCATATCAGGTAAAGCTTTATGCAGTTCTACTGTTTCTCCTGCCAAAAAACGGATCTTATCAGCATGAACATCTCCTAAACGGACAGTACTTTTCTCAGCCTGATCCCTGAATGTATGCATTGCCATCTTTCCGACTCCTTTCTTCACATTTTGTTTTTTACCTCGCACATCATGCTTTTGTTGACGCTCCATTACCTCACGTGCCTGCTTTCGGGCTTTTTGTAATTGCTTTTCATTCTCCTTCAACCGGGTTTGCAGAGCTTCTACAGCCAATTTCTTCTGTTCTTTATAGAAATCGTAATTTCCAGCATAATAAGTGACACCTTTTGCAGTAAGCTCATAGGTAGAAGAAAGTAAATTGAGTAATGTCCGGTCATGGCTGACAACCAGTATCCCTGCTGCAGCAGTAGTTATAAAACGGTACAGCCGGATACGGCTTTCGTCATCCAAATGATTGGTAGGCTCATCCATCAAAATAAAAGCAGGAGAGTATATAGTAATTCCTGCTAGAAAAACTTTTGTTTTCTCACCGCCACTCAACAAATGCATGGGATAGGAAAGAGGTACTCCTACCAACCCCCATTCATTCAAAGCAGCAACCGCTTTCTCTTCTATTTTCCAGTCATCCGCCAAAGCCGTAAAATGCTCTATCGAAGCATCTCCCTGTAAAATGGCATGAAGTGCATATAACTTTCTTTCTATTCCCAATGCCCCGGCTACTGTCAAATGATTAAACTGACCAAAATGCTGTGGAATAGAATAGGGGATATCCGGACATATAATTTGTCCTTCAGAAGGTAATAGCTCTTTAGTTATCAATCGCATCAAGGTAGATTTTCCCGAACCGTTGTTTCCGATGAGGGCTACTTTTTGCCCTTTACTGATAGTAAAACTGACATTACTGAAAAGCACATCTTTATCCGGATGCATGTAAGTAATGGACTGTACATGTATACACATACTCTTTCTAAGAATTTTAAATATGAATACTGAAAAGTTCGTAGTTGGAATAAGAAGACAACTATTGCGCAACAAACGAAATTATTTCGCCTGCTGTCCCAACGTAAAAACAAATAGTTGTATGGAAATGAATGTTTTAAATTCTCATCGGAATATTTTTAAATTTGCGAGACAAAGATAGCAGGTTTATGGAACATAAAAAAATATTCCTCAATCTAAATGAATAGATTGAGGAATATCAGAATAAAAAATCTATTTATTCAAATGAAGGCAAAGTCACAGAGAAATGAGGATTCGGAGTATGCTGTGTTCTGATAATCTCTTTCATTTGTTTCACAATATCCGGATGTCCGGCAGCGATATCATGGTCTTCATGAATATCTGTAGCAAGATTGTAAAGGAAAGGAGTCCCTTTTTTCACTACCATCTTCCAGTCTCCCATACGTACACCAATCTGATCGGTTTCATCAAATTCCCAATACAAGAAATCATGTTTCTTCTGTCCTTCCTGCCCTAACAAAGTCGGAGCAAAAGAAATACCATCAAAATAATCCACATCTTTTTTCTTGTTAGTGTACTTCTTTACATAATTCTTCACACCTGCCAAGTCACAAAATGTAGGCATCAAGTCATAGAAAGCCAACTGATGATCATTGACCGTTCCTTCGGGTACTTTGCCCGGCCAACGTACAATGAACGGAATACGGATACCTCCCTCATAACATTGACGTTTCAATCCACGAAGTTTGCCGTCACGACCAAAAAAGGTAGGATCAGCTCCTCCTTCTTCATGAGGGCCGTTATCACTGGTAAAAATCACAATGGTATTTTCGTCCAGTCCTTTCTCCTTTAATTTGTTCAAAACTTCTCCTACATAATAATCCAAGCGAGTAATCATGCCGGCAAACTGCGCATGGGTGTGTACCGACGGATTATATCTTGATCCTTCCTGTCCACCCCAAGTTTTATCTTCAAAAAACTTCTTTTGATAACCTGTCAGAATAGAATCTTCGGGCTGCGCCAGCTCTGCATGAGGAAGCGTATAAGTAAAAATACCAAAGAAAGGTTGCTTGCCATCCTGTTTATCCAACCATTTCATTGCTTCTTCATGGATCATATCCGCAGAATATTGCGGACGTTTGAAATAGTCCTTACCAAACATAGGATAGTTGATATTCTCATCCATCACTACACGAACCACTGCCGTATCACCAGCCGATTTACTATACCGGTTCAGGAAATTCGGATAATATAAATGAGCCTGAAACTGACAGATATAACCATAATATTCATCAATACCCCGTTTGTCCGGCGTAGACACAGATCCCTCATAGCCCCCTGCCCATTTACCAAACATACCGGTAGTATAACCGTTATCTTTCATTATTTCAGGTATAATCACATGACCGGGATCGTATGGATGTTGCCCCACCACGGCATATTCCTTATTATTTCCATACATCACAACAGGGGCATCGCGCCAGTACTCCTTGTTCCCACGTACTTCACAATGTCCGGAATGTTGCCCGGTCATAAATGACGCACGTGATGGAGCACTCACCGGACTACCGGCATACGCTTGTGTAAAACGCATACCTTCTTTAGCCATATTATCAATATTCGGTGTACTGATGTAGGGCTGACCGTAACACCCTAAATCACCATACCCCATATCATCACACATTATATAAATGATATTCGGTTTAGGGGTTTTCTGGGCATAAGCACCTAATAAAGGAAATGCCAGCCCACTGGTTAAAAGAAAGAGGTTTCGATTTTTCATATATTCTGTTTTTTACTGAATTTAATAATTACTACTCCTGCTATAAACATCGGCAATTTAGAGAAAATATCCTAGGCTGCAAAGCTATAGAAGAAAAAAATATCATTCACCTACTCTCGATAATAAGGATTCAATTTCACAGGAATAGGAGCATGAGTTTCTTGAATCCACTTCATCAGTTTCTGATAAAGTTCTCCTCGTTTTACAGGATTTGAACCTGATAGATCTTGTGATTCTCCCAGATCATTCTTCAAATTAAACAGTTCCATAGACTTATCTTCATAATGATATATCAATTTCCAATCACCTGAACGAATACTGGAATAAGGTTTTGCACGGAAATCTCTTCCCCCGTTTAAATAAGACTCCAAATAAGCCGGAAAATGCCAGAAAAGATCACGTTCCGTCTCATTATTATTTATAAGCGTAAAAATATCTTTTCCATCTAAGTTAGCAGGAATCTTACCCTGTGCCAAAGTAACAAAAGTTGGATAAAAATCAACTCCTGTTATTGGAACAGATGAACGGATGCCTCCTTCTATTTTACCAGTCCACCTTATAATCAACGGCACACGGCTCCCACCTTCATAAGGCATTCCCTTTCCTCCATTTAACGGATAATTGTCTGTCACTGGTTCCGAACCTCCATTATCTGAATAAAAAATGACTATTGTACGATCTGCTATTCCTAATGTCTTAATAACTTGGCATATCCTACCAACACTATCATCTAGTTTTTCAATCATTGCAGCATATATAGGATTCTTATGATATTTACCGGGAGTTTTATTACGATATTTATTTATCAATGAATCAGGTGCTTGCAAAACCGTATGTACGGCATGATGGGACAAATGTAAGAAAAAAGGACCTTCACTATGAGATTTTATAAAAGAAACAGCTTCTTCAGTCAACCGATCAGTAAGATATTCACCCAATATACCTTCTTCTAATCCCACATGACATTTACTTTTATCAGGCAGACAATAGGGATAAAAATAAGAATAGGGAGCTCCTGCTCTATTACCGCCCACATTCCATATAAATCCCTGTGACAAGGGTCCTGTACCGTCCTCATCATCCCCCAAATGCCACTTCCCGATATGACCACACTGATAACCCTGTTCTTGCAAAGCCTCGGCCATAGTCACAAAGTCGGCACAGACATCTTCTACATTGGGAATAGCTATATATTTACGTTTGGTACGATCACCACGGTCGGGAGGACTAACTGTATATACTCCATGGCGTGGCGTGTACATTCCTGTCATCATACAAGCACGGCTAGGTGCTGAATTGGCGGCTGCAGCGTAAGCATTGTCAAACAATATTCCTTCTGTAGCAAGACGGTCTATATTAGGAGTTTCATAATAATCACTGCCCATTACACCCAAATCCGTCCAACCTAAATCATCAGCCAAAATAAACACGATATTAGGTTTTTCTTTTGTAACTATATCGATAGAAAAGCTCTGTTGTATTCCTACGGTACACAACACTACAGTAGTCAATCCTATTTTCTGAAATCTCATTTTATTTCGATTTTTCTAAGTTTAAAAACCAAACAAGACCGTCTCCATACGTTATTCCGCATTTGAGACAGCCTCATTCGTATCACACTATAAATTACCAACCAGGATTCTGTTCCAGTTCTGGGTTCAATAATATTTCGGTAGTCGGTACTTGATACAAATAATATTTATCTAACCAACCTTTACCTTCTTTTAGAGGATCATTGAAAAGATACAAATTACCTTCCGTCAATGAACCGTCAGTTCCATCAGAATAACCAGTTGCAGGATTATATAAAGTCATATTATTTTTCATTGCCTCTTCTTTACTCATCCAAAGACCAGTTGCAGGTTTATTGAGGAACCACGGAGCCATACGCCAACGACGGATATCATAAATACCAAATCCCTCACCCATCAATTCTATAATACGTTCGCGACGAATTTCCCATAAGACAGGATCAACCAAAATACCACTTTCATTACCTTTAGGATAGTATTTTCCACGGTTAGGATCAAAACTATCATTAATGTCAGCAACCACCATTTTGACTACACCGGCACGATCACGCAACTTATTGATTGTTTTGTCTGCAACCCCTTGGTCAAATACTCCCAATTCAAATTTGGCTTCAGCTTCATTCAACAGGACTTCTTCAATTTTAAAAATAGGTTTGTCAGCTGTATTCAAATTACCATTATTAAAGCTGGTTTCCCAGTTATCCCAATTCTTCCATACATAGTAGCCTGAACGGCAAGTCACAAATGCTCCAGTACCTAATCTTGGTATTTCAGGTACAAGTGATGCACTCCAGTTCTGCCCAGGCAAACGTTTCATACCAACACCCGGGTTACTGCAACTTTCATTTGCTCCCATAATATCAATATATTCACGGTCTGCCGGATTGTCTGTATACGACCAGGTAGGATAGTCGCCTTTTCCAGATTTTACTTTATAAGGAGGTATAACCGTGTGATACAAACGCGGGTCACGGTCACGAAATACCGCATACATGTCCTTATTTCCATGGTAGCCCGATCCGTCAGCCAAAATCGGCTTGCCATTCTTCATCAAATAAAGATCTACCGTATTCTGGTTCATCTCCACATAGTGTGAAGAAGTATGTTCAATATAACTCATGCCCATAGGATTTATATCCTTCACATAAGATTTATAGAGAATGATACCTGGAACTTGTCCCAAATCCTCTGTTGTCCACATTTCACCATATCCGGCACCGGGTTGACCGTCTGTTCCTGTGTAAAGAGTAGGATAAGCGGCCATTAATAACTCGGATGCGCGTACACACTCTTGCAGATATTTTTCAGCATCACCCAATTCATGATATTTCCTCCATGTACCTTCACGTAATCCGAAACGCGAAATAACGGCACGTACACAATCTTGGTTAATCGTATTGTCCCCATCCTGTGATGTGAAATTTCCAATATTCTGTTCCGCCCATTGCAGACGTTCCAATACCTTGTCGGCTACGGTTTTTCTATCCACACGAGGTCCATAAGCTTCGGGAGAATCTTCCTGCAATACCTGGTCCACCCAAGGCACATCGCCAAAACGATCTATCAATTCCATATACCAAAAAGAATGAAAAAAATATCCTACTGCACGCCAATGGTCTTTCTGAGCCTCTGTCATACTAGAATTATCAATGTGTGAAAGCATGATATTGACACGGCGGATAAATGATTTAAAATCCCAGCCATTACCGGATGCTACACTGGCAACTGTCTGATAAGCAAATTCATTGTAGCCACTTTCATATTTTTGCTGAAAGTATCCTGCTGCCATATCGCCCTTATACTGTCCGTCTTGTCCGAATCCTTGTAAGGAAGTGCGAATAGTATTATTTGTAAACATCTCATAACAAGGCCACATAAAAGCCTTGAAGTTATCGTAGGAATTGAATGCATTATTCTCCGTCAAGTCTGTAACAGGAGTCTTTTCCAAGAAACTATCATTACAACTAGAGAGGCTGATTCCTGCGAGAATTGCTAAACTTATAAATAATCTTTTCATATACTCGTACTAATTTAAGGTTTATAATGTAAGATTAAGCCCAAAGGATACTGTGCGGAATGCGGGATAATCCCATTTCAGCGTTTCCGGGTCGATACCCTTTGGCAATGATGAGAACGTTGCCAGATTTTCTACACTGACAAAAGCACGTAACTGCGACAAAGATATTTTGGTAATCCATGCTTTGGGGAATGTATATGACAAAGTAACATTCTTGATACGCAGATAAGAAGCATCGGACAAGTACTTGTCTGACTGGCGGTAATTAGAGCCTTGGTTACCATAGTTGCCATAAATACGTGGGAACTCAGCATTAGGATTAACTGCTGTGTAATCACCATTGGCAGCATCTACCGGTTGCCAGTAATCACCCAAACCTTTATATAAAGGAATAAACTTAAAGTCAGAATATAATGGGAAAGTCAATGTATTGGCAATCCATTTATCGCGTTTACCGGTTCCTTGCAAAAAGGCACTCAAATCAAAACCTTTATAGTTTAATCCTAGATTAATACCATAAAGATAACGAGGAGTTTCATTACCAATCACTTTACGGTCGCCCGGATTATTCAACGTATTGTTACCGCTGGAAATCATATTTGTCCCTCTTTCATCATCCATTAAGTTCTTGAACTTCACATCACCCGGACGAGGATTATAGCCATCTATGCTTGGAACGCCATCCTTTAATTTCCATGAAGAAGTATCGACAAAATCGTCTACGGTATAATAACCATCTGTTTCATATCCCCAGATTTCGCCTAATTCCTTACCTTTATAAAACTCCCAAAATGTATATGTTCCACCCGTCAGCGCATTCGTCTTTTGGCTGCTTAATATGTAGGATGAGTTACTGTCATACTTCACAATCTTTGACTTGCTGTCGGACAGGTTGAAACCGACTCGGTAGCTCACCTTTCCAATCTGGTCGCGCCAATTGAAACTCAGTTCCCAGCCACGTGTACGCATATCTGCCGTATTCTGATAAGGAGCATCCGCACCTACTACAGCAGGCAATTGCACACCCGGAGCAAGCATGCCGTTCGTATTACGCTGATACCAGTCAAAAGTACCTGTAAAGCGATTACTGAACATAGAGAAATCAATACCGATGTCTAATGTCCCTACCTTTTCCCAAGTAAAGTTACGACTTACCAATGAAGGAATAGAAGTAATAGCGGTTACATAATTACCATTGGATATCCAACCATTGTATTTATTATTCACCGCCATAGTTGGAATAAACGAATAAGCAGGCACGTTCTGGTTACCAATCATACCATAAGAAGCACGTAGCTTCAAAGAACCTAACCAATTCTGAGTACTTTCCATGAATTTTTCCTGTGCAATGTTCCAACCGGCCGAAACAGAGGGGAAGAAACCGTAACGTGATTCTTTAGGAAACTTAGAAGAACCGTCATAACGTCCGTTTACTTCCAGCAAATATTTATCCTGATAGTTGTAATTCACACGGAAGAATCCGCCGCGAACAGAAAACTCATTATACTTGTCCGTAGCTTTCAATGTAGATGTACCCGAACCCAATGAAGGCACCTCAATAACAGCTTGTCCATAGGATAAAGCCTCCATTGTTTCCTGATAACTGGATTCTTGATTGAAACCTGCCATTATCTTAAACTGATGATTACCCAATGAGAAATCATAAGTACCATACAAGTTGATTGAGTTATAGTCGGTATATCTTTTCTTTTTTTGTAAATAGTCATTGGTCGGAGTCGTGTCTTTACCACCTTGCACAGTAGTATATACCACACTTCCCGTATACCAGCTATAATCATATATATTCTTGTCGAAAGTATATTCAAATGCTATTTCAAATCCCTTTAATGGCTTCAATATAGACTTCAGGAAAATACGAGGATTGTCATACAATGTTTTTTCTGGATTGGACCAACGTATCTGATTGGACGGAGTAAAGAAAGGTAATCCATCGCCTGCAGCAGAAATACCTTCCGGCATATTGCCTTCCGGATAGAAAGAAGCAAGACGAGTACTGTAAACAGCGCCCAAAGCAGACTTTGGCTCCATTCTTTTACTATGTGCATAGCTAAAAGTGGCTTCCTGAGTAAACCATTTTGTAACATTGGCAGATATAAATCCACTGACATTCATTCGTCTGTATTTATCCTTGTCAGTAATCAGCACACCGTCATTATCAATAAATCCGGCAGAAAGACGATAACGGAGCTTATCAGTACCACCTGTCATTGATATATTATGTGTATGCTGGAAACTAGTCTCAAGCATGTTCTTCACCAAGTCCTTTTCATTCATATAATAAACAGCCCCATCCGTATCTTTAAAGATACCATCGCCGACAGTAGGAATAGAAGACGGATTATTACGATATTGCTCCAAATATCCCATCCATTTGCTTACACTAGGCGAACCCATTGTCCAGAATTGATCTCCGGCTGCATCAGAATAGGCCTGCAAATATTCCATCAACGGTGCCTGTTCTGGCAAATTCATGGCAGTTGCAAAGGCAAAGTTATTATTATAATTCAGTTGGAAAGAAGTTTCTCCTTTCGGACGTTTGGTAGTAACCAAAATTACACCACCGGCAGCACGGGCACCATAAATGGCAGCTGAAGCAGCATCTTTCAACACTGTAACCGTTTCAATATCCTCAGGATTAACCATATCCAAGTCTCCTTCCACATTG
The DNA here is from genome assembly GCF_000012825.1 of Phocaeicola vulgatus ATCC 8482. Taxonomy (GTDB): domain Bacteria; phylum Bacteroidota; class Bacteroidia; order Bacteroidales; family Bacteroidaceae; genus Phocaeicola; species Phocaeicola vulgatus. The sequence continues at coordinate 1,566,738 of NC_009614.1, read as the reverse complement.
TCAATCAAAATCAAAGGCTTGATAGCACTACCATAAGAACCATCATCATTTTTAATACCTACAGAATAAGCGCCACGAATCTGGAATGACTTACTTTTACCTGGAGCATTGCCATCACTAGACACAAACAAGCCGGGAACCGTACCTTGCAATGCATCAGCAGCTTGTGACAAAGGACGATTGCCTATCACTTCATCCATCTTGACCGAGGCAACGGCTCCTGTCAGGTTTGCTTTTTTCTGCGAACCGTATCCCACTACCACCACTTCATCTAAAGTTTCAGTGTCCTCACGTAATACCACCTGAATAGTTTTTGTATCACGTACAGTTACCTCTTGAGATTTATAACCAATATAACTGATTTGTAACTTCACAGGAAATTCAGAAACTTCTAAAGAAAATTTTCCATCAAAATCTGTGATACACCCGTTAGTAGATCCCATTACCACAACAGAAGCACCAATAACTGGTTCTTTTGCCACATCCATAACCAATCCGGTAATTGCATTTTGTCTTGATTGCTGGGGTTTATAAACAGAAATATGCTCCCCTTCCACTTTATAACGGATATTTTTCCCTACAAACAACATCTCAAGCACCTCTTCCACACTTTTATTTTTAACATCAATAGATACTTTCTCATTCATATTAATATCATTATTACGAACAAGGAAAGAGTAGCCGGTCTGTTTTTCAATCTCATAAAAAACCCGACTCAAAGCCACTGAACGCTGTTGTATAGAAAGTTTTGCCTCCTGAATAGGCAATGCGGCCATAGTGACATTTCCCCATAGTAGAAATGAAACTATCCATACAAGAGAGAGGCAATGCCCCCTACGAACTTTACAAAAGTTTTTTTTCATACTTAGAATTTTTAGTTAACAATTATTTAAGCATGTACTTTTCACAGTACTTTTTATCTATCAGTTACCGGTCTGTAATAACTATTGTTTTTCCTTTCTTTCTCCACATAAACTTATTATCCACATCTAAATAAGAAAGAATTTCATCCAAAGTCAGATTCGTATCTATACTTCCTGAAAAATATTCAGTATACACTTTCCGAGACTGCACAAGTATCTGTACATCATATTTTTTCCCGATTGTTTTCAAAATATCAAATAACTTTTCATTAACAAATACCAGTCTTCCTGTAGTCCATGCTGCTTGAGATACCGCATCTATCTTTCTCATAGACAATACCTTATCATTTTTATTATAAACAGCTTGCTCATCAGGAGAAAGAAGAATATTCTTTTTAGCATCTGAAGTAGTGTAAACATTCACACTACCTTCCACAAGGCTCACTTTTATTTCCGCATCATCAGGATAAGAAGCCACATTAAATGTTGTACCTAATACTTTTATATTCAATTCCCCCGTATGAACAATAAAAGGCTTGAGCATATTTCTAGAAACTTTGAAATAAGCCTCACCTGAAAGAAAAACTTTCCGGTCAGTCCGCTGCTGCAAAGAAACATCATACTTTAAAACCGTCCCCCCATTCAGAAAAACAATGGTACTATCAGGCAATAATAATTTCGAACTGGCCCCCTGGGGAACCTCAATCTGACAATAAGAAGGAGTAAGAACTTCTGGACTAGGCGAATGATATAAATAAAAGAATGTTATACTACAACCAATCAGTAAAGTCCATATAGCAACGCTTCTCCAAACGCTTATTTTACGGAAAAAAGAATGTTTACGAGAAGAATAGAAATTCAATGTATCACACAATTGCTCAAAGTTTTGCTCTTTCCTGCGTGCAAACCAAGAAGAGGATGCCAATGCATAAGAACGGGCTATTTCACGATATTTTTCGCGACAAGTATTCTCTCTTTTCAGTAATATAGTTAGTTTCTGCATATCTTCAGACGAGATTTCGCCTTTCAGATAATCCAGCATTATTCGTTCAAATTCATCTATTTGGCTGTTCATTTTATATCTTTGGAATTATCTACTATAGATAATACACAAGCAACAGACAAAACATTTAAGCCAAAAACAGATTTTTTTCATTCTTTTTTTAGAAAAGAAAAAATAATAGAATCCCTACTCTAGATCCCACCTTTTCTCTTATTTTATCCATGGCATTTTTTACATGTACTCTGACTGTATTGACTGAAATATTATTTTTATCTGCAATCTCTTGAGGAGTCAGATTGGAATAAAGATATTGCTCAAAAATGAACCTGCATTTATCAGGCAAGGAAGACACTATATTTTGGACTGATTTTTCCAAATCAGCTAATTCCATTTCTTGCAAAGGCGAACACTCGGAAGCACAAAATTCTTCTTGATACTCAAGTAATGCTTCACGGTATTCATCTATAATTCTTTCACGGCTGTGAAGCGAACGGAGGTAATTCAAACACCCGTTCTGAATAGCACGTATCAAATAAGCATGAATAGGAAAAGATAACTCACCACGCCTATACCATATTTTAGCAAAAGTTTCATTAACTATATCTTGCGCTTCCACAGGGTTAAAGATATAAGAATTAGCACAAGCACAGAGATAGACAAAATAGCTATTATATAAAACCTCAAAAGCTTTTTCTTCTCCTTTGTTTATTCTTTCAATCAAATCTTTATCTACTATACTTGCATCCATCTTTATTAAGACTATTAATATTGCAAATATAGCATTTCTTAAAAACATCATGCCAATAAAACTATTTCTTATTAAAAAACTCTAGTAATAATCAACTGAAAAAAGAAATAAGTTCCAGCTCATAATCTGAAGAATAATACCTAACTTTGTTTCCGACGAAAATCAAACCCTAAATAAAATGAACAAAAAGCTATTATTCTCCCTGTTACTGGCAGGAACAGCTTTCACCGGACATGCCGATGAGGCTAGATTACTCCGTTTTCCCGCTACCAATGGCTCCGACATTGTCTTTTCTTACGCCGGAGATCTGTACAAAGCACCTTTGAATGGAGGAGAAGCACAAAAGCTGACTTCCCATATCGGTTATGAAATGTTCGCACGTTTTTCTCCGGATGGAAAATCAATTGCTTTCACCGGTCAATATGACGGTAACACTGAAGTATATCTGATTCCAACTGACGGAGGCGAACCCCAACGACTTACCTACACAGCAACAAACAACCGGGATGACTTAGGAGATCGAATGGGTCCCAATAACATAGTAATGACTTGGACGCCGGATGGAAAAAACATAGTCTACCGCAATCGTATCAGTGACGGTTTTGATGGCAAACTATGGAGCATATCGAAAAACGGAGGAATGCCCGAAGTGATTCCATTACCCGAAGGAGGTTTTTGCAGCTATTCCCCCGATGGAAAAAAGCTGGCTTACAACCGGGTTATGCGAGAATTCCGTAATTGGAAATATTATCGCGGTGGCATGGCAGATGACATTTGGATTTATGATCCGGCTGCTAAGAAAGTAGAGAATATCACCAATAATATTGCACAAGATATTATCCCTATGTGGATAGGAGAGGAAATCTACTTTATTTCCGATCGGGATCGCACCATGAATATCTTTGTTTATAATATCCGGACCAAACAAACTGAAAAAGTAACTAACTATACGGATTATGATGTAAAATTCCCCAGCAGTAACGGACAAATTATTGTCTATGAACATGGAGGATACCTCTATAAACTGGATCCTAAAACGCGCAAATCAGAAAAAATCTCCATCACGCTGACTTCAGACAATATCTATGCCCGAAAAGAAATGAAACGGGTAGCAGATAACCTGACTGCCGCCAGCCTTTCACCGGATGGCCACCGTCTGGTAGTAACTGCTCGCGGAGAAGTATTCGATATCCCTGCCGAAAAAGGGGTAACCCGTGATATCACCCGCACCCCGGGAGCCAATGAACGGGAAGGAGAATGGAGTCCGAACGGTAAACAAATAGCCTATATCAGTGACCGTACCGGTGAAACTGAAATCTGGCTACAATCTGTCGAAGGGGGTGATCCCATCCAACTGACCCAAAACAATGATACTTATATCCGCCAACTGATGTGGAGCCCGGACAGCAAGAAAATACTTTATACCGACCGTAAAAACCGTATCGTAGAAGTTGATATTGCCTCAAAAGCGAAACGGACTGTCATGCAGAATCCGGAAGGAGAGTTCTATGAAGTGAACTATTCACCAGACAGCCAATGGATTACCTATACTAAATCCGGAGCTAATAACATGAGTGTCATTTATGTATACCATCTGACTTCAGGTAAGGAATATCCGGTGACCGAAAAATGGTACAGTTCTTCTTCACCTGTCTTCAGCACGGATGGAAAATACCTCATATTCAGTTCCGAAAGAGATTTTAATCCCATCTACAGCCAGACAGAATGGAATCATGCCTATAATCGTATGGGAGGAGTCTATATGGCCATGCTCGCCAATGACACACCGTCACCTTTATTACCTTCGGATGAAATGGTCAGCATAGAACAACAGACTACCGATGCGGCCAATAAAAAACCGGAAGCCACAAATAATACAGTTAAAATAGATCCGGAAGGCTTGCCCGGAAGACTGATTAAATTACCTTTACAAGCAGGTAACTACGATAATTTCTATTCAGACGGTAAAAAAGTGTGGTATGCCAATGGTAGAAGTACCAAAGTATATGATTTGGCTAAACAAAAAGAAGAAATCGTAGCCGAAGGAGCATATATGGATGTAGCTGCCAATCATAGGAAAGCATTGTTCTTTAAAGGAAATAATCTGTATATCTGTGATTTTCCATGCACTAAAGCCTCATTGGAAGAGAATATTAACTTAAGCGATATGGTTGCTCCCATTGATTACAGTCAAGAATGGGCTCAGATATTCGATGAAACATGGCGGGCTTTCCGTGACGGATTCTATCTGGAAAATATGCATGGAGCAGACTGGAATGCGATTAAAGAAAAATATGCTGTATTAGTTCCTCATGCAAAAACCCGTCTGGACTTGAACTATATCATCGGTGAGATGATTGCCGAGCTGGCTTGCGGACACGCTTATGTGAATCCGGGTGAAATAAAAGGTCCCGAACGTATTCCAATGGGATTACTGGGAGCTGAACTGAGTCGTGACAAGAGTGGCTTCTACCGTATTGACAAAATCCTACCGGGTGCAATTTACAGTCAGAAACTGCGTTCTCCCCTTACAGAACCGGGTATCGGAGTAAAAGAAGGGGATTATATCACAGCTATTGATGGCATCTCAACAGCTACTGTTGATAACATTTACAGTCTGCTGGCAGGCAAAGCCAATGTATTGACTGAACTAAGCATAAACCGTACCGCATCAAGTAAAGGAGTACGTAAAGTGGTCATTAAACCATTAGACAATGAATACCCATTGTATCATTATAACTGGGTACAGAATAATATCAAAAAAGTGGAAGAAGCAACTAATGGTCGTGTAGGTTACGTCTATATTCCCGATATGGGACCGGACGGTCTGAATGAATTCGCCCGCTACTTCTATCCCCAACTCGATAAAGAAGCCTTGATTATTGATGACCGTGCCAATGGAGGTGGTAATGTATCTCCAATGATTATCGAACGTTTGCTTCGTGAACCCTATCGCCTGACCATGCGTCGTGGATCAACCAAAATCGGTACCATTCCTGATGCAACACTAGTGGGTCCGAAAGTATTGCTAATCAATAAATACTCGGCTTCGGACGGTGACTTGTTCCCATGGAGTTTTAAGGCAAATAAAATCGGTAAAGTTATCGGTACTCGTACATGGGGTGGCATTATCGGTATCAGTGGCCCGTTGCCTTATATGGATGGTACGGATGTGCGTGTTCCGTTCTTTACCAATTATGATGCAAAGACCGGTCAATGGATAGTAGAAAATCATGGAGTAGACCCTGATATTCTGATTGATAATGATCCGGTAAAAGAACAGTCAGGTGAAGACCAGCAGTTGAATAAAGCTATTGAAGTAATTCTACAAGAGCTGAAGGATCGCAAACCGTTACCTTCTGTTCCGGCTCCGAGAACTTATAAAGATTTGGGAGTGGAATAAAAAATCATTCTTTTTAACAAAGCCCGTAGCTATCATTAAGCTACGGGCTTATCTATGTATAATTTTTTAATATAATGGATTTTGTATCAACAAATCATTTTTCTGCATTTCATCTAGATAAATAGGGAGTAAATAAGACTTATCATTCCATTTTCTCTCCTGCACATCAATAATGGAATAATTAGGCTCTGTAGCTCCATAAGGATAGCGAATATCTATTCCCTGAACATTCTTAATCACTTCAGGTGCAATCATCCAACGGCGGATATCAAAATAACGATGTTGTTCATAAGCTAATTCTATTTTACGTTCATTACGATAATGCTCTTTCAAGACATCTCCCGTTTCAGAATTTGGTATATCAGGCATTCCCGCTCTTTTACGAATCATATTGATATACTTACGAGCTTCAACATCTTCACCTAATTCTATGCATGCTTCAGCATAATTCAACAAAACTTCAGCATAACGTATCTGACGCCAAGGATAAGGTTGTTTATCATACTGATGATTAACTGAAGGGTCTAAAAATTTACGCATATAATATCCTGTGTAAGAACCATTCCAATCTTCAATAGGGCCTTGGCGAGTATCTAAGCCTGGTGTATAACTTCCATCTGACTGCTGATAATAAGCAGTTTGTACTATTCCTTCAGGATCACTACCTACTGTATCATCCGGACGTTGACGCCAATAAGAACCATTATACATAATAGAAGCATAGAAGCGAGGATCTCGATTTTGATAAGGGTAAGCTGCTTGTTGTGGATTATCCCAACTAAATTTACTACCATCTGCCATTTCGTAAGAATCAACTAATTGTCCTGTAGGAGTATTTCCACCCCAACCATGAAAACCATTAGGACTATTGAACAAACCAACACGAGGCAATTGAAAATCACTGCTATTATGATTTACATAATCATAATATTGTACCATAATATCTTCATCCGAATTATGACACAAGAAAATATCAGCATAGTTTTGAGTAGCTTCCTCTCTATTTTTCCATCCTCCATTTTCACCATACAGATGATATATACCTAAATCCATAACAGCTTTAGCAGCCTTTTTAGCCCGTTGCCAACGTTCCGTACGATCACCTCCCACATACCCTATAAGTTCAGGATGCTCATAACCGGATGCCCATAAAGACTGAGAAACAAATAAGTCACTAGCCGCATAAAGCAGGACACGGGCTTTCAAAGCCATAGCAGCACCTTTTGTTGCACGGGCTTTATCTCCGTTCAAAGGCAAAATAGAAGCTGCTTCATCTAAATCTTTCACAATAAAATCTACCGTTTCTTCAAACGTATTACGAGCTACGAGTAAATCATCAGAAGGAGTAAAAGATTTCTCAATCAAAGGGACACCACCCCATTGGCTCAACAACCAATAATAAAAATAAGCACGTAAATAATGCACTTCACCTTTCAATTTATCGACAACATCTCCTTCTAAAGCATATTTCTCTGCATTTTCAAAAAAGATATTACAGGCACGGATATTTTTATAAAGATTGGTCCAAGTTATATTATGGAAGGTTATAATCCAAAAATTAGGAGCAAGAATGCCTTGATAACTAGGACTCAATTCACTCATCACTACTGGCTGGCTCTCCCATGCCCAAACCTCCATTGACTCATCGCACAAAGAAGAAAGCATTACGGTATGAAATCCCCATTTCTGTCCCTCATAAATATTATTAACAAAAGAAGTTATTAATGATTCATCCGTCCAGACAACTGCATCTGAATAACGGTCTACTGGATCCACATCCAAAAAATCATCATTGCATGCTGTTAGCATAAGACATAGCAATACAAATAATCCATATAAACGTTTCATATTTTTCATTTTATTTAAAAAGTAAGGTTTACTCCAAAATTTATCACTTTATTCAACGGATAATTATATCCCGATCCGCTTGTGTTTTCGGGATCATAATCCTTCATATCAGGACTAATTGTCAGCAGGTTATAAGCATTAATATAAACACGTAAATGTTCCACACCTATTTTCTTACTCCATATAGATGGTACAGTATATCCCAATTCTATATTCTTCAAACGTATATAATCAGTTTTATGCAACCAGAATGTATTCTGCTGATTTATAAAATATTCATTACTTCGATTATAAGTACGAGGAAAATCGGCATCTGGGTTTTCCTCTGTCCAACGATTATCATAAAAACTTTTTAAGAAATTGGCAAAATCCCCCGACTCTGTCGTTTGATAAAAAACTCCTCCCATAGCACCTTGTAGTAAAAATGAAAGGTCAAAATCCTTATATCCTAAATCTACATTCAATCCACCTGTAAATCGTGGAGTACGACTCTTATCATTACGAACACGATCATTGCCATCTATCACATTGTCCCCATTTACATCTTTGAAAATAATATCCCCCGGACGTGCACCGGCCCAATGAGGATACGCATCTACAGCTGCTTGATCTTTAAATATGCCGATAGCTTCATAATAAAGTCCCGAATCGATAGGTTTGCCTGTGGACTTCTGCCATTCTGGAGTACCAGGTGCCTCATCCCAAAAAAGAATTTTATTTTTAGCATAAACCCCATTCAAGTTTATACCCAACCGAAAATCTTTGAAATTTCTACGATAATCAATATTGAAATCTACCCCTTGATTTTGTACTTTCCCTAAGTTTTCATCAGGAAGTACCAATCCGGAAGTGCCCGGAACAGAAGCATTTCGTTTCCATAAAATATCACTGCGGTTATTATGAAAATAGTCAATAGTAAATGCCAAATCTCCATTCAAAAATTGTAAATCAAGACCTATATTCTTTTGTGTAGCTGTTTCCCAAGTCACATTTTGATTAGGAGCTACTCCTTCTTTCAATGCTTGGTTCATCGTTGCACCATTATTAGTCAAATACATCAAATCATTGAAAGTATAGGAAGCCAAATACTGATAAGGATCAATCAAATCATTTCCTGTCTGTCCCCATGATGCCCGTACTTTGGCAAAACTAATAAAGGGCAATTTCTTTTTGAAAAAATCTTCTTCAGATATTACATATCCTAATGAAATACCTGGAAAGAATCCGAATTTATTAGAACGATCAAAAATATAGGAACCTTGATAACGCCAAACAAACTCTGCCAAATATTTAGACTTATAAGCATAGTTCACACGACCAAAATAATTTAAACGGGCTTCCTCATACCCTGTACCTGTATTATTCATTTCATCCTGACCACCAGCAAAAAGCTGGTCAATAGCGGCAGAAAGAAAATAACGACGATAAGCTTCAAATGAATCCCCCTTATCCGTGATACGTTCTACACCTGCTAGAATATTTACATCATGATCTTGAGCAAATGTATGGCTATAACTAGCGATACCACTCAATAATACCCCCAAATTATCTTCCATTGATTCTGTCAGACGAGGATCACTAAACCCTTTCTTTCCTTCCACCAATAGGGGCTGGCCATTTTCATCCATCGAAGTCCCATCCCATGAATACAAATACCAAGGTTTTTGCCATATTTTACGAAAACGGAACGTCTTATCGAGTGACGCAGTAGCCTTCAAAGTCAATCCCTCCACATAAGGCACCTTGATATTAACTCCGAAATCCCCATTTAACACATAACGCTTATCACGTTCATAACCAGTTTGATTGGTACATATAACTACCGGATTATCACCAAATTCAATGTCGGGTCCCGGACGACCATCAGGCCAATAAGCCGGTGAATTAGGTTTAGATCGCATCAGCATACGGAAAATATTCTCTGCAGAACGGGTTGGATATTTCCGATCTTCCATTCTTCCTGTTACATTGACATAAGTATCAACATATTTATTAATTTTCATATCAAGATTCATCTTCAAGTCATACTGATGGTAATTTGACCCACTATGACGATAAAATGCATCTTGTCCTTTGGCTGATACGCTAACAAAATATTTCACATTCTCTGTACCACCATCAATAGTAGCATTGGCATAAGTTTGTGGAGACCATGATTTCAATGTTTCATTAAACCAGTCCGTATCCGGATGTCCCCAAGGATCGGAACCATCAGCATATAATCTAAGATCATCTACCGTATAGCGACCCTTATTACCGGCATACTTATCTATTTCATTCATCAAAGTGGCATATTCCACAGCATTGGTCATTTCCGGTATTACAGTAGGAGCAGCTATTCCATAATTATAAGTAAAACCTACTCTCGGCTTGCCTGCTTTTCCTCGTTTTGTTGTAATCAAAATAACTCCATTGGCAGCTTGAGCACCATAAATAGCTGCTGAAGCATCTTTTAATACAGACATCGTTTCAATGGTACTTGGATCAATACGCTCCAAAGAACGTCCAGGTACTCCATCAACAACTACTAACGGATCAGCTTTTCCAAAGGTATTAACCCCACGAACAGTAATAGTAGCACCATCATATCCTGGTTCTGAAGTGTTAGAAACAGCGACCACGCCCGGTAAACGTCCAGCTAATCCTTGTGATACATTCGTTACTGGAGTTTTTGCCAGCTTCTCACCACCTACACTTGTTACAGAGCCGGATAATGTAGCTTTCTTTTGGGCCCCATACCCCACAATCACTACCTCATCTAATAATTCAGTATCTTCCTTCAAAAATATATCCAAAGATGTTTTTCCATTTATCGGAACTTCCTGAACTAAATATCCCACATAAGAAATACGCAATACAGCTCCTTTAGGAACAGAAAGCGTAAAGTTACCATCCAAATCAGTTACAGTACCATTTGAAGTACCTATTTCCAAAATAGAAACCCCCATAAGAGCTTCTTTTAATTTAGAGTCTATCACCCTACCTTTTACAGTCTGGTTTTGCGCCCAAGCTGTATTGGATATACTCAATACCAAAAACAGCAATAAAACAAAACGAAATGTTTTCATACTATTATATTTAGAATTAAACAAAAGTTATTATTATTTACTTGTACGAATGGATACAGTAGCCGGAACCAATCCGGGAGAAGCCACTTTCAACATTATCTTACCTTCTTTCCGTGTACTTTTTACTACCACTATAGCACGCCCTTTCCATGCTTTCCGCTGATAACCGATATAGCTATCCGTGTCTTTTAAATCAGCATTTCCCACAGCCACTATAGTACCTGCCCCTTTCACTTCAAAAGTTAATTGATTATCAGCATTCGGCTCCAGAATGCCTTCCTTATCTAATATTTCTACTGTGATAAAACTCAAATCCTGACCATTTGCCTTTATTTTTGTACGATCGGCCGTTAATTGAATTTTCACAGGTTTTCCGGCAGTCTGTAAGATCGTTTTCTCTATTTCTATCTCGGATTCCACACCTACCGCCTTCAATATTCCTGGCTCGTATGAAATAGGAAAGACTGCTTTGAATTGCTGTTCCTGTCCTGTAAATTGCTCGCCTATCAGCTTATCATTCAAATACAGACGTACTTTGGGATATCGGGAATAAATCTCTACCTCTATTTCTTTTCCTTCATGTCCCGGCCAATTCCAGCTTTCCCAAGTAGGCCAGACAGACCATAAGGTTTCCTTCACCTTACCATAATAATTATCCGGCTCTTTTACAGCCAAATAAAGTTTCTTATCAGGATTATACAACAAGTCACGATAATGTGATATAGGCTTTCTCCAACCTGTTAAATCAATATCTCCACAATAGGCCCCATGCCAAGGATAATGGTTACGTTGATAGTGTTCACCTTCCGATTCACCTGCATAATAAAATCGCCCGATACCCGATTCACCTAAATAATCAATAGCTGTCCAAACAAAATCACCAATAATATAATCATGATCATTAACCAATGACCAATTGGCAAAAACGTCTCGTGGGTAAGATTCAGTTTGCATAATAACACGGGAAGGTACACGCTGATGATCAACCGGCGCTCGATGCAGCAAATAATTATATCCCACTATTTCATGCACGGCAGCCAATGGATCATATATTTCCCAGTCATTATCCCAAGCAGCTAAAGCAGAAGTTACCGGACGACTGGGATCAAACTTATGTACATAGTCGGCCAACTTTCGAGCTGTAGTGACCACTTCCAATTTTTTACGCTCAATTACTTCATTACCAATACTCCAACAAAAAATAGAAGGATGATTGCGGTCACGAAGTACCATGGATTCGATATCCCGTTGCCACCATTGATCAAAAAGAATAGAATAGTCATATTGATTCTTACTGTCACGCCAACCGTCAAAGGTTTCATCTATAACCAATAATCCGAGACGATCACAGGCATGGAGGAACTCTTCTGAAGGAATATTATGCGAAGTACGTACCGCATTAAATCCCGCAGCCTTCATTAATTCTACTTTCCGTTCTTCAGCACGATCATAAGCCGCTGCCCCCAGACAACCGTTGTCATGATGTAAACATCCACCATTTAAAATAATTCTCTTGCCATTCAAGAATAATCCTTGTTCAGCCGAATAAGTAACCGTCCGAATACCAAAAGATTCCGTTATACTATCTATTACATCACCCGCTTCAGTCACTAGAAAGTGTGCATTATATAAATGAGGGGACTCAGGACTCCACAAAGCAGGATACAATACAGAAATTTTTTGTGTTATTTCCTTTATTCCATTGGCAGGCAAATCCACTTTTATTTCTCCTTTTCCAGATTCATCATTTCCTTTAGTCAACTTTGTTGTCAAGGTAATCTGTCTGTTAGAAGAAGTTTCATTTCTCAAAATAGTTTTTATTTGTACAACAGCTCTCTCCTCACTCACCTCAGGAGTAGTTATAGCTATCCCCCAATGCTCTATATGAATAGGATTCATCACTGTCAGCCACACATGCCGGTAAATGCCTGTACCAGTATACCAGCGACAATTTTTCTGCTGCGAATTATCTACCCGTACAGCAATAATATTCTTATCATCATAACGCAGATAAGGAGTCAGATCATAGTAAAAAGATGAATATCCATAAGGACGAATTCCTATAGATTTTCCATTAACAAAGACTTCTGAATTCATATAAACTCCTTCAAAGTAAATACCCACTTTCTTGCCTCTATACTTAGAAGATATTTCAAATGACTTACGATACCATCCTGTTCCTGCCGGAAAATAACCTCCATCATTCCCCATTGGATTTTCCGGATCAAGAGTTCCTTCTATACTCCAATCATGAGGTAAATCAAGTATCCTCCAATCAGCGTCATCGTATGTATTCAATGAAGCGTCAGGATAATCTCCCAACTTGAATTTCCAATCATAATCAAAAAGTTGCTTTCGATATTCACTTTCCGGATACGCATCTGCTCCGAAACAAACTCCCCATAACAGGAAAAGTGCGGTTAGTAATTTGATACTATCCCAACAGACTAATGGTAACTTCTTTTTCTTCATGCTTTATAATTTAAGAATCATGAAACAAAAGAAGCCATATCCTAAAAACAACAGGGTATCGAAACACTTTACAAAAGGTATAAAATCCTTTCATGAAACGTTTCAATACCCTAATGACAGAAATTTATCCCTTCTTTTACTAGACCTTGATATGTGACTGTTGGTATTCAGTAGGAGTCATACCAAACTCCTCTTTAAAACATTTCGTAAAATACTTAGGATTACTGAATCCTACAGCGTATGCCACTTCAGATATGGTCTGAGTACGTGCAAGCAACATCATGCAGGCACGCTTCATCTTTATATTGCGTACAAAGTCTAAAGGCGTCAACCCGGTCATAGCCTTTATTTTACGATATAAAGTAGATTTGGACATGTTCATTTCTCCAGAAAGTCTTTCCAAATCAAATTCAGACTCTTCCAGATGTTGTTCTATGCTTGCAATAATAGACTGCAGAAACAACTTGTTAGCAGACGGATAAGCTAAAGTTTCCAAATTGACGTCTTCTTCTTTACGAAAAGCCGCCTGACGCATCTTAAACGATCTGATAAGATTATCCACACGGGCAAAAAGTACTTTCATTTCAAATGGCTTTGCAATATAACCATCCGCTCCGGCATCATAACTGGCTATCCGGTCATCAATACCGTTCTTCGCCGTAAGTATGATCACTGGAATATGATTAAAACGCAAATCCGACTTGATGCGGGTGCAAAGCTCCCAACCATTGATATCAGGCAACATCACATCGCAAATAATCATATCCACTTCATGATTGCTTAGTTTATCCCAAGCTTGCTGTCCGTCTGCCGCAGTCCATACACTATACTTTTCCTTAAACATCTCTTTCATTATATAGAGTAATTCTGCATTATCATCTATCAACAGAAGGGTAGATTTATCCGTAGCTCCATCGGATGAAACGTCATCTTCTGCTACAATTGCACATTCGGTGATATCCATTGTCACACCTTCCATCTCATCCACTATTTCATCATGCTTATACCCCATTCTGTCAATGGGAAGTTCTACCGTAAAACAGGTACCTTTACCTAATTCACTGTCTACTGTAATAGTTCCATGATGAAGATTCACCAACTCTTTCGTCAAAGAAAGCCCGATACCATTCGATTCTATTCCCACCCGTTTCTTACTACTATAAAAACGAGTAAAAATATAATTGATTTCTTTAGGTGAGATACCTATTCCCTCATCCTTTATTTTGATAACCAAGACCTTATTTCCTTCCTTATTTATAAGATATACGTTTACTTTGATACATTTATATTCGGGAGTGTATTTTATGGCATTCGATAACAGGTTATATATTATTTTGTCTAATTTATCAAAATCCAGATAACCTTTAATTTCCAATGGTTCTACGTCAATCTCTAAAATTATGCCTTTCTTTTGAGCAAGAGGAAGAAAATTCGTCTTGCAAATATTCTGTATAAACTCACTGATATTTCCTTCGGACACATTCAGATTCATTTTTCCCACATCCATCTTTCTAAAGTCCAAAATCTGCTGTATTAACCGTTTCAGTTTGTCGGCATTGGATTTCAGTATTACAGACTGTTGTCGGATAGCAGGAACTTTTTGTTCCAAATGGTCAGTAATACAAGAAATGACTGTCAGCGGAGTTAGTAATTCATGAGAGATATTTGTAAAATAGTTCAATTTTGTCCGTGCCAGCTCTTCTTTTAGTTTCACTTCATTTTTGATTTTAATACGCTGCGCATAAGTATGAAAAGACAGATAGACAGCAAGTACAATCAAAACAAGGTAAACCATATATGCCAACCAAGTTTCATAAAAAGCCGGAGCCTGAACAATAACCAATACAACTTTGCCTTCCGTCCATTTTCCTTGTCCATATTTCCATTTTAACCAGAATGAATAAGTACCTTTCTTTAACTGATTATAAAAAGCAGAATTCTTATCATAGGGCAGATATACCCAATCCTTATCTACTCCATCCAATTTATAAGCCATCTCTACCTTGGAATTCAATGAATAGATAAGCGATGAAAAAAATATTTCTATATTTCTGGAATTGGGGGCCAAAGAAATCCGGTTGATGGTATGAAGTGATTCATCTTCAGCAAAGAATATACTTTTATTTTCAATTTTTACATCCGTAACGACAGAAGAAAACTGTATCTTATCCGCCAATGAGACACTACCAGACTGAATATGTATAAAACCACGATGCCCACCTACATACAGCCCTCCTTGCCTGTCCCTGCTTATCGCTCTGTATCTGAATACATCAACCCATATGTTCCCATCCGAAGTAGCATAATTCATACATACCTTCTGATAAATATTATATTGAAGCACCTTTTTGTTAGTTATAATCCACACATTGTTTTCATCAGCAAGTAATCCCAACACAGAGCAATCATCTATCTGATTATCCAAAGCCATATTTTCAAATGCCTCTTTATTCGTATCCGATTTGAATATTCTTCCTAAAGAAGAAACCAACCATAAGCAACCCTCCCTATCTATACAGGCATGATTTACATTTTCCTGTCCTGAAAGGACTGGAATACAAGCTTTTAATTCATAAGATATATTCCTATCAATACAGCTTAACCTGTACACCTTTTTATCAGTAGACACTCCCCATATGTTACCTTCCCTATCACTTGTCAAGGAAGACATCTCTGGAAAATCAGAACTTGCTACAAGTAAAATAGAATTATCAGGACGCTTTACATAAAGCCCCGACTGGCTAAAAATCCATAAACAACCTTTATTATCCTCAATCAAGTCCCTGATATTTCCCGGATTATAGATTTGTTTTTCCAAATCAATATCCTCTTCCAACTGTATCTTCATACCCTGATGAGTCATTCTCATTACCCGTGCACCATATCTGGGACTGATCCATACTCCTTCCTTAAGCTTGGATTTCACAATAATGCTTACTTCGCCCGGATTTGACAAATTATTACCACTATTATCTGCAAATAGATCTTGTGACAAATCATACAGGCAAAGCCCGTATCTATCCTGATTGACCCACATTACATCATTTTTATCCAAGCAAAGATTCAAGATATTTGCATCCCAACCCATGTGTTTTTTAAGTTGCGGCAAAGGATAATTATCAATCTTCGAATTATCAAAGAAAATAGTATATGCCATATCATAAGACCCCAGCCACAGATTCCCTTCTCTGTCTTTCATGATTTTAGTGTACATCATGTGTGTATCTACCAAATCATGTATATCCACAGATACCAATGTACCCTCTTCGGTATATTGCAAGGCGTAAAGTTCATTATAAGACAATAGCCACAAGTAGCCGAATGTATTATCTTGCGTCATACTATAAAAGATCGGTTCCGTTTCCCCACTTCTGGAATTGATAATATGATGCCTTTTATAACATTCCTCTCCTTCTTTTTGTGGAAAAAACTGCCATAATCCTTCACCCCACGTACCAATCCAATAATTGCCCGATTGATCTTGACACATAGTATAAGGTGCATTATTCTTGCCTAATGGAGGATAAGTAATAAAGGAATCTGACTTATCATCATACTTGAACAAGCCTCCTCCCGTAAGTACCCACATATTTCCCTCTCTATCCTGATAAACAAAATTGATAGTATGCTTATTCTGTTGCGAGCCAAAAATATCATATTCCCTCGCAATAGAAGCCGTAGAATTACATCTATATATTGTATTACCAGCTCCTATCCAAATATTGTCTTCCTTATCTGCTGCCATATAATTAATCCCCTTATCCAGCAGTCTTGTATCCGGAAAAGGAATTATTTTACAAGTTTGTTTATCATAAAGATTTAATCCTTTCCATGTACCAATCCATACATAGCGAGAATTATCCACTATATTTGAAATTGAATTATTTGTAAGCAAATTCAGATTTTTATAATCAGACCGAAAAGGTTGTAAGCGGAAACCATCATACCTTGCCAGCCCGTTAGTGGTTCCTATCCATAAATATCCTTCTCTATCCTGATAGATATCAAAAATCTCATTAGAAGAAAGTTGATAAAAAAAAGGAAGCTGTTTGGAGATCATATGTTGTGCACAAACAGAGTAATTACCAAAAAATAAAAAGAGAAAGAGGAAAAAGTACTTCATAGTTATCAGATATATTGATGAAACAAAGTTATGGAAATTAATTGTTTTGTAGATGATTTTGGCAAAGAATTCGTATTGAAACAGGAAAAATAATACATCTACACCTTAAACATCTAAATAATATACTTGTAAGTTCTATAATCTTATCCTCGGAAGATTATAAATCTTACAACTGCTATTTGTCTAAATAAATATAATAATTTTTGGAGGTATATATATTATATATTCCTCCAAAAAGTGTCATCAAAAAGAAATCTATATACATAACAAGAAGTTTTTTATTTCTGTTCTTTCCATATATCTCCCCGACTTTCATTATCTTTGCAATCACTTAATAACAAAGATATTAAATAACAAAAAATAGATCATGGAATACAATTTCAGAGAGATTGAAAAGAAATGGCAGCAAAGATGGGCAGAGAACCATACCTATCAAGTGACTGAAGACGAAAGCAAAAAGAAATTCTACGTATTGAATATGTTCCCTTATCCGTCGGGAGCCGGATTGCACGTAGGACATCCGTTGGGATACATAGCCAGTGATATTTACGCCCGTTACAAACGCTTGCAAGGTTTCAACGTGCTGAATCCGATGGGATATGACGCATATGGACTTCCTGCAGAACAATACGCTATACAAACCGGACAACACCCTGCCATCACCACTGTGAACAATATCAACCGCTATCGTGAACAGTTGGACAAAATCGGCTTCTCTTTTGATTGGAACCGTGAAGTACGTACTTGTGAACCAGGATATTACCATTGGACTCAGTGGGCTTTCCAACAAATGTTCAACAGCTATTATTGTAACGATACACAGCAGGCACGCCCCATCAGCGAACTAACGGAAGCATTTGCCCGGTACGGCAACGAAGGACTGAATGCGGCTTGCAGCGAAGAACTCAGCTTTACAGCCGAAGAATGGAATGCCAAAAGCGAAAAAGAACAACAGGAAATCCTGATGAACTACCGCATTGCCTATTTGGGAGAAACCATGGTGAACTGGTGCCCGCAACTAGGAACTGTTCTTGCCAATGACGAAGTGGTGGATGGAGTTTCGGAACGCGGCGGTTTCCCCGTCGTTCAGAAAAAAATGCGCCAATGGTGTTTACGCGTATCGGCTTACGCACAACGGCTGCTGGACGGACTGGACACTGTGGACTGGACTGATTCACTGAAAGAAACACAGCGTAACTGGATTGGACGCTCGGAAGGTACGGAAGTACAATTCAAAGTGAAAGACAGTGATATTGAATTCACTATCTTTACTACCCGTGCAGATACCATGTTCGGTGTAACCTTCATGGTACTGGCGCCCGAAAGCGAACTGGTTCCCCAACTTACTACTGAAGCACAGAAAGCCGAAGTGGAAGCCTATCTGGACCGCACCAAGAAACGTACGGAACGTGAACGTATCGCCGACCGCCGCGTAACCGGTGTATTCAGTGGCTCATACGCCATCAATCCGTTTACCGGCGAGGCTGTTCCCGTATGGATCAGTGATTACGTATTGGCAGGTTATGGAACAGGCGCCATCATGGCGGTTCCTGCTCACGACAGCCGTGACTACGCTTTTGCAAAACATTTCAATCTGCCTATCGTTCCGTTGGTAGAAGGTTGTGATGTAAGTGAAGAAAGTTTCGATGCCAAAGAAGGTATTGTTTGCAACTCACCCCGCAAGGATGTCACTCCTTATTGTGACCTTTCTTTAAACGGACTGACCATCAAAGAAGCTATCGCAGCTACCAAAGAATATGTGAAAGCCCATAATTTGGGACGCGTGAAAGTGAATTATCGTCTTCGTGACGCCATCTTCTCACGCCAGCGCTATTGGGGTGAACCGTTCCCTGTATATTACAAAAACGGTATGCCTTATATGATTGACTCATCTAAATTGCCGCTTGAACTTCCCGAAGTAGCTAAGTTCCTGCCAACCGAAACAGGCGAACCTCCATTGGGACATGCCACCAAGTGGGCCTGGGATGTAGAAAAAGGTGAAGTCGTGGAAAACAACTTGATTGACAACGTCACTATATTCCCGCTTGAACTGAATACCATGCCGGGCTTCGCAGGTTCATCCGCATACTATCTGCGCTATATGGACCCACACAACGCACAAGCACTAGTATCAGAAAAGGCAGATCATTACTGGCAAAATGTAGATCTCTATGTAGGCGGCACCGAACATGCTACGGGTCACTTGATTTATTCTCGTTTCTGGAACAAGTTCCTGCATGATCTGGGCGTAAGTATCAAGGAAGAACCATTCCAAAAATTAGTAAACCAAGGAATGATTCAGGGACGAAGCAATTTTGTATATCGCATCAAAGACACCAACACCTTTGTGTCATTGAACCTGAAAGACCAGTACGAAACCACTCCGCTGCATGTGGATGTGAATATTGTATCCAACGATATTCTGGATGTAGAAGCTTTCAAAGCATGGCGTCCTGAGTATAACGATGCTGAGTTTATCCTGGAAGATGGAAAATATATCTGCGGATGGGCGGTAGAGAAGATGAGTAAATCCATGTACAACGTAGTCAATCCGGATATGATTGTCGAGAAATACGGTGCCGACACGCTGCGTATGTACGAAATGTTCCTCGGTCCGGTAGAACAGTCCAAACCTTGGGATACCAATGGTATTGACGGTGTTCACCGTTTCTTGAAGAAACTGTGGAATCTGTTCTATAGCCGCACAGACGAATTCTTGCCTGTAGAGGGTGAACCGACTAAAGAAGAGTTGAAAGCAATTCATAAGCTGATTAAAAAGGTAACCGGAGATATTGAAACTTTCTCTTACAACACTTCTATCAGTGCATTCATGATTTGTGTAAACGAACTTACTTCATTGAAATGTCGCAATAAAGAGGTATTGAGCAATCTCATCATCCTGTTAGCTCCGTTCGCTCCACATTATGCAGAAGAACTTTGGGAAGCTTTGGGAAATACCACCAGCGTATGCGATGCACAATGGCCTGCATTCAATGAAGATTACCTGAAAGAAGACACTGTAAAATACACTATCTCTTTCAATGGCAAAGCACGTTTCACCATGGATTTCGCCGCTGATGCTGATAACAATACCATTCAGACAACAGTTATGGCAGATGAACAAGCCCAGAAATGGATTGAAGGCAAAACCCCGAAAAAGGTAATCATCGTTCCCAAAAAAATTGTAAACATCGTATTATAATCGATACTATCCTTGAGGTGTGTCAAAAGCAGTAACTTTTGACACACCTTTCTACTTACATTAAAAACAATCCTCATTACCATGGACCAAATATTAAAAATCAAACTAGGCAGAGAGGTAAAAGACTATTTATCCATTACCTTCGGACTGATTTGCTATGCACTGGGATGGGCGGCTTTCTTACTGCCTTATCAAATAACTACAGGCGGAGTAACCGGTATTTCAGCCATTATATATTATGTTACAGGCATTGAAATCCAGGTTTCTTATTTTATTATCAACGCTGTTTTTTTAGGTTTCGCATTAAAGATACTAGGACCTAAATTCAGCCTTAAAACCATTTATGCCATCTTTATGCTGACATTCCTATTATGGCTCTTTCAAGCATTATTGAAAAACCCGGATGGTACACTGCCGCAATTGTTAGGACCGGGACAAGAATTCATGGCTTGTGTAGTAGGTGCCGGCTTGCTGGGATTTGGTATCGGCATTGTTTTCTGCAATAATGGAAGTACCGGCGGAACGGATATCATTGCCTGGATTATCAATAAATATAAAGATGTAACCCTTGGCCGCATGATGATGTATTGTGATATTGTCATCATATCCTCCTGTTATTTCATATTCCATGACTGGAAACGGGTGTTGTTTGGTTTCTGCGTATTGTTTATTATGAGCATTGTGATTGATTATGTTATAAACAGTTCACGCCAATCCGTACAGTTCCTTATTTTCTCGCGTAAACATGATGAAATAGCCGAAGGAATCACCAAACAAATAGATCGTGGAGTTACCTTATTGGATGGTACAGGATGGTATAGCAAACAAGGAATCAAGGTCGTAGTGGTACTGGCAAAGAAAAGCCAGTCACTGGATATATTCCGATTGGTGAAAGATATTGATCCCAATGCATTTATATCACAAAGTAATGTGGTAGGAGTGTATGGCGAAGGATTCGACAAACTAAAAATAAAGTAACTAAAAAATAATCTCTTCCATTGCTTCACTGTTTCTGCATTGAAAAACAGAACGATGAAGCAATGATAGGATTACTACATATCGGTTAATCTATTTTCTCAAATTTCTATTTTATACAATATATGTCTGCATAACCAATGCCCTTGTTCCACCAAAGGATGATCGAACTCTTTTTCAAAATGCATTCCTATTTTCTGCATGACCCGTTCAGAGCGTTTATTGGGTATGGCAGTGAACGAATATACCGTTTTAAAAGGTAAATTATCACTCGCATAATCCAGACAGGCAGAAGCGGCTTCTGTGGCATATCCCTTTCCCCATGCATCCCGGCACAACCGCCAGCCTATTTCCACTCCGGGAGTAAAATCCGACTCGAAAGCAATATTATGAAAACCCACATAGCCTAGAAAATTCTGAGTTTCTTTACATTCTACAGCATACAAACCATAACCATATTCTTCAAATTCTTTCCGGATACGACAATAAAAAGCCATCGTTTCTTCCTCTGTCAAAGTAGTGAGAAAGAATTCCATTACTTCTTTATCACTGTTCATACGGACAAACGGAAGAATATCTTCTTCCTCCCAGTCCCGTAACAACAAATGAGGAGTTTCTATATATACCATACTATCAAGTATCAAATGATACCAACAAAAATAATCAAAAATTGAAAATACACATAGCAAACAAATTACTATTTACCTTTTCACCTATATTATTCTGTCAGGAATTATCTTACTTTGGTTCATTCTCAGTATCTTTGCATTCAATTAATATGATATAAAATGAAAAAGAAATTAGTATTTGCTACAAACAATGCTCATAAACTGGATGAAATATCCTCCATTCTAGGAGAAAAAGTTGAATTATTGAGTTTGAAAGATATCCATTGCCATGTTGATATCCCCGAAACTGCTGATACGTTGGAAGGCAATGCTATGCTGAAAGCGGAGTATATTTATAAAAACTACGGTTTAGACTGTTTTGCCGACGATACAGGCCTGGAAGTGGAAGCTTTGAATGGTGCTCCGGGTGTTTATTCCGCCCGTTATGCCGGAGGCGAAGGACACAATGCGGAAGCCAATATGCAAAAATTATTGCAGAATATGCAAGGAGTGCAAAATAGAAAAGCACAATTCCGCACAGCTATCTGCCTGATTCTGGATGGAAAGAAGCATTTGTTCGAAGGAATTGTAAAAGGTGAGATTATCAAAGAAAAACGAGGTTCGTCAGGTTTCGGATACGACCCTATCTTTGTGCCCGAAGGATATACTAAAACTTTTGCCGAACTAGGCAATGAGACGAAAAACAAAATCAGTCACCGTGCACTGGCCGTAGAGAAACTTTGCCGGTTTCTGAAGGCGTAACTATATAAATTAGTTATATCATTTGTTTACCTCTATTGAGCCTCATAAAAACAAGTATTCTGTTTTCCTTTGAAAACAATTTTGACGGAATAATGATTTCCATGAGAACCATTATTCCGTCAAAACAAATCTTTAATGAAACAGAAATGTCACTCCTATTCCGATGATAAATCCTTTCCAGAAGAATTCCCCTTTACTTTTAAGAATAACAGAAACGTCTTTTATTAACCACATCTTGTTATCTTTTACAAAAGTCATAATCCCAGCTTCTCCGAAATTTCCAGCATCTTCTTGATAGGTTTCACTGCCTCCTCAGCTACCGCTTCATCCACTGTCACTTCCGGCCATTCATACTTTAACGTATTGTACAGCTTCTCCAGCGTATTCAGACGCATGAAATTACATTCATTGCAAGCGCAGGTACTGTCTTCGGGAGGAGCGGGAATAAAGTTCTTCTCAGGACATTTCTTACGCATCTCGTGCAAAATACCGCTTTCTGTAGCCACAATAAAGTCTTTTTTGTCACTGGCAATGGCATATTTCAACAATCCTGCCGTAGAAGCAACCTTGTCGGCCAGTTTGGAAACGGCTCCTTTACATTCGGGATGAACCAGAACAGCAGCGTCAGGATACTGTTTTTTCAACTCCAGTATTTTCTCCACAGAGAACTGTTCGTGCACATGGCAGGCACCATCCCAAAGCAACATATTGCGTCCTGTAATCGAATTGATATAATTACCCAAATTTCTATCCGGACCGAAAATAATCTTTTCATCTGCCGGAAAACTTTCTACGATCTGCTTGGCATTAGTAGAAGTGACCACCACATCGGTCACCGCTTTAACAGCCGCTGTAGTGTTAACATACGAAATCACTGTATAATCCGGATGCTCTTGGACAAATTTAGCAAACTCATCAGCAGGACAACTGTCGGCCAATGAACAGCCTGCATTCAAATCCGGTACCAGCACTTTTTTATCAGGACAAAGAATCTTAGCCGTTTCACCCATAAAGTGGACACCACACATCACAATGATATCCGCATCCGTTTTAGCCGCCCATTGTGCCAGCGCCAAGCTGTCACCTACAAAGTCGGCAATATCTTGTATTTCGCCCGACTGGTAATAGTGACCTAGGATAAGCGCATTCTTTTCCTTACGCAACTTATCAATTTCAGTTTTCAAATCCAGAGTTTTGTCTACCGGTTCGGTAACATACCCTTTTTTCAACCATTCCTCTTTATTCATTATATCTATATTTTTTCTCCTTCTTTCAAAAAAAGAAATATGGTATTGATAATATGCAAAGTTAAAAACTTTATGGTTATGACCACCCAAAATAGTGATTTTTATTTCCCCGACTTCAATGTACCTGCATTGCTATCTTCGTTATACACACGTTTCTGCATGGTTTCATACTTACGTCCAAAACTGATATTCCATGATACTTTTGCCACAAACAGGCGGCAGCTCTCTTTCACATACCACCAATTCTTAGAAGGAGCCACTTTACTGAACATTTCTCCTCCCATTCTGTAATTATCAACAAATGGATTCAAAGTCATCACCCCGATATTTAAACGCTTGTATCGATAGGACAATCCCAAGGTATGAAAACTCTCCCCGTATGACAATGTTTCCCCATAGAAATTATTCCGATGATTTTCCATTTGAAAGAATCCGGACCATCTTTTATAAGATGCCATCACTTCGGCCCTGTAATACCAATTGGTATATGTATGATGATAATCCAAGCCACGACTATCATAATAATTTATACCGGTGGAAAAAGAAAAAGTCAAAATATCTTTCAGAGGACCGAGTTTCAATTCCAACTCAGGATTCAATTTCTGCCAACTTAACTGATTGGCATTGGTACGGACAAAACTGTTATTCTTATCTCGTATGGTTTCTTCCATGATAGGCCTGTGCTGATACTGATACGACAAGTGAAAATTACCACTAAACAAACCTTTTCGGAAATCTGCCTCCAACTCATTTTTATATACTGTGAATATCTTTAATTCCGGATTTCCGCTTCTCACCTGCAAAGAGTCAATCAATTGTCTCACATTTCCCATATCGGACAAACCGGGAGATTTACGTGAAATCTGTCCCCGGTAACGGACAAAGACATTATCTGAAAATTGATACCCAAATCTCAAACGGGGCAATAACGAATACCTGTTATATCCTTCCTCTTTCTGTTTGAATCGTGAATAACTGCCTTGCAGTCCAAAAGAATAATTGAAACGATCCATTTTCCCACTGTATTCCACATAAGCTGTCGCATGGGTTTCATGCATCTTTGTTTCAGATGACTCGTTTCCACCATAGGTATTGTCCGCCAGACTTTGCTGATATTTCAGTCCTGCACTCAATCTGCTCTTCTTGGTTATTTTCCTTTCATAAATACCCTCTCCTATAAATGAGTATTTATTTCCCGATACAGTAGAATAAATATCAGTCAGCGGTTCATCACTCTTCTCCTCCGTATAACTCCTGTCACTTTGAGTGTCAATATAAGTAGTCACAGCATTGATAATCAATGACTGGTCATTGTTCAGTTTACATTGAAAATACAAGTCCACCGACGGACGGGAAGTCCGGCCCGTACTATGTTCTTTCATCATCAAAATTTCTTCAGGCTTCTCCAAAACATACAGACTGCTTTGGTTATTCTGCTTGTTCTTATTAAAAGCCCACCGTACAGTGGAATTAAAGAACCATTTCCCCTGATCCTGAAAACTATAATTCAATCCTATATTATGTCCATAAGTGGAAATTCTACTCGGAATGCCATCTTCCACCCGTGTAAAGGAAGAACCATCCTCATAGCGGAAAGTTTCCCAATTATTACGCCAATAATTATCTACCGAACGATAAACATTATTATAATTCAAACCGAATTCTGACTTTTTATGGTTTATCTTCACCATAAAATTATTGTTTCCAAAAAGTACGTGCGGAGAATCCTGCGCATCCAAAGCCACATAGCCACCGGTTTCATGCCGTCTTACAATGTAATCAATCACAGCAGCCGTATGATCCCCATATCGCAAACCGGGAGCATCATGATATTCTATACGAATCACATCTTCAGTACGAAGAACCAATATATCCTGTATCTCGGCATTTACTCCATTCATCCGTAACTGTACATCCCCTTCACCGGAGGATGTTACCTTGTTACGCATTTGATCCACTTGTATTCTGCTCAGCTTCATCTGCTGCAATAAAGACAGACCATTGCCGGCCGATTTTAACTGATGTGCTGTAGGAAGGATAATTTTCCTGTCGGCGGCATTTATCACACTGGCTCCCGTTACCACCACTTCCTTTAACAGGATCGATTCCGGAGATATCATGATAACGCCTAAATCCTTAGAAACAGCTAAATGATCCAATGATATAATCCGGGAGGTATATCCCATACCGGAAATACAAAGCAGATAACTTCCAGCTTGGATATTCTCCATCATGAACCTTCCTTTACTGTCGGTTACTCCTCCGGCTATAAATATAGAATCCTTTGTCTGCAATACGACATTCGCAAATTCCACCGCTTCATTTTCTGAAACAACTTTTCCTTTAACCTGTACATTTTGAGCAAAAAGTATGCAGCACATACACAAAAGTGATGTGGCAACCAATATTCTTTTTATCATATTCTTTATCTTAGTGCATTAGTTAATAAAAAGACCGCGATCTTCTACCTTTTATTTCTGTTACTTAGACGCAGGAAATTACTACAGGTTACATTTCAAGAAACACAATGAACAGTTACCAACAATTTCTTTGTATCTATTATATCTATATTTTTTCTCCTTCTTTCAAAAAAAGAAATATGGTATTAATAATAGGCTGTTTATATTGTTAGTAAAAAAGAGTTCTTTCTCTTGCCTGATAAGTTATTTATATATAATACCAAAATATGAATAAATAATCAACCGGCTTAAATACTGATAATACAGGTTTTACTTATTCTATTAACATATTGTTGATAAGAATATGAGTTAAAAACTTTATGGTTATGAACGCCTGAAATAGTGATTAAATTGTGTTGATATTGATTGTTTAAGTTATGTGATTAATTTTTGGATTGTTGATTTTAAGTGTACATTATACCATTATTTGAAATATGCAAGAAATACTTTTGAAATGATATCCTCATCCTTTTTACATGTTTTCAACCGTTATCAACAGGGGGATGTGAATTAGTTATTATCTTTTCTTGTATAAAGAAATCCATCTGTTTTACAATTGAGTTTAGGACTGAAGTAAAAATAAAAAGAGAGTAGGAGAGACTTCTTTTTCATTATATAGGCGTAAAGATCATAGATTTTTATGTAAGTTTGTAACCGTTAATAATAAAGTAGAAAATAGAGTATGAGGAAACTCAAAATAACAGAACTGAACCGGCTTACTGTAGACGAATTCAAGAAAGCCGATAAGTTGCCTTTAGCAGTGGTGCTGGATGAAGTACGCAGTTTACACAACATAGGGTCAGTGTTTCGCACATCGGATGCATTTTTGGTAGATTGCATTTATTTATGTGGTATTACAGCCACTCCTCCCCATCCCGAAATGCATAAAACAGCTTTAGGAGCTGAGTATTCGGTGGAGTGGAGATATAAAAAGAATACGCTTGATGCCGTTCAGGAACTTCATGATCAAGGGTTTACCGTATTGGCTATCGAACAGGTGGAAGGCAGTACTTTGCTGGATAAACTGGAACTGGATGCCGATAAAAAATATGCCATCGTAATGGGAAATGAAGTGAAAGGGGTACAGCAGGAAGTGGTCAATGCTTGCGACGGTTGTGTTGAGATTCCCCAATACGGCACAAAACATTCGTTGAATGTATCGGTTACCACAGGAATTATTTTATGGGAGTTTGCCAATAAATTAATGAAATTCAGATAATAAGAGTAAAATTCAAACAGTAGGAATCAGTTAGATTTGTCCGTTTTCAACTAACAATACCACCCGTTCGGTCAGTCGATCCTCTCCCTCCGGATGATATTCTTTCTTCAGGCTGGCACCAAAAAGTGCTGCAAAAGTTTGATAGAATCCGGCTTTAAAGGGTCCCATAAAAGCTTTTACCAATTCATAAGAGGAAGAATCCGTCTGACGGTTTACTAACTTTATCAACAGTTTACCCTGTGAAAAGGTTAATTTCTTCATAATCGGTGTATATTGCTCTTTTAGTCCCTTCTCTACGAGTTTCAGGTGCTTTTCCCTGGCTTTTTTGTCAGGCAGTGTTTCTATATATTCGTAAGTTTCTATCACAGCACGGTTAATTTCACGGGCTAATGGCAGGGTTTTCTTCACATTCCTTACCAGGCGGTAGTATTCCCGTCTTTCTTTTTCGTTTTTGAATTTTAATGGTCTGAAAATGTATACATTAGGTAACTGTACAGCTGGAATAGTATCTCCTTTGTATACACATACAGGTACCATGTATCCGTTTATAGTAGTCGTTTGTTGCTGGGAATAAGCAGCAGCGGCTATAAAGGAAAAAAACAATGCTATAAAGAGTTTCCTTTTCATCTTGGTGCAAAAGTAGCAAGAAATATGATTACTCTGTATAGTGGATAAAACTATTTAACTTAAAACACGCCAATGAATTACAAAATGAACAGGTTGTTAAGAGTAATGTTAATTATCTGTATTACAATACTTTTATCGGTGCATAACCTGTGTGCGCAGGAAGTATGGGAAGAACTGGCAGAGCAATTGATGGATGAAGATGAAAACAGTTCGTTTCAATGGGATACTCACTTTGAGGAGCTTTCCGAATTACGTGAAAATCCCATCAATATCAATACAGCAACTAAAGAGCAACTGGAACGTTTTCCATTTCTCTCTGACCAACTGGTAGAGAATATATTGTATTATCTGTACAAATATGGTCCTATGCTTACCCGCAATGAGTTATGGATGATTGAAGATATTGACAGGCAGACTATTCACTATTTACTACCCTTTATTTACTTTGAAACTCCTGAAAAAGAGCAATATAAACCAAATATAAAGCGAATATTGAAATACGGTAAACAAGAGTTATCAACACGTGTCGATATTCCTTTTTATACGAAGGCCGGGTATCAACAGTACCCGGCAGAAACTTTAAAAAAGAATCCGAACAAACAGTATTTGGGATATGGATATTATCATAATCTGCGATATAGTTTTCATTATCGGGATCAGATTTATGCAGGAATTACTGCTGAAAAGGATGCAGGAGAACCTTTCTTTACCGGACAAAATAAAAAAGGTTATGATTTTTATTCACTATACTTGTTAATTCGTAATATAGGTCATATCAAGACTTTAGCTCTTGGTAATTACCGTGTCAGCTATGGTTATGGACTAGTTATCAACACTGATTTCGGGATGGGAAAAACAGCTACACTCTCTACTTTGGGAAATAAGAGCCGGGGCATACGCAAGCATTCTTCTACCGATGAATATAACTATTTTCAAGGAATGGCAGTCAGCTATAAGTTGGCGAAAAGATGGACATTGGATGGTTTCTATTCTTATCGGAAGATGGATGGTATTGTTGATAACCAGTTTATAAGGTCGTTGAAAAAAGATGGATATCATCGGTTGTATCGTGAGTTTGAGAAGAAAAATACATTAACTAATCAGTTGGTTGGCAGTAATTTAAATTATAATGGAAAGTACTGTGAGTTAGGATTAACAGCTGTTTATAATGTTTTCAACAAGCCGTTGAATCCTGAGAAGAAGTACTATAATATTTATTATCCCCGTGGAAAGGACTTTTATAATGTGGGAGGAGATTATAAATTCTTTTGGAAACGCTTCTCTTTATTGGGTGAAACGGCTATAGACAAATGTGGTACTTGGGCAACCATGAATATGTTACGTTATTCACCGAAAGGAGGAACACAGTTAATAGTTATGAACAGGTATTATGATGCCAAATATCAATCGGTTTATGCTCGTTCTATAGGAGAGGGAAGTACGGTACAAAATGAGAGTGGATTTTATATAGGATTGGAAACCAGTATTTTAAAGTATATCAAAATGACCTGTTATGGTGATTTTTTCTATTTCCCTTGGAAGAAATATTTAGTAAGCAAAGCAGGAACCAAAGGATTGGATGGATTACTCCAATTAAGTTATTCACCTACTTATGAACTGGAAATGTTTATAAGATATCGTTATAAAAAGAAGGAAAAGGACTTCACTGCTGCGGATAAAACCAAGCAAACTATTCCATCTATTCAGCAGAAATGCCGATACCAATTGAATTATAGCGTGAAAGATAAACTGACATTGAAAACCATAGCGGATTATGTACGCATCAACTTTCGTGGGCAATCTGCTTCCAATGGTTTTCTGGTTTCTCAAAGTGCTGCTTATACATTTCATTTGCTTCCTCTTCAGCTTGATTTGAGTGCCGCATGGTTTAATACGGATGACTATAATTCCCGTCTTACTATCTATGAAAAGAGTGTGCTCTATGCTTTTTCCATGCCTTCATTCTATTATAAAGGTATGCGTGTGGCAGTGAACGCCCGTTATGAATTGAATAAACACATTATCTTGCAGGCCAAGTACGGAACTACCCATTATTTCAATCGGGATAAGATAAGTTCCGCTTTGGAGGAAATTGACGGCAGTACAAAGAGTGACCTTTATTTGCAGTTGAGACTGAAATTTTGAAAAACATTCTGTATTTTTGTACTGTTATCAACTGAAAAAAGAACTATGTCAACAGTCATTTATCCTTCTCCCATCTTCGGTCCGGTACATAGTCGTCGTTTGGGAGTGTCTTTAGGAATCAATCTTCTTCCTGAAGATGGTAAATTTTGTACCTTCGATTGCATTTATTGCGAATGTGGTTTTAATGAAGATCATCGTCCCCAAAAGAAACTGCCTACTCGCGAGCAGGTTCGTGAGGCTTTGGAAGCCCGTTTGATTGATATGCAGCAAAATGGTCCTAAACCGGATGTGCTGACTTTTGCCGGTAATGGCGAACCGACGGCTCATCCTCACTTTGCAGGAATTATAGAGGATACTTTGGCATTGCGTGATATATATTTTCCTCAGGCAAAAGTGAGTGTATTGAGTAATTCTACTTTTATTCACAAACCGGAGGTATTTGATGCATTGAATAAGATAGATAATAATATATTGAAGCTGGATACTATTGATACGGATTATATTCGATTGACAGACCGCCCGACCGGGCACTATGATGTACGGAAAATTATAAAAGGGATGAAAGCTTTCAAAGGTAATCTGATTATTCAGACCATGTTCATGAAAGGTAAATATCAAGGGCAGGATGTGGATAATACTTCAGATCGGTATGTGCTGCCCTGGCTGGAAACGGTGAAAGAGATTGCTCCCCGTCAGGTGATGATTTACACCATCGACCGTGAAACGCCCGATCATGATTTGGAAAAGGCTACTCATGAGGAATTGGACAGAATAGGAAAATTGATAAAGGATTCCGGCATTCCGGTATCGGTCTCGTATTGAGAAAAAAGTAAGTTGACTTCAAAGGGCAAGTAAGTTGACTTACTTTGCCGATGAAGTGAACTTACTTTGCTCATGAACATATCTTACTTTTTCAGGTCACTATTAAAACATATAATTTATTCCTGGATATTTTTCAAAGACTGGAGATACGTTGTTTCACATACTTGCAATTGAATGGATTTGAATAATAATGGAATATACTTCTATCCCTGATTATAATGATGGAAGCTTTAATCTTTATCAGAACGAACTGATGAACTTTTTCATCTTTCTGACCAAGGTACATCCAGCTTTTATTCTTGACAAGTCATTGAAAGCTTAATGCTGTCTGTTTGTCCTGTCCGCTTGCGATGAGCTTTGTGATATGAATAAATAACATCACTTTAGCCGATTTCCAGCTGAGAATTAATGAATTGTTAGTTCTTTTGCAGGATGCCCATACTTTTGTGAATATAGAACCGTTGTCGCTATATCCATTTTCTGTCCGCTATTTTAACGGGAATTTTTATTTATACTCCATTTTTTGGAACACATGATTCAGGATATGAATCAAAGGGGAGTTTCTTTGCTGGTTGTTGATATGCGGTATAATGGGGGAGGTAACAGCCTTTTAGGAAATATGCTGTTGGAGGCATTGAATATTCATTTATCTATTTCCATAAGCTATGGAAATACAACAAACACGAAGAAAGCACTTGGCTATATGGCAGGAAGGGCTTAGGGATGCGGATAAGGTCTTTTAATGATAAATCTGATTTCAAGATTTTAAAACACCAGTGAGGAGTATGGGGGCATTTTACACTTATTTACTGAAAAAAGGATATTGGCTTTCTATTCCTGTCCCTCATTAGCAGAATAGAATCAAAAAGGAGAGCATTTATTTTAGTCCATAATGCTCTCCTTTCTTATTTTATTTTTCTATAATAGCCTTTGCTTTCTCCAAAGCCACATTGATATTAGGACAGATATTTTCTTTTCCCAGCAGTTCATTAAATCCTGATTTTTCAAGAATTTGATGCACTTTTTCATTCACTCCCGAGAGCACAATCTGAATATTTTCTTTCTTAGACATTTCGCATAGATTAGTCAGGTTGTGAATACCGGTAGAATCAATGAATGGTACTTTACGCATACGTACGATCCGTACTTTGGGACGGTCGCCCAGTTCGGACATGATTTCCTCAAACTTGGTAGCGATACCAAAGAAGTAGGGACCGTTGATTTCATATACTTCCACACCTTTGGGAACCATGAGATGTTCTTCGTGCACTTCCAGATCGGATTCATTATTGGGGTCGATTTCATTTTTGATAACCGATATTTCTGTTGTTTCCATGACACGTTTCATGAACAATACACAGGCAATGAGCAAACCCACTTCAATAGCTACGGTCAAATCGAAGATAACAGTCAAGAAGAAAGTGATCAACAATACGGTGACGTCTGATTTCGGATTCTTCAGCAACGCTTTGAAAGTACGCCAGCCGCTCATGTTATAGGAAACAATCACCAATACACCTGCCAGACAGGCCATCGGGATATATTGTGCCAGAGGCATCAGGAACAAGAGAATCAGCAACAGAATGACTGCATGAATGATACCTGCAACAGGTGATTTTCCACCGTTGTTGATATTGGTCATGGTACGTGCGATGGCTCCTGTAGCAGGAATACCGCCAAACAGCGGAGCGATAATATTGGCTGCGCCCTGGGCTATCAGTTCCGTGTTTGAATCGTGGCGGTCACCAATGACACCATCGGCTACGGCAGCAGACAACAGAGATTCTATGGCTCCCAGTACAGCAATGGTGATGGCAACCGGAAATAAATTCTTGATAGCTTCCCAATTTAATTCGGGCACTACTGCATCCGGCAGCTGTGACTGAATGGTAAAACGGTCGCCAATGGTGTCGATACAAGTGATTCCGCCATATGTTTTCATCAGGTACACGGCAATGGTTACTACAATGATGGCAATCAGTGAACCTGGAATCTTTTTTGAGAACCGGGGAGTCAGTGCGATAATCAGGACGCTGACTATGCTGACAATGGCGTTCCACCAATTAACAGTATCAAAATGACGGAAATACATCATCCATTTACCTATGAAGTCTCCCGGTATTTTTTCTCCTCCGAAGTTCAGTCCGAAGATATCGGCAATCTGTGTCGTAAAGATGGTAACGGCAATACCACTGGTAAATCCTACAATAATGGGATAAGGAATGAATTTGATAACAGCTCCCAGCTTGAATACACCTAATAAAATAAGGAGTACTCCTGCCATAAGAGTTGCTACTGTTAATCCGCTGATGCCGTATTCTTGGATGATTCCATAGATAATTACGATAAATGCTCCGGTAGGTCCGCCTATCTGTACTTTGCTTCCTCCTAATAAAGAGATGATAAATCCTGCTACAATAGCAGTGATGATGCCTTTTTCTGGGGAAACTCCCGAAGCGATACCAAATGCGATAGCCAGTGGAAGTGCAACAATACCTACGATAATTCCGGCCATGAGGTCGGCCATGAAGCTCTCTTTTGAATAATTCTGTAGGGTAGTGAAGAGCTTCGGTTTGAATTCAAATGCTTTCATTTGTCAACTACTTTATGCTATGATTTTAAACGAGTTGCAAAAGTAGATAAAATTAATGTATAAATTAAGGTATTATTCTATTTAAATTCGTATTTTTGTTATTCATAGGGTGTTTTGTTGATGGTAATGGTGCGTTGGGCGGTAGAATCATTTGTGATACTGGTTACATCTCCTCTCGTAGTGAAGTAAACGTAATTTCCTTTATCGTAAAAACGATATACCTTGCAACCGTCATGTTCAAACAGATAGCTGACAGTGTAAGTGGAGTTGTTTTCAGACTCTCCGATTTTTAACGGTATGGGCGCACATGAATTAAATCCTATTATAGTAAGGAGGGGAAAAGTGAATAATTTGATGATGTTTTTCATAATGGAAAATGTTAATGTTGTTGTGAACACAAATATAGGTGTTCTTGTTTATTTTATATAAAGTGAACGTTTAATTAAATATAAAAACGTAATTGTAATAAATACAATTTTGAAATAAAATATATATCTTTGTGTCATCAACAGATGATCAAATAATACTAACTAATAAAACTAACAATTATGGCTAAAAGCGTAAAAGGTACACAGACAGAGAAAAACTTGCTGAATTCATTTGCAGGTGAATCACAGGCTAGAATGCGTTATACTTACTTTGCAAGTACAGCAAAGAAGGAAGGTTATGAACAAATAGCAGCTATTTTTACAGAAACAGCTGAT
The DNA here is from genome assembly GCF_000012825.1 of Phocaeicola vulgatus ATCC 8482. Taxonomy (GTDB): domain Bacteria; phylum Bacteroidota; class Bacteroidia; order Bacteroidales; family Bacteroidaceae; genus Phocaeicola; species Phocaeicola vulgatus. The sequence continues at coordinate 1,531,847 of NC_009614.1, read as the reverse complement.
CAGGAAAAAGAACATGCAAAACGTATGTTTAAATGGTTGGAAGGCGGTATGGTAGAAATTACTGCCAGCTATCCTGCAGGTATCATTGGTACCACTATGGAAAATTTGAAAGCTGCCGCTGCCGGTGAAAATGAAGAATGGACTACTGATTACCCTCACTTTGCTGATGTGGCCGATCAGGAAGGTTTTCCTGCTATCGCTACTATGTATCGCAGAATCGCTGAAGCTGAAAAGGGGCATGAGGAAAGATATCTGGCTTTATTGAAGAATGTGGAAGAAGGCACAGTATTCAAGAAAGCGGAAGAAACTGTATGGCAGTGCCGTAACTGCGGTTACATTTATGTAGGTACGGAAGCTCCTGAAGTATGTCCTGCATGTCTGCATCCGCAAGCTTATTTCGAAGTGAAGAAGAATAATTATTGATTGAAATAAAACCACTCGTTCATCATGGATCCGGTTTCTCTGAAAAGGGGAAACCGGATTTTTTATTTTTAGGAAATGATTTTTGATTAGTTTTTATTCTTCTCTTTTCCCGTTTACAAATTCCCCCGGTTTCATGCCGAACTGTTTTTGGAAACATTTGGAGAAATAAGACGGATTATTGAATCCTACCATATAACAGATTTCATTGATGCGATATTTGTTTTCTGCCAGCAAGATCGCTGCTTTTTTCAAACGTACCACTTGAATCAGTTCATTAGGGGTGATATTGGCCAATGTTTTAATTTTGGCAAACAGACCCGAACGGCTGATACACAATTTTTCGGCCAGGAAATCTACGGATAATTCCGGATTGGAGAAATTCTCTTCTATGATTTCATTCATACGGGTAAGGAACTTGTCGTCCATAGAATTATTGGCAATGCTGTTCAGTGGAACCAACGGCATCTTCGAGAATTTCTGACGCAGTAGATTACGCAAGTCTACTAGATTCTTGATACATGCTTCCAAGTATTGCATGGAGAAAGGTTTCTCTATGTAGGCATCTGCACCACAATCCATACCTTCTATCTTGGAGTTGGTATCTGTCTTGGCCGTTAGCAGGATGAAGGGTATATGACTGGTAGCCTGGTTAGTCCTTATTGCTTTGCAGAATTCCACTCCGTCCATGCGTGGCATCATCCAGTCGCTTACAATGAGTGTCACTTCGTTTTCTTTCAGTTTATTCAGTGCTTCTATACCGTCTTCTGCGGTAAGTATGCTGTATTTATCAGTCAGACTACTCGAAAGGAAATTCAACATTTCCTCATTATCATCCACAATCAGCATGGTTGGTTTATGTTTGATAGGAGAACCGGAGAGGTCCTCTTGCAAGATTCCTTCGGGAATGGTTGGGTTGTTCAATAGTGATGTGCCCGTATCCTGTGGCAGGACTTGTACTTGTTCTACAGGCAGTGTTACGATAAAAGATGACCCTTTGTTCACTTCGGATTCCACTTCAATGCAGCCATTGTGTGATTCTACGATACTTTTGACAATGCTGAGGCCGATACCTGTTCCCGGCTTGTTATCCATAGCCTGATAGAACGGATGGAATATCTTCTTTTGTTCTTCTTTGCTGATCCCTATGCCGTTATCTGTCACTCGGATTATAAAAGTATGTTGTTCCGGCTGTACGATACAGGTAAGAGTAACTTCATCTTTTGTGTATTTACTGGCATTGGTCAACAGATTGCTGACTAGTTTGGTTACCGCCTCACTGTCTACTATAGCCGTGAAATCTGCTTCAGGATATTTTACAGTAAGCCGTGCTCCATGTTGGGCGATGAAAGGTTCGAAACGTTCACAAACCGCTTTGAGCAGTTGGTGGATATTTTGGGAAGCAAACTTCATTTTCATTCCTTCCTGTTCCACCTTCCGGAAATCCAGCAATTGGTTTACCAGGAACAGCAGACGCTGGCTGTTACGGTCAATAATATTCAGATCGTCGCGTACTGTAGAAGGAAGGGACACGGGAGATTTCATTATTTTCTCCAAAGGTCCTATGATAAGGGATACCGGTGTGCGTATTTCGTGGGCTATCATGGTGAAGAACTTGATTTTGGCTTCGTGTACTTCTTTTTCCTTGTTGGCGTTCAGTTTGTTTATTTCAGCCGTATGTTTCTTCTCTGTCCGTTTGATGATGAAGCGGATGACGAATCCGAAAGCTATGCAAACCAATACAAAATAGAGCAGTTTGGAAGCGGTGGACCAATAGAAAGGAGGGTGGATGGTGATTTTCAGACTGGTTCCTTTTTCATTCCATATTCCGTCATTATTGGTCGCCTTTACTTTGAAAAGATAGGTTCCTGCGGGCAAATTGGTGTAAGTGGCCTTATTCTGGGAGCCTACATAGTTCCAGTCTTTGTCAAATCCTTCCAGTTTATAGGCGTATTTGTTTTTATTGGGGGTGCAATAGCTTAAAGAGGCATAAAGCAAGCTGAATGCATTTTCTTTATAGGATAGCTCCAGTTCTTCCAACTGGTTGAGAGATTTTGGAAGCAGTTTGTTTCCAGTTTGGATTTCCTTATTATCTATTTCCAGTTCTGTAATGATTACTGGAGGAAGCATCACATTTGTCTTAATCTGATGGGGGTAGAAAGCATTGAATCCGTTTACTGAGCCGATATAGATTTTTCCATCCGATGCTTTTAAGGCAGCATTAGGTAGGAATTGTTCACTTTGCAGTCCGTCGCTTTTAGTAAATACTCGGCAACCTTCTCCAGGGGTGTAGCGCACTAGCCCTTTGGTGGTGGTGAGCCACAATATGCGTTGGTCTTCGATGATGCTGCATATATTGTGACTGGGAATTTCAAGAGGTAAAGTTTCGAATGCATCTTCTTCCGCATTGTATTTGCAGAGCCCGTTCATGGTTCCCACCCACATCTCTCCGTTTGTGTCAATCAGTACGCAGTTCACTTGGTTGTTTGCCAGTGAGTTCGGATTTTTATGGTCATGTATATAGTTCTTCCATATCTGTTTTTCTGGATGGTATTTAAATAATCCCTTGCCTTGGGTGGAGAACCAGAGATTTCCTTTGGTATCCTGGTCAATGTCAATGGTCAGTGCGTCCAAGTCTTTAATTCGGGTGAAATTATCTTTTTCCCGGTTATATAGATTTACTCCGGACATGGAGGTGACCCATATTCTCTCTTTTCTGTCTTTGAATATGGCATAAGAACTGGTTCCGTCCAGTGAGGCGGGATTATCCTGATAGGCAGAATATGTTTTAAAAGTTCCCGTTTGCAGATTTAATACGTTTACCCCTCCAGTATAAGTACCGATCCATAAATTATCATCGTCCATACAAAGTGCATGTACATTGTGATAGGACAGACTGTTTTTTCCCTCCAAGGGCAAATAATGGGAAAATTTTCTATTTTTGGGAGAAAAGCGGTTTAACCCTCCGTCATCCGAAGCGATCCACACATCTCCGTTAGAGTCTTCGCAGAACCGTCCGATGACTGTTCCGTTAACAGAATTGGAGAAACGTGAGTGGACAAAACTTTCGAATTGTCCAGTATTGGGTGAAATATAATTTACTCCTCCATAGTAAGTTCCGATCCATATTCCACCTTCATGATCTTTTATAATAGGATAAACAAAACAGTTGGACAATGAATGTGGGTTTGTTTCATCTTCTGTAAACAATTGATATTCCTCTGTAATGGTATTGAATAACAGAAGCCCGTCATCCGAGCCTATGAGTAGCTGGTGAGGGGCATATTCCATGATAGAATGAATATGGGTGGCACCTTTTCCGTCTGTGGGATGCAGATAAGTAGTGGCCTTTCCGCTGTATTTATCGATTTTTTGCAAACCACACTCCCAGGTTCCTAACCACAGTGTATGTTCCGAGTCTTCCAACATGACCAATGCGTTTGAGTCATGCTTTCCGCTTTCATAGGAGAGCGGAAAAGTCTCGAATTTATTTTCTGCTTTATTCAGTTTGAAAAGACCTGAGTTTCCCCAATTGGTAATGGCCCATATTTGGTTTTCACTATCCACCAGTACACTTGCCATTAAACCATTTTCGTTTTTAAATTCGTATTGCTCCAAGTGGTTGGTGATAGTGTTGTATTTGAATATTCCTTGTCCTACCGTAGTGAACCATAGGTTTTTGTCTTTATCTTCGACAATATGGTTCGTATTTGTTTCAATATGGATATTTTTGGAGGTGGCCAGTACAAAAGGCATTATATCTTCTGTTTCGTAATCATAGATATATATGCCTTCGTCTGTACCTATCCATATTTTGTTGAGGGTGCTGTATAAAGATGAAATAGCTTCATTAGCTCCCCTATCTTTCAGCCTATAGAGTTTTACAGTAGTGCCGTCATAGCGGTTCAGTCCTTCATCCGTTCCTATCCATAGGAAACCGTATTTATCTTGCATTAAAGCACGTACCGAATTGGATGATAGTCCGTCTTCTACAGAAAAATGACGGAAACAGAGGTCATTGGACGCTGCAAACAGAATCATCGGCATCAGTAAGTTCAATAGCAATAGGACTAGTCTTTTCATAGTATTTTCTTCTTATTTTCTAAATCTTATGCAAGATTACTATTTTTCTGAGAAAGAAAAGAGAAAATTCGAAGAAAAAGTGAGGATTCCAGATGAATCTTTCAATAGACCTTTTCAGACATTCTCTAAAAGCTAGCTTATCATAATCCTGCTGCAGATTTTAAGCGGCTGATAGCTGTTTCTATCATATCATGTGTGCCACTGCCGTCTGCTACGTATTTTATGACCATTTCAGTGAATGCAACAGCGTCTTTTAATGTCGGATCTGTAGAATCGTCTATGGTGCCTACGCGCCTTAATAGAGCAGATAAAGGTCTTAAATCTTCCATTTCGGGTAAGTTACCCGGTCTCATTGTATTGATGACGGTATTCAAACTAGCTACTATGGCATTGACTTCTCCTTGGGAGTAGTTTTTATCCTTATTAAAATATACATTTTGGGCATGTTCCAATGTACGTTTCAAACGGGTAAACCCGAAATGAGCCCAAGGAGCAAATTCAGGAATCTTGACTGCGAGAGCATTCCATTTTTCTTGGTTTGTTTGGCGTTCCATAGCTATATTAAGTAACTCCTTTAATTCTGTTTTATCTACATTATTTGCCAGTACCAAAGAAGCGGTGGCATCTTGTAGTGATAAAGTTTGTTTGTCAATAACGGTTTGTAAATCAATGTTATCCATTACTTCATGGGCGCTTTCAAGAGTAGCTTGCAATGTTTTAAAACTATCAGTAGTATAAAGGTCCGGATTACATTTTTTAGCTATATGGATACTGGCTTCAAGATTGCTCTTATCTAATCGGGAGGCGACTAATGATTCTATGGCCTTGTCAATATTGTCTACACAAGTAGAAATGGTAGTTTCTGTCAGAGGAGATATTTTCATTAGTTTCTCTCCCTCTTGTATAGCGGTTGTTAGTTTGGCGAAACTTGCTTTTGTGTAATGGCTTTTACTAAATGCCGTAGTTTCTCGTAATTTTGCCGACAGAGCCATTTTCAGTTCTACAGTAGGATCTTTAATATGATTGATGCGGAAGTAATGAGTTGTATGGTCATGGCGATAATAATCTGGTTGGAAAGTTCGTCCACCTTGCATCAGTGTATATAAATTTCCTGTAGTACCGGTTTGCGGACCGTTAGGTTCAACAACGGTAATACTGGCAAGACGTGAGTCTATATTGAGTGTTGCTTCCGTCCAATTAGTGATATCGGTAGCTGTCATGGCAAACGGTCCATGCATTAATGTACCTACCCAAGCCGTTTCAAGTTGGTGTCCGTCTTTACTTGCTATTTCAGCCGGTAGCTTGTCGGGACCATAGTCTATATGTTTGGTGAATGGCATTGTAATTTCTACTATATCATTTTCTTTCCATTGCCGGGTAGGTATTACCGCGTATGAACAAGGTTGATAATGAGTGGCAATAGAGATTCCATTTAGTTTTACATCAAAGCCGTCGGTGGCCCAATAAGGTACTCGCAGTTTCATGGCAAATCGGGCTTCTCCGGCAGTAACTTTAATTGTGGAGCTTTTTGCTGGCCACAAACATTCCTGTTGTAAAGTGATATTTTTCTCTTCCCAATGGAGTGTGGTAGGCATATAAAGGGCTACCCACAATGTATTGTCCGAAACAAAGTAGGTTGCTTCCTGATATTTTACATGATTTTCAGATCCCGTACCTCCGCAGCAGGTAGATTGCGGAGTTTCGTTGCCCCATGGTTTCGATGCATTTAGTCCTACGGCATATTGATAAGTAGTCTGATAGTGTTCAGGGTGTAATGAGCCGATTATTTGGTTGTAAAGTGTCCGTTCGTAATAATCCATGTAACGGGCATCGTCCGGATTAAAACAGTTGAGGTCTTTTGTTAATTTTAGCAAGTTATATGCACAACAAGTTTCATTGATATGTGGATTTGAGTGACTCTCTCCTTCAGATACGCCATTCATGGCCATACTTACTATTTGGGTATAGGGCTGTCTGAACATTTCGCCATTACCCACACCGCCGGTAGAATAACGATAACGTCCTTGTATTAAATTCCAGAAATTATGGGATACATGATAATAAAATGTATCATTGTTACTTAAATAACTTCTCAGTGCACCGATGATCATAGGGATATGCTGATTGGCGTGTCTGTTACGTATATCATCAATATTCTTTGAAAGCGGTTCGTAAAAGGCCGGACTATCAAAACAATTGGATGCTTCTATCAGACGCGCCTTCTCTTCAGGGGCGCTGACCATTTCTGAAAGACGTGCTAAAGATTCTCCCATACCTCCCACTTCACCTGCAATGTACATGTTCCACATTTCATAACGATTGCCGGGATGTGTCCTGCGTTCTTCTTGTGTTCCGTCTTTTTTTACATAAGTGCGGTAGTGCATTCTATTCCATACCCACAGACCCATATCTTTGGCTATGAGCAATGCTTTGTCGGCAATGCTTTTATCATCCATATAAGTTGCAATATCTATCAGACCCGCTAACTGTTTGTGAATGGAGTAATAGGGAGCCCATACCCAGTCCGAATTGTTATATGCACGATACATCTCTATCAGTGCGGGATGGTGCGGGGGGATCGCATTTAGATAACCATAGCCATAAGTAGCCCATTTTGTTTTATGTTCATCAAAAGCTTCCCATGTACCTTTCATCTTTTTCAATTCTTCTTCAGGGGCAAAATCACGGGCTTCGAGATACCTTCCTAATTCTTCGCTCCATACGAATGTACGCTCCTGACATTCGCGCAGTTCATTCACCATTCGGGTGATGTTACGGCGTAAAATTTCTTTATGCGAAGGATTTGTTGCAGCGGCATAGGCAAGGGCCAGTGCGGACATATAGTGTCCGGAACCATGTCCTTTTAATTTAGTTTCAGGTGAGTCCCATCCGTCAGACCGGGTATATCCTTCGGTACTCAGTCCATAAGTGTCGCGATAATTATATAGCTGTTGGCTTACATCCCAACTGATAATCTCTTTAATGGCAAGATCACGATTGGAGGTCAGGCGATTGTTGCCGTTAATCTTTACATTGTTTAAGGGGATAGTATGGGCTATTAGCTTGGGGGAAATTGTATTTTTAGTGTCTACCACCTCTATTTTAGCAGTGATAGGATATCCGTTTTCTGTAGTATCGTCTCCTATAATGAATCCGTTTATTGTGTATTGGCTTCCAATGGGATAAACTTTATCGTCAGCCTCTGATTGTTCTGTGGATAAAGCGGAATTGGACCATTTAGTTTGACGGTATTCACCTTGTCCGTCTGAATAAGTCACCCATACTTGATAAGGTAATTGAGGAACAGTTCCCACAGGACAATAGATCACGATGGGTTGTACAGAAGTTATGCTTCGTACTTCGATAACATTTGTCTGTAAGATGGATGTTGCTGTTTTATTAGGATTTAGTGTATACGCCTCAATGGGTATTGTTGTCAATAGGGATAATCCTGTAAAGAGAGTAAAAGATAAATATCTGTTCATTTCCATGAGCATATTTTAAGTAATGATTTTATAAGAGATGGGAATATAAAGCCCGGTTCTAATAACTTAAACCGGGCTGGAAAATAAATATTTGTTTAAATAATTAGCAACTATTGAGAAGAAAGAAGGTTGCTTTCTATCACATTATTTCTTATTTACCGGCATAGCCTGGATTTTGCTGTAAATTAGGGTTTGTATTAAGATGATCTAAATGAATCGGGAACAGGATAGAGTTGCCATTCAAGTCATTGGCAGTCGGAGTATGATTAAACCAACTTTTCTTCTGATAGGTTCCGAAGCGAATCATATCCGTACGTCGACGGGCCTCGGCTGCAAATTCCCATCCCCATTCATCATAAAGTCCGCCTAATTCTACGACTTCTGTATTACCCGCATCATCAATCTGACCTTTTTCGTCAAGCGTACCATAGTTAATGTGTGTATCGCCTTTTAACCAAGCTGCATCAACCGTTGCTTTTTCCGGATGAGCCGATTCACGGAATGCACGCTCACGGATCTGTGATACGATATGGGCTGCTTCGGTTTCGTTTTGTCCTAAGCGGAGCAGACATTCTGCTTTCATCAGCAATACTTCAGTATAACGGAAATAAGGGAAGTCGTTGCTTAGAAGGCTTTTAGCTCCTACCTTAATTTCGTATTTTCCTACCCGATAACCGTCATCTGTGTCTGTTTTGTAAATACTGGGTAGCTTATTGGGGAAAGTGGTGATCAGTACTCCGTCCGGGCTGTACTGGTCACCTTGCAGCCATGTATATTTTAACCGCATATCATCAGGATCATAGCTGTTAATGAACTGAGGGTTTGCTGCTGAACCTCCCCATGGGGTGGTTTGCATATTGAAGACCTTACGACTGTTTGAAGATAGAAATTTCATGTGGGCTCCAAAAACAGGACCATTGTTGTCCCCTTCATTATAAACTTCATCATAAGGAATGGCAAAGATCGTTTCCACACATCCGGAGTTTTCTGTTTTGAAGATATCTGTGTAGTTTGTTTCTAAACTAAACAAACCGCTGTTAATGATATCGTTACATTGTTCCAGACATTCGTTCCACATTGGAGTTCCTGTATAGACCCCAGCATTCAGATACATACGTGCCATCAAGCATTTGGCCCCCCATTGAGTGAGTCTGCCATAAGTGGATTTATTGACTTCAGTAGGCAAATTGGGCATTACTTCTTTCAGTTCATTGATAATGAAGTCAAAAACTTGTTTACGAGTAGATTGAACCGGAACCTCTTCACTGAAACTGGTTTGTATAGGAATATTTCCATGTGTATCGCAAAGAATGGAGTACCAAAGCGCACGTACTCCTTTTACCTCAGCTACGACTTTAGGTTTACTTTCTTCTGTGAAAAAACCTTCATCGGCACGTTTTAATATTTTATTGGCATTGGCGATGCCTTTATAGCAATAGTCCCAAATACTTTGGGGCTGTCCTTGCTGGTTGTCCCAAGTGTGTTTGTGCATTTGCTTGTAAGTACCTCCGTCATCCCAGCCGTTAGGGCGGGTAGGTGTGACAATTACATCGCCCGATTCTTCCTGTAGGTCAAACAAGCCATACCAGTCCATCACAAAGCGTAATTGTGAATAGGTGGTAGCCAACAAGGCTATCTCATCGGCTTCGGTTGGTACATAGTCTTCTTCAATGATTTCAGAATAAGGCTCCTCATCCAAATTAAAGCAACTGCTTATACTGAGCATGGCAGATGCACAGAGTGCATAAACACCATATTTAAATAGTTTCATAACTGTTCTTTTTTGTTTAATTAGATTTAGAATGTAAGATTAACTCCAAAAGTATAAGTGCGATTGGTAGGATACTTGTCGCGATTGTCAGTACCGGCATCCAATAATCCATAGGTGTTGCTGCTCAATGGTACTTCCGGATCCATACCCTTGTAACCGGTAATGGTAGCTAGATTCAATACTGAAGCATAGATACGTAGGTTTTTGATGATATGCTGTTTGGATAGTTTGAAGGTATACCCCAAAGTCACATTGTCAATTTTCCAGTAATCACCGTCCTCTACGTAATAGCTGACATAGCGTTGGTCATCTTTCAATTGGGTTTTGCCATATACTTTGTCAAAAGCAGAATTCAGGCGGTTGTACTGGATTTCAGGTTTTGCATTTTCATAATACATACGTTGGTAATTCAAAATCTGGAAGCCGAAAGCACCACGCATATTTATACTTAAATCGAAATTAAAGAAATTGAAGGTATTGTTCCAGTTCAGATAATGTTTAGGAATACCATTACCTAATACTTGCCAGTCAGTGGCATCGGTTTCCTCAGCTAAAACATGTTCACCTTTTTTGTTTTCTACCAACCATAGTCCGTCATCTGTAATATCAACCGATTTCAAACCATAGAAAGTACCTATAGGCTTGCCTACTTGGACGATATGGGTAGTGGTTTGAATGGGTTCTCCGGTATACCCTGTATAGAAATAATCTTGGTCCATCGAGAATTTCTCGCTGGATAGTGCAACGACCTTGTTTGAATTAGTAGAATAGGATACATTGGTATTCCAAGTGAATTTTTCTGTCTGGATAGGCGTAGCACGAATTAGAATTTCAAGTCCTTTATTTTCCATTTCCGATGCATTGGCTAGCATGGTTGGATACATATAAGGCGGAACAGGAACCTCGTAGTCCCAAAGAGCATCTTTTGTTCTACGTATATAGTAGTCAACGGTTCCACCCAATCGTCCTCCTAGGACATCCCAATCCAGACCTACATTGAATTCGTGTTTCTTTTCCCAACGCAGGTCAGCGTTGTTGTTACGGATTGTTTCCAATGCTTTGACCCATGTCCCATTGTACAGGAAAGCGCCATTATAATTCAAACTTGAGAGTGATGTGTACGGGTCGGCTACATTGATTCCGGTCACACCGTATCCCACGCGAAGTTTCAGGTTATCCATCCAATTCACATTTTTCATAAAATTCTCTCTGTTAATTCTCCATCCTAAAGAGATGCCGGGGAAATTACCCCACTTATGATCTTTACCGAACTTGGAAGAGCCTTCATGACGCAAAGAAGCCATCAATAAGTAGCGGTCATTGAAATTGTAACTGACACGGGTGAATAATCCGATTAATTTATCAGAATTTTTATAACTGGTCATGGAAGCTTCACCACGTTTCAAGGCCATACCTGCTTCCATTTTGTTGTAAGAATAAGCATCGGTAGGAAAATCGTAGTTGGACATGGACAGGTTAGAGTTGGTGTTGTCTTCATAGTTATAACCTATCAATACACTGACATTGTGCTTGCCGAATGCTTTCTGAAAGTTGGCCGTCAATTCTATCAGATTATTATCAAAATCAGAATCATAACGATATGCATAGCCGTTACGGCCACTCTTGGTTGTAGATACATGTTTCTTGGTTTGGTAATATCCATCGGTAGAAGTCGTACTCCGGCGGGCATACATGGCTTTCAAGGTCAAAGATTCAATAGGGCGGAAAGTCAGGCTACCATTGAAACGGATGTTTTTACGTTTCATTTCACCAATTGTTTCGCGGATATAACTTACAGGATTATCATAAAAATACAAGTCGCGCTCAAACCAGTCACCGTTCTCATCTTTTACAGGTTCTGTAGGATTGTGAATCAAAGCCTGTCGATAAGCGTATGTATTCCAACTGCGAGGCATGGTATGTTGGCTGACGAATGTACTGACATTGGCTGTCAATTTATTGTCATACATAGAGTGAGTGATGTCCATACGACCGTTTATAGCTTCAAAGTCAGTCTTTATAAAAGTACCTTGCCGGTTGGTATAGTTGATGGAGGCTGTATAATTGGTATTTTTACTACCACCTCTTAAGGATAAGTTGTGTGAATGAGAAACAGCTGTGCGGGTCAGTTCACCCAGCCAATCGGTATTGGCTCCGAAATCTTTCAAGTTAGCTCCGTTGAAAGTATATCCTTCATTCCATTTCTGACGAAGGTCATCAGCATCCATGAAATCAGGTCTGTTTAAAATGTTTGATACAGAAACATATCCATTATAATCAATGGTGGGAGCCATTTCTTTACGACTTTGTTTGGTTGTAATAATAATTACGCCATTTGTACCACGTGTACCATAAATGGCAGTAGCCGAACCGTCTTTTAATACATCGATGGACTCAACATCTTCAGGGGCTACTGTATTCAGACTTCCTGGCACTCCGTCAACTAATACTAATGGTGAAGTTCCACCTTTTAAAGATGAAATACCACGTAGCATAATTTGTGTGTTGCCGGTAGGATCTCCTGAAGGTAAAGAAATATTCAGCCCTGCTACCTTACCTTGTATCAGCTGGCCTGCATCGGTTACCGCCCCCTTCACAAAACTTTCTGATTTTACACTTGAAATAGCACTGGTCACATCACCCTTTCGCTGCGTACCATAACCGATCACAACCACTTCATCCATCAGTTCGGAATCGTCTTGCATAGTAATATCTTTCTTACCACCATTTCCGACTGGAATTTCCTGGGTCTTATAGCCAATATAAGATATTGTCAAAACGGACTGGGCACTTTTTACCTTCAGCGTATATTTACCGTCAAAATCGGTAATGGTACCGTTGGTCGTTCCTTTTTCCATGATATTGGCACCAATGATAGGCTCCCCTTTCCTGTCTTTCACCACACCGCTTACGGTTACAGTTTGCTGTTGTACCATTTCGGTTCTCATAGATTCTGTTGTTTCCGGTGTTGCCCATACACTACTGACTCCTGCACCCGCAGTAAGGAAAAGACAGGTGGTAGCCTTTAGCAATGCTTTGCTGAACAAGGCCCGGTTCTCATGTGTTTTCATCATACAGTTTTATTTATAAGGTTTATATGTTCATTCAGTTTACTTTCCATTCAATCACCCCTCCCGAAGCTCCTTTCTGCAATTGTGCTGCAATTTTAAGCCCCTTTGTTTTGACAGGAAGAAGAAGAAAATAATTATACACATATATTACTGCATATTTTATTTTAAGCTTGGCATGTGAAGATGTTAATATGAGTCACCCGGTATTGTTTTATCGTAAACGGATAAAACTACCATGGACAACACCCCACTCCCGAACGCAATTCTTATCTTATTATCTATCCATGAACGACCTGACCAGCGGATTCAACATCGGCACCAATTACACGCTGAATCCACAATTCAATGAAATGACAGGATTCACAGAAAAAGATGTACGGGATATGCTGGAGTATTACTCCACAACATGCCCATTCAATCATTCGGTAGACGAGTTGATAGAACTGATTGCTTTTCTACTTCGGAATGCTGGCCATCAGCGGAATGCATAAAGGAGAAACCAAACTCACCATCCCTAACCAGGTGGTATGTGAACAACTCTTTGCCTACATTCTGGATACTTATCATGAAAACGACTTGACTTTCGACAGTTATGAAAAGAGGAAGCTTGCCTCAGGGCTGGCTTATGATGGCAAATGGAAACCTTATTTTGAATACATTGCCGGATGCCTGCACCGTTATGCCTCGCAACGGGACAAGCAGAAAGGTGAATATTTTGTTCATGGTTTTACTCTTGCCATGACCGCACAAAATCCTTTCTATCGTCCTGTGTCCGAGAAAGACAGTCAGGAAGGATACGTCAACCTGTTCTTGCATCCGTTATTGGATATTTACAAAGACATGAGCCACTCCTACATCATCGAACTGAAATATGCCAAAGGAAAAGACAGTAGCGAACGGATAGAACAATTAAGGCGACAAGCCATTGAACAAGCTGAACGCTACGCTTCGAGCGAGTCTGTGCAGAAAGCGATAAGTCCTACCATGCTACATAAAATCATTGTTGTATACCGAGGCATGGAAATGGTTGTTTGCGAAGAATTGTAATCGATAAGAGGCAGTGTCTGCCCTTACAATGGAAGCATTCATTCGTCCGTTCTATCCACGTTTTCATCGAAAGTACAAAATTGTTCATTTGTAATTACAAAGATAAGATGCCATTTTTTCGATGATTTTTCGTATCAGTTTCTTCTGCATCAGCACATTACCATTCCAAATCATACACAGTATATTACTGTAAATCAACGACATACTGTGTAAATAGATTCTAAGTCCCCTTGAAACGGTTTGCCATTCTCCGCTGTCAAATTCGGCTTGACGTATACAGGTTGTTTTAATTCCTGTGCCATAGCTGTGGTCGCTTCCTTGCAAGAGAGCATAGCTGTGGCATATTTTGTCTGGCTGCGTTCGTTGCTTCGCCTAGGTGAAGAGGCGATTTCACTTTAGTGAACAGCCATTTTCACTAGGGTGGAATAGTTGCTTCACTTAGGTGGAATATCAAACGGAACGGAGTGAAGATACGATAGAAACAGGTTCTTATTACATACGCAACAAGGTTCAATAGCCGAAACAAACAGTATCCTGTCAGATATGAACTATGATGCCCACGAGTAGCCGGGAGGCAGTGAGGGGCTGACTCTACATCTTGTCCGCTGGTATTCCCGAATGCGAGCATTCCCAAAAACGGATTTGTTTCCCCACCGACATACCAATTGAAGGGGATTTGAGAGACTTTTACACCGGAAGTGATTAGTAATGTGCATTTTACTGTGACAGAGCGTTTTTGTGCTTTATGTATATCCTTATGCTAAAACCGAAATTTAAGTAAGAATAATCTATCAGAGGCTTTGTTTCTTCTTATTACGAATAACAGACATATCACTTTTATCAGTTCGAAGGAATCCCTGTCCTGTTTCTGTTAAGGAAAGCTGCCAATGTATTCCTGCTCACTTTCAATTTCCTCGCCATCTCCGCCTTACTGGTTCCCGCCTCCAGCATAGCCTTAATTTTTTCTTCTTTTCCCGTAAGTTTATATTTCGAGTTATGTCCTCCCATGGGACGTCCCAACTTTTGTCCGGAGGCGATTCTGCGTGCAAGTCCCTCACGGGTACGTTGGGAAATCAAGTCGCGTTCTATTTGTGCGGAAAGGGAAAAAGCGAATGCCAATATTTGAGATTGTATATTATTTCCCAGCTCATATTTCTCTTTCACCGTGAGCAGGATGACATTTTTCAACATACATGCATTCAGTATACTCATTACTTCCATCAATCTTCTTCCCAAACGAGAGATCTCCGACACAATCAATGTATCCCCTTTCTTTATTCTTTTCAATAGTACGCCAAGCTTTCTGTCTTTGGCTGACCGTGTTCCTGAAACCGTTTCTTCCACCCACACATCAATTTGGAAATCCCTCTGTTTGGCAAAACGATTTATCTCGAACCGCTGGTTCTCTACAGTCTGTTTATCAGTTGAAACCCGAATATACGCATATATCATAGCTGCATCATTAAGTTTTTTATTGAATAAGGAACGCCAATCTAATTTATATTATCAGAGAAGGAAAGTTTCACCGGATCTTATTGAGGTTTTCTAAGAAGAATTAAGTATCTCCAACTATTCAAGCTCAAAAAACAGACAAATCTGCTTAATCCTTGTCTTTATAAGATAAAACGATTGTCCAATAGAATGAAAAAATTGTCTATAACAATAGTATAAAATACTGATAATCAATATCATTATGTTGAAAATGGATTGATCATCTTTAAGACGATTTTCGCAGTATAATAGATTTTTCTTTTATCTACTTAATGGTTTGTTCACTTACTTTGCATCTGTTG
Source organism: Phocaeicola vulgatus ATCC 8482 (assembly GCF_000012825.1). Classification (GTDB taxonomy): domain Bacteria; phylum Bacteroidota; class Bacteroidia; order Bacteroidales; family Bacteroidaceae; genus Phocaeicola; species Phocaeicola vulgatus. Next base: position 1,516,177 of record NC_009614.1, on the reverse strand, counting down.
ACATAGTTGATACTGAAATAAAAAACACAGATATAGTATGAAAAACAAATTGCAAATAGTATGGAGCAGCATTGCTATAATAAGTGTATGCGCATGTAGCACACCTTATACACAACCTGATGCTCCTATCAAAGAAGTTCCTTTCACCCAAGTTCATTTAGATGATAATTTCTGGTCACCGCGGATTGAAACCAACCGCACCGTTTCCATCCCATCCGCTTTCAAAGAATGTGAAAAGAACGGCCGATTCGATAACTTTGCCATTGCGGGTGGTCTGATGAAAGGCGAGCATCGCGGTGACTTTTCTTTCGACGATACCGATCCCTATAAAATTATAGAAGGAGCTTCCTACTCGCTGGCCGTAAAATATGACGGGAAACTGGATCATTATCTGGACAGTGTAATCCATATCATAGCTGCCGCACAGGAACCGGATGGTTATCTTACTACTTGTGTAACCAATCAATGTACCCGTTTATCCGGTTGGTGGGGCACGCGCCGCTGGGAAAAAATCAACAGCCACGAACTTTATAACAGCGGCCATTTGTACGAAGCCGCCGTTGCTCATTATCGCGCCACCGGAAAACGTACATTATTGGATGTGGCTATCAAAAATGCCGATCTGGTATGTCAGGTCTTCGGACCCGGCGAAGGGCAGATCCATCGTCCCAGCGGTCATCCTATCGCCGAGATGGCTCTTGTCAAACTATATAAGGTGACAGGCGATGAGAAATATTTGCAGACGGCCAAGTATTTTGTAGAAGAAACCGGCAGAGGAACAGACGGACATAAACTGAGCGAATACAGTCAGGATCACAAGCCCATCCTGCAACAAGACGAGATAGTAGGTCATGCCGTCCGTGCCGGATATCTCTACTCCGGAGTGGCAGATGTAGCCGCTTTGACTCATGATACCGCCTATTTCAATGCCTTAACCCGTATTTGGGAAAATATGGCCGGCAAAAAACTCTTTATCACAGGCGGAATCGGTTCCCGCCCACAAGGTGAAGGATTCGGTCCGAACTATGAACTGAATAATCACACAGCCTATTGCGAAACCTGCGCCTCTATAGCCAATGTGTATTGGAATCATCGTATGTTTCTCGCTACGGGAGATGCCAAATATGCGGATGTGCTGGAACGTGCGTTGTATAACGGAGTCATTTCGGGCGTATCACTCAGCGGTGACAAGTTCTTCTATGACAATCCGTTGGAATCCATGGGGCAGCATGAGCGCCAGCACTGGTTCGGATGTGCCTGCTGTCCGGGCAACATAACCCGTTTCATGGCTTCCGTACCTTATTATATGTATGCCACTCAAGGCAATGATGTGTATGTCAATCTCTTTATCCAAAGCAAGGCGGATATTGAAACGGAAAGTAATAAAATAAATGTGGAACAAACTACAGGCTATCCGTGGGACGGAAAGATAAGTATTGCCGTCACTCCCGAAAAAGAACAGGAGTTTGCTTTGCGTGTGCGTATCCCCGGATGGGCGCAAGACGCTCCCGTACCCACAGATCTCTACTCATTTACAGACAAGGCTCAGGCTTACAGCATTTCTGTGAACGGTTCCAAAGTCAATGCGAAGCAATATGATGGTTATGCCACCCTTGTACGCAACTGGAAAGCGGGTGATGTGGTTGAAATCAATCTTCCTATGGAGGTACGTCGTGTGAAAGCAAATGACCAAGTAGAGGATGACCGTGGCAAACTGGCTATAGAACGGGGTCCTATTATGTTCTGTCTGGAAGGACAAGACCAAGCCGACAGTACTGTATTCAACAAATTCATCCCCGACGGTACTCCGATGGAGGCTTCTTACGATGCCGGTTTGTTGAATGGCGTAATGGTGCTGAGCGGTACAGCTAAAGAAATTGACAGGAATGGTAAGGTAAAAGATGTTCCCTTCAAAGCAATTCCTTATTCTACATGGAACAACCGCGGTGCCGACCAGATGGCTGTATGGATTCCCGAAGCGGCCGAGTATGCCCGCCCCACTCCGGAAGCTACTATTGCCAGCAAAGCACGTACTCTGATGATACAGGCTCCTATACAGAAAGATGCTCCCGAATCGGCTTCGGTGGAAACATGGGCATGGGGGGTAAATGACCAATGGGAACCTAAACGCTCATCGGATATCTCGAAACCTTACCACTATTGGTGGCTGAAGAACGGTACTGTCGAAACACTGGCTTATGAATTCGACCAGCCTTATACCGTATCGAACGTACAAGTGTATTGGTTGGATTTTGACCATTATGACGGGGATTTCCGTGTGCCGGAAAGCTGGAAATTATATTATAAAGAAGGCGAAAGTTGGAAAGAGGTAGAGGCGTTGACTGAATATACTGTAAAAAAAGATTGCTATAATAGTTTGGATTTCAAACCTGTCAAAACAAAGGGGCTTAAAATTGCAGCACAATTGCAGAAAGGAGCTTCGGGAGGGGTGATTGAATGGAAAGTGAACTGAATGAACATATAAACCTTTTAAATAAAACTGTATGATGAAAACACATGACAATCGGGTCTTGTTCAGCAAAGCATTGCTAAAGGCCGCAACCTGTCTTTTCCTTACTGCGGGTGCAGGGATGAGCCCTGTATTTGCACTGCCGGGAACAGCAGAGTCTATGAAAATGGAAATTACACAGCAAACTGTAACAGTAAGCGGTGTGGTGAAAGACAAGAAAGGGGAACCTATCATTGGTGCCAATATCATGGAAAAAGGAACGACCAACGGTACCATTACCGATTTTGACGGTAAATATACGCTGAAGGTAAAAAGTGCCCAGTCCGTTTTGACAATATCTTATATTGGCTATAAGACCCAGGAAATTCCAGTCGGAAATGGTGGTAAGAAAGATATTACTATGCAAGACGATTCCGAACTGATGGATGAAGTGGTTGTGATCGGTTATGGTACGCAGCGAAAGGGTGATGTGACCAGTGCGGTGGCTTCTGTGAAGGCCGAAGACTTTACGGCAGGTAAGATTGGAGATGCAGCCGAACTGATTAAAGGTAAAGTGGCGGGATTGACCATTGCGAAAGGCTCCGGTGATCCGAATGCGGAATCTACAATTCGTTTGCGTGGTGTGATTTCATTGCAGGGAGGCTCTACTCCATTGGTATTGGTGGACGGAATAGAAGGTGGTTTAGGAACGGTTTCCCCCGAAAACATAGCTTCTATTGATGTGTTGAAGGATGCTTCTGCGGCAGCTATTTATGGTACACGAGGTGCTAATGGCGTTATTTTGATTACTACAAAAAACGGCCAGCGCGAGTCGCGTACGGCTGCCAATTATTCCGGGTATATGTCTCTTTCCAAGTTTGGCAAGACGCTTGATTTCTATGGAGCAGAGGAAATCCGTCAGGGATTGACAAACTATGCTGATAAAGGGTATGATACGGATTGGTTGGATGCGGTATCCCGTACTGCATTTACTCATAACCATAATTTTAATATTTCCGGAGGATCAAAAAATACCACTTATTCTGCGGATTTTACGTATCGCAAAGAGGAAGGTGTGTTGCTTGAGACCTATAATGAAGAGATGAGAATGAGGTTTGATGTTTCTCACTGGATGTTAAATGATATGTTGAAAGTGAATTTCAATATGGTAAAGACATTCCATAAGAATGGTCCGATTGATGCGGCAGGTCTGGGTATTTACCGACAGGCTATTATGCGTAACCCTACTGAACCCATCTGGAATGAGGATGGAACTTTTTACGAGAATTTTGCCGTAAATTATTATTATAATCCGGTAGGTATCATCCGTGAACAGGATGGTAAATACAATAGTGAGAATACCCGGATGACGGGGAATATCACCTTTGAACCGATTAAAAACTGGCAGACCAACCTCATGTTAAGCCGTAGGGTTACTAGTGATCATAATCGTGGATATTATACTTCCGAATATTTTTCACAGAAGAGCGAGAATCACACAGGATATGCTTATCATTCTCAGAATGAATATACCACAGATAATCTGGAAGTTACTTCTAAATATAATCATACTTGGAATAAACATCGTTTTGATGCATTGGTGGGATATAATTACCAGTATAATGTAAATGAAGGTTTTGGAGCTAATAACTATGATTATCCAACAGATTTTTATCTTTGGAATAACTTGGGATTAGGTACAGCTTTGAAAGATGGAAAAGCCGGCATGAGCAGTTACAAGAATGACAATACCTTGATTGGTTTCTTCGGACGTGTGAGCTATGGTTACGATAATAAATATAATGTTCTGCTGAGTGTACGCCGTGAAGGCTCTTCCAAATTTGGTGAGAACAATAAATGGGCTACTTTCCCTTCTGTTTCTTTGGGATGGACTATCAGTAACGAAAAATTCATGGAAGGCCTTACGTGGCTGAATAACTTAAAGTTACGTGCCGGTTATGGTGTGACAGGTGTCATTGTAGGTGACTCTTATAATTCATTAACCCGGTATGAGTATGGTTCTCCTTATTTCTATGATAATGGCGTCTGGCATCAGGGGTTAAGCGTAAAATCCAATCCTAATCCTGATTTGAAATGGGAAACTTCCAAGGAATTTAATATTGGTCTGGACTGGGCTGTATTGGATGAACGTCTGAGTGGTTCTATTGATGTATATCAGAAGAAGACTTCGGATATGCTATATGATTTTACGGTACCGACTCCTCCCAATTTGTATAACAAGACTTTGGCTAATGCCGGCAAGATGCGTAACCAAGGTATTGAAATTGCTGTCAATGCCATTCCTGTACGGACAAAGGATTTTGAATGGAAAACCACAGTTACCGCCTCTCATAATGCGAACAAATTATTGAGTCTTTCAAATGACTTGTATGAGACTTCAAATCAGATAGATCATGCTTATTTGGGTGAACCTATCAATCTTTCTACCCAGCGGATGGAAGTGGGGAGATCTATGGGACAATTTTATGGCATGAAGTCCGTTGGTGTTTCAGAAAACGGACTTTGGATGGTTGAGAATACGAAGACTGGTGAGATTGAAGAGTTTACAGACAATATGCTGTCTAATGATGACTACCGTCAATATTTAGGGAATGCTCTTCCTAAATTGTATTTGGGATGGAACAACTCGTTCAGATATAAAAATTTTGATTTATCTTTCCAGATGACAGGCCAGTTTGGTTTTAAGATTCTGAACGAGCCTCGTGCTTATTATGAGAACAACTCGATCGCTTATAATCGCTTGAAATCTGTGCAAAAGGCTCCTTATGGTGGACAATATACCTTATCAACAGCCCAAAAACAGACTTTTGTAAGCTATTATTTGGAGGATGGTGATTTTTTGAAAATGACTAACATTACGTTGGGCTATAACATTCCATTGAAAAGCAGTAAGTTTGTGAAAAATATCCGGGCTTATGTTTCTGCCGATAATTTATTCTGCATTACCGGATATGATGGATTGGATCCTGAAATGTCAAATGGTGATATTTGGTCTTTGGGTATTGACTGGCGCGATAAATATCCTTCTACCCGTTCATTCACTTTCGGTCTGAATGTATCTTTCTAACTTTTAAATGAAGAACTAACATGAAAACAATATTCAATAAAGCACTTTGGGCTTCAGCGATAGGAGCTTGTACCTTGTCTTTGGGCAGTTGTACAGATTTGAGCGAAACGATTTATGATACGATTGCTTCCGAGAAGTATGAGTTTACAGAAAAAGACCGGGCGGCCATGTTTGCTCCGGTATACAGCAGTCTTCGTGATGTGTATTGGGGATGGTATAGTTATGCCGATATGATGGACCAGTCGTCCGATTCATGGTGTATTCCTTATCGGATCAGTATCGGCTGGGGAGATTTGTACGTGTCTATGCACAAACATCAGTTCCATTCACAGATAGCCCATTTCAATGATACATGGAATCGTAACTATGCCGGTATCAATGCCTGTAACAAACTGTTGGCAGATGAAGTCATTGCTGCTGATATAACCACTTCTTCGCAATTAAGGGCTTATCGCGCTCTTTATTATTATATTTTATTCGATTTGTTCCGCAACATCCCATTGGATACGCAATATGAACATGAAGACGGATGGTTGCCCGAACAGGCAACTCCCCAACAGATGTGGGATTTCCTGATCAGTGAGTTGACGGATGTAAAGGGGAAATGTGGAACAAAAGTAGAAATGGGTAAGCTGAACGACTATGCCATCAATATGCTTCTGGCAAAAATGTATTTGAACCACAATGCATGGTTCAATGATTACTCTGATAATTCTTATTACGGAAAGGCTATTGATGAGGTAAATGAAGTGATTAACAGTGGCAAGTTCTCTTTGGCTCCGAATTATTCGGATAATTTTAGAGAAGATATTTCCGGTTCGCCTGAAATTATCTTTGGTATTCCGTTTGAATTCAATTATGCCGGAGGTAACTATATGGCAAATATGTGGATGCATGTAGCCGGACGTGCAACGTGGCAGTTTAACGGATGGGCTACCGGTGGGGCGGCTGTTCTTCCTCAATTTCTGGAAACATACGATGAAGAAGACAGCCGCTATGAAGACTGTTGGATATCAGGACAGCAATATGACTATGCCGGTGCTCCCATTTATGTGGACAGTGAACCTTTGGTATATACTCGGGAATTACATAGTATAGACAATCCCGGTTGCTATCCCTTTGAAAGTGAACGCTTGGTGAAATATGAAATACTTTCAGGCGACTATGGAACTTCTTATGATGATGTGCCTTTCTTCCGTTTGGCTGATGCTTATTTTATTAAAGCGGAGTGCTTGCTTCGTTTAGGTGGTTACAATGGAGAAAGCGAGCAAGTGGCGGCCGATTTGGTAACAGCTGTACGCCAACGTGCCTTCAAGTCCGATCCCGGTAAAGCAACGGTTACTGTAGCTCAATTGAAGGGTGGCAGCCGTTATAACTACGGACATCGGGAGAATCAGGGAATCATGGGAGAAGCCGATAACTGGATTATCACAGAAGAAGGGGGCGATGATATTGAACTGGGTGGTTTGTTGGACGAACTGGCCTGGGAGTTTGTGGCAGAGCATCACCGTCGTCAGGACTTGATCCGTTTCCGTATAAACGGAACCAATCAGAATGTATATAATGGCAAGTCATGGTTTTGCAAAGATGCGAAGACGGATAAGACAGACAGGCATTGTGATATTTTTCCGTTACCTAAGTCTGCATTGGATGGCAACATTAAGTTGAAGCAGAATCCGGGATATGGTGGTGCCGAATAATGAATTCATTAATTAAAAAAAGAAAAGTACGATGAAAAAGAATTTTATATATGCTTTAATTGCTTGTTTCACTCTGTCACTGGCTGCATGCAGTACGGATCCGGAGGATGCTACCAGCAAGCATGTGTACGGGGAGAATGAAAATCCCTATCTGAAGACGAATGCGGATGCTGTGGTTTCTACCAAAGCAGAGTTTCCCATCAGCCGTTTGGAAGCGAAGACGGTTAAACTGACTGATTATGCAGAAAAGTTTCATACGTATTTGGGGATGACGGTAGATGAGACGTTGGCTGCATTGTCTAATGGGAGTGTGGTGTTTTATCCTATCAATATATCGAAAAACTGTTGGAATAGAACAGCTCCTACCAAGGGTACCAACGGTTGGTACTATAATACGGCAGGCGGTGTTTGTGATGCAGCTTCTGGTATAGCTAGTATTGAGTTGGATGCAACAAAGAAGGAGCTGGTTCTTAATGTGCTCGAAACCGCTTCTGTAGGTACAGCTATCTCCATTAACGTTGGATTTGCTATAAACAATGGTGCAAATTTTGATGATTATGTACGTTTTGCTTTTGATGTGACCGTTACTGATCCGGGACGTATTGTTGTTGCCAATACTATTCCAGCAGGTGACTATTCTGCATTTTCTATTGAATTTGCAGATTATCAGGAGGTGATAGAAAGTTGTTTGGGGCTGACTTTATCTGAATTCATTACCGCTTGCAAAGAACCGGGAGGCCCGATTGCTCTGTATATGGTCGATAGTGAATCTGGTGAATGGAATACTACTAGTGATTATACTGCTGGTGGTAGTGGAATAGGTTATTGGCTGACTTCTAATTTAAAAGTAACGAATTGGAGTGATGATGGTTCGACTGGTAGTGTTTTGTTTGTTGAAACACAAGAGAATGGTGATATGGTTAATATAGGTCGAAATCCAGCTTCAACTTCCGGTTCTGTTTTTAATGTAAATTTTGTATATGCGCTTAAGGAGGATAATAGTAAATTCGTAGAGTTTATTGTTAAAGCAACGTTGGAATAATATTTTATCGAGGGAAATCAGTATCTATAATGGATATTGGTTTCTCTTTTTTATTTAGTAAATTCAGAAAAACAAATGTGTGAAAATATTATTATTAAGAAGTCTTTTAGTGACTTTATTAGGATATTTTAGCTTTATAAATGTTTTAGCTGAAACGAATGACCATCAAAAACTTTATATATGTGTTAGTGGTAATGGGGTAAATATTGACTTTACCGCAGGCATTTAAATGGGACTCCAATAAAAGCTATAATTATGAAGAAATTATTGTGCAAAGAATTACTATTTGCTTTATCCATTTTTTGCTGTTTCTTTATTGCCTTCAGCAGTTGCAGTGACAGCGAGGATGAAAGTATTATCCTCCAGCTCACCCTAGACAGCAGTCAGCAAAGCAAAACACTATTTTGGGATGAGACAGAAGCTTCCGTAAAGTTCTCCGCTACCGGTCCTTGGACAGCCACTGTAGAAGATGTAACCAGCCGTGCCACCGATTCCAGTTGCACTTGGATTAAACTGCCCCGATATGAAGGTGAGGCAGGCGAAATTTCATTGCCCATGTTGTTGCAGAAGAATGATAGCGAAAACTATCGGGAAGCAACTCTTGTCATAGTATGCGGAGAATCCGAAGTAACCGTCCATATCCGCCAGGAAGCTAATCCCAATGCTGTGTTAACCTTGAATTCGGCTGATATCAAAGATTTTGATAAATATTACAAACCTATTGAGTTTAGTAATATGAATATGCTTCGCAGTGATGCGCGCTGGTCATGGTGGCGCATGAAGCAAAGCGAGCATTTCTTCGTGTTTTGGGAACCGGGGTTCGGCAACGATCCGGGAGCAGAGTCAGTGCCGGAGGTATTGCGTGTAGACATTGATGATTTATTGGCAAAGGCCGAACAATTCTACCGGACAAATATCGAAACCTTGAAGTTTGCTGACACTGGGCAAAACAAGTCTTTTCTGGATAAATATAAGATGGAGATTTACTTGCTGTATCAGACTGAGTGGCTTGCTACAGGTTCCGGTTACGACAATACAATCGGTGCATTGTGGGTAAATCCCAGCACCTGCCAACCGGTAGGTTCTACCATTGCGCACGAAATAGGACATAGTTTCCAGTATCAGGTAAGTTGTGACAAGATGTTGAACGGAGAGGCGGACTTTTCGCAAGTAGGATTCAGATACGGTTATGGGTCGAGTGGTGAAGGTGGAAATGGCTTTTGGGAACAATGTGCGCAATGGCAGTCGTTCCAAGATTATCCGGCGGAGCTGTTCGGTTACCATGTAGATGTGTGGAAAGCCAATTACCATCGCCATTTCAATCATGAATGGATGCGTTATGCCAGTTATTGGTTGCAATATTACTGGGCGCAGAAACATGGAGTCGATGTGGTAGGGAATGTCTGGACACAGTCGCGCTATCCGGAAGATCCGCTCATGACTTATCAGCGTCTGTACTGTAACAATGACTTGCAAACACTTTATACGGAACTTTATGGCTACGCTACCCGTATGGTGACTTATGATATGGACGTGGTGCGGAATTATGTCACAGAGACCGCTTGCAATTATACAACGAAAATGTATGATGCAGCCGGAGGATATTATCAGGTAGGCTATGCCAGCTGTCCGGGCACTACTGGATTCAATATCATTCCATTGAACGTTCCCGAAGCCGGAACAACGGTCAAGGCGAATTTTGCCGGACTGGCTGTGGGATGTGCTTTGGCAGAAGAGGATCCGGGAACGACATTGGATGCCGACGGCAATGTGGCAGGTACGGCTACCGCTTACAACAATAATGGTGGCAATACGGCAGCCGGATGGCGATATGGATTTGTGGCTATTGTGAATGGAGCTCCACAATACGCATCTATGAATAAGGAAAATGCAGGAGTGGTTTCTTATACGATACCGATCGGAACAGAAAAATTATGCCTAGTGGTAATGGGCGCTCCCGTTCAGTATAAGTCACATCCATGGAATGATGATGAGACTGACGATGAGCAATGGCCTTACAAAGTAAAGTTTGAAGGAACGGACTTGCTTGGCAATTTCTCTATTGACGAGACGGCTATGCCTAAAGATATTACATTGACATTCGATGTGAAGTGCAATGCCGGTTCCGAGGATTATCCACAAGGAACGGTGGACCTGAAAACAAATAAAGATTTGGCACAGGCGTTTGTCATGAAGCCTGCCGTGTTGGAAAGTAAACTGGCCAGTGTAGGTACAGAACCTGCCGAGGACAAAGTGGTTATCGCACTCGGTCAGACTGACGGCACTTTTGCTTACACTTCTACTGCCAATAACGGATTTTGGTGTGAAGCCAATGGCAACGTAGGCAACTGGGGTGATACGGCACCGGTCTATGTAGAATTCAGTGGACTGACCATGACATACGGACACCGGAAAGGAGTAAGTGTTGCCGGCCAGAAATATATGTTGAAACCTACTCTGATATATACCAGAAATGGTGTACAGTATAAAGCGACTATTGTGTTGAATATGCAATTTTAATAGCTGTTTACACCGTACACCTCCAAGAGGATAAAAAAATAGTCTAAACGAATGGAAGAATAGTACAACCGCCTAACTGTCAAATCCATAAAATGAGATTTATTGGACGATTCTGCCATTACATTATATTATATCTTCCCTTTCTTGTAATTTTTTTATTTTACTTTGCAAGTGAACAACGTATATAACCGATAGATTATGAAAAACAACAAGAAACTCTGTCTTGCAATTTTATCTTTGCTTTTATTGAGTGGAAATGCTTCATTTGCAGCCAAGGAAAAGAAATATGTACTCTCTTCACCCGATGGAACATTGAAAGTGGAAATCAGCGCCGGAAACGAACTGGCCTACCAAGTGATGCATGGAAATGATACAATTCTCTCACACTCTAATATAGGTTTGGTTCTGGAAAACGGAACTATAGTAGGTAAAACTCCCCGTATCACAGGGGAAAGAAGGAGAAAGATAAAGGATAACATAGAATCACCTTTTTACCGTTTCAAGGAGTTCGTTGCAACAGGCAACGAACTCGACTTGAAGCTGAAAGGCGGGTTCGGAATCATCTTCCGTGCATACAATGAGGGAGTCGCCTATCGATTCTATACCACACAATCTTCGGATATCATTATAAAGGAGGAACAGGCCGAGTTTAATTTTAAGGAAGATTATACGGCTTATCTTCCTTATACCACCAATGATAAAAAACCGATGGCGATGGCTTATCAGAATGTATATGACATCACTCCTCTGTCAAAAGCACAGCCTAAACTGGCTTTTCTTCCGGTTACCGTGGATTGCGGCAGCGTAAAACTGACCCTGTTGGAGTCAGATTTGGAAGCTTATCCGGGCATGTTTGTGCAGTCACAGCAGGGAAAGTATGGATTGAAAGGTGTCTTTGCTCCTTATCCGGCTAAAACAGACTTTTATCCTTGGCGGAAGCAGGAATATGTAACTGAAACTACCGATTTTATATCCCGTAGCCGTGGCTCCCGTTCCTATCCGTGGCGTGTGTTGGCCATTACGGAGAAGGATACGGATATGCCGGTCAACAACCTAGTCTATGCTCTGGCTTCTCCCAACCGTATCGGTGATACCTCATGGATAAAGACAGGCAAAGTGGCATGGGATTGGTGGAATGACTGGAATCTGAAAGGAGTGCCGTTTAAAGCCGGTATCAACATGGATACGTATAAATATTATATCGATTTCGCCAGCCGGAACGGATTGGAGTTTATTGTGTTGGATGAAGGATGGTATGATCCGAAGAGCGGGGATATGCTGACCGTTATTCCCGAACTTGATTTGCCGGAACTGATAGCATACGGCAAATCCAAAGGGGTGGAAATAGTGCTTTGGACGGTGTTTAATGTACTCGACAGCCAGTTGGAAGCAGCTTGTAAGAAATATGCGGATATGGGAATCAAAGGTTTTAAGGTGGATTTCCTGGATCGTGATGATCAGACTGCCGTCGAAATGGTGTATCGCATCGCTGAGATGACGGCCCGGTATAAATTAACCCTTGATCTGCACGGCATTTACAAACCGACAGGTATCAACCGTACCTACCCTCATATTATCAATTTTGAAAGCGTGTTCGGCATGGAAGAGGTGAAATGGACGGATATCAAGAATAATATGCCTCTTTATGATGTTACTTTCCCCTATATCCGTATGATGGCGGGACCGGTGGATTATACGCCGGGAGCTATGCGCAATGCCACGAAGGCAGATTGGCGCGCCATGTATTACACACCGGCCAGCATGGGAACCCGGTGTCATCAGCTGGCTGCCTATATTGTACACGATTCTCCTTTTACCATGTTGTGTGATGCGCCTACCAACTATCTGAATGAGCAGGAATGTGTGGATTTCATAGCTTCTCTGCCTGTGGAGGTGGATTCTACTTTTATTGCTTCGGGCGAGTTGGGAAAATATATTGTAACGGTGCGTAAGAAGGATGTGAACTGGTATATCGGCGGTATGACCAATTGGGATGAACGTGATGTGCAGCTCGATTTCTCTTTCCTTCCCGAAGGAATGTCTTATACGGCTGTTTTGTTTAAAGACGGTGTGAATGCCAATAAGCAGGCCGAGGACTATCGCAAGGAAACCATCCGGATTGATAAGGACAGCCGGTTGACTTTGCATCTGGCATCGGGAGGCGGATTCGCCATGAAGTTGGAGCTTTGCCCTGTTCACGGACAGGTTACCGGTATTCCTGAAGGGAAAAATATTCCTTCTTTCTATCAGAAATACATAGAGACAGAAGGTCTGTATGTCACCTCTTCTGGAAAGGTGAGCGATGAGGCCTTATTGAAAGCTTGTGATATCATCAGTTTGATGTTGGCAAAACGTCCGGATGTGAAGGCACACATGGTGAAGAAAGGCTGCCACGTCATGATAATCGGTAAAGATGAGGAAACTTGCGATTTGCCGGAGTTTGCCCATATCTGCAATTGTGAGGACAGCATTAAATATTGGAACTGGCGTGCCCGTGGTTTTGGCGGAGCACCGGAAGATGAATTTTCATCCAGTTGCGGAGAAGAGAATCTGCTGGCATTGCCGCAGGATAAATATGTAGGTGAGAATATCCTGATTCATGAGTTCGCTCACCTTATTCATACGGTAGGTATAGTGGGAGTGGAGCCAGACTTTAATGAGCGTTTGGAGGCACTTCGTCAGAATGCAATCCGGAAAGGGCTGTGGGAAAAGACGTATGCAGTGAGCAATAAAGAGGAATACTTTGCCGAGTGCGTACAGTCTTTCTTTAACTGTAACCGCTATGCCGAACCTGCAAACGGAGTTCATAACTGGGTGAACCGCCGCACGAAACTGAAGACGTATGATCCGGATATGTATCGGTTGTTGCAGGAATATTTTTATGAGATAGAAATTCCCATTCATAATGTGGTGCATGAATAAGCGTCGCAGGGACAAATAGAATTTTGCTATATAGAGATGAATAAGATACGATTGGTTGTTGCTTCCTTATTGTTGGGAGCTGCTACAGGCTTTGCTCAGAAGCCTTTTAATGCTTCGGGTACGGGGAATCCCATTATTCCCGGATATTTTGCCGATCCCACGGTGAAGAAGTTTGGCGATACGTATTATATGTATGCCACTACGGATGGCAGTGGAGCCGGTTTCGGTCCTGCACAGGTGTGGACCAGCAAGGATTTTGTAAACTGGACGCTGATGCCTATGAACTGGCCGGACAGTCATTGGATATGGGCTCCTGATGTGATGAAACATACGGATGGGAATTATTATTATTTTTATTGTCAGCCCTGTATGATTCATTGCGGAGTCAGTGAAACACCGCGCGGTCCTTGGAAAAATATATTGGGCGAAAGTGAGGCTGTTCTTGTACCCGACCGTTTTGTGACGAATGCCATTACATTGGACGGACAGACCTTTGTGGATGATGATGGTTCTGTATATTTGTATTGGGGGACTTGGGGGATTTATAAAGGTTTCGGTTGCGGGGCCGGAAAACTGGCTTCCGATATGAAGAGTTTTACTGAAACGCGTCTGATTCCGAATACGGAAGCCACGGATTTTTTTGAAGCGCCCTTTGTGATGAAACGGAACGGTATCTATTATTTTATGTATTCTTCGGGTTCCTGTCACGACCACACCTATCGGGTGCAGTATGCCACTTCGGACAAGCCTATGGGGCCGTACACCTATCAGGGATGTATTCTTGAAACCAATGCCGATGGAACAATCCATGGGCCGGGACATCATAGCATTTTGAAAGAAGGCAATGAATATTATATGGTCTATCACCGTCATGATAATCCGCATTCCAACCGCGGATTTCATCGTCAGCTTTGTGTGGACCGTATGGAGTTTGCCGAAGATGGAAGTATTAAACCCCTTATTCCCACTCATGACGGCATAGGTGCATTGGCATCTTCTGTCGTGAAATCAAAAAATCTGGCATTGGGTGCTAAGGTGAGGGCTTCTTCTTTTTATGATGCCGGTTTCCGTCCCGAATATGCTGTAGATGATAATAACGGAACTTTATGGCGTCCTCGTGGAATGGGACAGGAGTGGATAGAAGTGGATTTGGGCGTTGCCCGGCAAATACAAACTATCTGGACTCAATTTGAGTATGGCACACAATTTTATCAATATTTAATTGAAACTTCTGTCGACGGCAAGCATTGGTCTGTTTTCGCTGATAAACGGAATAATCGTCTGGCAGGCAGCCCGATGGTCGATTTTGGCAAAGTGAAGGCTCGTTATGTCCGTCTGAGCTTTACCGGAGGACAGAAGAACGGATTTGGCGGGGCGGTCTGGAACTTGAAAATCTTTGATGGGGTGGAAGCATCGGCTCCGCAACAATGGCTGGGACTTACCGCTGCCGATTGGAATGGTCGTGAATGGCAGAACAATGAAGGGATGCTGGGAGGGGCTTTTACATTGAAGGAAGGTTCGGCACGCACACAGCGCATCGGTGGGCGTGATGCGTTGGTACTGGAACCGGGAACTACGTTGGAGTATCGCCATCCGTTACTCTCTTCGTCCAAAGAGCATACGGTTAGTGGGTTGGTTTACAAGTCAGGTAAATGGCAGAGTTATGAAGCGGAGTCGTGTCTTTCATCAGGAGCGATTGCGCTGCATAGTTCCACCGAACCTTTGGTCATTACCAATTTCCGTTACTACAATTGGAAGCAGGAAGCAGCGGAAAAGGCATACGATGCGGAAACGGATATCGTGCGTCTGCCTGTAGCCGATCAGCAGAAACATGGGTTGGTGGTCAGTCTTTCTGCTGATGATTTTGCAGTGAACGATACGGTTCCTTATCTGGAAAACCGAGGAGTAAAAGGTTATTTTGAAGCCCGGAAATTACCTCTCGTTGTGAAAGAAGTGAAAGGGAAAAAGGCATTTCATTTTGAGGGTACTCAGGTCTATACTTCCAGTTTTATGCTTCCTGCCACTTTGCAGGATAATGCTCCTTATACCTTGGAGGCGTGGGTACTGAATGATTCCATTAGTGAAAATGAATGTGTGGCCGATTTTACTACCTCGCATGATGAATTGGAGAAAATCATGTTGGTCAACGGCACGGAGCCTCGTTGTGGAGTAATCAATCACTATGGCTGGTATGAAGATGCAGGATATAAGGACATGAAGGAATTGGCAGGAAAGTGGCAGCACATCTATATCTGCTTTGATGGGCGGATGGAACAGGTTTATGTCAATGGAAAATTAGTCAGTGAGAAAGATATCCAGTTGCTGGTGAAACCGTCACAATTCATCACATTGGGACGCAATGCCGAAGGAGACTGGCCCTTTACCGGTTATCTGCACTCATTGAAATTATGGGATGAATATTTGCCGTTGAAAGAGTGATTCACCCTTTTCCTATGACCGGAATATGTATTTTTGCAAAAACTATGATAAACAATTAAATGATAGAACCATGAAAAAATTTTTAGTCACTGCTCTGTTGACTGCTACCGTAGCAAGTGGAACAGCGCAAGTAAAAAATCAGTCGCACGGCTATCCCATCGACCCCGTACCTTTCACTTCGGTGAAAGTAACCGATTCATTTTGGGGACAGCGACTGAATGCCAGCCGTGAAGTAACGATTCCCTTGGCGTTCAGCAAATGCGAGGAAACAGGACGTTATACTAACTTTGTCAATGCCGCCCATCCCAGTGATACCATTAAAGTAGGCGGACTGGCTTTTGATGATACCGATGTGTACAAAACGATAGAAGGTGCCAGTTATCTGTTACAGACCTATCCGGATAAGAAACTGGCTAAGTATATTGATAGTGTGCTGGTTATTGTCGCTGCGGCACAGGAACCGGATGGTTATCTTTATACTTCGCGTACCATGAATCCCAAACATCCGCATGAGTGGGCAGGAAGCAAACGGTGGGAGAAGGTGGAGGAACTGAGTCATGAATTCTATAACTTGGGACACATGGTGGAAGGTGCTATTGCGCACTATCAGGCTACCGGAAAACGTAACTTCCTTGATATCGCCATCCGTTATGCCGACTGTGTATGCCGGGAGATAGGTACGGGCGAAGGACAGCAAATCCGTGTGCCGGGACATCAGATTGCCGAAATGGCCCTTGCTAAACTATATTTGGTAACGGGGCAACAGAAATATTTGGATCAAGCCAAATTCTTTTTGGACCAGCGCGGATATACTACTCGTACGGATGAATACAGTCAGGCGCACAAGCCAGTAGTGGAGCAGGATGAGGCCGTGGGACATGCTGTCCGTGCAGCCTATATGTATGCAGGCATGGCAGATGTGGCCGCACTGACAGGGGATACGGCTTATATCCATGCCATAGACCGTATTTGGGACAACATTGTGGGCAAGAAATATTATATTACCGGTGGCATCGGCGCCACCAGCAATGGGGAGGCTTTTGGCAAGAACTATGAACTGCCCAATATGTCAGCTTATTGTGAGACTTGCGCGGCTATCGGTAATGTGTATGTCAACTACCGCTTGTTCCTGCTTCATGGTGAGGCAAAATATTATGATGTGCTGGAACGTACTTTATATAATGGTCTTATTTCGGGCGTGTCCCTGGATGGTGGCGGGTTCTTCTATCCTAATCCGTTGGAAAGCATCGGGCAGCACCAGCGCCAGCCTTGGTTCGGCTGTGCCTGTTGTCCGTCCAATATCTGTCGTTTCATTCCTTCTTTGCCGGGATATGTGTATGCGGTGAAAGGTAAGGACGTGTATGTTAATCTGTTCATGTCCAATACTTCGAACTTGAAGGTAGAGGGCAAGGCTGTTTCTTTGGAGCAGGCTACTCATTATCCTTGGAACGGTGATGTCACTATCGGTGTCAACAAGAACAATGCCGGACAGTTTACAATGAAAATCCGTATTCCGGGATGGGTGCGTAATCAGGTAGTTCCCTGTGACCTGTACACTTATTCGGATGGAAAGCGTTTGAGCTATACAGTGAAAGTAAATGGAGAACCGGTACAGAGTGAACTGAAGGACGGTTATTTCTGCATAGACCGCCGTTGGAAGAAAGGGGATAAAGTAGCTGTCCATTTCGATATGGAACCTCGTACAGTGAAAGCCAATAATAAAGTGGAGGCAGATCGTGGACGTATAGCCGTGGAGCGTGGCCCGATCGTTTATTGTGCGGAATGGCCGGATAATGATTTTGATGTGCTGAGCGTGTTTATGAACCGCACTCCTCAATTCGAGGTGGTTGAAAAACCGGATTTACTCTATGGCATTAACCAGTTGAAGACGGATGCGCAGATTCTGGGCTATGACGACAGAGGTCGTCTGACGGCTACTGATGTGAAGCTGACGTTGATCCCTTACTATGCTTGGGCACACCGCGGTGCAGGTGCTATGGCAGTGTGGTTGCCGCAGGAATTAAGTGCTTCCCGTCCGACTATGCCTGCTACGCTGGCATCGGAAAGCAAAGTGGATGCTTCGCATAAGGTGAAATCCATCTCCGCCATTAATGACCGTCTGGTGCCGAAAGATGAGAATGACCGTTCCGTACCCTATTACCATTGGTGGCCCAAACAGGGAACTACTGAATGGATATCCTACGAGTTCCCATCCGAAGCGACTGTTTCCAGTGCTACCGTATATTGGTATGATGATGCTCCTTGGGGAGGATGCCGCATACCGCAAAGTTGGAAGATGTACTATAAAGATGCACAAGGCCAGTGGCAACCGGTGAGTGGAGCGGATAAGTATGGAGTGGAAAAAGGTACGGGGAATACAGTCAATTTTGACCCGGTAAAGACAAAAGCGGTAAAACTGGAGATTGTTCAGCCGGCCGATAATTCATCGGGTTTGTTTGAATGGGAAGTAAAATAGAATAATTCAAAATGAAGGTTGGTAAGTTAGGTTGGCTGGTAGCCATGTTCCTTAGTGGGGGCATGGCTGTCGCTCAAGGTACGGTCGATGATTATCGGCGTGCTTATGCATTGAAAGAGAAGTTCAGTGCGGATAAAGTTTTCTATTCCAATGTCAATCCGCAATGGATAGAGGGTACTCATCAATTCTGGTATGTGCGGAATACTCCGGACGGCTGCCTGTATGTATCTGTAGATGCGGATAAGAAAGCTAGAAAAGAATTGTTTGATTCTCATCGTCTGGCAAAGGCGTTGGGTGCTGCATCCGGAAAAGAGGTCAAGCCGGAAGCTCTTGCATTGGGGCGTTTGTCGGTCAGTAAGGGATTGGATACGCTGCGCTTTGTGTTTAATAATCAACGTTGGATGTATGCGTCCCGGAAAAATCAACTGGTCAATGAAGGTGCGGTTCCTCTCCCTCCCAAGCAAAAGCATTGGATGGAGGTGGATGATGAGAAGACGGCATCACCGGTTCCGTCTCCTGATGGTAAATGGATCGCATTTATTAAAAATCAGAATATCTATGTAAAGGAGGTGGCTACCGGAAAAGAAAAGCAACTGAGCTTGGACGGGACACTGGGTAATTATTATTCAGCCTACATCCGCTGGTCACCGGACAGTAAGAAGGTGGCTTCCTGCAAGATCCGTCCGGTGGAAAAGCGTTATGTTTATTATGTGGAATCTTCTCCGGCTGATCAGCTTCAGCCCAAGCTTCACAAACAGGAGTATGCGAAGCCGGGAGACGAACTTCCTTTTAAAGTGCCCTGCATCTATGAAGTGGAAAGCGGACGAAGCATTATTCCTTCTACCGAATTGTTCGACCGGCAATATGAAGTATATGGTCCCGAATGGAATCCCGACAGCCGTGCCGTGACTTTTGAATATAACCAGCGCGGACATCAGGTGTACAGAGTACTTGAATTTTCTGCCGAAACGGGAAAAGTGCGCCCGTTGGTAGAAGAAACCAGCGATACATATGTGAATTATACCCGTCATTTCCGTCATGACTTAAAAGACGGCAAGCAGATGATATGGATGAGTGAGCGTGACAATTGGAATCATCTTTATATGTACAACCGTATTACCGCACAGCCCGATTATCAAATTACTAAAGGAGAATGGTATGTACGCGAAGTGCTTCGGGTAGATGAGGATAACCGTCAGATCTATTTCTCGGCAAATGGTATGGAAGCCGGTGAAGACCCCTATCTCATCCGTTATTACCGCATCGGTTTTGATGGCAAAGGTCTTACCTGTCTTACTCCCGAAGAAGGGATGCACCGTGCCTGGTTTTCGGGAGATATGAAGTATTTGGTAGATGTTTATTCTATGGTGGACAAGGTTCCCGTCGCTGTGTTACGTAGTGCCAGGGATGGCAAAGTGGCGATGCCGTTGGAAACAGCCGATATAACTCTTTTGGAGGCCGAAGGCTGGAAAGCTCCGGAGGTGTTTGTTGCCAAAGGGCGGGACGGCAAGACGGATATGTGGGGATTGATTGCCCGCCCCACCAACTTTGACCCGAACAAGAAATATCCGGTTATCGAATACATTTATCAGGGTCCCGGAGACCAGTATGTTCCGAAGACTTTCCGTCCTTATGACTGGAATATGACTTCCTTGGCCGAACTTGGTTTTATCGTCGTAATGGTCGATGGAATGGGAACTTCTTTCCGTTCGCGTGCTTTTGAGAATGTATGTTATAAGAATTTGAAAGATGCCGGTCTGCCGGACCATATTGCCTGGATTAAGGCGGCTGCACGGAAATATCCTTATATGGATGTGGACAGGGTAGGTATTTACGGTTGTTCTGCCGGTGGTCAGGAATCTACAAATGCAGTTTTGCTTTATCCTGATTTCTATAAAGCGGCTTATTCGGCTTGTGGTTGTCATGATAACCGTATGGATAAGATTTGGTGGAATGAACTTTGGTTGGGCTATCCGGTAGGAGATCAATATAAGGAAGGGTCTAATGTGGAAAATGCACATCTGTTGAGTCGTCCTTTGATGTTAGTGGTGGGAGAACTGGATGATAATGTAGATCCTGCCTCTACCATGCAGGTGGTCAATGCATTGATAAAGGCGAATAAAGATTTTGAATTGGTCGTGATTCCCGGAGCGCATCATACAATGGGGGAAGATTTTGGCGAACATAAGCGGTATGATTTCTTTGTCCGTCATTTGATGCAGGTGAATCCACCGAAGTGGGATGAGATAAAATAGGAGGAGTGAGGTTTGTAGCTGTAGGAGTTTGTCAGTTATGATAAATAGAGGTGGCAGTGTTATGGAGGACAAGTCCATAGCACTGCTTTTTTATGTAATTCCGTGTTTTCATTGATGAATGTGTCTTTTTTGTTCATTATGTTGTAATTATTGGTTGAACTAATTTTTTTCAATACAAAAATTAGGTTCAGTCAACAATATTATTTTTATTTGTGGCGTATATAGTATAAAAATAAACCAATTTTCTAATACTAACATTAAATTATAATGGAAAACATTACTGTTAATGTATTTGATGATGTGCTTTATTTAGCATGGGAATTTGTATATCTAATATTTTTCACTCGTTTTGTGTGCGTACACGGAAATTATAAGAATGCGTGTGCTATTTTAATAAGTATCTATTATTCTCATAAAAATTATAATTGTTTCCTTTTAGAATAGAATATAAATAACAATAGTGATTTATATTATTTCACATTCACGGAAAAAATGGACTTTAAATTTTTGTTTAACTTAATATTTTATTATGAAATTTACAAATGAATTAAGAGGAGTGAAAAGCAGACTTCTTCTGTTTTCAGTGCTGTTACTGATACCGGTGATGATGTTTGCTCAGAGCATTACCGTAAAAGGTACTGTACTTGATTCGGCAGGTGAAGCCGTTATTGGAGCTTCCGTTGTGGAGAAGGGAAATCCTTCCAACGGAACCATAACTGATTTTGACGGAAAGTTTACTTTGGCCGTGTCTAAAGGAAAAAGAATTGTTATTTCTTTTGTAGGTTACGAAACGCAAGAAGTGGATGCGGTTACCGGAAAAGAACTGACAATTACGCTGCAAGATGATTCACAAGCGCTTGAAGAGGTAGTAGTGCTGGGTTACAGTAGCAGGGCTCGTAAAGATCTGACTGGCTCAGTAGGTTCCGTGTCTGGTGTGAAGATTGCTGCTGTACCAGTTACTTCAGCCGCTGTGGCTTTGCAGGGAAAAATAGCTGGTGTGCAAGTAACTACGGTCGATGGTGCTCCAGGGGCAGATATTAACATTCGTGTTCGTGGAGGTACGTCTGTGACCCAGAGCAATGATCCTCTTTACATTGTCGATGGTTTTCAGGTGGATAACATCAATGATATTCCTCCTACAGACATTGCTTCTATTGATGTATTGAAAGATGCTTCTATCACGGCAATCTATGGAGCTAAGGGCGGTAATGGTGTAGTGGTTGTTACTACTAAATCGGCCAAAGCTGGAAAAATACAGGTAAGTTTCAATGCCCATTTGTCTACTAGTCATTTGTCTAAAAAATTAGATTTAATGAATTCAGCAGAGTTTGCACGTTATCAATATGAATGGTCGGCGTGTAATGGTAGCCGTTCTAGCAATGCCAAATTTTTCCGTGCTAATTTTGGCAATCCGCAAGATTTGGATATGTATTATTCTTTGCCTACTCATGACTGGCAGGATGAGGTAATGGGAGAGAATCCTATCAATTATTCTACTAATGTAACTATTGGTGGAGGTACAGATAAGATGCGCTTCACTGCTTCTCTTACTCAAAGCGAAGATAAAGGTATTATTATGGGGTCGGGTGTGCGCCGTACCAATTTGAATATCAAGACAGCTATTGATATAACTAAAAATTTGACATTGCATATCAATCCTAAATTTACGTTTCGCCGTGATCAAGGAGCTGGAGGTGATAATATTGGTACAGGCGGTATTATTGATGTACTCCGTTATAGACCCACTAACGGATTACGTGAATTCGGATATATAGATCCTTCTTATGCTGACCCTGATGAAGAAGCATTGTTTACTTATACTAATCCGAAAAGTGATATTGCCATTAATCAACAGAATAAGTATGCTTATAACTATACTAATGCTATTTCATTGGAATGGAAGCCTGTTAAAGGATTGGTGCTTCGTACAGAAGCCACTCTTAGTTTAAACTGGAAAGATCAATATCGTTTTTGGGGTGCCTTGACAGGTGAAGGTACAAAAAATAATTCGTTGCCTGTAGCAAGTATTCAGAAAGATCAGTCTTTTAAATATATTTGGACTAACACGGCATCTTATGGCTTTTCTATTAAAGATAAGCATAATTTTTCCATGTTATTGGGGCAAGAAATTTATCATAGCCAAAATAAGAAGAACTTCCAAAAGAATCGTTATTTCCCACGTGCATTTGAGGCTGGACAGGCTTGGGATAATATGGGATTCGGTACACCGCAGGAGTCAACTTCATCACTTTCGACTCCAGATCGCACTGCTTCTTTCTTTGGGCAGGCAAGTTATAACTATAACCACAAATACTTACTCTCTGTAACTATGCGTGCTGATGGTTCCACTAAATTTGCTCCAGGTAATCAATGGGGATATTTCCCTTCAGTATCAGGTGCTTGGGTGCTTTCAGAAGAAAAGTTTATGGAAGATATAAAATGGATTGATCAGTTAAAACTTCGTGCAGCTATAGGGTTGGCAGGAAATAATCGTATCAGTGATGATATGTGGCGTTATTTATATACTGTTAATTCTACCGGCGGACCTGGATTTGGAGAAGCAACTCAGTTTGGAGAGCAATGGTATGGTAATCAAGGGGGTACTACTTTTGCCAATAAAAATATTAAATGGGAAACTACATTAACTCGTAATCTTGCTGCTGATATCACGCTTTTTAATGGTCGTCTCACTGTTACTCCGGAGATTTATTGGAATACGACGAAAGATTTACTTTATAAATCGGACATTCCTTCAGCAACTGGTTATGTAAGTCAGATGCAAAATATTGGACAAGTAACTAATAAAGGGGTTGAATTAACTATATCAGGAGATATTCTCAGTGGCAGGGATTATGTGCTTTCCGCAAATCTTTCTTTAGGTATGAATAAAATGAAAGTTGATAAATTAAATGGTACAGACAATGTGATTTGGGATCAGAATAACCGTTGGAAATCAAGTTACAATGATTATTGTTTGAAGGTGGGTGACCAAGTAGGACTTATTTATGGTTTTGTATATGATGGTTTATATTCAATGGATGAATTCTATTTTGATCCCACTAATAACTTGCAAGCAGTACCTTGGGGATCAACGGCCGCTGAAAACGGAACTTCGAAAGATGCACCTATTATGGATGCAGACGGTGTGGAACATCCAAAAACAATAATCAATCAGATTTCAGGAGATTCTAATTCAGGCATAGCTACTCTGCCGGGCAAAGTCAAGTTCAAGGATTTGAATGGTGACGGATATATCACAGAAGATGACCGTACTGTTATAGGTAATACCAATCCAAAAGTGCAGGGAGGTTTTGGATTGAGCGGACAATGGAAGGGTTTTGATTTTGCCATGAACTTCAACTTTATGCTTGATTTTGATGTGAATAATGCGACAGCTTACCAGCTTTCCTCATCCGAAAGCAATAAGAATAAGTTCTACAATGTGCTTTCCACATTTGCCGACAAAGGTTGGCGTTATACCCGTGATGGTGATGGCGAATGCTTGTACAAATGTTACTATATTGATGGTTCGTTGGATATGTACCGTGAATTAAACGAAGGTAGGACACTTTGGAATCCGACGGATGTGACAAAAAAAATAACTCATTCCTATTTTATCGAGGATGGATCGTTTCTGCGTTGTCAGGATTTGACTGTTGGCTATACGTTACCTGGAAATCTGACTTCTAAATGGGGGATTTCGAAAGCTCGTTTTTATGTGTCAGCCTCTAATTTGTTTATTATTACTGGGTATTCGGGTTATGATCCTGAAGTGGATATTCAGACAGGATTAACTTGTGGTATGGACTATAACCGTTACCCACGTAGTCGCAGTTTTGTACTAGGTACTAATATTACATTCTAAATTTGAAAGCACATGAAATTTAAAAATACTTTAATAATAGGATTAGCAACTTTGACTCTAATATCATGCAATGATTTCCTTGACGTGGATTCTCCATCAAGTTACAATGAGGACTTTGTGTTCAGCCAAGAAACAGAAATTAGCCGTGCGTTGAACGGTGTTTATGCTTCTATCTTGGTAGGTGATCTTTATGGCAGTGCCTATCAGAAAACTTTTAATTTGAACAGTGATGTTGATATGCAGATGTATACAGGTAATGTAGCAACCCATAATAGCTATGCACGTTTTGATTGTGACGATCAAGGTGGCGAAATTGATAAATATTGGAGAGCTTCTTATAAAGCTATTGAAGATGCTAACCGTTTTATCCGGGGTGTAGAAACTGGTCCGCTTTATAATGAAGAGAATACCGCTGTTATGCAGATGTTGGGCGAAGCCAAGTGTCTTCGTGCTATGGTTTATCATGATCTGGTAGTGATGTTCGGGGATGTTCCTTTCACTTTCCTGCCAGCCTCACAATTAGGTGATAATTATGTGATTCCTGTAATGAATCGCGAAGAAATCCAAAATAAACTTATTGAAGATTTGCAGGATATTGCTCCTAAGATGTCTTCTACTACAACAACAACAGTAGAACGTGCGTCTAAGGAGTTTGCTTGGGCATTAATTGCACGTATTGCATTGACTGCCGGAGGTTATTCACTTCATCCGGATAAAAATAATGCAAATAGTTATGGTGTGATGAAACGTCCGGAAGATTATCAGAAGTATTATCAAATCGTAAAAGAATATACTAGCCTGGTTATTGCTTCGGGGACACACTCTGTAGGCACTTCTTATCAAGATATTTTTACCAAGGAAAGCAATTTTGAAATTATTGCTAAAGGTGATCCTATTTTTGAGATTCCTTTTGCTAAGGAGTCTACAGGTAATACAGGGTATTCTCAAGGACCTACATCAACCGTTAATGAAGGAAAGACATTGGGTAAGAATGTATGGGGAGAATCTAAAGGTGATATACGTTTGAGTGCTTTTTACCGTTATTCATTCGATGAGAATGATAAGCGTCGAGATTTTATTAATGGACTTTGGTATTATGGTAACAGTGCTAATAATGCTACTCAGGATTCTTGTATGATTCGTGCGGATTATACTGTCCATAATAATAAATGGTCTAAATTATGGGCGAATGCGGGACAGTTTACCAATTTGAGTGCCAGTAATACAGGTATTAACTTCCCTTATATGCGTTATACGGATGTTTTGTTGATGAATGCCGAAGCTGTTAATGAGTTGGAAGGACCTACTGCCACTGCTCAGGAGTCACTTCGTCAAGTCCATGCACGGGCATTCGATGACCAAAGTGTTGTTTCTGCCTATATTGCTCAGGTGGCTTCTTCTAAAGAAACTTTTTTGAAAGCCGTGCTTGATGAACGTAAATGGGAGTTTGCGGGTGAGAATATGCGCTGGAGAGATCTTGTCCGTAATAATCTTTATGGACAGGAAATTGTTTATAGTTTTTTGCGCTATCTTTCTGTAGGAATGTCTAATGCCGGTTCTTCTACTGGCTTCGAAGATGATATAGCTGAACATGATGGTAGTGCTTATTTGGATGATCTTCCCGAATCTATGTATTACCATGTTCTTCCACAAACGGTTGAATGGCGTGTGGATGTAAATCAAGTTTATGGCTATCCTTATCCCAATAAGATATTGGATATGCTCTATATTTATAATCCTTACAAATCAGCTAATCAACCAGCGACAGCTTTGGTAGCTGTTGATGGAGCAACTTGGAAGATGGCGGAATTTTATCAGTGGAGCAATGATTCGGAGCCTACTAACCAATGTAAATATTCATTCTATGGATATATTCGTCATACAGAACAAGGAATGATTGTGTTGGTCAAAGATGGAACAGAATCACCACTGGATGGTAATTCTGTTCCTGAGGTGAATGATTTACCTCCTGTACGTTATATTTTACCTTATCCTAATGCGGCTATCCAACGCTCAGCAGGTGTATACAAGAACTATTATGGCTATAAATAATTTATAAAAGGACAGAATGATGAAAAAAATATTTTTATATGCATTAATGTTATTTTCAGGTTTCTCATGTATTTCGTGTTCTGATGATGATGAGAAAGGAATGGCAAATATAGATAGAGAATGGATGACTATGTTCATTTGTGATAATAATAGAGGAAAAGGGGATGACTATGCTTATAATTGTAAAGCAGAGGGACCGAATGGCAATGATATTCATCTTTATTGGTATGGAGTGAATAACTGTGCGGGCTACCAGATTCGTCAGGCACTACAGCCAAATGTTTCGGGTGGTGCAGATGCTTGGGGTACATCTGCCGAAAACGGTCTTTTGTTACTAGATACCATTGTAGGACCGGAGGTCCTTGATTTAGTTATTAAAGATCAACAGTATTCCACTGATTATCGTTTTGCTATTCGCGTGTTATCAACAAAAGATGATAATGTGACTGATTTTTCACATGCATCCAAATGGTATGGACATGGTGATGGCAGACAGTGGGCAGAATGGATGGGCATTACCACTTCTGATCGATATGCAACTCCATTCTGTGTCTATGTAGATGCTTCTAAGACTACACAGACTACTATGCGTGTGATGTTGAATCGTGCTTTCAAAACTGTAACAGAAGGGGTATCAGACGATGATAAGGCTATTTATCGTGAAAAATTTCAGCTTGATGCTAACGATAATTTTGTTTATCAGTGGTTGGAAGTAGATCCGTCTCCTAATAATCCTGAATCAACAGTGAATGAAAAATGGAGAAAATATAAATTAACCGATGAGGATTTTGAAAAGGGATATGTAGATATTGACGGACTTCAGAAAAACTCTGTTTATGTGATTAATGTTCGCAACGAGAATGTGAAGGTAAAATGGGACGCATATTACAATACTTGTTCTGCCCGCTCAGACGGAGAACCGGGAGAGCCTATTTTAGTAACTCATGACTTAAGTGCTCCAAGTCGTGACCGGTTTGATTCAGATGAAGCTTATCAAAATGCTTTGATACAGCACGAGGCTGCTCTGAAATACAATGCAATGCGTATTGATTTCCTTTTAACAGACTTCATTTCCGATGTAAATTTAGCCGAAGGACAGACTTATTATTTGGAAGGTGGAAAGACTTATTGTATGTTTGATAATTTAACTACCTGCAAAGGTTTTGTTCTTCGTACTCGTCCTGAGGATGTAGCAGCAGGTAAACGTGCTAAAGTATTGTTAGGTGGTATGCATATGACAGGTACTAATGTTAATTCTATGAATTTGATGTTCGGGCGCCAGCCACAAGCTGGAGAAGGAGGAGAAATTTATATGAAGATGCTCGAATTTTATGATATTGATTTCGATTGTCCAATGGCTCTTACTTATGGTGATAATGTTGCCGGTTTGGGTTCGGCTACAGGTAATTATTTCATTAATATGTTTTCTAATGGTATGGCTGTACATTTGGAAAGTTTTGTGGTGAAAAATTGTACTTTCAAGCGTCTGGTACGTGGGTTCATTCGTGAGCAGGGGCCTAATTACAAAATTTGGGATCATGTCTTGATAGAGGATAACCAGTTCTTTGACTGTGGCTATTATAGTAATGGTGCCGGAGGTTATCCATGGATTGCCGGTTCCGGGAATAATGCGAATTCTAATTTATATAAGGACTTTGTGGTTCGTGGAAACACTTTCTATGATTGTCCGTTCCCTTCATTTTTCAGTGAAACCAAGCAGAGTGCATGGAAGGGAGGGGCATGGAATATAACGTTTGAAAACAATACTTTGGTTAACTGGAACACTCGTGCAGCAGGAAATATTTTCAATATGCGTAATATTCCAGATGGAAGTACTTATACGGTGAAAAATAACCTGATTGTTTTGACCAAGCAGGACGGTGATGTCCGAAAGATGACTATGGCAGGAGCTGATATCCGTAAGACAATGACTATGGCAGACGGTACAGCCGGACATGTGACATTGAATTTTGACAATAATTATTCTACAAATACTTTTTTATCCAACGGACAAATTTTTAGCAATAATCCATGGACTGCGACTAAAAATAATTTTGGCACCTTGGTCAACAATGGTTCTGCTACTTTAAATGGAACATTGGAAGTTCTTGTAGATGATATTTCTCCATTAGAACTGATGGTAAGTCCAAATCCACCACATAAGGCTACTGCTGATAACGATCAATATATGCATCGTGCAGATGCACTTGATGGTACGGCTGGAGAGCATGGTGTAAACTTGTATTACAATCAGACAGGTAAAGTTATGGAGTCAAAAATTTATCAGTTGAACATTGGTGCGGCTAAATGGCGTAATGGTTCTGTTAGATAGCAGAATGGGGTTTGATAAGTTTTATAGTTATTATAATGTGAATGTCTTCTGAGAATCTTTGGATTTTGAAAGACAGATATTTGATAGAAAAGCCGATCTGTGATAGATAGGCTTTTTTATGTATAGGTAAAGGGGCAGAGTATCAAAAATTGTATAGGTTTGATGATGTCTGTGCAAAATCTGCCTGAAAAAGACCAAATATTCTCTGTATTCAGATTGGAAAACGCATAATTTTGTTTGCTGGTTTTTATCAAAACATATAGGAATAATGAAAAATACATTCAAAAAAGTGTTTATTGGCTTTATGGCTTTTGCCATGGTAACCGGCTCCTTTGCGCAGCAAAGAGCTCATAAAAAGGATAATGAGTCGTATCCTAAGGAATGGAAACAAATAGCACGTATGGAGCAGGATTCTTTCTTTCTGACAGATGAAGCTCGGCGGATTGCTGAAAATGTATTGGCTTTTCAACGCTGTACGGGCGGTTGGCCGAAGAATATAGATATGGCCCGCCGCATGAATGATAAAGAGCTGGCTAAAGTGATAAAGGATAAATCACGTCGTGATGATTCTACGATA
Source organism: Phocaeicola vulgatus ATCC 8482 (assembly GCF_000012825.1). Lineage (GTDB taxonomy): Bacteria > Bacteroidota > Bacteroidia > Bacteroidales > Bacteroidaceae > Phocaeicola > Phocaeicola vulgatus. Next base: position 1,486,460 of record NC_009614.1, on the reverse strand, counting down.
GATAATAATGCCACAACTGCCCAGATGATTTTTTTAGCCCGTCTTTATAGGCAGACTAAGGATATACGTTATCGGGATGCTTTCCTTCAGGGAGTGGAATATTTGCTGAGTGGTCAATACGAAAACGGAGGATGGCCGCAATTCTGGCCCGGTCCGCGTGGTTATCAGGTACATATTACTTTTAATGACGATGCCATTGTCAATACATTGAATATGATGCGTGATATGATGAATCACAAAGCGCCTTATGAGGATGATTTGATAGACAAGGCTTTGTGTGTACGTTTGGGAAAAGCCTTTAATAAAGGAATAGAGTGTATACTGGCTACACAAATTATAAAGGATGGAGAACCTTCAGTGTGGTGTCAGCAGAATGATAGGGAAACATTGAAGCCTGCACCGGCACGTGCATATGAGTTGCCGTCTTATTGTTCGGCGGAGAGTGCCGGAATTGTGCGTCTGCTCATGGAATTACCTGCACCCGACGCACGTGTGAAGCGGGCGGTTCACGGAGCCATGAAATGGTTTGACAGGTATAAACTTACCGGTTTGAAATGCGAGCGTATCGTGCTGGCAAATGGTGAGCGGGATACTCGTCTTGTGGAAGATCCTCAAGCCAAGCCTATTTGGGCGCGTTATTATGATTTGAAATATTGTGAACCGTATGTATGTGACCGTGATGGGCTGCCACGTCGCCATTTGGAAGAAATAGGAACAGAACGTCGTAACGGATATAGTTGGTACAATAGCAGACCGGCTGAGCTTTTTGCCATATACAATGCATGGGCGGACAAATATGATCCGAAGCATAAAGTGGCAATCAGTCTGGCAACCAAAGGAGCGAATGAAAACGGGCTTATTGAAATGTATCGTCGTCCCATGGCAGAGCGTACGGCTTTTGATGTGGTGGTAAAGCCGGGAGAGAGTATTCAGGCAGCTATTGAAAAGGCTCCGGAAATTCCGACAGTACCTTTTAAAATCTTATTGTTGAACGGAACGTATCATCAAAAAGTGATTATTGACAGGCCTAATATTGTTTTGGTGGGGGAAAACCGTGACAGTACGCGGATTGTCTTGGCTGAAACAGCCCAGACACGTGCCATCACGGAATATCATGGACGTCCGGTAGGCAATGGTGTCATTGTGTTGCAGGAAGGTGCGGATGATTGTGTTATTAGCGGACTGACTGTTTACAACAATTACGGAACTGCCGTTGAAAATACGACCATCCATCAGATGGCGATTTTTGGACGTGCCACTCGTACCATTATCATCAACAGTAATGTATGGGCCGATGGAAACGATGCCCTTTCCTTGTGGGCACCCGGAAGCAATGGTATGTATTATCATGCCGATCTCTATCTTCGTTGTCCGGGTGTGGATTTTCTTTGTCCTCGCGGATGGTGCTATGCCACACGCTGCCATTTTTATGGTGATAGCCGTGCCATGATTTGGCATGACGGACGAGGTGACAAGAACAAGAAACTGGTTATTACCAATTCTTCATTTGATGCTAAGACACCGACACTTTTAGGACGCTATCATCATGATTCCCAGTTTTATCTCATCAAATGTAAAATGTCGAAGAATGTGCTTGACGGGAATATTCATTATGCTTATTCGGATAAAGTGCTTGATCCCTGTCCGTGGGGGCTACGTACCTATTATTATGGTTGTACCCGTGAAGGAGGGCATAGTGGCTGGTTAAACGATAATTTAAAGGAGGCGGAGAATGCTCCGGAGTTTTATGGCGTTACCGCCAAGTGGACATTCAATGGCAAATGGGACCCCGAACAACGTATCAGAGATCTTTGGAATGTGTTGGCCTACTAATTTAACAGTTTGTAATATGAAAATGACCCCTGTTTTATGCTGTATTGTTTTTTTGTTTGTGTCAATGTTATCTGCTGTTGCCCGACAGCAGGAGAAGCCCCGGGTTATTGTCACTACGGATGGTGAGATTGACGATCAAAGTTCTATGATTCGTTTTCTTATGTATTCTTCTGATTATGATGTCGCAGGCATTGTTCAAGTCAATGGGGTACAGAAAGACGGACATAGTAAAGATAAATGGATCGAATCACAAATTGCCAAATATGCGGAATGTCTGCCTAATTTGAGGAAACATAATCCCGATTATCCCGATGCTGAATATCTGCTAAGTGTCTTGGCGGTTGGTAATGAGAACAGAGAGGACTTGCATAAATTGCCTCCTTTACTGTCTGATAGCGAGGGGGCACAGCTCATCATAAGGACATTGCTTGATTCTGATCCGAGGCCTGTTCATATTTTAGCATGGGGTGGAGCCAACACCCAGGCCAATGCCTTATGGCAGATCAAGCAGAAATATTCTGCTGCAGAATGGGCAAAAGCGGTATCAAAAGCCAGATTATATTGTATTTGGTATCAGGACGGCGGTGGAAAATGGATAGAACAGAATCTTCCTGAAATCATTATTTATGAATCGGGCGCACCGGATCATGATGGAGGATGGAGATATGTATGGGATTACATGAGTGTGGATTATTATTTTAAGAACAGACTTAGTAAAAATTCAAAAGAGTTGCAACAGATCATGGATAAACCTTGGTTGGCTGACCATATTAAGAACGGGCACGGACCACTGTGTGCCGCCTATCCTCAGGAATATACCAGTGAGGGGGATACTCCTTCTTTTATGCCTCTTATACGTAATGGACTTGAACAGCATACAGACTATACATTAGGAGGATGGGGAGGACGCCCGGAGTATAAAAATGGCAATCACATGCAAGATGGGAATGATTTGAAAAACGGTGTGCCGGATTCACATTATACTTTCCAGCGTTGGTTGCCTGCTATACAAAATGACTGGGCGGCTCGTGCCGACTGGTGCGTGGCTGATGAATATTCAAAGGCAAATCATCAACCTGTTGCCCGGATATTGGGAGAAAGTGTACGCACAGTCCGGCCGGGAGAAAAAATAATACAGGATGCCTCTCCTTCATTTGACCCTGATAAAAATTCATTGTCTTACCAATGGTGGCAATATCGGGAAGCAGGCAGTGTGCAAACAAAGGTGGCTATAAAGCACGCCGATGAGAAGAGGGCGGAGATAATTGTACCGGATAATCCGGGCAAACAGTTACATTTGATACTTGAACTTACAGATAATGGAACGCCTAATCTAAAGTCTTATAAAAGAGTGATTCTGAATGTGAATTGACTTCCTGTATGAATTTTCATCCGTACTGTCATGTTGTTTTGAACAGGCCTACACTTCTTCCATCCGCTCCAGCTCCCATCCCCGGAACTGTATGATAATACAGTGCAGCTTCGTGTTCTGCACCAACTGCCGTACCCGGGGTGCGGCAGCATATTCGTTAATCTGTTTCACCGCTTCCTGCCATTGCGTCCGGGCTTTCTCTTCCGTGTCCTTCACCGACAGATATTTCAGTTCAAGAATATAGCTATGCTTCACCTCGTAGCGCATCAGGTCCGGCATGAGGAAGAGGTCGCAGTAACCGTGGCTCAGTTCCATTTCCGGAGCCATCAGGTAATAAGCGTTTACGCTGAGGTAGGCGGTGAAGAAACCCTGTATATTTCGCTCGCCTTCCATGGCACTGCGTACAGATGAATTTTCCTTGTAGGCATGGGCAATGAATTCCAGTGTTTCGCGCCAATGGCCTTCGTAAGCCATTTCATCGAACAGGTCCATCAAATTGTTCAGGTTGATATGGCGTTTGTCCTGGTACTCCTCCAGCATGAATTCGTAATACTGTTTGCGCACATTATAGTTGGGGATACTCAATACCAAGCGGCTGCCGCGTGTGGCAGTGATGGTCAACATGCCATAATAGAAGAGCAGGCTGGGGAAGATTTCGGGTTTGGCGATTTCCTTGGCCGGGAAGGTGGTGATCAGGTTGGTGATAATTTGCCCTTCTTCGGTGATTTTACGTAATACGCCCTTGCGGTTGCCGTCCAGCTTGTCCAGCTGGATTAGTTTCTTCATTTTGTTGTAGTCCGTACGGGTGTTGGGATCTATCATCTCTTTAGGAGATTTGCCCAGCGTGATGTAATTGCGCAGGTAGTAAAGTACCATGTCGCAATTGAACATTTTCGGGTCGCGTTCCAGGCTTTCTTCTGCGAAACAGTAATTATTATACCACGGTTTCATCTCCCGGATCATTGCTTCGATGTCCGCGTCGATCGGGAGCTGTCCGGCATCCTTATAATATTGGAACATGGTGCGCACGTCCGTTTCGCTGAATCCCAGCATCATGTTGAACTGGTAGTCGGTACTGATATTCCAGCCGATGTTGAATCCGCTGGTCAGGTCGTCCAAGGTGACGGGGCTGACGCCGGTCATGAAGATGCGCTCGAACATGCCTTTGAATTTCTTGAATATTTCACGGTAGAATCCGCTGGCATGGGTCAGGGCATGATAAATGTCTTTTCCCTGCTCGTTCAGAACGATGTTGGTAAAGTTATCGTATTCGTCGATGATGAGGTAAAGTTTCATTCCGGATTCAGCCGCATGCAGGTTCAGGTAGTTCAACTTGCTGACAAAGTCGGGCTGTTCTTCCATCTTTTGTGCAAATCCGGGAAAATAATAAGGCTCATACACTTTGCCGAACAGGTCCATCACCATGCCGCAATAGTTATTGAAATTTTCTTCCAGTGAACCGCTTCCGCCACTGGCGCGCGAGAAATCAAGATACACCACCTGAAATTTTCCTTGCAGGGGGGTGGGGCGGCTGCCTATCCATAGATTGCCGAAGCGTTTCTGGAACTTTTCTTTTTGTGCTATGTCATAATACGCACGCAGCATACTCAAAAAGATACTCTTGCCGAAGCGGCGGGGACGGATAAAGAACAGGTTCCGGGGCTGTTTTTCCAGCAAAGGCAGATACATGGTTTTATCTACATAGTACATGTTCTGCTCTGCCACTTCCACGAAGTTGGCAATGCCATAGGGGATTTCTTTTATATTTTCCATCATTGCTTCTGTTGTCTTTAGTTCGTATCCGGATGCCAATACAACAAAGATAGTCTATTCTTCCTGAAGGAACAAAGGAAATAAAGTTTTTAATAGAAAGAAGATGTTCAAGGTAAGTTATGCGCTTGAAAGAAAATTCTTTATTACTCCCCGCTAGATTTCTACTGGGTCGAAAAAAAGGGCGTGCCAAAAGCCATGTTTATTATTTAGACCTTTTGGCACACCCTCTTGGTGGATTCTGAAATCAGTTTCTTATTTCTTCTCTGCCGCGGCATGTGGATAGTCAATCGTATAATGCAGTCCGCGACTCTCTTTCCGTTCCATTGCCTGACGGGTGATCAAATACCCGATGTTAATCATGTTACGCAGTTCGCAAAGTTCGCGTGAAGCCTTACAGCGTTTGAAAAGACGCTCGGTTTCTTCATATAAAATATCCAATCGGTTCCAAGCACGGATTAATCGCGTATTACTGCGCACAATACCTACATAAGCTTCCATAATCTGGTTCACCTCTTTCATGCTTTGGGTTATCAGTACCCGTTCTTCATTGTTCATGGTTCCTTCATCGTTCCATTCGGGGATATCCTCATTGAAGTCATACCGGTCGAGTACATTTAGTGCATGTTTGGCTGCCGCGTCCGCATAAACCACTGCTTCTATCAGCGAATTGGAAGCCAGACGGTTACCTCCGTGCAGACCGGTACATGAACATTCGCCGATGGCATACAAACGGTTGATGCTGCTCTGTCCGTCCAGATCGACTTTGATACCTCCGCACAGATAATGAGCAGCCGGAGCCACAGGAATATAGTCCTTAGTAATATCAATGCCTAGGCTGAGGCATTTTTTATAAATATTGGGGAAATGTTTTTTTGTTTCTTCCGGATCTTTATGCGTCACATCCAGATATACATGATCTTCACCGCGCTGCTTCATTTCGTTATCAATGGCACGTGCTACGATATCACGTGGGGCCAATGACAGGCGTGGATCATATTTTTGCATGAATTCTTCGCCACTTTGATTCTTTAAGACAGCACCGTAACCGCGCATGGCTTCGGTGATGAGGAAACTGGGACGGTCTCCCGGATGAAAGAGGGCGGTGGGATGGAATTGTATAAATTCCATGTCCTTTACTGCTCCTTTGGCACGGTATACCATAGCAATGCCGTCTCCCGTAGCTACCAGTGGATTGGTTGTATTGCGGTATACCGCTTCGCATCCGCCTGTTGCCATTACAGTTACTTTGGACAGGAACGTATCCACTTCTCCTGTTTTCTCATTCAATACGTAAGCACCGAAACATTTGATGCCTGGTGTATGGCGGGTGACGATAATTCCCAAATGATGCTGGGTAATGATTTCTACCGCATAGTGATCTGTAAATATGGTAATATTGGGATGAGCTTTTACCGCTTCTATCAGGCTGGTTTGTATTTCAGCTCCTGTATTGTCTTTGTGGTGCAGGATACGGAACTCGGAATGGCCTCCTTCTTTGTGGAGGTCGAATTCTCCATCCTCTTTTTTATCAAAATCCACTCCCCATTTTATCAGTTCCTGGATTTGTGCAGGTGCTTCTCGCACTACTTTTTCTACAGCCGCGCGGTCACTGATCCAATCGCCGGCAATCATCGTGTCTTCAATGTGTTTCTCGAAATTGTCTACTTTCAAGTTGGTAACAGATGCTATACCTCCCTGAGCAAAATAGGTATTGGCTTCTTCCAGTCCTGCTTTACAAATCAGGGCGACTTTACCTTTGTGAGCTACTTTCAGTGCGAAGCTCATTCCGGCAAGTCCTGAGCCGATAACAAGGAAATCGAATTTTTTAACCATGATAATATGCTTTATGGGTGCAAAGCTACGAAAAACCTTTATTCATTGTACCTTTTACTCTTGTTTTTACTATTTTTTTCGTGAAGAATAAACGAAATAGATAATGCAAGTATGAAATTAAAAGTGTAACTTTCTGCATTTTTAAATAGAATAGGATGGAAAACAATAAAGAAATCATTCACGAAAGTGAGGTAAAAGAACTTATAATTGAGTTGAGGGGTGAGAAAGTACTGATAGACCGGGATGTAGCTAAGCTTTATGGCGTAGAAACCAAACGAATTAATGAAGCAGTAAAAAACAATCGGGACAAATTCCCAAATGGTTATATGTTTTCGTTGCAAGTATCTGAAAAACAGCAACTGGTCGAAAATTTCGACCGGTTCAGTAGTTTGAAACATTCTCCCGTAGAACCTAAAGCATTTACCGAAAAAGGGCTTTATATGCTGGCTACAATTTTAAGAAGTCCGAGAGCTACCGCAACTACTTTTGCCATTATCGAATCATTCTTTAAGTTAAGGACATTAGTACGGAATGTAAATATCATGGCTACCGAGTATGATGAGGAAAAGAGGAAGAGTCTGGTACAACGTAGTGGAGAACTGCTGAATGAACTGCTGACTGATGAGGGTGATATAACAGAAACGGAATCTTCTATCGAATTAAATTTGTATGCTTTGAAGATGAAACGTACAGTAAAGAGGACAAAAAAAGGATAAATTCTCTCATTCTGCGCCGTAATGAGGTCGATAAACGATAAATTTATTATCTTTCGGGCAAATTACAATAAGATGATGAATCGAATTTTTCATGTGAAGATAGCAGGAGGCACTTATCTGTTTCTGATACTGCTGACAGCCGTCATGGTATTTGCTTTCTGGTGTATGAAGGCAATGATAGGATTGGTGGTGGCATTGGGGCTGATCATTACCATTGAACGTATTATCCATTCTACTTATACGCTGACTGCGGATGGAAAGCTGGTGGTGTATTATGGTCGTTTTTATAAAGGGAAGACCATTCCCTTGACTGACATTACGGATGTGGAGCTGAAACGAAGTTCCGGATTCGGTGGAATTATGCCTTCGAAATATGTATTGATACATTATGAGAAGAAAAATTTATTGTCATTGGTTCCTGTAAAGCCGGAAGAATTTATCAATGCGTTGGTGAAGCGGCTGGAGCATAGGATAGAGGAGGAATAAATTATGGAGCAAGTATTTAAAACAAAAAGAGCTCGTAGGTGGTGGATTATTATAGTCAGTCTGGTTGTTCTGATTATTTTTCTGAATGTGTATTTGGAGCAAAGTTGGGCTTTTTCGGCGCTTGGGGGAATTATTATTTCTGTATTAATGTTTTATTCGCAATCGAAAACCATTTATATTGTAAAAGACAATGGTGTTCTGGAAATTAAACCGGGATGGGGGAACAGAATATGTGTAGACGGAATCCGTAAAGTGTCTTATAATCCGAATGCAATAGGAATGCAAAAGGTGAAAATAGAGCACGCCCAAGGTTTTGTAATGATTAACCCTGATAAGCCTTTGGAATTTGTAGAAGCATTGAGAGAAATAGATCCAAATCTGTCTGTTGAAGGTTTTGAACAGATAAAAACTAATTAACCCAAAATAAATACCATGAAATATCAAATTGCAATCATCGGTGGAGGTCCCGCAGGGTATACTGCTGCCGAAGCTGCCGGAAAGGCAGGACTGAGTGTTGTATTGTTCGAAAAAAGAAGTCTGGGCGGTGTCTGCCTGAATGAGGGATGTATTCCTACCAAGACCTTGCTTTATTCGGCTAAAGTATATGATTATGCGAAACATGCTTCAAAGTATGCCGTGAATGTGCCTGAAGCTTCTTTTGATTTAGGAAAGATTGTGGCGCGTAAATCAAAGGTGGTTCGTAAGCTGGTATTGGGAATCAAGGCAAAACTGACTGCGCATCAGGTACATATAGTGACGGGAGAAGCCACGATTGTAGATAAGAATACCATCCAATGCGGTGGGGAAACCTACGAATGTGAGAATTTGCTGCTGTGTACCGGCAGTGAAACATTTATTCCTCCTATTCCGGGAGTGGAAAACGTGGATTACTGGACGCACCGTGATGCACTGGATAATAAAGAAGTACCTGCTTCATTGACTATTGTCGGCGGTGGAGTGATCGGTATGGAATTTGCTTCTTTCTTCACCAGTTTGGGAGTGCAGGTGACTGTGGTCGAAATGTTGGATGAAATCCTGGGTGGCATGGATAAAGAGCTGTCGGCCATGCTCCGGGCTGAATATGCCAAAAAAGGAATCAAGTTCCTGCTCAGTACGAAAGTAGTAGGGGTATCCAAAGGGGAGACCGGTATTACTGTGTCATACGAAAATGCAGATGGAACAGGAACTGTTACAGCTGATAAGTTATTGATGAGTGTAGGCCGTCGTCCGGTGACAAAAGGTTTCGGACTGGAAAATCTGAATTTGGAATGGACGGAGCGCAGATGCATCAAAGTAGATGAACATTTGCAATCTTCCGTTCCCGGTGTCTATGTATGCGGTGATTTGAACGGAGTCTCTTTGTTGGCACATACCGCCGTGCGTGAAGCGGAAGTGGCTGTCCATCATATTACAGGTAAGGAAGATGTGATGAGCTATCGTGCCATACCGGGTGTGGTCTATACAAATCCTGAGATTGCCGGGGTAGGTATGAGCGAGGAAGCTTTGCAGGCCGCAGGTATTCCTTATCGAGCCGTTAAGTTGCCGATGGCTTACTCCGGGCGTTTTGTAGCCGAGAACGAGGGAGTGAACGGTGTCTGCAAAGTTTTGACAGCCGAAGACGGTACTGTATTGGGAGCGCATATGTTGGGTAATCCTGCTTCCGAGCTGATTGTATTGGCAGGTATGGCTATTGAGGATGGTAAGACCATAGAGGATTGGAAACGATATGTATTTCCTCATCCTACTGTGGGTGAGATATTCAGGGAACTATAATGAAACGAGTTTTATTTTTCTTTTTACTGATTTTATCTATTCACTTCATAAACGCCCAGCCGCTATCTCAGCGGCTGGACGCTTTACTGCATGAGGAAGTTCTGAAAACATCCGAAGTGGGTATTGCCGTATTCGATCTGACCACCGGGAAATCCGTTTACCGTTATCAGGACGAGAAACTATACCGTCCTGCTTCTGTTGAGAAGATAATCACTTCGGTTACCGCCTTGGCGCAACTGGGAGCGGATTATACCATGGATACCGGTCTTCGTTATCGTGGAAAAATAGAAAATGACACGTTGAAAGGCAGTCTGTATCTGATAGGCGGTTTTGATCCGGAATTTATGGACGAGGATCTGGACCGTCTGGTAGATGCGTTGGCAAGTCAAGGCATCCGTTATGTGACAGACACCCTTGCGGCGGATGTTTCCATGACGGACTCGGTTTATTGGGGTTCCGGCTGGTGTTGGGACGATACTCCTTACTCCTTCCAGCCCTATCTTTCCCCTCTCATGCTGAATAGGGGCTGCGTGGATGTATCGGTCTCTCCTGCTCAGAAGGACTCGTTGCCTAAAGTCGTTTGTACGCCGGTTTCCGATTATTATCAGGTTCATAATCATGGGGTGAGCCGTAATCCGCAAGCCGGGAAGCTGAAAATCACCCGCAACTGGCTCAGCAATGGCAATATCATTACCGTTTCCGGAAATGTTTCTTATCCCTATACTGAGAAATTGAATGTATATACTTCCAAAGATTTCTTTTTCCATACCTTTGTCAGCCGTTTGCGCAGCAAAGGAATTGAAGCGCGAACTTGCACGTATGCCGATTGTCCTGTAACGGCCGACAGTATAGTTACGCTTTATACCGTCCGAAGACCACTCAAGGAAGTGTTGGAAAGAGCTTTGAAGAAAAGTGATAACTTGTGCGCCGAATCGATGTTTTATCATTTGGCTGCCAAGCGTTCCCTGCATAAACGGGTGACGGGAGAAGATGGAACCGATGCCATTCACGCCTTTATGAAAACAGCTTTAGGGTTTAACCCGGAGAACTATAAGATAGCGGACGGCAGCGGTGTTTCCGTTTATAATTATATCTCTCCACGTTTACTATTGGAGTATTTGAAATATGCCTACTATCATCGGGAAATTTTTCTTCCTTTCTATGAGTCCCTGCCCATAGCCGGAGTGGACGGTACTTTACAAAACCGGATGAAGCAGACCAAGGCCCGTGGAAATGTGCATGCAAAAACAGGTTCTGTAACCGGAGTCAGCTCGCTGGCAGGCTATGTAAAAGCTGCTGACGGACATCAACTGGCCTTTGTTATCATCAATCAGAATGTACTGAAATTAAGCCGGGCGCGTGCATTTCAAGATAAGTTTTGTGATATTTTATCTCGTTGAATTTGAGTTTTTGAATGTTCTGAAACGTATTAAGTAGCAGATTTTGCATATAATAGGACAAAATTTATACCTATTCTGAACGATTTTTGCAGCATCGGAACAAGATTGTTTCGTAACTTTGCCCAAGTCGAAATAATTCGGAATACTATAAAAACATAAAATAGCTGCTTATGAAGACAAATTATGAAATCCGTTATGCCGCGCATCCCGAAGATGCCAAAGGCTATGACACCCAAAGGATACGACGGGATTTCTTAATGGAAAAAGTATTTTCGGACAATGAGGTGAACATGGTTTATTCCATGTATGACCGCATGATTGTAGGAGGAGCCAGACCCGTAGGGGAGGTATTGAAGCTGGAGGCTATCGATCCGTTGAAAGCGCCTTATTTCCTTACCCGCCGTGAAATGGGGATCTTCAATGTGGGCGGTCCCGGTGTGGTCAAAGCCGGAGATGCCGTGTTCGAACTGGATTATAAAGAAGCGCTTTATCTGGGTTCGGGAGACCGGGAAGTGACTTTTGAAAGTAAAGATGTCAAGAACCCTGCCAAATTCTATTTTAACTCTGTTACCGCTCATCGTAACTATCCCGATAAAAAAGTGACCAAGGCAGATGCCATCGTTGCTGAAATGGGTTCATTGGAAGGGTCCAACCATCGTTGCATCAACAAGATGCTGGTCAGTCAGGTATTGCCTACCTGCCAGTTGCAGATGGGAATGACCGAACTGAAACCGGGAAGTGTGTGGAACACCATGCCGGCGCACGTGCACAGCCGCCGTATGGAAGCCTACTTCTATTTCGAAGTGCCCGATGAACACGCTGTTTGCCATTTTATGGGAGAAGTGGATGAAACCCGTCATATATGGATGAAAGGCGATCAGGCAGTCTTGTCTCCCGAATGGTCTATCCATAGTGCGGCGGCAACACACAACTATACCTTTATCTGGGGTATGGGTGGAGAGAATCTGGATTACGGTGATCAGGACTTCTCATTGATTACAGACTTGAAATAAATCATATAACTTCATTAATTTAATAATATAAGTATCATGAATCAGTATTTGAATTTTTCTTTGGAAGGTAAAGTAGCTCTTGTAACAGGCGCTTCTTATGGTATCGGTTTTGCTATTGCATCTGCTTTTGCAGAACAGGGCGCAACCATCTGTTTCAACGACATCAATCAGGAATTGGTGGATAAAGGTCTGGCTTCTTACGCTGAAAAAGGAATCAAGGCACACGGATATGTATGCGATGTTACTGACGAACCTGCCGTACAGGCTATGGTTGCCACTATTGCCAAAAAAGTAGGTACCATCGATATTCTTGTAAACAATGCCGGTATTATCCGTCGCGTTCCGATGCACGAGATGGAAGCTGCCGATTTCCGCCGTGTTATTGATATTGATTTGAATGCTCCGTTCATTGTTTCTAAAGCGGTTTTGCCTGCGATGATGGAAAAAGGACACGGAAAAATCATCAATATCTGCTCTATGATGTCTGAGTTGGGTCGTGAAACCGTTTCTGCATACGCTGCCGCTAAAGGTGGTTTGAAGATGTTGACCCGTAACATCTGTTCTGAATACGGAGAATACAACATTCAGTGTAATGGTATCGGTCCGGGCTATATCGCTACTCCGCAAACAGCTCCGTTACGTGAAATCCAGCCCGATGGAAGCCGTCATCCGTTTGATACATTCATCTGTGCCAAGACTCCGGCCGGCCGTTGGTTGGATCCGCAGGAATTGACCGGTCCTGCCGTATTCCTTGCATCCGAAGCATCTAATGCCGTCAATGGCCATATTCTCTATGTAGATGGCGGTATTCTGGCCTACATTGGTAAGCAGCCTAAATAATTAGTAGATATAAATAGAAAGAATCTGCTTGTGTCTTTGTTGATACTTGCAGATTCTTTGTATTTTTGTCTTTCAGTTCGACAAACAATAAATAGTATGAAAAAAATCTTTTTAGCAGTCGCAACGGCGTTAGCTATGTTTTCCTGTTCGCAAAAGGAGCCGGTGACTGTCACTATAACCAATCCGCTTCCCATTGACAGAAATGGGGAAATGGTGGAAATCTCTATGGCTGAAATAACAGGCAAACTACAATTACCCGATACGGCACAGGTTATCGTATTGGACGAGAACGGGCTTGAAGTACCTTATCAGATAACATACGATGATATGCTTATCTTTCCTGCTTCGGTGAAAGGGGATGCCTCGGCTGTTTATACAATTGCAGAAGGAACTCCGCAGCCGGTGGATGTGGTTGCTTGCGGGCGTCAATATCCCGAACGTCTGGATGATGTGGCATGGGAGAATGACCGTGCCGCTTATCGTGCATACGGTCCTGCTTTGCAGGAGAAGGGCGAGCGTGCCTTTGGTTATGATATCTGGACTAAAAGTGTGTCCGAACCGGTAGTGGAGGATCGTTATGACGGTGACTTGAACCGGGGTATTTCTTATCATGTAGATCATGGAAACGGAATGGACTGCTATGCAGTGGGCCCGACTCTGGGTGGAGGAACAGCTGCTTTATTCCCTGATAGTACCATTGTTTATCCCTATTGTTACAAGGATTGTGAAATCTTGGATAACGGTCCGCTCCGATTCACAGCTAAGTTGGTCTATAATCCGTTGGTTGTAAAAGGGGATTCAAGTGTGATAGAAACGCGTATCATTTCTTTGGACAAGGGGTCGCAGTTGAACAAGACTGTGGTTTCTTTTGACAATTTGCAGGAAATCACTCCGGTGGTGACCGGCATTGTATTGCACAAACAGAATCCTATGGGATATAGTTTTGATGCAGACGCAGGCTATATAGCTTATGCAGACTCTACGGAGAATGCTGCCAATAACAATGGAGTGATTTACATAGGAGCCGTATTCCCGGCTACCGTCAAAGGAGCGTTTGCCCAAGTGTTCTCCGAAAAGGAACGGAAGGAACGTGGGGATGCTTTGGGCCATGTGTTGGCGGTTAATGATTATGAACCGGGAGCCGAGTATATTTATTATTGGGGATCAGGCTGGAGCAAATATGGTTTCGAAGCCGATACCGATTGGAATAAATATTTGGAAGAATATGCCCGGAAGATACGTAATCCATTGGCAGTTGCCATAAAATGATACATATACAAGAGGGTATGCGTATACGCCACGAAAAAAACAAGGTATTTGGCTTTATCAGTCAAATACCTTGAATTCATAGCCTTGTTCCAACAGCCATTCTATGGCCCGGGGCAAGGCGTATTTCATGTTTTTCTCTGCCTTGATGGAGTCATGGAAAGTAATGATGGAGCCATTCCTCACATAATGTTTTACCTTCCTCAGTACCTGTCTTCCATTCAGCTTGTTGCTATAGTCACGGGTAACCAAGTCCCACATTACGATCTGGTATTTATGCCGCAGCACCATGTACTGCATCCAGCGCATGTGGCCATGTGGCGGACGGAACAGGTTGGTATGGATCAGCTCGTTTGCTTTGTCCGTATTGGCCAGATAGTTCTTGCTTCGGTATTCGAATCCCCGGATATGGTTAAAAGTATGATTTCCCAAACGATGTCCCCGTTCTACAATCATCTGGAATTCCTTGGGATGCTTGCGCACATTGTCGCCCACCAAAAAGAAGGTAGCCTTGATATTGTACTTGTCTAATAAATCGAGTACCCACGGTGTGATTTCGGGAATCGGCCCGTCATCGAAAGTCAGATAGACCGCTTTTTCATTCTTGTCCATTCGCCAGAAGGCGCGTGGATAAAGCCAGCGGAGTATCAGCGGGGGTTGTTCTATAAACATGAATGTGTGTGCTTTTGTTGGTTATACAAATATAAAGGTGTGGATTCACCGCAGAATCCACACCTTTTATTTACTTTCTGCCTGCTCCGCCGCCTACACGTTTGTTGAACACCTCATAGAGGTCTTCAAACTTCTTGGCATAGTGGCTTGCCATATCTGATTTTTTCTGTTGTTCACCTTCACCTTGTACACCGCCGGCAGCATTTGCGCGGGCAAGGCTCTTGTTGATCTCATCCAGAATATAGAAATTGCGCAGACAGTCCTCGTATGAACCTTGCAGGCGTTGGTCATCCAGACTCAGGTACCAGGTGATGTATTCCACCGATTTGTTTGCCAGATCATTCAGAATGGCTTCTCCTTTTTCTTTTTCACCTAACGCCAGATAATCGTCGGCCATTTCTTTTGAACTGCTCATGATGTAATCGTGGGGCACGGTGGTGCTTGGGATTACTTCCGAACAGTAGTCAAGGGCTTTCAACGCCTTGTCTTTCTTGCCTTCTTTTATCAACTGGGTAGCCAGCTGTATAAACATACGGCGGTGGGTCTGGCACATACGCATCACAGTCTCGTCGATATAGATATCCGGGTTGTTGATTCCTCCGAACTTGAACTTGTTCATCAGGTTATCGTACATTTTCTCGCTGTCGATGCGTGCGTTCAGCCGGGTGGTGTTGAACGGGGTGATGCGGTAGGCAAGACCTTCCTGCATGAAGTTGTTGCCCAAATTCAGATGATTGTCGCTACCCACCGTAATAGCCATGTACAACGGACGTTCCCAGTTGGTATTTGCCAGCATCTCAAGCATCATCAGCTCGCTCTTGTACAGCATACGTTTGCCTTTCAGGGAGATACTCATGTAATCGGGGATTTCACCATGCAGGGAGTCGGGAATCATCATGCCCGAGCGTTTCACTGCCTCCTTGTCCAGCTTGATGACGATGCTGTCCGTCGGTATCAGCTGTAAACCTTCTTTGGGTGAGCGTACCCAGTATTTCAGAATATTTTTCAATTCATACGGGTTGTCTCCGAATTCCTTGGCGGCTTCTTCCGGGTTCTGCTTGTAGAAGTTATTGATGCTTTCCATCACTTCCGGACGTACAGCCACTCCTTCATTATGCCCCTGTACATATTCCAGACGGCTCCATTCGATAGGCACTGCCGGGGAGTCGTATGCCTGACGCTTCATTTGGTCGATGTACCAGTCCGTTTGCAGGTAACTCAGGTTACATACACGTACATCGGTACGGAAACCTTCCGTTTCCTGGTTGTACCACAAGGGGAAAGTATCGTTGTCACCATTGGTAAAGATAATCGGGTTACCTTCTTCCTGTACGGTGCTCAGGTAGTTTTGTCCGAAGTCGCGTGCCACATAACGGTTGCTGCGGTCGTGGTCGTCCCACGTCTGGCTCACCATTTGGATGGGTACGAACAGACAAACTACAGTTGCAATGACGGAAGCCGGTTTCTCACCCAGTTTGCCTTGCAGCCATTGGGCAATACCCGCCACACCCATGCCTATCCAGATGGCAAATGCATAGAACGAACCTGCGTATGCATAGTCACGTTCGCGGGGCTGCATCGGGGTCTGGTTCAAATAAAGCACGATGGCCAGACCGGTCATGAAGAACAGGAAGAATACGATCCAGAATTGCTGGATACCTATCGGTTCTTCTATCTCTTCCCCATTCGGAGTCGTGATACGTTTTGTCTTGTAAGCCTGCCAGAACAGACCGATAAGTCCCAGAATCAACGGCAGGCAATAGAATACATTGTGCCCTTTGTTGTTTTTCAGGTCGGAGGGGAGCAGGCTTTGGTCGCCCACCAGGAACTTGTCCACAAACGGTATTCCGGTAATCCAGTTGCCATGTTCTATTTCACCCTGTCCCTGTATGTCATTCTGGCGTCCGGCAAAGTTCCACATGAAATATCTCCAGTACATGTAGTTCAACTGGTAGATAAAGAAGAACTTGATGTTATCCCATTGGGTCGGGACTTTCACCATCACCATCTGTCCGCACTGGTCGTAAGGAACCTGCACGCCTTTGATGCCGCCCAGCCAGTCTTCGTAGGCCTGTGCGTGTGCATCGCTGTACATGCGCGGGAAGAGCATATTTTGTGCATACTTGTAATCGGTCTTATGACGCACTACTTCGTAGCTGTCCTTTTCATCGGGAGTCGCTTTCTCCTTCCGTTGATACACGGGAGCGCCTTCCGTCACGTCATATACACATCCTCCGTCCACTTCTTTCAGTGCCGGTTTGGAGGCGTATGTCTGTCCGTAGAACAAAGGACGGGTTCCATATTGCTCGCGGCCCAGGTATTCTCCTAAAGTGAAGATGTCTTCCGGAGAGTTCTGGTCCATCGGAGTATTGGCGGTAGAGCGGATCACAATCAAGGCGTATGAGGAGTATCCTACCATAATCATCATGATGCACAGCAAAGAGGTGTTTAAAGTACGTGCGCTAATCTGATATTTCTTGTTCAAATCAGCAAACAGATAAACGCCCAAGATTCCTAGTATGATAATGCCTATCAAGGCGCTGCTCCATCCGTAGCCATAGAAAGGGATGCCCAGCATGGCGATAGTTACCATGAAGGAGATATTCATGCGTTTGCGGCTCTTTTCCGTATAGCTTTCGTAAACACCCCAGATAATGGATGCGGCGAGTAGAATGATGTAGACTATCAGACCGCTGTTGAAAGGCATACCGAAACTGTTGACGAACAGCAGTTCGAACCATCCTCCCACTTTTACTACGCCCGGCACGATACCGTACAGCACTGCTGCAACCAACACCATGGAGCCTGTAAGTGCCAGCAGACTGCCTTTGAGGTTGGCATCGGGATTCTTTTTATAATAGTACACCAGTACAATGGCCGGAATACACAATAAGTTCAGCAAGTGCACACCGATGGAAAGTCCGGTCAGGTAAGCAATCAGAACCAGCCAGCGGTCGCTGTGAGGCTCGTTGGCAACGGATTCCCATTTTAGAATCAACCAGAATACGACTGCGGTGAAGAGACTGGAGTAAGCGTATACTTCGCCTTCTACGGCACTGAACCAGAAGGTGTCGCTCCATGTATAAGCCAAGGCTCCCACCAGTCCTGACCCCATAATGGTAATGAGTTTGCCCAAGGTCATCTCCTTGTCATCGGGGCATATCAGTTTTTTCACCAGATGGGTTATACTCCAGAAAAGGAACAGGATACAAGCCGCACTCATCAGAGCGCTCATGGTATTGACCATTCTGGCTACTTGACTGGGGTCGCTTGTAAATTGGCTGAATAAGTTGGCGGTAAGCATAAAGAAGGGTGCACCGGGCGGGTGGCCTACCTCTAATTTATAGCCGGTGGTGATGAACTCCGGACAATCCCAGAAACTGGCTGTCGGTTCTATAGTCATGCAGTAAGTATAAGCTGCGATGACAAAAGCTAACCAACCTACCAGGTTGTTGACTAATTTGTACTGTTTCATGAATATATTATTGTTTCGTTAACGTTCAATGGGCGCAAAGATACGAAAGAAAGTTGGAATAGGGAGGCAATGGTCTGTTATTTAGTGTTATCCTTAGGGAATGCGGCAGAAAATGTTTCTTTCAGTCCTTAACGGAATTTCTATGTTTTATTGCTGGTTTGTATACTGTGTTCTGAAATTTCAGTTTGTACAGATGAAGGAAACCTTTGGATTCCTAATCTTTTTCTACTCTATGGTTAAGCTTGATTGATGGTTAGGTTAAGGTCTTTTATACGGTAAACCAGTATAGACCGCTACAGTGGACTGTACAGTCTGCTATGGTAGTCCGTACGGTCTGTTGCAGTGGACTGTACGGAGCACTGCCGGCGACTGTAGAAGTCTGCCGTAAGAAAATGCTTAATGATAAGGTGGATAGGGCTTAACCTGCCGCATGAAAAGGCTTAGGTCACGATAATCGGATTTATTCGTCGTGATGATGGCATTTCAAGATGCGGTGAGGGAAGTTTCCATGTCCTAACAGTTCGATGGGGCATCCGAAATGCTCTTCCAGCCATTCGGTGGGTACTTCCGTATCGGGATGATAATCCAGCGTTTCGTTGACGCACGCTATGGTTTTTACATTTTGCAGCACAGTGCCTATGTCATGGCTTACCAGGATGATGGCCCGTTCCTTGTTGATTTCTTCCAGCAGGGAGTAGAGTTTGGCCTCAAACCGTTTGTCAATGTAGGTATTGGGTTCGTCCAGAATGACAACCTCAGGGTTTGAAACCAAGGCGCGTCCCAAGAGCGCGCGTTGCAGTTGTCCTCCGCTCAGTTCGCCGATGGCACGGCTTTCCAAACCTTCCAGTCCCATGCGGGCAATAATCCGGCTCACCAGTTCGTGCTGTTCGGGGGTGTAGCGGTGGAACAGGGACTTCTGTTTGTTGAGCCCCGATAATACCACCTCATATACGGAGATGGGGAATTTCTTGTCAATACTGTTGTATTGTGGTAAGTATCCCATGGCTATTTCGGGTACTTCTTTTTCGTTCTTATAGAAACGGACACTGCCCGAAGCGGGCTTCAGTAACCCTAGTATAATCTTGATCAGTGTGGTTTTTCCGCCACCATTGGGGCCGATTACACCAAGGAAGTCACGTTCATATACCGTGAGATTGACGTGACTCAGTACTGTCTTCTCATCGTAAGAAGCGGAAATATCTGTAAGTTGTATAATGGGATTCGTCATAAGGCTCTGTTATTTGGCAAGTGCATTTGCTACATTGATCATCTCTTCCCGCCATTCATAACTTAGCGGATTAATGGGAACAACGGTGACTCCCAGTTCATCTGCTATCAGCCGGGCATTGCGGGTATCGAATTCCTGTTGGACAAAAATAACCCGGGCATTGTCCCGGCGGCAGGTTTCTATCAGTTCTTTCAGATGGGCGGGTGAGGGTTCCTTTCCTCCTTCTTCTATGCTGATTTGCTTTAATCCGTAGTCCCTAGCAAAATAACTGAGTGCCGGATGATAGATAAGGAAAGTGGTATCGGCATTCTGTAGCCGGTCACGAACGTCCGTATCTGTCTGTGCGATAATTTGTTGCAGACTGTCCAGCCGATGCTTGAAATAAGGTTCGTTTGCACTGTCCAGTTCACTCAGGGCGGAGTAGATATTACGGGCGATTACTGAGGCATTGCGTGCGGAGTTCCATATATGAGGCTCTATACCCCCTTCGTGATGATGGTCACCGTGGTTGTGTCCTGTTTCGTGTATGACGTCTATTCCTTTTGAGGTATCGAATACTTTCAGATGAGGGGCATTCGTGGTCAGTTTATCCATCCAGGCTTGTTCGAAACCGATATAGCCAATGCGCAGGTAGGCGGTGCTTTTATCCAGATTGACCAGTTGTTGGGGGGTAGGGTCGTAGGTTTCGGGGCTGCTTCCTTTCGGAACCATGCTGACTATCTTGAATTTATCGCCTGCAATGGTTTCTGTGAAATAGCGCAAAGGTTCCAGGGTGACAGTCAGGGTCGGTTTTGTGGAAGTGGACTGTTTACTGTCACAGGCGGTAAACAGGCACACTATCAGTACCATGCAGCACGAACAAAGGATACTTTTGCCGGGATGCAATGGGGAAAATATGTGATGTCTGGTTCTCATGAATGTTATCTTTTCTGTTTAACAACAACAAATATACGCAAATTGCTCATTAATCGAGTACAAATACTCCCCAAATTGCTCAATTGATAAGCAATTTCAGTCTGGTTAGGGCTTTTCATACGGCTATTCTGTGGCTGTATGAGAAGCCTTGGTTTCAGGTAAAAGATTCTATATGGCATTCTATGTACTCTTTATCGTTCTCTATAAATATGCGCTTTATATTTGGTGGGAAGTGTCTTGTCGTTTGTCAATCTTTTTAAGATGCCATATAAGGCTCTTGTATTCGTGAAGAATAAGATTTGTAAAAAAATCCTTTCAATCTTTGTTCATGTATTTATCTTACTATATGTTAAGAGAAGGAATAGGTACTGATTGTGGATGATTGAAAATCAATGGGTTATTGTATGTATGGAAGATGAAAGAAGTATAAATCTCTTAGTAAGAGATCGACATTTCACGTGCAAAAATAAGGAAAGTTTTGATAACTAGTACACTTTTCGCGGAAAAAATATGGAATATTGTGAAAAAAAGTATTTCTTCTGGTTCTACCGGCTCTGATTTAATCTTGTATCTGTATAGTTAATATTTTGATTTAAAGCCTGTTATCGTCTGTTTGTAGATCTCTTACTAAGAGATCTGCATAAAAGGCCAATAAGAACGAATAACGAGTTTAGATGGAATACCTGTTTCTGAGACGTAAAAAGACGAGCAGCACTTCTGTAAGACAGAAGACATTGCTCTATCGTGCCGCCGGCCGCGAATGGACGGCGCGGTTCTCGTCACTGTCGGATGTCCGTCCGGCAGACAGCCTTATATATAAAGGTATATTGTATCAGTTGGAGATACGCCGGGCGTTCCTCGATTCCTCTCTTTCGTTAAAGAAACTGAGTATGATGCTCGAAACAAACCAGACTTACCTGAGCAATGCGGTGAACCGCTACTTCGGTTGTCATCTGAAGGAGTTGCTTAACCGCTACCGGGTGGAATACGCTAAGGAGCTGCTTCGCAACGGCGGTTGTCCGCTGGGCGAGGTTCCGTCACGGAGCGGTTTCGGTTCGAAGAGTCCTTTCTATCTGGCTTTCGTCCGTCAGACGGGTATGACTCCGAAACGGTATGCGGCGCGCGAGAGGAACCTGGTGAACTTGGAAATAGAGAATGAAGTCCTTTTATAACAGTATATGTATAACCAATTTTTAGTTTTTTAAATTTATAAATTTAAATCTTTATTTATGAACAAAAAGTTTTTAAGTGCAGTTCTGTTCGGAGCCTTGATGGTTTCGTCAACAGGAACATTTGTGTCTTGTAAAGACTATGATGAGGACATTGACCGCATCGACAAGGAACTGGTCGATATCAAGTCGGCTCTTTCAGCTTTACAGGCAAAAGTTGATGCTGGTAAGTATGTTACCAACGTAGTGAAGAACGGTGACGGTATCACTGTAACCTGGAGTGACAATTCTACAAGTACCATTGAAACTATCAAAGGTGACAAGGGTGAAGACGGTAAGAATGGTACAGTTGTGACCATCATTGACGGTTACTGGGCATTTGACGGTGTGAAATCTGAATATCCTGCAAAAGGAGATAAGGGTGACAAGGGTGACCAGGGCGAACCGGGTGATGCTGCCGCTGCCGGACATGATGCCAAAGTGAACGAGGAAACCGGTTATTGGCAGGTATGGGATGCTGAAAAAGGTGCATACGTGGATACCAAATACATTGCCGGTGGTCTGAGAGTGGTTGAAGTTGCCGGTGGTTACAACTTCACTGTAACAGAAGCAAACGGTGAGCCGAAGACTATCTTTATTCCGGGTGGAGCTGCATTGTTAAGCATTATTCCTGAACTGAACGGACAAAACTATGCTCAAGATTTCGATATCTATTATGGTATATTGAATAATGACGTGGATTGGGCAGGACATAAAGCTGTAAACGGCAAAATGTTGAAAGGTATGTATCCTACTGCCGACCGCGACATCAAGATGCAAGTGAATCCTGCAGGTGCTGATGCTGACGCTTATGACTGGGCGTTTGTTTCTACAGACAACACCACTCCTTGGGGATTGAATTTTGGTGCTCCCCAAGCATGGACCGGCAAAGCTACTACAGCTACCCGTGCCACATCGGCCAACGGTATGTGGTTACTGCCTCGTGACGTGCAGAAATGGGATTTGGATGCAGCCGGAAGCCAGGGACGTCCTGACTATGCAGGCCAGTTCAAGGCTAATGATGGTGACAAGTACCTGTTTGCACTGAAAGCTACATCAAAAAATAATGGAGAAGTAGTAAAATCCCCGTTTGTATATACATTCAAAGCCAGCAATGTAAACGCAACTGAAAACATTCACATTAATGGTTTGACATTTGCTCCTTCAGGAAGCTCATTCTTGTATGGAAAGGAATATACTCCTTCCTTCGATATGCTAGGATTTAGTTCTGACGGCTATGATCAATGGGCAGAAGATTCTGTATTGGTATATGACTACTATCTGGAAATAGACAAGAGCAAGATTACAGATGAATCCATCAGAAAATATGGTGTGGAGATTACTGCAGACGGTTATCGTTTCATCGCTAAGAAAGAAGCTGTAGTGAACAATACTATTCCGTTCATTTACAACTACATCTTGATAAACGGTCAGAAAGGTAAGACTTACTTCTCTGTCAACTTTAATGATGAGGCTGTGACTGTTCCTGACAAGTTCCTGGAAGATATCGTTGCACCGTTCAATGCTACGGTTATTGCCGATCAAACCAGATGGTATGGATGGAGCAAGGCACTTGACTTGACAGAATTCTTCAACACATTGGGAGATGCAGGCAAGATGAAGTGGATTGATGCGATTGCACGCAGCATGGGTAATTCAACTGATCCACAAGAAATCAACAGAAGTGTATTCGATAAGAGATATGGTAGCAATGACCTTGATTTCAATGTAGAACTGACTGGTGGTGATCCTATCAACAACCAAGGTACTTGGGACCGTGTTATATACAATGGTGCATTGCTGGACAAATACATTGAATTTGATTATGTAGACGCAACCGGCAAGTCTTGTCTGACCGGAAACATCCGTGATTTGGATAAGATTACCGCATTGAAGGTAACATTCAAGGTTGACAGCGAATTAGGAGGACATGTAACTGCTCCTTATTACACAACAGACGGTCGTCAGTATAGTGGTGACAACACGAAGATTGCATTGCCTTTGGACAACGCATTCCGTGTAGAAATCGCAACTCGTTATGATCAATACGAAGTGGCAAGAATGAACTTCTCATTCGAATTGCAGATGCCTACTAACTGTCCGATCAAACGTGAATCTGTAGCTAACCGTACATCTGCTTGGTCTAAAGACAAAGACGGAAATGATGTATTGAAAGTATATGGTGAAAAACTGTTGGACCGTTATGATGCTGTTGCAGCTGATATGCGTGATGCATTCAAGGGAGTTTATAACTACCAGAATGGTGCTTACAATGCACAAGCAAATGTTGAAGCTAACTGGTATGAAGTATTGGTTCCAACTAATTCGTTCCAAATTATTGGTAAGACTAATGAAAGCTATGCAACTCTTGCCGGTATCTCAAATAGCTCATTATATACTGAATGGAATACAATCGGTTTCTATGGCACAGCCGGCAACATGGATGCATATACTTTGACCGATGTTAAATATCATCACTTCAATGTTTATACAGAAGCTAAGGATGATATTATATTACAGTTTGCCAGCCGTATTGCTGACTCTAAGGTTGCAAAAGTAGCATCTAAGGGTACAAAAGAGAATCCGTTCATTGCAAAAGCTGTTTATTCAACAGATGGTTTGCAGACCATTTTGAAGTATGCATTCGAAGTAAGCAATACTGATTTCACTTTGGCTGATGCATTCGACAAACCGTACTATCTGTTTGACCGTGCTGCCGCACAAGGTGTAACTGCTGCATTACGTGCCGAATTGAACTCTTCATTGGTAAATAACAGACAAAGTATTGTTGTAGATAAGGCTGATCCTTCATTCTATGGCTTGTATCCTTCTGCCAAGATGGATCAACAGGCTACAAATGTGGTGACTTATATCTTAGACGGTGCTGCTCAAACTGCCAATACCAACAAGATGAAGTTTGATATTGCCAAAGAAGTAGGTAATGGTAAGGTTATTGAAATCACATATCATATCACAGATGTATTTGGTATGACTAAAGACTTGACATTCTATGTACAGACTTTGAACTAATTGGATCTAATAATAGAGTCTTAAAAAGTGAGAGTGACTTTCGGGGCACTCTCACTAACAATTCCAAGATAAGACTTTCTCCGACAGGAGAATCTTATATAATAAAAACTTTAGATTTATAAAACAGAATCTCTGGCTTGTGACAAGCCGGAGATTTTTTATGTATATAACGGCAATCATCTCAGCGTGGAGAAAGAATATGAAGAATCTATGACGGATTCAGCGATGAATGTTTCATGGTAATTTGCTGATAAATATGCAGTTATGCGTATATGACGGATTTGAAGGATTTTACAACGGTTTTACTGTTTTAGGTGAAACTTGACCATTCATCAGTTTCGGTCCTAGAAGTTTAATCAGACTTGGTTGCCCGCAGTATCTCGCGTTTTCCCCCCGGAGGGCCGGGAAGGCGTTCTACTGTGAATCCGGCTGTTTGCAGCATCCTTCTTACCACCCCTTTGGCACAGTAAGTTGTCAGGATACCTCCTTCATTCAATACCTTGTATAAAGTATCGAAAAGAGATTGCTCCCACATTTCGGGTTGTTTTTCGGGAGCGAAGGCATCAAAGTAGATGATATCGTATAAGGGAACGGCGGGACGGCTGCCTTCCTCCGGGTTGAAAAGCCGGGTAAAATCATCTTCAATTTTATGTAATGTGAACCAAGGGGATACCTCTGTTTCTGTGTTCCAGGGCGCCCGGTGAATGGCGTAATAATCCTCCTCATGCTGTTTGCCGATCAGGCGGGGGTAGTCCAGTTGCTTCAAGGTTTCTTCGGCTAACGGATAGCGTTCGATACCGGTATAATGTACTTTCCGTCGGGTCTCTTCTGCTGAAAGCAGTGTCAGAAAGGCATTCAGCCCTGTTCCTAGTCCTATCTCCAGAATGTGGGGCTCGGAAACGGTAGAATGCTTTAATCCCATTTCGATAAAAATATGTTGTGACTCCGTCAGTGCCCCTTTCACCGAATGATAATGTTCGTCCAGTTCGGGTACATAGAGGGTATAACTTCCATCTGCTGTTTGTTCCAGTTTCATAATTTTAATGCATTAAAGCGGAGGCTTCCAATACTCCCCATACCAATAAGGCGTAGCGGAGTATCTTTCCGATGGTCATAGCGAGAATGACAATCCATATATTGGCACGCATCATGCCCAATACAATGGATATGGCACTTCCCAAAATAGGGATAAAGGCGAAGAAAGCCATCCAGGCACCCCGTCCGTGTACAAACCGCTCCGCACGGTCCATCTTCTCTTTTTTTACATGAAAATATTTCTCGATCCATTCCATATTGCCCAGATGTCCCATCCAGTAGCAGGTCATGCCTCCGGCAACATTGCCGGCGGTGGCGGCGGTTATACTGATCACCGGGTCTAAGCCCAACGGACCTACACAGGCTGCCAATACGGCCTCCGAACTGAAGGGGAGAACACTTCCGGCTATAAAAGAGCCTAGAAAAAGACCCCAATATCCCCAGTCGATCAGGAATTGAAGAATTGCATCCATAAATTGTATATAGTTAGAACTATTAATAGAACAAATGTAATGATGAAAAAGATGCCGGTAAAGCGGTTGTGGGTTAAAGTAAATAAATGTCCTGTTAAAATGGCTCCTACAATGACCTGCATCTGCAACAGGATGTCGAAATGCTGTGGCTGTAAGATACCCAGTAAATAAATCCAGGCTTCAACGGCGATCAGGAAAAAAAGGAATATACGCGTGCGTACCTTGTCTAAATAAGAAACATGGAAATAATGCACGCTGCTGACCAGTGATATCAAGGTGATGATTCCACAGGATATGATTCTGTCCATCCCTAATGTCCCATAACTGATGGGTTGAAAATGAATAAGCTCCTGTAAAGGGTGATAGAAGAGATTCATTTTGTCGTAATAGAACGCATAGCCGAAAAAGAGCCAGTAGGGCACACAGAGTCCTGTAAGTCCGGCAAAGAAACTTTTGAGTGACAGGGATCTGAAACTGATCATCCCCAAATAGAACAGAGGTACAAAGTAAAGCAACTGTGGAAACAACAGGCTTCCCAGTCCGATGAAAAAGAAAGCGTGGAATATACTTCCCGCCGGATAGGGAGATTCGTAGCTGCTGAATAATTGGGAAATAGCGATCAGAAAAGTGAGTGGCGCAAAAACGGCATACTGGAAGGAATGCAGAAACAGGCAGGCCGTGGACAGGAATACGTAAAAGCTGACATGCAAGGTACTGCGTGTCCGTATCAGCGTGAAGGCGGTGTTTATCTCGATCAGCAGATAGGCAGTCAAAGCACAGACCAGCAAATTGATTACATCCTGCCATTCATTGCCCGTGATGATCCGGAGAAGCAGGCATATAAGGATGGCAACAGGGAAGGTGAATCTTCCCTTTGCCATATCTATTTGGAATTTGTCATAGCCTGCCATGGGGTGATAGTCCGCTGATTACAGGTCGAATCCAATATCTGAACGGAAATATTTCTTGTCGAAATTGATTTTCTTCGCATTGGCGAATGATTGTGCCAAGGCTTCTTCTTTATTGGCACCGTAGGAGCTGACTGCAATGACACGTCCGCCGCTAGTGACTACCTGTCCGTCTTTCAGTGCTGTTCCTGCATGGAATACAATGCTGTTTTCAATTTCTTCTACTCCGCTGATGGCAAATCCCTTGTCATAATGTTCCGGATATCCGCCGGATACCAGCATGACGCATACTGCCGAACGGGGGTCTATCTCCAGGACTTTTTCATTCAGATTGCCTGTTGCCACTCCTTCAAGCAGTTCCACCAAGTCACTCTTGATGCGCAGCATGACACTTTCCGTTTCCGGGTCGCCCATGCGTACATTGTATTCAATGACCATCGGTTCGCCTTTTACATTAATCAGACCGAAGAAGATAAAGCCTTTATAGTCGATGCCTTCTGCTGCCAGTCCTTCTACTGTGGGGCGGATGATACGTTCTTCCACTTTTTCCATCCATGCTTTGTCGGCAAACGGAACAGGAGATACACTACCCATACCACCGGTGTTCAGCCCTTTGTCGCCTTCGCCGATGCGTTTGTAGTCTTTTGCTTCGGGCAGAATCTTGTAGTTCTTTCCATCGGTCAGAACGAATACGGAACATTCTATACCGCTCAGGAATTCTTCAATCACTACGGTGGCGGAAGCGTCACCGAACATTCCGCTCAGCATTTCTTTCAATTCTTTCTTGGCTTCTTCCAGGGTGGGCAGAATCAGTACGCCTTTTCCGGCGCAAAGACCGTCGGCTTTCAGTACGTATGGAGCTTCCAATGTTTCCAGAAAGGCTAATCCTTCTTCCAGATTTGCGGCAGTGATACTTTTGTAACCGGCTGTCGGGATATTATGGCGTTGCATGAAGCCTTTGGCGAACTCCTTGCTGCCTTCCAGTACCGCACCCGCTTTTGAAGGCCCGATAACAGGAATGTTTTTCAGCGCTTCATCTTTTTTGAAATAGTCATAGATTCCTTTGACTAACGGGTCTTCGGGACCTACCACTACCATATCTATATTATTCTTTACTACAAACTCTCTGATTGCTGTAAAGTCATCTGCTTTAATCGCTACATTCTCGCCTACATTACTTGTGCCGGCATTTCCCGGAGCGATATAGAGTTTCTCGATTTTGGGACTTTGAGCAATCTTCCATGCCAGGGCGTGTTCACGTCCGCCTGAGCCTAATAGCAACAGTTTCATAATCTTATCTTTTGTTTATTTTAAGTGGTCTTCAAAATAGCGTGTAATGCGTTCATACAAGTGCACACGGTCGCGTCCGAACATATTATGACCGTCGCCCGGATACATAAAGAAATCGGGTTGGGTTCCGGCATCAATGCAGGCACGGAGGAAACTGATGCTGTGCTGGGGAACACAAGTGGGGTCATTGGCGCCAATGATCACTTCCAGACGTCCTTTCAGGTTTCCGGCTCTCAGCTTCAGGTTGGCGTTCTTGTAGCCTTCGGGGTTGGTTTGCGGAGTATCCATGTAGCGTTCGCCGTACATTACTTCGTAGTAAGCCCAGTCGATGACAGGACCGCCGGCTACTCCTACTTTGAATAGTTCGGGGTAAGTCAGCATCAAGTTGGTGGTCATGAAACCACCGAAGCTCCAACCATGTACGCCAATGCGGTTATTGTCCACATAACCCAATGATTTTAAGAAATCCACTCCTTTTACCTGGTCTTTCATCTCTTCGGTTCCCAATTGGCGGAACGTACAGTTCTCAAATTCCAGTCCCCGGTTGTCACTGCCCCGGTTGTCAACGGTCAGCATGACGTAACCCAGTTGTGCCATGTAAATATCCCATCCGCGGGCGTCATAGTTGCGGTTGTTGTGGATTAGTTGGGCATGTGGTCCGCCATACACGTAGACTACGGCCGGGTATTTTTTGTTGGGGTCAAAATTCACCGGCTTTATCAGGCGGTAGTATAAGTCGGTCTTGCCGTCGGCTGCCTTGAGGGTACCGACAGTGATTTCGGGCATATTGTATGCTTCCAACGGATTGGTGGCGGTCAACAGGCTGATAGTCTTTCCCTTTCCGGAAGTGGGAACGATCTCGATATTCCGGGGAATGGTGAAAGAAGTATAATTGTCTATCACATAGTTGCCGCTACCGGACAGTTGTACATGATGCATACCGTCTTTATTGCCGATGAGGCGGCGTTTGCCTGTCTTTACATTCACAGCGTATGCGTTGCTCTGCAAAGGGGAAACCTCTGTGCTCATGATGATGACTTCCTTGGTCTTTTCATTGAATCCGAGGATGTTTTGTACTACCCAGTTGCCTTGGGTAAGCTGTCTGGTCTTGTAGCTTTCCCGGTAAGAACCTCCGGCCGCGGCTCCATGTGATTCCGGATATACGGAAGTCTTGGTGTCCATCAGGTAAAGATGGTTGTAGCCGTCGCGCTGGCTCTGATAGATGAACTTCGTGTGGTCCCAAGGCAGAAAGACGATGGGATGTTGGGGTTCTACATATTTAGTATGCTTCTCTTCGTAAAGGGGATTGCTTTTCAGTGGCTCTCCTGTTTCCGCGTCATAGCAGCATAGCAGGGCATGGTTCTGGTCACGGTTCAGTTCAATGACATAAACGCTTTTTTCGTCAGGACTCCAGCTGATATTGGTAAAATAACGGTCGGTAGGGTCTCCGGCTTTCAGATAAACTGTTTTTTGGGTCTCCGGATTGTAGATGCCGACAGTCACTTTGTGGCTGGTCATTCCTGCCATCGGATACTTGTCCGGCTCCAGTGTCGCTATGCGGGTGGAGGTATTTACTTGTGGATAATCGGTTACCATGCTTTCGTCCATGTGGTAGAAAGCAAGCAGATTTCCTTTCGGACTCCAGAAAGTACCTTTCGAGATACCAAATTCCTGACGGTGTACACTTTGTCCGCATACGATGCCTTTCGGTTCGTCGGTGACTTGTTGCGTTTTCCCGTCGGCAGTCGTTACAAACAGATTGTTGTCAAGGGTATAAGCCAATGAACGGCTTTCCTTGTTCCAGTCCTGGTTGGCGGCTTTAGGAGAGAGAGGCTGACTCCATATTATTTCCTTTTTAGTTAAATCGATCAGCACTTTATTGGATGTGGTATTTACCAGCATCATCTTTTCAGCGTATGGGAAAGATGCATTCCTGAAGTGGTTGATTTTCCCTAATTCCTTGTTTGCCAACAGTTCATTCACTTCCTGCAAAGTGATAAGTACGTTTTCCTTCCCATTTGCCGGCTGGATGGTTTTTACCTCTTCTATGTCGGCGTTGATGCATACATCTCCCCACCATTGCAAACCATACAGGTTTTGTGGAAGCAGGTTATAATAATTGTTTCCTCCCGGCATCAAGTCTTCCAGTGTGAAACTTTTCTTGTCTTGTGCCCATGTTACAGATGAAGCCATGATTAATAAGGCAATCAGATTGATTAATTTTCTCATAACTGTTTATTCTTCTGTCTTTTCCTTATTGTCGTCAAATTTACGGGGACTGCTTTTGAAATTGTCGCGGCCTTCACGTCTGTCACCAAAGTTGCGGTGTTCTCCTCTTTTGAAATCGCCACGTCCCTCACGTTTGTCATCAAAAGAGCGTCTTTCTCTGCGCTCTCCTCCTTTGTACTCTCCGTGTCCTTCACGTCTGTTGTCAAAACTACGACGTTCTCTGCGTTCTCCATATTCTACCTTTTCCGTGTTACGGCGCGGGCGGATTTCTTCCCGGCGGGGCTTGAATTCCTGATCGGCGTTCTCACTACGGAATTCTTTGAATTTGCCGTTGAATAATTGGTATTTGCGGAATTCACATTCCAACGAACCGTTGAACAGGGGGATTTTTATAGAAGGCTTTAAACCAATCTGGTCGAAACATTCTTCACGGTAACTTAGTACCCATGCATCATTGCCGGTGAAAGAGTGTTTCAGACGTTCGCCTATCATTTGATACAGGCCCAGCAAATCATTGGTTGAGATACGTTCTCCATAAGGAGGGTTGGTGATGATGATGCTTTTTTCTTTGGGTTGCTCAAATTGCTGGAACGGTTGGATTTTTAAGATAATCTCCTTGCTCAGTCCGGCTGCTTTCACATTGTGAGTGGCAATTTCATTTGCTTTCGGATTATTGTCATATCCAAAAATCTTATGTGTGAACTCACGTTCCTGTGAGTCGTCATTGTAGATGCGGTCAAATAGTTCCTGATCAAAATCGTTCCACTTTTCAAAAGCGAACTCCTTGCGGAATACGCCGGGAGCGATGTTACGTGCTATCAGGGCGGCTTCGATAGGTATTGTTCCTGAACCGCACATCGGGTCTATCAAATCACATTCGCCTTTCCATCCGGTCATCAGGATCATACCGGCTGCCAGTACCTCATTCAAAGGAGCTTCTACGGCTTCCTGGCGATAACCCCGGCGGTGGAGTGACTCGCCCGAACTATCCAGTGACAGAGTGCATTTATTTTCGGCTATATGGATGTTCAGTGCCACATCGGGATGGTTGATGCGTACCGAGGGGCGCTCTCCTGTCTTTTCACGGAAATAGTCCACAATGGCGTCTTTTACTTTGTAGGCTACGAACTTGGAGTGACGGAACTCGTTCGAGAAAACCACAGCGTCTACGGCAAAACTTTTATCTTTATCCAAGAAGTCTTCCCACGCAATGGCCTTGATAGCTTCGTAAACTTCATCGGCATTCTTCGCCTCAAAATGTTTGATGGGTTTCAGGATGCGGATGGCAGTACGCAGGCAGAAGTTTGCCCTATACATCATTTCTTTATCGCCCGTAAAGGCTACCATGCGTCTTCCTACTTCTATATTGCTGGCTCCCAGCTCGGTGAGTTCTTTTGCCAGTACTTCTTCCAGTCCCTGGAAAGTCTTGGCGATTAGCTCGAATTCTTCCTTCATCTTAAATGATAATTACGTAATTTCAATTGATGGGACAAATTTAATGATTTTCTGTTTGCTAATCAATTATTTAGAGAATTAATCTGTTTGATGAAGCAAAAAAGAGGATGAAATCGGGGCGTCCACGCTCCTTGCCGGGGTCTTTATTTACCTTTGATTATAAAAATTATTTAAAAACGGAATTGGGTATATCTGTGGAATAAATTGACAAAATATGTATCCGGCAATGTAATTGTTATCCTATAGAAATAAATTCTACACAGGAATTTGCCATTTTTGCTGAATCAAGAAACTTAAATAGAAATCAGAATGAAAATGGAATTGACGGATGAGAAACGTAAGGGATATGTGGTTTGTGCTTTAATGATACTGGTCTCTTGTTTGTATTTGGTTTATTTGGGGTACAGTCTCTACCGTATGGGGCATGCTTAGGACAAAATGAAACCATATCTGTATCACACAGGTATGGTTTCTGTAAGAGAAATTCTATGATTAATAGGTTGAGTGACTTTTATGCGAATTCTTCTGCCAGATAGACTTCGTTTATTTCGCAGAAAAACTCATCGGCGATATCTGACAGGGTTTCCAATGCTTCTTCGGCAGTTTCGCCGTAAGTGCAGCATTGGTGGTAGTCTGTTAAAAAGGCGTAATATTCCCCGTAGGGTGTACATTCTATCTGATATTCATTGCTTTTAAGTTCCATATATACCTCCTTTTTTATCGTACTGCAAATATCTTGTTTATCTGTTACAAGAAGGTGTACAGGAAGTTACTGTTTTATTAAAAAGTTTGCTGCCATACTACTTTTTAGACCATTTTGTGATGTCAGCATTTCTATGATGGCAAAGGGGTTTTATTCGTCTTTGTTTTTTCGCTGTACGATACGTGATCCGGCAGGTACATTTTCTGTTACCCAAATATTACCTCCTACGGTAGCACCCTTGCCAATAGTAACACGCCCTAAAATGGTTGCATTGGAATATACAATGACATCGTCTTCTAAAATAGGATGGCGTGGAATGCCTTTAATGGGATTTCCATTATTGTCTAGCGGAAAGCTTTTAGCTCCTAATGTTACCCCTTGATAGAGTTTCACATTATTTCCGATGATGCTGGTCGCTCCGATTACTACACCTGTACCGTGGTCGATAGTGAAATGGTGTCCTATTTGTGCCCCCGGATGAATATCGATACCGGTTTCCGAATGTGCCATTTCTGTAATGAAGCGGGGGATTAAAGGTACACCCAGTATTAACAGCTCATGTGCGATGCGGTAATTGCTGATAGCGCGGATAGCCGGATAGCAACTGATGATTTCACCAAAGCATGTGGCGGCGGGATCACCATAATATGCGGCTTCTACATCGGTAGCCAGAATGCGGCGGAGTTCGGGCAGTTTACTGATGAAACGAGCTGCCAGCAAAGAGGCTGTTTCTCTGCACGGTTCATTGTCATCGGTTGCATTTTTACTGTTTTCCTGTCCGAAGCAAAGTCCTGCCAGAATTTGTTCAGTCAGCAGACCGAACAGGGTTTCTACATTTACACCGATATGGTAGTTGATGGTATGGCTGTTAACGGTGGAATTACCAAAGTAGCCGGGGAAGATAATGGCGCGTGCCAATTCTACTATCTTGTATAGGGATTTGGCAGATGGTAAAGGATCTCCATCTTTGTGTTGGTGGAATAATCCTTTATAGGACTGGCTTTCAGATAATTCATCTACTGCCTGCGTTAATATGTTCGTGTAATTGAATGTAGTCATGAACTGAATGCTTTAGAAGGACAAAAGTAAGTAAATTCTATATTATTGCCAATAAATAGAATGAATATTGATGTTAATCCTTTATTTTTGCAGAAAAAAGGGAATATTTATGGTAAATAAGAAAAATCCATTTGCTTTTAAGGCAAAACAGGAAACTAAAAAGAAGTCCGGTGGTAAACGGATCGGCAAATCGAAGCCGGATAAAGCGAATAATCAGTTGAATAGAAGAGTGAAGTAAATGAAACTATTGTCTTGTTGTAGGGGAAGAACCAGTCTGCCCCTACAACAGGATGTTAATCTTTATTTCTCGACCAAAGCGAAATCAAGTTGCTTTTTCTCCAGATTGGCGCGGGCCACTTTAATGGTAACCGGATCTCCCAAACTGAATTTTTTGTGATGCCGGCGTCCCGTCAGACAATAGTTCTTTTCATCGAAATCATAATAGTCATCACCAAGGTCACGCATGGGAATCATACCTTCGCACTTGTTTTCGTTCAGTTCCACATAAAGTCCCCATTCGGTAACTCCGGAAATGACTCCATCGAACTCCATGCCCAAACGTTCACCCATAAACTCTACTTGTTTGTATTTTACAGAGGCACGTTCCGCATTGGCGGCGATTTGTTCCATTTCAGAGCTATGGTCACACAATTCTTCGTATTTCGCTTCCTGTACCGTACGTCCTCCTGCCAGATAGCGGGTGAGCAGACGATGAACCATCATATCCGGAAAACGGCGGATAGGTGAGGTAAAGTGAGTATAATAGTCAAATGCCAGACCATAGTGGCCAATATTATGTGTGGAATAACGGGCCTTTTGCATGGCACGCAAGGATACGGTTTCCACCAGATTTTGTTCTTTCTTGTTCTTTATGTCGTCCAGTAAACGATTGATGGATTTGGATATCTCAGTTTTGCTACCCGATGTACGTATCTTATATCCGAAGCGATTGATAAACCAATTCAAGTTCTCCAGTTTATCGGGGTCCGGAAGGTCGTGGATACGATAAGGGAATACTTTGGCTTTCTTGTTTTTAGGTACTTTACCGATTTTTTCGGCAACCGTGCGGTTGGCCAACAACATAAATTCCTCTATCAACTTATTGGCCTCTTTGGATTCTTTGAAGTAGACACTGAGCGGTTTGCCGGTTTCGTCTATCTCAAATTTCACTTCTACGCGGTCAAAGTCAATAGCACCGGCAGCCAATCTTTGTTTACGCAGGATTTGTGCCAGTTTGTTCAGTTCCAGAATTTCTTCTTTGTAGTCGCCTTCACCCGTTTCAATCACTTTTTGCGCCTCCTCATAGGTGAAACGGCGGTCGCTCTTTATAATGGTGTGCACGATGCGCGAGTCTTTCACCTCTCCCTTTTCATTCATATTGAAAATGACGGAGAATGCCAGTTTCTCTTCGTCGGGGCGGAGGGAACAGATGAAGTTACACAGCCGTTCGGGCAACATGGGGATGGTACGGTCTACCAGATAAACGGAAGTAGCGCGTTTTTCAGCTTCTTTGTCGATAACGCCTCCTTCTTTTACATAATGAGTAACATCGGCAATGTGTACGCCTACTTCCCATAGTCCCGGTTTGATGAGACGGATGGAGAGCGCGTCATCAAAGTCCTTTGCATCTTTAGGGTCAATGGTGAAAGTTGTTACATTGCGGAAATCTTCACGTTCTGCATAGTCCGCCTCGGAAATCTCTGCCGGAATCTTTTCGGCAGCGGTTTCTACATTCTTGGGATATACGTAAGGTAAGCCGAATTCGGCCAGAATGGCATGCATTTCAGTTGTGTTTTCTCCTGCTTTTCCCAAAATATCAATGACTTGTCCTATCGGGTTTTTTGCCTCTTCGGGCCATTCTACAATTTTCACGACTGCTTTGTCCCCATTCTTTCCACCTTTCAGCTTATCTTTCGGGATAAAAATATCATTTGCCAGAGTGCGGTTCTCGGTCAGCAGAAAGGCGTAGAATTTCTCTACTTTCAGTGTGCCGACAAAAGTATCGTTGGCACGTTCCAGAATCTCTATCACTTCACCTTCCGGGTTCCGGTTCTTACGTTTGGCAAAGAGGGCTATTTTTACTTTGTCATTATTCATGGCATGTGCCGAATTACGTTCGGCTATGAAAATAGTTTCTCCACCATCATCGGGGATGAAGGAGTTCTTGCCGTTGCTTTTACGCTGAAAGACGCCAGTCATAATCAGACCGTGGTCGTTCAGTTTGTAGTGTCCTTTTTCTACTTCTTGCAGAAAATCATCCTCAATCATTTCAGTAATGATGTCGGCACAAAGCATTTTAAGAGGATGTGTAGTAAGGTTCAGACTGCTTGATAATTGTTTCAGACTGAATGTTTCGTTCGGTTTTGTGTGGAATAAGCTTATCAGTCGTTCAGACATTTCGCTTTTTTTCATGCGTTTCCCTGCTTTTTTTTCTTTCTTTTTAGCCATAAGGGGATATATTTATGTATTATGTGCTACAAAGTAAACAAAATAATTGGAATAGCGGTTCAATAGATACATTAAATTTGGTTGAATCTAAATGAAACGTGCTATCTTTGTCCGTTCTAAAACAATTGTTATGACTGAACTTGATAAGAAAATCAGGGAAAAAGAAATTTATAGAGTTACAT
Source organism: Phocaeicola vulgatus ATCC 8482 (assembly GCF_000012825.1). Taxonomy (GTDB): domain Bacteria; phylum Bacteroidota; class Bacteroidia; order Bacteroidales; family Bacteroidaceae; genus Phocaeicola; species Phocaeicola vulgatus. Next base: position 1,449,845 of record NC_009614.1, on the reverse strand, counting down.
TAGTGGGGAGTTTCGTTAATTTCTTGCTGGTTATTTTTAAATTCCTTGCCGGAATTGCAGGGCATAGTGCTGCTATGTTGGCAGATGCAGTTCATTCTCTATCTGACTTCATTACGGACGTAGTAGTGATTCTTTTTGTACGTATATCCAATAAACCAGTGGACAAGAGCCATGATTATGGTCATGGGAAATATGAAACATTGGCTACTGCTTTCATTGGTATGGCATTATTGGGGGTAGGATTTGGAATATTGTGGAATGGAGCAACAGATATATTGGTTTTCCTACGAGGTGGGGAACTTCGTCAACCGGGAATGTTGGCATTGGTTGCTGCCATTATTTCTATTCTGTTGAAGGAAATACTTTATCAATATACAGTCAGAGTGGGGAAAAGATGCCACTCACAGGCTGTTGTGGCGAATGCGTGGCATCATAGGAGTGATGCATTATCATCCATTGGTACGGCTGCCGGTATTGGCGGAGCGATTTTACTTGGTCCTCATTGGGCGGTACTCGATCCTATTGCCGCTGTGACAGTCAGTTTCTTTATTATGCGGGTTTCCATCAGGCTGCTGGTTCCTTGCCTGGATGAATTGCTGGAAAAGTCTTTGCCGGATAGTGTGGAACGTGAGATAGAAGGAATTGTGTTATCTTTTGATGGAGTCAGCGAACCGCATCATTTACGCACGCGGCGCATCGGAAACAATTATGCTATAGAGATTCATATACGCATGGATGGGAACATTTCTCTGCATAAAGCGCACGAGACGGCAACTGGTATTGAACATAGATTGAAAGAAAAGTTTGGAGAGGATACTCATGTGGGTATTCATGTGGAACCGGTGAAATAACATACGAAGAATGAATAACGAAGAATTTGCACAAAAGAACACTTGCTGCTTAAAGAAAGTATTGGTAACCGGAGCAAGCGGATTTATTGGCAGTTTCCTGGTGGAAGGAGGATTGGAGAGAGAGATGCAGGTATGGGCTGGTGTACGTAAAAGCAGTAGTCGTACCTATTTGAAAGATCCTCGCATTCAATTTGCCGAATTGGATTTTGCTCATCCCGGAAGATTGACGGAGCAATTGGCTGTTCATAAACAATTGCATGGGGGATGGGATTATATCATTCATTGTGCCGGTGTAACTAAATGCCGCCATAAGGACGAATTTGACAAAGGCAATTATGTCTATACTCGTAATTTTGTAGAAGCTTTGAGAACCTTGGACATGGTTCCCCGGCAATTTGTCTATATCAGTTCACTTAGTATTTTCGGTCCTATTCATGAAGATAATTATGTACCCATCAGTGAGCGTGATACGGCAATGCCCAATACTGCATATGGGGTCAGTAAGCTAAAGTCGGAACATTACCTGCAATCATTGAATGATTTTCCGACAGTGATTTTCCGTCCTACTGGAGTTTATGGTCCTCGTGAACGCGATTATTTTCTGATGGCGAAGTCTATCAAGCAGCATATAGACTTTGCTCCTGGTTTTAAAAGACAGGATCTTACTTTTATTTATGTGAGGGATTTGGTACAAGCTGTTTATTTGGCAATAGAACATGGAGTGCGGCAGCGCGCCTATTTTGTTAGTGACGGAAATGTCTATTCCAGTCGTACTTTTTCTGATTTGATACAAAAAGAACTTGGTAATCCGTGGGTTATACACATTAAATGCCCATTATTTATTTTAAAAGTTGTATCTTTGCTCGCTGAATTTTCAGCGCGTTGCCTGGGAAAGGTAAGTACGCTGAATGCTGACAAATATAAAATAATGAAACAACGTAATTGGCAATGCGATATTTCACCCTTGGTGGAAGAACTGGGATATCGTCCTGAGTACCCTTTAGACAAGGGAGTAAAGGAAATCATTGCATGGTATAAGAAAGAAGGATGGCTTTAAATTTATTCAAACGGGTAGACAGTGTGAAAGGATTGTTTGCCGTTGAGAGCATTAGTCTGATATATAATGCCCTCACGACCATAATGGTTTTAATATTATTTCCTCGTATGGACCACCCTGTAATTATGCTTTTGGAGCGTGCAGGCATTGTGGCCATTACGTTTGCATTAATATATTTGTATCGCAAGTATCCGTGTAAACTTACGGCATTTATACGAATGGCTGTGCAGATGGCATTTTTAGCGTATTGGTATCCCGATACCTTTGAATTTAATCGTCTTTTTCCCAATTTGGATAACTTCTTCGCTTCGGCGGAGCAGTTTTTGTTCCGTTGCCAGCCTTCGGTAGAATTTAGTGAACATTTTCCTTCCATGTGGTTCAGTGAACCATTTAATATGGGGTATTTCGCTTATTATCCAATGATTGGGTTGTGACTATTTATTATTTCTTGTTTCGTTTTGAGTGGTTTGAAAAGGTTTCTTTTGTGCTGGTCACTTCGTTTTTTATCTATTATCTTATTTATATATTGGTTCCGGTTGCCGGTCCGCAATTCTATTTCCCTGCTATCGGAATGGACAATGTGATGGCGCAGCATTTCCCTGCTATCGGTGATTATTTCAATAATAATGATATTCTGCTGCCCGGTCCCGGTTTTGATCATGGTTTCTTCTTTAATTTGGTAGAGGCCTCACAGGAAGTGGGGGAACGCCCTACTGCTGCTTTTCCTAGTTCGCATGTCGGTATATCTACCATTGTGATGATTATGGCCTATCGCGTTAATAAGAAACTATGTTATTTCTTGGCACCGTTCTACGTACTTCTATGCTGTGCTACGGTCTATATTCAGGCGCATTATTTGGTGGATGTTATTGCCGGCTGGATTTCGGCGGTATGTATTTATATTGTGGCTACTTATATGTATAAGCGTTGGTTTGCTTCTGTAGTCTTCCAACTTGTGCTGAAATAGTTTTAAAAAGTATATAAAAGCGTACAGGGTGTCCATTTTCGGACACCCTGTTTTGTTTATACCTTGTTGATTTTCAGTGATAAATGTTGCTGGCATGAATATTGCTTTAAAAATAATGGCTAAACGTTGCAACGTTTGGCATAGAAATAACGTCTAATGAATAAAACAAAAATAGTATGAGAAAATTAGTATCAACTTTAATGGCGGTGACCCTTATGTTAGTGTCTGCCACAGTATGTGCAGAGAGAATAACTCCTAGTAAGAACTATGTTACCAAAAAAGTGAATGTGGGTAGTTTTAATGCTATCTCTACCAGTTCTTCGGTGGATGTAATCTATACTCAAAGTTCCGGTGGGCAGAATGTGGAAATATATGCTCCGGACAATTTGGTGGACTATATTGATGTCCGTGTAGAGGGTGGAGTACTTGAGGTTGGTTTTAAATCACCAAGAAACAATTTTTCAATAAATGGAAAACATAAAAAGGAAGTAAGAGTTTCTGCTCCGGCTGTGAACAGCTTGAAAGCTTCCAGTTCCGGTGATATTATTATAAAGAATGGACTGAAAACGAGTGGGAAAGTTACTGTTAAGGCTAGCAGTAGCGGTGATGTAACAGGAAGCACTATTTCTTGTGATGATTTTGCGGCTACCGCTAATAGTTCGGGTGATGTGATTCTGGAAAAGGTATCTTGTACGAATTTCTCTGCTGATGCCAGTAGCTCGGGTGATGTATCTGTCAAGAATCTGAACGCTGCTGATGTATCTGCTGATGCCAGCTCTTCCGGAGATGTGATTTTGGCAGGTATTTGTGAGAACGCTTCTTACAGAGCCAGTAGTAGTGGGGATGTAAAGGCAAAAGGTATGAAGGCGGTCAATGTAACTGCCAGTGCCAGTTCCTCTGGTGATGTGGAATGTTATGTGACCGGTTCGCTGACTGCGAAAGCATCCAGTAGTGGTGAGGTGGCTTATAAAGGCAATCCTAAAGATATTGATTTCTCTCCCAAAAGAGGTTTGCGTAAAATGGAATAGATAATGTGTTAATGCTACAATATATTAATGTGCCAATTGGCTGTGCTGTATTCCGCATGGCAATTGGCACATTAGCATATTAGCACATTGTAGCATTAAGAATTCATTCCGTAATTCCCCCTGATATAATCCAAGATACTGAAAAGTTCTTTCACGGTTTCGGCACGGAGCATGGCGATACGTGTCTCTTTAAAGTTGGGGATGCCTTTAAATAAGGGAGAAGCAGCCAGATGGCGGCGTACATGAAGAATACCGCGGCGTTCGTCAAGCAGATTCACACTGTCCAACACTTCCTGACGGAGTACATTCAGCCGCCACTCAAAAGAAAGGGCCGGGAGTTCCTTACCGGTTTCTATATAATGTTTTACTTCCTTGAATATCCACGGGCGTCCAAAGCTGGCTCGGCCAATCATAATAGCGTCCACTCCATACTGGTCAAAACACTCTTTGGCACGTTGTGGCGTAGTTATATCCCCGTTTCCAATGATAGGTATATGCATACGGGGATTCTTTTTTACTTCACCTATTAAACTCCAGTCCGCTTCACCAGTGTACATTTGTGCACGGGTGCGTCCATGAATGGTCAGTGCTTCAATGCCGCAATCTTGTAATTGTTCTGCCAAATCTACTATAATTTTATGCTCATTGTCCCAGCCTAGACGTGTTTTTACAGTAACGGGAATTTTTACAGTGTCCACAACAGCACGGGTAATTTCCAACATCAGCGGGATATTTTGCAGCATACCTGCACCGGCTCCTTTACCGGCAACGCGTTTTACAGGACAGCCAAAATTAATATCCAGGATGTCAGGATGCGCCTCTTCCACTATTTTCGCCGCTGCTACCATTGTTTCCGTGTCTCTGCCGTAAATCTGGATGGCTACGGGGCGTTCCTCATCGTTGATATTCAGCTTCTGCATCGTTTTACCTACCGAGCGTATCAATGCATCTGCCGATACAAATTCGGTATATACCATATCAGCACCGAACTTCTTGCACATCAGGCGAAAAGCGGGGTCTGTTACATCTTCCATCGGAGCCAGGAAAATAGGGTATCTGCCCAGGTCTATATTTCTAATCTTCATTGTTGTATGTTTATCTTTGGGTTACAGAAAAGTCAGATTCATTTGAGTATTAATTTATAATCTGTGTGAATCTGTGTAATCTGTGGTGAAATCAGGCTGCAAAAATACGGAAAAAAGCCTACCTTTGCACATATATTAATCAAAAGAATAATGAAAGCTTCTATAAAAGACTTTGAAATAATGGCTCCTGTAGGTTCACGTGAGTCGCTGGCGGCAGCCATACAGGCAGGTGCGGATTCTATTTACTTCGGAATTGAGAGTCTGAATATGCGTGCACGTTCTGCCAGTACATTTACTGTCAATGATTTACGCGAGATAGCACAGATCTGTGATAAACATGGCATCAAGAGCTATCTTACGATCAATACCATTATTTATGATGAAGATATTGCTTTGATGCGTACCATTGTGGATGCGGCTAAGGAGGCAGGCATCAGTGCCGTGATTGCTGCGGATGTGGCGGTAATGGCTTATTGTTGCGAGGTGGGGCAGGAAGTACACCTTTCCACCCAATTAAATATCAGTAATGCCGGAGCGTTGAAATTTTATGCTCGCTTTGCCGATGTAGTGGTATTGGCACGTGAATTGAATTTGAAGCAGGTGCGGGTGATTTATGATACTATCCAGAAGGAACAAATTAAAGGTCCGAATGGAGAATTGGTCCGTATTGAGATGTTCTGCCACGGGGCACTCTGTATGGCAGTGTCGGGCAAGTGTTATCTCAGTTTGCATGAGATGAATGCTTCTGCTAACCGGGGGGCTTGTATGCAGATATGTCGCCGTGCATACGATGTGAAGGATAAAGAGAGTGATATTGAACTGGAGGTGGACAATAAATACATCATGTCTCCTAAAGATTTGAAAACTATTCATTTTATGGATGAGATGATAGAGGCTGGCGTGCGTGTCTTCAAGATCGAAGGGCGTGCCCGAGGACCTGAGTATGTACGTACCGTGGTGGAATGTTACAAAGAAGCTATTTGTTCTTATCTGGAGGGCACTTTTACCGAGGAGAAGAAGCAGGCTTGGGATGAACGGCTGAAGACCGTATTCAATCGGGGATTCTGGAATGGGTATTATTTAGGACAGCGTTTGGGTGAATGGAGTAAGAACTATGGTTCGGAGGCTACTGAGCGTAAAGTGTATGTGGGTAAGGGAATCAAGTACTTTTCTAATATTGGCGTTGCAGAGTTTCTGGTGGAAGCTGCTGAGATGAAAGTAGGGGATAAGCTTCTGATCACAGGACCTACTACAGGAGCGGTATTTCTGACGTTGGATGAGGCGCGTGTGGATTTGAAACCGGTGGATGTGGTAAGAAAAGGTCAACATGTATCCTTTAAAGTACCCGATAAGGTACGTCCTAGTGACAAGCTTTATAAGTTGGTTTCTCCTGAGGATTTGAAGAAGAAATAAAACAGAAAGAATGTGTTTCTAAAGAGATATTGAAATTTAAATCTCTTATGATTAAAATCCGAAGAGAAGCTCCCTTTTCTTATTTTATGTAGCAATGAATAAAGTAAGAAAGGGTAGGATATCATGATGATACAGATTTATTATAAAGCTGTTTCATTAATCTATTTTGAGTTATCCTTTGGAACTATAAATTTATTAATGAATACTCTCTTTTGATTTGTTTGAGAACAATAAAAAACCCGTAACAGTTCATTTTGCTACGGGTTTTTACTTTGTTAGAGTTTGCTGTTATTTGGTATAAATTGAGAGTTTAGGATGATCCTTGTAAAGGTTTTTGTTCGCCAGCTCTTCCGAATCCGTAATTCGGTATAAATAATATTTACTGTTTGGACAGAATGCACTTTTATCGGGGAAATTGAAGAAACGATGTCCTTGAGTCTTTTTCTTCAGGGTGTGAGTTTGTCCGTTTTCATCAGTGTAAATATAGTCAATGGGCCCTTCGGGATATGCGTTGCGGACTACGGTCTGTTGGTTACGGATAATGTCTATCAAACTGAATCCTTCCCCCCATAATTCTTTGCGGCGTTCTAGCCAAATAGTTTCCAATAGATCCTGTTGTGAAAGATTTGTATGAATGGTTTTTGCCCCTCTGGCTGTTTTTAAATCATTTAATTTGTTAATTGCATCTGGATCATTCAGATGTGCTTTTGCTTCTGCATTTATCAAATAAATTTCGGCAACGCGCATCAATACGATATCACCAAGTTGGTTTTCGATATCGCGGAATCTGAATTTAGAGTTGCGCATCCATACATAAGCTGCTGATTCAACGTCAGCTCCCGGATCTGTAGCCCAAAACAGCATTTCTTTACGATAATCACCATCTTCGAATAAATCACGGAAGTAAGGGTCTACATTGAAGCTATAATAGTATGAACCTTTAGTTGTAGTATCTAAATAATGAAACTGATAACTGGCATTACTTTGATCGTTGGTTTGAGCATGTCCCCAAATCCATTCTTTATTGTCTACAGAATTGAATCCGGCTTTATATTCACTCTCAGTCATTAGATAATTGTCTTTAGCTAACAATTTATCTGAGTAAGTTTTAGCTTTTTCCCATTGACGAGCGTAAAGACAGGCACGTGAGAGAATACCTAGGACAACTTCATTATCAATTTTGTGTTTGGCGTCACGTACATAAGTTTCGGGAATAAGTTCTAATGCTTCTTCCAAGTCATTGATAGATTGCGCATATACTTCACTGACACTTGATGCAGGTTTTCCTTCAGCTGCAATTGTTTCATCTGTTGATTGTGTATAGATAGGTGCACATACAGCGTCCGGGTCTTTATCAATAGCAAAGGAATAACAAGAGGCCAGGTGCAGGTATAAGAAACCGCGTAAAGCCAATGCTTGTCCTTTAATTCGGTTTCTGTCGGCTTGCGTGCCTTCGGCAGCATCAATATTGTCTAATACGCCATTGCAGTCGTTGATTACACGGTATGCTAAAAGCCAGCTCAAGGTGTTTGTGCCTCCTTTTCCATAAATTGCAGAAAACTCATTATGTGTCCTAAAGCCATATTTGCTATTTAACACTACATCAGAACCCATTGCGTCATTTGCACGTAGCATTGCTCCATAGCCGGGGTTGGCGTAAGAATTGAAAGTTTCCATCAGGTAGTTCCAGCCACCATTAAGTACTTTTTCGGCATCTCCTGTTTTACCGAAAACAGAACCGGCATCTACATAAGTCGTAGGAATTGTATCCAAATCGCAGGAAGTGAGCATTGTACTTCCCAGTGCGAATGAAAATATATATTTTAAAATAGTTTTCATATTCTTCTTTCTGTATTAAAGTTTCACATTGATACCGAATGAAATAGTTTTCATTGCCGGATAACGATAGTAAGTAGAGCCTCCGAAAGTTTGCTCTGGGTCTAGACCTTGTTGTTTGGCTAATGTCAGCATATTTTCTGCTTGAAAAAATATGCTTGCATCTTTCAGCGTCAATGTATTCAGCAATGATTTCGGCAGGTTGTAAGAGAATGTAATATTCTTCAAACGTAAGTATGAACGATCAACTAAGAACCGGTTTGAAGAGTTTGTCCATGAACTTTTGGGAGAAGTAGTCAGGCGCGGTACATCGGTATAGGGATTTTCAGGAGTCCAACGATCTAACATATCTACGCTCCAACCAGTGCCTGTAGGTCCTTGGCTCATCAATGAAACTTTATCCCCATTATAGATTTTACCACCAATGGAATAAGAGAATAAGAATGATAATGTAAAATCCTTGAATGAGAGATCTGATTGAAGACCGCCGGTCCAGTCGGGTAATGAATTGCCGCATTTTACTTTGTCGTCCGGGGTGGTTGATGAATAGTCTTCTGTGGTTATCTTTTCTCCGTTGGTATTGTAACGATACCACGTAGGATTACCATTTTCAGGATTGACACCAGCCCATTCTACTAAATAGAAGTCATATAATGATCCTCCTTTCACCCATTTCTTGTTGCCACTCCACATTTCTTCGGCAGGCAATGAGGTTATTTTGTTTTTATAGGTAGTAGCATTAAAAGAAAGTTTCCATTTCCAATCTTTAGTCATGATAGGATATCCTGAGATTTGGAATTCCCATCCATAATTTTTGATAGCACCAATATTTTCGTCCATACTTGAGAAGCCTGAAGATGGAACTAAGTCTTTAGAGAATAATAAATCTTTGGAACGACGTTCAAAATATTCGATTGTACCATTTAGACGATTGTTCCAGAAACCAAAATCCAAGCCGATATTAGTATTTAGATTGGTTTCCCATGATAAATTAGGAGTTGCCAGACGATAAGCGTGCAAACCGGATTCACCGAGGTTATTGCGTATGGAATAGAGCGCCTGATACGCATAATAACCTACCTGGTCATTACCTTGTGCTCCGTAGCTGGCACGCAATGACAAATTGGATAGCCAGTCTGATGTGTCCTTCATAAATTCTTCCTGCATGATTTTCCAAGATGCGCCGACTGACCAGAAAGTACCCCAACGATGATCCGGATGGAAACGGGAAGAACCGTCAGAACGGACAGAAGCCGATAAGAAGTATTTTTGATTGTACGAGTATTCAGCACTTCCAAAGAAACTTAACAGCTTGTATTGGTCACTGTTTCCGCCAAAATCACCTAAAGAGGAAGCTGCGTCGGGCTCATAAAATCCATCCATGATGACTTTGCTGCGGCTTCCGCCGAAATTGGAAGTGTTATATTCGTAATACTCCTGACCGGCCATCACACGGATATCATGTACATCATTGAACGTGTGTTGATAATTAATGACATTATTAAAAGTCATGCCTGTAGTGCGGTAGTTGTATTTGCTTACACTGCCACCACTGATAGAACCTGTACCGTAAGTAGGATTGGTGTAGTTATGATTTGTTTTGTTGTTATAGTCAATGTTCAAAGACATCTTGTAAGCAAGCTCTTTGATAGGAGTTATTTGGATAAAACCACGTAAAGAGGCAGCATCACGTTTTATCTCGCTTTTATCGTGTGGCATGGAAGCCAGCAGATTATATTTTGCATACGAGTTCGGGCGATACTCACCATAATCGAACATACGGTTACCATTTTCGTCCAACAGGTATGCTCCGGTTGCCAAATCGCGTTGATATACCGGATAGAAAGATGGTACCGAACGGGCAAACATGACCACATTGGAAATGGTAGAGTCATCTTGCTTGGGATAGTCTTGAACAGAATGAGTTCCTGATACGTTCAATCCGATCTGTAACCATTTGCGGATATCTGAAGTCACGTTGGCGCGGAGAGTATAGCGTTTGAAACCAGAGCAGATATAAGCACCTTGGTCATCCATGTAACCTGCTGAAACAAAGTACTTGGAGGTTTTGCTACCACCACTTACGCGTACATTTAAATCTGTATAGTGCGCATCTTGTGAAAGGGCGTCGTCCCAGCTGTCGTCCCATAATGGTTTGGCGCCTGCTACCAGTTTTCCGTCATGGCCGATTGGTTCAGGATAAGCACTGCCATAAGGATTGATGCCTAGATTGCCTGTAACATTGCTTGATGCCCATACAGCAGCTTCTTCGGCAGAGTAACCGTTGTCCATACGATAGTTACGCATGGCTTCCCAATATAATTCATAATATTGGTTTGTATTCAACTGGTCGTAGTCTGCCCGTGCACGGCTTGAAAAACCATATTTGGCAGATAATTCAACGGTGGGTGCGCTATCTTTATTTCCTTGTTTGGTGGTGATCATAATTACGCCGTTTGCTGCACGTGAGCCATATAATGCAGCGGAAGCTGCATCTTTCAATACAGTGATTGACGCAATATCTGAAGATGCTATGGAGGAAAGAGCACCATCGTAAGGAACACCATCAACCACATAGAGGGGATTGGTTGAAGCGTTTACAGAACCAACTCCACGAATCAGGATCGTGGCGTCTGATCCAGGCTGACCGCTGGAGGAAAAAGACTGTAAGCCAGCTACAGTTCCTTGCAGTGCTTTTGATACACTACTGACCTGTGCTTTTTCAATAGTACCGGCGGCAATATAGCTTGCAGACCCTGTAAATGTGGATTTTTTGGCAGTACCGTAAGGAACGGTTATCACTACCTCATCTACCATTTGGGTTGTTTCCTTCAATTCTACGTTAATCACTTTGCGTCTGTTTACCGGTATGGTTACTGTTTCGTAACCTACAAAAGAGAAGATCAGGCTTTCATTGCCGTTAACCTGAATCTGATAGCTGCCATCGATGGAAGTGATGGTACCGCGAGTTTGTCCTTTTACAGCTACTGTGACACCAGGCATTTCTTCGCCTCCTGCGGTGACTTTACCAGTTACTGTAATTTCCTGTGCATATGTAATCATGCAGAATAGCAAGCTACATAATAATGAAGAAAATCTGCTCATATAAACTTGGCTTTTATTGGGGGTTTGTACATTGCCATTTTTCAGGCATTATATATTGAACTCTCTTTCTAAAATTGTGATGCTACCTTTTTTATCATTATCATATTTCCTAATAGTGGTTTTATGGCCATCCAAACCTCATTAGGGTCTCTTTTTGCTTGTGTATTTTATAATTGTGATATTCAATAACAATCGCAAATATATGTATTTTGATTTAAATAGGATAATATATTTTAATATTTTTTTATGGTGAACCTGTTGAAAGTCAAAACTATACGGAATTTTATTAACGTAGTTAAAATAGGAATTGTCTTATTTAAATATTGGGCGGATAGATCAAATCTATTTGTTTATCGCATTCCTGTGTATTGATTTGTTTAATTTGATTTCAACAGTAAATCTACTTGAATATCAAAATGAATAAAAATATTTTTTAGACATATTTTATTGCTTGTTGTATGTTTATTCGTTTGTGGGCTATTCGTTTTTCAGTCGGAAAAGTATCGTTTGCAGAGAGGAGATATAGTAAATTAAGGTAAGATAGGAAGGATTTCGCCTAAAATGTCTATCTTTGCAATCCAATAACAAATAAGTGTACGTACATATTATGAATATAGAAGAAAAACTCACCACGTCCATTATCAGCGCTATCAAAACGTTGTACGGACAGGATGTACCCGGAAAAATGGTACAACTGCAAAAGACTAAGAAAGAGTTTGAAGGACATCTTACTTTGGTTGTTTTCCCTTTTCTGAAAATGTCTAAGAAGGGGCCTGAACAGACCGCACAGGAAATAGGCGGATACCTGAAAGAGCATGCTCCCGAATTGGTTTCAGCCTACAATGCAGTGAAGGGCTTTCTTAATTTGACAATTGCTTCGGATTGTTGGATTGAACTTTTGAATTCTATTCAGGCTGCTCCCGAATACGGTATTGAAAAGGCTACGGAAAACTCTCCGTTGGTGATGATTGAGTATTCTTCTCCCAATACAAACAAGCCGCTTCATCTGGGGCACGTCCGTAATAACCTGTTGGGAAATGCCTTGGCAAATGTCATGGCGGCAAATGGCAATAAGGTGGTCAAGACCAATATTGTGAATGACCGTGGTATCCATATCTGTAAGTCCATGCTGGCCTGGTTGAAATATGGTAACGGTGAAACACCTGAATCATCGGGTAAGAAGGGGGACCATTTGATTGGTGACTATTATGTAGCTTTTGACAAGCATTACAAGGCTGAGGTAAAGGAACTGACAGCTCAGTACCAGGCTGAAGGCTTGAATGAAGAAGAAGCTAAGGCTAAGGCAGAGGCAAACTCTCCTCTGATGCTGGAAGCTCGCGAGATGCTCCGTAAGTGGGAGGCGAATGACCCTGAGATCCGTGCCTTGTGGAAGAAGATGAATGACTGGGTATATGCCGGATTCGATGAAACGTATAAGATGATGGGAGTTAGTTTCGATAAAATTTATTATGAATCGAATACCTATCTGGAAGGTAAGGAGAAAGTGATGGAAGGACTGGAAAAAGGTTTCTTCTACCGGAAAGAGGATAACTCTGTATGGGCTGATTTGACTGCCGAAGGACTGGACCATAAGTTGCTTCTTCGCGGTGACGGTACTTCTGTTTATATGACCCAGGATATCGGTACTGCCAAATTACGTTTTCAGGATTACCCCATCAACAAGATGATTTATGTAGTGGGTAATGAACAAAACTATCATTTCCAGGTACTTTCTATCTTGCTCGACAAATTGGGTTTTGAATGGGGCAAAGGATTGGTTCATTTCTCATACGGTATGGTAGAGCTGCCCGAGGGCAAAATGAAAAGTCGTGAAGGTACAGTAGTGGATGCGGATGATTTGATGGAAGCAATGATTGAAACTGCTAAGGAAACTTCTGCTGAATTAGGTAAATTGGACGGTCTGACCCAAGAAGAAGCCGACAATATTGCCCGTATTGTTGGTTTGGGTGCTTTGAAATATTTTATCCTGAAGGTGGACGCACGTAAGAATATGACTTTCAACCCGAAAGAATCGATAGATTTCAATGGCAATACAGGACCTTTCATTCAGTATACGTATGCCCGTATCCAGTCTGTATTACGCAAAGCGGCTGAAGCAGGTATCGTTATTCCCGAAATCATTCCAGCAGGTTTGGAACTGAGCGCAAAAGAAGAAGGTTTGATTCAGATGCTGGCTGATTTTAAATCGGTTGTCAAGCAGGCAGGCTCAGACTATAATCCTTCCATTATAGCAAACTATGCATACGATTTGGTGAAAGAATACAACCAGTTCTATCATGATTTCAGTATTCTGCGTGAAGAAAACGAAGCGTTGAAAGTCTTCCGTCTGGCATTGAGTGCCAATGTGGGCAAGATTGTGAAGACAGCAATGGGCTTGCTGGGTATTGAAGTGCCTGAACGTATGTAAATGGCAAAGAAACAGAAATATTATGTAGTATGGAAAGGTGTCAATCCGGGAGTTTATGACTCCTGGACTGACTGCCAGCTACAGATAAAAGGTTATGATGGCGCACAATACAAGTCATTCGAGACCAAAGAGGAGGCGGAACACGCCTTGGCTTCTTCCGCTTTTCATTATATAGGCAAGAATGCTGTTAAAAAAGAAGATACTCCTAAACAACTTCCCGAGAACTTTGATATGAACTGCCTGGCTGTGGATGCCGCTTGCAGTGGAAATCCCGGACCGATGGAATATCGGGGCGTTTATTTGCTTACGGGACAGGAGGTTTTTCATTTCGGTCCTGTTTATGGAACGAATAATATTGGAGAGTTTCTTGCCATTGTCCATGCCTTGGCATTGATGAAGCAGAAGAATATCAGTATGCCTGTTTACTCGGACAGCCGTAATGCGTTGAGCTGGGTGAAACAGAAGAAATGTAAAACTAAACTAGAGCGGACTCCTCAGACGGAGAAACTTTTTCAAATGATAGAACGGGCCGAAATTTGGCTGAAAGAAAATAAATATACCACACCTTTATTGAAGTGGGAAACCGACCGATGGGGAGAGGTCCCGGCTGATTTCGGACGGAAATAATAAAGAACTGAAGATATGAAAAAGAGGATTGCTTATATCAGCTTGTACTTTTTTACGGTCTTACTGATATTTATTCTACAGAAACCATTATTCATGCTCTATAATGGTTCCATTGAAAAAGGATTCGGGTTTGCCGATTATATGCAGGTAATGGTTCATGGCGCCAGTCTTGATGCTGCTACGGCGGGATATCTTACTGCATTTCCATTCTTGTTGGTACTGATAAGTATTTGGTTTAGGAAATTCCCTTTGAAAAAAATACTTTACGGGTATTATATTTTGGCTGCCGCGCTTATTTCTATCATTTTTGTGGTAGATATGGCATTATACACATTCTGGGGATTTAAACTGGACGCATCTGTTTTTCTTTATATCGATTCACCGAAGGAAGCTTTGGCGAGTGTTTCCGTCGGATTTATCTTGCTGAGGGTTCTTGCCATCTTGTTACTCATAGCCCTGAATAGTTGGGTCTTGCTGAAAATCACGCCTTCCGTTTTGACCGCCACCCGGAAACGGATAGCGGGAACTGCGGGAATGCTGTTATTAGGAGGTGTGCTTTTCATCATTATACGTGGTGGTGTAACGGAATCCACTTCTAATATAGGGCAAGTATATTTCAGCAACGAACCTTTCTTGAATCATTCGGCGGTCAATCCCGATTTCAGTTTGTTGTCTTCTATGGGTAAATCCCAGGATTTTGCATCAGAGTTCAATTTCTTTGATGAAGAGAAGCGGGCTGCATTGTTTGACGGACTTTATCCTACAACAGATGGGGATAGTATTATTCAAGTCCTGAATACCAAGCGTCCCAATATTCTTATTATTTTGATGGAAGGTTTTGGAGGTGCTTTTGTAGAACCTTTAGGCGGTCTTCCTGATGTGACACCCCACTTTAACCGTCTGTCAAAGGAAGGGATCTTTTTTACAAACTGTTATGCCAATAGTTTCCGTACCGACCGTGGAACAGTCTGTACTTTCAGCGGTTACCTTGGATTGCCTACGGCATCGGTAATGAAAATTCCTGCCAAGAGCCGTACGCTGCCTGCTATAGCTGAAGGATTGTCCAAGGCGGGTTATAAAACAGATTTCCTGTATGGAGGTGATATCAACTTTACCAATATGAAGAGTTATCTGCTGAGTACCGGTTATCAGCGTCTTACAGCCAATACAGATTTTTCATTGGCCGAACAGACCAGTAATGCCTGGGGAGTGAATGATGATATTACTTTTGAATATTTATATAATCAGTTAAGAAACCGGAAGGAAGAAGGGCCTTGGCATACTGCGTTTCTGACACTTAGCAGTCATGAACCTTTCGAAGTTCCTTATCACCGGCTGGAAGATAAAATTCCCAATGCCTTTGCTTATACAGATGAATGTCTGGGTAAGTTTGTTGACCGGTTGAAGCAGACTCCCGCATGGAAAGATCTTTTAGTTATCTGCCTTCCCGATCATGGTTTCTATTACCCGCGTGAGGGGTCTAATGCGATGCCTCGTTTTTATCATATTCCCTTGTTATGGTTAGGTGGAGCGGTAAAACAGCCTATGCAGGTGGACAAGATTATGAATCAGACCGATTTGGCAGCCACTTTGTTGGGGCAGCTTGGGCTGGAACATACTGCATTTACGTTTAGCCGTAATGTATTGGGAAGTGATTATAAGTATCCTTTTGCCTTTTATAGTTTCAATAATGGGTTCTCATTCAGAGACAGTACAGGGGTGACGGTGTTTGATAATAATTCCGGCAGTATTCTTTTTGATGAGCCTGAAGCTGACGAATCCCGTCTGGATAAGGGTAAGGCGATATTGCAAACCGTTTATGATGATTTAGGGAACAGATAGTAAAACTTGGACGCGGACTATATGAATTCCATACTGATTCATATAGTCCGCGTCCCAATCGGTGCAGAATCTGCCGGATATAACTATTTCCGTTTCTCGTTGAACTTGTACATGATTACCGTATTGCGTAAGTCGCAACTTCTGTAATCTGTATGGAAGACCTCTTCCAGCTGATACTTTGCATTGTAATTCTTTAAAAACTCCTCTTGTGCATTTGCAGAAAGTATGACATACCCTTCTTGCGGATTTTCCAGTGTGAAATTCCGCATTTGGTTATTCATATAATAATTTGTACAATAAAACCGTATCATTCTGTCTGTATATGAATAAACGACTCCTTCAGGCACCTGTTTTCTGATATCCTCTGCCAGATGCTTATCGGATTTTACAGCTAGTATTGTTGGCTGATATACCCCGTCTAAAGCGACAAACAGGCAAAGAACACAACCGGTGATTCCATAGAGGAGTGACCCCGTACTACTTTTTTTGATAACCAGCCTTAATGTACAGATGGCAGCCACTACCGGCAATACTATAATCAGCCATTTGGAAATAGAAAAGGACGTGCTTTCCAAAGCTTGCATAAACGCTATGTTTTCGGCAGCATGACGTCCGTTGCCCCATATGCTGTCCGGTATCATCTGACAGCGTACAGCAAAAAACACCACGGTGAGTAACAAACAGAGCGAGGCGAAGATATAAGCCGATATTTTGAACACTTTCGCCCCTTTTTGCATTAACGCCTCCAGATACTGGGCAATCAGTACAGCCATAAATGGATAGATAGGCAATAAATAGACGCTGCGTTTGCTTTTAGGAATACAATAGAAGACAAAAATAGCGATAATCACTATCCAGATAAACAGCTGTATGGGGGATTGTGAGCGGATGTTATCCCAAACCTTCCTGATGCGTCCGGTGAAAGAGTTTCCTGCGGGCAGCAGGTGCATTTCATTCCATTTCAGTCCGAATAGTGAGATAAGCAAGACCAATGTCCAAGGTGTCCACCCCCATATAATGGTCAGGAAGTTATACCATAAAGGGTTGTGATGCGACGGGTATGACATTTTGCCGACAAAGCGTCCGGTGTTTTCCTCCAGCATCAGGTCCATAAACGGCTGTCCTCCCTGTAGCCAGGCCGCATAAAACCAGATTCCCAATGGAATAAGGGAAAGCAGCCCGATTCCGAATAAGGAAAGGAAAGTCTTGCCGAATGAGCGTCCCCGTATCAGCTGGTAAATACCGATACACATACAGGGGAATATAGAACCCACAGGTCCTTTGGTCAGCGTGCCGCATGCCATCAGCACGACAGCCGTCCAAGGTATTCCCTTGCAGCCTTTTTCGTCCCAGCGAAATAGTAAGCAAAGTGAGATGACGATGAAGGAAACCTGTAGCATATCCAGCCTGCAAGCCACCGCCGCCCGGTGCACTTCGAATGAAGTGAGCAGTAAAAGGGAGGTAATGAGTGCTGTCTTTGTATCCTTATAGCGGGCTACGAATCCGAAAAACACGAACTGCATAGCTAGAAAAGCGATAGCGGACGGCAGACGGGACGAGAATTCGCTCACCCCTCCGAAAATGGCGGAAATAGCTGCAATAGACCAATACAGGAAAGGAGGTTTATAGGCGATGTCTGTTCCGTAGTTCAAAGGCAATATCCAGTTGCCGCTTTCCAACATCGAGTATGCCACAATTGCTTCGCGCGGTTCCCCTTTAGAGTAAAAAATAGTTTCTCCCAAAAAGGGGATTATTACAAGTGTGCTTAGTAAGGCTATGAACCAAAATGCTTTTTTCTTGTCTGACATATATTTTTCGGTCTTTTATATTTACTGTCGCAAAAGTACGAATAATTCTTTAGTAATACCTAACTTTGCATTTTAAATCAATGAAAATGAATAAACTGAAACAGATACCCGAGTTCCTGCGATTTGTAATGGTAGGCCTTTTTGCTACAGGGCTGCACTATGGCATTTATTTTGTCTTGCAAAAATTCATTCAGGTCAATGTAGCCTATACCTTGGGATATGTGCTGAGTTTTGTTGCCAACTTTTATCTTACGGCTTATTTTACTTTCGGGCAGCCTCCTTCCTGGAAGAAAGCTTTTGGCTTCGGGGGGGCACATCTGACAAATTATCTGATACATATCGGATTGTTGAATCTCTTTCTGCGGTTGGGTTTTTCCCGTCCGTTGGCTCCCATCCCAGTGTTTCTCATTGCCATTCCGGTAAATTTTTTATTAGTGAGGTTTGTTTTCAAACAAAAGTAATATCTTTGAGGAGTCTTTATGATAGTGAAGAATGATATGAAGAAAGTGACTCTTTTGATTCCGGTATATAATGAGGAAGCGATGCTGCCCACTCTGTATCAACGTTTGATAGAGCTTGTCAACCGCAATGCCGTTTATGAGTGGGAAATCCTGTTTGTCAATGATGGCAGCAGCGACACTACGCTGGAATGCCTCCGCCGGCTGAGGCAGCAGGACAAGCGGGTGAATTATGTCAACCTTTCGCGTAACTTTGGTAAAGAGGTAGCCATGCTGGCGGGTTTTGATTACGCCACCGGCGATTGCTGCGTTGTGATGGATGCTGATTTGCAGGACCCTCCGGAACTGGTAGACCAGATGCTGGAATATTGGGAAGAAGGATATGATGACATTTATGCCAAACGGCGTACCCGTGGCGAGGAAAGCTGGTTGCGTCGTCAGTTCTCTCTGGCTTTTTATGGTATACTTCAGCGGATGAGCCGTATTGATATTTTGCCCAATGTGGGCGATTTCAGACTTCTGGACCGTCGTTGTGTGCTCACGTTGCGTCGTCTGCGCGAATGCGAGCGTTATACAAAAGGATTGTTTTGCTGGATAGGCTATCAGAAGAAAAGCATTGAATTTGATCGCGGAGACAGGCTGATGGGCCATTCCTCCTGGAACTTTCTCAAGCTGTTGAATCTGGCTGTCGAAGGGATAACCTCTTTCTCTATCGCCCCTTTGCGCATCGCCACGGTATGCGGAGTGCTCTGTTCAATCTCCAGTTTTATTTATGCCATTTATTTTCTGATAAAGACCGTGCTTTATGGTGATGAAACGGCCGGCTTCCCCACTTTGATCATTGTCATGCTCTTTTTAGGTGGCATCCAGCTTTTCTCTTTGGGAATTATAGGAGAGTACGTGGGGCGCATTTTCAAGGAGACCAAAGGCCGTCCTACCTACATAGCCTCTGATTATAACGAGGAGAAGTTGGGGTATGACCGTTAAGGAAGGCAAGGCGGTGAAACCCGTCCCACCTTATTGTCCGGTAGCTTTATTGACAGTCTTGTGCTCTTTTACCAGATACTCCGCACTCTGCAATGTGGAGAAACAGTATTTTTTCATCACGTAGAATGTACTGTCCTCCCCTGTTACAAGTTGCAAGGCATTTCCTTGCTTCTTATATTTGAATTCCTGCCGGTCATGTGGAGAATAAATATATAGGTGGGTTGTATCTGTAGCCGCTATCAAATTATCGGCGGAGAAATAGACATACGGGCGTTGTTCTGTTAACAAATTTATGCCGAAGTCGTTTTGGGTATAACTCATGTTCAGCAGTCCGAGTAAAGTCGGTGCCACATCAGTCTGGCCGCCCGGCTCTTGTCTGATTTCGGGCTTGATGCCTTTTCCGTAAATCATTAGTGGGACATGGTTGTAGGATTGTGGTATTTCACAGTCCGGACTTCCTACCAATTTCCCATGGTCACCCAGCAAAACAAAGATTGTATTTTCAAACCAAGGTTGTTTGCGTGCTTCTTGCATGAATTGCCGGATGGCCCAGTCCGCGTATTCCACAATCTGATCTTCAAGCTTTGTGCTGTGTGGTTTGAAATAGTCAGGTATCACATACGAGGGATGGTTGCTGATAGAAAGCAATACGGTAAAGAAAGGTTGTCTTTCTTCTGCTCTTTTGTTCAGAATGGGCAAGGCATATTGATATAGGAAATCGTCTTGTACACCAAAGCTGTTAACGACTTTATCCTTTGGGTAGTTTTCTTGTGCATATATTTCATCAAATCCGTTAGTGCGGAGAAAAGCGTTCATATTATCGTATTGTGATTCGTGCGTCATGAAGAACAGGTTCCGATAGCCATTATCCTTTAATACGGTGGGCAATCCCGAATAGACAGGTACCACTGCTCCTTTCATGGCATTCCTTTTCATGATGGCAGGGAAAGAGTAGAGGGTGGCATACATTCCGTGGTTGGTATGTATGCCCGCTGAATAAAAATGGTCAAAACTGAGAGATTCCAGATAAAGGCTGTCTAGGAAAGGAGTCAGTTTTTTGGTAGATCCGAAATGCTCCATCAAGTTGGCCGACATCGATTCCATGAAAATAAGAACAACATTCTTTTGTGTAGGGACGGCTGCGCATTTCACTTCACGTGCAATGGGGGAGATGCCTTCTATTCCTTTTCTTTGCAATATACTTTGCATATTGGTTATTGCCTCCTGTTCCGGCATCAGGTGAAGATAGCGGTTTTCCTTACGGTTATCATCCAGTGTGCTGGTAAGTAGATTAAAGACAGGATTAACCCCTAGCTGATTCAGGAATGGATCGGTACAATAGTATGCTTGACTTACCCTGATGGGGTTATATCCCATGCGTCCCCGTATTCCGAATAGACAAAGTCCTATACAAACAGCACCGGCGGCGAATATACATAGGCGGTTTATCGGGCTGATGGAAGTAGATTTCGAATTGATGAGATGATAGAAATAAGAAGATAACCGTAGTACACTTCCTGACAGCAGAAGAATAGATATCAGTCCTAGAAAAATAGGGAAATAGAACGATGTCTCACCCAATACCATTCCGGCAGTAGTGGCTCCATATCCGAACCAATTGTAAATGGAAGAATTGATTGTCTTAAAAAAATAGGAGAAATAAGGGATGTTGGCTGCCGAAATAATGAACGACAGTGAATAAAATAGAATGAAAAAGATAGAGATAAATCTGAATACCCACTTGGAGTGATAGTTGCAGAGAGCAGTTATCCATAAAATGACTAATGGTAACAGCAATATGTAGCAAGCTATAACATTGTCAAACCATAGCCCTTTTATAAATGCAGTGGCTTGCATGAGAAAGTTGTTTTGTATATCGGGAGGAAACTGATAATCTATTGAGGTGAACAGGACAAGCCGGAACAGGAAGAAAAAAAGTAAAGCAACTATATGTATGATTAATAAGTAAAGTAAAGAAAGAGTAAACTGTTGGATAAGCTTAGCCTGATTCTTACATGCTGTTACAGATTGCTGCATGAGTGAACGGAGATATTTCATTTGTTTTAGTAAAGTTTGCATTTGTTTGAATCAATCCGGATGATTGACAACAAAGGTAAACAGAATTTTAGAAATATCAAAAGAGGGTATGCCAAAAGTAAAATTGGCTGCCAATTTGTTCACTTTAGGGGCAGACATGTGAGTCCGCCCGAAAATATGGGCAAGCAGTTTCCGTTTCTTATCCTATTTCTCGGGAAGGAGTAAGGCGGTCTCTTTTCATAGTCAGAACAAAAGGACAGAATAGCCGTGCTATCCGGTTGAGGCGCTCCAGACGTCCGTCTTTCCGCGTTCCGTTTAATTTCTGCCGGAGGAGTTCCCATAATTGCAGTTTTACCCGGTCTGTTGTGCTTAGTTTGGCAATGCGGTTGTAAAGCATTCCCCTTCGTATGCACCGTTTGTATCTGCTCAGGTGGGTAAGGTGTTGTTCCATAATGCGTACTATCTCAATATCTTCGCTCTTACCCCCTCCGTTGTTTTCAGCTTTGACGGTAACTTTCTGGTTATGTTGTCTGAAGTAGTTCAGTACTTCATATCTTTCTATAATGTCTCCTTGCATTGCCATATAAAACCAGAACAGCCAGTCGCCGCTGTAGCGCATTTGCAGGCATTGTTCCATATTTTGGGCATTTACCATGCTTTTTCTGAAAATGGCCGAGCTTGCATTGGCTATATAGCTGCGCCAGTAAAGGTTATGTTCGGCATAAGTCTTCCCATTGAATACGGCGTATGGAGGTATGGCAGATTTCCATTTGTTCATGTCGTAACTCAGCACATTACCGTCTTTATCAATATACTTGGAACCGGCAAAGCATACGGCGGCTTGTTGGTATTTCTCCATTAAAGGAACTACTTTCTCTAAAAAAGTAAGCTCACACAAGTCATCGGCTTCGGCTATCCATATATATTTTCCTTTGGCTAATTGCATGCCTTTAAACCATTGTTTAAATGGATTTCCGGTGTTGTGTTCGTTTAATAGAATATGGCTCACTTTGGCATGGTCTTGATAGTCCGATAATACCTCTTCGCTACCGTCTGTTGAGGCATCATCAAGTAAAATCAGTTCGATATTCTGATAGGTCTGTTGCAGAATACTCTGAATTCGTAGATTGAGGTATCGTTTATAATTATAATTAGGTACCACTACACTGACCAAGGGAAGTGCATTCATGCTTTATTGTTAAGTTAGTTCTTGTTTTATTTCTACAAATGTAATGTTATACAGGTAAATAAACAAGTTGCTTCTTTGTTTTTTTTTCAAAAAACAGGAATTTTGTTGAACTTTTAAAAAGAAACGATAATTAACATTTTAGTATGCAGTCTTTCTTGTATCTTTGCATTATACACTACATAGCATTTGCTGTATTAAACTAAAAATTAAATTAGACATTAGACTATTGTTTAAATTCAATTAGTATGAGAAAGAAAATTCTTTTTATTATTCCGTACATTCCTTATCCGCTGGATTCGGGCGGTAATCAAGCTTTCTTTAATATGGTGGAATATCTGCGTCATAAGATGGCCGTATCTGTATTGCTTTATCCTGAAACAGGGAGACGTATGCAAGATGTAGAGTCATTGAAGAAAATTTGGGATAATGTGGATTTCTTTATTTATACTCCTAAAACTAAAACTGTCAGATTACCCAAAATTAAACATCCTTTTTATTATAAATGGCTGCAAAAGATACATGCGTCTGTAACCCGTAAAATGAACCGGCAACAGATATGGACGGATGAAACGGGCGAAGTTGTGGATTTAGTACGGGGAAAGAGTACTTTGTTCAGCTCTTGTTTCCAGCCGCTAGACCAGGGGTATGTGGAGTATGTTTCTCAGGTGGCTCATTCAGGTTTTGATATTATTCAAGTAGAGTTTTATGAACTGTTGTCATTGGGATTCTTGTTGCCTGAAAATGTACAGACTATTTTTGTGCATCATGAACTCCGCTACATCCGTAATGAAAAGGAGATTACTTTGTTCAGGGAACAGACTGCCGGTGACAGGATGTTGTTTCATATAGCAAAGGATTTTGAGCGCAGTGCATTATTGAAATATAAAGATGTTATTGTTCTGACTGAAGTAGACCGTAAAATTATGGAGGACTTCATAGGACGGAAAGACCATATCTACACTTCTCCGGCTGTGGTGCAAGTGGGTGACAGGCTGGAACAGCCTTTTGTTCCGGTCCAAAGCGGACGCCTGACTTTTGTGGGAAGTGAGGATCATTTTCCCAATCTGGATGCCGTGGCATGGTTCTGTCACGAAGTGATTCCGCATCTGCGTAAACGTCATTTTTCGTTTACATTGCAAGTAATTGGTAAATGGCGTGGAGAGTGTATCAATCGTTTGCAGTCCGAATACCCGGAATTGAAGCTGGCAGGCTATATGGAAGATCTGGGCTCTTTTTTAAAAGGCAGTGTTGCTGTTGTTCCAATACGTATCGGTAGTGGTATGCGTATGAAAATATTAGATGCTGTATTGTCAAAAGTACCTTTTGTAACGACGGCAAAGGGTGTGGAAGGCATTGATTTTAAGGATGGTGAAGATTGCTTGATTGTTGATGACCCTGCCGGATTTGCAGAAGCTGTCATAGCCTTGTCAAGTAATCCGCAGTTGCAGAGACAGTTGGTTACCCATGCGGAAGACAGTTTGCGGCAAGTATATAACCCCGGACAGATGCAGGAAAGAAGGCTTGCCGTGTATGAACAAATATTAGGGGATAAAGTGGGGTAATCTTGGGTGATTATTTCTTTTTTGTTACCTTTGCGGCATTATATATAATTGATAATTATGCTGAAACAGTTCTTTAGTTTGTTGAAGCGGTATATTCTTCCATACCGCAAATATTTGACATGGGCATTGATACTGAACTTTCTGTCGCAATGGCTTAATGTGTTTTCGTTCATGGCGATTGTGCCAATTTTGAACATTCTGTTCAAAATTGATACCAAGTCTTATGAGTACATTCCTATGGATATTCATAATTTGGATAAGGATGTACTCATAAATAATGCCTATTACTTTGTGAGCAATTTTGTGGCTACAAATGGTGCGTTCTATACACTTGCCATGATGGGAGGAATACTTATCTTTATGACTATGTTGAAAACTGCCGGTTATTTTGCTTCTGCGGCTGTCATGGTACCTTTGCGTACAGGTATTGTCCGGGATATCCGTATTCAGGTTTATAATAAAGTGTTAAGTCTTCCTTTGAGTTTTTTCTCAGAAGAACGTAAAGGAGATATCATAGCCCGTATGAGTGCGGATGTTACGGTGGTGGAGAACTCGTTGACCAGTTCCATCGATATGCTTATCCGTAATCCTATCGCTCTTTTGGTTTGTTTTGTCACTCTGTTTTCGGTAAGTTGGCAAATGACGCTTTTTGTTATCTTTATTTTACCTCTGACAGGTTGGATAATGGGGGTTGTCAGCCGGAAGCTGAAAAGACAGTCCTCTACAGCACAGGCGCAATGGGGAGATATTATGTCCCAATTGGATGAAACATTAGGAGGTTTAAGGGTTATCAAAGCGTTTATAGCCGAAAGCAAAATGTCTGCCCGGTTCTCTAAAACAAACAATGACTTCCGCGATGCAATGAACGAGATGATTATCCGGCAAAGTTCAGCCCACCCCATGAGTGAGTTTTTAGGCACTTGTGTGATTGTGACCGTGCTGTTGTTTGGCGGTGCTTTAATCTTAAATACAAACTATGCTCCGATGGATGCGGCTACTTTCATATTTTATCTGATTATCCTTTATAGTATCATCAATCCTTTGAAAGAATTTTCAAGAGCATTTTATAATATTCCGCAGGGATTGGCCAGTATGGAGCGAATTGATATGATATTGAAAGCGGAAAATCATATCGTAGAGCCGGAGCAGCCTTTGCCATTGGACGCTTTCACAGATAAGTTAGAGTTTAAAAATGTAAGTTTCAGCTATGTAGAAGGGCGTCCGGTCTTGAACCATATCAATCTGACTGTTCCTAAAGGAAAAACGATTGCACTGGTGGGCCAGTCCGGTTCCGGAAAGTCTACTTTAGTGGACTTGGTACCGCGTTATCACGATGTATCGGAGGGTGCATTGCTGATTGACGGCAAAAATGTGAAAGATGTATCCATCCACAGTTTACGTTCTCTGATTGGTAATGTAAATCAGGAAGCTATTCTGTTTAATGACACCTTCTATAACAATATTACTTTTGGTGTAGAGAATGCCACTATGGAGCAAGTAATAGAAGCTGCCAAGATAGCGAATGCACATGATTTCATTATGGAAACGGAAAAAGGATATGACACGATGATTGGTGATCGTGGAGGGCGTTTGTCCGGTGGTCAGCGTCAGCGTGTCAGTATAGCCCGTGCAATTTTGAAAAATCCTCCTATCCTTATATTAGATGAGGCTACTTCGGCTCTTGACACAGAGTCCGAGCGTTTGGTTCAGGAAGCGTTGGAGCGTTTGATGAAATCGCGTACTACTATCGCTATCGCACATAGATTGAGTACCATTAAGAATGCCGATGAAATTTGTGTACTTTATGAAGGCGATATCGTAGAAAGAGGAACTCACGATGAACTGATAGCCTTGAATGGATATTACAAGAAGTTGAACGATATGCAGTCTTTGTAAAGTGGAGCAAATAAAGAAATTGGCAATTGTTATTCCTGCCTACAAGGGGCGTTTCCTTAAGGAAACGCTCGACTCAATTGCAGTTCAGGCCCATAAAGATGAGTTCGTGTTATATATAGGTGATGATGCAAGTCCTGAAAGATTGGATAAGATTGTGGAATCTTATCAGAATAAGGTAAATCTGGTGTATCATCGCTTTAGCGAAAATATGGGGGGCAAAGATTTGGTGGCCCATTGGGAGAGGTGTATCCAGCTGTCTGCAGAGCCGTTTATCTGGCTTTTCTCGGATGATGATTTGATGCCGGCTGATGGTGTGGAACGTGTCATGGAGGTTTTGTCGCGCCCACACCATCAGCGAGGATATTTCTTTCGTTTTCCATTAGCTGTCATTGATGGTGAAAACAAGCGGATACGTGCCAATCGTCCTTTGGAAGAAGGAAGTGTGTCTTGTTACCGGCTGCTGCTAGATAAGTTACAGGGAAAGATAGATTCGGCTGCCGTAGAGTACGTGTTCAGTCGGGAGATATGGCAGTCGGCGGGTGGTTTTGTTCATTTTCCTATGGCTTGGTGTTCGGATGATGCTACGTGGGCTGCTTTTGCCCGTCATGCGGGGGGTGTTATTTCTTTGCCGGGGCAGCCTGTATGTTGGAGGAATGTTGAAGGTGCAAACATCAGTAACTCTGCCGGTCATGACAAAGATAAATTGCACGCTACTATTCTTTTCTTGAGATGGATGAGGAATATGTTTTCCGATTATGTGGATGATCCGGAGCTGATTAGTGCATTGCAATGCTATATCCATACCATCCTTCGTATTTCATTGCATAAACATTATAATATATGTGGTTTGTGGGGGGTATCTATGGCTTTGGGAAGATTTAATAAAAGGGCGGCCTTTACTACGTTTTTCAGGAATTTTAGGTTGTTCTCTTAATTTCATTTATGCAGCCGCTTGCGATTTCTCAAGAGTGCCTGTATTTTCATAAAAAGTTTGGGTGCATATATGCCCTCACTTCATATTTCTGTCCTGTATGTATAGTCAGATGTATATCTTCCTGTCATATATTGTTTCACTTTTTTAAAGAAGGACATTGGGGAGTTTTTTCATCCGTAAGGAATTGTGTGGTTTTAAAATCAGATTCATCCTTAAAATATCTTATCCGCATCCCTAAACATTTCTTGCTGTATGGTTAAGGGTTTTCTTCCTGTTTGTTCTATCTCCGCAAGCCTTTGGAGTTAACTCCATAGTCTTGGGAGATAACTCCAAAGCTTATGGAGATAACTCCAAAGGCTATGGAGATAGAATAGATGCATATAAAAAGGTTTAATCTGGAGATAGAAAAAGCTTATGCAATAGGGCTGACTGCTATACACATCCATTCATTCCCTTATTTATTGGAAGAATTTATAGATAGCCTGTATTATTGATTGTCTTATTTTGAAGGAAAGATAATGAATTCTTTTAAACGTTTTGATCTTTTTC
This sequence comes from Phocaeicola vulgatus ATCC 8482, assembly GCF_000012825.1. Taxonomy (GTDB): domain Bacteria; phylum Bacteroidota; class Bacteroidia; order Bacteroidales; family Bacteroidaceae; genus Phocaeicola; species Phocaeicola vulgatus. Next base: position 1,422,186 of record NC_009614.1, on the reverse strand, counting down.
ACCGTTGCCATGCCTTCGTTATCCGTCATTCTGTGAAAGTACACACTCTTTATTGCACTTTTGCAAGGAAAAAGTCTGAAAATGCCATACTTTATATCAAGTCGGAGCAGCTTACAGGAAAGAATATATAACTGACAGTAAGTAGGTTATGAGAAATTCTGTTTTAAAATGTAGTGAGGGCATGAGGGTATAAGTGAGAGCAATTTTTTTTATCATCACTACATAAATATCTTATAATTAACTTGTTATATATGTAGTGAGGGCATGAGGGTATAAATGTTCCGAACTTTCTAGTGAGCTGATATATTAAGAATACTTTCGGATGTTATCCAAAGAATAAAATGATACTTTAAGAACAAAGGTTCTCCCCTTGATTTTTCAGGTGAATCCTAAAGGAAGCCAGGATTTTTTGAAGGGGGGGATAATGTTAAGACGGTATGAAATTTTATTTTGGATAGCGCTGATTATCTTGTAATTGCATATAAGAGAGCATGGAATTATTAGAATTTTGATTTGGTATGATAAAAATAAAAGTATTATTCATTGATCACTTCCATCCATTTCTTTATGATAATTTCGATGGAAAATTGCTTGCTACTTTCAATAGCGTTGGCAGACATTGATTTACGTAGCTTTTCATCTGTCATCAATAGCTTCATCTGTTTAATATATAGTGATATATCATCATTGGGGATAGCAAACCCATTGACTTTATCTGTTATTATGTCTGTCAATGAAGCAAAACTATGAAAAGCTAAAGGAACGCAACCATATTGTTGTGCCTCGGTTAATGTCAGCCCCCATCCTTCAAAAGATGAGGTCATCATAAAAATAGAAGCTTCATTATAATAAGGTTCCGGATTTTTTGTCCCTTCAAAAAAGACACGTTGTAAGCCATAATGTATGACTAGACTTTTGTACCAGCTTTCCATTTTCCCATGTCCTACTATTTTTAGCTTCCATTCGGATAGAGTATGGTCTGTTTCAATTTCCTTCCAAATCTTTAAAGCCAGAGAAATTCTTTTAGGTTCTTCTTCCAGTCTGGATACAATAAGTACTTCTTTCTTTTTGTGATTATAGTTGGCTAAATCATAGAAAGAGTGAAATGAAAGAGCATTATGGATTATTCTTATTTTACTATCATCTTTTAAATGAGAGTATTCTAGAAACGGCTTTTTGAAATGAGAAGATAATAAGATAACCTTATCGGCAAAATGATATGACTCTCTATATAAAATAGGTAGTTTTATTATTTTTCTTATCTTTTGATATGGAAAGGATAAAAATTTGCTGATGTTTTTCCTAATGTTCTTTCCTTCTTTTAGTTCTTTTTTAGGATTATCTAAGGTGATGAAATTAATTTCCGTGGCAGGACTTACGTGGAGTGCAAACATTAGCTTGCATTTTTTGTTTTGAGACTGGTTTAAAGCAAGTCTTAAACTCTTAGTTAACTTATGCTCTCCTTGATTAATAATGACGTCAATTTTATTTTGTTCTATAAATTGGATTAAATTATTGAGATTGTGATAAGAATTGATTTTAATTGTATTAACGAATTGCTGTTTAATAAAGGATTTGTCAATGTTGTATTTATAGGCAGAGTAACAGTTCACATTATAAAAAGTAGTTAATGCATTTGCAATATTAGCAGTAACTCTTTCAACACCTCCGTATTGTGGCGCAACTTCATTGGTAGTATAAAATAGTATATTCATTTGGGAACTTGTTTTAAATATAATTTTTGAATCTTGTAGACAACTCCCATCTGGTTTGAATTGAATTTCCGTGCAAATATTTTATTAGAGTTAATAAGCGTCTGATAATCATGGTCTTGCCATATATAGGGGCTGCCATGCTCCCAGTCAATTTCCCGCATACTACCGGTATTGGCATTGTTCGTACAATGCATTCTTTCTCGAAAAGGAGAGTTCCATAAAATAGTTTGAATGAATATTTCATCTGCGCAAAGTGTATATTTCATACGATTTAATACAATCTCTTTGTATTGTAATAGATACTTGACTGCGTTTTCGGTAATACTTATCCAATTTCCTCCTTTTTTGAATTCAAAAGTTTGTTTTCTGCGATAATGGCTTATTTTCTGTACTGCTAATATGAGGTTTCGGATTAATGCTGTAATTCCATGTAACAGATGTTCCTTATCTTTTAACCTTTTTGTAAAAAAATAGTATCGGAATACTTTGCGCTCCAAATCACGCTGATGAGCGGCATCCTGCCAAAAGCCTACAAATTCTTTACCGGCATTCTGCTGGAAAAAAGCATGAATGTAATCTTGGCTTTTTATGGGCAAATCCGTTCCGGATAATAAATGATAATAAGCATAGGGACCGTGTGATAAGGCCGTTTCAAAGAGAAGATATTCTACTTGTACTTGGCTGATATCACCCCAATATACTTTGATGGGATTTTCTATTAAATAAAAGCCGGCTTTCTGCATTTTGACTTTTTTTATTTGCTGAAACAGTTCTGTAGCCCGTTTGTCAATATGCAAATAAATGTCATTACGTTCATCGTCCAACATGGAAAGTAGTACCTCCAGTACCGGATATTCATTGTGGGCGATAATCAGAAATGCATGTTTCATTATATATCAGGTTTTAATCTTTTAAAGAAATTAGGAATCGTTACATCCGGAATAATGAATCCGTCTTTGCGAAGTGCTTCAAAATAAGCACTGCCGATAACACGTTCATATTCAGCCTCTAGTTTTCCTTCTTTATGTAACTGATAGAAGTAGCGCCAGTGGCGACCTCCGTGTCTGCCCTTGTGTTGCTCCAGTTGCTTGCCGCCATTTATCATCTTTTCCATAAACTGCTGCTTGCCGCGTATATTGTAATGATATACATGGATATGGCTGTCGGCAGAGTTTTGTGGGAACATGGTTACTTTATGGTTTCCCATTGAAATTTGCAGGTAACCGGCAGTCCGGTGAATGACTTTTTTGTTCTGACGCTCAAACAGCGAATAGAGTGACAAGTCATATTTTTCAGGTTCGGTTACCGCTTTTACAGTCTTATCCCATTGCCAAAAGGGCTTTTCTTCTTCAGGATAGACACTTCTCATTTCACAATTCAGCACATTGGCATTGGTGGCATATAATTCATCTTTCAAATTGCCGGTAGGGGCATACCATAATTCGTCGGCATCGGCATTGATAATCCAGTCGGCCTTATAAATGGTTTTGGCTTTCCAAATCATACGGTCTACCCAGTCCTTTTGTTCATAGTTGGTAGCCTTTTCTTCTATCACTTCTTTAATCCACCCTTTTTGTTTGTATTTACGGATAATGTCCGGAGTTGAGTCTGTGGAGTTATTATCAGTAATGATAAACCCGTCCACTCCCATCGCTTTATGGAACTGTAAATTCTCTTCCAGCATCCCTTCTTCGTTTTTTACCAGCAATGTCATGAATAATTTGACTTCTTTCGTTTGTTTAAAAGCCAAAGGAAATTCGGATATAACGTGCCCTATTTTGGATAGTAATAAATTGCTCATAAATAACCAATGATTATTGATTTCTACCTGTCATATTAGAGATAATTAATACTATTGTCAAAAGAATTTGTTTTATTCTGAACTCATTATAATAGATAACGTAATCCTTAGTTTTCTCATAATATTCTGATATCTAATTATATAACAAATTTACTCTTTTTCTGTAAATATAGTATATAAATGCTAGTTTATTATGAAACATTAACTTGTAAGAGTGTTGCCGTTTTTTAGCTCATAATTCCAAGTTTTTCATGTATTCCGTCGCAATAGGCTTTCCATAATCGGGGTATATCTTTCCATTGATAGGCTTTTGCAAACGGACTGGTGAACAACGCGATGAAAATATATCCCATTACTCCGTTGAAGCCGCGAAGATATTTCACTGCTATGTTGCGTCCGTAGTGATGGTTTAAATAAGTTGAATTACGGATCTGATAAAAGCGTTTCCACTTTTTCTTCTTGCTTCGCTCATTCCATGTGTCGTTGGAGAAGAATTTCTCTTTATCCATCAGGGCATCAGGTATATAGAGTATTTTGTACCCTGCCCGTATGGTGCGGAGACAGTAATCTGTATCATCACAGAAAATGAAAAGGTCTTTATTGGGAAGACCTATCTTCTCAACGACTTCGCGGCGGATGAACGGACCTTCGAAAGCTGTTCCCATAATTTCTGTCGGTGAGGTGATGTGCCGTCCTGCCAGTTTCTTGCTGTACATGGATACAAAAGGATTGCTCAGGTTGTATGCCTGGAAGTCATGGGTGAATATTTCTCCTTCGAGCAACCTGCGAGGGGCCAGTATGCCGATATCTTTCTTGCCGGTATACGGCAAGAGTTGTTCCAGACAGTCGGCCCGCGGAAATACATCGTCATCCATGCACCAAATCCAGTCGGCACCCGCCTGATAAGCGTATTGTATGCCTGTATAGAATCCTCCCGCACCGCCCACATTGGTCTGATTGATTACTGTCAGCCCTTCCTGTGCGGCAAGCCATTCCGTTGTACCGTCCGTGCTTCCGTTATTTACTATTACAATGGAAGATATCGGCTTGTTTTGTTGCAGACAACGAATATTTCTTTTCAGAAGTTCCATTCGGTTGTAGGTTACAACTACGGCTATAATGTTCATGATGCATTTAGTTTTTAGTAAAGGTTATCTATTTTTCCCGGCTGTACGCTTCTATAGGCTCTCATGAGCTCAAAGCATTTTTCCACATCAAAGTTCCGTGCCTTGGCGTATTCTTCTGCCATCCATCGGTGCATTTGTGGAGTTGCCGGCAGGCGTTCAAAGTTTTTGCAGCCGGTCTTCATATCTATGGGGCCGATGTACATCCGGTTCAAATCGACAATTTCTATTGTTATGCCATTGGGAGTTTTCTGAAACAGGATGTTGGCACGTCCGTAGTCTTTGTGGGCGTATCCGTGTTCGTGAAGACGGGCGGTCACTTTGCCTATGGCGCGGAATACTTCCTCGGCGTAGTCGAATTGCTGTGTGAACAGGTTGTCGTAAATGTAGGGGCAGGTGGAGAGGAGGCTGATATAATAACTTTTATCGAACAGCAGCCCTGAACGTATATTCATATATCCCACCGGTTGCGGAGTGCCTACACCTATTTTCAGCAGCATTTCTGCATGGTCGTAAGAGCGTTTTGCCTTGGATGGACGAAATATGCCATATACAAACCGGTTGATAAGGTGGGGGCTGTGAAAGGATTTGATAACATATTCTTTGCCATTGTATTCCATTTTCCGCAATTCATTGCGCCCTTGGTGAATAACAGTACCTTCATTCCTTTGGAAACGTTCGGGAATGGATACTATAAATTCTTCCAGATTTTTGAAATCAGGGTGAATCACTAAGGTGCGGGGATGAAACAAACGCTCTGTCTTGCTCATATCATTATAATAGTGTTAAATTTTGTCTAGTCCTTTGGTATATTTCAACCAGTAATATTTTAAAGGATTCTTGTATTTCAGTTGTTTCCACGGACGGCTGCTATGGGGCCTGTGCCATACGGGCAACGTGGTGAACAGGTAGTTTTGGAAACCTCGTTTCAGTGACTCGTGCGAGATGGTCACATCATACCAGTTCTTGCTTGGGTCTAATGTCTGAAAGTCAAATGCTTTCAGCAGTCCGGGGGTGAGTAGTGAACAGCAGAAGCTGCAATGCTTTTTTTCCGGGTACACTTGATTCTCGTGTCCTTTGGCGTGTAGGTAGGGGTAATTGATTACGCCTTTTTCATCGGTTGTCACAGCGGCTGCAATTCCGCATTGTTTCTGTTGCAATGCTCCATTGTATAGTGATTGCAATGTGTTTTTTTTGACAATAACATCCGATTCCACAATCAGTAATCCTGCATCTGCTTCGATGGCTTCTTTTTGTGCTGTTTGTAACACCAGTAGATAGTTGGGAGAGGGGTGGTCGGTCAGGTCTGATAAGTTGACCAGACGAAAATTCCATTGACGGGCGGCCTCTTCCAGCCGATGGGTATTTTCTTCCGTGCTGAAATCGTTATAGACAGTATAAGTGAAAGGAACCAAAATATCCGATTCCATGATTGCTTTTACGGTTTCAAGCGTGGAGTCAATCGAATCTTTTACGGGTGTTATGATATGAAGGCACTTCATTGGTTTGTTATCTATGTTGTTTGTCAATTTAGGAATATCATGCAAATTTAGCGGAAAACCTTGGGGAGTCCAAGGATTTCCTTTTATTTAAATGTCTTTTTGCATAAGGCGAGGGCGGCGGCTACGGTATCGTCCATGTCGGCGTATGCGTATTGTGCCAGACGGCCTCCGAATAAAACGTCTTTCCGCTCAGAGGCCAGTTTTTTATATTGGCTCATCATTTCGGTGTTCCGCTTGTCGTTTATCGGATAGTAAGGTTCTTTGCCCGGCGCGAAATCATCGGGATATTCATACGTGATTACAGTGGTGGGCTGTGTGCCGAATTCAAAGTGTTTGTGCTCAATGATTCGGGTATAGGGTACCTCACGTTCTGTATAATTGACTACTGCGTTGCCTTGGAAATCCTCTGTTTCCAGCTGTTTATGTTCAAAGCGCAGGCTTCTGTATTCCAGATGTCCGCATTGGTAATCGAAGAACTGGTCTATGCATCCGGTGAACAGGATATTGTTTGCCAATGCGTCCAGTTCATTGCGGTTGTTGAAATAATTGGTGTTGAGACGAACCTCGGTTCCTTCCAGTAACGCATCGATAAGGGCGTTGTATCCGCCTTTGGGGATTCCTTGGTAGCTGTCATTGAAATAGTTGTTGTCATAAATGAAACGGAAAGGAATACGTTTGATGATGAATGCCGGTAATTCTTTGGCGGAACGTCCCCATTGTTTCTCTGTATAACCTTTGATAAGGCGATGGTAAATGTCTTTTCCACATAGCTTTAATGCTTGCTCCTCCAGGTTGGCGGGGGTGGCGATATGGTCAAATTCTTTACGTTGCTCTTCTATCTTGGCCTTGGCTTCCGCTGGAGTCTTTACTCCCCACAGCTGATAAAAAGTGTTCATGTTGAAGGGAAGATTGTATAATTTCCCGTCAAAGTAAGCCAAAGGGGAGTTGGTGTATCGGTTGAATTCGACAAAGCTGTTTACATAGTCCCACACTTCTTTATTGTCGGTATGGAAGATATGTGCACCATATTTATGTACATGGATGCCCTCTATATCTTCACAGTAGATATTGCCTCCGCGATGATTGCGCTTGTCAATTACCAGGCAATGTTTACCTACTCGTTTTGCCTCGTGGGCAAAAACGGCGCCGAACAAACCGGCACCTACTATCAAATAATCATATTTTTCCATAATCACTTAGTTTCTTCCTGTTGTCTGCGCAGCCACTCTTCTTTGGTTCTTTTCCAGCGGTTATGGCTCCAGAGCCAATATTGGGGATGCGCTTTTATTGTTTGTTCCAATTCTCGGGTAAACAAATCGGTCAATTCAAAATCGGGTACTTGCCGGGGGGTGTCGCACAATGGTTTGAGCCGGCAGTGGTAGTATCCTCTTTTGACCCGTGTTACGTCAGCATAATAAATCAAGGCGTCCACTTGTTTGCCTATTTTCTCCGTACCGATGAAAACCGGTGTTTCTTGGTTTAGAAATTCAGTCCAGTGATGTATGCTGTTCCACTTGGGTGCTTGGTCCGAAATAAATCCGATAATTGCCTTTTGCTTTGTCCGTTTCAATTCAATGATGCGGCGCAAAGTCGTTTTCATGGGGATGCATTCGCCTCCGAACTGGTTGCGTAATCTTAGAAATAGTTTGTCGAAAGCCTGATTGTACAGTGGATGATAGATTTGTCCGCAGGATATGTCTTTGGAAATCCAATAAGGCAAGGATGCAATCCATTCCCAGTTGCAATAATGCCCTAAATAGATAAAACAGAAGTCTTTGTTCTTTTTGTTCATGCTTTCCACTATCTCGTCCAGTCCTTCAAAAGTCATTCTTCTCATCAGTTGTTTTTTTGAAATGGAGAATAACTTGAGCGTTTCTACTATATAGTCGCAAAAGAAAGAGTAAAATTGTTTCTCGATTTGGACAATCTCTTTTAAATCTTTCTCGGGGAATGAGTTTGATAAATTATTGCGTATGATTTTACGTCTGTAGCGGATGCAATAATAGAGCGGATAAAAAAGAAGATCGGATATGAAATATAAGAATCGCAAGGGTAGAAGCGAAAGCAAATACCACAAGAAGAAAACGGAATAATATATGAGATTTATTTGTTTCATTTAACTGATGACTTTGTTTATGTGTTCTATTACCATTTCGGGAGTTATGCCTTGCAGACAGGCATAATCTTTTCTATAACAGTGCTTTTCTCCGGATAAGGAACAAGGACGGCAGGGCAGGTCTATCTGTATTGTGTTTGCCGCAGACTGATTCCATCCTGCAAAGCCTGCACAGGGATGCGTTGCCCCCCAAATGGACACAACCGGGATGTTCACTAATGATGCAAGGTGCATATTGGCGGCATCCATTACCAGCATGACGTCCATATTGCTCATGAGGGCCAATTCCATATTTATGGTTAGTTTGCCGGCTGTTGAGATGACATTGGGGAAATGTTGGGCCCATTCTTCCAATACTTTGATTTCTTTTTTCCCGCCTCCGAATAAGAAGATTTTTGTATGGTCGCGTGCAGATAGATGTTTGAGGATCTGCTCTTGCTTTGACAACGGATAGATTTTGCCTACATGTGTTGCAAAGGGAGCGATTCCAATCCATGTTTCTTGGTTCTTTTCACCGGTTAACGGAGCCAGGCTGGAAATATTGCCTTTATTCTTTCCGAAAAGGGAGAGGAAACTTAACCGGATGGGGTAACCTATCTGACTGAGCGTATGGGCACAGCGCTGAAAAAAGGAGTCTTGCTCTGTATATATTTTATGTTTCCGCCGTATCAGTTTTTGCAGTTCCCGCCTGTTCTGCTTGATGTGGGCTGCTTTTATGCCTGCCAGACGAAAACGCCAGCAAAGAAAACGGCTGCGGAATGTGGGCTGGAAAGCGGCTACGGCATCAAATTTTTCTTCTTTTAAATCATTGTACAGCCATCCCAGACCCATTAATCCGGCATGTTCTCCTCTGAAATCTGCCCCACGGAAAATAACATTGTCCGGCACATTCTCGAATAAGGGGGAGAATGTGTCTATGCTCAGCACCATGATTTGATGCTGGGCATATTGCGTAGCCAATGAGTGAATGACCGGGATTGCCATTGCCACATTATTGATGGATGAAAAGCAGATTACAAGAATCTTGGACATAACAGCTGTTTTATTGAATGTACAAATCTATGCAAAGTTTTCTAATCAGCCAATTATTATTCGGTAAAAGTGTCTACCTTTGTTCCCAAGCAAGTTTTTGAAAGATGAAAATAATTGTAGATAATAAAATACCTTATATACATGAAGCTGTCGAACAGATAGCCGATGAAGTGGTGTATTTGCCCGGCAGTGGTTTTACCGCCGGGGATGTACGGGATGCTGACGCATTGGTGATCCGTACCCGTACCCGTTGTAACCGTGAACTGCTGGAAGGAAGCAAGGTGAAATTCATTGCTACTGCGACCATCGGTTTTGATCATATTGATGTGGACTATTGTGATGAGGCGGGAATTGTATGGAAAAATTGTCCCGGTTGTAATGCCGGCAGTGTGGAGCAGTACCTGCATTCGGTATTATTATTGTTGAAACGCCGGAAGGGGGTGAGATTGGAAGAAAGCTGTCTGGGGATTGTTGGGGTAGGACATGTGGGAAGCCGTATCCAACGTATGGCGGAGGCATTGGGGATGCGGGTCTTGCTGAATGATCCTCCACGTGCGGACCGGGGGGAAACGGAATTTGTGGATTTGTCTGTACTGGCAAGGGAATGTGATATAATAACCTTTCATACTCCGCTGAACAGGAATGGGAAATATAAAACGTTCCATCTGGCGGATGCGGATTTCTTTGCCGGTTTGCAACGGAAACCTTTTATTGTGAATACTTCTCGTGGAGAAGTAATAGAGACATTGGCTTTGCTTGATGCGCTGAAGACAGGCCGGATACGTGATGCGGTTATTGATACGTGGGAAAATGAACCGGATATTCACCCGGATTTGTTGCAGAAAGTTTTTTTGGGAACCCCTCATATAGCAGGGTATTCAGCTGACGGAAAGTCGAATGCTACACGGATGGCATTGGAGGAGCTTTGTAACTTCTTCCATATACAGGCTGATTTTAAAATAGTACCGCCCGCTTTGCCGTATATGGATTATTCTTCTGATCCGGAAGAGGCTTTTCTACAGGTGTATGATCCGACTCGTGACAGTGATGCATTGAAACGGCATCCCGAAGAATTTGAACATTTGCGGGGGAATTATCCATTGAGGCGTGAAATTTCTTTTTTACCGTAGGGGGACATTTCAATGTACCCCTACGGTGGCCAGAACTTTTAGTCTGCTTTTGCTGTTTGCATCTCTTCTGCTACAATCTGTTCGCAATCTTCAATGCTGTATCCCGATGCGGGTTCGCTCCAATACCATAAGGCGGGAGCTTGTTGTAATGTATCCATAATCAATTATTTTTTAGATGGGTTATTCAATGTTATAGTTGTTTCCGAATGTTGGTTGCCGCCCAGAATACCTGTTCCTCCCTCCACATTGCTGTAAACCCGTAGAGGTTCGGCTAGTCCAATGTTACCCAAGCCTCCTTCTAACGTGCTTCCGGCAATTTTTTGTAAGGACAACAGGTATAAAAAGTAGGATTCGGAAAGGGAATAGATGGAAATGATTCTTTGTTCTGTTTCGTCTAACTCTGCCGTTGTCTCTTTTATTTGTAAAGTATAGGTTTGTCCGTTAATGCTTTGGTCGGTAAAGAGGGCTCCTCCTCTTTTTTCCAATCCGTTGAATGCCATACTTTCGTCCAATATGGCATCCTGTTCCTTGAATACAGGATCTATATAATCTATTTCTGTTTCGTAGTAACCGTAATAGCCCGTTTTTATTTGTGTGATTTTGGCCAGATAATAATTGTTCTTTTCCGGAAATTCATCAAACGTGACTTCATAGTATATTTCAAAATAGTCGGAAATTGTTCCTTGATAAACTCCGTTACCTTTTTTAATTGTATGACTGGCGTTTTTTATAGCTACTTTCTTTGGTATGATATCTTCTGCCGTTACCGTACCATATTCGGGGGTGGATGCAACAATTTTTATCCGGTCTCCTTCTGCCGGGATTGTATTTGAAAGGAATAAGGTATCCGGCTGGTCTGGGTTCCGGGGATTATTCAGTGTTTTCCATTGCATGGTTTCTATGTATTGATTGTTGATATAGAGCTCCACATGGGCGTGAGGGAGATTGACATAAGGCTTCTTGTCTGGATAGAACCAGGTCCGGGTGATGGAGGCCATTACCACTGTGTCGGGGGATACTACACTGTTTATTACCATTTTGGGCGTAGTGCGATATTCGTTCAAATCTATTTTTCGATAACAGGAGGTAAGGAACACTCCTAGAAGTAATGTATATAGCAGATGTTTCATAATCATTTAAAATTTATAAGTGTAAGAAACTGATGGTATAATGGGAACTATGCCCAGGGTATAGAAGCAGTCGTTATTATACCACCATCCTTTGCGTATGCTGACGGGTGCCATGTAGGAATAGACATTGTAGATGCTGATATTCCATATTCCCATCCGGTTCTTTTTCTTTGGCCGGTAAATATTGATGCCCAAGTCGAGTCTGTGATAGGCGGGAAGTTGGAAATTATTACGTTCCGTATAATAGTCTAATCCGCCTGAATCTATATAAGGAGGAACCAGGCTGCCTCCCGGAAACGGATGTTGGGGAGAAACGGCCTGGTAGTTTTCGAAAGAAACCGTGAGCCGGTTACCGGTTGCGTAGGTCCAGCTTCCGGTCAACTCCAGTTTGGGCTTGATTTTCCAATTGGCTATTATATTGAATTTATGCCGGTTATCGAATTTGGCAGGAAAACGCTTGCCTTTATTTATCTCAGTGAACTGTCTGTCATTCCAGCTTAGAGTATAGCCTGCCCATCCGGTTATTTTCCCTTTTTCTTTGCGGGCAATAAGTTCTACGCCGTAAGAACGTCCTTTTCCTTGAGTCAGTTTGTCTTCCCAGCTGGTGGAAGGAGGGAGAAACTGGTAGTTGTCTTTATAGTCCATCAGATGTTTCATCCATTTATAATATCCTTCTATGGAGAAAGAGTAGATTTTGTTGCCGGTGGTGTAATAAGCTCCTACAGCCAGTTGGTCGCTCTGCATCGGTTTCAGCTTGCGGCTGACCGGTATCCATGTGTCTGTGGGCAGGTTGATGTAGCTTTCATTGACTTGATGTACATATTGGCTCATCCGGGTATAAGAGGCTTTGAGGCTGAGTTGCGGATTGATCAGGAAACGACTGGAAAAACGGGGTTCCAGGGAAGTGTACGTTTTCCCGTCAATGGTGTATAGTCCGAGGTGAACCCCAGCGTTCAAACGTATTCTTTTGTTCATTTTCCAGTCTTCTTCCATATATATGCCTAATTCATGTGCAGGTAGGGCAGTGTCGTTGTTTTGTCTGGTCTGGGTGGTCATGCCATTGGAAAAATGCGATTTTTCGTCTACGGGATGAAAACGGTGGTAAATATAATGAGTGCCGAAATGCAACTGGTGGGAAGCATTGGGGCGGAAATCGAAATTGGCTCGTATGCTGAGGTCGTCAATGCGGTTCCGGGTTGAACTTTCCTGTGATACGTAGTTGGCTTCTGTTCCTTGGTAGTAGTCTCCTTTCAAGGTGGAAGAATAGTGGGTAAAGGCGGCATTCACATTACCGAAGAGTTGGTTGTTGAATACGTATGACCAGCCGGTAAATGCCATGATGTTTCCCCATCGCAGTCTGCCGGTGTTTCTGCTTTCATATCCATTGTCACCTTCTCTTTTTTCTCCTCCCTTCAAAAAATCGTTTCCCCAGTAAAGACCGGCATATCCGCGGCTGCGGTCATTGAACTGGTGGTTGAGTTTAAAGTTCATGTCGGTAAAAGCGTATCGTGCCACTATTTGGGTTTCTCCTTTATTTCTGGTAGCGTTCCAGATGGCGATGGTTGGGGCCGAAAGCGCGTCAATCCATGAACGGCGTAATGCAAAGTTGAATGAGGTCCGGTCTTTGACCAACGGACCTTCCAGATTCAGGCTGCCTGAGGTCAGTCCCAGCATGGCGCTTCCGTGATATTCTTTCATGTTGCCATCCTTTGTATGGATATCGACTACGCTGGACAGTCTTCCTCCGTAACGGGCGGGGAAGGCGGACTTAAAGAATTCTACATCCTTTACGGCTTCGGCGTTGAAGGAGGAAAACAGACCGCCCACATGGTTGATCTGGTATAACGGATTCCCTTCTATCATATAAAGATTGTCGTCTCCATTACCGCCCCGCACATACATTCCTGCCAATCCGGCTGTGCCTGCCGATACACCCGGCAAGGTCTGTAGAGTTTTTATAATATCAGCTTCTCCGAATAATACCGGGGTTTGTTGGATCAGGTCTTTGTTGAGACGGGTATGTCCCATATCGGATGTTTGGACTAATGGAGAAGAGGTATATTCTCCGGTCACTACCACTTCGGCTAATTGCTGGTGGCTGTTCAGCAGAACCGGAAGCAGCGTGTCTTGTTCCAATTGTGTGAATGAACGGTGGAAACTGTCATAACCTACATAGGAGATGTTCAGGTATACATCGTTTCCGGCTTCCAGAGTCAGACTGAAAAAGCCGTCGGCGTTGCTGGTTGTTCCTTGATGGCTTTTGGCATCATAGATGGAGGCGCCTATAAGGGACTCTGAGGAGGATTTGTCTCGTATGAAGCCGCTGATTACAATGTTTTTCTGTTTTTTCTTGAGGATGATGTATTTGCCTGATTGTATATATTCTACGGGCAGTTTTTGAAACAGAATGCGCAAACAGTGGGATAACGGCTGGGCGGTTATTGTTATATCTATCGGTAACAGATGTTTTGTTAAGGAGGACTCATACGAAAAGGTTACACCTGTCTGCCGGGTGATTTCTGCCAAAACTTTACGGATGGGGGTTTGTTTCATATCTAATGTTACGAGGGGCTCATCATGTTCTGTTCCTTTTGCCTCAATACAAATGTGCATGAGGCAAAGGAGCAGAAGAAAAGAAAATTTAGAATGGAATTGCATCATTGGGTTATGTCTAGTTTCGTATCTAGTGTTTGGTTTATGATTTCAATTATGTCTTCTATCGGAGTATTGTCAAAGGTCGTGGTCAGATAGTACTCTTTTTGTGGAATTCCGCCGATATGGACCTTATAGACTTCTTCTAATTCTTTTACTACCTTTTTCAAGGGGGCTTCATTATAAACAAACACGTGGGTCTTCCATGCAAAAGTGTTGGGGTCACTTTGTTTGTTTATTTGCATTTGTCCTTTTTGGTTAATGAAGGCATACATGCCTTTTGTCAGAATAGCCTCTTTTTGTTCTTTGTTATAAAAACGGACTTTTCCAGACTCTACGGTTGCCGAAGTCTGATTTGCATTTGCCGTTACTTGGAATTGTGTACCCAGTACTTGTATGTTTGCCAGTTCGGTCTGTACCCTGAAAGGACATTGTTCTTGATGTGTGACTGAAAAATATGCTTTTCCATTTAAAGTGACGTTCCTGTTTTTTTTACCGTATGCCAAGCGGTCATACTGTAAGGCCGAATTCTCTGCCAGCGTAATATGGCTGTTGTCCGGAAGCGTGACTTCTTTGACAGCGTGTGCGGATGAGGCAATGACAATCCAGTCTTGCCTGTCGTATATCCACCACCAACTGAATCCGGCTATCAGGAAAGTGACAGCAGCGATAGTTATCAGTCTATATAATAAGATAGAGTTATTTCTTTGTTTGCCGATACCTAGTTTTTGCCAGGCTTGTGTTGTGTCCAGCCTGTTTTCCCGATAGAACCGGGCTACAAAACGAATATCTTTCTCTTCTTTCTCCATGCGATCTTCTTTCTTTTTATTGTTAAGACAGGGAAAAGACAAAATCCCCCTATTCGCTTGCCGATTTTTTTATCCGAAGAAAAAAGTATATATTTTAATGGCTGTTTCTCGTAATGTTTTCAGTGCCTTACTGATTTGATGTTCGACAGTTTTTATAGAAATACCCAGTTCGGTGGCAATTTCCTGATAAGTAAGGCCGTCACGTTTGGAAAGCAGAAAGATCTTTTTCCGTTCGGTAGGAAGGTGGTCGATGGCTGTCCATAAACGCGCGTCACGTTCTGACCGGATGATGCGTTCTTCTTCTGTTAAATCTTCCAAGTCTGTCAGTTCGGTTGTTTCACAGTGTGTTTGTCGGTTGGTTATCAGTGTGAGTGAGCGGTTACGTACAGTTTGGTACATATAAGCTTTCAGGTTTTGAATAGATGTGCCTCCGACAAGCTTCTCCCATACATCAGAGAAGGCTTGTTGGACGATGTCTTCTGCGTCATCCAGATTTTCAGTATAGCGCAGGGCATACATATTCAGCGGACGGTAAAGACAGCGAAATTGGTATTCAAATTCCTTGGGTGATAATTGCATCCTGTGTTTTATTCTTTTTTGGAAAGCAAACTTACGGCTTTTCTTTTATTTGCCAAGCAACAAGAGATGAAAAAGTCTTTAATTTCATTTAGTAATGATAACAATTCGGGTGCGGGAGGTTATTGTATCGGCTTTTCGGAGGTAGTCATAAAATAGGGCAAACCTCACGGTCTACCCTATCCGAAACTTTAATATGGAATACCTATTGAAACAAAAATCACAGTCTTTACCTTAAAATATTGCCTTTAAAAGTTTCCTTTATCAGCATTATCCCACCAAAGATGTGTACCGCCTTTGTCGCCGGAAATACCGAATTTGCTGGAATTTTCTTCGTCCAGAAGCTTGATTCCGCCTTCTACTCCCTTAGCGTTGGCATCATAAGCCTGGCTGCTATAAATTACGCGGCGCACACCTTCTTCTGTGTTTACGGCTCCATTACTTTCATTGACGAATGCAGGGAAGAAGCGTGGATAGCCGGTGCGGCGTTGTTCTGCCCAGCCTTCGGTGGATAGAGGGAATAGGGCGAGCCATTTTTGGGTGATGATTCTTTCCAGCTTTTCTTCGTTGCTTGCGCTCTCATCCCATTTTACACTTAATTTATTTACAGCCGGAGTGCTTAATTCGGCTTTGATGGGATCTGTATAGTCTATTTGGGTGCTTGTTCCGTTGATGTAGGCATCTACTGCTCCTTCCGGATATTCTTTGATTCCGGCATAAGCCCCCCGATAAGCTAATTCATTAGTCATGGAAACACGGATTCCATTTTCATATAGGTTCTTTACACTTTCACTGCCAATATCCCATCTTAATTTTGCTTCAGCCAGTAGGAAATAGGCTTCCGCTGCTTTCATGATGGGCAGTGGCATGGAATAAGAGGAACCGTTGTTTCCTTGAATCCAACCGGAGAAGTTACCCCAACTGTTTGGTTTGGCAGGCAGGCCACTGGCAAAACGGATACCCAGGTATTGACTATTGGCAGCTACTGTGGTAGTACCGGCTTCGTTTTTGATATCTCCGGTATTCAGGGTCATATATAACGGTTGGCGCGGATCTTTGGTTCCACTCATAATAGTTACCAGATTGGCATTGAACCCACAATCACCCCAATTGAACATCAGCCACATTTCATTCTCAAGACTTTTATCGATCAGAATATCCTTGTTGACTGTTGCCAAAGTGTTTTGGGCAGCCTCGGTAGCGATTGCCTTAAGGTTCATTCCGGCGTTGCCGGCTTCGGTTTCCCGTTTGGACAGGCGTAACGCCATGCGTAGTTTCATCGTATTGGCTATTTTTACCCATAGGTCTTTGTCGCCGTTGCACCAACAGTCAAAGGATTTCAATTTGGCTATTTCATCTGCTCCCATGGCACTGATGTCAGTAATGGCTGTACTCAGATCTTCAAGCATGGCTTTATACAGGTCTTTCTGGCTGTCGAACTCGAAATACACTTCGTTTTCTCCCGATAGGATGGAGCTGTAAGGTATCGGTCCGTAGGCATCTGTGGTCATCAATGTTCCGTAAGCCTGTACGATACGCATCACGCCTGACAGGCCTCTTTCACCACTGGCGTCACATTGTGCGATGATGCGGCGGGTGTTATTGAAAATATGGAGATAATAGTTTTCGTACATACCACCGCTATGTCCCCGGTTCTCTCCCATATCACCGTTGGTGAAGTTACCGTTGGGAGTCATAAAATAACCTCCATAAAGGTCAATAGTCAGGTTGGTCCAAAACTGGAACATATTTTGCTGAGGAGGATAACAGTAGGTCATCGGTTCGGTACATTGTGCGGCAAAAGGAAGGTCTGCCGGATCTACCTGTATGTTACTGGTATTCAATTTCTCGAAGTCGTCTGTACAGGAAGAAAAGATGTTTCCTGTAGTCATGGGGATTGCCATTAAGAAGGCGTATGTTAATATCTTATTCCGTTTCATAGTTTCAAGCATTAGAAGTTAAGTTTTAAATTAAGACCAAAGCTGCGTGAGGTAGGCAGTGCAAACATATCTACACCTTGTATTCCATTACCTGTACCTGCCGATACATCCGGATCCATCGGGGCGTCTTTATGGAAGAAAAACAGGTTGCGGCCGATGATGGCTGCTGTCAGGTTCTTGCCTGCACCCAGCAAGTTACGGAAGGTATAACCGAAAGTCACTTCACGAAGACGTATATTGGTAGCATCATAAACATAGTTCTCCACAGCGTATGGACTGTTGAAGTTGTTGTTACCGGTGGTACGATAGTACTTGTCGGCATCAAATTTTACTCCGTCCACTGTAATACCGCCGGCATCACGGGCTTCACCTGAACGTTTCGATACGCCCCATCCGTCCAAGGCGGCTTCGGTCATACTAATCACTTTTCCACCGAATTTAGCATCAATCAGGAACGATAGTGAGAAGTCTTTGTAGCGGAATGTGTTTGTCCATCCCATATTTACTTTGGCATTCATATTGCCTGCGTATTCCAGTTCGTCCATAGAATCACCACTTACGATAGGCTCTCCTTTTTCGTTTTGCAAGGGTTTGCCGTTCTCATCACGCATCAGATGACGTACATACAGATCTCCGTAGTGGCCGCCTTCTTTCAATATAACTTTTGCACCTCCGAAATCGGTCAATGTCAGTCCGTTGGGAAGGTCATCTACCAATTCTTTGATTTTATTATCATTATAAGAGAAGTTCAGGTTGGTACTCCAGCTGAAGTTGTCAGTGAACTGCTCGTACCATCCGATATTGAATTCAAAGCCTTTGTTTTCTACATTACCGGCGTTTACATAACGGTTTCTCAAGCCTGATTCGTAAGGAGCCGCAACGGAGAAGAACTGATTTTTAGTGTTGGTTTTATAATAAGTCAGGTTGATATTCAGTCGGTTCTGTAAGAATGTACCGTCAAAACCAATTTCTAAAGAATGGGTTTTTTCCGGCTTCAATGTTCTGAATGGAGCTTTGTCGGGGGGAGTGATGGCACCTTGAGAACCTAGAGAATAGAGTAGATTACTCATGAATACAGGTACGTCATTACCTACGATAGAATAGCTTGCACGGAATTTGAACAAATCAATGTTCTTACCCATATCTACAAATTTGTTCAGCAGGACACTACCGCCAAAAGAGGGATAAAAGAATGAACAGCTTTCTGTGAAAGCCAATGCCGAAGACCAGTCATTACGTGCTGATATATCAAGGAATATGCCTTCACGGTAACCGAGTTGTGCGGTGGCGAATACTGAGTTCAGCCGTTTTTGGGTCATCCAGTTGTCATCTTTGCCCACGGTGGACATATTGCCATAATAGTTGTTCGGAGTAAAGATGTTCGGATAAAAAATGTTTCCGGAACCGGGCTGTGAGAACTGGGAACCCTCGCCCCATAGGTCTACATGAGAGGTTTTGGTTTTTGTAAAACTGGAAGCGGTAGCGGATAGAGAAAAATCATTGAATGTATGGTTGTAGCTTACTAAAACATCGCCATAAAGTTGGTCGCTGAAATAGCGGTTGTCTTTCATGCGTCCCATCGGATAAAGGTTTCCTACGCTGGATGCGTAAGCATTGTGTACCCAGTGTTCTTCTCCTCTTTCGTAACGCATACGTCCTTGGATATTCAGATCCGGAGTAATGTTCCATTTGATGCTTCCGCCGAATTCATAGCGGTTACGGTCGGTGATAGGGGTCTGTCTGTTCAACATCCAATATGGATTACCGAATTGCTGTTGTTGTGTATTTGTCCAGTTTTGGACATAGCAGCCTCTTGCGGGATCATATACCTCGAAGTTCTCTTTATAGCCATTCCAGTCTTCTCCTCTAGGGAAGAGATAAACACCGGTCAGCGGATTCCATAAGTAACCGGCAGCTGCCTGATTGGTGATGTGCTGGTTGGTAAACTTGGCCGTGAAATCAATATGAATGTCTTTCAGAATATTGAAACCTACTTTTGAATTCAAATTGTGGCTTCGGTAGTCATTCTGGGGAGTGATGCCTTGTGAATAGACATTGGCATAGGAAAAATAAGATTGGATATTTTCATTGCCTCCGCTTAAGGAGATGGAGTTATTCGTTGTAAATCCGGTACGGAAGAATTTTTTTGCATAGTTTGGAGCTTTGCTGCTTAGTTTCTCACCCCAGCTGAAAGTACCGTTGTCGCTCATTCCATAAGTAGTCTGGAATTCGGGTAGCACCATTGGGCTCTCCATCGTGGTGTTGCTGGATACATTAACGGAAACTTTACCCGACTGTGCTGATTTGGTGGTAATCATAATGGCGCCATTGGCTGCTACCGCACCATAAAGCGCTGCTGCCGATGCACCTTTCAGCAAAGTGATTTGGGCGATGTCGTCCGGATTGATTGTAGACATGGCGTCACCACCGTCTCGCTGGCCTCCGTAGTTGCTGTCTACTTGTGAGTTGGTGATATTCATCATGACAGGAACTCCGTCTACTACTACTAACGGTTGGTTGTTACCGCTGATGGACTTATTGCCACGGAACAGAATCTTGGAAGAACCGCCGGCTCCGGTTGAGTTCGGTGTGATCATCATACCGGCACTTTTACCTTGCAGGGAGTTAATCATATTGACGCTCTTGATGTCATTAACGTCTTTACCTCCTACTGTTTGCGCAGAATAGGTCAGTGTTTCGGATTGGCGTTTAATACCCATTGCCGTTACTACGACTTCACCCAGTGTTTCTGTATCCGATGCCATTTTTACGTTGATTACTGTACGTCCGTTTACAGGTTCCTCTATGGTTTTCATACTTAAATAGGAGAATACCAGAATGTCTTTGTCACCGGCTTGCAGGGTATACTTTCCGTCGAGGTCAGTCACTGTTCCGATAGTTGTACCTTTAATTAATACGTTTGCGCCGATCAGAGGTTCGTTAGCGTCTTTATCTATTACAGTACCGCTGACTGTATGCGTTTGTGCATACAATGCTGTTACAAACACTCCCAATAGGAATGTCAGGAAAAAAGTAAAAATTCGTCTCATAAGGTTAGATTTTGAGGTTCGTTCTTTATTAGATTTTTGTTTTCAGATTAAATAATAGGTTTGTTGATAATTGGGCATGTTTACCCAATAGGTTTGATTTGATAGTTTTTCGCATAGGCATTCAGTTTAAGGTTAACTTATCAAGGTTTATTTATTAAGGTTTCTGTTAATCTCTCTTTAAGTCGGTCAACATTATTAATACAAATATCATAACCGGGTTACTAAACAAAAACTTATATTTTTTGTATTTTATCTCATTCTTGTTTTCTTATTTTGAAATAAATACTTATGTTTGTGTAACCTTAAATTAAAAATGACCTATGAACCTTAATGATAACCGCTTAATTATTAAAACCTTGAAGTCGGGAGATCAAAAAGTATTTTCCCTGGTTTATGCTTCTTATTACAAGCCGCTATGTTTGTTTTGTTCCTCGTATGTTTCTCTTGAAGAGGCTGAAGAGATAGTGCAGGATTTGATGATGTATGTGTGGGAAAAACGTGAGTTGCTGGTAGAGGACTTGTCGCTGAAATCTTTCTTATTTACCAGTGTCAGGAACAG
Organism: Phocaeicola vulgatus ATCC 8482; assembly: GCF_000012825.1. Taxonomy (GTDB): domain Bacteria; phylum Bacteroidota; class Bacteroidia; order Bacteroidales; family Bacteroidaceae; genus Phocaeicola; species Phocaeicola vulgatus. Next base: position 1,401,050 of record NC_009614.1, on the reverse strand, counting down.
GGCTTTGAATTCAATCACCCGTTCCCATATTACCCGTCAGGTATATGAAGAATATCAGAGCCAACAGTTGAAATCTCTGCCGGCATTGGATTCTTGTTATGGCACGGAGTTGTTTAATACCTATATGGAAGCCCTTCATTCTCTTCCTAAAGAACTGCAAAGAGTATATGTTATGAGTCGGTATAAACAACTGACCCATAAAGAAATTGCTGACAAGCTGGAGGTGTCGGTGCAGACTGTCAATTATCGGATAGGCAAAGCTCTTCAGTTTTTTCGTATTAGATTGAAAGATTTTTGCCTAGAATAGTCGCTTCAATCACCCGAGGGAAATATTCGTATTCCAACTGGTGCACCCGTATTGCCAATGTATCTGGCGTGTCAGTGGGCAATACCGGACAGGTGGCTTGGAAAATGGTATTTCCTTCATCATATCGTTCATTTATATAATGGATGGTGATGCCGCTTTCCTTTTCATGGGAAGCTATGACAGCTTGGTGCACGCGGGAACCGTACATACCTTTACCACCGAACTTGGGAAGGAGGGCCGGATGAATATTTACTATTTTATTCGGATAATCATGCAAAATGGCATCAGGTACTTTCAAGAGGAAGCCTGCCAGTACAATAAAGTCAATATGATATTGGTGCAGTATTTCCAGTGCTTTCCCGTCGGCAAAGTCTTGGGCTGTGAGGATAAGTGACGGAACACTCAGTCTTTCAGCTCGCTTGAGTACACCGGCCTGTGCTTTGTTGACGATAACCAATGCTACTTCAGCTGTTCTTTTCTCTAAAAAATACCGAATAATTCTTTCAGCATTCGTGCCTTCTCCTGAAGCTAAAATTGCGATTTTCTTCATGATGTTCTCTATTTTGGTGCACATAAAACAAAAAAATGTGCAAAATTCTGCATTTATTTGCCTGAATATTTGCTCAGCCCAAGAAATATTTATTCCTTTGCAACCGCAAAGAAAATAAAATAATTCAATTTATTAACTAAAAAATTAAAGTTATGTCTGAAATTGCATCAAGAGTAAAAGCTATTATCGTTGATAAATTAGGTGTAGAAGAATCAGAAGTTACAACAGAAGCAAGCTTCACTAACGATCTGGGCGCAGATTCACTGGATACTGTAGAGCTGATTATGGAATTCGAAAAAGAATTCGGTATTTCTATTCCTGATGATCAGGCTGAGAAAATTGGTACAGTAGGTGACGCCGTTTCTTATATCGAAGCTAACGCTAAGTAATTATCCTTATTTTATAATATGGAATTAAAAAGAGTAGTAGTAACAGGTCTTGGTGCTCTTACTCCTGTAGGTAACAATGTTGCAGAAACATGGGAAAACCTGGTGAAGGGGGTAAGCGGGGCAGGACCTATTACTCATTTCGATGCGTCTAAATTCAAGACTCATTTTGCATGCGAAGTGAAGAATTTCAATGGAACTGATTACATTGACCGTAAAGAACTTCGCAAAATGGATCTGTATACACAGTATGCCATTGCAGCTGCTAAAGAAGCGGTGGAGGATTCTGGAATGGACCTCGAAAAAGAAGATTTGAATAGAATAGGTGTAATTTACGGTGTAGGTATCGGAGGTATTCATACTTTTGAAGAGGAAGTAGCTAATTATACACTGAATAAAGATACTGTCGGACCGAAATTCAACCCATTCTTCATCCCCAAAATGATAGCTGATATTGCATCGGGACAGATCTCTATCATGTATGGTTTCCACGGTCCTAACTTCACAACAACTTCTGCTTGTGCATCTTCATCAAATGCTATTGCCGATGCATTTAACTATATCCGTTTGGGTAAAGCAAATGTAATTGTGGCAGGTGGTGCGGAAGCTGCTATTTTTGAAGCCGGTTTGGGCGGTTTTAACGCTATGCATGCTTTGTCTACCCGTAATGATGATCCGGAACGTGCATCCCGCCCGTTTAGTGCAAGCCGTGATGGCTTTGTGATGGGTGAAGGCGCAGGCTGTCTGATTTTGGAAGAATTGGAACATGCAAAAGCACGTGGTGCCAAGATTTATGCGGAACTTGCCGGTGTAGGCGCTTCTGCCGACGCTTATCACTTGACAGCTTCTCATCCGGAAGGATTGGGCGCTAAACTGGTGATGTTGAACGCATTGGAAGATGCGGAATTGAAACCGGAAGATATTGATTATATCAATGTACATGGAACTTCAACTCCTGTAGGTGATGTTTCAGAAGTGAAAGCTATCAAGGATGTATTTGGAGATCACGCTTATAAACTGAATATCAGCTCTACTAAGTCTATGACAGGACACTTGTTGGGTGCTGCCGGTGCGGTAGAAGCTATTGCCAGCGTATTGGCTGTGAAGAATGACATTGTTCCGCCCACTATCAACCATGAGGAAGGTGATAATGATGAAAACATTGATTATAACTTGAACTTCACGTTCAACGAAGCTCAGAAACGTACAGTAAACGCTGCATTGAGCAATACCTTCGGTTTTGGTGGACATAATGCATGTGTAATCGTAAAAAAATATGCTGAATAATCGTGTTTAGCAATATAAAGGATAGGATAAGACTTCTTTTTCGTAAGGATAGGGAGTCTTATCTTCGTTTTTATAAGATGCTTGGATTCTATCCCAAAGACATTAGCATCTACGAACAGGCTTTGCTTCACAAATCTTTATCAGTGAAGTCTGAAAAGGGGCGTTTGCTTAATAATGAGCGTTTGGAATTCTTGGGGGATGCTATTCTGGATGCTGTGGTGGCAGATATTGTTTACAAAAGGTTTGAAGGAAAGCGTGAGGGTTTTCTCACGAATACCCGCTCTAAAATAGTGCAGCGTGAAACATTGAATCGTTTGGCTATAGAGATTGGTTTGGATAAGCTGATCAAGTATACGGCCCGCCAGTCTTCTCATAACAGCTATATGTGCGGCAATGCATTCGAAGCATTGGTAGGTGCTATTTATCTAGACAGGGGATATCGTGCCTGTAAATATTTCATGGAGCATCGTATTATTGGGCCTTATATAAATTTGGAGAAGATTTCCCGTAAGGAGGTAAACTTTAAATCCAAGTTGATAGAATGGAGCCAGAAAAATCGTTTTGAGGTTACCTTTGAGCTGATAACCCAATCACACGATCAGGGATATAATCCGACTTTCGAGAGTGAAGTTCTGGTGGAAGGTATTTCGGGAGGAAAAGGAACCGGTTATTCTAAAAAAGAGTCTCAGCAAATGGCTGCGCGTGTGGCTTTGGGAAAAATAAAGAATGATTCCGGCTTTATTGAATGTATTTTTGCGGCTAAGACTGCCCGTGAGTTGCCTCAGGAGGAGGTAACGGTTTCTGATAGTAAGCCTTCAGACAGTGGGGCCGTTACTCCGGATCTTTCTTTGGAGGAGATTAAGAAAACGGATGTGGTCGAGCAGATAATCAGTGAAGCGGAAGAAAAGGCTTTTAAGGAAAACGCTTAGCGGATTTTATCGATATTGTTTATAATTTATTAATTGGCTATTCCGGTGGTTTTGGGTATGTCCGGCAGGAATACATAATACATTGGAATATGCCCGATTACATCAAGAAAATGTAGTCGGGCATATTTCATATACTGACGGGAATTAGATTTCATCAGGCCATGGGCAGGGTTTTCCTGTGGCTTTGAATGTGGGACGTTGTCCTCCTGTTGCTCGCAAATAGTTCCCTAATTCCTTGGAGAGCCGTTTTACGATGCCGGGATGTTGCTTTGCTACATCATTTTTTTCACTGATATCATTTGGTATGTTGAAAAGTTCTTTTTTACCGGTTTCATAATAATAGACCAGTTTCCATTCGTCTTTGCGGATAGAGCAGTCCAGATTGATGCCTGGTCCGTCATTACCCCAGATATTAGGGAAATTCCATACCAGTGCGCGTCCTTTGGACGGGTCTCCTGTACCTTTCAGCAGGGGCATAAAGCTGATACCGTCTATAGGGTTGACTGTCTTATAGTTTGTGATACCCGCCATTTCAAGTATGGTAGGATAAAAATCTTCAATTATAAGATATTTGTCACAACGAGTATTCGGGGTGACTACTCCGGGCCAGCTTACAATCATTGGTTCGCGTATTCCTCCTTCATATAAGGAGCCTTTGCCACTATTGAGAGGAGCGTTTTGAGTGTGAATTTGTCCGTCGCGCCATCCGGGTTCGGCAGCTAGCCCTCCGTTGTCACTCATAAAAATAATAACGGTATTGTCTGCTTCATCATTTTTTTCCAACCAGTTCATCAAATCCCCCAGACTTTTATCCATTCCTTCAATTAAGGATGCATATGCGGCTTCTTTGTCACTAAGTCCTTTTTTAATATACTTGGGGAAGAAGCGCATATCTTTGTCAACAGGAACGTGGATGGCATAATGTGCCATATATAGATAAAAAGGTTGATTGTACTTTTTTGCTTTGTCCAATGCTTTGATGGCTTCTTGTGTCAGGGCTTCTGTTGCAAATATACCTGTTCCCCAATAATCTTCCAAGCCGGGGATGGCCATTAGTGAATAGGGCTTTCCATCGCGGGTGTGCCCGTAGTTCTGTTCGCTCAGATAAGTAGCCAGACCACCGGCGGCATGTCCGGCTATATTTACTTCAAACCCCCAATGGGTAGGGTTCTCTCCCGGTGTGTCAATAGAACCGAAATGAGCTTTTCCGCAGTGGATGGTATGATAACCGTTCTGTCTGAGTAACTCAACGAAAGAAGTGCCGACAAAGGTATTGGGCGTTCCTGTTACTTGGCTGACTCCGTTGTAGTTCCAGTCTGGCAATTCTATTGTATTGCTTGGTCTGTCGGTAGCTTTGTTTTTTTCAAGTGTCCAGTTTGTTACACGATGTCGGGTGTTGTTAGCACCCGTTATCAGACTGCAACGGGTAGCGGAACTGATATTGCAGGCGTATGCTTGTGTGAACATCATCCCTTTCTTGGCCAGACGTTCCATATTGGGAGTTTCGTAGGCTTCATTATAATGTGTTTTCTGTGTCCAGAAAGGTAAGGATGTATCTTGCCAACCCATGTCGTCCACCATAAATAAGATGATATTGGGACGTTGTTGGGTTGTTTCTGAAGACATTTTTTCTTTTGCTTGCGTCGAGATTCCTGTTAAGGAAGCGAGAGCGAAAGATACAAGTAGTTTTTTATTCATATCGGCTAGTTTTATAAGTTATTTTTCGATTACAATTTTTTGGGGGGTATCTATGGAAATACTTCTCAGTTCTTGCTTGCCGGAATTTTCTATCCATACTTTTAGTGTACCTGTACATAGTACGTTCAGCACCAAGCGGTTCTCTGTTAAAGAGATAGTTTGGACGGTGGCCGGGGACAGATACTTTTCCTGTATGCCAATGACTGCCCATCCTTTCCGTATGGGGCAGAGATGAAACAGTTTGTCTGTAAATCCGATAAGTTCGAATGTACTGCTGTCTGATAGTTCTTCTGCCTTTTGTGATTCCCAATTATAAAGCAGCACGCGTTCTTCGGGGGTGGCAGACATTTTCTCAAAACTGTTCCGAAGAGAATAATCTTCTTTTTTTATAGTGGCCTGGACTTGCTGATGTCGGGGGGAAACATTCAGGTTGTAACAGATTAATGTCATTGCTCCGTTGCCTGAGGGAGCTGCTACTCGATATGCTTTTCCACTCCATAATGGATTGGTCAGTATAGATTCAGGCATAGGTACGGCAGGAGCTTCGGGGCGGAACAGTTTGCCTTGTTTGTCAATTAAAGGAAAGATGTTTTCCTTGATAAAGTCCCCGGGGGCGTCCGACAGGTAGACCGGACCTCCGGAAATGGCCTTGGAACGTGCCATCAAAGTGCCGCAAACGGTATCGCAGGAATGAAACATATCATGGTCGGGCCATACGGTTTGTCCTAGTAGCAGGGTATTGGTATAAGACTGGAATAGATGTGATTTTGCCATATCCTCATCATATTTCTTATAGTCTATGCTGACACGGGTGCTGTTGCTGTATGACGTATGGTCGGTATTGATGATGTTCTGTGCCATACAGTTCATTAATCCCATATTTTGCCGGTGGATCTCGGCTTCCAGGCTTCGGTTACAGTCGGTTGCCTGGCGGATACTTTCATGCCCTCCCATGTAGAGTGGCAGCGTAAAAGCTTGGTTATCTACTTTCAGAAAATCGAATCCTTGTTCTTTTAAGGTGCTGACGTAGTAGCGATAGAAGGAACGGATGCGGGTGCTGTCCGTTCCTGGCAGAAGGCTGCCGGCGTGTGGGTATAGGGCTTGTCGGATGACTTGTGGAAATCCGTTTTCGGGGGATAATCCCATCCAGTATCCCGAAAGGCTGTACCACAGTCCGATCCATTTGATTTTATTTTCTTTTTTGTATGACATGATTTTTTTCCATCCCGACGGGAAACGTTGTTTATCCGGTATGAAACCGGTCAGTTGCCTGTTCTTGTGGGCGAGATGACCGTCGTCAATCAGTACATACCGGATAGGAATGCCAGATGCCTCTATCGTTTTCATATCGTTTATTACCTTGGATTCGTTTATATCATCATGATAATGTTCCCATGTACACCAACCGAGATAGCGGAAAGCTTCGAAATATTCCTTGGCTGTACGGCTTTTTAAGTCGGCGGTTTCCGTATTTTTCATCAGCGCTTGATAGGCTTGCCGAATGGTTGAATAAATATCTTTTCCTTGTCGGATGAGTAGAAGAGGGACTTCCGGTTTCAGATAGTCTTTTCCTAAGGTGGATACATATAGGGTGACAGAGCCGTTATCGTTTACTTGCAGCCAGCTTAAACTGTTACGGCCGGCAACAGCTTTGGCAAACAAGTATTCTCCGTTTGTCAGTTCCAGCAGTAATGCATCTCCCAACGTAGATGGGGCTGCATTGGAAGGTATTCCCGGATAGCGGGTGTCGGTTAATTCTTTTAAATCGTTGAACACCCAAGGTAGGAGCCGGTTGGTATTGTTGGGCCATTCAAAATCTCCCGGACGGGAGTCTCGGCTGAAGAAAATACCTCGGACGTACCCGGGTAACCGTACCGGACAGGCAATAGTCTGGGTTTGTCCGGGTATGGATTTCTTATAGGGTATGGGAGAAGAAATGGAAGTTAAATCAATCGTATCTGTCATTGACAAAGCGTTTGTGTTCTTGAATGACTTTCCTTTTTCATATGTGTAATCTGTTTGCCCGAAGGATTTCGGACAAACAAATACATTGCAAATCAGGATACAAATGAATATTGCTTTATATTCTCTCATGATTTTTTATTTGAGGGTTACGTTATAGGCACTGAAATGTCTGATTTCGGGTACGGCAACGGATTGGGTTACGGTGAGGCGCAAGGCGGTGGTTTCTACCGGTTCGAAGTGCGCAATGCGTTTGTGTCCCACAGACTCGCCGGAGCATACTGTCTGCCATTTTCCGTTGACTTTCGCTTCTATCTTGTATTGGCGTATTCTTTCGCCTTTGGCAATGTCTTCTTGGATGATGCAGTAGTTGACCGGTTGTTTTTCATTCAGATTCAGCGTAAGCCGTTGCTTCCGGCCTTGGGTTTCCGCCAATGGTGTACCAAAGCGCCGGTTTATTTCTTCTCCCCATTCTTTTAAACGCTGTTCGTCACCTGCCGGCAATAACCCATCGGGATCTGGGGTCAGCCCGATGATTAACGTAGCGTTGCGACCCACTGATTTTTCGTACATATCCATCAACGTTGTCAATGGATAGATATTATTCTCGTCATCGGGTTCCCAAAACCATTCGTGGCGGCCGTTGGCACCACGCAGGGGGCTGTCTGCCATAGCCGGTACCCAGTATTTTCCTTCGGGGTCACCTTGTTTTAATAAGGCTATTTGGTCTTTTTGGCTTTCAATACGTTTATGATGTGAACAGGGGGCCGGGAAAGTGGACCAGCAGGGGTATCCCACTGTGCCGGTTTCTGAACCTCCCCAGCGGAAATCAGCACGGTCTATGTTGTGGTAGAACAGGCAGTCTGGCTGGTATTTATTGACGATGGGTTCCACATCAGGACCGTCACCTCGTGGGTCATCGGCTCCGCCATCAAACCAAATCATATATAAATCTCCATAGCGGGTGCAAAGTTCTTCCACCATTTTCTCGCAGAAGCGTTTATACCACGCCTGTCGGTTGGCGGCAAATTCTCCGTCACCGGCTACCTTGAAATTATGGATACCCAGAAGTGAATTCCACCGGATGCCTACATAGATGCCCGGCTGGATACCATACTTACGGCAGGAGTTGACAAAGTCGCGGACAATGTCTCCTTTGCCGTCACGCCATTTTACAGCTTTCAGGCAGTATGGGTTTACGTCACTTTGCCACAATCCGAAGCCGGTTTCATGCGTGGCTGTGAGTACGGCGAATTTGCAGCCTGCGGCTTTGGCTGCCTGAATCCATTGGTCAGTATCCAGTTGGGTAGGATTAAATATATTATAATCTTCAATGGGGCTGATACGGTTATTGCCTTGTCCGTAGCGGATGCCGTCGAATACGTGGAGGTCATAATGAAATACGGCTCCCATTTCCGCTTCATGCCATTTCAATTGATGCGGTTTGGGTACAATGATTTCCGGTTGTGCAACACTCAGTACACAGTTCATAAGGAAGAGAAGGAATGTATATAGTATCTTCATGGGTTATAAATAATTTAAAAATGGATCTTCTGTTTTTTGCAGCCATGTTTTTAATTGGCTTTTCAGTCGGTTTACCAGTTTGGGATGCTGCATAGCTATATTATTCATTTGATAAGGGTCTGATCTCCTGTCGAATAGAATAATCTTATCTACCTTTCCATCGGTTGCATGGATAGTAAACGTATGTGTGTCGGTGCGTAATCCCCGGTAGCCTGTTGTCGGATTGGATGACTGTATGTAATAATAGGGTTGGACAATGCGGTTGTTTTCTTTTCCGCAGAGGAGAACGGAAGCGAGGTCGAATGTTTGTACTTCTTCCGGTATTTGTTGCTGAAAGCCCATGATGGAAAGCAGGGTCGGATACAAGTCGGCAAAAGCTATCATGGTTGTTCGGTCGGTTTTCGGCTTTATTTTTTCCGGCCATGAGATAAGGACGGGAATTCGCATGGATTCCTCATAAAAGATATCTTTTCCGGCTTGTTCATGAGCCCCCATGCAGATGCCGTGGTCAGAAGTGAATACTACAATAGTATTTTTAAATAAACCCAAGCGTTTCAATTCGTTGATTATCCGACCTATATTTTCATCGACTCCGGTCATGCAGGCATAGTAATTGCGGATATTGTTTCGGAAATAGTCGCCCATTTCAGTGCCTTTGGCGGGAATGTCGGGACGGTTGGTACATAATGCCTCTACATTCAGGTTTTTATACATCTCCTTGTATCGGTCGGGCACCAACTCGTAACCGGTGTGTGGAGGGTTCATGGATACGACTAAGGCAAATGGCTGCGTTTTATCTATATGTCCGTTGAGGTACTCAATCGCTTTGTCGGCTTCATACTCCGGTCCCCATTGATTGACATAATAAAAACTGTCCCGGGGAGCGTCAGTGTCCCAGTACATGGGTTTTAAATGGTAGTCGTAAGTGCCATAAGCGGTCCAATAGTCAAAACCGTGCCGGCGTTCTTTTGGACACCATTCGTTCCAAGCAACTGCACCATGGTTGTTGTAAGTATCTATGTACGGTTCATAAGGAGCATCCAGATGCCATTTGCCGATATATCCTGTTTGGTATCCATTGGCTTTAAGTATATCACTCCAGCAGCGTGCATCTTGTGGAAGTTCTACTCCATAAGGAGCGTTGGCAGAATTGCAATTGCCTGTTACTTTGTTCTTATGCGGATACATGCCTGTCATCAACATGCCTCGTGCCGGTGAAGATACGGGATAGCTGCTGACAGCATTGGTGAAATTCACTCCTTCACGGGCCAGTTGGTCCAGGCAAGGTGTTTTGACAGGTTCTTTTCCGAGACAACCTAAAGCATCTCCTCTCCATTGATCTGCCATGATGAAGACCAGGTTAGGTTTTTCTTGAGCTTGAATCTGGAATACTGGACACAAAGGGAATGCCAGCAAGAATATATTAAGTCTTTTCTTCATAATCTGCAAAGGGTTAATAGAGGTTTCATCATTCCTGACTGATTGTGTTTTATTGTGTAATTGTCAAAAACTTAATTTAAAAAGCTCTTATTTTAAGCGTTGATAAATAGCATCAGCAAAACTTCATCATTAAAACAAAGATATTCATATAATGTGAATATGTTATGGGAAGGTAGGAAAACTTTTCGGAAAATTTCCTTTTCCTTCCCATAAATGCTTGTTATTGTTTTGAAAACTTATTCACCTTCAGGTAAAGTTCCATCATTTCTGCTCCATCCGGGATTCTGATAAATGGTAGAACTTTCATATTCGTTAGAACCCGGAACAGCGGTAGTCAGGCGGAATTGCTTGTTACTAATAGGATACAGATATTTGCTTGTATTCCAATTTAGTCCACTGAAACCAATATTAGCAGCATTTTTACGATAAGGTAATAAATATTTTCCTTCTGCATATGGGTCGGATTTTGCTGAAATATTGGCTGTCTTGTCTGTTACGCCATATTCTAAAAGTGTTATTTTGGCAATTGGGGTTGCAGCATCTTCGGCTTGAGGATTTGTGTACAGCTGATACATGCTATCCCAAAAATTAAATCCTTGCACATGCACATCTTTTACTTGATCCAAAGCACGCCAACGTTTTAAGTCTGCCATACGGAACCCTTCTGATACCAATTCGATACGTCGTTCACGACGGATATTGTACAGAGTTGTATTAATTTGTTGACCGGCAGAATAACTTCCCCAATCTTGCTTTTCTTTACTGATGTCTGTATTGTTTATGGTCTTTTGATAGTCTGTACTCATACCGGCACGTGTACGAAGAGCTTTCCAGTATTTATCGCAGTTGCCACCTAGATTTCCGTTTAATTCGTAATAAGCTTCTATATAATTCAGGTAGGCCTCTGCTGCACGGAAGATGGGACATCCTGTATAGGACTCTTTTGTTGATTGCATATCTCCGGATGTGTTCAATCCTTTGCGCAGACAATATCCGGTCGGATTACTATTTTCTTTTTGGGCCTCGAAAATTTCAGGGCGGTAAAAGTAGCCATATCCATCACTCTTCTTTATCCAAGTAGCGAAATTGGGATCGTCGGATAACAGATCTCCGGTTTTTAAAATCGTCTGTCCCATGCGTCCGTCTCTGTCGGTAAAGATATGTTCGTATGTATCGTCTCCTTGATAACTGGTACTGGCATAAATAGGTAGGCCGTCAGCCATCAGATAAGAATCTACCATGGAGCGCGTATAACCTGTGTTACCTCCGCCATTGCGTTGTAAATAGCTTACGACAAAGTGGAAAGAAGTGGCATCTGAGTTGACACTATATTTACGCCATAATAAAATTTCATCTATTCCGCTTAAATCAATAGAATTAAATAGTGCGGCATAATTGTTGTGCAAGCTATGTCCTTGAGCTACGATATCAGCTGCTTCTATTGCTTGCTGTAGGAAATATTTAATTTCAGCATCGATATCAAAGCTGAAATCTTTTAAATAATCCATTGAAGCACCAGGCCATCCGGGACCACCGGGAACAAATGCGCTTCCTTTATGATATTTTTCCCATGTTGCTTCAAATAGGGCTGTACGGCTTTTTACTAATGCAGCGCAGTCTTTGTTTAATCGGTTACTTACGGGAGCGTTGGGGAGCATATATTCATAGGCTTTATCTAAATCAGATAAGATAAAGCGTGCAACTTCATTCCGTGGACGCCGTTTGGAAGCTTCACGTATGGCATCGTAATCATCCGGTAATATTTCAGTCAGAATGGGGAAATCACCCAAATTCTGCAATGCTGTGAGATAAATATAGGCACGGAAGAAATATACTTCGCCAATATAGTGTCTGATATTGGCATCATTACCGGATATTTCTCCGTTTTCATAGCGTTCGGTTACAGTTTGGATAAAATAATTGGTCGCACGTATCTTACGGAAATATTTATGCCATAAGTCGTCATCGCCGACATGGTATTGTCCTTTTACGAAGAGTTTGCTTGGTGAGTCGGCAGTCTGATTGTCGGTTCCATTATCTTTTTGGAACAGACCTAAATTATAAGTAGCAGAACCATGGGATGGGAGAATATTGCCATATTCTCCATTATTTTCGTTTTCACTGTCATTGTAAAATTTAGCAGCGTAAGCAGCCAGGTCTGTTTCAGAATAAAGATAAACATTAGTGCTGACGGAAGTGATAGGTTCACAATCCAGATAGTCATTGCATGAAGTCGTAAGAGTACTTGCAGCGGCTATGAATGTATATAATAGAATCTTTTTCATATGTTTTGTTATTTAGAATGTTGCATTTAGTCCAAAAGATATAGTTGTTTGCAGTGGATAAGTTTTGCCGGAGTTTCCATCAGAATAATTTGAATAAGTTGTCTCTGGGTCAAAACCGCTAGGTAGACTGGTGATAGTCAATACATTCTCGGCACTGACATATACACGTAATTTCTGCATATGTAGTTTGTTGATGATTTGTGTCGGGAAAGTATACCCTAGTTGGATATTTTTTAAACGGGCATAGGCACCGTTTTGCAAGTAACGCGTTTGTACTTTTTGATTCATATCTTTGCTCATATACATTTTGGGAAAATAAGCATTGGTATTGGGACCAAATACAGAAGTTGTATTTTCTGGGCGATAATAATCCAAATGCTCTTTTAAGCCGGTTGATTGCCATTCTCCTCCTGAGATTCCCCAAAACATGGGACCATCCAGCCATAAATCGCGTTTTGCGACTCCTTGCCAGAACATACTAAAGTCGATACCTTTCCATTCAACTCCTAAATCTAAGCCAAATCTGAAACGTGGGGTGGAGTTACCAATAATTTTGCGGTCTCCCGGATCGTCTACTGTATTAGCTCCTTCGTTGATTACTTTATCTCCATTAAGGTCTTCGAACATAATATCACCTTCTCCCCAGCCTGAGCCCCATGAAGGCTTGTTATCTTTTGTCCATTCGTCCATTTCCGATTGGCTTTTAGCTATTCCATGAGTTACATATCCCCAAATGGCTCCTAATTCCTGATCTTTATAATAGGTGCTGAGTGATTTGGATTTGTTGGGATACTTGTCGACAAATGAGCGGGAATCTGCCATGTTGAAGCCTATATTATAATTAACTTGTCCTATTCTGTCACGCCAACTGGCGGCTACTTCCCATCCTTTGGTGCGTAAGTCTGTGTTATTGCTTGCCGGCATACCGATGCCATAGATAGAAGCAACTTCAGAAGCCGGACCGACCATATCCAATGTCTTACGGATAAAATAATCGAAATTTACGTTAAGTCGATTTCTGAACATTCCTAAATCAAAACCAATATTTAAGGATTGTACTGTTTCCCAAGTCAATGAACTGCTAATTGTTCCGGGCATACCGGCAACTGTTGGTTTAGAGTCTCCCATTAGCCAGCTTCCTCCATTGGTCTTGACTGTTTGCAATAAATACATGGGATAATAAGAATTCGTATTTTGATTACCTAGTGTACCCCAGGATACACGAGGCTTTAATTGGTTGATAATATTTTCATCTACCGGGAAAAAATCTTCGGCCGCCATATTCCAGCCTAAAGAAAACGAACCGAACAGTCCCCAACGGTCTTTTCGGAGGAAACGAGAAGAACCGTCATAGCGCAAGTTACCGGCAATAAAATATTTATTAGAGTAATCATAGTTAATACGTCCAAAGAACCCCGTTGTAGCCCAAGTGTAAGCACTGGCTTCATTTATTTTATCTTCGCCTGTTGCAGTGCCGATTTCGGGTACTGATTCGGTAATGAGATCCATACGTTTCACAGAAAGATAACGGTTGTTGTATTTTTCTGTATTGACTCCTGCCATTACTTTGAATTGATGTTCATCGAATGAAAAAGAATAATCACTATATAAGCTGGTTGTTAAATGATTGGCTTTAGTCCAATATTGCATGGCTCCGGTTTGTCCTACTGCATATTCTCCACCATATGCCAGCTCTAATGCTTCTCCGGCTACATTGTGTTCGTATACTTTATTCAGATTCTGTCTTTGTACTTGGTCAATCAAGCGTAACCCTACGTTTGCATATATATTCCAGTTTTTCAAAGGATGAAAAACAAGTTGTCCTTGCAGATAAACGTTATTATTACTGGTAATGGAACGGCTTCCATTCGTAAGTTGTCCCAATTTTCCGTTGCGCATATAGTGACCGTTAGGATCTTTAAACGGCATTGTAGGCCATAGGCGTGCCACATCATGATAGAATAAGCCATTCATGTCGCTGTAAAGAGGGTTGTCTAATTTGGTATAAACATATTTAGTATTGACTTCTATATCCAACCATTTAAAAGGCTGTGCATTAAATTTTGCATTGGTTGAAATACGTTCATAGGAATCATTTCCGTAACGCAGGTTGCCGTCTTGATCCAGATAGTTGGCTGATACATAATATTGGCTTTTATCACTGCCTCCGTTGATATTCAGGTTATGCTCTTGAGACCATGCCCATTTGTAGTGGGTTTTGTACCAGTTTACATTGTCATTGGCTTTTTCATGGAATTGCCAGTTACCATTTGCATTGGCAATAGTGCTGGTTGTAATTTCACCATTCATGTATTGCTGGATACGTTCCATGGTATCTTCATCAAAAATAGCTTTTCCTCCTCCGTTAATACTACCTTCGTTAAAATAATTAGCGAATTGATAGGAATTCATTAAATCCGGCAAATGGTTAGGACCGGCATAACGGGCATTTCCGGAATAAGAGATACTGGCTTTTCCTGCTTTACCTTTTTTAGTAGTAATCAAAATCACGCCGAATGCTGCGCGTGAACCATAAATAGAACTGGCGGCTGCATCTTTTAATACGGAGATAGACTCTACATCATCCGGATTCAGATTGTTCATATTGCCTTCTATACCGTCAATTAAAACTAACGTAGCAGCTTTAGAACCTGTAGAAATCGTACCTGTTCCACGAATGTTTACGTTCATTGTTTGTCCTAATTGTCCTCCTAATCCTCCAACAGATAAATTTAAACCGGGAACAGTACCTTGTAATGATTGGCCTAAGTTACTGACGGGGCGGGAATCTAGTACTTTAGTATCTACTGTAGCTACAGCGTCTGTCAGATTAGCTTTTCTTTGTGTACCAAAACCGACTACGACAACCTCATCCAACGTTTGTGTGTCTTCAGACATTTGGATGTTATACGAAGATTGGTTTTCATTGACTTTAATTTCTTGTGTGATGTATCCGATGAAAGAGATAACCAACACATTTTCTTTTGAAACTTGTAATGTGAAATTTCCATCAAGGTCTGTCACCGTTCCATTGGTTGTCCCTTTGACAATGACACTGGCACCGATAATAGGCTCTTTGAGCTTTTTATCCGTGATTACACCGGTGATGCTGAATTGCTGTGCGTACAGGAATGTACAGCTACAAAGCAATATCAAAAATAGAATTGAGATTTTTTTCATGCTTCTCTATTTTTTAATTAGACATTAGGTTAATACATTGCAAATGTATGTTAATCAGTGAAGTGGCTTAATACACGTTCATTTCATTCAGCATGCATGTTTAATGCATCTCTATATTTTTTCGTGAATCTTTGTTGCTATCTCTTTTTTATTTTATTCCTTTGCTATAGGTAATGAATTAAATATGAACCTTAAAATCTTATCACTGGTTATAATTGGAGTATGTATATTACTGCCGGATGTGTGTTATGCTTTTTTAGAAAAAGACGTGCATCTGCTCAATATGCAAAACGGATTGGCCGACAATACCGTATCTGCTGTTTATAAGGATAAAGAAGGTTTCGTTTGGTTTGGAACCCGAAACGGACTGAGTCGTTATGACGGCAGGCAGATTACGAATTTTGAACAAAGTAATAGTTATCCTAGTATCTCAAACTTAAAGGAGGTTTTTGACGGGGTGCTGGCATTTGTGGATAATGGTGTCTTTTCTGCATTTGATTTGAAAAAAGAGCGGTTTTTGTCTGTGGTTTCTTCCTCGGAAAAAAGGATTCCATCTTGGGGGATGTTGCAGAAGAACGATTCGTTGGTTTGGGTGATTTCCGGGAGTGAGCTGCATTTAATGAAGCGGTGCGCATCAAAAGAGGGTGAGCTTCGACTTCGGGTTCAAGAAAAATATACAGGCTGGGATAATCAGGATAATCTTTTGGTTGCCATCACTTATTCTTCGGATAAAAAAAGTATCTGCCTGATTGATGAAAAAGGTAGAATTATCTTGTTGGATGCGACAAACCTGAATTCCTTTCGGGTGATTGACTTGGGGCGTACCGGTAGCCTGTCTGTAAATTCTGTTTTGTATGATGATGGTCGGATATGGATTTCTACAATTGCTCATGGGGTTATTTATTATAATGAACGAACCGGGAAAATTAAGCAGTTGACTTATCATGTGGCTCCGGTATCCGACAGACTTTCTCATACAGATGTTTTCAGCGTTATCAAATTAAATGAGAATAAATATCTGGCCGTAACGTGGAATGGATATACGGTGATGACAATAGATAAAAATAATCAGGACGAGATATTGACGGAAGTTTATAGTAACACTTCTTCTTTGATGTACCGCAATCTTGAAACGAGGATGATTGCGGCTTATTACGATTCACATGGTATTCTGTGGATAGGTACGGATGGTGGAGGAGTTATCTGGTCGGATTTGCGTATGCAGTTTTATAATTGTTTTTATCAGGACAGGCATAATGAGATTTGTTCTATTGTAGCGGATGACGATCATTATCTTTGGTTGGCAACATACCATAAAGGAATTATGCGGAGCCGGACAGCGTTTGATACTTCGGAAAAAATAGACTTCTTTCAAGTGGGAGATCAAGATGTGAAAAAACGACAGACAGTGTTGTGCAGTCTGAAAGATGAGAAAGGAAATTTATGGTTTGGAAATTTAGATGGTTCATTGACCTGTTATTGTAAAAAAGAACGCTCATTCAAGATATTGCGATTGATCACGGAAGATGGTGGCCTTAACAAATCATCTGTCTGGGCCCTATTTCTTGATAGCAAAGGTCGTTTTTGGATTGGTACACATAAAGGACTTTGGTTATTCGACCGTGAAACGAACAGGGGTAAGAAGATACATTTTAAAGTATCCGGATTACAGAACTTGTCTCCTCTTTATATTCGTGCTATGGCTGAAACCGATGATCATACGCTTTGGCTGGGCACTGCGAATTATGGTATATGTAAAGTGATAAATGAAAATGAATTGCAGACCGGCTATGAAAAGAAGTACGGTATGGCTGAGAATTCCGTGCGTTCATTATTAGCTTCGTCCGATGGCAATCTGTATGTCGGATACATGACCGGTCTGGCAGTTTTCTCTCCCGGACAGGATGCGATAACTCATGTATATACTACCCGGGATGGATTGTGCAGTAACTTTATTGGTTGCATGACTGAGGATGCGGACGGGCAAATCTGGTTGGGCTCTAATTCAGGTATTTCCCGTTATAGCCGTCATCAGCATTTGTTTTATAATTATTACATTGCGGGCAGTAACCGTTCTGTCCTGCATTGGGAGGATGTCCTGTTTTGGGGAAATAATAAAAATCTTACTTATTTTAACCCCGATGACATTAAAGCGTTTACCACTTCCGAATCTGTCGTGATTACCGGATTGGAGGTAAATAATAAACCTGTAGAGATAGGAAGAGAGGTCAATGGGCAGACCATTCTTTCACAAAGTATTTTCTATACGCCTTTTGTCCGGTTGAATCATGCGAATCGTGACTTTGCGCTGACGTTCAATAACCTTTCTTATTCTGAAAGCCAGCAGAAGTATAGTTACAGGCTTCGTCCTTATCAGCCTGATTGGCTTGTGGCCAACGGAGGGGAAAAAGTTTCGTATGCTAACCTTCCTGCCGGGGAATATGTTTTTGAGGTGAAAAATATTTATCCGGATGAAAGAGACAGTAAAATAACCTCGTTGAGAGTAGAGATTTTGCCTCATTGGAGTGAAACTTTCTTTTTCCGCTTCTGTATGATGGTGCTGGGAGGAATAATAGTTTATATGGTTATGCAGCGTATTAAATTACGGCAAAAGAGGTTGGAGCACGAGTTGCGCTTGGAACATGAGATATTTGCTGCTACTGTAGAGCGTGACAAGGAGAAGCAGATTCGGATGGAACGCGAGAATTTCTTTACGAATGCAGCTCACGAGTTGCGTACACCTTTAACTTTAATCTTATCTCCCCTGCAGGAATTGTTAGGAACCGTCCGCCCTTCAGACACCGTCTATACTAAACTGGCTGCCATGTATCGCAATGGAACCTCTTTGCAGACATTGGTCGATCATTTGCTTTATGTGCAGAAGATTGAAGCAGGTATGATTAAACTCCGGATTTCGAAAGTCGATATAGTGGTATTGGCAAAGCAGATAACCGATCCTTTTCATGAACTGGCAGAAACAGAAGGGATTAACTTTACGGTTGAATCGCTGAATGAGCCACTTTTGCTATGGATAGACGTGGAAAAAATAAGTTCGGCTATCCGTAATTTATTATCTAATGCGTTTAAGTATACATCTCCGAATGGAAAGGTGATTTTTAAGATGAACCGTATCGAGATAGATGGATATTCATTTTGCAGTATAATCATATCGGATACAGGTAAAGGAATACCGGAAGAGTTACGGGGGAGGATTTTTGAATCATTTATTACCGGAGAAAATACACCTTTGTTTTCTAATAAGGTAGGTATAGGCTTGCGTATTGTTAAAAATTACGATGGATCTTCATCATGGCACGGTGAATTTGGACAGTACTCTCGGAAAGGGTAGCACTTTCACATTATTGATTCCTGAGGGAAATGCACATTTTGCAGAGGACCGGTATGAGATTGTTGGTGCTCCGGAGATGGAGGAATATGCTCTTCCGTTACCGGTAATGCAGGCGGAAGGGCAGGAAGACAAGCCTTCGAATAAAAAAACATCTCTTCTTGTTATTGAGGACAATGAGGAAATCCGGCATTATGTCTGTTCTTTATTCTGTAAAGATTATGCCGTATATGAGGCGGCAAACGGTGAAGAGGGGGTTGATGTGGCAATGAGTAAAATTCCGGATTTGATTATTTCTGATATAATGATGCCTGTAAAAGATGGGTTTACCTGTTGCCGGGAATTGCGTGAGCAGCCTCGGACAGCACATATCCCTATTTTGATGCTGACGGCAAAGGCTGAGGATGCGGATGTGTTGCAGGCTTCAAAAATAGGTGTGGATGATTATATGATGAAACCCTTCAATCCGGAGGTATTGAAGGCAAAAGTCCGGAACCTGATACTCCAGCGGGAACGCCTAAAGAGGATATATACAAAGACGTTGATGTTGAAGCAGCAGGAAAGTGAACCGGAAACGGATGGGAATAATGCTCCGGATGATTTTATACAGCAAATTATTCATGTCATAGAAGCTAATCTGGCGAATGAGAACTTTAATGTAAAAATGTTGGCGGAGCAATTGAATATGAGTCAGCCTACCCTTTATAGAAAAATAAAGCAACGTAGCGAACTGGCTGCTATTGATATGATTCGGAGTGTACGGATGAGCAAGGCTGCCTCCCTTATTATGGAGAACAGGTATTCCATTCAGGAAATAGCCGAAATGGTAGGATATAGTGATACACGTACGCTCCGAAAGCATTTTACCGAGCAATTCGGAGTGTCTCCATCCAAGTATATGGAAAAGGATTGAATCTGCTTCTTATCCGAAGCAGATTCCCATCCGTTTGCCTTGTACAATCAGGTCATGGTTCTCATTGACAAGTTTTAATTTACCAGCCACTTCATTCAGAGGGATGGAGCCAATTTCCGCACCTTGCAGAGAGACCATTCGTCCGAATTGTCCGGAAGCAATCAGTTCTGTGGCATGTCCACCCATACGAGTGGCCAGATTACGGTCGTAGGGAGTAGGAGAGCCGCCACGCTGGATATATCCCAGTACAGTTTCACGGGTCTCGAATCCGGTTTCATATTCTATTTCTTGGGCTATATATTCGGCGGCTTTTTTGCCGTCCATGGTTTTGATGCCTTCTGCGACAACAACAATGGAATAGGGCTTCCCTTTTTTCAAGCGTTCAATGATGGTATTGCCTATATTATGAATATCATAAGACAGTTCCGGAATAAGAATCACGTCACCGCCTCCCGCCATTCCGGAATAAAGTGCAATCCAGCCAGCTTTATGTCCCATCACTTCAATAACCATGACACGTTGGTGTGAACTGGCTGTAGAATGCAGCCGGTCAATGGCATCGGTAGCAATGGTCACGGCAGAATCGAATCCGAATGAAACGTCTGTTCCCCAAACATCGTTATCTATTGTTTTAGGTACAGAAACAACGTTCACACCTGCTTGGGCCAGTTTGGCTGCGGTCTTTTGGGTTCCGTTTCCGCCGATACATACGATACAGTCCAGACCTAGATCATGGATATTCTTTAACATCAAAGCCGGTTTGTCCTCCGAGGCTGCCGACAGGCGTTTCTTGAATGGCTTTTCTCTGGAAGTGCCTAGTATTGTCCCTCCCAGATTTAACAAGCCCGATAATGATTTTTCTGTCAATGGTTCTACGTCATTGTCCAGCAATCCCCGGAATCCGCTATGAATTCCATAAACTTCCATACCGTAATGATTTATCGCTGTTTTGCAAACTCCTCTAATTGTGGCGTTTATTCCTGGACAGTCTCCTCCTGATGTCAATATTCCTATCTTCATAGCCTTTGATGTTAAGTTGTAAGCGACCGTAAAGATAACAAAAAATAAAAGTAATGTAGAAAACTATAAAAAAAATAATGTTATCAGCCATTATAATATAGAAATAAGCTATTTTTGCAAGATATAACGAATCGTATACTAAGACAAATGAATTCTACCAGATTAATTAGTACGCTATTCAAGCCCAGACAAAAAGCGACAGCCTTGTATGCAACTCAGGCTGAGGCGCTCCAACATAAAGTGTTTTGCCGGCTGATGAAGGATGCGGCCCATACGGAGTGGGGATTGAAATATGGCTATAAAGACATAAAGAGATATCAAGACTTTCAACGTGTACCTATACAGACTTACGAAGAAATCAAGCCATACGTGGAACGGATGCGTCATGGAGAGAAAGATGTCCTGTGGCGTGGAGAAGTGCAGTGGTTTGCCAAATCTTCAGGAACAACTAATGACAAAAGTAAGTTTATTCCTGTCAGCAGGGAGGGACTTCATGATATTCATTATGCGGGTGGTATGGATGCAGTGGCGCTGTATCTCCAACAAAATCCTGAGAGTCGTTTTTTCTCTGGAAAAGGTCTGATTCTTGGAGGAAGCCATGCACCAAACTATAATGTGAAACGAAGTCTTGTAGGAGACCTTTCTGCCATATTGATTGAAAATGTGAATCCGTTGGTCAATCTGATTCGGGTGCCCGATAAAAAGATTGCGTTGCTGAGTGATTTCGAGGAAAAAGTAGAAAGGATTACTCGTGCCACAATGAATCAGAATGTGACCAATCTTTCAGGAGTGCCGTCATGGATGATGGCTGTACTGAAACATATTCTGGAAGTGAAGGGAACGGATAATTTGGCGGAAGTATGGCCTGATTTGGAAGTTTTTTTTCATGGAGGGGTTGCTTTTACTCCTTATCGCGAACAATATAAACAGCTTATTCGTAGCGACAAGATGCATTATATGGAAACATACAATGCCAGTGAAGGTTTTTTCGGATTACAAAATGATTTCAGTGATCCTTCCATGTTACTGATGATTGACTATGGGGTATTTTATGAATTTATTCCGATGGAAGATGTCGGTACTGAAAATCCTCATATTGTTCCGTTAACAGATGTGGAGTTGAATAAAAATTATGCGATGGTCATCAGTACTTCCTGCGGATTGTGGCGTTATATGATTGGTGATACCGTGAAGTTCACCAACAAACACCCCTATAAATTTGTTATAACAGGGCGTACCAAGCACTTTATTAATGCATTTGGTGAGGAGTTGATGGTGGATAATGCGGAACAAGGGTTGGCAAAAGCCTGCGAGGCGACCGGTGCACAGATTATTGATTATTCTGCTGCTCCTGTTTTCATGGATGCACATGCCAAGTGCCGTCATCAGTGGCTGATAGAATTTGCCGTTATGCCGGATTCTTTAGAGAATTTTAGTCGGGTTCTTGACACTTCTTTACAACAAATTAACTCCGATTACGAAGCTAAACGCCATAAAAATATTACCTTGCAGCCGTTGGAAATAATCGTGGCGAGACCTAATCTGTTCCACGATTGGCTGAAAGAAAAAGGCAAATTAGGCGGACAGCACAAAGTGCCGAGATTGAGCAATACGCGTGATTATATAGAAGAAATGCTAAGCTTGAACCAATAAGAACATGAATTGGAAAAAACATAAATTACCTGCTTTGTTGATGCTGATGATCGTGGTGTATTCCTGCGCAAGCATGGGAACACCGGATGGAGGTCCGTATGATGAGGAGCCGCCCAAGTTTATCAGAAGCTCTCCCAAGCCGTATGCAACAAACAATAAGAATAAGAAGATTGCCATTGAATTTGATGAGTTCATCAAATTAGAGAAAACATCGGAGAAGGTGGTAGTGTCTCCTCCTCAATTGGAACAACCTGATATTAAGGCAAGCGGCAGAAGAGTATTGGTTAACCTCATGGACTCATTGAAACCCAATACCACTTATACCATTGATTTTTCGGATGCCATTGTGGATAACAATGAGGGTAATCCGCTAGGTAATTATGCTTTTTCTTTTTCTACGGGAGAAGCCATTGATACACTGGAAGTTTCCGGAAATGTATTGGCTGCTGCTGATTTGGAACCTGTCAAAGGTATGATGGTGGGATTGCATGCAGATCTGAGCGATAGCGCTTTTGTCAAGAAACCGTTTGACCGTGTATCCCGTACTGATAGCCGAGGGCGTTTTACCATCCGCGGTATCGCACCTGGTAAATATCATATCTTTGGTTTGATGGATGGTAACCAGAATTATTTGTATGACTCCAAGACCGAGATGATTGCTTTTTGTGATTCTATTATTATTCCTTCCATGGAGGCTGCTGTGCGTCAGGATACGTTGTGGAAGGATACAGCGACTATCGATACGATTAAAACAGTGGGGTATACCCGTTTTCTGCCGGATAATATTGTTCTAAGAGCATTTAAGGGAATAAATAACCGCCAGTATCTGTCCAAGAGCGAGCGTGATAAAGAGAATCATTTTATATTATCTTTCAGTGCGCCGGCCGATACGTTGCCTGTTTTGAAAGGATTGAACTTTGATGAGAAGGATGCGTTTATTATAGAAACGACTCCACGAAACGACTCAATTTGTTATTGGATCAAGGATTCGTTGGTTTATCAGATGGATACGCTGGAGGTTCAGTTGGATTATTTATATACGGATACACTAAACCGGTTGGTTCCCAAAACCGATACCATTTATCTGGCTAATAAACTGACAAGAGAGCAACGGGAAAAATTGCAGAAAAAAGCGAATGAGGAAAAGGAGAAGGAACGTAAAAAAAGGGAGAAAAAAGGAGATACCATCAGGGTGGAACCAACTAAATTCCTGACTATGAACGTCGATGCTCCGTCAGCATTCGATATATACAGGAATATCTATCTATCTTTTGAAGAACCTGTGGCAAGCATAGACACGGCGGCCATTCATATGGAAGTAAAGGTGGATAGTGTGTGGCAACCGGCTCCTTTCTTCTTTATGGCTGACTCGTTGATGCCACGTCAATATCAGATATTGGCAGATTGGCAACCGGAGCAGGAATATCAGTTGACTATTGATTCTTTGGCGTTTATTGGTGTTTATGGGCTGCATACGGACAAAGTCCAGCAAACGGTGAAAGTGAAGAAAATGGACGAGTACGGAACTATCTTGTTGAATATAAAAGGAGCTGCTCCCCATGCTGTTGCCGAGTTGTTGGATGCGAATGGAAATGTATTGCGCCAACAACCGGTAACGGAGGAAGGAACGGCGGACTTCTATTTCTTGAATCCGAGTACGAAATATTATATACGTTTGTTTAACGACCATAATAATAACGGAGTTTGGGATACGGGAGATTATGATAAGAAGATTCAGCCTGAAGAGGTTTTCTATTTCCCGAAAGTTTGGGAAATGAAAGCTAACTTTGAATTTGAAGAGAATTGGGATGTGAATGCTATTCCTATAGACAAGCAAAAGCTGGATGAAATAAAGAAACAAAAACCGGAAGAGACCAAAAAGGTGCAAGATAGAAATAAAGAAAGAGCTAGAAAACTAGGCCGATGAAAAAAACTATTCTCATATTATTGTGCGGCTGGTTTGCCATTATGGCAACCAGGGCGCAATGTGCGGCACAAAACGAAGCTATCCAGGCAGGTGAAGAATTAGTGTACGATTTAAAGTTTAACTGGAAATTCATTTGGGTTGCTGCCGGACAGGCAAAAATGGACATGCAGGCTATTACCTATCAGGGGAAACCTTGTTTTCGTAGTAACTTGATTTCTGTCAGTAACAGACAAGTTGATTTCTTTTTTAAGATGCGTGATACATTGACTTGTATTACCAGCAGTCGTCTGGAACCTGTTTATTTTCGTAAAGGAGCCGAAGAGGGCGACCGCTATACGGTGGACGAAGTATGGTTCAGTTATAAAAACGGGAAATGTATTGCCGATCAGCGTCGTATGAGGAGGGAACGGGATACGGTGAAATCGAAAGACCAAAGTGATGAGTGTATCTTTGATATGCTGAGCATATTGATGAGGGCACGTTCATTTGATGTAAGTGACTATAAAGTCGGCGATAAAATATTGTTTGATATGGCTACAGGTACTAAAGTAGAGCAGCAAACATTGATTTATCGTGGCCGGAAGAATTTTAAGGCGGAGAATGGTGTGAAATACCGTTGTTTGGTCTTTTCCTTGGTAGAGTATAAAAAAGGAAAAGAAAAAGAGGTAATAACCTTTTATGTAACTGATGATAAAAACCATTTGCCGGTGCGTTTGGATTTATATTTGAATTTTGGTTCGGCAAAAGCATTTCTGAGAGAGATAAAGGGGAACCGTCATCCTCTAACTTCCATTATAGAAAAGTAGCGGTTTGTCTTGATATAGTAATACCGCCGGGCCTTGGCAGATGCCGGGTCGGCGGTTGTGTTGTTGTATATTCATTATGAATGGTATGTTATTCATCGAACAGTTTGGCCTGTCTGGAAATAAGTTTCAAGGTCTTTCCTTCATTTAATGCAGTAAGAATAGTTTCACCCCCTTTGTTCACTTTGCATAAAGAGATTTTCGGTCCCATGATTTCGGTAATCCGTATTTCACCGATTTTGGTTTCTATATTATGTCCTTCCAGTATGCCATCTTCCACTACATCAAAGCGTAATCCTTCTTTGATAGGATCATCATATCCCAGGTTGATATAAATGGTTTTTGCCTTGTCTCTTTTGGTAGATACCACTTTCAGTATTGAACCGTATACTTTGAAGTGATTTTCTACAAAAAGTCCCATTTCGTATGGCACATTGATTAATGAATTCTCTAAAGCGCTATATTGGGTGGCATCTTTACCGGATGCTGAGCCTGTCTCTTCATAATTGCGTGTGCTGATAGTTACTCCGTCACTGGTCCGTATTAAATCAAGGCGCAGGGTGAATTTCTCTTTATAACTGTTCTCACGGCTGTGGTAACGTCTGTGAGAGCTTCCATCATCGGTTGCTTCCCTTTGTATCAGGTTTCCTTTTAACAGGTACTCTGCTCTGAAGCGGCGTGCATCTTCCAGCGGGCTCAGACTGAGATCACTTCCAGCCGAAACGGCGTCCACTACATTGATGCGGTTGGTGTTGCGGATACCATCGATAAATGCGAGACGAATCAGGTTGATCGCCCTGTTGGGTATTTTGATCTCACTATTGAAGTCATCCACATAAATCGTATATTTTTGTCCGGATGCTTCTAAGGATATGACTGTCAAAATTATTAATAATAGGATATTACGTTTCATGGTTATACGAATTTGTAAGGTTTGTAATGTAGTTCTTTTACGAAAATACACAGTTCGCTGTTTATTTGCAAGTGAACTGCGTTAAAATAGATTTCGGGCATTGATTATTTATTGCCGGTGTTTATTTTTTCATGTTTAAGTATTTGGTATTGACAGATAATGATTATCTTGGTGCATAAATTAAAAGGTAGCTTGTATATGGGGAAGATTCAAGAGAATGATGCAAGGTTGCAGCAGCTTGTATCAATGGCACGCATAGGATGGTGGGAGGTGGACTTTGATGAAGGAGTTTACTATTGTTCTGAGTTTGTAGCCGATTTGTTAGGAATAGAAGGGAATAAGATTTCTGCTAAAGATTTCGCGAATCTGATTTGTGAGAATTATCGGGAGCGTATTTTGGAGGAATTTCGCTCTTTCCGGATGATGGAGATTTATGAGCAGGTTTTTCCGATACATTCCAAATATGGGATGATGTGGGTCAGTACCAAGGTCGGTGAGAAGCGTATTACCAAAGAAGGTCATGTCCGCGTCATGGGTATGTTGCAATGTATTTCCCGGCAACGGATGAATATGCAGGAGCAGACGGTAGACCGGTTGAACTCTTTATTATCTCGTTTGAACGGCATTTCCAAGTCATTGCTTGATTTTTTGCATTCTGATGATATTACCTTGGTTATCAATAAGATTTTAAAGGAGGTATTGCGCCAATTTCAAGCAGATCGTACTTATATTTTTGAATTGGACAGGAAATTGCATACGGAAGTCTGTACCTATGAAATAGCAGTGGAGGGTATAAAAGAACGTAAGGTTTTATTGTCGGAATCTTCTATTGATTATGCCTCTTGGTGGACAGGACAGATATTGGCTGGTAATCCTATCATTCTTTTTACATTAAATTTGCTTCCTGATTCAGCCGGGGCGGATAAGCGTAGATTAGAGGAATATGGAGTGAAATCTACTATGGTGGTGCCTTTGAACTCAAAAGACGGAGTGTGGGGGTATATAGGGGTGGATATGGTGCGTGAACACCGGAATTGGTGCAATGAGGATTATCAATGGTTTGTCTCTTTGGGTAATATTATCAGTATTTGTATGGAATTGAGACGCTCTGAATCTGAAGCCCGGCTGGAAAAAGCTTATTTGCAGAATATTTATAAGAATCTTCCTGCTGGTATCGAGTTGTATGATAAGGATGGGTTTATGACAGATTTGAATGACAAGGAGATGGAAATCTTCGGTCTCCGGCATAAGGAGGATGTGATAGGATTGAATTTATTTGATAATCCTTTGCTGCCGCAGGGGTTGAAAGATAAGTTGAAAGCAGGAGCACCTATTGATATGTCGTTTAATTATGATTTCGACCGTTTGGACGGCTATTATTCTACTTCTCGCACCGGTACTATCAGTTTGATCTCGAAATTCGCTCCACTTTATGATGCTTTGGGCAATCTGATAAATATATTGTTGATCAATATTGATAATACGGAAACAACAAATGCATATAGCAAAATACAGGACTTTGAGGAGTTTTTCACATTGATTGGTAACTATGCCAAAGTAGGATATGCCCATTTTAATGCCTTGAAATGTGATGGCTATGCTGTGAATAGCTGGTATCGGAATGTAGGTGAGAAAGAAGGAACTCCATTGAATGAGATTATCAAAGTGCATTCTCATTTTCATCCGGATGATCGCAGGATGATGCTTCGCTTCTTTGATCAGGTATTGATACGGGAAGCCAGCCATCTGAGGCGTGATGTGCGTATATTATGTGAAGATGGCACGTATACATGGACAAGAGTCAATGTAATGGTACGCGATTTTCGTCCGGAAGACGGGATTATTGATATGGTTTGTGTCAATTATGACATAACTGAACTGAAAGAAACGGAGCGGAAGTTGATAGCGGCAAGAGATAAAGCGGAAGAGCTGGATCGTTTGAAATCCGCTTTTCTGGCTAATATGAGTCATGAGATCCGCACTCCGCTGAATGCTATAGTGGGGTTTTCCAGCCTTTTAACGGAAACGGAAGATATGAAGGACCGCAAGCAGTACATGGCTATTGTACAGGAGAATACGGAGTTGCTTCTTCAGCTTATTTCAGATATTCTTGATTTATCGAAGATGGAGTCGGGAGCTTTTGAATTTGTCAAGAGTGATACGGATGTCAATCTGCTTTGCAGTGAGATTATCCGTTCTTTACGCATGAAAGTGCCGGCCGGTGTGGAGCTGGTGTTTGAAGAATGCTTGCCCGGATGTCATGTATGGGCAGACAAGAATCGTTTGAATCAAGTCATTTCCAATTTCATTAATAACGCTTTGAAGTTCACTTTTTCGGGCAGCATAACGTTAGGATATTATAGGCAGACAGATGGGTATCTGCGGTTTTATGTTCGTGATACAGGAATGGGAATCCCGAAGAATAAGATAAAAACAGTATTTGACCGTTTTGTGAAACTGAACAGTTTTGTTCATGGTACGGGACTTGGCTTGTCTATTTGTAAGAGTCTGGTGGAACAGATGGGTGGAACTATCGGTGTGGAGTCAGAAGAAGGAGAAGGCTCTTGCTTTTGGTTTACTTATCCTTATCAGGAAATGGCTGGTAGTATTCTGGTACCGTAGAGGGGTTTGATTAATAAAGGTTTATAGCTGTAGGGGTGAATTGAGTTCATCCGGATACATTGATTTTGTGGTATCGGGTGGGAGCATTTCACCCCTACAGTGAACCGGGATTATATGTTAGTCTAGTTTCTTCATGGCGCTGTGTACGGAACCTGCCCAATAATTGCGTAGTCCGAAACCGCGTGCTTTGCCGTTAGTCGGTGCACTATACAGAATCTCACGGGTTTTCGTGTTGAAGAATACAATTTGATAGGTCGCTCTTGCATCAGCCTTGTTTAAAAGCATGGCAATCATAATCAATCCTGTTTTTTCTTCTTGAGAGAGGATGGGAAGTGTCTTGATGACTTCTTCTATCTGTTTTTCATCCAGAGTGTATCCGCTGTTGGTCGTCATGATCTCATCGGGATTGATGGTCTTGTTGGCATCGTTTACTGCCTCCAATGAGGTTACTTCTACATTGACACCCAGTCTTTTGCCAATATCATACTTCTTCGGCTCAGTGATGAAAAGCTTGTTGATGTCATCAAAAGTATATTTGAACTGCATGGGTCCTTCTTTTGCTCCGTACACTTTGGCACGGGTAAAGTCTATGCCATAAAATGTCACGGAAGAGATGTCTTTCAATGCGTCTTTGTTTTGCCCGAAGCAAGCCATGCTGCTTACAAGGAACAATAAAACGAGTAACTGTTTCATATTAGTTCTTTTTTAAGTGTTGTTTTGCTGCTGCCAAAGGTAGAAAAATATTATCTCAAATCAATAAATTTAACTATTTTTCGACTCATGGGCGGCATTTGTATTTTCGCGATATACTCTGCCGATTCAAAATTGATACTCGGAGCCACCCGTACTTTGGAACGGAACAGGTCTTTGATTTCTTTAGCGAAGGCTTCGCTGCGGTTTTCACTTCCGATGCGGATCAGTATTTCATCCGTTCCCAGTTCATTGGTATAAACCTCTACAATGTAATTCTTGATATGGGGGATGTTATCCAGAATATCGAATAAAGCGGGTGGGTAAAGGGTCGTACCTTTATATTTTATCATTTGTCCTTTACGGCCCAGTATGGAGCTGAGACGGATGGTGTTACGTCCGCAGGCACAAGGTTCGGTATAATGGTAACAGATATCTCCGGTCTTGAAGCGGAGCAGCGGCATTCCTCTTACTCCCAAAGTCGTAATGGTCACTTCGCCTGCTTCCCCTTCTTTTACAGGTTGGTTGTTATCATCCAGAAACTCTACGATAATCAGTTCCGGCTGGAGGTGGCCACCGTGAAATTCATTACATTCGGTAAACGAGGATTGCATTTCGGTAGATGCGTAGGTGGAGTAAAGTTGCAGGGAATCCCATTTCTCGTGTATCCGTTTACCCAGTGTGTTCAGGGTGAAATCGGGATTGCGGAGTGCTTCGCCTATGCATACACATTTCTGCATGGAGCAGTGATGGTAATCAATATGGTTCTTTTCGGCAAATTCAATCAGTTTGATCAGAAAGGAAGGGACTACCATGCCGCAAGTGGGATGGATGCGCCGGATAGTGTCCCATTGCAGTTCGGGAATGCCGTTTCCCACACGGGCTACCCCCATGCCCAGCTCACGGGCTCCCATATAGTAGGCGAGGCCCGCCATGAAACGTCTGTCTATGGTGGTCATCAGTTGTAGTATATCCTGTCTGCTGCATCCGGTGGTGGTGAATGACAGATATTCGTTGTAGGCCAGCCGGTCAAGGTCCTCGGAAGTCAATACGAAAGTGACGGGGTCGCCCAAGGTTCCCGAAGTGGTGACATAGTCAATAATCTCATCGCGGCTCACGCAAATAAAATCTTCATTATGAAGTTGCAGGTCTGTCTTGGTCGTGACAGGTATTTGTTGCAAGTCTTCTATGGTTTTTATCTGTTGTATATCGATGTGATATGCTTGGAACAGATGTTGGTAGAATCGTGAATGATTCTGCAAATAAAGCAGTTCCTCAGCCAGCCTGCTTTCCTGATAGGCTTTGATTTCTTCAGGGGAGCGGAATTGTATTTCCGGATTCTTATTCATTTTAGTTGTTTATTTTATGTTCTATACGTTCTGATTCACTTCGCTTGGGGATAGGAAGCAAGAGGGCTTTCTTCCAATTGCGCAGGGCTTTGTCCTGCTGTCCTGTGGCATGATAGTAATCTCCCAGCAACTCGTACACATAAAAGAAATGAGGGTTGGCATGTTGGAAGGCATGCAGGGTCTGTTCGTCCAGCCGTTCTTTCTTTTTAATCTGCTTCCGTAGTACAGGAGCCAGTCTTTTATAAGTCATCAGCTGTTGGTATTCCTGTTGTTGCAGGAAGGAGTCCGCAGGCACTGTCAGGTTTTCGGTATAGATTTCATGGTTGAAATCGATGGAGTCGCTGAAAATCCTGTTCAGGTCGTATGCCACGTACTTGCCGCATTGCCAGGGAGCGGTGGATACCCACATCCGTTTTTTCTCGGGTTGGAAAATGACGGAGTGATGGGCGATGAACTGGTTGATGGCCATTTCATTGGCAAGGCCCAGTTCCGCTTCTCCCACTCCTTTCCGGTTGCGCAGGATAGAGGCGGCTTTGGGGGCATCTATCGGTGCGTTTTCTTTCAGCAGTTCCTGCAAGCGGGCAAAGCGGTAGGGGCTGTCCGAAGTTTCTATGTTTTCCAGGTTCCGTTTGTCATGGCCGAAGGTTTCCGACTGGTAGTGGTTGGTACAGATGATCTGCTGCCCGTTTCCTGTGAATAAGGCTATTTTCTCCGGCGATTTCTCGATAATTGCGGCTCTGCCGTCCTTGGCCGAACCCACCAGTATGGACTCCGAGACAAATGTTTTCCGTTTCCGGGCGATAGCGTATGCTTCCTCAATGGTAGAAGCATATTGCAATATTTCCCTGGTCAGAATGGAAATAGGGGTGGCGGATGCGGCAGGCAGATCCGATTTGGCGGCATTGATGGTGACAGTCAGCCCCGTTTCATTCATGCCGGAAAGGACACCGGTCATTCCGGCCCATCCCACGGATGCGAAGCGATATCCGTTTTCGGGTTGGTAAAACGAAACGAGCTTGTTGCGTGCAAAGGCGTCACCCATGTAGAAATCGAAATTACGGCCGATGATAAGGGAAGAATCGGCACTGTTCTCACCCCAGCAGGCAAATGAACTGCATCCTACCAGCATGTAGTCCTGCATGGCATGTCCCAAGTCGTGAGCGGAGTGGTAATTCAACTGACGCTCGTAGGGGGTGCCGATGAAATCATACTCATGGGTGCAGGAGAGGGAGATGCCATAAATCTCGTCCCGGTACTCTTCCGGCACATTTTTCCCCAGATTCCGGTTGAAAAGGACAATGAAGAAACGGAGGAATTTAAGATAACTTTCAGAGGGGACTATCTCTTTTATCTGATCCACAAATACTTTTTCCTGAAAATAAAGTAAGTCGGAAGTCAGTTGCCCGATGGCTTTGCCTCTTTCGTAAGCAGGTCCGCTGACTTTCAGTTCCCAAAGTCCGCTCTCACTGTGTCGCAGGTAGTTTCCGCCATACTGCCGGAGACTGTCTTTCCGTATCACACGATCCGTTTCAGGGGTAGACGCGAATTGCGGAGTCATCATATCGGCAGATAAATAGAGATAGCCGATTCCTGTCAGGATCACCGCTATCAGCGTCAACAGGACAGCTGCCCCGTACTTTATGGTTTTCTTCAGAATCTTATGCATTGCCTACTTTCTTTGCTAAATATTCCTGACCTACAAATTCCGAACAAGTGAGCATGGCTGTCAGCGTCACGCCCAAGGCGCCGTGTACATTCAGATTCTGCCCCGTGAGGAACAGATTCTTCAGTTTGGTGCGTGTGGAAACAAAACTGATTTGCGGATACTGGTAGTTTTTGACAATGCCGTATGCCGAACCGTCTATGGTTCCGGTATAGTCCCGATAGCTCAGCGGAGTCGTGGTATGGATCTTTTCAATGCAATGATTCCAGTGAAATCCGAACCGCCTCAGGAGCTGCAAGATCTGTTCCGTCTTTTCTTCTTTGAACTGGCGGTATGCCTCGCCACGGTGTTCGGGGGTCGTATCCGTCCATTTGCTGACCTCATCCATATACATGGGGGTCAGTATGGAAACCACCTCTGTGAATTTGCTGTTGCCGCGGGGTACTTGCATGGAGATCATGCAACAGGGGGTATTCCCTTTGTGCATCTCTTTGTCATACCATACATCCTCATTGCCGTGCAGGTATATATTATGGTTCTGATAGGGGCAACAGTCTTTTTTCATCATCAGATTCAGCGTGAATATCCCGTAACTGTTTTCCAGTGACTTGATGCGAGACACAAAAGCCGGTTTGATGGAATGGTTCTTATCCAGCAGGGATAAGGTGAGTTGCGGATGCAGGTTGGATATGACGTAGGTACTTTCCAGTATCTCTTCATGGTTCACTTCCACTCCTTGTATGACTTCATCCTTGACAAGGATACGGGTCACTTCTTTCCGGTTCAGCACCGTGCCGCCGTTGGCACGTATGATATGGATTAATTCCAGACTGACTTGCATACTTCCTTCCGTGAAACGATAGGCGCTCTCCAGATAAGAGTTGTTAATCATGGCGTGCTCATAGAAGGTGGATTTATTTTTGATCCCGCCATAGAGCAGGGAGGTTGCGGCAAGTACATTCTGTAAATCCCTGTTCGTGGTAACGGATGCTATCATCCCGGCTGCTGAGGTGGCAAAGAAATCCATGCCTTCTTGGGACAGGCGGCCTTTTTTCAGGTGGTCTGTGCTGATCAGGTTTCCCACCGATCGGATAGCTGCCACATACCGTTTTAAGTTCTCCCGTTCATGGGGGAATGAGTGGCACAGGGTTTCCATGAACCGTTCATGCCCCATGGCGTAATCATAGATAGCGTCTTTATAATAAATCCGGTCGAACACTTCTTCATCCATCCGTTTGATGGATAACTTGTCCATGATACCGAAATAACGGAAATACTGATTCATGATTTGTCCTTCATCCAGACTGCCGATATAGTGAATGCCGGTATCCATCCGGTGCCCGCTGCGTTGATAAGTCTGGAAGCAGCCGCCAAACAGTTCATTCTTCTCCAGCACACAGACGTGGTAGCCCTCTTTGCTTAAGATGGCTCCGCATTCCAGACCGCCCAGTCCGCTGCCTATGATGATGATATCGTACTTACTCATGCTCCGGTTTGTTTTTTTGGAAGATATAAATCGTATTCGAGGTATATCTGTCATTAGGTAAAATCTCCAGCTGCATCCCACCTTCTTGCGCGATGCTCCTTATTTGCGCTTCGGATGTGAAACAAAGTTGTTCTGTCGTCTTGTTGAAACTGAAAATGCCGGTAGACAGCAGTTCCGTGAAACGGGTGAGGCGGTGTTTCCGGGTGTTGGCGGCATTGCCGTCCCGCACAATCAGCTTTCCTTCCGGGCGCAACCGCTTCATGCATCTGAGCAATAAGGTCCGCTGGTGCTCATAGCTCATATAATGCAGGATATCATTCAGTATGAATGCGTCACTTTCCGGCAAAGGGTATTCCAATGCATTGGCGCATACAAATTGTAGGCGGGGAGTGCGGAGCCAGCCATACTGCGCCACGGCTATTTTGTCCTCATCATAATCTATCCCCGTTATTTCCCGTTCCTCGGAAAGTTGGGAAAGCATATAGCAAAGCGGTCCGAATCCGCAGCCGATATCAGTAATCTGTCCTTTGACGGGAACCAGCCGGTTGAATAACCGGTAGTTATCCTCCATTTTCACCTTGATGCGTATGTACCATTCCTCTACCGGTCCTTTATAGATATAGTTCTGTACCAGATTTTCGTAGAAGACGGGATTGTCCGTTGTGCTTTGTTCCCGACAGATACGGGCATATTCTTTTTTCATCCGCGCGGAGATGTTTTTGGTACGTTCCTGATAAGTGGTTCCGTACGTAGCATCGTTGGCTGGGATACGCGGTAGAATCTCTGTCAGCATGATGCCTTTCCGTACATTGAACGGCTGTGCCTTGGCTATGATCTTGCAGTTGCCGTAAAGGATGACCGGAATGATATCCAGTTGCAGTTTTTCCGACAGATAGAAAGCTCCTTTATGGAAACGCTTCATCCGTCCGTCGTAGGTACGTGTTCCTTCGGGGAAAATGGCGATGGAATATCCTTCTTTCACCTTTTGGCGCATCCGTTCCATGTAAAGCTCGTAACCGTCTCCTACGTAATAGAAATCGGCATAGCGGATAATGGCTCCGAAGAAAGGAGAGTGCCATACCCAGTGATTGGTAACCATGACCAGTTTGGGAGTCAGTGCCAATAATACCAGTATATCGATGAAAGACTGATGATTGGCTATCAGGATGGCAGGCTTTTTAAACGTTTCTCCTGTCCGGTTCATCTTTTCTTTATGTACAAATGTGGCTATATGGATCAGGCCTTTGCAGGTGACATGTATCAGTTGGCAAAGTACTTGTTTCTTATAGGCTTTGCGGATAGGAAGCAAGGTCATGACAGCTATTAGCAAGCGCAGGAACAGGCATCCGATAAAGAACAGCAGGAACAAGCCGCCGGTTCTTGCCAGTCCTGTCAATGTATAAGGAGGCAACCCTTTGGAAGCGGGTGCTGTGATGAAGAACCGGAAAAGGATGGGTTGCAGCGTGTAGGCCACCAGTACGACGGCAATCATTCCCAAAATGGAGATGAGGGAAATGGACTGCAATGCCGGATGGCGTGCGAAGACCAACGTACCCATACCTATCACGGTGGTGAAAGCGGAGAAGAAGATGGCTGTTTTGTGCGAGTTCAGCAACTGCCGTCCTGTGCGGTACTTATTCTGCAATCCGTCCATAATGAAAATGCTGAAATCATCCCCGATTCCAAAAATAAAGGTGGATAGAATGATGTTGATGATATTGAATTCAATACCCAGCATGCCCATTAACCCCACAATGATAATCCAGCTGACCAACATCGGCAGGAAACTCATCAGGGTCAGTTCTATGCGTCCGTAGGAGATCCATAAGGCAAAGAAAATCAGAAAAGAGGAGATATAAAGAATCAGATAGAAATCCTGATTGACGGCTGATACCCATTGGTTGGCGAAATAGCCGCGGTCGAAGATAACCACCTTCTCTTTTGGTTGGAAAAGGGGGTACACCGCTTCCTTGTCGGTTTCGTTCATCCGTACCTGAGTAATCAGCATGGTCAGGGAATCGGCGGAAGTCTGCCATTCGTTCAGAAGCCGGGTAGTGATTTCATTCTGGTAGTCCAAAGGCTGGAACGGACGGTCGAGCCATTGGAAAAACGGCTCGAATGCATGTTCACGGAAATGATAACGGGCAGCCTTTGTCCGGATGGTTTCGCGTAACCGGGCTTTCTTTTCCGGAGTCCAGTAGTTGTGCCATTGTTTCAACCGTGCTTCCTGCACCTCTTCCGGTATCAGAAACTGTCCGGCAGAGGCGTAATCTTTTATTTTTCCTTCTTCTTTCAGTTGGGCGAGCAGCCGGTTCGTTTCGGCGTATTGTCCGGTAGCGTCTCCCATATCTTTGCCTGTACTGACAAAGAGAACAGTCTTTTCTTTCTTGTCAAAGAGTTCGGCCAGCTTGTTTTCCGATTGTTTCAAGTGGGCAGGCTCATAGTTCAGACTCATCATATCCTCGTTGAAACGCACGTTCTGCGAGGTGAATAAACATATTATGGTCAGCACGAGAATGCCCCCTACCAAGCCTTTGTTCTTTTCGTATGGATAAGCGTTCAGTTTCTCGATAAAGCGTAGCACCGCCCCTTGTTTTACATGCGCCTGCCCTTTCAGGAAATGCGGCAGATAGACCAGGCAAAACAGCGTGGTTCCTATCAAGGCAAGCGAGGCGAACAGACCGAAATCCCGTAACAGGTTGGAACTGGTAAAGAGGAGGCCGAAAAAGGCGCCGATGGTAGTAAAACTGCCTATGGTAAGCGGATAGGCGATTTCTCTGATTAATTGTTGTACCGATGATACATGATTCTGATGCGCCAGCATGTGTATGGAGTAGCTCAAGGCAATGCCCATTACGGCGGAGCCCGCACCTACGGCAATGGCTGAAATGCCGCCTTTGATAAAGTAGATGAGGCATAAGGCGAATAAAGCTCCGAACAGCACCGGGGTGATGATAAGCGGAATGGATTTCTTATGCTTGAATACCAGAGATA
Source organism: Phocaeicola vulgatus ATCC 8482 (assembly GCF_000012825.1). Classification (GTDB taxonomy): domain Bacteria; phylum Bacteroidota; class Bacteroidia; order Bacteroidales; family Bacteroidaceae; genus Phocaeicola; species Phocaeicola vulgatus. The sequence continues at coordinate 1,364,123 of NC_009614.1, read as the reverse complement.
TGAAGACAATGATGATAATCAGCGCGATGGAAGAAGTGACCAGCGTATCTTTCTTTATCTGTCGTGCATTGTACACTCCTACGGAAGGACCTCCGAAATATTCGGCAACCAATTGGGGATGTTCCTTTTCCGCTTTTTGCAGCTCGTCTTCAATCAGCCGGATGAGTTTGTCATTTTTGCCCGTGCTTCCGGTGTTGAATACCGGGGTGATGAACATCAGCAGGGTGGAACCGTCCCGTGAGAAGATATGTTCATTGATCAGTTCGTAATTAGCTTCCAACTGGAAGTCTTGCAGGTGTTTCAGCGTCTGGCTGCCCAGTCCCAACGGGTCCCGCATAAGGTAGTTTTTCAGGGCGAATCCTGCCGGAGATATCAGGTTGGAATAGTTCTTCTGCATCAGGGCGGCAATGTTTCCGGCGGTAAGCAAGGTGTCCAGCCGTTGGTAGTCCTCGTCGGAAAGGAACAGGGGCAGGTTGTCGTAAACAAAATCTCCGGCACTGTTGATCAGGTTTTCGTCGGCTTTTGAGAAGATCTCTTTAATCAGGGTTCCTTCCGCTTGTTGCTGTAAATCCTGTTTAATGGTTTCGGCAGCTTCAATCAGGGAATCCGCATCCGCCACACCGTCCTTGCCGGACAGCATGATCATAATTTTATCCTTTATCTTCAGATTTTCAAATACGTTGATGGCATTTTGGGAGTCCTTGGTATCCGGAAAGAAACTGGTTACGTTTTCCTCGAATCTGACTTGGGCGGCAAAAAGGGCCATAAAGAGGATGCATACGCTGAGGGACAGGTAAAACAAGACTTTATGCCTTTCAAAATAGTTATATAATCCAACAAAGAATTTAGTCATATCCGTTTTTTCTCCTACATATAGCCAGCAACGCGGTGGAGATTACTCCAGACAGCAGACTGCAAGCCATTGCAAAGATAATGCTTCCTATTAAATATTGCTCTAAAACTGATTTGACATTTTCAAGAGAAAGGTCTCCGAGATGCAAATCGGGAGGATTACCCAGTACCATGCAGCCTGTCCGGTAACTGCCGTACAGCAATAGGGGAATCATGGGTGGAATACTGATATTGGCGGCGACAAGGGCAATCACTTTATTCAGTCTGAACAGATGCGCAAGAAAGAGGGTGATCAGCATCTGATAACCCCATAACGGAACGATACCCATAAAAATCCCCAGCATGATGGCGAGTACAATCTTCAGGTTGGATTCCCGTGTATTCAGCACATGGTCGGTGAAGAATCGCTTGCAGTTGCTCCATGACAGTTTGCGGAGCAGGTTACGGGGAACAATCCAAAGGCAGGTAATCAGCACCAGCACCGTGTTCAGCACACTGATACGGGTAAAATCCCGGAACGGCCGGAAATGGGATACCCGTTCTGCTTGCGGGGGATAATACACGTGGATGGGAATGTTCTTCACCGCTACATCTCCCCATGCGGCAAAGACGATGGCTTCCAACTCAAATTCGTATTTGGCGGTGTACCAGCAGCTTTGCACATCCATTTTGCGCAGAGGGTAAAGGCGGTATCCCGATTGTGTATCTTCCAGTTTCAGCCCGGTTTCCAGTCTGAACCAGAAATTAGAGAATTTATTGGCAAAGGTATTCTTGCCCGGCATATTGTCGGAGGCTAAGTTTCGGGCGCCTACCAGCAGCGTGTCGGGCTCTTTTTCAATGGCTTCGATAAAACAGGGAATATCGGAAGCGAAATGCTGTCCGTCCGAATCGATGGTGATGGCATAGCGGAAACCCTCTTTTTTTGCTTGGGAAAGACCGTGCTTCAAAGCGGTTCCTTTTCCTTTATTGACAGGATGGGTAATGGTGCGGATAGCCGGATATTGTTCCAGAATGTTGGTCGTATCATCCGTAGAGCCGTCATTGACGACAATGATATCGTCTGCATACCTGCATACCTCCTCAATGACTGCCGCCAGTGTCTTCCCGTTGTTGTAGGTGGGAATAACGACGACAATCTCCAGTTCCTTTAGTTTCTTCCGCCAAACCGATGTTGTGTTTGTACTCATCTTGTTTTTCAGTCAAACTATTCAGATACGTTTGGGATGAATGTTTTCGTACCTGAACTTATGTGGTTTCTAATGGGTGACAAAGATAGTATATTTTCGGATGCGGGCATTCTGGCGTTAATTATTTATTTGGAGATGCATTTTTAATTTTAAAGCAGGTAAACACCAACTTGTTCTCGTCGAATTGCGGATTTTCCAGATTGTTCTCGGATATATACAGTCCTTCCCTTCCCACAAAACTCATTTTATAGAAATATTTCTTTCCGGGGAATTTTGTTTCTCCGATGATTTCAAAATCCGCGTTCAGTACAATGACGGAGAACTCCTTTCCTTTGGGCGTTTCATAGGGGCTTTCGTTGGGAGCCAGTTTGTAAGGCATTTCGGCAAAACGGTAGTACACATTGCGGTATTTGTCATACATGATATGCCAATATCTAGGATTTTCATTGAGTTTTATAATAGCATTAATGCCTTCCATAGAATTACCCAGTTTGGGCTTCATGCTTTTCAGATATCTGCTTTTGGCGTTATACCATCGGATATGTTTCAAGTCATCTGTAACCATCAGGCTGTCATATCCGAAAAATCCACAGACCAAACGGCTCTCTTTGTAGTTGTAATCATAACTAAAACCGTATCCTCCTGCGATATTGTCATATTCCTCTTTAAAGATGGGTGGATAGAAAATAGGAATCCATTTAACTTCTCCTGTTCTCAGATCCTGTGAGGCGAACATATGGGTTCTAGGCCAGTCTTCCTTTTTCATATCGGGTTTTAAAATTTCTTGGCGTAGAAATATGCATGAGTCTTTGATAAAAGCAGGTGCATTGTAGTAACTGCCAAAAGACAAGGGTGTAAATCTGCCTTCAGGAGTTTGGAAATTATAGTTTCGTATTATTTCCCCTTGAGAGTTTATGGAACTGAGCCGACTGATATTATTCTGTGCAACTAATATATATTGAGAATCGGGGGAAGGTCTACTGCCGAATACAGCTGGTAGCCCGTTGGGACCTGTCTTGTGAAGAGGTATCCGTTTGGCTATCTGTTGATTCTCTATATCAAAAATGACAATGTCATATAATGATTTTTGTGTATTCTCAAAGTGAAGGTATTCTTTCCCGTTTTCTTCGAATTGGAACATGGATTTGCTTAAGTAATAGGTCTGTTCGTCTAAAGGGAAAGCCAGCTGTTTTTCTGCTACCAGTTCTACTTCGTTCTGTTTGCCAGCTTCGTTTTTTGGGGAGGACTGGCAAGATACGAGGGTAAATATAGAAAAGAGTGATATAAAAAGGAGTGTTCGATTCATAATATTTTCGGTTTTATGATATTTGTAATTTATGTGACCGGATTTCTAACCGGCCACATAAATTGTTGGTTGTTAATTGGTAGGAGCACCATGATTCCCACCTTCTCCTGAACCTTCACCGGGGGCACCTACCTCTACTCCGGTGCCGCATTTACCATCTTCACTGATACACACAGTGCCTGTAGCAGCCATTTTGCAATTTTCCCATTCAGCTTCGAAAGCACAGTACTTTGGACCCCCTCGTGGCATTTGCACGGCAGGTGCTCCAAACACTACTTCCTCATTAGAAGAGTGGAGGTTCAAGCTTATTGCAAATGTTGCAATAACAGCCATAATCATTGTGAATTTTGTTTTCATAGGTGTCATATTTATAATTGTCTGAATATAAGATGTTTAATGGGTGTTGACAACTATAAATGGACTTATTGTTCTTGCTATTATGGATATTTAACAGAAGGACTTGCTTCATTGATACTTACTTGCCATCAGTACCGCTTTCAACTTGATAAATTCTTTTCCATTACAAATGCCTTCTGCCTGCAACTTGAAAAGATGCTCTTCCGTTTTTTCTAGTCGGATAAATAGTTGCAGTAGTGGAGTTTCAAGCGGATTGATGGCAGACAGGAACTTGGAAGAAGCAATCTGTACATACTGCAAAGGTTGGCTGGCGATCTGTTCGGCACTTTCTTTTATTATCTGTAAGGTACAGACGCCCGGAACCACCGGCTGTCCGGGGAAATGACCTTGATAGAGCACATGGCCGGGATTCAGCTCTATCTCTATTTCCTGTTTCCCGTCTTCTCTTTCCTTTATATGAATGATTTTATAAAAGTTCTCCAGCAGCATTTCAAGGGTTGTTTATGTTCAGTTTGTCCAATTGGATTCTTAACCGTATCAGCGGATGCTTGATTTGTACTTTCTCCGCCTGTCCGTTTACAAAGCCGGACAAGGTGAATACCGTCTTTCCAAATCCTTTGCCACTGATTCTTTGCTCAAAAGTACTACTTTTCTTTTTAATACGTGCTTTTTCACTCTTTAGAAATAGATTTTTGAAATCAGTTTCCAGTATTTTCAGCATCTTTTTCTTCCTCATCGGTTCCATGCAACTGTTCACTATGAAGGTGTCGCGGTGCAGGGAGAAGTCAAAAAGGCTGAGGCCAAAGTAGGTAGAGCCCAGGATACGGATTTCGTTATCGGGCATTTGGCGGACAATGAGCATTCCGCTGAAATGGTGTTTCATGAAATCCAGTTGCAGGTTGTACTTTTGCGACTGTGCTTCTGCCTGCAGGATGGGAGGCAGTGCCGTAGCTTCCCCCGTCACCCGGTGTGAGCAGGAGAGCAGTATAAACAGCAACAGCAGCCAGCTAGCGTATCGTAAACTTTGCCTCATCGTTCAAAGAATTGAATTTCTTGTCCGAGAATTCGTATTCGGTATAGTTGGTTGCGGTTTCCGATAAACGTAGTTTGTGGACAGACATATCTTTTTTGTCTAAATAAATTTGAATCTGGTTGATATATGCCTGTATCGCTTTGCTGACGGGCTTGATTTGAATGAGATAGTAATGGGTGTCTTCAAAATATTCCAAAGCATAGCCGGGCGACATGTTGGACAGGTCGCCCACCATGCAGGCGGTAAGCATATCCTGCATTTGGTTCATCATCTTGTTGGAGTGAAGGTCCATGATGCTTTTCTTTCCGTCCGATACTATTTTCAGTTGGTTGTTGTTGATCACGATAAGGTAGTTCATGGGCTGTGCGTAGTCCATGCATATCTTATTGCTCTTTTTATAATAGAACGTTCCTTTCGAGGTTATTTTCTCATCGAATACATCCAGATATTTTATCTGAGTGAAATTACTTTCGATGGACTCTATATTTTTAGCCTCTTGCAGCAGACGGGCTTCAAAATCTTTCAAATCAGTAAGTTTCTTCATCTGTTGGGCTTGCATCGGCAGGACTGTACAGAACATCAAGAGCAAAAGTATTTTCATGTAGGTCATACTTTATAGAGGTTTATCCGTTTGTAATGGGAAGCAAAGATAGTATATTTTGAGAAACCATTCATACCTTTACCAGCTATTTACGATTTTTACCTGTTTCTACAATCGTTCACATGGGCAATTATAATGAATAAAAAAGTTATATTTCTGCGTTGCAATATTTTTCATCACGGCATATTATTGTTAATCAATAATTTATAGTGACGAATCCTCCTGTATCCCCCTCGAAACGGTTTATCCGTTTTCCCTGTCGGAGTCAGTTTGGCAGAAAGCGTCATTATGCAGGATGAAGGTCTGTTGGAATTCTTGCAAGGAGAACGGTAGGATATGATTTTCACTTAGGTGAAGATGGGTTTTCACCTGTGTGAAGAGCTGTTGTCACCAGTGTGAAACTACCGTTTCACACTGGTGAAGCAACAGTATATATCGGAAGTTTACACACTGACATCCTATTAAGTTGAACGAAAGTACAGCATATCCTGTCAGATTTAATCTGATATCTACGCTTCTTTTGCAAATAACGGGTGAATGTTCCACTCCATCGCTTACATACCGGTTTGGGGGTATTACAGACTTTTTTACACGGCAAGTTGTTGGTAATGAGTGGAATGAAGTGGCGGAAGAATTTTATGTTTTACGTAAGACGAAGTTATCTTTTTATCAGTTTGATCATGAGGTGTGAACTGGGTCTCGTTTTTGGAACTTGGTGATGTTGCTGTTGAAAATATAGAAGAAATTTATTTTGTCATGTCCTTTATCAGCCTGTCTAATGTTACTACCGTATACCCCTCTTTTTCTATAAAGTCCAGAACTTGTACCAGCAGCCTGTCACTATCGGGCATCCGGTCATGTAGCAGAAGGATGGAGCCCGGAACGAGCCGTTTCTTGATGCGTTTGATAATTTTTTCAGGAGTGGGTTGCTGAGTGTCCAGTGTGCGGATGTTCCAACCAATGGGGATGTATCCCAGCCTGCGCACTGCTTTAGCCAGGGTAGGATTAGTCACTCCGAAAGGCGGCCGGAACCATAGGACCGGTTGGCCGGTCACTTTTTCCAATTCTTGCTGGCAGGTAATTAAATCATGGCACATCCGTTTGAAGGTATAGAGAGGAAAATAGCCGGAATGGGAGAAGGAATGATTCCCGATACGATGTCCTTCTTTGATGATTTGCCGGAGCAGCTCTTCATTGCCTTTTATCTTGTTTCCGATGCAAAAAAAGCAGGCCGGTATGTGTTTTTCTCTTAACACTTTCAGCACTTTGGGAGTCTGTATCGGATCGGGCCCGTCATCAAAAGTGATGGCTATGATTTTCTCTTCGGTTTTCTTGCAACAGAAGACACACATGTAAATACAGGCACGGATGCTGTAAGAAGCGTAAAAGAAATAGGCCATGACGCTTACTATGATGACTACAGAAACTAGGATGTGCATTGCTTGATTAAGATGATTGAGTGATACTTTAATAAATGATCTTGTAGAGATTATTCTAATTGTTTGTCATTATCTGTCAGTATTCTGAACTTTTTTTCGGTATCAATCGTATTCAAGTGTGCTAATTGCTCTTTGGCCATCTGCCGAAGATGAGTAAACCTTTTAGACTTGTCCACCTTATGCTTGATTAACTCTGCATTGAAGGATTCCATATTCGATAATACGACTAATTCATTTATGCTTGCTACATCTCTGATATTGATATTCTTATCTGCGTATTGTGGATTTGCTTCACGCCATTGTCTTGCGGTACATCCCCATAATGCGAGATTTAACAAATCAGCTTCATCGGCATAAACAAGTTTTTGATTGAAATCTTCTACTTTAGGTATAATAAAGTCTTTGATTGCATCCGTATGTATGGAATAATTTACTTTACTAAGTATTCTTTTTACGTTCCATTCACTTAATAAAGGGTGTGATTCTGCTTCTTTAAGTCTTTGGTATTCTTTGATGAGATATAGTTTAAATTCAGGGCTGAGCCAAGTCCCGAATTCAAAAGCTATGTCTTTATGGGCAAAAGTTCCCCCATATCGCCCGGGCTTGGATATAATCCCTATTGCTTTAGTTTTTTCTATCCATTGTTTGGGGGTTAGGGTGAAACTGTTTGTTCCACTCTCCATTTTAAAAGCATCGAATTCGATGCCTTTAAAATTTGGATTATTTAGTTTTTCCCATAACCCTAGAAAATCAATCGTACTACGTAGACGCATCCAGTTTTGTATAATGTAGTTAGTACGTTCTCTGTCTTTGAAATGTGCCATGTCTGTCAGGCAGATATAATCATTATTATCAGGTCTTACAGATATGGATATATCAATATTCGTAACAGTTATTTTCTTCATTATTTCTACTACTTTTATTTTATGAGGGATAAAGTTAAGCATTATTCCTGTTTTCAGTATCTTAAAAGCATCTTTTTAATAGGCCATGACGCTTACTATGATGGTTACGGAAACTAGGATGTGCATCGCTTGATTAAGATGATTGAGTGATTGATACCTTGATATTGGTTATAAATCAATGCGTAACGGGATGAAGCTTCTTCTTTCAAGGCTTTTGCCGCCATCCAGAGAGCATAGGATGAAGCAGTCTGATATTCTCCGCATTGTTCTTTAAAGCTGCTATGCAGGGCATGAGGGAACAGACTGTGTTCCAGCTCTGTATAAACGGCATCTGTTGCTTCCTGCCCGTTCTTGCCACTGATAAACCAGTCAATGTCTTCGGGTGCAAGCCTGTGAGATTTTAGAAAATGATGCATCCTGTTACTGATTTCCGGAGCACTCATCCGGGTGATAAAAGTATCTACCCCTTTCAGTTCGGCAAAAGTCTGTTCCTCTTTTTGTGCGCTTAACAGGAAAAATTGTGCTCCCTCACCGGCTGTCGTTCCTTTCAACAGTCCTAAACGCTGCTGAATGATATGGCTGGTAGGGGTTATTTCATCCATAGCACCTGCCAGTACATGCTGTTTGCCTTCGGCAATGCTCATGATGCCATCTATCAGAGCACTTTCAAAACTTAAACCACGGTGTACATACGTAACATTATAAGCATGTATTTTGAGTAGCAAAGCTAGCTGTGCACCCACCGTATTAAAGGTGGACTGAATGAAAGCGGTGGGATTGAGCATCTGTTCCCGGTTGTCCATCAAGGCGTTCATAAACTTTTCCGTATCGGCCAGACAACCCAGTCCCGTAGCAGTGATAATGGCATCTACCTTTTCCGGCGGGATATCTTTCAGACATTCCAGTCCGCAGGCTACTCCCATCTTGATCATGCGGCTCATGCGCCTCCGCAGATTGGCGTTGGTGATCATTTCTTTATAATCAGGTTCCTGTGCGGAGAAATAAGGCTTTTCATTGCTGCTTTCCGCATGGATAGAGGCGATACGGTTGATATATACTGGGCACATACGCTATTGGGTTAGAGTGGAAAATACGAGAGATGAGTTGTTGCCGCCAAATCCGAAGGAGTTGGATAATACATGTCGTATGGGAAGTCCCGACCGGAAAATCGTTTCAGGGATGAGGCCGCTTTCTTCATCGGACAGATGGAAGTTCAGACTAGGGTAAATCAGTCCGTGACGGATGGAGAGTACGGAATATACGGCTTCTATTCCTTCCGAGGCTCCCAGGGTGTGCCCGATGAATGCTTTGACCGAACTGAAGGGAGGGATGCGGGTTCCGAAGATACGCCGGATGGCTTTCCCTTCGGAAGCGTCGTTGCTGGGAGTGCCTGTGCCATGTACATTGATATAGTCTATGGCTCCGGCTGTCAGCCCGGCAGAGGCTATGGCCTGACTCATGGAAAGGAAAGGCCCGTCTCCGTCGGGGGAACTTCCTGTCTGGTGGTAGGCTTCATTGGCATTGGCGTAACCGCTGAGTTCACAATAAGGAGCTTTAATCAGGGATTTTTCAGATTGAAGAACAAGGTATCCGGCTCCTTCTCCCAGGTTTAATCCGGCACGTGTGCGGTCGAAAGGACGACAGTGCTCTTTGTCCAGTATCATCAGTGAATTGAAACCGTTGAGCGTGAAACGGCATAAGGCATCCGTTCCGCCTACGAGGACGGTGTCCAGATAACCGTGTCGAATCAGGCGTGCTCCTAACATAATAGCATTTGCGGCGGAAGAACAGGCGGTGCTGAGGGTGGTCACCGTCCCTTTGACTCCTAAATAAGCGGCTATCATTTCGGTACTGGCCCCACAGTCATGGGAGATAATGTCACGCAATCTCCCTTTTCGGTTATCTTCCCGGAAAGAGGCATAAAACCGCTCGCTTGCATCCATTCCTCCGATGGAGGTGGAAGAAATGAGCCCGATACGAGGAGAAGTGAAATCGAGTTCCGCATCACGGGCTGCTTCTTGGGCAGCCAACAAGCCTAGCAAGGCTGTACGTGAATACGTTTTGCCGGATGGAAGGGAGAGGAGTTTCTTTAATTCTTCATTGCTCTGTTTTACTTCGGACACGGGTACGTCAAGTGCGGTGGGGAAAAGGGTGATTTTCCCCATGCCGTGTTTGCCTGCTTTCAAGGAATCCAGATTTTCTTCCACTCCTTTCCCTATGCCCGAAATCACTCCCAGACCGGTGACATAGATCTTCCTCATTTCTGATGGGCGGTGATGTAGTCTGCCAGGGTACGTACCGAATAGAATATTTCTTTGCCTTTGGCAGGGTTCTCTATCTTGATTCCATAATTCCTTTCCAGAATCAGGATAATCTCTAACGCGTCAATCGAGTCAAGCCCCAGTCCGTCATCTCCGAATAAAGGTGCTTCACTGTCAATGTCCTCCGGAGTGATTTCTTCCAGGTTCAATGCTTCTATTAATTCAACTTTCAGTTTATCAATCAATTCTTCCATATTCTTTATTGTTTTTCGATCAGTTTAAATACTGCTTTATAGGTGTTCTTCCATAATTCACACCACCCGATGATGCAATAGTTCAGTTTCCCTTTTTGCATGACTATACGTGCGTATCTTTCCAGTTTTTCCGGCTGATAGGCTTCAGTGATGAAAAAGGTGTTTTCCCCTTGTATCTTGTGGCGGATGCAAATCTCGCCGGACACTACATTGGGTAGTGTGTAAACAAATACAGCCGGACTGGCTGCCTGGTCTCCTTCCCGGTCTATCAGTTGCTGGTGTCTGATGTCCGTATGCAGAGAGGAAGCGGCATTGGCAAGTAACATCCCCATTTCCAGTGGAGCGAATGTCTTACCTTCCAGCAAGTATTCGGCGGCCACATATCCCAATTTGCAAAGGTCATCCATTTTATAGAATTTCAGGTTGTTTCCGCCTGTTTTTTTATAGGTATCACGTATAAATGTGCCGAAATCCGGTTCTTCGGAATGAAAAATAAGTTCGTTGTTTATGAAGACAGAACTGTTTTCAATACGAACCTCCCGTGTACATCGGATTTCGGGCAAGGTGTTGTCCTCATCCTTGAACGGAGTATATTCCGGTAAAGATAAGACAATGGCTGCGTTGCATCCGCCGAATCCCGAAGCGGTTTTTACGCAATGTTTCATCGGGATGCTCCGGTGGGTGGCATAGACCGGTATCGGCATAGGAACTCCCGGTGTTTCGTAACCCGGAGTGCCGAACAGGATGCCTTGTTTCAGTTCGTGCATACAGACAATGCTTTCAATGATTCCCGATGCTCCCAAGGTATGGCCGAAATAGGGCTTCAAACTATGGACGGGCACTTGTTCCAGATGAGCCAGTGTGAGGGCTTTGGATTCCATTTCGTCATTGTATACGGTAGCTGTGCCGTGTGCATTGACAAAGCTGATATCCTGAGGGGCTGTCCCTGCTTCCTGCATGGCTTGGCGGATGGCGAAATAGAGTCCGTCTCCCGTGCGGGAAGGACCGGAGATGTGGTTGGCATCGTTACTGACGGCTCCTCCCGAAAGGATAACATGTTCTTCTGTTCCTTCTGAACTGAGCAATACGGCTCCGCAGGCCTCTCCCAAGTTCAATCCGTCACGGCTGCTGTCATACGGACGGCATGGGCGGGAGCTGAGAGACCGGAAAGACCCGAAACCGCTGGTGATGAAATGAGAGAGAAGGTCACCTCCCGCTACGATTACCCGGCGGTAGATACCGTTCTCTATCATGCGTTTTCCTGCTATGAGGGCTGACACTCCTGAAATGCAGGCATTGGAAATGACATGCACCCGTTCCTCGGCATGGAAATAACCGGCAATGTTTTCTGCCATTTTCCAAAGAAAGACCGCTTCATCGGGATGTTCCGTATGACGGGCCAGTAAATCGATGTTCCCTTTGGTGGTGGAGAGGATGAGTCCGCAGGTTTTGTCTTCCAAAGTTTGTCCGGACTGACGGATGAGTTCGTTGATAGTCAGTATGAACAGTTGTTCCATCCGGGGATAGCCACTTACTCCTATGGCTTCCGCCTGTTGTTGCAATCTCTCTTGCGAGAGAGTGGCTGCCAATAGGGGAGTGTCCGCAATCCGTTTGTCCGTCTGCAGGGTGATACCGCTGTGATAGCTCCGGATGGCTTCCAGATTTTCCTGTGTGCCGAAACCCAGCGCGCTGATCAGGGTATCATGGGTGATATAGGTAGTCAGATGATGTTCCATTTCTTTTTCCACTCTATGTAAAAGGCAGGATTAACCAGTTCCAGTTCTCTATTTGTATTCAGAAATACCTGTGTAGTGGTTCCTGTTGCCACAATGTTTTGGTCCGATGCCCGGTAGATGGTGTATTCAAAAAGGATTTTGGCAGCATCACTATGAATATACCGTGTCTCGACAATCGCTTCCTCGCCAAAAGACAGCGGTTGTTTGAATTGGCAGGTCAGGTCTACGATAGGAACTACATATCCTTCCCGGTAGATGCTCATATAGTCCAGACCGTACCGCTTTCCGAAAGCTTCGCGTCCGTCTTCGAAATAACGCACATATTCTCCATGCCATACTATCTGCATGGAATCTATCTCACTGAAGCGGACTTTGATGGTGGTCCGGTCCGTCAGTGCCGCTTGATGTGGACTTGTTTTTCGTTTCATTCTTTCTTCAGATATATTTTCATCCGGCATTCGGCCAGCAATTCATCGTTTTCTTTTACCTCGGCGGTAATCAGGGTGATATCAAATACTTCCTGAACGATGGTTATACCGGTATATAGTTCCGCTCCGGCAGAAGGAAGACGGAATAGTTTCATCTTTTCTACCGAACCGATAAAACCTAATGGTACAGGTTCTTTCCGCAGCATATAGATATAACCTACACGTGCCGCCGCCGACTGGGCGATGTGCTCTATGATTCCCGTTTCCTGTAATACACCGTCCCGGCAGAACAGGTTGTCGGTAGTGACGGTCAGCCCTGACCAGGATGTATTTTCTTCTATCCCATAGAAGCGGTCTATCATTACCATGGGCGGGCGTTGGGGAATCAGCCGGAACAGTTCTTCTCCCTGACAGATGATTTCTTTGCTGCTCATTTCAGTCTGCATTGCAGGATACTGTGTCCCAGTCCTATGTTATCTTGAATTTCTTCCACTTCCAATCCGGCATTTTCAATGCAGCGGATCAGGTCATCCGAATGGAACATCTTACTGTTGCCGTTGGCCATTGCTGTAAAGTAGAGGCTGATTTGTGTCAGGCAATAAGATGCTGTTTCATACCGTTGGCGATCCCATAATGTTTCCATAATATAGACTTTGCTGTCTTTGCCGATGGATTGTGCCACACGGGTCAGGATGCTGATGACTTCTTCTTCCGAGAAGCAGTCCAGAAACTGGCTCATCCATACAGCGTCAAAACCCGTGGGAAAGGGCACGTCCCGATCCAGCAGATTGGCGCCGTGACCGTGTATGCGTTCACTACCGGACAAACCGGCCGTTTGCTTTCTCATCATTTCCAGTTGTTGAGGCAGGTCCACGATGGTTACTTCCACTTCCTTATTATATTGTACGCATTGTGTGGCCCATTTGCCGGTATTCCCGCCAATATCGAGCAAGCGTTTCGGGTGATGGCTGAACACGATTTCCAATGCTTTGCCGAATGACTGGTCCGAATAGAAATGATCAAAGCCGAACCAGCTTTTCTGTACCTGTTCCGGCAATTGGGACAGACCTTCGTAAATGGTAGGCCATTCTCCGAATACTTTCAATCCTTCCGGACGCCCGTTTAAAAGAGCTTCTTCCAGATGGAACAATCCTTGATAGTTCACATCGTGATTGAATTCCATATTGACACGAGCCATTTTATCGTTCAGCAGAAACCAGCCTGCCTTGGCCAGTACATAACGGTCTTCTTCCAACAGGATGGTTCCGATGGTCAGCGATGCTTCCAGTAATACTTGTGCCGCATAGCGTGTCAGTCCGGTCCGCCCGCTGATTTCTTGCAGCGTATATCCTTCCCGTTTGCCGGACAATAATTGGAAAATTCCGAATTTCAACATCAGGCGCGATACTTGGAATACCACAGGACCGAAAGCTATCTCTTGTGCCAGTCTTTGCGCTTCGGCAGCCGTACATTGTTCTTTTGTATATCTTTTATGCATCATACCAGATTTATTTTTATGTCCAGAACGGGTAGTAATTGAACCATTGTTCCGGATACTGCCGGACAATCTTTTCCAGCGTTTGTGTATATTGCTCCAATAATGCCTGTTCGGCCCGTTTCTCTTTCGTCCGTACTACTGTCTCGGCTATAAAGAAATGGAAACGATACGTTCTTTGGGCTTCACGCATGGCAAAATAGAATACGACGGGTACTTTTAACTTCGAAGCCAGCAGGAAAGGGCCCATCGGAAATTTGGCTTCTTTTCCCATGAAAGAAGTCGTGAGTAATTTCTCTTTATTCAGATAGCGGTCTCCCTGAAAGCAGACATACTCCCGGCGGTCCAGCGCTTCCGTGATGCGGAATACATGTGTCAGGCTGTCTTCATTCACCGGAATTATTTTGTAGTCTCGCGTAGAGGCGTTCTTTTCCAAAATCTCCTTTATCCGCTTGTGTTCGGCATCAAACATGACGATATTGATCTTTTTGCCATATTCATCGAAGAAAGGAGCGCCTATTTCCCAGTTGCCCACATGGGCGCCAATCATAATTACTCCGGTGTTTCCGTTTAGTACGTCTAAAAATGCCTGATAGTTCTCAAACTTGAAATGATACTTGCCGGTCATTCCGTTGCCGATGGCCACTTTGTCAATCAATATTTGTCCCAGCCGGTAATAGTTTTTCAGGAGCAGTGCGACGGATTTCAGCCGTCCGTATTTCAGCCTGTTCCGTGCGTAACTCCAAGTATTGCCCGTTGCTTTCGGTGCGAAAGGTATGAAGTAGAGGACGACCAATGCCAGGAAGCCGTAGGCCGCAGTTATCCCCAGACAGCGGATCATGTAGATAAAGAACATGTATCCGAATGTGCCTCCTCTTGTCTTACCTTTCCATGTTTCGGACATCAGTCTTCTTTTTGCATATGTGAAATTACCAGATTATAGAAATCCTGGAAGGTTTTGATACCGGCAAAATCTTTGGCTGTAACGGTGAAACCGAAATTCTTGTCAATCAGTACTACCATATCCACCAGGTCAAGGCTATCCAATTCCAAGGTTTGCATCAAGGGTGCGTCCGGTTGGATCTGTTCTACATCAATCTCAAATTCTTCGGCCAGGGTGGTTCTGATCTTTTCGATGATTTCTTCGTTGGTCATAAATTTATATATTGGTTTGAATTAATTGTTTTCTTTAAATTTACGGATAATCAGTGAGGAATTGGTTCCTCCGAATCCGAATGAGTTGGACAAGAAGGTGTCAAATTCCGTTTCTATCCTCCGGGAGGGGATGTTCAGCAGAGCAGAGGCTTCATCGGGTTCTTCAAAATTGAGATTAGGAGCGATAAATCCGTTATTCATCATCAAGATGGAATAAATGACTTCACTGGCGCCTGCCATCCACATCTCATGTCCGGTTTGTGACTTGGTGGATGTGACATAGGGCCGATGGTTTCCGAACACTTCCGCTATGGCTTTTGCCTCATTCAAATCTCCCACGGGGGTGGAAGTGGCGTGTGCATTGATATATTGGATTTCTTCCAAGGGAATGCCCGCATCGTTGATTGCCATCTGTAAAGAGCGTCTGGGACCGTCCACATTCGGTACGGAAATATGATCTCCGTTGGATGAAAAACCGTATCCTATGACTTCTGCCAGAATAGTAGCTCCGCGCCTTACGGCTGATTCATAACTTTCGAGTACCAGGCTGGCGCCTCCTCCGCTGGGTACCAAACCGTCCCGTCCCTTGTCAAAGGGGCGCGATGCCTTTTCCGGTTCGTCCTCACGGGTGGAGAACGCGCCCAATCCGTCGAAACTACCCACGGAGTAAGGATTTACCTCTTGTGCTCCTCCGCACAGAATGCAGTCCTGAAGTCCCGATTTGATAAGCATATACGCCATGCCGATGGCGTGTGAACCGCTGGCACAAGCTCCCGATATGGTAAAATTAATTCCCTTCAAATGGAAAATAACCGAAAGGTTCATGGTAATCGTAGAGTTCATGGACTGGAAGATAGAACCGGAGCCCACCATAGCCGTATTCTTCTTGGCACGAATGACATCAATGGCCTCGATTACCGGAGCGGCGCTACTGTCATTTCCATACAATATGCCTACTTCATGATTTAATAAAAACTCCTCGTCTATTTGTGCCTGACGGAATGCCTCCAAGGTAGCCATATAGGCATATTCTCCCTGTTCGGCGAGGCTATGCCTCTTTTTGCGGTCCAATAACTTCTTTAAATCAGGACGTTCGACAAGTCCTGTCAATGCGGAAAAATACCCCATCTCTTTACGTGCCGGATCGATGCCGATGCCTGAACGCCCTTGGAACAAAGAGTCTTTCACCTCATCTTGGTTCTTGCCTATGCACGAATAAATACCCATGCCTGTAATCACTACTCTTCTCATCTTCTGCTTATGTATAGATTCCTCCATTGATGGAAATTACTTCTCCGGTGATATAGGAGGCTTGTTCCGATGCCAGGAAGCCTACCAGTGCGGCTACTTCTCCGGGTTCGCCGAACCGTCCTGCCGGTATCTGTTTTTTCCATTCATTTTCATCAATGCCGTTGGTCATATCCGTGCGGATAAATCCCGGTGCTACGGCGTTCACCGTCACGTGTTTTCTGGCCACTTCCTGTGCCAGTGCTTTGGTGGCGGCTATCATTCCGCCTTTGGCTGCCGAATAGTTGGTTTGTCCCGGCATTCCTTTGATACCCGACAGGGAAACGATGTTGATGATACGTCCGAATCGCTTTACCAGCATATTTTTCAGCAAGGGTTGGGTGACGTTGAAGAAACCGTTCAGGCTGATATCCAACACCCGGCTCCATTCATCCTGTTCCATCCACAGCATCAGGTTGTCACGGCGTATACCGGCATTGTTCACCAGTACCTCAATGTAGGTATCGGGATGCTTCTCCATCCAGCCGTTCAGTGCGGCGTGTGTGGCTACTGCGTCTGTCACGTCAAATTTCATCAGTTCGCCGTCCGAGCCTTGTTCCCGTATCTGTTGCAGGGTGGCTTCGGCTTCCGTATCGTTGTTTTGGTAGTTTATCAGTATATGATATCCCATTTCGGCCAGTTTCAGACATACAGCCCGTCCGATGCCCCGGCTTCCTCCTGTTACTAGTGCGTATTTCATTTTTCTTGCAACCTCCCTTTTTTAAGATATACCATCATTCTTTCTATCTCTTTATATTTAGGCGTATCTTCCCGGAACACAGGAAAAAATGCTCGTATCTCTTTATATACTTGTTGTGACCGGGGGCTTAGCCGACCGGCTATTTCCAAACAGTCTACAGCTTGTACAATACCCATCATCAGGATAGCCATCACCTGATAAGCATTTTCTATGACTGTTTTTGCCAGCAGTGCGGAATTGGTTCCCATGCTTACAATATCCTGATTGTCATTGTTGTTGGGGATGCTATGCACATACATCGGATTGGACAAAGTCTGGCACTCCGCTGTGGTAGAAGTCGCGGTAAATTGTGACGCCTGCAAACCATAGTTCAATCCCAGCACTCCCATATTGACAAAGGGGGGCAGAATGCCGTTGATGCGGTCGTGAAACAAGTAATTGATCTGCCGTTCGGCAAGCATGGCCAGTTTGGTGACCGCTATTTTCAGTTTATCCATTTCAAAAGAAACGTAATCTCCGTGAAAGTTACCGCCATGATACACGTTTTGCGTGTCGGGGTCCACTATCGGGTTGTCACAGGCTGAATTTATTTCGTTTATCAATACTTTTTCGGCATTGAGCAATTCATCATAAACCGGTCCTAGAATCTGCGGAATGCAACGCAACGAATAATAGGGTTGAACCTTATGGGTGAAGATTTTCTCTTCGTGTTTTCCGTTGTAAAGTTCATTCTCTCTTTTGCGTACACATTGGCTGCCTTCCACCCATTGGCGCATCATGCGGGCTATCTCTTGCTGTCCTTCATGCCGTTTGGCTTCGTTCAGCGGTTCAGACATGAAATCATCGTACGAGGCGGCAATTTCATTCATCATGACCGATGCGCCTACTGCCCAATGCATCAGTTGGCGGGCATAAATCAGGTTGACAATGCCTATACCTGTCATTACCGAAGTGCCGTTGGTCACTGAAAGCCCTTCGCGGATATGCATTTTGAAGGGTTGCAATCCGTTTTCCGCCAAAACGGATGCCGTATCTCTTTTCTTGCCTTGGTAAAAGACCTCTCCTTCTCCAATCAGGGTGAGGGCGATATGGGCAAGCTGTACCAAATCGCCACTGGCCCCTACACTGCCGTGTTCGGGTACGTATGGAGTAATCCCCCGGTTGATAAACTCGGTAATGAGCAATGCCAGTTCTTTATGTACGCCGGATTTTCCTTGCAGAAAAGTATAGAGACGCGCTATCATGGCAGCTTTGACATAGAGTTCCGGAAGGGGTTGCCCTGCTCCGGTGGCATGGCTGCGGATGATATTATACTGTAATTGTGACAAGGATTCATCTTCAATACGGTATTGGGCCATCGGTCCAAAGCCGGTATTGATGCCATAGATGATCTTGTCGTTGGAGAATGTTTTCAGAAAATGGAAACTCTCTTCCAATTTTTGCATACATTGGTCGGAGAGTGTCAGTGGCTCTTCTTCAAACAAAATCTTATACAGGGACGCTAAAGTTATCTTATTCTCAGCTAGCATTGGATTGGTGTGATAAGCAGTTTTGTATAATTTCCGCAAAAATAGTTATTTAAAAATAAGTATTACCATCCGAAGGGAGATTTTTCAGTTTTGATGGTTATCTGAAAGGTTCACCACAGATTATACAAATAAACGCAGATGCTTCTTAAATCATTGATTGTCAGGTGGGTAATCTGTGTGAATCTGTATAGTCTGTGGTGAAAAATATAGTGTCGCTCTATGTATTCTATTTATTCAGTTTCCATGTGAAACCGTCTTTGGTATCTTTCACTTCAAAGCCAAGAGCGGCCAGCTCATCACGGATTTTATCGCTTGTAGCCCAGTCTTTATTGGCTTTGGCTTTCATACGTTGTTCCAGCAGCATATCTACTACTTTGCCGTATGCCTCTTCATGTGCCTCGTTATTGGCGGCTTCTTCTTTCAGACCCAGGATTTCGTACATAAAGAGATGGAACATACTTTTCAGTTCTTCCAGATCTTCTGCGGAAATAGTGGCTTTCTTGTCCAGAACCGTATTAATCATACGGGCGCCGTCAAACAGATGGGCAATGACAATCGGTGAGTTCAAGTCATCATTCATGGCTGTATAACACTTTTCACGCAAGTCTTTTACCCCCTCTATGCCGGTGGTTTGTGTTGCCGGAGTGATGCGTTCAAGACCTTTCACAGCTTCTGTCAGCCGTTCCAATCCTTTTTCGGCTGCTTGTAATGCTTCGTTACTGAAGTCCACTGTACTGCGGTAATGTGCCTGAAGGATGAAGAAACGGATGGTCATGGGGCTGTAGGCTTGGGTCAGTAACTTGTGGGTACCGTGGAAGAACTCATCCAAGTTAATGAAGTTGCCGTATGATTTTCCCATCTTCTGTCCATTAATGGTAATCATGTTGTTGTGCATCCAATAGTGAACCATGTCATCTCCTTGTGAAGCCACGCTTTGTGCGATTTCACATTCGTGGTGTGGGAAAATTAAGTCCATTCCCCCTCCATGAATATCGAAATGCTCGCCCAGGTATTTCTTACCCATTGCGGTACATTCACAATGCCAACCGGGGAATCCGTTACTCCACGGGCTGGGCCAGCGCATGATATGTTCGGGTTGTGCACATTTCCACAGGGCGAAATCGGCAGGATTGCGCTTCTCGCTTTGACCGTCCAGCTCGCGGGTGGTGTTCAGCACATCGTCCAGGTTGCGGCCGGACAGTTTGCCGTAATGATGGTCTTTGTTGTATTTTGCTACATCGAAATAAACGGAACCTTCACTTTCATAAGCATAGCCGTTTTTCAGAATTTCTTCTACCAGTTCTATCTGTTCAATGATATGGCCTGATGCATGTGGCTCGATACTGGGTGGAAGTACATTCAAGGCTTCCATTGCCTTGTGGTAGCGATTGAGGTAATATTGCACTACTTCCATGGGTTCCAGTTGCTCCAGACGGGCCTTTTTGGCGATTTTATCTTCGCCTTCGTCTGCATCGTGTTCCAGATGACCGACATCGGTAATGTTACGGACATAACGTACCTTGTATCCCAGATGGGTAAGATAACGGAACAGGATATCGAACGTGATGGCGGGGCGTGCGTGTCCTAAATGGGCATCGCCATATACGGTAGGACCGCATACATACATACCTACATGAGGGGCATGCAAGGGAACGAAAAGTTCCTTTTGACGGCTTAATGTATTGTAAATGGTTAGTTTATTTTCCATAATTCATTCTATTAGAATTGCAAAGTTATAAATTAAAGTGTGTATTTGGCTAATAATTAACAAAAAATCTGATGCTGATGTCCTCTGCTTGTCTACAAATGGTGTTTGTTGGTTTAAAGGATAGAGATTTATGGTAATAAATAAAAGTAGGTTGTCTTTGAATGTAAAAGAACAGAATGATGATTTTTTGTATGGAGATTAGGGAACCTAACTCTTTTTCCTTTTCATGAAATAGGTTTCTCTTGTTTCTGTTTATGATCTTTAATCTCTGCTATTGATTTGTAAAACAGGACCACTGCCTCATAAACCTTGGTGTTGTTTTACGGGGCAGTGGTGGTGTTTCTATATGAAGTTTGCGTGCGGAGCGGGAATGTTTATTTGGACTTCTTTCCCCAATACGTCTTGTTGTTGGCATAGCCGGCATAGACGATGGTATGGGTGCGCGGACTGGCTTCCCAGTCGGTTTCGCGTTGCAGATAAAGTTCCACTCCGTTGACAGTCAGAATCTGTTGGGCGGCATCATAGCTCCACGTACTGCCTTTCCAGATACCTTCGGTGATAGTGTGGTCGGCGGCGAGAGTCATTGTTGCTGAAGTTCTCTGCTCTCCATATTTGTATGTAAGGTCGATGTGTTCCCAATTGCCGGGCAATTCTTCTTCGGTGATGGCTACCTTGGGAACGGCTCCGTAGCGTTCAGGCATTACGAGAGGCCAACCGTCTTTCGTCCAGCGGATGCTGCGTACGTGCCCCATCATGATGGCGTTGCTGGCGTTGATGCCCGGAACATCCTTAGGCAGACGGCCTTGTGAGGCGTAGAACCAGTTGTCTTTGCCATCGTCGAAGATAGCGCAGTGGGCGATGCCTACCCAGCCGTAGCCTTTGCTGAACTTATAGGGATGAGTCACTATGGGCAGTGCATCGGCACCGGCGGTCACGTCTTTGCCGTCAATGCCCACGTAGGGACCGGTGATGCTTTTCGAGCGGACCACACGGGTGTTATAGGGCACGTCGAGAGCGTCGTAGGCAAGGAAGAGGTAGTAGTAGCCATCGCGGTAAATGACTTCGGGACCTTCACTGGCTTGCCAGCGGTTACCTGTCTGGCGGGTGGCGATCAACTGACCATACTCGGCAGGTGCTTGGCCTGTAGCCCAAGGTTGGCCCAAAGTTTCGGCAGGCTTGCCTGTTTCGCTATTGAGCTTGAGAGCGGCTATGCCGCTATGCCATGAACCGTAGACCAACCAGTGCTCGCCTTCGGGCGTGATGACATAAGAGGGGTCGATGGCATTCCATTTATAATAGCAATTGGCCCAATCATCCGGCTTCACGTTGAAGTTAAGTCCTTTGTCGGAAGCATTGGTGATGACGTAGCCTTTGTCTACCCATCCGTCGTTGTTGGAGGGATCGTTGTTTTCCATCAGGCCGATAAAGGCGCGCTCCGACCAGGTGTTGGCACCGTTGAGTGTGCCGGGGCAGACAATGGAATAGTACATGCGATAGAGGCCGTTCTTTACCTTGCGTACTACGGGAGCCCAATAGCCGAAGTCATTAACATTAGGATTGATTTCGGCAAGTCCCATTTCTTTTCGTATTTCATTGAGCTTGGGCACTACCCATTCGGGCAGGTTCTTCATTGTACCGCCGAGGTATTCCCAGTTGACAAGGTCCTTGGAGCGACGACCGTGGAAGTGGCCGCCTGCGGTGTGGACGTTGCCGTATGAAGCATCCGTCTGATACATGTAATAATAACCATCTTCGGCCAATACAACCGAGGGGTCGTGTACGTTGGCAAGATTCCATTGAGAGCGTTTGCTCCAGTCACTTATCGAGGTATAGTCATCGGAGTAGGTGGGGGCCACGTAATTCTTGAGTTCATCGTCTAAGCTTAAGCTTTCTGTGGTGGCCGTGACCACCTCTGAATAGACATAACGGCTGTCACAGTAGACGTATGCACGGATATAGTAGGAGGTACCGGAGGTCAAGGTTGAGAGGGAGGCACTGAAATTCTCATCGGCATCCACCACGTGGTCTTTGATAGTCGGTACGGAAGCTGCTGCACTGTAACAGAAGCCTTTCTTGACTATTTGGTTCAGATCACCTGTAACCGATGCGGTGACGGTCAACGAGGTGGGTGTGGTTGTAGTTACTTTCGGAGTACTTACAGTTGCATAATAGCGGTCTATATCTTCGCTGTTGTCAGAACAAGCGGCTAAAACAAGGAATATTGGCAAGAACATCCACAATGGTAATAGTTTTTTCATCTGTTGATAGTTTAAAGACCATGCCGCTTCTTCCTGAGGAAAACGGCATGGCTTGTGTGATTACTGATTCGGATTAGAAGACGAGATGGCCGCCTTCAATCGTTAAAGCGAAGTTCAAGTCGTTCATATCCAATTTGTTGATCCCTAAATAGTATTGGGCATAGGAAGTACCTGAAGTGCCTTTCATTACTGCTTGAATGTCGGCTGTACCATTGCCGCAATTGGTCACGTAGACGGTGACTTTGGCTCCGTTCATATCGGCAAGCCAAGCAGCCCAGTCGCCTTGTGTACCGTTGTGAACGAGGCTGGCATTTCCATCGTATCCTGCACCCCATCCATAGTTGTCGGCGCGTACCACTGCATATTCGGCAAGATCGGCTTTGCGGAGAACGATAGCGAAGTTGCTCCAGTTATTAGCTTGGCTGGTGTAATTGGTGAAGCTGATGGATCTGGTTTCACCTGCCGGCACGTTGAAATTGTCAGAAAAGACAGTCCACCAACCCGTTGAATTGTCTTCGGCTCCTATGATACCGGCTGAGTTGCTCACAGCGGCAACCACAGATTCGGCAACTTTGACTTCTACGGTAGCGGTAACTTCGTCGGCAGTAATGGTTACGGTCTGCGTACCGGCTTTGGCAGGAATGGCAGAGAAATGGAGTTTGGCGTTGTCTACTACTCTTGTGCTTCCGTCGGCATAAGTAGCCGTTACTTCCAATCCTTCGGGAAGGAATGCCAGCGTACGGTCGGTCATCGTTTCCGTTGCTGCCGAAGTATAATAGTAATACTGCGTGTGCGCAGGTTGAGCCGTCACTTGGATGGATACAATTTTTTCCACTACTTCAAACGTAGCATTGGCCACCACCGGCTGGTTGCAATTCTCGCCCTTGAAGGTCTTGTTGTAGATGACTACCAGTGTCTTCGTGCCCAGTTCGTTCATATTGGGGATGGCAGTGAACTGGAGTTCTTCTGCGGTTACGGTCTTAGTCACCCCTTCTTCGAAGCTGACGATGGCAGTAATCCCGGCTACGGCTTCTTCGAGTGAGGTGCCGGCATTGACCTGATCGGGTACATTTTGCAGTACCATCGAGAGCGGATTCTTGTCTTCGGCAGAGGTAAGGCCGCCGATAGGAACGATGTTCGATTGCAAGAAGTTGATGTAAGAGCCTTCGGGTACCAGGAAGCAGCGGATGTTGGTATTGCTCGCGTCTGCATTCAGATTGGGTAACTTGTACGGCTGTTTGTAGGTTTTGGTTGCCGAGGCGTTCTGGATTTTGATAGAGAAGGCATTTTCATTGGTGCGGTCTACGGTGAGTGTTACTTTGCCGCCCAATTTCTGTACAGTTTCGTCCAGATTGTCAACGGGTGACAGCATCAGTGTGCTGGAGGTGTATTTGAAGAAGAGATGGGAACCCCATTGGGAGTTATAGGCCAAAGTATCGTTTGTGGTATCAAAACGATAAGCGCCATATTCCGTGTATCCTTCACCTCCGCGGTCTGCGTCATTGGTAATGACTAGGGCGAAGTTTTTATAATAGGTATTGTCGGCAGGGTTGATGTTGAGGTTGAACACTCCATGCCACTTCTGACCATCGGGCACGACGTAATACTTGGAGAAAGCTGTCCAGAAACCGGAGGTGTAGTCCGTATTACCGAAGGAGTAGACATCTTCCTGCATGCCCTCCAGCACTTCTTCTTCCGGATCTTTCTTTGAATTTGCTATGGAGTCCACTTTCTCGGAAATCCAGTCAGGGGCGTTAACATCATACAGCTCGCCACCCTCGCAGCTTGGCAATGCCATCAACCCGAAGGCGATGGAACAGCAAGCGTATACTAATTTATTGAGTATTCTCATTGTCTTACATTTTAATAGGTTTGTTTATTTGCTTAAGTCAACCACCGGATGAACAGTCCATCCGTTCTCACTGAAATAAGTAGAGTTGTCCGTGCTAAAGTTGGCAGAGTTACCACTTAGGTTAGGGTTCTTGTTCAACAACTGTTGTACGATGGGCAGAAATTCGTGCCCGGGTAAGTAGGTGTCAAAAGAACTTTTTAGTTCGGAGTCGGTTGCGATATCGTTGTAGTCTACAGGATCTTTGGTTCCGGTTACAGAACGGCGTACGACACTGTGCTCCTTAAGTTGTTGCAAACGATCATTCTTATAGAAGAATCCCCAGCGGATAAGATCGAATCCGCGTCCGAACTCACAACCAAATTCTTTCGGACGCTCCACATTGGCAATCTGCTCGAAGAGTTTGTCGGCTGTAGGGAAGTCAGCCAGTTCCAGATCGGGCAAGTCAGCGCGGTTGCGTACTTCGTTAATCCAGTCGATGGCCTGTTGTGTGGGGCCGTTGACTTCGTTTTCACATTCGGCAGCACGGAGCAGCACGTCGGAGTAGCGCATCAGACGCAAGTTGATTCCATCGTGTAAACCTGTAATAACGGTGCTATAGAGTCCGGTACGGAGGTTTGTGAACTTGGCGATGGGTAGACCACCGTATGTGTTGTTGGTTACGATGTTGTCGGTGGCTGTAAGTTTGCTCGTATAAGCTACATTGCCATATTCAAAGTCTTCCCAATCGGATTCGTAAGTACCGATGGTCCAGTACAGACGCGGGTCGAGTTTGCCGTCAGTAGTACGTTCTGCTTTGAAGAGATGGTAGAGCCAGGGGGAAGCCGAAATGTCGGCCCAACCGCCATAATTGCCGGGAGCGAAGTTACTCTCGATGGCCGAACCTTGGGTGGCATTCGGGCTGGTGTTCACCGGAGTCCACTCGTCGTCGGTTCCTTGTGATTCTAAGTCAAGGAATTGCACTTCGAAAAGGCTTTCCTTGTTGTTCTCATAGGCAGGACCTTCACGAAAGTTGTCGCCATAGTTATCCATCAGTTCATAAGTACCATATTTTTTGCCGATAATGTCTTTCAGTACAGTAAGGGCGTCTTTGAATTTATGGCGTACCATGAGCGCACGGGCATAGTAACCGGCTGCGGCACCACAGGTGGCACGTCCTTTTTCCCATTCGCCACCTTGATCTCGTGAGGGTAACAATTCCATGGCTTCTTTGAAATCACTTTCCACTTGGTCCAGCACGGCATCATAGGTGCTGTTGCCGGTATAAAGTCCATCCAATGAAGAGTAGGTGGCATAATCTGTGATGAGGGGCGGGTTCTGGTAATAACCAACCAGATTGTAGTATGACAGACCGCGCAGGAAGAGCACTTGTCCTTTGATGCGTTTCATTTTTTCGGAAAGCTGGCTGTTGTCTTCATCGCAACGGGAAATGGCAAAATTACATACATTAACGGTGTAGTACCATTCGCGCCAGGGCCACCACGTGATGTCCGAGGTTACTTCCGCATTCAGGTCATCGAAAGGCAGATACCATACTTGTGATGAATTCCAGGCTTCATCGCCACGACACACATCAATGGTGTAGCCTACACGGGCGTAAGAACCTTCCATACGGATATGGTTATAGGCGGCAATAACGCTCTCTTCCAAATCATCGGCATTGAAACCGAATGTGTTTGAGGTTTGCTGGTTGGGATTTAACAGCTCCAAATTATCATTGCAAGAAGTCAATGTGCCTAATCCCAAAAAGAGAACCAATGCATATTTATTGAGTTTCATATTGTTATGTTTTTAGTGATTAGAAAGTGAAATGAACGCCACACATGAAGGTACGTGCGGTAGGATAAGAACAGAAGTTATATCCCGGTGTGAAGGTACCTCCTGCATAGTCCACATTGTAACCTTTGTAGCCGGTAAAGGTGTGCAGGTTCTGTGCCGACACGTAGAAACGTACATCCGATACGTATTTGCCAAACCATTCGTTGGGGAAGTTGTAGCCCAGTTCTATATTGGCAATTTTCCAATAAGCTGCGTTCTGAATTTTGCGGTCGCTGAAGAGATCGTTCCAGGCCAGGCTGGCACTGTTGGTGACATAGGTACGTGGTACGCTGGAAAGATAGGTGCTGCCGTCTTCGCTGAAGCGATTGGCGTCGAGCATGGCTACGTCTTTGTTGCCCCAGCCATAGCAAGAGTTCAGAGAGTTGTGGATGTCGTCGCTAACATGATAGTTGAGTGCACCGAACGTAGCGATGCTCAGGTCGAAACGTTTGTATTCGAAGCGGGCGTTCAAACCAAAATTGATCTTAGGCATACCGCTGCCCAATACTACCTGGTCATTGGCATCTACCTTTCCGTCAGGCTTTCCGTCGGGACCGCTTACGTCCTTATAGAGGCAGTCACCAATTTGGGCGCCTTCTTGTGTGGCATGGTTGTCCAAGTCAGCTTGTGTGCGGGCGATGCCATCATAAACCCATCCGTAGAATTTGCCGATCTCTTCACCTACGTTGGTGATGTAGGCGCCGGAGATGTATGAATCGGTACCGAAGCCCAATGAGGTTACGCGGTTACGGACAGTACTTAAGTTAGCCGACACTTCATACTTGAAGTCGTGGTCTCGGTTGCGGTAAGTAGCTGCAAATTCGAAACCTGAATTGTTCATCGAAGCGGCGTTCATTGTTACGGTGGTATTGGATACACCGGCTTGTTCGGGAACGGGAACAGCATAAAGCAGGTCTTCACTGGTGTTCTTGTACCATTCGGCAGTGAATTCCAGACGGTTGTTGAACAAGGCGAGGTCGATACCCACGTTGTAGCTTTTCTTCTTTTCCCAAGAAAGGTTGTTGTCTACGAAAGTGGAAATGGCAGAACCGGTGATGGGCGTGTTGCCAAAGCTATAAGTCATGTTATTACGTGCCATTACAGCCTGATACATGTATTCACCAATGTTTTCGTTACCGAGCTCGCCATAGCTGGCACGTACCTTGAACATGTTGACAATGT
Organism: Phocaeicola vulgatus ATCC 8482; assembly: GCF_000012825.1. Taxonomy (GTDB): domain Bacteria; phylum Bacteroidota; class Bacteroidia; order Bacteroidales; family Bacteroidaceae; genus Phocaeicola; species Phocaeicola vulgatus. Next base: position 1,336,783 of record NC_009614.1, on the reverse strand, counting down.
TTCTGTTGAAGGGGAAGAAAGACTCCTTGTCGAAACGCCATCCCACAGAAACAGAGGGGAAGGTGCCCCAACGGATATTTTGGGACAAGCGGGAACTGCCGTCGCGGCGCACGGTTGCCGAGAACAGATAACGCTCGTCGTAGTTGTAGTTGATACGCCCGATGTAGGATAGGAGGGTGTGTTTGTATTCGAAGCTTTCAGCGTAAGTGTTGGCGGCATTCTGGAGTTGCAGGAAGTAAGGCTCGGTGAAGTTGACGCCCCAGCCTGTCAGCAAGTCGGTGTTTTCTTCTTCGTAAGTCTGGCCGGCTACCAGGTTAAAATGGTGTTTGCCGACGGTGGCATCATAAGTCAGCACGTTTTCAATCAAAGCATCGGCATAAGAGCGGGTAGCTTTGGTGAGACGTTCGTTGCTTTTGGCCAGATAGACACGGTTGCTCTGTACCCATGCAGGAATCCAGGTGAAGTCCTTGCAATGGGTTTTGCTGTAAGAGAGATTGACTTTATAGTTGAGCTTGTGGTTTTTGCTGTCAATACCGATCATTTTCAGGAGATCCACATCGGCAGAGGCTGTTCCTACAAAGCGGTCTACACGGGTATTGCGCTTTAACAGGTTATTGACCAGCAAGGGGTTGGAAGCTGAAATGTCACCATGTACGGTGTCGTAGTAAACACCATAACCATAAGAGTCATAGTTGAAGTTATTGGCGATCCCTACCAGATTGTCAAGTACCCAAGTAGAGTTGTCGTAGGCTTTGATGGTGGGTTGCATCAGCAAAGTACCACGCAGTATGTTGGTTACGTCTCCATACAGACCTTGAACGTATTCGGAAGCGTTTGACAAACCCATGTTGTCTTGATCGGAGTGAGAGTAAACCAGGCTGGTATGGAACTTGATGAATTTGGTGTCCATCGTGTTGTTGACACGCGCCGTGTAACGTTCGTAGTTGGGACCGGCGCCTTCCAGTGTACCTTTCTGGTTGTAGTAATCTAATGAAACGTTATAAGTATTGTGGGCACCGCCACCGGAGAGGTTCACATTGTGATTTTGACGGATACCTGTTTTGAACACTTCTTTAAACCAGTTGGTATTGGTGTTATCCTGGAAATGATATTTTCCGGTGGTACTGTCCAGCTTGTAACCGCCGGGCAGCGGAGTGTTGGAGTTGGCGCATGCCTGACCGATGTACTGGCTGTATTGGTCGGCATCCATTACGTCATAGACACTACTGGGAATGTAGTCCATACCTACGTACCCATTGTAGTCTACTTTCAGCGGTTGGTCTTTCTGACCGCGTTTGGTAGTGATGATGACCACACCGTTGGCTGCACGCGAACCGTAAATGGCAGCAGCCGATGCATCCTTCAGAATTTGGATGGTTTCAATATCGTTTGAAGAGAAATCGCGGATGGAAGTACCCATGGGGACACCATCGATAACATAAAGAGGAGAAGTGTCACCAAAAGATCCGACGCCACGGATACGGACGGTAGGGTCGGCACCGGGCTGCCCGTCGGAAGTGACTTGTACGCCTGATACTTTACCTTCGAGCATGGTGGAGATATTGGAATGGGATGTCTGTTTCAAGGCTTCCGTGTCTACTACAGCTACAGAACCGGTCAAATCGGATTTCTTTTGTGTGCCATAACCTATGACAACAACTTGTTCCAGCATCTGGTTGTCGGGTTGCAATTGGATGGCTTCAATGATAGCGCGGTTACGAACAGCTACTTCGCGTTCCTTGTAGCCTACATAGCTTATCGAAAGGATAGCGTTTCCGGCAACCTCCAGTTGGAAGTTTCCGTCCACATCGGTAATGGTTCCACCTTGTCCTCCTTTAATTCTGACAGTAGCTCCAGTCAAGGGCTCACCTTGTTCATCGATAACTTGACCGCGAACCTTGATAGCCGGAGATTGTGCCACGGTAGCTATAGCAGGTGTGGGATACACCATCATGCCACCCATAGCACACAGACTAAGCATTACGGAAAATAATAAATGTTTCCTCATTTTTTTAAGTATTAAATTAGTAGATTAAATTGTTGCTGATGTATTGAATTGAGATGTTGGATTATTGTACAATCCAATGTTGAATACTCTAGGTAGACAAACCACAGAGTTTATAAATATGCTGGAGCTATTCTTCATAATATTTAAGATTAGGATTAGACTTTAAAAGCAGGGTTCTCTTCCGAAAGATTGAGCACCGATTGCATGACAAAAGTATAATTTACACCGTAAACAGGGGTGGACAAACGGTTTTATAGGGTGGACGAATGGATAATGGAAAAAATGTATTTATTCCGCTTATAGTTTGCGTCTTTTGGGGGTGGTGAGATAGGCTTAGGAGAAGGCTTTTTTTATATAAAGTCATGTAGCCGGACAACCTGGTGAAGGACTGTCCGGCTACATAAGGGATAAAATACAAATAAAATTCTCTGAAAGGAATTATTTCACAAGTAAAAATCCTCCTTCCGCCTGCATCGTAATGCTGACTTCATCATTCTTTTTTAATGTTATCTCTTCAGCGTGAGGATTTAGTTTTTTATCGTCCTGATAAAGCATCACTTTATCTCCTTTAGTACACATGGGAAGGTTCAACTTTAATTTCAGCGGTTCTTTTTGTGCATTGATTCCGGCTATGTACCATTTATCGGCATGCCGACGTGCCAGTACTACGTATTTGCCCGGATAGCCGTCAATGAATCTTGTTTCGTCCCATGTGGTGGGAACTTGCTTCATGAAATCCAAACAAACTTGGGGGGCATCGGTCAGGTTATTAGGCGCCAACGCAAAATTCTGAATAGGATTTTGGAATAAAACGGCTGTTGCCAGTTGGAATACATCAGTGGTCTTGCGTATGTTTCCGCCGTCATTGTTGCGGTTGAGGCGTTTGTTGAGGAATGTGCCACCAAACTCCATGCAACCGATGGTGTTGCGGATAAATGGATGCAGACAGGCATTAAACGCTTCTTCATCGCAAAAATGTTGTTGGAAAATCAGGTTTTCCGATGCGAGCACGGCTTCGCTTCCTACATAATTAGGATACATACGCTCCCATCCCCGAGGAAGGGTACAGCCGTGGAAAATGACCATCAGTCCATTATCATCCGCATCGCTCAGGATGGCTTCGTACAGACGCATGGTTTCCTGCTTGTCACCTCCGAAGAAGTCTACTTTGATTCCTTTTACTCCTATATTATGCAGCCATTTCATTTCCTTTTTACGGATAATGGGATTGTCCATGTAATTGGTAGGACCTTGCACTATATCATTCCAGTAGCCGCTGGAACTATACCATAAAAATACATCTACATTTTTACTGTGTGCATAGTCTATGAAGTCTTTCATACGTTCACGGCCGATGTTGGTATCCCACCAGTTGTCTATCAATACATATTCATATCCCATGGCGGCAGCAAGATCTACATATTTTTTCTGATCGTCGAAATTGATGCTGCCATCTTGCCAAAGTATCCAACTCCAGGTTCCGCGTCCCATTTGGTATGTATGCTCCGTTGGGTAAAGAGGTTCCACGACATCCCATGGAATCGTTGTTTCTACAATGGGCTTCAGGTTTTCGCCTACAGTAATAGTACGCCAAGGAGTGGAACCGGGCAATGCAAGACCGGGAGATGCCGTACCGTTACCGTTGTTTTCTTCGGGCATGGGGAAAGCGAGGGTATAAAGTCCGTCGGCGGTGGCATCGCTCAGGTGTGAACCACAGTATTTGCTGTCTACTCCGGTTTCACTGATAAGTGCCCAGCCATTTTCTCCTACATGGAACAGACAAGGAAATGTGTAACCGTGCCCATATTGTGAACGTACATTCATAGGAGCGTCAGCCTTATATTCTTCCTCATAGCTGGGCTTGGTACGTTTCCAACCTATCATGGCGTCACTTTGCGGGCACAGGAAAGTAGTGGTGAAGGAGGGGAAGTCAAAACCGGTAGTTTCTTTTTCTATCACGATGCTTCCCGTATCGCCATATTTGGGCATTTCGTAGCGGAAAGCAATATCGTTGTTGCTTACGCGGAATATTATATTTATATTTTTCTTTTCTTTATTGGTAAAGGTGCATGTAAGTTCATTGGCTTGATAATGAATTTGTGATTGTTTGATACGGTCTTGTGTATAGGTCTTATCTATTTTATTCTCTTTTTGTCCGGTGAAAGTCATATCTCGGCTGAAGTCCCCCACATTGGCAATGAAACCTAAAGGTGAATCTTCCAGGATGGTCTTGTCCTTATAGGTAACGGAATAAACGGGGATACCCTGTTTTACGGATACATTTACTTTCAAAAAGGAATCGGGTCCTGTAACTGTAGCTTGTTGGGCAAAAGCTGACATTGTAGTGATGGCAAGCAGCCAAGTCATAAATTGTTTTTTCATGGGTATTAAATATGCTATTATAATGTAGAGCAAAGATAATTTATTTAGCGAGGTGAGAGCGTAGAAAAACGGAGCATTTATGGTATACAATCCGTTCATTTTACGCTCTGGAATAAGTCAGTCGGTTCCATTCTCCATCATCGAACTGGGTGTTGTTCCGAAATGTTTTGTAAAGCAGCGTGTGAAGTATTTGGGGTCATTGAATCCCACTTCGTATGCTATTTCGGATATGTTCATATTGTGCGTCAGCCGGTTACGGATAATAAGTTCCCGCGCAAGATTCAGCCGGTAGTTACGCATGAATTGTCCGGCAGACTGTCCCGTCAGATTTTGCATTTTTTTGTTCATCAAACTTTTGCTTACCCCCATTGCTTCGATGAAATCGCTTATTTCGTAATAGGAGTTCTTATAGTTTTCTTTCACAATCTGCATCGCCTTGTCCAGGAATTTCTTGTCACTGGATTCTTTTTCGATATTCAGTGCATCCACATCCATACTGTATGAGAACTTTTGTTGGAAACGTTTGCGGTTTTCCAGTATATTGGATATCCGGGCCAGCAGCAAAGTATCATCAAATGGTTTCAGCAGGTATTCGTCTACACCTATACGGAAGCTTTCGATGCGCGATTCGTTGGATGTTTTGGCTGTGAGCATCAGGAAGGGGATATGTGAGATGGCGAAATTGGATTTTACCCGGCGGGACAGTTCCATACCATCCATGACAGGCATCATCAAGTCACTGACTATGAAATCCACGTTCTGGGATTGGAGCACAGTCAATGCTTCTTCACCTTGGGATGCTTCGAGCACGTTATAATATTCGGCCAGAATGGAACGGATATAGGCGCGCATATCTTTGTTGTCTTCTACTACCAGAATCGTCAGTTTTCCATTGGTGGCAGGTTGCAAGGCCAGCGGAGATTCTACCGGTTCTTTAACTTGCTCTGTTGGTGCGGGCAGACTGTCTGCATCGGCATATTGCAAAGGAAGTAAAATACGGAAAGAACATCCTTTGCTCTGATTATTCTTGGCACAAATTGAACCTCCATGCAACTGGACAATTCGTTTGCATAGATAGAGGCCGATTCCGGTCCCGCTTTGTCCGTTGATAGAGGAATGCGTCTTGTTTTGTGATTGGTAGAAGCGGTTGAATACTTTGTCTATCTCTTCTTCGGGCAGTCCTGGCCCCGTATCCCGGATACAGATGAACAACTTTTCCTGCTCTTCCTGGCGGAAGGGGGTGGCATAGATGGTAATTTGTCCTCCTTTGGGGGTAAATTTCAAAGCATTTCCTATCAAATTGACAATCACTTTATGCATGGCATCCTCATCGTACATGATTTCACATGAAGGAAGGCGGAAACGACGTTCGATGGTTATTCCTCTTTCGGATGCATATGCGTCGAAGGGAACCAGCAGTTCATTGAGTAACTTGGCAAAGTTGCCCGGGTTGCGGACAATTTCCATTTTCCCTGATTCTACTTTGCGGAAGTCCATTAATTGGTTGACCAGTGAGAGCAGATATTTTGAGTTGCGCTCCACAAAATGTAATTGTTCAATGACTTGAGGATTGTAGCTTAGTTTCAATGCCCTTTCTATAGGTCCTACGATTAATGTCAACGGAGTACGGAATTCATGGGTGATATTGGTGAAGAAGGCGAGTTTGTCAACCGTCAATTCCTGTACTTTCTTTGACATTTGTATCAGTTGCCCTTTTTGTTTGGTTATCTTTTCGTTTTGCTGTTTCAATAGTTGGTTTTGACGATAGAGCTCGCTTGCCTGAGTGGAAAGCAGTTTTTTTTGTTCTTCCAGTTCACGGGTACGTTCCTCTACTTTGATGTGGAGCATTTCTTGTTGTTCTTTTAACGAACGAAGCCTCCATGATAATACCTTATATATAAGGAAAGATAGAAGAACCAATATGGACAGAATGAACCAGATGGTTTTATAGAAATAAGGTGATACGGCAATGTGGAGTTCTGCCATTTCTTCCAGCCATTGTTTGTCGTCGGGGGCATAACGCAGTTCGAAAGTATAGTTGCCGGGACGCAGGTTGGTATAGGCGGCTTGTCGCCTGTTGGCCGGCACTTTTATCCATTTGTCGTCAAATCCTTTCAAGCGGTAATAATAATTGGCGAATGTCGATGCATCATAATCCAGTGCGGCAAATTCAATATAGAGAGATTTGTCGCGTTCGTGTAACTGTAGGGTGCCGTTTGTGTACAATCGTTCTTCATTGGCCACACGAACATGGGTGAATGCCAGAGGAACAGCCTCCTTGGGATTTGTGTCTATGACCGGTTTGACTACAGACAGCCCTTTAGTACTTCCTACATACAAATCTCCATTGGCGGCACGGCATATTGCGTTCCAATAGAACTGGTTGGATAATAGTCCGTCTTTCCGGGTATAGTTGAAGAAGCTGTTGTTGTTAGGATTGAAGCGGGAGAGTCCGTTGGTGGTGGTAATCCAAAGATACCCTTCTTTATCTTCCGATATGCAGCGGACACTGTTGTTTATCAGTCCGTCTTCGGTGGTGAAGGAGCGGAAGGTATATTCTCCGTTTTCTGTTGGTGAGGATTTGTAGAAACCATATCCGTTGCTGCCTATCCATAGGGTTCCGTCTTTAGACTGGGTGATGTAGGTTACCCTTTCCTTCAACTTTGATTCCGGTTCGTCCAGCTTGATCCTCCAGAGTTGATAAATCAGTCTGGGGGCTTTCAAACTGCTTAGATCTATTCGGCAAAGTCCTTCTGTAAGTCCCAGCCACAGGTGGTTATCCTTATCTATATAGTATCCTGTACAGCCTTCAATTCCACCTAGGTTCATACCCTTGAATGGTTCGGTGAGCGTTTGTGTTTTCAAGTCGTAAACATAGATATTGGTACTGGTTCCCACCCAGATGGCATTATTCAAGTGGTCATAGCAGATACTTCCGGCCCATCCCCATGAGAAGTCTCCGTATTCGGGTATTTCTATGTGGTGGAATTGTTTGTTCTGCGGATTTTTCATGTCTATCCATCCTATGCCTCCTCCCCAGGTTCCTATCCAGAGCCTTCCATCGTTATCGCTGGTAAAACAACTGACGGTATTATGGCTTAGGTGGGCGGGTGCATCAGTGGTATAGTGTTCAAAAGTGTTGCTGCCGGGAGCCCGCCGGTTTAAACCTCCTTCTACGGTTCCTACCCATAAAACACCCGACGGGTCTTCATAAATGGCATTGACGGGATTTTGGGAAAGACTTCCGGGAATGGTGGGAATATGATAATAGTTTTGTACCAACAGCATCCGGCGGCTCATCTTGTTCAGCCCTCCCACTTCGGTTCCTACCCAGATAATGTCACCATCGGTCAGCAGACAGTTTACGAAGTCACAGTTCAATGTGTTTTGTACAATTTCTCCTTCTCCGGTATCTTTATTTATCCGCTCAAAATTGTCTGTCAACGCATTATAAAGGTTTATACCTTTTAGGGTGGCAACCAGCATGGTATGTTCTCCTGTTTCTGCTATGTCTGTGATAAAGTTTTGGGAAAGCGAGTTGTTGTCATTCGGATCGTACATATAATGCTTCATCAGTTCCGTATCCATATTGTATCGGAAAAGGCCTTGTGCGCTGCCAATCCAAATTTCATTTTCTTTCCGGCAGATTACTTGTATGGACACACCGGGTAATTGCAGGGCAGATGAAATGAATGTGGGTTCCTGTACTTCCATAGCCGATTCTTTGATGCGGTAGATACCGTCTTTGTAGTTTATCCAAAGATAGTCTTCCACCTCACAAATAGTCCGGATGGATTCTCCTGCCGGCACTTCGCATATTTTAATGATCTGTCTTATATTTCCTTGTTTGCCAAAGGTAATTTTGAATAAATTGTTTTCCGAACAAACCCAAATATTTCCCGCTTTGCTATGGAGAATGAGATGGGAGGGGCGGTTGCACAGTGAAATAAGTTTGTCTTTCGTATCAGCGACTTGTACAGTCTGCATGGTTTGTATATCCAATATGTCAATACCCATTTCACTGACAGCCCAAATACGCTTGAAGTTATCCTCACACAGTTTGTTTATGAAGTTGCTTCGTAGTTTGGTGTGGGTGCTTCCCATATTGAAGGCGGTAAATTCATAACCGTCATAACGGGCGATTCCTTCCCCACGGGTGGCAATCCATAAAAAGCCCTGGCTGTCTTTCAATATATCGTCCACGAAGTTGTGAGGAAGTCCTTCATCCATCGTAATAGCGGTGACGTTATAGCGTTCGGACCATTTTCCGGCGGTCCCTTCAGCTTGTATAGACAGGCTCGACAGAAAGATGAACAGAGCAAATAGCAAAGAATGTCTTTTCATAGTGTGTAGTTCATTAATGACGTAAGAATATACCATTATGGAAACAAAGATATACCTTTTCGTTTTTCCTTAAAAACAAACAAATCATTTTTATCCCTCTGCTGTACAAATGTCCACCCTTTAAGCGATATTGTCCACCTGGCGAGCTTTTGGTTGCAGCTATATTTGCATTAATAATAATTAGTCAATGTGTCAATGTGCCGATTGGCTGCGCTATATGCCACATGGCCATTGACAAATTAGTACATTAGCAAATGGTCATATAATAAACAAAATACTATGGAACAGCAATTTTTTCCTCAAAGATTATTCATGGACATGAAGAGGTTAATAATAAATAGGTTGGTTGGTTTAGGCCTGTTGGTCGTAGGGGCATTGGTATCATGCAATGCACCTACGGCTTTCGTGCCTGTTCCTTCACCGAATCCTTGGGTGGATGATTATACCGCCCTTTCGTCTATGGAAAATTACAAGCAGTGGGGAACGTATAATGTACACGATCCGGCCTGTAAAAAAATAGGGGATACCTATTATATGTATTCCACTGATGCTATCTTTGCCGAGAACCGGAAAGAGGCGGAAGAGAAGAATGTACCGTTAGGTTTTATCCAGGTACGCAAATCAAAAGATCTGGTACATTGGGATTTTGTGGGATGGGCCTTTCCCGAAATACCTGCTCCGGCTATAGAATGGGTCCATAGTCAGGCGGAGGGAAAAGGGGCGACTAACATTTGGGCTCCCTTCCTGATGCCTTATCAGGGTATTTATCGTTTGTATTATTGTGTATCGGCATTCGGCAGGAATACATCCTATATCGGTATGGCCGAGTCGGATTCTCCCGAAGGTCCCTGGATACAGAAAGGGTGTGTGGTCAAGACAGGGGAAGGGGATGCGATGAATGCCATAGATCCTTCTGTTATTGAGGACCCGGAAACCGGAAAGTGGTGGATGCATTATGGCTCTTATTTCGGCGGTCTGTACTGTGTGGAACTGAATCCCGAAACAGGAATGACTAAGCAGTCGGAGGATCATGGGCACTTGATAGCACGCCGGGCCAATTACCGGAAAGACAACTTGGAAGCGCCGGAAATCATGTATCAGCCGGAACTTGGCAAATATTATCTGTTTACATCCTACGATCCGTTGATGACTACCTATAATGTACGTGTCGCTTATTCCGATTCTCCCGAAGGACCTTTTGTGGATTTCTATGGAGAGGATATAAAAGATACAACGAATAATGTTCCCATATTGACAGCTCCTTATCGCTTCGAAAATCATCCGGGATGGGCGGGAACGGCTCATTGCGGTCTTATTGATGCCGGTGACGGCCGTTATTTTATGGCTCACCAGGGACGTCTCTCTCCTCAGAACCATTTGATGGATCTGCATGTGCGTGAAGTGTTCTTTACTGTGAATGGATGGCCCGTGGTTTCTCCCGAACGCTATGCGGGTACTGCTCCGCGCTCTTTCACTAAAGAAGATTTGGTAGGTGAGTGGGAAATTATCCGCATTCAGGAACCACCTTTGGAACGTAGCTTGGAGGCCGGTCAGATATTGTGGGGCGAAGGAGACTTGCGGAATGGTGAGCAGGCATTATCTGCCCGTGTCGTTTTGGAAGCAGATGGCAGTGCGGGAGATGCAGTATGGGGGTTTAATGCTAAAAAACAGCTTCTTACTATAAAAACAGCGACAGAAGATATTAACAATTTGATTATCTTTGCCGGACACGATTGGGAAAATGAGACAGAAACCATTCTCTTTACTGGTCTGGATGCTCAAGGGCATTCTGTATGGGGAAAGAGAATTAACTAATAAAAATTAATAATATTACTATCATGAAATTACACCGAACTCTATTCACGGCATGGGTATTTGCTGCCGGAGTAGCGCTACATGCACAGAATGCGCACAACATGGTCGTGCAGACCAATAAACTTGGTGCGGAAATACAACCAACCATGTATGGTTTGTTTTTTGAGGACATTAATTATGGAGCCGACGGAGGATTGTATGCCGAACTGGTAAAGAACCGTTCATTCGAATTCCCGCAACGTTTTATGGGGTGGAATGTTTTCGGTAACGTGACCTTGATGGATGACGGGCCGTTTGAACGAAATCCGCATTATGTCCGTCTGGGTAATTCCGGGCACAGGGAAAAACATACAGGGATTGAAAACGAAGGTTTCTTCGGTATAGGTGTCAAGGAAGGAGCCGAGTACCGTTTTTCCGTATGGGCACGTGGTGAGAACCAGAAACTTCGCATTGAATTGATCAAGAATGATACGATGGAGGAACGTCAGGCTTTTGAGTCAAAAGAACTGACAGTGAACTCGAAGGATTGGAAACAATATGAGGTGATATTGAAATCGCCGAGAACGGAACCCAAGGCTCATCTCCGTATTTTCCTTGAAAGTGCGGGAACGGTGGATCTGGAACATGTTTCTCTTTTCCCTGTGGATACTTGGAAAGAGCGTAAGAACGGTCTTCGCAAGGACTTGGTGCAGGCTTTATATGATATCAAACCCGGTGTTTTCCGTTTTCCCGGTGGCTGTATTGTGGAAGGTACGGATGAGGCTACCCGTTACGAATGGAAAAAAACAGTAGGTGCGGTAGAGAATCGTCCGTTGAATGAAAACCGCTGGCATTATACGTTCAAGCATCGTTTCTTCCCCGATTATTTCCAGACTTACGGACTGGGCTTCTTTGAGTATTTCCAGTTGTCGGAGGATATAGGCGCCGAACCGTTGCCTATTCTGAACTGCGGGCTGGTATGCCAGTATCAGAATGACCCCGACCAGCAGGTCAGCTTGTCCAAACTTGATTCGTATATACAGGATGCATTGGATCTGATTGAATTTGCCAATGGTGATGTTACGACTACTTGGGGAAAAGTTCGTGCGGATATGGGACACCCTGCTCCCTTCAACTTGAAGTTCTTGGGTATTGGTAACGAACAATGGGGACCGGAATATCCGGAACGTCTGAAACAGTTTGTCGAGGTGCTTCGTAAGGCGCATCCCGAAATCAAGATTGTCGGCAGTTCGGGACCTCAGTCTGAAGGTAAAGACTTTGATTACTTATGGCCGGAAATGAAAAATCTGAAAGTGGATTTGGTGGATGAGCATTTCTATCGTCCCGAAAGCTGGTTCCTGGCACAAGGTAACCGTTATGATAATTACGACCGCAAAGGTCCGAAGGTCTTTGCCGGAGAATATGCTTGTCATGGAAAAGGCAAGAAATGGAACCATTTTAATGCTGCTTTAATGGAAGCTGCGTTCATGACCGGACTGGAACGCAATGCCGATGTGGTACACATGGCTACTTATGCGCCTTTGTTTGCTCATGTGGAAGGGTGGCAGTGGCGTCCGGATTTGATTTGGTTTGATAATCTGAATTCCGTCCGTACTTGCAGTTACTATGTACAACAGTTGTACAGTCATAATAAAGGCACGCATGTATTGCCGTTGACAATGGATAAAAAAGCTGTGAGCGGTCAGGAAGGACAGGATGGTCTGTTTGCCAGTGCCGTATGGGATAAGGATGAAAAGGCTTGTATCGTGAAAATTGCCAATACTTCGGATAAGGCACAACCGGTATCAGTGACTTTCAACGGATTGAAGAAGAGTGATAAACTTGTGGAAGGTAAATGCATCACGCTCCAGTCTGCCGATTTGGATAAAGATAACACGGTAGAGCATCCGAATGTCATTACTCCGAAAGAAAGTGATGTTACGATTGAGGGTAATGTACTGAATGTAGAGATGGCGCCCAAGACTTTCGTGCTTTATAAGTTTGTTAAGGCAAGTAATAAGTAAAAGATGAATCATTCCTTTAAATGCTAACACAGAGGATAGAGAAACATAAAGCAGCCGAAGGGCTGCTTTATAATCCCAATTGCATCCGGAACTTTTAAAGGAAATGTATACCTGTCTCCCTTGGTTGTACCAAGGGAGTTTTTTTGATTATACGTATATTGTCATCTTGGATTTTTCACGGTATTTTGCTGTAAATCAGTAATGTACCGTGAAAATACATTCTAAATCCCCCCGAAATGGTTTGCCATTCTCCGCTGCCAAATTTGGTTTGACGGATATCGGTTGTTCTGATTCCTGTGTCATAGCTACGGTTGTTCCATTGCAGGGGAGCGTCATAAGGCGTATTTTTGTTCGGGTGCGTTCATTGCTTCACTAAGGTGAAGAGGCAGCTTCGCTTAGGTGAACAGCCGCTTTCACCCAAGTGGAATAACTGCTTCACCTGGGTGAAATATCAAATGGAGTGAGGTGAAGGTATGATGAGAATAGGTTCTTCTGATGCCTACGAGCTACCGGGAGGTAACGAGGGGCTGATTTTACATTCTGTCCGAGAGCATCCCCGAAGCAGATGTATTTCGCCACCGGCATACCGATTGAGGAGGTTTTGAAAGACTGTTGCACGGGAAGTTATTGGTAATGAGTGAGTTGTTGTGATGGAATGCTTTTGTGTTTTATGTAAATGAGTCAAAAGTGATTTTTGTTGTCGTTATGTTGTATGGGCGGGCTCATGGGCCTGCCCATACGGTGGAACATTTGATGGTTATTTCGAATTTTTGAAATATCCTCTTATTGGATGAGTCCTGTTTACATCTTTATTCTCTTATTGCGTACTTGCCTCAGAATGGTCTGCAACTCAAATACTTTCTCAGGATACTTTTCTGCTACATTCTCTTGTTCGCTCACCTTTTCCATTTCATATAACTGGGGAACGTTCAGGTTTCCGGTTTCTATTTTTTCTGCTTTCATAAAGGTAGTGGGATCATCATTCGGTTCAATGTATTTCCAGTCTTTGGTACGGACGGACAACGTGTGGTTCATGGATTGTTCCACAATCCAGGGGCGGTCTGTCTTGTCGGTTCCTATCAGATTCCCTAAACGGTCATAACTGTCCGGAGCGCTGCCTTTAGGTAATCTGGCGTTGATCAAAGCTCCTAAAGAGGCTAGCCAGTCAATCTGTGACATTAATACGTCCGAGTCTCCTGTCTGTTTTATCTTCTGTGGCCAGCGGACAATGACCGGAACGGCTGTTCCACCCTCGAAAGCGCTGTATTTGTTTCCTCTCCACGGACCGGAAGGTGTATGTCCGTTCAACAACTCTTCTGCCTTGTCCTTATATCCGTCGTCTACAACCGGACCATTGTCGCTGGATAGAATAATCAGCGTGTTTTCAGTTAGTCCAAGTTGGTCCAATGTTTCCATCAGCTGGCCTACCGTCCAGTCGAATTGGGCGATTGCGTCTCCGCGTAGTCCCATAGGATTCTTTCCACGGAAGCGGTCATGGGGAAAACGAGGAACGTGTACATCATTGGTTGCAAAATACATAAAGAAAGGCTCGTCTTTATGCTGTTTGATAAAGTCGATGGCATGAACGGTGATGGAATCGGCAATGTTCTCGTCTTTCCAAAGTGCTTTTCCGCCCCCTTTCATAAATCCGATGCGGCTGATACCATTGACGATGGACATGTCATGTCCGTTGCTGGGATGTAGGTTATACAGTAATTCGGGATTATCTTTGCCGGTCGGTTCTCCCGGAAAGTTCTTGGTGTAACTCACTTCTATGGGATCGGACGGATCATAGTTGGCTACCTTGCCGTTTTCTATAAATACACAAGGTACACGGTCGGCTGTAGCGGCCATGATATAGTGATAGTCAAAGCCTAAGTCACCTAAAGCGGCTGGTAAAGGAGCATTCCAATCCTGTCCGCCTGTCTTGTCTCCCAGGCCCAGATGCCATTTGCCGATGGCGGCTGTAGCATATCCGGCACTTTTAAACATGTCTGCCATGGTGTATTGTTCGGGACGGATAATCATTTTTACATCTCCTGCGGCAATGTCCGTGTCCGGTCTGCGCCATGCATATTCTCCTGTCAGCAAGGAGTAGCGGGATGGGGTGCTGGTAGCGGCTACGGTATGTGCATTAGTAAAACGAATGCCTTCCGATGCCAGTTTGTCAACATGGGGAGTTTCTACATTCTTGGCTCCGTAACATTTTAAATCTCCATATCCTAGGTCATCTGCCAGAATAACGATAACATTGGGCTTTTTGGGGGCCTGCGTACTGTTTTTTTGAACGGTTTCTGCTGTTGCAGAGGTACAGGCGGCTAATGAGGCAAGTAAGGATATGCCTGCATAATTTCTACTTTTCATCTCTATTTATTTAAGGTTTGATCCGGATACATGTCTATTTTCACTTTCCGGTTTCTCGACCTGAAGGTGAAGAACGACGGAAAGTTATCAAGAAAATCTTGAAGCAGCAAAAAAGAGGGCCGAAATATGATTTGAAAGTGTCTGGAATTAGATGATAATGCCCCCACCCAGTACTACATCATCCCTATAGAAAGCGGCTGCCTGTCCCGGAGCAATGGCTGTCAGCGGCTCGTGCAGTTGTACATGCAGGGTGTTATCCGGTTGCAGGGTTACTGTGCAGCGGTTGGCTTGTTTCCGATAGCGTATTTTGACGATGATGTCGTCCTTGTTTAGTAATAAAGCGGGATTGGTGATGTGCCATTCTTTCAGTCTCATTTCTGTTTTTTCCAGTGCTTTCAAGTCGCTCAGTATGACTTTGTTTTCTGCCGGAATGATTTCTTTGACAAAGACAGCCCGGTTAAGATCTATGCCCAATCCTCTCCGCTGGCCGATGGTATAGAAAGGATAACCTTTGTGCCGTGCGATAAAATTCCCCATTTCATCGAAGAATTTACCCGGTAGGATACTTCCTTCAGGTAATTCCTTATGCAGGAATGTGCGGTAGTCCATGGGGCAGAAGCATACTCCCAGACTGTCCCGTTTATGGGCGGCTTTCAGAAAACCACGCTCTGCCGCGATTTCACGGACACGGGCTTTAGTCAGGTTGCCCATAGGGAGAAGCATACGTTGCAGGATTTCTTGTGGCAGCCCCCATAGGAAAAAGGATTGGTCTTTATCCGGGTCGACACCGGTAGTGATGTGATAGCATCCATTGATGAAGCGCCGGCGTACATAATGTCCTGTAGCGAAGTGATAAATTCCCATTTCATCGGATATTTTCTTCAAAAGAGGCCATTTCAGGTAGTTGTTGCACAAGGTACAGGGAACCGGGGTATGACCTGCCATATATTCGTTGATGAAATAGTCAATGATGGTTTTCCGGAAGGTGTCACGAACATCGTATGTGAGATGGGGAATGTTCAGACGTTCACATAAAGCGCGGGCGTCCTCCAGATACTCAGTATCATTTTCTTTTTCATAAAAGCGGAAGGTGATGCCGGTTACTTCGTATCCTGCATCCTGCAATAGAAGGGCGGCTACGGAACTGTCTGTTCCTCCGCTCATGCCTAGTAGGACTTTATTATTGGATTCTGTTTCTCTCATCTTTATAGCAGTTTTGTGAGGATAGATGCCGGAATATCCATTTTGGAGAAGGCAAACAGTTTCTTTCCCAAATCTTTCAAAGAGGCTCCGATGTGATATACGTCGGATTGGTCTATAATAAGAAAACGGTCATGTGCCTGGCTATTAGCCCATTGGCGGAATTGGATTCCTCGTTTCGTATTTACACGGTATCCTACTGATATAATCACATCTAAATTATAATATTCTAAGTTACGGGTAATCTGTCTGTTGCCTTCTTGGCGAACTGTTCGGAAATTCCGAACGGTTGAACTTTGGATTAGTTCTTCTGATTTATAAATGTTCTTTAGATGCTCGCTTATATTGGCTTTGCTGGATTGGAATAGTTCTACTATTTGTGCCTGGGTCAGCCACACTGTTTCATCTTCAATGCGCACTTCCATCCTCACTGATTCATCCGGCTGGTAGAGTATGATTTCTCCTTGTTGTTCCATGTGTTCGATTTTTTGAGTACAAAGCTAGCAAATATAAATCAGACTGATCTTGTTTTCAGGTTATAATTGAAATGTAGGATGGGAAATGAAACTCCGATGACAATCTATATGATAGTGCCATCGGAGTTCTGACATACTCTTCTTATTAAGGAAGGAATGCTTGCTATGTTTTTATTTTACCGGCATCAATGTGAATCCCCAATGATATTCCTTATTGGCGGGTAGGGTATGTTCCGGCAGAGGGCGGTCTCCCCAGCTGTCATAACCGGCTACACCTTGTTGCTTCATATCAATACATACTTCCACAAAATTACGTGGGGTGATATCATTGACATGTGTCATGCGGCGTATTACATTTTTAGCTTTTTCCTCATTATGGTTAGCAACTTCTTCGGGAGTGAAGTTAGTCCACTGACGGGGACGGCTGATAGCTTCTTCCGAGTCAAAGTCCTCTACGGAGTTGCGCAGGGCATTGAATCCGATAGTGCTGTCGGCACGTATTAACAATCCTTTTCCGCCTTTGCGGGTCAGTTCTACCCAACGGGTGTCGGTGCGGTGTCCGTTTTCTTGCGGACGGACATAGTTGTTGGTGTACATCTGGTCGGCTGTAGTGCGGTAGAGATCAACGAAGCTGCTTGCATTACGGTCGATGTAGTTTTCACCCGGTCCGCGTCCGAAGTATTCTACCTGGTTCATATCGGATGGCAAATGGAAACGTACACCGATACGTGGTACGTTCAGTTTGGAAGAGGCAAGGCGTTGAGCATCCTGTCCCGGTGTGAAAGTGGCCATTAAGGTAGCTTCTGATACTTCCGTGTCGGCAGCCTTCATATCGGTAGAAGTAAAGGTGATGCCTGCATGAACCACACCGTCGGGATAGATGGTATATTTCATGATGTACAGATTGCCTGCCGCCAGTAGGTAATTGACTGTTAATACGGTCTTGTTGCCGTCTGTTGTTGTGGTAACATCTGCTACATTGAAATTCTTGCTGGACTGTTTCCATATTTGCTCGCGCTTAGGGCCACCGTTACCATAATCATTGTCCGTCGGTGCGCGCCAGAAGTTAGGCTGAATACCAAAACCTTCAGCGAAATATTCTGTACCGTTTACTTTGTATGAAGTCACGAGTCCGCTTTTCTTGTTGAAAACGAACTGCATACGTGGTGATAATACGGTGATGATGTCACCATCCGTGCTGACGGTAGTCTTGCCGCTTGCTTTATGTCCGGTCATAGCCAATGGTTCTATGGGCAGGCGGAATTGTTCGGAAGCAATATCGTGTCCTGCAGGAATCAAGGGCTCCGGTTCTGTGGTGGTAACTACAAAATCTACAAAATATTCTGTGCCGGCCTTGGGTTTCAATCCGTTGAGGTTGATGTTCAGTTCTTTGGAACCTTGCGGTTCGATATCTAATGATACTTTTCCGCCTTTGATTGTTTTTCCGTTTGCCTTTACGGTATAACTGATCATATACTTTTTCAAGTTGGTGAAGTAGAAACGGTTTTTTACCAGGAATTTGCCGGCAGCCGGGTCGATGGCTTCGAAACCTACATTCTGATGTGCATATTTCACTTCTGTCATGGCCGGATGCGGAGTGCGGTCCGGAGCTACGATTCCATTGCATAGGAAGTTTCCGTCGCTGGGTGCATTGGTCCCGTAATCACCTCCGTAGGCCCAGTAGGTACGTCCATTTTCGTCTGTTTCCAGAATACCTTGGTCTACCCAGTCCCAAATGTAACCGCCTTGCAGGTTCGGGTACTTGTAGATTGCTCTCCATTGTGCTGCCAGATTACCATTGGAATTGCCCATAGCGTGTGAATATTCGGATGGTGCGATGGGACGGTCGCTGCCTTTCTTGCCTATTTCTTCCAGCCAGGCGGCACTGGGGTATTGGGGTACATACATATCTGTGTTCCATTCCCAAAGGGCGCGTTCATAATTTACAGGACGGTTCATGCCTTTTACTTCGCGTTCTTTCAGCCATAAATAGGTCTGATAGAAATTATAACCGTTTCCGGCTTCGTTTCCTAATGACCAGATGGCTACAGAGGGATGGTTTTTGTTACGCTCGTACATATTAATGGTACGGTCCATGTGCGGCTTCAGCCATTCGGGATGGTTGCCCAATGTTCCGCCCCGGCTTAAGTTATAATACATACCGTGGCTTTCGATGTTGGCTTCATCATATACATAGATACCATATTCATCACACAATTCATAGAACTTGCGGTCTTGCGGATAGTGGCAGAGGCGCACGCTGTTGATGTTGTTCTGTTTCATCAGGGTGAAGTCCTTGCGCATCAGCTCTTCGGGAACATAATGTCCTGTTTCGGGATTATGTTCGTGTATGTTTACACCTTTCAGCTTGATGGGTTGGCCGTTGACGAACAAGCAAACGTATGGTTTGCCGTTTTCGGCTATCTGATCGGTTGGTTTGATCTCGAAACGGCGGAAACCTACCGTATAAGGAATGATTTCGCTTGTTTTTTCTCCGTCTTTCAGAGATATCAGTAACCGATACAGGTTAGGGTGTTCTGATGTCCAGGTCTTGACGTTGCTGAGGGCGGCTTCAAAAGAGATGCTCTTCTGCCCGTCTGCTGTAACAGGACAGGGGGTGTTACCTTCTGCAACCACTTTCTTTGCGGCATCCAGCAATTCGTATGCTACGGTTACCTCTTTGTTGGCTGCTGTATGGTTGGTTACGTCCACATTCAGTTTGAAGATACCATTCTTATAAGTGTCGTCCAGTGTAGACACCACATTGAAATCTTTGATGTGGGTTTTGGGCTGTGAGAACAGGAATACATCACGTTCAATACCGCTCATGCGCCAGAAGTCCTGGCATTCCAGATAAGAACCGGTACTCCAGCGGAATATTTTGATGACCAGCGAGTTTTTGCCGGGTTTCAGGTAGTTGTTGATTAAGAATTCTGCCGGATTCTTGGAGTCTTCGCTGTATCCCACTTCCTGTCCGTTGACATACACGTATACACCGGATTTTGCTCCTTCCAAACGGAGGAATATGTCGCGTCCATCCCAATCGGCGGGAATTTCGATATCACGCTGATACACACCGACCGGATTGGTTTCGGGTAACTGCGGCGGTTGTGGATTTCTGGGTTTGAATTCGTATCCATGATTGGTGTAGATGGCCACTCCGTAGCCCTGTACTTCCCAGTTGCCGGGTACTTTAATCTCCTTCCAGGCTATGTTGGCATCCGGTTGCTCAATGTTGGCAGGCAGATCTTTGTATGCATCTGCATAATAAAAGTTCCATGTACCGTTTAGTAGTTTGTAATAAGGGCTGTTCTCATACTCGCCGGTCAGTGCCTGGTTCCGGTTGTCGTAAGTCATGAAAGCTGTGCGTGGATATTCCTTGTTGACGGCTACGGTCTGAATATCTTTCCAATAAGGTAGTTTTGTATCTTCCGCATGAAGAACTTGTGTTGAATATGCGCATACAGCAGCGCTGATCAGGAATTTAAATAAGGTTGTCATTTTAGGTTTCATAGGTTCAAATAGAAAAATGAAGAAGAAAGGGCGCTAGTACCGGCGCCCCTTTCCTTAAGTCCTTTTATGTAAAATAGCAATTATTTAATTGCGTCTGCCAGTTCAGCACCTGGTTTGAACTTGGTTACTTTTTTAGCAGGAATAGTAATCGTTGCTTTTGTGGATGGGTTGATACCTGTTCTTGCACTTCTTTCAGCAACAGAGAATGTTCCGAATCCGATTAATGATACTTTGTCCCCTTCTTGGAGGGCTTTTGTTACAGTTGAAACGAAAGCTTCAACTGCTTTTTTTGCGTCGACTTTGCTCAAGCCGGCTTCAGCGGCGACTGCGCTGATAAGATCTGCCTTATTCATAACGAAAATGATTAATTATTAAATGTAACACAAAAATTTTACCGAAATCAGTGACAAATATATGCTTTCAAAATTAGAAATCAAACAGATAGCCTAAAAAAGATGCTCCAAAAATCAAAAAAACGTAAGAGAACTCTTGTTTTCTGTTATATAACAGAATAAAATTGTAAATTTGCGCGCAATCAATGTTTTATAAGACGAAGAATATTTATGAACAGTATACCTACAGTAACCAAGAATTTATTGATAATAAATGTGTTGTGTTTCTTTGGCGGCGTGGTAGCCATGAAGTATGGAATTGACTTGAACGACCTGCTGGGACTGCACTTTTTTATGGCATCTGATTTTAATCCTGCCCAGTTGATTACTTATATGTTTATGCATGGCGGTTTCCAGCATATCTTTTTTAACATGTTTGCTTTGTGGATGTTTGGCCGTACGCTTGAACAGGTCTGGGGACCGAAACGTTTCTTATCCTATTATATGGTATGTGGTATAGGTGCGGGACTGGTGCAGGAGCTGGTGCAATATATACAATATGTGACTGAATTATCGCAGTATGACAGTGTGAATACGGGGATTGCCGTGATCCCGATGGCGGAGTACTTGAATCTGATGACTACAGTTGGCGCTTCGGGAGCGATATATGGCATTTTGTTGGCATTCGGTATGCTGTTCCCCAATAGTCAGATGTTTGTATTCCCTATCCCATTTCCTGTCAAGGCTAAATATTTTGTGATGGGATATGCTGCTTTGGAGATATTTTTGGGCTTGGGTGCTTCGACCGATGGCGTTGCCCACTTTGCACACTTGGGAGGTATGATTTTTGGCTTTATATTGATAATGTATTGGAGAAAAAAGAATAACAATGGGCAGTTTTATTACTGATTTGAAAAATAGTTTCAACAAAGGGAACATATATATCCAGTTTATATATATTAATGTAGGGGTATTCATTGTAACTTCCTTATTGGGAATTTTATGGATGCTGTTCAACCGGAATGGAGCATTTGTGCTTCAATATTTGGAACTGCCGGCCTGGACGTTGCAGTTTGTCAAGCAGCCTTGGTCTTTGCTGACTTATATGTTCATGCACGCAGGTATTTTGCATTTGCTGTTTAATATGCTGTGGCTTTATTGGTTCGGGCAGATGTTTCTGTCTCTTTTCTCGGCAAAGCATTTCCGCGGGCTCTATCTGTTGGGAGGTATTTGTGGCGGTTTGTTGTATATGATCGCTTACAATGTTTTCCCTTATTTCAGTGATTCTTTGTATTATTCTTATTTGTTGGGAGCATCAGCTTCCGTACTTGCTATCGTTGTGGCCACTGCGGTACGTGCACCGGAATATAGAGTAAACTTTATGTTTATTGGGACTGTTAGATTGAAGTATGTGGCTCTGTTTATGGTTGTGACCGATTTGCTGTTTATGACATCGGGCAATGCCGGTGGCCATATCGCTCATTTAGGAGGTGCTTTGGCCGGATGGTGGTTTGCTTCCGGATTGTCCCGCGGACATGATGCTACGTCATGGATAAACCGATGCTTGGATTGCTTCTCGGAAGGTCTTTCGTTTCGTCGTCAATCGAAAAGACCGAAGATGAAAGTTCATTATGGTGATAAGGCAAAAGATTACGATTATAATGCCCGTAAAAAACAGCAAAGCGAGGAGATAGACCGTATATTGGATAAATTAAAGAAATCCGGTTATAACAGTCTGACTACCGAAGAGAAGAAAAGCTTGTTTGATGCGAGCAAAAAGTGATATATGAAATATATTGGTCGTTTTTTGGGATGGATACTACTGGGCATAAACTTGTGTATGGTGGTATTGTTACTGGTATGTGCTTACAGCCCTTATATTGATCCTGTGGCTCATCCGGTATGGTCATGTGCCGGTTTGGCTTTTCCCGCTTTTTTGATTGTTAATCTTTTGTTTCTGGTCTTCTGGTTGGTGATTTATCGTAAATATGCGTTGCTTTCATTTTTAGGCCTGGTATGTTCCATTGGTGCTATCCGTACTTATTTCCCAGTCAATGTATTTGTATCTGATGTACCGGAAGGGGCAATCAAATTCTTATCCTACAATACGATGGCCTTTGAAAAGAACCGTGCGAACACCAAGGATAATCCGAACCCTGTGCTGGAATATTTAAGAAACAGCAATGCGGATATAATCTGCCTGCAGGAATATATTGTAGGCGGACGGTTAACCAAGAAAGAGGTGGATTATGCTTTAAGAGATTATCCTTATAAAAATTATCATAAGATATCGGGGGCCAACGGTTTGGGTTGTTATTCCCGTTTTCCTATTTTGTCGGCACATCCGGTGAAATATGCCAGCCTTAACAATGGTTCCATCGCTTATAAAATCAAAGTGAATGGTGATACCTTGCTGATTGTTAATAATCATCTGGAATCCAATAAGCTGACTGAGAAGGATAAAGAAGTCTATCGCGAAATGATGAAGGATCCTGATAAGCAAAAGGTATCGCAAGGGTCTCGTTTGCTGATCGGAAAACTGGCGGAAGCATCGGCTATACGTGCCGTTCAGGCTGATTCCATAGCTCGTTTGGTGGCCGGTTACAAAGGGGGAGGCATAATTGTATGCGGTGACTTCAATGATTCTCCTATATCATACACTCACAGGGTGGTAGGGGAAGGTCTGAATGATGCTTTTGTGGAGTCGGGAAACGGCTTTGGCATATCTTATAATCAAAATCATTTTTATTTCAGAATAGACAATATTTTATTGAGCAAGAATTTAAAATCTTACCGTTGTACGGTGGATAATACGATAAAGAGTTCGGATCATTACCCCATTTGGTGTTATGTGGCGGAGAAGTGATTTTACATACCTTTAATTGACAGATTATGAAAAGACTATTATTTACGTTAGCGACGTGTTGTGTAATGTGTGCATGTGAACAGAAAACAGAAATGAATCCGTTCTTTACGGAATTCCAGACCGAGTACGGTGCTCCCGATTTTACTAAGATCAGACTGGAGCATTATGAACCTGCTTTCTTGAAAGGAATAGAGGAGCAGAATGCGGAAATTAAGGCAATAGTTGATAATCCCGAGGAACCTACTTTTGAAAATACCATTGTGGCGCTGGATAAAAGTGGCGGGATTCTGGCGAGAGTAAGTGGGGTGTTTTTTGCATTGACCGAAGCGGATACAAATGATTCGTTGACGGCCTTGAATGAAAAGATGGCTCCTGTACTTTCAGAACATAGTGATAATATTTATTTGAATCAGGATTTGTATAAACGGGTGGCTGATGTGCATCAACAGGAACAGGAAGGTAAGATAACTCTTACGACTGAGCAACACCGGCTGTTGGACAAGTATTATAAAGCTTTTGTCCGTTCGGGTGCCGGACTGGATGCCGGAAAACAATCCCGTTTGAGGGAGATCAATAAAGAATTGTCGACTTTGGGGATTGCTTTCGACAATCATATCTTAAATGAGAATAACGCTTATCAGTTGGTTATCGAGAATGAGGCTGATTTGGCCGGGTTACCCGAATGGGTGAAAGCGGGGGCCGCAGAGGAAGCGAAAGCTGCTGGAAAAGAAGGGAAATGGCTATTCACTTTGCAAAACTCCAGTCGCTTGCCTTTTTTGCAATATGCTGAAAACCGTGAGCTAAGAAAAAATATTTATGAAGCTTATATCAACCGGGGGAATCATGATGATGCGAATGACAATAAAGAGATATTGGGAAAGATCATGGCATTGCGTTTGGAACAGGCAAAATTATTAGGATTCGATTGTTATTCCAATTTTGTACTGGATGAGAACATGGCTAAGAATTCGCAGACAGTCATGGATTTCTTGAACAACCTGTGGGGATACTCACTGGAAAATGCAAAGAAAGAGGCCGCCGAGTTGCAGAAAATAATGGATAAGGAAGGTAAGGGAGAGAAGCTGGCTGCATGGGACTGGTGGTATTATGCCGAAAAATTGCGTCAGGAAAAGTATGATTTGAATGAAGATGAAATCAAGCCCTATTTCAGTTTGGAAGATGTGCGTAGCGGATTGTATACCGTGGCCAACAAGCTGTATGGCATTACATTGACCGAACTGAATGATGTGCCCGTATATGAGCCGGATGTGAAAGTGTATGAAGTAAAGGATGCCGATGGCTCATTTTTGGGATTGTTCTATGCGGATTACTTTCCACGCGCAGGTAAGCGTGGTGGCGCATGGATGAGTAATTTTCGTGAACAGGCCGGTGAAGTACGTCCTTTAATTTATAATGTGGCAAGTTTTACTAAACCTGCAGGAAATATGCCTTCTTTACTGACTTTGGATGAGGTGGAAACCATGTTTCATGAGTTTGGACATGCATTGCACGGTATGCTGACCAAGTGTAACTACAAAGGAGTGTCCGGTACCAGTGTGGCGCAGGATTTTGTAGAACTTCCTTCACAGATTATGGAACATTGGGCTGTAGAACCTGAAGTGCTGAAACTCTATGCCAAGCATTATGAAACAAGAGAAGTGATTCCGGATGAGCTGATTACGAAAATCCAAAATCAGGGTACTTTTAATCAAGGTTTTATGACTACGGAATTATTGGCAGCCGCTTTGCTTGATATGGAACTGCATAACCTGACTGATACAGACAATCTGAATGTCGTTGCTTTTGAAAAAGAAACGATGGACAAGCTGGGGCTGATTCCTGAAATAGCTCCTCGGTATCGCGCCACTTATTTTAGTCATATTATAGGTGGATATGCTGCTGGGTATTACAGCTATCTATGGGCAGAAGTTCTTGACACGGATGCTTTTGAAGCGTTTAAAGAACATGGAGTGTTCGATAAAAATACCGCAGATTCTTTCCGTAAAAATATTCTAGAGAAAGGTGGAACGGAAGATCCTATGACCCTTTACAGAGGTTTTCGTGGGGCTGATCCCAGCTTGGAACCCTTGCTTAAAAACAGGGGTTTGAAATAAAATAGACTGTGAGATAGAATAATTTAGGCTGCAAAAAATGCTTTTGCAGCCTTTTTTCTCTTTTGGAATCTAAATATTTGTGTTTGATACCGTGGGAATGTGAAAAAAAAACTATATTTGCAACCTTGTATAAACTAAGAATTAATCAAAAAGTAAAAATAATAAATTTCAAAGTAACATGCAAAACAAAGGATTTGTAAAGGTTTTTGCGGTATTACTCACCCTTGTATGTGTGTTTTATCTTTCTTTCTCTTTTGTGACCCGCTATCACATGGACAAAGCGGCACAAGACCCGAAAGGTGAAGCACATTACCTTGATTCTATGCAGAATGAAAAAGTTTATTTGGGTAGTTATACGCTGAAACAGTGTCGCGAGATGGAGATTGGTCTGGGTCTGGACCTGAAAGGTGGTATGAACGTTATCCTTGAAGTTTCTGTACCGGATGTAGTGAAGGCTTTGGCTGACAACAAGACTGATGAAGCTTTTAACAAAGCGGTTGCAGAAGCATCAAAACAATCTATCACTAGTCAGGATGACTTTATCACTCTTTTTGTAAAAGAGTATAAGAAACAAGCTCCCAATGGCAAATTGGCTGAATTATTTGCTACTCAGCAGTTGAAAGACAAAGTAACCACCCGCAGTTCCGACAGTGAAGTTGAAAAAGTATTGCGCGAAGAGGTAAAGGCTGCTATCGACAACTCTTATAATGTATTACGTACACGTATTGACCGTTTTGGTGTGGCACAGCCTAACATTCAGGCGTTGGAAGGAAAGATGGGCCGTATCATGGTGGAACTGCCGGGTATCAAAGAACCGGAACGTGTCAGAAAACTGTTGCAGGGATCTGCTAACTTGGAATTCTGGGAAACTTTCGACGCAAAAGAAATAGTTCCTTATCTTTCTTCTGTAGATAACAGACTGCGTGATATTCTTGCCGTTGAAAGTGGTGCTGCTTCTGCTGATTCTGTAGCTACTGATACTGTTGCTGTTGCACAGGCTTCTGCAATTTCTGCTGCCGACAGTCTTGCAGCCGCATTGAAAGGCGAAACGGCAAGTAACTCTGCCGCAATGGAGCAGATGAAGAAAGAACATCCGTTGGCTTCTGTTCTTCAATTAAATCCGAATGGTTACGGGTCGGTGGTAGGTTATGCCGATTATAAAGATACTGCTCAGGTAAACCAGTACCTTGCTATGAAAGAAGTGAAAGAAATGTTGCCGAAAGATCTTCGTTTGAAATGGGGTGTAAAGGCTGCTGACTTTGACAAGCAGGGACGTATCTTTGAATTGTATGCTATCAAGTCTACTGAACGTAACGGACGTGCTCCGTTGGAAGGTGATGTGATCACTGATGCTAAAGATGAATATGACCAGTTCAACAAGCCTTGTGTCAGTATGTCTATGAACACTGACGGCGCACGCCGCTGGGCTGTTCTGACAAAGAACAATGTAGGCAAGGCTATCGCTATCGTACTGGATGGTTACGTATACAGCGCTCCGAATGTAAACGGTGAAATTACGGGGGGACACTCTCAGATTACCGGTAACTTTACTCCGGAGGTGACAAAAGACTTGGCTAACGTATTGAAGTCTGGTAAGATGCCTGCTCCTGCACGTATCGTTCAGGAGGATATTGTTGGTCCGTCATTGGGTCAGGAATCTATCAATCAAGGTATTATTTCATTTGTTGTTGCGTTGATTCTGTTGATGATCTATATGTGCGCTATGTACGGATTGATTCCGGGTATGGTTGCCAACTGCGCATTGGTTGTTAACTTCTTCTTCACATTAGGAATCCTTACCTCGTTCCAAGCTGCACTGACCATGTCTGGTATTGCCGGTATGGTGTTGTCATTGGGTATGGCTGTAGATGCTAACGTGTTGATTTATGAACGTACAAAAGAAGAATTGAGAGCCGGTAAAACTGTTAAGGCTGCTTTAGCAGACGGTTATTCTAACGCATTCTCTGCTATTTTTGACTCAAACTTGACATCAATTATCACTGGTATCATTCTGTTCTATTTCGGTACGGGTCCGATTCGTGGTTTTGCCACTACGTTGATTATCGGTATCCTCTGCTCATTCTTTACAGCAGTATTCTTGACCCGTATTGTTTATGAGCACTTCATGAATAAAGACAAGTGGTTGAACTTGACATTCACTACAGGGATCTCCAAGAATCTGATGCAGAACGTGAATTACAACTTTATGGGAATGATGAAACGTTCATTCACGGTATTCGGAGCGATTATCGTTATCTGTATCATTTCATTCTTTATCCGTGGTTTGGCGCAGAGTATTGACTTTACCGGTGGACGTAACTTCGTAGTTCAGTTTGAACAGCAGGTTGAACCTGAAACAGTGCGTGACCTGTTGAAGAAGAAAATCACAGAAGATAATGTACAGGCTATTGCTTTGGGTACAGACAAGAAGACAATCCGTATTACAACCAATTACCGTATTAATGAAGATTCTCCTACTATCGACTCTGAAATTGAAGAGTTCTTGTATCAGTCTTTGAAAGATGGTAACTTGCTGGGCGAAGGTACTACATTGGAAATCTTTATTGACCGTGATAATCGTGTCGGTGGTTCTATCATCAGTTCTCAGAAAGTAGGTCCTAGTATCGCTGATGATATCAAGACTTCGGCTGTCTGGTCTGTATTGTTTGCATTGGTGGCTATCGGTTTGTATATCTTGCTGCGTTTCCGCAATGTAGCTTATAGTGTGGGTGCGACTGTTGCATTGGCTGTCGATACTATTTTGATCATCGGTGCATACTCGTTATGTTATGGATGGGTTCCGTTCTCATTGGAAATTGACCAGACTTTTATTGGCGCTATTTTGACCGCTATCGGTTATTCTATCAATGACAAGGTGGTTATCTTTGACCGTATCCGTGAGTTCTTCGGTCTGTATCCGAAACGTAACCGTATGCAGTTGTTTAATGATTCATTGAATACTACTTTGGCTCGTACCATCAATACTTCATTAAGTACATTGATCGTATTGTTGTGTATCTTCGTGCTGGGTGGTGACAGTATCCGCAGCTTCGCCTTTGCAATGATTTTGGGCGTTGTGATCGGTACATTGTCTTCTATCTTCATTGCTGCTCCTATCGCTTACCTGACTATGGGTAACAAGATGCCGGAAGAAACAAAGGCATAAGAAGGTTTCTTTTAAGAAATAAATAAAAAGAGGAGGATGCTCATATCATGAGCATCCTCCTCTTTTTATAAGGTCGATTGGAATTGGTTTGTGGAAAAAGGGTAGATGAATCTTCTGTGGCTTCAAAAATTAACTTAAGTACATTGGGTAAGTAACTTAGCTTACTTGGCATTTCAACTTAACTTGCTTGTCCCATGAAGTTAACTTGCTTTTTTACGCAGTATCTTGCAGATCAATTCTGTTTGGCTATAATCGTGAAAATAGTTATCTGACTACTCTTCCTGAAGTGTTTCCTTGCATTAACTCTTCCACTTCTTCTACTGTTACTTGATTGAAATCTCCATATATGGTATTTTTCAATGCAGATGCGGCAAGGGCGAATTCCAATGTTTTTTGGTCATTGTCGGGGTAGGTCAGCAAACCATAAATCATGCCGCCTACAAATGCATCTCCTGCACCCACACGGTCTACTTCATGGACAATATCGTAAATGCCGGTATGCCTTAATGTTCCTTTAGAATAAAGTATGGCTGCCAGCAGATTGTGATTGGAAGTGATGGTATTACGCAACTCCAGAAACATTTTCTGGCATCGGGGAGCTTGTTCTGATACTTTTTGACCGAATACTTTGAAACCGGACAAATCTAATGGATATGAGGTGTCTACAGCTTTAAAACCTACCGGGGGAATGCCGAAAATTTCTTTGTATTCGGGTTCTGCACCAAAAATGACATCACTATATTGAACAAGGGGGAGCATTACCTCTGATGCGGATTTACCGTAATTCCATAATTTTTTGCGGAAATTTAAGTCGCATGAGATTGTTAATCCCAGGCGGTCTGCTGTTTGCAGTGCTTCCAGGCAGGCATCTGCTCCTTCCTGTGACAGGGACGCTGCTATACCCGACCAGTGGAACCAGCCTGCATCGGAAAGAATCTTTTCCCAGTCTATCATGCCGGGACGTAAAGTGGCAAAGGAAGAGCCTTCACGGTCATATACTACATTGGAGTTACGAAATGCTGCACCGCTTTCCAGAAAGTATAATCCCATGCGTTTCCCACCATAAATAATGCCGTCTGTACCTAATCCGTAAGCTTGGAGTGAGTTTACGCAGGCTTGTGCCATTGCATTCTCGGGAAGTCTGGTAACGAATTCTGTGGGGATGCCGAAGTTGACCAGTGATATGGCTACATTCGCTTCACTTCCTCCATAAGTAGCAATAAACTCGTTTGTTTGGGAAAAGCGCTGGAATTTGGGGGCGGTCAGCCTTAGCATTACTTCTCCGAATGTAACGACTTTCTTGTTCTGGGTAATAGCTCTTGTATTCATAGTATGTTTTTAATCAGTATGTTAATTTGCACGAAGATACGATCAAAATTTTATATAAGTGCAAGAAATGTATAAAAATAGCCTTCTCTATCTTTTCCATATAGAATAGAGAAGGCTATTTTATTTATTCAATATTAGTGGTTTATTTATTGAATCGTATTTTTAGTTTGGCAAGCATATCCTGTGTCATGCTGTCTAGATCATATTCCGGTTTCCATCCCCATTCCTCACGGGCACAAGTGTCGTCCAGTGAGTTCGGCCATGATTCGGCGATAGCTTGACGTAGCGGATCTACTTTGTACTCCATATGGAAGTCGGGCATATACTTCTTTATATTGTTATAAATAATTTCCGGATCAAAACTCATTGAAGCAATGTTGAACGAATTGCGATGAATTAGTTTGTCGGGATTCGCTTCCATGATTTCAATGGCTGCACGTAAACCGTCAGGCATATACATCATATCCATGAATGTACCGGCTGCAATAGGACATTCAAATTTTTCACCTTTTACAGCCGAATAATAGATGTCTACAGCATAATCAGTGGTCCCGCCACCCGGAGGTGTGACATACGAAATTAATCCGGGGAAACGAACGGAGCGGGTATCTACGCCAAAACGGATATGGTAATAATCGCTCAGTAATTCTCCTGATACTTTTGTAACGCCATACATGGTACGCGGATTACGGATAGTGTCTTGCGGGGTCTTGTCTTTAGGGGTGTTGTTGCCGAAGACACCGATAGAACTTGGGGTAAATACGGCGCAACCCATTTCGCGTGCTACTTCCAATACGTTGAACAGGCCTCCCATGCCTATTTTCCATGCTAGTTGAGGTTTGGCTTCTGCTACAGCCGATAGTAAGGCTGCCAGGTTGTAAATGGTGTCGATGTTGTACTTTGATACAGTTTCGGCAATTTGTTGTTCGTTGGTGATATCTACGATGGCAGAAGGGCCTGATTCTTTTAATTCCCCTTTAGGCTCAGCACCGGGAATATATCCGGCTACGATATTACCATTGTAAATACTTCTCAATTTCATGGTTAGTTCCGAACCGATCTGACCGGTGGAGCCGATAATTAATACATTTTTCATAGTTTGCTATTTGCTTTAAGTTTTCTTTTGGAAGCAAAGATAGATAGAAAACTGCATATTTTATCAAAATTTTCTCTATAATTTAATCGGATATCAAAAAAAAATAAGAACTTTGTCAAGTCAGACTGATTTTTAAACTTAAACTATATACTTAATAAAAAAACAAAGCTATGTATGGTAAAATGAAGGAGTTCCTTGCGAAGGAACTGGCTGATATTAAGGCAGCCGGATTGTATAAAAATGAACGTATAATTACCACACCTCAGCGTGCGGACATCAAGGTGAATGACGGAGAAGATGTGTTGAACTTTTGTGCCAACAATTATTTAGGTTTGTCAGATAATCAACGCTTGATCAATGCTGCCAAAGAGGCGATGGACACACATGGCTTCGGTATGTCTTCCGTACGCTTTATCTGTGGAACTCAGGATTTGCACAAACAGCTGGAAGCTGCCATTTCTGATTATTTTAAAACAGAAGATACTATACTTTATGCAGCTTGTTTTGATGCTAACGGTGGTTTGTTCGAACCGCTGTTTACAGAAGAAGACGCTATTATTTCAGATGCGTTGAATCATGCATCTATTATAGATGGTGTACGCTTGTGTAAGGCAAAACGCTATCGTTATGCCAATGCTGATATGGCTGACCTGGAACGTTGTTTGCAGGAAGCGCAGGCACAGCGTCATCGTATTATTGCTACAGATGGTGTATTCTCGATGGATGGTAATGTGGCTCCATTGGATAAGATTTGTGAACTGGCGGAAAAGTATGACGCGTTGGTTATGGTGGATGAATCTCATTCGGCCGGTGTAGTAGGTCCTACAGGGCATGGCGTGGCAGAACAGTTTAATGCATACGGGCGTGTGGATATCTTTACTGGTACATTAGGTAAAGCATTTGGTGGGGCAATGGGAGGATTTACCACCGGTAAGAAAGAAATTATTGATATGTTGCGCCAGCGTTCCCGTCCTTATTTATTCTCTAATTCTGTAGCTCCTGCCATTATCGGTGCTAGTCTGGAAATGTTTAAGATATTGAAAGAAAGTGATGCTTTGCATACTAAGCTGATGGATAATGTGAATTATTTCCGTGACAGGATGCTGGCTGCCGGTTTTGACATCAAACCAACTCAGAGCGCGATTTGTGCTGTGATGCTTTATGATGCGAAACTGTCTCAGGATTTTGCCGCCAAGATGCAGAAAGAGGGCATATATGTAACCGGTTTCTATTATCCGGTTGTTCCGAAAGGACAGGCACGTATCCGTGTCCAGTTGTCTGCCGGGCATGAAAAGGCACATTTGGATAAGGCAATTGCTGCATTTATTAAAGTGGGCAAAGAACTTGGGGTGATTAAATAAGCAGATTTGAAAACTATCCAGTAAAATAAGAGCAGTAAACGGTTGTATAACAATTGTTTACTGCTCTTTGTAGCCCCGAGGGGAATCGAACCCCTATCTAAAGTTTAGGAAACTTCTATTCTATCCGTTGAACTACAAGGCCCCTTTATGGGTACAAAGGTACTTCTTTTTGTTAAAATGGCAATATGAAAGATTGAAAAATGTCTTAAGTGGGAAGAAAATAATCCTTTCTTTGTTGTTTTGTTGTTTTTTGTCTGTTTTTTATAATCTAATAATGTTGTTATTCTGCTATAAACTTTCATGTTGTTCATAAAACATGGATAAAAATAATAAATTGTAAAAATGAATCGTTTTTGATGCTGTCATAATGATAGGAATTTATGCTTTTAAACAGGTAATTATCTCTGCTTTTTCTTAGCTTGGAAACAAATAAACCTTTAATTTTGTACATTTTGATATTCAAACGTAGTTTGATAGCGGAATATTTTGTCCTTTGACAGAACTTTCCGAACTTTGCAAACAGTGAAATTTTGTAACCCTAAATAATAAGTTATGGCAGATGAAATGATAGTCAAGGAGTTGGACCAAGTGGTGGTCCGTTTCTCAGGCGACTCAGGCGATGGTATGCAGCTGGCCGGAAATATCTTTTCTAATATTTCGGCTACAGTGGGAAATGATATCAGTACATTCCCCGATTACCCGGCGGATATACGTGCCCCGCAAGGTTCGTTGACCGGTGTGTCAGGTTTCCAGGTGCATATCGGTGCGGGTAAAGTTTTTACCCCTGGTGACAAATGCGACGTGCTGGTCGCAATGAATGCCGCTGCATTGAAAACACAATACAAATTTGCGAAGTCCACAGCTTGTATCATTATTGATACAGATTGTTTTCAGAAATCAGATCTGGACAAGGCGGCTTTCAAAACAGACAATCCGATTGAAGAAATGGGTATTAAGCAGGATGTAATTGCTGCTCCTATTTCGCAGATGGTGAAAGATTGTCTGGCAGATACAGGCATGGACAACAAGTCAATGTTGAAATGTCGTAATATGTTTGCTTTGGGATTGGTCTGCTGGTTGTTTAATCGTGACCTGGCGGTTGCTGAAAATTTCTTGCGCGAGAAATTTGCAAAGAAGCCGCAAATAGCTGAAGCGAATATTAAAGTGATACACGCCGGATATGATTATGGGCACAATACGCATGCGTCTGTGGATCATACTTATAAGGTGGAAACTAAGTCTAAAGTACCTGGAAAGTACATGGATATCAGCGGAAACAAGGCTACGGCTTATGGCTTAATTGCTGCTGCCGAGAAAGCAGGTCTGCGTTTGTTCCTGGGATCTTATCCCATTACTCCGGCAACAGATATCTTGCATGAACTTTCTAAACATAAATCATTGGGAGTGACTACGGTTCAATGTGAAGATGAAATTTCAGGTTGCGCTACGGCTATCGGTGCCTCGTTTGCAGGTGCGTTAGCAGCTACTTCTACTTCGGGACCGGGTGTTTGTCTGAAATCAGAGGCTATGAATCTGGCTGTTATTACAGAATTACCATTGGTGGTTATTAATGTACAGCGCGGCGGTCCTTCTACTGGTTTGCCTACTAAGTCTGAGCAAACAGATTTATTGCAGGCTTTGTTTGGCCGTAACGGTGAATCTCCTATGCCGGTCATTGCCGCAGCTTCTCCAACTCATTGTTTTGATGCTGCTTATGATGCTTGTAAGATTGCCTTGGAACACATGACCCCGGTGGTGTTGCTGACTGATGGTTTTGTAGCAAATGGTTCCGGTGCATGGAAGTTGCCTGATCTGGCGAACTATCCGGCTATTAACCCACCCTATGTTACTCCGGAAATGAAGGATAATTATACTCCTTACAAGCGTAACGCCGAAACAGGTGTCCGTTATTGGGCATTGCCGGGACAGGAAGGTTATATGCATATTTTGGGAGGCTTGGAAAAAGACAGTGATACAGGTGCTATTTCTACCGAGCCTGAAAACCATAATTTGATGTGCCGTTTGCGTGCCGAGAAGGTTGCTAAAATTCCAGTGCCTGATGTTAAGGTGCAAGGCTGCGTAGAGGATGCAGATTTGCTGATAGTAGGTTTCGGTGGAACTTACGGTCATTTATATTCAGCAATGGAGGAAATGAACCATGCGGGCAAGAAGGTTGCTTTGGCACATTTTGTTCATTTGAACCCGCTGCCTCACAATACGGCAGAAGTGCTGAAGAAATATAAGAAGGTAGTCGTGGCTGAGCAGAATCTTGGTCAGTTTGCCGGATATCTCCGTATGAAAGTGGACGGATTTGTTCCTTATCAGTTTAATGAGGTAAAAGGCCAGCCGTTCGTAGTCAGCGAGTTAGTTGATGCTTTCACTGAGATTTTAAATAAATAATAACCGTAAAGAAAGTAAAGACTATGAACGAATATACAGCAAAAGATTTCAAAAAGGGACAACCTCGCTGGTGTCCGGGTTGCGGTGACCATTTTTTCTTGGCTTCGCTGCACAAAGCGATGGCTGAATTGGGAGTGGCTCCTCATGATACTGCCGTTATTTCGGGTATCGGATGTTCCAGCCGTCTGCCTTATTACATGAATACATATGCCATGCAGACTGTGCACGGTCGTGCGGCTGCTATTTCTACAGGCTGCAAGGTGGCTAATCCGAAGATTACTGTCTGGCAGATTTCAGGGGATGGTGATGGGCTGGCTATTGGTGGAAATCATTTTATACACGCCGTTCGTCGTAATATCGACTTGAATATGATTTTGTTGAACAACCGTATATATGGTTTGACCAAAGGACAGTATTCTCCGACCTCTCCCCGTGGATTTGTTAGCAAATCATCTCCTTACGGCACTGTGGAAGATCCGTTTCATCCGGCTGAATTATGTTTTGGTGCGCGTGGGCGTTTCTTTGCCCGTGCGGTAGCTACGGATGGTCCTGGTACAGTGGAGATTCTGAAAGCTGCTGCCAATCATAAAGGTGCGGCTGTATGTGAAATTCTTCAGAACTGCGTCATTTTTAATGATGGAACACACGAATCAGTATATACGAAAGAAGGTCGTTCAAAGAATGCCATTTATTTGGAACACGGTAAACCGATGTTGTTTGGGGTAGATAAAGAATACGGGCTGATGCAGGAAGGTTTCGGGCTGAAAGTGGTAAAGATTGGCGAGAATGGTGTGACGGAAAAAGACATTTTAGTGCACGATGCTCATTGTATGGATAATACTTTGCAGTTGAAACTGGCATTGATGGAAGGACCGGATTTTCCGGTTGCATTAGGGGTGATCCGTGATGTGGAAGCGCCTACTTATGATGACGCCGTTAATGCACAGATTGAAGAAGTGGCCGCAAAGAAAAAATATCATAATTTCCAGGAATTACTGATGACAAATGATATTTGGGAAGTGAAATAATATTTTCATTTTCCCTGTAGGAACCGGATCTACAGAGTTGTTCTAAAAATTAAATGGTTAGTAATAGGCAGTGAATAATTGCCGGTTACTAACCATTTAATTTAGAATTTTAGTGTGTAAGAGAACACACCTGAAACTGTCCTTATAGTTTGAGCTTTAGAGTTTCTCGCCGAATGATAAATCACCGGCATCCCCTAACCCCGGAACAATGTATTTGTGCTCGTCCAAGACAGGGTCTATGGCGGCACACCATAATGTGACATCATCGCCGGGAAAAAGTTCTGCCATATGCGCTACCCCTTGTTGGCTGGCAATGACACAGGCCATCTGCAATTTAGCTGGTTTGCCTTTGGTAAGGAACGCTTTCCAGGCAAGTTCCATGCTTTCACCGGTGGCAAGCATGGGATCAACGAGAAGCAAGGTTCTGTCATTCAATGAAGGAGCGGCGATGTATTCAATGTGTACATCTACAATACGGTGTTCATCATCTTTGTAAAAACGGAATGCGGAAACGAAAGCGTTGTCGGCATGGTCGAACATGTTCAGAAAACCGGTGTGCAGCGGCAGTCCGGCACGGAATACCGTTGCGATCACTATTTTGTCATCGTGTGTGCTGGCCGTGGCAGTTCCCAAGGGTGTCTGTACTTGCTTTACGGAATAGGTTAGTGCTTTACTCATCTCGTATGCCATGATTTCTCCTATTCTTTCAATATTTCTGCGGAAACGCATACGATCATTTTGAATATGTACATCGCGCAATTCCGCTACATATTGGTTTAGGAGAGAATTGCCTTCACTGAGATTGATGATTTTCATATCTATGCTTTTGTTATATTGTTGACTTTGACCTGCAAAGAAACAAATAATTTCTAGATTTGTAAAGTACGAATTGCATTTTTGTTACACAAATATAAATATTTGATTATTACGGAAATTTTTCTCTAATAACTTCTTTTTTTTAAAATAAAGCACTAATTTTGTAGCGCCTTAGACAAGGGGGTGTTGAAAAACATCTTCTTTCAGAAAATAAAGAGTAAAAATAACATTATACAATAACCAAATTAAATCATTAAAAAATGGCAAATTTAGATTTAAGCAAGTACGGTATTACCGACGTGAAGGAAGTTCTCCACAATCCTTCTTATGATGTGCTTTTCGCTGAAGAAACTAAACCGGGATTGGAAGGTTTCGAAAAAGGACAGGTTACTGAACTGGGTGCTGTAAACGTAATGACTGGTGTTTACACAGGTCGTTCTCCTAAAGATAAATTCTTCGTTAAGAATGAAGCTTCTGAAAATTCAGTATGGTGGACTTCTGACGAATATAAAAACGATAACAAACCTTGTACTGAAGAAGCTTGGGCTGACTTGAAGTCTAAAGCTGTAAAACAATTGAGCGGCAAGCGTTTGTTCGTTGTTGATACATTCTGCGGTGCTAATGCTGCAACTCGTATGAAAGTACGTTTCATCATGGAAGTAGCTTGGCAGGCTCATTTCGTAACTAACATGTTCATCCGCCCGACTGCTGAAGAACTGGAAGCTTACGGAGAACCTGATTTTGTATGTTTCAATGCATCTAAAGCAAAAGTTGATAACTATAAAGAACTGGGCTTGAACTCTGAAACAGCTACTGTTTTCAACTTGAAGACTAAAGAACAAGTTATCCTGAACACTTGGTACGGTGGTGAAATGAAGAAAGGTATGTTCTCTATCATGAACTACATGAACCCGCTTCGTGGTATCGCTTCCATGCACTGCTCTGCTAATACAAATATGGAAGGAACTAGTTCGGCTATCTTCTTCGGTTTGTCTGGTACAGGTAAGACTACTTTGTCTACTGACCCGAAACGTAAGTTGATCGGTGACGACGAACACGGATGGGATGACGAAGGTGTATTCAACTACGAAGGTGGTTGCTATGCTAAAGTTATCAACTTGGATAAGGAAAGTGAACCCGATATCTACGCTGCTATCAAACGTGACGCTTTGCTGGAAAACGTAACAGTTGATGCTAACGGTAAGATTGATTTCGCTGATAAGAGCGTAACAGAAAACACTCGTGTTTCTTATCCTATCTATCATATCGAAAACATCGTTAAACCTATCTCTAAAGGTCCTCACGCTCAACAAGTTATTTTCTTGTCAGCTGATGCATTCGGTGTATTGCCTCCGGTATCTATCTTGAACCCTGAACAAGCTCAGTATTACTTCTTGTCTGGATTTACAGCTAAATTGGCTGGTACAGAACGTGGTATTACTGAACCGACTCCGACATTCTCTGCTTGCTTCGGTGCTGCTTTCTTGTCATTGCATCCTACTAAGTATGCTGAAGAATTGGTTAAGAAGATGGAAAAGACTGGTGCTAAAGCATATTTGGTTAACACTGGTTGGAACGGTACTGGTAAACGTATCTCTATCCGCGATACTCGTGGTATCATCGATGCTATTTTGGATGGCTCTATTGATAAGGCTCCTACTAAGGTTATTCCTTACTTCGATTTCGTTGTTCCTACAGAATTGCCGGGTGTTGATCCGAAGATCCTTGATCCTCGTGACACTTACGCTGACGCTGCTCAGTGGGATGAAAAAGCAAAAGACTTGGCTGGTCGTTTCATCAAGAACTTCGCTAAGTTCACTGGTAACGAAGCAGGTAAGAAATTGGTTGCTGCCGGTCCGAAATTGTAATCTGAATTTTACAGATTTAACATATAAAAAGTGGTTCCTATCGGGAACCACTTTTTTTTATGCTTGAAAATGCCTAGATTTGTTGCAAACCAAATATGATAGCAAATGAAATTATTTAGATTAATGTTAGTTGGTGCAGGTATGTTCGTATTATGCAGCTGTACATCGCAAGGTTCTCAACAGAAGGAAGTTGTTACGGATAGTGTTTCCGTGAGTCAGGTAGACCCTGTAATAGAAATATTAGTGGTTTATTTATTGAATCGTATTTTTAGTTTGGCAAGCATATCCTGTGTCATGCTGTCTAGATCATATTCCGGTTTCCATCCCCATTCCTCACGGGCACAAGTGTCGTCCAGTGAGTTCGGCCATGATTCGGCGATAGCTTGACGTAGCGGATCTACTTTGTACTCCATATGGAAGTCGGGCATATACTTCTTTATATTGTTATAAATAATTTCCGGATCAAAACTCATTGAAGCAATGTTGAACGAATTGCGATGAATTAGTTTGTCGGGATTCGCTTCCATGATTTCAATGGCTGCACGTAAACCGTCAGGCATATACATCATATCCATGAATGTACCGGCTGCAATAGGACATTCAAATTTTTCACCTTTTACAGCCGAATAATAGATGTCTACAGCATAATCAGTGGTCCCGCCACCCGGAGGTGTGACATACGAAATTAATCCGGGGAAACGAACGGAGCGGGTATCTACGCCAAAACGGATATGGTAATAATCGCTCAGTAATTCTCCTGATACTTTTGTAACGCCATACATGGTACGCGGATTACGGATAGTGTCTTGCGGGGTCTTGTCTTTAGGGGTGTTGTTGCCGAAGACACCGATAGAACTTGGGGTAAATACGGCGCAACCCATTTCGCGTGCTACTTCCAATACGTTGAACAGGCCTCCCATGCCTATTTTCCATGCTAGTTGAGGTTTGGCTTCTGCTACAGCCGATAGTAAGGCTGCCAGGTTGTAAATGGTGTCGATGTTGTACTTTGATACAGTTTCGGCAATTTGTTGTTCGTTGGTGATATCTACGATGGCAGAAGGGCCTGATTCTTTTAATTCCCCTTTAGGCTCAGCACCGGGAATATATCCGGCTACGATATTACCATTGTAAATACTTCTCAATTTCATGGTTAGTTCCGAACCGATCTGACCGGTGGAGCCGATAATTAATACATTTTTCATAGTTTGCTATTTGCTTTAAGTTTTCTTTTGGAAGCAAAGATAGATAGAAAACTGCATATTTTATCAAAATTTTCTCTATAATTTAATCGGATATCAAAAAAAAATAAGAACTTTGTCAAGTCAGACTGATTTTTAAACTTAAACTATATACTTAATAAAAAAACAAAGCTATGTATGGTAAAATGAAGGAGTTCCTTGCGAAGGAACTGGCTGATATTAAGGCAGCCGGATTGTATAAAAATGAACGTATAATTACCACACCTCAGCGTGCGGACATCAAGGTGAATGACGGAGAAGATGTGTTGAACTTTTGTGCCAACAATTATTTAGGTTTGTCAGATAATCAACGCTTGATCAATGCTGCCAAAGAGGCGATGGACACACATGGCTTCGGTATGTCTTCCGTACGCTTTATCTGTGGAACTCAGGATTTGCACAAACAGCTGGAAGCTGCCATTTCTGATTATTTTAAAACAGAAGATACTATACTTTATGCAGCTTGTTTTGATGCTAACGGTGGTTTGTTCGAACCGCTGTTTACAGAAGAAGACGCTATTATTTCAGATGCGTTGAATCATGCATCTATTATAGATGGTGTACGCTTGTGTAAGGCAAAACGCTATCGTTATGCCAATGCTGATATGGCTGACCTGGAACGTTGTTTGCAGGAAGCGCAGGCACAGCGTCATCGTATTATTGCTACAGATGGTGTATTCTCGATGGATGGTAATGTGGCTCCATTGGATAAGATTTGTGAACTGGCGGAAAAGTATGACGCGTTGGTTATGGTGGATGAATCTCATTCGGCCGGTGTAGTAGGTCCTACAGGGCATGGCGTGGCAGAACAGTTTAATGCATACGGGCGTGTGGATATCTTTACTGGTACATTAGGTAAAGCATTTGGTGGGGCAATGGGAGGATTTACCACCGGTAAGAAAGAAATTATTGATATGTTGCGCCAGCGTTCCCGTCCTTATTTATTCTCTAATTCTGTAGCTCCTGCCATTATCGGTGCTAGTCTGGAAATGTTTAAGATATTGAAAGAAAGTGATGCTTTGCATACTAAGCTGATGGATAATGTGAATTATTTCCGTGACAGGATGCTGGCTGCCGGTTTTGACATCAAACCAACTCAGAGCGCGATTTGTGCTGTGATGCTTTATGATGCGAAACTGTCTCAGGATTTTGCCGCCAAGATGCAGAAAGAGGGCATATATGTAACCGGTTTCTATTATCCGGTTGTTCCGAAAGGACAGGCACGTATCCGTGTCCAGTTGTCTGCCGGGCATGAAAAGGCACATTTGGATAAGGCAATTGCTGCATTTATTAAAGTGGGCAAAGAACTTGGGGTGATTAAATAAGCAGATTTGAAAACTATCCAGTAAAATAAGAGCAGTAAACGGTTGTATAACAATTGTTTACTGCTCTTTGTAGCCCCGAGGGGAATCGAACCCCTATCTAAAGTTTAGGAAACTTCTATTCTATCCGTTGAACTACAAGGCCCCTTTATGGGTACAAAGGTACTTCTTTTTGTTAAAATGGCAATATGAAAGATTGAAAAATGTCTTAAGTGGGAAGAAAATAATCCTTTCTTTGTTGTTTTGTTGTTTTTTGTCTGTTTTTTATAATCTAATAATGTTGTTATTCTGCTATAAACTTTCATGTTGTTCATAAAACATGGATAAAAATAATAAATTGTAAAAATGAATCGTTTTTGATGCTGTCATAATGATAGGAATTTATGCTTTTAAACAGGTAATTATCTCTGCTTTTTCTTAGCTTGGAAACAAATAAACCTTTAATTTTGTACATTTTGATATTCAAACGTAGTTTGATAGCGGAATATTTTGTCCTTTGACAGAACTTTCCGAACTTTGCAAACAGTGAAATTTTGTAACCCTAAATAATAAGTTATGGCAGATGAAATGATAGTCAAGGAGTTGGACCAAGTGGTGGTCCGTTTCTCAGGCGACTCAGGCGATGGTATGCAGCTGGCCGGAAATATCTTTTCTAATATTTCGGCTACAGTGGGAAATGATATCAGTACATTCCCCGATTACCCGGCGGATATACGTGCCCCGCAAGGTTCGTTGACCGGTGTGTCAGGTTTCCAGGTGCATATCGGTGCGGGTAAAGTTTTTACCCCTGGTGACAAATGCGACGTGCTGGTCGCAATGAATGCCGCTGCATTGAAAACACAATACAAATTTGCGAAGTCCACAGCTTGTATCATTATTGATACAGATTGTTTTCAGAAATCAGATCTGGACAAGGCGGCTTTCAAAACAGACAATCCGATTGAAGAAATGGGTATTAAGCAGGATGTAATTGCTGCTCCTATTTCGCAGATGGTGAAAGATTGTCTGGCAGATACAGGCATGGACAACAAGTCAATGTTGAAATGTCGTAATATGTTTGCTTTGGGATTGGTCTGCTGGTTGTTTAATCGTGACCTGGCGGTTGCTGAAAATTTCTTGCGCGAGAAATTTGCAAAGAAGCCGCAAATAGCTGAAGCGAATATTAAAGTGATACACGCCGGATATGATTATGGGCACAATACGCATGCGTCTGTGGATCATACTTATAAGGTGGAAACTAAGTCTAAAGTACCTG
This sequence comes from Phocaeicola vulgatus ATCC 8482, assembly GCF_000012825.1. Classification (GTDB taxonomy): domain Bacteria; phylum Bacteroidota; class Bacteroidia; order Bacteroidales; family Bacteroidaceae; genus Phocaeicola; species Phocaeicola vulgatus. Next base: position 1,294,487 of record NC_009614.1, on the reverse strand, counting down.
GAAAGTACATGGATATCAGCGGAAACAAGGCTACGGCTTATGGCTTAATTGCTGCTGCCGAGAAAGCAGGTCTGCGTTTGTTCCTGGGATCTTATCCCATTACTCCGGCAACAGATATCTTGCATGAACTTTCTAAACATAAATCATTGGGAGTGACTACGGTTCAATGTGAAGATGAAATTTCAGGTTGCGCTACGGCTATCGGTGCCTCGTTTGCAGGTGCGTTAGCAGCTACTTCTACTTCGGGACCGGGTGTTTGTCTGAAATCAGAGGCTATGAATCTGGCTGTTATTACAGAATTACCATTGGTGGTTATTAATGTACAGCGCGGCGGTCCTTCTACTGGTTTGCCTACTAAGTCTGAGCAAACAGATTTATTGCAGGCTTTGTTTGGCCGTAACGGTGAATCTCCTATGCCGGTCATTGCCGCAGCTTCTCCAACTCATTGTTTTGATGCTGCTTATGATGCTTGTAAGATTGCCTTGGAACACATGACCCCGGTGGTGTTGCTGACTGATGGTTTTGTAGCAAATGGTTCCGGTGCATGGAAGTTGCCTGATCTGGCGAACTATCCGGCTATTAACCCACCCTATGTTACTCCGGAAATGAAGGATAATTATACTCCTTACAAGCGTAACGCCGAAACAGGTGTCCGTTATTGGGCATTGCCGGGACAGGAAGGTTATATGCATATTTTGGGAGGCTTGGAAAAAGACAGTGATACAGGTGCTATTTCTACCGAGCCTGAAAACCATAATTTGATGTGCCGTTTGCGTGCCGAGAAGGTTGCTAAAATTCCAGTGCCTGATGTTAAGGTGCAAGGCTGCGTAGAGGATGCAGATTTGCTGATAGTAGGTTTCGGTGGAACTTACGGTCATTTATATTCAGCAATGGAGGAAATGAACCATGCGGGCAAGAAGGTTGCTTTGGCACATTTTGTTCATTTGAACCCGCTGCCTCACAATACGGCAGAAGTGCTGAAGAAATATAAGAAGGTAGTCGTGGCTGAGCAGAATCTTGGTCAGTTTGCCGGATATCTCCGTATGAAAGTGGACGGATTTGTTCCTTATCAGTTTAATGAGGTAAAAGGCCAGCCGTTCGTAGTCAGCGAGTTAGTTGATGCTTTCACTGAGATTTTAAATAAATAATAACCGTAAAGAAAGTAAAGACTATGAACGAATATACAGCAAAAGATTTCAAAAAGGGACAACCTCGCTGGTGTCCGGGTTGCGGTGACCATTTTTTCTTGGCTTCGCTGCACAAAGCGATGGCTGAATTGGGAGTGGCTCCTCATGATACTGCCGTTATTTCGGGTATCGGATGTTCCAGCCGTCTGCCTTATTACATGAATACATATGCCATGCAGACTGTGCACGGTCGTGCGGCTGCTATTTCTACAGGCTGCAAGGTGGCTAATCCGAAGATTACTGTCTGGCAGATTTCAGGGGATGGTGATGGGCTGGCTATTGGTGGAAATCATTTTATACACGCCGTTCGTCGTAATATCGACTTGAATATGATTTTGTTGAACAACCGTATATATGGTTTGACCAAAGGACAGTATTCTCCGACCTCTCCCCGTGGATTTGTTAGCAAATCATCTCCTTACGGCACTGTGGAAGATCCGTTTCATCCGGCTGAATTATGTTTTGGTGCGCGTGGGCGTTTCTTTGCCCGTGCGGTAGCTACGGATGGTCCTGGTACAGTGGAGATTCTGAAAGCTGCTGCCAATCATAAAGGTGCGGCTGTATGTGAAATTCTTCAGAACTGCGTCATTTTTAATGATGGAACACACGAATCAGTATATACGAAAGAAGGTCGTTCAAAGAATGCCATTTATTTGGAACACGGTAAACCGATGTTGTTTGGGGTAGATAAAGAATACGGGCTGATGCAGGAAGGTTTCGGGCTGAAAGTGGTAAAGATTGGCGAGAATGGTGTGACGGAAAAAGACATTTTAGTGCACGATGCTCATTGTATGGATAATACTTTGCAGTTGAAACTGGCATTGATGGAAGGACCGGATTTTCCGGTTGCATTAGGGGTGATCCGTGATGTGGAAGCGCCTACTTATGATGACGCCGTTAATGCACAGATTGAAGAAGTGGCCGCAAAGAAAAAATATCATAATTTCCAGGAATTACTGATGACAAATGATATTTGGGAAGTGAAATAATATTTTCATTTTCCCTGTAGGAACCGGATCTACAGAGTTGTTCTAAAAATTAAATGGTTAGTAATAGGCAGTGAATAATTGCCGGTTACTAACCATTTAATTTAGAATTTTAGTGTGTAAGAGAACACACCTGAAACTGTCCTTATAGTTTGAGCTTTAGAGTTTCTCGCCGAATGATAAATCACCGGCATCCCCTAACCCCGGAACAATGTATTTGTGCTCGTCCAAGACAGGGTCTATGGCGGCACACCATAATGTGACATCATCGCCGGGAAAAAGTTCTGCCATATGCGCTACCCCTTGTTGGCTGGCAATGACACAGGCCATCTGCAATTTAGCTGGTTTGCCTTTGGTAAGGAACGCTTTCCAGGCAAGTTCCATGCTTTCACCGGTGGCAAGCATGGGATCAACGAGAAGCAAGGTTCTGTCATTCAATGAAGGAGCGGCGATGTATTCAATGTGTACATCTACAATACGGTGTTCATCATCTTTGTAAAAACGGAATGCGGAAACGAAAGCGTTGTCGGCATGGTCGAACATGTTCAGAAAACCGGTGTGCAGCGGCAGTCCGGCACGGAATACCGTTGCGATCACTATTTTGTCATCGTGTGTGCTGGCCGTGGCAGTTCCCAAGGGTGTCTGTACTTGCTTTACGGAATAGGTTAGTGCTTTACTCATCTCGTATGCCATGATTTCTCCTATTCTTTCAATATTTCTGCGGAAACGCATACGATCATTTTGAATATGTACATCGCGCAATTCCGCTACATATTGGTTTAGGAGAGAATTGCCTTCACTGAGATTGATGATTTTCATATCTATGCTTTTGTTATATTGTTGACTTTGACCTGCAAAGAAACAAATAATTTCTAGATTTGTAAAGTACGAATTGCATTTTTGTTACACAAATATAAATATTTGATTATTACGGAAATTTTTCTCTAATAACTTCTTTTTTTTAAAATAAAGCACTAATTTTGTAGCGCCTTAGACAAGGGGGTGTTGAAAAACATCTTCTTTCAGAAAATAAAGAGTAAAAATAACATTATACAATAACCAAATTAAATCATTAAAAAATGGCAAATTTAGATTTAAGCAAGTACGGTATTACCGACGTGAAGGAAGTTCTCCACAATCCTTCTTATGATGTGCTTTTCGCTGAAGAAACTAAACCGGGATTGGAAGGTTTCGAAAAAGGACAGGTTACTGAACTGGGTGCTGTAAACGTAATGACTGGTGTTTACACAGGTCGTTCTCCTAAAGATAAATTCTTCGTTAAGAATGAAGCTTCTGAAAATTCAGTATGGTGGACTTCTGACGAATATAAAAACGATAACAAACCTTGTACTGAAGAAGCTTGGGCTGACTTGAAGTCTAAAGCTGTAAAACAATTGAGCGGCAAGCGTTTGTTCGTTGTTGATACATTCTGCGGTGCTAATGCTGCAACTCGTATGAAAGTACGTTTCATCATGGAAGTAGCTTGGCAGGCTCATTTCGTAACTAACATGTTCATCCGCCCGACTGCTGAAGAACTGGAAGCTTACGGAGAACCTGATTTTGTATGTTTCAATGCATCTAAAGCAAAAGTTGATAACTATAAAGAACTGGGCTTGAACTCTGAAACAGCTACTGTTTTCAACTTGAAGACTAAAGAACAAGTTATCCTGAACACTTGGTACGGTGGTGAAATGAAGAAAGGTATGTTCTCTATCATGAACTACATGAACCCGCTTCGTGGTATCGCTTCCATGCACTGCTCTGCTAATACAAATATGGAAGGAACTAGTTCGGCTATCTTCTTCGGTTTGTCTGGTACAGGTAAGACTACTTTGTCTACTGACCCGAAACGTAAGTTGATCGGTGACGACGAACACGGATGGGATGACGAAGGTGTATTCAACTACGAAGGTGGTTGCTATGCTAAAGTTATCAACTTGGATAAGGAAAGTGAACCCGATATCTACGCTGCTATCAAACGTGACGCTTTGCTGGAAAACGTAACAGTTGATGCTAACGGTAAGATTGATTTCGCTGATAAGAGCGTAACAGAAAACACTCGTGTTTCTTATCCTATCTATCATATCGAAAACATCGTTAAACCTATCTCTAAAGGTCCTCACGCTCAACAAGTTATTTTCTTGTCAGCTGATGCATTCGGTGTATTGCCTCCGGTATCTATCTTGAACCCTGAACAAGCTCAGTATTACTTCTTGTCTGGATTTACAGCTAAATTGGCTGGTACAGAACGTGGTATTACTGAACCGACTCCGACATTCTCTGCTTGCTTCGGTGCTGCTTTCTTGTCATTGCATCCTACTAAGTATGCTGAAGAATTGGTTAAGAAGATGGAAAAGACTGGTGCTAAAGCATATTTGGTTAACACTGGTTGGAACGGTACTGGTAAACGTATCTCTATCCGCGATACTCGTGGTATCATCGATGCTATTTTGGATGGCTCTATTGATAAGGCTCCTACTAAGGTTATTCCTTACTTCGATTTCGTTGTTCCTACAGAATTGCCGGGTGTTGATCCGAAGATCCTTGATCCTCGTGACACTTACGCTGACGCTGCTCAGTGGGATGAAAAAGCAAAAGACTTGGCTGGTCGTTTCATCAAGAACTTCGCTAAGTTCACTGGTAACGAAGCAGGTAAGAAATTGGTTGCTGCCGGTCCGAAATTGTAATCTGAATTTTACAGATTTAACATATAAAAAGTGGTTCCTATCGGGAACCACTTTTTTTTATGCTTGAAAATGCCTAGATTTGTTGCAAACCAAATATGATAGCAAATGAAATTATTTAGATTAATGTTAGTTGGTGCAGGTATGTTCGTATTATGCAGCTGTACATCGCAAGGTTCTCAACAGAAGGAAGTTGTTACGGATAGTGTTTCCGTGAGTCAGGTAGACCCTGTAATAGAAACTATTATGAGCCGCCGTAGTATACGGAAGTATAAGCCCAAGGCTGTGGAACGTGAAAAAATGCAGACTATAGTGGAATGTGGAATCAATGCACCTAATGGAATGAATAAACAGTCATGGGAGGTTCGTGTAGTAGATAATCCGGAATTTATCAATGGTTTGACTGAAATTTTCAAAAAAGAAAATCCCAAAGCGGCAGAACGTCCGGGATTTCAGAATATGTTCAATAATGCTCCTACAGTAGTGTTTATTGCTAACGATCCTGCATATGATATGTCACAGATAGATTGTGGTCTGTTGGGTGAGAATATGATTTTGTCTGCTTGGTCAATGGGAATAGGTTCCTGCTGTTTGGGAGGGCCTGTGCGTTTCATGAAATCACCTGCAGCTGCCGAATATATGAAACAGTTGGGATTCAGTGAAGGGTATGAGTTGCTTTATGCGATTGCTTTCGGTTATCCCGATGAAATGCCGGCTGCTAAACCTAGAGAAGTTAGTAAAGTAAAGTTTGTAGATTAAATATAAAAAATCCCGAAGATAATATGGTCTCCGGGATTTTTTATATTAAAGGTAGATTGATTAGCTTTTGTTAGCTCTCTTACGTTCTGTTTCGTCAAGAATCACTTTACGCATACGCATACTCTTTGGAGTAACTTCTACATATTCATCTTCCTTAATGTATTCCAATGCTTCTTCCAACGAAAATACTACCGGAGGAATGATGCGTGCCTTGTCATCAGAACCTGATGCGCGCATATTGGTAAGCTTCTTCGATTTAGTTACATTGATAACCAAGTCGTTTTCATGAACATGTTCACCTACTACTTGGCCGGCATATACTTCGTCTTGCGGATAAATGAAAAATTTGCCACGATCCTGTAATTTGTCAATAGCGTATGCAAAAGCTGTTCCGCTTTCCATAGCAATCATAGAACCGTTGCTGCGACGTTCTATCTCGCCCTTGTATGGTTGGTAGCATTTAAAACGGTGAGCCATGATCGCTTCTCCGGCCGATGCTGTCAGTACATTGGTACGAAGACCGATAATACCGCGCGAAGGCATATCAAACTCAATGTTTACACGGTCACCCTGTGTTTCCATAGAAACTAAATCACCTTTACGGCGGGTTACCATATCGATCATTTTACTGGAATATTCTTCGGGTACGCTGATCGTTAATTCTTCGATAGGTTCGCATTTTACTCCGTCTATTTCTTTGAAGATAACCTGAGGCTGGCCCACTTGTAATTCGTATCCTTCGCGGCGCATGGTTTCAATCAGGACAGAAAGATGAAGCACACCACGTCCTGAAACAATCCATTTACCGTCCTCCAGTTCGCTTTTGCGTACACGCAATGCCAGGTTCTTATCCAATTCTTTGGTCAAGCGGTCTTGGATGTGGCGTGAAGTCACAAACTTACCTTCTTTGCCGAAGAAAGGAGAATCGTTGATAGTGAATAACATACTCATGGTCGGTTCGTCAATGGCGATGGGGGGCAATGGTTCCGGATTTTCGAAATCGCAGATAGTATCACCAATTTCGAAGCCTTCTACACCTACTACAGCACAGATGTCTCCCGATGAAACGGCATTTGTCTTTTTACGTCCTAAGCCTTCAAAAGTATGTAGCTCTTTGATTTTAGACTTTATCAGACTACCATCACGCTTTGCTAGTGTAATATTCATACCTTCTTTCAGCGTACCACGATGTACACGTCCTACAGCAATACGACCTGTATATGCTGAATAGTCTAAAGAGGTGATTAACATTTGAGGAGTTCCCTCCAACTGCTTCGGTGCCGGAATATGCTCAATAATAGCGTCCAACAACGGAACCAGGTTTTCTGTCGGGGTCTTCCAATCAGTACTCATCCAATTATTTTTGGCAGAACCATAGATAACGGGGAAATCCAACTGATCTTCTGTAGCATTCAGGCTGAACATCAAGTCGAATACCATTTCGTATACTTCTTCCGGACGGCAGTTGGGTTTATCCACCTTGTTCACTACAACTACAGGTTTCAAACCGATCTGTAATGCCTTTTGCAATACGAAGCGTGTCTGCGGCATCGGGCCTTCGAATGCGTCTACCAATAAGATACATCCATCAGCCATATTGAGTACACGTTCTACTTCGCCACCGAAGTCGGCGTGTCCCGGAGTATCAATAATATTGATTTTTGTTCCTTTGTAGTTAATTGAAACGTTCTTTGAAAGGATAGTTATCCCTCTTTCGCGTTCCAAGTCATTATTATCCAATACCAGTTCACCATTTGTCTGGTCGTTGCGGAACAAATGTCCCGCCAGCATCATCTTGTCCACCAAAGTCGTTTTTCCGTGGTCTACGTGGGCGATGATCGCAATGTTTCTAATGTCTTGCATACTATACCTATATATTTGGCTGCAAAGGTACGATTTTTAATTCAAAAAATATTTGGCTGTTAACGATTATTTTTTATCTTCCGTATCTTCTTTACTATTAAATGTAGAGGGAGTGGTGCCATAGAAATCGACAAAATGCTTTCTGAAGGTGGGGATGTCATTATAACCAACCATTTCGGCTACCTCCTGAACATTGTATTTGCGGCTTCTCAGTAATTCGGCAGAACGTTTTAACCGGACTCCTCTTACTAATTCTATGATAGTGAAATTAGTGAGTTGTTTTACTTTTCTGTAAAGGGTAGGTTGACTCATGTTCAGCATTTCGGCCAGTTTTTTCACATTGAATTCCGGGTTTTGCAGGTTCTCATTTACAATATTCAGAATTTGTGTGATGAACGGGTCTTCTATGATGATTGTTTCCGTATTCTCTTCTTGCGAGCCGTTGACGGTGATGGAAGGCATTAGTAGTTTGGTATAAATCCGTTTCAGTTCAGTCCGGCTTTTTATTAAACGTTTTACTTTAGTGCGGAGAATCTCCGGATTGAACGGCTTCAGAATATAGTCATCAGCTCCTAATTCTATTCCTTTCACTATATTTTCATCATCTGTCAAAGCTGTCAGCAGAATAATAGGGATATGGCAAGTTTTTAGATCTTCTTTCAGGATACGGCAACATTCAAAACCGTTCATGACAGGCATCATGACATCCGTTATTACAAGATCCGGTATTTCTTTACGTGCCATTCTTACTCCTTCTTCCCCATTTTCCGCCATAATAATATTATAGGTGGCAGAAAATAATACTCTCAGATAGAGGCGGATATCTGCATGGTCCTCAACAACCAGTAGTTTGTATTTGGTTTCGGGGTTGTCAATAGGTTTGGCGGTTATACTGTTTGCTATTTCCTGTTGTCTTTTATCCTCTGCAGTAATCATTGCTTTATCTGAATCTTCCATTATTGTTTCGGGTTCGATGAAACATACGTTTTCATCATTGTTCAAATGTTGTTTACCTAGAGGGATATAAAGAACAACTCGGGTTCCTTTGTTTTTTTCTTGAGTGATTTGGATATCGCCGTGGTGGGCTAGTATTGTCGTTTTCATAATTTCAATGCCTAATTCGGGATGTAGCCGGTTGCTTGGAGGATTGTAATTGTCCGATCCAAGGAAGATGACAGAGGACTCTTCTATCATTTCTTTCCCGTCATCCTCTATAGTAAAAAGGCAGAAATCTTTTCCGTTGATAGTACTGGTGTTTACAGTAAAGTGGATGGAACCGGAATACGAGATATGCCGGTAGGCATTGGATAATATATTGCTTAGAATAAAGATTATCTTTTTCCGGTCAATCCATATTTCCGTATTTATTTTGTTGTCTTTGTCATAATGCAGGTTAATGGGACTGACGTTCAGTAGTTCGTGAGATGCACGGACTACAGTGTCGGCTATCACGCTGGCAGGATAAGGGGCCACATTCAATTTAGGACTGTAACTTTCTTGCTGATGAATATTCAATAGCTGGTTACAAATGTCTTGCAGGCTGATTGAATTCCGATAGGCCATTTTTGCTTTTTGCAGGAATGATTCCGGGAAGGCCGTATTAGTAATCATTTCTTTTAACGGAGCGGTGATGAGTGATAACGGGGTGCGTAATTCCTGTGCCAGCATATATCTGATTTGGTCACGCAATTGATGGTTTTTCTCTTCTTCTTTTCTTATTTCCGTTTCTTCTTCCAGCTTTTCTTTCAGTTTCACTTCTTTGGCCTTGTAAACTTGCCGTTTCTGTAATTTCCGGTTAAAATACATCCATGTAAGCAAAGAAATAATGATAATAGCCAGGATGTATGCGGCGATGGCCCATCCGGTTGCAGCCCAATATCTATTTACATTGATAGATAACCGGGTTATTTGTTTATTTTCTTCCAACGGATAAGACGAGCGTATTTCCAGTACATATTTCCCAGGAGGGATATTGCTGAGTTTTATATGATCGTCATAATTCGTATTCCATTTTTCTTCTGTGGGTAACAGGCGATATTTCACTGTGTTGGGCGAGGTTCCGTATTTCAGATCACTTAAATAGAGAATCAGGTTGTTGTTATTGTAGTCTAAAGATAAATGTTCTATCAGGTACGCAGGTTTGTCCAGAATGACTTGTCCGTTTATTTTTTCTCCTATTTCTACTTTATTGTAATTAATATCTATATCGGAGATATGGAATTGGCAGTTACTTGAACTTTCTTTTAAAGTGCGCGGTTCAAAATAGAGTAATCCTGTAGAGTTCGCCCATAGCAATTTCCCGTCATTCAGCCGACATACATCGTAATAACTTTCCGGTAATGCGTAGGTATATGATGCATTGTTCTTGTTATTCAATGTGATAAAACCAGCATTGCTTCCCAGCCAGGTATTTCCGTTCTTATCATCTATCATACAGCTTATGTGTCCGTTAGGCAAGTCTTTTTGTAAGATCATGATAGAGGATATGGTTTTCTCTTTTCCGTCTATTTGGATAATTTTATCAGTGTATGAGATAAGCAATTGGTTATAGTTGTTCAGATAAAGTGCCAATACTTTTCCGGGTGTCAGGTTTCTTGCCTTTTCATAACCACCGGTGAATTTTATTTGTTTTCCTTTACGGCTGGCACGGTGTATTCCTTTTTCAGTACCTAGCCACATGGTTCCATCTCCATCTTCACATATAGCGGTTATTTTTTTGAATTCTTTCGTATAAGGTTGTGCTGCTATGCATTCGTGTGTCTGATGGTTATAGACCATTATTCCTTTTTCGGTGGCAATCCATAAATGGTTTTGTGAGTTTAGATATAGTTTCAAGATAGAAGCAGTTACAGCAGAGTCTGCTGTTTCGGGGTTTAGTTGGTGAATCACCGTTTCACCGGTAGTAGGATTTACCCAAAGGATGTTTCCTTTGTCATCGCCGAACCATAATCCTCCATTGCGATCTTTGTGCAGGCAATAATGATTATTCTTGTGACTTTTCTCCCATAAGGAAAAGTGCAGATTAGGAGAGATCTTATTTTCTGTACTTTTATATATGCCATCTTTTTCGGTGACCAGCCAGATGTATCCGTCGGCATCTTGTGCTATACTATTCACATATCTTATTTCATCGTTCAACGGGATACGGTTGATATCGTTTCCTTTGAGATTCAGTTTCAGCAATCCTCTGCCGAAAGTTCCTACCCAAAGCACATTGTTGGACTTGTCAAAATGAATGTCGGTAATTCTGTTTTTGAGGATGGGGGCATAGTAAGAATCATGTTGGGTCAGATCTACAATGTGGAATGGCGACTGGAGGTAGTTGTCCGTTTCAAATCTTATGGCTGACAGTGAACTCCATGTGGCTATAATGAATGTGGTCTTATCTATTTGGATAATATCGCGTATATCTTTTTGAATGAAGGATGACTGGCTGTTATCATTCAGTGTGCGTGATGTTTTAGTGTTTGTATTATAACAGATGATTCCTTCGGTTTGGTCACAAATCCACACATTATCATTATATATATGTATTTTTTCAATGTTGTCGGCTTTCACAATACCTAGATCGGTTCCATTTATATGCTCGCTACTTTTATCGGAAACGTTATAAAGCAAGATTTGATTCTCTGCTGTCAGTGCGCATAAAATATCTTCGTTATTATAAAGTCCTAGGACTTTTGTTTTTATATCTATAAGCGGTTGGGCAGTCAGTCTTATTTCATCTGCATTTTTCTCCATATTTAACTCTACTATGGCATTGGAGGTCAAGGCATATAATTTGTCTTGCAGTACACATATATCCTGTATATCTTGCAATACCTCAGGAGTAGGTGAGATAAGTGGCATATAGATTCCACGCATCTTGTCAAAACAGGCTATTTGGTTTAAATTGGCGATATGAGACCATAGCAGATTGTTTGATGTTTCATATAAATGAGTTAAGGCACGTGGCTCTTTATCAATCAGATTGTAATTATGAAAATGTATTCCGTCATAGCGACTTAGTCCAACATCGGTTCCTAACCATAAAAAGCCGGCTTTATCCTGATAAATTCCAGTCAATGTATTGTTGCTCAATCCGTTTTGTTTGGTAAGTAGTTGGATACCACACTGGCGGAAATAACTTTGCGCATTAGTAGTTGATAGACTGTACCTTGCAAATTTACACACCTCATTTTTATGTAATTTAATATATCCCACTTTTAGCAGGATATTACTTTACAGTTGTTAACTCTTTTAAAGTGTCCGTATCTTCACTCCGATTGCTAAAAATTGTTTTCCTGTTTTCCATCCGATAGCTGCTTCTTGACAGTTGTATAATCTCACAACAGTAGAGCAGTCTGTCAAGCAATGCCGCTGCGACAGCTTCCTCTCCCGGTATTGCCAGCCACTCTGTAAGGGAGTAGTTGGCTGTAACGATAAGCGATGTCTTTTCCTGAAACTCATTCACCAGTTTGAACAGCAACATGATATCTTCTCTTTTCAAGGGAAAGAGTGTGGCATTGTCAATGGCCAGCAGCTGTGCCTTCATGATCCGTTTGTAGGTTTTCATCGCATGCCTGGAAACATCCCTTGTCTTCAGACAGGTCAGAAGGTCCTCCAGCGTAACCATATATGCCCTGTATCCGGCTTTCACCGCCTCATGGACAAGTCCGGCGGCAATATAGGTCTTTCCTGTTCCGGAACCGCCTGCCAGAAGCAGGTTGTATGCCTGTCCCACCCATACCAGCTCGCGCAGTTCGCGCAGCTTTCTGGAGTCGATTCCTTCCGTCCGGGTAAAGTCGTAACGGTCCAGGTCATGCCTTGCAGGAAGCCCGGCCGCTTTCAAACGGCACAAATATTTCCGGTTCTCCCTGGTCCGGACCTCCTCCCTGAGGCAGGCGAGTAGAAACTCCGGATAGGTCAGCTGCTTTTCCTGGGCCTGATGCAGCAGTTCCTCCAGATGTTCGGTCAGATTGCCCAGCTTGAGCATACGTGCACATTCCATGAGTTCCTTCTTATGTCTTGTCATAATCCCTGAGTATTTCGTTATAAGACTGTATCAATCCGCCTTGTCGGGGCAGGCGATCCTCCAGTCCGTATATTTCTGTTCCATTTTCCTTTCCCCTGCACACATATTCACACAGGCTTTTAACCGAATCCCCGTTATAGATGCCTTTGTCCAGACATATCCGTATGGCCTCTATCAGTGTATTCTTGTCATATCCGGGAATTATGCGCAGGATCACCTCCAGATTATCCCTGTAATAACGTTCCTTCCTCCTTTTCAGATTATCCATCCACATGGCCACCTCCCTGTTGCCCGACACATGGACAAGGATGCGTTCGGCTATCTTCACTCCGGCGTTTCTCGGTTTTCTGTGGGAGTCGTCATAAACGGTCCTTCCCTTTCTGGTACAGAGCGCATGCCGGCAGATGAGTTTCCCCGTATCCTTGTTGTACAGCTCCACATTCCCTTCCGTTTCCTGCAGCCAGACGGTTGTCTGCCCGCTCCGGTAAGTTCCGCATGGCAGGCTGTAATAATTCCCCCTGTACTGCACTGTATTGTCCTTGCGTACATGGTATTCCCTCATCTCCTCCTGCGGTGGTTGTGGCGTCCCATGATAGGGCATGAGAAAGCCTTTCTCCACGGCAAAATCTTCCCGGGGAACAAGACGGGTGGTCCCGTGCACCTTCCCGTTCCCCGTCCTTTCAAGCCATTCGAGGGCCTCCCTGTTCAGACTGTCAATATCACGGAACACACGTGCCACCAGGAAGTTCTCCTTCACATATTTCACTACGTTCTCGACCTTGCCTTTTGACTCGGGATCGGCCTTATGGCAGAACACCGGCTGGAAATGCTGCTCCCTGACAAACGTCTGGAACTTCCTTGTCAGCATCAGGTCCCCCAGGTTCTCCCGGGAGATCAGCACCCTGTCCTGGTCATAAAGGATCTTTTCCGGTTTCCCTCCGAAATACTCAAAAGCACACTCATGTGCATAGATGGCGAGTTCCGTGTCGAAAGGGCGGCGGGCGAAAAAGGTGAACTTGTAACGTGAACGTGCCAGGACGATCGCAAAAAAATAGACTTTCGTGCTTCTGCCGTTTCCCGCTGACATCCATTTCTCCCCGAAATCCGCCTGCGCATACTCCCCGTAGGGGGTGTCCGGCAGTTTCTCATAGTCCCTGCGTATCCTGGCCTCCGACTTCTTTCCGATGCCATATTTGCAGCGCACCTTTTCTACAAAATTGAATACGGTCTTGTCGCACACTTCCGGGAAATCCGGATAGCATTCCTTAAGCCAGTCATGTATCCTTGCGGCCGATATATACGGATATTCCTCCAGAGTCCCCCGCACATACTCCTCGTATCCTGCCAGTTTCAGCGTGTATTTGCGATGCGAATTCCGCCGCCTTACAAAATCTTCCCGGGACATCTGCAGATATCTCCGCACGGTGCTTCTGTCCACTCCCAGGTGCTTCCCGATCTGTGTCTTGTTTAATCCTTTTGACTGAAGCTCTCTAACCTTGTACCACATATACTGTTTCTCTTTAAAAAATCGGCTCGTTGTTATCATAATGATGTCTGTCTTTTTGAGCCGGCAAAGATAGGCATCCCCGGAAAAGTGCTGTATTCACATTTTCCATTTTCCTGCTGGTAAAGTTACAAATTACATGCATGGATAAGAATTCCCCGCATTGGGCGGGATATACGGAACGGCCGTACTTGAAAAAACATTCATTCCGGATAAAAGTGAGAACAAGGTTATTTTTTATCGGGTGTGAACTGTAGCGGGGACGGGTACTATTCTTCAGACTGCCATTCCCGGAACTGTCGTACCTTTTTTACCAAAGACAATGCCGCCCTCCTTGAGAAATGTACGGGGGAAAACGTTTGGCAGGGAGGTGAACGGTATTCTGCAATTTACTTAAAAAGTATATATGTATAATAATAGAAAAAGTAAATCATTGCCTGAAGTTTTATATGTAAGTTACTTGTTTCTATAAAAAATCCCCACTTTCCCTTGAAAGGAAAATGGGGACACGGTAATAATAAAGGAGAGCCGTCCGTTATATTTCTTTTGCATATCCTGTCCGTATGAGATCGGATAGGAATTTCTCCGGAGTATCGGTGGCAATCCTCACCCCGGCCTGCACCACATAACGTTCGGCAAAATTGTGCATATACTGCTCGTCGGTACAGTCGGAATCCATCCAGCTGCCCACACGGAGTTCATGCACAAACTCTTCGGCGTTGCCGGCAACGATACGCTCGTCACCAGGCAACATATATGTCTTCTTGTTCATATTATTCATACGGCTAATTTTTTTGTTCTTAATTTATAATACAACTTTTGTTTCTCTCCCAGGAAAGGAAAATCTTCCAGTCTGATTCCTGCAGGCAGAGAACCCACGGATGCAAAGGTAATCATTCTGTCGAGAAAACACACCCAATTTTCTATTTTTGTAAAACTGATGGTTCCCGAATGCTGGCGGAACTCTACCGTCCTGTGGCGTGAATAGGCTTGAAGGTTCACTTTCATATACCTGCTGGGGAACAGCCCCTGAAGTTCCCTGATGTTTCGTGCCGAGCGTATCCGCTCATCGGGAAACTGGATGAGGGAGCCACAGTAAGTGTTGCTGCCGCCCCTGCGCGAGGCTGGCATGAACTTGTCTATTTCCGCTTCGGCATGCTTGTAGGAAAGCAGCAGGTTCCGCCATGTAGTGATGTTGAAGTCCTCCGCATTCATGTGCACATGCAATCCGCAGCTTCCATTAATCTTGACATTACAGGAGTCCAGCACCCAGCAGACCCTCTCCAGCTTCTCCAGTCCGTCCTCTCCCTCCAGTATGGGGCTTACGAGTTCGAATGTGTCATTCCCGTTCAGACTGCTGTCCGTTACCAGTTTCCAGTGCGGACGGAGGTCATGGTTGTATCTTTCCGAAGCCACCTCGATTCCCGCTTCCGTCAGCTCGCGTACGAGCCGCTGGCATGTGCAGTTATAGGCTTCTATCTCGACACCGAATTTCCTTCTGAAAGAATAATCAAGTTCGGGTGTGGTGGTGGCGGTGGGAGTCCCTGCGGATACGATCAGCCCCTCGTCCCTCATTCTCTTGTAGACATTCCATACAAACCCACGGTTTCCACGGGTTACAAGATCGGCAATTTCACGGTGGGTGAGTCCGAGCAGCAGAAGTTTTCGGATTTTCGAGGTCTTTGTACCGTCCTCGGCTAAAATGGTTCTAATTTGTTCATTCATAAGATGTTATCTCCTTTATTATCACATATCAAAGGTAATGATTTTTCTTCGAATATCCAAGTTTTATCATGCTATTTATCAGCGTGTTAGCTTTGTTTTGCTTCTGCTAAAAGTTGTATCCGGTATTTCTGTGAGCCGTTTTTCCTTCTTTCATGGGGATTTTTCCACATGCCCGTCATTTCCTCCATACGTTTTCCCCTTTTCTGCATGTCATTTCTTTTCATGGGATGGACCTCCCCTAAAAACGCCTTGTTCCGGACATGCCACGCTGCCCTTCCTTACCGGGGGGCTAAGGGGTTCATCCCCTTAGTGAATTCCTAATAAGGAAGAGCAAGAGGTGTTCCCGCACACGTGAACATGAATCGACGCATAGCGTTGATATACAATAGTTTAATTATATGCAATGTTACAGGTCGCGCATACATTTGTATGCACCTTTTCTCCTTTCTCTCTGGTTCGCAGTGGGTTAAGTTGTGGGCATCTCCGTATGCGTGTCCGATATTTTACTAATTTTCAGCAAGTTATAAAACTTTTACCTCTCTGCGACAGGTGGCGCTTGCAGGAGAAAACAAAAACAAGTAGCTTTGTGACAGCTATTTACATGTATAACTAAAACGCATACAACATGAAAGAACATTCAATAAAGTCGGTCAGGCTTACTCCCACGGTAAAAGCCCGTCTGGACACCTTTAAGGGAAGCGATACGGTCAGTGTCTGTGTGGACAGAATGATTACTTTTTTTGAAATAACGGGATTCAACCCCCGTTACGCATCCAAAAATCCGACAGCCTTGGTGGAGAAAAGAATTGAGGATCTTATTAAGATCATAAAGTCCCAGGAACGTGACATCTTCAAGCCCATTCTTGATAAACTGGTCGGCATGGGAGGCGGCCTCCATGAATCCCCGGACTATGCAAGGCTGATGAATGAGATGCATGATCTGCAGGAAAGGAACAGGAAGCTCCAGCAACAGCTGGCGGAGTACGGGGAGGGCTCCCCGGCGGATGTGGAAAAAGAACGGGAGAAGCTCCGCAGGCTGGCAGAACTGATAAAATTCCAGCTCAATCCGGACAAGTTCCCGAAGGTGAAATTCAATGATGATGTCAAGGTTCCCGTCAGCACCCTGCAGCTGCTCATCAAGAAGATCAACGAGGAATATGTACTGTAAAGTCCACCGGCCTGTAAATACTCCGGGCGTGTCGGACAACAAGGGAAAATGCGTGCAGCTGGTGGAATATCTCAGCAAGGAGCTGAAGGAGGAACGTCCTTATTATGATAATTTTTTTTCACAGAAAGAGGACTATGTGACCCCTCTGACCGTCATGCATCATATGGACAACAACCACAGGACACTGAAACGGAACGACGACAAGTTCTATATGCTCACCATCAATCCCAGCGGTGAGGAGCAGCAGCACCTCATTGAAAAAGTGACCGGGGAAAAGACCGGTGAATTCCCGGAGCTCTCCCCGGAGCAGCAGAAAGAAGTCCTGGCTGAAATGAAACGGCTCACCCGTGAGTGCATGGATGAATATGCCCGTAATTTTTACCGGGAGAAGATCAGGTCCGGTGACGATCTGGTATGGTATGGGCGTGTGGAAACAGAACGCCACTATAAAGGCGATGATCCCGAGGTGAAAGCCGGCAAGGCAAAAGCCGGTGAAAGGAAGCCGGGACTGCAGCTGCATGTGCATATTATCGTCTCCCGCATGGACAGATCCCAGACCGTGTCCCTTTCCCCGCTGTCCAAGAGCAGGGGAAACCGGCAGGTTCTCGACGGCAGGGATGTGGTGGTCGGCTTTGACCGTTCCCAGTGGTCCGCCCGGTGCGCCTCCAGGTTCAACCGGCTGTATGGCTACTTCCCTTACTGCCGGTCCAAGGATGAGGGCCTGAAGGAATATTCCGGGGAATGGAAGGTAAGGAACGAGTTGCGGAACGAGACTGTATCGAGAATCAAGCGTGAGATCCTGCACGGGGAGTTCAGGGAGGAAAGGCGGCTGTACATGAATGTCTGCCGTCTGTACCGGTTCGTGGTGAATCCCAGGAAGGCCATCATCCAGGAACTGAAAAGGCTGGGGACCGATCTTCTGACCGGAAGGGAAAGATGAGGGCCGGTCCGTTCACTCACACGGGAACAGCTCCCGTACCTCCTCAAGAATCCTTGCGAAGTTCCTGCCCAGCTCTCCCGGCTCAAGGACCCGAACATCGGGCAGGGGCTCCTCGTTCCTGTCGTCATACATCTCCAGCTTTACCTTGAAGTAGCTGACGTTGGCACGCGTGGCGGAACCGATGAACTCCCCGGGTTCCAGATCCGCAAAATCCTTTCCCTGATAGATGTCCTCTTTCTGGGACGATACGGTCACGCTCCTGTTCGTGCTTCCCCCGCTTTTTCCCGCGCTGCGGGATCTCCGTTCCTTTTCCTCCTTTCCGAACATCATGGGATAATATTTCAATGACTCCACGTCTTTGGTCCGTCCGAAAAACTGGTTCCCGAAGTTGGCTTCCACGGATGAACGGTCGAGCCTGCCATACTGGTTCTCCACCTTGGAACCGGACTGTGTTAAAAGAACAAAGGCGCAAAGATACTCACGCAGGACGGAAGGCAGCGTCTCAAAGTTTTTGATATTGACTGTCGTCATCTCGTCCAGGAAATAGACGAAAGGAACCTTGTTCCGCATGGTGAACTGCCGGGAAGATATGGTCATGAGCATGCCGATGACCGGAGCATAGACCGAGTTCTTGGAGAAGTTGTTGCTGATGGCAAAAAGTTTCGGATTTTCCGGATCGATCAGGTTGAAATCGAAATCGTCCCCTGAAAGGACATAGGCGATCTCCTCGTTCTGTGAAACGGTGGCCAGATTGTTACACAGCGTGGAGAGATAGGATGCCTGGGTCTTCTCGGAACCTTCCGCCTTCAGATAGGCGCCGGCCAGCATTTCCGACACGAGGTTCTGCTGCAGGAACAGGGAGAGCTGCCTTGCCGAGGCGGTCATGATGAAGGCCAGTATATGCGGCAGCGTGCAATGCTCGGGGAACTCGTCCCAGAACCGGAACGCCACGCCGCGGAGGATGCCCAGACCTCCGGCGACCCATTCGTTCTGCTGTTCCTTCTTGGGAAGCAGCGCGAGCAGCACGTCCTCCATCAGCTGGATCAGTTCCGTGCGGTCCCTCACCACCTTGAGCGGGTTGAACCGGTACGACCGTTCAGGCCTGTCGAAACTGACATAGTAGAACTTGTGCGGATACCTGTGCCTTTTAATGAGGTTGTAGGCGGTACGGGTATAGTCCGTATCCTTGAAGTCATAGATGAATCCGGCGAATCCCAGCCGCATGTATTCGCTCAGAAGCCATTTTCCGATACTTTTCGTCTTTCCGGAACCGGCCCCTCCGTAAACCAGGAAGTTGGAGTAATGGTAATAGAATTCGAGCCGGGACTCCCGGATTCCTGACCTGACCGGCAGCCGGATGGGATCAGCCCCGTTCCCCTTTGCCGGGGTTCTGGACAGGTCCCATATCCGGGAAAGGAAGAGGATTATGAACGAGGCGGCCGCCGGACACAGCATGTATCCGGGGAAGAACAGGTGGGCCAGAAAGGTCTCGCCCGAGAGGCATGCAAGAAATGCGACCAGGTTGACATACCATCTCCGGCTCAGCATGCAGCAGGCCGTTATCAGTGACAGCACTGCCAGAAGCGACAGCTTGCAATAGAAAATGTAATGTTCCATTGTACTTTTTTAGTTTTTACAGCTATTTACTTTATTAATATCATACTTTATAAGTAATCCGGTCCAATTACTGCATTTCCGCCTGGAAGGAGTGTCCCTTTTCCCCGGCCGGAAACAGACACCTGACCGTATATCCGGAAGGGACCCGTACCATGACCAGGGGGCTTTCACATCCCGGCAGCACGGTAGGCCGTCCCCTCAACAGGGAGATCCATCTGGCCGGGGATATCCTTTCCGGCCTCGCGCCGGCTCCACGGATAGTCTCCAGCATCATGGTCATGTCATGGGGGACACCGTTCACATACAGGGTGGCCCCTTCTCCGGAAATCCGGATTTCCCGCCTTCCCCATGAAAGGCTTATAGTGTTTTTTTCACCGCACTCGTCCATATCTTATTTTTCCGTATCCTGTTTTACATTTCCATTCCCGACTCTCTTGCACTCCCCGGTGACACACCGGATATCCTCATCCCGTATCCGGCCGGTTCCCTTACGGCCATGAGCTTCCTGCCGTCGGGAAGGATGATGCCGCCGTTAAAGACGGCTTTCCAGTCCTCCTGCCCGAGAGAGGCGGGGCTGATCCCCGCTTTTCTCATCCGTTCCAGAAGGGAGGTCGCATCCGTTTCGACCCCTTGCCGCCTGAGAACCGCCCGCCCGTATCCGCAGGAGAGTTCAAGGTCTCCTCTTGCCGTCTGTATTACGGCCGGTTCCGCAATTCCGGTGAGATTTTTCCGGCTGGCGGCGAGTATGCCCCTCAGTTCCCTTGTGCCGATTTCCAGGCAGAAGCCCAGCTTTCGGAGGAGATTCCGGAAGGCGGTGACAATCCTGTCCCATGAGGATTGGTCCGTACCGGCCTCGGCCATCCGGGCCAGATACTCTTCCGTTGCGACACGTATGTCCGTCTTGTCTGCAGCCGCCATCCGGAGAATCTCATCCCGTACTTTTTCTCCGCATCCGTTGAAGATGTCATCCAGAAAAGCATCCATATGCTTGGGACCTGCAAGCTTTCTGAGGCCGTAATGTGCCACACCCTCATGCAGCAGGGTACGCTCGACGTCCGCTTTCCCCCGGGCATGTGGAAGATACAGGCAGATACGTTGCGAGGGGATGTCATACCAGCCCCGGATGTCTTTCCCGCAGGAGAGCAGGTCGCGTATGTCGGGAGAGCCTGCCTCGTCGGCATGACGGATCACTTCCACCGGAATATGCAGTTTCCCGGCCAGAAAAGACACATGACGTGCGAGCTCGTCCATCCGGACGTCCCTTGAAAGGAATATCTGCCCGTCCCGGGCGATATCCTCGGTGGAAACGGCAAGCGTGTTCCGTCTTTGGGCGGAAGTAAAATCCAGCCTGCTTTCCACATTGCGCGCTTCCACCTCCCCGGCAGTGGAACGGTATTCCTGTATGCCGCTTTTAAACCGGCCGATGTCATTCACCAGGTCAAAGATGTTCTCATATCCGTACTTCTCAGCCACGAGGCTGAGGGGATAGTCATAATGTCTCAGTATTGTCCCGTAGGGCACTTTCCGGTCAAGTGCGGCAAATATGCCTTTGGGGGTATTGTCGAAACCGCCGCCCTCCAGAATCCTTCCGTCAGTGGCCCGCACGATGTCCAGGATCACATTCTCCACCGTGTTTTTAAACTCCCCGGGATTGCTTCCCCGCGCAAAGCCCTCCATGGTCTGTATTGCGTGCTGTATCTCATGGGCCAGGACAGACCTCACATCATCAGTCCGGGAGATGTTTATCACGATTCTGTTGTCCGGATGGAGGTAGCCCCCGCAATAGTCGGCCGACGGCAGGTCCACAAATTCCAGCCGGGTCCGTTTCATTTCAGGATAGGCCTGGAACAGTTCATCGTCTTTCACATAGTCATCAAGATAGATCCGTTCACGCAGCTCGTCCTGTTCCTTCAGTCCGGCTGCCAGCTCCGTCAGTTCCTCAAACCGTTTCCACTCCGCTTCAGAGAGTGTTTCGCCCTCTATCTGCCGGTCAAGAAGATTTTCAAGCTCCCCATGCCAGGACTGTTTTTCCAGCAGTCGTGAATAGCCCAGATCTCCGGCCGGATGGTATTCGAAATCCGCCGTCTCATAACGCCACTTGCTATCAGCCCCGCGTTCCCAGCCTGTCGCCGCCTTTATTGTTCCGGCATCCTTGCCGGACTTTTCCATTTCGCGGGCGACGGCGAGGTTCTCCAGCCGCAGGGAGGCCCCTTCAGACCGGTCAAGTCTGGAGGCCCCTTTCTCTCCGATGAAGCGGAAACGTTCATGTGCGGTTATCTTCAGGTCGGCCTCGCTGAAAATGACATAGTTCCGCGCGCCGTCAGCCCGGCCGCCGGTTGAACACTCCGCCGGATAGTCAATCCCGGTAAAACCCGCCCGCGAAAGAAACCCGCTGGCAAGCCGCTGTGAATCGGTATCCCGGTCCGGATTCATGAACATATGGTCCAAAAAGCCGTAGAACTCTTTCCCGCTGTTCCATACATGCGACCTGCCGCTCCAGAACTCCGCCGTGGCTTCCGGAAAGAAGAAACGTTCCTTGCGGAGCTGCAGGAATATCTTTCCCTGCTGCTCCGCGGATACCGGCCTGTCCCAGTACAGATAGTTCATCCCGTTGTCTTCCGGAATTTCCACCGTATAGAGGTGGCGCGGCGGCTCAATGCGTATCCTGCCCGCATCTATGTCGGAAAGCAGCTCCTGCTTCTGCCGCTCGAATGCCTTCCTCCGTCCGCTGTGTGCGCTTGCGATACGCCCGTCCATATACACGGAAGAAATGTTCCGTTTCAAACTGTCCACATCGGTGGAAGAAAGGATCTGGCGTTTCCATATTCTCCATACCTCATCAAAATAATATTCGTTGTCAAGCACCGGGGATAAAGGCTCCCCGTCATAGGTGATGTGGTTTCCCCGCTTTATACCGATGGCCGCATATTTGCGGGCGATTCCTTTCACTTCCGTCACGTATGTCCCCCATCCGTAGGCCTGCGCCCCTTCACCGGTTCCGGTAAAGGCATGGTCGAAATGCCCGAAGGAGGCCGGACTGCCGTGATAGACCTGACGGAAGCGGATGTTGTCATTTGATGTGGAAAACGCGCCCGTGTTTTCATAAGCGTCCTTCAACTGTCCGGGAGACATCACGGCTATGTATTTCACTCCCTCGTCGTAACCGACAAGCCCGTCATAGCCCGCCTCCCTGATTTTGGACAAAAACTCCGGGGTTTCCGTCAACATCCAGCAGTTTCTTTTGCTTGATGCCAGCTCCAGCGCTTTCTCCGGGGATACCGTACCTCCTTTTCCTCCATAAAAAGACAGGACAGGTATCTCGCTGCCCAATGACTGCAGGATTTTTTTTACGGCCTGCCCGTCTTTCGGGTCAAAAGGGTTTCTTGAATTTACATACAGGTCATACACGTATCCTTCTTCCGTCCATTGTTCATTGCCATATTTGTCATCAGGCATGCTCATTGCACGCGTCTCTGCAATACCTCTTGCCTTTTCCGCATCGACGGAGGTGAAAATCAGGCCGGAATATTCACCGCCCTTGAATGTGTGGAACGGAGCCTTTTGGGGTATATAAGTGATCCCGTCCCTCTGCCATCCCCTCTCGGGAGTAATCTGGTCTCTGCGCAAAGGTGTTCCATGGTGGACAACCAGAGGCTCGCCATTCTCATCGACAATCCTTGAAGCTGCCTCCGGTACATTTTCCCAGTCTCCAAACCAGTTCTTGAATGCTCTGGTGCGCACTTGGACCCACTGCCTCTCATTCAGGGAAGTCGGACTGCCGTTCGGAGCTTTCATGTATATGCCGTCCGCCTTGCCACGTGTGACAAGTTCCAGTTCTTCGTCCGTGACATGTTTATCGGAAGTATGTGTCATTGTTTGCCGGCTTAATATGATACCTTGTTCATAAAGTCATAAAGAGTTTTATCAGCAAAAAACTTGTTTACTTATTTACATTTCCGAAATTTAAAGTAAATAAGTAAACAAGTGATATATGTAGAATGCAAATGTTACTTACATTTCCGCATTGGCCTGCCGGCTTGCCTGGTTTATGGTGCCTGCCGCCTTCAGTGCATATCCCGCGGGTGTTCTGGCAAGCATCAGTGCGCTTCCTTTTCCTGCGGCTCCGGATGCGCCGGAAACAAGGGGCGGCTGTACGGCCTTCCCCTTCATCAGGGAGTGCCATTCCCCGGCTTTCATGTTTTCCACGGCCACCCTTTCCTTGCGTAGTTCCTTGACAATCTTCCCCACATTGCATTCCTTCCTTTCCGGAACGGCTGCCGAGTTGAATTTTTCATAAGCTTTGACAAGCTTCTTCTCCCTGTTTTTCCCGGCAGCCGAGACCTCGCTTTCCCGTTCCGCGGCGTTGTCCGAGTACTGCGCCTCGTAAGTGGCCTGGAAGTACTCCCTGTTTATTTCCCTGATCTCGCTATCCAGTTTTTCCACCGCCTCTCTGACCTGCTTTGCCGAAGGTTTCTTTGCCACGTCCTCCGCCGCTTTCTTTCCGGAGTCTCCGGAGGTTTCGGATGTCCGGGCCGCTGCCGCCTCCTTGCCGGCGGCATTTTCCAGTCTGAGGCCGTACATTTCCATCGCCAGTCTTTTGATCTCTTCTGTAGGCGAACTGATAAACGGTGCCGCATCCCGGTCTGCGTTCAGAACGACAGACTGCACCTTTTCCGTAGGGTTTTCTATATACCGGATATTCATCGGATCGTTTCTGACAGCCGCCAGTTGTACAGCCTCGGACGGGGCGGACACGTATCTGATGTTCTCTCCCTTGGCCTGCACCGCCGCCAGCCGCACGCTTTCCTCAGGCTGCCTGATCTGCCGGAAGATATCCGGACTTCTCTGGACGGCCATATGCTGCACCTTCTCCGTCGGTTCCGCTATATGACGGATGCATTCCGGATTTTTCTGTACGGCTGCCAGCTGTACTTTTTCTGTCGGCTCCCTGATTGCCGAGAGATACCGGGGATCTTTCAGGACGGCCGTCAGCTGTACCTTTTCTGCGGGCTTCTGCAGCAGGAAGATGCATTCCGGTCTCTTCTCGACGGCTTTCAGCTGTACTTTTTCCGTAGGGTTTGGGATGAAGCCGACATAGGAAGGCCTGATGCCTATGACCGTCAGCTGTACCCTCTCACTTGGCGAAGTGATGAAATGGATGTTGTGCGGTGCGTTTCTGACAGCTGTCAGCTGTACCTTTTCCGTCGGTTTCTCAATAAAGCAGATGACACTTCTGTCCCTTCTGACCGCGGCCATCTGGACACGGGCGGAAGGGTTGGCGATCATGCTGATGGCGCGGGGATTGCTCAATACCGCCCTCATGTCCTTGTCGAACAGCGCGGCAAGGTGTTCCAGGATTGTAGGCATGGCTTTCAATGTTTAAAGGATTTGACTTCATCAAAAAACTCCTTTACGGCTTCCGTATCCGGTTCTCCGAGTTTCCTGTTCCCCTTCATCCGGAATACCAGCCTCCGGGCTGCGGCCAGAATACCGGTTGTGGGCGGCAGGTCCGCCTTGAACATCCTTTCCACGGCCGTGAAGCAGGCCAGGGGGGATGGGGCCTGCATGAGAAGGACACTTTCAGGAGAGGCAATTACGGCGGAAAGCTGTACTTTTTCCGTAGTGTTGGTGAACAGCCGGACAAGTTCCGGCTTTTTCTGTACGGCGGCAATCTGTACTTTTTCTGTCGGCTCTTTGATCCTTTGGATTGCGTCCGGATTGTCCAGAACTGCTGCAAGTTGTGCATGTTCCGGCAACAGGTTGTTTTCATTTGGCATGGTAGTTTCTTTTTTATGTTATATTTCGGATACAATGATAGGAGAATACACTGCAATTGTATTGCGCTTAATAAAAATTAAGAAGGTGCATCGTGTATTACGACACACCTTCCATTTTTTTATTGGATTTCCATTCTAATTACAAAAGACCGATACTGTCATTGTATTAATACCCGGGGTTTTGCTCAAGATTCGGGTTATTATCAATAGCTCCCTGAGGAATTGGATTGTATCGATTATGCACTTTGAATACACGGTCTTCAATCTTCTTGTCAGTAGCAGGGGCGTTCGTGTCAATCTCCGCACGTTTCGTCGGATCAGTCTCGGCATAATTTACAGTTCCGACAACCCTTTCCAAAACACCATTCAGGACTGTTTCTGCAACCATCTTTCCATTATCATCTTTCCAGCGCAGAATATCAGCCCGACGCACACCTTCCCCGGCCAATTCCACCCCACGTTCACGGCGGATCAGCCGGCGTAATGTTTCCTTTGAAGCATACTTCTCACGATCCACTTTCGGCATTCCTACACGTCCACGAATCAGATCCAGTTTGTCATAAACATCTGCAGACGGACCAGAAAGTTCATTGACTGCTTCCGCATAAGTAAGCAACACTTCTGCATAGCGGATTACAATAGGGCAGGCATTCGTGTTCCAAATACCATTAGCATATTGTTCATCCAAATATTTTCTCCAGGTTAAGGCGGTCTTTGAAGCATTGTTCGCAGAAGGAGGATAGTTTGCATTATCCTTACCATTGATTGTCTTGTCCAGTGTATTGACTACAGTGCCATTCCAGTCCATTCCTGGGTATATAATGGTCATGGCCATACGTGGATCGCGACCGGCAAACGGATGGTTTGGGTCATAAGAGCCGGATTCCTCTTTGGTCAAGCCGTCAGCCATTTCATAAGTATCCACCAGGTTCTGAGTCGGAACAATGGAGGACCAGCCACCGTCACCATTATTATACATCTGGCCTATTGTGCCCAATTCCAAAGTGGAATTCACATATTGAACAGCCAAAATAATCTCTTTTGAGTCCTGACCGGCAACTTTGAACAAATTACTGTAGTCCGGTTCCAGATCGTACTGTTTCAAATTCATGATGGCCTCGGCCATTTCTTTTGCTTTCACATAATCACCATAATACAGTGCGCTGCGCATTCGGATTGCCATAGCAGCGCCCTTTGCGATCCGTCCCCTTTCAGAGGGAGATGCATTCAGTTCACCGATGGCTGTGTCCAATTCTGTATTGACGTAATTTTTCACTTCCTCCTCCGACTTGCGGGGAACTTTAGCTTCATCTGCTGAGTTATAGTTGTCAATCACAGGCACTCCTCCATACCACCAGTTCATAACAAAATAGCGATAAGCGCGAATAGTACGGACCTGACCGATCAAATCGTTTTTGGTCTGCTCATTGGAAAATGGGATCTCCTTTACCTTTTCCAGGAATGTGTTACAACGGCGGATGACTGAGAAATCATAAAAGCTTGCAACAGCCCCTGACGGAGTCATTGTACCGTTGCCAATGGTCTTATAGTTTTCCCATTCAAAGTTGTTATATCCAAAATCCGACCCGCAGTCGAGATATAAGATATTGCCACCATCTTCCCAGCTGGAAGTATCGTAGTTATTACCGCCATAACACCCGATAGCAAATTTTTGGGCATCATCCTCGGTTTTCCACGTAGTGGCAGGAGACAGGGCATCCAATGGAGCTGTATCTAGAAAATCAGAGCAAGATGTAATCATTGTCACCGCTCCTATGATCATATATTGTTTCAAGTATTTCATAATTCCATTTTTTTTAGTCTATAACAATTTAGAATGTAACATTAACGCCGAATGCATGAGTACGTAATAGAGGATAGGAAGACAGCCGTTGGCTTGTGGATTCAGGGTCTATATTGATCTTCATCTTATCAAAAGTCAATAGATTCTCTACAGAATAGTAAATACGGATATTCTCAACACCAACCGAATTCAACCAGCCTTTCGGCAAAGTATATCCCAACTGCAAATTTTTCAGACGCAAATAACTTGTATCTTGTAACCAAAAATCCGATTGTACCGAACGGCTGCTACTGGCCGAGTTTGTATCGTAAAAAATACGTGGCATGGAGGCATCATGGTTATCGGGTGTCCAGGCATCTCTCCAAATAGTAGCCGGATGAGCAGCGTCACCCGAGAAATTACCATACACCTCGTATCCGTCAAACAGGCGTTTCACACCCGCCGCACCATTGAACATCAATGATAAGTCAATTCCTTTCCAGCCCGCATTTATATTGAATCCGTAAATAATTTTAGGATCGGAACTTCCACAATATTCACGGTCATCAGCTGTCAGTTTACCATCTTTATTTGTATCCACATAACGCAAATCGCCTGCCTTGAAAGTTTTACCGAAAGGATTACCGTATTTGGCCGTATATGCATCAGCTTCTTCTTGAGAATTAAAAAATCCATCCGCCCTATAAATATAATAGGAATTCATTGCTTCACCTACCTTATTACGCTGGCTGTAACCATCAGTAGCATCCAGGTACTTGTTAGGGTCGCCGCCTCCCAGATCCAGAATTTCATTCTTATTGTAAGAGAAATTGCCCGCAATTCCGAAATCAACCTGACCTATTTTTGTATTGTAGCTTAAATTTATTTCTATACCACTGTTTCTCATAGAGCCTACATTATCCTTATAGGCATCCAAAGCAAATTCTTTAGGGACTGTCACATCCATAATTATACCAGTAGTCTTCCGATTATAATAATCCAGAGAACCATTCAGTTTATTGAATAAAGTAAAGTCAACGCCGACTCCCCAAGTAGAGGCTTTTTCCCATGAAATGGTTTCCAGACGATATTTCCGTTGATAATAACCAGAATTCAAAGAGCCTCCAAATGCATATTTGGAATCGAGATTATACGTGTTCAAGGCAGGATAATAGTCATTATTACTGCCACTCAATGCATCCTGATTACCCAGCTGCCCCCAAGAAGCTCGAATTTTCAGTCCGGACAACCAGCTGTCTTTTGCACTTTCCATAAATGCTTCCTCGCTGATGCGCCATGCACCCGAGAAAGAAGGAAAATATCCCCAACGGTGACCTTCCGCAAAACGGGAAGAGGCGTCCGCACGAATGTTGGCTTCCAAGAGATATTTACCTGCAAAATCATAGTTAATACGGGCAAACCATGAAATCATTGCCAATTCAGCTGTATACCCTTCATTGCTTTGGGTAGAAGCATCACCGGCATTCATATCCGTCAATTCATTATTAGGGAATTTCTTGCGGACGGCTTTCTGATATTTATAATTATATTTTTCCGTATGCCATCCCAACAGACCCTTAATATTATGCTTGCCGAAATTTTTATTGTAGTTCAATAAGGCGTCATAGTTTGTGCGGTCCCATTTATAAAAACGCTCGTCCAACTGACTGGGATCAGATTCTTTATTCTCATTATACTTTATATATTTTTGGAAATAATTGTAATTTTGTAAATTGTTGACGTAAGCACCTTGCAAGGTTAATTTTAAGCCATCAAATATTTCATAGTCTACAGCGGCCATCCCCGAAAAATTATAATTGTCACGGTTCACCTTCATGCCCGAATCTAACCAGGCAATGGGACTGCCGTCTGAAATTGTGCCCCAAGTGCCGTCATCATAGCGGGCTACAATCCAAGGAGCGATCAAATTCAACTGCCTGATGATCTGATCCGAGCTACCCCCGTAGTAGGCGGAACTGGCGTCACTGTAATCATTTTTAATGAAAGACAGGTTCATGCGCGCACTCAAACGTTTATTAATCTTCATGTCCAGATTGGTACGCGCATTAAACTGTTCACGCCCTGCGTTAGGCAAAATACCTGTTTGGTTCAAATATCCCAGCGAGGCCATATATTTTACATTTTCAGAACCACCGTTGATATTGACATTATGGCGATGTTGAACACCCGTCTTATATGCCAGGTCATACCAGTCGGTATCCGGATAGAGCGGGTCATTCCCGTCTTTAAACTTTTGCAGCTCGGTATCATTGAAACGCTTCGACATACCTTCAGCCTCCAATGCCTGATTCAGCAGGGATGCGTATTCGTATGACCCCATACGCTCAATCATATTCGTTGCATTCTGGAAACTTAGATAACCACTGTAGGAAATTTTAGTCTGTCCGGTCTTGCCGCGTTTGGTAGTTATCAAAACAACACCGTTGGCAGCTTTAGAACCATAAATTGCTGCCGAAGCAGCATCCTTCAATACAGAAATGCTTTCTATGTCATTAGGGTCGACCGCACTCAATGTACCGGTTTCAATGCCATCCACTAAAATATAAGGTCCCGCTTCATTCAATGTGCCGATCCCACGAACACGGATTTTGCCGGCATCCTGCCCCGGTGCCCCGTTGGTTCCTGTAATAGCAACACCCGGCATCAAACCTTGCAAACCACTGGATACATTCTGAATAGGACGATTCTCCAACTCTTTGCTGTCTACCATAGCAACAGAACCTGAAAGATTCGCCTTTTTCTGTGTGCCATAACCTACTACCACAACCTCACTTAGAGTCTTTGAATCTTCTTTCAAGATAACATTCAGCGGGCTGCCGTTCCATTTAATCTCTTGTGTCTGATATCCCACATAAGAGATTACAATCACATCTCCTTTCTTAATCCCATCGAGGCTAAAATTACCATCAAAATCGGTAATTGTTCCGTTAGTGGTACCTTTTACTACAACAGAGGCTCCAATAACAGACTCTCCGGTAGCATCTTTCACAAGTCCTTTGCATATTCCCGCTTGCTGTGTGGTCGCGAAAGAATTTGCTCCAGAGGCCGTAGCTGTAGAAATTGTTCCGGAGAATAAAGTTCCAAGGAATAATACCATACTAACAGATTGCAGTCTTTTTAACATAATATTGAGTTTTGAGGTTTATTAAAACTATAGATATTTAAAATTTTAATAACTATAATTTCAATTTGATTTAAATTAACGTCGCAAATATATAATAATTTTTAAAGAGACGCAATAACAGATGAAAAAGTTTGAGTTGAAATGGAAATTATACAATTATATAAGTATCCGGAAAGTTGGTCCCCATTATGGATTATAACAAATTTGATAACATGTCTTATTGAAGTTTGTACTAATATTCTTGACCACCTGTCAGGGTCATTGCTTCAGGATTAAACTGGACGGGGACTGTTTGGGGACTCTTCCGGTATTGTAGCTCGCCATCCAAAAACATTGCATGGATATTGAGCGAGTCAGGGGGCGAGAACGATGCAGGAACTGTCACTCCATTGATAATTTCTGGGCAGTACTTGTTTATATACATTTCTTCTGGAAGCCCATTGGAGTGAATATTGGACCATTCAAAGTTGATGTCAACAGCATACAAAGATGAAGAAGCACATAATTCATGTGAGATCTTTATTCTAAAAACATCAAACTAAAAAACCGCTCCTACTTGTCACAAGCCGGAACGGTTCAGATTAGTTACGTTTTGACAATCTACTTTATTTCTCAAGAACAAAACAATGGTGGATTTGTTCACAACAGCTTATCCGAAAAGAAATGCACAGTAGGAAAACACAAAAACTCCCCAGCTTATCACAAGCCAGGGAGTCATAAGGGAAAATCCCCATACGCCCTTATTCCTAATGGTAACAACATGATGAAACCCTATCATACACTGTCAGGACGACATGGGATGCACTTTTCTCCTGTTTCTTCACATATGAAAAAAGACAGAAAAGATGTATTCAGTCCCGTTTCTGTATTCTGCAGTCCTTTACGTTGCAATAGTGCAGGAAGGGGTCAGCCCTTGAACCTGTACATGTGCCTCACGGCATGTTCATATGACATCTTTGAATAACATCAATCGGACCTTCACAGGCCTGAAAGGGAAAATGAAATACTGCGGTCACTTCAACAGAAACATACAGACACATCAAAAGTACAGTTTAACAAAAAAAACAAAATAAAGGATCGAATTGTTTTGAAACACGGGATGTTTTATATATTTTAACAAGAAGATAATGGAATATATTCTTCCTGCAATACGGGAGCTTCCTTCACGGCAGAAGGAAGCGGCAACATATCCATATAATCCGAAGGTTCGCAACCGCCTGGAAAGGAGTAGTGAAAGGTCTGACAAAGCCGGGCCCATAAGTTCACTCAGGAAGATAAGGCAGCGTGTGCCCCGACAATAAGAATGTCTGTAAAAAATGGAATACCGTGCACTGTATTCCACCATACCAAAAAGAACCGGTGAAACAGCCGGAAGGAACGCCTGGCATTATGTTTCTAACAGTAAGGGCGGAAAACATTGTAGAAATCCTATTACCGCCTTGAACGTATACGGACGACAGCCCGAAAACGACACCTGCAAAGAACAGGCAGATGAATACAAACAGACAGGTAAGTTTTCTCCAAAGTATCCTCCCCGGCTGACTCTGATAACCCTCCCGGCAAACCGGGAGGGGATCCACATACACACTCCATGCATAAGCCCTTCCCGCATTTGCTGCATAGGTTGACCGCATCCCTGTCCGAATAATAGCAACATTTCATCCGCACGTTTTTATATACATATAAATATATAATAAAATCACAGAAATTGCACAGGTTTATAAAATTATTACCGAAGAATGAGCATTCCGTATGGCAGGTATAATATTATATGAAAAAATGCCTTTCCGGACCGTCACGGACCAGAAAAGGCATATTCTCATTATAGGAATAGGATACGGCTATATACGCATGATATTTGAGACTGATAACATTAGGTATAAATTGTTTCCGTACCGTATCCTCTATTGGATAACGAGTTCATGCCCGTATTGTTCATCATATGTTTTTTCAGTCACATAACGGCCAGATACCATATCCAAATTATAATTTATACACCAGTCTTTGATACAAGAAAGGGAAACTGTCTGAAACATATAGTCCAGACAATCCCTTTCCATATCACGGTACAGGTAAGCTCTCTTGCAATACCGGCACATGTGCCTCGCGGCATGCTGATCTAACATCTATAAATAAAACTTCCGAACTTCCGGCTTATCACAAGCGGGAAAGACAAAAATAATTTGGTGGAAGCGAGTTAACACAGCTTGTTATTTTTATATAAACATATTTTCTGATAGAAAGTTCAATCTAAATTTGGCTTTAATATTTTTTTAATAAATAAAAAGAACGGATATTAACGAATAAACTATATGGTTCGTTTTTTTCTTTATTTAAATTCTGTCAATAAATACCGATAAAAAAGGTAACATGTACTTTGGTCGCAAATATTATGATCAGGCCGCTTTGGTTTCAATTATGATATTTAATGAAAGGACGCTTGCAATGAATGCATCTGCCAAATGAAAGAAGGTGTGCATTTTGCACACCTTCAAGTGGAATTTAAGGTGGTGTGGCCGTTTCAGGCCGCTTCAGTCATTTCCTTGTACAGCATGATGTCCGTATAGGACGAACTGTAGTTCATTCTGGCCGTGAGGGTGGATATGCCGGCCCCCTTGAAAGGATTGCCGGTTTCAGGATGTTCCTCCATCCACCGGCAGAAATCCAGTATGGGGGATTTGCCGGAAGTGAAATAGATGAAAGGGTGTCCTTCCAGTACCAGCAGGACATCCAGATAGTCCGTAAGTTTCCAGTCCATCCTGTATGTGCTGATGTCCGTCGCCATGTAGGGGGGATCTATCAGAAAGACCACATCCGGGGAGTCCCTGTACCTGTCCACCAGCTCCCTGTAGTCACAGTATACCACCTCGAGTCCGTCAAGATAGCCCTCGCAGCAGTAGTCGCTCAGGCGCATATTGTTGTAGAAATTCAGTTTTCCGAGCTCCCCGATGTTCCTGGCATATTTGCCGGAGAACAGCAGGGAGGAAGAGATGGTGAGATAGTCCACAAAGCCGGTGCTTTCCTCCCGGCGGATACGTTCCAGGAACATACCGTGCATCTTCTTGGAGAGCATCCTGTGGCGGGGGATTCCTTCTGAGAGGCGGCGGAGGTCGGAAAGCAGGGCGTTCGTCCGGCTGATGTTCTCCAGACGCTCGCGGTAGTTGTCGTGGTCATTGTAGATTACGGTTGCATCGGGTCTTTCCCGCTTGGTGATGTGCGAGAGCAGTCCGGAACCGCCGAACAGATCGACGAACACTGTCCTGTCACTGAAACGCTTCAAGACTTTTCTGAATTCCGATGCGAACATGCGTTTCTGTCCCACAAAAGGAAGCGGGGCCTGACTGTAGTGGTACTTTTTCATTGCTGTAATCATTCTGTCGTGTAAGAGTGTTTATGTTTCGGATACAAAGTTCATTTCTTCTCCCCATGAAAGCAAAAATTCCACTCTTTTCATACTGCATGGAACGTACATTCTTTTTTGAACCGCCCGAGAATCTCATACACCTTTCTTTCGGAAACGCCATGTCTGGCCGAGAGAAAGGCCACACAATACGTCACCTTTTCACCTTTGCGGCGCATTTGTTCGTACTCCTTGTACAGGTCGATATATTTGTAGTCGTCCGGCTTGTAACCTGTCCCGGCCAGACGCTCCAGAAGCTCCCTATTAAAATTTAGGATCTCAAACAGTGTCATAGCAAATATTTTTCTATCTTTGCAGAGCCAATCATTTATTAAACACAAAAAACGAAGCCACGACAGAGGGTATTTGCCCCCGGTCGCGTGGCTTCGCTCGTGTAGTTAATAAGTGATTGGCGTTACTTTTTAACAGGCCGGGGGCTTTTTTACTTTACTTCCCATATAAAAATCCCCGCAGATCTTTTTTTATTATGCGTATATGTGACAGGCTTTGCGTCTTTAAGGCTGCAAGATATACTACAAGGCTGCAATTTCGTTGCAGCATGACTTTTATTTTCAGAAAAACACGTTTGTTTCTATGGAAAGTGTACTTATTTATATATTAAAGTAAATAAGTAATATACATGATTATGTATATTTTCATATTTAAGTATGTAATGTGAAATATATTTAAAGTATAATACTAATAAAGTAAATATGTAGAAAAATATTTGGTAAACATTTCAAAAATGCGTATCTTTACATCGTAATAATCAAGGAGATAGACAAATCATGAAAACAATTACGACAGCATGTGTAAACCACAAGGGCGGTGTGGCAAAGACCACTTCGCTGCTGAATCTGGCGGCCGGAATCGCACGGCTGCACGGAAAGAAGGTATGTATCATAGATGCGGACCCGCAGGCGAACACGACGATGGCGGCGTTCGGGGAGGAAATGGCAAGTCTTCCCCAGGATGTCATGCTCGAGAGTGTGCTGCAGGAAATCATGCAGGACAGACCCCTGGAGCTGAAGCCTCTCACGTGGTTGGACAGGGTGGATGTGCTGCCGGCGTCCTTGGACCTGGCGGCCACGGAAGTGATCATGAATACCACCCCCGGGAGGGAATTTCTTTTCAGGGAAATAATAAGAGGCCTGGAAAAGAAATATGACCATATTCTGATAGACTGTCCTCCCTCATTGGGCATCATCACACAGAACGCGCTTATGGCGAGTGATTTTGTGATCATACCCACGGACGGGAACTATTTCGCCATGAAAGGAATCGAGAAGATACATTATATCATCGGCCTGCTCAGAAGGAAACTCGGCGCGGAGGTCAGGATTCTCGGTTACTTCATGACAAAATACAATGCGGGAAGAAAGCTGGACGTGGACATCAGGGAGAGTCTGATAGAAACATTGGGGGAGAGCGTGTTCGAGACAACCATACGGAACAACGGGGCAAGGGATTACCGGAGTCTGACTGAGGAATTCCTTAAAAGGATCAGGAAAATGAACAAATAATAAAGGAGAAGGAATATGAAAGAATTCAAGTCGAAAGGGATTTCCTTGGAAAATATGGTGGGAGCAGACCCCATGAAAGAAAAAAAAATGGCGAGGACACCGGGAAAGGCGTATAACCAGACCATTGTCCTGACCGAGGATCTGGTATGGGAACTGAGGACATTTGCCGCGGACCACCGTTACAGAGGGGTAAAGACTGTCATAGAAGCGATGATAGGCTGCTTTCTCAGGGAGGACGGGACATTGGACCGCGACAGGTTGGAGCAGTTCTGGAAAGAATACGTAAAGAAGTAAAGTTTTATATTACTTTTGAAGTAAATAATATTTCAAAGTAAGATACTTATAAACTGAAAGAAGTAATACAATGAAAATTTTAAGGTATATATTGTTGGGCTCACTCACATGTGCATTATCCGCATGTGAAAAGGATGAGATCCTGCCGGAACCTGAACCGCCGGTTGTCACCCCGGGGGATGATCCGGGAAAGGATGAGGAAGAAAAGATACGGCTCGGAATAACCGCATCGTTGCAGGCGATGCAGACAAAAGGAATCATAGAGGCATTCCTGCCGGGACATGAGATGGGGGTGTTTATCTGTACTACTGACACCGGCTCTCCATATGTATATAATGTGCCTTATGCCTTTGACGGTAAAAAATGGAATGCCGGCGGGGACGCTCCGGTAGAGGGTGATTCGGAGGTGGCCGCTTATCTGCCGTACAACGGACAGGCATCAGGGGACAGGCTCATCCCTTTTGAACTGGCGGACCAGCACGACATCCTGTATGGAAGGACAACGGTCACCAGGGACATTCCGACAGCGGATATTGAGATGAAACATGCCATGAGCCTGGTGCGCATCAAAATTCTGAAAAATGAATATATGGGAGAAGGCATTGTTTCAAATATAAGGTTTGACAATGTGATCACAAGGATGACGCTTGACATCAGGCGGGAAACCAACTCCCCCCTGATATTCGATTTCTCAAGCAGGGGGAGCCTGCAAGCTGGCGGCAACTATCATCTGAACGATGCAGATCCGGTGGTAGTGGAGACAATTCTTCCCCCTGTCTACGGTTATGACCAGAAAGCGACAGTCTGTTTTACCATTGACGGAAAGGAATATCCCTATGAGTTCCACAGGGACCATGAATGGGAGGCGGGAATGAAATACACCTATACACTGAAAATGACGGGAAACTACAACTCCCCGGTCAACATGGAGCAGGTGGACATCGATGTGGAGTACTGGAGCCGGTATGGCAAGACGGACCAGATTATACTCAACCCGAATCCGGACGACTATCCTTTCAAGGTATGGCCCAATTATACCGAATACGGCTATGACTGCTATCAGAATGAAGGCAAGGTGTTCGGAACCTTTTACAATCCCTATTGCGATAACGGCGAGGGAGAGTTACGGTTTGTATTTATGAGGCCGGGTACGAATGAGATTGTGGAGCAGTTCCAGCCGATAGACATCAAGACGAATGGGGCATGGGATGGAAAACGTATCCAGTGCTATGTGACTTCCGCTCCCGGTACATACCAGCTTGTGCCGTTATTCCGCAAGAAAGGAGAAACGATGTGGTGCAGGGCAGTGGGATATTCCTATGGCAGTACAGACGAGGAATGGCTGTATGAGGTGAAAGCACCTGCATCGGATGACCTGCCGGCATTGCGCATGATGGAAGTGGAAGGACAGGGATATACCTCTATTCTTGCATATCCGGTCCCTGATGATGATCCGTGGAATCTGGTATATACTTTATCCAACCGGGGGGAAAAGGCGCTAAGGGGCGAAATAAAAGCGGTCTGGGAACGTGAGTTCAAGCTGAAGTCCAATTCATATAGTCCAAGTACCAAAAAGAAAGGAGCAGTAAACGATGAGGAATGGAAAGATGAAATCGGTAAGGATTCTGTGGACATTCCGACAGGAACACGTTTCTGGAAGGGTATTATGAGTTGTAAATTCCCAGTTAAAAGACTTGCTCCCCGACATGATGGAGTAAAATATGCCATTCCAGTCTTACATTTATATTGGAGAGCTGAAAATTCCAATGAGTGGATATTACTTCGTTGTGATGCGGATTATCTGTTCAACTGCAATTATACAGGAGATTATATATGGGATGAAACGACGAATTATGTGAAAGTCATGCCACAAAGTTGGCATTAAAATTTAGGCAAATAACCCAAATAAAGAAATTGAAATATAATTCATTGAAATGACATAAGATGAATTTAAGGTGGAAAATCCCCGCTGCAGTGATGCACCGGGGATTTGTTTTCTTATTACGATATCATAAATTAAAACTCCATCTGTTGCACTTTGATTCAACTATTTCCCAATTTATTCATTGAATAATATCCTGTGCCCCTATTTTCTCATATTTTGACTTAGGAACTGTTTTAAATCCGCTTCAGAAAAAAAATATTCAGTTTCTTAAATCCTTCTGCGAGACTTACTTTTTTACTTTCAGCTTTTTAGCCAGCTGCTGATGAGCTTTGGCTTTGGCGCGTTGGTAGATTTTCAGAGCTTTGTCCTGGGCTTTCTCATCGGCTGCATTTTTTACGTTATCATAGAGTGTCCAGAGATTGGCAGCAGCAGCTACCTCTTTCTGGGCGATGGTATATGCTTCGGCCTTGGCTTCGGTAGCTTCTTCTTCTTCTGCCGAAGCATAGGCGTGCTTATACCCCTTCATTTCATCCCAATGACCGCGGGTAAAATCGGGGAAAGTCACAGCTGCACAGTTGTTATCCATCGACAGAGCGCCCAATTCCGAGAGACAGCACCATTCGGCTAGATCATAGACATCCATATCAAGCGGCAAACCGTTTTGCAAGCAGTACACCAGGCGAGCATCCATGATGTAATCCATGCCACCATGCCCCATGGCACGCCCCTTTTCGCCAAACTTGGTGAGGATAGGGTGATAATATTTCTTTTCAAGGGCCTCCTTCTGAGCGTCATTCAGAAAACTGTGGGCATTGATATCGTCCATGTTGGGCGCAGTATCTTTCATGACATCGCCCGACAAGGCATATTCGGGTGTGGGGTACTTGGTGGCGTAGCCTTTAGTTCCGGTCAGCTTAAACAGGCGGTTGTATGGCTGCGGTGTCATGACGTTGTGTTGAATTTCCACTACCTTGCCACGAGCTGTGCGCATCAGCGTAGTAGTGTGGTCACCGTTGCGGAATTCCTTTGGTTCCTTGCCGGTGAGGTTCTCGACATATTGCTTACCCACAAAACTTTCGGTATCCATAGCTACCAAGGTAGTGAAGCGGTCTCCGCGGTGAATGTCCATACATTGAGCCACTGGACCCAGACCATGGGTGGCATACACATCACCGCGGTTCTCCATATTATACTTCATGCGCCAATGCAAGTTGTCGGTATCGTTGTCGTTAGGATCTTGCCAGTACGACTTCCAAAAAGCCGACAGTTCGTGGATGTAAGCGCCTTCAGCCCGAATGATTTCGCCGAATACTCCATCCTTAGCCATGGCCAAGGCATTCATCTCATAATAGTCATAGCAGCAGTTCTCTAGGATGAAGCAGTGCAGGCGTGTCTGTTCAGAGAGATCAATCAAGCTCCAGCATTGCTCTAGGTTCATGGCCGATGGCACTTCTATAGCCACGTGCTTGCCATGTTTCATGGCATACTTAGCCACAGGGAAGTGGTGATTCCAGTCAGTGGCAATATACACCAGATCGATGTCTGGACGTTGACAAAGGGTTTCATACCCTTTCTCACCTGAATAGATATCGGCCGGAATCAAGCTGGCATCACGTAGGTATTTCTGGGATGCCTCTGCACGGTCTTCTTCGTAGTCGCATAGTGCCACGACTTCTACACCTGGGATGTTGCAGAAGCGCCACACCGCCCAAGGGCCGCGCATACCCAAGCCCACAAAAGCCACACGCACGGTTTCCATCTTCGGAGCGGTAAGACCGAGCACATGCTGTTGGTCGGTCGGCCGCTCAGGGGTTTCTATTACAAGGGTTCCCTTATCCCAATGGATTTGGGTAGAGGGGGACAGTGATTGCGCCTGAAGGCCGCTAATAGACAGCAACATCAAGACAGATAACAAAAGCTTTTTCAGTTTCATACTACTATTTTTTTTACCAAATAAACGGTTGAGCGGGCGAGGCTCTGTGATTGATTCGTTTGACCTCCCTGCCGCCTGAGCCTCTTTTCAGAAGCGACAGGAAGGTCGTATAATGAACTGCAGACAAACGCTTAGCGGGCTGTCAACAGGATGCGCTGTCCATCAGCCTGTACAGCATACACCTTGGCACTGCTTTGATATACCTTAGATGGCACTGTAAAGGTGAAAGAGTTGGAGAAATACAGCAGGCGGCTGTTTGCTTCGTTTTCACGCACCTCAAAAGCCACCGCTTCTTCACCGTCACTCACACGGATAGTAGCACCTTGATGTGAAGAACTGAGAGTGTAGGTGGGCACCTTCGAAATCTTGGTATGATTCTTAAACACCTCGTAGTAACCTACATCACCTGACTCTTGCGCACGAGGATCGCTCGACGGGAAGAAATCACGCTTCCGGTCTTCGATGTACTGAATGGGTGCCGCCTTCGGATACTTCTTGTTTTGAATGTATGCCTTGGTTTCACATATCATTTGTTCGGTCACTGTATATTGTGCTTGGCCATACTGCTCAATGGGGGCATCAACCGCCTTGAAGAATCCCCAGGTTTCAAAGAACTCGGTAAGGTCCTCCTGTGTGGCATCACACACTGCTTTGACAAAGGCCATCTGCCTCTGTCCCGGCTGATGGGTAGGCACATGCTGATACGTGGTGCGCATCAGCTCGAAAATCTTCGGCCATACCATGGGTTTCTTGTCGTGTCCTTTACATAGTTCGTAGTAAAGCCACAACTGCCAATTCATGCGCATGTGGATCTCCGTATCTTCGCCTTGGTGCGTAGCACTACCCATGTTATACCAAGCCTGATTCTGTCCATAGACACATTCCGCCAGGTAATCCAAGCCCCGGCCACGTGATTTGTATTTGCCCAACTGGTAGATGATGTAGTTAGAGAAGAGATTGTTGCTCGACTCCGTAGATCCCATCCAGTCAATAGCCAGCTGATGCACATGACCTATTTCGTGAGCCGGTCCCCAAGCATTGTCCTCAGCTAACATCACCTTATCATATAAGAGGATGTTGTCCAAATAGGTATAGACAAAAGCTATTCGGTAATCGGATGCCCACATATACGCTCCCTCCGGCGAGATAGCAAAGAGGTGGTTATTGAACTGGTTAGCATGCATTTTGTCAATACCCATCAGGCTTTGTTCCCACTCCACGATATTATCCCAAAGGTGGATGGCCGAAAGAATCTCGGTGCGCACATGTTTCAGCATCTCCGAGCGATGGAAGTAGAAAATCATCTTTTCACCTTTCACTCCGAAGTATTTATCGGTAGCTTTGGAAAGCAGTTCAGCGTACTTCTCATTGGTCTGATGACGCTGCAGATCGAAATAGCCGGTCACCTGTCCGCTACCTAGCGGAATATGAATACGGATGGAGGTAGGATTCGACTGGAGGTCAGCCGTATACATCACAAACAGCTGGCCGCGGTTGCGGATGGTGATTTTATTCACTCCTTCTTTGAGAAAATAAATATCGCCTGAAGCTGCTGTCTGCACATAATTCTTCTCTTCGCCGAAGCTTGTGGTTTCCTCCCCGATACACTGCAGCGCGACAGGGTAGCCGTGAGTATTGCCCACTAGGACAATAATTTCATCGTTCGCCTCGACCGCGATACCGGTAAGATTATCCAGACAACTGTAGTGTTTGGTCATCAGCCTATCGGCCCACACGTTGATGTCGCTATAAGCCTGATAATCCTGGATACGGAATTCTTTCTCCCAGGCATCGTAGGTACCGTTTTTCAACTGCGTGGCAAGGTTGACAAAGTAGCCCGGCAACTGATTGATCTGTTCTAAGGTGGCTTCTGGCTTCAGTTCACTACAGGTAATGTCTGTAAACACCGCCAGCAGTTGTTGTTCGAGCTTGTTGTCCGGATTCTTTTGAAAAAACTCCATCTCCGAACAGCTCACAAAATTACCTGCTCCCGATTCTACAGCGAACTTCACTTTGGTGACTTTTTTCACTCTCTGGCTGAATACCACGCGGCTGGCGTTGTTCTGCATTTGAAAATCATAATTGCCTTGCAACTGATACTCGGGCATTTCGACTGAAGCAGTGTAAATCTTCAGCTTGCCGAAGTTACCGTTGCCGCTACGCGAATGGTAGAGGATGTAATCTAAATCCCGGGTGCCATCGAACTCATACTCCAGTGTCACTGGGAAGTGGGCTTCCTGTCCCCAGGGCGAGTGATAATGTTTCTCATCGAATTTCCCGTCGTAGGTATGTTCAATGCCATAACCTGGCTGCAATTCACTGGCTACAGCCGAAATAGGGGTCAACTTCACATCACCTTCCACTTCTACATCCGATGATTCCGACGCTTTCTTTTTCTGTGTCAAGGTCAAGGTTTCCTGCAGCAGACTATCTTTATACGCAGTAAAGGTCAAGGTTACGGTACGAGCTTCGTACAAGGGATTGGCGGCGGCATGATAAGGATAATTCTTCGATACTAGGGCACGGGTAGCCGGCGCTTCCACTGCCTGCAACCAGTCGCCTTCGGCCGACTTCTCCACCGCATATTCTATGTTGGAAGTGACTGTAACAATTACCTCGCCGCCCTCGGCCTCGAGCGTAGAAACCGAACTCTTGACGAGCAGAGCCGGACCGTAACCCAATTGTTTGACATGAATTTCATAATTCTTCACCAGTGACTTTACCGTCACCACGGCTTCACGTATCTCAGGCTCCTCACTCGCCTTCACCAAAATCTTAATGCTCGGCTTCGAAGTAGACAAATCTTTAGCCGCAATACACCAATCTTGGTTAGAAGCCACATCCCACCGACTTGCATCGAGGGTAGTGCTGACCGGTATAGATAGCTCTCCCTTTTCCTTGGTAAAATTCTGTTGTAAATCTACTTCTGCAAGAGTGAATTTTTGGATCTGTTCATCCCCGGAATTATCATCGCTGCATCCATAGACGCCAAATACATAGAAGGGCAAAAGCATCAATAAAAGGGTTGGTAATATTTTCATAAATTAGTGTTATAGAAGTAAGTTAAAAGAAGAGATAATATGTAGGGTATTTTCTTAGATATTATCTCTTCCTAATATAAGATATATTAAGCTGACTGATTAATTTACATGCAACTTCAATTCGGCCAGCGCGAAACTGTTACCTGCTGGAGTAGATTCTACCACCAGGCGGATGTGCTTGAACTCTTTGCCCACCAGAACCGGTGATTTATAGGTGCCTTTTGTAGCAGTGGGGAATCCTTCCATAATCGTCATTATTTTACTAAATGTGATACCGTCCATACTGCCTAGCACACTGATACGCTGCGGTGCCCCGTTGTTGTTATTGTGACGTACTTGGTATTCAAACATCAAAGCCGTGTGTGGTTCATCTAAATTCAACTGTATCCAGTGCGGCAACCCCGGTTCTTCCAAATAATCGGAATGGTAGTAGGTATCTGGATTACCGTCGAACATATAGTCAATTTTTCCTTCCACTTCACGGTTAGGATGGATGGCTGTCATACCACGTGACAGAGTGACCGGATGCAGTTTCGATTCATCAGGCACATAGGAGATGCCGAAGAGACACGACTGTTTATTAGGATTGATTTCAAAGTAAGGCGAGCTACATTGTGTCATTTTCAAAGGTAGCACATAGTTACCATAACTCAATTTATTTCGTTTCACGGTTACGGTTAAGCTAGCTGATTTACTGCCAGCTGTAAACAAAATCTTTCCTTCGTTGCTCAGCGTATAAGCTTCTTCCGACAGCATGGTGTAATCCACCCCGTTCTTTTCATTATACTCGGTCAACAGACTCTCGTCTGGCTCCAGTGTACAGCTAAAATTCCACTTATTGTCTACCGAAAAGACCGCAGGCAGATTCAGCTCGATTTCATTTGCATCCATAGCATCTGAAATGATATTCAGATTATATCCTGTTTTCTCAAATGCAACATTAGGTACAATTACAGCGGGCTTCAGAAACACATATTTACGCTCGGCATTGATGGAATCCGCACTATTTTGCAAGATAAATGGAATCACAAAATTCCCCTCTTGCTGGTTGCTTTCTAGGATCTTATCCGTAATCAATGTAACGGATCTGGTCTGGTAAGTATCGTTAGGACCGAATTCTATCTGTTTATCTCCATTAAATACGTAACAATCTTCCGGGTATAATTGATAGTCTTTTCCGTTTTGTTCATTGTAGATTTCCAGCAACGCTTTATCCATAACATCAATGGAAGCTCGGGTGACTGTACCCAGTTGAGCGCCTGATTTGTTGACAATCAACTGGTATTCTCCGTTTTCACCTGTATTATATACTTCCACTTCAATCTCATCACAGTTTCGGAAGGATAGAATGGTGCTGAATTCATCCAAAAACTCATCCTTATTATCATCGCAAGCAATATAGGTTAGGCAGCAGGCTGCTGTCAGGGCTATAGTTAATAATTTGTTTTTCATACAACTGATTTTGTTAAATTATACATACCGGGGGCATTACCAACCATAATTTTGTGTCAACAACTTGTTGCGATCCAGTTCTCGCTGAGAGAAAGGATAGAGATAATGCTTGTTTTGGAAGACACGGGTTTCAAAAGCCGTTCTCTCCCAGAAACCGTCGGGGGTTTCAGTTCCCTTCATACCAGCATCAAGCGGACAGGAAGTGTTCATACCATACATCTTGCCGTTGTCAGTTTGAGTAGCAATCATCCATGTACGGGTATCGAAATAGCGATGGCGTTCGAAAGCCAATTCTATCTGACGTTCTTTTCTGCAGAGCTGAATCAACTCTTCTGTAGAAACTTGTCCGTAGATACTTGTGATGGGGTCCAATCCCGCGCGTTTCCGTAGGTCGGCCCATTTTTCCATGGCTAGGGCTTCATAGCTGGGATCTAGTGCCACCCCATTCTTCTTGCACTCGAGCACGGCTTCAATGAAATTTAGGTAGATTTCTCCCAAACGAAATACCGGGAAAGTTATATTACCCCACTGTCCTTCGGACGAATTGAGTTTATGGTCATAGAAACGGTTGCAGAGGTAGCCACTCTTTGGATAGTCGTGACTCTTATTACCGTTACCGCCTTTCGCAAAAGAGATGGAAGTAGCGCTATTGCCGTGCAACCACTGGTTTCCGCCAAAGAATACGGTGACATAGAAGCGGGGTTCCCGATCCTTATACATATTGGGAGCTTCGATTTCAAAATCAGCCTTGTTGCTCCAACCACCAGACGGATATATCCAAGATGATTTCTCCAGTTCGGAAGCCAGTTCATAGCCAGATAAGGGCTCTACGATAGGTGTTCCATCTGCTTCATATCCTGTGATAGGATACCAACCGGTATTCATGGCATACGCATCCACCAAAGCTTGAGTAGGGCCTACTGCCCCATAAGCCGTACCAGCCACGCCGGTGGGCACAGTACCTACTCCCCAAGAAAACAGTCCGTTATAACGGTCAGTCCAAATCAGCTCTTTATTCCAAGTTT
Source organism: Phocaeicola vulgatus ATCC 8482 (assembly GCF_000012825.1). Lineage (GTDB taxonomy): Bacteria > Bacteroidota > Bacteroidia > Bacteroidales > Bacteroidaceae > Phocaeicola > Phocaeicola vulgatus. The sequence goes on along the minus strand of NC_009614.1, from coordinate 1,249,782 downwards.
CGTGTGTCACTCCATAATAATCTTCATACGGGTTATCGTTACCAGCTCGGTAAAGTTCGTAGCAGGGATTATCAATCAGTTTCTTGGCTGCTTCAGCAGCTTTCTGCCATTTGGTATTATCAAGCTCAGGGAAGAGCTTAACACCTGACAGTTCAGGGAAGTCGGGTGCATCGGGATTCTTCACCGTGCTATAGAGTTTATTACCATTGAACAGCGGGCGGGCCGAATATAGCAGTAGTCGGGAGATCACGGCATGGCAAGTACCTACCGTAGCCAATCCCCACTTCGCCGCCGGCAAATCGGACTGTTGAAGAACAACGCCACTTTCAGCACACTGCGTCATTTCGCTGACCACGTAGTTAACACATTGATCCCAGGTATTGCGCGGGCGATACAGTTCTTCTGTGCTGGCGGTGAAATCCAGCAAATCATCGCCTAACAGAAATACCGGACCATAGTCACGCATCATCAGAAAATAATAGTAAGCACGGGCAAAACGAGTCTGCCAGTACCATTCGTCCAACTGATCTTTAGTGACTAACGGGTCGCTGCATTTGTACACATTTTGCAGGAAAATATTACATTCGCGGATACCTTTATAATAGTGATCCATCTTATAATAAGGAACCTGTGAGGGGTTCCAGGTACCAAAGTTTATCCAACGGTACTGACGGTCATACGCAATGGTACATTCGTCCGATGCTCCTAAATACGGTTCAGTATCACCCTGCAAGCTTCCATTTTCATTGGGCAAGAAAGACATGGCATTTAGCCAATATTGCTGGGTAGTGTTTCTGGATTCCCAGATTTTATCAAAAGTCAGTTTTTCGTCTTCTTGTCTATCAAGAAAATCTTCGCATGAGCCCAAGGTAAAAGCTCCAAGTGCTAAGTATATTATGGATTTGAAGTAATTTTTATATTTCATATTTGGTATAATTTAAAAGTTAGCATTGAATCCGACAGTAACAACACGATTCAGCGGATAGCCTGAGCCATCTGATGAGCCTTTGGCTTTTTCAGGATCCCATAATTTGAAAGAGCTGAATGTAAGTAAATTGTTTCCGGATACATAAAATCTCAACGATTTAATAAATGTTTTAGTGACAAATTCTTTAGGTAAAGTATATCCGATTTCAATGTTTTTCAGACGTAAAAAGGAGCCATTGCGCAACCACCAGGTGGAATTCTTGTTGTTGTTGGAAGCGCCGGCACCCCCGCTACCATTGCTTAGGCGCGGATAGGTGACATGAGCATTCTGTTCAGGCGAATTAGTAGACATCCACACTTTGCCCCACAGGTCTTTATTGATAGCCGCACGTTCCATGTTACCACTGGAGAACGGACTCTTTACCGATACACCATCTAGAAAGAAAGAAGTATGAGCAGAACCTTGGAAGAAGGCGTTGATATCCCAGTTTTTCCATTGTGCACCCAAACCGAAACCGTACATGATTTCCGGCAGGTTGGTATAACCGATCGCCACCTCATCTTGTGTATCGATGATGCCGTCGCCATTGATATCCTGATATTTGATATCTCCTACACGGTATTCACCGAAAGTCTGACGCGGGCTGTTGTCAATTTCTTCCTGACTTTGGAATAGACCTAGGGCTACAAGACCGAAAGGCTGCATCTGACCGTCAGATCCGAACGGCTTGCCTATGCGATTTTGGTATTTGTATTCCCAATCGGGTTCGTCGTTATCAAGCAGCTTGTTGCGGCTGAAAGTAAAGTTACCGCGGGCAGTTAGAAATACTTTTCCAATCTGGTGATTGTACTCTACATTGGCATCAAATCCCTTGTTGAGTGTTCTACCTATATTAACATACGGAATGGTGGATAAACCGACAATGGCTGGCAAACCGGCGCGTTGCAGGAAAATGCCTTGACGCTCTTCACGGAAGTAGTCAGCCTGCACCTTTACCTTATTGAACAGAGAGAATTCCACACCCAAATTGAGTTTGGTAGCCTCTTCCCAGGAAGCATACAAATTTTCTATTTCCCCTACGCGGATACCTGCTCCCCCTTGATTACCGCTTTGGCCGAACCACCAGCCTTGATCGCCAGTGCCCACAATTGTAGATTCATAAACCCAACGTCTTTGTCCGCCGATATCATCGTTACCTACTTTACCATAAGAACCTTTCAGTTTCAACATATCAATGGTCTTGGTGAGCGGTTCAAACCATTTTTCGTTCGATACCATCCATCCCAAAGCAAAAGCCGGGAAGAAACCGAAGCGATGTCCGCGGGCAAAGTTTTCAGATCCGTTGTATCCCATGTTCACTTCGGCAAAATAAGTATCTCGAAAAGCATACGTCACGCGACCAGCCAAGCCTTGGTTCTTATAAGGTAATGCTGCATTGCCGTCGGCAGCCTGGGTGTTGGTATGGATTTTCTGATTATAAAGGAAAAGAGCTCCCACGCGATGGTTACCAAATAAGCGATTATAGTTCAACGAACCTTCCAGATAACGGGTCATAGTACCTTGGCGTCCAATTTCATAACCTAATGATTCACTGCCAGTGTGTACAGGGTCCCATTCTCCATCATTGTTGTTGTCATCGTACATCAGTCGACCTTCCGCATCACGTCCGCGTGCATGGTAGAAGCTGGGTGATTTGGAGCGACGTTGCAGCGTGGTATTCCAAGCATCCCAAGAGAATTTGATATTAGCAGTTAGACCTTCCAGCGGTTCCCAAATCTTACCGAAGTCTTGAGTCAAGCCAATCAAAGATTGAGCCGAATTCCAAAATTGTTCACGATAACCTGAGTGTACCAGCATATTCCACGGATTGTGGCCGGAGTCGGTAGACGGACCGGACAAAGTACCATCGGAATACTGTACCGGAAATGCATTCGGAGAAGCATTAAAGGTATAGCTCCAAATATCGTTATCATTATCGCCGAAGCCAGGACCGAACGACTTTTCATAGATATTGGCTAGGTTGACATTCAACGTGGTACTCTTAGTCACATTCAAATCGACATTGGCACGGAAATTGAACTTGTTATAACGGATGGCTGAGTTGTAACCATAGATATTACCAGCGTTTTTATAGATAGAACTTTCATTGTAGAACGAACCGGACACATAATACTTAATGTTGTCACCACCACCAGTCACACTCAAGTTCACACGCTGGTTCTCTGCCATGTCATCAAACAGGGCATCAAACCAATCCACATCCGGATAAAGATCTGGATCGCTGTGGTCGCGATATTTCTGAATCACTTCCGGAGAGTAGTAGTTGGTACCACTGGCTTCATTGTAAAGTTCTGCCCATTGCGCCGAGTTAATCATTTCCGGTCGTTTGGTGGGAGCAGTAAAGCCGAATTCTGTGCGGACATTGATAGCCGGTTTTCCTTCCTGCCCTTTCTTGGTAGTAATCAAAATAACACCATTTGCGCCCCTAACACCATATACGGCTGAAGCAGAGGCATCTTTCAAAATAGAAAAGGTAGCAATGTCATCTGTATCCACCAAATCCAGATCACGCTCAATACCATCAACTAACACCAGCGGCGTAGAAGTACCCTTGAATGATGAAACACCTCGGATATAGAAATCGGCCGAGCTGTTTTTACCCGGTTCACCTGAACGGCTCATGGCTACTACACCAGAAAGTTGACCTGCTAATACATTAGAAATGGAAGCACCCGGTACATTGAGTTTACGCATGTCAAGTGTAGAAATTGCTCCTACCACACTTTCTTTCTTCTGACTACCGTACCCTACAACTACCACTTCATCAAGCACTTCGGTGTCAGGTTCCAACACCACATTGATTACTTCCTGATTAGCAAGGGCAATTTCCTGTTTTTTGTAACCGATGTACGAAAACTCTAATACCCCCCCAACTCCTTCAATAACGATGGAATATTTACCATCCACATCGGTAATAACCCCGATAGAACTGTTCTTAAGCCAGATACTGGCTCCGATGATCGGTTCTTTGATGTCGCTGGCAGTTACAACACCGATTATGGTACGTTTTTTAACTTGCTGCGTATTTTCAGTCTTAGTCACTTTTAGAATAACTTCTTTTCCTTTAATAACGTAGCTTACGTTGCTGCCCTCAAATACATCTTTTAGAACTTTTTCAATATTTCCCGTGCTGTTATAATCGCGTTTCGTGTTGTTTTCCAAATCTGACGCATTATAAAAGAACGTGTATTCACTGTTTTTTTCAATCAGCTGAATAGCCTGTTTAATGGTCATGTCTTCTCCTTTTACAGAAATATATTTCTGTGCTCCCATACTGGACATGGGATAAAGAAGAAAAACAAGGATGATACTTAACAGTATCGAAAAACGACAAAAAGTGTGTTTCTTCATTCTGTTTTTTTTAAAGTTTAACATTAGGTTTACTTGTTTTAATGATTGTTTTTATAAATAATTATCTCATTACCATTTGCTTTCATTTCGAGACTAAGACTATAACAAATTTTCTGTAAGACATCTTTCAGTGATTCTTCTAAGCGGATTTTTCCTGTAAAGGCAGACTGTTGTTTAAGGTTGATTCCTTCCAACTTGATGTTACTGTTATACCTGCTGTTGATTGTCTCAATCAATTGTTTCAAGGGAAGATTCGTAAACTGAAGACTGCCATTTTTGTATTTAATATTTCTCAACCATTCCTTTGTTATATTATCCTTCTTAATATAATATGTTAATTTTTGAAATGGTTGCATTTCAATGGTTTCATGATTTTCCGCTGTAAAATCCACCTTTCCACAAAACAAAATAATTTCATTTGTCTGCTGGTTTTGATTCTGGTGAATATCAAAGCTGGTTCCTTTTACTTCTATCATGCCCTGATTAATGTAGACTTGAAATGGAACCCCATTCTGACGCATTACCTCAAAGAATGAATTCCCCTTCAGCCAGACTTTTCGGTCCTTGAGAAATGCCTTGGCATATCGCAGACTACTTCCTTTCTGCATCCATACTTTCGAACTGTCTGGCAATGTGTACAGTTGGGATTCCTGTGCAGTCACTTCAATAAAGTCATTCACACAACCGGCTTGTTGTTTGGCAAACCACAATCCAGCAGACGTGATCAACAAGAGGGTCACCGTTGCAGCTATCATTTGCCATTTGGGAAACATTTGAAAGAATCTTCGGTTTTTATTATCTTGTTTATTTTTGATGTTTCTCCAAATTTGCTCTTTCATTTGCCAATCAATGGACTCATTGCCCGCTTCGTCCCATTGTTTTCTAAGCTGAAAATCTATCTCATCCAATTGGATAAATATCTTGCGTTGCTCTTTGGACATCGTCCCTGAGAGCAATCTTTTTATGAACGTTTTTCTATTATCAATTTTCATACCTATAAATATCTTTTTACGTGCATCTATAATAAATACACCTGAAACCCTTTTCCCCCCACATCGGATTTGAAAAAAATATTTTTCTGATTAGAATTTTATAAATATCTATATGTCATTGCGCTTATAAAATCAAAAAAAGTAGTTGTTTTTAACACCACTTGAAAAAAAGAACGTAAACGTGCCTTTTTACCGTTTAGTCAAATAAAAGGCTTAAGTTTTTTTTAATTAATCATTTTTTAATTAATTAATTTTTATAACTTTGTGGTTGTATTCCTAAATAAATGAAAGAGAAAGTGATACTAAATAGAATGAAGGCAGGTGATGAAGAAGCATTTGCCTGGCTGTATAACCATTATTGGCAAAAGGTTTATCATTTTGCTCGGCTCTATTTGACCTCTTCTTCCGAAATCTCAGAAGCTGTGCAAGACGTTTTTCTGCATGTTTGGGAGGCAAGAGAAACCTTTGACAACAGCAAGAATTTTGACGGTTATCTCTTTATTATTACCCGCAACATCATATTTAATTATTCAAGGCGTTATTTTAATGAACTCAATTTTAAAATGACTGTATTGCAAAGCATGGAAGAAGGTTATAGTATAGAAGAAGAACTGGATGCACGGGATTTAAAGAGGTATATTGATAAGCTAGTAGTCCAACTACCTGCTAATCGGCAACGTATTTTCCGCATGAGCCGCGAACTGCACCTAAGCAATAAGCAGATAGCAGAACAGTGTGCCATAACAGAAAAAGCCGTGGAACGTCAGATTACCTTAGCCTTGAAATTTATCCGAGATAATCTTCCGTTCTTTGTGCTCTTCATGCGCTTTTAATCTGAGTCTTCTGTTCCCTGTTTCTGCCAATGGTCGGTGCGAAAAGGAGTCACTAGCAGACCGAACCTAGGAAAAAGGTTATTGTGAGTAGTACCTGCCCAATTATAGTGCATAGCTACGGGATGGAGTACCTCAGAAGATTGCACCCATACTTCTTTTTTACGGACTGTGGCAGTAGTTGGATAAAATATCCGGTCACTGTCTGCTACAAAAAACCGCTCCGATTCTCATTTGAAGCGAATCTCTTTCCTATTTCCCTACAACGAATCCGAATAGTATTTCCTCCGATGATATGCTTCACGTAAACAGGCGATTCCAGCAAGCACTTCCTCCGTATATCTGCTTCAAGATAACCTGTGCAAGACGAAATCCCTTATCAAAGGCTTTTTGCTACGACATGGCTTAGTGTAACGAAAAGTCGGTAATTACCGCTAGGACCGTACGATTTATGGCCAGTGTTGCCGCCTAAGCTTCGCACAGGAAAGTCTATGGAGAATAATCAGCAGACTCTGTAGAAAGCTCATAACTGCCCAGTTGTACCAAAAGAAATGGCAGATCGGCTAAGATATGTGATTATTAATGATAGTATAGAAAAGTTATACTATCAAAATGTATTATTATAACATCTTATAATAATGTGCCTCGCCTGGTAGAAAAAGATTCTGTTATTTATTTGCATAAGGAGTTTAAAGATGTTTTTATCAATAAAATCTCTAAAAGTTCTTCCAATCCGATTTTTACTCCTTTTCGTCTGCAATGAGAATAGCCTTGCCACACTCTCATTTAGAGTAATGACAGGGCTATTTCATATTTATCTATTATAATCCTTCACTTTCTCGGATATTCGGTTTTGTTCCATTCTCTTTATTGTTTCTATTCCCAATGGGGAGTGAATTGGAAAGTTATCTTATATCCAATACCTGATATTTCCTTACCATCAAACTCACTGAAATCAAGAGTTTGCTTGCCTGATGGTGATTTGACGTTTGAAAGAACCACAGCATTGTCTATTATAATATCAAAAGACTGCGGAGTGGCACTCTTCTCTCGTGTATCTCCATCCTGGTTAATCGTTTCCCATTCTGAATATGCATACATAACCTTTTGGTTCTGCTCTATTTGCACAGGATAGCTTACTTCATCCATATTGTCCATGTCATTTTTGGTCTGTCCATATATCCTGCATACTATACCGGAACAATCTGTGGATGACACGGTCAAATATTCATAACTTTTACCACTGTTCGTACTTGAAGTTGAGCTGTAAAATCTATCCAAATTAATTGTGATACTTCTTATGGATTGCTTGAAATTGGCTGTAATAGTACTGTTGGAACCATGCAGGGTGGCGGTAGTGGTTGAACTGCCTGGATTTTCGATAGTTACATCACCACCTATAATTGTCCAGCCTGTAAATTCATACTCACTCTCCGGAGTAGCCGTAATACTGATCGGCTTTTCCACCTGATATTCCATTGTTCCTTTCGGATTAGTTGTTCCGCCTTCACCTGCATTGATCGTCAGTGTGCGTTTTTTTTCCTTGAATCCACAATGGAAAGTATGGTCCTGACCTCCTAAGTCAACATCGAACTCTGAAGTCCCGGATTGTGCATAATCGTATTTCTTAGGTTGATTAGCCGGCCCTCCATAAAAATAGTTCACCTCATATCCTGCATCAGGATGGGCTTCAACAGGAACATTTTTGCGTCCGTCATACAGTCCTGCTCCAGTGGCATACCCCCCGGTAAAATCAACCCTTCCGTCTGAAGAGCGGGCTGAGGTTTCCAGCATCCCCTCGCCTTCGATGATGATACGTGTATCACCGGTAGGGACCGGTTCGTCCTTTTCAGAATCCTGTTCCATTATCTCCTCATTCTGGCAGCCTGTGAACATGGCCACGAACGCCGCCAACAGTAAAAATTTAACTTGTTTCATACTTCATTCTTTTTTAAAGGTTTATTATAATTGTATGTATCATTTCTTTTTCTTATCGTCCAGCACGTCGGCATCGATGCGGGCTTCGAACGTCGCATAAAGCACGAACCGGTTGAAAAAATAATAAGTATTGCGTGTCTTGCTGAACCTTATGTCAGCCCCCATCAGCCGGAGTTCCTCCAGGTAGTTGCTGACGGTCCGTTCACTCACCCGCATCCTGCCGGCCAGTTCCGCACGGCTGCCGGTACTTTCCTTTCGGATCAGCCTGTACATCCGGTTGATCCGTTCTATGTAGCTGACAACGGAAAGGCTCGTCATATCCTCTCCTCCAGTCCGGTCTGTTCCAGGAATCTGCGGAAATACCCCTCCTCCAGGTACAGGCATCTCATCAACGCCTCCTTTCCCTCCCTGGCATACACCCGGCGAAGGAGCGGGAAATCCGTGGAATAAATGTTCCATCTGATCAGCCCCTCCGCCCTCCGGTCAAGTTCCGGGCAGTCAGTTCCTTCCATCCGATACCTCACGGAGAGGAAGTACAGGTTCTTCAGCCTGTATTTCTCAAGAAAGGAAATATCCTTCGGGCATGCCTTCAGCCCGTCGGCGGCGATGCATCTTAATACAAGCTGTTCAATCTCTTCCTGAATTGTCATATCCATACCAGTATGGTTTTATAGTTCTACCGTTCTTTCTTATCTCATAATGCAGATGATAGCCTGTGCTTCTGCCCGTGCTCCCGGCAAAGCCGATAACAGCCCCTTTCCCGAGCTTTTTGCCCTCCGTCGTATAGTAAGCTGCCAGATGTGCGTAAAGCGTTTCAAAGCCGTAGGAATGCCGTATGATGACGCATCTTCCATAGCCTCCCTTCCTTCCTGCGAAAACGACCGTACCGGAAGCGGTGGCATGGACCGGTGCGGCCAGCTCCACCGCCATATCGACTCCCGAATGAAAACTATGTTTTCCCGTTATGGGATGAATCCTGCCTCCATACGGGCTGCTTATCCTGAACTTGTCTTTCAGGGGACATGACAGAGGGAGCCTGTCTGCCACCCCGTACCGGTAAAGTATGTCCCGGCAAGCTTCCAGGCTTTCCAGACGGCTGCATTTTTCCAGTGCCGTATCGAGCAGTTCCCTTCCGTTTTCCCCCTCGAAAGAAAAGGGGAAGAACAATATGAGCATCAGCAGTTTCATCTGGATATCCTCCTTAATATCCTGTCCGCTTCATCTTCCGTTTTCTGCTCCTGCAGGCTTCTGAACACTTCCTCCGCTCCCAGAAGTGACTTGTTTTTAAGTTTGTACAGAAAGTGCCGGCCGCCGTTTCTCTCCTGGATCTCGATGATGAGCCTTTTCTTGTCAGGAATGGTAAACTTGTTCATGGCCACCGTGAACGTCCGGCTCTCATGTGCAGGTATCTCCTCCGGGTAGTCGAAAGCGAACAGGATGTTCTGCTCGATCTGCTGCACCGCCGTCTTCTTGTGAATCTTTGCATCCTGGATATAGAACCGCATGAAATCCGTCGTATAGCCTATCTGTGTGCGGTTTGTCAGCGTCATTCGCAGCAGCAGGATGTCCCCGTCGATGAAGATGTTTCCGACCTCGAACTCCATGCCGGCGTTCTTGTCCTTCAGTCCCAGGTCCAGGGGAATCCTCTTCGAGATTGCCTGCCTGATCCTTTCCTTCTGTTCGCTTGACCGTTCCCTCTCGTCAAGGATGGCCACCCTTTGCGTCTTTTCCTTGTCAATGACAAAGCTGAAACGTTCCGGGAAAGGGGCATAATGGAGATTGAAAGTGTAGAATTTCCCCCCTTCGACCACTGCCGAGATGTTCGTGTCTTCCGTAAACTCTCCGGTGGCTTTCACTGCCAGGATGTTGTCCACTCCCTCGGCCTTTTCAACCTCCACATTTGTACTGCCATAGTCCACATAGGTGATTCCGGCCGGGAAAATGAGGAACATCTGCCTGTCCTTTCCCACCGGCAGTGTATGGGGCGCGGGTGCCTGGCCGTCCACACGCACATAGCTCTCCACCGGGTGGGCGTTATAGCTGATGGCATAGGAGTAGAACTTCGTGTCGGCTGTCACCACCGACAGGGTAGTCTCACCCGGGAAATTCTCCTCGGCCGCTTTCAGGCGTATGATCTCCGGGCAGTTCCCGACTTTCTCACCGATGACATAGTCACCGCCGATACTGTAATACTTCACCTCGGTAGGGAATATCAGGTGCAGGGTCTTCTCGTACCCGATCTGAAGGGGCACTGCCGGAAGCTCCTCGATCCTCTGGGCTTTCCCTGAAAGGAAAACGGACAGGAACAGTCCTGTTATGTAAATTCTGTTCGGTTTCATGGTTTTCTTTCAATTCTATATCTTTGTATGCTAATTTTAAAGTTGTTTGCTTATGAATACAAATCTCAATCAGTTGCTCAAGGATCTTGAAATAGGTCCCGCTTATGTCAAGATCCTTATTTGCCTCTTGGGGTGTACTTTTATGCTGTACCCGACCTTTTTTCACTTCACCTGTTTTTTCCGGGAACTTCCTGTATACGAACAGGTACTTTTCACATCGGGCAGTTCCGCTTTGTATACGGGGGTCGGAATTCTTCTTTCAGCGATAAGTCCGGTAAGGTATCCAAGGATACTCTATACCCCTTTGGCGATGCTTTCCTCTTCAGTAATGATAAGTCTTTTCATTTGTTTATTTTTTCTGAATGAGGAGTGCAACCGTTTCAAGCTATTCTCAACCGTTCTGTCGGTAATGTATCTGCTGCAGTTCATTGCGGGTGGCATTTCCATACTCAAGGAAAAGAAAGGAGAGAAAGACAATGCACATTACTGACTCCCTTATAAAATCCGCGTATTCATATACTGTTTGCAAGAAAGCGGAGAAGCCCATAAGCACACAGTCAGCCACCAAAAAGCAATGAAGGTATCCTGTTGATTCATATCATGCAGGATCTCAGTATTGCACAGCAAAGCGCTCCTAGCGCACAAAACAGCAACAGCAGCCAGTACCAGTTCTCACGTATGAATGCCCCCAGGTGGCTTTCCCCTTTCCGTGCCTTCACTTCCCGCCCGCCTTCCGGTTCTGAAGCCAGACGGAGAAGGATTGCCTCAAATGTCAGTACGGCAGCCATTGTGAAGAAAATGCCGGCATGGCTCAACAGGTTTTCCATTTTGCTTTAGTTTTTATTTTCATTTTCATTCTTTTTCTTTCTCATTTTTCCCTTGTCCTCTTCAGGCAGTCCTCCGGTTCCGCCTTCCTACCCAGATTCCGGCTGATTGTTCCGTGCCCCATAAAGAGGGGCTATCACTATAAGTATACATGCAATTCCTAATACTATGATGAATAATAGTCGGATCAGGTAATCTGCTTTTTCCCAAATAATTCCCATATCACATCGTTTTTTTAATTCTTTATTTGATCAGACTCTTTCAGGAACCGTGCCACATCGACGGCTGGTCTTTCCTCTCCCTGATATCATGCAATTTATTTCATGGATGTTTCATTTTTCTTTTCCTTATGATATTCTCCAGATATACCCAACATCTTATTATAATCTTTTCAAAGATGTCAGTAAACAAGAGTATATTTAAACAGAGTAACATAAGGATAGGGACAGCATATCCCCAAGCCCCAAGCTTGTTCCAAAGTTCTTCCATGTCATACAGTTTTTAAGTTATTCAATCTGTCAAACTCTTTCAGGAAGCGTGTCACGCCGTCAACCGGGCTTTCCTCTCCCTGATATCATGCAAATCTATTTCATGGACGCTTCTTTGCATCTGTCCGGTCCCTTCCTGACGCCTTCTTCTTTTTTCCTTGAATATTCATAGTAACTCTTCCAAAAGCCCAAAATGTGGGAAACAATATTAAGGGTGAGAAGAAAGCAGAAAAGTAAGATGGTCACAGAGCCGTTTTTCGATAAGAATTCTTCCATATCATACATTTTTTTCATCATTCGTTATTGTCACTTTCAGAGTCCGTTTATAATGGCTTACAGGTACACAAGGCTTGCCAAGTCCTTGTCTTTTACCGGAGTAGCTAATTATCAGGGCATGTCCCGTCACATGGACATGAGGACTCTCCGCATCCAATCGGCAGAAGCACTGCCGGAAGCTCCTTGATCCTCTGGGCTTTCCCTGAAAGAAGAATCAGGAGAAGTATCCCTGTGATGTAAACTTGGTTTTGTCTCATTCTTACTAAATATTATCCCCAGTCAAATAGCCTATAAAAGCAGTTTGCCGGGATTTTATTACTTTTGCAATTCAGTTATTAATTAAAAGCAACCGTCATGTCTACAAATTACAACCAGTTACTGAAAGATCTTGAAATAGGTTCCGTTTATGTCAAGATCCTTATTTGCTTTTTGGGATGTACTTTCATGTTGTATCCATTTTTGTGTTATTTCACCCATTTTTTTCGGGAGCTCTCCGTATATGAACAGATCTTTTTCACATTAGGCAGTTCTGCCCTATACCTGGGTCTTGGACTTCCATTCTCCATTATGGGACCTGTCAGATATCCTGCCTGTTTTTATACTCCCATGATATTGTTAACCTGTGCCATTGTGATATGTATTTTTATATATTTATCGGTGGATTTTTTTTCTCCGCTAGCATCATTATGCATAGTACTGTTTTTAGAATATCTGTTTCTCATTATCACAGGGGCAATAGCCGCTTTCAAAGAGAAAAAGATTTCTAAAAATGAAATCTATTACTAATGTCTTTTCATTTTTCTTTTTATTTTCCATTTAAGTGCTTCTAGATATTCCAAACATTTTATTAGGATGTCTTCCAGCCTTCCTGTAAAAAAGAGCATAATGAATACGTTTAAGCAGATTCCGAAAAGAATGGGGAGAATATATTCCCACCCTTCTGGTTTGTTCCAAAATTCTTTCATTTCATATATTTTTTTTCATCATTCGTTATTGTCGCTTTCAGAGTCCGTTTATAATAGTTTACAGGCACTTCACTTCCTGATTAGCGGATGCCTTTTCCCCTTTAAATACTTTTTAATTTTTCGCATGGCCTTCTTTACAAAAGTCCCGATACTGAGAATGAAATTTTCCAGTTTCCCTGAGAACAGGAGTAGGATATATCCATTCAGGCAGATAACCAGAAGGGCAGAAAGTGCATAGTACCAGAATTTTTCCATGTCATACAACTGCATGATTATTCATTTCATCAAACTCCTTCAGGAAGCGTGCCACATCCGCAGCCGTTGGGAATATCCCGTCAAAGAGCTTGTACATCAGTTCCGGTCTCTGCGGCCGGTTCCGATATACTATCACTTTCTTTCCGGCCCCCTTCATCCATCCCGCTTCGGAATGTGCTGAAGCCCCGCAGGGGAGCACAAGCACACATACGTCGGCCTGCCGCATGGCATCGAAGTCCGACCTGAATCCCGCTTCTGCCAGCGGATGCTCCAGCGCGTCCAGGTACTCGTCTGTCTCCATCTTCTCCCAGTTCCCGCTGATCTGCGACCAGCGGAAGTCTGTTTTTCTTTCAGGGTTCCTGAAGTCGTACACCTCATGCCCCCGTTCTCTTAAAAAAGCCACGATCCGTGGCTGGTATTCGTTGCTCCAGCTGCTTGCCACATATACTTTCGCCATTGTCCTTATCCTTTCCTATTTAATCTGTATTTCTATTTTTTCGCATCCTTCAGCAGTATCCGGTAGTTCGTCTTGATGGTCACCTTTATCTTTCGGATATTCTTGCTTGCGGCCGACTTGGTCGCGTTGATGACGCTGTTCGCCGCGCCCGCCACTATCTGGCTTCCCATGTCAAGTCCCCCGGAAATGCTTGTGTTCGTCCCGCTGACACCCGCGGCTTCCGCCTCCTTGATGGTTTCCGCCTTGGCATTTCCCGGAACGTATATGCCTTCCATGGCATCCTCGGAATACACCTCCTTTTCAAAGGGAAGTATGTTCCCTGCCAGATTCACCGAGGTGATTTTGACCAGCACCCGTTCCCCGTCGATTCCGGTCACCTCCCCGAACACCGGTGTCCCCTTGCGGATGCGCTGTCCGTCGTCCGTAAGGCAGTTCTCCGCCAGCTGCATCTTCAGCGTCGCTCCGACCATGACCGTCTGTGTGGAATGTACGAATGCCCGTATGACGTTCCTCTCGTCCTGCCGGACAAGGCGCACGCTGTTGAATCCTCTCCGGGGAGTCTCTTCGGGGACCGTGTCCTCCGGTTCCGTCTTCCCCGGTTTCTCCTCCTCACCGTCCGTCTCCTCCTTCTCCCTGAAGGGGGAGGGGGCGGGCTGTTCCGTCCCGGAAAGCGGAGCGCTTCCGAGGGTCTGCTCGTTGCGTCTGATCAGTTCCCGGATGCGCTGTATCTCGCTTTCCGGGGAAACGGTGTCCTCCGGTTCATCCATTCCGTAATTTCCTCCACCGGGCATGGGGGTTTCTCTCCGGTTCTCCATTTCCTTTTCCACACTCCCGAGCATGTCCTTGAGCGTGAAATTGTCCTTGATTTCAGAGCGCAGCCTCACTTCTCCCTCCCTGCCGTCCTCTTTTTTCGGTAATGTGGCGATGATCCCCCATACCAGCAGGATGATCACGGCTCCTATACCCCCCAGCGCCACTATTCTGCTCCTTTCAGTTTTTGTCATGGCATCTCGTATTGCTGGTTGTATGTCCGGAAGAAAAATCCGGAAGTGTTCTCCGGAAAACGTGGCGTGGTACGTATGACGGTGCCCTCGCTGAGAATCCGTATCTTTCTGACATCATTTCCGTTGATGATGCTCAGGACTGACGAGAAGGTGACGTGATACTCCTCCCCGCTGACGGATACCGAGAGCATCTTCTCGAACTCCGTCCTGTAGACCACTCCGAGTTCCAGGGCGTCGCCATACCCCCTGTCAGCCTGGTATTTGGCGAATATGGTGTTCGCGTCCGGCTTGTTGACCAGGAACAGGGCGCGTGCCCGGTTCTCCTGCAGGGAGAGCCTGTCGAAACTGTTCAGATAATAGGCCGTATGGTAGCAGTGGTTCTTTAAAAGGGATTCATACAGCAGATCCTGCTGCATGGCCTTGAAGCGGAGCAGTTCCCCGCCTTCATTGACGACCAGGATCTTGTCCATCGCGCTGTTCACCACCCTGTAGCTGAAAAACAGCACCATCGCTATTGTGGCGGCGCAGAATATGAATACCAGCCTGGTGCGGAACGTATGGTTCTTTCTGGCTTCCGCCAGGCGGGAGAAATCTTTAAGTATGTTCTTTATGTCCATCATATCAGCTATAACCATTTGTTAACCGTTGCTTTCACCGTGGCGAGCATCGCCAGTTTCAGCAGGAAGGAAAATATCACCATGAGCGTTACTGACCAGGGGCGCTGCTGTACATAGTTCACTACAATCAGATCAGAAAACACGCTGGCGATGATGAATCCCGGATACAGCATGTAGCACCCGACCATCTGTCTGGCCCATGTGTAGAAGGAACTGCGGGTGTCGCTGTTGTACAGGCAGGCTATCGCCAGGGGCGATATGACCTCGAGCAGTATCAGGATAAGGTAGCGCGTGCACAGGAACACCAGCATGAGGTAGTCGTATGCGACTCCCCCGAAACTGCCCACCGCTCCCGCCAGCAGGGAGTCGAAGGCCGTGTCCAGCCCGTTGACCGCTATGTCGATGATGTCACTGTTCATCAGGTCGTCGAAGAGCTGCTCGATCGGCTTCTTCCAGATATTGTCCGGATTGTAGACCCCTCCGGCGGCGAGCGACTCCATCAGCCTGTCCGCGGCGTATGCAAGTACGGTCTCAAGCGTGTCCAGCAACACGGGCATGATGCAGATGAGGGCTATGCAGAGGATGTACTCCCTGCCCAGCTCATAAAACTGTTTTGCATTGAATCCCTTGCCTTCGTGAACCATCTCCTTGATGATACCCGCAAGCTTGAATACAAAGGTGGTAATCACAAATCCGGCAACAAGGGCATAGAATCCCTCCACCACTATCATCCCCTTGATCTGCAGGTATGCGTTGTTCAGATTGCTGTATGCCTCTTCCATATTATCTCAGGGCTCTTTTCAGTCTTTCATACTGGGATATGATCCGGGATACCTTCGAGACCTTCCTTTCCTGCTCGATGGTCTGTCTCTCTATCTCCTGCAGGACGGCCAGCCGCTCGGAGTCGTTCATCTTCACGCTTGTGGAAAGTATGGTCCTTGACAGGCTGATGAGCCGTGTGTTGTTGAGCATGACCAGGTCAAGGCTGGATGTGAGCGTCTGCAGGGTTGACGTGCCCAGTTTTTTGTTCGTCACCAGGTCTATGCACTTCTCTGACAGTCTTCCCTGTCTCTCTATGATTGATTTGGCGGTCTCACAGCTGGAGATGACGGAGTTGACCTTGCGCATCATGTCCAGTGTCTCGTCCAGCCGGTCTTTCTGCTCCTTCAGGTAGCCCACCTGTTTCTGCAGTTCCGAGAAGTTCTTGACGTTCTGTGCAAGGTTGGGCGCGTCCGCCACCGCCCATTGTGCGGATGCGGTTGCCGCTGTCATCAGCACGAGCATGGATAAAAGTAGTTTCTTCATTTGTTCTTGTTTTTGTTGTTTCTTATTTCTTATTGATGTTCCCTTATATATTCCTCTATGGCGTCCTCCATGGACATCCTCCGGTTCTTCTCCTCAAGGTCCGACCATATCTCCCCCTCCGTCTGGAACGCAAGGAATTTCTCCCTTGAGAACTCCAGGCGGGTGACGGTGGCGTAATGTTCCCCCAGCCGCATGAAACACTCCGAATAGGGCCGTTGTCCCGAAAAATTGTTCCTCATGGACTTCATCAGGGCTATCTGTCCGGGATGGGTCAGCCTGAACCTGTCTATGACGGACTGGTAGATGACCTCCTTGGTGGGGAGCACGAACAGCATGTCCGTATTGGCTATGATGTTCTTTGTGTGCTCGTTCTCCGGCAGCTGGTCGGGATTCTGGATGATGGTGTACACCGCCCCGTTCTCCTTCCTGATCTTCTGATAGCAGAAGGCCACGGAGCTGTGTATCCCGGTTCCCGTGGCCGTATCGACCATCTGCGCGGTCTCGCCGTACTCGTCAAAGATCAGGACGCCCCGTTTCCTCCGGTCACTGAGCAGCTTCTTCTGTATGACGGTGAATATCATGCCCATCACGAGGTTGCTCAGAAACCTGTCCTGCTTGATCTGCGTCAGTTCGAACACGATGAACCTCTTTCCCGAGAAGTCCGTTCCCGTATCCTTGCATACGTTCTCGTAGCGTCTGCCGGGCAGGAACTCGCCGCAGTTCAGGCTGAAGGACTCCAGGGAGAAATAATCTTTGGGGATGTGCTTCCTTGCCAGAATCTCGGGGTAATGTTCCGTCACGTGGTTGTAGAAACTCTCGAAATTGTGCCCTTCACGGACATTCTCGTAATAGTCCTGGATGAAACGGGTGAGGGCCACCTCCTTCTCCGACTCGTCCTTTGTGAACATGTGCCTCCAGTATTTCTGCACGACCCCCGAGAGCATCTCGATGCTTCCGTTGTCCAGTTCCTCCCCCTGCAGGTCGAAGGGGTTGATGCCCAGCGCCGTCCTGCCGTCGTAGTCCACGTGCAGGGAGATGTCCGGATAGAGCCTGCAGAGCTGGCTGAAGCTCTTTCCGAACTCGACCACCACGACCGTATAGTCCTGCTCGATGAGCTGCTGGGTAAGGTTCAGGGTAAAGGCGGACTTGCCGCCGCCGGTTCCGGCTATGACCATCCCGTTACGGGCGTTGACCCTCTTCTTGCCCGCATCCCAGATGTCCTTTCTCAGAGGGACCTGGTACATCCTGTCATGCACATAGATGCCCTCGCTGTCATTCCTGAAACTGCCGCACTGGAGAAAGAAGCACAATGCTATGGGCAGGGTGGTCAGGAACAGGTATTTCCGCGGCATCAGGTGGATCTGGCCGGGGACGCAGGCGAAATGCACCGCAGCCAGGTTCTCATATCCGGGAATATAATACCCGAGACGGGCCAGGTTGAGCGTCTCCCTGATCTTTTTGTCGGCCTTCTCCAGTTCGGCCTCCGACTCGTCGAACACACAGACCGAGAAGAAGCTGCGTACCAGTGTCTCGTTCTCCTCAAGGATTTCCTGCTGGAGCTCGTCCAGTTTCTGGTACTGTACCTTGATGGACCTGCTCATGCCGGAATTGCTTCCATAAATGTCGATATTGCGGGCGATCCGCTCGCGCAGCCGTCCGTTCCCCTCAAAGAAAACCACCTGGTTCACGATGTGGTTGTACGGCAGGTACATCCCAAGCCGCTCCAGCATCGGATGGTACAGCAGGGAGCCGGCGGGAGGAAGGGAGTCGTCCCGTACACAGGAATCCAGGCTGCCGTCAGGGAGAAAGATCTCATCGCAGACGGCGAAACAGCGTGCCCGTTTCTTTCCTGTGCGGAGTTCCGTGTCGGCATGTATGTCCACAACCGCCCCCGGGGCGTCGAACAGGGTGGTGTATCCGGCCGTGAAGTCCCGCATTTCCTGCCCTGACATCGGGGCTATCTCCGTATCACGCATGCTCCGGATGATGCCGACGGCGTTGTCAACTCCCTCGAGGAATTCATCGAGCCTGGCGAGGTCCTCCTTATGGAGGTTCTCCTTATAGGACAGGGGCGAGGATATGTAGGCCTTCTCAAGACTTTTGAGTCCGGAAAGTACAAAGTGCATGACGCAGGTATGGCTGACATACAGTCGTCCCCGGAAATGCCGCGCATCGGCCCGGTCAAGGAAAGAACCGCCGGCAATGTCCGGACAGTACCTTTCCTTGAGGAACACATCCTGTTTGTGCACATATGTGCCGTCCGGGAGAAACTTGAAGGCTTCCCGGAACATGCCGTCCCTCCTGTCGATATCCTCCGGAGTCAGGGAATAGCATTCCGGTTCCCGGAGTTCGAAAGAAACGCATATGCTGCCGCTGCGGGTCAGGACGACGCCCTGTCCCTCCGATTCACTGACAATGTCAAGTATGCTGTATGCCTCTTCTGATTTCATTATGCTCCTTTTTTGTTAATACCCTGTTTATGTCCAGATTACTGATGTTTATCTCTTTTCCCGTCTCCTTGAACTTTTGGGGCCGTGCCTTTCTTTTCAGCTTGTATAGAAGCAGCGGCAGGGTGGGCAGCGAGATGACGAGCACCAGGACCGGCAGGTTCCAGTTGCCTGCGGATATCCCCGCACGGATGCCGAGGAAGAACAGGACGAAAGCGGCGGAACAACAGCCGACGAATATCCAGTAGTCCCCGGAAAGAAGCCCCCGTATCATGCAGGGGCTCTCCAGTCCTTTTCTGATCCTGTATCTCATATCGACAGGCTGATACCGGAAATGGCACTCTTTACGGCGGACACCACGACTGCGGCCAGCAATGCAAAGCCGACATACCAGCCCAGTGCGACGAATCCTTCCTTTCGCGTGCCCCTGTTCTCCTTGTCGATGATATTGTCCCATTGCTGGATAAGGCCCAGAATGATACCTCCAAGCATAAAACCGCCGAACACGGGCAGTGTAAAACTGTCCAGGACATCATTGATCGCTCCCCGGGCATCCTGGGCGAATCCCCGGAGTGTATATGATGCAGACATGACAGTCAGAAACAATTTTTTTTCTGTAAAATTTCTCATTTTGTTATTATTTGTTAGGTTTGATAGTTCCGTTATAGTCTTCTCCTTCCTGCCAGGGACGGACACTTACACCGGAGAGAATGAGTCCCCCTTCTTTGCCCAGGGACAATGCATATCCGTATCTTTTTCCGGCCTCCAGGGTGACGGCCGGCAGCAGCCAGCCGTATGTGTTCTCCTGAAAACGGATCACGACCCTGTTGTTTCCCGCCTTGCCCGGCAGCAGAAGGACGGTGTTCCCATCCGAGGGGACCGTTCCTTTTTCCCCTGCCGAGAGTTTGCCGCCGGCAAGGTCATAAGTGCCGCCTGTAGGAACCCCCTCCACACTCAGAGTGCACGCGCTGCTGCCCTCTATGGTGAATTCCAGCAGGCAGAGCAGGTGTTCCATCCCTATGTCCGCTGACCGGTTCTGCCAGTCCAGGCGTATCTCCCCGGATGCCAGGTAGTCGGTCTGGGGGACCAGGCTCAGGGGCAGCTCCTTTCCCGGGATGGCGGCGAAAGGGGAGAATGCGAACAGCCTGCAGGGGGTCTCCGTGAGTGTGACCTCCGGAAAGATCCAGCCTTCCCCGTATGTTACATGCAGCGGGTTTACGGCTCCGGCATAACCGCCGCCCGTATCGTCAAGCAGCACCATTCCGAAATCTTTCACAAGGGTGGGACTTCCGTCAGTTCCGCCACGGCTGGAGCAGCTCTCTATCCTCAGTCCGGCCTTCCCGCCCTGCGGGAAGGGCTCCCGTTCACCCGAGCAGCCCGCAAGGACTGCCGGTAGCAGGAACAGGACAACCGGTTTGTATATGTCTATTTTCATAACCGCATTCAATTGATTTTTTGTTATTGTTCGATGTCAATGGAAGTCTTTCCCGGCTGTACAATTTTCAATGACAGCGTTTTGCCGCTTTCATCCTGTTTGAGGGTCACAAGACCGGTCCTCCTTTCCTTTGCCGGATTCTCGTCATAGCTTACCGATGAGCCGTTCACATGAATCCAGCTGTCACCGGATGCGTTCCAGGAAAGGGCTTTTGTAGAGTTGCCCGTCTTCTTGTAACTTGTTATGTCCAAAATGAATGAGCCGGCCGATGAGTCGTCCGGATATTCGGTATGGCTGGTTCCGCCATCCGCATAGCTGAAATAATAGCTTACCGGAGATCCCTCCTGGGTGATTGTGGCCGTGGCCGAGCTTCCTCCGTGACTTGCCGTAAACACACAGCTCCGGGATGAGCCTGACGGGTTTTCCGACACTGTCACCGTATTCCCTGAAAGGAGGAATCCTTCTGCTCCTCCGCTGAGGGAGGGGACAGCCGTCTGTGTGTTTTCTGCCACTCCGTTGACGAACACTCCGCGTGAGGCTCCCGCCACAAGGGAAGATCTGCCGCCCTGCCAGCCGATGACGGAGGGATTTGCCGTCAGGGTGACCGACCAGCCGCCATAATTACGGTACCTGGGCTCGAGTGTACGGTCCGACAGTACCTCGAAACTGTACCGTGTGTCATTCGACACGATCCTGCCGTCCTCGTACCATCCTGCGAACTCATAACCGCCGTTCACGGACGCGGTGACCGTGCAGGTGCTTCCCATGTCGTACAGGCCCGCACC
Source organism: Phocaeicola vulgatus ATCC 8482 (assembly GCF_000012825.1). Lineage (GTDB taxonomy): Bacteria > Bacteroidota > Bacteroidia > Bacteroidales > Bacteroidaceae > Phocaeicola > Phocaeicola vulgatus. Next base: position 1,228,485 of record NC_009614.1, on the reverse strand, counting down.
TGTGGTGCTTCCACCCTGCGGATAGTCAAGGACGGTTATCCGTATCTTGTAATCTATCCGGTAGTTGTGGATTCTGCCGGGTTCGGTGGTCATGTCGGAAGTGCCGCGCAGCTTCATGTCCGGGGTTCCTGTGAGGGTTATGTAATTGGAGGTTGTCGTAAGGGTCTGGGCGGGTATGGTCATCCGGAATACCGTGGTGAGGTTCCCGGAACTGTACCTGTACATAGCATAGCTTCCCCTGGTCTCGTCCGTAACGGTTTTTCCGGTAAGCAGGTTGAACCGGCTGCCGTATTTCACATTTTCCATACGGGCGCCGTCCACGCGGTCGCTTCCTTCCACCCGGACCTCCACGGTCGACAGCCGGTGCTCGAAATGCAGCGGTATCGTATAGTCCTGTATTACGTCCGTATAGGACGCTGTCAGGAAATCGGCTGAAAGCCATCCGGACTTTTCCTGCTGGTCTCCTATGGCATGGGATATGGCGGTGATGTCTGTCTGCCCCTCCTTGAAAGGATAATATACATAGAAGTCAAGATCGGTCCCCACCGTCACAATGATGTTGTCCTCTTCCGTTGCGGGTTTGAATGCCCGGCCGTCATAGGTGTATTTGTTATTTGTGGCCCAGTACACGCCGGTCTTGGGCTCGATGGCAAATACGCCTATGGAGTTTCCCTTTTCGAACGTGCCTTCCTGGGTGGCACGCGTTTGGGCGACGGTAAAGGTGACACGGCCGTTTTCCGGGCATGGCTCCTCCTGTTCCTTCCGGCAGGAGGATACGGACAGCAGGACAAGGAAGCCGCAGATTATCGTTGTTATTGATTTTACCATGATTGTTTTTTTAGGACGGGGACCGGAGTCCCCTGTTGTTCTGTAATTTATTTGACCGGTACAAGCGTTACGTCGGATTCGCTTGAACCCCATGGCTCGATGGTTACGGACTGTCCGTTCTCGCCTCCGATTTCCGCGTCATTGGAGCGCATCGTTATCGAATAGATATATCTCTTTCCGGCTTCCCAGCTTATCTGGGGAATGGAATAGGTATAGGTTGCCCCGTCGATGACGACCTCCATGCTGACTTCTCCGGATGCCAGGCTCATGGGATAGATTGCGGCGGCGAAGTCTACCGACGGGTTCCCCTGTGCCGGAATGGTCGTGTTGGGAGTCCATGAGAGTTCCGTGGATGTCGGGGAGAAGATGATCCTTCCGTTGTCGTTCAGGTTCATTGTCCCCGAGGTTCCGAACTTGGCCGCCTTGGATTTCAGTTTCGCGGATGTCAGGTTGCCGTCATTATGATATTCCGGAGAAACTTTCAGACGGATGACGAGCTGGGACAATGCATGTTTCATGGGAATGACGGCATCCGTTTCAATGACCGACACCTGGTTTGTGCTCTTTCCCCACATGTAGTCGACAGAGGTTCCCGCATTGATGGGAACGGGGACTTTGGTACCGTCAGCGACGGCCTGGTTGTATGGGTAATACGCCCATATCGTCGCCTTGTCCGAAAGAAGATAGACGGGTTTTGCCTGGCTCCATCCGGCCGCTGTTTTTGTGGACTTGTTGTTCTGCGCGTCATAACGCGGATAGACGTCCCCCCATCCGGTGGCCTTGTACATGAACAGCCCCATGGCGTCATTTACCGCCCATTCGGTTTTCGGCACGAAGCCGGCCCTCGTGTCCGTGCCGACTGTCGGCACAATATTCAGTACGGAGGCTGAAACCCCGTCTATTTCCGGTTGTTCGTCCACTATTTCCTTGTTGCTGCATGAAGCCAGCATCCCGGCGGCAATTACCGCTGCCGAAATCATAATTCTTGTTTTCATTTTTCTTGTTGATTTGGTTTTGTTATAATTATAGTCTTATGGAAATTCCGTTTCGGGGGTGTCCTCCCAGTCCGGGATGATGACCGGCCCGCCAATCTCCAGTTCCCTGCCGATGTGCAGGTCCAGCTCCAGCGAGATCTCGTCACCGTCGAATCCCCGCAGATACGGGGTCAGGTCAACTGACTGCCGTTCATTGAATACGGAGTCCTCCTCCTTCATCAGAACCTCTACGGCAAGAATGTTCTCTGCCGCCGGACTGAATCCGAACACATAAAGGCCCGCCGTCCATACATTGTCGGCCTTCTTTGCGAAGGAGGCGGTCGCACTTGCGGTTCCGGTCCTTTCACGGGAGGCCAGATACCTGGCCGTAGAGATTCCCGAAAGGGTACAGTTCAAGCCGGACAACGGTACGGTGTTGCCGGACACGTTAATCTTTATGTTCAGTTTCTGGACAAAAGCCGCAGGCTGTATCCTTACCCGTTTGGGATTCCGGTATTCAAGCCTTTCACTGAAGGCCGAGGAACAGCAGAATTTCTGTACCTCTGAAATGTGCGCCTCCCCGTCAATGGTGTCAGTCCGGACGGACAGACGCGTCTCATGATAGTCATTCCTGTCCAGCAGTTCATAGTTCCCCGTATAGAACAGGAACCTGTATGCCCCCTGGGGCAGGCTCCAGCGGAGTGTATCCTGTGTGAACGTTGTTCCTTCGGAATACGGCACATCCGTTCCGAAAGGGATGACGTGTCTTTCCTGGGGGACAGGCGGCTTTTCCTTTATTCCGCTGAAATCGCACCAGGCTACAAGTTCTCCTTCCCGGATGCAGAAGTCCTCATTGAAATTGCAGCCGCCGAGCATTATTGCGGGGAATGACGCAAGTACCAGTACTTTTCTGTCAATATTCATCTTTGTATAAATTATAAGTTTCAATAAGCGTGTTTATTTCGGGGTCCAGCCGTCCGCGCCATATCTTGCCGGCATCCTGGTCGCATGACCTGACATATGACTTGACGGCATCCTCCTTGCGCCCCAGGCGGCTGTACAGGATGGCGAGCAGGTAGTTCCGGTCTGATGTGTCCCGCTGTTCCCGCATGATCTCAAGCGCACGGGCGTCATAGCCGAGCGACATGAGGCAGACAGCGGTATTATAGTCTGCCGGGTAGTGCTCGTCCAGCAGGGCAAGAGCCTGTTTGTACCTCCTGTCCTCTATCATCCGCACGGCAGCCATATAGGTGCTGTCGATGACCGGCATCACAACCGTGTCCTGAATCATGTCCCGCCGGTGGAGATGGAACAGGAATTCCACTCCGCGCAGGAGAGGATAATGCTTTTCCCGGATTCTCCTGTAATCCTCCGGATATTTTCTCAGGGCGTGCTCACGGATGTCCGGATTCCTTGTTTCCTCCATGATCCGGAGCAGTTCCGGCCGGTGTCTCAGGGTGTCGTCTTTTGCGACAAGTCCGCGCAGCCTTTCCCAGTCTTCCCCCCGCCATGCAGGGCGGAAGATGGTGTCAACGCCTTCCGTATCCTCCGTACGTCTTGCAAGGTACTTCTTCAGTTCCGTCGCACGTCCCCTGGACAGGAACAGATTCATCCCCGCATCACCCTCCGGAGATGAGGTCGCGGTCATCAGCACGCTGTCTATGAGGAACTCTCCTGTATAGTTTATGCTCCGTATCGCCTTGAACACCTTGTCGATTTCCGACCTGTTGTTTCCGGTTTCCTCCCGGAACTCGGTACTGCCTGTCTTATAGGCCACGTATGCGCGCAGGCTTACCTCGTCCTTGCGGGTGACAATCTTCTTTTTATAGCGGGGAGTCCGGTCAAGGAACTGCACCATGCTCGATATGAAATAGGTGATCGTGTCCGACGGCGGAAGCGGGGTACGTGTCTCGTCCTTGGAAAGGATCAGTCCGTCAAGCGTCAGATCTATCCTTTTCGTGTTTTCCGTGGCCGGGAGCTCCTGCTTGTAGTAATAGACGAACTTGTTCCCTTCCCGGATGACCGTATCCAGACGGGCCGGCTCATACGGAAAACGCACATATTTGTCATACATGGCACCGGCCTGTTCCTTTCTCTTCTGGTTCTCCGCCATCTTGCCGTAATCGGTGAAACGCCTCGTGATGACGGCGGAATCTTCAGGGGAGATGCTCCGGGTACGGATCTTATATCCGCCTTCGGCAAACATCCTCCATCTGGAAGGGATATATTTCCCTTCAAGCTCCCTGGTCATCCAGTAGGCGGGAAGATGCTCCAGGATTGAATTGTAGCCGGCGATGGCTCTCCGGTTCTGCTCGACACGCCAGTTGAACAGGGCAAACCGGGCATTGGCCTTGTCCGACCAGTCAATCCAGCGTTCTTTCTGCAGCACCTCGTGCTTCCAGGCCTGGAAGTATTCCTCTTCCAGTTCGGCCAGCGCCTTCCTGTAGCCTTTCCCATCGAACAGTTTCTGCAGGTACAGGCTGTCGGGTATAATGGAGTTGATGAACGCCTGGTAGCGCATATAGCCTCTTTTCTGCATCTTGGCAAAGTCAGCCCCTGAAAGGAAGATCCTGTCCAGGTATAACGTATCCGAAGGCTTGTAGGCCACCGGGGCCAGCTGGAGTTGCCACTTGTTGCTGACCAATTCTCCCGGAACCGTTACGACAAAATCCAGGTTTATCTTCCCGTTGCGTTCAGCCACCTGCTTGCTTCTGGCCATAACGGTAATTTCGGACAGTTCCACGGAAGTGATCTCCTCACCGGTCACGCTGTCTTTCTCGGCCCGCGTGACGATATGCCGCTCACCCTTGTCGTCTGTCCATGCTATCTGTTCCGGCACCTTGCAGGCCGTATCCGTTGTCGCCTCCCTCACCCCGGGCTGCGAAATGCGCACGCGTGCCAGACGGTGCTCCGATCCGCAGGAAAGGAGCAGGCCCGAGAGCAGTGCAAACGGTATGATACGTTTTGTAGTCCTCATCCTTCCCGCTTAAAAAAGATACACGACATTGAGAGCTGCACGGGTCGGAAGAAAATGCCAGCCGTACTCCTGTCCGACAAGGTCCCCGCAGCGTTTGCACAGATATTTGTCATAAGCCAGCCATACGGCACCCGCACCGGCTTCCCATTCAAGGTTCCAGCGCCTGCCTATCTGGTAGGCCTTCCCGATACTTAAACCTACTCCGTAGCCTTCCCCCTCGTAGCGGTACTTGTTGCCGAACAGGTTCCCCACGCTGTAGGTGCCGGCCGTACCGTACATGCCGATGAATCCGCCCATGTAGCTTTCCAGCAGCCAGTAGCGTACTCCGGGGGCCGCATAGAAATTGCGGAACTGCCGGTTGCGGCCGAACTTGAACGGGTTGTACTGCACGGGCAGGTGCAGTGACCATTTACGGTTCAGCGTCATGGAAGCCTCCAGATTCAGGTTGGTCGTTGCCAGACCGATCACATTGGTACGCAATGAGTAGGACTGTGCCGATACCGACAGGAAGAATGCCAGCAGTCCCGCACACAGAAACAGCTTTTTTCCCGTATTCATTCTCATGCCTCCTTTGCTTTGATGACGGTCACCTCCCAGGCCGTCAGGGTATTGAACCACCGGTTCTCCCACTGGCGGGCGGAACAGTCAAATTTCACATGCACAGTCTGGCCGGCTTCAACCGCATACCGGTCGATGTTGGCGTTCATCAGCTGCAGGCACAGGCTCTGCGGTCTGCTTTCCTCCGTCTCGAGGACAAACTCCCGGCTCTTCCACTCGTTGCCGGAAGTTTTGCCGACCCCATCCTTTATGGGAAGTACGGCGATAACTTTTCCTTGTATTTCCATTTTTAATCGGTTTTATTTAGCAGAATGTCACAATAGGCATCTGCATCTATTTTTTGAGATTGTATTTTATTGATTTTGAATCTGGCTTCTAAAAAATCAGAAAGTTCGATGCCTGATAAGAAAAAAGTCCTTATCTCAATATATTCTCCGGGCATTGTTAAACCTGACATCTCCTTTTGTTGCCAATATCTAACCCATGTATGAGCGTTCTTATTGAGAAGGTTGAATATAATTTGTTCTATACTCATTCTTAATTTAATATTAATCATCTTCAACGAAAGTGTTAGTCGTGTTTATCACACCAGCAGAATCAACGCTCTTACCATCCCGGATAAACACTTTTTCTCGCATTAACTCTTCATAGTCATATCGTGACATTCCGATTACACACACACGACCATCAACATACAATTTACATTTCATTAATTCAGTTTCTTCTATCGTACCGATAACATCTATTTGAATTGTTCTTTTATTCATAATTCATTCCTTTCTATATCGTTTATAGTCATATCCAGCTATTTCCGTTGAAAATCAAAAATGGCTTTCTGTAGCTCTTCACTATCTTTGGATATATGTGTTTCATCAATATGACAATAGCAATATTTGCTGCCGTAACTGCACACGTTGAATGTATTGTTCAGAATCTCGCCATATTCCCACCGTGCATTCGGATTCGGTATCCTACCTTCCTGGAGCCACTGCCATTCTGTTTTCATGTTCTCTCGATAAGCCATGTTTTTTTTTCGCTTCTCGTCCCTTTTATCTGATGCTTTTTTGTGCTCTTTTCGTTTAGCTCTAAGCATGTCCTTTGCAGTTTCAGAGTCTTTGTGAACTTCGTTGTCTTTGTAGTATGTTGCTTTCTGCCCGTGAAAACAATTAGTCCAACGTTCTTCACCTACCGCATCAGCGTTAGGTACATAACCCTCTTTTGCCCATTGTAATGCCGTTAATGCTTCCATAGGTCTTATTGTATTAAATCCAATTTAATAGCTTCAACTTTCTTAATACATCTACCATCAGGGGGAGTTATTGTGAATCCTCCATATCCTTTGACTGATTCCTGCCGGTATGCCTCCGCAGAAGATGGAGGCAGCGCTTGACAAGACGCAGCCGCCGGGTCTCCACGCAGGGAAGCACCTCCAGGGTCACCACCACCGGCGCGTCCTGCCAGGTGATTCGCGGAAACATCTCTCCGAACTGTCCTTTGGGGATGTAAAGGGCTTCCTCGCCGGTCCACATCCCCGTGTCCCTTTCGGGAGGACAGGTGAAAAGATGTCCCGTACCGTTATAGTCCACGGCAAACCAGTATGTGTTCCTCATCCTTTCTCTCCGTCCTTGTCTTTCCCGGGAAAGGAAACTGTGCCTTTTCCCAGCAGGTTCCTCACTTTTGCAATGGAGATGATGCATACAAGATTGTCCGGCTTTCCTTTCACATGGATGTACCACCTTCCGGAATCGTTTCCCGCATCGAAATGCAGGGGTTGGGTACGCGGATACCTGGCATCCAGTTCTTCTATCCGGCAATGAATCTCCTCTTTCAGATCATCCAGTGCGTTCCGGTCCTTGAGCAGGCAGTCCTTAAACTTCAGGATATGGCTCTGGAGCTCGCTGCCTTTCCTATTGACCGACGCATAAGTCTGTATATAATGTATAAAGTACATACTATTATGATTTTAACGGTTTATTCTATTTCCTCGCCCCATAAATCCAGATCACTGGGGGCGGTCCTGATCTGATACGCAAGCCACAGCATGCCCAGTGCATACAGGGCCGCAAATGATATCCACAATACTGTCATATACCACCTCCTTTTATCTGCCGGTTCAGACTGATGTTCCTGCCGTCACCCATGCCTGAGTAATACGCGGAGCGGTCGGTTCCGGTCTTTCTCGGATGTGCCTTTGAAGTGCCGGCTCCTATTTTTTCCAGGTACTTGTCAATAAGCGCGTCATGGCAGCATGTTAGGGCGGTTTCCCGTGCCTCACCTTCGGAAGTGGTGGACTCCTTCAGACGCATCAGCTTGCGGATACGTTCCATGGTTTTATCCGGTATGTCATTGTTCTGTTTCATGCTTGATCGTTTAATCCTCATCAAAATCATCCTTCTGTAAATCGTAGCCGGTCAGTACGGCTTCTTTCAACAACGTTTTCAGGTCATCTGACAGGCCGGATGACAGCAGTCTTCCGGCAATCTCTTCCGCACGTTCCTCAAGGCTTTTCTTTTCCTCCGTGCAGAAAGTGACCGTACCGAACCGGGTGGCGTATTTCCTGCCTTCTATAGTTATGTCCTGGGAGAAGTTCACGCGGGCGGCATTGCACCTGACAGATTCCCTGGCCAGACGCTTTCCGAACCATCCGGCAAAGGCCATGAGGTCCGTATGGGAACCGGCGGCCCTGTCCATGCAACGCTCAAGGTTCTGGCTCATGCCCTCCTCGAACATGACCCTCGCAAACGTTTTCCCGGCATTGCAGCCGTTCCGGACTGCCGCATCCCGGTATATTTCCTCAAATGTTTTCATCGTTCTGTTTTTTTGCTCTTCATATTTCATGTCCCGCTGCCGGACACCCGGTCTTCTGCAGGAATTCGTTAAAATCATTGCACCTGGGGTACAGGCGTTCCGACTCGTTCACCAGTATCACGTCTTCAGGAAGGAAGCTCCGTATCTTTCCCAGTGCCCCGCGTCCCGGGGCGTCGTTGTCGAGAAAGGCGTGCACCTTCTCATACTTTGAAAGGAAATCCTTTGAACGGTCCACAATGGCCGTGGAGTTCAATACGCACACGTCCAGCTTTCCAAGTGCGGGCATCTCCGGATGCTCCCTTGCGTACTGCTTGAAACTGAGAAGGTCAAAAAAGCCCTCGAAAACGGCGCAGGACCTGTTGCCTTCACTGATGCAGGTAATATCCTTGGCGTAGGCGCACCCCTTGAACATGCTGTTCCGCAATTCGAAACCCCGGTGGTCGTTGGCGAATCCGAGCGCGTATTTCTCACGCGGATTCCTCTCGAAACAGTAGTGGACCTCTACACAGTATTTACGGACAATCTCCCCGTCAATGCCACGTGAGGCGGCGTAGTCAAGCAGATGCCTGTTCTGAACGGGAATGACCTTCAGGACGGTCATCGGGGCGGCTGCCGGAAGCCTTCCTGACACCGTTTCCGGTTTCCGTATCGAAGGCATGGAAAGCTGCGGGGAGGTCCTCATCCTTCCGAGTTCCTTCATGGCCTGCGGAAAGGAGCAGTTTTCCACACGCATGACCAGATCCACCGCCCTGCCATACGTACCGTCCCCAAAATCATACCAGCGGTTCTCCTCCCTGAAAACCTTGAAGCTCGGGGAAGTATCGGAACGGAAGGGGGAACGGTACATGTCATAGCCGCCATACCGTCTGGACGGCTCGTAACCGTAATGGGAGAGGATGTCTCCCAACGGGATTGAATTGGCTTCCTGTGATGTCATGGTTATGTCGCTTTAATGGTATTTTCCGTTTGATTCCTGCCGGTCCTCACGGATGGGCAGGATGAGTTCTTTAAATTTATAAATTTATTCCCGCCATCCTCGCGGACAGCTTTTCAGGGTAATTCCATCATATTGTCAACACGGCGTTTCCGGCTTCTATGCGGAAACTGCCTGCCTCATACGGCTCAGGATAAACCTGGTGGGGCTCTTGATCCTCTTGTTCCCCCAGGTTTCCTTCAGGGCGGTGTCCAGCACCATGGGCGCCACGGAGGCGAGCTGCAGGATCTCCTGCTGGTCCCTCACCGCGACCCCCAGAAGCTCGAGCGTCTTGCGGCGGTTGCGCATGGTTTCCTCCTGCCTCCTCTGCCGGTCGGCCTCTCCGTACTCGGCGTTGTATTTGGCGATATAGTTTTCAACGAGAGGATACAGGTAGTTCCCCTTGGTCAGGTGGAAATCACTCTGCAGGATATCCTCGATCGCCTTTCCGACCGGGAATTCGGGATAACAGGCCGAAAGCCGGTATATCCAGCCGGTATAATACTCGTCCACTCCCAGATACTTGAGCTTTCCCGGAAGAGAATCCCTGTCCTCATCCTTCTCCCCTTCACCGGAGGCTTGTGCCGGAGGGGTTGGGGAGGATATTTTATTTTCTTTTATTTTATACGGTTTATTTTCGCGAGTTTTGTCCGCTTCTTCGCGAAGTTCCTTTTCAGCGGCGAACAATGTGCGTATGCGAGTCACAGCCTGCCGGATTTCCTTCCCATCCTCCGGAAGGGAAGCCGGAGATCCGCATTCATGTGCCGGGGTGTCCTGCTGTTCACAAGTGGCATGCGGTATGGTGGCGGACTCCGGTGACGGTTCCGTTTCCAGCAGAAGGATGCTTTCCGGAATGCCGGGCTTGCGGTGGATGGCCTTGCAGATGCCTACATACAGTTCCTGTATCTCCTCACTGGTCAGAATCTGTTTGTCCTGCCACAGTTCTTTGTTGAAAAGGCCCAGTTCGGCGCAGTAGTCGATGATGTCCGAAACCTTTTTCTCATCCATACGGGAATAGTCCGAGATGTCGAACAGACCGTCGGCATCCATAACCATATAGCATCCCTCGACACGGTAGATCTCGTTTACAATGAAATGGAACACACCCCAGCCTTCCATTCCAAATTTATTTTTTAGTCTCTTTACTTTCGGATCATAGAAATGATCGGTTTCGAACCTGAAATAGGTGAAACCCTTTTTAGCTGTTTTTGGCATAAGCTTTATATTTAAAGTGGATAATACATCAGCTGGCCGAAAGCTCGAACTCCTTGGGAATGTCGGGATATCGGGAGAGCAGACCGCAGGATCTGACATGATCCATATAGTTCCGCTGTATGTCAGCGGAAGTCAGGATGCGGTGTTTTTCGTATAGCTCACCGTTGAAAAGTCCGACTTGTATGCAGCCGTTGACAATTCTTGTGACATCTTCCAAAGAGGCATTCCAGTAAGAGGCCACCGCCTGCGCCGTTTCCTCGCACCACAGCAGGAGGTAGCTCCCGTTGTGGAGTGTCTCGTTTACGAGATACCGGTAAATGCTGTAACCGGAAAAACCGTATTGGCGGGTGAGTCTTCTGACTTTCATGTCAGAAAATTGGGAAGTGCTGAGCTCATAGCAAGGATGTGTTCCGCATTCCTGGCGCCGTACAGCCCGTGACAGGCGGCGGCTTGTTCCGTTTGTAAAGCTTTGGGTATTCATATATGATAATGTATAATGTTTACTGTTAAGAATTATGTATATGACGGACCGGGCTCCCACTCCTTGGGAGAATGGGACCGGTGATTATCTGGCCGGAGGAATATGGTGCTTCTTCCGGACGAACTGGACATAATTGTGGACGGTCTTCTCGCAGACGTGCGGAAAGTCCGGATAATGTTCCCGCAAGTAGTCGCCAATGCGGCTGCTGGAAATGGAGGGAAAACTGGTAAGGAGGGATGCGACGGCCTGCTCGTAGGCATGGAGTTTGTAATGCCGTTCTTTGTGCTGGAGGACTTCCTCCAAGCTTAGGGATTGAAGATGTCGTACCGTATTACGGGACACACCAAGACGACGGGCTGTCCGCGCAATGTTGATTCCCCGTGAACGAAGATCAAGGATATTGCTCCATAATATGTATTTTTCTGTTAAATTTGCCGCATCCATAATCTATTAGACAGATTTCGTAACTGGGACATTCCAGATTACGAATCTTTGATGCAGCTAAATTACCGCCCTCATGATAGACAAAAACTACATAATAAGGTGATTATTAAAGATTTCATCATAATAAATTGTTTCACTTTTATTCCCCTGTAATCAGATTGGTCACGTACAATCTGCTTGATATTATTCCTTAATCTATTTTAGGAATTCCTACAAATATAGCAAACTATATTTTCATAACCAACTAAAAGTCATAGGAATATATTCTGTTTTTAGTATCAACAGGTTCGGTGAAAAGAAAGGATAGTAGGTATTCCGTTCACACAGTTTTGTCTTGTCTTGATTATTAGACGATTGTATTTGAATGAAATACACCCCTTGTCTCTTGCTATTTTATTAAGGTATGTATACCAAGCTAGAAACAAGGGGGGAATGATGGTATATATTATAAAGTGATTATTGTATTATATATCATAAATTGTAGGAAAATGCAGCATCATGGTTTTGGGGATTATAGTTGCCATTTATAGTGACAGGAATCTGCATATATTTGATTCCATTATCTATTACTTTCATATAAATATAGCTTTGGGATTCGAATTTATAATTTTTTGTGGCATTATCGGTAGCCAGGCTGAAACCTTTAAGATACCATTTAATCAAAGAAGAAGAACATTCCGCCTGATATCCGCCATAGTAGAGGCTTCCGTCATTGTAACAGTTCATATTTAACTGGATAGTGAAAGCATATTTATGATCTATTGTTTGCTTCATTACAATTCTAAGCCATGTTTGTTCTCCTTTGGTGGCAGTTTGAATATCAAGTTCTTCTTGAGCATCAGTATGTTTTCGTAGGACAGATAGAATATGGTCGGCTTCAGAAAGGCTGATAGCCGGTAACTCACTTAATTTTAACTTGTCAGAATTGTTTTCCTCGTATGTAACGCTTCTGGCTCCATACGTTTTTTCCAGGAGATACGTTGAAACTGAGTTTTCAACGGGGTCATTACCATCTGCAGAGCAGGATGCCAAACTCATCATGACGAGCATGGCAATTATTAAATGCATTGCCTTCATAGAACTATAATTTTTTATTGTTTTTTTTGATTATGTGAATGATTGACCCATTATCATCCGATACAAAAGTAGGTATTCTTTTCATGTATCCAAATTATTTTCAAGCTTTTTTGATGAAAACACCCTCTTTTTGATGAAAATACCTGCTATGTTGGAAAGAAGGAGTTGTTTGGCTATATAAGGGGGCGTTTTTATCATGATGAAAGGATTTTCATTTATGGATGGAGAAAACTCCGTTGGTGTTCCATTTGATAGTTGAAATGTTTCTCATTGAATGGATGTTCTGTTTTTGACGGAAATAGGAACTAAGATTGTTTTTTGTTCATTCTGTATTTTGCCGAAACCACCTCTTAATAAAGATTAATTTGCCAATATCCTGTTAAAAGAATAGCCTCTACCTTTGTGATGTAAAAAATAACTTAGCTAGAGAGAATTGAATATGGTAATACGAAGATTTTTATTTTCATGGGTGTGTCTGCTGGCTTCTTCCTTATTTATGTATGGACAGGTGGCTGTTAAGACTAATGTGGCGATAGATGCCGTCGCCATACCAAACTTAGGAGTGGAAGTAGGGTTGAGCAAGAAGCTTACAGTGGATATTCCGTTTTATTATAATCCTTGGAAATACAGCGATAATAAAATGTTGAAACTGGTGATGGTACAGCCCGAGTTGCGTTATTGGCTTTGTGATAAGTTCAATGGTCATTTTTTCGGTTTCCATTTAATGGGAGGAGCATACAATACTACCGGTATTGATTTGCCGTTTTCTCCTTTCGATGATTTGAAAGACTTCCGTTATAAGGGACATTTTTATGGCGGCGGTGTCAGTTACGGTTATCAGTTTGTGCTGGGACGCCATTGGAATCTGGGCGCCACCATCGGTTTGGGTTATGCTTATGTGCGTTATAAGAAATATGAGTGTGAAGAATGTGGAGATATGTTGGAGAAATCCAACAAGAATTATTGGGGTCCTACTAAGGCTGCTCTGAATCTTATTTATATATTCTAAAAATTACGGATTATGAAACTTATATGTTATATACTTCTTATATTATTGATACCGGCTATTCCGGTAGGTGCACAGACATTATCAGGTGGTCAGGTACAAGTCAGCAATCAGTCAATCCTGATTAGTGATAATGGACAGGTGATGATAGGAATGGATATCACGTTGCCGGCTGCAATGGAGCTTTCTTCCAACTGTGTGGCAACTCTGACTCCGGTTTTGAAGACACAGGATAACAGTTATAACAGGATTTTGCCTGCTATTTGGGTATATGGGCGTATCCGTTCCATCGTGCAACAGCGTGAACGCAGTATTCCGTCGGATGCATATACCATTCTTCGTCGTAAGAATGGAACGGAACAGACTGTAAATTATTCAGCCCGTATTCCATACGAGAAATGGATGAATGGTGCAGAACTGGAACTGCAGGCTGCTATACGTGGCTGTGCCGATTGTCAGAAAGAAGAAAACAGTGCCTTTATAACTCGTGCCAATTTGGAACGCTATGTGGTAAAACCTGTCGTGGCATTCGTTTCTCCTGCTGTCGAGGCTGTGAAGAATCGTGCCGAGGAAGGACGTGCTTATTTGGATTTTCCGGTAAATCAGATGAATATTTATCCTGATTATCGTCGTAATCCATCCGAACTGGCTGCTATCAAACATACGGTGGATGTAGTGAAAAATGATGTCAATACTACCATTACTGAAATAGCTATTGTGGGTTATGCTTCTCCTGAGGGCAGATATGCGGCCAATGCGCGTTTGGCTCAGGGGCGTGCTGAGGCATTGAAGAGTTATGTAATGAATGAGTATGGCTTTAAAGCGGATTTGTTCAAGGTGAATTCTGTACCCGAGGACTGGGCCGGACTGCGTGCGTATGTGGCTAAGAATGATTTACCGCTGAAAGAAGAGATTTTGTCCATAATAGATAAGAATGAGAGCGATTTTGACGTGAAGGAGGAACGCATTAAGGCCTTGGATGGTGGAAAGGTATATGCCGCATTACTACAGGATTGTTATCCGGCTTTGCGTCACTCTGATTACACTGTACGTTATGTAGTTCGCGGATTTGATGTGGAAGAGGCAAAACAGATTATAAAGCTCCGTCCCCAGCAGTTGAGCTTGCAGGAAATGTTTCTGGTTGCCCAAACATACGAAAAGGGGAGTGACGAGTTTAACGAAGTGTTCGATGTGGCAGTGCGCATGTTTCCTGATGACCCAACAGCGAATATAAACGCTGCCGCTATCGAACTCCAACGGGGTGACTTGCAACAGGCGGTACGTTATTTGGACAAGGCCGATGCACAGGCGAGTGCGACGCTGAACAACAGAGGCGTACTGAAACTGTTGCAAGGGGACCTCGACTCTGCTGAGAATTATTTCAAACAGGCACAGGCCAAGGATTCCGTCGAAGCCGGAGCCAATTTGGAAGAAGTGACCAATAAACGTAAGGATGAAGCAATCTTTGTAAAATAAGACATATAGACAAACAGTACAATAAAAGATGTTAGAAGAAACTTGTTCTTTGCGAAAAGCGCAAGGTAAAATCCGGGGTAGTGGAGTCTATTCCCGGATTTTGAATTAAAGTTCAGCGCATTAGTGTCCTCACAGTGTTTTTAAGTTGAATTTTACATAATCTGTCGGTTGGGGGCTTTATGGAATATGTCGGAAGTCGAAGTTCCGGCAGTGGCAAAAAAGATCAAGACGTTTTTTAAAAAGCTCGCCATCTTTTTAAAAAAGCTCGCCGTCTTTTTTGAAAACGACTTGATCTTTTTAAGAAATACCCTTGTCTTTGAACATGTAGTATTTATATACGTACGCATAAGCCTATATAATTGTATAGGTCTATGGATATGTACGTATGTGAAGGAATGTGTACTTCTTGATGAGAGAAACACTTGCTCACTACATTTTTATGTTTTTACGGGTGATTCCCACTTTAGATTTGGCTTCCGCATATGTTGATGAGGGCGGCTTTTATGGAGGGATATTTTGCTGAAATGCCACACTGTCCGATCTGTTTGATGTAGTGAAAAAAAAGTACATGTTATCCTTGTTTTTTTTCTCTTCTTTTTTAATGGAAAAATGTAAGAGGTGATTCTTTCAACGTGTAGGGTATTTTATTCACGTATGATGGAAATGCCCTGTAAAAGACGATATAAAGTCATTTTGTCAAAGATACCAATCTATTTTGTCGAAAATACCGATTAAGGTTTATACGATTAACCACTTACCTTTGCTGTGTTGACAAACAAGAATGGAAATTACAAAAATAGTTTATAATTTAAAAACTTAGGATTATGAAGATTAAGGGATTATTATTAGGAATGTTGGCATATGCTGCCATGGTAGCATGTACGAATGAGGACATTGTGAAAAACAATGTGAATCAACCAGAGAAAGTGAAGGGTAACCTTTCATTAGTGATAAGTTCTACATCAAACTCATCACGCGCAGCTGATAATGAAGAAAGCGGTGTAACGGATCCAGGTATCGAAGGTGAATCAACTGTAACAGATGCCGTTATAATTTTAAATAGACTAGATGAAAATGGAAATCTTACTAAAGAAGAATTCGGTGGTTATTTAACAAAGGCACAATTGAATGAAACTACGGCTAGTGGAGAGACCATTTATAATCCTTTCTTTACATTGGCAAATTCTGGATGGTATAAAGTGCTTGTTGTGTTAAATCCGACTGAGTCAATAGAAGCTATTGCCAACAGCCAACAATCGACTGATAAGTCTAAGTATGAACAAATTGCAGAAAGTTCTTATACAACAACTGGTGATATAACAATAGCTGCTGCCGGTCAATTTATGATGGTGAACAAAAAAGAGATAAAGGTAGACGTTTTATCCAACAACTATGAAGATCCAACAATAAAAGAGGTAGAGGTGGAACGTGTTGTTTCAAAGATAAATTATGTAATTGCTAAACCAAATAACTTATATCCTCTTACAGTACAAACTACTGATTATGCCATTGCGGAAACTACAAGTGGTTACTATATATATCCCGATAATAAAGCCGTTCGTTTGACAGGTTTGCATAAGGCAAAGAATTTGGATAATGATAATTCTGATGTTTGGATACATGAGGGAACAGATGGAACTGATAGAAGAGCTTTTATAAAGACAGAAAAAACTTATGGTCAGACAGGTGAACATATTTTTACTCTTCTTGAGCCGTTCCCCAAATTTGAATATTATACTACATCTACTGATGGTGAGCTTGACTGGACAGTGAAACTGGATAAATACGCGTTGGTGAATCTTTCAAATTCTGTGTATACGGCAAGACATTTGACGGATGCGAGCTGGGAAAACTGTAAGCATTCGGCCTCGTGCGTGTTTCTCTCCAAGTTATAATAAAGTCAAAAGCCAGACGAAGCATGTCTGGCTTTTGACTTTATTATAGCTTTCCTGTTTATCCTTTCCAATTAAATGGCAGTAAATCGGTGTAATCGTTTTTCTCTTCTCTTTCTTTCTCCTGTACCCTAATCAGCACGTCCTGCATCCATAGTTTTGGGTTCACCTTATTTTCCCTACAGCATCCCATCAGTGAAAAGAAAATTGCCGCTGCATGTGCTGCCTCATGTGATCCGGAGAAGAGCGTATTTTTTCTGTTTAAAGTCAACGGCCTTATAGAACGCTCCACCGGATTATTGTCAATGCAGAACTGTGCGTCATTGACATATCCGGACAGTTGTTCAAAGCGTGTGTACATATAGAACATGGCCTTGGCAATAGGCGATTTATCGACCGTATGTCCATATTCCTCCTTGCACCATTTTTCCAGTTCTTTGATAATAGGGTACGATTTTTCCCGGCGAAGCTTTACCACCGCCTCCCCTTCCAGATGTTCCATTCTGATTTTCTCCTCCACGGCATACAGTCCGCCTATTTTTCCAAGTGCATGCCTTGCTCTGGGAGGGTCATTTCCTTCCGCTTCCACAAAGTTGCGCCTGACGTGCGCCCAGCAGCACAGATGCAACTTTCCGGGTAGCGTGTCGAACTTGTCATATACTGCAAAGCCGTCACTCTGTACCACCCGGACCTGTCCTGCCAGCAGTGTGTCTATTCCGCTGCTGCCACGGCCCTTGTGATATTCAAAGAAGGGGGTATGGAACCGGGGCAGATAGAAGTTCCACATATACCCGCGGTGAAGAGCACCGGGCCGGTCGCTTTCAAGTACGGGATGGGGTGTCTCATCGGCCATGACGTAATAGCTGTCCTTGACCAGTTCACGAAGTTCATTATAGATTGGTTCCAGACGCTGTGCGGCAGCCATCATCCAGTTACTTACGGTGGAAGGACTCAGATGGATTCCTTCACGCTCAAAGATATCCAGCTGTCTGTGCAGAGGCAGGTGGTCGTAATATTTGGCGGTAGCAATGTGGGCCAGTACACTTTCCGAGGCATTGCTGTGGGGATGTGCCATTACGGGCATGGGAGCGGTTATGATACGACCGTCGGCGAGCCGGTATTTAGGACGGATGATGCGTTTCACATAGAATCGGGCGGGACTGACAGCATACTGTTCGCTCACTTCCTCTCCCAGCTTCGTCGCTCCCTCCAACGAAAGGCCTTCCGGCATGGGAATGATAATCTCCTCACGGGGAAGGGACGGGTCGATGGGCTTACGGGCGTGGGGAGTGATCTTTTTCGTGAAGCTTTTACGGAAACGATTGTAGCCATTCTCCGATGTGACGGATTTCCCAGCGGTTTTCTGTTCTTCCGCTACCGGGTCATTGACATCGGACGGAGACTCGAAACAGATGCTCAGCTGGCCGGCATCTTCGGGAAGATGACGTTTTTCACTGGATTTACCCCATAAACGGCGTGTCAAGTCAGCCAATTTCCATCTCAGATCGGCAATGACGGCTGTACAGGCCGAGATTTCTTCGACCTGGCGGGAATACTCCTGCAAAGAGGCTTCGTATTTTCTCTGAAGTTCCGCATGCTCCTTTTCAAGGCATTCATGTTCCTTGCGCAACTCTTCGTACTCTTCCAAAGTAAGGGTAATAACCGGTTCTTTCACTGTACATCCACTTTTTATTATGTGGCAAAGTTATCAAAATAAAACTGCACGGCTTATAGAATGGGGAATTACTTTTCAACTGTTTTCCGATACTTTTTAACAGTAAGCAGCTCATTCAGGCGATTCCAGGAAATTTGAAGAAAATCCTTCTTCCGTTCCTCCTTTTTCAAGAGGAAAGAACCGCGATTCAGACGACGGCATTCCAGACGGTATTCGTCGTCGCACCGATAAAGGATATGCAACCTGCTACGGGAGCGGTCGGGAAAAATATGACAGCTCTGCTCTGACACGCAGGAACCCGTGTGTCGGATGACCTCGCCACAAAGACCGTCAATACCTTTATGGAAATTACAACCTTGGGGATAAAGGTAATAAGACCAAAAAGGACTGCTGCGGAAAAGGCCAAGACCTAAAGGGAGAAGTAGGTCCTGAGGGGAATGGATACCAAGGCTGGAAGACGAAACTTTATAACGACGGCCGCCATCAAATATGAAAAGAACAGAATCAAAATGGTTAGACTCGGAAAAGAGAGTACGTAGTTTATCACTTTCGCTAGAAAATTCTAATACTGAACACATAATGGATTAAGATTATAATGAAGCCACAAAGGTAGGAAGGAAAAGAGGGGAAAAAAACACGCACGAGGCCGAATGCTTACGGAAAACTTCAGGACTTTAGGCTTGTTAGGTGTAGACAATATGGCCTATATGGTTGATCCTAATTCAAAGAATAAGAATAATGTAACAGATTACGACCAAGTTTTTGGATCATATTTCTATAACGCATTGAAAAATGTAAATGCGGATAAAGTTGATGAGGCCAGCGATGATAGCCAAGTTTATTTCCAAGATCTTCCCACTGCTAATATTAACGATAATGAACAGGTAGGTCATCGTTTGGCTTATTGTTTAGAAAATATTGTGAAAAAAGAAAAGCAAGTACCAGCTTTAGTGACTGGTATTATTTTCCGTGGTCAGATTGGCGATGAAACGGGTGAGCCTGTTGGTACCATTTATAAATGCAATAATAAATTTTATACATCTATTGATGCTGTAAAAGCTGATAATGGTGCAGATGCATCTTATGATACTTATGAAAATGGACATTGCTATTATTATTCATCTGAAATTTGCCACAATAAAGGAGATCAGTATATGGATAAGGCAATCATGAGAAATAATATCTATGTACTGAAAGTTACTGGATTCGAGAATATCGGTGGTGCAACAATAACAATAGATCCTAGCGGTGAAGAGAGTGATAATAATTTCTATTTGCAATTGAATGCTAAGATTATTCCTTGGATTGTACGTTTCAATAACATTGAGTTCTAACAAACACTATGACAGACAGGGGAGGATTCATCTCCCTCCCCTTTATACCTTTCTATATTCTAACATTATAAAATGACCAAAAGCATGAAAACAGTAAATACATTCGCCCGACAATTCTCCTTCAGCCTGATGATGGCCATGACATTGGGAAGTGCCGTTGTGTCGTGCGACAGCATACTCGGTGAAGAAGAGGTAGATTGCTCTGTAGAGTACAGAGTGAAATTCAAGTATGATTATAACATGAAGTATGCCGATGCTTTCTCGCGCGAGGTGGGGACTGTGACACTTTATGCTTTTGACGATAACGGCAAGTTGGTATATCAGAAGACAGAAGAAGGCGATGTGCTGGGAGAAGAAGGATATACCATGAAAGTGGATTTGGAACCGGGTGACTATCATCTTGTCACTTGGGCGGGACTGAATGATGAGGCTTCATTCTCAGTGCCTTTGGTTACGGCAGGGGAATCCTCGCTAGATGAACTGCAATGCAGGATGGATCGTCTGTACAGTCGTGCGGCTGATGGAACGGCTGTTGTGAACAGTAAACTTTCTGCGTTGTGGCACGGTGAAGTGACCAAGCAATCTTTCTCGCGGGCAGCAAGCTCGCAGGTAGTGACTGTGCCACTGGTGAAGAACACCAACACCATACGCATCATTCTCCAGCAAATGGACGGAGTGACTGTGGAGGTAGATAAATTTGAATTTACGATTACAGACGACAACGGTTTGATGAACTATGATAATAAGCTGCTGGAGGACGAAACATTAACATATTATCCCTATTACCGTATGCAGGGTGGCACGGATATGGGAATACGTGCCGATGGAGATGCAGAGGACAGCAATATCAGCGTAGCTATTGCACAGATTACCGTAGGGCGTCTGGTGGTTGAAAATAATCCCCGCCTCACCATAACCAACAAGGAAACAGGGGAGCCTGTACTTTCCATACCATTAGTGAAATACTTGCTGCTTACTGAAGCAGAAGGACATGAGATGACCAATCAGGAGTATCTGGATCGCCAGGACGAATACAATATGACTTTCTTTTTGGACGAGAGCATGAAGTGGATTAATACTAGCATCATTATCAATGATTGGGTGGTACGCTTCAACGAACTGGACATGTAATAACGAAACTAAAAAAGCAATCTATGAAAAGAGGTTTATCCTATATAGTGATGGCGGTGTTCTGCGGACTGTGCTTCTCGTCGTGTGCGAAGGACGAGTTGGCGGCGAAGGCTGGGGGGGACGGAAGAGCGCCGGTACGTCTTGCATTGTCTCTTTCGGGGAATTCTTCCAGAACGGTTGACGCGCCCACAGCAGATGGTAATTGGGATTTTACCACTCCGGAACAGGGGACTATTGTGGAAGGCGATGTGTATGTACTAGTGATTGATGCGGTTACTCAAAGACTGAAATATTTGGTAGAGGATTTGAGAGTGATTAATGATTATGCCGACCAAAAGATACTGGAAGGGACTATGCAGAGGACGATAGGTAATGAACAGGTACGGTTGGTGGTTCTCGCCAATTTGAATCAGAACCAAATTCAGGGAGTCAGTGAGGGAATGCAGGCATATCTTAATACGATGGTAGGCAATACTGCCGTTGAAATCTATAATAAATTGGTTTATAATTACACTGGTCCGACCCCGTGGAATCTGGCCGAAAGGCGTCTGCCGATGTGGGGGATCAGTCCCGCTACCGGTGTCCCTCCTGCAGGACCAAGCTTAGAGTGCAAACTGTATAGGGCAGTGGCTAAGGTGAGCCTTTGGGTGAACGGGAAACAAGGGCTTCAAGATACAAAAGGCGATTTTATTATTACCGGCATCACGGTGAATAACGCTAATGATAAAGGGTATTGTGTGTCACAAGCTACGTTGAGCCCCGATGAAACAATTCAGTACCAAAGTCCTTACGTAACAGGGTTGTCGATGAAGCCGCAGAACTTTGTTTATACGGGACTGAATGTGACAATGGCTTATGAGGATTTGATTTATTTGCCGGAACAAGAAAATAACGACAGCCGGGCAGTATCCTTGGATGTGACTTACACGTATGGAGGTGAAACCAAGACAAAAACGATCGAGTTCAGAAAAGATGGGGTTGGAGATCGGTTTGAGGTGGTGCGTAACCATGTGTATATATTTAATATAAAAGTGACCGAGACTCCTGCTGGAGGCGGTTTGAAGACGGATGTGGAAACTTATGTGGCAGATTGGGATGAAATATTGCTTAGCCCGGGCTATGAATAAACAAAAGGAGGAAAAATGAAGACAATAAGACTGATAATGATGTTTTTCATCATTTGTATGTTGGGTGCTTGTACGGCAGAGGAGTTAGCCGGTCCGGAGTCCGGAGTGGAGGACGATACTCCTGTGGTCATAGCAATATCACCAGCCGATATTACTTCTGTGAACATGAACAGCAGGGCTGCCGGAGATAACTCCATATTCTCCGTTATTGATGATGTGAATGTAAAAGTGAATTATGGAGGAAATACGGTAATCGTCTATCTGGTTAAGAATGGGGATTCGTTCGAAGTTTCCGGTAGTGTGGAGAATGGTAGTGCAGAGGTCGTTTCTTCTAAAACAGCAGATGGAAAAGTATATATCCACATCAATGCCAAACAAGGTAACCAGGCTGTAAGAGTAGAGGTTATCGCTAATTATGGACGAAAGATTACTTTGTCATTGTGGCAGAGTGTTAAAGAGAGTTTGATTCAGTGGCCGGTGGATTTTGATGAAACATCCGTTTGTCTCCTTTACGGTGCATCCGAGCAGTTTATCTATACCGAGAATCCGCATGAGGGAGCTCAAGGTGGTAATAAAGGTTGCTATTTGGCTAAAGTTTCTTTGAAACGCCCGTATGCTATGATTAAAGTAAATATCAATACTTCCGGGCTGGACAACGAAGTGACCTTGACGCCCCGATCAGTACAATTATGTAATGTGCCTAAGACTTGTACCTTGGCCTCGGATAATAGTATAACGGATTTTACTTCTTTTGACAAGGAAGGACAGAAGTATGACTTCCCATCCGGTTCGTTGCTTACGGGACCAAGTGGAAATGGCGAAACTCAAGTGATGTCCGAGCGTCTTTATCAGTTTGAGAATAAACAGACGGTTCATGCCCAAAACTGTACGGATGCCCAAAATGGTAATGAAAAAGTCAAAACCCCGAATCGTATCAAAAATACGATGGAGGCAGGTAAAGAAGTGTATGCTGCATTTACCGACTATACAGACAATGAGAACTTGGGTCGCAGATGTTCATACATCCTTGTTACGGCGGATTATGAATATAAATCGAGCAGTGCACATGTAAAGGGAACTATTAGTTACCGACTGTTTTTAGGTAAGAACATATCGTATGATTTTGATGTGAACAGAAATATCATTTATAATGTTACGCTTCATTTGCGCGGAGCGGGAGGTGTGAAAGAATCGGGCTGCATGGATGAGAACGGTGTGATCAACATCTCGGGAAACACGAAGGATGCTCAATGGAGGGTAGACAGCGAATTGTCTGACTTGTTTATTCAGTTCAATGAAGGGCAAGATTATAATATTGACGGACATTTGGTGAAAATCAAAGTGGTGAGTACCGATAGGCAGAAATGGCAAATCAAAGTGGATGATTTTGATGGCGTTTCTGGAGACTATTGGGTGATGTTTGAGTCTGATATGAGTTGGATTACTCCTAGATATGATGAATACAATGTGATACAAAAGGAGGGAACGGCAGAGCTTAGAATGTATTTAAAGGGATACGCTGATCAAAAAACGATTTGGGAGAAAGAATGGAACTCAGAGAAGCCGTATCGTTCGTGCAATATTTATGTGCGTAAACTGGATGCGCAAAACAAGCCTGTTGCGGGCAGCGAAATGAAATATCCTATCAAACAATGGTATCCTATCCAGATTACAGAACAATTGTATGTTGACAGAATAGACCGTTTTGCTGTTGGCGGTCTGCCCTGGGGAGACAATGGGTACACAACGAACCTGACGGACGGACAGAAAATAATAAAGGAGTATTATAAGAAGATAAATAAAGAACATTATTCCAGTGACAATGATGAAAGAAGTGTAATGGATAATGCGATAGGTGTGGCGGTTAATTCCAGTGGTAGTTCTACTCCTGTCACATCGGGTAATAGCTATATGGTTTTTTATCATTTCTCTTTGCCCGCAGAAGCAGAGTGGCAGCAAATAAATGGGGTGATTACCAGTTCCGGTATTAAGTATAATAATTGGTCAGGTGTGCCTTATTGGACAGCTACGACGGAGGGAACTCAGTCAAAAGTATATATTCCGGGGCAGGGAGTGTCAGAAAACAGGTCAAGAAATGAGTCGCATCGTTTCAGGCTGGTATGGCGATATAATAGCTTAGGCTATTATTAAGTATAAAGGAGGATGTTATGAGCAACCTGTTAGAAATCATGGACAAGAAATCATGCGGTAAATCGGAAATTTATATATCTGAAGAAGACGGACGTTGGTACGCTTGCTACCGTTCTGCTCATTTGTTGAAGAAACTTAATGAAACGGTATTGAGAGGTGTTATGCTGGATAAGGTGGAAGTCGATTTGAATAAGTTACTGAACGGTCCTTGGATTGTGGTTCTGTGCTCGGACAATGAGATGATACTGATTAAAAACGAGTAATCTATAAAATTATGCGCGAGATAATAATGATGTTGGAAAGAGAATTAAGCAATGATGGCTTGATATATATCTACCGGGAAAGTGACGGTAAATGGTATGCCTATGAACAGTCTGCTTTTTATTTGAGCCGGATGATGCTTGAGCTTTCTTTAGACCGTTATGTGATGGAAAATGCTTTGTGGCTGGCAAGGGCGGAAATTGATGTAAACCGGATTCCTTGGGATAAAGTTATCAGTCATAGCCAATCCGAATATGTATTGCACTATACCCCTTATGATGGGTTCCATGAGTGGCTGGTTGAAATAAAATAGCGATAGTTTAAAAAGTGTCCAGTCCGAAATTCATGAAGAAACGGTTTCGGACTGGGCACTTTTATTCATCGGATGAAAAGAAATCGGGTTTACAATTTCATTCAATGTCAGTTGGGCAGCCTTTGCTATGATGTTCGAAGATATGCTGAAAGATGCGACAGTAAAAGAGATAGAAGATTATTTTTAAAATAAATCGCTCTAATTCATTGTGATATAAAAGATAATGTCTATCTTTGCACCCGCTAAATGAAAATTTTATATATCAAAAAATCTAAGAATTATGTATTTAGATGCAGCTAAAAAACAAGAAATCTTTGAAAAGTACGGAAAGTCTAACACTGATACTGGCTCAGCTGAAGCGCAGATAGCTTTGTTTTCATACCGTATTTCTCACCTGACTGAGCACCTGAAGCTCAACAGAAAAGATTATAGCACTGAAAGAGCTTTGACAACTTTGGTAGGTAAACGCCGTGCGTTGTTGAACTACCTGAAGAACCGTGATATCGAAAGATATCGTGCTATTGTTAAAGCACTAGGATTACGTAAGTAATTCAATCTCTATTGAAAAGGACTTAAAGAAAAGCCGCTCTCTGAAAAGAAAGCGGCTTTTCTATTTTCTGTTATTACGTTTCTACTGTTCTGTTGTTGAGAATTACTCTTTAGTAGGATAATACAGATTATCTTTTGTCATGTGCTCCAATACTTCATGCAGATATTTGGCCGACTCCCATTTGGCCATAGGTAGGTCGTGAAGCAAGTAGTTACCGCAATCTTTAGGGGCGGCTCCCGGAACTTCGCCTTCAAAATCGGCTACAAAGCGGAACGTTTCCTGCATCAGTTCTACAATATCTTCCGATTTTAAATCGCCTTTCATTAACAGGTAGTTACCGGTGAGGCATCCCATCGGTCCCCAGTAGACAATTTTGTCAGACCATATAGGGTGGTTACGCAGGTAGGTAGCGGCTAGATGCTCTATGGTATGCAAGGCTCCTTGTCCCAAAGCAGGTTCCCGGTTGGGTTCTTTCATGCGGATGTCAAAGGTGGTGACCGTTTCACCGCCCACTTCGTCTTTTCTGGATACATAGATACCGCGAAGCAAGCGGATATGGTCAATGGTAAAACTGGGTATTGTCTTCATATTATTCGTTTTTATAAATTAGCTGGTAATGAGGAAAGGAAGGTATGAGTGACCTCGAAGGAACGGTCGGCTATAGTCTCCCAAAAATTTGTGTATTGTTCCCAATGGTTGTCGGATCCCGGCGTATCGCTGATGATACGGAAACTGATGAACGGTACCTTATATATATAACAGATTTGGGCGATGGCTCCCGATTCCATATCTACTGCCAGCCCTTCGTGGAACTTTTCTTTAATGTCGTTCAGTTCGGAACGGTCGGTGATGAATTTGTCTCCGCTGCATATCAGACCTCCATGAATGGCGGTCGGAGTATCCAGTGACATGGCGCAATCAAACAATGTGGCATTACCTTCGAATCGGGCGGGAAGTCCTTGTATCTGTCCGTACATATTGCCTTCTCCACACCATACATCATGATATACAACTTGTCGGCTCACCACAACATCCATTATTTTCAGGCAGCTGTCTATGCCTCCTGCTACACCGGTGCTGATGACACAGTCGGGTTGGAAGGTACGGATCAGTTCTACAGTACCGGCAGCAGCGTTCACTTTACCTATTCCGCATTTCATCAGGATAATGGTATTATTTCTAATGCTGCCTTCAGTATATTGGAAAGGACCTTCGGTGTATTCTTTCTTGTTTTCGAGCAGTTGCGCTACTTGTTTCTGCTCGGAACTCATGGCTGTTATAATTCCTATTTTCATAATTCAACTTTATTTATGGCTGCAAATGTACGCATTTTATCAGAGTATATCGTATCTTTGCAACGTTAATAAACAGATATACTTATGAACTTATTTAAAAGAATACTACCTGATATAGTAGTGATTATCCTTTTTGCTGTCATCTCATTCGCCTATTTTTTCCCGGCAGTGACAGAAGGGCGTATCCTTTCACAACATGACTCTGTGGCGGGCATTGGTGCCGGTGAAGAAGCGAAAGAATATCTGGAACGTACGGGAGAGCGTACGCGCTGGACTAATTCGATTTTTGGTGGTATGCCTACTTATCAGATGGCACCCAGTTATGATTCTACGGATACCCTGAAGGGAGTGGAGAAGTTATATCATTTGTATCTCCCGAATTATGTGTGGTATGTATTTGTCATGCTGTTGGGCTTTTATATATTATTGCGTGCATTCGATTTCTCGGTCTGGCTGGCTTCATTGGGGGCTGTGTTGTGGGCGTTTTCTTCTTATTTTTTCATCATTATAGCTGCCGGACACATCTGGAAATTTGTAACCTTGGCTTATATTCCACCCACTATAGCCGGTATGGTATTGGCTTATAGAGGGAAATACTTGTCAGGTGGTTTGCTGACAGCGGTTTTTGTTGCTTTGCAAATAGTGTCGAACCATGTGCAGATGAGTTATTATTTTCTTTTTGTCATGCTCTTTATGGCGGTTGCGTTCGGAGTGGATGCTTGGCAGAAGAAGGAAATGCCGCAATTTCTGAAAGCAACTGGTGTGTTGTTGATGGCCGGTATTTTGGGAGTTTGTATAAATCTATCTAACTTATATCATACGTATGAGTATAGTAAGGAAACGATGCGTGGAAAGAGTGAGCTGGTGAAACCGGATAGTCATAATCAGACAAAAAGTGGTCTGGAACGAGATTATATCACTCAGTGGAGCTACGGTATCGGTGAGACTTTCTCTTTGCTTGTCCCTAATGTGAAAGGTGGTGCTTCCGTACCTTTGGCGGCTAACGAAAAGGCGATGGAAAAGGCGAATCCTATGTATAATAGTATCTATAGCCAGATAGGTCAGTATTGGGGTGAGCAACCCGGTACATCCGGTCCTGTATACGTGGGGGCGTTTGTGATGTTTCTGTTTGTTCTTGGGCTGTTTATAGTGAAAGGTCCTATGAAATGGGCGCTTTTGAGTGCTACAGTTTTGTCTGTCCTGCTGTCATGGGGAAAGAATTTTATGGGATTCACCGATTTCTTTTTGGATTATATCCCGATGTACGATAAATTCCGTGCGGTTTCTTCTATTTTGGTCATTGCTGAGTTTACCATACCTTTGTTGGCAGTCCTTGCTTTAAAGGAGGTAATGGCACGCCCTCAGTTGGTTAAGGAACAGGTCCGGTCGTTTTATATCAGCCTGGGATTGACAGGTGGCATCGCTTTATTGTTTGCATTAGCTCCCGGTTTCTTTTTCCCGTCGTATGTTTCAAGTATGGAAATGCAGGCATTGCAGGGTATTCCGGCAGATCAGCTGGCTCCGTTACTTGCTAATCTGGAAGAAATCCGTCAGAGTATCTTTACTTCGGATGCATGGCGCAGTTTCTTTGTTATTATGATAGGTACGGCAGTTCTTTGGTTATATGGCATGGGCAAACTAAAGGCGAAGGTGACGATTCTGGCATTGGCTGTCCTCTGTCTGGCAGATATGTGGAGTGTGAACAAACGTTATTTGTATGATGAACAATTTGTGGAGAAGGTGCAGCAGGATAATTCCTTTAAACCGACCGAAACGGATAAGGCAATATTGGCCGATAAAACGTTGGATTTCCGGGTACTGAACCTAGCCGGCAATACGTTTAATGAAAATACGACTTCTTATTGGCATAAGAGCATCGGTGGATATCATGCCGCCAAGCTGCGCCGCTATCAGGAAATGATAGAGGAGCATATCAGCACCGAGATGAATGGCGTGTTCAAGGCTGTTTCGGAGGCGGGAGGCGATATGCAGAAGGTGGCTCCGTCCGGTTTTCCTGTGTTGAATATGCTGAATACCCGTTACTTTATTTTTCCGCTGCAAGGTGGAAAGACTGTCCCGATACAGAATCCTTATACGCTGGGCAATGCTTGGTTTGTAAACGAGGTGCAGTATGTGGATAATGCCAATGAAGAGATAGATGCTTTGCATCGGATAGATCCGGCAAAAACGGCTGTCGTAGATAAAAAATTCAGTGCGGAGGTAAAATCGGCGGCTGAAACAGATACACTGGGTACAATCAAACTGACTGCGTACGAACCTAATGACTTGAAATATGAGGTTAATTCGAAGACAGGAGGAACAGTGGTTTTCTCGGAAATTTACTATCCTGGCTGGCAGGCATATATTGATGGTGTGGAAGCACCGCACGGAAGAGCGGATTATATTCTTCGGGCGATGAATGTGCCGGCCGGAAAGCATGTAGTGGAATTTAAGTTCGATCCGAAATCGCTGCATGTTACGGAAACGGTGGCTTTTGTGGCGTTGGGTGTATTGACCTGTGTGCTGGTCTTGTTCTTATTCTTGCAGGTCAGAAGAGCCCGTAGGAAAATTGATTAAGGCCCGTCGTAAGCCAGACTCCGGATTATTTGTAAAGCAGGCGCAGAACGAACCATAAGTGGTGTGTCACTGTGCTTGCCCATCCATAGTGACGGCTCATAATACGGAAGCGTTCTTTCAAGGAGGCTTTATGGTTACGGGTGGTCATTCCTTCATTCAGGTAATCAATAAGAGTAAGATGGGTGTTATGGAGTACATCCGCTTTCTTCATGATACGGATACACCAGTCAAAATCTGCCGAGAACCGATATCTCAGGTCATATGGTTCCACCAGATCACGGCGGGCGAAAAAGGCTTGATGGCAGACTAGCATTCCTTGCTTGAAGCTTTTCCAGGTAAGCGTTGCGGGTGCGGACAGGCGGCGCATATATAAAAAATGCCCTTGACTGTCCACAATTTCTGTTTCTCCATATAGTACTCCCGGCAGAGCTGTTCCATTGATGGAATGTACCATTTGCAGCAAAGTATCATCCTCGTGCAGGCCGTCACCGGCATTCAAGAAACAAAGATAATCTCCGGTTGCCAGTTTTATTCCTTTGTTCATGGCATCGTATAAACCTTGGTCGGGTTCACTGATAACAGTGGTGATATGTTCCTGGTATTTGTGAATGATATCCAGTGTTTCATCTGTTGATCCCCCATCTACAATAATATACTCCAGATTCTTATAAGTTTGTGTAACAATACTTTGTATAGTATCCTCCAATACTTTTGCGGCGTTGTAGGTGACAGTAATAATAGAAAACTTGGGATGAGGATGATGGTTATGCATGATTCCCTGTAATCTTGTTATAGATTTCAACATATTTCTTGGCGATGGTACTTTCCGAATAACTGGATACTGCCTTACGGCAGGCTTCTTCGCTCAGACTTTCATATTCTCCTTCGGTCAATGCCCAGTGAATTCCGTTTGCCAGATCCTTGGAAGACTGATATTCGGCAACATAGCCGTTGTGCAGGTGGTCAATCATTTGTGGAATACCTCCTACATTGAACCCTATGCACGGAATACCACAGGCCATTGCCTCTACGATGGTATTGGGTAGGTTGTCTTGTAAAGAAGGTGTGACGTATAAGTCGACTGCGTTGTAAATATCTACCAGTTCCTTCTCGTTGCTGACATAATTCATCGGATAGATAGGGAAAGGAAACAGGGAAGCGTATTGTTCGGCTTGGTTGCCAAAAACCACTACACCTAACTCTTTACTAAAATCAGGATACGAGGAAGCTATTTGTTTGCAAGCTGATACCAAATAGTCTATTCCTTTTCTCTTGTCTGTAATTTTTACGGAGCCGAAAAGCAATAACTTCTTGTCTTGCGGGAGGTGGCATTTTTCTCTGGCCTGTTTTTTATCACGAGGTTTGAACAGGTTGGTGTTGATTGCATTGGGAATATTGGTAATGGTCTGACCTTTAATCAGATCACTTTTCTTAGCCAATGATTCTAACCAGCGGCTACAAGCTACAAAGGTGATTTGTGCTCCTTCAAACAGTTTTTTCTTTTTCTGGAAAGTACGGTAGGCTATGTCTTTCCTGCTTCCTTTGTAAAGTTGCGGACAGTTGTGGCATTGTGTGGCATATTTATCGCAATCTCCTGCATAGTGGCAGATACCGGTAAAAGGCCACATATCATGCATTGTCCAAACGATGGGCTTGCCGGATTGGATGATACGCCGGATATCTGTCAGTGACAACATACCTTGGTTAATCCAATGCAGATGAATGACATCGGCTTGGGTAAATTCGGGCAATGCTGTGATATTGGTGCCGGTATTCGCTATGTCAACGGCAAACAAGTTATGTTTCTTGAAGTGGTTGGCTTGCCAGATAACGACACGCTCCCAGATGAATTGCCATACTTTCCACCATGATTTCTTTAGTTCAACGACACTTATCTGGTCGGTCTGCTTGTCGCGTACAAGCATTTTTGTCTTTATTCCGTTGTTTTTTAAAGCCTCCATGAGGCGGTTGGCTGCAATGGCGGCTCCACCTATTCGCTCAGACGTATTGATGATAAGTACTCTCATGTGCATAAAAGTTTATGCAAATGTACGCTTTTTAGGGGACATCTTGGATATTTCCAGTAAGCTTTCTGCTATTTCACGGGAAAAGATTTCCAAATTGAAACGTTTTTCTGCCAGCTTTCGGGCGTTGGCGCCCATTTTTTGGGCTTCTTCGGGATGGTCGGCTATGCGATGAATGGCATTGATCCACCCTTCCACGTCATCATAGGCTACGGTAATTCCTATTTCTTCTTTGTCTATATCCATTTCAAAATTAGGATTACGTGAGCAAATGACAGGGATGCCTAATGCAAAGGCCTCTACCAGTGTGGTAAGACCTACGGTATAAGGAAAATCCATGCAGCAGATGACAACACAGCTTTTTCGTGCCACTTTCTGTGCCAACAAGTATGGGATGACACCGTCCGTATAATGTACTCGTACAGAATCGGGCAGACAGAAGCTTTCAATAATCTGTTGGTAGTTTACACTTCCATTGGTGGGGGCTATGTACAAGTCCAGTTGTTGATCGGTGGCGCAGAAAGCTTGCAGCATTGTGTCTACATCCCGGTTTTCTTTCCCGGTGGAGATAAAACCTTCCGGTTTCCGATCCGGCATTGTTTGTAGAAGATGGTCATAGAAAGCGAGGTCCGGCCCCCAATGGATAAGCTGAAGCTTTTCTTCGGGAGCTTTTCCGGTTGCTAATGAGTCTTTAATCAATTTTTTACTGAACAGGAACATATGATCAATGCCCTTATAAAAGAAACGTGAGATGCGTTCTCTTATTTTTCTGGATGAGGTTTTTAAAGCAGTGTGATGCCAAATGACAATGGGCTTGCGGTAGAGGCCTAATGCTCTGAGTAGGATGATAAGTTCCAACCCACGGAAAGATGTACCGTAGAGCACTTCGTATGGCTCTTTGCAGCACAGAATCTCTTTAGTGGCATAGAGCATTAGTTTCAGACGGCTGGGGAAAGCTTTGTATTTATGCATCACCGACCGGATTCCATATTTTTCCAGCAAAGGAAGTCCGTAGAGGATATGTCCCGGAAACTTATAATCTTTCCATTCCTCGTAACTTTCACGGGTTAATCGGGTGTGATAAAAATAAATAGTGAGTGGTTTTACCGGTGTTGGTCTCTTTTCAGCCATTTGTTAATTCTGTTTTTTATTGCTTTAGTGATGATGGAAAAATTGCCGTATCGCAGGTTTAGAAATAGTTCTTCAAAAGAACGTCCTATCTTAATCCAGGGATGTCCCCACCCCATAATGCGGTAGACAGCTTTTTTATAAGCTACATTCTCAATGACATAACGAGGATGCTTGAGAGGAAATTCTACTTCATACCGTTTCATGGTGAAGATGCGGCGGTATCCTTTAGGCAGTGTATGCACAGAACCGGCAAAATGGGTGGAATCTGCCGTGGCTCCCAAGTTGTTAATCATGTTGCGGGTGGGCACGATAGCCAGTCCCGAGTTGAAAAGCATGGAAGCGTGGAAGATGGTTTCATAATAGGCTTTGTTGTTTTCTTTATGGCGATGGCACATATAGATAAAGTCTTTACGGAATTTCCGTTCTTTAATGAGCTGTTCCAGTTGTTGCATATTGAACTTGTCTTCTAGAAAAGTATAATGTTCGTCCCATTGGTCAATGACCCTTTTCCAACTGGCCCATCCCCAGATAGAGAAAGTGGAGGCAAAGAAATAATCGTATGGTACACCCGGAGTAATCTCTTCGTTATTGAAACCCGCAATCATGGTGATACGGGGGTCTTGCTCGTATTTGTCTAACATTTCTTTACAGAATGTGAAAAAAGAAACGGAAGGCACATCGTCATCTTCCAATACGATACATTTGTCAACCATAGAAAAAGCCCATTTTTGTGAAATGTATTCCGAAGGGTCGCAACCGTAGTTTTTTTCCTGATACATACGGTGGACTTCGCAGTCCCAGTCTATCTGATCTGTCACTTCACGACATGCTTTTATACCGGGCAGGTCGTGTTCGCTGCGTGGTCCGTCCTGATAGAGGAAAAGCTTGGAGGGACGGGCATTCCTGACTTGTTCAAACACTTGCGACAGCTGTTGCGGGCGGTTGAAGAACAAAATGAGTACGGGTACATCTACAAGGAACGGTTTCATAGTTCAATCTCCTTTATTTGTAAAATTCGAGTTTGTTGTAATGCGGATGTATATTCTCTAAATCTGGTAATTGCATATAGTCACCGTATATCTTCCTTAGCACAGCATCTGTTTGGCGTGGTACGGGGAACATTTTTCCTTCAAATTCCATTTCTGTCAGTGGAAAAATATCGTCTGTATAGCGCGGTTTGAAATAGGCGGTGCCAAAAGAATGGCGTAATTCTTTTCCGGGGAATAACTTGGCAATGAACCTTAGGATGGGAAAACCGATGCGGGTATTAAAATGATAAATCCTACGAATCCGTTTGTATAATGTGCTTTCTTTTATATTTTTATTATTCAACTGATTGTATATCTGCCCTTGCATGTGGCCTCCTATCCAAGCTAGACAATAAGGGATCTTTTCTAAAGGAAAAATATCAATGTAGATACCGGTATAATGGAAAATACGGTCATATGAATTTGTTTCTTCCAAATGAGAATCCTTATCACGTAATTTGCCGTATATAAAGATGTAATTGGGATCTGTTTCATTAGTTTGCAATGCAAGATTGTCCGGAAGTTCTTGAGGAAGAACTTTCAGCAGACGCAGGTAATCTGAGCGAAGCATTTCTATGTCCAGATCATCATCCCAGGGAATGAAACCTTTGTGACGTGCTGCACCTATTAGAGTTCCGGAACTGAGCCAATAGGGTATTTGGTGCTTGCGACAAATCACATCAATAACCTCCAGAAGCTCTAACATACGTAGTTGCTGGCGACGGAGAAGGGAACCATCGGGATTAAATCGCTTTCTTAGTTCACTATCCATACATTAATTTTTTAGTAGTTTATAAAACAAATCAGCGTTGATGTAACCTGTTTCTGACAGGTCTTTTCCTTTTAATTCTCCTTCATGGATATATTCTTTGTTTAATACATCTTGCCCCCATAGCAATATTTTATCAATGTTTGGGGTACAAATATTTAATACATCGGCTATTGACTTGATTATCAATAATCCAAATGGAAAATCCTCAGTGAAATACCGGCTTTTGAAATCAGGCAGAAATCCTTTTTCTGTTTTTTCCATAGGAGCTGGAATATGTTTGAAGGCAATGATGGAGCGTATCTTGCGGGTAAGTGACCTTGCATCATAACTGTCATAATATTCCAATAAAGTAGGAATTGGCTCTATTCGGACCGGCAGTGCTTTCAGAATTTGTTGGAATTCATTGTCACAAGCAATGAGGAGCTCCGAACTTTCTTCATCCCAACTATTATAGAACCCGGGAATCTCATGATATGCTTTTCCTCTACTCCAGGTATGGAAAAGTGAATAAAGACGGGCTGGATGAAGCAATGGATTGCTATTGGTCAGGCTGGCTTCTAGAAAATGATGAAGCATACGCACCGGCGTATCTAACATTTCTTGAAGAGTTCGTAGTAAAATATCGGATTTTGATATGTTTACGGTGGCTATTTGTAATTCCTTTTTGTATCCCAACAAGAGTGCTTTCTGGCCATAGGTTTGCACACGGGCAATGAATGGAGCACGCTGGAATCCGAAGAGTGAAGCTGTTTTGCCTAATATTCTATAAGCGGTAAAGAAAAAACCGGTACAACTGACTACACTTCCTATGCAAGTTTTTTCCTGCAAGAACGGTTGTATGTGGAGAAGTTCTTCCTCAATGGCAAATCCGGGGAGACAAAGCAATACGATATCAGAGTGTGGAATGACTTCTGCCGGGTTAGCCGTAACGCAGGCTAATGAGCCGGAGAATGTATTTCCCCGGCAATCTTCAATGAGTAATGATGGATTCCATTGGTCGGGATGCCGGGTGAGGACGGAAACATTAAAGCCTTTATGTGCAGCTACTCCTGCAATGACGTGCCCCAGACCGCCACCGCCACAAATACAGATATTGATACTCATGCTTGCAGTTTTTTTAAGTTTTCAGCCAGATAATTGTTGTCTTCAGTGTCGCGTATGGCGATACGGATGTAATTCCTGCCATCGAATCCTGTCTTGGTACTACAATCTTTTAACAAGAGATTATGCTCCAGCAATAAAGAAACGAGTTTGGTGGAACTGAAGCGGGAAGTTACTTCGCACAGGAAATAATTGGCTTGTGAAGGTATGACACGTAGGAAGTCAACCTGTTGCAATACCTCGAAAAAGCGTTGGCGCTCGGCTATGAATTTTTTACAGGCATTTTGATAATCATTATTATACTTGCTGTATATCTGTAAATAGAATTCGGCAAAGGAGTTTATATTCCATATAGCCATGTTTTTTCGTAAATAGGATATTATCTCTTTGTCGGAAGATGCGGCTATCCCCAAGCGTAATCCCGGAACTCCATAAGATTTGGAAATACTTTTAATGACTGTGAGGTGTGGGTATGTTTCCAGAACTTCATTCTTAAGCAGCGTATTTTCGATACTTTTTTCGCTGAAGTCAACAAAAGATTCATCCAGTATTAAGTGGATATTTCGCTGCTGCGTCCATGCCAGCAAATCCATAAGTTCGTTAAGGGGGATGAAGTTACCTGATGGGTTATCCGGATTGATCAAGAGTAAATGGCGGATATCTTTGTCCGCATAAAAAAGCATCAGTTCTTTTGCCGTATAATGAAAATCGGCATTCTGTGGATAGAATGCAATGATTTCTTCTGATTGCCGGTTGGGATATTCTTCAAAAGTGGGATAAATTACTCCCATTTTGCCATCTGAATGTTCCATCAGCGCTTTGATGATTTCGGCGGCTCCGTTGCCAACAACCACATAATCTTGCCGGATACCGAAGTTTTTTGCCATGACAAGTGTGTTCACTCCCATGCCGGAAGGGTATTCACGGAGAAGCACATTAAAATTAGCCTGTAGTTCTTCACACATTTTTTGTGGTGGAAAATAGGGGTTTACTAAATAGCAGAAATCTTTCAGCTTTGGGAAACGCCAGTATCCGCCATATCTTTTTTGGTAGCGTTGTAGCTGGTCCTGTTCGGCAAAAATGGTTTCAGCGATGTCAAGATCTTGTATATCATCAATCTCATACCAGCGTTCTCCTTCCAAAGGGAGTCCTTTCAGTTCACATCTCTCCAGCAGGGTGATTACCCGTAATACCTGTTCGTAATATTCGTTATTACCCAGGGCTTTGCTGTAGGCTTCAAGAAATGGCACATAACTGTTGCGGAGAAACTCCTTACTGAATTTATAGATATTGACGGTTTTGTAGTAATCGTCAATATCTGCGTAGCGGAACGTTTTTTTTGAGATAAAATCAATGATGTCATTTTCAGTATTGAGCCGTACCATCGTGCCGTCCATCCATGGCTCATATTTAGCTACAAGTGCCAGATTGGGATAGGGGTTATTTAAAATTTTGTGGAAAAGTGTATCCTCAAAAATCAAATCGGATTCAATTAATAAAGTATCTTGCTTTTGCAATTCCTCTTTAGCAAGATAGAGAGAATAGATATTATTGGTCTTATTGTAGACAGGATTGTAAATATATTCTATCGGAGTATTTCTACTTTGTTTCTCTATGTGGGTACGTAATTTCTCTCCCTGGTAGCCTATGACTAAAATAATGCGTTCCAGATTTAATGAATCTAACTGTGAGAGCAGACGGTCTATCAGATAGGTCCCGTTTACTTTAATCATACACTTGGTGTTATCTTTGGTAAGATCTCCCAAGCGCTTGCCCATGCCGGCGGCTAGAATGATTGCTTGCATAATAAATTTAGGTATATATATTGCAAAAGTAGTAATTAATTAGCATTTATAAGCGATGTTATTTATATTTGCCTCAAATTTTAAACAGGAATGGGTAAAATAACATTTGTACCGGTAGGAGGATTGGCCAACCGTATGCGTGCAGTGGCTTCGGCGGTAATGCTGGCAGGAAAGACGAAAAGTGAATTAAGCATCATTTGGTTTCGGGATTGGGCACTGAATGCACCGTTTTATCAGTTGTTTAAACCTGTAGACAGGGAAGTGGCTTGTTTACGGGATGCTTCGCGGTTGGATTATGCATTATTAGACAGACCTCGTTCCAAGAATTTTCATTTCCCGCTTTTGTTTCAGAAACTGCTTTTCAAGTCTTGTCTGTACGAGCGTTCCATTACTCCTTTATGTAACCGGCATTTTGATTTTGAACGGTGGGTTAAAGAAGGTGGCTGTGTTTATATGGCATCATACACCGCTTTCCAACTTTATGATTATGCATGGATCAGTCGGTTGTTTGTTCCGGTAGACGAGATTATGGAAGAGGTGGAAAACCGTTGTCGGAATTTTTCGGATGCTATGATTGGTGTGCATATCCGTCGTACAGATAATCTGGCTTCTATCAGGCAAAGCCCTATCGAGTTGTTCTATCAGAAATTAGATGAGAAGATAAAAGAGGACGGCAAGGTGGCTATCTATTTGGCTACAGATTCGGAAGAGGTGAAGCGGGAAATGAAAGAGCGTTATGGTGACCGGATATTCTGTTCCGGAAAAAAGGCAGACCGTGGATCTTTGGAGGGAATAAGGGAGGGTATCACGGATATGTACACATTGGCTCGTACACAAAAAATATATGGTTCTTTTCAGAGTTCATTTTCGGATATGGCAGCTCAGATAGGAGGGGTTCCATTGGAGATTTTGAAATTATGAGTTGCGGAAATAAATCATTGTTTTAATGATTATCTGCAAACATTTTTATTTTTGCTCCTCTTCTTTCTATGGCATTTGCCAATTTGTTTTCTATTTTTCCTAATAGCAGCCGTCTGCTCCATTCTATAACAAGCGTCGTCAGACAGATAGAAACAAGTGTTCCCATAAAATACAGAACAAGTAGGTTGCTGTCTGCATAAGGGGTATACCAGGGTTGTAAACAGTGGATAAGAAGTCCTTGAAGCATATATAAGGCAAAAACGTATCCTGCTAGGTAATTGATGATGCGGGATGAAAAATGCCACCGGGTAAACTGGTAGAAAATCATGATAGAGGCGATGATAATCAGTAGATTATTATCTCGGGCGAATCTCAGTATGATATTTCCACTCATTGCTGTAAGCAGGGTATTCAGTATAAAAATACCGGCAAGGCTGCCTGACAAGATTTCCCGGCTATGTCGTTTCATGTTTTCCGGAAGACCATAGGTCTTCAGATATTGTCCTATGAGATAAGCTAGTGTGACATTGATAATTCCCTTGCCCGTGTCATTCTGAATTTCAAAAAACAGGATTGTCGGGGCAAATACAAAAAAGAATCCCCATAGTAACAGTAGTTGTTTATAACTTTTTTGTGAGAGGTTATGAACCAGTCGGTTTAAATAGGGCGAGAAACAATAAAGTACTACATAGCAGGTCATAAACCAGTATTTTTTGCTAAGTATCGGTAGCAATGAGGAGGCCAGCCCTGTCCAGGTATGCGGAGTGTGAAGCCATATTGTTTCGATCAGATAAGAAACGATGGAATAAAACCATACGACAACCAGCATTTTGAAAAATTTATGTGTATTGAAACGGATTCCAAAATAACCTGAGATCAGAATGAACAAGGTTACTCCGGTGTTTCCCAGTGTATTGATAAATAGTATGAATTCTTTGTTCAGCCAGTTACTGGTGTGGAAGGTATTTCCTAGAATATGCATGGATACAATCAGTATGATACTGATAATTCGTAAACATTCTAATCCGGAGTGACGTGTAGCAGCCATTATTTCTTGATTATATAGTGTAAACTCTCTTTAAAAGTGACGGAGCCGCTCAACCACAGGATGGCTGTGTAGAGTGTGCCGGCTATGATCATTTTGCTTGCCATTAATAAATACAGATTGGCAAAGCCGATAGTGATATAATAGGTAGCCGCCATTACTGCGGTAGCTATGAAGGCAAACGGAAGGATGTCTTTCAGCGCTGCAAACAAGCTGAGCCGTATTTGTTTCCATACAAAATAGTGCCATACAAACAGCCAGCAGATATTGATGGATACATACACTATAATCATGGTATGTACGCCGTATGGATAGAGCAGAAGCATGGTTGTTAACTGGATGATGCCTAAGCCGATGGTATTCCACATATAGATATCCGATTTTCCTTTGCTGATGACTAGGTTGGAATACAAATTGGTTATGGGAATGAATGCGCCACCGATGCAGAGCAATTGCAGGATGAAGGCACTGGGTAGCCATTTGTCTGTAATAGTCAGTATAATCAGTTCGGGTGCGATTAATGATAATCCTAACATAGCCGGAAAAGAAATAAAGGCAGTGAAGCGGAGCATCTTCCGGAAAGCGCGTTGTTGGCGTTCCCTTTCATCCGACAAACTGGAAAGTACAGGTTGGGCCACACTGTTGACTGTTCCTGAAATTAATGAATGTCCCATATAATTCCATTTATTAGCTTGAGTAAAATAGCCTACTTCTTGTCCCGAATAGAATTTACCAAGGATAACGGTAAAGATATTATTATTGATGTGGTTGAATATATTGGTTACTAATAATTTGCTGCTGAAAGAAAGCATCCCTCTCAAAGGCTTGAAGTCGAAAGTAAGTGTAGGTCGCCAGGGTGAGAAGCACCAATAACAGATATTAATGGTTCCTACATAGACAATGCTTTGTGTGGCTATCCCCCAATAGGCAAATCCCAAGCAGGCCATAGTTATACCGATAGTTCCTGAGGCGGTTAATCCGATAGTGACCGCCATTGCCTTTTGCTTGACCATTAAGTTGCGGAACAGGTAAGCACTGTGGGCAATGCCCAAACTGGCTACAAAGAAACCGAGGAAAGTGTATCGTGCCAAAGCTGTCAGTTCGGGAGTGTGATAGAATTCGGCAATGAGTGGGGCGCAAAGGAACAGAATGAGGTAGAGACAGGCACTTAGCCCGGTACTGAACCAGAATACGGCATTATAGTCTTTGTGGGAGATATCCCGTTTGTTGGCTAGGGCGGCCGTGAACCCGCTTTCCTGCAAAGAGCCTGCAATAAGGGAGAAGATGGACAGCATTCCCACCATGCCATAATCTTCCGCATTCAGAATGCGTGACAGGAATATCCCGAAAAAAAGATTCAGCAGCTGCTGTACTCCATTGCTTAATCCGCCCCAGAAGAGGCCTTTTGCTGTCTTTTCTTTCAAGGATTGTTCTGCCATTTTTATAGATAGATTATAAAACAGTCAGGCTGAAAGCGGACGTTTCAGTTGCTTTCAGCCTTTTCTGTATTTGGGTGTATATTATTTCACTTCACTGCCCGGCTTTACCTCTCTTAATAAAGAGGTCACCGCTAAGGTGCCGTCAAAGTTTTCAGCACTCAGGATCATGCCTTCGCTCACCAATCCGTTCTTGAATTGGCGCGGAGCAAGGTTGGCAATGAATAAAACTTGTTTGCCCACCAGTTCTTCCGGTTTATAATGTTGTGCGATACCGCTGACGATGGTACGGTTCTCCAGTCCGTCAGCAATCTTGAATTTCAGCAGCTTTTTCATTTTAGGCACTACCTCACACTCTAATACGGTACCTACACGGATATCTAACTTTTCAAATTCTTCAAAAGCAATTACCGGTTTTATCGGGTTAGCTTTATAGTTGGCAGCCTCGTTTGCTTTTTTGGTAGCCAACAGTTTGTCTACTTGTGCTTGAATGGTTTCATCTTCGATCTTTTCGAACAACAGTTCTGCCTTATTCAATTGATGTCCTTCTGCCAGCAGATCGGTACGTCCCAGTTGGTCCCATTCAAATGTTTCCATATTCAGCATTTTGCGGAGTTTTTCGCTGCTGAAAGGCAGGAAAGGTTCGAATGCAATAGCCAGATTGGCAACTAGTTGCAATGCTATGTTAAGGATGGTGGCTACACGGTCCATATCAGTTTTTGCCAGTTTCCAAGGCTCTGTATCGGCTAAGTATTTATTACCGATACGTGCCAGGTTCATTGCCTCTTTTTGTGCATCGCGGAATTTGAATACATCCAGTAGCTTTTCTACTTCTGCCTTTACGTCTGCAAATTCTTTTAATGTTTCTTTGTCGTAGTCGGTCAATTCACCGCAAACGGGAACTTTCCCGTCGAAATATTTATGAGTCAGCACTAAAGCACGGTTTACAAAGTTACCGTAAACAGCCACCAACTCATTGTTGTTACGTGCTTGAAAATCTTTCCAGGTAAAATCGTTGTCTTTTGTTTCGGGGGCATTGGCTGTCAATACATAGCGCAATACATCCTGTTTGCCGGGGAAGTCCTGCAAATATTCATGCAACCATACTGCCCAGTTGCGTGAAGTGGAAATCTTGTCACCTTCCAGGTTCAGGAATTCATTGCTAGGTACGTTATCCGGTAAGATATAGCTTCCTTCCGCTTTCAGCATAGCAGGGAAAACAATGCAGTGGAATACAATATTGTCTTTTCCGATGAAGTGAATCAAACGGGTTTCTGGATCTTTCCACCAAGTTTCCCAACTGTCGGGAAGTAATTCTTTTGTATTTGAAATATAGCCGATGGGGGCATCGAACCATACATAAAGTACTTTTCCCTCAGCGCCTTCTACAGGAACAGGGATTCCCCAATCCAAGTCACGGCTTACCGCACGGGGTTGCAAGCCCATATCCAACCAGCTTTTACATTGTCCGTATACATTGGGGCGCCATTCTTTATGATTTTCAAGAATCCATTCACGCAGCCATCCTTCGTGTTTGTCCAATGGCAGATACCAATGTTTGGTTTCACGCATTACTGGTTTACTGCCACTGATAGCACTTTTCGGATTGATCAGGTCGGTCGGAGAAAGTGATGTTCCGCACTTCTCGCATTGGTCACCGTAGGCTCCTTCTGCATGGCAGTGAGGGCATTCACCGGTAATATAACGGTCGGCCAGGAACTGATGGGCTTCTTCGTCGTAATATTGCATGGAGGTCTTTTCAATGAACTCACCTTTATCATACAGGGTTTTGAAGAATTCGGAAGCCAGTTCGTGGTGTGTCTTTGATGTAGTACGAGAGTATATATCGAATGAAATTCCAAATTCTTTGAATGATTCTTTTATCAAGGTATGATAGCGGTCCACCACATCTTGTGGAGTAATACCTTCTTTCTTTGCACGAATGGTGATAGGTACTCCGTGTTCGTCAGAGCCTCCGATGAAAAGAACATCTTCTTTTTTCAGGCGGAGATAGCGCACGTAGATATCAGCAGGAACATATACACCTGCCAGATGACCAATATGTACCGGACCGTTTGCGTAGGGCAAAGCGGATGTGACGGTGGTTCTTTTGAATTTATTTTCCATTGTATGATGTCTTTTTTGTTATTTCTACCAGTAACGTGCAAAGTTAGTGATTTTTAGTAAGTATATGGAATAATCAGAAATATTTCTCCCTTAAAATCTCTGACAGGCCGTACTTATTATAAAATATGGTTATTCGGGGGCTTTGTCGGAAGAAGTGAAAATACAGAAAAATGTTATATCGTGATGCAGTGATTTGCACTTATTTGCATTTAATCTTAAGGAGAGAAAAATGATGAACTAAATTTTACTTATCCTGTTTTTTATAAAACCTTAAGTCGAACGAGACATGAATACGTGGTATAAATTCATTTTAAATGCACTTTTCTCTAAAAAGAGAGAGGATAAAGATTGGGAAACGACCGATAAGGAAGAGGATGTTCTTTCAAATTACATTGAACTGGACTCATTGATGCAGGTCATTTATCATGCAAAGGAAACTGAGTCGGGCAGCTAAACTAACCGGCCCAGTCTTCTCTATCAAGATTTCTATAGCTTATCGCTTCTGCCAGGTGGATGGAAGTAATGTGTTCGCTGTTGTCCAGATCGGCAATGGTACGCGCTACTTTTAGAATACGCCCGTATGCGCGCGCCGACAGGTTGAGGCGTGTCATGGCAGTTCGTAATAATTTTAGCCCTGCTTCATTGGGTTGAGCGTACAGATGGAGTAACCCAGCTTCCATTTGTGCGTTGCAGTAAATACCCGGATGGTTGGCAAAACGTTGAGCTTGTATTTTCCGGGCCTTGATAACCCGTTCGCGTATGCTTGCACTACTTTCCGCATGATGGCGTTCTGCCATTTTTTCGAATGGAACCGGAACTATTTCTATTTGGATATCTATGCGGTCCAGTAAAGGACCGGAGATACGGTTCAGGTACCGTTGCACTTGTCCGGGATTACAGACGCAAGCTCGTGTGGGATGATTATAATATCCGCATGGACAGGGATTCATACTGGCTACCAGCATGAAACTGGCCGGATAATCCAGACTGTATTTAGCTCGTGCGATGGATATATGCCTGTCCTCTAGGGGTTGGCGAAGTACTTCAAGTACACTTCTGTTAAATTCCGGCAACTCGTCTAGAAAGAGCAAACCGTTGTGA
Source organism: Phocaeicola vulgatus ATCC 8482 (assembly GCF_000012825.1). Taxonomy (GTDB): domain Bacteria; phylum Bacteroidota; class Bacteroidia; order Bacteroidales; family Bacteroidaceae; genus Phocaeicola; species Phocaeicola vulgatus. The sequence continues at coordinate 1,184,871 of NC_009614.1, read as the reverse complement.
GCCAGACTGATTTCTCCCGGTTGGGGATTGGTGCCGCCACCTACCATTGCTACTTGCGAAATTGTATGATGGGGACTACGGAAAGGCCGGATGGCAATCAGTGAACTGTCTTTTCCTAATTTTCCTGCTACTGAATGTATTTTAGTCGTTTCCAGACTTTCACCCAATGAAAGGGGAGGGAGAATGCTTGGCATACACTTTGCCATCATGGACTTCCCACTTCCGGGTGAACCGATCATAATCAGGTTGTGTCCTCCGGACGCGGCTACTTCCAATGCGCGTTTTACACTTTCTTGTCCTTTCACATCAGCAAAATCGTATGGAAAGCTACTTTGGTGTTCATAGAATTCCTCCCGTGTATTGACGATGCTAGGCTCCAGATTGCGTTCATTATTGAAAAATTCGATGACCTCTTTGATATTTTCTACGCCATATACTTTCAGGTTGTTTACTACAGCAGCTTCCCGCGCATTTTGTTTGGGAAGTATGAAGCCTTCAAAACCTTGCTCGCGGGCACTGATAGCTATGGAGAGGGCTCCTTTGACTGGTTGAAGGCTTCCATCCAGGCTAAGTTCTCCGATAATAAGATAACGTGAAAGTTTTTCTTCCGATACGATTTGGGTAGCGGCCAATATTCCGATTGCTAGCGGAAGGTCGTATGCAGACCCCTCCTTGCGTATGTCGGCAGGGGCCATATTCACTACAATTTGACAAGTGGGGAATTTATATCCGTTTACCTGTAAGGCGGAAATAATACGTTCATGACTTTCTTTCACGGCCGAGTCCGGCAGACCGACAAGGAAGAATTTTATACCTCGTGAACTATTTACTTCAATAGTTACAATGGTAGCGTCGATACCTTGAACGGCTGCTCCATAGACTTTTACCAGCATTCTTTTATTTTTTATTTTGTCTCTTTCGAGCACGTTCTGCCTCTTTGGCGGCTTTTTCTTTCTCTTTATCTTGTTCTGTCAGCTGTCTCACTTTGTCTATCAGTTCTTTGCCCCGTATATCTTGTGTGATGACCCGCTTGTCAGGACCTATCAGTATATTGGCAGGAATCCGGGTTATGCCTTGTTGCTTGACAATGGAATTGTTCCAGCCTTTGAAATCGCAAACTTGTTTCCATTGCGTGGTATCTCTTTGAATGATTTTCTCCATCCATTCCTTTTTATCCAGATCAAGGGAGAGGCTGATAATAACAAACTTGTCTTTTTTCAATGCCTTTTGTACGGATACTAAAGAATCTTGTGTGGCAATGCTTTCTTTGTTCCAGCTTGCCCAAAAATCCAAAAGGACATATTTCCCTTTTACACTGTTCCAGTTGACGGTCTTTCCTTTTTTATCCGTGCACGAGATGTTGGAAACGTAGCGATGTTCTGTCAGTTCTTTTTTCTCACTTAATTTATTCTGGAGTTCTATAATATAAGGTGTGTCTTTTATAATACCGCTTAGTCCTTTTATCAGCTGATCTATGTGGTTGTAATCAGGAAGCGAGTCCTGTACGTAATATTTGTCTATCAGATAGATATTGCTGTACGAGCTTGGGTTGGTTTTAATCAACGAATCCACAGCAGTCATAACAGCTGCCTTGTTATTTTCTAAGGTGCTAAGGTACTGGATATGTTTTGCCAGTTGTGCGTTTTCTCCCTTTCCTTTAACCTCTATCTTTCCGACCATTCCGTTTAGGGTAACACTTTCTCCTTTATCAGCATATATCGGTAAGATTTGTTTTTCTCCCAATAGTAATGAGAAGATAGTAAATGTGTCAGGGGTAATGGTGTAAGTGAATTTACCTTTTGAGAGGAGTATGGTATCCAGCTTGTAATCGGGTTCTTGATAAAATACTAATATAGTGTCTGAAGGAAGTCCTTTAATGCTTCCTTCCAAGGTGAATGTATTTTTCTTGCCGCAGCCGCTTGCCAGCACAACAAGAGTGAAAAGAAAGAATAGTAATTTTTTCATTTCAAGATATTTTTTGCGAAAATACGCATTTTGTGGCTAAAGGCAGGTATAAATGAAGGTTATTTTACATAAAAAGACCGGAAGCTTCATCACGAAGCCTCCGGTTTCAGTCATAATCATCTAAAAAACTAGACAAGATGATATCTAGTTATATTATTTGATAGCATCAGCGTATTTAGCGAACTCGCGATCGTTAGCAGCTTTTTCAGCCATTGAAGGATCTTTTGCGATTGCGCTCTTGATGCTGCTGCTTACCAATGAAGCATTGTTTGTGCGAGCACCAACGATAGCCATCAAGTAGTCAGTCATTGCATCCGGATTCTTGATTGCAGACAAAGTAGCTTTTGCTTTGTTATAGTCTTTAGCCAAAATCTGAGCTTGAGCGGCACTGTTAGTCTTAGCGTCACCGAATGAGTTGACAGCTCTGTCATACTGGCCTTGTTTGATATATAAGTTACCCAAAGCTTCGCCGGCAGCGTTAGCACCTGTAGCTTTGCCTAAGTAAGTTTCGGCAGCTGCAACATTGCCCTTAACCAATTCGCAAAGACCAAGGTTAGCGTTTACTTCAGGAGCGTTAGCGTTCTTAGAAGCAGCTTGTTTGAAGTAGCTTTCTGCTTTAGCAGCATCACCGGCAGCGAATGCCAATTCACCCAAGTTATTATAAGCACGGAAATCGTTCGGATAAAGTTGAGTTGTCTTGGTGAAGATAGCTTCTTTGCGAGCGTTGTCGTTAGTCAGGGTAGCAGCGTACAATAATTCTTCTACACTCAATACTTTAGGATCAGAGTTGAATGCTTCGTTGATTTCGTCATCGCTACGACCGATGATGTCATAGTTGGCAGTTAAACGGGCACGACGCAACTGAGGCAGGATTTCGTCAGCCAAAGTTTTGTATACAGAAGAGATATTCTTGATTTCAGCTTCTCTTTGTTCAGGATCATTGTACATAGAAAGAACACGTAAGATCAAATCTTTATCCTGCAAGTTTGATTTAGATACCAGTTCTTGGAAGCCTTCCCAGTCTTGTGCAGTGTATTTTGCATCCAGGTTAGTATCAATCTTGCCCTTCTTCAACTGGCGTTCCATATATTTTTCTGTGTTTGCTTCACGGTTTTCAGCCAAACCGGTGTTCAGTTCCACACCACCATCAGGTGAAGCGTATGCAGAAATTTCGATGTTGTTCAGTTTGTAGTTCTTTGTGTCAGCATTAATTTCAGCCACTTTCTTATGGAATTCTTTGATATCGTCAGAATTCAATTCGCTGTTGCGCAAGTTGGCTTGCTGGATCAAGAACATGATGTTGGCAGTCTGAGCATCTTTAATAATGCGTTGGAAAGCATCGTTAGCGTATGATGCGTTGGAGCTGGCAGCAGTAGGCAGTTCAGAAGTCGCGATAACGCCATCAGCGATTTTCACAGAAGGAATAGTGTATGATTTCTTTCCTTTTGTAATCTTGAAATCAAGATAAAGTTCAGAGTTTGCCATTTCGGGAACATAGTCGAAAGAAGCTTTCATCGTGTAGCTGCCACCTGCCTTGTAAGCGATAGTCTGATTGTTTCCTTCTACTTTTTCTCCTTGGAATACAGCGGGCTGGCCTTTAGCTTCGCCGCCTTTCCATCTCAGAACGGGGGTAACTTCAACAGTTGCGTTCTTCTTGAAATACTTTTCGGGGAATTTACCATTAATTGTCACAGGCACTTTACCACCGATTGCTTCAAGCACTTCAGGGTTAGTTGTGAAATAGTCAGAAGACAATTCTCCCATCTTGCCGCATGATGATAAGGCAAGGACCAATAAAGCCACTAAGGGCAAATACAACTTTTTAATCATAGTTACTTATTAATTTAACGTTTGTAATGTAAAATTCGCTATAGTACGTTTTTGTGCGTCTCTTTGGGGACAAAGATAGGAAAAACTCTATTATATGCTAGCTTCTTAGCCTGCTTTTTTTTCAATTTATCTTAAAATATTTTAGAATATAGAACCTTTATTATCTTTTTCTCTGAATTTGATGTTACGGGGGTGATGTTCTATGATTTCACTGCGTAGCATATTACGGTCTATATGTGTATAAATTTCTGTTGTCCCGATACTTTCATGTCCCAGCATACACTGTATGGCACGCAAGTTGGCGCCTCCTTCCAGCAAATGTGTTGCAAAAGAATGGCGGAAAGTGTGAGGACTGATTTTTTTTTTCAGACCTATCCGGGCTGCCAGTTCTTTGATGATATGGAAAACCATGATGCGGGAGATGTTCTTCCCGAAATTGCTGATAAAGACAAAGTCTTCAAATCCCGGCTTTATTTTCATCAGGTTACGGTCGGTGAAGTAGAGCCTGATTTCCTTGATGGCGCGCGGTGAAATAGGAACCAGCCGCTGTTTGCTTCCTTTTCCTTCCACTTTGATGAAGCCTTCTTCAAAATAAAGTTCGGATAATTTCAGGTTGCAGAGTTCGGAAACGCGGAGCCCGCAACTGTAAAGCGTTTCCAGTATGGCCCTGTTGCGCTGTCCCTCTTTGGTGCTGCGGTCTATGCTTCCTATCAGCAGGTCTATCTCTTCTACAGTCATTACTTCGGGCAGTTTGAAACCTGTCTGGGGGGATTCCAGCAATTCTGTCGGGTCGGCTTTCAGGTAATCTTCCATAATGAGGAAACGGTAGAAAGAGCGGATGCCCGACAAGATGCGTGCCTGCGAACGGGGGTGGATGCCGATATCATGTAATCCGGCCGAGAAATCTTCCAGATTTTCAAGCCGGACATCCAGAATGTTGATGTTTTCTAATGTAAGATAAGCCAGTAACTTGTCCAGGTCAGTAAGATAAGCATCTACCGTATTGTCAGATAACGATTTCTCCAACTTTAAATATTGTTTGTATTTCACCAATATCTTGTCTGTTTTCTCGGTTCTTTTCATTTCTTTTTTCTACCTTTGTACCCAAATTCCCTGCAAAGGTAGAAAAAGTTCAGATATAGTATAAATATGAAAATACAAATTATTAATGGACCTAATATCAATTTATTAGGCAAACGGGAACCTTCCATTTATGGCGCTGTTTCATTTGAAGACTATCTGGTGGAATTGCGCCATACTTATCCGGACATTGAAATAGCGTATTATCAGTCGAATGTGGAAGGTGAGATGATCAACAAAATACACGAAGTGGGTTTTGATTATGACGGCATCGTGTTGAATGCAGGGGCTTATACGCATACTTCCATTGCTTTGCAGGATGCTATCCGCGCCGTGACAGCTCCCGTGGTTGAGGTGCACATCTCGAATGTACATACCCGTGAGGAGTTTCGCCATAAGTCGATGATTTCCTGTGCTTGTGCGGGAGTGATTTGTGGGTTCGGGCTTCATTCATATCGTTTGGCGATTGAGGCTTTGTTAATGAGAAAATAAAACGTTTAGGTATAATATAAGGTGATAAGATTATGATGTTGAAACAAACAAAAATCGTAGCGTCCATCTCAGATCAGCGTTGCGAGGTAGAGTTTATAAGAGATCTTTTCAAGGCCGGTATGAATGTGGTCCGTATGAATACGGCTCACGCTTCACGTGAAGGTTTTGAAAAATTGATAACCAATGTACGTGAGGTTTCCAACCGTATTGCCATATTGATGGACACAAAAGGGCCCGAAGTGCGTACTACTGCTATTGCGGGCGGCGAGCCTATTCCTTATCAGATTGGTGACAAAGTGAAGATTGTAGGCAATCCTGCACAAGAAACGACCCGTGAATGTATTGCTGTATCTTATCCCGGTTTTGTGCATGATCTCCAGGTGGATGGCGATATTCTGATTGATGATGGTGATCTGGAGCTGCGTGTGATTGAGAAGACAGACGAGTATTTGTTGTGTGAGGTGCAGAATGAAGCTACTTTGGGTAACCGTAAGAGTGTAAATGTACCGGGTGTGCGCATCAATCTCCCTTCTTTGACAGAAAAGGACCGTAACAATATACTGTATGCTATTGAAAAGGACATTGATTTCATAGCACATTCGTTTGTTCGTAATAAGCAGGATGTGCTGGATATCCGTCAGATACTGGATGCATACGGCAGTGACATTAAGATTATCGCCAAGATCGAAAATCAGGAAGGAGTGGACAATATTGATGAAATATTGGAAGTGGCCGACGGAGTCATGGTGGCTCGTGGTGACTTGGGTATTGAGGTTCCTCAGGAACGAATTCCCGGCATTCAGCGTCTGTTGATCAAAAAATGTATTCTGGCAAAGAAACCGGTGATTGTTGCTACCCAGATGTTGCATACCATGATTAATAATCCGCGTCCTACCCGTGCTGAAGTGACCGATATTGCCAATGCTATTTACTACCGCACGGATGCATTGATGCTGAGTGGGGAAACGGCATACGGCAAGTATCCGGTGGAAGCCGTGAAGACGATGGCCAAGATTGCAGCGCAGGCCGAGAAAGATAAACTGGCCGAGAATGACATCCGTATTCCTTTGGATGAAAACTCCAATGATGTAACCGCTTTCCTGGCAAAACAGGCAGTAAAGGCTACCAGCAAACTGAATATCCGCGCCATTATTACCGACAGTTTCAGCGGGCGTACCGCACGTAATATTGCTGCTTTCCGTGGCAAATATCCTGTATTGGCCATCTGTTATAAAGAAAAAACGATGCGTCATCTGGCTTTGTCATATGGGGTGGAAGCTATCTATATGCCCGAAAAGGCTAACGGACAGGCATATTATTTCGCTGCTTTGCGTAAATTGCTGGATGATGGTGTCTTGAGTGAAAGCGACATGGTGGCTTACCTGAGCAGCGGCAAGCAAGGTACTCAGACTTCTTTCCTTGAAATCAATGTAGTGGGAGATGTGTTGAAGTATGCTATGGACTATGTGCTGCCCAACCGCAACCGTTACCTATAATAATAGAAGATAGGAATGAAAGAAACGGACGCTATTGACGAATATATCCTTCAGCACATTGATGAAGAAAGTGATTATCTGAAGGCACTTTATCGCGATACGCACGTCAAGCTTTTACGTCCCCGTATGGCTTCCGGCCACTTGCAGGGACGTATGCTGAAAATGTTTGTGCAAATGATACGCCCCCGTCAGGTGCTGGAAATCGGGACTTACAGTGGCTACTCCGCACTTTGCCTGGCCGAAGGGTTGGAAGAGGGGGCCACGTTGCACACATTTGAGATAAACGATGAGCAGGAGGACTTTACACGTCCCTGGCTGGAAGGTTCGCCTTACGCCGGCAAGATTAAATTTTATATAGGTGATGCGCTGAAGTTGCTGCCTGGCATGAACATTACCTTTGATTTGGCGTTTGTAGACGGTGATAAGCGGAAGTATATTGAATATTACGAAATGGTACTGGAGAAATTATCACCCGGCGGATACATCATTGCCGATAACACATTGTGGGACGGACATGTATTGGAGGAACCGCATCATACAGATCTTCAGACTATTGGAATAAAGAAATTTAATGATTTGGTAGCTGCCGACAAACGGGTTGAAAAGGTGATTCTTCCCTTGCGCGACGGGCTGACAATCATAAGAAAATGTTGAATAATGTGCCAATAGGTTATGCTATGAACCGTATGGCATATTAACAAATTAGCAAACTGAATAATTATTAATTATGGAAACGACCAGACAAAATAAGATTTCTCGTTTGATCCAAAAGGAGTTGAGTGAGATTTTCCTGCTTCAGACCAAGTCCATGAATGGTGTTTTGGTGTCGGTAAGTGCTGTCCGCATCAGTCCCGATATGAGTATTGCACGTGTCTATCTCAGCGTGTTCCCTTCTGAGAGGAGCCAGGAAATAGTAAAGAATATCAATGATAATATGAAATCCATCCGTTATGAGTTAGGAACACGGGTACGCCATCAGTTGCGCATCATTCCCGAGTTGAAATTCTTTGTGGATGATTCATTGGATTATGCCGAACGTATAGACGAATTGTTGAAAAAGTAGAACCGGGCGGTGAATTTTCCCTTTTATATAGCGAAGCGTTATCTTTTTTCCAAGAAGTCGCACAATGCCATTAATGTCATTTCAGCCATTTCCGTCTGCGGAGTGGCTTTGGCTACATTGGCATTGGTATGTACTTTGTCTGTTTTTAACGGCTTCCAGGATCTGGTGGCTACTTTCTTTACGGCTTTTGATCCGGAGCTGAAAATTACGGCTGTCACCGGAAAGGTCTTTGACGGACAGGAAGCGCGTATAGAAGCTTTGCGCCGGATGCCGGAGATCGCTGTTTTTTCTGAGTCCTTGGAAGAGAATGCGATGGTTCAGTATAAGGGCCGTCAGACTATGGCGGTGATCAAGGGAATTGAGGATAATTTCGAGGATCTGACCGCTATTGACAGTATTCTTTTCGGCCGGGGGCAATTCGTGTTGCATGATGAAGTGGTGGATTATGCCATTCCCGGCATAGAATTGGTTTCCATCTTGGGAACGGGTATCAAATTCCTCGATCCGCTAGAGATTTATGCTCCCAAACGGGGAGCTAAAGTCAATATGGCCAATCCAGCTTCCAGCTTTAACTCTGCCGATTTATATTCCAGCGGCCTTGTGTTTGCGGTGAACCAACAGAAGTATGACTCTTCTTACATTTTGACTTCCCTCCAATTTGCCCGTAGGTTGTTCCAGTATGACACAGAAGTGAGTTCGGTAGAATTGAAATTGAAGCCGGATGCAGATGTAGGGAGTGTAAAATCGAAGATACAGAAAATATTGGGAGATGGTTTCCGGGTGCAGGACCGGTATGAGCAGCAAGCGGATACTTTCCGCATTATGGAGATAGAGAAGCTGATATCTTATATTTTCCTTACCTTTATCCTGATGATAGCTTGCTTTAATGTAATAGGCTCCTTGTCCATGCTGATTATAGATAAGAAGGCAGATGTAGTGACATTGCGCAATTTGGGGGCCAGCGACAAGCTGATCACGCGTATATTCCTGTTCGAGGGGCGTATGATTTCACTGATAGGTGCGGTGGTTGGTGTGATACTGGGGCTGATCCTTTGCTTTATCCAGCAGGAATTCGGATTGCTTTCGCTGGGAGGTGGTAATTCTGGCGGTAATTTTGTGGTGGATGCCTATCCCGTCAGTGTCCATGTATGGGATATTGTTATAGTCTTTGCCACTGTGCTGGTGGTGGGCTTTCTTTCCGTGTGGTATCCCGTGCGTTATCTCAGCCGCAGGTTGCTGGGCAGGTAATTTATTTATTATTGTTGATACGGCTGATGTTTGTCGGTTTGTACGGTACGGCTTGGCTGCTTTCTTTGTTTTTATTCTTTTCGTCTTTTGGCCTTATGGCTTTATCTGGTTAAGTCTTTTCTTCTTTGTGGTTAACCTTGTTTTACCTTATGGTTAAGCTCTTTTTTATGGTTGTGTACTATAGTCTCTTGCGGTGGTTTGTACAGTCTGATATAGTGGACTGTATAAACTCTTGCAGTAGACTGTACAGTCCACTGCCGGAGTCTGTAGTAGTTAACTGTATGATAAGGGTTAGCTATAAGGAAAAACGACCTTAATCGTCGGAGCAATAGGGCTTGGTACAAGCTTCTTTCCAGGGCGTTTCAGATCTTCTACTTTCAGGGTCCTCAAATCAATTCGTAGCTGCTCACCTGAATAGGCATATCCAGATTATGCAGCACCTTCTCCAGCAAAATGCCTTCCCGATTATCATATTCATAGCCGAAAGTGGCGCGGATGCCTTGAAGGATAAACTGTGTGGCGCGGTCCAAGGCGATAGGAAGACTGTCGCCTTGTATCAGTGAGCCGGTTATCACACTGGTAAATGTATCGCCTGTGCCGGGATAGTGTGCGGGCAGGTAGGGACACGTTACTTTCCAATAGCGGTTTCCCTGTCTGTCATAGGCGTAAACGGAAGTTTTGCGAGGATCTCCCTGTACGGGCACGCTGGTGATAATAACGATACCGGGGCCGTGCTCCGAAATTTCATGCAGGTAAGCTTTTAGTTCTTCGTCTGTATTCTCCGCTTTATAGGGTTTGTCCAGCAAATAGAACAGTTCGGTCATATTGGGCGTGATGACATCTGCTTTCCGGATGAGGTGACGCATTTCCAGAATCATTTGTTCGTCAAAGTTGGTATATAGCTTTCCGTTGTCTCCTAATACGGGATCTATCATGACCAGGCTGTCGGACTGGCGGAAATCATCAATGAACCCGGATACGATTTGTATCTGGCGGGGAGATCCCAAGTAGCCCGTATAAATAGCATCGAATTGTACGCCAAGTTGTTTCCATTCACTGATAATCTTGGGCATCTCGTCCGTGAGGTCCAAGAAAGAGAAGTGCGGGTATTGGGTGTGGCTGGATAATACGGCTGTGGGCAGAGGGCAGACTTGAAAGCCCATGGATGAGAGGATAGGGATAACGACGGTGAGGGATACGCGCCCTGCACCGGACAGATCGTGTACCGCAGCTATCTTCTTTACTTTATTTGTATACATATCTTCATGAATTAAGCGTTATGGATGGTATATATAACAGGTAAACCGGAAGAAAGTTATTCCAATGCTATGCTTTTTACCTTTATGTCTTGCCGGCCCAAGAAGATGGAAGCGGATTCCTCAAACTTGTTTTCGCTTTCTGTGGTGAGGAAGCGGCAGTTTCCTCCTTTATCGCAGCGTGCGTCCATTTCCGGATGGCGGTTTAAATAGTCTCGCAGGCTCCGGGCCACATATTCCCCTTGTGAAATGATGCGGATAGGTTCAGGCGTAAATTGCCTTATTTTATCCAGTAGCAGCGGATAATGGGTACATCCCAATATGATGGTGTCAATCATCGGATCTTTATCCAGCAGCCGGTTGATATGTTGTTTGACGAAATAGTCGGCTCCTTCCGATTGATATTCATTATTCTCTACCAAGGAGACCCACATGGGACAGGCTTCTCCTGTTACCACAATGTCGGGAGATAACTTATGTATTTCCAAAAGATAGGATTCGGATTTGATGGTACCGGCTGTGGCCAGTATACCTACGTGCCGGCTTCGGGTGATTTCTCCTATACATTCTGCTGTAGGCCGGATGACACCGAGTACTCTGCGGGTAGCGTCTATTACCGGAAGATTGATCTGCTGGATGGTGCGTAAGGCTTTTGCCGATGCTGTGTTGCATGCCAATATCACCAAAGGACATCCCAGTTCAAACAGTTTGCTTACGGCTTGCAGGGTAAATTCGTAAACAACTTCAAAAGAGCGCGGTCCGTACGGACAGCGTGCGCTGTCTCCCAAATAGATATAATCATACTCAGGCATCAGTCCGCGTATTTTGTCCAGAATGGTCAGACCGCCGTAGCCGGAGTCGAATACACCGATGGGACCGGTTGAAGGGAGGATAGATGGGATCATGGCAGTATAGCTATATAATACAGGCACGGATTACACGGATGTTCACGGTTCTGAAACCTGTGAAATCTGTGTAATCCGTGCCTGTAAAGGTCCTTAACTTAATTATTTGATTCCTACTTTAGCTTTGACAGCAGCAGTTACATCTGTAGACTGCGCTTCATTTACGTAGGGAATTTCTGTTCTGTTCAAATCGAAGATATAAGTATATCCACCTTCCTGGCCTACTGCTTTGATGGCGTCTTCAATTTTCTTGTAGATAGGTTCCATCATATCAGCGTATGATTTCTGCAACTGTTGTTGTGCATCTTGTTGGAACTGCATTCCTTTTTCCTGTAACTCCTGCAATTCTTTCTGGCGTCTTTCCTGAATGTTCTTAGGAAGGTTGGCTTGTTCCTGTTGATATTCAGTATATTTTTTGGTCAGTTCATCAGTTGCACGTTTCATTTCATCCTCGTATTGTTTCTGCATGGCTTGGATGTCGGTCTGGGCCTTTGTGAATTCCGGCATGACAGTAAGTACATCTGCGGATTTAATATGCCCGAATTTCTGAGCAAATACACTCATCGGAGCGATAAGTAAAAGTAGTAAAGCAATTTTTTTCAACATAGTTCTATTTTTTATTAGTTATTGCAAATTTGGATTATCGGTTGCAAATGTAGGAAATTAATTTGAATATCCTAATCTTGAGAGCACTTCATTGCTGATATCAATGCTTGGAGATGCGAAAATAATGCTTTGGGCGGAGCCTCTGTCCACTACTGCCGCATATCCTTTTTGCTCTGAAATCTGTTTTACCGCTTCATAGATTTTATCTTGAATTGGTGCGATCAATGCCTCTTGTTTTTTGGCCATTTCTCCTTCGGGACCGAAATATTTCTTTCTCAGTTCGGCTGCTTCCTTTTCTTTTGCTACAATCGCTTCTTCTCTTTGCGTTTTCTGTGCGGCCGACAGGGAAGCCGAGGCTTTCTGATATTCTTTATAAAGTGCTTCCGCTTCTTTTGCTTTTGCTTCCACCTCACTTTGATATTGTTGTGAAGCTTGATTCAGTTGGGTATTCGCCTGTTCGTATGCAGGAATATTCTTCAGGATATATTCCATATCAATCAAGGCGAACTTTTGAGCGCTGGCTGTGAATACACAAGCCACAAACAATAGAGATAATAGGATAGCCTTTTTCATAATCACATTGTTTTTAGTTATTAAAACTCTTGTCCCAGGATAAAGTGGAACTGGCTTCCACTATACTGGCTGGATCCGTTAATCTTGTCGAAACCGTATGCCCAGTCAATACCCATCATACCAATCATCGGCAGGAAGATACGGACACCGACACCTGCCGAGCGTTTCAACTGGAACGGATTGAATTTGCTTACATCTGTCCATGCGTTACCTCCTTCAATGAAGCCTAATGCATAGATACTGGTCGAATTTTCCAGCATCAACGGGTATCTTAATTCTGCACCTAAACGTACGTAAGCATAGCCTTCACTACCATAAGGAGTCAATGAACCGTTTTCGTAACCACGCAGTGCAATGGTTTCGGAAGCGTAGCTGGTGCTATATCCTGTCATACCGTCACCACCCATATAGAATGTTTCAAAAGGTGATTTCTTGTACTTGTTATAGTGACCCAGCAAACCGAACTCTGCACGTGTCATGATAACCGGACATTTCTGACCTCCTGTAAGAGCGGTATAGGTCTTTGATTTGAATTTCCATTTGTGGTATTCAATCCAGTTGAACATACTTGCCGCTTCATCATAATCATCTTTACCGTATACCGAGTAGTCCTTGTTACTGAACAATGAGTACGGAGGAGTCAGCTGTACGGAAGCCGAGAATTCAGAACCGCGACGCGGGAAAATCGGGTTATCCGTAGAGTTACGTGCCAAAGTCAGATTCAAACTCAGGTTGTTGCAATTACCGGTTGACATGTATTCTCCGTTGTTCAACTTGATATACAAGTAGCTCCAGTCTTTCAAAATAAAGCGCTGGTAAGAAAGTTCGGCTGACAAGGTAAAATAGTCATCCGGCCATCTCAAACGCTTACCCCAACCGATAGATGCTCCATACATCTGGATAGATTTATCGGGTCATAAAAAGACTCGTAGTTGTTATTATATCCGCCATAATAATTTCCATAACCGCTGTAATAATTGTAGTAATTATTCATATAAGCTGAGTTATAGTAGTTACTGCTGATATCTGTCTGTATGGAGTAGAAAGCCGAAACAGAGAATGAATTCGGACGTTTTCCGCCAAACCATGGGTCAAAGAACGATACACTATATGACTGGTAATAACTACCGTTGGTCTGTCCGCTGATGGTTAATGTCTGTCCATCACCCTGTGGCAGGAATCCGCGGTAGTTGTCACTCTTATGGAACAAGTTGGCCATAGAGAAGTTCGTGAACTTCAAACTTAATTTACCGATAACACCGGTCTGTCCCCAACCTGCCGAGAATTCTACCTGGTCGTTTGCTTTGGACTCCAGGTTCCAGTTGATGTCTACCGTACCGTTGGTCGGGTCCGGTTGTACATCCGGCTGGATATTTTCAGGGTTGAAGTGTCCCATTTGGGCTATCTCACGATAAGAACGTTCCAATGCTTCTTTGCTGAACAGGTCTCCCGGCTTGGTTCTTAACTCACGGCGTACTACGTTTTCATACAAACGGTCGTTACCGTTGATACGCACTTTGCTGATAGAGGCCTGAGGACCTTCCTGAATACGCATTTCCAAATCAATGGAGTCGCCGTCTATGTTTACTTCTACGGGGTCAAGGTTATAGAAAACGTATCCTTTATTATAGTAGTAGTTACCGATAGCATCTTCATCACCGGTCAGACGCTCGGTCATTAATTTCTGGTTATAAACATCTCCCTTTTTCATACGGAGCTGTTCGTTCAGCCAGTCCGAAGCATAAATGGTGTTACCTACCCAGGTCACGTTGCGCAGATAGTATTTGTCACCTTCTTCTATTTTCATGTACACGTCGACGGTACGGTCATCGTACGGAGAAACACTGTCCACAACAATTTGTGCGTCGCGGTAACCTAATTCGTTGTATTTGTCGATGATATGCTGTTTGTCTTCTTCGTATTTCTCTTCAATGAATTTTTTGGTACGGAAAAGGTTGACAAGTTTGTTTTTCTCATTCGTCTTCTTCATGACGCGTTTTAACTTCTTGTCACTTAACACGGTGTTGCCGTCAATGGTGATCTTGTGGACTTTCACCTTTTCTTTCTTGTCAATCATCACATCAACATCCACTTGGTCCTTATTGTCAGCCAAATCACGCTCTACGATGGTCACTTCGGCGTTTTTAAAACCTTTTTCATCGAAATGTTTCTTGATTAATATTTTAGCACGGTCTATCAAGTTGGGAGTAATCTGGCTTCCTTTTACCAAACCTAGTTTGGCTTCCAAATCTTCACGCTCGCTTTTCTTTACGCCGTGGTAACGAATGTCGGCAATACGTGGACGTTGGGCCAGGATGATTTTTAAATATATCTTGTCTCCAACAATTTTTTCAGCTAGGATTTGTACATCCGAGAACAGTCCGTGTCTCCAATAACGTTTTACAGCTGTGGTGATGTCATCTCCCGGAACAACAATGGTCTGTCCTACCGATAGTCCTGAAAGTCCGATCAATACATAATCTTCATAGTTTTTTACGCCTTCTACTTTGATTCCGCCGATTTCATACTTCTTGGGCGTTCCGGAATAAAGTATGACTGGATTGTCGTTTTCTTCTACGTTTGCTTCTTGGGCGTAACTGCCTGTTGAAAAGCAAAATAGGCATGTAAGCGTTAATAGTATAAGTGAAATACGATATAGCATTTTATCTAACTTTATATTTGTTCACTGGTTTTGCCGAAACGGCGTTCTCTTTTCTGATAATCATAAATGGCTTTGCAAAATTCTTCTTCGCGGAAGTCCGGCCAGAACGTTTCACAAAAATATAGTTCGGAATAAGCACATTGCCAAAGCAGATAGTTGCTAAGGCGGATTTCTCCTCCGGTACGTATAAGCAAATCCGGGTCGGGCATATAGTTTGTACTTAAATGTGCACTTATCAAATTGTCATCGATGTCCTCAATGGCTAGTTTGTCGTTTTGAATCTTGGCCGCTATTTGTCTTACCGCTTCTGTTATTTCCCATTTGGAAGAGTAGCTTAAAGCAAGTGTCAGACACATACCGGTATTGATTGAGGTGCGTTCAATGCATTGGTTCAATCGTTCCAGAACTTCTACCGGTAACTTTGCCGTATCACCGATAATGCGAAAACTGATGTTGTTTTTCATGAAAGTTTCTTCTTCAATGGAGTCCATCAGAAGACTCATCAGAGCAGCGACTTCATCTACCGGACGATTCCAGTTTTCGGTAGAGAAAGTATATAGTGTCAAGTATTTGACTCCCAGTCTAGCCGCTTCTTCTGCTATGATGTGTACAGTTTCTGCACCGGCTTGATGTCCGAAGCTGCGCGCCTGTCCACGTTGTTTAGCCCATCTTCCATTTCCATCCATTATAATGGCTACATGGGCAGGTATACGGCTTTTGTCTATTTGCTCTCTATATGGCATGTCGCAATCTATTTTATATGACTCTCTTTGACTTTATTCCTTGGAATCGAATCCCAACTTATTGATTCGTCCTCTCCATACTTCTCCGCTTCGGCTCCATATAATCCACAAGAAGTTATTCTTGTCTACAACATAAGAATAGTTGCCGTCTGCCTGGTTGTATAGATCAGTGAATTCTGTAGGGAAGAATACATATCTTGAAACAGGTTTCCATGTAACGCCTTGATCCGTTGATCCGTAGAATCGGCTGAAAGCGGGAATGTCCTTACCGAAACTTTTACCCGGACCACCGAAAGCGTATAATTGGTCGTTGTAATGAATCATGGCTATATTAGCCAGCTTGGGACAATAAAAACTATCGTATGCGGCTGTAGGATAATCTGCCCAACTGTCTTCTGTAGTCAGTCTGGTCCATACAGTAGAGGTCGTGTCGGTCGCAATGGGATTTTCTCCCATTAGTACCATACGGTCTATGAATTTATTGGTTACCAACGGGTAAGCTGTGTATGATAACTGATTTTTCGGGAAATTGGCCGGAACCTCGCCATTAGTATCCCAAACCAGAGCATCCGTGCTTTCCATAAAATGATTGTTGGTGTCTATGGCGTACAATTTGCAGTTATGTTCTGAATGAACACCGGCAATCAGCTTCTCGAATTTGGTGTTAGTGCCCATCTTGCTCCAGCTTTTTCCGTCAGAGGAGCAGTACAGGTCATTGTCGGCAAGTATGTATAATTGGTTTCCCCATGCCATGACAGAAGAATAGTCCGCATTTTGCATATTTTCAGGTAAAGCCTGTAAGGGCGTCCAGGTTTTTCCGTCATTGATGTGGGTGCTTGTAACAGCGGCGCCATTGTCTTGCTGTGCGAAAACATAAATATAATCCCCTAATGTGACTGCTTTCTGTGCTTGGATAGTGTTGTCGAAACTACTTCCTCTATGGCTCCACTGCAATGAGTCGGGAACTTGTTTATGTACATTAATCTCGGCTTTATAAATAGGTCCATAGACTCCGCTCATCGCCATAACTTTAAATTGGACAGGCTTTTCGAAATTCAAGGAGTCGGTATCATTCCACAACGAATCTTTGTCCTCAGCGACAATAAAAATGCCAATACCGTCTGATTTTATGCTGACTACGACTTTGCTGATGTCTGTACCGACTGGCAGGGAGTCTACGTTGTAGATATGTCTTGTGCCTTGGTCGATGGCAAAAGGGTATTTGGTACCATCAACGGTGAATGTCAGCGTTGTGTCTTTGCCATTAACCTTTTCGGTATATTGAGTTTCAATTTTATCTTTTATAGCAAAAGAGGTAATGCTTGATTCTGAACTATATTCTGTTTCTACTTCGTTGTCGTCCAAGCAAGATGTAATCATAAAAGCCGCAGCAAGCAGACTTGTGATGACAGTCAAAAACTTTATTTTCATTTGCAAATGAGTCTATTGTTACAAGTCGCAAAAGTAGGAAGATTTTTTTCTATATAGAAGTTTTGGGACAAGTTTTATATTAATTTATAGATAAACCAGCCCTTTTTCTCGGTCAATCAGCCACATTTTATCTTTGAATTTGTGAATGGACGGCATGCATTATTTCTCTTCCAAAGTATATTTTATTCAGTTTAAAGTGTTTTTTTTGAATAGAAGGTGCCTGTATTCCATTGTTTAAGCGTAGTGGAGCCTTTTCTATGAAGGCTTCATCCCATAAGCCGGAGTCTATGAAAGACTGTAATAAAATACTTCCGCCTTCTACTAGAAGTGATTGTATTTTTTTCTGATATAATACTTCCATTATTTGCGGCAGGATATCTTTGTTGAAATCCAACGATATGTATTCTGTTAATGCGTTTGGCTGACAGGGGGATTCCCGGGTAAACACGAATGTCTTTATTTTGCCGTTGAAAAGTTCCAAATCTCGGGGTAATGTCAATTCTTTATCTATTACCAGACGCACGGGATGCTTGCCGTACCAATTCCGGGTGGATAGGGAGGGATTGTCAAGTAATGCCGTGTGTCGTCCTACTAATATAGCGTCATGTTCAGCGCGTTTTTTGTGTACCAGCATGCTGGTCAGCGGATTGGAAAGTATGATCGGCTTTCCTCCTGTGCGGTTTATATCGATAAAGCCATCAGCGGATTCTGCCCACTTTAAGGTTATGTATGGGCGTTTGAGCGTGTTGAATGTTATGAAGCGTCTTATCAGGTGCCGGCATTCCTCTTCTAAGACGCCTACGGTTACTTCAATGCCGGCTTTGCGCAGTTTCTCGATGCCTTTGCCGGCTACTTGGGAATACGGGTCTATGCAGCCTATTACGACTTTGGGGATTCTCTTCTCTATAATCAGGTCGGCGCAGGGAGGGGTCTTTCCATAATGGGAGCATGGTTCCAGACTTACGTATATGGTTGATTCCTTCAAAAGATTTTCGTCTTTAACGGAACGTATGGCGTTTACTTCGGCATGTGCCTCTCCGCAACGGATGTGGTAGCCTTCTCCAATAATGGTGTCGTGATATACAATGACAGCACCTACCATCGGATTAGGGGCTGTGTTACAAAGTCCGTTGTATGCCAGTTGCAGGCAACGGGAAATATATTTTTCATCTTTTGTCATAACGATCTTGTTTAAATTCTTACTTTTGCATATAAAATGACACTATGAATCCTGTTGTATCTTACATAAAACAAACCTTGCAGGGATATTACCCTGATTCAGAACTTGTGCCTATGGCTAAATTGCTGCTTACACAAGTCTTCGGCATGTCTGTTGTTGAATTGTATGCAGGCAAAGATACTACTTTTTCGGTGAATGAGCGGAAACAGCTGGATGATATTCTGGTTCGTCTGCAAAAACTGGAACCTATTCAATACATAATAGGTACGGAAGAATTTTATGGCCTTACTTTTGAAGTGAATAAACATGTATTGATTCCACGTCCGGAAACAGGGGAGTTGGTAGACTGGATTATACGGGAGCATAAGTATGGTCGGGTTAGAATATTGGATATTGGTACGGGGAGCGGCTGCATCGCTGTCTCTTTGGCTAAGAATTTGGAAGAGGCGGAGGTCGTTTCATGGGATGTTTCAGAAAAGGCGTTGCAAGTTGCGGAACGTAATTGCAGGCGGAACGGCGTTCGTGTAATTCTTGAGCAAAGGGATGTGCTGCTTGCTTCTCCTGCAGGTGAGCGGTTTGATGTCATTGTCAGCAATCCACCTTATATTACAGAAAAGGAGAGGGCGGATATGAGTGCTAATGTCTTGGAATGGGAGCCGGAATTGGCTTTGTTTGTGCCGGATGATAGTCCGTTGCTGTTTTATCGGAAAATAGCAGAATTGGGTAGGGATATGCTAGTGTCTGGTGGAAGGCTTTATTTTGAAATTAATCAGGAATACGGTCGGGAAACGGTGGATATGTTGGCTGGTTTGGAATACAAAAATATAAAATTGAGAAAAGATCTCTTTCAAAATGATAGAATGATAAAAGCGGAGAAATAAGATGAAGGGAGAATTAAGTGAGAATGATTTGAGGTATAAGGCAGAAGCTTATTGCTCTTTAATGGAGCGTTGTGTAGCAGATGTAGAGGCTAAATTATCACAATGGGGAGCCACTCCGGAAATGATGGAGAAAATCGTTCGGCATTTGCAGGATGAGAGATACATTGACCAGAAGCGTTTTTGCTCGGCTTTTGTTCGCGATAAATATCGCTTTAACCAATGGGGCAGAGTGAAAATCTGCCAGGCTTTGCGCATGAAGAAAATCCCTGCGGATGTTATAGCCAAAGGATTGGAGGAGGTAGATGAGCGGGAATATATGGAGATACTATCTGGTTTGATCGAGCAGAAAAGAAGAAGTGTGAAAGCATGTACGGAATACGAACGGAATGGGAAATTGATTCGTTTTGCAGTTGGTAGAGGATTTGAAATGGAGGCTGTTTGCCGTTGTGTGAAACAAACCGGAGAAGATGATGTCTATCTGGACTGATCTTTGGAATTTATTTTTCCCTCATAGTTGTCTGCTTTGTGGGCGGCAGCTTATATCAGGGGAGAGAGTGCTTTGCTTGAGATGCTTGTCGGGGCTTCCGCGTACTCAATTTCATTTACGGAAAGATAATATTGTAGAATGTAATTTCTGGGGAAAAATACCGGTGGAGCATGCCACCTCTTTTCTTTATTATGCAAAGGGAGGAAATGTCCGACAGTTGTTGTACGAACTGAAATATCATGGTAATCAAGAAGTGGGTGAAGTGATGGGGCGGATGATGGCATCTGAACTTATGTGTTCTCATTTTTTTGATGGGATAGATTTGATTGTTCCTGTTCCGTTGCATCAACGTAAAAAACGTTTAAGGGGGTATAACCAAAGCGAATGCCTGGCAAGAGGAGTTTCGGTGGTGACAGGTATTCCTATGGATACTAAAGTTGTGATAAGAAGCAGGTATACTGACACACAGACGCATAAAGGACAATATGCAAGATGGGAAAACGTGCGAAATTTGTTTGCCTGTATTTTCCCTGATAGCTTGGAAGGAAAGCATCTTTTGTTGGTGGATGATGTGCTGACAACAGGGGCTACGGTTGTTTCTTGCGCTGATGCCTTTCGTGGCATACCCGGATTACGTATCAGTGTGCTTACTTTGGCATTGGCAGGGGAATCCTGATAACAACAACTATTTTTTAGAAAAATACCTTGTCCGATTTTTCATTATCTCGATGTATTTCTATATTTTTGCACAATATTTATCAGATATAGTTGAGTTATGAAGACTTTAGAAAAATTATTCGCAGAGAAATTACTGAAGATTAAGGCTATCAAGTTGCAGCCGGCTAATCCTTTTACTTGGGCGTCCGGTTGGAAGTCGCCTTTTTATTGTGATAACCGCAAAACTCTTTCGTATCCTTCTCTTCGTAATTTTGTGAAACTTGAGATTAGCCGTATTGTCCTGGAGAAGTTCGGTCAGGTAGATGCTATTGCCGGTGTGGCGACAGGGGCTATCCCTCAAGGAGCTTTGGTGGCTGAAGAGTTGAATCTGCCGTTTGTGTATGTTCGTTCTACTCCAAAAGACCATGGCTTGGAAAACCTGATTGAAGGTGAACTTCGTCCTGGTATGAAAGTCGTAGTTATTGAGGACTTGATTTCAACTGGCGGCAGCAGTTTGAAAGCTGTTGAAGCTATCCGTCGTGACGGATGTGAAGTGATTGGTATGGTCGCTGCATTTACTTATGGTTTCCCAGTGGCAATTGAAGCGTTTAAGGAAGCAAAAGTGAACTTGGTTACTCTGACTAATTATGAAGCTGTATTGGATTCAGCCTTGAAGACCGGATATATTAATGAAGAGGATGTTCCGGTTTTGGATAATTGGAGAAAGGATCCGGCTCATTGGGAGGCAGGCAAATAAGTTATAGTTTTAAAACAAATATAATATGAAGAGAACCGTTCGGGAATTTTTATGGATTTCCGGATTGTTCTTTTCGTGTTTTTAGAGAGCAGGTATTATGGCACAATTTGAGAGTGGTGTGAAATATGTTCCTTATAGTCAGGAACAGGTGTTTAATAAGTTGTCGGATTTAAGTAACTTGGAATCTGTACGTGATAAATTGGCCGACAAGGTACAAGGTATGGAGTTCGACAGTGACTCTTTAAGTTTTACGGTACAAGGCATAAGCATTACTTTGCGTATTATAGAACGTGAACCTTATAAATGTGTTAAATTCGAAAGTGAAAAATCTCCGGTCCCTATGAATTTGTGGATTCAGATTTTGCCTGTAGAGGCTGGGCAGGCAAAACTGAAAGTAACTATTCGTGCAGAAGTGAATATGTTTATGAAGGCGATGGTTGCTAAACCTTTACAGGATGGTGTGGATAAACTGGCTGAGATGTTATCGATGATTCCTTATTAAAAATAAAGACAAATATGGCACAGAAACTTTGGGAAAAAAATGTCCGGGTAAATGAGGAGATAGATCGTTTTACTGTAGGACGTGACCGTGAAATGGATCTTTATCTGGCTAAACACGATGTATTGGGCTCAATGGCACATATCACCATGTTGGAAAGTATCGGTTTGCTTACAGCCGGAGAATTGGAAATGCTATTAGCGGAATTAAAGAATATCTATGCTTCTGCCGAAAAGGGAGAGTTTGTAATAGAGGATGGTATAGAGGATGTACACTCGCAAGTAGAATTGATGTTGACGCGTAAGTTGGGAGATGTCGGAAAGAAAATTCATAGTGGACGTTCACGCAATGACCAGGTGTTGGTGGATTTGAAGCTGTTTACTCGTGCGGAATTAAAAGAAGTGGCCGAAGAGGTGGAGCAACTTTTTCATGTGCTGATTTCTCAAAGCAATACATATAAGGATGTGTTAATGCCGGGTTACACTCATTTGCAGATAGCGATGCCTTCTTCATTTGGCTTGTGGTTTGGCGCGTATGCTGAGAGTCTGGTGGACGATATGATGTTTCTGCAGGCTGCATTCAAAATGTGCAACCGCAATCCGTTGGGCTCTGCTGCCGGGTATGGTTCTTCTTTTCCGCTCGATCGTGAGATGACCACCCGCTTGTTGGGATTTGATTCGATGGATTATAATGTGGTGTATGCGCAGATGGGGCGTGGTAAGATGGAACGTAATGTGGCTTTTGCTTTGGCTTCTATTGCCGGGACAGTTTCTAAAATGGCTTTTGACGCTTGTATGTTCAGTAGCCAAAACTTTGGCTTTGTAAAACTTCCGGATGAATGTACTACCGGCTCCAGTATAATGCCTCATAAAAAGAACCCTGATGTCTTTGAATTGACACGGGCAAAATGCAACAAGCTGCAGGCTCTTCCTCAGCAGATTATGATGATAATGAATAATTTGCCTTCGGGGTATTTTCGTGATTTGCAGATTATAAAAGAAGTTTTCTTGCCTGCGTTCCGGGAGTTGAAGGAATGTCTGCAAATGGCTGCCTATATTATGGACAAAATTAAAATCAACGAACATATTCTGGATGATAACCGTTACCTTTATATCTTTAGTGTGGAAGAGGTCAACCGTTTGGCGTCTGAAGGTATGCCGTTCCGTGATGCTTATAAAAAGGTTGGCTTGGACATAGAAGCCGGCAAGTTCACCCATGACAAGAAGGTGCATCATACTCATGAGGGTAGTATCGGTAATTTGTGTAATGACAGGATCGAAAGCTTGATGCGGCAAGTAGTGGACGGATTTAATTTCTCAGTCATGGAACAGGCTGAACGAAGCCTTTTAGGTAGATAGAAATAATTGTAAAACGTAATAGCATGAAATATCAACCTTCGGCAGACCGTTATAGCAAAATGCAGTACAAATACTGCGGAAATAGCGGCTTGCTTTTACCTCGTATCTCTTTAGGTTTGTGGCATAACTTTGGTAGTGTGGACGATTTTGGTGTAGCAACCGATATGATTAAATATGCTTTTGATAGCGGGGTTACACATTTTGACTTAGCTAATAATTATGGCCCTGGTCCGGGAAGTGCTGAGATTAATTTCGGTAAAATTCTGAAGGAGAATTTCCAAGGTTACCGTGATGAATTGATTATTTCCTCAAAAGCAGGACACGAAATGTGGAATGGACCTTATGGGGGAAACAGTTCGCGTAAGAATTTAATGGCCAGTATCGACCAAAGCCTGTGTCGTACCGGTTTGGATTACTTTGATATATTCTATAGTCACCGTTATGATGGCGTGACCCCGGTTGAGGAAACGATGCAAGCGTTGATTGATATAGTGAAGCAAGGAAAAGCATTGTATGTGGGTATTTCAAAGTATCCGCCTATGCAGGCAAAGGTGGCTTATGAAATATTGAGAAGTGCCGGTGTGCCGTGTTTGATCAGCCAATATCGTTATAGTATGTTTGATCGTGCTGTGGAGGAGGAGGTATTGCCGTTGGCCGCTGAACAAGGCTCCGGCTTTATTGCATTTTCGCCTTTGGCACAAGGATTGCTGACCAATAAATATTTGCATGGTATTCCGGAGCACTCTCGTGCGGCTCGTGCTACTGGGTTTTTGAAAGTAGACCAAGTGACAGAAGATAAAGTGGAAAAAGCACGTCGGCTGAATGAGGTGGCTGTACGCCGTGGGCAGACTTTGGCTGAGATGGCATTGGCATGGGTGTTGAAAGACGAACGGATGACCTCTGTTATTGTGGGGGCAAGTTCTGTAAAACAGCTGGCAGATAATCTTCATGCGTTGGATAATTTGGCCTTTACTGATGCAGAATTGACCGAAATAGAGGGAATTTTACGATTGTGAATAAAAAAATGGGTGTAAAGTTTGGTTGGTATTATAAAATGGCTTATCTTTGCACCCGTTAAAACAAAACGCGGAAATAGCTCAGTTGGTAGAGCATAACCTTGCCAAGGTTAGGGTCGCGAGTTCGAGTCTCGTTTTCCGCTCTCTCTCGTCGAGGATGCTCGAATGGTGGAATCGGTAGACACGAGGGACTTAAAATCCCTTGGCCATTGCGGCTGTGCGGGTTCAAGTCCCGCTTCGAGTACAAGATGTAATCGCAATCATTGGAAAACTGATGATTGCGATTTTTGTTTTGTATATTCACCATAAGATAACGGAAGCAGAAGCACGGGTCAGCGGATTTTCGGGTCAGCGGATTTTCCGGGTTGGCAAGCTTTCTTTTAAGCGTATAGCCTAGCCAGTCTGAACATGAAGAACTTCAGATCAGCCACCCCTCTTAACTGGCTTCGAAAAGCTTTGATTTTAGCATTGAACGACTCCGCTGAAGCATTTGTCAATCGTTCTTCAAAATAATTTATGATGGTCGTACTATGGTTTGAAAAGGTATCAAGTACCTTGTTGAACTCCATATAGTCAAACTTTTCCACTTCATTGTACCATCTTGCGAGATTTAGCCTTGCTTCATCGGGACCTGACTTCTTGTTGAAGATGTCTGTCAGTTTCATGCTAAGGCTGTATCCTTCCAGAAGCTTGGGGAATTTATCAAAGAGAATGGCAGCCCTGGTCTTTTGCTGTTCATTCCATTTGCTCCAGTGTTTCAGTATAATATGCTTGCTTCTGCTTACTATCTGTGGTAGGGTTTCTCCGTTCTCCATTCTTTCAGGCTCCCATTTCCCTATTCTCTCCCTTTCCGCCTTACTCTTTGCTTCTTTCTTCTTTTGACGGTGCTCCCTGATAGCCTGATTTTCCGCATCAAGTACTTTCCACCGATAGCGTATTCTTAACTGGTCTACAGCTTCAGACATGAGCTGCTGTACATGAAAACGGTCATTGATCAGCTTTGCGGCAGGAAACACCTTTCTGACCGTCAGCATCATGGCTGAAGATAAATCTGTAGTGACAGTCTTGACAGACAGCCGTTTCCGGTGCGGAAGCCTGCGCAAGATTCCGCTTACCGCATCTGTGGCCACTCCACGAACCATTGCAACTAAAGCCCCCTTACGGCCTTTAGCTGCTTTATTGGTCAGAATCGTATAAACATCTCCATTGCTCAGGCAAGTTTCATCCAAAGAAAGGTTTTCTCCAATGTTTTCAGGATAAAGGAGGTAGTCATGCGCATGTTCGAGTTGGTCCCAGTTCCGGTAATCACTGATTTTCTCCTTGTATTGTTTACGAAGAGTCTGCCCTTTTACGCCATAACGTTCCGCAAGCACACAGATACTCACAGGAGTAGATTCAATCTCCTTCTTTTAAAAAAGAAACGAACTCAGAATTCAGCCGTGTACCGTCAAATTCGGATAAATCCCAGTCATAGCTGAAGATTTCATTGGAAGACTTGTCAAGCCATTTACGTTTACGAACATGGAGATAAGTGGCGCGACCACGAATAGGATAGTCTTGGATTGTACGGTACTCACCAAAACCATAGGATATGATATCCGGGTTGGTCTTATCTTCTTTTAGCTGAACTTTTTTTTCATCAAGATAAATATCAAAACGGTCAGCACTCTTGTTGAAATTGACAATATCAAAGTTGTCTATAAGCACATCCGGAAGGATGGCACGAAGGAGTCGTTCGGGTTTCATAAAACAAAGGTAAGCAAAGGTAGCTAATTTTAAAACTTAACAACCAGAAATTTCCGCTGAGCCGGATTTTCCTGGTTGGTAAGCTTTCTTTTAAGCGTATAGCCTAGCCAGTCTGAACATGAAGAATTTCAGGGTCAGCGGATTTTCGGGTCAGTTTGAAAACTTGGGATCAGTTGTAAGTTTTAGATGGAGAAGTATGAGAAAGTGATGGCAACATCCTTTTTCAACACATAAAACAAGGTGCTGCCACCACCCCTAAATCTCTTTATCCATCAGCGTTTCCGATAAAAGGTGGTAGCAGTGGCAGCAGATTTTAAAAACTCTATTGTGGAACTTTCCGGCAAATACAGTCTGTCAGATGATCGTTGATAAAACCTGAAGCTTGCAAATGGGCGTAGCAAATTGTAGTTCCGAAGAACTTGAAACCTCGTTTTTTCATATCTTTACTCATGGCATCGGATTCGGGGGAGGATACCGGAATCTCGCTCAATGACCGGAATGTGTTGATAATCGGCTTTTTGTCGGGAAAGAATGACAGGGTATAATTATAAAAACTGCCGAATTCCTTTTGTACGGCAAGGAATAGTTTCGCATTCGTGATTGTCGATTTGATTTTCAGACGGTTTTTTACAATTCCTTCAAATTGCATTAGCCGCTCAACGTCTTCATCGGTCATTTGTGCTACCAGCTCGGCATCAAAATTATAGAAAGCTTTACGATACCCCTCTCTTTTTTTAAGAATCGTTATCCAGCTTAGTCCTGCTTGGGCACTTTCCAATACAAGAAACTCAAACAGCGTCTTGTCATCGGTAACTAACTTTCCCCACTCTTGGTCATGGTATTTCACATACAATTCGTCTGTTCCGCACCAACCGCAACGTCCGTTTGTTATATCTTGCATAATTCTAATATTTGTGATATAGAACAAATGTAGTGGATTCATGGCATTATGCCAAATTTAAAAGGACTATTTTGTGGCATAAATACCTATAAAAAGTTATTGCATAGTATATATATTCCGTAAAATGGGGGAAAAGATTACCTATATCAGGTGATTGTTTCCCCTTTTCTTTTTACGGACCTTTGCATTCTCAAAAATTAAGAATTTAGAATTATAGGTATTCATGGTAAAAAGACAGTTACAAAGGATCAGTTTAGGCTCTCTTTTTTTTATAATCGGAGCGATATCTATCTTTGCACAACCTAAGACAATGGTATCCGGTAAAGTGATATCCAAAGAAAAACAGGAAGTCGTAGATTTTGCGACCGTATATTTGAAGGGTACAACTTATGGCTGTACAACGAATGAAGAAGGTATCTATCATCTTCATGCACCGGCAGGGAAATACACGCTGGTTGTTTCGGCTATAGGATATAAGACTATAGAAAAGCCCGTTACTTTGGTTCATGGAGAAAGGATTAAGATGAATGTAATGATTGCCCCGTCAGTGACTGAGTTGGGTGAAGTGGTAGTGGTGTCTAACGGGGTTTCCCGTGTGAAACGTTCCGCATTCAATGCGATAGCTGTAGATACAAAAGAATTCCAGAATTCTACCAAGAATCTGAGTGATGCTTTGGCTAAAGCTCCGGGAATGAAACTTCGTGAGTCGGGGGGGGTAGGTTCGGATATGCAATTGATGTTGGATGGTTTCAGTGGCAAACATGTGAAGATATTTATTGACGGTGTACCTCAGGAGGGAGTAGGGAGCTCTTTTGGCTTGAATAATATTCCTGTGAATTTTGCAGATAGGATTGAAGTGTATAAAGGGGTGGTTCCTGTAGGATTTGGCACGGATGCTATAGGTGGTGTTATCAATATTGTAACCAATAAGAAGAAACGTAATTGGTTTTTGGATGGCTCCTATTCATACGGGTCGTTCAATACGCATAAATCGTATGTGAATTTCGGACAAACTTTCAAAAATGGCTTTACTTATGAAATAAATGCTTTCCAAAACTATTCGGATAATGATTATCAGGTGGACGCACCGGTAGAGGACTTTGAAACCGGAAGAATTGATAAAGATAAAAGGGTACGTGTGAAGCGCTTTAATGATACCTATCATAATGAGGCGGTTATAGGTAAGATGGGTATTGTGGATAAGAAATGGGCAGACAGATTGATGTTGGGTTTTACTTATTCACACATGTATAAGGAGATACAGACCGGAGTACGTCAGGAAATAGTCTATGGGGAAAAGCATCGTAAAGGACATTCGTTGATGCCGTCATTGGAATATAGTAAGCGTGGCTTATTCATCAAAGGTCTGGATGTGGCATTGACTGCCAATTATAATAAAAATGCAACGACAAATATAGATACAGCTTCCTATAAGTACAATTGGTTGGGTGATAGAAAATTAATGAACTCACCCGGTGAACAATCCAATCAATATTCACGGGCGGATAATAACAATTGGAATGGAACATTAACCGTTAATTACCGTTTGGCGAAAATACATATGCTGACCTTTAATCATGTGTTGAATACTTTCCGCCGTTCTAACACTTCTTTGTTGGCTAAGATGGAATCGGAGGATGCCATAGCTAAAGAAACCCATAAGAATATCTCCGGATTGTCCTATCGGTTGATGCCGTCTGATAATTGGAATCTCTCAGTATTTGGAAAATATTATAGTTTGTATGTGGCAGGTCCTATGGCTACGACTACGAATCAAGATGATTATGTCCGTACTACCCGAAACATGAATTCCATAGGATATGGAGCTGCGGGAACTTATTTCATTCTACCCGGTTTGCAGGCGAAATTGTCATACGAAAAAGCATATCGTCTGCCTACTATTGAAGAAATGTTTGGAGATGAGGATTTGGAAATGGGAGATATCAGTATAAAACCGGAGAGTAGTGATAATTTGAATTTTAATTTGAGCTATAACAGAACATTTGGCAGGCATTCTGTATATATGGAAGGTGGAGTGATTTATCGGAATACAAAAGATTATATTCAGCGTAATATTGCGGATTTGAGTGGTGGTAAATATGCCGCGAAATATATTAATTACGGTAAAGTATTGACGAAAGGATATACTGTTTCTGCTCGTTACGGTTTTGGTAATTGGGTGAGTATAGGAGGTAATTTTACCAAAATGGATGTACGGGACAATATGAAAACATCTATTTCCAGCAGTGCGGAAAATCTGGCTTATAAAGAACGGATGCCGAATCTGCCCTATATGTTTGCTGATTCGGATGTTACTTTTTATTGGCGGGATTTAGGAAGGAAAGGCAATATGTTGACCGTGTCTTATGATAATCAATATCTGCATAGCTTTACTTATTATTCTTCCCGAATAGGCTCAAATAAAGGGGACTATGTGGTACCTGATCAATTCTCACACAATATATCCTTTTCTTATAGTTTGCAAAAAGGACGATATAACGTATCATTGGAATGTCGTAACTTCACAGATGAGAAGTTATATGATAATTTTAGTCTTCAGAAGGCCGGTAGGGCTTTTTATGGTAAACTGCGTGTTTGTTTCGGTAATTAAAGAATTGGAAAAAGGAGTTTATAATTAATTGGATTTAAAATTAAATAGAAGAATAAAATGAAGAAAGATTTCTTTTTGAACGGATTTGCTGCTATTGCTATAGTAGGAATGGCGTTGAGTGCATGTACGGATAATGAGCCGGATTACGGTTCGGGTACCGAGGCTAAAGGTGAGTATGTTATTGCATCGTCGGTCACAGCGTCTGGAAATACAACGAATGTGCTGCTTACTTCTGAAACGTTGGATAAAGGTACTGTTTCTACAGTGAATAATGGTCTTGTGAATGATGGTGCAACTCAATGGGTGTTTTACAAGAATCAATATCTTTATGCGCTGACTTATAATCAAGGGAATGCAGGTACGACCCGTTCTTATATCATGGATTCAAATAATGAAGTAAAGGCTCGTTCGGGGGAGTTTGCCGTAAAGAGATTTACTACTTACGGTATTTATGATAAATATATCATGACCTCGTCTACCGGTGACGGACCCACAGCGTATGCTGATGAGAATGGATATTTACCAAAGATGTTTTTGCTTTCTTATTTGGACGTATCTGCTGAAACATTTACAACGAATGATACTCAAAATAAGGCTTATATGTCCGAAAACTTCTTGGGAAATGGAGAATATGTAACATTGGCCGGCATATTGGAACGAAATAATAAACTGTATAGCGCTGCTATTCCAATGGGGTTAAGTCAATATGGTTCGGCTACTGACGGGGGAAAGTGGATACTTCCCGGCAATGAGGATTTGGTAAAGACAGAAGATGGTGGTTCCAACAGCAGCAGTTATAAAAAAGGTGAATTGCAATGGACGCAATATCCCAATAAATGCTGGGTGGCTATTTTTGATGATGAAACGCTGACAAATAAAAAAATCATAGAAACAGATAAGATCAGTTATGCTTGCGGGCGTTTTAAATCACAGTATTATCAAACGATTTGGGCGGCAGATAATGGTGATATTTATGTATTTTCTCCTAGTTATGCCAAAACAATGGCTGATAAACGGCAACAGACTACCTTGGATGCCGGAGTAGTACGTATAAAGGCTGGAACGGAAGAGTTTGATCCTGATTATTATTATAGTATCGAAGCGCAGACCGGAGGTAAATCTTTCATTCGTTGTTGGCATATTACGGGAGATTATTTCTTGTTGTTGATGTATGATCGTTCCTTGACTGAAACTGGTTTCACAGCTAATCAGTTAGCGATATATCAAGGAGAAACCGGAAAACTGACTTATGTAACTGGTTTGCCTTCTGCCGATTTGATCTCCGGCTTTGGCAATACTCCGTATGTGGAGAATGGATATGCCTATATGGCTGTAACTACAACAGAAGGATATCCGTCTATTTATAAAATAGATCCGGTTGGTGCGGTAGCGACAAAGGGTGTTTCTATAGAAGCGACACAAATCAGTGGCGTCGGTAAACTGCAACCTCAGAACTGAGTATTGTAATAATATAATGGGAGTCTGCGGGCAGTATGTGCTTATGCAGACTCTTTTTATGAATCGTATCGAAGATTTTATGAAGAAAATATTTCGCCAAATACATCTTTGGCTTTCTGTTCCTTTCGGGTTAATCATTTCCTTGATTTGCTTCTCGGGAGCCATGTTGGTTTTTGAAAATGAAGTGATGGAACTGGTCAGGCATGAACTTTATTATGTAAAAAAGGTAGAGGCAGTTTCACTTCCTGTTGATCGATTATTGGAAGAGGTAGAACTCATGTTACCCGACAGTGTGTCTGTCACAGGAATCAGTGTTTTCTCTGACCCGGAACGTGCTTGGCAGGTGAATTTGTCCAAGCCTCGTCGTGCTTCCGTGTATGTGGATCAATATACTGGTGAGATTAAAGGTAAATATGAACGTTCTGCATTTTTTGTGACTATGTTCAGGCTGCATCGCTGGCTGTTGGACAGTATGAAAGCGGATGGCGGAGCCTTCTGGGGAAAAATGATTGTAGGTGTCAGCACCCTGTTGTTTGTCGTGGTTTTGATATCGGGTATCGTTATCTGGTGGCCTCGTACACGAAAAGCCTTGAAAAATAGTTTAAGAATATCTGTCGGCAGGGGCTTTAGAAGATTTTGGTATGACCTGCATGTTGCAGGTGGTATGTATGCGCTGTTTTTTTTGTTGGCTATGGCCCTTACCGGGCTAACATGGTCTTTTGGATGGTATCGGACAGGTTTCTATAAAGTGTTTGGCGTGGAAGTACAGCAGGGAGGTGCTCATGGTGGGGTGACCCGGCGTGGGGGGAAAGGCGGCGACCAATCCGGAAAGAATGTTTCTCATTCTTCGTCCTATGTTTGTTGGCAACAAGTTTATGACCAATTAGCCCTGAATAATCCCGGCTACAAACAGATAACCTTATCAGATGGGGCAGCAAATGTTTCTTTCAATACCTTCGGTAATCAACGTGCTTCCGACCGTTATAAATTCAATCCTCATACAGGTAAGATTAATGAGGTAGTTTTATATAAAGATGCTGAGAAGGTTGGAAAGATTCGCGGATGGATCTATTCTGTACATGTTGGTAGTTGGGGCGGTATGCTTACCCGTTTACTGACGTTTATAGCAGCTTTGATAGGAGCCACCTTGCCATTGACAGGATACTATTTATGGATAAAACGTATTTGGAGAAAGAAAGTAAGAGTAAGTTGAATATCTTTGTTATAAGATTAGGGGGCGAAAAGAATTTTATCATATGACCTGTTGTCGTGAATGACAGGTCATATGATATTGTTACAGGATTTTTTAGAACCACTTTATCTTTCTGAAAATAACAAAAGCCAACGCAGATAATGTGATGGACGCCAAAATAATAAAACTAAAAGCATGTGGTAATGCATCTACATGTACATCTACATTCATTCCATAGAAACTAGCTATTAATGTGGGTACCATCAGAATGATGGAAATACTGGTCATGCGTTTCATGATGGTGTTCACATTGTTGGATATGATGGAAGCAAATGCGTCCATGGTTCCGGTTAAGATATCACTGTAGATATTAACCGTGTTATATGCTTGTTTTAATTCAATGACTACATCTTCTACCAAATCGCGGTTTTGATAATCTTTTTCCTGGAAGATACTTTGCAATTTACCTACCATCACCTCATTTCCACGAATGGACGTATTGAAATAAACCAATGTTTTTTGTAGTTTCATCAATCTGAGCAGGTCCTCATTACGTATGCTCCTTTCCAATTCTTTTTCTGCGGCAGCTACATCATTGTTTATTTGTTTCAGATATTTCAAGAACCATACGGCAGATGAGTAAATTAACCGTAAAATCAATTCAAATTTATTAGGCACAATGATTCCTTTACGTCGGGTGTGGTCAATAAAATCAGGAATCATTTCAGTGGAGTGATAACACACGGTAACAATGATTTCATTATTTGTAATGATACCGATGGGGATAGTGATATAAGGGATGCTTCCCTGTTGTTGCAGGGGGATTCGGATAATGGTCAGTAGCCAGTTGTCTTCCGTATCCGTTCTCGGACGTTCATCCATATCGGCGATGTCCTCTAAAAAAGTTTCGGGAACTTTTAATTCTTTAGTCAGAAACTCAAAATCACTTTGGTCGGGGCATTCTACATTCACCCAGCAGTTTGGCATCCATTGTGACTTTTCTACAAAGCCATTCTCACAATAAAGATATTTTCTCATCTTATTGCCTCCTTTCGTTCGTTTATATCCGTTCAGAGGCATTCAGAGTAGTGATTGCCCTGTCGGATCAGTTAATACTATTGCACGTTCGTGGTATTGAATCGTCCATTTTTGTTGATTGTTTTTTGTTTTAAGCGGTACAAAAGTACATAAAACCTTTAAAGGACAGACAGGAGTCAGGAGGCTTTTATATTTTTTTTAAGAATATCACCGGAAAGCAATCAGTGCCGGAGCAATGATGGTTTTGTCGCCATAGCGCAGTTCTAACGTACTGTGTTTACCGATTAAGTTCCCTGGTGGAAACTATTGTTGTTAAAACATTTAGCATCCTTTTAATTACATGCAAAATTCACTTAAAAAATCGTTTGTCCAATACCTATTTATGATGAATCTTGTTCTATATAATCCTAATAATTAGGTATTGTGGAAGGTGCTGAAGTCGGCTACCTTTGCAAATGTAATAATTACAATTTAAAAATCAGTTTTAATTTAAAAATAAAAAGAGTATGGAACCAATTATTAATTCACAAGTTCCTGAATTTAAAGTTCAGGCATTCCATAATGGAGAGTTTAAAACCGTAACTAATAAAGATATTGAAGGTAAATGGGCTATTTTCTTCTTCTATCCTGCTGACTTTACGTTTGTATGCCCTACCGAACTTGTAGATATTGCTGAAAAGTATAATCAGTTCAAAGCAATGGGAGTGGAAGTATATTCTGTAAGCACCGATTCACATTTCGTTCATAAAGCATGGCATGATGCGTCTGAAAGTATCCGCAAAATCACTTATCCGATGTTGGCAGATCCTACAGGTGCTTTGTCGCGTGCATTTGGTGTGATGATTGAAGAAGACGGTATGGCTTATCGTGGTACTTTTGTAGTGAATCCCGAAGGCAAGATCAAATTAGCTGAAATTCAGGACAACAGCATCGGGCGTAATGCTGATGAACTTCTTCGTAAGGTAGAAGCTGCCCAGTTTGTAGCCACTCATGATGGTGAGGTTTGTCCTGCTAAATGGAAGAAAGGTGCTGAGACCTTGAAACCGAGTATTGATTTGGTAGGTAAAATTTAAAGTATAGAACTCATGTTAGATAGTGCGATAAAAGATCAGTTAAAAGGTCTTTTTGCCCAATTGGAAGCGCACTATACTTTTGACATCTTTGTCCACCCTCAGCACGAAAGTCGTGCCGAGTTGGTGGACTTGTTGGAAGAAGTGGCTTCCTGTTCGGATAAACTTTCCTGTCGGTTGCAGGATAGTGAAGGGCTGAAGTTTATCCTTTTAAAAGAAGGAAAGGATACGGGAATCACATTTCGTGCCGTACCTGGTGGTCATGAATTTACTTCTTTGTTGATGGCTGTTCTGAATGCTGACGGCAAAGGAAAGAATTTTCCGGACGAGTTTATTACCAGACGTATCAAGGCATTACAGGGGGCGATTAGTTTGACCACCTATTTGTCTCTCACCTGTACCAATTGTCCCGATGTGGTTCAAGCTTTGAATATGATGGTACTTCTGAATGGTCAGATACGCCATGAGGCAGTAGATGGATCTATAAATGAAGAAGAAGTAGAACGGATGAAAGTACAGGCCGTTCCTACTGTATTTGCTGATGGTGAACAGATTCATGTGGGGCGTAGCAGTATGGGGGATCTGTTGGAGAAGCTGGAAGCCCGTTACGGTTCGGTGGAATTGGAAGCTGTTGAAACAAAAGAATATGATGTACTGGTAGCCGGTGCTGGTCCTGCCGGTGCGACAGCTGCTATCTACTCGGCTCGTAAAGGGTTGAAAGTAGCAATAATAGCCGAGCGTATTGGTGGACAAGTCAATGAAACGATGGGGATTGAGAACTTGATATCTGTGCATCAGACTACCGGTAAACAGTTGGCCCAGGATCTGAAAAAACATTTGGCGGAATATCATATTGATATTTTAGAAAATCGCCGGATAGAGAAAGTGGAAGTGGCAGAGGGCATGAAAGTGTTGTCTGTGAAAGGTGGAGAAACGTATAAGGCTCCCGTACTGATCATTGCTACCGGGGCGAATTGGAGAAAATTGAATGTTCCCGGTGAAGAAAAATACATCGGTCATGGAGTTGCTTTCTGTCCTCATTGTGACGGACCATTTTATAAAAATAAGGAAGTAGCAGTCATAGGTGGTGGAAACTCCGGGGTTGAGGCTGCTATTGATTTGGCGGGAGTCTGTTCCAAAGTGACTGTATTCGAATTCATGGATACTTTGAAAGCGGATACTGTTTTGCAGGAGAAAGCTAAAAGCCTGCCCAATGTGGATATTATTACTAATACTCAAACGGTAGAGGTGTTAGGAAACGGTGATAAAGTGGTGGGGCTTATAAAGAAAGACCGTTCATCCGAAAAAGAAGAGATCTTTGCCTTGGATGGTATTTTTGTCCAAATAGGTTTGACTGCCAATAGCACTTTGTTTAAAGAATTGCTGGAAACGAACCGCATGGGTGAAATTCTGACTGATAAAAATGGCCGGACCTCTGTAAAAGGTATCTATGCTGCCGGAGATGTAACGGATGTTTCCTATAAACAGATAGTTATAGCAATGGGGGAAGGCGCCAAGGCTGCTTTAGCTGCATTCGAAGACCGGATGCGCGGAACGATTTATTAGTGATAAGTGGTTGGTGGTGAATAGTGGGTGCATATCGCAGTATTTACCACTAATCTTATCACTAAAAAATGCACTCTTTGTATGTATATTGGTGAGAATATGCTTTCTTTGTAGGTGAATCACCGTTTACAGCATTGATATGGCAGAATCGAGACGTACTTCATTGAAAGATTTGGCACAGATATTAGGTGTATCCATACCTACAGTATCCCGTGCCTTGAAAAATAGTCCCGAAATCAGTCGGGAACTTTGTATTAAAGCTCAAAAATTGGCAAAAGAGATGAATTATCACCCCAATCCTTTTGCTATGAGTCTCCGGAAAAATACTCCCCGTACCATTGGAGTAATTGTACCTGATATTGTTACTCATTTCTTTGCGTCTATTTTAAGTGGTATAGAAGATACCGCTATAGCAAACGGCTATTTTGTTATCATCACGACTTCCCATGAGTCATACGACCATGAGAAAAGAAATATTGAGAATTTGGTCAATATGCATGTGGAAGGTATTATAGGTTGTTTATCTCAAGAAACAACAGATTATGCCCATTGGTTGAGTTTGGATGATATGAATATGCCGCTTGTTCTATTTGATCGTGTTTGCATGCCTGACCGTTTTTCTACGGTAGTGGCTGATGGAGTATATTCTGCTCAGATGGCTACACAGCACTTGTTGGATCATGGAAGCAAACGGATTGCTTTTATCGGTGGTGCAAACCATCTGGATATAGTAAGAAAGAGAAAACATGGTTACCTTGAAGCGTTAAGGGAAAATAAGATACCTATTGAGAAAGATTTGGTTGTGTGTCGGAAAATTGATTTTGAAGAAGGGAAAATAGCTACAGAAATTTTATTATCGCTTCCGGAGCCTCCCGATGCAATTCTTGCCATGAATGATACATTGGCATTTGCCGCTATGGAAGTGATTAGAAATCATAATCTTCGTATTCCTCAGGATATAGCGCTTATTGGGTATACAGATGAGCAACATGCCAATTATGTAGTGCCTCGCCTTTCGGCCGTCTCGCATCAGACTTATAAGATGGGGGAAGCCGCATGTCAGATGTTGATTGATAAGATTAAGGGAGATAAAAAAATCAGGCAAATCATTATTCCTACTTGTTTGCAGGTGAGGGAAAGCAGTATAAAAAGGAAGGATTGAGAACCGAAATGTATTTTAAGAAGAGAATAAGGCTGAACTCTTCACAAAGAGCCAACCTTATTTCTTTATATATTGGAGTATTATTGAGTGACCAACGTAATAATGGAACGTGCCGGAATCACAACTTTTTCATGGTTTTTGATGCTTCCCACCGGTAGAAGATTCTCTCCATCTTTATCCGAAGTACGATAGATTTTCCAGTTTTTTATAATTCCGTTACGCTGATAGAAAGTAAACTCTTTATCTTCCGCTGCATAATTAATCATAACGAAAACCTCCTTTCCGTCTGTATTTTGGTATGCTGAACACATTAGTCCGGTTACATCTGTATCGCCTTCAGGAATGATTTTCCCTTGGTTGTCTTTGGCTATAATTGCTTTCCGAACAGCTCCCGGGCGTATAAATCTACTGTAGTTTCCCAAAGCCCACATTAATTTGGAGTCTTTCACCTCACCATTCAGAAAAGTCGGATCACTATACTCACGGATTAATCCGTCCTTATAATCTCCACCGATAGATCGCCACCATTGCCAACTGCGAGCACCTGCATATACAATGTCATGATGAATGATCCGTGCTACATATAATGCTGTCTTCATGGTGAAGTCATATCCTCCGCCTCCGCCGATTTCTTCGTCATTGCCCATGATACAGGTTTCTGTCTGCCAGAAATCCACCTTATACTTGTCTAAAGTATCTTTTAATTGACAACGGATATCGTGTAAATTATTCAGAGGAGTATTAGTCCAATAACTATGCCCTACCATCAGCCGGGGAACATTGGGAGTATCACCCAGATAGGTGGCTGTACTGTCCGGATTAAAGAAAGACTGGATTTGATACCCCCGTTCCCAATTAGTCATGTGAGTATCGAACATACAACGATAGTCAGAGGACTCATTGACTAGAATCTGTGTGTCAATTTGGTTATTTACGAACTCTTTACTGATGAGGCGTATGGCACGGGCTATTTCGCGGTTGGTAGCCGGTGTACCTTCTTGTTTGGGGCCAATCCAGTTCCAATGCCCATCGGGTTCATTGAATGGACAGAGGTAATTGAACTTGATTCCATCGTGTTTCTCCACCCCTTTTATGACATTGGCAAGAAAACGGGCAAAATTCTTATAATGCTCTTCCTTTAAGTTTAAGGTTCCTCCACGGCCTGTGTTGGTGGCAAGACCGTTTTGTGTGAAATATACGGGAGGTGAATTAAGAAATGCCAAAAATTTGTTTACACCCCGTTCTTTTGCCAGACGCAGGAAGTTGCGCTGCCCTTGTTGTTTATTCCAATTATAGTTACCATCTGCCTGAAGGAAACATTCGGCACGCATCCAGGGAGAGGCTATCTGGCTGGCTTCTCCTTGTTCCGCACTTCCGGCTCCTACATTGAAACGCCATAAAGACAGACCGATTCCTTTAGGTTGTCCGTTTTCATGGTTTTCCGTACTGAACAGCCAGTCGGCTACTTGGTTTTGTTTTTCTTGCGGCCATAAGCCGATAAATTGCATGCTCCAACAGTCTGATGCTCCGAAATAGTCCATGGTTTGACAGGGTTGGTCTGTTTCTATTTCAAAGTGAATGGCAGGATGTTGAGCAAACAGGTTTGCTGTTGCAAATAAAGAGAATAATAATGCTTTGTATTTCATAAAGTTGAGGGATTATTTCAGATTATAAATGACAGTTGTAACACTTTCCGAAGGCACAATTACTTGTTGGTCTGCCGTGACGTGTACCTCTTGCAAATTTTTGTTATTTGTTGTTGTATAAGTAGTGATGGAGCTTATTTCACTTACCCATTCTTTATGAATTTCGTTTAGCCGGACTCCTTTTTCTGATAGATTGGTATAAACAGCAACAATTTTATCTTTTTTCGGTGAAATCCATGCTGACCCGAAGAAACTGGATGATTCATTCATGTTAAGCATGATACGGCGATAACCTGGTCGGATGAATAGGCTGTAGTTACCTAATACCCAAAGTGTGGGAGTAGCTTTATAAGTGCCTTCTTTCTCTATATCCCCATAAACTCCATCGGAGGGTTCCAGTGAAATCAGTAAGAAGCGGTTTTTGTGTCCCCAGCGGGGGATATCCATTGAGGTCCAGTAACTCCAGGAGGAAACTCCTGCTATAGTTAGGTCATTGTGTATTACTTTTGACATATAAAGTGCAATGTCCATTTCGGTTGCTTGGTCATAGCCTATAAACTCGGAAGAGCTGTATCCGTCGCCTAACATACTCCACTCACTTTGCCATATTTCTACATCATATTGTTGGGCTGCTTGGGCCAGTTGTTTCCGGACATTACGCATACCATCCCATGTGCCATCTGTCCAGTAGCTGTGGCCGCAGATAAGTTTCTTTACATGAGTCAGGTTGCCTATATAGGTGGAAGTTCCAGGTGTGAAAAATGCTGAAAGTACGTTACTATGGGCGGCATCATTCTTAAATTTGTAGAGATATTCATAATCTCCAGATTCCCCTGGAAGAATATCAATAGAAAGACCGGCAGAAGTGATGGCGGTATCCAATTCACGTATAAGTTTGGCTACTTCATCATTAGTCCATCCGCTGCCTTCCTGGCCGCTGTCCCAATTATATTGGGGTTCGTTAACTGGTGAGATATGTGTCACTGGATATCCTTCGTTTACATAGTATTTTGCTACATCTGACATGTATCTGGCAAAGTCCGTATAACATTCATCCTTCAAATTAGAAACTCCTCCGCTATTGGAGAATCCTTTTCCGTTGGAGGTATATTGTACAGGAGGGGTATTGCTGAAAAGTACTATACTCTGACAACCAAACTCTTTGGCGCGCTGCAAGAAGTAGCGCTGCCCTTTACAGCGTGTCCAGTCTAATGTTAAGTCATCAGTCAGATAAGATTCTGCTCTGCGTGATTTGTCTTCTATTCCACTTGCTTCACCTTGTTCTGCACTGCCACCACCTAGATTCACACGCCACATGGAGAGTCCTATACCTTTAGGTTGTCCTGATTGTATTTCAGAAGAGAATAGCAGTTCACTGATTTTGTCACGATTCGTTATCCAGCTTTTTCCTACGAAGGCAGGTGCCCAACAATCTGATGCGCCAAATCCTGTCAGAGTCTGAAAAGATTGTCCGGCATCTATGGTTACTGTTTTTTCTACGTTTATGCTGCTGTCCGGTTGCCCCGATGTATCCGGTGTTTGGGGAGAATCGTCACTGCAGGCTACAGTAGAAAAGAACAGTGGAAGAGTAAAAATATATTTTAGTTTCATTGTTTTAGATGGATTAAAAAATAGTCGCGGATAATCCTAGCAAACTATCCGCGACAGAATATAAAGACCTATTGAATGTTTAATTCCTGTAACAATCTGTTCTTTTTGGAAAATGATTAATTCCAGCCCGGATTTTGGGTGATAGAACCATTAGACATTGTAATCTCATATAAAGGTATCGGGAATACCATATCCCGGTTTTCGTTGAAGCTGATTCCTTTATCACTTGCCTCACCTTGATTTTCCCATTCGTAAATGTCGCGGGTAGCGGGATCTGTATTGTATTTTACAAATGTACCGTTTGCTCCCATCAGGTTACAAATCATTTTCTTGCCATTGTCATCTGTCCAACGGCGGATATCATAGATTCTGTTTTGTTCCCATGCCAGTTCCAAACGACGTTCTAGCCGGATAGCTTTGCGAAGCTCGTTTCCACTGGATGTGACAGCAGGTAATTTTACACGATTCCGTACCTCATTAAGATAGGTACGTGCTGTACCATCTTCGCCCAATTCGTTGCAGGCTTCAGCATACATCAACAATACATCTGCATAGCGTAAGATACGATGATCTAATGGAATTTTGTCGATATTGTATACTTCCGGACGTTTTTCAATAGGTACAAAATACTTCCGGACAATACGTGCTGATTTATGTTGTGACGGATCTATAATATAACATTCGGGATCCCAACCGTACTTTTCGATATAATCTTTATAATTGGCGATTTTTGTGTTGTTTTCAACGAACTTGTCGAAGTTATTCTCTCCGGCAATTTCTGTACAACCGGTTTTAATAATAGTCCAACGTAAACGTTCTGTATCTCCTGCATCGATGTAGGCTTGTTCAAGGTTAGCGGTTGGCTGTCCCCAAGACCATCCGTCGCCGGGACCACTACGGGCACCGGTAATAACAGTCAAAGAACCACCCAATGCATAAGTTCCATCATACATATATTGTACTTCAAACAGACTTTCTTCGCTATTGTTATGGTCAACATCCCATACATCACCGAAGTTGTCGAGTAATTTATATTCACCTTCGTCGATGACTGTTTTCAATACATCATGTGCCTCTTGCCATTTGCTTTGGTAGAGGTAAACCTTTCCCAATAGGCCTAATGCAGCTCCACGGGTAGCGCGTCCCATATCTGTAGCAGCATATTGACTACGTTGTGGCAACACATCAGCAGCGGCTTTTAAATCATCTTCAATGAACTTATATACATCTTCGGCCGAAGCGCGGGTAATACCTTGTATTTCTTCGGGCAACAGGAAGCCTGTAATGAGAGGCACACCACCAAAATTCTTCACAAGTTCAAAATAGAAGTATCCACGGAGAAAACGTGCTTCGGCTACAAGCCGGTTCTTCATTTCTTCATCTGAGAAATCAGCTTGTGAAATGCGTTCCACTGCGATATTGCAACGTAGAATGCCTTTGTATCGATACTGCCAAAAGTTGGAGATGGCACCATTGCTTTGTCCGGTACCTTGATAGTGGGCCAAAGAAATATAGTCACTTTGACTTTGGCTGGTATTGCCCATCCAACCGTCATCACTACACATCTCGGAAAGCAACCATACTGTGTTGATATTCCACCATCCGCCAAAAGTAATGGCCTGGTAACAACCAGTAATAAATGCTTCGGCTTCTTCTGCACTTTGGAAATAAGTATCCAAATTTTGTTGCCCGCGCACTTCCTCTGTTAGGAAATCCTCACAAGAAGTGAATGTCAGCGAGGCAATCATTGTTAATATTGTTAATATCTTTTTCATGGTTTATACCTTGAGGGTTAAAATTTTAAATCAATTCCAAATAAGAAAGTACGTGGGTTAGGATAAGCGATGCCGTCAATACCGGTTTCAATTACACTGCCATCTTTACCAATCTGTGGACGTTCAGGATCCATACCTGAGTAGCTGGTGATAGTGAAAGGATTTTGAGCCGACAATGAGAGACGCAATTCGGTTCCGTTCAACCACTTCTTGGGGAGTGTGTAACCCACTTGTAATAGTTTGCAACGCATATAAGAGCCGTCTTCTACAAAGAAACTT
This sequence comes from Phocaeicola vulgatus ATCC 8482, assembly GCF_000012825.1. Classification (GTDB taxonomy): domain Bacteria; phylum Bacteroidota; class Bacteroidia; order Bacteroidales; family Bacteroidaceae; genus Phocaeicola; species Phocaeicola vulgatus. Next base: position 1,142,631 of record NC_009614.1, on the reverse strand, counting down.
GAAACGCGTGTGTAATTCTGATTCAAATCATTGTAGGACAGACGAGGAATATCGTTGCTGGTTCCTTCGCCATGCCATGCTTTCTGCAATGTACCTGTCCAAACGTTTTGCCCACTTACGCCGGAGTATAAACCTTTGGTCTTATTGAAAATATCATTACCGAATGTACCATAGAAGTTGGCTGTGAAATCGATGTTTTTATAGCTGAAACCCAAGTTCAAACCTACCATCAAATCGGGATATGGGTTACCGATCCATGTTTTATCATTTTCATCTAGCACTCCGTCATGATTCAAATCCTTAAAGCGAATGTCACCGGGTTGGGCATTGGATTGTACCAGCTTGCCATTTTCGTTGGTGTGAGCATAAACTTCATCCCAATTTTGGAAAATACCATCGGCTACGTAGCCGTAGAAGCGTGAAATCAAGCCACCGTCTTCATTACGGATAATTTGGTCGCTGTTGAAACCTCCAGTTTGGATAGGACCGTCACCGGAGAATTTAACAGCTTTATTTTTCACTGCGGAAAGGTTCAATCCCACATTATATCGGAAGTCTGCTACTTTGTCGTGCCAGTTCAGACTTAATTCCCAACCGCTAGCTTTCATACTACCTATATTCATCCATACTGTACTGTTCCAGTCGGGGTATCCGATGGCGAAGATATTTTGTTTCTGATAGAGCATATCAGAAGATTTCTTTTGGAAATACTCAAAGGTCATGTCTAGACGGGAGTCAAGGAAGGACATATCCACACCTACGTTCCAGTCTTCTACTGTTTCCCATTTTAGCAAATTATTGCCAACGCCTGATACCATAGTACCTGAAACACGTCCTGGAGCTGTACCGAATACATAATCAGATTGTCCTAACAAAGTCAGCGTAGCATCATTATCTATGTTTTGATTACCTACACGTCCCCAACCTCCGCGTAATTTCAAGTTACTGAAAATCTTCTGGTCTTGCATGAAACTTTCACTGATGATACGCCATGAAGCAGAAACAGAAGGGAAGATGGCATATTTGTTTCCTTTGGGGAAACGAGAAGAACCGTCTGCACGAATAGAAGCTGTTAGATAGTAACGATTGTCATAGTTATACATCACGCGTCCTAAATAAGATACTAATGTGCTGTAAGCAGTTTTACCTTCTGACTTTTGGTTTTGTGTACCGGCATTTACTTCCTGCATTTGATCCATATTATTAGGAACATCGTCACGTGAGGCTTTTGATTGGAATTCAGCAAAGCGTTCAGCTGTAAAGCCACCCATTACATTAATATTATGCTTTTCTGCAAAAGTCGTGATGTAAGTAGCAGTATTAGTCCAGTTCCAATCAAGCCATTCCTGCATTTCACGGGAAACATTACTTAATGTAGATTGTTCCAAAGCATCAATATAGAATTCAGGAGTGAATTTGTCTGTACGGCGGAAGTGTGCATTAGCGCCGAACTGCGTGCGCAGGGTCAGTTTTTGAATAGGGTTTATCTGTAAATAAGTATTTACAATTGTACCCATTTCACGGGAGTGGGAATTTTGGCGAGCCAATGAACCGGCAGGGTTCCACTCCTGGTTGTTGTAAGAACGCTGATAGTTATTGAATTCGTTATCCACCCATTGATCTTCCGGCTTGAATATAGGAGTTGTGGGGTCCATAGACATGGCAGCTGAAAAAAGATCGGGGGTATCATCCCATGATTCTACACGTGGGGCAATGTCGAAACCCATTTTTACATATTTATTAAATGTATATTCTGTATTAAGGCGTGCGTTGATTTTGTCCCAATAACCATAGTCATATTGTGAATTGTTACGGTAGTAACCCATACTCAGGTTATAAACCAGTTTGTCTGAACCACCGGAGATATTGAGTGAGTAATTTTGCACTAAAGCAGTTTTGTTGATTACTTCGTCCCACCAGTCTGTTCCTCCGGGATTGGTAGTAGCGCCTGTATCATTCCAAATAGAAGTTCCTCCGTCATTTGTGTATCGGGTATTGAATACTTCTTTATATTCGGCGGCATTAGCCATTTTGGGTTTTGACAATGTTTGGAAACCTGCAGATGCATTAAAACTGATATTTGTTTTTCCTGCCATTCCTTTTTTGGTTGTGATTAGAATGACACCGTTAGAAGCACGTGTTCCGTAAATGGCAGCAGCCGAAGCGTCTTTTAAAACTTCCATAGATTCAATGTCATTACTGTTTAGGAAGTTGATGTTTGTACCTACCGGCATGCCATCTACTACATACAAAGGATCGGTTCCGTTTACTGTTGTTACACCACGGATTAGAACTTTTGGTTGTGCGCCCGGACCACCACCACTGGTTACTTGAACACCGTTGATTTTACCTTGCAAGGCGTCCATTGCATTACCGGTTACAGTTTCGGTAATTTCTTTTCCTTTTACGGTAGATATAGAACTGGTCAGGTCACTTTTTTTCACGGCTCCATAACCAATAACCACTACTTCGTCCAGTAATTCACTGGCATCTTTCAGCACTACATTGATAACGGTTTGTCCGTTTACCTTTATTTCTTGAGTCTCATATCCTATGCTGGAGAACACAAGTACGGCATCCTTGGCAACATCGTTTAGTGAATAATCACCATCAATACTTGTAATAGTACCTGTACCTGTACCTTTTACTTGCACTGTTGCACCAATCATCGGTTCTTTATCTGAAGCCGAGGTTACTACACCTTTTACAGTGATGGTCTGCGCATAGCTACATAGACTTGTCAGCGCAAGACACAATAATAATATTTGCTTTTTCATATCTTAAATCTAATGTTACTTGTTAATTGGCCGGAATGAGTTTAGCTCTTTCCAAATGAGCGTCGAATATAAGTTTATAATTCCCTGTGACGTTCACTGTTGGTTTTGCCCAATTGTCACCTACATGATCGGGTTTGGTCCATGCCGGATTGGTATATTTGGCTTCTTTACCATAATATCCGAAGATCTCCGGTTCGTCTGAGTTGTCTACACGCCACGTGCAATAATTCCACCATCCGTCGGAGTGCCAGTTATGAATAACGAAATTCATTTTAGTACCTGCCTCCAGGAATAGGGGGGTATCCAAATAGAACAGGTGAGGATTGGTCTTATCTTGAGTGAAACGCAGGACTTCAGTTGGGCTACTGGTCATATATCCGAAATAGAATTCCTGTAACCACGAACCACCGTCACCCCATGTGTCAAGGCTGATAGAACCGTATGTGTGAGGTATGGGGTCTACAGCATCGGCAATTGAGTAAGTTTTCAGATTGTATGTACTGTTCTTCACATCAATATTAATTTCATAATAAACATTGGCTTGGTCAAGTACGATTGGCATTGCTGTTTCGGGATCGTCTGTCAGTTTGGTGTTATCCTCTGGATCAAGCCCGAAACAAATAGGAGTGAAGTCACTCTTTTGTGGTAAGAAGAATATTTTAGTTCCGGCTTTTTGACAGTAATAATTTGCTTTATACTGATATTCACCTGTATGTTCAATTACCATCGGTACCCCGAATATATCACTATTCAGTTCTTCGGCAGTTGCCACATCTGCCAGATACATTTTGGGAAAATCCGGCATTTCTGAGATATTCAATACACTGGTGGTAGTGGTTGAGTTTTCTTTCTTGTCAAAAGCGGTAATTGTCACATTATAACTTTTCGGTTCATTGGGGAATACTATTATTTCGGCAAAGTTCAATGAACTTTTTCCATCAGCATCTACACGGCGGTTGTCAAACCCGTCTATACCTGGAATATTAATTGTGACATAATCCAATGCACGATCATCTGTAGCCGTGAACCGAAGATTGAATTTCGTTTCATTTTTCATTAATACTGTAACAGTGGCATCCGGGGCAGCAGAAAATACCGGAGCTGCAAAATCTCCGTCCATTGTGATTAATACATCTTGAGATATACTGCGTCCTCCTACATCGGTTACAGTAACTTTGACTGTGAAACGTTCGCCGATTTCATTTCGGTTTATGTCAAAGTAATAACTTAAATCATAACTCTCTTGCGGAGCACCATAGATTTCGATTAAATCAATTGTCTTGTTCAAATGCAGGTCGGCACATTGTAGGCTGATAGAAGCAATACCGTCTTTGTCTTCTAATGCCCCTTCAATAGTAAATCGATGTCCCGCTCCGGACTCGATGTGGTCTGTTGCTAATGTCATTGTTGGATTTTGCCCGTCTACATCGGGGTAGTCGTTATCATCACTACATCCCGTACATAGGTTTGCAGTTACAAGAAAAGCCCATAACATGGCACCATACAAATGTTTCTTTTTCATATTTTATTAGTATTTGAAGATTAAACATCTACTCTAATAGAGGACGAATTAAATTCGTTAGTGGTGCAAATGTACGTGAAGAAGAATTAAAATCCTGATATAAATCTTGCAGAAAAGGGAGGTAAATCTTGCAATGCATGATTATGTATCTAAAATACAGACTTTATTTGTATTTTTGAACCATATTATTTAACAATGTGTACACTGATGCTATGAGAAAGATATTCGTACTTTGGCTCTTGCTGCTGTCGGTTGTTTCATTGGCACAACCTTATTCTGTTAAGCAGCTTGGTATAGAGAAGGGATTATCCAATAATTATGTGGTGAGCATTGCTCAAGACAAACAGGGCTTTCTGTGGTTTGCCACGGAGGAAGGGTTGAACAAATTCGATGGTACCCGTTTCATTACTTATTTGAAGAATGAAGATTTGACAAGGCAGGGTATAACAGGCAATGAACTGAATTGTTTGTTGGATGATCCTCAGGATTCTATCCTTTGGATAGGCACGCAAAGGGCCGGTCTGAATGCGTATGACTATGTAAATAACACTTTTCTTTGCTATAGGCATGATGGCGAGAACCCCGAAAGTCTGATAACGGATGATGTTACTAAGATTGTGGCAGCTACAGATGGTAATCTTTGGATTACGACATATTGGCGGGGAGTAGATTATTTCGATAAAAAGGCTGGAAAATTCATTCATTACAATACTCAAACAGTTCCGGGATTGGCTAGCGATAATATTTGGTCGGTTGTTGATGGAGGAGATGGAAAGTTGTATATGGGGCATGTGCATCATGGATTCAGTGTGTTGTCTCTTAAAGATAAAAAAGTAAAGAACTTTATGCATGACCCTGAAGATCCGGTCAGTTTGCCAGGTAATGGGGTAACTTGCATTTATAAGGACTTAAGCGGTAATATTTGGCTGGGAACAGACCGGGGGCTGGCACTGTTCAATCCGGAAGCCGAAAATTTTATCCATTTTCATCATAGTGAGGACGGGGTTCCTCATACCGTATTTGATATCAGACAATTTGATGGGAATAAACTTTGGATTGCCATGGAATTTGGAGGAATAGCCATTTTGGATTTAACGCAACGTATGTTTCTTTCTCCTGACCAAGTGCGTTTTCAATATATAAAGGAAGGGGATGATGAATACAGTCTCTCTAATTCTACTGTACGTTGTTTGTTTCAGGACTCCTTTAAAAATGTATGGGCTGGTATGTGGGGAGGTGGAATTAATTTTCTTAGCCATGAATCTTCCTATTTTAATGTTTATAGTTATTCTCCTATCCAGCATTCGGGTAGTAGCCTGAATAATAAGACAGCAAGTAGTGTATGCGTAGCAAGGGATGGAAAGTTATGGATCGGAACCGATGGGGGAGGCATCAATGTATTTGATAAAGGCAAGCGGGTGGCGGTTTATAAAGAAGAAACCGGTGATTTGACTGATAATTCCATACAGGCTGCACTTTGTGATTCGGAAGGAAACCTTTGGTTTGGATCGTTTATGGGAGGAGTGGATTTTTATGATGTGAAAAAGAAAAGTTTTCACCAGATTTTTCCTAAAGATAAAACAGGGGAAGATGTGCGTGCACTATATGAAGATGCAGAATATGTATGGATAGGAACTAGTAATGGCATCTATAAGGTACGCTTGCATGATAAAGGCATTGCAGATCATTATACAGTAGAGAATAATCTGGTGAGATGTATCTCGAAAGATAATCTTAATCGTTTATGGATTGGTACTTTCGGAGGAGGATTAGGGGTTTTTGATGAACATTTTCAGTGCGTTAAACTTTTTAACGTGACTTCTCTTTTTCCCTCTAATACTATCAATACTGTTTATATGGATAGTCAGAACAGAATGTGGATAGGAACGGGAGAAGGTCTGGTTTGTTTTCCATCCTCTCAGAGTTGGGACTATAAAGTATATCGCAGTGAGGAGGGTTTGTCCAATGTCCATATACGTGCCATTACGGAAGATAATCATGGAAATATATGGGTGAGCACCAATAAAGGTATCAGCTGCTTGTTGAAAGACAAGGAGGTTTTCTATAATTACGATCATTGGGATAATGTGCCTATGGGCAATTTCATGAGTGGAAGTGTGGCGGAAGCTAAGGATGGAACACTTTATTTTGGCTCAATCAATGGCTTATGCCGTTTTAATCCAGATCAGGTATTGGAAAAACGAGAGTCACCTGCTGCAATTATTACGGAGATGCGTATATTCGGCCCGTTGCGTGATACGGACAGTAATGAAAAGGTGATGGCGCTTGAAGGCCAGTCGGAAGTACGTTTAAGCTATATGCAAAATAACTTCAGCGTCACCTTCAATATACAGAATTATGCCTTGGCCGATCAAGTGGAATATGCTTATATGTTGAAAGGGTTGGAAAATTCATGGTATACAGTAACCGATCCTAATAATGTGACTTTCCGTAATATACCTCCGGGAAATTATTGTTTTCAGGTAAAGACAAGAATACGGAATCAGGAATGGGCGGATGAGATAGCTTCTCTGGATATCCGTATTGACCCGCCTGTATGGCTTACGTGGTGGGCCAAGTTATTTTATATTCTTTCGGGTGTTTCTGTCCTGTATTTTATTCTTCATGCCTATAAAAAGAAACTGGATATGGAGTCTCTCTATGAGTTGGAGAAGAAAAATCATGAGCAGGAACAGGAACTGAATAATGAGCGTTTACGTTTCTATACCAATATCACACATGAGTTGCGTACCCCTTTGACGTTGATTCTGGGACCGTTGGAAGATATGCAGAAAAGTAATTCTTTATCAGGGAAAGATTCACAGAAAATATCGGTTATCCATCAAAGCGCCATCCGGTTGTTGAACCTGATTAATCAGATACTGGAGTTCAGAAAAACGGAAACCCAAAACAAGAAATTATGTGTAAGTCGTGACAATCTGGCAGCCCTTGTACACGAGATCGGACTGAAGTATAAGGAATTGAACCGGAAACCTGAGATTGATTTCTGTCTTGAGATTGAGCAGGAAGATATGTCTTTGTTTTTTGATAAGGAGGTAGTAACGATTATGCTGGATAATTTGATCTCCAATGCTATAAAATATACAGAGAAAGGAACTATAACTTTAGGATTACATCAGGTGGTCCGGAATAATATACACCATACGGAAATCAGTGTGAGTGACACCGGTTTCGGTATTGCTCCCGATGCATTGCCTCATATTTTTGACCGTTATTATCAAGAGGGAAGCGAACATCAGGCTTCAGGAACAGGTATTGGTCTGGCTCTGGTAAAGAACCTGGTAGTTTTGCATGAGGGGGAGATCAGGGTTGAAAGTTCTTTGAATGTGGGAAGTACTTTTTATGTCAGTCTGCTGACGGATAACACGTATCCCCATGTGCTGCATGCTGACTCGACGGAGAAAACTTCCGATGAAAAGGACGAAAAAGAAGAAAATATAGAACCTGTGCATAGTGGTAAGCGTATTCTGCTGATAGTGGAAGATAATAGGGACATCTGTGATTATATTGTAGAATCTTTCTCGGACGATTTTGAAGTGAGGACTGCCGCCAATGGTGAACAAGGTTTGGAACAAGCATTGGGCTGCATTCCTGATATTATAGTCAGTGATATCATGATGCCGGTGATGAACGGCATTGTGATGTGCCGGAAATTGAAAGAAGACTTGCGTACCAGCCATATTCCCATTATTTTGCTGACGGCAAAGGATTCTTTGCAAGATAAGGAAGAAGGGTATCAAGTGGGTGCTGACTCTTATCTGACAAAGCCTTTCAGTGCTACTTTGTTGCATAGCCGTATCCATAATTTGCTTGAATCCCGCAAGTTGTTGGCAGAGCGTTTTAATACGAATTCCATACTCATTGACAAACGTGCGGCAGTAACCGAGTCTATGAATAAATTGGATAATGAGTTCCTTGAGAAGATTAACAAGCTGATTGAAGATCGTCTTTCTTCTGAGAAAATTGATATCGGTTATTTGTCGGACGCCATGTGTATGAGTAATTCTACCCTATATCGGAAGATGAAGGCATTGACCGGACTTTCCACCAATGAATATATCCGCAAAATAAAGATGCAATATGCGGAACGTTTGTTATTAGAGGGGAAATACAATATTTCAGAAGTTGCGTTCAAGGTGGGAATTAACAGTACGGTCTATTTTCGTCAGTGTTTTAAAGATGAATTCGGTATGGCTCCTTCTGATTATCTGAAAAAGATAAAACCGGAATAGAGTGGTTGTGTAAGCTGTTTCTTCCATATAGTTAAGCCTTTTTTTACAGTCATCTGCTACAGTCTCCGCCAGTGGACTGTAAGGTCTGCTTGGGTGGACTATACAGTCTGCTGCAATGGGCTCTACGGTCCATTGGCGGAGTCTGTAGTAAGTAGCCGTAAGAAGTAGTCAAGCAGGCCTGCAGGAAGGAACAAGCTCAATATCTCCAGTGGAGTCACGGGGGTGGGAAGCTTCTGTCTTATGCGCCAAAGATAAGGTTTTTAACTAATTTCCCTAAGTTTTCAAACTGAGCCGCCCTGATCCTTTTATGATATGTATGATAACAAAAAAGGCTCGCTATCTGCGAACCTTTGTGCTCTTCGTCTTGGACTTGAACCAAGGACCCTCTGATTAACAGTCAGATGCTCTAACCGACTGAGCTAACGAAGAAAATTTGCATTTGACTTTAAAAGAGCTCTTCGTCTTGGACTTGAACCAAGGACCCTCTGATTAACAGTCAGATGCTCTAACCGACTGAGCTAACGAAGAAGGTTTTTCTCTCAAATGCGGTGCAAAGATAATAGGTTTTTCCGAAATATGCAATATCTTTGCAGAAAAATTTTAGATAAATGGATAAAATAATTGGAATGGGCAATGCATTGGTTGACGTTCTTGTTACTTTGCAAGATGATTCGCTACTAGATGAGATGAGTTTGCCCAAAGGAAGCATGCAACTTATAAATGAAGATAAGTTTTTGAAAATCAGTGGTAAATTCTCTGGTATGAAAACGCATAAAGCTACAGGGGGAAGTGCGGGAAATACAGTTTTGGCGTTAGCTAACCTAGGGGCATACCCGGGATTTATCGGAAAGATAGGAAACGATGATTTTGGGCAATATTTTAAAAAAAACGGTTTGAAGCAGGGAATTGACATGAAATTGCTCGCCGGTGATTTGCCTACAGGAGTGGCTTCTACTTTCATTTCACCGGATGGGGAACGTACTTTTGGAACTTATCTGGGAGCTGCTGCTACTATGAAAGCCGAAAATCTGACGTTGGATATGTTTAAGGGGTATGCATATCTATATATAGAAGGATACTTGGTACAGGATCATGAATTGATTCTTCGTGCTATGCAATTAGGAAAAGAGGCTGGATTGCAAATCTGCTTGGATATGGCCAGTTATAATATTGTGGAAGGGGACTTGGAATTCTTCGATATTTTGATAACTAAATACGTGGATATTGTTTTTGCTAATGAGGAAGAGGCAAAGGCTTATACAGGCAAGGATGCATGGGGGGCTATCAATGAAATTGCTTCTAAATGCAGTGTTGTAATAGTAAAACTAGGTGCCCAAGGTTCATGTATAAAGAAAGGTACGGAATGCATCAAACTAGAGGTACCTCCGGTAAAAAAAGTCGTGGATACCACTGGCGCGGGAGATTATTATGCAGCAGGTTTTCTGTATGGACTGACTTGTGGTTATTCTTTGGAGAAGTGTTCCATTATAGGTTCTATTTTAGCATCCAATGTGATACAAGTGGTGGGTACAACCTTATCAAAGAAAAAATGGGACGAAATAAAGTTAAATATAGAGGCCCTTCTACAGGCTTGAATAGAATAATGTATTAATTTGCGGTTCACAAATACATAAAGTGATGAAGTGGAATAGTAAGAAAATATTGTTAATGATTTGCGTGGGCCTGACAGGTAGCGCTTTGTTTAGTTTTAATAAAGGTGATGACCGTAATTTCCAGATAGCAAAAAACTTGGATATCTTCAATGCGATATTCAAGGAATTGGATATGTTTTATGTTGATACTATTGATCCTGAGAAAGTGATAAAATATGGTATTGATGCTATGTTGGCGCAGACCGACCCTTACACGGAGTATTATCCTGAAGAAGATAATACACTAAAGGAAATGACTAGCGGAAAGTTTGGCGGTATCGGATCGGTAATACGTTATTATACTCCCCGAAAGCGTGTGGCTATTATTGAACCTTCCGAAGGAAGCCCTGCTGCCGAAATAGGACTGAAAGCCGGTGATATCATCATGGAGATCAATGGAAAAGATATGGCCCAGGGAGATAGAATTCCCAATGATCTGACCTCGTATGTCAGTGATAATTTGCGTGGTGAGCCGGGAACAACTTGTGTGTTGAAAGTTGAGAGACCTACTTCTGATAGTACTTATGTGCCAATGGAATTTAAAATAACCCGTTCTACCATCCGTACGAACCCTGTACCTTATTATGGAATCGTAGGCAATAATGTGGGATATATTGTTATCAGTACTTTTGCTATAGAGAACTGTTCAAAAGATATAAAGAAGGCATTGATAGAATTGAAACAGCAAGGTGCTAAATCTATTGTTCTCGATTTGCGTGGCAATGGTGGCGGTTTGTTGGGGGAAGCAGTGAATGTAGTGAATTTCTTTGTGCCGAAAGGGAAAGAGATTGTGGTAACAAAAGGTAAGATTAAACAAGCTGGTACCACTTATAAAACAATGAATGAACCGGTAGATACAGAGATTCCGCTGGCTGTGCTAGTGGACGGTTCTACAGCTTCGGCATCCGAGATTGTTTCAGGTTCCTTGCAGGACCTTGATCGGGCTATTGTGGTAGGAAGCCGTACGTATGGTAAAGGGTTGGTACAGGTACCTCGTGAATTGCCTTATAACAGTAGCATGAAAGTGACTACTGCAAAGTATTATATTCCCAGCGGACGATGCATTCAAGCCATTGATTACGCTAAACGTAATGCTGACGGGGCGGTGGCTCGTACTCCGGACAGCCTGACCAATGTATTCCATACAGCAGCCGGACGTGAAGTGCGTGATGGTGGCGGTATTCGTCCGGATGTGGAGGTGAAAGTTGAAAATTTCCCAAACATTATGTTTTATCTGCTTAATGATGATATGATTTTTGATTATGCTACCCAATATTGTATCAAGCATTCTCAGGTAGGGGAAGTGAAAGACTTTACAATAACAGATGCTGACTATGTTGATTTTAAGAAGATGTTACATAAGCGTAAGTTTACTTATGACCGTCAAAGTGAGAAGATGCTGAAGAACTTGAAAGAAATAGCGGAGTTTGAAGGATATATGGATGGGGCAAAAGAGGAGTTTGCCGCTTTGGAAACGAAATTGACGCATAATTTGGATCATGAGCTGGACAGGTTCTCGAAAGAGATAAAAGATGCTATTGCTCAGGAGATTTTGAAACGTTATTATTTCCAACGTGGCGCGATATTGCAACGCTTGAAAGATGATCCTGATTTGAAAAAAGCTATTGAGACATTGAACAATCAGTCTGAATATAGTAAGATACTTTCTGTTATGAAATAATCGAATGAGGGGCGGATGTACGAATCTGCCCCTCATTATTGTATCATGATACCATTGATGATGCTTTATTTGAACCGGGAAGTATCTATTGGTTTATGCTGTTTTTCTTTATACCCTCCGAACTTGTAGGTAAAGGATAAAGTTATGTTGCGTGAATAGTTGTTGGTGTGCATGTCCATGTATTGTCCTTTATTACGTAGTGTCACATCTATGTTGCCTTCCATCGAATTGAACAGATCATTGGCCTTCACTTGGATACTTGCTTTTTGGTTAGCAAAGTTCCAACGTATTCCGGTATGGATGGCCCAGATATGATTTAAATCATAACTTCCCTGGATAGATGGGCTCAAATAAAGTCCGGTCAGTTCCATGCGAATATCCGGTTTGGTAGAAAGTATTATATTATTTTGTAACATGGCGAGTCCGATCCACTTGCTGTGGTTGAAAGAAAGATCGAAGAATTTGTTACATTTTGCTTGACGGTATTCAGCTTGCAGTGTGACGTGACTGTCCAACCAATGTCCGATTTTGAAGGGAATGATAGTCGTGGCTGAGAAACTTTGCTGATAATCCCAGTTTAAGGTTTTGTAAATCAAAGCCAGGCGTTCTGTGCTTTGATAGGCTAGTTGCTGAAATAAATCGGGTTGATAATCATAAGCCAGGCTGAAGATATACTTGTTCTTTAAAATATAATTCAGATTTGCGGAATAATCGGTGGATGGCTTTAACATTGGATTGCCTTGTACTTCTTCATAACCACTTATATAGCCGGTACTTTCGCTCAGATCCCAGTAGCTGGGATAGGTCTTATCTGATGTGAATGAAAGTTGTAGAATATGTGCTGGGGTCATTACGTATGTTAATTCAGTTGTAGGATAAGCCGCCCATGCATGATAACGGGCCGTTTTGTAATATTCTCCGGTTATGGACGCGCTGAAAGACAAATGTTCTCCCATGTTTTTGCTGAATCCGACGTAGAAGTCATATGTATATTCATTATAACGATTGTTTGTATTGAGTTCGCTCATGTCTGTTCCGTTTTGGGTATGATAGAACTGAGTATTATGGTCACTGGCATAAGTTAAAGAGGTGCCATAGTTTAAGGTCCACTCTCGTGGTAGTGTGTGTGACTGGTCTACGTATATTTTCCAGCGGTCTATTGTTTGTCCGCTAGTCGTGTGAAATTCGCTTGTTTGGTTCTTGTTGTCTTTGTTGGTGAATTGCTGATGACTTTCGGAATGGTAGGAGGTATAGTTTATTCCAGCTTTCATACCGAAGCCAGAGAGATAATCTAAAGCGATATTGTGCATTCGAGCCTCCTTTTTTGTCCGGTTGTCTGCGGTTGTGATGTTCCCGTCGGAATATGAATGATTATCGTTGTTAGGGTTGAAGACACCAGTATAGGCTAGATTGATATGAGCATTATCATTGAATTTATATTCAGCGCCTGTTCGTACATAATGTGTTATTCCTTTCCTGTCAATATCATTGTGTTGACAGATATCATATATATTATTTTTTAAGGTGTGATGTGAGTACGTATCTGTTGTTTGTCTGTTTTGTTCATAATGGGTATTATATAGCAAGTCTATATTCCATTTAGGAGTGGTGTAAAGCAGGCTGATTCCTCCTTGTGTGCCACTTCTGTAATTGTATAGATATCCGGCGTTAACTTCTCCTTGCAACCCACTTTCTTCAGGACGGTAACCTTTCAAAAGTAAGTTGATGGCAGCACCTCTTACATGATATTGCGGCGGTGTGCTATACATAATTTCTGCCTTTTCTACACGTGAAGCCGGAGTGTTTTTTAATAAAATGGTCAACTGTTCGTGATTCATTGTTGTGGGCCTTCCGTTTAAAATAATGCTCAGATTGTGTGTGCCTGCTAATGAAAGGTTGCCGTTTATTTCCTGTACACCGGGTAATTGCTGAAGGATTTCATAGGCATTGCTCACGATCTTATGTGTGGTGAGCTGTGACAGATCATAGGATAATTTTCCTCCTTCCACTTTTACAAGAGGGCGTTCCCCTTTGACGATAACTTCGTCCAAAGCATAATCTTTACTTTTCAGGGTAATCGTGCCTGCGTCTTCTCCTGTAGTTGTCAATAAGAGGGTTTCGTACATGATGTGTTGGAAAATCAGCCGATAAGATGCTGGTTGCCGGTTGAACCTGAAGTAACCGGTGGTATCTGTGATTACGGCGTCCACAAAAGTAGAATCAATGGTTTGTAGGATGACGGTTGCACCGTCAATGGCTTGTGCATGGATGTTTGTAACCTTTCCGGTAATGGTTTGTGCAGTGGTTGTTCCTATAACCCAAAATAAAAATAGCGATGTGATGATAAAATTTTGCTTTTTCATATCTATTTGTTTTTAATATTTTCTTTAACTTTGACGAAACAAAAGTAGGGAGACTTTTTTCCTTACGTGGTTAATGGCAGGTTAACACAATGTTAACAAAGTATGGATAGGATATAAGTGTATGACAATCAAACATATTCGTTGGGTAGCTTGTATCGGACTGTTGGCAATCATCTGTTTGCAGTACGTTTGGCTTGTAAATACCTATAAGCTAACTAAGGAAAGTATACAGTTCAGAAGCAATGAAGTATTTAGAGATGCAACGATGCGTGAGGTGTTTTATCGCATGGAAGTATATCAAGATTCTTTGCAAAAGAAGTATAAGGACAAAGATACTTCCATTATGGTTAGAATAAATCTGGATGAAGATTATGATTTTTTTGAGGATGGCAGAGGTGATAAAAATGTGAACCAATGGTTGATGTCCAATATGCAGGTTTCCATGCAAGAAATTGTCAAGAGGGATTATAAATTGTCTGTTTCTTTGTCAAGTTTAGATTCTATTTATCGGACAGGCCTTGCTGCCGAAGGATTGGATGCAGAAGTAATAACTTGTGTGACAGATTCGCTGGGGAATATTCTTAGAAGTTCCCGTTCCATACAGGTAGGGGATTATGGCTTGTTGAAAACCGGATTACAACCTATCAATTATAAATGTACGGAGAATCTTCAGGCTTTTATTGTTAATCCTTATTGGGTTATTTTCCAGCAGATGACCTTGCTCCTCATTGCTACTGTCTTGATGATGGCAATGATCGTCTATTGTCTTGTTTATCAGATTCGTATTATTGCTCATCAGAATAAAATAGCTAGGATGCGTGAGGATTTCTCATACGCCATGATTCATGAGATGAAGACTCCTCTTGCCTGTATTTTGATGGGGACCCGAATGTTGAAATCAGGAAAGTTGGATATTTTTCCGGATAAACGCGAGAAGCATTTTCAGATATTGGAGGACGAGAGTGAACATTTATTGTCACTGACTAACAAAGTGCTGACGCTGTCAAAATTGGAAAATGCTCAATTGAGGCTTTGGAAAAAGGAGATACAACTCCGTCCGATGTTAGAGGATCTTATTGAGAAATATACTGCTAAGGCAGATAAACCAGTACATTTCTCTCTTCATTTGGAATCGGAATGGGTATATGCTGATGAAGAATTCTTGAAAGAAGCTATCGGTAATTTGGTAGATAATTCTATAAAATATTCAGGTGAAGAGGTGGACATACAGATTTCATCCTTGCGTCAGGACTATAACTTTTATTTGATAAAGGTAAGAGATAACGGCATAGGTATTCCGTTGAAGGACCAGAGTCGTATTTTCGAGAAGTACGAGCGTGCTTCGGCTGCCGACCGCAGCCGTAAAGGCGGTGCGTCAGGCTTCGGATTGGGTTTGAATTATGTTTTCCGCGTGGCTGAAGCGCATGGTGGAAAAGTGTGTGTAGAAAGCATTGAAGGGGAGTATAGTGAATTTTTTCTTTTTTTGCCGAGTGGGGAGAAGAAATAAATATTTTTTAAGGAGGAAGATGATATGATAAAACTGTTGTTGGTGGAAGATGATGCCAATCTTTGTTATATTATTCGTGGTGGATTGGAGGATATGATAGGTGGATACGAGGTGATGACCGCTTCTAATGGCGAAGAAGGGTTGAAGATATGGAAGGAGCAACATCTTGATATCATTATTTCAGACATTGAGATGCCTGTTATGGATGGTTATGAAATGGTACGTCGTATTCGGGAAACGGATGGATTTATTCCCATTGTTTTTACCTCGGGCAGGGTTTCGCCTAAAGATGTGGTGAAAGGTTATGAATTGGGGGTGAATAATTATATTAAGAAACCTTTTTTGGCGGAAGAACTGGATGCGCATATTGGTGCTTTGTTGAAAATGAAGCGGGGAATGGGAGCCGCTAATGAAAGTGAGATTTATCGGATTGGTGAAAATTATACATTTGATGCTGTTCATGCAGTATTAAAGCATTCGTCGTGTGTACAAAAGACAATGACGGAACGCGAAGCGAAATTGCTTCAGATGCTTTGTAAAAAGAAAAATGAACTAGTGAGGCGGGATATTATTCTTTCAAGACTATGGGATACGGAGGATGATTTTTTTGCATCACGTAGTCTCGATGTTTTTGTTACTCGACTTAGAAAATTGTTTGCTGATGATGAACGGATACAGATAAAGACTGTGAAAGGAGTGGGTTTATGTCTTTCGGACAAAGGATGAATATGTGTAATATAACATTTATTGTAAGTTCTTTTGGCATTTTCCGGATACTAAACGTTTTTAAGCAACTCGAAAAGATGTGCATTGGTGAAATGACCGTTCTTGAAAATGGATTTTGTCATTATTCCGACTTTGTTGAAGCCGGCCTTTTCTAATACTCGCATGGAAGGAAGGTTGTGTTCAAAGACAAGTGCGAATATACGTATTGTATTCGTATAAGTGAAGTAATGGTAGATGGCTTCTTGTAATGCGTCGGTTACAATACCTTGGTTCCAATATTTTTCTCCGATAACGTACCCTACTTCGGCATTGAAGCATTCCACATCTGTGCCTGGTGTAAATCCGATATTGCCTACGGCTTTTCCATTAACTTCAATACAAAAATCATGAATGCCTTCTTTTTTCTGGATGAGGTCAATAAAGGTTTCCGCATGCTCTAGCCTGTAAGGGTGGGGGAATACGTTGCGGCAATTGTCCCAAATCTTTTTGTTATTCAGTTCTTGAACTAATGAATGAGCGTCTTCTGTTTGCCAAGTACGTAGTGTGTACTTGTTCTTTTGTACAAATACAGCATGATAGCGTCTCATGGGGGTACTGCAGAGCCCATGGTAATTTTGTTTTTCTCCTACGACAGCAAATCCCAGACTCCGGTAGAAAGGAATAGCATAAGTAGAAGAATTAACCGTTGTTTCAATGGAAGGATGGAGGGTGGAGGCGTAGTGGAAAAGTTTTTTTCCTAATCCGTGCCTGTGATATTCTGGCTTGATAAAAAATAGGGAGATATGTTTGCCATTACTTTTTATACCTAAAATGCCTGTTAGAGCTTCATTGTCAAAACTACCATAAAATATGATTTCGTTTATACATTTTTTGTTATAAATAAAGCTTTTGAAAAATTCCAATCCCTCATTGTTGAAATCTTCTTTGCCGGTGATGGTGAAAACTTGCCAAGATAGTTCGATGGCTTTTGGGTATTCATCTTTTGTGAGTTGTCGTATGTTATTCATGGTATGCCATATTGTAGATTAGTGTAAAAATAGGTAGAGCAGGTATGTTTTTAGTAAGGTGAAGAAGGATAAAGGTGCATTTAAAAACAACTTTATCCTTCTTTGGCTATTAACTAGAAATTATAGGCTACGCCAAGATTGAATACGGCTTGGTCTAGGTCGCTGATTAATTGGTATTTAATATCAAAGTTTAAACTCCAGCTTTTGTCTAAGTCAAACTCCATACCTGCCCCTAAATTAACTCCAAATTTTCCATCACTTCCACTGACATCGTAATCGCCTGCTTTCCCTAAATCCAAATGCCAGTTAGTGTATGTAAATCCTGCTAATGGATATAGACTAATATTGCTTGCTATGGGAAAAAGGTAGTGGATATTTGCGTTGATGTCAAACATGCTAAGTCCATCATTTTTAAAGAAGTAATTCATAGACGGCTCTATTCTGATTTGATCAGTAATATTATATTGATATTTCAGACCAATACCAACGCTCTCTATTTCAGTTCCATAACTTAGATTTCCACCAATAGCTTGTTTCCCTTGTTGTGCAAAAACAGAACCACAACCTAAAAGTGCCATGCATGCGGCAATAATAATTTTTTTCATAATCACTCATTTTAAATGAATACTAACTTTTCTTTATATGTAGAATTATTTTTCTTCCTCCTTAAACCAGGAAGCATACATTAAATATCCATTGGCTATTTTCTGATTGAGTTCTTTGCTTTGTGCCTCGGGAATCTTTTTGATAAATTTGGCTGGAACTCCTGCCCATAGGCTTCCAGGTTCGATGACGGTGTTACTGAGTACCAGCGCTCCGGCAGCTACAATAGCTCCTTCACCTACGACCGCATGGTCTAGTATGGTAGAGCCCATTCCAATTAGAGCGCCGTCTTTTATAGTCGCACCATGTATGGTTACATTATGTCCTACAGAAACATCATTCCCGATTTCGACAACTGATTTTTGATATAATGTATGTACTACACTGCCGTCCTGGATATTTACGCGGTTACCTATGCGGATAGCATTAACATCGCCGCGTAATACGGCGTTAAACCAAATGCTGCAATCTTTTCCAATTACAACATCGCCAATAATAGTGGCATTATCGGCTAAATAACAGTTCTCGCCGATTTTTGGAGTGAATCCTCTCACTGATTTTATAAGTGCCATAATTAATTTCTACCGTTTTAAAGGAGATGTTACTTCTTTTAACCACTCGCGTTCCTCGTTGTTCAATTCCGGATTCAAACAATTGTAAACTTTTTCATGATATTGGTTGAACCATGTTATTTCTTCATCGCTCAGCATATCTGTCAGGATGGCTTCTTTGTCAATAGGGCAGAGGGTAAGTGGCTCGAATTTATAGTAAGTGCCGAATTCTGTTTCTTGTGACGGAACAATTAACATGGTATTTTCCGTACGTACTCCATGGCGTCCGGTTTTATATATACCGGGCTCGTTGGTTACTGTCATGCCTGGAACAAGTAAGGCCGGCATGTGGTTCATGCGGAATTGGTGAGGACCTTCGTGTACATTCAGAAAACAACCTACACCGTGGCCTGTTCCATGCAGGTAATTGATTCCGGCTTTCCACATAGGGAGGCGAGCCAGCGCATCTAGTTGTGTTCCGCAAGTTCCATGTGGAAATTGAGCCATTGAGAGTTGGATAAATCCTTTTAAGACTAATGTGTAATCTGTTTTTTCTTCTTTCGTGAGTGCTCCTAAAACGATAGTACGAGTAATATCAGTTGTTCCGTCCAAATATTGTGCTCCACTGTCCAGCAGCAGCATGCCTTCAGGTTTTAAGGGAATATCGGTTTCGGGGGTTGCTTCATAGTGAACAATAGCGCCATGAGCTTTATATCCGGCAATGGTGTCAAAACTGATACCATTGAAGTGGGGTTGTCCGGCGCGGAATTCGTATAATTTCTTATCTATACTTATTTCGGTTTCATTTCCAGTAGAAACAGCAGCTTTCAGCCAGCGGAGAAATTTAACCATGGCTACTCCGTCGCGTTTCATTGCGCGATGGAAGCCTTCTATTTCTGTCTCATTCTTTATCGCTTTTAAAAAAAGTACAGGCGAAGGAGCTATTTTTATTAAGGAATGGGCGCAGGCTGCTGCATGGACAGCGGCATTGATATTAGCTGACAACAGGAGTTTGCCGGTAAAATCTTTTAAATCTTTTTCAATTGTTGAATAAGGCCTTACTTTAATTTCGTTTTCTGTTAGATAGTCTTTTACTTCATCTGACAGTTTATTCTCTATTATATATAAGGTAGAACTATATTCCGTGATGAGAAGGTAACTTACAAATACCGGATTGCAGTGTACGTCACTTCCCCGTAAGTTTAGGGTCCATGCCACTTCATCCAGTGCGGAAATTAAAATGCCTGTGCAACTGTTACGACGGATTGCTTCTCGTATTTGAGTGATTTTATCCTTGCAACTGAGACCGGCATATTTCAATTCATGTATAAACACTTTGTTATCGGGCAATGCAGGCCGATCTGTCCATAATTCATTGAATGGATCGGGAGCAAGGGTTAAGTGTATCTGTTTTTTTTCTAATTCTTTCTGTAAGTTGCTTGTTTCTTGATAGCTGTTCACCCAACCGTCTATACCCACATTGTCTTCTGCATTCAATACACAGCCCAACCACTCTACAATGGAAGGAGTTTCCGGTAATCGTTCCTTGAATAAAGTAATACCTGTGTTTTCTAATTGTTCGGCCGCTTGAAGAAAATAGCGTGAATCTGTCCAAAGTCCGGCTTTATCCAGTGTTACGACAACCGTACCTGCCGAACCTGTGAAACCTGATATCCATTTACGTGCTTCCCAATGTTTGGGGATATACTCTCCCGAATGGGGATCCGTACTGGGAATAATAAAGGCTGAAAGCTTGTGTTTACGCATGAAATTGCGCAGACTAGCTATTCTATTTATAATTTCCGATTTCATTTTAATAGGTTTATAATGGTTTGTACTAGAAAGCAAAGATACGATTTCTAGATTATTTTAAATAAATAATTGCGGAAAGTTTTGTAAATAAAGAAAGTATGTGTAATTTTGCGCCGCAATTTGACTATCGGAAAATATTAATAACAACATATTTAATAATTAAAAACAATGATTGTAGTACCAGTAAAAGAAGGCGAAAACATTGAAAAAGCGCTGAAGAAGTTCAAAAGAAAATTTGAGAAAACAGGTGTTGTAAAAGAACTAAGAGCTAGACAGCAGTTCGACAAGCCGTCTGTATTGAACAGACTGAAAAGAGAACGTGCTATCTATGTTCAGAAACTTCAGCAAGTAGAAGAATAATTAAAAACTCGCACATTCTTTGAATAATTGAATTCTTTTTCATATATTCGTTGCTGAATTGATAAGCGACGTTTCTTATGATGACAGACTCTTTTTTGGATTATCTTCGATTTGAAAAAAACTATTCTGAAAAAACAATAGTTAGTTATGGAATAGATTTGACCAAGTTCGAAGAATACTTCAAGGGGAAAGACGAGAAAGTCGATTTTACAACGGTAGATGCTGATTTGGTTCGTGGTTGGGTGATGAACCTGATGGAGAATGGATATACATCTGCTTCTGTAAACCGAAAACTGAGTTCACTCCGGTCGTTTTATCGTTTCCTTCTAAAGAAAGGTGTGATAGAGGAGGATCCGATGTTGAAAATCATTGGACCGAAAAATAAGAAACCTCTTCCTGTATTTCTAAAAGAACGTGAAATGGACCGACTCTTGGATGATGTTCCTTTTAAGGAGGATTTTACAGGTTGTCGGGATAGAATGGTGTTGGAAATGTTTTATGCTACAGGCATGCGGCTTTCCGAGTTGATAGGGCTGAATGATGTGGATGTCGATTTTTCTGCGTTTCTGATAAAAGTAACGGGAAAGAGAAATAAACAGCGTTTAATTCCTTTTGGAGAAGAATTGCGAAGGGCGATGTCTGTTTATCTGAAAATAAGAAATGAAGTGTTGCCTGGAAAGGCAGAGGCGTTTTTCGTCCTAAAAAACGGAAAACGGATGTATCCTGGAAAGGTGTATCTTTTAGTGAAACGGAACCTGTCAAAAGTGGTGTCGTTAAAAAAAAGAAGTCCGCATGTGTTGAGGCATACTTTTGCAACTGCTATGTTGAATAATGAGGCAGAGTTGGGCGCAGTGAAGGAATTACTGGGTCATAGTAGTCTGACTACAACGGAAATTTATACGCATACGACTTTTGAGGAACTTAAAAAAGTTTATGAACAAGCTCATCCAAGAGCGTAAAAAAGGAGGTATTTATGGAAGTTAGAATTCAAGCCATTCATTTCGATGCAACAGAAAAACTTCAGGATTTTATTCAGAAGAAAACTGCTAAGTTAGAAAAGTATTGTGACGATATAAATAAAGTGGAGGTGTCATTAAAAGTTGTAAAGCCTGAAACTGCGATGAATAAGGAGGCTAGTATAAAAGTGCTGGTGCCTAATGGTGAATTTTTTGCAGAAAAGGTGAGTGATACATTTGAAGAGTCGGTTGATGTATGCGTAGATGCGCTTTCTAAGCAATTGACAAAATATAAAGAAAAACTACGCGGTAAATAAAAAAAAACACCGAAAGTTTTTGAGATTTAAAATAAATATCTAACTTTGCAGCCGCTTAACCATTCAAGGCGGAATGGTTGCGAAGTTAGATATGACAAGCCTCTTTAGCTCAGTTGGCCAGAGCACGTGATTTGTAATCTCGGGGTCGTTGGTTCGAATCCGACAAGAGGCTCAAGAAAAGATGCTGAGAAGCTGTTGTTCTTTGAAAGTAAGTTGGGCAAATACCAGAGTGGCCAAATGGGGCAGACTGTAAATCTGCTGTCTTTCGACTTCGGTGGTTCGAATCCATCTTTGCCCACATTCTTAAGACTTGAAAGGTCTTTGGTTTTTTGCGGAAGTAGCTCAGTTGATAGAGCATTAGCCTTCCAAGCTGAGGGTCGCGGGTTTGAGCCCCGTCTTCCGCTCTTTTTTTTCTTGCTGTTATAGCTCAGTGGTAGAGCACTTCCTTGGTAAGGAAGAGGTCACGAGTTCAAGTCTCGTTAACAGCTCTTTGATAACGTAATTGCTGATTATTAATCAAATAAATAACAAGTAAAGCTATGGCTAAAGAGAAATTTGAACGTTCGAAACCGCACGTTAACATTGGTACTATCGGTCACGTTGACCACGGTAAAACCACTTTGACTGCTGCTATCACTACTGTGTTGGCTAAAAAAGGTCTTTCAGAATTGCGTTCTTTCGATTCTATCGACAACGCTCCTGAAGAAAAAGAAAGAGGTATTACTATCAATACTTCTCACGTAGAATATCAAACTGCAAATCGTCACTATGCTCACGTTGACTGTCCGGGTCACGCCGACTATGTAAAAAACATGGTTACAGGTGCTGCTCAGATGGATGGCGCAATTATTGTTTGTGCTGCAACTGATGGTCCGATGCCTCAGACTCGTGAACACATCCTGTTGGCTCGTCAGGTAAACGTACCTCGTTTGGTTGTTTTCTTGAACAAGTGTGATATGGTTGATGATGAAGAAATGTTGGAATTGGTAGAAATGGAAATGCGTGAATTGCTTTCATTCTATGATTTCGATGGTGATAATACTCCTATTATTCGTGGTTCTGCATTAGGTGCTTTGAATGGTGTTCCTCAATGGGAAGATAAAGTAATGGAGTTGATGGATGCAGTTGATACTTGGATTCCATTGCCTCCGCGTGATATTGATAAACCTTTCTTGATGCCTGTTGAAGACGTGTTCTCTATCACTGGTCGTGGTACTGTTGCTACAGGTCGTATCGAAGCTGGTATTATCCATGTAGGTGACGAAGTTGAAATTCTTGGTTTGGGTGAAGATAAGAAATCAGTTGTTACTGGCGTTGAAATGTTCCGTAAATTATTGGATCAAGGTGAAGCTGGTGATAATGTTGGTTTGTTGTTGCGTGGTATCGACAAAAACGAAATCAAACGTGGTATGATTTTGTGTAAGCCGGGTCAGGTTAAGGCTCACTCTAAGTTCAAAGCTGAGGTTTATATCTTGAAGAAAGAAGAAGGTGGTCGTCATACTCCGTTCCATAACAAGTATCGTCCTCAGTTCTACTTGCGTACTATGGACTGTACAGGTGAAATCACTTTGCCGGAAGGAACTGAAATGGTAATGCCTGGTGATAACGTAACTATTACAGTTGAGTTGATCTACCCGGTTGCATTGAATGTAGGTTTGCGTTTTGCTATCCGTGAAGGTGGACGTACTGTAGGTGCAGGTCAGATTACAGAACTTCTTGACTAATCACTAGATAATTAATATGATCAGTTCTCGGTCGTAAGACACCGGGAACTGATTTTTACGGGAGTAGCTCAGTTGGTAGAGCACCGGTCTCCAAAACCGGGTGTCGGGAGTTCGAGCCTCTCCTCCCGTGCTAAACTTGAAAGAATATGTTTCAGAAAGTAGCAAATTATTGTAAAGAATCTTATGACGAATTAGTCCATAAAGTATCATGGCCTACTCGTAAAGAACTTTCTAGTAGCGCAGTGGTTGTTTTATATGCTTCCCTACTCATTGCGCTAGTTGTTTTTCTTATGGATTCAGCCTTCCAGTTTGTAATGGAGGATATTATCTATCCGCACTAATTAATTGAATAAAATGTCTGAGATTGAAAAAAAGTGGTACGTATTACGTGCTGTTAGTGGAAAAGAAAGCAAGGTTAAGGAGTATCTTGATGCTGACATTAAGAACAGTGATCTTAGCGAGTATGTGTCTCAGGTGTTGATTCCTACCGAGAAAGTGTATCAGGTTCGCAATGGTAAGAAAATTGTGAAAGAAAGAAGTTATCTTCCCGGATACGTTTTAGTCGAGGCCGCTTTGGTCGGTGAGGTTGCTCATCATTTGAGAAACACCCCGAATGTAATCGGTTTCTTGGGAGGTTCCGAAAATCCGGTTCCTTTGAGACAATCGGAAGTGAATCGTATACTTGGTACGGTGGATGAACTTCAGGAAGGTGGTGAGGAACTTAATGTACCTTATACCGTAGGAGAAACAGTGAAAGTTACCGTTGGACCGTTCAGTGGCTTCAGTGGTCTCATTGAAGAGGTGAATACCGAAAAACGGAAGTTGAAGGTTATGGTTAAGATCTTCGGACGTAAAACTCCGCTGGAACTTGGCTTTATGGATGTCGAGAAAGAATAATGCATTCTGTTACGTGCATTGGACTTTCGCTATAATTAATATATAAAAATTAGAAACAAAATGGCTAAAGAAGTTGCTGGACTAATCAAATTACAGATTAAAGGAGGCGCTGCAAATCCATCACCTCCCGTTGGACCTGCTTTGGGTTCTAAGGGTATTAATATCATGGAATTTTGCAAGCAATTCAATGCCAGAACCCAGGACAAGGCAGGTAAGATTTTACCTGTAATCATTACCTACTACGCAGATAAGTCTTTTGATTTTGTTATCAAGACTCCTCCCGTAGCTATTCA
Organism: Phocaeicola vulgatus ATCC 8482; assembly: GCF_000012825.1. Lineage (GTDB taxonomy): Bacteria > Bacteroidota > Bacteroidia > Bacteroidales > Bacteroidaceae > Phocaeicola > Phocaeicola vulgatus. The sequence continues at coordinate 1,117,630 of NC_009614.1, read as the reverse complement.
ATTGCTTGAATTGGCTAAGATTAAGAGTGGTTCTGCTGAGCCTAACCGTAAGAAGGTTGCCGAAATTACTTGGGAACAAGTTCGTACGATTGCTCAGGACAAAATGGTTGACTTGAACTGCTTCACTATCGAGTCTGCTATGACTATGGTAGCTGGTACAGCTAGAAGTATGGGTATCGCTGTAAAAGGGGAATTCCCGGGTAATAACTAATAAACTTCAATTATAATGGGTAAACTGACAAAAAATCAAAAGTTGGCTGCAGAAAAAATTGAAGCAGGGAAAGCATACTCACTGAAAGAAGCTGCACAGTTAGTTAAAGATATTACTTTTTCTAAGTTTGATGCTTCATTAGATATTGACGTACGTTTAGGTGTAGACCCTCGTAAAGCTAACCAGATGGTTCGTGGTGTAGTTTCATTGCCTCACGGAACAGGTAAGCAAGTGCGTGTTTTGGTTCTGTGTACACCTGATGCTGAAGCTGCTGCAAAAGAAGCTGGTGCTGACTATGTTGGTCTTGATGAATATATTGAAAAGATCAAAGGTGGATGGACTGATATTGATGTAATCATTACAATGCCGTCTATCATGGGTAAGATCGGTGCTTTGGGTCGTGTTCTTGGTCCTCGTGGATTAATGCCGAATCCGAAGAGTGGTACTGTAACTATGGATGTAGCTAAGGCTGTTAAGGAAGTTAAGCAAGGTAAGATTGACTTTAAGGTTGATAAGAGCGGTATCGTTCATACTTCAATTGGCAAGGTTTCTTTCACTGCAGATCAGATTCGTGATAATGCGAAAGAATTTATCGCTACTATCATTAAATTGAAACCAAGTTCAGCTAAGGGTACTTATATTAAGAGTATTTATCTTTCAAGTACTATGAGTAAGGGTATCAAGATTGATCCCAAAACTGTAGAAGAAAACTAACAATAAGGAGGAATCATGAGAAAGGAAGATAAAGGCGTTATTATTGGTCAGTTGGCTGAAACCGTTAAGCAATACGGACATTTCTATTTGGTTGACACAACTGCTATGGATGCAGCTAAGACAAGTGAACTGAGAAGAAAATGTTTCAAAGCAGGTATTAAGCTGGTTGTTGTGAAGAATTCTTTGCTTCACAAAGCTCTGATGAGCATGGAAGGTGTTGATTTCTCTCCGTTGTTCGATTCTTTAAAAGGTACAACTTCAGTAATGTTTAGCGAAGTAGCTAACGCTCCTGCAAAGTTGTTGAAAGAATACAAAGAGGAAATTCCTGCATTGAAAGCAGCTTATGCTGAAGAAGGTTTCTATGTAGGTGCTAATCAACTGGATGCTCTTTGCAACATTAAGAGTAAGAATGAAGTTATTGCTGATATTATTGCATTGCTGCAATCACCGGCGAAAAATGTTATTTCTGCTCTTCAATCAGGTGGTAACACCATTCATGGAGTTCTTAAGACTCTGGGCGAACGTGCCGAATAATCAATTTTATAATCAATTAGTAACAAACAATTAAAATCATACAAAAATGGCAGATTTGAAAGCTTTTGCAGAACAATTAGTTAACTTGACAGTAAAAGAAGTTAATGAACTTGCAACTATCCTTAAAGAAGAATACGGTATTGAACCTGCTGCTGCAGCTGTAGCTGTTGCTGCTGGTCCTGCTGCTGGTGCAGCTGCTGCTGAAGAAAAAACATCTTTTGATGTAGTTTTGAAGAGCGCTGGTGCTGCAAAATTGCAGGTTGTTAAAGCCGTTAAAGAAGCATGTGGTCTTGGCTTGAAAGAAGCTAAAGACATGGTAGACGGTGCTCCTAGCACAGTAAAAGAAGGCTTGGCTAAAGACGAAGCTGAATCACTGAAGAAAACTTTGGAAGAAGCTGGAGCTGAAGTTGAGCTTAAATAATATTAGCCTGAGTATCAGGTAATACGGTTAGGAATCCTCTGGTAGAGGATTCTTAACCTTTTTGTGTCTATATTATTATTAAGTTCTACAAAATATTAACAAATGTCTTCAAATACTGAAAATCAAAGAGTTAATTTTGCTTCCATCAAGAATCCGATGAAGTATCCGGATTTCTTGGAAGTGCAATTGAAGTCATTCCAAGACTTTTTACAGTTGGATACCCCGCCCGAAAAGCGTAAGAATGACGGGCTGTATAAGGTGTTCGCTGAAAACTTCCCTATTGCTGACACTCGTAATAACTTTGTCCTTGAATTCTTGGACTATTACATTGATCCGCCTCACTATTCAATAGACGAGTGTTTGGAGCGCGGGCTCACATACAGCGTGCCTTTGAAAGCAAAACTGAAGTTGTATTGTACTGATCCTGATCATGAAGATTTCGATACGGTTATTCAGGATGTTTATCTGGGTCCTATTCCGTATATGACTCCGAAAGGAACTTTTGTTATTAATGGTGCTGAGCGTGTAGTTGTTTCTCAGTTGCACCGTTCTCCGGGCGTGTTCTTTGGTCAGAGCGTACATGCTAACGGTACTAAATTGTACTCTGCCCGTATTATTCCATTCAAAGGTTCATGGATCGAATTCGCTACAGATATTAACAATGTAATGTATGCGTATATCGACCGTAAAAAGAAATTGCCTGTTACTACTCTGTTAAGAGCTGTAGGTTTTGAAAATGATAAAGATATCCTCGAAATCTTCAATTTGGCTGAAGACGTTAAGGTTAATAAGACTAACTTGAAGAAAGTCGTAGGAAGAAAACTCGCTGCTCGTGTTTTAAAAACATGGACAGAAGATTTCGTAGATGAAGACACAGGTGAAGTTGTTTCTATTGAACGTAATGAGGTTATTATCGACCGTGAAACTGTGATTGAAGAGGATCATATCGATGAAATTATAGACTCAGGCGTTCAGAATATCCTTGTTCACAAGGAAGAAGCGAATTCATCCGACTACTCTATTATATTTAATACCCTTCAGAAAGACCCGAGCAACTCTGAAAAAGAGGCTGTACTTTACATTTACCGTCAGTTGCGTAATGCAGATCCGGCTGATGATGCCAGTGCTCGTGAGGTTATCAATAACCTGTTCTTCTCTGAAAAAAGATATGACCTTGGCGAGGTAGGACGTTACAGAATCAACAAAAAGTTGGGACTGACTACGGACATGGATGTGAAGGTATTGACAAAACAAGATATTATTGAAATCATTAAGTATCTGATTGAGCTGATTAACTCTAAAGCGGATGTTGATGATATTGACCACTTGAGTAACCGTCGTGTACGTACTGTAGGAGAACAGTTGTCCAATCAATTTGCGATTGGTCTGGCACGTATGTCTCGTACCATCCGTGAGCGTATGAATGTGCGTGACAATGAAGTGTTTACTCCGATTGATTTGATTAATGCGAAGACTATTTCTTCTGTTATCAATTCATTCTTTGGAACAAATGCTTTGTCGCAGTTCATGGATCAAACTAATCCATTGGCTGAAATCACTCACAAGCGTCGTTTGTCAGCGTTAGGACCTGGTGGTCTGTCACGTGAACGTGCTGGTTTTGAGGTTCGTGACGTACACTATACTCATTATGGTCGTTTGTGTCCGATTGAAACTCCTGAAGGTCCGAATATCGGTTTGATTTCTTCTTTGTGTGTGTATGCTAAGATTAATGAGCTTGGCTTTATTTCAACTCCTTATCGTAAAGTAGCTGATGGTAAGGTGGATATATCTGATGAAGGTATTGAATATCTGACAGCCGAAGAGGAAGAGGATAAGATAATCGCTCAGGGTAATGCTCCATTGGATGATGAAGGCAAATTTGTTCGTGAGAAAGTAAAAGCTCGTCGTGATGCTGATTATCCTGTTGTTACTCCTGACCAGGTAGAGTTGATGGATGTTTCTCCACAGCAGATTGCTTCTATCGCTGCTTCTTTGATTCCGTTCTTGGAACATGACGATGCTAACCGTGCATTGATGGGATCAAACATGATGCGCCAGGCAGTTCCTTTGTTGCGTACAGAGGCTCCTATTGTAGGTACAGGTATTGAAAAACAGTTGGTTGAAGACTCTCGTACTCAGATTGCAGCAGAGGGTGATGGTGTTGTAGAATATGTCGATGCAACAACTATTCGTATCTTGTATGACAGAAATGAAGATGAAGAATTTGTAAGCTTTGAACCTGCTTTGAAGGAATACAGAATTCCTAAATTCCGTAAGACTAATCAGAGCATGACCATTGACCTCCGTCCTACTTGTGATAAAGGACAGCGTGTGAAGAAGGGTGATATCCTGACTGAAGGATATTCAACTCAGGGTGGTGAGCTTGCATTGGGTAAAAACCTGTTGGTGGCTTATATGCCTTGGAAAGGTTATAACTACGAGGATGCTATTGTATTGAATGAACGCGTTGTACGTGAGGACTTGCTGACTTCTGTACACGTTGATGAATATATTTTGGAGGTCCGCGAAACGAAACGCGGTATGGAAGAATTAACTTCTGATATTCCTAACGTGAGTGAAGAAGCTACTAAAGATTTGGATGAAAACGGTATTGTACGTGTAGGTGCACGTATCGAACCGGGTGATATCCTGATTGGTAAGATTACTCCGAAAGGTGAATCAGATCCTTCTCCGGAAGAAAAATTGCTTCGTGCTATTTTCGGTGATAAGGCAGGTGATGTGAAGGATGCTTCATTGAAAGCTTCTCCGTCATTACGTGGTGTCGTTATTGACAAGAAGTTGTTCTCACGTGTTATCAAGAGCAGAAGTGAGAAGAATGCCGATAAGGCTATTCTGCCTAAACTGAATGATGAATTCGAAGAAAAGGCAGCAAAACTGAAAGATATCTTGATTGAGAAACTATTGGTTTTGACTAATGGTAAGGTTTCCCAAGGAGTGAAAGATTATTTGGGAACGGAAGTTATTGCCAAGGGGGCGAAGTTCACCAAACGCGATTTGGAATCATTGGATTATACTATTATCCAGTTGAGCAAGTGGACAGCTGATGCTCATAAGAATGACATGATTCGTGACTTGGTGATGAATTATTTGAAGAAATATAAAGAATTGGATGCTGAATTAAAGCGTAAGAAGTTTGCTATCACTATCGGTGATGAACTTCCTGCGGGCATTATTCAGATGGCTAAGGTTTATATTGCCAAGAAGCGTAAGATTGGTGTAGGTGATAAGATGGCGGGACGTCACGGTAACAAGGGTATTGTTTCTCGTGTGGTTCGTCAGGAAGATATGCCGTTCTTAGCAGATGGTACTCCAGTAGATATCGTATTGAATCCGTTGGGTGTGCCTTCTCGTATGAATATTGGTCAGATTTTCGAAGCCGTATTAGGTCGTGCCGGAAAAGAGTTGGGTGTGAAATTTGCTACTCCTATTTTTGACGGTGCTTCTATGGATGATTTAAATGAATGGACAGATAAAGCTGGATTGCCTCGTTATTGTAAGACTTATCTTTGTGATGGTGGTACAGGCGAACGCTTTGACCAACCTGCAACAGTGGGTGTAACTTATATGTTGAAACTAGGGCACATGGTTGAAGATAAGATGCATGCCCGTTCTATCGGTCCGTACTCCCTTATTACTCAGCAGCCGCTTGGTGGTAAGGCACAGTTCGGTGGTCAGCGTTTCGGAGAAATGGAAGTTTGGGCGCTTGAAGCATTCGGCGCAGCACATATCTTACAGGAAATCCTGACCATTAAGTCTGATGACGTTGTAGGACGCTCAAAGGCTTACGAAGCTATTGTGAAAGGTGAACCTATGCCAACTCCGGGTATCCCCGAATCTCTGAATGTATTGTTACACGAACTGAGAGGTCTTGGCTTGAGTATCAACCTTGAATAATAAAAAAATATAACTCTTTACATTATAAATAAGGAAGTATGGCTTTTAGAAAAGAAACTAAGATAAAGAGTAATTTCTCGAAAATCTCAATTGGCTTGGCTTCACCCGAAGAAATCCTTGAGAATTCGAGCGGTGAGGTGTTGAAGCCTGAAACGATCAACTACCGTACCTACAAACCGGAACGTGATGGTTTGTTCTGCGAGCGTATTTTCGGTCCGGTGAAAGATTACGAATGTCATTGCGGTAAGTACAAACGTATCCGTTATAAAGGTATTGTTTGTGACCGATGTGGCGTTGAAGTGACTGAAAAGAAGGTCCGTCGTGAACGTATGGGACATATTCAGTTAGTTGTGCCTGTAGCGCATATCTGGTATTTTCGTTCATTGCCGAACAAGATCGGTTATTTGTTGGGGCTGCCTACAAAGAAACTAGACGCTATTGTATATTATGAACGTTATGTGGTTATCCAGCCGGGTGTGAAGGCTGAAGATGGCATTAATAAATATGATTTGCTTTCTGAAGAAGAGTATTTGGATATCTTGGATACACTTCCTAAAGAAAACCAATATTTGGAAGATACAGATCCGAATAAGTTTATAGCTAAGATGGGAGCAGAAGCCATTTATGATCTGCTCTCAACTTTGGATTTGGATGCTTTATCTTATGAATTACGTCATAAAGCAAGTAATGATTCTTCGCAGCAACGTAAGAACGAGGCTTTGAAGCGTCTGCAGGTAGTTGAATCGTTCCGTGCATCTCGCGGACGTAATAAACCTGAATGGATGATTGTACGTATTGTGCCGGTTATTCCTCCTGAACTGCGTCCATTGGTTCCGTTGGATGGTGGCCGTTTCGCTACCTCTGACTTGAATGACTTGTATCGTCGTGTGATTATCCGTAACAACCGTTTGAAGCGACTGATTGAAATCAAGGCTCCCGAAGTGATTTTGCGTAACGAAAAACGTATGTTGCAGGAGGCTGTCGATTCCTTGTTCGATAACTCACGTAAATCAAGTGCAGTGAAGACTGACGCTAATCGTCCATTGAAATCACTGTCCGATAGCTTGAAGGGTAAGCAAGGACGTTTCCGTCAGAACTTGCTGGGTAAGCGTGTTGACTACTCTGCTCGTTCGGTTATCGTTGTTGGTCCTGAATTGAAGATGGGTGAATGTGGTATTCCTAAACTGATGGCTGCAGAGCTTTACAAGCCGTTTATCATCCGTAAGTTGATTGAACGTGGTATTGTGAAGACTGTAAAATCTGCAAAGAAGATTGTAGACCGCAAGGAGCCTGTGATCTGGGATATCTTGGAACATGTCATGAAAGGTCATCCTGTATTGCTGAACCGTGCGCCGACTCTGCACCGTTTGGGTATTCAGGCTTTCCAACCGCATATGATTGAAGGTAAAGCTATTCAGTTGCACCCGTTGGCTTGTACAGCGTTCAATGCCGACTTCGATGGTGACCAGATGGCGGTTCACTTGCCTTTGAGTAATGATGCGATTCTGGAAGCACAGATGTTGATGCTTCAAGCTCATAACATTCTGAATCCTGCTAATGGTGCTCCTATTACTGTGCCTGCACAGGATATGGTACTTGGTTTGTATTATATTACCAAGCTGAGAAAAGGGGCTAAAGGTGAAGGCTTGACTTTCTACGGTCCGGAAGAGGCTTTGATTGCTTATAATGAAGGTAAAGTGGATATTCATGCTATCGTCAACGTAGTGGTGAAGGACTTGGACAAAGATGGCAAAATCGTAGATGTGATGATGAAAGAAACCTCCGTAGGGCGTGTGATTGTAAATGAAATCGTTCCAGCGGAAGTGGGGTACTTGAATACCATTATTTCCAAAAAGTCTTTGCGAGATATCATTAGTGATGTTATCAAAGCTGTCGGTGTTGCACGTGCTTGTGAATTCTTGGATGGTATTAAGAACTTAGGTTACTATATGGCGTTCAAGGGTGGTCTGTCATTCAACTTGGGTGATATTATTATCCCGAAAGAAAAAGAAGAACTGGTAAAACGTGGTAATGAGGAAGTGGAACAGATTATGATGAACTATAATATGGGTTTCATTACTGACAATGAACGTTATAACCAGGTTATCGATACATGGACTCACGTGAACAGTGACCTGTCTGATATACTTTACAAGACGATTAAGAATGATGACCAAGGCTTCAATTCAGTATTTATGATGCTTGATTCCGGGGCCCGTGGTTCTAAAGAGCAGATTCGTCAGTTGTCTGGTATGCGTGGTTTGATGGCAAAACCGCAGAAAGCCGGTGCTGAAGGCGCACAGATTATTGAAAACCCTATTCTTTCAAACTTTAAAGAAGGTTTGTCTGTGTTAGAGTATTTTATTTCTACCCACGGTGCTCGTAAAGGTTTGGCGGATACAGCGTTGAAGACTGCTGATGCGGGATACTTGACCCGCCGTCTGGTAGACGTGTCGCATGATGTGATTATCAATGAAGAAGACTGTGGAACACTTCGTGGTTTGGTTTGTACGGCTTTGAAGAATAACGATGAAGTTATTGCTACTTTGTACGAACGTATTCTAGGACGTGTTTCTGTACATGATATCGTCCATCCTACTACTGGTAAACTGATTGTAGCCGGTGGAGAGGAGATTACAGAGGATATTGCGCAGGAAATCGAGGATTCTCCGATTGAAAGCGTTGAAATCCGTTCGGTATTAACTTGTGAATCTAAGAAAGGGGTATGTGCTAAGTGTTATGGACGTAACTTGGCATCCAGTCGTATGGTTCAGAAAGGTGAAGCAGTCGGCGTAATCGCTGCCCAATCTATTGGTGAGCCGGGTACACAGTTGACATTGCGTACATTCCATGCCGGTGGTATCGCAGGTAATATGGCTGCTAATGCAAGCATTGTGGCCAAGAATAATGCACGTTTGGAATTCGAAGAATTGCGTACGGTAGATACGGTTGATGAAATGGGTGAGGCTGTGAAAGTGGTAGTCGGTCGTTTGGCTGAAGTCCGCTTTATCGATGTGAATACAGGGATTATCCTGTCAACTCATAATGTGCCTTATGGTTCAAAATTATATGCTGCAGACGGTGATATTGTTGAGAAAGGAAAACTGATTGCTAAGTGGGATCCGTTCAACGCTGTTATTATTACAGAGGCTACTGGTAAGATTGAATTCGAGAGTGTGGTTGAAAACGTAACTTATAAGGTAGAGTCTGATGAAGCTACCGGTTTGCGTGAAATTATCATTATCGAGTCTAAGGACAAGACAAAAGTACCTTCTGCCCATATTGTAACCGAGGATGGTAATTTGATCCGTACTTATAACTTACCCGTGGGGGGGCATGTTGTGGTTGAAAACGGTCAGGCAGTGAAAGCTGGTGACATTATTGTGAAGATTCCTCGTGCTGTAGGCAAGGCTGGTGATATCACCGGTGGTCTTCCTCGTGTTACAGAACTGTTTGAGGCTCGTAACCCATCTAATCCTGCTGTCGTTTCTGAAATAGACGGTGAAATTACTATGGGTAAGATTAAGCGTGGTAACCGTGAAATTATTGTCACATCTAAGACAGGTGAAGTGAAAAAGTATTTGGTGAATCTGTCTAAACAAATATTGGTTCAGGAGAATGACTACGTTCGTGCCGGAACTCCGTTATCTGACGGTGCGATTACTCCTGCTGACATTTTGGCCATTAAAGGTCCCACGGCTGTACAGGAATATATCGTAAATGAAGTGCAAGACGTTTACCGTTTGCAGGGTGTGAAGATTAACGACAAACACTTTGAGATTATTGTTCGTCAAATGATGCGTAAGGTAGAAATCGATGAGCCGGGCGATACTCGCTTCTTGGAACAGCAGGTAGTGGATAAGCAAGAGTTCATGGAAGAAAACGATCGTATTTGGGGCAAGAAAGTAGTTGTTGACTCTGGTGATTCTCAGAATTTGCAGCCGGGTCAGATTGTTACTGCCCGTAAGTTGCGTGATGAGAACAGTATGTTGAAACGTCGTGATTTGAAGCCTGTTGAAGTACGTGATGCTATTCCTGCTACATCTACTCAGATTCTGCAAGGTATTACCCGTGCCGCTTTGGGAACTTCAAGTTTCATGTCTGCTGCATCATTCCAGGAAACAACGAAAGTTTTGAATGAGGCTGCCATCAATGGTAAGGTTGATAGATTGGAGGGTATGAAGGAGAATGTGATTTGTGGTCACTTGATTCCTGCCGGTACCGGTCAGCGTGAATTCGAAAAGATTATTGTTGGTTCGAAGGAAGAATATGATCGCATTCTTGCTAATCGTAAGAATGTACTCGATTATAGTGAGGTAGAGTAATTTTTAATACATACACTGTAAAAGAAGGTGTGTCAAAATGCGCACCTTCTTTTTTTATGCACAAAGCCCCGACTTTCACAAGCAGGGGCTTTGTTATTACCTAAAGATTTTGTATCTTTAAGCATAACATTTTATACTATGACAAAGATACATTTTCGTCCTTACAATCCCAACCAAACAGTGCTTTTTCCTCCAAGAATTGACGAGGATATTGCAGAGCATGATCCAGTTCGGATGGTTGACGCTTTGGTTGAGAGCCTGAACCTTGAAAGTTTCAGGAAGTTGTATAAGGAATGCGGGCGCAGCCCTTACCATCCCAGGATGATGCTCAAGGTCATCCTGTATGCCTATATGAACAACATCTACTCCTGCCGGAAAATCGAAAAGCTCCTTCACCGTGACATCCATTATATCTGGCTTGCCGGATATGAGAAACCGGATTTCATCACCATCAACCGTTTCCGCAACCGGGTGAAGAATGAAATCAACGAGGTGTTTACCCAAACCGTACTCCTTCTCTCTTCCAAAGGCTTCATCAGCTTGAATGTGGAATACATTGACGGGACAAAGATTGAGTCCAAAGCCAATAAGTATACTTTCGTCTGGCGGAAAACGGTTGAGCGGAACCGTGAACGCCTGATGAAGAAGATACATATCCTGCTAGGGCAGATAGACAATGTCATCGCCCAGGAGAACTCATCGGAAAGCAATGAGGAGATTGAGTTCACTCCGGCCATGCTGACTGAAATGGCAGGAGAATTGCGTCAAGCACTCGAACAGGTTCCTGAACCCTCCACGAAAGAGGAAAAGACTGCGTTGAAAAAGAAACGCAAACAGCTGAAGGAGTTGGAAGAGCACAGGGACAAGCTACAGGAATACGACAACCGTCTGGACACGCTGCAGGACAGGAATTCCTATTCCAAAACGGACAATGACGCTACTTTCATGAGAATGAAGGAGGATGCCATGCGTAACGGCCAGACAAAGCCCGGTTACAACCTCCAGATCGGCACCGGGAACCAGTTCATTACCGACTTTGCACTCTTCCCGAACCCTACGGATACACTGACCCTGATACCTTTCCTGCAATCCTTCTCAAGCAGATATGACAGGCTGGCCCATACGGTGGTTGCCGATTCCGGCTACGGTTCTGAGGAGAATTACCGCTTCATGTCAGAAAACGGTATGGAAGCCTACGTCAAGTACAACTACTTCCACATGGAACAGCGGCCGAGATTCAAACCGGACCCGTTCAAGGCGGAAAACTTCTACTACAATGAAGAACAAGACTTTTGTATCTGCCCCATGGGACAGAAGATGCAAAGGATAGGGACTAGACATGTGAAAACAGCATCCGGATATGTCAGCGAAAATGCCAGGTACAGAGCCATCAGATGTGAAGGCTGTCCGCTAAGATGCCGATGTTTTAAAGCAAAGGGGAACAGAACGATAGAGTTGAATCACAGACTCAGAAAATACAAGCAAAAAGCCAAAGAGTTGCTCTGCTCAGAGGAAGGGCTGAAACACAGAGGACAGAGATGCATAGAACCGGAAGCCGTGTTCGGACAAATGAAAAACAATATGAATTACAAACGTTTCCGCCATTTTGGAAAGGATAAGGTCTTCATGGACTTTGCCTTCTTTGCCATTGCCTTCAATATAAAAAAGATGTGTGCAAAAATAACTAAAGAAGGTATGGATTGGCTGATTAGACCGTTTTATGAGCTTACAGTTGTTCTATTTAGATGTTGCGAACGCATAAATCAAAGAAATCCTCAAAATATCGCAGCTTAAAAAAATGAGTCGATTTTTATAGTCAATGAAAAAAAAGAAGGCGCATCGTGTATTACGACACACCTTCTTTAGGTTTATAGTAAATGCTATAGGAAAATTATATAGAATAATCAGTATGTTGTATTATTACAAATAAATGTCTATATTTGTACTCCAACCAAAGAATAGAAGTTGGGGACCTTGAAATTCAGAATATTTTTTAATGCTAAAGTATAAAATCATGGAAAACGAAAAAAATAACAATCAGTTGCAGATAGAGTTGAAAGAAGAAGTAGCTCAAGGAACGTATGCAAATCTTGCCATTATTACCCATTCCAGTTCGGAATTTATTGTTGATTTTGTGCGTGTAATGCCGGGATTACCTAAAGCTGGAGTGCAGTCACGTATTGTACTGACTCCTGAACATGCAAAACGTTTGATGTATGCATTACAGGAGAATGTTGCAAAATACGAACGTAATTTTGGACCTATTCGAATGCCGGAAGAAATGAATGGGGGAAATAATGGACCGGATGGAAAAACATTCATTCCTCCTATAAGCGGATTTAAAGGGGAAGCATAAGGGCTTTTGTAGCAAAAATAACATAGTAGTCTGTTTTTCAAAAACTTTTTTGAGAAACAGACTATTTTTATTAGTAGAAAGTATTGTTTATTAAAATGTTATTCGTAACTTTGCAGCCCAAAATGTATAGTTTTGGACTTAGTACAGCAAATTAATAAACAATATATAATAATTAAAAATCAAACAAAATGCCTACTATTCAACAATTAGTAAGAAAAGGAAGAGAGGTTTTGGTTGAGAAGAGTAAATCTCCGGCACTGGATTCATGTCCTCAAAGACGTGGCGTTTGTGTTCGTGTGTATACTACTACTCCGAAAAAGCCGAATTCAGCAATGCGTAAAGTTGCTCGTGTGCGTCTGACTAACTCTAAGGAAGTAAACTCTTATATTCCGGGAGAAGGTCATAACTTGCAGGAACACTCAATCGTGTTGGTTCGTGGTGGTCGTGTGAAAGACCTTCCGGGTGTACGTTATCACATCGTTCGTGGTACTTTGGATACAGCAGGCGTAGCTGGTCGTACACAAAGACGTTCTAAATATGGTGCGAAGCGTCCTAAAGCAGGACAAGCTGCAGCTCCTGCAAAAGGAAAAGGAAAGAAGTAAATTGTAACTGAATTCCTGAAACAAAGAATATTAATTTAAGTTTTGGTTTGTTGGAATAAGCTATAAAGGTTGAGTAAATGCTTCAGAGGAAGCGTTGAAGTAAACGGAAAAAGTGCAGCCCCAAACAAAAACATTATTTTGAGAAAAAATGAGAAAAGCAAAACCAAAAAAACGTGTGATCCTTCCGGATCCGGTATTTAATGATCAGAAGGTTTCTAAATTCGTAAATCACTTGATGTATGATGGAAAAAAGAATACATCTTATGAGATCTTCTATGCAGCACTGGAAACAGTGAAAACAAAACTTCCTAATGAAGAAAAATCAGCTTTGGAAATCTGGAAGAAAGCTTTGGATAATGTAACTCCGCAGATTGAAGTAAAGTCTCGTCGTGTAGGTGGCGCTACTTTCCAGGTTCCTACTGAAATTCGTCCTGATCGTAAAGAGTCAATCTCAATGAAAAACTTGATTCTTTTCGCTCGTAAACGCGGTGGTAAATCAATGGCAGATAAACTGGCAGCTGAGATTATTGACGCTTTCAACGAACAGGGTGGTGCTTATAAGCGTAAAGAAGATATGCACCGTATGGCTGAAGCTAACCGTGCATTCGCTCACTTTAGATTCTAATCAAGTAATAATTAATAAGTAAAGGACGAAGATGGCTAAACATGATTTGCATTTGACCCGCAATATCGGTATCATGGCTCACATTGATGCTGGTAAGACAACGACTTCAGAACGTATTTTGTTCTACACTGGCTTGACTCACAAAATTGGTGAGGTGCATGATGGTGCAGCAACAATGGACTGGATGGAGCAGGAGCAGGAACGTGGTATTACTATTACATCTGCTGCTACTACTACTCGTTGGAAATATGCGGGAAATACTTATAAAATAAACTTGATTGACACTCCGGGACACGTTGACTTTACTGCTGAAGTAGAACGTTCTTTACGTGTCTTGGATGGAGCTGTTGCAGCTTATTGTGCGGTTGGTGGTGTTGAACCTCAGTCAGAAACCGTATGGCGTCAGGCTGATAAATACAATGTGCCTCGTATTGGTTACGTTAATAAAATGGACCGTTCTGGTGCTGACTTTTTCGAAGTTGTTCGCCAGATGAAGGATGTATTAGGCGCAAATGCTTGCCCTGTGGTAATTCCTATTGGTGCTGAAGAGAGCTTCAAAGGAGTTGTTGATTTGATTAAAATGAAAGCTATTTTGTGGCACGATGAAACAATGGGTGCAGATTATAGCGTAGAAGAAATTCCGGCGAACTTGGTTGATGAAGCTAATGAATGGAGAGAGAAAATGCTCGAAAAAGTGGCTGAATTTGACGATGCTTTAATGGAGAAATTCTTTGATGATCCTTCTACAATCACTGAAGAAGAAATCTTGCGTGCTTTGCGTGCAGGTACATTGAAAATGGATATCGTTCCGATGTTCTGCGGCTCTTCATTCAAGAATAAGGGAGTTCAGACATTGCTTGACTATGTTTGTGCGTTCTTGCCTTCTCCGTTGGATACACCTGCTATTGTAGGTACTAATCCGACTACAGGAGCAGAGGAAGACCGTAAACCTAGCGAGGATGAAAAAACATCAGCTTTGGCATTTAAGATTGCAACTGACCCCTATGTCGGACGTTTGACTTTCTTCCGTGTTTACTCTGGTAAGGTAGAGGCTGGTTCATATATCTATAACACTCGTTCGGGTAAAAAAGAACGTGTATCACGTTTGTTCCAGATGCACTCAAACAAACAGAATCCTGTAGAGGTGATTGGAGCTGGTGATATTGGTGCCGGTGTTGGTTTCAAGGATATCCGTACAGGTGATACGTTGTGTGATGAAGATGCACCGATCGTATTGGAATCAATGGAATTCCCTGATCCTGTAATTGGTATTGCAGTTGAACCTAAGACTCAGAAAGATTTGGACAAGTTGTCTAATGGCTTGGCTAAACTGGCTGAAGAAGACCCGACATTTACTGTTAAGACTGATGAGCAGTCCGGTCAGACTATTATTTCCGGTATGGGTGAGCTTCATTTGGATATTATTATCGACCGTCTGAAACGTGAGTTTAAAGTAGAATGTAACCAGGGTAAACCTCAGGTTAACTATAAGGAAGCTATCACTAAGACTGTTGAATTGCGTGAAGTTTATAAGAAGCAGTCTGGTGGTCGTGGTAAGTTTGCCGATATCATTGTGGCAATCGGCCCGGTTGATGAAGACTTTACACAAGGTGGTTTGCAGTTTATTGATGAAGTGAAGGGCGGTAATGTTCCTAAGGAATTTATCCCATCAGTTCAGAAAGGTTTCCAGACCGCAATGAAGAATGGTGTGTTGGCAGGGTATCCGCTTGATTCACTGAAAGTAGTTTTGAAGGATGGTTCATTCCATCCGGTTGACTCTGACCAGTTGTCATTCGAGATCTGTGCTATCCAGGCTTACAAAAATGCATGTGCTAAAGCAGGTCCTGTATTGACTGAACCTATTATGAAACTGGAGGTTGTAACTCCTGAAGAAAACATGGGTGATGTTATTGGTGACTTGAATAAGCGTCGTGGTCAAGTAGAAGGTATGGAATCAAGCCGTTCTGGAGCTCGTATTGTAAAAGCTAAAGTACCTTTGGCAGAAATGTTTGGTTACGTAACAGCTTTGCGTACTATTACTTCGGGCCGTGCTACATCATCTATGACTTATGATCATCATGCTCAAGTTTCCAGCTCTATTGCTAAGGCTGTACTTGAAGAAGTGAAAGGTCGCGTAGACTTAGTATAATAAAAAAAACAGGGGCGACGGGTTAGCGAATGACTCTTAATCCGGCCCCACTTTATATTTAATCATTTTTTAATTTAAAATTTAATGAGTCAAAAAATTAGAATTAAACTGAAATCTTACGATCACAACTTGGTAGACAAGTCTGCTGAAAAGATCGTTAGAACAGTGAAGGCAACAGGTGCTATTGTTAGCGGTCCTATTCCATTGCCTACACACAAGCGTATTTTTACGGTAAACCGTTCGACTTTCGTTAACAAGAAGTCACGTGAACAGTTTGAATTGTCTTCTTACAAGAGATTAATCGACATCTATAGCTCAACAGCTAAGACAGTAGACGCTCTGATGAAGTTGGAATTACCGAGTGGAGTTGAAGTAGAAATTAAAGTTTAATGCATTAAAAATTAACTGAAATGCCAGGATTATTAGGAAAGAAAATCGGAATGACATCCGTTTTCAGTGCTGATGGTAAAAATGTACCATGCACTGTTATCGAAGCTGGTCCTTGTGTAGTTACTCAGATTAAGAGTGTTGAGAAAGACGGCTATGCAGCTGTTCAGGTAGGTTTCCAGGACAAAAAGGAAAAGCATACTACCAAACCTTTGATGGGGCACTTTAAAAAAGCTGGTGTAACTCCGAAGAGACACTTGGCCGAGTTCAAAGATTTTGAAACAGAATTGAATTTGGGAGACACTATTACAGTGGAGTTGTTCAATGATGCGGCTTATGTTGACGTTGTTGGTACTTCTAAAGGTAAAGGCTTCCAAGGTGTAGTTAAAAGACATGGATTTGGTGGAGTAGGTCAGACTACTCACGGTCAGCACAACCGCGCTCGTAAACCGGGTTCTATCGGTGCATGTTCTTACCCTGCAAAAGTATTCAAAGGAATGCGTATGGGTGGCCAAATGGGTGGTGACCGCGTTACTACACATAACTTACAGGTATTAAAAGTGATTCCGGAACACAATCTTCTTTTGATTAAAGGTTCGGTACCGGGTTGCAAAGGTTCAATCGTAATAATTGAGAAATAATGGAAGTTAACGTATTAAATATTAAAGGTGAAGACACCGGAAGAAAGGTTACGTTAAACGAATCTATCTTCGGAATTGAACCCAATGACCACGCTATCTATTTGGACGTTAAGCAGTTTATGGCTAACCAACGTCAGGGAACTCATAAATCTAAAGAAAGAAGCGAAATCAGCGGTTCTACTCGTAAATTAGGTCGTCAGAAAGGTGGTGGCGGTGCTCGTCGTGGTGATATCAACTCTCCGGTATTGGTGGGTGGTGCTCGCGTGTTTGGTCCTAAACCTCGTGACTATTGGTTTAAGTTGAATAAAAAAGTTAAGACATTGGCTCGCAAGTCGGCATTGTCTTATAAAGCTCAAGAGAACGCAATCATTATTGTTGAAGACTTCACATTTGAGGCTCCAAAGACTAAGGATTTCGTTTCTATGGTAAATAATCTTAAAATTGCTGACAAAAAGTTGCTTCTTGTTTTGCCGGAAGCTAATAAAAATGTATATTTGTCAGCTCGTAACATCGAACGTGCTAATGTAGCAATTGCTTCTGCATTAAATACTTACAATGTATTGAATGCTGAAACTCTTGTTGTTACAGAAAACTCGCTCAAGGCTATCGAGAATATCTTATCTTAATTTAAAAAGGAGGCTTAGATAATGGGAATTATTATTAAACCGTTGGTTACTGAGAAAATGACTGCAATTACCGAGAAGTTAAATCGATTCGGCTTTATTGTACGTCCTGAAGCTAACAAGTTGGAAATTAAGAGTGAGATTGAAGCTTTGTATAATGTTACAGTAGTAGATGTAAATACGCTAAAATACTCGGGAAAGAGTAAAAGCCGTTACACTAAGTCTGGAATCATCAATGGTCGTACGAATGCTTATAAGAAAGCTATCGTAACATTGAAAGAAGGCGATACTATTGATTTTTATAGCAATATTTAATAAAGATGGCAGTACGTAAATTTAAGCCCACAACACCGGGGCAAAGACATAAAATTATTGGTACTTTTGAAGAGATTACTGCATCGGTACCAGAAAAGTCTCTTGTATTTGGAAAGCGCTCAACAGGTGGTCGCAACAACGTTGGTAAAATGACAATGCGCTATATGGGCGGTGGTCACAAGAGAAAATACAGACTTATTGATTTCAAGAGAAACAAAGACGGTGTACCCGCAGTTGTTAAAACTATAGAATACGATCCGAATCGTTCGGCTCGTATTGCTTTGCTGTTTTATGCTGATGGTGAAAAGAGATATATTATTGCTCCTAATGGATTGCAAGTTGGTAGCACATTGGTGTCTGGAGCGAATGCAGCGCCTGAGATTGGTAACGCACTTCCGCTTGAAAACATCCCCGTTGGTACTGTAATTCACAATATAGAATTACGTCCGGGCCAAGGTGCAGCTTTGGTAAGATCAGCTGGTAATTTTGCTCAGTTAACTTCAAGAGAAGGCAAGTATTGTGTGATTAAATTGCCTTCAGGTGAGGTAAGACAAATACTTAGTGCTTGTAAGGCTACTATTGGTAGCGTTGGTAACTCTGATCATGGATTGGAATCTTCCGGTAAGGCAGGTCGTACTCGTTGGATGGGGCGTCGTCCTCGCAACCGTGGTGTTGTTATGAATCCTGTTGATCACCCGATGGGTGGTGGTGAAGGACGCGCTTCAGGAGGTCATCCAAGATCACGTACAGGCTTGTATGCTAAGGGCTTGAAGACAAGAGCTCCGAAAAAACAGTCTTCTAAGTATATTATTGAGAGAAGAAAGTAATAACTGATTAATTGAGTAAATTATGAGTCGTTCATTAAAAAAAGGTCCATATATTAACGTTAAACTTGAAAAGAAAGTGCTTGCTATGAATGAAAGCGGCAAGAAGGTTGTCGTTAAGACTTGGGCTAGAGCTTCGATGATCTCGCCTGATTTTGTAGGGCACACAGTTGCAGTTCATAACGGAAATAAATTTATTCCTGTTTACGTTACAGAAAACATGGTAGGACACAAATTAGGTGAATTTGCACCGACACGTACATTCCGCGGCCATGCAGGTAATAAGAAAAAATAAGCAGGATAATCTGAAGAAATAATAAAGTAATAAATAATGGGAGCAAGAAAAAAAATATCGGCTGAAAAAAGAAAAGAAGCCCTTAAGACCATGTATTTTGCAAAGTTGCAAAATGTTCCTACTTCTCCGCGAAAAATGCGTCTCGTGGCTGACATGATCCGTGGTATGGAAGTGAACCGTGCACTGGGTGTCTTGAAGTTTTCTTCTAAAGAAGCTTCTGCAAGAGTGGAAAAACTGTTGCGCTCTGCTATTGCTAACTGGGAACAGAAAAACGAACGTAAGGCAGAAAGTGGCGAATTGTTTGTAACAAAGATTTATGTTGATGGTGGTGCAACGCTGAAAAGAATGCGTCCGGCTCCGCAGGGAAGAGGTTACAGAATTCGTAAACGTTCAAATCACGTGACTTTGTTCGTTGATTCTAAGAGTACTAATGATAATCAAAATTAAGACTAGATGGGACAGAAAGTTAATCCGATAAGCAACCGTTTAGGAATTATCAGAGGATGGGATTCTAATTGGTACGGTGGCAATGATTATGGTGATGCTTTGTTGGAAGACAGCAAAATCCGTAAATATTTGAATGCCAGACTTGCAAAAGCCAGCGTTTCAAGAATTGTTATTGAACGTACACTGAAATTGGTGACAATTACGGTTTGTACAGCACGTCCGGGTATTATCATTGGTAAAGGCGGTCAGGAAGTTGACAAGCTGAAAGAAGAGTTGAAGAAGATCACGGACAAAGATATTCAGATCAATATCTTTGAAGTGAAGAGACCTGAGTTGGATGCTGTTATTGTAGCTAATAATATCGCTCGTCAGGTAGAAGGTAAGATTGCCTATCGCCGTGCCATCAAGATGGCTATCGCTAACACAATGCGTATGGGCGCTGAAGGTATCAAAGTGTTGATTTCAGGACGTTTGAATGGAGCAGAAATGGCCCGTTCTGAAATGTATAAAGAAGGAAGAACTCCGTTGCATACTTTCCGTGCAGATATTGACTACTGTCATGCAGAAGCTTTGACTAAAGTTGGTTTGCTGGGTATTAAAGTATGGATTTGCCGTGGTGAAGTGTATGGTAAGAGAGAATTAGCGCCCAACTTTACTCAGACTAAAGAGAGTGGTCGTGGTGGTAATGGCAACAATAACGGTGGTAAGAACTTCAAAAGAAAGAAAAACAATCGCTAACGGATTTGAATTTTAGGAATTATGTTACAACCGAAAAAGACAAAATTCAGAAGACAGCAGAAGGGCAGTCAGAAAGGAAATGCTCAAAGAGGAAACCAATTGGCTTTCGGCTCATTTGGTATTAAATCTTTGGAGACTAAATGGATTACAGGTAGACAAATTGAAGCTGCACGTATTGCGGTAACAAGATATATGCAACGTCAAGGACAGATTTGGATCCGTATTTTCCCGGACAAACCTATTACTCGCAAGCCTGCTGATGTGCGTATGGGTAAAGGTAAAGGTGCTCCTGAAGGTTTCGTTGCTCCGGTTACTCCGGGTCGTATTATCATCGAGGCAGAAGGTGTTCCTTATGAGGTAGCTAAAGAAGCTTTGCGTCTTGCAGCACAGAAGCTTCCTGTTACTACTAAGTTTATAGTTAGACGTGATTACGATGCTCAAAATCAAAATGCTTAATTTATTATGAAGATTGCAGAAATTAGAGAAATAGCTACCAATGAATTGGCAGAAAGAATTGAAGCTGAAGTAGCCAATTACAATCAGATGGTTTTAAATCATTCTATCTCTCCGCTGGATAATCCTGCACAGATTAAAAAGTTACGCAGAACGATTGCGCGTATGAAGGCAGAATTGCATCAGAGAGAACTTAACAAATAATAATGGTCCTCATGGAAGCTAGAAATTTAAGAAAAGAAAGAACAGGTGTTGTAGTAAGCAATAAGATGGATAAGACCATTACTGTTGCTGCTAAGTTTAAAGAAAAACACCCTATTTATGGTAAGTTCGTTTCTAAAACGAAAAAATACCATGCTCATGATGAAAAGAATGAATGTAATGTAGGTGATACAGTACACATCATGGAAACTCGTCCTTTGAGCAAAACTAAGAGATGGAGATTGGTTGAAATAATTGAAAGAGCTAAGTAATTATGATACAAGTAGAATCCAGACTTACAGTGTGTGACAACAGTGGCGCTAAAGAAGCTCTTTGTATCCGCGTATTAGGCGGTACGAAGAGACGTTACGCTTCTGTAGGGGATGTCATTGTAGTTTCTATCAAGAGTGTAATCCCCTCTAGTGATGTTAAAAAAGGTGCAGTATCAAAGGCTTTAATTGTACGTACTAAGAAAGAAATCCGTCGTGCTGATGGTTCTTATATTCGTTTTGATGATAATGCTTGCGTATTGTTGAATAATGCAGGTGAAATTAGAGGAAGTCGTATTTTTGGCCCTGTTGCAAGAGAGTTGCGTGCTGCAAACATGAAAGTGGTATCACTTGCACCTGAAGTACTTTAATTTTGTAAAAGATTTAAGTAATGAGTAAATTACATATAAAAAAAGGCGATACAGTTTACGTAAACTCTGGTGAAGATAAAGGTAAAACTGGCCGTGTGCTGAAAGTTCTTGTTAAAGAAGGACGTGCACTTGTAGAAGGTATCAATATGGTATCAAAAAGTACCAAACCTAATGCAAAGAACCCTCAGGGTGGTATCGTAAAGCAGGAAGCTGCTATACATATCTCAAACTTGAATTTGGTTGATCCTAAAACAGGCAAGCCAACACGTGTGGGAAGAAGAGAAAGTTCTGATGGTAGAACATTTGTTCGTTATGCTAAAAAATCAGGAGAGGAGATTAAATAATGAGTAATACTGCTAGCCTTAAGAAAGAATATGCAGAGCGCATTGCGCCTGCATTGAAGAATCAGTTCCAATATTCTTCAACAATGCAGATCCCCGTACTTAAGAAGATTGTTATCAATCAAGGATTGGGTATGGCTGTTGCTGATAAGAAGATTATTGAAGTTGCTATTAATGAGTTAACAGCAATTACTGGTCAGAAAGCTGTTGCAACAGTTTCACGTAAAGATATCGCTAACTTTAAGTTACGTAAGAAAATGCCGATTGGCGTAATGGTGACTTTGCGTCGTGAAAGAATGTATGAGTTCCTTGAAAAACTTGTTCGTGTTGCTTTGCCACGTATTCGTGACTTCAAAGGTATCGAAAGCAAGTTCGATGGAAGAGGTAATTATACATTGGGTATTCAGGAACAAATCATTTTCCCTGAAATAAATATCGATAGTATTACTAAAATTCTCGGAATGAATATTACCTTTGTAACTTCTGCTCCGACAGATGAAGAAGGTTATGCTTTGTTGAAGGAATTTGGTTTACCGTTTAAAAACTCAAAAAAAGATTAATATATTATGGCAAAAGAATCAATGAAGGCTCGTGAAGTAAAAAGAGCCAAACTTGTAGCCAAATATGCTGAAAAACGTGCTGCGTTGAAAAAGATTGTCAACTCAGGTGATCCTGCTGAAGCTTTTGAAGCTGCTCAGAAATTACAGGCTATTCCTAAGAATGCTAATCCTATTCGTTTGCACAACCGTTGTAAATTGACCGGTCGTCCTAAAGGCTATATTCGTCAGTTCGGAATTTCAAGAATTCAGTTCCGCGAAATGGCTTCTAATGGTTTGATTCCGGGCGTAAAGAAAGCAAGCTGGTAATTCTTTTTATTTTTAAATATTGTCAGGGTAGTCCTGATTAATTTAATTTATTATTATATGACAGATCCAATCGCAGATTATCTCACCAGATTGAGAAATGCAATTAGTGCAAAGCACAGAGTAGTAGAAGTGCCTGCCTCAAATTTGAAAAAGGAAATCACTAAGATCCTTTTCGACAAAGGCTACATTCTGAACTACAAGTTTGTAGAAGATGGTCCTCAAGGAACTATCAAAGTGGCTTTGAAGTACGACTCAGTAAACAAAGTAAATGCTATTAAGAAGCTTATTAGAGTTTCTACTCCGGGTTTACGTAAGTATACGGGTTACAAAGACATGCCGAGAGTTATTAATGGTTTAGGTATTGCTATAATATCTACTTCCAAAGGTGTAATGACTAACAAAGAAGCTGCTGAACTGAAAATCGGTGGTGAAGTTCTTTGTTACGTATATTAATAGGAGGATAAGCAATGTCAAGAATAGGAAAATTACCCATTAGTATTCCCACTGGAGTAACAGTTACTCTGAAGGATAATGTAGTTACTGTAAAAGGTCCTAAAGGCGAACTTAGCCAATTTGTTGATCCTTCTATCAATGTTGCAATTGAAGATGGACATGTGATGTTGACAGAAAACGAAAACGCGATGTTGGATAACGTAAAACAAAGACATGCTTTTCATGGCTTGTATCGTTCTTTGGTTAACAACATGGTTATTGGTGTTTCTGAAGGTTATAAGAAAGAACTGGAACTTGTCGGTGTAGGTTACCGTGCTTCAAACAATGGTAATATTATTGATTTCGCTTTAGGTTATACTCATAATATCTTTATGCAGTTACCTCCTGAAATCAAGGTAGAAACTAAGTCAGAAAGAAATAAGAACCCTCTTATTATATTGGAATCTTGTGACAAACAACTGCTGGGTCAGGTTTGTTCAAAAATACGTTCTTTCCGTAAGCCGGAACCTTATAAAGGTAAAGGTATTAAGTTTGTTGGCGAAGAAATTCGTAGAAAGTCTGGTAAGTCAGCCGGTGCTAAATAATTTACATAAAATTGTATTATCATGACAACAAAATTAGAAAGACGAATCAAGATCAAATATAGAGTACGCAATAAGATTTCAGGTACTACTGAACGTCCGCGTATGAGTGTGTTTAGAAGTAACAAGCAGATTTACGTTCAAGTTATCGATGACTTGTCTGGTAGAACTTTGGCTGCAGCTTCATCTTTGGGAATGGAAGCTATGCCTAAGAAAGAACAGGCTGCTAAAGTTGGTGAACTGATTGCCAAGAAGGCTCAGGAAGCTGGTATTACGACTGTCGTATTCGACCGTAATGGTTACTTGTATCATGGGAGAATAAAAGAAGTAGCTGACGCTGCTCGTAACGGTGGACTTAAATTTTAATCAATTATGGCAGTTAATAATAGAGTTAAGATAACTAACGATATAGAGTTAAAAGACAGATTGGTTGCTATCAACCGTGTTACAAAGGTAACAAAGGGTGGTAGAACATTCAGCTTCTCTGCAATTGTCGTTGTTGGAAACGAAGACGGTATTATTGGTTGGGGCCTTGGTAAAGCAGGTGAAGTAACAGCTGCTATTGCTAAAGGTGTTGAAGCAGCTAAAAAGAACTTGACTCGTGTTCCTGTATTGAAAGGTACAGTTCCTCATGAACAGTCGGCTAAATTTGGTGGTGCTGAAGTATTCATCAAGCCGGCTTCTACCGGTACTGGTGTGGTAGCAGGTGGTGCGATGCGTGCTGTTTTGGAAAGTGTGGGTGTTACAGACGTTTTGGCTAAGTCAAAAGGTTCTTCTAATCCGCACAACTTGGTAAAAGCTACTATTTTAGCTTTGGGCGAGATGAGAGATGCCCGTATGGTTGCTCAGAACAGAGGCGTAAGTATGGAAAAAGTATTTAGAGGATAAGGAGGAATTATGTCAACTATTAAGATTAAACAAGTAAAAAGTAGAATTGGTGCTCCTGCTGATCAAAAGAGAGTACTCGATGCGCTGGGACTTCGCAAGATGAATCGTGTGGTTGAGCACGAAGCAACTCCTTCTATTCTGGGAATGGTTGAAAAGGTAAAACACCTGGTTGCCATCGTTAAGTAATTCATTGTTAATAAAAAAACTAATTACGATATGAATTTAAGTAATTTAAAACCTGCAGAAGGATCTACAAAGACTAGAAAAAGAATTGGCCGTGGCCCGGGATCTGGTTTGGGTGGTACTTCTACAAGAGGTCATAAAGGTGCTAAATCAAGATCAGGTTATTCAAAGAAGATTGGTTTTGAAGGTGGACAGATGCCTCTTCAACGTCGTGTTCCGAAGTTTGGTTTTAAGAATATTAACCGTGTAGAATATAAAGCTATTAACCTTGAAACTATTCAGAAATTGGCTGAAGCTAAGAATCTGACTAAGGTAGGTATGAATGACTTTATTGAAGCTGGTTTCATTTCTTCTAATCAATTGGTAAAAGTACTAGGTAACGGTAGTTTGACTACTAAGCTTGATGTGGAAGCTAATGCTTTTTCAAAGAGTGCGGTAGCTGCAATCGAAGCTGTTGGTGGTAATGCAGTAAAACTCTGATTCAATGAGAAAATCTATTGAAACATTAAAGAATATATGGAAAATTGAGGATCTGAGACAAAGGATCCTCATTACTATATTATTTGTTGCAATTTACAGGTTTGGTTCTTACGTGGTTCTGCCAGGTATTAACCCTGCTATGTTAACTCAGTTGCATAAACAAACGAGTGAAGGTTTGTTAGCCTTGTTAAACATGTTCTCTGGAGGAGCGTTTTCCAATGCATCTATTTTTGCATTGGGAATCATGCCATATATCTCGGCATCAATTGTAATTCAGCTTTTGGCGATTGCTGTTCCCTACTTTCAGAAAATCCAGCGTGAAGGTGAAAGTGGTAGAAGAAAAATCAATCAGTATACTCGTATATTGACAATTGCAATTTTGGTTTTCCAAGCTCCCTCATACTTGCTTAACCTTAAGATGCAAGCCGGACCATCACTTAATGCTTCATTAGATTGGACATTCTTTATAATTACTTCTACCATCATTTTGGCAGCTGGAAGTATGTTTATTCTGTGGCTTGGAGAAAGAATAACAGATAAGGGGATAGGTAATGGTATATCATTCATCATTTTGATTGGTATTATTGCCCGTCTGCCACAATCTTTATTCCAGGAGTTTGTTTCTCGTCTGGCTTCTCCGGGTGCAGGTGGTATCATCATGTTTTTGTTGGAAATAGTATTTTTGTTGTTCGTTATTGCAGCAGCAATTTTGCTGGTTCAAGGCGTCCGCAAAGTTCCCGTACAGTATGCGAAACGTATTGTAGGAAACAAACAATATGGTGGTGCAAGACAATATATTCCTTTAAAGGTGAATGCTGCGAATGTAATGCCTATCATCTTTGCCCAGGCAATCATGTTTATCCCTATTACATTGGTAGGTTTCTCAAATGCTGCAACAGCAAGTGGTATTGTACGTGCATTTGTAGATCATACTAGCTTCTGGTATAATTTTGTTTTTGCAATATTGATTATTGTGTTTACATACTTCTATACTGCAATAACAATTAATCCTAACCAGATGGCAGAAGATATGAAGAGAAATAATGGTTTTATTCCGGGAATAAAACCAGGTAAGAATACAGCTGAGTATATAGATGCGATCATGTCTCGTATTACTCTGCCGGGTTCTATATTCTTGGCTCTTGTAGCCATCATGCCTGCATTTGCCGGTATTTTTGGAGTAAAAGCTGAGTTCGCCCAGTTCTTCGGTGGTACATCCTTATTGATTCTTGTAGGTGTTGTATTGGATACACTCCAACAGGTAGAAAGTCATTTGCTGATGCGCCATTACGACGGATTGTTAAATTCCGGAAGAATCAAGGGGCGTGCTGGTAATGTTGCTGCATATTAATTAGTCTGAGATGATATTTCTTAAGACAGATGATGAGATAGAGCTGCTTCGTCAGAGTAACCTACTTGTAGGTAGGACTCTGGCTGAAGTTGCTAAATTGATAAAACCCGGTGTGACAACTAAGGAACTTGACAAGGTGGCTGAAGAGTTTATTAGAGATAATGGAGCTGTTCCTACTTTTAAAGGTTTTCCCAATCAGTATGGTGATCCGTTTCCCAGTACCTTGTGTACTTCGGTAAATGATCAGGTTGTACACGGTATTCCCAATGATATCCCTTTGAAAGAAGGTGATATTGTTTCTGTTGATTGTGGTACTTATATGAATGGGTTTTGTGGGGATTCAGCTTATACCTTCTGTGTAGGAGAAGTTGATCCTGAGGTCTTGAAACTTTTGAAGACAACAAAAGAAGCTTTATATTTAGGTATAGAGAATGCCATTCATGGAAAGCGTTTGGGTGATATAGGTTTTGCTGTCCAGCAACATTGCGAGGCTAATTCCTATGGTGTGGTAAGAGAATTCGTAGGTCATGGTATTGGAAAAGATATGCATGAAGATCCGCAGGTACCCAATTATGGAAAAAGAGGATACGGCACTCAGTTGAAAAAGGGTATGTGCATTGCCATCGAACCGATGATAACATTGGGTTCCCGCCAGATAGTAATGGAAAGAGATGGATGGACAGTGCGTACACGCGATAGGAAATGTGCCGCTCACTTTGAGCATACAGTTGCAATAGGAGTTGGGAAGGCAGATATTTTGTCCTCATTTGAATATGTCGAACAAGTATTAGGAGATAAAGCAATTTAATATGGCAAAGCAATCCGCAATAGAACAAGATGGAGTTATAGTTGAAGCATTGTCTAATGCAATGTTTCGTGTTGAGCTAGAAAACGGGCATGAGATTACTGCTCATATCTCTGGCAAGATGAGAATGCATTACATTAAAATATTACCCGGGGATAAGGTCAGAGTAGAGATGTCTCCTTATGACTTATCTAAAGGAAGAATCGTTTTTAGATATAAATAAAAAAGAAATAAGATATGAAAGTAAGAGCATCATTAAAGAAACGTACGCCGGAATGCAAAATCGTTAGACGAAATGGCCGTTTGTATGTTATTAACAAGAAAAATCCTAAGTATAAACAACGTCAAGGATAATTTATTATTTTTGCAAAAAAAATAATTTAGTATATGGCTATAAGAATAGTTGGTGTAGATTTGCCTCAGAATAAGAGAGGCGAGATTGCGTTAACCTATGTATATGGTATTGGACGCAGTAGTTCAGCAAAAATCTTGGATAAGGCTGGTGTTGACAGAGATGTGAAAGTAAAAGACTGGACAGATGACCAGGCTGCTAAAATTCGTGAAATCATTGGTGCTGAATACAAAGTAGAAGGTGATCTTCGTTCAGAAGTGCAATTAAACATTAAGCGATTAATGGATATTGGTTGCTATCGTGGTGTACGTCACCGTATTGGTCTGCCGGTTCGTGGCCAGAGCACTAAGAACAACGCTCGTACACGTAAGGGAAGAAAGAAAACAGTTGCAAATAAGAAAAAAGCTACTAAATAATAATTGTTGATATGGCAAAAAAAACAGTCGCAGCTAAGAAGAGAAATGTGAAGGTTGACGCTAATGGACAGTTGCATGTTCATTCTTCATTCAACAACATCATTGTATCTCTGGCAAATAGTGAAGGTCAGATTATCTCATGGTCTTCTGCAGGTAAGATGGGATTTAGAGGTTCTAAGAAGAACACTCCTTATGCAGCACAGATGGCTGCACAAGATTGCGCTAAGGTAGCGTTTGATCTTGGCCTGAGAAAGGTGAAAGCTTATGTAAAGGGTCCTGGAAACGGACGTGAGTCTGCTATCAGAACTGTTCACGGAGCTGGTATCGAGGTTACTGAAATTATTGATGTAACTCCGCTTCCGCACAACGGTTGTCGTCCTCCGAAAAGAAGAAGAGTTTAATAGATAACCTATTTTTATATGTAACTTGATTTTGTTAATAATGGATTGCACTTCCTTTCTGTAATCGCGGCTGCAACAAATTAAGTTCATTAGTAACAATTAAATTAGAAAAAGAAATGGCTAGATATACTGGACCAAAATCAAGAATTGCCCGTAAATTCGGTGAAGGAATCTTTGGAGCAGATAAAGTTTTATCTAAGAAGAATTATCCTCCCGGACAACATGGTAACAACAGAAGAAGAAAGACTTCTGAGTATGGTGTCATGTTGGCAGAAAAACAAAAAGCTAAATATACTTACGGTGTATTGGAAAAACAATTCCGTAACCTGTTTGAAAAGGCTGCAAGTGCTAACGGTATTACCGGTGAAATCTTGTTGCAGAGTTTAGAGGCTCGTCTTGACAACGTGGTGTTCCGTTTGGGTATTGCTCCGACTCGTGCTGCTGCCCGTCAGTTAGTAAGTCACAAGCACATTACAGTAGATGGAAAGGTAGTTAATATTCCTTCATTCTCTGTAAAACCCGGTCAGATTGTGGGTGTACGCGAAAGATCTAAATCTTTGGAAGTGATTGCTAATTCACTTGCAGGATTCAATCACAGCAAATATCCTTGGTTGGAGTGGGATGAAAGTTCTAAGGTAGGTAAGTTGTTACATATACCTGAAAGAGCAGACATTCCTGAAAACATTAAAGAACACTTGATCGTTGAATTGTACTCTAAATAATAATTAATTTCATGGCGATATTAGCATTTCAAAAACCTGATAAAGTATTAATGTTGGAAGCGGACTCCAGATTTGGAAAATTTGAGTTCCGTCCACTCGAACCCGGTTTCGGTATTACCGTAGGTAATGCTTTACGCCGTATTCTTCTTTCTTCATTGGAAGGATTTGCAATCAACACGATTAAGATCGAAGGTGTAGAACATGAGTTCGCATCTGTACCCGGTGTTAAAGAAGACGTGACCAACATTATCTTAAATCTGAAGCAAGTCAGATTTAAGCAAGTAGTAGAAGAGTTCGAAAATGAAAAGGTAAGCATTACCGTTGAGAATTCTAGTGAATTTAAGGCAGGTGATATAAGTAAGTATTTGACTGGATTTGAAGTGTTAAATCCTGAATTGGTTATTTGCCATTTAGATTCAAAAGCAACAATGCAGATGGACATTACCATTAATAAAGGTAGAGGGTATGTTCCGGCCGACGAAAACCGCGAATATTGTACCGATGTTAATGTAATTCCTATCGATTCTATTTACACACCGATACGTAATGTAAAATATCAGGTGGAAAACTTCCGTGTTGAACAGAAGACTGACTACGAAAAGCTGGTATTGGAAATTACTACCGATGGTTCCATTCACCCGAAGGAAGCTTTGAAAGAAGCCGCTAAAATATTGATTTATCATTTCATGTTGTTCTCTGATGAAAAGATTACTCTTGAAACATCCGATGTGGACGGCAATGAAGAATTTGATGAAGAAGTATTGCACATGCGCCAGCTGCTTAAGACTAAGCTTGTTGATATGGACCTCTCAGTTCGTGCCTTGAACTGCTTGAAAGCTGCCGATGTGGAAACATTGGGTGACTTGGTACAGTTCAACAAGACAGATCTGTTGAAGTTCAGAAACTTCGGTAAGAAATCGCTCACGGAGCTTGATGATTTGCTCGAGGGTCTGAATCTGTCGTTTGGAACCGATATCTCTAAATATAAATTAGATAAAGAATAAAAAATGAGACATAATAAGAAATTCAATCATTTAGGTCGTACTGCTTCTCATAGAAGTGCTATGTTATCTAACATGGCTTGTTCTTTGATCAAGCACAAAAGAATCACTACGACTGTTGCAAAGGCTAAAGCTTTGAAGAAATTCGTTGAGCCTTTAATTACAAAATCTAAAGACGACACAACTAATTCACGTCGTGTTGTATTTAGCAACTTGCAAGATAAGTTTGCTGTAACGGAGTTGTTCAAAGAAATCTCTGTAAAAGTAGCAGATCGTCCGGGTGGTTATACTCGTATCATCAAAACAGGTCATCGTTTGGGTGATAATGCTGAAATGTGCTTTATCGAATTGGTAGATTACGATGAAAACATGGCTAAGACTGCAACTGCTAAGAAAGCAACTCGTACTCGTCGTTCTAAGAAGAGTGCAGCCGCTACAGAAGCTCCTGCAGCACCGGCAGCTGAAACTACAGAGGAAGCCCCTAAAGCTGAATAATCTGTAATCATCATATATATAAAAGCCATAGCTATAAAAGCTGTGGCTTTTTTTATTTTATGCCCTGACCGGCAGTAATGAGAAAACAAGCTGTGAGGCTTCTGTCCACATGCATATTACTTGTTCTGTTTACAAAAGTTTTGATACGGACGAGGCATGCAGAGCAAGAACAGCTTTTAATTTAAAGTCGGAATTAGAAACATCGAATAATTCCTTCAAAACCGTCATAGATAGGTAACCTGTTGCTTTTCAGGAAGAAACCATGAAGGAATTGAGAACCGATCCTTCATAATTTTGGATAATCCTTCATAGCTCCCTTAAAACAAAATACCTTTGATATGTGTTAATTATTGTATGAAATGAAATCTAAAACGCTATTTATGTTATCTTTGTAAACCAAACAGTAAGCAATGAAAGGATTTGTTACAGTCATATTATTTTTTCTGTTTGCCTTGGCTTTTGCCGGAACAGAATATGTAGATGCAGTTCCAGCTGCATCAATGACGGTATGTACTGTACAGCATACGGATACTACTCCGCAGCACTCCATCAATGAAGATCGTGTCATTCCCTTGGATAGCAATAAGGGAATAGCAGATATGGAGTTTGGGGACGCTCATACTTTAGCACATCGTGTCAGTGCCTCTGCAGAGCGCATGTACCGTTTTTCCTCCATAGAAACTACCCAATTTATCAAAATTTTGTTGCGTAAGATGGCCGCCCGGATGGCCAGTCTTGCAAGCTGTCATACCCATGTGTATGCCTCTTCCCATTCCCTTCCCTGGGATAGTGCTTGCGAGCACTATATCTTTGGTATGAGGCGCATTCTTATTTAGCTTTTATTCTTTTACCAATTTGTTTTTCATGGTTCTGTCTTGCCGGGTGATTGGCGAGATGTGACCTTGGTATGAATTATTGTATTTTTAATTAGTAAAGAATAAAATTTAAATTATTATGAGTAATACAGTTTCTACTGAAGCAACCTTGTTTTCAACAACACACCCTGATGTCGTAAAACGTACTAGTGTTTCTTCTATTATCATATCCGCTATCCTTTGTGTGATAGGTGCGGGTGCATTTGCAACCTCTTTAAAGATGGGGGATTCCTCATCCACCATGAGCATGGTGCTTATGGCCGGTGGAACCATTTTGTTTCTGTGGGCCGTATTCCGCTTTTTCTGGCGAGGCAAGGAATGGGTGTATGCACCTACCGGCAGCGTAGCTAAAGAAGGGACCTGCTTCTTTGATGTATGCGATTTACAGGCTTTGACGGACGCGTTGGAGAAAAAAGGTTTTGAAACCAGGAATGACGTGAAAGTAAAGACAAACGGAAACGTACGTATGGACTATATGATTTCTCAGGACAAGAAATTCGTTGCGGCCCAGCTGTTCCGTTTCATCCCCTATACATACGAACCTGCATCTTCTGTGTTTTATTTCACGGGAGATGATGCAAGTGCGTTTGTACATTGCTTGGAAACAAGTGAATTTTGATTTTCTATGACTCTTTATGTTATGAAATAAGGTGTGCCTGTGAAGGTCTGCTTTATTTGCTTAAGACGTTAATGTGATAAATTGTCGGGTGGGGTTAGTCGTTGATGATTAGCCCCATCTTTTTCATCAGGAAGCAGGCATTCATATTTTGTGCGATACCTTCACGGAGTTTGTATGAAAAAGTCAGTTCATCGTTGGTAATATCAGCTTCAAAGCAATAATTCCGTATCTCTTTGGGGAAATATTCTATTAGTTTCCCTAATAGCAGGTCGTGTGTGGCAATGATGCCATTCGTCTTCAGTTCCATCAGTTGGCGTACCAGGGCGAATGAGCCTTTCTGCTTGTCCATCGAGTTGGTTCCTTTTAAAATCTCATCCAGAATGATGAACAACTCCTCTCCCTTATTCAGGCGGTCTATAATTTGTTTCAATCGTTTTAGTTCGGCAAAGAAGTAAGATTCGTTGTCTGTCAACGAATCGGAAGTCCGCAAGCTTGTCACTAGTTTGGCAGGATATATTTCAAGGGAGGAACAGCATACGGGGCAGCCGGTACATGCCAATACATAATTCACTCCGATTGTACGCAGATAAGTACTTTTTCCTGCCATGTTGGCTCCTGTGATGATGACAAAGAACGGTCTTGAGGGGATATCGGCATCATTGGTCACACATTGCCGTGCAGGCATCAGGGGATGTCCCATATCCTTTGCAAGGAATACAAAAGGCTTGCCGGCAATGGTCGGATAGGTGTATGCGGGATGGTTGCCGGCAAATGTCGCCAGAGAACAAAGAGCATCAATGTCACCCAATACGTCCAGCCAGTGGAGCAGATATTTTCCATATTTGTGCCTCCATTGCTCAATGCGCATTACCTGCCGGAGTTGCCAGAACATGGAACCTTCCAGCAAGACATATAGCAGTTGGTTGTTGCGCAAGTCCAGTTTGTCCAGTTCCCGTGAAAGCTCTTTCAAGATATGGGTGGTGGATTTCCCGTTCATGCCGAATTCAGCTTTCAGGTGTCTGAGTAGCGGAGCGTTCATTTCCCGGTTTTCTATCAGGCTGATCAGTTCGGCGTAGATAGACAGGATACGTAATTTCTTGTCATACACTCTTTGCAGGTTGCTGACAGGCTTTATCAGTCCGAAACTACCTATCACGAACAGTCCGAAGGCCAGTCCGAACCATGTCATCGGAATGACCCCCGCCACTCCCAGCATAGCCAGTACGATGTTGACTCCGGGAACGATTCCCAATAACGGGCGGCTCCACCATTTCTTGCTGAAATAGGCAGGTGCTTCCGTCCACTCTTTAATTTCTTCGCGGTCGCTTGTCGCCCCTTTGTAGAGCAGGCCGGTGATCCGGAATGTTTCCCGGAAATCGGAATAAGCAGCCAGTTCCTTTGTCGCCTCCTGCCGTTGGATTATCTCTTCCTTTATCTCCAGATGATTTTGCAACCATTCTGCCAGTTTTTCCTTTCCGAATGAAGTGCAGGTACGGTTCAAGGCCTGGAACAAGGAGTGCCTTCCGAACAAGTCCAGGTCAAAAGAATACCTGTGGGCCGGGTTTGTGAATTCCTTTCCGTCCTCAAAAGGCTCATAGTTGTCCGCCAGTGCGGAAAGCTCGTCACTATTCACCCGTATGCAGGTTTCCAGCCAGTCTTTGCGGAAAAACAACCGGTTGTGATACTTCACCAATGCCAGAAAAGGAACGAAAGTGACCGCTATGGTTAGACATATAGTGGGTGTCCCTGCCTGATAGAAGTAGATTGTTCCTATAATCCCTGCTGCAAATAACAAGACCCTCAGCGTGCTGATGCGGAGAATCTTATTTTTTATCTGGCGGAGTTCTGCCTCAGCCTGTTCAATGCGCTGTTCGTATTTTGCTTTCAATTCCATAATGATAGGTTATAAATATTTCCTTGCCATACCGGGCGCGGTTTTGCAGCGGAGAGGGGGAAGCCTTCTGCGGCGATGCAAGGGTATGGCGAAGAACTTTTCATTTGTTTTCCGGCAAATATATAGAAAAAAAAACGTCTCCTTCTGTTTCTTGTGTTATTTAGACTTATCTTTTCATTTTAGGAAGAAGAGCCTTCCATCCGGAATGATGGCGGTTAGACCGATGAGGATGCATGACAGGAAATGAAATTTTAACATAGCCGATGAACCCATTGTCAATAGGAAAAAGTATATTTGTCTGTCTGATAAAGATTATAAACTACTTGGGGTATGAGAAAAATGATATTCATTTTATGCATTCCGACCGCTTTGCTTTCGGCTTGCTCACCATCCGGAATGCAAGGCAATCCGGCGGCAGTACAAGCCGGTGCGGCCATCGGCGGAGTATTAGGCGCTATTGTGGGTGACAGGGCCGGCGGATACAACGGTTCGCAATTCGGCGCCCTGCTGGGAACTGTAACGGGGGCTGCTGTGGGAAATGCCATAACTACACCTCGGGAGGAAACTTATCAGGTGGAGGAGTATTACGTAAAGACTTATCCTTCTTCTTCGCAGTATGAGCACACTTCCTCTTATGAGCCTTCATCGGGATTGAGGATTATCAACCTGCGTTTTATCGATGATAACCGTAACCATGTTATTGATGCGGAAGAAGACAGCAAACTGGTGTTCGATGTGGTGAATGATGGTGATGTGCCCGCTTACAATGTTACTCCGGTAATAGAGGAAATGAGCGGCATGAAACATATTTTGATTTCACCTTCGGCTCAGATTGCCTATATGCCTGTCGGGAATCAGATAAGGTACACGGCCACCATTCGTGGAGGCAGGAAGTTGAAAACAGGCCAGGCGCAATTCCGTGTTTTTGCAACAGAGAGCAACGGGGCGGTGACCGAAGCGCATGAGTTTACTTTGCCTACCCAAAAACGGATAAAGAAATAAGTTCCTTCATTGGTGGGGCTTCTGCGGGCGGATAACCATTTTCCGGAGATAACGTAAGCATTCGCAGCCCTATTGTTAAGCCTTTCCGACCGTCCGGTTACTATCTCCAAAGCCTGCGGAGTTATCTCCATAGCCTTTGGAGTTAACTCCGCAAGCTTTGGAGATAACTCCATAGTGCTATGGAGATAGTATATATCCTTTCTTCAGACCTTAGCAGGCGGGAGAAAAGGCCTTAGGGTGGGGGATGTGTGGAGTTACTCCTTGTTGATGATGCCTTGTATCTCTTGCAGGGTCAGATTTCCTGTGATGGCGATGATGGTAAATTCATTTTTTTCCTGACTCATCAATACAAATTCCTTTTCTTTGTTTTTGTTCCGTTTCAGATAAATGATGGTCTTTTCGCCTTCATCGTTTATGCGCATCAGTTCCTCGTAGCCGTTCTTGGGACTGATGAAAGCTGTCTCTTTTTTCAGCTTGGCGATAATGTCGGGTTTTTCACAACTTAGAATCTGGATGTTATCCAGTTTGGAGGCTACTTCGCCTATATTTACCCCTTCCGTTTTCATGTCGGGCATCAGGCTGAGCATGGCTTTTGAGATATAGACAGAGGTTACCCCGTCCATATCAGCGAACTTGTCGAAAAAACTGTCCTGTGCGTAGGTGAACAGTGAGCACAGAGAGAGCAATAAGGTAATGATATATGTACGTTTCATTGTTTTATGTTATTTAATCGGTTTAATTGTTCGTTTACGTTCTCTTGAATTTTTCCGGTGGCTTCCTGCACCGATTCCACTTTTTCTATTCCTTTATTCAGGCTGCTGGAAAGCATGATAAGTGCCTTCTGGGCCTGTACGTATGCTTCTTCGGGGGTGGCGCAGGTATCTTGCGGTGCCGGATAGGGCTTGTATAGGTACAGTCCTACGGAGAGCAGGATGAGCAGGCTGGCGGCTATGCTCCCTATCCATTGCAAGCGGAGGGTCCGTGTATGTTTTTTTATTTTCAGCGTGCGTCTTTCGCCTGTGTCCCATTGGTCTATCTTGCGGCTCAGCCTGCTTTCCAGTCCTTCCGGTATTTCGGGAGCGGGCTGTGCTGCCAGTTGCATGAAGATTTCCTTCTCGGCAAGTAAATGAGCCGGAATGTCCTCTTCGGTAAAAAAGCGTTTCAGTTCCTTTTCTTCGGTTTCGCTGGTTTCTCCATCGTAATACCGGGCCAATAGTCTTTCTATTTCATTTACTTTCATAGTTCATTATTGCATTATATTGTTCACGTATCTTTTTGCGGGCGCGGCTCAGCAACACACGTATGTTGATGGCATTCAGTCCTGTGGCTTGCTCTATCTCCTCAAAGGAGCAGTCATTGACATCACGGAGCAGAATCACCCGCTTTTGTTGCTCTGGCAGTCTGCCGATGAGCCGGCGTACCTGGTTCACCTCATCCCGTTGTTCCACTTCCCGCGCTATGTTGGTGTCCGTAGGGAGGTTCAGCTCTTCGGGTGCATGTCCGTCTTCATCGGGCCGGCTCCTGCGGAGGGCGTCGTAGCACAGGTTCTTGACAAGGGTGACGCAGTAGGCTTCGGTGTTCAGCACGCCCGCCAGCTCATCGCGCTTGTTCCACAATTTCAGATACGCCTCCTGCACCATATCTTCCGCCTCCTGAGGGTTTTCTGTCAGCCGGAAGGCTGTCCGGTAGAGTTTGCGGTGGTAAGGCAGGAATTGTTGTTTAAACTCAGCGGCGTCCATGCTTCTTCTTATTTGTTGTCTGATCGTTTATAAGTTGGGCAATATCTTGTTTGCGTATTTTTCCGTTTACTTGTATCAGTGAGCATTCATCATCCTCTATGATAGCGATGAGCAATTCCCGGATGACCTCCTTTTTCATTCTCATTTGTATGTGTATGCGTTCTCCATCTTCATTCATTTGCATCAGCGTTTCGTAGCCGTTGTTGGACAATGCCTCGAATTGTCGTGAAAAGCGTTGCTTTACGTCCGGTGAGCACTCATCCAGATCTAGTATTTTGGCGGAGCGTATTTTGCTTGCTATTTCTTTGCCCTCATCATTATAAGGATAAAACATTTTTCCTATAAACATGAGGAAAGGGGATGCACTGACATATTCAGCATTTTTTTCCCGGCGGAACTCATCAAAGAGTGCTGCTGAATTTTGTGCAAGACTAATCTGACATCCTAAGACTAGCAATAGAGTAAATACAAACTTTTTCATGGTTTTATTTTGTTTTTGTTCATAACTGAATTTGTTTTTGAAAGCACTTTCAATCAGATAGACGGGGGAAGCGGGAAAGTTGTTACAAAGGGAAAAGAATTTTTTTAAGTTTCTATGTTTGTAAAGTGGTTCCGCTTTACAAAGAAAGCATCATTCAATAGCCTGTTTGATCTTTCATCAGCATGAGCACAGGCTGTGCCGGTTCCCTTGACCGATTCCTTTCATTCAGGTAATTCCAGGGGGGAACGAAGAAACCCTTGCCTTGTTTACAAATCTTTCACAAGTTCAGGATGAGAACAAGAGGCTTTCTTATGAAATGATATGGGTTGGAGGATTATTGGTTCCGCACGGGCAGCCTCACCCATAGCCATCCGGGAATCAGTTTCCAGAAAAACACCAGCATCTGATAACGCCGGTCTATGACAGCTACTCTTTTCCTTCGGGAGATGGCTCTTACAATTTGTGATGCCACGTAGGGAGCATGCATCAGCAGCGGGTATTTGTCATCTTTCAACAGAGGGGTGGCGACAAATCCGGGACGGATGTCGGTGAAGGAAATGTGTAGCTTGTTCATGTGCGCCAATTGGTCCAAAGCATCCAGATAGGTGTTTTGAAACCGTTTGGTCGCTGAATAGGCAGGGGCGGATCCCAGTCCCTTGGTGCCTGCTATGGAACTGATCACCGCTATATGTCCTTTGCCTTGCTGTTCGAAATAGTGATAGGCGGCATTGACCATTCGTATGAATCCCGAAACATTGGTGGCTGCGGTCTGTAATTCTATATCGGGGTAGAGTGAAAGATTTTGTTTGCCTATGCCCGAACTGAGCAGGAACACATCCATGCCGCCGGTTTTCATAATCAGTTGCTCCAATAAGGCAGGGGCATCCTCGCGGGTGACATCTATCCGCTGGGTACATACCTGTCCGGGAGCGGACTGCCGGAGCTTTTCCAGTTCTTCCTCTCTACGTCCTGCCACGCCTACCTGCCAGCCGGCTTTCAGATAGCATCGCGCCACTTCCAGTCCGATGCCGGAAGTGGCGCCAATGATAATGATTCTTTTCATCCGCTTCGCCTTATTGTAAAGCTTGTTCAATATCGGCAATGATGTCGCTTACATTCTCAATACCTACCGACAAACGGATCAGGTCCGGAGCGACTCCCGCTTCGCGCAACTGCTCGTCGGTGAGCTGGCGGTGAGTATGGCTGGCGGGATGCAGTACGCAGGTACGTGCGTCGGCCACATGGGTTACGATGCAGATGAATTTCAGCCTGTCCATAAATTCTATCGCTTCCTCACGGGTTCCGTTCAAGCCGAAAGCGATGACACCGCACGAGCCGTTTGGCATGTATTTCTGTGCCAGATCATAGTATTTGCTGCTTTTCAGTCCGCAATAATTCACCCATTTCACTTTCGGGTTGGCTTCCAGCCATTCGGCCACTTTCTGTGCGTTTTCGCAATGACGGGGCACGCGCAGGTGCAATGTTTCCAATCCCAGATTCAGCAGGAACGCATTTTGCGGAGACTGGATGGAGCCGAGGTCACGCATCAGTTGGGCGGTTGCTTTCGTCATGTAAGCCATTTTGCCGAACGCTTTGGTATAAGTCAGTCCGTGATAAGATTCGTCGGGCTGGGTCAGACCGGGGAATTTGTCCGCATGGGCTTCCCAGTCAAAGTTGCCGCTGTCCACAATGGCGCCTCCTACACTGGTGGCATGACCGTCCATGTATTTGGTTGTGGAATGGGTGACGATATCCGCTCCCCATTCAAACGGGCGGCAGTTGATGGGAGTGGCGAAGGTGTTGTCCACAATCAAAGGCACACCGTGTTTGTGTGCGATACGTGCGAACTTTTCGATGTCCAGCACGTCGATGCTCGGATTGGAGATGGTTTCGCCGAACAACGCTTTGGTATTCGGGCGGAAAGCCTTGTCTATTTCCTCCTCGGATGCATTGGCGTCAATGAAGGTACACTCGATGCCCAGTTTTTTCAGCGTGACGCCAAACAGATTGAATGTACCTCCGTAGATGGTAGACGAGCATACGAAGTGGTCGCCTGCCTGACAGATATTGAAAATGGCATAGAAGTTGGCAGCCTGGCCGGACGAGGTCAGCATAGCACCCACACCACCTTCCAATGCTGCGATTTTTGCGGCGACGGCATCATTGGTGGGGTTTTGCAAGCGTGTATAGAAATATCCCGAATCTTCCAGATCGAACAGACGCGCCATCTGTTCGCTGGTGTCATACTTGAATGTGGTACTTTGATAAATAGGCAAAACGCGCGGTTCGCCTTTTTTCGGAGTCCAGCCTGCCTGTACGCATAAGGTCTCCCTGCTATACTTCTTATCCATGTTTATATTGTTATTAAAATTACATATTCATTTATTTCGCAGCAAAATTAAGAATAATCTGTCATTTAGGGTTCAATTACTGGGAAAAGTGTTATATTTGAACGATTTTAATAAGCTTAACTATGGCAGAGGATATAAAATTCAGGGTCAGCGGATTTTCCTGGTTGGTAAGCTTTCTTTTAAGCGTATAGCCTAGCCAGTCTGAACATGAAGAATTTCAGATCAGCCACCCCTCTTAACTGGCTTCGAAAAGCTTTGATTTTAGCATTGAACGACTCCGCTGAAGCATTTGTCAATCGTTCTTCAAAATAATTTATGATGGTCGTACTATGGTTTGAAAAGGTATCAAGTACCTTGTTGAACTCCATATAGTCAAACTTTTCCACTTCATTGTACCATCTTGCGAGATTTAGCCTTGCTTCATCGGGACCTGACTTCTTGTTGAAGATGTCTGTCAGTTTCATGCTAAGGCTGTATCCTTCCAGAAGCTTGGGGAATTTATCAAAGAGAATGGCAGCCCTGGTCTTTTGCTGTTCATTCCATTTGCTCCAGTGTTTCAGTATAATATGCTTGCTTCTGCTTACTATCTGTGGCAGGGTTTCTCCGTTCTCCATTCTTTCAGGCTCCCATTTCCCTATTCTCTCCCTTTCCGCCTTACTCTTTGCTTCTTTCTTCTTTTGACGGTGCTCCCTGATAGCCTGATTTTCCGCATCAAGTACTTTCCACCGATAGCGTATTCTTAACCGGTCAACAGCTTCAGACATGAGCTGCTGTACATGAAAACGGTCATTGATCAGCTTTGCGGCAGGAAACACCTTTCTGACCGTCAGCATCATGGCTGAAGATAAATCTGTAGTGACAGTCTTGACAGACAGCCGTTTCCGGTGCGGAAGCCTGCGCAAGATTCCGCTTACCGCATCTGTGGCCACTCCACGAACCATTGCAACTAAAGCCCCCTTACGGCCTTTGGCTGCTTTATTGGTCAGAATCGTATAAACATCTCCATTGCTCAGGCAAGTTTCATCCAAAGAAAGGTTTTCTCCAATGTTTTCAGGATAAAGGAGGTAGTCATGCGCATGTTCGAGTTGGTCCCAGTTCCGGTAATCACTGATTTTCTCCTTGTATTGTTTACGAAGAGTCTGTCCTTTTACGCCATAACGTTCCGCAAGCACACAGATGCTCACAGGAGTAGATTCAATCTCCTTCTTTTAAAAAAGAAACGAACTCAGAATTGAGCCGTGTACCGTCAAATTCGGATAAATCCCAGTCATAGCTGAAGATTTCATTGGAAGACTTGTCAAGCCATTTACGTTTACGGACATGGAGATAAGTGGCGCGACCACGAATAGGGTAGTCTTGGATTGTACGGTACTCACCAAAACCATAGGATATGATATCCGGGTTGGTCTTATCTTCTTTTAGCTGAACTTTTTTTTCATCAAGATAAATATCAAAACGGTCAGCACTCTTGTCGAAATTGACAATATCAAAGTTGTCTATAAGCACATCCGGAAGGATGGCACGAAGGAGTCGTTCGGGTTTCATAAAACAAAGGTAAGCAAAGATAGCTAATTTTAAAACTTACCAACCAGAAATTTCCGCTGAGCCAAAATTCAGGCATACTATGCCGGTGCAGATACGATTCAGCGATGTGGACCAGTTTGGTCATATGAACAATTCAGTTTACTTTTCTTTGTACGATTTGGCAAAGACTACTTATATAAAAGATGTATTAGGCAGTGCCGACTGGAGCAAGCTGGCTATTGTGGTAGCCAATATCAATGCAAACTTCTTTATGCCGGTATTTTTCTCGGATCATCTGGTGATAGAAACGGCTGTGGTACATTTGGGGCATAAGAGTTTTACCTTGTTGCAGCGTGCCGTGACTACGGATACCCATGAGGTGAAGTGTGAGTGCCGCACGGTGATGGTAGGTTATGACCTGGCTACCAAAGAACCGAAATTGATTTCCGAGGATTATAAGGAGGCGATTTGCAGGTACGAGGAAAAAACATTGGAGGAGCTTTCAAAAGGGTAGAAATGGATGGTATACTCGCTATAAATAGCTAAAAAGTTATTTATAGCGAGATTGTATTATTTTATTAAAAGCATTCTCCTGTAATGGTTAAAAGTTTGGGAGATGAGTCAAAATTACCATATAATAAAATTTCTCTTTGAAACTTTCCTATGTCATCGGGATGGAAAATGATATTCAGACAAGTGCTGTCTCCCGGATTTATTTCAGTAATTTCATTTTCAATATTCAAACATTCGCATGAAAGATCTATATGACTGATTCTTACTATGTTCTTCCCTGTATTCCATATTGTGAATTTGATTCTTGCCTTTTCCGTGCGGCTGATTTTGCCTAAATCTATCTCATTTGTGTTGAATGTAATGGTGGTGTTCGCTTCTTTGCTGGGAGATTCATTTCCATAAAAAGAGTGCGACACATATTTACCATTATTTAAAAGGTAGACTCTAGGTGTGTTTTTAGCCATATCCAATTCCACTAATATGGATTTAGTGTCTAGATATACATTGGAGTAGTCATCTATATTTTTATTTGCAATTAAATTGAAAGTCTTTTTACTTTTACATGCAATTATATAAATGGTATCGGTCGAGTTATGTATTTCTGACAGAGCTTTGTGTATGCATCCTTTGCAACCATTACCCAATATGGTAACAAGGTGGGTGGCATTGTGGATTTGTGATTTCTCAACTCCGACTTCATCAAACAGTTTTTGAAGGCATTTGTCATTATTGGACATACAGCTTGCCAGGAACAGTCCTCCACATAGAATGATTGAGTAGTTCTTTTTCTTCATTTTTTCCGGTCTTGAAGTGTGAAACACCTGAATACCAGTTTGTTTTCGTCAAACTGAGGATTGTTTTCATTATTC
Organism: Phocaeicola vulgatus ATCC 8482; assembly: GCF_000012825.1. Lineage (GTDB taxonomy): Bacteria > Bacteroidota > Bacteroidia > Bacteroidales > Bacteroidaceae > Phocaeicola > Phocaeicola vulgatus. Next base: position 1,075,012 of record NC_009614.1, on the reverse strand, counting down.
TCTGAAATATACAGGCCTTTTTTACCTACGAAGCACAAGTGATGGGTATAGGTGTTGCCGGGAAATTTTGTTTCACCAATAATTTCATAGTCTTTGTTTAGAATGATGATGGAGAAACTTTGATGCGGATTGTTGGAGAATGGTTTTATATTATCATCCGGCATTAAGGCAAACCGATAGAATACTTTTCGGTATTTATCATACATCAAGTGAGAATAGTGTGGTAATTTCCCTTGTATTTGTATATTCTTAAACAAATCTATTTGTCCGTCTTGCAAATGTGGATATGCATGGGCTAAGTAACGGCTTTTGGCATTGTATGAGATTTTATGCTTAAAATCAGAGGAAACCATAATGCTATCATATTGTCCTAATGAAATGACCACATCCTTACCTGTATATGTATAACAGATTTCAGGGTCATATAATTTGACATTTTTAAAATCTTCGTCTTTGTTGAAAATCAAAGGGTAGCGAAGTTCACTCCATCCTGTCTTACCTGTATTAAGGTTAGCGAATGCAAACATTGGGATTTTGTTCCAATCGCTTTTCTTTCGAGGATGTTTTAAGAATGATTGGCTGAAATACAAAATAGAATCTTTTATTATAGCAGGTTTATAAGAGTAACTTGAAAAACTTATGTGATCAAACTCTTGAAAATTCACTCCTTTTTCCCAAAAGTCAAATTTCTTTTCTATTTCTCCTTTGTCATTGACTAGTGAAAATGTTCCGTTCCAACTGGTAATTATGAAATGATTTAGGTTCAGTGGATGGCAACCGCTCAGTACATTCATTCCGTTTGGACCTTCTTTTTGTAACAATATGGTTTTTATTAATTTTTGATTCTTAATATCATAAATATTAATTTTTTGTGAGTACTCTGCATCTAAAAAGGATAGATATTCGTGCCCATTTTCTTCAAATTGGAATATGGATTTACTTGCATAGTATGTATGTTCGTCTATAGGAAAACAAATGGAGTCTTCGGCTACTAAATCTGTATTTTTTATGGATTGTGATGGTGAATTACATGCTGTTTCAAAGAGTAGAAAGAGGACAAATAGGATATTCCAAGTATTTTTCATAATTCATATTAGTTAATAGATGATAGAAGGGCTATTAATAATCCTTTTTCTAAATCTGAGAATATATATTATAATATAGGAATATTAAGAGCCCTTCAAAAGTTATTTAGATAATTGTCTTGCTCATTCAGGGTGTCCTGGTTGTGTTGTAAATCCTTCACAATTATTATGTGCTTCAGCTGCACAATTATTGTGTGAAAATTTTACACATCCGGAACCTCCGAAATACCAGCAACCGTCTCCTTCACCGGGAGGTCCGTAATCACTGCGAGCATTTCCGTTTTCTGTGTTGCTCGGAAGAGGTGCATCAAACTTTAATTCTTGTCGGGAAGAATAGATCTCTACGCTAGTCAAACAAAGAATGACTAGGGCTAAAAAAAGTGATTTGTTTTTCATAAGATCTGCTTTTAAAGGTTAGTATATAGTTAACTTCACAAATGTATATTAAAATTTTATTATATCAAATATATTTTGATAGCCTGTTTAAAAATCTCTGAAATATTTTTCTTATGAGGTTTTCATATCAGTCGGATAGTTTTTTCTTTGAAGTGACTAAACTTAAAAAAGATATATCAGACTGATTTAACAGAAACAAAGAACCGAAATTGATTTCCGAGGATTATAAGGAGGCGATTTGCAGGTACGAGGAAAAAACATTGGAGGAACTTTCAAAAGAACGGAAATAGTTATTGATTTTCTGTGTTATTGATGTTTTATCAACTATATGCATAATGAATAAAGGTGTATCTCACGACACACCTTTATTTTTCTATGTTAAAATATCTGTCCTGAAAACTAAACAGGAGGATTTGGCTTATTTTTTCCCGTATCCCGGAGTTTGAGTTAATAACGGATTCACATTCAAAGTACCGATATTAACCGGCCAAAGCATTTTATATGCTTCTTCTGTACCGAGGATAGGATTTGTGCCCGGATAGTTGGCATTGGCAGAAAAGACCAAAGAACGTCCGGATGCATCGTGCATACGCAATACGTCAAACCAGCGCTTGCCTTCACTGACAAACTCTTTGTCCCGTTCCTGCAAAATGGCTAGTTCATTTTCCGCATAGCTGCCTTCCGTGTATTTGTTTTCTTCAAAGGTGTCTCCGTATGCACGTTTGCGTACTTCGTTGATATACGAAGCGCAAGGGTTGTTCAATCCGTTTTCAATTTCCGCCATCATCAGTAACGCATCGGCATAGCGGTAAACGGGGATGTCCGAAATATAGATGCGGTTGTCATTGGAATTGATTGTACCTATACGTTTTTTCATTACGCATCCGAATTCGCTGAGCGTGCCATTATCATTTTTCATGTAATACTCCATGAATGTGGCATCACGGCGGCTGTCTCCTTCTTTGAACGTTTTCCAGAAATCTTCAGTGTACTCGTCACGGAATACTCCACCGGTACCTTTCAAGTTTAAGGTATCTTTTTCAATCACCTTACCGTTACGACCATATGCTTGCCCCAGAAATACAGCATCCTGATAAAGGAATCTGCCTCCGTCATTGCTGGCCTCACCTTCTATAAACGGCATGGCGAAAATAATCTCAGTGTTCTTTTTATTGTCGCATGAGAAGATGGAGGCAAAGTTGTCCATTAATTCAAAATGTCCTATGATCCCGGATAAGGCAGTCTTGGCAGTCTGTAAATCGGTTGCCCCGGTTGCTGTGAATCCGGTGATGGATACTTTCGCTGCCCACATATAGATTTCTGCTTTAAGCATCAAAGTGGCATAGCGTGACCAGTCGTATGCATCAAAAGAGGTGTTATTTCCGAAATAGTTTTCGGATTTATTAATATCCGCTTTGATAAACTCCATGGTGGCTTCGGGTGTGGCGCGCTCCACATAGAATTTGTCTGCCGATGGTTTGCCGTCCAGTATATCTACTTTGGTGATGAGAGGTACTCCCCCGAAAGTTCTGTATAGCATGAAGTAATACAGGGCTCTCATGCCATACGCTTGTCCCAAGTACCGGCTCCGGGTTGCATCATCCAGAAACGTACACCCATTTTCTACTTCTTGGATAAAATGGTTTACTTGCATGATGGGAGAGTATAGCCCGTTCCAATTGGATATGCCGGGAATATCTTCCGAGATATTCTGTGACCGGATATCGGCATAGTTCAAGCTGGTGTTCAGCGAGGAGGTGCCCACACGTTGTGTGCCGCCGCGGAGTTCGCCCAAGGTGTAGAACATGTCATAGTAACTTCTTAATTGGGCGTGCAGACCCAACATGAATGCTTTGGGCTGGGAAGCTTCTTTCCAGAAATTTCCGGCTCCATAATAATCTTCCGGTGCCAGATCCAGTGCGTCACAGGACGGTTGGAGAATGGTCATCACACATATTGAAAGGATATAGAATATTTTTTTCATAATCTGTTAGAGTTTATAAGTTTAGAAAGAAACGTTTACGCCGAGAATGACAGTGCGGGGCAATGGGTATCCACCATTGTTGTCTGTCTTTTCCGGAGAGAATAAATGTTTGGCTTCTGTCAGGTAACCCAGGTTCTGACCGGTTACCGAGAGCATGACTGAGCCTAGTCCTGCTTTGCGCACCCAGTTGCTTGGCAGATTATATGACAAGGCTATTTCACGGAAAGACAGATAGTTACCGTTGTAGGCAAACATGGAGGATTGACGGCAGTAATTGCGCTTGCCCAACTGGTCGGCCCATACATAAGTAGGATATTGTGCACCGGGATTTTCGGGTGACCAGGTGTCGTGGGTTTCCGCAATGGTGTTATAAGTACCTTGTGCGCAAGACATGATCCACATGGTTTTCCAGTCTACCGCTTTGAAACCAAGCGCATAGTCAAAACGTGCTGATAAAGTAAGGTCTTTCCAGGTGACTGAAGTATTGATACCTCCTGTCCATTTGGGTACAGTGTTGCCCACTTTCACCATGTCGTAATTGTCGATGATGCCGTCACCGTTTACATCCTTCCATTTCACATCACCCGGCTGTATGCGGAGAGAATTCGCTTTCTGATTGGCTGTCAGTTTGTTATATCCTTCCTCACCTCCGTAAAGGGGACGGTTGCTTGAGCCGTTGTTACCACTTGACAAGTCGATCAGTCCTCCTGGTATTTCATCTTCGGAACGATAGATTCCTTCGGCTACGAACATGTACAAATCACCTGGGCGTTGTCCTTCCTGATAACCGCCTACCCATGCTTTTTCATAGCTTCCGTCCTCCAGCTGGCGTCCGGTATATACTTGAAATGCATTTTGACGGTTTCTTTCCAGACCGTTGTCGGGCAATGCCACTACTTTGTTTTTATTTAATGCGCCGTTCCAGTTCAGATTCCATTTCCAGTCTTTGGAGTCGATAACTTTGAATGCCAGTTCGAATTCAAAGCCTTGGTTCTGGAACTTACCGTTGTTGGAGGTAAAGGAAGAAACACCCGAAGTAGACGGGATGGTGATGTTGGCATACTTGTCACTGGTCAGTCGGTTGTAGTAAGTCAAATTGGCATTGATGCGGTTGGCCAGAAAGCCTAGATCCAGACCGATTTCGAAAGTTCTTGACTTCTCCCATTTCAAGTAGGGATTAGGAAGGTTGTTTAACAGGAAGTAAGCGTTGCCGTTGTATTTGCTGCCTGCATAAGCACCTTGTACTGTGTAGTTTCCTACAAAATCTTTGTTTACATTACCATTCAGACCGAAGCTGGCACGCAATTTACCGAATGAGATGATATCGGCCCATTCACTGGCAAATTTTTCTTTGGAGAACACCCATCCGGTAGATACTCCGGGGAAGACACCCCAGCGGTTGTCTTTGGCCAGTTTGGAGTAGCCGTCCCGTCTTAGAACAAAAGACAGCAAGTATTTTGACTGGTAGTCATAATTTACACGACCGAAGAATGACATGATACGCTGGCGGCTGTGTGAGGAGTCTATGCTGCGTTTGCCTTTGTCATCACTGGTATATTCCAAATCGCCGAAAGCGTCACTGGGAGCTCCCGATCCTGAGGCACTGAAACCTTTATAATATGAGTCGTAGTACTCGAAGCCGGCCATGGCATCCAGATAGTGGTCTTTGTTTATTTGATAGTTGTAGTTTAACACTGCATTATAAGTTTGGTCCAATGTGCGTCCGTAGGAAGCCGAGGTGCTGTGTGAGGTTACCCAGTTTCCGGGAGAAGATAAATAATCTTTGTTGAAAGCTTCATATTTTTCTTCTGAATAGAACCAGATGGCGTTCACTTTTAATGAGAGTCCTTTCATGATATCTGCGGTAAAAGATTGGTTCATGGTGAACTTGTCTGTATTGTTGTCACGGACAAACTTGTCAAAATTGATTTGTTGGTTTCCGTCGCCTGAATTGGGTCCCAAAAGCATTTCACCGTCAGCATTATATCCACGGAAAGTGGGAGGTAATGATAAAACGCGTGAGAAGTAGTTGGCTTCTGCGCTTTGGGTAGGAGGAAGATCGTTCCAGGTTGCATCTGCAAAGTTGAAGCTGGAGTTGGAGGTTAACCATGGTTTCAGCTTGTAATCGGCATTGAATGTGAAAGTGATACGTTGGTACTTGTTTCCTACGGCTGTACCTTCACTATGGTTGTATCCCAAGCCTGCATAGTAGTTTCCCTTTTCATTTCCTCCGCTTACACTCAGGTTGTAGTCTTGTGAGAAAGATGGGGAATTGATATTGAAATCCGCTATATCTGTATTCTTGAAAATCAGTTGGTCTCCATAAATAGGATCAGTCATGGTTTCCCATCCTTGGTTGAGCAGGAAAGCCAGATCGTCCGAATATTTCATGGTACTCCATATAGCCTGGCTGTTTTCGTTTCCATTCAGCGGGATTGTCTTGTCATCATCTGCCCAATATTTGTTGCCTGTTCCATAAGGAGTGGCACCGGTCAGACCGGTCAGTGAAGACCATCCTTGTACGGCCGATCCGTCCGGATGTTTCATGTCTCCCGTGTAAGCATTCATGTAACCAGTGCGCATCCAGTAAATGTAATCACGCGCATTCATAAAGTTATAAGAGTTGTGGAAGTAGTTCCAGCCTAGTTTGGCCGAAAGCTCTACACGTGTACTTCCCTCTTTGCCTCGTTTGGTAGTGACTAGTACTACACCGTCATTGGCTCGGGCGCCATAGATGGCGGTGGCTCCGGCATCTTTTAATACTTCCATGGATTCAATATCGGCCGGGTTGATGTCACTTAAAGAACCGCGTACTTGGCCGTCTACCAGGATTAAAGGTGAACCTGAACCGTCAAAATTAGTACCTCCTCGAAGTACCAAGGTAGGAGCTGCTCCCGGATTACCGGAAGTCTGGCTGACGGACAGACCTGCCACGGCTCCTGATAAGGCTTGTGCCGGATTGGAATAAAGTCCTTGTTTTAATGTTTCTTCTTTTACCTTGGAAATGGAGTTGGTTACTTTTGTGCGCAACTGTTTGCCGCCATATCCGGTTACAACAACTTCTTGGAGCATTTCTGAGTCTTCTTTCAATGCTATTTTAAAAGTTGACTTTCCCTTTACGCTTAAAGTTTGTGTCTGATAACCGACAAATGATACTCTGATACTGCCATCGTTGGCTACGGAAAGTGTAAAATTACCATCTAAGTCGGTAACTGTACCATTCGTGGTGCCTGTTTCTACAATACTGGCGCCAATAACCGCTTCACCTGTGGCGTCTGTGACCACACCCGTGATTGTTTTCTTTTGTGCCATGGCTCCTATGGAGCATAACAGGCAAAAAAGCATGAATAAGGTTTTCTTCATAGATTTGTTTTTAAAGTTACTGTTTGAAGTTCTACCAGAACTATTCCGTGTCCATAAAGGGAAAATAGATTGTATTTTATTTTATTTAAGAAGGAATTTTAAAAGGATTTTTCTACTGAATTTCTACTGTTATGCTACTTTGAGACGGAAAAAGATAAAAGATATCCCTTTTTATATACTTTTATTTAGCTTATTTATCCGTAAATATTGACCGTTTTGTACTTTTTGTGTCGTATATCAAAAAATAATTTTATAATTAAAGTTGATTTAATAAAAAATATCCTATATTTGCGATGTGATATAATCTTAATTTAAAAATGTAGTTCTGGTAGAACTTATCCTATAAAGGAAATCTCTTTATTTTGTTAAATGAATTTTATTTCAGCCTTTGGAGATGAAATAAATTATTTGGAGAAGTATCCTTGTGCAGATAGTGCAGGGAGTGGTTTGTTTATGGGCACATGGGGACATTTATTCTTTTCATAGTCGATGGTTATACATATATTTATATGGATATGTATGGACTTTGAAATGGCAAGTATAACTAAGGTAGCTGAAAATGTATCTGATAACGAAGAAGCGGAGGTGATATGAATATAGAAGACCATCGTTTAAAAAGGTCAGATGATCTTCTTGAGTGATGAGGCATTAATAAAGTTCTTTATGTACCAACTCTTCAAACAGTAATGCATATTTTGCGACGACTGCTTCGGCGTATTTCTTCCCTTTTCCGGCACTTGCTTTTTTAGGATTGCCTATACCGGTATCTTGCGAAACGTTTTGCCAGTTTCTCGGAATCCATGCCACTTTTTCATTCAGCATTTGCGAAGCGAACTTCTTATAATTTCCATCTCCGGCTTCATCCAGGTTTACCAATTCCGGATGATAATGCATCATAACAGAAGTTTCCAATTCATCTGCATGGTCACCCGGTTCATCAAAGTACTCTTTAGCAGGGATAAAGGCAAACCATTCGCTGCTGGCTATCAGGAAGTCGGGATAGTCCAGTGACAAGTCACGTATCATACTTTTGAATGTATTGCCGCCATGTCCGTTGATAATGACCATTTTGCGGTATCCCTGGGCGTATAGAGAGGCAACTAGGTCGCTTAAAATCGCTTTTTGCGTTTCATAGCGATAATGGATGCAGAAATCCAGCTCGCGTTGTCCCGGATTCTGTGAACCGGCAGTGACGTAAGGCATGACCATGCAACGAATACCGTAATGTGTTTTTGCCAGTTTTGCAGCATCTAGTGCGATGTCGTGGCTTAGAATACAGTCTGTCAGATAAGGCAGGTGCAGATTATGCGGTTCGGTAGCTCCCCAAGGGAGGAGGACCAAATCATATTTCAATGGTTTTACCTTGCCGTAACAGGTTACGGCAAGGTCTAGTTCTTTATCCATTATTTATAAGAATTTTTAAAGATATGCAGGATTTCTTCGTCTGTAATCGGGCGTGGGTCGAGAGTGAACAGTCCTCCCATCGTATCTCTTGCATTTTGCAGGAATTTGGGGAAATCTTCGGATTGGATACCAAATTCGCTCAGTTTGATAGAATGTACTTTACATTCTTTTTGCAGTGTAATCAATGCATCAATGAAATCGGACGGACGGTTGCTCTTTTTCTGGGTCATCATTTCAGCCATTTTCATGTAACGTTTTGTACAGTCATGCCGGAAAGTTTCGAAGTATGCCTCAGACAAGGCAATGAGTCCTGCTCCATGAGGAAGTTGTGGATAATAAGCACTCATGGCATGTTCTAATGAATGTTCGGAAGTGCAGCTTGAAGTGGCTTCCACCATGCCTGCCAAGGTGCTGGCCCAAGCAATTTTGGCACGCGCTTTCAAATTCTTTCCGTCGGCTACGGCTACTGGCAGATATTTGTAGATCAGACGGATGGCTTCTAAGGCGTAAAGATCACTGATGGGTGTTGCACAATTGGCGATAAAACCCTCTGCGGCATGGAAGAATGCATCGAACCCTTGATAGGCGGTGAGGTGCGGAGGAATGGAAACCATCAGTTCCGGGTCTACAATAGATAAGGTAGGGAAAGTCAGCTGACAACCGAAGCCTATCTTTTCTTGAGCCGTTTCGTGGGTAATCACTGTCCATGGATCCATTTCTGTTCCGGTTCCGGCGGTAGTAGGTATGGCGATAATGGGAAGTGCTTTGGTAACAGGGCGTCCTTTACCACTACCCCCTGATACATAATCCCAGTAGTCACCATCGTTGCAGGCCATAACAGCTATACTTTTGGCGGAGTCGATGGAACTTCCGCCTCCCAGTCCTACTACAAAGTCGCACTTTTCCTCCCGGCAGATGGCGGCTGCTTCCATGACGTGTTCTTTGATGGGGTTGGGAAGGATTTTATCGTAAACCAGTGTTTCTACATTATTCAGTCTTAATTGGGCAAGTACTCTCTCCAAATATCCATATTTTCGCATGGAAGTTCCGGATGAGATGACGACCAGTGCCTTTTTTCCCGGTAATTTTTCACTGGATAATTTCTTGATTTCTTCGCAGCCAAATACTAATTTGGTAGGGATGTATAAACTAAATACAGGATTTGCTTTCATGTTCTTTCGTATTTAAAGTTTCACTGGTAACAAATGTAGGAAAATAATAGTTTGCTTGTTTAAGTAATTTGTTAAATTTTACATACTGCCGGATTGTATTCGTTTTCTTTAATTCAGTTTGAGATAGATACGTTTTTTCGATTATACTCGAAAAAAGAAATAAACAGTGCTTTTTTTTCGATTATACTCGAAAAAAACTATCTTTGTGGGAAAAGATTCGAGTATGGACGATAAATGGAAAGCTTTAGAAAAGTATAACCTTTGGGGTGGAAATACGTATCAATTGGGACTGGAACGGAAATCTTATACCGACAAGATTGGCAATTTTGTGGGGAATAACTTGGTGAAGGTACTTATAGGACAACGTCGTTCGGGCAAAAGTTATATTCTCAGGCAAATTGCTTCAAGTCTTGTCTCGGAACGAGGAGTAAATCCGGCTAATATCCTATATATAAATAAGGAGTATCTGGAATTTGATTTTATTGATGATTATAAAGCATTGGAAAGTCTGTATCGTTTTTATCGGGAAAAGCTTAAACCGCAAGGAAAAGTATATTTGTTTTTCGATGAAATTCAAAATGTGGATGGCTGGGAAAGGTTTGTAAACTCCCATTCGCAAGACTTTGTCGAAGAGAGTGAATTGTTTATCAGCGGTTCTAACTCTAAAATGCTTTCCAGTGAACTTGCCACTCTTTTGTCGGGACGTTATGTAGAATTTCATATATTCCCCTATAGTTATGCTGAATATTTACAGTTGATGCAGCAACCTGCCGGTCGGGCTTCTTATTTGGCCTATTTACAGAAAGGCGGTTTGCCCGAATTGTACAACCTGCCCACTGTCGAGTCAGAAAAACAGTACGTCGCTTCTGTGAAAGATACGATTTTGTTGCGTGATATAGTGAAGCGTAAACCCGTTCGTGATGTAAGGTTATTGGATGATATTTTTATTTATTTGGTGAATAATGCGTCCAATCTGTTTTCCGTTCAGCATATTGTTAATTTCTTTAAATCCAAGAACCGGAAGGTGAGTTATGATACCTTATCTAATTATCTAGGTTATATAGAAGAAGCTTTTCTTGCTTATAAAACAGAACGTTACAATATAAAAGGAAAGGATGTGGTGGCAGGTAATTGCAAGTATTATCTGAATGACTTGTCCTTTAAGAATTTTCTTTATCCGGGCTTTGCTTATGGAGTCGGGTATTTGTTGGAGAATGCAGTATATTTGGAACTTCGTCGTTTAGGCTATATTGTATATACAGGTTCTTTTCGGGATAAAGAAGTTGATTTTGTTGCTATGAAGGACGATAGAGTGATTTATCTTCAAGCAACTTACATGTTGGAAACGGCACAAACCATGGAACGGGAATATGCTCCTTTGCTGACGATAGGTGATAATTATGAAAAATATGTCGTTTCCATGGATGAGGTACAATTCCCTTCCAATGAAGGGGTCAGGCATATACAGGCTTGGAATTTAAAGGAAATATTGTAGGAAATCAGTTTCTCTTTTTAATATACAGTTTTTGGTAAGAGTTGTCAAAACTCTGATGATATTGTCTGTAGTCTATTATCCAATGTTGCTCACCGCTCCCCCGGATATGTAGAGCAGGAATAGCACCGAAGAGGAGAGTATAGTGGATATTATTTGCTTATGTGCAGTTGGCGCAAACATACGATTGGCATATCAGTCTGTATATCAGTATTCCGCTTATCTTTGCAGTCACTATCGGGCTGAGTCTGCTTTCTTATTATTATTTTGAGAAACCGAGCAACCGCTGGGTAAAACGAATTTTAAATAAACAATAATAACTAGTTCATGGAAAAACAATTATCAGAAAAACTGCCACGCGTTGAGGTGGTGGATGCTTTACGGGGATTTGCAGTCATGGCAATTCTTTTAGTGCATAGTTTGGAGCATTTCATCTTTCCGGTTTATCCGGTAGACCAGCCTGCATGGTTGAATATACTGAATGACGGGGTATTCAATGTTACATTTACTTTATTGGCTGGAAAATCGTATGCCATTTTTGCTTTGCTGTTTGGATTTACATTTTATATTCAGTCGGCTAACCAACAGCGTAAAGGAAAAGATTTTGGTTATCGTTTTCTGTGGCGTTTGCTGTTATTGGTAGCTTTTGCTACGCTGAATGCAGCTTTTTTTCCGGCAGGAGATGTGCTGTTGCTGTTCTCGGTAGTGGGAATCGTATTGTTTGTGGTGCGCAAGTGGAGTGACTGTGCCATACTTGTTACGGCTATTTTGTTTTTATTGCAGCCCGTTGAGTGGTATCATTATATAGTAGGTCTGTTTGATCCTTCTCATACTTTGCCCGATTGGGGAGTGGGCGCGATGTATAAAGAAGTGGCGGAATATACCAAAGAGGGGAATTTGTGGGAGTTTTTGGGTAAGAATATGACCTTTGGTCAGAAAGCCAGTCTATATTGGGCTCTGGGAGCAGGGCGTTTCTGGCAGACTGCCGGCTTGTTCTTGATGGGGTTGTATATCGGACGCAAACAATTATTTGTAACTTCCGAAAAACATACTCGTTTTTGGGTGAAGGCTCTTATCATTTCCGCTATCTCTTTTGCTCCGCTTTTCCAACTGAAAGAGTTGATTATGGCTAGTGACAGTGAACTCATTCGCCAGACTGCCGGAACTGCTTTTGATATGTGGCAAAAGTTCGCTTTTACATTTGTACTGGTTGCTTCTTTTGTATTGCTTTATCAACGGGATAGGTTCAAGAATTTTGTATCAAATCTTCGTTATTATGGTAGGATGAGTCTGACTAATTATATCACTCAATCTATTGCCGGAGCTATTATTTATTTCCCTTTCGGACTTTATCTGGCTCCGTACTGTGGATATACGTTGAGTTTGTTGGTTGGTTTTGTACTCTTTTTGTTGCAAGTACAGTTCTGCAAGTGGTGGTTGAAAGGACATAAGCAGGGACCGTTAGAGAGTCTTTGGCATAAATGGACCTGGATGTATTCCAAAAAATAAGGAACTCTGGGCAGGAGTTGCATATGCTATACGGAAGAGAGGAAAAGGCAAAAAGTAATTTGTCTTTTCCTCTCTTCCGTATAGGGACTGATTCTTGTTTCCCAAGTTTCCCGAATATCATAAAAAGGATATCAGTTCAGGATTATAATCAATTGTTTTTGCCTTCTATCTGAATTTGAATTGCTTGTCCTGTACGTTGCAGACATTCTATAAAAATAGAAAGATGATTGGTCTTTTGCATCAACTCACATATAATTTCCTTTTCTTCTGTGCACCAAGGTTCATAAGCACGTGGGAAAGTTTCACGTTGTTTATGGATATAAGGTGGAAGGACTGTTTTCTGAATGCCTAACTCTTGGACTTTTTGTTTTATACGGCAAATATCTTCTTCTGTACAATCATTAAAAGATTCTTTTGTAAAGAACCCCGGATATTTTTGGTCAATGTCAAGATTGATTGTAGGCTTAGATAGGGATTGAAAGGTTTTTTCTCTGCTTTCTAGTTCCTTTATCAGATTGTTGATGTACTCATCGGCTTGAACAGATGATACAACTATGGAACATTCGTGGCGGGAGTATTCTTTATGGCGGTTGGCAGATAACCAGTTGAAAGAACCCTCTATAAGTGTATGGTTATCAATGGCCAATGATTTATTGTGGATACCTTTTACTTCAATGAGGGTTGCGCCATTTTCTATTAATATGTTCCGTCCCTCTTCGGCACGGCTGAGCAACTGATTGGTTTTCGTATCATAATCTAGAGACGAATCGGTGTAGACTGTGACATCCACTCCTCGTTGTACCGTGTGGCGTATCAGCGGAACCAACTGGTCGTTTTCTATGGCGTGGATAGATATGAATGGAGATACAATCAGCAGACGGTGTCTTGCTTTTTCAAAAGCTTGGTGCAGAACCTGGATATGCTCTTCTGTGGTGGACAGACGAAGGGTGGGGTGGTAGGTGCACAGCGGAACTTCCTGTTGGTAAATAAAGTTGTTGGAAATCTCGTTGGATGGATCATCGAAAAGCCATTTAGCCATATTTCCTACCGGGGTGTTTTCTTCCGGATGGAAAATATTCATGTTGCCAAAAACAATGAAATGATGCTGAGCGCGCGATATCGCTACATTGAGCATATTGTATTTTCCATCACGCTCCATAAAAAGAGAATGGTCTTCGGGAGAGTTGACTGTTGAAAAAAGAACAATCGGACATTGGGCACCTTGCAGGGAATGTACTGTGCCGATGATCATATCTTTATATTTCTCATTTCCTGATATTTTTTGTATTTGATACCGTATTTCGGCTTCTTGGGCTTTAAAAGGAGTTACTACGGCTACAATTTCATGAATAGGCTTTTTATAGGTCTTTTCCAGATTATCTTTTTCCAGTTCCAGCCAACAGACAATGGCTTCCGCTTCAGCCCGGTTGAGGCGACTTCCTGTTTTTCCAGGGCTGCTGTAACTGTTGATGTGTACATATCCTTTGGAAGGGAGGGACTTGTATTTTACTTCGTTACCTTTTTTAGGAAGTAACCTGCCGTGGTAAACATAATCATTGCAATAGGCAATAATGGAATCTACGCATCGTCTGTGTTCGGTCAGAAAAGCTCCTTTTTCACCTTTTACTGTAAAATTACAGCTTTTACGTGCCAGTTTCATTATACTTCCGGAAGAAGAAAGGAAACCATTGTTTTCTAAAAAACGGTATTTTTCCGAGGACTGGTTGGAAACAATGCCCAGATTCTTTAAATTAATGAATGAATATTCATCAGAAATGGACCATACAGGCTCTATTTGTTGAATATCACCTACTAAAATCGCTTGCTTGGCCAAACTGAAGGAGGGAACGGCAAGTTCGGGTGAAACTTGTCCGGATTCATCTACAATCAACAGATCTATTCCATTGTATAAAGGAATATCCCATTTTCCGTTCTCCGCATAGGTCATATACTTGGGTAGAGAATGGAAAGTAGAGATGAAAACAGGCATTACGCAAGCCAAACGTTTTAATCTTTGGGTATAGGCTTCTTGTGTGCGCTGCTTGCCTTCATCGCACTTGCTTAACCGGTGAATAAACTCGGCTTCCCGATAATGTATGGCATACCAGAACATTTGATACCGATAGCTGATATCCAGCCTTACTGCCATGTCTTCTGTATAAGGCAAGTTGCCATACTCAGGGTTGGAACTTATTTTTTCGTAACGTTCTTTGAATTCTTCTGTCAAAGTCCACTGTTCTATTACTTTGTCGTAGGAGGGTAATGGCTCATGGAATTTGCGGATAAACTTCTGTAATATATTGTTTTCCTTCCGGTTTCCGTATTCTGTTGTTTCGGCAGCTTGGATACAGAGAATAATCTTTTTTTGGAGGGCTTGCATTTCTTTACGGAGAAATTGTCGGCATTTTGTTTCGTCTTGATAGTTTTTCTTGAAAAAGTTATTGAAGCATTGCAGATAGAATTGTTTGTACTCTTCTTGACGTTCAGGTGTATCGTATGCTGCCGGAAATCCATCCCCTTTGGGATTGAACATCATTTTGTACTGTTGTTGCAGCTCTTTTTTCCCTGACAGATATAAGCCTAATGTATCCAGTTCGGGTAGCCAGCGGTTGGACAACCGGGGATGTGTTGTGTCATTGGTTGTTTCCGCTTTGAAATCCTTCAGGATATTGGTGATTGCCTGATTATTAGCTGAACTTGCAACTATAATTTCCGGCTCTTCCGGATTGTTTAGAATATTATGAGCAAGTCTGTTTGCGATGACAGTTTGCAGAAAAGTGGTTTTTCCTGTTCCCGGAGGACCGTTGACGACAAAAATATCAGCACATTCCGGTGTTGTGTACATTGCTAGTGTTTCGCGTTGAGATATGGACAAAGGAAAGTCGCTGCTCATTTGTGCCCAGTGTTCTTGGTTGCAATATACTTTCCGGTTAGTTGGAATAGGAAGAGCGTTAGCAGATTTTGTTTGTATT
Organism: Phocaeicola vulgatus ATCC 8482; assembly: GCF_000012825.1. Classification (GTDB taxonomy): domain Bacteria; phylum Bacteroidota; class Bacteroidia; order Bacteroidales; family Bacteroidaceae; genus Phocaeicola; species Phocaeicola vulgatus. The sequence continues at coordinate 1,059,635 of NC_009614.1, read as the reverse complement.
AATAAATTCAACAGGGGATGTGGAGTGGTATTGTCATCTTTTAAGAGTTTGTCATATAGTGTGATTATGGGCTGTGCCATATTGCGCTCGGAGGCTTTTATGATAATGATTTCTGGATTATCATAGTAATTCATTGCGCTGAAAGTTTTGCCGGTTGCTTTCTTGAAAAGCTGCTCGCATGCTTGCCAATAGGCCTCCCATTTTGTTTCTTCAGTGTTAAAATTGGATAGTAGTTGATCTACTTTTGAAAGAGAAGCTATAGTGCGGTCATTGGCTGCATTAGGCTCCAAAAATTTACGAATAAATATTGGGATTCTGTCTGATTCGTTCCCGCATACGGTTAGTTTGCCGTCAGGCAACATGGTGGCAGTAATCAAGAAGGGATATTCCGGTCTTTCAGATTGGGAAGTCCAGCCGTTTTCAAATTCGGGCAAAAGAATACAAGGAGCAATCATTACTTTTTGTTTTTCATTGCTGTCTTCTGCTTTCCAATCAGGGAAAATAACAGGAATACTTTTGAGAGGAATGAATTTAAGTATCTTGTCACCAATGTTTAGGGTGATTCGTGGTCCTTTGAGAGCAATAGCTTTGCGCTCTGCATCTTGAAGACAAGTTTTCCAGTATTTTAGTAAGGTCTGGTCCATTTGTTTTTACGTTTGTGTGATGGAATAATTTACAAATATAAGAAAATAGGTGAAAAGAATACGGTAATTGGGGTAACATTCCTGAATTTATGATTTTTTTACATTAAGAGGGATTGGAGATGTCGGGATAATCATTATTAGCGGTAAATGAATTGGGATGAACGGAATAATGGTAATATTTAGTGGTGATGAGGCAAGAAACTTGCCTTTATGAAGCAAATGAAGCTAAAATAGACGAGAATTTATCTGTGTGGGGAGTGTGGATATACTAATTTTGCCAATAAATGAAACTTAAATCTATGATGAAAAGATTTGCAAATTTATTGGCTGTTTTTATTCTTTCTGTAAATTGTATTAGTGCCCAAAATCTAACTCGTTGGGTTAATCCGTTTATTGGAACCGGTGCTGTTCAATCCAGTCTTTCCGGGAATAATTATCCAGGAGCTACTGTCCCTTTTGGTATGGTGCAGCTGAGTCCCGATACTCGTGAAGCGCCTGATTGGGCACAAGCTTCGGGATATGATTATAATGATTCTATTATTTATGGTTTCAGTCATACACGTTTAAGCGGAACCGGTGCTTCCGATTTTATAGATATCCTTCTATTTCCTACCATGAGTGATAAAAGGAAATCGTCTTTTACTCATCAAAACGAACAGGCGCGTCCGGGGTATTATCAAGTATTATTAACGGATGAGAAGATTCAAGCGGAGTTGACGGCTTCTGTGCATGTAGGGATACATCGCTATATCTATTCTGATGGCGGTCAGTTGAAATTATGGTTGGATTTAGATCATTCGGCAAATAAGGAGAGTTGGAACCGCCGGATAATTCAATCACAAATCCGTGTAGTTTCTCCTACAGTAGTAGAAGGATATCGTGTTATTACAGGATGGGCAAAACTGAGGAAAATATATTTCCATCTTGAATTTTCCCAACCAATCTTATCCAGTCAGTTACATGATGGCAATCGGAGGTATGAGAATACTCCTGTCATTAATGGTACAGAACTGTGTGGATTATTCTGTTTCGACAAGAAGTGGAATAATGAATTGATATGTAAAGTCGCTTTATCTTCAGTTTCCATTGAAAATGCCCGGTTGAATATGGCAGCTGAGGTTCCCGGATGGAACTTTGAACATATTGCTTCTGCTGCCGAAGCCAGCTGGGAGAAAGAATTGAAGAAAGTCATCATCCAAGGTACCGGTTTGCAGAAAAAGATTTTTTATACAGCTTTATATCATACTATGATACAACCTAATACGATGAGCGATGTAAATGGTGAATATATGGCTGCCGATTATACGACACGTAAGGTAGCCGATAATGAAGTTCATTATTCCACTTTTTCTTTATGGGATACATTCAGAGCAGCTCATCCGCTTTATACTTTGCTGCATACCGACCGCATTCCTGATTTTATTAAAAGCATGATGAGGCAATATGACTATTATGGTTATTTGCCTGTGTGGCAATTATGGGGGCAGGATAATTATTGTATGATTGGTAATCACTCCATTCCTGTTATTGTGGATGCTGTGCTGAAAGGTGTTGCAGGAGTGGATGCGGAAAAAGCTTATGAAGCGGTTCATAGCAGTTCCATCGTATCTCATCCGAACTCTCCTTTTGAAGTATGGGAGAAATATGGATATATGCCTGAGGACATTCAGACACAATCTGTTTCTATTACTTTAGAACAAGCTTTTGATGATTGGTGTGTCGCACAGTTGGCCCGGAAATTAGGGAAAGAAGAAGATTATAGCCGCTTTATGAGGCGTTCTGCTTTTTACCGGAATCTGTTTAATGCAGAGACAAAATTCTTTCAACCGAAAAATAAGAAAGGAGAATGGATGGAACCTTTCGATCCTTATAAATATGGAGCCAATGGCGGCTATCCTTTCACTGAGGGGAATGCCTGGCAATACTTCTGGTATGTACCCCAGAATATACCCGACTTGATTTCACTGACAGGGGGCAACAACGCTTTTACCGCAAAATTGGATACCTTCTTCACTGTCAATTATCAAAGTGGTGAGCTGAATGACAATGCTTCCGGTTTTGTAGGGCAATATGCGCATGGCAATGAGCCGAGCCATCACGTGGCTTATCTGTATGCTTGTGCGGGAGAACCTTGGAAGACACAGAAATATGTGGCGCATATCATGAATGAACTGTACAACGATTCTTCTTCGGGCTATGCCGGTAATGATGATTGCGGGGAAATGTCTGCTTGGTATGTGTTTGGCGCACTTGGCTTTTATCCGGTAAATCCGGTCAGCGGAGAGTACATTATCGGTACTCCTATGTTGGAGGAAGCGGCTATTCAGTTGCCTGATGGAAAGACTTTTACCATCAAAGCCCCACGTAAAAAGCACAATGAGATTTATATCCGTTCCATGAAACTGAAAGGCAAGAAATATACAAAGAATTATATTACCCATCAGGATATTATGAATGGCGGAACGCTGGAGTTTGTAATGAGTGCCACACCGCGAAAATAATGAATGGTTTGTTGTCCTTTAGTTTGATTATTTTATGAAAAGACTTATCGTTGTATATTTGTTGTTTATCAGTTTGAATGTACTGAATGCGTGGGCTCAGAAGTCTCCCGCAGATTATGTCAATCCGATTATCGGTGCTACAACCGCCGATGAAATGGCTGGCTCCGATCACGGACTGGGAAAAACATTTCCCGGTGTGTGCACTCCTTTCGGCCTGGTGCAATTGAGTCCCGATACAAAGACCGGAGGAGATAACGGCCCCGGGTATTCCTGGCATCATTCTACCATCGAAGGATTCAGCTTCACCCACATGAGCGGCATCGGTTGGTATGGCGATTTGGGTAATTTCCTGGTTATGCCTACCACGGGAGAACTGCATACGTTCAAAGGTACGGAAGAGAATCCCGAAAGCGGTTACCGTTCCCGTTACTCTCATGACCGTGAGGTGGCAAAAGTGGACGGTTATTCTGTGATGCTGGATGATTATGGTATTCAGGTGGAATTGGCAGCGGCTTCCCGTTCGGGAATGATGCGTTTTACCTATCCTCAGTCTGAGGTTTCCCGCATACAGATAGATTTGGCACGCCGTATCGGAGGTACTTCTACCGAACAATATGTAGAAGTGGTGGACGATTATACCATTAAAGGTTGGATGAAATGTACCCCCGATGGTGGCGGTTGGGGAGATGGGGCAGGACAAGGTAACTATACAGCTTATTTCTATTGCTGCTTTGACCGTCCTTTGAAAAATTTTGGCTTATGGAGTGCGGATATCCCCGAGGGAGTGGAACGTAAGAATGCTTCCAATGATGATCCGGCTTACCATGAATATATCAAGAATGCTCATGTATTTCCTCGGAAAAAGATAGCTCAAGGGAAACATCTGGGCTTTTATACTGAGTTCTCCACTCGTGAAGGGGAGCAGGCTTTGTTGAAATGCGGCATCTCGTTTGTCAGCATAGAGGGTGCGCGAAAGAATCTGCAAAGCGATATTTCCGATTGGAATTTTGATGGAGTGCGTCAGCGTGCCCGCAGGCAGTGGAATGAGGCTCTCTCGGGTGTACAGGTGGAAGGAGAGGAAAAGGATAAGACTATTTTCTATACATCTTTATATCACACGATGATAGATCCGCGTTGTTTCTCGGATGTGGACGGCGCCTATCCGGGGGCGGATGGCAAGGTGCATTATGCGGATAATTTTATCTATCGTACTATTTTCAGCGGCTGGGATGTATTCCGTAGCCAGTTTCCTTTACAGACCATTACCAATCCCCGGCTGGTGGACGATGAAATAAACTCATTGATTCAACTGGCGGAACTGAGCGGTAAGAAATATTTTCCACGTTGGGAATTCTTGAATGCCTATTCGGGTTGTATGGTGGGTAATCCGGCCGTTTCGGTGGTGGCGGATGCTTACAATAAAGGTATCCGGAATTATGATACCCGGAAAGCTTTGGAATATTCTTTGAACACAGTCCGCACATTTGGCAATAATGAGCAGGGATATACGCCGGATGATCTTTCGAAAACGTTGGAGTATGCTTATACGGACTGGTGTGTCAGCACTATGCTTCGTGATATGGGAAGGGAACAGGAAGCTGTGGCATTTGAGAGGAAGGCACAATCTTATCATCAGGTATGGTGTGATAGTGTGAAATGGTTCCGTGCACGTTCGGCAGATGGTAGCTGGATGCCGTGGAAGGGGCGGAATGTACATTGGCAAGGTTGTATAGAAAGTAATAATTATCAGCAGGGCTGGTTTGTCCCGCATGATCTGGAAGGATTGATTTCTCTTATGGGAAAAGAGTACTTTGAACGGGAATTGGTAGCATTCTTCGAGGGAGCAGATGAACGTTTCATGTGGGGGGATTACTATAATCATCCTAACGAGCCTGATCATCAGGTACCTTTCATGTTGAACTATACTTCGCGTCCGTGGCTCACCCAATATTGGACACGGCGTATCTGCCGGAATGCATACGGTGATACAGTGAACGGATTGTGTGGAAATGAGGATGTGGGACAGATGTCTGCCTGGTATATTCTGGCGGCTATGGGATTCCATCCTATTTGTCCCGGCAATAACCGTTATGAATTGACAAGTCCTGTATTCCGTAAAGTTATTTTGTCTTTAGATAATCGATATTATAAAGGAAGGACATTTACGATCATAGCACATCATAATTCTCCGGAGAATGTATATATCCAGTCTGTTTCCTTGAATGGAAAGCCTTTGAACCGTCTTTGGATTACCCATGAAGAGATAACAAAGGGTGGCGTTCTGGAATTTGTGCTGGGAAAAGATCCTAAGCACTGAATCCTCCTTTTATAGGCTGTAATTGAAGCAAAAGAGCCTAAAAATGGCGAAATATTCTCTACCTGATGGGAGAGGTATGTTTACTTTTGCCTTGGAAGAAACTATTAATCATGAAAAATATGAAACATTTTAAGACTTATTTGGGAGCAATGGCTTTGGCGCTTTCCGGATGCCAGAGTGCGACTGATTCCTGCGAAACTACAGAATTATGGTATGCCCAGCCGGCAGAAGTTTGGATGGAATCTTTACCTATTGGTAATGGACGCTTGGGAGCTATGACTTATGGTGGAATAGAGGAAGAGAAACTGGCGTTGAATGAATCGACAATGTGGTCCGGCCAGTACAATGAGAACCAGAACATACCTTTCGGACGAGAGAAAATGAACCAGCTCAGAAAGTTGTTCTTTGAGGGAAAACTATCGGAAGGAAACCGTATAGCCGGAGATAATCTTCATGGCAACCAGACTTCTTTCGGAACTCATCTTCCCATTGGAGATTTGAAGATGCAATTCATTTACCCCGAAGGTAAAGTGACCGGCTACCGTCGTTCGTTAAGCTTGGATGAGGCTGTCAGCAGCGTTTCTTTCAACTCCGGCGGTGTGAACTATAAACGTGAGTATTTTGCTACAAACCCGGATAATGTTCTCGTACTCCGCTTGACCGCTGATAAGCAAAAGTCCATTACTATGAATATGGGATTGGATTTGATGCGTCAAGCCGATCTTTCTGTAGAAGATAACCAATTGGTATTTACCGGGAAAGTAGATTTTCCCTTGCATGGTCCGGGCGGAGTCTGTTTTGAAGGAAGAATAGCCGTTCTGGCTGATAATGGAGAGGTAAAGATGGAACAGTCTGAAGTAGGTATAAAAGAAGCTGATGCCGTGACTTTGATTGTCGATGTGCGTACCGATTATAAAAGTCCTGATTACAAGACTCTTTGTGCTGATGGCGTGAAGAAGGCTGCAGCTAAATCTTATGATGAATTGAAGCAGGCGCATATAAAGGATTATAACACGTTGTACAATCGTGTCTCTATTCATTTCGGACAAGACGCTAACCGCGCGTTGCCTACGGATGTCCGTTGGAAACAAGTGAAGGAAGGCAAAACTGATACTGGTCTGGATGCCTTGTTTTTCCAGTATGGCCGTTACCTCACCATTGCCAGTTCCCGCGAAAACTCTCCATTGCCCATTGCCTTGCAGGGTTTTTTCAATGACAACAAGGCGTGCAACATGGGCTGGACCAATGACTATCATCTGGATATCAATACTGAACAGAATTATTGGGCAGCCAATGTTGGCAATCTTGCCGAATGTAATGCCCCCCTGTTTACCTATATTAAGGATTTGGCGCATCACGGTGCGAAGACTGCCGAAGTGGTCTATGGATGTAAAGGCTGGACTGCTCACACAACAGCCAATGTCTGGGGATATACTCCTGCCTCCAGTACCATTATTTGGGGACTGTTCCCGATGGCAAGCTCATGGATAGCTTCCCATCTGTGGACACAATATGAATTTACACAGGACAAGCAATATCTGGCCGAAACGGCCTATCCGCTTTTGAAAGGTAATGCACAGTTCATCCTGGATTTCTTGGCAAAAGACCCGAAGAGTGGTTATCTGATGACAGGGCCGAGCATCTCACCCGAAAACTGGTTTCGTACAGCAGGCGGTGAAGAAATGGTTGCCTCCATGATGCCTGCCTGTGACCGTGAACTGGCCTACGAGATCTTGTCGAATTGTGTTCAGGCTTCAGAGATATTGAATACCGACCGCGAGTTTGCCGATAGCCTGCGTACTGCCATCGCCCAACTTCCTCCCATCCAGTTGCGTGCCAATGGTGCCATTCGTGAATGGTTTGAAGATTTCGAGGAAGCTCATCCCAACCATCGTCACACTTCCCACCTGCTGGCACTCTATCCTTTCTCCCAAATCACTTTGGAGAAGACTCCCGAATTGGCGGAAGCTGCCCGCAAGACCATCGAGAATCGTTTGTCTGCCGAGAACTGGGAAGATACAGAGTGGAGTCGTGCCAATATGATTTGTATGTATGCCCGCTTGAAAGATGCACAGGAAGCATATAAGAGTGTTCAATTATTGCAGGGCAAGCTTTCACGTGAGAATTTAATGACTGTATCTCCAGGTGGCATTGCAGGTGCGGAAGGTGATATTTATTCATTCGACGGAAATCCCGCCGGTACAGCCGGTATGGCAGAAATGCTGGTGCAGAACCACGAAGGTTATGTAGAGTTCCTTCCTTGTTTGCCCGATGAATGGAAAGAGGGTAGCTTCAAAGGTCTGTGCATCCGTGGGGGAGCCGAAGTAGCGGCCGAGTGGACGAATGCGGTCATCAATAGTGCTTCATTGAAGGCTACAGCCAATCAGACTTTCAAAGTGAAACTTCCTCAGGGAAAGAGTTATAAGGTGATGCTGAACGGAAAAGAAGCGGTTGCCAATCCGGATGCCAAAGGATTGATAACAGTGGATATGAAGAAGAATGATTTGTTGGAAATAAGATAATTTAAATTGTTAGTTCATTGTAGGGACGGATTTATTCTGTCCCTGCATTGGATAAGATTATAATTTGCTCATGAAAAAATCTTTTTTATTGCTCGGTTTGCTTGCTTTGTTTGCTGTAACAGCCATGTATGCCTCACCTTATAATATAGCAGCGAAAAGTCGTGTTTCCGCCTCTTCTGTATGTAGCGGAGAGTATGATGCAGAGAATGTCACCGACCAAGTGATACGCATACCGGGAAAAGGAGCATGGGCATCAAAAAGTACAATGACCTTTTGGGGGCAGATTGATTATCCTTGGATACAATTGGACTGGGAGACACCGGTATGCATCAATAAAGTCATCTTGTATGACCGTCCGGAGAAAGAAACACATATAGCCGGAGGGACGCTGCATTTCAGTGATGGAAGTTCAATCAATGTCTGTCAGATTCCCAATGACGGCGCTCCGAAAGTAATTGAATTTCCTGCCCGGAAAACGCAATGGATGCGCTTTGAAGTAACAGATGGCGATGGGGAGAATCTAGGATTGTCAGAAATAGAAGTTTTCCCAGCCCCCGAAGATTATTCTGATTATGTTTCATGGGTAGACCCGTACATAGAGTCTGCCAGAGGGCGATACTTTTTCTTTATTACCGGTAACCAGCCTTTTGGAATGATCGGTGCAGCACCATTGCCCCGGAATAAAAATCAATATGGAGGGGGGTATAACTATAATTCCACCCATGTACTGGGTTTCCCTCAGATTCATTGCTGGATGCTGTCCGGCCTGACACTTATGCCGACTACCGGTCATGTGAATCCTACCCTCGGAGAAGAAGGCTGGCAATCCTCTTTTTCCCATGACGGAGAGATAGTGCAGTCGGGCTATCATCGTTTGTATCTGGAAAAATATAATACTTGGGTGGAACAGACTACTACAGACCGGGTCAGCTTTTACAGATTGACTTACACCGAAGATGCCACAGCTCATATTTTGCTCAATCTGGGTGGATATGTTGCCACTTCCACTATGGTAAATGCTCATGTAAATAAAACAAGCAGCAACGAACTTACCGGATATTTTGATACCAAGGGGCGTTTATGGGGAGGCCCGGATGTGGTAAGAATCTATTTTGCAGTCTGTTTTGACAAGCCTTTCGAATCTTTGGACGGTTGGGCTGATAAAGAATGCTTCCCGGATATAGAGGAGTTGCAGGGAACTACGGAAAGTACTCCTCGAAGTGACTCCGGCTGGAGTTATCATGATGCGCCTACATCGGGAGTCAGTGCCCAGTACCAGGTTCGTCGCGGGGAACAGGTTTGCTTGAAAATGGCAGTTTCCTATGTAAGTATAGCCAATGCAAAAGAGAATTTGGAAACGGAGTGCAACCATTGGGATTTTGATAAAGTCCGCAGGGATTCACAAGAGGAATGGAACCAATGGCTTGGAAAGATAGATGTAAAAGGGGGGACAGATGCACAAAAAATTAAATTCTACACCGATTTATGGCATACTTTACTAGGGCGTCATAAAATAGACGACTGTAATGGTGAATATCCTGATTATACCCAGGGAGGCACACGGAAAGGAACACATACCTTGAATGCTGAATGCCAAATCAGGCAACTGGAGAAAGACAAGATGGGAAATTCCATTCATCACATGTATAATTCCGATGCTTTTTGGCTGACTCAATGGAATCTGAATACATTGTGGGGACTTGCCTATCCGTCTGTGCTCGATGATTTTGCTGCTTCACTCATTCGGTACAGTCTGAATGGAGATTTATTGCCTCGCGGACCTTGTGCCGGAGGATACTCTTATATTATGACCGGCTGCCCCGCTACTTCCTTGATTACAAGTGCCTATCAAAGAGGAATAACTCGGAAGTGGTCACCATCCGCTGGTTATCGTATGATGAAAAAGAATCATGCAAAAGGAGGAATGCTTGCTTTGGATATGGATAAAGAGTTGGACTTTTATATACAAAATGGGTATTGTCCTGATAATGCGGGGCTGACTATTCAATGGGCTTTTGAAGATTGGGCTTTGGCTGAAATGGCTGCCAGGATGGGGAAGTGGAAGGACTACGCTTATTTTCATCAACGTTCTATGGGGTGGCCTGCTTCATTTCATGAGGGAGCGAAACTGATACTTCCGCGTAGGGAAGATGGAAGCTGGTTGCATACAGACTTGACTAATGGTTGGGGATATGTGGAAGCTAATGCCTGGCAGGCTACTTTTGGCTTGTCACATGATATTCCGGGATTGGCTAGTAAAATGGGAGGTAATGATACATTATGTGCCATGTTGAACGATGCTTTTGAAAAAGCTACGGCTACGGATTTTGTATTTGGATATGGAGGTGGCTATGTGAGCTATGCCAATCAACCCGGGTGTTCAAATGCACATGTGTTTGCTCATGCAGGAAAGCCTTGGCTGAGCCAGTATTGGGTGCGGCGGGTAAAGGAACAGGCGCATGGTGCCATAACACCCGATAAAGGGTATGGCGGGCATGATGAAGATCAAGGACAAATGGGAGGTGTTGGTGTATTGATGGCGATTGGACTATTTGGCTTGGATGGCGGATCCGGGCAACATCCTGCCTATGATATAACAAGTCCGATATTCGATGAGGTTACTATAAAGTTGGATCCGGCTTATTATAAAGGGAGGGAATTCAGAATCAAGACTTATCATAATTCAAAGGAAAATTGTTACATTCAATGTGCTCGTTTAAACGGAAAAGAATATAGTTCATTCCAGCTTCCACATTCGGTCTTTGCACAGGGGGGCTTATTGGAGTTATGGTTGGGAGATACTCCAAATGAGAATTGGGGAACAGTTGATTGATGTTTGATATAATCAGATTAGACAGGAGACTTTTGGCATGGCTACGTCCGATTTGGGCGTGGCCATTTTTTTATCCGGTACAGCTTCTGCCTAAGGCTTGCGTCTCATTTTAAATTAGAAATAGTAATATTGTCCATATCCTCAGTAATTTTTTCTATTCTTTAAGTCCTTGAATCCTTGTTACTTTGCATCATAAAAATAACTAATATATGATATTCATGAAAACACAATCTAATTTTTATCTATTTCTTATTGCTTTGATTTCTGCTATGGGAGGTTTCCTGTTTGGATATGACTGGGTAGTGATCGGAGGAGCAAAACCTTTTTATGAACAATATTTTGGTATAGCTGGTAACCCTGTTATGCAGGGATGGGCTATGAGCAGTGCCTTGATTGGTTGTTTGTTTGGGGCGCTAAGTGCCGGTAAGCTGAGTGACCGTTTGGGACGTAAGCCTATTTTGATTTTGGCGGCAGGATTATTTATCTGTACGGCTGTCGGTACAGGGGCGGTGCATTCTTTTACTTTCTTTAATGTATTTCGTTTGGTGGGGGGCTTTGCCATTGGGATTGCTTCCAGTTTGTCACCTATGTATATAGCAGAAATAGCTCCGGCACATTTGCGGGGACGGTTTGTGTCCATCAATCAGTTGACGGTAGTGTTAGGTATCTTGACTTCTCAGATTGTTAATTGGCAGATAGCCGAGCCTGTGGCATTAGGAGCTACTCATGAAATGATCCGTGAATCATGGAACGGACAGATGGGATGGCGCTGGATGTTTTGGGCAATGACTGTCCCGGCCGCCTTGTTCTTTGTTTTTAGTTTTATATTACCGGAGAGTCCTCGTTGGTTAGCCTCTTCGGGAAAGCGGGAGGCTGCACTCAAGGTGTTTACCCGTATGGGAGGAAAGGAATATGCTGTTACTGAGTTGGCGGCCATAGAAGCGGCTTCAGCCTGTCAGACGCAAGAAGGAGGTTTTCGTCAATTATTGAATCCTGCTATGTATAAAGTGCTGACTATAGGTGTTGTCATGGCTATTTTGCAGCAATGGTGTGGTATTAATGTTATTTTCAACTATGCACAGGAAATATTTATGGCGGCAGGTTATGGCGTGTCTGATGTCTTGATGAATATTGTGGTGACCGGTATTACAAATGTCATATTTACTATTCTAGCCATGTTTGTGGTAGACCGTTGGGGACGTAAGGCGTTGACACTGATCGGATCATTTGGACTGGCAGTAATTTATGCCTTTATGGGAGCCGCTTATTATTTTCATATCACAGGAGTTGTGCTGTTGATTATTGTTGTGATGGCTATTGCCTGTTATGCCATGACTTTGGCTACAGTGATGTGGGTCATTATCTCTGAGATTTTCCCGAACCGTATTCGTGGAGTTGCCATGTCTGTTTGCACTTTCGCTTTGTGGGCGGCCTGCTTTATACTGACCTATACTTTCCCGATGTTGAATAGTGGTTTGGGAGCTGCCGGGACATTCTGGCTGTATGGGCTGATTTGCCTGAGTGGGGGAATATTTGTTGTATTCCGTTTGCCGGAGACCAAAGGAAAGAGTCTGGAGGAAATAGAAAAAGAATTAGTGAAATAACAATCATTTATTATGGAAAAAATAACTCAATATTTAATTCAAAGTACCGTTCATGGCAGTGAGGTGCGTGCATGGGAGGAAGATATTATGCTTCCTACTTATGAGATAGGAGAGGAAGAGAAGAATCCTATTTTTCTTGAAAAGAGAGTTTATCAGGGAAGTTGTGGAGCTGTTTATCCTTATCCGGTAGTCGAGAAGATTTCAGATAAGAAAGCAGACAAGAAATATCATGCGTTGTTTATCGAGAATGAATACATTAAGGTGATGGTGCTTCCCGAGTTGGGAGGACGTATACACATGGCTTATGATAAGGTGAAGAAACGTCACTTTGTTTATTACAACCAAGTTGTGAAACCGGCATTGGTGGGACTGACAGGACCTTGGATTTCTGGAGGAATCGAATTTAACTGGCCTCAGCATCACCGTCCTTCTACTTTTTTGCCTACTGATTTCTTGATAGAGGAAAATGCGGATGGCAGCAAGACAATATGGTGCAATGAAGTGGAGAGAATGTTTCGTACTAAAGGTATGCAGGGATTTACGCTTTATCCGGGCAAGGCTTATATAGAAATTAAAGTGAAGATTTATAATCGTACGTCTTTCCCTCAGACTTTCTTGTGGTGGGCCAACCCTGCAGTGGTGGTCAATGACCATTATCATTCGGTATTCCCGCCTGATGTGAATGCGGTGTTCGATCACGGCAAGCGCGATGTCTCTTCTTTCCCTATTGCTACAGGGGTTTATTATAAGCAGGATTATTCTGCTGGTGTGGATATCTCTAAATATAAGAATATTCCGGTTCCTACATCATATATGGCTATCAAGTCTAAATATGATTTTGTGGGTGGCTATGAAGAAGATGTTCGTGGGGGACTTCTGCACGTGGCCGATCATCATGTTTCTCCGGGAAAGAAACAATGGACATGGGGAAATGGTGATTTCGGTAAGGCTTGGGATCGTAATCTGACTGATGAGGACGGACCTTATATTGAGCTGATGACCGGTATGTATACGGATAACCAACCGGACTTTACTTGGTTACAGCCCTATGAGGAAAAATCATGGGTACAGTATTTTATGCCTTATAGTGAAGTGGGTTATGTAAAGAATGCAACCAAAGATGCTTTGTTGAATTTGGAAATAAAGGAAGGTAAAGCCCGTTTGGTGCTTTATACTACGGGAGCGAATAGTGGAGTACGTATTATAGTAAAAGCTATTAAAGGCACTGTATTATTGGATAAGACTACACAAATTTCGCCATCAGAACCGTTTATTACGACTTTTGCGGCAGAAGGACTAAAAGAAGAGGAGGTATGTGCAGAGGTTCGTGATAAGGAAGGACAAATTTTGCTTTCTTATCAGGCGGATAAACCGGAAATCAGGCCGGTTCCTGATCCTGCTAAGGCTGCTAAAGATCCTCAGAATATTGCTTCTGTTGAACAACTGTTTTTGACCGGACTACACTTGGAACAATATCGCCATGCTACTTATAATCCGATGGATTATTATATGGAAGCATTAAGGCGTGAACCGGGAGATGTACGTTGTAACAATGCGGTGGGGTTATTGTTGATGCGTAAAGGACAATTTGCAATGGCAGAAAGCTATTTCCGGAAAGCGGTGGAAACCTTGACTGAACGTAATCCGAATCCTTATGACGGTGAACCTTATTATAATTTGGGCTGGAGTTGTATGATGCAACAGAAGTGGGATGAGGCTTATGATGCTTTCTTTAAGTCGGCATGGAATGCTGCTTGGCAGGATGCGGCTTATTATGCACTAGCACAACTTGACACTCGTAAAGGAAAGTATGAAAGTGCTTTGGACAAGATAGACCGTTCATTGATTCGTAATTGGCATAATCACAAAGCGCGTCAGTTGAAAACTTCCATTCTACGCAAATTGGGTCGTAAAGAGGAAGCTTTGGCGCTCGTAGCTGAATCATTGCAGATAGATCGTTTTAATATGGGATGCCGTTTTGAACATTATTTGTTGACCCGGGATGTGGAAGTGTTGGAGGAAATGAAAAAGTTGATGCGTAGCTGGGCTCACGGATATATAGAATATGCATTGGATTTTGCTGCTGCCGGACTGTACGAGGAAGCTTTTTCTTTGCTGGAATGCTACGTAATCGGAGTTACAGAAGTATATCCTGTCGTTTATTATACAATGGGGTATTTCCATACCTGTAAGGGAGATGAGAGCAAAGCATTGGAATATTATCAGCGGGCAGAAAAGGAAAATCATTCATATTGTTTCCCGAATCGTATAGAAGAAGTATTGATTCTTCAAGATGCTTTACGTTTGAATATTCATGGAGCAAAAGCGGCATATAGTTTAGGAAATTTTTGGTATGCTAATCGTCAGTATGATAATGCCATTGCTTGTTGGGAAGATTCGGCTGCTATAGAGCCAACATTCCCTACCGTATGGCGTAATTTATCTTTGGCTTATTATAATAAGCGTAATGATAAACAAAGAGCTTTGGAAACTCTGGAAAAAGCTTATGCATTGGATGAGCACGATTCTCGTATATTAATGGAGCTGGATCAACTTTATAAGCGTTTAGGCCGACCTCATACAGAACGTTTGGCTTTTTTGGAAGCACATCTGCCTGAAGTGGAACAGCGTGATGATCTGTCCATTGAGCGTATCACTTTGTATAATCAACTAGGGCGCTATACTGAAGCAAAAGAATTGATTGCTGCACGTAAATTCCATCCATGGGAAGGAGGAGAAGGAAAAATCACCGGACAATATGTATTGTGCCATATAGAATTAGCAAAGATTGCTTTAAGTGAAAAACGTTATGCCGATGCTTTAGTTCTTTTGGATGAAACGGATGCTTATCCATTTAATTTGGGTGAGGGAAAATTGGCAAATGCTGAAGAGAATGATATCTGGTATTATAAAGGTGAGGCGTTTCGTGGCTTGGGAAATGAGCAACAAGCTATAGATTGCTTTACCAAAGCGACCATTGGTTCTTCAGAACCACAACAGGCTTTCTTCTACAATGACCAACAGCCTGACAAAATTTTCTATCAAGGTTTGGCATGGCGTGCGTTGGGTAGAGAGGATAAGGCATGCAGCTGCTTTAACAAATTGATAAAGCATGGTGAGAAGCATTTGTTTGACCACTGTCGGATTGATTATTTTGCTGTTTCTCTGCCTGATCTGGCTATTTGGGAAGATGACTTGGATAAACGTAACTGCATTCATTGTAATTATGTGATGGGGTTGGGGTATTTAGGATTGCGTGAAATGGGAAAAGCCATTGATTTTTTGGATAAGGTGCGAGAATTGGACATAAACCATCAAGGTGGACAAATCCATCGTAATTTGTGTGCTGTATGAGAAAAAAGAATTTTTTCCTTTTGTTGGTAACATTGTGTCTGTGCATTTTTGCACAGGCACAAATGCTGTCTGTTTATGAATTATCATCCCCAAACGGGCAATTGGTACTTACTGTAGAGAATGGAAGGGTCTTACAATATTCTTTAAGTTTGGAAGGTAGGTCTGTCATTCATCCCTCTGATATTTGTATGACGATGCAAAATGGTAATATATGGGGAAAGAATGGTGAAGTGGTAGGGACTTCTACAAGTAGTACTTCTGAGAAGGTTTATCCGGTAGCTGGTAATTATCGTGAATTAACAGACCATTATAATGAACTTTCCTTGAAATTCAAGGATGGTTATTCAGTTATATTCCGGATGTATAATGAAGGAATGGCATATCGTTTTTGTGGAAATCTTCCGGAGCAGGATTCTTTGATTGTAGTTGATGAAGAAGCTTCTTTTAATCTGGCTGATGATCCGGCAGTTATTTTACCTGAAACAACTAATTTTACAGCTTGGGAGTTGAGCAATGTGCTTTACGAGGGCATTTCTAAAATAGAAGAACATAAATATGGTATTACACCAACTTTATTTACAAACAAGATGCAAAATGTGCGTGTTGTGGTGGCTGAATCGGATTTAAATAACTATCCGGGTATGTATCTTCGTAAAGAAGATGGCAAGATGAAAGGTTATTGGGCGACCTATCCTAAAAAAATAGAGATGGGCAGTTGGGGAAATTTTATTACGGTGGTAAAAGAAAGGGAGAATTATTTAGCACGTACTGCTGGTAACCATGCTTTCCCTTGGCGTATGGCTATTGTTGCCAAGGATGATAAGGAACTACTGACTAATGAAATGATTTACTTACTGGCCAAGCCCCAACAAATAAAGGATACGGATTGGATTCGTCCTGGTAAAGCAACTTGGGAATGGTGGCATTGTGCTATTTTGGAAAAAGCTCCTTTCCCTTCTGGTCATCAAAATCTTTCGACACAGATGTACAAGTATTATATTGATTTCGCTTCCGAAAACAAAATACCTTATCTGCTGGTCGATGCCGGTTGGAGCAATGTTTTTAATCATGCAGATTTGAATAAGAATATTGATATAAAAGAGGTGATACGCTATGGAAAAGAAAAAAAAGTAGGTGTATGGCTTTGGACTGTTGCTGCTACTTTATTCCAGCATCCGCATTGTTATTTGGATTCTATCAGCAAGTGGGGTGCTGTTGGGGTGAAAATAGATTTTTTTGATCGTGATGATGCTCAAATAATCCCTCAATATGAAAATCTGGCAAAGGCTTGTGCTGAGCGGCATCTTATGGTGGATTTTCATGGATGCAGCAAGCCTACCGGACTTCATCGGGCATATCCTAATATCCTTTCTTATGAAGCCATGCGATGTGCGGAGTGTTTTAAGTGGGATACCACTTCTAATCCGGATTATCAGCTTCAATGTATCTTTGCCCGTATGTTGGGAGGTGGAATTGATTATACTCCGGGGTCGATGCGTAACAGCACATTGGAAAAATTTAAGCCGATCGATCCGGGGTTGCCTAGTTCATTGGGGACTCGTTCACATGAATAGGCCTTGTTTGTTGTACTTTCCGCACCATTTGCCAGTTTATGTGATTCTCCGGATGAGTATCGTAAGTATCCTGATATTTTAAAGTATTTAGCGGAAGTACCGACTTCATGGGATCAGACGATTCCCTTAGCTGCTCGTGTGGGCGAATATGCTGTGTTGGCTAAGCAGAAAGGAAATACTTGGTATATAGGCGGATTGAACGCTTGGGGTGAGAGAACAATTCAGGTGGATTGCTCTTTCCTGCTTCAGGATAAGAAATATACCATTGAAATTTTTCAGGATAAAAAAAGAAGTAACAAGAATGCTAATTTATACGAACATAAAATAATGGATATGGATAATAAGAATATTATTGAAATGTTTATGGCTTCTGGTGGGGGATTTGTAATGGTCATTCGTGAAAAGTAATAGAGGGCAATCCTCTATTTCTTTTATATTGGCATTATTTATCCTTTTTTTCTTTTATCTTTGGCTCAAATTTTGAACAGGCTATGAAAAAGACTTTGCTCATTTTATGTTGTTTGTATGTTGTATTTACATTACAGGCTGTTGATAAGGGATTATCCAATTTTTATTTTTCTCATATAACGGGTGAAAATGGACTATCACAAAGTAATGTGAAGGCTATCATTCAGGATAGTTACGGGTTTATGTGGTTTGGTACAAAAAATGGTTTGAACCGTTTTGATGGAACTTCTATTGTACAGATGAACTGTGATGACTATGTAGTCGGTACCGGAAACCATAATATTTCTGCTTTGTTTGAAGATAAGGAACGTCAGTTATGGGTAGGAACGGATAGAGGAGTCTATCGTTATAATCCTGCCTTGGATATATTCACGGCAATGAATATGGAAACAGAGGAAGGGGTGAATATGAATAATTGGGTATCTAATATTGTGGCGGATTCTATTGGTAATATTTGGATTGTGATTCCTGATCAGGGAGTTTTTCGCTATAAGGATGAGAAACTTTATTTTTATGAAGTAACCAACAAAGAGCATTTTAAAACAGAAGCTCCGGATTGTATTTTGGTACGCCCTGATGGTGATGTCTGGGTTGGTACATGGGGGGTCGGACTTTTTCGATATGATAGAAATACGGATAAATTTGAACAATATTGTGTTGATAAAACCGGGCGTTCGTTAAAGGGAAAGAATATTAATTCTATTTGTAATTATGGTGATTGGATTGCAATGGCTATTCATGAAGGGGAATTGATGAAATATAATCCCGGTACGAATCAGCTTGTAAAAATAGATATACCTGAGGCTAACCATACATTTGTACGTAATGTGGCTTGTTTTGACGATGAACTGTGGGTGGGAACTCATGAAGGCTTATTTGTTGTGAATGAGAGGAAGAATAAAAGAGTTCATTTGAAACAAGATTTGATGCGTTCGTTCAGTCTGTCGGATAAGATTATTTATACTATTTATCAAGATCGGGAAGGTGGAATTTGGCTGGGGACCATGTTTGGCGGAGTGAATTATCTGCCTCATCATGACTTGTTATTTGATAAATATGTGCCTGGAAGTGATGGGCGTTCGTTGACTACAAAACGGATAAGGGAAATAGCTTCTGATAATAAGGGCAATATATGGGTTGGAACTGAAGACGATGGAATTAATATATTGGATATTGCTTCTGGACAGGTAAACCGATTGAGGTTAGATGATGATGATAAAAGGAGTCATATGGTTACTTTGGGGATGTTTGTTAAAGGAAACCAACTGTTTTGTGGTTTGTTCAAACAAGGATTGGATGTGATTCAGTTGCCAGAGAATAAAGTTTATCATTATACTCCTGAGGAGTTGAATATAGGAGAAGGAAGTGTTTACACTTTCTTTATAGATGAGGCAGGATATAAGTGGATTGGTACGGGTTGGGGACTTTATAAAGCAGCTCCTGCAAGTTTTCATTTTGAAAAGGTGGAAGAAGTGGGTTATGATTGGATTTTCGATGTATTTCAAGATAAGGATGGAATGATATGGTTCGCTTCCATGGGAAGCGGGTTATGGAAGCATGATCCGGGAAAGAATAGCTTTAAAAAGTATACTTATGAGGAAGGTAAGGAGAATACTTTGGGATCCAATTCTGTCAGTTCGGTAATGCAGGATAGCAAAGGGCGGATTTGGATTTCTACTGATCGTGGTGGAATTTGCCGTTATAATTCTCAAACGGATGATTTTACCTCTTTTTCCATTAAAGACGGTTTGCCGGATGATGTGGCTTATAAGATATTGGAAGACGAGCAATCAAATTTATGGTTTGGGACAAATCGGGGTTTGGTCAGGTTTAATCCGGAATCGAAGGACGTGCGGGTATATACTACTAAGGATGGTTTGTTAGGGAATCAGTTTAATTATAAGTCAGCTTTGAAGGGGGAGGATGGTAAGTTTTATTTTGGCGGTATAGACGGATTGATTGCATTTGATCCTAATTCTTCGGAAAAAATCAATTTCTTGCCACCTGTTTATATCTCAAAATTCAGTATTTATAATCAGGAGATAACAGTTCATACTCCTAATTCTCCTTTGAAAAAGTGTATAGAACATACGGATGAAATCGTATTGCCTTATGATCAGTCAAATATTAGTTTTGATGTTGCTTTATTAAGTTATTCTACTACGGAATCCAATCAATACTATTATAAGTTGGTTCCCTTGGATAAAGATTGGATAAGAGCGGCAAGTAATCAGAATATCTCTTATGCAAAATTGCCTCCGGGAAATTATACTTTACAGGTTCGGGCTACCAATAGTGTCAAAGAAGGTCCCTATGCTACCCGGTCTTTATCTATTGTTATTCTGCCTCCTTGGTGGCAGTCGGTTTGGGCTTATTTCCTGTATATTATCTGGGGAATCTGTGTTGTACTTTGTTGGTTCTTCTGGTATAAAAGACGTAAAGAGAAACAGATGGAAGAAAAGCAGAAGTTATTTGAAGTTGAGAAAGAGAAAGAACTCTATGAATCAAAAGTCAGTTTCTTTACTGAAATAGCTCATGAGGTGCGCACGCCCTTGACATTGATTAATGGTCCGTTGGAAGCCATTGAGGAAATGGATATCAAGGATCAGAAATTGAACAAGAATTTGAAAGTAATCGGGCAGAATACCAAGAGATTATTAGACCTGACCGGCCAGCTGCTTGATTTTCAAAAAATAGGAGCGAGTAAATTTGAACTGAAATTTGAAACGGTTGATGTAACGGCATTGCTGAATGAAACGATTACTCGTTTTGAGCCTACTATTCTGCAAAAGCAGAAAGAGTTATTGCAACATATTCCCCAAGAAAGAATTATGGCTGCCATAGATAAGGAGGCTATCACAAAAGTATTGAGTAATTTGTTGAATAATGCTTTGAAATATGCCCGTCATACCATTATGATAGATTTATTCCAAGATGGAGCAGATTTTACAGTTCGTGTTGTCAGTGATGGAGAAAAGATACCTGAAGCGTCCAGCCAGCAGATTTTTGAACCCTTTTATCAGGTAGAAAAGAAGAAGGATACAGTTCGGATGGGAGTAGGCATAGGGTTACCTTTAGCTCGTTCGCTAGCCACTTTGCATAAAGGCAGGCTTTATTTGGATATAGAACAACCGGAGAATACATTTGTTTTGACCATTCCTTTGAATAAGGAGGAAGTAAGGCAGCAAATAGAGAAGGTCGTTGAGCAAAATATAGAAGTATTGGATGAGGAAACATCAACAGAAACAGATCAGATGAAAGGTTATACTTTATTGTTAGTAGAGGACAATGAAAGCATGAGATCTTTTATCTTTGAACGATTGGAAGCCTTGTTTACAGTAGAAACTGCTGTGAATGGGCAGGAAGCGTTGGATATTTTACGTAGTAATCACATAGATTTGGTTATCAGTGATATAATGATGCCGGTGATGAATGGCTATGAATTATGTAAGGAAATAAAGGCGGATATTGATTTGTGCCATATTCCGGTTATTTTCCTTACCGCCAAGAACGATTTGGAGAGTAAAATTAACGGATTGAAGATAGGAGCAGAAGCTTATGTGGAAAAGCCTTTTTCTTTCAACTATTTGAAGACTCAGATTTTATCTTTACTCAGTAATCGAAGGAAAGAGCGTGAGGCATTCTCCAAACGTCCTTTTTTCCCTGTGCATAATATGCAGATGAACAAGGCGGATGAGGAGTTTATGAATAAAGTGATCAATGTGATTCAAGAGAATATCTCGGATGAAAATTTCAATGTGGAACGTATGGCTGATATCTTATGTATGAGCCGTTCCAGCTTGTTGAGGAAAATAAAGATTCTATTTAATCTTTCACCCATAGATTTCATCCGGTTGATTCGTTTGAAAAAAGCAGCCGAACTGATTCAGGAAGGTAAGTATCGTATTGGGGATATCTGTTATATGGTAGGAATAAACTCTTCATCTTACTTCAGCAAATTATTTTTAAAACAATTTGGAATGACTCCGAAAGAGTTTGAGAAACAGTATCAAACATCCAAGGAAAAAGTTAAAATAGATCTGACGGGAATCTCTGATTGAAAGAAATGCAGCAAAAAATGATGCATTTGCGGATTCTGCGGGTGCAGATGCGTCATTGCTGCAAAAATCCTATTTATTGCAGCGTTTGTATATTAACAGGTTGTCAAGATATGCCTACTTTTAACCATGCTTGAAAGGAAAAGAATTCCGAACAGTAAAGCAAACCTTAAGTAGATTTATCTTTTTGACAAACTAATAATATTATGAAGAATAATTGGTTAACTTTAAAATCATTGTTTCTCTGTGTTTCTGCATTGAGCGTTTCCGGTCTTATTTTATCCGGGTGTACTGAAAATGCAAATCTAAATGTAGGTGAATGGTCTTTGGAGTATGATGCTCACGCTAATGGTATTGATATCAGCAAAGGCTCTAAGCTTATTTATGATAATGTATATGCAGCTTATAAGTTGGCAGACAGTGTTGTTTCGACTCGTGATTATGCAAAGCATCATGTTTCTACAAAAAAAATCAATGATTATTTTGGAGAAGGGTATCATTATGAGGTGACTTATACCGGGAATAATCTGCCTGCACTGGTTCAATCTTTTTATGTATATCCGGCAAAGGATTATGTGCTGACAGATTTCACTTTGGAGAGTACGACTGAAATAGCTTCGAATTATATGGCACCGGTCAATGTGGACCGAATGCCTGAAGTATTGAACCAGGGAGAAAATAATCGTGCGCTTTTCATTCCTTTCGATAATGACTGTTGGATCAGATATCAATCTCATCCGCTCACATTTACAGAACTGACTAGTTATGAAGTCACTGCCATATTTAATAATGATGACCGTGAAGCTGTGGTGGTAGGTTCTGTAGAACATGATTCTTGGAAAACAGGTATAACAATAGGTAAAGGTAATATATATAATGTAGGTTCGTTGGTATGTTATGGCGGTATTGCCGATAAAACAACACGTGACTCGAAACCTCACGGTGCATTGAAAGGTACAAAAATCAAGTCACCTAAAATTTTAGTAGGATTTTTTGAAGACTGGCGTGAAGGTATGGAAGAATACGCTCAGGCTAATGCTGTGATTGCTCCGCCCAAAGCTTGGGGTAAAGCTGTTCCTTTTGGCTGGAACAGCTGGGGAGCGTTGCAATTTAATCTGACCTATCCGAAAGCATTGGAAGTTTCTGATTTTTACAAAGAGAATTTGCAGTCCCGTCATTTTGTGAATTCGGATAATTTGGTTTATACAGGTTTGGATTCTGGTTGGAACAGTTTTTCAGAAGAGGAGTTGAAAGCTTTTGTGGATAAATGTAAGGCAAACGGTCAGGTAGCCGGCGTTTATTGGACTCCGTTTACTGATTGGGCTAAAAATCCTGAACGTGAAATAAAAGAAATGCCGGGATATAAATATAAAGATGTATATCTCTATGCAAATGGGAAACCGCAGGAATTAGACGGAGCTTATGCTGTTGATCCTACCCATCCGGCTATTGAAGCTATGATGAAACACACATCGGAGCTATTCCATCGGGCTGGCTTTGAATATGTGAAAATGGACTTTATGACACATGGAGCAATGGAAGCCGACAAATGGTATAATCCGGAAATACAAACAGGTATTCAGGGATACAACTATGGAATGCAATTGCTTGACAAATATTTTGGTGATATGTATATCAATCTTTCTATTTCTCCTGTTTTTCCTGCTCATTATGCTCAGTCCAGAAGAATTGCGTGTGATGCATGGAACAAGATGAAGGATACCGAATATACCTTAAATGCACTTTCATACGGTTGGTGGCAGGATAAGGTTTATCAGTTTAATGATCCTGACCATATTGTATTGCGTGATGCTACAGATGGTGAGAACAGAGCGCGTGTCACTTCGGGGGTTATCACTGGAATTTTCATTGCTGGAGATGATTTCAGCAAAGGCGGTTCTAAAGAGGTGAAAGAGAAAGCGATGAAATATTTGACGAATGCTGAGATCAATGCCATAGCCAATGGGGAATCTTTTCATCCTGTAGATGGAAATGGTGAAAAGTCAGAAAATCAGTTTGTACGCATGGATAAGGATGGTAAGGCTTATTATGCTGTGTTCAACTATATGGATCAAGAGTTGAAGATGACTACAGCTTTAGAGCGTCTAGGGTTGGATTCGTCAAAGGAATATAGGTTGAAAGAATTATGGAGTGGTATTGAAAGTATTGCTAAAACTAACCTGGACGTAACGGTTCCTGCATATGATGTCGCAATTTTCAAAGTGGAAGAATAAACCAATATAAACTTTAAATCGTACTTAAATTTACAAATTATGAAAAGAATTAGGCTTATTAATTTAATCCTTATCATGTTTTGTTGCTGTAATATGTTGGCACAGAACATAACGGTTACAGGACAGGTGGTGGATGTTACATCCGAACCTATCATTGGTGCAAGTGTAGTGGTAAAAGGTACAACCAATGGAACTATTACCGATTTTGATGGCAACTTTACATTATCAGTTCAGAAAGGGGAAACATTACATATTTCTTATATAGGATATGTTGCCCAAGATGTAAAAGTAATGGGTAATCAGCCTGTCAAAGTGGTGATGGCGGAAGATACTGAAACATTAGACGAAGTGGTTGTTGTAGGTACTTCGATGAAGAAGAGTGATTTGACAGGAGCTGTTGCCAGTGTTAGTTCTAAAGTTTTGGAAGAAAAACCGGTGACGAATGTAAATCAGGCTCTTCAAGGCCGTGTCGCAGGTGTGTTCATTTCTCAGCCTACACGTCCTACGGATGATGCATCTATTAAAATTCGTGGTATTAATACCATAAATGGATCTACGGACCCTATTTATGTCATAGATGGTATGGTTATGGATAATTCATTCTCTGGATTTAATGCAGTCAATTTGAATGATGTGGCTTCTATTGAGGTCTTGAAAGATGCATCAGCTACAGCTCTGTATGGTTCACGTGGTTCCAATGGTGTTGTTGTTATTACAACAAAGAAGGGTAAAAAAGGCGAAGGTAAAGTTTCTTATGATGGCTGGATTGGCTTTCAGACCTACGCTAATACTCCAAAAACAATGAATACCCGTCAATTATTTGAACTTAGAAAGGAAGCTTATACGAATGGTTATATGCAAACAAATCCTGACGGGGATGTCAATGCTTATGTCAATGATGTGATAATGGGATCGAATACTGTTTTTGCTGATTATGAATTCGATGCTTACGACAATAATAAAAATTATGATTGGCTGGATGCTGTGAGCCGTACTGGAGTACAACACAATCATGTAGTAAGTCTTTCGAATGGCAATGATAAAGGTTCTTATTATATTAGTTTTGGTTATACAGATAATAAAGGTGTAATTGAGAAGTCTGAACAAGAAAAATACACAGGACGTATTAATGCGGATCAACAGATTAAATCCTGGCTGAAAGTAGGTACTAATACAACTTTTACACGTACCGAGAACACGTTGGTTGATGATGGAGTAATGAATCGTGCACGTTGTGCTAATCCGATGTTGGAAATTTCTGATGAGATTGAAACTTTAAATTGGCAAGGTATTTTTGACCAAAATAATTTTAATCCATTACATTCTTTGAAAGTCGATAATGATTTGGTGTATAATCGCTTGTTGAGCTCTAATTATATTAATATCAATCCTATTGAAGGATTAAACTTGCGTTCTACTTTTTCTATTGATTATGCTCAAAAGCAGCAAAATAAATATACCCCGAATGATATTTATGAGTCGGAACGTTATGGAACACAAGGTGAAGCCAAAGATGATAGAGATACACGTACTGTATGGCAATGGGATAATTCATTGTCTTATGAAGTCTCTTTTGGTAAACATAAGTTGAATGCGATGGTTGGTACCAGTGCTACACGGACTACGTATAATTATATTAATGCTACGGCAACAGGGTTTGGCACTAATTTATTTGGATATCATAGTTTGGGATCTGGTTATAAAAAAGATCAGCGTGGCTTAAGTACAGCTTGGTCCGAGCAAACATTATTATCTTATATCGCTCGTGTTAACTATAACTATGCGGGTAAATATTTATTAACGGCGACTGCGCGTTACGACGGTTCTTCTAAATTTGCTAAAGGAAATCAGTGGGGTCTTTTCCCGTCTGTGTCTGCAGCTTGGAATATTACAGAAGAAAAGTTCATGAAAAATCAGACAATTTTTGATCAGTTAAAGTTACGTGCTGGTTTTGGTATTGTTGGTAATCAGAATATTGATGATTTTGCCTATTTATCTTTATATAATGTCAGCTATACGGGTACTTCCGATACAGGTTATACAAATTCTTTTGTTTCCAATGGGCGACGTGGTACTCCGGATATTAGTTGGGAGAAACAAAAACAATGGAATTTAGGAGTAGATATGGCTTTCTTACAGAATAGAGTACGTTTGTCTGTTGATGCTTTCTTGATAAAAAATAAGGATTTGTTAATGAGTCATTCGTTACCTACGACTACTGGTTTCAGTAGTACTATTGAAAATATAGGTGCGATTGAAAACAAAGGTTTGGAATTTGCTTTGAATGCCAATTTGGTAAGAGCTAAAGATTTTGAATGGAATTTTGCAGCTACATTGTCTATGGATAAAAATAAGGTAACTCGATTATATGGTGATAATGATGTTGTATATAATGTAGATAGTGATCGTAATATTCAAAAAGAAGGTAATTTATTCCTTGGTGAGTCTCGTAACACAATTTATATTTGGAAAACAGGTGGAATTGCCCAAGAAATTGATATGGATCGTTTGAATAAAATAAATTGGAATGGATATAATGTGAATCCCGGTGATTTGTATCCATTGGATTATGATAATAATGGACAGATAGATCAAAATGACCGTGTTGTAATTGGTTCCACTGATCCTAAGTTTTATGGCGGTTTTTCTACAGATTTTTCTTGGAAGGGATTGTCTTTAAATGCAGTCTTCAGTTATTCTTATGGGGCTAAAAAATTGAGCCCTTGGTATGAAACTTTGATTGGAAGTACTGGATCTGGAGTCGCATCAACGGATTTGTTGGATCGTTGGACTCCTGAAAATACAGATGCTGAATTTCCACGTGTGTTGGCTGGCTTTGATTATAATCATTATGGTGCAAGTTCTATGGATTTTAGTGTGCAGAAAGCTTCTTTCTTGCGTTTGTCTGCTTTGACATTGGCCTATACTTTCCCGACTAAAGTGATAAATGCTCTGAAACTGACTAACCTGCGTGTTTATGCCACCGGTTCTAATCTTTTTTGTTTAACTAATTATAATGGTTATGATCCGGAAACCGGTGATTGGTATCCTCCTACACGTATGTATACTTTTGGTCTTAATTTGGCTTTTTAATGGAAGGATAGAATAAATAGTCTAATTTTAAAAGAAAACACAACAATGAAAAAGATATATAGATATAGTGCGATATATGCTTTGGCTTTGTCCTTTGCACTGAATACTTCTTCTTGCTCAGACTTTCTGCAAGTAGAACCTACGGGATCTTTGACCGAGGAACAAGTATTTGAAAAAATAGATAATGTAGAACCTTTAGTTCTTGGATTGTATAAGAGTTATAGGGGCTGTAAAGAAGGGCGTAATGGATTGATGCCTTATTTGGGGACAGATGAAACACAGCAGGGTAATTATCAGTTGATTTCTTCAGGAGATCAAGCTGGTATGGATAAATATAATGGACAGTTGAATCCTACATCTACTCAGGTTGGTTCTATTTGGAACAACCGTTGGCCGGCTGTCGTTTCAGCTGCTAAAGCTATATATGCATTGGGTATGACCACTGAAGAACCGGAACGTGCTAAACAGTTGATGGGAGAGGCATGCTTTATTCGTGGTTTATTAATGTTTGAATTAAGTATGTATTGGGGTGAAATTCCTGTGATAGATATGAACCGTACTGATGAATTGGGCTTGGGACGTCAACCTTTAAAGACTGTATGGGAATATATTATTAATGATTTTATTACTGCTACCAATAATTTGCCTGAGTCTTATAATAGTGAACCGCAGCGTGCTACTGTTGGGGCTGCATGGGCCATGTTAGGAAAGGCTTATATGGCAGCTCCGGAAGAGACAGGATTGCGGGATTTTGCCAAGGCTGATGAATGTTTTAAGACTATTATCAATATGGGACGATATGAATTGCTAAATGATTATGCTGACTTGTATCGTTATGATAATCCTAATACAAAAGAGTCATTATTTGAGTTGCAATTTAATAATGTATATCCTGATTGTAATTATTGGGAGTTTGATTGTGGTTCTCGTGCATGTGACTCTTGGTTTGGTCAGGGATGCTCTTTCTCTGGTTACGATTTTCTAGTTCCGACTCCTTTTGCTTATAAGACAGTAGAAGAAGGTGGCATTTGGGAAGATGGAGATTTGCGTAAAGAAGAAGCATTGCGTTATGATTTTACGTATTATACTAATAAATATTCGGAGGATGGTACATTTGAATATGTAACTCCTGATTTGTCAAAGACTCAATGGACGGGAACTACAGATGAATTGGAACCACATATAAAGAAATATGAAGACTATCGTACAGATATTCTTTCAGGGCTTGGCATTAATAATATGTGGAATTCTGGTAAGAACTTTTCAATGATTCGTTATGCTGATGTATTATTATTGCATGCTGAATGTCTGAATGAATTAGGACAGACTTCGGAAGCTGTACGGATCGTAAATAATCAAATTCGTACTCGTGCATGGGGAGGAAACTTGCCAGAAGATAAGAAATGGAATTCGGGAATGAGCAAAGATGAATTCCGTGATAAGGTAATGGATGAACGTTTGCGTGAACTTTGCTTCGAAGGCTGGAGACGTATTGATTTGCTTCGTACTAATAAATTTGTAGAATTGATAAAAGAACGTAACCGTTGGGCAAAAGAATCAGGAACAATTCAAGATTTCCATAAGCGCTATCCTATTCCTGATACTGAAATTAAAACAAATGATGCATTCGGCCCTGAAGACCAGAATCCGGGATATAGCAAATAAATTGTTTCTATCCATATAAATTAGAAGCATCAGTAGGAAACATCTGCTTCCTACCTGATACTTCTAATTTTTCTGAAATCTGGAATAATATGAAAATAACACATAAAATAGAAACTTATACCTCTGACGGAGAACCTGTATTACGATTTACTGTGATGAATTCTTCAGGAGTCTATATGGAATTCACGAATTGGGGGGCTCGTTGGATTACAGCTTCAGTACCTGATGTTCAAGGAGCATTGGACAATGTGCTGATTGGTTATGATTCCTTGGCCGGTTATTTGGAAGATTCTTATTATATGGGGGCAACCATCGGCAGATTTGCCAATCGTATAGCCGATGCTTCTTTTACAATAGATAGGAAAACCTTCCATTTGGAGGCTAATGATGGGAATAACACCAATCATGGCGGTTTTTCCGGCTTTCATAACAAGGTGTGGCAGTGGGAAGAATTACCGGATGGCATCCGTTTTAGTCTGTATTCGCCAGACGGAGAAGGAGGTTTTCCGGGAAATATCCGCGTGATAACAGACTATCGTTTCAATGAGGACAATGAACTTTCTGTACTGCATTATGTGGAAACTGACTGTGCTACTTACATCAATATGACTAATCACGCATATTTCAATTTGTGTGGAAAGGGAAAAAAGATAACGGAGCATCGGTTGCATATTCCGGCCGACCGGATATTGGATACGACCTCGGCATTTATTCCTACAGGGAGAAAGATGAAGGTGAAAAATACTCCATTTGACTTTACTTCTCTAAAAATGATAGGTGCAGACTTGTATGCTGATCATGAGCAATTACTTTGGAATAAAGGATATAATCATTGCTATATCTTGAAAGATAAAATGTCTGAGGAAATGTTAGAGGCTGCTTCTTTATATGAACCTGTTACAGGAAGAAAAATGACAGTGATGACTGATTTGCCTGCTGTTCTTTTGTATACAGCGGGATATTATGAACGACCGGATACAGCCATCTGTTTGGAAACACAATTTTATCCGGATACTCCTTCTCATTCGGATTTTCCTTCTTGCCTGGTGTTACCGGAGAAAGCTTATGAACATTGCACCTTGTTTAGTTTTCAGGTGCAAAAAGAGAAATAGATGATTGATAAATATGAAAAGACTATAATATGAAAAACGTAAAAAAAACATGGGCTGTATTAGCCCTACTGGGATGTATGCAAGTACTGCATGCTCAAACTGTGTATTTACATAGCGATAACCCACAAATGAAATGGAAGTTAAAGCCTCAGGCTGAAGTCGGAACGGATGTGAAGTCACTTTGTGGAAACGGATACAATGTTTCTGCTTGGGTAGATGCTATTGTGCCTGGAACAGCTTTTAATTCGTATGTAATAGCAGGGCTGGAGAAAGATCCTAACTTTGGTGACAATATTCATCAGGTAAATCGCGACAAATACGACCGTAGCTTTTGGTATCGTACTACATTCCGTGTTCCTGCTGATTTTACAAAAGAATTAATATGGTTGAATTTTAATGGGGTAAACCGTCGTGCGGAAGTCTATTTGAATGGAACATTATTAGGTAAACTGGATGGGTTTATGCATCGTGGACATTTTAATGTTACTTCAATAGTAAATCGTGATAAAGAAAATGTATTGGCTGTACTTGTCCATATGCCTGATACTCCATTGGCTAATCAGGGTAGTCCAACCTATTTGTCTAGTGGCGGATGGGATTGGATGCCTTATGTGCCGGGGTTGAATAGTGGTATAACCGATAAGGTATTTCTTACTAATACGGGAACAGCTACTTTAATTGATCCTTGGATACGTACTAATTTACCTACCCGTGCCAGAGCGGATTTGAGTGTGGCGCTTGATGTCAAGAATAATTCAGTAGAAAAGACGAAGGTATTGGTGCGCGGAACAATTACCCCAGGAAACATTGTTTTTCAAAAAGAATTAGACGTGAATGCCCATACTACTGAACAGGTAAAGTTTGACAAACGCTATTTCCCACAACTGTGTATAGACCAGCCGCGTCTGTGGTGGCCGAATGGGTATGGAGACCCCAATCTTTATCATTGTAAGTTTGAGGTGATGGTGGATGGAAGAGTTTCGGAAACTAAAGATGTTTCTTTTGGTATAAAGAAATATTCTTATGATAAAGAGGGCAATACATTCCATATTTATATTAATGATATTCCGGTATTTGTTAAGGGAGCGAATTGGGGGATGTCTGAATATATGCTTCGTTGCCGTGGCGCGGAATATGATACCAAAGTCCGCCTGCATAAGGAAATGAACTTTAATATGATACGTAATTGGCTCGGCTCTGTTACAGATGATGAATTCTACGAGGCATGTGACAAATATGGTATTATGGTATGGGATGATTTTTGGATAAACTCTAATCCGAATTTGCCTTATGACCTCAATGTGTTCAATAATAATATGATGGAGAAAATCAAACGTGTGCGTAATCACCCTAGTATAGCCGTGTGGTGTGGCGATAATGAATCTAATCCTCAGCCTCCTTTAGAAGGATGGATGGCGGAAAATATCAGGACCTTTGATGGAGGTGATCGTTATTTTCAAGCAAATTCCCATGCTCAGGGCTTGACCGGTAGTGGTCCGTGGGGAGCATTTGAGCCTCGCTTTTATTTTACTAAATATCCTGATGGCTTGGAAGGAGATCCGGCGCGTGGCTGGGGATTTCGTACAGAAATCGGCACAGCTGTAGTTCCTACCTTTGAAAGCTTCAAGAAATTTATGCCCAAGGAGAACTGGTGGCCTCGTGATGAAATGTGGAACAAGCACTATTTTGGCCAAAATGCTTTTAATGCAGCTCCCGATCGTTATGATGCTTCTATAACCAAAGGTTTTGGCAAGCCCGAAGGGATTGAAGATTATTGCCGTAAGGCTCAGCTTGTCAATATTGAATCTAATAAGGCTATGTATGAGGGTTGGCTGGATCGTATGTGGGAGGATGCATCAGGTATCATGACTTGGATGGGACAGTCGGCATATCCGTCTATGGTTTGGCAAACTTATGATTATTATTATGATTTGACAGGAGCTTTTTGGGGAGCAAAATCAGCCTGTGAACCGGTGCATATTCTTTGGAATCCTGTGACGGACGGTGTGAAGATTGCTAATACCACAGCATGTGATATGGAAGGTTTGACTGCTGAAGTAAAAGTTTACAATCTGGATGGAAAGTCTGTGGAGGCTTATACAAAATCAGCTATCGTGAACTCTCCTAGCAATTCTACTGTGCAATGTTTTACGATAGATTTCAATAAAGAACGTAAAAATCTGTCATTAAATAAGCCGACCTTTGCTTCAAGTACCACTTATGGACAGCCTTCAGATGCTACGGATGGGAAAAAAGATACTCGTTGGGCAGCGGCAAAAGCGGAAAATGAATGGCTTTATGTGGATCTGGGCAGTGTGCAACCCATAGGTGGGGTTCGCTTGGATTGGGAGGCATCTTTTGGTAAAGGATATAAGATTCAGGTGTCAGATGACACCGAGACTTGGAAAGAAGTATATAAAACTGATGAAGGACGTGGAGGAATAGATGAAATTACTTTCCCCGAAGTTGATGCCCGTTATGTACGTATGTTTGGGACGGAACTAGGTTGGTGGTTTGGTTACTCATTATGGAGTTTTGATGTGTTGGGCGGAACGCAGCCTAGTGAGGGTTTGAGTGATGTACATTTTATCCGCCTGACGTTGAAAGATAAATCAGGAAAGATCGTGTCAGAAAACAATTACTGGCGTGGCAACGACCGTTTGGATTTTACGGCTTTGAATACTTTGCCAAAAGCTGAACTGAAGACTTCTTCCAAATTAATTCGTAAAAATGGTGAGGCGGAGATACAAGCAGCCATAACACTTCCGAAATCGGCTAAGGGGGTAGCTTTTGCTGTACATGTGCAGGCTGTTCGTGCTTCGGATGGCGAACGCATACTGCCGGCATTGATGAATGACAACTATTTTACGTTGATGCCAGGAGAAACAAAGAATTTGAGCATTACATTTGATGAGAATTTGTTGCAGGGCGACAAATATAAGTTAGTGGTAACTCCTTATAATAACAAATAATTCAGATTAGTATGTGTACTAATAAATTTATTCTGTTCTGTATGGGGATAGTGATGAGTGTATCATCTTTAGCTTGGGCTGGAGATGCCCCCCCTCTCTATAAAGACAGAACAGCTCCAATAGAGAAGCGTGTAGACGACCTTATGTCTAGAATGACATTGCACGAAAAGGTATTGCAATTGCAGAATCGTGCGTCTGGTCGGTTGGATGAGATTGACCGGATCTTCTTGGGGGAAAGTTATGGGACAACTCATGAAATGAGTATGTCTGCTTATGATTGCGCCGTGATGTATAAAGAATTACAGCATTATATGCGTACTAAGACCCGTTTGGGAATTCCGTTGTTAACTTCTGCTGAGGGCATACAGGGTATTATTCAGAATAATTGTACGCTGTTTCCTCATGCTTTGGCGCAGGGAAGCACTTTCAATCCTGAATTAATACAACAAATGACTGAGGCGGCTGGCGAAGAGGCTAAGGCGATAGGTATTCATCAAATTCTTTCTCCGGTTTTTGACATTGCCCGCGAGTTACGTTGGGGACGTATTGAAGAAACATACGGAGAGGACCCTTATCTGATAGCGGAAATGGGAGTGGCGTTTATTAAAGGGTATCAAAAATACAGAATTACTTGTATGCCCAAGCATTTTGTAGCCCATGGTACTCCGTCTGGAGGCTTGAATTGTGCGGGAGTAAGTGGAGGAGAACGTGAATTGCGTAGTCTCTATCTTTATCCGTTCCGTAAAGCTATAAGGGAAACTTCTCCGTGGGCGGTGATGACTTGCTACAGTGCGTATGATGGAGTGCCGGTTACAGGTTCTTCTTATTATATGACTGATATTCTTCGGGGAGAACTGGGCTTTAAAGGATACGCTTATTCTGACTGGGGTTCGGTGGAGCGTCTGATGACTTTTCATCATGCAGCAGGCAGCCGTGAGGAGGCTGCGCGTATGGCATTAATGGCCGGAGTGGACTTGAACATTGATTCGACTTACGAAACATTGGAAAAACAAGTTGAGGAGGGAAGGCTTGATGTTGCATATATAGATCAGGCTGTGCGCAGAATATTGACGGTGAAGTTTGAATTGGGCTTATTTGATGAAACTTATGGTGATCCTAAACTGGTGAAGAAGGTCGTTCGCAATGCTGAAAAGGTGGCATTGGCTAAGAAAGTGGCTGACGAGAGTGCCGTATTATTGGAAAACAGAAATGATATTCTTCCTTTAGACTTGAATAAATACAAGTCTGTTGCAGTGGTGGGGCCTAACAGTAATCAAGCCGTGTTGGGCGATTACGCTTGGACGATGGGGGATACTAAAGAGGCGGTCAGTTTGTTGCAAGGATTGCAGGAAAGTGCAGGTGATAAAATAATGATTCGTCATGCTGAAGGATGTGATTGGTGGAGCCAGGACAAATCACATATTGCCGAAGCTGTGGAAGTTGTCCGTAACAGTGATATAGCTGTGGTGGCGGTAGGTACACGAAGCACTTATTTGGGAAGAAGTCCTAAATATTCTACGGCAGGTGAAGGATTTGATCTTTCCTCATTGGAACTTCCTGGGGTGCAGGAGGAGCTGTTGAAGGAGATAAAGAAAACGGGTAAGCCTATGATTGTCGTTCTGATTGCAGGTAAACCGCTTGCTATGCCTTGGGTGAAAGAAAATGCTGATGCATTGTTGGTGCAATGGTATGCAGGTGAGCAGCAAGGATGTACATTGGCAGATATTTTGCTTGGAAAGGTGAATCCGTCGGGTAAGTTGAATGTATCTTTCCCGCGTAGCACAGGTAATACTCCTTGTTTTTATAATCATTTCGTGACAGATCGTGAAGAACCTTTTGACCAGCCGGGTACTCCTGAAGAACCTAAAGGTCATTATATCTTTGATAAACCGGAACCTTTATGGAACTTTGGACATGGAAAAAGTTATACTACGTTTGATTATGTGGATTGTGCACTGAGTGATACGTTATTGGCTGCAAGTGATACATTGAAAGTATCCGTTATGATCAAGAATACGGGTAGGTGCGATGGCAAGGAGGTTGTGCAGCTTTATGTACGTGATAAAGTAAGCACGGTGGCTACTCCCATTCAACAGTTGAAGGCATTTCAAAAAGAGCTTGTTCCTGTAGGATATACTAGAGAAGTTAAATTAGTACTTCCAATAGCAGAACTTGCTTTGTATAATGCCGATATGGAGGAAGTTATAGAACCTGGGGAGTTTGAACTACAGATAGGATCAGCTTCTGATGATATCCGAATAAGGCGGACAATAATAGTGAGGTAGGGAATTTAAACTTTTGTAAAGAATAAAAAAAGGATGGTTTTTGCTCTTGTAGAATAACAGATTGCTTGAATAATAATAGTATGAAAACAGTAGTAAATCAATTGAGAAGATACTTGTTAAGTATCTTGTTAGTATGCGCTTGTATATATGTGGATGCGCAAAGTCGTGCCCCTATAGTAGGACGTGTTTCAGATGTAAAAGGAGAATGGATGATTGGGGTATCTATTTTAGAAAAAGGTACTTCAAATGGAGTGATAACCGATATAAATGGGCAGTACTCCATCAGTACATCATCGGCTCAACCGACATTGGTAATTTCGTATATTGGTTATAAAACTCAGGAAGTGAGGATAGGAAAAAAGAATGTTGTTGATATTGTATTGGAGGAAGATGTTTCGGCATTAGATGAAGTTGTGGTTGTTGGATATGGGGCGCAGCGTAAAGTTTCAGTAGTTGGTTCACAGAGCTCTATTAAAATGTCTGATATTAAAGCAGCAACGGGAGATATATCTTCGGCTATTGCCGGACGCATTCCAGGTGTGGTGACTATTCAACGTTCAGGAGAACCGGGTAAGTCTGGTTCTGAAATATGGATTCGTGGGATTTCTACGTTCACGTCTTCCTCTCCGTTAGTATTGGTAGATGGGGTGGAGCGTACTTTTAATCAACTTGATCCTGAGGATATTGAATCGTTTACTATCTTAAAAGATGCTTCGGCTACTGCTGTTTATGGTGTTCGGGGTGCGAATGGTGTTATTTTGATAAAGACAAAGCCAGGTAGAGTGGGGAAACCCCAATTCTCTGTGGATTATTATGAAGGGGTAACGATGTTGACCAAACAGGTAAAATTAGCTAATGCTTATCAATACATGGATGCTGCCAATGAGGCATATGGCAATGACCATTCTGGACAGGTTCTTTATACACCTCAATATATTGAAGCAACTAAAAAAGCGAATGGCTTGTTGCCAAATGATAATCCGAAAATGTATAATCCTTATTTGTATCCGGCAGTAGACTGGATGGATGAACTGTTTAGAGATATGGGGCATAACCGTCATGCCAATATCAATGTCCGCGGCGGCTCTGTCAATGCCACTTACTATGCATCATTGTCTTATTACAATGAAACCGGTTTATTGAAAACAACTTCAATGGATGAACAGAACTATAATATCAATACGGATTATAATCGTTTTAATTTTACTTCGAACTTGAATTTGAAGCCGACGAAGCGGTTAAGTATTGATATGGGGGTCAATGGATACATTGCAGAAACAAATTATCCACAAGAAGATTCGGGTACTTTGTACGAAGCAGCTATGGCTATTAATCCTGTTTATTATCCTACCTTAATGCAAAATGGAAGCATTCCCGGGATAGATGGTAATAACTATAATCCTAATCCTTACGGTATGCTTACTCGTCGGGGCTATAGAAATGAATATAATTCAAAGATTTATACTAACTTACGTATTGCTCATGACTTGGACTTTTGGAATTGGAGCAAGGGCTTATCTGTAACTGCGACGTTGGCATTTGATACATGGACTGGACGTACGTTGAAGTACAATAAAATGGAAAGTACCTATTGGTATGCAGGTTCTAAGGACCCGAATACCGGATTATGGAATAATGATGTATTTAATGAAGACGGGACCTATCGTTTGAATCAAATTTATATTAGTGGTGACGATCAGTTGAATTATGGTGGAGGTGATACCGGTAGTGACCGTAGCATTTATTTTGAAGCTTCATTGAACTATGATCGTGCTTTCGGTTTGCACCGGGTAGGTGGCTTGTTCCTTTATAACCAGAAGACTTATCGTAATACTACTGGAGGCGATATGGCTTCTACATTACCTTATAATAGCCAAAGCATTGCTGGACGTGCCACTTACTCTTGGAATGACCGTTACTTTGCTGAATTTAATGTAGGCTATAACGGTTCGGAGAACTTTATGCCAGGCAGACGCTTTGGGGTATTTCCTGCTTTTGGTGTGGGATGGGCTGTCTCAAATGAAAAATTTTGGGCACCAGTACAAAAGTATATATCTTATTTGAAGTTGAGATATACTAACGGTTGGGTAGGTTCAGATGATGCCGGAGCACGTTTCTTGTATGAAGCAACCATGGGAGGTGCGCAGGATTATTATTTTGGTGATTGGCGTAGTCCTGGAGGATGGGCGGTTTATACTTATGGTTCCAATGTTACTTGGTCAAAATCACATAAGCAAGATTGGGGTATTGATATTAAGTTTTTAAATGACCGTTTGTCTGTCACGATGGATTATTTTAAAGAACATCGTACAGGTATTTTCTTAAATCGTCAGACATTGCCTACTTATTTAGGTCTATCTTCTCTTCCGAAAGGTAATTTGGGAATTGTTGATAATAGTGGATTTGAATTTCAGTTAGAATGGAATCAGCAAGTGAATGATTTGGTTTCGTTTACTTTGCGTGGAAATGCTTCTTGGAATAGAGATAAGATTATTGAGAATGATGAAGCGCCGAAACCTTATCCTTGGATGGAAAAACGAGGCACTAATGTGTTCTCACAATGGGGTCTTATTGCTGATGGCTTGTTTACTAGTGAAGAAGAAATTGAAAAGCATGCCACACAGTTTGGTCAAGTATACATAGGTGATATTAAATATCGCGACTTAAATAACGATAAGAAAATTGATTCAAATGATATCTGCCGTATTGGTCAAGGAACTATTCCTAAATATAATTACGGATTCGGCTTTGATGTGCAAATTGGATATTTTTCGGTAAGTGCCTTGTTTCAAGGAGCGGCAGATGTTACTACTTGCCTTTCGGGAAATTCAATTATTCCATTTTCAAGTCAGGCTGGTATAGATAACTTGTTTGATAACATAGAGGATCGCTGGTCTCCTGATGATCCTACTAATGAAGATGTATTTTATCCACGTTTGCATTATGGTAACTCAAATAATAGTAATAACTACCGTGCTAGCACATGGTGGTTAAGAAATATGGACTATTTACGGTTGAAACAGTTTAATATAGCTTATAATCTGCCGGAAAATACGTTAAAATCAGTTGGTGTAAAAGGTGCTAGAATTTATTTGATGGGAACTAATTTGCTGACTTTCTCTAAGTTCAAGCTATGGGACCCGGAAGTATATTCCAGTAATGGAGCAGCTTATCCGAATGTAATGAGTTGTTCTTTGGGAGTGAATTTTAGTTTTTAAGCAAAGATGAAAACAATAAAAAAAGATTATGAGAAATATAGTTAAAGTAAGTGTTGCTGCTTTAGGACTAATGTTAGGTTTGAGTTCTTGCGATAGTTTTTTTGCCGAAATGCCGGGAATACGGTATGATATTGAAATGAGTTTTAAAGATCAAGTGAAGACAAAGGCTTTTTTGGCAAATGTATATAGCTTTGTTCCGGCTGAATCAAGAGAAAAATATTATTGGGACGGAGAGTACCATGGCGGTTTTTGGACTGTTGCTTCGTTAGAAGGACATTATACATATGATTGGCATTCATCACACGATGTTGCTCGTGGAAAGGTGGATGCATCCTGTGGACAGTTTCAGTATTTTTATCGAGAACTTTACAAAGGAATAGAACGTGCCTCTACGTTTATTGCCAATGTGGATAATTGTCTAGAAATACCAGAAACAGAACGTGTCAATATGAGAGGGCAAGCACGTGCATTGAGGGCTTACTATTATTTTTTATTGATGCGTATGTATGGACCTGTGCCTTTACTGGGTGAAAAACCTATTCCGGTAGATGCGCCACTTGAAGAAGTATTGCGCGAACGTAGAACAATAGACCAATGTGTGGATTTTATTACTAAGCAACTTGACATAGCATACTCAGAAGTAGCTTGGCAACGTGCTATAGGAGTAAATAAGGGTAGGGTAGATAAAGCCTTTTGTAAAGCTTATAAAGCGAAAACATTATTGTTTGCTGCCAGCCCGTTGTTCAATGGGAATCAAGATATGGCTTCTTTGAAAAACCATGATGGTACCCAATTAATTCCTACCACAGAAGATGCCCAAAAATGGGAGATTGCAAAAAAAGCTTATCAGGATTTCTTGGGAGAGTTTGACCAAACAATATTCAAGTTGCATACTGTGAATACAGCAGAGGAGAAAATAGATTTCTATGAGTCTTATCGCCAGGCAACTGCCGGTGAAAAATTTACTGACGAACTTATTTGGTTCCGTGAAGGAAAGGATATTGAGCGCAGTTCTGATGTGACACCTGGACACCGTCATGTGAATAATGATGCGGTCAGGGGAGATATGGGGCTCTCTACTACTCAGGAAATGGTAGATATGTATTTCACCAAGAATGGCTTAAGAATAGATGATGATCCTGAGTATCAGAAATTTGAGTATACGGGAATTCCATCCGCCGAAATGTATGGGTGGCCCGAAGACTATAATGATCCGTTAGTGCCTTCACGTAATTATTTTTTAAAGAATGATAACATGGTTTTGAAACAATGGATTAATAGGGAACCTCGTTTTTATGCCAATATTACTTTTAACGGTTCTACTTGGTTGAATACAAGTACTGAATTTGGTAAAATTACAACGGATTTGACCAATAATGGAAATTCCGGCTATGAAAAATGTTTGGATAATGCACCGATGGGTGGATATGGTATACGTAAGATGGCTAGAGAAGATAGAAGACAGGAACTCTATTACAATATCTTGCTCCGCCTGGCAGAAGTTTATTTGGATTATGCTGAAACATTGAGTGCTACGGGAGATTACAAGGAAGCAATGAAATATGTCAATAAAGTACGTCACCGTGCAGGCATTCCAGAATATGGGGTGGGACAGGATGATAACGGTTTCCAACGTATTGCCTATCCTGAAAATCGGGAAGAGGTAGACAACCGCATTCGCCGTGAGCGGACAGTGGAATTGATGTTTGAGTGGAATCACTACTTTGATGTGCGCCGTTGGAAGGTTGCAGATATGGCAGTGGGCGACGGATGGGTTTATCCTACTTATCACAAAGGTGGAGAAGGCGGCGAAGTGCATGGCATGAACTATCGGAGCGATGCGCCTGCATTCTTTGAGAAAGTGGTGTTTGATACCCGTAAGTTTGAAAAGAAGAATTATCTTTTTGCCATTCCGCAGGAAGATATTCTTCGTGTAGAGAAGTTGGTTCAGAATCCGGGATGGGGAATTGAATAATCATGTTTATATTTATGTGGAAATGTATATGTATGGCTGTGGCACTCTGGGGTTGTACCGGAGTGTTACAAGCAAAAGTCGTATTACCTTCTGTTTTTACAGATAACATGGTATTGCAGCAAAAAACGGATATCACGTTTTATGGAGATGCAACAAAGAATAAACAGTTGACCGTTAAAACCGGATGGAACGGAAAAGAGTATTATACGGAGGCGGACGGACAGGGAAAATGGAGTTTGAAGATTCCTACCCCGGCAGCCGGAGGACCTTACGAGATCACCTTCTCCGACGGCAAGAAACTGCAACTGAAAAATGTAATGATAGGCGAAGTATGGTTCTGCTCCGGACAATCCAACATGGAAATGCCGGTAGCCGGCTGGGGAAAGGTAATGAACTATGAACAGGAGATAGCAGAGGCGGCTTATCCCGCCATCCGTCTGTTTCAGGTGAAGAAGAATACCTCCTTGGCTCCACTCAAAGAAGTGGAATCTACCCTGGGAGGCTGGCAGGAATGCTCATCCGCTACGGTGCCCGAGTTCTCCGCATTGGCTTATTTCTATGCCCGTGCGTTGTGGAAAGAACTGAATGTCCCGATAGGAGTGATTGACTGTACATGGGGAGGCACGCCCGCCGAAGCATGGACGAGCCATGAAACCTTGCGGCAAGTAATGGGCTTTCGGGAAGAAATGGACAAACTGGAGCGGCTCGGCTTTGATCCCAATCGGATGGAACAAGCTTACTCGGAAGAACGCGCCCATTGGCAGTCCCTGTTCACCGAAAAAGACAAAGGAATGGAGAACGGCAAACTTTGTTGGACGGCACCTTCCTTGAGTGAAGAGGACTGGCAGACCATATCCCTACCCGGTTATTGGGAGGGCAAAGGACTTAAAGATTTTGACGGCATCATCTGGTTTCGCCGTTCCTTGGAAATTCCTGCCGAGTGGGCGGGAAAACCGCTTACGCTGCGACTGGGGATGATTGATGATGAAGATATTACTTATTTTAATGGGGTGGAGATTGCCCGAGGGGCAGGTTATATGACACCGCGTACTTATACCATTCCTGCAAAATTAGTGAAGGCTGGTAAGGCGGTTCTTGCTGTTCGTGTTTCTGATTTTGGTGGAGAGGGCGGTATTCATGGCAAGGCGGAGGAACTTTATGTAGAAGCTGATGGAAAGCGGATCTGTTTGGCAGGAGATTGGAAATATCGTATCGGACTTTCTTTAAAAGGGTTTCCACCCGCACCGGTTTCTCCCATTCAAAGTTCCAGTTACCCTACGGTGCTGTTCAATGCGATGGTCAAACCATGGACTGCTTTTCCCATTAAAGGAGTAATATGGTATCAAGGTGAAGCCAATGTAGGCCGTCCGGAACAATATGGGGATTTGTTTCCTGCTCTCATTACGGATTGGCGCCGGCAATGGCGGAGTGATTTCCCCTTTTATTTTGTACAATTGGCTAATTTTATGGAATCCAAGGAAATACAGCCGGATTCCGAATGGGCGGCTTTGCGTGAAGCACAAACTAAAGCATTAAAACTTGACCAAGTTGGTATGGCTGTGACCATTGATATTGGTTTGGCTGATGACATTCATCCTAAGAATAAGCAAGAGGTGGGACGCCGTTTGGCCTTGGTTGCCCTGGCCGGTAGTTATGGAAAAAATGTTTCCGGTTCGGCTCCTGTATTCCGGAATTATAGAATCAAAGGGGATAAAATGGAATTGGATTTCGGACAAAAGCAAGATGGATTTCAGATTAAAGGTACAACTTTAAAAGGCTTTACCATTGCAGGGCCGGACCGTGTGTTTTATCCGGCAGAGGCGATGGTCCAGAATGGGAAAATTATAGTTTTTTCTCCTGAAGTTTCTATCCCTCTTGCTGCACGTTATGGCTGGGCGGATAATCCGGATTGTAATTTGTACGGAGAGAACGGCCTCCCGGTTGCTCCTTTCCGGACCGACTGTTGGTAGATGGCGTAAGTCTTAACCTTTTTTCTTCTCTTTGTAAGCTGATGGAGGCACTCCCATCGTCTTAGTGAATAACCGGGAGAAATAAAGAGAATCCTCATAGCCTACCAAGGGACTTATTTGGTTAATTTTCAGGTTGGTAAAATCCAGGTAATGACAGGCTTCCTGTATTCTGAGATAGGTAAGATATCGAAGAGGAGAGGAGCCTGTCTTTTCTTCAAACAGATTAGAGAAATAGGAAACCGAGAGGTTTACTTCCGCAGCGATATCTGCCAGACGAATGGTCTTGCTCAAATTTTCTTGCATGAAATGAATCGCTATTTGCACTACATCTTTGTTTCTGTAACTATTGCGCATAGAGCCACAATCCCGATATTCGCCAATAAATTTCATGGAACCTAAAAAATGGAAGAGACTAGTAGTGGCATAAAGCATATAATTTTTGCTATATCCGAAACTGATGGACGAGTAGATTTCTTCGAAGAGTACTAATCTTTCTTTGATTCGTGAATCCTCTTGTGGAGTGATGCTTTTCGGACGGTCAAAACCGGCACTGAAAAATGCAGCTTTTGTTCCATTGAAATGGATCCAGTAAATAGTCCAGGGATTTTCCTCATTACTGCCATAAGCGTGTGCTTGGTGTTCGGGTAGAATGAAAAATTGGTTGGCGGTAACTGCATATTGATGTTTGTCTAACTCGAACCACCCTTCTCCTTCCATACAATAAATGAGGATAAACTCGGTTACTTCCTCGGTGTCGCGTTTCCGGTAATGAAAATAGGCATGAGGATAATATCCTATATCTGTGATGTAAAGTTCACTGCCTAACGGATCTTGCTTTAATTCTTCAATCAGAAAAGCAGGAAGTACGATAGCGCGTTCTCCTTTAAATCCATCTTTAATTCGTGGCATATATCCATGTATTAGAATTGGATAACAAAGATAGCATATTTCCTTGATTTTACCTACAATACAGGCTTGATTTCGATGATTTTGAGGGTATAAGCGTCAAAATTCTTATTTTATGGCGCATTTGAGTAGGGATTTTTGAGCTTCTCTCTCTATTTTTGCACTATAATTTTAATCGATGAATAATACCATGAAAGAAAGATTGCTCTTCTTGATATGTTTTTTATGCATATCATTTATGTTAAAGGCGGCGGATAAGCCAGTAATTAAAATTAGTACAGAAAATGTAGACCTTATTTACCGGGTTGGTGATAATGGACGTCTATATCAAAGTTATTTGGGAAAGAGGTTGAATCATGCTACAGATATTGCCCACTTGCCGCAGGGCAGCGAAGCATATCTTACTCATGGCATGGAAGATTATTTTGAACCGGCTATTCATATAGTGCATAATGACGGCAATCCTTCTACTTTGTTAAAATATGTATCTCATACTCGGAATCAAGTGTCGCCGGGGGTAGATGAAGTAGTGATTACTATGCAGGATGATAAATATCCTGTAACTGTAAAACTTCATTATGTGGCTTACCAGAAAGAAAATCTAATAAAGACTTTCACTGAAATCAGTCATCGGGAAAAGAAACCTGTGCAGCTTCATAAGTACGCGTCTTCCATGTTGCACTTGAATCGTGCCAACTATTTCCTGACTGAATTCTCGGGAGACTGGGCCAGTGAGGCGCATGTGAAGGAACAGCCTTTGGAATTTGGCAAGAAAACGATTGATACTAAATTGGGAGCACGTGCCAATATGTTCTGCTCTCCTTTCTTCCAACTTGCATTGGATGGAAAATCAGAAGAGAACCAAGGTGAAGTGTTGGTCGGAACATTAGGATGGACAGGTAATTTCAGTTTTGTATTCGAAGTAGATAATAAGAACGAACTGCGTGTTATTTCGGGTATTAATCCGTATGCTTCGGAATATAGTCTGAAACCGAATGAAATCTTCCGTACTCCCGATTTTTATTTTACTTACAGTTTTAAAGGTAAAGGACAGGCTAGTCGTAATTTCCATGATTGGGCCCGTAAGTATCAGGTAAAGGATGGGAACCAGACTCGTATGACTTTGTTGAATAATTGGGAAGCCACCTATTTTGATTTTGATGAAGCGAAA
Organism: Phocaeicola vulgatus ATCC 8482; assembly: GCF_000012825.1. GTDB lineage: Bacteria > Bacteroidota > Bacteroidia > Bacteroidales > Bacteroidaceae > Phocaeicola > Phocaeicola vulgatus. The sequence continues at coordinate 1,015,159 of NC_009614.1, read as the reverse complement.
TTGGTGAAGTTGATGGATGATGCAGTAGAACTGGGTGTGGATATGTTTTTGTTGGATGATGGTTGGTTTGCCAACAAGTATCCGCGCAGTGGTGATCATCAAGGGTTAGGTGACTGGGATGAAACGGCTGACAAGCTTCCTCATGGCATTGGTTATCTGACGGAAGCCGCCAAGAAAAAAGGTATAAAGTTCGGTATCTGGATTGAACCGGAAATGGTGAATCCTAAGAGTGAGTTGTATGAAAAGCATAAAGACTGGGTGATTCATCTTCCGAACCGTGACGAGTATTATTTCCGTAACCAGTTGGTTCTGGATTTGAGTAATCCGAAAGTACAGGATTATGTGTTCGGAGTTGTGGACAATTTGATGACAAAATATCCTGATATCGCTTTCTTCAAATGGGATTGCAATAGCCCTATTACAAATATTTACTCTGTTTATTTGAAAGACAAGCAGTCACATTTATATATTGATTATGTGCGTGGCTTGTATAATGTATTGGAACGTGTGAAAGCAAAATATCCTGATCTGCCGATGATGCTTTGTTCCGGTGGCGGTGGGCGTTCGGATTATGAGGCTTTGAGCTATTTTACAGAATTCTGGCCTAGTGATAATACCGATCCTATTGAACGTTTATTTATTCAGTGGGGATTTTCACAGGTGTTTCCAGCCAAGACAATGTGCGCTCATGTTACCACATGGAATAAGAATAGCAGTGTGAAATTCCGTACGGATGTGGCTATGATGTGCAAACTCGGTTTTGATATAAAATTAGCGGATATGAGTAAGGATGATGAAACTTATTGCCGTACTGCTGTACAGAATTATAACCGTTTGAAACCGGTCGTTCTGGAAGGCGATATGTACCGTTTGGTATCTCCTTATGGCAGTAATCATACCTCTACTATGTATGTGGGCAAAGATAAGGATAAAGCAGTTGTATTTGCTTTCGATATTCATCCCCGTTATGCGGAAAAAATATTGCCGGTGCGTTTGCAGGGGCTTGATGCAGACAAAATGTATCGTGTGAAAGAAATCAACTTGATGCCCGGAGCCAATTCTTCTTTATCAGGCAATGGTGAGGTTTTCTCTGGAGAATTCTTGATGAATGTAGGATTGAATCTATTTACTACACAGCAACTCAACAGTCGTGTAATTGAAGTAGTAGCTGAATGATTAGGGATTGATTGTATATAATTTAGTGTATTGCCTTCATTATTTGTTTTTATGAATGATGAAGGCAATTTTCTTTTCTATAGATGAATGATATTTGATCGGTTTGATTATGAATCATAGAAGATGCCGTGACACATGATAGATCTTCAGGTGTCATCGTTATATATGTTACACTTGTAAGATATATAATCTTTCGGGTTTAGGTTCTATATCAGAGCGGACTGTTACTTGTTAAGAAAAAACATTCATAGCCTCCGGAGGTTGGAACAGGGGACTAACAAGTTTGTTCAAGCAGGGCTGTTGCAGGGGGCGGGTTTTATATCTTGGGGGAGGTATATATTTATATATAGGCTCCTTCACATCCAATTTCCCTTCCGTACCAGAATATTTTTTACTCAGAAGACAGATCTGACCTTCTGAATTACATTAACCTGCGCACATCTACAATAATCAACTTTTTCTTGAACAGTCTGTCGTATCTTCATGTCCATAAATAAAATGAAAAAGGAAAATACTGAAGTTTTAACTCTGGATCATGGTAGTCCGCTTTTTACCGTTATTGGACGATGATTAACGAATGTAGCCGTACCGATAAAGAATTCCTCGTAAATAGGACGGAAACCAAAGCATATGAGATGGGTTTGTTTCTTTCGACGAAATCAAAGGCCGGTCATGATTGCGTTCCATCATGGTAATGATATTCTTTGTATATACTTTGTTTATAGATGTTGAATTGATGTCTTTATGTGTGATATTTGTCTTCTTGTGTAAGATATTTTAAAAATCAAAAACAAAACGAACCGTTTTTTTTGAGAAATCTAACAAGAGATACCCACATTTGTACTATCTTTGTAATAAGTTGGTCTTTTAAGAAAACTTGGGAAAAGCATTTATTATGAATCAATATCCGGATTTTGACCAAAAGTTATATGACGATCTTCGCCGTGGTAAAGAGTATGCCTTTGCTGCTGTCTTTGACCGTTACCATCGGTTATTGTACACCATAGCCTATCGTTTTTTGAAATCGGAAGAAGAGGCGGAGGACGCAGTTCAGTATCTTTTTATGAAATTGTGGGAGCAGAGGGAAACTTTTAGTTTTGAGTCGGGTATTCGCAGTTTGTTATTTACTATCTTGAAGAATTATATACTGAATGAATTGAGGCATCGCAATCTGGTATTTGAGAAGTTGTATGAAATGGCCCAACAGGTGAATGATGAGGACGAAGATGCTTTTTTAACCCGGTTTGAACATGGTGAACTCAGAAAATCCTTGCGGGTTGCCATTGACAAACTTCCTCCTCAGAAACAAAAAATCTGCTTGCTGAAAATAGAATATGGGTTATCCAATCAAGAGATTGCCGACAGGATGGGCATAACTGTTCCTACAGTGAAATCTCATTACACACAGGCTATAAAGGCGCTTCGTAATGCGATTGAATCTTTGATTATGTGGTTTCCTGTAATATGGATTTATTTAATAGACTGAAATGCACTCATACTTTTATCGGAGTAGGGTGTTATTATAAATATACGAAAAAAATAGATTATGAAGATAGATGAATCGGTGATAGATAAAGTACTTGACAACAAAGCTGCTCCTGGAGAAGCTCGGAAAGTTGCCGGTTGGTTCGTTACGGAAGAAGGGCGTAAGTATTTGTCTGGGCGATTGGACCGTGAGATGGAAGAGCTTGCAGAAGAGATGCCGGAAGATGTTAGACTTCCTTCTATTTCCGGCATGAAGATGAAACAGCGGTTTATGAGTGAGATAAAACGTGAGCGTGGAAGGAGATCGGTCGGCCGTAAGTGGATGTGGGTGGCGGCTGTATTGTTACCATTTGTTCTCTTAAGCGTTTCTTTGTTATTTTTGGTGAACCGGACGGGGATTTTCTCTGAAACGGAATATGCTGAAATAAGTGTTCCTTATGGTGAACAGATGCGGGTAATTTTGCAGGATGGCAGTATTGTACACTTGAACTCGGATTCCCGTTTGAGGTATCCCAAGCAATTTGGATTGTTCAATCGTACGGTGGAGCTTTGGGGAGAAGGGTATTTTAATGTTGCCAGAGATGAAAACCGTCCCTTTAAGGTGGATTTGCAAGGGGTGGAAGTGAGAGTGATCGGGACCAGATTTAATGTAAAAGCATATGCTGCCGAACCCAATATTTGGGTAACTTTGGATGAAGGAGGAATTCTTTTCAGGGATCATAATGAGAAAGAGTACAGGCTTGTTCCGGGGGAGAGTGCGGAATATAATCGTCAGTCGGGGAAATGCCTGATTTCCCGCCCGGATAATATGGAGCAGATTTCGGCATGGCGTTCCAACAGCCTTAATTTTTATCTGACTCCGCTTAATGAGATTATAAAGGTGATGGAAAGGCATTATGACGTTCATTTTATTGTGAAAGATTCTACGGTACTGAAGAACAGGTTTACTTTGTCAACAGGAAAAGTAAACGCGTCGGATGTACTCTATGATTTGGAAACTGTTTCTAATATCTGTTTTACGGAGGTGGAAGACGGTCTGTTTGAAGTAGGCACCAAATAATGGGAACTATAAAGGTAAATGTGGAATAGATGTGAGTGAATACACTTGCATCTATTTTTTTTGAGAAAACGAAAAAAAGGACTCATACCTTTTTCTGGATGATGTGTTAGCCTATATAAGAAATTCTTTTGTTTCAAACTAATACTATTGATGAAAATGAAAGCAAGAACCAAAATGAAGACATTACTGCTGTTGGGAGTCCTTTTATTTGGCTTTACTGTTTCAGCACAGTCGCAAAAAGTCTCTTTAGATTTTAAGAATGAGAGGGTGGAAAAAGTTCTGGCATCTATTAAAAGCCAGACCGGTATGAGCTTGGTTTTCAGTGACCAGTTGGTCGATGTGAATCGTAAGGTAACCATGCAACTCAAAGATGTCACACTGAAGGAGGCATTGACAAGACTTCTTTCAGGAATTAATCTTACTTTTGAAATCAGGAATAACAAAATCTATTTTATTGAGAAGAAAGCTGTCTCGCAACCCGGTTCTAGAAAGAAAAGAGTGACGGGAGTGGTGAAAGATGTAATGGGAGAACCTCTGATTGGTGCTAATGTTGTGGAAAAAGGCAGAAGTACCAATGGGGTTATCACCGACTTTAATGGGAAGTTTACGTTGGAAGTGGACGAATCTGCTTCGTTGGTTGTGAGCTATATAGGATATTTGGCACAAGATATTCCGACAAAAGGGAAAGGGGATTTTCATATTATATTGAAAGAGGATACCAATACGTTGGACGAAGTGGTCGTTACCGGATATGGAGATTTCAAGAAGGCAACTTATACTGGATCAGCTTCTGTTCTGACTACAGAAAAGCTGGAGGCTTTACCTGTTGTCTCCGTGGGGCAGATGATTGAATCGAATATACCGGGCATCAGTGTGGTTGCCGGTACTTCTTCGCAGCCCGGTGCGAAAACAACTTTACGGGTACGGGGAGTTGCTTCCATGAATGCTTCTACCGAACCTTTGTATGTATTGGACGGAGTACCTATTCCATCTTATGACTTGAGTAACTTTACCAGTATGTCCGAAGCGGGAGGAATGGGATTCATTGAAACGCTGAATCCGGCGGATATTGAGAGTATCACCGTTTTGAAAGATGCGGCATCTGCTTCATTGTATGGTGCGAAAGGTGCTAATGGAGTCGTGCTTATCACTACCAAAAAAGGAAAGGAAGGCAAGCTTCGTGTCAATATGGCGGCGAAATACGGAATCACAGATTTCGCTTATACATATCGTCCGTTAATGGGAGGCGAGGAAAGAAGGGAATTAATTCATGAAGGATTGGTTAATTTTCAACTGGATAAGGGAGTAAGCGAACAAGAGGCACAGCAGTATGCGGATGCGAATATAGACCAGTATGCCAAACGCTTGCCTCAAGGATATTCGGACTGGGAGAGTGCTTTATTTAAGACAGGTTATCAACAGGATTATAACCTGTCTGCCAGTGCTGGCAACCAAAATTCCAGTTTTATCGGTTCTTTGGGATATACTAAACAGACGGGTGTTTCCCTGAATTCAGAAATGGAGCGCTTTACGGGGCGTGTGGATGCAAGTAACAAGTATAAAAAGGTGGAATTTGGAATGAACGCTTCTTTTTCGTGGACAAAGAACGTTCATTTACCCGAAGGTAAATTTTATGGAAGTGCCATTTATGCATCAAAAGTGAATCTGACGCCTTCTACTCCCATTTACAATGAGGATGGGACCTATGCCAGCGGGTATCGTGAAAACAATGGGTATAATCCGATATTGGAGGCTGAGGTGAATGATTATTACGCTCGGACGGTACGTGCTATGGGTACGGCTAAAATAGCTTATAATGTTTGGGATAACTTGAAGGTATCCAGTGTGTTTACGGTAGATTATTCGTTGACAAAGGACTTTTTCTTTCAGTCTCCGGATGGACGTGATGGAGCAACTTATCAAGGACGGGGACGTATGCAGATGACTGACCGTATACGTTATACTTCACAGAACAATTTAACTTACTCCAAAACTTTCGGCAAGCATTCTGTCAGTGCGGTCACGGCTTTCGAGGTGATGAAGTATGATTATGAGGATTTGTATGCTGCAAAGAAAACTTACGGGCAGGATATAAACACTTCTTTAGGAAATGCGGCCGATCCGATAGATGCTGACCAGAAATTGCAGGAAGATGCATTAATGTCCTATGTGGCCAGTGTGAACTATTCTTATGATGATAAATATTATGCCAGTTTCAGTTTTCGCAGGGATGGCTCATCCCGCTTGTCTCCCGATACTCGTTGGGGTAATTTCTGGTCTTTGTCCGCTTCATGGAGACTTTCTCAGGAAAGGTTCATGCAGCCGTTGAAATCAGTATTAAGTGATTTAAAACTTCGTGCTTCCTATGGGGTGAATGGAAATCTCCCTTCTTCATATTATGGTTATCAGAGTACTTATACCACGGGGGCGTTTTATAGTGGGAAACCTTCTCCGTGGGAAAGTACATTGGGGAATGAGGAACTCACCTGGGAGAAGAATTATGCACTGAATTTGGGACTGGATATCGGCTTGTTCAGTCGTGTGAATGTTTCTTTGGATTGGTACACGCGTACAACGAAAGACCTGTTGATGAGCAAGCAATTGAATTCCATCAGCGGATTTTCTTCTCTGCTGACCAATGTGGGGCAGATGCGGAATACCGGTGTGGAACTTGAAGTTCGTTCCAATAACATCAAGACGAAAGATTTCAGCTGGACTACCGCCTTCAATTTGAGCCATAATAAAAATAAGATTCTGAAACTGGCAGATCTGCCTTGGTTTGTGGATGGCAGGTATGTACGTAAGGAAGGTTATCCATTTAATACTATTTATCTGCGTGAGTATGCGGGGGTGGATCCTGAGACCGGAAGTGCCTTGTATTATGATAACCAACAGGATGAGAATGGCAATTATACAAAAAATAAAGTGACCGATCCGGGGCAGGCAAGTCCTATTCCGTTGAAAGATATTACGCCTACTATATCGGGAGGTTTTATGAATACCTTTAATTATAAATTCATTGACCTGTCATTCAATCTATCTTATAGTTTCGGTGGTTATTCGTATGATAATGCATCCTACATTCTGCAAGATGATGGTTATTCAGTGATAAGCAATAAAAGTACCGAGCAACGCCGCCGTTGGCAGAAACCGGGTGATATAACGGATGTTCCCCGTTTTGTATATGGGAATAAAAAGGGGGGTAACTATAATTCTTCACGTGCCATCCATTCTACGGATCATATTCGTCTGAAAAGTCTGATATTGGGATTGAATGCTCCTAAAGCATGGTTGCAGAAATTAGGAATAGGGAATGCCCGTATTTATTTCTCGGGTACGAATTTGTTGACATGGGCTGCATACGACCAATATGATCCTGAAATGAGTGGGGTGGTAGGATTCTACACGCCTCCGTTGAAAACTTATGCTTTCGGACTGGAACTTAAATTTTAATCATCAATTACACTAAAAAACAGAACCATTATGAAGAAAATACTTTTTATTTTAGGATTCGTTTCACTGCTCGTTGCCGGTTGTAGTGATTTCTTCGATACAGCTCCCAGCAATAAAATTCCTACTACGATGGCTTTCCGTACAGTAACCGATGTGGATAATGCGGTGAACGGATTGTATGATCTGATGTCGGGCTCCGGATATTACGGGGCTGCTATGTTTGCCTATGGAGACATGAAAGGAGATGATATGCAGAGTTCTGAGGAAAGTGGGGTATGCAATACATGCTATATGTTCAATCATCGTCCTAATAGTTTGAATGCCGGTTCATTGTGGGGACGACCTTTTTATATTCTTCGTGAGGCATGGAATATTCTGAATGCTATTGCCGAAGGAAAAATTGAAAGCGGGGATGAAAAGAAGTTGAATGCTTTGAAAGGCGAGACGATGGCGGTGATTGCGCTTTGCCAGTTTGATCTGACTCGTTGCTTTGGCTATCCTTATACAAAAGATAAAGGTGCGTCACTGGGTGCTCCGTTGATAGACCATTTGGTGGGAACCTATGAGAATCCTCCCCGTTCTACTGTTGCTCAGGCTTATGATTTTATTATAGAAACGTTGGAAGAGGCGGTTACATTGATGTCCGAAGAGAAAAATAACGGACGTATGAATAAGTATGCGGCTCGTGCATTGCTGGCTCGTATCTACTTGTATCATGACGATAACCGGAAAGCATTTGATTTGGCGGACCAACTGATTAAGGATGCGGATACATCGGGAAGTTATGCACTTTATCCGCATGAGAAGTATGTGGCTGCCTGGTCGGTAGAAGCCAAGTTTGGTTCAGAATCGTTTTTTGAGATAGCCAATAGTGTGGATGATACTCCAGGACGGGATTCATGGGGATATTTATTGAATTGGTATGGCTATCAGAAGGGGTTTGTCACTCAGAAATATGCGGAGCAAATGCTGGCTGATCCCGGAGATGTGCGCGGGCATTTGCTGGAGGAGAATAAATATGCGGGGAAAACGGTATGGTGGTTGTACAAACTGAGAGGGACGGACCTGAAGACTGCACCGCTGGAATGTAACAATGTGGTACTTCGTCTGTCCGAGGTGTACCTTATTGCCGCTGAGGCTGGTTGCAAGTTGGGCGGTGATGCTGCGGTTCAGGGACTTGGTTATTTGAATGAGATTGTGAAGCGGGGCAATCCCGATAACGAAGTGACAATGGCTGACTATACCTTGGACCGTGTGTTGGATGAGCGAAGTAAGGAGCTGGTAGGTGAAGGACATCGTTTCTTTGATTTGCTGCGCAATGGCAAGACTATTGTCCGTAAAGGAGGATATCATCTTCCCAGTGTGGACGAAGAGGTGGATTGGGATTTTTACAAGTGTGTGCTGCCGATACCTGAAGACCAGTTTATCTTTAGTCCTGAGATGGAACAGAATCCGGGATATCCCAAGAATTGACATGCTATTAATCATTATTTAAATATATACGTATGAAAAACAGAATAGTAATATTTGTGGTATTTGTGTGTTGCTTATGGACTATGCCGGGAATAGTACGGGCGCAGTTGTCTGTTCATCAGTTTGACCAGTTAATGAAAAAGATTGATGATGTCCTGTGGTACGAGAAAGTGGGTGATATTGCCCATGTAGATAAGGTGATATTATGTGGACCACCGCGTTGGAAGGAGTCCAATCCCACTTCGATGAGTGCCGGTAACGAACTTAAATTCAGAGCATACATTTTTATTCCCAAAAGTGTGAAGGAAAACAAGAAATATCCGTTGATCGTATTTCCTCACAGTGGGGTACATGCCGATATGGACACCTATTATGCCCATATCATCCGTGAGCTGATAGCGCAGGAATACATCGTGGTGGCAGCGGACTACCGGGGAAGCACCGGATACGGAGCGGGAACATACAATAATATAGATTATGGTGGATTGGAAAACGAAGACGTGTACATCAGCCGTAACTATATGGTGGATAATTTCGATATTGTGGATAGTAGTCGTGTGGGTATCATGGGATGGAGTCATGGTGGTATGATTACACTGATGAACCTTTTCAATTATCCGGGACAATATAAATGTGGTTTTGCAGGCGTTCCGGTTTCGGATGTAATCATGCGTATGGGGTATGCCAGCGACAGTTATCGCAAAATCTTCTCGGCCAAGAATCATATCGGGCAGACTGCCAAGGACAATATTGCGGAATACAAACGGCGCTCTCCTGTGTGGCATGCGGAGAAGTTGAAAGACCCGTTACTTATCTATACTAATACCAGTGATGATGATGTGAATGTAGTCGAGGTGGAATCAATGATCCGTGCCTTGAAAGCAGAAGGCAAAAAATTTGAATATAAGATATTTGAGCGTGCTCCCGGTGCGCATAGTTTTGATCGGTTAGATACTTATGAGTCAAGCAAGATTCGTCTGGACATTTATAAGTTCATGGGGCGTTACCTGAAGCCCAATAAACCATTCGGTTCAGTGAAAGAATTGCGTAAAGCAGCTTATAAGTTCTGATAATTAACTTGGTGACAGGATAATGGAGGGCTGGTTGCTTCATGTAATGGGGCAACCGGCCTTTTTATGACTCTTCGGATGGATAAAAATGAGTGAATATTCATCTTGTATAAAAGATAAGTGGAAATATGGATAAAGTGTACGGATAATAAGTGATAATTAAACTTTTTGAATAGCTTGGCGGCTTGTTAGCTTTTAGAACGTAGTTATACATTGGTAATGAGAAATAGATCATGAAAAACACACGCTTATTATTTGTTATTTGGATGTTGTTCTTGGTTTTACCTCAGGGGTATTCACAAGAGAAAAAGGAAGATTCATCCGTATTGGGGCAAGTGAACGGCTTTTTGAGTAAACATGTGAAGCTGACTGCCTACGGTCAGTTCGGTTATAGCTATACGGACTGGAAAGACTTGGATGTGAGGCAGGCGGACAATCAGTTTTTTGGAAGGCTGGGGATGCTGATCCTTTCGGGAGATATCACGGATAAACTGTCGTGGATGGTTCAGTATGAACTGTTTACTTCACAGCTGCTGGAACTCTATGCTTGTTACAAACCGTATTCTTTTTTTCAGGTCAAGATAGGTCGGATGAAGACCTGTTTTACATTAGAGAACCAGATGTCACCTTCGGTTTATGAAACGGTAAACTTCAGTCGTGTCATTGAGCGTCTGGCAGGTTTCAGTGGAGATGTATGTGGGAACCAGGGTGGCCGTGATATGGGTTTGCAGGTGGGTGGTGAGTTGTTCAAGACCTCTGTCGACGATTATTTTCTGGAATATCGGGCAGGTGTATACAATGGTTCCGGACTCAGCATGAAAGATCATAATGATGCAAAGGATTTTGCCGCATGGTTCACTGTGCAGCCTGTCAAAGGATTGAAGATGGGTGCGTCTGCCTATATCGGAAAATTGAATGATGATTATACGGTGGTAAATGATGAAACGGGGGAAGAAACCATTTATAATACAAATATGAAACGTAACCGCATGGCGCTGAGTACCTGTTATCAGACCCATCGGTTGACTTGCAGGGGGGGAATATTTGTGGGGAAAAGATGGTAGTATCAACCGCAGAGTTTTTTATGCTTTAGGATATTGGTTTGCCATTCCCTCCCGATTGGCGGTTGTGGCAAAATTGGAACGCTATGAAGCTGATACGGCAGTTTCTGATTCAGAAATGATTTATACAGTGGGAGGCGCTTATTATATAACGCCGAAAACGCGTATCATGCTGAATTATGCGCATTTTAGTTATGAAAAGAGTGTTTCTGTCAATGAACTTTGGGCGATGTCTCAAATAGGTTTCTGATAGTACAATATGCAATGTTTGTATTGTGTCTTTTTATACCTTGTCGTGTTTTATAGGTTGCTCAAAGTCATAAAGACTTTGGATGTTAGGTCTTTTTCTATATTTTTTTTCACTATTTCTGAAAGTAAATATTGAATCTTTTGACTGAAATAGTGAGAGCGTGAAGCAGAACTTGGCACAAGATTTCACAGAACTTGGTGCAGGATCCGGCAGAACTTGTATCAAGATTCCAGATACTATGGTAGGGAAAAATACAGCTTTTTGAAACCGGACAAGGATCCTTGGACAACCTTTCCCCATAATTATCGGGTAAGTCTTCATCTCTACTATTTGTCTACTGCCCTGTAAACGAGGGCTTAAAGCATAAAAAAAGCAGTTACATTTTACTGTAACTGCTTTAAAGTGAAAAACTTACTTTGGTGGTGCCACCAGGAATCGAACCTTTTATTTCGGTTTATTCTAAATCCCTGATTGACTGCACATTTACTACTTTGTCTTTTATGAAAGCCATTGAATTAGCACTACACTAAATTCATCGCTTTTCGTAATTGTCTTTACAATCATCATCTCTTTGACAACGTAAAGGTAGATAAAAAGTTCGATTTCCGCAAATGTCAATAGGGATTTTTATGAAATATTTTTTGCTCAAACCTGATAATGTTCCTAAAAGATGGCTAAGAGCCTGTCTTAATCTTACTCAATTCTATTTTGAGAGTTTTATCCAATATCTTTCAGCCATAGGCTGTAGCCTGTCTCTTATTGCCTTCATCACAGTATCGAAATCAAGTGCCTCTTTCCATTGAATTTTTCTAAGAAAAGCCTTCCAACGGCTTATGCGTGCCCCGTCTGTAGCAAAACTATCCGTAAACAGTTGCAAATCGGGGTTGTATGCAAGTCTTCGATTGTCGAACGTCGCTTCGATAGCGTCATACAAAGCGTCGTCATTCAAATTTCTCTTCGTCAGGAGCTGATAACAGTCAAAGAAATCTTTCATGCGACTGTTGAGGACATCACGATCTATCATCGTATGGAACTTCTCGGCAATAACGGTTTCTAAAGAATATGCCTGTATATTCACAGAAGGGATATCCGGTAAAAGCAGAGGAAAGTCTATAGTTGTTGGATGTGGAATGACGACATCGCCAAAGCCAATATCTACAGACATATTATAAGCTATGGTATCCATATGGACAGTAAAATAGAATCTTGTACCAAAATATTTCTTTTCGACTGTAATCGGTTCTATTTTGATACTTCCTGCGTCAAAAGATACCCCATCTTCATGGCATACGATACCCAGGATTTCTTGGAATACACGAGCCAGGAAATCCCTGCCACGACTGATCCTGTCCGCCATAAACCCACATCAACCGTAGGACGAGCCTCAAGTCCATTCATGGCATAAAGCAAAGAACCGCCTTTCAACAAGAATTTGTCCTTGTACCGGCTTACAGAAGCCCTGTAAAGCAGTCTCTCGTTGAAGTATCTTGCCAGAAGATACCATGTATTTATAGCCTGTCTCATTCATGAGGTTGAGCAAGCGTGTCTTTACAGACTTTCCATAGTTTTTCCTTCCCATTATCTTATTCTATTGCGATTTCGAGGTAGTTTTTCAACGTGTTAAACACTCTTAGGCGCTTGGCGTAATCCTGCAAACGGGCGAGATTACGGTTCGGCTTTTTCAGATAAGTACGTATTACTTCCGCGCAAACGTCCAGACCAATCTTGTTCCGATACTTCACCGCATCACAAACACTTCGTTCCATATCAGTAATATGAACTTTATATCCCGATATATCCGCATCCATAATCCCAAACTCCAAGTTCTCTTTTTTCCAATAATAAAGTTCTATAGGCAGGGCGTGTGGAAGCACTACTTTCCTTTTATTGGCAATGGCTATGCAAAAAGCAGGCGGGACTGTCGTAGACAGTTGATGATATGTCCAGGCATTGTATAGGCATACAACACCATTCGGTATTATCCTCTCCACATCTATCATCGTGTTTAGCAATGCCTCGGGAGCAGCATATACCCCATGACGCAATCTTATCAAATCGCCACGTTCTTTAGCTCGCAACACCTGTTTATATTCCGACAGGTGAGATATATCCGTTGTGGATATAGTCCCTCCGAGAGACGCAACTTTATTAACTATATCATTCATATAATCCACCTTAGAAGTTCTTTTCACACTACAAAAATACGATTATTTTCCGAATAACAGGTAATATTCTACGGTTAATTCGCAAAAACACCGTATAATACTACCAGTATCCGTTTTTCATATCTATAGAAGAAGCCCTGTGCCATCTGATGATTTCTGATGACATCTGATGCCATTGCTTTTCATGTTTCAAAGAAAAAGCGGTTCTTTGCCCAAATCCATGAAAATGAGATGTTATGAACATACAGGAAGCAAAGAACATCAGACTTGTTGATTTTTTAGCCGGATTCGGATATGAACCGGTAATACAGCGTAGAAACAGCGTGTGGTACAAATCACCTTTTAGGGCGGAAAAGAAGGCCTCTTTCAAGGTAGACCTTCATAAGGAACTGTGGTATGACTTCGGACTGGCCATGAGGGTTCTGATAATCTCATTCCAATGCATTACATGTATTGCCTATTAATGGTGCTATAATTCTGATATATGATGTCTTGCGCATGGATTTGCCTCAACGAATACGAATCTGTCCTCCGATTACTTACCAATATTCCACTGCTTGAATAATATTATCCCCAATTATAGATGTCCATAATTACTTCTTTTATATTAGCTGTTGCGCCACCTGTAAATTCTCTTTTAATATTTTACCGAGACTTTTTGCAAAGTGTTTGTATGAATTCTTTTCTTTCTCTTTATCATTATCCGATAAATTACTACTATCAATTTCAGAGTGTACAAAACTGACAATACTATCAATTGCATTATCTACGGTTTTGCTGCTAATTTTTGATTTATATCCCAATGCATTTATAACACATATATTTACCAGCTCCAATATCTCTGGCGATTTAATAGCTGCTTTTATTCGCTCTGCCATTAGTTTTGCACCTTTATCTTGTGATTCTGACAAGATGTCAAGAAAGATATCAGCTAATGTTATTTCCCTATTCTCCATAATCTTCAAATTACAAACTTTCCAGCAGTTCTATCATTTTATAGATGGTAGTTGATGGATTATTATATGTATCCAGCATCTTGGCTCTTGCCGTTGCTTCTGATGTTTTTTCAGACAGTTGCTGTTTCTCATTTAATGCCAAAGTTCCCTTTGTGTAGTGTTCAAGATGTCTTTTCAGTTTCTTGATGCAGACGTTTTGCGTTAGTTCGGCATGACACTTCTCAAAGTGCAGCAAATACCACAACTCAATACATGGATTCGACACCATCAATATCGCATCTGGAATACTTAGCAGGTGTTCCAGCATTCCGTCCACATCTAGGTCAAACATTAGGAATGTTTTATCATTTTTGGTTACAACATATTCCCGTTTACAATTCTCTATATACCGAACGGATATGTTCGAATCGCTCTTTCTTGGGATAATTTGAATAGGCGCACGGTATTGTGAACGGAGGTGGCTGATATAAGCAACCTCAGACTCCCCTTCACAGAAAACAAAGAAGTTCGGCTTCATTGTTTTGCCTTTGGATTTTCTTATTTGTCGTCCCATATCAGTTTCTATTTTAGAAAATTATCCGTCTGTTCGTCAATATACGGGATGGCATCAAAACGACCTTGCAGATATGCCTTTTCAGCATCCAGCCCGTCACGGAAATCTTTGTAATCAAACAGCGAATACAAATCCGAGGACCCGTCATCCCGTTTGTTGACAAAATATATCTGATCCTTACGCAACTTGTTGGTATTAAGCAGGTATGTATTGTGTGTAGTATATATCAACTGCGCCGATTCGCTTTTATTGAACAAACCGATAATATATTCTACCAGTTTTATATGCAGCTGCGTTTCGATTTCATCTATCAACAAGATTTTATTATTCTTGACGATATCCAGGATTGTCAGCATCATATTGAATAAACGCTGTGTTCCATCAGACTCTTCTGCAAAAAAGTTGAAAGGAACATCCGGGTTATTTCTGTGATAGGTCGTAATGACCAACTGTGGTTTCTGAATATCTTCTACCGACAATATTTGATTGTCTGCAGGGTCAATCACTGCTGTCGAAAATACTTTATTCTCGTGCCTGCTGTCGATTTTGACAATGTCGCTATCAGCAATTCGCAGCACATTAAGGAACTGTTCTTTGTTCTCATTCAACAAGCGCTCGACAGAGAACGAATTATATCCGAAATAATTCAGAATAAAACGCTCATTGAAATATCGAAAAACATCTTTTGCTGTATCTCGATCCATCTGACTGGCGCGTGACACGAAAAGCGTTTTTTTGGATGTATTGGCAGCAACATCCATAGGGCGGCGAATCACCGAGCGGAATTCATAGATATTCTTTTTGTCGGGTCCCTTTGTTTCATCACGGGAAAATACCAGTGAACGACGGCCATTCGGATAATAGTAAAGTGCCTCTTTCAGTATCTCAACTTTATTGAGTTCAAAAGAATATTCATATTCGATACCTTCAAGGAGGAAGCGAATGAAGAATGTACTTGGCTTGCCAATGCCTCCGAATTTGAACGGAGTAAAGGCAAATATCGTATTCTCATTGTAATTATGAGATGAGAATATCATTCCCACACAAGCGCGAATAGCCTTGATAAGGCTGCTCTTTCCTGACGCATTTGCACCATAAATGGCAACAGTTTTAAGCAACCGCTCATCACCGCATACAAATGTATTTTCTTCAAGCTCCTTTGCCTTTTTTGTCTGTATGCTTGCTGCCTGCATATCCAGTACCACCTCATCTTTAATTGAGAAGAAGTTGCTCAAACGAATTTCAAGTATCATTTCATCCCTTAAATTTGTAATTGTTTTGCAAATATAGCAAATTAAATGACAAAATCATAATTCGGACAATTTTTAATAGATTAGAGGTAGCCTGCATAAAGTATTGTTATATAGGGGGCGTTCGACAAGCCAAAGAATGATGTTTCTATATCTGTGTGTTCATTCACTGCTTGCAACTCATAAACCTTTTTGGCTAACGCAATATGACACACTTACAGTGGTTTAACTTTATCTGCCAGTTGCATGGTTGATACGTATTTATCCGCTATACAGCCCGATTGCCAATACCCCGACTGACATTTGTCATAGGGAGCACTGTTCATACAAGCAGCAAGTTGAAACATGAAAGATTGTCCGAAACGATACAAAAATAGTATGTTCAACGTCTTGAGAACTGCCGTCAGACTATCGCAGAAATTACTAGTTATTCGACTCTTTTCATTTGGAACTATTTCGTTTGGATAATTCTCTTCAATTTCTCGTTCTATTCTTGATAAGACTACCTGTTTGTGAATTTGTCACAATTGGCACCATGTTTTTTAATGAATTCGCAAAGATTCTTGTTTTTACAACAAGCATAGGTTATATATTTATAGTTTATTTTTTTATCTGGAAGATTGTATCCTCTAAAAAATGTGATATTATTCTCAAGTTATCATCGAAAAAGTGTTGTATATATCGGTTTTCATCCTCGAAAAAATGTATCTTTGCAAGAGACAAGTGAATAATTCTTATTTTAAAGGAATCGATGAAACGGAAGATTATACAACAGTTGAAACTTTGGAAAGATAATCCTGCGAGAAAACCTTTGATACTGTTGGGTGCTCGTCAGGTTGGTAAAACTTGGGTGATGAAACATTTTGGTCAGACAGAGTTTGAGAATGTAGCCTACATAAACTGTGATGTCGAGCCACTGGCCAAGGAGTTATTTGCAGCCGACTATAGCATCCCCCGTATTTTGCTGACACTTCAGGCTATCACAGGAACAAAGATTGAAGCAGGAAAAACGTTGATTGTATTCGATGAGTTGCAGGAAGTGGAACGGGGATTGCATAGCTTGAAATATTTTCAGGAAAATGCGCCTGAATATCATGTGATGGCGGCTGGCTCCTTGTTGGGAATTACTTTGGGGAAAGGTCAGTCCTTTCCGGTGGGTAAGGTAAATGTAATGCATCTATATCCGATGGATTTTGAAGAATTTCTGATGGCTGCCGGTGAAACTGATTTGTGCGATTTGTTGCATCAGCCCGATTGGGAAATTTTAAAGATTCTCAGTTTAAAATATGTTGATTTGCTTCGCCAATACTATTATGTAGGTGGCATGCCTGAAGTGGTGGATTGTTTCTTTCAGCATCAAAACTTGCAGGAAGTACGTGACAAACAGACTGAAATCCTGGATGCTTATCGGCGGGACATCTCCAAGCATACGACAGCTACTGAAAGTATACGTATCGGACAAGTGCTGCAATCCTTGCCTTCGCAGTTGGCCAAGGAGAACAAGAAATTCATCTATAATGTGTTGAAGAAAGGAGCCAGAGCTACGGAATATGAACTCGCCATTCAGTGGCTGATGGATGCAGGTCTGGTACATAAAGTCAGCCGGATAAAAGAACTGCAGATGCCTGTCAAATTTTATGAAGATCTGGGTGCCTTCAAATTATTCCTGCTTGATTGCGGTCTTTTAGGTTGTATGACCGAGGCACCCGCCAGCCAAATGCTGGTAGGAGATAATGTATTCAAGGAGTTCAAGGGCGCTTTTACCGAACAGTTTGTCTTGCAGCAATTAGTGGCCCAAGGCTTTTCGCCCTATTATTGGAGCAGTGACAAAACACCTGCGGAGATTGACTTTGTGGTACAGACGGAGCATCGCGTGATACCGGTGGAAGTGAAAGCCGAAGAGAATGTACGTGCGCGTTCCATGTCGGAATATATTAAAAACCATCCCGATTATCAGTTGAAAGGATTGCGCATCTCCATGATGGGGTATCAAGATCAGGAATGGATGGAGAATATTCCGTTATTTGCCATTACGAAGTTCTTTGGATAAATGGCACTTTCATGGATATGAGATACACATATGAAGAACTTTGGAAGTCATGGGTGTATAAAAACAAAAAGCTCGCCAAATCCCTATTCTCGGATTTGGCGAACTCATTTTTTAGGACTCAATCGAAAGAGATCTGAAAAAGTTCTTATTTTTCAGTGCCCTCGCGAAGTGAGGATGATTTTTTCTGCAACCGGTCCAAAGGACCGCCTTGCGCAACCGGGGCAAAAGGTGGCCTTTGCGGGTAAGAAATAGGAATACTACACTAGTGGCCACAGACAGGATCATCTATAATCAAAAGCCTCCATCCTGTTTCTTTCCAACAGCACGAGGATGTCCTTTTCCTTGTACAATAATTTGCCTCCCACTTTGTAATAAGGCAGTTTACCTGTTATCCTGTACTCAGCCAGTGTCCTCCGTGTCAGTTTCAGGTGTCCGGCCAGCTCGCTGTCGGTCATATAACGTTCGCCGTTCAGGACCGGCCGCATCTTTTCCGCCTGTGTGTCCAGTATTTCGGACAGGCTCTCAATATTCCGGAAAAAGCGTATGATTTCCGGGCTTTCCTTGGTCAGCATGGATTGGATCATATCATTCGATTTTGAGGTGTCACCCGATGAATTTCCGCCTCCATAAAGCGGATGATATCCTGCCGTTTGTAATATACTTTACGGTCTATGTAACTGTAGGGGACGGACCCGCTTCTCCGGAGTTGTAACATTTTCCTTGGCGAGACATCCATAAGCGTACATGCCTCCTGGTTGTCGATCCACTCATCCATGCCCCGCGTGCTTCCTCCGCATGTCTCATGCACTCTTCTGGCGATGGCTTCCAGGGCCTCGTTCATTTCCATGAATGTCTTGGCCTCGATACACACAAATTCCATAAGTCTTTCCTTTTTTCGATTTGATACGAAAGTATGGAGAGGGGGACTCATATCCAAAAAGGTGTCCGCAAACGTCATCAGATGTCATCAGATGTCAGATATACATTGGTTTATGATATTTTTAGCCTGTTCCCCGGAAAGATAAGGCATGGTGGTAACGGATGGCCGGTAATATGTAAAGTTTACAATCCGTATTTTACAGTTTTACACTTTACCTGTTTACACCTGTTACATTCGAAAAGGAAGAAAAATATACTTTATATCTAATTATCAATATGTTATATTGCTGTTTTAAAAGACATAAAGGAGGTATGGCATACATTTTTCATAATAAAATGGTATATACTCTTACAGTGCGCACCGAGGGTATTTCAGTAATAACCTTTAAAAAATACAGGAGATACATGCCATGATGTATATAGATAATGAAGTGCTCGAGAAAATGATAATGACCATAGTGGAAGGATTTGAGCGCATAGAGAAGAAACTGGATAGGATGGGCCGTGTGAAGGAGTTCTTGAACGGTGACGAGCTTTTGGACAACTATGACATAGCCAGGCTGCTCAACGTGTCGCTTCGGACCGTGGCCCGTTACCGGGAAAAAGGACTGATCCGTTATTACCAGACGGATGAGAACGGCAAGAATTTCTACAGGAGTTCGGATATACAGGATTTTTTGCAAAAACGGGGAAAGAAAAACTGAACGGGGCAATGTGGATATGCGGAAGTTATGCTAACTTTGTCTTATAAACGGTTGTTATGAAGACAAATACCAATTCAAAATATCTCATTGCGGTTCTGATTGACGGTGACAACGTGTCCTTTGAGAGGATGGAGGATATCATGGGCTTTGTTTCCCGTTATGGGGATGCCGTTATCAGACGGATATACGGGGACTGGACGAGGAAAGCTCTTTCCGGATGGAAGGAGACCGCCCGGGAATATGGGTTCAGGTTGGTGCAGGCCTCCTCCTATGCTTCAGGAAAGAACACTACGGATATCGCGTTGGTCATAGACGCCATGGACATCCTCCGTGACGGCCGGGTGGACTGTTTCTGTCTGGTCGCCAGTGACGGTGACTACAACCCGTTGGCGCAACGGATACGGGAGGCGGGATTGAAGGTACTGGGATATGGGGAGGGCAAGACTCCCGTATCGCTGATACGCTCCTGTTCCGTATTCCTGTATGCCGACCGTAAGGAAAACAAGACCTTGGAGAACACCCCGGATTTTTTTATCCGAAGGGATATGGAGTTTTTTGACAAGGCTTTCCAGCAGGCGGCTGACGGCAAGGAGGAGGTCTCCCTTTCCCTGATAGGCGGCTCGTTGAAGAAAATGATGCCCAAATTCAAGGTCAAGAGATACGGATGCAAGACATTGGGCAAGCTCTATGAAAGGTTGGAACGGTACGAGCTGGTCATGACGGAAAAGGGAGTGGCGAGTGCCGTACGGATGAAAGGTCGGACCGTACGGCAGGAATGACCGGGAATAAATCCACGTCCGTTTATACCGGAATGGGATTTACCCGTAGCGTGTCAAGGTTGAGATAGGCCCCCCGGTAGAATGTCCTCCCTTCTCTGAACATGCACCAGAGGATGTCGCAACCGATTTGTGCCAGCATGGAGTTGATGAACAGGTCCTGCTTGCGCAACGCCTCCGCGAGCGAGCAACTCGGGCCTGAGTCCTCCTCCCGGATGGTGGAGTAGCTGACCTCCTCGGTGATGACATTCATCCTGGGCATGGGAAGGTATTCGCTGGATGCGGGCTGGCTTATTTTGCTCCGGATATTGCCTATCAGGACTTGCCCGGTGGTTTGGGCGTTCCCGAAATCCATCCAGTATATCGGCGCTTTCTCATCGTTCTTTTTATATTCCCTGTATTTCTTCAGGAACCGCCACAGGTCGAGCCGGGAACGGGTGTTGTCCGTACAGGTGATGATGATGTTCGCCAGCGGGACGCTTTTATCCCCTTCTTTGGTTATGATCGGATAGCGGCATTCCCTGGCCTCCCACGCATAACCGAAAAAACGGTTGACGCGGGTGACAAGCGCCGTCGCCTTGTTCAACCCCAGTTCCGTCTCGCTGAACAGCTGGCGGCCGATGTTTGCTTCCGTGACAGTGTCGGGGTCGAAAGCCGTCAGGTGCAGCCCCGGATGTCCCAGAGCCTGTAATGCCACGCTCATGCGTGCCAGGCTGGTTATTACCTGCGAGCCGGTTCCACCCGCCCCGGCTACCAGGACGGTTACGGGGTGATAGGGACTGAGCAGGTACTTGTCTGTGAAATGGATCTTTCTCATGGCAGGATGTCTTTCAATCGTTTGTTGATCGGTTGGAGTTCGTCGTTGTCGAACGGCTGTTCACGCATCCGCTCAGTAACCAGGACCAGATTGTTTCTTGTCGGGTTCTTCCCTCCTCCAAGATGGGAAAATTCACTGAGCCAGAAACGTTTCTCCCAATATTCCAACAGGGTGTGAAAATCCAGGCTCTCCGGTTTCTCCAGTGTGGAGTTTCCCAGGCATACGTTTCCACCGGTCACGTTGAAAAAAGGGGCCAGATAGAGCGGTGTCCTCCCGTCCGGTTTTTTCCCCTTGTAGGCGAAGATGTCCATCCTTTCATTTTTAATGATATAAATGACTCCCGGCACGTGGAACATTCCATCCCCGATGTTCAGGTCGTTCTTGAAAAACATCCGCCGTTTTCCCGGCGGATTATACCACACATAGCTTTCATGCCCCCTGCGGGTATCGCACCACAGCATGTTGGGTGGCAGCCACCCGTGCGGGATACGCCGGTTCCCGTCCGAATAGGATTCCACCAGGGAGTCCATGAATTCATATGTAACCGGAATGCCGGCTTCCATTCTTCCCTTTTTGTTGATAGGGCGTAGTTCCAGGTAGTGACTTCCGCTTGCGTAGTGACCTTCCTGGTACTCATAGGCGATCAGCGCCGCTTTGGGCACCATTATCTCTTGCAGTTGCTTGGTAAGTTCGTTCATATCCTGTATTTTTTTTGTTTTCGTTTCTTTATTTATTGGGAAACGGGCACTTTAAAATGCCAGTTTATGCATTGCGTGAATCGTTCCATCCATCCGGACAGTCTCTCCGGATAGTCGTCCATCCGGAACAGTCTGTCCGTCTCAGGTGTCAGGTACATGCTTGTGACCGGGGTGATGGCATACGTCTCCCGGTAGTCCGAGTTGAAATAGCATTCCATGTTCTCCGTAAGGGTGTCATTGTTGGAATATGCCAGCATGATCTGACAGTCCAGGTCGATCGGGGGGAAATCCGGTGATCTTTCATACGCCCAATCGTAACCGTATTGCATGATGCACGGATTTCCTGGGGTAATCAGTCCCATCCCTTCCCGTATCAGTTCCAAAAGCTCCCGTTCCTCCTTCACTGCCGCCCGGTATTTTAGGACCTTTTCTTCCAGATCGGTACAGAACGGTTTCCCTTCCATTCGTTTAAGTGTTTTTGCGATTTTCCCGGATTGGTAGGATTCCGCCAGGCGTTTGTATTTACGGATTGTCTGAGGGGAAGCCTCGGGATCGCGGTTCTTCCAGTCATCCAGTTCCTCCACCGCCAGCTCATAATACCATGTTTCCGTGACGGCGTTCAACCCGTGGTAACGTACGAACTGCCGTATGAATTCCCGGACGATACGCCGTAACGGTACAGGAAGGTTCTCCGTGAAATCGACGGGTAGCCAGAACAGGGTATGGTCCGGCCAGTCATGGAACCTGTACAGGCAGAAATGGAGCCTCCCGGCCCTTTCCTCCAGATTGACATGTTCCGGCAAGGTCTCGTCCAGGGCCTTGTATAAGGCGGTGATGTTGATGCGGGGACCGCTCCCTTTCCTCGCGCGGAAAGGGAGCCTGACATTCATGAGATCGGCATATCGCAGGGCGGACCGGTATAGATAGTCAAAGTTTTCGGACGTGGTCAGGTTGACGCATGCCCCTCCCGTTTCGTCCTCCACCAGATAGTCCGCCGCGATGGGGAGGAATCTGCCTGTCAAAAAAGCGTTACGCTCCCCGGTGGCGGCAGTCTTCTTTTTTCCCGGCCCATCGTACCCCGTCCGATGTACGAGAGGTCGGCGGCCCTGATGATCAATACGGCCAGTCCCGCCATTTGTGATTCTGATAGCGTTTTGCATGTATCCTCCTTTTTTTTGATGGAAATTCTCTTTGCCATATATCTACCCTTTTGTTCCGATGGTCGTCTTGAACCGGTAGACCACGCTGTCATCCTCGCATTCCGGACCGTGTACGCTCGCCGTGGTCAGTTCCGGATAGGTCATGGAATAGAAATCCATCACCTCGTTCGGGGACAGGCTGTTGTCCGGATCGGCCAGCTCTATTTCCGACGAGCCTTTCCTGATTTTGAAAACTCTCTGCAATCCTTTAATTTCTAGTGCCATAATTGTATTTTTATAGGGTTTAACAACATATCATTTCCATTTGTGCCTCGTCTTTCATGCGGTATTCCTCCGGGAAGTCGAGATATTCCGCGTAAGGGTCCTCACGCAGGAGCTCCCTGTCATGCTCGTCGTCCTTGTCGAAGCCGTACTGTCCCATGTCCTGCGCTCGTGCCCCGTATTCGCTTTCCCCTTTGTTATCGGGAACGGTTTGCGTGGAAGCCGTTTGCGGTTGCGAAGGGACGGGTTGCAGCCATTGACCGTCGTATACCTGTGATTGCGGCATCTGTACCGGCTGGTGGAATTGTATGGTCTGCGGTCGGTTCACGGGCTGCTGACAGCCGGCCGGTGTACCATCCGCTCCTGGTCGTGAAGCCGCCTGTCCGTGTGGAACCTGTTGTGGTCGCGTGCCTTGTACCGACCGCGGAATCTGGTGGGGAGATTGGCGGGACGGTTGTTCGGGTGCGAACATCCGTATCTGTTCCCCTCCCTGATATCGGGGGGCATGACCGGGTACCGGTTGCGGCGCCACCGGTTGGATAACCTGCGCGGGCTGTGGTTCCGGCATTACCGGTTCCGCTCCGAAGAGACTGCCCTCGGACGCTTTTTTCTGTACCTCCGCTATCTTCACGTCAATCTCCTTCTGCTTGTCCGGCATGGCCAGCCGTTTTGCCTGTCTGAGCCAGGTCAACGCCTCGGAATAGCGTTTGCCGCCTGTGGCGTCCTCCGCCTTTTTAAGCAGCTTTTCCATCTTCTCCCGTTTCTCGCGTACCTCTTTTGATTCCTTCTCAGCTACGGACTTGGCCGCCTTGCTTTGTGATACGGCCTGTTCCGCTTGTTTCTCGAATGTTTCCAGGTTGGTAAGGATGCCCTGCGCCTTCTGTACGGGCGCGGTGATCGCTCCCAGGAATTCCATGTCCAGCTCTTCCGGGGTACCGTTCAATACCAGCGGGACGATTTGTTCCCCGGCCTCGTCTTTCAGTCCCGCACGCCGGGGCATGACGGCCACGGTCAGTTTGTCATTCACTTGTCTGATGTTGATACTCAGGTCTGTGCCTGCCGTAATCATTCGGTTGATCGTTTGAAAAAACATAATGGTAAAATATTTGTAAGTTATACATAAGTTTCTTGGAAAAACTCTTTCAGGAGTCTCTGCCTGTCGGGATTGGACGCGATGTCCTTTAATGGCTCCAGGTAGTGGCCTATTGTTTTCGGTTCGTCCAATATGCAGGGGAACCGTTTTTTGACAGGTTTTATGCGCTTTGTGACGGGCCATGCGACCGGCATGACCGGGGCTGAGGGGGTGGATGTCGCGGTTCTCATGTTTTTTGTATTTTAGGAGTTATGCAAGCATGCCCATGACGGACAGGATAAGGATGACTTTTATCACAAGGAGGAATGCCCTGAAGAGGAATCCTATGATTGTTCCCGATAAAAGGAACAGGACGATCAGGTACACGGGAATGATTCCCTTGCTGTAGAGCAGGCATATTCCCGTAAGCAGGACCAGTGAGACCACTCGCTTGCAGATGTTTTCGATGAGTCGCAGTTTCATATCTTTAAATTTTTAAGAATGAATAATCCCATCGGGATATGTTTTCCCGATTTTATAGGCCTCCGGCCCTTGGATTGCCTTTTTGCGCAAGGCTTGGCAAAAGAAAATACCGCAGCGTAGCGAGGATGATTTTCTTTTGACCAACCAAGCCCCCAAAGGGGGCCGCCTTGCGGCAAAAACGAGGCAATCCAAGACCTTTGCCGGTTAAAAGCGGAAAAACTATCCAATCTCCCATGAAAAAAGGAGTACGGCATTGAAAGCCTGTACTCCCTGCTCTTTTGAGAATCGTCCCGTGCCGGTGGCGTAATATCCTACGGGTTGTTTTTAGCCTGATAGATCCGGAATATCTCACCGGTCACCTCCTTCACCTGTTCCAGTACCCCTCCCAGGAACTCCTCTTGCGTGAGTTTTCCCTGTTCTATCCGTGCCACTTCCGCTTCCCATCCGGAAGTGAGGGAGGTGTCGGCCACTTTCATCCCACGTACCGTTTCATAGAAGAAAAGCCCTTTTGGGGTGGGGATGACATATTTGCCTGAATAGCGGATATATTTACGCTCCAGCAGTGTGCGGATGATATTGGTACGCGTGGAGACGGTCCCTAATCCGCTCCGGTCCATATAGCCGACCAGCTCCTCATCCGTATAGGGGGATACCGGAAGTGTTCTCTTGCGGACGATATTGCATCCGCTTACCGGTACCGGCTCTCCCGGGGAGAAATCCGGTAGTGCGGAACAGGGCATACCCCCCCTTGCGATAAGATGTTCCCGCCCGAAGATGCTGAGCCACCCCTTTTTCAGGACGCGGTACGTTTGGACGCTGAACTTCCGTGCGGCACATACTACGTCGATGGTCGTATATTCCACCCGGCAGGATGGCATGAAGGCTTCGAGTGTCCTGCCGAGAATGAGCGTATAGACCAGTTGTTCCTCCTTGTTCAATGTTCCGGGGGGCATGCCGGTGACAATGATCGCGTGGTGATCTGTCGTCTCCTGTGCGCTGATGTCGCTTGGCGGCGCGGCAAAGTCCGTCATTTTGGCGTATTGGCGGAATTCCTTGCGGGAAAGAATCTTTTCCATGACAGCGGGCAACGTGTCATATACGTCCCTTGTCAGCAGGCGGCTGGCGGTACGCGGATAGGAGATCAGTTTCTTTTCGTACAGGCCTTGGGTGATATCCTGTACCTGTATGGCTGTCAGGTTGTGGTAACGGTTCGCGTCCTTCTGAAGTTCGGTCAGGTTGTAGGGAGCCGGTGCCCGGATGTCCTCGCTCTCGCGGCTGACCGTCGCGATACGTGCGTTCCGTACCGCCTTGCAGTCACCGTACAGTTCTGACGCGTACCGGTACTCCTGAAAATCTTCCGTGTGGCGCAGTTTTATGATTTGTCGGTCCTTGCAGAGACTGACGAATACCGGCCAGCTGTCGGCTGGCAGGAAATTCTCCCTCTCCCGGTACCGTCTGCATATCTCCGCCAGTACGGGGGTCTGTACCCTGCCCAGCGAATTGTTCCCGAAGCTTACCGCCTTACAGATGGCATAGCTTGAATTGACCCCCAGGAGCCAGTCCGCCCGGTTACGGCTGTCCGCCGCAAGGAACAGGTTGTCGAACCGATCACATGGAAGGAGGTTCGCCATACCTTCCGTGATGGCCTCGTCCGTCAGAGACGAGATCCAGAGGCGGAGGCAGGGTTGTTTACATCCCAGAAAACCGTAAAGATGGCGGAACAGCATCTCTCCCTCTCGGGAGGCATCGGTTGCCGCGATAATGGTGTCGCATGCGTTGAGCACCTTGGCAATCACTTTCAACTGGAGCACCGCATTGATGTCGGGATTCCACCCGGTATCCGTCTTCACGTGCCTTACTGTCAGGAAGGAAGGCGGCAGCAGAGGAAAGTCCTTCCACTCCACATGGGCTGTTCCTGAATCCTTCGGCATTGCAAGGGAAAGCATATTGCCGTATGTCCATGTCACCATGTAGCCGTTCCCGGTCATATAACCGTTCTCTTTTCTGCCGGCTCCCAACACTCTTGCTATCTCTCTGCCCACGTTGGGCCTGTCAGTCACTATTGCGATCATATTCTTTTTCTTTTTGATGCCCCGTACCGGATTGGGCAGTACAGGGACAGGTTAAACTTATTTTATTTTTTTGTTATTTCTTTGGAGATTCCTCCTGACGGATGCCGTTGATTTCCATGATTGTCCTGTTGTTGTCACCGGGTACCAGTTTGAGTGTAGCGTCCATGGTCAGGCTGATTACCGGGGTACAGAGTTTCAACGGGATGATTTCCGACTCCTTGCCTTGCAACAACAGGTCAAGGTTGCCGTCCGCTTCCAGTTGCTCCTTGCTGATACCCACGGCCTTCAGACCGGGCCAATCAATATCTTTTACATTATAATTATAAGGGATGTTCCGATTCGTATTCATACGGTTTGGGGATTTGATGTTTGTAAAATTCATTTTGTTTCTCTCTGATTGGGGTTATACCGCTTGTTTTGCGCCCTTCTTTTGTTCCTGCTGCTGGCCTTGGGCGGTATCCGCCTGTGCTGCACGACGGGAAGTATCCCTGCGAATATCAGGGTTCTCTTGGAAATACTGCAACTGTCCGGAATAAGGGTTTACTTTCAGGTAGGAACTGAACGTTTGCCCGTTGTTTTTCAGTCCTTCGACCAGGAGGGTCTTCCCGTCCTGGAGGTTCGCCTTTTCCTGCGCCGTGAATACATGGCCGTAAACCTCCGCCGGGATACGTGGTGCCTGCTGCTCGTTGAACCCATCCGGCGTGCGTGAGTACATCGTCCTGCCGGTATTCATGTCCAGCTTGACAAATGCGGAGAATTCCTCTCCCTTACGGTTGATCATGTTTTCCAGATAGACGGCCTGCCCCTTGCGCAGGACCTCCTTGTCCTCGGCTGTCAGCTGCACGTTGCAGATTTCCTTTGGAATATAGATTTCTCCGGTTTCCGGATTATGACGGGTGTAATTCGGCCGTCCCGTCGTCTGGTCTATCGTGACAAACGCGGAGAAAGCTCCATCCCTGTTCTTGAACTTCATGTCCTCGACCAGGATGGTATGTCCCTCGCTGAGCATCTTTATCTGGGTGGGCGAGAGTGGCACGCCCCCGATGGACTTCTCGTTGAATACCTGGTTCTTCGGGAAGATGAACTCCAACCCCCTGCGCTCGGCACTGTATTGAAGCGTGGCGTCAAACTCCTTCCCCGCCTTGGAGGTCATCCCCTCCACCTTGACGGGTTGTCCCTCCTTCAGCAGTCTGATCTCCTCGTCCGTAAGTCTTACCCCGCTCACTTCCTGCGGGATGTAGACATGTTCCTGCCGGACGGCGACCAGCTCGTTGGTGTTTTTGTCGATGGAGATCAGGCAGGGGGTGTACTCGCTGCCACGCAGGTTGAGTTCCACCGCACGTCCCATGTTGCCGGTCTCACGCAGGTTCTTCTTGTCTTCCTCGCTAAAGTTAAACCCGAAATAAGGGCGTTCCAGTTGCGGTTCCTTGCGTATACCGTGAACGGCCAGCCCCACCTGCCCGTTCTCTTGCGGTATGAGCGAGAGCCTCGCATCCAGTTTGGCTGTCAGCACGCCGGGAATGTTAAGTGTCAGCGGCACCAGCTTGTTGGTCTTGTAACCTCTCAGCATGGAGTCAAGAAGTCCTTGCTGTTCGAGTGTCGCCTTTGAGATACCGATCTTGTCCAATCCCTCCCAGTCGATCATGTTCTCATTGTAACGATAGCGCGGGCCTTGCGGCTCTTGTGGCACCTGCTGTGCCTGCGGTTGCTGTTGTTGCTGGGATGCTTGTTGTACCTCACTCTGTTGCAGGGGTTCCTGCGGTTGCGTTTCTTTTTTTGCCATGGCTGTCTCTTGTTTATTCATGTTTTGTTCCTCTTTGTTCTCTCTCGGACGGATCTCGTAGCGTTTGAGGAACTCCTTCACCACGTCCGTCTTTTTCCCTTCCGCCAGGTCCTTGATCGCCTGCTTGTTCACCTTGTAGTCGTGGAAGGTCATGCGGAGCAGGCGGAAATGGGTCGGTTCCTTGAACTGGCTCCAGAAATTCTTGATGAAGTTTTCGAGTATGCTCGAGTTCTTGTCGAATTTCAGGAATGAGTTTTCATTCTTCTCGTCCGCTGGAACCGTCTTGACCTTCCCGTCCTTGTCGATCTCGCTGACCACTTGTACACCGGCTTTCGGATCGCTCTTGTTATGAATCATCATCAGCTCGGTGATCTGTTCCACCAAAGGGGCATCGTTCATGACCTTCGGTTTCCGGGGCCGTCCAGGCTTCTCGTTTGGGCTCTTTTCTTGTGCCATACCTTTTCTTTTTGGGGTTAATAAATTGCTTTGACACTTCAAAAATATGGGCTAAATCCGAATAAAACACTGATTTTCAAAAAGGTGTCATCAGATGTCATCAGATGTCGTCAAATGTCCGAAAGACTAGTTTTCCGTGAGAGAAACATGCCGTGAAAACAAGGATATGGTATGCGGAGGAAGGGCGAAGAAGCCGGCACGGGCGCAAAGGGAGGATTATGCAGAGCAGAGGGAGCTGAAGTCCCTGTCTTCTCATGGGGCGGCGTTTTTTTCATAAGACATTGCAGGTCTGCCCATATATCCCGTACTTCCTGCCGAATTTATTAGGGATATAAAGGAGGCCCTCCTTTTTTCATCAATGACACGGTCATGCGTCGCGTCGGTCGCAGTGAGTCCCTATAATCTTTCCCGAAATCAAAACCATTGTCCGGGCGTTTGTTTCCATGTGTATTTTCCGCGACTTGTCGCAAGGAAAATACTCATGGAAAGCGAAGCCGGAACGCCCGTGACAATACGGTTTTGATTTATCTTTGATTATAGGGAACTCGCTGGTATCCGTCTGTTTTTACGAATTTCCCAGAAAACATATACTGTCTTGTTGTTTATGCGATATAAATATTTCTAGACTTGTTCCACGGAAAAAACGTCGCTTTTCATTTTCGGACTTTGATTCTTTACGAGGCTATTTGGACTGTCTTTCAAGAAGATTTACAGAGTTTGGCATCGGCATCAGGTGATATTCGGTGTTCCAAGTGGAGAAGCGGAATCCATGACTAAATATTTTCTTCCTTCAACAATATAGCCCACGGGTTGTATCTATGTACCTATTATTCATCATAAAACAGACTATATATGGCTACCATTAAATTAAAATTCCGTCCGTCGACGGTACAGGGTAAGGCCGGCACGCTCTGTTACCAGCTTTGCCACCGTCAGGAGAACAGGCAGATTACCACCGACATGAGGATATTTCCCGAGTGGTGGAATGAGACGAAACGTGAGCTTGTCGCTGTCCCCGGCAATGAGAGGGTCCTGACCGCCTACCGGAAACGGGCGGAAAAGGAGATGCGTGACATCCGTGAGATTATCCGCGAGCTGGACTGTAGCGGAGAAACATACACCTTGTCGGAAATACTCAACCGCTATCGCTCCCTGCCTTCCGAGCCCGGTTTCCTGTACTACATGAAAAAAGAGATGGAAACGCTTTGGGAGAATGGCCAATACGGCACCTCTCGTAATTACCGGCGTGCACTGAACAGCTTTTCCGCTTTCCTGGACGGTGACGACATTCCTTTTTCATCGTTGGATTCCGCCCTGGCGTGTCGGTATGAGTCATGGTTGTGGCAACAAAAGGTAGCGAGAAACAGCAGCTCGTTCTATATGCGGATTCTGCGTGCCGTCTATAACAAGGCCGTAAAGCAAGGTCTTGCGGTGCAGACCTTTCCGTTTCGTGAGGTTTATACAGGAGTGGCTCGCACATCGAAGCGTGCCGTGGATGAGGAAACCATTCGGAAGTTACAGCGGCTTGACCTATCCGGATCACCGGCTCTGGCACTTTCAAGAGATATGTTCGTGTTCAGCTATTGCGCCCGTGGGATGGCGTTTGTGGATATGGCCTATTTGAAAAAAGAGGATGTAGGTGGAGGACGAATCACCTATTATCGTCATAAGACCGGGCAATACCTGACACTCCGCATAGAGCCGTGTATGGTAACGATATTGGAACGGTATGGGCGGACTTGTCCGGAAAGTCCATATCTTTTCCCCATCCTTACCGATGAACAGCCGGAGCTGGCTTACCGTCAATATCGGACCGGATTGAACTACCATAACCGAAAGTTGAAACGGTTGGGCAAATTGCTTGGCGAACCATTACCTTTGTCCTCATATACGCCACGCCACAGCTGGGCTACCGCCGCACGCAACCACGACGTACCGATTGCCGTCATCAGTGCGGGGATGGGACACAGCAGCGAAAGGACTACGCTTATTTACTTGGATTCTTTGGACAATGCCATAATAGATAATGCGAACGAGAAGATTTTGAAGGGTTTGAACGATACCATTTCTATGTAAGAGAGGGTAAAAACACACTGCAAAGGTAATGATTCTCAGTAAAACTGAAAAGTAAAATAAACGTTTTTATTTCCTTATTTTACCCCCCCCCCCATTTGCAAACAGCTGATTATCAATAATTTATATTACTAATTTAATATGAATCAAAATAGTGCCGTAATAAGAATATAAAATAAAAGGAGAACGTTGCATTTTCCATTCGAGCGTATTTTCGAGTCTAAAACCGAGCAAACCGAGCAAAAATGTACTTTTATAGCAATGTATATTCTTGATTATCAGAAAAAAACAACATGTGTACCCTCTCTTACATAGAAACGGTACGAATACGGGGTTACGGTATCCGCTCACTGTAGTCAGGAGCGGCCCGCATTCCGGAAGTCCTATGAAGGAAAAAACCGGATTAACCTTGATTGCTGTATCTTCCTTATTTGAAAAAGCAGAAGGTGCAGGAATGGAAATTATATCCTTTTTATCAACCCGGTAACATTACTTTTCGTTGAACATAGAAACACACACACACGAACATTGGTTCGCCCTAAAAGTATTTTATAACAAAGTTTTCGAGATTGAGGATATATTGAAAAAAGACAAGATCGAGACTTACATTCCTTGTGAGGAAACCTTGATGGAACGTAACGGCATAAAGAAGAAACTCCGTCGTCCGGTCATTAATTCGCTTATGTTCTTCCGTTCAACCGTTTGTCGTGCTTTGGAAGTACAGCGACAATTCACCAATAAGGTAATCCTATATACAAGACAGAAGGGATTGAAAAGACTTCCCCTTGCCATTCCTGATCGGGAAATGAACATTTTCATGCTGGTCACCTCGTCCGGCGAGCAGGGAATGGAATATTTCGGGGAGGACAATTCCAAGTTTCAACAGGGAGAACGTGTACGGGTCATTGACGGAAAGTTCAAGGGAGCGGAAGGGGTTATCTGCCGGATTAGGAAGAATCGCCGTTTGGTGGTCACCGTCCAAGGCGTATGCGCCGTGGCTACTTCCTATATTCCACAAGCCTTTCTACAACGGATAGGGCAAGATTAAGAAAATCATCAAAAGAATCATATAGTGGACATTCTTCATTTTATCGAATTTGCCTTTATAGTCATAGTCGGCTGGACATTGAGTGCGATGGTCCTGCCTCGCATTTCGTTGGTCTCTTTCCGACGTCGCCTGTTCGACTCAGTGGACGAACGTAAGTTGCATACTGCCCATATACCAAGGTTAGGCGGTATCGCCTTTTTCCCTTGTATCACAGTTACGGTTTCGCTTGCCATTATCGGTTACAACCTTTGGCAGGGCTATAACATACTCGACATGGACTTGACGAACCGTCTGCTTTCCATGCTCTGTTGTCTGTTCATACTTTATCTTATAGGTATGATGGATGACCTTATCGGTGTACGTTACCGTTCCAAATTTGTAGTGCAAATACTTTGTGGCATACTGTTGGTGATTTCCGGGTTATGCTTCGACAACCTATACGGGTTGTTCGGTATTTATGTCATACCTTATTACATAGGAGTGCCGTTCACAGTATTCGTCATCGTCTATATCCTGAACGCCATCAATTTGATAGACGGCATTGACGGACTTGCCTCTGGGTTGAGTATTATCTCATTCCTCGCTTTCAGCTGCATGTTCATCCATTTGCAATGGTGGATGTATGCCTTTATCAGTCTAGCTGCTTTCAGTGTGTTATTGCCGTTCTTTTATTATAACGTATACGGTAAGATATATCGGGGACGCAAGATCTTTATGGGTGATACCGGTTCGCTCACTATCGGGATGCTGCTGGCAGTGATGGTCATCCGTCTGAGTATGTCCGATCCAGTGAAAGAGAGTGCCTTTCCCGGTAGCATTGTGATAGCTTTTTCTTTTTTGATTGTACCAATGCTTGATGTGATACGTGTGGTTATTCACCGGTTGCGTAACGGTAAAAATCCATTTCTTCCAGACCGGAATCATATCCACCATAAATTTATAGCCTTAGGAATGTCCCAACGTAAAGCGATGGTAAGCATTGTTATTATGGCAGCTCTTTTTGCATTGGGAAATTGTTTTTTGATTCATTGCCTTTCCGTAACAAACTTGTTTCTGTTGGATGTGGCTGTTTGGACGGTGATTCATTGTTACATAACTATGAAAATCAACCGAAAACATAAAGTAGAATAATTAACTGTACAGAAAAAATAAGGTATGAAATTTCATTTAATTAAATTGTGCTTCTTATGCGTGTTGTTGGTGTCCTGCAATACCTCCAAAGAAATTGTCTATTTTCAAGATATCGTAGTTAATCAGCCCGAAGCGATTATCGGGGCACGGGATATTACCGTGCAACCCAAAGACCAGATTTCCATTATGGTGTCCAGCAAGGATCCGCAATTGGCGGCCCTGTTTAATCTTACACGGGTACAATACCGTGCCGGATCTACCGATTTGCGTACCGGAAGTAACAGTGGTGAAATATCCGGTTATACGTTGGATGATAAGGGAGACATTGATTTTCCTGTTATCGGGACACTGCATATTGCCGGTATGACCAAGAGCCAGATTGCCGCCCTGGTAAAGAAAAGGCTGATGGAAGAGAATCTGGTAAACGACCCGGTGGTCACGGTTGAGTTTATGAACCTTTATTTCTCTGTGTTGGGCGAGGTGAAAACTCCGGGTAAATATGCCATAACAAAAGACCAGATTACTCTTTTGGAAGCCATCAGCGTGGCGGGTGACCTAAGCATCTACGGAAAGCGGGATGCGATATTTGTCATCCGTGAAGAAAACGGCGAGCGTGTAACCCATTGGGTGGATATCCGCTCGAAAGATCTGTTTAATTCACCGGTATATTATCTGAAACAGAATGATGTGGTGTATGTACAGCCCAACAAGGTGCGTGCCGGACAAAGCACCATTAATGAGAACAGCGTGAAATCGGTATCGTTGTGGATCAGTATCGGTTCGTTCCTTTCCTCGTTGGGAGTTTTACTGTTCAAGTAATGTCGTTAATATTATTTCATAAGCTATAAAAGAGAGCCAAAATGATAGAAAATAGAACGAGTGTAGGCAAATCTGCCGAAGACTTTATACGGTTACAAGATTTATGGGGTATGTTTTTCCAGAAATGGTATTGGTTTGCCCTTTCATTATTCGTTGCATTGGCAACGGCATCATTATATTTGTTGAGTACTCCTAATGTCTATACCCGGACAGCAGCCATTTTGGTTAAAGATGACTCCAAGAACAATTCTTCGGCAAGTGCAATGAATGAGTTTGCAGATATGGGTATTTTTAAATCAAACACCAATATCAACAACGAACTGCTCACTTTGAAATCTCCTACGCTGATGACAGAGGTGGTGAAGCGTTTGGGGCTAAATGAGATATATACTGTTCGTAGGGGCTTAAAAAGAATAGAGTTGTATAAATCAAGCCCGATATTGGTGACTTATCTTTTTGATGATAAAAAAAGTGTAAGTTTTGATATAGAAGTTGGTGCACAAAACAAGTTTTATCTTTCAAACTTTATTGTTGCCGGAGAAGAAACAGGGGAACGGTTAGAAGGGATTATAGGAGATTCCATTCAAACATCAGCAGGAACATTGGCCATCAGCTTAACTTCTCAATATGAGAATTCTTTTACAGGCAGCACTATTCGATATAGTAAAGAATCGGCTGATATGATGGCTGACAGCTATACACAGAAATTGCGGGCTGAATTAGGCAACGAAGATGCCACCATTATCAATTTGAGCATTGATGATGCTTCTGTGCAAAAGGCAGAAGATATTTTGAATACACTGATTGAGGTTTATAACGAGAAATGGATCCAGGACAAGAACCAGATAGCAGTAAGTACCTCACGGTTTATCGGTGAACGTTTGGGCGTGATTGAAAACGAATTGGGTCATGTG
The DNA here is from genome assembly GCF_000012825.1 of Phocaeicola vulgatus ATCC 8482. GTDB lineage: Bacteria > Bacteroidota > Bacteroidia > Bacteroidales > Bacteroidaceae > Phocaeicola > Phocaeicola vulgatus. The sequence continues at coordinate 980,011 of NC_009614.1, read as the reverse complement.
GATGAGAATATCTCCAACTACAAGAGTGAACATCTGTTGCCGGACGTACAAGCCGCTTCCAGTCTGTATATGAGCCAGTCTGCTGAGAATAAAAAAGAAATTCAGACACTCACCAACCAGCTTGCGACGGCTCAATTTATTCGCCGCGAATTGGGGGGGAAAGAGATGAACCAGCCTTTGCCAACCAACTCCGGTATAGCCAACGTAAATATCGAAAGTCAAATCGGAGAATACAACAAGATGGTGTTGGATCGCAACCGGCTGATAGCCAACAGTAGCGAGAAAAACCCGTTGGTGAAAGATTTAGGGAACTCAATGCAGAGTATGAAACGTACGATTCTTCAATCGGTTGATAATCTGATCGTATCGTTAAATACTCAGATACGCAGTATTCGCCAACAGGAAGCAACAACAACTCAACAGTTGGCTTCTAATCCGAGTCAGGCCAAATACTTGTTATCGGTAGAACGTCAACAAAAAGTAAAGGAAGAGTTATACCTATATTTGCTCCAGAAGCGTGAAGAGAACGAACTGTCACAAGCGTTTACCGCTTATAATACGCGAATGATTACAGCTCCACGTGGCAGTGCTTTACCAACGGCACCAAATAAGAAAAACATTTTATTGGTGGCTCTTGCTCTCGGGCTTTTAGTACCGGCAGTTATTATCTTTATGCAAGAAAACATGAACACCAAGGTTCGGGGTAAGAAAGATTTGGAGAATTTGAGTGTGCCCTATTTGGGTGAAATACCGTTATATTTCCGAAACAAAAAAAAGAAGAATAAATTTTCGGAATATGCAATTGTGGTGGAAGAGGGTAACCGGAATATTATCAACGAAGCTTTTCGTGTGCTTCGCTCCAACGTGGACTTTATGAAAAGCAAGAATACCGAGCAGAAAGTATTTATAGAAACCTCTTTTAATCCGGGTAGTGGAAAAAGTTTTCTGTCCATGAACATCGCCATGAGTTTTGCCATTAAGGGAAAAAAAGTATTGGTGATAGACGGGGACTTGCGACATGGAACGGTTTCGGCTTATGTAGGGTCGCCTAAGAAAGGTTTAAGTGACTACTTGGGAAACAAGGAAGTCGTTTGGAACGAGTTGCTTGTGATAGACAAAAAGTATCCTAATCTGCATATAATTCCAGTAGGAACCATTCCTCCTAATCCGACGGAATTGTTGGAGGATGGAAGTCTGGCAACCTTGATGCAAGACTTACGCGATGAGTATGACTATATCTTTATTGATTGCCCGCCGATTGATATTGTGGCAGATACACAAATAATCGAGCAATATGCCGACCGGACACTCTTTGTGGTACGGGCGGGATTATTGGACCGCTCACTGTTATCTGAATTGGAAAGTATTTATCTAGAAAAGCGGTTCAAAAACCTTTCGGTAATTTTGAATGGGACGGAAAGTACTGGTGGACGCTATAGTTATCGATATGGTTACAGTTATGGTTACCACAATGGGTATACCTTTTATTACGGCAACTCAAAATAAATAGTCAACAGGAATGTGGCTTTTTCGACAGAAAAAAACATTAGCGGAAAGCGGTTTTTTCCGTGGTTTCACCGATTGCCATAGTCACTTGTTGCCAGGTATTGATGATGGAGTAAAAACAGAAGAAGAAACATGGAGAATTTTGGATGAGATGGAGCGGCAAGGAGTGCGGAAAATATGGCTTACCCCTCACGTCATGGAAGACATGTCCAATAAAACTGTTACATTACAACAAAAATTTTTGAGCTTAAAACAAAAATATCAAGGGAAGGTGGAATTGGCTTTGGCTGCGGAATATATGTTGGATAACCTTTTTGAGGAACGGTTGGAAAAGGATGACCTGTTACCCCTTGAGGAGGGAAAACGTTATCTGTTAGTGGAAACTTCTTATTTCAATCCACCAATGGGATTACTGTCTATTTTGCAACGCATCCAAAAGAAAGGTTATCATCCTTTGTTGGCCCATCCGGAACGATATGAGTATATGCAAATGATGGATTATAAAACGTTAAAAAAGAACCAAATTTCTTTTCAATTAAATATACCGTCATTAGTCGGAATGTATGGTAAGCACATAGAGAAGAAAGCGAAGATATTATTAAAAGCAGGAATGTATGATTTAGGAGGAAATGATGTTCACTCCCTTATTTTTTATGTGACAACTTGTAAGCAAAAAATAGACAATCTGTCTTTCTTGAAAAATGTGTGTAAAATATAGCGTATTTACATTCGGGAAGACTTTGCCCTAATATGTGTTTTTTTATGTAAATGAATGATTTAATATTTAATACAAAGATAAATGAAAGCATGTTTCATGGGCTTGGGTTACATCGGACTACCTACAGCCATTATTGCCGCAAAGCACGGCATTCAAATAACAGGAGTTGACATTAATCCTCATGTAGTGAAAATGACCAATGCGGGACATTTGCACATCATTGAACCTGGCATGGAGGAAATGTTACAGGAAGTAGTGAAAGCTGGCATGTTGAAGGCTTCGGTTACACCGGAAGTCAGCGATGCATACTTCATGGTGGTCCCAACCCCGTTCAAGGGAAACCACGAGCCGGATGTGAGTTACGTGGAAGCGGCTACACGTGCCGTATTGCCGTTACTGAAAGAAGGGGATCTTTATGTAATAGAATCCACTTCACCTGTAGGAACTACAGAGGCTATGGCACGCATCATTTTTGGTGAACGTCCGGAATTGGAAAGTAAGATTTTCATAGCCTATTGCCCGGAGCGTGTATTGCCAGGTAATGTGATCTATGAATTGGTACACAACGATCGGGTCATCGGTGGTTTGAATCCTGAATCTACCGAAAAGGCAATAGCATTCTATTCGCAATTTGTGCAGGGCACACTTCACAAGACTAACTGCCGTACAGCGGAAATGTGTAAGCTGACGGAGAACTCCAGTCGCGATGTACAGATAGCTTTTGCCAATGAACTTTCGCTTATCTGCGACAAGGCTGGTATCAATGTTTGGGAACTTATTAACCTTGCCAACAAGCATCCGCGTGTAAATATCCTGCAACCCGGTTGCGGTGTAGGAGGTCATTGTATTGCGGTAGATCCATACTTTATCACTGCTGATTTCCCGGCAGAAAGCAAGTTAATCAGCGATGCACGTGATATTAACAACTACAAGAGTTTCTGGTGTGCTGAAAAGGTGAAGAACGCCATGTTGAAGTTTGAGTTGAAGAATCATCGTAAACCAGTTATAGCCATGATGGGATTGGCATTCAAACCAAATATTGACGATTTGCGTGAAAGTCCGGCGAAGTATATTACCACGAAAGTGATGCAGAGCTGCAACAATGCCGACATTTTGGTCGTAGAACCGAATGTAAAAGAGCACAACGTGTTTAAGCTGACTAACTACTGCGAAGCCTACGACAAGGCAGACATCGTGGTGTTCCTTACGGCTCACAACGAGTTTAAAGAGCTATCTTGGAGGAAGGATAAAATGATATTGGACTTTTGTGGAATATTCAAGAAATAATGGATATTTCTAAATAAGTGCAAATACAATTATCACCGAAACTAATGAAAATTGCACATAAAATAGTTCAAGTACCGGAAATGAAATTTTTATTAAGACCTTTTATACACAATGTAAAAAGGAATAATCAAAATATACATGAGATTTTCCAGGAAAAATCTCATGTATATTTTCGGAGTTTGATAAGATTTTGCCACAAAACAATATCTTTTGCAGCGTATTTACCAATATATTATTGGGGGCGGTTCGTAAAAAAATATCAAAAGCGTTTCGATATAATAATCACCAGTGCCTGATACAAGAATTATGCATCCAAATTAAAATATATACTCGAAAAAATAGGAATTTATGTTTATCCGAAGATTTGAAGTGTTAGCTGGAAATAAGACTTGTGAAGAAACATACAGGAAACGTCATATCGACATAGAATATATCTTACATATATGAAGACTATCCATCATGTCTGTGTGATTTTGGTTACGTTGACGGTACGGTATCGCATTTAGAATTGATGAAAAAAATTCGGTTGGGCAAAATTGGAAGAATCGAATTCCCTATCAGTCACGAAATAACACATTTTTTCGAAAACATAGAATCAACGTATTGGCTAATACAAATGAATGGATCTTGCAAGATATGAACTACTATATAACTTCCTATTCAGACTTTCACGACGATGACACAAAGCCAAGGATGTTTGAATAGAAAGAGGGTAAGGCGATATTAATGCATAGTGAGTATGAGGAGAAGTGGAATATTATTCCTGTATAAAATTCTTTTAGATAATCCTATTATTAGGTGATTTTAGGTTTCAAGATATGAAAGGGTTGAGTTTTATTAAGTCATCTTCAGGCAGAACTCAAAAGGCACAAAAGAATATTTTGGGGATGTTGCTCATAAAAATTTGCAACATCATTATTAATTTGGCTTATGTTCCATTGTTGATTAATAGTTTGAATCAAGATAGATATGGAATATGGTTGACAATTACTACAATTGTTTCTTGGATTGCATTTTTTGACATTGGGTTAGGTAATGGTCTGAGAAATAAATTGGCGGAATCAATTGCTTGTAAAGATGAAATAAATGCTCGAAAATATGTGAGTACTACTTATGGTGCAATGGGAATCTTATGTTTCTTGTTCTTTATCATAGAGGCCTGCATTGTTCCATTTTGCAATTGGAATAGTCTGCTAAACGCTCATTCGATTCCTAATGGTGAACTTACATTATTAATGTTATGGGTTCTTTCAAGTTTAGCATTTCAAATGCTACTAAAACTTCTAAATTCTGTATTGTACGCTTTACAAAAGCCGGCATTATCCTCATTGATATTGATGCTTAGTCAATTGTTCGCTTTCATTGGAATTTTTATTTATACAAATGTTTGCAATGAAGTTTCTCTTTTGAAATTGGGAATGATTATATCAATGGCTCCAGTCGTTGTATTGATGATTTTTTCATTGATACTGTTTAGAAAAATGATACCCCAATATATGCCAACCCCCTCTTTCTTTGAGCGTTCTAAAATAAAAGAGATTGTTATTCTTGGGAGTAAATTCTTTTGGATTCAATTGACGACTTTATTATTATTTCAGTCAAACAACTTGATAATCGCCCATACTTGTGGAAATACTTCTGTGGCTGAGTATAATATTGCCTACAAATACATTGGTTTGATAGAGATGGCCTTTATGATTATCATGACTCCTTTTTGGTCTGCTGCCACTGATGCTTATGCGAGAAAGGATTATCAATGGATTAAAGGAATATTAAAAAAACTACAATTCATTTCATATATAATGATTGCCGCTGGAGGAGTTTTGATTTTATTATCAGATTTTGTATACAAATGGTGGTTATCATCAACTATCAAACCCGATAAATCATTAATGTTTCTTCTATTATTGTATTTCTGCATCCAATTATCATGGGCTAGATATGGGAGCATAATCAATGGTATTGGGTGTGTAAAGCTCCAATTCTATATTACAATGATAGAGGCTTTTGTGCATATTCCATTGGCTTTATTGCTTGGTACTTATTGGGGTGTAAAAGGAGTAATTATTTCACTTATTATATCAACATTTGCCAATACTATTTGGCCTAAGATACAGATCAAAAATATTTTTTTAGGAAAACGAAGTATATGGGTAAAGTAAATTCTATTACAAAGCTAGAAATAGCGATATTTGTTTTTCTCACTATGATGATATCAGGAGCATCGTCCATTGCTAGTAATGATTTTATTAGAATTATAGTTGTGGGATTATTAGCTCTTTATAGCTTTATAAATCATAAGAATTTATATAATAATATTCTTTTTTATTTATTAAGTGGATGGATTTTAATAAACCTAATATCCTCATTATATTTTGGTAAAAATATAGATTTTTTTCCTTTTATAGGGAAAATTGTTTTGATCTATCTTGCATATTTATGTTTATCTTGTTGCAAGGATAACTTTTGGGATAAATATGAGCAATTTTTGTATAAACTGGCGTTAATTTCTACAATATTTTATATCTTATCCTTGTTCTTTCCCAGTATGTTTAATAGCCTTACTTCTGTATTCCGTCCTTTTACCGCTGATATTTTTTATCAGAAGGAGTCTCAGAAATACTATTTCTATGCTTTCTTTTTTACATATATGGGTAATGGAAACTTCAGGAATAGTGGTTTTATGTGGGAACCGGGTGCATATGCGATGATTTTAAATATCTTGATTGCATATAATATATGTCGACAAGGTTTTCAATTGAATAGACACATTAAGGTATATACTATAATCCTTTTAACTACATTTTCCACAGCAGGATATTTGGCATTTTTTATCATTTTGCTACTGTTTCTTTTGAAAGGACAAAATATTTATATAAAAGCACTTATTCTTATCTGTACTGCTTTTTCAATAGGTTGGTTGATGAATGCAGACTTCCTTCTTCCAAAAATCGAAGAATTTATATCCTCCGCACAAAAGGGAATAGTACACCATCAAGGTTACAGGAAACTATATGAAGCCAATAGAATCCTTTCTTTCAAATTGTTGACGGATAAATTTTTGATGTTTCCAATAGGTTGGGGTTGCGTCCAAGATACAACTTCATATATGGCTTTGAAACATATTGTTACTGTTAATGGCTTGGGAAACACATTAGTGACATGGGGTATTTTCGCATTCTCTTTTTTTATGTACTCGATTGGTAATTTTTTCTATCAATATAGGCAGTCAATTATTATTGTTACACTTTCATTATTAGTAGTATGTATTAGTTTTTTTAGTAATCCTATAGAAAATAACATACTACTCTATTTGTTAATTTTATCTCCTTATATCGTAGAATTTAATTGATAAAACATGAATATTGGCATTATTTGTAAATACCCTATTCCGTATGGAATGGCAGCCACAACACGTATCTTCTCATATTCTAAGGGCTTATTAGAATGTGGTGATAAAGTTGATGTATGGTCAATTGCACCTAATAATTTTAACGCGAATAATAATAATGAAGGCGTTTTTAATGGTATATCATATTTTTATTCATTCAGAAGCAAACGATTTAGTAATAAGCTATTCCATGCATATGAAATGATTTATTCTCTTTTTATCTTAGGTGTAAAATTACATAAAAGAGATAAAATTAGAAGATATGACGTGTTTATTATAAGCTCAGATAGTCTCATTTGCCTGCTGTATATGAGGGTATTAAATATATTATTTAAGAGAAAACTTATTTTTATTTTTGATGAGTATCCAACACCTATTAGAGGTAAATTAAAGAATAAAATACCATTTTGGAAAGAAGTGATTTATCGTGTTATTTTAAGTAAATATTCAGGATATATTTCCATGACCGAAAATTTATTGAAATATTATAAAAAAATCACAGACAATCCAGGTATTATAATTTCATCCATTACCGATGTCAATCGATTCCATAATATAATAAAAAAGCCTATAAATAAAACTAAGAAATTAATTTATATGGGAAATATGGAATTATCAAAAGATAATGTAGACAATATTTTGTACGCTTTATCTATCTTGCTAAGAGATAATTATGATGTTCATTTGTATCTTTTTGGAAAACCAAATTTAAAAGATAAATCTATATTGGAAAGGATTATTGAGCAAGAGGGATTAGCAAACAACACAAGTTTTAGATTTGCTCAATATAATGATGTTCCAAAGATTCTATCAGAAGCAGACATTTTAGTTTCCTCCCAACCTGTGACTGTTCGTGCAGACGGAGGATTCCCAACTAAATTGGGAGAATATTTAATGTCGGGTACTCCTGTATTATCAACCAATGTTGGAGAAACATCAAAATACTTTAAGGATGGCGAACATATGTATTTTGCAAAACCAGAATCGCCATTGGATTATGCTAACAAGCTCAAATATATCATAGATAATTATGAGAAAGCATTAGCTGTTGCTAAAAAAGGGAAAATGCTAATAGAGCAATCGTATTCTCATATATCTGCTGGAGAAAAGATGCATAAATTTTTAAAATCATTATAAATAGTATGTCAGTATTCAAAGACAAAGTCCTGTTAATTACAGGCGGTACGGGTTCCTTTGGGAATGCTGTGCTACGTCGTTTTCTTGACAGCGACATCAAGGAAATCAGAATTTTCAGTCGTGATGAGAAGAAGCAGGACGATATGCGTCACCGCTTGCAGAATTCTAAGGTGAAGTTCTATATCGGTAATGTCCGCAACAAGACTTCTGTAGATATTGCTATGCGTGGTGTTGACTACGTTTTTGCCGCCGCCGCTCTCAAGCAGGTGCCGAGTTGTGAGTTTTTCCCTATGGAGGCTACTCGCACTAATGTTCTCGGTACTGGAAACGTTCTTCTTTCTGCTATCGAGCATGGGGTAAAAAATGTTGTGGTCCTTTCTACTGATAAGGCAGCTTATCCTATCAATGCTATGGGTATCAGCAAAGCACTTATGGAGAAGGTTGCGATTGCTAAGGGTCGTGAACTTGGCGAGGGTGCGGCTACTACCATTTGTTGTACTCGTTATGGTAACGTTATGGCAAGCCGCGGTTCTGTTATCCCTTTGTGGGTTGAGCAGATGATAGAGGGTAATCCTATTACTATCACTGATCCGAATATGACCCGCTTTATGATGACTCTTGATGATGCTGTTGACTTGGTTATATACGCGTTTACCCATGGTCATAATGGTGATCTTTTTGTCCAAAAGGCTCCTGCCGCTACTTTGGAGACTCTTGCTACCGCACTGAAGGAAATATATTCTAAGGTTGATCCGAAATATGGAGATACTGAGGTTCGCGTTATTGGTACTCGCCACGGTGAGAAACTTTATGAGACTCTTGTCACTCGCGAGGAGATGGCTAAGGCTATTGATATGGGCAATTATTACCGTATTCCTTGTGATAACCGTGACTTAAATTATGACAAGTTCTTCTCTGAGGGTGATGAGGTGGTTTCTCGTATTGAGGATTATCATAGCCACAATACTCAGCGCCTTGATGTTGAGGGTATGAAGAAGCAGTTGATGCGTCTGCGCTTTATTCAGGAGGATTTGGGCTTGATTGAGAAGGCAAAGGCGCGCGAAATCCGTTCCGAATAGCCGGTGTGTGAAAACCGGCAATCTACTGCGTTGCCATCGACTTCGCAAAGTATTTTTTTGGGGGGGGGAACAATTATTCAAAGTGTTCCCGCTATTGAGAAATCACCAATAGGAAATCTTTTACACACAGGAAGACATTATCTTTCTTTTCCATCATAATTAAATTTTATCTCAATGAAAATATTAGTTACCGGAGCCAAGGGCTTTGTCGGTCGAAATCTTGTTTCGCAACTTTACAATATCCGCGATGGCAAAGCTCGCAATTACGGCATTGACAGTGAGGACTTGGCCGTTTATGAATATGATATTGACAGTGACCCTGCCGACCTTGAGGAATATTGCAAGAATGCAGACTTTGTTTTCAATCTTGCCGGTGTTAACCGCCCGAAGGACAATTCTGAGTTTCTGAAGGGCAATTTCGGCTTTGCGTCGGTGCTTCTTGACACTTTGAAGAAGTATGGAAACACTTGCCCTGTTATGATTTCATCATCTATTCAGGCGGTTCTTGACAATCCTTACGGTGAGTCGAAGCGTGCTGGCGAGCAGTTGATGTTTGAATATTCGGCGGAAACTGGAGCGAAAGTGCTTGTCTACCGCTTCCCGAACGTTTTCGGAAAGTGGTGTCGTCCAAACTATAATAGTGCCATTGCAACTTTCTGCAACAATATAGCGAATGATCTTCCTATTAGCGTCAATGACCCGAGCATTGTTATGAATCTTGTTTATATAGACGACGTTGTTGATGAGATGATAGCGGCACTTAACGGCAACGAGCATTGCAATGAAAACTTCTGTGAAGTTCCAGTCACTCATACCCGCACACTTGGCGAGATTGTTGAGATTATCCGCTCGTTTAAGGATATGCCAGCAAATCTCGGCGTTGCAGATATGGGCGACGGTTTGGCTAAGAAACTCTATTCAACATACCTTACTTATCTGCCGAAGGAGCGTTTTGCGTATCCTTTGAAAATGAACGTCGACGAGCGCGGCAGTTTTACTGAATTTATCAGGACAGCCGATCGTGGTCAGGTTGCGGTGAATATATCCAAACCGGGTATTACCAAAGGTGAGCACTGGCACCATACAAAGGTGGAGAAATTCGTTGTAGTCAGCGGTCACGGCCTTATTCAGATGCGTAAGGTCGATTCAGACGAGGTCGTCAATTTTGAGGTTTCCGGCGATAAAATCGAGGTTGTTGAGACTATCCCGGGATACACTCATAACATTGTAAACCTTTCAGAAACAGAGAATCTTGTAACTCTGATTTGGTGTAACGAGTGCTTTGACCCGAACCGCCCAGATACTTATTTCGATAAAGTAGTAAAATAGCAGGTTATGTTGGTTATCGACAAAGAATTGCTTGACGGGGTAACGGCACAGGCAAAGGCGAGTCCCCGTTTGCGGATGAACTACAATCTGCATGACAGTCTTGAGGCAAAGGCGCAGAGACTGATGAACGCTATGGAACCCGGAACCGATTTGCCGATTCACCGCCATACCCATACTGCAGAAACGTATTTCGTTCTACGCGGTAGAATCAACGTGCTGTTTTACGGTGAAGATGGTCAGTTGGAAGAAAGCCGTGAACTTGACCCCTTGAAAGGATGTTACGGCGTTCAGATTCCTATCGGTCAATGGCATACGATTGAGGTCCTTGAAAGCGGAACGGTAATCTTTGAAGTTAAGGATGGACCGTACACACCACTTACTCCTAAAAATACAATGACAAAATAAAATATTATGGAATTAAAAACTGACTATTCAGATATAAAATTTGCGGAAAACGGCAAGTTGAAACTTTTGATAATTGTAGGAACAAGACCTGAAATTATCCGCCTTGCAGCCGTTATCAGTAAGTGCCGCATCTATTTCGACACAATCCTTGCTCATACAGGCCAGAACTATGACTATAACTTGAACGGCATCTTTTTCAAAGACCTGAAGTTGAAAGAACCAGAAGTGTATATGGATGCCGTTGGCGATGACCTCGGTTCAACAATGGGAAATATCATAAGTGCTTCCTATAAACTCATGTCGCAGGTAAAGCCCGATGCTGTACTTGTTCTTGGCGATACAAACTCATGCCTGTCAGTTATCGGAGCAAAGCGTCTGCACATACCTATCTTCCACATGGAAGCAGGTAATAGATGCAAGGATGAGAACCTTCCGGAAGAGACAAACCGCCGTATCGTCGATATCATCAGTGACGTCAACCTTGCCTATAGCGAGCATGCTCGCCGCTATCTTGCAGAATGCGGATTGCCGAAGGAGAGGACATACGTTACCGGTTCACCAATGGCGGAAGTCCTTCATAATAATCTTGAAGAGATTGAGGCAAGCGACATTCATAACCGTCTCGGCCTTGAAAAGGGCAAATATATCCTTCTTAGCGCCCACCGTGAGGAGAATATCGACTCAGAAAAGAACTTCACTTCATTGTTCCGGGCAATCAATGCGATGGCAGAGAAGTACGATATGCCGGTGCTTTATAGTTGCCACCCAAGAAGCCGCAAACGCCTTGCCGCAAACGGATTCCAATTAGACAAAAGAGTAATTCAGCACGAGCCTCTCGGATTTCATGATTATAACTGTCTCCAGATGAACGCATTTGCCGTTGTCAGCGACAGTGGAACATTGCCAGAGGAGAGTTCATTCTTCACATCAGTAGGCCATTCGTTCCCGGCAATCTGCATCCGCACGAGCACAGAGCGTCCGGAAGCCCTCGACAAGGCATGCTTCATATTGGCAGGCATTGACGAAAAATCATTGCTTCAGGCGGTTGATACAGCCGTAGAGATGAACAAGAATCAAGATAACGGCATTCCAGTGCCAAACTATGTTGATGAGAACGTATCAACAAAGACCGTTAAACTCATCCAAAGTTACACCGGCGTTGTCAATAAAATGATATGGAGAAAATAATTAAGAATTTTACCTAAATCATCAATAAATAATGAAAGTTCTTTATTCTCATCATGGCATGAAAGGAAAAAATGGATGGGGACGAACCTTTTATATGGCACAAGGATTAGCAGATTTAGGACATGATGTGACCTTATTAACAATCAATCCTAAATGTTCATTCTTTAAGATAAATACTATTATCTATCAAGGTGTTAAAATAAAAGTACTACCAGACTTTTTTCCTGCCAAAATGAAATCCTCAGGTTTTGCTATTTGGAGTACTTTATTTGGATTGATATACTCGATGTTCCATAAATTTGAAATATGTATAGCAGATTGTGGACATAGATTTACTTCCTTACCTTGTAAATTAAATAGATTTATTTATCATTCTGTTTATATTTCTGAGTGGTGGGATTTCTTTGGTAAAGGAGGTTATATTAAAAAGAAAAGTAGATTGTTTAGGTTAACATACGGTAGACTGGAATGCTATAATGAACTCAACGATAAAAGAAAAGCTGATGCTATAGTCGTATTATCTACTTTTATGAAAGATAGGGCTGTTGAAAATGGAATTGACTCAGAAAAAATTTTTATTGTTCCTGGTGGGTCTATAGTGAAAGATGTAAAGCCGTTATATCCATCCTATTCATCTGTTGAAAAACGAAAAATAAATATAGCATACATTGGCATTAATAATCACGAAATTGATTTGATAGCTCCGTTTATAGAAGCATTGAAATGTGAAAATGTTAAAAACAGTTACAGGTTGATTCTATATGGGAATACTATCTCAAACGAAAAGTGGAATCAATTAGGATTGTCTGAAATTGCTGAATATAGAGGATGGTTAGATTATTCTAAAGATGTTTCTACCTTAAAAGATATAGATGTGTTTTTGCAATTATTAGATGACAACAATGTTTCTAAAGCTGGATGGCCTAATAAATTAGGTGATTATTTAGCATTTGGGAAGCCCGTTATATTGTCACCTTATGGTGATATAATTGATTTTGTAAAAAATGAAAAAGGTTTTTTTATAGTAGAATACAATAAATACTCGATATTAAAAATTTTACAAGAAATTAAAGATATACCTTATAGCGATTTAAAGACCATGGGGTACGCTAATAGGCAATTAGCGGAAAAAATCTCATGGAAAAATAGAGCAAAAAATATAGAATATATATGCAATAAAATTAGATTTAATAATGAAACTGTCAAGAATTAAAAAACTTGTCTTCCTTCATTTACAGCATTTGCCAATGAAGTCAAGGGGTTGGAGACCAACGCTTTGTAAATGGGGGGGGTAAACATCAAATGCCCTAAAAAGACCTTCATCGGAGAGGACGTTATTTTCGACACAAATTATCCCGAAGATATTGTCATTGAAGAGGGCGTGCGCCTGACTGTCGGCGTCCGGATTGTAACGCATTTCATGAACCCGAAGACAGGCAGTTATGACCGCGGTCAAGTGCATGTTGGCAAAGGAGCCTACATTGGCATGGGAACAATGGTTGTCAAGCCGGTCACAATCGGAGAAGGGGCAATCGTAGGCGCCGGGGCAATAGTGACGAAAGATATACCGTCAAACGAAGTATGGGCAGGAAACCCCGCCCGCTTTATCAGAAAACGATAAAATTATGCCAAACGCAATATTTTTTTACAGAATACAGAGGTGGTTATACTTACACCACATTCCATTTTTACCTAAATTAATTCAACTATTAATTTTTCTGATTTACAACACTAAAATTACTGCTGATTCAAAAATCGGTAAAGGATCTTATTTTGTTTGTAAAGGAATTAGCACTGTACTAATCCCAGGAACGGAAATTGGAGAAAACTGCGTATTAGGTTTACGATTCTCAACAGTAAGAAAATTTCCATATAAAAACGTTCCTAAAATTGGCAATAACGTTTTTATCGGTCCAAACGTTGTAATCTGTGGACCAGTAGAAATTGGTGATAACTGTATTGTTGCAGCTAATTCGTTTGTTGATAAATCATTAAGGGGGGGGTAATTGTTGCAGGCTCTCCTGCTAAAATAATCGGATATACTAAAGACTTAAACTATAATATTTCTTCAAATCAAAAAGATTTAGATGGAATAGCACCATATCTGCAACCAAAAGAGTAAATCAAAAGTTGCAATCGGATATAGTTTTAAAAGGATAAAACTATGTTGAATGCAATCTCTTTTTATCGGGTATCAAGGTGGCTGTACTTGCACCACATTCCTGTACTGCCAAAATTGATAACATTGCTTATTTTCCTAATTTACAACAGCAAGATTCCATACCAGGCAAAGATTGGCAGAGGGTCAACTTTTGGATACGGAGGTATGGGTGTTGTTATCCATTCTAAATCAATTATAGGGGTAAACTGCACTATATGTCAGCAAGTTTCCATAGGGGGGTAATTCAAGATTTCCGGAAGTACCAGTGATAGGTAATAATGTTTATATTGCGAAAGGTTCTATCGTTATGGGTGGTATAACAATCGGAAACAATGTTACAATAGGAGCAAACGCAGTCGTAACCAAACCAATTCCCGATAATGCTATCGTTGCAGGCGTACCCACCAAAATTCTAAGGACTAAAGAATAACATAATATGCATAAAGTTATCAACTCTTTTCGCTTGCTGAAGGAGTATTGCGAGAATGAGGGGTTCAAGGGTTGGGATCCCTATGACGGACTTAACTCGAAGGTTTTTCAGGCGTTGCCGTTCCTGAAGAAGTCGGCAATCTGCCGCCTGGTTGTTATCCAAGGATTTAAGCGCTGCCCAGTCAATCTCCGCAGGCTTGCGCTTGTCCCCAAGGAATATAATGCCAAGGGCATCGGGCTTTTCCTTTCCGGTTACTGCAACCTATATAATGCGGTTAAGGCAAACCCCAAACTTGCGGAAAGCCTCGGCTCTCCCGATTCCCTGAAATCACGGATTAACGAACTGGCTGAACTGTTGATCTCTCTACAATCAAAAGGTTACAGCGGTGCTTGCTGGGGATATAACTTTGACTGGCAGGCTCGCAGACTTTTCCTTTTCCCAAAGTTTACTCCAACCGTTGTTGCGAGCAATTTCTGTGCAACCGCTCTTATGGAAGCATACGAAATTACCAGAGAGAAAAGGTTTCTTGAAATCGCTCTCAGTGCGGCACATTTCGTTATCAACGACCTTCACCGCACGGAATATAAGGACGGATTCCTATTCTCTTACAGCCCGTTGCAGGGAAACGACACTGTCTTTAACGCCTCACTGCTCGGCTCAAGGCTGCTTAGTTTTTGCTACAAGTACACAGGCAACGAGGAATACTGCGAACTTGCAGAGCAAAGCATAAAGGCATGCTGCTCAGGTCAAAAGCCAAACGGTGCATGGGTATATGGCATGCTACCCGTTCAGAGTTGGGTTGACAGTTTTCATACAGGCTATAACCTTGATGCGCTTATTGCATATCAGGAGCTGACAGGCGACAATAAGTATCGCAAATATATTGAGAAGGGCTTTGAATATTATATTCAAAACTTCTTTGAAGCCAACGGAATGCCAAAATACTACGACAACCGCACTTATCCCATCGACATTCACTGCCCGGGGCAGTTGCTCGTAACGCTCGCAAGGTTGCACAAGATCGAAGAATACAAGGAAATTGCAGAAAAGGTCATTGATTGGACTATCCGCAATATGCAAGACCGGAAAGGCTATTTCTACTACCAGTTAAAGCCGGGGATAAGTTCAAAAATATCATATATGCGTTGGAGCAATGCGTTTATATTTAATGCTATGAGCCATTATTTACTTGCCGAATAATATTTTAATCTTATGGATAAAGTTTCATTAAACGGGGTCGAAATATTCCCTTTCGACTCCGAACAGCAACTATTGCATTATGTGGACACGCATAAGGGCATATTGGTAGCGATCAATGCAGAAAAGATATTGCATGCCACGGAACAGACACGTGCCATTATCAATCGAAATATTGGGTATTGTGATGGAGCCGGTGCACAAATGGCTTTAAAGCAGAAAGGTTATAAAGATGCCTGTAAGATTCCCGGATGTGAACTATGGCTAAAGATTATTACTCGCTTTTACAAGGAAAAGACATTCTATCTGGTTGGTGGAAAACCGCAAATCGTAAATGAGACCGTAGAGAAACTGTGTTCTGAATATCAGGATATCCGAATAGTGGGTTATCGTAACGGCTATATCAAGACGGATGAAGAGAAACGACGATTGATAGACGATATTGTGGAGAAGAAACCGGATGTGGTATTCGTGGCTATGGGGTCGCCAAAGCAGGAATTGCTGATGGAGGAGATACAGCAACGGCATCGCGCTATCTTCCAAGGATTGGGTGGCAGTTTCGATGTCTATACAGGTCATGTGCAGCGCGCACCGAAATGGTGGGTGGAGCATAATCTGGAATTTGCTTATCGCTTGATAAAAGAACCCAAAAGAATTAAACGTCAGATCCACTTGGTGAAGTATGCTTGGTGGCTGATGAAGAAAAAATTATAAACAGAGGAAATATGAAGAAAGTGATGTTGGTCTTCGGCACCCGTCCGGAGGCAATCAAGATGGCTCCGCTGGTGAAAGAATTCCAGAAACAGCCAAAACGGGTAGAGACTGTGGTGTGCGTAACCGGACAGCATCGGGAAATGCTGGATCAGGTGTTGAAGATATTCGACATCAAACCGGATTATGATTTGAATATCATGAAGCAGGGACAGGATCTGTATGATGTGACCGCTCGTGTGCTGACCGGTATGCGTGATGTACTGAAAGAGGTAAAGCCCGATGTGGTATTGGTACATGGGGATACTACCACTTCTACAGCTGCAGCTTTGGCTGCTTTTTATCAACAGATACCGGTGGGACATGTGGAAGCTGGTTTGCGTACACATAATATTTATAGCCCATGGCCGGAGGAGATGAATCGGTTGTTGACGGGGCGTCTGGCGACCTATCATTTTTCTCCCACTCCGTTAAGTCGTAATAATCTGATTAAAGAGAGCGTTGATGACCGCAATATCATTATAACTGGTAACACAGTGATTGATGCACTTTATTGGGTAGTGGATAAAATCAAGAACAACAAGGAGCTAGATAATGAATTGGAAGATATATTGAGCAAAGCGGGTTATGATGTAAACCGCTTGAACAATGGCAAGAAGCTGGTATTGATTACAGGGCATCGTCGTGAGAATTTTGGTGACGGATTTATCAATATGTGTACAGCTATTAAAGATTTGACGGTTAAATATCCAGATTTGGATTTTGTTTATCCTATGCACTTGAATCCTAATGTACGCAAGCCGATTCATGAGGTGTTCGGGGAGAATCTGTCCGGCTTAAAAAATATGTTCTTCATTGAACCATTGGAGTATTTGAGTTTTGTGTATCTAATGGAGAAGAGCAGCATCGTATTGACAGATAGCGGTGGCATTCAAGAGGAAGCTCCGGGACTGGGTAAACCGGTATTGGTGATGCGTGATACCACGGAGCGACCAGAAGCATTAGATGCCGGAACGGTGAAACTGGTAGGTACGGACTATAATAAGATTGTAAACGAAGTATCATCTTTGATTGATGATAAAGCAGCTTATGAAAAAATGAGTAAGGCTGTAAATCCGTACGGTGACGGATTAGCCTGCGGACGTATTGTAAATGCATTGTTATATAGGATATAAGCTGAGCTATGAAGCTGATACTGAAAAATATTTTTACAAATCGAAATACTTGTTATTACTTATGGTTTGCATTACCAAGAGCTAATAAACTTAAAGTGAAAGTTTTTTCTGGAGTTGAACTTCATTATCGGGACTTGTTTCATGGTAAGATATACGAATTGTTGCAAAACCTAACATCGGGTATAAAATGAAGAATGATAAACGAAAAAAAGAAATTTTTCGGTGGATATTCCTCGGAGGACTTTTGTTGTTTGTGACTTTTCCTGTTTTTACGCAGTAAATACAAGAATGAGTGGATTGATTTATGTGCCGAGCACGGACATAGATGATGGAGGAAAAACTCGCATAGGTGGTCACTTTTTCAGAAAAGAGTTCCTGCCCGATGTCAGCTTGAATTCGTTAGGAAAGTGGATGTATCATACAGGCAATCATTTTTTGAGCATCATTCCTTTTTCATAGATTGAGCTGGAATTATTTGTACTATACAGAAAAAATTAAAAGACAGCAATATAGATAATATGGATTTTGATCACAAGAATTGATATTTATCTAAAAGAATCAGGCCTATCAAAGAAAACGAATGATGATCATGTATTGCTATTGGAAGTAATGATCACATTACGACGAGTGACAAGGTGAAAAGAGATGATTGGCCGGATAGTAGAAGAACCATATTGGGGAACTATTATGTTGCTGCCACTAAATATACGAAAAAAAAACATATCATAGGTTTCTATGTCACCTACCGAAAATGAAAACGTGATTACAATTAAATGGAATGGAGTGGCAGACTGTATGACTTATCAGTCCTCTTTGCAAAACGGGAAATATTCTTCGGAAGGTATATGCTTTTACATCAACCTACTGTAAAATACTAATCAAGAAAATAATAAGGATGCCTACAGTCGTTGTCCGTTTTGAGACTTGTAAGAAAGCCATAGGGTACGGTACGGTTTATTACCGTATCTACAAAGGACATAACCGACGTATGGAATTTTCTTCCCACCTTCACCTACCAACTTCTTCTTGGGATGAAACCACAAAGACAATCCGGGGAGAGCATCCCAAAGCCTGTCTCTTTCGTGCTCAGATGGAAGCGGATCTTCGGCTTTTGAACCGGATTATAACGGAAGATGTTACCGGTCGACTGACAATGGGCGATATGATAGCCATCTTTAAACATCAAAGGACAATAATCAAATGAACTTTTGACTTGTAAGTCAATAGGATGGTACCGTCTTTGACAGATTGCTATCACCGTCTAGGTTTTCAGGTAACAGAATCCGAAGATGGATTACGGATAGGCTTCAAACCGGGAATGGCACATGCTATCGTGAAGGAGATTTGGAACGAGCAGCCTTTGACCCGTTCGGATGTTGAAAGGTTTTATGAAAAGCTTTCTTCACTGAACAAAGGATATCGAAATCTCTATTTCAGGATCGTGGCGCACGGTGGATTCCTGCCGGAGGCATTGGACTTTGAACTGCACGGGCTGACCGTTTCGGATGAAAGCTATATTGAAAGCCTCTTGTCCGGAAGACATGTGGAGCTTTATCCGCATAACGAAGCGGCTTACAGGGCGATCATGCGGGGATTCAAACAACACCGTATCGGTACGGTCGTGCAGGCTACCGGAACAGGGAAATCCTATTTGCTGGCACGCTATATCGCAGATCATGCAAAGGAAAATATATTGGTCTTTGCTCCGAACATCACGATTCTGGATGAGATCCGGAAAGCCGTCGGATTCTCCATTCCGCAAGTGACGTACCGGACATTCCAGTCACTGATTCGTAACCGGGAGGACAATGGGTTGTTACGGGCAGATCATATTCTTATTGATGAATTCCATCATTTCGGGGCGGAAATTTGGGGAAGTGCCTTGCAGGAAGTGATAGAAAACAATCCCTGTGCCTATGTCCTGGGAACATCGGCAACGCCAATCCGTCCGGAAGGAATGATCGATACGGTGGATCTTTATTTCGAAGGAAATTTGTTTTATGAACTTACCTTGCCGCAAGCTTGGTATTACAATATCTTACCAGTGCCGATCCTGGTACAAAGTGCTTACGGGCTGGACAACGAACTGGATCGGCTGCAAAGAAAGCTGGAACGCAGCGGTTGTTCAGTCCGCCGGAGAGAGCGCATCCAAAAGAAACTGGACCTGGCGCGGGTCGATTTCAAAGGTGCTTTGGGCGCGTCGTCGGTGATCCGGAAGTTCCTACCCGAAAGCGTACGCAAACTGCTGGTTTTCTGTCGCGACCTGGCCGATCTCAGACAGATGGTGCCGGAAGTGTGCGACTGGCTCACACAGGCAGGCCGATCGATTACGCCATTTGAAATCCATCATGCGCAAAGCGAGCAGGAGAATCAGCGGCTGTTGGCCGCTTTCCGAGAAGAGTCGGACCGGTTACACGTACTCTTTTCCGTCAATATGCTGATCGAAGGATTGCATGTCGAGGGAGTGGATGCCGTCTTGTTCCTGCGGCGCACCGAATCTTACATTGTCACCCTGCAACAGCTGGGGCGCTGTCTGGATGCCGGAAGCGGGAAACAGCCGGTCGTCTTGGATTTCGTGAATAACCTGTCGGGTAAATCGGTCTACGACGTGATGGCGTGCCACTGGGAGCGACTCTCTTATCTTCCATCGCCCCACGGATTTGAAAGAACAACCTCGTTCCTCGCTACCGGCTATTTGTCGGATATCCGGCTCCGCATCGAAGAGATCCTGGCCGAGCTGGAACCATGGCAGATTATGTACGAGCGGCTGGTCGAGTTCCACCGGGAAGAGAACGACTGGCCTTCAGTGACGGAAGGGAAACTGGGCCTTTGGTGCAACACGCAACGCATCGCCTACAAACGAGGCTGTCTTGCCAAGGAACGGTGCGACCAGCTTGATGCAATCGGTTTTGAGTGGAATCAGCTCGACTCCAAATGGATGAGGGAATACCATGCATTGAAAGTCTTCTTTGATACCTGCGGACGCTGGCCCAAACGTGAAGACGGCCCGCTTGCGACCTGGTGTTATACCCAGCGGGAAAGACGGAAGGATGGACGTTTGAGCAAAGAGCGCATCCGGGCTTTGAATGAGATCGGCTTTGTCTGGAATCAGAACCTCCAAGGGGAATGGATGAAGAACTACGAGGAGCTGAAGTCTTTTGTCAGAAAATATCGGCGTTTCCCTAAATCGACGGAAGGGAATTTGGGCGGATGGTGCCATACACAACGGAAAATGCGTAAACAGGGAAAGTTACCCAATGACCGCCGGCTCCTGTTGGATAAAATAGGATTTGTCTGGTCGGCGGAACAGGTCTGGCAAGGCAACTTCGAACAATTGTGCCTGTTCCATAACCTGCAAGGACGATGGCCGGGATGCCGTGAAGGAGCATTGGGACGCTGGTGTACCATTCAAAGACGGGATTACCGCAAGGGGAACATGTCAGACGAGCGAAAAGCACAATTGGAAAGAATCGGTTTCCCTCTTGCCTGATATGGAATATATTCGATTCTATCCGTTATGAAAGTTGTCTATTCAATTATAATCAACATTGGAACAGTGTCTGTCATTACCCGGATTTGGAACTGCCAGCATACGGGTGGAACCAACTGATAAAACCGGAATAAGACCAATCTCATAAAGTAAATCGTTATTGATTCATCCCAATATGGAAGCCCTTGTCTGAAGCCGGTTATCGGAGAAGACAGGGGCTTCTTCTATATTTTATAAATGAATTATAGATAACTATTACACTGGCTTAACGAATCCGTTACAAATCCTTGGTGGTTTAAAGTGAGTGTTTACGTAAAATGAAAATATTTATGGTAGCAAGGAAAGTTTCATTACAGCATAAGGTTCTTTTAGGGTATATGATATTGATCATGGCTGTTTGCGGCATGGTTTCCATCTTGTTATACGAACGGAGCCGCATGCGTGAGATAAAAACGGAAACATCGGAGATACGCAGGATACGCCATGACATCAGTACGGCGCATCGCTATATCACGGAGCTTGCCACCTATGGAGAGTCCGTCATTGTCTGGGAGGATACCGATTTTCGTGAGTATCGCAGAAAACGCTTGCAAACGGACAGCTTGTTACAAATATTGAAAGTGAGTTGTGGCACGTTCGTCCTGCCAAAGCAGATAGACTCCCTATGTCATTTATTGGAAGCTAAGGAGATACATCTGCTCCGCATTATGGAGACCATTACCAGACAGGGGGAAGCGGACAGCCTGCTCGCAAATCGTCTGCCTATTGTTATCAGGGAAGCGGTTCGTACCCGGACAGTCACCCAAAAGAAAAAAGGGATTGCCGGTTGGTTCGGAGGGAAAAGGAGCGTACAGGTCTTCGAGCCATCGAAAGGACTGCAAGATTTGAATGAGAAGCTGATCGCCATGCAAGAGGAACGTGAACGCCGGATAGACATGTATACCGACAGTCTGCGCATACAGAATAAGGCCTTGAACCGGAAGTTGCAAATACTCATCACCCATCTTGACGGGCAAGCGCAGGCGGCGTTCATCAGTCGTGAGGAAAAAATCACGGAAGCCGGAGATTTTTCTTTCAAACTGTTTGTCTTGGTAATCGTCTCTGCTTCCTCCTTGCTATTCATCTCGTTCCTGATCATACGGCATGACATCAGGAAAGAAAGGGAAGGGCGGGCACAGCTCCAAAGGATAAACCGTGAGAACGAGGAACTGCTCGGTATGCGTAAACAGATCATCCTGACCATCTCGCACGATATACGAGGACCATTGGGTAATATCAACAACTGCGTGGAACTGGCCTCGGAAACCCGTGAAAAGAAAAAACGGGAAGGCTATCTGGAGAACATCCGCCATTCCTGCCGCCATATACTGAATCTGGTGAACAACCTGATGGATGTTTATAAGATCAATGAGACCAAGGATACCCGTAACGAGGTTCCTTTCCGTCTAAACAACTTGCTTGACAACATATCGAAGGAATATGCCCGCAAAGCGGGTGGCCGGGCCTTGCTGTTCGAGCACCGGCATAAGAATGTCGGTGATATTACAGTGAGAGGAGACGCAGACAAATTGGAACAAATATTGGACAATCTGCTGACAAACGCCATCAAGTTCACCCTGTCGGGTACGATCCGTTTCCATACCGAGTACATGGCGGGAAGATTATATGTGGAGGTCGGTGATACCGGTATCGGTATGGACGAGGAGACATTGGAACGTGTCTTCCGTCCGTTCGAGCGTGCGGCGCAGGAGATAAACTCGGAAGGTTTCGGTCTTGGGCTTTTTATCACGAAAGCTCTTGTAAAGGTACTGGACGGAAGCATTGAAGTAGAGAGCCGACCAGGTAAAGGTACAACATTCCGCCTGTCGTTTCCCCTTTCGGAAACGACAGGAGAACCGGAAACAGAGGAGCTTCCGGTACAATCTGCGACAATACTTCCCAAACATGTACTGGTAGTGGATGATGACAGCATCCTTCTGAAAATAACGGAAGACATGCTCGGGCGCAACGGGGTGGAATGCACGACCTGTCAAAATGCAAAAGAAGCCATTCTAGCACTCGACCGCTTGGATTATGATTTGGTATTGACAGATATACAGATGCCCGTGACCGATGGTTTCGGCTTGTTGAGATTACTGCGTAACTCGGATATCGGAAATTCCCGTACCGTTCCGGTCGCTGTCATGACGGCACGGGGGGACGGGGACTCGGGCGTGTATATGAAGTCCGGTTTTTGCGGTTGCATACATAAGCCTTTCTCTTCAAAAGGACTGCTGGCCTTTATCTCCTCCGTTACGGAGGGCAGAAGTGCAGGCATGTCTCCGTTCGACTATTCCCGCCTGATGGAAAGTACGGACGACCGTCGTCATATGTTCGGTCTTGTCGCAAAAGAGTCAGAAAAGGATCTTGCCGAACTGGAGGAGGCTTTAAGAGAAAACGATCGGGAAGCCATGCGGAGGATCGTACATCGGATGGCTCCGGTCTGGGAGTTGTTAGGGGCCAACGATGTACTGTTCGGTTATCGGAAGCTCCTGCATGACAAGACCTCGAGCGACGAGACGGTCAGAGAGTACACGATGAGAATTATGAAACAGATACGGTTACTGATAGACGAAGTAAATAATGAATTAAGAAAGAAAAATGACGGGGATGAAAAAGACTTTATTGATCGTGGAGGACAACCTGATTCTTTGCGATATTCTTGAGAGATGGCTACAGAAAGCCGGTTACAGGGTATTGACGGCCATAGATGAGCCTTCGGCACGCCGGAAAATCAAGGGGAATAACGTGGCGCTGGTACTGACGGATGTCCGCCTTCCCGAAGGGGATGGCATCAGTTTACTGGAATGGAGCATCTCCCAAGGGTTACATATCCCTTTTGTGGTGATGACCGAACATGCCTCCATTGCAGATGCGGTGCGTGCCGTCAAATTGGGCGCAAAGGACTACTTGCCCAAGCCTGTCCACGAGGAGTTACTGATGGAACTGTTACGGGGATTGATCGGTCTGCCAGTTTCCGTTCCCCCGAAGAAATCATTAATGAAAAGGCTTAGCGGGGCGGTCCGGGAGACCGAGCGGATAGCTTGTCGTGTGGCTCCTTTGAATTGTTCCGTCATGATCCTTGGACCGAACGGTAGCGGAAAAGAATCTGTCGCACAGCTGATCCAACAGCATAGCGGGCGTAAGGACAAGCCTTTTGTGGCGGTGAACTGTGGTTGTATCCGGGGGGAACTTGCCGCATCTGAGTTCTTCGGTCACGTGCAGGGGGCATTTACCGATGCGAAAAAGGATACTGCCGGCTATTTTGAGACGGCCAAGGGCGGTACGCTCTTCCTTGACGAGATCGGAAACATGCCTCCCGAAATGCAGACACTGCTGCTCAGGGTATTACAGGAAAGAGTGTATTGTCCAGTGGGCAGCCGCAAAGAACTTGAAGCCGATGTACGGATATTGTCGGCCACCAACGAGGATATGGAGCGTGCCATACGGGAGGGACGTTTCCGGGAGGATCTGTACTACCGTCTCGCCGAGTTTGAGATACGCCAGCCCTCTCTCTCCGAATGCCCGGAAGATATATTGCCACTGGCTGACTTCTTTCGTGAGCAACATTCAGAAGAGATACGTGTGGAGACCTCCGGTTTTACCGAACAAGCCAAAATCTCCATGCTTTCCCACTCATGGCCGGGCAATGTGCGTGAACTTGACAACCGGATAAGACGTGCTGTCCTGTTGGCGGTATCTCCATTGTTAACCCATAAAGATCTGAATCTTAATGCGACCATCTGTAGGACAGGCGAAAAATGTAAAAAAGGCTTGATGGAAGAAGCAGAAGAGAAAGAACTAATAAGGAAGATTCTGGAAGAATGTGGAGGTAAGATCAGTCGTGTGGCGAGAATGTTGGGGATGAGCCGTCCGACGCTATACAAGAAAATGGAAAGGTATGGGTTGAGATAGCATCTTCATCCGTTTCGTTTATACATAAGCCGGCAGATTCCGTTGGAGAAAGTTTTGCAGCCAAGAAGTTTCCAGCGGGCAGACCGGAATTCTCCCGTCAAGGGGATTCCACCACCATAAGAAAGAGGCAGCAGAAAAAGTACTGTCTCATCCACCAGATTATACCGAAAAAGTCCATCGGCATATTCCGCACTTCCTCCATCTCCCACTCCTGCCAGATAAATACAATCCTTGTCATGCTTTTCCTTTACATTCAGCAAGTCCATCAAACCGTAATGGGGGTAGATGTGGAATGTGGCCTGTCGCTGCCAGCGTGGGAAACCATACCGTTTGTTTTCCCTCACCCATCGCATAAGCATCTCGTCTTCATGCGGAAGGAACCCGTCCAAAGTGAGTGCCATGATAACTTGAATTTTTGCCATACCTCTTGTTAAAAAAGCATGAAACCCATGCTTATTTCGAACAGAGGCTCTGACAAAGCCCAACACAGAAACCCGCATGGGCTCATGCTATAAGGTATAGCATAAGCCTCACGCAATAGCCTCTGTGTTTTTGAATTTGTCAGATTCCTGTTCGAGACGTCTTGCGACTTATGTATAATAATGGCGGTCCCAATTGTCGAGACCGGCCTTATTTCTCTATTTCAAGTTTCAAATATACGGCATCTTTTTCAATAATCCGATCAGTCGGGGTATAATTTCTTCAATTACCCCTCCACTTGTCATGATTTGTCGGGGTCCTTTCCTTTTTCATCTTCCAGACCTAGTCGTTTACGGAGTTCAGGGTCATTTTTGATACGCCGCATCTCCTCATTGATAATAGCCTGCGCATCCGCCTTGATCTGGTCGTAATTGCGTTGTATCTGTTGCATCATGATGTCGTTACCGTTCCTGTCCTTGAAGTCGTTGATGACCGGGATTTTCTGATAAGCCTTTTCTTCTGCGCTGATCTTGGTATGGTCCACGACAATTTCGGCATGAAATATTTTTTGCTCTATCCTCTCATCAAAATTATCCGCCACAGCCCCGACAAACGTGCCTTGTGAGAGGTTGGCGATCTTTGATGCGGGAATGAGCGAGTCTAGCTGTGTGTTGATGGAGGTGGATACGTCCTGACGGTTGATGGATACGGACTGACGTTGCTGAAGCACCTTGCCGAAGCGCTCTGAAAGCGTTTTTGCGGTTTCACCGACCACCTGTCCGCTGAAAATATTCCCCACCGTGTTCTGGATGACCTTGGATTCTTTTTCTCCGTAGTCACGTGTCAATTGACTGAAATCCTGAAAACCCAGAAGCACACCCACCTTGTTGCTTCTCGCCGTCGCGATCAGGTTGTCAAGCCCACGGAAATAGATGGTGGGAAGCTCGTCAATGATAACGGCGCATTTAAGCTGTTTTTTCTTGTTGATAAGCTTGACGATACGGGAATTATATAATCCGAGCGCTGCCGAATAAATGTTCTGCCTGTCCGGATTGTTGCCCACGCAGAGCAGTTTGGGCTCTTTCGGATTGTTGATATCCAATGAAAAATCATTACCGGTCATCACCCAGTAGAGTTGTGGGGAGATCATGCGCGTAAGGGGTATTTTAGCCGAGGCTATCTGGCCTTGGAGCTGGTCCTGGGCATTTCCCTTCCATGCGTCCATGAAGGGAGAAAGATAGTTTTCCAGCTCCGGATAAGAGGTCAGAATGGTGAACAGGTCTGAGTAGGGTTTGTTGAGCAGTTCTACCGCATGGGGAAACGTACAGTAAATACCGTTTTTGTAAATCTTTAAATACCAGATTATTGCCGCAAGCAGAATGATAGGAGACTCCACGAAGAAGTCCCCCTGCTTTTCGATCCAGGTGCGATTGAGGTTGAGCATTATCGTATAGCTTGCCTCGTACGCATCGGAAATGTCCGTCATGAATTCCGGATTAATGGGATTGCACCGGTGAGACCTGCGCGGATCGTCGAAATTGATGACATAGAACCGGGGCTTTACCTCGTACTTGTCCATATTCTTCAACAAAGAATTATAGGCGATGGTGGACAGGTCATCAAACTTGTAATCATAGATGTAAATCGCAAAGCCTTTGGCTATAAGCTGGCGTATGTAACTGTTGACTATCGCATAGGATTTGCCGCTGCCCGGTGTCCCGATAACCATGCAGGCACGGAAAATATTGACAATATTGACAAATCCGTTATTCCAGCGTTTTTTATAATAGAATCTCGTCGGGAGGTTTACCGAATATTCATTCTCCATCAGTCGGGTTTCCTGCATGAAACTCTCATTTTCCATATTGAACACATCTTCCATGAGGTTGTGCCTGTAAAGGCGGCTCATCCATAATCCCGACATCAACAGGGCGAGATAGCCTGCCGTAAGAGTAAAAATATAGAATGCGGTATTTGCCATGTGTGGCAATGGCAGTTTAAGAAGCCACCAGTTCAGAAAAAACAATGCGCATCCTGCCACCAACACCGCATAAATTTTAGGCCAGGTTATTTTTTCACCTTTGACCCCATGCGTACCCAGGCAGGAAACGGCCAACAGAAGCACTGCCAACAGTTTGCTCCAGAGAATACAGTTGAAAATTCCGGTCGTGTTGTTGAAGTTTACCAGAATCCGGTCTATCACCTCAAGGTTCAGGTGCCATGCGGTGATACTCGGATAGCAGTACACATAGACGTGTACCACCAAAAGAAAAATACTCACGGCCCTGCCGAATTCCATTATCTTAGCGAGAGCCCTCAAATCATCTTCCTGCTGCATAAGAATTGTATATAAATGGGTTGATACTTGTTTTGTCTAAATGCCACGCTTGCGTCCGGTCTTCTTTTTTTTCTTCATGCGGCGTGCAAAGGCTTCCTCCTCGTAATCCCGCGGATTGGTTTCCAAGGAAAAAATGCCTGCCGCCAGTTCGAGCGTGCTAGAGGATTCGTGACGGTGATGCTGCCAAAGTTCTGTAGCGGAATGTCCGCCCCGTTCCTTTTCGGGTATGTTTTCCAACCATTTGAAATAGTCGTTGAACACATTGGCAGAAAACACCTTGCCCATGCGTGAGCCGTTGAACACCTCCCGATGGTTGTGATCAATAAAGGTGACACCATAGATACGTCCCCGCTCATTCTTGCGGAAAACCACATCAATACGCCTTTGCCCGAGCAGTTCCACAAACCGTTTCTGTGAATCCGCCTGCCGCAAGGCACGAACGATGTCCGCCTGTATGGAGGGGGCCCATTTCCCATCTTTGAGAGCTTTCAGATTTATCAGCATCCGCTTTTCCAACTGTTCATTTCCGAAGCGTTTCCCAAATCGGGAACTTTTGAACGGTGGGCTGACAACCTTGCCGGTATCATCCGTGACCGAATATACAATACTGGTATATGGGGTACCGTTGTATTCTCCCCTGACCTGTTTCGCCTCGATGTTGAGCGTGGAAAGCAGCGCATTGTATTCCCCGAAGGTTTGGAAACGGTAGCTTTCCAATACGGCTTTAAGGGTATTACCTACCTGATGGCGGACATCTCCCAAGGAAGCGTCCACCTTTCTTAGTTCCGCTTTTGGATTCCGCTTTTCCGCATCCGCTCCGTTTCGCAGACCGAAATCCACTTCCAGCTCCCGACAGGCGGTCATGGAACGCCGATGCTCGTAGGCATCGCTGATCTTTTTCCCCTGTTCATCCACACAGACACTGACAATATGGATATGGGTATTGTGTGTATCGGCATGTTTGTAGGTGATGTAAGGCTGATTCCCATACCCCATCTTCTGCATATAACGTTCCGCCAGTTCTGCCAGCCGCCCGTCGGTCAGCCGGTCTTCCGGTGCTGGGGAAAGGGAAATGTGCAGGACGGGCTTCTCCGTATTGCGGTTTGCCAGCAGGTAATTCTCAAAAGAGAGCAATGCCAAGCGCATGTCCTCGCTTGGCAATCCGAGCCGGTCGGAAATCATACGGTTACCGGAAAGAATCTCAGCCGTACCAGCCGCTACCTTCTCGTAGTTATAAGCAAGCGCTCCGTAAAGACTCATGCCATGGCTTATTTTTGCAACCATTTCCGCTCGTATTCCTGGGTTAGCGCCATGACCTTTTTGCAGATGAGCATCAGCTCAAGACTCAATCTTTCCAACTTATAGAGCAATGCCATCGCCCGTTTCTCCCCGAAATTGTTCTTCAAGGCACGGACGACCTGGTTGTAGTTGTTGCCGACAGCCTGGAACTGTTTGTGGAATTCTGTCAGCCTGATGTAATAGTCCATCGTCGCCTTGTCTATTTTCACGACCTTTATCTGTCCCGAGAAGATGGATTTCTTGATGAACAGCGTGAGGTTGCCGGCTCCTGAATCCGCCAGCAACTTTTCAAATCTTGTGTTCTCCTCGGCGTTCAGGCGGAAACTGTACTTGTGGTCCGCCGGATCATTTTTAGGCTTTCTGCCCGTCCTTGTCCCTGTTGTTTTCTCCATACACATGAGATTTTTGGTTTGTACTTTTTTCTCTTCCAGAATCCGCGACTTTGGAGCGGATTCCCCCGCCCCTCTGGGCGGGCAAGTTGGTTCTTGTCGGACAAAAGACTTTTTGTCGGACAAGGACACAACTTGCTCTGTTCGCTTGAACAGAGAATCCTCCTTCGTCGGATTGCTGTGCGACGTTCACGGAACGCTGTGGTTCGACGAAGTCAGTTCTTTTCCATCGTCTGATTCCGATTTTGCAAAATTAGACAGTGATAACCGATTGGTAAACAGCGCTTGATATGACATTTGATGACATCTGATGACATCTGATGTCAGGTAGGGGAAATGTTGGTGGAAGTTTCAAAAATAGCCGCTACTTTTGGCACAGTGCATGAGGGCATACATTGAAACATTGTCCTGTAAGGGGTATTGCTTGCCTGCCACAGGTGGTGCATGATGTGAATGCGGCATCATCCATATATGTGCAATGCCATATATGCTACACGACAATCCTGCATGACGGAATACATTGCATCCGTGCAATGCAGTATGGGATACATTGAACCCCATATTGCATGAATGCAATGCACCTTATATGGCAATGCCCATCGGCAACCGGTATTACACTGGTGCAATATGGTATGCAATGTATTCATGCAAACCGGCAAACAATGCGTCATTGCCATATACCAACGGATGCATTGCCGTATGATGAAACGAAAAAATCCGGACAGATATGAAACAAATTATACACTCTAAATTCAAGCCTATGAAGAAAGAACCTTTATTTGTCGCTTTGAGCAACCAGAAAGGCGGTGTGGGAAAATCCACGTTCACGGTATTGCTCGCCAGTTACTTCCATTACCTGAAGGGGTATAACGTACTGGTGGTGGATTGTGATTATCCACAGCACAGCATCAGTACCATGCGGAACTGGGAAGTGGGAAACATTGAAAAGAACGTGCATCTGCAAAACCAGCTGGTGGAACAGTTCGGAGCAAGCGGCAGGAAAGCCTACAGCATCCTGAACTCCACTCCGGAAGAAGCCCGGGAAACAGCCGGACGCTTTCTTGAAAAGTCGGAGCTGGATTATGACCTTGTCCTTTTTGACCTTCCGGGTACCGTAAATGTGCCCGGTGTATTCCAGTCCGTAATCAATATGGATTATGTATTCACCCCCATCACGCAGGAAAGAATGGCAATGCGGAGCAGTATGTCTTTTGTCCTTGCCATCCGGGAATACATGCACCGGCATAAGGATGTACCCTTGCGTGGTATCCATATGTTCTGGAACCGGATGGACAAACGTGTTTCCAAAGACCTGTATAACGGCTATACTGAAATTTTCCGTTCGCTGAAATTGCCGGTACTGGAAACCGTCATTCCCAGTGCAGAACGTTACAAAAAAGACTCCGGAATGAAAGGGCCTCTGTTCCGCAGCACTTTGTTCCCTCCATCTTCCTCCGCAATGAAAGGAAGCAGTTTGGACCTGCTGGCAGCGGAAATAGAAACCATACTGAAACTTCAATAAAAACAATTATGACCACCAAAAGAAGAACGGATTACCAAGTGGACGAGGAGGCATTGAAACGCATGATGGCAGGAGATGTGACCGCTTTGGAAAGAACGGTTCCTCCGGAAGAGGAGCCGGAAACAAAAAGTCAGGCTGGACCTTGTCCGGAGAAACAGGAGAAGAAAAGCGGTTCTTCCAGACAGCAAATAAAAAAAACACCGGATGGAGCGGCTGATTCAGATGAATACCGGAGCCGGTTTCTGAAAGTGAAACTGTCGGGAGCAAGAAGGCAGACCTATATTAACGATACATTGTACAGGACTGTTGCCAAAGTATTGCCGGTCATTGCACCGGAAATGTCTGTCCCCATGTTTTTAGGGAGTGTACTGTCAGACCATCTGGAAAGGTATCAGCATATCATCAATGAAATATATAATCAAGAAGCAACTCAAAAGCCAATAGAATGGAAGAAATAGTTTATTTATCAATACGGTTCGGCTGTACCGCTTATCTGTTATATAAGGTATGGAAACAAAAAGAGAGAATAGGTAAAATCTGTGATCTGCTTTATACTCCCCGCAATCGACCACAAGCTGAAAAAGACAACGGTGAACCGGGAAATGCACAGGATGTGATGGGAGCTACCCGCTTTGTCTATCTGGACGAGAATGCCGGGAAGACCGTCGCCCCTTACATGAGCCAGCAACTGGAAACCGGAAGTGATTTTATCGGAGCGGATAAGGATATTCCGGAAGATGAAGTGGAATGCAAACTGCCTTTGGAGGAGATGAGAATGCTGAAAGAAGAACAGGAGGAACTGGACAGCCGCTCTCCCGAAACGGAAGCCATTGCTCCGATGGTTACTCCTGCTGACCTGCTCAATGTAGGCGACGTGCTGCTTAACCTGAATGGTGCCGGCTCGGACGAGAACAAATCATACAGGGCGGCCATGACACTGCATTCCATCCGGGAAACGGACATGTTTGAACTGTTCTCCTCCCAGGTGGAGAACAAGAAGCTGATTGAGGAACTGATGGGGAAGTATGTGGATAAGGAGGGGAATGCGTTGCCTTTGAAAAGAGAGAGGAAAGAAAGCAAACATGTTACTGACTGGAGGAATCTGGTCTGAAAATATTATCTGTTAAGTATAAAAGAATCCTATATATGAGTTTAAAACTCCTTTTATACTTAACAGACAATAGAGTGGAACTTATTTTTTGGTAGAGACATTGGTGTCTCACAATTATTTGATGTTATTCTTTATTTTTATTTTTTTTATTATTGCAGATGCATTTTTAATATCTGATGTTTGTTCTGTGCCTACCGATTGAGCTTTAGTGTGTAACGATGCAATAATTATTGTATCATTATTGGAGAAAAAATAAACACGCATTCCTCCCATGGCTTTAGAGCGCAACTCATAAGTTGTTTCATTCCCTTTTCCCTCGCAAAATTTTACCAAATTGTCATCGCCTCTACTTGGGAAAAGTAATCTTGCTATGTTAGCATCTTCAAATTTGCTCAATACTAATTTTTGTAGTCCCGGTGGGGACTTTTTAAAGTTTTTAATAAACTCATCAGAAATATGGGCTGTTTTCCCTGTAAACAAGAATTCTAACTTTGATAGTTGTTGTTGGCATTTTTTTTCATCTTTCGCCTCTAACTCTTTTATAAATGATAAATTATCACCATACCAATTATTAATTATTTTATCAAGTAGTTCTGACTTTAGCTGTAGCTGATTTTGTTTTACCTCATCACATACTGGCATAGATATGACAGTCCATCCCATTTTATGAGCCCAAAATAATGCTTCTGCATCTTGTTCTAATAGCTGATAATTGCCGCATTCATCGTTGGATAGTTCTGGATCGGAAGTAAAAAAGCTTGTCAATGGGTAATTGTTAAGAATAGAAAAAGCTAAACGTCTTATATTAATATTCTCCTTGTCAGCGGGTATCGTTTCTACTATTTGCTTCAAAGAAACTCCTGCAATTATCACAGTATTCGGTTCAGATGGCAATATGATAGGATATTGTGTCGAAACTCCAAGGCGGCTATGGGCTACCAATAAAGTTCTTAATATGAGATTTATATTTTCCTCACATTCAACTTCATTTAGACAATGGTTAAAACAAAAGGTCATCATAATAGCTGGGAAGCATTAATTTCAAACTGGTCAAACATACTCTCGGGCCAATTATCTACACGACCACCTTCTATAATATGTATTTTTTCAAATGTTGTTAGGCGATTTTCATCTAGGGTAAACCAATAGGCTATAATGGAATTTGATAATATAGGTTTCTCTTTTACAGATAAACGAAAGCCATCAAACAAATGGTCACTATGTGTTTCTATAATCACTTGTGCACCAGCTTCTATAGCTTGAGTAATCAGTTTTGCCATTTCCGTTTGACCTTTTGGATGTAGATGTGCTTCCGGATTTTCTATTAGGACAACCGATTTGTTTAAAGCTCCTACAAGTAAAGCGACAATAACAGCTAAAGTATAACTCAAACCAAATCCAACATTCATGGCACGATGATCGTCAAACCAAGTAAATGACATATCCGTATCTTTTTTGATTTCTGTTCTGAATGTTACTCCGGGAGAAATGATGTTTAACCAAGCTTTTAAGTTATATTCAAAACTAACTCCTTCAGCTTTAGGATGTAGAATACAAGAAGGCATTTCTCTTTCTGCAAAATGTTCAATTACTTTCACAATATTTTCTCCTTTACTGCCTAATTCGATATTATAAGTAACAGGAATTGATTTCTGAGGACCAAATCTATCTGCGGAAACATAAAGTATATCAGGTAAAGATTCATTTAAATTACTATCTTTAGAAATTTCATCCGGAGAAATACTTATTTCATTATTTTGATCTGTAATGACTTTTAGACTCGTCTCATTAGAATGGTTGCATTTCAATTCATTCCAATCTCCATAACCATCCAATAAACAATTATCTTTTCCTTTCATTCCTTGTGCAAGCATTCTTATAGCTTGAATAACAGTGCTCTTACCACTACTATTCAATCCTGTTAATATTGTTAACGGATGTAGCGATAAAGATGCATATTCAAAAGATTTAAAACCTTGTATATCTAGTTGATTAAACATTGTCATAAAATTTATTTAGTAATTCTTTTAATTTTTCATATCGAAAAGCTACAGAGGTATGTCTCATGCTATCACGAGATATTGCGATTTCAAAGGCTTTTGTTTTAAGTAAAATACCATATTCTTGAAAGAAAACTTTTTCTTGCCTTTTCAGACAACTGAAATGTTCTTCGGACATATTACCTAATAAAACACCCCATGATTCAAAGAGTGACTTGTTAATAGGGGTTCTTCGCATACCAGGTACACTTTTTCTAAAAGCATGTTTGCCAAACAATAGTTTTGCCCTTTTCATTGCTATAACAAAAACTTCTTTGATTTTTTCATCATTGAGGTCTTTAATTGTATTAATTGCAATGGTTCTCTTAAGAATACGCTTTTGGAATTCTGGTAATTCATATGTGGGACGAGCATTCAAAATAATCATTGTATCGCTTAGCCAAATATCAGATCCAAAAGTACGATTATAGGATGGATAGTCTCTAATTAAAAAAGAGATATATCTCAATATTATTTCATAATCAAGCATTCTGTTCGGCTGAATAGAACCACAAGTAGCTTGAAGAAATGCCTTTTCCTTAGCTAATTGTGCTAATAGCATAGTAGCATTGCCTGTATAAAGTGCATTTCGGATTTCTTGCGAAGTAAGAGGAGCTCCACCAGTATTAAGTCTTTTAAAAATATTACGTTTCACTTCTTCTGGAGTGCCAGGATTAACAACGGTGAACCTAAATTCTGTTTCGTAAATTCGGTTTTGCAAAAATAGAGGTAATTCATTGAAGCACTTACCATCATATTTACTCCCCCAAAATTCGAGTCCAGATAATTTCATGCCATATCCTTTTTTTTCTTTATTTTTCTCGGGATTTTTTAGATATTCTTTACCTAGTACAAAATCGCGAATTGTACTCATCCGTTGTAAACCATCGACAACGCTCCATACTGATTTAGTATCGGATGACACATAAAACATTGGAATAGGAATTTTTAACATCAGGGATTCAATTAGCCTTGATTTTTGCACATTATCCCAAACTTCATTTCTCTGAAAATCAGGGTTTAAAATAATCGTTTTTTGTACTAATCGACGAAGTAGGGCATCCATAGGTACTACTTTCGGATCAATAGATATTTCTTCTGGATTGAAAGGCTCCATTTCCTCACTTTCTTCTTCAATATTTTCGTCTTCAACACCATTCGATCCAAAAGGGGATAGTTGTTGGGCAAGTTGTTTTAGAAGAAGCGACAAATCCTTATCATCAGCATCAATCAATATTTTATCACTCTCAGAAATAGTAAATGCAGCTCCTGACCATTCCAAAGTTATATCCACTGATCTGTCATTGGTGACTAGTTCCCATTTTTTTTCATCTGTTTGTTCTAGATGAAAATCCAAGATTCCTTTATTTTTTATTTTTATCTGCACTTTTCCTAATTTACACCAGTTACAATTACAAATATAGTTATTTATATTGGTTTTCCAAATTAAGAAGTTCAGTTTTTACTTTTTGTTGTGATTGTGTATTGTATATTGCAATGAGGGAGGACAGGTAGATGCATCTAGGAATAGAAATGTACTTTAATTAATAATTTTTTGTGTTCTCGCAACAACAATGGTGACATCTGATGACATTTGATGACATCTGATGACACCTCTGAATCATAGCGCATTATCCCCATTTATCTTTGTTGTCGAATTCAAATTTATGTCTTACCCAAACGATTCGACAATGAAAAGAAGAATCCTTTTTTCTGTGATGTGCGCGGTCATCGCCGCAAACACCTTTGCGCAGGGCCAGGGCCTTGCGGGTATCAACGAGGCAACCAGCCTCATGACCTCGTATTTCGATCCCGCCACCAAACTATGCTATGCCATCGGTGCGGTGCTTGGTCTGGTAGGCGGTATCAAGACCTATGGCAAATTTTCCAGCGGAGATCCCGACACTTCGAAAACCGCCGCCAGCTGGTTCTTTGCCTGTATCTTTCTGATCGTAGCCGCCACCATCTTACGTTCCTTCTTCCTCTAAAGCCTATGGAATATCCGGTAAACAAAGGTGCCGGCAACCCCGTCGAGTTCAAAGGACTCAAGTCGCAATACCTGTTCGTCTTTGCCGGAGGGCTTGCGATGATGCTCCTTATGGTAGTCTTTCTTTACCTGACGGGGGTGGACCAATGGATATGCTTATCCTTCGGAATCCTGTCCGGCAGCCTGTTGGTGTGGGTGATATTCCGTTTGAATGCCCGTTACGGTGAACACGGGCTGATGAAGCTGCTGGCTGAAAAACGGCATCCACGCTATCTGATTCACCGCAAGAGAGTTTTCAGATTATTCACAAGAAGAAGAAAAAAACAACAATCATGAGAAATGTATTAAAGGCGGAAACGCTGGAACGCAAATTCCCCCTGCTATCGGTAGAAAACGGCTGTATCGTGAGCAAGGATGCAGACCTGACCGTGGCTTTCGAAGTGGAACTGCCCGAACTGTACACGGTAACGGCAGACGAGTATGAGGCCATGCACTCCTCCTGGATCAAAGCCGTGAAGGTATTGCCGGAACATAGTGTCGTCTGCAAACAGGACTGGTTCGTCAAGGAAACCTACCGTCCGAAGACCGATGACGGAGAACAGAGCTTCCTGACACGCAGCTATGAGCTGCATTTCAATGAAAGACCTTACCTGAATCACAAATGCTACCTGTTCCTGACGAAGACAACCCGCGAACGCAGCCGCCGGAAGAGTGACTTCAATACCCTTTGCCGGGGATTCCTGTTGCCCAAAGAGATAACCGACAAGGATGCTGCCGCCCGCTTTCTTGAGGCGGTGGAACAGTTCGAGCGTATTATGAATGATTCCGGACATATAAGGCTTCGCCGTCTGGAAACAGACGAAATCACCGGTACGAAGGAACGTCCCGGACTGGTGGAAAAATACTTTTCCCTCTCGCTGGAGGATGAGACCGCCGTATTGCAGGACATCTGCCTCAAGCCCGGCAGGATGCGCATCGGCGACAAACGCCTCTGCCTGCATACCCTTTCCGATACGGAAGACCTGCCCGGCAGACTTTCCACGGACATGCGCTACGAGAGGATGTCCACGGACCGCAGCGACTGCCGCCTCTCCTTTGCCGCACCCGTAGGACTGCTGCTGTCATGCAACCACATCTATTCGCAATACGTGTTCATCGACGACGCACAGGAAATCCTGCAGATGATGGAGAAAAACTCGCGCAATATGCTCTCGTTGTCAAAATACAGCCGGAGCAATGCCGTTAACCAGGAGTGGACGGAGATGTATCTTGATGAGGCACATACCAAAGGAGTGCTTCCCGTCAGATGCCACTGCAACGTCATCGCCTGGGCGGAGGATGCGGAAGAGTTCCGCCGCATCAGGAACGACACGGGCAGCCAGCTGGCCATGATGGAATGCACGCCAAGGTATAACACCATTGACACACCGGTCATCTATTGGGCGGGAATCCCCGGAAATGCAGGCGACTTTCCATCCGAAGAATCCTTTTATACCTTCCTGGAACAGGCCGTATGCCTCTTTGCCGGAGAGACCAATTACAGGAGCTCGCCCAGTCCGTTCGGAATCCGGCTGGCAGACCGCCAGAACGGGATACCGGTGCATGTGGATATTTCCGACCTGCCCATGAAGCGAGGAATCATCACCAACAGAAATAAGTTCATCCTCGGGCCTTCGGGCAGCGGAAAATCCTTTTTCACCAACCACCTTGTCCGCCAATACTACGAACAGGGAGCGCATATCCTGCTGGTGGACACTGGAAACAGCTACCAGGGGCTGTGCAGGATGATCCATGACCGTACCAACGGGAAGGACGGGATTTACATCACGTATGAAGAGGACAATCCGATATCCTTCAACCCGTTCTACACCGAATCCGGAAAATTCGATGTGGAGAAGCGTGACAGTATCAACACGCTGATACTGACCTTGTGGAAACGGGAAGACGAGTCGCCGAAACGTTCGGAGGAGGTCGCTCTTTCCGGAGCAGTGAACGCCTATATCCGAAAGATTTCGGAGAACCGGAACATCAGACCGGACTTCAACGGTTTCTATGAGTTTGTCGCCGATGACTACAGAAGAATGATTGAAGAGAAAAAGGTGCGTGAGAAGGATTTTGACATTGACGGTTTTTTGAACGTTCTAGAACCGTTCTACCGGGGCGGAGACTATGACTTCCTGCTGAACTCCGACAAGGAACTGGACCTGACAGGCAAACGGTTCATCGTATTCGAACTGGACAATATCAGCAGCAACAAAGTGCTTCTTCCGGTGGTGACACTGATCATTATGGAAACTTTCATCGCCAAGATGCGCAGGCTCAAAGGTATCCGTAAGATGATACTGATAGAGGAATGCTGGAAAGCCCTGATGTCCGCCAATATGAGCGAATACATCAAGTACCTTTTTAAGACCGTCAGAAAATATTTCGGCGAGGCTGTGGTGGTGACACAGGAGGTGGACGACATCATCAGCTCCCCGATTGTGAAAGAGGCCATCATCAACAACTCTGACTGCAAGATCCTGCTTGACCAGCGGAAATACATAAACAAGTTCGAGCACATCCAGCGGCTGCTCGGTCTGACCGAGAAAGAGAAAGGGCAGATTCTTTCCATCAACCAAGCGAACCATCCCGGGCGCTTCTACCGGGAAGTATGGATAGGGCTTGGAGGAACCTGCTCGGCAGTATATGCCACGGAAGTGAGCGAGGAAGAATACTTCACGTTCACGACCGAGGAGTCGGAGAAACTGGAAGTACAACGGATTGCCGGAGGGCCGGAGGGCAGTCTGGAAGGAGCCATCCGCCGTCTGGCGGAGAAAAAGCGAGAGGAACAGAAACAGGTATCAAACCCGAAATGAAAACGATTATGAGAAACAGACCCCTTATGAGGCTGGCGGTATGTCTGATAAGCATGGCCGCCATGATATTGCAGAGCTGTTCGGAAAGCGGTATCGACCGCGACAAGATCTGCGGAACGTGGACCAGCGTGGAAGGCAGACCTGACGTGCTGGTATACAAGGAAGGAGAATGCTATAAGGTGACGGTGTTTTCCCGTAGCGGGAGAACCCGAAGGCTGAAGCCGCAGACTTACCTGCTGGTGGAAGAAAACGGAAACCTGTTTGTCAATACGGGCTACCGTGTCGATGTGTCCTACAATGAGGCAGCCGACGTGCTGACATTCTCACCGGGCGGAGACTATGTAAGGAAGGAGGAACGGGCATGAAGGCAAGAACGCTTCTGATCGGAACGGCATTTGTACTGGGCGTTACCGGAGCACGCGCCCAATGGGTGGTGACAGATCCCGGCAATCTGGCCCAAAGCATCATAAACATGTCGGACAATATCGCCCATACCTCAAAGACGGCAGTCAATACGGCAGAAAGCTTTGCCGAGACAGTAAAGATCTATGAGCAGGCCAAGAAATATTACGACCAGCTGAAATCGGTCAACAACCTGATACAGGATGCCCGCAAGGTGCGTGACATCATCCTGATGGTGGGCGACGTGTCCGACATCTATGTAACCAACTTCGGCAAGATGATGAACGATGAAAACTTCTCACCGCGCGAACTGGACGCCATCGCCTTCGGTTACACCCGCCTGCTGGAAGAGAGCAACGGCGTGTTGCAGGACCTGAAACAGGTTATCAATGTCAGTACCCTATCCATGACCGACAAGGACCGTATGGACGTGGTGGACAACTGCTATTACGAGATGCGCCGTTACCGCAACCTTGTGAGCTATTATACGAACAAGAACATAGCCGTAAGCTACCTCAGGGCCAGAAAGAAGAACGACCTGGAACGTGTGATGCGGCTCTATGGGAATGAAACCTCCAAATACTGGTAGCCATGATGCCGTTGTCGATAGATTTTGCCAACCTGCACACCATACTGGCAACCCTGTATGACGAGATGCTTCCCCTTTGCGAGGACATGATGGACGTGGGCAAGGGACTTGCCGGACTGGGTGCGTTGTTCTACGTTGCCGTCCGTGTATGGCAGTCGATGGCACGTGCCGAACCGATAGATGTCTATCCCCTGCTGCGTCCCTTTGCCATAGGCATCTGCATCCTGCTCTTTCCCACGCTGGTGCTCGGCACGCTGAACAATATTCTCAGTCCCATCGTGCAGGGCACACACAAGATGCTCGAAGGACAGACGATGGATATGGAACAGTACCGGATCCAAAAGGAGGAACTGGAAAAGGAGGCCATGCTCCGCAATCCCGAAACAGCATATCTGGTAAGTGACGAGGAGTTTGACCGTCAGCTGGATGAACTGGGCTGGTCAACCATAGATACCGCCTCCCGGCTGGGCATGTATGTGGAAGTCGGGATGTATAATCTGGAAAAGAAAATCCGGGACGCATTCCGCAGCCTGCTGGAGCTGATATTCGCAGCGGCATCGCTGCTGATAGACACCGTGAGGACTTTTTTCCTGGTCGTACTCTCGATACTGGGACCGGTAGCGTTCGCCTTCAGTGTATGGGACGGATTCCAGTCCACGCTCGGACAGTGGTTCACGAGATATATTTCCGTTTACCTGTGGCTTCCGGTCAGCGACCTGTTCAGCACCCTGCTTGCCAAGCTTCAGGTACTGATGCTTCAGAATGACATTCAGGAACTGCAGAACAATCCGGACTACTCGATAGACAACTCGAACAGTGTCTACATCATCTTTATGCTGATCGGGATTATCGGATACTTCACCGTGCCTACGGTAGCAGGCTGGATAGTGCAGGCAGGCGGTGCCGGAAACTTCAGCCGTAACCTGAACCGTACGGCCACCAAGACAGGGGGCCTTGCAGCCGGAGCAGGCGGTGCCGTATTGGGGAATATCGGAGGCAGGCTGAGGGGCAAATAAACCCTGCGGAGCCTCCTTCCCATGAGTCGGGCAACCCAAGATGACGGGTCCGGTGACTTGTCGGAACGGGATGTCCCGTCATACCGGAAATATTTACTCATTCAAACCAGACATCAAAAAAAATGGAATTCAAGTCATTGACAAACATTGAGAGCAGCTTCAAGCGCATCCGCCTGATGCTGGCGGTCTTTGCCTGCTGCTGTGCGCTCGTTACCGGATATGCGCTGTGGAGCTCATACCGCTTTGCCGAGAAGCAACGCGAGAAAATCTATGTGCTTGACGGGGGCAAATCGCTGATGATGGCCCTTTCGCAGGACCTCTCACAGAACAGGCCTGCCGAGGCGCGGGAACATGTAAGGCGCTTTCACGAACTGTTTTTCTCGCTCTCACCCCAGAAGGATGCCATCGAGCACAATATCAACCGTGCCCTGCAACTGGCAGACAAGAGTGCCTATCACTACTATGTGGATTTTGCCGAAAGAGGGTATTACAACCGCCTGATTTCAGGCAACATCAACCAGGTGGTGCATGTGGACAGCGTGGTGTGCGACTTTGCCGCCTACCCTTACAAGGTGCGGACATACGCCCGGCAGCTGATTATCCGTGAAAGCAACGTGACCGAGCGCAGCCTAGTAACTTCCTGCTCGCTTCAAAACACAGGACGTTCGGATGACAATCCCAACGGATTCATTATCGAGCAGTTTACCGTGCTGGAGAATAAGGACATAAGAAGTGCGGAACGATGAGGGGAAAACGCGGATTCTTCGGCCATGCGGACAGCCGGGTACGGCTGTTCTGCCGGCGGCTGACAGGAAAGCAGCGCATCCTTCTGGCAGGCACGGCCTCGTTCCTGCTCGCTGCCTCCTGCCTGTACTCGATTCTCTCCTGTGTATCCCGTTTCGGGGAGCCGGGCCAAAGACCGGCAATGGGACATATCCGTTCCGTCGTGTTCCGGCCGGAAAGAACAAGAAACATTCATTCAAACATCCATAAACATGAAAATGGACTTTCAGAAAATCAGGGAACGGCTCGGAGTGTCAAATGACAAGCCGCTGACTCCCGAAGAGAAGCGCCGGCGCGCAAAGTATATTGTCTATCCGTTTTTCTGCCTGCTGTGCATGGGGTTCCTCCTGCTGGTATTCAGCCCGTCGGAAAAGGAGAAGGCGGAAATGGAAAAAGGCAGGGGGTTCAACGTGGAGATGCCTTCACCGGAAGATTCGGAAATGGAGGGCAACAAGGTAAGCGCCTACGAGCAGGAAGCACTGGCAAAAAAGGAAAAATGGCGCAGGGGAACCTTCCAGGAAATGTCCGAATTGCTCAACAAGGACGGTCAGGATACTGCCGGTCTTACCGCAGGAAAAGCAAACATGGAACTTCCGCCGGAACCGGAAAAGGGGAAAGCCCCCGGCTCCATCCGTTCCTCTGCAGAAGCCTACCGGAATATGAACCGTTCGCTGGGCACTGTATATACCCGGAATGAAAATCAGCCAAATGCCGATCTGCTCCGCCGTATTGAGGATCTGGAAAAAGAAAGGAAGCCGGCGGAAGAACAGGCGGAAGGCCAGACCCTGGAAGAAAAGATGGCTCTGCTGGAAAAGTCCTACGAGCTGGCTGCCCGCTACAACGGGAAAGAGCCGGATGCTTCCTCTACGGCCAATGCCCCAAACAGCCGGAAAGAACGGACGGCTGTCCGGCCTGTAAAACGGGTACAGAACCGGATGGTGTCATCACTGGCCCAGCCTGCAGGCAATGAAGACATTGCTTCCGGATATGCAGGCGAGAGAAATACCGGCTTCCACACCCCGGTAGGCAAAATGCCATCTTCCGGCAGGAACACCATCGCCGCCTGTGTGCATGGCACGCAGACCGTATCTGACGGACAGGCACTGCGTATCCGCCTGCTTGAGCCGATGGCAGTGGACGATCTCCTTATCCCCAAAGGTACGGTACTGGTCGGCGGCACACGTGTCGAGGGGGAACGGATGGGAATCCTGATCGAGACAGTGGAGTACAGGGGCACGCTGTTTCCGGTGGAACTCGAAGTGTATGACGCTGACGGGCAGCAGGGAATCCTTGTACCGAACTCGATGGAGTATGATGCCGCACGTGAGATTGCCGCCGGCATGGGCACCTCTATAGGAAGCAGCATCAATATCTCAACGGATGCCGGAGCGCAGATTGCCTCGGATGTGGGCAAGGGGGTGATACAGGGTATGTCACAATATGTGGGCAAGAAGATGAGCACGGTGAAAATCACCCTGAAGGCCGGGCACCGGCTGTTGCTGCATTCTCCTGAAAAATGAAGGAGGAAAGGAAATCAACCATTTATTCACCAATCAACCAAGAAACACACATGAAGAAGATTCTGATGATGCTTGCCCTGATTGCGGGCACAGTGGCTGCATACGCGCAGCAGAGCAGCGGGGATTATTATGAAGGACTGAGCCGCAAGATCGGATTCAGCCGGATGATTCCCCCGCACGGTCTGGAAATCACATATGACAAGACCGTACATATTATTTTTCCCTCTCCCGTGAGATATGTGGACCTGGGTTCGCCCAATCTGATAGCGGGCAAGGCGGACGGTGCGGAAAATGTGATCCGTGTGAAGGCAACCCGGAAACATTTCCGGAGCGAGACAAACATGAGCGTAATTACCGAAGACGGCAACTTCTATACATTCAACGTCAAGTATGCCGACGAGCCTTTGCTGCTGAATGTGGAAATGTGCGACTTCATCCATGACGGAGAGGCCGTGAACCGTCCGAACAATGCAATGGAAATCTACTTGCAGGAACTCGCCGGGGAGTCTCCCCGTCTGGTACGGCTGATCATGAAATCCGTGTATGAACAGAACAAACGCAAGGTCAAGCACATCGGCTGCAAACGGTTCGGAGTGCAATATCTGCTTAAAGGACTTTATGCGCACGGCGAACTGATCTATTTCCATACCGAAGTGAAGAACGCCACGAACGTGCCTTTCGATGTGGACTTCGTGACCTTCAAGATCGTGGACAAGAAAATCATGAAACGTACCGCCATGCAGGAACAGGTCATCTATCCGCTTCGTGCCTTCAACTATGTGACCCGTGTGGACGGAAAGAAGAACGAGCGGACGGTGTTTGCCCTGCCCAAGTTCACCATTCCTGACGACAAGAAGCTGATAGTGGAAATGTATGAGAAGCAAGGCGGCCGGCATCAGTCCTTTGATGTGGAGAATGAGGACCTGGTACGCGCAGAAACCGTCAATGAACTGAAAGTCAGATGAACGCCATGAAAAGAAACTTCCTCTTTATTATCCTCCTGCTTGCCCTCTTTACGGGGCAGGCAGAAGCCCAACGCCGCCTGCCGGGAATGAAAGCCGTCCGCTTCACCACTGAAATGGCCGACGGATTTTACAGCCGGGCAAACCGTCACGATGCAGGCTATGCCTTCTCGCTGGCTGTATCCACCTGTACCGGGAACGGAAACCAGTGGATGTTTGGCGGTGAGATGCTGAAACGTAACATCCCTTACCGGAGTACGCATATACCCTTGTCGCAATATACGGGGGAAGGCGGTTATTACCATACGTTCTTTTCCACCCCCGGCAAGTCCTTCTTCCTGAACCTCGGCGCTTCCGCCCTGTTGGGCTATGAGACCGTGAACGAAGGAGACCGGCTGCTGGATGACGGAGCCGTTTTG
This sequence comes from Phocaeicola vulgatus ATCC 8482, assembly GCF_000012825.1. Classification (GTDB taxonomy): domain Bacteria; phylum Bacteroidota; class Bacteroidia; order Bacteroidales; family Bacteroidaceae; genus Phocaeicola; species Phocaeicola vulgatus. Next base: position 935,199 of record NC_009614.1, on the reverse strand, counting down.
CAGCAATGCGAGTCTTTCATCTATGGCGGTGCGGTAACGCTGGAAGCGGAAGGATACCTGTCCGACAGGGTTGTCCTGCTGGTGCGTCTGCGTGAGCGTTTCGTGTGGGGCAGTGCTTCGGGGATCTGCCACTTCCAGTATGGAATCGGAGTAAAATACATTTTCTAACCTTAAAAGAATACATACCCATGAAAAGAAAAATCCTTGATTTTATGCTGACAGCCTGCTGTATGGCATTCTCCTTTCTTGGTCTTGTCGCTTGTGACAATGAGCTGGATATCAGACAGGAATACCCGTTTACGGTAGAAACCATGCCGGTAGCGGATGAGATTACCGATGGGGAGACTGTGGAAATCCGGCTGGAAATCAAGCCGGAAGGGAACTTTGCCGGAACCGTCTATACGCTAAGGTATTTCCAGCCGGACGGCAAGGGCAGTCTGAAGATGGAGGACGGCACGGTACTGAAGCCCAATGACCGTTATCTGCTGAACGAATGGAAATTCCGTCTTTACTATACTTCGCAAAGCGGCAAGGAATCCCAGACCATAGACCTCTATCTTGAAGATAATTGGGGGAATCTGCAACAATTGACATATGATTTTAATGGAAAGGATACGGATGAAGAAAATAACAAGGAGGCTGCATGAAAAGAATACCGGCTGTTATGATCTTTCTGTTACTTGTCTTGTACGGCAAGGCGGAAAATCCCCCGTCTGACAAAGATAAGGCGGTAGCCTGCATTAAGCGGTGGGAAGGCTGGCACCGGGGGAAAATGCCTTACATCGGTTACGGACACCGCCTGCTTCCCCATGAAACGCTGACCGAGAACCTGAGTGAGGCACAGGCAGACTCACTTTTGAGATGCGACCTTGAACGGTGTTTGAAGGTATTCCGAAAATATGGGAAAGACTCGCTCCTTTTAAGTCTGTTAGGCTTTAATGTAGGCTGTTACCGTCTGATCGGCAACGGCAAGATACCTAAAAGCAAACTGATTCAGAAACTGGACAGCGGCAACCGGGATATTTACAGGGAATATGTATCGTTCCGCTGTTATCGGGGGAAAGTCATTCCAAGCATAGAGAGAAGAAGAAAAGAGGAGTTTGAACTGTTCTATATTCCGTAGATTGCTTGCTGATAAAGGTTTGGTTGTTACGAGACGACCGAACCTTTTTTATTTGTCCGGCATGAACATATCCCTAACAGGGGATTGTAAAGTTCCATTCCACAATAAACCTTGAATACCGTAACAGGAAACAGATGGAACATCGGAATGTGCATGACTAAAGATCTGTATTTATGTCATAGGGCACATGAAACATAAAAGTCCCTTGGGCAGAATGACTCCAATTGCCATATTAGATGCATATTCCCAAAGCGGGCAGAATCAAGAACCGGGAAGTGGCTAAAACGGAAACGCCACAGGTATGATGTGATATACATCACCTTGTGACGTTTCTGTTTTAAGATGTATTTGTCTGCTGTTCTTACTTTTGCAGCAAGTATTCCCCTATTGAACGATACCGGTCTTTGATTGCGGCATTTTCATTGAATCCATTCAGACAATGGAGCAAGGCTTTCTCCAAAGTGGTGTATCTGCGGTTAAAACATTGCGGATTGTCCAGGCAATAGGCATTCAAGGTATATCTGTATGGGGCATATTCAGGATTATCCTCTTTGGTGATTTTCACATGCCAAGGAAAGTGTATCCGCAGGGTGAATGACCGTGTTTCCCCTTTTGTAATCCGTTCCTCTTCCTCCAGCATTTTTTTCACGAGGGACCTGTCCAGCAACGGATATCCATATTCCCTGTAATGTTTGATATGGCAGCAATACTCCGTTGCGTATTGCTTCAATTCTTCCGGTCTTATACCATAGTGCTCCCCATAGAAAAGCAGCACTTCCCTGCCTGTTACGATAACGGGCTTTCCGTCCGCTTCATGTTTAAATACCTGCCGTTCCATCTTTTCCCTGTCTGTCAGCAAGGCAAAACCGAAACATTCCGTAAGGGTGAAACTTTCCCTGCCGGGAACGGACAGCCCAATAAGCCTTTCCAATGTGTGGCAGTAAAAGAAAATACCGTCATCGGCCATACCGGTGTCCGGTGAAAGCATAATTCTTACATCCTTGACCTGACCGCTGTCCCTTTGGACAATCCGGCAATTCGCGTAATGTGGCTCACAAGCATTCTCTTTCTTGAACCTGTGGTATTTCTCCAAAATTTCGTTCCGGATTTCCTCCTTGTCGGTCAGGGCAACTCCCAATCCGCAGTTTTCGCACCACCCGTAATAAAAAGCTTCGTCCGTGAAGTGGTCGAACCCTTTTGTGTTGGGGTTTACCATTGCCTCACACCTTACATTGGCCGATCCGCATCTGCTGCACACTATATTATTTCCCATTGTTCTTCTGCTTTACGGGCGACTCACGGCCGCCCTTGTCATACAATTCGGTTGTTATTCTCTTAATTTATCTTTACCCGGTTCATCAGCTGTCCCGAAATTTCATGCAGTTCCCGGCAGCGTTCCGGCTGCTGTTCCCTTGCAAAGGCGGTGATTCCCTGTGTCAGTTTCCATAGCGTGGCCCCGCCTGTAACTCCGTCGTCAGGATTGTTGTTCATCAGCAGTTTCTCGACCTCACGTCCCTCATTTTTCAACAAGGCTCCTTTCTGCACCAGATTCTTCAGTTCCTTGTCGAAATCCACGTCTATTTCCGATGCTCCTTGAATTTCGATGGCCTTCTGCATGATGGTGTCTTTGCTGTACAGTCCTTTGGTCAGGTCGGAAACAGCCGATACGGTGGTCTGCGTGTCCAGTTCGTAGGTCTTTTGGGAGAGGGACAGGGATTCCGGCAGTCGGCCTCCAAGGTGTATCTGCCGCATGACGGACTCCCTGACCATCCCGTTCAGGCACGCCCCGTTGAGCAGGAACGACCGCATTTCGACCGATCCGTTGCCATAGTCGGATGTGGAGAAGCGTGCTCCTGCGAAGATGATGACCGTTCCGTTCTTACGGGTGGGTATCTCTATCGGAGTGGGCAGGATTGTCTCACACCATACTTTCGTGTCGTTCATATAGGCATCGGACACGACCGCTCCCTGTCCTCCCGCCTCACGGATGAAAGCGGTCAGGATATCCACCGAGTTCAGCCGACGGTAGGAGTCCGACAATACGCCCCGGACTTCCATTCCTACCGCCCGTATCAGTACCCGTGTACGCTCGGTCCATCCCGAATGCTCGTTCAGGATGGTGGCGCACAACTGTTTCTGCCAAACATCCCCGGCGGAAAGCTCGCGCAGGTATTTGGCGGGAATGCCCATCTTCTCCGAAATCTGGCTTATGGCATTGCCGTGCAGGTTGAAGTTCCCTTCGGGCATTGCCATCTGTACCCTTCCTTCCGCTTTGAAAGAGATAACGGGGCGTTCCTTGCTACGTTGGCTTACCCCGATGGGAGCGATGAAATCCTGCGCGATCCGTCCCTCGCTGAGCAGACGGTTGATGGTGTCCATGACACCGCCTTGCCTGCTTTCTATCATCCGCTGTACCTTGTTAATGACTACCTGGTTGAGGCCCTGCTGCTTCTGTACCGATGCAGCTGCCGGCATTACTGTTGTTTCCATAATACTATGTTTTTAATGTTGATGAATCAGAATTTATTCTTAGAGCTTGTCTTGGTTGTTTTAGTATGTCCCATGTATTTTTCTTCTGACAAACGGATATAATCCTCTTCGCTATATCCGGTCAGCCCGAACAGTTCATAATATCCGGGGAAAGTTTTTTTTCCCGCTTCCGGTATATGCATGCTGGTTCCCTTGTGGCAGCAGATGATATGCCGGACAAAGCGGTAACACTTGCAAAGATCAGCCACGACGGTATATTCGTTGTCCGTATGAGGTTCGTAATATCCACAGGAAAGATTGATACAGGATACTTCCAGACCGTTTCTTTTCAAAGCCGCCACATCTGTATTCAGTCCCTGTGCCGGCTTGTAGCCGTACTTCCGGACATCTATAGCTGAAATGAACTCGTTGGAGCAGAGCTTCATCCCATTGATTTGTGTTACCATATCCCCGTTCCCTTTCCGGTCACACTGAATCACGAAACGGCAATCGGAAAAGAAGGACATATCGGCATGGCTGCTGCCTATGCATCCCACCTCCTCCTGTACGAAGAAGGCACATTTCACCGTCTTGCAATCCTCCAGGCATTTCAGGCAGATCCAGATGCCGTTCTTGTCATCCGCACCGATTCCGGTCATCCGTTTACGCTTGTGATCATAGCCGACAATCATCGAGTCCGCCACAAGATGGGCTGCATAAGAGCCTGTCTTGCGCCGGTGTACCTCATCCATGTGCGCCACGACACAGGGGTAGCTTTCCCGGTTGCCTTTGACCGCATAGATGTTTCCGTACCTGTCTTGCCGGAAAGGAATCTCCATCTTTTTGAGTTCCTCTATGATGAATTTAGCCATCTTCCCCTCTCTGCCGGAGGGGGAAGAAATGCCGTAAAGAGCCATTAGTTTTTCCATGATAATGATATTTTAGGAAATGAACAATTTTTCGATTTGCAGGTATCGTCTGAATTCCGGTACGGGACGCCCTTTACGAAAGAGAAAAGACGGATATTTCTTTCCTTTATATTCCACTGATAATCCTTTCAGGACTTTCCCAAATACGGTAGATACATAGTACATATCCTGACAGTTCTTGCAGAATGCCGCATCCGGGAAGATATGTATCTTCCCGCATTTGGGACATACATATTTTTTCCTGTTTGCACACCCTTCCGTGCTCCGGCAGGTGGCTATGCTCGTGTCGCCCTCCGTATTTCTCAGTTCCAGGTTACCGTCCGTCAGATGGAGGCTGTAGAACGTGTCGAGGTAAGGCACCCCTTTCTTGTGCCACCTGCAGGCGGGCACTTTCACCGTCAAAGAAACCTGTATATTATCTCCGGCCGCCCATTCCTGCCCCTCAATGGGATTCAGTACGGTGAAATCCGTCGTATGTGTATAATCGTTGTATCTGCGTCGCAACAGGATGCCTGCCTCCTGCGCCTGCTTGCGGATCAGTTCGATGACGAATGCGTGTGAGGAATAGATACGATCCAGCAGGGAGGCGGCAATCGGTGTGTTTATTGATTTCCACAATGTTATCTCGTTCCATACAATGGCCCGTCCGACCACATTGCTGCTGTCATCCCTTGCCACGAGTATTTTGGCTCCTGCGAAATTGGCATAGAAATCCGCTGCATTACGGGCCTTGTCTTCATATCTCATACAGGAGTTGTGCAGGCTGGATTCGCTACCGTCAGATATGGGACTGTAGTTGCTTTCCAGATAAGCCTCCATAAAATCGTTCATACTGTCATGCAGTCTGATTGTGACCTTGCTGTCCAGTGAGATGGCGCTGCAGAAATAGTTGATTTCATCGGGCTGGTACGGTCCCAGATTTTTGAACAGCTCGATAAACGTGGACGGTTCCAGATCTGTCCGGTTCTCCGGAAACCAGGGCGCCTGCGGATTGTTCCGGTCCGGGAAATTGGGATGGCCCAAGTCTTTGTTGCATGCCGTGAACACGATCCGGATTTTCTTGAACGTGCCGGCTTCCGTCCGTTTGCGTTTGGTGGAGAAAAAATTGTAGGACCCCCGTATGACTTCTTCCACCGGTACGTTCTTTTTTACTTCCGAAAGGATATCTTTGGCTATCACACTTCCGTTTTCCGCCGCATGCATCAGGCGGGATTTCAATTCGTTGCTAACATTCAGTTTCATAATCATTCGGTTTATTGTTTATAAATTTTGTTGTTTATATGGCAATTGTTTCTTGCCAGGCTGCATTTGGCGCAATTTCTCTTTCCGCTTTCTGAGCAGGTCAACGGACATGTTCCTGCTTGTCCGATATTCCTCCTCACTCATCCGGCGAATGGAGGGAATGCCCGTCTGGGTCAGTGTATGGTTTACCATCCAGCCGTCCATGAAGTTTTCGGGGCAGAGGCTGTCATGGTGGATGACCTCACCTATGCAGCCATGTACGAGCATGTTGCAAACGGTCATCAGGCAACAGGTACGGCTGACATCCTCTGCAACCAGATAATTACCCAGGTGGCGTACATGATATGCCAGCAGCAGCCTTCCGCTTCCGCATGTCGGGTCACAGATACGTTTCCCTGTCGCTGTCTCCCCCGAATCGGTACATAAGACCATCAGGTCGCAGATATCCGGCGGAGTGAAGAACTGTCCGTTCACCTGCCGACCGCTTTTGGAGGATATTGCCATGAAGAGGTCACCGAACGCATCAAACCATCCGCCGGATTGCAATTCCCGCTGCATGAGCCGTATCCATCCGGTAAGCATTTCCATAAAATGCCTGTTCTGCTGCCGTTTGTATTTCCAGTCCATAAGGGGCGGTGCGCCGGGAGAGAACCCGTGAATGACATAACGCAGGAAATCGTTGAAAACGGATATCGGATCGTAGCCGTTCGAATAGGCGAAATCACAGACCATTTTCTCAAGCGGACGTATCGTCTGCGGTGTGTTGTATGGTACCATATTACTCTGATTTTTTATAGATTGTTACTATATGTCTTTTGTGGTCAGTCTGTATCCTGACGGGAGAAATGCCAAGGAAAGAGAGATGGGTGTCCGCTTTCAGCATGTTCCATTCCCATGCGGGAAGTTCCTTCCATTCCATACGGTATGCCCAGAGTATGAACAGACCGGGACGGAATCCGTTGAAAAGCTTTCCGTGCAGAATCCCGACCAGCCGTTCCAGTTCTTCCCGCGAGTAAAGGGTGAATGCCTCATTCCGATAGACAAAGGCATCAGCCGGTTCAATATCCGGCTGACACTCGATGAGGTATCTCGTCCATTCTTTTGTGGTGTACTTTTCGTACAGAGGATCGGGTTCCGTGTATTTCCATGCCCTGACGAATGTGTGGAAGAGGACGGCACCGTTCCTGTGCCTTCCGGTATGCCCCCACATCCGGAACTGTTTGCTGCGTATGCCATCGGGAATCAGCAATTCCGGACCGGTTGTAACCCAAGGGCCTCCTTCGGTATTGTAACCGGTACACTTTTCATTTTCATGGCAAAAAGGTGTCTGTGGGAGAAGGCAGATATGAACTTCCCGGTCATCGCCCCTTTCAATGTGTGCCTGCGGATAATAGTCACCGCCACGGGTGATATAAGTGATAACGTCTCCTGCAGTCGGTAAACCGACTCTTTCCCTGTCCTCCCGCATCCTTGAAATCAGCCGGTTCACCTTCTCTACATCACATTCCTTTATGGAGCAGGCACACCCTTCATGCCTGTTGAGCAGAGTCAGACTTTCCAGGTCATAAAAATTACCGTACTTCATATTGAGATCGTTTTTGTTGATACAATTTGACCTGACGGGTAACCATGTCGCAGAACTTCTGTCCGTTCTCCTTCTCGCTTCTGAAATAGGCAATCATGTCCCAGAGATTCCGATTGAAGTAGCCGGTCCATTTTTCGTAATAGTGACTTCCATAGACCTTTCCGAACGTTTCCTCGAAAAGTGCAGGAGTCAGCCCTTCATCCCCGTGGTGGTTGTATTGCCACAGGGAGACAAGCAGCAGCTGGTTATAATCCAGTGTTTCCATATCTGTTCTTTTTTAAGTAAAACATCGGCCTACATGGGTAGGCATTTTTATTTCTTGATGTCTTTCCAGTCTGTTTTCCGGGGATTGCGGCAAGGCTTGGCGAAAGAAAATACCGCAGCGAAGCGAGGATGATTTTCTTTCAGCCAACCCAGCCCCTGAAAGGGGCCGCCTTGCACAATCAGCCCGGAAAACGGCTATCTTTACAGCAAGAAATGAAAAAGCAGACCTCGGATTCTCTGTTCTGAAGTCTGCTTTTCGGTCATTGTCAAGTTTCATGTTTTTCAGGTATGTATCTGCCATCCGTGGAACGGCTGCAATGTCACGGCAAATGATTTGTCCGGTATTCCGTGATAGAGCAGACCTCCTACGATACCTATTCTTCCATCAGCATAATGCTGGGTAAAGCCGAACGAGTATGGGGCATGGTCATAGTAGAGTGAAATCTCACTGGGATAGTCAGGATTCCCTTCCCAACTCTTCAACCGTTCCAAGCACTTTTGAAGTGAGGTGTCACCAATGGATTCGGCATAGCGCTTTACGTTCTCGAAATGTTCTTCATTCAGGATTTTCATAACTTTGGTGTTTTATCTGTTAAACAATGAAAAAGCGAACTCCGGCTTTTCAGCACTGGAGTCCGCTTTTCGGTCATACTTGAATTCCATGTCGTCAAATAAAGGGTAAGTCGGTATCTTCCAGCATGGGCGCGAGCATCCGGCACATTTCGTAAGACGCTTGATTTCGGCTGTCAATCCGGCACGACTCACGTTTTGCCATGGCGATAATACATGCCTTTATTGTTTTGAAAAATGTCTGTTCCAAGGTCTTATGGAAAAACGGGAGTGTCTCTGCAAAACGTTCGGGACTGAATCCCGTATCATTCAGTGCCTGTTCCAGTGCCTTTGCCGCCTTATACTCCCGGCTTTGTTCCAACCGTTCCGGTAAACCTCCGGACTGCGCTATATGGAGCTGGCGTTCCAGTTCGGTAACGGCTGCCGAGAGCAACAGCTTGATGGCATCCGGATTTCCGATGCCGAATTTCCGGTTGTCGGTTGTGTGAAATTCAATCAGGTTTACAGAGCCGTTCTCCTGAAGATTTCTGTAGTGCGTCAGGTTCTCACCCAGCATCTTTGTTCTTTGATTATCCATAGTTTTATTCATTTTCAAGATGTGTAAAAGACTCGTCTGTTTTCAGTCAATCCAAAACGTGCCGCAATGCGGACATTTGGTACCGCATGGGAAGCTGTTTATATAATAGGTATCTCTGTGACGTTTATGGTTCATGTCTCCAAAAGTACATCCGCCTTCCCGAAACCTTTTTTCATAAAGAGCTTCCTGCTTCTGATATTCATTTATGTGACTCTTCTGCAAAGTGGCTTCCAGAGGCATCATTCCGGTTTCCCAACGGGTGGAATCACACCAGCTGTTCAACAACCCGCAAATTTCATTCGCATAGGAATAATGTACCTGAGAATCCACAAAAAGATTGTCCCTGTAGAACGGAAGGGTGATGTCAGTCTGAAGACTTACATGATACCCCGCACCATTCCGGCTGTCTACAATAGCAACAATGACACCTCCATAGAATCGGATGCGCTTGAAATCATGTGAAGTATCTCCCGTAATCAGTCTGGAGAATATGGCATTGAAATAGATGCGGAGTTCGCCACCGTACGGAGCATTGACCAGAAGTTCATGGAGTTCATCGGTAAACAGCCCTTCCTTCAGTTGAAGCGCTCGTCTGATTTTACGAAGAGAGACCGTTTCGGATTCTCCGCGCCCACAGCCTCCGTACACATAGCCCTCGATTTCGACTCCAAGGGAGTAGAACATATTGGTTACAGCGGAATTGTCTATCAGTTCTTCTGCCGGATCGGTATTGTTCCGTTCGTAAAGCAGGTCTTTTATCTTCTCCTCATGTCGGATATATTCGGCGGATTTCCCGTCCGCTTCCATCTCATTCCGTATCTCCGAGAGATACCCTTGCAGGTTGTCATGTTCCTGATCGGCATACCACTCCAGGATTTGTTCTTCCAACGGACCGAGACTGTTCCGACGGATGCACTGCTCCTGCAAATCATCATGGCTGTCCAAATTCTCCCGGTAGTCCACGTAATAGAGGCTGACCGAATGAGGAACATAGTCCGTCCAGGATTGTTTTTCCTTCTTCATACCGCTTCCTCCTCTGTCTTTAATGTTGTCACATCATCCACTCCGTTGACGGGCGGCAAACAATCTATGATATATGACAGATGTCCGGCAAAGGCTTCATCCGGCTGGAAGTTTACCTCATTCCCGTATTCATTCTCCACACCATAGAGGCGCAAGTTGCCGTTCTCCATGGTAACCCTGCAAATCAGCACATCAGCCGGAGCCGGTTGTACGCTGCCTGTATTGACAGCAATGACGGGGCATTCCCCATCATTGCTGTTCCATTCATAGGAAGCTCCATGCAGTTCTATGGCTGCATACAATTCCCTGTATTCCATTTCTTTGATAGCCCTTATCCGGGCGTAAAAGTCTGTATGGTTCATATTGCGTTTTTTTGTTGGATTTCTGATACATGTGCAGGATGGAAACCCTGCCGGGAACCCATCCTGCATACTGATTCAAGCCTGCACTTCCTTCTTTTCCATTCTGATGCTCCGCAGCTTGTACAGCAGGTAATGGAATAGTTCCAGGTCGTAGATGCGGTAAAAGAACTTTTCCCCTGTTTCTTTGACCGTTCCGGCGAAAGACACAGACTCTCGGTTGGTGGGATATTGCAGAAAATCCCCGTTTGCTGACAGGGTATGTCTGTTTTGCACCACTCTTTCCAGGAATCTGCCCATATCGTCGTTTCCCTCATAGCCGGAAAAGTAGAGGAAATGATGGCGGCGCAAGCTTTGGAGAACCCTGGCTGTTTCCTGTCTTGCATCCTTGCCGGAGGATTCGTCCGTACCTTTCACCAGGTTGCAGATGAATTTCTTCTCTCCATTTTTGTCAAGGAACAGATATGGGACTATAACTGTGAAACTATGCCGTGTATGGTCAAATATTCCCATTGGTTTTTCTTTGAGGATGCCGCCTTTGAATGTGACCTTCCGGTAATGTCTGTCCATTTGCTGTTCCAAATCCTTTCTTGGTGTGTTCACGGAACGCAGCCCCGTAAAATACCGTCCGTCTATCCGGAAGCAGAACCGGTGAATGCCGGCATGATACGGCTCGCTCATGAAAAAGAAATTCCGGGTGTGCCGGATGGGTGGCTGGGTGTCCATATAGTCAAAATAGTCCTCTTCCGTAATTTCACAGAACGGGGCGCAGAGAGACTGCAGGTGGATGCGTATCATCTTGCGGACGGTATTTCCGGGCACGGCAATGAGGCTGGGGTTATTTTCCCTGTCCCTCAATTCTTCCAGTGTTTCGTGACCATAATCACTATGTATCCCATCAGACATGACGGTCACGCAACTGCCGTCAAAGCAACGTGAATCAATGATGAATCTCAAATTGTCGTTTTTCATGGCTCAGATGTTTTGAAGGTCCAACAATCTTTTTGCGGCACCGAGGGCATTGGAGGTAAGCTGCCGTTGCCATGCCTTGTTTTTGGGTGACCAGCGGAATCCGGAGGATTTCAGTTCCTTTCGTCTGCTGTCTTCGGGAATCCTGTCAAACAGGATCTGAAGGCGGTCTTCCCCATAGTTCCATACAAGTGTCCCGCCCTCGAACGGCACTTCCTTGTTTTCCCGGCTTTGCATCGCTTTCAGCTTTTCGCGCATCCGTTCCGCCAGTTCCGGCAATTGGAAGAATTTGTTTCTCGGTGTGATGACGGGTTTCTTCACCCTTGCGTTATATTCGGAAATGAAGTCCACGGCCCTACGGACGATTTCCACTTCCCCGTGATTGGCCAGGGTGGATACCTTGTTCAGGATGCTGCTGACAAACAGGGCACGGCTATAGCCCCGGCATTGTCCGGTATCAATCCCGTGGATGGTATCGGCACTGCTCTTGATGTCGCGTTTGAGCGTCTGCCATGCCTTTTCCTGTTTCTCTTCCTCCGGTCGTGCGGCTTCCTTTTTCCGTCTGACGGTTTCAAGAACTTTTTTCCGCCAATTGCGGAATTCTTCGTAACGGTTCTGATAGCTTCTGTTCGTTTTTTCCTGCCTGTAGTAATCAAATCCGCTCCGTCCCGTCACCATCGGGTTGGCACAGCGGGAGAGGACCGAGAGCTGGGCGGACAACTTCTGCCGGTAGGCGGCGATGTATGTATCCCGTTCCTCTTCCGGCATGAGTTGCAGGTCGTTGTGCAGCTCCTCTCCGTAAATCATGATGTCCGTCTCGCCGCGAATCTCCGGATTGAAGGAACTCCAGGCGTATGCGTCGCAAGCCTGTTTCCACATATCATCCAAATAGGCAGGATGTTTGAATGCTACGGCTTCCCAGTCTTTGAAGTCCTTGGAATGCAATTCATTGTGATCTTCCGGATTTTCGTACAGGTGTACATAGTTGCCCGTTCCATGATGCTCCTTTCTGAAATGGAACGGTACGGGGGGATAGTCCGTACCTTTTTTCCGGATCATCGTGACCCTGTGTGCATTCTCTATGGTAAGGTCTGCTACTTGCTCTTCGCAGACCTTTGCTGTTGTTTCATTCATAATCATTACTTTTTTAAATGTCAGCCGTAAATCATTTCTTCCAGTTCATCGTCCGTCAACAGGCGGATCTCTTCGTCCGAACAATAGTAAGCGATTTCTTCGTCCAAATCGAATGCTGCCGGATCAAGGCTTCTGATGCCATCCAGCAGTTCCTGTTCCAGTCTTTCTACGGAAACCAGATAGTTCCCATCTTTGCCTTGCACTTCCCGTGCAGGATAGCTCATTTCCCGATAAACCAACATCGTCATTTCCGGATTGGCTTCCTGCTGTCCTTTGCTTGTCGTCTTTCTGTTCATACCTTTATTTTTTTAAGTTTGACATGATCGGCTCCATGGAGCCGGATTTTCGTTTTCTTACTTGCCGGGCTGTCCTTTGTCGGGGATTGAGCAAGGCTTGGCAAAAGAAAATACCGCAGCGAAGCGAGGATGATTTTCTTTTAGCCAACCAGCCCCTGAAAGGGGCCGCCTTGCGCAATCAACCCGACAAATGGCTATATTTGCAGGTAAGAAATTGAAAGGACGGCAGGATATTGTGATTTATAGATTACAAAAAAAGCCATCCCTAGGGGACGGCTTAATGACTGGATTTGTATACTTATTGTGCAAGACGCTCCTTCACGGTGTTCATTGCTTCTTTCAGGCTGCTGTTCATGACCCGTGCATAATGCTGTGTCATACGTGTGGAGGCATGGCCGAGCATGACGGAAACATCTTGAAGAGGCACATTGTTGGCAAGCGTGACCGTAGTCCCGAAAGTGTGACGGGCAACGTGCGTGGTCAGATTCTTCTTAATGCCGCAGAAATCGGCTATTTCCTTGAGGTAGCTGTTCATCTTCTGGTTGCACATGACGGGCAAACAGCATCCTTTCTTAATGCAGGTCGGATGTTCCTTGTATTTCTCCAATATGGCCAGGGGTACGGGCAGCAATGGAATATTGCTGATGGAAGAGGCCTTCCTACGGTGTTCCAATTTGACCCTTCCTTTTCTTATCCACCAGTCTCCGAGATTGTCCTGTACCAGATTCTCTTTGTTCAGACTGGCAACATCGGAGAATGCCAGACCGGTGAAGCACGCAAAGACAAAGACATCCCTGACCAGTTCAAGCCGTGGAATGGTGAATTTCTTTTTCATTACGGTCTGCAACTCGTCGTAGGTCAGGAATACCGGATCGGTCTCGTCCTGCTCCATCTTGTAACCGTAAAAGGGATTCTTGCGCATCCATTCCTTTGCCAATGCCATATTGGTAAATTTCTTGAAGCATTTCATATAACGGACTATCGTGTTCCGGCACAGTCCCGCCTCCGTTTTCAGGTAAATGTCAAACGCACGGATGAACTCCGGTGTCAGCTCATGGAAAGTGACATCCTCCTTTCCATAATAAGAGGGGATGAGCAGCTGTAATTTCTTCACCACGTTCTTATACCGGTTGATCGTGACGGGAGAGTAGTCTATACCCGCCAGTGTTTCCATTTCCTTGATGCCTTCCCTCATGGTGCCGAGCAGTGTACGCATTTCGGTGTCTTTCCCGAAAACACGTTTAAGAATCAGTTTTGGGGTAATCAGGGCCTGTTCCAATACCAGTTCCTTGTGTTTTTCCAAGGCGCGTGCGTGCAGTTCGGCAATATAGGCGTTCAGTGCCACTGATGCCCTGTCCCTGCCTTTACTGCATCCTTTGGCGGCGTTCCATAAGTTCAGGGGTACGCTTCTTTGGATACGTACATCGTCATAGTCTCCATTGATGGTTATCCGCATCAATACCGGTGCCTCACCGTTTTTCAACAATTTCGTTTTAAGCACGAAAAACAGAATGTTCATTGTTCCTTGTTTCATCACTTTTGTTTTTTGAGGTGTTACATTCAATTGTTTCGTCAAAACCGGATGGCATGAGGATATGGAGCGAAATGTTAAATTCGGTGGCTTTTTTGAGGGACTTGTGGAAAAGCCATAAAAATCCCATTTTTCTCAGGTTCGAATTGCCTTTTGTATCCCGGGTTCGATTCCTTTTTTTTATCCCGATGGGAAATACCGAATTTTTAAATTTCTTTCACTTTTTCGACTTCATCCGGTCATGTGTGCAAAATTACTTTTTCACACCGGAGATTGGAATTGTCAAACAGTTGAAAAACAATGAAGTATGGTGCATATTTATGGCTTTTTCAAAAGCCTTAAAAAAAGCCACTGAATTGGCAAAATCCAACTTCACAAATATGTAGCGGAATGCGTAGTGAGGGTAAAAAAAGAACCCTTGAACTATCTCTAATTCAAGGGTTTTCATGCGTGAAAAGCATTTATGTACTTTCTTTGGTGGTGCCACCAGGAATCGAACCGGGGACACAAGGATTTTCAGTCCTTTGCTCTACCAACTGAGCTATGGCACCAAAATGGTTATCGGTAGAGCTTTTCACTTTGTAATAGAAGACCTCTCAGAAACTATTGTTTCTTGTTTGCGGTTGCAAAGGTAGGCATATTTTTTGATTCTACAAATTTTTTGCAAATTTTCTATGAAATTCTTTTTGATTTCAAAAAAATGCTTTACCTTTGCACTCGCAAAACAGAAACGGAATGTAGCGCAGTTGGTAGCGCACTACGTTCGGGACGTAGGGGTCGGGCGTTCGAGTCGCCTCATTCCGACATTGTAAAGGATAAGCCACTGAACTTCAGTGGCTTATCTCATTTTTAGCAAATCCGCCGGGACGAAATCGGGACACCCTATTTTATGGGTCAAATTCTATTCTCGGATTATGATGCTAACATCCTACCAGCCGAATATTTTTTGTGAAAGTATATAGGGAGGTAAGAGTTTTTCGTTATCTTTGCTCCCTACATGATAAAACTGATTTTATTTTCCTGTTAACCATTAGGATCATAAGATATACCTTCTTGATGATTTCTTTAAGTAAAAAATGAGAATTAATGAATATGAGAAATTTGTTTTTGACTTTAGCTTTCGGTCTATGTTCCGGCGTATTCGCCCAAAATACGACTGTTTTTGAATCTCCTATTATGGGGTGGAGCTCATGGAATACCTATCGGGTTCATATCAATGACACCTTAATAATAAGGCAAGCGGATGCTATGGTGCAAAAAGGACTGAAAGAAGTGGGCTATTCCTATGTGAATATAGATGACGGTTTTTTTGGATGGCGGGATGAAAAAGGAGTGATGCAAACACATCCCGAGCGTTTCCCGAACGGATTGAAGGGAGTGGCGGATCATATTCATTCTTTAGGATTGAAAGCCGGTATTTATTCGGATGCGGGAAGCAATACTTGCGGTTCCATCTGGGATAAAGATATGAACGGCATAGGTTCCGGTTTGTATGGACATGAATTTCAGGATGCCACGTTGTATTTTAAAGAGTGGGGATTTGATTTTATCAAGATTGATTATTGCGGAGCCGGTCAGGAATTGAATCTGGAAGAAGAAAAACGATATACCGAAATACGCCAGGCTATAGATAATCTGGGTTGCGGACATGTTTCTATTAATATCTGTCGATGGGCTTTCCCGGGTACTTGGGCTAGAAACCTTGCTCGTTCATGGCGAATCAGTGCGGATATCCGCCCGGAGTGGGGATCAGTAAAATATATCATCGATAAAAATCTTTATCTGTCTGCCTATGCGGGAGAAGGTCATTATAATGATATGGATATGTTGGAGATAGGTCGAGGGCTAAAACCTGAAGAGGAAGAGGTACATTTTGGAATGTGGTGTATCATGAGTTCACCTTTGTTGATAGGATGTGATCTGACAACCATTCCGGAGACGTCATTAAAACTGTTGAAAAATAAAGAACTGATAGCTTTGAACCAAGACCCTTTAGGATTGCAGGCATACGTAGTTCAGCATGAAAATGAAGGGTATGTGTTGGTGAAGGATATAGAACGAAAGCGTGGTAATGTACGTGCGGTTGCTTTATACAATCCTTCGGATACGATTTGTAGCTTTACAGTTCCGATGAATATTTTGGAATTAGGAGGAAAGGTTAAGGCACGCGATCTGGTGAAACACCAGGATTTACCGGAGATAAAAGGGGGTGTTCTGAATCGAGAATTACCTCCCCATAGTGTGCTGATTTTACGTATGGAGTCCGAGAAGAGATTGGAAGCGACTGTTTATGAAGCGGAATGGGCTTATCTGCCTTGTTTCAATGATTTGGGAAAGACTCCGAAAAGCATCGTATATGCTCCGTTACATGAAGCATCCGGAGGCATGAAGGTAAGTTATCTGGGAGGGCGGAAAGAGAATTTTGCAGAATGGAAAGAGGTGTACAGCGAGCAGGGCGGTGAATATGAAATGACTATCCGCTATGTGCCTAAAGCAGACCGTAAGCTGGAAGTCTGTGTGAATAATGAAAAAAGGATTCTTCTTGATTCGCTGTCGGCGGATGAGACTCAAAAGATAGCTTCGATTACTGTTCCGGTGCATTTGAAGGCAGGGAATAATAAGATACGTATGGGAAGCTCATTTTGCTGGGCTCCAGATATAGACTGTTTTACTTTGAAAAAAGTAAGTGAGTAGGCTGATAAGATCTATCTTCTTGAAGTACCACTTTGATAAAAAGTAAGAATATGAGTGTAACAAATGTCACCCGTGAGGAATTGTGGGCAAAGCAACATTTGTCTTGCAAAAACATGGATTATGCGGTATGGGAACGGGATAAATCCATGCTCCAGAAGTTGTCCAGAATCAATGGCGGCTGTTCTTTCGTGGTGGATGTATATAAAGGATGTTATGCGTATGCTTCTACGGGTTTTGTCGATTGGTTGGGGTATGACAGGCACAAGATAGAAACATTGGAAAAACAGGGTGATTATCTGGAGTCACGTATTCATCCGCATGATCGTTCCCAATTGGAAGACTTGCAAGTCAGGCTGGGGAAGTTCATTTATAACCAGCCTTTTGAACATCGGAATGACTATTGTAATGTGTATAGTTTCCGTATACTCAATGCTCGTGGAAACTATGTGCGTGTAACAAGCAGGCATCAAGTTTTGGAACAGAGCCATGACGGAAAAGCATGGCTCATTATAGGGAATATGAGTATGGCTCCCGGTCAGAAAGAATCAGAACAGGTGGAATGTACTGTGCTGAATCTGAGAAATGGAGAAATGTTTTCACCCGGTGTTGTGATAATGAATCCGGCTTTCGGTCTTACCGGACGTGAAATGGAGATATTACGCCTCATCCAACGAGGATTCTTAAGCAAAGAAATTGCCGATAAATTATGTATCAGTATTCATACCGTCCATATTCACCGGCAAAATCTGTTGCGTAAGCTGGGAGTACAAAACTCTTTGGAGGCAATACGCCTAGGACAGGAGTCGGGGCTGTTAAGCTGATGCCCGATTTCATCGGGTCAAGGCATCCATTCTACTACTCCTGTAACAGGATGCTGCTTTCTCCATTCCTTAAATCCGCTATAATCCCGCACCCCATCCCGGATGACTGCCTGATAATACTCCACTCCGATGATTTTCTCGGTTTCCGGTGTTTCATATTTTAATCTTAGAATAGTTTCCCGTATTTCATCGGTCATAATTTCCGAAATGCGTTGGGCTACCTTTTCAAAATAACCGTCATAACGTGAACCTTCCCGGATGTGAATCATATCCATCTGCCAAAGTTCATTTTCTTCATTTTGATACCATGCATGCCATTCGATACAGGCTTCGGCAGTATGCAGCAGATTAGCGCATTCTATTCTTTTGATGGACGGATTCTCAGCTAGTCTGGCCATTGCCTGAAAGCTGTCCGTCAGGTTTAAGGGTGATGAATAAATATGGAAATCAATGTCCCTATGTTTCATCAGCAGCCCTGTTCTGAGTGAACCTACCAGATTAATTTTTGCACCGGCATCTTCCCATATCTGGATAATGTTCGTGTTTTTGATAACTTGCCAGGCTTTTTCCTGATTCTGTTTGGCAATGTCGAAAATATTCATACGCTGTCTTTTATAGTTGGTTTGCAAAAGTAGAGAAAAGCTTTCAAACTGAAGATAGTTATAAATAACTATTTATTGCCGGAATGAATCGGGAGAAAGGGGGTAACAAGGAACTTAGTAATGTTTCCTTTTCAAGTAAATGACAGATTGTATTCCCAACATGATGACAAACAGATATTCGGTTGTCATATATACCGCTAAAGGTGCATGTACACAGTGGCTCAGCCAGTAAAGATAAAGAAGATATACCATAATGGTAACCACTTGGAAGATAAAGGCAATTTTTGTCTTTCCGGTTCCGGTGACGGCACTGATGTAGACATATCCGGGTACTGCGAATATATAATTGAACAGCATGACGATGAAAGGGGGGACAGTGTGTTGCACCAGTGTTTCGTTGTTGGTGTAAAATCCGATAATCCAATAATCACAAAACAATGCGACTCCTACCAGCGGAAAACCGATGGCATATCCCATTTTGATGATTTTGTGGCAGATAGGAAAAACACCTTTTTGTTGTCCGGCTCCTAAAAGATTGCTTACCAAGGAACCGTTGGTGGCTCCTAAAGAACTGACAATCACAAAAAAGAGGGTGGAAACGCTGCGGGTAATGTTGGAAACGGCCAGTTCCATCTTTCCTAAATGTTCGATGGCGATGAAGAACAGGAACCACGGCGCCATACTGATAAAAGAATGCAGCATGCTCCATACGGACAGGTAAAACAGTCTTTTCAATAGCTTTCCATCAAATATCGGTTGCAGTCCATACTTGTTTTTATCAATCTTTCTCCACATATGGATAAGGAGAATGATTAACGATCCCATTTCTGCTAGCGTTGAGGCTATTGCCGATCCTGCTATCCCAAATTTTAAGGTAAATATTAACAGGTAATTGAAAGGGATGTTGATAAGTACGGCTGCTATTGCGGCCCAAGATAAGGACCTGGTCTTTATTATTCCCACAAAGAAAGCCCGGAGTGCCAGAAAGGGAAATGAAAATAAAAGTCCGAAACTGCGCCAGTCCAGATAGTCCGTTACAGCCTGATAGATTTCCGGTGAGGTAATTAATTGTTTCAAGAGGAAGGGGGAAAGGCCCTGTATCAACAAACATAAAGAGAGTGCTAGTCCGGAAAGGAAAAATAGTCCTTGAAAGAAGGTACGTCCTGTTTCTGCATAGTCCTGTTCTCCATTCCTGCGGGCAATCATGACTTGTAGTCCTATGCTGAAACCGAAGCCTAGCATATAAGTTGCCAGATAATATATTCCTGCCAAGGCAGATGCGCCAAGTTCCACTTCACCGACATGGCCCAGAAAGACGGCATCGGTAATGTTGATTAATTGCTCCATTAAAACGCTCATCATTACAGGAAGGTTGATGAGCCATATTTGTTTATATGTATAATTCATTGTTTAACTTAATGTATAACCATGCTTATGCACTTATCGGTTTAGGGATGGTGCACAATCTGTGTGGATTAATAATAAGGGTATAAAACTCTGTAACAAATCTTATTTAAGATCCGTCAAAATAGCCAAATAGTTTGGATTGGTAGTGCTATTCGTTGAATGTAGCTATATACAGAGTTGATGTTTCATTAGTTAAACAATTGTGTTTTGCAGGTTAAATCAAATCTCCTGGTTCGGCATAAATTTTGTATTCGCTCTCTAGTCCCTTGAAATCTTTTCTGAGGAGTACAATTTTAGCTTTGGGGGTAAGCCAAATGTTTAGTGGAATGGCATTCTCCTCTTGAAATGAAAATATAGTGCTGAATTCTTTTCTCAAAGACTCGTCTGAGGTTGCGGTATAATTAGGGAGTGAGAAAAATGAATTTATGTAGTTATACAGTATTTGTTTGCTTTTCATAGATCCCCCTTTTTCATATTTCTCATTTTTGGCATACAGCATAACAGATGGGACACCTTGATGGATATGGGTTTGCGTACTCAGATAATATCCGTCCAGATTATTTGCATAGCCTGTGGTAAAATCGGAGTCAGTTACGTCTTTCCAATTGAAAGCAAGGAAATCTTTTTTATTTGTGATATCAATGGATATTGTATCACTACTATAGATTATTTCATTGTTTTTGTAACCTAGCAGATAAGTCTTGTATGTGCCGGGTGAATAATAAACATGTGCCCATTTGAAAAATGTTGTTTCCACATATCTGGCATAATTTGAATGACTGAATACTTTAAAGCTATTTGGGGAATGAGATGATTTCCACACTATGGAATCATACACTTCGCTTAGACAAGGTGCATCTTTACCAAAATCAAAAGATTGGTAGAATACAATAGGAGCAAATATGTTTTGAGAACTTGTTTCTGCTTCTAATATAATTTTGATCTCTTTATTTTCTGTTTCTTTATTTTGGCTACCATCCATATCGGCCTCTTCTTTGGAGCAAGACAAGACAAAGAAGGTAAGTAGTAAAAAACAGTAGAATATCTTTTTCATGTTTGTTTTTGAGTTGGGTAAATAGCTCTGTTTGTAATGTCGAAAACAAAGCTAGCAAATATATTTGATAATCTCAGCTTTGTATCCTATATTTTATTTTTGACTGATGATTTGATAATCAAAATCGGTAAACAAAGACTTTACAGAGATTCAAGAGGTTCCTGCACATACCTCATATACTCCTCATAGTCTATATACCTTCCACCCATTGACTTTAAGTGTGGGGTTTCAAACTGACAATCAATCAAGGTTCCTCCCAACTCCTGAAATGTTTGTGCCAGATAGATAAGCGCCAGTTTCGATGCATTGGGGACTAGAGAAAACATGCTTTCGCCGAAAAAACACTTTCCCAAAGTGACTCCATAGAGTCCGCCGACCAGACAAGATTCTTCCCATACTTCCACGCTGGTCGCGAAACCTTGCTCATGCAGGCGGATGTAGGCTTTCATGATATCTTTGCCCAACCATGCTCCCGTTTCTTCCATCCGCAGATTGCCGCAGGTTTGAATCACTTCATGGAATGCCTGGTTAAAACTGACTCCATATTGTTCTTTGTTCATAAAAGTACGCATGGAGTGAGAAATGTGAATCTCGTTAGGGAAAATCACAAACCGTTTCAGGGGACACCACCATTGTATCTGTTTTTCACGGAAAGCATACCAAGGGAATATGCCATTGGAATAGGCAAGGAGGAGACGGTCTACGGAGAGGTCGCCGCCCACTGCCAATAGTCCGTCCGGTTCGCCATAGTGAGGGTCGGGAAAAACAAGTTTTTGAGTTAGTTGAAAGACCATATTGTTTTTTATTTATTGGATTCATATAATATCTTCTGTAGGAACTTCTCCGTATCTCTGCCTCTGCGGAGAAGTTGCCGATTCATTTAAAGGTATTACTCTTTGAGTACTTGCAAGCTCAATTCTCCGTTTCCTGCTGTCACTCTTACTTTACCTCCTGTTTTTAATGTTCCGAATAGGATTTCACGCATAAGCAGTGGCTTCAGCTGCGAAGTAATTACCCTGTCCATTTCCCTGGCACCATATTCTTTGGTGAAACCTAGTTTCAGCAGATGCTTATAGGCTTCCGGGCTGAGTTCCATTCCTACATGACGTGCAGACAGTTTGTTTTTCAGTTCGTTGAGTTTTTTGTTCAGGATGAGAGAAGCCATTCCGTAATCCATATCATGGAAGACGACTGTTGCAGACAACCGGTTGATGAATTCAGGTTTGAAAGTTTTCTTAACCTGTTTCAACATTGCCTCTCCGGCAGTAATTTGTCCGCTGAAACCTATAGAAGCTTGGTGCGCGAATTGTGCTCCGGCATTGGAGGTCATGATAAGTATAACATGGCGGCAGTCCGCTTTCCGTCCTTTGTTATCCGTCAGTACGGCATAGTCCATGACTTGCAGCAGGATATTGAATATATCAGGATGCGCTTTTTCTATTTCGTCAAGCAGTAACACACAGTTGGGAGTTTTGCGGATAGCATCTGTCAGCAGTCCGCCGTCTTCATAACCTATATATCCGGCAGGTGAGCCGATGAGTTTGGCCACTGTATGCTTTTCCGTATATTCGCTCATGTCAAAGCGTTGCAGGGCTATACCTAGTTCGGAGGCCAATACTTTGGCCACTTCCGTCTTTCCTACTCCGGTGGGGCCAACGAAGAGAAGGCTGGCCAGTGGTTTGTTTTCGTCCAGTAGCCCGGCTTTGGCCATTTGTACGGCTTCCACCACTTGGCAGACAGCTTCTTCCTGACCGTATATCTTTGCACTGATGCGTTCATGCAAGGTTTCTAATGTGGCATTGTCCTCTTCCTTCATGGCGAGTACATCCACTTTACAGATACGTGCCAGTATATCGGTTATCAATGCTTTGTCCACCGTTTGTGTTTCTGTATCTGTGGGGTGGATTTCACGATAAGCCCCGGCTTCGTCCACCAGGTCGATGGCCTTGTCGGGCAAAAAACGGTCGCTGATATACCGTGCGGCAGCTGTGACGGCATATGCTATCACTCCTTCTTCATAAACTACTCCATGGAACGTTTCGTACCTTTCTTTTAATCCTTCCACTATGTGGATAGTTTCTTCGATTCCGGGTTCCTGTATGTCAATCTGTTGGAAACGCCGTACCAATCCTCTGCTACGTGAAAAATAGCGGTTGAATTCTTCGTAAGTAGTGGAACCGATAAACCGGATCTCTCCTCCTTCCAAATAAGGCTTGAGCATATTAGAGGCATCCATCGAACCGTCTCCCGTCCGTCCGGCGCCTATCAGGTTATGTATTTCATCTATATATACAATGGCGTGTCCTTCTTTCCGTATTCCTTCCATAATGGCTTTCAGCCTTTTCTCGAATTCACCCCGATATTGTGTACCGGCCAATAAGTTGCCTAAATCCAGTTCGTAGATACGACAGCCTGTGAGGCGTTCGGGAACATTGCCTGCTTCTATACGTGCAGCTAGTCCGTAGACCAGTGCGGTTTTTCCCACTCCCGGTTCACCCACGTGCAGAGGGTTGTTCTTTTCTTTGCGGCAGAGAACTTGAATGGTGCGTTCCAATTCCACATTCCGGCCTATAAGCGGATTCCGGTCTTGCAGACCTTCATTGAGGCAGGTGACGTAGTTGCGCCAAGGTTCGCTTTTCTCTTGCTCAGAGGAAGTTTCCTCTTGAAACTGATTCATGTGCTCGTAATTTGAAATGAGGGAGCTGAGAAACTCCGGCATATCTTCTCCCACTGTTTCTTTTAGCAGATAGCCGGCCCATGAATCTTCCAGTTGAAGCATTCCTTGTACCAGATGAGGAACATCCATTTCTTCTGCGCTTGAATGGCTGATTGTCATATAGGCATATTGCAGCAGCTCGGAGAGTTGACCTGAAATTTCCAACTCATATTCTATTTCTTGAGGAACTCGTTCCACTTTTTTCGACAGATATTCGGAAATGGACTGGGACAGTTCTTCCGGGGTACAAAAACACTCTGCCAATGCTTTTTGAAAAGGAACTTGTTCCAGCAATGCGCTCAATAAGTGTTCGGGCGTGATAAATTCATGCCGATATTGCATCGCTTGGCTCTGCGCAGAAGCGAAAGCGTAGTTCACCGAATCGGTATTTGGTATATCCATATCTTATTCTTGATTTTTTATTCTTCT
This sequence comes from Phocaeicola vulgatus ATCC 8482, assembly GCF_000012825.1. Classification (GTDB taxonomy): domain Bacteria; phylum Bacteroidota; class Bacteroidia; order Bacteroidales; family Bacteroidaceae; genus Phocaeicola; species Phocaeicola vulgatus. Next base: position 911,405 of record NC_009614.1, on the reverse strand, counting down.
TCCGGTGTAACCGTGAGTCGGAGAGGGAAACCCTCTTCACGAGCCATACGGGTGGCTTTTTGTACTTTTGACCGGGCGATATCATACGTATAGATGCCTATTACGGCCGATTCACTTTTGTGTACTTGCATCATCAAAGCTTCTGCTTCCATCGTTGATTTGAAAAAAACGGTAGTTAATATCTTTACAACAAATTCCATTGTAGTAAAGTCGTCATTGAAAATAGTAACTTTGAAGCGTCGCGGCTCGCGAAGGTCTATACGTTCTTTTTCTTTATAAGATGATTGTTGTTGTTCCATATTGGTATTTGTCATACGTACTTATGGCACAAAGGTAGGGAAAGTATTGGAAAGGTAGGGTAGGGAAGAGATGAATTTTGTAGACGGATGGTCTGGAGCTGATGTCTTGAATTCCTTTCATGCCTGTCTGTCATTCTTAAAACATCCATATATAATAAGATGTTTCAAGGATGACAGACGTGTATGAAAAATAAAATGTGAAAAAATCCAAGGATAAGAGGTGGAAACTTAGACTTTTCTGTGAATAAACTGGCCGTCAATCCAAATGGTGGCATGGTTTCCCCGGAACTTCAGCAGGATATATTCGGGGTCTTCCGGTCCTTTAGGAAAATGATGGATAAACCAGTCTTGCCATAACTCTTTCTTGGTGCCAGTGTCTGATACAACTTCCACTTCTCCGGTCATGGCCACGCTGTTTCCCTCTTTGTAGAAACATATGCCGGCTTTCGGATTAGAGCGGAAATCCTTTGTCTTTGCCGAACTGTTTCCTGTTGCAAACCAGATGGTTGTTAATCCTTCCGTTTTGATTTTACTCAAGGGAACCGGCCGGGGATACCCTTCTTTATTGATGGAAGTTAGTGTGACTACTTCACATTGTTGAAGCAAAGCTTTTGCTTTTTCTTTAAGTGATTCCATTGTTTCTTTTTAGTTTTTGATACGGTACAAAAGTAAGAAACGCCAGGATGGCTTCGTTGTAAAAAAACGACTTTTATAGTTTCAGATATGTTAATGTGGTTTCTTCCGTAACCGGTAAGGATAAAAAGGAACCGGGTGTATTGCCTGATAAGGCTTTTATTTCCTTACTCAAATGGGCTGTGTCATAGTATCCGGCCTCAATGGCAACAGAGAAGAGTTGATTGGAAGAGGTGGAACGCAGTAAATCCACTGCATTCTTGAATTTGATAATCCGGCTGTATTCCTTAGGGGAATATCCGGTCTGATGTTTGAACTTGCGCTCGAAGTGTCTTTGGCACAAGCATACATTTTCTACTAAAGAACGGATAGGCAGTTGGCCTTTGGAAAGGTTAATGCAATCTACTGCATATGATATCTGTTTTTCTATCTTGTTGTTAGTACATAAGGCTTGGGTGAGAAAAGATTCTATCAGTCTGATTTTGTCCTGTATGTACGGTTGTTCACATAATCTTTCTGCTAGCGAGTCGTTGAAGATACCTCCTGACTCAAAAGTGCTGATTCTTTGATTCCCAAGTTCTTCCAATGGTAATTGCATGAAGCGGAATAAACCGCAAGGCAGAAAACGGATACCAAACATATGGATGCTTTTCGCATAGGTTATTAGGGTGGAGTATCGGCTCATGGGACCTACAAAATAAGAACGGTAGGGTTGCATTATAAGACTTTCTTGTTCCGCTATGTCAGCTACTTCGCCAAGGGTGAAGATAAAATCGGTGCAACCGTCCGGCAATATGTTGATTTTCATCCCATAGTCCGGATTGCCTTTAAATTCCCAGTATTTGTCAATATAGGGGGCTAAAAGCAGGGAAGGCTGGTATTCATTATACATGAAGATTGTTATTTCTTTTTAGCAGCGATAGCTAGTAATACTCCCAGTACCCCCCAGATTACCATGCGTGGGATAATACCGAAGGTCTTGTTGTGATACACTCCTGTGCTGATGCGAAGCCCAAGCATTTCTCCCAAAGTAGCTAGAATGGCGAACTTCACAAAACTCATGACCATACCATGGATTGCATTGAAAGATTTGTACCATTCATAAATGGTATCGCTAATAAAAAAGGGTAGAAACAATGCTATTACAAACAAAAAGAACAGAATATCACTCTTTTTCATAGATAGAAATGTGTTTTTCATTAATATTTGCGACAAACATACGAAAAAAATCTAAGTTCCTAACCAAACAATAATTTAAATTCGACGGCTCTTTATTTGTTATCTAGCTATAATCTTTTATCTTTGTTTCCCGTCATGGAATAAAATAAAAAGGTTATTATGAAAACAAAAGGATGGATTTTAACTGTAATTTGTAGTATGTTGTTATTGGTGGCGGGTATCACTTTTGCATCAATGGTGTTTGTCGGGCAACCGGCTTTGGCAAACGAATCATTGTGGTGGTGGATCTTGATAAATCTTGGTGTGATGGTTTTATTATTCGGGTATGGCGTGAAACGGGGAATCCAGATATTGCGTATCTTCAGCATACCGAAAAGCAAACTGACACGGGAACCAGGTGTCGTGGTTTGTGATTATAATATCAGCCTGAAAAAGTATGCTTTGTATAAATTGTGGGACATCCGTCATTTCAGTTTTTCTTTGTTGTTCATCATTTATATTTGTATTGCACTGTGTACAGGGCACTATATTGTTCCCGAAGAGCAAAGCCTGTTCAGTCCGCTGCTAATTTGGTTCTTGTGTCTTATTTATATCTTGATTATGCTGCCTGTCAGACTAAATAAGATTTATAAGCGGAGTATTGCGGGGCAGACTTGGGTAGAAATAACTCCGGAAGGGCTGACATATGATAAGGCGGAACTGAAACAGACATTCCCTTGGGAGGAGATAGCAGGTATAGCTCTTTATAAGACCTATTGCTTTCTGTATGATAAAAGAGGCGGTGAATTTTTGATTGTAACTTCGGATGAAAAGGTGAAAGAATCCCTTCTTTACTATTTAAATACGAAAAAATAATGAATTAAAGCTAAGTGTTTTTTATAATAAGGTTGTTCATATTATTATAATGTGTATTTTTGTAACAAAGTAATAATGAAAAACCTCTTAAGTATGAAAACACCTGTTCTCGCGCTATTCATTTCTTTAGTGGCATTTGGAGCCTGTGTGTCCAATAAACAAACCCAGCCGTCAACCGATTATACCCAATTGGTGAATCCGTTTATCGGAACCGATTTTACTGGCAATACTTATCCGGGAGCGCAAGCGCCTTTCGGAATGGTACAACTTAGTCCGGATAACGGTTTGCCCGGATGGGACCGTATTTCCGGTTATTTTTATCCGGACAGTACGATTGCCGGATTCAGTCATACCCATTTGTCGGGAACGGGAGCCGGAGACTTGTATGATATCTCTTTCATGCCTGTAACTTTGCCTTATCAGGAAGCGGAAGCTCCTTTAGGTATCTATTCCAAATTCTCTCATGCGGATGAAGAGGCTTCAGCTGGTTATTATCGCGTGCTGCTGAAAGATTATGATATCAATGTGGAGTTAACTGCTACAGAGCGTTGCGGTATACAGCGTTATACGTTTCCTGAAGGAGAGTCGGCTGTCTTTCTGAATCTGAAGAAAGCGATGAATTGGGACTTTACCAATGATTCTTATATTGAGATAATTGACTCATGCACCATTCAGGGATATCGTTTTTCCGAAGGATGGGCAAGAGACCAGCATGTGTATTTCCGCACTCGTTTCTCCAAACCGTTTGCCTCGGTAGAGATGGATACTACTGCCATTGCTTTGAAAGATAAACGTGTAGGTACGGCTTATATCGCCCGCTTTAATTTTGATACGGAAAAAGGAGAGCAGATTGTTCTGAGTACTGCTCTTTCGGGAGTAAGCATGGAAGGTGCTGCTAAAAACATGGCGGCTGAAGCACCTCACAATGATTTCGATAAATATTTGGCTGAAACTAAAGATAATTGGAACCGTCAGTTGGGAAAAATAGAGGTAACAGGTGATAACAAGGACGATAAGGTTAATTTTTATACAGCATTGTATCATACAATGATTGCCCCGACTATTTACAGTGATGTGGACGGGGCTTATTATGGTCCCGATAAGAAAATTCATCAGACGGATGGTTGGGTGAATTATGGAACTTTTTCATTGTGGGATACTTATCGTGCCGCACATCCGTTATTTACTTATACGGAACCTCAGCGTGTCAATGATATGGTGAAATCATTCATCGCTTTTTATGAACAGAACGGACGTTTGCCGGTATGGAATTTTTGGGGAAGTGAAACGGATATGATGATTGGCTACCACGCTGTACCTGTTATTGTCGATGCTTATTTGAAAGGTATTGGTGATTTTGATGCAGAGAAGGCATTGGAGGCTTGTGTGGCTACTGCTAACTTGGATGATTATCGCGGCATTGGTCTGTATAAAAAATTAGGATATATACCTTATAATATAAAGGATGAATATAATGCGGAAAATTGGTCGCTTTCCAAAACATTAGAATATGCTTTTGATGATTATTGCATAGCCGAAATGGCCCGGAAGATGGGGAGGACTCAATTAGCGGACGAATTCTACAAGCGTTCTCAGAATTATCGCAATGTGTTCAATCCGGCGTCAAGCTTCATGCAGCCGATAGATGATAAAGGAGTATTCCAACCTAATTTCAGCCCGGATGACTACACTGCCCATATTTGTGAAAGTAACGGTTGGCAGTACTTTTGGTCTGTACAGCAGGATATTAAGGGGCTAATTGCCTTGACTGGTGGTAAGGATCGTTTTACGGAAAAGTTGGATAGTATGTTTACTTATATCCCGGCTGGTAATGCAGATTTGCCTCTTTTCAGTACAGGTATGATTGGCCAGTATGCTCATGGTAATGAGCCTAGCCATCATGTGATTTATTTGTATAATAAGGTACGTCAGCCTTGGAAAACTCAGAAGTATGCGGCGCAAGTCATGCATGACCTTTATTTCAATGCACCTGCCGGACTGTGTGGAAATGAGGATTGTGGACAGATGTCTGCCTGGTATGTATTCAGTGCTATGGGATTTTATCCTGTCAATCCGGTAAGTGGTGAATATGAGATTGGTACGCCGTTGTTCCCCGAGATACAGATGCATCTGGATAATGGAAAAACGTTCACAGTACTGGCCCCTGGAGTAAGTCGTGAAAATATCTATATCCAGTCGGTGAAAGTAAATGGGCAACCATACGATAAGAGCTATATCACACACCGGCAAATAATGGATGGTGCTACTGTAGAATTTGAAATGGGTCCGGAACCGGGAAATATTTGGTATAGATAGATAATAATTGGTTCAACTTATTAAGAATTGTAATTGTACAGGAGGTGAGTTAAAAGTAATATTTATTATCATTTTGCTGTAGAGGCGGTTTGAATCTGCCTGAAAATTGTATGATGAGCGGAAGCTTTTTGCCTCTACAGTGGATGATTGGATCGTTATTTGGAACATTGGCTCTCTCCTTCATACAAAGGTGAATTATATAATATGAACGAGGAACTTGATGACACCTATAAGGCCGTCTTTCGTCAATGCTATCCTAAGCTGTTGTTCTATGCGACACGGCTGGTTGGTACCGAAGAAGCCGAAGATGTAGTGCAGGATGTTTTTGTGGAGTTGTGGAGGCGGAGAGATTCAGTCGTCATAGGAGAGCAGATTTTAGCTTTCCTTTATCGTTCTGTATATACCAAGGCTATAAATTTATTGAAGCATCAGGTTATAGAGAATAACTACAGTGCGGCAATGATAGAAATCTATGAACGAAAATTGCAATATTACCAGCCGGATCATGCCGAAGTCATTAAAAAGATAGAGAATCAGGAATTGCGTCAGGAAATTTTTGGAGCGATTAATGAATTGCCGGATAAATGTAAGGAGGTGTTTAAACTGAGCTATCTTCATGATATGAAAAACAAGGAAATCGCTGATACTCTTGGCATTTCTTTACGTACCGTAGAGGCACATATGTATAAGGCCTTGAAATTTTTGCGCGAACGTCTCAGCCATTTATTATTGTCATTGATTATATTTTCAGCAAAACTGCTAAGTGTTTTTACAAGTTGAATTGTTTACTATATGAATAGGGAAAAAGATGAGTAAACTTAACGAAGATATTATTATCAGGTATTTGGAAAACCGATGCTCGGAGGAGGATTTTGTTCTTATCAATGAATGGATGAAAGAATCTGATGAGAATGCCGGAGAGCTGTTCCGTATGGAGGAGATTTATCAGTTAGGTAAATTCCCCTTTGAGGAGGAAAATCTGGTAGTGAGGGCAGAGCGCAGGTTGGGTAGAAGATTGGAACAGGAAAATCAGAAGAAACAAGAGGTGTTCAAGCTTAGAAGTGTGTTGCGTTATGCAGCTGCTATAGTGGGTGTGATGGTGCTGGCTGCGGGATTGGCCTATTGGTTCCGGAATAAAGCGGAGGAATTGGTGGTAGCATCGGCTGCTCATGGACAAGTGCGTGAGATGTTGTTGCCTGACGGGACAAAAGTATGGTTGAACCAGTCGTCTGTTTTAAAATATCCGCGTGCTTTTGAAGGAAAGGAACGTCATGTATATCTGGATGGAGAAGCTTATTTTGAAGTAGCACGTAATCATGAGAAACCTTTCATGGTAAAAAGCCCGGCAATGGATGTCAGGGTCTTGGGAACCTCTTTCAATATAAAATGTCGTCCGGATAACAGTTTTGCGGAAACAACCTTGATAGAGGGTGAAGTTGAGGTAAAAGATAAATCGGACAAAGGAAGAATTACTTTGTTGCCGGGACAAAAAGCCGTTTTAAACAGGGTAACAGGGCGGATGCAAGTAAAACAGGTCGATCCCAAGATGGAGATAGTCTGGCATAATGACTTGATTCCATTTGAAAAGTCATCTATTTTCCAGATTGCGGCAGCATTGGAACGGTTCTATGGAGTGAAGATAATCCTTTCACCGGATGTAGACAGTACTAATACTTATTCAGGTGTACTGAAAAAGAAAGATAATATAGAGTCTGTGCTGAATTCTTTGCGTAACTCTATTCCTTTCAATTATAAGAAAGTAGATGATAACAATATATTTATCTCATCGGAAACAAAATAATTTTTAAATAAAGATCTATGAAAATCAACATGCTCTTAAGCGGCTGTCTTCTAGGGTTATTGTGTTTCACTGCATGTGATTCTGAGGGCAATGAAATGAATGATTACACCCATTATGTCAATCCTTTTATTGGTACAGGAGGCCATGGGCATACTCATCCGGGTGCTATGGTTCCTCATGGCATGATACAGCCGGGGCCGGATACTCGTATTGACGGTTGGGATTCCTGTTCCGGATATTATTATGAAGATACTACGATCAATGGTTTTGCCCATACACGTCTTAGTGGTACAGGGTGTGCGGATTTCGGAGATTTCCTGTTGATGCCGACTGTAGGTGTGCAGCGTACTGATTTCTTGGGAACAGAAAGCCAGAAGCGTCCTTTCGCATCGGCTTTTTCTCATGAAAAGGAATATGCCGAACCGGGATATTATTCTGTTTTTCTGGATACATACGGGGTAAAAGCCGAACTGACTTCGACAGAGCGTGCGGCAATGCATCGGTATACTTTTCCGGAAAGTAAGGAGTCTGGATTTATCTTGGATATGGACTATAATATTCAGCAACAAATCAATCAGGTAATGGAAGTGGAGGCAGTGAATGATACTGTGTTGCGGGGGCGCAAACGCAGTGCCTATTGGGCATACCGGCAGGATCTTTATTTTTATGCCGTATTTTCCAAACCCTTTACGTATACCTTGTACACGGATACTGTTCAGGAAAATGACAAACAGATTCCTGTATGTAAAATGCTTTTGCATTTTGAAACGGCGAAAGATGAACAAGTGCTGGCTAAGTTCTCTATCTCTTCTGTTGATGCGGAAGGTGCTTATAAGAACCTCCAGGCTGAGATGCCCGGTTGGAATTTTGATGGAGTGCGTGCCGATGCTAAGAAGAAATGGAATGAATGCTTGTCAAAGATTGCAGTCAAAACCAATGATGAAGACCAGCGTGCCATTTTCTATACGGCTATGTATCATGCTTTCCTAAGTCCCAATCTGTTTACAGATGTAGACGGGCGTTACTTGGGAATGGATTTGAAAGTGCATACCACCGACATGAAACATCCGGTTTATACCATTTTCTCTTTGTGGGATACTTTCCGTGCGTTACATCCGTTACTGACTATTGTCGATCCTCAGTTGAATACGGAGTTTATCCGTTCATTGATAAAGAAGCATCAGGAAGGTGGTATCTTTCCGAAATGGGACTGTGTGTCCAATTATACCGGGACTATGGTGGGATATCATGCGGCTTCGTTGGTAACCGATTCTTATGTGAAGGGATACCGCGATTTTGATGTGCAGGAAGCTTACAAGGCATGTCTGCGTGCAGCGGAATATGACACTACCGGTATTGTAGCTCCCGATTGGCTGATTCCATATGTTATGCCCAAAGCACGTTATTATAAGAATACTCTTGGCTATATTCCATGTGACCGTGAGAATGAATCGGTGGCGAAAGCATTGGAGTATGCGTATGATGACTGGTGTATCTCCGTGCTGGCAGACAGCTTGGGAGATACTGAAACCAAGGAGAAGTATGCCCGTTTTGCAGATGCTTACGAATTTTATTTTGATCCTGCCACCCGTTTCATGCGTGGATTGGATAGTAAAGGTGAATGGCGTACTCCGTTCAATCCCCGTTCTTCCAATCACCGTAATGATGATTATTGCGAGGGTACTGCATGGCAATGGACTTGGTTTGTTCCGCATGATATCCCGGGACTGGTGAATTTGATGGGTGGGGAGGATGCTTTCGTAGGAAAGCTGGACTCCTTGTTTACGGTTTCTTCCCAGTTGGAAGGGGAGGCTACCTCTGCTGATATCACAGGACTGATAGGCCAGTATGCGCATGGCAATGAGCCTAGTCATCACATTACTCATATGTATAACTATGTAAACCGTCCATGGCGTACTCAGGAATTGGTTGACAGTGTGCTGTATAACCAGTATTTCAATGCTCCTGACGGCTTGTCGGGTAATGAAGATTGCGGTCAGATGTCTGCCTGGTATATTTTGAATTCCATGGGCTTCTATCAGGTATGTCCCGGTAAGCCGGTTTATTCTATCGGACGTCCGTTGTTTGAGGAGGTGACGATTAATTTACCCGACCGCAAGACTTTCGTTATCCGTACCCACAATAATTCGAAGACCAATAAGTATATTGAGTCGGTTTTGTTGAACGGAAAACCGCTGGATGTTCCTTTCTTTACCCATGATGATCTGGTACGTGGAGGAACGATGGAGATTACCATGAGTCCCGTACCGACGGAATGGGGAAAACAGGTGAAGAATTAAAAGTATAACTTAACCCAAATAGCAATATCATGAAAAAACTATTTCTATCAGTTGTAGCGCTGTGTGTCACGCTGTTTGTACAGGCAAAGGATTATGCAGACTATGTGAGTCCGTTGGTAGGTACACAGTCTTCCTTTGAACTCTCTACAGGAAATACTTATCCTGCCATATCCCGCCCGTGGGGTATGAATTTCTGGACTCCCCAGACAGGAAAGATGGGGGACGGATGGCAGTATGTTTATACGGCTAATAAAATCCGTGGTTTCAAACAAACCCATCAGCCCAGTCCGTGGATTAATGACTATGGTCAATTTTCCATCATGCCCGTAACAGGAAAACCGGAATTTGAAGAGGACAAGCGTGCAAGCTGGTTCTCTCATAAAGCTGAAATTGCAAAACCTTATTATTATAAGGTTTATTTGGCAGAACATGATGTCGTAACCGAAATGGTTCCTACAGAGCGTGCCGTAATGTTCCGTTTCACTTTTCCTGAGAATGATTCATATGTAGTGGTGGATGCTTTTGATCGTGGTTCGTCTGTCAAGGTGATTCCCGGAGAAAACAAAATCGTGGGCTATACTACCCGTAACAGTGGTGGTGTTCCTGCCAACTTCAAGAATTATTTCGTTATTGAGTTTGATAAGCCGTTTACTTATGAGGCTACGTTCTCTAATGATGTACAGCCTGAAAAACCGGATGGCAGTGTTCCTGTAACCTTGAAAGAAGGTAAACTGGAGCAGACTGATTTCCATACCGGAGCCGTTATCGGTTTCAAGACAAAGAAAGGTGAAGTAGTTCATGCCCGTGTGGCCTCTTCATTCATCAGTCCTGAACAAGCAATTCGGAACCTGAAGGAATTGGGTGGTGACAGTTTTGAAGTATTGGTACAGAAAGGTAAAGAGGCTTGGAATGAGGCCTTAGGTAAAGTAGAGGTGGAAGGTGGAACATTGGATCAATACCGCACTTTCTATTCCTGCTTGTACCGTTCCTTGTTGTTTCCGCGTAAATTCTATGAACTGGATGCCAACGGACAACCTGTTCATTACAGTCCTTACAATGGCGAAACGCTGCCGGGATATATGTATACGGATACAGGTTTCTGGGATACATTCCGTTGCTTGTTCCCTTTCTTGAACCTGATGTATCCTTCGGTAAATAAGGAAATACAGGAAGGTTTGGTTAATACTTATAAGGAAAGCGGTTTCTTCCCCGAATGGGCCAGCCCCGGTCATCGTGGTTGCATGGTCGGCAATAATTCAGCTTCTATCTTGGTCGATGCTTATCTGAAAGGAGTACGTGTGGAAGATGTGGAAACATTATACAAAGGACTGATTCATGGAACGGAAGCAGTACATCCTGAAGTTTCTTCTACCGGACGTCTGGGATATGAATATTATAACAAGCTGGGCTATGTGCCTTGTGATGTGAAGATTCATGAGAATGCAGCCCGTACATTGGAATATGCATACGATGACTGGTGTATTTATCAGCTGGCGAAAGAGTTGAAGCGTCCGAAGAAGGAAATCGCACTTTTTGCCAAACGTGCCATGAACTATAAGAACCTGTTTGATTCGGAAAGTAAATTGATGCGTGGCAAGCAGAAGGACGGCAAGTTCGCTCCTGAATTCTCGCCGTTGAAATGGGGAGGTGACTTTACGGAAGGAAACAGCTGGCATTATTCCTGGTCTGTATTCCATGACCCTCAGGGATTGATTGATTTGATGGGAGGTAAGGAAATGTTCGTTACCATGCTTGATTCTGTCTTTTCGGTTCCCCCCATCTTTGATGATAGCTATTACGGACAGGTAATTCATGAGATTCGTGAAATGACAGTCATGAACATGGGTAACTATGCACATGGAAACCAGCCCATCCAGCACATGATTTATCTGTATGACTATGCAGGCCAGCCTTGGAAAGCGCAATATTGGTTGCGTGAGGTGATGAACCGTATGTATACAGCCGGTCCAGACGGATATTGCGGTGATGAAGACAATGGTCAGACTTCGGCATGGTATGTATTCTCCGCATTAGGGTTCTATCCGGTATGTCCCGGTACGGATGAGTATATTCTGGGTGCTCCGTTGTTCAAGAAGGCGACACTTCATTTTGAAAACGGAAAGAACTTGGTAATAACCGCATCGGATAACAGCGATACCAACCGATATGTAGATGAAATGCGTGTAAACGGTACTGTTTATACCAAGAATTATTTGAAGCATAACGAATTGTTACAAGGCGGTACTATTGACTTCAAGATGACCGACCGTCCGAATATGCAGCGTGGAACACAAGAAAGTGATTTGCCTTATTCATTTTCAAAAGACGAAAAAGTAAAATAAAAGTTTCACCATGCACTTCTCTCTTGTAAAGAGAGGTTGGAGGGGGATGTTCTCTTTTGGCAGCATTGCAAGAGTACATCCCCTTTTTCTTTTTAAGTATTTCTTCTATACGTCAAAGTCCGATGATATTACTACTTTTGCCTTTCCTCTGCTTTTTTCTGGAAAATTTAGAAAAAAGAACAAGATTGAGTAAGTGTTTTCTTTTAGCTGCCTGTTTTTATTCTCGAAAGGGGAATGAGAACCCCTTCACTGGAGAAAAACAAGTCAGTGTTAACGAATTTATAAATTATGAAAGGCAATCAATTAATGAGAAAGCCCAAATTACTCAGGGCGCTTTTGATTCTTTTGTTTGTGGCTGCACCCATACAATGGACCCGCGCGCAAATCGTTCTTTCAACTCCCAAGACAACGCTTGGAGCAGTGATCAAGAACATTAAATCACAGTCTAACTATCAGTTTTTCTATGATGACAAGCTGGCTGAAATGCCGGTGAATGCCATTGATGTGAAGAACGGTTCATTACAGTCTGTACTTGATGCGGCTTTGCAAGGCAAAGGAATTACGTATAAGATAGAGGATAACATTGTCTATCTTTCAGCATCCGGAGAGCCTCAGACACCTCAACAGACAGGACAGGAACATACAGTGACCGGAACAGTGGTTGATGCGACAGGCGAAGCCTTGATTGGTGTAAACGTACAAGTGAAAGGAAATCCCACAGCCGGTACGATTACAGACTTTGAAGGTAACTATTCTTTGTCCGTTCCCGGAAATGGTGAGATTGTGTTCTCATACATTGGTTACCGTTCGGAAACATTGAAGCCCGATGGCAAGGATGTACTGAATGTAACCATGCAGGAAGATACACAGCAGATTGGCGAAGTGGTGGTAACCGCTTTGGGGATCAAACGTGAGAAGAAAATGTTGGGTTATGCGGTTCAGGAACTGAAGAGTGATGAACTGAACAAGACAGGTGACCCCTCGGTAACCAGTGCCTTGCAGGGCAAGGTGGCAGGTCTTCAGATGAATACCTCGGCTACCGGTTTAGGTGGTTCTACGAAAATCACCATTCGTGGTAACTCTTCTCTTACCGATAACAACCAGCCGTTGTGGATTGTGGATGGCGTTCCTTTCAGCGACACTAGCACTTCAAGCGCATCCCGCTATGATGGTGTGGACCGTGGTAGCGCTTCCATGGACATTAATCCGGATGATATCGAGAGTATTTCTGTTTTGAAGGGTCCGAATGCGGCTGCTCTTTACGGTTCACGTGCAGGTAATGGCGTTATCTTGATTACGACAAAGAAAGGCAGTAAGAAGGATGGTTTCGGAATCCGTTATAGTGGTAATTTCACTTGGACAGCTATCGGCGAGACATTGGATATGCAACGCCGTTACGGACAAGGACATATTGATACAAAAGATGCCAAGACTGCGGTGTATGACAAAACGGATAGCGGAAGCTGGGGCCCGGTATTGGATGGAAGCATGAAAGAGGCTTGGAACGGAGAAACGTACGCTTACTCTAACTATGGGGATAAGTTGAAAGATTATTTTGATACCGGTTTTTCACATACGCATAACGTATCTATCAGCAACGGTACAGAGAAATCACATTTCCGTACTTCTTTCGGATACTCCGACAATGACGGTGTATTCCCCACTGAAAGTTTGAGCCGTGTGAATGCCGATCTGAATGCAGGAACGGAATTGAACAAATGGGTGTCTATGGACGGAAAAATTTCTCTTTCACGTACAAAAGCCGATAACCGTCCACTGTATGGAGATTACGGTGCTATTTCCCAGTTGATGAGAATCCCTAACAACGTCCGTCTGGATGACTTGAAACAATATTCTGATGAAACTCATGCGCATGTGAATTGGACAGGGCCTACTGCCAGTATCCGTAATCCTTATTATGTATTGCATCAGCGTCAGAATTCGGATGAACGTTGGCGTGCTTTCGGATATTATAGCATGAAAATCAATTTCACTGATTGGCTGCATCTATCTGCCAAATACGCTTTTGACTACTACCGTACCAGAGTGCAAAGCACCAATGCGGGGGATGGTATCAATGGAGAAGCCAATACTTCCATGATTACGAATGATTCAATGGACCGTAGTGAAGAAAACTTCTTCGAGTCAAATGCTGAAGTCATTTTGATGGGTGACCGTCAGTTGACTGATAACTTCCGTCTGGGCTTCAATGTCGGTGGTAACTTTATGTACCAGCGTTCGGAAACTTTGGGCGTGGGCGTAGGTAATATGGTGGACAAAGGTAACTGGATGCTGAATGCGGCCAATTTGTTGAGAACCGGTAGTGAGGATGGCTACAAGCGTGCCATGAACTCGGTGTTCGGCTCTGTACAGATGGCGTGGAAGGAATATCTGTCTTTGGATTTGACAGCCCGTAACGACTGGTCATCCACTCTTCCGTCAGGTAACAATTCTTTCTTCTATCCGTCTGCCAACCTCAGTTTCGTAGTGTCGGACTTCTTGCGCTCTATCGACAAACCGTTGCCAAGCTGGGTGACATTTGCCAAGGCACGTCTGTCTGCCGCACAGGTAGGTAAGGATACAAGCCCTTATCAGTTATACAATACCTACTCTTTCAAATTCGATAATGGTGTATTGACCCCGACCAAAGACAATGTGAAGATGAACGACCAGTTGAAGCCTGAAATCGCGACTTCTTACGAAGCGGGTCTGGATATGAAGTTCTTGAACAATCGCCTGGGATTTGATTTTACTTATTATTACAGCAAGACAAAGAACCAGATTATGAAAGTACCCGCAGCAGCTCCCTGGAGTGGCGGACAATGGGTAAATGCAGGTATGGTAACCAATCAAGGCGTGGAACTGATGTTGTATTCCACTCTGGTAGAAACAAAGGATTTTGCTTTTGACTTGAATGTGAATATGGCTCACAACGTATCGAAGGTGAAAGAACTGGCTCCGGAAGAAAATGTGAACTATATGTTCTTTAACGGTGACGGAAACTTCCCTGTAAAAGTAGGTACACGCGCCGGACACAAATTAGGCGAGATTTATGCTACATCGCTTTATAAGCGCAATGAAAACGGTGATATTATCGTAAATGAAAATGGGTTGCCCATGACTGTGACCAATGAGTCCGAATATGTGAACAAACCTATCGGTAATATCCAGCCAAAGCTGACCATGTCTGTATCTCCTACCTTTACTTATAAGGGGATTACACTGTCCGCACTGTTTGATATGAAATTCGGTGGTGATATCTTCTCTTATTCCGAGATGCTGGCTACCGGAAACGGTTTGGCTAAACGTACCTTGAACCGTGGTGAGGAAAACAACTATATGATGGTATTCCCCGGTGTGACAGAGTCAGGCGAGGTGAATACAAAACAGGTGTCCGCTTCAGAATACTATGGTGCATTGCAGGCTGAGGATTTCATCTACGATGCTTCTTTCATTAAGCTGAAAGAATTGTCAATCGGCTATTCATTCCCCTCATCTATGCTGAAGAAGACTCCTGTCAACTCGCTGAATGTTTCATTTGTTGCACGTAACTTGTGCTATCTGATGAAGCACACACCGGGTACAAGCCCCGAAGGTGGCTATGACACTACGATGTTCTCACAAGCCATTGACTATGCATCGTTGCCGTTTACACGTACTTTCGGTATTTCTATCAACTTAGGTTTCTAATTAATTAAAAGGAAAAACTGATTATGAAAATCAAATTATATAAATCCGTAGCCTTATGTTCGTTGCTGGCTTTGGCCGGATGCCATGATTTTGAGGAATTGAATACAAATCCTTACGCACCGATTTACGACCCGACTGTGGAGAATGTATCGGCCGACGGTATAGATATTGATTATACTTTGACGGAACATGCCATGGCAAGTTTGAAAGGGATGGAAGGTGCTATCGGAAGTATTTTTGCCAATTTCACCTACGAAGGTCCTTACAATGATTATCAGACAACAACCAATCTGACTCATGATATCTATGCCGGTTATTGGGGAAACAATGTCAGCGGCTTTGTGAATCAGGCACCTACCTATTCTTATACGGATGGATGGTCGGCCAGCCGCTGGAAGCATTTCTATGATGACCGCAGCACTTCGGAATACAGCCAATTGGTCAAGACATTCTATTTCTGCAATAAGGATTATTACCATACGGCATTCTATATCACCCGTATTTATTATGCTTTCTTGTTGTCCATGCAGACGGACACTTACGGAGATATTCCTGTAGCCTACTATGTGAAGGGAGCCATGCCACCGGAAGAAAATGTGACCTATACACCTCAAAAGGAAGTTTATAATATCCTTTTCCAGCTGTTGGATCAGGCAATAACAGAGTTGCATCAGGAAAATCTTCCTGCTGTCAGTCAGTATGATTTAGGTGACAATGACAAATGTTATGGGGGTGATGTGGACAAATGGCGTCGTTTTGCCAATACACTGCGTTTGCGCCTTGCTTTGCGTGTATCCAATGTAGACCCGGCTTTGGCCCAGACTCAGGCAAAGGCGGCTTTGACAGACCCTGCCGGTTTGATGCAAAGTCAGGATGACAATATGAAGCAGACTCCGAAACGTCAGTATATCGCCGGCGGTAATGAAAATATCTACGCGTTGTTGTTCAGTTGGACCGGCAATGCTGTATTGTCGAAAGAAATGGAACGGGCTTATAAGAATCAGGCTTTGAAAGAAGGTGCGGCAGCCGATGCCGTTACTTTCAATGAGAGTTCTGAGAACTGTTATCTCGACCCTCGTTGTGAAGTTTTATGGTTCCGTCCTACTCCGTTTGATTCGTTGACTACCAGTCCGCTTCCTACAGAGAATCTGAAGAGAGATTTCAACGGAGTGATGAATGGAGAAACCAATGTAGGCGGTTCTTATCTGAACAGATATTCTGCCAACCGCTGTATTCTGTCATCTGATGCCATGAACAAGGATTATTGGTGGAATCTGGCTCGTGAAATTGTCTGGATGGGTTATGCTGAAAGCTTGTTCCTGAAAGCGGAAGCGGCATTGCGCTGGCCGTCATTGGTGGATGAAACAGCCGAAGCCCTTTATTTGAAAGGTATCAAGGCATCTATGGATTATTATGAAATTGATGCGGACAAGGCCAATGAATACATCAGTCATCTGGATGGCGTAAAAGCATTTACCGGTGGTAGCAAGGAAGAACAGTTGGAACAGATTATTACTCAGAAGTGGATTGCCGTTTTCCCGAATGGAAATGAGGGATGGGCGGAAGTGCGCCGTACCGACTATCCGCGTTATCTGCTGGCTCCGGTCAATGGAAACAATTCCAATGGAGAAGTGGCGTCCGGCAAGCTTATCAAACGCATCAACTATCCTAACAGCGAGTCCCGTAACCCCAATAAACCGGGCAATGTGAATCAGGGTAGCCGTGTATGGTGGGATGTGGCCGATACGATGAATGATAGAGGTCAGTGGCATACTCCGAATAATTTCCGCTAGAAATTGCTATCTTTGTATCCTAGGGAACATAAAAAGAAACAAAATGAAGCAAATTCTATTTTTATTGGCAGCCGTCCTGTTATTGGGCGGCTGTGCGGAAGAGAAGAAGACCGACGTTCGTTGGGCTACTTTTAATATCCGTTACGACAATCCGCAGGACAGTTTGAACAATTGGCAATATCGGAAAGACCGTGTGTGCCAGTTTATTAAGGACCATGAGCTGGATATTGTCGGTATGCAGGAAGTCTTGCATAACCAGTTTCAGGATCTTCGCGCAGGCTTGCCCGAATACGATGGTATCGGTGTGGGACGTGATGACGGGAAGACAGCAGGTGAATATGCGCCGCTTTTCTATCGTAAGGACAAATATGAGGTGTTGGACTCCAATACTTTCTGGTTGGCCGAAAATCCCGATAGCGTAGGAATGATGGGATGGGATGCGGTTTGTGTCCGTATCGCCACTTGGGCAAAATTTAAGGACAAGGCTACCGGAAAGATATTCATGGCTGTCAATACTCATTTTGACCATGTGGGTGAAGAGGCCCGCCGTCAAAGCGCATTGCTCATTATCCGTAAGATAAAAGAGATCGTAGGCGAACGTCCCGCAGTGGTTACGGGCGACTTTAATGTGACCGATGCGAGCGATGCATACGAAACAATCACCACCAACGAGTTTGTGATGAAGGATGCTTATAAGACGGCTGCCCGTGTGACCGGCGTTGATTATACTTTTCATGATTTTGCCCGTATCCCGGCCGAGGATTGTGAAAAGATTGATTTCATCTTTGTCACTCCGCAAGTTCTGGTGAAGAGTTGTGAAATACCGGCTGAAGTACCGGAAGCTTTACTTTCCGACCATAATCCTCAGTTGGCTGACTTGGAATTCTGATTTTTTAAATAGGTGAACTTACGCCGGTAGAGTCTTTAAAAGGGCTTTATCGGCGTTTGTTATTTTATTCTGTTGATACTTCTCATTATATGTAATCTTCTCCCATTTAAAATAATTTTCCTCCTTCGATAAGTGTGATACCTTACTTAATTGTTCTATATTTGTATCATTAATCCAATTTAATAGTATGAAGACATACAGTTACTATGTATTATTTTTGTTAGTTGTGTTTTGCGGATGTTCCCGGCCCACGGAATTAACATCGCCGGATGGCAATATAAAATTAGTATTCAACCTGAATGAGGCAGGAGCGATGACCTATGGAGTTTCTGTAGGAGGAAAACCGTTCATCACTCCTTCTGTTATGGGCTTTGAAGGCCGTGACGGGCTCAATCTCTCCAAAGATTTTCAGATAGAAAATACTGAGTTTACCACAAAGGATGAAACCTGGACCCAGCCTTGGGGGGAGAATAAATCTATCCGGAACCATTATAACGAGATGGCTGTGCGCCTGAAAGATCCGGCGAATACACGGCTGACCCTCCGTTTCCGCGTGTTCGACGACGGTCTGGGCTTTCGTTATGAATATCAAGTACCCCAAGTGGACAGTGTGTTCGTGATGGACGAGCTCACTTCATTCAATCTGGCGCAGGATGGCAAGTCATGGTCTATTCCCGCCAGTTTTGAAACCTACGAGTTGCTGTATCGTACCCTGCCCGTCAGCAAGGTGGATAATGCCAACACCCCGATGACTTTCAAAACAGATAACGGGGTATATGCCAGTATTCACGAAGCGGCTTTGACCGATTTCCCCGAAATGACTTTGAAGCATACCGAAGGTTGTCACTTCAAATCGGAACTGGCCTCCTGGCCCGATGGGGTAAAAGCCCGTTTTGCCGGAGGAACTTTCGTTACTCCGTGGCGCAGTATCCAGATAGCTCCCAAAGCGGTAGGTCTGATAAACTCCGGCCTGATACTGAATCTGAATGAACCTTGTGCGCTGGAGGGTGATTTGAGCTGGATACGTCCTATGAAATACGTAGGTATCTGGTGGGGAATGCATCTGGGGGTTGAAACGTGGACGATGGATGAACGCCACGGCGCTACCACCGCTAATGCCAAACGATATATAGATTTTGCTGCTGCCAATAACATAGAAGCGGTGATGTTCGAGGGCTGGAATGAAGGCTGGGAAAGTTGGGGCGGTATGCAGACTTTTGACTATACCAAGCCTTATGCCGATTTCGATATGGCAGAGGTGGCACGTTATGCCAAGGAGAAAGGGATTGAAATAATCGGTCACCACGAAACGGGTGGCAATATCTTTAATTACGAACGCCAGCTGGACAATGCTTACAAATGGTATGCAGACCTGGGAGTGCACAGCGTGAAGACCGGTTATGCCGGAGGACTGCCGGGCGGTCACAGCCATCATGGACAGTTCAATGTACGCCATTACCGCAAGGTGGTGCAGACTGCCGCCGGTTATCATACAACCGTTAATGCCCACGAACCTATCAAAGATACAGGAATTCGTCGTACTTACCCCAATATGATGACGCGCGAAGGCGCCCGCGGCATGGAGTGGAACGGATGGAGTGAAGGTAATCCCCCCGAGCATCATGAGTTATTGCCGTTTACCCGCTTGCTGGGCGGTCCGATGGATTATACACCGGGTACTTTTGATATTCTTTATGAAAAGACACGCAATTCCCCACGCCGCAAGAAGTGGAATGACTTGGATAAAGGAAACAGCCGTGTGAATACCACCTTGGCAAAGCAGATAGCCAATTGGGTTGTCATTTATTCTCCGTTGCAGATGGCCTCGGATATGATTGAGAACTATGAAGGGCATCCTGCCTTCCAGTTCTTCCGGGATTTTGATGCGGACTGTGACTGGTCCGAAGCCTTGCAGGGCGAACCGGGAGAGTTTGTAGCTGTGGTGCGGAAAGCGAAAGATAAATATTTCCTGGGAGCCACTACGAATGAAGAGTCGCGTACACTCACCATTCCATTGGATTTCCTGGAGAAAGATAAAAAATACCATGCCGTGATTTATGCTGATGGAGAAGATGCCGACTGGAAAACGAATCCTACTTCGTATCAGATCAGTGAGAAAGAAGTGACGGCAGCCGACACCTTGTCTGTAGGCATGGCAAAAGGCGGCGGGCAGGCGGTGAGCTTCATGCTGGTGTTAGAGTAGTGATTTTGCTGCCGTATGCGTAAGCCTACACTGACGTATGTACAGCCCTGCACGTACGTCAGTGTAGGCTTACGTTTATGTATGTGTAGGCTCACGCATACGTACGCATAAAACCGGTGTGTCAGTAATGTAATTCTGTGCCATACGAATGTGCCAATACTTTCTTCGAAATTCACTCTTTTTCTCCTCAAGGAGTATATGCATAGCTTGAGGTTTCCAGTTGATTAGTTATAATGGTTTCTCTTATTAACTCCCCATCTGCTTGTTGCTATTTTAATAAACGAGTGGGTGTATTTGTTTTTTTGTGAAAATCCATTGTGCTGTAGTGGCTTAGATTTAATATATGATTAGAACTAATACTTTTTTTTGTAAAAACAGTCGGGATATATTTAAATATATATATATTTGCACCATTAAACCTATGCCTGATGTGTGGAAGGCATACGTGAAAATAGAAAGTTAACCTTAAAACAATAGTAAATATGAAGAATGAAGTGTAACCTAATAAAAGCGTATTCTGTATATGCTTCGGCAGTCATATCTGCCAATATTCGATTTGATTAACCTGAATTTATATTTAACCCTAAAACAGAACAAAATGAAAAAGATCATGAAACACAAGTTTCAGTACATGCTACTTCTTTTGTTGGCTATCCCTTGCCATTCATTTGCAGGAGAGAAGAGTCATGTCGCTGATTCTGAAAATCTTCTTCTAAATAAGTCTCTTCAACAGAGTGTGACCATCAAAGGTAATGTTACTGATGCGGCAGGCGAGCCATTGATTGGAGTAAGCGTATTGGTAAAAGGTACGACTAATGGAACCATCACGGATTTTGATGGAAATTTCTCATTGTCGGCTCAGAAAGGTGACATATTGGAAATATCCTATATCGGTTATGCTACGCAATCCGTTACGATAACCAATAATCAACCTTTAAAAATCGTTTTGAAAGAAGATACCAAAGTGCTGGATGAAGTGGTAGTCACCGCATTGGGTATCAAGCGCGAGCAGAAAGCATTGAGCTATAATGTGCAGCAAGTGAAAAATGACGCGTTCAATACGGTGAAGGAAGCTAACTTTATGAGCGCTTTGGTAGGTAAAGTTGCCGGTGTGACGATTAACAGCTCATCAACCGGTGCCGGTGGTGCCGCCCGTGTTATTATGCGCGGATCCAAGTCTATTACCAAGGATAACAACGCATTGTATGTAATTGACGGTATCCCCATGTTTAATGCAAATGCGGGAGGAGCCAGCGATAGCCGCTATTCTACTCAGGCCGGCTCGGACGGGGTTGCCGATTTAAACCCGGACGATATTGAGAGCATCAATATGCTGACCGGACCTTCTGCGGCAGCTCTTTATGGTAATGCTGCTGCCAACGGGGTAGTCTTGATTAATACAAAGAAAGGCAATGTAGAGCGTACATCGCTTACCGTTACTAACAATACAACCTTTTCAGATGTATATATGATGCCTGAAATGCAGAACAGATACGGAAATATGGAAGGTGCGTTTGAAAGCTGGGGCGGAACAACAACCAAGCGTTATGATCCTAAGAAGTTCTTCAATACGGGTTCGAATGTCATCAATACGATTTCATTCTCAACAGGAACAAAGAAAAATCAGACGTATGCTTCTGCGTCAACAACTCATTCAACAGGTATTATTCCCAATAATTCATATAGCCGTTATAATTTTTCCATCCGTAATACGGCTAATTTCCTAAATGATAAGTTGACCCTTGACTTAAGTGCCAATTATATCATTCAAAACGACAAGAATATGACGTCTCAGGGTGAATATTTCAATCCGATACCGGCATTGTACTTATTCCCCCGTAATGATAATTTTGATGAAATCCAGCTGTATGAGCGTTACAGCGTAGGGCGTGACCTGATGGTGCAATATTGGCCGTACGATGCTCAGGGAATGAGTCTTCAGAATCCTTACTGGATTGCCAATCGCATGAATCGGACTACGAAAAAGAATCGTTATATGATTAGTGGAGGCTTAACTTATAAGATTGCCGATTGGGTGAATGTAGTCGGTCGTGTTAAGGTTGACAACTCGGATTATCGTATGCAGCAAAAGCGCTATGCCTCTACTTTGGGGACTTTTGCCGGCGCTAATGGATTTTACTCTGATATGACACGTACGGATCGCAATATCTATGCGGATGTGATGGTGAATATCGACAAGCGCATCAAGGATTTCTCTATTAATGCCAATATAGGTGCCTCTATTAAGGATTTGGTCTATGAACAGATGGGAGGAGAAGGCGATTTGGCCGGTATTCCTAACTTCTTTACGGTTCGTAACTTGAACTATTCTTCTAATTTCAAGCCGAAGCAGTTTGGTTACCATGACCAGTCTCAGAGCATTTTCGCCAATCTGGAGGTCGGTTGGAAAAGCCAGGTGTATTTGACCTTGACAGGCCGTAACGACTGGGAATCCATGTTGGCTTATACAGATACTCCTTCCTTCTTCTATCCTTCGGTCGGCTTGTCTGTCGTTTTATCCGAAATGTTTAAATTACCCGAATTTATGTCTTATGCGAAGGTGCGAGGTTCTTACAGTAAGGTAGCTTCTTCTTTTGAGCGTTATCTGTCTAATCCGGGATTTGCCTTTAATGAACAATCTCATCAATGGGCCACTTCAACTACGCGTCCGGCAAAGAATTTGAAGCCGGAAGATACCCGTTCGTGGGAAATCGGGTTGAATTTGAAATTCTGGCGTGACTTGAGTCTGGATTTCACTTATTACCATTCTAATACGTATAATCAGACCTTCTCTGTAGATGAACCTTCATCAAGCGGTTTCTCTAAAAGTTATGTTCAGACTGGTAATATTGAAAATCATGGTATCGAAATGGCTTTAGGATATGGTCATCAATGGGGTGATTTTACATGGAATAGCACCTATACATTCACATTGAACCGCAGCAAGGTTATTAGTTTGGCCGATGGTGAAATAAATCAGAATACAGGTGAGGTCATTGAAATGCCTGAATTGCGTGTCGCCACTTTGGGTGCCGACGGGTACGGACCGCGTGTCATTTTGCGTAAAGGAGGAAGCATGAGTGACCTCTATGTGGAAAAGGAACTGAAGAGAGATGGCAACGGATCTATATGGGTTGACTCTCAGTCGGGCAAGTTGGCTGTGACGACTTATGACAGCCCCAAGAAGATTGGTGATATGGCTCCTAAAGCCAATATGGGATGGTATAATAGCTTTTCTTATAAAGGTTTCAATTTAGGAATGATGCTGACAGCGCGCCTAGGTGGTTTGGTAGTGTCGAATACACAGGGAGTGCTCGATTACTATGGTGTTTCAAAGGCTTCTGCGGATGCTCGGGATGCCGGTGGCGTATGGATTAATAACGGCTATGTGGATGCTAAGGAGTATTATCAGACGATTGGTGGATCTAATGGAGGTCTGGGTCAGTACTACACGTATAGCGCGACCAATGTCCGTTTGTCTGAACTAAGCTTCAGCTACGCTTTCCCTAAAAAATGGTTCAATAACAAAGTCGGTATTACCGCCGGTTTTGTGGCAAAAAATCTTTGGATGATATATTGTAAAGCTCCGTTTGATCCGGAATTAACAGCCTCTACTTCTAGTAACTTCTATCAAGGAGTTGACTATTTTATGACACCAAGTACTCGTAACCTTGGTTTTAACGTTAAGTTCCAATTCTAAAAACTCCTGAATTATGAAAAAGAAATTGTTACATATTGCTTTGGCTACAGCGCTGCTTCCTGTATTTACAGGATGTATAGGCAATTTTGAAGAGTATAATACCAATCCTTATGAACCGCATAAATTGGATCCTCCTTTGTTGTTTACACAAATGATAACGACAGGCATCAATGTGCAGCAAAACGACAACCAGATGATAGACCAGATGGTGGCCGGCCCTTATGGTGGTTATCTGACGATGTCCACTTCGTGGGGAGGGTCTAACTTTAATACTTATAACCAGACAGACGGGTGGAATCAAATTCCTTTCAACACACCGTTTGAAAAATTCTATCCCAACTACTATAAGGTGTTGGATGCGACAGGTGGGAAGGGACATTATTTTGCAATGGCTAAGTTGCTTCGTGTCAATGCGATGCAGCGCGTGGCTTTGTGCTACGGACCGATTCCTTTCAGTAAGATGACACAGGAGAACTCTCAGGTTCCTTATGACTGTGAACCGGAGTTGTACCAAAATATGTTCGATGACTTGAATTTTGCCATTGCCGCATTAAGAGATTATTTGTCGGAATCTAGTTTGAAACCTTTGGGTGCCAATGATGTGGTGTATGGCGGAGATTATGCTAAATGGCTTCGCTTTGCCAACTCCTTGAAACTCCGTCTGGCTCTTCGTATCGTGAATGCGGACGAAGCATTGGCACGCAAAATGGCGGAAGAAGCCGTGAGTGACGCTGGAGGCTTGATTGACTCTCCCGAATACAACGCGATGGTTGCCGTAGGAGTCGAGCCTAATCCGTTCTGGCTGGTTGCCAATAGCTGGGGGGAAATCAGGGCGAACGCTACACTGACCAGTTATATGAATGGCTATAACGACCCGCGTATGGCAGCTTATTTTACACCGGCTACTATCGATGGAGAAGCCACGTTTGTAGGACTCCGTTCAGGTGTCAAGGGAATGACCAGTGCTATAGGCGCTCCTTTCTCAAAGCCTAATTTTTCCCAGGGTGAAAGTATGCCGATGTTCTTTAGTTCGGAAACCGCTTTCTTACGTGCGGAAGGTGCATTAAGAGGATGGAACATGGGTGGAACGGCGCAGGAACTTTACGAACAAGGCGTCACTTTGTCCTTTACGGAACGGGGTGTGTCGGGCGTAGGTAAATACTTGTCGGACAATACTTCTACACCTGAAGACTATACTTCACCCGTAGAGTCTTCTAGACTAAGCTATCAAGTTCAAACAGAGATTACCGTAGCTTGGGAGGAAAGTGCGCCATTCGAAGAGAAGCTGGAACGCATCATCACTCAGAAATGGATCGCTAATTTCCCGTTAGGCTTTGAGGCTTGGTCTGACTACAGACGTACCGGATATCCTGAAATATTCCCCGTAGTCGATAATTTAAGCAACGGAGTGATTTCTACCAGCAGGCAGCAGCGACGTCTGCCTTTCCCGCTGAAGGAAAAACAGGCGAATTCGGAAAATGTGAAAGCTGCCGTTTCTATGTTGGGAGGCAGTGATACAGGTGCCACTGATTTATGGTGGGCGAAGAAGAATTGATGTATAAATACTTAAAATAAGTGATAAACCTATGAAAACAAACTATATATATGCCGTATTGCTCAGTCTGCTTTTTAGTACATTCTGGGGATGCAGTGACTGGACAGAAACGGAAAGTGAGGATTATTTTGAATATCCCGGAGCGGACTACTATGCCAACTTGCGTAACTATAAGCAGACTGACCATCAGGTAGCTTTTGGCTGGTTTGGCAATTGGACCGGACTGGGCGCTTCGATGGTGAATAGCATGATGGGATTGCCCGATAGTGTGGACTTTGTTTCTATTTGGGGAAACTGGCGTAATTTGGATGAGGCCCGCATGGCTGATAAAAGAAAGGTGAAGGAATTGAAAGGTACCCGTGCTTTGGTGTGTTTCATTATTCAGAATATCGGAGACCAGCTGACTCCTCAAGGTCAGACCGCCGAGGAGTATTGGGGATGGGACAGTTCAAGTGCGGCTCCCGATAATCCCGCCAACTTGGCCGCTATTGAGAAATATGCCAATGCCATTTGTGATACCATTGACAAATATGATTATGACGGGTTTGACATAGACTATGAACCTAACTATGGTCATCGTGGTCCATTGTCGGGAAATGACGCTTATATGTTGCACTTTATCAAGACGCTGGGACAACGCATCGGCCCCAAGTCGGGTACAGGACGCTTATTGGTCATCGACGGAGAGCCTCAAAGTATCGTATCGGAAAGCGGTCCTTATTTTGACTATTTCATTGTTCAGGCTTATAACAGCACGGGAGACGCCGATTTGGACAGCCGCTTGAATAGTACCATCCGCAATTTTGACGGGGTGTTAACGCCTGAGCAAGTTGCCAAGATGTATATAGTAACCGAAAATTTCGAATCTTTAGCTCAGACCGGTGGTTATGAGCATTATAAAGACCGTTATGGCAATGTGATGAAGTCTTTGGCAGGTATGGCCCGTTGGAGCCCGATGGTAAATGACAAGCCGGTTCGCAAGGGCGGCGTCGGAACTTATCACATGGAGTATGACTATCCTACGACTCCTGTGGACTATAAATATTTGCGTGAGGCAATTGGTATCATGAATCCAGCTGTAAAAAAATAATTAAACGAATGTGCATTATGAAAAAACTAAGATACTATATTATAGCTTGTACCGCATCATTGGCATTCCTTACGGCATGCGATAATGCAGAGTATAATGTGATAGACAACGCTATTTATTTGGAAGAACCTTCACTGTCTGCCTCCAACAATACGAAGCTGACGGTGGATGGAGAGGTGACGACTACTTCGATAACCGCCCGTTTGGGACAGGCTGTCGGGGAAAACGTGACCGGTACTATCGAAATAGACCCTGCTATCTTGACGGAATATAATGAGAAGCATTTCACTACTTATGAAGTGCTGCCGGAAAAATTCTTGTCTTATAACAAGAACTTTGAAATAAAGGCAGGCGAAACAGTGGCCGAAGCTACTACTTTTACGATTAAAAACTTTCCTAATGATAACGGTGAGTTATATGCTGTTCCTGTACGTATGAAAGTGGCGGAAGGAGCGGTTTCTACCATTGGCGAATCCGACCATTATATCATTTTGCTGGACAAAGCGTTAATCCAGTCGGCGCCTTTCATGAATACATCGAATGTGGCAGGCACCAGTACGCCGTTTGGCCTCTCTCTTCCCGAATGGTCTATTGAGACTTGGGTATGGATGGACGGTTTCCAAATTAATAATCAGGCTATTATTAATTCCGGAGGCAATGGTACTGAAATCTATATTCGTTTTGGAGACGCTTCTATTCCTTACAACTCGTTGCAGATTAAGACCATGGGTTCCCAGGTGAATACGGTTACTTTATTCGAGAAAAACAAATGGTATCATTTGGCGATAACTTACGATGCAACTGGCTTGGTTACCATCTATATTAATGGTGAGAAGGATGTGACGTTACAGACCAAAGGTGGTCTGGCCAATATTGATGGCATGCACATCATTACCAGTGGCACTTGGTTTAGAGACAACTGTATGATGGCACAGTTGCGCTTGTGGAAAAAGGCTGTCAGCCAGACTCAGATTAAAGCCAATATGTACTTGGGAGTAAATCCCGCCAGCCCTGACCTGATAGGTTACTGGAGACTGGATGAAGGTGAAGGCAACCTTTTGAAGGACTGTACTTCCAATCATTATGATATGACCGCCAAAGGTACTTTGGAGTGGAGACATGACATTAAATTCAAATAGTCACCCTATTAAAAGATTATGATTATGAAAAAATACTGGAAGTTAATGCTGATGGCAGTTGGTATGTCCGCAGCATTTACGTTAGCATCTTGCAATGATGATAAGGATGTGGTTATCGATCAGATTTATTATATATCAACCGATCCTTCCGCGACAACTTATCCCACCACCTTTAGTGTGTCGTTGGTGGATAATTCGGTTGCCGGTCGGCCTTTCTTTTATGTGGTTGGTAAATCGACCATGAGGGTAGATCGGAATACCACCTTGCGTGTGGAGGAAGACAGCAAGCTGGTAGAGAAGTATAATGAAACGTACGGGAAGAAATACTTGCCTTTTCCCGAAGGAACTTATTCATTCTCTACCAATGAAGTAACAATAAATCAAGGAGATAATTTCTCGTCGGATACGATTTTCATCTCCTTCAGCAATTGGGATAAGCTGAGCAAAATCGATAAATACCTTTTACCGGTATCCTTGAAAGCGGTCGACGATAAAGGAGCGGTCAGCATGGATCGGAATCTGATTTATTTTATTGCGGATTTCTCGACAACCAATACGGGATATAATAAACCTGCCGCCTGGAAGCCCCTTGACCGTACTGACTGGGATGTGAGTTTTAGTTATGCTTATGGGTATGATGAGGCGCAGTTTGGTGGGCGCCTGGCGGTTGATGGCGATGTCTCTACTACTTGGTTTACATGGGGAGTAGTGAGTGCCGGTGAGTGTTGGTGGGCGACCACTTTGCCTGCTCCGACCCACTTGACCGGATTCTCTCTCACTAGGCAGACGACTTTCGGCTCTTCATACAATGTAAGAGAGGCGAAGGTGAAAGTGAAAAAAGAAGGAGATACCGAATGGACTGAGGCTGGATTATTCCGGTTTGGAAGTTTCAAAGGAAACGATCCTCAGTATGCTGTATTTATTCCGGCTGTTGAAAATGTAAAAGAGTTCCGGATAGATATTGTTTCGCCTGCTGATTTTACAGGGTTTGCAGAGTTGGACCTGTATCAATAAAAAGTTTAAATGACCCTATAAAAGAGTGCTGCCTGTCAGGGGCGGCACTCCTTTATGTTTTTCTATACATACGATGAAACACCTTACTTTTAGATTCATACTGATTCTTTTATTGGGGGTATGTCCGGCACTTCCCCTTTGCGCTCAAGTCGTCTTGGTAAAAGACGGAACCTCCCGCTCCTCTATCCTGATAGATGGAAGTAATGCGACCGACTGGACGGCTGCAACCATTTTACAAGACTTCATTCAGAAAATCAGTGGCTGCCGCTTGCCGATTGTCACCAAGGGCACTCCGCGGAAAGGAGATATCGCCATCGGAGATGTGCAAGTAAACGGAAATCCGCGACTGGAAGCCGCCCGCTCCTCTATTCGGCACGATGGCTTTTTCATTTCTACGCAAGAGGGGATACTCCGTATTTTGGGTAAAGAAGGGAATGGAACGGTTTATGGAGCCGTGACACTCCTGGAACAATATCTGGACGTGAACTATTGGGGAGAAAAAGAAGCTGATTATCCTTCCTTACGTACCATCGCGTTGCCTGCTATCTCCTTGTACGACTATCCGGCTTTCCGTTACAGGCAAAGCCAGTGTTATGCCATGCGTACAGATACGGTCTATAAATGGTGGAACCGCCTGGAAGAGCCGGCGGAAGTCTTTGCGGCCGGTTATTGGGTACATACCTTCGACAAGCTGCTGCCTTCTTCCGTCTATGGAAAGACCCATCCCGAATACTACTCTTATTTCAAAGGGAAACGTCATCCCGGCAAAGCCAGCCAGTGGTGCCTGACTAATCCTGAGGTGCTGGAAATTGTTTCTCAGCGCATTGACTCCCTGTTTAAGGCCCATCCCGACAAGAAAATGATCTGCGTCAGTCAAAATGACGGTAATTATACGAATTGCGCCTGTGACAATTGCCGCAAACTGGACGAAGAAGAAGGGGGGCCGTCGGGCAGCTTGATCCATTTTATCAATCAATTGGCCGCCCGCTTCCCGGATAAGGAATTTGCGACATTGGCTTATTTATATACCATGACTCCCCCCAAGCACGTAAAGCCATTGTCTAATGTATATATCATGCTTTGCGACATAGACTGTGACCGCGAAGTCTCATTGACGGAAAACGCTTCCGGCCGGCATTTTGTCAAGGCTCTGGAAGGATGGTCGCGCATATCCGATCAACTTTTTATTTGGGATTATGGAATAAACTTTGATAATTATTTGTCTCCTTTCCCAAATTTTCATATTTTGCAGGACAATATCCGTCTGTTTCATCAGCATCATGCAAAAATGCATTTTTCTCAGATCGCGGGTAGCAGGGGAGGAGATTTCGCCGAGCTGCGTACTTACTTGGTTTCCAAACTGATGTGGAATCCGGAAGTGAATGTGGACTCGTTGACGCACCGTTTCCTGAAAGGGTATTACGGCGAAGCGGCTCCTTTTTTATACAGTTACATGCGCATGATGGAAGGGGCATTGATAGGAAGCGGACAGCGTTTGTGGATTTATGATTCTCCGGTATCTCATAAAAATGGGATGTTGAAACCGGCTTTGATGCGGCGTTACGACCGGTTATTCGATGAGGCGGAGAAGGCGGTAGCCGATAAGCCCGTCTATTTAAAGCGTGTCCGTCGTACCCGTTTGCCTTTGCAGTATTCGGCGTTGGAGATAGCGCGTACCGAGAGCCGGAAGGATTTGGCGGACATAGACCGTAAACTTACTTTATTTGAGCAACGCGTGCGGGAGTTCCGTGTGCCTACCTTGAATGAGCGGAGCAATTCACCGGTGGATTATTGTGAATTATACAGGAAACGCTATATGCCTCCTGCGCAAGAAAGTAAAGCGTTGGGAGCGTCGGTGCGTTTCTTGTCCGAGCCTTCGGGCAAATACAAGGAAATGGCGGCTGCCTTGACTGACGGATTATTTGGCGGTTCTACCTTTGTGGAAAGCTGGGTGGGCTGGGAAGGTAAGGATGGCGCTTTCATTATTGATTTGGGAGACAAGAAACCGGTCAGCAGTGTGGAGACCGACTTCCTGCACCAAATTGGCGCATGGATTTTGTGCCCGCTTAAAGTGGTGTATTCCTATTCGGAGGACGGACAGAAGTATACGCTTTGGGAAGTTCACGATCTGCCCGAGGAACGTTCGGGCAAAGTGAAGTTTACGGGAGTCAGAAGCGAATGTCCCCGTCCGGTTTCTATGCGTTATATCAAAGTAGAGATTACCGGAACCAAAGAATGTCCTGCATGGCATTATGGAGTGGGGCATCCGTCCTGGTTCTTTGTAGATGAGGTGACCGTGCTGTAAACAGGAATTGAAAATAAATGAATTATAGAACCTTTTAAATGAAATGAATGAAAACAACCGATAGTTTGGTTTCTAAAAAACGCCGTAGTCCTATTTTTTGGGTTCCCACCGCTTATTTTGGTATGGGGCTCCCTTTTGTTGTCCTCAATATGGTAGCTGTACTGATGTACAAAGGTCTGGGAGTCAGTGATGCGAAGATAGCCTTCTGGACTTCCCTTATCATGCTTCCCTGGACACTGAAACCCCTTTGGAGTCCGTTGCTGGAGATGTACCGTACCAAGAAATTCTTTGTCGTCCTCACTCAGATGGTGTCGGGAGTCACTTTCGGGTTGATTGCCTTGTCGCTTCATCTTCCGTCCTTTTTTGCAATCACTATCGCCTTGTTCGCCATTGTCGCCTTTAGCGGGGCAACGCACGATGTGGCCTGTGACGGGGTATATATGGACGAGTTGAATGCACAGGAACAGGCTAAGTATATAGGTTGGCAAGGTGCTTTTTATAACGTAGCCAAGATTATCGGTACAGGTCTGCTGGTCTATCTGGCCGGTTTCTTGAAAGATGAATACGAAGGTCCTGCCGAAGATGCGGTACTCTATTCCTGGACGGTCATTATGATTGTCCTCGGAGGAGTGATGTTCGCTTTGGGACTTTATCATACCCGTATGCTGCCTTCGGGCAAGCATGCCCATTCGGTCACCTCTTTTTCGCAGAGTATGGCCGAGTTATGGAATGTCATCCGGAACTTCTTTACTAAAAAGCATATCGTTTATTACATCTGCTTTATTATTTTATATCGTTTTGCCGAAGGGTTTGTGATGAAAATTGTACCTTTGTTCCTGAAAGCCGGTCGTGATGTGGGCGGTTTGGGATTGACAGAACAGGAGATTGGCATTTATTACGGAACCTTCGGAGCGGCAGCTTTCGTACTCGGTTCATTGCTGGGCGGATATTATATTTCCGCACGTGGATTGAAAAAGACTTTGTTCTCCTTGTGTTGTGTATTCAATCTGCCTTTTATGGCTTACACGCTGCTTGCCATTTTCCAACCGCAGAGTGCGCCTCTTATCGGCGGAGCCATTGTGCTGGAATATTTCGGATATGGCTTCGGCTTTGTGGGGCTTACCTTGTTCATGATGCAACAGGTGGCTGCCGGCCCTCATCAGATGGCGCATTATGCTTTTGCATCGGGTATCATGAACCTGGGTGTCATGTTGCCCGGTATGATGTCCGGATATGTCAGCGACTGGCTGGGCTATAAACTGTTTTTCATCTTTGTGCTGGTGGCTGCCATTCCGGCATTCCTGATGACTTGGTTTGTACCCTTCACGCACGAAGACAAGAAATAGAGAAAAACTATTAACCTAACAAAAAAGAGAATATGAGTGAATTGAAGATTGCGGGCAATCCGTTGCCCGGTATGCCGTGGGAGGAACGTCCCGAAGGTTGTAAAAATGTAATGTGGAGATGTAGCGCGAATCCCATCATTCCCCGTGATTTGCTGCCTACATCCAATAGTATATTCAATAGTGCGGTAGTACCTTTCGGCGAAGGGTATGCCGGAGTGTTCCGTTGTGATGATACAAACCGCCGGATGGCGCTTCATGTGGGATTCAGCAAGGACGCCGTTCATTGGGACATCAATCCGGAGAAGTTGCAGTTCCAGTGTGATATTCCTGAGATTGGTGAATGGGTGTACGGTTATGACCCGCGTGTCTGCTTTATCGACGACCGTTACTATGTGACCTGGTGTAACGGATATAAGGGCCAGCCCACCATCGGCGTGGCATGGACTACGGATTTCAAGACATTCCATCAGGTGGAGAATGCTTTCCTGCCTTTCAACCGTAATGGCGTGCTGTTTCCCCGCAAGATCAATGGTAAGTTTGCCATGTTGAGCCGTCCCAGTGACAACGGGCATACTCCTTTCGGAGATATTTATTATAGCGAGTCGCCCGACTTGGAGTTTTGGGGACACCATCGTCACGTCATGTCACCCGCGCCTTTTGAAGTAAGTGCATGGCAGTGCCTGAAGATTGGCGCCGGCCCCATTCCCATCGAAACCAGTGAGGGCTGGTTGCTGTTCTATCACGGTGTGCTTCGCTCCTGCAACGGTTATGTCTATGCCTTTGGATCGGCATTGCTTGACTTGGACGAGCCCTGGAAGGTGAAATTCCGTTCGGGACCTTATCTTATCTCTCCGCGTGAACCTTACGAATGCATGGGTGATGTGCCCAATGTATGCTTCCCTTGTGCGGCTTTGCATGATCCGGCAACGGGACGGGTGGCCGTTTATTATGGTTGTGCCGACACGGTGACCGGTCTGGCATTCGGTTATATTCCCGAAATTATAGAATTTACCAAACGTACTTCTATTATTTAAGCACCGTTTGTGCTGTTCTCATTCGAAAACAGAGGATGTGTCCTGTGGCTGTCACTTCGGCCCGGACACATCCTCTTTGTCTTTTTCCGGGAAAGGGAACTGTCTGGTTATAAAGCGGCTTTTAAGTGCTGTCTTCTCTTTGGCTAAGCGTTTTCTTCCGGATGATTAAGGGCTTTTATACTGAAACCTTCTACAGTCCATTGCAATGGACTGTAGAGTCTGCCGTAATGGACTGTACGGTCTGCTACAGTGGACTGTACGGTCTGCATCGGAAGACTATAGAAGATAATAGGAATAAAGACCTTAGTTGTATGGAGAAAAAGGCTTATGTTTGCTGTTGAAAGAGGTTAGGTTCCGATACGGAAAGACATCAGACCGGTATACCGGCAAATTATTCACAGGCAGTCCTCCGCCTCTCGATTTTTCTCTTTATCTTTGCCGGAAAAATAAAGCAGTCCATGAAACGACCCAACGTACTTAATTTAACCTGCCCTGCCATCCCCGTAGTTCGGATCGGTTTTGTCGGATTAGGAAACAGGGGCATTCTTGCACTTGAGAGATATATGCACCTGGAAGGCATTGAGGTGAAAGCACTTTGTGATTTGCGGAAAGAGAATATAGAGCGTGCAGAGCATATCTTACGGGAGTTCGGCCGTCCCGAAGCCGAGAACTATTCGGAAGAAGGGATGTGGCGCAAGATGTGCGAATGCAAGGAGATAGACCTCATTTATATTTGTACGGACTGGCTGACTCATACTGATATTGCCGTTTATGCCTTGCAGCAGGGCCGTCACGTGGCGTTGGAGGTTCCTGCCGCCATGAGTGTGGCCGATTGCTGGCGTTTGGTGGATACAGCCGAAGAAACCCGCCGTCACTGCATGATGCTGGAGAACTGTTGTTACGATGCATTTGCCCTGACTACATTAAACATGGTGCAGCAGGGGGTGCTGGGCGAAATTACTCATGCCGAGGGGGCATACATCCATGACTTGCGCAAGCATTATTTTGCAGACGAAAAAGCGGGTGGGTATCACAATCACTGGATAAAGCTTTACAGCCAGCAGCATACGGGGAATCCTTATCCTACTCACGGCTTGGGTCCTGTCTGCCAATGGATGAATATTCATCGGGGAGACCGTATGGAGTATCTGGTTTCCATGTCCTCGCGTCAGGCCGGTCTGTCTGCTTATGCCGGACAGGTGTTTGGCGCATCCTCCGAAGAAGCGGCGCAGAGTTATGAGATGGGGGATGTGAATACCACGCTGATTCATACTGCAAAAGGAAGAACTATCTTGTTGCAATATGATGTGACCACTCCTCGCCCGTACAGCCGCCATCAGACGGTGTGCGGCACGAAGGGATTCATGCAGAAATATCCTGTTCCCTGTCTTCTGCTCGATGAATATGGCAAGGAACCTTTGTCCGGTGAGCAGTTTGAGCGGATGATGGAGCAGTATAAACATCCTTTTACGGCAGTTATCGGCGAGGAGGCGCGGCGGAAGAATATGCCGAATGAGATGAATTATATCATGGACTACCGGCTTATTCATTGTTTGAGGAACGGTTTGCCGTTGGATCAGGATGTGTATGACGCTGCCGAATGGTCCTGCATTACGGAACTGAGCGAGCGTTCCGTGCGGCAGGGCAGTGTACCGGTGGAGATTCCCGATTTCACACGAGGGAACTGGAAAGAGAGATAGTGCTGTCAGTTCTTTAGCACAGGGGGGGATAAACTGAATGGTTCTCACCTGAAGATGAAAAGAACGCTGATATGTTAATCTCCAGGTGAAAATACAGGCTTGTTTATTGAACTCCCATTGATGTTATCGTTTCTTGTCTTGTGGTGGTTCCACTATTATTTTTCCTTCTTTCATGGTGAACTGTGCGATTTTCAAATCATTCAGGGCGTCCAGTACGGTATTCACCGGGAGTTGGCGGTTGATATGGAAATAGATGCGTTCGTCCAGTAACGGACGTGAACGGAATGCGATGCTGATGTTATACCATGAACCTATATCTTGCATGACTTGCCTCAAGTCGGTATTGTCAAAAGAAAATTCATTCTCCGCCCATCCTTTTCTCTTCTCCGTATCAACTCTTTTCAATTGGAGTTTTCCTTGTTTATCCAAGGATATTTGTTCCCCCGGGTGCATTTCCTTACTTTGATTGCGCTTGGTATGACTTACATTCACTCGTCCTTGATAGAGGATGACATCCGGCGAGTAACGGGGATAGGCTTTCATATCGAACACCGTTCCCAGTACTCGTGTTTGTAGTTGCTCGGTGCATACTATAAAGGGGCGGGAAGCGTCTTTGGCTACTTCAAAACGGGCCTCTCCGCTTAGTTTGACACTGCGAATGGTATCTGTAAACTCCTTTTGATACTCCAGACGGCTGTTTGCGCTGAGCAATACCTTGCTTCCGTCGCTTAATTGAACGGAGGTAATGGTAGCGGGCGGGGTGCTTACAATTATCCTTTTCCCTTCTTCCCGAAAAGTAATTTCCTCAGGAACTTCCAGTGAAGTGAAGACTTCCACTTCCTGCGGCTCAGGTTGCAAAAAAGGCTGGAATACAAGTACCAAGGCGATGACAGCGGCGGCTATACCTGGTATCGTTATCCGTCGGATAGATTGGTGTCTGATACGGTGACGACGGATGAATGTCTGCCAGGCTTTCCGGGTTTCGTCTGCGGTGGGAATATCCCCCAATGCTTCACCAAAGAGTTGTTCCAATTGATGGTCATTCCAAGTTCCGTTTTGGGGGGAGTCTTGGTTATGGGGATTCTTTCCGTTGTCCGGATGGATGTGGTCATTTGTTGAAAACTCCTTTTTCATTGTTTATCCTCCTTTTTCAGTATCGCTTCGCGCAGAGTCCGCAATGCTTTTGATATATGTTTTTTCACGGTGTCGGGGCTGATTCCCAATTCGTCGGCTACCTGTTGATATGTTTTTTTCTCCCAATAGCAGCTTCGCAAGATGGTGCAAGTCGGTTCGGGCAAACTGCGGGCTATGTTTTCCGCTTGCTGCAACAGTGCCTCGTGTGCGCGGTAACCCTGATTCATTTCCGCACGGGTGGCTTCGATGAGGCGGTCTATGTGTTGCTGTTCCACATTCAAATGCTTCAAGCGGTTGAGGCATCCGTTACGCACGGTGGCATAGAGCCAGGCGCTACGGGTGTTTTCCTTTAGTTGGTCGAACTCCTTCCAGGCTTGTTCCATGGTTTCGCTTACTATGTCTTTGGCTTCTTCCGTATTGCTCATCAGGGTGGTAGCAAAGCGGACGAGGCGTGGGTACATTTCTGCGAACAGTCGTTCGAAGTGCTCTTCTTTATGGTTTCTTCTCCTGAATAAAATCTGCATGTTTCCTTGTCTTCCGTGAACAAAGGTACGGAAATTTCCTTTTCTCCGCTGGGGTTACAGACGATTCTTTTCGCTTTGTCCGGCTCCGGTTCCTTTATATTTGCTCTTGGTGGCATTGAATTTATAGGATACTTGGAGGCCGAAGCGTTGGAAATCCCGGTAAATCCGATTTTCCATATAGGCATCTATGCCGTATAAATCAAAATGGAAATACCCTGTTCTAAGAATATCATTGGCGGTGAATGTTATGGTGAGTGTCTCTTTTAAAAAGGATTTGGAAAGGCGTGCATTGATTTGTCCTTCCGTGCGCGTTACAAAAAATCCTTGCCGGGAAGCGGTGGAGAGATATCCTTCCATATTGAAGAACCAGCCTTTGGGAAGGTTGAAGTTGTTGTCCAGACTGATATAGAAACGGGGTTGGTTCCGGTGTTCGGTGATTCCTATTTTATTCGCATTCATGTCCAAAAAAGCCATATTCACATTGAGTTGCGGTTCCCAACACCCCAGTTTGGGAGAGGCATTGAAACTAATGCCGTAATTATGGGTTGTAGGAATGGTCTGTGTGGCAAATAAGAGGACGCCCGGATGTGTATCTTCCTTGTAGGGCATAATTATATTGGTATACATATTGAGAATACGGCTGAAATAGGCTGAGAAATAGAGCCAATTCCAAGAGGCGCCGGCCGAAAAGCGATGCGTCTTTTGGGTTTTCAGCAAAGGGTTTCCTTGAGAATACTCATATTTGCTGCGATAGCGGATGGAATTGGTCAATAGGCTATAATCGGGGTTATTTTTACGTAACCGGTAAGAGAGGCTGAAACTTTTGCCATTGTGTGACCAACTGGCGGCCAATACAGGAATAATATCATTATAGGTAGGGCTTTGTGCATCTATCCTTATCCCTTTTTCATAATAATCTGTTTGTTGATGTTCATAACGTATTCCCATATTCAGTTTCCAATGGCGGATGGATCTTGAATAGTCAGCAAATGCGGCATATACGGATTGTTTGATGTGGTCGTCGGCATCGGCAGAGAAACCGTTTTGGGTAAAGATATCATGGCGGTTGGTAAAAGTTTCTTCCGTACCGAATGAAAAACGTCCGTTCCATAAAGGGGCACTGACTACCAGCTTGGCGGCATAGAGGGAGCTGCGCATGCGACTGTCTGCTTGCACGGTTGCATCGTCATTATTCATGGCGTTCTGGTCGGAATGTGAGCGTTTGAACAGGTAATCGGCGTTGAAGTCAATATTCCATTTGCCCAGTTCTCCTGCGTAGTAGGCGTTTGCCGCGTGATCCCAACCTGTATGTATTTGTTCTGCTGTAGTAAAGTTTATCCGGTCGGTTTCTTCATCGTTACGTCTGGTGACGGTTTTACCGGATGAATTTCTGTCTGCATTCCCTATTCCGGTTTCGGGCATATAGCGCAGACCGAAAGAATGGTGTTCATCCGGTTCATAATTGAATCCCAGCTCACCGGAAAAACGTTGGCTCTTATGGGTCTGCACATCATTTTTGTTGGTTTGCCAAATGGCGGAACCCTTGATACGGTTCATATTTGTGGTTTTTCCATACGAGTTTTGCTGTGCCATATATCCCTTTACAAAGAGATCCAGACCGCCGGTGCGATAATTTAATGCCATATATTCGTTGGCGTTGGCGGAATGTCCTTGTGAATAAGTCGTATTGAAGTGGCCGCTCAACCCTTGTCCGCGCCGGCGGATGGTGCGGAGGCGGATGACGGCTGCTACGTCCGAGGCATATTCGGCTCCGGGAGTGGTGATGACTTCTGCGGATAAGATTTCGTTGGCCCGGATACGGTCCAGTTCTGTCATGTCACGTACTTTCTTATTATTTATATAGATTACAGGAGAACCGCATCCCATTACATTGTATTCGCCGTTATGGCCGGTGACGAAAGGAAGATGGGGCAACATTTCTGCGGCAGACCCCATTCGGGCCAGGGAAGTTCCTGCCACGTTGG
Organism: Phocaeicola vulgatus ATCC 8482; assembly: GCF_000012825.1. Classification (GTDB taxonomy): domain Bacteria; phylum Bacteroidota; class Bacteroidia; order Bacteroidales; family Bacteroidaceae; genus Phocaeicola; species Phocaeicola vulgatus. The sequence goes on along the minus strand of NC_009614.1, from coordinate 872,579 downwards.
CTTTTAGTCCGTTGGGACCCACTTCTATCATGGGGCGTCGGGCGCTGATGGTTACTTCCTGCATCAGTTGGGTGTCGGGAAGCAGGTGAAACGTAAGAGTAGGGTGGCAAGGTTGCACTTCCGTCTTATAGCCTATATAAGAAACCCGTATCAAGTAAGGTATCCCTTCTTCCGCTATCATCAGGAAACTTCCGTCTTCACGGGTGACACATCCGTTTACAAAGGTGGAGTCGCCGGGAGTCAATAAGAGTACATTGGAGTAGGGCAGCGGTTCATTCTTTTCATTGGTTACTTGTCCTCGTATTTCGGTAATGCGTATGTCTCTTCCCTTTTTCTGTATGGCGAAGTATTCTTCCCGTTCTTTACAAATGAAAGGAATGCCGTTCAGGACAGTGCCGATGGCTTCAAGTTCGGTCTTTTGCCGGATGGAGGCTGTAACCCGGTAGCTTTCTGTTTCGTTATAGGAGAAGATAATATTCTTTCCGCCTTCCTTTTCGATTAGTTTAAGGGCGGCGGGAAGTGGTTTGTCCTTTAATTCTATAGAGAATTGCCGGGGTGTTTGTGAATGAAGCGGAAGGATGATGCTGAATAATACGGTCATGATCCACGCTGTTTTCAAATAGCCGTCTGGTCTCATTTTACTAGTGTTTAATTGTTCTTTATGAGTAATACAACCGAGGTTTGTAATCGGGTACGGTAAAATAAGGAAAAAGATTCGATGGGTTGCCGGAATGGATTCCCGTGGTTGGTTCATGCGAAGGGAACGGATATAACTTTATGAAGAATTTATGAAGGATTGGAATAAGAATGGTTCATTGTAATGACTTGAGGTTCAAAACATTGCCCGCGTATGAAGAATTTGAAGGGAAAAAGGTGGAAAATGTGTTTTGAAGAGATGGTTGGGGCAGATACTTGTGTGATACTTGTTTTATGAAAATTGTAGATGGCAGTAGCTATGAAGAACAGAGGGAATAAAAACAAGGTGGCTGAAAACAAATCCAGCCACCTTGTTTTTATTGTTTAACCTGTGTTTTATTCTATCTCGACGCTATGTTTTACCGGAGTCAGGATGAAAGTAAATTCATAATCACCGTAGGGCAACATATATTGAGGCAACGGCAGAGCTCCCCAGCTGTTTACACAACCTAATCCCATCTGAGCCTTGTCGATGATCAGGTTGGTCAGGTCTGCTTTCTGTACTTCGGGTGAGTGACGCTGGTCTTTTTGTTCGCCATCATCCAGTGAACAGATGGTATAATGCAAAGCGGATGCAGAGAATGGAGCATCACCTACTACCTTCAGTCCGTTACCGCCGGCATTCAGTTGTTTCCACCAACGGATATCGGTCTTGGTTCCTGTTTCCTGCGGACGGATATAGGAGTAGAATTGTTCATCCACACTCTGGCGATAAATACCCAAGTCGGTGCTGTGGTTGCGGTCACTGTAGTTTTCTACCGGACCACGACCATAATATTCTACGGTTTCAAAACATTTAGGCATCTGCATTTGCATACCGAAGCGGAACATCGGAGATACTTTGGCATTCTTGTCGGCTGTCATCTTTTGGGTCACTTTGATGGCTCCTTCGTTGTTGATGACATAAGTCAGATATAATTTGGCGGAAACATTCTTCATGTCATATTCCGCATTCACTACTATCTGGTCATTTTCTGTCTTGGAATTCAAGGAAACCAGTTTCAATCCCGGGTTTTTCCATGCGGCATATCTGTTTTGCAGGCCGGCTCCCATATCATTGTCTGTCGGGGCACGCCAGAAGTTAGGGGTCAGGGCTGCGCCTTCTTTCAGCATTTCCGTTCCGTCCACTGCATATTTGCTTAAGTAACCGTTCTGTTTGTTGAACTCGGCTACGAAGTTATTGCCTTTTACGATCAGATAATGATATTGGTTGTCGATGATTTGCGGAACAACGGTGGCTACATTGGTCGTTTCCACGTTCTTCAAATCCATAGACGGTGCTTTGTAATCATTCAGTGTCAACTGATTCTTGGCGACGGTGAAACCTGCGGGCAGCAAACCTTCGCGGTTTTTCAGTTTGTAGGAAACGTTCAGCAACCATTCCTTGCAGGTGCAGGTCTTGCCGATATTCAACGTAATCTTGGCTGTTTCCTGAGGAGCGACTTTTAAATCATCCACGCGTCCGGTGCGGATTACTTTTCCATCTTTCAGTACTTGCCATTCCATATAGTAGGCGGACAGGTCACGGAAGAAGTTCTCATTGAATACATTTACTTCCCCTTTGCTTAAATCGGCGGGAGTAGTCCAGATATTCTGGTAAAAGTGACCTACTTCATACATGTGCGGATTAGGAACACGGTCGGGGCTGATCAAACCATTGTCACAGAAGTTGTTGTCAGAAGCGTCAAAGCGGTTGAAATCTCCTCCGTAAGCATAAATCATCACGCCGTCTTTTCCTTTCCAGCGGCAGGACTGGTCAACGAAATCCCAGATAAATCCACCTTGCAGATTCGGATATTTACGGATCAAATCCCAATATTCTTTGAAACCACCCTGCGAGTTACCCATTGCATGGGCATATTCACACTGAATCAATGGTTTGGTAGCATCGGTACGTTGACCATATTTTTCCATGCCGTTATAATCATAGTACATCGGACAGAAGATATCGGTATGTTCTTTCTGGCGTGCTTGTTCATATTGGCAGGCACGGCTGGGGTCTTCTGCTTTAATCCATTTATAGCATTGTTCGAAGTTGGGGCCGTCACCGGCTTCATTACCCAATGACCAGAAGATGATGCTCGGATGGTTGAATCCGCGTTGTACATTGCGCTGGTTACGTTCCAGATGGGCTTTCTTATAAGAGGGGTTCTTGGCCAGCGTCTTGTCGCCGTAGCCCATACCGTGAGATTCTATATTGGCTTCGGCCACGACGTAAATACCATATTGGTCACATAAATCGTACCATAAGTTGTCATCCGGGTAGTGGCAGGTACGTACAGCGTTCAGGTTGAATTGCTTCATTATCTGGATATCCTGTAGCATACGTTCGGGAGATACTACATAGCCTCCATCCGGATCCATTTCGTGGCGGTCGGCCCCCTTGAACAGGACTGCCTTACCGTTAACCAAGATCTGGTCACCTTTCAATTCAATCTTGCGGAAACCTACTTTGACAGGAATCACTTCATTGCTGCCCTGCATGCTGGCACGCAAGGTATATAAATAAGGTGTTTCGGCACTCCACTTTTTGGGGTTCTCTACGTTCATGGTCACCAGACCGGATTTGTTGGCGGTAGCGGTTGCCACTTGCTTGCCTTGTGCATCTACCAGTTCCAAATCGACTTTACCACTGCCTTTCAAATCCAGATTGACAGCCAGGCTGCCGTTTTGGTAAGCTGCGTCCAAGTCGGGAGTTACACGGATATCTTGAATGCGTTTTTTGTTGCGGGCATATAGATAGCAGTCACGTCCCACGCCGCTATACCGGAAGAAATCCTGATCTTCCAGATAGGTACCGTCGCACCAGCGGAATACTTGGAAAGCGATCAGGTTTTTCTGACCCGGTTTTAAATATGGAGTCAGGTCAAATTCGGCTTCCAGTTTGCTGTCCTCGCTGTAGCCTACATAACGTCCGTTCACCCACAAATACATATTGGAGGTAACCGAACCGAAATGGGCGATAATATCTTTTCCCTTCCATGAGGCGGGAACTACAATTTCACGGCGGTAAGAACCTACATGGTTATTCTCTGTCGGCACTTCGGGAGGGTTGTTCTGGAACTGGTTACGCCAGGCATAGCCTACGTTCACATAAATAGGATCACCGTATCCGTTCAGCTCCCATACGGCGGGAACTTGCAGGTCATCCCAGCCTTTGTCGTTGAAGCCGGTTTTCCAGAAATCAGTCGGACGGGAGTCTGCATCCTTTACCCAGTTGAACTTCCAGGTTCCGTTCAAAGTCATGTAGTTAGTTGATTGTTTTTTGTCTGCTTTCTTAGCTGCATCTGCATTCTCAAAAGCAAAGTAGTTCGTGTGCATCGGCGCACGGTTTACCGCATTTATTTCCGGGTTGCGCCATTCTTGGAAGGTCTGTGCGCCTGCTGTAAGGGCGAGGACTGTGAACAGACCTGTCATAAGTTGTTTCTTCATGCTATTATTTTATTGGTTTTGTGCAAATATAGTGAAAATAATAGTTACCGATGGGACATAAATCGGGCAATATTTGTTATAATTGTGAATGATTTGTGTTCTATCCTAAAAAATTATGGCATTTCTGAGGCGTATTTGGAATAAATGGCAGAATTTACTGCATGATGAGAAATTAAAGCATAAAATATATGTGATTATTTTTGAAAGCGACACACCGATGGGAAAGTTATTCGATGTGGCGTTGATAGGGTTCATTGTCTTGAGTATTCTGGTGGTTATTGCCGAGAGTATCAAGAGTTGGGATACCGTTATCGGGCCTTATCTGCGGGTGTCGGAGTATGTTTTTACTTTCTTTTTTACGTTAGAGTATGTGTTGAGGCTTTATTGTTCTCCCCAACCGCGGAAGTATGCTCTGAGTTTTTTCGGTATAGTGGATTTGCTGGCTACCTTACCTCTATATATAGGCTGGCTTTTCGGCACGGCACGTTATCTGCTGGTGATCCGCACTTTCCGGTTGATTCGTGTGTTCCGTATCTTTAAACTTTTCAATTATCTGAATGAAGGTAATTTCTTGTTGCGTTCCTTGGTGTTCAGCAGTCGGAAGATTATTGTTTTTTTCTTGTTTGTACTGATATTGGTGACTTCGATCGGTACATTGATGTATATGATTGAGGGACAGAGACCGGGCACTTCTTTCAATAATATTCCGAATAGTATTTATTGGGCGATAGTGACGATGACGACGGTAGGTTATGGGGATATCACTCCGGAAACTCCGCTAGGGCGCTTCCTTTCGGCCATTGTAATGTTACTGGGCTATACCATCATTGCAGTCCCCACAGGAATTGTTTCTGCGTCTATGATCCAGGAACATAGACGCAGGGTGGCCCTGAAATGTCCGCATTGTGGTAAGGACGGACATGAGGACGGGGCTGCTTATTGTAAATACTGTGGAGGAAAACTGGTAAATTGATTATGGAATGCTGTATGATAGAAAGTTATTCTATCACCCATCGCTTATCATGCGCCACCGTCTTTTTCGGATCATAAGTCATTCCTTCTTTGGTAGGGATTTTTATCACGTAAGTCCGCCCGCTGTGGTTGGACAAGGATGTTTCCCGTAACCAGGGATTCATATTCTTTAATATGGCCAGATTGATTCCTTTGCTGCGTGCGAAACGTGCCAAGTCTGCAATTCCTTTCGTCACAGTGATTTCCGTATAAGGAATAGGCGGATACAAATCCGATGCACGCAGGCGGAAACCGAAAGTAGTGGGGGCATTGAATAATTGTTTGGCGGCAAGAATGCGGTACACATACCGGGCAGTCTCTTCTACCAGTTGCAAATCCAACGAGTCGTCCACATCCTGTTTGGCCAGTTGGCTGGCAATGCGTGCCTGACCGGCATTGTAAGAGGCGGCGACAGCCACCCAGTCCTTATATTTTGCATACGCGTCTTTCAGATAGCGGCAGGCGGCACGGGTCGCTTTCTCAATATGGTAACGCTCGTCCACATTGTTGTTTACCTCCAATCCGTAATCCCGTCCCGTACCTTGCATGAATTGCCATAGTCCGGCAGCTCCGGCAGAAGAACGGGCGGTGGGATTCATATTACTTTCTATTACCATCAGGTACTTAAAATCATCAGGTATTCCGTTTTCTTTCAGTATGGGTTCTACAATGGGGAAATAGCGGTTGGCTTTTTTCAGCATTTGCAAGGAAGTACTGTGCATATAGGTGAATGCCAATAGTTCACGGTCCATACGCTCGTGGCGGTCAAAGCGGCTCAAATCAATGGTTTTGCCACAGAACTCAATACTGGTGGGAACTTCGGGACTACTGTATTTCAATGCCGTAATACCTGAATCTTCCCGTATGATAGTGGTATCTTCCTGCTCCGTTTTTGGAGTAGCGCAACTGCTGCTTACTAAGGCCGGTGATGCAACTACAATGCAAAAGGCTGCCACAGCAGCCAGATTGATGGTTATTTTTCTCATTTTTTCTTTATTCGTTTTCATTCTCTTTTTCTTTTCCGCCCCGTCCGAAGTTACGATATTCGGTAGGGGTGAAATTGGTACGCTTTTTAAATACCGAGAAAAAGTGTTCAGTAGAGGTATAATTCAATTCATAACATATCTCTTTCACTGACATGGAACTTTCAATCAACAGCTGCTTCGCTTTGCGCAGTTTCAGCTCTTGGAAATACTTGGCGGGCGCATAACCGGTGTATTCTTTGAATACTTTGCGGAACCAGGAATAACTGATTCCCAATTTCATGGCCAGTTCTTCCGGGTCTATATCCTTGTACACATTTTCGTGCATGATGATTTTGGCACTTTCTATTTTTTGTGCCGCATTGTCCACCTCATAGCGTTTGTTCTGCGAGATAGCAAGTACGGCTCCCATAATGTGTAAAACGATGCCGGACAAATATTGTTGAGCTGCGGTCTTGTCTGCTTCCGCTACTTCCAGTGCACGGGCAAAAAGACTGGCCAGTTCTTCATTGATACCGATATCCAGAATCTGGCTTTCTTTTGAGATAAAGCTGTTTTTTACCAGATTGTCTATAATCGGGCCTTCAAAACCGATGTAATATTCGTTCCATCCTGTCTTTTGCAGCGGCGCATAGGTATGCCACTGTCCGGGAAACAGGAAAAGTATCTGCCCTTTGGATATGTCGACAGACGGGGTTGTGTCGCTGGCGAAAGTTCCTCGTCCTTTAGTGATATATACCAACTGATATTCATGCAGCACACGTCCTTTCTGGGCTGTGAAATAATAGGCGTCCGGGTGGTTGCGTGGTGGATAAACGCTTCCGGCCCTGATAGCCTGGAATCCGACGGTAGTCACCGACAAGCCGAAACGCTTGTCACGCTCATTGACAATTAGGTATTTAAAATCAGCGCCTTGGTCGTTGTAATGCATGTTTCTCTGTTTTAAAATTAGGTCACACTTATCGGCAAATATACAATTTTTTATCTTAACAGCCTCTAACCTTTTTGTTCTAAGTGTTTCTGGAGGTATAATTTTAGTTTCTTATGTATGCAAATGGGGGAAATTTAGAACAAATCTTATGGAATATTTGCTTAAAATGCTTTTTTTTGCGAATATTGCATCAAATCTTAAAGTTGAATCTATGCACTTGGCACACCGTAACTGCGAATATATTCTTGGAGTAATATATCTTTTTGTTTTTCCTGTTTTGCTTTGGGCTGATAATAAGGTGAATACTTATCATTTTAAATCCATTTCCACTTCGGTGAACTTCCCTACCAATGAAGTCAGGAAGTTATTTCAGGATAGCCAGGGGTATATATGGATTTCGACCTACAATGGTCTCTTGCGTTACGATGGTTATTCTATTGTTGTATATAAACCCGATGGAGTGAATCATGGACGTTCCATTGATAGTTTTGTGAATATGGTGGCCGAAGACAAGGAGAATAATTTGTGGATAGGTACGCACAATGGATTATACGTGTTGCATAAAGAAACGGATGAGATAGAGAAAATAATCAGTCCTTTGTTACAGGTAAGCAATGTAGAAAGTATCCTTTATGCAAGTAACGGAGATTTATGGGTGGGAAGCAACAAGGGATTGTTTCGCAGAAAAGCCGGCAGCCGTACTTTCGATTGTGAAAAAAACATGGATATAAAGTCTGTTGTCGAAGACCGGAAAGGTCAAATATGGATTGGTACTTGGGAACAGGGGCTGCTGCGTTATAGTCCTCAAGAGGAATTGTATTATACTTACGACGGGATTAACCCTGGTAATTCGGCGCATGTCATATTTCAGGATGAAGCCGGGAATATTTGGATCGGTACCTGGCGGTATGGACTGGTGAAACTCATTAATCCGTATGATTCGGAACATTTCTCATTTAAAACATTCCGGAACATCAAGGGAAATTCTCATTCTCTGTTGGATAATATTATCTACGCCATTGCTCAGGATAAAAATTCCGGGAAGCTCTGGATCGGTTCACGCAGTGGGGTCAGTATTTTGGAAGATGAATCGGGAGACGGGAATTTTACCAATATTGTTCCGGGCAACCTTCAAGGAGATTTACCTTTTAATGAGGTGAACTCTCTGTTGTGCAGTAAAGACGGGCTGATGTGGCTGGGTATGTTGGGAGGAGGTGTTTGTACTGTAAATACAAATAAGTTCCGGTTTAATTATGATTCTTTGGAGGCTTTGCGTGAGCATTGCCCTACCAGCTCTGTCCGCAGTGTCTATCAGGAGGATAATGGGAATCTGTGGATGGGAATCATGGGATTCGGTCTGGTATTTTATGATATGAAACAGCATACCATTGTTCCTTACCGCTCTCATCCTGTATTGAAGAATATGGGATATACATCGACGGTCAATGATATTATTTATCGTAAAAGGACAAATGAATTGTGTTTTGCCACTTGGGATGACGGAGTGTGGTTCTATAATGTCAAAGCCGGGAAAGCACACGTGATAAATACCGTTACCAATCCGGAACTGAGTGATATTTGTATTTATTCTTTGTTGGAAGATTCGAAAGGGAATCTGTGGTTGGGGACACGTTCGGGAGTGTTTATCTTGGATACGGAATCAAGACTTCATTCTTTGAATGAACTGGTGACTTTGACAAATCAGGCATTGCCCCAAATTTCTATTTTCAAAATGGCGGAAGATCAAGATGGCTTTATCTGGATAGCGACTAGTAATGAAGGGGTATGGCGGATAGATACATCCGGAGAAACATATAAGGTTAAGTTTTATACGCCTTCGGATGGTACATTATCCACTGTCGGGGCGATGAGTGTTTGTGTGGATGGATACAACAGGGTATGGGTGGGGTCGAATGGTAACGGACTCGATTTGTATGACCGGAAGAATGATCGTTTTGTTTCAGTCTTGAATGATTATTTCCGGAATGGAGATGTTGTTTTCAGCATGCTGGAGGATGATGAGCATACTTTATGGCTTACTACCAATGCGGAAATGTATCACATTGATATACCTTTGGACGGTGCTGCACCGAAAATACATACCTATACGGTAGATGATGGTTTGCAAGACCATATGTTTAACCGGAATTCTTGCTTCAAGGGTGCGGATGGGAAACTTTTCTTCGGAGGATTCCGTGGATTGAACAGTTTTTATCCTGATAAAATAGTTCAGGATACTGCCTATTCTCCGGTAGTAATTACAGATATAAAGGTACATAATGTATCGGTACGTACCTATCCTCTTTCCGTCAGAGAGGGGATTGCTGCAAACAGAGCTATTGATTTTATTGATAAAATTGTATTAGGATACCGGGAGAATAATTTCAGTCTTGATTTTTCAATATTGAACTATATCAATCCTGAGTTGAACCGTTATTTATATCGGTTGGAGGGATATGACAAGGAATGGTTGTCCGTTGAGGCTGGACGTCGGTTTGCCTATTATAACAATCTTCCGGCAGGTACTTATACTTTTTGTGTAAAGGGAGCCAATCAGAATGGAATCTGGTCTCCGGATATGAAATGTCTGCGTATAACTATTCTTCCGCCGCCTTGGTTATCGTGGTGGGCTTATTGCCTTTATGTCTTGTTGTTCGTTTCATTGGCATGGTATACTTATCGGATTGTCAGAAACCGTATCCGGATGAAACAGGCCATAGAGATGGGGAAGATAGAACGGCAGAAAATGGAGGAAATCAATCATGCTAAATTACAGTTCTTTACCAATATCACTCATGAGTTGCTGACTCCGCTTTCTATTATATCGGCTTCGGTGGATGAACTGAAACAAGAAGTACCGGCAAGTTCGTCGGTTTGTTCTGTAATAGCTGATAATACTGTGCGGTTAATCCGGTTGATTCAGCAAATCTTAGAGTTCAGGAAAGTGGAGAATGGCAAGTTGCGGCTAAAAGTTTCGCATGGAAATGTCAGTATGTTCTTGAAAAAATCAGTGTCGGCTTTCGCTCCTTTGGTTAAAAAGCAGAAATTGTCCATACAATTTGATTTGTCTGAAGAATATTCGGGATATTTTGATGTGGATAAATTGGATAAAGTGGTGTACAATCTGCTTTCCAATGCCGCTAAATATACTCCTGAAGGAGGAACTATTGTGGTGTCGCAGGCTCATGATGAGGAAAAGAGGACTTTTAAATTGAGTGTGAACAATCCCGGCGAGTTGATTCCAAAAGAGAAATTGGATCATATGTTCGAGAGATTCTATGAAGGGGAGTATCGTAAATTCCATACCATAGGGACGGGTATCGGTTTGTCGCTGACTAAAGATTTGGTATTGTTGCATCATGGAACGATACAGGTATTTAGCGATAAGGAGGAAGGGAATACTTTTGTGGTTGAAATTCCTATAGGACGTGAGGCTTTTGCTGAAGATGAGGTAGACGAGAATACTGAAAATGTGGACTATGCTGTTTTATCGGCAGATGAAATGGAGAATGTCTCGGAGATTGATATGTTGGAAGAGAAACCGGCAGCATCGACTATTTTGTTAGTGGAGGATAATGAGGAATTATTGGCTTTGATGGTTCGTCTGTTGCATGGCAAATACCATATTCTGAAGGCCGCTAATGGAACGGAAGCTTTGGAGATCCTTGCCAAACAGGAAGTGGATTTAATTGTTTCCGATGTTATGATGCCCGAAATGGACGGTATGGAATTGTGCCGCCGGGTGAAGACTCAATTTGAGACCTGCCATATTCCATTGATTTTGTTAACGGCCAAGACTAGTGATGAAGACCATGTGGAAGGGTATGAGTCTGGGGCCGATGGTTATATCTGTAAACCGCTCCGCCTCTCTGTCTTGTTTGCCAAGATAGATAACTTGTTGAAACGGCGCAAACGTATGGGAGTGGATTTTCGTAAGCAGTTGGTCTTTGAAGCCAAAGAATTAAATTACACCTCGATGGACGAAGCTTTCATTCGGAAAGCGGTGGATTGTGTGAATGCCCATTTGAGTGATTGTGATTTTGAACATGCACAGTTTATGGCGGAGATGGGTATGGCCCGGACTACACTAGCAGATAAATTGAAACTGTTGACCGGACTTACTCCCTCTGCATTTATCAGCAATGTCCGTTTGCAAGCGGCTTGTCGGCTGATAGACGAGAAAAAGAAAATCCGTATAGCCGATTTGGCGTATGCCGTAGGTTTCAACGACCCTAAATATTTCAGTTCCTGCTTTAAGAAGAAATTCGGACTTTCTCCTACAGAGTATATGATGAAGTATGATGGCTGATTATTACCGGAAATAGGCTCTATAGGGAATAAACAGCCTTTTTCCGGTAATAATTCTCCCTGTTTCTTTTCTGTTCCTCTTACTTTTGCTGGCAAATAAAACGAATTATCTTTATTTGTTAGACCTTTAAAAAAAGTATTATGAACATGAAAACTCTGACAGAAACCAGTACATTCCGGGTACTGAGCCTATTGCTGTGTCTCTGCTTCTTCATCCCTGCGATGAATGTGAGCGCTTCCAGTCTGCAAGCAGACAAGTTTAAAGTTTCCGGTATTGTAAAAGATGCCACAGGCGAACCGGTCATCGGTGCCAGTGTGGTTGAAAAAGGAACAACCAATGGAACGGTGACTGATTTGGATGGTAATTTCAATCTCACGGTGGCTTCTAATTCTACTATTGTCATTTCTTTTATAGGATATTCCGATCAGGAATATCGTATTTCGAAAGACAATACGGTGCTGAATGTAAATCTGAAGGAAGATACGGAAATGATTGACGAAGTGGTAGTAGTCGGTTATGGCGTGCAGAAGAAGGAAAATCTGACGGGTTCTGTTGCTGCTGTAAATTTCAAGGATGTAGCTTCTATGCCGGTAGCGAATACTGCCAATATGCTTCAGGGTCGTTTGCCGGGTGTTATGTTGACCAACAATGGTGCCCAGGCCGGTCATGACAGTCCCGAAATCCGTATCCGTGGTGTAGGAACTTTTGAACACAATGATCCGATGGTCTTGATCGATGGAGTGGAAAGCTCGGTAAGCCAGATTGCGGAAATCCCTGCAGATGATATTGAAAGTGTTTCCGTATTGAAGGATGCGGCTTCGGCTTCTATTTATGGTGTACGTGCTGCCAACGGGGTTATTCTGGTGACTACCAAACGGGGCGGTGAGCAGAAACCTACCATTACATATTCCGGTAGTATCGCTTTGCAAGAAGCTACCGTGCTGCCCGATTATGTGAATTCTTATGAATGGGCGAAGATGTATAACGAATGCTGGCCTTCCAAAGCATACACGGATGAAATGTTACAAAAGTTGCAAAACGGATCAGACCCCGATCATTTTGCCAATACCGATTGGGCTAAGGAAATGTTTCGTACAGCAGCCATGCACCAACACCATTTGTCTGTGAACGGTGGTAGTAAAGCGGTACATTACATGATTTCCACTCAGTATTTCCAGCAGGATGGTATCTTGCGTGAAACGGCCAATCAACGTTTTAATTTCCGTTCCAATCTGGATGCACAATTGGGTATTGTAAAATTAGGTCTGAATCTTTCGGGAAGCCGTCAGAACATTGATGAGCCTACTACCAGTGTTACCGGTGAAGGTTTGATGCGCTACCTTACTTGGTTTACCCGTCCTACTGTTCCTGTGCGTTATTCTAACGGACATTATGGATTTTTGGATGGAAATCCCAATATTTCCCAATCCGTATTCAAAAATCCGATTGAAGCTTTGAATATGGGCTATAAAGATAACAAGCATTATCGTTTTGATGGTAAATTCTTTGGTGAAATTGATATCATAAAAGGATTGAAGTTCCGTTCAAGTCTGGCTTATAAATATTATATGAACGATGTGACTACTTTCAATCCGAAGAATAATATAAGATACGATGCTGAAGGAAATGCGCTGACCACAGTCGGTACCAATAAACTGACAGATTATCATTATCTGGAAACGACTTATATTAATGAAAATATTCTGACCTATGATTTTTCTGTAGGAAAACATTCGTTCAATCTGTTGGCAGGCCATTCTATCCAGGCTACCCGTTGGGACAAGAATGAGGCGTCCAAGCAGGGATTCGCTACCGATAATATTTATGAAATGGATGGAGGTACTATGAATGACCATGTGACCGGATCAGCGGAAGAGAGTTCCTTGCAGTCATTCTTCGGACGCTTGAATTATAATTACGGAGGCCGTTATCTGTTAGAGATGAATGTCCGTCACGATGGTTCGTCACGTATGCCCAAGGCACATCGTTATGCTACCTTCCCTTCATTTTCGGGTGCATGGATCATGACAAATGAGAAATTTATGGAGAATGTGAAGTTCCTCCACTCATTGAAATTGCGTGGTAGCTGGGGTAAATTGGGTAATCAGGAAATTGGTAACTATGCTTATGCGGCTACATTGGCGGCTAGTGGCAGTTACTATTTCGGTGATAGCAAACAGATTGGTATGAAGACTGCCAAGATACCTAATGAGAACATTAAATGGGAAACAACTACTATTACAGACTTTGGTTTTGATGCTGCTTTTTGGGGTGGAAAGATCAATGTCACTTTTGACTGGTATGAGAAAAATACCTCGGATATTTTGATGAAGCTCGCTATGCCGGGTATTTTCCTGGGATCTTTGGATGCTCCTTATCAGAATGCGGGAAAGGTTCGTAACCGGGGTTGGGAACTGGCTGCTAATTATTTCGATCAGAAAGGTGACTGGGCATGGCAGGCAGGTTTCTCGCTTTCAGGTGTGAAAAATGAGATTACTGATATGAAAGGGGTAGAAGACATTAAGGATAATACGATCAATCGTGAAGGTGAAGCCATCGGCTCTTATTATGGGCTGAAAGCCATCGGTATCTATCGTACCCAGGCAGATTTGGACCGTGTAAATGCGAACGGACAGAAGATTCTGCAAAACAACCAGGAACCGCAATTAGGTGATATCATGTATGAAGATATAGACAATAATGGTAATATAAATGATGCTGACCGTACTATTATCGGAAATCCGTTCCCTAAAATGCAGTATTCTTTCAATCTGGGATTCTCTTATAAAGATTTTGATGTCAATACATTCTGGCAAGGCATTGCAGGTGTATATCGTTATAATTGGGATGAAACTACTATTTCCAACGGTGGAAACAAGACTAGCCGTTGGTTGGACAGATGGTCTGAAAGTAATCCGAATGGAAGCATGCCTCGTTTGGGAGGAACTATTAATAATAACTATTCTTCATTTTGGTTGACAAAAGGTGATTATTTGCGTCTGAAGAATTTGGAAATCGGATATACTTTCAGGCAAAGAGAGTTTTTGACCAAGTTGGGCGTTCAGAGTATCAGACTCTATTTGGCAGGAACTAATTTGCTTACTTTCACTTCCTTGGACGATTATGATCCTGAAAAACTGAGTACAGATTCCCGTAATGATGTACATCCCAATACAAGAACTTATTCATTTGGTGTTAACGTTAAATTTTAAAAGCAACAACTATGAAATCAATTAATAACTTTATAGGGCTGGCTCTGTTGTCAGGAGCTTTGCTGACTTCTTGCTCTGACAGCTTTTTGCAGAGGGACTCATTGACAGAATCTTCATCCAATACATTTTGGCAGACGCCGGATGATGCTTTGATGGCGTTGGCATCTTGTTATGATGCTTTGCAGAGCAATCAGCTTTATAATTCCGACCAATATTCATTGGGCCCTTTATATATGGATTGTATATCAGATAATGGCGGGCATTTTAATTGGAGTGGCTGGATGGAAGGTTATGATATGGCTATGGGAATTCATACCCCAAGTTCTTCTATCATTGGCAGTTATTGGAAAGATTGCTATGAAGTGATCAGCCGTTGTAATGTGCTGATTGCTAATATTGATAGAGTGGATATGGATGCTTCCCAAAAGGCGATTTATCAGGCTGAGGCAAAGACCATACGTGCATTGATGTATATAAACTTGACTATGACGTATCAGGATGTTCCTTTCCTGACCGCCCCTTTGACCATTGACGAGGCTGAATGTGAAAAGACGGACCGTGCGGCTATTGTGGCTCATGTTATGACTGATTTGCAGGATGCGGCTGAAGTACTTCCGCAAAACGCGTCTTCACGGGGTCATATCACCAAAGGAGCTGCTCTTTCCTTACTGGGGCGTGTGGCTTTGTATAATGAAAAATGGGATGACGCGATTGCTGCTTATAAGCAGGTGCAGGGTTTGGGATACTCGCTTGATCCGAGTTATGCCAAACTGTTTACTCAAAGTGGAGAAACTTCTCCTGAAATCATTTTTGCAGTCCGTTATGAAGGACCGGGTATGAGTGAAGGTGCTGCTTTTAATGCGCATTGGAATACTCCGCTGGAAGCAATGAATGGTACTATAGATTTGGCGGATGCTTATTATTGCAAAGACGGTAAACCGACTACCGATACGAAGATAGCCGAACTGAACGGTGGGGGTGGCTTGGATGTCAGCAAGCCTAATCCTGCTCATTTTGAGAATCGTGATCCGCGTTTATATAGCACTTTGTTTGTTCCCGGTATGCTTTGGAACGGTAAAGGAGGTATAGATACTTCGGCTTCAAATCCGTATGCCAATGTATATGGCGGAGCTGCCGCTTCTCTGTCTACCGTATATGTTTATAAGTATTTTGATCCTACGGATACTTCTAACTCTTGGGATAATGGACAAGACTTTTATGTGGTGCGTTATGCCGAAGTTTTATTATCTTTGGCGGAGGCGATGGTACAGAAAGGAGGCTATGTTTATAGTGATGTAACTGCTTTGGTTAATGAAGTGCGGCAACGTGCGGATGTGAACATGCCCACAGTAGAGGAAGTGGAAGGCACTTCTCTTTCTAAAGATGAATTGTTGGAAGTCATTAAGCATGAGCGTCGTGTGGAACTGGCTTTTGAAGGTTTGCGTTTGTTTGACCTTTATCGTTGGAAGGAATTGGATAAGGCGGTAGCCAATATAGAGAATGAACGCACTATGTATGGCTTGGCTTATGAAGCACGTAAGTTCAACGGTGAGAGGGATTATGTATGGCCTTTGCCGACTGCCGAACTGGATACTAACAAGAAACTGGTTCAGCACGACTTGTGGAAGTAATGTGGAGTGCAGGTTTTCATCACAGGGTACACGGACTGTCACAAAGAAGTAGGAGGCAAATAACCTTTAAATCAAAAAACTGTGTGAATTTGCGTAATCTGTGGTGAAGCCTGGTTGTTCTGACAACTTCTGGAATAAAATTGATAACTTTTTAAAAACGGAAGAGAAATGAGAAAAACAATGATCCTTCTTTTATTTTCCTTCCTGTTGGTAGCATGTTCTGATAGTCCAGTGTGCTATTATCTGGATGCTACCGGCGGTGATGATAATAATAGTGGGTTAGCCCCGGATGAAGCATGGAAAAGTCTGGAAAAACTACGTGGTGTGAAATTACTGCCGGGCAATAAAGTTTTGTTGAAGCGCGGTGAGGTTTTTAATGGCGAACTTGAAATCACCGGACAGGGTATACCCGAAGATCGTATTTATATAGATGCTTATGGTGATGATGAACGGAAACCTTGCATTGTGGGATATGATACTTCCTTGTATGCAGCCCGTATCTGTAATTCGGACTATATAACGATGCAGAATTTGGAAATCGTGAATACAGGCAGGCAGCCTCTGCCTTATCGTTCGGGCTTGAAGATAGAGTGTATGGATTATGGCGTATCGCAGAACATTGTTGTCAATAATGTGACTGTACGGGATGTCAATGGTTCGTTGGTAAAAGAAAAAGGCGGAGGGTGCGGTATTTATATAGTGAATGGCGGTGAAAAGAAAATTTCAACATTCAATAGGTTAACCATAGAGAACTGCCATATTTTGAGATGTACCCGTAATGCTATGATTTGGGCTGCTTATAGCGACCGGCAGAACTGGCATCCCAGCAAGCATACCGTGATACGGGGAAATTTGATAGAGGAAGTACCAGGGGATGGTATTGTACCTATCGGTTGTGACAGTACCTTGATAGAATACAATGTAATGCGTGACTGTCCTGATATGCTTCCTGACACAGAGGCGGCAGCAGGTATTTGGCCGTGGAGTTGTGATAATACTTTGGTGCAGTTTAATGAAGTAAGTGGTCATAAAGCTCCGTGGGATGCACAGGGATTTGATTCGGATTGGAATTGCCGGGGAACGGTCATTCAGTACAATTATAGTCATGATAACTATGGTGGCTTGGTATTGGTTTGCAATGACGGCACGGCCGACGCATCTTTTAATGTAGGTAACTTGGGCACTATAGTCCGTTACAATGTGAGTATAGGTGACGGAGTGCGGCCTGAACCGACTCGTGCCGGGATGTTCTCACCGGCTGTTCATCTGGCAGGTCCTGTAAAGGATAGTCGCATTACCCGTAACATTATTCATGTGAACCGTAAACCTGCGGCTGATATCGACCGTACTATGATTACTTTGGATTCATGGGGCGGATATCCGGATAGTACATTTATTAGTGGGAATATTTTTTATGCTCCCGAATCCAGCAGATTCCAGTTGACAGAATCTACACATAATTTCTTTGAAGGCAATTATTACCTTGGCCGGTTCGAGAAATTACCTGAAGATGGTAAAGCCTGCCAATCAGCTGAAATTTATCAGAAGGAAGTACTGGCAAAGGATGAAAACGGTTATCAGGGCTTGGCTTTGTTGATGGATACGGTGGAAGTGACCGGAGTAAAAGGAGTTTTTGTCAATAAGGAAGCCATTGAGAATTTCTTTAGCCGGTTAGAGAAATAAGTAAATAATAGCTGTAATTTAATGAGGGGAGCAAAACTAAAATGACCTGATCATATAGTTCGATAGGTTGTTTTAGTTTTGACACCTCCCCTTTTTTATTTATGGTTCATTCTTTCTTCTTTAGATCCATTTCTCCGGAGAAAGAAATAGATTGTCTGTTTGTGGGGGTGACCTGTATGTTACTGCTGCCATTGGGATAAATGGTGATATTGTAAAGGTAATTGTCTTCCTCGTTCCGTACTTTTAGTGTGATTTTAGCATTTCCCTTTTTGCTATATGTTGAAGTATATTCTGATAAAGGAGCACTAAAATTTAATCCTTTTCCACCTCCGTAAGGAACGTTATACGCCACTCCGAAATAAGGCAGATAGGAATATACCGAATCGTTTCTTATTTCTAAAGAATAATCGGAAGTCAGGTGTTTGCTGCCTCCTTTCATAGGCATTACCCGGTCCACATTGATTTTGTATGCCTTTGCGTCAACAGCCTCGCGTACTGCTTGTTCTCTTTGTTGTTTCTTCTCTTTCTTGTTCTGAGCCGTTATAGGTATCATACTGCCTGATAGAAGGAGACTTGCCAAAAGGAATAATTTATTTGCTTTCATATCTCTCTGTAGGTTTAGTGAATCTGTCTTTGCCAAAGATAGCCAAAAAGAATACTCATTGTTCTGAAAAAAACATAAGATAATCAAACTGTCAATGAGTTAAGTACGCGATTTATCTTTTGAGTCCCGATAATAAAAAAGATGATTTGTCCCCATGCGGAGTCAAATCATCTTTAAAATCTCCCCATTAGGGGAAGACTATAAAATATTATTTGGGTAGATTAAAAGCCACACTCATTTCTTTCATCTGTTCCTGACTCATACCGTCCGGCTCAAATCCCATATTCTTGGCAGCGATGTAAATCAATGCGGATTTATTTAAAACATCGATTTGGTCGAATGCGGCCATTACGTCACGGTCAACGGCAAAAATGCCGTGTTTTTCCCACATAACGACATCATAATCGGCTAGTTCCTTGATGGTTGCATCGGCTAATTCTACAGAACTAGGCAATTGATAAGGAATCATGCCCAGGCCACGCGGACAGAATGCTTTTGTTTCAGGAATCATACTCCATAACAGGTTGGTTGCCACATCTTTTTCCATGAACTTTTTGTTGTGAGACAGGGCAATCAGTTCGATGGGGTGTGTATGCACGGATGCTTTGTAAGGAGAACCTATGCTGATGAGGTAATTGTGTACGCTCAGGTGGGAGGGAACTTCCGAAGTAGGTTGAACCGGTTTGTCGGCAATGATGACATAGCTGGCACAGTCATCCAAAATACGGATGACAGAACCGTTGTCCATAGGCCAACGCGCCAAATCCCGCATACGCATATTGGTTCCTTTGCAATAAAAATAACAGCCTTTCAAGTGAGGCAGTGTTACACCGATTTGTTTTACTTCGCTGATAGCGGGCATCTGACGGATTTCATCGTCTACATATTCGGTGATATTGACGGTGATATTACCTCCGTTACGTTCGGCCCATCCTTTTTGCCACAAATATCCGGCTACTTCGGCTACTTTATTCACCTCTTTGGCCAATTCAGGGCGATTGTCTAAGATTGATTTCATATCTTTTTTATTTGATTGTTCATAGGATATTGTTATTCATCTTTTTCATTCTGAATAACAGTATGCTACAAATATAGTAATTCTTTTAAAATAAATTAGGAAATACGAGAGAAAAGATAAGAACTACCAGTCCGGTTATCAGAACAGTGATAGTCCGGGTAGATACGCCTTTCCATTCTTTTAATAAAATACCCCATACGTTACTGAAAGTAACATTCAAAGCCATCAATATACACCATGAGAAAGCTAGCAGTACAGGACTTCCGGTCAGGAAACTTTTACCCATTTCCAAACCGAAGAATTGCATATACCACAGTACTCCTGCCAAAGCACAGAATATCAAGTTATTTCCCCATACATTGCTTTTGGCATAATCACTCATGGTTTTGTTGGCTATATTTTGTTGCAGACAGTAAACCGCATTAGTCAGGAAACCGCCTAATGTTACCAGGAAGATTACGGGAAGTCCTGCATAAAGCCCTTCTACGCCTCCTGCCAATGCAGCTTCCTTGATGGGCGTTCCGGCATCGAGTCCTAAAGCGAAACAGGCACTCATCACACCTGCCAGTAGGGCTACCAACAGTCCTTTGGTCAGAGCGAAATCTTTTACTGCCGCGCGTTTTTCTTCTTCGCTCATGTTTTTGGCGCGAAGACTGCCGGCATATCCTATAATGGCAATACCCGACAAAGTGATACATACTCCCAGTAAAAGAATAAGTCCGTTTCCTTCAAACAGGTTGGTTCCGGCAAAAATGGCGGGAAAAAGTGTGCCGAATCCGGCACAGGTGCCCAGTGCGATACTTTGTCCTAAGGCCACTCCCAGATAACGCATGGAAAGACCGAAGGTGAGACCGCCTACTCCCCATAATATACCATAAAAGATGCTCATCGGAGCACCTCCTGTTCCCCAAAGGTCAAATAAACTGCTTCCTTGAGGGATACCTAGCAACGCACCCAATAACGGGAATACCAGCCAGGCAAATACACCTTGTAGCAGCCAGAAACTTTCCCAACTCCATTCTTTCACTTTTTTTATAGGTACGTATGAACTGGATTGGCAGAAACTTCCTATGGCGATGATGATTAATCCGATAATGATTTCCATTGTTTATATTCTTTAAGGCTACAACTATGTTCCCGGTAGGGGCAGCACTTGAGGCCGCCCCTACGGAAGACAATCTTGTAGTTGGATATTGATTAGCGTTTCGAAGTGACTTCTGCTTCGTATTTCTCTACTTCTGCAATGAACTCTTCGCCTACGGGTACATTGTTCTTCAAGCAGAACATATCCCATACAGCATTCCAAGGCAAAGCTTTTTCTTCTTCGAGCAGAGCCAGACGTTGGAAGCCTTGTCCGTTTGCTTCATATTCGCGCAGTTTGGCAATCGGTTCCAATAAAGCGCGTACCATACATTTTTGAGCCGCGCGGCTGCCTATAACGTATGCACCAATGCGGTTGATGGAAGCATCGAAGTAGTCAAGTCCATAGTGTACACGATCCAAGGCGTTGCAACGAACGATTTCGCTGAATAAATCCATAGTCGGGTCGTCCATGATGGTTACATGGTCTGAGTCCCAACGTACGGGGCGGCTTACGTGCAGCATCAGTTCGGGGACATACAACAACAAGGAAGAAACTTTGTCGGCAACACTTTCTGTCGGGTGGAAATGGCCGGTATCCAAGGTAATCATTTTGTTGTTCTTGGCACCGTAGCCAATATAGAAATCATTAGAACCTACTGTATAGCTTTCCAGTCCGATACCGAATACTTTTGATTCGATACAGTCTTTCATGTTCTTATATTCTGTTGCGAAAATCTGATCCAGAGAGTCTTTCAACAAAGCACGGTATTTCATGCGGTTTACAGTGATGTCTTTGCTGCCATCGTGTACCCACAGGTTCATGATACAAGGATCGCCCTGGGCTTTACCCATCTCTTCGGCTACGGCACGACAACGTTTGGTGTGCTCAATCCAGAAGTTGCGGATACCTTCATCGGGATTTGATAAAGACAAGTCACCGCTTTTAGGATGAGAGAATGAAGTAGAGTTGAAATCCAGTTTCATGTTGTTTTCCTTACCCCATTCAATCCAGCTTTTGAAGTGTTCGGGTTCTACTTCGTCACGATCTACGACTTTTCCTTGGAAGTCGCCATAAATTTCGTGCAGATTCAAACGGTGAGTACCTGGTATATATGAAGCTGCTTTCAGAATGTCTGCACGTAGTTCATCGATGTTGCGGGCTTTGCCGGGATAGTTACCTGTAGCCTGGATACCACCGGTCAATGAACCTGCCTGAACTTCGAAGCCGGTTACATCATCTGCTTGCCAGCAATGCAGTGACAGATGGAAATTCTGCATGGTTTCCATTACTTTTTCTGTGTCGACACCTACAGCGGCATAACGTTCTTTTGCGATCTCATACGCTTTATTAATCAATTCTTCTTTCATGATATTATTTGTTTGTTTAATGAATAAATTTCAAGGTGAATATTAAATATCTTCTCTATAATGAGCTAAATACTTCTTATATGCTTCTTCCCATTCTTCTGCTTGTTGGGGCTCAAAAGAAACGGTTTCTATGGAAGTGCTGATTAGTTGGCGCATAGCCGCGATATCGCTTACCAGCCCGTTGGCTTTTGCCTGTAACATAATGTTACCGATAGCTGTCCCTTCACTGGGACCTGCTATGACAGGTACGCCCACTGCATTGCAAGTGAACTGGTTTAACAGATTGTTTCGTGAGCCTCCACCGATAATGTGCAGCTTTTCGATGGGGAACGGGGCCATTTGTTGCAAATAGCCGAATACTTGTTTGTAGCGCAGGGCAAGACTGTCGAATATGCAACGGGTGATTTCGCCATAACTCTGTGGTACAGGTTGGTTGGTTTCTTTGCAATAATGTCCGATGGCTTGAATCATAGATGTCGGATTGGAGAAGCAGGGGGCATCGGGATTGATGAGACTGCGGAAAGCGGGAACTGTCAGAGCGGCATCTATCAGTTCTGTGTAAGAATAGTTGTTGGTTGATTCCCATTCTTTGCGGCAACGCTCCAACAGCCACATGCCACAGATGTTTTTCAGGAACCGGGTAGTTCCTTCCACACCTCCTTCATTGGTGAAGTTCTGTTCAAAGCTTTCCTTATTTATAATGGCATCTTTCACTTCAATTCCCATCAGGCTCCACGTACCGGAACTCAGATAAGCGAATCTTTCGTTTTGTGCTGGTACGGCAGCCACGGCTGAACCTGTGTCATGACCGGCAACGGCAATGACTGGAATAGCTCCCAGACCTGTGATTTTCTGCACTTCTTCTGTCAGTACTCCGATAGGCTCTCCCGGGAAAACGAAACGGCCGAACTGTTCTTCCTTGATATCTGCTACATCCAGCAGTTCCTTTTCGAAGCGTTTGGTGCGCGGATTCAACATCTGGGAAGTAGAAGCGATGGTATATTCTGTTACCATTTTACCGGTCAGCATATAGCTTAAGGCATCCGGCATAAACAGTATTTTATCGGCTGCTTCCAAGGCCGAGCAATGATTGCGGTGGAGTGTTGACAATTGGAACAAGGAATTGAAATTCATAATTTGAATTCCAGTGATGTCATATACTCGTTCACGGGGAATATGGGTAAAATATTCTTCAGGTGCACCTGTTGTGTGAGGGTCGCGGTAGCAATAAGGATTGCGGAGTAACTCTCCGTCTTTGCCCACGAATACGAAATCCACCCCCCAAGTATCGATACCGATGGACCGGATAGGCAGATTGTCTTTGGCTACCACTTTCAGTCCCCTGATAATTTCATTGTATAAGGCGTAAATATCCCAATAACAATGTCCTCCGGTTTCTATAATATGATTAGGGAAACGAGTCAGTTCTTTCAACTCCATTTTGCCTTCTCCCAGGCAACCTAAGATGGTACGTCCACTGGTGGCACCCAGGTCTACCGCAAAGAAATAAGTGTGTTCCATGCCTTTATTTTTGATTTTAAGGAATTAATAGTGATGCAAAAATAGTTTATTCCCCGAAAGTCGTCCTTGTTTTTTTGATATTATAACTGTTGGATTTGGTTGTACCTGCCGTAAAACATAATATTACCGTCTTTTTAAGAAGATCGCATTGAAAAGAAGAATTTGGTGTGATTTTGGTTTACTCTTGGGATGATGGATAAGAGCTTTATTGAAAATATGCATAAAGTCGCAAAAATATTCTCTTTTTTGTATCTATATTCCCGAATATTCTGTAATTTTGCAGTCGAATCAGAATAATTATGCAGTATGAAGAGCAAGAATAGCAGACTTGATGCCATTAAGATTATTATTTCGAGCAAGGAAGTAGGTAGCCAGGAAGAGTTGTTGCAGGAATTGGCGAAAGAAGGATTCCGATTGACCCAAGCTACTTTGTCTCGTGACTTGAAGCAGTTGAAAGTGGCGAAAGCAGCCAGTATGAACGGAAATTATGTATATGTATTGCCAAACAATACCATGTACAAACGTATGACTGAGCAACATTCGGCCAGTGAGATGTTGATGCATAATGGATTTATTTCCATTGAATTTTCGGCTAATCTGGCAGTAATCAAGACTCGTCCCGGATATGCTAGTAGTTTGGCTTATGATATTGATAACCGGAACTTTGATGAAATATTGGGAACTATTGCTGGTGATGATACTATTATGCTTGTCATTCGTGAAGGCTGCACAAGAGCGGGAGTGAAGAATGCGCTTTCATTGATTATACCGAATATACAATAAAATAATATAGATAAAAAAGGAAATGGATGCTAAACAAGTGGATGTGATGGTGGCAGATGCCTCACATGAAGTTTACGTTGATAAAATTTTAGATACTATTAGAGAGGCGGCTAAGGTACGCGGAACAGGCATTGCAGAACGCACACATGAATATGTGACTACAAAGATGAAAGAAGGAAAGGCGATTATTGCCTTATGTGGAGAGGATTTTGCAGGATTTACCTATATTGAGTCATGGGGAAACAAGCAATATGTAGCAACTTCGGGATTGATTGTGCATCCCAATTATCGTGGGATGGGCTTGGCCAAGCGTATAAAGGCGGCTTCGTTCCGATTGGCACGTCTGCGATGGCCTAAAGCGAAGATATTCAGTCTGACCAGTGGCGCGGCGGTAATGAAAATGAATACAGAACTGGGATATGTTCCTGTAACTTTCAATGAACTGACTGATGATGAGGCCTTTTGGAAAGGTTGTGAAGGCTGTATCAATCACGATATATTAGTGGCAAAGAACCGTAAGTTCTGTATTTGTACAGCCATGCTTTACGATCCGGCTTTGCACGAAGAAGACACTATTTAATAAATTAAAAATTAAGAATTAAAAATTAAAAGATGGCTGCGCGTTCATGTACTTATTTCTCAGTTTTCAATTTTTAATTCTCAATTAAAATAATATCATTATGGAAGAAAAAAAGAAAAAAGTAGTAGTAGCATTCAGCGGGGGGCTTGATACCTCTTTCACTGTAATGTATCTGGCTAAGGAAAAAGGGTATGAAGTGTATGCTGCTTGTGCAAACACGGGTGGTTTCAGTGAGGAGCAGCTGAAGCAGAACGAAGAGAACGCTTACAAACTGGGTGCTGTGAAGTATGTGACATTGGATGTGACCCGGGAATACTATGAGAAGAGCTTGAAATATATGGTATTCGGTAATGTGCTCCGTAATGGTACTTATCCTATTTCTGTAAGTTCTGAACGTATCTTCCAAGGGTTGGCCATAGCACGTTATGCTAATGAAATAGGTGCGGATGCTATCGCACACGGCTCGACTGGTGCGGGTAATGACCAGATTCGTTTCGATATGACTTTTTTGGTATTGGCTCCGGGGGTTGAGATCATCACATTGACCCGTGACATGGCATTAAGCCGTCAGCAGGAAATTGATTATTTGAATGAACATGGTTTTGCCGCTGACTTTACAAAATTGAAATATTCTTATAATGTAGGTCTTTGGGGAACTTCTATCTGCGGTGGGGAAATATTGGACTCTGCGCAGGGTTTGCCCGAAAGTGCTTATTTGAAACAGGTGACCAAGGAAGGAAGCGAACAGCTTCGTCTTACATTTGAAAAAGGTGAGCTGAAGGCTGTTAATGACGAGAAGTTTGATGATCCTATCAAGGCTATTCAGAAAGTGGAAGAGATCGGTGCACCCTACGGTATCGGCCGTGACATGCACGTTGGGGATACCATTATCGGTATCAAAGGGCGTGTAGGATTCGAGGCTGCTGCTCCTATGCTGATTATCGGAGCCCATCGTTTCCTTGAAAAATATACGTTGAGCAAGTGGCAGCAATACTGGAAAGACCAGGTTGCCAACTGGTATGGAATGTTCTTGCATGAAAGTCAGTATCTGGAACCGGTAATGCGCGATATTGAGGCAATGTTGCAGGAATCTCAGCGTAATGTAAACGGTACAGCTATCTTGGAACTCCGTCCGCTTTCATTCTCTACTGTGGGTGTTGAATCGAAAGACGACCTGGTGAAGACCAAATTCGGTGAATATGGTGAAATGCAGAAGGGATGGACAGCAGAAGATGCCAAAGGCTTTATCAAAGTGACTTCTACACCTTTGCGTGTTTATTATAATAACCACAAGGACGAAGAAATTTAATAAGTATGATTAAAGCAGGAATTATCGGTGGGGCAGGTTATACGGCGGGCGAATTGATTCGTCTGCTGATTAATCACCCTGATGTAGACATAAAGTTTATAAACAGCAGCAGTAACGCCGGCAATAAGATTACCGACGTACATGAGGGACTCTATGGTGAAACGGATTTGGTTTTTACCGACGAACTTCCTTTGGATGAGATTGATGTATTGTTCTTCTGTACGGCTCATGGAGATACAAAGAAGTTTATGGATAGTCACAATGTACCCGAGGATTTGAAAATCATAGACCTCAGTATGGACTATCGTATCAAGAGTGATGACCATGACTTCATCTATGGTTTGCCGGAACTGAACCGTCGTGCTATCTGCCATAGCAAGCACGTGGCCAATCCGGGATGTTTTGCCACTTGTATTCAATTGGGTTTATTGCCGTTAGCCAAACATCTGTTACTGAACGAGGATATAATGGTAAATGCCATTACCGGAAGTACAGGGGCAGGGGTGAAACCGGGTGCTACCAGCCATTTCAGCTGGCGTAATAATAATATGAGCATCTATAAACCGTTTTCTCATCAGCATGTTCCCGAAATCAAGCAATCATTGAAACAGTTGCAAAACAGCTTTAATGCTGAAATAGATTTTATTCCTTACCGGGGTGATTTCCCGCGTGGTATCTTTGCTACTCTGGTAGTCAAATGCAAGGTGGAACTGGAAGAACTGGTGAAGATGTATCAAGACTATTATGCCGAGGATTCTTTCGTTCATATTGTAGACAAAAATATAGATTTGAAGCAGGTGGTGAACACCAACAAGTGTTTGATTCATTTGGAGAAGCATGGCGATAAACTGCTGGTTATCTCTTGCATTGACAACTTGTTGAAGGGGGCAAGCGGACAAGCGGTCCATAATATGAATCTCATGTTCAATCTGGAAGAAACCGTAGGGCTGAGGTTGAAACCGTCTGCTTTTTAATAAAGAAGAGTTTATGAAATTATTTGATGTATATCCTCTTTTTGACATAAACATTGTCAAGGGAAAAGGTTGTCATGTATGGGATGATCAAGGTACGGAATACCTTGATTTGTATGGTGGTCATGCGGTTATTTCTATCGGTCACGCACATCCGTATTATGTGGAAATGATAAGCAAGCAGGTTGCACAGTTGGGATTTTATTCCAATTCGGTGGTTAACAAGCTACAACAGGAAGTGGCAGACCGTTTAGGGAAACTTTCGGGTTATGATGATTATCAATTGTTTTTGATAAACAGTGGGGCCGAAGCTAATGAAAATGCGTTGAAACTGGCTTCTTTTTACAATGGTCGCAAACGTGTGCTTTCTTTTTGCAAAGCATTTCATGGACGTACTTCACTGGCAGTGGAGGTAACCCACAATCCGAAAATTATAGCCCCAATCAATGACAATGGGCATGTGACTTATCTGCCTTTGAACGATATAGAAGCAGCTAAAGCGGAATTGGCAAAAGGAGATGTCTGTGCGGTGATTATTGAAGGTATTCAAGGAGTAGGCGGTATTCAGGTTCCGGAAGTGAAATTCTTGAAAGAACTGAGTAAGGCTTGCGAAGAAGTGGATGCAGTACTTGTTTTGGATGAAATACAATCCGGCTACGGGCGTAGCGGTAAATTTTTTGCTCACCAACATGCAGGTATCCGTCCCGATATGATTACGGTTGCAAAGGGGATTGGCAATGGCTTTCCGATGGCTGGTGTCCTGATCAGTCCGAAATTCAAACCCGTATATGGACAATTGGGAACCACTTTTGGTGGTAACCACCTGGCTTGTGCTGCTGCTATCGCGGTGCTGGATGTTATGAAAGGTGAGAACCTGGTAGAGAATGCTGCCAAGGTAGGTGCTCATCTGCTGAAAGAATTGAAACAATTCCCACAGATTAAAGAGGTGCGTGGCGAAGGTTTGATGATCGGTATGGAATTTGACGAACCGATTAAGGAACTGCGTCAGCGTCTGCTGTTCGAACAGAAAGTATTTACCGGAGTCAGTGGTACGAATGTAATCCGTCTGCTCCCGCCTTTGTGTCTGACTATGGCTGAGGCTGATGAATTTATTGGACGCTTTCGTAAAGTGTTGGTATAAGCTGGAGATTCAAGAGGGATAATAATCAGCGAAAGAAAATAAGGTCTCGTCAGGAAACATTTCGGTTCCGGCGAGACTTTTTGATTTCATCTTCTTCAAAGTAATTTTATTTTTAGCTTTTCATAATACGTTCTTCTCCTTTTTTCCCTTATCTTTGTAGCTATAGACTTAATCTTTAATAATATGAAAGTAGCAATTATTGGTGCGGGAAATATGGGAGGGGCCATTGCTCGCGGCCTTGCCCAAGGCACTATCATTCCAGCGAGTGATGTAACAGTAGCCGATCCGTTCAGCGGAAGTCTGGAAACTCTACAGGCGGATTATCCGGAGATTAATGTGACAACGGAAAATCCGAAAGCGATAAAGGATGCCGATATCGTTATTCTGGCTGTAAAGCCGTGGTTGATAGACCAAGTGTTGAGTGTGGTTCATTTGACTCCCCGGCAAGTATTGGTTTCTATTGCAGGTGGTGTAACTTTCGAACAGCTGGTAAAGAGTGTAGGTCCGGAACAGACCATATTCCGTTTGATTCCCAATACTGCTATTTCTCAGTTGGAAAGTATGACTTTGATATCCAGTCGTAACGCCAGTAAGGAACAAGAACAACTGATGCTGGATATCTTTAATGAATTAGGATTGGCTATGCTTATTCCTGAAAGTCAGATGGCTGCTACTACGGCTTTGACTTCATGTGGTATCGCATATGTCTTGAAATATATTCAGGCAGCTATGCAGGCAGGTATTGAATTGGGGATCTATCCGAAAGATGCACAGAAAATGGTTGCCCAGTCTGTGAAAGGAGCCGCTTCCTTGATATTGAATAATGATACTCATCCCAGTGTGGAAATAGATAAGGTGTGTACGCCCGGTGGTATGACTATCAAGGGGATTAATGAATTGGATCACGAAGGGTTTGACTCAGCGATCATTAAAGCAATGAAGGCTTGTCTGAAATAGAAGCAACCTCATGGAAATGACGTGGATAACACGGTTCTCGTTTTTGTGTATTGTGTTATCTACGTTTTTATAGAAGGTACTTTTGCAGGTTTAGTATAAAAATATGTTCACTTTTTTGTTTCCGATTTCATATTTCATGTTATCTTTGCTATACAAGATCAGATCTAATGTGAAAGAGAAATATGATAAACACAGAATTGTTCAAAGAAGTGTCACCTTTGTCGGCCAAGGATTGCTTTATTTTGATAGAGCGTCAGAAATCGAATTTTAATTTTCCTATACATATACATCCCGAATATGAACTGAACTATATTGAGAATGCAAAAGGCGCACAACGCATTGTGGGAGACTCCATAGAAGAAATAGAAGAAGAGGAACTGGTGCTGGTCACCAATCCTCAATTGGAACATGCTTGGAGGGATTATAACAACAAGCCGCAGAATATCCATGAAATAACCATTCAGTTTCATTCCGATCTGCTTTCCGACCAGATTCTGAACAGGAACCAGATGATCAGCATTCGGGAACTTTTCCACCGTGCCCGTAAAGGAATCGTGTTCAGCAGGGAGACTATCGCGAAAGTCCGTCCGTTGTTGAAAACGCTGTCTTGTGAGAACGATAGTTTCTATTCCTTGATAAAACTGCTTGTTATTCTTCATGAATTATCATTGGACAAAGGGATGCGTGAGCTGTCAACCGGGCAGTTTGCCATTAACTCTGTTTCCAAAGAGCATACTAACGAGAAGTTGAACAAGGTGCTGGATTATGTTCATTTTCATTTTTCGGAAGTGATCCGTCTTGCAGATGTGGCTAAAATGGTAAATATGAGCGAGGCCTCATTCTGTCGTTTTATCAAACAGCATACTTCCAAAAGTTTTATCGATTTCCTTACTGATATCCGCTTGGGGGCCGCTTCACGTGCTTTGGTTGATTCTTCCTTGTCAATAGCTGAAATAGGATATGATTGTGGCTTTAATAATCTATCCAATTTCAACCGTATCTTTAAAAAGAAAAAAGGAGTGACTCCTAAAGAGTTCCGTGATAATTATCGTAAGAACAAGACTATCATTTAAAAGGTTCGGCCGGAACTTTCTCATGGACTTGCCTGATTTTGACAGCACTAAAAGAAAGCGGATTTTCTGAAAGTTCGGGGATATTGTAGGATTTGAATGCCTGGAAATAATGTTCCGTGTCTTTTTGCGGTACTACGAACGGCTTGTAAGTTGTTTTTTCTTTATTCGGATAGCCAGAACAAGGCTTCTCATATTGACGGTCTCTATTTTGATAAAATATCATAAGTATATGTTCGGATAGTATTGGTTTGTCTGTCGGTAAATTTCCATCTTTGCCTTTGGGTTACAACCTGGTAAAACTTTGAATACTAACCTTAAAAAAGACAAGTGTCATGAAAAAGCTATCTTACCTTTTTGCCGTGGCGGCTTCCGCCGCTTGCCTCTGTGCCTGTACCGATGTTACCGATGCTCTTCCGGCAGAACAAATCCCGGCCGATGCACGTAGTACCTTGGGGGCCGACGTAGTTCTTCAGTGGAACAACGAAGAACAAACCATCGATGGTTTTGGTGTGGCGCAGGCCGGCTGGTCCGACTATCTTTATGCCCACCGCAAGCGTCAGGAGATTATGGATGTGATGTTCGGACAGGACGGGCTTCGCCTCAGTATCCTTAGGGGCGAGGTATTCCCCCATTACGATGAAACCACGTTTAATATGGACGAGGATATCAATCTGTCTTTGGACGATCCTTTTTTCGATATTGATTTCAACCGTGATGAGAATCGTGTTGCCGAAGGCATCGCACAGCGCAACGGACAGTTGTGGATCATGAAAAAAGCGAAGCAGGAATACGGTGTGGACAAACTCATCTTTTCCGTTTGGTCTGCTCCGGCTTATATGAAAAGCAACGGCAGTACCTCGCAAGGTTTTTTGAAACGCGGCAGCTACCAGGCCTTTGCCGACTATCTTTCCAATTTCTGTGATGCCTACACAGCGGCAGGTCTGCCTGTCTATGCCATCTCTCCTGCCAACGAGCCCGAGTATGCGGCAAGCTGGAACTCATGCCTCTGGCTTCCCGGTACCACTACGCTGGGACCGTTCATTGTGAATAACTTAGGTCCCAAGTTGCGACAGACCCATCCCGAAACCCGGATTATCTTTGGCGAGAATGCCCAGTGGTCTGCCATTCTGGGCTTTATCATGGGCAGTAAAAATTATGTGCGCGACATTCTGAACCTGAATCCTAAAATCACCAACTTTCCCGTCATTGCCGCCGGACATGGCTATGTGGATCCTGTGACCGGGAAAGATCCTGCCATTGAACCGTTCAGCAAAGCCGAATCGAAGGGAATTCCCGTGTGGCTGACCGAAATCAGCGATCCTACGGAAAGTTATGATGCTACCATGACCAGTGGCTTGAAATGGGCGAAGAAGTTCCATCGTTTCTTGTGTGAGGCCAATACCGGCGCTATTGTGTGGTGGGCAGGTGCTATACCGGATGGCGGAACCACCGAGGGGCTGATTAACATTGAAAAGAACCGCGTGGACTATGAAGTGACCAAGCGTTGCGAGGTGTTCGGCAACTTCTCCCGTTACATCCCTGTAGGAAGCAAGCGCATCTCGGCGCAATATGATTTCGAACAAGGCTATATGGTGTCTGGCTATAAATATGGTGACAACGGTTACACGGTTGTAGCCATCAACCCTGCGGATCATGAAGTAGTTATTTCGTTGGCTCTTGAAAGCGCTCAGGTTTCCGGTGCTTTGCAAGGCTATGTCACCGATGACACCCGTAAATGGGAGCCGGTGGAAGCTGTTCAACCTGCCGATGGTGTCTATATCTTGACATTGCCGGCCCGTAGCGTGGTTTCCTATACCGGAACTGTGTTGAGTAGTTCGTCTTTGTAACGTTGATTCTGTTTTTATTTCTACGCTGCAATAGTTTTTTGTTCCGTCATTGTATTGCGCTGATAAACAGTAATATGAGGTGACGGAATTTCCTGTATCTCCACGAAGTGCTTTTTCGTTTTTTCCTTGCAGAAGCCGGTTCGTCGGATATCGGTTTCCATGTCGGGTACGTAATCTTGATATATGTACGGCAGTATCCGTGCAAGGGGATGGGAGTTTCCATGCAAGAAGACTGCATCATTTGTTGCACCACTCGGCTGAACGTGCCTTTTCACTCAAGTGAAGTGCCGTTGCCACCTGTGTGAAACGGTTGCTTCACCAAGGTGAAGCAATAAAGTCATAAGACTGTTTTCACGGTTGCATCCTGTTGATAAAATACATCTATTGAAGTTTTGTCATTTTGTGTGTGGCGGTTGTTGTGTTGTACATTGATGAACGATACCGCCGCTTACCTACCGGTTGAGAGCCTTTATGGATGTTTTTTCACAGTAATTGGTTGATAATTAGAAGAATACTGTGTAGGAAAAATTTTATATTTCACGTTCAATTCAGATGTGTTTTCCATTGTCTTGAAGAATTTTTTTTTGATATTGATAAGATTTCATTGTTTAATGCTTGAATTGTATTTGTTCCTGCTTGCTTGAATTGCCATCTTTGCAATGTTAATTTTTAATTCAAATAACTATGAAAACAAAGACATTCTTAATTTCAGCTGCTATTCTTCCATCCATGGGGCATTACCGTTGTTTGCGAAAGCAATAACGTGTTGGAAATCTATTTTTAGTTAATTTTACAGCAATATTTTTTAATTAAACTCTAATACATTATTTATGAAACAAATTGCATTTACATGGTTGCTGTGCATACTTAGTATATGTGCCTATGCTCAGCAAATTACTGTTACCGGAACAGTGACGGATGCGGAGAATAATCCGTTGATTGGTGCGGCTGTTGTTGTAGTAGGAACTACGGATGGCGTGATTACCGATTTTGATGGCAAATATACCATTAAGGCCGCTTCCGGTCAGTCTTTGAAATTCTCTTATGTAGGTTATCAGGAGCAAACTGTTAAGGTTGATGGCCGCAGTGTGATTAATGTGAAATTGTCGGAAGGTGAATTGTTGGACGAGGTGGTGGTTATCGGTTACGGTACAGTGAAGAAAAGCCATTTGACAGGTGCGGTCGCTTCTGTTTCCGGTAAAGAGTTACAGGCAAATGTTGCACGTAGTGCTTCAGCTGCTTTGCAAGGAAGAGTTGCCGGTGTTACTGTGTCGGCTGCCAACGGTCAGCCGGGGGAAGGCTTGAATATTAATGTCCGTGGTATCAGTTCATTGAGTGCCACCAGTCCGCTTTATGTGATTGACGGTGTGTATGGTGATATCAATATGGTTGATCCCGCTGACATTCAGTCTATTGAAGTGTTGAAAGATGCTTCGGCTGCTGCTATTTATGGTTCTCGTGCTGCTAATGGTGTTGTATTGGTCACTACTAAAGGCGGTCGTTTGGAAACTCCTGCCCGTGTAACAGTGGATGCCTATACAGGCGTTCAGATGGTTGCCAAATACATTGATGTAATGGATGGTAATCAGCTTCGCGATTTGGCAAAGGCTACCGGTTATAGTTCGGCAGAAGGGTTGCTGAATTGGAATGGAGGTGCTGGAACAGACTGGCAGAAAGAACTTTATAACTCGGCTATGGTGAGCAAGGTTAGCTTGAATGTATCTGGAGGAAACAAGACTTCGACCTATAATCTTTCGGGAAGCTATCTTAACCAGGATGGTATTGTGAATACTACCGGTTATGAGGCATGGAACATTCGTTCTAAGAATACTTTTTCTTTTTTCAATAATCATTTGCGTATGGGGACTACGTTGATGATGAAATTCTATAAAAAGAAGTACGAAGATGTTTCATATACCTCCGCTCTGACAGCTGTGCCTATGTGGAATGTATATGGTGAAGATGGCACTTGGGGTGTCGCTCCGGAATGGACCAGAGGAGATAATCCTGTGGGTTGGACAGAAGCCTATGATTACCAAAGACATGGGATAGACATTTTATTGAATGGCTATGCCGAAGTGGATTTGTTCTTGAAAGGATTGAAATATAAATTCAATGTAGGTATAAACAAATATACAAGACGTAATTATGCCTATAGTTCTCCTTATTATTTCAGTTCTACTTCACAAAAGAATGAAGCGGAATTGTCGGAAAGTACAGACTGGGAGAACGATTGGTTGATTGAAAATACAATCAATTATGATAATACGTTTGGCAATCATACGGTTTCTGCTTTGGTGGGTTATTCTGCCCAGCGTAACAATGCGCGTGGTTTTGGTGCAGGACGTAAGGGTTTCCCGGAAGGTTTCTCTGTGATTGACGCCGGTTCGGTTTCTTCACAAAATACATCGGGTAGCGCGTGGGCCAATACAATGATTTCTATGTTTGGGCGTGTGATGTATTCGTATGCCGATCGTTATATGCTGTCTGCTTCTGTTCGTCGGGACGGTTCTTCCAAATTTGCAGATGGAAACCGCTGGGGCACATTCCCGTCTGTATCTTTGGGTTGGAATGTGATGAATGAAGATTTCTTTGAAAATATCAAGGAAACCATGAATGAATTGAAAATTCGTGCCAGTTATGGTGTATTGGGTAATTTGAGCGGCATTGGCAATTATGCTACCCAGTCTGTTGTTTATAAAGGTATGAATAACATGATGGGCACAGAACTTTGGGAAGGTGCCATTACCGGTAAGGAATGGACTTCACCCATGAATGTGACTTGGGAAAAGACGAAGACCTTGAACTTGGGTTTGGATTTTGCTTTCTTGAACAATAAGTTCAGTGTCAGTGCTGATTATTTTATTCAGAAAACAGAAGATATGTTGTTGTCTATGCCGCAGTCTTTGAGTTTTGGCTTGAGTGGGAATCCTACAGTAAATGCAGGTACAGTAGAAAACAAAGGATTTGAGATTTCATTGAATCACCGTAATAATGTAGGCGATTTGTATTATCATGTAGGTGTCAATGCCACCTTTATCAAGAATGAACTGACGGAAGTAAACGGAAGTCGTGATGAATGGCAGGGATTCAATCCTCATGCCAAAGGAACGATCACTTATGCCAAGACCGGTCATTCCATAGGTTATTTCAATTTGATAAAGACGGATGGTGTATTCCAAAGCCAACAAGAAATTGATGCGTATGTGGATAAGAACGGTAATAAGATCCAGCCTAATGCACAACCGGGTGACTTGCGTTTCGTGGATTATAACGGAGATGGTAAGATTGACAATAATGACCGTCAGGATGTAGGCTCTGCTTTCCCGAAAGTTAATTTGGGTGTAAGTCTGGGTGCTGAATGGAAAGGTTTGGATTTGAATATGTTCTTTGACGGAAACTTTGGCAACAAGATTTACAATGCCCAGTATTATAGTACGGTTTATAATGAATCAACGGGAAACCAATATGCAGAACGCATGAACAGCTGGACTGAAAACAATCATTCTGACATTCCTCGCTGTTTGTTTGGTACTAGCGATCCTAATGGTACAAACTGGGGCTATACGGACCGTTGGTTGGAAAATGGTTCATTCTTGCGCTTGAAGACTTTGGAATTAGGTTATACGTTGCCCAAAGTAT
Source organism: Phocaeicola vulgatus ATCC 8482 (assembly GCF_000012825.1). Lineage (GTDB taxonomy): Bacteria > Bacteroidota > Bacteroidia > Bacteroidales > Bacteroidaceae > Phocaeicola > Phocaeicola vulgatus. The sequence continues at coordinate 836,794 of NC_009614.1, read as the reverse complement.
GGGTATCTAAAGCCGGTTTGCAGAATGTGCGTGTTTATACGGCTATGGAAAACCTTTTCACTATAACCGATTATAAAGGATATACTCCTGACTTGGGTATGGTAGATGCCGATGGTGCCGGTACATCAGGTGGTTCGGGTGTAATGACCCGTGGTTGTGATGACGGTCGTTATCCGATGGCACGTACTATCACCTTTGGTTTACAAGTAAATTTCTAATTAGGAATAAGTAATATTTGCAGAATATGAAAAAGAATTTTATAAAATACATAGCTGCATTGGCTGTAGCTCCAATGTTATTGTCTTCTTGTAGTGATGACTTTCTGAATGAGATTGATCCTAACCGTCAGACTCCGACCACTTTCTGGACATCCGAGGATAATGTGATGAAAGGCTTGTCCGCAGTTTATAATCCTTTCCGCCGTATGACCAGTGGATATTATGGCGGGTTGGAAGGTATCATGCATCTTCAGATGCGCGGTGACGACCTTTACCCCACTCGCGGAGAAGAACCTTATATTTGGGAATATTTGTCGTTTGTCAACACAACGAATACAAAGGATTTGAGCTGGGGAAACATCTATGAAGGCATTCAGATGGCAAACGAATTCATATATCGTGCGGCTACGGTTGATATGGACGAAACCAAACGTGAGCAAATGATAGGTGAGGCTTATTTCTTACGTGGATTCTGGTACTTCCGTTTGCGTACTGATTATCGTGATGCGGTTATCCGTACTCTCCCGCAGGATGCAGATCCGGAAACTCATGGACTGTCTAGCGGTGATGAAGTGCTGGAACAGGCTATTTCAGACTTTAAGGAAGCCAAGTCTCGTTTGCCTAAGCTTCGTTCAAGCGATGAGAACGGTCGTGTAACTCAAGGTGCGGCTATTGCCATGTTGGGTAAAGCTTATATCTGGAAAGGGGATTATCAGGCCGCTAAGGATGAGTTTGAAATTATAATGAATGGTTATGGTTACGATTTGACTCAAAAGTATGAGGACAACTTCCGTGACGATACGGAATTTAATGCTGAATCTATTTGGGAAATCAATTATGATGCCAAAGGTAATTCGGGTGACTCTTGGGGCAATGGCACTAGTGACGACTCGTTTATGGGAAACAACCTTGCTCATTATTTTGGCCCGACACTGAAAGGTGAGAATATTGGCGGTGGTTGGTATAAGATGCAGCCTTCTCCCTATTTGATAAAAGAATTCATTTCCGAGCAGCGTCCGGAAGGATCTGATTCCAAATGGGATAAGCGTTTGTACACTACGTGCTTCTTTAAATATTCTGATTTCGGTGATGTGAAGCCGGATGAAAAATTCTATGGTGGTAAAGTGGAATTTGATGATATGTTTAAATGGACGGTACTGCCCGAAGGCGATGGCAAATATGGTATTGCCAAGCAAGGATATGCTCCTGCTTATCCGGTTATCGAGGGTGTTCAAGGGCGTTTCATGATGAAGAAGTTTGCAGCTTGGTGGGTTCCCACAGGATGTACGATGTATTCTAACGATGCCGGACGTATCAACAATTTACGTATTATGCGCTTTGCAGAAGTTTTGTTGCTCCACGCTGAGGCTTGTCTGGAAACCAATGATGAAAGCGGAGCAATGAAAGATATTAACCGGATTCGTGTACGTGCCGGGCTGCCGGAGAAAAACTTGAGTGGAAAAGATGCTATAATGACAGAACTCCAGAAACAGAAATTGCTGGAATTTGCCGGAGAGAATATACGTTGGGATGATATGGTTCGTTGGTACGGAAATGATCCTGCTAAGTTGAAAGCTATCATGCACGAACGCAAGACCGATTCTCAACATTATGAATTGCTTTACGAAGAAAATGAAAGTGGTGAAAAGGAATTGGTAGGATATAAACCGACAGACCGCATTTCGGATACACAAGGATTTGACCATTTTGAAGCTAAATTCTTGTACTTCCCGATACCTCAGGCAGAGGTGGACGCTAATTTGAATTTGGAGCAAAAGCCGGAATGGAGATGATTGTATTGAACTGATAATTAAAAAGTATGAGAGGTGTGTCAAAACGTGGATAATGCCATCATTTAGTTCGCAGGGGCGAGGTCCGCTCGCCCGAAAACAGTTTGCTTTGTGTCTTCGGGCAGGCAAACCCTTCCCCTACAACTGACGATGGGATAGGCCCGGTTTAGTTTTGACACACTCCCATAAAAACAATGAAGCCAAATGAAAAGGAAAGGATATTATTTATGCTCTTTGTTGGTTATGATATTTGTATTTTTGTCATGTCGTGATGAAGAACAGGATTGTACCCAAGCTATGCAGGATATACAAAACCAGTTGAAGGAAAATGATTTATTGAAATCTGTTTCTCAAGAACGTGAACAATGTGTTTTGTTATTCGAGTCCAATAAGATAATTTTTCCGCAAGAGTTAATCCAAAGTGTAGATGTGGATGCGGAAAACTGGAAAACGACTTTGACATTTGCCAATGGAAGCACTTATGTTATACCTACCTTAGGTACTTCGATTGACAACTTGATATTGAGTTCTACAGTCAATCCTTCCGGTTGCAATCCATTATCGGCCAGTGTAGTTGTAAAATTACCTGTATTGGGACGCATTAAACTGATTGTACACAGCAAACCGGGAAAGCATACGCCTGACGTGGAATATACATTTAAAGATGTAGGATTAAAACAGAATATTCCGGTATTGGGACTTTATCCCAATTATAATAACCAGATCACTTTAATTTATACGGATTTGCAAGGAAATGAACGTGCTCGGTCCAATCTAAAGCTTCAGACGAAAACATTGGAAAGCAGAAGGCTGCCTAAGGAAATCAGAGTGGTAAAGGCTCAATATGACCGAATGGAGCCAGGCATGAATTTGGTAAACTCCCCCGGACAGGATGAAACAGACACTTCTATCCCTTATATGATAGATGCAGACGGAGAAATCCGTTGGATTCTTGATTGGGAGAAGTCGGATGAACATCGATATATCGGAATCGGGTGCGGATTGATCCGGATGCAGAACGGACATTATATGACCGGTGACGGAAACCATCATCGGATGGTGGAGGTGGATATGATGGGAAATACAATTCATAATTGGGATATGCTGGAAAGGGGATACACTATGCATCATGCCATATCTCAAGATAAGCAAGGCAATATATTAGCGACTGTGAGCAAGACTTCCGCTAAAATCGCCAATGGGAAAGATGTACGGATAAATGATTTTATTATTATGATGGATCCCGAAAAAGGGGAGATATTGCAAGAATGGGATTTGGTGCACATGTTGGATTCGGCTCGCTATGGAATGACCGATTATGATCTAACCTCAGACCCTTTTGCACAAAGTGCCAGTAATTGGGCGCATAATAATGGTATAGTAGAGTGGGGAGATGATTATCTGGCTACAGCTCGTTATCAAGGAATCTTTAAGTTTAATAAAGCTGGAGGTATTGAGTGGATTATATCGCCTCATGGGTATTGGAGAGATAAATACTTGAAATTATTATTGAATCCTCTTCATGCCGACGGGACTCCTATTACTGATCCTGAGGTGATAGCCGGAACGAAGAATTGTGATGATTTTGAATGGCCTTGGGGATGTCATACAGCTGTCCCATTACCTAATGGACACATTCTTTATTTCAATAATGGTTATGGGCGTAACTTCAAACTGGATTTTACAGACAGGAAAAATATTTATACTTGCGGCATAGAATATGAAGTGGATGAAGTGAACCGTACGGTTCGCCAAGTTTGGCAGTATGGAAAAGAGCGTGGTGCCGCGTATTTTACTCCGGCCCGTTCCGGGGTGCAATATTTGGAACAAACGGGTAACAGATTAATTTGTCCGGGAATGAGCAATGTGCTTAGCAATGGCAATCGTGGTGCACGCGTGACAGAAGTAGATCCTGAAACACAGGATGTTGTGTTTGAGCTGGAATTGGAAGATGCGATTTACCAGCGGGTTTACCGTATGTCTCTTTATCCTGAGAACCAATAACAACACTGTATAGAATATGATTGATTTTTGATAAAATAGTATAATTCTAGATGCTTGGATAGCATTCTTTTACTGTAAAAGATGGATTGATAACAATGAAAAGAAAATAAGATATGAACGGATATTTCAAAAAACAAATAGAAGCATTGCGCCAACGCCATGAAGCGTTGTTGCAACGTCCTAATGAAATGCAGGAAGAAACGAACGGTGTCATCCGCCGTTATGTTTATCCGGTACTGACACGCCAGCATATTCCCCTGGAATGGCGTTATGACTTCAACCCTGCCACCAACCCTTGTTGTATGGAGCGTATCGGCTTTAATGCTACCATGAACAGTGGTGCCCTGAAATGGAACGGAAAGTATCTGATGGTGGTGCGTGTGGAGGGAGCAGACCGGAAGTCGTTCTTTGCCATAGCCGAAAGCCCTAACGGGGTGGACAATTTCCACTTTTGGAAACGTCCGCTGGTATTGCCCGATGTGGATCCGGCGGAAACCAATGTGTACGATATGCGTCTTACCGCTCACCAGGATGGATGGATTTATGGTATCTTTTGCAGCGAACGCCATGATGACAAGGCACCGGCGGGAGATCTGTCGGCGGCGGTGGCAAAGGCGGGAATCGTACGCACGCGCAATCTGGTGGACTGGGAACGGTTGCCCGACTTGAAAGCGGCGAGCCAACAGCGCAATGTGGTGTTGCATCCCGAATTTGTGAATGGGAAATATGCCCTCTACACCCGTCCGCAGGATGATTTTATTAATGCCGGAAATGGGGGAGGAATAGGATGGGCGTTGATAGACGACATCACCCGGGCGGAGGTGAAGGAGGAAATGATAATAAACCACCGTTATTATCACACGATCAAAGAGGTGAAGAACGGAGAGGGACCGCACCCCATCCGCACCTCCCAAGGATGGCTGCACCTGGCGCACGGAGTACGCGGATGTGCCGCCGGACTGCGCTATGTGCTCTATCTCTATATGACCGCAGCCGATGAACCGTGGCGCGTCATAGCTGAACCAGCCGGCTATCTGCTGGCTCCGCTGGCGGGGGAAAGGGTGGGCGATGTGTCCAATGTGCTTTTCTCGAACGGATGGATAGCCGATGACGACGGTACGGTATACATCTATTATGCCTCCAGCGACACGCGGATGCACGTGGCGGTCTCTACGGTGGATCGCTTGGTGGACTACTGTCTGCACACGCCTGCCGACGGATTGCGTTCCGCAGCTTCAGTGGCAGCGGTGAACGCGCTGATAGATCGCAACGAGGCATTTCTGAACGGGTAAAATAGAAGGAATATAAAGGCATTGATAAGATAAAGTCGTTTTTAATGCGGAATGGCTGTTTTTTAGGTGGAAAGAGAAGTGGATAATGCCATTTATTTTCTTGTCGAAAGGGAATAAATGGCTAATTTTGTAATTATAAACCCAAAATAGATATTGTATGAAAAAGATTGCTTTATGGGCTATGTGCATAGCCGTAATGGTGTTGTCGGGTTGCCGGAAGGCTCCGGAATGGAAAGCGGAACATGTGTTTGTCATCGGTTTGGACGGATGGGGCGCCTACAGTGTGGCAAAGGCGGATATGCCGAACGTGAAGGCGTTGATGGATGCCGGATGCTACACGTTGAAAAAACGCAGTGTACTTCCTTCATCCAGTGCTGTAAATTGGGCTTCCATGTTTATGGGGGCAGGTCCTGAACTGCACGGGTACACGGAGTGGGGATCAAGAACGCCCGAACTACCTTCGCGTGTGCTGAACGAGCATGGCATTTTCCCCACCGTGTTCAGCGAGTTGCGCAAGGCGGCTCCCGATGCCGAGATGGGCGTACTGTATGAATGGGATGGTATCAAGTATCTGGTAGATACGCTGGCTTTGAACCATCATGCGCAGGCACCCGACTATAACACGCATCCTACGGCTTTGTGTGACATGGCCTGTGAGTATATTATGCAGAAAAAACCGGTGTTGAGTGCTTTCTGTTTCGACAACCCTGACCACGTGGGGCACGGTGACGGACACGATACTCCGGCTTATTATGCCAAACTGAGAGAACTGGACGGCTATGTGGGCCGTATTGTGGATGCCATCAAGGAAGCGGGTATTTATGAAAACAGCATCATTATTGTCACCGCTGATCATGGGGGAATCAATAAGGGACATGGCGGAAAGACCATGGAGGAGATGGAAACGCCGTTCATTATCGCCGGAAAGAACATCAAGAAGGGGGGAGCTTTCGAAGAGAGCATGATGCAGTTTGACTGTGCGTCTACTATAGCATCTGTTTTCAATCTGGAGCAACCGCAGGTGTGGATAGGACGCCCCATGACACAGGTGTTTGAATAAAAGATGAAGCGGATACTATGAAATTGCATATCGTTGATATTCTGATTATTTGTGCTTATCTGATGGTTATTGTCGCCATCGGGTTGTTTTTGAAAAAGAAGGCGGCAAAGAATATGGATTCTTATTTTTTGGGCGGAAAGTCGTTGCCGTTTTATATGTTGGGGCTGTCGAATGCATCGGGCATGTTTGATATTACCGGCACCATGCTGATGGTGTATTGGGCTTTTGCTTATGGGTTCAAAAGTCTGTGGATTCCATGGTTGTGGCCCGTGTTCAATCAAATTTTCCTGATGGTCTATCTGTCGGTGTGGCTCCGCCGGAGCAATGTGCTGACGGGCGCCGAATGGATAAAGACCCGTTTCGGGCAGGGGCGGGGGGCTACGCTCTCGCATACTATTGTCATTGTCTTTGCTCTGCTCAGCGTGCTGGGCTTCTTGAGCTACGGGTTTATCGGAATCGGCAAGTTCATGGAGATCTTTTTTCCGTGGGAGGTAGTGTCGCAGTATGTGCCCTGGGATATTCCGGTACAATATGTGCCTCATTTTTACGGCATTTTCTTTACGGCCATTGCTACCTTCTATGTGATGCTGGGCGGTATGCTCAGCATTGTGTGGACGGATGTGGTGCAGTTCCTCATCATGACGGTGGCGGGTGTGGTCATTGCCATTATCGGGATGAACATGGTGGCTCCTGAAATGATCCGGGAATTTGTGCCTGCAGGGTGGGAGTCGCCTTTCTTCGGCTGGACGCTGGACATTGACTGGAGTGAACGGATGAGTTTGCTGACGGAACGCATGGCGGACGAGCCTTACAGCCTGATGGGTATCTTTGTGATGATGGCGTTGCTGAAAGGGATTTTTATGAGCATGGCGGGACCTGCTCCGAACTATGACATGCAGAAGATCCTGTCGTGCAAGTCACCCAAGGAGGCGGCGCTGATGAGCGGTTCGGTATCGGTCATTCTGCTGATTCCGCGTTATCTGATGATTATGGGGTTTGCGTTGCTGGCTATCTATTTCTTTAAAGTGGATGGAGGACTGGAACAGATGACGGCTGTCCACACGGATTTCGAAACAATTCTTCCTCACCTGATTACGAAGTATGTGCCGGTGGGGCTGGCGGGTTTGTTACTGGCAGGATTGCTGTCGGCATTCATGTCTACATTCGCTTCTACGGTGAATGCGGCACCGGCCTATGTGGTGAATGATATTTATCTGAAGTATATCAACCCAAGGGCTTCCGTCAGGACACAGATACGGGCGAGTTACCTCGTTTCGGTACTGGTGGTGGTTATCAGTACGGTGATGGGCTTTTTTCTGAAGGACATCAACGAGATTTTCCAGTGGATTGTGGGCGCGTTGTTCGGCGGATATATTGCCGCCAATGTGTTGAAGTGGCACTGGTGGCGGTTTAATGGTGAAGGGTATTTCTGGGGAATGACTTCGGGTGTGGTGGCTGCCATTGTGATGAAGTTCACGGTACCCGATTCGTTGGTACTTTATTTTTTCCCCGTGTTGTTCGGCATTTCGCTGGTGGGTTGTATCGTGGGTACGTACTCGGCACCTCCTACTGACGAGGAGACGCTGGTGAACTTCTATATCCGGGTACGTCCGTGGGGGTGGTGGAAACCGGTGGCGGCCAAGGCGGTAGCACGCTATCCGCAGGTGACGCGCAACCGCCATTTCAAGCGGGATATGTTCAATGTGGCGATTGGTATCGTGTGGCAGTGCTGTCTCACTATTGTGCCCATGTATCTGGTGGTGCGCGGTACGGGGGGACTCATTGCGTCGGTGTTGCTGCTGGTGGTGACCACCGTGGTGTTGAAATATACCTGGTACAGGCCGTTGTGCAGGGAAGAGAAGGAATATGATGAGTTGATGAAACGTATCGGAATGGACTGATAGACAAAAAAGGGTAAATGTGTCAAAACTAAAATGGCTACCCCGCAAAGTTACAGATCGTATTTATAACACTTAAAAAAGGGTCGTATCAAGCTCTGTATTGAGTAATGATACGGCCCTTTCTTTAGCCTTTTAGGATGTTCAAATGCCAGATTATAAGTTCATATTTTCAAAAACAGAGTTTTGACATCCTCTTTTTGTCTGTCAATATCAACCGGAAGGTTTAGCTCACTTCGGGCGGCTCCAGTATGCGGCTGGCGTACTCATGTTGTAGCGGTAGCTCGACACCTTGTTTCATCAGTATTCTTCCGGAGAACATTTTGTTGTCCAGTGGCAGCGGACGGGCATCTTTTCCGGTTTAGTTCCGTGATGCGGTATTGCTTGTCGGCTTTCAGCCTGTCCATGCGGAAACGGGGAACAATCTGATTGCAATAATGCTGAATCTTGTAGGCAAGAACACGGCATGTTTTTTCTGTGGGGTGTAGAGCATCAGTGAGAAAGCACCTCTATCATTGTAAGGCGAGATGAGACGGTATGATAAATTGCCCAGCTGTATCATCGGACGGATTTTCTTGTAGGTAATAATGGCTTCACGTTTTCGGGAACGGACAACGGCAGGGAGGTGTTCGGAGTAGCTATCAGAATATCTTGTTCCTATACCCGGAGCGGAAAGGAAGAGAAGAGGCATAAGTTTGCCGGAAGTAGTTTTTTCATGGGATGGTATTTTTTTGAAGAATAATGATCTGTATGTTTGGAGTTATGCAAAAATGAAAGAAGTTTTTGGCATTTTATGATAGAATATTATTCATGTGGCACTATGTGCGCATTTTATGTAATTATGAGGTGCTTTGCCGCAATAAATATCAAGGAATCTTTTTATCTTTGCGAATATTGGTAATCAGTGCTTAAGTATAAAAAAAGGTTATGGAAAAGAGAGATAAAGAGGAAATGAGCCGCAGGAAGTTTCTGAAGATAGTAGGCGTCAGTGCGGCTGCATCGGCGGCAGCCCTGTATGGTTGTGCATCCGAAGGGAAACCGGCTTCATCCGAGGCTTCTGTATTGGGCGAAGTGCCTGTGGATAAAATGACGTATCGCGTTTCCCCCAAAGGGGAGCGTGTCTCACTTTTAGGATATGGATGTATGCGCTGGCCGTTGAAACCTGCACCGGACAGCGATGGAAATGTGATAGATCAGGATGCGGTGAATGAACTGGTGGATTATGCTATCGCTCATGGAGTGAATTATTTCGATACATCTCCTGTTTATTGCCAAGGGTTTTCTGAAAGAGCCACCGGTGCGGCCTTGAAACGTTATCCCCGCGAAAAGCTCTTGATTGCGACAAAGATGTCCAATTTCCAAAACTATACTCGTGAGAATTCCATCAAGATGTACCATCAGTCGATGAAAGAATTGCAGACGGATTATCTGGATTATTATTTGCTTCATTCCGTAGGTGGAGGGGAAGGGATCAAGACTTTCCATGACCGTTATATTGACAATGGAGTTCTTGACTTTTTACTAAAAGAGCGTGAAGAAGGCCGTATTCGTAATTTGGGATGGTCATTTCACGGATCGGTGGAAGTGTTTGATTATTTGCTGTCGCTGGATGTGAAATGGGATTTTGTGCAAATTCAGATGAACTATGTAGATTGGCGCCATGCTTCGGGTAGAAATGTTAACGCGGAATATTTGTATGGAGAGTTGGCCAAGCGTGGAATTCCGGCTGTGATTATGGAGCCGCTGTTGGGAGGACGTTTGTCTAAACTGAACGACCACCTGGTGGCGCGCTTGAAGCAGCGTCGCCCGGAGAACAGTGTGGCATCGTGGGCGTTCCGTTTTGCCGGTACGTATCCCAACGTGTTGTGTGTGCTGAGTGGAATGACTTATATGGAACATTTGCAGGATAACCTTCGGACTTATTCGCCCTTGGAACCTTTGAATGAGGAAGAAAAAGAGTTCTTGGAAGAAACAGCCCAATTGATGCTGAAGTTCCCTACGATTCCTTGCAATGACTGCAAATATTGTATGCCCTGTCCTTACGGGTTGGATATTCCGGCGATTCTGGTGCATTATAATAAATGTGTCAACGAAGGAAATGTGCCTAAAAGCAGTCAGGATGAGAATTACCGCCGTGCACGGCGTGCTTTCCTGATAGGTTATGATCGTAGTGTGCCCAAACTGCGGCAGGCAAGCCATTGTACCGGATGTAACCAGTGTAATCCGCATTGCCCTCAAAGCATTGATATTCCCAAAGAACTGCATCGCATAGACGCATATGTGGAACAGTTGAAACAAGAGACTTTATAATGGAATGGATAAACATGATAAAATAACGAATGCTTATGTTACGTAAAATAAGACTTGCCGCCGCCCTTTTGTTCTTTACAATGATCACGTTGCTGTTTTTGGATTTTACTGGAACTGTGCATGGTTGGTTTGGCTGGATGGCGAAAATACAGTTCCTTCCTGCCGTGCTGGCATTGAATGTGGGGGTGGTGATAGCCCTTGTTTTGTTGACTCTGCTTTTGGGGCGTGTCTATTGTTCGGTTATCTGTCCGTTAGGGGTGTTTCAAGATATCATTTCCTGGGTTTCGGGAAAGGTAAAGAAGAATCGTTTCCGCTACTCGCCTGCTTTGTCGTGGTTACGCTATGGGGTATTGGCAGTGTTTGTCGTCGCTTTGGTAGCAGGGGCGGTTTCATTGGCGGCGTTGATTGCTCCTTACAGTGCATACGGCCGTATCGTTTCTAACCTGCTGACACCTTTGTATCAGTGGGGGAACAATGTACTTGTCCTATGGGCGGAGCGTGTGGACAGTTATGCTTTTTATTCGGTAGATGTTTGGATGAAAGGTCTTTCTACTTTTGCAGTTGCAGTGGGTACTGTGATTGTGCTTTTTATTTTGGCATGGCGTGGAGGAAGAACTTATTGCAATACCATTTGCCCGGTGGGTACAGTATTGGGATTCTTATCTAGATATTCTTATTTTAAACCGGTTATTGATACGTCTAAATGTAATGGTTGCGGACTTTGTGCTCGTAATTGCAAGTCTTCCTGCATTAATCCCAAAGCACATGAGATTGATTATTCCCGTTGTGTTGCTTGTATGGATTGTCTAGGCAAGTGCCGCCAAGGGGCAATAAAATATGTATCGGGGCAGATGCTTCTGAAGAAACAGGCTCCGGCAAGTGAAGGAATTGGCAAACAGGTTTCTCAGGCGTCTTTAAACAAAGAAAAGGTAGATACTGCACGGCGTGGGTTCTTTACGGTTTCGGCTTTGATTGCTGCAAGTGTTGCCGTAAAAGCTCAGGAAAAGAAAGTGGATGGCGGTCTGGCTCCTCTTATAGATAAGAAAGTTCCCAAGCGTGCCACTCCTATTGTTCCTGCGGGAGCATTGAGTTTCCGTCATTTTGCGCAGCACTGTACGGCTTGTCAGCTTTGTGTGTCGGTGTGCCCTAATCAGGTATTGCGTCCGTCCGGTGATTTGAAACATCTGATGCAGCCCGAGATGTCTTACGAACGTGGATATTGTCGTCCTGAGTGTGCGAAATGTGCAGAAGTATGTCCTACTGATGCTATTCACTTGGCTGATCTGACAGAGAAGTCATCTGTACAGATTGGTCATGCTGTGTGGGTTGCTCAGAATTGTATAGTGAACACAGATGGGGTAAGTTGTGGAAATTGTGCCCGTCATTGTCCTACGGGGGCTATCTTGATGGTTCCTAAAGATGCCGATGATGGAAAATCACTTAAGATACCGGTTGTGAATACAGAACGTTGCATCGGTTGTGGCGCTTGTGAAAATCTTTGTCCGAGCCGCCCGTTTAGTGCTATTTATGTAGAAGGTCATGAGATGCATCGTATTATCTGAATGAAATAGAAAGGAAGATGGATGAATTAATCAGATTGTTGCATGAAGGCGGCTATTCCTGTGTTATCAGAAAGGAAGAGATCCGTACTTTTACCCAACGCGGGGTAGCCGATTTATATGATTTGCTGAATCAGCATCCGGCCTTTTTGCATGGAGCGCAGGTTGCTGACAAGGTGGTAGGAAAAGCAGCTGCCGCATTGATGGTGCTGGGGGGTGTCCGGGAGGTTTATACGGATATCATCAGTGAGCCTGCATTGGCTGTATTGCACAAGGCGAATATTAGGGTGGAGTGTGTTCAAATAGTTTCTCGTATTTGGAACAGAAACCGGACAGGTTGGTGTCCTTTGGAAACTCTTTGCTATGAGTTGGAATCGCCTGAGGCTATGTATCCGGTGATTCAGAATTTTGTGGAAAGGATGAGGAGCTTCGGAAGCTAACTTCGTGGTTCTTGTCTTGTTTCAAATGTGCTGATGATGCTGTACGTTCGGAGAGTAAACGTTTTGCATATAATCTTAACTAATGTTGTCTGTCAGATGGTTTTCTTCGAAACTTAATGAAATTTTGCTAGGAATTCTTAAATCTTCATTATCTTTGAAGCATAAAACAATAAGATTATGAGTGACCAGATAAAACAAATAGCTGAGCGTCTCCAGGGATTAAGGGACGTTCTGGAACTGACTCCTGATGAAGTGGCTAAAAGTTGCCAGCTTTCAGTGGAAGAGTATTTGGGTATGGAAAGCGGGGAGAAAGATATTTCTGTCAGTGCTTTACAGAAAATAGCCCGTAAATACGGTATCGCATTGGATGTATTAATGTTTGGTGAAGAACCTAAGATGAGTTCTTATTTTCTGACCCGTTGTGGTTCAGGAGTGTCGGTAGAACGGACCAAGGCGTATAAATATCAGTCATTGGCTTCCGGTTTTCGCGGGCGTAAGGCTGATCCTTTTATTGTGACTGTAGAACCGAAACCGGAAAATACTCCGATTCATTTTAACTCACATGAGGGACAAGAATTCAATTTGGTTATTGAAGGAAGAATGTTACTTAATATAAATGGAAAAGAATTGATCTTGAATCCAGGTGACAGTCTTTATTTTGATTCTTCTATTCCACATGGTATGATGGCATTGGATGATAAGACTGTGAAATTCTTGGCAGTAATATTATAATAAATTGAGATTAAAAAGACAGCGTTGTCATTGACCGCAACTATTTCTAATTTTTGGTTCTCAATTTTTAATTGAATAAGATTATGGTAGAAAAATTCTTAGAACAGACCACATTTACCTCACAAGAGGACTTTATAAAGAATTTAAAGATTAAAATCCCTGAAAATTTTAATTTTGGTTATGATATAGTAGATGCCTGGGCTGCCGAAGAACCCGATAAGAAAGCATTGTTATGGACTAATGATAAAGGGGAGCATATACAATATACTTATGCAGACTTGAAAAAGTATACGGATATGACTGCTTCTTATTTTCAGAGCCTTGGTATTGGTCATGGTGATATGGTGATGCTTATTTTAAAGCGTCGTTATGAGTTCTGGTACTCTATTATTGCCTTGCATAAGTTAGGAGCTGTGGTTATTCCTGCAACTCATCTGTTGACAAAAAAGGATATCGTGTATCGTTGTAATGCTGCTGATATCAAGATGATTGTAGCTGCAGGAGAAGATGTGATAACAAAGCATATTATAGATGCCATGCCCGATTGTCCTTCAGTAAGAAAACTGGTCAGTGTAGGACCGGATATTCCGGAGGGTTTTGAAGATTTTCATAAAGGTATTGAAAAAGCTGCTCCTTTTGTCAAACCGGAACATCCCAATACGAATGAAGATACTTCATTAATGTATTTCACTTCGGGCACTACAGGCGAACCTAAGATGGTGGCACATGATTTTACATATCCTTTGGGACATATTGTAACTGCCAGTTTCTGGCATAATTTGCATCGTGACAGTCTTCATCTTACCATTGCCGATACAGGTTGGGGGAAAGCTGTCTGGGGAAAACTTTATGGACAGATGATAGCAGGAGCCAATATTTTTGTGTATGATCATGAAAAATTTACACCGGCAGATATTCTTGGAAAGATTCAGGATTATCATATCACTTCTTTATGTGCTCCTCCTACTATTTATCGTTTTTTAATTAAGGAGGATATTAGTAAATATGATCTTTCTTCTTTGGAATACTGTACTACGGCGGGAGAGGCTTTGAACTATTCTGTATATGAAACGTTCAAGAAAATCACAGGTATCCGTCTGATGGAAGGTTTTGGACAAACGGAAACTACATTGACTTTAGGTACTTTTCCCTGGATGGAGCCTAAACCCGGAAGTATGGGGGTACCTAATCCTCAATATGATATAGATTTGTTGACACACGACGGGCGTTCTGCTGAGGATGGAGAACAAGGTCAGATTGTTATTCGTACAGATAGGGGCAAACCATTGGGATTGTTCAAAGAATATTATCGTGCTTCGGAATTAACGGAAGATGCTTGGCATGATGGTATTTATTATACAGGTGATGTGGCTTGGCGTGACGAGGATGGTTATTTTTGGTTTGTAGGCCGTGCTGACGATGTGATCAAGAGTTCGGGTTATCGTATAGGCCCGTTCGAGGTGGAAAGTGCTTTGATGACCCATCCGGCTGTTGTGGAATGTGCCATTACCGGTGTGCCTGATGAAATCCGTGGTCAGGTAGTAAAGGCGACGATTGTCCTTTCTAAAACTTTTAAGGGTAAGGAAGGACCTGAGTTGGTAAAGGAGTTGCAAGATCATGTGAAGCGTGTGACTGCTCCGTACAAGTACCCGCGTGTCATAGAGTTTGTAGAAGAACTTCCAAAGACCATCAGTGGAAAGATTCGTCGTGTGGAAATCCGTGAAAAGGATAAATAATCAGTTGTGGACTGATCGGAGTTTTATTGGTAAAATAATTAAAAATGAAAAAGGTTTTACTTCTTGTGTTTTTAAGTCTGACCTGGTTGTCAGCAAGTGCGCAAGCCTTGGTTCCTATTACATGGACAGCCTATGGTCTGACTTTTGAGGCTCCAAAAGGGATTTTGGTGGAGGAGGATACAGAGGAGACTTTTCTTCTGAACAATTCCAGGTTTTATATTACCATTCAGTCTTTGGATTCGGATGGTATGACAAAAAGTGACTTGAAGAGTGTATTAAAAGACTATGCCAATGATGATGGGGTGAAAGACCAGTCGGCTGTGCAGGAGTTTGAGTTACCACAGTTTTTCGGTACTTATTTAAAAGGAAGCTGCGAAACAGATCATTGTCTTTATGCTTGTCTGATGACTAAGGCGGCAGGTAGTGGATTTTATATATCTATTATCTATAGCAAGGAAAATGAAAATATTGCCGAAAAAATACTGAAAAGTTTTACAATGGAGGAATAAACAAAAGAGCGTTAATGCTTGTTTCTTAGATAAGAAAGCGTTCAAAATTTACCAGAAAATTACTAGATTATTAATAGCAAATGAAAGGACTGGCTTCGTGAGAAGGTAGTCCTTCTTTTTTGTGTAGTTATGAATGTTTAGGGAATCTATGATTCATGTGTAATATGCTTTGCCGACATCAGAATATCAAATGATTTTGGGCCATAATAAGGGACATTCAGAAAATAATATAAGTTAGCCAACTAATTCGTAATACTTTAAGTATGCATTAGCTGGCTAACTTATTATTCTATGAATGTTTCAGGTTAAGGCATTAACGTCCGGTCCACCATAAGGGGGTGATGATATTATCTGAGCCTCCTAATAACTCTACAGCTTGTTTATAGCCTTCGGGGTCTGCATTCTCCAGACTGGAAGGATATCGCATACGCTGTGGATAAAATTCCCATTTCTGTCCGTCTTTCCAAGAATTAGGATTCCAGACATTAACCATGTCTGAACCGGTCATTGAACTTTCGTTTGCAGGAATCTCAAAGAATGGTAATCCCAAACGGCGGAAATCCGACCACATTTCCAATACCAAATACGGAGTTTGTGCAATGAATTTTTGAGTGATAATTTTAGTCAGGTGGTCATTCAATGCTTTTCCATATAACGTTTTAGAAGCTGTAGGATATTCATAAGTAACAGTCTTCTGTTCCTTGCTGTATCCATCCACATAAGTCATTTGTTCAGCAGTAGGTTCAGTGGTATGATCAAATTTGACCGAAGTACCTACACGATTGTAGTTGGTGGAATTCAGATAATCATTCACATATTCGCTAACACCAAAGTATTCAAAACTAGCTTTAATACCGTTTTCATAGGCTTCTTTCGCTGTTGTTCCAGTGTTCCAACCATACAATGAAGCTTCTGCTAGCAAGAAATACGTTTCCCATGCTGCAAAGAATATGCGAGATTTTCCCTTACAATAGTCTTTACCCAACATTGGAAGAGTACAGCCGGGGCCATATCCATTTGTCACCAGTTGGTTATAAGCCAAGGTTGGCGACCATCCACCACGCGAACCAGCGGGATAACCATTCCAACAACGAGTTGCATCAATCTTTATTTCTCCGGGATTATCCTTGTTAGGAATCGGATTTCCGTTTTCGTCTACTGTGTAAAGAACGAAATCTTTAGCTGTCCTGTCATTATATTTATCTATGTAGTTCTCAGCATTTTCATCATCAGGCAGACAGAATATCTTTAATGCACGCGGGTCAAGATTTTCCGGCATACCATCCAGCCAATATTGTTTAGTAGGATTATCTGTATTAGCAACATAATGTCTGTCATATTTAATACCTAAATAATTAGCTGGTTTAACATAACTAGCCAAATCGGAACGTTGTTCTGTTACTTTAACACCACCTAAATTAGTCAGAAGATTGGCAACTGTTGAAGAAAGAACCTGATCGTCAAATGAACGGGTATATACTCCGGAAAAGACATCCCATCCATCATTTTCTTTTACTGCAAACATATCATCAGCCGTTAAAATCTTGTTACCTTTGGCCGCATCCTCAAATTCGGCCTGTGCAGTTGCCTTGTCGATGTTTGATAAACGCATGGCCAGACGCATACGGAGTGAATTTGCATATTTCTGCCACTTCACAGGATCATATTTTACATTGTCAAACGGGTCGCATTTGCCTTCTGCCTCAACAGGCAGGACAGAGGTGTTGATAGCTGCTGCGGCTTCTTTCAACTCCTTTAAAATGAATTCATAATCATCTTTCTCTGAGTTGAAAACAGGATTTTCCCCTAGGAAACTTTCAATAGGATAAGGTCCGAAATTATCGACAAACTCACTGATAAGATAGGCACGCCAGATACGGGCAAATTGCTTTACGTTCGGGAAAAATTCTTTTTCATGTGCAGTGGTAGTGGCCGCTTCGAGCTGGTTCTCTACTGCTGTAATAGCCAACGTAGCATTTTTAATACTGGCACTGAGATCAGGATAATAATAAGAAGATGTGTAATCATCACTATAGCGGCCTACGTTCAGAAAACTCATTTCTCCACAAATTCTGGCAGCACTAGCCCAGTTATAGACTACTATACGCTCTGCGGTACCGGGATTCATCTGTGCCTGTCCTATAGAATTATTCAATGCATATTGAGGTTTTACATATTCCTCACCGGCGGCTGTGGGATTGGTATTGACTTCATCAAAGTCAGAGCAGGAAACTAATCCGGCGCAAAAGCCAAGCCCCAAAAATAATTTATTCATTGTTTTCATTGTTCTTTTTCTTTTTTATGATTAGAAACCAAGAGTTACATTAAACAGGTAAGAACGTGATGTCGGAGCTGACGAGTTCTCCAAACCTGTTGCATTAGTGCTTGTAGCATATACTGATTCCGGATCAATACCGTCCAAATGGCTTGAAATCATCCATACATTATTCACGGTGAAACCAAGCTTAACCTGTTGGAACGGAGTCTTTTTCAACATAGATGACGGGAAACGATAACTCAAGGCGATGTTACGCAAACGGATGTTGGTTGCATCATAAATATAAGCTTCCGAAATGCCGGCGCGACCTGTAGCCAAAGCTTTGTAATAACGTTCTAAAGAAACACTTTGATCATTTACCTTATAACCGTTACCATCTTTGATAACTCCCGCTACAACGATATCCTCACGTTTACCGCCTGGAGCAGTACATTCGGCAATACCACTACGTTGCAAGTTCATATTGGTGAATGAGAAAATATCGCCACCAAAACGTCCGTCAATCAGGAAACTAAGTGTGAAGTTTTTATAATTAAATGTATTTGTCCATCCTAATAGGAAGTCAGGCTGTTGTTCACCAATCTTATGCTTGTCACTAGTGGCCTGTGGCAGTCCTGATTCATTGAGTAATAATTGTCCTTTAAATTCTCCTTCTTCTACTCGTTGATATTTGGTACCCCAGATTTCACCATAAGCACCTCCCGCAACTGCATAAACCTGTAATGCGTCAGAACCTCCTAAAGCATACTGCATACCTGGTTTTCCCGGTAATAATTCAATAATCTTACTCTTGTTCTGAGAGAAGTTCAACTGAGTATCCCAACTAAATTGAGCTGTTTCGATAGGGCGTGCATTCAACATGATTTCAATACCGGTATTTTGAATGTTACCTGCATTTACTTTCATGTTATCATAACCGGAAAGGTTATTTAAAGGAATATTCATTAACTGGCGTTTTGCGTTTGTCTTGTACCATGCAAAGTCAACTCCTAAACGGTTATTGAAGAATTTCAATTCAGCACCGGCTTCCCAAGAAGTAATCAACTCGCTGCGTACATCTGCATCGTATTTGGTTTTTCCTTGTCCGGCAGTTGTATTGCCATTAGGGTCTGAACCAATACTATATGTATTATATAACTGATATGCATCCATATCGTTACCTACTTGTGCAAAAGATGCACGTGCTTTAGCATAAGTAAACCATTCGGGCATGCCTTTGCCTACTTTACCCACCATATCACTGATCACCCATGACAATGAAACAGACGGATAGAAGAATGAACGGTTTTCTTTATTCAAAGCTGATGACCAGTCATTACGGAAAGTTGCATCCAAGAATGCCCAACCATTATAGTTGATCCCAAGAGTTCCATACAAAGAATTGATTTTTTTATGAATATAGGTTTCGGTTATTGACAAATCTTTTTTGTCACCATTGGCTAAAGAGAATAAATCGGGCGCAGTCAATTTTCCCATAGAATTATCCAAACCTGTAGATTTTCTTTCCATTAAGTTACCACCAAAAGAGAAATTACCACCAAATTTTCCAAACAATTCATCCTTATGGCCACTGATCAAAAAGCTGAAATTATTTTCGAAGAACTTTTTCTCACTAGTGCTGTAACGGCTGTTCTTATTATTAGTAGGACTTCCTGCATACAATTTCTCTTCACCCTCAGTGAAATACATATCACTACCGGCTTTGATTTCAGCATCCAGCCAATCTGTAAATTTGTACTTCAATGATCCGTTCATCAGGAAACGATTGCGGCTATCTTTATTGGGATTATAATCTTTAGACCAATAAGGGTTGATACCCCCTTTACTCCACCAGATCATTTCGCCGAATTCGTCTTTGACAGGGCTGGAAAAGTCACGGATGTCAATAGTCGTAGGCATATTGAAAATAGTATAAAATGCATTATTCCCACGTGCACCACTGATAGGGCGGTTTTCTGCGAGGGTATTGATGTATTGTACTTTTGCATCAATACTCCAACGATCATCTTTACCAAAAGTAGAAGATGCACGCAAAGTTAAGTTTGTACGGCTTAAGTTAGCACCCGGTATCATGCTGGAGTCATCCATACGATTCAATGAAGTGTAAATGGATGTTTTATCATACTGCTGCTGGAATGATATGCTTTCTGATAAGTTCACACCTGTATCAAAGAAATTTTTTACGTTATCAAAGATTTGCATATTTGCAGTTGTACCATCCCATTTTGTATAGCTTTGCCCTGTTACTTCAGGTCCCCAGCTATAGCTGTTAGTTGAGTCGAACACGCCATTCTCACCTTGTCCAAAGGCTTTTTGGCGTTTAGGGAGCATAAATGTTGTCTCAGCGGAAACTGAACCAGAGATGGTGATACCCAAACCTTCACGCTTTGTTCCTTTTTTAGTTGTAATCAAAATAACACCATTACCGGCACGAGAACCATAAAGTGCAGCAGCTGACGCACCTTTCAACACAGACATGGACTCAATATCTTCAGCATTAATATCTGAAAGTCCATTACCCATATCCAATGTCGGGTTATCAATATCATTATTACTTGCTCCTGTAAAGTTATCCATTGGCACACCATCGACAACAATTAACGGCTGGTTCAAACCTGTTACAGAATTCGCACCACGAAGCTGGATTTTGGAAGAACCGCCAGGACCATTACTTGAACGGATAATCTGGACACCTGAAACTTTACCTGTCAAAGCATTTGCGAGGTTCGTTTCACGAGCTTCAAGTAACGCGTCACCTTTTACCTCCTGCATGGCATAACCCAGTGCTTTTTTCTCACGTTTGATACCAAGAGCAGTCACTACAACTTCGCCCAATGTTTGTGTGTCATCCTGTAAAGTTACATTCATGGGTTGTCCATCCCAAGGAATCTCTACTGTTTGATAACCTACAAATGAAATTTGAATGATATCCCCTTTTTTCACATTGGATAAAGAGAAGTCGCCATCAAGTCCGGTTATCGTACCATTAGTCGTACCTTTCACTACTACAGACGCACCGATAACGGTTTCACCTGTAGCGTCTACTACAACTCCTGTACAAGCTCCATTTTGTTGTGTGATTTTCACATCGGCAACGCCGGGATTGGCGACCGCGTATGCTGCTCCTGTAGAGGCACCCATTAGGAACAGCAACATACTGACTGATTTTAGTCGTTTTAACATAGCTGTGATTTTTTAAGTTTATTGAAAATCAAGTAATTCCGTTTCATTAGTTCCTTCAGAACTACTCTTACAGCTATATATCTGAATATCAGTGCGTTTTATTTTTATGCCTCAAAAAGAAAAATTGTATTTAAAAGTCTATAGAAGGACTTTTAAATACAATTTTCTATCTATTTTCTACCGAAAAGAGTGCTAATATAGAAAGCCGAACAACCATAATGGTATTTTATTATTTATTCCATACTCTATATCATCAGCGACAATATATGCATCAGAAAGTCCATTTATTTGTTGTTTACCTTTATGTCTACCACCGACTTCAAAAGTATAGCGTCCATCAATAAAGAAATCACTCTCTTTAGAAACGTTTATTTTGTGGCAATAACGCAATTGGTTGGCAAAAAAAGTTTCCCTGACATTTCCAATATCAATCTGACTGGCAGACAATGCATACATTAAATTAGGATTCTCCAAAAACAGTTTATCAGGTTTTTGCAAGCGGCTTATGCCGGAGCCTTCTTTTTGGAGATTCATAGTCAGACAGCTGTCATGGAGGGCATCCAGATAGGCCAGCAATGAATTACGCGAGATTCCTATCCGTTCACTTAGTTTGCTGACATTAGGAATAAAAGGCGCCGACTCTGCAATGATATATAGTAACTGCTTAATTTTAGTTGTATATGAAATATCAACCCCTCTTAACTGTGGAATCTCCAATTCCACAATCAGATTGACCACTTCATTTATTCTTGAATAATAAAGAGAGGGTAATTCATTGTAATAAGGATAATACCCATGTTTCAAATAATCAGAAAAATGTTTCAGAACTTTAACTTTGTCTACTATCCCGACAGATAATGCCAGATGATTGTCCAATATATTATTTAAAGTCAATATCGGCAATGATAGTTTTTCATTCCAGTTTAAATACTCGCGAAAAGAAAAACCTTGCATTTCATAAACAATAGCCCGCCGGCTTAAATCCGATTTGGCATTTAAGATTTCAAGCAAGGACGAACCTGTAAAGACTACATGAAGTTCAGGTAAGTCATCATAAATATTTTTCAGTTCTTGAGACCAGTTGGGGTATTTGTGTACTTCATCCAGAAACAGATATTTTCCTCCCCGCTTTACAAAATCGGAAGCTAAATCATAAAGTTTATGTTCACTGAACCAGATATTATCCACACTGGCATAAAGTACGGTTTTATCCATTGGAAGGTTCAGTTTGATATACTGCAACAATAAAGTTGTTTTTCCAACTCCCCGGGCCCCCTTTATACCGATAAGACGAGCTTCCCATTCTATCTCATTCATCAGGCTACGTACAAAAGAAGTATTTGTTATAGCCAGTTTCTTGATAAAGGATTCAAATAATCGTTCCATTTCTTCTTTTTGTTTATCACACATTACAAAAATAGTAATAAATTGTTCATCATGATAAACAAAATGAGTTTTTTTTAAAAGTTGCAGCAATAAATAATATGCTTTGCCGGTATCAGCATATCAAATGATTTTGGGGTATAATAAAAAGGAAGAGAATATATCACATAACCTCTTCCTTTTTAATTAATAAACTTGGACTATCGTCATATTTCAGACTGTTTTTTTACTAATTCAAATTAGGTCCTTCTCCAAATTGAGGAGCTTTTTTATCGTACCAAACCCGTTCTGTATTTAATATTGTAGGCTCCGGACCATAGGAATATCCTTGGTCTTGATATGCTTTTCTCTTGATATCTCCCATTTTATCATCTACAGTTGGTTGTGTCACTTGAAATCTACGAGGTAATGGATAGTTGCTGACTTTAGGATTTAAGTTCAGCATGGGATATAAATCACTTTCTTTCATTGGACATCCGGAACGACGCATCATGATATATTGATCAGCCGGGAAGAAAATGAAGTGAATATACTGTTGCAAGTATACTTTTTCCAGATTCTCTGTCGTAGATCCATCTAAAGTCAAAATAGGATCATTTAGTAATCTAGTGACTTCATTTTCCTGCAACTTAATGGTTACATCAAATTTGTCTTGTCCAAATGTATTGTCATAATAGGGAATATGATTTAAACCTGCCAACTTGTCATAAGCACGCATTGAATATTCTACTCCCTTTTTCAGATAGGATTCTGCGTTTCCTGAGAAACCTATATCTTGTCCTTGGCTTAATAACTTAAGTTCTGCCAGATACAAGTTTACTTCTGCTGTGGATAGATACAATCCATACCATGCGTATAAATCTGTAATCTGAACTTTTGGCGCACTTGGAGCAACCGGATAGTCTATAATGACTTTTTTGTCAAACATATATTGATTTAATGGAGAATATGGATAATAAGTTGTTTCTCCATTGCCATCTTTATCTGAAACTTTCCACAGCTTGCCAGCCTTGTCAAAATAATCAGCATATTCCGGGTGCTGGTCGGCTAAGCCGGCTTCTACTTCTGTCGGTAAACCGTAATAACGTACCCAAGGTTCACCAGGAGCTTTCCAACCTTTGAAAACCTTTTTGCCGTTAACTTCTTCTGATATGACATTTTCTTCTACAAATGAAGGTAGCCTTTGTCCTTTGTCATAGAATGCTTGTACGACAATTGAATTATAATCATTCTTTTCAAAAAAGACACGGATACGTGGATCAAAATGTTCAAGCATGAAGTTGATTAATTGCATTGATCCTGCACCACGGTTATCCATAGAATTTCCACCAGGCATATGACGGTCTGTAGCACTTTTATTATAGAAGAAGTCATCTTCCAAACCATCCATAATAGGATACTTGGCAGCATCTCTTACAATATTCAATGCCCGATCCTTATCTTCGTTGATTAAACGAACTGCTAGCTTTAGACGAAGAGAGTTGGCAAATTTCAACCATTTGGTATAATCGCCTTGGTAGATGATATCCTGTGAGCCTAAAGACTGCTGTGTTACTTTATTTCCATCAATAGTAACATCATTGGCTAATGTTTCAACAGTTTCTTTCAATTGTTTTTCCCACAAATCAAATAATTCGGCTTGTGTGTCATATTTTGGAGTGAGCGTTCCTCCGTAACGTGCTTGATAGGCTTCTGTGTATGCCATGGAGCCATACATATCAGTATCCCACATAGCCAAGTAAATCATTAAAGGTTGACAAAGTGCTTTTAGATAAGTATATTTTGCTTGTTCTTCTCCCTCTAAGGTTGTATTTACAATATAAGTCAGTTCATTTACTTGGTTCATTACATTGTAAACTTGCGATCCCATTTTGCCTGAATTGGACATGGTAGTCATCAGGTTTTCATTACCTCCTGTTGAAGCTACTGTTTGAGACCATCTCAGCATATTATTGTAATCGTAATACCAGGCAAAATAGTCATGACCATCAAAATTTGCTAATGCTTGAGTAAACAAATAGCGGGGATCTGGTTTTGAAACGATAGTCGGATTGGTATTGATATCGGCAAAATCATCTTTGCAGCTGCTTATAAAAGCACAGCTGCCAATTAAAAAGCTTGCCATTATATATTTTAATTTCATAATCTTCAATTTTTTATAAGTTTAGAATCCTACATTTATAGTCATTGTGTAATTAGCTGTATATGGGTCGAAACTACGGATACGGAATTCACCACTCAAATTACCACGCACACCTTCAGGATTTACATCGTTAGGCAGTGAATTATATAGATATCCTAGATTACGTGCAGAGAAACTTACTCCCAATCTTTTTGCTCCAATTTTGCCTGCAATATTTGATGGGAATGTATACCCAACGGTAATTTCACGCAAAGCAATATATTTCAAATCATGTATCCATCCGTCATTGGTTACACCTGTTGACCATTGGTTGGCATAATTATAATACGATGCAGCATGCATTGGTTCAAGGATTCCATTTTCATAAGCTTGTTGATAGGACATACCACTTACATCATGAGTTTTACCATCTATACCTGTAACTTGAGTGCCCGAAGCAAATATTCCTTGAGGGATCATACCATCATGATAAGTAACACCGTAACTTCCTGATTGACTTCCATCCGCATTTAAATATTGGCTGGTCCATGTCATACCGCCATGAGCCTCATCCCGGAATTTTAAAGAAGATTCTGTCCATCCGTAAGCTGTGCCATAGCGATTACCATAAACAGCTACTTTACCACCAAAACGCATATCCAAGGCCATTCTGAAACTTAAGTTTTTCCAAGTCAATCCGGTCGAGACAGAACCTAAGAAGTCTGGATTCATATCACCGATCACTTCATTTTTCAAGCTTCTATCAGCATAGGCAGAGCGGTCAGAATCGCTCCATTTCAGAATGATATTGCCGTTGTCATCTCTTTTAGGAGTTATATCGGAAATCAATACGCCATAAGGTCCGCCAACTCTGGCTGCCGATTGGATACGCATGTTACCCCATCCTGTAGAACCACGTAAGCCAATATATTCGGCAGCGTCAGGGTGTAATTCGATAATCTTGTTATTATTCTTTGTAAAGGTGAAATCTAAGTTCCACTCCCAATCTTTATTACGGAAAGGAATCGTATTTAAAGCTATTTCCACACCACTGTTTTGAATATTACCGGCGTTAATTAATTGATTGCTAACACCAGAAATGGATGGTGTAGAGATGTTCATAATCTGATCTCTTGTATTTTCTTTATAGTAAGTTGCGTCTAGGTTGATACGATTGTCTAGGAAACGTAAATCCAGACCAACTTCCCAAGCATTTTTCCGTTCTGGTTTTAAGTTGGGTGAAATGGCTGTGCTTGAGAATGAATTTGTATATACATAACTACCATCTATTAACTGCAAATTACCTACATTGTAACCGGAATTAATAGTGTAAGCGCCTGTATCATTACCTACTTGTGCCCATGAACCACGAATTTTTGCAAACGAAATCCATGAGGGCATTTTGTCTTTGAATGTTTCACTGATCAGCCAAGAACCGGAAACTGAAGGATAGAAGTATGAGTAATTACCGTTCTTATTAGCATAAACTAATGCTGAAGACCAGTCATTACGCCCGGTTACATCTAAATATAATTGATTTTTCCAAGAAGCATTGAAAGCAAATACCGCAGATAACATCCGTTTAGTTCCTTCTATTTTTCCACTTGCTTTGACCTGTCGTTTACTGTTGCCTATGAAAAATTGCCCAGGTACAATCAAACCATCAGTTTCTACAGAATAAGCAGTCTGATAGTTGTTGTAATATTCACCACGAATAAAGCCACCCAGATTGAAATCTTTTATTGCTTTATCAAAAGTAAAAGTTCCTGCAAAGGTGGTTTGTTCTTTAGTTTGTTGTGCTAATTTATAGTTACCTCCTTCGTAAGCAACTCCGGTTCCAAGTTCTTTATTTTCTTCACGAATGTATACATAGTTCATATTGCCTTCTCCTTTGAAACGGACCCAATCGGCTATTTTTACATTGACTTCTAAAATAGGACGTACTACGGTTTCTTTACGGTTGTAGTCCATATTGTCAATATTAAACCAATAACTTTTGCTGGATTCGGGTACATTGGCATAAGTATCTCCAGAACGTGCAATACCGCCTTGTTCACTTAAATATTTATCACGATAGTACTTAGCGTCATATAATGGGGTTAATCCCTGGTAGAAATATTCACCTACGGCACGAGCAGCATTGCGTGGCTTGGAGTTGGCGAAACTGACGGAGGCGGCAACATCTACTCTATCACTGATTTTATGGCTACCTTTTACCAAGAAAGCGTAACGTTCAAATGTATTATTAGGAGTGGTGGCATTCACTTTCTTGTAAGAAACAGAACTATAGAATGATGTTTTTTCATTACCGCCACGTACTGATACATTAGTATTAGTGTTAAAACCTAATTGATACATATCTAACATGTTATTTTTGATTGGAGAATAAGGTACTTTGCGTCCATCATAGTCTTCAATCATTACCGAACTGTCGTAGGGGAGCCCCCATCCTAAAGTAGATGCTCCGATTAATGAAGGTTCTCCCTTTGCGTTGGTATAATAAGTAGGAATCCAAGTATTGCCATTTTCTCCATATCCGATTCTACCTGGACGGGCTCCCGGTCCATATACAGTTTGAATTCCGGGTTGTTTGTAGGCGTGGTCGATACCTAATGTTTGAGTGACATCTACACCGAATCCTTTGAACTTTCCTCCACCTTTGGTGGTAATGACCACGGCGCCGTTCAAACCTCTAGAGCCATAGAGCGCTGTGGCTGCGGCACCTTTCAGTACAGATACAGTTTCAAAGTCATCCGGGTTCAAGTTTTTCAATTCATTACCATAGTCAATCGCATCAATTTCTTCACCATCCATATCACGTCCTTGAGTGGAATTATCAAGAATGACACCATCGACAACGTATATAGGCTGGTTATTGCTTCCTAAGGTTGACGCACCACGAATTTGGATTTTAGCAGAGCCAAAGATACCACCGTCTGAATTCGATATTTCTACACCAGCTACTTTTCCTTGCAATGATGCAACCGGATTGACCGTATTGGTATACAACTCCTCACTTTTTAATTCGGTTACTGCATAACCCAAAGCTTTTTCTTCACGCTTCATTCCTAAAGCGGTAACTACTACTTCACCCAGTAATTGAGTATCATCTTTCAAAAGAACATCTAGAGGTTTCCCGGTCCATTTTATTTCTTGAGTAGCATAACCTACGAAAGAAATAACAATGATATCCCCTTCCTTTACATTACTTAAAGAGAAGTCACCGTCAAGCCCTGTGATAGTACCATTCGTAGTTCCTTTCACTACTACAGATGCGCCGATAACGCCTTCTCCCGTAGCATCCTTGACGATACCCGTGCACGTCCCTGTCTGTTGTGTGATTTTCACATCGGCAACGCCGGGATTGGCGACCGCGTATGCTGCTCCTGTAGAGGCACCCATTAGGAACAGCAACATACTGACTGATTTTAGTCGTTTTAACATAGCTGTGATTTTTTTTAAAGTTTATTGAAAATCAAGTAATTCCGTTTCCTTAGTTCCTTCAGAACTACTCTTGCAGCTATATATCTGATAATCAGAGCATATGTACTTTGGTAATTTTAAGATGATCTTTGTCCTTGAATTTACAAACAGGAAATAAATTTGCGATTTCTACCAGTTTTCTACTAGCTGCCATCCCGTTACCATAGTCAAATTTAAATTAGGATAGGGTTAATAAATATTGTATTGTAATACTTTTTATTCTGTCACCACATATCGCTGGACTTCAATATTATATGGTGACAGAACTTTCAGTATTTCCTCGAAATGGTTTATCAGTTAGAGCCGGTTCAGCAGATACTGGTCGCCATAGCGGGTATGTAATTTCTTCACTCCCATCAGAGCCAAATGTTTTCCGAAGGCTCTCATCTTGACATCACGCATGGTTTCAGGACTGGCCTTTTTCATCACTTCATAAATCTGGCCGATAGTCCATCTTTGAAACTTCTCCTCATCCCGGGGCAGACTGAAGCAGCTATAAAAGAGGCTTTCCTCTATGGGACGGCGCAAAAATGCGTCATTACGCAAGCTGACAGCCTGTTCTTCTTTGGGTGAGAGCCAATAGCGGCGGTTATGTTTTAGTTCATCTCTTAACTGAGCATAAAGTTGTTTATAATTGATGCGAGGCAAACGGATACTCCCTTTGGTCATCACCGGATAAAAACGGCGGTTACCGGAAGAATCGGTCAGCAGATCGCAAAAATTGGAAGTGCCAATAAATGAACTAAGGCGCGGTTGCTGGCTATAGCTGCTTTGAAACGGACGGCGCATACTAAGACCGCTCATTTGGACTAGATTCTTCAGCCGTGCCAGTTTACCTTCTTCCATCCGATTGAATTCGTCTATATTGATAAGAGCCAAAGAGCGCATTTTGCGCAGGGCATCCCCCTCGCGAGTTACATCGAAGTCATCGGTATAATATCCACGTAACGCTGGTGGAAGGAGCGACCGACAAAAGGTAGACTTCTTCAGGCCCTGAAGGGGATTAACCAAAATGGGAATCAGGCAGTTGCCATGCATCCGGTTTTTACCGCTCCATTGCATCACCATGCCCAGCATCCAGATATGAAACACCTCCACCCATTGCGTTTCATCGCTTACCGAGCGTGCCAGCTCGCTTACTCTATCGTGCCCGTCCCAGTGTGGCAGATGTTCCAAATAGGCTGTCACGGGGTGAAAAGAAGGAATGCGTGACGAACCCAGATAACGGCGCATATCACGGTCCATACAGTTCACGCCTTCCTCTATTGCATTAATAACCAATGTGTTGAATTCCCGCTCATCCACCACACGGTATTTATCGAACTTGTGCTTGTCATGAAATTCGCATTGTTCTGTTATTTGGTTGTAACGAAAGGAATAATGAGTGGTGAGGAATGAATCAAGCCCTTTCATGGCTTGTTTCAGTTTTGAGTCTTTTTCTTTTTCCATTAAATCTGTTTTTTTATTGATTTGAGGTGTGAAGATAGTTCTGCAAAACAGGGTTTTGCAAGAACTTTGCCCGACAAATTAAAATAAATCCAACGTGTGAAACATTTATGGCAGAATCTTTGCAAGAGGACGAAAGAATCCGTACCTTCGTCCGGAAGAATCTGGGTTCTCACTGACGTGAAGTTGCCTACTCACTTTAGTGAAGAGCCATTGCCACACGGGTGAAACTGCTGCTTCACTAAGGTGAAGCAACAGAATGTTCTGTAAGTTTGCACGATAACATCCTATAAATAAAACAAATACATAGTACATTATGTCAGACATTAAATTTGATATCTATGAATCTCCGGCAAATGACGGGGAAAAGAAAAAATACCATGTGAGAAACACCAACAAGCAGACCATCCACTCGAAGGACTTGATACACGAGGCTACGCTTTATACTTCAGTAAGCCGTTCGGACTGGGCGGCAGTGGTAGAGGGACTGATAGATATTCTGTCCGAGAAATTAGGTGACGGCAAACGAATCCATATCAACGGATTAGGGTATTTCTCTGTCAGTATCGGCTCCACAGAAAGTGAAAATCCTAAGAAGATGACCCGTGGCACAGTACAGATAACAGGAGTCAACTTCCAGCCTGAGAAAAGTTTCAAGAAGAGTATTATAAGCCGGGCACATTTTGTAAGAGAACGATACAAGGTGCACACGGTGGACTTGTCGCCTATCGAAGTAGACGGGCTGCTGAGTGAATATTTTAAAGATCATCGCAGTATCACCTGCGCCCGGATGCAGCAGGTCTGCGGAATGACCCGTTCTACCGCATACCGCCGCCTACAGGCACTGACCCAAGGAGTCCATCCGTCATTACAACGCGAGGGCTACAAAAATGCCACTGCCTACATACCGGTTAAAGGGCATTACGGACGTTCCTACACGGCAGATCGCTGGTAACGAGCCGGATAGGGTGAAGGGAGAATTTTGTGTTTCATGTAAAATGAATTGTTATATCATACTTTAAAATAAGAAAAAATGAAAAGAACCATCTTGAAAAACGTAGGAATCGGCTTGTGCTTCCTGCTTAGCACCGGGACGGTCTGCGCGCAGAACTACCCTGGAAAAGTGAAGAATGCACAAGGTATCGAGGTGACCTATCAATCGAATTACAAAGGGAAAGCCCGGCCGGGACATCTGTTGATGACCGTGTCCGGTGACCGCGTATCATTGACCAACGTATGGCCGGAGCAAAACGACCGTCCCAATCCCCGCCCGGAAGACAAGACACCTGTAACCGGCAGTTACATCGACTACACCACCCGGCAGGCATACCGCAGGGCTGAACTACCTAACGGACAAGTGATATCTGCGGTCACTCCCTTCGAATTCGGCAAAGGTTTCACGCAAACGGGCGAAGGAAAACACTTAGGGATGAACTGCAAAATTTTGCGCACATCCATCAATTCCAACACCATCGAGGTGTGGTATACCAACGACATCCCTTTTCGTGGTACTCCGCAAGCCAATGTGGGTGTACCTGACGGATTGGTACTGAGAGTCGTGCGAAACGGTGACATGATTCAGGAAGCCACCCATATTACCCCGCTGAAGAAAGGAAAGGATGTGTTGCCACAGTCGTGGGGGGAAAGCATGGATGCGGCCGACTACCAATATACCATCAACCAAAGCGGAGTTATCACAATTCCGGTCTTCGACCAGCAGAGCATCTGCTTCAACAACGCTAAATTGCCCGAAGTACTGGAGGATGGCGTACAATACAGTGCCGGAGGCGGCACCATCCTGTTGAAGAAAGTGAAGCTGCCCGACTATGTGAAGAATCGTACCGTCTTTGCGGAAGTTGTCCAATACTCGGACGGTGATGCTTACGACCGCACCGGTTCTGTCTTTCTGATACCGGAAGGCAAGCAGCTGTCTTTTCTTGATGCCATACGTGATTTGAAGAAAGTTCCCTCTTTCCGCTCGGAAAATACGGACTACCACGGGCTGATTTCCACAGCGGAGTATGATGTGCCTTTAGAGTTGATGCGTTTCTTCACCGGTTTCGGTGTACGCAAGTTCAATTATAATAAGGTGAAGGGACAGGACTGGGTGGACTCCGTACTTTACAAAATGGAGGTAACCCCACTGGCCGAAAAATTGGAAGGGGAAGCTTGGATTGGCGCTTACATCGGCAACTGGGATGCCAAAGGACATCGTCTGTCGTTGAAACTGAAGTATTATCCTGATGAAGAACATCGGGTTTATAATACTCTTCCGCTGTTCAATACAGTGAATTATCTGGAGCAGGCAGGACAGCCTTATCCGATTTTCATGCGTCAGGATTCTCTGACCGTAAAGTTCACCTTGAAGGAGCCTGCCAAGAACGCCCGTCTGTACTACCTCACCACGGGACATGGCGGTTGGGGAGGCGGTGATGAGTTCAACCAGAAACCGAACACTCTCTATTTGGACGGTGAAAAGGTGATCTCTTTCGTACCTTGGCGGGATGATTGTGGAACTTATCGTAACTGGAATCCTTGTTCGGGTAATTTCTCCAATGGACTGAGCTCTTCCGACTTGAGCCGTTCCAACTGGTGTCCGGGTACGGTGACCAATCCCGAATACATCTATTTGGGTGATCTGGAAGCGGGTGAACACAGCATCACCGTAAAAATACCACAGGGTGCTCCCGAAGGGGGAAGCAATAGTTATTGGTGTATCTCAGGTACGCTTATTTATTAATGTAAATTCCTTTGTCCTGCGATAACAGAAATGTTTCTGTCACCGCAGGACAAGGAATGTTCCAACTTTTCTATCTCCTCAAAGGACAATCTTGTCCTTGGGCAAGTTGGCACATGGGCAAGTTCAAGGACTTAAAATTACAGCCTACAGTTTGTTTGGACTTCTTTCCCTCTTCCGTTCTTCCTTTCATATTCCTTCTTTCCTTTCATCTTTTGATTGTTGTCTGCAATACTGCCTATATAAAAAAGGAATATTTTCTCTGGCAATACACCAACGGCATGGACTGGCATTACCTTTTTTCCTTTGGTTCTTATCCCAATATGCGTTACCTGTTTTCTACCGACTACCAAACAAACGGTAAATATTCGATGAAAAAACAATATAAATCATTTCAAGAAAGTTCTGTGAAAGTTATCGGTTCTCTCTTTAAATAGGGGGCTCCTGATATCTCAAACGTTAAAAATCAGAGCATATTAAAAATATTTTTCAATAGATTCTTTATATATATTAAAATTGTTATATATTTGCACCGTTAATCTAAATTAAATTGAAAAACATAGTTCTGAAGGAACTAAGAAAATGTAATTACTTGATTTTCAATAAACTTAAAAAATCACAGCTATGTTAAAACGACTAAAATCAGTCAGTATGTTGCTGTTCCTAATGGGTGCCTCTACCGGAGCAGCATACGCGGTCGCCAATCCCGGCGTTACCGATGTGAAAATCACACAACAAAGTGGTACATGTACAGGAATTGTCAAGGATGCTACGGGTGAAACTGTCATTGGTGCATCTGTAGTAGTAAAAGGTACGACTAATGGTACTATTACCGGACTTGACGGTGATTTTTCTTTGTCAAATGTAAAAAAAGGAGATATCATTGTTATTTCTTTTGTAGGATATCAGACACAGGAAGTAAAATGGACCGGACAGCCTATTGATGTAACTTTAAAAGATGATACGCAACAGTTAGGTGAAGTTGTGGTTACAGCTTTGGGATTGAAGCGTGAAGAAAAAGCTTTGGGATATGCAGTTACTGAAGTGAAGGGAGATGAATTAAAAGCTGCCAATACCATTTCTCCGGTAGCCGCATTGCAAGGTAAAGTAGCCGGTGTTGAAATCTCAGGATCAGATGGTGGTTTATTTGGTGGTACCAAGATACAGATTCGTGGAGCTTCAACCTTAAGTTCCAACAACCAGCCTATCTATGTGGTGGATGGAGTGATTCTGGATAACGGTGTATCTGGTAATACGACAGCAGACTGGGACGCAGGTGCCAACAACGCCAGCGACTATGGTAATGAGTTGAAAAACTTAAATCCTGATGATTTTGAAACTGTATCAGTATTGAAAGGTGCTGCGGCAACAGCATTGTATGGTTCCCGCGGTTTGAATGGTGCGGTTGTAATCACCACCAAATCCGGTAAGGGTACACAAGGGCTGGGTATCAGCGTTTCTCAAACATTTGGTATTGACCATGCTTTCAAGACTCCGGATATTCAAACTTTATATGGTCCAGGATACATGCCGGGACAATCTGATGCCGACCAAAATGGAAGTATGTGGGATGAACATCAGTTTACAGTAAATCAGAATGGGGAACATACATTAGTAGGAGTACCCAACTTTGGTTTTGGTCCTAGATATGATGGCTCTCAAATCCGCAATTATGATGGTACATGGACTACCTATTCTCCACGTAAAAATAATATGCTGGATTTATATAAATTAGGGTTCAATACAAACACGAATGTTTCTATTCGCGGTGGTAATGAAAAAACATCATTTTATACATCTTTATCTTATAAAAATGCCAAATCAACAACAGAAAACAATACTTTTGAACGTTACTCCATGTTGTTGAAAGCTAGCCATAAGTTGAACGATTGGGTGGATGTTGCTGCTTCTTTTAGCTTTGCCAACTCAAAACCGCGTAATGCACAACTGAATGCGGGTGAATTGTTTGTCAATGCAAATACCAATGTGATTAACCCGCTATTTGACGTAGATTATTTCCGGAACAAATATTTAGGTGAGCATGGTGGTATTGCCAGTACCAGCTATGGTGACCAATATGGTTCGGTTCCTTCCAGCGCTAAAAATTATTTCTTCAAAGTAGATAATTACGATTATGTACGGAAGGAAACTGTTATTCGTCCTACATTTGAAGTAAATGTAAAGATGACAGATTGGCTGAAGTTTAAAGCAGACGCTAATATGAACCGTTATTATACTTCTATAGAAGATAAGCAATTAGGTTCCGGTTATGCAAACGAAGGAGGATATTATGGTATTACGCAAGATATAAAAGAACAATTTACCGTAGGGGGAACTTTTACTGCCAGCAAGCAGATAAAAGATTTTTCACTCGGTGGATTCGCACGATTTGAGTATTACAACACCTCTTCCCAACATTCAAAAGTATCAACTGACGGAGGAATGGTGGTGCCTGGAGAATGGTTCGTGGAAAACTCAAAAAAGACTAAAAAGAGCGAATCGACCATATCGGGCAGCAAAAGAATTATTTCTGCCATTTTTGCTTTAAATTTAGGATGGAAGAATCAATTCTATTTGGATGTTACAGGACGTAATGACTGGTCTTCTGCATTGGTATATGCCAATCGTACAGGTAATCACTCATACTTCTATCCTTCTGTATCAGGTTCATGGTTGATTAATGAAACTTTCCGCGAAAGTATGCCTTCATGGATTAACTTGGCAAAACTTCGTGCATCATGGGCACAAGTAGGTAATGATACAGACCCATACGCTGTCAATCAGACGTATTCTTTTGCCACAATGGAAATGTATGACGGCAATATCTATACCAATGAACTGGACAAACTGATGAAGATTGCCGACCTTAAACCGGAACGTAAGAATTCATGGGAAATAGGTTTGGATTTCCGTACTTTTAATAATCGTTTGAACTTGGATTTCACTTATTATAAGGAAAATACCACAGACCAGATTATGAAAATCAATGTTCCTGCTATTTCCGGTGTTACCCAACAGTTGGTAAATGCTGGTAATATCCAAAACTCAGGTATTGAAATCGCATTAAATACTACTCCTATCAAAACTAAAGACTGGCAGTGGGATCTGGACTTCACTTATACACGAAACAGAAGTAAAATTGTATCCTTGCATCCTAATGTTGCCAACTATATTGAATTGTCCGGTTATGTAAACGCATACGACTATCATATCGGCTCCGTAGCAAAAGTCGGTGAGTCTTATGGTGTGTTGATGTCAGATGTCACTCAGGCACGTAATGAAAACGGTGTACCTTTGTTGGAGTGGGATGACAGCTGGAGAGGCGCATATAGAGCACAAAGCAAAACAGCGGAAGTAGTGGGCAACATGACACCGGATTTTCTGGGATCTGTAGCAACAACGTTAACTTGGAAAGATTTAAGTTTGAATGTCGGACTGGATATGCGTTTTGGAGGTTTGGTGGCATCTTACTGTAACTTATACGGAACTCAGGCCGGTTGGACAGAAAGTTCTTTGCAATACCGTGACCCGGAACATGGAGGTATGACTTGGACTAGTCAATACGCCGATTCCAAAGGTATTCAATATACTGATGGTATGATTCCGGAAGGTGTTTTTAAAGAAGGAACAATTGCGACCTTGGTGGATGGAACAAAAATGGATGTCAGCGGACTGTCTTACGCACAGTTAGTACAGGAAGGAAAACTGGAACCCACTCATGCCGGTTCATGGTATGGAAATAATTATGCATGGGGAGCACAGACAATTGATGACATTTGGGTACACAAGTTGAGTTATATCGCTTTGCGTAATATTACTATAAATTATCGTTTGCCTAATAGCATCAGTCACAAACTGGGTGCAAAAGGATTGAACCTGTCATTCAGTGCACGTAATTTGGGATATCTGTATAATTCATTACCTAATAACCTGAATCCGGAATCTGTACGTTCTAATTCAGCTTCAGAGTTCCGTATTCGTGGTTTCGAGCCTTATACGGCAAGTTACATATTTACAATTAATGCCAATTTCTAATTGTTAACTTTAAAAGAATTATCAACAATGAAATATAGAACTTTAGCAGCCGCACTGCTTTTAGGAAGTGTAATGTTTACTTCCTGTGTAGATGAATTCTCTGAATTAAATTCAGATCCGTCTACTATTACAAAGCCTGATATTCGTTTCCTGTTCACTAAATGTGAGGCTTCTTTCCAACCGGGAGATTATGCACAGTGGTTTGGAGGATTTAATGATCTTTCTACCTGGTCGCAAACAACAGTTTCATCAGGAGGTAATACAACTCGTTCAAATCGTCCGACTGATGAAGCCAATGGTTGTGGTTATGAAGTAAACGAAGTTCTTCGTTATGCTAATGAGATTCGATATCAAATCAGCCAGTTGCCTGAAGAGGAAAAAGCGACTTATGAATATATCCAATATCTTTGTAATCCTTTGTTGGTTTATTTAAGTATCCAAGATGCCGACCTATATGGCTCACGTCAATATACAGAAGCAGAACAAGCCAGATATACCAATCCTCCTTTGTTATTGCCTAAGTATGACACTCAAGAGGAACTTTTGGAAGTATGGCTGAAAGAACTGGACCAGACTATTAATTATCTGAGCAGTAACGAAATCAAAGATGTTTTGAATAATCAGGACTTTATTTATAAAGGTGATTTGAAAAAATGGGGCAAACTGGCCAATTCTTTGAAATTGAAAATTGCAGCCCGTTTGATAAACAAAGACCGGAACCGTGCTTTTGAAATAGTAAAACAGGTAGCAGAAAGTCCTGTTGGCTTAATTGCTACTACGGATGATGACTTTGTATATAACAAGGGTAAGTTCGATAACAATTGGAATAATGATTTTTCTGTAGGAGTAGGTACGCAACATCTTATAGACTTTTTGGTAAACAACAAAGATCCGCGTTTGCTTTATTTCTTCCAAAAGAATGACTACAATTCTAATGTTGTGCAGGCTTATTTTGATCAAAAAAGAGAAATGCCGGATTTTGTAGAAAAGAATGTAATTTCTGAGGTTAAAAATGGAAAGAAAGTCTTTAAAGAATGGGGTGGTCCAGGTGAACCTTGGGTACGTTATTATGGTCTTCCTGTAGAAATAGGTGCAGGACAGATGGACAAATACGAGGATTATTTTGACCCCAAAGGACAATTGTTTGTTTTGTACTCGGCAGCTGGTGCCAAGAAAAGCTATTATCCGTGTACTTA
Source organism: Phocaeicola vulgatus ATCC 8482 (assembly GCF_000012825.1). Taxonomy (GTDB): domain Bacteria; phylum Bacteroidota; class Bacteroidia; order Bacteroidales; family Bacteroidaceae; genus Phocaeicola; species Phocaeicola vulgatus. The sequence continues at coordinate 799,383 of NC_009614.1, read as the reverse complement.
CCGGAATCAAGAAATGGTAAAAGGTTTGTTGACATATACTTATCCGGATGCTCCGGATGTTACTCCGGTTCAGGACACTCAACAATATGGCTGGTATGGTCTGTATTTTTCGGCAGCGGAAACCAATTTCTTCTTGGCTGAATTCACCCTGTTGGGAGCTACTTGGAATGGACAAAAAAGTGCCCAAGAGTATTTTACAGACGGTATCACTGCTTCAGTAAAAGGATATGATTATGTTGCCGGTCAGAATCATATACCTTATTATGACAGTCCTTATGTAAATGACCCTCATGATGTTTCCATTAAGCTGCAAGAGGAATGGCTGACAGAACTGCTTAAGAAAGAGGCTTATAATTTAAGTGGAGATAAAGCTTCTGATTTGGAAAAAGTGTATATCCAAGAATATCTCCATTATTTTAATGCACCGATTGATCAATATGTTAACATTATGCGTTCTGGTGTTCCTATGAAGAATAGTTCCATTTTACCGCGTAAGGAATTTGACGAACAATTGGGTGACTCTTATCCTATCCCTAGAAGATTTGCTGTTATGGAGCCTTTGGAATCAGATCAGTTACATGACATAACTATCGCTGCATATAAAGCACAAGGTTATACATATCAAGGTACAAATGCAAAAAATCCACAAGTTTTGCATGACGAACGTGTATGGATGGATAAAGAAAATCCTGATTTTGGCAAAGGACCGAAGAACTGAAAATAAAATTAAAGAATAACAGTTCCCCTTGTTTTTCCTGTAAAAACAAGGGGATTGTTTTATTTTGACCTTCAGGACTATACATAGAATTATTTTGCAAATATTATTTATATGTAAGTAAAGAGTTGATTCTTCTTGAAAAAGATAAGGACTTTCTAAAACAATGAGCCGATGCTGTTTTCATTTGTAAGATGAAAAACTTTCCCACCAATTATTGAAAGTTCTCATTCTTTTACGGAATGTAATACTCCCTTATTTCTTTGTGCAAAGTAGTGATTTGGGTAGAAATGAAGTAGAAAATTTCCATTTAAAGTTTGTTTTAACGGCTTTAAATGGAAATTTCTTTTTGTCGTTATCATATTCAACTACATTGAATATCAACACAATAGCTGCAAGAGTAGTTCTGAAGGAACTAAGGAAACGGAATTACTTGATTTTCAATAAACTTAAAAAAAATCACAGCTATGTTAAAACGACTAAAATCAGTCAGTATGTTGCTGTTCCTAATGGGTGCCTCTACCGGAGCAGCATACGCGGTCGCCAATCCCGGCGTTACCGATGTGAAAATCACACAACAAAGTGGTACATGTACAGGAATTGTCAAGGATGCTACGGGTGAAACTGTCATTGGTGCATCTGTAGTAGTGAAAGGTACGACTAATGGTACTATAACAGGTATTGATGGTGACTTTTCTTTGTCCAATGTGAAAAAGGGGGATATCATTCAGATTTCTTTTGTCGGTTATCAAACAGTAGAGATTCCTTGGGATGGACAACCCATGAATGTAACATTACAAGATGACACACAAACCTTGCAGGAAGTGGTGGTGACCGCTTTGGGTATGAAACGTGCTACTAAGGCTTTGGGGTATGCTGTAACCGAAATTAAGAGCGATGAGCTGAATTCTAATGTGGTAAATCCAGTTTCTGCTTTGCAAGGTAAAGTAGCCGGTGTTGAAATCTCGGCAGGTGATGGGGGACTTTTCGGGTCTTCCAAGATCTTGATTCGTGGTGCTTCTACATTGGGAAGTAACAACCAGCCGATTTATGTAGTGGATGGCGTCATTTTAGACAATGCAATTAAAAATGGTGATGCCGACTGGGCTGCTAATGATACCGACTGGGGTAATGAATTGAAGAACCTAAATCCGGATGATTTTGAATCGGTATCGGTTCTGAAAGGGGCTGCGGCAACAGCTCTTTATGGTTCCCGTGGTTTAAATGGTGCTGTTGTGATCACAACTAAAAGTGGTAAGGGAAAAAAAGGTTTTGGTGTTAGCTTTTCTCAAACATTCGGTATAGACCATGTATATGGAGGTCCTGATTTTCAGAACCATCGTGGTGATGGTTACATGTCAGGTTATGCAGATTATAAGTCGTCCGGTAATATGCAGGACACTAATTCGTTTTATCTGAATGGTAATGGCGACCGTTCTGTCGCATGGGGAGGTGGTGTTTCCTGGGGACCGAGATTTGATGGTAAGCCTATTGAATTTTATGATTATACTACAGTGAACTATTCTCCTTATGAGGATAATTTTGTTGATGCATATGATAATGGTTTCAATTCCAATACGAACGTTTCGGTTCAAGGTGCCAATGATACCTCTTCCTTCTATACCTCTTTATCTTATAAGTATGCTGATGGTAATACGCCGAACAATTCATTTGAACGTATTTCTTTCTTAGGTAAGGCTAGTCATAAGATATCAAAGGATGTGGAAATTGAAGCTGCTATTTCTTTTGCTAATTCTACTCCGAGACAGGGTGGAGAAACCAATTTTGGTGAAAAATTTATAGATGGTACTTTTAGCCGTATGTATGACACTCGTTATTGGAGAACCCGTTACAAAGGTGCACATGGCGGATTGGCGGATAATGCTTATAATGATGAATACGGAAATGCTCCAGGTAAAGAGGTCTGGTGGAGTGTGTATGAAAATGAATACATTCAAAAGGAAACTTCTGTACGTCCAAGCCTTAAATTGACTGCAGATTTGAACAGTTGGTTGAAATTTACAGCCGAAGGAAATTATAACTACTATTACAAACGCAATGAATCTAAAGAATTGGGTAGTGGCTATGCCAATGAGGGAGGATATTATAAGTTAGGTCAGTACACAAAGGAACAGACAAACTTGAATGCCAGTTTCTCATGGAATAAAGAGGTGAAGGATTTTAATATCAGTGGTTTCATTCGTGGAGAATATTATCATAATTTCCAACAGGAATTGCAACTCAACACCAATGGTGGTTTGGTTATCCCCGGTCAGTTCTTTATCGGCAACTCAAAGAATCCTGTAGGAACTTCCGGAAATATTTCGGGTGAAAAGACTATCTTGTCATTGGCCGGTCAGGTGGCGATGAGTTGGAAGGACCAAGTGTTCCTTGATGTGACCGGACGTAACGACTGGTCGTCTTCATTGGTGTATGCTGATAAGCATGGTAACTATTCTTATTTCTACCCTTCTGTATCAGCTTCTTGGTTGATCCATGAAACTTTCCGTGGAAAGATGCCGGAATGGATCTCGTTTGCTAAGATTCGCGGTTCTTGGGCTCAGGTTGGTAATGATACGGATGCGTATAAGATCAATACAGCTTATAGCTTGTATGGTATTGATAATTCTTATGGTTTGCAAGTACCGGACACTTATTACGCCGCTAATTTGAAGCCGGAACGTAAGAATGCTTGGGAAATAGGTCTTGACTGGCGTTTCTTGAGAAATCGTATTGGTGTGGACTTTACTTATTATAAAGAAAATACTAAAGACCAGATCATGACTATTAAGGTTCCATCAGAATCGGGGCTATCCAATCAGTTGATCAATGCTGGTAACATTCAGAACCAAGGTATTGAATTGGCAATCAATACGACTCCGATTGAAACGAAGGACTGGACTTGGGATTTGAATTTTACTTATACCAAGAATACTTCGAAAATAGTGGAACTGCATGAGAACGTAGCTAATTATATCACTTTGGTTGGTGACGCGGCTTATGGTAATTATCGTATCGCCTCTGTGGCCGAAGTGGGTGGCGAATATGGTTTGCTGAAATCTGATGCTACTCCAAATTACGACCCCAAAACCGGTCTGCCTATTTTGGAACTGGCTTCTTACAATAGCCGTCATTCTGTATATTATACGCGTTCAGGAAAAGTGGAAACTGTAGGTTCTATCCAACCGGACTTTCTGGGTTCTGTAAATTCTTCTTTGAGATATAAGAATTGGACATTGCGTGCGTCAATGGATATGCGTTTTGGTGGTATGGTGGCTATTTATGGTTCTCACTATGGTACAGCATACGGTTATCTGAAGAGTTCAATGAATGGTGTGGACGCTGAAAACGGAGGTATTACTTATACTTCCATTTGGGATGGCCTGACATACGATGACGGTATTATTCCGGAAGCTATCATGCCTGGTGGACAGACTATCAATACTCCGTCCGGTACATATACCATAGCTGAGGGGGGGGAACTTTATGCTGATTTGGTAAATCGTGGTATTGTTGACCCTCAACATGCTTCTTCGTGGAACTACTGGAACAACTCATGGGGACGTGCTGCTGTATGGAAAAATAATGATTGGTTCCATGAATTGAATTACATTGCATTGCGTGAAGTTTCTTTGAGTTACCGTATGCCAGGTAAAATTGCCGATAAAATAGGAGCATCGGGTATTAACCTGACACTGACCGGACGTAACTTGGGTTATTTGTTGAATTCTTTGCCGAACAATTTCAATCCTGAATCCCTGCGTGGTACTCAGGCCGGGCAGTTCATGATTCGTTCGGTAAGTCCATATACGGCAAGTTATACATTTACTATTAATGCAACATTCTAATAATTAGAAAAATAGATCAATATGAAATCATATAAATTACTTTTGGCAGCTCTTGCTTTCGGGTCTGCTTTGATGACTACTGGATGCCGTGATGATTTCTCGGAAATCAATCAGGATCCGTCTGCGGTAACAACAGGAAATGTTTCTTTCTTGTTTGCTGAAGCCGTTAATCGATTCGATCCTCAAGCCTATTTGGAGTATTTTTATAATGCCCCAATGAAATATTCTTGGTCTGGTATGGGAATTTCTACTGGTGGTGCCTCTGAAGGTATTTTGACTTTGAGCATTGACGGTGACCAAAGCAGACAATATCTGAATGTATTGCGTGTACTTCGTGCTATGGATAAAGAAATGGAGTCATTGGATGAAGACATGCGTGCTCAGAATCAGGGATATGTGGCTGCGGCTCATGTCTTGAGCATTTATCTGGGAATCTATGCGACAGACATGTATGGTTCCATTCCTTATGTTGAGGCTTGCCAAGCGGCATATGGTGGAACACTTACTCCAAATTTTGATAGTGTGGAAAGCCTTTATGACTTATGGCTGAATGAACTGAATACTGCAATTGCTTCTTTTACTTCGGGTGAGGTGGTTATGAAATCGGAAGAGGATGTTGTCTATGGTGGTAATACTGCTAAATGGGCCAAGTTTGCTAATTCCTTGAAATTGCGTATTGCTGTTCGCTTATTGGCACAGAATGAAAGTAAGGCCAAGCAAATTGCAGCTGATGTGGCAAGTGCTTCTTGTGGTTATATCGATGCTTTGGATGAAGATGTAAGATTTAATAAAGGTAAAGTACGTTTGACCGGTAATGAAGGGTATGTAAACGATTGTATTTATCATTGGAGTAATGGCTTTACCGGATGTGCCGGTCGTGAGACTGTTATTAACTTTATGGTAGAGAATCGGGATCCGCGTGTTCGTTTCTTTTATAAAAAGAATTCATGGAATTCCAAGATTGTACAGGGATATTATGATGCAGGTCTGGAAATACCGGAATTTATAGAGAAGAATGTTGTTTCGGAAGTAGGTGCTGACGGTAAAAAGAAGTTTGTAAAATGGGGTGGTCCGGGTGAACCGTGGGTGCGCTATTATGGCATGACCGAAGCATGGATGGCAAGTAATGATAATACAGGTAAGTATAAATGGTTCTTCCCTTCATCCTATACAAATGCTGACAAGGAATTGTACTTGCATAATAGTGAAGGAAATAATCCGACTAGTTATACCGTTTATTCCACTTTAAATCAGATGATGATTATTGGTCGTTATTACAATGCTGCCGATCAGGTTTCGGGAGCTACTTTGCCGGATGATACCTATACATTCACTACTACTGATCGTCCTTGGTATGGTATGCATATGAGTGCGGCGGAAGTTAATCTTTATCTGGCTGAGTTTGCTATGCTGAACAATCAGGAAGCACAGGCCAAGACGTATTATGACAAGGCTCTTGCTCTTTCTGTTCAATCGTATGACGCATTGGCAAAAGATAATCAAGTGGCTTATTATAGTAATGTGCAAGGTTGTTTTGGTTATGATCCCAATGAAGGAGCCATTGACTTGAAAGATGGAGAAATTGAGGCTATGATGAGTAGTGAAAAATATGCTTTCACCGGTACGGCAGCTGAGAAACTGGAGAAAATCTATCTGCAGGAAATGCTTCATTTTACATTGTATCCTAATGAAGTGTATATTACAGCTCGTCGCTCCGGATATCCGAGCTATCATTCAACTATCTTGCCGCGTATAGACTATGCAGAAGTGCCGGCAACCAGCATACCGCGTCGTTTCCCGACAGGAGCAGTTACTGATGATGATATTGCTGGTGATATAAAGAAGGCGGCTTATGCAGAACAAGGGTTGACTATTACATCTTCTGGTATGTATAATTCTGTGCTTGCTACAGAACGTTTGTGGGCTGACAGGAATGCTCCGGTATGGGGCGCAGGTCGGTAACATGGGCGGATCTTCACTGTTTTTTTGAATAAAGGGGAGACAGAGAGATTTCTCTCTGTCTCCCCCTTTATTTCTTATATTAATTAAGGTAAACTCCAATGAAAGCGTTTCTAACTTTTTTCATCTTATATTTTTTTTCTTTGTCTGTTTCTGCGCAGCAGTTTAAACGGATATTTCTCTTTAATGATTTTGTTCAGGCCCAGATTAAATTTCGTAATCATTCTGTTTCTGTCGTTTCACTTAACTATGATGCTTCAAACAAAACAATGCTTTTTCGACAGGGAGAGGAAATGATGGAGATGACAAATCCTGCTCAAGTTGATACGGTCATAATAGGAAAACGTAAATTTGTTCCGGTGGGCAGAGGATTTTATGAAGTCGTATGTAGGAAAGAGGGAGTTGTTTACATTGACTGGTTGTTGAAAGATGTGAATATAGGTTCCAAAGGAGCACTGGGAACAGTGACACAAGGAAGTGTTAAGAACTTGCAGATGAGTGATCTGGGATTGAATGGAACTGAGATGTATACCCCTTATGAACGTCAGAAGATAGGAAGTACGGAAGTATATCGCCGGAAAAATGATAATACGTATTATATAAAGGTAGAAGGGAAATTGGAAAAAGTGAAATCTTTGAAACATTTGGAAAAGATATTTATTGGGCATAAAGACGAGATCAGAAAATTTGCCAAAGACCATAAAATAGATATGAAAGACATTCTGGATGTATTTTCCATTTTAGATTATTGTATGGAATTGGAACAATGAAATTGTGATAGGAGAATGTATCTTTTCTGTAAATCACCGGTTTGTAAGTTGGTGAATTATTTGAATAAAGCTAAAATGAATATTGTTTAGTTAATCTTTTGTTTTAATTTTAAAGCGGATTTAGTATCCATTATTACATGTTTGTATTGTTGAAACCTGCCGGGGTAGCAAAATGATTTATTTTATAAAATATTGTATTTGAACAAATTATTTATGAAAAACCTGAAGAAACTACTAGGATGTGTGGCTTTGGTCACTTTCTCAATGAGCTTGAGTGCTCAGGAACAGGTGCAGGGATTTGTGCACCAACAATCCAAGGCTACGGATTATGTGTGGCCTACTGATCAACAAGTATTGGATAAACTGGCTAAATGGCAAGATCAAAAATTTGGAGTGTTGTTTCACTGGGGCTTGTACTCTGTGCCGGGCATTGTAGAGTCATGGTCCATTTGTTCGGAAGATGTGGATTGGATAAGCCGTAAGGGAAATTTGCCTTATGATGAATATAAAAAATGGTATTGGGGCTTGAAAGATTCATTGAATCCTGTGAATTTTAATCCGGAACAGTGGGCGGAAGTGATGCAGGATGCAGGTATTAAATACATGATTTTCACAACTAAGCATCACGATGGTTTTTGCACTTTCGATTCTAAATACACTGATTTTTCTATAGCTAATGGTCCGTTCAAAAATAACCCGCGTAAGGATGTGGCGTTTCATGGGTGAGATGGTTGCCGCAAGAAGGGTTTTATGATGGGATGTTATTTTTCCAAGCCAGACTGGCATTGTGAATGGTTCTGGAATCCTTATTTTGCTACTGCCAACCGTCGTATTAACTACAAAAAAGAGAACCATCCGGATTGGTGGAAGAATTATCAGACCTTCACACAAAACCAACTGGATGAGTTGATGACTCGTTATGGCAGTTTTGATATTTTGTGGTTGGACGGAGGTTGGGTAACTGGTGATGATATCAATCTGGATGGCATTTTAGAGAAGGCTCGCAAACAACATCCCGGTTTGATTTCGGTAGACCGTAGCATTCGTGGCAAGAATGAGAACTATCAGACCCCAGAACGCGGCATTCCTGAAACACAGCTGGACTATCCGTGGGAAAGTTGCATCACGCTGAGCAATGACTGGGGATGGGTTCCCAATGCACCGTTTAAGTCACCTCAAAAGGTGATTAATATCTTAAGCGAGATTACGGCTAAAGGTGGATGCTTATTGTTGGGAGTAGGACCTACAGCGGATGGAGTTATTGAGGAAGAAGTGACAAAACGTCTGCATGAAGTAGGAAAGTGGCTGCGTTTCAATGGAAAAGCTATTTATAATACCCGTATAACTCCGGTGTATCGGGATGGTAATGTATGGTTTACTGCTGATAAGGATGGAAAGACCTTATATGCTATTTATGCGTTGCCCGAAGGCGAGAAGTTGCCGGAGGTCATTGAATGGAAGGGCAATTTGCCCAAAGGGAACATGAAGTTGTTGAAGGGGAATAAGCGTGTGAAATATGTTTTGAAAGGCGATAAAGTGGAGGTTACCTTGCCTAAGGGAATAGAGAATGAACCGATAGCGTTATCGTTTGTTTTAAAGAAATAATGATTATGGTAAGAAGGAAGAAGTTATTGTCGGGAGTGCTTCTCCTGTCCGGTATGTTATGCACCGGACGGGTTATGGCACAGCAATGGCTCTATAAACAGGCAGCTGTTCCTATAGAATATAGAGTGAAGGACTTGTTGGGGCGGATGACCATTGAAGAGAAGGTGGGGCAGTTATGTTGTCCGTTGGGTTGGGAAATGTACACCAAAACGGGAAAGAATGAAGTGACGGTATCCGAATTGTATAAAAAGAAGATGGCAGAGGCACCTGTAGGCTCATTTTGGGCTGTACTTCGCGCGGATCCGTGGACACAAAAGACATTGGAAACCGGACTAAGTCCTGAGTTGTCGGCAAAAGCATTGAATGCACTTCAAAAATATGCTGTGGAAGAAACGAGGCTGGGTATTCCGGTTTTGTTTGCCGAGGAGTGCCCACATGGACACATGGCTATCGGAACTACCGTATTTCCCACAGCTTTGTCGGCTGCCAGTACCTGGAACGAGGGGCTGATGTTGAAAATGGGGGAAGCTATTGCCCTGGAAGCCCGTTTGCAAGGGGCGAACATTGGTTATGGTCCGGTGCTGGATGTTGCTCGCGAGCCGCGTTGGTCACGCATGGAGGAAACCTTTGGGGAAGACCCAGTGCTGACTACCATCATGGGAGTGGCTATGATGAAGGGAATGCAAGGTAAAGTGCAGAATGACGGGAAGCATCTGTATGCCACATTGAAGCATTTTGCGGCATACGGTGTACCCGAATCCGGACATAACGGATCTCGTGCCAATTGTGGTATGCGCCAGTTGCTTTCTGAATACTTGCCTCCTTTCAGGAAAGCGGTGAAGGAGGGAGCAGGTACCCTTATGACTTCTTACAATGCGATAGACGGAGTGCCTTGCACTGCCAACAAGGAATTGCTGACTGATGTGTTGCGCAATCAATGGGGATTCAAAGGGTTTGTCTATTCGGACTTGATCAGTATAGAAGGTATTGTGGGTATGCGTGCCGCCAAGGACAACAAGGAGGCGGCAGTGAAAGCACTGAAAGCCGGTCTGGATATGGATTTGGGTGGAAATGCTTTTGGAAAAAATTTGAAGAAGGCATACGAAGAAGGCTTGATTACCATGGCCGATCTGGACAGGGCGGTCGGTAATGTACTTCGTTTGAAGTTTCAGATGGGCTTGTTCGAGAATCCGTATGTGTCGCCCGAATTGGCAAAGAAGCTGGTTCACTCTAAAGAACACAAGGAACTGGCACGGCAAGTAGCTCGTGAAGGGGTAGTGCTGTTGAAGAATGAGGGAGTGTTGCCATTGAGCAAGCATATCGGACATTTGGCGGTCATCGGCCCTAATGCGGATGAAATGTACAACCAGTTGGGCGATTATACCGCTCCCCAAGTTCGTGAAGAGGTGGCTACTGTGCTGGACGGCATACGTGCAGCTGTATCGGAAAGCACTCGGGTAACTTATGTAAAGGGATGTGCGGTGCGCGATACGACTGCTACTGATATTCCCGCTGCTGTGGCAGCCGCACAGAAAGCAGATGCGGTAGTGCTGGTAGTGGGCGGTTCCAGTGCCCGTGATTTTAAGACGAAATACATCAGTACCGGTGCTGCTACCGTTTCCGAAGATGCAAAGACATTGCCCGATATGGATTGCGGAGAAGGGTTCGACCGTAGTTCTTTACGTTTGCTGGGTGATCAGGAGAAGCTGATTAGTGCCGTGGCGTCTACGGGAAAGCCTTTGGTGGTTGTGTATATTCAGGGGCGTACCATGAATATGAATCTGGCGGCGGAGAAAGCACAGGCTTTGCTGACTGCTTGGTATCCAGGTGAACAGGGAGGAATGGGAATTGCCGACATTTTGTTTGGCGATTACAGTCCGGCGGGACGTCTGCCGGTGTCTGTTCCGCGCAGTGAAGGACAATTGCCTGTTTTCTATTCACAAGGTACGCAGCGCGATTATGTGGAAAGCAAAGGTACACCGCTTTATGCTTTTGGGTATGGTTTGAGTTACACCCGGTTCACTTATAGTGGTTTGGAACTCCAAAAAGGCACGGAGATGGAAACTTTGCAGACAGTTGCTTGTACGGTGACCAATACGGGTAATCGTGATGGCGAGGAAGTGGTGCAACTTTATATTGGCGACAAGGTGGCTTCTGTTTCACAACCTCCTTTGTTGCTGAAGGCCTTTCAGCGTATTTTCTTGAAGAAAGGAGAGAGCCGGCAAGTGATTTTCCATTTGAAGAAAGATGATTTGGGCATCTATGATTCGGAGATGAATTATGTGGTGGAGCCGGGAGAGTTTAAAGTGATGGTAGGTGCGGCTTCCAATGATATCCGGCTGGAAGGAGAGTTTGTGTTATAGAGATAGAATCGGATGAACCCATCCGGATGCTTTGTGATGTATTTTCATGCGAATGACGCAGATAACAAGGATAAACTAAAGGTAAATCCGTGTCATCTGCGTCATCTATATGAAAAGGTATCTTATTTCATCTTATAAATCAGCGTTCCTCCTTTCAGGATATCTTCATGAGAAATATAATTCTTTGCATAAGGTTCTCCATTCAGGGTGATGCTGTCAATATACTTGTGTTCCTTTGATAATCCTTCGGCAATAATGGTGAAAGTCTTTCCGTCTGCCAGGTGCAATACGAATTCTGGCATCTGCGGAGCACCGAATACATAATTGCCGCTTACCGGATCCACCGGATAGAATCCCATAGCCGAGAACATATACCATGCTGACATCTGTCCGCAATCATCATTGCCGCACAGTCCATCGGGTTCGGGGCGATATTGAGTATTAAAGATTTCGCGGATCAGTTCCTGGGTACGTTCGGGACGGCCTGCCAGCGTATATAAATAGGTAATGTGATGGCTTGGTTCATTGCCATGTGCATATTGACCGATCAGACCGGTCACATCCGCTTGGGTGGTTTCCAGTTTCAGGGTGAATAATGAATCCAGTTTGGTCAGGAATGGTTGTTCCCCGCCAAATAACCCGATCAATCCCGGTACATCGTGTTGTACGTGCCAAGTGTACTGCCATGCGTTTCCTTCGGTATAGTCACCTCCCACGCTTTCCGAGTGTCCTACCTGACTGGGATTGAACGGAGATTTCCAAGTTCCGTCTGCTTTTCGCGGACGCATGAACTGGGTTTTCGTATCAAACAGATTCTTATAGAAGTCGGCACGTTTGGCAAAATAAGCTGCGTCTTCTTCTTTGCCCATTCGTTTGGCCATGTCGGCGGCGGCATAGTCGTCATAAACCGACTCCAATGTGGAAGATACGGATTCTGTCTGAATCAAGTCGGTGGGCAGATAGCCATATTTCATATAAGTTTCCCAGTCGGATTTCAACTTGTGAGATGTTGTCTGGGTCTTTTTAATAGCATTGAAAGCTCGTTCGGCGTCAAAACCGCGGAAACCTTTGCGATAGGCTTCGGCTACTACGGATACTCCATGGTTGCCCACCATGCAATAATTTTCTTTTCCCCAAAGTCCCCAGATAGGCAGGAAGCCCTGTACTTCAGCCTGTTCTACCAATGAATTGACGAATCCGTCTACTTTTTCAGGAACCATTAAGGTGTAAAACGGATGGGCGGCACGATAAGTGTCCCATAAAGAGAAAGTGGAATAAAAAGCTCCGTTACCGGCTTTAACGATGGAATCGGCTGCATTACGGTACCATCCGTCTACGTCCGAGATTTGGTTGGGCTGTATCAGGGCATGGTAGAAGCTGGTATAGAAGTTGGTCTTCTCGTCATCCGTACCGGTTACTTCAATGCGGCTCAGATAATTGTTCCATTCGTTGTGGGCTGCTTGCTTCACTCCTTCAAAATTCCAGTCGGCTATTTCCGCTTCCATATTCTTCTTGGCTCCATCCACGCCGGTGGTGGACATGGCTACTTTCATCAGCAGTTCCTCTCCCGGCTTCATGTCAAAAGTAGCGATGATGCGTTTCCCTTTTTCAGTTTCGGCCATGGGCAGATACAGGGTATCTATGACGGGACGATTGAACTTCATAACAAAAAAGTAATCTTGGTTCACCCATACGCTGTTGCGTACATGTCCGGTCAAGGTTTGTGCATCTTCCCAATTGGTTTCGCAACTTTGTACTTGCGAATGGTATTGGTTTTCGTTCCACGCAGGTCCGTGCTGAAGGTCAATCAATACAGATGCCGAGTCGGCGTTATGATAGGTATAACGGTGCAGGGCGGCATGGGGAGAGGCGGTCAGTTCGGCCTTCACGCCGGGGTCGGCCAGCTCTACGGTGTAGTATCCGGGAGTCGCTGCTTCCTTGTCTTTGGGGAAGTGGCTGCGATAAGCGTCCCAGGCACGGGCGCGTGTTCCGGTAACCGGCATCACCAGGATGTCTCCCAGGTCCATACACCCTGTTCCATTAAGGTGTGTCTGGGTAAATCCCCATATCAGGGAGTCGGTGTACACATATTCCGAACAATATCTCCAGCCGACAGCTCCGGTTACGGGGCTTGTCTGGATCATGCCGAAAGGACGGCAGGCACCGGGAAAGGTATGTCCGTTGTCTGCTGCTCCGATGAACGTGTTAACATACTGCGTGTAGTCAGTTTCGCCTGTCTTCTGCTGTGTTGTGGAACAGCCGAAGAGCGAGCCTGCCAATACAAATGCGCAAAGGATAGAATTGGTTTTCTTCATAGATTCGCAATTAATAAATATTTTGCGTAAAGATAAAGAGTTTTCTGGAAAAATGGGTCAAGAAATCAAAACAAGAAACGAATTAATAAGAAGTAAATGAATATCTTTGCATCTCTTAAATTAATAAACGACATGAAAAACCTTAGTTTGGGATCTCTCATGAGGATACTCTCTGCATTCATTTTCCTTTTATCGAACCTTCTTTAGATTAATCCGAAATGTTTCAACGCATTGGCTATTCCGTCTTCATCTACGGAGGTGGTCACATAGTCGGCCACAGCTTTGACATGAGGTTCGGCGTTTCCCATAGCTATCCCTGTGGCTACGTGTTTCAGCATGGGAATATCATTGCCGCCGTCACCGAAAGCCATGGTGTCTTTCAGGTCAATGTCAAAATATGCCAGCACTTTGTCTATTCCCGTACTTTTACTGTTGCCCCGTGCAATGATGTCGGCAAACAATGGATACCAGCGCATCGGTTCGCAATGGGTCAGCACTTTGCCGAATATATCTGTTTCTTTTTCCTCTTCGTCCGTAAAGTACCCCATTATTTGCAGGATGTCTTTTCCACGGGCTTCTTCTATGGAGGCGACAGGGGGAACAGGAATTTCAATCAGATCGGAAACAGCCTGTACTCTGTCATTCACTTCAGTGACGAACATTTCATTGCCGTATGCAAAAACGAAAGGTACCGGATATTTCTGTTGAAAAGTTATTAGCCGTTCAATGTCTTCTTGCGGGATGCAACCTTTATAAATGGGCTGGTGGCCGGCGGTAAAACAATAGCTTCCGTTTACGGTGATATACCCGTCAAACTCTAAGTCACCCAGGTTGTTTATTAAACATTGTGGGCGTCCGGTAGCAATAAATATTTTAATGCCTTTATCACGGAGTGCCTTTAATGCTTCTTGGGTCGAAGCAGGAATCTTATGTGTTTCAAAAGAAACCAGTGTACCGTCAATATCGAAAAAAATAGCTTTAACCATACGTTTGCCTATTGAATATTATCGTTATATATTTTCATTTTGCAAAGATGAGAATTAAAATACATGCACACAAATACGATAAAGGTTAATTTTTGGCTTATTTGACTTTACAGATTGATTTTAATATCTATATTTGTGTTTCTAAAATAACAAGAGAAATGGCAGTTCAGTTTACAAGAATAGCAGTAAAGATCGGTAGTAATGTGTTGGCGCGTAAAGACGGTACGCTGGATGTGACGCGTATGTCGGCATTGGTAGACCAGGTGGCGGAATTGCGCAAAGCCGGGGTGGAAGTCATTCTGATTTCATCCGGGGCGGTAGCTTCGGGACGCAGCGAGATCAAGCCTTCCAAGAAATTGGATAGCGTGGAGCAAAGGCAGCTTTTCTCGGCGGTGGGCCAGGCAAAACTGATCAACCGGTACTATGAGCTGTTTCGCGAACACGGTATTCCCGTCGGGCAGGTGCTGACTACGAAAGAAAGTTTCGGCACGCGCCGTCATTACCTGAACCAGCGCAACTGCATGATGGTGATGCTGGAGAACGGTGTCATACCTATCGTAAATGAGAATGATACCATTTCGGTCACCGAACTGATGTTTACAGACAATGACGAGCTTTCGGGAATGATCGCTTCCATGATGGATATGCAGGCATTAATCATACTGAGCAATATTGACGGCATATACAATGGCTCTCCTTCTACCCCCGGTACGCAGGTGATACGCGAGGTGGAGCAGGGAAAGGATCTTTCGGACTATATACAGACGGAGAAATCGGGATTCGGCCGGGGCGGTATGCTGACAAAGACTACCATTGCCCGTAAGGTGGCCGATGAGGGCATTACCGTCATTATAGCCAATGGCAAGAAAGACCATATCCTGGTCGATTTGCTGCAACATCCGGCAGAGACGGTTTGTACACGCTTTATTCCGGCAGAAGGCGGAGTATCCAGCGTGAAAAAGTGGATTGCCCATAGCGAAGGCTTTGCCAAAGGCGAGTTGCATTTGAACGAACAGGCCGTGAAAGTGTTGAAAGGACAGAAGGCGGTAAGCCTGCTTCCTGTGGGAGTGGTCCGCATAGAAGGGGAATTTGAAAAAGATGATATAGTGAAAATCATAGACCACCGGGGCAGGCAGATAGGAGTGGGACGCATCGGATTTGATTCGGCAGAAGCGCGTGCATTGCAGGGGAAACATGGACAGAAACCTATGGTACACTATGATTATTTGTATTTGGACTGATGCGGTGTGGTAATGATTTAGATAAAATGAAGTGACTATGGAACAGATAAAAGATATTTTTAAACAGGTGCGGCAGGCAAAAGGATCTCTTGCTTTCTGCAAGGAGGAGATCATCAATGACACCTTGTATGCATTGGCCGACAGGGTGGAGGCTGCTACGGACCGGATTCTGGAAGAGAACGCCAAGGATTTGGCGGCGATGGATCCGTCGAATCCCAAATATGACCGTCTCAAACTGACAGCGGAACGCATTCACGCCATAGCCCAAGGCATACGGCAGGTAGCCACGCTGCCTTCTCCGTCGGGGAGAATACTGAGTGAGGCCGTGCGTCCCAATGGCATGAAGCTGACCAAGGTAAGTGTGCCTTTCGGGGTGATAGGCATTATTTATGAAGCTCGTCCTAATGTGACTTTGGATGTGTTTGCACTTTGTTTCAAATCCGGCAACGCCTGTATATTAAAGGGGGGGAGCGATGCCGATTTCTCCAACCGTATCCTGGTGGAGATTATCCGGAATACCTTGCTGGATGTAGCCCACTTGTCTCCTTATCTGGTGGCATTGTTGCCGGCAGGACATGATTCGGCCGACGCGCTGCTCCATGCCCGCGGCTATGTGGATCTGATTATCCCCCGGGGCGGTAAGGGGCTGATAGACTATGTGCGGCAGAACGCCACGATTCCCGTTATCGAGACAGGAGCCGGTGTGTGTCACGTTTATTTTGACAAGGAGGGTGATGTGGCGAAAGGAGCCGCCATTATCCGCAACGCCAAGACACGCCGTGTCAGCGTGTGCAATGCCTTGGACTGTCTGATTATAGATGTGAACCGGCTGACCGACCTTTCCACTCTTTGTAGCGGCTTGCAGCAGGACAACGTGGAAATCTATGCCGATGACTTGTGTTACAATTATCTGAAGACTTCTTACCCTTCCCACTTGCTGAAACATGCTTCTACGGATACTTTCGGAACAGAGTTTCTGGACTACAAAATGGCAGTGACGGCGACTATGACCATACAGGCGGCTGTGGCCCACATTTCTATCTATGGTTCGGGACATAGTGAATGTATTGTGACGGAGAATGACCGGGCGGCCGATTATTTTATGAAGATGGTGGATGCGGCTTGTGTCTATGTGAATGTGCCTACTTCGTTCACCGATGGAGGTGAGTTCGGACTGGGAGCGGAAATAGGTATCAGCACGCAGAAGCTTCACGCCCGTGGTCCGATGGGACTGGAGGAACTGAACACATACAAGTGGATTATTCAGGGGGATGGACAAATAAGACAATAATACTATAAATGAAAAAATTATGAGATACTTTACAAACGTACACGATTTGGGCGACTTGAAGAGTGCCCTTGCCGAAGCTTTCGAAATCAAGAAAGACCGCTACAAATATGAAACCCTGGGAAAGCATAAGACTTGCCTGCTGATTTTCTTCAACAACAGTCTGCGTACCCGTTTGAGTACCCAGAAGGCAGCCCGTAACTTGGGCATGGATGTGATTGTGCTCGATGTGAATCAAGGTGCATGGAAGCTGGAGACCGAGCGCGGTGTCATTATGGATGGCGACAAGAGTGAACATTTACTGGAGGCTATTCCGGTGATGGCTTCTTATTGTGATATCATCGGTGTGCGTTCGTTCGCTCATTTTGAGAACCGCGAGGATGATTATACCGAAAAGATTCTGAATCAGTTCATCAAGTATTCCGGCAAGCCTGTATTCTCCATGGAAGCCGCTACCGGCCATCCGTTGCAGGCTTTCGCCGACCTGATTACCATCGAGGAGTATAAGAAGAAAGACCGTCCCAAGGTGGTCTTGACTTGGGCGCCGCATCCGCGTGCATTGCCTCAGGCCGTTCCCAACTCGTTTGCCGACTGGATGAACGAGGCCGATGTGGATTTTGTCATCACTCATCCCGAAGGCTATGAGCTGGACCCGAAGTTTGTCCGTGGCGCGAAGGTGGAATACAACCAGATGAAAGCCTTTGAAGGGGCTGACTTTATCTATGCCAAGAACTGGGCATGTCCCGGTGTCACCCGTCCTGCCGACTATGGAAAGGTCCTGAGCAAGGATATGAACTGGACGGTAGATGCGGCGCACATGGCAGTGACAAACGATGCTTTCTTTATGCATTGTCTGCCGGTGAGAAGAAACATGATTGTGACCGATGAGGTGATTGAAGCGCCTACTTCGTTGGTTATTCCTGAAGCGGCTAACCGGGAAATTTCTGCTACAGTTGTTTTAAAAAGAATGCTGGAAGGGTTGGAATAACCGACGGTCGGAATGACGTATTCTTCCTTTTCAATTTATCGTTTCACCTTAGTGATGAAACCGTATCACCTTAGTGATGAAAATTGATCACCTTAGTGATAAAACTTCATCACTAAGGTGAAACGGTAAACAGAAAAGGGCAGCGCAACGATTTCTATCGGACGAAAAACTGTGTGTATCCTTGGCTTGACTATATAAGATAGCGCGTGGCAAGATTGCCATTCAAGAGGAAAAGGTCTCGATTCGGAAATAGAAGACCGGGCGGGGGGAGTCTGGGACAAACTTACAGAGATGAAGAATTTATGAAGGATTGAAAAAAAATCCTTCATAATAAGTGGCAGTAAATCAACTTGCTAAGCCATAATGAAGGATTTGAAGGAAAAAACGGTTAAAAACTTATTTCCTTCCCTAATTCCTTCCAGTCCAGGATACCCTTATCCAGATTATACACCTTGAATCCTTTTTTTACCAGAATGTTGGCGGCATTGCGGCTGCGTCTTCCACTTTTGCAGTAAACGGCTACAGGGCGGTCTTTTTGAAGAAGCTCCTCGATGTTTGTGCCAAACTCATTGTCCAATACATTGATATTGATGCTGCCCGGTATATGGCCTTCGGAATATTCGGCTACCGTGCGTACATCAACCAGTTGGATGGTCTTGTCCTGTATCATTTCCTCAAACTGGTCGGAGGATAGATTCTTGAATTTGTCACTGTCTTTGCCGGTACATGCCCATAATCCTAATGAGAATGCGCAGATGAAGAATACAAAATAGATAGTCTTTATCATAAAATGGAATGTTTTGATGTTTTTGTTTGCTAAAAATAAAAGATACGACTGGTCATACCTTCTTTGTAAGTACGGATGTTGAATACAATCTTATCGCCTTTATGCAGTTTGCCTGCGTATGCCCACAAGGGAACAGACAGATAGACTTTACGGTTGAAACCTTCGATGTCATTATTCCTGTCATGATAGAGTGTCAAGTATAATGTTTGTTCTCCGTCTTTGTTCTCCAGTTTGTTCTCAATAAAGTGATAACCGTGTTTCTGGTCTTTGACTTTGACTTGTAAAATCAGGTTCAGGTAATTCCCACCCCGCCAAATGCTTTGAATGGCTACCGGGTCTGTCTTTATCTCCTTGAATTTAGATTCGGACAAGGGAACAGGAGAAATAACCAGTTGGGTATTGTAAAGCATGGCTTCTTTTTCTGCTTCTTCCGAGTCTGTCAATGGAGCGTACATGGTAACCGTGCGGTACGTGGTGTCTGGTGCCAGTCCGTCAAGACCGGTACGTGACTGGATGCGCCACTCTGTCCCTTCATCCGTTATCAGATACCGTCCGGTTCCTGTATGGTCGGTTTTCAAGTCGATCATATCTGTCAGAACATTAGGATATACATAGTCGTCTTCACCGCACGCGCCGAGAAGCAAAGAGGTTAGAAAAGATAAAATAACGACTTTCCTCATGTTTATTATTTTCTTTTTCAGGGTGGACTGTAACATCCACCCTTTACGGTAAACGTTCTTATCCTTTTGCCGCTTTCAGGTAATTGATGAGCGGATTGGCATACATAGTCAGCAAAGCATGACGCAGGAAGGCGGTGTCTTTGTTGGGAAGATCGACTTTGGCAATCTGCTGTTCCAGATATTTTTCAAAGTGCTCTTTTTCTTCTTCTGTGTACTCGGCCGTGAAACGGTTGTCTCCCATCAAGAGGTCACACGCCACATAATTACCTGCAAACAGGCGGTAACTGCTGTGTATATGCCGGTCTATGGTTTCCGATATGGCGGTAAACAAATCACATTTCGGCAAATTGAGTTCTTTCAGTTCGTCCAGTTCATGATTCAGACAGGCGGAAGTCTGGAAATGGATGCGTCCCTTGTATCCGTAAAGGCCGGTCTGCATATTGATCAGGTCGTCTTCGGGACTTTTCTGGAAATGTTCGTCGTCGCGTTTTTGCTGCAACTCTTTTGCTTTCAGGAAGTCACACGGGTCGTATTCGTAAGAAATGGCTAGCGGAACGATGTTCAGTTCTTTCAGTCTTTCGGTAACATCGCCTTCACCTGCCATGGCCATCATTTTCAATACACTGTCCTGGGTACGGTCATTGGAATCTTTGGCACGTCCCTGACGTTGCGCTATCCATAAATTCTCATGTTTTTCCTTCATGGCGAAATGCATGTAGCGCGACATCAAGGCAGATGCTTCCAGTTTCTGCCGCATGTTGAGGCCGCGTTTCACGATGAATGATTTATTGACACGTACCAGCTTATGAATCCATGGGTAGATGAGCAGGTTGTCGCCGATGGCGATCTCTACGGTTGTCATTCCGTTGTCTATCAGTAGGATAGATAGAAAAGCCGAGTCCAGAATAATATCACGATGATTGGAGATGAAAGTGTAGTTCCGGGTTAAGTCGGACAAGGCGGAACAGTCGAATGTCAGTCCGTTGGCTGTTTTTTTCACTAAATCCCATAATAGTCCGTAAAAGAACGCTTTTTGGAATTCCAGGTTTGTTTTGCATTGACGCATCTTCATGGCAAGACCTTCGAAAGGTACGCCCGGCATAACAGACTCTACCACTGTCCGGAAAGCGGGATCAGCGATTAATTCTTCATAGATTTGCGGCAACTCTTCGGGAGTGTACGGACGAATCTCGTTAAATTCAGCTGGTATGTTCATAATTTATAAAGGTTAGTCAGTGATATCACTAAAATTTATTTTCTATAATGTCAGTCATCACATCTTTTATATCCAATCCTGCTGCACGCACCTGTTGGGGAATGAAGCTGGTAGCTGTCATGCCCGGAGTGGTATTGATTTCGAGCAAGTTTACTTTTTCGCCTTCGGTAATGATATAGTCAATGCGGATAAGGCCGGAGCACCCCAGAATGTCATAAATGGCCGAGGTGAGCAGACGTACACGCTCGGCTGTATCTTCGGGCAGGCGGGCAGGTGTGATTTCCTGTGACTCGCCGTTGTATTTGGCTCCATAGTCAAAGAATTCGTTGGCACTTACCACCTCGGTGATGGGGAATACCACTTCCTTGTCCGAGGTCTTGTAACAGCCGCAGGTGATTTCCGTTCCTTTCATAAAGGCTTCAATCATTACTTCGTCACTTTCCTCGAAAGCTTTTTCGATGGCGGGTTGTATATCTTCCTTAGTCTTTACTTTGGTGACACCGAAGCTGGAACCGCCGGCGTTGGGCTTGATGAAACAAGGCAGACCGATTTTGTTGATTACTTCTTCGTCTGTAATTTCAAATCCTTTACGCAGGATCAGTGATTCGGCTACGCGGATACCGAAGCCTTTCAGGTATTGGTTGCAGGTGAATTTATTGAAAGTCATGGCCGATACCAGTACGTTACAACTGGAGTAGGGGATTCCTAACAGGTCGAAGTAACCTTGCAGGATACCGTTTTCCCCCGGAGTTCCGTGGATGGTGATGTAGGCGAAGTCGAATTGTTTCTTTTCGCCGTTCTCCATGAAACTGAAGTCATTACGGTCTATCGGGGTTTTGGAGCCGTCCGGAAGGACTACTTCCCACCGATGCCCTTCCATCTCTACTATATATAGGTTATAACGCTCTTTGTCAATGAAAGAGTAAAGTCCCTGTGCACTGCGCAAGGAAACGACAAGTTCGCTGGAATCTCCTCCGGCTACTATGGCAATAGTACGTTTCATAGTTCTTCTCTGTTACTGATATAGTTTCTCCACTTGTCTATCAGGTTTGTCATATCCTCGGGCAGCGGAGAGGTGAAGAACATCTCTTCGCCTGTACGGGGATGGACAAAGCCCAGCGTCATGGCGTGTAATGCCTGGCGGGGGCAGGTCTCGAAACAGTTGTTTACGAATTGTTTGTATTTACTAAAATGAGTTCCTTTTAAAATTTCGTTTCCGCCATAACGCTCATCGTTGAACAGCGTGTGTCCGATGTGCTTCATGTGGACACGTATCTGGTGGGTGCGTCCCGTTTCAAGTACACACTCTACCAGCGTGACATAGCCCAGACGTTCCAGTACCCGATAGTGGGTGACGGCGTGCTTTCCTTGGGCGGGGTCACTCAGTACGGCCATTTGCATGCGGTCTTTGGGGTTTCGCCCTATATTCCCTTCTATGGTTCCTTCGTTATTTTCTACGACACCCCATACCAGAGCATTGTATTTACGTTTGGTGGTCTTGTTGTAGAACTGAAGTCCCAAATGAGTCTTGGCATCGGGGGTCTTGGCTACCACGAGCAGGCCTGAGGTATCTTTGTCTATACGGTGGACTAATCCCACTTGCGGATCGTTAGGGTCGTATTTGGGATTGTCTTTCAGATGCCATGCTATGGCGTTGACCAGCGTGCCGTGGTAGTTTCCGCATCCCGGATGCACTACCAGTCCGGCCGGTTTGTTGACTACCATCAAATCGTTGTCCTCATAGACTATATCCAATGGAATATCTTCGGGAATGATATCATTATCATAACGTGGACGGTCCATCATCACCGTCAGCACGTCGCAAGGCTTTACTTTATAACTGCTTTTCACCGGTTTGCCGTTCGCCATGATAAGACCGGCGTCGGCAGCCTTCTGAATACGGTTGCGCGAAGAGTTGACAAGCCGTTCGAACAAATATTTGTCCACGCGCACCTGTGACTGTCCTTTGTCTACTACTACACGGAAATGTTCATACAGTTCGGCAGGGTTGTCCACTACCGGTTCCACATCATCCAGTGTGTCGTCCAGTTCATCCACATATTCTTCTTTCATCATCACTGTGTGTTAAGTTTAAAACCAGGATTCGTCTACCACCGGTTTGTCATCGTTCGCAGTTCCGGATTCATTTACCAATGCAGAATCTTCGGGCATGGTTTCATTGCCGTTGCCTACCGTGAGTGTCAGTACGGCTTCGTGAGGAACCTTTTCTCCGGCTTTCAAGTCGCGTCCTCGGTATTTTATGCTGTATACCCAGTCTTTTTCGCCGCTGATATATTCGGGTTCGGTTATTTTAAAACCTAATGCACGTAATTTGGCTTCGGCCTGGCGGAGAGAACTATTATCCATGACATCGGGAATGGCTACCTTGGGGGCGCTGTCTGCATTGACGGTCAGATAGACGGTTCTGCCCGACTTCACCTTGGAGCCACCGGCGGGATTCTGTTCCAGAATAGCACCGGGGGCTATTCCTTTTACATAGCTGGAGTCTATGACGATTGATTTTAGTGACTGCTTGTCGAGTTCATTTTCTGCGATCCGCAGATTCATTCCTTTTACATCGGGCACTACCACTGCTTCGCCGTGGCGTGTATAGCTGTCCAGCCATTGAAGGGTTCCCCAGGCTGCTGCCACAATGACCACTACCATCGCTATCAGATTGAGCCAGAAGAAGCGGTTATTCTTGAATGAAAAGAATTCTTTGAATGTTACCATATCTAACTTAATTATTTCGGGTCAAAGATACGACAATTTCATTTCTGTTCCTACATTTAGTTATGAATATCATATACTTTTTGTACCTTTGCACCCCGAAAAAACAACCTGTTTCCTGTCAGAGTAAACAAAATTGAGGTAAAAAGAAGATGAACGAGACAACAAATGAACAAGAGGTGCTGCTATTGCGCCGTAAACTAGACCTTTTATTACGTACCGGCAAGCTGCTGATGGAGAGTGCGGCAGACACTAACCGGATTGAAAGAAACATGAAGCGCGTGGCCGCTTATCTGGGCATTCCGGAAGAGAAACTGCATATTGATATCCGGTGGACGATGCTGATGGTCAATGTGAGTGACGAGAAGCACTCTTTTTCCAAGTTTCAGAAATGCGAGAAACATGGCATCAATATGGAAGCCATTTCAAAAATCAGTAAACTTTCGTGGCGTGCCATTGAGCAGGATTATTCATTGGATAAATACGAGGAAGAACTGGAGAAGATTGCTCGTCAGGAGCGTAATTATACCCCCTATGTCGTGGCAATCTGTACCGGGTTTGCCTGTGGAGGGTTCTGTAAGCTGTTTGGTGGTGACTGGATTGCTTTTCTGATTACGGCTATTTGTACTTTTGTGGGGTTCCGTACCCGTGCCCGTTGCATTGAGTTCGGTATCAATGTATATATGAGTATTGCGATCTCTGCATTTTTATGTACTTGTCTGGCTTATGCGTTTTCTTTTTCAGGTTTATCTTCCACTCCGTATCATCCGTTGCTGGCCTGTACCTTATATATCGTTCCCGGTGTGCCGCTGATAAATTTTGTGGACGATATGATTGACAATCACTTGTTGGTAGGTATTACGCGTGCAGCCAACACGGTAATGATGGTAGGAGGCATGGCGTTTGGTATCGCTTTTGCCTTGAGGCTGTTGGTGATGAGTGATGTGACTATCGACCAGAAGTTCAGTGAACTGAGCATGGTGCCGCACGATGCTTATTGGGTATATGCTGTTGCGGCTGCTATTGCGGCTATGGGATTCGCCACTATATTTAATGTGCAGAGACGTTTGTTGTGGGTGGTGGCTGTAGGTGGAATAATTGCAGTATGTACCCGTAACTTTGTAAACTTTGAATTAGGATATGGTCCGGTGATCGGTTCGTTTATGGGAAGCTTTGTTGTGAGTTTGATAGCTGTCAAAGCCGTTCATTGGTTTCATGTTCCTAATCATGTGCTGACTATTCCTTCTGTCATTCCGATGGTTCCCGGTGTCTTGATGTATCGTTCGTTGCTGGCGCTTATCAATATGCGTGGAGTGGTAGGAGAAGTGACGCTTGCTTTTTCCAATGGTATTAACTCGGCGCTTATCATTTTCTGTATAGCCTTGGGGGTAGCTGTTCCTAATATTTTTGCCCGGCGTTACATAGCCAAGGACCGCCAGCGTTTTCTTACACAGATGTTGGCGGAACGCAGAGCTCGTGGTAAATTTATAGAGTGGTAGCTGGTGTATGTAAGCAGTATTCATTAAAACTTGATAGACAAAGAAAAAGGATTTTCCATGCAGGAAAATCCTTTTTCTTTGTCTATCAAGTTTACTCTATTAATTTCTGGGTAAGGCTTCTTTTACTACCATTGGACGGCCGGCATATTCTACGCCGTTCAACTGTTTGATAGCGTTTGAAGCTTCTGAAGTTTCCGGCATTTCGACAAAGGCGAAACCTTTTGATCTTCTTGTATCACGGTCAATGATTAACTTGACTGAGCCTACTGTTCCATACTCTTCCATAACTTCTCTCAAATCTACTTCCTTAACGTTGTAGCTAAGGTTTCCAACATACATATTCATAACTGTCAATATAAAAAATTAATAATCTAACAACGAAATTTCAAGAAGCTCTAAATCAGGAATGAATATACTCAATGTGGATAACTGAGAAGATACATGATGAGAATAAAACTAGAATAAATCTCTAATTGTTTGTTGGACAAAGTAAACTCTTTCATTTGGATAATGCACTATATCTCTGCTTTTATTCCATATTATATATCATTTATTATTATAAATGGTCGGAAATTAACATAACATGGAATGAAAACAGGGTTTTATAGGGTTATTGAGTGTTGACAGGCGGTTTCTCTCTGTATTGGGTAGGGGAGCAACCTGTATGCTGTTTGAATACAGTGCTGAAATATCTGGCGGTCGAGAATCCTGTCTTATCTGCTATGTCATTGACACTGAGTTCTGTATGGAGAATAAGCCAGATAGCTCTCTCCATACGTATTTTGGTTATATAGTCGTTGGCTCCCATATCTGTCAATGCTTTCAGCTTATTGTATAAAGAAGCTCTGCTGATTCCTATTTTGTTGCAAATGAATGGAATACCCAACTGTTCGTTATCCAGATGTTCTGTGATTATCTGATTCAGGCGATTTAAAAATTCTTCATCGGCCGAACTGAAGGTTCCTTCTTCGGGTGGCGGCAGAGGACCGATGTCTGTATAGCGGGTACGCATCCGTTCCCGGTTATGCAGTTGGCTACAGACAATTGCATACAGCATACTTACTTCAAAAGGTTTTGTGATGTAGGCGTCTGCTCCGTTTTTATAACCATATAGTTGGCTTTCTTCGTCATTACGTGCAGTGAGCAGGATAACCGGGATATGGCTTATTTCCAAATCTTCTTTTATTTGTTTACATAGCTCATAGCCGTTCATATGGGGCATTTGGATATCGCTTACAACTATATGAGGACGTTTTTCCCGGCAAAGACGCAATGCTTCCTCTCCATCGGCTGCTACCCATATTGTCTTAAACCGGTCTTTCAGGGCTGTTGCCAGATAATCGGTCAGGTCTTTGTTGTCATCTACTATTAATAAGGTATGGCTTGGGGCTGTTTTATTTTCTTCCTGTTGTTCGGGAATGCTTTCTGTTTCTTGCGTGGGTGCCAAAAGTGTATTCAGATATTCTTGTGGGTGCAGTGTGATATTTCCCGGTTCGGTATTTAATGGAAGTTCGAACCAGAAAGTGGCTCCCGGACTTCCGAAATTCTTGTTGTCGTAGGCTCCAATGTTGCCTCCGTGTTGTTCGACCAGTATTTTAGAATAGGACAATCCGATTCCTGTGCCGGGACGACTGTTGTTGCCTTGGTAAAAGCGGACAAAGAGATTGTTGGTATCCACATCTTTCAGTCCCGGACCTTGGTCGGAAATGGATATGCGTACTCTTGTCCTGTCTTCCGACAAACGGGTTGAAATGCTGATTGTACTCTCATCGGGAGTATATTTCAATGCGTTAATTAATAGGTTGGTCAGGATAGTGGTACATTTTTCTTTGTCGAAGCACAAGGTTTGAATCTCCGGCTCAGGTTGATAGACGAGTGTGATGCCTCTGACGGAGGCTTCCGGTTTAAAATCGGAAATCAGTTGCTCCGCCCATTCATCCAATTGTATGCTCTGGATATGGAGTGTGCTTTGTCCTACTTCCATTTTGCGAACATTCAGAACAGTATTCAGAATGTTCTTCATCCGTTCAGATTGTTTACAGATGCTTTGGATCAACGGATAATTTTCGTTGTCGGCGGTAAGTTTGTCCATTAGTTGTTTCAAGGGTGCATGTATCAAGGTCAGTGGAGTCCGAAGCTCATGGCTGATGTTGATGAGAAAGCGTACTTTTTCTTCGTATACCTGCTGTTCATGTTCTTTCATTGCCCACTTTAGCTTGGTTTCTTTGTTGCGCAATATCAGGATGAAAGTGAGAATGACACTGATGAAGATAAAAAGGGTGCAACTTAGGATGAACCAGCCGGATTTATACCAGGGAGGCAGTACTGTCAGGGTAAGAATATCATAGTCTGCTGTCCAGTCACCGTTGCGGGTACTACAGGCGGCTTTTATGTGATAACTGCCTGTTGGCAGACTGCTTAAGTTTATTTCCGGTAAATAAGAATAGATGTTTTGTCCGTTCAGTCCTGTAATGGTGTATCTATACATGGGTTTGCGGAAAATATCCTTATCACGGGTGATGATTTTGATGATGATCGGTTTGCTTTTTTCATTGACACTAAGTTGGTGGTCGTTTGATATCCGGTCGTAGACACGTTCTCCGCCCACTAGGATGTCGGCCAGTTGGAGAGTGGGGAGAAGTGCGGGGTCGTCAGGTAAGTGCCGGTTGATATGTAGTAAGCCGTTTACACCTCCCATATAGACATCTCCGGATGAAGATAGCAATCGGGGTTTCTCCAGATATTCGTTTTGTACCACTCCGTCCGGTTCACCGAATAAGATGAACTTCTTTTCTTTAATCAGATATGCGAATAATTTTTCTTCCGTTCCTATCCATACACGTCCTTGCCGGTCACAAATGAGCGAGCTTATTTCATTAATCAGGGTATTGGGGACAAGGGTATATTGCTTTGTACCCGGATTATAATAACTTAAACCATGGTTACTGCCTATCCATAGCAATCCGTTCTCGTCTTGTGAAACAGAATTGAACACGGTGTCTGTTTGACAGGTAAATATAAGTTCCAGTTCGTTGAGGCTGGAGTTGATTTGATAGATATGTTCCAAATCGTGCAGATAGCAATCCTCTCCTGTGCTGTTTATGGGTAACAATGTACCGACAATATCAGTGATGCCTTTTCCCTTGGTGATGGGAATGAATTGCTTTTTACCAATATGGTATTTATAAGGCGTTTCGGATAACATCAAAATGGTTTCAGGAGTATTTTGATATACATTGACTGTTTTTCCCCGATGGCATAAAATATCATTAATGCTGTCGTTGATAATGACAAGCGGCTGATATCGGTGGGTTTCTTTATGAAAGATAAACAGGCCTTGGCTGAATAGCGAAACCAGCAGATGGTCTTTGTCCATGCCGGTGATGGAAGCCACCTTTTCTTCCCAGGTAGAAAGTATGTGATGAAACTTTCCGGTGGCCGGGTCGAAGAGGTTGATGCCCCCTCCGTCTGTTCCGATCCATATTTGATTGTCATGGTCCTGATAAATGGATAGGATTGTTTTCTCACTCAGTCCGTAATTCTGTCCCGGCAGTACGTCTTGATAGGTTTTCATTCCTACCTCTTTAATATTGATTAATCCGTTACGTACACTTCCCGCCCACATATTGTCGCTTTTGTCGTTATATAGACAAAGAATAGAGTTGGCAGGCAAGGAGTAACGATCTCCCGGAATGTACCTCAATGTCGATATCTTGCCGGTCTGCGGATTGAGAATATGGATTCCTCCTCCGTCTGTACCCATCCATATTTGTCCGTTATGCTCTTCTAATGATAGCACTACATTGGTTTTGAGGGGAGAGTTTTGTGTATGATAGGTCTGTAATTGTTTTCCATTGCGGTCATAACAGCTTACTCCCTGATTGTAATGAGCTACCCATACATTCCCTTTTTTATCAATCAACAGTGAGATAATCTGTTCACTGTTGAAGGGAACAGGACGGGTGTTGCCCGTAGCGATATCAATAAACAGAGCTTTTGCCCATCGGTTGGTGGCCAGGAGAGTGCGGGAATCCCATTGGTAAAGATTGGAAATATGATACTTGCCGTTCGGCTTCAACGTATGGAACAGGTTGATAATATGGTCTTCATAGTTGTATTTGTATAGACTGCCTCTTCCCCCGAAGATTACTCCGTCCTCCCATAGGCAAAGAGAACTGGCTATTACCGGATTGTTGTCTTTATCCCGCACAAGGGTAAACTTGTCTTCTTTTTCATTGTAGCGGAATACTCCCTTTTCTGTGATGGCCCAAATGGTATGTTCTTCATCTTCCAAAATATGTGTGACA
The DNA here is from genome assembly GCF_000012825.1 of Phocaeicola vulgatus ATCC 8482. Lineage (GTDB taxonomy): Bacteria > Bacteroidota > Bacteroidia > Bacteroidales > Bacteroidaceae > Phocaeicola > Phocaeicola vulgatus. Next base: position 770,086 of record NC_009614.1, on the reverse strand, counting down.
TTACCGCGCAGATATCTTCGCTGTTCGTAACCGTCGAATCGTCCGATTCCTGAGCGTGTCCCTATCCAGACATATCCTTTTTCCTGACTGACTTCCATACAGCGTACCATGGAGGAAAGTCCGTTTTGAGAGGGGATTTGTTGGAAAAAGTACTGTTTGGCTTCTGATATAGAATGCAGTAGAGTGAATAGAAGGAGCAAGGACAGGATTCGTATGTTGTGGGCAGATGTTTTCATTGCTTACTCAAGGTTTGGGAACAAAAATAGTTGATTGTCTTGAATAACACAACAAAATGACGTATGAATAATGCGGACAACCGATAAAAAGTCTCTTTTTGGCTGATTAATTCCTGTCTGCTCCTTCGTTTCCTTTTATTTTGCTATAGCATCGTAAACAGCTTTTGCCATCACTTTCGCTCCTTCTTCATTGGGATGGATATGGTCGGGGAATAATTCCGGCATTCCATCCATTGCGCTGTGAAGGTCAATGACAGGCAGTTTGTTTTTCTTGGCAACCTTCTTAATCATAGGTATAATCTCTTTTGAGATGATATCATCATTAATGCTTTCTCCGGTAAGATATGCCTTTGAAGGATAGCATAGATAGATTTCAGGTTGTGAGGGAAGGGCTTTAAAGGCGTCAATCATGGTTTGTGTATCTTTTATGAAATCTGCTTTATGTACCCAGTTGAATGACTTGCTGTCATTGGTTCCCAGTTTGATAACAACGATATTGGGGTTGAACGCCAATGCTTGTTGATAAGCTTGTTCTTTCATATAAGGGCGATCACCTTTATTCAGCATGGTACGTGCGCTGACTCCAAAGTTTTTCACCCAGTATTTATCTCCTAGCAAACGGCCTAGAACGGAGGGATAGCTGTCGTGGCTCCGGTTTTTGATTCCTGCTCCGTAAGTAATGCTGTTGCCTACACAGGCTACCCGGACAGCATCTTTACGGGGAGCTTTGAAACTGCGCAACCAGGCGGATAAATCGTTTAACATCTCATTCTTGTAAATGAAGTTTTCGCGGATACCCCAGCCATGTCCGCCACTGGCATAAATATGGAGTACGGCTGGTACATGATTCTTGTGCAGCCCCAGGTAATAATTTACCCCATTGGCAGGAGGGACTGTCTTGTCATCGTCACTGTAGGCGATAAAGGCGCGGGGAGTTTCTTTGGTTACTTGTTTCTCATTGGAAAATTCGGTTTCCAGTTCGGCGAAAGCGTCCTTACCTAAAAGATTATCGTGAGATCCTATGTGAGTATAGGATTTATCCATGGTGATGACAGGATAGAACAGGATTTGAAAGTTAGGGCGGAGTTCGGGGCGGGTATGTGTGGCGATGGTTGAAGCTAGATGCCCTCCGGCAGAGGAGCCCATTATACCTATATCATATGGATTCAGATTCCATACATCGGCACTGTCGCGCGCCATTTTCATGGCAGCTTCGGCGTCCGAGATGGGGAGAGTGCGGTCACCATGAGGCATCCGATATTTCAGTACAATCAGTGCGATGCCTTGTTTGTTGAAGTAAGGTGCCCAGTCATAGCCTTCGTGGTTGACAGCCAGTCCGCCATATCCGCCACCCGGACAGGCTACTATGGCACGGCCTGTCGCCAGTTCGGGAGCCGGAAGGAAGACGCGGAGCGAAGGGGTGTCAATATCAAACGGTTGGGGAGCCTTTTGGGCGGCCAAGGGAAAAGATGCTGATAAGAAGAACAGCAGGATCGTTAAAATAGAAAGTTTTAGTTTCATAATATATTGATTAATGGATAAAAACATATTTGGAGATACAAAGATACTTGTTTTTATATTTGGGTTGGTTGTCATTGTCCTTAAAAAAACAATGGCCGGGTTTCCGACTTTGTTTATTACTCCTCTAAAATTGACTATTTCTCGGTGAAATGGACCTTTTTAGCTAATTTTGGACTTAAAAATAGTGATTATTGTACCCCTTATACTTCTGTTTTCCTCTACATTTGCCACAGATTAAAATAATGTTAACTATCATAAATTACTAATTTAAATTTAATTCTATGAAGAAGAACCTCTTTAACGTTTTTCTAGTGTGTGTCTTCTGTGTGGCAGCAATTCCAGATATGTTTGCCCAGCAGATAAAAGTAACAGGTAAAGTTACTGACAGTACGAACGAGGGGATGCCCGGTGTGAATGTACAAGTGAAAGGTACAGCCACGGGAACCATTACAGATTTTGATGGCAATTATTCTATTGATGTTCCTGACTCCAAATCTACATTAGTGTTTTCTTTTATTGGCTATGTGACCCAGCAAGTGCCGGTCGGTGGAAAAAAAGTATTGAATGTTCAGTTGAAAGATGATACCCAGACATTGGATGAAGTGGTGGTAGTGGCTTATGGTACGGCAAGAAAGAGTGATTTGACCGGTGCTACCGCCAGCTTGCGTCCGGATGCTAACGATGCTTCTAAAACAGCTTCTTTTAATAATCTGTTGCAAGGTAAGGTGGCGGGGCTGAATGTAACTTCATCTATGGCTGCTCCGGGAGCTGCCAGTTCTGTGACAATTCGTGGCGCTAACTCATTGCGTGGAGATAACCAGCCTCTGTATGTTATTGATAATGTCCCGCAATCTTCCACCGGGGAATTTGCAGAGTCGGCTATGGGTGGCGGTGATTTCCAGATTGCGCAGGATCCTTTAAGTGCTTTGAATCCTGCGGATATTGAAGATATCACTGTATTAAAAGATGCCTCGGCTACGGCAATTTATGGTTCCCGCGGTGCGAATGGTGTTATTATCATTACGACTAAAAAAGGGAAAGCAGGTAAGGCTAAAGTAAACGTGACTGCAAACTTTACCATTGCGGATGCCCGTAACCTGCATAATATGTTGAATCTGGAACAGTATGCTGCTTATGCCAATATGAAGGCTAATGCCGGCGAGGAAAAGTACTATCCGCAAGCAAATGGCGAGATGCATTATGTGTATGGTGAAAACTTGGATAAATATAAAAAAGATCCTACCAACCCTGAATACTATCGTGTCTTGAGTTATAAGAACTGGCAGAAAGAAGCCTATTCATCTGCTTTCTCTCAAGTCTATTCTGCATCGGTCAGCGGAGGATCGGATGCAATGACTTATTATGTTTCGGGTGGTTTTAAGGATATAAAAGGTATTGTGAGCAATACAGGTATTAAACAAGGTGATTTGCGTGCAAACCTTACGGCTAACCTTTCAAAGTCCGTTACTATGGCGCTTGCTTTGAATGGATCTATCAAACAAAATGATATGATGACCGGGGGTAATACGACAGGTGGTATTGCCGGTTCATTGGCACGTACAGTATTGGATACAGCTCCTTATGAAATTCCGGCAGACGACCCGACATTACAAACGGACATGGACGCAAAAACTACTGTTTATAGCTGGCGGGATGACTATGATGATATAACGGATGATAAAAGCTTTGGCGGTAGTCTGGATTTGAAATGGAATATTTGCAAATACCTTTCGTATAATCTTCGTGCCGGAGGAAATGTGAATATAAACGAACGTGCTCGTTGGTATGGCATGCAGCTCACTATCGGTGCTAATGATCAAGGTGTGCTAGCCATGGCTAATTTGAACAAGACCAATTATAATATAGAGAACTTATTGAATTTAAATATTGACTTGGCGAAAGGTATTCATCTGGGAGCGACTGCTGGTGTAACTTATGACGGACATACATTCTTGAATAAGAATGTGAAGGGTACTCGTTTCTCTAATTTTGACTTACGTACAAAAGGGTTACACCTTGCTTCTGTGAAGACTCATGAACAACCTACCCAAAAGGATTATCAGTTACTGTCTTATCTAGGTCGTATCAATCTTTCTGCTTATGATAAATATTTGCTTACTGCATCTGTACGTGCGGACGGATCAAGTAAATTCAAAAAGGGTAATCGATGGTCTTACTTCCCTTCCTTCTCTTTGGCCTGGCGTATGGAGCAGGAAGAGTTTATGAAGAATGTTAACTGGTTGAATCAAATGAAAATACGTTTAGGTTTTGGTGTTACAGGCAATCAGGGCATTAATCCTTATGCTACTTTCTCTGATTATTCACAAATAATAGATTATGCAAAAGCCACAGGGGATCAGATTTTGGCAATGGCGGTAAGCAATTTGCAGAATGACGGATTGAAGTGGGAACGTACATCTTCTTGGAATGTGGGTTTTGATTTTGCTTTTTTCAACAGCCGTCTGTCAGGATCAGTAGATGTATATCAGAAAAAAACCAATGATTTGCTTATTTCGCGTTCATTGCCTGCTTCCAGTGGTTTTGCAAGTGTGATGTTGAATCAAGGTTCGTTGAAAAACAAAGGTGTTGAAATTAGTTTGAATGGAGATATTCTCCGTAACTTTAACGGTTGGAGTTGGAGTTTGGGCGGAAACATTGGTTTCAATAAATCAAAAATTGGTGACCTGGGTTTTGCACCGACAGATTTTGGAACCTTGAAGAATGTGCGTGGATATCAGGGAACTTCTATAGGAGATCATTTTGGTATTGCTAATCTTTTCATTGCAGGTGAGGCACCGGGATTGTTCTTCGGATATAAGACTCAAGGTATTATTCAGCCGGAAGATATTGTAGATGGAAAAGTTGCTTATACGGCTGCCGACGGATCAACCAAATATTATTCCAGTTCTGTGGCCAATGACTTGGGAGCCGGTAATATAAAAGCGGTGGATATGAATGAGGATGGTGTTGTGGATGAAAAGGATAAAACCATTTTAGGCAATCCGAATCCGGACTTTACTTATGGTTTCCAAACTCGTATTGCCTGGAAAGACCTGTCTGTTTCGGCTTCTTTTAATGGTGTGCATGGCAATCAGATATTGAATACGAATATCCGTTATTATACGCCCTCTCGGCAAGCTGGTAATTTGACACAAGAAGCATTCCGGAATATCTGGACGGAAGAGAATCATTCAAATCTTTATCCGTCGGCTACGGCGAATGTAAAGAACGTGGTTTATGACCGTTATATTGAGGATGGAAGTTACTTGCGTTGTTCGGATATCACTTTGAATTATACATTGCCAAAATCTTGGATGAAGAAAATCGGCTTTCAGAATATAGGTGTATTTGCTTCGGTTAAAAATGCATTTGTCATCACTAATTACAGTGGATACGATCCGGAAATCAATTCGTTTGCTTTTGATGGATTACGCCCGGGCATTGATATGAATGCATTTCCAAGCCAACGTTCTTATGTCTTTGGATTAAATGTGGCCTTTTAAATAGTTTAACCGATAATTTTTTTTGTAAAATGAAAAAACTAAAATATATATTTTTATTAGCAGGTGCTTTGTCATTGGCATCCTGCGAATCGTGGCTGGATGAAGACCCGCAATATACGATAAATACAAAAACTCAGTTTAGTACTGTGGAAAATGCCAAACAGGCTTTGATGGGATGTTACGGATATATGTCGGCTGATAATGCTTATGGCCAGGCATGGCAGGAAGTTACATTTGGATATTGTGGTTTTGGATGGTCACAAACGAATGGCAGTTCTACAGATTTATTGGTTTCTATGGACGGAGGAATTGATGAAACCATAAACACAATGGCGTGGAGAGGGATGTATAAAGTGATTGGTGAAACAAATGCATTCATTGCCAATATTGCCGATAGTCCGTTAGAATCGGCTGATAAATTGCCAATGGAAGCGGCTGCTCGTTTTTTGCGTGCATTGGCTTATTATAATTTGGCAGTTACCTATGGAGATGTACCTTTAAAGACCACTCCCTCTGCTCATGACGGAGTAGCTGTTCCTCGTTCTCCTAAAAATGAGGTCTTTGAATTGGTACGTACTGACTGGGAGTTCGCTTATGAGAATTTACCGGAAAAAGATGATGACGGTTTTGCAACGAAGTGGGCGGCGAAAGCGTATCTAGGAAAACTCTATCATACTTTGGGCTGTCAGGGTGATAATACGGCTTGGGAGAAGGCGAAAGCGTGTTTTGATGAGGTAATGCCTAAATACCGGCTGGCGGATAAATTCAGTGATTTGTTTGTTGATTACGTACAAGGTTCTCCGGAATCTATTTTTCAATTGAATTTTGCACTTGCAGGTTCTACCACCCGTAATCGGGGTAGCTGGCTGGTCGCTCCTAATGGCTCTTGTAATGGGCAGGCTTGGGACCGCATACGTGCTTCAAAAGCTTTGTATGATTATTTTTGGGCTACTTATCCCGGTGATCCACGTATTGAAAGCACATTCCTGACTTATTGGAAGTCTTATGCCGGAGTAGGAAAAGGTGAGAAACCTAAAGAGGAGCCTATAGCTTCGGCGCGCGATACTGTATATGCATATCCTTATTTTACATATACCATTAAAGGAGAAGAAAAACCTGCCGGATGGAAGAAACCCAAGTTGTATGTAGGACGGATTCCTTACGAGAAATTAGCTGATCCGGCTAGTCCGAAAGCTGAAGAACTTTATGCTATGATTGCCGATACGGCTACTGCGACTCCCGCTGAAAAAGGGTATTTGAAAGGCTTGTTGTCTTTGTTGGAAAATGCGACAAAAAAGCCATCTACCAATACAAAGTCATGGCCCTATTTCAAGAAACCGTGGGATCCTGAGCAGAGTGGTAATAACAGTCATAAGAATTTAATTTTGTATCGTTATGCAGATATGTTGCTGATGGCAGCGGATGTATATAATGAATTGGGGCAGACTGACAAGGCGATAACATTGGCCAATGAGGTGCTGAAGAGAGCGCGTCAATCAGGAAACGCGTCTCAGCCGGCTGACTGGAAGAGTGGCTTGTCTAAGGAACAAGTGCGTGAGAAAATTTATTTTGAACGTATTTTCGAAGGTGCCGGTGAACCGGAAATGTATCAGAAAATGCGTTTACGTGGCACAGAGCTTTTGAAAAAAGCTTTCGAGGTCAACAATGGGCATGGAATTATTCAAGAATCAGTGGCCAATAATCCTAAAGGGAACGGGAACTGGGGAGAACGTATTTTTAATGATGGAAATTTGAATGATGAAAACTTCCTGAAGAAAAATTTATTGCTCCCGGTTCCGAAAGATGAGATAGATACCAATTCTGCTCTTGATTATAGTGATAATAATTATGGTTATACTAATTAAGAAAACATGATAGAACGCTTTATTCAATAGGTCTTTATTGGATTTTTCCGGATGCAGGGCGCACCTGCGCTTTGCATCCGTTTTTTTCTTGTCTGTAACCTGTTTCTGGACATTCTCAGATATAAAATAGTCATTTCCAGACAAGAAACAATAACATAACTTGTATCTTTGCGGATGTTAATTCTTTGCTTATTTAAATTTATGAATATGAACAACCTACAATCAGGATTACTTTTTTCTTTGACCGGCATCACTGCTGTGGCATCTTTGTCATCATGCGCTTCACAAAAGAAAACTGAGGAGCAGAAACCTTACAACATCGTGTATATAATGACCGATGACCATACTGCCCAGATGATGAGCTGCTATGACAAGCGTTATATGGAAACGCCTAACCTTGACCGCATTGCTAATGACGGAGTGCGTTTTACTAACAGTTTTGTGGCCAATTCATTAAGTGGTCCCAGCCGTGCCTGCATGATTACCGGCAAGCATAGTTGTACTAATAAATTCTATGATAATACCACTTGTATATTTGATGGTTCGCAACAGACTTTTCCGAAGCTGCTGCAACAGGCCGGATACCAGACCGCCCTTATCGGAAAATGGCACTTAGAGAGTCTGCCCACAGGTTTCAATTATTGGGAGATTGTACCCGGACAAGGTGATTACTATAATCCGGATTTTATTACGCAAGACAATGACACCATTCAAAAACATGGGTATATAACCAATATCATTACTGATGATGCCATAGACTGGATGGAGAACAAACGGGATAAAGACAAACCTTTTTGTATTTTGATTCATCACAAGGCTATTCATCGCAACTGGCTGGCAGATACTTGTAACTTGTCTTTGTATGAAGATAAAACTTTTCCGTTGCCCGATAATTTCTTTGATGATTATGAAGGACGTCCTGCGGCAGCGGCTCAGGAAATGAGCATCGTGAAGGATATGGATATGATTTATGACCTTAAGATGCTTCGCCCCGATAAACAAACCCGTTTGAAGGCTCTTTATGAAAATTATATCGGACGTATGGATGAGGGGCAGCGTGCGGCATGGGATAAGTTTTATGGTCCCATTATCGATGACTTCTATAAAAAGAATCCTCAAGGTAAAGAATTGGCCGATTGGAAGTTCCAGCGCTATATGCGTGACTATATGAAAACAGTGAAATCGTTGGATGATAATGTAGGTCGTGTACTGGATTATCTGAAAGAAAAGAATATGCTGGACAATACCTTGGTGGTTTATACTTCAGACCAAGGCTTCTATATGGGAGAACATGGTTGGTTTGACAAACGCTTTATGTACGAAGAATCCATGCATACTCCGCTTATAATGCGGTTGCCCAAAGGTTTTGACAGGAAAGGTGATATTACAGAACTGGTGCAAAACATAGATTATGCACCTACCTTTCTGGAATTGGCAGGTGCTCCTGTTCCCGAAGATATCCAAGGTGTTTCGTTGCTTCCACTGTTGAAAGGAGAAAAACCTGCTGATTGGCGCAAATCATTGTATTATCATTTTTATGAATATCCGGCAGAACATATGGTGAAACGTCATTATGGTGTACGTACAGAGCGTTATAAATTAATTCATTTTTATAATGATATTGATGTGTGGGAATTGTATGATTTACAGGCAGACCCTACGGAAATGCATAATCTTTATGGTCAGAAAGAATATGAACCGGTTGTGACGGAGCTGAAGACTGAATTGGCAAGATTGCAGGAGCAGTATAATGATCCGGTACGCTTTTCACCCGATAGAGACAAAGAATAAGAAAAATAGCATATATCATGAAATACACCTGTTTGATTTTGCTATGGTCGTTATTTGCGACTATGGCCTTACCTGCTGACAACCTAATCCAATCTATATCTATTGTTCCCTGCCCGGAGAGTATTACTCCGGGTACAGGTTATTTTACTTTCTCCGGAAAAACAGACTTTACGGTAGAAAATGAGGAGCAGGCAGAGGTTGCACGCTGTTTCTCTGCTCTTTTTACCCAGGCGGCCGGTTTTACTCCTTGTGTGAAGGTTGGAGAAAAGAAGGGGAAAATCAGTTTCCTCACCGATGACGCATTAAAGAGTGAGGCGTATCATCTGGAAATAACTCCCAGGCAGATAATAGTTAAAGCTTCAGATACAAAAGGTTTTTTTTATGCCTTGCAGACTATTCGTCAGTTATTGCCTGCTTCCATTGAGGGCACAGCGGTGGTGGAAACTGCGGATTGGAGCGTGCCGGCTATGACAATCAAGGATGAACCTCGTTTCGGATATCGTGGATTGATGGTGGATGTGGCCCGCTTTTTTATTCCGAAAGAGAATCTGCTTCGTATTATCGATTGTATGGGAATGTTGAAAATCAATACCCTGCATCTGCATTTGGTGGATGATAATGGTTGGCGTATTGAAATAAAGAGATATCCTTTACTTACGGAAATCGGTTCACGGCGTGTAGATCGTCCTGGAAAATCTTTTCCGGAGCGTCGTAATCCCCGGCAGGGTGAACCGACTGTAGAAAAAGGATTTTACACACAGGAGGATATCTGTGAGATAGTGGCGTATGCCGCCCGACATCAGGTTGAAGTGATTCCTGAAATTGAAATGCCGGCTCATAGTAATGCTGCGTTGGCTTCTTATCCGTTGTTGGCTTGTCCTGTGGTCGATAAATTTATCGGTGTCCTTCCAGGATTGGGAGGAAATCATGCGGATGTGATCTTCTGTGCAGGAAACGATAGTGTATTCACTTTCTTGCAAGGGGTGATTGACGAGGTGGTGGAGCTGTTTCCCTCCAGGTATATTCATTTGGGTGGGGATGAGGCTCGGAAAACGCATTGGAAGGAGTGTCCGCTTTGTCAGGAGCGTATGCGACAGGAAGGCTTGGAGGACGAAGAAGCGTTGCAAGGTTATTTTATGGCGAGAATGAGTAAATATGTACAAAGCAAAGGGAAAGAAGCCATGGGCTGGGATGAACTGACCAATACCCGGATTCCCGACGGAGCAATTATTTATGGTTGGAGAGGCTACGGTCAGGCTGCCGTCAAGGCAGCGGAGCAAGGGCATAGGTTTGTCATGACTCCTGCACGTATCATGTATTTGATTCGTTATCAGGGACCGCAATGGTTTGAACCTTTGACCTATTTTGGGAATAATACATTGAAGGATGTATATAGGTATGAACCGATACAGAAAGAATGGAGTCCGGAGGTACGTTCCTTGCTGATGGGAGTACAGGCTTCTATGTGGACTGAGTTTTGCAATAAACCGGAAGATGTGGAATATCAGCTGTTCCCTCGTCTGGCTGCTTTAGCCGAAGTGGCTTGGACACAGCCTTGGCATAAAAATTGGAGAAGTTTTTTGGTGGCAATGGATAAATTCAACGAGCATCTGTCTGCTAAAGGGATTGTGTTTGCCTGTTCCATGTATAATATACAACATACGGTAACCCCTGTAAATGGAAAGCTACAGGTGAAACTGGAATGTGAACGTCCTGATGTGGAAATCCGTTACACAATGGATGGTAAGGAGCCGACAGACCGGTCTCTGCTATATAAGAGCCCGTTGATGGTGACCGGTACACAAACTATAAAGTGTACGACTTATAGAGCAGGTCGGCAGATGGGAAAAACATTGACATTGCCTTTGGTTTGGAATAAGGCTACCGCCAAACCTGTTTTAGGAAATACACAGGCTGGGAAGATTTTAGTAAATGGTATACGTGGCAGCTTGCGCCAGTCGGATTTCGAATGGCATTCATGGGAAAGCAGTGATTCTGTCGCTTTTACTATAGATTTGCAAAAGAAGGAGTCGCTTCGTTCTGTATCAGTGGGATGCATAACGAATTATGGCATGGCAGCCCATAAACCGGCAGATATTGAAGTGTGGGTTTCAAATGATAATCGGGATTATCGTAAAGTATCCGGTAAACAGTTCACGGATGGAGAGATTTTCCGTGAAGGGACTTTCAAAGAGGATGTGGTACTTGATTTGAATAAGAAAATTGGCCGTTATGTGCGGATTATTGCTAAAGGAGCCGGAGAGTGTCCTGCAACCCATGTACGCCCCGGACAAGAGGCAAGGATTTATTTTGATGAGGTAATGATAGAATAAATAGATATATGAGAAATACATTATTATATTTTTTGGCTGCTCTGGTTATATTTCCAGTAATGGCGCAACAACAACCCGAATGGCAGAGCCAATATGCTGTCGGACTGAACAAACTGGCCCCTCATACTTATGTGTGGCCTTATCAAACCGTATCTGATATCCGTAACGGAGATTATGAATCTTCTCCTTATTACATGAGTCTGAACGGTAGTTGGAAATTCCATTGGGTAAAGAATCCCGATAACCGTCCGAAGGATTTTTATAAACCGGAGTTTTATACAGGAGGATGGGCGGATATTCAGGTTCCTGGCAATTGGGAACGTCAAGGATATGGAACAGCTATTTATGTAAACGAAACCTATGAGTTCGATGACAAACTGTTCCATTTTAAAAAGAATCCGCCTTTAGTTCCATATAAAGAGAATGAAGTCGGTTCCTACAGACGTACCTTTACAATTCCTGCCGATTGGGAAGACCGCCGTGTGGTTATCTGTTGTGAAGGAGTGATTTCTTTTTACTATATTTGGGTGAACGGACATCTGTTGGGCTATAATCAAGGTTCAAAGACACCGGCCGAATGGGATATCACTGATAAATTGAAGAAAGGTGAGAATACGGTGGCATTGGAGGTTTACCGTTGGAGTGCCGGTTCGTATTTGGAGTGCCAGGATATGTGGCGGTTGAGTGGTATTGAACGTGATGTGTATCTTTACAGCACTCCTAAACAGTATATAGCCGATTACAAAGTAACCTCTTCTTTAGACAAACAACAATATAAAGAAGGTATTTTCGGTTTGGAAGCTACCATTGAAGGACCTTCTACTTCCATGACTACCTTTGCTTACCGACTGGAAGATAAAACCGGTAAGGCGGTTCTGCAAGGTGAATATCCTATCAAATCGAAGGGATTGAGCCATTTCTTGAAGTTGGATGAACAAAGTTTGCCGGATGTGGAAGTCTGGAGTGCTGAGCATCCGAATCTTTATACGCTGATCCTGGAATTGAAAGATGTAACAGGTAAAGTAACGGAACTTACCGGATGTGAAGTAGGTTTCCGCACTTCGGAAATTAAGGACGGACGTTTTTGCATCAATGGTGTGCCGGTCTTGGTAAAGGGAACGAACCGTCATGAACATTCTCAATTAGGACGGACTGTAAGCAAGGAACTGATGGAAAAAGATATCAAATTGATGAAACAGCATAATATCAATACGGTCCGCAATTCGCACTATCCTACCCATCCTTATTGGTATCAGCTTTGTGATCGTTATGGACTTTATATGATAGATGAAGCTAATATTGAATCACATGGCATGGGGTATGGACCTGCTTCATTGGCCAAAGATTCCACTTGGTTGCCTGCCCACATGGATCGTACCCAACGTATGTATGAGCGTTCCAAGAATCATCCGGCTATCGTCATCTGGTCATTGGGGAATGAAGCCGGAAACGGTATTAACTTCGAACGTACATATGACTGGATGAAGTCAGTGGAGAAAAGTCGTCCTGTACAATATGAACGGGCCGAACAGAATTATAATACCGATATCTATTGCCGTATGTATCGCAGCGTAGAAGAACTCATGGCCTATGCCCGCCAGACAGAACCTAAAGTCTATCGTCCTTTCATCATGACAGAGTATCTGCATACTATGGGTAATAGTGGCGGAGGATTAAAGGAATATATGCATGTATTCGAAACCGAACCGATTGTTCAGGGAGGTTGTATCTGGGATTGGGTGGATCAATCTTTCCGCGAGATAGATAAGGATGGTAAATGGTATTGGAGTTATGGTGGGGATTATGGTCCGAAGGATGTGCCCAGCTTTGGCAATTTCTGTTGTAACGGGTTGGTCAATGCAGCCCGCGAACCGCATCCGCATCTCATTGAAGTGAAGAAGGAGTATCAATATATCAAATCGGCACTGACCGATCCTAAGAAGCTGACAGTGGAAGTCAAGAACTGGTATGACTTTACCAATTTGAATGCCTATACGTTGCACTGGCAGGTCATGGGGGATGATGGGAAAGTGATAGCAGAAGGAACTCGAAAAGCAGACTGTGCCCCTCATGAGACTGTAACATTCTCTTTGGGTGCTGTAAAGTTGCCTTCTACGATTCGTGAGGCTTATTTGAATCTGTCTTGGACGCCTGATAAGGCAACTCCCTTTATTGGAACTCATGACGAAGTGGCCTATGACCAGTTTGTGCTGTCTGCCAACAAAGGGTATCGTGCGCCGGAAATCAAATTGGCTGATAAGGTGAAGATAGATATTGATCCTGCAACCGGCGCTTTACGCTCTTATATATATAAAGGTAAAGAGATGCTTTCATCTCCTGTAGTTCTCAGCCTTTATCGTCCTGTTACGGACAATGACAGCAGGGAAAAAACAGGAGGAGCCAAAGTTTGGAGGAAAGAAGGTTTGGATAATATGATTCAAAAAGCTACTTTTGTCAAAGCATCTGAAACAGGTGGTAAATCGGAAGTAGAATTATGGAATGCTAAAGGCGTAAAGTTGGGAATGGCTACCTTTGTATATACTTTGCAGAGCAATGGTGCATTAAAAGTAAAGACAACTTTCCTGCCGGATACTTCTGCTGTTACTTCATTGGCTAGAGTGGGCCTGGCATTTGAAATGCCGTATGCCTATAACAAGGTTTCTTATTTGGGACGTGGTGAACATGAAACTTATATAGACCGTAATCAGTCTGGATGTATTGGAATTTACCATACAGATGCAGAACGTATGTTCCATTATTATGTGAAGCCCCAGGCTACAGGAAACCGTACGGATGTGCGTTGGATGGAATTGGCGGATGAGGCAAGAGAAGGTTTGTCTTTCCGTTCGGATAAAGTGTTTCAGTTCAGTGTTATTCCATTTACGGATTCTAATGTAGATCAAGCTACTCATATTAATAAACTTGAGAGAACAGGGATTATAAATGTTCACTTAGATGCGGAACAGTCGGGGGTAGGTACTGCGACTTGTGGTCCGGGGGTATTGCCGCCATATCGTGTTCCGGTGGAGAAGCATACGTTTGAGTTTATGATTCGTCCATTAAAATAACCTAGTAATAAAGAAAAATGAGAAAAACGATTCTAACCGCAGCCTTACTTTGTGCTTTTCTGGGAACTCAGGCACAGGAGTATTATGAGAAACACGTAGCTTTTCCGGCAGGAGCGACTACGGAACAGAAGATAGATATGGCTTCCCGTTTGGTGCCTACACCGCAACAGTTGGCATGGCAACAAATGGAATTCACTTGTTTCCTTCATTTTGGTATTAATACCTTTACAGGCCGTGAATGGGGAGATGGTAAAGAAGATCCGGCCATTTTCAATCCTACCGAATTGGATTGTGAACAATGGGTAAGAGCTCTGAAGGAAGGTGGCTTCAAAATGGCTATCATTACTGCCAAGCATCATGATGGTTTCTGTTTGTGGCCTACCCGGACAACCAAGCATTCTGTTGCTTCTTCTCCATGGAAAAACGGAAAAGGGGATGTGGTACAGGAACTCCGCAAAGCTTGTGACAAGTATGGATTGAAATTCGGAGTCTATCTTTCTCCTTGGGATCGTAATGCGGAATGTTACGGACAAGGAGAAGCTTATAATAAGTTTTTCATCGAACAGCTGACTGAACTGCTTACCAATTACGGAGAAGTGCATGAGGTATGGTTTGATGGAGCTAACGGCGAAGGACCTAACGGAAAGAAGCAGGAATATGATTGGGACGCTATTTTGAAGACTATCCGTCGTCTTCAACCTAAGGCAGTTACCGCTATCATGGGCGATGATGTGCGTTGGGTAGGTAATGAAGGTGGATTGGGACGTACCACGGAATGGAGTGCAACGGCTTTGATGCCTAATTCTTATCCGGGTTCTGATGAAGTCTATAAGAGATTGGGCATAAATGCTATGTCCAAGGATTTGGGAAGCCGTGAATTGGTATCTAAAGCATCGGATTTGTTCTGGTATCCTTCTGAAGTTGATGTTTCTATCCGTCCGGGATGGTTCTATCATGCCGAACAGGATAATCAAGTTCGTTCACTTGCCAACTTGGTGAATATTTATTATCGTTCTGTGGGTTGTAACTCTGTTTTGTTGCTGAATATTCCACCCGATAAACGTGGTTTGATGCACGAGAATGATGTGAAACGTATCAAGGAGTTGACGGAATATATAAAAAAGACCTTTGCCGATAATAAAGTTGAGAAGGGAAATAGGATATGGACAGCCAAAGTAGGAGATACGAAAGAATATAAGGTGAGGAAGAATACACTTGTTAATACTTTCTTAATTCAGGAGGATATTACAAAAGGCCAGCGTGTGGAAGGTTTTACAGTAGAAGTGTTCGCCAATGGCGCATGGCATCATGTGGGTGAGGGAACTACGGTGGGATATAAACGGTTGTTGCCTTTCTCGGATAGTCATGCCGAAAAGGTTAGAGTGACAATTACGGGTGCTCGTGGAACCGTCAATATCAGTAACATAGGCTTGTATTATGCTGAACCATTGGTTGATAAAACGATGAAAGTAACTTTGAGTGATGTCCCGGTGGATGGTTGGAAAACAGTGGGCATGGATGCAGCCGCAGCCATCGATGGAAAACAGGAAACTGTTTGGAAAACCGAAACTTTAACTCCCTTGGTGGTTGATATGGGTAAAGAAGTGGAAATAGCCGGTTTCAGTTATGCTCCTGCACAGGAGGAGGATCTGACTGGCACTATCTATAAATACAACTTTTATGTCAGTCGGGATGGTAAGGATTGGATGAAGTGTGACGCTACAGGTGAATTCAGTAATATCATGCATAATCCTGTTCCTTATTTTGTACGTTTCGGAAAGACTTATCCGGCCCGTTATTTTAAACTGGAGCCTGTTACCGAAATAAATAACAAAGCAGTAACTGCTGTCGGTGAGATAGGAGTATTGTTGAAATAAATCAGGTTAATATATTTTTTTATTTTAGGAGAAGTTATGTCAAAAGTCGGGTGAGAGAATCATCTGGGTTTTGACGTAACTTCTTTTGTATATGGAAGGCATATTAAGGAATTAGCTAATAATCTGTTAAGAGCTTTCCGGATTTTGAGAAAACGTATTATATTTGCATAAGCATAACAGATATTCAACTTTTTGATTAATTGTAGAAAGCCTTTGTTTAATCGATATCACTTAAATGAGTAAAATATGAAAAAAAGCTTGTACTTTCTTTTTATATTAGCCTTGTTCTGTTTGACAGGCTGCAAGGATGCACTTGTTCCGAAACCTATAAAGCTCACTTGCAATATCAATACATTTGACGCTCCTATATCATGTATCAGCCGTTCGACAGCAGATGCGGATAAACTTTATATTGGTCAGGAAGACGGTTGTATCATAGAAAAAGTGAACAATAATTGCCAGACCTATTCCATTAATAGCAACCGGCGTATATATGATATATTGGAATATAGTGAAGATTCTCTGTTTGTGGGAACAAGAGATGCCGGTTTGAAACTATTGGCTAAATCCTCTCGGCAGACCCAGACTTACTACATAAAAAATAAGAGGATGAATTATTCGGTATATAGTATGGCTTTGGATGATGACAAACAGTATTTGTATGTGGGGACTAGTAATGGACTGTTTAGATTGAATTTGAAAGATGGTTCCACATCTCATGAACTCACTCCCATTCAACTAGGGAAATGTAGTAAAAACTGTGGGGTGAATAAGGTTGTGATAAAGGAAAAAAAACTATATGTGGCTAGTGAACAGGGGTTGTTTGTTGTCCGTAATCTTGAAAAGGACTTTAAACGACCTGTTATAGATTCTCTGGTTACCAATGTCAGTGTTTATAATGATACAGTATATGCTTTGTTGGAAAATTCGGTTTTTAAGATATCTCCCGATGGAAAAAAGACGCTTGTACGCAAAGGACGGTGCTACTTGTATGCTCAAGGACCCGACAAGGATGAATGGTTTATCAGTGCTAATTCTATACTTTATGTCAAAGACGGTTGCACTTTAGAATATGATTTGCCGAATGGTATCAGTACTATCGCCAGGCAGATAGGCTTTATGGGGAAAGATTTTCTGCATCTGGCATGCAGAGAGGCTATGCTTTCTTTTGCCTTGCGACAGAACTCGGCAGATTTAGACAATAATGTATTGGCGGTTAGTGATAAAAGGATGGGAGACTCCATTTTCTTTATTACCGATGATCTTCGTTTACATCTGTATAAGTTTGTCTATAATCATCCGGAATTCAAATCAAAGTCTTTAGGAAAGATTGAAGGCTTGGATATTGTGGGTAATGATATTATAAAATTTTTGGAAACCAGTCCTAATACTTTCTTTCTTGCTACGCGTAAGAAACTTTATAAGATTAAAGGCAATAGAGCGGAGTGTCTTTTGCAGTTCAGTAACACGAAAGGGCAGAATAATATCACTTCTCTTTATTATTCCACCGTGGAACATTGTCTTTATGTGGGTACTAGGGAATATTTAGGTATTATAGATGAACAGCAGGACCATATTGTAACTCCTATTCCGGTTGTGTCAGATAAAGGGGTGAAAGATACTATCGACGCTTATATTACCGGAATTTGTGAGAATGAGGATAGTATTTATGTAACGACCTTGAACAAAGGATTGTATGGAAGACCTTTAAACAGACCGCAGGAATCTTTCTGGCAGATATGTGATTTATCAGGGTATGAGAGTGTTTATGGTGTGATAATGAATGGTAGAAATAAATACTTGAATACCTCGTTGGGAATCGTTAATGAAGAAAATGCGACCTTGTTGCCAGTGAAACATGTGAAATCAATATCGGGAGCTCTTGAAAAGAATCCTAATGAGGGCTTTTTCATACTCTATTATTATGGTATGAGTTTTAAGGGATTGGATGATGCCGGTGTTCCAGAACCATTATTCTGCGATTTGGCTTTTAGCAAGCCTTGTATTGCCGTCAATGGACGGAAAGCGGTTTTGGGATGTAAGTCAGGATTATTCCTTTTTGATGGTAAATCAGGCTTGCTTCCTATCTCGATAGAAAAAGAAGAGATGTCCTATGCGCTGTATATCATCCTGTCAATAGCGGTGCTGCTATCGGCTTTTCTTGCTCTTTTCCTTTTGAAAAGACGGAAAAAAGGAACTCGGAAAGCGCTGATGGATAAAAAAGGGATAAATCCGGATAATGTCGGGATGAATTGGGAGGAACTGGAAATGGACGTTCATAAGGTTGACAAAAAAGTCAAGACCCTGTTTGATGCCTTGGGATACAGAAAAACAGAGGGAGAGGATGATATGCGTCAGGAACTGAAACAGGTGTGTTTGGATTTTGCTGACAAATATCCTGAATTGGGTAAATTATCCTTTATGAAACGAAGGGGAAAAGAAAGGTATTTTATAACGATACTTCTGATGATAGAAGATATTGATGCTGCTATTATTTCAAGAGTGCTGGATGTGGATCAGGCAACGGTAACAAGACATAAGTATAATGTAAGGAAAGAAATAGAACAACTTTATCCTGATGGGGAGTTTGATTGTAAAGTCATCAATCTGCTTTATGACCGTATCAATTCAAGAAGAAAATAGGTCCATCTTTAGAGTTATCTCAATTTACTGTATTTCGTAGAGCCGGCTTCGTGTATCTGTTTTATTATGAGGAATGGCTTTTTTGCCGGAAGTGCTGAAACACTTCCGGCTCTCCTTTTTTCCTCCTTTTCTCTTCTAGGATGTTTTGGTCATATAAAAGGAGGAAACGGGATTAAAAAGGTATTTTCGGGATAATTTCAAACACTACTTTTGTTTCCGTCAGATGCGGACACTCTGATTGTTTGTCGTACGTTCCGTAGATGATTAAAATGTTTTTCGAAAAACCAATTGAATTTTATTAATTAACCGTTTAAACTAAACTTTTATCATGAAAACAAAGTTTGCCTTACTTCTAGTGTTTTGTGCCATTTCATTAAACATCTTTGCACAAGAGAAAAAAATAAAGGATAGAAGAACCAATCCCGAACTTTATTATTTGGAAGAATCGGAGGTTGCCAATAGTCTGGAGTTACTGCCTCCTCCTCCTGAAGCAGGAAGTATTTTGTTCTTGTATGACAAAGCCCGTTACGACTGGGGGAAATTGCAAAGGGATACTCCTAGGGGTGAACAAGCTGTCAGTGATGCCCGTGTAAATGGTGATGGCGTTCCCTTTGCCTTTTCGGAGGCTTTTGGTATTGAAATAACGAGGGATAAAACGCCGGAACTGTATAGGCTCATTATTAATATGAGAGAGGATGCCGGAGATTTGGCTACCCGTCATGCTAAAGAGTATTATATGCGTGTACGTCCTTTTAGTTTTTTCAATGAAATGACTTGTAATCCCGAACAGCAGGAAGAACTTTCAACGAACGGTTCCTATCCTTCGGGACATACAGCCATAGGATGGGCTACTGCCCTTGTTTTGGCAGAAATCAATCCTGACAGGCAGAATGAGATTCTGAAAAGAGGATTTGAAATGGGACAGAGTCGTGTTATTTGTGGGTATCATTTCCAAAGTGATGTAGATGCTGCCCGAATTGTGGCTAGTGCTGTTGTTGCCCGTCTCCATGCCAACGATGCTTTTGTGAAACAGCTTAATAAGGCGAAAGATGAGTTCTCCAAGCTGCAAAAAGCAGGACTCATTCAGTCTGTTTCCAAAAAATAATTCCCTATAACTTAACCATAAACCGTAACTATTTAATGTAATGTTTTTCTTAGATGAACCGGACAAGAGTATTTGCTGAGCCTAAAAGCATGACTATTGATCGGATGCTGATGGGAGGAGGAGTCTGACTGATTGCTTTCATTGTGTGGTCTTACAGATTCTTCACTGCCCTCAGTATGATAAAAATCAGAGACAGACTGACAGGATACTTGGATGGTTACCATTAAAACTGTATATTATGAAAAATCTTATATCATTAGGAGTTTTTCTCCTGATATTGCTCTCCGTACAGGTAAATGCACAGGAACAATCAGTTTTGAAAATACGTCCTACAGGACGAATCTTGATGGATGGAGGCTTGTTTCATTCAGATAATAAAAACTTTGTAGATGGTGTAGCGATTCCTGATGCCCGGATAGGTGTAAAAGCAACCTATGGAAAATATAAAGCGAAAGTG
Source organism: Phocaeicola vulgatus ATCC 8482 (assembly GCF_000012825.1). Lineage (GTDB taxonomy): Bacteria > Bacteroidota > Bacteroidia > Bacteroidales > Bacteroidaceae > Phocaeicola > Phocaeicola vulgatus. The sequence continues at coordinate 749,687 of NC_009614.1, read as the reverse complement.
GATATAGGCTATGCGTATGGAAAGGTCAGTTTAAAAGACATATTTGTAGAAAGACAATTTTCCTCACATGCGTTATTACGTGTAGGGAATTTTGTACATCAGTTCGGGCTTCAAAGTTCTACTAGTTCGTCTATGAAAGTAACCATGGAGGAGCCGGCAAGTAATGAGGCTTTTTTCAACAGCCGGCTGATGGGGGCTATGTTTGTGTATGACAAAAATGATTTTTTCGGTACAGCTAGTGTTCATGTGGAGAGCGAGGCTCTTAAGAAGAAATCCAATGAATTGGGTAAAATGGGTTATGGTGCTATGAGCCGCTTGGTCTATCGTCCTTTACATGATACAGGGAGATTGTTTCAGTTGGGTATTTCCGGTGCTTACGAAACACCTAGATACAATAGCGAACCTACACTTAACCATACTAGCTTTGACTTGGGGGCTAATTTCCCGACGCGTATTGCAAAAGTCAGAGCTGTGAATGCCTTGATTCCGGATGCAAAGAACCTGATAAAATTTACACCGGAGATGATAGCAGGATATGGTCCTGTGGCATTGGAAGCACAATATTATTATCTTCAAGTGAATCGGAAAAAGGATTTTAAGAATTATAAAGCGAGTGGTATGTATGGAATACTGAGAGGTTTGCTGATAGGTGGTAATTATAGATATTCACATACGGATTGTGGTATTGCCACTCCGGACTCTGGTTCGTTGGAATGCGTATTCGGATATAACTATACTGATATGTCGGATACCCGGTCCCATATTTATGGCGGGCGTTTGAACGATGTCTCTTTTACTGTCAATTATTATATCAATAAGTATATGATATGGAGATTCCGGTACTCTTATACTAAGATAACGGATAGAGTGGGATTTGAAAATCAGTCATTAAGTGCGTTTCAGACACGTTTTCAAGTGATATTTTGAATAGAGGGTCAGAGTTTCATTTTGTTTCAAGAGTTTGAAGCAAGGTGGAACTCTTATATTTGAAACAGATTGGGTGGCAAGAAGAATGTCCTTTTGGGGGTAGAGGGTAGCATAAACCTGTTACTGTAAGAACGAATATTGAAAAATAGCTTTATCTTTGTATTCTTTATACTAGGAATTAAATGAAAAACAAATGAAAGAAGCAACCATAACTCCTTTTGCAAAGCCGCTATATATAATGACCAAACCTGTAGGTGCGGTTTGTAATCTGGCCTGTGATTATTGTTACTATTTGGAAAAATCCAAGTTATATGAGGAACAGCCGCGTCATGTGATGAGCGATGAATTACTGGAGAAATTTATTAAAGAATATATTCAGTCGCAAACCATGCCGCAAGTTTTGTTTACCTGGCATGGGGGAGAAACTTTGATGCGTCCTTTAGTTTTTTATAAGAAAGCCTTGGAACTTCAGAAAAAATATGCAGGTGGTAGAACCATTGATAATTGCATTCAGACAAATGGCACATTGCTGACAGATGAATGGTGTGAATTCTTTCGTGAGAATAATTTTTTGGTAGGCATTTCTATAGACGGTCCTCAGGAATTTCACGATGAATACCGGAAGAACAAGATGGGACAACCTTCTTTCTATAAGGTAATGAAAGGGATTAACCTGTTGAAAAAGCATGGAGTGGAATGGAATGCCATGGCAGTGGTCAATGACTATAATGCAGATTATCCGTTGGACTTCTATCGTTTCTTTCGTGACGAACTTGATTGTCATTATATACAGTTTACTCCCATTGTCGAGCGACTGTCTAGCCGTGCGGACGGTCTTCGGCTTTCTTCATTAAAGCAAAAAGACGGTGAACTGGCTCCTTTCTCCATTACTCCCGAGCAGTGGGGGAATTTCCTTTGTACTATTTTCGACGAATGGGTACTGAATGACGTGGGCAATTACTATATTCAGTTGTTTGATTCTACGCTGGCCAATTGGGTGGGACAGCAGCCAGGCGTTTGTTCATTAGCTAAATATTGTGGACATGCAGCCGTGATGGAATTCAACGGTGATGTGTATGCTTGCGATCATTTTGTCTTTCCTGAGTATAAATTGGGAAATATTTATCAGAAGACTTTGGTGGAGATGATGTATGGTAAAGAACAGGAAACTTTTGGTGTGATGAAGCACAATAGTCTGCCACAGCAGTGCCTGAACTGTTCTTATGAGTTTGCCTGTCATGGGGAATGTCCGAAGAATCGTTTTATGTTAAGTAAAGACGGTGAACCGGGATTGAATTACTTGTGTAAGGGATATTATCAATTCTTTGACCACGTAGCACCCTATATGGATTTTATGAAGAAGGAATATCTGGCGGAACGCGCTCCGGCTAATGTGATGGAGTGGGCAAGAGAAAGGAGAAATAAATAGACTGTTTTCAGTAAGCCGACTGTATGGAACAAGCAAGTCAACTTACCTGGTCGTTTCAGTTGACTTATTTGATCATTTAAGTTAAGTTACTTTTTCATGGCTGTTCGGCTTAGTTGGAAAAATAAAAGGAGCAAAGTCTCTACGACTTCACTCCTTTTATTTTTTCCGGTCAGATGAATTATTTTCCGTTGTATTCATCAGATACAGTTAATTTCTTACGACCTTTTGCACGACGGCTGGCTAATACGCGACGACCGTTAGCAGTTGCCATTCTTTCACGGAATCCATGTTTGTTTTTTCTCTTTCTGTTAGAGGGTTGGAACGTTCTTTTCATTGTATATACTTATTTTATGTTATTATTCACCATGAGTAACGGGCTGCAAAATTAGTGACTTTTTTGAAATAAACAAAGAGATAACTCATTTTTAGTGATTTCTTTTTGCGTTTTTTCTTGATTTACATTACTTTTGCACTCGAAATCACAGCTATAAGTGAATATAATCTGAAATAATAATCAAATATAAGCGAAGAAAAGTATGATTAATGCTCAAGACATTAAAATCGGAACAGCTATCCGTATGGACGGCAAATTGTATTTCTGTATTGACTTCCTGCATGTAAAACCGGGAAAAGGTAACACATTCATGCGTACTAAATTGAAAGATGTGGTTAATGGTTACGTTTTGGAACGTCGTTTCAACATCGGTGAAAAATTGGAAGATGTACGTGTGGAACGTCGTCCACACCAATATTTGTATATGGAAGGTGCAGACTATATTTTTATGAATCAGGAAACATTCGACCAAATTCCTATTGCTCATGACTTGATTAACGGAGTAGACTTCCTGTTGGAAGGAATGGTGGTGGATGTGGTTTCTGATGCTTCTACAGAAACAGTATTGTTTGCTGATGTTCCGGTAAAAGTGCAGATGAAAATTACTTATACCGAACCGGGTCTGAAAGGGGATACGGCTACCAATACGTTGAAACCTGCTACAGTGGAATCGGGTGCTACCGTGCGTGTTCCTTTATTCATTAATGAAGGTGAAACAATTGAAATTGATACTCGTGACGGTTCATATGTAGGCCGTGTGAAAGCATAATCTATTTATATATGCATATAAAAAGGCGGAACTTGTTGCAAGCTCCGCCTTTTTTATGTTTCTTTGTACTTCTCTGTGATGGATAAAATCAAAATAAAGCAATGAGATATTCTTTTATTATACCGGTTTATAATCGTCCTGAAGAGGTGGATGAGTTATTGAACAGTCTTACAAGGCAGACAAATAAGAATTTTGAAGTCCTGATAGTGGAGGATGGTTCATCTGTTCCGTGCAAGGAAGTGGTAGATAATTACGCTGACCGGTTGGATATATGTTATTATTTCAAATCCAATTCCGGTCCCGGGCAGACCCGCAATTATGGAGCGGAACGGGGGCATGGAGAATATCTTATCATATTGGATTCTGATTGCATTTTGCCTGAAGGGTATTTGGCGGCTGTCGAGTCAGAGCTTCAACGGCAGAAGGCAGATGCTTTTGGTGGTCCTGACCGTGCTCATGATTCGTTTACCAATATACAGAAAGCAATAAATTATGCCATGACTTCGTTTTTTACTACCGGAGGTATCCGTGGAGGGAAGAAAAAAATGGATAAATTCTATCCCCGTAGTTTTAATATGGGGGTACGGGCTGAGGTATATAAAGCGTTGGGAGGATTTTCTAAGATGCGTTTTGGAGAAGATATTGATTTCAGTATCCGTATCTTTCAAGGGGGATATGCTTGTCGGTTGTTCCCTGAAGCATGGGTGTGGCACAAGCGTCGTACCGATTTGAAGAAGTTTTTCAAGCAAGTGCATAATTCGGGTATTGCCCGTATCAATCTGTATAAAAAGTATCCTGAATCATTGAAAGTTGTACATTTGTTACCGGCACTTTTTACTATAGGAATTGTATTCCTGTTGTTATGTTCGTTGGTTTGTAGCTGGAGTTTGTCTTTGCTGCTGCTTTTTGCTCTTATCATTTGTGTAGACTCCACATTGCGAAATAAAAGTTTCAAAATAGGATTATTATCCATCCTTGCTTCTTTTATTCAGTTGATTGGCTATGGAACTGGTTTCCTGCGGGCCTGGTGGAAACGCTGTGTGTTGGGGAAAAACGAATTTGCCGCATTTGAGAAGAATTTTTATAAATAGAATTTTACCATGAAGAGGTATTAAAAGTGATGGACTTTTTATGCGTCTTTATGGCGGGGAAAAATAAAGAAAGATGGCAGAAAAACTAACCATAAACCAATGGGCGGAAGAAGATCGTCCTCGTGAAAAGATGATGTTGCATGGAGTGGGGACACTTTCGGATGCTGAGTTGCTTGCTATTCTGATAGGTTCGGGAAATACGGAGGATTCTGCTGTGGAGTTAATGCGTAAAGTGTTGAGTGATTATCATAATAGTTTGAATGAATTGGGCAAAACTACCGTAGATGAACTGTGTCACTATAAAGGAATAGGTCCTGCCAAAGCTATCACCATTTTGGCGGCTTCCGAATTGGGAAAGCGCCGAAAGGAGGAAGAAGGAAAAGAACGTAAGGTCATTCTCAGCTCCCGTGATGTTTATCAATATTTTTATCCGTTGATGTGTGATTTGCCTACAGAGGAATGCTGGGTCTTGTTGTTGAATCAAGCTTCCAAAGTAATTGACTGTATAAAGATAAGTTCCGGAGGCCTGGTCTCTACAGCGGTAGATGTCCGTTGTGTATTGAGGGAAGCATTGTTGAAACGGGCCGTTGCCATGGCACTTTGTCACAACCATCCTTCCGGCAGTATGCGACCTAGTACAGAGGATGATCGGTTGACGGAACATCTTGACAAGGCGGCAAAAGTAATGAACATAAGACTGATAGATCATGTTATTTTAACGGATGGCAAATTTTATAGCTATGCTGATGAAGGAAAAATATAGAAAATCATTAAATTTGCAATTAAAACAACGAGAGATATGGATGCAGATACCCGTTTAAAAACAGAAGAGAAGATTATAGCCATGTTGAAAACCGTATATGATCCCGAGATTCCGGTGAATATATACGATTTAGGCTTGATATATAAAATTGATTTGCAAGATGATGGAGAAGTAGTGTTAGATATGACATTGACTGCCCCCAATTGTCCTGCTGCTGATTTTATTATGGAGGATGTCCGTCAGAAAGTCGACTCTGTGGAAGGAGTTACTTCATCGGTCGTGAACTTGGTTTTTGAACCCGAATGGGATAAAGATATGATGAGTGAAGAAGCTAAATTGGAATTGGGTTTCCTCTGATAAATTGAAAGTTGAGAATTAAAATTGGAAAATAAGAATTGCCAATATGTCTAAGTTATTGGACAAGGTGTTGTTTTTTAATTCTCTATTCTCGGATTTTTAATTTATGAGGTATTTAATTTAGTAAGATTATGAAGAACGTATATTTCCTTTCCGATGCACATTTAGGTTCTCGTGCCATAGCACACGGGCGGACACAGGAGCGCCGTTTGGTGAATTTTCTGGATAGTATAAAACATAATGCTGCAGCAGTGTACCTGTTGGGAGATATATTCGACTTTTGGTACGAGTTCAAACTGGTAGTGCCGAAAGGCTATACTCGTTTCTTGGGGAAGATTTCCGAGTTGACCGATTTGGGAGTGGAGGTGCATTTCTTTATCGGTAATCATGACATCTGGTGTGGTGATTATTTGGAAAAAGAGTGCGGGGTAACTATTCATCGTCAGCCGTTGACCTGTGAGATTTATGGGAAGGAGTTTTTCTTGGCGCATGGGGACGGATTGGGAGATAAAGATGCCAAGTTCAAATTGTTGCGTTCCATGTTTCATAGTACCACTTTACAAACGCTGTTTTCTACCATACATCCCCGTTGGAGCATAGAACTTGGCTTGGAATGGGCCAAGCATAGCCGTCTGAAGCGTGAAGGCGGTAAGGAACCCGAGTATATGGGAGAGGATAAGGAACCGTTGGTCTTGTTTACTAAAAATTACCTTAAAGACCATCCGGATATCAATTATTTTATTTATGGTCATCGCCACATTATGCTAGACTTGATGCTGAGCCGTACTTCACGTATGTTGATTCTTGGTGACTGGATACAAGATTTTTCGTATGCTGTATTTGATGGTGAAAATATGTTCCTTGAGCAGTATGTTGAGGGAGAAAGTCAATATTCCTAAAAAAGGCTACTATGCATCACGCGTAGCAGCCTTCTATAATTTATATATTTAACCAAACAATAAAATTACTTATTCAGAATAGCCAGAGTATCGCTGGCAATCATCAGCTCTTCATCAGTTGGGATAACAGCTACTGTCACTTTGGAGTCATCGGCAGAAATAATAGCTTCTTCTCCACGAACCTTGTTCTTTTCAAGGTCAATCTTCACACCCATGAATTCCAAACCTTCACAAACTTCAGAACGGCAATTGGCTTGATTTTCACCTACACCGCCAGTGAACAGGATGATGTCTACACCACCTAGAGCGGCAGCGTATGCACCAATATATTTCTTGATGCGGTAGAAATACATCTTTTCAGCCAAAATAGCTTTCGGATTTCCGGCGGCAACAGCGGCTTCCAGTTCGCGCATATCGCTGGATACACCTGAAACGCCTAATACACCACTCTTCTTGTTTAGTAAGTTGGATACGCCGGTTGCATTTAATCCTTCTTTTTCCATGATGAAAGTAACGGCGCCTGCATCGATGTCACCACTACGAGTTCCCATTACAAGACCTTCCAATGGGGTCAGCCCCATACTGGTGTCTATACATTTACCATCTTTGATAGCTGAAATGGAACCACCGTTACCGATGTGGCAAGTGATAATTTTCTTTCCTTTCGGATCAACGCCAAGGAATTCGCATACACGTTGTGAAACATAGCGATGAGAAGTTCCATGGAAGCCATAACGGCGCACACCGTATTTTTCATACAGTTCGTATGGAATGGCATACATATATGCATAGTCGGGCATTGTTTGATGGAATGCCGTATCAAATACACCTACTTGGGGAACGTTGGGCAGAATGGCAGAAACAGCATTCACACCTTTCAGGTTAGCCGGGTTATGAAGCGGGGCTAAATCGTTGCAAGCGATAAAAGCATCCAGTACTTCTTTATTCAGCAATACGGATTCGCTGAAACGTTCTCCGCCATGTACCATACGGTGACCTACTGCGTTGATTTCATCCAATGACTTGATTGCGCCATATTCCGGGCTCACCAATGTATTCAGAATGAACTCGATACCTGCGGTATGTTCTGGGATGTCTTTTTCTAATATTTTCTTTTCACCGTTGGGCAAAGTCAGTTTCAGGAAAGAGCCTACCAAGCCTATTTTTTCTATACCGCCCTGTGCCAGGACTTCTTTGGTAGTCATATCAAATAATTTATATTTAATAGAAGAACTACCGCAATTGAGCACTAATATTTTCATGATGTTGTTGTTTTTTGGAGAATGATTATTTGTTTTCTTTAGCGGCAATTGCTTGATTGGCAGTAATGGCAATCATCTTATAAACATCGTCGATAGAGCAACCGCGTGACAGGTCATTCACCGGACGAGCGATACCTTGCAGGATCGGGCCGATAGCGGTAGCGTGTCCCAGACGTTCTACTAATTTATAAGAAATATTACCTACTTCCAGACAAGGAACAACCAATACGTTTGCCTTACCTGCAATTTCTGATCCCGGGGCTTTGCTTGCACCGATGTGCGGAACCAAAGCTGCATCAGCTTGCAGTTCACCGTCAATCTTCAAATCGGGAGCCATTTCCTTAGCGATTGCCAAAGCTTCCACCACTTTATCTACCACTTCATGTTTGGCAGAACCCTTGGTTGAAAAACTTAACATAGCTACGCGAGGATCAATTCCGGCAACAGCTTTGGCGGTCTGAGCGGTACAAACTGCAATTTGAGCCAGTTGGTTGGCATCCGGTACCGGGGTTACAGCAACGTCACCCATTACGATTACACCGTTATTTCCGTATTCGGGAGCATGAGTCAGCAACAGCATGGCACCGGATACGCAAGTGATACCCGGAGTAGTCTTGATAATCTGTAAAGCGGGACGAAGTACGTTACCTGTTGTGTTGCGTGCGCCGGCCAACTGTCCGTCGGCATCACCAGCCTTGATAATGAGACATCCTAGATACAGCGGATCGACAACCAGTTTGCGGGCCTCTTCGATGGTCATACCTTTTTTCTTGCGGAGTTCGCACAGCAATTGTGCATACTCTTCTTTTTTCGGGTGGTCTGTGGGATCGATAATAGTGGCTTTACCGATGTTCCCTAACCCCCATTGTTTAGCCAGGCTCATGATTTCATCGGGGTTTCCCAATAAAATAAGGTCGGCAACACCGTCTGTCAATATTTGGTTGGCAGCTTTTAAAGTACGTTCTTCAGTTCCTTCCGGAAGAACAATGCGCTGTTTGTTTGCTTTCGCGCGCTCAACGATTTGAGAAATTAAATCCATGATAATATATTAATTATGTACGTTCTAAAGACGAGTGTTGTTTTTCACGATGCAAAATTAGCTAATTTTGCAATATCTACATTGCAAAATCAATATTATTTTTGGTTTAAAGTATGCTAAAAGTGTATGTTATTGAACACCAAACGGGATGTTTCCTTAACTTTGCGCAGTTTTCAATAAGTATTTAATAAATTTATAAGGTATGATTCGTCAGTGCGCCATTTTATTTGGCTGTTTGGCTTTGGGTGAATTGATTGTTTTTTTGACGGGTATCAAGCTGCCGTCCAGTATTATAGGAATGCTGTTGCTCACCCTTTTTCTCAAATTGGGTTGGATAAAACTGCAATGGGTGCAGGGGCTGTCCGATTTCTTGGTTGCTAATCTGGGCTTTTTCTTCGTTCCGCCCGGTGTGGCACTGATGCTTTATTTTGATGTCATTGAAGCACAGTTTTGGCCGATAGTAATTGCGACAGTGGTCAGTACGGTTTTGGTACTGGTCGTAACAGGATGGGTTCACCAATTAGTTAGAAAATCAAATGGAATATTTAGAAAATAAGTTCTTTTTGCTGGCATTCACCTTCGGGGTGTTTTTTTTGTCACGTGTCTTGCAGAAAAAGACTGGATGGGTGGTGTTAAACCCGATCCTGCTTACCATTGCCGTGTTGATTCTGTTTTTGAAATTTACCGGCATCAGTTATGAAACATATAATGAAGGAGGTCACCTGATTGAATTTTGGTTGAAACCAGCGGTGGTAGCGTTGGGCGTGCCACTTTATTTGCAGTTGGAGATGATAAAGAAACAGTTGCTTCCTATTGTCATTTCACAGTTGGCAGGTTGTTTGGTGGGATTGGTGGCCGTGGTGGTCATTGCCAAATTGCTGGGAGCCACTCCGGAGATTATTTGTTCATTGGCTCCTAAATCTGTGACTACTCCTATCGCTATGGAGGTTTCGAAAGCCACGGGAGGAATTCCGTCTTTGACGGCCGCTGTTGTGGTGGTAGTCGGTCTGTTCGGGGCGGTGTTCGGTTTCAAGGTACTTCGGGTAGGTCATGTGGGGAGTCCTATTGCGCAAGGTCTTTCTATGGGTACGGCTACTCATGCGGTAGGTACTTCTACAGCAATGGAAATCAGTGGGAAATATGGAGCATACGCTAGTCTGGGATTGACTTTGAACGGAATTATGACAGCGATTTTCACACCGACAATTCTTAGATTATTAGGTGTGATTTAACAAAAAAGCTGTTATCTTTGTTATATATAGAAAATCATCACAGATTATAGAGGATTGATTTGATTTTCAATAGGTATGGTCATTGGGGTGAGCATTGCTTATAAAAAGTCTATCCGCATTTAGTAGTAACAGAGCATTCTTACAGCAGTCTGATAACTATTGTCACTTTGAATGAAATGAAGATTCTGTGATTTGTGGTGAGAAAACAAGCAACCCATATTTTATGATAGAATTTAAAGATATAACTTTAGCGGATAAAGACTTGATACAGTCCTTTACCTTAGGCAGTTTGCGTCGTAATTGCGACTTGTCGTTTGCCAATCTGTGTAGTTGGATTTTCCTGTACCAGACTAAATATGCCGTGATGGATAATTACCTGTTGCTGCGTTTCTATGCGGGAGAAGAATTGGCCTACATGATGCCCGTCGGAACTGGAGATGTGAAACCAGTTCTTGAAGCATTGATAAAGGATGCTGAAGAGATGGGGGCAAAATTGCGTATGCTGGGGGTATGCGTGGGGATGAAAGCGGACATAGAGGCGGCGATGCCCGGACGTTTCACTTTTACAGAAGACCGGGATTACTTTGATTATATCTACTTGCGTACTGACCTGGCAACCTTGAAAGGAAAGAAGTTTCAAGCCAAACGTAATCATATCAACAAGTTCAAGAAGCAGTATCCTGATTATGAATACAAACCGTTGACTCCAGATCTGGTTCCCGAATGTTTGAAGCTGGAAGAGGAATGGTGTCGTGCCAATAACTGCGAGGAACAATTGGCATTGGGGGCAGAACGTAAGTCCATGACATATGCCTTGAACCATATGGAGGCGTTGGGTTTGACGGGCGGCGTGCTTCATGTCAACGGGAAGATTGCCGCTTTTACATACGGTGCTCCCATCAATCATGAAACATGGGATACTTGTGTTGAAAAGGCGGATACGGGAATAGAAGGGTCGTATGCCATGATTAACTATGAATATGCAAATCATATTGACGAACAATATATATATGTAAACCGCGAGGAAGACCTTGGTCTGGAAGGTTTGCGCAAAGCAAAACTTTCTTATCAGCCCGTTATTTTACTCGAGAAATGTATAGCAGAGCTCAATGACCACAAAGGATGAAGTGAAAACATTATGGAAACTCTGCTTCAATGATAGCGATGAGTTTACCGACTTATATTTCAAGATGAGATATAAGGATGAAGTGAACAGGGTGATTCGTGAAGACGGAAAGATTATTTCCGCATTGCAGATGATACCTTATCCTATGACTTTTTGTGATGAGGTGATTTCTACTTCGTATATATCGGGTGCTTGTACGCATCCGGATTACAGGAAGCATGGAGCCATGAAACGCCTACTGAAGGAAACACATCGGTGTATGTATGAAGATGGAGTTTTGCTGGCTTCGTTGATTCCTGCAGAGGAATGGTTGTTCGGTTATTATGCCAGGTCGGGATATGCTCCAGTTTTTGGGTATGCGGTTGAGCAGGTAAGGGTAGACAGATTATGCCCTGCGCCCGGTTGCCGGATAGAGGTATGCGAATTTCCCGGTGTGGAACATTATCATTATTTTGATTCCCGTATGCATGGACGCAGGAGTTGCATTCAGCATCCTAAAGAAGATTTTCTGGTTATTATGGCCGATTTAAGACTGGGTAATGGCAAATTGCTGGTTGCCTGGGAAGCGGATAAAATAGTGGGGATGGCATTTACGGTAATGGGGGATGATACATTATATATAAAGGAATTGCTGGCAGATACGGATGCGGTGCAGGATACTTTATTGTATGAAGCGGCCCATATATATAAGGTACAGCGTATGGATTATTTCATTCCGTCGTCTGCCGATACTTTGTTTTTGGGGATGGCAAGAGTTATCCGTGCAGAGGAGTTGTTGAAGGTTTTCGCCCATAAGTATCCGGCATCCGAACTTTATATACATATTGAGGGAGATGAAGCGATTCAGGAGAATAACGGCTATTATACGGTACGGGATGGTTTCTGTTTTCGTGAGAGAGTACCGGAAAAAAAATATCACACTTATACGTTGGATGGTTTTACCCGGTTGTTACTGGAAGCGGAGCATCCTTATATGAGTTTGATGCTGAATTGATCTTTATTACTGGTTGCCTAGGTTGAATTTCTATGTTTAAGATTGATAATCAGTGGAGTAAAAATCCGGATAGGTTATTAGTCTTCTTTTGTCAGAATACGTTCCAGCTCTTCTGCAGTCAGTCTGAGATGGAATTGTCCTTTATAAGCCACGGATATGCCACCTGTTTCTTCTGAAACGATAATGGCCAATGCATCTGTTTCCTGCGATACGCCCATGGCAGCCCGATGCCTTAATCCCAATTCTTTAGGGATATTCAAGTCGTGAGATACCGGGAGAATACAACCGGCTGCTTCTATCCGTTTATGGCGGATAATCATGGCTCCGTCATGTAATGGACTGTTTTTGAAGAAAATATTTTCTATCAGTCGTTGGTTCACATTGGCGTTGATAATTTCTCCTGTACGGATGATGTCATTCAGAGGTACACTTTTTTCGATGACAATCAGTGCCCCCACCTTCCCTTTGCTCATGCTCATACAGGCAAGTACAATCGGCATAATATCCGCTTTTTCCGTCTTTTCCTGCTTGTTTCCCGTCAGGAAGCGGAAAAAACGTCCCAACTGTTTATGCGAGCCCAGTGTGACAAGGAACCGGCGTATATCATCCTGAAAAAGAATAATCAGGGCTAGGACACCTACACTGACTAATTTATCGAAGATAGACCCTAGCAGTTTCATTTCCAAAACCTGAGATACAATCAGCCAGATACCTATAAATACCAGGATACCGATGAAGATATTGATAGAACCCGAATCTTTCATCAGACGGTAAGTCTGATAAAGCAGATAGGCTACCAGCAGGATATCGATGAGGTCTTTTATACTAAAATCAATAAACATCTTTCTAGAATTAAAAATTGAAAATTAAGAATTAAAAGGCAGCAGAGTCTTTCATCTTCTGTACTATCTTCACGGTTTCTACAGCAGCTTTTACATCGTGCACTCTGAGAATATCCGCTCCTTTTAGTAGGGAAATGGTATCCAGCACTGTTGTTCCGTTCAAGGCATCATCAGGGGTTCCGCCTAGTAGCTTGTAAATCATTGATTTACGTGATATGCCGACCAGTAACGGTAGTTCGAACAGGCTGAATTCTTCCAAATGATTCATCAACTGGTAATTATGTTCCACTGTTTTTCCGAAACCGAAACCAGGATCCAGAATAATATCTTTTACTCCTAAGTCGCGTAATTTCTGTACTTTTTCCGAGAAATAGAGAAAGACTTCTTTCAACAGATTGTCATAATGCGGATTCATTTGCATATTTTGCGGCGTGCCTTGCATATGCATAATAATATAAGGTACTCCCAGCCTGGCAATCATGTCGAACATCTGCGGGTCCATTTCTCCGGCGGCAATGTCATTGATGATTGCCACTCCGTACTCCTCTACACACATCTGGGCTACATCCGCACGGAAAGTGTCCACGGACACCACACAACCGGGATGATAGCGATTGATGATTTCCAGTCCGGTACGCAGACGGCGCATCTCTTCCTCGGGGCTGATGTGCTCGGCATTGGGACGTGAGGAATAGGCACCTATATCAATGATGGAAGCTCCTTCTTCTATTATTTGGGAGGTACGGTTGATAATATCTTTTTCCGTTTGCTGCCGGCTGCCGGCATAGAAAGAATCGGGTGTCACATTCAGGATTCCCATTACTTGCGGATGGGAGAGATCCATCAGTTTCCCATTAACATTAATATATTTGACGGTTTTGGTTTCCATTGTTTACGGCTTGTCATTTAGGTCGTACAAAAGTACGCACAATTCTTGAGTTTTTGTTATTTCATGAACTATTTTTCAGTTATCTTTGTTGCAACTTAATTTAAAAGCAAAGCGAAAGATGGATATTTCAGCTTTATATAAGTGTTTTACGGAATGCGGCAAGGTAACTACCGACAGCCGTAACTGCCCTGAGGGCTCTATGTTCATAGCTCTGAAAGGGGAAACATTCAATGGAAATGCATACGCGCTTCAGGCGCTGGAAAAAGGTTGCCAGTATGCCGTAGTAGATGAAAAAGAATATGCCGCCGATGGGCATCCGCGTATCTTGTTAGTAGACGATTGCTTGAAAGCATTGCAGGAACTGGCTAATTATCACCGGCATAAAATGGGTACCCGAATCATCGGCATCACGGGAACCAATGGGAAGACTACTACCAAGGAATTGATAGCCTCAGTGCTGCAAAAAAGATATGAAGTGCTTTATACACAGGGTAACTTGAATAACCATATCGGTGTTCCTCTGACTTTGCTGAGGCTGACTCCCGAGCATGAACTGGCTGTCATCGAGATGGGAGCGAACCATCCGGGTGAAATCAAGGCACTGACCCGTATTGTAGAACCGGATTACGGTATGATCACTAATGTGGGTAAGGCGCATTTGGAAGGCTTCGGGTCTTTTGAAGGGGTCATCAAGACTAAAGGTGAGTTGTATGAGCATCTGCGTTACAATGGCAAGCATATTATTTTCATAGACAAGGACAATGAGTATCTCACAGCTATCTCTCAGGGCCTTACCCGTATTTGTTATGGTATGGAAGGAGGAGAGGGACTTTATATCAGCGGCAAGCTGGGCGCTTGTGCTCCGTTTCTTTCGTTTGAGTGGGAACACGAGGGACAGAAGTTCGAGGTGAATACCCACCTTATCGGCAGTTATAACATGAAGAATGCATTGGCCGCCATTACGGTAGGCCGGTTCTTCAGTGTACCGTCCCGGCAGATTTGTGAGGCACTGGAGGCGTATGTTCCTCATAATAACCGTTCGCAATTGACAGAAACCACGGATAATAAACTGATAGTTGATGCATACAATGCGAATCCTACCAGTATGATGGCGGCTTTGGAGAATTTCCGGTTGATGAATGTCGCTCATAAAATGGTTATTCTGGGTGATATGAAAGAACTGGGAGAAACCAGTCATGAGGAACATCAGAAGATTGCGGATTATCTGGATGAATGTAAATTTGACCGGGTACTTTTGGCAGGAGAGGAGTTTGGCAAAGTGATTCCGTCCTTTGAACATTTTAAAGATGTGGTTGCATTGAAAGAGTCGTTGGAAAGATATAAGCCGAAAGGATATTATATTCTGATTAAAGGTTCCAACAGTATGAAGTTGGGCCAGCTTCAGGAAATATTATAGTTAACCGGTTGGCAGTTTCATTCACAGTAGGAGGATGAATGTGTCAAAAGTCCAAAGTAACTATTAAATGTGCTGTTTGCACCTGTATAGGTATATTGTCCCACCTGGGTGGAACTGCCATTTCACAAAGGTGGAACTACGCTCTCACCTGGGTGAAATGCCCATTCCACCCAGGTGGGATTTCTATATATGCTGCATGGAAACATGAATGGCAAAGATCCTTTGGGAAATGATCCTTCACATAGTCTGCCTCTATGGTAAATGTAATCATAGAATCTTTCTTCTTTATTATTTCTCTGAATTTTTCTTTAAAATAGATATAATAATCGGTTTTGACCGTTTTCTGACTCCTTCCTGCCGAATTATTATCCCGTGTTATTACAGAAATCAGTTACTTTTGCAATGTTATCAATAGAATTGCTATGAGGAACTTATTTCTACTAATCGCATTATGCTGTGTGGCTTTTTCTGTTCGTGCCCAACGTCTGGTTGAAGTGGGGAAAGGCTTTAGCAGTACTTCGGTAAATACTACTGTATTCCGTAATAACTCCATTGTGACGCATGGAAACACACAATACATTTCTTATTATGACGCTGAAGGATGGCTGATGTTAGGCAAACGCCGTCTGGGCACTGGGGAATGGATTTTGCACCGTACCCAATACAAAGGACATGTAAAAGATGCACATAACATTATCAGTATGATGGTGGACGGCGACGGCTATCTTCATCTTTCTTTTGACCACCACGGACATAAACTGAACTATTGCCGCAGCATTGCCCCCGATACACTTGTTTTGGGAGATAAAGAGCCGATGATAGGCAACGAAGAAGAAGATGTGACCTATCCTGAATTTCATTTGTTGGCTGATGGCGGTTTGCTTTTTGTATATCGCTCGGGCGCTTCCGGAAGAGGAAATATGGTAATGAACCGATATGATGTGAAATCCCGTAAGTGGGAGCGTGTGCAGGATGTCCTTGTAGATGGAGAAAACGAGCGGAATGCCTATTGGCAGTTGTATGTGGACCAATCAGGAACCATCCATCTTTCCTGGGTGTGGCGTGAAACCTGGCATGTGGAAACCAACCATGACTTATGCTACGCCCGTTCTTTTGACGGAGGTAGAACCTGGTATAAGACCAACGGACAGAAGTATGAGCTTCCTATCCGCCTGGGCAATGCCGAATATGCCTGCCGTATTCCTCAGAATGCCGAACTGATAAACCAGACCAGTATGAGTACGGATGCCGGAGGTCATCCGTACATCGCTACCTACTGGCGCAATCCCGATAGTGATGTTCCCCAATACCGCATCGTTTGGCATGATGGCGTGAACTGGCACAACCGACAGGTTTCCGAACGCAAGGCCCCTTTCTCGCTCAAAGGGGGAGGAACCAAGATGATTCCCATGTCCCGTCCCCGGATGGTGGTGGACAATGGAGAAGTGTACTATCTGTTCCGTGACCAGGAGCGTGGAAGCAAAGTTTCCATGTACTATACCAAAGACATACAGTTTGGTGAATGGCACGTGAAAGACCTGACGGATTTTGCCGTAAATGCGTGGGAACCCAGTCATGACACGGAGTTATGGAAAATGAAGAAACAACTTCATATTTATGTACAGGATACCCGACAGGGAGATGGCGAGAAGCAGGTGGAAACAGAACCGCAAATGGTTTATGTGTTGGAATTGTAAATAATGTGCTGATTTGCCAATGACCATGCGGCATATAGCGCAAGCACATTAACACATTAGTAAATTGGCAAATTGATAAATTATTAATATGATGAACAAATTATTGAAACAAACCCTTGTTTGTGCAGGTACCTTGCTGCTTTCCATGCAGGTTGCCGCCAAACCTTCTTCCGAAGCCAAGGAAGTACGGGGGATTATAGACAAGGTAAACACTTATTGGCAAACGCATAACAAGCCCGAAGTCCGTTCGTTTTGGGACAATGCCGCTTACCACACCGGAAACATGGAGGCATACTTTCTGACCGGTAATGAAAACTACCGTGCATATTCTGAAGCCTGGGCTATACACAATGAATGGAAGGGAGCCAAGGAAAAGGATAAGTCTAAATGGAAATATTCTTACGGTGAGAGTGATGAATATGTATTGTTCGGAGATTATCAGGTTTGTTTTCAGACATATATCGACCTTTATACTATTCTTCCGGACAACTATAAGATAGCCCGTGCCCGCGAAGTGATGGAGTATGAGATGAGTACACCCAATCATGATTACTGGTGGTGGAGCGACGGTCTGTATATGGTAATGCCTGTCATGACCAAACTGTATAAGGTGACGGGTAATCATCTCTATTTGGATAAATTGTATGAATATATTGTATATTCGGACAGTATCATGCTCGACCGGGAAACCGGCCTGTATTATCGGGATGCCAAATATGTTTATCCTAAACACAAGACTTCCAGCGGAAAGAAGGACTTTTGGGCACGTGGTGACGGATGGGTGCTTGCCGGACTGGCGAAGGTGCTGAAAGATCTTCCCGCTGATTACGAGCATCGTTCTTTTTTCGTAAACAAGTATGTGAAACTGGCCGAAGCAGTCGCAGCCATCCAGCAACCGGAAGGCTATTGGACCCGTAGCATGATGGATCCCACTCATGCTCCGGGACCGGAAACCAGCGGAACGGCTTTCTTTACTTACGGTTTCCTTTGGGGAATCAATAATGGCTATCTGGATGAGGCTGTGTACAAACCGGTGATAGATAAAGCATGGAACTATTTGACAAAGACTGCTTTGCAGAAGAATGGCAAGATTGGTTACGTACAGCCGATTGGTGAGAAGGCCATTCCGGGACAAGTAGTCGATGCTGATTCTGAAGCTAATTTCGGGGTAGGTGCTTTTCTGTTGGCTGCTTGTGAATATGTCCGTTATCTGGAAGCTCCTGAAAATCAGGATCGCGCCTACTGGTGCAATTTGCTTTATAAGATGGCAGCTCCCGTACTGAGCAATATGGCGGAAGGTAATCTGAAAAAGAATATGCTGGTAGAGGTGAGCCCTAATTGGGATGGACGTAACAAAGGGGTGACTTATATGGAAACTTTCGGACGCCTTATGGCAGGTGTCGCTCCCTGGCTGACACTTCCCGATGATGATACGGAAGAGGGACAGATGCGCAAGCAACTCCGTGAATGGGCATTGAAAAGCTATGCCAATGCGGTGGACCCTGCCAATCCCGACTATCTGTTGTGGAGAGGACACGGACAGGCCTTGGTGGATGCGGCATACGTGGCCGAAAGTTTTCTACGTGCTTACGACCAGCTTTGGATGCCTTTGGATGACACAACCAAGAAACGTTATTTTGAAGAATTTACCCAGTTGCGCCGTGTGGACCCGCCTTACACCAACTGGTTGCTGTTTTCTTCTACCATCGAGAGTTTCCTGGCAAAGGCAGGAGCGGAATGTGACGAATACCGTATCAATTCGGCTATCCGCAAGGTGGAGGAATGGTACACGGGAGATGGCTGGTATGCGGACGGCCCTTCTTTCGCTTTCGACTATTATAGCAGTTATGTCTTCCATCCCATGTATCTGGAAACGTTGCAGGGCATGAAGGATGCAGGGAAATACACTCGTATTCATTATAAAAAATATTATGACCGCGCCTTGAAACGTGCCAGGAAATTCAGTCTTGTACTGGAACGCTTGATTTCTCCTGAGGGTACTTTCCCGGTATTCGGCCGTTCCATTCCTTATCGTTTGGCCACTATGCAACCCTTGGCGCTGATGGCTTGGTATCAGCAGTTGCCCGAAGGGGTGAGCAACGGACAGGCGCGTGCCGCACTGACTTCTGTGATGCACCGGATGTATGACAACACCGAGAACTTCAATGAGGCGGGCTTCCTGACCATCGGTTTTGCAGGCCGTCAGCCCAATGTGGCGGATTGGTACACCAATAACGGCAGTCTTTACATGACATCACTGGCGTTCCTTCCGCTGGGGCTTCCTGCCGCACATCCGTTCTGGACAGATGCCGCACAACCTTGCACACAAGCCAAGGCATGGGGCGGACAGCCTTTCCCGAAAGACCATCACTGGAGTGATGATATACGCACTTGGGATTTATTCTGATTGCTTTTAAATCCGAACGCCGCAGATGATACGAAGTTGTTTTTATACTTATCCGTATCATCTGCGTTGTTCGTGTTTAAAAAATAAAAGCTTTGTGTCATCTGTATCTGAAAATGGCAAAAAGATAGTAGCTTTGCATCCATGAAAACAAAACTTCTCCCTATTCTGAGATATATAGTACTTGCATTGCTTCTTCTGTGCATTGTACTTTGCCGTTTTTTTCCCGTCATGGCCGAAGGGTATGCCCGTCATATCTATCCGTGGCTGTCGGCGGCGTTGTCCGCTATAGCTTCTGTTTTCCCTTTTTCCTTGGAGGAGGCGCTGGTGGTCGTAATCATTTTATGGATGATTATTTATCCTTTTCTTAAACGCCGGAAGAAGAAAAGCTGGAGATTTATTGTGGGCAGGGAAGTGGAGTTGCTGGCATGGGTCTATATCTGGTTTTATCTGGGATGGGGCTTGAATTATTTCCGTTACGATATTTACCGGCGGATGGAGGTGGAGCCTGCCGGTTACGATGAACAGGCTTTCCATCGTTTCCTTGCTTCCTATACAGATAGTCTGAATCAGTCCTATACGGCTGAGGTGAAAACGGACCCTGAAAGGATGCGGCAGGAGATAAAGGAGATTTACCGGCAGGTTCCGTCTATGTATGGTTTGGCTCTTCCCCGGGATTATCAGCATCCCAAGCAAGTGTGGTTCAATCCGTTTTATTCGGGTGTGGGGGTATTGGGATATATGGGACCTTTTTTTGCGGAGTCGCAATTGAATGAAGAATTGCTTCCTGTACAATTGCCATTTACGTATGCCCATGAACTGTCTCACCTGTTGGGGGTAAGTAATGAGGCGGAAGCGAATTATTGGGCTTACAGGGTTTGTCGCTCTTCAAAGCGGCCGGCGGTGCGTTATAGTGCCTATTTCGGTCTGTTGCCCTATGTGCTGGTCAATGCATCTTCTGTGTTGACGGAAGAGGAATTCCGTGAATGGATTAAGACGATCCGTCCCGAAGTGGTGAAGGATTATGAATATAAACGTATGTATTGGCATGAGCGTTATAGTACCCTGTTGGGTGAAGTGCAGAATAAAATTTATAACCTGTTTTTAAAGGGTAACAACATTCCTTCCGGTAGAAAGAATTATGCGGAAGTGATCGGGATACTGCTTTCTTTGGAAGAAAAATAGAAACAGAATGTTCAGGCTGGACTTGAATTCGATTGTGACAGTTATAACTTGATCCAAGAGTTCTACAACAAACGAGCTTTATATTGTTGCTCCACTGCTACCACTTTTCATCGGCATTTCAGCAGGAAGGGTGGTAGCAGAAATATAAAACTCTAAAGAAGAACTGCTCAGGATGATACCAAGCAATGATCAGAATCCGCCAGGGAGTCTACTGTTTTTGTTTCACATAATCCGAAGGCGACATTCCGTATTCGTCCTTGAAACATTGGCGGAAATAGGCCACACTGCTGAATCCTATCATATAGGCTATTTCTGAAATAGTATATTGTCCGGACATCAGCAGTTCCACTCCCTTGCGCATTTTTACCTTACGGATAAATTCGTTGGCGGACATATCTGTCAGTCCTTTTATCTTGCGGTAAAGGGTAGAGTGACTCATGCACATCTTGTCGGCAATGAAAGCGATATCCATCTTTTCCATTTCTAGATTCTCTTCGATTATTTGCGTGATTTTCTGCAAGAATTCATTATCCAGTTTGTTTAACGAACTCACGGCACTTTCCTGTTTGGGCTGTATATCGGCCAGTGCCAGCAAAGAGGCTATTTTCTTACGGGTTTCCAACAGATTGTTGATGCGACTGTGCAGTAACTTGGCACTGAACGGTTTGGTAAGATAGGAATCTGCTCCGGATGCATATCCTTCTTCCTTGTCTTGTAAAGAATCTTTAGCCGTCAGTAAGATTACAGGGATATGGCTGGTGCGCATATCCTCTTTTATTCGCTTGCAAAGTTCGATACCGTCCATGACCGGCATCATGATATCACTGACAATGATGTTGGGAATTCGTGCCTGTGCCAGTTCCCAGCCTTCTTTGCCATCCTTGGCAGTGATTACTTCATAGATATCTGTAAAAGAGCTCCGGATGTATTCCCGTATGTCGGCATTGTCCTCTACCACCAGTACAATGGGATGATTTTCGGTTGGTGTATCGGTAATGGTGGTTTCCTCTGCATCCATCGGCTTCTTTTCCATATCATGTTGGGCATGGATAGCGTTGGGATACGTATTCTCGGTGAGCAGGCGCAGCGTGAATGTGGTTCCCGTATCCACTGTGCTTTCTACTTTCAGGATTCCTTCGTGTAACTCACTCAAACCTTTGACCAGAGCGAGCCCGATTCCCGAACCCGATGCCTGATATTTGCTTTTTGCCTGATAATAGCGATCGAAAATGTGTGGTAACGCTTCGGCGTCAATGCCATGACCGGTATCACTGACACTGATTTCCGTGTATTTTATCTGGTTCTCTTCTACTGAACGGAGTGATAAGGTGATATCTCCCTCGGAAGTATATTTGGCAGCATTGCTCATCAGGTTGTCCAGTATGATGGTGATCATGTCCGCGTCATAGAAGATTTCCGTATCTTCTGT
Organism: Phocaeicola vulgatus ATCC 8482; assembly: GCF_000012825.1. GTDB lineage: Bacteria > Bacteroidota > Bacteroidia > Bacteroidales > Bacteroidaceae > Phocaeicola > Phocaeicola vulgatus. Next base: position 727,602 of record NC_009614.1, on the reverse strand, counting down.
TTCGATATGAATATGATAATTTACTTTGTTATTGGGATTCAGCTCTTTGTAACGTAATCCCACTTCCTGTACCAATTGTCCCAGATCTCCCTTGGCCACAGATAATTTACGGTTCTGGGTCTCGGTCTTGCGGAATTCCAGTATGCGGTTTATCAGATTCAGCAGACGGGTGGCGCTATCATGAATGATGCTGATTTTGTTGGCGTGTTTGGGAGACAGGGTGGCATCACTCAACAGGTCTTCCAATGGACCTAGAATCAGCGTGAGCGGAGTACGCAGTTCATGGGTGATGTTGGTGTAGAAGCGCAGGCGTTCTTCATTCAGTTCTTGTTTGTTCAGACTTTGCTTGCGCTCCACTTCCAGTGAACTCTCTAAGTCCAGTTTGCGTTTATAAAAACGTGACACTCCGTAAATGATCAGTATTATCAGCAAGGCGTAAATTAGTTTAGCATACCAGCTCAACCAGAATGGAGGGGTGATGCGGATATGCAGTGTAGCTTCGTCCTTTTCCCATTCCTGATTCCTTAAACGTGTTTTTACTTTAAAGGTATAATGTCCGGGTGGAATATTTCTGAAAATGATTTGCTTTTCGCCTTGTGTGTTGTACCAAGTGTTTTCCAATCCTTCCAGAATGTAAGAAAACTCTACTTGTGAGCTGATGGCATAGTCTAGTACATTGAATGAAATCTTGAATGTATTTTGATTATAGGGGAGCTGTATGTTGGCATCGGTGAGAGGAAGGGGATGCTCTGTATCTTTGCTTTCTGTCTGTTTGTCGTAAATAGAAAATTGTGTGATGGTGACCGGTGCCGGTTTACGGATAGAGTTGACTTCACCGGGAGTAAAGTAACAGGCTCCGCCTTGTGAACCGAAATAGAGGATTCCGTCAGTGGAAATGCAGGTAGATCCGTCCATAAAGTCTCCCATGGGTACTCCGTCATAGTGGTTGTAATTGTAGAAAGTCTTTGTCTTTTCGTCCAATCGTGAAATACCGGCATTGGTACTGAGCCAGATGGTTCCGTCATGGTCTTCCTGTATGGCGCGTACATTGGTGTTTTGCAGTCCTTCTTTCGTCCCATAATGGGAATAATCTTCCAGATGGCTGGCATCTCGGAAAACCAGGATTCCGTCATTGGTTCCTACCCAGATTCGTTTACGCGAATCCTCCATCAAATAATTGACGGAGCGTATGGGGAAACTTTGCTCTGTTGTCAGTTCCTGGAACAGTTGTCCTTTGTCATCGAACAGAAACAATCCTTTGGCTCCTATCCATAGTTTGCCGTTCTTGTCCCTTAGGATGCTTCTTATTCCTTTATTGGTCAATAGTCTGTTAATTTTATCTTCTTGTGTCAGCTCCCGGTTGTAGGCGGAATAAAGTCCACTTTGGGTACCTATCCATATTTTTCCGTCTGTATCTTCGTAGAAGCATAGGATGTCCAGGCTTCCATCTTTATCATCTCCGATACAGGTTATGCGTTTGGTGTCAGGATGATAGATGGCTACACCATGTTTGTGGGTACCCAGCCACAAGTCGCCATGTTTGTCCTGATGGATGACGCTGATATGTGTTTGTTTGTTTAGACGACATTGGTTTAGGGGGATGATTTCTATTTCTTTCCCTTCTTTGTAAATACCTAATTCGCCTTCTCCACCCAACCATATTTGTCGGTTGTTGTCTGCCCATAGCCCCCAGACTTGTTTGTTGCAGTTATGACCATACTTTTCTGTTTTGTAAGTGATGGTATTGAACAGGGGTTGGGTATGACTGATAAAGTCAATTCCTCCCCGATAGTTGCCTATCCATATGTTGCCGAAAGAATCCTGTATGATGCTTTGTGCATTGGGACTAGACAAACCGTGTCCGTCATTGCTGGCTGTGATACGGGTAAAGATGGCTTGTGCTGGAGGGGTGAACGTATTCTCGAGTAGGTTGAAGATGCTGACCCCGCCCAGATAGGTGGAAATCCATAACGTGCCGTCATTCATTTGTTTGATATCGGCTACTTGGTTACCTAACAGGGAGTGTTCATTATCCTCCATCTGTCTGAAAGTGGTGAAACTTTCTTTTTGAGGGTTGAATAGTACTAGTCCGTTATTGGTGCCTAACCAGATATTATGGCTTTTATCCTTATAAATGACGTTTACGCTGTTGTCGGGCAGACTATTTTGATTTCCGGGGATATGCCGATAGTTCTTGCAAAAGTTGTTTTTTATTGAAATGATACTCAACCCTTTGTCACTGTGGCCGATGTATAGGTTACCGTTTCCGTCATCGACAGCTGTCTGGAAAGGGCCTTTTAATCCCAGTACCGTCTGTGGGGTATAGCAGGTGGTGTCTTGTGCAGACCAATGTATAACTCCTGCAGTATGATGGGTAATCCATATACCGGAGTCGGTAGCAGCGGTCAGCCCCGTGATGTTTTTGTCCAAGTGACTTAGCGGAGTGGCATGGGGCATCATGCTTCCGGTAGGATAGTCAAAATAAAATAGCCCTTGATCAGTTCCAACCCATACGTTATCATTCGTGGGGTCGGCTAGCAGACTGTTGATCCAGTTTTGCTCTGTCTTATGATTGTCTTGTCCATAAAGAATGAATTTTTGTCCGTCGAACCGGTTGAGTCCTGATGAGGTCGCTACCCAGATATATCCTTTTTGGTCTTGGATAATTTTTTGTGTGTAGTTGCTGGATAGTCCGTCTTCCATTCCCAGGCGTTTAATGGTATAGGGCTGCGCTGATATTTTCTCAAGGCTTGAAAGTGAGACGATAAAAAATAAAGTAATAATGAACGATATGTTTTTCATGAGGATATTAATTTGTGTATGGCAAAATTAGCATAAATCTTTGATATGACATGCTGACGGAGGGTTAAGAATTCGGCAATAGGCTATTAAAAACTCGTTATGAACGATTTTTCTATGTTTCGTGAACGGTTTTTATTCATTTGTGTTTGATAACACCTTTTATATTTGCAGAAGAAAAATAAACCCGTTTGATGCTTATGAAGACATAAAGTTAACCAATTTTATCGAAGAGGATGTCTTTTAGGAAAAAAATCTTCTAGTGATAAAGTGAATAATTAATCACCTTGTAATAATCTAATAAAAGAAAAACGATGAAATCAAACTCGTTCTTAAAAAATCGAAAGGCTTTGACAGCCTTATTGCTTTGCACAGGTTTCGTTGCGACTCAGCCGTTCAGTGTGATGGCCGAAGAAATTGTAACTGCCGTACAAACTGTCCAGCAACAGAAACAATCCGTATCAGGTACGATTAAAGATCCGGTAGGGGAACCGGTTATTGGTGCCAGTATTTTAGAGAAAGGTACTACCAATGGTACAATTACTGATTTCGATGGTAATTTTACATTGAATGTGGCTCCAGGAGCTACATTGGTTATTTCTTATATAGGATATAAGAATCAAGAGATGAAAGTTATTCCGGGAAAATCACTTAACATTATTTTGCAAGAGGATACAGAAACGTTGGAGGAAGTGGTGGTAGTCGGTTATGGTGTGCAGAAGAAATCAGATGTGACCGGTTCTGTTACTTCAGTAGGGAAGGAGCGTCTGGGAAAACTTCCGGTGACGAATGTATTACAAGCTGTTCAAGGTGCGGCGGCAGGTGTTACTATTACACAAACATCTTCCATTCCGGGCGATGCACCGGATGCTTTGGTGCGTGGTCAGAATTCCATCAATGCTAATTCCGGGCCATATATTGTTGTGGACGGTGTGCCTATCAGCAAGTCGGGAGGTACATTGAATGATATCAATCCGAATGATATTGAATCCATGGAAATTTTGAAGGATGCTTCGGCCACTGCCATTTATGGTACAAACGGTGCGAATGGTGTTATTTTGATTACTACTAAGCGTGGTACTTCCGGCAAGCCGACTATTCGTTATAACGGATATTTCGGAGTGGAGGATTTTTCTCATAAACTAGATTTCTGTGATGGTGCGCAAATCACTCAACGTTATAGAGATTATGTGTCACAGAACCCCGGAGAAACCATGTACAATGATTATGTGAAGAATGCATACGAAGCGGAAAATCAGGCCAATGGTATAGAGAATGATTGGATTGATGCTGTATCGCAAACTGGTATCATCCAAGACCATAACGTAAGTATCGGCGGTGGGGCGGATAATGTGAAGTATTACGTTTCTGCCGACTATATGAGTCAGAAAGGTGTGTTGAAAGGGTTCAACTACAAACGTTACTCTATTCGTACGAATATTGATATGAATGTGACTGATTATATGAAGGTGGGAACTAATTCCTATATAGTATCTCATAACCGTGACGGTGGACGTGTTAACTTTCTGATGGCTGAGGCTATGTCTCCTTATGCAAAAATGTATGAAGAAGACGGCAGCTATTGCATTAATCCGATGTACAGTGAAACTTTGTTTACCAATCCGTTGATGTGGACTACTACTAATCCCGAGCGTCGTCAGTGGAATATCAATATAAACGGTTATGCCGAGATTGATTTCGGAAAGTTGATTTCTCCTCTTAAAGGATTGACCTATAAATTCAATGGTGGTTATGCATATATGCCCAAACGTTATAATAATTATGAAGGTAAGTCGGTGAATAATAAGACCGGTTATGCTGAAATAAAGAATGAAGAAACACAAAGTTATACCATAGAGAATATCCTTGCTTATAATCGTGATTTAGGAAAGCATCATTTGGATTTGACAGCTTTGTATGCCGCTTCACGTAAGAAATATCAACGTTCGCAAGCTATGGCCAGCAAATTTATTAATGACGACCAGCAGTGGCATAACATGGGTAGTGCGGAAACACCTAGCGTAGCTTCATATACCGACCTTTATACTACTGTTTCACAAATGGGACGAATTAATTATTCTTATGACAGCCGTTACTTGTTTACATTTACAGTGCGTCGGGACGGTTCTTCTGTTTTCGGTGATAATAACAAATACGGTGTATTCCCTTCTGTCGCTTTAGGTTGGAATATTGCCCGTGAATCATTTATGGAATCTTCCAGTAATTGGTTGAACACATTAAAGCTGCGTGCGTCTTATGGTAAAGCGGGTAATGAGGCCATCGGAGTATATCAGTCACGTGTGAAGATGGATTCAGGCATGTTGGCTTTAGGCGGAGCTTCGAATGCAGGTTTATGGCCCAATGATTTGATGGGGAATGCGGATCTGACTTGGGAAACCACAAAGAGTTTCAATGTCGGTCTGGACTTCGGACTTTGGAATAACCGTTTGACAGGTAATATTGATGTCTATTTCTCAAAGACCAACGATTTGCTTCTGAAACGTAATTTACCTAAAGTAACTGGTTACAATACCGTGTACTCCAATATGGGTGAAACAGCTAATAAAGGTGTGGAATTGACACTGAATTCCCGTAATATTGTTTCAGGCGATTTTACCTGGAGTTCCAATTTGGTATTTTCATGGAATAAGAATGAGATAAAAGACCTTTATGGAGACGGACAGAACGACTTGGGTAACCGTTGGTTCCTTGGACATCCGATAGGCGTGATTTATGATTATACAATGGTTGGAATCTGGCAGGAAGATGAGATAGCCCGTGGCGACCATTTGAATTGGGACCCGATTGCAGAAGCTGGTGATGTGAAGTTGGCGGATATCAGTGGCCCTGACGGAGTACCTGATGGCAAGATTGATGACAATGACCGTACCATCAAAGGGCAGACAACACCGAAATGGATTGGTGGTCTGACGAATACGTTCACTTATAAGGATTTTACATTGAGTATCTTTATCCAGACTACACAAGGATTGAAAAAGAACAATTCATTGATCGGTATGGCAGGTGATGAAATGGGACGTCGTAATACCACTACTGAAATAGGTTATTGGACTCCGGAAAACAAGAGTAACGAATGGCGTTCATTGCGTAAGAACTCAAACAAACATGGATATGGTTTCCCTTGTGATGCCAGTTATACACGTATCAAAGACATCACATTAAGTTATACTTTCCCACAGCGCATGATTCAGAAGATGGGTATCGGTGGTTTGCAGCTTTATGTGAGCGGACGTAACCTGTTTACTTTCACGGATTGGGTAGGTTGGGATCCTGAAGCTCGTCAGGTAGCTCGTGGTAATAGTTCATGGGATAGTACAAGAGGTGAAACTGTATATGACAGCAGTAACTACCCGATGACTAAGAGTTGTGTATTTGGAGTTAATTTAACATTCTAAAAAACAAAGAACTATGAAATTTAGAAATATATTATTAACAACTTTTGCTGCATCGGCATTTGTTATTGGAACTACATCATGCAGCGATAGTTTTCTGGATGAGAAAATGTACTCTAGTTATGGTCCGGAAGTATCAGATGTAAATGCGAAATTGGTAGGTCTGCACCGTCAATATGCTGCTATATGGGGAATGTCCAGTCAGCAGGGATTTGTAGGATGCTGGCAGGTAGGTACGGATGTAGGTGCTCCCGGTGACACTCAGGGGGTAGAGGTTCCTTTTTACAGATATCAGGAATTGAATGCAGAGAATGCAGGGGTAAGTTTCCTTTGGGAAAAATTATATGAGCTCATTAATAGTGCGAATCAGATTATCGCTTCACAAGCTGAAGGCGGTGATGCGGCGGCAACAGCCGAAGCCATGTTTTTTCGTGCTTATGCATACAATATGTTGGTGACATTATGGGGAGATGTACCTTTAGTGACAGAATCTACTAGTATTCCGCGTACAGATTATACCCGTAATGCGGTTGCCGAGGTGGATGGAGTCATTGATTCTGACTTGGTTTATGCCATGTCTAATCTTCCGGTAGTGGGAGCTGCCAAAAATGAAAGCCGTATAAATCAGGACATGGCAAGACAGTTGGCAGGAGAAGCCTATCTTCGGATGGGTATGCGTGATGCTTCCTATTTCAAGAAGGCGGAAGATGCGGTGACGCCTATTATAACAGGTGGTAAATATGAACTGATTTCAGCAAGATATGGTAAATATGCGGCCGAGCCGGGTGATTATTATCATGATATGTTCCGTTGGGGGAATCAGCGTCGTTCACAGGGGAATATGGAGGCTATCTGGACTTTCGAAATGGAGTATAACCGTGATGTGAATGGCGGTACAATTGATAATCCGCAACAACGTCGTAACTGGGTTCCTGCTTTCCATAAACTGGATGGTATGGTGAATGCGGATTCCATAGGCGGTCGTGGTAATGGCCGTTTGCGTATCAGCAATTTTGTGAAATACGGATTGTATGAGAAAGGTGATATCCGTAATTCTAATTATAATATCCGTCGTGTAATGTGGTATAACAAGCCCGGTTTTTCAAAAGAAGTTGGTATTGATGCTAAAGGGTTCTTGGTGGATAAAGACAAAGGTATAAGAAATGTGACATTAAAAACGGGCGACCAGGTCATCCCTCACGAGGGAGATTCATTGAACGTATTTTATCCTCATCCCACTAAATGGGGGGCTTATGATGAAACCGATGATTTTGGTTATGCTGTAGTGAAGGACTGGCCTGTGATGCGTTTGGGAGAAACTTACTTGCTCCGTGCAGAGGCTCGTTTCCGTCAGGGGAATACACAGGGGGCGGCTGATGACATCAATGTGTTGCGCGACCGTGCCTTTAAAGACTATCGTGCGGTGGCTCCGGGTGCTGGTAAAGTAACGGCTGATCAGATTGACATTGACTTCATTTTGGATGAACGTGCCCGTGAATTGATTAGTGAGGAGAACCGTCGTATGACTTTAGTCCGGACCAATACGTTGGCCGAACGTATCAAACTGAATGGGGATATGGAACCTGCCGCACCAAGCAATAAGGTGATTACAGGTTTTGATGCCAATATCCATACACTGCTTCCGATACCTCTCACCGAGATTCAATTGAACAAAGACGGAGATTTGAAACAGAATCCGGGTTATTGATTCTGTCGGATATAAGTAAGAAGATAGATATATAAAATATTGAAAGAGCATGAAGGGCATATCTCTTAAAGAGAGTGCCCTTATTTTATTTCCTCTAGTTTGGTAAATCCGACGTGATTTATTTCTTTAGAAAGAATAAAAAGCGGCTTTTGGCTGATTTCTGTCCTATTTTGCACGAATTATACCCCCTTTTTTATTAGCAGAATATGTATTTTTGAGGAATAAAAAACAGCTGTATCGGGTTGGAACTCGATGACAGGTAATGAATAACCCCATAAAATACTATGATGCGACTTTTATTATCTCTTTTATTGCTTTTGTCATTTTTGCAGATGAATGCACAGACTTATCCTAAAGTGATTCTTCCGGGTGATTATCCTGACCCTTCCATTATGCGTGACGGCAAGGATTACTACATGACTCATTCTCCTTTCTATTACGCTCCCGGATTCTTAATCTGGCACTCGCAGGATTTAATGAACTGGGAGCCGTTATGTCGTGTCATGCCTCAATATGAAGGCTCTGCCATGGCACCTGATTTGTTGAAATACAAAGATACTTATTATATTTATTATCCTGCCGCAGGAACCAATTGGGTGATGTGGGCGAAAGATATTCGTGGGCCGTGGAGTCTTCCCGTAGACTTGAAGGTAGGAGGAATTGACCCTGGTCATGTCGTGGATAGGGAGGGAAATCGCTATCTTTATGTGGATAAAGGGGAGGTGATCCGGTTAACAGAAGACGGACTTGCTACCGTTGGGGAGAAGAAGAAAGTATATGACGGATGGAAATATCCTGATCATTGGGATACGGAATGCATGTGTCTGGAGTCCCCGAAACTGAATGAACACAATGGCTACTATTATCTCACTTCTGCTCAAGGAGGAACCGCAGGACCCGCAACCAGCCACATGGTTGTATCAGCCCGTTCAAAAAGTGTGACCGGCCCCTGGGAGAATTCACCTTACAATCCCATTGTGCATACATATAGTGCAACGGATAGTTGGTGGTCTAAAGGCCACGGCACGTTGATAGATGATGTGAACGGCAACTGGTGGATTGTTTATCATGCATATGCCAATGGCTATCATACATTAGGACGCTCCACCTTGATTGAACCGATAGAATGGACGGAAGACGGCTGGTATCGTACCGTATCTGCCGCTACCCCTGTCACTCCGGAGCAGGAAATCAAACATGGATTGGAACTGTCCGATGATTTCAAAGGTCCTCAATTGGGACTTCAGTGGACTTTTTGGAAAGAATATGCTCCCAAATCCCTGACTTTCAAGGAGGATATCTTATGGATGAAGGCCAAAGGTCGGACTCCTGCCGACGGACGGGTGTTGTTGACCACCGCTGAAGACAAAAATTACGAAACACAAGTGGAAATCCGGACAGGGAATGGAAATGTGGCCGGGCTTATCCTGTATTATAATGAAAAGGCTTATGCCGGAGTCGTTTCCGATGGAAAGAGATTCTATATTTACCGGAATGCGGAGCACAAGACGGAACTTCCCAATCGTATTGGGAAACATTTCTTTGCCAGACTGCACAATTGCGGTAACCGTCTGTCCGTCGAGGTGAGTAAAGACGGGGAAGAATGGACTGTCCTTGCCAGTGATATGGATGTTTCCTCCTTGCATCACAATAATTATGGTGGTTTTTATGCTTTGCGTGTTGGTCTGTTTTCCGCTGGAAAAGGAAGTTCGGGTTTCAGCCGCTTCCGTTATCGGAATGCAGTTCCGCGAGAGAAAGATATGAGCGCCTATCTGATGGTCTTCCACAAAGACGAGGACCATGGACTTCACATGGCAATCAGTCCCGACGGCTACACTTTTACCGCCTTGAACGAAGGAAAGCCCGTCATAGCCGGAGATACGATAGCTGAACAGAAAGGTATCCGCGATCCGCATATCTTCCGTGGTCCGGATGGAGCATTCTATCTGTCGATGACCGATTTGCATATTTATGCGCAGCGTGACGGATATCGTGATACAGAATGGGAACGCGATGGAAAAGAGTACGGATGGGGTAACAACCGGGGGCTGGTATTGATGAAATCTTGGGATCTGATTCACTGGAAGCGTACTAATCTGCGCTTTGACAAATTATCTGCTGCTTACAGTGAGGTAGGTTGCGCTTGGGCTCCTGAAGTGACCTATGATGATAAAAAAGGAAAGTTGATGATGTATTTCACCATGCGCTTTAAGAATGAAGCGAACAAACTTTATTATGTATATGTCAATGACGACTTTGATAAGTTGGAAACTTTACCTCAGCTTCTTTTTCAATATCCCGATGAGAAGATTTCTGCTATCGATGCGGATATTACCCGTATAGAAGATAAATATCACATGTTTTACGTTTCGCACGATGGGGGCGCCGGTATCAAGCAGGCTGTTTCGGATAGGGTAAACAGTGATTACGAGTATAATGCCCGTTGGTATGATCCTGAACCCACGGCGTGCGAAGCTCCGAACTTGTGGAAACGCATTGGTGAGGATAGATGGGTGTTGATGTATGATGTGTACGGGCAGAAGGTTCATAATTTCGGATTCAGTGAAACTTCCGACTTCGTACATTTCACTCCTTTGGGACAGTTTAACCAAGGAGTGATGAGGACTACTAACTTTACTTCTCCCAAACATGGGGCAATCATTCATCTTACCCGCCAGGAAGCGGAACGCCTGGCAGAACATTGGGGGATGTCTTACGATGCTTTGCTTCCATCTGAATAAGAAACATTTTATATAAAATAATTCATGATGAGTAAACTGAGAAACAGCTTGTGTGAGTTGTGCACAGCTTTGATTTTCTTTTGCGGATGCAGCAATGAACCGTTGCAACCCATTCGTTCAGGTGAGATATGGCCTGATAACAACGGAGAGCATATCAATGCCCATGGGGGCGGAGTAATGTACCATGATGGAACATACTATTGGTTCGGTGAGAATAAATGCGATACTACCAGCAGTGCCATGGTGGGAGTAATGTGCTATTCTTCTCGGAATCTTACTGACTGGAAGAACGAAGGCGTAGCGCTTTCTGTTGTTGATAACGACAGCAGCGACATAGCGCGTGGATGTATATTGGAACGTCCTAAAGTGATATATAATGCGAAAACAGGGAAGTTTGTGATGTGGTTCCATCTGGAATTGAAAGGAAAAGGTTATGCAGCCGCCCGTGCCGGGGTAGCAGTCAGTGATACTCCTGCCGGTCCTTACCGTTTCATCCGTTCGGGACGTGTCAATGCTGGTAAGCTGCCTGTTGATATGGACGGACAGGCTGTTGCAGTGCTGGATACTCTGAATGCCAAGAATTATGAAAAATGGTGGACTCCCGAATGGACGGATGCTGTGAACAAAGGCTTGATAGTAAAGCGTGATTTGGATGGCGGACAGATGTCTCGCGATATGACTCTTTATGTAGATGAGGATGGTAAAGCCTACCATATTTACTCTTCCGAAGAAAACCTCACACTCCAAATAGCGGAATTGAGCGATGACTATCTTTCACACACAGGGAATTATGTGCGTGTGGCTCCGGCAGGACACAATGAGGCACCTGCTATCTTCAAAAAAGACGGAACCTACTGGATGATCACTTCCGGTTGTACCGGTTGGGCTCCCAATGAGGCTCGTATGTTCTCGTCTTCTTCCATCTTCGGACCGTGGTCTCAGCATCCCAACCCTTGTGTGGGACCTAAGTCGGAACTTACGTTTGGCGGACAGAGCACTTATATTCTGAAAGTGGGGGGGAAGAAAGACGCCTTTATATTTATGGCGGATATCTGGCGTCCGGAGCATCCCAGTGATGCCCGTTACATTTGGTTACCTGTTCAATTCAAGGAAGGAATTCCATACGTGGAGTGGATGGACAACTGGACACTGGATTTCTTTCAGTAATCCCTGTTGAAAATAGTCTGAAGGATGGAAAATAGTGCAATAGTCTGTTCTTGACTGATTATTGCATCCATCTTGCTCGATTTTACCCCTATGGTTGTCAATCAGATTTTTTATCTTTGCTATCGGTAAAAAGAGATAATAGGTATTAAAGATAGGTTTTTAGGAAGAAGGTTAACATACTGTGATGTGATAATAGAATTTTAGGTTAGGTTAAGTTAGAATTGAAGGCATATTTCGTGAGGAAATGTGCCTTTCTGTTTTCATTACCTTTCTAGGTTCGTATATTTGTAATGTCGAATTTGTGAAACTTAAAATAGAATATGCATGAAAAAGATTGGATTGTTTTTGTTGTTAGGTTTTTCTCTTTCGTGGCTGGTGTCTGCTTGCCAAGAACGTCAGCAGGAAAGACGGAAGGAAGTGCCTTTGGATTCTATTGTACTGAGTGACCCTTGCATTTTGGCAGACAGGAAGACGGCTATGTATTATATGACCGGAACCGGCGGTATGCTTTGGAAAAGCAAGGATTTGAAACTTTGGGAAGGACCGTTTCATGTGGCAAAGACTGATTCCGGTTCGTGGATGGGACCGAAACCAATGATTTGGGCTGCCGAGTTACATCCGTATAAGGGCAAGTATTATTATTTTGCCACTTTCACCAATCAGGCGGTGAAGATTGATACGGTACAAGGGAATGTAATAGAGCGCCGTGCCAGTCATGTTTTGGTGAGCGATAACCCGGACGGACCTTACGTTCCGATGAAGGATTCCACTTACCTGCCTGCTGATAAACTAACCTTGGATGGGACTTTCTGGGTGGATAAGGACGGAAAGCCTTATATGGTATATTGTTATGAATGGTTGCAAGCCTTGGACGGTACGATAGAGAAAATAGAACTGAAGCCTGACTTAAGTGGAACCATAGGCGAAGGGAAATTGCTGTTCCGTGCCAGCGAATCGCCGTGGAGCCGTGAAAAAGATGCGGATGGCAAGGACAAACCGAATAAAGTCACTGACGGTCCGTATCTATTCCGTACAGGAACAGGTAGACTCGGTATGATTTGGACTAGTTGGATTTATAATGTGTACACTCAGGGAGTGGCTTATTCTGAAAGCGGAACCTTGGATGGACCATGGATACAGGAGAAAGACCCGATTACTCCTCCCAATTTCGGTCATGGGATGTTGTTTCAGACCTTGGACGGTAAATGGTTGATGTCTGTACATAGTCATAAGGATGTAAACGGACGTTATATTCGTACTCCTCGCTTGTTTGAAGTCGATTTTTCCGGAGATAAATTGGTGGTGGGAAAACCATATATTCCTTGAAAGTGCTTTATCTTTTTTCGAGAGGAAAGGTAATTACTTTTGCTTTCAATGAAAAGAGATGTGTAGAAAGAGTTGGAAGGACAGCTTTATGAGTCTGTCCCTCCAAATAAATGACCGGGTTAATCCCAACCCGGATTCTGTTTCAGTGCACCCTGAGCCAGGTCTACCTCTTCCAAGGGGATAGCCCACAGATAGTCACGGTTGGTATTGAACTTGCGGGTTTCAATAAAAATGCTTTCTCCTTTTGCATTTACCCCGTATACTGGTTTAGTAACATCCTTTTCAGTTGTTTTATAGCTACGGGTATCAAACAGGTGCATTCCCTCGAAAGCAAATTCCAAACGACGTTCCAAACGGATAGCTTCGCGCATTTGATCTTTGGACAAGCCGGAAGGCAGAGGAGGAAGATTTACGCTGGGACGCTGACGGATTTGATTGACCGCATCATATACTTCCGTATCCGGAGCAGACAGATTTTCGTTACGAGCCTCGGCGAAGGTCAGCAGCACTTCTGCATAGCGGATATAGATAAAGTTGGTCCAGTCATAATTATTGATACCGTCATTGTCCGGATTGATATACTTTTTCATGCTATATCCTGTACGGGTATGGCTGCCATCTCCCATATTGTTCAGGTTGAAAGTCTTTCCTGCTATTTGTGACCCGTTCCACAGTACTGAGAAGCCTAGACGGGGGTCACGGTCGGCAAACGGGTCTTCCGGATTATAGAAAGGAGACTCTTTGATTGATTTGCCATCTTTGCATGGATAGGAGTCTATCAAGTCTTGAGTAGGTGATAAAGCTTCCCATCCTCCCATCATGACGGGAGCGAAGAACTGTCCTATATAACTGCCTTCATTAGAGTTTTTCGGGTTTTCCAGATATTCGCGATCAAAGATGATTTCGTTACATAACTCTGCTACAGGTTGGAACAAGTCACCATAGTTATCATACAGTCCATACACATTCATGCCCATTACTTTGCGTGCGGCAGCTTCCGCCACATCATATTTGTGTGCGTAGAAAGCAACTCTGGCTTTCAGTGCGTAGCAGGCTCCGGCACTCGGTTTTCCGTGGTCACTGTTGCTGCGGATATCGGGCAAGCTGGCTGCTGCTTTATCCAATAATCCTACTATATGATTATAAGTCTCCTCTTCAGAACTGCGTGAAGGAAGTTTCTCGTTCAGTTCCAACGGATGATCCAGCAGGGAGGCGCCACCCATATATTTTAATATGTTAGCGTATGAGAAAGCTTCGAGAAACTGTACTTCGGCTGTCAGTTGCGCTTTTTCTTTTTCATCCATCGGCACATCGCCTATATGCTCGTAAAATACCAGGCATCTGCGGATGCATTGATAGGCATTTTTCCATAATTGTAGGAAATGTGGGTTGCTGGAAGTTGCCGTACCAGCAGACAACTGTCCCTGTTCGGCTGTGACATGTACAGGAATAGCATTATCTGTGTAGCAGTCTGTCATGATAGTATGGTTTTCCGGTTCTATCAGATACAGAAAAATTCCGGTTGCAAATTTCTGGGCATCTTCTGCGTTTTTCCAGAAAGATGCATCGGATAATTGGTCTTTAGGATTTCTGTCCAGAAAACTGTCATTGCAAGAGCTCAGACCAAGGCCGCATGCCAATATTAATCCTATAAAGTTATATTTTAGTCTCATAGTTGTCAGTGTTTAGAATGTTACATTCAGACCGAAGGAATAATTTCGGGTCAATGGATAATAGTTGCCGCTGATGGCTTCGGGGTCTACACCGTCGAAGCCGGAAATCATAAAGAGATTGTCGATACTGCAATACACTCTCAAACGGCTGATTCCGTATTTGGATATCAGCTGTTTGGGCAGGCTGTAACCTACTTGCAGGTTTCTCAGCTTGGCATAAGAGGCATCCTGCATCCAGAAACTGGAAGTCACGCGGTTTTTGGAGTCACTCATGGATAATCGGGGATAAGTGGCATTCGGGTTTTCCGGAGTCCAACGGTCCAGATGCTGTTCCGTTACTTTACCGCCATTGTAGAAGGCATATCTGATTTCGGCTACAGGAGCACTCTTTACATCAGCTGCACCTTGCAGCAGTGCACTTAGGTCGAAGTCTTTATATTGAACTGAAAGATTCAGACCGAAGTTGATTTTCGGGAAGTAAGAACCCAATACTTGCCGGTCTTTGCTGTCTACTACTTTGTCTCCGTTCAGGTCACGGTATTTTAAGTCACCCGGAACCGGAGTACCCATGCTCTGTGTAGGATGATTCTTGATCTCTTCTTCGTTTTGGAAGATGCCGTCGCATACGTAGCCGTAATATGCCCACAGTGGGTCGCCTACGGATTGCCCCGGTGTGTCACCGCCTTTCAAATCCATGATTTTGGTAGTTACATAGCTGAAATTGGCTCCGATAGAATAGCTCCAATCATTGATACGGTTGTTATGTCCCAGTTGCAGTTCGATACCGGTATTACGCACTACGCCGGCATTTTGCATCGGAGCGCTGACTCCCATCATGTTGGGAACTGGAAGTTGCAGTAATATGTCCCGTGTTTCCTTGCGGAACCAGTCTGCGCCCAATGTCAGTTTATTGCCCAAAAAAGCGGCGTCCACACCTACGTTCCATTGATCGGTTTTCTCCCACGTAATATCTTGGTTAGCCATCGGGTTGGAAATGGAAATACCCGGAGTCAAAGTGTTGCCGAAACTATAGTCATAACCGAACAGATAGGTGTTCTGATACGGATAATAGTTAGAACTGTTGTCCGAGTTTACGGTTTCCTGATTACCTAGCAATCCCCATGATGCACGTAGTTTCAAATTATCCACCCAATCGGCTTTGAAGAACTCTTCTTCCGATATTCTCCATCCGATGGAGAAAGAGGGGAATGCGCCGAAGCGGTTGTTCTTGGGGAAGCGTGAAGTGCCGTCATAACGCAGGTTGGCTTCTAGCAGATAGCGGTCATCGTATGAATAATTCACGCGTCCGAAAGCTGAGCGGAGGGCGTATTCTATTTCTGTACCGTATGTTGTCTGTCCTGTCACTTCACCGGCGTTGATCTGGTCCAGTGAGTTGGAGTTGGGCAGGTTCTTACGGTAAGCTTGCAGATAGCGTGTCTGTTTATAAATTTGTGAGTAACCTAATAAGGCTCCTATTGTGTGTTTGCCGAAGGTTTTATTATAGTCCAGATAAGCTTGCAAGTTCAGTTCCATACTTTTGATGTCATATTCTGTGATGGAGTTAGTGGTTTTCTTTACCGGTGTGTCTGAACCTGCCTGATAGAATGTCATGGTATTTACGTGGGTGGGATTGTCGGTCAGGTTGAAAGTCGAGGCGGCGACTCCTCTCAGTTTCAGTCCGTCTATGATGTCCAGTTCCATTCCTACGTTACCTTGGAAATTGCTGTTTATCTCTTTGTAGGTTCCTCCTTCACGTGCATAGGCTACGGAGTTGTGCTCGTTTTTGAATAAAGCATAGTTGCCGTTGCTCAATTGGATGGGAGTAACCGGAGTCTCACGGAAAGCATAGTGCATCAGGTTGCTGATACCTGCCGCCGGAGCAGTCATATTACTGCGGTATACCGCCATATTTGTAGTCAGTTTCAGACGACTGTTTATCTGAGCGTCAATGTTGGCACGTACATTGAACTTGTTGTAGTTGGTATTGACTATCAATCCGTCTTTATCATGATAGTTGAATGCCAGCGAGTAAGTTACTTTGTCTCCACCGCCTTTGATACTCAAGTGATGGTTGTTGAACAGGCCGTTTTCACTTAATAGCGTACCCAGCCAGTCGGAATTGGGATAAAAGTCGGGATCACTTCCGTCTTTGAACTTTTGTAGGGCTGTTTCGTCATACGGACCTTTCAAACCGTCATTGGTGTAAGCTTCATTCATCAGCACTGCATAATTGTAAGAATCCAAAAATTTGGGCATACGTGAGGCACTTTGCCAGCCTACATATCCATCGTATGATACAATGGTACGTCCTTTGGTTCCCTTTTTGGTTGTGATAAGGATAACGCCATTGGCAGCACGTACACCATAAATGGCTGAGGCGGCTGCATCTTTTAATATAGAGATGTTTTCAATATCGTTGGGGTCCACGCTGCTCATGGTAGATTCTACACCATCCACCACAACCATGGCACTGGCATCTCCCATAGTTCCTAGACCACGCACACGCAGTACTCCGGCATCAGCTCCCGGCTGGCCGGTATTTTGGATAATGGTGACACCTGGCATTTGTCCTGCCAGCATGTTGGTGACATTGGCACTGGTGCGGTTGACTAGCTTATCGGATGAGATGGTTGCCACAGAACCTGTCAGATTTACTTTTTTTTGAGTACCGTATCCTACTACTACCACTTCATCTAAAGATTCTGTATCTTCTTTCAAGATAATGGTGTAACTGTTGCTGTTGCCTACGGTAATTTGTTGGTCGTTGTAACCGATATACGAAACTTTCAGTTTAGCCCCTACGGATACATTTAATGTGAATTTGCCATCCACATCTGTAATAGTACCGTTGGTGCTTCCCACTTCTACTACATTGGCACCGATTACAGGAGCTCCGCTTGTATCATTTACGATACCCGTAATTTGTTTGACATGCTGTTGCACGATGGCAGTTGACTGCGAAGCCCACAAAGGCATTGGGAAAGCCATTCCGGCAAATAGTGTAAGACACGCATAAAAAGAGGCTTTTTTCAAAATTACGTGTGTCTTTACACAATTTTCCCTTCTTTTCTGGTAGAATTGCATAGATTAATAAGGTTAAATTAGTAAATAGTTTGGTTTAGGGATCTTATTCCCTTTCTATTTCAGTTGCTGCAAATGTATTATTTTATAAGAATATAACGCTATCTTTTCTTTTATTTTTTTTTGTTATTCTTAATAAATTACAGGCTATGAAACACTCATGGTGGCGATTTTAAGAGAGAATGCATGTTATTTTGTACGTTCCTTATAAATGGAATATCGCATATTGCTCAAAAAAACAAATAACATGATTCAATGAGATAAAGATGTTAAATATCAGTTTCAAGGATCATTTTTCCTAATCGGTTTATGAAAGACTCTTCCTTTCCCCTCCTTTTTCTTGTTAACCATTCACTATTATTTCATCTATTCACAAATCTCCTTATCATCTTTCTCATCCGGATAGTCACTTTTATGTAGCAAAACAAGTAAGTGTACTTACTTCGTCATTTTAAGTATACTTACTTGTTTCATGAAGTGCACTTACTTTTTGCAACTTCAATATGAGTGAAATTTATGCCGGTATATGTTTTTTATATGCTTCAAAGACAAAACGTATTTCATCGTAAGAAGTATATTCGCCTAACTTTTCTTTTATTTCCTTCACTCCTTGTGGCAGAGAGGAGAATTTCTGGAGATGAGCTGTAATATAATTTATTTTTTCTTGGTCGACTAATTCTTGTAGTTTGATATCTCCGGTCCGGACATAGTGTAAAAGGTGGTTGCTGATGGTACCGGTAGTCAATTCCCGGAATTCAGCGATTTCCTTTACCTTCATCCCTTCTTTAAATAATCTGAAACTGACCTTTTTGGTGTCTTCTTTATTTTTTTTTATTTTCCCGGGGAACAAATACGGTTCTTATTTCAGGGCGTTGCAGATTTTGTTCTTTCATATAATTCCGGATAATTCCCAGAAGTTCCAAACCATAATTCTCTACCCCCTTACGTCCGAAATAAGGGACAGCTTCCAATGATTCTGCATCATTAGGCAATAGATTGACCATTCCCAACAGAGCTTTTTGCTGGATAATGACATAGGCCGGCATACCGGTTTCTTTTGCTTTAGTTCCACGCCATTCGGTGATTTTCCGATAAAGTTCTGGATGGAGTATGTCGTTGGGAACTTCAATTCTCTTCCGTTCTCTGGATACGCGTTCTCTGGGGGTGCGCTCTTTTCTGTCGTGTGCCGTTGTACCTGAGGAGTTTTTATTATCGGTTTCGCTTAAAAGGATATACGCTTTTTTACGTAGATAGTCACTGGCGTGAAAACCATTATCTTCTACATATTGTAGCAAGGAAAGTTTCTGTGTCAAAGTGTTTAAGAACTCTTCCAAGGTGTTGTTCGTTTTCTTTCTTAGTTCTTTATTGTCCGTGGGAAGATTGGTCGCTTCAGCCAGTTTATGGAAAGGGCGTAGTTTTTGTTCAAAATAGGCGGCTCCTTTTATGATGCGTATTTGTAGGTCGTTATTCGTATTATAATCAGTAGATTGTGTTACCAGACGTTCATATTGTTTGTGAAAACGATAGGATACATCCACTATCTCAGTAGTAAATATTTGTATCTGCTTTTTATATTCTGCCAGTAACTGAGGGAAGAGCTTGTAGAAATGTTCGTCAATCAGTCGGGCTTGCTCATTGAATGAACGGGCTATCGGTGAGAAATCGAATAGCTCGCTAACGAGATTGAGAAAATAAGTTTGTTGCATGGCATGGAGTAATTCTTCATTGGGGGTATGTGTTTCTATATACTGATTATAGTCATCGATTATTGTATCGTTGATAATGGCGTTGACGGAAAGTGGGGAACTGAGAACCATCCCTTCCAATGTTTTGCATCGGCTCAGGGCAACGTATGCCTGTCCGTGGGCGAAAGCGGAGCGGGCGTCAATAATGGCGTGTTCAAAAGTCAGTCCTTGGCTTTTATGAATAGTGATGCCCCATGCCAGTTTTACAGGGTATTGCTTGAAGACTCCTTCTTGTTCCTCGGTTATTTCCTTTGTTTCTTCATTTAGCACATATTTGCTGTTTGTCCATTCCTCGGGTTGGACAATGATTTTTTCATTCTTTTCTTTGGTGCGGACGGTAAATCCATCCTCATCTATAGAAGTGATTTCGCCAATCATACCATTGTAATAA
Organism: Phocaeicola vulgatus ATCC 8482; assembly: GCF_000012825.1. Lineage (GTDB taxonomy): Bacteria > Bacteroidota > Bacteroidia > Bacteroidales > Bacteroidaceae > Phocaeicola > Phocaeicola vulgatus. The sequence continues at coordinate 707,558 of NC_009614.1, read as the reverse complement.
CGTTTTTCCGGGGAAGGGTCATTTTTGACGAACATGATTTGCGCTCCTTTTTTCAGCATCAATGTTTCATCTGTAGGATAAGAATATTCAGGAAAAATTCCGGTGACTTCTGCCTTGTAACTGAAAACCGGTTCTTTGATGAGTGAAAGCTCGTGATCATTAATCTGTTGTGCTTGGTAATTGTGAGTGGTGAGTTGGATATATCCTTTTTCTTTGACAGGATGGAAATTGGGAATATATCTTTGGTTCAATTCTGCGAGTGTCTGTTCGTCGGCTTTATTCTCCCGGACTTTGTTCAGCAAGGAAAGGAAATAGGGGTCGTTCTGGCGGTAGACTTGTTTCAGTTCGATGGTGGCGTAGGTGGTTTCTTTCAAGGCGCGGCTTCCGAAGAAATAGGAGGTATCATAATAGTGACTCAGCATATTCCATTCCGTTTCTTTCACTACGGGGGCAAGCTGTTGCAGGTCACCAATCATCAGCAATTGTACGCCTCCAAAGGGTTTGTATCGGTCCCGATACCGGCGGAGTACGGAGTCGATGGCATCCAGCAGATCTGCCCTCACCATACTTATTTCATCAATGATCAGCAGATCCATGCTTCGGATGATGTTAATTTTTTCTTTGCTGAACCGGAAATGTTTTTGTTCGGTATTGAACGTGGTATCGGGGATGAAAGGTGCAAATGGCAGTTGGAAAAAGGAGTGGATGGTAACGCCTCCCGCATTGATGGCAGCTATTCCGGTGGGGGCGACTATGACTGTGCGTTTGGGAGATTCTTTCTTCAGATTGTGTAGGAAGGTTGTTTTTCCGGTTCCTGCTTTTCCGGTGAGGAAGAGATGGGTGCCAGTATTCTCTATTATTTGCCAGGCACGCTGTAGTTCTGGGTTGTTCATTATTTCCTAATGTTAGTATATTATTGGATAAAGTTACTGCTTTTATTTAAGGCGGGGAAACTTTGGAGGAATATTTTCTTTGTTTGGTGGATTACTATCGTTGTTGGAGGCATAAAATTTGAGGTAGCTTTCATTTGCTTTTAAAAGTAAAAGTGTATATTTGTACCATTATTCTCCTTTTATTTAATACGGTTTGATAGGCAATGAGCATTGATTTGAATGCATTTAATAAATTCTTTATAGACTACCAGCAACGTTTTGTCCACTTTGCCTGTACTTATGTGCATGATGAAGCTGTTGCCGAAGATTTTGTTGTGGAATCAATGATGTACTATTGGGAGAACAAAGATCGTTTGTCTGCTGATACTAATATTCCGGCTTATGTCTTGACCACGATAAAGCATAAGTGTATTGACTATTTGCGCCATCAACAAGTTTATCAGGATGCTTCTGACGAAATAGCCCGAATCTATGCATGGGAATTGTCGGGCAGAATCATGACTTTGGAAGATTTCGAGCCCTATGAGGTTTTTACAAAGGAAATACAGGAGATTGTTGATAGGATACTGGATGCTTTGCCCGAACAGACTCGGAAAATCTTTGTGATGAGTCGTAATGAAAATAAATCCCATAAAGAAATAGCAGAACTATTGGATATTACAACTAAGGGAGTGGAATTTCATATATCGAAAGCTACCAGGACGTTACGTCTTGCATTGAAGGATTATCTGCCGGTATCCTTACTTTTTTTCTATTTGCATTAAAAAAAACAGTTTTTCACTAGGGAATGTTCTTTCCCATCCGCTATTACTATAAATACGTAAAACAAAAGTATTTATGGATAAGGATTTGTTATACCGTTTTTTTGAAGGTCATGCTTCTTTAGAAGATATGAAAGTGGTTAAAGAATGGGCTGATGCTTCTGAGGAGAATGCCGGGCTGTTGCGTAGGGAACGCAAACTGTTTAATGCCATGATTCTTGCAGGTCATTCCCGACGGACTGATATACAGAGAATGAGGAACAGGAGGAACTATTTTATTAGGGAATTCCTGAAAATAGCTTCTGTAATAGTGATAACGGTGAGTGTGACGGCTGTATTATTTTCAATAGGTAAAGATAATGAAGATATGTATTTAGCGATGCAGACCATTACCGTGCCGGCCGGTCAGCGTGTGAACCTCGATTTGCCTGATGGTTCAAACGTTTGGCTGAATGCCGGAACTAAAATGCAATATCCTGTTTCTTTTATGACAGGCAAACGGGAGGTGATATTAGATGGAGAGGCTTACTTTGAGGTGGTTCATAATGAAAAGAGTCCGTTTGTGGTACATACAAGTACATTGGATGTAGAAGTATTGGGAACAAAATTTAATGTGGAAGCTTATTCAGCACGAAAAATATTCGAAACGTCTTTGATGGAGGGCAAAGTAAAGGTAAAATTACCTCACGATGACAAAAATTCCGTCGTCTTGGTACCCAATCAGAAAACGACTTTGATAGACGGCCGATTGGTGGTGAGTAAAATTGATGATTATAATGTATATCGTTGGAAAGAGGGGTTATATTGTTTTAGAAATAAACCTTTTGCTGATATTATAAAAGATTTGGAGAAATATTATGATCTGAGCATACAGATGGATAAAAAGGAAATAGCAAAGGTTGCATTAACTGGAAAATTCAGGATTTCTGATGGATTGGACTATGCGCTGCGTGTTCTGCAAAACGATGTAGCCTTTACTTATCAAAGAAATCGGGATAATGACGTCATTCATATAAAGTAAGAAATGTATTAACCTTCTAAAATGGAAAATCAGCCTATGAAGCAATCCTAATGAAAAACAACTAAAGAGCCGATGGGTGTTTGCACCACCCACCGACCCGACTAACACAATTATTTTTAATAAATCGTATTAATAACCATTTGCAAAGATATGAAAAACATTCCTTTGCCGGATCTTTATTATCTTGAAAATCCGGATTTAAAACAATTATTTAGAATTATGCGAATATCAATATTCTTATTGTTCTTCTGCCTGTTCAGCCTGATGGCCGAAAATAGTCACTCACAGAATGCGAGGGTAACTATCAATAGAAGCGATGCCCCGTTGGAATCTATATTGAATGAGATAGAGTCTCAAACGGACTATCTTTTTATATATAAGGAAGATGTGAACGTGAAGATGCGTAAAACCATACAGGTGAATGGTAAACCTGTGTCCGAGGTGCTGCCTATATTGCTGACCGGCTCTTCCATCGGTTATAAAATGGAGGGAAATCATATCATCCTTACTCGTGATGTTGCATTGGCAGCGCAGCAACAGGGGGTAACGGGAGTAGTGACCGATGTTTTGGGCGAACCGCTGATTGGTGTTACTGTGATGCTGAAAGGAGATATGCAAGGCACGGTGACAGATATAAACGGAAGATTCTCGCTGTCCGCTGAGCAAGGAGATGTAATAGTAGTAAGCTATATAGGCTATGCTTCACAGGAGATAAGATTGAAGGATACAAAGTTACTTCGTATTATGATGAAAGAAGATGTGGAGCTGTTGGATGAAGTGGTAGTAATAGGTTATGGTTCCATTTCAAAGAAGGAACTGACTAGTGCAGTTTCCCACATATCAGGTAAGGATATGTTGCAGATTGGGAGTGGTAATCCTGCCATGCAGATTCAGGGAAAGGTCTCAGGTCTTGCAGTAGAGAATTCTACTCCTTCTGATCCTAATTCTTCACCCAGTATTCAGGTACGTGGAGTATCCTCGCGTTCAGCCGGATTGGGTCCGCTGATTGTAATTGACGGTATACCAGGCGGTAGTCTTGATAATTTGAATGAAAATGATATTGGATCTATTGATGTCTTGAAAGATGGGGCAGCTTCGGCCATTTATGGAACCCGTGGATCGAATGGGGTGATTGTAGTTACTACCAAAAAAGGTACTATGGATGGAAAAATTCATACTTCGTATTCGGGATTTGTGAATATAACTACACCTGTCAGAGAGTTGAATGTATTGTCGGCTACAGATTTTAGAGAACAGAAACGGGGAGATGATTATGGCGCTGATACTGATTGGTTTGATGAACTGACTAAAGTGGCTGTATCTCATAGTCATACTTTGCAGGTTATGGGTGGTAATACTAAGACTAATTATAAAGCAACAGTGGATTATAAAAATACAGATGGTATAGACTTGCGTTCGGAAAGGCAGCAGGTAGGGGCCCGTTTGTCATTAAATCATACAGGAAAAAGTGACTTGTACAATGTCATTCTGAATGTGGCTCCGCGCACAGTGAAGTATCAGGATGCAGATTATGATACTTTTCGTTCTGCATTGTTGATAAATCCCACTATTCCAGTGATGGACCCGGAGCAACCGGGTAAATATACTCAGATAACTACTTATTCCACCAATAATCCGGTTGAAATCTTGAAGTTGGAGAAAAGTGGTGGTGAGCGTACTATCTTAAGTTGGGATGGTACGTTTAAGTTGAATTTGTTTCCGCTGTTGTGTAGAGATAAGAATCATTATTTAAGTACACAAATTACATTGGCTCAGCAGATTATAGAAACCGATTACAGTTGGTTTCGTCCTTCGATTTCTACCATAGAAGACAAAAGTGGATTTCAGGGAGAAGCTAGCCGTAAATATGACAAGAATAAACAAGAATCTTTGGAATGGTTGGTAAATTACGGTTATGACACTGGTAACCATCATGTAAAGTTTATGGGAGGATATTCTTATCAATACTTTGTAAATGACGGATTGAATGCTGAGAATAAGAACTTTGCTTCAGATTTGTTAGGACCTGACAACTTGGGTGCTGGAACTTACAATAGTGAAGTGGAGGGACGCCTAGGTATGGGGTCTTACAGGAATGATTCCAAATTAATTGCTTTCTTTGGTCGTCTGAGTTATAATTTTAGAGATAAATATTTTGCTACATTTTCTCTTCGTCATGAAGGCTCTTCCAAATTTGGTGTTAGTAACAAATGGGGATCGTTTCCAGCCGTTTCTGCTGGTTGGAGAATCAGTGAGGAGGATTTTATAAAAAATATCCAATGGATTAGTGATTTGAAATTGAGAGGTGATTTCGGAGTGACAGGTAATCAGGAATTTGATAGTTATAAGTCATTGGCCCTGATGCAGGCGTATGATTTGATTTATTATAATGGAACATATATTAAGGGTTGGGGATTCAGTTCCAATGCTAATCCTAATTTGAAATGGGAAAAAGGTAAAAATTGGAATGTAGGAATAGACTTCAGTCTGTTTAATTATCGTTTGAATGGTAGTGTAAATTATTATAGTCGGAAACAACAGGATCTATTGGGAGTTTATGATGTTGCATTGCCACCTAATGGTGCTTCGCAATCATTTGTTAATGTAGGTACAATGAAAAATACAGGTGTTGAAATCGAATTAGATTGGAATGCGGTAAAGAGCAAAAATTTTAATTATACAATTAGTTTTGTGGGCTCTACTTCAAATAATAAGTTTGTTTCATTCTCAAATCAGTTTTATGAAGGTCCTAAGTATTATTGGATGAGTAATTTTCCCTTGTACCCAGGAAATCCAGGGGTATTGCAACGTATTGAAGAAGGAGAACGCATTGGTAATTTTTACACATTCCAGTATGCGGGTTTGGATGATAACGGAGGTTGGTTGATTTACTCTAAAGATGGTGAAGTGATTCCTATAGATAAAGGTACGGATGAGGATAAACGGGTGGTAGGTAATGGATTGCCTAAGTTTACAATGTCTGTGACTCATACTTTCCGATGCAAAAATTTAGATTTGAATTTGTATTTCCGAGGTAATTTGGGTTATCAGATCTATGATGTCCATGATTTGTATTATGGCTTGCAGGATGCAGCTCCGAATACGAATGTGCTGGAGTCCGCTTACAAGGAAAATAGGAAAATTACTACAGGAAAAAATGTGCATAGCAGTTATTTTGTACATAATGGTGATTTTATGAAGTTGGATGTCGCTACATTGGGGTATACTTGGAATATAAATAATAAGTGGGTTGAAAAGGCACGTTTCTATATTACAGGACGTAATTTGTTCACTATTAGCGGATATCACAGAGGACTAGATAAGGATGCATATTGTGTAAATGGTATGGAACCCGGTCTACCTTACAGTAAGAATGGATATTATCCGTCTTCACGTCAATTCTTGTTTGGTATTCAACTTAACTTCTAAATTTATTACTTTATGAAAACGTTTAAATTAAAAAATATATTTCTGGGATTAGGAATGTTGGCATCAGTGGGATGTACGGATTTGTCGGAAACTACTTATGATATTGTACCTCAGGATGGATTCTATCAAACCAAGGAGAATGTTCTTCAGGCGTTTGTACGTCCTTTCGGACACGGATATTGGTTGTGTTGTAGGGCGATGTATTGGTTTGGCGAACTTTCTGCCGACCATTATATGACTGTGCAAAGAGAGGAACATTGGTATAATGGCGGTGAATATTTCCGTTATCATTATCATACTTGGACTGTTGATGATTGGTATGTTAATGCAATTTGGGAAGATACTTACAGAGGGATCATTCAGTGTAATGCCAGTATTTCTGATATAAGTAAGCTGAATCCTGCAAAGTTTGGCTTTTCACAGCAAGAGTTTGATGATTTTATTTCTCAAACACGTGTTTTACGTGCGTGGATGTATATGTCTATATTCGATTTAGTACATAATATACCAATTGTTACGGATTATCCAACTACAGAGTTGCCGGCACAATCAGAGCCAAAAGAAACTTTTGCTTTTATTGAACAAGAGCTGTTGGAATCATTGCCTGCGTTACAAAAAAAAGAAAGTAATAATGGAAATGGCTTAAAGCAGGGTCAATGGACCCTGGGAGCTTGTGCTGCCTTATTGGTAAGGTTGTATATGAACGCCAGTTGGTGGATTGATGAGGACAAGACGGTCGAAGCTGAAAAATACTGTGAAAAAATTATAGATGGTGAATACGGTTTCTATGATATAGATAATAGGTGGGATGCGCCGTTTGATTGGGATAACGATAAGTCTAATGAATTATTGTTTGGTTATCCATCCTCGTTTGGTGGTATGCATTGGCTTTATGATTATGAAATGTTTTGGCAGGTTGCTCCGTTCCTCTCTTCGAAATATTTCGGTTTTACAGATTGGGGGAATTGTAACCCCAAATATGCATTACAGCCAGGATTAGATTTAAATGGAAATGAATATTCCTTTGAAAATGGAAAACCGGTCCGTAAGTTTATGAAATATCCTGATGATGTGCGTCTGAAAAAGTATAAAAATTTAGGAAATAGCAAACGCGAAGGAATGTTTTTGTATGGCGACCTACCTTATGAAACGGCAAATGGAACGGAATATGTTACTTCGGACAATGGAGCTTACAAACTTTACATTCGTGATCAAGTAGGTATTTTCCGCGATACAGATCCTGCTAGTTTCTCTCCCAATCCTTCTAGTGGAACCCAAACTCCAAAATCGGCTATGGCTTACGGAGATCAGAATTCAGGTTGGTGTTTGATAAAATATCCTATTTATCGTTCGGATGATGCAGGTAAAATAGAATCGGATTATGCTTTGATCCGTTTAGCGGAAATTTATTATTATTTGGCAGAAATTCGTTTTTATCAGGGTAGAAAGGCAGAAGCGGAAAAATTACTGAATTATGTACGGAAGCGTTATTATCCAGCAGGTTCTTCTAGTTTGTATCCTGAGAATGGGAGTGCATTGACAGAACAGGAATTATTGGATGAATGGGGACGGGAATTTTTAGGAGAAGGTTTACGTAGACAGACTTTATGCAGGTTCGGGATTTTTAATTCGGGAACTTGGTGGGATAAAGAACCGGATCCAGATAATCATACGATGTGGATACCTCTTTCACGTACTACATTGAATACGAATCCAAACTTGAAGCAGAATCCAGGTTATCCATCTGTTAATTAAAAAATTGATAATCTCATTTTTATCCGATAACTTGTATGTATATCTACATCTTGTTGTCGAATTGTTGAATAATTTTTGTATTTAAATAATTAGAACATTAATAGTATGAAAAAAAATAAATTCTTATTTTGTATCGGTCTGTTACTGACTGTTGCGACGATTGTAAATGCACAGTCTGTGACTTGGATTAGTAGTACCGAAGGCAATGTATGGCAAAAATCAAAAGTGAAGTTGCAGTCAAAATCAGAACAAAATCCTGTTTTACAGGTAGATGGAACAGAGAACGGTGTTGCTTTCAAGAATTGGGGAACTACTTTCAATGAACTTTGTTGGGATGCTCTTGGGTTATTAACTCGTACTGAACAAGATGAAATATTGTATAATATATTTTCTCCGCAAGGTGATTTACGGATTACGCGTGGACGAATTTCGATGGGAGCCAATGATTACGCTCGTTCTTGGTATAGTTGTGACGAAGTGGAGGGTGACTTTGAATTGAGATATTTTAATATTAATCGTGATAAACAGACTATTATTCCTTTCATACGTGCTGCACAAAAATATAATCCGAATCTTACATTTTGGATATCACCTTGGTGTCCTCCAAGCTGGATGAAAATAAATGGAGATTATCCGGTTTTAAGTAGTCCGTTTAATAGTTTGTCAGAGAAACAGAATTATTTATTATATGGTGCTACAGGCGGTCAGGTTGATGAGAATGAAATGAAGTTGACCGGTGCCCGTGATGGAGTTTTTCCTCGCCAACTTGCGACAACTGACTTTATGATTCAAGATCCACGTTATTTGCAGACTTATGCAGATTATTTTTGTCGGTTTATAGATGCCTATAAAGAACAAGGAATTCCCATTGATATGGTAATGTATCAGAATGAAGCGTACAGTTACACTCCTTATCCTGGTTGTGCCTGGACTGCCACCGGTACGATTCGTTTCAATAAAGAATATTTAGCTCCTACTTTGAGGCAAATGCATCCTGAGGTGAAGCTTTATTTAGGTACTTTTAATACGAATCGCCAAGATCATGTAGAAACAATTCTTGCTGATACGGCTTTATGTAATTGTATTCGTGGTATGGGATTTCAATGGGAAGGACGTGAAATACTTCCTTCCATAAGAAAACAGCATCCCGAATGGGAATATATCTGTTCGGAAAGCGAATGCGGTTGGGGTAGTTTTGATTGGAAGGCAGCAGAACATACATTTGAGTTGATAAATCATTATTTAGGGAATGGATGTTGTGAATATAATTTTTGGAATTGTATTTTGACCGATAAAGGTGAAAGTCCGTGGGGATGGAAACAGAATGCGTTGATTCGTGTGGATTCGGAAAAGCGTACGTTTGTTTATACCCCGGAGTATTATGCAGTAAAGCATTATAGCAAAATGGTGGCTCCAGGATCAAAAATCTTACAATACAAGGCAAAGGGGGAGGATAACCAACCAGTCATTATATTCCTGACTCCTGAGAATCAGTATTTGGTAGTGGCGGGGAATTTTAATGGCAAACAACAGAATTTGAGTGTAAAACTGGCGGGAAAATATTTGGAGGTGACGTTGCAGCCCCATTCTCTAAATACATTTTATACAAAATGATCACAAGGAATAATCCTCGTTAAATTGATATCCATTGTAGGGATCGGTGGATTCTTACAATGGATAAAAAAGATGTAAAACTTCTATTTTCCCCCATTTGACCGAATAAAGTCCCTCTTTTGAAAGATTTATATACCCATCGTTAGGATTGTATTTTCTATCTTTGCATCAAACAATTTTTGAACTAATTATTATGAAACACAAAATCCTTACTTTCTTTTTGGCTTGTCTTGTGCCCTGGCTGGCAGGAGCACAGCAATCTGCCAATAGTCAAAACAATGTAGCCGAAAAAGATTACATAGCTTATCTCTTTACCTATTTTACAGGTAACCACATCAGCGAGGAAGCCGTATGCTATGCGGTAAGTACGGACGGATATACCTATTGGGCACTGAATGACAACAAACCTGTCATTGATTCCAAAATCATCAGTTCTACCGGTGGTGTGCGCGATCCGCATATCCTGCGTTGCGAAGACGGAAAGACATTCTATATGGTGGTTACCGATATGGTTTCTGACAATGGATGGGATTCCAATCGTGCCATGGTGTTGCTGAAATCTACAGACTTGGTGAACTGGAACCATTCTGTCATCAATATGCAGAAACGTTATGCCGGACAGGAAAAACTGAAACGGGTATGGGCTCCTCAGACTATCTTCGATGCGGAAGCCGGAAAATACTTGGTCTATTGGTCAATGAAATATGGTGATGGGGCAGATGTGATTTATTATGCTTATGCCAATAAAGAATTTACCGACCTGGAAGGTGAACCGAAACCGCTTTTCATCTCTGAAAACAAGAAATCTTGCATAGACGGTGATATCGTATATAAAGATGGAATCTACCACCTGTTTTATAAAACTGAAGGACATGGAAACGGCATCCGGGTAGCAACTACCCGTTCACTGACTTCGGGACAATGGGAGGAAGAACCCGACTACAAGCAGCAGACCCCGGAAGCGGTGGAAGGTGCGGGAACTTTCAAACTGATAGGTCAGAATAAATACATCTTGATGTATGATGTCTATATGAAAGGTAAATACCAGTTTACTGAAACGACCGATTTGAAAAACTTTAAAGTGATAGACAGTGAGGTGAAGATGAATTTTCATCCGCGTCACGGAACTATCATCCCCATTACCCGTGCCGAGTTGAAGCGCATCACCGACAAATGGCCTTCAAAGGAAATGGGCAATATGACGATTCCCAACAATCCCGTGCTGCAAGGTTTCCATGCTGACCCCGAGATATTGTATTCTCATCAGACTAAAAAATATTATATCTATTCCACCACCGACGGACAGCCCGGATGGGGCGGATGGTATTTCAGTGTCTTCTCTTCGGATAATCTGAAGGACTGGAAAGATGAAGGGGTGATGCTTGATTTGAAATCCGATCAGGTGGCATGGGCGGATGGAAACGCATGGGCTCCGTGCATTGAAGAGAAAATGGTGGATGGAAAGTATAAATATTTCTTCTATTTCAGTGGTAATCCTGTAGCCGGAGGCGGCAAGCAGATTGGGGTGGCGGTAGCCGATTCACCCATTGGTCCGTTCAAAGACTTGGGACATCCCATTATTACTGAATCTCCCGTGGGCCACGGACAGCAGATTGATGTGGATGTGTTTACCGATCCGGTTTCGGGAAAATCCTATCTGTACTGGGGCAATGGTTATATGGCGGGCGCCGAACTGAATGAGGATATGGTTTCCATCAAAAAGAATACCTTGACCGTATTGACACCGAAAGGAGGAAGTCTGAAAGATTACGCTTTCCGTGAAGCGGCATATGTGTTCTATCGTAATGGTCTTTACTACTTTATGTGGTCGGTGGATGATACCGGTTCGCCCAACTATCATGTGGCATACGGTACGTCGAAATCTCCGCTAGGTCCTATAAAGGTTGCTAAGAAACCGGTGGTACTGATTCAGGATCCTGCAAAGGAAATCTATGGACCTGCGCACAATGCAGTCCTACAAATTCCGGGTACGGATGAGTGGTACATTGTATATCATCGTATTAATAAGAACTTTATAGATCGTGAGAAGGGTCCTGGCGTGCATCGTGAAGTATGTATAGACCGTATGGAATTTAATCCGGACGGAACCATCAGGAAGGTTGTTCCCACGTTATAAAAGAAACATGACAATAAAGCATATACCATGAAAAAGACCTTATTATCTCTGGCAATCGCCTCATTGGCAGCAGGCCAATCCGTCTGTGCTGCCGTGGAAAAAGTATATAATGAGCCCGATTCGGTCTACATCTTCTCTTACGCCCATCCGGAAGACGAGGGACGCAGCGGACTGAAATTCGCATGGAGCCCCGATGGCGACAAGTGGCTGAGTGTATCCGACGGCTTTGCCTATCTGAAATGTGATTTCGGGCGTTGGGGGGCGGAAAAGAGAATGATTAAACCTCTTCTGGAAAAAGCGGAAGATGGACGTTGGTATTGCCGGTGGCAGCTTACCCCCAGCGGAAAAGTATGGGGTACTTCCCATTCTTCCGACTTGTTGAAGTGGGCTCCCCAACAATATGTCAATGCGGAGAAGCCTGCCGTGCCCCGACTGGTCACTGCCCGGCAGATTGTCCTTGATAAAGATACCTTGAACGGTTATATGCAGAAAGTACCTTATGCGGATATAGAACAGTTGATTCGTTTTGCTGAGCATAAGAAATTCCGCGATATACAGAATAATGAGCGTACCGAACAGGATGCCGTCCGCTTTGCCGGACTGAAACCGGTCGCTGCCACCATCCGGGTGGATACCGGACGGGTGAAGCCCATTAGCGAGCATCTGATAGGTATTTTCTTTGAGGATATCAATTATGGAGCCGATGGTGGACTTTATGCGGAGCTGGTTCAGAACCGTGATTTTGAATATTCTGCCAAAGACGGTGCAAGAGATAAGAACTGGAACAGCACGTATGCGTGGAGTATACAGGGTACTGATGCGGAACTGTCTGTCAGTGAGGACAGTCCCATCCATGCTAACAATGCTCACTATGCAGTGTTAGAGGTACACCGCCCGGGTGCTGCCTTGGTGAATAACGGTTTTGACGGTATTGCCGTGAAAAAAGGTGAGAAGTATGACTTCTCTGTGTTTTCCAAAGTGCTGGATGATACGAAAGGTGGAAAAGTGCTTGTGAGGCTGACTACCAAAGATGGCAAGGAAATTGCGCAGGCTGCTATTCGGGTTTCATCTACAGAGTGGAAAAAACAAAAGGCTGTACTGACGGCAACGGCGGATGCTGCGGATGCCGTGTTGTCCGTTTGTCCGCAGATGGCTGGGAAGTATGCCTTGGATATGGTTTCTCTTTTCCCACAGAATACATTTAAAGGCAGGAAGAACGGGCTGCGCGCCGATTTGACACAGACTTTGGCGGACCTTCATCCCCGTTTTGTCCGTTTCCCCGGCGGATGTGTGGCTCACGGAGATGGTGTGGACAATATTTATGATTGGAAAGGCTCTATAGGAGCGTTGGAGGAACGCAAGCCTCTGCGCAATTTGTGGGGGTATCATCAGACCCGCGGTCTGGGATATCATGAATATTTTTTGTTCTGCGAGGATATGGGGGCCGAACCTGTTCCTGTAGTGGCAGCCGGAGTGCCTTGTCAGAATTCGGGTACTTGCAGTCATCACTCGGTAGGCGAACTGGGTTGCGGCGGTCAGCAAGGCGGAATCCCGATGGAGGAAATGCCGCAGTACGTGCAGGATGTACTGGATTTGATAGAATATGCGAATGGAGATGCGAAGAAGACCGTGTGGGGAAAGAAGCGTGCGCAAGCCGGACATCCCAAACCTTTCAATCTGAAGTACATCGGTATTGGTAACGAGGATTTGATTACCGATATCTTTGAAGAACGTTTCACCATGATTTTCAATGCGGTGAAGGAGAAATATCCCGAAGTGACCGTTATCGGAACGGTAGGCCCGTTCTATGAGGGCAGTGATTATGAGGAAGGCTGGAAATTCGCCACTAAGATGGGTATTCCGATGGTGGATGAACATTATTATAACACCCCGGGATGGTTTATCAACAATCAGGATTTCTATGACCGTTATGACCGTAACAAGGCGAAAGTGTATTTGGGAGAGTATGCGGCTCATTTGCCGGGACGTCCCAACAATATAGAAACAGCTTTGGCCGAGGCCTTGTACCTGACTTCCGTGGAGCGTAATGCCGATGTGGTGACCATGACTTCTTACGCTCCGTTACTGGCTAAGGAGGGACATACCCAGTGGAATCCGGATTTGATTTATTTCAATAATACGGAGGTAAAACCCACCGTAGGTTACTATGCGCAGCAGATGTACGGACAAAATGCGGGCAGTGAATACATCGCTTCTTCCGTGACTTTGGATAATGTACAAGATGCGGTGAAGAAACGGATAGGTGTGTCGGTAGTCCGCGACGGAAAGACAGGAGATATGATCGTGAAACTGGTGAATCTGCTGCCGGTAGCGGTGAATGCGCAAGTGGAGCTCCCGTCTTTGGAAGGAATGAACACCACTGCCGTAAAGACGGTTTTGGCAGGAAAACCGACAGACCAACAGGTTCGTCCTGTATCCGGTACAATGGAGGTAAGCGAGAAATTCGGGTATGAATTGCCGGCTTATTCATTTACGGTAATCCGGATAAACAAGAATGAAAAATAACAATAGATAAATAAACATGAAGAAATTACTGACTTTGTTGCTGGCGGTCCTGCTGCTGGCAGGATGTGCCGGCAATAAGCCCGGGACATTCGAAGCGGGTAAGAATACCTTTCTGCTGAATGGGAAACCGTTCGTGGTCAAAGCGGCAGAGGTGCATTATCCGCGTATTCCCCGTGAATACTGGGAACATCGTATTGAAATGTGTAAAGCATTGGGCATGAATACGCTTTGTCTGTATGTCTTTTGGAATTTGCATGAGGAAACTCCCGGTAAGTATGATTTTACAGGTAATAAAGATATTGCAGCTTTCTGTAAATTGGCTCAGAAGCATGGTATGTACGTCATTGTGCGTCCCGGTCCGTATGTATGTGCGGAATGGGAAATGGGTGGGCTGCCTTGGTGGCTGCTGAAGAACGACAGCGTGCAGCTTCGTACTCTCGATCCTTTCTATATGCAGCACGTGGGAGCCTTTATGCATGAAGTGGGCAAGCAGTTGCAGGATTTGCAGATTACCCGTGGTGGTAACATCATCATGGTGCAGGTGGAAAACGAATATGGTTCGTATGGCACGGACAAGCCCTATGTGTCTGCCATCCGTGATACGGTACGTGCCGCAGGCTTTACTGAAGTGCCTTTGTTCCAATGTGACTGGAGTTCTAATTTCCTGAATAATGGTTTGGATGATTTGCTTTGGACTATAAATTTTGGTACGGGAGCTGATATCGACAAGCAGTTTGCCAAACTGAAAGAAGTACGTCCCGACGCTCCGTTGATGTGCAGCGAGTTCTGGAGCGGATGGTTTGATCACTGGGGGCGCAAGCACGAAACCCGTGACGGACAAATCATGGTGGATGGCCTGAAAGAGATGATGGACAAAGGTATTTCTTTCAGTTTGTACATGACCCACGGAGGAACGACCTTTGGCTGGTGGGGTGGTGCCAATAATCCGGCTTACTCGGCTATGTGCAGCAGCTATGACTATGACGCTCCTATCAGCGAAGCAGGCTGGACCACCGACAAGTATTTTGCTTTACGTGATATGTTGAAGGACTACTTGGACGAAGGACAGACATTGCCTAAAGTTCCTGAAGCTTTACCGGTTATGGAAATCCCTGCCATTAAATTCACTCAAATAGCTCCGTTGGTTGACAATCTGTCCGAACCGAAGCAGACAGAGGAAATCCAGCCGATGGAGAAATTTGACCAAGGCTGGGGAAGTATCCTGTACCGTACCCATTTGCCGGAAGATGTGAAAGCGGGAACCGTTCTGAAAATCACCGAACAGCATGACTGGACACAGGTTTTTGCCGACGGGAAACTGTTGGGGCGTCTGGATCGCCGTGGTGGAGAACAGGAACTTACACTGCCTGCATTAAAAGCCGGTACACAGCTTGATTTATTGGTGGAAGCCATGGGGCGTGTGAACTTTGACAAGTCCATTCACGACCGCAAGGGAATTACCGAGAAAGTGGAACTGGTGAACGGTAAGAATGCTGAAACGTTGAAAGGCTGGACTGTTTATAATCTTCCCGTAGATTATGAATTTGTATCTTCCCGGAACTTTCAGGATATGAACTCGTCTGCCGCCTGTGGCATAGAGAAAAATGATGAAAGTGTTCCGGCCTACTATCGCGCTACTTTTACCTTGGATAAGGTGGCTGATACATTCCTGAACATGGAGTCTTGGGGAAAAGGTATGGTATGGGTGAACGGTCATGCCATGGGACGTTTCTGGGAAATCGGTCCTCAACAAACCCTGTTCATGCCGGGTTGTTGGCTGAAAAAAGGAGTGAATGAAATCATCGTTCTTGACTTGAAAGGCCCGAAAGAGGCAACCATTGTCGGATTGAACAAACCTATCCTGGATATGCTTCGTGTGGCTGTTCCTGAAACGCATCGTAAACAGGGGCAGACCATCAAACTGGAGAAGGAAACACCGGTATCTGCCGGTACTTTCAAACCAGGTAACGGTTGGCAAGAAGTGAAAGTTCCTGTTACGAAAGGACGTTACTTCTGTCTGGAAGGGCTGTCTTCTTTTGATAATACCAACATTGCCGCCATTGCGGAGTTTGATGTGTTGGATGAGAAAGGACAGAAAATCTCTCGTGAAAACTGGAAGATTGTTTATGCCGACAGCGAGGAAACCCGTAGCGGTAACCGCACAGCCGACAAGATTTATGACCTGCAAGAAAGTACTTTCTGGCAGACGGTAGATAATACGGCTTATCCTCATCAGGTGGTGATAGATCTCGGCAAAGAATATAACGTGACCGGTTTCCGTATTCTGCCACGTGCGGAACAGGGAGCTCCCGGCATGATTAAAGATTATAAGGTGTATGTAAAAGCAACCGGTTTCGGTTATTGATATACTTTTCCCGTAGGGGTGGAAACACAGACTGCTGAAGAAGCTACCGAAAAGAATTAAAGACACAGATGTAAGGAGGAAGCTTCAAAAGAAGGAAACCTGCGAGTGGAGCAATTATCGGATACTTTAGCAAATTTTAAAATTTGCTAGAGTATCCGGTTTCTTTTTTATAACTTTGTGGCAGTCTATGATTCTAACCGAAAGCACAATGAAATATATATTGACCTTTATACTATCTTTTCTCTCCTTCTTGGTGTGTTCTCAGAACATAACTATTACAGATATCCCTACCATTGACCAGCTGCCGGTAAATGCCATTCATCGCGTATTCAGAGACAGCGAAGGATATATGTGGTATGGCACGGTGAACGGATTATGTCGTGATGACGGTTATCATGTGAAAGTGTTTCGTTCGGACATTGAAACTCCGGGATTATTAGAGGACAATTTGGTGGAGTGTATCGCTGAGGATAAGAAGGGGAATATATGGTTCGGTACAGACAAAGGGGTGTATATTCTTGATAAATCGGACTACAGTGTACATCCTATGGACCGGGAGCGTTTGAAGAATATTCCGGTGATGTATCTATATGCTACCAGTGACGGCTATATGTGGCTGAGCTATCGTTCTATATTGGCCAAATATGACATCAACGGACAGTTGGTCAAAGAGTATCCCCTCCGGAATAAGTACGGAAGAACTACTATTTCCGGATTTTGTGAGAGCCGCAACCATGAGATTATTATTTCTGTGTGGAATGGCCGGGTATATCATTGGGACAAAGAAAAAGACGAGTTCGTTCCTTATCCTGATAAGATGAGAAGACAAAATCCTACGGTGATGGTTCAGGATAATGAACAGGAATACTTCTGGTTGGCAACCTGGGGGGATGGTGTGGTGCGTTTTGACCCTTCGGCTCCTGAAGATTCTATGTTTGTATATTCTGAAATACCGGTCAATGCTGCCGGTGAGGAGGATGGGGTCATCCTTAGTCTGGTACAGGATGATAAACTGGGGTATATCTGGTTAACCACCGGGCACGATTTCATGTCCTTACAAATACAACCGGATAAGACGTTAAAACAATTGAAATTCCAGACAGGGCTTCTGCCTGTTAATCATATGTTGGTAGAAGTTCTGAAAGGGAGGGGATGTCTATGGGTGTCGGCCTTTGACCGTCCTAGTTTCATTGTACATCTGATGGATAATATGACCAAGGATTATGCCTTGCCCGCTTTGGCGGACAGAGTAAACCGCAGTCCGGCTGTAATGGCTTTGTGTGATGACGGAGACGGTATGATGTGGATGATGCAAGAAAGAACCGGGTTGGTGTTATATGACTTGAAGCAGGATAAAGTGAAAATCTATTCGGATTTTCCCGAGCTTGTTTCGTTGTCTTTGGATAACGGACGAGAGATGACTCGAGCACGTATTAATAACGGTATTTGGGTGGCAAAAGATTTGAATAGATTGGTTTATGGTATGATCCGTAAGGGTATGGAGATGTATCTGGTGGATCTTATTGATTTGAACGGGCAGGTGGAATCGAACGCTACGGTGACCAAATTGTATGAAGACTCGCACGGAATCTTGTGGATAGGCTTGAACAAAGGACTTTGCAGTTATGATGTCCGTCAGAAAAGAATTAAACAGGTTTATCCCGATGTGGGGCATGTGATGGGAATCGTGGAGAATAAGGAAGGGTTGATATGGATTTGTACTCAAGACAACGGTTTGTTTCAGACAACGGCGGATGAAAAACTTCGTTCTTTCAAATTGGACAAGAATTTCTCTTGTCTGTCTATTGCTCCCGATTGGATTTTGTGGTTGGGAACTTGTGACGGAGGAGTCTATTCTTATGATCCTTCAGAGAATAAGTTGGTCAGTTATAATGAGGCTTGCGGTATGAACGGTAATCAGGTGAATCAAATAGTGGCTGATGCATATAATCATATTTGGATTGATACAAACCAGAAACTGATAGAATTTAATCCTCGTAACGGTTCGTTCCGCACCTATCTTACCACGGATGGTTCTATCTTGTTGCATCGCTTTCTTCCCACTGCTGTTTGTCAAGCAAAAGATGGCAATATTTATTGGGGCGGCATTCCGGGTATTTGCATGGTTACTCCATCAAACGGGTTGGAAAGAAAGGCTAGTGCAGTGAAGACCAAGATAACTGATATAAAGTTGCAAGGAGAATCATTGATATTCGGAGATAGAAAGAGTAGCAATTCCATTAACCGGATAGAATTGCATCCCGATGATCAGAATTTGGAAATTAGTTTTTCTTCTCTTAACCACCGTTATGCTTCAAAAATACGCTATGCTTATCGGTTGATAGGAGTGGACAAAGCGTGGGTATATGTGGAAGGTGGAAAAAACTCGGCTTTTTATAATCATCTGAGTAAGGGCACTTATACTTTTCAGGTGAAAGCGACGGATGAAAATGGTCTTTGGAGTAAAGAGGTAACTGAACTGACTATCCGACGCCTTCCTGCTTTTTATGAAACTTGGTGGGCGTATTTGTTCTATGTATTGATAGTGATGGGTGTATCCGGTTATAGTCTGTATCTTTATCTGAAACGCGTGGACCGTAAGAATAATGAAATGTGGGCGGACAGCAAGGAGATGATTAAAATGCGTATTTATTTGGATAGTAAGGTGAATTTGCCTGAACCTGAGTTTGTACAACTGGACAAACTTCTATTGGAGAAAGCGGTAAAAGCCGTGGAAGATAACCTTACTGAGCCTGATTTTGATGTGACAGCTCTAGCTGATGCCATGAATATGTCCCGTTCTACTTTGACCCGTAAATTGAAAGCCATAACAGGCCGAACTCCATTGGATTTTATCCGGAACATCAAGATGAAGCATGCCAGACACATGTTGGAAGATAAAGACAAAAGTGTAACAGAGGTTGCCGCTACGTTGGGGTATTTTAATCGGAAGTATTTCACCACTTGCTTTAAGGAGGAATTTGGAATGACTCCCAGTGAGTTCCAGAAATCACAACACGAAGAATAAACATCTTCCTGTCCTTTAATTGTTGCAAATAGGGGGTACAAATGCGTCAAGTTATAGCTAGAGCTATTTGTATCCCCTGTTAGCATGGTTCTTCACCTGTATTTCTATTTCCTATTTCATTCTTTTGCCACAACCTTTTACGGGGAGAAAAACACATCTTCTTCATTCATTCCCGCAGTAAAGGTATGTATAACTTTAAATTTAAATAGAATGAAACATTTGTTTTTGTTGCTTACTCTGTTAAGCTTTTCATTAACGGCCTTAGCCCAGCAAAAAGTGACGGGTAAGGTGAAAGATTCTTCCGGCGAGCCTGTCATAGGAGCCAGTGTTGTTGTAAAAGGCAATAATACCATGGGAACCATTACCGATTTTGATGGAAACTTTATGTTGGATGTTCCGGCAAAGAGTGTGTTGGTTATTTCTTATATTGGCTATGTCACTCAGGAAGTCCCGACAGCAGGAAAGAATTCATTAGAGATTGTTTTAAAGGAGGATACCAAAACCTTGGATGAAGTGGTGGTGATTGGTTACGGTACACAGCGTAAAGGTGATGTGACCAGTTCTGTAGCTAGTGTGAAAGCCGACAACTTTGTAAAAGGAGCCGTGAAAGATGTGGGACAGCTGATTCAAGGAAAAGTAGCCGGTCTGGCCATTACCAATCCTAACGGTGACCCGACGGGAAGTACTCAGATACGTCTTCGTGGTACAAATACCATTGGTGGAGCTAATACAGCTCCTTTGGTATTGATTGACGGAATTCCGGGAGAACTCGGTACAGTGGCTCCCGAAGATGTGGAGAGCGTGGACGTGCTGAAGGATGGTTCTGCTGCCGCTATTTATGGTACGCGCGGTACGAATGGTGTGATTTTAATTACTACCAAACAGGCTAAAGGAGTGGATATTAACCAGGTGGAGTATAATGGCTACGTCAGTACTTCTCTTATAGCCAAAAAGTTGGATATGCTGAATGCAGATGAGTTCCGTACCCTTTATCCTGACCAGGACCATGGGGCTGATACGGATTGGATTGATGAGATTAGCCGTACACCGGTTAGCCATGTTCATAACTTGTCATTGATGGGTGGCAATTCAAAGACTAATTATATTGCCAACTTGAACTATGCCTCTCGTCAAGGGATCATGAAAAAATCGGATTTCGAAAGTTTTCAAGGACGTATTGAGGTAACCCACCGTATGTTTGATGATAAGTTGAAGTTGAAATTCGGTTTGTTTGGTAAGAAAAACCAGATGGAATCTACAACTAGTGGGGGTAGTTTCAGAGGTTGGGTATATGGCCAGGCAACTCGTAGAAACCCGACTGATCCGGTAAGAAATGAGGATGGTACATGGAATGAGAATGTGAGCAAATTCGAATACGAGAATCCGTTGGCTTTGTTGTATGAGGCTGAAGGAAATGTAAAAAAGACGCAGTTGCGTTACAATGGAAATATTGTTTATAATCCTATCAAAGATTTGACTCTTTCTGCCGTATTCTCTTATATTCGTGACAATATGAACCGTGGCTACGGTGAAACTTTGAACCATATTTCTGCTTTGCGTGATGGATTGGCTGGTTGGTCTTCGGTAGGTGCTTATACCAAGATGGAGAAGTTGATGGAACTTACTGCACAATATAACAAAGAAATCGGTGCGCATAAATTTAGTGTCTTGGGTGGTTATAGCTACAATGAAACAGACTTTGAAGAGCTTTGGATTGATAACTATGGTTTTCAGGATGATTATTTTGGCGGATGGCATAATATTGGCATTGGTTCTGCTTTGAAAGACGGTAAAGCGAATATCGGCTCAAAGAAAACTCCTACAAATTTGATCGGTTTTTTTGGGCGGGCTACCTATTCGTTCAAGAATCGTTATTTGTTGATGGGAGCTCTTCGTTATGAAGGAGCCAGCCAGTTATGGGGTACTGATAATGCATGGGGGCTTTTCCCATCTATATCTGTAGGATGGAGAATTACCGAAGAAGCATTTATGAAGAATCAGAAGATATTTGATGATTTGAAACTTCGTGTGGGATATGGTGTGACGGGTTCACAGCCTAAAGATCCTTTCCTGGGGGTGGCTATGTTGAAATACGGCTCGTATGCTTTTGTAAATGGGAATTGGGTACAGAC
Source organism: Phocaeicola vulgatus ATCC 8482 (assembly GCF_000012825.1). Lineage (GTDB taxonomy): Bacteria > Bacteroidota > Bacteroidia > Bacteroidales > Bacteroidaceae > Phocaeicola > Phocaeicola vulgatus. The sequence continues at coordinate 685,897 of NC_009614.1, read as the reverse complement.
CATTGTTCCGGCATCCAATCCGAATCCTGATTTGAAATGGGAGGAAAAGAAAGAAACCAATATTGGTTTGGACTTCGTTTCATGGGGTGGCCGTTTGTCCGGTTCTATTGATTATTATAACCGTGATGTGGATGGCTTGATATACGAATATGGAGTACCGACTCCTCCGAACTTGTATAATAAGACGATGGCCAATGGGGGTACAATGAGAAACCGTGGTGTGGAAGTGTTGGTAACTGTGGTTCCTGTTCAGAATAAAGATTTTGAATGGAGCACTACCGGAACATTCTCTTTGAACTCTAATAAGCTAATCAGTTTGTCTGGCAGCATCTTTAAGTCGGATTATGACTATTTTAATACGGGTACAGTGGAATACTCCGGTCAGGTAGCCGATTCTCACAGAGTACAGGTAGGTGAAAGCATCGGTAATTTTTATGGCTTTAAAGTAGTAGATGTGGACAGTGAAGGTCGTTGGATCTACGAAGACAGGAATGGTGAGTTGGTGAACTATAAAGATTTTACTCATGCTCCCGAAGATAAGCATGTTATTGGTAACGGTCTTCCTAAATGGTATGCGGGATGGAACAATACTCTTCGTTATAAAAACTTCGACTTGAATGTGACGATGCGTGGCGCGTTTGGTTTCCAGATAATCAATGGTGGACGTATGAATTATGAGAATGTAAAAAACAGCCGTTTTGAAAATCGTTTGAAGTCTGTGAATGACTTGGTATTTGGCAAGCATACGTTGAGTCCGGAAGTGGAACCGGAATTCAATAGCTATTATGTAGAAGATGGTGACTACTGGAAGATTGACAATATCACTTTGGGATATAGCTTCGGTCAGGTAGGTAAATATATAAAGTCACTCCGTATTTATGGTTCGGTATTGAATGCTTTGACTATAACCGGATATAAAGGTATTGATCCGGAAGTATCAACAGATGGTTTGACTCCGGGGTATGATACACGTGACAGATATCCGAGTGTGCGCTCATTTACTTTCGGCGTTAATGTGAAATTTTAATGAACTAAAAAGGAATTGAAGATGAAAACAAATATAAAATTATGGACAATGGGACTGATGACAGCCGCATTGTTGGGAAATACAGCTTGTACTGATTTACTGCATGAGAGCTATGGACAGGTAGTGTCTGAGGATTACGTACCGAAAACGGAGGAAGATGTCAGTTATCTGGTAAATGCCGCTTATATACCTTGGCGTGAAACGTTGCTGCAATGGAACGGAGTGGTTCGTGCACAGGAATTGTGTGCGGATCAAGATGTTCTTCCTGCCCGTGATGGTATTGGATGGGTAGACGGTTATATCTATAAAAGATGGCATCAGCATACTTGGACTACCGAGGATGACGGTGTGCTTCAAGGATGGGAACGTACGTACAATGGTGTGAATACCTGTAACCGTATTTTATCTCAGATAGAAGAAGGTGTGATCAGTGTGGATGGAGAAACGAAAGAAAAGTTGATTGCCGAATTGAAAGTACTGAGGGCTTCATATTATTATATTTTGATTGATTTGTATGGTAATGTGCCCATTGTGACAGATTTTAAAGATACTTCTTTGCCGCAACAGTCTACTCGTAAAGAGGTCTTTGACTTTATTGTGAAAGAAATAACGGAGAATATGGATTTGTTGTCCGAAACGCCGAGAGGTTATTATTATGGACGTTTCAATAAGTGGGCGGCTCATACATTGCTGGCCAAAATGTATTTGAATGCTGAAGTTTGGTCGGGTACTGCTCAATGGCAGAAATGTATTGACGAGTGTGATATCGTGATTAATTATGCCGAGAAGTCCGGAGAATATGCATTGGAGAATAATCAGAAGGATGTTTTTGTAACGCATAATGAGAATTCTAAAGAAATTATCTTTGCATTGCCGTTTGATGAAATTTATGTGACAGGATGGAATGATTTTGATTTTCATATGTACACTTTAGCACCTGAGAATCAAGATACTTACCAATTGACTGCACGTCCTTGGGGAGGCGTGTGCGCAGTGCCTCAGTTTATTAATTCTTTTGATGAGGATGATGCACGTTTAGAGGATAACTATATTCAAGGTCAGCAATATACCTATTCCGGTGAAATCTTGAAGCGTAGTATTGATGGAAAACCATTGATTTATACGGTAGATGTCCCCTCTATTGATCAGTCGGATGTGGATGATGGGTTCCGTTGGGGTAAATTTGAATATGCCACCGGTATAACCAACCGTTTGAGCAATGACTGGCCGTTGTTACGATATGCGGATGTATTGATGATGAAAGCGGAGTCATTGATGCGTTTGGGCAAATCGGGAGCAGGTGCTTTGGTGACTCAGGTACGTGAACGCGCCTTCAAGAATGAACCTGAAAAAGCGCAAGTTACAGACGCGGAACTGATGGGAGGAAGTGTATATGATTATGGTCGGAGAGATAGTTATAAGACAGAACATGATGGAGGAACGGATATTAAATATGGTCGTTTCCTTGATGAGCTTGGTTGGGAGTTTTGTCAGGAAGGACGCCGCCGTCAGGACATGATTCGTTTTGGCATCTTCACTACAAAAGCTTGGTTCTCTCATGATAAGAGTGATGAAACCAAAAATCTGTATCCTATTCCAAATAAAGTATTGTTGACCAATAGTAATCTGAAACAGAATCCGGGATATTCTAAATAGTATTTATTGGATGTTTTTTTAAGGATGAAAAGGTTGTTTTTTCTTTTCTACATTAAATTAGAAAGAATTATGAGTAAAAAGATTTCAATAATTTTGTTGCTCCTCTGTCTGGGATTATTTTCCCAGGCACAGAGCTATCAGAAAATATCGCAAGGAGTTAAGACTACTGTACAAGGTATGGATGTTGAAGTGGCATTTTATTCTCCATCCATTGTCCGGGTTTATAAGACACCGGAGGGAAGTTCGTATGACAAGAAGAGCCTTGTAGTAATGAAAGAGCCTGAGGAGACCTTTGTGGAGTTTGCAATGAATAAAGAGTATATTCGTTTAAAGTCGGATGCATTACAAGTAGAGGTAAATTCATCTACAGGTGGAATCAATTTCTATGATGCAACCGGAAGGGTGTTGTTAAAAGACAAGGATTATGGAACACAGTTCACCCCGTTTGATGATGCGGGTACTTTTTCTTACAATGTCCGGCAGGCTTTTTTATTAGATAAGGATGAAGTGATTTATGGATTGGGGCAACAACAGACTGGAAAAGTGAATCAGCGCAATCAAAAACTTTTTCTTCGTAACAAGAATATGAGTATCTGTATTCCTTTTATTCATTCAGTGAAAGGTTACGGACTTTATTGGGACAATTATTCCCCAACTATGTTTACGGATAATCCGCAAGAAATGTCATTCGATTCTGAAGTGGGCGATTGTGCCGACTATTATTTCATTTATGGTAGCAATGCGGACGGCGTGATAGCCGGAGTCCGTGATTTGACCGGGCAGGCTCCTCTTTATCCGCTGTGGACACTTGGATTCTGGCAGTGCCGCGAGCGTTATAAGAGTCCGGATGAACTGTGCGAAGTGGTTGATGAATACCGTGATCGGAAAGTTCCTTTGGATGGAATCATTCAGGATTGGCAGTATTGGGGATGTGATTCTAACTGGAACTCCATGAAGTTCCAGAATCCTCGCTATATTAATAAGATGGGCGACAAAGAATACATGAAATATCTTCCGAATGGTGAGAATCCGGATGCACGTTATGGTACTCCAAGAATAAAAAGCCCTCAAGAAATGATTGACTATATACACAAGCGGAATGCGCATATCATGATTTCTGTATGGGCCTCTTTTGGTCCGTGGACAGAGATGTATCATAAGATGGACAGTCTGAATGCTTTGCTTCATTTTGAGACTTGGCCGCCTAAAGCCGGAGTGAAACCTTACGATCCGTTCAATCCTGTAGCAAGAAGTATTTATTGGAATGAAATGAAAAAGAATATCTTTGATCTAGGTATGGACGGCTGGTGGTTGGATTCTACCGAACCCGATCATCTGGAGATTCAAGATAAAGATTTTGATACAAAAACTTATTTAGGTTCTTTCCGAAGAGTTCACAATGCTTTTCCTTTGATGTCCAATAAAGGTGTTTATGAGCACCAGCGTGCTACTACTTCCGACAAGCGGGTATTCTTACTTACCCGTTCTTCATTCTTGGGACAGCAGCGTTATGCTTCACATTCATGGAGTGGAGATGTCGTTTCTACTTGGGAAGTGATGCGCAAGCAACTGGCAGCTGGCCTGAATTATTCTTTGTGTGGTATTCCTTACTGGAACACTGACTTGGGAGGATTTTTTGCTTGGAAATATAATAATGATGTTAATAATATTGCTTATCATGAGTTACACGTCCGTTGGTATCAGTGGGGAGCTTTCCAACCTATCATGCGTTCTCATAATTCCAGTCCTGTTGCTGTAGAGATCTATCAGTTCGGCGATAAAGGTGATTGGGCTTATGATGCATTGGAGAAATATACCCATTTGCGTTATCGCTTATTACCTTATTTATATAGTACTACTTGGGAAGTAACAAATAAGGCAGGCAGTATTATTCGTCCTTTGGTGATGGATTTTCCGAAAGACAAGAAAGTACTTGATATGGATACGGAGTATATGTTCGGACGTAGTTTTTTAGTACGTCCGGTAACTGATTCTCTCTATACATGGCAGGATAAAAAACAGAATGGTTATCAGAAAAATATGCGGAAAATAGAGAAAACGGATGTATATTTGCCTGAGGGAAGTAACTGGTTTGATTTCTGGACTGGGGCAAAGTTGGCTGGTGGCCAAACCATACAGCGTGAAGTACCTATTGATATCATGCCTGTTTATATCCGTGCCGGTTCTATAATTCCTTGGGGGCCTGCGGTGCAGTATGCCACAGAAAAAAGTTGGGATGACCTGGAGATTCGTGTTTATCCGGGTGCTAATGCAACTTTTATTCTTTATGAGGATGAGAACGATAATTACAATTATGAAAAGGGAGTTTATTCTACTATCACTTTCCGTTGGGATGATAGTAACCGTACTTTGCACATCAGCGACCGTGAAGGAAGATATCCCGGAATGTTGGAAAAGAGGAAGTTCAAAGTAGTTCTCGTAAATCATAGATCAGGAGAAGGCGATAAACCATTGAAGGGAGGAAAGATGGTGAATTATACCGGTACGGCAATTGAGGTGAAACTTTAGAATGTTCATATTGAATATCCAGCAGAATAAATAAAGAAACGATAAAATACATTATGAATTTACTTAAAACCATTTTATCCACTTCCGTTTTTGCTATAGCTTCTGTAGCTTTGCATGCTCAGCTACCTGCAAAAGTAGAAAGTTTTCCAGTCAGGGATGTGCGGCTCACCGCCAGCCCTTTCAAACACGCAGAGGATATGGATATCCGTTATCTGCTGGGAATAGACCCCGACCGTCTGTTAGCTCCTTATTTGAAGGAAGCTGGTCTTTCTCCTAAAGCTGAAAATTATACCAATTGGGAAAATACAGGGCTGGACGGTCATATTGGCGGACATTATTTATCGGCCCTTTCCTATATGTATGCCGCTACGGGAAATAAGGAGATCAAGGCGCGTCTGGATTATATGATAAGTGAACTGAAACGCTGCCAGGATGCCGCCGGTGACGGTTATCTGTGTGGAGTCCCAAACGGGCGCAAAATGTGGAAAGAAATAGAGGAAGGAAACATTCGCGCGTCCGGTTTCGGATTGAACGACCGCTGGGTTCCTCTTTACAATATTCATAAAATATATGCCGGCCTTCGTGATGCAACTCTTCAGACCGATAGCCGGGAGGCAAAGGAAATGTTGGTGAAACTCACGGACTGGATGATTCGTCTGGTATCCAAGTTGAGCGATGAACAGATACAGGAAATGTTGCGCAGCGAACATGGAGGGCTGAACGAAACATTTGCCGATGTGGCCGCTATCACCGGCGACAAACGCTATTTGAAACTGGCTCATCAATTTTCTCATCACACCGTGTTGCAGCCTTTGTTGAGACAGGAGGATAAACTGACTGGTATGCACGCCAATACCCAAATACCGAAAGTGATAGGTTTCAAACGTATTGCCGATTTGGAAGGCAACCGAGATTGGAGCGAGGCCGCCCGCTATTTCTGGGAAACAGTGGTAAACCATCGAAGCATCACCATCGGAGGTAACAGTGTGCGTGAGCATTTTCATCCGGCTGATGATTTCAGCAGTATGCTCACCAGCGAGCAGGGGCCTGAGACTTGTAACACCTACAATATGCTCCGCCTTACAAAAATGCTGTATGAAACGAGTGCGGACGTTCATTTTATGGATTATTACGAACGGGCGCTTTATAACCATATCCTTTCCACGCAAGATCCTGTGCAAGGCGGATTTGTTTATTTTACCCCGATGCGTGCCGGTCATTACAGGGTCTATTCGCAGCCTCAGACCAGTTTCTGGTGTTGTGTGGGATCGGGGATGGAAAATCATGCCCGTTATGGTGAAATGATTTATGGACACAAGGATAATAATCTGTATGTCAATCTTTTCATTCCGTCTACCTTGCGCTGGGGAGATACCCAAATTGAGCAACAGACGGCTTTTCCCGATGAGGAGGGGAGTACTCTTGTTATTTCTCCGGAAAAGGGAAAGAAAGAATTTACCCTTCTTTTCCGTATTCCCGAATGGACGAAGCCGGAAGCATTACGCTTGTCTGTTAATGGTAAACGGCAGAACGTAACGGTCAAAGAGGGATATGTTAGCCTGAACCGTACTTGGTCAAAAGGTGACAAAGTAAGGCTGGAACTGCCGATGCATTTGCGTGCCATTGCACTGCCGGATGGTTCTGCCAACTATTCCATCTTATACGGACCGATTGTGCTGGCCGCCCGGTTGGGCAAGCAAAATCAGGATGGCATGTTTGCCGATGACAGTCGTGGCGGACACATTGCTGCCGGACCGCGCCTGCCTTTACAAACGATGCCTGTCATTGTGGGGGATAAGAACAATCTTCTTTCTCATCTGAAAAAAGTGGAAGGTAAGCCGTTGACATTTACATTGTCCGGAGTTTATCCCGAACGCTATGAGGGTATGACTGTGGAACCGTTTTTCCGTTTATACGAGTGCCGGTATATGGTCTATTGGCCTGTGCTGTCCGTACAGGAGTTGCAGGCAAGGCAGGAACAGTTGGCAAAAGAGGAAAAGGAGCGTGCCGCATTGGATGGTATGACCGCCGATAAAGTGATTTGTGGGGAACAACAACCGGAAAGCGACCATTTCATCCGGATGGAGAATTCCCGTACGGGGGATGATGAAGGGATTCACTGGCGTGAGGCGGCCGGTTGGTTCAGTTATCGTATGAAGACGAACGGAAAGCAGGTCAATAAAGTGCGTATCCGGTTCCGTCCCGAGATTCGTAAGGATGCAAAAGTATGGATAAACGGGCAGGAAGTAGGACGATTGGCTGGTAAACCGGTTTCGGATGTATCGGTTGGGATATTTGATGTACCTGCATCTATGCAATCCAATGAGCAACTGGAGATAAAGATCGGTAAAGGAAATGAGAAAGTGACTCCGCATATTTATGAGGTGCGGCTGGTGGCTGAATGATGATAGATATACGAACCGGCCATGCCTCAGTTGGCATGACCGGTTCGTCTTTTCAGATAATTCCGTTGTCTTTCAAGACCGCTTGTAACTCTTTATCAGTGATATTCTCACGCTCTGATTTATCATAAATGAAATGTAAGCCAATCTCTTTTTCTTCTTTGGATAGAGTGGCGATGAGAGTGATCACTCTTGCTCCACCTCTTTTCCCTTTTCCTTTTGATGCTATACTCATGCGTACTTTGTGTAGGCCATTGCCTAAATCAGTACCCATGTCAGGGTTCTGCATGAGTTCTGCGGCTAAAATTGTCAAGTCTTGCTTCAATGATTTATATCGCTTGGAAAGTTTCTTAACTTCTTTTTCGAAGTGGCGATATACTTTGATTTTATAGTTCATTGAGCAATTCTTCTATGGGACGGCCTTTCAGCTTTCCTTCACGCATCAGTTTGATGTCTTTGCAAGCCTCGGACAGCCCGTCCATTATTTCACTTTTGGTCATGTAGGGTTCTTCATCCTCTGCCACCATGGTAGAAACAGATTCCATTTCCTTTTTAGCATGAACAAGAGTCTTCCTTACAGACTCCAACACCTTTACATTCTTGATGTCCAGGATTTCCCGAATCAGTTCGTTTTGTATTGATTCCAATGTGATTGTACTCATGACGTTCTCCTTTCTTCTTATTATTTATCTCGTATGGCAAAGATAGCGAAAAGGTGGCATGTCTGCTTGTTTTCTGCATGAAAAATAGTTTTCATTTAGAGGTTGTACCTAAAAGAAATACCTTTTTTCATTTAGTTTTCCTATTTTTGCAGGAAACAAACCGAACAGCTAATGAAAATTCTCCATACAGCAGACTGGCATCTGGGCCAGACTTTTTATGAATACGACCGGCGGGAAGAGCATCTCCATTTTTTGGAATGGCTGAAACAGCAGATAAGACAGCATGAAATAGATGTATTGTTGATAGCAGGTGATGTATTCGATAGCCCGAATCCTTCGGCGGAATCACAACGAATGTATTATCGTTTTCTAAGAGAAGTTACGTCCGAGAACCCTTCTTTGCAAATTATCATCATTGCCGGAAATCATGACTCGGCAGCCCGTCTGGAGGCTCCCAATCCCCTGTTGGAGAATATGAATGTCACCGTTCGCGGTGTCGTGCGCCGCAATGCGGAAGGTGATATAGACTTGCAACACCTCATTGTCCCCCTTTACACAGAAGGGGAAGTGACCGCCTATTGCCTTGCCGTTCCCTATCTGCGTCAGGGGGATTATCCTTCGGCTGAAAATTACTCAAAAGGAGTCCAACTGCTTTATGAGCAGCTTTTCAATGAAGTGAAGGAGAAAGGACTTCCCGTTATCGCCATGGGACATCTGCAAGCCACCGGCTCGGAAATCTCGGAGGACGACCGTTCGGAACGTACCGTTATCGGAGGCTTGGAATGTGTATCCCCCGATGCTTTTGATGAGGCTATCGCCTATACTGCATTGGGGCATCTGCATCGCTCCCAGCGTGTGTCCCATCGGGAGAATGTGCGTTATTCCGGAACTCCTATGCCCATGTCTTTTGCTGAGAGGAACAATGCTTCGGGAGTGGTCATGATAACGATAAGTGCTGAGGGTACCGGCATAGAGAGATTGGCATTTGAACCGCTAGCCGGCGTGATGAGTATTCCTCGTCAGGCCCGTCCGCTGGAAGAAGTGCTGCAAGCCATCGGCGATTTGCCCGATGGGGATGTCACGTTGCGGTCACCCTATCTGGAAATAAAGATTTTGATGACCGAGCCGGAACCTTCTTATAAGTATAAGATAGAGGAAGCGTTGAAAGGAAAAGCGGTCCGCCTGGCACGCATCGCCGCTATGCTTCCACAAAAAAAGGCAAGCGGCATTGTCGCCACTTCCTACGAGGAGTTGCAAACCATCCGTCCGCTGGATATGGCACTGGATGTCTTTAAACGGAAATATGGAGGGACGGAGATGCCCGATACCATGAAACAATTGCTGGAAAGTGTAATCAAGGAGGCGGGAGTATGAAAATAGTAGCGATAAGAGGAAAGAATCTGGCTTCATTGGAAGGTGAATTTATGATAGACTTTACCGTCGAACCTTTGTGTTCGGCAGGTATATTCGCCATTACGGGCAGTACCGGAGCCGGAAAATCAACCTTGCTGGATGCTTTGTGTCTGGCTTTGTTTGACTGTACGCCACGTATGAACAAGGCGAAAGAGAATAACGTCTCTGTCATGGATGTTGCCGACAGAGGAATTGCACAGAACGATAGCCGTTCCATCCTTCGCCGGGGTACTGCCGAGGGGTATTCGGAAGTGGATTTCGTCGCTTTGACAGGAGAGGTGTTCCGTTCACGCTGGACGGTGCGACGTTCGCGTGGGAAGGTTAGCGGTTCCTTGCAAAAAGTGGAAATGACGTTGACCAACCTTACTTCCGGAGTGGAACAGCAAGGGACGAAGACCGAATTATTATCCCGCATCAGTGAACTGATCGGACTCTCTTTCGAACAGTTCAACCGCTCTGTGTTGCTGGCTCAAGGAGATTTTGCTACCTTCCTGAAGGCTCGTCAGCCTGATAAAGCCGAAATCTTGGAAAAACTGACCGGAACGGAAATTTACTCGCGTATCTCTGCTTCTATTTATGAACGCACCAAGCGGGCGGAAAGTGAATATAAATTATTGCAGGAACGTATCAAAGGCATTGAGTTGCTGACAGATGAGCAATTACAGCAACTTTCGGCTGAAAAGGAAGAATTACAAGTCCGCTTGTCCGTTTCGAAGAAGAAAGAGGAGGCGTTGTCCGGCAAGTTGAAATGGCTGGAAGAAGAAGGACGCTTGAATACAGGATGCATACAGGCGGAAGAATCACTTTCCGGCATCAGAAAAGAAATAGAAGTCGCCCGTCCGCGTTATGAACTGTTGGCCCGTATAGAGCAGGCTCAGGATATCCGCGATGTGTATATGGAACAGCGTAACGCCCGGAAGCAGATAGATGCCGGTCGTTCCCGGTTAGGCGAAATAGAGGTTGCCATCCGGCAGAATGCGGCTTTACAGACTTCCGCGAACGTGCAGTGGGAAGCCGCTCAGAAAGAACTGGCGGAATTTAAGACCTATTTGTCGCAGCAAGAACCGCAATTGGATAAAGCCAGAGCATTGGATGTGCAGTTGGTGGAAAATAGAAAGCAATTAGCGGAAAGTCAGAAAGAAGCGGCTTTGGCATTGCAGGCTAAAGATAATCTGCGTCAATCCGTTTGTAAGACAGAGAAGGATATAAGTTTGTTGATGGAGAAGCAAACCGCCTTGCAAACCTGGTTTGAACGATATACCGCTTATTCCCAATTGATTCCTGCCGTTGAACTGATTACCAGCTTGCTTACTAATCTGGAAATGGCAAGGGCGCAAAGCGTATCGAACCGTCAACTGCTGGATAAAGTAAAGAAAGCGAGTGAAGCGGAGGAACAGCGGTTAAAATCGGTACAACAGGAAGCCGAGCGTCTGAACCGACTGTTGCCGGCAGAGGTGCTGTTGCTTCGTGAGCAGTTGGAGGAAGGAAAGCCATGCCCGGTCTGCGGGAGTTTCCATCATCCGATGAGGGAACAGACCAATGTCCAATCCTTGCAGGAAGAGGAACTGAACCGTGCGAAAGAACAGGTTGCTAAAGAAACGGAACAACTGAAAAACACGCTGAATGCCCGCCAACTGGAGATGGCCCGTCTTTCCGCATTGATTGAAAATTATGTGGCGCAAGTTGATGATACGCTGAAAAAAGTAGAAACATACGTATCCATTATTCCCAATTGGAAAGATTTGTTGGAGCAGGGCACATTGAAACATTATGTCCAGCAATTTGGCAGGCAATGGAATGCCCGTTTGCAAGAGCAGACCGAAATAAAAGAGGCTCTTACCTCAAAATCAGCCCAAAGAGATAGTTTGAAAAAAGAAGAAGCCAATGCCATTGGTTTGTACGAAGAAAAGAAACAAAAAGAAGAAAGACAGCAGGCAGAATTGAACGAACGTGCTCGTCTGCGGTCTTCCCTGCTGAATGGTGAATCCACCGAAACAGTGGTTGCAACCCATGCAAGACGGCAAAAGGAACTGGAACAACAACTGGAAAAAGCCATGAACTTGCATCATTCTTTAACTGTGCAGGCGGAATCTTACAAAGGGCAGACCGCACAGTTGGAAAAGGAATTAGTCCGTCTGACTGCTGTCTTGCAACAAGACGAACTGAAAATAAACGAGTGGCTCACGCTTCAAAAGGAAACGTATGCCGAGTTGGAACAATTGCTTTCCAAAGACAAAAGCTGGATACTGGCTGAGAAACAAGCGTTGGGCACACTGAAAGAGAAGGAAACCACTCTTCAGGCGATCCTTGCGGAGCGAAGGCAGAAAAGGGAGGAGCATCAGCAAGCTCCTCTGAAACCGGATACCATGGAAAACAAGGAGTCGCTGATTGAAACATTGACTGCCTGCACTGCTGCCAAAGAAATGGAAACCGGACGTTTGGCCCAAATAGAGGTGACGATACAGAACCATATAAAAGGTAAGGAGCGCATAGCCGGCATCGAGAAAGAGTTGGAGGAAAAAAACTCTATCTACGAGAATTGGGCGAAACTGAACGAACTGTTCGGTTCCCAGACTGGCGCCAAGTTTAAGGAAATAGCCCAAGGTTATACGCTTGATGTCCTTTTGCTTTATGCCAACAGGCATTTGCAAGACCTTGCCCCCCGTTACGAACTGCAACGCATTCCTGACACGCTGGCCTTGCAGATTGTGGATCTTGATATGATGGGTGAGGTGCGTAGTGTCCATTCCCTTTCGGGCGGGGAATCTTTCTTGGTATCTCTCGCTTTGGCATTGGGCTTGTCTTCCTTGTCCTCCAACCGGATGAATGTGGAGTCGTTGTTTATTGACGAAGGTTTCGGATCGCTGGATATGGACACTCTGCGCATTGCGATGGATGCTTTGGAGCGGTTGCAGATGCAAGGGCGTAAGATAGGGGTGATTTCCCATGTGGCGGAGATGATGGAACGTATCCCTGCGCAGGTGCAGGTGGTGAAGACCGGAAGCGGAAGGAGCAAGGTGCAGGTGATGGGACCAATATAAGGATTGTACTCCATTACAGATGACAATAAAATAAAAAAGTGACGGACTATGAAAAAAACATTAATTGGATTATTGGGCTCGACAGTTATATGTGTACTGTTTCTTGCAGGTTGTATTGATGAACATTACGGGGAGGATAGCAATACCATTGTTACCAATCTGACCGGTTATGCATGGGAGAGAACATTTCAGATACGTACTGAGGATGGCAGGGATGCGGAAGTCTGTGAACATTATGAGTTCGGGCTGAATGGTAAGGCTTCCTGTAAATCACGGACGACGTGTGATGGCGAGGAAGTGGAAGAGCATGTACATTATTTCCGATATGATTTTATCACTCCCAATAACAGATATCTTCTTCTGGATTACTGCTACTGGCAGATTGACAGGATCAGTTCTTCAGTATTGAGCATATATGAAACCTTTGAGAATCCTGTGGTTGTGATGGGGCAGACCAGGGAATATAAGAGTTTCTCGGCTGTCCCGTTGGGGAATGACTGATGCGCTATGTCTGATGTGTTTTAGGGACAGAGGCGTTACAGGCATAAGTGAGGGAAAAATATGATTTTTGTCTCCATATTGAATACTGTTTTTACTTATTGCTTATGAGAATCGGACCGGTGTTTTTGATGGGATTTTGTATTAATGTTATAACTGTACGATTACACCGGAAATTCCATATCAAAGACAAGGACGTTTTTTTAAAAGATCAAGAGCTTTTTAAAAAAGAACAGGAGCTTTTTCAAAAACAACAGGATGTTTTTGATGCTTTTCTACTCGTATTGCATAACATGGCAAAATACCTTGTTTTTCTTTCAGAAGTTTCAGCTTCTCCGCAAACGTCCTGTTCATCGGCTTTTCGGCTGAAGGATATACACGATAAAATCCTTCAGCCGAAAAAGATCTGTAAGCGTCTCCGCGATTCTATATAGTATATTAAAAGTAAAAAGTCTAATGATCCCTTTTTAGTCATTAGCCTTTTCCCATCTGTCGGGAAGCAGTTGCCTGTATTTTTCCAGTGGTGTATTCGGTTGCCATTCGGCAGTTCTGTTTATGATATCCGTGAGATACTCAAACAGATTCACTTTATTCATCCTACAAGTAAGTGCTATCGTGTAGAGTATGGCGCCCCGTTCGGCTCCCTTATGGCTGCCGAAGAACAATGAGTTTTTTCTTGATAAGGATATGTAGCGGTTCATCCGTTCAACTATATTGTTGTCCAGGTAAGTGTCACCATAATTAAAGATGTCCACCACGGCATTCCACTCATTGCGAAGATAGGTGATAGCTTCCTTCAGTTCGCTCTTAGGCAACAAATCTCCCCGTTCTTCTATATCATCAAGCACATCTTTTATTTCTCCGAGTATGTCCGGCGCATACTTTTTCCGATGGACAAGATTCTGTTCTACCGTCCATCCGTCAACCCCGATCTTATGCTTATGTTCATTTTGATAAAGTGTGTTTATCATCTCCACGATTCTTTTTGCATCCGGGTCATCCTCACCGCAATCTATAAATTTCCGTTTTATATGTTGCAGGCACGGAATGCGTGTGATATGGGGATAAGCATCGCTTTCGAGTTTCCGGTAAGGTGAGTATCCGTCGCTTTGTATGATACCTTTGCAACCGCCTAATTCGTTAAGAATAACTTTTTCAGAGCGGGAGCCGTCATCATAGAGCAGGTATATCATCCTGGTGTTTATGCCCACAACCACCCAGAGGTATCCCTTGCGGACTCCTTTTCCCTTGCTGTTCTTTTCCGGGACGAGTATTTTGTAATAGGTTTCGTCGGCTGCCTTATAAGGATCACTCAAAGCTGTCTGCCGGATACACTTATAAAGATTTTCAAAGAGGCTTGAGGCTTTTTCCATCAACTTATGAGCCGTAGGTTTCTTCAGCGTAAAGCCATGACTTTCGAAGTAGTTGATGATTCTTTCAACCGGTAGCGATTGTATATAACGCAATTCCATCAGCCCGGCAATGAATGAGCCGTCATAGCTGGAATTCAAGAAAGCCGAGACCGGTGTTTTTCCCTCAAAGAGACAACCGTCTTGCGCGTAGGTGTGTATCTTGTAGACGTGCTTGATGAAGCGCATGGGTACACATTCATAGCGGACACATATTCTGGGAGCGGTGGTAACCAGCCGGGCTTTATTGATGTCAAAATCAGGATCGTCGGGATAAACGTCATGTTCCTCCTGCTCCATCTCATAATGCATGTCACGTTTGGCCCCATTGTTCTTTCTGGCTTTACGCTTATCTGCTTTTTCTGCTTCTCTCTTCTGCCGCTCTTCCTCCGGCAATGCAGGTTGAGGGGGTTGTTGCTGTTCGGATGTGTTTGATACAAGTTTGGCGATCCCCTTGGTAAGACGCTGTTGCTTGCCAAGAGATTCGCCTTTTTGAAGGAGTGCCTCTTTAAGGGAAGAAACCTCCTTTATCAAATCATCTATCTGGTCCAGGAGTCTGTTGTTATCATCCCGCAACTCCTTGATTTGCTCCTTCAATAACTCTATGACCTCATCCTTTTTCATGGCGTAAAGATACAAAAAATCAATGAGTCGGCCAAAATAATCGGATGGTAATTTAAAATCAAACAGTTAATATACAGTATATTACATTAAATCCTAAAACGTTTTCGCAACCGTACAGACTTCAATGACACTCCATTTAAGATAAAAGACAAAACCTGATAAGAGATCTCATAATTGCCTGTATGGGGGTTAAATGTCGGCAACTCAAAACTTCCACCTTCCAGACGCTTGTAGTACAGGAGAAAGCCATCACCATCCCAACGCAGTATTTTTACACTCTGCCGGTTTTTGCCAAAGAATAAAAATATATCTCCGGAAATGGGGGACAGCTCCTTCATTTGAGAGCGTATGATTTTGAATAAACCGTCAATGCCAAGGTTCATACGGACAAAGCCCTGGTACAGATAGTAGCGATTGGCTGATGTTAGAGAATACATGGATCCCCCTCCTTTCTTTCGTAATCGCGTAACATTTTAATAATACCCCCGGGAGTGGCCCGTTTGACCGAAATGGTCGTTCCGCTGTTAAAGGTGATTGTGATCCCGGAAAGACTAAACTCTTCTTCCGACAACATGACGGGGGCTATTTGAGTGAACGAAGGAGAGGAAGTTGTCGGTCGGGAGGGTTCAACGCCGCCATAATAATCACGGACCACATCCGCCTTGGCTTGTTTAACGCTATAACCCCGTCTGGACATCCAGGAACTCATACCTCCAAGAGTGGTATGCTGATCACGGCAAACATCGGCTAAAGAACAATTGTAGTCTACTTTCAATACTTCAAGGAAATGTTTCCAGGTTTTTCCAAATCGATTTTCTGCTAAATCCATAATGCCTCATTTTTATATATGGCAAAAATATAAGAATGAAAAAAGGGCGACAAGATAGAATCGCGGAGACGCTTACAAAGATCTTTCAGCGTGACAGGGTAAGCGATGTCGTATTGGTTGGTTTTCTATCGGTATTCGGATTTACCTTTATACATTTATTGACTACGGCTGAAAGAAAGAACTACGCGGTTGAAGGATCTCGGTGCATCAATCTGTCAGCCGGAATGCCGATGAACAGGACGTTTGCGGAGAGGCTGAAACTTCTGAAGGATTTTTGGGGGCATTCTTCAAGAGAGGGGTATTTCTCTTCAAAAGATGGATACGCATATCAAAAAGAAGGTGGAAAGACTTTGAAAACTTGTCGCAAGATGTCGCAATTCTTGTAGCAAGTTTTTCGGAATCTTGTAGCAGGATTTGCAGATTCTTGGTATAGGAATATCTTGTTTGATTTTATAGCTGTCCGGTAAAAATGCCGAAGTTCCCCCAAAAAGGTCTAGCTTTGGGATAAACAGATTCGGTTTTAATGGTAAACAAATATGATTGTATCATTCATTCCACAAACATGTAACTTGTTTGCGATATATATTCCGATAATTTTAGTATATTTTGTAGAATGTGTCTGTGTAAATTAGACGTAGCATTTACCGTCTGTGAAAAGTAGGATACTTATTATTGAACCTGAATCCGAAGCCCAGCATCAGATAGTTGGGATCATGGAAATCCTGTAAATTATATCCGATATGAAGGAATGAGTTGCGCGTAACTTCTATCTTCAGTGCCAATATCTGGTAGAAAGATTTTAAATCTCCGCCTGCATGAATCACATTTGTACCCAATCCTATTCCTACTGTGAAGTAAGGCATCACGTACTCGGCACGTCCCGAAACTCCCAGTGCCAGTTGTTTGCCGGCAGACGGCTTGAGGAGCTCATCGCCGTATCCGTCCGGGCTATACACATTCGCACTGCCGTCATAAACCCCGTCTAATGAAATACCCGCACGGAATTTATACCCGAAATTATACATTGGCGCGAAATTAAATCCCAGTACCGGATAAGTTTCAGGAGAAGCAACCATTTGCCCCTCTCCAATCGTTACTCCTTTTCTGCGCCATGAACCGAACAATACCAGGTCATAACTGATATGACGGGGAAATTTAGGTACGGGTGATTGATACAAGGGCTTTGCAAAACATTCTTCTTTTCTATTGATATTGTAAACCAATCCTACCTTTAGTCCGATGGAATTGAGTCCCGCATTCGGGAATTTGGTATTACCGTTAGAGAAATGCGTTACTGCCACACCTGTTGTGAAATCAAATTTGGGAGAAAGCATCCAGTTGAAATAGAAGTTTGTATTCAGATAGGCGTTTACTTTCGAACCTATCACTTTATTATATGGATTCAAATCGCTGTGGTATGGTTTCCAGCCAAATGAAGCGCCGAAATTCCATTCATAGTTTAATGACAATCGTTGGTTGAAACGGGCGATACGCGCTCCTTGAAATAAATAGACAGTAAGCGGGTTGCCCAATTGCGGCTTCTCATACATATTGTAGTAGCCCACGCCAATACCTTGGTAGGCCCCTCTGTAAATACGGTCGTTATAGGTGTTCGGATGAAACTGGAATGAGTACTTCAAGTGAAGCGACAGGGAATTCTCTATGGGTTTCCAATTCAGATTTTCTCCTCTGAAAAAGGAACTGGTGGGGAAAATATATCCGGGACGTGCCTCAATGCCGATACGGTGGATAAAATGACGTTTCAATGACAGGGAATCTACATAAAGCCGGTCGGGGAAGTTGGTTTTGTCTGAAATGGAAACCGCTGTTGTGTCTATAGGGTTTCCCTCTGTATATTGATTGATTGTGTCTTTAGCAAAGGTCATGTTACTTAAGAACAGTAATGCATCCAGAAGTATCACGAGTTTCCATTTTTGTATTGTGCCTTTCATATGCCGTGTAATGTTTTTGTGCGTTTTACCGATCTATCGTATGGTCTGATTTTTTTATTTGTGGCACAAATATAATCATAGTATTTGAAAAAAGAAATTTGTTAGATATAAAAAGGTTTTGTATAACCTTGATAACCACTATTTAAACTATTTTGAGGATGGATTGTAATGTCATCCTCTACCATCGGCTCCCCACATCATTTTATTGCGGAGTGTGTTGAAAAAGATATGGCTGTTTCGTTTTACTACATTTATTTTATAGTCGGCTTTGCGGATAGTGAGCCGGCTTCCTTCACGGCAAGTTTCGCTACGTCCGTCGATGGCAATCAGGAAATTGTGGCTGCGGCTCTCTATATCCAATGTGATTTCCCAGTCGTCGTTGATGACAATGGGGCGTACATTCAGGCTATGCGGTGCTACCGGAGTGATGGCGATGGTGTTGCTGTGTGGCACGATGACAGGTCCCCCGATGCTCAGCGAATAGGCTGTAGAACCGGTAGGAGTGGCGATGACCAGCCCGTCCGCCTGGTAGGTGGTGAGATAGGCTCCATTGATGGCTGTGTGGATGGAAATCATGGAAGAACTGTCACGCTTCAGTACCGCTATCTCATTCAGACCGAAAGGGTAACCTTTCAGTTCCTGTTCTTTGCAGGATACTTGCAATACGCTGCGGTCTTCTATCCGGTAGTTTCCATTGTAGATGTCATTGAATGTGTCTTCCATCTCTTCAGGAGAGACATCAGCCAGAAAACCTAATCGTCCGGTGTTGATACCTAGTATGGGAATGTTGCGTGAACCCACACGGCTGGCGGCTTTCAGGAAAGTGCCGTCGCCTCCGATACTTAGTATCATGTCGGCTTCAAAATTATTTCCATCGAAAACACCGGCGTGACGGATGCTTATCTTGAGGTCGTCCGTCAGAAACTCGTAGAACTCCCGGCAGATGTGGACTTCAGCGTTATGTTGTGATAGAATGGATAGCAAACGTTCCACATGAGCCGATTTCTTGGCTTGATAAGTGTTTCCGAAAAGGGCGAATTTCATTGGGCGTATATTCATTAGTTAATTTTATAAATCTTTTGTTTGTCAAAATGGACCAGGTTTTAATAAAACCTGCTAACTTTGCACATCAGAACTGCAAAGATAATAATATATTGCCAAGATGACAAAGTTAAGTGTAAATATAAACAAGGTAGCCACCTTGCGTAATGCCCGGGGAGGCAACAATCCGGACGTGGTGAAAGTAGCCTTGGACTGTGAGGCGTTTGGTGCGGAAGGTATCACTGTACATCCCCGTCCCGATGAACGGCATATTCGCCGCAGCGATGTGTACGAACTTCGTCCGCTGCTTACCACAGAGTTTAACATTGAAGGGTATCCCTCACCGGAGTTCGTTGATCTGGTGCTGAAAGTGAAACCTCATCAAGTAACGTTGGTGCCCGATGCGCCCGATCAGATTACGTCTAATGCCGGATGGGATACCAAGACCAATCTTTCTTTCCTTACCGAACTGATGGATACGTTCGGCCAGGCAGGTATCCGCACCTCTATCTTTGTCGGTACGGACAAGGAGATGATAGAATATGCCGCCAAAGCGGGAGCCGACCGGGTGGAACTTTATACGGAACCATACGCTACGATGTACCCTCGGAATCCCGAAGCGGCCATTGCTCCTTTTATAGAAGCGGCGAAGGTGACACGTAGCCTGGGAATGGGGCTGAATGCAGGTCATGACCTTAGTCTGGTGAATCTGAAATATATGCATACGCATATTCCTTGGCTGGACGAGGTGTCTATCGGTCATGCATTGATAAGCGATGCGCTTTATATGGGATTAAAACAAACTATTGAAGAATATAAAAATTGTCTTCGTTCATGATGAATATCACTTTACTGGCTGCACAGGCGGCTTTGGCGGATACCCTTGCCGGGGGTAATCCCGTATTGACTCCCGTTTCAGAGGAGGCTCGGATGAATCTTTGGGATATGGCGATGAAAGGTGGATGGATCATGCTTGTGCTGGCATTGTTGTCTGTCGTCTGTTTTTATATTTTCTTTGAACGCATGGCGGTTATCCGCAAGGCGGGGAAGGATGATCCTTTGTTTATGGAACGTATTCGTGATTATATCCGCACGGGTGAGATAAAGTCGGCTATAAACTATTGCCGCATCACCAATACTCCTTCTGCCCGTATGATTGAGAAAGGTATTACCCGTATGGGACGTCCTGTTGCCGATGTGCAGGCTGCTATCGAAAATTCCGGCAATATAGAAGTGGCAAAACTGGAGAACGGACTGCCTGTTGTGGCGACTATTGCCGGCGGTGCTCCGATGATTGGTTTCCTTGGTACTGTAACCGGTATGGTGCAGGCTTTTTGGGAAATGTCCAATGCCGGGAACAACATTGATATCACGTTGCTTTCAGGAGGTATTTATGAAGCGATGATTACTACTGTGGGTGGTCTGGTTGTGGGTATTGCGGCTATGTTTGCCTATAATTATCTGGTAACCCGTGTGGACAAGGTGGTAAGTCAAATGGAAGCGCGTACCATGGACTTCATGGATTTACTGAACGAACCCGTTCAAAAGTAATAGCGTATGGCACTGAAAAGAAGACATAAAATATCACCTAACTTCAGTATGGCGTCTATGACAGACATCATATTCCTGTTGCTGATATTCTTCATGATTACCTCTACCATGGTGTCGCCCAATGCCATCAAGGTATTGCTTCCGCAAGGCAGGCAGCAGACTTCGGCAAAGCCGCTTACGAGGGTAATCATTGACAAGAACCTGAACTTCTATACTGCTTTCGGCAATGAGGATGAAATGCCGATAGACTTGGAAGAACTGCCCGCATTCCTGCAAAGGTGTGCCGAGAAGGAACCCGATATGTATGTGGCTCTTTATGCGGATGAGGCTGTGCCTTACCGCGAAATAGTAAGGGTACTGAATATTGCTAATGAAAATCACTTCAAGATGGTGTTGGCTACACGTCCGCCTGAGAAGAAACGTTAAGCTGTAAGCATGAAGAAAAATAAGATAACAGGACTGATTGGTACGGCTGTACTGCATATACTTCTCCTTATCCTGCTGCTGGTGATTGCTATCCGCCGTCCGCAGGTTCAGGAAGAGGGGGGTGTTCCTGTTATGCTGGGAAATACAGAGCTTTCTCAAGGGAATGCCGACCCTTATACGCTGACGGATATAGATATAATGAATGAGCCTGAGGCTCCGGCTCCCGATGTATCTGAACCGGAAACGGTTCCTCCCGTTGAAACGAAAGAGGAAATCATCACGCAGACAGAAGAGGAAACGGTGGCAGTCCCTAAAAAGGAACCTAAAAAAGAAACCCCTAAAAAAGAAAAACCCAAGAAGGAAACTCCTAAAAAGGACGTACCGAAAAAGGAGGCGGTGAAGCCGAAAGAGAAGACTGAGGCCGAGAAACGCGCTGAAGCAGAAAAAGCGGCGGCTGAGAAGAAAGCGGCTGCCGAAAGGGCGGCAGCGGAAGCGGCGGCGAAGAAGATAGCCGGTGCTTTTGGCAAGGGAACTCAAATGGGAAATAAAGGAACCGGTACCACAGGCTCCGGTCTGGAGGGTAGTCCGACGGGAAACTCTTCGGAAGGGAAGTCCGGCGGAGTGGGCGGTTACGGAACATTTGACCTCAACGGACGTTCTTTGGGTAGTGGCGGTTTGCCGATGCCTGTCTATAATGTGCAGGATGAGGGACGGGTGGTAGTGACTATTACCGTAAATCCCGCAGGACAGGTGATAAGTACCAGTATCAACAAACGTACCAATACAGTAAACGCTTCGTTGCGGAAGGCGGCGGAAGAGGCCGCCCGTAAAGCACGCTTTAACCAAGTGGACGGAGTGAATAACCAGACAGGTACTATTACATATTACTTTAAACTGAAGTAGCTTATGAAAACAATTTATGTATTTTTGGCAGAAGGCTTCGAGGAAGTGGAGGCGCTGACCCCGGTAGATGTGTTGAGACGTGCAGGTTTGCCTGTGAAGACTGTTTCCGTAACAGGTGTGCTGACCGTAAACGGTGCGCATGGTGTTCCGGTAGTAGCCGATATGGTGTTTGAAGAAGTAAAAGAAGGGGATGCGGAGATGATTGTATTGCCTGGTGGTCTGCCCGGAGCGACAAATCTGGATGCTCACGAAGGTTTGGGCAAGTTGATTATGACATTTGCTGAAGCCGGACGTCCGTTGTCTGCCATCTGTGCCGCTCCGTTGGTATATGGAAAGCGTGGTTTGTTGAAAGGTAAGAAAGTAACTTGCTATCCGGGATTCGAAAAGTATCTGGAAGGTGCTGAGTATACGGCCGCTTTGGTAGAGAAAGACGGTAATTTTATTACCGGTAAAGGCCCCGGTGCCGCTATGGCATTCTCATTTGCCATTGCCGAGAAATATGTCGGTGCGGAAAAGGTGACAGAATTGAAGCAAGGGATGATGATTGCAGAATGAACAGGCATGTCATTATAGTTGCAGGAGGCAAAGGGTTGCGTATGGGAGGGGATATTCCCAAACAGTTTTTGCCTGTAGGGGGTAAACCTGTGTTGATGCGTACCATAGAGGCTTTTTACGCTTTTGATTCTTCTATGCATATTATATTAGTTCTTCCGGTGAGCCAGCAGGCTTACTGGAAAGATCTTTGTGAAACGTATCATTTTGCTTTGCGTCATGATATTGCCGATGGGGGCGAAACTCGTTTCCATTCTGTAAAGAATGGGTTGGCATACGTGAAGGGAGAAGGCTTGGTAGGTGTTCATGATGGCGTGCGTCCTTTTGTTTCCCGGGAAGTGATAGCCGGATGTTATGAGGCAGCGCAGACTAAGCAAGCGGTTATTCCTGTAATTGATGTGGTGGAAACCGTGCGTCATCTTACGAAGCCGGGAAGTGAAACGGTTCCGCGTAATGACTATAAACTGGTTCAGACTCCTCAGGTCTTTGAAGTGCAGTTGTTGAAAGAGGCATATCAACAGGAATATACGGATGCCTTTACTGATGATGCTTCTGTAGTGGAGGCGATGGGCAGGGAGGTCTGTCTGGTGCAGGGAAATAGAGAAAATATTAAATTAACCACCCCTTTTGATTTGAAAATAGCGGAAGTCTTAATTTGAAATGTTCGATATCACTACGCGTGACATAAAATATTTGCAAGGAGTAGGCCCGCAGCGTGCAACCGTCTTGAACAAGGAATTGAATCTTTTTTCCTTGCATGATTTGTTGTACTATTTTCCATATAAATATGTAGACCGCAGCCGCCTTTATTATATCCATGAAATAGACGGAAATATGCCTTATATCCAGTTGAAAGGCGAAATCCTCAGTTTTGAGACTTTGGGTGAGGGAAGACAGCGCAGACTTGTCGGTCATTTTTCTGATGGTACGGGCATCATTGATTTAGTCTGGTTTCAAGGAATTAAATATCTGCTAGAGCATTATAAGACCAGGACAGAGTATATTGTCTTTGGTAAACCGACCGTATTCAATGGCCGTATCAATGTGGCTCATCCCGATATGGACCCTTCAGGCGAACTTACCTTATCTACGATGGGGTTGCAGCCTTATTATAACACAACGGAAAGGATGAAGCGCGGTTTCTTGAACTCTCATGGGCTGGAGAAGTTGATGAAGAATGCGCTTGCCCTGCTACAGGAACCTCTTGCTGAAACATTGCCCCCTCGGTTAGTGGAGGAGCATCATTTAATGTCTTTGGATGAGGCCATCCGTAATATTCATTTCCCCAAGAATCCCGAATTGCTGCGGAAGGCCCAATATCGTTTGAAGTTTGAAGAGCTGTTCTATGTGCAGCTCAATATTCTACGTTACAGTAAAGACAGGCAGCGTAAATATCGGGGCCTGCGTTTTGAACGGGTGGGTGAGATCTTTAATACTTTTTATTCACAGAATCTTCCTTTTGAACTGACCGGAGCGCAAAAACGGGTGATAAAGGAGATAAGAAAAGATATGGGAAGCGGACGGCAGATGAACCGTTTGCTGCAAGGTGACGTGGGAAGTGGGAAAACATTGGTGGCCTTGATGTCCATGCTTATCGCACTGGATAATGGCTATCAGGCATGTATGATGGCTCCTACAGAGATTCTTGCCGCCCAACATTATGAAACCATTCGGAAATTCCTGTTTGGCATGGATGTGCGCGTGGAACTTTTAATGGGATCTGTCAAAGGAAAGAAGCGTGAGAAGATATTGAAGGATTTGCTGACGGGGGATGTTCAGATTCTTATAGGCACGCATGCCGTTTTGGAAGATACTGTGGGCTTTTCTTCTTTAGGAATGGTGATTATAGACGAGCAACATCGTTTCGGAGTGGCTCAGCGTGCCAAGTTATGGAGCAAGAATGTTTGTCCGCCTCATGTGCTGGTCATGACGGCTACCCCTATTCCCCGTACCTTGGCTATGACACTGTATGGTGATCTTGATGTATCAGTTATTGACGAATTGCCGCCGGGCCGTAAACCCATCCAGACTATCCATCAGTTTGACAATCGCCGTGCCAGTCTTTATGCTTCCATTCGCAAACAGATAGAAGAAGGGCGGCAAATCTATATTGTTTATCCTTTGATAAAGGAGAGTGAGAAAATGGATATCAAGAATCTGGAAGAGGGGTATGAACTGATTTGTGCGGAATTTCCCGATTGCCAGGTCAGCAAGGTGCATGGTAAGATGAAACCGGCGGAGAAGGATGCTGAGATGCAGCGTTTTGTCAGTGGTGAAACCCAGATTATGGTGGCCACTACAGTGATTGAGGTCGGGGTGAATGTCCCGAATGCCTCGGTGATGGTCATTGAAAACGCCGAACGTTTCGGACTTTCACAATTGCATCAGTTGCGTGGGCGTGTGGGACGTGGCGCTGATCAGTCTTATTGTATTTTGGTCACCACTTACAAACTGACCGAAGAAACTCGCAAGCGGCTTGAAATAATGGTACAGACCAATGATGGTTTCGAGATAGCGGAAGCCGATTTGAAGTTGCGCGGTCCCGGTGACTTGGAGGGAACCCAGCAGAGTGGTGTCGCTTTTGACTTGAAGATAGCCGATATTGCCCGTGACGGTCAATTATTGCAATATGTCCGTGATGTGGCAAATCGTATTGTAGATGAAGACCCTGCAGGAACTCGTCCGGAAAATGCTATTCTTTGGCAGCAATTGCAAGCATTGCGTAAAACAAATATAAATTGGGCGGCTATCTCTTAGTTTATGTTACTGCATTGTTAAAAGCAAGGATATATGTTGCATAACATGTTTGTAGCGTTTCCCCTTTATTTATAGAGGTTTCTGAACATTTTATCGAAGCATTGTATATAACTTACATACAAAAAGAGTTAAAGAAGTTCCTTCTTTCTCAAGGAAAATCTTTATCTTTGGAAGAATTTTTGGAAAAAGCACAGTATAAACCTTAAATGAACCCAATATTATGATGGAAAAAACGCTGGTTATTTTGAAACCTTGCACTCTGCAGAGGGGCTTGGTGGGTGAGATTATTAATAGATTTGAAAGAAAAGGCCTGCGTTTAGCCGGAATGAAAATGGTTCAGTTGACGGATGAAGTGCTTAGCGAACATTACGCTCATTTGAGTTCAAAGCCGTTCTTTCAGCGAGTGAAAGATGCAATGATGGTTTGTCCTGTTATTGTATGCTGCTTTGAAGGTGTGGACGCTGTCCAAGTAGTGAGAACATTAACCGGTCCTACTAACGGACGTCTGGCGGCTCCCGGTACTATCCGTGGAGATTACAGCATGAGCTTTCAGGAGAATATAGTTCATGCTTCCGATTCGCCGGAAACCGCTGAAGTGGAACTTAAACGATTTTTTAAACCAGAAGAGATATTCGAGTATAAGCAAGCCGTGTTCGGTTCCCTTTATGCTAATGACGAATATTAAAAAGAAAAACCTAAAAAAACGGATGATTTTGAAATGTGTTAAAGTAGTCGCAGCGGCAGCCTTCGCCCTGGTTAGCCTGAATGTGTCAGGACAGGATCTATTGGCACGCCAGGCACCTATCGACCGAAAATTGAAAGCAGTAGATTCTGTTGCATTGATTCGTCAGATAAAGGCGGAAAAGTCAGCTTATCCTGCATATAGTCTCTACCCTAATTGGAGTAACGAGCGTGTACACGCTTATGGTAATACTGTTACTATTCCTGATACATTCCGTATTGATATGACCGGTTTCCGTATGCCGACAGAACACACAAAAATAACTTCTAAATTTGGTCCCCGTCGTCGTCGTATGCACAATGGATTGGATATAAAAGTATATATAGGTGATACGATCCGTGCAGCTTTCAGTGGAAAGGTGCGTATGGTGAAGTATGAACGCCGCGGATATGGAAAATATGTGGTGATTCGTCACGAGAATGGATTGGAAACAGTATATGGTCACTTGTCAAAGCAGATTGTGGATGAGAACCAGTACGTAGAAGCAGGAGAACCTATCGGATTGGGTGGAAACACCGGACGTTCCACCGGGTCACATCTTCATTTTGAAACGCGTTTCTTGGGACAGGCCATTAATCCGGCATTGTTATTTGATTTTGAGAAACAGGATATTGTAGCCGATTCTTATTTGTTCAGAAAAGGTAATAACAGATACCAGCGTAACAGGACTAATAGTAAGAATGTGAATTTGCTTGCTTCATCAGATGGTACTATCCGTTACCATAAGGTAAGAAGTGGGGATACATTGAGCCGCATTGCACAGAAAACAGGTACATCTATTGATGCTTTATGCAAGTTGAACCACATTACCCGCAGAACTATTCTTCGTCCGGGACAAGTGTTAAGATGTTCTTAAGCTTTAGTTAATTAAGAAATATAAAATAGGGCGGGAAAGAGTATTCTTTTCCGCCTTTTTGTTTACGCTTAAGCAGAAAAATGCGTAACTTTGCCGCCTAATCATAGAGTGTGATGAAAGATACGAAACAACAATTTGAACATGTGATAGCTATTTGCCGTGATTTGTTTGCGAAAAAACTGCACGATTACGGTGCAGCATGGCGTATCATGCGCCCTTCATCTGTTACCGATCAGATATTTATCAAGGCAAACCGTATTCGTAGCATTGAAACCAAAGGGGTGGCGATGGTGGATGAAGGTATCCGTTCGGAGTTTATCGCTATTGTAAATTATGGAATAATCGGCTTGGTTCAATTGGAACTGGGATATGCTGAAACGGATGACATGACTGAAGAGCGTGCTTTGGAATTGTATGACCGGTATGCCAAACAGGCTTTGGAACTGATGTTGGCCAAAAATCATGATTATGACGAAGCGTGGCGCAGCATGCGTGTCAGTTCGTATACTGATTTGATTTTGATGAAAATCTATCGTACCAAGCAGATTGAAGGTCACGATGGAGCTACATTGGTATCAGAGGGCATTGATGCCAACTATATGGATATGATTAATTATTCTGTATTCGGATTGATCAAGTTGGAATTTGGAGAGTAAACAGTTACATAGTATCATTGGAATCTGGACAAACGCCTGCCGTTTTTTGCTGGCGGCAGTATTTATATTTTCCGGTTTTGTCAAAGCGGTAGATCCGCTGGGTACTCAATATAAAATTCAGGATTATTTGGAGGTTTTCGGTTGGGCTGCTTCGGTGCCTGCCTTTCTTCCGTTTCTGGCGTCTGTATTGCAGGCAATGGTCGAGTTTTGTTTAGGAGTATATCTTTTGTTTGGTATCCGCAGGAGAATGACCACCTTGTTTGTTGTGCTTATCATGGGGGTGATGACTCCGCTCACCTTATGGTTGGCTCTTTCCAATCCGATATCGGATTGTGGATGTTTCGGTGATGCTGTGACTTTGACTAATTGGGAAACTTTTGGGAAGAATGTACTTTTGTTGATAGCGGCGGTGTCCGTTTTTAAATGGGGAAACCGTATAACTCCTTTGGTGACCAAGCGTTTCGATTGGTTGGTGGCTATGTATACGTTTCTCTATATTTCGGGGATGACTTTGTATTGTTACCGTGAGTTGCCTGTCTTTGATTTCCGCCCTTATCATATCGGGGCAGATATACGTAAAGGGATGGAAATTCCGGAAGGAGAGAAGCCTACTGTTTATGAGACCCGTTTTATTCTTCAAAAAGATGGAGTGGAGAAAGAGTTTACATTAGAAAATTATCCCGATAGCACATGGACTTTTGTGGATTCCAAAACGATGGTGAAGGAACAAGGATACGAACCGCCTGTTCATGACTTTTCCATTATTCGTCAAGAAGACGGGGAAGATATAACCGATGAAGTACTGGATGATGATAATTATACCTTTCTGTTGGTGGCGCATCAGCTGAGCCAGGCGGATGATAGTACCATTGACCTGATAAATGAACTGTATGATTATAGTGTGGAGCATGGATATCAATTCTATTGTCTTACCTCATCACCCGATAGTGATATTGAAGACTGGCAGGAGCGTACGGGAGCCGAGTATCCTTTCTGCCTGATGGATGACATTACACTGAAAACCATGATACGCTCTAATCCCGGACTGATGTTGCTGAAGAACGGAGTGGTTATAAACAAGTGGAGTGTGAATAGTCTGCCCGATGAATATGTGCTGACCGACAGGCTGGAAAAACTGCCTTTGGCACAAATCAATGAAAAGACTTTCAGTCATAAAGTGGTGCTGGTATTGGCATGGTTTGTCTTTCCGTTGTTGTTTTTCAGCATGGTGGATGTCATTTGGGAGCATTTTCATAGGAAAAAGAAATTGAAAGAGAATCGAACAAAATAATTTCATTAACCCTTTAATAAAACAAACAAAATGAGAAAAAACATTGTTGCAGGAAACTGGAAAATGAACAAGAACCTTCAGGAAGGTATTGCTCTGGCAAAAGAATTGAATGAAGCTTTGGCTGCTGACAAACCTAATTGTGATGTGGTAATCTGTACTCCGTTTATTCACTTGGCTTCTGTTACTCCTATTGTTGACAAGGCTGTAATTGGTGTAGGTGCAGAAAACTGTGCAGATAAAGTATCAGGTGCATATACCGGTGAGGTTTCTGCTGAAATGGTAGCTTCTACAGGTGCTGAATATGTAATTCTGGGTCACTCGGAACGTCGTGCTTACTATCACGAAACTGTGGAAATCCTGGAAGAAAAAGTTAAATTGGCTTTGGCTAATAACTTGAAGCCTATCTTCTGCATCGGTGAGGTATTGGAAGAGCGTGAAGCTAACAAACAAAATGAAGTGGTTGCTGCTCAGTTGGCATCGGTATTCTCTTTGTCTGCCGAAGATTTTAGTAAGATTATCTTGGCTTACGAACCGGTTTGGGCTATTGGTACAGGTAAGACTGCTACTGCTGAACAGGCTCAGGAAATCCACGCGTTTATCCGTTCTTTGATTGCCGACAAGTATGGTAAAGAAGTTGCTGATAATACTTCAATCCTTTATGGTGGAAGCTGCAAGCCTTCTAATGCTAAAGAATTGTTTGCTAACCCTGACGTAGACGGTGGCTTGATTGGTGGTGCTGCTTTGAAAGTTGTTGACTTCAAAGGCATTATCGATGCATTCAAATAATTAATTTCATCACAGATTACTCAAGCTTACACAGATAAAGAATCATAAAATCGTCTGTGGAAATCTGAGTAATCTGTGATGATTTACTTAAATTCATAAAACGACATGAGATACATTTTTATCCTACTCTTTTTGAGTCTCGGACTTTCCGCTTTGGCACAGCAGAACATAGTAGAAAGCTTGCAGCGTAACCGTGCCGGAGAAGGTACTGTAACCATCCGTCAAGATCCTAAAATAACAGGCTTGATTGGTAGTATCTATACAGGAAATGTTACGGGAGGTGAGCAGAAAATGTTGAAAGCCAGAGGGTATCGGGTTCAGGTCTATGCAGGAAATAATTCGCGGGTGGCTCGTAATGAAGCTAATAATGTGGCTGCCAAGGTGAAAGAGGAGTTTCCCGATATGCCTGTCTATGCCTATTTCCAGCCTCCTCGTTGGCTGTGTCGTGTAGGTGATTTCCGCAGTATTGAGGAAGCGGATGCCGCCATGCGCCGTCTGAAGGCTACCGGTGTTTTTAAAGAAGTATCTATTGTTCGTGAACAAATTAATATTCCCCTGGACTAATAACATGGAAGAACTATTGCATCCCGAATGGTCAGCAGAGAAAATTGAACAGTTGAAAGGCCATTATCAGAGTATTTTATCCCTATTGGGTGAAGATGTAGAAAGAGAAGGATTGCTGAAAACTCCTGAGCGCGTAGCCAAAGCTATGCTGACATTGACACGCGGTTATGAACAAGATCCGCATGCCATTTTGTTGGGAGCTAAATTCAAAGAAGAGTATAGTCAGATGGTTATCGTGAAAGATATTGATTTCTTCTCTTTGTGCGAACACCATATGCTTCCGTTTTATGGAAAGGCACATGTTGCTTATATTCCCAATGGTTATATCACCGGTTTGAGTAAGATTGCCCGGGTAGTGGATGTGTTTTCTCATCGGTTGCAGGTACAGGAACGTATGACACTGCAAATAAAAGAATGTATTCAGGAAACCTTGAATCCGCTGGGAGTGATGGTAGTGGTCGAAGCCAAGCACATGTGCATGCAGATGCGCGGGGTGGAGAAACAAAATGCCATTACTACTACTTCTGATTTCACTGGTGCGTTTAACCAGGCTAAAACACGTGAGGAATTTATGAATTTGATACGGCATAACCGATAAGGAGTTATGCCTTTATTTTAGTACTACCCGGTCGCCGGCACGCTTGGCCATAATTTTTTGTAATTCACTTAATTCTTTAAAGTGGGCCATAACTTCAAGGCATTTATCGGCATTGGCTACTACTTCAGGTTTGTTCAATGCTTGTAGCGTATATTTCATATCCTCTTCTAATATGGCAAGTTTGAAGTCGATAAGTTGGTGCGGTACCAATTCGTGTAAGCGTTCTTCATCTTTAACCATCGCTTGTGAATTGCTTTTACTCAGTTGGTAACGATCATTTATCATATCTGCCGCCAGTTTGCTGATTGTAGGATCGGGATGAGCCAGAAAATAACGCTCTGCCGTGAAGTTGGGGTCATGCAGATGAGCTTCTGCTTCTGCCAGTATTTTCCGGTGCAACGGATTATGGAACTGTAATTCATCCTGTTTCAAATCCATAGAAATATATTCTATCACAGTAAGAGGAGTTTCCGTATTTTCTTCCGTTTCTACATAGCACATGACTTTCTCTCCGTGGCGTATCAAAGTTTGAAGCAGTAACTGCTCTTTTACATAAAAAACGTACTTTTCCCGTCCTTCTTGGGGAATATACGATTGATATCCCGCTTCTGCTTCTGCAGGAGGAAACGGAGGGGGAACATTATCATCCACCCCTAGGGGGGGCATATCGGCAGGAGGTATGCTGCCGGCAGGAAAAGGAGTATCCGCTGGAGGCAGAGAGCCGGTAGTGGCGGATGCGTCTTTTTCTTTCTTGATTTGTTCCAGATAGTTATCATCCCGTTGAAGCAGATGCTTTTTGATCTCGTCTAAAATAATTTGCTCGTTTACGTTCAAGAGGGTAGCACATTCTGTCAAGCAGGTATATCGAATTACTTTATCCGGAATCAGTCCGATACTTCGTGCCATGTCCGATATCAATCCGGCCCGTTTGATGGGGTCCCTTTGTGCGTCTTTTAGTAAAAGGTTGGTCTTGAAACGGATAAAGTTCTCTTCGTGATCATCAATGTATTTTCTGAATTCCGTGGCATTGTGTTTTCTGGAAAAACTATCGGGATCATCTCCGTCAGGCAGAAGCAGCACTTTGATATTCATGCCTTCTGCAAGTAACATATCGATGCCTCGGATACTTGCTTTTATACCGGCTTCGTCACCATCATATAATAAGGTGATATTGGAGGTGAAGCGGTGTAGCAACCGGATTTGTTGTTCGCTCAATGCTGTACCCGAGTTGGCCACCACATTCTCCAGCCCGCACTGGTGCATGGCAATTACATCGGTGTATCCTTCTACCATGTAAACACAGTCGGCTTTTACAATGGCAGCTTTAGCCTGATAAATGCCATATAGTTCTTTTCGTTTACTGAAGATTTCGGATTCGGGCGAATTGACGTATTTTTGGTTTACTCCCTTGGTACGGCTGTCCAGTACACGTCCGCCGAAGCCAAGCACTTTTCCGCTGATGTTAAACCATGGAAATATCACACGTCCCCAAAAACGGTCGCGTAAACTGCCATCTTCTTTTTCGTAGCATAGTCCGGTCTTGAGCAAAAATTCTTTTTTATATCCTTTTCGCATGGCTTCTTGTGCCAATGCGTCAGGAGCGGTAGTGCTGTATCCCAATTGGAATTTCTTGACAATATCGTCACGGATGCCCCGTTGGCGGAAATAAGACATGGCAATGGCTTTTCCGTCAGCGTGATTGTAGAGGATATTTTGAAAATAATCGCGGGCAAACTCATTGACAACAAAGAGACTTTCCCGTATATTTTGTACTTGTTTCTCCTCATCGGTCAATTCGCGTTCCTTTATTTCTATATTGTATTTCTTTGCCAGCCAGCGTAGTGCTTCGGGATAGGTCATCTGCTCGTGTTCCATAACGAAATGGACAGCATTTCCACCTTTGCCACAGGCGAAGCATTTGCATAATCCTTTGGCCGGTGATACATAGAATGAAGGGGTTTTGTCATCATGGAATGGACAAAGTCCGACAAAATTCACACCGCGTTTCCGCAGAGTGACAAACTCGGATACCACATCTACAATTTGTGCGGCATCCAGTATCCGGTCTATGGTGGGTTGGTCTATCATTGCGAGTGCGAAGATACAAAAAAAACATCGCCAAGGGTGAACCCGGCGATGTTTTTAACGGAATATTGTAATCAGAATTATTTAATATAAGGATTCAGTTTGTTCCATTCGGAAACTGGAGGAAGTACTCCCATAGCAATCACTTCATCACGCAAAGCACAAAGGTGTGCATAACTTTTTTCTAATGCGGCTTCTTCTTCGGGCGTGCCTTTCACTTCTTTTAAGTGGCAGCCATCCTTGGTGATGGAAGTTTCCCAGGCCATCATGATATGGTCGAACTTACCATTGGATACGTAAGTTCCTGCAGGCCAGCGGAATGGTTTTCCTCCCATAGCGGCGGCAATCATTTCGATAGAAACATAGGACGGGCTTTGGAAAGAAGAGCGGCCGCGCAGGTTGATGATGTTTGCACCGCCTTTAGTTACTTTTTGTTGTATTTCGGTCCATTGTTCTTTTGTCAAAGCATCAGTGCCGATGATATCAAGTAATGCTTTTCCGTTTACTTTAGCGGTAGAAGCATAAACAGCCATCTGCTCACCATGACCGCCATACGTGCGGCAGTTTTCTACGTTATCCATAGCGATGCCGAAATGCTTGGACAATTCGCTGCGCAAGCGTGTAGAGTCAAGAGCGGCAAGGGTTGTAACTTGTGATGGTTTCAAACCTGAATATAATAAGGTGATCAGACCGGTGATATCAG
The DNA here is from genome assembly GCF_000012825.1 of Phocaeicola vulgatus ATCC 8482. Taxonomy (GTDB): domain Bacteria; phylum Bacteroidota; class Bacteroidia; order Bacteroidales; family Bacteroidaceae; genus Phocaeicola; species Phocaeicola vulgatus. The sequence continues at coordinate 652,344 of NC_009614.1, read as the reverse complement.
CCGGATTGAAAATAACCACGATATGTTTTACGTCCGGACAGTAGGCCTTTACATTTTTTCCGAATTCTTCAGCGATGGCTGCGTTTCCTTTCAGCAAGTCTTCACGGGTCATGCCGGCTTTACGTGCCGCACCACCTGAGTTTACAATATATTTAGCATCGGTCAAAGCTTCCTTGATATCGGAAGTGAATGTGATGTTCATGCCTTCGAAACCGCAATGGTATAGTTCTTCTGCCACACCTTCCAGACCGGGAGCGTATGGGTCATACAAACAAATATTGGGAGTAAGACCCATCATGATAGCAGTTTGAGCCATGTTCGATCCAATCATTCCGGCAGCGCCTACGATTGTCAGCTTTTCATTCGTTACAAATTCCATAATTCTATTATTTAAAGTTTGTATAATATAAACACTTTTGTGGGAGAGGATGTTCTCTCTTCCGGGTACAAATTTACAAAACCTTTTATTATGGTGTTTATTCTAAAAAATTATATGGGATAATAGAAAGTTATCCCATATAATCATCTTGGGATGGTAAGTTCCAGAATACTTGTCAATCAAGATGTTAAACAGTATTTATTCAAACAGGTTTGTGGATGTGACAAATAATGATATGATTTGTTATGTATTGATGTTTATATAGCTTTTTAATGCGTCTACATATTCTTCAAAGGCTTCAAGCCCTTTTAGTGTAATCTTACAAATGGTACAAGGCATTTTTCCCTTGAAAGTCTTGATGACTTCTACATAGCCAGCCTTGTTCAGCTTGTCTATTTGCACACTCAGATTACCTGCCGTCGCTCCTGTCTGTTGTTTCAGATAGCTGAACTCGGCCTCTTCCACTGAAACCAGTATGGACATCACGGCAAGTCTCAGTTCGGAATGTAGTAATGGATTCAATTCTTTGAACATAGGCGCAAAGTTACGATTTTTTTTGTTTACGGGCAGCATGATTCAATACATGTCCCGGAATAACCATCATGAAAATAAAGACAGGAGCGAAGATTAATATCTGGTTTGGACCTGGATAAAAAAGGCATCCGATGGAGCTTAACGCTCCCAGTGTGCCGCAAATAGTGACAGTTTTATAACCTACCACCAGTCCTGTTAGTGTAGTCCCCATGCCCATCAGCAGAAGGATTATGAACAGGATGGGAAGTTGCCAGAAAAACATGGCGAGCATGGATATCAGAAAGCCGGTTATGCCGAATACCAACCAAATATAATTGATTACTTTGTCCAAATGAGTCTTGATACCCGGCTGCTGATTACGTGTAGAGAGGTAAGTTCCTGTTCCTGCGATGATAGGGAGTAAGAACCATAGGTATTGCCAATAATAATTTCCGGTAGTTACTACCAGAAACCAGATCAGCAGGCTGACAAAGAGGGTGGTATATCCCCAAAAGAGGAATGGCATGCCACAATTGGTTTCTAGCCTGTTTTTTGTATTCTGAATCATTTGAGCGATGAGTTCCAAACTCTCTTTCTCATTCAATTTTCTTTCTTCCATACTGTTTTTTCTTTTTAGTTTGTGATTGATTAATATTTGATGCTTTTTTCTATGGCTGTCATCAGCAAGCTGATTCCCCAGCCTGCTATCACCCATAGTACCCACCAGTAGTGTGGACTGGTAAACCAGTTTATAGCTATAAGAAACAGGTTTATTACCACATAATAGACTAATGACCAAGTGAGCCAATTCCAAAAATGACGGGCACTTTGCCGGCATGCTGCTTCGATTTGTTCCTGGGTTGGAACTGTCTTTTCGTTGTTTTGGTTTGTTTTCATAGGCTTTATTTCTTACTTATGGTGATATAAAGTTAGTGGTCTGTGCTATACTTTCAGTAGCAAATCTCGGAATAGCTAGTGTGGCACATGCTAGGATAGTGGCACGCTTCTTGTAAAATATTGTGTTTGTTTTCATTGTTATGATGCTTTATAGGTTGAATGACAAAAGTTTATTTTACTTAAATACTTTACAAATGTAATATAGTTTATAATATAAACCAAATTATTATAGAACTTTTTTCAAATAATAATTATCAAGTGTGTATGTGCGGTAGAGGGGGAGGTGCAAAATATGTAGTCTTCTTTATGAATTTTACATTCAGACTCTGGTTGGCACGTACTTGAATAAGGACATTCTTCTCTGCTTTTTCTTTCCTGGAGTTTTTCAGCAGTGGCAATAGCTTTTGAAAACTCACTTGTGTGTGTTGTGTATATCGTACTGCGTTTTTCGTAGCTGTTTTCCTGTCCATTCCTTGCCCTGCCCTAGCTTGCGGTGTCCGGTTGTCCTTCGGATTTGCTTCTTTTCCGTCTTTTCTTGTTTTCCGTCTGCTGTTTTCGTATGGGCCCCTTCCTTTTTTCCGTCCTTATACGCGCGTGCGAATATTATAATGTGTGTGTCTTTTTCCTCCGGTGTCCTCCGTTATAAAAACATGCTTTGTAACACATCTGTTATTCAGAGTATTACAAAAAAGTTTCAGGAAATCCGTATAATTTTTCCTTCGTATGTTTGCTGGTAATCGTTAAAAGGTCTACCTTTGCATCCGCAATCGAGAGAGATGCGGCACTTCAGACAGTGTGTGACTGACTTGGTGAAACAAACGTAGGAGAGTTTTCCTTGACAGTGTCTGCACCCAGTATCTTACCTTAGCGGGGCTAAGGGAGCGAGAACGGATAAGACGTGGGGAGGATGGACGTCCCGCCTTTTATGGAAGTTTCGAAAAAAAACTTTTTCAAAAAAAACTTTCGAAAACATTTGGCGGTTACGATAAAATCTCTTACCTTTGCATCCGCTTTCGGAAACGATGGCAAAACATAAATGAGAGTTCTTTGAAAGATTTAAGATAAACAAACAAGTAGTACAAGCCGGTGCACCGTATGTGATATATATATATGGTGTACGGAAAAAACAAGAACCGTCAATATTGATATTGATAGATTTGGAATCCTTGAGCAGATTATCAACTGAATAGTTGGAAAAAGATATTATTACAATGAAGAGTTTGATCCTGGCTCAGGATGAACGCTAGCTACAGGCTTAACACATGCAAGTCGAGGGGCAGCATGGTCTTAGCTTGCTAAGGCCGATGGCGACCGGCGCACGGGTGAGTAACACGTATCCAACCTGCCGTCTACTCTTGGACAGCCTTCTGAAAGGAAGATTAATACAAGATGGCATCATGAGTCCGCATGTTCACATGATTAAAGGTATTCCGGTAGACGATGGGGATGCGTTCCATTAGATAGTAGGCGGGGTAACGGCCCACCTAGTCTTCGATGGATAGGGGTTCTGAGAGGAAGGTCCCCCACATTGGAACTGAGACACGGTCCAAACTCCTACGGGAGGCAGCAGTGAGGAATATTGGTCAATGGGCGAGAGCCTGAACCAGCCAAGTAGCGTGAAGGATGACTGCCCTATGGGTTGTAAACTTCTTTTATAAAGGAATAAAGTCGGGTATGGATACCCGTTTGCATGTACTTTATGAATAAGGATCGGCTAACTCCGTGCCAGCAGCCGCGGTAATACGGAGGATCCGAGCGTTATCCGGATTTATTGGGTTTAAAGGGAGCGTAGATGGATGTTTAAGTCAGTTGTGAAAGTTTGCGGCTCAACCGTAAAATTGCAGTTGATACTGGATATCTTGAGTGCAGTTGAGGCAGGCGGAATTCGTGGTGTAGCGGTGAAATGCTTAGATATCACGAAGAACTCCGATTGCGAAGGCAGCCTGCTAAGCTGCAACTGACATTGAGGCTCGAAAGTGTGGGTATCAAACAGGATTAGATACCCTGGTAGTCCACACGGTAAACGATGAATACTCGCTGTTTGCGATATACTGCAAGCGGCCAAGCGAAAGCGTTAAGTATTCCACCTGGGGAGTACGCCGGCAACGGTGAAACTCAAAGGAATTGACGGGGGCCCGCACAAGCGGAGGAACATGTGGTTTAATTCGATGATACGCGAGGAACCTTACCCGGGCTTAAATTGCAGATGAATTACGGTGAAAGCCGTAAGCCGCAAGGCATCTGTGAAGGTGCTGCATGGTTGTCGTCAGCTCGTGCCGTGAGGTGTCGGCTTAAGTGCCATAACGAGCGCAACCCTTGTTGTCAGTTACTAACAGGTTCCGCTGAGGACTCTGACAAGACTGCCATCGTAAGATGTGAGGAAGGTGGGGATGACGTCAAATCAGCACGGCCCTTACGTCCGGGGCTACACACGTGTTACAATGGGGGGTACAGAGGGCCGCTACCACGCGAGTGGATGCCAATCCCCAAAACCTCTCTCAGTTCGGACTGGAGTCTGCAACCCGACTCCACGAAGCTGGATTCGCTAGTAATCGCGCATCAGCCACGGCGCGGTGAATACGTTCCCGGGCCTTGTACACACCGCCCGTCAAGCCATGGGAGCCGGGGGTACCTGAAGTGCGTAACCGCGAGGAGCGCCCTAGGGTAAAACTGGTGACTGGGGCTAAGTCGTAACAAGGTAGCCGTACCGGAAGGTGCGGCTGGAACACCTCCTTTCTGGAGAGGACGAAAGATCGATAAGGTTTTTGTTCTTGTACTGCTGGTGTTGTTTATTCAAGATATGATTCCGTAATGATACGGAAGAGAGAAAGTAAGAAGCCGGGTCTAATTAAACAGACTAGGTTGAACTTAGTCCTATAGCTCAGTTGGTTAGAGCGCTACACTGATAATGTAGAGGTCGGCAGTTCAACTCTGCCTGGGACTACGAACGGAATCAAGTTCGGGGGATTAGCTCAGCTGGCTAGAGCATCTGCCTTGCACGCAGAGGGTCAACGGTTCGAATCCGTTATTCTCCACTCCATCGGAAACGTAAGAAACGAAGATGAACGATCTATGACATATTGTACAAGCAAACAGTAATTTTAGTAGTAAAGAGCTGAAAGTATATATCATCCCGCTGGCACGCAAGTGTGGGCGAATGAATAAAGAAAGTAAAAAAGGGCGCATGGCGGATGCCTTGGCTCTCGGAGGCGATGAAGGACGTGATAAGCTGCGATAAGCTTTGGGGAGGTGCAAATGACCTTTGATCCAGAGATTTCCGAATGGGACAACCCAATATCTTGAAGAGGTATTATCCAACGTTGTTGGAGGCTAACGCAGGGAACTGAAACATCTTAGTACCTGCAGGAAAAGAAAATAAACAATGATTCCCTCAGTAGTGGCGAGCGAACGGGGAACAGCCCAAACCATCCATGTTACGGCATGGGTGGGGTTGTAGGACTACGCCGTTGCATGAAGACATCAGAGAAGAACTTTCTGGAAAGAAAGACCATAGAGCATGACAGTTGCGTATTCGAATGTTGTCGAAGCATAGTAGTATCCTGAGTAGCGCGGAGCACGAGGAATTCTGCGTGAATCTGCCGGGACCATCCGGTAAGGCTAAATACTCCCGAGAGACCGATAGTGAACCAGTACCGTGAGGGAAAGGTGAAAAGCACTTCGAACAGAAGAGTGAAATAGTTCCTGAAACCGTGCGCCTACAAGCGGTCGGAGCTCGTTGATGAGTGACGGCGTGCCTTTTGCATAATGAACCTACGAGTTGCCTTTGCCGGCAAGGTTAAGTGTGACGACACACGTATCCGAAGCGAAAGCGAGTCTGAACAGGGCGTATAGTCGGCAGTGGCAGACGCGAAACCAAGTGATCTACCCTTGGCCAGGTTGAAGGCTGGGTAACACCAGCTGGAGGACCGCACCAATAAGCGTTGAAAAGCTTCTGGATGAGCTGAGGGTAGGGGTGAAAGGCTAATCAAACTTGGAGATAGCTCGTACTCCCCGAAATGCATTTAGGTGCAGCCTTGCGGGTTACTGATGTGAGGTAGAGCGACTGATAAGATGCGAGGGCTTCACCGCCTATCAAGTCTTGACAAACTCCGAATGCGCATCAGTTCTACCGCAGGAGTGAGGGCATGGGTGCTAAGGTCCGTGCCCGAGAGGAGAAGAATCCGGACCACCTGCTAAGGTCCCGAAATGACAGCTAAGTTAAACTAACGAAGTCTGACTGCTAAGACAGCTAGGATGTTGGCTTGGAAGCAGCCATTCATTTAAAGAGTGCGTAACAGCTCACTAGTCGAGGAGTCGGGCGTGGATAATAATCGGGTATGAAGTTGTCTACCGAAGCAGTGGGATCATTTATATGATCGGTAGGGGAGCATTCCAGTCGGCGTCGAAGGCGTACCGTGAGGTATTCTGGAGCGTCTGGAAAAGCAAATGTAGGTATAAGTAACGATAAAGGGGGCGGGAAACCCCCTCGCCGAAAGACTAAGGTTTCCTGATCAACGCTAATCGGATCAGGGTCAGTCGGGTCCTAAGGCTCAGCCGAACGGCGATGCCGATGGCAGAAACGGTTAATATTCCGTTACTACCTTCAGGAGTGACGTGGAGACGCAGTAGTGACAGTGCCGCCATCTGACGGAATAGATGGTTGAAGGGTGTAGGAGTCGATCATGGCAGGCAAATCCACCATGAGATCCGAACCTGATAGTATGCCGCGTCCTTCGGGACAAGGCAATAGTGCGCGTAAGCATGCTGCCGAGAAAATCCGCTAAACTTAATCCTGGAGGTACCCGTACCGCAAACGGACACACGTAGTCGGGATGAATATTCTAAGGCGCTTGAGTGATTCACGGTTAAGGAACTAGGCAAACTGACCCTGTAACTTCGGGATAAAGGGTCCCTACCCTTTTATGGGAGGGCGCAGAGAATCGGTCCAGGCAACTGTTTAACAAAAACACAGGGCTGTGCCAAATCGAAAGATCCAGTATACAGCCTGACACCTGCCCGGTGCTGGAAGGTTAAGAGGAGATGTCATCAATAAGAGAAGCGTTGAATTGAAGCCCCAGTAAACGGCGGCCGTAACTATAACGGTCCTAAGGTAGCGAAATTCCTTGTCGGGTAAGTTCCGACCTGCACGAATGGTGTAATGATCTGGACGCTGTCTCAACCGTGAGCTCAGTGAAATTGTAGTATCGGTGAAGATGCCGATTACCCGCGATGGGACGAAAAGACCCCGTGAACCTTTACTATAGCTTATCATTGAATCTGGGCACGTGATGTGTAGGATAGGTCGGAGGCTTTGAAGCAGGTACGCCAGTATTTGTGGAGCCGCTGTTGAAATACGACCCTTTATTTGTTTGGATTCTAACCCGTGGATACGGGGACATTGATTGGTGGGTAGTTTGACTGGGGTGGTCGCCTCCAAAAGCGTAACGGAGGCTTCTAAAGGTGCCCTCCGGCCGATTGGTAACCGGCCTTAGAGTGTAATGGCATAAGGGCGCTTGACTGGGAGACTGACAAGTCGATCAGGTAGGAAACTAGAGCATAGTGATCCGGTGTTTCCGTATGGAAGGGACATCGCTCAAAGGATAAAAGGTACTCCGGGGATAACAGGCTGATCCCTCCCAAGAGCTCATATCGACGGAGTGGTTTGGCACCTCGATGTCGGCTCGTCACATCCTGGGGCTGGAGAAGGTCCCAAGGGTTGGGCTGTTCGCCCATTAAAGTGGCACGCGAGCTGGGTTCAGAACGTCGTGAGACAGTTCGGTCTCTATCTATCGTGGGCGTATGAAATTTGCGTGGCTCTGACACTAGTACGAGAGGACCGTGTTGGACAGACCTCTGGTTTGCCGGTTGTGCCGCCAGGTGCATTGCCGGGTATCTAAGTCTGGATCGGATAAGTGCTGAAAGCATCTAAGTACGAAGCCGGCCACAAGATTAGATTTCTCAGGGTCGTTGTAGACTACGACGTTGATAGGATGCAGGTGTAAAGGTAGAGATACCAAAGCCGAGCATTACTAATTGCCCGTCCACTTTCCTTATATGTCGGATGGTGTATACCTTTGGTTTTTACTACAGAATGAAATTACGATAACAGCTCAACAATATGTCAACCTTATTCAGGTGGCTATAGCACAAGGGTTCCACCTCTTCCCATTCCGAACAGAGAAGTTAAGCCTTGTCACGCCGATGGTACTGCGTCACAGTGGGAGAGTAGGTAGCCGCCGTTTTGATTGAAGCCTCCGGACTTGAAGAAGTTCCGGAGGCTTTTTTTGTATACGCACGTGTGAAATGTGGCCTCTACCGTTTTTTCGGCTCAGTTTGAAAACTTGGGGGAATTAGTTAAAAACCTTATCTTTCCCGTGGGTGTGGATACCTTTCCCACGGAACTGTCCGGAAGGCTCCGCCATGTCTTTTCTCCGGCAGGGGCAGGTCCGGAAACCCTCACCGGGTACTTATGCCTTGGAATAGGGACTGGAAATAGAACAGGCAGGTCTGAAGGCTTGCCCTGATAGAGAACCGGGAGATGATAATAGAGCCTTTATGCAAGCTGCATGAGCCGAAAAAGGATAGTGGAGTATAAAGGGAAGAAGTGTACAATGAAAATCACTGATATGAGATATGAAAGGCAAACACACTTCAAAAAAACGCTAAATTATGCGCTAAAAATAATATATGTCTAATTTATATTTGAAAAATACGCACTTATATTATACATATTGGAATATTATTCGTATCTTTGTCGCCCGATTTATATAGTATTGCTTTGGGAAAGTTTGATAAATATAAGATTGAATTGAAGAATATGAAAGCGGACTCTGCTAAGTATGAGTTTACGCTGGATAATCAATTCTTTGTAGATCTGGATGGACCGGAAGTACAGAAAGGGAAACTGGCAGTAGAACTGAATGTGAAAAAGACATCCGGTGTTTTTCTGTTGGATTTTCAAACTGAAGGCTTTGTCATTGTACCGTGTGACCGTTGCTTGGATGAAATGGAATTACCTGTTTCAACTTCAGATAAACTGAAAGTAAAGTTAGGTTCTTCATTTGCGGAAGAGGGCGATATAGTTGTAGTACCTGAAGAAGATGGGTATATTAACATCGCATGGTTTTTGTATGAGTTTATAGCCTTAAATATTCCCATGAAGCATGTACATGCGCCTGGGAAATGCAACAAAGGCATGGTTGGCAAGCTGAGTAAGCATTTGCGCATTTCGGCGGATGATGAAGATGATGATGACATAGCGGTGGAGTTACCCGAAGGAGATATCAGCGAAGGGCCCCAGGAAATAGATCCGAGATGGAATGAATTAAAGAAAATATTAGATAATAATTAAAGTTTAGAAAAATGGCACATCCTAAAAGAAGACAATCAAAAACGAGAACTGCAAAGAGAAGAACTCATGATAAAGCAGTTGCTCCTACTTTAGCTATCTGTCCTAACTGCGGCGAATGGCATGTTTACCACACTGTATGTGGAGCTTGCGGTTATTATAGAGGTAAGTTAGCAATCGAAAAAGAAGCTGCTGTCTAATCAGTAGCTTTAAACACGTTTGTACGTTTTATAAAATAAAGCCGGCGAGCTTCGGCTCTGTCGGCTACTTTTTTGTAAGGGTATAAACTAATTAAATTGGAATGATGGAAAAAATAAATGCAGTAATAACAGGAGTCGGTGGATATGTACCAGATTATGTCTTGACTAACGAAGAGATTTCAAGAATGGTAGATACCAATGATGAATGGATTATGACTCGAATCGGAGTTAAAGAAAGACGTATTCTGAATGAAGAAGGATTAGGTACATCGTATATGGCGCGTAAGGCTGCCAAACAACTGATGCAGAAAACAGCTTCTAATCCGGATGACATTGATGCAGTAATCGTAGCAACTACTACTCCTGACTATCATTTCCCTTCCACTGCTTCTATCCTGTGTGATAAGCTGGGATTGAAAAATGCATTTGCATTTGATTTGCAGGCTGCCTGCTGCGGCTTTTTGTATTTAATGGAAACTGCTGCTTCACTTATCGCATCGGGAAGACATAAAAAGATTATTATTGTCGGTGCAGATAAGATGTCATCTATGGTAAACTACCAGGATCGTGCAACTTGCCCTATCTTTGGTGATGGTGCAGCAGCATGTATGGTGGAAGCTACTACAGAAGATTATGGTATTATGGATTCTATTCTTCGTACAGATGGTAAGGGACTTCCTTTTCTTCACATGAAAGCCGGTGGTTCTGTATGTCCTCCTTCTTATTTCACTGTTGATCATAAGATGCATTATCTTTATCAGGAAGGAAGAACAGTATTTAAATATGCTGTTTCCAATATGTCGGATATTACAGCGACTATTGCCGAAAAGAATGGTTTGAATAAAGATAATATCGACTGGGTAATTCCTCATCAGGCTAATCTGCGTATTATTGATGCGGTAGCCTCTCGCTTGGAAGTTCCCTTGGAAAAGGTAATGATTAATATTCAGCGATATGGTAATACCAGTGGTGCTACACTTCCGTTGTGTCTTTGGGATTACGAAAAGCAGCTGAAGAAAGGAGATAACCTGATATTTACAGCTTTCGGCGCAGGTTTTACCTATGGAGCCGTTTATGTGAAATGGGGTTACGATGGTAGTAAGAGATAATAATCATTAAACTACAAATACAAATGAACGCATCCGTATTCCGATGCGTTTTTTTGTCTGTAACCAATAAAATGAAAGAATTATGCATAAGGCAGGATTTGTAAACATAGTAGGAAACCCCAACGTAGGCAAGTCGACACTGATGAATTTGCTGGTGGGGGAACGTATTTCTATTGCAACGTTCAAGTCGCAGACAACTCGTCATCGTATCATGGGAATCTTGAATACGGACGATATGCAGATTGTATTCTCGGACACTCCGGGAGTAGTGAAGCCAAACTACAAGTTACAGGAATCTATGTTGAACTTCTCAGAGTCGGCATTGGTGGACGCGGATATATTGCTGTATGTGACAGATGTGGTGGAGAAAACGGATAAAAATGCGGACTTTATAGAAAAAGTCCGTAATGTCAAGGTTCCTGTCTTATTGTTAATTAATAAAATAGATTTGACCAATCAGGAAGACTTGGTCAAGTTGGTGGAAGCGTGGCACGAACAGCTTCCTCAAGCTGAAATTATTCCGATTTCCGCTACTTCTAAATTCAATGTGGATACGGTAATGAAGCGTATCAAGGAATTGCTGCCCGATTCACCCCCCTATTTCGGTAAGGATCAGTGGACAGACAAACCGGCGCGTTTCTTTGTCACCGAGATTATCCGCGAGAAGATTTTGCTTTATTATGATAAGGAGATTCCTTATTCTGTAGAAGTGGTAGTGGAGCAATTTAAGGAAGATGCTAAGAGTATCCATATCAATGCTGTGATTTATGTGGAACGTGAATCGCAAAAAGGTATTATTATAGGTAAGCAGGGCAGGGCATTGAAGAAGGTGGCTACAGAGGCTCGTAAAACGTTGGAACATTTTTTCCAAAAGTCTATTTATCTGGAAACCTTTGTGAAAGTTGATAAGGATTGGAGAAGCTCGGACAAAGAATTAAAGAACTTTGGGTATCAAATGGATTAAAATCGACTGTGATAGCCGTAAACAAGAAAGAAAATGGGAAATTTAGTAGCAATCGTAGGACGCCCCAATGTGGGAAAGTCTACACTTTTTAATCGTCTGACCAAAACTCGTCAGGCAATTGTAAACGAGCAGGCAGGAACTACCCGCGACCGTCAGTATGGCAAGTCGGAATGGGTGGGACATGAGTTTTCTGTCGTTGATACCGGTGGATGGGTAGTAAACTCGGATGATGTTTTTGAGGAAGAGATCCGTAAACAGGTAAGTCTTGCCATAGATGAAGCGGATGTAATCTTGTTTGTTGTGGATGTAGTGAACGGGGTTACCGATTTGGATATGGCTGTAGCCTCTATTTTGCGGCGTACAAAGAAACCTGTTATTATGGTAGCTAACAAGACTGATAATAATGAACTGCAATATAATGCTGCCGAATTTTATAAATTGGGGCTGGGTGATCCCTATTGTATTTCTGCATTAAGCGGAAGCGGTACAGGGGAATTGTTGGATCTGGTGGTAGGTAAATTCAGTAAAGAGGGTGAAGAACTGCTGGATGAGGATATCCCTCGTTTTGCAGTAGTAGGACGTCCGAATGCCGGAAAATCTTCTATCATCAATGCCTTTATCGGGGAGGACCGTAATATTGTAACAGAGATTGCAGGTACTACCCGCGATTCTATTTATACCCGTTATGAAAAGTTTGGTTTTGACTTTTATCTGGTAGATACTGCGGGTATCCGTAAGAAGAATAAGGTAAGCGAGGATTTGGAATATTATTCTGTCATTCGCTCTATCCGTTCTATTGAGAATTCGGATGTGTGTATTCTTATGCTGGATGCCACCCGCGGCATTGAAGGACAGGATTTGAATATCTTCTCTCTCATTCAACGTAATCAGAAAGGTTTGGTGGTAGTGGTGAACAAATGGGACTTGGTAGAGAACAAGAATGCCAAAGTGATGAAAACTTATGAGGAAGCCATTCGTTCCCGTCTGGCACCGTTTGTTGATTTTCCTATCATCTTTGCTTCCGCTTTGACAAAACAACGTATTTTCAAGGTGCTGGAAACTGCAAAAGAAGTATATCAGGCACGTACTACCCGTATTCCGACAGCTCGTCTGAATGAAGAAATGCTTCCGTTGATCGAGGCTTATCCGCCTCCTTCAAATAAAGGTAAGTATATCAAGATTAAATATTGTACGCAGTTGCCAAACACACAGGTTCCTTCTTTTGTGTTCTTTGCTAATTTGCCGCAATACGTGAAAGAGCCTTATAAGCGTTTCCTTGAAAACAAGATACGTGAGAAATGGAATTTGTCAGGAACGCCGATAAATATCTTTATCAGACAGAAATAAGAATAGTGGTTAATGATTAGTGGGTTAATGGGTTTCACCGTGATATCCGCTGGTTATTAACCACTAATCATTTTATCATTATTTTCTATGTTCTTCCACTTCTCTCACCTTGCGGAGCAGATCAGATGCAAAGATAAAATTATTCAGCCGTTCATTGGTAGCAGTGAACACATCATCTTTTGTTCCTTCCCATTCCTTATGTCCTTGATAAATATAGAGAATACTGTCGCCGATTCCCATAACGGAATTCATATCGTGAGTATTGATAATAGTGGTCATATTATACTCTGTAGTTATGTCATGAATCAGTTCATCAATTACCAGGGAGGTTTTAGGGTCCAGGCCGGAATTAGGTTCATCACAAAACAAATACTGGGGATTTAAAGCTATGGCACGTGCAATTGCTACACGCTTTTGCATACCACCACTGATTTCTCCCGGATATTTGCTTTGTGCCTCAATCAGGTTCACACGGTCCAGGCAGAATTGGGCGCGTTTTACGCGGTCACGATACGTATCGTTTGAGAACATATCCAATGGAAACATTACATTCTCTAGTACGGTAAGAGAGTCGAACAAGGCGGCACTTTGGAAAATCATTCCCATTTCGCGGCGCAATGTCTTTTTTTCTTTTTTATTCATGTTGAGGAAGTTGCGTCCGTCATACAGAATCTCGCCTTTTTCGGGAGTCAGCAAACCGACGATACACTTCATTAATACCGTCTTCCCGGAACCGCTCTGACCGATAATCAGATTGGTCTTACCATTGTTAAAAGTAGCATTGATATCCACCAATACGTCTTTTCCCTCGAATGATTTATATAATGATTTAACTTGTATCATCCCATTAAAAGTTGTGTTAATACTAAATCGGAAAATAGAATGAGTACACTGCTCATTACTACAGAATCTGTACTGGCTTTACCTACTGCAATAGAACCTCCTTCTACCGTGTAACCGAAATAAGCAGATACACTGGAAATGATGAAAGCGAAAAAGATAGATTTAATAAAACTGCACCATACAAACCATTCCTGAAAACTATATTGCAGACCATAGGCCAGATCCTCGGCATTCATGACTCCTCCGAACCAACAGGTGCAAAAGGCACCAATAATCCCCGAGGATATGCTGAAAATAACCAAAAAAGGAATCATTGTCATCAAAGCTATAATTTTAGGAAGAATAAGGTATCCGGCGGAATTGACCCCCATGATTTCCAATGCATCAATTTGTTGGGTTACACGCATGGTTCCTATTTCGGAGGCAATATTAGAACCTACCTTTCCTGACAGGATCAAGCACATGATGGAGGAGGAGAATTCCAGCAACATGATTTCGCGGGTGGTGTAGCCTACCACAAAACGGGGCATCCACGGGCTTTCGATGTTTAATTTGATTTGAATGGTAATTACGGCACCAATGAAAAAAGAAATAAGCAGTACAATACCGATGGAATTTACTCCCAACTGTACCATCTCATTGAGATATTGCTTGAAAAACATATGCATACGTTCCGGACGAGCAAAAGTACGCCCCATCAGCATGATATATTTCCCTACGGTTGTTATGGGTCTTATCATCATAGTTTTCACAATTTCCTGCAAAAGTAGCCTTTTTTGTCTATATAAATGCAAAAGAAGTTCTGATTTTCTGTTCTGTTATGCGTTTCCTAAACTTTTTTAGTATTTTTGTCGCAAAATACATGGATATGTCAGAGCAGGAAATAGAACAACAAAATACAGTGACCGATGACAACCGTATGATACTTCGTACAGAAAATCTGGTGAAGAAATACGGCAAGCGTACGGTAGTAAGTCATGTTTCTTTTGATGTGAAGCAGGGAGAGATTGTAGGGTTGTTGGGACCGAATGGTGCCGGTAAGACTACTTCGTTTTATATGACTACGGGACTTATCGTGCCGAATGAGGGGCATATATTCCTAAATGACTTGGATATTACCAGTTATCCTGTATATAAGCGTGCTCAGAATGGCATTGGATATTTAGCACAGGAGGCTTCAGTTTTTCGTAAGATGAGCGTGGAGGATAATATTGCCTCTGTGCTGGAGTTGACTAATACTACTCCGGAATATCAAAAGGACAAACTGGAAAGCTTGATTGCCGAGTTCCGTTTGCAGAAAGTACGTAAGAATTTGGGAGACCAGCTTTCAGGAGGCGAGCGTCGTCGTACGGAGATTGCGCGTTGTCTGGCTATCGACCCTAAGTTCATTATGTTGGATGAACCGTTTGCAGGAGTAGATCCTATTGCCGTAGAGGATATCCAGCATATTGTATGGAAATTGAAAGATAAAAATATCGGTATTTTAATTACCGACCATAATGCATTGGAAACGTTGCGCTTGACCGACCGTGCGTATCTGTTGTTTGAAGGAAAAATTCTGTTTCAGGGAACCCCTGAAGAACTAGCGGAAAATCCTGTTGTCCGTGAGAAATATCTAGGCACTAATTTTGTGCTTCGCCGTAAGGATTTTCAATTGGCGGAAAAGGACAGGCAGGGAAAAAATGTATAAAACCGGAGATGTGGGATATAAAAAAAGCTCTGAATTTGCTCAGAGCTTTTTTTGATTGATTGTATCAGATAAGTAATTAGTCTCTAGGTCTTGCTTCCTTGATTACCAATTGGCGTCCCATGAATTCCGAACCGTTCAGTTCATTCATGGCCTGGGCTGCTTCTGCGTCATTTTCCATTTCAACAAATGCAAATCCTTTAGATTTACCTGTTTCGCGGTCTTTGATAACTTTTACAGAAGTAACAACTCCATAAGCCGCCATTGCTTGTTCCAAATCTCCTTCCTTAACACGGTAGTTAAGGTTTCCAACATACATGTTCATAGTGAAAAAATAAAAATAATTAAAATAAAAAATACTCTCTGAGTGGTGATTATTAATGAAGTAGGGGATTCGAACGACAGAGAGTTTACGTAAGTGCTATTCGTACAAAAGTAAAACCTTGTAATAAAAATCACTAGCTATAATTAGTATCACCAGTCGGGCACAAAGGAACGCATAAATTTTGAATTTGCAAGAAGAAAAACAACTTTTTTTTCTTTTTTTTGAATCGGTTTCTTAGTCAGTCATTTTAAATGGATACTTTCTGCTGTCAATTAGTATTTTTTAGTCTGTGTATTTGGTTATTGAAAGATTAAACACTAATTTTGCAACCTCTTTGGTGAAAAACAGAAAGAAGTAATAATTAAATAAATAAAGTTCAGAATGAATATTTCATTGCAAAACGTTGACAAAGTGAGTGCATTGCTTACTTTAAAACTGGAAAAAGCTGATTATCAGGCAAGAGTAGAAAAGACACTGAAGACTTACCGTCAGAAAGCTAATATTCCGGGATTCCGTCCGGGTATGGTGCCTATGAGTTTGATTAAAAAACAATTTGGCAAGTCTGTCCTTGTAGAAGAGGTTGATAAAATGATGCAGGAAAAGGTAAACGAATATATCCGCGACAACAAAGTGAATATGTTGGGTATGCCGTTGCCTAATGAAGAAAAGATGAAACCTATCGATTTCGATACGCAAGAAGATTTTGAATTTGTGTTCGACATCGCTTTGGCTCCTGAATTTACAGCTGAAATCTCAGCTGCGGATACAGTGGATTACTATACTATCGAAGTTTCAGACGAACTGATAGAACAGCAGGTTAAAATGTATACTCAGCGTGCTGCAAAATATGATAAGGTAGAGCAGTATGAAGACAAAGACATGATTAAAGGTCTGTTGGCTGAATTGGATGAAAATGGAAATACTAAAGAAGGCGGTATTCAGGTAGAAGGTGCGGTAATGATGCCGGCTTATATGAAGAATGATGAGCAAAAGGCTATATTTAACGGTGCTAAAGTAAATGATGTGCTGGTATTTAATCCTGCTGTAGCATTTGATAATAATGAAGCTGAACTTTCTTCTTTATTGAAGATAAAGAAAGAGGAAGTTGCCGGTGTGAAAGGTAACTTCAGCTTCCAGGTGGAAGAGATCACCCGTATGGTTCCCGCTGAGTTGAACCAGGAATTGTTCGACAATGTATTTGGCGAAGGCACTGTAAGCAGTGAGGAAGAATTCCGCGCTAAGATCAAAGAAGGAATTGCAAAGCAGTTCGAATCAGATAGCGATTATAAATTCTTGATCGATGTTCGTGAATATTTGGTTAATAAGATTGGTAAGTTGGAATTCCCCGATGCATTACTGAAGCGTATCATGTTGCTGAATAATGAAGAGAAGGGTGAAGCTTTTGTCGCTGAAAACTATGACAAGAGTATTGAAGAACTGACTTGGCATCTGATTAAAGAGCAATTGCTCAAGAATAATGAGATTAAAGTGGAACAAGCCGATGTGATGAATATGGCCAAGGAAGCAACTCGCATTCAGTTTGCTCAATACGGAATGTTGAATATCCCTGAAGAAGTTCTAGAGAACTATGCAAAAGAAATGTTGAAGAAGCAGGAATCTGTAGAAGGTTTGGTAAACCGTGCAGCTGAAAGCAAACTTTCTGCCGCATTGAAAGCTAAGGCTACTTTAAACCACAAAACGGTTTCTATGGAAGAATTCAACAAAATGTTTGAATAATAACTTAGTAAGTCGAAGTAAGTGATTGCTAAAACTTTCTAAAAAAGGGGTTTTTGACCATAAATTTTCGTTATAGATAAGAGTATTGGATACGTTAACCGTATTTTTTTGTACTTTTGTTTGTTTGAAAAATAGAGGTTGAAAACCCTTTTTTGTTACTAATAACTAAACCATTAGATTATGGATGATTTTAGAAAATTTGCTACCAAGCATTTGGGGATGAACAGTATGGTGCTGGATGATGTCATCAAGTCGCAAGGATATCTGAATCCTTACATTTTGGAGGAGCGTCAGTTGAATGTGACTCAGTTGGATGTGTTTTCCCGACTGATGATGGACAGAATTATTTTTCTGGGTACACAGATTGATGATTATACAGCCAATACACTCCAGGCGCAGCTTTTATATTTGGACTCAGTAGAGTCTGGTAAAGATATATCTATTTATATCAATTCTCCCGGAGGATCTGTTTACGCCGGATTAGGTATTTATGATACCATGCAGTTCATTAATAGTGATGTTGCCACGATCTGTACAGGTATGGCCGCTTCGATGGCAGCCGTGCTGTTGGTTGCGGGAACAGAAGGTAAACGTTCTGCGTTGACTCATTCACGTGTGATGATTCATCAGCCGATGGGAGGCGCGCAAGGACAAGCTTCGGATATTGAGATCACGGCCCGTGAAATCCAAAAGTTGAAGAAAGAACTGTATACCATTATTGCAGACCACTCTCATACGGATTTTGACAAAGTATGGGCAGACTCTGACCGTGACTACTGGATGACAGCTCAGGAAGCTAAGGAATATGGTATGATTGATGAGGTGCTGTCACGCAAACCGGCTGCTCTATAATGTATTTATTTCCATTCGATAAGAATAACAGTACTAAAAACAACCCAGGTTTCCGCTATCATTTCATGCAGGCTTCTTTCTTAAAGACGCATTAGGAAACTTGGATATTTAAAGGAATAAACATTGGAAGATAATAAAACACCTAGAAACAGTAGAAGGAAATGTAGTTTCTGCGGACGTTCGGAAAATGAAGTCGGATTTCTGATAACCGGAATGAACGGCTGCATTTGTGACAGTTGCTCGGAGCAGGCATATGAAATTATGCAGGAAGCCATGCATCAAAAAAAAGGTGCACCGGGTGAGTTGAACTTGAAGGAACTTCCGAAGCCAAAGGAAATCAAGGAATTTCTTGACCAATACATTATTGGTCAGGATGACGCCAAACGCTATCTTTCCGTTGCCGTTTACAATCATTACAAGCGTCTGCTCCAAAAAGTGGATAAGGATGATATAGAGATTGAAAAGTCCAATATCATTATGGTAGGTAGTACGGGAACGGGAAAAACCTTGCTGGCACGCACTATTGCCAAATTATTGCATGTGCCGTTTACCATTGTTGACGCCACCGTGCTGACAGAGGCCGGATATGTGGGTGAAGATATTGAGAGTCTTTTAACCCGTCTGCTTCAAGTAGCGGATTATAATGTGGCGGAAGCTGAAAGAGGCATCGTATTTATTGATGAGATTGACAAGATTGCCCGTAAAGGAGATAACCCCTCCATTACTCGTGATGTAAGTGGTGAAGGTGTACAACAAGGTCTGTTGAAACTGCTGGAAGGATCTATCGTGAATGTACCACCTCAGGGAGGACGTAAACACCCCGACCAGAAAATGATTCCGGTCAATACGAAAAACATTCTGTTTATTTGTGGTGGGGCATTTGATGGTATTGAACGCAAAATTGCGCAACGTTTGAATACGCATGTGGTAGGTTATAGCGCGGCAAAGGACGTGGTGAAGATAGATCGCGGCAACTTGATGCAATATATTGCCCCTCAGGATTTGAAATCATTCGGGCTGATTCCTGAAATCATAGGCCGTCTGCCCATCTTGACTTATCTGAATCCGTTGGATAGAACCGCTTTGCGCAATATCTTGACGGAACCGAAGAATTCCATTATCAAACAGTATGTTAAATTATTTGAAATGGATGGGGTCAAGCTGGAGTTTCAACCCGAAGTATTCGAGTATATTGTAGACAAAGCTATTGAGTATAAGTTAGGAGCACGCGGATTACGTTCCATTGTGGAAACGATCATGATGGACGTTATGTTTGAAATTCCCTCTCAGAAAGCGAAAAAGTACGAAGTGACACTTGATTTTGCAAAACAGCAGATGGGAAAGGCAAATATTTCGCGAATGCAAACAGCTTAGTATCAAGATATAAAGGGAGAGAGAAAGAAAAAATGCAATTCTTCTGAAAAATATTACCCGAAATATTCGTGTAATTTGAGAACTTGTTTATAACTTTGTTAGGCAACAAAAGATGTAAAACAAGAAATCGGGAAAACCGTGAAAAACTATTGATACAATGACGGAGAATATAAATTTAACGGACGCATTAAAAAAGTATTTTGGATTTGATACTTTCAAAGGTAATCAGGAAGCGATTATCCGTAATCTGCTTGCCGGAAATGATACATTTGTTTTGATGCCTACGGGCGGTGGTAAATCGTTATGCTATCAGTTGCCATCCCTTATCATGGATGGAACAGCAATCGTTATATCTCCTTTAATTGCATTGATGAAGAATCAGGTGGATGCCATGCGTAATTTCAGTGAGGAAGACGGAGTAGCACACTTTATAAATTCGTCATTGAACAAATCGGCTATAGACCAGGTTAAATCGGATATCCTGAGCGGCAAAACCAAATTGCTCTACGTAGCTCCCGAATCCTTGACAAAGGAGGAGAATGTAGATTTCCTGAAAGGAGTGAAGATCTCATTTTATGCGGTGGATGAAGCACACTGTATTTCGGAATGGGGGCATGACTTCCGTCCGGAGTACCGTCGCATCCGTCCTATTATTAATGAAATAGGAAAGGCGCCGGTGATTGCCCTTACTGCTACTGCAACTCCGAAAGTGCGTATGGATATTCAAAAAAATCTGGGTATGCAGGATGCGCAGGAGTTCAAGTCCTCTTTCAATCGCCCGAACCTGTATTATGAAGTGCGCTCGAAGACAAATAATATTGACAGGGATATTATCAAGTTTATCAAGGCTAATCCTGGTAAATCAGGTATTATCTACTGTTTGAGCCGTAAGAAGGTGGAAGAATTGGCCGAAGTGCTTCAAGCTAACGGAATCAATGCGCGTGCTTATCATGCCGGAATGGATTCTGCTACACGCACAGCCAATCAAGACGGGTTCCTGAAAGAGGATATAGATGTGATTGTAGCTACCATCGCTTTTGGAATGGGAATTGATAAGCCCGATGTGCGCTTTGTGATACATTATGATATTCCGAAAAGTCTGGAAGGTTATTATCAGGAAACGGGGAGAGCCGGTCGTGACGGAGGGGAAGGTCAGTGTATTACGTTCTATTCCAACAAGGACTTGCAGAAGCTGGAGAAGTTTATGCAGGGAAAGCCCGTGGCAGAGCAGGAAATCGGTAAACAGTTGCTGTTGGAAACAGCTGCATACGCAGAGTCTTCTATATGCCGTCGTAAATCATTGTTACATTATTTTGGGGAAGAATATACAGAGGAGAATTGTGGAAATTGTGATAACTGTTTAAATCCTAAAAAGCAAGTGGAGGCTCAGGATTCATTATGCGCTGTGATTGAAGCAATCATAGCAGTGAAAGAAAACTTTAAAGCAGATTATATAATTGATATTCTTTTGGGTAAGGAAACGTCAGAAGTACTTGCTCATAAACATGAAGAACTGGAAGTATTCGGTTCAGGCATGGGAGAAGAAGAAAAAATGTGGAATGCTGTCATTCGTCAGGCTTTGATAGCGGGTTATTTAAGTAAAGACGTAGAGAATTACGGTCTGTTGAAGGTTACCCCTGAAGGACATAAATTCTTGAAAAAACCGAAATCCTTCAAGATTGTTGAAGACAATGATTTTGAGGAGGAGGAAGAAGAAACTCCGGTTCGGGGAGGTGCCTCTTGTGCAGTAGACCCCGTGCTTTACTCTATGTTGAAGGATTTGCGTAAGAAGCTGTCCAAGAAACTGGATGTGCCGCCGTATGTTATTTTCCAGGATCCTTCTTTGGAGGCGATGGCTACCATTTATCCGGTGACTTTGGAAGAATTGCAGAATATTCCGGGCGTAGGTGCCGGAAAGGCAAAACGTTATGGCCAGGAGTTCTGTGTATTGATAAAGAAGCATTGTGAGGAAAATGAAATAGAGCGTCCGGAGGATTTGCGTGTCCGTACGGTGGCCAATAAATCCAAACTGAAGGTATCCATCATTCAGGCTATTGACCGGAAGGTAGCCTTGGACGACATTGCAGTGTCAAAGGGGTTGGAGTTCGGTGAATTATTGGATGAAGTGGAGGCTATTGTTTATTCAGGAACCAAGCTGAATATTGATTACTTCCTGGAGGAAATTATGGATGAAGACCATTTGAACGATATTTATGATTACTTCAAGGAGTCTACAACAGACAAAATAGATGACGCGATGGATGAATTGGGTGATGACTATACGGAGGATGAAATCCGGTTGGTCCGCATCAAGTTTATTTCTGAAATGGCAAATTGATGCTTCTTTGATTGTTTTGATAATAAAAAAGCCGGGCGACAGAGATGTTTGTCCGGCTTTTCATATGTTTTTATAGCATATTCTTGTTTCGGGAGAAAATATCCGTTGTATTTGCATAAACCTTAAATTTGGTATTATGAGAAATCTAAACTGTCACATCCGTCACATCTGTCACACAGCAGTTTATGCGCTTGAATTACAACGTGTTGCGATGGTGACGGATAGCGTGACGGATACGGTGACAGACTTTTGTCAATCTTGCACATATGCTACAGCCTCTTTTTACATGCATGATGTGGGTAGTTTCACCCAGTGGAATAGTTTGTTCCGTCCAGTGGAACAAATAGTTTCATGCTAATGGAACAAATTATTCCTATCAGTGGAACAATTTATTCCTATATGTAAAGACAGGTTGTACCATGCGCTAGAATTAATGGTTTCTATTAGAAAAACTCATTGTTCCAAATGGTGCAATACATTGTATCATAGCATATAATGGTCTGGATTATACCTGTCGCGAATGCATTCCTTCAATATCTTTCCGCTTCACCTCCCTATCGGAAATTCCTGTACCCTTCGCGTCCTTTTTTTTGAAAGAAACCTTCCTGTATATTGCTTTGTTTCCCGATTTTATCCGTATCTTTATAGATTGGAAAAAACGAATAAATACACGATAAATGATAAAGATTACCCAGGTACGCGACGGCGGAAACCATGTAACCCAGAGCACTCTTACACTGGATGCATGGGTAGAGAGAATGAAAGAGGAAGTGAAAACCTGTCCCGTCACCATGTTCAGAAGCCAGTTGCGCCATGTCCTCCCCGGCGACCATTGCGAGGCGGCGGACAAACTGCCCAAGATGATGCCTGCCGCCGAGTTCCGCAAGACGGAGGGCGGACAGTGCATGAAGGCTTATAACGGATTGGTGGAACTGACCGTAGGCCCCTTGGCGGGCAGGGCGGAAGTGGAGCAGGTGAAACGGGAGGCATGGAAGTTGCCGCAGACGCGGTGCGCCTTTATGGGCGCCAGCGGACATTCGGTGAAAATCCTGGTGGCTTTCACCCGACCCGACAATACGCTGCCCCTTACCCGTGCGGAGGCGGAAGCGTTTCATGCTCATGCCTACATCATGGCGGTGAAGTGCTACCAGCCCCAGTTGTCATTCGATATCCGTCCCAAGGAACCTTTCCTGGAACAATATTCACGCCTTTCCTATGACCCCGATGTGCTTTACCGGCCGGACTCCGTGCAGTTCTACCTGTCACAGCCTATGGGGATGCCCGATGAAATGGCCTTGCATACCGAACCTGCTGTCTCCGGCCAGCGTCCTTTGGAACGTGCCTTGGGGAGTTATGAAACGGCAGATGCGCTCTCCATGCTGTTCGAGGCGGCCTTGAGGCAGGCTTACATTGATTTGGATAAGCCCGATCCGGCCGATGAAAAGTCCTCCTATAGCTGGGATACCCTTCTTTCGCAACTGGCGTTGAACTGTTTCCGGTCGGGCATTCCGGAGGAAGCGGTGGTCAGCAGGGCGCGTTTCCGTCATTTTGTACGCAAACCGTTGGAACTGGTGCGTCAGGTGGTGCGGAATGTGTACAGCCGGCGTCAGGATTTCGGAAGCAAATGCGCTTTGAGCCGTGAGCAGCAATTGTCGGTCCTCATTGCCGAGTTTATGAAAAGACGTTATGAATTTCGCTTTAACGTGCAGACCGGAGAGGCGGAGTTCCGCGAGCGGCATTCCTTCTGCTTCCGCTTTCAGCCGGTGGACAAGCGTGCGCTGAACAGCATCGCCCTGGATGCACAGGCCGAAGGTATCCCCCTGTGGGACAGGGATATCAGCCGCTATGTGTATTCCAATCGTGTGCCGGTGTATAATCCGCTGGAGGATTTTTTGTTCAACCTTCCGGAGTGGGACGGACGCGACCGCATCCGTCCGTTGGCGCAGACCGTACCTTGTGACAATCCGCATTGGCCCGAATTGTTCCATCGCTGGTTTCTGAACATGGTGGCTCATTGGCGGGGGATGGACAAGCGCTATGCCAACAGTGTTTCGCCCCTGCTGGTGGGAGCGCAGGGAACGCGCAAGTCCACCTTATTTGACTTTTTAAAGTTATACCTTGCTTAAAATAAAGAAATACAGAATGTTATGAGATATAGAGTGTATTCTCATTTTGATTTCTCTGTAATATTGAATACAGTTGGATATGTGAAACTCTAAAATTTATAGCTATGAAGAAATTAATAAAGAAACCAATTGGTAACAGAGAGATAATGCGGAACTATTTCTCTACTATTGGACTTGTTCCTATAATGAAGTCCAAGAAAAGATGTTAATGATTAAGTGTTCAGAACTGAAAAAGCCAACTTATCCGTAATTGGATAGGCTGGCTTTTTGCATTAGTTACAGTTTCACTAGACTATTCCCATGTGAAAGTATAAATTGTAGTTTCTGTTCTTGTTTCATTATTATCTAGGCGTTTGTAAGTAGATACTTCAGTACAGCTTTCCACATATCCGTCTTTATCAAATGTATAGGTATATTGCTCTGTAGTTTCGTCAATTTCATCTTTGCTATATATTTTGTCTGGAAGTTGGTTGCATCTCATTCCTGCCAATTCGGGATGTGCTTCCAATAACGGACGCAAATCATCCACACTCCATACCATTATCGGGAGATAGCCTTTACAAGTTTTTCCACTATAAGACAATTCGTGAATATCTTCATCGCTAAAGCTCCATGCCATTTTAGTTAATTTTTCACCTTGCCATGTGTAAGACAGATAGTCCTCTTCATCATATTGCAATTTTACTAGCTGATTGTTTGCATTATAAGTAAAGTCTGTATTATCCAAATCTCCTCCGTCACTATCAGAAGTATGTGTTATCAATCCATTTTCTAATGTATATGTGATTGCCTCTCCATTTCTGCTTTCAATGATTTTGTTTGCTCCCCAAGTGACTGTATAAGTACTGGTGTGTGTGCTACCATCGTATTGTTCTGTGTTTGTAGCTGATATTAGCTTACCATTACTACCGTAGGAATATTCAGTAATAGATACCCCATCTTCGTTTGTCATTCTTAATTCAATAAGTAGCTTTTGATTGGTGATAACACCATCATCATTTTTACTAGGTTCTTCATCATCACTGCAAGAAGTGAAATTCACACACATGACTATGGCTAGTAAAGCCATTCCAATTAATCTAAAAGTTTTCATTTCTGTTTGATATTTAAGTTATTAATTATGTTGATTAAATCACTGGATATTTATCTTTGGTTATAGCGTCTAAGTATTCTGCTTCTTAATCTAATATCAATTATTATTGCAATGACACTGAAAAATAATATTGGAGAACAGAATGTAAAAAGCATATCTATAAAACTTCTAAGGTTCTGTGTTGGAGGATAATAAATAATAAACAGAACTGTATATATTACGAATATACTCCCTGCAATTATGCTGAATTTCAAGTAATAGTTACAATTCTTCAAAATTTCTTCTTCTCGTTCTTCCTCTTTTCTTCGTCTTTTCTGGTCTATCTGAAATTCTCTTATTTCTTTTTGCCTAGTTTCTTGCTGTTGCAATAAGAATCTTTTTTCTTGTTGCCTTTCTTCTATATTTCTACGTTCTTTGTTTTCAAAATAGGCAGTAAGTTCTTTTAGTGATTTTGGATGAAAAGAATTGCTTTGGCTTTCTTCTATCATAAAGGCAAATTTTTCTGTTCCGTCTAGCTGTAAAACAAATGTAACATCATCCTTGAATGATGGATGAAGCATATAAGATTGTTCTTTGAAAGAAATCACTAAGGAATTATTGGCAGAAATATATTGCCATGTAGCATTTATAACACTACCATTTACAGAAGTAATGAGAGAACCGTTTTCTTGAAAGATATATAACTCCTTATCTCCAGAATCATTAAATACCAACCAAGACTTATTACATAGAATAGCCTTAACATCCAGATTCTTACTGAATCTGTGGTATTTGTTAGGAATATCCAATAAGTAGGCTTTCATCTTGTTTAAATCCATGCTTCCCAGTTTCCAGACAGAAGCGGATAAAAATAAGGCGTGGAAACTTTAACTTATTATTCCACTTAGGCTCTGGACTGCCTTGACTGTATAATAAGCAAAGTCCACGCCTAATGATATGATATTCCTATAGCTAGGATATAAAATACCATAGACGCGGACGCTTCTTGCTCATTACCCACAGTCAAGAATTGTCCAGATTCAAGTGAAGGATAACTTTGCTAAACGCCCTTTACTAAAATATGTCCTTCCAGTGTCTTAACGCATTAAGACCTCTGAAATTGCTGCAAAGTTAATGAAAGGTTTTGAATAGCTAAAGATAAAACGCTGATAAATGCAGTTCCAAGTGTTCCAAAACATATCTGTAATAGATAATTAGCTAGTATCAGTTTCTTTTAGTTGTAACTTCATTGCAGTATAAAAATTAGAAGTGGGCATATAAGACGGAACTCATACTTACTGTTAGCTAGAAAGATTATAGCTAATATTGCAGATTGATATAACCATTCAAACTTTATTAGTAGTTCCCACAAATCGCACATACCATAAACTACAAGCCGTACCATGCCTTTTTAAAAAGACGGTTCCCACTTCATTTCGGAACTGGTTTGCATAGGACTATCAGAATGTGACAAAACTTTCTATCTCTGTAAATAGCTCAGAAATTTCAAACTTTGTCACATTCCAACAGATTAGAAACTTAGGCAGTCATAAGTATTTAACAGTTCTTCCTGCCTTAAACCTAAGTATCTTTTAGTTATAGTTACACTGGAATGATTAAACAGTTCCATCAGTTTGACTAAGGCTAGTTCTGAATTGTCACTGTTCATATTATAAACTTGTCTGCCAAAAGTCTTTCTAAGTGAATGACAGCTAAAGTTCTTAATCTTTAATTTATACTTCTTTTTCACCTCTTTTAGTATCACATTGATTCTCTGGATAGTGAAAACAGTTCCTTTTTGGCTCACTAAAATAGGTGAGTTAATTCCTATAGGCTTTATCTGTTCATAGCATTCTTTAATGTGCTGCCCAAGTTGGGCATTTATCCTAATAGTTCTCACCTTATTTGTCTTTTTCTCTATTACTGTAAATTCACTGGTATTTAATATCTGTTTCCATCTCAAAGCTAAAATATCTGATATTCTCAATCCTGTGAAACAACCCAAAGCTATAAGAAGTGAAATTTTGTAATTACCATCTTTAGCCAATTTCCTTATTAAATTCATAGCATCAGACCAAACTAGATAATCTGCTGTAGTGCTTGAATACTTTAAACTCATAATGTTCTGTTTTATATGTAAATAAATAAAAGTGAATGTTTCACCATTACCAACATACTAGCTAATTAGCTAATGTGTTGATTTATAGCAAAACATTCACTTTGTATATTAGTGAGTATTTATGATTGCAGATAAGTAAAGATTGCAATAATCAGTATCAGCAAAAAAGGATTGATAATACCAATTATTATTAGTAGTAGAACTACCAATGTACCCCATAGTACTAGTTTTCCATTATCTTCCATTCTGTAGTATTTTTAAGTTGTTAAAAAAGAAAGGACACCTAATAAATAGATGTCCTCTCATTAATTAGTCAATAAACCATTTGTAATGCTCATCCCCATGCAAGGCTGCATTAATTCCAACTGCCATTTCAGTAGCATTTAAAGAGCGGTCTAAGAAACTATCAATATATGAACTTTTATTTGCTCCAGTGAGCAAATTATAAAATTTCCACATATTCAAGTCATTTCCAAAGCTGCCAAAGTTCTCATCATTAATGTAGGCTTTTGCAACACTGTTAATCTGTGTATCAGTTAATAACATTCTTGGCAGTCTCTTTTGGTAACCATTGGGCAAACACTGATAAAGTCTCATTTTACCCAATATTTGTGCAAATTGATGCTCACTCATGGAAGTATTGCCCAACTGTTGCATCAGATACAGATGTTTGGCAGGATTGTAGTTGTTGAACAACTCTAAGGCAGAACGGTAAAGTTCACTTGTATTGCTCACTCTTAAATCATCCTTGTAACCATCTGTAAATATGCACATATTGCAACAAACTTGGTTTTTAAAGCCTATTGCCAACCTAAACAACTCTGGAACTTTCTTTGAATACAGATTCATTTGGTTATAGGCTCTAACCCCTACTATTGAAAGGTTCAACTTGTTACCCTCAACCGTTTCATAGATTGTAGGAATGTCAATACTGAAAGCTGCCCTCTCATAATAGATAGTTTTGTCAGATTCTAACAACTGATTGGCTGGCTTATGTATCGCTTCCGGAATGCGCCCCTTAATCACATGACTAACACGAATATTGGGTGTTCCAATAGCCTCACCATTGTAGTAGGAGTTTGCAGCTTCCCAAACAGTTTCAATAAATGCAGCATGGTTTACTGTAAGCTCATTGTCTTTGGCAAACACTGGAGTAATGCAGTCATTTTTCAAGTGACTTAAAGAAACTTCTTGTGTGTTTGCCTCTATGAAATGTAAAGACTTGTTAGATATTGCAGTTTCTTCAATAATGGTTGCTTCTTCTGCAAACTCACCTAAATTCATTCTCTCTCTGTTCTCTGTTGGCATGATAACTAAATTATTCATATTGATAAAAGTTTAAATGATTAATAATTCTTTTTATATCAATATACAGAGGGGGGACTAAGGGGCACGTAGTCCGTAAAGGCAGGCACTCTTATATATTTAAGGTTACTGGCTGAATGGGGAGGGGGCTTTCTGTACTAAGTACTTTATATATCTGCTCTCTTGACTTTTAGCTAAACTGAATATAGGTGATTAGCTAGTTTAGTCAAGCATGATGATGGGTGGCCACTCTATTTCTTCCTTCTTCTTTTTATTTTTTATATTCAGCACTTTAGCTATATATTCCAAAGTTATTTCTTCGGAAGTTATTCTATTAGTTAGCAAACTCCTAATTTCTTCATCTTTCATATAACCTAGCTTTCCTGCTATTTCAAGAAGTAAGCTGTTTTTTCTTCTGACACTGCCATCTTCCATTATTTTTATTTCATCGTTTCTGTCTGGTGGAACAACATCGTTATCAATGCACCAGTCATAAATAATATGATAGATTCTTGTATCTGTATCATCTTTCTTAAAATCTGGAATAATGGACTTGTTCAATATCAGCAAACCATTAGTTATATATTTTATCTGTCCTGCATTGACTGCCATTTCCAGATATTTATTTAATGTCTTTGTATCAATAATGCCCAGTTTCTTAGACAGTTCCGCTTTGTTAAGCCCATCCATATACGGACTTTCACTTATATACTTGTTCGTTTCCTTTTTGCATATTGCCTTTAATTTAAGCAAGAAGTTCTTTATCTTAATTCTCTCACTGGCTTTTGCAATGTTCATATCATCATTAAAGAAACTGTTATAAATATAAAAGAAGTCTTCATTACATTTTGCCACATGATATTTATTGTACGTCTTGTAGCTTCCTTCTGCTATTACATTGTTACTTATCACTTTATCAATAAGATTCTTATTATTCTTTAGCCTTGAAACGCTTCTTTTTACAGTGCTTAATGATATGCCTAGTTTTTCGGAAATCTCCTTTTCCGTAACATTATCTGCAATGGAAGTTTTATAATTCATCCTTGACTTTATATAGGCATATACTATGGCATCCTTATTATCTACATTATTAATGTCTTTTGTCAGTGTCGTATATTGTTGTTCCATTGTGCGCAAACGGTTGGTTATTTGATTCTTCTTGATATATGTTATAAATCTCTCCGTTTTTCAGAGCCTTGTTGTATTTACGTGTTCCACCTAGATACCGTTTCAATTCCTTTCTGGTATTGAACAGTCTGTTGTTGTATATCATCATAATGTTACGTTTTTGTTATTAGTTACTTATCTACGAAAGCTAGAAATTTGATAATGAAGTGCGAAGCACTGAATTATCTAAGTTGTAATGTTAGTATTGTAGTAATGTATAGAGTATCATTTTTCCCCTATACTTGGTGTCAAATTTCCCATAGACTACGGTTCATTTTTCCTTAGTACCACTTCACTAAGATTATCTTTAAAAAACATCTGTAATTTACTTTCTTGTGTTATCTGGCTAACCATGTATGCCGAAATAGGTATTATGTACCGTTTTTGATGCTGCCTTACAGAAAGGCTTTGCAGTCATACATTATGAGGTTGCCAATCATCCAGTTTAAAGTAGAATGTAATTCTACGCTTGTTTATCTGCTTCTTTTTCTTTAGAAAGCCGTTCATCTTTGCCCATATACCAACAGCTACCTTATTGCCGGTAATGCCATCCTTGAAAGCCATTTCTTTTAATTGTTCAAACGTGTAATACTCCATGATTCAATGTTAGTTTCATTATATACTGTAAAATCTATAGTGCTTGAATTACTCTGGGCAGTTCTGGTTATGCCTCTGCTCGTGGTAATTCCAATCTTTTTATCTATGTACGATTATACTCACCTCTGGGCAGTGTACCTAATCAAAGGGGCACTTTCTATAGCCAGCTTACCTTTATCTCCATATTGCCGTTATTTTCTTCTGTCAATAAGCTAACAGACAAGAATAGTGACTTTATGTAGTTCTTTTGACAATAGTTTATATTTATGGCTATTTACGGATATGTGATATTCGGAATAGATAGTTAAACAACTGTATATTAGCGACTAGCGGATATATCGAAGTAGGTGCTATATAACTTGCCTAGTAGATGAAAAACGGCAATAAAAAAAGGCAGTCAGTTATCCTGCTGCCCTTGTGAACCAGTGGAATACTGATTCAAACAATATAATGCAAAAAGCCAGTCAAATTAATATTAAACTGGCTTTCTTATTTCATTGTGTCTAATCTATTCCGACACAAGTTCTAATGAACTTCGTTTCTTCTTTTCTGTTTTCAAGTAGCAGTACCTTGAGCTTTTCTGGAACTTTAGCCCACTCTTCCTCTGTATCTTCTTCTTCAACGTCCATAGTTCTTTTTATTGTCACATCAAAAGAATCATTTCCTCTCTTTTCAATAAATATAAATATCTCCGCATCTATATTTATCACACTAGTGTCATATCTGAACAGCCTTTCAATTATTCCGGCATCATTGGTTTCTTGATAAAATACTCCCACCACTCCCTCTTTCTGTTCCATCTCTATATCCGTTTTCAGAACATCTTCTGTAAAAGTCAAACCAAGCATTCCATAGTGTATCAATTTGGAAGCGAAGTTTGCGCCATAATGTAAGTAACCAACTTTACATACATCTTTCTTTAATTCAATGATACAACCTCTTGTACTCATAATTCAAAATGTTTAAAGTTATTATTAACTATATCTTGCATAAAATCTCTATCCAGAGGAACACCGCAAGGCTCAAAAACGCTTCCTGCCTTTGGCATTTCGTATGATTCATTTATTAGTTTTGCATCTTTAAGACCTTGCAATGACTGAATGGTAAACCCACGACAGCACACTCTCATTGAAAAGTATTCATTTACCACTTCTGCATTTTGCTTGGTTTGTGCCCAAGCCAACATCTTTGCCAACATATACTCATTAAAGTTTATGCCATACTTCTCCAAAAAAGTAAATAGCTTTGTAAATTCATTCTTTCCCATATTTATATTTATTTGATTAATTATAGTTCTCTTCCATGTGTTTTTTCCAAAGAATGTTCAGTTCTTCATAAATGATAGTTTCCTTTGGTTTTCCACCTCTTGTACCTTTAGCTTTTTCTATCTTCTCCGTATTTTCACGTTGAACATTAGCTAGAAAGTGGTTCATATTGTTAGTGAACGTACTTTTTTCGCTATCATCCGTATCTTCATACTTGCCAATAATCCAGTCAATGAGTGTACGGCTCTTCAAAAACTCCGCACTGAATGATTTTCTGGCGGCTTCAACAAGTGTTCTCCCTCTACTGATGGTGTTTGATTTTCTAAGCACTTCATCAATATTGCCGCTGATAGCCCTGACAAGAACTGCCTTGCTTATCTTACTGCCAAATGTAGCCCACTTGGAAGCCGCATCCAGAGAATAGCCCATAGTAGTCAAATCAGACACAAAGTCCAATGTCGGCAAATCCTCTTCAACCATCATTTTCACACCCTTTACATAATCCGCACCTTTCCATGGGGTAGTGGCAATGTTGATTTCCGCCAATGTCTTTTCAATGCTAACAGACGGATTCAAAGAATACATGAAATAGAACTCTCTTTCGTACTGCTTTTCCGGCTCAATCTTTTTATTCTCTTCCAGAAGTCTTAAATGGGCACTGTAACGGTGGTTGGCATCCAATAGAACAACATAGTTATTTCCATCCTTGATTTCTTCACCAGTGGTAAAATCAACCACTTTCAAACCGTCTTTAATTGCAGTGGAAGCGTCCACAATGATTGCAGGAACTAGCTGACCGTATTCCCTCATTGATTTCATTTTAGCCTTGACTGCCTTTTCATTCAAATCTCTGTTACCTGCCAATCTTGCTACTTTTACACCATTCTTAGTTAATTCTGTTAATGTCATAATTTCGTTTCTCATAATTTATTACCGCTGCCCTGCGGATTTATATTGGCTTCTGGCACGCCGTTATTATTTTTTTGATGATGCAAAAGTAGAGTGGAAATTCCCATAGACAAAGCATTTTGCCTAATGCCCATGTGTGTAGAAAACGTGCCCATTCCAGTACGCAAAAAAAATGCGTACCAAAAAGGGAAATCCTTTCAGTACGCATTCCTGCTATGGTTGTATGTATGTCGTTTATGAGACTACCATGTAGTTATTAGCTATGACAGACGGAAATTTCTCGTTCTTGTATCTTCTAAGGAGATTGGATAACATTCTGTTCTTGTTGCCCTCCGAATCGTATTCTTCATTATATCTCTTGCCATCATAGCCCACTGTATAGATAAGCCTTGAAACAAGCATCATCTTGTCTTTAGATACCTTTACCCTTTTATTGGGTATGGTGGTAGCCTTTCTTCTTTCAATAAAGAACAGAAACATATCCGTAAACTTCCATTTCTTATAAGATATGTCAAGACTGAACTTGTCCGTAAAGCTGATTTTTGACGATAAGTCATTTCTGATAAATCCACCCAAACCTATGTTCTTTAATTGTTTAATCATGGTTTCTCTGTCTTGTTCACTATGTATAATATCACTGTATGTATTGATAAAATGCTGCAAGGCTGCTTGAATGATTCTAATTGTGTCCTCTCTTTCAACAACATAGCTTTTCTTGTTGTTCTTCTTTAAGGTGATACTTGTAGCTTCCAATAGATTGGCATGAAAATAGCTAAAATCTTCTAATACGGACTTATTTAATGCAGGTGCGTTTGTACCAATATCCTCTATAAAGTCATATACGAACAGAAGTAGATACCAAAACTTGCTAACATCTAGCTTATATGCTTCAATGGTATTCTGTAAATCTTCATTAGTTAGAAACTTCTCTTTGAAAGAATCATCCAGATTTCTGTATTCCCGTTTTTTGTATTCTTCCAAAGTTCCTTTGAAAGTGTTCATTTCTTTGTTTCTCTCGTATCTTTCTTCAACGGACAAGTTTCTTTCCGCATATCTGTTGGCAAATATAGCAGGTGCTGTAGATTCTATTGGTATCATTCCCTTATCTGTTTCTTCATAATCTGGTAGAAAGTGGTTGGCTACTTCCCACACATATTCTAATAGTGGCTCATCCAGACATTTGTAGCTTTCAGTCCAATTAACTTTCAAATCTGAAAGTTCCTCTATCTGATATAGTTTTTCTTCTAGCATGGTACATTCATTATTAGTTCTACTGCAAAATAACAGAAAAGTTTGTAGAATACAGACTTTTATATTTTATATTCTTCCAGATTGAAACTTTCCTGCAACTGTTTAAATGTGTATTCTTTCTCTTTGATACGTTCCAAGACAAAAGAAGTCATTTTAGGTTGCTCTGGTAAAGTTGGAACTATTACAGTCCGTTTTACCTTGTTGAATCTGAAAGTTATAGGAAGTGCCCATAAAAATGGTTTGTTCCTATTATGATACGCTATGATAGTTTCCAAGTCATTCTTGTAAGTAATGACTATGAATCCGCTATTTAAAGAAACGGAATAATAAACTACTTTACTAAGTAATTCT
Source organism: Phocaeicola vulgatus ATCC 8482 (assembly GCF_000012825.1). GTDB lineage: Bacteria > Bacteroidota > Bacteroidia > Bacteroidales > Bacteroidaceae > Phocaeicola > Phocaeicola vulgatus. Next base: position 618,269 of record NC_009614.1, on the reverse strand, counting down.
CTGAACATTTCTCCCTTGCCCTCCAGAGAAAGGCTGTCAAGTTCTTTTCTTGACTGGCTCTTTATTTCATCCGCTATTCTTCTGTTATTGGATGCAATTTCTTCATCAATGGCTGTCTTTTCCGCTTCTATACTCTTTATCTGGCTGTCTATTGAATCCGCCTTGCCATTCAATGCCTTGACTATTGTTATATTGGTGGAAGCCATAACATTATCTATGACTGTTTTCAAATCAGACTGTAGTTTGGCTATTTCAGAATCCTTTTCTTTTATGCTTTGTGTCAGTTTTATATTTTCAGCTTCTATTTCTGCAATTTTCTCATTGCTCTTGGCTTGGTAAGTTTCATCCAGAGTTCTAAGTCTGACATCTTTCCACACCGCATATATTAAAGTTTCAGCCTTTATGCCAACATTGGTGCATGGGCTTTTTATTCCCATCTTTATTCTGTCAAGACATCTGTAGGTAATGCAGGATGAGGTTCTGCCATACATTGAGGTTTGCCCACAAGGACACTTGATAATGCCTTTCAACGGGTTATAATGTTTTTGTGCCTCACCGCTATAATTCTTGTTCTCCTGCACTTTCTTGTGTGCCAGATTCCAGATTTCATCTGATATGAATTTTACGGGAAGTTCCAGTTTCATGCCTTTCCAATATCTGACACCGTTATAAATGGAATCATTTATAATTGTTCTGATAGACTGTTCATAGAACGGTTTGTTTCTTGCTGTCCTATATCCAAGCATATTCAGTTTTTCTGCTGTTTTTCCTAGAGAAAGACCGTTTGCCACATAGTTAAATATATCTCTGACTAACTGCATACGTTCCTCATCTTCCACCAATAACATTTTGGGGGTTGCTCCCTTTATATAATTCGGATTGGGCACTGCCTTAAAGCCAGTTGGTATATTACTGTCTGTAAGCATTAACGGAAACGCTTGTACTTTACTGTCTTTACCTGTAGTCATACGGCTTACTATTTTCTTTCTTTCATCCGCTGCTCCATAGGCTTTGATTGCAAGCATTAAAAAGTCAGAAAGAATGATAGTTTTTCCAGCTTCATATACCTTGTCTGGTTCGTCTAGTATTACTAAATCCACGTTTCTAATGATTGTGTGAATCTGTGTCAAAGTTTCAAATATATCATCTTGACGTGACAGTCTAGACAACTCACTAACTACTACCATGTCAGCAACGCTATTGGTAATGTTTAGAATACTGTTCAATCCGTTTCTGTTGCTGACTGTTCCAGATATGGCATAGTCTTCTTCTATTCTTAACAGAGAGTACCCCTTATTCTCACAATACTTTCTAATCAACACCCTTTGCCTTTCAAGGTCTTGATTATCAGTAGAAACACGAATATAACCTATAACTCTTTTCATTGTTTATCTTATCTTTGATGCAAAGATAAAGAGTATTTTCAATAGCAAGGTATAACTTTAACAACTTAACATTTTGCCGCAGCATCATGCCGCCTTCCGAATGCTCCTACTATACGGACAGCCTCGATTTCTCACGCAAGAAAGATGTCGAACTAAGCCTGAATCGATTCGCGCTGATCAATATTGACGAGTTCGACCAGGTGAGCGCCACACAACAGGGATTCTTGAAGCACATTCTGCAAAAGCCGGTGGTGAATGCGCGCCGGCCTTACGGCACATCGGTGGTGGAGATGCGCCGCTATGCTTCGTTCATTGCCACCAGTAACCACAAGGATTTGCTGACCGATCCTTCGGGCAGCCGCCGCTTCATCTGCATTGAGGTGAAGGGGGTGATTGATACCTCGCGTCCCATAGACTACGATCAGTTGTATGCACAGGCCATGCACGAGCTGGCGCACGGTGAGCGTTACTGGTTTAATGATGCGGACGAGTATGTCATGACGGAGGCGAACCGCGAATTTCAGCAATATTCTCCTGAAGAGCAGTTCCTTTTCCGTTATTTCCGCATGGCGGAAGCGGGGGAAGAGGGCGAGTGGATGGCGCCTGCCGAAATATTGAAGATATTGCATCAGGAAGTGGATATTCCATTGAACGCCAAGAGGGTGGCGGCATTCGGACGAATTTTGAGGAAACAGGGTATTCCTTCACGGCATACACGTAAAGGCACTGTGTATCAGCTGGTAAGGGCATGGTGAGATCCGGAGGCGGCGGTGTGACAGATAAAAGTCCGTCACACCATCCGTTACACCATCTGTCATAGTGGTAAACTATTGTCGTACAATGTGTTGCATGCGGCTGTGACAGTGTGACGGATATTACCAGTTAAATTCATTTGTGTAGTAGTCGAATGACGGCTCTTCGCTGATGCCTCTCTGGCGGAACAGCATGCGAATGGTCTGTTGGTCTTGTGGCGCAAAAGGGCGTTCCTTGCGGAAGCACCGGTAATACTGGCTTCTGCCCAGGTGGTTGATGATCATATTGCGCAGCAGGCTGCCTTCTTTGTAGGGCACATTGTCCAGCAGGTGGGTGACTCCCCATGCCATCCGCACTTTGTCGGTGGAACGGAACAGTTCACATTCTTCACCCTCCTTGGGATAACGGAGCGGGTTTACCACTTTGAGAAATAGATGTTCATCCGTATCCTGCAGGGCGGCAGTTCGTCTCAGGCAGTTTTGGGAACGGGGGCATGTGGCGTTAAGGCAGCGTGCGAAGTCTTTGGGTGCAAAGGGAAATTGCGGTTGTTTTTCCATGTTTCTTTTGTTTCTTTTGTTCAAAGTACAAATTTAATGAAAAACACTGGACCTGAAGAATAAAAGCGCTTCATTTGTTTCATGAACTCCCTGTTTTTTTGTAATTGTTTTATGTGAGCCATTTGGGGGACTGATTCTTTTTATTTCTGCAAAATTTCGTATTCTCTTAGCAAAAAAATATTCTATCGTTTTCCCATATTGAATAAAATGCGTATATTTGCACGCAATAAAATCTAAACGCATAAAGCCCTATGTCATTTATTGCAGATAAAATCGTAATGGACGGATTAACCTACGACGATGTATTGTTGATCCCCGCCTATTCTGAAGTTTTACCAAAAACAGTCGAACTCACGACTAAGTTCTCACGCAACATCGAGTTGAAAGTCCCTTTTGTGACTGCCGCTATGGATACGGTTACAGAAGCGAAAATGGCCATTGCCATTGCCCGTGAAGGGGGAATCGGTGTGATTCACAAAAACATGTCTATCGAAGAGCAGGCACGTCAGGTAGCCATAGTGAAACGTGCGGAAAACGGTATGATTTATGATCCTGTGACTATCAAGAGAGGATCTACTGTGAGAGATGCACTTGCGTTGATGTCTGAATATAGAATCGGCGGTATCCCTGTAGTAGACGATGAAAGATATTTGGTAGGTATTGTGACGAACCGTGACCTTCGTTTTGAGAAGGATATGGACAAACGTATTGATGAGGTAATGACGAAGGAGAATATTGTCACTACCAACCAGTCCACTGACATGGAGGCTGCCTCACGGATTCTGCAAGAGCATAAGATTGAAAAGTTGCCGGTGGTGGATAAGGAAGGTAAACTGGTAGGTCTTATTACTTATAAAGATATTACAAAAGCGAAAGATAAACCGATGGCTTGCAAGGATGCCAAAGGACGTTTGCGTGTGGCTGCCGGTGTAGGGGTTACTGCCGATACGCTGGACCGTATGCAGGCCTTGGTTGATGCCGGTGCGGATGCAATCGTTATTGATACGGCTCATGGCCACTCCATGTATGTGATCGAAAAATTGAAAGAAGCTAAGAAACGTTTCCCGAATATTGATATTGTGGTAGGTAATATCGCTACGGGCGAAGCTGCCAAAATGTTGGTGGAAGCCGGTGCGGATGGTGTGAAGGTCGGTATCGGTCCGGGTTCTATCTGTACTACCCGTGTGGTTGCCGGTGTGGGTGTTCCCCAGCTTTCTGCCGTTTATGATGTTGCCAAGGCGCTGAAAGGTACAGGTATACCCTTGATTGCTGATGGTGGCTTGCGTTATTCGGGGGATGTGGTAAAAGCTTTGGCTGCCGGCGGTTATAGTGTAATGATCGGTTCATTGGTTGCCGGAACGGAAGAGTCACCGGGTGATACGATTATCTTTAACGGACGTAAATTCAAATCTTATCGTGGAATGGGATCTTTGGAAGCGATGGAGAACGGCTCGAAGGATCGTTATTTCCAGAGCGGAACTGCCGATGTGAAGAAACTGGTTCCGGAAGGTATTGCAGCCCGTGTACCTTATAAAGGTACTTTGTATGAAGTGATTTACCAGCTGGTAGGTGGTCTTCGTGCGGGAATGGGATATTGTGGCGCTGCTAATATAGAACAATTGCATGATGCCAAATTCACCCGTATTACTAACGCAGGTGTATTGGAAAGTCATCCGCATGATGTGGCCATAACCAGCGAGGCTCCTAACTACAGCCGTCCTCAATAAAATGTATGAATGATGCCGCATAGAATGGTCGGTATTCTGTCACTTCTCCTTGTGTTCGCGTTGGAAATGCGGGCGCAAGGAGAAGTTGTGTTATCTATTGACGGTGAACCTGTAAAACGTTCCGAGTTTGAATATTATTTTCGTAAATCTTCTCATCGGACCCCGCTTTCTTTTCTACCTTCTTTTATCAACTATAAATTAAAAGTACGCTATGCACATGATATGGGAATAGATACGTTGTCTGTTTTCCGCAGGCAGGTGGACTGGTATCGGGGCAAACTTTTAAGAACTTATTTGGCAGATGCAGAAAAGGAGGAACAGGCTGCCCGCCGGTTATACCTGCAAGGTGAACAACGTTTGCAGGCAAATGATTGGATCAAAATTGCCCATATTAGCAAATATTTATCCCAGAATGCAAGCCGTCAGGAGGAAATGAGGGTGCGGCAGCAAATGGATTCGGTTTATGAAGCATTGCGGGAAGGCGCGGATTTTGCAACGCTGGCCCGCCGGTACTCGGATGATGAAGCTTGTAAAAATGTGGGAGGAGTGTTGCCGTGGATGCCTGTGAACAAGAATATGCAGGAATGGATAGACAAACTGGAATCTTTGGAAAGAAATAAGATTTCAGCTCCTTTTTATTCACCTATGGGCATTCATATAGTGAAATGGATAGACCGCAGGCAGGGTGTCAGTTTTGAAGAAAAACGGGAACAGTTATTGAATTATCTGGAGAAGAATGGCAATTGTACATGGAAGGAGCTTTCTGCAGAACAGAAGGAAGAACTGGAGTTCCGGGTGCAGGAATTGCAGGATGGTTTGCTTGCGGCTTATTTGTCGCAAAAATATCAATCGGGTGATGAAGCCTGGAATGAGGATGACCTGGAACGCTTCTTCAAGCAACATAAATCAGACTATGCCTGGGAATTGCCGCATTATCGGGGAGCAGTGATTCATTGTAAAGATAGAAAAACGGCTTCAGCTATTAAGAAACAATTGAAAAAAAAACCGGTATCCCAGTGGAAAGATATATTACATACACTGACTGGAGATGATGCTTCCTCCAAAGTTCGTATGGAAGCAGGTGTCTTTCAGATAGGGACCAACAGGTATATTGATAAATTGGTCTTTAAATGCGGTAGCTTTCAGCCTGAGCCGGATTTACCTTATACTTTTGTGATGGGAAAGAAGTTAAAGAAAGGTCCTGAAAGTTATGAGGATGTAAGAGAAGCGGTTGTCAAGGATTATCTGACTGTCTATGAGGATGCCTGGTTGAAAGATTTGAAGCGGAAATATAAGGTTGAAATTAACCAAGAGGTTTTAAAAACAGTTAATAATAACGGAAGTAATTAATTATTGCAGTATCTTCGTTCACTATTTTAATGTTATATGAATATCGTGAAAAACTGGGGGGTGTTACTTGTTATAGCAGGTGCTTTGTCGGGATGCGGCCAGGAGCACGACCATAAGGGGAGGACTCCTTTAGTGGAAGTTGCTGGTGAATATCTCTATAAAGAAGATTTGCAGGCGGCGTTGCCTTTCCATATTTCAAAAGACGATAGTGTCTTGTTTGCCGAGCACTATATAAAAAACTGGGTGGAGGATGTGCTGCTTTTTGATAAAGCGGAAGGAAATATTCCTGATAATGCAAAGATTGCCAAGTTAGTGGAGAACTATCGCAGGGCATTGATCATGCATACGTATCAGGAGGAACTGGTTAATCAGAAACTGGCCAATGAGATAAGTGATGAGGAAATCAGCGCTTATTATGAGAAAAACAAGGAGTTGTTTCATACAGAACATCCTTTTGTGAAAGGGCTGTTTATAAAAGTTCCTCTTCATTCTCAGGATTTGGCAAGTGTACGCAAATGGTATAAAAAAAATAACCGGGATGCTATTGAGAGCCTGGAAAAATACAGTTTGCGCAATGCGGTGAGCTATGATTATTTTTATGACCGTTGGATGCCATTGTCCGATATTGCTGTCAAAATACCTTTGAAAGCGCTTGATACGGATGAGAACTATTTGGACAAGAACCGGAATATAGAGGTAAAAGACACGGCGTTTTGTTATTTCCTGCATGTAGAGGAATTCTTGGGTAAGGACCAACAGAGGCCGCTGGATTTTGCAAAGACGGAAATTAAGGAGATTTTAATAAACCTGAAGCGGGTTGAATTTATAAATAAAGTCAAAGAAGAGTTATACCGACACGCTTCGGACAGGAACAAGATTAATTACTATTATTTGAATTCAAATGAATAAATTGATGTGTACCAAAGTTTATGCACTGATGCTGATGCTGTTTGCCGTTGTTTCAGTATACGGGCAAGACAATGTGATAGACGAGGTTGTATGGGTAGTAGGTGATGAGGCCATTCTAAAATCGGACGTGGAGAATGAACGTCTGAATGCCCAGTATGAAGGCCGCAAGTTTGACGGTGATCCGTATTGTATTATTCCGGAGCAGCTTGCCATCCAGAAATTGTTTCTTCATCAGGCTGCTATTGATAGTATTGAGGTTTCCGAACAGGAAATTATCAGTGATGTGGAAAGACGTACAAATTGGCTGATTGATCAGATTGGTTCTAAGGAAAAAGTAGAAGAATATTATAATAAGACTTCTACACAAATACGCGAAATGCTCCGCGAGAATATACGTGATGGAAAAACGGTGCAGAAAATGCAGCAGCAGATTGTGGGGGATATCAAGATTACTCCGGCCGAAGTCCGTCGTTATTTCAAGGATCTTCCTCAAGACAGTATTCCTTTTATTCCTACTCAGGTAGAAGTGCAGATCATTACTATGGAACCTAAGATTCCGCAGGAAGAAATTGAGCGTGTGAAGAAGACTTTGCGTGACTATACGGAACGTGTTACTTCCGGTGAAATAGCTTTCTCCACTTTGGCACGTCTGTATTCGGAAGATGAAGGTTCGCGCCGCCGTGGTGGTGAACTCGGCTTTATGGGCAGGGCTGAGCTGGTACCTGAATATGCGAATGTGGCATTCAATCTGCAAGATCCTAACAAGGTATCCAAGATTGTGGAGTCTGAATTCGGCTTCCATATTATCCAGTTGATCGAAAAACGTGGTGACCGTATCAATACCCGCCATATCTTGTTAAAACCGAAAGTGGATGAAAAAGATCTGGAAGCAGCCTTGTTACGTCTGGATTCTATTGCCAATGATATCCGTAATGAGAAATTTACTTTTGATGATGCCGCTACTTATATCTCTCACGATAAGGACACGCGTAATAACCATGGTTTGATGGCGAATCCGCAGACTGGTACGGCGCGTTTTGAAATGCAACAATTGGCACAGGTGTCACAAGAGGCTGCAAAGATGGTGGAAGGCATGAATGTGGGGGAAATTTCCAAACCTTTTACCATGATTAATGCAAAAGGAAAGGAAATTTGCGCTATCGTGAAATTGAAAACCCGCTTGAACGGGCATAAGGCAACCATAACGGAAGACTACCAACGGCTGAAAGGCATCGTGATGGAAAAACGCAGCGAAGAAAAACTTGATAAGTGGATCAGGGATAAACAAAAACATACCTACGTGCGTATTAATGAGAAGTGGCAGAAATGCGATTTCAAATATCCGGGTTGGGTAAAGAAATAATGTAGTGTATAAAGTATATGCTTGGAAAAAGAAAGAATAAATACTCTTCGGGCAGGCATAGGATACTTGTGGTAAGTGTCCTGTGCCTGTTCGGCTTTTGCTTGCTGGCTCAGGTGAGACCGGCTAAAAAAGGGGAACAGAAACCGGCTAAAAGCAAGGTGTATCTGTTGCATTCGGATGTGTTGAAGAAAAGTCCGTTGAATCCGGACCCGGATGCACAGATTCTGATTGGAAACGTTGCGTTCCGTCACGACAGTGTATATATGTATTGTGACAGTGCCTGTTTCTATGAGAAAACGAATTCGCTGGAAGCTTTTGACAATGTGAAGATGGTGCAGGGGGATACCTTGTTTCTGTATGGGGACTATTTGTTTTATGACGGAAATACCCAGATTGCCCAGGTACGCTATAATGTACGCATGGAAAACAAGAATACGACTTTGTTGACGGATAGCCTGAACTACGATCGTATTTATAATTTGGGATATTACTTTGATGGCGGGACATTGATGGACGAGGAGAATGTATTGACTTCGGAATGGGGGGAATATAGTCCGGCTACCAAAATATCTGTGTTCAATTATGATGTGAAGTTGGTCAATCCTAAGTTTACTTTGACTTCCGATACATTACGATACAGCACAGCAACCAAAATAGCCAATATCCTTGGTCCGTCCGATATTGTCAGTGATGCTAACCATATTTATTCGGAATTGGGCTTTTATAATACTCAGATAGGGCAGGCGGAATTGTTGGACCGGTCCGTGCTGACCAATGAGGGGAAGCGTTTGACTGGAGACAGTCTGTTTTATGATCGTGTAAAAGGATACGGGGAGGCGTTTGATAATGTGATCATGACAGATACTGTAAACAAGAATATGCTGACTGGTGATTATTGTTATTATAATGAATTGACCAAGTATGCTTTTGCTACTAAAAAAGCGGTGGCAGTGGATTATTCACAAGGTGACAGCTTGTTTATGCATGCCGATACATTGCAAATGTATACCTACTATTTGAATACTGATTCTATGTTCCGGGAAACGCGGGCGTATCATAAAGTACGTATGTATCGCACGGATGTGCAGGGGGTATGCGATTCGTTGGTCTTTTCCTCCAAGGATAGCTGCCTGACCATGTATTATGACCCTATACTGTGGAATAACAACCAGCAGTTGCTGGGAGAGAAAATCATGATTTATATGAATGACAGTACGATAGACTGGGCACATATTCAGAATCAGGCTTTGTCTGTAGAACAACTGGATTCTACTAGTTATAATCAGGTGACAGGAAAAGAGATGAAGGCTTGGTTTCAAGGCGGTGAGATGCGCAAAGTAGATGTGATCGGTTCGGTTCGTCTGGTATATTATCCGATGGAAAGCGACAGTACACTGATTGGAATGAATGTTTCTGAAACCAGTCTGCTGAATATGTTTCTGGAAAACCGGAAGATGAAAAAAATGATTATGAGTCCGAAATCGAACGGTACTCTTTATCCTATGCTCCAACGTCCGCCGGAGAAGATGAAGTTGGATAACTTTGTGTGGTTTGACTATATCCGTCCGCTTGATAAAGAGGATATCTTTAAGTGGCGTGGAAAGAAAGCCGGTCAGGGGTTGAAGAAGAGTAACCGGAGCGCTGTTCCTTTGCCCAATCATAATTTATTTAATAAAAAGAAATAGCTATGGGAATGTTTAAGATGGAAAAGCCCCGCCGTTTCAACCATCAATATATTTATGTGGATGAACGGAAGGAGAAGCTGCAAAAACTGGAGGAGAAAGCCAAACGCGAGTTGGGTATGCTTCCTCCCAAAGAATTTTCTCCGGAAGATATCCGTGGAAAGTTCGTTCAAGGTACCAAGCATTTAAAACGCAGAAAAGAAAGCGGGCGTAAGCCGATGACTTATGGAGCTTTGTTTGTGGCCATTTTGGTTTTGTTGTATATTCTGCATTACCTGGTGACCGGTGAGTTTACTTTTTAATTACGTAAGTTTATAAGATATATGAGCGATATTATCCGTTTGCTGCCGGATTCCGTTGCCAATCAGATAGCAGCGGGAGAGGTGATTCAGCGTCCTGCATCAGTGATTAAAGAATTGGTGGAGAATGCTATCGACGCAGGTGCTCAGCACGTTGACGTGTTGGTAGTGGATGCAGGAAAGACTTCCATTCAGGTGATTGATGATGGAAAAGGTATGTCGGAAACAGATGCACGTTTGTCTTTTGAGCGCCATGCGACTTCTAAAATTCGTGAAGCTGCTGATTTGTTTGCTTTGCATACCATGGGATTTCGTGGAGAGGCTTTGGCTTCTATTGCTGCTGTGGCTCAGGTGGAGCTTCGTACTCGTATGGAAGGGGAGGAATTGGGAACGATGTTGACGATATCCGGCTCCAAGGTAGAGGGACAGGAGGCGGTTTCTTGCCCGAAAGGCAGTAGCTTCAGTGTGAAGAATTTATTCTTTAATGTGCCGGCGCGTCGTAAGTTCCTGAAGTCGAACCAGACGGAACTGAGTAATATATTGACGGAGTTTGAACGGATTGTATTGGTTAATCCGGAGGTGTCTTTCACTTTGCATCATAATGGGGCGGAACTGTTCAATCTTCCTGCACTTCAGTTGCGCCAGCGTATCATGGGAGTTTTCGGAAAGAAAATAAATCAGGAGTTGTTATCGCTGGATGTAGATACTACAATGGTCCGTGTTTCCGGGTTTGTAGGAAAACCTGAAACAGCCCGTAAGAAAGGAGCCCGCCAATATTTCTTTGTAAACGGGCGATATATGCGCCATCCTTATTTTCATAAGGCTATCATGGATGCATACGAGCAGTTGGTTCCCGTGGGTGAGCAAGTATCTTATTTCATTTATTTTGAGGTGGATCCTGCTAATATTGATGTGAACATACATCCTACTAAAACAGAGATAAAGTTTGAGAACGAGCAAGCCATCTGGCAGATATTGGCAGCTGCCGTGAAAGAAACTCTAGGTAAGTTCAATGCGGTACCTTCCATTGATTTTGATACGGAGGGAATGCCGGATATTCCAGCCTTTGATGCATCTCCATACACTGGTATACAGCCACCAAAGACGACTTATAATCCTGATTATAATCCTTTTAATGTTTCGGCTGCTCCTCCCTCTTCTTATTCAAAGCCTAGTAAGGACTGGGAACAACTGTATGCGGGGCTGGAACGTCATGCTTCTTCTCAAAACTTTCATCCTGACGAGAATGATTATAGGGCGGAAGAGGCTTCTCCTGCGGAGGAAAATCCCGGATTGTATGATCATGTGGAGGACTCTTCAGTCAGTGAGAAATCTGGCCAGCATTATCAGTTTAAAGGACGTTTTATTTTGACTTCTGTAAAGTCCGGCTTAATGATCATTGATCAGCAGCGTGCCCATATCCGTATTTTATATGACAAGTATATAGACCAGATAAGTCGTCGTCAAGGTGTTTCTCAAGGAATGCTGTTTCCGGATATTGTGCAGTTTCCGCTTTCCGAAGTGGCTATTTTGCAGGAAATTATGGAAGACTTGTCTTTCCTGGGATTTGAACTGACTGATTTGGGAGGAGGAAGTTATGCCATAAACGGTGTTCCTGCAGGTATTGAAGGCCTTAACCCGATAGACTTGATCCAAAATATGGTGCATACAGCTATGGAAAAAGGTGGCAAGGTAAAAGAAGAGGTGCAGAGTATTCTGGCATTGACTTTGGCTAAAGCGGCGGCAATTGTTCCCGGACAAGTGTTGACGAATGAGGAAATGACAGGTTTGGTGGATGGCTTGTTTGCTGTGGCTACTCCTAATTATACTCCGGATGGTAAAACGGTTCTTTCCGTGATTAATGAGGATGATTTGGAAAAACTGTTTAAATAATTTGCCAATGTGCTGGTTTGCCAATGTGCTGCTCTATGTCCGCATGGTAATTGACACATTGGCATATTGACACATTGTTACATTATAAAGAACGTGAAGATTCTTGAACTAAATAAAAACAAATTCAACACACCGTTATTCTTTGGCAGGACTTTTGTACTTTTGAAAACTCATTTGCCGTAGAAAGTTTTTTTGAGTAAGGACTTTGGGCAGACAATAAACTATTATATGAAAATAACATTACTTAGCTTGGTCCTGTGCCTGCTTTGTTCTTTGAATATGGCGGCACAAGGAAGTGACATAGGTAGTAATCCTGAGGATACCACCATCCATCAACTTTCAAAAAAAGAATTAAGACGCCGGAAGGTGGCTAAGCGCAATATACATTATAATATATTGGGAGGACCGAGTTATACTCCGGACTTTGGTGCGTTAATAGGAGGTAGTGCTCTTGTTACATTTCGTATGAATCCGTCGGATACCTTGCAGAAACGTTCTGTGTTGCCGATGGCTGTTGCGGTAATGTTCGAGGGGGGCTTGAATCTGATGGTGAAGCCTCAGTTGTTTTTCAAAAATGATAAATTCCGTATTTTTGGAAAATTCACTTACAAGAATACATTGGAGAATTTTTATGGTATCGGCTATGCTACCAATAAGCATTATGAGCGCAGTGACTCTACCAGTGAATATCGTTATAGCGGTTTCCAGATTAATCCGTGGTTTTTATTCCGTTTGGGTAAAAGTAATTTCTTTGCCGGTCCCCAGATTGACTTGAGTTATGATAAAATATCCGAGCCTGCCAAGTATTTGGTAGATCAGCCTGATTACAAAAGGTTGGGAGGCACTGCTCACGGATATTCCAATTTCAGTTCGGGAGTGGGATTTCTGCTGACTTATGACAGCCGGGATATTCCTGCCAATGCTTATAAAGGCATTTATCTGGATTTTCGTGGGCTGATGTACCAGAAGTTTTTGGGAGGAGATAATAACTTCTACCGCTTGGAAGTGGACTACCGCCAATACAAAAAGGTAGGAAATAGAAAAGTTATAGCTTGGACTGCCCAAACCAAGAATGTGTTTGGGGATGTTCCTATGAACCAATATGCTTTAAGTGGCACTCCTTTTGATCTTCGTGGATATTATATGGGGCAGTATCGTGATAAATCCTCTCATGTGGTGCTTGCCGAATATCGTCAGATGTTCAATACGGATAAAAGTACATGGGTAAAGCGTATGTTGCATCATTTGGGTTTTGTTGCATGGGGAGGGTGCGGTTTTATGGGGCCTACCATGGGTAAGATTGAAGGAGTGCTTCCTAATGCCGGTGTGGGACTTCGTATCGAGGTGCAGCCGCGTATGAATGTACGTCTGGATTTCGGACGTAATTTTGCCAATGATCAAAGTTTGTTCTATTTCAATATGACAGAAGCATTTTAATGGAAGTAAACACTATGCAGACTGAATATATATTAAAAGCGATGGATGCGGCTTTAGCTGCCGGTAAGGAAATTCTGAACGTTTATAATGATCCTTCTTCTGATTTTCAGGTTGAAAGGAAAGCCGATAATTCTCCACTGACTCTTGCAGACCGTAAGGCGCATGAAACCATTATGACTTATTTGCAGGAAACAGACTATCCGGTATTGAGTGAGGAAGGAAAGCATTTGCCTTACGAGAAACGGGCGCAATGGGATACGTTGTGGATAGTCGATCCCTTGGATGGAACAAAGGAATTTATAAAACGGAATGGGGAATTTACTGTCAATATTGCTTTGGTAAAAGAAGGAGTTCCTGTTTTTGGAGTGATTTATGTTCCTGTCAAAGAAACGCTTTATTGGGGTGAAGTGGCAACCGGCGCTTATAAAATGGAAGGAGTGACCGGACGTGCAGGCCGTTCACTGGAAGAAATGAAGGCATCGGCATTTCGTATGCCCTGTGCCGAAACAAATGAAGTTTTTGTCATTGTTGCTTCCCGTTCCCATCTGTCGGCCGAAACGGAAGAGTATATTGAGGAAAAGCGAAAGATATACCCTCATGTGGAGTTGGTGTCTGTAGGCAGTTCCATCAAGATTTGCAAAGTGTGTGAGGGACTGGCCGATGAATATCCCCGTTTTGCTCCTACCATGGAGTGGGATACGGCTGCCGGTCATGCCATAGCCAAGGCATCCGGAGCAGAAATATATCAGGCGGGAAAAGAAGAACCGTTGAAATATAACAAGCCGGACTTGCTGAATCCTTGGTTTGTCGTTAAACGAAATTAATATCCGGAAACGATGCTGACATTCGAAATGATTATTGTGTTTTTGGGATTAATAGGGATGGTGACTGCATTAGTCCTTGATAAAATGCGTCCCGGAATGATTCTGTTCTCTGTTACTGTACTCTTTCTTTGTTTCGGTATATTGACTCCGAAAGAGATGTTGGAGGGATTCAGTAATAAAGGGATGATTACCGTAGCGTTGCTTTTCCTGATCAGTGAAGGAGTCCGGCAATCGGGAGCGTTGGGACAGTTGATAAAGAAACTTCTGCCTCAAGAGAAGACAACGGTCATGAAGGCGCAGGCACGTATGCTGCCCGCTATTTCTTTTGTTTCTGCTTTTCTCAATAATACGCCGGTGGTTGTGATTTTTGCTCCTATTATTAAACGTTGGGCGGAATCTGTCCGCATTCCGGCAACTAAATTCTTGATCCCTCTTTCATATGCTACCATACTGGGGGGAATGTGTACGCTTATCGGGACTTCTACTAATCTGGTGGTGGATGGTATGATTTTAGATGCCGGATATAAGGGCTTTGGTATGTTTGAATTAGGCCGGGTGGGCATTTTCATTGCTTTGGCAGGAATTGTTTATTTGTTGTTTTTTTCTTCCAGGTTGTTGCCGGAGGTCCGGAAAGACACGGTAGGCGACGAACATGGGGAAGCGGATGCGTCTTCTTTTCATCGTGTTGAAGCGGTGATAGGTGCTCGTTTCCCGGGTATCAATAAAAGGGTGGGGGATTTTAATTTTGTCCGTCATTATGGTGCTGAAGTAAAAGAAATAAAACGAAGCGGAGTTAGTATTGTAGAGAATCTGTCACGGGTGAAGTTTCATGAGGGAGATACGTTGGTGCTATGGGCGGATGATTCATTTATCTCTACATGGGGAGATTCTTCTGTATTCGTGTTATTGGCCAATGGCAAAGATACCGAGCCGAAAGCCGGGAGAAAGAAACGTTGGTTTGCATTGACTTTATTGGTGCTGATGATTGTGGGGGCAACAGTAGGAGAGTTGCCTTTTATGGAAGAATTACTTCCCGGTATTGATCTTGATATGTTCTTTTTTGCAGCTGTAACGACTGTGATAATGGCATGGACCAAACTTTTTCCGGCACGTAAATATACAAAATATATATCATGGGATATCTTGATAACCATTGCCTGTGCGTTTGCTATAAGTCGCGCCATGGTAAATTCCGGAGTGGCGGATATCATTGCGCATGGAATCATTGATATGAGTGATGACTACAGTCCGCATGTGTTGCTGGCTGTTTTGTTTATCATTACAAATCTGTTTACCGAACTGATAACCAATAATGCCGCCGCCGCATTGGCTTTTCCGCTTGCCCTTTCCTTATCCAATCAGTTGGGGGTAAGTCCGATGCCCTTTTTTGTTGTCATTTGCATCGCTGCATCTGCCAGTTTTTCCACTCCTATCGGTTATCAGACTAATTTGATTGTGCAGGGTATCGGAAACTATAAGTTTACGGATTTTGTACGTATCGGTTTGCCGTTGAATATATTGACATTTATAATTTCGGTTATTCTGATACCGCTGATATGGCCTTTTTGATGAAGTTAAAGACAAAATGAAAATAGAGAATGGAAGAGGAAAATATATATCCTATCTTTGACCGTATGCTTTCCCGGAAAGATAAAGAAGAACTGCTGGGACAACGGGGAGTTATGCTGTGGCTGACGGGACTTAGCGGTTCCGGTAAGAGTACTATTGCCATAGCTTTGGAACGTGAATTACATAAACGTGGTTTGCTCTGCCGTATATTGGACGGGGATAATATTCGTAGTGGCATCAATAATAATTTGGGCTTTTCGGCAGAGGATCGTGTGGAAAACATCCGTCGCATAGCCGAAATAGGCAAGTTGTTTGTTGATACGGGAATCATTACCATTGCCGCTTTCATCAGTCCCGGCAATGAGCTTCGGCAGATGGCTGCCCGTATTATCGGGATAGAGGATTTCCTGGAAATCTATGTCAGCACTCCTTTGGTAGAGTGTGAGAAACGTGATGTGAAAGGACTTTATGCCAAAGCACGTCGGGGTGAAATCAAGAACTTTACCGGAATTTCCGCCCCTTTTGAAGCTCCGGAGCATCCTGCCTTATCTTTGGATACTTCTAAGCTGAGTTTGGAAGAGTCGGTCAATACTTTGTTGGAGTTGGTGCTCCCCATTGTTGGTAAAAAAGGAGAAAAAATATAATTCATTATAAAATGGAAGAAAATTATAAATTGAGCCACTTAAGGGAACTGGAAGCGGAGTCTATCCATATCATTCGTGAAGTGGCAGCTGAATTTGAGAATCCTGTTATGCTTTATAGTATTGGTAAAGATTCGTCTGTCATGGTACGTTTGGCAGAGAAGGCTTTCTATCCGGGAAAGGTGCCTTTCCCTTTGATGCATATCGATTCTAAATGGAAATTCAGGGAAATGATAGAGTTCCGTGATCAATACGCCAAAGAACATGGATGGAATTTGATAGTGGAAAGTAATATGGAGGCTTTTAATGCCGGAGTAGGGCCTTTTACGCATGGCAGCAAAGTGCATACCGATTTAATGAAGACACAGGCGTTGCTTCACGGGCTGGATAAATACAGGTTTGATGCCGCCTTTGGTGGAGCACGTCGTGATGAGGAAAAGTCACGTGCCAAAGAACGTATATTCTCTTTTCGTGACCGTTTTCATCAGTGGGATCCTAAAAACCAGCGTCCTGAGTTGTGGGATATTTATAATGCTAAGATTCATAAAGGGGAAAGTATCCGTGTGTTTCCATTAAGCAACTGGACTGAGCTGGATATCTGGCAGTACATCCGTTTGGAAAATATTCCTATCGTGCCGCTCTATTTTGCCAAGGAACGTCCTGTGGTGAATATAGATGGAAATCTGATTATGGCTGATGATGACCGACTGCCCGAAGAATATCGGGACCGTATTGAAATGAAGAAAGTGCGTTTCCGTACTTTGGGGTGTTGGCCTTTGACCGGGGCCGTAGAGAGTGATGCCGATACGATTGAGAAAATTGTAGAGGAAATGATGACCACTACCAAAAGCGAGCGTACTACCCGTGTCATTGATTTCGACCAGGATGCCAGTATGGAGCAGAAGAAACGTGAAGGATATTTTTAAATGGATAAGTAGGAATTTAAAATGAAGGAATGGGTGATGGAGAATAAACTGAATATAAAGGAATATTTAGATAAGGATGAACAGAAAGACTTGCTACGCCTGTTGACAGCCGGTTCGGTAGACGATGGAAAGTCTACCCTGATAGGACGTCTGTTGTTTGACAGCAAGAAGTTGTACGAGGACCAGCTTGCCGCTTTGGAACGTGACAGCAAACGTGTGGGGAATGCAGGTGACCATATAGATTACGCTTTGTTGTGCGACGGGTTGAAAGCAGAGCGCGAGCAGGGTATTACGATTGATGTAGCTTACCGTTATTTTTCAACGAACAACCGTAAATTTATCATAGCCGATACTCCGGGACATGAACAATATACCCGCAATATGATTACCGGAGGTTCTACTGCCAATCTTGCCATAATCTTGGTAGATGCTCGCTTGGGTGTGATTACGCAGACCTGCCGCCATACTTTTCTGGTATCTTTATTGGGAATAAAGCATGTGGTGCTGGCGGTGAACAAGATGGACCTTGTCGGGTTTTCGGAGGAGCGTTTCAACGAAATCGTGACCGAATATAAGAAATTTGTAGAGCCATTGGGAATCCCGGATGTGACTTGTATTCCTCTTTCGGCACTTGACGGTGACAATGTGGTGCAGAAATCTGAACGTACGCCATGGTACAAAGGTACTTCTTTATTGGAATTGCTTGAAACGGTTTCCATCGAGAATGACCATAATCTGACTGATTTCCGTTTCCCGGTTCAGTATGTATTAAGACCGAATCTGGATTTCCGCGGTTTCTGTGGAAAGGTTGCTTCCGGTGTCATCCATAAAGGAGATGAGGTGATGGCTTTGCCTTCCGGCAAGAAATCTCATATCAAGAGTATTGTTACTTATGATGGTGAGTTAGAGTATGCTTTCCCGCCGCAAGCAGTGACATTGACTTTGGAGGATGAGATTGACGTGTCTCGCGGAGATATGTTGGTGCATGCCGATAATGTGCCTGTGATAGATCGTAACTTTGAAGCCATGTTGGTATGGATGGATGAGGAGGCGATGGACCTTGACAAATCTTTCTTTATCAAGCATACCACCAATACAGGACGTACCCGTATAGATAGCATTAAGTATAAAGTGGATGTGAATACGATGGAGCATCTGTCTGTTGAAAACGGTAAATTGAAAAAGGAGGATCTGCCTTTGCAATTGAATCAGATTGCCCGTGTGACATTTACTACCGCCAAGCCGCTTTTCTTTGATTCTTATCAAAAGAATAAAGCTTGCGGTTCTTTTATTCTGATTGACCCCATTACCAATAACACCAGTGCGGTGGGGATGATTATAGACAGAGTGGAAGCCAAAGATATGCTGAATGCCATGGAAGTTCCTACTTTGAATCTGGCAGCTATGGGTATTGGTGAGGAACATTATGAAGCCATAGAAAAGGTGGTGAAAGAATTGGACCGTCAAGGCATTTCAGTCAAGATAGAAAAATAACAGCGTACAATTAAAAAAAGAAAAGTAATGGGATTACTTGAATTCAACAAGCTGCCGATTAATACATTGGTAGGCGCCGATTGGAAAACGTTCAAGGCGATTACTGCGGGAAGGGAAATTGATCCGGCATATAGAGGAAAATACCGTTTGACGAAAGCAGTATGCCGTTTGCTTTCCACCTTGGCTCCATTGCAGGAAAAGCGATACAGGAAACTGTTGGCCGACAAGCCTTTGGAACACGATCCGGTCTTTATCCTCGGACATTGGCGTAGCGGGACTACCTTTATGCATAATGTGTTCTCTTGTGACAAACATTTCGGATATAATACTACTTATCAGACGGTGTTTCCTCACCTGATGATGTGGGGACAGCCTTTTTTCAAGAAGAATATGAGTTGGCTGATGCCCGACAAGCGTCCGACGGATAATATGGAACTGGCTGTAGACTTGCCTCAGGAGGAAGAGTTTGCATTGGCCAATATGATGCCCTATACCTATTATAACTTTTGGTTCCTGCCTAAGTACCAGCAGGAATATGCTGATAAATATTTGTTATTCAATGATATCAGTGATGAGGAATTGAAAGTGTTTGAGGATATATTCACCAAACTTATTAAAATTTCTCTTTGGAATACAGGCGGAACACAATTCTTAAGTAAGAATCCGCCTCATACAGGCCGTGTAAAAGAGTTGGTCAAGATGTTTCCGAATGCCAAATTCATCTATTTGATGCGTAATCCGTATACGGTATTCGAATCTACAAGGAATTTCTTCACCAATACAATCCAGCCGTTGAAACTGGAGGATATTTCTCCAGAGGCGTTGGAACAGAATGTGCTTTCCATTTATGCCAAGCTGTATCATAAATATGAGGCGGATAAACAATTCATTCCTGAAGGAAATTTGATGGAAGTGAAGTTCGAGGATTTTGAGGCGGATGCAATGGCTATGACCGAGCATATCTATAAATCTCTTTCTATTCCCGGATTCGAAGCAGCTGCTCCGGCTATCAGCCAATATATAGGCGGAAAGAAGGGATATAAGAAGAATAAGTATAAGTATGACGACCGTACGGTCCGGTTAGTGGAAGAGAATTGGAAGTTTGCACTGGATCAGTGGGGCTATTCCATCTAAAAAATAAATGCCCGCAATTCTGTTTTTATAAGGAATTGCGGGCATGATTATCTTCTGCTGACAGAAATCAGTGTATATTATTGGGCTTCGATAATTACACGACGGTTGAATGCCGGAGGAGTTAAGGTGTTGACACCACCCATTCCGCTGATAATCAGATTGTTTTTGTTGACACCCAATTTAACCAGTTCATTAGCCACGTTGTTGGCACGGTCTTCACTTAACTGCTTGTTCCATGCAGCGCTACCTGTATCACTATCAGCATAACCGGTTACTTTCAATTTTAGTCCCGGGTTGTCTTTTACCAGATCTGCGATTTGTTGCAAATTTACAGTAGAGTTGGTAGGAAGAACCGCTGAACCGATCTGGAAAAATACAGATTGAGGAGCCGGAGCAATTTGGTTCACTGTCACTTGTTCTGTAACCACTTCAGTGGGTTGGTTGGCAAGTTGGGCCTTTAATTGACGGTTTTGTTCTATCTGTTGAGCCAAAGCGGTATTGATGGCATCCATTTGTGAAGAGGTAAGTGCCATGATAGCATCTACATCCGGAGCAGGTTTGAATCCTCTTTGTGGAAATTTATAAGTGATACCCACTGTAGCACCTGCCATAAAATCAGGGCCTTTACTGGTGGTTTTTCCATCAAATTTGTTTTCTGTACCCATTCCGTAAAGTTCCAGATTCAAGTCCCAGGCACTGGCCAGATGGAATGTATTGATGATACCGAAATTGAATGCCAGTGAATTACGACGTGGAGCATCATATGAGTGGGCAAAACCGAAACCTACGAATGGCACGAAGTCGTATATGCGGTCTTCATTATATCCGGCTATCATGTTACTGACATTAAATAAGATGTCACCATGCAGATTCATGTAGTTGAACTTATCCTGATAGTATCCTTCGCTTAACATGTGAGGTTTGGAATATGCGGAAGGTTCACTGGAAAAACTCTTCGACTGCAAACCACTATATTGCAAACGTAATCCTAAGCCGGGAGTAAACCATTTGCCGATTGATATTTGAAGAGCGGGAGCAATACGTTTCTTGAATTTACCAAGATCGGACTGATCGCCGAACAGTACTTGTGCACCTCCACCAACAGAGAAGAACCAATTATCGAAGAAGTGATTGGTCTCTACCTTGTACTTATCCACAGGTACCTCCATTACATCTACACTCTCGCCTACAAGGACGTTTTGTGAATTGCTTTTCTGTTGCGCAAACGCTACAGAACTTAAACTGGCCGCAGCCAGCAAAAACATTAATTTTTTCATACTCATTTCTATTAGTTAATTATTGTCCAGGTTTATCTTCCCAAATTCAACTAAATAACATGAGTGCTGATAAAAAGTTTGAGTAGGTTGACTATTTAATATTTTTTTATGAAAGAAGGCTAAAAAGATAGTGGGTATCTGTGCTGTGTCCGGCATCAAAACTGAATCCTTCCCATTTGAATCCTTTTAAATCCCCAGGATTCTCTATCCGGTTTTTAATGATGAAGCGTGTCAATTCTCCACGGCACATTTTTGCATAAACCACAACGGTGGTTAATTTCCCTTTTTTCCATACCTGAAATTCCGGCGTGATCACTTGTACTTCCTGCTCCACGCGTTTCCAGTCGAATAAATCTTTCATCTCCCCACTTGCCAGATTGATTAGTATTCCTCCTCTTGCTTTAATTTCTTTGATAAAGGTGTCGGTCAGAATCGGCTTCCAATAGTCAAACATGGATATTCCTCCACGTTCGGGCAGTTTGATATCTCCTTCCATTCTGTAATTCTTGATCTGGTCTAACGGGCGGAGTAATCCGTAAAGAAAAGAAGTGATCCGCAAGTGATCCTGTGCATATTGAAAATCTTCAGGAGTAAAGTCCTGTGGATGGATACGTTTATATACTATACCGGTATAAGCCAGTAAGGCAGCTAAAGCCGAGGGAGAGTCCGAACAGAAATCTTGAAATCGCATATAGTTCTCTGCTGCTATTTTGCTGTTCACACGTAAAAGTCGTTCCAGTTCTTCAGCAGAGAATTGGGACATATCAAGTGCATTCTGTATCGCTTCGGTTTGGAATTGTGGTGTACTGGTAACAGGAGTTTGCATTTTGCTCCGTCCGGTCATTGTTTTGGCACATGAAATAAAAGTCATCATAGGCTAAAAAATAATATTTTCTGGCGGCAAATATAAGAAAAACAGATATATTTGTCTTTGTTATTCCATAATTAAATATTGAGAACTATGAAAATGAAAAAGTTAGGATTATTGTTCATGATGCTTTGCATGGTATTTGCCGTAAATGCTCAAGAATTGAAAAAAGGAGATAAATTACCTGATTTTCATCTAAAATCTGCGGTATATGGAGATGTTTCTTCGGCTGAATTGAAAGGTAAGGTCGTTTTGGTGAGCTTATTTGCCACTTGGTGCGGGCCATGTCAGCTGGAACTGGCTGAAATAGAGAAGACTTTGTGGCCTGAATATAAAGATAACAAGGACTTCGTATTATTAGTAATTGGTCGTGAGCATACGGATGAACAGTTGAGGGCTTATAATGAACGGAAGAAATTCACTTTCCCGTTATATCCCGATCCTAAACGTGAGGTGTTCTCTTTATTTGCTGAAAAGTCAATTCCTCGCGCCTATCTTTTCAATAAAGAAGGAGAAGCCGTTTATACTTCCATCGGGTATGAGAAAGAAGAATTTGGATATCTGATGAATGCCATTGCGGAAGCATTGAAATAGGACCCTGTTGATATTTCAAGATGACTAAACTGTTCTCGTTGTTTATTATATTGTCTTTTGTTCTCCCGGTTAGTGGACAGGAAAAGCTTGATTCAGATAAAGCAAGAAAAGAAAAAGCTTATCATTTGACGGGTTCTGTCAGAGAACAGGGAGAACGCCCTTATCCCGATCCTTTGCCGGATGTAAATATCCAACTTTATTCTTTGCCTGATACGAGTTTTATAGAAGGTACGGTGAGCGATAAGAAGGGTGTTTTCCGTTTGTACCCTATGAATCCCGGTAATTATTTAATAAGGGCTTCTTTTTTAGGATATGAAACCATTGAAAAAAAAGTGAATATTCCTGCTTATCGGAAAGAAGTTTATGGAGGTGCTCTGATGATGAAACCTTCCAGTATTGTATTGGATGAAACGGTTATAAAGGCCGAACTGCAGAAAATGAAGATGTCCGGAGATACATTAGTATATAATACCGGAGCCTTTAAGACATCGGAAGGAGCTGTTCTGCAGGATTTGGTGAGGCAGCTTCCCGGATTGGAATTAGACGAGAAATCCGGCAAGATGAATTTTCATGGAAAGGAAATCACTCAGATCTTATTAAATGGAAAGGAGTTTTTTGCAGATAGCAAAGTTGCTTTGAACAATATGCCGGTAGATGCTTTGAAAGAGGTAAAGGTATACGAGCAGCAGTCGGATAAAGAGCAAATGACAGGGGTGTCAGACGGTAAGAAGAAAACGGTGATGGATGTGAAGACCAAGAAGGATTTGACAGATGGATTAATGGGGGACGTTTCAGCTTTGAAAGGTTCGGGGGATATGTATGGAGCGAAAATGAGTTTGAATAAATTTGTCGGAAAATGGCGGATGTCCTTGTATGGTGATTTAGGAAAACTCCCCAGATATGGTAATTTTATCAGTGATATGGCCGATAATCCTGCTCAAATGAAGGATATTGGTTTTAGCTTGGGAACGGAAATAAAGAAACTCAACCTCAATGTCAGTGCTTCATATAATAATAATAAAAGCGCGGATGAATCGCGAAGCCAGTCAGAAGAATATCTGCCTAACGGTAGCCAATATGCCTATAATAATGGCTTGAGTACGGGTAGGAATCGTTCTTTTTGGGAGAATATATATCTGACGGGAAGTTTGAGTGACCGGACGGAAATTAATTTCAGGCATAACATCAATCATAGCCGGTTAAATTCGGTATCAGAAAATATTTCGGCGACTTTCAGTACCAATCCTTTGGACTATGTTTCAGAGCCTTGGAGGGACGATGCAATGATTCCTCCTGAGTTCAGGATAAATAAAAATACGGGAAATTCTCAAAATAAGACGAACAATCTGATGATAGGCAATAATCTTTTGCTCACTCATAAATTGAATGATATCGGCCGGAAACTCTCCATAGAGTTAAGAAATGATTATAGTAATCAGGCGAGTGGTAATTATCAGCAATCGTCTATTACTTATTATCAATTGAAGAATGACCTGGGGGCAGATTCGGTTTTATATAGAAATCAATACCGGGAGTCACCTGCCAGAAATTTATTATTGGCGGGGGAGGTCAGCTATACGGAGCCAATAGGAAAACAAATGCTTCAGGTTTATTATCGGCATGAGTATCAACGGCAGAGTAATAATGCGGTTACGTACAATTTGGATGAGGATGCTTTGTGGGGAAGTCTTCCATCTGGTTATGAGGCAGGAAGGGTGGATAGTTTAAGTGATTATACTCGTAATGATCTTCATTCCAATGAATTCGGACTGCGCACCACACTTAATTGGAGAAAAGTGAGGTTGAATATCCGGTTTGGGCTGTCGCCTCAGAAGTCTACGACGAAAAGCAACAGGGGAAAAGTGAAGATAGATACGACCATTACCGTGTTGAACATAGTGCCCGAACTGCATTTTGATTATGATTTGGGCAATAACCATAATATGAGTGTGTATTATAGCGGATACACCCGGCAGCCTTCCATTTATGATTTGTTGTCTGTGCCCGATTATACTAATCCTCTGAACATAACAATGGGGAATCCGGGGCTGAAACCCGCTTTCGGGCAAAGTATATCTGTGAATTATAGAGGAGGAAATATGGAAAAGCAGGAAATGTTATATTGTGGTTTGAGATATAATAATACGATAAATGATATAAGCCGGAAAAGAACCTATGATGAGAAGAGTGGGGTATATACCAGTCGGCCCGAGAATATAAATGGTAATTGGGGCATTGGCGGGAATATATATTATACGAATAAATTATTCAAGAAAATTTTCGCTCGTCTTGCTACCAATGCAAATTATAACCGGAGGGTTTCGTATGTGCAGATAATGGGAGAAGCCAATGAGAATGATCGTAACACCTCCCAAATGCTTTCCTTGATGCAGGATGTGGAGTTTGCCTATAAATTGGAAGAGCATGAGTTTAAGATAAATGGAGCAATCACTTATCAGCAAGCCGATAACAGTTATACAAACAATTCGGATTACAGGACGTATGATTTTTATTATGGCGCGGAGTGTCGACTGAAGTTACCTCTCAACTTGAATCTTTATACCGTTGTGAGAAGTATGAATCGCAGGGGATATAAGGATGAGGCCTCCAATACGACGCAGTGGCTTTGGAACGGTGAGCTGACTTACAGTTTTCTGAAAGGGAAAAGAGGGTTGCTTAAATTTCAGGTTGTTGATATTCTGCAACAACGGGATTTTGTCAATCGTTGGATGAATGATACCGGACAGGGAGAAACTTGGACTTGGGGATTGGGACGTTATGCGATGGCTACTTTTACTTATCGTTTTAATGATCTTTCCCGTTAGGAGATAAAAAAGGAGCTGATTCAGGAAAAACGAATCAGCTCCTTTTTGAATATCCCTAAGAAAGATTATTTGTAATCTTGCCAGCTCTTTATCTGAATATCCTTTTCACTCATTTCACAGAATGCTTCAATGAAAGCACTTGCCAAACGGGCGTTGGTAATCAAAGGAATATTGTGGTCGATTGCTCCACGACGAATTTTGTAACCATTAGTCAGCTCACGTTTGGTATGGTTTTTCGGAATGTTGACTATCAGGTCGAATTTATGTTCGGCAATCATCTTCATGACATTGTTTTCTGCATCGGGCTTTTCATCCGGCCAGTAAACCGGTGTGGTATTTACTCCGTGTGCATTCAAGAAAGTTGCGGTTCCGGCAGTTGCATAGATCTCATATCCTTTTTCTGCCAGCATACGGCTTGCTTCCAGCAAATCTACTTTGGATTTGGTGGCACCTGACGAGAACATGACAGATTTTGTAGGAATCTTGAAACCGACAGCAATCATAGAGTTCAGCAAAGCTTCATGGAAGTCATCACCGATACAACCCACTTCACCTGTTGAAGACATATCTACGCC
This sequence comes from Phocaeicola vulgatus ATCC 8482, assembly GCF_000012825.1. GTDB lineage: Bacteria > Bacteroidota > Bacteroidia > Bacteroidales > Bacteroidaceae > Phocaeicola > Phocaeicola vulgatus. The sequence continues at coordinate 592,187 of NC_009614.1, read as the reverse complement.
CAATACAGGGTCTGCCTTGTGCAGACGGGAGAAAGAGAACTGGGAAGCTTTCACACCGATCCAGTCAATATCGAATGCCGACTTGTCCGGTTGGCTGTATGGAGCACCCAACATGATGCGGGTTGCGGTTTCAATGAAGTTGCGTTTCAATACTTTGGAAACAAACGGGAATGAACGTGATGCGCGCAGGTTGCATTCAATCACTTTCACTTCATTGTTCTTAGCCAGGAACTGCATGTTGAACGGACCGGAAATGTTTAATTCTTTAGCGATACGGCGACCAATCTTCTTGATACGGCGTGCTGTTTCGAAATAAATTTTCTGAGCCGGGAATACTAATGTGGCATCACCTGAATGGACACCTGCATATTCAATGTGTTCGGAGATGGCATATTCCACTACTTCACCGTTTTGGGCTACAGCGTCGAATTCTATTTCTTTAGTATCTTGCATGAATTGGGATACGACTACCGGATATTCTTTAGAAACTTCTTTAGCCATCTGCAAGAATTCCTTCAGTTCATCTTCGTTATAGCATACGTTCATGGCAGCGCCCGAGAGCACATAGGAAGGACGGACCAATACCGGGTAACCTACTTTGTTTACAAATTCTTCCATGTCTTCCAGGCTGGTCAATTCTTTCCATGCCGGTTGGTCAATACCCAGTTGGTCAAGCATGGCCGAGAATTTATGACGGTTTTCCGCACGGTCGATAGAAAGCGGAGAAGTTCCCAATACAGGTACCGACTGACGGTGAAGCTTCATCGCCAGGTTATTAGGTATTTGTCCACCTACCGATACAATGACACCACCCGGCTGCTCCAGATCAATCACGTCAAGTACACGTTCAAATGAAAGTTCGTCAAAATACAGACGGTCGCACATATCATAGTCGGTAGAAACTGTTTCGGGGTTATAGTTAATCATGATGGATTTGTAACCCAACTTGCGTGCGGTTTGGATAGCATTTACAGAGCACCAGTCGAATTCCACGGATGAACCGATGCGGTAAGCGCCTGAACCTAATACAACTACCGATTTTTCGTTTTTATAATAATTGACGTCATAACCCGTAGTAGCGTATGTCATATACAGGTAATTGGTCAATTCGGGATGTTCAGATGCGACGGTATTGATACGCTTGACAGCCGGAAGGATATTCAAAGCTTTACGACGGGCGCGTACAGCCAAGTTCTCCTTTTCCATATTGCCACTGGCTTTCAATACGAAGCGTGCAATCTGGAAGTCGGAGAAGCCTAATACTTTAGCTTGGCGAAGCACATCTTCGGGCAGATCCTCAATCTTATTATAAGTCGAAAGTTTGGCCTTATAGTCAACGATGTTTTTCAACTTACCCAGGAACCACGGGTCGATTTTGGTCAGTTCGTGGATGCGTTCAATGCTGTATCCTTCTTCCAATGCCGAGGCGATGGAGAAAATACGGAGGTCTGTCGGGTTGGCCAGTTCCTCATCCAGGTTTTCAAATTTAGTATGGTCATTTCCTACGAAACCATGCATACCCTGACCTATCATACGAAGACCTTTCTGAATGATTTCTTCGAAAGAGCGGCCTATAGACATGATTTCACCCACAGACTTCATGCTGGAGCCAATCTGGCGTGATACACCTGCGAATTTAGTCAAGTCCCAACGGGGGATTTTACAAATCAAGTAATCCAACTGGGGAGCTTCGTAGGCTGAGTTGGGAGTACCCATCTCGCCAATCTGGTCTAGTGTGTAGCCTAAAGCGATTTTGGCGGCAACGAATGCCAGAGGGAATCCGGTTGCTTTAGAAGCCAGGGCAGAAGAACGGCTCAGGCGTGCATTTACTTCGATAACACGGTAGTCATTCGTTTCTGCATTGAAAGCATACTGGATATTACATTCACCCACAATACCCAAGTGACGGATACATTTTGTAGACAAATCTTGCAACATTGTTACTTGTTCTTCTGTCAGAGAGCAAGTGGGGGCCACCACGATAGATTCACCGGTATGGATTCCCAGCGGGTCGAAGTTTTCCATGCTTGCCACTGTAAAACAATGGTCGTTGGCATCGCGGATTACTTCGAATTCTATTTCTTTCCAACCTTTCAATGACTCTTCAACCAGGATCTGTTTAGAGAATGCGAATGAACTTTCAGCCAGTTTGATGAAAGCTTCTTCATCCGGACAGATGCCGCTGCCTAAACCACCTAGTGCGTATGCGGAGCGTACCATAACCGGATAACCGATTTCGCGGGCAGCTTTCAGAGCCTCTTCCATACTTTCCACGGCGTGGCTCTTCGGGGTTTTCATCGGAATTTCATCCAGCTTCTTTACGAATAAATCACGGTCTTCAGTGTACATGATGGCTTCTACCGAAGTACCCAATACTTCTACACCATATTTCTTCAGTGTACCGTTCAGGTAAAGTTCGGTACCGCAGTTCAATGCAGTTTGTCCACCGAAAGCCAATAAAATACCGTCCGGTTGTTCTTTTTTGATAATTTCTTCAACAAAGAAGGGAGTGACAGGAAGAAAATAAACCTTGTCGGCTATGCCTTCCGAAGTCTGGATAGTTGCGATGTTAGGATTTACCAACACCGAATGAATGCCTTCTTCGCGCAATGCTTTCAGCGCTTGTGAACCTGAGTAGTCAAACTCTCCTGCCTGGCCTATCTTGAGTGCACCCGAACCCAATACCAGGACTTTCTTTAAATCCTTTTTCATTGAAAGTTTCTTTTATTATAATAGTTGTTTTAATGTCGCTAAATATTAAAAAAAATGCGTCCATCCTCGTACGAGGACTAACGCATTTGTTCGTATGTCTATATTATCTTTGTTCCTGTAGGATACATAGCATTACTAAATTTTGTGCAAAGTAACGACTTATTTCCAAGATAACAAAATAAATCAAGATCTTTGTCAACACAAATTAAAATAAAAGTCTGAAATCCTCTCCGAATGTTCTGTTTTTTGTATATTTATTCGGATACTTCTGTATCATCGGCATACGAAAAGCGGAATGAATATCCTATATTTTCCGATCCGCCCATCAGGGTCATATCTTTTAGTCTTCCATCCTGCCGGAAACTATAGTCGTATATATAATAAGTGTCTTCCAGAATATTGGCGCTTCTTTTCCCTAGAATTTCGGCCATCTGTCCGAAAGTGTTCATTACGGTGGTATAGTTTTCGCGGTCATCAATCCATTGTGCCAGTGTGTTCAAGTCCAGACTATAATCATTGGCGATATTGGAAACTCTGTAATCACTGTTGTAAGTTCCTCTTGGAGTAGTGGTTATGGAAGATAGATTTCCGCTTTCCCAATTGTATTCCAATACGGTTCCATTGTTATTGCAGCTTTTCAGATAACCTTCATTGTCATAAGAATAGGTTACCGGATTTTCCCGGTTGGAGAATTTGCATACATAACTTCTGCCGTTTTCCAACGAGGTGCTTATTTCTACCAAAGGAGAATTTTCCGTAGAGTAAGTATAACTGACTTCAGAGTTCTCTTTGTACGTGTAATTTACTGCCGCTAACGGTGAACTGCTATAAATGCGGGTCAGCCGTTTGTTGTTGTCGTAAGTGAGGCTTATCATTCCCTGATAAGTGATAACATCCGAAATCTTATGCACTTTAATTCCGGTAATCATCCGTGAAGGTTCCGGTACGGGAATACTTTTATCGTCATCATCGGAACATGCGGCAAAGAACAGGCTTGCTACAGAAATAAATAGAGCTAGTTTAATGGTCGGTCTTAGTTTATTCATCGAAACAATTATTATATGTGAAATAGCGGTTCAAAGTTAAGTGTTTGTGTCAGAATATTCCTATCTTTGCGTAATTTTTAATATAAGATAATATTTAAGAGATATGGGAAAAGAAAAAATCATACTGACCGGTGACCGTCCTACGGGAAGATTGCATATCGGTCATTACGTAGGTTCGTTGAAGCGCAGAGTTGAACTTCAGAATTCCGGACTGTATGACAAGACTTTTATTTTCATTGCCGATGCGCAGGCATTAACCGATAATATAGAAAATCCCGAGAAGGTGCGTCAGAATGTGATTGAGGTGGCGCTTGATTATATGGCTGTCGGTCTGGACCCGATGAAGTCCACCATCTTTATCCAGTCTCAGATTCCCGAATTGTGCGAATTGACTTTCTATTATATGGATTTGGTCACAGTGTCACGCTTGCAGCGTAACCCGACAGTGAAAACCGAAATCCAGATGCGTAATTTTGAAACCAGCATCCCGGTAGGGTTCTTCACTTATCCTATCAGTCAGGCTGCTGATATTACCGCTTTCAAAGCAACTACCGTTCCGGTGGGTGAAGATCAGGAGCCGATGATTGAGCAGACCCGTGAAATTGTACGTCGTTTCAATCATATTTATGGTGATACGTTGGTAGAACCCGAAATCCTATTGCCGGACAATGCGGCTTGTCTGCGTCTGCCGGGTACGGATGGAAAGGCTAAGATGAGCAAATCATTGGGTAACTGTATTTATTTGTCGGACACAGCCGACGAGGTGGAAAAGAAAGTGAAGAGCATGTATACCGACCCTACTCACCTGAAAGTTTCCGATCCGGGTAAATTGGAAGGAAATACAGTATTCACTTATCTGGATGCTTTTTGTAAGCCTGAGCATTTTGGACGTTATTTGCCCGATTATCCTAATTTGGATGAACTGAAGGCACATTACACCCGTGGTGGATTGGGAGACATGAAGGTGAAGAAGTTCCTTGCCGCTATTATGCAAGAAGAATTGACGCCTATCCGCGAACGTCGTAAAGAGTTTGAAAAGGATATTCCGGCTATTTACGATATGTTACGTAAGGGATGCGAAACAGCCCGTGCTACGGCAACCGCTACATTGGATGAAGTACGCAAGGCGATGAAGATTAACTATTTTGATGATGTGGAATTGATTGCCGAACAGGCAAAGCGTTTCGGGCAGGAATAAAATAAATTCAAAAGGAAAAAGGGGAAACTATATATAATAAGGTATAGTTTCCCTTTTTTGTTTCTTGAATGATAAGACAGGATTTGTAATTTATCCTCTGTATTTCAGTGTGTTAAGTGCTTAATTGAAAAATAAATGAAAAAATAGTGTGCATAAAATTTGCAGTTATCGGAAATAGCCGTATCTTTGCAACGCTTTTGAAACAAGAGGCTATCGGGCGTTTAGCTCAGCTGGTTCAGAGCATCTGCCTTACAAGCAGAGGGTCGGCGGTTCGAATCCGTCAACGCCCACTCCATCTTCACCTCTTGTTTTATAAAAAGCAACCTTCGGGCGTTTAGCTCAGCTGGTTCAGAGCATCTGCCTTACAAGCAGAGGGTCGGCGGTTCGAATCCGTCAACGCCCACCGAAGAAAGAAATTAAATATTGCACGAGAAAGCACTATCGGGCGTTTAGCTCAGCTGGTTCAGAGCATCTGCCTTACAAGCAGAGGGTCGGCGGTTCGAATCCGTCAACGCCCACCGAAGAATGAAGCCTTGCACACAATGATGCAAGGCTTTTTTGTTTCAGTAAGTTTCCCTAGTTAAAATGTATGGGCATGAAAACATTGCTACTTATCGATAATCAGGATATTACCCGTGAAGGTATGAAAACGGTGGCCGGTCGGATAGGAGGGTTCGCCGCAATAAAGGAAGCCGGCAGTCAGAGTGAATTAACCGGGCTTCTTGTCGATAATCCCAATGCCGTTGCAGTGTTGGACTATACATTGTTTGATACTTCGGCTGAATATTTGCTTATATTGCAGGAACGGTTTAAGGAGGCACATTTTGTTCTGTTCAGCGATAATCTGAGTGAGGATTTCATCCGGCGTATGGTTTTTAGCGGAACTTCATTCAGCGTGGTGATGAAAGATGCGCCGATGATAGAGATAGAGGAAGGGCTGCGGAAGGCAAAACAGCATTTACAATACATGTGTACGCGTGCAGTCTGGCTGTTGCAGCATAAAGAAGACAAAAAAGATAAGTTAGTTTCACCGCTTACGGTCACGGAGCGTGAAATTCTGAAACTGATGGCATTGGGCAAGACTACGAAAGAGATTGCGGCTGAGCGTTTCCTAAGTGTATATACGGTAATGACTCACCGCAAAAATATCTTTCGCAAGCTGGAAGTGAACAATGTGCACGAAGCAACAAAATATGCCCTTCGTGCAGGGATTGTGGATGTGGTGGAATATTATATTTAGGATAAAGTGATTTCACCGCTTCCCACACAGATTTCCGCATTCTTGTCATACAGCACACCGAACTGTCCGGGGGCTATACCCTGTAAGGGGACGTGGCTGTGGATTCGGAACAAGTTATCTTCCCGTGTCAATATTCCTTTCATGAAAGTGTCTGTATGCCGGATCTTGAAAGAAACATCTGCGGAAGGTGCTCCCTTCCATAAGTCCTCTGTGATGAAATGAAAATCATGCAAGGCAAAGTCTGTCCCATATTGTTTGTCTGTATCATAACCGTGTGAGACATAAATGATATTCTCGTCTATATCTTTGCGGATAACAAACCATGGTCCTCCACCTAATCCCAATCCTTTGCGCTGTCCGATGGTGTGAAACCAATATCCTTTGTGAGTGCCAATCCGTTTTCCTGTTTCCATTTCAATGATATCCCCTTCTTTTTCACCCAAGAAACGGCGGAGGAACTCATTATAGTTGATTTTTCCTAGAAAGCAGATACCTTGACTGTCCTTGCGTTGTGCACTGGGCAGTTTGGCAATGCGGGCGATATCCCTGACCTCATTCTTCATCAGACCTCCCAAAGGGAACATCAGTTTTGAAATTTGCAGATAATCTATTTGTGCCAGGAAATCTGTTTGGTCCTTGACGGGGTCTTGTGCGGTTCCCAGCCATATTTTCCCGTCTTTTTCAAGAATACTGGCGTAATGTCCGGTAGCTGTCTTGTCATATAAATGCCCTGCTTCCTGCTCAAAACATCCGAATTTGATGAGCTTGTTGCACATTACATCCGGGTTGGGAGTAAGACCGCGTTTCACTTTATCGATGGCGTATGCCACTACATTATCCCAGTACTGTCGGTGCAGGTCAATGATATTCAGGCTCAGACCGTATTTGCGGGCGGTGGCGGTACATAGTTCAATGTCCTCTTCTGCCGTGCAGGTGAGATCTTCGTCACCGTCCATTCCGATTTTAATATAGAAAAGATCCGGTTTGTATCCTTGTTCGCAGAGGAGATGTACGACAACCGCGCTGTCTACTCCTCCTGAAATTAATGCAGCTATGTTCATCTCATTTTATGATAATGGGTATTCTTCAAAAGCATAAAGCACGGTAGACAAATATCGTTCCCCCGTATCGGGCAAGATCACTACAATTTGTTTTCCTTCATTTTCGGGGAGTTTGGCCAGTTCCAATGCGGCATAGGCGGCTGCTCCCGAAGATATTCCGACCAATAACCCTTCCGTCAGAGAGAGTTCGCGTCCTGTGCGGATGGCGTCATCGTCTTTCACCCGGATTATCTTGTCTACTAATTTTTCATTGTAGGTATGAGGGATAAATCCGGCTCCGATACCTTGTATCTTGTGCAGTCCCGGATTTCCTCCCGAAAGGACGGGGGAGTTATCCGGCTCTACAGCTACAATCTGTATATGGGGATTCTGTTTTTTTAATCCTTCCGCTACTCCGCTTAAAGTGCCGCCTGTACCGACTCCGGCAACAAAGATGTCTACCTTTCCGTCCGTGTCGTTCCATATTTCCTGTGCAGTGGTACGTGCATGGGCGGCGGGATTCGCCGGGTTTTCGAATTGTCCCAAAATGACGGCTCCCGGAGTCCGGTCACGCAATTCCTCCGCTTTTTCTATGGCTCCTTTCATTCCTTTTGCACCTTCGGTCAGTACCAATTGTGCTCCCATGGCTTTTAACAGGTTCTGGCGTTCCTCGCTCATGGTTTCGGGCATGGTCAGTATGGCTTTGTAACCTTTCACGCTGGCAACCCATGCTAACCCTACGCCGGTGTTGCCGCTGGTTGGTTCAATGATAACCGCTCCGGGTTTCAAGATTCCTTTGGCTTCTGCATCCTCTATCATTGCCAGGGCTATACGGTCTTTTACACTTCCTCCGGGATTGAAGTATTCCAGTTTGGCAATTATTTGCGCTTTCGCATCGTGTTTTTTACTAAGGCGTGACAGTTCCAACAAGGGAGTTCCTCCGATGAGTTCGGTCAATTCTTTTTTTATTCTTGCCATAATCTTTTCATTTAGTGGGTTCTGATTTTATAATGCAAAGATAGGGGAAGATGTTCATGGCGGAAATACCCTATTTAGGGTATATTTTATAGTGTTGTCTCCTGAATAATTCACTATCTTTGTCCGGAATTAACAAGTCTAATCTATGATGATAACAAGAAATTTTATTGGGGTACTAGCCCTTTGCTTGTGTGCATTGGCAGCTTGCACATCTTCAAAAGAGTCGAAAAAGACGCTGACTGTCCTTTCATGGAATGTATGGCATGGCGGTCATTCAAAAACTTATTCCGGAAAAGGGTGTGAGGGAACTATTGATATTCTGAAAAAAAGTGAGGCTGATGTGGTCTTGATGATTGAAACTTATGGAGCTGCCCCGATGGTAGCCGACTCATTGGGATATTCGTACAATCTCATTTCTGATAATCTTTCTATTTATAGCCGTTATCCCATTATTCGGAAATATGCTTTTGCCGACAGCATAAGTACCTTTAATTTTGGCGGAGTGATGATAGATGTGGATGGGAAACCTGTCCGTGTTTTTAATACTTGGTTGCATTATCTTCCTGATATGCGTTTGGTCCCGACGGATAAATCCAAGGAAGAAATATTGGCTTGGGAGATGGAGGGAACACGTGATGAGGAAATACATAAGATTTTGTCTGTTCTTCAACCCTTGTTGGCAGAGGCCGACAGTATTCCAATTATAATGGGCGGTGATTTTAACGTGCATTCTCATCTGGATTGGACGGAAGCTACCCGTAACCTGTATCTTCATGGTGGTGCAGTGGTGGATTGGCCTGTTTCCATTGCTATGGAAGAGGCGGGATTTAAAGATAGTTTCCGTGAGATGAACCCCAATCCGGTGGCCAATCTGGGAGTAACGTGGCTGACAGATGCGGATTCGTTGGAAACCGAGTGTCGTATGGACCGCATTGATTTTATTTATTATCAGGGAAAAACCATTCAGGCGATAGCATCTGAGTGTTATGACAATAGTTTGGGTAAAACTTTTACTTTTAAAGGAGAAGATTTTTTCTATCCTTCAGATCATGGTTTTGTCCTTTCGAAATTCGAACTTGATTAAAATAAGAGTTGATAAAAATAGATATTCATGAAAAAGACCTTTTTATTATCGTGCCTGATGTTGGCCGCAATGCCGGTGATGGCTGCTTACACGGGCCATGTATATGTAGATAAAAACAAGAATGGCGTATTTGACCAAAGTGAAAAACCGCTGGCGGGCATCAAAGTATCCGATGGCTTGAATGTGGTTGAAACGGCTGCCGACGGTAGTTTTACTTTACCCGGTCATGAGCGTGAACGTTTTATTTTCATTACCACTCCTTCGGGGTATAAAACATTTAACCGTCATTATCATAAAATAGAAAAGAAACAGTCCGGTTATGATTTCGGTTTGATCCCTTACAGTGGACGGATTCGTAAAGACGGCTCCCACAGGTATATTCATATTACTGATACAGAGATATTTAATACGGAAAATCATGCAGACTGGGTGAATAATGTGCATGACTATGCCAGGAATGAACAGGCGGCTTTTATCATTCATACCGGGGATCTCTGCTATGAAAAAGGCTTGAAGGCTCATATCAAACTGATGAATACGGAAAATATGGACTGTCCTGTCTTTTATTGTATCGGAAATCATGATTTGGTAAAGGGGAAGTATGGCGAAGAACTTTTTGAAAGCATTTATGGGCCGGTATATTATTCTTTTGATGCAGGTAATGTGCACTATGTTGTTACGCCGATGCCCGGAGGAGACCATGCTCCAGGCTATACTTCCGATGACGTCTGTCGTTGGTTGAAGAACGACCTGGCTCATATCCGCCCCGGAACTCCTGTTGTTGTTTTCAATCATGATTTGCTGACATACGAAGATACCTTTATTTTTAAGAGCAAGAATGCCGGAAGCATTAATCTGAATGAGTACAACTTGAAAGCATGGGTATATGGTCATTGGCATATTAACTATATGAAGAAACAGGGAGATGTTTACAGTGTTTGTACCTCTTCATTGGATAAAGGAGGCATAGATCATTCCACTACTGCTTTTCGTGTGATGCACGTAGATAGTAAAGGAGATTTCACTTCCGAGCTCCGTTATACCTATTTGGACAAGAATATCTGTATCGCTTCGCCTGCCGGAGTAATGGCTTCGGGTGTCCTTCCGGTGGCTGTCAATGTGTATTCTTCCGTGTCGCCGGTGAGAGAAGTGCTCTATACTTGTCTGGCCGACGGGAAACCTGTGCTGAAAAACAAGCGATTGCTGCAAAGTACTGACTGGTCATGGAACGGGGAGCTTCCCTTGTCTCATAAATATGTGGGTAAGGAACTTACTTTGCGGGTAACAGCCCGTTTTAATAACGGAGAGATAGCTGAAGCAGAAAGTAATTTTATCTGCCGGACTGAAAAGACCGTTCCTTTGTTTTCTGCTGACTGGGATAATCTGTCAGGCAATGCGAAACATTCCGCCCCCGTTTCCGCTCCATTGAATTTGCCTTTGCAGCTGGCATGGACTAACAATGTCGGAGCTAATCTTTATATGACTTCTCCACTGATACACAAGGGAAAAGTAATTGTTGCCTCTGTGGATGAGGATCTGAAAGGTGCAGGCCATGTGTATGCTTTGAATGGGAAGGACGGTACAATTCTTTGGAGTTGTCCTGTTCGTAATTCTATTAAAAACTCCATTGCGGTTGATAGTGACATCGTGTTTGCCCAGGATGCCCAAGGCTTTTTGTATGCCATTGATACCGAAACCGGTAAATTGTGTTGGGAAAAGCAATTGCCCGTAAATGGCTTGCCGGCCCTTATTGACGGACTGGTGGCCGGTGAAGGAGTGGTCTATGCGGGAACCGGAAAGGGGCTTTGTGCTTTTGAAGCCCGAACGGGCAAACAACTTTGGAAAAATGAAGGCTGGGGACAAGGAGAAGGGACTACGAGCACGCTGACTTTGGGTAACAACCTGCTGGTTGCCGGTGCACAATGGAATGCCCTTTACGGCAATGATGCCAAAACAGGTGAGAAACTTTGGGCGGTCAGCGATAACGGTTTGCGTAATCGGGGAGCATCTCCTGCCATGCATGGTGCCTTGTTGTATCTGATCTCAGATAAGTCTTTCTTTATATTAGAGGCTGCTACCGGAAAAGTGATAGTCCGTAAACCATTACCTTATAATGTGGACGTTACTTCTACTCCTTTACTCACTGACAAGGAGATTATCTTTGGTTCTGCACAGAAAGGGCTGATAGCCTTGGATAGTGAGACATTGGAAGAAAAATGGACTTGTCCTGTGGGGGATGCTTTGGTTTATACCTGTCCTTATAGCCGTCAGCCTTCCGCTACGATTGAAACCAGTGCGGTATGGGCGGGAGATATTGTTTATGTAGCCGCTTCGGACGGTACGGTATACGGAATTAATAAAGAGGATGGCAAGGTGGTATGGAAACATGCTACAGGAGCTCCTATGTTCGGGTCGGTAGCCCTGTCGGGTAATGCATTGGTGGTTTCGGACTTTGGTGGAAATGTTTATTTGTTCTGTAAGTAGAAGATTCGATTAAAATAGTATGATTATAGAAGAAAGAGTAGAACGTAGTCAATATGTCAAGTTGATAACTTGGATAGTTTCTTTTATTATTCTTATGGCCGGAATAGTATTTCCTGTCCTAATACTTTGGGTAAATCAGGATATGATGTCAAAGGTTATTGGTGCCTCCGTTTTATGTCTTATCTTTTTTACTTTGATTTTTACTGTTGCCTATCAACCACGGAAACTTATCTTGTCAGAAACGCATATAATTATGGAACGTATATTGGGGCAGGTGTATATCTCTATTCCGATATAACTGATATTTCCTTATACCATAGGGAAAATGTAGCAGAAATTCGTATTTTCGGCATAGGTGGATTAGGTGGGTATATAGGAAAATTCTATAATAGTAAAATAGGGTTTTATACAGCATATGTAGGAGATTATAGTCAAGCCTTTTTGATTAAAATAAATAATAGGGAAAAATATGTAATGAGTTGTCGGCATGCCGAAAAGATAGTGGAGGAAGTAAAGTCGCGGTTGAAGCAATAAGAAAATCTTATGTATTCGTTAACATTTCCGATTCCAAATCTTGCGATTGCTACCTTTGGCAGTGACACCTGGATGTCTTTGTCGAACTGGAAGAAGCAGACCTGTTTATCATGTTTGATATTCGGGACATTTTGGAGAAGAGTTGTGAGTCTAAGATTGATGTGTTTCATTTGCGTGACAATCTTCGTGATTTACTGCTTAAAAGAATAGAGCAGAATGGAATTTACGCTTAAAGAGGAAATCATAGATAAACAGAACTTGATAATCGCATCTATAGGTATCATTCAGGTAGTTGTAAAGAATATCATTCGGTGTAGTTAAATAACCATAAAGTCTGCCCGGAAATACTTCCGGGCAGAATCATTACTGTACCTTTGTTCCCATAAAATAGATACAGGCCGTGAGGCCCAATTTAATTATTTCACATGACATTTAAAGAATTAGATCTTATAGAGCCTATTTTGAAGGCTTTACAACAAACCGGCTATACAACGCCGACCCCCATTCAGGAACAAGCAATTCCTGTATTATTAAAAGGTAAAGATTTGCTGGGATGCGCCCAGACAGGAACAGGAAAAACAGCAGCGTTTGCTATCCCCCTTATACAACGACTTTATCAATCAGACCATAAAAAAGGTATCAAAGCATTGATACTCACCCCGACGCGTGAGCTTGCTATACAGATAGGCGAGAACTTTGACCAATATGCCGGATATACCGGAGTGAAGCATGCCGTCATTTTCGGTGGAGTGCCCCAAAAGGCGCAAGTTGATGCTTTGAAACGAGGTGTGCAGGTATTGATTGCCACTCCCGGACGTTTGCTTGATTTGCAGTCGCAAGGCTGTATTTCATTGAAGGGGTTGGAGTATTTTGTATTGGATGAGGCAGACCGTATGCTTGATATGGGCTTCATACACGATATCAAGAAAGTATTGAAACTGATTCCTGCCCGGCGACAGACTTTGTTTTTCTCGGCTACCATGCCTTCTGAAATAGAGAAGCTGGCAGATTCCATGTTGACTAATCCGGAGAAGATAGAGGTGACTCCAGTTTCATCTACTGTTGATACTATCCGGCAGAGTGTTTATTTTGTAGAGAAGAAGGAAAAGAAGGACTTGTTGCTGCATTTGCTGAAGAATCCTGAGATAGAGTCAGTGTTGATTTTTACCCGTACCAAGCATGGTGCGGATAAATTGGCGAGGATTTTGAACAAGAGTGAGATCGGGGCGGAAGCTATTCATGGAAACAAATCGCAGAACGCACGCCAAAGGGCGTTGACAAACTTCAAGGATCATACCACAAGAGTGCTGATAGCCACAGATATTGCAGCCAGAGGCATTGATGTGAACCAGCTTTCTCACGTTATCAACTATGAGCTGCCCAATATATCGGAAACTTATGTGCACCGCATCGGTCGTACCGGGCGTGCCGGACACGACGGAATAGCCATCTCTTTTTGTGAATCGGAAGAATTGCCTTATTTAAAGGATATCCAAAAACTGATAGGACTACAGATTCCTGTTGTGAAAGACCATCCTTGGGTGACCGTGGAAGGGGAAAAAGCGCAGGCCGGCAAGACCGAAGAACTGAAAGAAAAAGCAAAAGCCAATAAGGTGTACCGGGGCAGCAAAAGCAATGGTGATTATTGGCGCAGGAAGAAACAGGCTCAAAGCAAACAAGGGCAAGGCAGGCAGAGTTCGGATAGAAAGGCTTCCGGCAGACCAGGATAAAGAATAACTTGTCTGCGTTTCATTATAAAATAGTTTATATTTGTTTTTATAACCTGTTTAAACTGAATGCATTTATTAATGCAGAAGAGTTCCCCGCTTTCCATCTGTTTGGAAAACGGGGAACTCTTCTGATATCTTGTGGTATTCTTTCACCGGTTTATCAAACTTTTGCATTATTCGTTGTTTATGCGGCTTTTCCTCATTTAACTTTATTGTAGGGTTTAGTGATAGTATAGGAATAGCTAATTCTTTTTGACCGTAAGAGTAAGCCTTTTTGAAAGGATGTGTTCTATCTCCCAAGCCTTTGGAGTTAACTCCCAAGCTTATGGAGATAACTCCAAAGGCTATGGAGTTAACTCCGCAAGCTTGGGAGATAGAACATAAAAGGAAGAAAACGCTTAATGATTAAAAAGAAAGATTTTAATAATAAGAAAAAAAGATTGCATTTCATTCCAAGTCTTCAATAATCTTCTCCACATCCACAGGTTGCAGTCGGTCATAGACTTTCTATCATTATTACAGGGGGCAATCCATAGGCGCCTACACACCACAGACAGTCCGGAAAGAACTTACCATCGGGAGTTGTTTCTCCTGCTTCTATTCCCAATATCCGTTTAAATTCTTCCGGTAGTTTTTCGGAGCCGCGTACACGGCAGACCGTTCCCATGCATACGGAGATGGGATGTTTTCCTTTGGGGATCATGGCAAAGAACGTATAGAAAGTAACCATGCCATACACTTTCTATACGGGCATGTTCAGTTTGCGGGCGATGATACGTTACATCTCTTCAGGCTGGTTCCCATGCTTGTTGCCAATCTTTCCGTTTTCTTCATGATTGCTTGTAATTTACAGGTGGGGCGTATTTTCATGGGCATAAGAATTAGTGTGTTGCAAAGATCGGAAAATGTCCGGGTTGATAAAGGAAGAGTGGAAAATATGAAAAAAAAGAAGCCCGGTCCGTTTGGTGGTGAACGGACCGGGCTTTACAATCAATTTGTCAACCATTTATAGCCAATGGGAACTGCTGTGCCTCCATCGGACCTTTAGAATTGTGCGACAGGGCGTGTGGCGTAGTTGCTGGCTTTACTGTTGGCAACTATCGCACCACTTACAAAATTCAGATGCCAGGCGGATTCTGCCGAGTGTTCGGAAGAAGACCAGTACGCTTTGCGTGCGAAATCATTGAAACAATCTTGTTTGTCTTTGCAAATGATTCCGGCTTTTTGAAGTTCCCACAACAAAGTCAACTCGCCTGCCGACGGTAAATACCATTCACCTGCCGATTTGCCGCTGGTACTGTATTGGTAGCAGTAGCCTCCTGCCGGGTAGCTGGAAGAACTTTTACCGAGGTAGGCGGTGTGAGCCTTTCCATTGAAGTCGCTGATGGCTCCTTCTGACACCCAGGTGGCAGGTTGTCCGGTTTCAACATGAATGGTTGCCCCCTTGATACGTTCCTCGTCCTTATCGGAGAAGAAAGAATCGGCGGTTCCGTTATAATAAGGGAGGACACCGCTTGTCAATGTGCCGTCGGCGGTGGTATAGTTTTCGATGCCTTCTATATCTTCTGCTTTGCTGATCCATTTGGTACTGGACTGGTTGTCGCCTAATGCCACGATGCGTCCGAATGGAGAAGTGGACAGGGTGGGCGAGAGATTGCCGTCCGCATCATCCAGGGCATAGACAATACCGATGCAGGTTTTATTCTCATTCTTCTCGCTGGAGAAAGTAGCGTCGCTATAGTAATAATCGCCTACCTTGGCAGAAGGTAAAAGAGTGCAAGTGAGTGCCGGAGCTTCGTATACTTTGCCTTTCTCCAATTTGATGGTTGTCGAAGTAGCTGCCTCATACACTTCACCGGTGGTGGTAACAAGAGTGAAATGCAACTGTGCTTCGGAAGGGAAGAAGGAGATGTAGGTGGTTCCGGAAATACCGGCTTTGTTTTTAATAGTGATATTTCCTGTTTGGGTACTGCTGAACTCTCCGTTTTTTAGTTTCATAACGGCACTGGAGTAGAGGGTTCCGGCAGTGGCGGTTATGGTAATTCTTGTGATGTTGTTCAAAGGACTGCCACCGTTGACGGTGAACTGGAATTTACCGATAGTGACCAAACTGGTCATTTCGCAGGCGGAAGAGCCTGTGGTTTCGTTCATGCCGGCTTTACATTGTGCCCATAAGTAATCATAATTTGTTATACCTGCCAGTGTTCCGTCCTGTCCGCTCAGGTTGAGGGTTTGGGTCAGGGTGTCACTGCTGTTCGCGGTGATGGCTGCCGCCGGGTAAAATACGGCAATTTCATTCTCATTCTTTACCAGTGTCGAAAGATTGCCCGTAAAGGTGTCAGAAGAGTCGGTTTTTCTTGTGAGAATGCTTTTGGGAACGCCGCTGGAACCGGTTTTTATTACGGCCAGTTGGCTGTTGGCGTCCCAGTTGCCTTGCAGGATGCCTGTATCCTCTGCATCTGAAGAACGGGGAGACAGAGATGCTGTGAGAGAAAAAGGAACGGTGGAGGTTGTCGTAACTTGATCGTCGTCATCGCTACACCCCAACATGCATAGAGCGATGCCCAAACAGAGAATAGTTGTTGTCTTTTTCATCATCGTTTTCGTTTTGCTGTTTTATGATTAAAACTTGAATGGTATTTATTATTTAATTTTAGACAGCAAAGGTAAATGTTCTCGGCCGATTTTTCTAATCTATTCGGCGAAAGCTGATTTTTTTTCGATAAATTAGGGGAATAAGGGGAAATTTGAGGAGATGGCAGGGGTGTTCATTGTCTCCCTGTTTAAATTCTCATTGAAAATCATAGTTTTTTGTTGTTTTGAATGAAGGGAATTGTATGAATGAAAATTTAAACAGGGATTTTTATGGAAACTTTTTAGTTTTCTTTGCCTTTTTGATCGGGATATAGTGACTGGTAATAATTGATTCGTTCTGTCCATGGACGGTATTCAAAAGGATAAACGTGTTGTTGCTCTGCCCATCGTGTCCATTTGTTTTCTAATTCTTTTGCTTTTAAAGGAAATTGTTCGGAAAGATCTTGTGTCTCAAAAGGATCGGTGGTGAGGTGAATCAATTCCCAAGGCTGTCTGCCGTTGGCACGTACTAGTTTCCAACCGTCAGACAGGATGGCGCATGAGGTCTGATGTTCAAAGAAAAGATCGCGCGGCTGTATTTTCTGTTTTCGTATAGCCGGCAGGAGACTGGTTCCGGCCAATTTCACTTTTTGATTGTGAAACGTGTCGGGGTAATGTGCGGAAGCAATATCCAGGCAGGTGGGAAAAATATCAATGATATGACTGGGTTCCCGACAGATACTGCCTTTTTCTGTCTGGCTTTTGCTTCTTCCGTCTGTAAGGATGAGAGGGGAACTGGTTCCTCCTTGGAATACCCATTGTTTGTAACTGCGATAGGGGGTATTGCTTAAATCAGCCATCAGCTGTTTGATGAATCCCCCTTCACTGGTAGAGCCGTTGTCGCTCATAAACAGAAACAGGGTATGTTCATACATTCCTTTGTCTTTTAAGGTCTGTATTACCTTTCCTATGCCGCTGTCCATGATTTCGATCATGGCGGCATAGGTAGCCATATCGGTTATCCATTTTTCTTGCTGCTGTGGAGTAAGTTCGGTCCAGGCGGGTCGTTTACCGTCCGGAAATTCTTTTTGGAAGACTGGAAGAACCATTTCCGGCGTTATCAGCCCTAAGGCTTTTTGACGTTCGAAACGTTGTTGGCGTAGAACATCGTAGCCGGCTTTATAGCGCTCACGGCAAGCATCTATCTTGTCTTGGGGGGCTTGTAGGGGCAAGTGAGGTGCGTAATGTGCTATGTACATGAACATGGGAGTCTGCGTGGGATGTTGTTTGATAAAACTAACGGCAGAGTCTGTGATAGCAGTGGTATAGTAATAATCATCCGGAAACTCGGTAATCCGTTGCAGGTTATGATAAACGGGATCTGGTTTGTAATAGCTTCCCCCTCCATGCAGGCAGCCGTAGTATTTGTCGAATCCCCGTTGAACTGGATAACTTCCATTGGGGGTTTCAAAGGCCGCATCTAAGGTAACATGCCATTTGCCACTCATGTAAGTGGCATAGCCTTGGTCGCGCAGTACTTCGGCAAGGGTGGGCAGGTGATCCGAAATCTGTCCCCGATACCCCGGACGATGTTCGTCTACCGCGGTCATCCATCCCATTTCCGCTTCGTGCTGATAATGTCCGGTGAGTAAGGCGGCACGACTGGGGCAGCTTCGTCCTGTGTTTTTAAATTGGCTGAAACGTATGCCTTGTTCGGCCAGATAATCTATATTAGGAGTATGTATTTCTCCTCCGTAGCAGGATAAATCAGAGAATCCCATATCATCGCATAAAATCAATACGATATGGGGATGTTCCGTGTCTGGTTTGGCGTGAGTGGCTGCTACAGTGGAGGTTATGGCAGTTAGTGCTAGGGTTGTAACGGTTAACTTATATGTCATGGGTGATTTGTATTTTAGTTTTTTCATTTTGTTCCATCCCTTGTGGGGATGGAGTAGAAGAGGCTTTGAATTGCTTTTCTCTTTCTGCCTCTTCCCCACACCGGATGGAAAGGTTTACTTCTTTTCACCGAAATCAGCTTGCTGTTTTTCCACTTCTTTCAGCTTTTGTGCATTCCGTTCTTTCAGCAAACGTTCCTGTTCCAGTTCGGAAGCCGATTTGGCGGCTGATTGCCCGAAAGGTGAGTCGCTGTTCATGGAAATCAGCGCAGCTTCACTTTCGGTGTAGATGAGAGGATGAGCCGCCGGCTTGCTTTCTAATTCCAACACTGCGCTGGCAGGCATTTGCGAGCCTTCGAACAATACGCTGGCAGTGATTTTGATTTTACCCGGCTTCAAGGTGGATTGTATCAGCACGGGGGCTGTTCCCCATTTTACCGGAGCCGGATTGGCCAGTATATTCGCTCCGCCCAAAATACGTCCTTCGCCTTCTACATGGAATTTCACATAATAGTTGTTCAGACGTTTGATGTTCCCGTTTTTATCGGCTATGGCGGCTACTACGGTTACAAAGTCGGAGCCATCAGCTTTTAAGTCGGTGTTTTCATTGTCAACCCAAAGTAGCACTTTCTCGGGACGCCGGGCCGGTCGTACTTCGTGCGTGGCAACTACTTTTCCATCTATGATGCCTTCGGCCAGTAGGAACACCTCGTCCTGTTTCTTCTTTCTCATAGACATGTTTTTGTCTATCATGAAGTCGTATATATCTTTGAATGTAATAACGGGTGAGGGCATTCCTTCTTTTGTTGCTGGCTTGGTGTAAGTCCATGTCTTGCCACCTTTATTATAAGTAAGCCGCACCTCGTCACAATTGGAGTACACAGTAACGTCTTTGGGTGAGAAGGGAGTCATTTCATGGGCGATGTACACCATCGGTCCTGTTTCGAAAAGACGGTCTTGTTTTTCGGGCGAGCGCTGGGCTTTGAACATATAATAAGCATATTTGGGTTGGCGGAATACGTCCATCACACCACCATAGAAGGGATCGGGATGATAGCCGCGCTGGTGGTCGAACGAGTGCCACAAACAGCCGCCGACGTGTTGGCGCGGAGTACGGCAGAGTACATCGTAACAGGTGAAAGGATAACGGGGGGCGGCATAATGCTGTGCCTGGATGAGCATAGCCTGTTCCCCCCAGTTGCGTGCCACACGGCTGGGGGAGTTGTGCGAATTCCAGTCGTCTACATTATCTCCCCACTCGCGGGTGAAATAGGTTATTTTAGGGTCGAGGCTTTTGATGGCCCAATCCTTGTCCGCATTGGCCGGATGAGTGAAGAGTACCGGATATACCTCATGTCCCCGTGCTTCGCTGTCGCAACCGGAATAGCAATACGGATAAGGGTATTCTTGATTGACAATATCGAGGGTATTTTTGGCGAAGTCTGCCGGATACCAGGTTTCATTCAGGATAGGTTCCCATAACCATACACAAGGGTGATTGCGGTCACGCCGTACCAGGTTGCGGATATCGCTATAAACCCGTTGTGCAAATTCAGGAGCGTCATTCCAGAATTGCCATCCCGGTGTGTTTACAATGACGAACAGCCCCAGTTCGTCACATGCATCCATAAAGGCGGGGTCTTGAGGGCAGTGAGCATTCCGGATGACTTTCATACCTGTGTCGCGTAGCTTTTTAGCGTCGCGCCAATGAATGCTGTTGGCAACGGCATTGCCTACTACGGCAAAATCCTGATGGCGGTTGGCGCCAATCAGCGGGCTTGGATAAGGTTTGCCGTTCAGCCAGAATCCGTCCTTTCCTTTGAATTCTATGCTGCGGATACCGATACGGCGGCGGTAGCCGTCCACTACATTTCCTTCATTGTCGCGGATACGGACAATCAGGTTATATAACGTAGGCGTTTCAGGGCTCCAAAGCAGAGGAAACTTCAACGTTATTTTATCTTTTGAAGTGATTGCCTTGCCCGGACGTACTTGAATGACATCGTTCAGAAATGCGGCTTGTGTGCCGTCGGGTTGCTGAAGTTCATATTCTACTACTCCTTTGAAGTTCTTTTTACTGTCATTACGTATATGGGCTTTCAGGATTATTTCTGCGGAAGTGTCGGAAACTTTGTCGTATGCTACGAAAAGCCCGCCGCCTGCCATTTCGTTTTCGAAATTGGGATCGGTGATGAAAACCGGACGATGGGCTATTAGCCAGCAGTCACGATAGATGCCGCCAAAATAAGTATAATCCAGTACATCCTGTGCTTTGCCGGGAGGATAACTGGGGTCATTGCTGTTGTCTGCCCATACAGCTATCACATTGTCTGTCCCCCAATTCAGTGCATCGGTGACATCAATGACTACAGGCAGGTAGCCGCCAAAGTGTTCGGTCAATAAATTGCCGTTTACAAAAACTTTGCTTTTTCCCATGATAGCTTCGAAATGCAGGAAAAGTTTTTTGCCTTTCAATTCATTTGCCGGAGTGAAATGTTTGCGGTACCATACCTCACCTTGATAGTTGATACATCCACTGGCCTCAGTCGGTACATATTCAATGCCGTCGGGCAGGGAAACCACTTTCCAGTCCTGGTCATTAAAGTCGGTGGTTTCCGCACCTGTAGCGGTTCCTTTGTGGAATCGCCATGCCGGATTCATGGAATATACTTCACGTCCGGAGTTTGCCAGTTCATAGAAACCGGCAGTAGAAAACTCAGGCTGGTAGGCTGCTTGCATCTCATAGAGAGGAAATAGCAGCAGGGCGATGAGATAAGATAAAAAATGTTGTTTCATAAAGTAGTGTTGTATTATAAGGTTCATATTATTTTTTATATTAAAGTTTCATTCGTTGTTTTTTATGGAATGTTTTTCTGTCGGGCGGTCTGAGAGTTCATCCATGTTCTTGTCTTCCTTATCATTGGAATTTCATAATAATACCACCAGTCGCTGTTGTTGGTTTTGGCGGCAAGATGGTTGTGGTGGTTTTGGTCAGCAATGTAACCGTCAGGTTGTTCCATAAAACGGGTCTGTGAATAGGTCTCTTCCAATTGTTTTCTCATGGTCTGAAAGTCATTGCACACTTCATTTATTTGTTGCAATGCTGTCTGTTTGTCTTGTTCATGTATAGTGATATCATAGTTGTGCAAGGCTAGAATCAGACGGACAGGGAAGTTGAACAAGTGGTTTGTCTGTTCGTATACCTCTAATGTATAGCGGTTGCGTAAAGCATGTTGTTTAGCCTCTTTTATGCCTTGGCATATTTTTTCATATCGTTTTTGTTCCACCTTTGCTTGGGCTATTTTTTGTTGGTAGGTACGGCTCCATGCTCCCGGTGCGTCTGGATCCGGTAGGCTGATTAAAGTAAAATCAGTAGTTCCCCATGCCGGATTGCGCCTTCCCGAATTGACCAGGGCATCATCAAAGAAAAATGCTTCTTGTTCCAGTTCATCCAGAAAAGCCATATGGTTGTCATTTGGATGAAAGCCAAATTCTCGTTGGGCATGTGCGGCTTTGAAGGCTTCGACTGTCCGTGCTGTTGGGTTCCAGCCATATTCTCCCTGTGCGATGTATCCACGCCACACCGTTTCAGAGTGTGGGGAACCATCATCCCATGCTGTGGCCAAAATTCCTTCCAGTTGATTTTGAGCAACTAATTTGCTGAATCCTTTGATATAGCCGGCCAGTGAATTTTCACGCGGTATAAATGGAGAACTGCCACACGAAGCAGCGGTAGCTCCCATTACTTTCAGTCCTTTGTCATGATACCATTGTAAAATGCGTTGATGCCCCGGCTGGGTGGCATCTTTGTAGTTCCATCGCATATACACACATTCTTTGGGGAATAATTTGATGCTTTCATTCAATTTTTTATCGTTCCATTTTGCTGCTATTTCATCCTGGGTTTCATTACTGTTGACCAAATCCCATACACCGCCGTATTTTAATGGCATATCATCCCAGAAAATAGGAATGCGGTTGTGAGCTGTTGCGAAATCGCATACTTTTTTCAACCAGATCATTTGTAGTTCAAATGGAGTTTTTCCGGTGGCTTTACAGCGTTGGTCTATGCCTATGGCGGTAATTTCATCTCCTCCTATATGTAAGTATTTGCTGTAAGGCATGGCTTCGATAGCATCCCGGTAAAGGTCGAATTGCAAATCATAGGTACGAGGGTCAGATGGGCAAAACTCCCAGTCGCTGTCGGGGTTTTCACGTAGTTCCCAATGATGTTTTAAAATAAAACCGGCATGTCCCAAACCTTGGACCAAGGGGGTTATTTCAATATTCCGTTCTTTGGCATAGCGGCATAAGGCTTGCATTTCCTGCTTGCTGATGGCATTGGGGGCACCTATTTCGGGGCGTCGGGTATAACGCAGTTTATCTTCCAGCTCCCAAATAACTGCGTTTATTTTGTATCGGGCCAGTTTGTCTATTTCCTGATAATAATACTCCATGCGGTCTAAATGATGTTTTACATCAAAGTGCACGGCCCGATAGGAAATGGCCGGATAATCGATGATTAGCATGGCTGGAATAAGTATGTTGAAATCCCGGCTGTCTTCCATTAATTGTTCTAAAGTTTGGCAACCGTAGAAGATACCTGTCATGGTTCTGGCTGATATACAGACTCCTTTTTCATTAATTTCCATCATGTATCCTTCTGGAGAAGCAGGAACATGCTGGCTGGTGAGTTGGAGCCGGATGGGTTTCCCTTTTCGTGGGCAACGGGGAAGTTTGTTGAGCATATCTCCCAATATGGGGATGGAAGTTGTGTCTGATGACAGAATATAGGATAACTCCCAATAATTGATTCCTTTTCCAGAAGTCAGTTCTATGGATTGTGGTTGTGGAAGCAACTGGAATGTCTTGTCTAATTCTCGAGAAGCAATCTCTTCTATGAATAAGCATAAACAGAGTAATAAAAGAATTTTTTTCATATCACTTCGATGATTAATTTTTTTTCTACTAATTTTGTTCCTTGTACAGTCAGGGTTCCTTTTCCTTTTTCTTCGTCAGATTGTAATAATACTACACATTTTCCCCGAAAGCAACGGCAGTGGGGCTGTTGGTATGGAAACATATCTGTAGGGTTTCCGTTGTCTACCCCTAATAGCCGGAGTGGTCCACTTACGTGGAAACTGAGTTCATTGGAGGCATAAGGACAAGGAATTCCGTTTTTATCTGTTATGTCGATCTCTATGCGTATGACTTCATCCGAACCGGCTTTTACAGAATACTTGTTACTGGCAAGGGCGACAGAATGAGGTGCTTCTGCACTTTGATAACAGTCTGTTGCCACGATTTTTCCTTTTTTTATGCCTCGGGCTTCTATTTTTCCGGGCGAATAAGGAACTAACCATATCAGTTGCTCCCCTGTATAAGGTTTACTGCCCAAAGATACATTATTTATAAATAACTCTACTGCATCACAGTTGGTATAAATGACTACGGGAATTGTTTTTCCTTCTTTTCCCGGATGCGTCCAATGCGGAAGAAGGTGTACCATTGGTTTGTCGGTCCATAAACTTTGGTAGAGGAAATAGGCGTCTTTCGGAATGGCAGCTATGTCGATAATACCGAAATTGCCACATCGTTGAGGCCATTCGGCTTCACCTAAATAGTCAAAACTGCCCCATCGGAATTCTCCCATTAACCAAGGGAAAGAACAGGTGCGTTGCCATGATTTACGGGCGCTGATACGTACAGAAGCATTGTCGTAGGACGATTGATAATAGGGATAATCGGATTCTTCGGGGAAGCATTCTTTTTCCGTCAGGTCAGGTATAGGAAAGACCCGATGTTTAAATTGTTCCCAGTTTATGTTTCCTTTTTCCCAAGGAGCGGGGAAATCCCGTCTTCTCCATTGTGTCTGGCTTCGGTATACGCCACGGGTTTGATAAGTGTGCGGTACCTCTGTAGCAATGGCACAAAGTGTTGGGTAGTTTTTGTGGAAGTGTTCTAGTTCTCCTATTTCTTCTCCATTTCCATTGAAGCCGATAATGTCTAGATAGTTGAATTTTTTTTGATAATCGGTCTTCATACCTCTAGTAGGATCAGTTCCTCCTTGAGTGACAGGGCGGTCAGGGTCCAGTTGGTGAAATAGGCTGACCAGGTTGTGTTGGATTTCGGGGGTAGCTCCCGTTACTTCGTTGCCGATACTCCACATAATGATAGAGGGATGGTTACGGTCTCGTTTTATGAAATCAGTCATATCTTTTTGCCACCATTCATCAAAGTAATTTCCATAGTCATCGGCGGCTTTAGGTTGATTCCATCCGTCCAATCCTTCGTTTAGTACCATGATTCCCATCGTATCGCATAAATTATAGAAAGCAGGAGAGAAGGGATTATGACTGGTGCGTATCGCATTACATCCCATATCTTTCAATAATTTGAGACGATAATGAAGTAGGTCGTCGGGTACGGCGGCTCCTACAGCACCGACTGTATGATGATCGCATACTCCTTTTATCTTTAGTGATTTGCCATTGAGCAGGAATCCGCTGACCGGGTTGAATTCTAATTGACGGAAGCCTACAGGTAATCTACATTCATCTAGTATCTTGTTATCTCTTGTCAGTTGGCATATAAGTGTATAGACGTTAGGAGAATCAGGCGACCATAATAATGGTTTCCTGATGCTCCCTGACAGGAAGCAAAGAGAATCTGCAGATGAGACAAATATTTTTTCAGAAGTATCGGCTATGCTACCGTTGGGAGCTTGTAGATATGTTTTTACTTTGATTGGCTTTTTCTCCTGTGTTTCAATTTCTATAGATAGGGTGTAGGTGGCAGATTGCTTATTTTGTAGCTTGGATCTGAAATGGATTCCGGAATAAGGAATGTGGGTGGGGTTACTGACCAGCAGGTATACAGGACGATATATTCCTGATCCTGTATACCAACGTCCGGTTAATGCTTTGCTGTGATCTACTTTTACAGCGATTTGGTTCTTGCCTTCTTGCAAATATGGAGTTAAATCATATACAAAGCTGATATACCCATTAGGACGTTTGCCCAGCCAATGACCGTTTATCCATACTTCGCTGTTCAGATATACGCCCTCAAATAGGATTTGTACTTTTTTATTTTTCCATTTGGAAGGAATGGTAAAAGTTTTTCGATACCAGCTTATTCCGGCAGGCAGGAAGCCGCTTTGCCAGTCGGTTCCGTTTTCAAATTGTTTATAAGTGCCTTCTATGCTCCAGTCATGAGGAATATTCAATATGCGCCATTGAGAATCGTTATATGAGGAAGAAGAGGCTCCTTTGCCTGCATCTCCTAGATGGAATTTCCAGCCTTTACAGAAATTTATGGTTTCTCCGGCAAAAGATGCCAATAAGAAAAATTGTATGCAAACAAATAAAAGGATACGTTTCATGGTTAGTGTGAAGAGAAAGAGAGGCTGAATGTTGCTTGAAGAACAATCAGCCCCAGAACTAATTTACTGATGTTATATATAAGCTAATACCTGTTGATTTACCATCCTTCACTAGGCGTACAAAGTGGATTGGTGTCAAGTTCTTTGGCTGGTATCGGGAAGTAGTTGAACTTATTGATATTATCGGATTTGCCAGTCTGATAGTTTTTATAGCGGGTATCATCACAAGTTTTTAATGTCTGCTCTAACAATCCCCATCTGCGTAAATCGTAGAAACGTTCGCCTTCCACAAAGAATTCAATGGCGCGTTGGTGTACCAGATCTTCAAAAACCCCTTCTTTGGTTATTGGGCCGCTATAGTCATTCAGGTTGGCGCGTCGGCGGATTTGATTAATATATCCGATAGATGTGTCTAAAGCCCCTTTGTTCATATAGGCTTCTGCCAGCATCAATAATACATCGGCATAGCGGATGGCTCTTTCATTGATGAATGACTTGGGAGGTGCCGGTTCATCTTTTTGAGTCTTCCAGTTCTGGTATTTCAAAATCCAGTATGTTTTCCACTTGTCTTGTGCAAAAACTTCCCTGAAAGGTCTTTGGTAGTAAGTGCATCCCTCATAGTCCCATGCCACAGAACAGCGGGCACGATAATCAAAATTGCCGTCTTTGTCTTTTTCCTTCCAGAAGATATCCATAATTTGCTGGGTAGGATTTGCTTCATACCATCCTCCGACTTCAGCAGCGGCATATTCTTTAGGGCGGGTATTGGATTGGGTGGAATTGATATTTTCTCCATCTCCCCAAAGATCTGTTCCACCCACATCTTCTATCAATAACTCGAAAATACTTTCGGCATTGTTTTCATGAGTGTCATCAAAATTCCAATTAAAGTCCTCTACTAGTTTGTAGGTGTAAGGATTCTGCGTCAGAGGCTCGAGGACGTTTATCGCTTCTTGCCAATTTTCTTCATAGACATATATTTTACCCAAAGCGGCATAAGCGGCTCCTTGTGTAGGCTTTCCTATTTTATTCGTTATGGGCAATAGGGAAGCAGCGGTTTTTAAATCTTCTTTGGCTTGTGCCCATATATCAGCTTGTGATGATTTTGCTAAAGGGAAAGTCGAGGGAGATTGGGAGGCTGTCAGGCGGAGAGGGGCGTCTTTAAACTCTTTGGCTAACTGGAATAAATAGAAGCCACGTATGAAAAGACATTCTCCTTTTACCGAATTTTGAAAATCGGTAGAAAATTGTTCTTTCTTTTCTTCCAGTTTTTGCATAATGGAGTTGGTACGGTACAAGGCATTGTAAAATTGATAGAACATGCCTTGTGTCAGTGAGTTTGTATTACTATTAGTAAAACGGTTTACTGTATATACATCCGAAATATCGTTGCGGAAGTCGACTTCATCGGCTCGGGCTATTCTCAGCATTACACCGCGAGTTCCATAATAACCGCCGTTTAGGGCATTCTTCAGTGGAGTATAGCAAGAGGTCAAGGCCAGATTGAAATCGGTTTCATCTTTCCAAAAAGTATCTTCTGTTGCTTGGTTGAGATTGGCCTGGTTTAATTGATCTTCGCAGGAACTGAATAGCATGCCTGAAATCAATATGGTCAATGTCGTTTTAATATATGTTTTCATAAGATGTTTATTTTTAGAATGTTACATTTAGTCCTAACATGAAAGTACGGTTAGTCGGGTAAATAAAATTATCAAATCCCCGATAATTGGCATTGTCTGCATTGACATCCGGTGAATATCCGCTGTAACTGGTGATAGTAAATAAGTTTTCAGCGTTAATATACACACGGGCATGCTGTATGGCACCTTTAAACCATGTCTGAGGAAATGTATAACCTAATTGAACACTGCGGAGACGCAAATAAGAACCATTTTCAAGATAACGGTCGGATTCTGCACGGGTATTACGGTTAGGATCATCCCATGTCAGACGTGGATGGGAGGCATTTTTGTTTTCAGGAGTCCAATAATCCAGGCAACTTGCCAGAAAATTGGAACCTTTGGTTACATCTTCTAATGTCTGACGGGTTGCATTATAAATTTTATTTCCTAACACTCCTTGCAGTCCGATTGATAAGTCGAAATTTTTGTATCTCATATTACCATTCAGCGCGAAAGTAAAATCGGGAAAAGGACTGCCTTGAAATACACGGTCGTCGTCATTGATAACGCCATCGTTGTTGGCATCTACAAATTTTATATCACCCGGTTCGGCGGCTGGTTGTATTTTTTTACCGTCTTTGGCATATGCGTCTACTTCTTCCTGACTATTGAAATATCCGGCTGTAGAGATAAGCCAATAACCTCCAATAGGATATCCGGCTTTGGTTTCACTGGTAGTGATGTTTTGGTTGGTAGAACCGCCTTTGATAGATCCGCTTTCACTTCCCATGGCTATTACTTTGTTTTTATTGAAAGACCCAATTAAGTTGATGCCATACGAAATATCCGGATTGGGTTGGTCCATCCATCCTAAATTGAATTCAAAGCCATTGTTACGTATCTTGCCCGCATTGCGTATAGGGTCATTGGCACCACCGGAAGAGATAGGAATAGGAACGGTCAGCAAGATATCTTTTGTATTTTTCACATAATAGTCTGCTGTTAAGCTTAGTCGGTTATTAAAAGCCATAAAATCAATGCCGACATTAGTCATAGCGGTTTCTTCCCATTTTATATCCGGATTGGCAAAATTTTTAGGAAATGCTCCTTGAAGCAGACCACCGTTGCCATCGGGATAATTGATGCCGGTAGTGATGGTGGAGGAATATTGATAGTTATCGATTTCTTGATTTCCTAAAACGCCATATCCGCCACGAAGCTTTAGCTGATCAAGCCAATGCACGTTTTCCATGAACTTTTCTTCGGCCACATTCCATCCTAATGAAAAAGAGGGGAAGTAACCATATCGATTGTTCTTACCGAATTTGGAGGAACCGTCCCGGCGGATAGTGGCGGTGAATAAGTATTTATTTTGGTAGGAATAGAATACGCGTCCGAGAATAGAGGTAAGGACACTTCTCCATGAATTGCCTTCGTTGCTGCGATTGGTTGTGGCTGCATCTATTTCTTCTAATCCCTGGGGTAATCCTTCACCATAGGCTTGTATGTGGCGGAATCTGCTGTCTTGATAGGTATAACCTGCCAATGCTGAAATTTTATGCTCTCCGAACGTACGGTCGAAAGTTAATAAATTTTCAACAAGTATATTACGTCTCCTTCTTTGTCTTTCTGTTAATTGGGTGATGCTGTTGGTCGCTAATCCAAAATCATATTTATTGAGATAATTCTTATATCTTTCGAAAGAAAAGTCTGGAGTTAAATTCAGTTTGTATTTTAGTCCTTTAAAAAGTTCAATTTGTGCATACAAGTTAGCGAATATTTTTACATTTTCGTTATAACGGTCCATGATGTTGTCATCAATAATGGCCAATGGGTGAGGAATGTTTACCACATCACCATATGTGCCACCATATCCACCTTCACGAGTATCATCATATTTTTCCAAAGTAGGAACACTTTGCAGAATGGTGCCAATCATGCCGCCTCGAAGTTCCTGGTGAAGGGGCTTGTCATGACTGAATGAAATAATGAGATTTGTTCCAGCAGAGAATATCCCTCTTTTATAATCATTCTTGGATTGGATATTATACCGTTGGTAATTGGTACCTTTTACAATACCGTCTTGGTTGAAATAACCTAAGCCGGTGTAATAAGTGGAATATTTTCCACCACCTTTTACAGACAAATTGTAGTTTTGCATCAGTGCGGGGCGAAACATGATGTCTTGCCAGTCATTGTCTGGTTTGTTAGCCAGATCGGTAGCCATGTCTAATGCCGGTTTGCCGATAGCTTGACGGGCTATAGTGGTAACTTCTGCCCATCCTTTGGCATCTAGCATATCAAGAAATTTGCTGGCAGTTGATATACCTAAGTTGACAGATAAATCAATGATAGGTTTTCCTTCTGTGTTACTTCCTTCTTTGGTAGTGACAATGATAACACCGTTGGCTGCACGGGAACCGTAGATAGCTGCGGATGAGGCATCTTTCAATACGTCAATGCTGGCAATATCATTGGGGTTGATATGATCAATACTGTTCATATACATGCCATCGACAATGTAAAGAGGGGAGGCGTTGTTTAGCGTACCAATACCGCGGACCATGATACGGGTTCCCGAACCTGGGGCACCACCTTGAGATACGATGTCTACCCCTGCAATTTTGCCTTGCAGCGCCTGGCCGATGTTGGCGTTACTTTGTGTATTTAGTTTTTCTGTGTTAATGTTTGCAACAGATCCTGTCAAGTCTGCTTTTTTCTGTACACCGTATCCAATGACTACCACTTCATCAAGAGTTTTTGTATCTTCTTTTAATAGAAAACGGATACTTTTTTGGTTGTTGATAACCGTTTCTTGTGTGAGGTAACCAATGTAGGAAACTTCGATAACAGATTGTGGTTCGGCTTTAATACTGAAGTTGCCATCTATATCTGTGATTGTACCTGTTGTGGTTCCCTTTATACGGATGTTGGCTCCGATAATGGGTTCTCCGCTGACATCTGTTACCGTTCCCGTTACTGTTTTAGCTTGTTGTTGAGCATGCAAGTCTTTAATAGCTTCTGTAGTTAAAATAATGTGTGTACCTTCCAGTTCATAGTTGATACCGGTCCCTGACAGAATTCTGTCCAGTACTTGTGCTACGGCTTCATTTTTGACCTTTACGGAAGTAATTTTGTTAATATCTACTTGGTTATTGTAGATAAAAAGATAATCAGTTTGGTTTTCAATTTCATTCAGGATCTTATCCAGTTTAACATTATTCATACGTATGCTGACTTTTGCATTTTGAGAATGGGCATTCCCAGCATACGAACAGAACACACAGACCATCAATAGGAAAGTGGAAATTCTCATAATTCTAAAGATTTGTTTAAATCGGGGATTTTTGAAGCAATATCTCCCCGACAAAGTGTTATTTTTCATACCTTTGCGTTGATTTAAATAGATTTTTTTACTTGAAAAATTGTTTTGAGTCTATGCCGGTAAGTGCGGCAACACTTATCGGCATTTTTCTTTTTAAGGTTAACTTGAGCTTTTCTTCATAGGCTTGTTGTTTTTAGGTTAGTATTGTCTGGTCAATTGATGTAAATAATTTCTTCATCGTTGGCTCTTTCATATTTAAAATGGATATCCCTTTGCAGCACTCTTAATGCATAATCAATACCGTCTGCTTGACGGAACTTGCCATTATAGGAATATTTCAATACCTTTTTGTTATTGATGATGATCCGGATACCATAATATTTTTCAAAATCTTCCATGATGGTCTGGAAAGGTTCATCTTTAAAACAGATCAAACCTTCTTTCCAGCGGTAAGGAGTGAAATCGTTTACTTTGGTAACTGCCAACTGCCCGTCTTTTACATATGCTTTATGATGAGGCTTCAAGGTTATTGTCTGTTCAGGAAAGTGCTGTGAGGTAACTTTTACACTACCTTTCATTAAAGTTGTTTCAAACGCCGTTTGGTCAGGATAAGCATCTACATCAAACTGTGTACCCAAAACTTCAATGTCATATTTGTCTGTCCGTACAATAAAAGGAGTTTTTTTCTTCTTGGTTACATCAAAATAAGCTTCTCCTTTTAAAAAAACTGTTCGTTGCTTTTGGCTGAAAGTGACCGGATATTGTAAAGTGGTACGGGCATTCAGCCATACATTAGTTCCATCTGGTAAAGTAATATTGGTACGTTGTCCTGCCGGAACAGATACTGTATTCATGGCAATGACTTCATTTTCCGATTTATATTCCTGATATAAATAGTTAATGGTAAGCGTCAGTATGATGACGGAAGCTATTTTCAGCCATTGACGAATAATTTTGGGAATTCGTTTGGTGGAAATGCAGTTATTTGTAGTTTGGTCATCATGCACCATGAGGGCATCGAACAATTTACGCTCTTTGTAAAAAATGCGCTTGTTCTCTTCGGATGCTTCCATCCATGCTCTTATGTCCATGCCTTCTTGTATAGAAGTAGTTCCGGCAAAAAAACGATGTAGTTTCTCTTTTTCCATTTTATTGCATTCTTTTATGCTTCTATATAAACAGCACTTCAGAATGGAAAATTCCTAGTGGCATTTCATAAAAAAATAGAGAAAGAGTGGAAAATAATCTTTTAAGTTAGTCTGAAGCATCTTTAATGCCTTGTTTATATGGAAATCTACTCCTTTGGGGGTGATATTCATGAGAACTGCAATTTCCTTATAGGATTTGTTTTCGTATCGGCTCAACATGAAGATAGTACGGGTTTTTTCGGGCATGTCGGTGAGGGTTTGTTGGACGAGTTCTTGAATTTCGGAAATAAAAAGCTCATAAGGTTCGCATGCTTGTAAAGTGGCGATCCGGGTATTCAGTTCCCATTCATAGTAATCTTTTATTTTATCCGAGTATTCTTCATGAATTTGCTGATGACGCAGATAATTCAGGCATTTGTTTTTTATAATTGTTAAGATATAGGCTGGAATATTGGAATCTTCGCTTAAGGATTGCCTGTTTTCCCAATAATACATCATCGCCTCAATAGTAATATCTTCTGCTGTGGTTAAATCTCTGACATAAGTATTGGCGAAGCGTACAAAACGTCTTTGAAACTCCTTGTAGAGTTGGTTAAAAGAGGTAATGTCTTCTTTATAGTGCTTTATCTGGATGGGGTCGGTCATCTTATGCGTTGTTTGATTCATGATTAGTACAAAAATACATTTTTTTTATTAGTACTACAATTTTTCGAATGTGAAACGTATGAATCACCTGTAAAAATATGGAGAGTGTAGGGGGATATGCTTATTTTGTATCAGAAGGTACGCTTTCCGCTGACCCGAAGTTCCTTTTCTTTTTCTTTCTGAAAACATTTTTTTATACGTTTTTCGAGTTCGAAAACGTATACCGTTAATGAATTCAATTATTTTTTGTCCGACTTTTGTCCGACTGTTTTAAAAGTAAAGAGGATAAAAGATTGTGATTCAATCATTTATCCTCTTTTTAGTTGCGGAGGCCTGACTCGAACAGACGACCTTTGGGTTATGAGCCCAACGAGCTACCAACTGCTCCACTCCGCGATGTTGTGTTTTGATTACGGGTGCAAAGGTACGGCTTTTTTTCTAATCTCCAAATTATTTCTGCATCTTTTTCTCAAATAAAATAATCTTTTTATCTAATGTGTTGATATATAGAGTGTATGTAATATGTTAATTAACATTTACTTTAAGATTATACTTTATTTGTTTGTGTGGTACAAAGAAAAAATGTAATTTTGCTCACATATATATGTAATGTGCAATTGAACTTATATGGCAGTATCAAAGACTAGGGCTAAATTGGTAGACGTCGCCCGTCAGCTTTTTGCGAAGAACGGGGTGGATGATACGACAATGAATGATATAGCGGTGGCTTCCAAGAAAGGAAGACGCACGCTCTATACGTATTTCAAGAGCAAAGAAGACATTTATATGGCAGTGGTGGAGTCGGAGTTAGAGATGCTGTCGGGCGCTATGGAGAAAGTGGCTGAACAGGATATCGCTCCTGATACGAAAATACTGCGGCTGATAGAAACACATCTGGACTCTATCAAGATGGTGGTGTTCAGGAACGGAACTTTGCGTGCCGGCTTTTTCCGTGATATATGGAGAGTGGAGGCAGTGCGGAAGAATTTTGACCGAACGGAAACAAAGCTGTTCAGGCAGGTGTTGACGGAAGGAAAGGAAAAGGGAATCTTTGATATAGACAATGTGAATATCGTGGCGGATATTGTGCACTATTGCGTGAAGGGAATTGAAGCGCCTTATATACGTGGTCAGATAGGTGAGGAGCTGGACGATGAAACAGGATGGGCATACGTGGCAAAAATTGTGTATGGCGCATTGGGACGCAAAGAACAGAATAAGGAATAAAATTAACTTTATAATTATAAAATCAAAAATTATGGGATTATTAACAGGAAAGACTGCGATTGTGACAGGTGCCGCTCGTGGTATTGGTAAGGCGATTGCATTGAAGTTTGCTGCCGAAGGAGCAAATATCGCTTTTACAGACTTGGTAATTGATGAAAACGGTCAGAATACAGAAAAAGAAATTGCTGCGTTGGGTGTAAAGGTGAAAGGTTATGCTTCTAATGCTGCGAATTTTGAGGATACTGAGAAAGTGGTTAATCAGATTAAGGATGATTTTGGTTCTGTTGATATTCTGGTAAACAATGCAGGGATCACGAAAGATGGCTTGATGATGCGTATGAGTGAGGCACAGTGGGATGCGGTAATCGCTGTGAACTTGAAGTCTGCCTTTAACTTTATCCACGCATGTACTCCGATCATGATGCGTCAGAAGAGTGGGAGCATTATTAACATGGCTTCTGTAGTGGGTGTTCACGGAAATGCCGGTCAATGTAATTATTCTGCTTCAAAAGCCGGTATGATCGGTTTGGCTAAATCCATCGCTCAGGAATTGGGATCTCGCGGTATCCGTGCCAATGCCATCGCTCCGGGATTCATCATTACGGATATGACAGCCAAATTGTCTGACGAAGTAAAAGCTGAGTGGGCTAAGAAGATTCCTTTGCGTCGTGGAGGTACTCCTGAAGATGTGGCGGATGTGGCTACTTTCTTGGCTTCTGATATGTCTTCGTATGTATCAGGACAGGTTATCCAGGTTGACGGCGGTATGAACATGTAATATGATAGTTGTTTACGAGGATAATCATATTATTGTAGTCAATAAGACTTCTTCTGAAATCGTTCAGGGAGACAAGACCGGTGATACTCCTTTGTCGGAGATGGTGAAACAATACCTGAAAGAGAAATATAATAAGCCGGGCAATGTTTTCATTGGGGTGACCCACCGCTTGGATCGTCCCGTCAGCGGATTGGTGGTGTTTGCCAAAACGAGCAAGGCATTGCCCAGACTGAATGAGATGTTCCGTAATGGTGAGGTGAAAAAGACCTATTGGGCGATAGTGAAAGAGTGCCCCAAGGAAACGGAGGGTGAGCTGGTACACTATCTGGTACGTAACGAGAAACAGAATAAGTCTTATGCATACGATAAGGAAGTAAAAAACTCCAAGAAAGCTGTACTGCATTATAAGCTTATCGGCCATTCTCAGAATTATTATTTATTGGAGGTGGATCTGAAAACCGGAAGGCATCATCAGATTCGTTGCCAGTTGGCCAAGATGGGATGTCCCATTAAAGGTGATTTGAAATATGGCTTTCCACGTTCCAATCCGGATGGCAGTATTTGCCTGCATGCTCGGACGGTACAGTTCGTTCACCCTGTGTCGAAGGAAATGATCCAGTTGACTGCACCGGTACCCGAAGGTAATTTGTGGAACGGCTTTGAGATGGATTAAAGATAGAAAACAAAAAGGGAATGCTTCCCAGCATTCCCTTTTCTTACTTTTAGGCATCTTTCATTTACTTCAAAACTTCTCCGCTTTCGCTGAAAAGTACAGTGCTTTCAGTTCCCTCTTCATCAGTTAAAACAACCTTGTAAGTTTTAGTTCCATCTTCGTTCGCTTCTACGGCAGCTTCTTTGATAGTAGCTTCTGCATAGTTCTTTGTGATAGCTTCCTGCACGGCAGCCGGAAGGTCTTTCACTTCAATAGGGGTAAAGTCATTTATCATAGTTACGGTCACAGAGTCCACCATAAAGTTGTCGGCGAATGCTGCTGATGTTCCTAATCCCATTACCAATGCTGCTGCAACAAATAACTTTTTCATAATTGTAGGTTTTTACTGTTAATACTATGTTGTTTAGTTTTCTCTGATAACAGAAAAACAATATCTGTGCCAGAAAACGGGATTGTTTTTTAAAGTGCTGATATTTAGCAAATTGCCTTCGATTGGGATGAAAGGAAGATGGGAAAAAGTGTGGAATATGGGGAATATCTTGTGGAATTATTCCACATGGCCGATGGGGGAATGGGGTATATACTGTAAGGTTGTGCCCTACTGGAACAGCAGGGGTAACAGCCTTACGGTACAGTAGATTCTTGTTGGTAAAGTTATTGAATATCGTACAGCTTCAATTTGTTATATAAAGTTTTCCGGTCTATGCCTAATAAGATGGCGGCTTTACTTTTATTATTTCCTGTTTGCTTCAATGCCTCAAGGATACGTTTCTTTTCTGCCGCTTCATCATGCAGGCTGAATGTCTGCGGACCGGCGGACCTTATAGGTTCCTGCAGCTCATAACCTAATTCGGCAAGGGTGATGAAGTTGCTCTGTGCCAATAGGGTGGCACGTTTTACTATATTTTTCAATTGCCGGAGGTTTCCGGGCCATGAATACGTTTGTAAAGCTTGGCTGGCAGCGGTATCAAACCCTATCAGCTGGCGGTCCAGTTCTCTGTTTGCCTGATCCAAAAAGAAATTGGCGAATAGCAGGATATCTTCTTGCCGCTCTTTTAATGCCGGCATACGAAGGGTGAATTCATTGATGCGGTGGTAAAGATCTTCGCGGAAGTTTCCTTTTTCAATGGCCTGTTGCAGGTTCTCATTGGTAGCGCTGACCAGTCGCACGTCTACCTCTATTTCTTTATTGGAGCCGACCGGACGGATACGTCTTTCCTGCAAGGCACGGAGCAACTGTATCTGTACTTCATAACTTAAGTTGCCTATTTCATCCAGAAACAAAGTACCTCCGTTGGCTTCTACGAATGCTCCTGTTTTGTCGTTTAACGCCCCTGTGAAGGAGCCTTTGACATGACCGAAAAATTCGGAAGCTGCCAGCTCTTTGGGGATAGAACCGCAGTCTATGGCAATGAATGGCTTGTCGGCCCGTTTGCTTAGCTGATGAATACGGTGCGCCACATACTCTTTACCTGTTCCGCTAGCACCGTTTATCAGCACGGACATGGGGGTGGGGGCTACCAGACCTACATAATTGTAGAGTTGGCGCGCTGCCTCGCTTTCCCCCTCCAGAAAATTAGAGGGAGGAACGGTTGCACTGTGGGGAACGGCTTTGTTCTTAGATGCTTTGGGCGCGACTGTGTTCTTTTCTATTCCTACCGGTGTGGGTAAAGCTTTGTTTTGCAATGCCTCATTAATTTTCTTCAGCAACTCATCCGGTTGTATCGGCTTTGAAATGTAATCACTGGCTCCATGTTTTATAGCCTGTACAGCGCTTTGGATGTCAGCATAGCCTGTCATGATGATGAGTGGGATGTTATATTTCTGTTCTTTCATCCATGAAAGCAAGAAGATACCATCTTGATCAGGCAGGCGCAGATCAGACAAAACAAGATCGTATGGTTGTGCATCCAGTTGTTTGCGTGCGCGCGCATTACTGCTTGCTGTATCAACCGAAAATCCTTTTTTACCCAGCCAAGTTTTCAACATGGTGGCAAAAGTCAAGTCATCTTCTACTATCAGAATGGAATGTGGCATCTTTATGTGGTTTTTATTCGTGCAAAAATAAGCTTTTTTCACGGTGTACCGAAACACGGACTCTATTTCTAATACCTTTTAACTTAACAGGGCTTAATTCTTCATGCTTCATTCGGTATTTCGATCTGCTTTTTTGCTTCGTCAATTACTTTTTCTATTTCTTCTATTATAAAGTTTGTTTTCTCTATCGCTTCTTCACCGATTTCGGTTGTCCCTCGTCTTTGTTCCATCCATGTCAGTGCAGGAATGCAACGGGTAGCTCCCAGCATGGTGAACAGTGGCAACAGTTTATGAGCTATTGCCGTGATGTCTTCCATATTCTTTTTCGCCAATGCTTCTTCCATACACTCTCGGTTCTTTTTTGTTTCGCTGATGAAGGTACGGAGTATTTCTGAGGCTGCTTCCGGATCATCTTCCGAGAAGGCGGTCAGGGCGGAGAAATCCAACGTCTCTTGTTGGGGATGATTTTCTTTGGCCGGTGCTATATGGGGAGTCGGATTTCCTGTGGCGGGTACATCCTTTCCTGTGACCTGGAAGATGGCTGTAAACAATTCGTTTATGGTGAAAGGTTTGTGCAGGCAACCGGCAAAGCCATGTGAACAGAAATAATTTTCGTCCATATCGCTACGGGCGGTCAGGGCGATCACCGGCAGGGTTTGCACCCATGATGTGTCCAGCGTGCGGATGGCTTTCAATAAGTCGAATCCGTTCATGGCAGGCATTTGTATGTCGGTGAGTAAGACGTCGAAGCGCTTTTCTTTCAATTGGTTGAGGAGCTCTTCGGGATGATGGCAGCAGGTCACAGTCACTCCGGGGCGTTCCAGCATGGCGGTGGTAAGCTGTAACTGTATGCGGTCGTCGTCAATTAAAATCAGGTGAATCGGCTCACTGTCTTCGCGTGGAGTGTCTGTTTGCCGGATCCCGGTTGCGTCAGGGGAAGCAGGAGTATGTTCTGCTCCCGGTCCGGAAAGATTTTCATCCGGATGGGAAGGACCCTCAGGCAAAGGCAGATATACATGGAAGCAGCTGCCTTTGTCTTGTTCGCTTTCTATCTTGATATCCCCTTCGAGCAGAAGCACCAGTTTACGGGTGATGGCCAGTCCCAAGCCGAATCCTTCTTGTCCTTGTGCATTATGGAGCCGGGTGAATTCCTGAAAGATACGTTGTTGCTCTTCTTGGCTGATACCGCATCCTGTGTCACTGATACTGAAATGCAATTGGCCGTTTTCCAATGCTGCCCGCAGGGTGATGCCTCCTTCTTTAGTGAATTTCAGTGCATTGGATAGCAGATTCTCCGCTATTTGGCGGATACGGAACGGGTCTCCTATGTATACGCGGTTCAATGATTCGTTGCAATGATAGTTCAGTTCCAGCTGTTTGGAGTCTGCCATCGGTTTGAAGCTAATATAAATGGTGTCGAACAGTTGGTGGGGGTTGAACGATACCTGGTTGACGTCCATTTTATGTGCATCCAGCCGGTGGTAATCCAGCAGGGATTTGACCAGGCTGAGCAGGTGATTGGCTGAACTCTGCATATTGTTCAGATAGAAACGCTGGCGTTCTTCGGTAGTGATCCGCTCCAGCAGGTCGGTATAGCCCAAGATGGAACCCACGGGAGCTTTGATATCGTGGGTGATGGTCAGCATTAGTTTTTCACGCGCCGCCAATAAGTCTTCGGCGCGACGTTTGGCTTTTTCCAGTTCTCGGCGGTAGTGGTTGCTGCGAGTGATGTCTCTCCATATCAGGACCAGAAAGAAAATAGCCAGAACCACAGCGACAATGGCGATTCCCGCCACTGTGCGGATAGAGCTTTGGCGAATATATTCCTCTTGTATATGTTTGTTTTGGGCCAAAGCTTGCTCTTCCTCCTCTATAGTACTTAATAGCTGATTGACTTTCTGACTTAGTTTCAAGCCGCTGAGGCGCAGGGACTGGGTGCGGCGATTGACCATTTCCATACGTTCTTGTTGGGTATCGGTTACTCGGCTCTGTATGTTTTTCAACATGGTGACCACAGTATCTGCCGGACTGTATGCCTCGGTCAGCGTATCGGTATATTCTTCCTGAATCACATTGTTGACCTGTGTGGAATCTGCTTTTCCGGGCGAGAACACTTCTCCCAAACGTTTGAAGAAGCTTTTGGGCTTTTTACGAATAATATAAGAATTGGTGTGTGTGATTACTTTTTTTCGTACATGGGGAAGGCTGAGCAAGGAATCTTGCTGGGCGATCAGTTCGTCTATATGCTGTTTGTAAAGTATATCTGTCCCACCGTCCTGAATTGCTTTCAGCAGGTTGCGCATATTCCGTTCTTTATCCATGAAAAGCATTCCTACGGTATCCAGTCGCGCCAGTTGTATGCTGTCTGTCAGCAACGTGCGTAGGGAGTCAAGTGCCGTGGTGGCTTGTTTCATGGCTCGTTGGTATCGGTAGTATTGTTCTATTTGTCCCGTACTGAGTGATTGTCCGATGACTTCCGCCTGATAGAGCTGGCCGATAATTTGGTTGGTGACATGGCGCCGTTGGCTCAGGATGGCTTCATCATCACCGGTTCCGGACAGTGACTTCATTTCTTGATAGATATATCCGATAGATATAAAGAGCAGTGCAGTCAGCAGAATATAGCCGAATGCAACTTTCAGCTTGGTGGAACGGTTGGGCAGGCTCATGGTGGTTTTATTTTTATTTCGTATCACGGTTAAAGCGCAGGTAATAGAGTATTCCGGCTGTAGTCAGTCCGAAAGGAAATGCCATCCATATTCCTATGATTCCCCAATCCATGATGAAACCGAAAAAATAGCCGGCCGGCAGGGAGATAAGGAAATAGGCGATGAATGCGATATACATCATGGGTTTCACATCTGCGATTCCACGAAGGGCATTGGCGAAATTTATCTGTAATCCATCACCAAACTGGTAGATGATGAACGGAATGATAAGTTGTGCTACCATTACGCTGACCGCCGGACTGTCGCTGAACCATCCTCCCAGTTCGTTACGCAGCAGGAAGATGGGCAGGGCGCCTATCAGTGCGATGAGCAGCATGATATGGAATCCGGCGTATGCAGAGCGCCTGACGTTCATCCGGTCATTCTGTCCGCGGAAGTTGCTAACCCGCACGGCAACGGCTGCTCCCATGCCATAATACATCATAAAGCAGATTTGGGAAATGGCGAGCATCACTTGGTGGGCCGCCAGAGCAGTAGTCCCGATCCATCCCACCATAATGGCACTGAGACTGAACGAAGCAGTTTCCATTCCCATCTGCATGGCAATGGGCCATCCCAGTTTGTTCAGGTGCAGGAAGTCTGCCCGGTTGAGCGTATTGTGTAGAAAGCCTTCTTTATAAATATGATAACGTCGGGTACAGAAAAAAATGACGGCGAACACGATCACCATCATGATACGGGAGGCCAATGTGGAAATTCCCGCTCCCAGCAATCCCATTTCGGGCATTCCCAGTTTACCGTAAATCAGAATATAGTTGCCGATAATGTTCATTACATTTCCTGTCAATAAGATCCACATGGAAACGCGGGTATCGGTTATGCCGTCGGCAAATTGCTTGAAACCGTTGAAAAGCAGTACAAACAACAAGGATATCAGTAAAACGATGAAGTAGGGACGCATTAAAGGCAGCAGTTCTTCGGGTTGCCCCAGTCGGTGGATATTCAGATAAAGTATCCACATGATGAGTGTGAGCAATACGGCCAGCAGTGTGTTGGCAAACAGGCTGTTCTTCAGCATTCGTCCCACTACATGGGTTTCTCCTCGTCCGAACAGACTCCCTACGATAGGAGTCAGCCCGTATGAGAATCCGGTAGCGAAAATAATGGCCAAAGTAAACATATTGTTGACAAAACTGGCGGCGGCTAATTCATTCGTGCTGTGATGGCCTATCATCAATGTATCGGCAAAACCCAAAATGATGACACCTATCTGGCCGATAACGATAGGGATACCTAAAGTGAAAAGTGCTTTGTAATGTTGCATGGTTAATAAATTGCTAATGTGCCAATATGCTAATTTGCCAACTGGCTGCGCTGTGTTCCGCATGGCGCAGCCAGTTGGCAAATTAGCACATTATCAGGTCGGCAAATTACTTTTATAGTAGAGTGTGGAACAATTTTCTCGCACAAATGTTTTTTGTGCAGCTTCTTTTATCTGGCCGGCAGTGACCGAGCGATATTTGTTTACTTCATTGTTAATATCTTCCGCTTTGCCGGTCAGTTCAAAATAAGCCAGATTGGTAGCCACATTCAGGTAATTCAGGTTATTGAATATCTGTTCACTTTCATAGCGGTTCTTTACTTTTTCCAGCTCGTCTTCATCCACACTTTCTTCCGTCAATGCCTTCAGTTCCTGCCATACGGCAGCTTCGGCAGCTTCCAGCGTGACGCCTGGGGCGGGTTTGCCGGTGATATGGAACAATCCCTCGTCAATGCTGCCCGATATATAGGCGTCGATACTGTTGAATACCTGTTTCTCTTGTACCAGATGCTGCACCAGACGGCAGGAACGTCCGCTGCTCAGCAAGTCGCTTAGCATATCAAAAGCATAGTAGTCGGGATGGCGTCGTTCACAGATATGGAATGCCATAAAGAGCGCGTCTACAGGCACGTTCCGCTCTACTGTCAGTCGGCGTTCCTCCGTTTGCCGGGGTTCTGCCGGCAGTGAGCGGGGGGCTACGTTGCGGCGCGGGATAGGGCCGAACCACTTTTCAGCCAATGTCACTGTCTCTTCAAAAGTAATATGTCCCGTTACAGCCAGAATGGCGTTGTCCGGTGCATAATATTTAAAGAAAAAGGCTTTCACCTCTTCAAGGGTGGCATTGGCTATGTGGCTGATTTCTTTACCGATGGTAGGCCACTGGTACGGATGCACCTTATAAGCTAGGGCGCGTAGCAGATGTGAGGCGTCTCCGTATGGCTGGTTCAGGTTCCGCTGTTTGAACTCTTCGATTACCACTTGCCGTTGCACTTCCAGACTGCGCGGGTTAAAGTCGAGGGACAACATACGGTCACTCTCCAGCCAGAATCCGGTTTCCACATTCTGACGAGGGAGGGTGATGTAATAATTGGTTATGTCATTATTTGTCCATGCGTTGTTTTCGCCTCCGGCATTTTGTACCGGAGTGTCATAGTCGGGCACATGGATGGAGCCTCCGAACATCAGGTGCTCAAACAGATGGGCGAATCCGGTATGATCAGGATCTTCATCGCGTGCGCCCACATCGTACAATAGGTTCAGTGCCACCATCTGAGTCGTATTGTCCTCATTGTGTATCACACGCAGCCCGTTGGACAAGGTGTATCGGTTAATGTTAATCATCTGAGTCGCAAATTACTGAATACTTGCCTTGAGAATCCGGATATTCTCTATAGGGCGGTCTGCGCGGTTCGTTTTTGCTATTTCAATATTGTCCACTACTTCCATACCTTCGGTTACTTCACCGAATACGGTATAAGAACCGTCCAGGTGGGGAGCGCCGCCTATGGTGCTGTATGCTTTGATCTGTTCGGGGGTGAAGCGGAATTTCTCTTCTTTGTCCGCCAGCTCACGGGCTTGGGCTTCCAAGGTGTCCTGTAATTCCAGTAACCCGGCATTGTCTCCTGCCTTGCGCATCTTGTATATTTCCTTCATGTGCTGGCGTGCCAGACTGTCGAACAGAGCTTCTTCACGCTGTTCGTTTATTTTGTTCTCCATGCCCAGCAATTGCGGTTCGGTGAACTTGCGTCCGGTAACAATATAGAACTGGCAACCCGATGAAGCCTTTTCGGGGTTCACATCATCACCCTGGCGTGCTGCCGCCAATACTCCTTTCTTGTGGAAGAATTTCGGATTGAACTCAGCGGGAATGGTGTAACCCACATCACCGCTGCCCAGCATGGCAGTATCCGATGCGTTTTTGCTGTCCGGATCGCCAGCTTGGATCATGAATTGTTTGATAACCCGGTGGAACAATGTACTGTCATATACTCCTTCTTTTACCAGTTTGATAAA
Source organism: Phocaeicola vulgatus ATCC 8482 (assembly GCF_000012825.1). GTDB lineage: Bacteria > Bacteroidota > Bacteroidia > Bacteroidales > Bacteroidaceae > Phocaeicola > Phocaeicola vulgatus. The sequence goes on along the minus strand of NC_009614.1, from coordinate 548,827 downwards.
GTTATCACGATGTTTCGGCGTTTCATTATACAGGGCCACTGTGATATTTCCCATGGTGGTTTCCAGTTTTACCAAGGTACGCTTTTCATTTTCCATATGATGATTTGTTTGTCTTTTCGAGCCGGCGTTGCATGCAGTCAATGCAATGAAGGCCAGGCATATTAGTAAAATTTTGTTTGAAGTCATGAGCTATTTTTTATTTATCGGACAAAGATAGGAAATAAAATTGAGAGTAAGAGCGGAAAAGCGAAGAAAGGAAGGATAAAAAAAGGGAGAGAGCGGAGGAATACTTCAGACGCAGACGCGGCAGAACCAGGTCTTTTTTCCTCACAAACGTGCGTGTTCTTATAATTTGTAGAGAAGAAAAGTAAATGAGGCAGAGTGAGGGGAAGAGAAGCACCGGAAAGAGAAAAGACGAAAGAAAATAGATAAAAAGACCGGCGGCAAAACCGGAAGATGATAAAACTTGAAAAAAGAAAATTAAAAAAGTTTCTGAATAACATGGTTTGCATAAGTCTTGAAATTCGCATTGAATAGTAGTATGGCATCCATCGTTTCAGAGGGAAGTCTTTGATGAAGGATGCCGGATTTATATCATATTTGTAATATGCGCGCACGTGTGTGAGAAAAAGGAACTGCGTCTACGTTGGAAGTAGCTTCCGTCTTCTTGGAAATCTGTCGGCTTGTCCGTATTGTTCATATTATGGGAACAGACGGGAGAGCTGAAAGATTTAAATTTTGCGGGGGTAAGATTATAGATCTTTCCTAGTGGCAACAGGTAGTCCGTAAGTTCTTTTTTAATAAATTATGGGAAACAAAAGATAAAAGCTGCGTTCTTTCAACCATTATGCCGATAAAATTGTTTAAATTTGCAGGAATACTTGTACAGACACTCGATGAAGAAAAAATATGTTCGTTGGACATTGTGGACGATAGCATCTCCGTTCATTCTGTTCATCATTTTATGTATATTGATTTATTTGCCACCTATTCAGAATTTTCTGGTGGACAAAGCTGCTGTATATGCCTCGGAAGCTACTGGTATGAATATCTCCGTGGGACGTATCTCTTTGTCTTTTCCGTTGAATCTGGTGGTGACCAATGTAGATGCTGCTTCCCCGCATAATGATACGTTGCTCAGTGTACGCCGCCTGCAAGTGAATGTGCAGTTGCTGCCACTGCTGAAAAAGCAGGTGGAAGTGGATGGCATATCCCTGCAAGGAGCCACAGTGAATTCTAATGACTTGATACATGGCATGAAGTTGAACGGTACTTTGGGGGAATTGTTCATTTCCAGTCATGGAGTGGCACTGGACCCCGAAACTGCCATCGTTAACAAAGTCTTGTTGAAAGATACGGATTTATCTCTTTGCCTGAATGACACCGCTGCGGCCGATACGGCTGCAAGCGACACCGCCTATTGGAAAATAATATTGCAGGATATTGATTTACAGAATGTATCCTTTGCGCTGGATATGCCTTTGGACAGCTTGTCATTGGCGGCTTCGCTGGATAATGCCATACTGCGCGATGGGCTGATAGACTTGCATAAATCGGCCTATTCGCTGCAAACGTTTCGGATAGAGAACGGACGTGTGCGTTACGATAACGGGAAGCCGCTGGCTGCCGACAGCCTGTCCTCCGGACTGGACCCCTCCCATATTGCACTGACGGATATCGGTGTGAAACTGGATTCCCTATACTACGGAGGTAGGAATATGAAAGCCATAATCAGCCAGTTTGTGCTGAAAGAGCGTTCGGGAGTGGAAATCGTTTCTGCCACAGGGCGGATGGTTTCCAATGACAAGGTGCTGCGTGTGCCTTCATTGAAACTGGAAACCCGGGATTCTTATCTGGAACTGAACGCTGCGATGGATTGGAATGCCTTGGATTTTAAGGATGAAGGCTTGGTGTCCGCACGGCTGATGGCTGATATAGGAAAGCCGGATGTGGTGAGATTCATGGGAAGTATGGATGAAAAGTTTATCCGGCAGTATCCTTCCGAACCCTTGCGCATCCGTACAGGGATCGACGGTGATTTGAACAAGCTGAAACTGACTACGCTGACTGCCGAGCTGCCCGGTGCATTGGGATTGTTCGCCCGGGGGGAGCTAACCCATCTGACAGACAGTCTGCTGCGCGGGGGGGATATCACTTTGGAAGCTGAAACCAAGGATTTGAAGTTTGTTTCCACGTTGGCTGAAGGAATAGAAATTCCATACGGAACGCGCTTGGAAGGCAAATTTACGATGGCGGGCACTAAAATGGGCACGGACCTGCTGCTGATGCAGCCCGAAGCCCAGGCGGTGGTTGCGGCCGATACTATTCCTATAACGGTTTATAATGACAGCATCTCCGTAGCGGATGATTTCAAGATGGAACGGGCAGCCCGTCTGTTTGCCAAATACGACTTGTCGCGTGACAGGTATGAGGCAGACTTGGCTGTCAATCATTTTGACCTGCACCAGTTTATGCCTGCCGATTCTTTGTACACCTTGTCCACCCGTCTGAAAGTGGAGGGGGAAGGTTTTGACTTTTTTTCTCCCCGTACTTATTTCAATGCGGAGGGCGGCATAGACCGTTTCCATTATGGCAGTTATCATCTGACAGGAATTTCATTGGCTGCCGGACTGGAGAAATCGAAGGTGCATGCTTCACTGGCAGTGAAAAACTGGACCATGGATATCAAGGCGCATTTGGATGGTATCTTGAAACCTCATGATGTTTCGGGCGACTTGAAAATGGATGTGGCTCATTTGGATTGGCAGGCGCTTCATCTGATGGATACCCGTTTTCAGACCTCCCAGCACCTGGGGGTCCGTTTCAGCAGTGACCTCAGAAAAAGGTATGTCGTAGAGGCCGAGATGACGAATGCCACGATTGTCACTGCCAAACGCACTTCCCATTCCAAGGACCTGTTTGCTGGATTCAGCACTTCCAGAGATTCCACTTTTGCTTATCTGCGTGCGGGGGATCTTGATTTGAGTCTGGAAGGAGCAGGGCACATGGAATACATTTCCGGCAGGGCGGATTTGCTGATGAAGAAACTGGCGGAACAATGGGAAAGCAAACATATTGAACAGGAGGAGCTTCGGGAATTTCTTCCGGGACTATGTCTGAAAATATCTTCCGGTCCCGATAATCCGATAGCCAATTATCTGTCAATGATGGGGTTGTCATACAGTCGTCTGTTTATGGATGTGGATTCATCTCCGGCAGAGGGATTGAACGGGGAGGCTTATTTATATGGATTGCGTACAGACAGCCTGACTTTGGATACCATCTATTTGGATGTACAGCAGGACCTGAATGGCATAAATATGTTGAGCGGAGTGGTGAACGGACCCAAACCGGGACAGGAGGCGTTTGATGTGACGCTGGAGGGAAATGTGGGAAACAACAGTGCCCAGTTGTTGGTTCAATACCTGAATGCCCGTAAAGAACAGGGAGTATATATGGGCGTGATGGCCGACCTGCGCCGCCACGGCATACGCATGAAGGTTTTTCCAGAGCATCCCACGTTGGTATACCGTCCTTTTACCGTGAATAAAAATAACTATATTTATCTGGCTGACAACGGGCGGATTCATGCAAATCTGGATTTGCATGACGAGCAGGGGACCGGACTCAGTTTCTATACCAATCGGGAAGATACCATAGCCAAACAGGATATGACGGTGGAGCTTTCACGCATCAATCTGAAAGAATTCCGGCGTATCCTTCCCTATATGCCTGATATGGAAGGATGGATCGGAGCAGAAGCGCATTATATAGATTCCGGTCCGTATATGATGGTGAGCAGTGATTTGCGTATAGATGAATTCAAATATGAAGGCAGTGCGTTGGGAAATTGGGAACTGGGTGGTGTGTATCTGCCCGGTGAGGCAAAGGATCATCATCTGGATGCCTATATACGCCATGATGGTGAGGAGATAGCTCATTTGGGAGGTATCTATCTGCCCGCGGAGGAAGGAACGGGAAGCCTGAGCGCGGATATAGCCTTCGAACATTTTCCGCTGAATGTCGCCAATCCGTTTGTGCCCGACCGCATGGTGGAACTGGACGGGGATATTGATGGAACATTGTCCATGAAAGGTGATCCGGCCAAACCCTTGCTGAATGGGGAACTGGCATTGGATTCCGTGACTTTCTTCATGCCGGAGATGTCTGCCATGTTCCGTTTTGATAATGAACCGGTGCAGGTGGTGAACAGTAAGATGATGTTCAAGGAGTTCGATATATTCACCAAAGGCAAGACTCCTTTTACCATTAACGGCGAGGTGGATTTCTCGGATTTGGAACGGACGGCAGTGAACCTTAAAATGCATGCCGAGAATTATGAGTTGCTGAATGCTCCCCGTACCAAGCGGGCTATGGTTTACGGCAAGATGTATGTGGATTTTAACGCAACGCTGCGCGGTCCTGTGGAGGAACTGGTGATGCGGGGGAACATGAACATCTTGGGGAAGACCAATGTGACCTATGTCCTGAAAGACTCTCCCTTGACGGTGAACGACCGTTTGGGGGATATGGTGACTTTTGTCAATTTCAACGACACAACTTCGGTAGAGGAGTCCTCTGTCCAGCAAATCTCTTTGGGAGGGATGGATGTGGCCATGACCATGCATATAGACCAGGCGGTGCAGGCACGTGTGGATCTGGTGCCGGACGGCTCCAACTATATGTTGCTGGAAGGAGGCGGAGACTTGTCATTCCAGTACACTCCTCAGGGGGATATGTTGCTGACCGGGCGTTATTCCTTGATGAGCGGGGAGATGAAATACCAGATTCCGATTATTCCGCTGAAGACTTTTAATATTCAAAATGGCAGTTATGTGGAGTGGACGGGAAATATCATGAATCCGCAACTGAACATTACCGCGGCCGAAAGGGTCCGTGCTTCGGTGGGCGAGGATGGAAAGACTTCGCGTATCGTCGGGTTTGATGTAGGGATCGCTTTGAGCCAGAGTCTGGAGAATCTGGGGCTGGCGTTTACCCTTTCGGCTCCCGAGGATGCGTCTGTGCAAGACCAGCTGAATGCCATGTCGGTGGAGGAACGGGGAAAACTGGCTGTCACCATGCTGGTGACCGGAATGTATATGGCTGAAGGAAACTCTACGGGAGGATTTAATGTGAATAATGCCTTGAACTCATTCCTGCAGAGCGAAATCTCGAATATTGCCGGAAAAGCACTTGATATCAATGTGGGCATGGAAACGGTGGATGATGCCGATAGCGGCGGGAAACGCACGGATTATAATTTCCAGTTCGCCAAACGTTTCTGGAATAACCGCTTCCGTATAGTGGTAGGCGGTAAAGTGTCTACCGGAAGTACGGTACAGCAGGATGAAACCTTTATTGATAATGTATCCATAGAATACCGCTTGGACAACAGCGGTACCCGGTATGTCAAGCTCTTCCACGACAAGAACTATGAGAGTGTGCTGGAAGGTGAGATCATAGAGACCGGTGTGGGTATTGTGCTTCGCAAGAAGATGAGTCACCTGGGCGAACTGTTTATTTTCAAGTCTAAGAAGAAAAAATGATTGTTGGAGATATGGAGAGAAAACATAACATAAACCTGCTTCTATTATCGGTATTGTTGCTGATGACAGCTGCCTGCTCTACTACCAGGAATTTGCCGGAAGACGAAACGCTATATGTCGGTGTGAAAAATATGGAGATTCTGAATGAAGACAAGACCCCTGCCGGTGTCCAGACCTTGGAAGAGGTGGAGGCTGCTTTGTCTTATCCTCCCAATAATGCCATTTTGGGAAGCAACTCCTTGCGTTTTCCCATTCCTTTCGGTTTGTGGATATACAATGATTTTGTGAAATACCAGGATAAAAAGGGGGTGGGGCATTGGATCTTCAACAAGCTGGGGTCTACTCCGGTGTATTTGTCTACGGTGAATCCGGAAACCCGTGTGAAGGTGGCCACCAATCTGTTGCATGATTATGGCTTTTTCAATGGTGCTGTGACTTATTCTGTAGACTCGTTGAAGAATCCTCGGAAAGCCAAGTTAAGTTATAAGATTGATATGGCGAACCCTTATTATCTGGACTCTGTCATGTATCTGAAATATCCTCCTCGCGCCGATAGTCTGATCAGGGCTGCTTATGACCAGAGGGTATTGCATAAAGGAGATAATTTCAGTGTGTTGAAACTGGAGGAGGAGCGCCAGCGGCTGAGTACCCTTTTCCGTAACAATGGTTATTATTATTTCCGTCCCGAATTCATTACTTTCCGTGCGGATACCTTGCGCAAACCGGGAATGGTCAGTTTGCAGGTTGTCCCGAAAGCTGGAGTGCCTGCCGATGCGAAAAGACCTTATTATATAGGGAATACTTCTGTTTATCTTACCGGATATAAAGGAGAGGAACCTACTGATTCCATCGTCTTTCCGGGAATGACTTTACACTATAGCGGTAAGAAACCCGGTATCCGCCCCGGAGTATTGGCTAAGCGCTTCTTTTACCAGAAAGGGCAGCTTTATTCTCAGGCCCGTCAGAATTTCACGCAGGAAGCCTTGGCGCGTTTGGGCATTTTCAAATTTGCCGAGTTCCGCTATGCCCCGCAAGATACATTGCCGGGGTGTGATACGCTGAATGTGCGGATGAATGCTACATTCGATTTGCCGTATGACGGAGAACTGGAATTCAATGTGACTACCAAAAGTACGGATCAGACTGGTCCCGGAGCGATTTTCAGCCTCTCGCGGAAGAATTTCATGCGTACAGCCGCCACGCTTTCTTTCCAGTTGAAAGGGTCATACGAATGGCAGACCAATTCTACGGCGGACGGGAACAGTTCTAAATTGAACTCATACGAGTTGGGGACTTCTTTTTCATTGGAGTATCCTCGCCTGGTGTTGCCGTGGATGAGTAAAAAAATGATGAGCTCGCGATTTCCGCAGCATACCTCATTCAAGTTGTATGCCAGTCAGTTGAACCGTGCCCGCTTCTTTAAAATGCTTTCTTTCGGTGGAACGGTGTCATATGATTTCCAGCCTTCGCGGGTATGGAAACATACTGTGACTCCTTTCAGACTGGCATTTAATACGTTGCAGCATACTACTACACGTTTTGATACGATAGTGGACAAGAACCGGAGCTTGAAAATCAGTTTGGGAAATCAGTTTATTCCAGCTATGAGTTATACGTTTACGTATGATAACGCCCCGTTGAAGAAACGCAATAATTTATGGTGGGAAACTTCCTTTACTTCGGCAGGTAATCTGACTTCGTTGGTGTATGCTGCTTTTGGGAAGGGATTCAAGGAAACAGATAAGAAGTTATTAAACAGTCCTTATGCGCAATTCCTGAAAATGACATCCGAAGTGCGTTGTTTGTTTAAAGTCGGAGAGAAACAGCATATAGCCACTCGTTTGATGGGGGGAATTTTGTATGCATATGGGAACCAGACTGTAGCGCCTTACAGCGAGCAGTTCTATATTGGGGGAGCTAACAGTATCCGTGCGTTTACAGTGCGCTCTATCGGCCCCGGTTCTTATCGTCCCGAAGATAAACAGTATGGTTATCTGGATGAAACCGGAGATGTGAAGCTGGAAGCGAATGTGGAATACCGTTTCCCTATCCTGGGTGATTTGTACGGGGCAGCTTTTCTGGATGCGGGAAATGTGTGGCTACTGCGTGAACAAAAGAATGAGGAAGGTGAGAATATACGTCCCGGCGGTTTGCTTACTCTTCGTAATTTTGCTAAAAGTATAGCTTTGGGTACTGGGGTGGGATTGCGTTATGACCTTACTTTCCTGGTGATCCGCCTGGATCTGGGTATTGCTCTTCATGATCCGTATGATACCGGCAAGAAAGGATATTATAATATTCCTAAGTTTAAGGATGGACTGGGATTGCACTTTGCCATCGGCTATCCTTTCTAGAAATAGGGCTTGATTTGCGTCAAAAGGAGGGAAATGATTGATTTATGCTCGAATTTGAATGGAATGTAGCTTTTTTCCTCCGTATTATTTTGTAGCTTTGTACCATCAAATATTCAATTTTAAATAAATAAACTATGAAACCAACTTTATTTTTATTGGCGGCTGGTATGGGCAGCCGTTACGGAGGATTGAAGCAATTGGATGGTCTGGGTCCTAACGGCGAAACTATTATGGATTATTCTATTTATGACGCTATCAACGCCGGCTTTGGAAAACTGGTCTTTGTTATCCGTAAAGATTTTGAACAAGATTTTCGTGAAAAGATTATTTCTAAATATGAAGGTCATATTCCTTGCGAACTGGTATTCCAGGCTTTAGACAATCTGCCGGAGGGTTTTACTTGTCCTGCGGAGCGTACAAAACCTTGGGGAACTAACCATGCTGTCATGATGGGAGCTGATGTGATACAGGAACCGTTTGCGGTGATCAATTGCGATGACTTCTATGGCCGTGACTCGTTCCAGGTAATGGGCAAGTTCCTTTCTGCACTGCCCGAAGGTGCTAAAAACACGTATGCTATGGTGGGCTTCCGTGTAGGAAATACATTGAGCGAGAGTGGAACGGTATCCCGCGGCATCTGTGGAACCAATGCGGATCATTTGTTGACTTCCGTGGTAGAACGTACCAAAATTCAGCGCATAGACGGAGAAGTGAAGTATATTGACGACAATGGCGAATGGACAGCTACCCCTGACACAACTCCGGTGAGCATGAACTTCTGGGGCTTTACTCCTGATTACTTTGCTTACAGCAAGGAATTCTTTAAAGCATTCTTGAGCGATCCTAAAAATATGGAAAACTTGAAGAGCGAATTCTTTATTCCGCTGATGGTGGACAAGCTGATTAATGATGGTACTGCTACCGTTGAGGTATTGGATACTACCAGCAAATGGTTTGGAGTAACTTATCCTGAAGACCGTCAGAGTGTGGTTGACAAGATACAGGCATTGGTGGATGCCGGTGAATATCCTGCAAAATTATTTTAAGATGAGAGGTAGTGTAGTCACACTTATATAATTTACTTTCGGGGGCTGTCCGTTTTTTTCGGACAGCCCCCGTTGGATTACTATTTTTTATCTTCTGTTTTCATTATTGCATCTTGTATTCGCTGGGAGATAACCCGGTATGGTGCTTGAAGTATTTGCCAAAAAAGGAAGGGTTCGGGAAGTTCATAAAATAAGCTACTTCCTGAATAGACATGACGGAGTATTTCAACAGTGCTTTGGCTTCCAGTATCACATATTCGTCAATCCACTCTCCGGCAGTTTTTCCGCTTACTTTCTTTACTACGGTGGAGAAATGTTTGGGACTCAGGAATAATTGCTCCGCATAAAAATCTACGCGTCTTTCTTTACGGTGATGTTCGGTCAGCAAGTTGATGAACTGGTTGAACAATACCTCTTCCCTTTTCAGTGATTTCGGATTCTCGGAAAGGAATTCCGGTTGTTTTCTATGAAGGATGGAACCTATCTTATATAAATAGGCCCCCATTAGTCTGCGTACGATTTCTGTCCTGAAGTTATCGTTCCGGCTTACGGTTTCTTCTATCAGTTCATAGAATGATTTCAGTTCCTGTACCTCTTCTTCCATCAAATGAAATTTGGGATTCTCTTTCAATGAGATGAAAAATGGCATGAAACTGTTCAGGTTGATATACATCTCTTTTAAGAAATCAGATGATATTAAAAACATTTGTGACAAATGAATGCCCGGTGATAACATGGACTGTAGAATATCGCCGGGAGCGCAAATAATCAGATCGTTTTGCTCAATGTCGTATTCCCGTAAATTGATATTGACTTTGGCAGAGCCTTTTTCACGGATAGAGATAATGATTCCATCCAGCCGTAATGGGTATTTAAAGATGGGGTTCATATTCTCGGGGATGTAATGTTCGCTTCTATCCATTACGAAATCATTGTTAATCCCTTTTAGACTGGGATTCATCTGTCGGATACGGGCTATGGATATATTTCCTATTTCATGTTCCATATTTCTTAATTTTGCCTCAAATGTATAAATCAAAAGTCAATAATCCACTCTTTTTTTCTCATAATATTATTTTTTAATTGAAATTGACGGATGTGAATTCGGAGGCGTGTGATGGCAGGAATTCTTAATTCTATTTAAAAGGGGGATGCTGGCAAACTATTTGTACATAATAACGTGTATATTTAACAACAGAATTATAAAGAACAAAACTATGTCAATGTATTGGATCTTATTTATTGGAATCGCGGTAATCAGCTATATTGTACAGAATAGTCTGCAAAGCAAGTTTAAGAAATACTCGAAGATGCCTTTGGCCAGCGGTATGACAGGAAAGGATGTGGCTGAAAAAATGTTGCATGATAACGGTATCTATGACGTGCGTGTAACCAGCACTCCGGGTATGCTGACCGATCATTATAATCCGGCAAACAAAACGGTGAACCTTAGTGAAGGGGTATATGGAAGCAACAGTGTGGCTGCTGCGGCAGTTGCCGCCCATGAATGCGGACACGCCGTGCAACATGCGCGTGCATACGCTCCGCTAAAGATGCGCTCGGCTTTGGTGCCTGTGGTGCAGTTCTCATCTTCTATTATGACTTGGGTGTTACTGGCAGGTATTTTGATGGTGAATACTTTCCCGCAGTTATTGTTGGCAGGAATTTGTCTTTTTGCCATGACCACTCTTTTCAGCTTTATTACGTTGCCTGTTGAGATCAATGCCAGCCAGCGTGCGTTGGTATGGTTGAGCAAGGCCGGAATTACAAATTCATATAACCATCATGCGGCAGAGGATGCGCTGCGTTCAGCTGCTTATACGTATGTGGTTGCGGCACTTAGTTCGTTGGCTACACTGATTTACTATATAATGATTTATATGGGACGTCGTGACTAAGACCTTATAAGGGAAATATATTTTTATTATAGAAGGCTGCCTGCGGGCAGCCTTTTCTAGTTATATTTTGATTAGTTTCGAAATAATTTTTGTTTTAATCTCTTTTTCTTTTCGTTTTAATTTGTATTTTTGCCCTGTCAGCAAAATGAGATAATACCTATGAAAAAACAATTACTGGTCTTTTTAACAATTTGTTGTTTCCCGTTTATGCTAAATGCACAAATGCCGGAACGTACTCCCGAGAATATTGCAAAATACAAAGAATTGTGCCGTGCCCATATTTATAAAGATATGAGTAAGCATTCGGCCTCGTGCGTGTTTTTTTCCCCTCTTTTCCTTCCTACCTTTGTGGCTTCATTATAATCTTAATCCATTATGTGTTCAGTATTAGAATTTTCTAGCGAAAGTGATAAACTACGTACTCTCTTTTCCGAGTCTAACCATTTTGATTCTGTTCTTTTCATATTTGATGGCGGCCGTCGTTATAAAGTTTCGTCTTCCAGCCTTGGTATCCATTCCCCTCAGGACCTACTTCTCCCTTTAGGTCTTGGCCTTTTCCGCAGCAGTCCTTTTTGGTCTTATTACCTTTATCCCCAAGGTTGTAATTTCCATAAAGGTATTGACGGTCTTTGTGGCGAGGTCATCCGACACACGGGTTCCTGCGTGTCAGAGCAGAGCTGTCATATTTTTCCCGACCGCTCCCGTAGCAGGTTGCATATCCTTTATCGGTGCGACGACGAATACCGTCTGGAATGCCGTCGTCTGAATCGCGGTTCTTTCCTCTTGAAAAAGGAGGAACGGAAGAAGGATTTTCTTCAAATTTCCTGGAATCGCCTGAATGAGCTGCTTACTGTTAAAAAGTATCGGAAAACAGTTGAAAAGTAATTCCCCATTCTATAAGCCGTGCAGTTTTATTTTGATAACTTTGCCACATAATAAAAAGTGGATGTACAGTGAAAGAACCGGTTATTACCCTTACTTTGGAAGAGTACGAAGAGTTGCGCAAGGAACATGAATGCCTTGAAAAGGAGCATGCGGAACTTCAGAGAAAATACGAAGCCTCTTTGCAGGAGTATTCCCGCCAGGTCGAAGAAATCTCGGCCTGTACAGCCGTCATTGCCGATCTGAGATGGAAATTGGCTGACTTGACACGCCGTTTATGGGGTAAATCCAGTGAAAAACGTCATCTTCCCGAAGATGCCGGCCAGCTGAGCATCTGTTTCGAGTCTCCGTCCGATGTCAATGACCCGGTAGCGGAAGAACAGAAAACCGCTGGGAAATCCGTCACATCGGAGAATGGCTACAATCGTTTCCGTAAAAGCTTCACGAAAAAGATCACTCCCCACGCCCGTAAGCCCATCGACCCGTCCCTTCCCCGTGAGGAGATTATCATTCCCATGCCGGAAGGCCTTTCGTTGGAGGGAGCGACGAAGCTGGGAGAGGAAGTGAGCGAACAGTATGCTGTCAGTCCCGCCCGATTCTATGTGAAACGCATCATCCGTCCTAAATACCGGCTCGCCGACGGTCGTATCATAACCGCTCCCATGCCCGTAATGGCACATCCCCACAGCAATGCCTCGGAAAGTGTACTGGCCCACATTGCTACCGCCAAATATTACGACCACCTGCCTCTGCACAGACAGCTGGATATCTTTGAGCGTGAAGGAATCCATCTGAGTCCTTCCACCGTAAGTAACTGGATGATGGCTGCCGCACAGCGTCTGGAACCAATCTATAATGAACTTCGTGAACTGGTCAAGGACAGCTATTACGTCATGGCCGATGAGACACCCCATCCCGTACTTGAAAGCGACCGGCCCGGTGCTCTTCACCGCGGGTATATGTGGAACTTCTATCTGCCCCGGTTCCATACCCCCTTCTTTGAATATCACAAGGGCCGTGGCAGCAGCGGAATAGACACACTGCTGGCAGGACAGGTCCGGGTGGTACAGAGTGACGGCTTTGCAGTATATGACAAGTTCGACACGCTACCCGGAAAGTTGCATCTGTGCTGCTGGGCGCACGTCAGGCGCAACTTTGTGGAAGCGGAAGGAAATGACCCTCCCAGAGCAAGGCATGCACTTGGAAAAATAGGCGGACTGTATGCCGTGGAGGAGAAAATCAGAATGGAACATCTGGAAGGGGAGGCGGTGGTAAAGCTTCGCCGGGAAAAATCGTACCCTATTATCAAAGAACTGGAAAAATGGTGCAAGGAGGAATATGGACATACGGTCGATAAATCGCCTATTGCCAAGGCCATGTTCTATATGTACACACGCTTTGAACAACTGTCCGGATATGTCAATGACGCACAGTTCTGCATTGACAATAATCCGGTGGAGCGTTCTATAAGGCCGTTGACTTTAAACAGAAAAAATACGCTCTTCTCCGGATCACATGAGGCAGCACATGCAGCGGCAATTTTCTTTTCACTGATGGGATGCTGTAGGGAAAATAAGGTGAACCCAAAACTATGGATGCAGGACGTGCTGATTAGGGTACAGGAGAAAGAAAGAGAAGAGAAAAACGATTACACCGATTTACTGCCATTTAATTGGAAAGGATAAACAGGAAAGCTATAATAAAGTCAAAAGCCAGACATGCTTCGTCTGGCTTTTGACTTTATTATAACTTGGAGAGAAACACGCACGAGGCCGAATGCTTACAGATATGAAAGGCATGTATCGTGAAGCCGGAGGAGCTTTAGTCTTTCCGTTCCTTGCTCCGGGAAGTAATCAATACTTAGATATGCTATGGGATTGGGATTCTTGGTTGAGCAACATCGCTCTGCGCCAAATCTTATTAGAGAACGGCACGGAAAAGGATAAGCAGGAGGCCCTGAAGTATGAACAGGGATGCATCCTCAATTCCTTGCACTATGGAGGTATGGACGGTTGGATTCCTATCTGGATAGAACGGAATGCCCCTAGCCGCGAAGAGATGTTGAAAACACGGAATCCTTGGAAAAGCAATATGCACAAACCTACATTGGCGCAACATGCCGCCTTTATTGTCCGCAATATGAACGGGGATGCGGAGTGGTTGCGCGATGATTTTTATACGTTGCAGTCATTTGTCTGTAAATATTTGAATTTTCATCGTCACAAGGCAACTGGGTTATTCTATTGGGAAACTGATGAGGCTATCGGAGTTGATAATGATCCCAGTACTTTTTATCGTCCTCAGGGCAGTTCGGGATCCATCTTCTTGAACGCGTTGATGTATCGCGAATTACAGGCTATGGCATACTTGGCCGGCTGTCTGAATTTGGATGATATAGCAGTTTCCTTTGAGAAAGAAGCGGCAGTATTGAAAGGAAAGGTACAAGAACATTGTTGGGACCCGCGTGACCGTTTTTATTATAGTGTGGATTTGAATCTGCTTCCGGTGGAGAAACCGGATATAAAGGGGCTGTACCCGGGACAATTGTTTCTGCACGTAGGGCAGCCGCGTGATTATGATTGTTTGATTCAGCGTCTTAGTGTGTGGAGCGGATTTATGGCGATGTGGGCTGAAATTGCCACTCCGGAGCAAGCAAAGGAAATAGTGCGGATTCATTTTCATGATACTTGCTCCTTTAACGCTCCGGCGGGAATCCGTACTTTGTCTCCTTTGGAAAAAATGTATAATGTACGTGCCAGTGGGAATCCGTCTTCCTGGCAAGGTCCGGTTTGGATTAATGTGAATTATCTGGTCTTTCGTGGATTGGTGAAATATGGATTTACGGAAGAGGCCCGGGAATTGGCGGAAAAGACCATTTTGCTTTTGGGACGTGACTATGAACGTTTCGGGGCATTACATGAATATTATCTGCCTGATAATGGTGAGCCGGTATTGAATAAAGGTTTTCAGAACTGGAATTTACTGGTGTTGAATATGGCTGCATGGTTGGATGGGAAACCATTCGTTACTGAATTCTAGGTATGAAGCTGCCTTTTGACATAGAGCGGGAATTAATTCGGAAACTTATAAATGGAGACAAGATTGCTTTCAGCCATCTTTTCTCTTTTTATAAGTCCCAGGTCCTTTATTATTGTGTCCATTTTGTCAAGGATAAAGAGATAGCTGAGGATATAACACAAGATATTTTTTTGACCGTTTGGGAAAAGAAGGAAGATATTCGGATTGAGCAGTCTTTTTCCGCTTTTCTTTATACTATAGCAAGAAATCGTATTTACGATATATTTCGTTCTCTGTCTGCCCGATCTGTGCTATACGAAAAACTGATGGAACAGGCCATTGATTATGTAGATGATGTAGAGAAGAGTCTGGAAGAAAAGAATATTAAGGAATTGATTGCACAGGCTTTGGAACAGTTGAGTCCGCGCCAACGGGAGATTTTCGAATTGAGCCGGAATAGAGGACTGTCTCATAAAGAAATAGCTGAACAACTTGGTTTGTCTGTTTATACTGTGCAAGATCATATAAAAAATGCGTTAGAGAAAATTCGTGCTTATCTGATCCCTTTCATTAGTGCCTGTCCAATACTTGTAAGCCTAATCATATTAAAATACGTTAAACCATAAGATTCCTATCCCCACCTTTTGCTTTTGATTCGTATCCTTTATAGAGAAACGAAAGAAATGCATAATGAAAGAAAAACAAAAGATACATTATTCGGTTTGGAAAAGATTTGTTGACGGTATTTATACCTGTAAGGATATTGAGGAACTGTTGGCAGACACAAAGACAGACCAGTCAAAAGACTTTGATGAAGCTTCTGCTTGTTTATGGAAAACTGGTGAAGAAGAGTCTTCATCCTCATGGGAGGAATGGATTTCCAATGAGCGTCAGGCACTTCAAATTATCAGCAATTACGAGGATAGGCGTCGGAATCACTCTATCTATTTAGTAAAAAAATGGGGGAGCATTGCTGCGGCTATATTGCTTTGCATCGTTTTGAGCGTAGTTTATTTTGCTAATCCGGCAGGCATGAAGGTTGCTCAATATGAAATACACGTACCTTATGGTAAAAGACAAAAAGTGGTGCTCCCTGACGGGACAAAAGTGATCTTGAATGCAGGCTCTTATATGAAATATCCGAGGCAGTTTGGAAAAGAAGGCCGTTACGTTCATTTCAAGGGAGAGGCTTATTTTGATGTAGCTAAAAATAAAGACTGTCCTTTCATTATTCAAAGTCAGGATTATAAAATACGTGTTTTGGGTACTACTTTTAATCTGAATAATTATGAAGATAGTGAGGAACTGCAACTGACTCTATGCACAGGAAAGGTGCTGATGAATTTCGGCGAAGAACAATTGAAACTGACCCCCGGCGAGCAATTGGTATTGGATAAAACCAATATGCATCTGGAGCGTGAGCATGTGAATACTCAAAATTATATGTTGTGGATGCAGAACAAGTTATACTTTAACCGTACTCCGATACAAGAAGTGACGAGGAGGTTGGAACGGGTGTATAATTGTACTATACGATTAGACTCAAGTTTTGTCTTTAACAATTTCCTTTCGGGTACGCATGATAATAGGAGTTTGGAGGCGGTTTTGGAGTCCATTCGCTTGGCTACGGGCATTAAATACAGGAAAGCAAACAATTCGTATATTCTATATAAATAATACCTTAATAATTAAATAATCAAGATCTATGAAACAACATGCGAAGAGGGCTTCGTGGGCCCGAGTATTGCTTGTACCGACCTTATTGCTAGGTTCGGCATCCATGGCTGCTTTCCCCGTGCATGCAGCACAAGTTGAATTGAATCAGATAGTTACATTGCAGATGCGTAAAGTGAAATTGGCTGATGTGTTCAAGAAACTGAGTAACCTTTCCGGTTATGAGTTTTTCTATGATGAGAGTGTTGTCCAAAAGTATAATACGATCGATATTGATTTGGACAATGTAAGTTTCGATCAGGCTTTAGAGCAAATCAGGAAACAAACTAGTCTGCAATTGAGCAAGGTGAATAACACCATTGTGGTGAGTCTTGCCAGACAAGTACTGGCATCTTCCGGTAAAGTACAGGCTTCCAGGCATAGAGTCACCGGTAGGGTAACCGATGCTAATAATGAACCGCTGATTGGGGTAAGTATAGTTATTCAAGGAAATAGCGGAGGAACTATAACGGATATTGACGGACGTTATACGTTGGAAGAAGTGGATGCCGATGCCACTTTGGTCTTCTCTTATATCGGTTATGTTTCACAGAAAATAGTTGTCGGAAATCAGCAGACATTGAATGTACAAATGAAAGAAGACAACCAGACTTTGGAAGAAGTCGTAGTAATAGGTTATGGTGTGCAAAAGAAAAGGGATATGACCGGTTCTATTGCTTCTATTAAAAGTAAGGATATCACAGCTATTCCTACTACCAATGCCTTGGAGTCATTACAAGGAAAAGTAGCCGGACTTGATCTTACAAACTCTTCGGGGCAAGCAGGAAGCACACCTAATTTTACGATCCGTGGAGAGCGTTCATTGACGGCTAGTAATGCTCCGTTGATTCTTGTGGATGGTATTGATTATGGTACCTCGCTAGATATAAATCCCACTGATATAGAATCTATTGAAGTGTTAAAAGATGCCTCTTCTACAGCTATTTATGGAACACGGGGTGCGAATGGTATTATTATGATTACGACTAAAAAGGGAAAAGAAGGAAAGTCAAAAGTATCCTTTAATGCTTTTGTTTCTTCTACCATGATAACTGATTATCCTGATATCATGGATGCTGAAGAATATGCCCAATACAAAAGAGAGGCCTATCGGGACAGAACAACAGGAAAATACGCAGAGGATGCTGCTGTATTTGCTCCTGAAGAACTGACTTATCTGGAAAAAGGATATGATACGAACTATCGTGACATGTTGATGCACAACGGATTTAACCAAAATTATGAGGTGTCTGTATCTGGGGGCAATACGAAAACCAAACATAATATATCTTTGGGTTACAGAAGCGAAGAGGGACTCTTTAAGGATGATAATTATAAACGGTATAATGCCCGTGTAGCACTGGACCATCAATTGTTTGACAATGTGCAGGTAGGGACAAACATTATCTATGCCTATGTAGATAAGAATAATCGTTATAGTCCGCTGAATATGGCTAATAAAATTGTTCCTATCTCGAAACCTTATGATGAGGAGGGGAATTTAGTGATGTATCCGTCTCCCGGTTATAATACTCAGATGAATCCGTTGATTGACGATCAGGAGGGTATGCGTGTGGATAATACCATTCAGGAGCGTTTCTTCGGCAGCTTGTACCTGAACTGGAATATCACCAAGGATATTTTATTCCGTACGACGCTGGGATTGAACTCAGTGAATGTGCGTAGAGGCTTTTTCTGTGATAAGAACTCGTTGCAGGGAAGTGGCAAGGATTCACAATCCTATAAGGAGCACACCATGACACGTAATCTGACATGGGAGAATGTGCTGACTTATTCAAAGGACTTCTCTGATATCCATAATTTGCAGGCAATGGTTGGAACCAGTACGATTCTCAACTCTAAAGAATATACCTATGCAGGTGGAAAGGGACAAGTATATGCTGATAACTGGTTCCATAATTTGTATTCCAATGAAAAAGAAATCACTATAAAGAGTTCACTGGTCGATCAAAATCTGGCTTCCTTCTTTGGGCGTGTTAATTATAAATTGATGGATCGCTATATGCTGACTGCTTCTTTGCGTGCCGATGGTTCTTCTGTTTTTGCACCAGGTAAGAAATGGGGATACTTTCCGTCTGTAGCACTGGCCTGGCGTATCAATGAAGAGAATTTCCTGAAAAATGTGGATGCTATTTCAAATTTAAAACTCCGATTGAGTTGGGGACAATCTGGCCAATGTGCTATTGATCCTTATCAAACCGTTGGTTTGCTGGGTAACTCCACTTATTCGTTCAATAATGAGGGAGCTTATGGATTCTATCCTAAAACGATGTCAAACAAGGAACTGACTTGGGAAACTACCACGCAGTATAACCTTGGTCTGGATTTCGGATTTTTTAATAATCGTATTTCAGGTAGTATTGATATTTACAAGGCAGAAACCCGGGATATTTTAATGAATCGTGTAATTCCATCTATTAACGGTTATGCTTCGGTTATGGAAAATATCGGTAAGACTGAAAGTACTGGTGTTGATTTGACACTGAGTACGGTTAATATTCAAAACAAGAACTTCTCCTGGTTCTCAGATTTCTCATTGTCACACAATAGGGAAAAAATAAAAGAACTTGCTTCGGGACAATTAAAGGATGAGGCGAATGCTTGGTTTGTAGGAGAACCTTTCAAAGTGTTTTATGATTATAAGAAAGAAGGCATCTGGCAATTGGGTGAAGAGGCTGCCGCTGCTGCCAATGGACAGGAACCGGGTGATATAAAGGTACAGGATGTGGATGGTAATGGTGTCATAACGACAGATGATCGTATCATTTACAGTCAGCGTCCGGATGTAACTTTTGGTTTCAATAATACTTTTAATTATAAGGGGTTTGATTTGTCTGTATTCTTGTATGCTCGTTTGGGTCAGTGGATTGCGTATGATTATAATACTACGTATCGTATCAATGCGTTGGAAAATGGTGGAAATGTAGATTACTGGACTCCCGAGAACCCTACCAATGCTTTTCCGTGTCCTAATAAAAGTAAGAGTTATACACAGGTTACTTACTATTCAACGTTGAAGTATGAAGATGGTTCTTTCTTTAAAATACGCGATATTACGTTGGGATATACTTTCAAACCGGAACTTTTGAAACATCTCAATCTATCCAAACTCCGTGTATATGCTACAGCAAAGAATTTCTTTACTTTCAGCAAGATTGATAATTATGATCCCGAACAGGGAGGAAGTATTTCTTTTCCTATGACAAAACAACTTGTATTTGGTCTGAATGTAGAATTTTAACTGGTAAAGAATGAAAATTATGAAACGAATTACATTATTATATGCATTGGCAGCTACTCTTATGGTTTGCTCGGGCTGCTCTGATTTTTTGGAAGAACACAATCGTAGTGCGGTTACTACCGAAGGTGGTTATTATGATACTGAGAAAGGTTTTGAGTCTTTGATTAACTCTTGTTATACTCCCTTGCGTTTTTGGGGTGGAAAGTCTGCTGCTATGGCATTCAGTGAAACGGGAACGGATATATTGGCTCCGGGCGGTGGTTGTGATTATCCCGCCATTGTTTCTTATCAGAATGATTTTGATGGGACCAATCCTATCAGTAAAGAGTATTATGACCGTTTTTACAAAGCGATCAACTTTTGTAATACAGCCATCTATCATGTAAAGAATGTTCCGTTCAGTGATAAGACACTTACCAGCAAACGAGAAGCAGAGGTGCGTTTCCTACGGGCGTATTATTATTGGATTCTGGTGGAAACATTTGGGGATACTTATTATACGGATCAGCCATCGGAGTCTATTGTTATGGCACCTAGGAAAACCTCGGTGGCAGAGATTTATACTCATATTTTTGAAGATTTGGATTTCTGTATGGATAGCCGGTTATCTGTTGCGCAAGCTGATGGAGGGCGTGTTACCATGTGGGCTGCCAAAGCCTTGAAGGCTCGTTTGCTATTGACTAGAGCAAGTGAATTGAATGATAAAGCATTGTATGAACAAGCCTATACTTTGGCAAAAGAAGTGATTGATAATGGTCCTTTCGAGTTATCAAAGGATTTTGCCTCAGTATTTGATATGGAAAATTCTGATGGAAATGGCAATAAAGAAGTGATTTGGTATATTGATTATTCTTCTACCAATCAGTTGTATAATCAGGAGATGGATAATGATATAATTCGTTCAGGCGGTAACCATACTCATTTGATTTTCTGTATGAAATATGATGACCAGCCCGGTATGGTCAGAAGCATAGAATATGGTCGTCCTTTTAATCACTATATGCCGACGCGTTATTTGCTGGATTGTTATGACGAGAATATAGACCAACGTTTTGAAGTGACTTTCCGTTCGTTATGGAAGGCTAATGGAGGAAAAACCGGAGATAACTACCCTTATATGGTACAAGGGGATACTGCTATATGGATAACAAAAGATGTTGTTCCTCAGGTAAAGCGTCAGTGGGCCAAAGGACGTTATCAGATACTTGATCGGACAGATATTTATCATGAAGATGGTTCTGTAAAAAGTCAGAAACAATGTATGCCTATCTCTAAATTTGAAGACCCTACTCGTGCTACGGTGAACGAGGATCGTGGAACACGGGATGCTTTTATAATCCGTGTGGCAGAAATGTATTTAATTGTGGCGGAAGCAGGAGCAAAAGCCGGCAAAGCAGATGCGTTGGCTTATATGAATATTCTTCGTGCCCAAAGAGCTAAGGCTGGCAAAGAGGAGGCTATGAAAGTTGCTCAAAGTGACATTGAGGATATTGATTTCATATTGGATGAACGTGCTCGGGAATTGGTCGGAGAACAATTGCGCTGGTTTGATTTGAAACGAATGGGAAGTGAAATATTTATCCGCCGGATAAAATCCGGAAATCCTGATGCCGGTAAAAATGTGAAAGCTTATCATATGTTGCGTCCATTTCCGCAAACTTTATTAGACGCCATAACGAATAAAGATGAATTTTTACAAAATGAGGGATATAAATAGGCTTGTAGGAAATAGGGTGAAAAGGTAGTTAGGAAAAATGGCAGCTGTTGGTTCTTATACCAAAGTTGCCGTTTTTTTCTATTTTAACCTTGTATTTTATGTCTAATTGGCAATTTATCTTAGGAGGAAATCTACATTTGGTTATCTTTGTACTTGTTTGATAAATCGATGTAAAATGAGAAACACAATAAAGTTAAAATACATATGGTGTACTTTGTTTTTACTTCTTCATTGGGGTTTTGTCAAAGCACAGCCTATTTGTGTTGCACGCCAATATACAGTGAGAGACGGATTGATTCAAAGTAATCCGGCGCAGATTCTTCAAAGTCATAATGGTTTTATATGGGTCAGTACTTGGAATGGGGTAAGCCGGTTTGATGGACGCGATTTCGAAACTTTTCAGTTTGATTCTCTTTTGAACCAGCACATGCAGCGGCTGGAGAATACGGCCGACGGCAATTTATGGATGATTGCATACGATCGTCATAGCCTGTATTTATATGATATTCGTGAAAATAAGCTGATCAATGTTCTGAAACAGTATGAACAACATTTTAATACTCCGTTGCAAATAGAAAATTTGTATCCTTTATTCAAAGGGATTACTTGGGTTACTTTAAATAATGGAGGATGTTTCAGAATTTCAGATAAAGAGTGTACTGTTTCTTCAGGGATTCAGTATATTACAGCTATTGATGATGTGGAACTGGGGAAAGTCAGTAGGGTCTTTGAAGATAAACAGGGAGAGGAATGGGTATTTAGTGACAAGGGAGTTAGCATATTTGGCAAGCGGACCATTAGTTCATATCCCTTTTCTATGTTCGAAACAATGGATAATCTTGTTTTTCTTGCATCACAGAATGGCAGGCTAGCCTATTATGATGTAAATACCATGCAATTCAACATCGTTCCTTTTCAAGAGAAGATTCAGCATATAAACGGAATTAAAGTGTTGAAAGATAATCAGCTGGCTGTTTTGTCTGATAAAGGTTTGTACCTATGCCGTTTCCCTGAACTGGCGATGGAGAAATATGATTTCTCTCTTCCGGGGCATGATGATGCGGCTGTGAGAAAAGTCTACCAGGATTCTAAAGGATTTCTATGGATATTTACCGGATTGCCGGGAATTATCCGGCTTGATCCGGAAACCGGAGTGAAACAATATTTGAATACTCCTTCCGGATACATGGCTTCTTCTCCGGAAAATGAACTCTTTATTTATGAAGATCCTAACGGAGTGGTTTGGACTATTCCTTATAAAGGTATATTCAGTTATTATGACGAAAAGAGCCGGGAGCTAAAAGTCTATTTTACACCGGGAAGGAATCATATACCTTATTCTCCTATTATTAAAACAACTTATGTTGACAAACAAAATAATTTGTGGATCAAATCCCAGCGCTCATTTATAAAAATGTTCTTTCCGCCCAGTCCCTATACTTATAGGGAGTTGGACAATTATTTTGATACAAAATCATTTCTGTTTGATAGCGACGAACATTTATGGATTGCAACAAAGAAAGGGATTATACGTATTATGGATTCACAGAAAAACTTGTTGGGTTATTTGTCGCCTGATGGGGAACTGGCTCAAACGGAAACAGTTTTTGCAGAAGGTGGAATCTATGTCATGCTGAAGGATCAGGCGCAGACAATATGGCTTGGCAGTAAGGAAAACGGATTGTTCAGACTTGTTCCTCGGAATCGTCCTTATCATTATGAGGTATATCATTATATGAATAATCCGTCGGATCCTTATTCCATCAGTGACAATAAAATATCATGCATTGATGAGGATCATAACGGACGTATTTGGATTGGTACTTACGGTGGCGGATTGAATTTGGTTGAGGAAAAGGAAGATGGGGCGATACGTTTTATTCATGCGGAGAATAAATTGTCCGGTTTTCCTATTAATCGTACCAACAGTATTCGTTGTATGGTGGAGGGACCCGGTCATACTATGCTGGTGGGTACTATAGAAGGTTTGATCACTTTTTCTTCTGATTTTTCGGATTACGAAAATATTCGTTTTTATCTTAACCTTCCTCGTCCGCAGGCGACTGACGGATTGTGTAGTGCTGATGTGATGTCTGTTTTACGAACGACGGATGAAACTATCTATTGTTATTGTTATGGAGGTGGCCTTTGTAAGTTGGTTTCGTCAAATTTATTATCTGATGAACTTCGGTTCCGGTCGTTCGGCAAAGAGACATCTCCGTTGGCTAGAGCCTTGATTGAAGATAAAAATCATAATATATGGATCGGCTCGGAAACGGATATCACTCTGTTTGATGTGCACGATCAGA
Source organism: Phocaeicola vulgatus ATCC 8482 (assembly GCF_000012825.1). Taxonomy (GTDB): domain Bacteria; phylum Bacteroidota; class Bacteroidia; order Bacteroidales; family Bacteroidaceae; genus Phocaeicola; species Phocaeicola vulgatus. Next base: position 525,082 of record NC_009614.1, on the reverse strand, counting down.
CTTTTGAGTCTTTTGGAGAAACTTTTTTCAATCGCTCTTTTAATTATAGTGAATGTCTTCCGGTTACAGACAGGCAAGGGGATATCTTAATGGGTACAGAAGGCGGTATGCTTGTCTTTTCTCCGGATAGTATCGTTAAGCAGACTTATGAAGCTCCTATTGTAGTGACAGGTATAAAATATTCGGAGGATAATTTGTCTCATGTATTGAGTGATGCGGATTATTTAGAGATCCCTACCCGGCGGAGGAATTTTACCATCTCATTTGCTGCGTTGGATTATACTAATTCCTTGGATATCGAGTATGCTTATAAGTTGGATGATAATCAATGGTATTATATAGGTAAGAAGAACTCGGTTAGTTTTGTAAGTCTTCCGGCAGGAAAATATCAATTTCAGATAAAGGCGACCAATGGGGATGGTATTTGGATGAACACTGTGAAAACGGTTACTTTACAGGTATTACCCATCTTTTGGGAAACCGGTTGGGCTAAGGCTTTTTATCTAGTTGTTGTCTTGGTGATATCTTTAGCTATCGGATATGTTTTTTTCTATATTTACTATTTGAAGCATAAGGTAAATATGGAACAAAGATTGGCGGAAATAAAAGTACGTTCTTTTATTGATATCTCACATGAACTACGTACTCCTTTAACCCTTATATCCGGTCCGGTATCCGAAGTGTTGTCCCAGGAGCCTTTGACTTCCCGGACCCGGCATCATCTTCAATTGGTTCAGAAAAATATCAATCGTATGTTATTGCTCATTAATCAAGTATTGGATTTCAGAAAGATACAGAATAAAAAAATGGGCTTGACTATTGAATACCGGGATATCATTATCATGCTTCATAATATAATGGATAATTTCCGGTTGTTGGCAACAGAAAAAAATATAAATTTTTCTCTTCAGACAACGTTGCCTTCTGTTTTTTTGTGGATAGATAGTGATAAGTTCGAGAAAATTATCTTTAACTTGCTTTCCAATGCCTTTAAGTATACACCGGATAACAAGTCGATTACCTTGATTGTGATGGAAAGCGGACAGTTTGTTTCGATTGCCGTAAAAGATGAAGGTATTGGCATCTCTAAAGATAAAGTGCCATCCATATTTGAACGTTTCACTACAGTGTCCAAGGAAAATGACATGCAGCCTTCATCGGGTATAGGGCTTTCGCTGGTGAATGAGTTGGTTAAAATGCTGCATGGGGAAATTCAGGTCGAAAGTGAAGTAAAGAAAGGAAGTGTATTCAAACTGGTTTTGCATAAAGGAAAAGAAATATATGCTCAGGATAAAAATGTTGAATATATATTGAACGACACTTCGGAAGAACAGGAAACGGTCTTGGCGGAACCGGAACAAAATGATAAAATATCTTTGCCGGACATGCCTCCGGCAACAAAAGAAACTTTAGTAAAAGTGATGGTAGTGGAGGATAATGCGGAGTTGCGTCAATTTATATGTGAAATATTGTCGGGCACTTACCGTGTTGTTGGAGTTGCCGACGGGGTGATGGCATTGGAAAAGATAGAAGAGGAAATTCCGGATTTTATTATTACGGATATTATGATGCCGCGTATGGATGGTATTGAATTGATAAGGCACATCAAGGAGAATGTCAATACCTGTGATATCCCTCTTATTATCCTTTCTGCAAAATCGTCTGTTGAGGATCGTATTCAATGTTTACAATTAGGGATTGATGATTATATACCTAAACCTTTCAGCAGCGATTATTTAAAATCGAGAATTGAGAACTTGATCAGGCAAAGAAAAGTGCTTCAGTCGGCTTTTTTGTCAAAGTATGGTGCTCAACCGAAGAAAGAACCTTTAGAAGCCGTCGCTTATCCTGTGTCGCAAATTGTTCCTTTGGATGAGTTGTTTATGCAGAAGCTGGTAGGATTTATGGAAGAGAATTACAGTAATCCAGGGCTGCGGGTGAATGATCTGGCAGAGTTCATGAATATGAGCCGCTCTGTATTCAATCGGAAAGTGAATGGTATCATGGGGATTTCTCCGATAGAATATATAAAGAATTATAGGTTGAATAAAGCGAAAAGTTTTATACAAAGTGGTATGTCTTTCTCTGAGGTCGCTTTTGCCGTCGGCTTCTCTGATCCCGGTTACTTTGGCAAGGCGTTTAAAAAAGCATTTAATCAGACTTTGACTGAGTATAAAAATAATAACTAAGTTCCGTTTTGTGCTGTTTATGAAGGTAAATAGCAAGAAAATACCTTATTGACGTAAGATTTTACCTTTGGCTTTCAAGGGTAAAATCTATCTTTGTGCTCATTGACACAGTATGAAAATGTTCCGGAAAACTTTTATGAGTATAATTTTTAAAACATGATAGGATGAGTACAAAATTTTATGTAATAGCTGTTTGGACGCTGTTAAGTTTTGTGGTAAAAGTAAATGCACAAGACAAAGTGGAATGTTGGGACCGGTTTGAGTTGAGTTTTAAACAGGTGACCAAAGGGAATCCTTTTGATATACGTCTTTCCGCTACTTTCGTTTGTGGAAAGGAAAAGAAAACGGTGGAAGGATTTTATGATGGTGAGAATACTTATAGGATACGGTTTATGCCTGCTGTCGCCGGGGAATGGAGGTATGTTACATCTTCCAGTATAGGGGCTATGAATGGTCGGAAAGGTACATTCACAGTGATACCTGCCGGAAAAGATAATCATGGCATGGTATTGGTGGACGGAGAACATAATTTTAAATATGCGGACGGTACCCGTTATTATCCGATGGGTACGACGGCCTATGCATGGACACATATGAAGGAAACGACTCAGGAGGCTACTTTGAAATCGTTTGGTGAAGCCGGTTTTAATAAGGTAAGGATGTGTGTGTTTCCTAAAAACTATTCTTTAGTGAAAGACGAGCCTGCGCTTTATCCTTTTGAAATAGAGAAGACGATAAAAGATAAGGAAGGAAATGAAAGGAAAGAATGGGACTTTGACAGATTTGACCCGGCTTTTTTTCAGCATTTGGAGAAACGGATAGACCAACTGAACCGTTTGGGGATTGAGGCGGATTTGATCCTTTTCCATCCTTATGATAAGGGAAGATGGGGCTTTGATGCTATGTCGAATGAGGTGAATGTACGTTATATTAAATATATTACTGCTCGTTTGGCTTCTTTTAGAAATGTATGGTGGTCTATGGCAAACGAGTGGGATTATGTAAAAGCGAAAACTGTGGACGATTGGAAGCTGTTGACGAAAACTGTGGTTGAGAATGATCCTTATCGCCATTTATGTTCTATTCATGGAGCGACGGCTACTTATTTTGATTATTGGATGCCTGAATTTACCCATGTCAGCATACAGGATGAGGCACCGGTACTGAGTTCTACCGCTTCTGCTACTTTAAGAAAAATTTATCGCAAACCGGTTATATGTGATGAGGTTGGGTATGAAGGGAATCTACCTTATCGTTGGGGAAGGTTAAGTCCGCAGCAGATGACTTGCTTTATTTTGAATGGTTTGTTGGGTGGAATTTATGTCACTCACGGTGAATGTTATCAGCAGGGGAACGAACCTATCTTTTGGGCGCAAGGGGGATCTTTAAAAGGTGAAAGCTGGAAACGTGTGAAATTTTTAAGAACGATTATTGAAGCTGCTCCCCATCCGTTGGAGATGGCAGATATCAGTCGTGACTTGGTTACTTCTACTGCTGGACCAGATTATTATCTGGTCAATATGGGAAAAGATGTGAAAGGTTTCTGGACTTTTAATCTGCCGGTAAAAAATGCGGATTATAACAAATTGCAAAAGAATAAACGGTTTAAAGTGGAGATTATTGATGTGTGGGCCATGACTGTCACGGAATATCCTGTGATATTTGAAACAACGGAGGAATTGGATTATCGTGTTTTTGATATACATCATCGGGGAGTAAGAATTCCGGATGCTCCTTATATTGTTCTTAGAATAACAGAAGTGAAATGATGGGATAAGCCTTCTGACGGGAGATGATTGATTTTTTTTATCATAAAAAAGGCTAATAGTTTTCGATTCTTTTTGTTTTAGCTTAAATTTGCGGTATAATTAACTCCCTAGATACACTAAAATGTTAAATACAGTAGAAGAAGGATTGGAAGATATTCGCCAAGGCAAAGTATTGATCGTTGTTGATGACGAAGATCGTGAAAACGAAGGCGATTTTATCGTTTCAGGAGAAAAGATTACTCCTGAAATTGTAAATTTTATGATTACTCATGGCAGAGGGTTGTTATGTGCTCCTCTGCCACGTTCACGTTGTGAAGAACTTTGTCTGGCTCCGATGGCAGAAGAAAACACTTCATTGCTAGGTACACCGTTTACTATGTCGGTAGATTTAAGAGGGTATGGCTGTACTACGGGAGTTTCTGCTTTCGACCGTTCGTCAACAATAAAAGCTTTGGTGGCAGGAAATCTGAATCCTTCCGAGTTTGCTCGTCCCGGACACGTTTTCCCTCTATATGGTGCGGAAAATGGGGTCTTGGAGCGTAATGGACATACCGAAGCCACACTGGATATGACAAGAATGGCAGGTTTGAAACCCGGAGGAGCTCTTGTTGAAATTTTGAATGAAGATGGTACAATGGCGCGTCTTCCCCAACTAGGTGAGATTGCAGCAAAATTCGGTTTGAAAATTGTTTCCATTAAGGATATTCAGGAATATCGTAAAAAACATAACCTCTAAATCTAATAAATATGGCACTCAATCAAAGAAGAGTAAAGATATTGCATCTGATTCGTGAAGACGGGCATGCAAAAGTTCAGGACCTTAGTAAAATTTTCAATGTGACGGATGTAACGATCCGTCAGGATTTGGAAGCCTTGGAACAAATGGGGTATATCCAAAGAGAGCATGGAGGTGCGTTTCTGAAAGGAGTAGGGTCGTTTGCCAAGACCGGGCAATTGTTCAATCAGACTCATTTGGAGGAAAAGAAAGAAATCGCTCAGAAAGCTATTCAGTTTATTCAGGAGGGGGACAGTATAATTCTTGATTCCGGTTCTACAACTACAGAGATCGCAAAGCTTTTAATGAATTATAAGGACCTGACAGTCATTACCAATGCTTTGAATATAGCTTTGATTTTAGGTGAGAATCATGGTATTAATCTGATTGTTACCGGAGGTGAGTTCAAGGCTCCTACACTTTCTTTGACAGGAAAAATGGCGGCCGATTCATTTAAAGATATACGCGCTAATAAATTGTTTCTGGCTACGGCCGGTATTTCTTCGGATATGAAGCTGACTTATCCTAGTCTAAGTGATTTGGTCGTGAAATCTGCTATGATAGAGTCTGCCAGTAAAGTGTATCTGGTGGCTGATTGTTCAAAAATAGGTGTCAGTGCTTTTGCTAGTTTAGGCTCGGTTTCATTAGCAAATGCTATTATTACAGATAGTACTATAACCGAAGAGGATTTTGAAAGATTAAAAGAATTAGAGGTCGAAGTTATCTGATTCTTACTGAAACAAAGGTAATATGGGTGATTGAGAATGTTGGAAAATACATTCTTGATCACCTTTTTTATCAACTTTGATTTTACTTCCTTATTTCTCCTTATTGTTTGCTTCTTTTTTTTTATAACAGTTCTGTTGGGTACAAAATAGACAATCGGATAGTCTTGTTTATATAGAGATATAACTTTGTTAGCAGAATAAATTAATTGTCCTGATTTATAGATTATATAGGTGTTTATTGTTAATATAATCAAATTTATTTTCATTTTATTTCGTTTTGTATTGAATATTTCCAGTTAAATTCCGTTATTTGCGAAATGATAAGAAAGTAAATGATAATAATATGCAAGTTGAAACGTTAGAATTACAATCGGAAAAGAATCGGAAACGGTTGGTTGAGATTGTGTATAAAGCAAAAGCAGGACACATTGGAGGTGATCTGTCGTGTCTTAACGTGCTTACAGCACTTTATTTTGATATAATGCGTGTTTGGCCGGATAAACCAAAGGAAACGAAAAGAGATCGTTTTGTAATGAGCAAAGGGCATTGCGTAGAAGCGTTATATGTTACGCTGGAAGCAAAAGGTTTCATCTCTCGTGAGGTAACCGACACATTAGGAGAATTCGGATCTATCTTGTCCGGCCATCCTACTATAGAGGTACCGGGTATTGAAGTAAATACAGGAGCTTTAGGGCATGGCTTGTCTGTAGGTGTCGGAATGGCGATGGCTGCCAAAATGGATAAAGCTGATTATAAAACGTATGTATTGATGGGAGATGGTGAGCAAGGGGAAGGTTCTATATATGAAGCTGCTATGGCAGGAAACCAGTATAAATTGGATAATCTGGTAGCCATTATTGACCGTAATCGTTTGCAGATCAGCGGTACAACCGAGGAGGTCATGTCATTGGAGAGTATGCGCGACCGCTGGACTGCCTTCGGTTGGGATGTATTGGAAATGAACGGAGATGAGATGGAAGATATCATCCGGACTTTCCGTTCTATTGATTATACGAATAAAAAGCCTCATTTGCTTATCTCCCATACTACAAAAGGAAAAGGAGTGTCTTATATGGAAGGCATTGCAAAATGGCATCATGGCGTGCCTACAGCCGAACAATATGAAGAGGCTGTTCGCGAGGTATCCGAAAGAATTGAAAAACTAGAAAAAGAAAACAATGGCAAATAATATGATAGCGTGCAGAAAGAGCTTTACAGATACGTTGCTGGAGTTGGCGCGTCAGGATAAAGATATTGTGGCGGTTACAACAGACGCCAGAGGATCTGTTACTTTGGGGGATTTTGCAAAAGAATTACCTGCACAGTTTGTAGAATGTGGAATAGCCGAACAGGATGCGGTAGGAATATCAGCAGGTTTGGCACATAGCGGAAAAAAAGTGTTTGTATGTGGCCCGGCTTGCTTTTACGTGGCACGTAGCTTGGAGCAGGTGAAGGTCGATTTGGCTTATAGTCAGAATAATGTGAAGATACTCGGAGTAAGCGGTGGAGTTGCTTATGGTGCTTTGGGGGCTACTCATCATAGCCTGCATGATATTGCCGTATTAAGAACTTTTCCGGGAATGAATATCGTTCTTCCTTGTGATGCCCGTCAGACACGCAAGTTGGTCAAACTATTGGTAGATTACCCTGAACCGGTATATGTGCGTGTAGGAAGGGCTGCCGTTCCCGATGTGTATGAGAATGATGATTTTGAATTTGTTCTGGGAAAAGCCAATACGTTGCTGGACGGTACGGATCTGACTATCATTGCCGCCGGAGAAACGGTTTATCATGCTTATCAGGCCGGCTTGATGCTGCGTGAGAAAGGCATTCAGGCACGTGTGCTGGATATGTCTTCCATCAAGCCTGTTGATGTGGAAGCCATCAGGAAAGCGGCGGAAGAAACCGGACGAATTATCACCGTAGAAGAACACAGCCGGTTTGGCGGCTTGGGAGCTATTGTAGTTGAGACGCTTTCTGAAAATCCGGTTCCGGTACGCATTATCGGCATCCCCGATGAGAACGTGGTTCATGGAAACTCCCATGAAATCTTTGCCCATTACGGATTGGATAAAGAGGGCATCTGCAAGACTGCCCTTGAATTCGTGAAAAAATAAACATATCCTTTTTAAATCTAATAGTATGATTAGCAGAATAATTACCATAGATCAAAGTACTTCGGCAACAAAAGCCATGCTGTTCTCTGAAGATTGCGAATTGTTGCATCGGGTAAATATAGAACATCAGCAATTCTACCCGCAGATAGGATGGGTAGAGCATGATGCCGAAGAAATCTATAAAAATACCATAGAAGCGATACATTGTCTGCTTGAACAAGAAGAAGTGAATGGAAAGGATATTTCTTATTCTCTTGCCATCACCAATCAGCGCGAAACGGTGGTTGTTTGGAACCGACATACCGGCAAGTCCGTTTATCATGCCGTGGTATGGCAATGCCAGCGGGGAGCGGCTATTTGCAAAGAACTGAAAGATAAGGGATACAGCGAACTGGTACAACGAAAGACCGGATTGCTTATCGATCCTTATTTTTCTGCCAGTGGTGCTAAGTGGATATTGGATAACGTGGAAAATGCACGTGAACTGGCAGAAAAAGGCGATTTGTTGATGGGAACTATTGATTCCTGGCTGATTTGGAAATTGACCGAAGGCAGGAAGCATCTGACTGATTATACGAATGCGTCGCGTACCATGCTTTTTAATATTCATACTTTGGACTGGGATGAAGAGTTGTTGAAACTCTTCACTATTCCCCGGAATATGATGCCGGAAGCGTTGCCCTGTGATGCTGTTTTTGGAGAAACAACGATAGAGGGTTTGTTCAAATCTCCGATACAAATAGCAGGTGTTTTAGGTGATTCCCATGGAGCATTAACCGGTCAGATGTGTTTTGAGGCAGGTATGGGCAAGGTGACTTATGGAACGGGATCATCTGTTATGGTTAACATTGGAGAAGAGGCTGTCGCTGCTCCTGAAGGGCTGGTTACATCCGTCGGATTCTCGGCTTTGGGTAAAGTGTATTATGCTTTTGAGGGCAATATCCATTGCACCGGAGCCACTATCAAATGGATGGTGGAGAAATTGGGATTGGTGGACTCGTTCAATCAAATTGAAACCTTGGCGACTTCGGTGAAAAATAATGATGGAGTCTATCTGGTTCCCGCCTTTACCGGATTGGGAGCTCCCTGGTGGAAACCGGATGCTAAAGCTGCCATCTGGGGAATGACACTGAATGCTGGAAAAGCGCATGTGCTGCGTGCAGGATTGGAATCCATTGCTTATCAAGTGAAGGATTTGATAGACATGATGACCCGGCAGGCAGGAATCGAGCTGAAAGCGTTGCGTGTTGACGGAGGCCCCACGAAGAATCAGTTCCTGATGCAGTTTCAGGCTGATATGCTGCATGCCGTCATTAACCGTTCGGAGATAGAGGAAGCTTCTGCATTGGGGGCTGTTGTCATGAATGGCTTTGCCCGTAAGAAGTGGGCCAGTTTCCAAGAAGCCGCTGCCATGCGTACCATTGACAATTGCATCGCTCCCTGTATGGAGGAAAAAGAACTTCAATCTTTGTATAGTGGCTGGCGTGAGGCTGTTAAGAAAGTAATAGGACAGAATAACTAACTGAATATATCGTAACTTTTAATACCATTAGAAATGAAAAACAAGAAAAAAATGTGTTTTGGTGTCATCATTGGAACACGCGCTTATTTTAACTCGGAATTAGCAAAAGATGTCCGTAAACAATTGTTGGAAACACTGACGAAAGAGGGCTATGACTATGTCATTCTCCCCGAAGATGCTACGCCTACAGGCAGTAGCAGTATTGAAACAAGAGAAGATGGCTTGAAATGTGCAAAGTTGTTCCGTGAGAACCGTGACCGCATTGATGGAATCATTGTTTCATTACCTAACTTCGGTTTTGAAATCGGTATCATCAATGCTATCAGTGTAGCCGATCTGAATGTGCCTGTTTTGGTTCAGGCATGTGATGATGAGAATGACAAGGTGGATTTGGATAGCCGTCGTGACGCGTTCTGTGGTAAGATTTCCGTATGCAATAACTTGTATCAGTATGGCATTCCTTTTACTGATACTACACTACATACTTATTCTATTTATTCTGATTTGCTGGCAGCCGATATTAATAAGTTCGCTGCGATCTGCCGGGTGGTGAATGGTCTTCGTCATGCTCGCATCGGTGCCATCGGCACTCGTCCTGCCGGTTTCCAGACCGTCCGCGCCAGCGAGAAACTGTTGCAGGCATCGGGCATTACAGTCGTTCCGGTAGATCTTTCTGAAATCTTGTCTGCCGCCCGTAAGATTGAAGATGCTGATGAAACGTTACAAGCAAAACTGAAAGAAATCAGACAATATGCTGCTGTTCCCGAACAATACAATGATAAACTGATTTTGCAGGCTAAATTTGGTGTGGCTGTAGAACAATGGATGGAAGCCAATGAAATTGATGCTGTAGCTATCCAGTGTTGGGACTCTTTGGAGCAAAACTATGGTTGTGCAGCTTGTGTGACTATGAGTATGTTGAGTGAAAAATTAATCCCTGCTGCTTGTGAAGTGGATATTGCCGGTGCAGTGTCTATGTATGCGTTGACATTGGCTTCCGGTCGCCCGTCGGCATTGCTTGACTGGAACAATAACTTTGCCGAGGATCGTGACAAGTGTGTGTGTACACATTGTGGTAACTTCCCTAAATCATTTGTAATGAATGATTTGAAGTTAGGAACATTAGGAGTGTTGGGCAGAACATTAGGTAAGGTACATACTTTCGGTGCCGTTTACGGTAAAGTAAAACAGGGTGATTTCACCTTCTTCCGCATCTCGACAGATGATACGAAGGGTTGTATCAAGTCTTATTTGGGCAAAGGTGACCTGACCGATGACCCATACGGAATGGATGGTTGTATAGCAGTAACCAAGGTGGATAATTTGCAGCCGCTTATGAAATATATTTGTAAGAATGGATTCGAACATCATGTGGCTATGTGCCGTGGCAATGTGAAAGATATTTTGGCGGAAGCTATTGAAACTTATCTGAACTGGAATATCTATATTCACGAATAATATCGATGAAATATGATATTGGTAGATAATTACTTTTTGGCAATCCTCTGCTGTGTTATTTGCTGTGCCTGCTGGGGCTCTTGGGCAAATACGCAGAAGATGGTTGCCGCCAAGCAATGGAGCTTTGAACTGTTTTATTGGGATTTGACCGTCGGTCTGTTCCTTACAGCTTTATTGGGGGCGGTGACTTTGGGAAGTATGGGAAGTGAAGGCCGTACCTTTTTTCAGGATTTGGCAGTCATGGACTGGTCTAGCATTCAATATGCATTCTTGGGCGGTGTTGTGTGGAACTTTGGCAATATATTTCTTACCGCAGCCATTGCTGTAGCCGGAATGTCAGTAGGTTTTCCTATCGGTGGAGGCTTGGCCTGGATTGGAGGTATTGTATTCAATTATTTATTAATCTCTTTGGCCGGTCAGACCTATCAGGGAAATCAGCTTTTACTATGGAGTGGTGTGTTAGTCATCATTGTAGCTATACTGATCTGCGGAAAAGCGTACGGAAAGTTATCGTCCGGCAAGGCTTCCACTCCGAAGAAGGGGATTCTGCTGGCCATTATGGCAGGCATTGCTATCATGTTCTTTTACGGATTGGTAGTGAAATCTCTTGACCCGCAGTATGTGGCGGGAGGAACCGGAACGCTGACTCCTTATACAGGTGTGTTCTTCTTTGCGGTAGGTATTCTGGCCAGCACACCTATATTCAATACCTTTGCCATGAAGCATCCGGTAGAAGGCAAGGCGGTGACCATGAAAGATTACTTTGCCGGCGATGCCAAGACCCATCTCACAGGTATGCTGGGAGGCTTTATCTGGATGGGCGGCATGGTGATTAGTTTTATGGGAGCAGGTGCTGCCAATCCGGCTATCTCTTATGCCCTTAGCAACGCAGCGCCTGTGGTGGCTATGATCTGGGGAGTTTTTGTCTGGAAGGAATTTAAGGAAGCTCCGAAGGGGACCAATAAACTGATTGCGGCTATGTTCTCCTTGTTTATTATCGGATTAATAAGCATTACTTTGTCAAATTAAAAATTAGATGAAGAGAAATTATAAAATAGGGCTTGTAATGAAGTCGTTACAAGCCGATTTTTTCAAAGTGATGAAAGAAGGGGCCATTCAGTATGCGGCCCCTCTTCCGTTTTTGGATTTGGTTTGTGTGGGAACGGCTACACAGACAGAGGTAGAGGAACAGGTTGACTTGATGTATTCCTTGATTCATCAGCAAGTCGATGCTATCGTATTGGTTCCTATAGATTCAAAAGCCTTAGTTCAGCCTGTAGTAGAGGCTGTCAGGAAAGGAGTTCCGGTAATCAATATTGATATCCGGTTGGATACTCAGCTATTGGAGCAGGCAGGAGTAGAAGTGGCTTTTGTGGGACCGGATAATTTTGCAGCTGCGTATGAAGTGGGTAAATTATTGGATAAGAAGTTGCGGAATGAAGATAAAGTTGCTATTATTGAAGGATTGGCGGCAGCCGATAATGCGCAGCAGCGTAAAAGAGGTTTTATCAAGGCGATAGAAGAAAAAGGGTTAAGATTGGTGGCATCCGAACCGGCCGACTGGGAAACGGAGAAAGCCGCCGAAGTTTTTCGGCTCAGCGGAAATTTCTGGTTGGTAAGTTTTAAAATTAGCTATCTTTGCTTACCTTTGTTTTATGAAACCCGAACGACTCCTTCGTGCCATCCTTCCGGATGTGCTTATAGACAACTTTGATATTGTCAATTTCGACAAGAGTGCTGACCGTTTTGATATTTATCTTGATGAAAAAAAAGTTCAGCTAAAAGAAGATAAGACCAACCCGGATATCATATCCTATGGTTTTGGTGAGTACCGTACAATCCAAGACTACCCTATTCGTGGTCGCGCCACTTATCTCCATGTCCGTAAACGTAAATGGCTTGACAAGTCTTCCAATGAAATCTTCAGCTATGACTGGGATTTATCCGAATTTGACGGTACACGGCTCAATTCTGAGTTCGTTTCTTTTTTAAAAGAAGGAGATTGAATCTACTCCTGTGAGCATCTGTGTGCTTGCGGAACGTTATGGCGTAAAAGGACAGACTCTTCGTAAACAATACAAGGAGAAAATCAGTGATTACCGGAACTGGGACCAACTCGAACATGCGCATGACTACCTCCTTTATCCTGAAAACATTGGAGAAAACCTTTCTTTGGATGAAACTTGCCTGAGCAATGGAGATGTTTATACGATTCTGACCAATAAAGCAGCCAAAGGCCGTAAGGGGGCTTTAGTTGCAATGGTTCGTGGAGTGGCCACAGATGCGGTAAGCGGAATCTTGCGCAGGCTTCCGCACCGGAAACGGCTGTCTGTCAAGACTGTCACTACAGATTTATCTTCAGCCATGATGCTGACGGTCAGAAAGGTGTTTCCTGCCGCAAAGCTGATCAATGACCGTTTTCATGTACAGCAGCTCATGTCTGAAGCTGTTGACCGGTTAAGAATACGCTATCGGTGGAAAGTACTTGATGCGGAAAATCAGGCTATCAGGGAGCACCGTCAAAAGAAGAAAGAAGCAAAGAGTAAGGCGGAAAGGGAGAGAATAGGGAAATGGGAGCCTGAAAGAATGGAGAACGGAGAAACCCTGCCACAGATAGTAAGCAGAAGCAAGCATATTATACTGAAACACTGGAGCAAATGGAATGAACAGCAAAAGACCAGGGCTGCCATTCTCTTTGATAAATTCCCCAAGCTTCTGGAAGGATACAGCCTTAGCATGAAACTGACAGACATCTTCAACAAGAAGTCAGGTCCCGATGAAGCAAGGCTAAATCTCGCAAGATGGTACAATGAAGTGGAAAAGTTTGACTATATGGAGTTCAACAAGGTACTTGATACCTTTTCAAACCATAGTACGACCATCATAAATTATTTTGAAGAACGATTGACAAATGCTTCAGCGGAGTCGTTCAATGCTAAAATCAAAGCTTTTCGAAGCCAGTTAAGAGGGGTGGCTGATCTGAAATTCTTCATGTTCAGACTGGCTAGGCTATACGCTTAAAAGAAAGCTTACCAACCAGGAAAATCCGCTGACCCAGTTTTTCAGGCTATGTGGATGCGGTATCCTGATTTGAAAGCTGTATATTGCAGCAATGATGCGATGGCGTTGGGGGTTCTTCAGCAGATGCAAGAAAAAAATTGCTATCTGCCTGTAGTGGGCTTTGATAATGATGCGGTAATGAAAGAATTTCTTTCTACGGGAAAACTGGTTGCAACAGCTGATATTTTCAGCTCACAGATGGCTGTCCGGGGCATTGAGTTCGCTTTGGATGTATTGGAGGGAAAAATAGAGAATAGAGGGGTTCATTCTACAGCTTACGAAATTATTAAACAATGAGTTCGTAGGGAAACGGTCCATACTGAGATATGCACTTAAGGCACCGGCTGTTTAACTTCTTAATATTGCCGGCAATGAGCAATATTAAGAAGTATTCTTTTTACGAATGAAATATTTAGTGTAATTTTGTGGCTCAAAATAAATTAAATAGAATCATTATGGCAGCAAAACCAGGTATACCTAAAGGAACGAGAGATTTTTCGCCGGTGGAAATGGCGAAACGTAACTATATATTCAATACGATCCGTGATGTGTTTCATCTTTTCGGCTATCAGCAGATTGAAACTCCTTCTATGGAGAATTTGTCTACCTTGATGGGAAAATACGGTGACGAAGGGGATAAGTTATTGTTTAAGATACAGAACTCAGGTGATTATTTCAACGGCATTACCGATGAGGAATTGCTGAGCCGCAATGCGGTAAAGCTGGCGAGCAAGTTCTGTGAAAAAGGATTGCGCTACGATCTCACCGTACCTTTTGCCCGCTATGTGGTGATGCATCGTGATGAAATAAGTTTTCCTTTCAAACGTTATCAAATCCAACCGGTTTGGCGTGCGGATCGTCCCCAAAAAGGGCGTTACCGTGAGTTTTACCAATGTGACGCCGATGTGGTAGGCAGCAATTCTTTATTGAATGAAGTGGAGCTGGTACAGATGATAGACCGTGTATTTGGTAAATTCGGAGTACGTGTTTCAATTAAAATCAATAACCGTAAGATATTGACCGGTATTGCCGAGATTATCGGGGAGGCTGATAAAATTGTAGATATCACCGTAGCCATTGACAAACTGGATAAAATCGGATTGGAAAATGTAAATGCGGAATTGGCTTCTAAAGGGATTCCTCAAGAGGCTATTGATAAATTGCAGCCGATTATTTTATTGAGTGGAAGCAATGAAGAGAAATTGGAAACTTTGAAGACTGTCCTTGCTACCAGTGAAGCGGGATTGAAGGGAGTGGAAGAAAGTGAATTCATATTAAAAACCGTGTCTGCACTGGGTGTGAAGAGTGAAGTGGAATTGGATTTGACTTTGGCTCGCGGCTTGAATTATTATACGGGAGCAATTTTTGAAGTGAAGGCCTTGGATGTGCAGATTGGCAGCATCAGTGGTGGTGGCCGTTATGATAATCTGACCGGTGTCTTTGGTATGGATGGTATGTCTGGTGTAGGTATCTCTTTCGGAGCCGACCGTATTTTTGATGTGTTGAATCAGTTGGATTTGTATCCGAAAGAAGCGGTGAACGGAACCGAGCTGTTGTTTGTAAACTTCGGCGATAAAGAGGCTGCTTATTGTCTGCCTATCCTGACAAAAGTCCGTGAAGCAGGGGTGCGCGCTGAAATTTATCCGGATGCTTCTAAAATGAAGAAGCAGATGGGATATGCCAATGACAAGCAGATTCCTTTTGTCGCTATTGTTGGTGAAAATGAAATGAACGAAGGGAAACTGACTTTGAAGAATATGACTACAGGCGAGCAGTCACTGGTTACACCGGATGAGTTGCTGGCGGTGGTGAAAGCTTGATTTCATCAAGCGGATGTTGTCGGAATAGTCCGGTATATTCATCCGTAATTATCTATGCGGATTAACAGATTATTTTTTTTCTTCCGTCACTATATCTCATTTAGAATCAGTGAAATATGGTGACGGAAGTCCTTTTTCCCCTCCGAAATGGTTTGTTCTCCTTTCCCTGTGTGGAGTCGGCCTGATAGCTACCGGTCATTATGGCAGATGTGTTTAGTACTCCTTTTTATATTCTCGTCCGTTTTTTTTGTAGCTTTGTCTGTCTTCTTTTGTTGTTTCACTTAGGTGACAATGCATTGGCACCTAAGTGGAGAGGCGTAGTCACCCAAGTGATACGATTGCTTCACCTTGGTGAAACTATAATGCAACAAAGTGTTTGCACGATAAGTATTTGTAAATGAAGTAAATGGATGAACCATCATACAGGACACATCAAGAAGGAAAATCTATGAGCCTTCAGAAACAATGGTAAAAAGACACATACATACCGGTTAAGGGGAATTACGGAACCTTTTACACCACAAACCTTTGAAGATAAATGGTTTGTGGTGATGGAAACAAAAAAGAACAGATGTCTTTTTAATACGCTATCTTATCCAATATCCCGTTCAAGTGTGCAATAGCCACTCCATAATTAGTCATGGGAATCTGTTGCTTACGGGCATTATCAATCCGGTTTAGTACATATTTGCGATTGAACATGCAGGCTCCGCAATGAATGATTAAGTGATAGGGTGTCAAATCCTCCGGAAAGTCTGTACCTGCAACGATATCTATTTGCAACTCTTCACCTATCTTTTTACGCAACATACGTGGAAGCTTTACTCTGCCTATGTCCTCGGTGGCAGGGGCATGAGTGCAGGCTTCTGCTATCAGTACCCGTGATTGTGAGGTGAGGCGGTCTATGGCTGAGGCTCCTTCCATATAATAGAGTATATCCCCTTTATATCCTGCCATCAGAACGGAAAAAGAGGTGAGAAGGCTTTCTGCCGGTTTTTGCTCATAAACGGCATGAAAAACTTGGGAGTCGGTTATGATTAGTTTCGGAGGATAGGACAGAGCCTGCAAAGTGGCGGCTATTTTATCGGTTGTACAGCTCATTACCAGACATTTTTTGTCCAATAATTCGCGCATCGTCTGTACTTGTGGAAGAATAAGTCGGCCTTTGGGAGCCTGTATGTCTTGTGGCATGACTAAGAGCACTAAATCTCCTTCTTTAACCAGATCTCCGGTAATGGTCTGTTGTCCGAAATCTGCCGGTAACTTTTCCAGAATAGCTTGAAGTATTTTCTCTATGCCCGTCTGTTCTTTTGCGCTGATAATGAGAGGATTTTGACCGCATTCTTTTTCTATACGATCCCTTGTGGATGCTATGTCTTTTCGGATATCAGCTTTGTTCAGTATCAGGATAACCGGAATATTCCTTTTATTTAACTGCTCCATCCATTGTTTTTCATCCTCGCAATTGCCGTCTTCACAAAGAAGTAAGGCAATATCTGTCCGTTCGATGGCTTTCAACGTACGGGTTATGCGCATTTCTCCCAATTCCCCTTCATCATCAAATCCGGGAGTATCGATAAAGAGACAAGGACCGATATGTTGAATTTCCATCGCTTTGCTGACAGCATCTGTTGTTGTACCGGGAATATCCGATACAAGGGCGGTGTCTTGTCCGGTCAAGGCATTGATTAGAGAGGACTTGCCGCTATTGCGTTTTCCGAACAGGACGATATGTAGCCGGTTGGCAGCGGGAGTGTTGTTTAGACTCATATTTTATTGGGCTTGAATTAGGTTCATTATCTGTATTGAAAAGGTTGCTTGACGCATGAGCGGTTAGAATCTGAAATCTCGTTTCCCTTCTTCTATCTCTTTCAGATTACGAATTGCTATTTCTTTTATTTTCGGATTGGGAATATGTTCCAACTCTTTTTTTATCAGTTGGATTCCTTTGGCTCGTGTATCCGGTGCCGCATAATCTTCCAGATACTCTTTTAGTGTCATCAATGCATTGGGGGCGCAGCAGTTGGCGATTTGTCCCGATTTGACTAATGACATAAAACGGTCGCCTGTACGCCCTGCCCGATAACATGCTGTACAGAAACTGGGGATATGCCCCAAGTCGAGCAGCCAGTTCACTACCTCGTCCAAGGTACGGGTGTCACTGATGTCGAATTGTGCTGAGTTTTCTTCCGGTGTTTCCGGAATGGCATAACCGCCTACGCTGGTCCGGGAGCCTCCGCTGATTTGTGAGATTCCCAGGTTTAAGACTTTGCGTCGGGTTGCAGCCGATTCCCTTGTAGAGATAATCATACCTGTATAAGGAACAGCGATACGGATTACCGCCACAATTTTACAAAATATATCATCTGAAATGGCATCCGGGAAATCTTGCGTGGAGATATCATCTGCCGGACAGATGCGAGGAACACTGATGGTATGTGGTCCCACTCCGAAGGTAGCTTCCAGATGTTCGGCATGCATCAATAATCCTGTAAAGTCATAGCGGTAGGTATTCAGCCCGAATAAAACACCTAGTCCTACATCGTCAATTCCCGCTTCCATGGCACGGTCCATCGCTTCGGTATGATAAGCATATTTGCTTTTCGGACCGGTGGGATGCAGGGATTCGTAATTTTCTTTATGATAAGTTTCCTGGAACAGGATATAAGTGCCGATACCTGCGTCTTTCAGCTTGCGGTAGTTTTCCACGGTAGTGGCGGCAATGTTGACATTGACCCGGCGGATAGCCCCATTTTTATGTTTGATGCTATAAATGGTTTGGATAGATTCCAGTATGTACTCAATAGGATTCCGCAAAGGATCTTCTCCTGCTTCCAGTGCCAGGCGTTTGTGTCCCATGTCTTGCAAGGCAATTACCTCCTTACGGATCTCTTCTTGTGTCAGCTTTTTGCGTGCTATGGTCTTGTTCTTCAAATGATAAGGGCAGTAGACGCATCCGTTCACACAATAATTGGAAAGATATAGAGGGGCGAACATTACAATACGGTTGCCGTAAAACTTATGTTTGATTTCCTGTGCCAGCCGGAAAATGCGTTCTGTTAGATCCGGTTGGTCGCATTCCAGCAGTAATGCTGCCTCACGATGGGACAGTCCTTTGAATTGAGCAGCTTTGTCAATCAGTTGCTCTATCAGGGCACGATTGCTTTTGTTGTTGTGAGCATACTCCAAGGTATCCAGTATCTCTTGATGGTCTATGAATTCTTCTGCTATTTTAGAATCTGCTTTATACATGTTTGTTAGGGGTTAGTGATAGTCACCTCTATCTGTCGATATCCGGTAACCGATTGTTTCCAGTTGTTGTGCCAAAGCTCGTAAACCTTCGGCTGCTTCGGCACCGAAGGCGGCTTTGTTATCATACAAGGTGTATTTTTCTCTTTGCTCCCTGGGGGAGAGATTGGGCATCACTACATTAGCTCCTGCCAATATTCCTTTTTCCCGTCCGTCCGGTGACAAGGTGGCAAGGGCGGTGGTCGATGGAATCAGGGCGGACGGGTGCATTAACCGGAAAAGGGATAACAGCTTGAGGGTCATTCCTACACTTCCGGCCGGCTCTGTTCCGAATGGTGTGTCATGATGGGGGATAAATGGACCGATACCGATCATTTGGGGCTGGAATTGCTCTATGAATAACAGATCTTCCACCAGATGTGTCAGGGTTTGTCCCGGAGTGCCTACCATGATTCCTGTTCCGGTTTGATATCCAATTTCTTTTAGCCATTGCAGGCATTGGAGCCGATGCTTTAGTGACATCTCCTCAGGATGTAATTTCCTATAGTGTTCTTCGTTGTGTGTTTCGTGTCGGAGCAGATAACGGTTGGCTCCGGCACGGAAGAAACGTTCGTATGCTTCCCGTGATTTCTCTCCTAATGAAAGGGTGATGGCACAATCGGGGAATTCACAGTGGATGGCGGCAACGGTTTTTTCTATCCATTCATCTGTTAAGGCAGGGTCTTCACCGCCTTGCATCACGAAGGTGCGGAATCCGAGTGCATATCCTTCACGGCAACATTCCAAAATGGTTTCACGCTTTAATGCGTAACGGGTAATGGCGGTATTTCCTTTCCTTATTCCGCAATAATGACAGTTGTTACGACATCGGTTGCTCACCTCGATAAGTCCGCGGATAAATATCCCATTCCCGAAATGTGCCAAAGTGACTTCCCTGGCCTGTTGCTGTAAATACAGTAAAGTGCCGGTATCCTGACAGGAGAGGAGGTTGGCATATTCCTCACCTGTCAGGCTATGGTAGTGACGTAATTTGTCAATCAGTCGCTTCATGCATACCTTTAATATGTTTTTTTCTGTTTTGCCAGTTCCTGTACCAATTGGCGTTTTCCATTGTTGCTGCCGCTGTGCGTACTGGGTCCTGTGATACAACCACCCTCGCAGGCCATCACTTCGATGAATTGTCCGGGAGCTTTGCCCGATTTAGCGTAGGCGCGTAATGTTCCGATATTCTTCTTGTTTAAATCAGATACCTGTATGGCATTGATTTTGTCCGCTTCCATTTTCAGGAATGCCTTTACGGCTCCCATCACGCCGCCGGCTTGTGCGAATCCATGCGCTTCGCGAACGGAAGAGAATTCCATAGCGTATGGCTGTACAATCTCCAGGTTAATCTCGAAAGCATCGAAAATAGAGGAAATCTCTTCGAATGTCATCACAAAATCCACAGCCTCGTCACGTTGAGCTTCTTTACGTTTGGCTACACATGGTCCAACAAATACGATTTTTGCATCAGGATACTTCTCTTTGGCTATACGTGCGGCATAATACATAGGCGAGCCTGTGCCGGAAACGTATTTTTTCATATCGGGGATGTATTTGTTCACCAGCTCGATATAGGACGGGCAGCATGAGGTAGTCATGAATTTCTGTCCTTCTTCCAGTTTTTCTATCAGTTCATGCGCTTCATGTTCTACGGTGGACATGGCTCCTTGTGCTACTTCAATTATATCGGTGAAACCGATTTGTCTGAATGCACCATATACTTGTTCGATAGTTGTGCTGAATTGTCCCAAAATAGATGGCGCGACAATGGCTACCACTTGTTCTCCTTTACGGATGCGTTGCAACACATCGAATGTCTGGGATATTTCAAAAATGGCCCCG
Organism: Phocaeicola vulgatus ATCC 8482; assembly: GCF_000012825.1. Classification (GTDB taxonomy): domain Bacteria; phylum Bacteroidota; class Bacteroidia; order Bacteroidales; family Bacteroidaceae; genus Phocaeicola; species Phocaeicola vulgatus. The sequence goes on along the minus strand of NC_009614.1, from coordinate 504,511 downwards.
AAAGGACAGGCATTCATGCATTTACCGCAATAAATACATTTATTCTCATCAATATGCTCTATACCGTGTTCATCTTTGCTGATCGCTTTGACAGGACAAGATTCCTCGCAGGGAACGGGAATATAGACGATTGCGTGATAAGGGCAGCTTTTGTGGCAGATGCCGCAACTGATGCAGGTATCATGGTCGATCCATGCCTTGCCGGTGTCGGCATGTACATGTACGGCTCCTTTGGGACAATTGTACTGGCAACTGCGGGCGGTACATCCCCGGCATAAGTCGGTGATTTCATAATTGATCTGTACGCAGGCCGAGCATGCTTCGTCTATAACACACATAATGTTGTCTTTGGGCTTTCCATTGTTTGCACGTTCTATAGAACGTGCGGCATATTCGGATAGTGGAGTGAGCTCATCGGTTTCATCATCCATATCCAACCCCAGTAGAGGAAGGGATTTGTATTTCCATACAGCGCGTTCTTTGTGTACGCAGCAACGCCCTGCATGTTTTGAACGTCGGGGGCTGAGTTCTAATGGCAGACGGTCTATTTTGTCTGTTGTCAGTTCTCCGTTTTTCCACAATTTTACAAGTTCTGTCAGCAATCTGTGGCGGACAATCATAATGTTGTTCGTAAATGCCATATAGTTAAAGGGGTTAATTATTAGGTTTTGCAAAGATAGTGATAGTTTGTGTCCTATGGAAATATTAAAAAAAGAAAAATCACATTTTTCTCTTTTTATATTCAGATTCGTTCTGTCGCTGTGGAATGTAGCCGACTGGTTTATATATGAATCTTTGTAGGTAAAAATAATAAATTTCGTAAAAGCAACTGATAATGGCAGGGGAAGAGGAAACCATTTTAGTGAAAGATATGTTATAGCTGTGCCAATTTGGCAGAATAAAACTGTCAATTTCTCCTTTTTCATGTTTGGCACGTTTTTCGCAAGATGTTTTGCGTCACTGCTTAAAGATGACGGATAATTGATATAATTAAAAGTATAACATATAAAAATTAAGAACTATGAACATTAAACCATTAGCAGACAGAGTATTGATTCTTCCTGCTCCTGCAGAAGAAAAAACAATCGGTGGTATTATTATTCCTGATACAGCAAAGGAAAAACCATTGCAAGGTGAAGTTGTCGCAATAGGTAACGGAACAAAAGATGAGGAGATGGTGTTGCATGTAGGTGATCAGGTATTGTATGGCAAATACTCGGGCACTGAACTGGAACATGACGGTAAGAAATACCTTATCATGCGTCAGAGCGATGTTCTCGCTGTTTTGGGATAATTAAATAGTACATTGTAAATCATTAAATTGTAAATAGAATTATGGCTAAAGATATTAAATTCAACATTGATGCCCGTGACGAATTGAAGAAGGGTGTAGACGAATTGGCTAACGCAGTGAAAGTAACCCTGGGTCCGAAAGGTCGTAATGTGATTATCGAAAAGAAATTCGGTGCTCCTCATATCACTAAGGATGGCGTGACTGTAGCTAAAGAAGTGGAATTGGCTGATGCATTTCAGAATACCGGTGCACAGTTGGTGAAATCTGTTGCTTCAAAGACAGGTGACGATGCAGGTGACGGTACTACTACTGCTACTGTGCTGGCTCAATCAATCGTAGGGGTAGGTTTGAAGAATGTTACTGCCGGAGCAAATCCGATGGATTTGAAACGTGGTATCGATAAAGCTGTTGCCAAAGTGGTTGAATCTATCAAGTCTCAGGCCGAAATGGTAGGTGACAACTATGACAAGATTGAACAAGTGGCTGCTGTTTCTGCCAATAACGATCCTACTATCGGTAAGTTGATTGCAGACGCTATGCGTAAAGTTTCTAAAGATGGTGTGATTACTATCGAAGAAGCTAAAGGAACGGATACTACCATCGGTGTGGTAGAAGGTATGCAGTTCGACCGTGGTTACTTGTCTGCTTACTTTGTAACTGATACAGAAAAGATGGAATGTGTGATGGAACATCCGTACATCCTGATTTATGATAAGAAGATTTCTAACTTGAAGGATTTCTTGCCTATCCTGGAACCGGCTGTACAGAGCGGACGTCCTTTGTTGGTTATCGCAGAAGATGTAGACAGTGAAGCATTGACTACGTTGGTTGTAAACCGTCTGCGTTCTCAGTTGAAGATTTGTGCTGTGAAAGCTCCGGGCTTCGGCGACCGTCGTAAGGCTATGTTGGAAGATATTGCCGTATTGACAGGTGGTATCGTTATCAGCGAGGAAAAAGGTTTGAAGTTGGAACAAGCTACTCTTGAAATGTTGGGTACTTGCGATAAGGTAACTGTTTCTAAAGATAATACTACTATCGTAAACGGTGCAGGCGCAAAAGAAAACATTCAGGAACGTATCAATCAGATTAAAGCTGAAATAAAGAATACTACTTCAGATTATGATAAGGAAAAGTTGCAGGAACGTTTGGCTAAGTTGTCAGGTGGTGTAGCTGTTCTTTATGTAGGTGCCGCTTCTGAAGTTGAAATGAAGGAAAAGAAAGACCGTGTGGATGATGCATTGTGTGCTACTCGTGCAGCTATCGAAGAAGGTATCGTTCCGGGCGGTGGCGTAGCTTATATCCGTGCTTCTGAAGCATTGGAAGGCCTGAAGGGCGATAATGAAGACGAAACAACCGGTATCGAGATTATCAAGCGTGCCATCGAGGAACCGCTTCGTCAGATTGTTGCCAATGCAGGTAAGGAAGGTGCAGTAGTAGTACAGAAAGTACGCGAAGGTAAAGGTGACTTCGGTTACAATGCCCGTACTGATGTTTACGAAAACTTGCACGCTGCCGGTGTGGTAGATCCTGCTAAGGTAACTCGTGTAGCTTTGGAAAATGCCGCTTCTATTGCAGGTATGTTCCTGACTACAGAATGTGTAATTGTGGAAAAGAAAGAAGATAAACCAGAAATGCCGATGGGTGCTCCCGGAATGGGTGGCATGGGCGGCATGATGTAATCTTTGCCCCATAAATGATTAACGGACTCCCTGTTGGCGAAATGTTGACAGGGAGTTTTTTATAGACCATAGTGGATTATCTTCTCAAGTTTTATTTACTCTCTAAATTTCGGCTCATCCGAGAAATTATGTTATGTGAGGAGACTGTGGATCACTCTTAAAAGATTAGTGGGGTTTATTTCAAATTGAACTGTCCTATAAAAAAGGAAGTGTTTCTGAACGTTCAGAAACACTTCCTTTTTTAGTGAGCCTCTTGTCGGATTCGAACCAACGACCCCGAGATTACAAATCACGTGCTCTGGCCAACTGAGCTAAAGAGGCATTGCTTTTTGTTTAGCGGGTGCAAAGGTAAGAATATCTTTTAAAAGAACAAATTTTTTCCTATGAAAAAATAGTTGGAAATTACCAAATGGTAATTTTTACTCCGAAATAACGTTCTATCTTTGCATCCGCTAAACAAAAAAGTGAAGTTTATGAAGGATAGTATTGATTTTGGTAGTATGGAAATTCCGAAATTGTTTCGGAAATTGCTGATACCTACTGTGCTGGGGATGGTATTTTCGGCTGTGTTTGTGATAACAGATGGTATTTTTGTAGGTCAAGGGATAGGTAGTGACGCATTGGCGGCAGTGAATATTACTGCTCCTTTGTTTTTGATAAGTACGGGTATCGGACTGATGTTTGGTGTTGGCGCATCGGTGGTGGCATCTATTCATTTATCTCAGGGAAAGTTGAAAACTGCTCGTATCAATGTGACGCAGGCTGTTGTGGTTTCTTCTTTGTTTTTGGCTGTGCTGTGGGGAGTGGTATGTTTGTTTGCTCCACAAGTAGCCGTGTGGTTGGGAAGTTCGGAACGTCTGTTGCCTTTGGCGGTGGAATATATGTATTGGTTCTTGCCTTTTCTGGTATTTAGTGCTTTGCTAAGTTCAGGGATGTTCTTTGTCCGTCTGGATGGTTCTCCTAATTATGCCATGTTGTGTAATGCTATTCCGGCAGTGGTGAATATCCTATTGGATTATGTGTTCATTTTTATTCTCAAATGGGGAATGATGGGTGCGGCGCTGGCTACCAGTCTGGGGTATATTTTGGGGGCCGGAATGATTGTAGTCTATTTAAGTCGCAGAAGAAATGTGATTCATTTTTGCCGGGTGAAACTTAGCAAGAAGAGTATGCGGCTCACTTGGCGCAATGTGAAATATATGTGCCACTTAGGAGTTTCCACCTTTTTGTGCGAGGCAGCCATAGCCTGTATGATGTTTGCAGGCAATTATGTGTTTATCCATTATTTAGGCGAAGATGGAGTGGCTGCTTTCAGTATTGCCTGTTATTTCTTTCCCATTATATTTATGGTATATAATGCCATAGGACAATCGGCTCAACCCATTTTAAGCTATAACTTTGGAGCGGGTGATACCATGCGGGTACGTTCCGCTTTCCGTCTGGCACTGGGAACGGCCGTGACCTGCGGACTTGTGTTTTTTGCGTTAACAGCTTTGTTCAATCATCAGATTGTGGCTATGTTTATTGATCGTTCCTATCCGGCATACGATATTGCTGTGGCGGGACTGCCTTTGTTTGCGTCTGGTTTTATTTTTTTTGCTGTAAACATTGTTTCCATTGGCTATTTTCAAAGTGTAGAGCGGGCACGTCCGGCTATGATGGTTACAGTTTTGCGTGGGTTTGTTTTTATGGTACTTTGTTTATTGGGCTTGCCGTTGCTATTGAAGGTGCCAGGGATATGGCTGGCGGTTCCTTTGGCGGAAATACTTACTTTTTTAGTAATAATGGTAATTTATTATCGTAAACATCAATGGGTTCGCAGATGATTTTTTACTTTTGTAGTAATTAATCGGGTGGATATATGGATGCATTCATACAGAAGTTTTGTGAAAAATATAGTTTGCCGATAGCTTTGAGCTTGCAGTTGTTGGATAATATGGAGAAGTTCACTTTTCATAAAGGGGATTTTCTTGTACAGGAAGGTGGGCGGAACTCAAACTTCTATATTGTAAGTAAAGGAATCTGGCGGGGGCATTACCTTAATGACGGGGTAGATGTTTCCGTCTGGTTTGCTTCTGAAGGAGAGGCCATCTTCTCGTCATGGGGATATGTGGAAAATACAGTTTCGTTGGTTTCTATCGAAGCGATGTGTGACAGTGAACTTTATGGTATTTCGAAGGCAAAACTCGAAGTATTATATGCCGGATCTGTTGAACTGGCTAATTTTGGAAGACGACTGTTCGAGCAGCAGTTTTTAGGGCTTGAAAGTTGGATGATAACGGGAGGAAGCCCCCGGGCCAAGGAGCGTTATCTTACTTTGTTGGAAGAGAATCCGGAACTGTTGCAGTATGTACCTCTGAAGCATATCGCTTCTTATTTATGGATTACCCCACAGTCGTTAAGCCGTATCCGTGCCGAACTGGGGAGAAGGAAAAAAGACCAATGACAATTTTAGCATTTACGGGGTTGGTTCTTTCGTATGGAAACGCATTGTTCTCTTTGCTTTTTCTTGTATGGTTCATCTTTGCCTTGATGGATGGTAGAAAAGTTGGCATCCGATAAATATTTATCTTAAAAGTGTCATCGTATTTTATTTTTGTGTAAGTTTGTAGTGAATCCTAAAAAAACTTATGGCAATGATAGATGATATTTTAGAGTTCAACAAGAAATTTGTTGAGAGCAAGGGATATGAGAAATATATTACCAACAAATATCCTGATAAAAAAATAGCTATTCTTTCTTGTATGGATACCCGGTTGACGGAATTGTTACCTGCTGCTTTGGGTATCAGGAACGGTGATGTAAAAATTATCAAGAATGCAGGTGGGGTTATCTCGCATCCGTTTGGTAGTGTAATCCGTAGTCTGATGGTGGCTATTTATGAGTTAGGTGTAAAGGAAGTTATGGTTGTTGCTCATTCTGATTGTGGAGCCTGTCACATGAATAGTAATGAGATGATAGAACACATGAAAGCACGTGGCATCAAGCAGGAAACCATTGATATGATTCGTTTCTGTGGTGTAGATTTTGGAGCATGGCTGGATGGTTTTGAGGATACGGAGAAATCGGTGAAAGGAACTGTACGGGCTATTATGGAGCATCCATTAATACCTGAAGATATTATAGTGAGGGGATTTATAATTGATTCGGTGACGGGTGAACTGACAAAAGTATAAAATGTGAGTTTTTTATACACAATAATGTTCATGTGATTTTGTGTATTATAAGAAAGGGAGGTATTTCTGCCTGATGCAGAATATACCTCTCTTTTTATTGAAGTCTGTATTTGTTTCAGTTTTTTATTGAGCGAAAGCATGATGATAACCATCCACTTTGTTCCAATTGCCACGGGTAAAGTCGGGTACGGCAACAGGTGCATTTCCGTTTTCTATAGAAAGACGGGTCAAGTCGGCCATACAGCACCATTCTGCTAAATCATAAACGTCCATGTCCAAAGGAAGTCCGTTGCGCAAGCAATATACCAGGCGATAATCCATAATGAAGTCCATCCCTCCATGTCCACCTATTTTCTTTGCTGTTTCTTCTAATTCTTGGTGGATAGGATGTTTGTATTGGCTCATCAAAGCTTCTTTTACTTTTTCGGGAACAGCCGAGTGCATACTCAGGTTTTCGTGATCGGGTATGCTGGTGCTGTCAATCTGATCCGGGCGGAAACAATATTGCTCGATGGGATATTTGTTGGCAAAACCTTTGGTACCGGTCAGCTGATACATACGGCTATAGGGACGTGGATTCATTACATCATGCTGTATGTGGATGGTTTTTCCGTTTTCTGTACGGATAAAAGTCATGGTATGGTCGCCGTTTTGGAAATCGGGTGCTTCTTCTTTCTGATATTGTTTTACCAGTTCGGGACCGGTTACAGCTTTGGTGTCCATGGCTACCAGTGTCTTCATGCGGTCACCGCGATGAATGTTGAGCAATTGGCAGGCAGGGCCTAGGCCGTGTGTGGCATAAACGTCTCCACGGAACTCCCGGTTGTAATCCAAACGCCAGTTGTTCCAGTAATAAGGCCAGAATTCTTCCAGATTATGGATGTATGAACCTTCTACATGGAGCACTTCGCCGAAAAGACCTTTTTGTGCCATATTCAATGTCGTCAGTTCGAAGAAGTCGTAAACACAGTTTTCAAGTTGCATACAGTGTTTACGGGTCTTTTCGGAAGTATTGATAAGTGCCCAGATTTCATCCAGCGACATGGCGGCAGGTACCTCGATGGCTGCATGTTTTCCATGTTCCATGGCATAGATACCCATTTCAGTATGGTGTTTCCAGTCTGTTGCAATGTATACCAAGTCGATATCGTTTCGCTCGCACAGTTGTTTCCATGCATCTTCGCTGCCGGAATAGAGGGCAGGGGCTTCCATACCGGCGTTAGTTACAATTTTTTGTGCTTTTTCCGCATTTTCAGGCAATAAGTCGCAAAGAGCCACAATTTTAGTTCCCGGTATGTGCGTCCAACGTTCTACCGCACTGGGACCACGCATGCCCAAACCGATGAAACCTACACGCACAGTGTCAAGTTTAGGAGTTGTTAGTTCGATTACATCCTGTTGTCCCGCAGGACGTTCGGGAACTGGAACTTCAAGAGGCGCATACTCTTTTGTTGCAGTTGTTTCTTTGGGGATTGGGGTACAGCCGGCGAGGCATGATAACGCTATACCGACGAAGAAGGTAGATAGGTTTTTAATCATGGTTCTGTTTAATTGAAATTTATAGGTTAATAGCAGATTGTTGCAAAAATAGGGAATATTTTTAATATTAGTGTATTGCTTGTCGGATAAATTGATTTCACTTCTACTGTATTTATAATAAAAAAGCAGTCTTGAAAAGTCAAGACTGCTTTTTTATTATAATGGTAATTCAATTCCCTCAATCAAAAAGTACGGTTTTTATTTAGGTCTATAACCATACATTAATGCGGCATTAATTTCAATAGCCCTCATATATCCTTTGAAAAAACTTTTTACTCTTTTCATCCTGTTACCCTTTTTTTAAAACGTTAAAAACTAATCCTTTGTATCTTTTACTTTGTATCGTACCCCCAAGCACGGAGGGCGTCATTTCCCATATCTTTGAGACCTGCTTTGATGATCTCCTTCAACTTCTTCATAATGTTATCCTTTCTTTGATTAAAAAATAGGGTTGTTTTCTTACTTAATCCCTATACCCCAAGCTTTTACTTCGTTTTCACCCATCATAGCAAGGGCTTTTTTAAAAATACTTTTTACCTTTTTCATAATCTCGTTATCCTTTCTTTTTATGTTTTACAACACAAAATTATACTGTTTTGTTCTAGATTGTACTCTGATAAAGATAAAATGTATGCAAAAGTGGCAAATTCTTGACCTGCATCAAGAATTTGCCACTTTTCATTAAAAAACTATTTCAGAAGCCCAGCTTCTGAAATTCATTCTCAAAATTAGGTGTAAATATTTCTTTCCCAATATTGCTTCTGATCTCTTCTAGTGACCAAAAACGGCCGCCATCCAGTTCCTCGCTGGGAATAATGGGACCGTCATAAGTGGTTTTATGTGAGAATACCAATTCTTTTTCCCGGGTGGATTCGAATACATAGCTAGTCAGTAATTCGGGAGTAAAGTCGGTGATGCCCAGTTCTTCTTTTACTTCACGTTTCAAGGCTGTTTCCACATTTTCACCTAAATCTATGTGTCCGCCTACGGCTGTGTCCCATTTGCCTGGTTGGATATCTTTCCAGTCAGGACGCTTTTGCAAATAGAGTTCGCCTTTACTGTTGAATACATGTAAGTGGACTACCGGATGTAGCAATTTACTTCCATTATGACATTCTCCACGGGTTGCAGTTCCTGTTATGTTTCCTTGTTCATCTACTATAGGAAACATTTCTTCTTTATTATCGTAATTCATCTTCGCTATTTTTTTGTTACTGCAAAGATATGAATTCGGGCTCGGATTATATGGATCTTATAGTCTTTAATAGTAAAAAGGGATGTGAGACCTTTATAATCCGAGTCCGAAATGCCGTTTAATAATTTACTTGATGCCGTTTTAAAAAAGCTACAGTTTTATGTATTTCCTTATACATCACAATATCTTCTTTTATAAAAGGTACCTCGTTGCGGTAGGTGGCGAGAAACTTTTCAATAAACGGTGAACTGCGGAGCGGACGGCGGAAATCCAGTCCTTGGGCAGCGTTCATTAATTCGATGGCAAGTATATGTTCCAGATTGTCCATCACTTTGTAAAGCTTGGTTGCAGCATTGGCTCCCATACTTACATGGTCTTCCTGTCCGTTGCTGGATACTATGGAGTCGCTGCTGGCGGCATAACAGTACATTTTATTCTGGCTTACCATGCTGGCAGCCGCATATTGGGGAATCATGAAACCAGAATTAAGTCCCGGATTGGCAACCAGAAATTCGGGCAATCCGCGAAGTCCCATAATGAGTTGTGCCACACGCCGTTCAGATATGTTTCCCAGTTCGGCCATAGCAATGGCAAGATAATCATATACCAGTGCCAGGGGCTGTCCGTGGAAGTTGCCACCTGAAATGATAAGGTCTTCATCGGGGAAGATAGTGGGGTTATCGGTAACTGAATTTATCTCGGTCAACAGTACTGAAGCTACGTGGTTGATGGCATCTTTGGTAGCACCATGAACTTGTGGGATGCAACGGAACGAATAGGGGTCTTGTACGTGTTGTTTGGGCTGTGCGATGATTTCACTGCCTTCCAGTATTCTTCGGAATGCGGCTCCGGTTTCTATCTGGCCTTTATGCGGACGCATTTGTTGGATACAGTCCATGAACGGATCGATGCGGCCGTCAAAGGCTTCCAGGGAGATGGCGGCAATGAGGTCGGCTTTCTTGGAAAGACGGAAGGCTTTGAGTATGGCATACACTCCGTTGGCACTCATAAACTGGGTACCATTGAGCAAGGCCAGTCCTTCTTTGCTTTTCAATTTGACTGGTTCCCAACCAAACTCATCAAGCACGCTGATAGCTTCGCAGCGTTTGCCTTTATAATACACGTCGCCTACGCCGATCAACGGAAGGAAGAGATTGGCGAGCGGGGCAAGATCTCCTGAGGCTCCCAATGAACCGCGGTCGTAGACAATGGGCATTACATCGTTATTGAAAAAGTCGATAATGCGCTGTACAGTGATGACTTGTACGCCACTGTGTCCCAAAGAAAGAGCATGAGCCTTTAATAAAAACATCAGCTTCACAATGACATGGGGCATTTCTGCGCCTACACTGCAAGCATGGCTTTTCACCAGGTTCTCTTGCAAAGTACTCAGTTCATCGGAAGAAATATTACGGTTGCACAGGCTGCCGAATCCTGTCGTGATGCCATAGAGAGGGACATCGGATTCCTTGATCTTTTTGTCCAGGTAATCCCGGCATTTCTGAATCCGGTCTTTGGCTTCAGGAGCCAGTTCCAATTTCAGATTTTCATTGATAATACGTTCGATGATGTCAAAAGTGAGGTCACCCGAACCTATTTGATATACATTCTTCATGGTCTGATTCTTTTTTTAACCGCGGAGGTTGGGATTAAAAAATGGTTTTCACATAGTCCAGTATTTTCTGTTCTTCGGCAATGGTCGTCTGTTCTATCATATCGGCTTCTTCACTCATCTCTTTGACGAATTTTTCGTCTTTGATAGAAGTGAGGTTGATACGTACATTCAGCAAGGCTCCCAGAATGGCAGTCCGGGCACACATCATGGATACACAGGCATCGGTTACAGCGTTGCTGTTCCCTTTTCTGGCTACCACATCAATCATGGGCAGAATGGAATGGACGGTACGTGCCACCTCCATAGGCACTTGGGCGGCATATTTGGTTTCCTTCTGTATGGCTTCACTGCGGATCGCCTTTTCTTCATCCGTTTCTTTCGGAAGTTTGAATGCAGAGAAAACACGGTCGTATGCTTCCGAATCACGGTCTACATCGGTTATCAGCTGGCGGGTGAGCTCTTCGAAACGCACAGAAAGATCTTCCATTATTTCGTTCACTTCTACATATTTCTTGCGGCCTATGGTAAGATTGGCTACCATAGCTGCCAGTGAGGTGGCAAGGGCTCCATTGAGTGCCGAGACACTGCCGCCACCGGGGACAGGATCATTACTGAGTACTTTATTGATAAATTCTTTGATGGTAAGTTCTGTTAACATGGCTATTAGTATTTAATTGGTTAATTTGAATGTAGAATACGTCCCCCTTTGATGGTCAGCTTCACTGCGTTCATACCTGTATAATAAGGTAATATATGGGGGTTGTCGGTTCCCAGTAAAACAAAGTCTCCCTGTTTTCCGGCTTCTATGCTTCCGATGCGGTCGGCGCGTCCGAGGGCTGCCGCACCGTTCAGTGTGATGGCTGTGATAGCTTCGGCAACGGTCAGTTTCATATAGATGCAGGCCAGAGCAAAAGTCAGCGGGATGGATCCGGAGAAACAGCTGCCTGGATTTAGATCGGTGGCAAGGGCTACGGCACAGCCGCTGTCTATCATTTTCCTGCCACGGGCGTAGGGCTCTTTTAGGGTAAAGGCAGTTAGTGGCAACAGAGTGGCTACTACATTATTTTGTGCCAGGGCTTTTATGCCTTCATCGGATGCTTGCAACAGATGGTCGGCGCTGAGGGCCTTCAATTCTCCTGCCAGTTCTGCTCCTCCAAAGCTGACAATTTCATCAGCGTGTAGCTTGGTGCCGAAGCCTAGAGCTTGCGCAGCTTTCAATAGCTTTCGAGACTGTTCCACAGTGAATACTCCTTTTTCACAGAAAATATCGCAATTTTCGGCCAATTGTTTCTGATGGATCATGGGCAACATTTCGTTAATCAGAAAATCAATATATGCGTCACTTCGCCCTTTGTATTCTTCGGGTAAGGCGTGAGCACCTAAAAAAGTGGTGGCGATATCTACTTTCCGGTCGGGACATTCATTGATAGCTTGCATGATACTGAGCTGTTTCAGTTCTGTATCACGATCCAGGCCATATCCGCTTTTTCCTTCCACTGTGGTGACCCCCATCCGGCTCATGGTATCCAGAAACCATTCGGCTTTATGTTTCAGTTCTTCAAAGGAGGCTTCCCGGGTGGCACGTACAGTATTGATAATGCCTCCGCCACGTTCCATGATGCTCATATAACTGTCGCCGTTGAGCCGCCAGATGAATTCGTCGGGGCGAAATCCTCCGAAAACCAAATGGGTATGAGAATCAACGAATCCCGGCAACAATACATTCCCTCTGGCATCAAGCACTTTATAGCCGGGCTTTTCATGGCTTATACGGTTTTCGCCAACATAGGTAATAATGCCGTCGGTTACTCTTACCGTTCCGCAAGGAATGTTGAGAAGTTCGTTCATGGCTTCTCCTTTCCGAGCGGTTCTGCCTTGCGGAGTAACGATGTGGGCATTGATGATAATCAAGTTGTTGCTCATAGTTGTTAGTTTTAATGGAACGCAAATGACGCAAATGACACAAATATCAATGGTGACTGAATATTTTTCTTTTAAATTCAGGATGCTTTCCGAAGTTTAATAGATAGCCTATCTCTATGTCTGTGGCTTTCAGATAGTTTATCAGTTGAAATTCATGCTCGGGACGTAAAGCATCAGCCGCTTTCAGTTCTAATATGATGGAGTTGTTGATCACCATGTCGGCATAATATTCACCCACTTTATGATTTTTATAAAATACATTGATTTGCTTTTGCACTTCACATTTAAAACCTTGCTCTATCAATTCAAAGTAGAGGGCATTTTGATAAACCCTTTCCAAGAATCCATATCCTAATGTGTTGTACACTAGATAAAATGCTTTTAATATTTTATCTACATCTTCTTGACTTGCTATTTGCGTCATTTGTGTCATTTGCGTTCTATTCTATATTATTCCATAATCTGCGCTTCCAGCACTTGTTGCATGGAGAAGTTTTCCAATCCCAGGTAGTAAGAGGCAGTGTCTATCAAGGCCTCCATAGGAACAAGTCCTACGATTTCGCTGCCGATGATGCTTACTCCGTAGCGTTTGGCTTCAAAACGTACCATTTCGAATGCCCGGTAGATAGCGGTTTTGCTATAGTCGGTAAGATTCATGGATACCTGAGTGATACCCCGGTCCTTCAGTTCTACGCCCATGGCCTTGCAATAGCGCAGTCCGCCACCGATAAAACGGATTTTCTTGGCAATGTCATGCACTATTTCCAGGCTGGGAGTATTGAGATTTATATTGTAGGCCACTAAGGGCATACGGGCTCCGATGGCTACAGTTCCGGCAGTGGGGTGACGTTCCGCAGGACCAAAATCGGGATGCCATTCGGGTTGGTGAATCTTTTCCTTCATTCCCTCGAATTCTCCTTTACGGATGGCAGCGAGATTTTCACGATGTGGTGCACTAGCTGATTTTTCATACAAGAATACAGGGAGATTATATTGAGAGGCCACCCGTTGCCCCACTTCTTTGGACACCGCTATGGCATCTTCCATGGTACATCCTTTGATGGGAATGAATGGAACTACATCTACAGCTCCCATACGGGGGTGCTGTCCTTGGTGATGGTTCAGGTCAATCAGTTCTACTGCTATACCGATAGCTTCTATCACGGCTTCTTTCAAGGCGTCCGGTTCTCCAACAACGGTAACTACCAGCCGGTTGTGGTCTTCATCGTTACTATAATCCAATAATTTTACGCCTGCCTTGGCACGAAACGGAGATACAATCTCGTCTATTTTCTGTAAGTCACGTCCCTCGCTGAAGTTGGGGACGCATTCCATAATTTTTGTCCAGCTCATACTCTTTAGAATTTGGTTTATAGGGAACATCCATGGATGCGGATGAATGAAACAGTTGCATCCATGGTGTTCCGGTTTTTGGTTAGTTGATTCCTTTATTTTTCAATACCTTATTAATAAGGTCATCTTCCGCTATATGCGGCAGGGTGATGTGATAACCATCGGCATGGCTCTCGTTGAATTCCGCCGAAGTTTCCATGGCATGCGGGTTGCGTGCCCACGAGCGGCGTGCCACTCCTCCCATTACATCCCATAACATGGATGAGCGGAGAATACGGTCTACCCGTTCACTGCCGTCGCATACCATTCCGAATCCGCCATTGATAGCTTTACCTATACCTACACCGCCTCCATTGTGCAAAGCGACAAGGCTCATGCCCCGGGCACAATTTCCGGCAAAGCATTGCACAGCCATATCTGCCATTACATTGCTGCCGTCCTTGATATTGGAGGTTTCCCGGAAAGGAGAGTCGGTACCGCTTACATCGTGGTGGTCACGTCCCAACATGATAGGGCCTACCTCGCCCCGGCGTACCATTTCATTGAAACGCAGTGCTATATTCATACGTCCCAGTGCGTCTTGATACAGAATGCGTGCTTGGGTCCCTACCACCAGGTTATTCTTTTCGGCGTCGCGAATCCATATCCAGTTGTCCATATCCTGTCCGCGGCGATCTTTAGGGATACACTCCATAGCGGCATGGTCGGTCTTTATCAAATCTTCCTTTTTCCCGCTCAGGCATACCCAGCGGAAGGGGCCGTAACCATAATCGAAAAGTTGAGGCCCCATGATATCCTCTACATAAGACGGCCAGATGAATCCATCCTTCTCGTCTGTTCCATTGCGTGAGATTTCTTTCACTCCGGCGTCATAAATCGCTTTCATGAAAGAATTGCCATAATCGAAGAAATAAGTGCCCCGTGCCACCAGTTCCTTGATAACATGGAAATGGCGGCGCAAAGTTTCGTTCACCATTTCATCGAAAGTTTCTCTGTCTTCTTTCAGCATACGGGTACGTTCTTCGAAGGAAATGCCTGCAGGACAATAGCCGCCTTCGTAAACGGCATGGCAGGAAGTCTGGTCACTGAGAAGTTCGATGTGGATGTTGTGATGCAATGCATACTCCAACAGATTGACTACATTGCCATGGTAGGCTATGGAACAGGGGATTCGTCGGTCTATGGCATCGGCAGCCAGCCGGTAGGCTTCAGACAAATCGGATGTGATATGCTGTACCCACCCTTGGCGGTGGCGGGTTTCTATGCGTGAATAATCCACCTCGGCTATAATGGCCACTGCTCCGGCTATCTCGGCTGCTTTGGGTTGGGCTCCGCTCATTCCGCCCAATCCGGAGGATACGAAAAGATGGCCGTTCAGGTTGCCGTCCTGCGGCACTCCTAATTTCATGCGGCCGGCATTTAATAGGGTGTTGAACGTGCCGTGTACAATGCCTTGCGGACCGATGTACATCCAGCCTCCGGCGGTCATCTGTCCATAATTGGCTACTCCCATCTGTGCGGCTATTTCCCAGTCTTTCTGGTTGTCGAACATGCCTACCATCATGGAATTGGTGATAATAACACGGGGAGCTTCGGGATGTGATTTGAATAATCCCAACGGGTGGCCGCTTTCTACGACCAGGGTTTGTTCATTCGTCATAACCTCCAGATACTGCTTGATAAGCCGGTATTGCATCCAGTTTTGACAAACTTGTCCGGTTTCGCCGTAAGTCACCAGTTCGTAAGGATAGAGGGCGATATCAAATGAAAGGTTGTTGTCTATCATTACTTGAAACGCTTTTCCTTCGATACAGTTTCCTTTATATTCGTCAATGGGCTTTGCTTTCAAGTCACCTTCGGGCCGGAAGCGGTAACCGTAGATTTTACCCCGGGTGAGCAGTTCATCCATCAATTCGGGAGCAAGTTGCTCATGCAGTTCCACCGGAATGTATCGCAATGCATTCCTCAATGCCGTTTCCGTTTGGGCGGGTGTCAAGCGGTAGCCCCGGTCGGGAGCACGGCGGATGCCTTCCGTGAATGTAGGATAGGCAGGTAAATCAGTAGATAGAGTGATAGTCATAGTATGTAAGTGTTTTGTCACAAAGATAGCAAAACGATTGGAATACTATGGGTTTGGAGATATGTTTAGTGACATAAAGTTGTTTTTTATCTATAGACTTGATGTAAAGGTAAACGCACACGGATATAAAAAGCTTGCCATAATGACAAAGTAGGTTTCCTGTTCTTGTGTATAGTAAATAAAGGGGGCGGTAGAAATTTAGTGGAAGCTGGTTCTTATTTTCCCGTTTATATCTTTCTTTGGATTTTTTTAAGTAAGAACCTACCGGCGGAATAAATGAATGTCTATCATATCACAGCCTATTGCATAAGTTTTTTCTTTCTCCAGATTAAGCCTTTTTATACGGATGTATTCTATCTCCATAGCCTTTGGAGTTATCTCCATAAGCTTTGGAGTTAACTCCCAAGCCTTGGGAGATAACTCCAAAGGCTTGCGGAGATAAAACAAGCAGGAAGAAAAGCCTTAGCCATATAGTAGAAAACGATTGGTGATACGGAAAAAAGGCTTTATATCCGTGATGAAGTCTTAGGGTATCAGCAGCGAACTGTCTCCGTAACTCAGAAACCTGAAATCATGGCCCAGTGCATAATCATAAATCCTTCGCCAGTTTCCTTTCACAAAGGCGGAAACCAATAGCAGCAATGTACTTTGCGGCTGATGGAAATTGGTAACCATCTTCTTGACTATTTTGTATGTATATCCCGGCGCGATGATAATCTGAGTACTGCTATGCAACGCTTCCATTTCGTGTCGGTTCAGATAATCCAGAATCTGTTGCAGTGCTTCCACCGGAGTCAGGTCATTCTTATCTTCGTAGGGCATCCATTGCTGTACATGCAACTCGTCCTGAGTGGCATCGGGATTGTGGCTGATAAGGACGCCGATATAATAAAGACTTTCCAGGGTACGTACCGAAGTGGTTCCTACCGCAATGGCTTCTCCATGATGGGCAATTAATTTTTCAATGGTATGCTTGCTTACAGAAATGTATTCCGTATGCATCTCATGTCCTTCTATCTCTTCACTTTTCACGGGCTTGAAAGTTCCTGCACCTACGTGTAAAGTCAGTTCCTCCCGGTCAATTCCCCGTTCGTCCAGCGCTGCCAGTACTCTTTCCGTAAAATGAAGTCCTGCGGTGGGAGCGGCGACAGAACCTTTTATTTTGGAGTAAACCGTCTGATAAGTTTCCTTGTCGCTTTCTTGTGTCTCACGGTTCAGATAGGGAGGGATGGGCAGTTCACCTGCCACTTCCAGCAGGTCGGCAAAGGTAATTGTGTCATCATCCCATGAGAAATCAATCCAATGGCTGGTTCCCTTGCACTCTCCACGGGTGGCGGACAGGACTATTTGTTTGCCTTTTACATTTACTATGCGGCTCAACGTACCTTCTTTCCATTTTTTCAGATTACCTATCATGCATAACCAGCTGCATTGTCGTGTTTGCTGGAAGTTTAACACATAGTCATTGGGCTGGACAGGTTCCAGGCAGAATACTTCTATTAATGCTCCGGTTTCTTTACGGAAATGCAGACGGGCTTGAATCACTTTGGTATTATTGAATATCATCAGTTCTCCGGATTCCAGATAGTGTGGCAAAGACGTAAAGATGTCTTCGCTCACTTCGCCGTGGCGGTAAACTAGCAGTTTGGACTGGTCGCGCGTGGCAAGGGGGAATTTGGCGATCCGTTCATCGGGTAGCGGGTAGTTGAACTCACTTATTTTGATATGTTTGGTATCTTCCATCTGAATCTATTTCTTTTTCTGCGCAAAAGTACCGATATTTGCGCTAACTAAAAAAGAAAAGAGTATGAAAATAGGAGATAAAGTCCGTTTCCTTAGTGAGGTAGGGGGCGGTGTTGTGACCGGATTTCAAGGAAAAGATATGGTTTTGGTAGAAGATGCCGATGGCTTCGATATTCCGATGCCCATAAAGGAGTGTGTGGTGATTGACACGGATGATTATAATATGAAGCGTAAACCTGTTGCTCCGGCTCCTAAACAGGAGGTTGCCGGTGCAAAGGCAAAAGGAGCGTCAGTCAAGGTGCGTCCGGATGAAGAGGAGGATGAACGTCCTGTCACTTATCGCCCGGCTGAGCGAAAGGGAGGGGATATTCTGAATGTGATGCTGGCTTTTGTGCCACAGGATCTCAAAGCTATTTCTGCAACGGCATTTGATGCATATCTTATCAACGACAGCAATTTCACCTTATACTTTACTTATCTTACAGCCGAAGGTAGTAACTGGCGGGTGCGCAGCCATGGCATGGTGGAACCGAATACGAAGTTTTATATCGAGGAGTTCGAGAAAAGCGTTTTGAATGAATTGGAACGGGTGGCCGTGCAGCTTATCGCTTTTAAGGATAACAAGAGTTTTCTGTTCAAGCCTGCCGTGTCTGTGGAATTGCGCATAGATACAGTGAAGTTTTATAAATTGCATACTTTCCGTGAGAGTATTTTCTTTGAGGAGCCGTCACTTATTTACGATATAGTGAAAAATGATGTTCCGGTAAAACAGGTGTTTGTTTCGGCAGATGATATAAAAGATGCATTATTGCAAAGAAAAGTGCCGGAACCGCAGGTAGCGAAGCAGCCCCAGCAGAAAAAGGTGAAGAACGATATCATGGAGGTTGATCTCCATGCTCATGAGTTACTGGATACGACTGCCGGTATGAGCAACAGCGAGATATTGAATTATCAATTGGACGTTTTTCGTAAGACTTTGGAAGAATGCAAGAACAAGAAGGGACAGAAGATTGTCTTTATTCATGGTAAGGGGGATGGTGTGTTACGCAAAGCTATCCTGCAGGAGTTAAAATATAAATATAAAAACTATGAAAGTCAGGATGCTTCGTTCCGTGAATATGGTTTCGGGGCTACCATGGTGATTATTCATTAAGACTTTCTTATTCATATAAATTGTGATATGGCAACATTAAAAGAATTTTTGAAAGCGGATCGTTTTGCTACTTGTGCGGGAGTGGAACTTCTTGAGATAAAGCCGGGGTATGCCCGTGCGTGTATGGAGGTGACCGACCGGCATTTGAATGGTGGAGGAGTATGTCAAGGCGGCGCCTTGTTTACATTGGCCGATCTGGCTTTTGCAGCTGTAGCGAACAGCCGTAAGAAACTTACACTTTCTGTGAATGCCAATATTACTTTTCTCCGTCCTGCTAAGTTGGGTTACGTGTATGCTGAGGCTGTTGAAGTATTTAATCATCATCGTATTCCTTTTGTTGAAGTAAAGATAACAGACGGACAGGGGGAGCTGATAGCTGTATTTACTTCATCGGGGTATCGTAAAGAGTCTGATTTGCCGGTAGATGCGTTAGAATAATTTATAATAGATAAAAGCCTGTTGTTGAAAGAAGGCAACAGGCTTTTAAAATGATGGTTATCAGTGAAGACAAGGGGGCTTATCCTTCTTTGACTTTAGCCTTTCCTATTCTTCCCGGTTCTACGAATAAATATTTGTAGCCTGCGCGTATGCTTGCCAGATGCAGTTTTTCCAAACGCGCACGGCGGACAAGCAAAGCTGTCATTTCATGAATACGTCCGTTAGCATAACCTATCATTTCGTTCTCGGTCGTATCTTCAGAACCGTAAGTGCCTGCTCCTTGGACGATCATAAAAGGTGATTCGGTGCCTGCTTTATCCATCCCGACAGCAATAGCCACATAAATCCACATAGGACCATGAGCAACTACTTTACGTGCTGTGGCTGTGCGGCTTTCGCCTTTTGTCAGTGTCTTGTGGCAACAGCCTTCTATGGATTTGATTTTCTTTCCCAAATCATATACGGTTACTTTGTCATCGGCAGCATCCAAAGGTTGCTCGAACAAAATTGTGTCTTTTTTGTCCGGATAGCTGATGTGATAACATTCATATTCCGGTTGCATTCCTCTAGGTTCGTCATCGCCCACGGAACCTGCTACAAGTTTAACTTCAAGAAATGAGCCGTTCAGGGCGGTTTCGTATACCGCATCCGTTAAAGCGGCGTTACTGGTTAATTCTAATTCTTTCATAAGTCAAGGTTTTTAATAAGTTTCTCTCATAACAGTAGGTGGAAAGAAAAGTTCGAAATAGTGTGATAAGGAACAAAAACGGGTGTTAATAGATGAAATAAGGAGATTGGTCGATAACTCTTGTTCCAATGATGATAAAGCTTTAATTTTACTTTTGGAAAAAGAAAAAGTTTGAGAATCAAGATCGGGTAGTAGAAAGGTAGACGGATTATTAGTTTGTCTGGATAGAGGGATTGATATAGTTGTAGGAAGGATATGAAGAGGCAGTTTATAAATACGTTAATAATAAGTTTGTTAGTAAATAAGGTCGGCTGAGGCTTTGTTTATAAGGAAAACGCTCGTTGTGAAACGGGCGTTTTTGATTTTGCATCAGTATGTGTTTAAAAGTAAATCTTATACTATAAACGACGTTCTACTCCGTGAAGAATAGAACGTCGTTTTATAGAATGGAATGAAGTTTACAAACGATAGTCAGCTAAATCATCTGCTTTGAATTTACGGATGAAATTGAAATGCTTTTCTATTTCAGCTTCTGCATAGTTTACATATACATGGGCCGACTTGGCGAACAATTCAGGTGCTTTTGTCGCATCTTGGATAAGAAGATGTGACATGATACATACGGCAGCCATTTCATAAAGACGGCGTGCAACGAAATCAAGTAACTCTTGATTCTGGGCCTCTTTTACCGCATTGGTGCATGCGTCAAATTTGTTGGCCATTTCTTTCACGCGGTCCATTAGCGGTTGCATATCTTCACTGCAAGGAATAGCTTCATAATTACGCAAGGTTGCGATATAAGAACCGTTGGTTACATAACGGATAGCGGCTACAGTCTGCAACTGGGTCGTTCCTTCGTAAATGCTGGTGATGCGTGCATCGCGATAGATACGCTGGCAAGCATATTCCATCATGAAACCTGAACCACCGTGAATCTGGATACAATCGTATGCATTCTGGTTGGCATATTCAGAGTTCATACCCTTGGAAAGCGGAGTAAAACTGTCTGCTAGCTTGGCGTAGACTTTTTGTTCCTGACGTTCTTCAGGAGTCAGTTTGCGTTCGCGGGCAATATCATCCAATGCTTTGTAAATATCCACATAGCGTGAAGTCTGGTAAAGCAATGCACGGCCTGCATCCAGTTTGGCTTTCATGATAGACAGCATGTCATATACTGCCGGGAAATCGATGATGGCTTTTCCGAACTGCTTACGTTCTTTGGCGTATGCCAATCCTTCGTTGTAAGCAGCTTGTGACAAACCTACTGACTGGGCAGCGATACCCAGACGCGCACCATTCATCAATGCCATAACGTATTTTATCAAACCGAGCTTACGGTCACCGCAAAGTTCGGCTTTCGCGTTCTTGTAAACCAGTTCGCAGGTAGGAGAGCCGTGGATACCTAATTTATTTTCGATGCGGCGTACATCTACACCTCCTTCGTTTTTGTCATAGATGAACATAGACAAACCACGTCCGTCTTTGGTTCCTTCTTCGCTACGTGCCAATACCAGGTGAAGATTAGCGTCACCGTTAGTGATGAAACGTTTTACACCGTTCAGACGCCAGCAGTTGTTGGCTTCATCGAAAGTAGCTTTCAGCATTACCGACTGAAGGTCGGAACCGGCATCGGGTTCGGTCAAGTCCATAGACATGGTTTCACCTGCACAAATACGGGGAATGAAACGGCTGTGCTGGTCTTCGTTACCGAATTCATACAGCGTTTCAATACAGTCTTGCAAAGACCAGATGTTTCCGAAACCTGCATCGGCGGCGGCAACAATTTCCGCGCACATGGTGTAGGGGGTGATGGGGAAGTTCAAGCCACCGAAACGACGGGGCATGGTCATGCCGTTCAGTCCGGCTTTGACCATCGCATCCAGGTTTTGTTTGGTTCCTGAAGCATATTCCACACGTCCGTTTCCGCAGTGAGGACCTTCTTCGTCCACTCCTTCGGCATTGGGAGCGATGGTTTCACCTGTAATCTCACCTGTGATTTCCAGAATTTTATCGTAAGAGTCCATGGCATCGGCATAATCCTGCGGTGCATAGTCGAACTCGTCTTTATCTCTATAGTCGCGCTCTTTCAGTTGGCAGATGCGCTCCATCATCGGATTGTTCAAGTGATACTTGAGTTCCGGTATATCGGTATAAAAGTTTGCCATAATTTTTAGTAGTTAGAGTGGTTAATAGTAGCTAAGGGTAGTTAAGTAGTGGGTGGCGATACATTTTTCAACAAGGCTATGCAGTAGGCGTTTAGCAGGCGGCTGATTTCGGCCGCTTGTATGCCTAATTGTTCTTTGTCTTGCAATGTGATGTATCCTAAATCTTTCGACAGGATAATGAAATTGCGTGTTTCTTCCAACGAACCTTGTGAAATGTTATAGAAACGCAATTTGTCCTTTGAGCTGATTTTAGCATATCCTTCCGCTATATTTGCAGTGATAGAGGCTGCTGCACGGCGCATCTGGTTAACCAAGCAGAATAATTCCTCTTTGGGATATTGCTTGGTTATTTTGTAAATGGCCAATACATACGAATGTGCCTTTTGCCAAACAATCAGTTGTTCAAAGGATTGACTTTTCATTTTTTTCTACTTTGACTACTTATGACTACTACTGACTACTTTGAATTCTTTTTATAATACTTAATCAATTTCGGAACGACTTCTTCCACAGTGCCGTTAATTACATAATCGGCAATGGTGTTGATCGGAGCGTTCGGGTCACTGTTTACAGAGATGATGATACCTGCATCCTGCATACCTGCGATGTGTTGGATTTGTCCGGAGATACCGCAAGCAATATACAGTTTGGGACGGACGGTTACACCCGTCTGGCCAATCTGGCGGTCATGGTCTGCATAACCTGCATCGACAGCTGCACGGCTGGCACCTACTTCGGCGTGAAGTTCTTTGGCCAGTTCGAACAATTTGTCAAAACCTTCTTTAGATCCCATGCCATAGCCTCCGGCAATCACGATAGGTGCGCCTTTCAGGTTATGTTTGGCTTTTTCTACGTGACGGTCAATGACTTTGACTACATAGTCTGTTTCAGGAACAAACTTGGCAACGTCGTGGTTCACCACTTCACCCTTATAATTTTCATCCAGAATCTCTTTCTTCATCACTCCCTCACGAACGGTCGCCATCTGTGGGCGGTGCTCGGGGTTGACAATGGTTGCAACGATGTTACCACCGAAGGCGGGACGAATCTGATACAACAGATTTTCATAGGTGATGCCGTTCTTCTTGTCTTCGTGGGTACCGATTTCCAACTGGGTACAGTCGGCAGTCAGTCCGCTGGTCAATGCGGAAGATACACGCGGTCCCAGATCGCGGCCGATAACAGTAGCGCCCATCAGACAGATTTGTGGTTTTTCCTCTTTGAACAGATTCACCAAAATGGAAGTGTGGGGCAGTGAAGTGTAAGGGAACAGACCCGGAGCATCGAATACATGAAGTTTGTCTACTCCGTAGGGCAATACTTGTTTTTCAATTCCTGCAAGGCCGGTTCCGGCAGCGATTGCCTCAAGCTGGCAGCCTAACTGATTAGCTAATTTACGACCTTTGGTTAAAAGTTCGAGACTCACATCGGCCACTGTTGTGCCTTCAATCTCGCAATATACAAATACATTATTCATAATCGTTATCCTATTGTATGGTTAGCTAACAGTTCGACAATCAATCCTTCCACATCCTGGTCGCTTCCTGTCATGGTCTTGCTTTCTTTTGCCTGGAAGACGATGTTTTCAATCTTCTTCACTTTGGTGGGAGAGCCTGACAGACCGCACTGCTTGGTGTCGCCTTCTACATCGGCCACACTCCATTCAGTGATATTCAGGTAAGGGAATTTCTCATATAGTTCAGCGTAAGGCAGTTCAGAACCGTCTTTAGTGATGGCTGCTTTTTCCTGTGCGCCGAGAGCGCGTTTGTATTTCTGTAACAATTTGGCATTGCGCGGACGGCAGGGAGCTGCACTTCCGTTCACAGTCAGTACAATAGGCAGAGGACCTTCCACAGTTTCTACCCCTCCGTCAATGTGGCGTTTTACGGTGATGCGGCGGGCAGTTTCGTCCACGTTTAGAATTTCTTCGGTGTAAGTAATCTGGCTTAATCCCAGCTTTTCTGCTACCTGCGGACCTACCTGTGCGGTATCACCGTCGATAGCCTGACGGCCACCGATAATCAGGTCACATTCGCCTATTTTGCGGATAGCCGTAGCGATGGCGTATGAAGTGGCCAACGTGTCAGCACCGGCAAAAGCACGGTCGGTCAATAAATATCCATTGTCTGCTCCTCTGTATAAACCTTCACGAATGATTTCGGCAGCGCGTCCGGGACCCATGGTCAGGATAGTTACCGTAGAACCGGGATGTGTGTCTTTCAGTCTGAGTGCCTGTTCCAAGGCGTTCAGGTCTTCCGGATTGAAGATGGCCGGAAGTGCCGCACGGTTGATAGTACCGTCAGCGTTCATGGCATCTTTCCCCACATTGCGTGTGTCGGGAACTTGTTTTGCCAGTACTACAATTTTTAAACTCATATACTTTAATATATTTGGTATTAGTAATATTCTGGCGACAAATTTACTTAAACAATTTGAGCAACAAAAGGATATGAGGAGAAAATATGCACAAAAAGGTGAGGTGTGAGCATGAATCGAGGAGGATACAAATGTTTTTATGATAATTATATTGTAGAATAAAAGCGGAAATGTTTGTTTAAGTGGAAACTTTTTATATTCTTTGTAGAAAGTGATACTATGAAAACATTCACCTCCAAGTACAATCAAGCTAAATGGCCTTCGTGGACGGTCTGTTTCTGATGATAGGGACAGACGGTATCTTTTTCATTATACCTCTTTGAATCATCATAAGATATCCCTATTTCAAACTTTAAAAAATATATTATGAAAAGAACATTTAAAATGGCATTGATTGCCTCATTGGCAGTTGGTGGAAGTTATGTTTTGTATGGTTCTCAAAACAAAGAAGAATTGTCCGATTTAGCTTTGTCAAATGTGGAGGCCTTGACTTTAGGTACGAAGGATTGTATGTATCAACGTAATTCACGTTGTTATGAACTCGTTGTAGGTCCTCCGGGCGAACCTGTTATTATTGAAACAAGTGAGGAAGCGAATTGGGTAAATCGATATACCATTCCTGAGTAATTAGGCATTTATGTAATACGGGACAAAATAAATAGGTATTAGGCATTTGTTTTGTCCCGTTTGAAGAGTATTAAAATTATGATTAAAATAAAATTGTATTATTCGATTGTTACCATCCTTTTTTTAATTTCCTGTGTCAGTAACAAAGGAAATGACTTTTTATCTATTCCCGCCAAACCGATCTATGGCTCTTATTATGATAAAGAAATTATGTCCAATGAGTTGGTTGCATTCTCTTCTCTTGATTGTGGAATTCTTATGGTTCAACGTTGTAAACTTCCTGGTGAACCTATTTGTCAGATTCTAGAGGAACAGACAGGCGAAAGAGTGGGTAGCTTTGGAAGCAGGGGACAAGGGCCTGGAGAATTTATAGCCGCTGAATTTATTGGAAAAACAGAGGGGGACGATACTTTATATTTTGTTAATTTGCCTTCTACTGTCCTATTGTATGCACGGGAGGAAAAGGGTGCTGACTACCGTTATGTAGGAAGTGAAAAAATTAAAGTAAAAGATGGTTGTTTTACAACCCGTTTCTGTCGACTGTCCAATGGTTATAGTGTGGCGACGACTTTGTCTGGGGGTAAGGAGTTTTTCATTCTCTTTGATAGGGATTTTAAAGAAATAAAGCGTTTCGGTAATCATCCGGTGCGGGGAATGACTACTGAAGCAAATGATTTTATGCAGTTGCAGGGGGAGATGGTTTCATACAAAAACAGCTTTTATTTTGCATCTAGATTTTTTGGTTATCTTTGTCGGTATGATATATCGGATGAGGAAGATGTTACTTTGAAGTGGGAAAAAATGCTTGTTGAGCCTGTTTGCAATGTCTATGAAGCAAATCTTGCAAGAAAGAAGAATAACTTGGATGGATTTTATGGATTGACAGCCAATGATAAATATGTTTTTGTGACTTATAGTGGTGAGTTATGCTATAAAGCCTTTGAAAACTATTCAGCCTGTACACCTAAAACTTTGCTGGGTTTTTCCATCGATGGTGAACTGGTAGGCAAGTACGCATTGGAACACCAAAGCATGAGTGTGCTTCTTTCTCAATATACCCCTCAGTTGTACTTGTTAAATTGCGAATCGGAATGTAATGTTGAAATATTTGAGATGGATGATATCCTGAAAGCAAAATTATGAAAATCCTGCTTTATGTGTTGTTGGCTTTTGGGGTATTTTGTTTCTTCTCGTGTAAAAGGACAGAAAAGGAGCAGTTGACTTTTTTGATGAAAGAATGGACTCGAAAAGAAATTCTCTTTCATGATAGAGCTGTCTTTACCATATAAGGCAAAGACACATTAGATAAGTTTCCTTATGCTTCAACATATTATAAAATTGTAACTTATGTAGACTCATTAGGATGCCTTAGTTGCAAATTGCAATTATTGGAATGGATAAATTTTATAGCGGAGGTAGACTCTGTCACATCTAGGAATGTATCCTTTTATTTTTTCTTCCACCCTAGAAATAGGAAGGAACTAATAATGACATTACAGTCAGAAGATTTTATTTATCCTGTATGTATAGATCTGAAAGATACCTTTAATAAACTGAATAAGTTTCCACTGAATGATAAATTTAGGACATTCTTGCTTGACAATACTAATAAAGTGATATTAGTAGGAAATCCTATGCATCATCCTCGGATAAAAGAGATGTATATGGGACAGTTGCGTGATTGTAATAATAAGCCGGAGGTGGAGGGTGATGAATGAACCAGAGGGTAAAAGAAAAGAATAAATGGATAGACCGTTTAATAAACTTTGTATTTTATGGTTGTGTACTTGCTCTGATATGGTTGCTGTTACAAATCACGACCTTTTCTTCGTTCAGGATTCCTACTGCATCCATGCATCCTACTCTGATAAAAGGTGACTATGTAATAGTGAATAAATGGATAGCAGGCGGCAGGATATTTAATGTTTTTAATGCGGTAAAAAACAAGCATATATCAATAAAACGTATTCCGGGAATACGACGGATAAGAAAAAATGATATTCTCATTTTTAATTCACCAGTCGGGCAATATAAGAATCGAATACATTTTGATGTCATGCAATATTATGCCAAACGATGTGTGGGGCTTCCGGGTGACACTGTGGCAATTATCCTGCCTACATTATCTGCCTTAGTCGAGGATAGCCTTACGTTTTCTTTTGATCATAATTACTATGACCTGTTAGGATGGACTGCTGAAAAATTCGGTCCTCTTTATATACCTTGCAAAGGTGATCAAATCCCGATAAATAGTTTGACTGCTACCCAATATGGAAGTGTTATGGAATGGGAGACTAAACAGAAAATAGATTATAAAGATAGCGCATATTTTATAGGAAATCATCGTTTCACAAATTATCAGTTTAAGCATGATTATTATTTTATGCTGGGAGACAATATACACCATTCATTGGATTCACGACATTGGGGATTGGTGCCTGATGATTTCATTGTGGGTGTAGTACAATGGATTTGGTTTTCAAAAGATGAAGAGCAAAATTCAATTCGTTGGAATCGAATCGGTAGAGTAGATTGAAATAAGAGATGCGAAAGGTTATAGTTCTATGCTTGTTCGGATAAAAACGTATAAATGATGCGTTGTGATATATGTTGTATGAAAAGTTTTTGTTAATATTGTCATCATTATGAGTTTGTTTTTGTTGTATGATGAAATAATAACTGAAGAATTATGAAGAAAGTATTGTTTTTATTCGCCTTTTTGCTTCTGGGTATAGGAGCTATGGCACAAAAGGTAATTTATGATGAAACCAACCAGACCGGAGTGCGTACAGTGGTATGCGAGGGTATGAATCTGGGTGTTTCCAATAATATGGACGTATATGTGGCACTCGCTGGATTTCAGTATAAAAGTACCATACGTTATTCGCTGGCTGTTACTATCGGGTCGGGGCATGAGGTGGAAATTCCTAATGACAGTAAGTGTGTCCTGACGTTGGATAATGGAAAGGCATTAGAACTGCCTACGGTAGCAGGCGGCGCTTCTGTATTGCAGCATGTAGATGTGGAGATGAGTGATGTGTATCAAAGTTTCCGCCGTTTTGCCTATTATAATATAAAGGCTAAAGAATTGAAGAAAATCGGCAAAAACGGTATCGTACAAATGGATATACAGTTATCTCCCGGAAACTATTCCATTGCATTCAACCAGGATGTCTTGGGAAGTATGCTGACCGGTTCTATGTCATTAATAAATAATATGTTTGGGAAATAACTTCTCTTTTCATATTGTATGGTGCAGCCTTTTCTTCTCAGAAGGAGAGGCTGTCTTGTTTTTGAAAGTCAAAGGGTTAAACAAAACGTTGTTTCATGTGTTTTCCTAATGTTTTTTAATGTGATAAACTTATGAGGAAAATACGTAGATGGGGAGTATGGCTCCTTTTAATCATTCCTTTGGCACTGAATGCCCAGCAGCGGGCCGAAAAATTATTGAATGTACCCTTGCCGGAACATTGGCAAGAAGAGGATGCGATGTTTCAACAACTGCTTCCGGTGGATGACCATTGGTGGACTGTATTTCAGGATGCCACACTGGATTCATTGATTCATGTGGCTGTCAGGCAGAATCCGTCTGTCCTTACAGCCTTGAATCGTATAGATATGGCGAAAGCGAATCTGAGGATAGCCAGAGGAGGCTATTATCCGGCTTTGTCATTGGATGCCGGGTGGAACCGCCAACAGACTAGTGGCAATACCGGTACGGGACAGCCTCAATCCAGAGTAGGGTATTATGATGCAACGGTTAATATGAACTGGCAGGTGGATGTGTTCGGTTCCATCCGCCAACGGGTGAAAGCGCAGAAAGAAAATTTTGCGGCAAGTCGTGAAGAGTACAATGCGACGATGGTAAGTCTTTGTGCAGAAGTGGCGTCAGCCTATTTTAATTTGCGTGAGGCCCAACAGGAACTTAGTGTGTTACAGCGCAATGCTTTATCTCAAAAGGCGGTGGTGGATATAACTGAAGTGCGTTATAATACCGGACTGGCTTCCAAACTGGATGTGGCTCAGGCTAAATCGGTTTATTATAGTACATTGGCTTCTATTCCTGCTACAGAATCCGGTATTATTCAATATATGAATGCGTTGGCTGTATTGCTCGGGCTTTATCCTCAGGATGTGACGGCTGCACTGGAAACGGGAAAACCGTTACCCGATTATATAGAGCCGGTAGGGGTCGGTCTTCCCGGACAATTACTTTTACGACGTCCCGATGTACGGGTTGCCGAACGTCAAGTCAATGCACAAGCAGCCTTGTTGGGAGCTTCCAAGACCGATTGGCTTCCCTCATTTTTTCTGAACGGTTCCTTCGGCTATGCTTCACATGATATGAAAGATTTTACTAGACGTAGCAGTATGACATGGAGTATCGCTCCCTCTATGAGCTGGACGATTTTTAATGGTGGCCAGCGTGCGAATAATGTACGCTTGCAGCGTGCACAACTGGATGAAACAATCAATCAGTTCAATACTACGGTTCTTACAGCGGTGCAGGAGGTGGATAATGCCATGAGTAGTTATAAGAATTCCATCAAACAGATTGTAGCATGTCGTGAGATGTTGAATCAGGGGAAAGAGGCATTTAAACTTTCATTGGACTTATACAAACAGGGGCTGAGCCCTTTCCAAAATGTATTGGATGCACAGCGTTCGTTACTGTCATACGAGAATTCATTGGTGCAGGCACAGGGATATTCATTGCTTTGTCTGATCCAGATGTATCAGGCATTGGGAGGAGGCTGGTAGGCTGCGACGGAAAAGCTGTTGAACTATAGAAATAATAAAAACCTAACCCAAGATATGAAAAAAATAATGATAGCTTTCGCATGGACGGTATGTGTGTTGACCGCCTGCGATAAAAATAAACCTTCTCAGACAGAAATGCAGGCATTGCCTGTAGATGTTGCGAAACCTTTGGTGGAAAATGTGACGCTGACCAAAGATTATCCCGGTTATCTGGAAGCGGAATCTACTGTAGATTTGGTGGGACGAGTAAATGGAACTTTACAATCCAAGAATTTTGCACCTGGTTCCCGGGTACGTCAGGGACAGGTATTGTTCGTTATAGAACCGACACTTTATGAAAATTCAGTGAAACAAGCGGAAGCTGAATTAAAAACGGCTAAAGCCAATCTTGAATATGCTGTCAGTAGTTATCAACGTATGAAAGAAGCGATAAAAAGTGATGCGGTGAGCCGTATACAATATTTACAGGCGGAAAGTCATGTGGCGGCTTGTGAGGCTGCCGTAAGTAATGCTGAAGCAGCTTTGAAAACTGCGCGTACCAACTTGAGTTATTGCTATGTCAAGGCTCCTTGTGACGGAGTGGTTGATGTTTCGGCTTATTCTGTCGGGGCGTATATTGGTGGTGCTTTGCAACCGGTTAAATTGGCTACTGTTTATAAGGATAACCGTATGTATTCCTATTTTAATATTGCAGATAACCAATATCTGACATACGAGCTGGCCCAGGAGGCTGCCAGCAAGATTCCTGCGGAAACTCATTTTGTAACCTTGCGTTTGGGAACTGACGGGGCACAGTCATGGAAAGCGAAACTGGATTATCTTTCTCCCAATGTGACATTAACTACAGGTACTCTCCGTTTGCGTGCGGAATTGGATAACCCTGACGGGATGCTTCGTCCCGGATTATTTGTCAGTGTCACCTTACCATACGGTGAAGCGCGGAATGCAGTGTTGGTTAATGATGCTTCTATCGGAACAGACCAGTTGGGTAAATATTTGTATGTAGTGAATGACAGTGATATAGTGAATTATCGGCATATTGAAGTCGGGCAGTTGGCGGATCATAATATGCGTGTTGTAAAAAGTGGCTTGTCACCTTCCGAACGTTATGTCACCAAGGCATTGTTGAAAGTGCGTCAAGGCATGAAAATTAAACCGATAGAACAAACCAATAAACTTCAATAGCCTTATGTTTTCAAAATTTTTCATAGAACGGCCTATATTTGCCACGGTGCTGGCTTTGTTATTCGTGGTGGCCGGACTTGTAACCCTGAATATATTGCCCGTGGCGCAATATCCCGATATTACGCCTCCTACCGTGCAAGTCAGTGCGGTATATCCGGGTGCCAATGCTGAAACTGTAGCTCAAACTGTCGGTATCCCCATTGAACAGCAGGTAAACGGTGTGGACGGAATGTTGTATATGAGTTCCAATTCCTCTGCATCGGGCGCTTATTCGCTGACAGTGACTTTCGAAGTGGGAACGGATATCGATATGGCAACTGTGATGGTACAAAACCGTGTCAGTGTAGCATTGAATTCTTTACCCGAAGCTGTGAAGGTACAGGGAGTGACGGTGCAGAAGCAGTCATCCAATATTGTGATGATGCTTACACTGAGTGGTGACAGTATTTATGATGGCCTTTATCTGACCAATTATGCCAATTTGAATCTGGTAGACCAGTTGACACGTGTACCAGGGGTAGGAGCGGTGGATGTCATGGGAGCCGGTGATTATTCCATGCGCGTATGGCTGAATCCTGAAACCATGCGTATCCGCAATATTACCCCGCAGCAGGTTTATGCTGCCATTCAAAGTCAGAATATGGAAGTGTCTGCCGGTTATGTGGGACAACCCATCGGCAGTTCGGCCGATAATGATTTTCAATATACGCTGAATGTAAAAGGACGTCTTTCTACTCCCGAAGAGTTCGGCGACATCATATTGAGAGTGGAAGACCAGGGAAAAGTGCTCCGTCTGAAAGATGTTGCAAAAATTGAGTTGGGCAGTGCCGGGTATGGAGTTGTTTCCCGCTTGAAAGGGCAACCTACGGCTGCTATTGCTGTTTACCAGTTGCCGGGAAGTAATTCGCTGGATGTTTCTAAACACGTCCGTGCCCGTATGGCGGAACTGGCTGAAACATTTCCGGCCGGGGTGAAATACAATGTGACGTTGGATACTACCGATGTGGTACACGACTCCATTGATGAAGTGATGAAGACCTTTGTGGAAGCGATTATTCTGGTGGTGCTGGTTATCTTTTTTTTCCTGCAAAGCTGGCGGGCGGTTCTTATCCCCTGTCTTACTATCCCTGTGTCCCTTATCGGAACATTGGCGGTAATGGCTGCTTTAGGCTTTTCCATCAATACATTGACACTGTTCGGCTTGATATTGGCTATAGCTATTGTAGTGGATGATGCCATAGTGGTGACTGAAAATGCCACCCGTATTCTGGATGAAGGGAAGCTGGACGCCCGTGCCGCTACCGAGCAGGCTATGGGGGAGATTACCGGACCTATTGTCGGAGTGGTGCTGGTACTGCTTGCCGTATTTATTCCTACTACGCTGATTAGCGGTATTTCCGGGCAGCTTTATAAACAGTTTGCTTTGACCATCGCGGCTTCTACAGTGATAAGTGGTTTCAACTCATTGACCTTGACTCCGGCAGTCTGCGCTCTGTTGCTCCGTCCCACCCCGACGCATAAAGCGCGTTTGTTCCTCTGGTTTGACAAGATGAATGACTGGATGCAGCGGGTTTATGACGCTTCGGTAAAATGGTTGTTGGCACGGCCGGTCATTGCTATCGGTTCTTATATCGTAATCTCAGTCATTGCTATTCTGATGTTTGTAAAATGGCCCAGCACCTTTATTCCTGAAGAAGATGACGGATATTTTATGATTGCCATTCAGCTTCCGGCAGCTTCTTCTTTAGAGCGTACACAGATGGTGGGTAAGCAGATTGATGCTATTTTGTCAGAGTATCCCGAAGTGAAGACTTATTTGGGCGTAAACGGATTCAGTATCATGGGAGGTGGTCAGTTGCCTAATGCGGCTACCTATTTTGTGGTGCTGAAGAATTGGAAAGAGCGTGCGGGTAAAGAGCATACCGCTCAAGCGGTGGTCAATCGTTTTAACGGACAGGCATATGCCATGATACAGGAAGCCCAAGTCTTTGGTATTATTCCTCCTGCTATTCCAGGTATGGGCAATACGGGTGGTTTACAACTCGAACTGGAGGATCGTAAGTCTTTGGGTCCGGAAGAACTGCAAAAGGCGGTTGAGGCTTTATTGGCTAATTATCATAATGAACCGGCTGTCGCTTCCATGAGCAGTATGTATCAAGCGGATGTACCTCAATATTTTTTGAATATAGACCGGGATAAAGTTCAGTTGATGGGTTTGCAGTTGAATCAGGTCTTTTCTACATTAGGGTATTACATGGGGCAGGCTTATGTAAATGATTTTGTGGAATTCGGCCGTATCTACCAAGTGAAATTGGAGGCTGGCGAACAAGCCCAAAAAGTGATTGATGATGTGTTAAAACTGAGTGTGGTCAATTCGAAGGGAGAGATGGTGCCTTTCAGCAGTTTTACGCAGATAGAACAAAAACTGGGGATGGACCAGATAAACCGGTATAATATGTATTCGGCTGCTTCCATCACTTGTACGCCGGCTGCGGGCAGTAGTTCCGGACAGGCGATAGAGGCTATGGGGAGTTTGATTAAAAATCAGCTAGGTGGTGAGTTTGGATATGAATGGACCTCTGTTGCCTATCAGGAAACTCAGGCAGGTAATACTACTACAATTATTTTAATCATGGCCTTGTTGGTAGCCTATTTGGTACTGGCGGCACAGTATGAAAGCTGGACAAGTCCAGTGGCTGCCGTGATGGGGCTTCCGGTTGCTATTTTGGGAGCGATGTTGGGCTGCTGGGTGATGGGGGTTCCGGTGAGTATCTATACCCAGATCGGTATTATTCTGCTGATAGCCTTGTCTGCGAAGAATGGTATCTTGATTGTGGAGTTCGCCCGTGATTACCGTAAGGCCGGCAATCCTATCCGTGAGGCGGCATACGAGGCAGGGCATGTGCGCTTGCGTCCTATCCTGATGACTTCATTTACCTTCGTGCTGGGTGTGATGCCGTTGTTGTTTGCCACAGGAGCCGGTGCAGGCAGCCGTGTGGCACTGGGTGCGGCAGTGGTGTTCGGTATGGCTGTGAATACAATTTTTGCTACCATTTATATTCCTAACTGGTATGAAGTGATGCAGCATATTCAGGAAAAATGGCTGACTAAGAAAAAATAATTGTTTGGTTTCACCACAGATTGGTCAGATTTATACGGACAACTCGATTTAAAAACTGTATGGATTTGCGTTATCTGTGGTGAATTTGTGTATCTTTGCGACAAACACATGGAAATATGGATACAATAAACAACGATCTTACTAACTTATTGCAACAGATGGGTGTGCATAAGGAAAGCCTGGGTATAACCCAGCGTATTGTCATTATAGCAGGGATTCTGATCATTGCTTTTGTGGCAGATTATTTTTGTAGAAAAATAGTAGTTCCTACTATAAAGAAACTGACGGCAAGGACTCAGGCTACTTGGGATGATTATTTATTCAATGATGCTGTATTAGATAATATGTGTCATCTTATTCCACCTATTATATTGTATGTATTGCTTCCTTTTGCTTTTCCGCATGAACCTGTGACTTTGACATTCATTCTGAAGCTATGTTGGGTGTATATCACGGCTGTAGCCATGAAGTTGATTTGTTCTTTTCTGACTTCTCTCTATACCATTTCAAGCGAACATGAGAAACTAAAGAATCATCCTCTGAAAGGGGTATATCAGATGATAAAACTGATTGTGATTTGTGTAGGGGTGATCATTATAGTCAGTACCTTGATTGATAAAGATCCTGTGAATATTCTTACCGGATTGGGCGCTTCTGCAGCTATCTTGATGTTGGTTTTCAAAGATACGATTATGGGGCTGGTAGCCGGAGTCCAGCTTTCTGCCAATGATATGCTCCGTCCGGGAGATTGGATTACCATGCCGAAATACGGAGCGGACGGTACAGTAATAGAAGTGACTCTTACCACTGTAAAGGTACGCAATTGGGATAATACTATAACTACAGTCCCACCTTATGCATTGGTCAGTGATTCGTTTCAGAATTGGCGTGGCATGAGGGAAAGTGGTGGACGCAGAGTGAAACGTTCTATTAATATAGATATGAATACGGTCCGTTTCTGTACACCGGAACAAATGAAAAAATTTGAAAAACAAGTCTGGATGTCAGGCTTTGAAAAGACAGGAAAGGAGGAGGTGAATCTTTATGTATTTCGTCACTATATGGAATATTATTTGCGTCATAATCCTCGGGTGAATACAGAATTGATTTTGATGGTGCGTCAATTACAACCTACGCCGCAAGGATTACCCATAGAACTTTATTTCTTCTCAGCCAATAAAGACTGGATTCCATACGAACGTTTGCAAGCAGAGGTTTTTGACCATTTGTTGGCTGTTCTTCCCGAATTTGGATTAAGGGTATTCCAAATTCCTTCAGGATTGGATGTGTTGTCTCTTTCTTCTCATTAATTATTTATAATCTCACTAGCGGAGAGGTACAGGAATCATCACATATTAACATGGATTACATCAAATTTATTGATTGTCAAAATGAATAATCCGTGTTAATATGTGAGAATGTACACTATTATACATGAAGTTCCAGTATAAACCGAGTTCCTTTTTTATAATCAGTGTCCAAAGTCAGTGTACCATTTAATTTATAAGCGATAAGGCTGCAAGTAGGCAACCCTAGTCCGTTTCCTTGCGTTAAATCGCGTATTTCTGCAAATGGCTTGAACAGTTTTTCACGTGCTTCAACCGGAATTCCCGTTCCCGTATCGGTTAGTATGAATTGATGTGTATGGGCGCTTCGTTTTTTGAATTCCAGTGAAATCTTACCACTTTTCGTATATTCTGCCGCATTGTTCAATAAATGGTTTAATATACGTTCCAATTCTTCTGCATTTGTCTTAATATTTACACGTGGAACATTTACCACTGCTTCTACTCCGGATTTGAAGTTTATTTTCGCTTTTTCCATAATACTTTCACACAATGTATTTATGTTCAGTTCCTTTAGCGGATAATGTTCTTCACGTGTTTCTTCCAATGAAATATACGTTTGGATAGCTGTCATTAATTCTTTCAGTGCCTTGATGTTTTCATGTAATATTGGGGTGGATATTGTTTCCTTTGTTGCTTCATCTATTGTATTCAGACTTGGTTCAATTTGGGCGCTGATATTACCGATAAATTTAGACTTCTGCTCATTGTTTTCATTCGCTATCTGCAGGCTATGTTTCAATTTCTTTACTTGGCGGATATGTTTAAATAACAGGGTAGCTAAGAATAATAATCCGGCAGCCAATATGGCGGATAACACACATAGTGCAATGATAATAATTAGATTTGTGGTAATCTTGTCTTCTTTTTCCTGCAAAGTCTTTTGGCTGGTTTCATATTTTTGTTGCAGTGTGTTTAGTTCATTGGCTGTTTTTACTGCTTTTATGGAATCTTGCCATGAAGTATAAAGTTTTCTCATTGCAATAGCCAATGGGGCATTATTATTCTGTTCGGCATATCCCAACATGTCTTTATAGCATTGGTCTATTCCTTTTTCGTCTTTACCGGCAGAGCGCTTTTGGAATAAGATGTTGTAACATTCCAAGCTTTTGTCTGTCATACCGAAAGTTTGATAATAATTGGCTTCCGTCATTAGAAGCTCTTCTTGTAAAGAGTCTGATTTTAATTGGTCTGTATAGGAATGAAGTTGTTTCAATAGTATCTTGCATTGTTCTGTATTTTTTAGATTCGTATACATACGCAGGCGTTCTTTACCCACCATGAAACGTAATTTGTATTCGGGTGATTTTTTTTCTTGCTCATTATAATAAATCAATGCATCCATTTGTCGGCAAGTGGCAAAGGCTTCTTTATATTGCCTGTTTTGA
Organism: Phocaeicola vulgatus ATCC 8482; assembly: GCF_000012825.1. Classification (GTDB taxonomy): domain Bacteria; phylum Bacteroidota; class Bacteroidia; order Bacteroidales; family Bacteroidaceae; genus Phocaeicola; species Phocaeicola vulgatus. Next base: position 467,666 of record NC_009614.1, on the reverse strand, counting down.
GTAAAGAGCGTACTTATCCGTATTCCCTCTTCTACCGCTTTATTTATTTGCTTTTGTTCGGCATACTGAGTGAATTTTGCCCACTTTGTATTTAACTCTTGAATATTGACATCTGCCGGTTTGGCTGTAGTTTGTCCTTGCCCTGCAGCACAACAAAAGGCAAGTGCTAATGTTAGAAGAATTTTTTTCATTATTGAAACAGGTTTTCTGCAAATATAACCTTTTTTTAAGCAAAAAGTTTAGGGAAGTGCAACTTTTTTTCAGCTTCTAGCGTCTAAACAGTAAAACAATAACTTTTAAGCAGGACAGGCCATCTTGTAAAAAGAATAAAATCATAATATTTAAAATGAGAAAAATAGTAATGATAGCTATACTGGTAGTCAGTATGGTACAAGGAGTTTTTGCCCAACAAATAATTATAAAGGGCACTGTGAAAGACGCGACAAGCAAAAAGGCAGCAGAATATGTTAATGTAGTTTTACAAACAGCAGATTCGGTTTTTGTTGGAGGGACTACTACGAATGGTAAAGGCGATTTCTTGCTGAATAAGGTTTATGCAGGCAATTATTTATTGGCACTATCCTGTGTGGGGTATCGTACGCAATTCATTGTATTAGACGGAATTAAACAGAATATAAATTTAGGGGAAATTTTGTTGGAAGATGATGCTGTGGCTATGGAAGGTGTAACAGTTAGTGCTTCCGGACAGATCAGTCATTCGGATCGTAAGTTGATTTTTCCTTCTGAACGGCAAATGAAGGTTTCGACAAATGGAGTCAATCTGTTGCAACAGATGATGCTTCCCCGTATTCAGATAAACCCCATGAATAATGAGATAGGAGTGTTAGGGGGAGGAGAACTTCAGCTTCGTATTAATGGAGCGAAAGCAGAAGTTGAAGAGATTAAGGCATTACAGCCATCAGACATTATTCGAATAGAGTATCATGACAATCCAGGTTTGCGTTATGGTAATGCTGAGGTAGTGCTTGATTATATTGTCCGCCGTCCGGAAACGGGGGGAAACTTTGGAGTGGATTTGTCTCAGGGGATGAATGCCATGTGGGGAGAATATAATGTTTTTGGAAAAGTGAACCATAAGAAGTCGGAGTTTGGCGTTTCGTATTACATGGGACCTCGCGATTTCTATGGTATGTACCGGGATAATGAAGAGGAATTCCATTTGGCGGACGGAACGACATTACATCGTATAGAAGAAGGTGAACCGGGGCACGGATCTATGTTTATGAATAATTTAAGTATGAATTATAATTTGCAGCAGACCGAAAATTCATTGTTCAGTGCTACTTTTCGTTTGAGAAGTAATAGCCAGCCGCATTGGAATTATCAAGGAGTATTGACTAATATTGCCGATTCTGATGATAAGGTGGATATGATAGACCGTACTAAAGAAAGTTGGTCTCGTCCTTCGTTGGATCTTTATTATCAACAGGGATTGAAAAATAAGCAACTTTTGGTATTCAATGTGGTCGGTACTTATAATAAGGAAAAATCACGCCGTTTGTATCAAGAAAGTTTGCAGGATGAGTTGTTGACTGATATTAATAATAATGTATTGGGAGATAAATATTCTCTGATTGGGGAGGCTGTTTATGAGAAGCAATTTTCTAAAGGAAATTCCTTGAGTTTCGGTTTGCGCCATACTCAGTCTTTTGCCAATAATGAATACCGTAACGGTCATTATTATGAAACGGATATGAATCAAGGGGATACATATGTTTATGGTGAATATAGAGGAAAGGTGAAAAAATTGGACTACAGATTGGGGGTAGGCGTTACTCGTTCTTATTATAAACAAAGTGGTGATGATTCGTATGAGAATTATAGTTTTAATCCCCGTTTGGTACTGCATTATGCATTACCGGGAAATTCATTTGTTCGTTGGAAATCCGATATCAGTAATGCTTCGCCGTCATTGGGGGATTTAAGTGCTGTAGAACAGATTGTGGATTCGTTGCAAATCAGACGAGGCAATCCGAACTTGAAAGCCTATTTGCGTTATCACACAGAGTTGACATACGAATGGCAGAAAGGTATATTTTATTCTAATCTTTGGGGAGCGTATGATTATCAGCCGAATGCCATTATGGACGAGAAGTATCAGGACGGTGACAAGATTGTACAGACATGGGACAATCAAAAGGATTGGCAGAAATTATCGGGGCGTCTGACTTTGCGTGTCGGTCCTATTAAGGATATGCTACAGTTCTCGTTTACCGGTGGAGTAAACCATTATATGAGTCATGGTAATACATATTCTCATACTTATACAAACTGGTATTGTAATGCTGAAGCATCCTTTAATTACAAGCAGTTCTCTCTTTACTGGCAGATGAATACTAACTGGAATAATTTCTGGGGGGAAACCTTGTCGGGGGGAGAGAATATTCAGGTATTGGTGATGTATTACACGCATAAGAATTTGCGTGTGGGGTTGGGCGCTTTCAATCCGTTTACGGATAATTATAAGCAACAGACTGAGAACTGGAATAAATATGCTTCTTATAAAAAAACGAATTATGTGAAGGAGAGCTCGCAAATGTTTTTGGCAAGTGTTTCTTATAATTTCTCGTTTGGCCGTAAGTTTAAGACAGGTCAACGGAGGGTGAATAATAGTGATAACGATTCCGGAGTGATGAGTACCGGAAAATAAACAAGATAATCATTTGAATGAACTTAAGTTCATGGGGCAAGTAAGTTAAGTAACTTGACTCACGAACATAAGTTGCTTGGCTTACGAAGTTAAGTTCATAAATTTACCGGAATAATAGATATATTACCCTTAACAAAATCATATATGAAAATGAAAAAAAACTTGATTGATTATGAACTCCTGTGGGAGAAAATTACGGATTACGCAAAGGTCACCGGTAGAACGACTGCTCGTCCTGTACTTCTATTATATTATGTATTGCGAAGCCCCGAAACTCCTTCTTCGGATAAGATGTTGATTGTGGCGGCACTTTCGTATCTGGTATTGCCGATCGATTTGATTTCGGCTAAGCGGTTACCAATTATCGGCTGGATTGATGAAGCGGTATCTTTGGTTTATGCTTATAAAAAGGTGTGCCGCTATGTGACTCCTGAGATTGAATCAGAAGTGGATAATATATTGGAACGCTGGTTCCCGGAAGGAAAGTATGAGTTGATAGAAGAATAAATATTGTACTTGTCTTTGGGGAGTAAGGATGGGTAAATGGAGTATTTTAGGAATGGGCTTCGTCGAATTTCGGCGTGGCCCTTGCTGATTGTAGACAAAGGTAAATTGTAACTCTCCCCAAGGAACTTCATTTTGTCTGAGAATATGTGAGGTATGTAAAAGTGTTACAATATGTTTTGAGTCTTATTAATTCCCTATAATTCAATTATTAACATGACCTAAGTTCATATAGTAACCTTACCCGTTTTATTCGTACCATGGCTCCTATATATCCCGTTCATAAACATGATTTGGAAACCGGTGCTTATTTGGATGCTAATGGTAAGGCAACTACTGATCCGGGTGAATATATTTATGATTATGAAGGAACTCGCTTGTCGAATAATGGACGTGATGCGATAGCTGAAACAGAGTTCAATCAACGTGAACTGGTGCGTGTTAATCAGACTGGACATACTTATCTCACTTTGACTCCGGTTGAAGGGTTGAACCTTACAGCCAATTACTCTATCAATAATATTGATTATCGTCGTAAAGTCTATGAAAATCCTTATGTGGGCGATGGCACTGCCGGACCGGGTCGTTTGAACCAAATGTCTACCCGAACGCTGACTCAGACCTTCAATCAATTGATAACTTATAGCAAGTCTATCGGAAATCATAACTTTGACGTTCTTTTGGGACATGAAAACTATTCTTATAAGTATGAGTATTTATATGGCATGAAGACCCAGGAAACAGTTTCGGGCATGTATGAATTTGGTAATTTCGTAAATATCAGTTCACTTAGCTCCTATACGAACACCTATAAAAAGGAAGGTTACTTTGGCCGTATCAATTATGATTATGCGCATAAATACTACGCTTCACTTTCTTATCGCCATGATGGTTCCTCGCGTTTTGCAAAAGAGAACCGATGGGGGAATTTCTGGTCGTTCGGAGTAGGCTGGAGAATTAGTGAAGAGGCATTTATGAAGGATGTGAAATGGGTGAATAACTTGAAATTACGTGCTTCTTACGGTGAAACAGGTAATGATAATATATTGGATAGTGATGGTGATCCTGATTATTATCCTTATCAGACCTTATATGGTTTGGGATATAAGAATGGCTCAGAAGCTGGAGCCTACTTCACGGTGATAGCCAATCCCTCATTGAAATGGGAAACACAGATATCTACGGATATTGCTCTTGAATTTGGCTTGTTTGACCGTTTGACGGGTACTATTGAATATTTTAAGAAAGATTCCAAGGATTTGTTGTTTGATGTTTCCCAGCCTGCTTCTGTCGGAGTAACATCCATTATACAGAATATCGGTAAGGTTACTAATTCAGGAGTGGAAATAGAGTTGGATTATAATGCATTTAAAAATAAAGACTGGAGTGTATCAGTTGGGGCCAATGCTACTTTTGTGAAGAATAAGATCAAGAACCTGCCGGCTACAATGAAAGAAAATGGATATATCAGTGGCTCTAAAAAGTGGTTGGAAGGAAAGTCCATTTATGAATTCTGGCTTCGTCAATGGCATGGGGTAGACCCTCAGACCGGTGATGGTTTATATGTGGCTGATGTAAGTAAATATAATCAAGGGAATATCGGAACAGGGGATGGAAACATTACGCAGAGCCAGTTTGACGAGTATAAAAAAACAGTAGTGACTATTGATGGTAAGGAATTGACCAATTCGTATACTTATGCTAAATACGACTTCAGCGGTTCTTCTATTCCTGATGTGTATGGTGGGTTTAATGTCAGAGTTAGTTATAAGAACTTTGATTTGGCTGCTGTATTCTCTTACCAGTTGGGCGGTCAGATTCTGGATACTAATTATGCTACCATGATGAGTATGACTGAATTTGGTTATGCACAAAGTCCGGATTTGTTAAAAGCATGGAAACAGGCAGGGGATATTACTGAGGTTCCCCGTATAGACAATAGTGCGGCTCATACCACGAATATTGGTCAGTCTTATTCAACTCGTTGGCTTACCAGCTCGGATTATCTTAATTTAAGATCTGTCACTATTGGCTATCAGCTCCCAAAAACTTGGTTGAGCAAAGTGATGCTTAAGAGTGCCCGTTTGAATCTGACTGCGGAAAACTTGTTCATGTTGAAAGCCCGTCAGGGATTGAACCCGATGGCCAACTATTCCGGTGTGACTTATAATGAGTATATGCCGTCCCGTAATATCACGTTAGGGCTTAATGTTTCATTCTAAAAATAAAAGAATTATGCGATCAATTAAAAATATAACATTAGGATTAGCGACAGTGGGAGTAATGTCTCTATCCGGTTGTGCCGGTGATTATCTGGATACCATTCCGTCTACCTCTGTTTCAGAAACGACAATAAACACCTCGTTGGACAATCTTTATATAGCATTGAACGGAATTCATAAAGAGATGGTTTCTCAGGAAAGCGGATATCAGTGTCTGGGCGGTGAACCCGGTTTTATGATGTCACGTGATGCAGAGGCTGATGATATGAATTGGCAGACAAATACATGGATGAAGGCGGCCTATTTAGGATGGCAATGCAATATGAATGAAACGAATGGTTATAATTATAAGTTCTGGCAGATTTATTATCAATGGATTCTGAATGCCAATAAAATTTTGGCGGGTTTGGAGGAAGTTGAAATAACTAGCCAGGAATTGTTTGACCAGATAAAGGGAGAAGCCTTATGTATCCGTGCTTGGGCTCATTTTAATTTGGTCCAGCTTTATGCAAAACGTTATGAAGCCGGCAAGGATAATACACAGGATGGAATTCCTTATCGTGAAAAAGCTGTGGCCGAAGAGCAGGCACGTAATTCCGTAGAAGATGTTTATGCTAAAATCAATAATGATTTGGATGAGGCTTGTATACTTTTGAGTGGAATAAAAGTAAATGATGTCAATCATTATAGCGAGATGGTGGCATGGGGATTGAAGGCACGTGTAGCACTGGCCATGCAAGATTATAATAATGCGGCGGTTTATGCAGGGAAGTCTGTTTCTTTAGCTGAAGCTGGTGGTCACCGGTTGATGACTGGCAGTCAGTTGAATTGTGGGTTTGCCAATATCACGACGGACACTAAAGAAGCGATGTATGCTGCAATGACTCCCGATGATAAGACTGTCTATTTTTATTCTTATTATGCATATATGTCATGGAACTTTAACTCCAGTGCCATTCGTCAGGGAGTGAAGTGCATAAATGTGGATGCTTATGAAACGATGTCTGAAACAGACTTACGGCGTGCGTGGTGGGATCCGACAGGGGAAGCATCTGTTCCATCATCAAGTTATGCAAAGAATGCTTATCAAAACCGTAAGTTTACTGCCCGTTCTACAGCCGATGCTGTAGGTGATGTCGCATTTATGCGTTTGGCAGAAATGTATCTCACCCAGGCCGAAGCATTGGCTCGTGCAGGAAAAGATAGTGAGGCGCAGGCTGTGTTTACTAAATTCCAGATAACCCGCGATCCCTCTTATGTTTCAAAAGGAAATATCGGTGATGCTTTGGCAGAGGAAATTATGAATAGTCGCCGGGTGGAATTGTGGGGTGAAGGTTTTCGTTTTTTATGATTTGAAACGTTTGCATATGTCTATTAAGCGTGGATCAAATTTTGATATAGCTTTCTGTACTTTTCTTGAAAAGGATAAAGATGCACAAGGTTGGGTGTGGGAGATACCTAAAATTGAAACTGACTTTAATTCACTTTGTACGAAGAACTATTGATAATTCTCTCTAACACATAAATTTTCTCTTAAAGGAGGTGGGCAGAATTTTTCTTGAAAGTTTTGTACCACCTTTTTGCTTGACATAACCTTTGTTTTACAAGACCGATAGCTTTTCTGGTTTTCTTTTTGTATTACTAGGGTTGTCTAATATCAATTTTGTTGATGTTTTTTGGTAATTTAGAAGAAATGGATTTAATTTATCCTTGGTCTATCGTTATAATCCATTGTCTTGAATAAAGTAAAGAACCTGTAAACACGAAATAAGTGTAAACAGATTCTTTACTATTGTTTAAAATGATAAACTATTCAGGTGAAAAAGCTTATTCCTCTTCGTCCAGTAAAATGTCCATAATCTGAACAGCTGCTTTGGCAACAGAAGTTCCGGGACCGAAGATTGCTACAACACCTGCCTTGTATAAGAAGTCATAGTCTTGAGCGGGGATAACACCACCGGCGATGACCAAAATATCTTCACGACCTAATTTCTTTAATTCTTCAATAATCTGCGGGATCAGTGTCTTGTGTCCGGCAGCCAATGAAGAAACACCTACTACATGAACGTCATTTTCCACTGCGTCACGAGCAGCTTCGGCAGGAGTTTGGAACAACGGTCCCATATCTACGTCGAAACCACAGTCGGCATAACCTGTTGCAACTACTTTTGCACCACGGTCGTGTCCGTCCTGTCCCATCTTGGCAATCATGATACGCGGACGGCGGCCTTCCTTCTTTGCAAATTCTTCGGTCAGTTCGCAAGCTCTTGCGAAGTCTGTATCCTTTTTACTTTCTGATGAGTACACGCCTGATATAGTTCTGATTACTGCTTTATAACGTCCTACAATTGTTTCACAAGCATCCGAAATCTCGCCCAAGGTAGCACGGACATGAGCTGCCTCTACAGCCAGTTCCAGCAAATTGCCTTTACCTGTCTTTACACATTCGGTGATGGCTGCCAAAGCTTTGTCTACTTCTGCTTGATTGCGGCCTTCTTTCAAACGCTTCAGATTTTCAATTTGTTCCAAACGTACAGCTGTATTGTCTACTTCAAGGATATCGATAGGATCCTCTTTTTCCAAACGATATTTGTTAGTGCCTACAATTGTCTGGGCACCGGAGTCGATACGGGCCTGAGTACGTGCCGCAGCTTCTTCAATACGCATTTTGGGTACTCCGGTTTCGATAGCTTTCGCCATACCGCCCAAGCTTTCAATTTCCTGAATATGTTCCCAAGCCTTGTGAGCCAGTTCGTTAGTTAAAGATTCTACATAGTAAGAACCACCCCATGGGTCCACGTTCTTGCAAACATATGTTTCTTCCTGAATATAAATCTGAGTATTACGTGCGATACGTGCAGAGAAGTCGGTGGGCAATGCAATTGCCTCATCCAATGCGTTGGTGTGCAGTGACTGGGTGTGTCCCAATGCTGCTGCCATAGCTTCAATACAAGTACGACCTACATTGTTGAACGGATCTTGCTCCGTCAATGACCAGCCCGAAGTCTGGGAATGGGTACGCAATGCCAGTGATTTCGGATTCTTCGGGTTGAACTGCTTGACAATTTTAGCCCACAGCATACGTGCCGCACGCATTTTGGCTATTTCCATAAAATGATTCATGCCGATAGCCCAGAAGAATGACAGACGCGGAGCGAATGCATCGATGTCTATACCTGCGGCTACTCCGGCCCGAAGATATTCCAAACCGTCAGCCAGTGTATAAGCCAATTCAATATCTGCTGTGGCACCTGCTTCCTGCATGTGGTAGCCCGAGATGGAGATAGAATTGAACTTAGGCATTTTTTGTGAGGTATATTCAAATATGTCAGAGATGATCTTCATGGAAAAGGCAGGTGGATAAATATAAGTGTTACGCACCATAAACTCTTTTAAGATATCATTCTGGATGGTTCCGGCCATTTCTTCCAATTTGGCTCCCTGTTCCAAACCTGCATTGATATAGAATGCCATGATGGGAAGTACGGCACCATTCATGGTCATGGAAACAGACATCTTGTTCAAAGGAATACCATCGAACAAAACTTTCATATTTTCCAATGAGCAAATAGACACGCCTGCCTTACCTACGTCACCTACTACACGTTCATGGTCGGGGTCATAGCCGCGGTGTGTCGGAAGGTCGAATGCGACAGACAAGCCTTTCTGGCCTGATGCCAAATTACGGCGATAGAATGCATTACTTTCTTCGGCAGTGGAGAAACCTGCGTATTGGCGGATAGTCCAAGGACGGAAAGTGTACATCATGGAGTACGGGCCGCGAAGATAAGGAGGAATACCTGCTACATAGTTCAAGTGCTCCATGCCTTCCAAATCTTCTTTAGTGTAAACAGGCTTCACATTGATGTGTTCCGGCGTTTTCCAGTCGGCGGTGATGCCATTTTCTTTTTGCCATTCCATACCATTCTGAGGTTGAAATCCGGCATATATATCTATATTTTTAAAATTCGGTTTCATTGTTCTTCCTTACTTAATTCCTAACTTAGCGTTGTATTCTTTCAATGTGTCCAATACGTTGACACGTACATGGATAAAGTTTTCGATGCCTGCGGCTTTCAGCTCTTCCATACAAGCAGGAGCACCTGCAACAATGAAAATAGCTCGTCCGTCCAATGCCTTGAATGCAGGAATAGCATATTCTGCGTATTCATCATCGCTGGAACAGATAACTACGATGTCTGCACCGGCTTTCATAGCTGCTTCGACACCGGCCTCTACTGTGGGGAAGCCCAAATTGTCGATTACTTCGTAACCGGCACAAGCCAGGAAGTTGCATGAGAATTGGGCACGTGCTTGACGCATGGCCAGATTACCGATAGTCAGCATAAATGCTTTCGGACGTTTGCCGGATTTCTCTGTCTGCAAACGAAGTGCTTCAAACTGGCTGGCAGCACGGTCGAAGTTTAATGTGGCAAACGGCTTTTCACAGCTGTCATGATTACCTCCACAACAACATTTGGCTTCTACAGGAGCCTTTTCGCCTGCTTTTTCATTGAAGTTAGGATATTGGTTGGTACCCAGTAGAATTTCTTTGCGTTTTGAAACGGAATCGTGGCGGGCCTTGTTGCTTGCGTTGATCGCTTCCTGTACTTTTCCTGCTTTGACTGCTTCCAGCATTCCTCCTTCGTCTTCTACTTTCAAGAATAATTCCCATGCCTGTGTGGCAATAGAAATTGTTAAATTTTCAATAAAGTAAGAACCCGCGGCGGGGTCAACTACTTTGTTGAAATGACATTCTTCTTTTAGCAATAACTGTTGGTTACGGGCGATACGTTCAGAGAAGTCGTCCGGAGTTTCGTAAGTCTTGTCAAACGGGGTTACGGTGATGGAGTTGACTCCTGCCAAGGCGGCACTCATCGCTTCGGTTTGAGTGCGGAGCAGGTTTACATGTGCATCAAACAAAGTCAGGTTGAAAGTGGATGTTTCAGCATGTGCCACCATTTTGCAGGCACAGAGACAAGTACCGTCTTCCGCTTTGTTCGGACATTCGGGCTGGCGGTTGCATTGAGGATGATATTCTTTTACGATGTCCGCCCATAACATACGTGCTGCGCGGAACTTGGCAATTTCCAGAAAATAGTTGGAACTGATGCCGAAATTGAATTTTATTTTCTTGGCAGCCAGTGCGGCAGGAACTCCTGCTTCTACCAGCTTGCTCAGATATTCGTTACCCCAGGCCAATGCATAGCCCAGTTCTTGTGAAATATAAGATCCGGCATTGTTCAGTTCTATCGCATTGACACAGATACAACGGAATTTAGGTAGCGGAGCCAGTACTTCTACCAATTCTTTGGCAGTAGTGATGAAATTGCTAAGGTCTTTGCCTTTTACCATCATTTTACCCATAGGGTCATAGTTGACGGAGCCTTGCAACTTGGTCAGGTCGTATCCTTTCTTTTGGAAGTAAGCAACCAATAATTTGGCTAATTCCACCGTATGTCCTTGGCAAGTGGAGAAGTTTAACTCAATGCATTCCGCACAGATATCATTCAATAATGTTTCGATATATTCAGGACTGAGGTCTTTCTTCTTTACGTAGAATCCCAATGAGTCAACACCTTTGTTCAAAATATCCAGTGCTTTAGCATTAGCCTCTTTAGGGCATTCTACTTTGATTTCCTGACGCACGAACCAAGTATTGTCGTTTTTCTTCGTGCCTCTTACATAGGGGAATTCTCCGGGTAGTCCTTCAGTTGTTTTCAAACCTTCCAGATCTTCCTGGCGATAAAATGGTTTTACTTTAAAACCTTCGTTGGTTCTCCAAACCAATTTCTTTTCAAAATCAGCGCCTTTCAAGTCGGCTGTAATCTTTTCCATCCACTGTTCCGTAGAAACGGCTGGGAAGTCCGAAAAGAGTTTCTCTTTACTATCTGCCATAGTTTATTCGGTATTAATATTTAAGAATTATATCACATACTTTTTCAATAGTACGGGCAAATATACTAAAACCTTTTAAATAGAATCCTTTTTTTAGCTATTTTCATAAAGGAGAAAGAGAGGTTTCTGTCATTTTGTTAAGTGACGAAAATAAAAGATGTTCTTATTGCAAAGTGGATATTGCAAAATAAATAGGAATCATGAAATAATAGTTTTCAAATTGTTGGGCTGAGTGAGGGGAATTCATTAATTTTGCGGCAATTTATAAAAACATAGTATTATATCATGGACTGGTTACAAAATCTATTATTTGATGAAAACTCAATAGCGCATATCGTGCTGCTTTATTCCTTTGTGATTGCAGTAGGAGTGTTGCTGGGAAAAATTAAATTTTTCGGGGTATCGTTAGGTGTTACTTTTGTTTTGTTTACCGGTATTGTCTGCGGACATTTCGGCTTAACGGGGAATACACAGATACTTACATTTTTACAGGATTTCGGACTGATATTGTTCGTGTTTTGTATCGGACTTCAGGTAGGTCCTTCTTTTTTCTCTTCCTTTAAGAAAGGAGGGATTGCTATGAATCTAGTGGCAATGGGGATTGTCGCATTGAACATTGCTGTGGCTGTGGCTTTGTATTATGGTTTGAACGGCCGGATAGAGCTGCCTATGATGGTGGGTATTCTTTGTGGTGCCGTAACGAACACGCCGGGACTGGGTGCTGCCAACGAAGCGTTGAGCCAGCTGAATTACAGTGGCCCGCAGATAGCGATGGGATATGCGTGCGCTTATCCGTTGGGAGTGCTGGGTATCATTGGTTCTATTATTGCTATCCGCTACATTTGCCGGATTAATTTGAAAAAGGAGGAAGAGGATATCGCTAAAGAAGAAGCTGCAAATCCTCATCTGACTCCTCGTATGATGCACCTGGAAGTACATAATGAGGCGTTGGCAGGAAAAACGTTGCTTCAGGTCAGAGACTTCATGGGGCGTGACTTTGTTTGTTCGCGTATATTGCAGAACGGTCATGTCAGTATTCCTAATCGTGATACTGTCTTCCATCTTGGTGATCAGTTGTTTGTGGTTTGTGCAGAGGACGATGCGGAAGCCATTATTGCTTTTATCGGTCCTAAAATTGAAGTGGATTGGGAAAAGCAGGATACTCCGATGGTATCCCGCCGTATTTTGATTACACAACCTAAAATGAATGGTAAGCAATTGGGTGAGTTTCATTTCAGTAGTATGTATGGTGTGAATGTGACCCGTGTCAACCGTTCAGGTATGGATATTTTCGCTTCACGTAACTTGACCTTGCAGGTAGGTGACCGTGTAATGGTGGTAGGTCCTCAGGATGCGGTGGAACGTGTTGCCAATTTGATGGGTAACTCATTGAAACGTTTGGATCATCCTAATATCGTGACTATTTTTGTGGGTATTTTCCTGGGTATTTTCTTTGGTAGTCTGCCTATTGCGTTTCCAGGTATTCCTACTCCGGTAAAATTGGGTTTGGCTGGTGGTCCGTTGATTGTATCTATTTTGATAGGTCGTTTCGGATATAAATTGAAATTAGTGACTTATACCACTATGAGTGCCAATTTGATGTTGCGTGAAATTGGTATTGCTTTGTTCCTTGCCAGTGTGGGGATAAAGGCTGGTGCGAATTTTGTGAATACGGTTGTCGATGGAGATGGTTTGTTGTATGTGGGTTGTGGTTTCCTTATTACAGTTATACCTTTATTAATAATGGGAGCGGTTGCACGCTGGCATTACAAGATGAATTATTTCATGTTGATGGGGCTTATTGCAGGTAGTAACACAGATCCCCCCGCATTGGCGTATTCTAATCAGACAGCAGGTAATAATGCTCCGGCGGTAGGTTATTCTACTGTGTATCCGGTGTCCATGTTCCTTCGTATTCTGACTGCCCAATTATTGATATTAATATTGGCAAGCTGATATTGGTAAAAAGTATAAAAACAATAAAGTATAAAACTTGTAGGAGGGGGTGTCAAAAAAATGGTAGCTTGAATCATTTTTTTGACGCACCCTCTTGCTGATTAAAAGAATAAATATGATTTCAGTAGATGGATTGACCGTTGAGTTTGGCGGTACCACCTTGTTTAGTGACATATCTTTTCAGATAAATGAGAAAGACCGTATTGCCTTGATGGGGAAAAATGGTGCGGGCAAGTCTACCTTATTAAAGATCTTGGCTGGTGTGCGGCAACCTAGTCGTGGAAAGGTGTCGGCTCCTAAGGATTGTGTGATAGCTTATCTTCCCCAGCATCTGATGACAGAGGATGGGCGTACTGTATTCGAGGAAGCTTCTCAGGCATTCGCGCATCTTCATGCTATGGAGGCAGAAATAGAAGCCATAAATAAGGAACTTGAAACACGTACCGATTATGAAAGTGATTCATATATGGAGTTAATCGAGAAGGTTTCTGCCATGAGTGAGAAGTTTTATTCCATTGATCTTACCCATTTTGAAGAAGATGTGGAAAAGGCTTTGCTGGGACTTGGTTTTATGCGTGAGGACTTCAATCGCCCTACCAGTGATTTCAGCGGTGGCTGGCGTATGCGTATTGAGTTAGCTAAATTATTGCTCCAGAATCCGGATGTATTATTGTTGGATGAGCCCACCAACCATCTTGATATTGAATCCATCCAGTGGTTGGAGGATTTCTTGGTCAATAGTGCCAAAGCGGTAATTGTCATCAGCCACGACCGTAAATTTGTAGATAATATCACGACCCGTACCATTGAAGTAACGATGGGACGTATCTATGATTATAAAGTGAATTACTCCCAATATCTGATATTGCGTAAAGAACGTCGCGAGCAACAGATGAAGCAATATGAGGAGCAGCAGAAGATGATACAGGAAACCAAGGATTTCATAGAACGGTTCAAAGGAACTTATAGCAAAACTTTGCAAGTGCAGAGCCGTGTGAAGATGCTTGAGAAATTAGAATTGGTTGAGGTGGACGAAGAAGATACCTCAGCATTGCGGTTGAAATTCCCGCCTTCTCCGCGAAGTGGAAATTACCCGGTCATTATGGACGGGGTAGGAAAGACCTATGGTGATCATGTGGTTTTCAAGAATGCCTCATTGACCATCGAGAGAGGGGATAAGGTGGCATTTGTGGGTAAGAATGGTGAAGGTAAGTCTACTTTGGTAAAATGTATCATGCGTGAGATAGAGCATGAAGGGACTTTGACGCTGGGACACAATGTGCAGATTGGTTATTTTGCTCAGAATCAAGCCTCTTTGTTGGACGAGAACCTCACGGTCTTTCAAACGATAGATGATGTGGCGAAAGGGGAGATCCGTAATAAAATACGAGACTTGCTGGGTGCATTTATGTTTGGCGGCCCCGAAGCTTCCATGAAGAAGGTGAAAGTGCTCAGTGGTGGAGAACGTACTCGTCTTGCCATGATCAAACTATTGTTAGAACCGGTGAATCTGTTGATTTTAGATGAGCCTACCAATCACTTGGATATGAAAACCAAAGATATCCTGAAACAAGCTTTGATGGACTTTGACGGTACATTGATTGTTGTATCTCATGATCGTGACTTTTTGGACGGATTAGTGACGAAAGTGTATGAATTTGGGAATAAAAAGGTAAAAGAACATCTTTGTGGTATCTATGAGTTCCTGGAAACAAAGAAAATGGAAAGTTTGCAGGAGTTGGAAAAATAAATTAGCTTTGTATCTGTTAACTTTGGATTGGATGTGGAGATGCAAACAATTTCTATAGATATAAATAAAGTACAAAAAGGAGACGAGACGGAGTTTCGTCTTCTTTTTAATCTTTTCTATCCTCGTCTGATGTCTGTAGCTTGCCGTTTTGTGCCTGAACATATTGCCGAAGATATTGTACAAAGTGTCTTTGTCATGTATTGGGAGCAGAAGTCCGCTTTGATACCCAATGCCATTCATTCTTTCCTTTATAAATGCACACAGAATAATTGCCTGAATTATCTGAAGCACCAAGCTGTTGTGCTGGGGCATGAGGAGGAGGTACGTCTGGCGGAAGAACGCATGGCCTTTCAGCTGGCAGGATCGGACGCCAACGAATTGTGGAATGAGGTGGTTGAGCGTGATATCCGGAAATTGTTGAAAGCTTCCATCTCTAAATTACCTCCTAAATGTCGTCAGGCTTTCGAATTGTCTTACTTTAAAGAGATGACTTATAAAGAGATAGCGGAGGCTATGCATATTTCATCCCGTACGGTGGAAGAACATGTACAGAAAGCCACAAAATTCTTGAGAGAGGATTTGAAGGAGGTATTGTTCTGTCTGTTGTTTTTGCTTCGTTAATACCTTCATGCAGGCTTTTTCTGGAGTCTGTAAAAAATAAAATGCAAAAAAAGCATTTTTTTTCTTTTTAACCCCGTAGTTCCTTCTAGGTTAATTGTCTTAATAATGAAAGACAATAAAGAAAGTAAATGAAGGACGAAATTTTAATTCGATATATCAATAAGCATTGTACTGCAACCGAAGAAAAAGAGATTTTAGAGTGGTTGAAAGAGAAAGATAACCGTCAGCGTTTATTTGAGCTGGAGCAAATCTGGGGACTGAAAGCTGAAATGCGTTTTTCGGATAAAGGACGTATGGATGAAGCTTATCGGCAACTGAGCAGACAACTTGGCTTGAGTGGGCAGATAGAGAAAAGAGAGAAACCGATACAGAGATTTACCGTCAGGGAATGGTGGAAGTATGCGGCTGTGTTGGTTGCTGTTTGTCTTTTTGCGACAAACTTGTTCTATATCACGAAAGAGGAACCGGAAGCATACAATACGGTAGTGGTTCCGAAAGGCCAACGGGTTTCTTTATTGCTGAGTGACGGGACAACAGTCTGGCTGAACGCTGAGAGCCGTTTTTCTTATCCGGCTAAGTTCTCGGAAAAATATAGAACGGTCACATTGGAAGGAGAGGGCTATTTTGAGGTGGCACATAATCCCAAATGTCCGTTTACGGTGAAATTGCCGATGTTGAATATCAGGGTGTTGGGTACAAAATTTAATGCAAAAGCCTATTTGGATGAACCGAGTTGGATTACTTTGAAAGAAGGTTCGGTAGAAGTATCAACCTTAGATGACAGAAGTAAGGAAAGAATGTCGCCCAATGACCAGGTATATTACACCGTTAGTGATGGCTTGGTGTTAATAAGGAATTCGGCGCAGGCAAATGTGGATAGTTGGACTACTGGTGACCTGAGATTCGACAATAAGACTTTGAAAGAAATGGCAAAGGTTATAGAACGTCGGTATGATGTGAAAATCAGGATTATGGATAGTTCGCTGGTTGAAGAATATTTCACTTGCCATTTTAGGAAAGACTTGACCATAGCCCAGGCGATGGAATTGTTGAAAGAAACCAGACGGGTGGATTATAGAATTGAAAAGAAAACGGTATACCTATATAAAAAATAACAGTATGTGAAACTTTGAAAAACAACGGATGCCTATGAAGTAAAACCTTTGCAAAAAATGAAGGGTCGAAGACGCACCACCATCTTTCGACCCGGATTAATGAGTAACCTTATAATTTATTACAAACTAATCAATTACAAATGTATGGATAATATTATGAAATGCACGCCATTGGGTGAGCAAAAATCACTATGGCTACGAAAAACATTGTTAATTATGAAATTCTTTGTTCTTTTTCTATTATTGGGAACTGTCCCGTGTTGGGCAGGCATCGCTTATTCACAGAATGTGAAGATGTCTTTGGACATGGAAAATACTACGGTGCATGACGTGATTAATGCTATTGAGAAAAAAGGAAATTTCTATTTTACCTATAATCTGAATCAAGTCAATGTCAATAGAAAAGTATCCATTAAAGTAGAAAATAAAACGATTAACCAAATTTTAGATCGGTTATTTTCAAAATCAGGTATCGATTATAAAATAGAAAATCGTCATATTGTATTATATAAGCAAGCAACTCCCGAAGTAGAAGCTGTGAAACAACAGAAATCTATAAACGGTATTGTAGCCGATGAGCAGGGTGAACCTATCATTGGTGCCAGTGTATTGGAAAAAGGTACTACAAACGGTACGATTACTGATTTGGATGGTCGTTTTACTTTATCTATCGGTAAGGGAACTGAATTGATTGTTTCTTATGTAGGTTATACCACAAAGACCGTGAAAATAGGTAATCAGTCTACTATAAAAATTGTATTAATAGAAGATACCAAGACATTGGATGAGGTGGTTGTAATTGGTTATGGTACACAGAAAAAGTCTGATGTTTCAGGTTCGGTAACATCAGTATCGGGTGATAAACTGTCTAAGATTCCTACTGCAAATGCAGAGATGGCATTGCAAGGTATGGCTCCGGGTTTGTCGGTAAACTTTGGCAGTGGTGCTGCCGGTTCTTCTGCCACTTTGCAGGTACGCGGTGTGACTTCTTGGAAAGATGATGATGGCGAGAACAGTGAAAGTAACGGTCCACTAGTGATTATCGATGGTGTTCCGGGTAATATGTCTTATCTTAATCCTGAAGATATTAAATCGATTTCCGTATTGAAAGATGCTGCTACTGCCGCTATCTATGGTTCACGTTCGGCAGCTGGTGTTATTTTGATTGAAACACATCGTGGTACGATGAATTCAGCTCCGAAGATTACTTTTTCCGGTTATTGGGGGTTGAGTGCCATGCCGAAGCGTCTGGAAGTTTGTAATTCAGCTGAGTTTATTAAAGTACGTAAGATGGCATTAATAAATGCAGGTACGGATGAAAGCCGCTGGCCTAAATATATCAGCGAGTACGAGAGAGACCCGAGTCAGTTTGCTGATACTGATTGGCAGAAAGAGTATTATCAACGTGGTTTTACACAAAAATATAACATTGGTTATACGGCAGGTAGTGCTAATTCCAATGTGTCTCTTTCTGCTTTCTATAGTAAGACGGACGGTGTGACTATTGCTACCGGAGATGAAAAGTTCGGTTTCCGTTTAAACTCTGATGTTACCCGTGGTAAGTTTAAAATGGGTGAATCTGTAAGCTATAGCCGTTGGTCGGCCGATTTGGAATCCAATTCGGGTTTCTCTTCCATTTATCAGGTGACGAATATGGAGCCGTTAGCGTTCCTTTATGATGAGAACAACGATGGTGGTTATGGTGGTGCCATCTCTGGTATGGGTATGTCTGATGCCGGTAATCAGGTTGCTTTTAATAAATTGATTGATAATACAAGCTCTACCGATTATATCGCAGCTTCCGGCTATTTGCAGTACGAGCCGATTAAAGGGCTTATCGTGAAATTCAATGCCAGCCGTAATATGTACTTTAGCAAATCTCGTCTTTTTACACCTACCTATGAGATTGGGGCGGCCAAACGAAACACGATGGCTAGTTTATCTGAATCACGTTCGCAGACAACCAACGATTTGTTGGAATTGACAGCTAATTATGACAAGACCATTGCTGAAATACACAATCTTTCTCTTTTATTGGGACTTTCTCAGGAAGAAAATAAGTATGAAGACCTTAGTGCTTCCGGTTCTGATTTTGAGAATAACAGTATGAGCTTGATGGGACATGCTAAAAGTAACTATTCTGTAGGTGGTACCAAGACCCGCAGTGCCCTCCGTTCTCTCTTTGGCCGTGTGAACTACAACTACATGATGCGTTATATGATTATGGCTTCTTTCCGTTATGATGGCTCTTCACGTTTTGCTAAAGGTAACAAGTGGGGGTTCTTCCCTTCTGTATCATTGGGTTGGAACATTGCTAATGAACCATTTTGGGAAAATTTGAAAGAAACTGTTTCCATGTTTAAACTCCGTTTGAGCTACGGTGCTTTGGGTAATCAGAACATAGGTCTTTATCGATATATTCCTACTTTGAGCTACAATACCCATGCATTGAACTATCCTTTTGATGGTCGTGAAACTTCCATGGGATATGCCATTACAGCTTTTCCATCCAGTAACATCAAGTGGGAAACGACGGTGTATAAGAATATCGGTGTAGACATTAGTTTATGGAACAATAAACTGGAGCTTTCTGCGGAAGCTTATATTAAGAACACCAGGGATATGCTTTCTAGCCGTAACATCAGTTTAGCTACCGGCTATAATTCTTCTATCTTGGTGAACGATGGTAAGTTGCGCACAACCGGTTTTGAAATGCAAGCCATTTATCATGGCAAAGCCGGAGGATTGAAGTATGATTTGGATTTGAATTTATCTCATTATAAAAGTGTGTTGAAATCTATGGCCAATCCTGACTATCTCTATGAATACGGTGCTTTGCGTACTTATGTAGGTGGTGAAATCGGTGAATTCTGGGTATATCAAACTGCCGGAATCTTCCAAAATCAAGCAGAAGTGGACGAATGGAACACAGCTCATGGCTATAAGGATCAAAACGGCAACTGGCAGCCTCTGCAGCCTGTGGCTAAGCCGGGTGATATCCGTTTCATAGATCAGAATGGAGATGGTATGCTTGATACAAACGACCGCGTGAAAGTGGGTAGTGGTACACCGAAGGTGTCATTGGGATTCAACATTAACTTGACTTATAAAGACTTTGACTTGGTAGCCAATTTCTACGGTGACTTTGGTGCTAAGCGTTATAACTATACTAAATATCAGTTGGAGCGTATGGACCATGTGTTCAACTATGGTAAGAATGCCTTGAATGCTTGGACACCTGAAAATCCTGATACTGATATTCCACGTGCCGTGTCTGGTGACCCTAATAAGAACTCTCGTACTTCCACCCGTTTTGTGGAGAATGGTGACTATCTGCGTCTGAATAACTTGCAGATAGGTTATAATCTGCCGGTTAAATATTGTAAGAAAATGGGCTTGAGTAACCTGCGTATTTATGTAGGCGCTACCCGTTTGTTCACTATTACCAACTACAAAGGATATGATCCTTCAACCGGTTCTTCAGTCGGACAGATGGGATATGACTATGCAGCCATTCCTTTGAGTCGTGACTTTATGATGGGTCTTAAATTCGGTTTCTAATTAAATTTAATACGAAGATTATGAAATTCAAAAACATATTATTATATGCAGCTCTTCTGAGCGGAATGTCTTTTTCCTCTTGCACAGATTTCTTGGATGAAGACTCTAATCCCAATGCTTTATCACCTGGTATTTTCTGGAAAAGTGAAGGGGATATTATGAAAGGATTGACTAGTGTATACGGAGCGTTGCAGCCGAATGCATCTTGGGCGATACCATTTGAACGCTACATAGTAATAGACGGATACAGAAGTGATGAGATTACCCACAGAGATGATGTGACGAGTTGGATGAATATTTCATCATTCAATGTGGAACCCACTAACTCCGTAGTCAAGACGGAGTGGACTAATTTGTATAAAGGTATTAATTATGCCAATCAATGTTTGACCAACATTCCCACTGTACCTGGTGACTCGGAATCACTCAATGCCTTGAAGAAGCAGTCCATAGCCGAAGCCCGTTTTTTGCGTGCTTACTTTTATTATCGTTTGTATGTGAATTTTGGCGAGAGAGTTCCTATTTATAAGGAGGCATTGGCAGGTACGGATGAAGAGTTCTATCCTCCACAAGCCAATCCGGGAGAACTGGTAAGTCTGATTGAGACCGAACTGAAAGAAGTACAGAGCGACCTTCCCGAAAGTTATGAGGAAAGTGAAAAAGGACGTGTCACGCGTTATACGGCAGCGGCTCTTTTGGGTAAGTTCTATATGTTCCGCAAAGAATTGAGTAAAGCCGAAGTTGAATTCAAGAAGATCATTGATAAAGAAGGAAGTCTTTTTGGCTTGATGGAGAATTGGGCTGATAATTTTGACGGTATGCACAAGAACAATAAAGAGTCTCTTTTTGAGATTCAGTTTACCGGAGACCGTTCAGGCGGACAGTATGAATATAACTTGTTTACCGTTCATTTGGGACCTATGGCTGGGCTGGATGCATATGAAGAAGCTTATCCTACGGACTGGATGTGTCAGACGTTATTGGCTGATAAGACTATAGACGGTAAGTCTAGCGACCGTGCACTTCATACGCTTATTTTTGACGATCCCGAGTGTCGTCCCTTTTATTATAAGAATGGAAAATCCTTTAAGGATTACCACAAAGAAGGAGAAATCTTCTGGCACAAATATGTTACTTATACCGAGGGTATGAGTGATTATTGGGACTATAGTTTCTTTAATGTTTCCGTTATCCGTTATGCCGATGTATTGTTGCTTTATGCAGAATGTCTAAATGACAAGGGTGAAACAACAGAGGCCATTAACATAATAAATAAGGTTCGTGCACGTGTCAATGTACCGGCATTGCCGCTTACCATGAGTAAAGCCGAAGTCTTGAAACATCTGCAAGACAAAGAACGTCCTTGCGAGCTGGCATTGGAAGGTTCGCGCTGGTATGACTTGGTTCGCTGGGGTATTGTAGAAGAAACGCTGAAAGCTCACAATAAACCGTTTGTTGAGAATTATGTAGATACCAAGCACCAGTTGTTTCCTATTCCTCATAGTGAATTTCTGTTGAATCCCGATTGGGAGCAGAATCCGAACTATAGCAAGTAATCTTGTTTGTATAATTTTGGAAGAACCGTTTATGAAACATTTATTTCCTATATATGGAATGTGTAGCATTCTTTGGCTGGGGGCATGTACCCCGGTCGCTACACAGCCGGAAAAGTCCCTGTTTACGACACAGGAAGATTTTCCCAATTTGTTGAATGTGAAAAATGTACCGGAACAACCTGTAGATGGGGATCTCAATTTGTTCTCTGATCTGGGTGCATGGAGTGGCTATGCATTGCCAGTAAACCAAAGCAGGGCATTTGCGGGTGCCTTCATCGGGCCTATGACGATGCATGGAAGAGGATGGATTGCCCAAACGTTGGCACAGCCTACGTTGGTGGTTAATGGTGAAAAGTACGACTTGGTTCGTAATATGCAGACAGCCAAGTATCTACCTGGAAAGTTGGTACAACATTTTAAAGATGCGCGGTTGGAATTCACTACTGAGTTGTGTTTTGCCACTTCACGCACTGCTTTTGTACGTTCTGTTATTACAAATCTTAGTGACACACCTTTGAATGTGTCACTGACTTGGAGTGGCGGTGTTTTTGAAGAGAATACTACTGCCACTAAGGTGGATAAGGGCGTTCGGTTCCATTATCCGTTCTACGGTCGCCGTTGGGGAACCAATCGCCAGATTATCACACTGCGTAACGAACCGCCGGTAGACGAGGTGACGGCTACCGTGCTTTTCCATACAGCCGATGAAGTGATGACTGTGGGGAACGACAGTTTGCAAGTTGTTGAGAAGAGTGACTATTTGCTGCAATCCGGCAAAAGTTATACTTCGGAATACAGCCAGACACTGACCTTGAAAGGCGAAGAGGCAGATAAGGAGTATGTTGCAATAAAATCCATACCTTTTGATCAATGTTTTGCCGAGAATGCGCAGCGTTGGAATCAGGGGCTTCAACGGATACTGTCTGCCGACAGTCCTTATATGAAAGAAAACGCTTACAGGAACATTGCTGTGAAAGCATTGATGACGTTGAACTCCAATTGGCGTACTCCTGCCGGTGATATCTTCCATGGTTGTAGTTTCCCTTCCTATACAGGATTCATCGGTGGATGTTGGTCGTGGGATGCTTGGCAAATTGCATCGGGTAATGTGTACTATAATCCCGAAGGGGCCAAGAGTGAAATGCTTTCTTTGTTCGATTATCAGGCAGAGAATGGTATGGTTCCTGATTTTATCGGTTATAATAAGGCACGTAACAATTGGCGCGACTCCAAACCTCCTGTAGCATCATGGGGAGCCATGAATGTCTATAAGGTTACAGGAGACAAAGCGTTCTTGGACGAAATATTTGATAAATTGTATAAGTTCCATCAATGGTGGTATGCTGAGCGTGACCACGATCACAATGGCATTTGCGAATATGGTTCTACTGATGGTACACTGATTGCGGCGGCTTGGGAGAGCGGCATGGATAACGGTGTGCGTTTTGATGACACCCGGATGCTAAAGAATGAGATGGAGAAAGCTTGGTCGATGGATCAGGAGAATATTTGTTTGAATTCCTTCCTTTATGTAGATAAACTGACACTTTCGGAAATGGCTTCTATCTTGGGAAAGCAGGAGCTTTCTGAACAGTTGGCTAAGGAGGCTGAGGTAATCAAGCTGTATGTACAGACTAAAATGTATGACAGCGAGAGTGGTTTCTTTTATGATATTCGTTTGAATGACCGTACACCTGTCAAGGTGATGGGGGCTGAGGGGTGGTTGCCTTTGTGGGCAGGTATTGCTACCCCGGAACAAGCCGAGAGTGTGAAGAACATCATGATGGATGAAAAACATTTCAACTCTTACCTGCCGCTAGGTACTCTTGATGTAAGTCATCCTGCATTGCGTCCTACTTTCGGTTATTGGCGTGGTCCGGTTTGGTTTAACCAGGTATATTTTGGTATAACCGGATTGAAGCGCTACGGATATGTGGAGGAAGCCGACTTGCTGACTCGCAAGTTCATGGCACATGCTCAAGGACTGATGACCGACGGACCGATTCATGAAAACTACAATCCACTGACAGGTGAAGTGTTGAATGCACCCAACTTTGGTTGGTCTTCTGCTTTGATTTTGCGATTGTTGTTGGATCAATGATAGTGGAAGTAAAAATCAGTATGCGGATACTCCGAATTTATTAAAAGATATATTTATGATGAAAATTCGTTCTATATTGACAGGGATTGCCATATCTTTGTCGTTGGCAGGTATGGCACAATCCCAATATGACGGTGCTCCGGTAAACAGGAGCGCTAATGAAACAAGCACAGACAATGTAGAAGTGCGTAGAAACAAATACCCCCGTTCGGATAATGATTGGGAGAATTTTGATGTGCTTCATATCAATCGTCTGCCTTCGGCGGCTAATTTTATGGGATACCCCACTAAAGAATTGGCATTGCAGGGTGATAAATCACAATCTCCTTACTTCCAATCCTTGAACGGAACATGGAAATTTCATTTTGTACCCCGTTCGGATGAACGACCGATGGACTTCTTCCAAAAAGGATATGATGTTTCAGGTTGGGATGATATTAAAGTTCCTTCCAATTGGGAACTTCAAGGGTTCGGCTATCCTTTTTATGTAGGCAGTGGGTATGGTATAAAGAAGAATCCACCATTGATTGCAGTGGAAAACAGCCCGGTTGGCTCTTATAGACGTACGTTTACTATTCCTGCCCATTGGAATAAACGCCAGATTATTCTTTATTTCGGAGGAGTGGCTTCTGCTTTTTATGTGTGGGTGAATGGTGAAAAAGTAGGTTACTCTCAGGATTCCAAAACACCTTCGGAGTTTGATATTACGCCGTATGTAAAACAAGGGGAGAATGAAATAGCCGTACAGGTTTTCAAGTTCAGTGACGGATACTATCTGGAAGATCAGGATTACTGGCGTTTTGCCGGCATACAGCGTGATGTTTATGTGTATGCCCGGTCTGAAACTCATGTGCGCGACTATGAAGTGGTGACCGATCTTGACGGGGAATACAAGAATGCTGACTTTCATCTTTTTGTAGAGTTGGGCAAAGCAGGAGAAGGTAAAATAAAAGGGGCTGAAGTGGAAGTAAGCCTGTTGGAAAAATCGGGTAAAAGTATCTACAATGAGCGTAAGCGTTGGAATGCTGCCGGTCGGGAACTTCATTTTAAAAAGGAAGTGAGAGAACCTTTGTTATGGAGTGCGGAGAAACCGAATCTGTATAGATTGCTGATTGCTTTGCGTGTAAATGGCAAACCGGAACAATATATTTCCCAATACATAGGTTTCCGTAAATCCGAAATCAAACATGCTCAACTGCTGGTAAATGGCAAGCCGGTCTATATAAAAGGAGTAAACCGACACGAACACGATCCTTATAACGGTCATGTGGTAGATGAGGCATCCATGCTGCGTGATATTCAATTGATGAAAGAGAATAATATCAACAGTGTACGAACCTCTCATTATCCCAACGATCCCCGCTGGTATGAATTATGTGATATTTATGGTATGTATGTGGTTGATGAGGCCAATATCGAGAGCCATGGCATGGGATATAAGCCCGATCAATGCCTAGCTAACCAGCCCGAATGGGAGAAAGCTTTCATAGACCGCACGGAACGTATGTTCGAGCGTGACAAAAACCATCCTTGTGTCATTATCTGGTCATTGGGTAATGAAACCGGTGAGGGATGTAACTTCGCGGCTACCTATAAATGGGTACATGCCAATGACCGTTCACAGCGTCCCGTGCATTCGGAAGACGGAATAAAGGGACCTTATACCGATATTTTCTGTCCAATGTATAAAAAGATAGATGTATTGATCAATCATTCTCTCTATCTTCCGACCAAACCGCTGATTCTATGTGAATATGCCCATGCTATGGGCAACAGTGAAGGAAATCTTCAGGATTATTGGGATGTGATAGAGAAATATCCCTCTTTACAGGGCGGACATATCTGGGACTGGGTAGATCAGGGCTTGTATGCAAAGACACCGGATGGAAAATTCTATTGGGCATACGGAGGTGACCTGGCTCCGAAAGGTACTCCAAGTTCTGCCAATTTCTGTATGAACGGTCTGATTGCCGCCGACCGTACCTTGAAGCCGCATATCCATGAAGTGAAAAAAGTATATCAAAATATAGCATTCTCTTTATTGGATTATCATGAGGGATGGGTAGAGTTACGTAACAAGTACTTCTTTACGGATTTAAGTGATTTCAATTTTACTTGGAAGCTGGAGGGGAATGGTGAACTTCTGGCTACCGGAACTATTGATAATGTATCCCTGGCTCCTCAGCAGACGGGTAAGTTCAAGACTTCTTTTCCAGCCATACAGGTAAAACCTGGTGTGGAGTATTTCTTGAATTTCTATGCCAGTTTGAAAAATGAGGATGGTCTGCTGAAAGCCGGAACAAAACTGGCTGATGCCCAGGTGAGTCTTCCATTTTATCAGCCGTTTGTTGCTGAGGTTCAGTCTTCACCGGTGATAGCAGATGATGCGGCTTCGTTGTTGACACTTACAGCCGGTAATCTGAGCGTAGGTTTTGATAAGGAAACCGGTGCTTTGACTTCTTATAAAGAGGGAAGTACGGAACTGATAAAAGAAGCTTTACGTCCTAATTTCTGGCGTCCTGTGACGGATAATGATATGGGAAATGGCATGAATAAAACCTTGCGTCCGTGGCGTGATGCGGGGCGTCAGGCAAAACTGTTGTCCATGAAACAAAAGGCGTTGGGTAAAGAAGCTTATGAGGTTGTTTCTCATTATAAGTTGCCTGTAGGAGAGTCTGATTTTATCGTTGCCTATCATTTTTCGGGAAAAGGGTATTTGGATGTGAACTGTACTTTCATTCCGGGTAACGATACATTGCCTTTATTGCCCCGGATGGGGGTTAGTATTACACTGAACAAGCAGTTTAGTCAGATGGAATGGCTGGGACGTGGTCCTCATGAGAATTATATAGACCGGAATACTTCTTCTTATGTAGGTCTGTACAAGGGAAGTGTGGCCGATCAGTATTTCCCGTATGACCGTCCGCAGGAAAACGGTAATAAGACTGAAGTCCGTTGGATGAGCCTGACAGATACCGCCGGACAGGGATTGATGGTTGTCGGACAGCCTTATGTCAGCACCAGTGCTTATCTGTTCCCTACAGAAGATTTAGATGAGCCGGGCCTTCGTAAATCGCAGCGTCATTTATCCGATATCCAGTTCAAGGATATGGTGACATGGAACATTGACCTGAAACAGATGGGAGTGGGTGGTGATACCAGTTGGGGGGCTTATCCTCATCAGCCTTATTTGATTCCGGCTGAACGTATGTCGTTCTCCTTCCGTTTCTGTCCTGCAAAGCAGCATGGAGTATCAGGAAACCGGCAATATTTGAATTTTAAGTAACATAGGTTCGTTCAAAAAGAAAGAGGGCTGATAATTATTGTTTACTTATTTGCGGTAGCCCTTTTGTGAATAATTTAAGGTCAGAAGGGGGATGGTTCAGTGAGTGAAGTATCTCTCTTAAAAAAGCAGCTTGGATAGTGAATTCTATCCAAGCTGTCTTTTTATTTTTTATATTTGTCATACCGGTTAATATCCCGGATTCTGATATTCATTAGCGTTATCAATCAACAATAATTCGGCTGTGGGAATGGGGCGCAAATAGTGAATGTTCTTATCGAATTTTGTGATTTGCGGATTAGCTTTTGTGATACGGCTTTCGAAAGCACGGAATCTCTTCAAGGTCATCCAGCGGTTCCATTCACCAATCATTTCGCGTGCATACTCGTCCAGTAAGAAATCCTGGGTAACTTCCGAAGCTGTGATATCCATACTATGGTCATGTCCTTTACAGGCACGGTTCCGAAGTGTGTTCAGTCTTTCGGCAGCACTTTGGTTGTTGCCTAATCTCCAGTCAATTTCGGCTGATATCAGGTAGGTTTCTCCTAAACGGTAGACAATACAGTCTGCTGAGGAATAAGGTTTGGAGGCATTTGAACCGGCATATAGGCTAGGACAATCTGCTTTCTTCAGACTTGGGAAAAACTTCAGAGGACTTTTTGTGTCGGCATAGTTGTCTTCCAAGTTGAAAATGGCATAGCGGCAAGCGTTTCTTTCGGCTTGTGTATAGGTCTTACGAGATAAATAGACAGCCGTATCTCCTAAAGTGATATCATAGGCAGAATTACCGACCCTGCTGGTGGATAGACCGTATCTTTGTGCATCGGCCTCGTTCCACGTATATCCGTTCTTGGTACTGTTCGTAGCGTTATTCACATAATAAGTGTCTTTGAAGAAGGCTTTATAGCGGCCGTCTTTCTCTCCATATAAATCAAGCATATACTTGCTGGGTTCCATATAGCAGTTACCTTTTGCCAGTTTGGGAACTTCGTATCCGTTGATGTTCGTAGCGTAACTGGGTGTCATGCCCGAAAGATAGATGCCTGAGGTATTGTTATTGTATGCTTCGGAGTGTTTCCATACACGGTTGAAATAGTTTCCACGAGGATTATAAGCCGTAATGGTAGAGTGGCAGACAATGAAAAGTGCTTCTTCGTTGTTTTTATTGTTGTTCTCATCAAAAACAGCTTCTACATCATCATAAAGCTTGACTCCCAACGAACCGGCGTTCTGAATCAGGTAATCTGCCGCCGCCTTTGCTTTTTCCAAATAGGTTTTGCTTTCGCTGTCCGTCAGGGCGGTGGTATTACCCAGACCGTCTGTATAGGTGGAGAAAGTGAGGCAGGCTTTGGCATATAAATGATAAGCGGCTGCACGTGTCACGTGTCCTTTTACTTCCTGTGTGATAGGAAGATTTTTCATGGCGAATTCCAGATCTTCCAGAATTACTTTATAAAAATCATTAACCGAACTGCAAGGAAGAACGGAAATAGGACTGTTCATAGGCTCCAATGGCAGGTATTTGCCTCCCCATTGCTCTACAATATTATATAAGGCATGGGCACGGATAAATCTTGCTTCGCTGACCAACTCGTTGATTCTTGTTTCGCTTAGCCCTTCCACTTTGTCGGCATAATGGACAGCTGCATTACATGCACTCAATATACCATAGAAACCCGCATATCCTTCATTCAACATACCGTTGGAAGCACCGTAATCTTCATAACGGAGTAGTTTGCTCCAGTTACCGTTGGTACCATCGGGATTCGTATCTTGCCAAATGTCTGTTCCACCTTCTGCAACCATTAGATAGGTGTCTTCTGCCTGACCATAAACTATGCGGACCAGGTCAAAGTAACAGTCGTTCACTTTCTTTTCATAGCCTGCCGGGGTAGACCATTCTTGTTCTGTGGAGATGCCGGAGGGATTAAATTCATCCAGGCTGCAACCGTAGGCAGACAACATCATGATTACGGCTGATATAGAGAGTAATTTATGTTTTTTCATCTGTATAAGTTTTTAGAATGAGATATTAACGCCAAATACATATTGTTTAGACAACGGTGCGTCGTCATCATTTCCTCCCTTTTCGGGGTCGTAGTTTTTCAAATAGTCACATTTTGTAAAAATAAACGGATTGTTTGCAGTAAAGTATACACGCATTCTGTCAATTTTTACAGCATTCAACCATTTCTTGGGGAATGTGTAGCCCAGTGAAATGGTTTTTACTTTCAGATAAGAACCGTCAAAATAGTTAGCCCATTGTTGATACGGGTCCTGTCCGTTTGTAATACTTGCATCCGGACGAGGATAGCGGGCACTTTGATTTTCAGGAGTCCAGTAGTCACATACGGTAGGTGAAGGCGTCAGACCGTCTGTACGATACCATCCGGTCAGACCGTAAGGGATTGTCCAGTCCCACCGGGCAATCAACAAAATGCTCAGGTCGAAATTCTTATAATTAAAATTATTAAGTAAACTGCCCGACCATTTCGGTGTGGCGCTTCCTAGAACATAATAGTCATCCGCATTCAGCTTGTAATCGGGAGTACCATTTTCTGCAATATGGACTTGTCCGGGTTTCTGACTGTATTTGGCTGCTTCTTCTGCTTCGGCTGTACCCCATATTCCGGCATACTTGTATCCGTAATAAGTCTTGATTGCCTCACCGGGAATCAGGTAGTAGTCTCCGAACTGAAGCGGGCCTTCGCTGGTTGTTTTTATCACTTCTTCTTTGTTGGTTGAGAATGCCAGTGTGGTGCTCCATTGGAATTCAGGTCCGACAAAGTTACGGCTGGTAATGCTTAATTCCACACCTGTATTGCGTGTTTCGCCTACATTAGACCATATTTTGAAAGGAGAGGAGCCGTAACCTCCCGTTGCATAGGGCAGGTTTTTCTCGAATAAAATATCTTTGGTGTCTGTCCGATACCAGTCGAACGCCACGTTCAGTCTGTCACTGAATAATCCCAAGTCGAATCCCAGATCTGTCATATAAGATTTTTCCCATCCCAGACTCTTGTTGGCGATGGATTGGGAATAACCGCTATAAGGGACTCCTACATCTTGAAATCCGATAATGCCTGTGCGGCTGTAATCTAATGTGGCGTATTCTGAAGCACCGGCATTACCGGTGACACCGTAACTGGCGCGTAATTTCAGATTGGAAACAGCTTTTACATTCTGCATGAAGGGTTCATCACTGATGCGCCAGGCAATAGCTCCTGCGGGGAACATATCCCACTTGTTTCCATCTGCCAAGATGGATGAACCGTCCCAGCGGCTGCTTAATGTCAATAGGTAACGTCCTTTATAGCTATAGTTGATACGGGCGACATAGGACATTTTTTGGCTACCTACATAAGAAGAAGAAACTGTGGGTGTACCGGTTGCAGCACCTAAATTATGGTATAGATAAGAATCCGTATCAAATTTGTTGGCAGTGGCGGTCGCTTTTTCTTTTTGGTCTTTTGACCATTCAGTGACTCCGGTTATTGTGAAATCGTGATCCTCTTTTATTTTGAAGTTATATGTCAGGATATTCTGCCATTTATAATTATAAGTGAAGGTGTTGGGGATAGTGGCTTGCACTAGCCCGCTTTCCAGTCCCTGATATGATTTTGTGCCGGTATACTTACTTTCTTTCATATTCCGGAAATATCCGCCAAGCAGACTCTTGAATGAAAGTCCCTTTAACGGGGTCAATTCTACATAAATCTGTGGGGCTACGCTCAATGTCTTTACATTATTTACATATTGGTCTTCTCCCATATCGGCCAGCGGATTCATGTTGCCGTCTCCCAACGGGTAGTCTACCAGATTGCCGTCTTCATCATAAGGAGTACCCAATGGCGGCATACAGAGAATACGGTTCCATATACGGCTGTAACGCTTGTCATTTTCAGAATACATGGCATATAGGTTTAGTCCGTATTTTACCATTTCATTGGCTTTAAAATCTATTTTGGTACGTGCCGAGTAGCGTTCCAGTTCGTCTCCTTTCAATAATCCTTCCAAATTGTAATATCCTAAAGAAAAATAAGAGGTGACCCGGTCATTAGAATAAGATGTGCTTAGATTGTAGCTATT
This sequence comes from Phocaeicola vulgatus ATCC 8482, assembly GCF_000012825.1. Classification (GTDB taxonomy): domain Bacteria; phylum Bacteroidota; class Bacteroidia; order Bacteroidales; family Bacteroidaceae; genus Phocaeicola; species Phocaeicola vulgatus. Next base: position 436,339 of record NC_009614.1, on the reverse strand, counting down.
GGTGATACCGGTTTGTGAAGCTAAATCAAACCAGTCCACCCATTGATTGTTGTCTATATATTTTTGCATATAGCTGGGAAAAAGATTCCCGTCATCGGCCGGGCTGTTCCAGGCACCTACCGTTCTTTGTGCTTCTCTGCGGAAATTAATGTAATCCTCTCCACGATTTACTTCGGGGAAGCTGGAGATGACATTCCAACCATAGTAGGCATCCAGATCAATGGAGAATTTATCTTTTTTAGGAGTTTTGGTGGTGATGATGATAACTCCATTTGCTCCGGCAGCACCATAAACAGCTGTAGAGGAGGCATCTTTCAGTACTTCAATAGAAGCGATATCATTCGGATTCAATTCATCGTAAGAGCCTTCCATTCCGTCAATGATGAATAACGGGCTATTGTCACCATTGATGGAGCGTGTGCCACGTAGGGTCATGTTCACTCCGGAACCGGCTTCTCCGCTACTGCGAGTGATATCCAAACCTGCCACCTGTCCTTGAATAGCTTCTAGTACATTGCTGGTTGGCATTCGGACAATATCCTCACTTTTTACGGAAGCAACAGCTCCAGTCAAATCTCTTTTTTTTACAGTACCGTATCCTATCACCACCACTTCATCCAATGTCTGGGTATCAGGCTGCATTTTGATATTCAATTGTGTGTTTTTGCCAATGGTTATTTCCTGGGTTTTATATCCTATATAGGATATTTCGAGAACATTTTTTCCGGCAGGAACTTCCAGTGCATAATTCCCGTCAAAATCCGTGATGGTTCCTATGGTGCTTGCACCTTTGATTATGACGGATACCCCGATTAAAGGTTCATTGTTCTCATCAATAATTTGACCTTTGATGGTACGTCCTTGCAGGATCGATTGAACCGATTCATTTTTCACTATGTTACTTGACTTTGCATGCGAATAGGCAACCGGTATGCATAGGACTATTGACAATCCTAAAATAAGGGGACTACGCATAAGGCTGCTTTCCCGGTTTTGTTTTGGATTTTTCTTCATGTTTTTCATTTTTGCTTCTTTATTAATTCACTATTTGTTTTTAAAGGTTGATTGTTATATCAAGTTGTTGAATCAGTTTGGTTTCAATCGTAAACTTATTATGTTAGATTAATCTTTTGTTTTCTTTCTTTTTTCATGTTTCTGCCTTTTAATACTTTGGAGATTTGTTTGTGTTTTTTGTTTTATTTCTTTATTCTTGCTATTTTATGATTTTATATTTATAAATATTAAAATGATTTCTTTATTTTATTTTTAGTGCACTGTTTGTGTTATAATTATCTTGTAGGTGCAAAAATATACGAAAGTAATCGAAGATAAAAGTGAATATGCTATGTTGTTGAACATATCTATATCAAATTCTATTTTATTGTTTTATTATAGCTGAAATCTGGTGTTGGAAATATTAAGATAAAAAAGTCCCCGGATAAGAACGCCTTTCTTATCCGGGGACTTTTTTAAATATTATAAGATGTATTCTTTATCGGTTTTTATACATTCTTTCATAATACTTTTGGTAATCGCCACTTGTTACATTTTCCACCCATGCTTGATTTTCCAGATACCATTGGATTGTTTTTACAATACCGGTTTCGAATTTTGTTTCAGGATACCATCCTAATTCATTAGTGATTTTGGTAGGATCGATAGCATAACGTTGGTCATGTCCCAAACGGTCTTTGACAAAGGTGATTAATGATTCGTTAATCCAGTCGATAGAAATCTCACCTTTATCGTTCAACTCTTTTTTCTTCAAGATTTTGCGATATTCGGGAGTTTCCGTCATCATCCGGTGAATAGTGGCTATGGTAAGTTTTACTATCTCTATGTTTTCTTTCTCATTGTGTCCGCCTACATTATATACTTCCCCTTCGCGACCCTTGCGCAGAACCAAATCGATGGCTTTGCAATGGTCTTCTACATATAACCAGTCGCGTACATTCTTTCCGTCACCATATACGGGAAGTTTCTTTCCTTCCAAAATGTTTTTAATGATCAGCGGAATCAGTTTTTCGGGAAAATGGTACGGACCGTAATTATTGGAACAGCGGGTAATGGTTACCGGCATTTTGTAAGTATCACGATAAGCCATGACAATCATATCAGCGCTTGTCTTGGAGGCACTATATGGGCTGTGCGGACATAAAGGAGTTGTTTCAGTAAAGAAACCTTCTGCTCCCAGGCTACCGTATACCTCATCTGTAGATACCTGGTGGTAACGTACATCTTTACGCCAGGTAGGATAACCATTCTCATCTTTTCCCGTCACCCAGGCACGGCGGGCCGCATCCAGCAGGTTTTGGGTTCCCAAAATATTAGTTTGCAGAAACAATTGTGGGTTTTCAATACTGCGGTCTACATGGCTTTCTGCTGCAAAATTCACGATGTAGTCAAACTTGTATTCTGAGAATAGTTGGTCTGCCAAATCACGGTCGCATATATCTCCTTTTACGAAGAAACAACGTTCATTATCAATGTCTGATGCAATAGTTCCCAGATTGCCGGCATAAGTCAAGGCATCCAGTACCACCACCCTGATGTCGTCATGTTTGGCCAGGATGTATTTTAAATAGTTGGCTCCGATAAATCCGGCAGCTCCTGTAACGAGATAAGTCTTCATATTGTTTTTGATATTAGTGCGTGCAAAGTTCGGAAAGATTTTTTAATCTTACAACTTATCCGCCAGTTCTATTACTTCTAAATCTTTAAATTCTCCATTATCGATACAAAAACGTACCAATGTTCTCACTTTATGAAATCCGGAAATACCTGCTGCTCCCGGGTTGATGTGTAACATATCCAGTGTCTTGTCATATTTCACCTTTAATATATGCGAATGTCCGCTGATAAAAAGCTGGGGAGGTTTCACCAGCAGGCTGCCGCGGATGGAAGGATCATAGTTGCCCGGATATCCGCCTATATGCTTTATCAACACCTCGGCACCATCTACGGTGAAGCGGTTGGTTTGAGGATAAAGTCTGCGTATGTCCTGCCCGTCAATATTTCCATATACAGCCCGGAAGGGGCGGAAAGCGGACAGTTTCCGGGCGACTTCCACCGAGCCGATGTCTCCGGCGTGCCATATTTCATCACAATTCTCAAAGTATTTCAAGTATTTGTCATCCCAAAATGCATGAGTATCCGATAATAATCCGATTCTTGTCATAGTTTTTTTGTTTATTATCGACAAAGGTACTATATTTGGAACAAATCTAAGCATAATATGGAGAGCAAATATCATTATTTCAAGCGTGATATCAGTTGGTTGTCTTTCAACTATCGCGTGTTGTTGGAGGCGGATGACGACTCCCTTCCGTTGTATGAACGGATTAACTTTATCTCTATATATTCTTCTAATCTGGAGGAATTCTACAAGATTCGTGTAGCGGAACATAAAGCCATCGCTTCCGGTGGCCAAAGTGATGATATGACACAGGAAGAAGCCAGACACCTGATACATCAGATAACCGAAGCTGTCAATAGCCAGATGGAAGACCGTATCCGCATTTATGAGCATAAGATTGTTCCGGCTTTGCGCAGGCATCATATTATTTTTTATCAAAGTAAACAGGAGGTAGAGCCTTTTCATCAGGAGTTTATCAGTAATTTCTTTAAGGAAGAAATTTTTCCCTATCTTCAACCTGTTCCGGTATGCAAGAATCGAATCAAGACTTTTTTACGTGACAACCGTTTGTATCTGTCGGTACGCGTGACGCGCAAAGACACGGGGGAAAAGGAATACTATATTATCAAATTGCCTTATAGCAAAGTTCCCCGTTTCATAGAACTTCCCCGACAGGGAGAAAACTTTTACCTGATGTATATGGAAGATATTATAAAGGCGAATATCAACCGTATGTTTCCGGGCTATGATTTGGATTGCAGTTATTGTTGCAAGATATCTCGTGACGCCGATATTTTCGTGGATGATGCAACCAGTTCCGAAGTAATGGTGGAACAGTTGCGTAAAAAGGTGAAAAAGCGTAAAATAGGTGCTGTATGCCGTTTTGTGTATGACCGAAAGATGCCTGCGGATTATCTGGAGTTTCTGGTCGATGCATTTGGCATCAATCGTGATGATTTGGTTCCGGGAGACAAACACTTGAACTTGGAGGATTTAGCTCATCTGCCTAATCCCAGTAAGGAACTTTGTACCCAATTGAAACCTCGTCCCATGACATTGAATTGTTTGGATGAGAAAGAATCCATATTCCGTTATGTGAGCAAGAAGGATTTGATGTTGCATTTCCCTTATCATTCTTTTGAACATTTCATCCATTTCCTGTATGAGGCCGTTCATGATCCGTCCTGTAAGGAGATCATGATTACCCAATATAGGGTGGCGGAAAACTCGGTTGTTATCAATACGCTGATTGCTGCTGCGCAGAATGGTAAAAAAGTAACTGTTTTTGTAGAACTTAAGGCCCGTTTTGACGAAGAAAACAATTTGGCTACCGCCGAGATGATGAAGCGGGCGGGGATACATATTATTTTCAGTATACCGGGATTGAAAGTGCATGCCAAGGTGGCACTTGTACTGCGGTATAACAAAGAGGGAAAACAGACTCGCAGCTATGCTTATATCAGTACCGGAAATTTCAATGAGAAGACTGCCCGGATATATGCTGATTCCGGTTTGTTCACTTCCAACGAGATTATTGTGAATGATCTGTATACTTTATTCCGGGTATTACAGAAAGAAGTGACTGAACCCAAATTCAAGCGTTTGTTGGTAGCCCGTTTTAATCTGCTGCCGGAACTGAGAAGACGTATCGGATATGAGATAAATATGGCAAAGGCGGGAAAAGAAGCGCGGATTATCTTGAAAATGAATGCGCTGCAAGATCCTGCCATGATAGATGAATTATATAAGGCTAGTGAGGCAGGAGTGAAAATAGACTTGATAGTACGTGGTATCTGCTGCTTGATTCCCAATCAGCCTTATAGCAGAAATATCCGTATCACTCGCATTGTGGACAGCTTTTTGGAACATGCCCGGGTGTGGTATTTCCACCATGGAGGAAAACCGTTTCTGTTCATGGGTTCGCCGGATTGGATGAGGCGCAACCTGTACCGGCGTATAGAGGCCGTTACCCCCATTCTTGACGAAGATCTGAAACAACAACTGATAGATATGCTGGCTATTCAGTTGAAAGATAACAGAAAAGCCGGTTGGGTGGATGAAAATCTGAATAATGTGTTGAAAAGGAATCCGGAAGAAGAACCGGTACGGGCGCAATATGCTTTTTATGAATACTTGAAGGGGAAGAATAAATGAAGAATATGAAATAACATATTTTATCTTATTTGAAATGATTATCCGCAATCATACCACCGGATGATAAATGGAAATTTATAAAACGGGGGGATGGAATGCGAACTACACGGACGAAGCGGACAAAAACGGACTTAAAATTTAAATTTGTACTTGCAAACCCAATGACAGGTAAAGTAAAAAAATCCGTGTTCCATCCGTCATCCCATTCTATAAACAAATATTTTGTGGTATGATTGAGGATTATCATTTCATATATTCCCAATGGAATGGACTTTTACATATTTGTCTGCCCGAACCACCGTCCACGACTCCGGAAGTAATGCACCGTAAGTTCGGGCTGAAAAATCCTTCAGATTTTTCAGCCCAATCCCAAGGAGGATATAGCGGATAGTTTAGTTTTGACACATCCGGTTTTAACAGGTCTGTTTGTAAAAGATATGTAAGATGCGGCGATGCATGATACATAATGATTATCCGCCATCATACCACCGGATGATAAATGGGAATTGATGGATGGAACGCGGATTTATTTCGTTCTATAAATTAAAATTGGAACACAAATGATACAAATTAATAACAGTACAGCATGGATATAAACCTGCCGGAGGTTAGATTTGTGTCATTTGCGTTCCGGTTTAACCGATAAATAATTGATATTGTTATGAAAAAATTATATATAACTTTCTGCCTCTTACTGGTTTCTCTTTGCATACATGCACAGATGATTAGTGGAATAATAGTGGATAAAAAAAACAGCCACTAGAGTTTGCCAATATAGTGTTGTTTTCTTTGCCTGATTTTACTTTTTTACAAGGTACTATCAGTGATCAAACCGGAGCTTTTAATATAAAATCAAATGAAACAAAAGGAGTATTACCAATTTCTTCAGTTGGCTATTCCACTATTCTCCTACCTTGCACTAGTTCAAATATGGGAACAATACAACTATATTCAGATGCGCAACTATTATACTCTCGTCCATATTATGCTCAGTTGCGAAGTAATGTAATGTATATTAATCGGTATACATATGAGGGTGGTAATCCTTTTTTATTACCTTCTTTATCTCATAATATAACTTTAGGAACAACTTATAAATGGGTATACTTATCAGCCGGATATCAATATGTTAAAGATGCGATTATTTCTTTTAGTGGAGCTTATTCAGAAGATGATCCTACGATTGCTTTAATTAATATGATTAATGCACCAGACTATGATAAGATTTTTGCCTCGCTGGTTTTATCACCTACTATGGGGCTTTGGTCTCCACAGAACAAAAGAATCGTATGTAATAAAAAACTTAGTTTGACGGCTAAGGGGTTCAATCTGCCCCTATGGAATAATTGGACTTGGCTTACTCCATTCATTTCCGTCTTAGCTGTGTTACCATTTCCCTGAACTAGGGATAATTTAGCCAGATATATTCATACCAGCGGTTCAGTCTTCTTTTCCATTTCCTACTCCACGGATACAACTCCCACCATTTTAGTTGAAAATCCGTTTTCTGCATAAATTCGTGGGTGGGAAACAGAGTAAGAGTTATTCCTCTTATCCATAATGTTTTCATTTGGTTTTCCCAATATTGCATAGGGCCGAATCCCGGCTCCCAAATAATGAAGCGGCCTTCATGAATGCCATAACAAACCACATATCCCGGTACTTCGAAATCATTGATGGCAAAAAGTATGGCAGGAAATTTTCTGGTGGACAATTGTTCCATGTTTTGCAAGCAGATTTCCGCTTCCATTCCTGCACGTATAGCTGCCTGTTTCATACCCATCAACGTATATTTTCCATCTACTTTACACCATTCGGCTAGTGTGCGTGCATCTTGTTGACCGCCATAGTATTTCATGACAGTGAGCAGACAGGCCACTTCCATGGGACATTCGTCACTGGAACGGACAAATGATTTTTTTATTCTGTCAAGTTCGTCTTCAGTCATAACTTAATTTATTTTTCATGGCAGGAGCAAAACAGCAACGCGGATCGGGAAAATCCCAACAATCCTTTCCATAAGCTTTTATGATATCACTCCAGCAACGGTTCTGATAACTGAAACAGTCTTCAAAAAGACGGCATTCCCTGCATGGACTCTCTTTGTTGATATCCTGACGTGACAAGGAACAAAGGTGCAAGGCTTGAGGGGAATGCCAGACTTCTTTCAGACTTTGTGTGGTTACATTTCCTATGATAAATTGTGGATGCCAGTAAAGTTGCTCGCATACAGTCACTTTGCCATCAGGCAATATAAACATATGAGTGGTCAATGCAGAGCATTCGCTTCCTTTGAAACACCGGCTTCCACCCCAGGTATCTTGATAGTTTTTATCGGTTACTTCTTTCCCTAAAATCACGGGAAAGGAAACCTGTGTGAGAAGAGGACGTATTTGGTTGAATACCTTTGTAATTTGCGCTTTAGTAGGTTTCAAATGCGAAAATACATTATACTCTTTGTATATGGAATTACTGGCGGGGATAATACGCCAGTCGCGTATATGCTTCAGATGAGATAATTCATGCAGTAATTCCGCCAAGACATTCACTTGGCAATTGTAGTTGGTCAGCACAGATGAAATCTGATAATTCAGTCCGCTGTCATCCAGTAATTGCAGGCCGTGAAGCATCTCTTTGGCATAATTTCCGTTTACTCCCAGTGAGGCGGTCAGTATTTCGGAATGAATGGCATCCAGTGAAATTTGAACAATTCCCTGATACCCTGTTTCCTGTACATCTTGCAACAGTTTTTGGGTTACAGGCATTTTGGTCGATATGAATTCGGGGGCAATACCCCGTTTTACCAATTCTTTTAATATGATTTTCCAGTCTTTATGCAGGAATATTTCACCACCTATCAGATTTACTTGTTGTACTTGCAGGTCTGAAGCTTCCTTGATCAGCTCCATCATGCGTTGGGTGGTGAGTGGGGATTTTATTTGCGTTGATGTATCTGCATAGCAATACTTACAATGCGTGACACATTGGTTGGTCAGCATGAATGTGAGGAGCAACGGACCGGAATACAGCCTTCTTGTAGTAAGATCCAGTTTTTTCCAGACAAAAGAATTTGCTTGCAGCCGGTCAAAACGCAATGCTTTGCCTGCCTTTTCCGCTTCAATCAATATACGTTTGGGAAAATAAATTTCTCCCTGCTGGGAGGAGGTATAAATGGGGGTCGGATTATCAATGAAGTCCGATACCCATTTGATCATCTCCTCCTTGCTCCGGCAGAAGAAGTCGCACAGCAGAGGGAGAGTTGTCTGCAAAGGTCTGTCATACGTGAAAAAACTCAGCATGACAGCTTGCAGCGGGTGAATAAAAGTATGCCAGTTCCGGGAGCAGTCGGTATCTGTCCCCGTACTGGAGAATAATGCGACCCTGTGAATATCATGTCTCAGATGATAATGAGGGTTCAGCACATATACTTTATTCATTTCCGGCATTCTCATCTTGTGTTTTTGTAGGATTGGTAAATCCGCCTGTATAGCATCCCAGGCCACATTTGGCCACTTCATTGTCATCTATACCGCCTTGTACGTCCATCAGTTCGTCCAAGTCCAGCACTTGTTCTTCATCTTCGGAATAGCGGGTGTATTCCGGTTGCTTGTTGTCGGGGTCTTCTTTTTTCATATTCTTCTTTGTTTAAGTTGGTTATTCTCTGTAGTGAAAAAAAACGGTGTTACTCCGTGGTGGAAAACAATTCATACACGGGTGCGAAAATCCTGCTCAGTATGCTCCGGCTCGAAGTGATGATCTCCGCCCGGCCGGACATGTCTATTTCATATTTTATTTCCTTTCTGTTGGTTGTCACCAGTCCGTCCGGAAAGTCCACTTCCACGGCATAACTTTTATTGTAAGGCACAAAAGAGACGGAGGCGATTCTTCCCGGCAGTACGCCATACGAGTGGGTGGGGTATTTGTTCAGTTCGATATTTACTTTGTCACCCACGGCAATTTCCGCCACTTCGTCTTGTGAAAGAGTGATGTGCCCGAGGGGATTCCCCTGTTGCTTGGAGATAACGGTGCACAGGGTGTCTCCTTCATTTACCCGGGCGCTCATGCCCCATGTCTTTCCCCATACCACTATGCCGTCGTGATGGCTTTTGATGAGGTACTTCTTGTCCCACGTGCGGAGGCTGTTCACCATGTTTTCGTAAGCCAGTTCCAGCATCCGGAGGTTTTTGGCAGTCTCCATCCGGTGGTTTATATCCAGTTCAAAGAGTTCGCGTTTCACATTCAGCACCGCCATGGCATCTGCCTTACCGGTACTTTCCAGTATCCGGAGTTCTTCATCCAGGTATTTTTTCTTCTGCGGATAGATATCAAACTCCTGATACATCACGCACGTACGCACGGCTTGGGTGAACTGTTCGTAGGCGGAAGACATTTCACCCATGATGAGGTCAAAGGGATAGTCTTGCAGGTACTTGATGTCGTTGGTGCGGTAGTACCATTCTATTTTGGTCAGTACGCGGCAAAATGTTTGTACGTCTTCCAGTAGGGCAGTATTTTTCAGTATGCCCAGCGTGTCGTTCTTTTGTACAGGTGATTGGTTTTCCACAAAAAAGCGGTCTATCATTCCTGCCTGATTGGCAGTGATCCATTCCGCACTTCCCAAGTCATCAATGGTTATCGTTTTTCTTATTGTGTCAGGATACTTAAATAATGCCGTGCCTGCAATAAGAAAAACAATCAGTCCATATACGATGTAGCTTCCCGTATGGATCAACCATTCGGGCATATCTCCCAGCATATCATTGTTTTCGCGGCTATATACTTCTACCTTTTCCGGTCCGTCCGTATTAGGTTTATAGATTTCCTCCATACCTTATTGCTATTATTTTTTAATTCTCAATTCTCATTTTTAAATTTCCTAAGCGCTCAGTTCCAGCTGATTCTTCACCAGCCTGTAGTAATCACCCTGCCGGGCAATGAGTTCTTCGTGCGTGCCCCGTTCCGTTATCTCCCCTTCTTTCAGTACCACTATCTGGTCGGCATTCTTTACGGTGCTCAGGCGGTGCGCCACGATGACCACCGTTTTGTCCTTGAAGAATCTCTCCAGATTTTCCTGTATCACTTTCTCATTGTCCGTATCGAGCGCATTCGTCGCTTCATCAAAAAACAGGTAATCGGGATTACGGTAAATGGCGCGCGCTATCAGGATGCGCTGCTTCTGCCCTTGGCTCAATCCTTGCCCCGTGTTACCTATTTTGGTGTTATACTTTAAAGGCAAGGATTCGATGAACTCGCGTATATTTGCCATCTCTACGGCATACAGCAGGCGTTCTTTGTCTATCATGCTGCCATCCGGCGCTATGTTGTTGGCAATGGTATCGCCGAATATGAATCCCTCCTGCATCACTACTCCACAATGTTTGCGCCACTCCTTGAAACTGATTTTTTGTAGCGACTGATTGCCTATCATCACCGCTCCTCCGGTGGGAGGATAGAATCCGAGCATCAGTTTTATCAGCGTTGTTTTCCCACTGCCGCTGAGGCCCACGATGGCGGTAGTCTTTCCGGCTGGTATGTCCAGCGATAGCCCTTTGATGATGCGTTTCGATTTTTCTGATCCGTAAGTAAAGACTACATTTTGCAATTGAATCGGGTCTTTGCCTGATATTTGGGTATCCTGGTCCATGCCTTCTGTCTCTTCATCGGGCTTGCCATGTATTTCTCCGAGACGTTCCAGGCTGAGCTGCGCGTCCTGCGTGTCCTGCATGAAGGAAACGAATTGGCTGATAGGCCCTTGCATCTGTCCGATGATGTACTGTATGGAAAGCATCACACCCAGCGTGATGCTTCCATGTAGTACGGCGGTGGCAGAGAGAACTGTTATCAGTACGTTTTTCACTTCGTTGATAAGTACGGCTCCCACCTGCTGCCACTGCCCCAGGTTGAGTGAACTCATATTAATGCGGAAGAGAGAAGCTTGTATGTTTTCCCATTCCCAGCGTTTTTGCTGTTCGCAGCCCAGCAGCTTGATGTCCTGCATACCGTAGATGAGTTGCATCAAATTATTCTGATTGACGGACATCTGTTCAAAGTTCTTCCTGTTCAAGTCGGCCCGCTTGCGCATGAACAGCTTTACCCAACCCATATAGGCTGCGCTGAACAGAATGAAAATGAGGAATATTTTCCAGCTGTATATGGCCAGTACGATACCGAAGATGACTACCGTGAGGGTAGAGAACAAAATATTGAGCACGGACTGGGTGAGGAAACTCTCGATGCGGTTGTGGTCTTCGATGCGGCGTATCAAGTCGCCTGCCAGTTTGCTGTCAAAGAACCTCATGGGCAGCCGCATCAGCTTGGAGAGGAAATCCGAGATGAGCGACACGTTGACGCGCGTACTGATGTGGAGCAGTATACAGCGCCGGATCACCTCAATAAGTGTGCGGCTGAATACCAGCATGAGTTGTGCAGCCAAAATGAGCTGTATAAAATTCAGATTCCTGTGCCCTATGCCTTGGTCTACAATGGTTTGGGTGAGAAAAGGGAAGACCAGTTGCAGCAAACTGCCGGCCAGCAGGCCGATGATGAGCTGTATCATCGCCTTTTTGTAGGGACGTACATAGTGAAACAGATACCACAAGGACAGTTTTTCATATTTTATGGGTTCCGCTTCATAAAATTGCGGGGTAACATCCAGCAAGAGGGTAATTCCTTTTTCTATTCCGCCTTGTGTGGTACTGATCCAGCATTTTTTCAACTCCTGTTCCTCATATTTCAGCAATCCGTAGGCAGGGTCGGCAATGTAGAACCAAGTTTTGCCCCTTTTCTTTTCTATTTTATAGAGGACCACGAAATGTTCCTGGTTCCAGTGGATGATGCATGGCAGTTTTGACTGTTGTTTCAGTTTTTCCATTGAAGTGCGTATACCGGTGGCGCGCAGCCCTATGCTGGCTGCCGCTTCACTGATACCTAGCAAGTTTACTCCCGTGCGCTGTATGTATGATTGCTCGCGTAACTGCTGTACGGAGAATGTCTTTCCATAATATTTGGCTATCATTCTCAGGCAGGAGGGGCCGCAGTCCATGCCGTCCAACTGTTTGTAGAATGGAAATTTGCTCATAATTGTCTTTTTTGTTTTACTCTGTTTATCAGCCAGTCGGCTATTTCGTTCATCCTTTCACTTTCGCTCTCAAAGAAGGCGCACAGGTGTTTTTGCCGTTCTATGATGTATTCCCGGTTTGCCAGTAGATCAATGATCTGCCTGTCCAGTTTCACGGGGGTAATTTTTTTTATTTCCTGTGGCGTGAACTCTGCCATGGGCACATGGGCAAAGGTGCATTCCGTCCAGTGGGTTATTCCTCCGGTGATAAGCGCCATGTCGCACAAGGGCAACAGGGCTTGCAGGCGGGGCAGGCGGTAAATGGCTATATTGGGCGGTAATGAAAACAACCGGGTTTCCACCTCTCCATGATTGGTCAGCAGGATGAATTGATATTGCGGATGGATGCTCGCACTCTGCTTTATGGCTTTGTAGAATGATTCCGTATGTGAGGGGGTGTTCACTTTTCTTTCTTCTTCCTCGTCTTCCAGCAAGCCTATAATAACAGTGCGTGAACGGTCTTCTTTTATTTCCGTCAGTTTGTCGATGAAATCGTCGTCTTTTGCACCTTGCGGCAGCAATTTATAAGGAATAGGCGGCAGGGTGACGACGGGCATTTCTGGCATTAGGTCTATCTTTCTGTCGGTTTTGTTTATGGCTATAAACAGATAGTTTATGTCATATTCATTATAGACTTGCTGCTTATCTTGCAGTTGATAGTCCAGCAATGCCAAATGTGGCGTAAACCATCGGAAATCATGTGGATAAATGATGCGTCCTATTCCTTTCCGCAGCAAACCGGTAGTGAAAACGGAGTCGGAGGTATCGGTATAATAGACCTTGTTTCCCCGTTCACTAATCAAGCATGCCAGTCGGGTGGTGGGACATACATTGCCTGCATCCGGTTTTATATCAAAAAGAAATTCAAACATGACCCGTTTTTCTCATCACATTTCAATTCGTATTATCCTACTACTTTAAAGCCTAATGACGCATATAGATTTTTGCCATCATAATAATATGTTCCTAAGAATTTATCGAAAAGGATGCACACTTCCAGTTCATCGCGCATATAGGCAATGTACTCAAAGAGAGTGGAACGTGACATATCCATCTTTGCTGCAAATTCCTTGGATGTGCCTGTGCACTTGTGCCGGATAAGAAAATCCATATAGAGGATTTTCTTAAGGTCTACTCGTTTCATGGTCTTTGTAGTTTTTTAGGGTGAATAATTAGGGGTTATCTTTTAAAAGCTCCAACCAAGTATTTCCCATCTTCACTAGTTAGTTCTAATGTATATTCTCCGGATGGGAAACTGGCTATGGAAATGATAATATAGCTTGTTTGTGCTTGGGGCACTAACTGTTCATACATCACTTCTCCTGTTTGATTACCGGTGATGGTAATTTGTATGTCACAGTCTGGAGATGTGTTTTCAATGTAGATGTTCTGGCCATCGGTGTAGGCTGTGATGGGAATAGATGGCAGGCTTCGTGCTGCTACTTCATCATGAAATTCTTCCCATTTCCCATGCATCGTGATTTCTGTTCTATTACAAAAAGAATATACTTTTTGCACCGATAAACCACTAAGCAATATGGTGAATAATACCATACGCAAACTCCAAATCTTTAATTCTCTAGTTGTTTTCATAATAATATTATTGATTGATTGTTATGCTGCAAAGTTATGGATTTAGAATGAAAAACAGATGGACCGGATATGTACGGTATATGGACAATTAAAAAAGAGATAATATACTAATAATTAGAATATTACCTCTTTGTGCGAATGCGGAATGTGGACAGTTGCTTCCCTAGAACTCCCATAGCCACAGATCCAGTGTCTGTCCTTTGCCGAATGCTCCTATCTTTTGAGTGATACGTTCTTTCAATCTTAATTTTCTTTTAGATACCGAAGTCGATTCTATCCCCAGCAAATCAGCTATTCCCGGATTGGCTATTCCCAACTTGATGAAGCAGCATATCTGCAAATCGCTTTCTGTCAATGAAGGTACAAGAGTGGAAAGCCTTACTATATAATTATCGAATAATAGATTCATTGTTTCCTTTACCTCTTCCCATTGCTCGTCTTTCATGTATTGGGGCTTTGTCTTTAGCCGGTAAAGGACATCTGTCTTTTTTATCAGTTGGTTGCACAGGAATCTTTCACGATCATGCAATCGTTGGTTTTCTTCTCCTAAAAGTCCCAATCTTTCAAGTTCTTTGGACTTTTCATTCAGCGAAGAAGAATATTTATCAATATGTTGCTGCAACATTTTATTCTCTTGTTGCAGGGCTTCATTTTGGCATTTTATTTCAGATAGTACATTTTTTTGCTCCTCCAACTGTTCCTGTGCATCTTTATTCGCCTCCATTTGTTCTGCAAGCTCCTTCATGCGGCTTTGGTTACGACTGATTATTCTCTCATTCTCTTGTCTTTTTAAGGTATTCAGTTGTATTTCTTCTTCATTCCTTTGTATGATATGCTCTTTGCGGATTAATTTTCGCTGGTATATATAGATAAAGGATAGCTATCAGGCAGAATACCACTACCAATGTGATTAGTACATTACGGATGATAGTATTGTTTTCTATTTTTAGCTGGTTCTTTTCATTCAATAGTTTTTGCTGGTTATACTTTTCCTGCATATCCATAAGCTCTTTATTCCTATTCAATATCTCAATTGAATCCTGATAAACTATCATACTATCACAATACTGACTCATTTTTTCATAGTCTTTTTTCTTTTTACTTAGATGGTATAAATCCTGATAAGCAGCACAAACTGTTTCTATACGATCAGCAGCTAATGCTTTATTCAGATAATAATAGGCAGAATCTGTTTTATCAATATGTCTATATATATCACCAATAACCAAGTAACTTTGTTCTAACCCTTTCTCTAGGGGTAATTCAATTGTTTCTTTTAGTCTTAAAGCCTTTTGGGCATAAGATAGGGCGGGCTGATAATCTTTTGTTTCGGTATATACTCCTGCTAATTGGTTCGTTCCGTTTATTAATACCTTATAATTATGTAGAGTATCAGCCATCTGAATTGCTTTTTTATAATACTTGATGCTATTATCAAAATTAAATAATACAGAATAGACCTTTCCTAAATAGTAATATGCAGAGCATATATAATTCTTAGTTTCAGATAACTGGGCATAGTGCAATGATTGTTTGAACATTTGCAATGCGTATTCATTCAGCGAATTATATAGGTATATATTTCCTATACTACTATAAATCAAATGTGCCAGTTGATAGTCTTTCGTCTTTTCTACTTCCTCTATCGCCTTTAAATAGGATTCTTGCGCTTCTTGCGTTTTATCTGCTTTTCCATATAATACACCTTTATAATATAGGGTCATGGCTTTCCGCCGCGCATCATCCTGCTTCATAAAGTAATCATAGGCTATATTAATTAAGGTAGAGTCAGCAAGTTCTTCTTTATAATTCTTATACTTGGCTTGCACTGTTAGCAACGCCCAAGTAGCATTTTGCAATTTGTCCGATACTGCCGGAACTTTCATCCCTTGCAATACACCCAGTGCACTATCCGGATGTTCATACATCACCGCTTCCGCTTGAACCAATTCAAGCAACAACGCTTGTTGAGAAGCATTTTCTTTTTTTGTGCAGGCAGAAAGGAGTATACTTATTATTATAATAATAAAGTTTCTTTTTATTCCAATTGTTTTTTTCATAGTATTTGCATTTATGTATAGCGAACAAATATAGAAATTAAAAACGATATTGAAAAGATTTTATATCACTATTTACAAAAAAAGAGTGATTGATTATAGTTTGCATCCAGTGTTGATAGAAGTATTATGGATCTTAAATATTCAATTTAGTAAGGAGGCATGCCCTCCTTACTATTTTATGTATAAAAACGGCTGTATTATGTATATCTATTTGAATCCACAATATGTGATTAGAAACGAAAATAATTGTTCTTATATCATTGCTAAATCAGCTTTAATTACTGCTAAGCTAGAATATGCCATGGCTTTTGCAAGCGTAGTTCCACCTTCTATTGGATATATCTTGTCACATATTGGAGAAGGAGAATTAAATGCTTCAATAGAAAATATAGCAAATACCCTAAATATAAAACCAGACCTGATAGATAAGTTTATTCGAAAAATAATCGATAATCCAGTAAAAGTAGGATGGAATTATAAAGGAGTGACGATTTCTTTTCCCCCCGTATCTGCTGACTTCTGTTAAGGAAGAATCGGAGGGAAGTGTTTATACGGATAATGAATTATTTTATACTACAGACTTTATACCTAAACGTCCTTCTGTTCCGCTGAATCTTAACTTTATGATTACAACCCAATGCAGGACGGATTGTATGTATTGCTATGCGGATAGAAACCGGAAGAACGATTTGACAAGTTGGCAAATTATAAAGGTGATAGATGAAGCTCATGATATGGGGGTTGTGAATCTGGCTTTGACAGGAGGTGATATTTTTGCTTTCCCTGATTGGAAAGAGGTGATACGAAAAGTGGGGCAATATGGATTCACACCTTTATTGAGTACAAAAATACCGCTAAAAGAGGATGATATTTACTTTTTAAAAGAGTCTGGAATTAAATTCTTGCAGTTTTCATTGGATTCTATATTTCCCTCTACATTACAGACAATGGTACGTGTAAAAGAAGACTATATAGATAATGTGAAGCAAATGTTTGAGTATTCTTAATCCAATCTGTGGTCAGATTGATAAGAAAATTATAATTCGCAAATAAAAATGAGGATTAAACTTATAAATATTTGTAACAAATGATTGAAGCAAGAGCATTAGTTTCTATTAATTTTCTGAATTTGTCAGAAAACTATGATTTTATGTCACGTTGGTTAGGTGTATATGATAAATATGCAAAGCTATTGAAAGGTTCGTCGGATGCAGTTGTAAAAGACGGATCTGGAAAGATACCTGAATCAGCAAACGATAAAGTGGATTTAACCAACAAGCATTTGGCATTACAGGCTATATTAGCTGAATATGGTCAAAAGTTAAATAAAAGCCATCTTTATTCTGAAACAGTCGGTCTGTCCGAAGCCCATGATATTCGTCGCAAATGTTTCAGCGCATTACAGATGAACATCAAGAGCAAGAGATATAGGAACAAAAGAAGATCAAGATGCTGCAAAAAGCCTTATTGATCAGACTGGAAATTATAAAATGAATAAGATAATTACCCGTTCCGATATGTCTGCCCGTATTGCAGGTTACATTTTGATTCTGCAATCAGAGAAAAACCATGATTCAGTAGAACGACTGAATCTGGCTGATCGCATCACTGAAGTGGAAAAGGCAAATAATCTTTATTTGGACTTAGATACACAGCGTGGTATTGTGAAAGAACAGAAAGGTCTTTCTATGAGAATACGAAAGAATGTTAAATGAAAATCTTTTTTTGTTCAGTCCGGAGGCGTCGGACTGTGGGAGATTACATTTGCAATGTAATTAAGAAATCACAATAGTTTACTAGTTTGTTAATTTTAAAATTTAACGATCATGAAAGACGACGAATTAAAAAAGCAGGAAGTAGTAAATGCTGAAAGTGAAAAACAGAATGTTACTACACTAAATGAAAAACTTGATTTCTCAGATTTGGAAAATGTAGAAGGTGGTACTGTAAAAGACTTCAAAGATGATGAGCATCTTAAAAGTGAAGGTGGTAATGTAGGTGTTGGCTGCGTTTGCTAATAACGGTTGCTGTATCTCCTAACAATTGTATCAGAAGCGGTATTTTATAATCTATAAACATCCTCTTCTGATACTTTTTTATATTTTTATGGTCTAATTAATACCTTATTATATGAATTTGGAAAAAATACACTTGATAAAAAGCAAAGATATGTGCTTGTCATATTATTATCCTACAGCAGATATTAGGGTAATAAATAAGGAAACATATGATATATTATCGGCATTGAAAGAATATAAAGATATTCATGAAGCCTTAGAATTATATAGAGATGAAGAACAAGTGGTTTCATTAATTAGATCTATATATGCTTCAAATAAAGGCGAGCATAGCACAAATATTCAAAATGGAAGTAAAAGAAAAGTGATAAAGCGAATCACTTTACATATATCTAATGATTGTAATTTAAGATGTAAGTATTGTTTTGGTGGAGGTGGAAGTTATAATCAAGAACGTAACCTAATGACAGAGCAAACAGCAATAGAGTTTGTAGATTTTTGTGTAGAACAATTTGAAAGAGTTGAAAAGATTGTCTTTTTTGGAGGCGAACCGATGCTTAATCTTAAAGGAATGGAGATAGTGTGCAATCGCTTTAAATATTATAAAGAAGAAGGGAAAATAGATATTTTGCCTAATTTCGTAATTATTACTAATGGGACAATATTAACAGATAGGATGCTGGCATTTATCAAGAGAAATATTTCAGCAATGACTATCAGTATAGATGGTCCTAAAGAAATTAATGATATTCAGAGAATATATAAAAATGGAAAAGGAAGTTATGAAAGGATAGCTCATTTTATCCATACTATACAAGAAAAAACCAATGTAAAAATACAGTACGAAGCAACCTATACGCAGTTACATATTGATCATAATTATAGTCATGAAGATATTTCAAAATTTATGGATCAGACTTTTGGAATTGAAGGTGTAGTGGTCAATGATCAAGAACTTAGTCTGCAATTATTGCTTGATTTATGGAACTCCATTGATTTGGAATATTTAAAAAGAACAGAACTGAAATATTTGCCTAAAGATTTTTGGTTACTTCTACATGCTATTGTTCATAATACATCTACTAATATATGCCCTGTTATAGATCAGTATTTAGCTGTAAGCACTGATGGAACTATATACGCATGTCATACAATAAATGGTATTAAAGAATGTAAGTTAGGTAGTATTGATGGCTATAATGTTTATAATTATCCAGAATTATATAAACCATTTGATCATGAAATAGATTTTAGATCAAATGAAAAGTGTGAAAAATGTTGGGCACAAAGATTATGTGGAGGATGTACTGTACATAGATTTTTCAATCATAAAATAAATCAATTTGAAGCATACCCTAATGAAGACTTTTGTAAAATAACGCTTCTTTGTATAGAACAAATATTATTAATAATTGCATCTATCCGCAAGGACCCTCAATTATGGTCTTTACTCATTCAGAAAATGAATAATTAAAATTATATATTATGGAAAAGTTACTTTATATTATGTTGATTTGGGTAGTTTCTACTACTTCTATATATTCACAGACAGTAGCTGGAAAAATTGTTGATGAAAGTAATCAGCCGATAGAATTTGCTAATATCGTATGTTTATCATTGCCTGATTCTACTTTTATATATGGAACTATCAGTGACCAGGATGGAAAATTTACCATACCCGAAAATTCATCTAAAGGGATATTACGCATTTCATCTGTAGGTTATGCTACAACATATAAGGAATGTAAGGACAGGAATATAGGCACTATCTTGTTGCACTCGGATACACAACTGCTGGGTGAAGTAGTAGTGAAAGGCAATTTGCCTGTAACTCGCATGAAAGGCGATGCATTGGTAACAAGTGTGCAGAACAGCGTATTAGCAAAGGCAGGATCGGCAAACGATGTACTGGGAAAAGTGCCCGGTATATTGAAGGATAAAGATTCCTTTGAAGTATTCGGCAAAGGAACGCCTCTTATCTATATCAATGGCAGGGAAGTACGCGACAAGTCTGAGCTGGAGCAACTCAGTTCGGAAGATATTAAGCATGTAGAATTGATAACTAATCCCGGTGCGCGCTATGATGCCACTGTAAATGCTGTGGTGCGCATTCAGACTATCCGCCGCACTGGCGATGGATTCGGATTCAATCTAAATTCCAGTTATTATCAAAGTGAAAATGTAGACTTAGTGGAACAGGCAGATGTGAACTATCGCCATAATGGGCTGGATATGTTTGCCATGTTCAGATATGATAAGATGGAATTTCGTGAACGCACCAATGTACATCAGACTTTAATTTCAAAGAAACAGCTGGACTTGGAAAATCAATTGAAATATAATGATAATAAGCAATGGCTGCGAGGAAATATCGGAATGAACTATATGTTTGATGAAAATAATTCTATCGGAATAAAATACTCTATTCAGGGAAGCCCCAGATATGATAGTAAGCTTTATACAACTAGTAAAGTCAGTTTAGACGGTAAGGTATTTGATCGTTTACAGAATTTTACAAGCTCAGAAACAGATAATGAATTAAATCATCAGTTGAATGCTTACTATACGGGGCGCGTGGGTAATCTGGAAATAGACTTCAATGCCGATTACTATCAAAGCGGTTATTTACAGGAGGACATTACTGGCGAGGAAAGTGAAGAGCAGGAGGACCGGGATGTACATGCTGCAAGTGATGTGGCAAATAATTTGGCAGCAGCCAAACTGGTGTTGTCCTATCCTGTGTGGAAAGGAAAATTTTCAGTAGGCGGAGAATGGACTTATACCCATCGCAAAGACAATTATCTGAATGTTGAAAATTATGTGCCTTCATCCAACAGCAAGATGAATGAAATGAATATAACGGCTTTTGCCGAATATAGCAGATCTATTTACATAGGCGACTTTATACTTGGTGCACGCTATGAGCAAATAAAATTTGATTATTATAAAGATGATCTGCATATAGATGACCAGAGCCGTAGCTATGATAATATCTATCCGAATGTTTCCTTCAGTACTCGGATTGGAAAGGTTAAGACGCAAATTAGTTATACGGTAAAGACGCAACGTCCTTCATACAGGCTGTTGAGCAATAGTTCATTATATATAGACCGTTTCAGCATACAGCAGGGAAATCCTACATTGAAGTCCGAAATCACTCATAATCTTAACTGGATTGCTTCTTGGAAGTTTCTGCAACTCAACTTAGGTTATCAGCAGACTAAAAATGCTATAATCTATTGGGGTGAGCCATTGAATCCGAATGAATATACCATTTTACTGAAAAGTATTAATTTGAATAAAAGTCTGCCTATGCTGAATGCCTTTATTTCGGCTTCGCCTCATATTGGTATATGGGAATCCCGTTTAAGTCTTGGAATAACTAAACAATGGCTGACTATTGATAGTGATGGGCAACAATTAAAATTGAATGAACCCAGATTTACGGGTGTGCTGTCTAATTCATTTACATTGCCAGAAAATTTCCTTCTTAGTTTGGATATGCAATTCAGGAGTAAGGGGGATTTGCGCAATGTATATTTTGATCGTTTTAATAGCTATGTTGATATTTCACTGCGAAAATCATTCTTGAATGATGCTTTGAGTATAGAGGTAAGGGGAGATGATTTGTTCCGCCAGCAAAAAAGTAAAACGCTTCTTCGCAGTGGAGCATATTCCTTCTCAAAAGATCATAGATACGACTCGCGCGAGTTCTCTATTTCATTGCGCTATAGGTTTAATACAACAAAGAGCAAGTATAAAGGTACAGGGGCGGCCAATGATGAGTTGAGGCGCTTGTAGGGAAACTGTGTTTATAGAATGAAATGCAGAGTAAGATTAGATCCTGACTTTAATGTAAATCATATTTCTGCTTTCTTTTTTGCAGACTCAACACTCTTGCTATATATTCCACTCTGTTTCCATTAAATTAGTCTGATATATCTTTTTTTTTAAGTTTGGTCACTTTAAAGAAAGAAACTATCCGACTGATATGGAAACTTTGTTAGAAAAGGATTTCAGCCATTTTTTAACAGGCTCTTATGCTTTTGGGCATGAAGAATTGCTTATAGGAGATCTTATGAAAGAAAATTTGAAAGAACTTTGGGAAAATAGAGATAAATGGAGAATGTTCCGAGGAGGATTTAGTTTGGAAAATATAGACACTTGTTCTACTTGTACATTAAACAAAAAGTGTTCACTGATGACTTGTCGTCTAAGGAATTATGATCAAGGTAATAGCTTCTATAATAAACCGATAGAATGTGCCGTTGATTATTCTATAGCTTTGTAATATAATGTGTTTTTGAAACTTTAAAAATATAGAATATGAGAGCGAATATACTTTTTTGTTTATACTTCTTTATGGGGTTAGCAGTGCAGCTGCAAGCACAGGTTACGGTAACAGGTAAAGTAATTGATGAGCAACAACAACCTGTCCCTTATGCCAATATAGTGTTACTTTCTTTGCCCGATTCTACTTTCGTGGCAGGAAGTATCAGTAATGAAGAAGGCGCGTTTAGTCTCAATGTCAAAGAAACAAAGGATGTGCTTCGCATCTCATCTATTGGCTATGCTACTGTTTATCGTCCATTAGATAACAGAAGTACAGATCTTGGAATTATCTGTCTCGCTTCAGACACACAGATATTGGCTGAAGTTGTGGTAAAAGCTGATATGCCTGTTACTCGCATGAGAGGCGACGCACTGGTGACTAATATACAAAATAGTGTACTCTCTAAAGCCGGATCGGCAAGCGATGTATTGGGAAAAGTACCGGGTGTAATAAAAGAGAGGAATTCCTATGAAGTGCTTGGCAAAGGAACACCTCTTATTTACATCAATGGGCGGCAAGTACGTGATGATTCGGAATTGGATCAACTAAATTCGGAAGATATTAAGAGCGTAGAAGTTGTTACTAATCCTGGTGCACGTTATGATGCAACTGTAACTGCCGTTATCCGTATACAGACTATCCGGCGTGCCGGAGATGGTTTTGGCTTCGATCTCCGTTCCAGTTACTATCAGAGCCGGAATGTAGACTTGATAGAGCAATTGAATGTAAACTACCGCCATAATGGACTTGATATTTTTGGTATATTCCGTTATTTAAAGAACGAATATATCATGAAAAATGATATTGTACATACCTTGGAGTCTGATTCTTTATGGAAATATCAGAATCTATTGGATGGAACTGTAGTAGACAAGTCTCTACGAGGTGAAATAGGAGTTAATTATAGCCTGAATGATAAACATTCACTGGGATTCCGCTATACTCTTACTTCCCGTCCAAATACGAAGTCGGATGTATTTACCTCTAATGACATTACAGCCAACAATCAGTTTTATGACCACTTGGAAAATCAAGAGTATTCTTCTACTTCCGGTAAGCCTACTCATCAACTAAATGTTTATTATAATGGTACTGTGGGAGATTTGAATATTGATTTTAATACAGACTATTATACTAATACTTCTACAGGAAAAGGTCTTTATCACGAAGTCAGTCAAGAGCAAGAAAGTCGGGATGTGCATACACAGAGTTACATTAGGAATAAATTGCTAGCTTCTAAATTGGTACTTTCTTATCCGTTGTTTGGAGGTAATCTTTCGGTAGGCGGAGAATATACGGATACCCGTCGCAATGACGAGTACCGTAATCCGGAGAAATATGTGGAAAGTACCATCAGTCGTGTAGAGGAAGATGGATTGAGTGGCTTTGCCGAATACAGCCGTCAGTTCCCGATAGGTAACCTTTCATTGGGTGTAAGATATGAGCATGTAACTTTTGATTATTATAAGGATGGTGTGCACATGGATGAACAGAGCCGTATGTATGGAAACTGGTTTCCTAATCTTTCTTTTTCAAGAAAACTAGGTTCTGTCCGGACACAGTTGAGTTATACTGCTAAAACGCAACGACCTACTTATAGCCAGTTAAGCAACAATGTCACCTATGTAGACCGTTTCACTATGCAACGTGGTAACCCATTGCTGGAGCCGTGCACCATTCACGATATTTCATTGGTCGGTACATGGCGTTTTTTACAGTTACTTGTCAGCTATCAGCAGTGGCGTAAGGAAATCATTTATTGGGGAGATCCGATAGATAATGGCAATTCAATGATGATGACTTACCTCAATTATCATAATCGTCCGACTTTGAATGTTTCTTTCTCTATTTCACCGGCTATTGGCTTTTGGCACCCTAACCTAAATATCGGCGTGAAGAAACAATGGATGACAATAGATGGCATAGAGTTTAATAAGCCTCGTCCTACAATAAGGTTCAACAATACATTTGAACTTCCTGGTGATTTTCTTGTCAGTTTGGATGGGCTTTTTATGGGAAAAGGAAATTATCAGAATTTGTATCAGTTCAAAAATTATGGTACAGTTGACATCTCTGTCCGTAAGTCATTTTTAAGGGATGCCTTAAGTCTGGAACTTCGAGGGAACGATCTTTTTCATGGTTCACGTAATTATTGGCAAACATATTTTGGCAGTATTATTTGGGAGCAGACTAATCAATGGGATACTCGTGAATTTTCTATTACTTTGCGCTATAAGTTTAATACAACAAAGAGCAAGTATAAAGGGACAGGAGCGGCAAATGATGAGCTAAGACGTTTGTGATAATTTCAAAAAAATAAAAAGTATAGAACATGAGGAAAGTGATTTTACTACTCGGATTAGTGTTACAAGTGATTATTGTTGACGCACAGAGTGTTTCCGGCTCATTAGTTGATGAAAAAGGAAATCCTGTCAGTTTTGCTAATGTGGTATTGCTATCTTCCAAAGATTCATCTTTTGTGCAAGGTACAATTAGCAATGAACAAGGAATTTTCAGCATAGACCAAACAAGCGGTAACAATATACTCAGAATTTCTTGTCTTGGCTTTATTCCGGTGACAAAAGCCTATGCTCAATTTCCGGTAACGATTGTGATGCATGAAGATGTTAATCTGTTGGGGGAAGTCGTGGTAAAGGGGAATCGCCCGTCATATAAACTTACTGCTGAAGGGTTGCAGACCCATGTGCAAGGAACAGTGCTTAGCAAAATGGGTACGGCGGAGGATGTGTTGAAGCATATACCGGGACTTCAGAAGAAAAATGATGTGTATGAGGTATTTGGAAAAGGGAGCCCGATAATCTATGTGAATGGGAGATTGCTGCGTGATTTGTCGGAACTGGACCAGCTGAAGTCAGAAGATATTAAGAATGTAGAACTGATTACCAGCCCCGGTGCAAGATATGATGCGTTTGTGAAAGCAGTGGTGAAGATTACTACCCGCCCCATAAAAGGGGAAGGATTTGGATTTGATGTGCGTTCCGGTTATAATCAGTGGGAGTATGCCGGTTTCGTGGAACAGTTGAACTGGAATTACCGGCGTGATAAATTGGATGTGTTCGGCACCGTGTATTATAGAAAAAGTGAAGGGTTTGACGAAAGTCGGTTTACTCAAGATGTGCATGTTGATACGCTTTGGCATCAGGACAATTATCAGTTCGCAAAAACGAATCAACAGGCATTTACCAATATCGCAGGTGTGAACTATGCATTCGATGAAAATAATTCAATCGGAGTAAAATATACATTGAAAGCCAATCCGGATGCCCGCTATCACACTATATTTAATTCGGATGTATATGCCGATGGCACGCATTATGACTATTTGGCGAATGATATCAATGCCACTGCGTATTATAATCCCTCGCATTCGGTAAATGTTTATTATAAGGGGATGGCGGGAAAAACGGAGATTGATTTTAATGCGGATTATCTGTTTGACAAAAACGGAGACAATACGATACAACGTGAAGAAAGCAGCAATAAGGAAGATAGGGTTGTCACTTCTACCAATACATTGAGAAGTGAACTCTTTGCTGCCAAACTGGTGCTGAGCCGTCCGCTGCTTGGAGGAAATGTCATGATAGGGGCTGAATACAGTCATACAGAGCGGCAGGATGATTATGTGAATCCGGAAGGTTATGTGCCGACTTCATTCAGTGAACTGAAAGAGCAGAATATCAGTCCGTTTTTAGAGTATAGCCGCAATACCCCCATAGGGCAACTCTCCGTGGGGGGACGTTATGAGTGGGTGAACTTTGATTATTATGAGGATGGGAAATATATGGAAGGACAAAGCCGGAATTTCAGTAATTTCTTTCCGAGTGTTTCATTGGGTTCTGAAATAGGCGGAGTGCAGTTGCAGCTTAGTTATGCGGCAAAGACGCGTCGTCTGTCCTACCAGCAGTTGAGCAATAATGTGACGTATGCCAATAGGTTCACGCTTCAGTCCGGCAATCCGTTATTGGAACATGAGGTGGTGCATAACGTTTCTTTGATGGGGGCATGGAAGTTTATGCAGTTTAGTGTGGATTATAATGACAGAAGAAATGCAATCATTTACTGGGGGGAACAAATGGAGTATAATCCGGCGGTAACGCTTATTTCTTTCAAAAATCTTCATAGCTTGAAGTCTGTTTCGGCATTCTTGTCATTGGCGCCTAAGTTTGGAATCTGGTCGCCGCAATTGAATTGGGGAGTACAGAAACAATGGCTGGATCTGGAGACTACCGATGGATTGCTGAAGATGAACAAACCGATGTTTACGGGGGCTTTTAATAATACGTTTAATTTTAATCACGGCTGGATGGCTTCGGTGGAAATGAATTATCAAAGTAAAGGCGATATGGAGAATTGCTCGGAAACCAAGAATATTTTTTTATGTGGATGCCGGGGTTACAAAGTTCTTTTGGGGGGATAGGATGTCTGTGAAACTGAGTGGTACGGATTTGTTCCATGGTATGAAGTCTGGAAACCGTATGTATTATAACCGGGCATCTTCTTTGCAAATTAATAATTATGATAGTAGGAAAGTGATGCTGACGGTACGCTATAAATTTAATGCTACGCGTAATAAATATAAGGGTAGTGGTGCCGGAGAGAGTGAGAAGGAAAGATTATGAGTGCCACTTTTCACATTTCATTTGTTCTTACCCAGCTTATATACCATTTGGCGGAATAAAGGTACGTTTAACCATATATATTCGTACCAATGTTCTACCTTTCTTTTCCATAGTTTGCTCCAGCTATATATTTCCCACCATTTTAGATGGAGATTTGCCGAATTCATAAAATCTTGTGTGGGAAAGAGGGTCAGGGCTATTCCTTTTATCCATAATGTTTTCATTTCGTCCGCCCAATATTGCATGAGTCCGAATTCCGGTTCCCAGATAATGAATCGGGATTCATGAATGCCGTAACAGACTACATATCCTGGTACATTGAAATCATTGAGAGTGAAAAGGATGATGGGAAGTTTTCTTTGTGTTAATTGATGAATGTTTTGCAAACATATTTCGGCTTTCATGCCGGAATATATAGCCCCTTGTTTCATTCCTGCCAAGGTAAGCTTTCCATTTATTTTGCACCATTCGGTCAATGTATGTATGTCCGTTTCTTTTCCGTTGTAATATTTTATAACAGTGAGCAGGCAAGCTACCTCTACAGGGCACTTAGCATTGGAACGGACAAATGATTTCTTTATTTTATCAAGTTCGTATTCTGTCATAACCCGGTTTGTTTTATAAGAGAAAACTCATGGAGCGGCCGCAATCACTTAAAAAAAGAAATTCATTGGAGCGATTAACGTTCATTTGGACGTGGAAGTAGGTATGAACGCTGAATTACTTTAATAAGTGTGCGGCCGGAGTCTGCATGAGTTATATCTGTTACGTCCTGCTCTTTCTATTAACATATCGGCTATTTTGTTTATTTCCCGATTCTTACGCTCAAAGAAATCGCATAACTCTTTCGCCTTTTGTGTTAGTGTTGTTTTATTTTGTAATGCATATTCTATTTGTTGCTCCAATTTCATCGGAGTTATGTTTATCATATCTTTAGGCGAATATTTCAGTACCGGTATTTGAGCAAAGGTACAATCCAGCCATGCGTCAGAATGTGAGTCGGTCAAAGCCAAATCGCATAATGGTAATATGGTGTTAAGGTTCAGCGTGCGGAATAATTCCATGTTGTCGGGCAATTCAGACGATTGATATACATTTGGTATGTCGGTCAATAATATGAATTGGTACCGGGGATTTCTGATGGAACTTCTTTTTATAACTCTATAAAAATCTTCTAGTATCTTTGAATTTTTATTTCCTTTTCCTAATAATTCGACAATAATATTTCTTTCTTTGTCTTTTTTAATATCCTGCAATCTCTTTGTCAATGTTTCCAAACGTGGTCCGGAACCGGATGACAGGTAGGGAGTGGGTGGCAGATAAAGTATAGAAATATCTTTGTCCTGTATGTTTTTTTGGTCAGGCAACTGCATGGCTATGAAAATATAGTCAATGGCTAGCTGCCGATAGAGGGAGGCATGTGCTGCATGCCGACAATCCAGAAGCGTTAGGTCGGGCTTTAACCAACGGAAATCATCTGGATAAAGTACGCAGTTGCTTATTCCTTTATCATATAGTACAGGTGTAAAAGCAGGGTTTGAGGTGTAGGTATAGTATACCTCTTGTTTCTTTTCCCGCAATATCCCTGCTAATTTGATGGTTAGCAATAACTGGCTTTTGTCCGGTGCTATGTCAAGAAGGAAATTCAGCATATATTATTGCGTTAATATGGATTTGTTTAATGAACTTTTTGGACAAATTATATTCATAGAAATTGGAACTTTCATGTTCCAATTTCTAATGAATCAAGTTAGTGGTTTAAGTATACTTTAGTTGGGTTATGAAAACAGGTCTGTCACTCTTTAGTGAAATATCCCGTTAAATGTCCGGAAGGTGTACCTGTTATTTCTAGTTTATATTCTTCTGCAGGGAAATTTGCAATAGAAATTGTGATGTAAGCGCTCTGTACTTCAGGAATATCATTTTCATAAACGACGCCCCCTTTTGCCATATCTGTGATGCGGATGGTCATATCACGGTCGGGTGACGCGTTCTTGAGGGTAAGGAGATAGCCATCGGTAAATACAGTTATGGGGCAATTGGTAGCAGCACTTCTAATAGGATCATCCCATCTGCCATCCAATTCTACATCTTTAACAGGAGTTTCTGTTGTATTGGCTTGTACAGGCAAAATACCTATTAATGTAGTTATGATAATAACTATACTCCATATCTTTTTCTTTATACTTTTTAACTTCATGACTTTATGTTTGTTTTAATTGTTTTGTTTGGGGCAAAGTTAGAGGATAAATCTTAAAAACGTGCAGATATCATGTGGACAAATGGAAAAAGGTAATAAGTTAATAACTAGCTTATTACCTTTTTTTATAGGAGGGCGATATAGACAATTGTTTATTTTTAGTATTCCATAAGCCATAAATCAAGGCTTTGATTTTCGCCTAATGAACCTATTTCTTGTACGATGCGTTCTTTTAATCTTAATTTTCTTTTGGACACAGATGTGGGCGAGATGGCTAACATATTGGCGATGTCACCGTTGCTGAACCGTAGTTTTATCAAACAGCATATTTGTATATCACCGTCTGTTAAGGAAGGTATCTGATGACATAGTCTTTTAGTATAGTTATCGAATAATAAATCTATTTTTTCTTTTATTTCTTGCCATAGTTTGTTGTCTATATACTTTGTTGTTTTTAGCTTATTGAATAATTCTGTCTGCTTAATGAGTTGGTTACATAAAAAAGCCTCGCGTTTATGTAGATACTGGTTTTCTTTTGATAGATGTTCCATAGCTTCCAGTTCTTTCGATTTTTCTTTTAATGACTGGGCATAATTGCTTATATGATTTTGCAGGTTATTGTTCTCCAGTTTCAGCGTTTCATTCTGTTGTTGTATTTCTTGTCGTATTTTATTTTGTTCTTTCCATTGTTCTTTTATCTCTAGGCTTCCTTCCATTTGGATCGTAAGTTCTTCTATCCGCATTTTGTTGCGGTTTATCAATGTCTCATTTTCATGTATTTTCATAGTGAAATAACGAATTTTTTCTTCTTTCTCCGATATCTCTTGTTTTTGAGAAACTATTTTTCGTTGGTATAGATAGTTTGTTATTGCTATGATGAAAGACAAAATGATTAAGGCAATGAGCACATTGCGTATGATCCGGTCTTTCTTTATTTGTGACAGATTATTTTCATTGATTATTTTTTGCTGATCATATTTTTCTTGCATCTCTATTAATGCTTTATTGCGATCTGTTTTACCTATTGAATCTTGATAGAACCATAGCTTATTACTGTATTCTACTGCCTTTTTGTAATCTTTTTCTTCTTGACTAATATAATATAGTGCTTGATAGGCGCTACGGGCTGTATGGATATTAGGTGACAGGCAAGCTTGGTTTAGGTAAAAATATGCAGAATCGTACATTTTTAAATAGCGATAAGTATCTCCCAATGAAAATATTCTTTGATCAGTCTTTTTTATTTTAATACAATCTTTTGCATACTGAAGAGCCTTTTTATTTTCTCCTGTTTTAAGAAATAAAAAACTGGTTTCGTTCATGGCGCTTGCCAATATGGTAGGATAGTTATTCACTTGTCCTATTTTTATAGCTTTTTCATAATATTCTATCGCTTTATTATATTGTTTTTTCTGTGAAAATGCTCTGGCGATATATATGAAAGAGAAAGCTATGTATGTTTGGTTGTCGGATAGTTCGGCATTATGATGTGCTTTTTCAAAATATTCCATAGCATAATCATTTAGTTTTCGATACAGATACATTAGTCCTACCTCTGAATTGATAAGAAAGCCTAATTGATAATCATTTGTTTTCTCTATTTCAGTCGCTGCTTCTAGATAAAATGACAATGCATCTTCGGCATGATGACTTTCATGGCGCAAGATACCTTTATAATATAGCGCCAATGCCTTTCTTTGTGCATTATCATGTTTGGTGAAATAAGAGTAAGCGATATTTATTAAAGAATCGGATTGTTCAATTTGGTTTTTATATTGAGCTTGTGTCATCAATAATGCCCATGTGGCATATTGTTCATTTTCAGAAGGAATGTCAGGTTGTATGCCCTGTAATATATGCAGTGCGCTGTCGGGATATCTGTACATCATTGCTTCTGCCTTTGCCAATTCGGGTTGGAAGGCTGTGGGGTAGTTCTTGTTGTGTGTACAGGATATCAGACTGATAATTATGCTAATTATTAGCCCTGCATATTTGAAACTGCTCATAGTAATCATTTCTATATTATTGGCGATAGGAATCTTATGGGATATGTTGCGTAAGTGAATGAATTGGTTGATTTTATAGGAAAAGTTTGAAGATTGATGTTTTCTGATTTATCCTGCCATGGTATAATATAAAGGGATGTGCCTGAATTATTTTAAATACGGAATAAAAAATCAGGCATGTCCCTTCATTATAGCTGGGGTAACCCTTTGAATTGTCTGTATACCATTTTTAAAGTAGTTAAAATCCTAACTTTAATTTTACAAACTGTTTGATGAATTGTACTGTTCCATCAATCCCCAATACGGACGAATCAATGCATAAGTGATAAGTTTCGGCAGCTCCCCACGTTTTGTAACTATAATAATTATAGTAAGCCGACCGTTTTTTATCTGCTTTTTCCATCAATTCTTCAGCGGCTTCTGTAGAAATATGATGGATATGCATCAATCTTTCGATGCGTGCTTCTTTGGAAGCAGAAACGAATATATTAACGCAACGGGGATGGTCACGCAAAATGTAGTCGGCACATCTGCCGACAAACAGACACGATTGTTTTTCAGCCAGTTCACGTATTACGTCGCTTTGTATTTTGAACAAAGCGTCATTGCTCAGACAACTGCCATAGGGAATGGCTCCGTCGCTGATAAAAGGAAAACGTGTTCCGAACAGACCGCCGATAATGCTTTGAGAAGCTTTTTCATCTGCTTTTTCAAAGAATTCCTTGCATAGGCCGCTCTCTTCCGAAGCTAGTTTGATTAATTCTTTATCGTAAAAGGCGATACCAAACTCTTGGGCCAGTTTTTCGCCTATCTCTTTTCCTCCACTGCCTAGTTGGCGTCCTAGGTTGATAACATAATGCTCGTTCATAGTCGTTGTCTATTGATTATGTGGGCAAATATAAGGAAACTAATTTTTAATTCTTAATTTTCAACTTTTAATTTGTTACCGTGGGTCTTAAAAATCTTGAACTGGCGGTAAAGCATGATTCCTGCGACAACACTTGCCGCCAAGTCTGATATTGGCATACTCCACCAAATTCCTGCTGATCCCCAGCAAAGAGGGAGCAGGATGATGCTGGGAAGCAAGAATAATAATTGTCGGGTTAATGACAGGAAGATGGCTTTACCGGCCATGCCGATACTTTGAAAAAAATTGGACGTTACCATCTGAAACCCGATAATGGGAAAAAATATGACTACAATGCGTAAGCCGGTAGCTGATAGCTGTATCAGTCCCTCATGAGTGGTAAAAGCGGATACGGCCAATTCGGGCATCAGTTCACCTACTAGAAAACCGGTTGTTGTAACAGCGGTGGCGCCATAAATGGTAAGTTTTAATACCTGGTTTACACGATGATATTGTTGGGCGCCAAAGTTATAACCGGCTATGGGTTGCATTCCTTGATTCAGCCCCATCACAATCATGACGAACAGGAAAACAATCCGGTTTACAATACCAAATGCGCCAATAGCCAGATCGCCATCATATTCTTTCAAACCTTTGTTAATGAAAATTACAATGAAGCATGCTGCCAGATTCATCAGGAACGGAGACATACCGATAGCGATGGTGTTTTTTACGATTGTACCGCGCAGTTTGTAAATGCCTCGGCGGAGATGAAGCAACTCGTTCTTGTTGGTGAAGGTCTTGAATTGCCACACCAGTGAGATGATTTGGGCCAGAATGGTGGCAATGGCGGCACCCTGGATACCCCAATGGAATAGATAGATAAAGATAGGGTCAAGGATGGTATTGATAATTACTGTGGTGATGGTGGCTGTCATTGCTTTTTGTGGATGCCCCGAAGCGCGTAGTAAGGCATTCAGTCCCAAATACATGTGGGTTATAACATTGCCTAGCAGGATAATGACCATGTAGTCTCGTGCATAGGAGATGGTATCCGGGCTTGCCCCGAAGAAGTAGAGAATAGGATCAAGGAAAAGCAAGGTTAATATACTGAATCCTATACCTATAATAAAGTTCAGCGTAACTACGTTACCCAAAATGTTTTGGGCGGTAGCATAATCTTTCTGTCCTAATTTTACGGAAACTAATGTGGAGGCACCCACACCGACCAGTGAACCGAATGCAGCCGCCAGATTCATCAGCGGGAAGGTGATAGCCAGTCCTGAAATAGCCAAAGGGCCTACACCGTGACCGATGAAGATGCTGTCTACCATATTGTATAGGGAAGATGCCGTCATAGCGATAATGGCGGGTATTGCATATTGTAAAAGTAATTTTCCGATTGGTTGTGTTCCCAATTCTGTGGGGGTTCCTGTTTTTGCCATACTTTATTTTCTGTCTTTTTACCTGTTTAACCTGAATTCGGCTGCAAAGGTACACAAAAAATGAGTGTGAGGGAAAAGTTTGTTTATCTTTGCATTTAAAAAAATAAACGGAATAGAATTAATGAATAGTCAAAAAGGAATAGTGGGCTGCTTGCTATTGGCATGCACCTTACAAATGTCGGCACAAGTAAAAACGTATAAGTATCGTGTAAACTTTCGCGATAAGGCGGAAACAACCTATGCATTGGACAAGCCTTCGGCTTATTTGTCCGAACGTGCTTTGGAGCGTCGCATGAAACAGGGATTGCCCGTTGATTCTACAGATATTCCTGTGTGCCGGAGCTATATAGATATGCTGGTTGGAAAAGGAGCACAGCTTGTATCCAAAAGTAAATGGAACAATACAGTGGTAGTGCAGGTATCCGACACGTCGGTTATTGATAAAGTGGCGGCATTGCCTTTTGTGACAGCTGTCCGGAAAGTGTGGACAGCTCCCGACAGTATTCCTGCCCGCAATGCCAACCGTAAAAAAGAGGTGACCAATAGGGTGACAAAGAGTAATAACTATTATGGGGATGCGTGGCGGCAGATTGCTGTTCATCACGGGGACAGTCTTCACGCTGCAGGTTTTCGTGGGAAGGGGATGCAGATAGCGGTCATTGATGCCGGTTTTTATAATGCTGATGAAATCAGTGTTTTCAAAGGAATGGACTTGTTGGGAACACGCGATTTTGTAAATTCTCACTCGGATATTTATGCCGAGAACTATCACGGCATGAAAGTGTTGTCTTGTATGGCTGCCAATAAGCCGAATGTATTGGTCGGCACGGCTCCCGAAGCTTCATATTGGCTTCTCCGTAGTGAGGATGATGATACGGAACAGCCTGTGGAAGAGGATTATTGGGCGGAAGCTTTGGAATTTGCCGATAGTGTGGGAGTGGATGTGGTTAACACTTCATTGGGATATTATGAGTTTGATGATACGACCATGAATTACCGGTACCGTGATTTGGACGGGCATTATTCATTGATGTCTCATTCCGCTTCTTTGGCTGCCGATAAAGGATTGGTGTTGGTATGCAGTGCCGGAAATTCGGGGCGTGGCACATGGAAAAAAATCACACCTCCGGGAGATGCGGAAAATGTTATTACAGTGGGGGCGGCGGACCGGAATCTGGTTAATGCTGATTTCTCTTCTGTAGGAAATACTACAGATGGCCGTGTAAAACCGGATGTGATGGCGGTGGGAGTTGCTTCGGCCGTAGCGGGTAATGATGGAACGGTTTCTCATGCCAATGGTACTTCTTTCGCATCGCCTACATTGTGCGGGTTGGTAGCCTGTTTCTGGCAGGCTTGTCCCTGGCTTACTGCCAAGCAGGTGGTGGAGGCAGTGCGGAATGCAGGAGACCGTAAAGAGTATCCGGATAATATTTACGGTTATGGTGTGCCTGATATCTGGAAAGCTTGTCAAATAGAATTAGAGAAGAAAAAATAATGGAAGAACATCCTCTTTCTTTATATGAACTGAATGCGTTGGTTAAGCGTAGCATTCATGCTTGTCTGCCCGATACTTATTGGGTTCAGGCAGAGCTGAGTGATGTACGTTCCAATTATTCCGGTCATTGCTATTTGGAATTTGTACAGAAAGAGCCACGGGGGAATAATCTGATAGCTAAGGCAAGGGGGACTATTTGGAGCAATGTCTACCGTCTGCTGAAGCCTTATTTTGAAGAGGAAACCGGGCAGGCTTTTGTTGCAGGTATTAAAGTGATGGTGAAAGTGGCTGTGGAGTTTCATGAATTGTATGGTTACTCGCTTACTGTGCAGGATATAGATCCTACTTATACATTGGGGGATATGGCGCGTCGCCGTCGCGAAATCTTGAAGCAATTGGAAGAAGAAGGTGTGCTGACTTTGAATAAGGAACTGGAGATTCCTTTGCTGGCGCAACGCATAGCCGTTATTTCCTCGGCTACGGCTGCCGGTTATGGTGATTTTTGTAATCAACTGGAACAGAATCCCTATGGTTTTGTCTTTTATCCGCGTTTGTTTCCTGCTATTATGCAGGGGGAACGGGTAGAACAATCTGTCATTACCGCATTGGATGCTATCCATGCCTGTCGTGATGATTGGGATGTCGTGGTTATTATCCGTGGCGGAGGCGCCACGTCCGACCTTTCGGGGTTCGATACATATGAGTTGGCGGCTAATTGTGCTCAGTTTCCTATACCTATTATAACCGGTATAGGGCATGAGCGTGACGATACGGTGTTGGACTGTGTTTCTCATACTCGTGTCAAGACACCTACTGCTGCTGCCGAGTATCTTATAAATCATTTGCACGACACTGCCAAGGTTCTTGAAGATTATGCATCGGCTGTACTTCATACTATCTCTACCCGTATGGAACGGGAAAATACTCGGCTGAACCGGATGGTAGAACGTATTCCCATGCAGACGCGGATGAGGCTGAAAGAGGAACATTATCGCCAGGAACGAATCATGAAACATTTGGAAGTAGGCCTGCAATCCCGTCTGACAAAAGAAACCCATTGTTTAAAAATGATGGAAACTCGGTTGGGCATCGTTTCACAGCGTCGTCTGGTAAAGGAAAAGCATCGGCTCCAACTTTTGGAGCAGGAATTGAAGGCGGCATCTCCCGAAAATTTGTTGAAAAGGGGATATAGTATCACGCTGAAAAATGGCAAGGCGGTGATCGATGCTTCTGTATTGCAGCCGGGTGATGAACTTACCACCCGTTTTGCCAAAGGAGAAATAAAGAGTATAGTAACTAAAAAATAAAACGAAGTATGGCAGCAAAGAAACAAACCTATGAACAGGCTATGAAACGTCTGGAAGAAATCGTATCACGCATAGACAGTAATGAGTTGGACATAGACAGTTTAGGTGTGAACCTGAAAGAGGCACAGGAATTAATCAAGTTTTGCCGGGATAAACTTTATAAAGCCGATGAGGAGATAAAGAAAATGTTGGATAATAATGTTTCAATGTGACAATATGCTAATGTGCCAATTGGCTGCGCTATATTCTGCATGGCATATTTGTACCTTAGCACATTGACATATTGGCAAATTATAAAAGCTATAAATAAAAAAGCTGTTTTGATTGGAATTTGCAAATATAAAACGTAATTTTGCTCTCATTCGTAAATAATAACATAATTAAGATACACTATGAAAGAGATTGATTGGGCAAATCTGTCCTTCGGCTATATGAAGACAGACTATAATGTACGTTGCTACTATCGTGACGGTGCATGGGGAGAGTTGGAACTTTGTTCGGAAGAAACGTTGAATATTCACATGGCCGCCACTTGTCTGCACTATGGGCAAGAAGCGTTTGAAGGGTTGAAGGCTTATCGTGGAAAAGACGGTAAAATCCGTATTTTCCGTCCTGAAGCCAATGCGGAACGTTTGCAAAGTACTTGTGACGGTATTCTGATGCCGGAACTTCCTACAGAAAAGTTTGTGGCCGCTATAAAGAAGGTGGTGAAAGCCAACGAGCGTTTCATTCCTCCATACGAAAGTGGTGCGGCTCTTTATATTCGTCCGTTACTGATTGGTACAGGTGCTCAGGTGGGGGTTCACCCTGCCAATGAATATCTGTTTGTGGTATTCGTAACTCCGGTAGGTCCTTATTTCAAAGGTGGTTTTTCTACTAATCCTTATGTTATTATCCGTGAGTTCGACCGTGCCGCACCTTATGGAACCGGACGCTTTAAGGTGGGCGGCAACTATGCTGCCAGCCTGCGTGCCAATAAGAAAGCCCATGATTTGGGATATTCCTGCGAGTTCTATCTAGACGCCAAGGAAAAGAAGTACATTGACGAGTGTGGTGCGGCTAATTTCTTCGGCATCAAAAATAATACTTACATTACACCAAAATCATCTTCTATTCTGCCTTCTATAACGAATAAGAGTTTGATGCAGCTGGCCGAGGATTTGGGTATAAAGGTAGAATGTCGTCCGGTTCCTGAAGAAGAACTGGAAACCTTCGAGGAAGCGGGGGCTTGCGGTACGGCGGCTGTTATCAGTCCTATCCAGCGTATTGATGATTTGGAAAACAAGAAATCGTACATTATCTCTAAAGATGGAAAGCCGGGTCCTGTTTGTACAAAATTGTATAACAAACTGCGTGCTATCCAGTATGGTGATGAACCTGATACACATAATTGGGTGACAATTTTAGACTAATAGAAAAATAGATTCTTATGAAAACAAATTCAGAATTGAAGAATCGGGCAATCGATGCGTTGACCGGTAATTGGGGACTGGGTGCGGTTATTACCTTGGTCTATGGACTGGTGATGAATGCCCCTACGCTGCCCTATCGTATTATGGAGTCGGTGGCTTCGTCTTCCTTTAGTCTCATCGCTTTGTTGCTTTTGCCATTGGGCTTCGGCTATACCGTCCTTTTTTTGGATGTGATTCGTGGAATAAAGCTGGATTTTGCCCGTCTTTTCGATGGGTTTAAAGACTATGGACGGATATTGGGTACAATGCTGCTGACTACAGTCTATACGTTCCTGTGGACGTTGCTGCTTGTCATTCCGGGCATCATGAAGTCCTATTCATATGCCATGACGCTCTTTATTCTGAAAGATTATCCGGAGTTGCAGTACGATGCTGCCATAGAGAAAAGTATGGCGATGATGTCCGGTCATAAGATGAAGATGTTCTTGTTGGATTTGAGCTTCATTGGTTGGGCTATTTTGTGCTGTTTTACTTTGGGGATCGGTTTCTTGTTCCTGGCTCCTTATGTAGAAGCATCACATGCTGCTTTCTATGAAGATCTGAAGAAAGAATTGGGAGAGTCCGTTGAGGCAATTTCTGAATAATATAGAAAATAGAAAGATAAGAAAAATAGACCTGCAAGTGAATTGCGGGTCTATTTTTTTTCTCTTTCACAGGATATTCCTACCTTTGCCTGTGGAAACAAATTAATGATAGACTAATTTTCATGGGAAAAGGAAAACTGGAGAAATTTGCTGATATGCGGGAGTATCCGCACGTGTTTGAATACCCTTATTCGGTGGCCGATAACGTTACGTTCGATATGAAGGGGAATTGGAACCGTGACTTTTTTAAGAACGATAATCCGATAGTTCTGGAACTGGGATGCGGACGAGGTGAATATACCGTAGGGCTGGGTCGTATGTATTCCGATAAAAATTTTATCGGTGTAGATATAAAAGGGGCCCGTATGTGGACCGGTGCGACGGAAGCGCTGAAAGATGGCATGACGAATGTGGCTTTTTTGCGTACCAATATCGAAATCATCGACCGTTTTTTTGCTCCGGGTGAGGTGAGTGAGATATGGCTGACTTTCTCTGATCCGCAGATGAAGAAAGCGACTAAACGTCTTACTTCCACATACTTTATGGAACGTTATCGTAAGTTTTTGAAGCCGGACGGACTGATTCATTTGAAGACCGACAGTAATTTTATGTTTACTTACACCCGCTATATGGTAGAGGAAAACAAATTGCCGGTAGAGTTTATGACCGAAGATTTGTATCATTCCGGTTTGGTGGATGACATACTAGGCATCCGTACCTATTATGAACAACAATGGTTGGATCGTGGTTTGAATATAAAATATATGAAGTTCCGTCTGCCGCAAGAGAAGGAGTTGCATGAACCCGATGTGGAAAT
The DNA here is from genome assembly GCF_000012825.1 of Phocaeicola vulgatus ATCC 8482. Classification (GTDB taxonomy): domain Bacteria; phylum Bacteroidota; class Bacteroidia; order Bacteroidales; family Bacteroidaceae; genus Phocaeicola; species Phocaeicola vulgatus. The sequence goes on along the minus strand of NC_009614.1, from coordinate 397,115 downwards.
AGAATTGGATGAGTATCGCAGTTACAACCGCAGTAAACGAAGCGGGTTGAAAACAAGTAAATAATAACAGAATGATGACTTTATATCCGAAATTGATTTTGGACGCCTTGGCAACAGTGCGTTATCCCGGAACGGGAAAGAATTTGGTGGAAGCGGAGATGGTTGCCGATAATCTTCGCATTGACGGTATGTCGGTAAGCTTTTCGTTGATTTTTGAGAAACCGACCGATCCGTTTATGAAATCTATGATAAAGGCTGCCGAAACAGCTATTCATACTTATGTTTCACCTGATGTACAGGTAGCTATTGTGACAGAGAGCCGTCAGGCGGCGCGTCCCGAACCGGGTAAGCTGCTTCCATTGGTAAAAAATGTCATTGCTGTTTCATCCGGAAAAGGCGGGGTGGGCAAGTCTACTGTGGCGGCCAATCTAGCTGTGGCCTTAGCTAAACTGGGATATAAAGTAGGTTTGCTGGATGCTGATATTTTCGGTCCTTCTGTGCCTAAAATGTTCCAGGTGGAAGATGCCCGTCCTTATGCTGAGCAGATTGACGGTCGTGATTTGATTGTGCCGATTGAAAAATATGGTATCAAGTTGCTTTCTATCGGTTTCTTTGTCGACCCTGATCAAGCTACTTTATGGCGTGGAGGGATGGCTAGTAATGCTTTGAAACAACTGATTGGAGATGCCGCATGGGGAGAACTGGATTATTTCATATTGGATACGCCTCCGGGCACCAGTGATATTCATCTGACTTTGGTGCAGACTTTGGCTATTACGGGAGCTGTAATCGTCAGTACACCTCAGCAGGTGGCTTTGGCTGATGCGCGCAAGGGAATCAATATGTATACCAATGATAAAGTAAATGTTCCTATTTTGGGATTGGTGGAGAATATGTCATGGTTTACTCCTGCGGAACTTCCTGAAAATAAGTATTACCTTTTCGGAAAGGAGGGTTGCAAACAGCTGGCAGAGGAAATGAATGTGCCTTTGTTGGGACAAATTCCTATTGTGCAGAGTATCTGTGAAAATGGTGATAAAGGAACTCCGGCTGCTTTGAATGAGGACAGCATTACCGGGCGTGCATTTATAGAGTTAGCTGAAAATGTTGTGAAGCAGACTGAGAAGCGTAATGAGGAACAGGCACCGACACACATTGTGGAGATGAAGAAATGATTTAGGAATATATTTTTAAGATGAAAAGAGACTGTTCGGAACAGCCTCTTTTCTGTTTTTATGCTCTTTATTGCAGTTTGAAAGTTACAGGAACAGTGTATCTGCAACGTACTGCTTTGTCTTTTACAGTTGCCGGCTTCCATTTTGGCATGGATTTTACAACCCGTGCTGCTTCAGCATCCAGTTCGGGGGTAATGCTGCGTACTATGCTTACATGGTCTACCGAACCATCTTTTTCAATAACCATCTGTACGATTACTTTACCTTGTGCTCCTTCCTTTTGCGCTGTTACGGGATATTTTATGTTGCGTGCCAAATATTGCAAGCAGGCTATCATACCTCCGGGGAATTCAGGCATATTGTCTGCTATCTGGTATACGGGGTCTTCTCCGACAAGAAGTAATCTCACCAGTTCCGGATTTTCCATATCTTTGATGGGGCAGAGTTCTTTTACCGTGAATTTTCCTTCTTGATAACCTTTATGGTTAATGGCAATGGTTTCGCCTACTCCTACTGTTAACTGAGCTTCTCCGTGAGCGTTTGTCGTGGCTTTGGCATTTGTTGAAGAAGAAATAAGTTCTACTCCTGCAAGTTGTTGGTTATCATTATTGGATATTTGTAACTTGATCCGTATTTGTTTGCCGGCTTTGATGTAGGCGGCAATATCATCATCGGTATCGAAAATGGCAGTGACATTCGGTTTGTTTGCTGAAAGTAGAAGTGATTGGTGTTTGGAACTTTTAGGAGAGGAAACGTCTAGGGAAACATACTTGGGAGTCGTCATATCCACTTCTATGGTAGCCTTTCCTTCTGCATTGGTCTTGAAAGTTTTTACTTCATTACCCGGTTTGATTTGCAGAGTAATATTAGGCTGAGGCTTACCTTCACTATTGGTTACGGTAATAGTGAAAGTCACCAGACCTTGTACTGTTGTGTTGACAAAAGATGCCACTTCTTCCCTTTCGGGGCGTGGGGTGCTTTCTTCCGTGGAATAGATTAACCTTTCGGCTGTCCGTGCCACGGTTTCAATGTTGCTGACCAAGAGTAGAGCAGCAGTCAGCGGTGCAAACAAGGCATATTTGATATGCCCTGTGGTGCGGGTTCTTTTTTTGTTCATCATTTTAATTCTGTTTTTTAAGTGTGATAAGTTGAAATTATTATATAAACCGGTTTGTCTGTTTTGGTTGGCTAATCCCAAAAGGTGATATTGATATGCTTTCTTATTTGTGCCGGATTCCATTACTTTATGATCGGCAAGGTATTCCAAATTGAGTCTGATCTCTGTTTTCAGCAGCCATGCAAAAGGATTCATCCAGCAAATGATATTTACTATTTCACTGATAATGACATCTATGGAATGCCATTGGCGGACGTGGGTCTGTTCGTGCGTCAGGATTTCTTGTTTTTCATCTTCTTTCAGTCCGGGCAGATAGATGAAAATCCATTGCCAGAAAGAGAATGGATTGGCAGGTTCTGATAGACTGCGTATGGATATTTGGTCTACATTTATACTCTTGCTTTTTAAGACAAGGCGGAAAATACTGCTTAGTTGGATCATAAATCGTGCGGATAATAAAAGGATTCCAATCCAATAGACGAACTTTATTATATCAAGCAGGTCGGGTGTGGGAATAGCAACAGGAGCTGTGACTACTGTGGCAGTGGAAGTATTTGTTTCTGTCAGCATCATCAGTGCGTAGTAATCTGCCAGTTCATTGATGGCAGGTTGTTCTTTCACCCATGCTTGCATATCCATCAGCGGATAAAGAAAAGAGAGGGCAAGAAAACTCAGCAGTGCGATACGACGCCACTGGAAGAAAGTGTCGCGACAGCAGAACAGCTTGTAGAAAGCATAGAATAAGGCGATGCCTATATTTACTTTCAGCATGTAGATGAGTTCGGGTGCTGTAGTTATCATAGTATTTGTGAATTTAGCAGGATTATTTATCTTCTTCTTTCTCTATCAAGTTGATAATGTCTTTCAAGTCGGCTGCGGAGATTTTTTGCTCTTTGGCGAAGAAAGATACCATTTCCTTGTATGAGTCAGCAAAATAGTTCCGGACCACACCACTTACAAATGTGCGTTTGTATTCGCTTTGTTTAACCACTGGGGTGTATTGATAAGTGTTGCCGAATCGTTTGGCCGTAACGTACCCTTTTCTTTTCAGGTTGTTCACTATGGATGCCACCGTAGTATAAGGCGGCTTGGGTTCGGGAAATTTAGCAACTATGTCTTTCACGAAACATTCTCCCATGCTCCAAATATGAAGCATCACTTCTTCTTCTTGTATCGTTAGCTTTTCCATAAGAAAATGAATTGATTACGATGTTTTCGCAAATCTACGAAAAAATCGTAATAAGCAAAAGGAATGGGAGTTAATTAGTGTGAATACAGATTGTGGGCAGATAAAAAAACAAAGTGAAGAATCCGGCTGTGATAGATTGAAGCGGACCCTTCACTTTGGCATGAAAATGACAGATGAAGTAAAGTTTATTTTTTGTGTAGAATATAATGGTCTGCTAACTCTCCTGTTATTGCCTGTTTGTCTTGATTGAGAGCGGTCAGGGTATTCTCACCGACTTTATAATATTGCTTATCCTCTCCATTAATTAAAGTTATGATATTACCTTCAACAGAGTAAGTTCCATATTCTTTGAAAGTAGCATCCTGCCGGTCAATATATTCTGATATCAACTCAAAAGTCTTGTCTTTTTTAATAGTCAGGGTCATGTTGATACCCGGACAGTCGGCAGCCGGAAAAGTTCCGGTGTAAGTACCGTCATAATCCAATGAGTTTTCTGCATTGTGCATATCCGTTGTTTCGGTGGAGGTTGCAGAATCGTTAGTGTTTTTGGAGTTGCTGTTACATGAAGTAATCAGCAGGCATACGCATGCCAGAATAAAAAGTTTTTTCATCATAAATAATTCATTTAGTTCTTAATTTATAAACAAATTCAGACGACATTTGTTCTGCGTCTTTTCTTAATCTCTTTTAATCTTTCGTATACATGTCTGCGGCTTAAGGTAATCTGACGACGGTATACGATGCAGGTGGTAAGGAAATAAACACCTGTTTGTATCCACAATACCCGGTACTCTGTCAGCACATCGGTCAGTGTGGCTCCCATATTGTTGATGCGTACAAAGCCGTTGATGCCGAAAGTGGAAGGGAACAGCCACGAAACCACCTCCCAGAATTTAGGAATGGCAGTACCTGGCCACGAAATGCCTGAGATAAATAGCAACGGTACTGAGGTAAATACATAAATCATCATACAGGCTTCCCGATGGTGAATAAAGATAGAACAAGTCATCGCGAAAAAGATGCATGCCAGTATATAGGGAAACATGAATGCCGCTAGGGTTCCGGCTTGAGCTATTTGTACCAGGCTGAACATTTTGGGAACAAGGCAGAGCATATAGGTAGCCATGACAGCATATATCATAAGGTAAGTCAGTGATTTGCCTAAAACAATGCGCAGCGTGCCATGATAATGGCGGCTCATGGGGATAAGGTCTCGAAAACGGTTGTTCTCACGAGCAGTTCCGGCAGATAGACCTACTCCTAGCAGTAAAGTTTGTTGGATAATCAGTATCAGTACGGCGGGTATCAGGAAGCTGGCAAAACCGTTCTGCGGATTGAAAATGGAAATATCCTCATACGCTATGGGAGACGTGCTCACTTCATCTTGTCGGATGGTTGTGTTGCCGGAGCGTTCTATCTTTATCTGTTTGTTCATTACCAGCGAGGCATTGGTGTTGGCTGTCAGCATGGCTTTGTAGTATAGCATACCGCTCATGTCACAGTAGATGGTGACATGGGTTTGAACTCCTTTAGTAATGTCGCGGCTGAAGCTTTCAGGAATATAGATGATGCCATACACTTTGCCGTTCTTCAATAAAGTTTTTGCTTCTTCCATATCACTGCAATGAGATACTATTTCCAAGTCGGCACCTGCATCTACCAGACGCAGGTATTCACGGCTGAGGCTGGAACGGTTGTTATCTACTACAGCAGCAGGGACTTCACGTACTGTTTCATTGGTATATATAAAGGTATAGAGAAGCGGATAGCCTAGTGGTACCAGAATGAAGAAGATAAGTACACCCTGATCCTTTACAACTGCTTTCAACTCTTGCCACCAGATGTAGAAAAGGTCCTTGGTTCCTTGTGAGATGATATCTTTGAGTTTATATGTTTTCATACCTGTTTGCCGTTTTAGGGAATATATACATAATGTAATAGTACTGTGCGCAGTCTTTTCAGTATAAAGAAAGGCAACAGTATGAATAACATCAACGCGACTACTGAATGCCATGCGTAAATCAGTGGATATCCGTTAAGTGCCAAATCTACATAAATCAGGAAGTAGTGGCGTAACGGGAATAGATTGGCCAGTGCCTGTAATACAGGATTCATTGCCATAACCGGAAAACTCATACCCGATATGGAGAAAGAAATCACCCCCCATAGGGAGGCGGTGCTCAGTGCCAAGCGGACTGTTGTAAACAATCCGAACAGAAATACTCCGAAAGCCTGTGAAGCCAGTACTAGTAACAGACCGGCAAACAGCATGGGCAGTATACCGCTATTACAGGGATAGTGCAGGAAACCGTATAGATAAACATTATAGAAGGTGGCCATGACAAAGAAAACTACAGTCTGGGGCAGCAATTTGCCGGTCAGGGCTACGGTGATGGAATTGTCTGCCATGTCCATCCATTCTTTTTGGGTGTTGGTTTTCATTTCACTTCCAATGGTATAGACGGTGGTCATAAAGATGAGCAGCATCAGGATACCCGGTATGATGGTGTTACTCAAATATACAGAGTAATTGAGCCATGGGTTGTTTAATACATGAGAGTCGATGACTATGGGCTGCAGGAATGCCATGGCCTGGTCTTCTGTAGCTCCTTTGGCATATAAGGTGGCACGGCCGATGGCTCCACCCGCCAGCTCGGACATGGTGCGCTGGTCTTTATAGAGTAATGAACCTGCTACCAGATAGGAGTAGTTGGTATAAAAGGAAACCTTGGGTTGACGGCTTGCTAATGCCTTCTCGGTAGTTCCTTTTGGAATATAGTAGAAAGCATAGATCTTTCCTTGCTGCATGGCTTTGCGAGCATCCGCGAAACTGGGGTAATGTGCTATGATTTTAGTCTGCTGAAAAGCGTCCAGATTACGGATGATGCTGCGTGTGGTAGCTGTGTTGTCCAAATCGACCACACCTGCCGGCATATCCGTAGGGAGTCCGTTCCACATTAATGTAGTGAAGAAGAGATAACAGAACAAGGGAGCTATGATCATGCAGAACAGATATAGCGGTCTTGTGGCGATGCGGAACACTTCACGCCGGGCTATGCGGAATATACGGTTATGGACAGTATTGTTCATTGTTTGTTATTTCTCGATGATGGCACTCATTCCCGGACGCAATCCGTCTGTTCTCTCTACAGGAACAGCTTTCACCTCGAAGGTCTTCAGGTCGAATTGTCCCGTAGTCTTGGTTGCTTTCCAGGCAGCATATGTACCCAGATCTTTCATATAAGTAACCTTGAATTTTATTTCTTTGTCAAAGGCAGGAATAAATGCGCTAATCTCATTTCCTATGGTAAAGTCTTTTAGGAAATCTTCGCGTACATTAAATGTTACCCACATGTCATTCAAGCGGGCCACGTTCATAATGGGGGCACCGGTACCTACCAGTTCGCCTGTTTTGGGAAAAATTTCGGTCACTTCTCCATCAGCTGACGCGGTCAGTATCGTTTCGTCTATGTAGGAGGAAACTTCGGCTACAGCACCTTTGGCACGTTCTACTTGGGCTGCGGCTGCTGCTTTGTCTTCACGTTGTGCACCGTTCTTTGCCATTTCGTATTGGGAGCGTGCTGCTTTTTCTGTAGCGGTCATGGCATCAAATTGTGCTTTGGCTTCATCACGTTTTTGCGCGGACATTACGCCTTGTTCAAAGAGCCGGTTGACACGGTTGTATGACTTTTCAGCAATTTCTACTCCGGCTTTGGCTTTCTGCCACATTTCGTAGGCAGCTTGCAGTTGCTCTTGGCGGGTACCTCGTTGTGCTTTTTCATTCAAGGCTTGTGCTGCTTGTTCGGCAGCTTGTGCTTGAGAAAGTTTGGCTTTTACATCGGGGGCTTCAAGGATAGCCAGTGTGTCACCGGCTTTTACTTTGTCTCCTTCCTTTACACGAAATTCCAGAATGCGTCCCGGCACTTTGCTGGATACACGGTATTCGTCGGCTTCTGCTTGCCCCTGAATGATTTCCGGACCTTTACCCAGTGTAAAGAAACCTATCAGTGACACTATGACAATGACTGCTGTCAGTGAAATAAATGCCAGCAAAATATTGCTGTGTTGTGATCTTTCTGCCATATCTTTTCGTTTTTAATCTTTAATTTTTATTTAAGCACTCCCATTGATTTGCGCAAATAGACTTCAGTCAGTTTTACATCAATCTGAGCGTCTATTTTGTCCGACTGGGCAGATAACCAAGCGGTTTGCGCTTCCAATACGTTACTGGTAGGAATGACTCCTTCCATGAATCCCAGTTTGGCATAGCGCAGATTCTCGTCTGCTTTTTCCAGATTTTTTTCAGCCATACTCAGGCGTTTGGCTGCTTCATTTACTTTATAGCTGGCTTGGCTTACCTGCAATTCTACCTTTTCTTTTGCATCTGCCAGTTGGTAGCGGGCAATGTTTGCTTCCGCTTTGGCAGCTTTTACCTTATACATTCCTTCGCCCCAGTTCCATATTGGAATTTGTACCATAGCGCCAACAGCCCACATGCCGCGGAATTTGCGTTCAAAGCCGTTTACCAATGAGGGATTGGTTACCATGTAGTTGGCGGTCAGAGCCACTGTAGGAAGAAATCCCGCGCGGGTGATATTGACTTTTTGGTCATAAATTTTATTAGCTAGATCCAAACTTCGTAATTCTTCGCGATTTGCCAAAGCGGTGGCTACATTATCACCTACATGATATTCAAGGAGAGTTTAAGCTTTCTACGTCTTCATCTGCTAAACGTATTTCATCATTTAAAGGCAGACCGCATAATTGGCATAGTACCATTTTAGATAGGCTTAATCCGTTGTCTATTTGTGTGAGCTTCATTTCGGCTTCATTCACTTTTACTTTTACACTTAGTCCGTCGGCTTTGGTGGCGACACCTTCGGTTATCATTTTATCTACATCACTGTCCAGTTGGCTGACCAGTTGCAGATAGCTTTGGGCTAGTTTTTTCTTGTTTATCAGTGAGATGACTTGCCAGTAAGCTTGGTCTGTACTCAAAATGATATCCTGCATACCGGTGGCGTGCTGTGATTCGGCCAGTTGTTCAGCGTATTTGGTGATTTTATTGTAGGCAACGATTTTTCCTCCCATGAAGATGGGTTGGGTAAGGGTCACAGCTCCTGCATACATATTGCGTGTGTCGGTGCGCAGCGCATCTACCAAACCTTGTCCTACCTTGTTCAGTGCATTTCCAATACCTGGGATGAGGGGAGCAAGTGGTTGCAGTATTTGTGCGAGTTCGGGATTGGAAGCTGCCAGTTGTTGGAAAGTTTCCTGTATGGAGCCTTGGGCGGTAGTCCCTATCTGACTGATAGCTCCCTTTTGTTCGTCACTTAATAAAGAGATTTCTTTCTGAGTGCGCATATAGGTTCCTATAGCCGCAATCTTAGGAAGATAATTGGTAAAAGCCGCTTTCTTTTCATAATGTGCAGCTGTTATCTTTTCAGCTGAAATGCGCAACTCTTTATTGTTGGATAATGCTAAAGCACGACAACTATCTAAGGTGAGTGTGCTTTGGGCTGAAATACTATCTAAAACACCGATAAATAGGATAAAAGCTGCAATCTTTTTCATTATAGTGTTCTTGTTTTGTTGTTTTTTAAGTTGTTTATGCAACAAAAATAAGACAAATCTTCAAGAAAGCCATATTCTGGATGTTATTTTAAAATATTTTTATAATTCTGCAATCTGTATATTTACTGCTTTTGCTTGGTGGAGAAAAAAACAGCCGGTTTGTTTCCAACCGGCTGTTTTTTTATTAAATATATTGAAGGAGAGAATGTTCCTTGTTATTTCATGCTGAAAGCTTGTTGTCCTATCATGGTTCCATCAGCGAAAATATAAACATGATAAGTTCCGGCAGGCAAATATTCCTCTACGTCCCAATATACGGTTACATTTTGTTCTTCTCCGGTGTATTCTATGTATTTCTTGATGGAATAAACCAAATTACGGTTTTCGTATGGGAATGTGTTTGAAGCGTTTTTGGTTAGTATGTCATTGTCTGGTTTGGCAATACGTATATATAAAGTACGTTCACCTGTTTTGGCGGTAATATTCTTGACAATGGTGAACGAGATGGCTATCTTTTTCACATCTTTTACTTTCTTGGCTGTTTTACCACGTTTATTTCTAGGCTCTACGCTAATTCCTGTGGCATCCAATTGGGCTGCCAAGGTGACCTTTTCATTCAGATTTTTTTTCTCTTGCGATAAATTATTGATTTGACGGGTTGCCTGCGTATATTTTTGTTTTACTTCTTGGTTTTCTTCAGCTAGTGCTTGGTTGAGTTTGTTCAGTGAATCTATTTGGATAACATAGGTGCGTAGTACGGCACGTACTGTTTTCAGTTCTTTCTTCAAACGCATGATCTCAGCTGCGTTACTGGTCTTTACTTGTCGTAATTCTTCTAGCAGCCGCTGTGTTTTCAGCTTCTCACTCTCCAGCTTTTCGCGCAAGGAATCATTGTTTATCTGTATCTGAAGTTCATCATATTGGGTGGCGAAAGTGGTATATTCGTTTTCCATTTCCAGTTTTTCCACAGCGAAGAGTTCGCTCATTTCCTTATTCTCTTTTGCTTGATGAAAAGCATAAAAAGAAACTCCGCCGATAATCACAACCAGCAGAATAATGACAATAATCAGTTTTTTGCTCTTATCCATAGTGTTACATTGAATTTTGGACAAAAGTACAATAATTTATGTAGACTGCTCGAAAAATATTATGGAAATTTTTCTTTAATTCGGAATATCATTGTAACTTTGCGGTGCTTTTAAGAAGGCGATTTTATTATCAACTTTAAACAAAATATAGAGATTATGTCAAAAGTAACCGTAGTAGGCGCAGGTAACGTAGGTGCTACATGTGCAAATGTTCTTGCTTTTAACGAAGTAGCAGACGAAGTAGTAATGCTGGACGTTAAAGAAGGCGTATCAGAAGGTAAGGCAATGGATATGATGCAGACAGCTCAGTTGTTGGGCTTCGACACAAACATTGTAGGTTGCACTAACGATTATGAAAAAACAGCTAACTCTGACGTTGTGGTTATCACTTCAGGTATTCCCCGTAAGCCGGGTATGACCCGTGAAGAACTGATCGGTGTTAATGCAGGCATCGTTAAGTCAGTTGCTCAGAATATCTTAAAGTACTCTCCTAATGCTATCATCGTAGTTATCTCTAACCCGATGGATACTATGACTTATTTGTCATTGAAAGCTTTGGGCTTGCCTAAGAATAGAATCATCGGTATGGGTGGTGCTTTGGATAGCTCACGTTTCAAATATTTCTTGTCTCAAGCCTTGGGTTGCAACGCTAATGAAGTGGAAGGTATGGTTATCGGTGGTCACGGTGATACTACTATGATTCCTTTGACTCGTTTTGCTACTTACAAAGGTATGCCTGTTTCTAACTTCTTGTCTGAAGAAAAATTGCAGGAAGTTGCTGCTGCTACTATGGTAGGCGGTGCTACTCTGACTAAGTTGCTGGGTACTTCTGCATGGTATGCTCCGGGTGCAGCTGGTGCATTTGTTGTTGAATCTATCATCCACAACCAGGGTAAGATGGTTCCTTGTTCAGTTTATTTGGAAGGTGAATACGGTGAATCAGATATTTGCTGTGGTGTGCCTGTAATCTTGGGTAAGAACGGTATTGAAAAGATCGTTGAATTGCCTTTGAACGAAGAAGAAAAAGCTAAATTTGCTGCAAGTGCTGCTGCTGTTCGCAAGACTAACGCTGCTTTGCATGAAGTAGGTGCTCTTTAATAAGAACAAGCTATAATTTTATATAAAAAGCCGTTTTTTCAGTGAAATGAGAAAGCGGCTTTTAATTTGTACAGAATCCCTGAAAACGGCAGGAAGATTTTCTCCTCCATCAGTCCATCGGGTAAAGGGGTAACCGGGATAAAGGGTAGGAGCTGTTTCATCTATCCATTGGTTGAGAAGCCGGTAGATGGAAATGTCTTCCTTATTCATAAAAGTACCTGTGTATTGGGCATTTTTAGACAACTGATTACCATCGTCATTTTTTCCGATAAAGGTTATTTTTGCATTATCATAGTAGTTGTGGATAAAGAAAGAGTTGGCAGCTATACCTGCGAATAATCCTTTGGTCGTAATTAGATCTATGTTATAGACATAACAATTTTCAATGTGCGCTCCATCCGAAGCTTTTCCGCATATTCCACCATTGTAACTCTCTCTGTTCTTTATTATGTTGTTGGCAGAATAGCAGTTTGCTATCAAACCTTGGGCCTGGCTGGAACCTGCTATTCCACCGGCTGGTCCTGCTTTTATTTTTGAATTTGCGTCATAAATGATTTGGGTGTTGGTAACATAGCAATTGGTGATTTCCCCTGTTGAAGTTCCTGCTATGCCTCCTGTATTGGCTGATTGGTTCGTTTTGGTTGGATTGGCTGCAATTTGGCACTCCTTAACGCAACAATTTAGTATTTTGCCTTTATTGCGTCCGACTAAAATACTTGTACCTTCTGCTGTGCTCTTGCTTTTTGATGTGATAGATACTTTGCTGGATTCTATATGGAGATTTTTAACTATGCCGGTGATATTGACGGCTCCGAATACACCTGTGGTGCCATTGCTGGAATTGATAGGTATATTGTAAAGGGTGTGATTTTGTCCGTCAAAGGTTTGGGAAAAGTAATAGTTTGTTTGGGCGTATCCTATTTGTTTTAACTCAGTACAATCCACATCTTTAAAATCAATGTCATTCAATAGATAATAAGTGGTTATTCCATTCATCGTTTCTCCGAAATCGTCCAATGTTTTTCCTTTGTATTGGGTAAATGTATTGCTATTGATAAGTTGACTGAATGCAATCCAATCTTCGGCAGTCATAATTCCCGGAGTTTTTTCAGATATTTTTAAGTGATAAGTATATTCTTTGTTACCGGTAAAAGACTTTGTTTCTAGTTGTGTTGTATATTTCTTTCCATTTGTTACCATATTTATGGCGATGACCATGTTTCCGACAGGAGGGACTATAAACGAATAATTTCCGGAAGGAGAAACTTGGGCAATAGTAGTCGTATGTGTTCCGTTATCCGCTAGAACTATTTCAGCGGATTTTGGGATAATAGAGGAAACAGCAGGACATGTTACCTCTATTTTCTGAAAATAGGTTTGTAAATTTCCCTCCAAATGCAGTGTCAGAAGAGAAAATAAATGTTTGAACTGTAAATGGATGGAATTTCCGGCCGGAAATTCATCCTTGACATACAGTATGTCTTCCAACGAATTGTTTTTATAAAGATTTTCTTGGACATAGTCCAAATCGGGATAGACAGGATATACTGCCGTAACATTTGTTTTTCCTGTTAGGTCACTCCAGCTAAATTCATTTTCTGCTTTCCATTGGTTGTCCATATAAGTCAGAATTCTGTTGTCTATTTGAAGACTGCCGGAAGCATTCAGCAGGATTTGATTGCCAGAGTTAAAAGTGGAAACAGGGGAGCTTTCTGTGAAAGCTGCTTGGTATGTATTGCCTGTGAGTACTACCTCGATATCGGTCCCTGTATAAACAAGATTGTCGGTGCAGCTTTGCAAAGCCAGGACCGACAATCCTATTATTAATGAGTTATATTTCAACTGAATAATGTATTAATGAAAATTGCTTTATGGTTCAGGTATTGTGAATTCCCTGTCAGCAAAGAGTTCCATTAGGCCGGATATCTGTTTGAGTCGTAAAAGTTCGTCGGCATCCATGCCAATATTCTTTTTTATCCATTCGTCACTCATTCCGGCTTTGGTCAGTTCTGCCACGATATCTACCATCAGTTCAATGCTGTGAGTGCCGCGGGCGCGGTTGTGGCGGATAGTGCTTGCCATTCTGTTTGAAAGGTCTTTTTCTATAACGACCACGGGAAGTAAACCTTTTTCTCGTTCAAACACACGTTTTGAAGTTTTAAGCACACAATAACGATGATATCCGTCTACCAGTTCATATATATCTTCATCGGGAATATAATAACATACACAAGGCATAGTATAGCCATCTTCCCAAATGCTTAATTCCAGCAATTTCATTTCAGGAGCGGCTACGTGGTTTGGATTATAACTGTTGGCACGTACCTTTTCCACCGGTACTCTGTGCACGTGATACACAGGACTTTCGAATTCTTCTTTCATTTGATAATGTTTTTATATTTCTGCATCACTCTGTCTCTTCTTAACTTTTCTTTTTTAGTTAGGGCAAATCCCATATATTTACATACATGGTCATTTTTCAGAATGCAAATACACATACGTTTATAAGTGGGGATTTCTTTAAACTCTGCGATGTCTATATCGTCTAGATAATCCATTTGGACAGGAAGTTTGTCTGTCTTGTAGTTTGTTTTCTTTTGTACGTAGAATTTTATGCCCAAATCAGTTAATTTACGTATGGTTGATAAATCCAGGCATCCTCCCTTGTATTTCCAGAACTCCCGGCTTACTCTTAGTTTTTCCAAGTAAGACTGTTTGGTTTCTTCGGGTAACGTATCTAACAGGAAATACATATACTCTTTCCATGTGTAGCCTTCTGGTAATTTGATGTTTTGCCATCCCATGGCACGGGTTCCACCATAGATTCCGGTAAAGTTTACTCCGTTTACTCGGCCTAGCATTCTCCCCCAAGTATTGGGATCGATGGCTTTGTATAATTTCAAGGTTTCCTGTGCTGTACTGAGGAACGGACTGGCTACACGTTGTCTGTCCAAAGGTACTCCGGCTTTATAATAAAGTTCGTACATTTGGTTGAATGGCCATTTGAAACGGGCGTATGCTGTCCATATATCTTCGGTAGTCCAGTCATAGATAGGGTAGGCATTGTATAAATCGTATCCTAGTCTGCGGGTCCACATCAGGTTGTGATAGCTGTTCAGGCGATTGTTACCGTGAATAGTTCTCCATCGGTCCAGGCTCTCTTGAGTTCGGATGCCGACCAGGCAGCAAGTGCGTACTGCATCATGCTTTTTATGGTACCACGATGCAAATGAAGTCTGGAAAGTGTAGTCCCACATTTCCTCATTGTAGAATGGGAAATCTTCTTTCTTATAACAGTTTTTAGGCATAGGCCTTACCCAGTGGGCGTGCATACTTTCGTCCCAAGGGCGCCAATAGGTTTGAAACATAGAAGCACAAGTCACTACTTTGAAAGGGACACAGACATGGTAGATTTCCAATATATCCTGATTTTCTCTGAACGTCTGTTCCACATACTCTGTAGTCATTTGATACTGTGCTTCATAGTCCATGTGGTATACTCCGATTTTCCTGTCCAGATTATGCTCTCTGATATATTGAATACATAAGTTGAGCAAGACACCGCTATCTTTTCCTCCAGAAAAAGAAACATAGATATTATCAAATTCGTTGAATAAGAATTTGAGTCTCTTTTGAACGAGTTGATAAACATTTTCCCCTTTAGTTCTTTTATTGTTCATTTTTGTTCGTGTTGTAAATCATTTTAATATAATTAGTCCAACGGTGTTCGGTTTGAAAACCACAGTTGGAAAAAATAGCTTCGTGTTTGGTTTGAACAATTGCATATAAATTGTTTTTAGGCTTTACTGCTCCCAACAATTCAACCAGCACTTCCTGATCATCGTTATGGACATAGTAGTTGTTAATGACATAACCGCCACTTTTCTGCTCTACAGGGACAAAACCGGTTACGTCATTATCTTCGACGGCAATGTACCATTGAAAACGTTCGGTCGTTTTGAAGGGATAATTGTTATTAGCCCTTAGGACTTTAGGATTCATAGCCAATGGTCCAATTAAATTAAATAATTGAGGTTCAAGGCCATCTAGTTGTAATATTTCCATAACTTAATTTTTACATACGTTTACTTGAAGCTACAAATGTATAAAAAAGATTGGATATACCATAAAAAAACGCTGCCATACCTTCACAGGCGGGCAGCGCAAGCTACAATACAAAATACAAATACAACTAAACGAGATATTTTTATGCTAATAGAATGCCTTTAAACAATTCCTTGAGCCATCATGGCATGGGCTACCTTCATAAAGCCTGCAATATTTGCTCCTTTCACATAGTTGATATATCCATCAGGTTCAGTACCATATTTTACACATTGTTCATGAATACCATACATAATTTGATGTAACTTATCATCTACTTCTTGTGCACTCCAACTCATATGCATTGCATTTTGGCTCATTTCCAAACCTGAAGTAGCTACACCTCCGGCATTTACGGCTTTACCCGGTGCATACATTAGTTTATTTTCAATAAACGCATCAATTGCTTCCGGGGTACAACCCATATTAGAAATTTCTCCAATGCAAAGAACGGAATTTTTTATTAAATTACAAGCATCTTCGCCATTTAATTCGTTTTGAGTCGCACACGGAAGCGCAATATCTACTTTAACTTCCCACGGACGACGTCCGGCAACGAATGTTGAGTTAGGATATTTCTCTGCGTATGGAGCTACGATATCATTGCCTGACGCACGTAATTCCAACATGTAATCAATTTTATCACCACTTACACCGTCCGGATCATAGATATAGCCGTCGGGTCCGGAGATTGTGACTACTTTTGCACCTAATTCAGTTGCTTTAGTCACGGCCCCCCAAGCTACATTACCGAAACCGGAAACAGCTACCGTTTTGCCTTTAATATCAATTCCTTTTGCTTTCAGCATTTGGTTTACGAAGTAAAGACCACCAAAACCGGTTGCTTCAGGACGAATCAACGAACCTCCAAATTCCAAGCCTTTGCCAGTGAAAGTACCTGTAAATTCACGGGTTAACTTTTTATACATACCGAACATGTATCCTACTTCACGGCCACCTACACCGATGTCACCGGCAGGAACATCCATATCAGGACCTACGTGGCGCCACAATTCAAGCATGAATGCTTGGCAGAAACGCATGATCTCAGCATCGCTCTTACCACGTGGTGAGAAATCGGAACCACCTTTACCACCGCCCATAGGCAATGTGGTCAGTGCATTTTTGAATGTTTGCTCAAATCCTAAGAATTTTAAAATGGAGAGGTTTACAGAAGCATGAAAACGGATACCGCCTTTGTACGGGCCGATCGCATTATTGAATTGAACGCGGTAACCTAAGTTTACCTGTACTTTTCCTTTATCATCTACCCAAGGCACCTTAAATGTAAAGATACGGTCGGGCTCTACCAATCTCTCAATCAAGGACGCTTTCTCAAATTCCGGATGTTGATTGTATATATCCTCAATAGAAAGCAGGACTTCTTTTACAGCCTGCAAGTACTCTGATTCACCAGGGTGTTTTGCCTCCAGGGAGGTCATGATTTGATTAATATCCATAACTATTATGCATTTAAGGTTTTGACAAAATGAAAATCATTTCTGATGCAAAGGTATGTTTTTTGGTGAATTGGCAAAATATTTTTGGCTAAATTTTAGTTTGGTGGTGATAAAAAGTTAATCGTTGTGGTAAGACCTCTCTACCCAAAAGTTCTTTTTTATTGCGAATAAGTTGCATAAAACAATATTATTGACGTATTTTGCTATTACATTATCCATGTAAATCAAATAACCATGCTCAGCAAGTTAAAATTAAATCAGTTGTATTTCAAGGATACTTCGTTTGTAAACCTCATGACCAAACGGATTTTTAATGTTCTTTTGGTAGCAAATCCGTATGATGCTTTTATGTTGGAGGATGACGGGCGTATAGATGAGAAGATATTTAATGAATATATGAACCTCAGTCTTCGCTATCCGCCACGTTTTACACAAGTTTCTACTGAGGAAGCTGCCTGGAAGCAATTGGAGAACACTACATTTGATCTGGTGATTTGTATGCCCGGATCTGATAACAGTGATACATTTGAGATTGCACGCAGCATAAAAGAACAATACCCTCATATTCCGCTGGTGGTACTGACCCCGTTCTCGCATGGTATTACGGCACGTATGGAGCATGAGGATCTGAGCATCTTTGAATATGTGTTCTGCTGGTTGGGGAATACGGACCTGTTAGTGTCTATCATCAAGCTGATAGAAGATAAGATGAATTTGGAACATGATATTAAAGAGGTGGGAGTGCAGATGATTTTATTGGTGGAAGATTCCATCCGGTTCTATTCTTCCGTGTTGCCTAACTTATATAAATTTGTGTTGAAGCAAAGTCAGGAATTTGCCACAGAGGCTTTGAATGCTCACCAGCGTACATTGCGTATGAGGGGACGTCCCAAAATTGTATTGGCACGTACTTACGAGGAGGCGATGGATTTATATAATAAATATCAGAATAATGTATTAGGTGTGATTACGGATGCACGTTACCCGCGTGGTGGTGTGGTGGATCCAATGGCAGGTATTAAGTTGCTGGCGGAGGTACGTTCCAGGGATCCGTTTGTTCCTCTTATTTTACAGTCGGCCGAGGTAGACAACAAGGTGTATGCTTCCCGGTATGGTGCTAGCTTTGTGGATAAGAATTCCAAGAAGATGAATATAGACTTGCGTGAAATTGTGTCTGATGATTTTGGTTTCGGGGATTTCATTTTCCGTAATCCCGATACATTGGAAGAAGTGGCCCGTGTTCATAATTTGAAGGAATTACAGAATGTTATTTTTGCTATTCCTAAAGAATCTCTCCTTTACCATATCAGTCGTAATCACGTATCCCGCTGGCTGTATTCTCGTGCCATGTTTCCACCTGCCGAGTTCTTAAAGCAGATAACTTGGGAGTCTTTGCAGGATATTGATGCTCATCGCCGTATAATCTTTGAGGCTATTGTGAAGTACCGTAAGATGAAGAATCAAGGTGTGGTGGCTGTGTTCCAACGTGATCGTTTTGACCGTTATTCTAATTTTGCCCGTATCGGTGAGGGGTCATTGGGGGGAAAAGGACGTGGTCTGGCTTTTATAGACAATATGGTAAAGCGCCACGTGGAATTTGATGAGTTTGAAAATGCGACGGTGGTCATTCCTAAAACGGTGGTGCTTTGTACGGATATCTTTGATGAATTCATGGATACCAATAGCCTATATCAAGTAGCATTGAGTGATGCGGATGATGACACGATATTGAAAGCTTTTCTTCGTGCCAAGTTGCCCGACCGTCTGGTGGAAGATTTCTTTGCTTTCTTTGATGTGGTGAAATCGCCTATAGCCATCCGTTCTTCCAGTTTGCTGGAAGATTCTCATTATCAGCCTTTTGCTGGGATATATTCTACTTATATGATTCCTTATTTAGATGATAAATATGAGATGCTCCGTATGTTGAGCGATGCCATAAAAGGGGTGTATGCTTCTGTTTTCTTCAGAGACAGCAAGGCGTATATGCAGGCAACCAGCAATGTGATAGACCAGGAGAAGATGGCTGTTATTTTACAACAGGTGGTCGGCACACAGTATGGTGACCGTTTCTATCCTTCTATTTCGGGGGTGGCACGTTCGCTCAACTATTACCCCATAGGAGATGAAAAAGCCGAAGAGGGAACTGTAAGTCTTGCTTTGGGGTTGGGTAAATATATTGTAGACGGAGGTCTGACTCTGAGGGTGTGTCCTTATCATCCTAACCAAGTGTTGCAGACCAGTGAGATGGAAATAGCTCTTCGTGAAACGCAGACTCAGTTTTATGCGCTTGATTTGAAGAATACGGGGCATAACTTTTCTTTGGATGACGGCTTTAATTTGTTGAAGCTTCCGGTGAAAGAAGCTGATAATGATGGAGCCTTAACTTTCATTGCTTCCACGTATGATCCGTATGATATGATTATCCGTGACGGAATTTATCCGGGAGGCCGGAAGGTGATAACATTTGCCAATGTGTTGCAACACGATGTATTTCCTTTGCCCCGTATTTTGCAGTTGGTACAGGAATACGGGCAAAGTGAGATGAGGCGTCCTGTTGAGATAGAGTTTGCTGTGACATTGAACCAGCAAAAGAAGAATGGTACTTTCTATTTATTGCAGATTCGTCCGATGGTCGATGTGAAAGCCAATCTTGAGGAGGATTTGAACCTTATTAAGGATGAGGATGTTCTTTTAAAGAGTAATAATTCACTGGGGCATGGCATTATGGAGGACATTCAGGATGTGATTTATGTGAAGACAGATGGTTATACTGCTTCCAATAATCCGACCATTGCTTATGAAATAGAAAAGATGAACCGTAAATTCTTGGATGAAGGGAAACATTATATATTGGTAGGTCCGGGACGCTGGGGAAGCAGCGATTCGTGGCTGGGCATTCCTGTGAAGTGGCCCCATATTTCGGCTGCACGTGTCATTGTGGAGGCGGGGCTGACTAATTATCGTGTGGACCCTAGTCAGGGAACTCACTTCTTTCAGAATCTGACTTCTTTCGGAGTCGGTTATTTCACAATTAATGCCTATATGAAGGATGGTATCTATAACCAAGAGGTACTGGATACCCGGCCGGCTATTGAAGAAACTAGGTTCATTCGTCATGTGCGGTTTGATAAACCATTGATAGTGAAGATGGATGGAAAGAAGAAGCTGGGGGTAGTGATGTTGCCGGAATAATGTTCTAAATTACGTGAAATGTGTCCTAAATTTCGATAAAAATAGTTATACGCTTAACTTTTTATTATATTTGCACGATTTTTCGAGTATAAATTAAATTAACTAAACAATGAAAAAGAATCTTTTTTATTATTTGTTCGCAGTGATTTGTTCTGTGACATTGTTCACATCGTGTAGTGATGATGATGATGAAAAAATGGTAAATCCTGTGCCTCAGACAACCTTTACTGGTGAAAATGGTTTGCAACTTACATACAATGGTGCGCCGATGCCGGGTAAGAAAGTTACTTTTACTCCCGATGCAACCAATGCTCAGAAGGCAACTCTACGTTTGGAAGGGGAATTTGACTTAAATGGCATCTTGGGGAAAGCAAAGAGTGCTGCAGCTCGTGAAGATGTATCGATGCCTACTGCTCCCGGTGTGTTACCAGGAAGTCCGGTGGTTACCTTGCCGGTTGATTTGACTATCAATGGTGATCAATGTTCTTTTGCCGGTACATCAGAAACAGATTATTGTACTTTCTCTTATAAAGGTGAGGTTTCAGCCGGAGCTATGGAGTTGGCTTTGAGTGAAGTGAAATTGAAGAATGCGAAACTGGCTGGAATGACTTGGAAGTTGAAACCGTATAACCAGGAAGTAGAAGAGCAGGATCCTGTTCGTCTGGTATGGGAGTCAGAAAAAGGAATTCCTCTTTTCGGTTCTTTTGAAATGCCGGTTGAGTCGGTTTTGAAAATCGCATTACGCATGCCGTTGATTGCTGTTGGAGCAGAAAATAAAGTTTCCGCTACTGATATGTTGGGAACAGTTTTGAAGGATGTCACTTTCATGGAAGACGGTAACATCGTGGCTACTTATAAAGATGCTGCTAATGGTGGTACAGAATGGACGAAGTCTCCTGTAAACTTGGCTCAATACGTAGTAGAGAATGACAATCAGATAAAGGTGTTTCTGAATCCTGCTGCTATCATCGCTGCTGTCAATAATGCAGGGAGAGCTATTGATGTTCAGACAGTTATCCAGCAGGCCATTCAAATATTGTATCCTATGTTAGTGAATGGTGTGCCTGTAGCTTTTGAACAAACAGAGGATGCTTTAAGCGTATATCTGAATACAGAATTACTGTTGCCTTTATTGAAAACACTGGTTGTTCCTTTGCTATCAGACGAAGAAGTGGTTGCTATGCTGGTGGAATTGATGAAAAAAGACCCTGATTTCGGTGAAATGGCTGGTTTAGCTGAGCCAATGTTGAAAGCTTTTCCTGAGATTATAGAATCTACTACTAAAGTGGAGATTGGTTTGAACTTTGTTAAGTAAAGAAGAAAAGCTGAAATTATTTGTATAGTAATAAGGCGAAGAGAGGTAACTCTCTTCGCCTTATTTCATAGTTACTTTTATTTTTGTATTTCACCTTCGATTACTTGAGCAAAGTTTTTTAATTTTCCACTACAACTAGGATCACCTGTAAAAATATGAGAAGTGTAATGGAACATTGTTTTTCTCATATCAGAAAATGGATCTTTGTACGTATATCTGCATAGAATTATATAGACGTATGTGAAATCTTATATGTTTCAAATAAAATTTTACATCAAAGATAAGGACGTTTTTTAAAAAGATCAAGAGCTTTTAAAAAAAGACAAAGAGCTTTTTTAAAAACGTCTTGATCTTTTTTACTATTACTGGGACTTTGTAAGCTGTCATTCTGTGGAAGTACAAAGCCTTTATGCGTATTATTGCGAGGAAAAATCCTGAAAATATCTACTTTGTATTAAGCCGAAACAACTTATGAAAAAGAATATATAGCTGAAAACAAGTAGATTACGAGAGTATCTGTTTCGGAACGTAATGAGGGCATGAGAGTATAAGTGAGAGCATATATTATTAGCATTTATGTATAAGTCATTTATAATTAACATATTATACATGTAGTGAGAGCATGAGGGTATAAACGTCCCCAACTTTCTAGAGAAAAAACTAATATGTCAAGAACACTTCTAAAAGTTGCCGGAGAACAAAATGATCCTTTAAGAGTAAAAGTCTTTCCTCATGATTTTGTAGATAAACCACTACTCCCCCTTATCCTACTTCAGAAATGTATTGTTTATCGGAAAATTGAAGTAGGATAAGGGGGAGTAGAACAACAAATAGTCAGTGGTGGAAAACTTTTGGATTAGAACGCATACCCGAATCCTACATTCAGGTAGATGGCATACATATCAAAAGTAACGGTTTTGAAATCTTTGTTGAATATATCATTCAGGCCCCAATTCAAGTCGGCATGTACTTTCAGATGCTTGAACGCTTTCCAATCCACACCTGCTTGAACTCCCCATTGGAACTTGCGTAGATCACCGGAGAAGTCGTAAGTAGCAATGGCTCCGTTGGTGAAATTTATTTTGTCTCCGGTGGGGTTGGTTTCACGCAAATAGCCTTCATATACATGGCCACTGAAATCTCCATCCATCAGATAAGAAAAGTACGGGCCGAGTTTCAGCGTGGTGCGTGGACTCAGTTTGTAGGCTGCTAGTACGGGGATGGTGATGTAAGAGTTCTGTACTTTGGTGCGTACTCCTCCGGTCCAGTTTCCTTTTAGTCGGTTTCCGTCATAGCCTATGATTTCCATATTGTAATTCTTTACCGTTGCTTTGGTGCGCATGCCTTTATTCTCCAAACGCAGTCCAGTGATGATTCCCCATTTTTTTTTCGTATCCAGCCACTTGGTCATGTTTCCCTCGATAGTGATAGATAGGGTTGGGTTATATCCGTCTATGCTGCGTATTTCTTCGGGGAAAGGCAGTGGGGCGGTACCTCCTAGGTTGACTCCCGCTTTGATTTCGTACTCCCAACCATGCAATGCTGCATTGATGATTGTTTTGTTTCTGTTTGTCTGTGCATACAGTCCGAGGCTTGCCAAAGCCAGTATCAAGGTTAATATATATTTTTTCATATCTGTTTTTATCTAAGTGGTTGTTTGCATACCAGTTCCAGGTCGTCAATAAGCAGGGTGCTACCCGGTGCGCCTTGAAATACATCACCGTCCTTGCTTGCCGATAGGACAATGCTGACGTTGTATCCTCCGTTTGCCAATTTTTGGGGATCTATTGTTTTTCCATAATGCTCATAGTTGAAGTCCAGTTCAAAGCGGGTCCATTCGCTTGTTTCATGCGTGTCGGTTATGACAGCAGCGGCTACCATGTTTTCATGTTCATAATTGTTCTTTGCGATATGGCCATCCAGCATCTGCACGTCTTTGGTCTTTTCGTAAAACAAGGCATAGATATTGAAAACGTCTTTTCGGTTGGTAGATTCTCCGTTCTCATAGAATTCTGGTCCTGCTTTGTATTTGTAGTAGCCGACCAATTTAATGGGTTCATAATAGAAGGTTGTTCCGAATTTGGTTGCCGACAACGCATCGCTCATGGCGGAGCCTATGTCGAAACTGCCAATGAACAGGTTACCTGCTGCAATGGGCATACCTACCAAAGTGCCTAAACTTCCTGTTTTGCGAGTAATCAGTTGCAAGCAGTTGCCTGTGCGGCCGTTTGGACTGATGCTGGTAGGGAAGTCGTTCGGAGTGTAACCGCTTCCGGTTAAGGCAAATCCCTGATTACCACTGGACCATGTTAGTGTGGAGTAGCCAGAGGCTGCTTCGTATAGCACATAATATTCATTTTTATTGTAAGGTACGGTTTTTACGTTTTCAAAGTTAAAAACCGTCGGGATGCTTTTGGTTTCTGGATAATGGATATTGATGGCGTAGGTGCGGTGCCAATTCTTGTCCTCGGATGTTACGGTATAGCGCACTGGGTTGGTGAAATTCTGTGTACTTCCGTTGGCCGGTTCGATAGATGCTCCTTCAGTCAGCTCGAAAGTGGGAGCTAGTCGGGTCAGGTCGGTACCGTTGTTTACTTCTATGTAAATAGGGTAAGCGTTCAGGCTTTTGTCGTAAGGACGGTTATAGTCAATGTCTGTACCTGTCAGCATCTCGGCAGGGAGGATGCAGTTCAAGATGTCCGCTTCCGCATTGGGGGCTTCGTCCTTGATACAGGAGGTGCAAAGGAGCAATCCTGTTACTGTGCAGGTGAATAAGTTTTTCAGCTTCATGAATTTGTAATTTAATAGTTGTTCTTATACATAACAGATTGCAAAGGTACTGATTTTCCGTGAAAGTGTTTGCATTCAAAATAGAAAGGTGCGGAAAATTGTCTTTCCCGCACCTTGAACTGCAAATATACTTAATAATAAAGGAATGGTTTTTATTAAACAATACCTTGAGCCATCATAGCTTTGGCTACCTTCATGAATCCTGCTACATTAGCACCTTTCACATAGTTTACATAACCATCGGCTTCAGTACCGTATTGTACACAAGCCTCATGAATATTTTTCATGATACTTTTCAATTTTTCGTCTACTTCTTCTTGACTCCAGCCCAGTTTGATAGAATTTTGAGTCATTTCCAATCCAGATACAGATACGCCGCCTGCATTGGCTGCTTTGCCCGGGGCATACAGGATTTTGGCTTCTTGGAATACGCGGATAGCTTCAGGGGTAGAAGGCATGTTTGCACCTTCGCTGACAGCTATGACACCATTGGCAACCAATTGTTTGGCTTCATCACCGTTCAATTCGTTCTGAGTGGCAGAGGGTAATGCGATATCACCTTTCTCACCCCAAGGACGAGCGCCTGCTACATATTTGCAGCCATATTTTTCTGCATATTCACGGATACGTCCACGGTATAAATTTTTCAGTTCCATGATGAAATCCAATTTTTCGCGGTCTATTCCATCCGGATCATAGATGTAACCATCTGAATCGGACATGGTAACTACTTTACCACCCAGCTCGATTACTTTTTCTACCGTGTATTGAGCTACGTTACCTGAACCTGAAACCAAACAAGTTTTTCCCTTCAGGTCTGTGCCTTTGGTTTTCAGCATTTCCATCAAGAAATAGATGTTACCATATCCGGTTGCTTCAGGGCGAATCAGAGAACCACCGAATTCGCGGCCCTTACCGGTCAGTACACCGGAGAATTCATGAGAGAGTTTCTTGTACATGCCGAACATGAAACCTACTTCACGACCACCTACACCGATATCACCTGCAGGTACGTCAGTCTCAGGACCGATATGGCGCCATAATTCCAACATGAATGCCTGGCAGAAACGCATTACTTCGGCGTTTGATTTGCCACGCGGAGAGAAGTCGGAACCTCCTTTGCCACCACCCATCGGAAGAGTAGTTAGTGAATTTTTGAATGTCTGCTCGAAGGCAAGGAATTTCAAAATTCCCAAGTTTACAGAAGAGTGAAAACGGATACCACCTTTGTAAGGACCAATGGCATTATTATGTTGTACGCGGTAACCCATATTTGTCTGGATGTTACCTTTGTCATCCATCCACGTTACACGGAATTGATACACACGATCAGGAATACACAAACGTTCAATCAGGTTCACCTTGTCAAATTCGGGATGTTTGTTGTATTCTTCTTCGATTGTACTTAGCACTTCCTCTACCGCTTGATGATATTCAGGCTCATTGGGGAATCTTCTTTTCAAATCTTCTAATACCTTAGCTGCATTCATAATCTACTTCTTTTTATAATTGTTAATTAATTCTTCTTGTTTTTTTTTTTTTTTTTGATGCTGCAAAAATATAGATAAGAATTGAAATATGCAACAAATTATAAAGAAAATGCGTGTAAAAATATCAATATGTACAAAATGTAAGCTAAAAAGCGGATAAAAGATTATTTTCCTCTTTCCTTGAGATATTTTAATAGTGGAATAAAGACTAAAGCTCCCGAAATGATAATGGATAGTATTAAAGGCTCGTCAATATGTTCGCTCCCTGTTAGAATAATATAGCAAATGGCAATCCATAAAAGGGCTAAGGTTACGATTTGTGGGAGGGAAAGCGGTTTTCTTCTCATAGTATTGTTTTAATGAATTGAATATATTTCACCACAAATAGCCTTGATTTACACAGATAGAATTTGCTGGTACTAACAACCATGATTAATAATCTGTGTAAATCTATGCAATCTGTGGTGAAAGTTATTTATTTTTCTTTCTTTTTCTTGTCAACGATGGCATCAATAACCGCAACCGCAGTGATGTTTACAATATCGCGTACAGAAGCTTCACAATCAGTGAAATGAATAGGTTTGTTCAATCCCATTTGTATCGGGCCGATTACCTCGGTTTCACTCATAGACTGAATGAGCTGGTAGGTAGCATTGGCAGAACTTAGGTTCGGGAATACTAACGTGTTTACTTCTTTACCTTTCAAACGTGTGAAGGGATATTTCTCATCACGTAATTTAGTGTTCAGTGCAAAATTGACTTGCATTTCACCATCTATAGCCAGTTCCGGATATTCTTTCTGCATATAGTCCACCGCATCATGTACTTTAGCCGGGCTTCCTTCTGTATCTGAACCGAAGTTGGAGTAAGACAGCATGGCCATTGTCGGAGTGTGATTAAAGAACTCTACCGTTTTCTTCGACAATTTAGCGATGTCAATCAGTGTGTCGGTGTCCGGGTGACGGTTAATCAGGGTATCGGCTACAAAATAAGTACCTTTCTTTGAATTCAAGATATGCATTGTACCGAAATGTTTGTATTCCGGTTGGATACCGATAACTTCTTTCGCTACCTTGATTGTGTTGGAATATTTGGTATATAGACCGGTGATGAATGCATCGGCCTCTCCGGTTTCAACCATCATCATACCAAAATAGTTGCGCTCGAACATTTTGTCGTTGGATTCCTGAAGGTTGGCTCCTTGGCGTGCGCGTTTTTCCGAAAGGATGCGGGCATAACGCTCACGACGTTCAGCTTCACGGTCATGACGGAGGTTGATGATTTCAATTCCTTCCAAGCTCAGATCCAGTTCTTTTGCCAGTTTTTCAATGCGTTCGTCATTACCTAATAGGATAGGATGACAGATTCCTTCGGCTTTGGCTTCTACGGCAGCTTTTAACATGGTAGGATGGATACCTTCGGCAAATACCACCCGCTGTGGGTCGCGACGGGCTGTTTCGTAAAGTTGACGGGTCAATTTGCTTTCTTGTCCCATCAATTCGCGCAGCCGGGTCTTGTAGGCTTCCCAGTCGGTGATGTTTTTGCGTGCCACTCCTGATTCCATTGCTGCTTTTGCCACAGCCATGGAAACTTCGGTAATCAAACGAGGGTCAACCGGTTTCGGAATGAAATAATCAGGACCGAAAGTAAAATTATTCACATGATAGGCTTCGTTCACTACGTCGGGAACAGGTTGTTTTGCCAAATCGGCGATAGCATGTACGGCAGCCAGCTTCATTTCTTCATTGATAGCTTTGGCCTGAGTATCCAGAGCTCCGCGGAAAATATAAGGGAAACCGATTACGTTATTGATCTGGTTAGGATAGTCTGAACGTCCGGTAGACATCAGTACATCGGGGCGGGATGCCATGGCGTCTTCGTAAGAGATTTCCGGAGTCGGATTGGCTAATGCGAATACGATAGGATGATCTGCCATACTGCGGACCATATCCTGAGTCAGCACATTACCTTTTGATAGTCCTAAAAATACGTCTGCACCTTTAATGGCTTCTTCCAGTGTATGTACATCGCGACGGTCAGTAGCAAAAAATTTCTTACTTTCTGTCAAGTTAGGACGGTCACTGGTTATCACGCCTTTGCTGTCTAGCATTAAAATGTTTTCTTTCCGTGCTCCTAATGCTACATACAGTTTTGTACAGGAAGTGGCGGAGGCTCCGGCACCGTTTACTACGATTCTTACATTTTCAATTTTCTTTCCGGCAACTTCCAATGCATTTAATAAGCCGGCGGATGAAATGATGGCTGTACCGTGTTGGTCGTCATGCATTACTGGGATATCCAGTTCTGCTTTCAGCCGGTTTTCTATCTCGAAACATTCGGGAGCCTTGATGTCTTCCAGGTTGATACCTCCGAAAGTGGGAGCGATGGCTTTTACTGCCTGAATAAATTTTTCGGGGTCTTTCTCATTCACTTCAATGTCAAAAACATCAATACCTGCATAGATTTTGAAAAGTAATCCTTTACCTTCCATGACAGGTTTTCCGCTCAATGCACCTATGTCGCCTAGTCCTAGAACGGCTGTACCATTGGAAATAACGGCTACTAAGTTGCCTTTCGCAGTATAGTCGTATGCAGTTTGCGGGTCTTTCTCTATTTCCAGACAAGGCTCAGCTACTCCGGGAGAGTAAGCCAGTGACAGGTCTGTTTGTGTGCTGTACGGTTTTGTCGGTACAACTTCAATTTTTCCGGGCTTGCCTTGCGAGTGGTATAGCAAAGCAGCTTCTTTGGTAATCTTGACCATAATCTTTTTCCTTATAATTAGATATCGTTTTAAATTGGTGGCAAAAATATAAATAAAATTATAATTTGAAGCCTAAATACTGTAAAATGATGTCGAATTGATGATTTTTTAAGTGTTGATTTTGACCAATGTGAAAATCAGATTTCATTCTTTCGTATTTTGCTGGACAAAGATAGCGAAAAAATAGTTTCATTCATGTCCGTATCATGTATGAGTTGTAATATGGTTTGCTTGTTTAGATCTGGAAACAGATTGAATATATATGGAATATATTTTACATAATTAATATCCTTCTATATGCGCACGTTATTTATAGTTAAAGCTAATGGGCTAAGCGAACAAATGCCGGAAAAATGACTAATTTTGCGGCAGTAAAAACTAATTGGGTTTAAAAAGTTTTCTATAAACATCTGTTAATTCGACAAATAAGTAAAGTTCAATAATATTAGTTATGAAAATGACAGTAAATAGTATGAAATGTATTTCATGGAGCCGCCTCGCGATATTTACGGCGGCAATGACTGTTTTAAGCAGTTGTGGAGGCGGTCAGAGCGGTATGAAGTTGGGTGATGACGAATTTACCGTCGTGGCTGTACAGTCTACAGCCAGCCAGCAGTCTACTTCTTATCCCGCAACTATCAAAGGTGTTCAGGATATTGAGGTGCGTCCTCAGGTTTCCGGCTTTATCGTAAAGCTTTGTGTGGACGAAGGTGCAACGGTAAAGAAAGGCCAGGCGCTCTTTCAGATCGATCCTACACAGTATGCGGCTGCCGAACGTCAGGCAAAAGCTGCTGTAGAGATGGCAAAATCGAATGTCAATACGCTATCTTTGAACGAACAACAGAAGAAAAATTTGTATGATAAGAAAATTATCAGCGATTTTGAGTATCAAAGCGCAGTAGACCAATTGCTTTCTGCAAAAGCCAGTTTGGCACAGGCTGAGGCTCAGTTGACCAGCGCTCGTCAGAATTTGGGCTTCTGCACAGTGATCAGCCCTTCAGATGGAGTGGTGGGTACATTCCCGTATCGTATTGGTAGTTTGGTGAGTCCTTCGGTAACACAACCGTTGACTACCGTGAGTGAAATCGGTGAAATGTATGTGTATTTCTCTATGACTGAAAAGCAGTTGTTGGGTTTGACAAGAGCCGGTGGCACACTGAAAGAACAACTGGAGAAGATGCCGGCTGTAAAATTGGAATTGGCTGACGGTACAATGTATACTGAAGAAGGTAAGATTGACGCTGTAAGTGGTGTTATTGACCAGACTACCGGTTCGGTAAGTATGCGTGCCGTTTTCCCGAACAAACAGCTTGTATTGCGTAGTGGTGGTATGGCTAATGTAATTTTCCCTTATACTATGGAGGATATTATTTTGATTCCTCAGTCGGCTACACAGGAAATTCAGGATAAAAAGTTTGTTTATGTGCTTCAGTCGGATAATACATTGAAGCATACTGAGATCAAAGTGTCGAATTTGAGTGACGGTAAGAATTATATTGTTACCAGTGGTTTGAAGCCCGGCGATAAAATTGTAGTTGAAGGTGTACAGACGTTGAAGGACGGACAGACAATTACTCCGATTACTCCGGAACAGAAAGAGGCGAAATATCAACAACACCTGAAAGACCAGAAGGAAGGGAATATTGCCACGGCCTTTAAATAATCAGTATAAAATAAACAGATTAACTTCGTTTATATAAATAAGGTATATAGAGAATGAAACTAGATAGATTTATTAACCGTCCGGTGCTATCAACGGTAATCTCCGTCTTGATAGTTATTCTGGGTATCATCGGACTTGCTACATTGCCGGTTACGCAATATCCGGATATTGCACCTCCTACGGTGCAGGTACGTGCCACCTATACCGGTGCGAACTCCACAGCTGTATTGAATTCGGTCATCGCGCCGTTGGAAGACCAGATAAACGGTGTGGAGAACATGATGTATATCCAGTCATCAGCATCCAATAACGGTGCTGCCGATATTAACGTTTACTTTAATCAGGGAACAGATCCGGATATGGCGGCTGTTAATGTGCAGAACCGTGTTTCTATGGCACAAGGATTGCTGCCTGCTGAAGTAACCAAGGTGGGTGTGACTACTCAGAAACGCCAGAACTCCATGTTGATGGTCTTTTCATTGTATGATGAAACCGACTCGTATAATATTGAGTTCATTGAAAACTATGCTAATATTAACTTGATTCCTGAAATCAAGCGTGTAAAGGGGGTAGGTGATGCTAATGTGTTGGGACAGGATTATTCTATGCGTATCTGGTTGAAACCGGATGTGATGGCGCAGTACAAACTGGTTCCTACTGATGTTTCGGCAGCATTGGCCGAACAGAATATTGAGGCGGCTCCGGGACAGTTCGGTGAACGTGGTAATCAGACTTTCCAATACACGATCCGTTATAAAGGACGTTTGCAGCAAACGACTGAATTTGAAGATATTGTTATCAAGGCCTTGCCGGATGGTAATGTACTTCGTTTGGGAGATGTGGCCGATATAGAATTAGGTCGTCTGGCTTATACATTCAATAATATGGTAAATGGTCACAAGGCTGTATCTTGTATCGTCTATCAGATGGCAGGTTCTAATGCTACCGAAACTATTTCCGATTTGGAGAAAGTGCTTGCAAAGGCACAGGAATCACTGCCGACAGGTTTGAATATCAATATCGCCCAAAATGCCAATGACTTCTTGTTCGCTTCTATCCATGAAGTAATCAAGACGTTGATAGAGGCATTTATCTTGGTGTTTATTGTGGTATATATCTTCTTGCAGGATATGCGTTCAACGCTGATTCCGGCTATTGCCATTCCGGTGGCGTTGGTGGCTACTTTCTTTGTACTGAAACTGATTGGCTTCAGTGTGAACCTGCTGACTCTTTCGGCGATGGTGCTTGCCATTGCGATTGTGGTCGATGATGCCATTGTCGTCGTCGAGGGGGTTCATGCCAAGTTGGATCAGGGATACAAGTCTTCCCGTGAGGCTTCTATTGATGCCATGAGTGAACTGGGTGGAGCTATCGTTTCTATTACGTTAGTCATGATGTCTGTGTTTATTCCGGTAAGTTTCATGGGAGGTACTGCCGGTACATTCTACCGTCAGTTTGGTATCACCATGGCGATCTCTATCGGTTTTTCAGCTTTGAATGCATTGACTTTGTCACCGGCACTGTGCGCAATTTTCTTGAAACCGCATGATGAGGGACATGGAGCAAAGAAGATGACCCGTGTAGAACGTTTCCATACAGCCTTTAATGCGGCTTATGATTCTATATTGAAGAAGTACAAGAAGCATGTAGTATTCTTTATCCATAAGAAATGGTTGTCATTCGGGCTGGTTGCCGCTTCTATCATTTTGTTGGTATTCTTTATGAAGGTTACTCCGACGGGTATGGTTCCCAATGAAGATACCGGTACCATTATGGGTGCGGTGACACTGCCTCCCGGTACTTCACAGGAAC
Organism: Phocaeicola vulgatus ATCC 8482; assembly: GCF_000012825.1. GTDB lineage: Bacteria > Bacteroidota > Bacteroidia > Bacteroidales > Bacteroidaceae > Phocaeicola > Phocaeicola vulgatus. The sequence goes on along the minus strand of NC_009614.1, from coordinate 365,287 downwards.
GTGCAATGGAAATCTTAAACCGTGTAGACAGCTTGGTGGCTGCCGAACCGGCTGTAGATTCCCGTACGGTGATTTCCGGTTTCGGCTTTATTGGTGGTCAGGGACCTTCTTACGGTTCTATCATTATTAAGCTGAAAGATTGGGAAGAACGCTCCATGATGCAGAATTCGGATATTGTGGTAGGTACGTTGTTTATGCGTGCGCAGAAGATCATCAAGGATGCGCAGGTATTGTTCTTTGCTCCTCCTATGATTCCGGGTTATTCGGCATCCAGTGATATCGAGTTGAATATGCAGGATAAGACCGGTGGAGACTTGAATCATTTTTATGATGTAGTTTTGGACTATATGGATGCGTTGAAGGCACGCCCTGAAATTAATTCGGCCCAGACTACCTTCAATCCGAGTTTCCCCCAATATATGTTGGATATTGATGCTGCTGCTTGTAAGAAGGCAGGAATCAGTCCTAGTGATATTCTGACTACCATGCAGGGATATTTCGGTGGTTTGTATGCTTCTAACTTCAACCGTTTCGGTAAGATGTATCGTGTTATGATTCAGGCGGAACCCGAAGCGACCAAGAATCTGGAATCCTTGAATAGTATCAAGATACGTAATGGGAATGAGATGGCTCCTATTTCCCAGTTCGTTTCTGTCAAGAAAGTATATGGACCGGATGTTATCGGCCGTTTCAACCTTTATACGTCTATCAAAGTGATGGTGGCTCCTGCCAGTGGCTATACTTCCGGACAGGCTTTGCAGGCTATTGCGGAAGTTGCTAAAGAGAATTTGCCTACCGGTTACGGTTATGAGTTGGGAGGTATGGCTCGTGAAGAGGCATCTACCAGTGGCAGTTCCACAGGTATCATCTTCATTCTGTGTTTTGTATTCGTTTATTTGTTGCTGAGTGCACAGTATGAAAGTTACATTCTGCCGTTGTCCGTATTGCTTTCAGTACCGTTCGGTCTGTTGGGTAGCTTCCTGTTTGTAAACGGATTTGCAGCATTGGGAAATATTCCGGCTTTGAAGATGATTTTAGGAACCATGTCAAATGATATTTATATGCAGATTGCATTGATCATGTTGATGGGATTGTTGGCGAAGAATGCCATTCTGATTGTAGAGTTTGCTTTGGATCGCCGTAAGCAGGGAATGAGTATTTCCTGGGCTGCGGTTTTGGGTGCGGCAGCCCGTTTGCGACCGATCTTAATGACCTCATTGGCCATGATTGTAGGTTTGATTCCGTTGATGTTGGCTATGGGAGTTGGTGCTCATGGTAACCGTACTTTGGGAGCTTCGGCTATTGGTGGTATGTTGATTGGTATGATCTTCCAGATCTTTATCGTACCCGTATTGTTTGTGGTATTCCAATGGTTACAAGAGAAATTCAAACCGATTGAATGGGAAAGTATGGACAATACAGAGGTTGAACCCGAAATTGAACAATACACCCGTAAATGAACAGAAGAACAATGAAAAAGATAATAGGATTATGTTGCGCGACGTTTTTATTAAGCGGTTGCCACATCTATAAATCATACGATCGTCCCGAGTCGATAGATGCCACTGGCATCTATCGTGACCCGGTTGCCGCCAACGATACATTGGCTGCTAACGATACAACCAATATGGGTAACTTGTCATGGAAGGAAATTTTCCGTGATCCGAAATTGCAGATGCTGATTGAAGAGGGATTGGCAAACAATGTAGATATGCAGGCTGCTATCCTGCGTGTAAAGGAGGCCAAGGCGTTATTGACATCAGCTCGTTTGTCTTATCTCCCTTCTTTGGCCCTTGCTCCACAAGGTTCGTTGACTAGTGTGGACAAAAGTACTCCTGTAAAGAACTATACTTTACCTGCTTCTGCAAGCTGGGAAGTTGATTTGTTCGGCAAATTGCTGAATGCCCATCGTGGCCAGAAAGCTTCTTATTTGCAAAGTAAGGCCTATCAGCAGGCAGTGCGTTCACAGTTGATTGGTGGTATAGCCAATGCTTATTATTCTTTATTGATGCTAGACCGTCAAGTCAGTGTGACCGAACAGAATGTGGCGTTAATGAAAGAAACAGTGCGCACTATGGAAGCTATGAAGGAAGCCGGTATGACTACCGAAGCTGCTGTGGCACAGAGTAAAGGGGCTTATCACCAGACGGAGGCTTCATTGGCTGACTTGAAACGCCAGGTGCGTGAAACTGAGAATTCTATCTCCGTATTGTTGGCAAAGGCTCCTCAGAACATAGACCGTGGAACATTGGAGGAACAAGTGATGCCGGCAGATTTGGCGGTGGGAGTTCCTTTACAGTTGCTTGAGAACCGGCCCGATGTAAAAGCGGCAGAATTGGCATTAGCCGACGCTTATTATACTACCAATCAGGCGCGTTCCGCTTTTTATCCCAGTGTTAATATTACAGGTACTCTAGGATGGACTAATGGTTCCAATGGTACAGTGATTTCTAATCCTGCCGTTATGCTTTGGAATGCTATCGGCTCATTGACGCAACCCATTTTCCAGCGTGGAAAATTGATTGCCAACTTGAAAGTATCGAAAGCGGAAGAACAGATTGCCAAGATGAATTATCAGCAGACTATTCTGGAAGCTGGTAAGGAAGTAAGTGATGCTTTGTTCCTGTATGATACGGCAGACAAAAAGTTGAGCGAGCACCAGGCACAGGTTTCTGAAATGCAAAAAGCGGTGGAGATGAACAATGATTTGTTTCAGGCGGGAAAGGCCACTTATCTGGAAATCATTACTGCACAACAGTCATTGCTGAGTGCCCAGTTGAACGAAGTATCCGATACTTTCCAGCGTATGCAGGCTGTTATCAATCTGTACAGCGCATTGGGCGGTGGACGTGAATAATTAACCTTAAAAATAATATGAATATGATTAGTCCGTTAGCTTATGTAGACCCGTCTGCAAAAATCGGGAAAAACGTAACTATTCACCCGTTTGCCTACATTGATAAGAATGTGGAGATAGGTGATGATAATGTAATTATGCCCAACGCCAGCATTATGAGCGGCGCACGCATCGGTAACGGAAATACCATTTATAACGGAGCTGTAATTGCTGCTACTCCGCAAGATTTTAAATATACGGGTGATGATACCATCGCCCGTATAGGTAATAATAATACCATCCGTGAGAATGCGGTTATTATTCGTGCCACTTTCGCCGGAGATGAGACTGTGGTAGGAAGCGGTAACTTTATTATGCAGGGAGCACGTATCTCACATGATGTGACCATCGGTAATAACTGTATTATTGGTAACGGTTCGCAGGTGTCAGGTTGTTGTGTAGTCGAGGATTATGCTATTCTTACTTCCAATGTACTGATGCAGGGAAAGACTCGTTTGGGGACTTATGCCGCCGTACAGGGCGGGTGTCGTTTTACCAAGGATATTCCTCCTTATTGTGTGGCAGCCCATGAGCCTACGGCTTTTTACAGCATCAATACCACCGTGTTGCAACATGAAGGTTTTTCGGAAACGGTTATTAAACATATAGCGCATGCTTTCCGTATATTGTATAAAGTGAATACATCTACAGAGGATGCATTGCGTCGTATTGAAGAACAGGTTCCGTCTAGTCCTGAAATTGTACATCTGATAGAGTTTGTCAGAAGTTCTAAGTTGGGTATTATAAAATAAATGTATCTTTGTCTCCCTTTATGTTAAGAATGAATAGCGTCAGGAAAAAAAGAATGGATAAAACGGTAGTGAAGGAACACATTGTTTTGGCAGCAGCGAAATCATTTGCCCAGAAAGGTGTCAAAACAGTGAGAATGGATGATATTGCTGCCGGATTATCTATATCTAAACGTACGCTTTATGAATTGTTTCATGACAAAGAGGATTTATTACTTGATGTCATGAAGTTACATCGGGAGGAGATGCAGGAATATATGACTCAAGTGGCTTCCAAAGCAGAAAATGTTTTGGAAGTCCTCTTGAAGTTTTTTCAAAGAAGTGCCCAGGATTTTCAGAATACAAACAGGAAATTCTTTGAGGATATTGAGAAATATCCCAAGGTAATGCGTTACATTGACGAAAGCCGGAAGGAGAATTTGGATTCGGCTATGGAATTTTATCGCAAAGGAGTGGAACAAGGCATTTTTAGAAATGATGTAAATTATAATATTGTACGCGCTATGGTATGTGAGCAGATGGATTTGTTGTTGCATTCGGAAATATGCAAGTCCTATTCGCTTGGTGAAATTTATGAAACAGTTGTATTTATGCATATGCGTGGCATTTCCACTGAAAAGGGGTTGAAGATTGTGGATAATTTTTTATTGAATTTAAAAGGAAACGAACATAATAAGTATGGTTAGAAATTAAATAAGTCACTAAATAAAGAATAATAGTTAATGAAATTTTATTGCAAACCTACGTTAACCTTGTTTTTGCTGCTTTATGTAGCAATACAAAGTGCACAAGCACAAGACACATTGAGGATTACCTTACAGGACGCAGTCCGGATAGCATTGAGCGACAATCCCACCATTAAAGTCGCCGGTCAGGAAATCCTGTTAAAGAAAGAAGCCCGCCGGGAAGCTTATGCCGGTCTTTTCCCAGAAGCCAGTTTGGTGGGCAGTTATTCACGAGCCATAAAAAAGCAGTCATTCGCCATGATGGGAGAGGTGATTGAAGTCGGTACAGATAATACTTATAGTGGTGGTCTGTCTGTCAGTCTGCCTGTCTTTGCTCCGGCTCTTTACAAAAGTATCAGTTTGACAAGTACAGATGTGAACCTGGCGGTAGAGAAATCACGTGCTTCACGTCTGGATATGGTAAATCAAGTGACCAAGGCATTTTTTCAGTTGCTTTTGGCACAGGACAGTTATGAAGTGCTGCTTAAAAGTTATAAGCAGAGTGAAGATAATTATAATGTGGTGAAAGCTAAATATGAACAGGGGACTGTCAGTGAATATGATAAGATTAGTGCGGATGTGCAGATGCGCAGCTTGAAACCTACCGTGGTGTCTGCCCGTAACGGAGTGAATTTGGCAAATTTGCAGTTGAAGGTCTTGATGGGAATGGAGTCTGATGTAAAGGTAGCGGTTGAAGGCAATCTGAAGGATTATGAAATGTCTATGTTTACTCGTCAGGCAATGCCTCGTCCAGACAATTTGACAAATAACAGTACGTTGAAGCAATTGGAACTGAATGCATTGCAATTAAAGCAGACGCTGAAGTTGCAGTATACCAACTTTATGCCGACCCTTTCTGCCAGTTTCCAATATATGTATACTTCAATGAATGATAATTTCAAGTTCAAGGAATACGATTGGAGGCCCTATTCTACTATCGGCCTGAATCTAAGCATTCCTTTGTTCAAAGGAAGTAATTTTACTCAATTGAAACAGACCCGTATCCAGATGAAACAACTGGAAGAGAACCGTATCAATACAGAGCGGCAACTCACTATGCAAGCTACCGGTTATTTGGATAATATGGCCGCTAGTACGGAACAGGTGGTAAGTAATAAAGAAGCTGTCTTTCAGGCGGAGAAAGGGCGTACTATTGCCGAAAAAAGATATGAAGTTGGAAAAGGAACTATCTTGGAATTGAATAGTTCGGAAGTGGCTTTAACAGAGGCCCAACTGACTTATAACCAGTCCATCTATGACTATCTGGTAGCTAAAGCTGATTTGGATTTAGTCTTAGGCATTGATGAAGTAACGGAACAATAACACATTAACATAAAGATAACAGTATGAGAAAATATTTTCAATTCGCAGCTTGGCTGGTGGTAACTATGCTGGGGGCATGTTCAGGTGGAACGGAGAGTAAGGAAGCTGCTGATACCGCTATGGAGGACAAACCGGTAGTCCGGCTTGCTTCCGTAACTTCCCGCGATGTAGATCAGATAGAGGAATATACTGCCACTGTTGAAGCGGAAGCGAAAAATAATATAGCTCCGACCTCTCCCGGGCGTATAGACCGTATTTTTGTTGAAGTGGGAGACCATGTATCCAAAGGACAGAAATTAGTACAGATGGATGCGGCAAATCTGAAACAAATGAAATTGCAATTAGAAAATGAAGAAACGGAATTCAGACGTATGGATGAACTGTACAAAGTGGGTGGAGCTTCCAAATCTGAATGGGATGCAGCAAAAACAGCTTTAGATGTACGTCGTACTTCCTATAATAATTTGTTGGAGAATACGCAGTTGTTAAGCCCTATTCATGGAGTGGTTACAGCACGTAATTTTGATAACGGTGATTTATATTCTTCCGCTTCCACTCCTGTGTTGGTCATTGAACAGATCACTCCGGTTAAACTGTTGATCAATGTATCCGAACCTTATTTCCCGAAAGTGACTAAAGGTATGATCGTAAAGGTGAAATTTGATGTGTATGGTGATGAGGAATTCGAAGGGAAAGTTAGTTTGGTGTATCCTACTATTGATGCTGCTACTCATACTTTTCCTGTAGAGGTAAAATTGGCTAATACCCGTCAGCGTATACGTCCGGGAATGTTTGGCCGTGTGACTGTGAGCTTTGGTACATTGCGGCATGTGGTGGTTCCTGATCAGGCTATTGTGAAACGTGCCGGTTCGGGCGACCGTTATGTATATGTCTACAAAGACGGTAAGGTTTCTTATAATAAAGTAGAATTGGGACGTCGGATGGGAACCGAATATGAATTGATTTCCGGGGTGGAGGATAATTCGCAGGTGGTGGTTGCCGGTCAGACCCGTTTGGCCGATGGTGTGGAAGTGGCAGTAAATTAAAAATTGAGAATTAGTTGATAATACTCCATATTTATTTACCTATATATGATTTTTTAGTTCTTAATTTTTAATTTAACAAACATGAGTTTATACGAAGGAGCGGTTAAAAAACCGATTATGACCTCGTTATGCTTTTTGGCCGTAGCGATCTTTGGTCTGTTCTCATTGTCGAAACTTCCGGTAGACTTGTATCCCGATATTGATACCAATACCATTATGGTTATGACATCTTATCAGGGTGCCAGTGCTTCCGATATAGAGAACAACGTAACCCGTCCGTTGGAAAATACGTTGAACTCGGTTAGTAATTTGAAACATATTACATCCAAGTCTTCAGAAAATATATCAGTTATCACTTTGGAATTCGAATATGGCTATGATATTGATGTGTTGACTAATGATGTGCGTGATAAATTGGATATGGTGAGTTCGGAGCTTCCCGATGAAGTCAATACTCCGATTATCTTTAAGTTCAGTACGGATATGATTCCTATCCTGCTGTTGTCCGTTCAGGCAGAAGAAAGTCAGCCGGCTCTGTATAAGATATTGGATGATAATGTAGTAAATCCTTTGGCTCGTGTTCCCGGTGTGGGAACGGTGTCCATTGCCGGTGCGCCGAAGCGTGAGGTGAATATTTATTGTGATCCCAACAAACTGGAAGCATATGATCTGACGATTGAGACCATCAGTTCCATTGTCGGGGCTGAAAATAAGAATACTCCGGGTGGAACTTTCGATGTGGGCAGTAATACCTATTCCTTGCGTGTGGAAGGAGAATTCAAGGACCCGAAAGAAATGGAGAATATCGTAGTGGGTATACGCAATGGTGCTTCGGTGTATTTGCGTGACGTGGCAACGGTAGTCGATTCTGTAGAAGAACGTGCTCAGGAAACCTATAATAACGGGGTGCAGGGAGCCATGATTGTTGTACAGAAACAATCGGGAGCAAACTCAGTGAACATTTCCCGGAAAGTAATGGAGCAGTTGCCTAAGTTACAGAAGTCACTGCCCAGTGATGTGAAACTGGGGGTTATTGTGAACACTTCGGATAATATTTTGAATACCATCGACAGTTTGACGGAAACTATTATGTATGCCATTCTGTTTGTGGTCTTGGTGGTATTTGTTTTCTTAGGTCGTTGGCGTGCTACGGTGATTATCTGTATCACTATCCCCATGTCATTGATTGCCTCCTTTATTTATTTGGCTATCACGGATGGGGGATCTCTGAATATTATTTCTTTGTCGTGCCTTTCTATTGCGATTGGTAATGTGGTGGATGACGCTATTGTTGTTTTGGAAAACGTAACGACCCATATCGAGCGTGGCTCCGAGCCGAAACAGGCGGCTATCCATGGAACAAATGAGGTGGCAATTTCTGTTATCGCATCCACATTGACCATGATTGCGGTATTCTTCCCGTTGACGATGGTCAGTGGTATGTCGGGAGTTTTGTTCCGTCAGTTGGGCTGGATGATGTGTGTCATTATGACTATTTCTACTATCTCGGCTCTGTCATTTACTCCGATGATGTGTGCGCAGATGCTTCGCTTGCAAAAAAAACAAAGTAAGTGGTTTGTCACATTCTACAAACCGATAGAACGTGCGTTGGATGGATTGGATAACTGGTATCAGAAACGTTTGAACTGGGCTGTCCGTCACCGCAAGACCATTATTGCCGGTTGTTTCGGGTTCTTTCTGCTGAGTCTGATTTGTGCGAAAGGAATTGGTACAGAGTTTTTTCCGTCACAAGACAACAGTCGTATTTCTGTTCAATTACAATTGCCTATCGGAGCTCGCGTAGAGCGTGCCCAGGCATTGGCCCAGGAGCTGACCGAAAGGTGGCTGAAGAAATATGAAGGGGTGATGCGTATCTGTAACTATACTGTGGGACAGGCTGATGCGGATAATACTTGGGCTTCTATTCAGGATAATGGTAGCCATATCATTTCATTCAATATCAACCTTTATAATCCCGATCAGCGTTCTGTTACGTTGGCAGAAGTCTGCGATGGTATGCGTGAGGATCTGAAAGCCTATCCCGAACTGGATAAAGCCCAGGTTATCCTGGGTGGTAGCAGTGGAGGCATGGGTGGACAGGCCACTGCCGATTTTGAAATCTATGGATATGATTTTACAGAAACAGATAAGGCAGCCGCTGAATTGAAAGAAGCTTTATTGAAAGTGAACGGTGTGTCTGAGGTGAATATCAGCCGTCAGGATTATCAGCCGGAATATCAGGTGGATTTTGATCGTGAAAAACTGGCTTTACACGGTTTGAATCTTTCTACAGCAGCTTTGTATCTGCGTAACCGTGTTAATGGTGCTTTATCTTCTTACTATCGGGAAGATGGTGACGAATATGATATCAAGGTGCGTTATGCTCCCCAGTTCCGTACCAGTATTGAAAGTTTGGAGAATATTCTGATTTATACCAATGAAGGTAAAGCGATTCGGGTGAAAGATATCGGCACGGTAGTGGAGCGTTCAGCTCCTCCTACTATTGAACGTAAAGACCGTGAACGTATTGTAACAGTATCTGCTGTGATTTCAGGTGCGCCTTTAGGTAGTGTGGTGGCAGCGGGTGAGTCTATTATTGATAAGATGGATTTACCTGGCGGTATCAGTATCCAGGTGGCAGGGTCTTATGAGGATCAGCAGGATTCATTCAGCGATCTGGGAACTTTGGCTGTTTTGATTATTATATTGGTATTTATTGTAATGGCTGCCCAGTTTGAGTCTCTGACCTATCCGTTTATCATTATGTTCTCTATTCCGTTTGCATTCAGTGGGGTATTGATGGCATTGTATGGAACGGGGACTACATTGAATGTCATGAGTTTGTTGGGAGGTATCATGTTGATTGGTATCGTAGTGAAGAATGGTATCGTGCTTATTGATTACATTACCTTATGTCGTGAGCGGGGTATGTCTGTTATTCATTCGGTCGTTGTTTCGGGCCGTAGTCGTTTACGTCCGGTTTTAATGACCACTTTGACCACTATTCTGGGCATGGTGCCGATGGCGATAGGAGGAGGGGAAGGTTCTGAAATGTGGCAGCCTTTAGGGGTGTCCGTAATCGGTGGTTTGACTGTATCTACCGTGCTCACCTTGATTTTGGTTCCGGTGCTCTACTGTTCATTTGCGGGTACAGGTATCAAGCGTAACCGTAAGAAGATGAAAGCTTCCCGTGAACTGAATGACTATTATCAAGCACATAAGACGGAGATGACCAAAGGCAAAAAAGAATAATTAATATAGTTGTTATCCGGATTGAAATGAATAGGAGACCGGATGACAGAACTTAAAATAAAAAATGGAATAATGAAATCAGTTTTCATCACTTTCGACCAAGCTTTTTACGAACGTATTCTGGCGTTGTTGGACCGTCAGAATTGTCGTGGATTCAGTTATTGGCAGCAGTTGCAGGGGCGCGGCTCTGTAAAAGGAGAACCGCATTATGGCAGTCACGCGTGGCCCAGTATGTGCTCGGCCATTATGACAGTGGTAGATGATACTAAAGTGGAGCCTTTATTGGACGCTTTGCATAAAATGGATAAGGAAACCGAACAATTGGGATTACGTGCTTTTGTGTGGAACATAGAAAAGACGATTTGAATCTGTCTTTTCATCATTAAAGAAAAAGACTGTTGCCCTCTTTCTGGCGCAGTCTTTTTTCTTTTTTTAGCCTCTATCATGAAGTACTCCGTCTAAAAAATCACTACTTTTGCGGTTAATTTACAAATATAGCAATATGAAAAACTATATACCGGCCACTTTTCTTCTCACTCTTATTGTAGTAGGAGTGTTAATGGGGCTGTATTTCCTCCCCTCCATGTCGGTGGGCGGCAAACCGTTGCGCAAGGTGGACCTGCTGGCTGATATCCGTCCGGATGTGGAAGAAGAAGTATGTGATTCCGACACCATTGTCCTTCCTCCTCCTGTAAAACCTATTTTTGTGGATACATGTAAAACGGGTATTACCTGTATTGAGGATTATTCGGATTCCACCATGCGGGGAATGAAACATTTTTATGAGGCACTTTCCAAAGTGAAAACCATGAAACGCCCTGTGCGTATCGCTTACTTCGGTGATTCTTTTATAGAAGCTGATATTTTTACTGCCGATTTGCGCGAAATGCTTCAACAAGAATTTGGTGGTTGCGGAGTGGGATATGTTCCTGTAACCTCTTCCATCAGCGGTTACCGTCCTACGGTACGCCATACTTTTGGGGGATGGAGCAGTCATTCATCCAATGACTCCGTTGGTTTTGATAAAATGCAGCAAGATATTTCCGGACATTATTTTTTTCCTCGTGAAGGTGCTTATGTACAGTTGAAAGGACAGAGTAAATACGCTTCCCGACTGGATACCTGTGAGGTTTCTACTTTTTATTTCCTGAATAAAGGTTTTGCCGCTGTCCGTTCTAAAGTGAATAATGCTGCGGAAGGAGAGTTACATGAGGAAGTAGGAACAGGAGGTGTGCAGGCTGTTTCGGTGAGAGGAAGGATAGGACAAGTACGGTGGAGTGTGGAACAAGCTGATTCTGTTACTTTCTATGGAGTGGCTATGGACGGCAGGCAGGGAATATCTTTGGATAATTTTAGCGTACGTGGTAGCAGTGGGCTTCATTTACGTAGTATTCCTTTACATACGCTTTGCGATTTCCAACGTCTTCGTCCATACGATTTGATTGTGGTCCAATATGGTTTGAATGTGGCTACGGAACGGGGAGTAAAATACGATGGCTATAAGAAAGGGATGCTTTCGGTGATAGAACATTTGAAGACAGCTTTTCCTGAAACCAGCATTTTACTGGTCAGTGTGGGTGACCGTGAATATAAAAACGAGAATGGAGATCTCCGCACCATGCCCGGAGTCAAGAATCTTATCCGTTATCAACAGTCCATTGCGGCTGATAGCCATATCGCTTTTTGGAATATGTATGAGGCAATGGGAGGTCAAGGAAGCATTGTCGATATGATCGGGCAAAAAATGGCGAATCTTGATTATACCCATATCAATTTTAAGGGAGGCAAGCATTTGGCAGGTATCTTATTTGAAACATTGATGTATGGCAAAGAGCAATATGAAAGACGGAAAGCCTATGAGGAGGAATAACAGATTTCCTGGTCTGTCCGGTATAGCAATGGTATTGTTCCTGTTCTTGCTGTTTCCATGTCTTTATGCTCAGGATGCTATTCCGGCATTGTCCCGGCCGTTGGAGCCGCTTCGCATACCCGGTGAAACAAAGGAAATGCATCGGGGCATGCGGCTGATAACAGTACATGATTCACTTCCGGCGAGTTTTACTCATTCTTTGGATAATGTGATAGAAGATGAGAACCGTTCGCTTTCTCCTTTCTTTCAAAAGTTGAATGATATGACAGGACCGGTACGGATAGTCCATATAGGTGATTCTCATGTGCGGGGGCATCTTTATCCATTAATAACCCGTCGTCGTCTGGAACATGATTTTGGTGCTGAGGCTGTTTATCCTGATGTTATTTCATATCGTACCGGTGGGTTGGCACATGAAACGGGCGAACCGGGTATTGTTTATCATATGATTGGCATTAATGGAGCTACTTCTGTTACTTTTTCTGATGATGAAAAAATAAAAGAAATAGCTTCTTTGCATCCCGATCTGATTATTGTTTCTTTTGGAACCAATGAGGCACATAGCCGCCGTTATCTGGCTCAGGCTCACAAAATGCAGATAGGCAGACTGTTGGGTATGTTGAAAGCAGCCTGTCCTGAAGCGGCTTTTTTACTGACTACACCTCCCGGAGCATACGTGGGACGTCGTCGTGCACGTACCATTAATCCGAGAACCGTAACGGCGGCGCGTATTATAAAGGAGTATGCACAAGAGAATAAAATGGCAGTTTGGGATATGTATAATATAGTAGGAGGAAAGACAGATGCTTGTCGTAACTGGACGAAGCACCACATGCTTCGTGCGGATGGCATTCATTTCACTCCCGATGGATATCGTTTACAAGGTAATTTATTACATCAGGCACTGATTAAAGCGTATAATGAATATGTGGCAACTGGATTGGAGTAAACTGGCTGAGGTATTGACTTATAATGCCAAGCAACCGATGATTTTTAGCAGCGGCTTGTTTTTGTTTCTGTTTTTAGGCTTTAGCCTGATTTATATGTTATTGCAGAAGAAGGATACGGCACGCATCCTGTTTGTAACGCTGTTTTCTTATTATTTTTATTATAAGAGTAGCGGTTTTTATTTTTTCTTGCTGGGGGTGGTGACAGTGACGGATTTCTTGCTGGCAGGGCGTATGGCGAATACCGAAACTCAATGGAAACGGAGGGTTTTGCTGCTGGCAAGTCTGGGAATAAATTTAGGATTGCTCTGTTATTTCAAGTACACCAATTTCTTTTATCAGATACTGGCTCCTTTGTGGAATGGGAAATTCCAGCCGTTGGATATTTTCTTGCCGGTGGGAATATCGTTCTTCACTTTCCAGTCTTTAAGTTATACCATAGATGTTTACCGTCGTGAGCTGGTTCCTTTGAACAGGTTGCTGGATTATACATTTTATGTGTCTTTTTTTCCGCAGCTGGTAGCGGGGCCTATTGTACGTGCCCGCGATTTTATTCCTCAAATCAGGCAACCGCTGTTTGTTTCCTCGGAGATGTTTGGCACTGGTGTTTTCTTTATCATCAGCGGATTATTCAAGAAAGCTGTAATCTCCGATTATATCAGTGTAAATTTTGTGGAACGTATTTTTGATAATCCGGCTCTTTATTCCGGGGTTGAGAATTTGTTTGGTGTATATGGGTATGCTTTACAGATTTATTGTGACTTTTCCGGATATAGTGATATGGCTATCGGGTTTGCTTTGCTGTTGGGTTTCCGTTTCCCTATGAACTTTAATTCGCCTTATAAAGCCGATAGTATAACCGATTTCTGGCATCGTTGGCATATCTCTCTTTCTACATGGTTGCGAGATTACCTTTATATCTCATTGGGGGGAAACCGCAAGGGGAAGGTCCGTACTTATATTAATTTGTGCCTTACTATGTTGTTAGGTGGTTTGTGGCATGGTGCATCTTGGAATTTTGTGATATGGGGGGGATTTCATGGAATAGCACTGGCTGCACAGAAATTCTGGCGTAACTTGCTGCATAAGCCTAAGACGGCTGGCAGTAAGGGCATTCGTAAATTTTTTGCAGTTCTTGTTACTTTCAATTTTGTTTGTTTCTGCTGGATATTTTTCCGTAATACGACTTTTGAAGCTTCGGTTGTTATGTTGAAGCAGATATGTACAGCTTTCCATCCCGAGGTATTCATGCAGCTGATAGAAGGTTATTGGAAAGTGTTTGTTTTGATGGGAATAGGGTATTTGCTGCATTTTGCTCCTGATAGTTGGCAGAATGCGTGTTGTCGTGGAGTGGTAAAATTACCTTTATTGGGAAAGGCATTATTGTTGGTAGTACTGATTTATTTGGTTATCCAGATAAAGAGCAGTGATATTCAGCCGTTTATTTATTTCCAGTTCTAACGGAATAGTTATCAAATCGGGGGTCTGACTAGCTATCTTTTCAGACACCCTAAATACTATTCTAGTAAGTATTTATTAATGCATCTACGATCCCAATTTATACCTCTCTTTACAATTTTTGCAGGGATGCCTGCTAATATTATATTCGGTTCGTTGAATACTTTGGTTACAATACTTCCCCAACCCACAATACTGTTATCGGGTATTTTTGTATTTTTACCAATCTTTACATCTTTCCCTACCCATGCATGCTTGCCTATTTCTATACTTTGAGCAAAATTAATCGGTTCTCTCTTTAAATTTGTTATAGTATGTGCGTCGGTACACCAAATATCAATGCCCCAGCTTAATTGACTGTCTTCTCCTATGCTAACATTTGATTTATCTTCTTGTAAATATAAAGTAACTCCATTGATAACTACACGATTACCTATATCAACTCTACAATTATTGGCAACTCTTGAAACACCAGTTCCCAAACCGGGCAACTGGCCGATGATGAGTTTTAGTCCACTCATCCCTAGTATGTTGGAATAGTGTAAAATGATTGTTCCTAAATTAACCGTGTTATCGTTTCCCTTGATAATCAATAGAAAACCTTCGTTAAGAAGTAGTTTTTCAACATTCTATTCTGAATCGAAATGCATGGAAACATGATTGTTGTTTCCTGTAATTATGATATGGGATTGATGGATGATTTGATTGAATTGTTCATGATGGGAGGATATACAATCTATTTTCTTATGTGGTAAAATAATTGTAATTTCATTGCCTTGACCGTTGATGTTTTTCATCTCATCCTAATTTGATGGATTGTACAATTTTTTTATTTTATATTTGAAGAGTATTCTTGTATTATCGCGTTGGTTAGTTTAGAGAATATTTCCGGAGACAGTAAATAAAAAGGAGTGTCTTCTTTTTCTTTTTCAAAGCGTATAAATAGATGTTTGATGTCTCGAACTTCCGGATATTCATAAGCTTCTATTCTTTCTATATGTATTCCTTCTTGTTTCAATTGTTTTAATATGTGTTTCCATTGCTGCTTGGATAGGAACCGGCATACATCATATAAGGAGAGGGGTGTTCCGTCCGAAGCTGTTATGATAGTAGAAGTTATATTCATTTTGATGATTTGATGAGGACAAATATAGCAATAAAAAATTATATAGTTTATGGGGGCATTGACTAAATGCCAGAATATTATTTATTTTCAGTTCTCTTTATGATATAAAGTGGGGATGAAACTTGCAAACTTGCAAAACTTGCAGCACTTCCACACCCACACACGTGCGCGTACATTATAATGTGGAAAAATGAGAGAACATAAGGAGAATGTGACAAGCAAGGGTGGAGGAGGACAAACGGACGATGCAGGGGAGAGCTGAAATGGAGGAAAGCATGACGGAGCACAGAAAGTGGAGCGGGGAAAAGGGAGAGATGTGACAGGATCTTTGGTGGAAAGAGGAGGGGCCGTATAAGAAGAAAAAAGGAAAGCGGAAGACAGAAACCGGAATCGGACAGACACAGGTGGCAAAGGGATGACTGCCCGAATCTTCAGCAGGTACTTGTATAGGCCGGGCCTTCCGCCAATCATGCTGGTACAGCTTGTACAATCCTGGGGAGAACAAGCTGTCGGCATGAGGAATAACGTGTTATCAATCTAAATGGAACACGTTACTAACGTGCAGGCCTGTATGTTAGTAACGTATAGGGCCACACGTTACTAACTTTACGGAACACATGTTACTAACCTTTCGGAACATATGAACTGTATGAAGACGCACGGCATGGCATCCTGTTCCGAGGCACTGTCCTGCCAGAAGACCTGCCAGCTGCTGTTCTTCAGCCGGCACTGGCTGTAGTAATGGTCTTTTAAAGAAATTTCCTCATCAAGACGCATATATTTCGCAAAAGAGAAAAAACGTGAACAAGAAAACAGGAGGAGATCAGATCATTCACAGATCACAATAAAGAAATAGAGTGGAATTCTGGAACATATTATTTTGTTGCATTATAATGTACGCGCACGTGTGTGGGTGTGGAGATGCTGCAAGTTTTGCAAGTTTGCAAGTTTGCCTTCCGTTTTTCCGTCTTTTCTTGTTTTCCGTCTGCTGTTTTCGTATGGGCCCCTTCCTTTTTTCCGTCCTTATACGCGCGTGCGAATATTATAATGTGTGTGTCTTTTTCCTCCGGTGTCCTCCGTTATAAAAACATGCTTTGTAACACATCTGTTATTCAGAGTATTACAAAAAAGTTTCAGGAAATCCGTATAATTTTTCCTTCGTATGTTTGCTGGTAATCGTTAAAAGGTCTACCTTTGCATCCGCAATCGAGAGAGATGCGGCACTTCAGACAGTGTGTGACTGACTTGGTGAAACAAACGTAGGAGAGTTTTCCTTGACAGTGTCTGCACCCAGTATCTTACCTTAGCGGGGCTAAGGGAGCGAGAACGGATAAGACGTGGGGAGGATGGACGTCCCGCCTTTTATGGAAGTTTCGAAAAAAAACTTTTTCAAAAAAAACTTTCGAAAACATTTGGCGGTTACGATAAAATCTCTTACCTTTGCATCCGCTTTCGGAAACGATGGCAAAACATAAATGAGAGTTCTTTGAAAGATTTAAGATAAACAAACAAGTAGTACAAGCCGGTGCACCGTATGTGATATATATATATGGTGTACGGAAAAAACAAGAACCGTCAATATTGATATTGATAGATTTGGAATCCTTGAGCAGATTATCAACTGAATAGTTGGAAAAAGATATTATTACAATGAAGAGTTTGATCCTGGCTCAGGATGAACGCTAGCTACAGGCTTAACACATGCAAGTCGAGGGGCAGCATGGTCTTAGCTTGCTAAGGCCGATGGCGACCGGCGCACGGGTGAGTAACACGTATCCAACCTGCCGTCTACTCTTGGACAGCCTTCTGAAAGGAAGATTAATACAAGATGGCATCATGAGTCCGCATGTTCACATGATTAAAGGTATTCCGGTAGACGATGGGGATGCGTTCCATTAGATAGTAGGCGGGGTAACGGCCCACCTAGTCTTCGATGGATAGGGGTTCTGAGAGGAAGGTCCCCCACATTGGAACTGAGACACGGTCCAAACTCCTACGGGAGGCAGCAGTGAGGAATATTGGTCAATGGGCGAGAGCCTGAACCAGCCAAGTAGCGTGAAGGATGACTGCCCTATGGGTTGTAAACTTCTTTTATAAAGGAATAAAGTCGGGTATGGATACCCGTTTGCATGTACTTTATGAATAAGGATCGGCTAACTCCGTGCCAGCAGCCGCGGTAATACGGAGGATCCGAGCGTTATCCGGATTTATTGGGTTTAAAGGGAGCGTAGATGGATGTTTAAGTCAGTTGTGAAAGTTTGCGGCTCAACCGTAAAATTGCAGTTGATACTGGATATCTTGAGTGCAGTTGAGGCAGGCGGAATTCGTGGTGTAGCGGTGAAATGCTTAGATATCACGAAGAACTCCGATTGCGAAGGCAGCCTGCTAAGCTGCAACTGACATTGAGGCTCGAAAGTGTGGGTATCAAACAGGATTAGATACCCTGGTAGTCCACACGGTAAACGATGAATACTCGCTGTTTGCGATATACTGCAAGCGGCCAAGCGAAAGCGTTAAGTATTCCACCTGGGGAGTACGCCGGCAACGGTGAAACTCAAAGGAATTGACGGGGGCCCGCACAAGCGGAGGAACATGTGGTTTAATTCGATGATACGCGAGGAACCTTACCCGGGCTTAAATTGCAGATGAATTACGGTGAAAGCCGTAAGCCGCAAGGCATCTGTGAAGGTGCTGCATGGTTGTCGTCAGCTCGTGCCGTGAGGTGTCGGCTTAAGTGCCATAACGAGCGCAACCCTTGTTGTCAGTTACTAACAGGTTCCGCTGAGGACTCTGACAAGACTGCCATCGTAAGATGTGAGGAAGGTGGGGATGACGTCAAATCAGCACGGCCCTTACGTCCGGGGCTACACACGTGTTACAATGGGGGGTACAGAGGGCCGCTACCACGCGAGTGGATGCCAATCCCCAAAACCTCTCTCAGTTCGGACTGGAGTCTGCAACCCGACTCCACGAAGCTGGATTCGCTAGTAATCGCGCATCAGCCACGGCGCGGTGAATACGTTCCCGGGCCTTGTACACACCGCCCGTCAAGCCATGGGAGCCGGGGGTACCTGAAGTGCGTAACCGCGAGGAGCGCCCTAGGGTAAAACTGGTGACTGGGGCTAAGTCGTAACAAGGTAGCCGTACCGGAAGGTGCGGCTGGAACACCTCCTTTCTGGAGAGGACGAAAGATCGATAAGGTTTTTGTTCTTGTACTGCTGGTGTTGTTTATTCAAGATATGATTCCGTAATGATACGGAAGAGAGAAAGTAAGAAGCCGGGTCTAATCAAACAGACTAGGTTGAACTTAGTCCTATAGCTCAGTTGGTTAGAGCGCTACACTGATAATGTAGAGGTCGGCAGTTCAACTCTGCCTGGGACTACGAACGGAATCAAGTTCGGGGGATTAGCTCAGCTGGCTAGAGCATCTGCCTTGCACGCAGAGGGTCAACGGTTCGAATCCGTTATTCTCCACTCCATCGGAAACGTAAGAAACGAAGATGAACGATCTATGACATATTGTACAAGCAAACAGTAATTTTAGTAGTAAAGAGCTGAAAGTATATATCATCCCGCTACCAACGGAACGCAAAAACCGTTGTGTGAGTGAATGAATAAAGAAAGTAAAAAAGGGCGCATGGCGGATGCCTTGGCTCTCGGAGGCGATGAAGGACGTGATAAGCTGCGATAAGCTTTGGGGAGGTGCAAATGACCTTTGATCCAGAGATTTCCGAATGGGACAACCCAATATCTTGAAGAGGTATTATCCAACGTTGTTGGAGGCTAACGCAGGGAACTGAAACATCTTAGTACCTGCAGGAAAAGAAAATAAACAATGATTCCCCCAGTAGTGGCGAGCGAACGGGGAACAGCCCAAACCATCCATGTTACGGCATGGGTGGGGTTGTAGGACTACGCCGTTGCATGAAGACATCAGAGAAGAACTTTCTGGAAAGAAAGACCATAGAGCATGACAGTTGCGTATTCGAACGTTGTCGAAGCATAGTAGTATCCTGAGTAGCGCGGAGCACGAGGAATTCTGCGTGAATCTGCCGGGACCATCCGGTAAGGCTAAATACTCCCGAGAGACCGATAGCGAACCAGTACCGTGAGGGAAAGGTGAAAAGCACTTCGAACAGAAGAGTGAAATAGTTCCTGAAACCGTGCGCCTACAAGCGGTCGGAGCTCGTTAATGAGTGACGGCGTGCCTTTTGCATAATGAACCTACGAGTTGCCTTTGCCGGCAAGGTTAAGTGTGACGACACACGTATCCGAAGCGAAAGCGAGTCTGAACAGGGCGTATAGTCGGCAGTGGCAGACGCGAAACCAAGTGATCTACCCTTGGCCAGGTTGAAGGCTGGGTAACACCAGCTGGAGGACCGCACCAATAAGCGTTGAAAAGCTTCTGGATGAGCTGAGGGTAGGGGTGAAAGGCTAATCAAACTTGGAGATAGCTCGTACTCCCCGAAATGCATTTAGGTGCAGCCTTGCGGGTTACTGATGTGAGGTAGAGCGACTGATAAGATGCGAGGGCTTCACCGCCTATCAAGTCTTGACAAACTCCGAATGCGCATCAGTTCTACCGCAGGAGTGAGGGCATGGGTGCTAAGGTCCGTGCCCGAGAGGAGAAGAATCCGGACCACCTGCTAAGGTCCCGAAATGACAGCTAAGTTAAACTAACGAAGTCTGACTGCTAAGACAGCTAGGATGTTGGCTTGGAAGCAGCCATTCATTTAAAGAGTGCGTAACAGCTCACTAGTCGAGGAGTCGGGCGTGGATAATAATCGGGTATTAAGTTGTCTACCGAAGCAGTGGGATCATTAATATGATCGGTAGGGGAGCATTCCAGTCAGCGTCGAAGGCGTACCGTGAGGTATTCTGGAGCGTCTGGAAAAGCAAATGTAGGTATAAGTAACGATAAAGGGGGCGGGAAACCCCCTCGCCGAAAGACTAAGGTTTCCTGATCAACGCTAATCGGATCAGGGTCAGTCGGGTCCTAAGGCTCAGCCGAACGGCGATGCCGATGGCAGAAACGGTTAATATTCCGTTACTACCTTCAGGAGTGACGTGGAGACGCAGTAGTGACAGTGCCGCCATCTGACGGAATAGATGGTTGAAGGGTGTAGGAGTCGATCATGGCAGGCAAATCCACCATGAGATCCGAACCTGATAGTATGCCGCGTCCTTCGGGACAAGGCAATAGTGCGCGTAAGCATGCTGCCGAGAAAATCCGCTAAACTTAATCCTGCAGGTACCCGTACCGCAAACGGACACACGTAGTCGGGATGAATATTCTAAGGCGCTTGAGTGATTCACGGTTAAGGAACTAGGCAAACTGACCCTGTAACTTCGGGATAAAGGGTCCCTACCCTTTTATGGGAGGGCGCAGAGAATCGGTCCAGGCAACTGTTTAACAAAAACACAGGGCTGTGCCAAATCGAAAGATCCAGTATACAGCCTGACACCTGCCCAGTGCTGGAAGGTTAAGAGGAGATGTCATCGATAAGAGAAGCGTTGAATTGAAGCCCCAGTAAACGGCGGCCGTAACTATAACGGTCCTAAGGTAGCGAAATTCCTTGTCGGGTAAGTTCCGACCTGCACGAATGGTGTAATGATCTGGACGCTGTCTCAACCGTGAGCTCAGTGAAATTGTAGTATCGGTGAAGATGCCGATTACCCGCGATGGGACGAAAAGACCCCGTGAACCTTTACTATAGCTTATCATTGAATCTGGGCACGTGATGTGTAGGATAGGTCGGAGGCTTTGAAGCAGGTACGCCAGTATTTGTGGAGCCGCTGTTGAAATACGACCCTTTATTTGTTTGGATTCTAACCCGTGGAACGGGGACATTGATTGGTGGGTAGTTTGACTGGGGTGGTCGCCTCCAAAAGCGTAACGGAGGCTTCTAAAGGTGCCCTCCGGCCGATTGGTAACCGGCCTTAGAGTGTAATGGCATAAGGGCGCTTGACTGGGAGACTGACAAGTCGATCAGGTAGGAAACTAGAGCATAGTGATCCGGTGTTTCCGTATGGAAGGGACATCGCTCAAAGGATAAAAGGTACTCCGGGGATAACAGGCTGATCCCTCCCAAGAGCTCATATCGACGGAGTGGTTTGGCACCTCGATGTCGGCTCGTCACATCCTGGGGCTGGAGAAGGTCCCAAGGGTTGGGCTGTTCGCCCATTAAAGTGGCACGCGAGCTGGGTTCAGAACGTCGTGAGACAGTTCGGTCTCTATCTATCGTGGGCGTATGAAATTTGCGTGGCTCTGACACTAGTACGAGAGGACCGTGTTGGACAGACCTCTGGTTTGCCGGTTGTGCCGCCAGGTGCATTGCCGGGTATCTAAGTCTGGATCGGATAAGTGCTGAAAGCATCTAAGTACGAAGCCGGCCACAAGATTAGATTTCTCAGGGTCGTTGTAGACTACGACGTTGATAGGATGCAGGTGTAAAGATGGAGACATCAAAGCCGAGCATTACTAATTGCCCGTTCACTTTCCTTATATGTCGGATGGTGTATACCTTTGGTTTTTACTACAGAATGAAATTACGATAACAGCTCAACAATATGTCAACCTTATTCAGGTGGCTATAGCACAAGGGTTCCACCTCTTCCCATTCCGAACAGAGAAGTTAAGCCTTGTCACGCCGATGGTACTGCGTCACAGTGGGAGAGTAGGTAGCCGCCGTTTTGATTGAAGCCTCCGGACTTGAAGAAGTTCCGGAGGCTTTTTTTGTATCCGCACGTGTGAAATGTGACCTCTACTATTGCTCATCTCCCAATTATGGATTACTTTTGCCCATAACCTAAAAATAATACGTCAATGGATACATTATTACCATTTGCATTACTATGCTTTACTTCTTTTTTCACATTAACCAACCCGTTGGGAACCATGCCTGTATTTTTGACTATGACTAAAGGAATGGATGATGAAGAACGGCGTCATATTGTGAAACGTGCTACTATCATTTCCTTTATTACACTTCTGGCTTTTACTTTTTCCGGGCAATTTTTATTCAAATTCTTTGGAATATCGACCAATGGCTTTCGTATTGCTGCCGGTTTTATTATTTTGAAGATTGGGTATGATATGTTGCAGGCACGTTTTACTAATACGAAGTTGAAAGATGAAGAAATTAAAACGTATGCCAATGATATTTCAATTACCCCGTTATCTATTCCTATGCTTTGCGGTCCCGGTGCTATAGCTAACGGAATAATGTTAATGGATGATGCAAATACTTGGACCATGAAGGGAATTCTGATCGGAATAATTGGTTTGATTTATTTTATCACCTATCTTATATTGCGGGCTTCTACCCGGTTGGTTTCTATTCTTGGTGAAACTGGAAATAACGTGATGATGCGCTTGATGGGACTTATTCTGATGGTAATAGCAGTAGAGTGTTTCGTTAGCGGGTTCCGTCCGATATTAATTGATATTATCCAATCAAGTAGGATTTAATCAAAAAAGAGAATGTGCTCGAAGTAGAAAACGATCACTTTGAGCACATTTTGGGTAATTGTATAGATGTGGTTAGTCAAATTCGACTAGTATACGGAATACTTTTCCGGGAGCTGCCGCCCATTCTTTCATGGCCTGTATTGCTGCTTCGGGCTTGACTACTTTGCTGATCAATTCATTTTTTGGGCAAGTACCTTGTTCCATGTAGCGGATAACTGCTCTGAAATCTGTGGGCAATGCATTACGTGATCCGCGGATATCAAGTTCTTTTTGGACAAAATATTTAGTTTGAAAAGAAACTTCTGATTTTGCATACCCTATACATACCACTCTCCCGGTAAATCCGACTTCATTGACGGCCATAACATAGGTTGCAGGACTGCCGACAGCTTCAATGACTACATCAGGACCGAGTCCTTCCGTAATCTTTGTCAGGCATTCATGTACATTTTCTGTCATGGAATTGATGGTATGGTGAGCACCTATCCGTTTGGCAAGTTCCAATTTCTCGTCGTCCAGGTCTACAGCGATAACGGTAGCTCCGCGAAGAGCTGAACGTACAATAGCTCCCATACCGATCATTCCGCAACCAATGACCATCACTATATCAATATCTGTAACTTGTGCCCTGGAAACCGCATGAAAGCCTACGCTCATCGGTTCGATCAGTGCACAGTCACGAGGAGGAATTCGATGGGCCGGGATTATTTTACTCCAAGGCAATGCGATATATTCACACATGGCTCCGTTGCGCTGAACCCCTAAAGTTTCATTATGTTCACAGGCATTTACTCTGCCGTTACGACAGGAAGCACATTTACCGCAATTGGTATAGGGATTAACTGTAACGCTCATGCCGGGTTTTAAAGAATCCGGCACATCCTTGCCCACAGCTTCTATGACAGCTCCTACTTCATGTCCAGGAATAACGGGCAACTTTACCATTGGGTTACGGCCTAAGAATGTATTCAAGTCCGAGCCGCAAAAACCGACGTATTTAATTTTCACAAGAACTTCTCCCGGTTCCAAGACCGGTTTCTCGATGTCTACTACCTTCATTTCGGAAGGAGCGGTAATTTGAATTGCTTTCATTTTTTATTTATTTTTAATCAGTTTAATCAATCACTTTGTATCCTTTCCAGCCATAATAGGCGCAAAACAGGAAACAAATCATAGGAATAGTATAGGCTATATGATAGATATGTTCGTTCAGATGCATCATATAAGCTGTGAGTTGGGGTAAGCAAGCATTTCCAACGATGGCCATAACTAGAAATGCCGAGCCACTTTTGGTGTTGTTGCCTAAATCAGTCAAAGCGAGCGAGAACTGAGTGGGATACATGATAGACATGAAAAAAGAGATGCCCAGCATGGCATAAAGACCTGTCCAACCGCCAAAACAAACCACAACAATACATAGCAAGACATTAATCAGCGCATATACCAATAGCATGTCTTGTGGACGGAATTTTACCATGAGTAGTGTGCCTGTCCATCTTCCTGCCAAAAAAGCCAGCATATAAAGGCCGAAAAAGGTGGTGGCTGTATTTTCAGGTAGTTCTGCATAGGTACAACAGTAGACTAGAAATAAACTGTTAATGGCTGTCTGACCACCATTGTAGAAGAATTGTGCAATAACTCCCCAACGAAGATGAGAACGTTTTAAGACTCCGAAATCAATTAATTTTTCTCCTTTATATTCTACTCCTTCCATCGTATTTCCTTCTTTGATTTTAGGTAATTTGGAGAAGATAAAGATGATGGCAATAACAATGAGTAGCATAGCTAGCAGCAGATAAGGAAGTTTCATGGCGTCTGTTTCTGTTTGAATGTAACCTTCCCAGCCACCGGGAAAAGAAGTGGGCAGGGTGTCGCGGGTATAGTGGTTGCCACTCAGAATCAGTTTGCTGAGAAACATGGCAGCTATAAAAGCTCCCAGCCCATTGAATGATTGTGCCAGATTCAATCGACGGGGCGCACTTTTCGGATCTCCCAAAGCGGTTACATAAGGATTGGCTGCCGTTTCTAAAAAACACATTCCGGTGGCAATGATAAAGAATATGCATAGATATGCCCAATATTCTTTCAGCATGGCAGCGGGGAAGAACAGTAACCCACCACATGCCGCCAGTAATAACCCGAAAATAATTCCCGATTTGTAGCTGTATTTTTTCATGAACATAGCGATGGGAATGGGACAGATGAAATAGGCAAGCCAGTAGGCTGTTTCTGTGAATGATGCTTCGAAAGCGTTTAACTCACAGGTTTTCATCAGCTGTCTTATCATAGTAGGTAGCAGATTGCTGCTGATAGCCCATAGGAAAAACAGGCAGAATATGAGCATCAATGGTACATAATAGTTCTTATTTTTCATGGTATGGATTTATAAGTGTCAGTTGATTATTCTGACATGTTTTTTATGTAAGGAAGAGATATGAGATTTTTGAAACCATAAAATCTTTCGGCGTTTTTACCTAAAAAAAGTGCTTTCTCTTCTTGTGTCATTTCAGTCGTTTTAAGGATGAAATCGTAAGACATCTTGTAAGTAATGGCCGTAATGGTCCGAGGGTAATCCGATCCCCACATCAGTTTGTCCATACCTACCAGATCTGCTGCTTCTTTAATGGCTTTAACCGCTCCGTGAAACGGATAGAATTCACTGTTGAACAACCAGGTGATCCCCCCGGATTCTATCATGACATTTTTATGGCGGGCCAACTTTATTTGTTCTTGCCAATGAGGTGTGGTGACCATGCCGAAATGTCCGATAGCGATTCGAAGCTGCGGATATTCCTGAATGATTTCTTTCATTTCCTGTACTTGTGTATCCCCATCGGCTAAATCAATGGAAAGGATAATGTCTTTTTCTTGCATGTAATGGAACATTTCCATCATTTCGTCACTGTTCAGCATGACTCTTCCTTCTTTTAGAAAAAGGCGGTGTGCCGGGATTTTTATTGCTTTGAAACCGGAACTTATTAATTCCTTGGCCTGTTGCAGATAACCGGGTTTACGAAATTCGCACATACCGCATACAAAGAAACGGTCTGGGTATTTATGGGACACTTTTGCGAGGTATTCATTTTGGATGCCATCAATAAATTCCTGAGTGACTACGGCAGCCGATACTTGTGCATAGTCCATGTTCGAGAGAAAAACCTCGGCACTATTCCGCCCGTCAATCATAAAGGGCGGAACCATCTGACGTTCTTCCCCCATAAATAACGAACGTCCGTTGGTTAAAGTACGGATAGGCAATCCGTTGACTTCCGTATCTTGCCGTAGCCAAAGATGGGAGTGTGCATCTATTATGTTAAAATCCATCATTATTTTCCTTTGTATTATGAATTAGCCCAACTGATACGCATTTGTTTTCCGATAATTTCTTGCACTTCCTTTACAAGGTTCCAATCAATGGGTTCTTCGGCATATGTTATATTTTTCAATACATTATCCGGATTGGCCGAACTGAACAAAGTGGTGGCGATACGTGGATTGCTGACAGAATATTGAATAGCCAGTTTCTCTATAGGATAATTTTTGGACAGGCAATGTTGAACAGCTTTCCGACAGGCTTCTACCAGTGATTGGGGGGCCGGATGCCATGCAGGAACCCCACGTTGGGAGAGTAAGCCCATTGAAAGGGGGGAGGCATTGATAATGCCGATATTCTTTGATTCAAAATAATCCAGATAATCAGTCAGTTTCTCGTCATTCAGACAATAATGGCAGAAGTTAAGTACGCTTTCTACTGTTCCCGGTTCCGAGTGATCAATGATCCATTTTAAGTTTTCTAATTGCAAGTCTGTGATACCTACATGTCCCACAATACCTTTCTTTTTAAGTTCTACCAGTGCAGGTAATGTTTCGTTGACTACCTGATTCATGTCTGAAAACTCTACATCGTGTACATTAATCAGATCGATATATTCAATGTGGAGTCTGTCCAAGCTTTCATACACACTTTCCGTTGCACGTTTTCCGGAATAATCCCATGTGTTGACTCCATCTTTTCCATAGCGTCCCACTTTGGTAGAGAGATAATATTTGTCACGTGGTATTTCTTTCAATGCTTTGCCTAATACGGTTTCGGCCTTGTAGTGCCCGTAGTAGGGAGATACATCAATAAAATTCATTCCATTCTCTACTGCTGTGTAAACAGCTTTGATACCCTCTGCTTCGCGGATATCATGAAAAACTCCTCCTAATGAAGATGCGCCGAAACTAAGATTGGAAACCCGCATACCGGTTTTCCCGATTTCATTGTAATTCATAGCTCTATTTATTTTTAGATTTATTTCCGGCATCAAAAATAGAGGAATAACCTTTAGGTATATGGTGGAAGAGGTTGAAAAAAGTACGTAAACCTTTGCGTAAAAATAATAAGACGGTTACTTTTTATATAGTTCTCTATATTGCTGTGGAGTAACGTCTGTGATTTTTTTGAATAGGCGGTTAAAATAAGAATGGTCTTCATAAGCAAGGAGATAGGCTATGTTTTTTACGGGAATATCCTCTGTAATCAGAATTAATTGGGCTTTCTCTATTTTTTTCTGATTAATATATTGTAGCGGTGTGGTACCGACTTCTTTTTTGAAAAGACGGATAAAATGATCTTTTGAGAGGCATGAGATTGCTGCCAATGAGTCTATATCTACTGTTTTATAGATATTTTTTCGGATGTGGGACAAAACTTTTTGGATACGGTTATCGTTGACTTCCACTTTAGGTTTGGCGTCTTTTAAAAAGCGGGCAATAAGTTGATATACTATACCTCTGGATTCGACTTTGTCACAGAAGGTACGCTGTTTATTTTTAATGATGTTTCTGATTAATGTGGGGTTGTTGTCATAGCTTGTCGGGTCGGATTGAGGAAGCTGCATGGTAGGATTTATTTCACATAACCTTTTAATAAGTGGTAATTCCAGGTTGCCCGCAGGTATTTCTATCGGGAAATTCCAATCTTCCAGAATGCCGGATTCCGATTGATGGTCTTCATATATATGGAGATAATAATGAGTGAAATGAGAATTGCACTGATAACTATGGGTAGTGAATGATGGCACCAGATATAGATGATGTGGTTTTAGTTCCTGCATTCCATCGGGAAATATTATTTGGGCGGTTCCTTCCATTATATAATAGAGTCGGGTAAAAGGGCTGCTTACGTTTTTCCAGTTCCAGTCTGCATTGTGAATGGCTAGTCCTACATTTAATATAAGTAAAT
Organism: Phocaeicola vulgatus ATCC 8482; assembly: GCF_000012825.1. Taxonomy (GTDB): domain Bacteria; phylum Bacteroidota; class Bacteroidia; order Bacteroidales; family Bacteroidaceae; genus Phocaeicola; species Phocaeicola vulgatus. The sequence continues at coordinate 337,197 of NC_009614.1, read as the reverse complement.
GTAATTGGTCGATTGATTGTGTCATATTCCTTAAGTTATTAGAATGAAAGATTCAGTTTCGTACAAAGTAAGCAAAAGTATATATATAATCCAATGGGAAATCGATATTTTCATATCAAATCACCTGTTTTGGTATTTGTTTTTGAATTATTTCAGGTAAAAGTCGATATTATCCTACATAATGGCGCATTTGGATAATATAAATTGGTTTCAACTCTGTATATTTGCACTATTGATAATTGAAAAACATATAAAGCAATTATACTATGAAAGCAAAACATTTTCTTTTGGCTTCGGCTTTGTTGCTTTGGACGGGAGTTTTGGAGGCTCAGACTTACCAGGTACCTGTTTCAGAGAAAAATGAAAAAATGCAGGAGGGAGAGTTCGAACCTACTTGGGAATCATTGCAGAACTATAAAGTTCCTGAATGGTTTAGAAATGCCAAATTTGGTATTTGGGCACATTGGGGACCGCAATGTGTGGAAGGGTCCGGCGACTGGATGGCGCGTTCTCTCTATTTGGAAGGTTCGCGCGAGTATAAGCACCATGTGGAACATTATGGCCATCCCTCTGAAGTGGGCTTCAAGGATATATTGCCTTTGTTTAAAGCCGAGAAATGGGATCCGGACAAATTGGTTTCCTTTTATAAGAAGATTGGTGCCCAGTATTTCTTCGCTTTAGGTAATCACCATGATAATTATGATTTATGGGATAGCCAATATCAGGAATGGAATTCCGTGAATATAGGCCCTAAGAAGGATATATTGGCGGGCTGGGCTGAAGCAGCTAAGAAAAACGGTCTTCCATTTGGTATCAGTTTCCATGCGGACCATGCGTGGAGCTGGTATGAACCGGCTCAACGATACGACCGTCATGGCGAGAAGGCAGGTGTACCCTACGATGGATGTTTGACTAAAGAAGATGGTAAGGGTAAGTGGTGGGAAGGCTACGATCCTCAAAAACTTTATGCACAGAATCACCCGTTAAGCGCTGGAAGTTGGGCTGACGGTATGATTCACCGTCAATGGGCATGGGGAAATGGTGTTTGTATTCCTACTCAAGAATATGTGACAAACTTTTATGATCGTACAGTCGATGCAATAAACCGTTATAATCCCGATTTGATTTATTTTGATGTGACTGGTGTACCGTTTTATCCTATCAGTGATGCGGGTTTGAAGATTGCCGCACATTTTTATAATCACAACATGGTTGTTCGTAAGGGGGATTTCAGTGCTGTTATGTTTGGTAAAATTCTTACCGATGAACAACGTAAAGCTTTGGTATGGGATGTGGAAAGGGGATCTCCCAATAGTATTTATGAAGAGCCATGGCAGACTTGTTCTTGTTTAGGCGGTTGGCATTATGATACCAGATTGGCGGAGAACGGCTGGTATAAAAGTGCTTCCGATGTAGTGAAACTATTAGTGGATGTGGTCAGTAAGAACGGTAATTTGTTGCTTAGTGTTCCTCTTCGGGCTGACGGAACTTTCGATGAAAAGGAAGAAGCCATTTTAAATGAATTTGGTAACTGGATGAGTATGAATAAAGAGGCTATTTATGATACACGCCCGTGGAAAGTCTTCGGAGAAGGTCCGATAGCCAATGCTGATATCAAGATTAATGCCCAAGGTTTCAATGAAGGTGCTTACACTAAAGCCACTGCATCTGAAATCCGTTTTACTCAAACCAAGAAATATCTCTATGCTACAGTCCTTGCATGGCCGGAAGAAAAGCAAGTTGTCATTCAATCGCTGGCAACGGGAAGTGAGTTGTATCCTGATAAAATTACTAAAATTGAATTGTTAGGTTATGGAAAGGTATCTTTTACTCGTACAGCGCAAGGAGTTGTTATTGATATGCCTGATGTACAGTTGAATAAGATTGCTCCCGTATTTAAGATAAAGAAGTGAATATAGCATAAAGTAGGTTTATTTATCGGCTTTTTTAGGTCGGTAAGCCCTTGTTATGTCTTGAAAATTAACCCAATAATCAATAGAATAATGAAAAACAGATTAGAATGTATGCAGCCAATAAGATTCTTGGTGGTCTTGTTGATGTGTTGCCTGAGCTATACTACTTGGGCACAGACACAGAGTAATGTCAATGGTTTGGTTACTGATTTTTCCGGTGAGCCGTTAATTGGGGTCAGTATCTTGGTTAAAGGTACTTCCAATGGAACTGTTACTGATTTGGATGGCAAATTTTCTCTGTCTGCTGAAATGGGAAACATGCTCCAGATAAGTTATGTAGGTTATATTTCGCAAGAAATAAAGGTTGAAAGTAACAAGTTACTTCGTATTATAATGGAAGAAGATACAAAAAAGTTGGAAGAAGTAGTTGTAGTTGGATATGGAACACAGAAAAAGGTGAATTTAACAGGAGCCGTATCTGCTGTTTCAGCTGAAGACTTGGCTAGTAAGCCTGTTATGAGTACTGCTCAAGCACTGGCAGGTTTGGCTCCAGGTTTAAGTGTATTGCAAACTTCAGGTCGTCCCGGACAAGGAGCAACTGTTAAAATTCGTGGAACTGGTACATTTTCAAAAGCTGGAACAGATCCATTGGTTTTGATTGATGGTTTATCAGGTAACATTGATGATGTAGATCCTAATGATATTCAGAGCATTTCTTTTTTGAAAGATGCAGCTTCTGCTTCTATTTATGGTAATCGTGCTGCTAATGGGGTGATCTTGATTGAAACAAAGAAGGGTGCACAAGGTAAAACGACTATTACATATAGTAATTCTTTTGGTTGGCAACGGCCTACGGAATTGCCTGATTTTTTACCATCATGGGAATATGCGGAATATTATAATATGGCTATGCGGAATATGGGTAAGCAGGAAGCTTATTTACCTGAACAGATTCAAAAGTATAGAGATGGATCTGATCCGGATAATTATCCGAATGTAAATCACTTAAAATGGCTGTTGGAATCTGGTTCTGGTTTTCAACACCAACATAATCTCAGCATACAAGGAGGAAATGCTACGACAAGTTATAATTTATCAGTAGGTTATAGAAATCAGGAAGGTATGACGGCAAAAACGTCTAATGAAAGAATGACTGCACTGTTTACTATGAAAAGTGAAATCGCCAAAGGGCTGATGCTTAATTTGAATATTAATGCTTATAATAATAAATATAATGCTCCTAATGGCGAACCACAAAGTATTGATGGAATGATAGGATATGCTGTTCGTCAGGGACCTATTTATGCCGGGCAAAAGTCGGATGGAAGTTTTGGATATCAGGATAATTATAGTCCGGAAGCGTGGTTGGCGAGTGAATCTTTTGTGCAGAATGTGAGTAGAAATATAAGTGCTTCCGGACAATTGACATGGAATACTCCTGTAGACGGACTTTCTTTTATAGGTAAAGCTGGGGTGAATTACTGGACTAAATATGATAAAGCGTACCGGGCTGATACTTATTTTGATGATAGTAAGACAGTGGGGCCCGCTACTTTAAATGTATGGACTGCAAATAATACGTATACTACCTTTGAAGCATTAGCTACTTATGAAAAACAAATTAAAAATCATACTTTTAAGTTATTGGCGGGTACTTCTGTGGAGCAATCTAATAATAAAGGTTTGGAAGGTTATAGAAATACGTTTCCTAATAATTATTTGTATGAATTAGGTTCTGGAGATAAATCAACAGCTACTAATGATAGTTCATTGGAAGAATATGCGTTGCTTTCTTTTTTCGGGCGTATAAATTATGCATGGAAAGATCGTTATTTATTAGAGGCTAATTTGCGCTATGATGGATCGTCACGTTTTGCGGACGGTCATCGTTGGGGACTTTTCCCGTCAGTTTCTGCAGGGTGGAGAATTTCTGAGGAGGATTTTTGGAAGAATGCGGCAGTTTCAGCTGTAGTTGATAATTTGAAATTGCGTGCTTCCTATGGTGTACTTGGTAATCAAAATATAGGTGTTTATCCTTACCAACAGATTTATGAACTTGGACATGATTATCCTTTTGGAAATCCGGCAACTCTTCAGTCTGGGGCTTACATGAAAACCTATAATAATCCGGAAATTACTTGGGAAAAGACGGCTATAACGGATATTGGTTTAGATTTTAGTTTATTGAATGGACGTTTTAGTGGAACATTGGATTATTTTTATAAATATACTTCGGACATTTTAGCACCAGTTGAGGTGTCTAGTATTATGGGACGTGAAGTCGGACAATCTAATGTTGGAGCTGTTTCGAACAAAGGAATTGAAATAAATCTGACTTATAACGGACAAATAGGACGTGATTTCCGGTTTAGTATTTCTCCTAATTTTACATGGGTAAAAAATGCAGTTGAGAAATTGGCGAACGGAGCTACCGAAGAAATTAATAATAACAGAATTGTAGGGCAACCGATAGGTATTATATATGGATATGAAACTGATGGACTGTTTGTAGACCAAGCGGAAATAGATGCGGCTCCTGAGCAATTGGTAAGTAAGTCAGGATTGAAACCTGGTTATGTGAAATACAAAGATATTAGTGGTCCTGACGGGGTTCCCGATGGTAAGGTGGATGCGCAATATGATCGTACCGTATTGGGAAGTACTACCCCGAAGTTTTATTATGGTTTGAATCTTTCCGCTTCTTATAAAGGTTTTGATTTTTCAGCTTTATTACAAGGTTTAGGAGGTCATAAGCGTTTGATAGGATCTTATATGGCTTATGCATTCTACAACGGTGGACAGATACAGAGATGGCAGGCTGAATCTTGTTGGAAGGAAGAAAATCCTGATAAATGGGCTGAATATCCTCGATTGGAAACTTTGAATATGAATGACACTAATCTTCAAACTTCTGATTATTGGGTCCGTAATGCTAGTTTCTTACGAGTCAAGAATATACAAATAGGATATACATTCCCAAAAGCATGGACTAAAAAAATAGGTTTGGAAAATGTGCGTGTTTATGTAAGCGGACAAAATCTGTTCTCTTTCAATAGTTTCTATAAAGGTTGGGATCCTGAAAATGAGATAGGAACAGGGGATTCTCCCTCTTATTATCCGGTCAATAGTATTTATTCATTCGGATTTAATTTCAAGTTCTAAGTAAATCATTCAATCAAGAATCATTATGAAAAATATATATAATACATTAGGAATGACAAAGGCTTGTTTATGTGCTTTGGCTGTATCACTAGTAACAACTGGTTGCTCGGATTTATTAGATAAGGAGCCACCTTCAGCAATTTCTGATGGTAGTTTTTGGACTGGTGAAGGGGATGCCATGTTGGCTTTGACAGGATGTTATCGTTTCCAGACTGGTTGGTCGCATGATGATTTTGCTACGCCACAAGGGTTGCTCTATTTGGATTTTGCAGGTGGAAACGGAACGGAAAAGGAAAATTTTTCTACTTTAATGGCTAGTTCCAATACGGTGGCTACTAACAGTAATTTACGTTGGTATTGGGGAAATGCATATACGCAAATAGCTAAGTACAACACTTTTCTAGAGAATATTACGGACTGTCCGATGGAAGAATCTAAAAAAGAACAGTGGTCTGCCGAAGTGAAGTGTTTACGAGCTTATTTCTTTTTAAATTTGGCATTTTATTATAAGGATGTTCCTATGCCTTTGAAAACTCTGTCGGTGGACGAAGCGAATTCTATCTCTCAAACACCTCAGACTGAAGTCTATTCGCAAGTGGAGAAGGACTTGAAGACTGCTATAGACTTGTTGCCTGTCCAATATTCTTCAGAGGAATATGGCCGGTTTACCAGGGGGGCGGCTAAGGTACTTTTAAGTCGTCTTTATCTGGCACAAGAGAGATGGGGAGATGCTGCTACTATTTTACGTAGTGTGATTGAGTCGGGAATATATGAATTGGATCGTCGTAATGGAGAGGACAGCTATGAGAAACTTTTTCAAATAGGAGGTGAATATAGCCCTGAGATAATATTTTGTATTATGGGGATAAAGGATTTGTATACTAATTCACGTTATCAATATTTATATCCTGAAGCTGCTTATGGAGGGTGGCATCAGTTCTCACCATATAACGAATTGGTGAAAGAATATTTCTGTGCAGACGGCAAGGACATTAAGACTTCTGAGGTTTATGATGAGAATGATCCTTATGTTAATCGGGATTTGCGCTTGTATGCTTCTATTTTTTTACCTCCTTTGGGAAGTTATGAGGGAACTAAGTATAATGATATAATTTATGATTGCTTTAAGGGAGCTAATACTGCAGATAGCTATAATAAATTTGCCTTATTTAATGGATATTGTCCGAAGAAAGGTTGTGATCCGTCTATAACTAATAATTTAGGTTCTACTCCCACTTATACTCCTATAATGCGTTATGCTGAGGTTCTATTAAGCTATCTGGAAGCGGTAAATGAATCGCAGCCGAATGCAGTAGACCAGAATTTATTGGATTTGACTATCAATGATATACGTGATCGTGTGAAATTGGTTGGAATAAAAAAGACAGACGTAGCGACACAGGAACTTGTTCGTGAAGCAGTTCGTAAAGAAAGACGTGTGGAACTGGCATTCGAGGGGCTTCGATATTATGACGTGTTACGTTGGGGCATTGCCGAGAAAGAACTTAATCATACATTTACCGGAGTAAAATTGTCGGATGATCCTCAAGCTCGTAATTATAGAGGGAGTGGGGCTACTGCTTCTCCGGTGGATGAAAATATGTATTATCAATTTGAGAAACGTACATGGGCACCCCATAACCGATATTTTCCTATTCCTCAAAATGATTTGAATGTAAATAAGAATCTGAAACAGAATGAGGGATATAATTAAGCAGGATTAAGTTTAAGATAAGATGAAAGAAAATGGATATGAAATGAAAAGATATGGCTATCCGGTAAAGAGATATTGTCAGACAATGGATTTGAAGGATGATCCGGAGCTGATAGCGAAGTATCGGGAGTGCCACAGTAAGGAGAAGTCGTGGCGGGAGATCAGAGAGGGGATCCGTTCAGTTGGTATTTTAGAAATGGAAATATATATATGCGGTAATCGGTTATTCATGATTGTCGAAACTCCTATTGATTTCGATTGGGAATCTGCTATGGCTAAACTTGCGACTTTACCCCGACAGCAGGAATGGGAAGATTTTGTATCGGTATTCCAACAATGCAGGAAAGGGGAACTTGCTAAAGAAAAATGGAGTATGATGGAACGTATGTTTTATCTATATGAATAATTAAAAAAGAGAGGAAAGAGAGGGTGCTGATGAAGTATTCTCTTTTTCCTTAAAATATAATAGAAGGTACATTGAACAATTTAATGATTATGAAATATTTTACTATCATTGCACTGTTGTGCTTATCCTGCATTTCATGTACGATGCAGAACAATTTATTACAATCTCCTAACGGTAAGATAGCCATTGAATATCATGCTGAAAAAGGTTTTTCTGTTATTTATCATAGTGGGCGGGATAAAGTTAAAATGATGTCATTACCTGAAATAGGTCTAAAAACGTCGGATACGGATGATTGCTTTAAATTGATAAGCTCAACTCCTGTAACTTCTGTAGTTGATGATTATGAAATGCTGACTGGTAAACGCAGGCATTGCCATAATGAGGCTAATGAATGTACTTATCGGTTTGAAAATGTCAAAGGACTTCGGGTAGATCTTATTTTCCGGGTTTATAATGATGGTATAGCTTTCCGTTATCATCTTCCTAAAACCAAAGAAGAGATTGTGGTTCTTGATGAGTACACTGCATTTGCTTTTACTCCAGGTATCAAGCGTTGGACACAAAAATTTACTGTAGGTTATGAGGGCTTTTATTGGCCAAATACGGACGGCGTTGCAGATAATGAGGGACGTGAGTGGAGTTTTCCAACATTGTTCCAACCTTCGGACAGCGCTTTTGTACTATTAACCGAAGCCAACATATTACGTGATAACACAGGAGCTTATCTTACTAATGCAGCTGATTCTTCTATCTATAAGATAAAATTATCGGATGAACGGTTGATATGCCCATCCGGCTGGTATTCACCTTGGCGTGTCGCTATCATAGGAACATTAGCTGATATTGTCGAATCGACTTTGGTAACTGATGTGAGTGAACCATGTAAAATCCAAGATACCCAATGGATAAAACCTGGATTGGTCTCTTGGATATATTGGGCATATAATCATGGTTCTAAGGATTATCAAATAGTGAAGAAATATATTGATTTTGCCGCAGACTTTGATTTGCCCTATATGTTGATTGATTGGGAATGGGATGCAATGGGGAATGGAGGAAATCTGAATGATGCAATGAACTATTGTAAAGAGAAAAATGTAACTCCTTTGATATGGTATAATTCTTCTACTGCATGGTGTGATCCTACTCCGTTATATCGGTTGAATACCCCGGAAGTGCGTGACAAAGAATTTGAATGGCTAAAAGAAATAGGTATTCAGGGAGTTAAGATAGACTTTTTTGGTGGAGATTCTATAGGTACGATGAATTATTATATTGATTTGCTGGAGGATGCAGCCAGGCATAAATTGTTAGTCAATTTTCATGGGGCAGCTATTCCCAGAGGCTGGCAACGGACATACCCAAACCTGATGAGTGTGGAAGCGGTATATGGGTCCGAATGGTATAATAATAAACCGACATTGACTGATAATGCAGCTTGGCATAATTGTACCTTGCCTTTTACCCGTAATGTGATAGGTCCGATGGACTATACGCCTTGTACATTTACCAATTCACAACATCCACATATCACTACCGATGCGCATGAATTGGCGTTACTTGTTATTTTTGAGTCGGCTCTACAGCATTTGGCAGATCGTCCTGAAGGGTATAGGCAACAACCGGTAGAGGTACAGAACTTTATCAGGTATCTTCCGGTTGCATGGGAGGATACCAGACTGCTGTCCGGTTATCCGGCTGAAAGTGTTGTTATTGCTCGTAAAAGTAAGGATAGTTGGTATATTTCCGGTTTGAATGGTACGGAAAATACAAAATCATTTCGTGTGAATTTGGAGTTTATTAAAGATTCTATTCAGCTTATCCAACTGTTTTCGGATACTACTGATGGGAAACAAATAAAAATTGAAAATTCGGCATTCGATACCAAAGAATTGAATATAGAGTGCCAGCCTCGCGGAGGTTTTGTGGTATGGGTTAAGTTGAGGAAATAGGATAAGGGTAAGTGTTTTTAGCATATAGACAATTGTTTTGATATTGCTATGGAAGTTTTTATTAATGATGATAGATAAGCTTATCCCTTTGAGGAGATAGAATAAAAATAGTTTATGCTGGATTGGTGGAAGGTTAATTAATACTTATTGATAACTAATATAAAGTTAGAGTTTATGAAACGAGAACTTATTTTTACATTCTGTTGTCTGTTGACCACTTTGGTGTGGTCGCAGGAATATCAGCGGACAGAAACAGGCATTAAGGCTTCTATTTTTGGGAAAAAGATAGATGTGGAAGTGCAATGGTTTAATGCTAATAGTCTGCGCGTGTTGAAAATGCCGCATGGGCAATCGGTAGATAAGAAAAGTCTTTCGGTTATTGCAAGACCTGAAAAAACGGCTCTTAAAGTTTCTACGTCGGAAGATGGCAATATTGTAATGAAGAGCCGTTTACTGACGGTGAAACTAGACACAAAAACAGGTGTTCTGATTTATGAAACACGTAATGGGATGCCCCTATTGAAGGAATTGGAGAATGTGAAGGCATTCATACCTGTCAATGACGCAGGGCGGGCTACTTATTCTGTTTACCAAAGTTTTAAAACCGATAAGGATGAAGGGCTTTATGGACTTGGACAACTTCAAAACGGACAGATGATGCAACGTGGAATAGAGAAGTATCTGGTGCAAGGCAATACAGAAGACGTAACTCCTGTTTTTCAGTCGACTAAGGGATATGGTGTATTTTGGGATAATTATGCAGGTACGATGTATGTTGATAATGAAGAGGAAACGTCGTTCCGTTCAGATGTAGGCGATTGTATCGATTATTATTTCATGTATGGCGGTTCGGCTGACGGTGTAATTGCACAGATTCGCTTGCTGACCGGTTCTGTTCCTATGATGCCTTTGTGGAGTTATGGATTTATGCAAAGCAAAGAGCGCTATAAGAGTCAGGATGAAGTGGTAAGTGTTGTGAAGAAATACCGTGAATTGGGCATACCGCTTGACTGTATCATTCAGGATTGGCAATATTGGGGAAGTAACTATTTATGGAATGCAATGGAGTTCCTGAATTACGAGTACCGTGATCCGAAAAGGATGATTGATGAAGTCCACGGCTTGAATGCACACATGATGATTTCCATTTGGTCTTCTTTTGGTCCAAAGACTAAACCTTTCAAGGAACTTGAGAAGGAAGGGTTGCTGATGGATATGGCTACATGGCCCGAATCGGGTGTGGAAGGATGGCCGCCTAACTTTGATTATCCTTCTGGCGTGAAGGTTTATGATCCATATCATCCGAAGGCTCGTGATATTTATTGGAATTACTTGAACAAAGGTATCTTTCAGCTTGGCATGGACGGATGGTGGATGGACTCGACAGAACCTGACCACTTTAACCCCAAAGATTCGGATTTCGACCGACAGACTTATTCCGGTTCCTTCCGTAGCGTACGGAACGCTTTTCCGCTCGTAACAGTAGGCGGAGTGTCTGATCATCAGCGTGCTCTGACTCGCGATAAGCGTGTCATTATCTTGACCCGTTCAGGATTCTTGGGGCAACAACGTTATGGCTCAAATGTATGGACGGGCGATGTAGGATCTTCATGGGATATGTTTCGTAGGCAAATTACTGCCGGGTTGAATTTTTCTCTGACGGGAATGCCGCATTGGAATACTGACCTTGGCGGATTCTTTGCCGGTTCTTATAACAATAGCTTGGGAGGTGGAACGGCTACAAAAAATCCTATGTTCCATGAATTGTATGTGCGTTGGGCGCAATTCGGTGTATTTTGTCCAATGATGCGTAGTCACGGGGCTGATGCACCTCGCGAAATTTTCCTCTATGGTAAAGCTGGTGAGCCGGTGTATGATGCATTGGTTGATGCTATAAAACTCCGTTATTCGTTGATGCCTTATATCTATTCTACATCTTGGGAAGTAAGTCATCGTAATTCCACGTTTATGCGGGCACTATTCATGGATTTTCTCAGTGATCCTAAGACATGGAACATGGGCAGTGAGTATATGTTTGGATCATCCTTTTTGGTGGCACCTGTATTACATGCCCAATACACTCCTGAGCAGGCACAGCAAATCTTGAAAGAGAATGAAGGGTGGGGCTGCAAAGCGCAGGAGTCTGATATCCCTCTATTGTCTGTCGATTTTACTCAATCTAAAGAAATGGAACTATATTTGCCTGCCGGTAGCCAATGGTATGATTTTTGGACGAACGAAGTGGCAGAAGGTGGGCAGAAGCTGAAGGTGACGACTGTGTTCAATCGTATTCCGCTTTATGTACGTGCTGGAAGCATCGTGCCGTTAGGTCCCGATGTGCAATACGTGACCGAGAAGAAATGGGACAATCTCAAGGTTTGTGTTTATCCTGGTGCCGATGGTAATTTTGTGCTTTATGAGGATGAAGGCAATAACTATAATTACGAAAACGGTGCTTATACTGAAATTCCGATGACTTGGAATGATGCCAAGCGGACATTGACTATTGATGCACGTCGTGGCTGCTATGAAGGGATGCTGGATGAGCGGAAGTTTACAGTTCGAATGCCGGATGGAAGTGAAAAGACAGTGCTTTATAAAGGGAAAAAAATAAATGTGAAATTTTAGTATGCCACATGATTTTTGAGAACTAGTTTCTTCTAGTAAAGAAAAGCCCTCGAAATTATCCGATTTCGAGGGCTTTTGTCTGTTTCTATACGGAAACTTGTGCGCGTGATAGGACTCGAACCTACACGTCTCACGACACCAGATCCTAAGTCTGGCGCGGCTACCAATTACGCCACACGCGCGACATTGCTTTTGGTAAGCGGGTGCAAAGATAAGCAATATTTCTTAAGTACCAAAGATTTTTAGAAAATTATTCTTTGTGGCTATGTAAATATTCACGTGCAGCCTCAATAATGGTATCTACATTGCGTTGCATATCCTCTGAACTCATATTGACTTTGATGTCCGGATCTATACCGAATTCCAGATGTTGCATATCCGCATCGTACATGGGGCTGGCCGAGAAGCGGACAGACCAGCCGTTGGGTAGTTCGGAGGAGAAGGGCAGGCCGGAACCGCCACCTGTTTTGTCACCGATGATGGTTACTTTAGGTAGTATTTTCATTCTGTTCACAAAATCATTAGTGGCGCTGAAAGAGCGGCGGTTAGTCAGCACTACCGCCTGTTTTTGCCAGCGTACACGGTCTAGTGACGGTTCCAGCCAAACTGCTTTGGGAGTGGAGAAGTCATTGTGCCCCGGTCCGGTTTTATGGGACATATAGCCTACCAGCACTTTTTCATTCGTGAAACGTGCGGCTAATTTCTCGGCTGTGGTAAGATTACCACCCGAATTATTTCGCACATCAATAATCAACCCATCACAAATAGCCAGTTTGTTTAGAACCTCGTCCAGATTTCCTTCACCGATGCCCGATTGGAAACTGCCACAATAAATATAGGCTATATTGTCCTCGAATATCTGATACTTCATACCCGAGGATTGGGCATAATCCTTACCTAGATAAACACGTTGGATGCTGTCGCTGAAATTGGCCGGATAGCTGTCAAACCATTCACGATATTGGGAGTACTCCAGTTTGGAAGACAGATTTACGTGTCCGTCACGCAACTCGTTCAGCATATCTGCCAGAACTTCGAATAACTGTTCATTATTCATGCCTTTGGATATTCTCTGTTTATACTGGCTGTATATTTCATTCCAGTCCAATCCGTATTCCTGCTTTTTATAGTCAAGGAAACAATACTGGCGGTCGATAGTCTGCCATAATGCTTCGAAGTTGCCTTCGGGGGAGTTGTCGTATTCGTCCTCCGTGATGCACGAAGTAAATAATACAACAGACAATAACAGACTGATAAAAATATAACTATTTCTTTTCATCCTCTATATTAATAAGGGCTGACCCGGCTGGGCATCGCCACTTTGTTCTTACCTTTTAATAAATAAAAGTTTTTCACGAAACCTATCATAAAGGCGTGTGACCATATATGACTTTTCAGATTATTGACTTTCGCCTGCTGGATATCACATAGGTATCCGAAACGCATATTGACCGACCGGATAGGAAAATCCAATGTAACCAGCTGTCGCAAGGAAGGTTGGTTATGCAGGGAAGTGAACAGCACATTCTTGCCGCCATTCTTTAAACTGAATATCTCATAATAAGATTGTCCGTATTCCGGGGAAAACATAATCCCCATGACAGGCAGATTGGCTTGATAACGGGCTATCAGCGGATAGTTACCGATATGAAACCGATAGATGACCATACCCGATGCCGCCAGATTGACATATGCTTTAGCTTGGGCGGGATTATTGGAATTTCGCATGTTATAGATGAACCCGCCGTTCAAGTCCAGCATGGGACCCGCCAGTATCTTCAAGTTTTCTGTCAGCCGGAACTGGTAATGCAGTGCATAATTCCAATTGACCATACCTGCCATTTCATTACTTGTTTCTGCTTTATTTTCTGTCAGGGACAGATTGGCTTGGAACAGACTTTGAACAGACACGTTGCCATTCATCAGTTTGGTCATGCGCATACTTTCACGCAGGATACGAATTTCGGGTCCGGTATATTCCATCGGTGAAAGATAGGTGTCCAATATATTTGTAAAACCGGCACCGTAAAGAGTAGCTCTCATAACGTAGCGGTTTGCTTGTAAGCTGTCTTCCTGCGCCTGCGAAGACAGACCCAAAAACAGGGACAGTAATAACAGGAGAATTTTCTTCATTTTTTAAAACAGTTTCATCTGGCCGGTAATTTCATCAATGATATCTGTTTCACTCTTACCATGATCCGGATCTTCAATTTCGGCAGTTTCTTCGTTTTCATCAGTCCCCTCTTCCGCACCGTCCTCTTCTTTGGAAGGTTCGGGGAAGCGTAAAGGTTCCAGTTCATTTATTTGTTCAATGTTGTAAGTACTGATTCGTTTTCCTTTCGCTTTGAAACTCTTGATTCCGATGAATTCGTCCACATCTATTTCCAATGGATCACGGAAACTGTCATGTCCTCCGAATATGACTTGTATGCGTGGATAAGCCACACAAGTAAGCAATATAGAACGACTTTCCTTATTCTCGCCCAAATAATTGAGACGGCGTGAAGTGGATTCAAAAGTGAATCGTTTCAGATAAGGATATCCCTGGTCGGCATCAAATAAAGCGGCGGACCATACCTTGTTGGCATCGAACTTCTCGATGATGTGGATCCCCGGATCATAATGATTGTTCAAATCGAAGTTACTGGTATAGAATTCTCCATTTTCATGGACTATTAAAATCAATTCGTCACTTTGGAATTCTCCCAGATATTCACCGCGTCCGTCATAGTTCAAGCGGAGTACATCCCGGTCAAACCATACTTTTCTTCCACCCAGGGTAGAGCCGCCACGTTGTTTCAAGGCTATTTTATGTACTTCGTATTTAGACAGGATATTGCCCATGGACTGGCGTCCCTTTATATTGATGTCACTGAAATCTTTTTCATATATGATTTTTTTGATACGCGGATTCGGCTTTAAGGTAATCTTGATAACCTCCGCTTCCCCATTGGGATTGGCTGTAAAGTAAACGATACGTGAGCCGGGCGTACCTTGCGTTACATCATATTCACGGTCGCGGGTGATGGAGGTAATGTTGAATCGTTTGATATAGTGAAACCCTTCTTTTCCATCCCGATAGACCACATTGTATATGGTACGTTTGTCGTTTTTCTTGAAGATATTGACATAGAGAACATTCTTGCCGACAAACATTTTATCTGTTACACGAACCACTTTGTATTTGCCGTCTTTATAGAAGATAATCACATCGTCAATATCTGAACAGTTGGCTATAAATTCATCTTTTTTCAAGGCGGTGCCGATAAAGCCTTCTTCGCGGTTGATATAGAGTTTTTCGTTAGCTTCCACTACCTTCGCCGCCTCAATGGTATCGAAGTTACGTAACTCTGTACGGCGGGGGTATTGTTTGCCATATTTATCTTTCAACATCTGATACCAATCAATGGTATATTCTACGATATGTGCCAGATGATTGTTTATTTCTTCAATCTGTTCCTTGATACGGGCTATGTTCTCATCTGCTTTATCCTTATTGAACTTCAGAATCCGGGCCATCTTGATATCCAATAACTTCAGAATATCCTCTTTGGTCACTTCACGGATAAATTGCGGATAGAAAGGAGTCAGCCGTTCATCAATGAATTCGCAGGCGGCATCTGTATTTTCGGATTGCTCGAACTTTACTTCCTTATAAATCCGTTCTTCGATAAAGATTTTTTCCAATGATGCGAAATGAAGGTTTTCAAGCAATTCTCCTTTGTGTATTTCCAACTCTTGACGAAGCAGGGACAACGTGTTGTCCGTGGCTTTTTTAAGGACGGCACTGACTGTAAGGAAGTGGGGTTTCTTTTCATCAATTACACAGCAATTGGGAGATATGCTTACTTCACAATCAGTAAATGCATAGAGCGCGTCCAAGGTTTTGTCCGAGGATACTCCCGGAGCAAGGTGCACTAGGATTTCCACTTTTTCAGAAGTAAGATCTTCCACTTTCCGGATCTTGATTTTTCCCTTTTCACTGGCTTTGACAATAGAGTCGCATACCCCCGGGACAGTCTTTCCGAAAGGCACTTCGGCTATGGACAATGTTTTGTTGTCTATTTTATTGATTTTAGCACGTACTTTCACCATTCCGCCGCGTTCTCCATCGTTGTAGCGTGATACATCAATAGAGCCTCCTGTCTGGAAATCGGGATAGAGTTTGAATTCCTCACCACGCAAATAGGCAATGGAGGCATCACACAGTTCGTTAAAATTGTGTGGCAGGATTTTGGAAGAAAGGCCCACAGCAATACCTTCTACTCCCTGAGCGAGCAAGAGCGGGAATTTGACAGGTAGGGTGATCGGCTCTTTGTTTCGTCCGTCGTATGATGCTTGCCATTCGGTGGTTTTGGGATTGAAAACCACATCCAATGCGAATTTGGACAGACGTGCTTCGATATAACGGGGGGCAGCGGCACCGTCGCCTGTCAGTATGTTACCCCAGTTTCCCTGACAGTCTATCAACAGATCCTTTTGGCCTAGCTGCACCAACGCATCGCCTATGGAAGCATCGCCGTGCGGGTGAAACTGCATGGTATGTCCTACAATGTTTGCAACTTTGTTATATCGGCCGTCATCCAATCTTTTCATAGAGTGGAGGATACGTCTTTGGACAGGTTTCAAACCATCATTGATGTGCGGTACGGCACGTTCCAGTATTACGTAAGAGGCATAGTCCAAAAACCAGTTCTGATACATTCCGCTCAGCTGGTGCTTCACCCCTGTGTTTTTGGTATCGGCAGGTTTATAGTCCAAGTGTCCGTTCTCCGGCGTGGGGATATTTTCTTCGTTTTGTTCCTCTTTATCAATAAAATCGTCGCTCATATATATTTAAATTCCTTAATGTTCTGATGATATGCACGCAAAAATACGACTTTTATTGAAAAAAATCATTTACTTTGCATATTATTTCGCCCTTATTAAAGGTTGAAAACAGGAAAAAACAACAAAAGTGTAAGAATAAACAGATAAGAAAATGGCACAAGAAGATGTTTTTAAGAAATTAGTATCGCACTGTAAAGAGTATGGTTTTGTATTTCCGTCCAGTGATATCTATGACGGACTGGGCGCTGTATACGATTACGGTCAGATGGGAGTGGAGTTGAAGAATAATATCAAGCAATATTGGTGGCAGAGTATGGTGCTGCTGCACGAGAACATCGTAGGTATTGATTCTGCTATTTTTATGCATCCTACTATTTGGAAGGCTTCCGGACATGTGGACGCATTCAATGATCCTCTGATTGACAACCGCGATTCTAAAAAACGTTATCGTGCCGATGTGCTGATTGAAGACCAGCTTGCCAAATATGACGAGAAGATAAACAAAGAAGTGGCCAAGGCTGCCAAGAGATTTGGTGATGCTTTTGATGAGGCTCAGTTTCGTAGCACCAACGGTCGTGTTCTGGAGCATCAGGCCAAGCGCGACGCTTTACATGAACGGTTCTCAAAAGCTTTGAACGACAATGATTTGGATGAACTTCGTCAGATTATCATTGATGAAGAGATTGTTTGTCCTATTTCGGGAACCAAGAACTGGACTGAAGTACGTCAGTTCAATTTGATGTTCTCTACCGAAATGGGTTCTACTGCCGATGGTGCCATGAAGATTTATCTTCGTCCGGAAACAGCGCAGGGTATTTTTGTCAATTACCTGAATGTACAGAAGACCGGTCGTATGAAGATTCCTTTCGGTATCGCTCAGATTGGTAAGGCTTTCCGCAACGAGATCGTAGCCCGCCAGTTCATTTTCCGTATGCGTGAGTTTGAACAGATGGAGATGCAGTTCTTCGTAAAACCGGGTACTGAGCTGGAGTGGTTCCCCAAATGGAAAGAAACTCGTTTGAAATGGCATAAGGCATTAGGTTTCGGTGATGATCATTACCGTTTCCATGATCACGATAAACTGGCACATTATGCCAATGCAGCTACAGACATTGAATTCCTGATGCCGTTTGGATTCAAGGAAGTGGAAGGTATTCATAGCCGTACGAACTTTGACTTGAGTCAGCACGAGAAGTTCAGTGGCAAGAGCATCAAGTATTTCGATCCGGAATTGAACGAAAGCTATACTCCGTATGTTATTGAAACATCTATCGGTGTGGACCGTATGTTCCTTAGCATTATGAGTGCTGCTTATACAGAAGAGACATTGGAGAATGGTGAAACTCGTGTGGTATTGAAATTGCCTGCTGCTCTGGCTCCGGTGAAACTGGCCGTGATGCCGTTGGTGAAGAAAGACGGCCTGCCCGAGAAGGCGCGTGAGATTATGAATGACTTGAAGTTCCATTTCCACTGCCAGTATGATGAGAAAGACAGCATCGGCAAGCGTTACCGTCGTCAGGATGCCATCGGTACTCCGTATTGTATCACAGTAGACCACCAGACTTTGGAGGATAATTGTGTAACTTTGCGTAATCGTGATACCATGCAGCAGGAGCGTGTAGCTATTTCGGAACTGAACAATATCATTGCCGATAAAGTAAGTATAACAAGTCTGCTGAAGACTTTGCAATAATAAATGTATTATGAATAAAAGTATTCTTTGGCTGATTGGTCTGCTGTTTGTTACTTCCCTGTCCATTGTTTCATGTAGTGAAACGGATGGGACAGAAGATCCATATGCAAACTGGGAAGAGCGTAATCAGCGGTATATTGACTCCATTGCTACAGTGGCGGAAGCCAATCGAGGCAATGGAGAAGGGCAATGGAAAATCATCCGTTCCTATAAACTTCCATCTTTGGGATTGAATGAAACAGGAAAGATCATTGATAATGTTTACTGTAAGATTCAGAAAGTGGGAGATGGTACTGAGAGTCCTATTGCTACGGATACGGTAGCGGTGAATTATCGTGGTCAATTGATTAACGGTACGGTTTTTGACCAAAGTTATCAGGGTGAGCTTGATCCGGAAACTGCCACTCCTAGAAAATTTCTGGTAGGTGCGGTGATAGCAGGGTGGAGTACGGCCTTGATGAAAGGATTTGGTGGTATGAAAGCCGGTGACCAATGGAAGCTTTATATTCCTTATCCATTGGCTTACGGAAAAGATGGTACAGAAGGTATTCCCGGATATTCAACGTTGATATTTGATGTGAATTTGGTTGATATATTCCCGTTGAAGGGTACGGGAAAAAGCATTGATGATACCTTGGATGCTAAAAAATAGCTATCATAGAATATTGGAAAGAAGAGAGTATTGCAGTTTGTTGCAATGCTCTTTTTTTTATGGTGTTTTGATTCATGTCGGTTGGACGAGACGGGGGGGGCCTGTCAGGTGAATTGTTTGGGGATTTGCTGAAATGTTTTTGGGAAGTATGGCGTTTTCCTTGGTATGGTTAATGGTTCTTTTATCCGCTTGCTACGCGTTCCATTGTCTGTAAGGAATGGTTTAAAGGTTGGGGTAAAACGGCTTAATTATATTATATTAAGAAGAACTCTTGACGGAAACAAGAAGATTGTTTTATCGGGGATATAAATAAAACACTTCGTTTTTTCGGTATCCGCCGAAGTGTTTTTCCTTTCAGCATAATGTTGTGGGATAGTTTGACGGGCGAATAACTGTAAGAAACAATATAATCTTTATCTTGGTCAATTCATTAAACCAATGATTGACGCAAAGATAAAGATTATGACAAATTATTTAATAAATTATTTCACGTTTCCTACTTTGATCAAGTATTCGGCAATCTGAACAGCGTTCAATGCCGCACCTTTCTTAATCTGATCGCCTACAATCCAGAAAGTCAGTCCGTTTTCGTTTGCCAGATCTTTGCGGATACGACCTACGTAAACCGGATCTTTACCTGCCAGGAACAAAGGCATCGGATATTCTTTCTTTTCGGGATTGTCCATCAGTACCAGGCCTTCCCCTTTGGCAAAGGCTTCACGGGCTTCTTCAGGAGAAATGGGGCGTTCAGTTTCTACCCAGATACTTTCCGAGTGAGAACGGAGGGCGGGAACACGTACACACATGGCGCTAACCTGAATGTCGGAGTGCATAATCTTGCGTGTTTCGTTGAACATCTTCATTTCTTCTTTGGTATATCCATTGTCGGTAAATACATCAATCTGGGGAATCAGGTTGAATGCCAACTGGTAAGCGAATTTCTCTACGGTCACGGGCTCGTTAGCCAATACCTGACGATATTGTTCATACAATTCATCCATAGCTGCTGCACCTGCACCGCTGGCAGCTTGATAAGTAGCCACATGCACACGTTTTATGTGTGAAAGATTTTCGATGGCTTTCAGCGCAACTACCATCTGGATAGTTGTACAGTTGGGGTTAGCTATCACGTTACGGGGACGATTCAAAGCATCTTCCGGATTCACTTCGGGCACTACCAAAGGCACGTCGGCATCCATACGGTAAGCGCTGGAGTTGTCAATCAGTACGGCACCATGTTTGGTAATGGTTTCACAAAACTCTTTTGTGGTACCTGCGCCGGCTGATGTGAAAGCGATATCTACACCTTTAAAGTCATCGTTGTGCTGAAGGAGTTTCACTTCAATCTGTTTACCGCGGAATGTGTATTTTCGTCCTGCACTGCGTGAAGAACCGAATAACACTAACTCATCCAACGGGAAGTTCCTTTCATCGAGCACACGCAGGAACTCTTGTCCTACAGCTCCGCTCGCACCAACAATTGCTACTTTCATTTTGTTTTTTGTTTTATAAGATAAAATTTAGTAATACTTTAGAACTATCTCTCAGCATGTAAGTACGTTCTGCGTGCAAAATTAGAACATTTTAGAATATAAATCAGTAAAAAAGAAAGTTTTTTCGTAATTTTGTCGATATTATGGTATAAAACTTAAAAAAAGATGGAACTATTCGACCTTAACATACATTTTCCGGTCACAGATCCTACCTGGATATTCTTCCTGGTACTCATTATCATTCTGTTTGCCCCTATGATTTTGGGGCGTTTACGCATTCCGCATATTATTGGTATGATACTTGCCGGGGTAGTGGTAGGCAAGTATGGCTTTAACATTCTGGAGCGTGACAGCAGTTTTGAATTGTTTGGAAAGGTAGGACTTTACTACATTATGTTTTTGGCCGGTCTTGAGATGGATATGGACGATTTCAAGAAAAACAGGACAAAAGGATTGGTCTTTGGTATGTTTACTTTCCTCATCCCGATGGGGCTGGGCATATGGAGTAGCATGAGTATGCTGAACTATGGATTCCTGACTTCTGTGCTGCTGGCCAGTATGTATGCCAGTCACACCTTGATTGCTTATCCTATTATCAGCCGGTATGGCTTGTCGCGGCAACGGACGGTCAGTATCACTATTGGTGGTACGGCGGTGACTGTGGTGCTGGCTTTGATGGTGCTGGCTGTTATTGGTGGTATGTATAAAGGTGAGGACGTAGGCGGACTGTTTTGGGTGCTGTTGGTTGCCAAGGTGGTTTTGCTGTTCGGACTTATCATATTTTTAATGCCTCGCATCAGCCGGTGGTTTTTCCGTACATATGAGGATGCGGTGATGCAATTTATATTTGTGCTGGCTATGGTGTTCCTGGGCGGAGGCTTGATGGAACTGGTGGGGATGGAAGGTATTTTGGGAGCTTTCCTTGCCGGGCTGGTATTGAATCGTTTTGTTCCTCATGTTTCTCCTTTGATGAACCGGCTGGAGTTTGTGGGTAATGCGCTGTTTATTCCCTATTTCTTGATTGGGGTGGGAATGATTATTGATGTACGTTGCCTTTTTACGGAAGGTGAAGCGCTGAAAGTGGCGGTTGTAATGACCGTAGTGGCGACATTCAGTAAGTGGCTGGCTGCATGGATAACCCAGAAGATATATGGCATGAAAAAAGTGGAGGGCAGCCTGATATTCGGATTAAGCAATGCACAGGCTGCTGCGACTTTGGCCGCTGTGTTGATAGGTCACGGTATTATTATGGAAAATGGAGAGCGGTTGTTGAATGATGATGTTTTGAATGGTACGGTGGTCATGATTTTGTTCACTTGTATTATAAGTTCTGTTGTGACAGAGCGTGCCGCACGCAAAATGGTGACCCAGGAAAATCTGATGGAGGGCAGCGAAGGTAAGGAACAGGAACGCATCTTGATTCCGGTAGCTAATCCTGAAACCATAGAAGGGTTGGTAGGCATGGCTTTGATGATGAGGCATCCTAAACAAAAAGAGTCATTGGTGGCACTGAGTGTGATCAATGATAATAATACTTCAGAAACCAAGGAACTCATAGGCAAGCGTAACTTGGAGCGTACGGCGATGATTGCTGCTGCTGCCGATGCGTCTGTAAAGGCTGTGTTGCGTTATGATTTGAATATTGCGCAAGGTATTATTCATACGCAGAAAGAATATGCGGTAACGGATATTGTAATAGGTTTGCATCGTAAGACGAATTTGATGGATTCTTTCTTTGGTACAATGACGGAAAACTTGTTGAAGGGCACGAACCGCCAGATTATGATCGCTAAATTATTGATGCCTGTCAATACGTTGCGCCGGATTGTGGTGGCGGTTCCCGATAAGGCGGAATATGAAAAAGGTTTCTTGAAATGGATGACACAGCTCTGCCGTATGGGTAAACAATTGGGATGCCGCGTGCATTTCTTTGCTACGGAAGATACATTGAAGCATTTGCGTGCCCTGACAGAAAAACAGGAGGCGAATACTTTTACGGAGTTTTCTTTATTGGAAGAGTGGGATGATCTGCTTTTATTGACCGGACAGGTGAATTATGACCATCTGTTTGTGGTTGTGTCTTCGCGTAAAGGTTCCATCTCTTATCAGACTTCTTTTGAACGTCTGCCGTCACAAATCAGCAAGTACTTTGCCAATAACAGTTTGTTGATTGTGTATCCGGATCAGTTAGGGGACGATCCGCAAGAGATTGTTTCGTTTTCTGACCCTCGCGGGCAATCGGAAACACGAGTATATGATAATGTAGGAAAATGGTTCTACAAATGGTTTAAGAAAGGTGATGAACGAAATTAATATAGAGTGGCAGCAACGTACGGAGTTGTTGCTGGGAAAAGATAAGATGAAACGCCTGCGTCACGCTCATGTGCTGGTGGTAGGTTTAGGTGGAGTTGGGGCGTATGCTGCCGAGATGATTTGTCGTGCAGGAGTAGGCCGTATGACAATAGTGGATGCAGACATTGTGCAGCCCAGTAATATTAATCGTCAGCTTCCGGCCCTTCACTCTGCTGTGGGACGTCCCAAAGCGGAAATTTTGGCGGAACGTTTCCGTGATATTAATCCCGATTTGGAATTGACTGTATTGGTGGAGTATCTGAAAGATGAGCGTATTCCGGAATTGCTGGACAGTGCAAAATTTGATTTTGTGGTGGATGCCATTGATACGGTAGCTCCTAAATGTTACCTTATATATAATGTGCTTCAACGCCGTCTGCCCATTGTGAGTAGTATGGGGGCCGGTGCTAAATGGGATATTACTCAGGTTCGTTTTGCCGATTTATGGGATACTTACCATTGCGGATTAAGCAAAGCCGTGCGGAAGCGTTTGCAGAAAATGGGGATGAAGCGAAAACTTCCGGTTGTATTTAGTACAGAGCAGGCCGATCAGGATGCGGTGATATTGGTAGATGATGAGAAAAATAAGAAATCTACTGCCGGAACCGTGAGTTATATGCCGGCAGTCTTTGGCTGTTATCTGGCGGAGTATGTGATAAGAAGAATTTGATTATGATAGAATTACAGGGAATAACGAAGAGTTTCGGGACATTGCAGGTACTGAAAGGTATTGACTTGATGATAGAAAAAGGAGAAGTGGTAAGTATTGTGGGTCCCAGCGGTGCGGGGAAAACTACATTATTGCAGATTATGGGAACGCTGGATAAGGCGGATACGGGTACTATTTTACTGAATGGTACAGAAGTGAGTTGTTTGAAGGAAAAAGAGTTGTCGGCTTTTCGTAACCGGCAGATTGGCTTTGTGTTCCAGTTCCACCAGTTACTTCCTGAGTTTACAGCTTTAGAGAATGTGATGATGCCTGCGTTGATAGCAGGTACATCTTCTTCCGAAGCTATGCGGAAAGCCAAAGAAACGCTAGCTTTTTTGGGCTTGTCCGAACGTGCTTCGCACAAACCGGCTGAATTGTCGGGAGGGGAGAAGCAACGGGTGGCGGTAGCGCGTGCATTAATAAACAACCCGGCGGTTATCCTTGCGGATGAGCCGTCGGGCAGTCTGGATACTCGCAATAAAGAGGAACTTCATCAGTTGTTCTTTGATTTACGTGATAAGTTAGGTCAAACTTTTGTTATTGTTACTCATGATGAAAATCTGGCTCGTTTGACAGACCGTACTATTCACATGGTAGATGGCAGGATCTCTTTGAAAATTTAATAGAGTAAAGATCAGTTTAATGATATGTGAATACTGTCATGCTGTTCTTTCCATTTGTCTATCTGGAATTCTCCGGTATCTCCCTCTTCCAGTAGTACACCGTCCATACTCAGGTTGACTGTTGTTCTTGTCCCGGCATTAAGTTGTGTAGTTAGTTTTTGTTGGTAATGCTTTATTGTTCCGTTACTTAACTGTACAAAGATTTGAAACATAGGATTAGGCTGAGAGGGGAACACCGATACAAAATTATTGTTGAATTCTGTACGGTTAGTGCTGGGTTTCAACCCGAAGCTGATTGTTTTGAAAGTGCCTTCGGGCCGGGCTGAAAAATAATTCAGGTTGCTATGGATATTACTGATGTATATCCACATTGAATCAATGGCATCACTGAAAGCATCACCGTTTGTTTCAGACACTATGACGCTTAAGGCTGCTGAAGCATGTTTAAGATGTGCTTGCAGGTCATCTTTCCCTATATTTATATTTTGTGTTCCGTATACAAGGCTATGTATCGGGTAGTATACCGTATCTCCCGGTATTTTCCTTAATCCTAAACTGGTTGTATTCAGTTTTTTGCCTATAATTAGCGTGGGATCTGCCAGATAGGCATCACCTGCTGTACCAAAGTAATCGGGATATCCCCAATATATCACATTGTATGTACCTACAGGAAGCCTTAAAGGATATTTTTGGGATTTTCCTATTCCATTCGTGATTAAGTAATATGCTGGAAAAGGAACTTGTTTTCCCTTGGCTGTATAATTGCCTATATAAAAACTTCCATTCGTTTCACAAGGTAGTACTTCTAATGGACCATTGTAAGGATCTGTGCTACTTTGGCTCAGAGTGGCATATAGTGCCGGAGATACCAGATCTTCTGGTTGGGGAGTGACAATGTCACAATCCTCGTTTTTACCGCACGAAGCTAGCAGTGCCAGTAAAGGTAAAAATAAAAACTTTCTCATGTACATCTTTAGTTTAGGTTTGAATACTCCCTATAACAAGATATGGATGAGAAAGTTTGAATGGTATAGGAGAAAGTTATGCTTATACTTTCTCGGGAAAACTGGCTTTCAGGATCTCAAATGCCCGGACATAATCTTTTTCGAAGACTAGAACCTTTATTTCCATTCCCGGAATATAAGCCAAAACTTGGGCTGTATATTCTCCCTGCAACATGGATTCTATACCTTCATTTTTTAGAAGATCCTGTAACATGTGTGCGCGGACATCACTTTTGAAAGAAGTAAGAATAACTGTTTTCATACTCGTTCCTTCTGTATCAGTTGTTTCTTTTTTCGATTTACAGTTTTGCAGAATCCGGCGTGCCACTTCTCCCGTTACATCACCGTCCTCTCCGTATGCTGCGCCTCTCTCATTGAACCGGCGTACTATTTCTTCAATGGTATCATCGCCTATTCCTGCTTCATCCAAGCGAGTCTTAAGTCCTAAATTTCTAAAGAATTCTTCAGTTTTTTCTATGGTTAGCGATACCCGTACACTGGGAACTCCTGAAGTAACCCCCCAGATACGTTCGCCATATTGTAGTATTTTGTCACGTTTTTTATCGGCGAGTGTCCGTAGAGTTCCGGGAAATACGATTGCCAGGGTCTGGCCGTGTGTCATGCCATGTAGTGCGGTCAGCTCATGCCCTATCATGTGGGTGGCCCAGTCTTCGGATACTCCCATAGCAATAAAACCGTTCAAAGCCATAGTGGCGGACATCATAAATTCACTCATCAAGTGATAGTCCTGTTTGTTTTCTTTGATTTGCGGAGCGATTTGTACCAATGTACGAAGGATGCTTTCGCTCCAGCGGTCCATTAGATAAGATTCGTTTGTTTTGGTCATGTATTGTTCCATGACGTGTACAAAAGTGTCTGCCAGTCCGCAAGCTATCTGATAGTCGGGCAGTGAGAAAGTTACTGTCGGATCTAGGATAGAAAATACAGGATGGGAGGAGAAAAATGGATATTTTTCATGAGTTTCACGGCATGAAATTACAGCTCCGTTATTCATTTCTGAACCTGTGGCGGGAATGGTTAGCACAGTTCCTAAAGGAATCGTGTTTTGTGCACTGCCTTTTTTAACCAGTTCCCAGGCATCTCCGTTGTAGGGAATACCAGCGGAAATCAACTTGGTGCCGTCTATAACTGAGCCGCCACCTACTGCCAGCAGGAAGTCAATGTTTTTTTCTTTGCCTGATTCTATCGCCTTTTTCAAGGTAGATATATCGGGATTTGATTCTATTCCCCAAAACTCCGTGTAATCACGTCCTTCAAGGGCTTGGATTACTTGTTCATAGACTCCATTGGTTTTTACACTGCCACCTCCGAAAGTGATCATGATTCTCTTGTCGGCCGGTATCTGTTGGGACAATTGGGCAATCATGCCTTTGCCAAAGATGAGGCGTGTAGGATTGTGAAAGATAAAATTATCCATAACTAATTGGGGTTTTCTTGGTTAATACTGAGTAAAGATAATGCTTTTTTCCTATCTTTGAGAAAAAATTTAGCTAATGAACGTAAAACTGGGAAAATACAACCAGCTGGAGGTTGTAAAAGAAGTAGATTTTGGTGTTTATTTAGATGGAGGCGATGACGGAGAGATTTTATTGCCTACGCGTTATGTACCCGAAGGCTGTAAGCCTGGCGACGTGCTGAATGTCTTTCTTTATCTTGACAATGAGGAAAGGCTGATAGCTACCACTTTGCAGCCGTTGGTGCAGGTGGACGAGTTTGCCTGTTTGGAAGTGGCATGGATTAATGAGTTTGGTGCGTTTTTGAATTGGGGATTGATGAAAGACCTTTTTGTACCTTTCCGTGAACAAAAGATGAAAATACAGAAAGGGAGAAAGTATATAATACACGCACATATAGACGAAGATAGTTACCGCATTATGGCATCTGCTAAAGTGGAGCATTATCTTTCTAAAGAACATCCCGACTATCGGCTGGGACAGGAAGTGGATATCCTGATATGGCAGAAAACAGATTTGGGATTTAAGGCTATTGTGGAAAATAAGTTCAGTGGTTTGCTTTACGATAATGAGATTTTCCAACCTTTAGAAACCGGTATGAGGCTGAAGGCTTATGTAAAGCAGGTGCGTGAGGATGGTAAGATCGATTTGGTTCTGCAAAAGTTGGGCGCAAAGAAGGTGGATGATTTTTCGGAAGTGTTATTACAATATATTAAAGATCATGAAGGCTTCACTCCATTGAATGATAAAAGTGCTGCTGAGGATATCTATGATGCTTTTGGTGTCAGTAAGAAAACTTTCAAGAAAGCGGTGGGGGATTTATATAAAAAACGCCTGGTTGTTTTGGAAGCTGAGGGGATACGCCTCACTTAGTGGAGCTTTTCCCTACCGGATATAGGAAAAGCCCTATGAACTTATGGGGAAAATCAATTGTGGGGGAAAGCGATTTCCCCTATTTTTGTGCCATAGAACTAACAAACTAAAAACGGAACAGCTATGAAAAGATGGACTACATTACTGATAGTGATTTGTATGCTAGGTATAACTATTCCCGCAATGGGGGCCATGAGTATCAGCAAAATGAGACAGAACACTCGTTTCCTTACCGACCGTATGGCATATGAACTGAAACTCACTCCGCGGCAATACAATGATGTATATGAGGTGAATTATGATTTTATCAATAATGTCCGTTATCTGATGGATGATGTGGTAAGAGGCTATGATTATGCGTTGGAACGTTACTATGATTTTCTGGATGTGCGTAATGATGATCTTCGTTGGATACTTTCCAGTGCGCAATATCGTCGTTTTATGAGGGCTGAGCATTTCTACCGTCCCATTTATGCGCATGAGAACAAATGGCATTTCCGTATTTATCTGGTATATAATAATGTGAATTTTTTCTACTATGGCAAACCGCATCATTATGCTAGTTATTGCGGAGGGCATTATCGTACTCATTTCAATAATGTCAGTTATTATAAGACCCATTATCGTGACCATTACCGCCATGATGTGTACGATGGCCATTATCGTATCCGCCATGACAGAATGACGTATGATATGCACCGTCGTCGTGATTTCAATATAGCTGTTCGTCCTCCACAAAAGGAGCATCATCGCCCGGCCACTCCTCCTCAGACTCGTCCAAACAGACCTCAAATCCATCCTGACAGGCCGTCGGGTGATCATCGTCGTCCGTCTGTTCCACAGGCAAGGCCGGACAGACCGAAGAAGGATCAGAATAACAAGCATGATGGGCGCCCTTCACGACGTGGACAGAACTCACAGGTTGATAAAGACCGTCATGAAAATAGGCGTATTACTCCATCCGGCAGGGATGTGAGAAGAGGAAATGGTAAGAAAGAGAAAGATTCGGACCGTTCAGGAGGAAGCAATAAAAGTAATTCTAAGGAAAGAACAGCAGTGCGTATGCGTACGGTATAGTATGATTTGAAAAACAACGAAAACCGACGTAAATAAGAGTCCGAAACACAATGAATTGTCCGGAATTGTAAAGGTCGTTTTTATGATGATTCACCACAGGTCAACGCAGAATCTGATTATGAATAGGGATATTCAGTAAATGTCTCTAAAAAATAAGATGGCATATGAAGATGATAGGGCATGACCATTTCATATGCCATTCTTATTGTCATTTTTCCGTGCTTTCTCACATACTTCTATCCGACAGGACATGACGTTCCGGAAGAAGTCTGATGACCTCTTCTGATTCTGTGAGTAAAATCATATCATGCTGCTTTAGCTGTTTTGTTTCTGATTTTTTCTATCATCAGTATGGCATTTGCCGTATGTATTCCAAAGAAAATCCACAGTATTTCCGTCTTCCTGTTTCTGGCCTTTATCCTTGAGAGCGAGTAATGTTGCTTTTGAGTGCCGAAGCTTCCTTCAAGCCGTGTTGCCCTTTCTTTTGAGAGTTCGCTTCTAAGCACCTTCCTCAAAGGCTCATCTTTGGCCGCCCTTCCCTTGCGCACAAAGGATGTGGATATCCCATATTTTGTACAGAACTTTCTGTTGGCATTATTGGCATATATGGAATCGGCAGCCACACATCTTACCCTTACATTCATAAGCTTCTGCTGCATACGGATACAGTCCTTCAAGCGTATACCCTCATTGAATGCCTTGAACGAGAGGTGTTCGATGAACGATATGCCGTCTATCTGTATATTATTGACCTTTGCACCGAACTCGACGGACTTGGTTTCCTTGCCTCTGACGATGGGACGTACATAATGACGGTCAATGCTGACGATGCGGTCACTGACTTTCCGCCCTTCAAACATTTCCTTTTCTTGTACAAGCACCTTTCTGATGATGGAAAGACGCTTATGATAATCCTGGGTATATCGGAGTAAAGCACCGTACTCGCTATGGATCCCATCCCTTTGACTGAGGAGCTTTTCAAGAAGCTTGATCATACGGCGCTTAAGCATTCTTGTCCTTGAAGCTCTCCTCTTTCTTTTCTTGCAGTAGGACAGATAGGATTCCGCCACATTCCTGTATTTGTTGCGCGGACGCCTTATGCCCAACTCCCTGCAATGCCGGCATATATGCCTGTAGAGCCATTCGAGGCTTTCCCAAAGGAGTTTCATGTCCGTAGGAAAACGCATGTGGCTTTCATAGCATGTGGCATCGGTCATGCAGACGTGAAGGTTATCAAGATAAGGTTTCCAGTGTGAAGCCAGGAGCTCCTGGAAAGAATCAATGTCAAGGCGGGATGCTATCTCATTACGGATGGCACTGACTATCTTGAAGTTGGTTATGGGAAGGGACGGGGGAATCATAATTCCACAGAAAATCTGGTAGTGTATGTTCCCGTTCAGATGTTCCACCAGTTGCCTGTCGGAGAATCCGGTGTATGCCTTCAGGACCATAAGGGCGATCTTTGCGGAAGGACTGAATCTGTTCCTGCGTCCCAGGCGCCGGTCCGACAGGCCGGCGGCTTTTGCCATACATTCAAACGGAAAGACCGAATGAAGCTTGCCAAGCTCACTCTCATTAAAACTCTTGCGGTATTTTTCCAGAATATCAAATTCTGTAAAACCCAAAGTAGGGTGAATTTCTGAAATATTCACTATCTTTGCCATATCTTATTAGTTTGGATATTTCCCCCGTTTTGGCCGTCAAATCTTATTTTCGGGGGAATACCTAAAGATACAAAAAAGCCAACTAATTCGCAATACTTTGTGTATGAATTAGTTGGCTGATTTTGTAATATTTAATGAATGTCCCTGAATAGACTGTGAAAATCTGTGGTGAATCTTAATAATTTATTCCAAAGTAAGAGGAACTCCTTTGTAGAAATCCAGAATCTTGGTACGGAACAGATAGTCATATTTTGCTTGAAGCATATCCGAAACGGCTTTCATCCAATTGGTACGTGCCTCATTGTATTCAGTAGCGTTGGCTTTACCATTGGCATATTTTTCGCTCATCAGACGGAAGGAAGCTTCAGAAGCATCCGTAGCTGTATTACTGCTTTTGTATTTGCTTTCGGCAGCTACTGCATTATAGTATGCTTGCTGTATTTCTTTGAAAAGAGCCTTTTTGCTTTCTTCCAACTTCCATGATAAAGCAGTGCGCTGGATGCGTGCGTTCTTTACTTTATTTCGTGTGTCAAAACGGTTGAACAACGGAATGCTGAGTGAGAATTGCAGGTATTTATTAAAATTTTGATGCCACTGGCTGCTGAATGAAGCATTTTCTACTCCTGAGATATTATAGTAGTTTGTTCCTATACCTGCACTGAAGTTTAATTGCGGATACCAGGAACTTTGGGCAATACGGATATTTTTGGCCGCACCTTCCAGACGAAATTGGGCTGCTTTAATACTTGGTTTGTTCAGAACAGCTTGTGCATAGATATCTTCGGGAAGTGAAAGCAGAGTAAAATCATCCTCTACACGGGGAGATACTACTCCAAATCCGTCAGGAGTAGGAAGTTCCAACAGCTGGCTCAGTTCTAACAAAGCTAACTGATAGTTATTGTCAGCCTGTACTGCTGACATTTCGTCTTGTGCGACGCGTGCGCGGGCTTCATAGACTTCGGCTTCAGATGCTTTCCCATTTTTGAAATAGGCTTCTTTCAATTCCAGCTGTTCCCGGCTTAACTCTACTTGGTTGTGAGCTACTTTTGCCAATTCTTCATTAAAAAGAATTTGTAGATAGGCAGAGGTGACAGAAATGCTGATATCTTCTTTGGCCTTGTTCAAGTCTTCTGTAGCTGCTTTCAGGTTCAGTTTGCTGAGAGCGATGTTGTTCGGTATCCGCAATCCTGTAAATAAAGGAATACTGGTACTGAGTGAGAAGTTGGTGTTTTTGGTATTACGGTCGCCATACGTATTGTCTGCCTGCAAGGCACGGCCGAAGTTAAATGACTGGCCCACATTACCGTTCAGATTAGGCAGCCGGCTGTATTTAGCAGTATTCAAATCCACTGCATTCTGATCTCTTGCAGCTTCCTGTTGCTTGATACTCAGGTTGTGTTCTATAGCATAATCAATGCATTTACGTAAATCCCATTTTTCTTGGGAAACGGCCGGTAATGCAGTCAGGGTGGCCAAGGCTATAATGATTTGTTTCTTCATAATGATATTCTGTTATTTCTTTTCTGCTCCGCGTACTTTTTCATTGACATTCAGACCGTTCTTTATTTCAATCTGGATACCGTCACTCATACCTGTAATAACGGCACGACGGCTGAATTTCTGTGAAGGTACACTATCTGTCAATACGTATATAAAAGTAGAGTCGTTTTTAAACTCAACAGTACTTTCGGGTACTGCCAGTACCTTGCTGGCACGTGCCAGAACGATTTCCGCATTTGCGCTATATCCGGAACGGATGGTAATACTGTCGGGGACTGTGATGGCTGCTTTGATCTCAAATTGGTTGGCACCATTTTCTTCTACACCTTTAGGAGAGATATATTCTAGTTGTGCATCAAATTCCATGTTTTGTAAGGCTCCTAAAGTTATTTTTACCGGCATGCCTTCGTGTATGCGTCCTACTTCCGTTTCATCAATATTGCCTCGGAAAATCAGATCATTCATGTTGGCTACGGTGGCGATAGTGGTTCCGTCATTGAATGTGTTGCTCATTATGACGGAGTTACCGGCTTTTACGGGCACATCCAAAATCAATCCGTCAATAGTAGATCGGATAAGGGTACTACTGAATGAAGCCTTGTTTTTAGTGATACCTTCTTTGACTATTTCCAGGTTATCTTTGGCTGTTTGTAATTCTTCACGTGCCTGTTTTACGGCTACTTCACTCTTTTCATATTCTTCACTGCTGATAAGTTTGCTTTCGAACAGTTTTTTCATACGGGCAAAGTCCGTTTCTCCTTGTCTGGCATTGATTTCTGCCAGTCTTACACGGCTTTCTGCCGAGTTTAGTTGTCCCAGTTCGGGGATCACCTTTACTTTGGCAATCACTTCTCCTTTCTTTATTTTTTGTCCGGCTTCCTTATATACCTCGTCAATGATACCTGAAATCTGCGGCTTAATCAGAATCTCGTCACGCGGTTCTATTTTTCCGGTAGCTACAGTGGTCTTTTTCAGATCGGTGATTTCTGCGTTTAATATAGTATACACGCTGGCTTTGGGTTGTGATTTTTGATAGAGAAATACAAATGTTCCGATGAATATCAGTGCAACGATGACTAATAGTGCAATTTTTACATACTTTTTCATATCTGTTTGTTTTATTATTTTTTTATTCTTGTTTGTTCTTGCATGGAAACTTTATCCGTTACGTCGGACGGCTTTATTCGTCTCTTATAGCCTCAATGGGTTTGATGGCCATAGCGCGATAAGCCGGTGCCAATCCGGCCAGCATACCTAGGACCATCAATAAGATGCAGGCCCCGACGGCCATCCAGAAGCTGATTTGGAAATGAGCCTCTGTACCCGAAGCTGCCGTTCCTATTTCCAGCCCTTGTAAGATCAAGACTCCGAAACTAATTCCCATCAACCCTGCAAAAGTTGTCAATACCATGCTTTCAGAAAGAATTTGGTTTAGAATATCTTTAGGGCGTGCGCCAATGGCTCGGCGGATGCCGATTTCGGTTGTACGTTCTTTCACGGTAACCATCATAATATTGCTTACTCCGATAGCTCCTGCCAGCAATGTTCCCAAACCTACCATCCATGCCAAAATTTTGATTCCTGTGAACAGATTGTCAATCATGCTGAACATTGCTTCTGCATTGACCATGATCACCGCTTGTTTGTCGTCCGGGTGGATATAGTGCGCTTTCTTGATTACTTGTTCTATTTTGTCAGCTATACTGGTAACGGTCACACCCGGTTTTACGGTAATACAGACTAAATCAATGCGCTTTCCAAAATTGTATGCTTTTTGCATGGTAGTAAATGGAAGAGTTACACTATCCTCTGTTCCTGCATTGATATTCATGTTACTGGTTGATAAGCTAACACCTACAATCTGATAGTAAATACCATCCACACGCAAATATTGTCCGCATGGGTTTCCTCCTTGGGGAAACAGTTCGTCGTATACTCGTTTTCCTATGGTGCATACTTTCCGGCTTTCCAGTATGTCTACGTCATTGATAAAGCGCCCCATTGTAATATTTTGAGCTTCTATCTTTTCATAATCAGGTTGTAACCCTCTGACGGCACAGGAGCTTTTCTTGTCTCCGAAAATAGCAGTAGAGCCCCATCGGCTGATATTGGGAGTGATAACTTCTACTTCCGGTACGGCTTGGCGGATACGTTCCACATCGTTAAACTCCATATCCCAATAACGTCCTTTTCTAAATCCTTTATAGGCTTCACTGGTTTTATTACTTCCGAAAAAAACGGAATTGGTGGCGAATCCTTTAAAGTTGGCCGACATCATATCTTGTAGTCCCTGGCCACCCCCCATAAGGGCAACCAGCATGAATATGCCCCAAAAAACACCAAAAGCGGTCAATAGGCTACGTGTCTTGTTTCTGGTAATGGTGATGAATATTTCTTCCCACCTGTCTAAATCTATTCTCATAATTTTAATCTGCTCTAAGTGCTTCGATTGGTCGGATCATGACGGCCTTGCGGGCAGGAAAGAAACCTGCCAGTGTACCGGCTATCACCAATGTCATGGTTGCTTGTATGGCTATACTGATATCTACTGTGGGATTGAGGAAAACTGTTTCGGTGAAAACGCCTGCGTCTACAGTTTGGTTTCCTGCCACTGTGTTCATGTATTCCGTGGCAGCAATGCCTGCCACCATTCCTATATACCCGAAAAAGGTGGTAATTGTTACGCTTTCGGCTATGATTAGCCATAAGATAGATATAGGTTTGGCACCCAACGCTTTGCGGATACCAAATTCACGGGTCCGTTCTTTTACTGTGATCAGCATGATATTACTTACACCTACGATGCCACTCAGCAAAGTGAATATGCCTATTACCCAAATGGCTATAGTCAGAATGCGCATACCTTTTTCTTGTTGCAGGAATTGGGTGAAACGGTTCCACATCCAGATAGCGCCTTTGTCATCAGCTGTAAACCGGTGGTGTACGCCGATAGCTTTGCGGTACTCCTTTTCAAAGATTTCATTTTTTTCTTCTGTATCGAGTCCTTGTGTCATAAATATCAAATTGTTCAGCTTGTCACCTTTATTATATATGAGTTGTAAGGTGGTGAATGGGATGAAGGCGTTAGGTTGGAAACTTCCCTTGTCGGTAAAAAGGCCTACCACTTGATATACTACTCCATTGGCGTTGACAAATTTTCCGATAGCTTTGTCTGCGTCTTTTTTAAAGAGCATTTCTGCGGTTTTTGTATGAAGAATGATTACTTTTCGCCGTTGACGGATATCGATGTCATTGATAAATCGCCCCCCTGCAGGTTTTACTCTTTCTACATCCTTATGATTAGGGTATACTCCTTCCAATGTGGTGGATACATAGTCTTGTCCATATGTTAAAGTCACATTACTCTGACGTACGGTAGCTCCTACACTGATGACATTTTTGGGAAAATCGGTTTCGGTTATCCGATAGTCTTTATTGTCCAGTTCAATGCGGCGTCCTTCTTTTAATCCGTCGTATGCTTTGGAAGTCCAGCCGGGAAATACTTTGATGGAATTCATAGCCATATCTGCAGATGAGCTTTCGAAAGCATGGATTAGTCCGTTGCCTGCCCCCAGCAGTACGATCAGCATGAAGATACCCCAAGCTACGGCAAAGCCGGTGAGGAACGTGCGTAATTTATTGCGCTTTATTGTTCCGAATATTTCTTGAATAAGATCAATCATGTGTGTCAGTTATTTCATGAATCCGTTCTTGCCGAAAGGAGAGGCATTATGGTCTATGTTTTCTTCAATCCGTTCAATCAGTCCGTCCTTGATATGGATGATTTTGTCCGTTTGGTTCGCTACTCCACTTTCATGAGTGACGACAACAATTGTCAGCCCCTCGTTTTTATGCAGTTCTTTCAGAATATTCATCACTTCCACGGATGTTTTGCTGTCCAGGGCTCCGGTAGGTTCATCGGCAAGGATGATTTGCGGTTTGGATATCAAGGCACGTGCTATGGCTACACGTTGTTTTTGTCCGCCGGACAATTCATTGGGCATATGATGCGCCCATTCTTTAAGACCTAGTTTGTCAAGGTATTCTAATGCCATTTGATTCCTTTTTTTTCGGCTCACTCCCTGATAGAAGAGGGGAAGAGCTACATTTTCTACCGCATTTTTAAAAGAAATCAGGTTGAAAGACTGAAAGATGAATCCTATCATCCGGTTTCTGTATTCGGCAGAGCGGGTTTCACTCAGATTCTTGATTAATACATCGTTCAAATAATATTCTCCCGAATCGTAATTGTCCAAGATGCCTAAAATATTCAATAAAGTGGACTTTCCGGAACCTGAAGCCCCCATAATGGAAACAAACTCACCTCGTTCTATGTCGAGGTTGATACCTTTCAAAACATGTAGCGGAGCTCCGTTATGATAGGTTTTGTTGATATTCTCTAAATGTATCATTACCGATGAATTTAACTTGTGTTTGTCTGGTTAGACGTGCCGAAGATACAAAAAGTTGCAATGCTATATGAAATAATTGAAAAAAAATTTGCTCTCTTTTTTCTCATTGTGTACATTTGCTCAAAATAACTAACCCTAAATAATAATATATCATGGTAACAGGCATGGAAAAACCCTACGTAGTAGGTATGGACATTGGCGGAACTAATACAGTTTTTGGCATCGTAGATTCGCGTGGTAACGTATTGGCTACCGATTCAGTTAAGACACAATCATTTTCTAAGATAGAGGATTATGTAGAGGCTGTCAGTTCAAAATTGCGTCCGTTGATTGAATCGTTCGGTGGCGTAGAAAAAATTAAAGGTATGGGTGTAGGTGCTCCTAATGGAAACTACTATAACGGAACCATTGAATTTGCTCCGAATCTTCCTTGGAAAGGGGTGATTCCCTTGGCTACTTTGTTTGAAGAAGCAATAGGTGTTCCTACTGCCTTGACAAATGATGCTAATGCTGCCGCTATCGGTGAAATGACTTATGGTGCGGCTCGTGGCATGAAAGACTTTATTATGATTACTCTTGGAACCGGTGTTGGTAGTGGTATCGTAATAAATGGACAACTGGTTTACGGACACGATGGTTTTGCCGGAGAATTGGGACATGTGATAGTTCGTCGTGACGGACGTCAGTGTGGTTGTGGTCGTAAGGGCTGTTTGGAAACTTATTGTTCGGCTACAGGTGTGGCACGCACGGCACGTGAATTTCTGGTTGCCCGTCCCGAACCTAGTTTGTTAAGAGATATCCCGGCTGAAGATATTGTATCTAAAGATGTTTTTGACGCGGCTGTAAGAGGGGATAAATTAGCACAAGATATCTTTGAATATACAGGACGTATTTTGGGTGAGGCTTTGGCGGATTTCATTGCTTTCTCCAGCCCGGAAGCGATTATCCTGTTTGGTGGATTGGCAAAATCAGGTGATTATATCATGAAGCCGATCCGTAAAGCTATAGATGATAATATCTTGAAGATTTACGAAGGTAAGACTAAATTGTTGATTTCTGAATTGAAGGATGCTGATGCCGCCGTGTTGGGAGCTAGTGCATTAGGCTGGGAAGTAAGAGAATAATGGAAAACAAAAAGCAAGGATATAAAGTTCGGAAATATCAGGGACCGGTAAAACGTTATTGCCAGATGTTGAATCTGAAAAACGATGCGGCCTTGATAGCCGAGTATAGAAAGCGTCATTCGGAAGGCAAGGTTTGGCCGGAAACATTGGCAGCTATTCGTGAAGTCGGTATTTTGGAAATGGAAATTTATATCCTGGGAACTAATTTGTTTATGATAGTGGAAACTCCTCTCGATTTTGATTGGGATACGGCCATGGCCAGAATGGCTACGTTGCCTCGTCAGGCAGAATGGGAAGAGTATATGTCTGTCTTTCAACAGGCAGAGCCGGGAGCGTCTTCGGCTGAAAAATGGCAGTTGATGGATAGAATGTTTTATCTATATGAATAACTTTCATTCTAGATAATAATAAGAAAAGGATATGATAAAAATCATATCCTTTTTCTTATATTATAAAATTATAAACTTGTGTTCTTTATGGTAGAGCTCATCAGGCATTAGCCTGTTGGCTCATTAATTTCTGAAGCTTGTATTGCAAAGATTGGCAAGCAGCTCCCTTTCTCATTGCTTTGTATCTTCTTAACTGATACTGCAACATCTCGATTGTGTCATTTGTTCTTTTCATAATTACATCTTTTTTATGTTCTCCCGTTTGGAGAACTGGTTATTCCTAAAAACCTTTTGTTTTCTCTTTTACTACTGCAAAGATAACACCAAAATTCCTATTTATGTTTTAAAACATAGTATCAATCCGCTTTATTTAACTTTTAATGTGTATTTTGTCTTATGGTTTAGTATACGTTAAGAAATATAACTGTAAAAATGTCACTTATAATCTGACAGGGAAATGTTCATTAACAAATGTGGCGGATCTCCTTAAATCATGTTAGAGAACATAATTTTCTTTTTGTCGAATTTGCAAATTTCAATAATGTTCGTACCTTTGCATTGTGTTTTTCATAGTATTAGATTTAAGGTTAACAAAGGTTGGAGCAAGGCGTTGCTCCTTTTTTTATGTCTATATCTCTGCATAAAGTTTCCTTTTTACAAATTGTTTTGTTACATTCGCACCATACTATTGATATTAAACTACTATTATGAAACACTTATTTATCACAATTCTGCTCTTATTACCATTGTGCCGCATGCTGGCACAGGAGAGAGAATACGTAATTGTTGTTCATGGAGGTGCCGGTGCTATGGAAAACCTCGAGGACGATAAGGAGAAATCAACCTTGTATTATGCGGCTTTAGATTCAGCTTTGAGCATTGGAAATGCTATACTGTCTGCCGGAGGCGAAGGGCCTGAAGCGGTAATGGCAGTTGTCAACTACTTTGAGAATAACCCCTTGTTCAATGCAGGTAAAGGGGCTACTTGTACCAGTGCCGGTACTTTTGAGCTGGATGCTTCTATTATGGAAGGTAAGGATTTGACAGCAGGAGCTGTCGCCGGGTTGAAAACGGTGAAGAATCCGATTAATGCAGCTTATGCGGTAAAAACTAAAACACCTCACGTGATGCTGGCAGGTGAGGGTGCTGACCGGTTTGCAAAGTCACAAGGACTGGAAATTGTGGATAATATGTATTTTGCTACTCCTAAGACGTTGAAGTGGATAGAGGATTTGAAGAAGGAGAGCAAGAAGAATGGAACTGTGGGCTGTGTGGTACTGGACAAGCAAGGTAACCTGACAGCGGGAACAAGTACCGGTGGTATGTTCAAGAAGCAATGGGGCCGTGTGGGAGATTCTCCGGTGATTGGTGCAGGTACTTATGCGGATAATGAAGGTTGTGCTGTGTCGTGCACCGGGCATGGGGAGTATTTTATCCGTCACGTCGTAGCTTATAATCTTTCTACTCGTGTGAAGTTGCTGCATCAGCCTGTCGGGGAGGCTGCCGATTATATTATCCATCAGGAACTGAATACCAAGGAGGGAAATGGTGGATTGATTGCAGTGGACAAGAAAGGTAATTTTGCCATGCCGTTTAATAGCGGAGGCATGTTCCGTGGCTACTTGTATAAGGAAAAAGGAACAGGCAAAATTTCTAAAGCAGTGGGCATAGGGAAGAAGATGAAAACTTTATAATTTTAGTTCCTGTTTGAATTTTCCTCCCACCTGCAACAGAGTTTTGCAAAACTGCTACCACTACTACCATCCTCTTTCGTAAACACCCATGAACAGGGCGTTTCAAAGGTGGTGGTAGCAGCATGAAAAAACATCTGCTACCACCACTTTTTATCTGTTATCACTTCCCTTTCCTCTGATAGTTTGGGAATTCCTGTCACATTTTGTCTTAGCTTCGTTACCCCTTGGAATAGACACATCCGTTTGAAAGCTGTAGGCTGTATGTAACGATACGGACGGTTGGTATGCTTATCGGGAACCGGTACGGATGGCATCTCGACTATTCACTGACGGAAAAGTTTTGGAGCTGTAGAATGTTAGCGGGACTTTCATCCGAAAAAGGCATCTGCAAAAGACTTTGGCATCCGATTCGTCCTTAAAGGATCTTATCCGTATCCCTAACCCTTTCCTGACGTATGGTTAAGGCTTTTCTTCCTGCCTGTTTTATCTCCGCAGGCCTTTGGAGTTAACTCCATAGCCTTGGGAGATAACTCCAAAGCTTATGGAGATAACTCCAAAGGCTATGGAGATAGAACATATCCGTATAAAAAGGCTTAACCTGGAGAAAGAAAAGGCTTATGCTATAGGGTAGGGAGTGATATACATTCAATTGAGGCTTGACTACTCCTACAGTCATGATGTTTGAAGCGATGCTGGATATCCTGTCGGTTCGCTGATGCGGCTGTAACCGGAATATAATATGCGGCAGGCTGGTAATGATCAGACGCTTAGGGAACATTTGGATACTATCCGTAAATACGCCGTTTTGCTATAAAATGCTGTCTCGCTGCGGCTTGATCGGTTGCAGGTGCACTCACTGAGCATGAGGTAAAAAACATTGGCGGAATTAATTCAGTCTTTCAAATACAGTCTGGATTAACTCCGCCAATAGGCTGCCACTATCGGATATCTTATTTATAAGTAACCGGTATCAACCTTACACTACCATTCAATCCCGATGGCAATGGTTGCCAATCAGTATAAGGTACCGGTTTGTATTGCAGATTCACCACATTGATTTCATTGAAGATACGCCATTTCTCACCCCGACGATCCATATCCGCAATGCGGTTGGCAGGCAGATTGGTCACTTCTATTTCTATCTTGTTATCTCCCGGTTTCAGCCATTTGCCTACTTTCAACTGATAAGGTACGGCCCATGCCGTTCCGGCATCTTGTCCGTTGATGCGCACACGGGCACTTTCCCGCACATCGCCCAAATCCAGTATCCAGTCATCGGCGGGAATATGGGGAACAGTGATGATATTGGTATATACTCCCGCCGCCATGGTAATCGGAGCGTTGGGGTGAGCAATTTCAGTCCACGAAGACGGAGTGTCGATATCAAATGTACCTTCTATCCGGGGAGTGCTTTTTGTAAAATGAAGTTTCCAGCCGTGATCAAGGCTGAGGCTGACAGGTTGTTCTTGAACGTATTTCCATTCGGCAACGTCTGTCAGGGTATGGTTGAAAGTTTGCAGGATCACGCTTTCGCCGGAATGCAGTTGGAGGTGTACTTGGGTTTTGCCTTCTTGCTTGCGGGTTTGTGCTTTCCCTTTTTCTCCCGTCATCGGATTGAACAGCATGACACTTTCTGCGGGAACGGCTAAGGTTATCCAGTCGTTTACTCCTTTTTCCTGCAATGAGGAGATGAAATAATGATGTCCATCGGCATGGGAGCGGCGGATACATTGTAAGCCATACCGCGTTTTCATCTCTTCGGGAACAACACCGCTTTTTTCCAAGGCAGATTGATAGTTGTTTCCTGTAATGATGATCCCTTTTTGATAAGGAGTTGCCACCGTCTCATCGAAAGAAGCAATTTCCGGAAGTTGCTTTTGTAATTGCGCAAAGCCTTTCCGGCGTGCTTCCAGTTTTCCATAACCGGGTACATCCTGCGGATAGTTTTCGGTAAAGATGATAGTAGCTCCGGCTTGTGCCAGCTTTAGTAAATGGCCGAGTACCTCGGACGGCATTAGTTTTACAGCAGGAATGATGATGGCCTTATAGGAAGTTCCTCCTTTGGTCAGTAATTTGCCATTTACGCAACGGGTGCTTTTCACAAAGTTGTCAGAGATATAATCCATGTCATAGCCGCAATTGCTGATGGTATGAACGGTTTCTATAAACTTGGGAGCACGTTTTGCCATATCATGGATGCTGAACAGCAAAAGACGGCCCGGCTGTTCCTGCCACATATCATATACAGGCAGATAAACAAGAAAATCATTGTCCGGTTTCCCCATTTGCAGGAAAGACTGGCAACGGGTGATATATTCAAAGAAAGCAGGAGCATCCTGCCAAATGTTATTGGTAGGAGACATGTCAATAGAGGCATAGAACTTCCATCCCGGCCATTTGGCTTCTTTGGGACTGTAGGGAGTTCCGTGGAAAAACATGTGGTTTACACCTGATACGAACATCAAATCCATATCCGGTTTGCACTGGGAAAGTGAGGTACGGAAATGTTCTGTCAGCCAGGTGAATGTTTCGGATGAGGTGTAGGGCTTTCCGGCGATATGAGCGGCGGAAGAAGCATATTTCAGCATGGAAAGGTCGGAGTCATTCTTACGTGTCAGGGAATCTTGACGCAATCCTTTAATATGGAATTGCGACAGGCCGAACCCTTCGCATTCGGGAATGTCCACGGAGGCATAGGTATCTATCAGATTGGCAGGGGAACCGTGTGCCTGGTTACGGGTGATGCTGCCGTGACCGTGTGCCCAGTTAGTCCATTGGGTACTGAAATTCTCAATCAATAAATCGGAGATGGTTTCGCGATAGTCACTGACTATGCGGGCGGTGGTTTCATTACGGTCCTGAGCTATAAATTCAGGGAAGTGTTCTTCCAGTTTATAGCCGCGACGGCGGGCGAATTGTTCCAGAAAATCAGGAGTCCAGTCAGCACCATATACTTCGTAAGAGTCATTGAAAAAAGTATGTGGAAAATTGGTCTTGTTTTCTTTAAAGGCTTTGTCAAAGTTGGCAAAATAGCGTTTTACGGCTCCTTTATCCAGGTGGTTCATCACATAGCCTTCTCCACCGGGAGCAGCACGTTTCACTTTTTGGAAAGTCTTGCCTATATATAAGGTGATGATATTCCAATGTCCTGCCGGAGCTTTCCATTGTAATTGTCCGTTCTTCGCTTTGGAAGTGAGGTTAAGACATTGCTTATTGTCCGCATTATAGGCCATAACCCGGCTTAAAGTGGCTACAGGGCGTTGTTTTTCTTCTTCTACTTTCAAATCTAGCGTAATTTCTTTTCCACCCTCTACTTGATAGGATTGAAAAATAGCTTTGGTAGCAGCATCTGTCATACTCACGTGAGGACCGCCGAAGGGCCATCCGGTACCGGTGTTCATATCTACTTCAATACCGATACGTTTTCCTTCAGCTTCAGTATGTTGCAACATATTCATCCATTGCGGGCTGAGGAAAGGAAGGTTATTCTTATCGTTGCCTTGAACACCATAAATAGGAGTGATTTCAACACCTCCCAGTCCGGCTTTGGCATATTCTTCCAGATTGTAGGTCAGATTGGTTGCATCGACAGCACTTCCCAGCCACCACCAGCGGGTGGCGGGGCGAGCTTCGGGTCGCACTGCCGGCCATTCTTGTGCGTAAAGGCTACTTCCGGCCAGCAACAGGCTGAAAAATAAATATTTTCTCTTCATTCTATTTTGTTTTTTATTAGTTGGCTGTATTGAACTCTTTTCCATCCACTGTGATGTTCCTGTATCTGATATCACTGGCATCATCCGTGACAAACAAGGGACGTCCGTCCGCTTTCTCGTAATGGAAATTTACATTGTCCAAGGTGATGTTGCGTGCGTGGCGGATGTAGAAACCTTTGGCGGGAATCGTTCCGAACATCCACGGTTCAGGATATACTTTCTCTTGTTCGGGAGGAGTCAGAAGTCCGTCGGCTTCTGTATATCCTCCTTGGTGATAGATATGAATATCGCTCAGTG
This sequence comes from Phocaeicola vulgatus ATCC 8482, assembly GCF_000012825.1. Classification (GTDB taxonomy): domain Bacteria; phylum Bacteroidota; class Bacteroidia; order Bacteroidales; family Bacteroidaceae; genus Phocaeicola; species Phocaeicola vulgatus. Next base: position 293,845 of record NC_009614.1, on the reverse strand, counting down.
TCACATCTTCAATAAGGGCTCCCGGTATTCCGCTGATAATGGAGGAGTAGCGCGAGTCGGCATTAAATACATTGACGTGGCTGATGAGGATGCGTTTCATTGTGCCCACGGGTGTTCCTTGCGGGCTGCGCATCCGGGCTCCTAACCGCAGGAAGATGGGGGCGTTGACAATATCGCGCATCGTGATGTTACTGATGACGATATCTTCCAGTTTGCCACCGTCCACTGTTTCCAGGGCAAGTCCGCGACAACGCTCGAAGATGCAGTTGGTGATGGCTATGTTTTTGAAACCGCCGCTGGATTCCGTTCCTAATTTAATGCGTCCCGTTACAAATCCGTGATCCGGCGCTTGGGGCTCGTCCCTTTGCCAAGTGCAATCCAATACACTGCCACGGTCGTATCCGCTGACAAAACAATCGGAGATGGTTACATTTTCCGTATCCTTGAAATAGCCTAATCCGTAGGACGCTTTAAGCACGATAGCGTCATCCCAGGGAGCGTTGACGGTGCAATGACTGATGCGGACATTTTTGCAGCAGTCTATGTCAAAACCGTCCCGGTTGGTATCTACTTTCACGTTCAGAATGCTCAGATTGTCTACTCCTGTAGCCAGCAGGCCGAAATGACCGCAATGCAACAAAGAGAAGTCTTTCAATGTCACGTTCTTGCAGAGTTTCAAGCTGATGGCTTTATTGCCTACACCGGGCAGACGGCTTTCCTCACGGGTGAGTCCTTTGCCATAAATCAGTCCCGGTCCGCTGATGGTGATGTCTTCCAGACCGATTCCCCAGATAAGTGAGTTCTTCCAATGACTGTGTCCGAAATCCTGGAATTGGGTGTGTTCATTCGGTTCTGCCGGGTCATAGCCTTCCGTTGCTGATGGAAAGGCGCCGACAATCCGTGCTCCTTGTTCTATATACAGATGTATATGGCTGGCCAAACGTATGGAATAGCAGGCGTATTCTCCCGCAGGGAAATAAACGGTTCCTCCCCCCTGGGAGGCAGCTTCCTCAATGGCCCGGTTTATGGCGGGGCTATCAATGGTAGTACCGTCGGCTTTCGCTCCGTAATCTTTTACATTATAGATCTTTGCCTGTGCTGTCCATGTGCTGAGGCATAAAAGGAAGAGTATGAGTTGTTTCATGGTCTGTCTTTGCTTTTACTGAATGGGCATTAGTTTGAATTTGCGTAAATAAGATGCATTGCCATACATGGTATGCTCATCGGATAAATTCCAGAATCCGTCTTTAGAGGCAGGGTGGGCATCCCAGTCAATCACCGCCCAGCATAGTCCGATTTCATTTCCTTCCTTTAATAAAGTAGGGCGAGATAGTTCGGGACCGTCGGCATCCGCATGGTCAAAGGGGGTGATATAGAATTCCAATACCAGCTTACCCGCTTCTCCCTCCTTGAAAGAGTACTGATAGGCATAATCAGCGTATGGCTTTTGTTTCAGCCATACCTGAGGACCCCATAACATACACCAGTCATTGCCGTGAGCCGGGGTGAAGATGTGATAGTTCTGGGCATGGCATCCGTGAAATTTGAACCAGGCTTGCCACACATCTTTGGGAGCTGTGGGATGAAAACGGTCGATGAACGGCCCCCCTGAACAATCGCCATCCACCACTACTTCAAAAATATCCGTGTTCAAGGAGTTCTCACTGAACCGCCAATAATTATCGTATGCTTCATATAGAAAATACAACTTCTGAGTTTCTGCACACCAACCTACTTTGACACTGACTTTCAATGTGGTAGTGTCCGGCTGTGCATGTTTTCCCTCGTCTTCCTTTAAAGCTGCTTCCGTTATCTTATAATCAGCCGGAACGCAATCCCAGTCGTGGGTATTGCCATCTATGGCAGGAACCTTATCTGCCGGAAATTGGTACACCTTGAATTCCTGTGCCTGGGCAGACAGGCATAGGAAAAGGAAGAACAGGTATGGATACAATCGTTTCATTTTGATCGGGTTTTATGTTCTTTCCCGAATAATCCGGGTAGCATGAAATAATTATAATCGCCTCGTTGGTAGAAACAAAAGTAGAGCTTTTCTTGCGGTTTCCACGGGCATAGGGCAGAGATGACGGGGGCATCTGTCTTTTTACCGGAGTTGAATAAAGCAAGCGGGGATGCTTGTTTATGTCCGTCGGACAGACGAATTTCGGAACCGATGGGAGATACCCCATGAACCGTTCTCAGTTTCATGCTTTCACCATAATAGGTGGTAAAAGCGTTTCCTTCTATACTGAATACATTATGGAAGCAGGAGGCTACCGGAATACTGTTGTCTGTTACGGCAGAGTCGTCTGCACCGTCGCATGCACCGAAAGCCCAGCAAAGTTTGAACTCTTCGGGTAATCGCTCACCCGAAACCTCCATGATAAAACCATTACTATCCGTCAATGGACATACAATCAGCTTTATTTCACCTTCTTTCCATAATTTATCTTTAATGGTATAAGCCTGTCCCTTTTTCTTGACACTGCATTGGTCCAGCCAGCAACTTTCATTGCCGCAAACCACTCCCAGACGGAAAGTTCCCGCACCTTTGGATAAACGGAAGGGAAGAGTCTGGGCGTTGTTGCCAAAGACAGACAACAGCATACAGAGAAAGAACGGAAGTAGCCGCCGGCTATAATTCCATGTTGTTTTCATAGCTGATATCGATTTGTGCGTTCTTATTGTTTTTTTCTTCCACACGACTGCCGTCTTCTACTTGTAACCGGACATCTTCCAGGTGGAAGTCTTCGGTAAAGATAATGCTTCCTGCTTTATTTACCTTGGCTTTTATGCCGGAAATATGGAAATTCTGCAAAGGCAGTTCCTCATTCCAGCCGGCAGCAGTGATAAAGATTTGCACATTAGTAGCTTTTACATCGCTGAGCCATACATTACGGAAATGCGGATACCCTTTTTCTTTAGGTGTGACAGGAGTCAGCATAACCTTCCAATGTTCGGGAATTTCCTTACCTTCATATTCAGCCGGCAAAGTAGAATAACTATAGCTGGGGTTCCAGTTCAGGTCCGCTGCCAGTACATGGCGGACATGGTCTGCTGTCACTTGGGTCATGTAGATATTTTCTACGGTTCCGCCGCGGTTCATGGCAGATTTCAGACGGAGGGTGGAAGAGGTTCCGTATGCTTGGAGGTTATATCCCAATACATTTCGGATGCAGCCTGAAGTTTCGCTGCCGCAGGTAATCAGTCCCGCACCTTTACGTGCAATGCATCCACGAACAATGATATTTTCTGTGGGGCGGTTTACGCGCAGGCCGTCGGCATCCCTTCCGGCTTTCAGGCAGATATTGTCATCGTTGCAATCTACTTCGCAGTTTTCAATCAGGATATTGGTGCTGGAATCAATGTCAATACCATCCGTACTGGGACCATGCCCCCCTATGTTATTATTGATTTTCAGTCCGTTCAAGGTACATTGGTCGGAATACAGCACTTGGCAACCCCAAAATCCGGTACGCATCAAGGTAAAGTCTTTCAGTGTTATATGGCGGCTGTTCGAGATGAGCATACCTCTTACACGTTTGCAGTCGTAGTCCACAATCCACCGCAGTTTGCGTTTCTCGTAATCCTTCCGCATGGTCCAATATTTATCCCAGAATATTTTTCCACGACAATCCAACGTACCTGCTCCGCTGATAGCTGCGTTTTCCGCATCCAGAATATTGATGACTGCCGAGGGCCATACCATTTCGATACCTGCCACGCGGGAGCGCATTTCGGGGTATAAATCAATATTCTCACTGGCTATCAGCGTCGTACCTTGGTTGAGGTGGAGGTTTACATTACTTTTCAGGTAGATGGCACCAATCCGGTAGTATCCCGGGGCTACTTCCACTGTTCCCCCTCCGGAACGGTGGCATTCGTCAATGGCTTTCTGCAGGGCGGCAGTGCTTAACCGGGTGCTGTCATTTTTCAATCCGTAATCGGCTGCTTGGAATATTTTTCCCTTCGGATAGGTTTTGGCTCCTACTTGGGCAGTCCACGAAAGGTCAGGAGTTCCCATCCCTTCTCCCCATTGGAATCCGGGGAGGGATTGGGCATTGGTAAAGAGGGTACCTAAGGTAAATGATAGGGTTAATAATAATGTTTTGTTGTTCATTTGTTCCTACTTTTAAATTAATTGCCGTCCGGCTTTTCAATTTCTGTAAACGGGCTGTCATTCCATTTGAAACTGTCCAAAGCATCCGGATGTGCAGGATTGTAACCGGAATAGTCGCTGCGCAAATAGTTAGCGATAGGTAATCCCGCTTTCTTTATCCCTTCAATGATACATTTGGAGATTTGATAAGCTCCGTAAGGATTGAAGTGGGTATTATCTGCCAATACCCTGTTTTGTCCCGGATAGGTTCCGGCAGGATAATGTACGAATGCCTTTTTGGAAGGTTCCACCCCCATTGCTTCATAGAGGGTACGGGTCATTTCGTTGAGATCGATCAAAGGAACGTTTTCTTTGGCAGCCAACCAGCGCATTGCTTCGGGATAATCTTCGTGAGTATCTCTGATTTTCCCGTTTTCATCGAAACTGCGGCGTTGTGTCGGGGTTACCAGTACAGGATAGGCTCCTCGTGCCCTTGCCTCATCAATGAATGTTTTCAAGCTGGTCATAAATGAATAATAAGCTCCTTTACCGGGACCTTTTTGCTTTTGGTCGTTGTGACCGAATTCCATAAAAATATAATCTCCGGGTTTCATTTGTGTCAATGCCTTTTTCAGTCGTCCTGCACCGATAAAAGTATTGGCGCTTTCGCCGGATTCTGCATAATTGGCAAAACAAATGCTGTCATTGAAGAAGCGGGGAATCATTTGTCCCCAGCTTGCCCAAGGTTCATTGTCCTGGTCTACTACCGTGGAGTTACCGCATAGGAATACGGTGGGTACATTATTTACTTTCTCAATAATCAGTTCGGACAATTGGGGTGCATCCCCGTTGAATTCCAAAGTTAGTTTGTCATCCCAGTTCAATTTTTGGCGTTCACGCGGTTTGATGCGCACATTTTCTTTTTCCGAAATATGTGTGTTGCGCTTGTTGATCACGAATGTACAAGATTTTAACTCCCCTTTTTTTGTCTTCACATTTTCGAAGAAAAGGCGGCGTGATTCTCCTCGCACTGTTGTTTCTCCGGCAGCGCGTTTGTTTCCTATCACGGCTGTGACATGGTAGTTTCCATCGGGAACCGTAACAGAGAAAAAGAATGGAGCTGTACTTTTACCTTCCGGAGAGGGCTGTCTGTCATATCCGTATCCCTTTTCCTCCGAGTATCTGTCGGCGGGAGTTATTTTGGTATAACCGTCTTTCGTCTTTTTACCTGTGGTAAAATCGAATTTGTAAGTTTGTGCTTCGACTCCTAATGTCGCTAAAAGTCCAAGAGCTAATAGGGCTATCTGTTTCATGATTGATATAGATTGTTATTAATTGATTTTCGGTTTTAGTTCATCCGGAGAGTCATTGGTATAAGATTTTATGTCACCGGCTGTTTTTGTGAACAACTCACTGATTTGTTGAGGCGTTACAGTAAATTGCGGACGGAACTGGTCCGAATTCATATAATCCAAAATGGCTTTATGCATCTGACGAGCTACAATGCGTTTCTCTGGCTGGGAGGTAATGTCCATGCTTGTCATGAGCACTTTCCCATTTAATACATTGGCTTCGAATAACATACCTATCTTGCGGCTTATAAACCAAGTGTCGATACTTTGAACCGTAGGTTGGAAAGCGGGTGGAAAGTGGGTGAATTGCATCACTTGAGTACGATTCAGCAGTTCCCACCATTGCAAATTGCTGTGATATTCTGTCGGAAACTGACGGAATAACGGGTGTTTGGGGTTCACTAAGATACCTGTGGTATGAGGAGGACGCATTTTGAACCAGGAGGTGTTCCAGAATACAGGAGTGAATTGCTGAACCACTTCTTTACCATAACTCACTTTGCTTGCAGCTGTAATAAGCACATTTCCACCATGCTGAAGAATTTCCAGGGCTTTCGAATCCAAGGTGTCGGTAGTGTATACTTTTCCTTCGGCTATTGTCACTTGGGCGGGATAAACCCAGAAATTCCAGTCATTTACAGCTTCTGTTCCCGTAATGCGTATTTCCAGATTCAGCTTTTTAGCCTCTTGGATGTCAGTGAGCGGAAACTCAAGGCTACCCGTGCGATTTAAATTTCCGACAGGAATGTCTTGTGTTGCCAATGTGCCTTGCGCATATACTTTGCCATATTCGTCTTTTAACGTATATACAATTTCTGCTTGTTTTAATGCCTCGGCACCAAAATGAGCGACTTCAATATCCGCCTTTAAAATCTCCTTGTTATTATATACAAATTTATCTGTACGCATCAGTGGAACTGTAGGTGAGCAGAAACGTCTCCATTCTGCGGAGTTGATATATCCTTTTTCTTCAAAGAAAACATCGAGAACACCTACCAGTGCAGTTCCCTGACCCGAATAATCGTTCAGTGCCAATAATTGGAAACCGGCATAATCGGGCGTGCGGAGTGTCTTTTCTATTTCATATTTGTAACAAAGGGCTTGCAACTTTCCGCTGGCCATCATAAATAGATGGGCTTGGTCGCTCATGTGGTTGTCAGCCAGAATGTCTTTGAAAATCTCGAAGTTCTTGGCTTTATTGACGCCTGTATATTTACGTATTTCATTGAAATTGGGGAAAGCGCACCATTGACCTGTTTCATGGGATACGTAGGGCTGTCTCACGGTGTCAAGATGATTTTGGAAACGATAGTCGTCTTGAGTGGACGGTTGTTTCTTGGACCAGGTCAGGCCACGTGCCCCAGCCTTTACATGATATTGGTTGCGAGGTTGCCATTGCCATCCGTTGCCTACCGATGCTCCGGTATATACATGTCTGGGATCCTTCTTTTCCCAATATTCTACGAACTTGGTCACCCATTCTACCCAGCGTCCGCTAGGTTCGTTTCCGCATGCCAACATGCAATAAGAGGCATAGTTGCCATATTCTTTGGTTAATGCGATGGTTTCGTCCATCAGATATTTGTCAATAGGTTGTCCCAAACCTAATTTGGGACCATGATTGGGCCAGCTCGGACCTTCGGGTTGCAGATAGAATCCTACCCGGTCGGCAGCCATAAAAGCGGCTTCGGGAGGACAGAATGAATGGAAACGCATGTGATTCAGTCCATAACTGCGACAGATACGGAATACCCGTTCCCAACTTTCTACATCCATCGGAGCGTAACCGGTCAACGGGAAGTCACAGTTTTCAACTGTTCCGCGAAGCTGGGTTTTGCGCCCGTTTACATAAAACCATTTACCTTTGATTTCAAATCGGCGCATACCGAATTGTATTTCTTTTATCTCAGTTTTTTTCCCATTGGTGACTTCTGCTTTCAGTTTGTACAGGGCCGGATGAAATTCATCCCATAGCAGCATATCATTCCCCATAGGTAATACCATTTCTGTTTCCGTCACTCCTTTGTTAAGTTTGATTTCTTGTTGTATGGCGGGAACTATATGCTTTTTATCCGTATTGAAGCTCTCTGCTGATAATTTTACTTTTGCAGTGCCTGTACCTTTGATGACGACTTTGACACGTGCCAGTTTTTGTTCCGGTTCCGGATATATTTGAATATCATCGAAATATGTTTTCGGAGTCGTTTGCAGACAGATGCGTCCTACAATGCCGTTCCAGTTTCCTTGGGTCTGGTCGGTTATGCTGTGCGAATCCGGTCCGACATTGATTTCTTTGATACGATTATCCACCCGGATGGTGATAGTACATTTTCCGGGACGGACATAACGGGTTATATCATATTGATGGGGAACACAAAGACTATTCTGCATTCCTGTCTTTTGTCCGTTCACCCATACGGTTGTTTCTATATGGGGACGTTCCAGGAACAACAAAATACGTTCACCTTTCCAGTCGGCAGGTATATTCACCTCTTTCTGATACCAAGCAGCTCCTACATAATGTTTGTCGGGAGTCAGAAAGAATGGAAATTTAATATTACCTTCTTTACGGTATTTTTCCATGTATGGATTATAATAGTAGGAACTGTCATAGAGACTGCCTGTCCATTGGGTCTTTGCGGTAACCTCATCACCTTTCAGTTTCTCGGGCATGGAACCGGGCAGGTTGATGAAGTCATTCAAAGTGTGGCTGAACCATTTTTCCTTTTCTCCATTATCCTGACGGTCTATACTGAATGACCATTTCCCGGATAAGTCAATAATTTTTTGTGCGCTTAACGAGAAGCACATCCATACTAGGCAGATTGTCAATAACGTTTTTTTCATAGTATCTTTTTACTTTGAATTTGATGTTGCTAAATTAAGGTCTTTTCATCTGCATGTAAATAGAAAGAAGTACATATAGATGGAAATTCGTATAAAATAGGGGTAATGTGCGATATATTTGTACGATTTTACATGGATATGCCTTGTATGTGCAGAAAAAAGTCCAAATCTCTTTTTATCTTTGTATACTCACAATTAAATCATTGTATACATGAAAAAACGATTATTCAGTTTGTTCTGCTTGTTAGGAACGGTTGCCGGATTATTTGCCGGTGATACGGCTTATTTGTTCTCTTATTTCATTAATGACAGTCGGGACGGTCTTCATTTGGCTTATAGTTTGGATGGGCTGACATGGACTCCTCTGAATCATGGAAAATCTTTCTTGATACCCACGGTCGGGAAGGATCGTCTGATGCGTGACCCTAGTATTTGTCAGGCGCCGGACGGAACTTTTCACATGGTGTGGACTTCCAGTTGGACAGACCGGATTATAGGTTACGCCTCTTCTCCCGATTTAATCCATTGGAGTGAGCAGCGTTCTATTCCGGTAATGATGCATGAGCCTGCTGCACATAATTGCTGGGCACCTGAATTGTTTTATGATGAACCTTCGCAAACTTATTATATTTTTTGGGCAACGACCATTCCCGGACGTCATAAGGAAGTGCCGGTCATTGAGAGTGAGAAAGGGCTGAACCATCGTATTTACTATGTTACGACGAAGGATTTTAATACATTTTCTGAAACCAAACTGTTCTTTAATCCCGATTTCAGTGTGATTGATGCAGCTATTGTACGCGATCCGGTGATGAAAGACTTGATTATGGTGGTGAAGAATGAAAACTCGTTGCCGGCAGAGAAGAATTTGAGAATAACACGGACAACACGGATAGAGGATGGATTTCCTACTACCGTTTCTCCTTCCATTACAGGAAATTATTGGTGTGAGGGACCTGCGCCACTTTTTGTAGATGATGCTCTTTATGTCTATTTTGATAAATACCGTAATCATCAATATGGAGCTGTTTGCAGTCGTGATCATGGAAAGACATGGGAGGATGTGTCTGACCGTGTATCTTTTCCAAAAGGAACCCGTCACGGAACTGCTTTTACCGTAGAGAAGGCTGTACTTGATAAATTGCTTCGTATCCATCACTTCAATCCTCTTATTCCGGATAATATCGCTGATCCTTCTTTATCCAAATTTGGTGATACTTATTATCTTTATGGTACTACTGATATTGATAAAGGATTGTCACAAGCAGGGACTCCTGTGGTATGGAAATCTAAAGATTTTGTAAACTGGAGTTTTGATGGATCACATATTGTGGGATTCGATTGGCATAAAGGACATGAATATGTCAATGCCAAAGGAGAGAAAAAGACGGGATATTTTCGTTATTGGGCACCCGGCAGAGTAGTGGAGAAGAATGGTGAATATTATCTTTATACCACTTTTGTAAAACCGGATGAGAATGCACGTACCTATGTGCTGAAGTCCGACCGTCCCGAAGGTCCTTTCCTTTTTGCCGGACGTAATTCTATGTCTTCTCATTCTTTGGATGGGTTTGATCAATCTTGTATTGCTCCGGATATAGATGGGGAACCTTTTGTGGATGATGATGGAACTGCTTATTTATTCTGGCGCCGCCGGATGGCTGCCCGTATGACTGACGATTGGCAGCATTTAACCGGTGATACTGTTGTGATGAGTACGGCTCGTCAAGGGTATTCGGAAGGGCCGGTTATGTTTAAACGTAAAGGTATTTATTATTACATCTATACTTTGAGAGGGAATCAGAATTATGTAAATGCTTACATGATGAGCCGGCAGTCCCCTTTGTCGGGCTTTGAAAAGCCCGAAGGCAATGATATTTTTCTTTTTTCATCCATTGCTGATAATGTTTGGGGGCCGGGACATGGGAATGTATTTTATAATGAAGAAACAGACGATTATATTTTCGTATATCTGGAGTACGGTGACGGAGGAACTACCCGCCAAGTATATGCCAATCGGATGGAATTTAATGAGGATGGCACTATAAAGACACTTGTTCCTGATGAAAAGGGAGTTGGTTACTTGGCTGTCAGCCAGGAACAGCGCGAAAATAAGGCGCTGAAAGCTTCTTTCAGTGCATCCAGCATACGTTCTCCCCGTACTTCTAAGGTTGAAATAGAAACTCAGCCTAATTGTCCTTTGGCCGATAAAACTTCGCTTGTCAAGGTGGAACGCACACATATATATCATCCTGGAAATGCAGGCGACCGGTCTAATGGAACACGCTGGATGGCAGAAACAAATGATGATCATCCTTGGCTGATGGTGGATTTGGGTGAAGCCATGCAGGTAACGGAGTGTCAATTTGCCTTTGTACACCCTGCTGAAGGTCATGCCTGGCATCTCGAAAAATCCAATGATGGTACTAATTGGCAACCTTGTGCCGGAGTAAAAGAGGTGAAGGCATGTTCACCTCATGTGGTGACGGTGGGAGATAAAGTACGTTATTTGCGTTTGCACATAGATAAAGGTGCAGCCGGATTATGGGAATGGAAAATCTATTAAATTACTATTTTATCATGAAAAAACGATTTGTGACCGTTCTTTTGGCTTGTTCTTTGGCCGGAGGACTTTTTGCACAACAGCCTTGGTTTAAAGACAAGGATTTGACCTTGACCGGTGCTTATTATTATCCTGAGCATTGGGATGAGAGTCAATGGGAGAGAGATTTTAAACAGATGCACGATTTGGGTTTTGAATTCACCCATTTCGCGGAATTTGCTTGGGCGCAATTGGAACCGGAAGAGGGAAAATATGATTTTGCCTGGTTGGATAAAGCGGTGGCTTTGGCTGCCAAATATGATTTGAAAGTCATTATGTGTACTTCTACGGCAACTCCACCGGTATGGCTGAGCCGTAAATACCCTGAAATTTTGATTAAAAATGAAAATGGTACCGTGCTTGATCACGGAGCACGTCAACATGCTTCTTTTGCTTCTCCCGTTTATAGAGAACTGGCTTATAAAATGATAGAGAAGTTAGCTCAGCATTATGGAAATGATTCCAGAATAATCGGCTGGCAGCTCGATAATGAGCCGGCCGTACAATTTGATTATAATCCGAAAGCCGAACTGGCTTTCCGGGATTTTTTACGTGAAAAATATCATCATGACATTAAAGCATTGAATGATGCCTGGGGAACGGCTTTTTGGAGTGAGGTTTATTCTTCTTTTGATGAAATAACTCTTCCTAAAACTGCCCAGATGTTTATGAATCATCATCAGATTTTGGATTACCGCCGTTTTGCTGCCAGTCAGACAAACGACTTTTTGAATGAACAATGTTTGTTGATTAAAAAATATGCAAAGAACCAATGGGTGACTACTAACTATATTCCTAATTATGAGGAAGGACATATAGGTGGCAGCCCTACACTTGATTTTCAAAGTTATACTCGCTATATGGTGTATGGAGACAATGAAGGGATCGGCCGTCGCGGATATCGAGTGGGAAATCCGTTGCGTATTGCTTTTGCCAATGACTTTTTCAGACCCATACAAGGTACTTATGGAGTAATGGAACTTCAGCCAGGGCAGGTGAATTGGGGGAGTATCAATCCTCAACCGCTGCCTGGAGCTATCCGTTTATGGATGTGGAGCGTATTTGCCGGTGGAGGCGACTTTATCTGTACTTATCGTTATCGCCAGCCTCTGTATGGCACGGAACAATATCACTACGGCATTGTAGGTACAGACGGAACAACGGTAACTCCCGGTGGACGTGAATATGAGCAGTTCATGAAAGAAATCAGACAGCTGCGGGGACAGGTTGCAGCTCGTGAGGTGAAACCGGCCGATTATTTGGCGCGTCGTACTGCCATTCTTTTTAATCATGAAAATTCATGGAGCATTGAGCGCCAGAAGCAAAATCGTACATGGAATACATTAGGGCATATTGAGAAATATTATCGCACGTTGAAATCTTTTGGCGCGCCCGTAGATTTTATCAATGAAAGCAAGGAGTTCTCCTCTTATCCTGTGATCATAGCTCCGGCTTATCAATTGGCTGACAAGGCATTGGTAGACAGATGGACTGATTATGTAAAGAAGGGTGGTAATTTGGTCTTAACTTGCCGTACAGCCCAAAAAGACCGCCATGGACGTTTACCCGAAGCTCCTTTCGGTTCCATGATAAATGAACTGACCGGTAATGAAATGGAGTTTTATGATTTATTACTTCTTGAAGAACCGGGCAAATTACGGATGGATGGAAAAGAATATACGTGGAATACTTGGGGAGAGATATTGAAATCGGGTAAGGATTCACAAGTATGGGCTACTTATACACAGGAATTTTATGAAGGAAAACCGGCAGTCACTACTCGTAAGTTGGGAAAAGGTACTGTTACTTACGTGGGAGTGGATAGTACGGACGGATTATTGGAGAAAGATATTTTGAAGAAACTATATGCGCAATTGAATATTCCTGTGATGGATTTACCATACGGTGTTACTTTAGAGTACCGCAATGGTATGGGGATTGTACTGAATTATACAGATAAACCTTATAAGTTCGTACTTCCTTCGGGAGCCAAAGTGCTGATAGGAGAGCCGGTAATTCCTACAGCAGGAGTATTGGTATTTTCTATTACTGATTGAAAACGTATGATTGATAGAACAAAAAGGAGCGGCTTCACAGTCGCTCCTTTTTACTTAACCTAAATCTAACCTTTAAATCATAGTCTATGAAAAATCGATTCACTAACCAATCATATTATTAATTTAATTTGTAAACCTCACTTCCGGCGAGCAGGAAACACCCTACTCCAAAATCTTCAAAATCGGGTACTTTATCGTATGTGACAGGTTGACTGTCTTTCGGTTCTTTTCCGGTTCCTTGTACAAGTCCTAGGAAGCCGTTAGGGTGAACGGCATCCTTCACCATAGCATTCCATGCTTTCAACAAGACTGGCAGGTATTCTTTTCTGTCCAACAGTCCGTTACGTACCCCCCATGCCATGCCATATACAAATAAAGCGGTGCCACTGGTTTCTTTACCTCCGAAGTTTGATTCGTCATGCATACTTACATTCCAAAAACCATCAGTACGTTGGCAATTTTTGATAGCTTTACTCATGGTCAGGAAATCATTGATATAGTCGGCGCGATGTTTTTCATCAGTAGGAATTTCATTCAATACACGTACCAGTGCTGCATATACCCATCCATTACCACGACTCCAATAGCAATTCTTACCGTTAGGTTCTTTGTAAGGGGGATCAAAGTCTTGGTCTCTCCACCACAAACCTTCTTTTTGGTTGTACATGCCATTCTCACCATGTTTGTTACGGGTATATTCATACATATCCCACATTTTGTCGAAATATTTTTGTTCTCCGGTCAATTTTCCCAGTTTGGCAAATACAGGCATTCCCATTTGGATGGCGTCAATCCACCACCAATCATTTACTTGAGGAGTGTTGACCAGCATATCTATATTGGCTTTGACCTTACGGATTCTTTCCGGATCGGGACAAATGTTATATAAATCAATGTAAGTCTGGCTGGCACAGTAATCATCAGCATTGCGAGTGGTGGTACCGTTGCGGAATCCCCATTCGTGGTAATTTGACCAATCGACAGCGTATTTATAATAGTCATCGCGTGGATAGACGGAGTAAAGAGCCATTAATCCTTCATAATATACTCCGCGTGTCCAGATATTACTGGGACGGGTTACATTTTTTACAAAAGAAGGAGTACGATAATCGGCATACTTCTTCATGAAGTAATCATTGACTTTTGTAACAGTCTTCAACGTTTCTTTTTTGTCCGGCAAGTCTTGTGCTTTTACAACTCCAAAACCTAATGCAACAAAAAAGAATGATAGTATTAATTTTTTCTTCATCATGTTGTTTTAGTGTTTTAATGGTAGCGCAAAAATAGGATGGTCTGGGATTTCCTACAATGGAAATGTGTACATCTTCCTTGAATATTATGCATGTGTACGCATTTCGAGTGTATTTTTTATTTAACAGTGTTCTTATTGGGTTATTTGTCTTTATTTGCAGACCGTTCATAAATCTTTTCTCCTTCTTTTATCTCTAGTTCCAAACCTTTAAAATTAACATTGGCCACATTTGAGATGCTTAATCCTTTTTGAGCTTTGATATGGCAATTCTCAAAAAAGAATGTATCATTTCCGAATGGAGCCTCTTTAAAACCATACATGGTTCCTGCTGATTGTGCTTCTCCATTTATATTCTTGAAATGGATATTGCGCAAACAGGTCAGCGGATAATGTGCAGGTGAAAGCGGAGGAACCATACGCCATTCCATATTGATATCAAAGATACTGCGCGCTCCTTTGATGGTAATATCTTCAAAAGTGATATTTTCCACAGTTCCGCCGCGGCTGGGCTGACTTTTAAAACGTAAGGGGCTCCAGTTTTCGTTATCCATCAGGCAGGAACGTATGGTCACATTGCGTATGCCGCCTGATATTTCACTGCCCATAGCCACTCCACCATGACCGTATGCAAAATGACAGTTTTCTATCAGAATGTTTTCACTGGGACGTCCTACTCTGCGTCCGTCCTCGTCTCGTCCGGATTTGATGGAGATGCAATCATCATGTGCCTCAATGCGGGTGGAAGTAATCAGTATATCATTGGACGAATCAATATCTATGCCATCGGAACTGGGTATATATTCCAATGCACGGATATCGATTCCATCTATAGTGAAGCCGTTTGTGTAAAGTACATGAAGACACCATGAGGCCTGATTTATCATTTTTAAACCGGAAATCTTACCTCCCGGGCAATCTGTGAAACATAACAGTCTGGGACGTCCGGAGTTTCCGAATGGAATTTTTTTCCATTCTACTCCTTTACCATCGATAACTCCTTCACCATAAACTTTAACTCCGTCTGAATGGTCGAAATTCAAGAAAGCACATCGCCACCTTTTTTCTATACCTTCAAAACGGGTAGGGATGACAGGAAATTCATTGGGGTCGACAGTGCTGATTAGTTTGGCGTTTTTTTCTATACGTAAATCTACACCACGTGGGAAGAATAGAGCGCCGCTTAGATACTCCCCGGCAGGAATAACTATCGTTCCACCTCCATTGTGAACTGCTTCATTAATGATACGTTGTAAAGTGGCTGTCTCCGAATAGCCATTTCCTTTTACGCCATATTCTTTAATGTTATATTCTCTGTTATTTTTTCCGATAGATATGAGCTTGCTTTCCCATGCTTCCAGTTTAATGGTCAGACGGGTACGGTTATTGACAATTGTTGCATTTATCGGTTGGAGTGTGCCATCTGTCGCATTCCATTCTTTTGCGACTCCTACTTTATCAAAGTCTGCTGTAAATTCTGTAGCTTTATTCCCTTCATTGAATATGAAGTAGAGGTCGCCATCGGGCATTACTCTGCGCGTGTAGCGGATAGAATCATTGGCAGGTGAAATGATTTTCATTTCCGGTTCCGGAAGGGAAGAGCTTACACGTGCAGTCCATCTGGTGGATGGCTCAATCCTGCTATTGGTTAAATCTGATAGGGAACCGGGAGCAGTGAAACTTTTGTCAATGAAAGAAGCAGGCTTCCTTCCCCAAAACAGGACCTTTCCTCCACGTGAGGAAAATGTTTCTATCACTTTCCAGGCAGATGCGGAAATAACATCTGATGATGGGATAATCAATGTTTCATATCTTTGTCCGCTTTTATTTTCCAGATAGCCGGAACCTATGGTCAGTGCTTCCGTAAAAGCATCATCGTTTATGTAGTCAAAATCTCGTTGATGAGTTAACAGCTGTTGGGTAAGAGTGACGATATCCTTATAAACTTCATTGTTACCCAGCCACATAGCAGATGTGGGGTAATACATGGCAATTCGTGCTCCCGGCTTCCCCTGACTCATCAGGTAAGTGGTGCGATTCGTATATTCATTCAGGCCTTTCATACCGGGATCACTCATCCAATTGCGATGTTTGGACCCTGCCGGCCAGAACATGAATTCAAAGAAGTTAATCCCACGGGCAATCTGATGATCTACAACAAATTTGGCTTGGGGAATGGTAGGGGAGATGTGGTAAGCTGCAAAACTTTCGCTGAATGCTCTAGGTTTTCCATAAACATGAGCTACAGATGAGGCCAGTTTGGGGAAATCATTAAGGGTACCGGGCCATATTTGGTTCCAGATTGCATCTACTCCGGGTATTTGAACTTTACTTAAATTCCGGAAATAGTCTCCTTCAGCTTTAACACATGCGGGCATTTCATGTTCTTTGTTAAGATGGGTAATGTGGGCTACTCCATTAGCCGCACACCAATCGGCCTGTAATTTGAAAAAATGGGTGGCGAACAAGCTGGACCAGACATCCCAATAATCGGCTTTTACCCTTTGTTCCTGTATGGTGGGCGAAGTGGTAAAAAAGGAGGCCAGATAGGGAGTCGGATCATACCCTTTTGTATCTTTGAATGTTTGGACAATGGAAGGAGTCCAGGGTAAATGTGCATAATCGGGTTCGTCTCCCCGGAAACCAAGTACGGTGGTACCCAGCTCTTTACCAAGGTATTTTTTATACTGTTCATGTGTCCAATCAATGAATTGTTGTACGGCAACAGGATTCAGATAATCACACAGAGAATTAGTGGCATCTTTGCCGCCGTTGGGATTATTAACGGCTCGGGTTACGGCCGTCCGAAAGTCGCTTTTGACCAATAGGATCTTCCAGTCATCCAGTCCGGCGTTGAAACTTATTTCACCATTATTAATTGCTACAGTTCTGTTAGGAGCACCGGATGTACTGACGGCTACCGCACTGATGATTTCCGGTGCTATTTTATGGTTTGTCATTACTTCTCCCCGTTTTATCTGTATGGTATCACCTATCACAAGAGCTTGCATTCTCAAATCGGGACGTTCCTGTGAGAATTTTCCTCCTGCAAATCCGCTGGGATATTTTCCTTCATCAATAATCCAGACTTTCATGCCTCGCTTTTTGGCTTCAAGTACTCCGGTACGAATCGCTTTAAACCATTCTTCGGAAAGATATTTGAAAGGTAGTTTGTAACCTGCTTCAAATATTACGGCACGGAATCCTTTCTTTTTGATAGAATCCAAGTCATTGCAAATAGTCTTTTTATCCATTTTCCCTTCCCAACCCCATATTACGTGGTTGGCAAATTCCACAGGAGGTTCTGCAAATTGTTGTTCTAGACGGGAAAGGGGTGTTTCATGAATGCCTTGCCAGGATTTTATTTCATTTTCTGCGAGTATAAAGTTGAAATAAAAAAGGGAAGCAATGAGTAATAGTATCTTTTGCATGATGTTTATGATTAGGTTTGAGTCTTATATGCATAAGGGCGCATCAAAGCGCCCCTACAGCAAAAGGATATCCGTTACAGTTTTTAGAGGAATCCTTCATGCTAATCTTAATATTATTCTCCTAAATAATAGGAGGGAACAGGAGCTTGTGGATATCCCATGGAACGATGAGCTACATAACTTCTATATATTCCGTCTTGCATCAATGTGGTGCGACGGTCTTTTGCCGGAAGATTGGTTGTGTAGATACGTATTTCACCGGGCAATGCGGTGATTATTTCTTCACGCCAGTCTCCATATAAGTCTGCAATCATTAAGATATCACCTTCAATTCCTTGTGTCAGTGTTTCTCCTTTCCATTTTACAATACTTAGTGAACGACCGTTTGAAGAGGAACTTGCCCCCCATCGGTTATCGTCCCCTTTGAATGTTTCGCGCAATAAGTCACCGTCCCACCAAGCCCAATTACGGCAGGAGGGCACTTCCTCATTTTTACCTAAAGGTTTACCGTCAGCCGAAAGTAGATATTTGTCTGTGCTGCCTCCTTTACGGTCTTCGCTGGCAAAACATTCCAGACCTTTGTGGACCGGATCAAAATCAGCAACCATCCCATCGCCTACATGGAATGTCTTATGACCGATATTCCATACCGGTTGTCCTGTTCTGGCATCCACAACACAAACGCCACGTCCGTTCTCGTGCCAAGGTTCCAGACAAAGGAACACTTCCATACCCGGACGATCCGGGTCGATATCAGTCAGATAGATTTTATCAGGGTGTCCTAGTCCGGTAGACCATAGTAAAGTCCCGTTATCATCAAGCATGCATGAGCCTAACAGAATTTCATCTTTTCCATCTTCATCCACATCACCACATACCATATTATGGGAACCCATGCTTCTTACTACGGGATTTTCTTCATCGCCGTCCCATCGCCATGCACGTTCCAGTTTGTTATCTTTCAGCTGCCATGCATCTACAGTCATCAGTTTGTAAGTGCCACGACATGCCAATATATAAGGGGTCTTGCCGTCCAGATAGGCCATTCCTATTTGGTTACGGTTCTGCCGGACCAGATTTCCATACCTGTCATTCCGTTCAGGCCAGTCCACGCGGGCAATTTCTTTTCCGGTCATTCCATCCCATACACTTAGATACTCCTCACCGGAATCTACCCGTCCTTTTTCATTTCGTTGGGTTGTTTCCGAAGCTGTTTTTAAGGCAATTTCTGCTTTGCCATCTCCATTGAAGTCGTATGCGATGAAAGGGGAGTACCAAACACCGGGCTCGATACCTTGTCCTAAATCTTTAGACCATAAAAAAGTGCCGTCACTTAAATAAGCCTCAATTTGATAAGTTGAACCATCCAAAGTACCGGGCATTCCGGGATCCACATTTTTTTCCGGGGTGCGGATGATATAAT
Source organism: Phocaeicola vulgatus ATCC 8482 (assembly GCF_000012825.1). Lineage (GTDB taxonomy): Bacteria > Bacteroidota > Bacteroidia > Bacteroidales > Bacteroidaceae > Phocaeicola > Phocaeicola vulgatus. Next base: position 274,785 of record NC_009614.1, on the reverse strand, counting down.
CGTAAATGCCATCCCCGTTCAAATCAGCAACGGCTATTTTGCCTGCTTTTATATTACGGTTCAATTTAATGGACTGATAGTTTCTCAATAAAGAACAGTCCACATCCAATTTGGAAGATGTGTCAATTACTTTTTTCTTTTTATCTAATGCACAGATCCAATAGGTTGCTTTTCCAGAAACGGGAGTCTGGTCAACAAAGTCACAGGTGTTTTTAATTGGATTTTTTGATAAACGCTGTGTCTTGCCGTTTGCAGAACGGTAGAGGTGGAAGGAAGTGTCAGTTCCATCTTGTTCCAATAGTCTCCAACTGAGGTAGATACCTTTCCCGTTTGCAGATGGAGTGGCCGTTAATCCTCTGTCTAAGTTTTCTTTTATTCTTTCTGTTGCAAAACCTTTGATTTCCGGTTTGGGCTCATGGCGTGGTTCTAGTATTTCGTAATAATATGTACGTTCACGCAAGTCTTGGGCTGTCATGCTTGTTGATATGCTAAGCAATAGTGGTACTGAGCATAATCCTATAAGTAGGTTCTTGTTTTTCATCATTGATTTATATATTAATTATTTGTTTTTAAAATATTTGTCAGCAAAGCGAAGGAATTGTTCCCAATCGTATGGAAGAACAGCATGAGGTCCTTTGCGATTGTGGTATGCGATAGGGCCATTCATGTAGGGTGTATCTACGGGAGGCATTTCTTCACAACCTATTCCGCCCAAACCATAGAGGGCATATACAGGTTCAGCTCCTTTACCTCCTAGAAATTCACCTTTTTGGTCGGACCAGTTGTCTTCTTCTGCACTGGCTATATATATAGGTCTTGGAGCAATTAGGGCAACAAGTTCGTGCTGGTCGAAAGGTAAGTATTTTTCCCTGTCATTAAATTGTTTGTAATTACCACAGAACCAATGAGGAAAACGTACATTCATAGCTTCTACAGTCTCACCGAAACAACGACGTGAGATGGCAACTCCACAACATCCCGAATTCCCGGATATGACTAAAGCAAAACGCGGATCGGAGGCTCCGGCCCAGACAGCGGTTTTGCCAAGACGAGAATGACCTATCACGGCAACTTTTTTAGCATCCACTTTTTTGTCTGTTTCCAGATAATCCATGGCACGGCTCATGCCCCATGCCCAAGCTGCAATGGAACCCCATTGATCCGGATCTGGGAAATTCTGCCCTTTCTCGTAATAATAAGGATGCACACCATTTTGGAAGTCATCGTCAAAATCGGGATCCACATCATTATAACAGAAAGTGGCCAGACCATATCCGTGTTCCAAAATTTTATCAAGCTGCCAGGATTTGTCCATTGATCCCCTGAAAGATCTTTTCTTCATTTTTTCATCTGTTATTTCGGGGACAGATAAATCGGGATCATCATATATCGTGTAATTGGGCATGAAGCTGATGCCTAGAAAAACCGGAATTTTTCCTGATACATGATTAGGAAGATACAGTTGCAAGTCGATGTGGGGCCCCTGTGGATCGTCTGTTAATTGGATGGTTATTTCTTTCCGGGTGGCACGTCCGTTCAGAGCTTTTTCATTGATCCGACTGACTGTACAAGGCAGTTTGTGTTTTAATACAGGTGCTTTGCCAAACATATAAGTCGTGAACAGGTTTAAAATTTCGGGGCGGCGTTTTTGCTCCCATTGTTCCTTGGTCTGAACCATTTCTCCGTCGTGGCACATTAATACGGAAGGTAAGGTATATTGCGGAACCTTACTTTCATCATAATTAGCTAATTTGGCATAGTCTTTTCTAGGAGATTTTCCATTTTGGGCGTCAGTATAAGTTATACTCAAGAGGAGCATAATCCATATCATTATGTTTTTCATAAGATCCAGTTTTTATAGAAGTTTGATAACGATTTTTTATAATTAAATTTGTCTTACACCTTTCGGAAGTTTTACTTTGGTTGCGATTTTACCATCGGCTTTCTTCTCGTGGCTGACTTCTATCACGCCCCAAGGGGTGGGATAAGTACCTTTGGCCCATTCTAATTTACCCAAGTGTGGCTCAATACTGATCTGCTTGCGTTCCACGTCCACGATTTTTATACCTAATACATGATCTGACAGCCATGTGGTAGGTCCTGAAGACCACCCATGGCAAAGGCTGTGACGGAATCCGGGATAGCAATAGGCACCGAAATCGCCATGTATGTCTTTTTTCCCGGCTGGAACAGGTTCGTCTATAGGAGCGGCATTAGGAATCCAGTCCAGATTGAAATCTTCCCAAAACGTGGTTGCTCCCAAATCCAGCATGGCTCCCCAGAAAGTTTTAATGATATCTATTGCTTTCTCATACTCACCTGCTTTGGCTAATGCTTCCAGCATATAATACCCGTAAAAAGTGGAAAAACCTTTTCCACCGCCTACAGAGACAACTTCATCGCAAGCCTGTTGGGGATCCATCAATCCGGTGATGGCCATTAATGAAGCTGCCTGTTTCAGATTGTTGTGAGGTAATATCTTTTTTTTCATCCGGTTGATAATGTCCAGACATAATTGAGCATCAGAGGTGTTGCCAAGTTTTAAAGACAATTGATGCGCATCTTGCATGGCCCATACGATCAGTGCGCGATAGCCTGCCTCAACTCCGGCTTTATTTCCGCTGGATGGCCAGTCCAAAAAGCGGGCAGGTGCTAACGTTTCATTTCCCGCATCATCCACTTTTCCGTTTATCAGATGGATTAATCCGCTGATATAGTCGGAATGTTTCTTTAAAAAATCAATATCTCCGGTCTGGTGATACCATTCATATTGGTTGATCAGATACCATAGGCTGTATGCACTCATGCCATTCATCCAATCGGGTAAAGGAAATTGTTTGCAGGCCAGGTCCAGACTGTTGGGAATCACCTCATTGTATCCGAAAACACGGCTGATGGTCATTAATTCAGGATGCATATCGCCCAGCCAGACTACCCGGTCACGTTTGATGCCATCCCATAAAAACTCCTGCATGTTCAAGTGGACAGTATAGGCTCCGGTAATCCATATTTTGTTTAAACGTTGGTCGTTGCATTCAAAAGACCCCAGATAGGGAATATCACGGTAGCGCAGGATAGCTGAAATTTCTTTTAAAGAGATAGTAGCGTTGTTTTGCAGCAAGTCGAGACGGACAAAGCGGAAACCGGTATTGCCTATTTCAATCATGCCGTCACGGGGAATTTCCATGATGATATCACGTTTGGCATGATCGTCTGTTGAAAATCCCACTTTCCATTCGGTATTTGAAGTGGTACTGTTGGCTTCTCCAACAGATTCTCCGAAACGTATCCTTACCAAAGAAGGCTCCCTACGGCTGGAACTACCCATGACGAGCTTTAATCCTCCATGCAGTTCACTGCCGAAATCCAGTAATAAGGATGCCTTCTCTGTTTCAGTAGAGGTCATTATGCAACATTTTTTTCTGTTCATCTCCGATTGGCCGTTTCCACGCTCTAACAAATAGTGTTCGTCTTTTATTAGATTATTCTTACATCCTGCGTATTTGGTAACAATACGTTTGGGGGTGATGTAAGCACGGTTCATGATATCTTTGGTCATTCTTTGTGAGGCATCGCTTTGTAGGGTGGGAGGGATACCTGCATATAGAAGTGCGGGTAGCAGAACGAATGCAATTATGCTTTTTCTGATTGTTGGTAATAGTTCCATAGTATCTTTGATTTTTGATTTGTGCAAATATAGACGAAGAAGGTATCTTACCTATGGAATTTTATTCATTTACATGGAATATTGTTCATATTCTTTCTGTTCTTTTTCCATATACGGATAACAATCTTTATTCATCTTGTTGGATTTGTATTGGATTTTAGTTATTGTTTTTTTGGGGGGCTGACAGATAGATTCTTTATATGAAAAGAAATGAGTGAATGAACTGTACAGAACTTGTTGATATCACTTTTCTTTTATAATCCATATTCCTTCAAAAAAAGGAGCCTCACCTCGTAGCTTTCCTTCTTCTGTTTTATATAGTCGTGCGCTCACTATATCGTTGATTTGTATTATATAAATATCTCCTTCTTTTGTGTAGTGGCTTGTCAGAACCAATGGTCCTGGTGCGACAAATCGGCATAGCGTGTCGTTCAGGAAATCTATGTAATCTATTTGTGGATTGCCATCTACAAGTTCATAGCGTATAGTTTTTTGTTGTTTGCATCCCGCTATTAACAAGAATAGTGTAGTGAAGCATATAAACCGACCGATTTTTTTCATTATAAAATAAGTATTTATGGTGTGGAAAATAGGGGAGTACTGAATCCGGCACTCCCCTTATTAATTATTGACTGCAAAAATCTAGTCTGTTAATAGCCTGGATTCTGCATTGCGGCTTTTTCTTCATCACTTAAATTCGTACCGTCTTCATGTTGAAGTTGGTCTAAGAATGTTTGTGGAATAGGACGAAGCAAATGTTTGTCTGCTATATTGGCAGCTGCTTCCGGATTGAATAATTTAGCACGTTGAACCAAAGTCTTGGTACGGCTTAATTCTTCCCAGCGGTTCCATTCACCTAGGCATTCGCGGGTACGTTCGTTTAAAATGAAATTGATCAAACGGTCTTTGTCCCCATTTACGCCCATAGCTGATAGAATAGCTTCATCCTCGGCCGGTAATGATGAATAACTTGAAATTTGCAGACTGGAAGCATCTGTAGTGCGTTCTATACCAGTTGAAAGATAGTAAGTGTTCTTTTGAAGGAAAGAAGCCTTGAATGCCTCTGTGTTATTGATTTTGGTACCATTGGCATCTTTGCATTTACCTAAAGTGCTTAGTGCGGTTGAATTATCTTCGTCACCACCTGCGCTTTTCAAGAAAGCCATAGAACCATCGGTGTAGTATTCGCGATCTTCACCATTTTTCCATTCGGCACGTGCACGGAGCTGGTTGATGGTAGAGATAGCATCCTGGAAGTTACCGGAACGTACTTGAGCTTCCGCTTTTATCAGATAAGTTTCGCCTGTACGGGCCATAATGACATCACGATGTGCGTCCCCTTTTTCTGCTGTACGCGAGCCGTCATCAGTTTTATTGATACCACAGAAGACATTGGACTGTGCTGGATTTCCGCTAACACCATAGGTGTTCAATACATATTGACCACCGGCATATACAGGGAACACATTCGGCACCCATTTATTTGTTTCGGGGTTTACAAAGGAGTGGGCTATACCACCACGACCTACTGTTCCATAATCGGAGTTTGTGGCGTCTTTAAAACGGTTGTCACTTTTTTTATTAAGAATAAAGATGATGCCTTGGTCGCCTAGTGTTGGAACCTGATCGGCTGTAATACCGTTTGTAGCCACTACATCATCTGCTTTCGATGCAATATTATTCAATCCGTAGACAGTTTTGAATGTTTTCCACATACGTGAGTCATTCACATTGTCAAAGATAGCATAAGCGTATTCTGTAGGGCGGCAACGTTGGAAGTCCATACCACCAATATATTGGCCACGTTGTGTCCAACCACCGGAGAAGTTGGAGAATTGTGGGTTGAAGTAACTATAAGTACGGTTTCCGAAACGTCCGGTTGCCGAAGAAGTGTGTTGGCATGACATTAATATTTCATTAGACTCCTCGGCTTTGCAGTCTATACCGGTCCATTTGGCGTAAAGGTTATTATAATCACTTTCTAACGGACATTTTGAGATGACTTCATCGCATAACGTAATCGCTTTTTTCAAATCAGCATCAGCAGGATAACTTGAGTTCCAGTCGCTGCAACGTTCAGACTGACGGTACAGCAAAGCTTTTGCCAGGAAGTGTGCTGCTGTGTATTTAGTCCATGTACCTGTACCACGCCATCTGTCTGTAGGCAGTTTGTCGTAAGCGTTCTGCAAGTCATCAATCACTTGGTTTAATGTTTCTTCTGCAGAAGCGCGAGTAAAGGTTCTGACCACACCTTCAGTAACTTGGGTTTGCAGAACCACACCACCATATTGTGCGAAAAGACGATAGTAGTTATATCCACGTAGGAAATAAGCTTCACCCAAGCATTTTTCACGGACTTCCGCATCAGTAACATAGTCAGCTGATGCGATAACTTGATTGGCAGAAGCGATGCCGTAATACATCTGATCCCAAAGAGCTGATATACCCGGACAGTTATTGTTGGCCGCTCCGTTTGCTTTTGTACAGTCCAATGGGTTCAGACGGCTGTCATAAGTGTTCCATGGTTCTGCCGTCAGGTCAGAGCCGTTTGTGAATTCATCAGTGCCGTAAAGGGTAATACCATACGCCCATTCATAACCGAAATGCCAACGGATGTTACCGTACAGTGCGGTAGCCAGATCTTGAATGCCCTGTGACGTTTTGAAATAATCAGTGGTATAGGATGACTTGTTTTTTTCATCTAGGAAACTATCGCTACAAGAACTGAAACCGGCAGTCATTGCGACAGACAGGGCAGCTGTGAATAATGTATATTTTAAATTTTTCATTTTAAAAACAGTTTAATGTGTTATTATCAAATTAGAAACCAACTTGTAAACCGAAAGTAAAGCCTCTATTGTAATAAGTAGTGCCTAAGTCCAGATCCATAAAATCTACTGAAGAATAGAGGTTGCCTATATTCTTAGCTTGTGCATATAATTTAAGAGAACTGATTCCGATGTTCTTTAATGCTTTGGAATTGAAGTTATAACCTAAAGAAATGTTACGGATCTTGATGAATGAGGCATCTTTAAAGCCTAGCAGACTTGAATAAGCATCACCACCTGCTGTACTGTAAATCGGTTTTTGATAATCAGCACCAGTGTTGTCCGGAGTCCAATAGCTTATTTCACGTTGGTTGTACATACCGTATTGGCCTTCACCACCCGTATCAACCATATAACCAAATCGTCCGTTTAGCTCGATACCTAGTTCAAGACCTTTATAGTTGAATGTATTGCTCCATCCCAGTACCCATTTAGGATTTTTGTTGCCAAGAATAATACGGTCATTACTGTCTATAATATAGTTACCATCCTGATCAACTGGTTTAACCATACCTGCTTCAAATTTATGTCCGTTGGCATTGAATTTAGCCATTTCTGCCGCATCACTTTCCTGCCACAGACCATCGCTGGCAGTACCATAGAAAACATTGATTGACTCACCAATGAACCAGGCATTGGAAATGTCATCCTGCTTGCCGTTGGCAAGTTCTACGATTTCATCTTTTTGATAGGCTGCATTGATAGTGGAACTCCATTCAAAGTCTTTGGTTTGTATGGGAACCAAGTTCAGAGATAAGTCAACACCGAAGTTTTTTGTTTTACCTACATTGGCATAAGTAGAATTAAAGCCGGTTAAGGTTGGAATAGTCATGCTTAATAATAAGTCATTGGTGTTAGAGTGATAAATATCCATTGAACCGCTGATACGTCCATTCAAGAAACTGAAATCTACACCATAGTTATATTGTGTTGTCTTTTCCCAACCTAAATCTTTATTTGCCATTTTTACTTGAGAAGAAGTGTAATAAGGTTCATTTGTAGCATAAGCAGGTGTTAGAGTAGAGCCAAAAGGTACATAGAATGACTGGATATTACCTAATGTAGAATATGCACTTACAGCTGAGTTACCTGTTGTTCCCAAACCGAAACGAAGCTTTAACTGGTTTATCCAAGAAATATCTTTCATGAAGTCTTCTTGGTCAATGCGCCAGCCCAAGGCGGCAGAAGGGAAGAAACTCCATTTGTGTCCGTCTGCTAATACAGAAGAACCGTCATAACGTCCGGATACAGTCAATAAATAACGGTCGTTGTATGCGTAGTTTATACGTGCCATGTATGATGCCAGCTGATTTTCAGACATACCGGTACTCATACCAGCACCATAAGTTGCTGCATCTGTAATGTCTACACTGCCCATGTTGTACCATTCAAAATTCTCATTAGGAATGGCGTTAGCACTTTCGGAACCACTTTCTTTATTATATTTGGAAGCTGATTGCAATAAGGTTACGCCTAAGTTATGTTTGCCAAATGTCTTGTTATAGTTGATCTGATTATCCAGTGTCCATGACAAGTAACGATCTGTTGCATATTTAACGTGAGTTCGAAATAAGAATAAATATATTTCACTTATAATTAGAAACATAGCGATAAAAGTATTAAATTTATAGTGCTGAATTATAACATTTAAACGATTACCACTATGTTTCCAGAGTCTAAAGTTACAGAGATTTATTGTATGGCCGATGATTTTTGCAAGGAATTTACATTGCAACAGGAAAAATATATGATTAAGGATATGAAGACCATGCATCGTAACAAACCCAACCGTATGAGTGATGCAGAGATTATGGTTATTCTAATCCTGTTTCACTCCGGTGGTTTCCGTTGTTTCAAGCATTACTACAAGGAGTATGTCTGTAAACATCTGAAACACCTTTTTCCTCGTCAGGTTTCTTATAACCGTTTTGTGGAACTGGAGAAGGAAGTATTGCTTCCCATGACCATATTCATCAAAAGAGTACTGCTGGGAACTTGTACCGGCATCAGTTTCGTTGATTCCACTCCCTTATGTGTATGTCGTAACCAAAGAATCTTGATTCATAAGACATTTGAAGGGCTTGCCGAGCGTGGAAGATGTTCTATGGGATGGTTCTTCGGATTCAAGCTGCATCTGATAATCAATGACAAGGGTGAAATCCTCAATTTCATGTTCACGCCTGGAAACGTGGATGACCGGGAACCGTTGAAACAGGGTAGGTTTCTGGAAAACATCAAAGGAAAACTATGTGCAGACAAGGGATATATAGGTCAGGCTCTGTTTGAAAACCTTTTCCTTAATGGCATACAACTTGTTACTAAAGTTAAAAATAATATGAGGAACTCACTGATGAGTATTGCCGACAAGATTTTGCTAAGAAAAAGAGCCTTGATTGAAACGGTCAATGACGAACTGAAGAACATCGCACAGATTGAACACTCAAGACATCGTTCATTCAGTAACTTTATAGCCAACTCCTTGTCGGCTATCGCGGCATACTGCTTTTTTGAAAAGAAGCCCGCCATTGACGTAAAGTTTGTCAATGACGGACAACTTGCTATTTTTTGATTTTATTTCGAACTCACGTTATTTAGCATAGTTTTTTGAGCCCATTTTCACGGCAGAGTCTTTGCTGATAAAAATACCTTGACGATAGTGGCGGAAATCAGGACCGAAAGAGATTTTATAGCTTAGTCCCTCTAGTGGTGCCCATATTTTTCCAAAATCAAATTGTCCGTAAAAGCTGCCTAGTGCACGGAAAGTTTGGCGGTTATCGGTTGACTTATTCCATTCGTCAATCACAGTATAGACATTGGTGGTGGAGCCACAGGGGTTGGTAATGATATTGCCTTCTTCATCATAAGGAACACCAAAGCGTGGAATAGCTTTTGCCGCGCTATATATATCAACAGGGCCCGAGCCTGAAGATTGTCCGGTACGGGAATAACCATAGTCTTGAACCGCCCATGAACCGTTGATAGATCCGCCCATTTTAAACCAAGGTTTTACTTGTAAATCGACAGACATTGAGAAATTATAACGTTCATATTCCTGTCCTTTCTGAGTACCTTGATTATTTAGATAACCAATAGAGAAGAAAGCTTGTGCAGTTTCGTTACCGCCACTACCACTGATGGTATGTTCATGTGTGATACCTGTTTGGGTCACTATGTCTGCCCAGTCGGTATCTGTTACTCTACTTCCATCCCAAGTACCGTTATTCCAACCTTTATTTACATTAGCCAAAGCTGCGGGATCACCTGATGCTGCGAAATAAATTTGGTCTTTATCGTAGTTAGGTTGGTCACCGCGAGGATTGTTTACCGGATCTGAGTTATAATAAGCCCAACGGCGCCAGGTAATATAATCGCTTGCACTCATGGCAGGTGATTTGTCTTTTAGGGTTTCTAATGTGACAGAACCTGAGTAGTTTAAAGCGAGTCTACCTGCTTTACCGCGTTTGGTGGTTATCAATATGACACCATTGGCACCACGAGAACCGTAAATAGCTGTAGAAGAGGCATCCTTTAAGATATCAATGGATTCTATGTCACGCGGATTGATCGTTTCAATTCCTCCAGCACTCAAGGGCACTCCATCTACTACATACAGAGGGTCTGATGATGCGCTGATAGATCGGTTACCACGAATACGGATTGATCCTACAGTACCCGGACGTTCACTTGAGGTGATATCTACACCGGCAGCTTTGCCTTGTAAGGCTTCAAAAGCATTGTTCACAGGTCTTGTATTCAATTCTTCAGAACCCACACGTGCCATAGCACCAGTCACATCACTTTTTTTCTGAACACCATAACCAACCACTACCACTTCATCCAGTGTTTCGGTATCCTCCTCCAAGATTATTTTAACGGTAGATTGTCCTTTCACTTGGATATCTACGGTCTTGTACCCCACAAAACTTACTTGGATCGTTCCATTATCAGGAACATTCTGAAGTGTGAACTTACCATCAAAGTCGGTAATTGTACCATTGGTAGTACCTTTCACCACCACACTGGCACCGATTACAGACTCACCTGTTTTGTCAAGGACAGTACCCGAAACGGTTTTGCTCTGTGCAAAGGCCCCTACAGCCAATACGGATAACAAAGCAACGAAGAAAAGCCGCTGGAACTTCTCCAAACGACGTAACAGACTTGAATTCTTTCTGTCTTTCATACTTTAATTATTAAGTTAAACAAAAGTTAGTTTTCTATTCTCTCAGGAGAAATAGGTCTCCTACCTGTGAAAAAGTGTTGCAAATATATGCACGAATATTAAAAAAGCCAATGTAGGATTGTACAAAAGCATGGAATTTCCCGTCTTTTCAACTGAAAAATAGTACAAACTTCTGTGAACAATCTCAAAATGGATAGTTTCAAGAGCATTTTTGTTATACAAGAGTGCTTTTATTTCTGATTGTTACTTTAATATTGTATTGTAAAACGTATAAACTAAAATTTGAATATGGCTAATCTTTCAATAGTAATTGTACCTGCTAAAAAATTATCTAACGGTAGACATAGAGTCAGGATCGCAGTGGCTCATCGTTCACAAACGAGATATATTTCAACTCAATTCATTTTGGATTCTGCAAATCAAATGAAAAATGGACGAGTAGTAAAACATGAAAATGCAGCTAATATAAATGCTTGTTTGCGCAAGTTGATTAATGAATACGAAGAGATTCTTTCGTCTATTCATTATCAGTCGAATATTTCATGCACTGAATTGATACATGTTATAACTCGGGAACAACAAAAAAAAGGAATAACCTTTAATACGGTAGTGAAAGAATATCTTTCAATGATGGAAGCAGACGATCGTAAAAAATCACATAAATTATATAATATAGCTTGTGCAAAGTTCCTTAAACATATGAAAGGTGATTTTCCTTTGGTACAACTCAGTCCGACACATATACAAAGTTTCGCTGATGTAATGAAGGCTGAAGGATTAAAAGAAACTTCTATCAGAATTTACCTCACTTTAATAAAAGTAATATTGAACTATGCCAGGAAAATGAATTATGTAACTTATTTAGTTCATCCTTTTGTTTTATTTAAAATGCCAGTTAGTAATATCAGAGAACTAGATCTGTCCGTTGATGAATTAAAAAAAATACGTGATGTGAAATTATTCAAGTCTGTGCATATCATGGCTCGAGATATATTTATGTTAACTTATTATTTAGGTGGCATTAATCTAAGAGACCTAATGGAGTATGATTTCACTAAAGGAAACTGTATGAGATATATAAGACATAAAACCCGTAATAGCAAAAAAAATGAAAATGAAATAGCTTTCACTATCCAGCCAGAAGCACAGACAATTATTGAACGATATATTTCTGAAAATGGGAAATTAGTTTTTGGCAAATATGAATCTTATGAAAAAGTATATAGTTTGGTTTTTAGACATATAGGGAAGGTGACTGATCTGGCAGGCATAAATAGAAAGGTTTCATATTATTCTGCAAGAAAAACATTTGCACAACATGGTTATGATATAGGTATCGAAATAGAAAAAATAGAATATTGTATTGGTCATAGTATGAAAAACAATCGTCCTATATTTAATTATATACGAATAATGCAAGAGCACGCCGATAAAGTTTTTAGAGAAATCTTCGATCAATTGCTTAAATAGTCAATGTTATTATATATGCATAAATGTCTTTCATATCATGTAAATGTTATTATTGTATTACCTTAAAAAGTAAGTGTGGTTCATAAATCAAGCAAATGCACTTAGACAGCTAATAAAGTACACTTGCTTTTTGGGGATATTTTTTAAGTTTAAGTCAGGATATAAACTACTCCATATAAATTTGAGAGCAAAGTGAAATATTTCATAAATACTAACTAAAAGAGTTTTTTTTCCCAACAGCAATAAGAGCACTTTATATTCTCTATTATTGTATCATCTATATTATAAAATTCGATGAAATGGGCTTTTTTTGATACTTTCAACTTTATATATCAAGTTAACTTTTGTTTAACTTAATAATTAAAGTATGAAAGACAGAAAGAATTCAAGTCTGTTACGTCGTTTGGAGAAGTTCCAGCGGCTTTTCTTCGTTGCTTTGTTATCCGTATTGGCTGTAGGGGCCTTTGCACAGAGCAAAACCGTTTCGGGTACTGTCCTTGACAAAACAGGTGAGTCTGTAATCGGTGCCAGTGTGGTGGTGAAAGGTACTACCAATGGTACAATTACCGACTTTGATGGTAAGTTCACACTTCAGAATGTTCCTGATAATGGAACGATCCAAGTAAGTTTTGTGGGGTACAAGACCGTAGATATCCAAGTGAAAGGACAATCTACCGTTAAAATAATCTTGGAGGAGGATACCGAAACACTGGATGAAGTGGTAGTGGTTGGTTATGGTGTTCAGAAAAAAAGTGATGTGACTGGTGCTATGGCACGTGTTACGAGTAAGGTTATAGAGGATCGTCCTGTTCAAAATGCTTTGCAGGCTATGCAAGGACGTGTGACAGGTGTGGATATTACGTCTAATAATCGTCCTGGTGAGTTGGGCGATATTCGTATTCGTGGTAATCGTTCTTTAACTGCGGATAATAATCCTTTATATGTTATTGACGGAATACCTATGTCAGCAGGTTCGATTGCTGATGTTAATCCGAGTGATATTGAATCTATGGAAATTTTGAAAGATGCTTCTGCTACCGCTATTTATGGCTCTCGTGGTGCTAATGGTGTTATCTTGGTGACAACCAAAAAAGGTAAAACGGGTAGAACTACTATTAATTATGATGGCTCATTTAGTTTTGGTTTCTTGGATTCAACAACTGATTATATGAATTCTGGTCAATTGTTGGATTATAATCGTCAGTCAGCTATTACGGGTGGTACTTATAATGGTAGATATGGTGACAACCCTGATCCTGAGCGTGATAAAGCTTTATGGCTGAATCCCAACAATATGTCATATATGGATAAACGATTGGAAAAAGTATATCAGCAAAATGCTGATGGAACTTATTCTTATGATCCTTCACAATTAGAAACAACTGATTGGGGCGAATTGGTGACACGTACAGCATTTACTCATAATCATCAGATTTCTCTTTCAGCAGGAACGGAAACTTCCAAATTGTATGTATCATTGGGATATTTGGATCAGAAAGTACCTATGAAAGACCAAGATTTCAAACGTTATACAGCCAATATAAACGGTGAAATTATTCCGACTAAATGGTTGAAAGTGGGAATGGGATTGAATGCTACTCATTCTATTAAAAATTATGGTATTGTAAGTAATACAAGTAATACAGGAGCAAAAGACTCTTATGGTTTGGCTATGGGTATGATGCCATGGGTACCGGCTTATAATGAAGATGGTTCTATACTGGAGGTTGCAAGTGCCGATGATCAGGCTTATCATAATCCTTTGAGAAATATAGATGATGCTTGGAATGAAACACGTTATTATGGCGTGAACTTCTCTTCTTATGCAGAATTGGATTTTGGACAATTTTGGGAACCTTTGAAAGGTGTAAAATGGCGTACGAATTTAGGCGCTCAATATCGTAACTCCCGTGTGGGTAGTTATTATGGTGAGGGATATACTAATCCTTTTAAAAATCCTGCAATGGCTCCTAATGTAGCCAATAATGAGCACAGTCAGAAGTTGTCATGGACATTGGAAAACTTGCTGTATATCAATAAAACAATAAAAGATATTCATTCGGTAAATATTACTTTGTTGCAATCAGCTGAACGTTATCGTACTGAAGGGTTGAACATGCGTGGATATGAAATCACATTTCCTTCTTCTTTGTGGTATAATATTGGTGCATCGAATAATGCAAAATATGCTCCAGGCTCCAATTTTTCTACTTGGTCAAGAGCTTCTTATATGGCACGTGTGAATTATGGATTGATGGATAAATATTTGTTGACTGTTACCGGACGATTTGATGGCGCTTCTATGTTGGCTGCTGGAAACAAATGGGATTTCTTTCCTTCTGCTGCATTGGCATGGCGTATGGAACAAGAGAAATGGATACAGCAAATTAATTGGATTAACCAATTAAAACTTCGTGTAGGATATGGTGTTACAGGTAACTCTGCTGTTAATCCTTATCAAACAGCAGGTTCTGTTACTTCTACCTATGCTAGCATCCCATTTGGAGTGGGCAATGTTTCGTCGAATACTATTGGTACAAAGACTAATATTATGCCTAACTATTCTTTAGGTTGGGAAAAAACTTCATCTTTAAATGTTGGTGTTGATTTTGGAGTCTTGGAGAATCGTATTAGTGGTAGTGTTGAATATTATATTGCTAAGACTTCTGATTTGCTGATGAATCAGTCGATTCCGGTAATTACCGGTTATGCACAAATCTTGAATAATGTAGGTAAGACAGAAAATAGAGGTTTTGAAGTTTCGTTGTCAACTGTAAATGTTAAAACAAAAGACTTCACATGGCAAACGGATTGGACTTTCTCTTTGAATAATGAAAAAATTAAAGAATTGGCCGGTGGTGCTACGTATGATTCAACAGGTCCTTGGATGGTGGGTGAGCCTTTGAATAGTTTTTATGATTTCCAGTATGACCGCATTTGGCAAAATACTCAGGAGGATAATCATTTGATGGATGTTTATCGTTCTTTGGGATTGACTTTCCTTCCTGGACAATATAAGATTGTGGATCAACCATTAGTTGAAGTTCCACAAGGTACAGAAGGATCAAAGACTGTAGAAATAAAAGATGCTGCAGGTAATAAAACAGGTGAAGTTGTTTCCTATATGGATAATGGATTTGGTAAATTTGATGATAATGATAAGAAAATTTATAATAAATCTCCTAAATGGACAGGCGGTATCAATAATTCATTTACCTATAAGAACTGGAATTTGAGCTTCTTTACTTATTTTCGATTTGGTAATACTTATTATGGTCTGACCCAGACTATTGGTCGTCGAATTGAAAAAGATACATGGTCACCAACTAATACAGATGCAAAGTTTGCTCAGCCTACTACTGCAACTCGTGAAACTAAATATGACTATGTAAGAAATTATACAAAAGGAAATATGGTTCTTATAAAGAATATAGCTTTGTCTTATACAGTTCCTCAAAGTTGGTTGAAGAAGTGTGGTGCAAGCAGTGCACAGGTATATGCTCAGGTATTGAATCCGTTCCTTTTTGGTGGAGAATTGGTTAAAGCTGGTATTAATCCGGATGATTTGACTGGTTGGGATGCAGGTAATCATATTGGTGGACAAACTAATAATACTTGTATTACTCGCAGTCTTGTTTTGGGAGTAAGATTGGGCTTCTAATTGATAGTATTGATTTTATAATATGAAGAAAATGAAAAAATATATATTAGCTGGTACATTTGCACTTGCATTGGCAAGTTGTTCTGATAGTTTCTTGGAAGAAAAAATGGTATCTTCCATAACACAGGACTATTTGAATACTGAAATAGGTTTGGATCAATTGATTGTGAGTTCATATAATTCGGTTCGTTTTCCTTTGTTGTACACTGAAGGTCTGCATATGTTGGAAACAGGTCATGACTGTGCTATGAAAAGTGGTGCGACGTCATTGAATAAGTTTGCAATATCTGAGTGGTCTCCTTCGGGGCTCATAGGAAATCAGGCTAATCAGTTTATGGGATTTCAGTCAAAGCAGCAGGCTGGATTTTTGATCAATGGCTATCCGATTATCGATAATTGTAATAAGGCTATTACTGCTATTCGTTCAGGGGATGCTTTAGGAAAATATGCTTCTGACCCTTCTTTTGCAGCAGCACGTTTGTCTGAGGTGTTATTTAATCGTGCTTACGTGTATTATTTGCTGAATACAGTTTTTGGTGATGTCTATTTTTCAACGGAAAGTAGTACTTCTTTGCCTTCAAATTATCAATATACGCGTACTCCTGCATCTGTCATGTTCAAGGAACTGATTGGTGATTTGCGTTATGCGGTGGAGCATTTGCCAGAGCAATATAGTGAAGCTGAATATGGACGTGCAACAAAATATGCAGCGGCTCATTTATTGGCTAAGATTTATTTGAATCGTTATCAAGGTAAAGAGTATGGTACTCCTGAATATGGTCGTAGAGCTGATGGAACGATAGATAATGGCAATGAAAAGTCATATTTGGGTATGCTTTATAAAGGTGAGGGGGCTGCGGATTTGGATTCTTGTATTTATTATGCTAATATGGTGATTAATGCTCATCCGTTGGTAGATGATTATCATGAATTGTTCCGCCATGACCTAGGTGATTTCTCGAATGAAAAGACAACAGAGAATGTTTTGAACGCAGTATTTTCAGAAAGTGGTGATAACTATCGTTACGGTGTACGTGCTTTGACTTTCTTTGTCGGTGATTATGCAGGTGACAAGTATGGTATTCCTAGTCGTTTGTGGGAATATGGCGGTAAGTCAAATCAAGGTTTTTGTAATGATGATTTTGGTATAGATGTATTTACAGATAAACTAAATGACTCTCGTTATCAAAAAACTTTCCGTTTGGAATATGTGACAGGCATAAACACTTCGGGGGCTTCTACTCCCAGTGCAAATGGAGATTATTATGCTTACAATGATGAAAGAAATAAAACGTATGTTTGGAATGAGGAACAAGCAGCTTATTTCAATGAACATATTTTGCCTACTTATAATCGTCCTTCTTGGGGAGGTCGTAAAGCTGTGGCGGGAGAACATAAAATGGGAACAGGAGATATCTCACGTGCTATGATTGAGAATACAAAAGAAACCGCTATTGATGTGGAGGTTATTAATGCTCAGCCATATCCTGTATTTGCCAGATGGGTGAAAGATGGCAATAAGTATTATTATCGCCCACAAATTGTTGGTAATGATGATTATTCGTTTGCCGATAGTAAAATTTTCTATGGATTGGAGAATACTTCTAAAACAGGTAAGGTTACAAATATGAAGTATGATGATCCTAATCGTGGTGCTTTGGATAGTGAAAGTGGAGGTCGGGATATTCCGGTTATGCGTTCTGCTGAAATGTACTTGGTGCGTGCTGAGGCTTATGGACGTAAGGGAGAATACGGTAAAGCAATTGAAGATATTAATGTATTACGCAGACGTGCAGCCTTTAAACCTGGTGAAACTCGTAATGAAGTACTTGCACGTTTATATCCTGGACATGAAAATTTAAGTAACGAGTCACAACAATGGCCGTATGAAGTAGATAATAATAGTTATGATGCAATAAAGGTCGATGCTTCATATTGGGATGGAACTTCCGAAAAATCAAAATTAGAAAATTATACTCCTGTTGCTGATACTCCGGAAAAACGTTTTCTGGAATTTATATATAATGAATATGCGAGAGAGTTCAATGAAGAATTTATCTACTATGGAGTGATTCACCATGCAGGTGTTCAAGCTCAGCGTATTCAGTGGCATAACCAAATGGGAGCAAATTCGGCTAATAACACTTATCCGGTAGGTTCATGGGATGTTTCTGATAATGTGAATGGTGGTAATGGTCAAACAGGAAATGCTAAAGGCAATTTCCAGAATTATATGACATTGAAACCATTCTCTAGAACTTTCATAGAGTTGCTGACAGATGAAAATGGTGTGTTGTTGGATGAAGCTGCAAAAAAAGCTTATCAGAATTATGGATATTAATTAAATTGATAATATCAATATGTTCTTGGAAATGAGGTTAATTAGGAAATTTGATTAACTCGTTAAAAAAGTAAGGTGGCATTGTCGGTGTTACCTTACTTTTTTTTATGAGTTAACTAAAAAGTGAACAATTAACCATATAAATGGATAAAATTCTATTTGATATAATTTCTCTCATGCATAAATTTGTAGTATCAGATAAAAAATGACATGCTATGAGAAAGACTTTTTTAGCTATTACATTATTTTTAGCTTTTAGTAAAGCCGCATTGGCTCAGTTTGGAAACTGCACTGCATCGGAAATGCGGACTTATGTAGATAGTGCGACCGGCAATACTATCACTATGTTGACCGACACGATGAAGAATGACCGTTTTCTTTATCAGACTGATCCCATGTGGACGGCTGATGGCAAATACTTATTGTTCAGGTCTTCCAGCCGTGGAAATGACAAAGAGGTGGAAAGTACGCTTCCTAACGGAGAAAAACGTAAATGGACTCCTACACAGATTTACTTTATTGAAATGGCCACCGGTAAGATTATTCAAGCTACGGAAGGACCGAACTTGGGCAGTGCTTTTTTGGCTAATAAAACGAATCGTATGTTTGTCAGCCGGAAAGAAAAAGAAAACTGGAACATGTATGTAATGGACTTGAATAAATTCTTTGCCGATGTAAAACAAGGAAAAGTAGGTAAACCATCCGCTTATGAAACTTTCATAGGCACTTTCCCCACTGAGATGGGACGTCCGGGAGGATATGCTGTGGATTGTAATGATGATTATGCCTACATAACTGTTGAGCGTGAGGGTACGGAAGAGGAAAAGGAACGTATGATGAAAAACGCTTTCCTGCCTGAAAGTAACCAGCCGGTAAAGATAAAGCCAACTCTTTGCGGAATTCGTAAAATGAATCTCAGTACGGGAGAAGTAACTAAGGTTATTGATACGGAATTTAAAACAGGACATATACAAGCCAGCCGTTTTACTCCGGGTGAAATTGTTTTTTGTAACGAAACCGGTGGCGATGCCCATCAGCGTATGTGGTTTTGCACGGCAGATGGAACTGTCTTTAAACCTTTATATAAAGAAACTCCGCTAGATTGGGTGACTCATGAAACTTTTGCAACCAAAGATTTTGTATATTTCAATATCTTGGGATTTCAGCCGCGCCTTCGCAAACAGGCGAGTGGTATTGTGCGTATCAATTTGCGTACGGATGATGTAGAGTTGATAGGGCAGGTGGAATTAGAAAAAGATCGCCAAGCGATTGACGGCCAATTGGTAGGAAGAGGTTTCTGGCATTGTAATGCCAGCCGTGATAATAAATGGGCTGCCGGAGATACTTTTGGAGGAAATGTATGGTTGGTTAATGTACAGACCGGGGAGCGTCATTGGTTGGCGTCGGATACCAAGATGAAACCAGATCATGCACATCCCAGCTTTAGTCCGGATGGTACGAAAGTTCTTTTCCAATCCGGACATTTTACAAATGGAAAAAGATTGAATTTAATGATGGTGGATATTTCATCCTTTAAATAAAGTAAGGTTGGATATGAAAAATACACGTAAGATATTATTTTCCGCAGCTTTGTTGTCTTCAGGGCTTACGATGGCCCAGACTACAACGGCAGAGAAATCGCCCAATGTTATTTATATTATGGCGGATGATTTGGGAATAGGTGATTTGGGATGCTATGGTCAGCGTCAGATTAAGACACCGAATATTGATGGGATAGCTCAGAACGGGATGAAGTTTATGCAGCATTATTCCGGTTCTACGGTCAGTGCTCCGTCCCGTTGTGCTCTGATTACAGGAAAGCACATGGGACATGCCGCAATCAGAGGAAATGCAAAAGTGGCAGGTTCGGATGGATTGTTATATGAAACTCCGCTTCCTGCCGGTGAAGTTACCGTAGCCGATATTTTTAAAACAAAGAATTATGTTACCGGATGTGTAGGCAAATGGGGAATGGGAGGACCGGGTACGGAAGGTATGCCCGGTAAACATGGTTTTGATTATTTCTACGGTTATCTGGGACAACGTTTTGCTCATAGTTATTACCCTGAGTTCTTGCATGAGAATGAGCAGAAGATTATGCTGGATGGGAAATATTATTCGCATGACTTGATGTTGGAAAAGGCTTTGAACTTTATTGATGAAAATGCGCAGAAACCTTTCTTCCTTTATTTTTCACCGACCATACCCCATGCGGATCTTGATATAATGGGGGAAGCGATGACGGAGTATGAGGGGGAATTTTGTGAAACTCCTTTTGGAGGAAGCAGAGACGGTTATAAATCGCAGCAAAATCCGCGTGCGGCGTATGCGGCGATGGTTACTTATTTGGATAAAAGTGTGGGCTTGATTATTAAAGAGTTGAAAGAGAAAGGTTTGTATGATCATACGATCATTGTTTTTACTTCCGATAATGGAGTCCATTCGGAGGGAGGGCACGATCCATCTTATTTTGACAGTAATGGTCCGTTCAGAGGTCAGAAAAGAGATTTATATGAAGGAGGTATCCGTACTCCGTTCGTCATTCAATGGCCGGGAGTTATTCCACAAGGAGTAGTTACCAATCATATTTCTGCATTTTGGGATTTTTTGCCTACTATAGGTGAATTGGTGCAGGCGGATATTCCTCAAAATATTGATGGTATATCTTATTTGCCTACTCTTACGGGAAAAGGTACTCAGAAGGAGCATGATTGTATTTATTATGAGTTCTTTGAATTTGGAGGAAAGCAATCTATTATGACACCTGATGGTTGGAAGTTGGTGAGACTGGAAGTTAGTGATCCGTCTAAAACCTACGAAGAATTGTATAATATTTATACAGATCCGGCGGAAACTTCCAATGTGATAAAACAATATCCTGATGTGGCAAAAAAATTAAAGAATATGATAGGTGGTCAACGTGTTGAAAATGCCCGTTTCCATTTTTAAACAAGTAAGATTTATGAAGCAATCCTTATTTTTAAAGAAATGCAGTAAGTTCTGTTATGTACTTTTTGCAGTTTGTGGCTGTTTGGCTTGTACACAGAATCATAAGATTGAATGGCCGCAAGTGACTAACGAGACCAAGCCTTGGACGCGATGGTGGTGGGAAGGCAATGCGGTCAGGACTACTGACTTGGATACGGTTATGCGTAAGTACCAGGAGGCAAATCTGGGTGGATTGGAGATCACTCCTATTTATGGAATACATGGTTATGAGGATCGCTTTAAAGATTTTCTTTCTCCGGAATGGGTTGATTTGTTTCTGTATACTTTGCAGGAAGCGAAGCAGTTGGGGTTAGGAATTGATTTGGCTAATGCTTCGGGATGGCCGTTTGGAGGACCTTGGGTCCCTCCCGAAGATGCGTGCAAGACGGTGGCTTATAAAACTTATCAATTGAAAGAAGGCGAACAACTAAGTGAACCTGTCCGGTATAAGGAAGAAGGCTTTGTCAGATTGGCAGGGCATACTCCGGTAAAACTGGCGGATTTGAAAGAACCGGTCAGTGCGAATGCTGATTTACAGACATTGGCATTGGATCAGGTACGATATAAAAAGGAACTGCCTTTGATTATAGTGACCGCTAATAGTGATAAAGGTGAATGTCTTGACTTGACTTCAAAAATAAAGCCGGATGGTACATTGGACTGGACGGCTCCTCAAGGTGACTGGACTATTTGCGCTCTGTTCCAAGGTCATCATGGAAAAATGGTAGAACGTGCAGGGCCTGGTGGTGAAGGTGATGTGATAGACCATTTTTCAGCTTCGGCCATTGATCATTATCTCAGTAAATTTGATGAGGCTTTTAAAGGAAAGGATATCAGTTATCTGAGGTATTATTTTAATGACTCTTATGAAGTGGACGATGCAAGAGGCGAGTCAAATTGGACTCCTGCTTTTTTTGACGAATTCCAAAAGTATAGGGGATATGACTTGCGTCAGCACTTACCTGCATTGTTAGGTATGGATACACCGGACAAGAATGCAAGGGTGTTGTATGATTATAGACAAACCATAAACGATTTATTGATAAATCATTATTCCATTCGTTGGCAACATTGGGCGGCAAAACAAGGAAAGGGTATAAGGAATCAGGCTCATGGTTCTCCTGCCAATATTCTGGATTTGTATGCAGTGAGTGATGTGCCCGAAATAGAAGGGCGTGATTTGGTCAGTATAAAAGCGGCTCCGTCTGTAGCCCATACGGAAGGAAAGAAACTCTCATCTTCGGAAAGTGCGACTTGGCTGGATGAACATTTCCAATCGAATCTGGGAGATGTAAAGAAAGCACTTGACCTTTTCTTTCTGGGCGGGGTGAATCATATTTTTTATCATGGCACTTGTTTCAGTCCGCAGGAGGCTCCCTGGCCGGGATGGTTATTTTATGCGGCAGTCCATTTTCATCCGAACAATCCGTTTTGGGAGGATTTTAAATATTTGAATCAGTATGTTACTCGTGTGCAGTCATTTTTACAGGATGGCACTCCTGATAATGATGTTCTTTTATACTATAACATAGCCGATGTGATGTCTGAACAAGGGAACAGAAGCCTTCAACACTTTAGCGGATTGGATCGTAATATGTTGGAATCTTCGGTCAGAGAAAGTGCGGTAACTTTAACAGAGAATGGTTATGCGTGGGATATGATTTCTGACAAGCAACTTCTTAAAACTAATGTTGAGAAAGAAATGATTGTAACGCCCGGTGCCGCATATAAAACCGTTCTTGTTTCGGCGGCGCAATATATTCCTTATGAAACAATGGAAAAACTGATGGCTTTGGCTGATGAAGGTGCTACCGTTGTGTTTTATAAGGGAATTCCTCAAGATATGGCCGGAATGATTCTTTCGGAAGAGAAACAGGCTCATTTTAAAGAAATGCTGGATGCTCTGGACTTTCATGCTGAAGGTGCTGTTAAATGTGCTCGTGTAGGTAAGGGGAAGATTTGTTTGTCAGATGATATTAATGCTCTGATGAATGAGGCGAATGTGGGTGCCGAGAAAATGTATCAGGCAGGTCTGCAATGTATCCGAAGAAATAGTGCGACGGGAAAATATTACTTTATAGAAAATAGTAGCGACCGTAAAATAGAGGATTGGATTCCACTTCGTACAGAAGCTCGGAGTGCGGCGATTTTCAATCCAATGACTGGTGCCAGTGGTTTGGCTGCTATGAAACGCAATGACGGGCAAACAGATGTTTACCTGGAATTGAATCCGGGTGAAACTGTCATTGTATCAACTTCCAGTCAGAATTTTACAGGAGATGCCTATGCTTATTATCAAAATGCAGGTGAGCCAAATCCAGTTTCCGGCAGTTGGACTGTTTCTTTTGTTCAAGGAGGTCCTCAACTTCCTGCTTCTATAACGGTTGATAGTTTGGGCTCATGGACTGATTTTGTAGGGGATGAATATAAAGCTTTTTCTGGAACAGCCGTTTATACGACTACTATAAATAAGGTGCCTGTAGCGGATGTGATCAAATTGGATCTTGGCTCTGTAGCGGAAAATGCATCTGTCTATTTGAATGGAGATTATATCGGTACAGTGATTGACTCTCCTTATCAATTGTATATCCCTGCTGAAAAATTCAAAGGACAGGATGAGTTAGTTGTCAGAGTAGCCAACTCTATGGCGAATCGAATTGCTTATATGGATAAGAAGGGAGTGGACTGGAAGATTTTCTATAATGTAAATATGTCTGCAAGAAAAAAGGAAAATGTGAAAAATGGTATCTTTGATGCTTCTGATTGGGAACCAAAATCTTCAGGACTATTGGGACCTGTAACGTTGACTCCGGCTATGGTGAAGCAATGAATTATATAGTCCTGATGTTGCAACCTATAGAATAAATGTTTCAGGGTGTTTGTGTAATATGTTGAGTATTAATGTAATATGTGAATATGCGCAACATGAATACCCTGAAATTTCGTTTTGAACGAATTTCTATATAAATGTATCTTATTCTATGGTAGGCAAGAGGACTTTATGCTAGTTTTGCAACAAACAATTTGAGATAGCTATGAGAAACAAAATTCTTTTATTTTTATTGACTTTTATAGGAATAAGTCAGATTGCGGCAGCATCATCTGTCCGTGATAAATACAATTTTAATTCTGAATGGTTACTTTATGTTGGCGATACACCGGAAGCCAAAGAGGTACGTTTCCAGGATACGGATTGGAAGAAAGTAACATTACCCCGTCCTTTTAATGAAGATGAAGCTTTTCGTTTGAGTATAGAACAACTGACAGATACTGTGATGTGGTATCGTAAACATTTCCGTCTGCCTGCCGATAGCAAGAACAAAAAAGTCTTTGTTGAATTTGAAGGGGTTCGTCAAGGAGCTGATTTTTATATCAATGGCGAATATATCGGCTTGCATGAAAATGGTGCGATGGCTGTAGGTTTCGATTTGACTCCTTATATTAAATATGGACAAGAGAATGTAATGGCGGTCCGCATTGATAACAATTGGAATTATAAGGAACGTGCTACCGGCACCAAATATCAATGGAGTGACCGTAATTTCAACGCCAATTATGGAGGTATACCAAAGAATGTATGGCTTCATGTTACTGATAAACTTTATCAGACACTTCCCTTGTACAGTAATTTAAAAACTACCGGTGTCTATATCTATGCGGAAGATATCCGTGTGAAGTCTCGTAAGGCTGTGGTTCATGCGGAGTCTGAAATAAAAAATGAATATAATCGGGATAAGAAAGTCGCTTATAAGGTTGAAGTGTTTGATCGTGACGGGAAAAGCATAAAAAGTTTTGAGGGTACTCAGACGGTAGTAAAACCGGGTGAAACTGCGACTTTGGAAGCTTCGGCAGAAATAGACGGACTTCATTTCTGGAGTTGGGGATACGGATATTTGTACACAGTAAAAACCAGTTTATGGGTGGATGGCAGAAAAGTAGATGAAGTGGCTACCCGTACCGGTTTCCGTAAAACTCGTTTCGGCAAAGGAATGATTTGGTTGAATGACCGGGTGATTCAGATGAAAGGTTTTGCACAGCGTACCAGTAATGAATGGCCGGGAGTCGGTATGAGTGTTCCTGCATGGCTGAGTGATTATAGCAACGGTCTGATGGTGGAAGATAATGCCAACTTGGTTCGTTGGATGCATATCACCCCTTGGAAGCAGGATATTGAATCGTGTGACCGTGTCGGATTGATTCAGGCGATGCAGGCCGGTGATGCAGAAAAGGACCGTGAAGGCCGTCAATGGGAACAACGTACAGAATTGATGCGTGATGCCATTATTTACAACCGTAATAATCCGAGTATTTTATTCTATGAATGTGGAAACGAATCAATCAGTCGTGAACACATGATAGAAATGAAAGCGATTCGTGATAAGTATGACCCTCATGGAGGCCGTGCCATCGGTTCCCGTGAAATGCTTGATATTCGTGAAGCCGAATATGGTGGCGAGATGCTTTATATCAATAAGAGCAAACATCATCCGATGTGGGCCATGGAATACTGCCGTGATGAAGGTCTGCGCAAATATTGGGATGAATATTCTTATCCATATCATAAAAATGGGGAAGGAAATAATTCATTCCGTTCTGCAATGACTAATAAGGTCCAGAAAAAGGTGGATGCCCGTGCTTATAATCACAATCAGGATTCCTTTACTATTGAGAATGTGATTCGTTGGTTTGATTATTGGCGTGAACGCCCGGGTACAGGTGACCGTGTCAGCTCAGGAGGTGTGAAAATCATCTTCTCGGATACGAATACACATTATCGTGGTGTGGAGAATTATCGTCGTAGTGGTGTGACAGATGCCATGCGTATCCCTAAAGATCCTTTCTATGCACATCAGGTGATGTGGGACGGATGGGTGGATATAGAGAATCCCCGTATTCATATCGTTGGTCATTGGAACTATAAAGAAGATGTGGTTAAACCTGTTTATGTGGTATCCAGTGCTGAAAAAGTGGAATTGTTCCTGAATGGTAAATCTTTAGGAAACGGTCAAAGAGATTATCATTTCTTGTATACTTTCAAAGATGTGGCATTTGTTCCGGGCAAGTTGGAAGCTGTAGGGTATGATAAGAATGGAAAAGAATGTTGCCGCGCTGAATTGCAGACTGCCGGCAAGCCGGAACAGATTAAACTTAGTGTGATTCAAAGTCCTAAAGGCTGGAAAGCGGATGGAGCTGATATGGTATTGCTTCAAGTGGAAGTGATGGATAAAGATGGCAGACGTTGCCCGCTGGCTAATGATCTGATACATTTTGACGTAGAGGGACCGGCTGAATGGCGTGGTGGAATAGCACAGGGCAAAGATAATTATATTCTTTCAAAAGATTTGCCTGTAGAATGTGGAATCAACCGGGCTTTGATACGCTCTCTTACGACTCCGGGAGCAGTTCGTATAACAGCCAAGGCTGATGGATTGCAATCTGCCGAAATCAGTCTTTCTTCCGCACCGGTTGAAGTGAAGAATGGCTTGAGTAACTATATTCCGGGAGATGAACTGGAGGGCAGGCTGACCCGTGGAGAAACTCCGTTGACTCCTTCTTACAAAGATACGAAAGTCGATGTGAATATCTTATCGGCGGTTGCCGGAGCCAACCAGGATGAAACGATAAAAAGTTTCGATGATAATGAATTGAGTGAATGGAAGAATGATGGCAGACTGAACAGTGCATGGATAACTTATAGTTTGGAACGTGCGGCCCGTGTGGATGAAATTTGCATGAAACTTACCGGTTGGCGTTTGCGTAGCTATCCTTTGGAAATATATGCAGGTGATGAACTGATTTGGAGTGGTGAGACTGAAAAGAGTTTGGGATATATCCACCTGAATGTAAAACCTGTATTGACAAATGAGATAACCATTCGTTTGAAAGGTGCCAGCAAGGAAGGTGACGGTTTCGGACAAATTGTAGAGGTTGCTGCGCCTGCTGCGGGTGAATTGGATTTGTTTAAGGCAAAAAATGGCGATAAAACCAATCACGAGTTACGCATTGTTGAAATTGAGTTTAAAGAGAATTTGTGGCAATAGAGATGTGGATATTTTTTAGAGGTAAAGATTGATAGACAGGAGTTTCTTTTTTAAGTAGATAGGCGGGGAAACTCCCCGCTTGTATTAAGGTTTTATAAATTGTTAGATGAAACATTGGGTTATGATGAATATGCTTCTGCTTGTCGGAAGCATATTCGCTTTCTCCCAACCTTATAGTGGAGAAAAGCTTTCAAGAGGATTGATTGGAATTCCTACAGAGGAAGGAATGTATTTTAGCTGGCGCATGACCTTGGAGGATGCAGCCGGATTACAATTTGATTTATACCGTAGTTCCGGTGGAGGTGCGGAGGTAAAATTAAATAAAGAACCGATAGATCGGACTTCCGATTTTTTAGACCGTACGGTTGATTATACGGTGGATAATCGTTGGACTTTAAAAGCAACTACCGGGGAAGTCGCTACCTGGACCCGTTTGAAGGGAGAGAAACGGAATCCTTATTTAAGTATTCCTGTTTGTAAACCGGAGGACGGAGAAATAGCAGGTGAATCATTCACTTATACAGCTAATGATTGTAGTGTAGGTGATCTGGATGGTGATGGAGAGTATGAGATTATTTTAAAATGGTCTCCTTCTAATTCAAAGCGACCGCCACAACGTGGCTTTACCGGTAATACCTATTTGGACGCATATAAAATGGATGGAAGAAGATTGTGGCGTATTGATTTGGGACCGAATGTACGTTCCGGAGCAGCCACTACTAATTTCTTGGTTTTTGATTTTGATGGAGATGGATGTGCGGAAATCTGTTGTAAGACAGGAGATGGTACTGTCGATGGGCTGGGACATCGGATAGGAGATGCCCAAGCCGACTGGAGGACATGGGATAAAAAAAGTCCTACGTATGGTAAGATAGTAAATGGCCCGGAATACCTCACGGTTTTTGAGGGACGTACCGGAAAAGAACTGGATTCGAAAGAATATATTCCAACCCGTTATCCCTTGGATGGTTGGGGAGGTGTCGGTGGCAATTGTGGTAATGATAATACTGGTGGTCGTTCAGACCGTTTTACAGCTGG
Source organism: Phocaeicola vulgatus ATCC 8482 (assembly GCF_000012825.1). Classification (GTDB taxonomy): domain Bacteria; phylum Bacteroidota; class Bacteroidia; order Bacteroidales; family Bacteroidaceae; genus Phocaeicola; species Phocaeicola vulgatus. Next base: position 246,568 of record NC_009614.1, on the reverse strand, counting down.
AGTAGCTTTTCTGGATGGAAAAACGCCTTCACCTATCATGGTAAGAGGATGGTACGGACGGACGGTGGTGGCTGCATGGACTTTTACAAACGGGGCATTGAAACATACATGGACTTTTGATAGTGCGGCACCGGGGTGGGAGGCCTATTCGGGCATGGGAAATCATAGTGTGACCGTAGCGGATTTTGATGGTGATGGTTGTGATGAAATCTGTGTGGGGGCTATGACTGTAGACCATGATGGTAAAGGACTGTTTACTACGGGCTTGCGTCACGGTGATGCTTTACATGCCGGACGTTTTATTCCTTCCCGTCAAGGTATGCAGGTTTTTGGCGTGCATGAAAATGAAGGCGATAATGAAATTGTAAAGCGTACTCCTGCCGTAGCTATGTTTGATGGAGCGACCGGAGAAATTATCTGGCAGGATGGTTTGGGACAAGATGCCGGTCGTGGAGTAGCTGCCGATATCGATCCGCGTTATGATGGAGCAGAGTGTTGGTGCAATATAGGAGGTTTGAGAAGAGGGGATACCGGAGAAATAATCTGTAATAGAAAGCCTGACTCCTGTAATTTTACCATTTATTGGGACGCTGATCCCTTAGCGGAATTACTGGATCATGTTTCCATCAGTAAATGGAATTGGAATGCGGAAAGTACGGATTTATTATTGAAAGCCGAGGGAGTTGTTTCCAATAATGGAACAAAAGGTAATCCGTGTTTGTCGGGTGATATTTTAGGAGATTGGCGAGAAGAGGTCATTTGGCCTTCCGAAGACCAGACGGAATTACGTATTTATTCTACTACCATACCGGCTGTGGACAGACGTGCCACATGGATGAATGACCGTCAGTACAGGTTGGCGATAGCTTGGCAGAATGTAGCGTATAACCAACCGCCGCACCCTAGTTTCTAGCCTTGTCGCTACTCTGATTAGGATATATGTACTATTGGTTGAACGAATAAACAGGAAAATGAATGAATTTCTATTCTCCGGTTTGTTCGTTCATCTTATTTTTGTGAGAAATTTGAAATGCAATAAAAGAAAAACACTATAAATGTCATGAAAGGAAACAAACTTTGTTTATGCTTTTTGTTAGCTGCCGGAGTAGGATTGGGAGCACATGCTCAAAATAAAATAGCTGCTCCGATGAAGGATGTGAATCAAGTCGTTGATAATACACTTGATAGTTTGAATGTGGCGCGTTCCGCCCGTCCTGTTTCAGGTTCCAGCCGGAAAGGGGATAATCCGGTGTTGTTCCTTGTTGGAAATTCAACGATGCGTACCGGTACGTTGGGCAATGGAAATAACGGTCAATGGGGATGGGGATATTTTGAACACGAGTATTTTGATGAAAATAAGATAACCGTTGAAAATCACGCATTGGGAGGAACCAGCAGCCGTACTTTTTATAACCGGTTATGGCCTGATGTCTTGAAAGGAGTTCGTAAAGGTGACTGGGTTATCATAGAATTGGGACATAATGACAATGGTCCGTACGATAGTGGCCGTGCCCGTGCCTCTATTCCGGGAATTGGCAAAGACAGTCTGAATGTGACTATTAAAGAGACAGGAGCAAAAGAGACCGTATATACGTATGGGGAATATATGCGTCGTTTTATTCATGATGTGAAGAAAAAAGGCGCTCATCCTATTTTGATGTCCCTGACTCCTCGCAACGCTTGGGAAGATGCAGACAGCACTATTATTACCCGGGTAAATCAGACATTTGGATTATGGGCGAAGCAGGTAGCTAAAAAAGCGAGAGTTCCTTTTATTGATCTGAATGATATCTCGGCACGCAAATTTGAGAAATTCGGCAAAGAAAAAGTAAAGTATATGTTCTATCTGGACCGCATTCACACAAGTGCTTTTGGCGCACGTGTCAATGCAGAATCAGCAGCCGAAGGAATCCGTAATTATAAAGGGTTGGAACTGGCTCGTTATTTGAAACCGGTAGAAAAAGATACGGTTACGGGGGCTACCCGTAAAAAGGGGAATCCTGTATTGTTTACGGTGGGAGACAGTACTGTGAAGAATGCCGATAAAGATGAAAAGGGTATGTGGGGATGGGGAAGTGTTATTCACGAACTGTTTGACACGGAAAGGATCTCTGTAGAGAATCATGCGAAAGCGGGCCGCAGTGCGCGTACTTATTTAGATGAAGGGCGTTGGGATAAAATCTATCATGCACTTCAGCCGGGAGATTTTGTTTTGATACAATTCGGACATAATGATGCAGGTGACATAAACACAGGGAAAGCGCGTGCGGAATTACCCGGTTCAGGAAATGAAAGCAAGGTCTTCAAAATGGAGAAAACCGGCAGCTATCAAGTGGTTTATTCTTTCGGCTGGTATTTGCGTAAGTTTATTATGGATGTAAAAGAAAAGGGAGCTGTTCCTATTGTCCTGAGTCATACACCCCGCAATAAGTTTGATAATGGTGAGATAGAGCGCAATACCAGTTCTTTTGGTAAATGGACGCGTGAAGCGGCAGAAGCGGCCGGGGCTTATTTTATAGATTTGAATAAAATATCAGGAGACAAGCTCCAGGATATGGGATACAATCAAGGTTTGCGTGTAGTAGGAACGTATTTCAATCATGACCATACCCATACCTCTTTGAAAGGTGCCCGTATGAATGCCCGGAGTATTGCTGACGGGCTGAAAGCTACGGACTGTCCGTTAAAAGACTTTTTAAAGTAAATGAAAACAAAACAACATCGTATGAAAAATCTGTTTCTGTTTTTATTTCTATTAGTTGTCTTTACGTCAAAGGCACAGGATAATAGGGTTTCCGGTTTAAATTCCCGTCAGTTTACTAAATACTGGAAGGTTGAATCGGAATCGCCTGATTATAAAGTGACGTTTCAGGGAGATACCGCTGAAATAGTATCTCCCAAAGGATTGACTCTTTGGAGAAAAGAGAAGATGAGTGGAAAAGTGACCATTGAATATGATGCATGTGTGGTGGTGGAGTCGGATGGAGATCGTCTGAGTGATTTGAACTGCTTCTGGATGGCATCAGACCCTCAATATCCCGATAATTTATGGAAGCGCGAAAAATGGCGTAGCGGTATATTTTTGAATTGTTATTCTTTACAGCTTTACTATTTGGGATATGGTGGCAATCATAACTCTACTACACGTTTCCGTCGTTATGATGGGGATGAGTCGGGTATTACAAATCCTAAAGCCCGTCCTGCTATTCTAAAGGAATATACGGATGCCGGACATTTGCTGAAGCCGAATCATTGGTATCACATCAAGATTACCAACGAGAACAATAGGGTTAGTTATTACATAGACGGTGAGCGCTTGGTGGACTTCAGGGATGCTGAACCGTTACGGGAAGGCTGGTTTGGTTTTCGTACCACTTTGTCGCGTACTCGTATTACAAATTTCAGTTATGAATGCTCATCGCAAGAGGCGACTGCTGTTCCCTTGCAATGGATTGGTGAGACTCCCCGGCAGGATAAGGTCGTAAGTTTCGGAGTGCCTTTTGATAAAGGGGAAGTTTTTCCGGAAAACAAGTTACGGCTATCTGCAGAAAGTGGTGAGGATATTCCTATTGATACCTGGACTTTGGCTTATTGGCCGGATGGTTCTGTAAAGTGGGGAGGAATAGCTGGAGTTATTCCTGCCGGAACAGAAAAACTGACTCTGGAAAAGGCGGTAAAGAAATCTAAAGCGAAATCCAAACTGCCGGATACAGATAAAAAGAAGTCCGTTTCTGTGGCAGAAACATCACAGGGTATTCATATTTCTACCGGAGTCATTTCAGCATATATACCTCGTCAAGGCGAATTTTTGATAGATAGTCTGTTATATAAAGGTGTGAAAGTAGGAGAAAAGGCTAGGCTTATCTGCCATACGCAAAGCGAACCGGTACTTGAAAGTACTTCTCAAGTTTCTTTCACTAATTATATAGGAGAACTGAAATCTGTGACTGTAGAGCGTGCCGGTTCTGTGCGTGCGCTTGTTAAATTGGAAGGGGTACACAAAAGTCCGAATGGTCGTGAGTGGTTGCCCTTTGTGGTACGGCTTTATTTTTATGGTGGCAGTGAGCAAGTGAAAATGGTGCATAGCTTTGTATATGACGGAGATCAGAACAAAGATTTCATTCGCGCCTTGGGAGTTCGTTTTGACGTTCCTATGCGTGAGGCTTTATACAATCGCCATGTAGCTTTCTCTTGTGCCGATGGTGGAGTCTGGAGCGAGCCCGTTCAGCCTTTGGTGGGACGACGCATACTTACATTGGGTAAAACCGGAAATGGAGAATCTTCATTACAGCAACAGCAGATGGAAGGAAAACGCATTCCTTCTTATGAAGCTTTTGACGAAAAGAACCGTGCTTTGCTTGATCATTGGGCTTCTTGGGACAGTTATCGTCTGTCCCAACTGACAGCGGATGCATTTTCAATCCGTAAACGTGCCAATGACAATAATCCTTGGATAGGTACTTTTTCCGGTACACGTAGTGAGGGTTATGCCTTTGCCGGAGATATAACCGGAGGCATGGGGCTTGAGTTGCATGATTTCTGGCAGTCTTATCCGTCTTCTATTGAAATCTCGGATGCAAAAACTCCGGTGGCTGCTCTTACCGCATGGATATGGAGTCCGGATGCTGAACCGATGGACTTGCGCCATTATGATAATGTGGCCCATGACTTGAATGCCAGTTACGAAGATGTGCAAGAAGGAATGAGCACCCCTTACGGGATTGCCCGTACAACGACTCTTACCTTGATACCTCAGGGTGGTTATAGCGGAAAGAAAGCTTTTGCAGAACAAGCTAAACAACTTGCCGGACCGGGAGTGCTGATGCCTGTACCTGACTATTTGCATGCCAAGCAGGCATTTGGTGTTTGGAGCCTTCCCGATCGTAGTACTCCTTTCCGTGCCCGGGTGGAAGACAGGCTGGATGCTTATATCAGCTTCTATCAAAAAGCGATAGAACAAAATAAATGGTATGGTTTCTGGAATTATGGGGATGTGATGCATGCATACGATCCTGTCCGCCATACCTGGCGTTATGACATCGGAGGTTTTGCATGGGATAACACGGAACTGGCTTCTAATATGTGGCTATGGTATAATTTCCTGCGTACCGGACGTGCTGATATCTGGCGCATGGCAGAAGCTATGACCCGTCATACGGCGGAAGTGGATGTGTATCATATCGGTCCGAATGCAGGATTGGGTAGCCGGCACAACGTCAGTCATTGGGGATGTGGAGCCAAAGAAGCACGGATCAGTCAGGCTGCCTGGAATCGTTTCTACTATTATCTTACTACGGACGACCGATGCGGTGATTTAATGACCGAAGTAAAAGATGCCGATCAGAAACTGTACACGCTGGACCCCATGCGTCTGGCGCAACCTCGCAGTCAGTATCCTTGTACGGCACCTGCACGTCTCCGCATCGGTCCCGACTGGTTGGCATACGCCGGAAACTGGATGACTGAATGGGAACGTACCGGCAATACGGTTTACCGTGACAAAATTATAGCCGGGATGAAAAGTATTGTGGCACTGCCCAACCGTATCTTTACAGGTCCGTTGGCTTTAGGTTATGATCCGGCTACAGGGATTATTACCAGCGAATGTGATCCCAAGTTAGAAAGTACAAATCATTTGATGACCATCATGGGAGGTTTTGAAGTCATGAATGAAATGATCCGTATGGTTGATTATCCCGAATGGAATGAGGCATGGCTTGATCTTGCCGCCCGTTATAAGCAGAAAGCATGGGAGTTAAGGAAAAATCGTTTCCGTATATCCCGTTTGTTGGGATATGCAGCCTATCATACCCGTAATGCAAAAATGGCGGAAGAGGCTTGGACTGATTTGTTTTCCCGCTTGGAACATACTCCGGCTCCACCTTTCCGTATAGAAACTGTTCTTCCGCCGGAAGTTCCCGCTCCTTTGGATGAATGTACAAGTATCAGTACCAATGATGCCGCCCTTTGGAGTCTGGATGCCATTTATATGCAGGAAGTGATTCCGGTGGATGGTATGAGATAGGATATTTTCGTATCTGTTTGATGATATCATTGTATAGCTTATCATCCTGAACATGAGTGAAGAATCTGTTTACAACAACTCTTTTATTGTTTACAGATTCTTCACTAATATTCAAAATAATAGAAATGACAGAATCATTATTCAACAATCCATTTTTCAATATTCCGTGTTTCAGCACTGAAGTTCACTCCTATTTTAAACAGTCTTCGTCCGTCTGTTTCAAAAGGAAGTGCGTAATGCTTGTCGTTAATCTGCTGTAAGGCTTCTTCCGCTGTTCCGTTCAGTTTAAACTCCATTATATAGATAAACTTGTCTGTCTGCAAAACGAGGTCTATGCGGCCCCTGCTGGTGTGATACTCCACTTTGACATAGAAACCTACCAGCTTAAAGATGATGAAAAGTACATTCTCGTAATGCAGTTCCTGTTCACGGATAATCTCGTATGTAGTGTCTGCAAAGAAGCTTTGCAGGCGTTGGAAGAAAGAATTGTAGTCGCCGGAACGTATTTCACGGACAAACTTTTATATCTCAAATGGAGATTCAACGTTGTTCATGCTGGTATAATAAGGTACAAGAAACTGTATGAACCCTTCTTCCACTTCTTTGTTTGGAAAGCCCAAATGATAGATACCGAACTCTTCATCATATCCTTTTATAGTAAGATATCCACTTTGATAGATAACAGGAATGGGACTGGTTGACTCCGAATCAATGCTGTTCAACACTTGGGCATTGGTCTCTTCGTGTGCCATCCGTTCCAGATTGTAATGATGTCTTTTTAGCAGTTCCACCAAGTAAGTAGGAGTCCCCGTCTCGAACCAGTAACTGCCAAATTCCTTGCGCTTGAAAGCATTGAGCAGACTGAACGGATTATACATGCCGATGGAGTTGTGGGTGAAGTGATAGCCATCATAATATTGTCTTAGTTTTTCGCAGAAGCTGTCATAGGTCATCTTTTGTACATCTGCAAATTCATGAAGTTCGGTTTCCAAATTCTTATGAATTTCTTTTTCGCTGATGCCACATAATTCTATATATTCATTCCACATCGAAATATCATCCAGGTTATTCAGATCACTGAATACACTTACTTTTCCAAACTTAGTTACTCCTGTCAGCATGGCGAATTTGATGCAGCCATCCTTGCTTTTCAATGCTCCGTAGAATGCTTTAAGTGTTTCGCGAAAACTATTTTGCAATTCTTTATTGCCGATGGCTTGCAACATGGGCTTGTCATATTCGTCTACCAGAATCACTACACGTTGGCCTGTTTGTTCATAAGCGCGCTGAATGGTGCCTTCAAAACGCATGGACAAGGAATCTTCGGCAGGCTCGCTTCCATATAGCTTTTCCCAGGTTACCAATGTACGGTTCAGTTTGCTTTCCAAACTTTGCGGACTATCATATTTCTGTGTATTCAGGTCAATGTGCAGTATGGGATATTTTGTCCAGTCCTTTTCCAGTTTTTCCATAGCCAGTCCTTGAAAAAGTTCCTTTTTCCCTTGGAAATAAGCTTCCAGAGTGGAGATAAGCAGGCTTTTTCCGAAGCGGCGTGGGCGGCTCAGGAAATAATAGCGTCCGGATTTCACCAATTGATAAATCAATGCTGTTTTATCAATATAGAAATAGCCATCCAGGCGGAGACTTTCAAAATTCTGTATACCGATAGGATAAATCTTATTGCCCATACTTTTTTGTTTTTAAATGATAACATACAAAGTTACTGATTTCCTTTTTATTTCCTGTATTTTCAGCGAATTCTTTTGGAATAATGTTTTGTTTTTAAGTAGGTATGTCACAGAGGGGAATACAGAAACTTTTCATCTTTTGTTCTCTCCTAAAAGGATTTTATGATCTTTTGTTTCTTAATTTATGTCGATGGTTGATGTGGATAAAGTATAATTTATGAGATACCTTATTAGAAATAATCAGTAACAGGCAAAAATGGGTTCATCTGAAGAAATTTATTGGGACATGGCAAAAAATAATAGAAAGTTGGACGCGAAAATGCCATCATGCCCTCATTTTTTGCCATAACTTATTTATAATGAACTGCTTATTAGTGGTGGTAGCATCGGTGTTAGTGAGGGCATTGCCCTCACTAACACCGATGCTTAAAAATAAATTATTCAGACTTTATCGCATGATACAAAGTACTTTTATTGCTGGCTTTTGGGGGAATGCTCAGCTTGCAGGGAATGCGTCTGGAATAATTTATATTGTTGATTTATAGTTCTTTTTATGCGTATGTCCTTTCGGGTAATTGAAAATCTTCATGAGCGGTCTCCCTTCTTCCTTCTTCTCTGAAGTAGCAGAAGAAAAGTGATATTTGAAAAACTGCTCCAAAGGCAAAATTTGCTCAAATTCGGTGTTGTTTTGCCACAATACCCTACTCTTTTTCATCATTCACCCCCTAACGTTCGTTCTTATAAAGCAGCTGCATGGCTTGTGAATCGAGTTGGTGGTAGTCTATGTGTGCATATTTCCCTGTCTCTTATTTCTTTTCTTTCTTTTCTTTTCCTACTTTTTATATGTTTGTAATTGCTTATCTACCTAGGTGGTTAAGTCTAACCACAAGAGTGGTTAAAGTTAACCACAAAGGTGACTAGACTTAATCACATCCGTGGTTATGGCGGATGCATTATATTTTTTACTATATTATTCCTTGTTATTTATTTGTTATATTGTTGATTATTAATGCGTTATTATTTGATTATGTCGATTGTTTTTCTTGTCTTTATAAGATATATTAAAACATAAACTAACATGAAAATTGGTATAATTGACCTTTGTAAACAAATAGAAGATCCTAGGATGAACCGCAAAAAAGTCCATAAAATGGAAACTATTATCTATATATCCATTGCTGCTGTAATCTGTGGCGCCCAATCCTGGAATGAGATTGAGGAATTTGGCAATGCGAAAATTGCTTTTTTCAAGAGTCGCATACCTAGCCTGGAGTTCATCCCCAGTCATGATACTTTTAACAGATTCTTCAGTATGATAAAGCCCGATTATTTTGAGTTGATCTTCCGTAATTGGGTAAAACAGGTCTGTCAGGAGGTGAAAGGCGTTGTAGCTATAGATGGCAAGCTCATGCGTGGTCCAAGCCAATGTGATGGAGAACATACTAGGGGAAAAGAAGGATTCAAATTATGGATGGTTTCCGCCTGGTCTGCCGCTAATGGAATTTCTTTAGGTCAGGTGAAAGTAGATGACAAAAGCAGTGAGATTACAGCTATTCCATTGTTGATTAACTCTTTGGAACTAAGTGGTTGTATTGTTACAATTGACGCGATGGGATGCCAGAAAGATATAACCCAGACCATTATTGGGCATGATGCAAATTATATTATCGCTATAAAGGAGAATAAGAAAAAAAAATATCAACCGGCTAAACAAATCATTGATGATTATCAGGATAGAGATGAAATAATCAATAGAGTCATCAGGCATGTGTCGGAAAAATGCCGGACATGGAAGGATTGAGAAAAGAAACTGTACTGTAGTCAGTTATGGATCTATAATGGAGAAAATGTTCAAGAAGAAACTTGTGGGGTTGAAGTCTGTTGTAAGGATAAAGTCGGAAAGAACAATAGTCGCAATAGGGGAATATACTCAAGAGGTCAGATACTATGTAACTTCACTTGATAATACCCGACCTGAGAAGATTGCATCTGCCATCAGGCAGCATTGGTCTATTGGGAATAATCTTCATTGGCAACTGGATGTTACCTTTCGAGAAGACTACAGTAAAAAGGTGAAAAATGCTGCCGGAAACTTTTCGGTGGCAACAAAGATGGCGCTTACCATACTTAAGAATGAGAAAACAACAAAAGGAAGTATGAATCTGAAAAGACTAAAAGCGGGATGGGATGAAAACTATTTGTCACAACTTTTGCAGGACAATAATTTTTAATGCGTCGGCCCTGTAGTTTGGTTGAGCAATCATGAAGGAATTTTGATGTAAACCTGTTCCTATCCTTGCGTAACTACATCCCTATGTTTGTATCGTATAATCGGGAGATATGCTTTGTGCTATCGGTATAAATCCGTAAAGGCTGCATTGGGCATGACATGGAAGAGAAAAAGCCTGAAAAACGGCTGTTTCTTGAATTTCGGGAAATAGATAAATATTAATGTATGTATCTGATAGTAAGTAATATACGTCTGTGTGAGAAAGTAAACACTGTGAGGGCATGAGGGCATTTATGAGAGCATAAAGATGATACACTCATAATATAGTGCATTGTTAATGAGATGATTATCATCGTTAATGAGGGCATGAGAGCATATTGTCTTCCAACTTGTTCTGCAAATCTGTATAAGAAATATGCCTCTTTGAAATCTATAGAGTTAGAAAAATTACTGTATTCTTAGGTTATAGATGTCTTTAGACGGATAGGGTAATATTTTATCGCACCTATTTTGTATTTTTGTAAAAAGGAGCGTTTTGTATGAAGAACATAATCAGAAAGATAAGAACCTACTATTCTGTTTCGGGGTAAAGCGTTGGGAACATTGACACAACTTTTGGAGAGGCATATATTCCCGGCAGAAACACTTCTTATCATCATATCAGTTATGAAGTGATAGGGTACAAGGATATAATAGGATGTACGGGTTCCTATTAAGGGGCAAAAAAGAATAGAAGTAAGGGTAAGTAGTCTTTTAATTCTTTCCGTAATTGTTTTAGTGCCTGTTGAATTCTGTAATCTACCGTTTTGGAAGATATATTCTGTGATTTCATTGAATGAAAATAGTAATTTAAAACAGAATCCCGGATACGAAAATTGATACTTAATGTGGGGAAGAGAAAATTCCTATATGCTCTTCCCTATATTTTTATAAATTTATTGTAAGTGTAAAAAGCACCGTAAATACGATAAATAATACAGGCTTTATGGACGAATTTCCATATTATTGTATCTTATTCTATGGAATCCAATCCTATTTCGTCTTATTTTTGCAATATTGAAAATAAAAACTATGAAATACAAAAAACTCATTTCTTTTCTAGCTTTCTTTTTAGCTGTTTTGTCAGTATATGGACAGAACCCTTTTATCTTGAAATCAGGTGAACCGGTGACTATTGCCTGTGGTAATTCAGAGGAAGAAGTTGTACATACAGCTTTGAATTTGCTCAATCGTGATGTAGAGTCTGTTTTTTCTACCCGCATAATCGTTACTCCGGAAAGTAAAAAAGGAATGATTATAGTCGGAACCATCGGACAAAGTGATTTGATCGATAAGGCAGGTGTTGATTTATCTCCTATAAAAAATAAAAAAGAAGCTTTTCTGCTGGCTGTTTCTTCCACTGGTAAATTAGTTATAGCCGGCAGTGACAAGCGTGGTACTGCATACGGCGTCATGGAACTTTCACGGTTGATAGGCGTTTCTCCATGGGAGTGGTGGGCAGATGCGACCCCTGCAAAGAAAGAGATTTTTCAACTACCGGCTTCTTATCGGAATATGCAGTCTCCTTCCGTAGAATATCGGGGGATTTTTATCAACGATGAGGACTGGGGGCTTACCCCTTGGAGCTGGCAGACATACGAGCCAAGTGATGTGAAAGGACAAATCGGTCCGAAAACACATGAGCGGATTTTTGAGTTATTGCTTCGTCTGCGTGCCAATACCTTCTGGCCGGCTATGCATGGCTGTTCTGTACCTTTTTATTTTACACCGGGCAACAAAGAAGTGGCTGATAAGTTTGGTATTTTCATTGGAACTTCTCATTGTGAACCGATGATGCGGAATACCAATGGTGAGTGGAAACGGGATGGAGTGGGAGAGTATGACTATGTTCACAACAGTGCTCATGTCTTGTCCTTTTGGGAACAACGTGTAAAGGAGGTTGCAGGGTTGGATAATCTGTATACTTTAGGTATGCGTGGCGTGCACGACGGTGCGATGAATGGTGCTAAGACCATAGAAGAACAAAAAGCTGTTTTGACCAAGGTCTTGAAGGATCAGCGCGATTTGTTGACTAAATATGTAAATAAGGATGTGACCCAAGTGCCTCAAGTCTTTATTCCTTATAAGGAAGTGTTGGATGTGTACCATGCCGGGCTGCAAGTGCCCGATGAAGTGACGCTAATGTGGTGTGATGACAATTATGGTTATATCCGTCATTTCCCTACAGCAGAAGAACGTGCCCGTAAGGGAGGAAACGGGGTATATTATCATATATCTTATTGGGGGCGTCCGCATGATTATCTTTGGTTGGGGACTGTCCATCCTTCCTTGGTATACCAGCAAATGTCTTTGGCATATGAGCGGGGTATACAGAAAATGTGGATATTGAATGTCGGAGATATTAAACCGGCTGAATATCAGGTAGAACTTTTCCTGGATATGGCATGGAACTTGGAAGCGGTGAAGCAGCAGGGAGTTGCTGCTCATCAACGTCATTTCCTGGAGCGTGAGTTTGGAAAAAATAGGGCTGACCGGTTACAGCCCGTCATGCAGGAAGCTTATCGTTTGGCTTATATCCGTAAGCCGGAATTTATGGGGAATACCCGCACGGAAGAGAAGGATCCTAAGTTTAAAGTGATCAGTGATTTGCCTTGGAGTGAGCAGGAAATCAATGAACGTCTGGCAGCATACAGACAATTGTCAGATAAGGTGGAGCAGGAATGGCATGCACTTCCTGCACAGAAAAAAGAAACTTATTTTCAGTTGGTGAAGTATCCTGTCCAGGCGGCTGCTCAGATGAATAACAAACTGCTGACAGCCCAGTTGGCGCGTCATGGAAAGGCTGATTGGGCGGATAGTGACAGGGCGTATGACAGTATAGTTTCATTGACAAAACGCTATAACACAACAAAATGGAACCGTATGATGGATTTCCAACCACGCAGACTTCCGGTTTTCAACCGGGTGGAAAGAAAGGCACTATCGTCCGGGTTGCCTGAAAAACGTCAGGCTGTCTATACATGGAATGGCGCTGATTGCGCTGAAGGGGTATCGGCAATTTGTGAAGGGCTAGGCTATGAAGGGAAGGCGGTGGCGGTGTCAAAGAATAAAGAACTGACTTTTGAATTTACTGCATGGGAAACGGATTCTGTAGAGGTGGAAGTACGATTGTTGCCTAATCATCCGGTGGAAGGAGAACGGTTGCGTTTTACCATTTCATTGGATGGAAGTGCCACGGAGGCTGTTTCGTATGAAACCAAAGGACGCAGTGAAGAATGGAAGGAGAATGTTTTGTGTAATCAGGCTGTCCGACGGATGGTTCTTCCTGTTGCACGGAAAGCTTCCCATCGTTTAATTTTTACCGCATTGGATGAAGGTGTGGTATTGGATCAGATATACCTTTATATGCCTCGGATAAAATAGGGTGAACAAAGATATTCAGGATATTTGTGCATACAGAAATTACAATGAAAAACAACTGATAAAATGAAGAAGACTTTTTTAAAATCCTTGGCTGGTATTGCGGCCGTAGCTTTTGCCGTATCATGTACGGCACCGGCTCCAAAGTATAAAACGGTGGTTGTCGATGCTCCTTTTGCTATGGAACCCATCAAAGAATGTGTTTTTCCCGAACAAGATTTTTCCATTGTGGATTATGGTGCGGTGAAAGGTGGGGAAACAGTGAATACGGAGGCCATCGCCAAAGCCATCGCAGCTTGTAATAAGGCCGGAGGAGGCCGTGTGGTTATTCCTGAAGGGGAATGGCTGACAGGACCTGTTCATTTTAAAAGTAATGTAAATCTTCATTTGGAAGAAAATGCCATATTACGCTTTACAGATAATCCCTCTGATTATCTGCCTGCTGTGATGACTTCATGGGAAGGTATGGAATGTTATAACTATTCTCCGTTGCTGTATGCTATGGATTGTGAGAATATTGCTATTACCGGAAAAGGGACACTGGCTCCTATCATGGATACTTGGAAAATCTGGTTCAAACGTCCTAAACCTCACATGGATGCTTTGAAAGAGTTATATACGATGGCTTCTACCGATGTACCTGTAGAACAGCGTCAGATGGCAAAAGGAGAAAACCATCTTCGTCCTCATCTGATTCATTTCAACCGGTGTAAAAATGTGCTTCTGGATGAATTCAAGATTCGCCAGAGTCCTTTCTGGACGATACATCTTTATATGTGTGATGGTGGTATCGTACGTAATCTGGATGTAAAGGCTCATGGCCATAATAATGATGGAATTGACTTGGAAATGAGCCGTAACTTCCTGATAGAGAACTGTGTATTCGATCAGGGGGATGATGCTGTGGTTATAAAGGCAGGGCGTAACCAGGATGCATGGCGTCTGAATACTCCTTGTGAGAATATTGTGATACGCCATTGTAATATCTTGAAAGGACATACGTTACTGGGAATCGGTAGTGAAATGTCTGGTGGTGTACGGAATGTGTACATGCACAATTGTACGGCTCCCGATTCTGTATTCCGTCTTTTCTTTGCCAAAACCAATCATCGTCGTGGTGGATTTATTGAAAATATCTGGATGAAAAATGTGAAGGCGGGAAAGATGCAACGTGTACTCGAAGTGGATACGGATGTGCTTTACCAGTGGCGTGATTTGGTACCTACCTATCAGGATAGCATTACATTCATCAACGGACTTTATATGGATAGTGTGACTTGCGACCGTACCGAGGCTGTTTATGATTTGAAAGGCGATGCCCGCCTTCCTATCAAAAACGTGGAAATAAGGAATGTGACTGTGGGGGAAGTGACAAAGTTTGTGAAGAATGTGGTAAATGCGGAGAATGTGGTGGAGGAAAATATAATTTACAAGGAGAAACAAGATAAACAATGAAAACACAAAAAAAACTATGGAGTGCTTTAGCAGCTCTGTGTGTGGCAACCGGTACGGTTGCCCAACCGGCCTACAATTATTCCAAACTGCAAAAAGAGCAGTTGGGGCGTGGCGTTGTGGCCATTCGTGAAAATCCATCGGACGTAGTGGTGTCGTGGCGTTACCTGTCTTCCGATCCGATCAATACTTCTTTCAATGTATATAGAAATGGAGAGAAAATAGCGGAAGTTCCCCATTCTACAGGTACTTTTTACCGGGATACTTACTCAGGTAATGAAAAAGCGGTATATACTGTAAAACCGGTGATAAATGGGGTTGAAACAGGTAAGTTGAATGGAAATTATACTTTGCCGGCTAATGCTCCGTCAGGTTATATCGATATTCCTCTGGACAGACCGGCGGAAGGTGTGACTCCTTCGGGACAAAAATACACCTATAGTCCTAATGACGCATCTATAGGTGATGTGGACGGCGACGGTGAATATGAAATTATCTTGAAGTGGGACCCCTCCAATGCACATGATAATGCACATGATGGTTATACAGGAAATGTTTATTTTGACTGTTATCGCCTGACCGGAGAAAAACTATGGCGTATTGACTTGGGGCATAATGTCCGCGCCGGAGCACACTATACCCAGTTTATGGTGTTTGATTTGGATGGAGATGGTAAAGCAGAAGTAGTCATGAAGACTTCTGATGGAACAAAGGATGGAAAAGGAAAGATAATAGGTGATGCCAAGGCTGATTACCGTGAACCGGGTATCACAGACGGAAATTCCCACGGGAATACACCTCGTAACCAAGGACGTATCCTGACTGGTAACGAATACTTGACCGTATTCAACGGACTGACAGGAGAAGCGATGAAAACAATTGATTATGTTCCGGCTCGTGGTAAGCTGACCGACTGGGGAGACAATCGTGCCAACCGCAGTGACCGTTTCCTGGCTTGTGTGGCTTATCTGGATGGAGTACATCCCAGTGTGGTGATGTGCCGCGGATATTATACCCGCACTGTGCTGGCGGCATTCGATTGGGATGGCAAGAACTTGAAACAGCACTGGGTGTTCGACAGCAATAATCCGGGGTGTGAAGACTATGCCGGGCAGGGTAACCATAATCTTCGTGTAGGCGATGTGGACGGTGACGGATGTGATGAAATAATGTATGGTTCTTGTGCCATTGATCATGATGGAAAAGGATTGTATTCTACCCGTATGGGGCATGGAGACGCTATGCATCTGACACAATTTGCTCCCGGATTAAAAGGCTTGCAGGTTTGGGATTGTCATGAAAATAAGAAAGATGGTTCCACTTTCCGTAATGCGGCTACGGGTGAAGTGCTGTTTCAGGTGAAAAGTAGTATAGATGTAGGCCGGTGTATGGCTGCTGATGTTGATCCGCGCAATCCGGGAGTGGAGATGTGGTCATCCGATTCAAAAGGAGTACGTAATATAAAAGGTGAAGTGATTCGTCCTGACCTCAAGAGCTTTTCAGTCAATATGGCTGTATGGTGGGATGGAGATTTGCTTCGTGAGTTGCTGGATAAAAACAGGATAACCAAGTATGATTGGGAAGACGATGTATGTCGTCCGTTAATGATATTTGATGGAACGGATTCAAATAATGGTACGAAGTCCCATCCTTGTTTGCAGGGAGATATAATAGGTGATTGGCGTGAGGAGGTGCTGCTCCGTACGGAAGATAATTCGGCACTTCGTCTGTATGTGTCGCGGATACCGACTGAATACCGTTTTCATACTTTCTTGGAAGATCCGGTGTATCGTATCAGTATCGCTACTCAAAATGTGGCATACAACCAGCCTACCCAGCCTGGTTTTTATTTCGGACCGGATTTGAAAGAGGGGATATTTAGAGGTTATGAATTTAAAAATGAATAAAGACTATATACCATGAATCTGAAAACATTAAGCATGATGGGCGCTCTGTTGCTGCTGGCTGGAACGGGTGCGAATGCGCAAAAGAAGAAAGAAGTACTGAATGATTCGAATACGCCGTTACATTTGTTGCAACCTGCATACAAAGTGCCTTACGGTATGCTCACTACAGAGGAGATAAAGGCCGATATGGATCGTGTCCTTCGTTATTTGGAAAAGAATACTCCGACTCGTGTCGTTGATAAGAATACAGGTAAGGTTATTACGGATTATGCCAATATGACGGCTGATGCACAGCTGGAACGAGGTGCTTTCCGTCTGGCAAGTTATGAATGGGGGGTGACTTATTCAGCTATGTTGGCTGCTGCTGAGGCTACGGGGGATCAGGCTTATTATAAATATGTAACAGATCGTTTTCAGTTTCTGGCCGAGGTTGCTCCGCACTTCCGTAAGGTATTGGAAAAGTATGGAACTGTAGATCCGCAGATGAAACAAATTCTGACTCCTCATGCATTGGATGATGCCGGGGCGGTGTGTGCGGCTATGGTCAAGGTGCAGATGAAGGAAAATTCACCGGAACTTAAGCCGTTGATTGATAATTATATGGATTTTATTGTGAATAAGGAGTATCGTCTTGCTGATGGAACATTTGCCCGTACCCGTCCACAACATAATACGCTGTGGTTGGACGATATGTTTATGGGTATTCCGCCGGTAGCTTGGTATTCATGTATTGCCGGTGATAAAAAGCAAATGTATTTGAGCGAAGCTGTACGTCAGATATTTCAATTTGCGGACCGTATGTGGGTACCCGGGAAAAACCTTTTCCGTCATGGATGGGTGGAAGGTATGCAGGATCATCCTGCTTTCCATTGGGGACGTGCCAATGGTTGGGCGTTGTTGACTATGTGTGAGGTCTTGGATGTGTTGCCGGAGGATTATCCTCAGCGCGATAAAATACTGGAGCTGTTCCGTGCTCATGTACGTGGTCTTGCTGCCTGCCAGAGTGGTGAAGGTTTCTGGCATCAGTTGCTGGATCGTAACGATTCTTATCTGGAAACCTCGGCCACGGCTATTTATGTATATTGCTTTGCCCATGCTATCAATAAAGGATGGATTGACGCTATGGCATACGGTCCGGTGGCACAGTTGGGATGGCATGCCGTTACCACCCAAATCAATGTGGAAGGTCAGGTGGACGGAACTTGTGTAGGTACAGGTATGGCTTTTGATCCGGCTTTTTATTATTATCGTCCGGTCAATGTGTATGCTGCCCACGGCTATGGACCGGTACTTTGGGCGGGTGCTGAGATGATTAATTTGTTGAACAAGCAGCATCCTAAAATGAATGATAGTGCCGTGCAATATTACCGTACGGAACAAAAGACTTCCGAACCAATTTTCCATGTAATGGATGGAGAAACTAAATAAGTAAAAACAAGGACTTTATAAAAAGGAGGAAAATACCATGAAACGTGAAGCTTTTAAAATGTTCTTGAAGCCGGGCTTCGAGAAAGAGTATGAGAAGAGACATGCAGCCATTTGGCCGGAATTAAAAAAAATGTTGTCCGATGGAGGAGTATATGATTACTCCATTTATTGGGACAAGGATACAAATATTCTGTTTGCTTGTCAGAAAACTAAAGGAGAGGAGTCTTCGCAAGATATGGGAGCCAATCCTATCGTGCAGAAATGGTGGGACTATATGGCGGATATCATGGAAGTGAATCCGGATAACTCTCCGGTTACTATTCCGCTGCCCGAGGTCTTCCATATGGATTAAAATAAAAAAGAGTGTATCGATTCATTCTGATACACTCTTTTTTTATACCTTTGCAAGACAAAAACACTGTGATAAATGATATGAAAAAACACATCTATGCTCTATGGGCATTCTTTATTCTTTTCAGTCAAAGTATTGCCGCATCAGTCGAGGTGCGTTCTACTCATATGACTACGGGAGATGGGGTTGCCAATAACTCAATTCGGTATATATATCAGGATAGCAAAGGTTTTATTTGGATGGGAACGCTGAATGGACTTAGTCGTTATGACGGGAATTCGTTTGTGACTTATCGTCCTGAGGGTGGAAATAAAATTTCGTTGATAGACCATCGGATTCGCGATTTGGAAGAAGATAAAAATGGTTTCTTATGGATTGCGACTTCTGCCGAGTTGTTTAGTTGTTATGATCTGAAGAAAGATTGCTTTGTTGATTTTACCGGTTGTGGGGAATATGAACAACTGTATAGCTACAAGATGACTGACCGTGAAGGTAATGTCTGGTTGTGGCAGGATGGAAACGGGTGTCGTAAAGTGACTTATATGAATGGTGAATTTACATCTGTGGTTTTCAAGAAAGAAAATAATAATCTCCCTTCTAATAATGTTACTTATATATCTGAGGATGAGCAAGGAAGAGTATGGATTGGTAGCCATGACGGTATAGCTCAAGTGGTAGGGGACAAGGCAGTATTGGTGGAAGAAAATCATGATGCCTCCAAGATGATGTCTTTTGGTAAAGATGTTTTTTTTCTTTCGGGAACAGGAACAATTTCGTTGAAGAGAGAAGGAGAGGATAGCCGTATTGTTACCCGTTTAGGTGAAGGTAGTAAAGTATATAGTACCATGCGCTTGCAAAACGATTGGATCGTTTTTACGGAAGATGGCAGTTATGTCTTTAATTTGAGAACTCATCAGGTGAGCCGGGATACGGAACTGAATATAGCAAGAGGACAAGTTCAGATTGACAACCGGGGGAATTTCTGGATTTATAATCATACAGGTAAGGTATGGTATGTCAACGCCAAGACCAGATTTGTCAAGTCTTTCCAACTGATTCCGGCTGATAAAGTAAATTATATAGATGAAGAACGTTACCACATCGTTCATGATTCTCGTGATATTGTTTGGATTTCCACTTATGGTAACGGTTTGTTTGCTTATGATTTGGCAACTGATGAATTGCAGCATTTCGAATCCAATATTAATGGATTCAGTCATATCACTTCAAATTTCTTGCAATATATTATGGAGGATCGAGCCGGTGGTATTTGGGTCAGTTCGGAATATACGGGTATTTCTCGTCTTTCGGTCTTGAATGAAGGAGCTGAGCGTGTTTTTCCTGAAGATGAAACTTTATCAGACCGTTCAAATACCGTGCGTATGATCAACCGTATGCCTGATGATAAGATTTGGCTGGGGACCCGTCGTGGAGGATTGTATATTTATGACCCTCATTTGAAAACGATAGAGAGCAGTCGTTATTTTGATTCTAACATTTATGCTGTTGAGGAAGGGGCTGATGGTAGTATTTGGTTGGGTAGCCGTGGAAACGGATTGAGTATTGACGGGAAATGGTACACTTATCACTCGGATGATCCTCTGTCTATTGGGAATAATAATATTTTTACTCTTTACCGGGACCGGAAGAATAGAATGTGGATAGGTACTTTTGGCGGTGGATTGAATTTGGCGGTGAAGGAAAAGGATAAGTATGTATTCAAGCGGTTTTTGAACAATTTTTATAGCCAGCGCCAGATTCGTGTGATACAGGAAGACAATAATGGATGGATATGGGTGGGCACCAGTGCCGGAGTTTACATATTTAATCCTGATTCGTTAATGAATGACCCGGATAACTATATTACTTATAATAACGGTAAGTTACGTAGTAATGAAATAAAATGTATCCATCAAGATAGTAAAGGCCGGATATGGGTAGGTACTTCAGGAAAAGGCTTCAGTATGTGTATGCCAGAAGGTGATTACAGAAACTTGACTTTTGAGCATTATGATGGAAGTGACGGGTTGGTAAACAGTATGGTGCAATCTATTGTTGAAGACAGGGAGGGTAAGCTTTGGGTTGCAACGGAATATGGTATTTCTCGTTTTGATCCGGATACACATGCCTTTGAAAATTTCTTTTTCTCGGCATATGCGTTGGGGAATGTCTATAGTGAGAACAGTGGTTGTGTGAGTAAGGATGGCAAACTGATGTTTGGTTCTAATTATGGATTGGTTGTTATCACTCCCGGCAAAATTGTGAATAATTCCACTGTAACTCCTATGGCAGCTTTTACCAATCTTCGAATTAATGGTATTGCCATGCGCCCGGGCGATGTGGATTCTCCGTTAGACCGTTCGTTGATTTATACAGATGAAATCGAGTTGAAATATTTTCAAAATTCTTTTGTCATAGATTTCTCTACATTTGATTATTCCGGAACGAATAGTACTAAATATACGTATCGGTTGGATAATTATGATAAAGAGTGGAGTATACCGTCTTCGTTGAATTTTGCAGCTTATAAGAACCTGGCACCCGGTACTTATAAATTGCGGGTGAAAGCTTGCAATGGGGTCGGTGTGTGGGGAGATAAAGAAACGGTTTTGAAGATTATTGTTGTTCCTCCTTTTTGGAAAACTACTTGGGCTTTCTTTATTTATGCTATTTTGATAGGGGTGGCGCTATATATCACTTTCAGACTGATGCGTGACTTTAATACTTTGCGTAATCGTATACAGGTGGAG
This sequence comes from Phocaeicola vulgatus ATCC 8482, assembly GCF_000012825.1. Taxonomy (GTDB): domain Bacteria; phylum Bacteroidota; class Bacteroidia; order Bacteroidales; family Bacteroidaceae; genus Phocaeicola; species Phocaeicola vulgatus. The sequence continues at coordinate 225,316 of NC_009614.1, read as the reverse complement.
AAACAGCTGACAGAGTATAAATTAGTTTTTTTCACGAATATCTCTCATGAGTTCCGTACTCCCTTGACTTTGATACAAGGAGCATTGGAAAAGATGCAGCGTGGTGGTAAAATCCCTAAAGAAATGGCTTATTCATTGAAGGTCATGGATAAAAGCACCCAGCGTATGTTGCGTCTTATCAATCAGTTGCTGGAATTCCGTAAGATGCAGAATAATAAACTGGCCCTTTCTTTGGAGGAAACGGATGTCATGGCTTTCTTGTATGAAATCTTCTTGAGTTTCAATGATGCTGCTGAGTCTAAGAATATGGATTTCAAGTTCTTGCCATCTGTAGCTTCTTATAAGATGTTTATCGATAAGGGTTATTTGGACAAAGTGACTTATAATTTGTTGTCTAATGCTTTCAAATATACACCCAGCGGTGGAAAAGTGACTTTTTCTGTGACGGTGGATGAAGCAAAGAAACAGTTGGTCATATCGGTAGCCGATTCCGGTGTAGGCATTCCTAAAGAGAAACGTAATGAGTTATTTAAGCGTTTTATGCAAAGTAGCTTTTCGGGTAGTAGTGTCGGAGTTGGCCTGCATTTGACACATGAACTGGTGTGTGTACATAAAGGTACGATAGTATATACTGAAAATGAAGGTGGTGGGTCTATATTTACGGTCAGTTTGCCTACTGATATTTCTGTTTATGAGGAAAAAGATTTTCTGATTCCCCATAATGTGTTGTTGGAAGAGGAGGAAGTACATCATGCAGCTGTTCTTGCAGAAGAAATATCGGCGCAAGAAGGGGGCGTGGAACTTCCATCTGCACCACTTAATAAGCGTAAAGTACTTATTATAGAAGATGATAACGATGTACGTGAGTTTTTGAAAGAAGAAGTGGGACAATATTTTGAAGTTGTGGCCGAGGCGGATGGTCCGTCTGGATTGGAACGTGCACGTACGTATGATGCTGATTTGATAATCTGTGATGTGCTGATGCCGGGGATGACAGGATTTGAGGTAACCCGAAAATTGAAGAATGATTTTGATACAAGTCATATACCTATTATTTTATTGACAGCTATGAGTTCTGCCGAAAGTCATTTGGAAGGCGTGGAAAGTGGTGCGGATGCATATATTACTAAGCCTTTTAGCCCGAAACTACTGTTGGCACGCGCTTTCAAACTAATAGAGCAACGTGAGAAATTACGTGAGAAATTTTCGAATGATCCGAATATGGTACGACCGGCTATTTGTACCTCTGATAAGGATAAAGAATTTGCTGACAGATTACAGATGGTTATGGATCAACAGATTGGTAATGCTCAGTTTACGATTGATGAGTTTGCTTCGATGATGGGATTGGGACGAACCGTTTTTTATCGTAAGGTACGTGGGGTGACGGGATATTCACCCAATGAATATATCCGGATTATTCGTATGAAGAAAGCGGCGGAACTGTTGTTGGAAAATCGTTATACGGTAGCCGAAGTTTCTTATAAAGTAGGTATTAATGATCCGTTCTATTTTAGTAAATGTTTTAAGCAACAATTCGGTGTGGCACCTTCTGTTTATTTACGTGGAAAGGAAGAGTCCGGGATACAGGAAACAGAAAATAAGGAATGATGAAAACAAGATTTTAAATAAGAAGGTCAATCGAGAATGATATAGAATCGGTTGACCTTTTTGTTTTAATGGACTATATATTTAGTATGGTTTGAGACTGATTTTTGTCAGTACTTTGCGACTTACAATATAGAGTATCCATGTACAAGCAGAAGCGGTGAGTAATGCTGCTATTTGTTGAGTGGTATCAGATATATCTAGAGGCAGAGACGCTCCGAGCCACCAACCTGCCAAGGCTGCGGTAACAGTAAGTAAGGCCATAATGATGCTTACTCCTAAAATGAACATTATTCTTTTCATAAATGGTTTAAGTTTGATTCAATATTAAATATAAATGCTATTTCAAGTCTGTTTGTTCATGATTATATAAAAAATCGTGGTAAAGGGGATGTAAATTAAAAAAGGAGTATTCTCGGGAAGAGAATACTCCTTTTTTATGTAGGAATGATAAATCTTACTGATTAACTCTTTTTTCCTGAATTCTAGCTTTCTTGCCAGTAAGAGCACGTAAATAGTACAATTTAGCACGACGAACTTTACCAACTTTATTAACAGTGATACTGTCGATAGCCGGAGATTCGATAGGGAAAATACGTTCAACACCTACAGTTCCAGACATTTTACGAACGGTGAAACGTTTTTTGTCACCATGTCCAGCGATTTTGATAACAACACCACGGTACAACTGTACACGTTCCTTGCTACCTTCAACGATACGGTATGCCACTGTAATAGTATCACCAGCTTTGAATGAAGGATGCTGTTTGCCAGTAGCAAATGCTTCTTCAGCAATTTTAATTAAATCCATTTTTTTTGATTTTAAATTGTTTATCGTTACCAACGCAACATATCAAGTAACTCTTCTTTGACAGCGATTGCGCGAAAGCGGTGCAAAATTACTAGATTTTTGTCATACAGCCAAATTAAATTCAACTATTTTTCATCTGATATCGTTGGTTGCAACTTCTTTTTTAACTACATTTGGGCAATAAACAACTAATAAACATGAAACCAAACCGAATTATGTGTATCATTCCGGCAGGAATAGTAGCCGGGATTTTTATGTTTTCAAGCTGTCATTCAGGCTATTCTCTGGCGTCAGTTGAGGGAAGCAGGATAGAAGTGACAGCAGCTTTGGATGCTAATCCGGATTCCGCTGCAATCGCTGTTTTGGCTCCGTATCAAAAAACGGTTGATAGTATTATGTCACCGGTCATAGGACAAAGCGCTCGTTTTATGGATCGCTTTCGTCCTGAAAGTGAGTTATCCAACTTGGTAGCGGATATTTTACGTTATTCTGCTTCTGCATATATAGGCCGTATGGCCGACGTGGGGGTGACGAATATGGGGGGACTACGTACGGCTTTGCCCGAGGGGGATATAACTTACGGTAATATTTATGAAATAACTCCCTTTGAAAATACATTGTGCATTGTTACTATGAATGGGGTTTTGCTGCGTGAACTTTTTGAAAATATAGCAGCTGTGCATGGTGAGGGATTAAGTGGCGCTTGTCTTGAAATTTCTGGAGATGGAAAATTATTGGATGCTACAGTGGCCGGAAAAGAAATTGAAGACTCTAAAGAGTATAAAGTAGCCACCTTGGATTATTTGGCTGAGGGAAATGACCATATGACTGCTTTTGCCAAAGTGGGCGATGCGGATAAATTGCTGCCTGAAAAGGCCACAGTGCGTCAGTTGTTTCTGAACTATGTGAATGAGCAGACTAAAGCAGGGAAGAAAATAGACTCAAAGATAGAAGGAAGAATTACCGTTAAAGAATAAACTGAACCGTCATGAAACGAATATATGTATTATTTACTGCTTTGTGTGTATGTTGTGCGCTGGCAGCACAGGATATCAAAGAACTTTTGATACTTCATACTAATGATACCCACAGCCGTGTGGAACCTATCCCCATTACTGATCCGAATCCGGAGTTTGCAGGAAAAGCGGGTTTTGTACGTCGTGTTACCTTAATAAAAGAAATACGGAAACAGGATAAGGATTTGTTATTGTTTGATTGTGGTGACTTTTCACAAGGCTCTCCTTTTTATAATATGTTTGGTGGTGAAGTTGAAGTGAAGCTGATGAATGAAATGGGATATGATGCCGGGATTATTGGAAATCATGAGTTTGATTTGGGCTTGGATAATATGGCACGTCTTTTTAAAATGGCGGATTTTCCTGTTGTTTGTGCTAATTATGGTGTACAGGGAACTGTTTTGGAGGGGCTTGTCAAACCGTATGTTATTTTGGAACGTAAGGGGATAAAGGTAGGTGTGTTCGGACTGAGTCCTGCATTGGAGGGGCTAGTACAGGCAAAAAACTGTGAAGGAGTGGTTTTTGAAAATCCAATAGAGGCTGCTCAGCGTGTGGCGGATATATTGAAGAATCGGGAAAAATGTGATTTAGTGGTTTGTTTGTCTCATTTAGGGTGGCAAGGAAAACCTTATTCTGATGAAACTTTGATTCTTAATACTCGTAATATTGATATTGTCTTGGGAGGTCATTCGCATTCTTATTTTGATAAGACTTTGTTTTATAAGAATTTGGATGGCAAGGAGATTCCATTGCAACAAATGGGAAAAAATGCTGTTTATGTGGGAAAAATGAAAGTAAGGATGGAAAAGAACTGATAGTTGCTGTTGTATAAGGAAATCTGATATAATTGAAGAAATTAGATGAAGAGAAACGTATTGTTATTTATAAGTTTATGTGTCGTCGGATGTGTGATGACGTATGCACAGCAGATGCCTGGGCTGTTACAAAAGGGGAAGGCGGATACTCAGGATTGTAAGGCATGGGTGGATGAACAGCTTTCTGAAATGAGTTTGAAGGAAAAGATAGGACAACTGTTTATACACACAGTGGCTCCTCTTCAGACACAGCGAAATAAAAACAATATATATGCAGCTATAAAAGAATATAAAGTAGGAGGATTACTTTTTTCGGGCGGTCAGTTGTCTGATCAGGTTTTATTGACTAATTATGCGCAGAGTCTGGCGGAAGTGCCTTTGCTCATAACTTTTGATGGTGAATGGGGGCTGGCTATGCGCTTGAAGGGAACCCCTCGTTTTCCAAGAAACAGAGTCTTGGGATGTATACAGGATAATGAACTGCTTTATGAATATGGTAAGGAAGTAGCCCGGCAATGTAAGGAGATAGGTGTGCAGATCAATTTTGCTCCGGTGGCCGATGTAGATGTTAATCCTCGGAATCCGGTTATTAATACCCGTTCTTTTGGTGGTGATCCTCGGAATGTGGCTCAAAAAGTGGTAGCTTATGCTCGTGGTTTGGAGGATGGAGGGGTATTGTCTGTCTGTAAACATTTTCCGGGACATGGAGATACGGAAGTGGATTCTCATAAGGCGTTACCGGTTTTGAATTTTGATCGTGCGCGTTTGGACAGCATTGAGCTTTTTCCGTTTAAAGAGGCTGTTAAAGCAGGATTGGGAGGTATGATGGTAGGACATTTGGAGGTACCTGAATTGGGTAAAAATCCGGCTTCGATTTCTTCACATATTATTTATAATCTGCTTTGTCGGGAATTGGGCTTTCAAGGCTTGGTTTTTACAGATGCTTTGGAGATGAAAGGTATTTCGCAAAATGAGAATATATGCGCTCAAGCCTTGATAGCAGGTAATGATTTATTATTGGCTCCTCGTAATTTGAAGAGAGAATTGGATGGTGTTTTAAATGCTGTAAAAAGTGGAAAACTATCAGAAGAACTGATTACGGAAAAATGTCGTAAGGTATTGACTTATAAATATGTTTTAGGGTTGAAGAATAAACCTCACATCCAACTTTCTGGGCTGGAGAAACGATTGAACCGTCCGGAAACGAAGGAGTTGATTCTCCGCTTGCAGAAAGCTGCTATAACGGTTCCTGCCAATGTAAATGGAATCTTGCCCTTGGATTCAAAATTGAGGGGAACGGTGGTTCTGAATATTGGGAAAACTCCCGGTGCTGGGCTTGCTTTTTATAATCGTTTGCAAAATACACTTTCTCTCACACGTGTTGTTGCTCGTCCGGATTCGATGGAAGCTATCAGAAAACGATTGTTGGGTAGTCAGCGTGTAATTGTGGTGGTTACTTCGGATGATTACAAAAAGTATAAAACAATGCTTGATTCGCTTCCGGCTGATTTGCCTGTTATTTATGTGTTTCTGATGCCATTAAAGTCTATGTTGGATATGGAGGGCTATTGGAAGAAAGCAGCGGCTGTAGTATTGGGGCATACTGATGAATCTGTTATTCAGGAGTATGTGGCTGATGTCTTGGTAGGAAAGGCAGTGGCAGACGGGCGTTTGTCGGTGGCTGTCGCCGATTTGTTCAAACCGGGTGATGGAGTGACTATAACTCCTAAAGTGTCTCGTATTTATAGACCTGAGGATTATGGTATGGATTCCAAAATACTGGAAAAGATAGACAGGATAGCCATGGAAGGAATCAAGGCGAAGGCTTATCCTGGTTGTCAGATTCTAATTTTAAAAGATGGGAAACCAGTATATGATAAGTCTTTCGGCACTTTCACTTATGAAAGTGACCGAAAGGTGGAAAAGGATGATTTGTATGATTTGGCTTCGTTAACCAAGACCACGGCGACGCTGTTGGCTGTTATGAAACTTTACGATGAAGGAAAATTTGGTTTGACCGATCGCATATCTCAATACATTCCAGCTTTAAAAGGTACGGACAAGGAACGCGTCACTATTGAGGAGTTACTTTTACATCAGTCGGGCATTCCTGCTTTTTGGCCTTTTTATAAGGAGACTATAGATAAAGACAGTTATAAGGGGAGTTTTTACAGAGCAAGACCGGACGCTAGTCATCATACGCAAATAGATACACGGCTGTATGTCATTGATAAGTTTGATTATAGAAAAGAGTTGATGGCAAAAACTTTCTCTGCTGATTATCCTTTACAGGTAGCTGACAGTATGTTTCTTCATCGTTCTTTTCGTGATTCCATTATGGTACAAATAGGACGTATTCCATTAAAAGACAGGAGATATCGTTACAGTTGCCTGAACTTTATGTTATTGAAAGAAATGGTAGAGAATATCAGTAAAATGCCTATGAATCTTTTTTTAGATAAGGAATTCTATAAACCGATGGAGATGAACTGTACGGCTTATTTGCCGCTTCGGCAGTTCAAAAAGGAGGAAATTGTTCCTACAGTGAAAGCGGATTATTTGCGTAAAGGAAAAGTGTTGCAGGGTTATGTACACGATGAATCAGCTGCTTTCATGGGAGGGGTATCAGGAAATGCCGGTTTATTTTCCACGGCTCGTGATGTGGCAAAAGTGTATCAGTTATTGATTGATGGAGGGGTTTATAATGGAAAGCGTTATCTGAGTAGGGAAACTTGTGATTTATTTTTAACCCATACCTCAAAAATCAGTAGGAGAGGATTGGGATTTGACAAACCGGATGTGAATAATAGTGTGAAAAGTCCGTGTGCGGAGGAAGCGCCCGAAGAGGTGATAGGACATACTGGTTTTACCGGAACTTGCGCTTGGGCAGATCCGAAAAATCATTTGGTTTTTGTTTTTCTGAGTAATCGGATTTATCCGCGTCCTTTTGACCATAAACAGTTGATGCGGTTAAATATCCGTCCTCGTATGCAACAGGTTATGTATCAGGCTTTGATGAAATGATCATATTTAGATTAAATACAAATTAGTGCATTTTTGTAATCTCTATGTGACAACTAATAGAGAAAAGCTGTATATTTGCTCCATCAATTAGTACTAATAATTTAATAATTAACGAAAATGGCTTACGTAATTAGTGACGATTGTATCGCTTGCGGTACTTGTATCGATGAATGCCCGGTAGAAGCAATTTCTGAAGGCGATAAGTATTCTATCAATCCGGATCTGTGTACAGAGTGCGGAACTTGTGCTGATGCTTGTCCTTCTGAAGCTATTCACCTTGGCTAAGCAGTACAATTTTGTTCTTTAAAGTTAATAACGATCGTTTCCGTTGATGGAAACGGTCGTTTTTTTGTTTATCTAAATTTTGTTTTGATTGGAAGCTCGTATGTCTGCTTTATGAATAAAAAAACAGGCATCACAGAAAAAAACGGATGCCTGTTCTTTTTATAGAGAAAGAATATTTTATTTTAATAGGGCTAATGCTTCTTTGATGCGGCGCATAGCTTCTATAATATTCTCATCGGAAGTTGCATAACTCATACGGATGCATTCGGGGGAACCGAATGAAGTACCACCTACACATGCCACATGACCTACTTCAAGCAGATACATTGCTAAATCGTCAGCGTTATTGATGTTGCGGTCACCTGCTGATTTGCCAAAAAAGGAATCACATTTCGGGAATAAATAGAATGCTCCTTGAGGATTGTTTACTTCAAATCCTGGAATTTCTTTTGCTAATTTTACAATAAGGTCACGGCGGCGCTGGAATGCTTGGCGCATTTCCTCTACGGGAGCCTGAGTACCTGTATAGGCAGCTTCGGCAGCTTTCTGAGAAACAGAGCACGGACCTGAGGTATATTGTCCTTGCAGCTTATTTACAGCTTTTACAATCCATTCCGGACCGGCAATGAACCCGATTCTCCATCCTGTCATAGCATATGCTTTTGAAACTCCGTTTACAATAATTACATTGTCATGAATCTCAGGGAATTGGGCAATGCTTTCATGTTTGCCACTGTATGTGATATGTTCGTAAATCTCATCGGCTATAACATATACTTGCGGGTGCTTTGCCAAAACAGCGGCCAAGCCGGCCAACTCTTCTTTGGTATAAACGGAACCGGTGGGATTTGACGGTGAGCAAAGAATCAATGCTTTGGTTTTAGGAGTAATCGCTGCTTCTAGTTGTGCAGGGGTGATTTTGAAATCCTGATCAATACCCGCAGTGATAATAACAGGAGTTCCGTCTGCTAGTTTTACCATTTCAGGATAGCTTACCCAATAGGGAGCAGGGACTATTACTTCGTCACCGTCGTTAACTAGAGCCATAATCGTATTACAAACAGATTGCTTGGCACCGTTTGCACAGGAGATTTGTGCAGCTGTATAGTCTAATCCGTTTTCATTCTTCAGTTTGGCTACGATTGCATTGCGAAGTGCAGGATATCCCGGAACTGGAGAATATCTGGAAAAGTTATCATCTACTGCCTTTTTTGCTGCTTCTTTGATGTGGTCCGGGGTATTGAAGTCCGGTTCACCTACGCTTAAATTAATGACATCAACTCCTTGGGCTTTTAACTCATTACTTTTTTGGGACATGGCCAATGTTGCTGAAGGAGACAAACGATTCAGACGATCTGATAATTGATTCATTGCTATTATTTTTTAATGTGTTTAAGTTTACTTGCTGCAAAATAAAGGATAATATCTTAATTATGAAAGTAAAACAGACGAAATCGCATAAAAAATGATGTGATTTCGTCTGAGTTATAGCTTTTTTATTTGTTAAAGTGCAATGTGTGTCCCATTCTGTCTTTTTTGGTTTTTAAATAACGCTCGTTATATTTGTTAGGCGTGATTTCAATGGGAACGTTTTCAACTATGGACAAACCGTATGATTCCAATCCTACACGTTTGACAGGATTATTTGTCAGCAAACGCATTTGGGTGACGCCTATACTGCGTAGTATCTGTGCTCCGACTCCGTAATCACGTTCATCTGCCTGATGCCCTAAAAGGATATTTGCTTCTACAGTATCCACACCATTTTCTTGCAATTTGTAGGCTTTCATCTTTTCCATTAGTCCTATGCCTCTTCCTTCTTGGTTTAAGTAAACAACAGCACCTTTTCCTTCTTTTTCGATCATTTGCAATGCTTTGTGCAGTTGTTCTCCACAGTCACAACGCATGGATCCGAAAATATCACCGGTGGCGCAAGAAGAATGTACGCGTACCAAAACGGGTTCTCCTTCTTTTATGTCACCTTTTATAATAGCGATATGTTCTAAACCATTGCTTTTCTGGCGGAAAGGTATCAGACGGAAATGGCCGTATTCAGTCGGCATGTCCACTTCCACCCCTTTTTCTACTAATGACTCTTGCTTCAGACGATAGGCGATCAAGTCACGGATTGAAATTAGTTTCAGCCCCCATTCATCGGCCATTTTTCTTAGTTCGGGCAGACGTGCCATGGTTCCGTCCTCACTCATGATTTCCATCAGTGCGGCGGCAGGGTATAGTCCTGCCAGACGCGCCATGTCGATACAGGCTTCTGTATGGCCTGCACGTCTCAGCACCCCTTTGTCTTGTGCATATAATGGATTGACATGCCCCGGACGTCCGAATGTTTCGGGAGTGGAGGTGGGATCGGCAAGAGCACGGATGGTAGCGGCCCGGTCGTGGATAGAAACTCCGGTACTGCAACCTTCCAGCTTATCTACAGTTACAGTGAAAGGAGTACCTAGAACTGACGTGTTTGTATCTACTTGATGAGGTAATTCCAATTCTTTGCAACGAGAAATGGTAATAGGTGCACAAAGCACGCCACGTGCATGTTTCAACATGAAATTGACTTGTTCGGGAGTAATTTTTTCCGCAGCAACAATTAAATCGCCTTCATTTTCACGATCTTCGTCGTCCACTACAATGACAAACTTACCTTCACGGAAGTCAGCTATCGCTTCTTCGATGGTATTTAGTTTTAATTCTTCCATAGTCAAATTATAAATGATTTATTGTTTATTCTTTCTTGAATTTCACGGTTGGTCTTGATTATGTTTTTTAAATCTTTATCCAGCCGGATACTGAACCGCCAAATGCGGAAATAGAAGAACAGGCCTATTGGTACAATGATTCCTGCAAGTAAATTAAGCCATTGGTTGTCAAACGGACTTTTGTGAGCTTTGGTGGACAAAATGGGATATTTATTTAAGTATTCCAGTAATACTCCATCTTTGCTGTTGGATAATTCTTCTATGAGTAGTTCCATTTTGGCACTGATATCGGCTATGACGTCGTCATGTCCTTTATTGGCGAAGATGCGGATATAATTAGGTGCATCGGCCAGTCTATGCTTGATGGCATATTCGTTACAGATGTTGCATAGTTTCTCCAATTCCGTTTGTATACGTGGATAGTCCGGATCTTCTATAATAACTTCTTTTTTGAATACATGGCGCGAGGGGCGCAGACCTAGCAGCATACGGAAGAAATTGATATACACTTCGGCATTGAATACCACAGAGTCATTATTTGACTTATAAGTAAAGAAGGCTCCGATAGGTGCCAATACAATGGTACTCATCCACACGCCCAATACCATATTCATTTCACCGCTTTTTGCTACTCGGGTAGCTCCGGAATCAATGATATAATAAATTACGAAAATTAAGACGGATACCACTACGGGCATTCCTAAACCTCCTTTGCGGATGATGGCTCCCAAAGGCGCACCGATGAAAAAGAAAATCAAACAACTGAGAGAGAGGGTGATTTTTTTGTGCCAGTCGGCTTCGTGTTTCCGGATATTGTTGTCCGCATCTGTAGTTTGATAGCTTTTCATGCTCCATTCGCTGGCCAGTGCCTCGGTACGATCCGCCGCACTACCCAGTGTCTTATCTTTTTCAGCTAAAGTATAGGAATTGAACAGGCTGTCCACATTGATTTTGTTGTTTGTTTCAACTATTTTTGCGGAGTCTGTTTTCGATAATACGATATTGCGATAAGTCGAGGCTTTTATTTCATTATACATACTTCTTCCCAAGCTGTCGGCACGGTGGTTCAGTGAGTCGATGGACTGGCTGATTTCAATCATGTTTTTGCTGTCCGAACGGTCACTTAAAAAGCTTCCATCTACCATGTTGAATCCACCGTCAAATTCGATAATGGTATGTTTCTCTCTGAAGGTTTCACGTCGATAGGGGACATTATTGGATGAAATGGTCTGCGATTTCAGATTTTCGAACTGTTCTCCGTTATACAGATGTAGATAAAGATGTTGTTTGTCTGCTGTCATCTCCATTTTTCCTTCGGAAGCCCATATAATGTGAGCGTTTTCAAACCCATCTGAAAAGTTGTAGATCAGTACATCTTTTAGCATTCCTGTTTCACGGTCTTTCTGTTTTACATATATATTATACCCCTCAATTTCGTCGTAAAATACACCTTCCGGAATATCCAGTTCTGGTGAAGTTTGCTTCATGGATACAAGTAAAGTAAGCAGTTTGATCTGCGCTTTGGGAGCTATGACATTTTGAAAATAAAACGAGGTACAACACAGGAAAGTACAAAAAATAATCAGTGGACGTATGATCCTCAATAAGGGAATACCCGCTGCTTTCATTGACAGCAATTCATATCTTTCACCAAAGTTACCGAATGTCATTAAGGCAGCTAATAAAATTGCCAAAGGTAGGGACAAAGGTATTAAGGTCAGAGCAGAATAAAAGAAGAATTGTGCTAAAACACTCATTTCCAATCCTTTTCCAACCAACTCGTCTACATATCTCCATAAAAATTGCATCATGAAGATGAAGAGACAGATGAAAAAAGTACCTATAAAGAGCATCAAAAAGCTCTTTAGGATAAATATATCTAATTTTTTTATGCGTAGCATTATTTCATTTTGTGCAACTATCAAGGCACAAAAATAGCATAAAAAACGGAGAGCAAAGACAAGTTTTGCATATTTTTATAGAATTACAGTCCACTTACCCTTTTTAGCTTCTCTATTTCGGAATCCCAAAGTTCTTTCGTATCTTCTACTTCATCGGGGGCTGCCCAGTCAATCACTTCCAGCATATAGTCAGAGGTTAGTTCGTTATAGACCATTTTCAATTCAAAATAGGCTTTAGGATCTTCATCATCCAGCCATCGAAAGCGTATAAAACTGTTAACCCGGAAGTTTGTAACTTCAGCTTGCCGTGTTTCTGTTTTTCCCCAATAAAAGGTGAATACTTTGTCTTTGAATATCACCTTGTCTGCAAACCATGTTTCCAGGCCGGATGGAGTACTGATAATAGACCATACGATGTTACCGGATCCGGCTTTCAACATGTACTCCAAGCGAATTTTTTCTTTTCTCATAGGTTAGCTTTTTAAAGTTTCGGTGGCAAATTAAGCCAAATTTTCTTATTTGCCATAATAAATGCTATGTTTTTTGAAATATTTATTAGCCATATACTAAGCTGTTTTTCTCTTAAAAAACGAATTTTACAAGAAAAAGTTCTCTGAAATGTTGCAAAATTCAAAATAACTTTCTATCTTTGCACCCGCAATTGAGAAATGATGGCGGGATAGCTCAGCTGGTTAGAGCGCATGATTCATAATCATGAGGTCCCCAGTTCAATCCTGGGTCCCGCTACAATGAACAATTTTAGACTGTTGAGAGGCTTCCACTCTTGGCGGTCTTTTTAAAAAAACGATGGCGGGATAGCTCAGCTGGTTAGAGCGCATGATTCATAATCATGAGGTCCCCGGTTCAATCCCGGGTCCCGCTACACAAAACAAGGTATTTATGAATTTGTTTCATGGATATCTTGTTTCTCTTTTATTTATATTGGACTTATTTTTCTTTTCATATAGAATCACATTTGAATAATTTTATGTAGATTTGTAGATACAAATCAATCAAAGTTGTAGTTTTTGCTGAATTATGAAAAACGCATCCTATATGGAAGGGAATTTGTGGTTATATAGATTATATTTTAGGGTGGTAATTTTATTATGGCTACCTGTATCCTTATCGGCCGTTGACCTTCCGAATTTAACTTTTCGTACTATTACTATTTCAGACGGCCTGTCTAACAATATTATTAATACTATTTATAAAGATAAAAGAGGCTTTATTTGGTTGGGTACCCAGACCGGATTAGATCGTTTTGACGGTATCAATGTGAAAAGTTTTCTTCAGTTTTCAGGACGTACCATTTTTTCCATAGCCGAAACAGATTCTGTTTATTTGTGGGTGGGTACAGATAAAGGATTATGGAAACTCGATAGGAAAACAGACCAAGTGGAATCGGTCACTTTAGATACAAAATCGTTGGAAGTTAGATCAGTCTTTGTAAGCCAGACAGGTCGATTGCTGGTTGGAACCACTCATGGACTTTTTATCTATCAAGAGAGTGCTTTCAGGAAGGTGCTTTTCGGGTCAAATGCTTTGTCTTCTATCAATTTTATCACTGGCATTGTTGAAGGATATAAAGATACTTTTTGGCTGACTTCACAAGGTGGTTTGATTGAATATAATATTGAAACCGGTCAATCGAAAGTCTATACATATCAGGATGATGAGAAATTTGTTAGTTATTTTTCCTGTCTGGCTCTTTTAAAAGAAAAGCTATATTTAGGAACGGCCGGCAGTGGTATGCTTGTTTTTGATATCGGTAAGGCGGCTTTTTCTATTTGTCCTGAAGTGGAAAATGGATATATAAAAAGTATCATTACTGTTAATGATGAGATATGGGTGGGAACAAATGGAAGCGGTATTAGAATAATCAGTGCGTCTACAGGAAAAGAGTTATCGGCTATAGAGCATACTTCGAATGCGGATGCTATTTGTTCTAATGCAGTTTATTCTTTATTGAAAGAGGATGATATGCTTTGGGTAGGTACTTACATGGGCGGATTAAGTTATACTCCAGCTCATGGAAGTTTCTTTTCTGTTTATTCTTATCCAGAGCTTTTTAATTCTTATAATATGAATGTACGTGCTTTTTGGGTGGATGCAGATGGGAAAAAAGTAATAGGCACTCGTGACGGACTTTATTATATTTCTGAAACGGAACAAAGGATAAGGCATTATACACATCGGAATTCCATTTTGCGTTCGGATATAATTTTGTCTGTAAAACCTTTCAATCGGGATTTTTTAATTGGAACGTATGGAGGGGGCTTGTACTTGCTTCACAGGAATACGGGTGAACTTTCCTTTTTTCAATCAGATCAATGTTTTATGCAAGGGTCATTTAATGGATATGAAAGGGATGGAAACAATAAATTATGGATCGGCAGTTCCAAAGGTGTGTATGTATATGATCATTTGACAGGGGAATATGAGGTTTATAACAGTCGTAATTCTTCTTTGTCAGTTAATTCTGTTTTTTCATTGAAGGCAGATTCGAAGGGCAGGATGTGGCTGGGCACAGGAGGGGCCGTTTTTATGTATGATAGGGCTGCTGGGGTATTTAAATCGGATGTTTTTCCGGAGCATGTTTTACCATATACTAAAAGTGTACGATTCATTTATGAGGATAAAAAGAAGAATTTGTGGTTTTGTGATGATAAGGAGGGGGTGGTTAAGGTAGATGAGTCTTTTACGACATTTGAACACATCACGATCGATGATTTCTTACCGAATAATTCTGTGATGAGCATAGTGGAAGATCCTAAGAACGGCGGATTATGGTTTGCTACTCAGAGGGGGTTACTATATATAAAGGAAGAGGAAAATTATCATAAGATTTTTTCGTTATACGATGGCATTCCCGGATATATTTTTAATTCTCCGGTACAGATAACGGATGATAATACAATTTGGTGGGGAAATGAATGCGGATTGGTCTGTTATGATGCGGCAAAGAGCTGGAGTGAGATAGGAACAAAAGAGGTCCAGCCTCCCGTGATTACTTCCATTTCAGTCGCAGGCAGACCTTTGTGCCCGGGAGAGACATTAATGCCCGTTTCTGCTCCATTTATAGATGAGGTGTTTCTGTCTGTAAATGATAATAATATTTCATTCACTTTCTCAGCCTTGAATTATGCAGTGGAGAATACGGATTTATACGAGTATTGTTTGGAAGAATATGATAAGGAATGGAAAACTTTGATGAAAGGAAATCAGGTTTCTTATACAGAACTTCCTGTTGGCGATTATATGTTTAGGGTCAGGGCGGCTTCCAATCCTGCAGCAATAAAAGCGGTAAGGGTGGTTGTTGCCGGAAATACGCCTTTTATAAGATGGATTGTGGTGTTAAGTGTAGTCGTTTGTTGTATTCTTATTTATTTTTACTCCGGGTTATTGGGGAAGTATCGCACAATGAAGGAATATATAAATAAAAAGACGGAATCATCCGAAGAAAATCGGAAAGAAAAATATCAAAAATCAAGGATGGAAGAGAAAACGGCCATGCTCATTATTGGGAAACTGAATGAGTGTATGGAGAAAGATCGGTTATATTTGAATCCTGATTTAAAGTTGCAGGATGTGGCAAAAGTGGTGAAATGTAATACTGGAGAGTTGTCCCAAGTGTTGAATATGTTTATGAATATTGGTTTCACGGATTATGTTAATAAATATAGGATAGACGAATTCATAAAAAGAATACAGGATAAGTCTGCTTCCAGATATACCTTGGTTTCTTTGTCGGAACAATGTGGTTTCAGTTCTCGTACTTCTTTTTTCCGTTCGTTTAAGAAGTTTAAGGGAATGTCACCTGCCGAATATATAAAGGAACATGGGATATTTATTGAGTAGCGTTTGGAATAGAGGCGTTACTCTAGTGATTGGATAGAAGAAGAGAGTTCCATATTTTTTTGGAACTCTCTTCTTCTATTATGCAATTTGTTGATTCATAGTGTTGTATGATCTTTTTTGTCTCATTTAGTAGGTTGGGATTAATCCTGCTTTACAGAATGGTTGAAAAGACATTTCAGTTTCTAATTTTGCTGATAGAAAAATATTTTTATCCATTAAAGAAACTGATATGATTATGAAAAGCAGAACTTTTTTTATTCTTGTTTTTATCTTTTTAGTTAGCCTAGGATGTTTTTCGTGTAAAACGACTGCTACTGATGATTTTTCTATTGATTCGGAAATTGCGTATTGCCGGTCTCAGGCTATGCGGACGCTGGTTTCTATTCCTTCGTTAGATAAAATTCCTAATTCCATGGATTTAGATAGTATTAAATGGCGTTATACACAGGTAGGCTCTTGGACTTGTGGATTTTGGCCCGGTATCCTTTGGTATTTATATGAGGATACTAAGGATAATATGTGGAGGGAAGCAGCAGGGAAAGTAACCGATATGATTGCTCCCTTGGCTTACAGGAAAGCAAAGAGTCATGATTCCGGTTTTATTATGATGTGTAGTTTGGGCAACGGTTATCGTTTGACAGGAAAACCGGAATATAAGGAAGGATTGCTGCATGCCGCAGATTCTTTGGCTATGCTTTATAATCCTGTTGTGGGTACTATTTTATCTTGGCCTGGAATGGTGAAAAAAGAAAACTGGCCGCACAATACTATTATTGACAATATGATGAATTTGGAACTTTTGTTTTGGGCTGCGCGGAATGGAGGGGGGCAGTATTTATATGATATTGCCTGTAAACATGCGGAAACGACTATGAAACATCAATTCCGCAAAGATTATTCATGTTATCATGTAGCGGTGTATGATACGCTGGATGGTCATTTTATAAAAGGAGTTACCCATCAAGGATTGAGTGATGATTCTATGTGGGCCCGTGGACAGGCATGGGCTATTTATGGATATACCATGGTATATCGTGAAACACATGATGTACGTTTTTTGGATTTTGCCCGGAAGGTATCGGATGTCTATTTGTCCCGTATTCCCGAAGACATGATTCCTTATTGGGATTTTAATGCTCCGGAATTATCCTCAGGTGAACCGAAAGATGCATCGGCTGCTGCCATAACGGCCTCTGCCTTATTGGAACTTTCCACCTATATAAATAATAGTGATTCTGCATCTTTCTATCGGAATAAGGCTGTGGAAATGCTTCAGATACTATCTTCTCCGGCATATCAGGCTCGCAATAAAAAAGATGCTTTTTTATTGCATTCGGTTGGGCACATGAACAAGGGATGGGAAGTTGATGCTTCTATTAGTTATGCAGATTACTATTATTTGGAAGCATTGGTACGATTGAAACGTTTGAAAGAGAAACAATCTGTTTTGGCTAATTTATAAAATCATTGTTAATCCGTTCATATTATGAATACACAATCTATTGATATTAGTCTTTATCAAAAAGGGGATATAGCCTTGGAAGATATTTATAAGAAATTTAAGAATTGTTTTATGCGGTATGCGGGCAAGGTGTTATCTAGTGAATTTTATGCTGAAGATGTAGTGCAGGATGTATTTATAGGGTTATTTCAGCAGACAAATTATTTTGTATCTGAGGCTGCAGCCTTAAAATATATTTATGCAGCAATATATAATCGTTGTATTGATTTGGTACGCCATAGGCAGATAGCGCAAAGATACGAGGAAATCTATAGTAACGAAAAAAATAGAGTGGTACATATAAATGGATATAACGATTTGTTGGCAAAAGAGTTTTTTGTGATTGTGGAGAAAAGGATTAATTCCCTTCCTCCTAAATGTAAACAGATATTTATCATGAAATTCCAAAAAGAGTTTTCTAATCCGGAGATAAGCAGAAACTTAGGCCTATCATTGAGAACAATAGAGAATCAGCTATATATAGCTAGGGGAGTTCTTCGTAAACAGACGGATAGATATTTATGTTCTTGAATATGTGAGTGATAGAAAATATTTTTTCTGTCTTTTGAGTGTATTTTATTTTAGATTCGTTTAATAAGTAAAAAAAGAAAATGAAAAATAGAATGATTTAATAAATTAAACTTTAAGTACATGCTATGAAACAGAAAGACAAATTTTTATTACTTATGGTATTGTCTTGTTTGCCGTTAGGAAATGCGGTTGCAGAGCAAACAGGTGCAGGGTTGTACTCTCCGATTAATCAAGAAGTATTGCAGAATACGGTGAAGATTACGGGACAAGTTATTGATCCAAATGGAGAACCGATAATAGGTGCTACAGTAATGGAGAAAGGAACTACCAACGGTATTGTAACTGATTTGGATGGTAATTTTAGTTTGACTGTTTTTCCTTCTCATAAGTTACAGATATCTTACGTTGGTTTTCAAACTCAAGAATTGAATATTGGTTCTAACCGTTCTTTCAAGATTGTTCTAAAAGAAGATACTGAGCTGTTGGACGAAGTTGTAGTGGTAGGTTATGGTTCGGTAAAGAAATCGGATTTGACAGGTGCTGTAGCTTCTGTTTCTACTCAGGATTTGATAAGAAGTGGTAGAACGGATGCAGTAGGAGCTATGCAAGGGGCTTTGCCAGGTGTGCAAATTCAACGTTCTAATAGTAAACCAGGAGGGGAATATAATATTCTGATTCGTGGTTTGAATACAATTAGCGGAAGTACATCTCCCTTAATTGTTGTAGATGGTGTGCCAGGAGCTTCTTTATCTAACCTGAATCCGGATGATATAGAAAAAATTGATATTTTGAAAGATGCATCATCTACCGCAATCTATGGTTCCCGTGCTACTAATGGTGTAGTCATGGTTACTACTAAAAGAGGTAAGATAGGTAAAGTAAAAATAGATTATAGTGGATATGCCGGATATAGGAAATATACGAATATGCCCGATATGATGTCTGGTGAAGAATATGTGCAATTGGCACGAGAGGCTAAAAGAGCCGGAAATAATAATAAATATGTGGATGATAGTCAGATTTTCACAGCATCAGAGTTAAAGGCTATTCAAGATGGAAATTATTTTGATTGGGTGGATGCTGTTTCTAGTCCGGCCTTTATGACAAATCATACTATATCGGCTACCGGAGGTAATGAGATGGCTACTTATGCTTTATCTGCCGGATATTATTTTGAAGATGGTATGTTGGAGCCTCAAGAATATTCCCGTTATAATCTGCGTGCTGTTGTGGATGTAGAACCTAGCAAATACATGAAATTTGGAATTAATATGTATGGAACCCATTCAGTACGTGATACGGGTAACTCTGACTTGTTACAGGATGCTTTTCGTCTGCGTCCGACTTATCATCCGACTGATTTGGTGACAGGAGAAGAAATGTGGGCTTATTCTAATGGTCAGTATAATGCGTTAACTACCATGAAGAATGAACTGAATAAAACCAAAAAGTACAATTTGCTGAGTAACATTTATCTGGCAATAACTCCAATTAAAGGATTGACTTTGAAGACCACTTTCTCGCCGGATATAAATTTGGAAGAAATTGGCCAGTACAGAGGTAAATACACTAAAGCTAATAAAGGGCAAAATAAGGCAACCAGTAATTATGCGAAAAATAGCTATGTAGATTGGGTTTGGGATAATCTTGTAAATTATAACTTTGAATTGAAGGATCATCGCGTAGATTTGACCGGAGTGTTCTCTATGCAGCAATCACAAGATGAAAAGTTAAAAGGAATTGGTAATGGATTGTCATATAACTCTTTGTGGTATAATTTGGCAGGAGGATCGGCAAGTAATACTTCTTCTTCCGGTTTTACCAAAACGAATTTGATGTCTTATTTAGCACGTGCCAATTATGTGTATAAGGACAAGTATTTTGTAACAGCAAGTATTCGTTTTGATGGTTCGTCAAAATTAGCTGAAGGCAATAAGTGGGGAAGTTTTCCATCAGCAGCTGTAGCATGGAGAGTGTCAGGAGAAGAATTTATGAAGAGCTTGTCTTGGTTGAGTAATTTGAAGTTACGTTTAAGTTATGGTCAGACCGGTAATGATAATGTAAGTGCGTATCAGACGCAAGGATCTATTAGTGGTGCCAAATATTATACATTCGGTTCTAGTGAGTCTATTGGATATGTTCCCAATAATTTACGGAATTTGGATTTGGGATGGGAACGTACTACAGAATATAATGTAGGTCTTGACTTCGGATTTTTCAATAATCGGATTTCGGGTAGTGTGGAATATTATAATCGTTTGACAGAAGACTTGATTATGAATAAGACAGTACCTGTTACTACCGGTTATTCTTCTGTAAAAGCAAATGTAGGGTCTGTTAGAAATGAAGGGTTTGAGGTAAATATTAATTCGGATAATATCCGTACTAAAGATTTTTCATGGAGAACTAGTTTGAATTTTGCCTATAATAAGAATAAAATTGTAGATTTACAGTATAAGGAGAATTTGACTTCCCGTGGATTGTCTTTAGCTGGTATGAGTGGTGATTATAGTAATCTTTGGATTATTGGTCAGCCTATTGATATAAATTATAATTTGATGACATTGGGAGTATGGCAGCTGGATGAAGCTGAAGAAGCAGCTAAATATGGTTGTAAACCTGGTCAATATAAACCTTTGGATTTGAATGAGGATGGTGTGATTGACGATAAAGATCGTGTGATTGATGGTAAACGTACTCCGGATTGGACAGGTGGTATGACTAATACATTTACATATAAGGAATTTGATTTGTCATTTCAAGCAGCTTTCCAAGCAGGGGCAAGAGCTAGAAATCAGTTCTATGTTTCGTATGCATTGGAAAACAACAATCTCAATTTTAATAATTTAAGAAAAGATTATTGGACTCCGGAAAATCCTACCAATGCTTCTGCACAGCCTAGTAACATGGGTACTTATCGAAGCAAGGCAGGATCATGGGGAAATGCAAAATCGGAAATGTCACATACGATGTTTTCCAGTAATTTCCTTAAGATTTCTTATATTACTTTGGGATATACTTTTAAACCATCGGTTCTTGAGAAAATGAAATTAGGCAATTTGCGTTTATATGCAACAGTTCAGAATCCATTTATTTTCTGTGCAAAGGATGTGGTTGATCCTGAACAGTTGAATGTCAGCATCAATACATCGGATGCAATGACTCGCAATGTAATATTTGGTATTAATTTATCATTCAAATAATTAGGATAGTATGAAAGCAAAAAATATATTTACTAAAGGTTTCCTGTTGGCATCTGTGTTTGCTCTTTCGGGATGTTCGTCTTTTCTGGATGAAAAAAATTGGTCTAGCCAGTCTGCTGAAGAATATTATGCTACGGCTGAAGGATATGAGTCTCTTATTAATGGAGCCTATTCCACATTAAAATCTGTTTATAATACAACCAACTATTTTCTGTTGACCCAACTTGGTACGGATTTGGGGACTCAGAATGACGGAACAGCAACCAATGCTTTAAATCAGTATACAGTAGATTATACCAATGATAATGGCACTGTCTATAATCAGTGGAAGGTATTATATGAGTCTTTGAAAAATGTAAATGCTGCTATTGGTCGTGCTGCTATGGTAGTTACAAAGGATCAAGATATTTTTGATGGTATTGATAAAGAAATCTTGGCCCAACGGGTTGCGGAAGCTAAGTTCTTGCGGGCGTTATATCTTTTTGAAATTGTAAAAAATTGGGGGCAAGCTCCATTGATCTTGGAAGAACCGACCTCACCTTCTACAACTTCGCAATTGGATAGTGGATTTGATTTTTACAGACAAATTCTGGCAGATTTGCAGGACGTTATGGATTCTTCTCTTCCCATGAAGCAGACTTCGGCGAATTATGGACGTGTATCAAAAGCGGCTGCTAAACATCTTCGTTCTCTTGTTTATTTGACTCGAGGATATCAGAGTTATGCAGAAGCTGATGATTTTAAAAAGGCTTACGATGATGCTGTAGATGTAATTAAGAATTCCGGACATACATTATTGGATGATTATGCAATGGTTCATCGTCAGGCAAATGAAGAGAATGATGAAATTATTTTCAGTCTTAACTTTTCTGCCGGAGCAGGATGGAATAATAATATTCAGACAGAATTCTATTTGTTTGTTTATCGTGAAGGTTGGACTGATTTGGGCTTTTCTTCAATTTATTGTAATGATTATGCTTCTGTTATGCCAACCAAATATAGTTATTTATTATTTGATTGGAAGAAAGATAGACGTACGGAAGTTACTTTTATGAGTCCATTGAATGGTGACCCGGCTACTTCTATAGACGGACGTGCTTATGGTAGAAATTGGTTTGAGAGTACAAATGGGGTAAATGTGGCAAAGGGTGATACCGTAATTTATTTCCCTGTTCCCGGAGAGAGTGGTTATAAACAATATACAGATGCTGAAAAAGCGGCTGCTAATAATCGTGGACGTTTTTTCTATAATTATCCTGAGGGTTCTTATGCTGATGCTGGAAATGATGATTATTATAAAACCGGTTATCAAAGCTTTAATGCAAAATCACGTGTTTGGCTTCCTGTTTGGAAATTTAAAGATTGTAATACCCGTTATAACAGTTCGGGAACAGTAGAAAATGGAACTCGTGATATTTATTTGTTCCGATTGGCCGAAACTTACTTAATTGCTGCTGAGGCTGCTGTTAAAATGGGAGATAACTCTAATGCTTTATACTATATAAATCAGATACGTAAACGTGCCATGAATAATGCTCCGGAAGGTGGACTGCAAGAATATGTTGGTACTGTTACATTAGACAATGTATTGGATGAAAGAGCATTGGAACTTTATGGAGAAGCACCACGGTGGAATGACCTGCAGCGTACAGGAAAATTGGCAGAAAGAGTTTTGAAATACAATTGGGATGTCACTAATATTACAGGTGGATTGATTCAGACCCAATTAAGTGAAGCTACCTTTAAAAGTAAATATGGTCTTCGTCCTATTCCTGTTACATGGTTGAATACTTTATCCAACGGTCAGGAATTAGGAAATAATCCGGGTTGGGAGTAATTGAATTATCTTAATATTATAATAAGTTTATAGCGTATTCTTCCTTTTTTGTTGATCTATAGTAAAGACGGTTTTTTAATCTGTCAATGACATAAAAAATAGAGAGTACGCTATAAATGTATAACTTTGCAAGGTATAAATAGTTAGTATGATGAAAAGATTATATATAGGTGTATTATGGATGGTATTTTCTTTATCCATCCTTCAGGCAAAAGAGATAAAGATGTCCTCGCCGGATGAAAAGTATCAGTTTACTTTAAGTGATGAGGGTGGGAACTTGCATTATTCTTTGAATTGGAATGCTAAAGAAACGATAAAACCATCTTTATTGGGTATTAAGGCTAATACTATATGGCGTGATCATTTGTCATTAGGTGACATGACAACTGCCGAACAGGATACTGTCTGGCATCCTGTATATGGAGAACGTAGCACCATAAAAGATCAGTATAAAGCTTGGTCGGTAGTCATTAACCGTCAGAATTCTCGTGACAAGTTGGTTTTGGATATACGGGCGTATAATGAAGGGATTGCATTCCGTTATCGGTTTCCCGGCGGACAATATTTGAAGATCACAGATGAATTTACTGAATATACTTTACCGGAAGGAACAAAAGCTTACTTTACATCCAGGGCTCAGACTCCTTATGAATTTCTCCCATTGGAAGGATGGCCCGGTGAATCAGACCGTCCGTTGCTTTTGACATTACCTGAAGGTCCTTACGTATGTCTGGCTGAAGCGCAAGTGGTAGACTATGTGCGTACAAAATTCAAGTTATCGACAGAAAAAAAGAATACGATTCAATCTGCTATGTATGGTCCCGTAGAAGATATTGCTCCTTATCATACTCCTTGGAGGGTGATTATGTGTGCTGATAAACCGGGACAAATATTGGAACATAATGATTTGATTCTGAATTTGAACCCTTCTTGTAAAATAAAGGATACTTCATGGATAAAACCCGGAAAAGTGGTGCGTGAAGTGACATTGACTACAGAAGGAGGAAAAGCTTTGGTCGATTTTGCCGTGAAACGCAATCTGCAATATATTCATTTTGATGCGGGATGGTATGGATTTGAATATGACAAGGTTTCTGATGCTACTACAGTGACATTAGACCCTCGTAGAAATCCGGATATAAATGCTTTGAACCTGAAAGAGGTGGTAGCTTACGCTAAAGAACGGGGTATAGGAGTTATCCTGTATGTTAATCAACGTGCATTACAACAGCAATTGGATGAGATTCTTCCGTTGTATAAGTCTTGGGGGATAGCGGGTATTAAATTTGGTTTCGTACAGGTGGGATCACAAGTATGGACTAAATGGATGCATGAAGCGATCAAGAAATGTGCTGATTATGGCTTGATGGTTGATGTACATGATGAGTACCGTCCTACAGGGTTCAGTCGTACATATCCTAATCTGATGACTCAGGAAGGTATCCGAGGTAATGAGGAATTTCCTGATGCAACACATAATGCTACTCTTCCCTTTACCCGGTTTATAGCTGGAGCGGCGGATTATACCATTTGTTACTATCGTCAGGATTTCGGTCGCTTGAATGCAGACAAGGATAGTTATGGTGTTCCTCGTTCTAAATCTATCCAGACCACTCCTGCGCATCAATTGGCTTTGGCGGCAGTTTATTATAGTCCGTTGCAATATATGTATTGGTATGATAAACCATCAGATTCTCAAGACGAACCCGAGTTGAAATTCTTTGATGATGTATATACTACATGGGATGATACAAAAGTGTTGCAAGGGGAGGTCGGTGAATTTATTACTATAGCCCGTCGTAAAGGAGAGGAATGGTTTATCGGTTCGATAACAAATAATGAGAAGCGTGTTTTATCTGTAAGCTTGGATTTCTTGCCCGAAGGAAAGAACTACATAGCGGAAATTTATACGGATGGGGATAAATCAGTGAAAACACGTACTAAAGTCAGAGTTTCTACTTATCGTGTGAGCAACAAGACGAAATTAAACTTTTGTTTGAAAGCATCCGGGGGGGGGGCAGTTCGTTTAGTTCCTGACGATGGAAATATAAAATCTGTCAAAAACTATAAGCAGCAGCGGTTATGAGAAAGTTTAAAATATCAGTCCTGTTGAAATTGGGTTTCTATTGTCTGTTTTTGAGTATAGGACTTGAGATGCAGGCCCGAAAATTTGTGCATCCGGGAATATTACATACAACAAAAAGTATTGAGCGGATGCGTGCTCAAATCGCTGATAAGGAATATCCTGCCTATGGTTCTTTTGAATTATTGAAAAGTCATCATTGTTCTCAGGCGGATTATCAGCCTTTCGGACCTTTTGAAATCATTTCAAGAGATGGTGAGTTTCGTCATACAAAATCAAAAATGGAGCAAGACTTTAGTGCAGTCTATCAGAATGCATTGATGTGGGTTTTGACTGGTGAAAAGACTCATGCCGAGAAATCTTTGGAATTATTGTTAGGCTATGCCGGAACACTTAAAAGAATTCCGGAAACGAATGATGCCCCTTTGTTGGTGGGGTTGGAAGGATTAAAGATTATTTATGCTACTGAAATACTGCGTCATACTTATAAAAAGATGACAGTTGTTCAGTTTAATGAGATCAGTAGAATGATAAGGGAAGTGTTCTTGCCTGTAATGGAAAATTTTTACCATCGTAAGCCTTATACAAATGGGAATTGGGGACCTATTGTGACTAAAGCTTATATGGCAGCTGCTATTTTATGGGATAATGAGGAAATGTATAATAAGGCGGTTGATTTTTATCTTCATGCCAATGATAACGGAACAATAGCTCATTATATCAGTGGGGATACCGGTCAGATACAGGAGAGTGGTCGTGATCAGGGGCATAGCATGTTGGGTATAGGTGCCCTGGCAACTGTTTGTGAAATAGCTTGGCAACAAGGTGATGATTTATATTCGGCTCTTGATAACCGGCTTATGAAAGGGTTTGAGTATGTCGCAAAATATAATTTGGGGTATAATGTTCCTTTTGCTGTGTGGAAGGATGTCACAGGAAAATATAGCAACTGGACTGAGATATCTAATAAAGGAAGGGGTAGATATATGCCGATTTTTGAAATGACCTACAATCATTTTGTTATACGGAAAGGGATGCAGATGCCTTATACGGAACAGGTTCTTCGGCAGATTCGTCCTGAAGGATACGATCGTGATCAGCCTGCTTTTGGTTCTTTGTTGTTCAATGAAGCGGGGACTAAAAAGAATTATGTTGACTTGGTAAATCCTTTTGTTGACAGTCACCGTTCCCGATGGTTTTTTTTCAGTTCGGCATGTCGTCCGTTTGGTATGGTCAGCCTTAGCCCTGATACGGATACCGAGCACTCTTGGGGATCAGGATATCTGTATGACTCAAAACAAATACGCTGTTTTAGTCATGTTCATAATTGGCAGATGTCCGGTGTGGCGGTGATGCCTACCGTTGGCGAGTTTAAAGGGCATTTGGGTATGAATGCTTATCAATCGGCTTTTACTCATGATGGAGAGATAGCTAAACCGGGATATCATAAAGTGAAACTGACAGATTATGACATAACAGCAGAGTTGACTTCTACTATGCGCGTAGGCTTTCATTGTTATACTTTTCCGAAAAGTGATGCCAGTTATATTTTATTTGATACGGGAGCGTTTTTGGCACATGGACCTACAGCTTATTCGGAGGTTTGGAAAGTAAGTGATAAGGAAATAGCCGGATGGGAGATGATGGAACGTACAGGACGTCGTCCTAAAGATACTCCTGTTTATTTTTATGCACAATTGAGCAAGCCAATGGATAAGGTTGTATCTTGGCGCGAAGGCCGGATAGAATCTAATAGCAATCCGGAAAGAATATCAGGTAAGAATGCGGGTATGGCAGTCCGATTTAAAACAGAAAAAGACGAAAAGGTGATGCTGAAAGTGGCGATTTCATATGTCAGTGTAGAACAGGCACGTAAGAATATGTTAACGGAACTGTCAGGCTGGGATTTTGAGCAAGTAAAGCAGTCTTCTTTTTCCGAATGGAATGATTGGCTTGGAAGGATAGAAGTGGAAGGCGGTAGCAGAGAACAGCAAATAAAACTCTATACGGATTTGTGGCATGCCTTATTGGGACGCCATGTAGTCAGTGATGCCGATGGACATTATATGGATATGACTTCCGACTTTCCGCGCATACGGCAAATTCCTTTGGGAGAAGATGGAAAACCTTTGTATAATCATCATAACTTTGATGCATGGTGGGGAAGTCATTGGTCACTGAACATACTCTGGTCTATGGCATATCCTGAAGTTATGGATAATTTCTGTAATACAATGATAGATATGTATCAAAACGGAGGTCTGATTCCCCGTGGACCATCAGGAGGAAATTATACGTATGTGATGATTGGTGATCCGGCTGTTTCTTTTTTTGCTTCGGCTTATAATAAAGGAATTCGTAATTATGATGCGGAACTGGCTTATGAAGGTTTGCGGAAAAATGCTTTTGTGGGAGGTATTCGCGACCATGCCGGTTATGAACATAGCAAGACAGCTTATTCCGGTGGCATGAAATATTATGAGGAATGGGGGTATGTGCCTGACGGACGGAAAGATGTTGAAGGGATGCATACTACCGGAGCTTCCATGACATTGGAATATGCCTATCAGGATTGGTGCTTGGCACAGATGGCGAAAACAATGGGGAAATTACAGGATTATGAGTTTTTTATGAAGCGGTCAAAGAATTATCGTAATCTTTGGAATCCGGAAAGTGGTTATATGCAACCTCGTGGAGAGGATGGCAACTGGTTACCTTATTTTGATCCGTTGGAATTGACAGAAAAAGGAGGATTTTGCGAGAGTAACTCTGCTATTTATTCACACTATGTTCCACATGATATGGCAGGATTGATAGAACTTTATGGAGGTGCCGACCAGTATGTTAAGAGATTGAATGCTAATTTCGAAAAGAGTGAGTCGTATGGGTTTTTCCGTTCTAATAAAACAAAGGAAGGCAATTGGACAGATTATGGTAATCAGCCGGGGACTGGAATGGCTCATTTGTTTAGTTATGCAGGAGCACCTTGGCTTACTCAGAAGTGGGTGCGTAAAGTAAAAGCTGCTTATTGTGATGTGACTCCCTATGGAGGCTATCGGGATGATGAGGATCAGGGACAGATGGGGGCTTTAGGTGTTCTGATGGCAATCGGACTGTTTGAGGTGGATGGTGGTTGTGCGGAAAAGCCTTTTTATGAGATTACTTCTCCGCTTTTTGATAAGGTTACTATTCATTTGGACAATCGTTATTATTCCGGAAAGACTTTCCAAATCATAACGAAAGGAAATTCAACTGATAATATGTACATTCAAAATGCTTCCCTTAATGGGAAAAAGTGGAATAAATGTTGGTTTTATCATGAAGACTTTATTAAGGGGGGGACTTTGGAGTTGAAATTAGGGGCAAAGCCTAACAAAAAATGGGGTGTAGAAGAACTTCCTCCTTCATTTATATCTTCAAAATAGAGATTAAAAGATTCTTGTTCAAAACATCGGTAAAGGATCTGTGAACATAAATTAGATGTGAACTGATTATTTACCGATGTTTTAATGAAATACTGTATTTATAGGAATCTGAATATTCCTGTCATTCCATGCTGAGTTAAAATGGTGGGAGGTTTAGGGCGTTATTTCGAACTGACCATGTAATCTGATGTCTGTAGAAGAAGCTCCGAGCATTACTTTGAAACTACCCAGTTCCACACGGAAATTCATATTTTTGTCCCATAATCCTAAATCTTGTGGTCGCAATCTGAAATGAACAGTTTGTTCTTCTCCAGCTTTCAGACTGATACGTTCAAAGCCGCGTAATACTTTGGTATAAGTGGTAACGCTGCTGATTTCATCCCGTAAATAAAGTTGTACTACTTCATCTCCTTTTATTTTTCCTGTATTTTTGATTTTACAACTTACATGGATATCTCCTTGTACTCCTTGGTGTGATGGTGATATATGTAAATCACTGTAAGTAAAAGTAGTATAACTTAAGCCATGCCCGAAAGGATATAACGCTCCGTAAACGGAAGTAGAGGAACTTTCGTCTGACCCTGGTTTAAAGGGAAAAGCAAAAGGAATTTGCCCTACAGATTTAGGAAAAGTAACTGCCAGTCTTCCCCCCGGATTATAATCGCCGAACAAGGCTTCGGCCACAGCTTGTCCGCAAAATTCTCCGGGAAACCAAGCATGTAAAATGGCAGGTATATGAGCTGCTGCGTAATTTATAGAAGAAGCGCGTCCGTCGAGCATTACTAGAATGATCGGTTTCCCGGTTGCACAAACAGCTTTTAAAAGTTCTTCCTGCCGTCCGGGAAGGTTAAGGCTGGTTCGTGAACGATCTTCCCTGACGGTCAGTTCATTCCCTCCTAATACCATGACTACCACTTCGGCTTGTTTAGCTGCACGAATGGCTTCTTCCATTAATTGGACTTCTTCCGCAGTTTTCGGAAAATCAAGGATTTCACTTTCTGGGAAATGAGGATCTATGATGTCACATCCTTTTTTATAGATCACTTCTGTATGAGGCAACAGTTCTTTTATACCTTGGTAAACGGTTTTAATAGGAGCATTGGCCGGACCGTATCTGCAAATCAATTGAGTCTGTTCGTTGGCGTTGGGACCGATAACAGCAATGGAACGGATAGATTTGGATAAAGGAAGCAGGTTAGTTTCATTTTTTAGTAATACCAGCGACTGACGGGCAGCTTCCAATGATACAGCTTGGTGTTCCTTACTATGGACTATTTGTTCTGCTTGTTTACCATTGCCACGATAGGGATTGTCAAATAAGCCTAGCCGGAATTTGATACGAAGTATCTCGGCTACCCGTTTGTCGAGAGTCTCCTGAGAGATTTTGCCATTATCAACAGCTTTACGAAGAGGCAAGATAAAATCGGCAGGCGGAGTGAAATGGGTACGGATATTCAGTCCGGCATTGACCGCCTGTGCTATTCCGTCTTCGTATGTATCTGCTACTTTATGCTTGTTGGAGATAAATTCCACAGCTTCACTATCCGATACTACGTATCCTTTAAATCCCCATTCTTGACGTAATATTTCGGTCAGAAAATGGTAGCTTCCCGTAATGGGTTCCCCGTCATAGTCATTATAAGAGCTCATTACTCCCAGCGCTCCGGCTTCTTGAAATGCCATCCGGAAAGGTTCTATATATAAGGTACGCATTTCTCGTGGGGCTACGTGTGGGTCGGTTCGTGTCTTTCCGTCACGTCCGCCTATCGGGATACTATAAACTGCAAAATGTTTCGGAGTAGCTACCAGATTATATTTTTGCAAACTGGTAATCATTTGTTTTCCTAATTCTCCTACTAAATAAGGATCTTCTCCGTATGTTTCTACACATCTTCCCCAGCGAGGGTCTTGGGCGATATCAAGAATGGGAGAATAGATGTTGGTATATCCTAATGCCACTGCTTCTTTAGCTTCCACTTCTCCGATACGGGCTATTAATTTTTTGTTCCAGGTGGCACCCTGTCCGCACTGGGCGGGGAAGTAGGTTGCCCGGTCATGACATAATCCGCGAATACCTTCATTGGTGAAATCTACTGGGATACCTAAACGTGTTTTTTCTACAAACCAGCGTTGAATGGTGTGTTTGGCATTCACATGTTTGGCGTATGGAAAAGAATATTCGGACTTGAAAGCCCCTAATCCGTTATGTTCTTCATCTATGTTTCCTATTCCGTCTTTCCATACTTCTGTTTTCCAATTGTTTTGAGGCAACGCATCTTTTAGTACGCGTCCTGAACCGTAAAGTGTGGCCATTTGACAGGTTTTTTCTTCTAGTGTCATTTGTGAAAGCAGGTCTTGTACTCTGTCTTCCAGCGGGGCTTTAGGATTTTCATATAGATCCATTTTCCCGTTCTTGTTGAAGTCTATCCATCCTTTGTGGTAAATTCCGTCCGGTATGCCCCCTGATATTGGGGTACAGAATAGGAAAGTGATTGCTACAGATAAAGTGTGTTTATTCATGCTATTTAAGTTTTGTATATGTATCTAATACGTACAAAGATAGGTTTTTACTCATTTCTTTGGAAGATAATTTTAGAATAAAGTTGAGTGTTTCTTGATTCTGATTCGTTTTTATAATAAACAATGAAGATAGCTATGAAACATGTATTTTTATTTGGAATATTCGGTTGGCTTTTATCATTTACGCTTGTTGCACAAACAGGAATTTGGCAATGGTCTGTACCCGTCCATAATTTTAGTACTCATCCCAAAAATCCTGAGTCAAGGGCTTACTTGTGGATTCCCGGGCAGTGTGAACAAGTAAAAGCAATCTTGGTTGCCCAACACAATATGGAGGAAATTTCTATCCTTGAAGATGAGGCTTTCCGACAACGTATGGCTGAGCTTGATGTTGCTCAAATATGGGTATGTCCTTCTTTCAATCATGGATTTGATTTTACGGATGGGGCATGGGAAACTTTGGATGGCCTTTTGGCAGATCTTGCTGAAGAATCTGGATATAAAGAGTTGTCTACAGCTCCTTTAATAGCCATAGGACATTCGGCTGCTGCTAGTTGGCCTTATTATCTTGCTGCCTATAAACCGGAACGTACATTGGCATGCATTTCTGTCAGTGGTCAGTGGCCATATCATCGTGATCGCTGGCTATGTCCGGATATTTGGGGAGAACGTAACATCAATAAAATTCCTTGTCTGGAAACCATGGGAGAATATGAATCAGCACATACATGGAGCAATGAAGGTTTGAAAGAACGCAAGGAGCATCCATTGCTGCCTTTAAGCATGTTGGCCTGTCCTGCTGAAGGACACTTTGCCTATACTCCGGAAAAAGCACAATATATAGCTCTCTATATCAAGAAGGCAATGCATTATGGACACGTAGATCCGACAAAGGAGGGATGGTTGATGGAGCGATGGAAAAAAAATGAAAAGCCTTCATGTATTCCGGCACCGGTAAATCAATTTAAAGGGGATCCTGCACAAGCATTTTGGTTTTTTGATCGTGAGATGATAGAGGCTACTTTGGCGTATCAATCCCGATATTACGATATGAAGCCACAATTGGTAAGTGTGTCTCAAAACGGAAAAACAGTATCCCAACAGAATACTCATTTACAAGTTCACCCGGCTTTTATACCACAGGAAGATGGTATCACATTTCAATTGACCCCTGTTTTTTTGGATACTGTTCCAGGAGAAAGTCCCCGACTTTCCAATTGGACTGATTTGCCTGTTGGGGCATCTATTGGTCATGCTGGAAAAGCTCCGGTCCTGCAGATGATTACCGGCCCAGTTGTTTTAGTTGATTCTGTGACATTTCGAATACAATGGAATCGGGGAACTTTATGGACGGACAAGAAATCGGATATTGTTTTTTCAATAACTCATCCGGGAGATGAAGAATATAAACCGGCTGTTCAGCAAGCTCAGATGATAATTCCGGTTAAAAATACGGAAGGACAGCAGCAATATATTAAGTTTGCAACGTTACCGGACATAAAGCGTGGTACTAAGTACGTTTCTTTATCTGCTGTTTCCAGTTGTGGCTTGCCGGTAGATTTTTATGTGGAATCGGGACCGGCTTATGTGGATGGTAATCGATTGATATTAACTGCTATTCCTCCTAAAACCACCTATCCGGTAAAAGTAACTGTAATAGCATGGCAATACGGAAAAAACTCTGATCCTAAGATAAAGACTGCAGAGCCGGTAAAGCAAACATTTTATATTCGGTAACTTTAAATTTGAATGGAAGAGGCGGATGATAAAATAATTCATTTGGATTGAGTGGAATAGCTTTATGATACGTATTTTTGTGAAAGAGAATGAATAGAATTATGAGAAAGATCGTTTTATGGATATGCTTGCTTGTAACAAGTGTATTATATGCACAGGAAACTTCCTTATCGGTGAAACTGTCACAAGGTCATCCCCGTTATCTGACGGATAGTAATGGCAAAGTTGAAACGCAGAAGTTGATAAAGGAAGAACCGTGGGCACAGGAAGTGTTTGAAAAGTTAAAGCAACGGACTGACCGGTATGCTGACCGAGGGCCTGAATGGCTTACTTCCCGTTTGCAAATGTATTGGAAAACTCATGCAACGGAGGTATATATTAAAGGAGAATATTATGATCATGCAGGAGGAGAGAAGGCGCCGGCTCCTACGGTGATGTATACCGGTGCACGCAGTCATGCAACTAACTATGTACGTCCCAAGCTGGAAGATTTGAAGCCTTATCAGGAAGATGCTCGGGGAATGTATCTGGCAAATGGGACGTTGGAAGGCAGACCGTACGAATGGGTGAATATCAGTAAAACCGGAAATATCATCCAAAGTATTAATGTAGAGATACTGGGTATCGCCCGTGATGCCGCTTTTCTTTGGTGGATGACCGGGGAGAAGAAATATGCTGATTTGGCAGCTTCGGTATTTGACACTTATATGACGGGGATTTATTACCGGAATGTTCCCAAGGATTTGAATCATGGACATCAGCAGACTTTGGTGGGTATGAGCAGTTTTGAAGTCATTCACGAGGATGCTGTGAATGCTTTGGTTCCATTGTATGATTTTTTATATGATTATTTGAAAACCGATAAGGCTGATAAGATGGACATCTATGCCGGAGCATTCAAGAAATGGGCGGATAATATCATTGATAATGGAGTGCCGCATAATAACTGGAATCTGATGCAGGCACGTTATATCATGAGCATCGGCATGATTTTGGAATCTGATGCTTCTTATCCGGATAAAAAGGGAGGCGAGTATTATATTGATTATGTGTTGAATCGTTCTTCCATCCGTCAATGGTCACTGAAACAGCTTGCTGATTATGGTTATGATGCTGAAACCGGTATTTGGGCTGAATGTCCGGGTTATAGTCAGGTAGTTGTCGGGGATTATACGGATATGGTCACTATCTTTGACCGTAATTTGGGTATGGACCTGACCGAGGAGATTCCTGTCATAAAAAAAGCGGTGGCCGCCGACCCGCAATATTTGTTTCCGGATTGTATGACAATGGGTTTTGGCGATACACATCCCGGTAAATTGAATCCTGCTATCTTTGCCCGTATGGTAGCTAATGCCCAGAAACATGGTAAAAAATATCAAGAAAGACAATTTACTGCTATGTTGAAGTTATTTGATCCCGATGCCTCCAAACCGGCGACTGAAAAGAAAAATGTGAGGGTGGCGGTAACTTCTTTTTTCAGTGACAAGCCTTTGGTAATTGATGATAAGATACCTGCCGGTGATATCAATGATTATGTAACTCCTACTTTTTATGCTCCCAATGCCAGTTGGTTGGTGCAACGCAATGGCATGGACAAACGTCATAGTTTGATGATTGCCCAAAATGCCAGTGAAGGGAATCACATGCATGCCAATGGCATCAGCATGGAACTTTATGGAAAAGGATATCGTCTGGCACCGGATGGAGGTATTGGCTTGACCCTTTATTCCGGTTTGGATTATTTGGAGTATTATAGTCAGTTCCCTGCACACAATACGGTTTGTGTAGATGGAATCTCTTCTTATCCGGTTATGAAAAGCAATCATGCTTTCAAATTATTGAACTGCTACCCCGAAGCAGGGATGAAAGTAGATTATCAGCCTGTGAGTTATAGTGAAGTCTTTTTCCGTGAACCTGAATCACAAGCTGATCAAAACCGTATGATGAGTATTGTGACTACAGGAGAAAAGAACGGATATTATGTCGATATTTTCCGTAGCAGGAAAGTGGAGGGAGGAGATAAAATGCATGATTATTTTTATCATAATATGGGACAAACCATGAACTTGACTGCTGCTGATGGGAGTAGCTTGTTTCTTCAACCAACGGAGGAACTGGCTTTTGCTGGGGCACATATATATGCCTATTCTTATTTGTTTGACAAGAAAAGTGCCGAGACCTCCAAAGATATTAAAACAATGTTTACTATACAGATGCCGGATGAGGATAATATCAGTATGAATATGTGGATGAAAGGTGCTCCTGAACGTAAAGTCTTCTCGGCTTTGAGCCCGATGACTGAAGGATTGAGCCGGATTCCGGATATGCCTTATGCTATCAAAGAGCAACCTACGTTGACTTTTGTAGCCCGCCAACAAGGTGAAGCTTGGAATCGTCCGTTTGTAGCTGTTTATGAACCTTCTTCGGTAAAGGAGCCGGGATGTATTTCCTCCGTTACTTTTCCAGAAGTGGAAAGTGGTGTGGCTGGAAGTCATGTCGGAATTTGTATTCAACAAAAAGAGGGGCGTGTGGACCGGATTATTTCTTCGGATGATGCAGGTCATTTGTGTAAAAGTGGAGAAATGACTGTACAAGCTGCTTATGCATTGTGGGGAAATAAACAAGGCGATGATTGTATTTTCTTTTTGGGAGGAGGTACACTATTGAAAACTCCACATGTTGAAATAAGTTCATTGACAGTAACAGATGTGATGTTGGTGTATAAAGAGGGCGTTTGGAAATATGCAGCTTCTGCACCTTGTAAAGTCAGGATGAATGGAAAAGAATATAATTTGTTGCCCGGACATGATTTACGCAAACTTTGATATAAACTTTCTTTTATAAAGTAATCTTTTTAAATCATCATCCTTTCTTTTTCATACAGCAAATAAGAAGTGGATGATGATTTTTTCTTTTTTTGATAGGGAAAATATATTCCCTTTTCACTATATTTGCATTATTTGATAAACACGAGGTTCCAAATATGCACAATGTAATGAAAAACATTTTAAGATTTATATTTATATTGTTTCTTATATTCTTGTCTTTACCCATTTTCTCTCGTTCCTACGCTTTTCGTGGCTTGTCTGTAACTGAGGGATTATCAGATTTAGTGGTAAATGCCATCTATAAAGATTCTTTAGGTTATGTGTGGTTGGGGACCGGCAATTCGTTGGAATGTTTTGATGGAATTCATTTCAAGCATTATCTTATTCCGGGTTCAGATGAAAAATTGAAACGGGTAAATGCCATTGCTGAGATGCCTGGCAATGAATTGTGGATGGGGAATGGTAGTGGATTATGGCGTGTTAGCAAGCAGAAAAATAGTTTGGAGCCCATTGCCCGTGAAACGATAGGATATGCTGTGCGCTCTCTTTTACATGATGGGAAAGGAATACTTTATATCGGAACAGAAAGGGGGCTTTTCATTTATAAAGGAGGTAGCTTGAACCAAATTATGATAGATCCTAATATGTTGTCGGCGGCGAACTCTATTGGTGGCTTGAATTTGGGAGAAGATGGAATACTTTGGATGGCTACGGAGAATGGTCTTTATTCTCTGCGACTTTCAGATAGAAAAATAGAGGCTTATCATAATGTGATGGAAGAGAAGCATGTTTGTTCTTTTAAGAATATAGCTAGGATTGGGAGTATGCTTTATTTAGGAACGATGGGGCAGGGAATCATCAGTTTCGATACACAAACTAAAGAATTTGCTCGTTTTGTTGATGTAGGTTGTAATGTAATTTCTTCTTTATCCGGTGATGGGAAAAGCCTTTTGTATGTGGGAACCGATGGTAACGGAGTTCATTTTGTATCAACGGATAAAAAGAAAGTTGTTCGTTCCATGCGTCATGAAACAGGGAAGGATGAAACTTTGCGTTCTAATTCCGTTTATTCTGTTTTGGTTGATAAAGAAGGTTTGATTTGGGTAGGATTCTATCAGCTGGGGTTGGATTACACATTATATCAGAGTGGGCTGTTCTCCACTTATACGTATGCTCCTTTTTTTGATTCCAGAGATATGCCAGTACGTGCACTTGCTATCAAAGAGAAAGAGAAACTGATTGGATCTCGTGACGGACTTTTTTATATTGACGAAGAAAATCATCGTTATAAAAGTTTCAAGGTTCCACAGTTACGCTCAAATATGATTTTCAGTTGTCTGTATTATCAGAATGAGTATTATATAGGTACATACGGTGGTGGAATGTATGTTTTAAATCCTGCGACTTTGACACTCAGAGATTTTGAACCGGATGGAGGAATGCCTTTTAGTAAGGGACATATTTTTTGTATCAAGCAGGATCGTGAAAAGAATTTGTGGATAGGAACATCTTTAGGAATATTCTGCTATAAAGACGGCAGACAGATAGCTCATTATACCAGTGCCAATTCTAAGTTGCCAGAAGGGAACGTATATGAAATCTATTTTGATTCCACTCATAAAGGATGGATATGTACAGAGAATGGAATGTGCATTTGGGACCCCTCTGCCCGGACATTGAAAACCGATGTGTTTCCTGAGGGATTTATTCATAAGGAAAAAATAAGAGTGATCTACGAAGATTCCAACCATGATCTTTATTTTTTTCCGGACAAAGGCTCTCTTTTTATCTCTGATTTGTCTATGACTATTTTTAGGCGTTTGCAGCCGGGGACTCCTTTGGATGGGAATGATGGTATGTTTATTGTAGAGGATCGTGAAAAGTGGTTATGGCTGGGAACTAACAATGGTTTGTTCCGGTATGATAAGAAAGACCATTTTATTCCTTATAATTTTGTTGATGGTATTCCCAGTTCCATTTTTACTCTTTGTCCGCCGGTACGTGATGAGAACGGCATTTGGTTTGGAAACTCCAAAGGGCTTCTGTATTTGGATACAGTGCGGATGAATCAGAGGAAATCCGTTCCCTATTCGGTTGCCATAACAGATATATGTGTAAATGGAAAATCTGTAGTGCAATCTGTTGTGGGAGATGGCGGCAAGAGTGAAATTTCATTGGAAGCTTCTCAGAAGAATGTTACCTTTTACTTTTCTGATTTCAGTTATACGGCACCTGCTTTTATGTCATACGAATATCAATTAGAGGGTGAGGATACCGGATGGATGGCTTTGACAGGTCGTTCGGATATTACTTATTATGATTTACCGTCCGGTAATTATACTTTTAAAGTAAGACAGATGGGGAATCCAGAGTCAGAAACTCAGCTAACGGTTAAAATAGCGTCTTCTATTAGTATATGGAGCATAGTGTTCATCGTGATAGCTGTGGTGACCGGAAGCATTGCTGTCCTTTATCAAAAAAAGAAAGAGGTGGAGAACGAAAGGGAAGAACTGATGCCTGACTCTGCTAAAGTTATAGAAAAGGAGATTCAGCCAGTTGAGGAATCCCATATTGTAGCGGAAGAGAAATACAGGACAAATAAGATAAGTGTGGAGGAATGTAAACGGTTGGCTGAGAAATTGGAGATTGTTATGCATAGAGAAAAACCTTATACTAATCCTAATTTGAAGATTGCCGATTTGGCTGTGTCCATTGGCACATCATCTCATACTTTGTCCTATTTATTTAATCAGTATCTAAACCGTAATTATTATGATTATATCAATGATTATCGCATGGCTGAATTCAAGCGCTTGGTGGAGAAAGATGAATATGCTAAATACACTTTGAGTGCTTTGGCTGAGTTGTGTGGGTTCAGTTCAAGAGCTTCTTTCTTTCGATATTTTAAAAAAGCGACTAATATCACTCCCAATGAGTACATCCGAAGTATTGGGAAAAACAATGAATAACCTCTCTATTTTTTGTTGAGAGTCTCAAATTATTATATGATACTGAGTGTGTCAAATTCTTAATCTGTTATAAACTAGCGGATTAGTCTGTCTTTGGTCTAGGGTAATGATATGAGATTTATTAGAATAGAAAAAGTGTTTTTCTTGTCCTTCTACCTTCTATATTTGCATTCGTAAATGTAACCCAAAAAGCTGAAGACATGAAAAACATATCCATGAAATCTACTCAATTAATAGAGGATTCTTATACGAATTATCATCATTCGGTCTATCTGTATATCTATTATAGGATAGCTCATAAAGAAGAGGCGGAAGACTTGGCTCAAGATGTGTATGTACGGCTGATGGACTACGATCGGATGCTCTGTGCAGAGACTATTAAGTATTTTATTTTTACTATTGCTCGTAATTTGGTAACTGACTATTTACGTCGTTATTATAAGAGGCAAGAAGTTACTTCTTATTTATATGAGCATACGGTTGCTTATACAAATGAAACAGAACTTCGTGTGGTGGCCAATGATTTGGAAGCGTGTGAGAAATATAGATTGTCTTTGCTTCCTCCACGGCGTCGTACTATTTATGCAATGAGTCGTTTTGAAGACAAATCTATTTCAGATATTTCAGCGGAATTAAATCTTTCGCACCGTACCGTTGAAAACCATTTAAGGATAGGGCGGCATGAGGTGCGCGAGTTTATCAAACAGTGTATATAATAAGAAAACAACAATAAAACTGTTAATATTAAATTTTAAGTTTATGAAAAACGAATTCTTTAAATTTTCATCGAGAAGAATCTTGTTTTCTACGGTGATGGCTTCTGCCTTGTTGGCAGGTAGCCCGCAGACTGTATTTGCAGAGGTGAATGGGGTGCAGACTGTTATGCAGACTGGAACGGTAAAAGGGCAAGTGGTGGATGCTACAGGAGAACCGGTAATTGGTGCTACGGTACAAGTAAAAGGCACGACTAATGGTACAATTACCGATTTTGATGGTAATTTTACATTGAATAATGTTCCGGAAAAAGGCATATTGGTCATTTCTTATATCGGATACAAGACTCAGGAAGTTAATATATCAGGGAAAACAAACGTTAAGGTCGTTTTGAAAGAGGATACTGAGGTGCTGGATGAAGTAGTAGTAGTTGGTTATGGTGCCCAAAAGAAAGCTTCTTTAACTAGTTCTATTAGTCAGATCAAGGGGGATGAGGCTTTTAAAAATAAGGGTATTGCTAATGCTACAGTAGCTTTGCAAGGTGAAGTTCCGGGATTGACTATTACACGCACTTCTACTCGTCCGGGTAGTGAGGGAGCAGAGATGAAAATACGTGGTGATATTTCTGTTAATGGAAAATCTTCTCCATTAGTTATCATTGATGGTATAACAGGTTCATTGGATGAGTTAAATGCTATGGATGCAAGTGATATTGAAAATATTTCAGTTTTGAAGGATGCTTCGGCTGCGATATACGGTGCCCGTTCGGCTTCAGGTGTTGTACTGGTAACAACAAAGCGTGGTAAAAAAGGAAAGGCTCAAATATCATATAGTGGCTCTGTTAGTCGCACAATTAACGGTATTCAGCCTCCTATTACAAATAATCGGGAATGGTTGGATATGTTTTATGAAGCTCAATATAATGATGCTGCCGCTTTAAATCCTAGTTTAACTACTGCTGATGAAATTCATAAAGCTGTAAATTGGTGGATATTTAATTCTTTTGGTGGTCCTACTTTGGATCAATCGGATATTGATCCGGCTACTGGTGCACCAACAGTATATAAGGGGGAAACTCTTTTTAATGCTCTTCGTGCAGGTAAAGTCTTGACATTACAAAATGGTGATAAAGTGGAACGTTGGGACCCAAATGTGTATATGATGGATTATCTTTATGGTCAGGCAACTTCTCAAAAGCATTCGATTAGTATTTCTGGAGCAGATGAAAAGTTTAGTTATCGAGCGTCTTTGGGGTATGCGGATAATAATTCACAGTTGAAAGTTGCTAATGATGGAGAAAAAAAATATAGTGGTCGTTTAAATGCTGATTATCAAGCGACAGATGCTTTGAAATTTGAAACAAGTATGTCGTATGACAAACGTGATATTATAACCCCAACTACTGATGTGGGAGCTGGATATTTTGATCCTTGGTTTTGGACTGTGTATAATAAAAATGGTCAGGCTTATGATACATTTAGTGGTAACCGGAATCCTATTGGTGGGTTGACCCAAGGAGGGGAGAAGAAAAATTCATTGACAACTTTTAGAGGAAGTGCTAAAGCAACTTATGATTTTTCTAAATGGGTAAAAGGACTTTCTATTTCAGCTTCGGGGGCTTATAAGACTGTACAGAGAAATATGCAGGAAGTGAAGAATAAAGTACAATATTATGATTGGGTAGGTACACAGACTGGTAATAAGCAAGGTCCCGGACAATTGAAAGAAGAAATAGCGAAATGGGAAAACATTACTTTAGGTGCTTTTGCTAATTATAATCGTACTTTTGCTGATGTGCATAGCGTTTCTGCCATGTTGGGTATGACTGCCGAACAAGAAACATATAAAAGGGTAGGTGCGGTTCGTAAATCCGGTGCTGTTTATCCGGGGTCTGGATTAGCAGATTTGGATGTATGGGTGAATGGAAATAATAATGAGGCATATGGTGGACAGAATTCTTGGGGATTGGTTTCTTATTTAGGGCGTTTGAATTATACTTATGCTGATAAATATTCAATAGAGGTATTGGGTCGTCGGGATGGGTCTTCTAAGTTGGCGAAAGAACAACGTTGGAAAAATTTTTATTCTATTTCTGGTTTTTGGAGACTTTCAAATGAAGACTTTTTAAAAGATGTTTCATGGTTGAGTGATTTGAAGCTGCGTTACAATTATGGTAGAACAGGTAGTGTGGAAGGTATTGACAATTACGAGAGATTTGCTACTATCAAAACTGGTACGACTATTTTTGGTGTAAATCCCGGTACGCATACTTCATTGTGGGTAGACGGTATGAGATCTGCGGAACGTACATGGGAAACTATTGACAGCCACGATGTGGGAGTGGATTTTGCTTTTCTTAGCAATCGTTTGAGAGGTTCATTTGATTATTTTATCAAGACCAATAACGGTATGTTTATTGATGTACAATATCCTTCTATTTTAGGTGCGGCTGCTCCTAAAACCAACAATGGTAAGTTTCGTGCCCGTGGTTGGGAGTTGGCTTTGAATTGGAATGATCAAATAGGTCAGGTAAAGTATAACATTGGAGGATCTCTTTCGGATGCATGGTCAAAAGTGCTTGAATTAGCTAATAATGAAAATGTACCTAATGAGGGTAAGAATGAAAATCGCTTAATCGGTATGCCAAGACAAGCATTGTATGTATACCAAACTGATGGTATTTTCCAAAGTGCAGATGAAGTGGCTGCATATTATGAGAAGTATTATTGGAATGCGGATCATTCAGGACCGAAAGCTAATAATATTCTTCCTGCACCTCAGGAGGCATCTACTAATACACTTCGTCCGGGGGCTCGTAAAGTAGTCGATTTGAATGGTGACGGTGCTATAACAAAAGATGATCTTTACTATGCAGGAGATATGGCCCCTCGTTTGACATTTGGCTTTAAATTGGGATTGGAATGGAAAGGAATCGATTTCTCGGCTTTCTTCCAAGGAGTAGGTAAACAAGTATTGTTAAGAGGTGGATATTTGGCTGCTCCATGGACTACAAATTATGTTCTGCAAAATAAAAACTTCGCAGGGAAAATGTGGAGTGAGAATAATCGGGATGCAGAATATACTATTGCTTCACGTGACCAGAATTTTAATAAGTGGAATTATAATAATAAAGATGTCAGTGTTCAGAATAATCGGTATGTCCGTTTGAAATCTTTGGTAGTGGGGTATTCATTGCCTCAAAAGTGGATTTCAAAAGCCGGACTCAGTAAATTGAGAGTTTACTTCTCCGGTGATGATCTTTGGGAATGGACAAAAGTAAAGGATGGATATGATCCGGAATATGGTGAAAATTCAAATAACACATTCCCGTTCAGCAGATTGCTGACATTCGGAGTAGATGTTACATTCTAATAACCTGTTAAAATATAAACATATGAAAACCATAATAAATAAATTTTTTCTTGCATCGGCTGTGGTGATGTCATTGACTGCATGCAGTGACTTTCTTGATAAAGAACCGTTGTCTCAGGGAACAGAGGCTATTGTGTTTAAGACTCCTGAAC
This sequence comes from Phocaeicola vulgatus ATCC 8482, assembly GCF_000012825.1. Lineage (GTDB taxonomy): Bacteria > Bacteroidota > Bacteroidia > Bacteroidales > Bacteroidaceae > Phocaeicola > Phocaeicola vulgatus. The sequence continues at coordinate 182,409 of NC_009614.1, read as the reverse complement.
ATTTTGAACAGGCAGCCAATGCTTTATATAATGTAATTGGATGGAAAAATCTGGATAATAAGCCGTCATACGGTGATATAATGGACCGAGGGACGGATATCAGTGGATTAGGAAGCAATGGAGGTGGTTCGGCATCGGAAGGAAATTGGAGTTGGGATAAGCCTTATTCGCATATCCGTACTTGCAATATATTGTTGGAAAAGGCAGAAGCTTATGATGGTAGCCAAAGTGATATTGCCCAGTCTGTGGGGACTGCTTATTTTTTTCGCGCATGGCAGCATTTTTATTTGTTGCAACATTTTGGTGGTGTGCCTATTTCAGACCATGTGTTGACTGTTAGTGATGGAGTGTTACAGGCCCCGCGAAACAGTCGGTATGAGGTGGCAGCCTTTATTATGTCCGATTTAAGAGAGGCTGTAAAGCGTTTGCCTAAAGAAACGGAAATTCCGGAAGGAAGCAAAGGAAAAGTAAGCAAGGAAGCTGCCAAATCTTTTTTGGCCAGAGTATTGCTTTATGAGGCTACGTGGGAAAAGTATGTTCCTGCTATCAATTATGATTTAGATGGTGATGGGAGTTCGCAGGGGGCAGGAACTGTTAAACCGGAAGGATATCCTTCTATAACCGATATGTTGACAGAAGCAAAGCAGATGTCAAAAGAGGTGATAGAAGAAGCTGAAAGTGGAACTTATAAGTTGTGGGCAGAATGTGATTCTTTGAGTTATTACTATTTGTTTAATATTGATGATAAGGGTGGAAATATTCCTAATTTCAAAAGTGCTGGAAAAAGTACGAATAAAGAATTTATTTTCTCAAAAAAATATGACTACGATCTGAGTCGTGGTGGTATTAATTTATCGCATTCGGTCATGGTAGGTGCAGCAACGGGTATGAGTGCTCAGTTTGGTGAATCTTTCCTTTGTCGTAATGGACTTCCTATTCGTATCAGTTATACAGGTAGTATGTCTGATGCGCAGAATAATCCAGAATTCGAGGGATATGCAACATTTATAGGTGAATATCGTAATCGTGATTATCGTTTTGTTGGTTGTACTTTCTTACCTGACCGTGTATCTTATAGTAGCCGTACTGAAGATGGACGTCAACGTATGGATGCTAGTCAACCTTATCCTACTCCTGTGTTTCCTAAGGACAATGATCATTATGATCCTACTGATCCCGTATATAGTAGTTCTTGTGCAGTCTTCCATCCCACAATTAGAAATAATAGTACAATGGGGGGATACAGCAGCCGTAAGTATTTGATTGAAGGGGCAAATCGTCCGGATAATACAGAATCTGCAGATTTTCCATTGATTCGTTTGGCAGAGGTGCATTGTATTTATGCCGAGGCGACTTGTGAATTGAATAATGGAAACATTTCAGATGAAGATCTTAATTTCTCTATTAATAAAAATCGTGCTCGTGCTGGAGTGGCTCCTTTGACCAATGCGTTAATTGCTAATGTTTGGGATGCTGGTTATTGGGATCATGCTACAGGAAAAACTATTTGTAAAAAAATGAATATGTTGGATGAAATACGTAGAGAGCGTGCATGTGAACTTTTTGGTGAAGGTTTTCGTATGGACGATTTAAAACGTTGGGGTATTGCGCATATTAACTTGACTGGTCGTAAATTGGGTCGACATGTTTTGGGGACGGCATACGAAACAGAGAAAGCCAATGATGCCACTTACTTCGGTGAACCCTGTTATTATCCAGAAAAATATCCTTTGCTTTATGGGCTTTATGAGGGCTCTGATCCTAACGACCCTGACTATGGACGTTCTATAGCAACTTTGGCTGGTAATTTGCTTTATACACAAAGGGATTATTTAGATCCTATTCCTCGTCAGCAGATACGTTTGAATCCGCAATTAACGCAGAATCCTGGTTGGTAATAAAAACTGAAGGATAAATCGAAAATCAATAGACTGATTTATAGTAGTTAGGGTGTGAAATAAGAATATTCTTTAGGTAAAGGATTATTTCATGCCCTAATTGATAATGAAATTGTGGTATATTAGAATTGCTGGTAGGCGCTTTGAGTGATTGATAGTTATTGAACGTATATTCTAAAATAAATAGCAGACTTTACAAATGAAAAGAATGAGAACATTATGCTTGACAGGTCTTTTATGGATGATGACCTGTATTCTTTATGCACAAAACCAGTTGATAACTTATACGGTTCCTAGTGACGGGGTGGAGTTGAAAGACGATTTTACAGTTCGGGTGAGGCAATCTGGCAGTGGATGGAAAGAAGTAGTTACTTATCCGATGAAAGTAGATGAAGTACGCCAGACGAAGCATCATGTTGAACTAGCCTCAATGGGATATTTTGACTTTTCCGGTCAGGTGGAAGTTTCCGTTACCTATAATAAAGGAGAAGTAAAGAGTGGCAGGGTGCGTCCGTTGTCGTATGGTATCACTCCGCAGATTAGCGGCAGTACGATGACTTTTACGCTAGACCGTCCGCGTAATCTGTCCATTGAGGTAAATGGAGACATATTCCATAATCTTCATCTTTTTGCGAATCCGATAGATGAAAATCGCCCGAAGAAATTGAAAGATAAGAATCTGATTTATTTTGCTCCGGGAATACATCAGTTACCCGGCGATACACTTAATGTTCCTTCGGGAAAGACGGTCTATGTGGCAGGTGGGGCCATTGTGCGTGGATGTATCCGTGCGGTCAATGCCCGTGATGTGAAAATTCTGGGACGGGGTGAGGTGCATCCCGAAGGTCGTGGGGCAGGCATCAGCATTATTAATTCACGAAATATATATGTGGAAGGTCTCATCACAACCCAATGCCCCACTGGAGGTTCGGACAGTGTGACAATCCGCAATGTAAAGGCTGTCAGTTCATATGGGTGGGGGGACGGTATGAATGTATTTGCCAGCAACAACGTCTTGTTTGATGGAGTATTTTGCCGTAACTCCGATGATTGCACTACCGTGTATGCTACACGTATGGGGTTTCATGGCGGATGCCGTAATGTGACAATGCAGAATTCTACCTTGTGGGCAGATGTGGCGCACCCTATTTTTATCGGGTTACACGGAGATGTGGATAGGAATGAAGTGATGGAGAATCTGACTTACCGGAACATTGATATTTTGGATCATCGGGAAATGCAAGTGGATTATCAAGGCTGTCTGGCTATCAATGCAGGTGATAATAATCTGGTCCGGAATGTACGGTTCGAGAATATCCGCATCGAGAATTTCCGGCAAGGACAATTGGTGAATCTGCGTATATTTTACAATAAGAAGTATTGCAAGGCTCCGGGCAGGGGCATTGAGAATGTGCTTTTTAAAGATATTACCTATAATGGCGATCATGCCGAATTCTCACATATCGTTGGCTACGACGAGGAACGGATGGTGAAGAATATTCGTTTTGAGAATCTGAAGATAAACGGTAAAGTTATATCGGATGATATGACCGGTAAGCCTGCATGGTATAAAACGTCGGACATGGCGCGTTTCTTTGTTGGGGAACATGTAGGTGATATTGTATTTGTAAAATGAAAAAAGGTAGTTTCAAGCAAGAGCTTCAAGAAGATTTAAAACTCTGTGGTCGGTGTTTTTTAGAGAGAGCATATAAAAGAAATCATCTTTGCGAAATAAAAAGAAAAGGTAATTATTTAGGTAGGATAATTTTTAAAGAATGATCCTTTTTGCTATCTTTGTCCATTGAAAATGAATAAATTATATTCTTATGGAATTACAAGATAAATATATCCGCTTTGATTGGGCTGTTAAGCGTCTGCTGCGTCATAAAGCTAATTTTGGTGTGCTCGAAGGATTCCTTACGGTACTGATAGGTGATGAAATTCATATAGTGGAGATTTTGGAAAGCGAGGGTAACCAGCAAACGGAGAATGATAAGTTCAATCGGGTTGATATCAAAGCTCTCAATAGTAAAAATGAGATTGTTATCATCGAGATTCAAAATACGCGTGAGCTGTATTATTTGGAGCGTATCCTGTATGGAGTGGCTAAAGCCATTACAGAACATATCTCATTGGGCGAGACTTATTATAAAGTTAAAAAGATATATTCTATCAGCATTCTTTATTTCGATATTGGTCATGGAACTGATTATCTTTATCATGGGCAGAATATATTTAAAGGAGTGCATACAGGAGACTTTCTTCAAGTGAGTACTCGGGAAAAGGATGCCATTGTGCCCCGTATGCCTTCCGAAATTTATCCGGAGTATTTTCTGATCCGTGTGAATGAGTTTAACAAGGTGGCGGTGACCCCTTTAGAGGAATGGATAGAATATTTGAAGACGGGTATTATCCGTCCTGACACGACTGCTCCCGGATTGGGTGAGGCACGTGAAAAATTGAAATATTATTCAATGACGCCTCAGGAACGCCATGCCTATGATGAACATCTTAGCGCTTTGATGATCCAGAATGATGTTCTTGATTCTGCTAAGTTGGAGGGAAAGATAGAGGGAAAGATAGAGGGAAAGATAGAGGGACGATTAGAAGGACGTGCGGAGGGTCGTGAAGAAGGTCGTGAAGAGGGCATTAAAGAAGGTGTTCTTCGAAATGCCCGGAGAATGAAAGAAAAAGGATTCTCTACAGAAGATATTATGGAAATTACAGGATTGACATTCGAAGAGGTTAGTCAGTTGTAATCCCATGTTTGGTTAAATAAATCCACAGGTGGCTTCTTAAGGTATTTTATTTTACGCAAAGGTTTACGTGCTTTTTGTTAAGCTGACTTATATTTAGGTCAGCTTAATCTTTTTATTTTTGAGCACATAAATAAACGATTTGTTAACGTGTAATGAATGACACAATGAAAAAACTCTTCTTTTTAATAGCGGCAAGCTTCTTTTTAACTTCAGTAGATGCGCAGATAACCGAGCGTGAACGTCCTGCCGAATGGCAGCATTTAGTAAAAGGCGCACGTTTTATGACCGTTTCCTTCCTATGCCGGACGGCATTCAGATTAAGGGGATTTGGGGTACGGACAGTGTACTGAATCGTTATGTGGATAATGGAATAGAACTTCCCGGAGTTTCTTTTTGGGGAGGAAATATATTGCAGGATACGGATGGTAAATACCATTTGTTTGTGTGTGGCTGGCCTGAGGATTCTCCGAAAGGGCACATGTTTTGGTCGAATTCTACTGTTTTCCATGCAGTAAGTGATCGGTTGGAAGGACCTTTTAAAATTCAAAATTCTGTGGGAAAAGGACATAATCCGGAAGCGTTCCAGTTAAAGGATGGCCGTGTCGTGGTCTATGTGATTGACGGTTACTATATAGCAGACGGGGTGGACAGCAAGGTGTGGACGTATGGTAAATTCAGTTTTGATTCTCGTGACCGAAAAATCATAGAGGGGCTTTCCAATTTGACTTTTGCCCGCCGTCAGGATGATTCTTACTTGATGGTATGTCGGGGTGGAGGTGTCTGGATCAGTAAAGACGGACTTTCACCTTATATGCAGTTGACTGACAAACGAGTTTATCCGGATGTGGAAGGCAGATTCGAAGATCCCGTGGTATGGCGGGATGAGTTGCAATATCACTTGATCGTGAATGACTGGTTGGGCAGAATTGCTTTCTATCAGCGTTCCAAGGACGGAGTGCATTGGGTGACAGAACAAGGGGAAGCATACGTGCCGGGTGTATCATTCCATAAGGATGGAGCGGTGGAACATTGGTTTAAATATGAGCGCCCTAAAGTTTTTCAGGATGAGAAGGGGCGTGCTGTCCAAATGAATTTTGCCGTGATTGATACCATTAAATGGAACGATCTGCCTAACGATAAACATAGTTCCAAAAATATAAGTATTCCTCTGAATAAAGGAATGCTATTGTCTGTTTTGAATGAAGAAGAGATCACTCCGTCTACTCGTACTATTGAGGTAAAGATTGCTGCCGAATCAGGTTTTAATCCGCAGACAGATGTGGATGTAAAGTCGTTGCGATTCGGTTCATTTACCGAAGTGAATTTTGGACGTGGTTGCAAGCCTGTGAAGACCAAGGTGTCGGGCAAAGATTTGATTGTGGTCTTTAAAGCGAAGGGCAGTGGCATCACTTCGGATGAATTTGCTCCTAAAATGATAGGTAAAGATAAAAAAGGGAATATGTTGTATGGTTATGCCCGTTTGCCATACGTGAATTATCGGCCGGCTCTGCTCTCCGCCCGTCGCCCTCTGTTTGATAAAGAAAAAGGTGGGTTGAAGGTAGAGATACAGAACTTTGGTTTGTCTGCATCGGAACCGACGGAAGTTGAGGTGATATGCAACGGTTCCAGCCAAAGAAGGATTGCTTTGAAAACATTGCAACCTTATGAGATTGAGTGTCTGATGTTTGATTCGGATATGTTACTATCAGATGATAACGCATCGTATGAAGTGGTATTCTTTCAGGAAGGAAAAGAGGTGGAACGGAATAAATTCTAGAAGATAAGATCATTGTTGATGAGAAAATGGTTAATAGGCTTTTATTTTTGAGTGGAAAATGCTTATCAAACGTATTTAAAAAGAAAAGCATAAAAATGAAAAAGTTATTAGCCTTTTGTTTTATGGTGTGTTGTGCGGTTGCACAGGCTCAGTTGGTGACTTATCCCGAAGGATTGAAAACAGGTATGCCTCATAATGATGATTATACAGTCCGTGTCCGTGTTCCGGGGGGTGAATGGAAAGACCTGTTTGAATATAATGTGCAGGTGGATATGGATAGGGTACAAGATGCTTCGATGGTACAGTTTGATATGGGCAGTCTTGTGGAGGTAATGGTAAAAAAGAATAATGGAACGATTCATGAGGTAGATATTCGTCCGCAGGTAAATGATATACGCTATGTACAATATAAGAATGTGATTACATTTATGCTTGATAAACCCCGATATCTTTCTGTGGAGTTTAATGGGGATAGGTTGCATAACCTTCATGTGTTTGCCAATCCGATGGAAACGGAGACTTACTCGAAAGAAGAGAAAGGAGTGATGTATTTTGGGCCGGGAGTGCATCGACCTAAAGATTTGCCAAACAATCAGATAAGGATACCAAGTAATACGACGGTTTATTTGGCTCCGGGAGCAGTTGTGAAAGCAAAACTATGGGTGGATAAAGCCGAAAATGTACGTATTGTGGGTAGAGGTATCTTGGATCATCCTATTCGTGGCATTGAAATAACAGATTCTAAAAATGTAGTGGTGGATGGCATAACGGTGATCAATCCGGATCATTACACGGTATTCGGAGGAGGTTCTGTAGGGGTGACAATCAGAAATTTGAAATCTTTTAGTTGCAAAGGTTGGAGTGATGGCATTGACATGATGTGCTGTCACGATGTATTGATAGACAATGTGTTTATGCGTAATAGTGATGACTGCATTGCTTTATATAATCATCGTTGGAACTGGTGGGGCGGTTCGGATAATATCACTGTACAGAATTCCATTCTTTGGGCGGATATTGCTCATCCTATCAATGTAGGTGGTCATGGTGATCCGGAGTCCTTGATAGGTGAGACCATTGAAAATTTGATTTTTCGGAATATTGATATTTTGGAACATGATGAAGATGATGTGCCTTATCAGGGATGTATGGCTATAGATGCCGGTGATAGAAACAGGGTGAAGAATATTTTATTTGAGGATATTCGGGTGGAAAGTATTCAAGAAGGAAAATTGTTCCATATCAACATTCGTTTCAATCCTAAATATGACAAACAGCCCGGACAGAGCATTGATGGAGTAACTTTCCGTAATATTACTTATAACGGAGTAGGCGAGAATCCTTCGTTGATAAAAGGGCTGGATAAAGAAAGGATGGTGCGGAATATTACGTTTGAAAATGTGGTGGTTAATGGAGAGAAGATAAAGGATTTAAAGGGTTTTATCACGAATGAATATATCGAAGGAATAAAGATAAAGTAGATAAAAAACTGTTTTATAGTTGGACCTATTTATGAAAAGAGAGAAAAGCATTGAGTGTTTTTCTCTCTTTTATCGTATTATGTAGCAAGTTTGAATGTCGATTGAGGAACTAATTAGAAAAAGACAATGAAGAAGAAAATTTTAGTTGTAGCCGGGTTATTGGCTATGTCGGGTGCTTTGACGGCCCAGTCTGTTTATCCCGGCCAACATGCCGGAAAGTTGAAGAGAGAAACCGTGGCTCCGATGAAAGTCAAGAGTTTTGATTTGAAAGATGTTCGTTTGCTTCCAAGCCGTTTTCGTGAAAATATGATGCGTGATTCTATGTGGATGGCTTCTATAGAGGTGAACAGGCTGTTGCATAGTTTTCGTACCAATGCTGGCGTGTTTGCAGGTCGTGAAGGTGGTTATATGACAGTAAAGAAGTTAGGTGGATGGGAGTCCTTGGACTGTGAATTGCGTGGACACACCACAGGGCACTTGCTTTCTGCCTACGGCTTGATGTATGCGGCAACCGGCAGTGAACAGTTCAAACAAAAAGGGGATAGTCTGGTGAATGGCCTGGCGGAGGTACAAACCGCATTGGGTAACGGCTATCTGAGTGCTTATCCTGAAGAATTGATCAATCGGAATATCCGTGGTACCAGTGTATGGGCACCGTGGTACACGCTTCATAAGCTTTTCTCTGGATTGATAGACCAGTATCTTTACAGTGACAATCAGAAAGCTTTGGAGGTTGTTATCCGTATGGCCGACTGGGCATATCATAAACTCAAACCTTTGGATGAGACTACACGTCAAAAAATGATACGGAATGAATTTGGTGGAGTGAATGAGTCCTTTTATAATTTGTATGCGATAACCGGGGACGAACGTCATCGGTGGCTGGCTCAATTCTTTTACCATAATGAAGTGATTGATCCGTTAAAGGAACTACGTGATGATTTGGGTACTAAACATACCAATACATTCATTCCGAAAGTGATAGCCGAAGCTCGCAATTATGAATTGACAGAGGATGAGAACAGCAGAAAGTTATCCGATTTCTTTTGGCATACTATGATAGACCATCATACATTTGCCCCTGGATGCAGTAGTGACAAGGAACATTATTTTGACCCGGCCCGGTTCTCCAAGCATGTGTCAGGTTATACTGGGGAAACGTGTTGTACCTATAATATGTTGAAACTGTCCCGTCATTTGTTCTGCTGGACAGCCGATGCTGCCATTGCGGATTATTATGAACGGGCCCTTTACAACCATATTTTGGGACAGCAAGATCCTCAGACCGGTATGGTAACATATTTCCTGCCCTTGCTTTCAGGCTCGCATAAGGTGTATAGTACGAAAGAAAATTCTTTCTGGTGTTGTGTGGGAAGCGGTTTTGAGAACCATGCTAAATATGGAGAAGCTATTTATTATCACAATGACAAAGGCATTTATGTGAATCTTTTTATCCCCTCGGTGGTTAATTGGCGCGAGAAAGGATTGACTCTCCGGCAGGAAACGGATTTTCCGGCAGAGGAGACCACTGTTCTGACCATAAGAGCCCAAAATCCTGTAGAGACTACGGTTTATCTTCGTTATCCTTCATGGAGCAAGGGAGTGAAAGTGTTTGTGAATGGCAAAAAGATAGCGGTGAAACAGAAGCCAGGTTCATATATTGCCATTACTCGTCTATGGAAAGACGGTGACCGTATTACGGCTGATTATCCTATGTGTCTCCGTGTGGAAACGACCCCGGATAATCCTCAAAAAGGAGCGTTGGTTTATGGTCCGGTAGTGTTGGCCGGTAAGCGGGGAACAGAAGGAATGCAGGCACCTGCGCCCGATTCCAATCCTGCTTTGTACAATGATTATTATACGTATGATTATCATATCCCTGCAGGACTTCGCACTACGTTAAAACTCGATGTCAAGCATCCTGAACGCAGTGTACAGCGTGTCGGTACGGAATTAAAGTTTACGACTTCGCAAGGAGATGTGATAGAACCGTTGTACAATATTCATCGGCAGCGTTATGTGGTATATTGGGATTTGGAGAAAGAATAAATTTCATTATTAGATGAGTAAATGAATCCTTTGATTCGTATTTATATATGGTTTGACTAATCAAATGATATAGGAATATGAATAGAGGATTCGTTTTTATTTTGATATTGGCTGTTGGCTTGGTTGTGACTTCTTGTTTACGGCAAGGTAAACAGAATGTAACTTATGATTTTACCCCTTTGGATTCCATAATCAGTACCTGGATGGATAAGGGATACTATCCGGGGGGAGCAATATGTGTGATAAAGAATGATTCAGTGTTGTTTGAAAAGACGTATGGCTCTTTCACCGGAGATACAAAAGTGTATGTCGCTTCTGCCGGCAAGTGGGTGGCTGCTGCCGTAATTGGTGCGGTAGTGGACCGGACGGATTTGAGTTGGGATGATCCTGTAGAGAAGTGGTTACCGCAGTTCAGGGGCGATGCGAAAGGCGATATCCTTTTGCGTCAATTACTCTCTCATACTTCCGGTGTACGTCCTTACCTGCCTGCTCCCCGGGTGGACAATTACAATCATTTGGATTCGGCTGTCACAGAGATATTGCCTTTGGATACTGTTTTTGCACCGGGAATTCGATTTGAATATGGAGGATTGGCCATGCAAATAGCCGGACGTATGGCCGAAGTAGCTATGGGGGAAGAGTTTGAATTTTTATTTCAGAAATTAATTGCCGTTCCTTTGGAAATGACTGGCTCTCATTTTACTCCGGTTAATACTGACGGGGGACATGCTCCTATGTTGGGAGGTGGATTGTGTACCACGCTGAATGATTATATCCGTTTCTTGAAAATGATTTATCATAACGGACGTTTCGGGAACAAAGAGATATTGAAACCGGAAACAGTTCAAACTATGCAGGTAGATCAGGTACGGAATGCTGTTGTTGCTCCTGGTGAGTATGTTGAGAAAGCGTTAGGACAGCACCACACTGGTATCTATGGATTAGGTGAATGGCGTGAACTGGTTGATGAGACTACAGGAGAAGCTTATCAGATTAGTTCTCCCGGATGGGCTGGTGCTTACCCGTGGATAAATAAACGTGATAGCGTGTATGGTTTCTTTATAGCTCACGTACAGGGAGGAGCTAATAAAAAAGACGGCTTCTCTTCTTTTTATGGCAGTCCTGTCCTGTCTGAAACGGTAACCAAGATAGTAAATCAATAAATGAGTATGAAAAATATTTTAGTAACCTTTATTTTATGGATAGGGTGTATGTCGGCTGTTCAGGCGCAGCAACACCCTTGTGTATATGTTTCTCCGGCGGATAGAGCGTCTGTTCTGCAAAAAGTGAAAAATGAGCCTTGGGCTGGGGAAGCCTTTGCAGCTATCCGCTCCAAAGTGGAAAAATATGTGGATCGTCATCAGACTGATCCCGAATGGATAACTTTCCGGCTGGCCATGTATTGGAAAGATGGAGAGCGCTATACTCAATGTTATTTGAAAAAACAGAATTGGGACTATGGAGAGGGGAATGCTCCTGTTCCCACTGTAAGAATGCCGGGAATGCGTACTTGGAATAAGTATGTCAATGTTCCGTTGGAGGACCGCACTTCTTATAATGAAACAGGTGATATGTGGGGAATTAATAAATTAAATCCTTCGGAGCCTTCGGTCAAAGTGCCTTATAAGGAAAGCGGGCACATGATACGGGGGAATAATGTCGAGATCTTGACATTAGCAGAAAATGCCGCTTTTGTTTATTGGGTGACAGGAGAAGAGAAGTTTGCCCGTTTTGCCACAGATATATTTAATGTGTGGTTGGTAGGGACGTATTATATGAATCCTATTTTGGACCCTGAAAAGTCGTGTGGCAGTGTCGGTGGTTGGGAACCGGGAGGTATTTGCGGCTATTATGATTACGAACAGATACATGATGATTTGGTAATGCATGCGGCAATGGCGTATGATTTTGCTTTCGATTATTTGATACGGCATCCTCATGCTCATCTGAAAGCAATTGGGAAAGATACAAAAACGGTAGCTGCCGAAGTCTTTAAGCGTTTTATCAATATAGGGCTGGTACGCGGTGGCAAATCGGGTAACTGGAATGTGAACGGGTGGAATATAATGCTGCGTCCTATGTTGGTGCTCGATCATAATGAGGCTTATGCTGACGGTAAAGGAAAAGAGTATTATTTGAATCTGCTGGTGAACGAATCTACTCCCTATCATGATGCCATTCCCGATATATTGAAAACTTACGATCGGGTGACAGGGCTGTGGCCGGAATCTCCCGGTTATTCATTCGGTACAGTGCAGTCATTGCTTGATTGGGCGGCTCCCTTGAAACGTGCCGGGATAGATATCATAGCCGGTAACCCCATTTTGCAGAAAGCTGCAATGGCTGTATTTCCTTGGATGGACGATGCAGCCAATATGGTGGTGTTCGGTGATTCACGTGGGGGAAGTGCTAATTTTCAGACGTTTGAAAATCTGCTGACTTATTATACCGGAACAGATAATAAGGAGGGGGTGGAAAAAGTGGCAAGTGCCTTGAACAAAGGGATTTCTCAAAAGAAATACTCCAGAAATAATGCCGGTTGGACAGGGCTTTGTACCTATACAGCTACCATCCCGTCTGTACGTGCAGAGAGTAATGAGCGTGCGTCTTATTCTCCCCATCATCGTTTTATTACAATGAAGAACTGGGAGGGAGATTATAAAATGATGTTCACTCTGTATGGTGGTAAAAAAGGATACCATCTCACTCCGAACGGGTTGGCTTTACAATTCTATGCGTATGGTTATGCGTTGGCTCCGGATGCAGCGGCTTATGAGTCCTATTGGAGCAAAGATCATGGATACCATCAGTCTCCTACAGGTTCTAATACGGTTTTACCCGGATATACGGAAGGAGATATCACTATTCATGCTATGGAACCTATGGTGAAGGAGGGAGAATTCGTAAATGATAGAGAATTAACTCCTTACCTCAACTTTGCCGATGTGTCTGCCGGTGAGAAAAGAAGAATGGTCGCTATGGTCCGTACTTCGGGGAATAGTGGTTATTATGTGGATATTTTCCGGTCGGACAGGGCGGATAATGATTATTTGTTCCATCATGTAGGTACTTCGATGGAAATCACTGATTCGGAAGGGAACAAGCTTCCCGGTGAGGCTTTGGAGAAGTTTGACAAAACGTGGCATGAAGGATATCATTGGTTTTCCAATCTGCATAAATCCGATTATAACCAGAATTTCATCGCTTCATGGAGTATGCCCGAAGATATAACGGCGCGTTTATGGATGACAGGAGGTGAGGGACGTGAAATTTATCAGGTGGATGCTCCCCCGACTACAATGAATAAAGGGTTGACTCCCGGCGATATTTGTATGCCTCCTATGCCGACTCCTGCTTTGATTGTCCGTCAGGAAGGTAATAATGCTCATACTCATCCTTTTGTTTCTGTTTATGAAGCGTATAAAAAGAGTGGTCCGAATGTGCTCGGTGTAGAAGCCTTGCAGGGAGATGATGGCTGTACCGGGGTGAAGGTGAATACGGCGGACGGATATGCGGATTATCTGTTCAGTGCGACGGACATGCAGGCTCATCATCCTTCCAAACGTGTTTCATTCTGTGGCGGGTTAGGATTGATAAGAGAAAAAGAAGGTCAGATTCAACTGATGTATCTTGGCTGTGGCCGTTCACTAAAGAAAGGTAACTTTGTTTTAGAATCGGATCATGACGTATATGCTGCAATCTATATGCAGCATGGTGTTTGGTACTATTCAGCAACCGGTCCTGTACGGGTGAAAATAGGAAAAGAAACCAAAGAACTGAATGAAGGTTACAATCAAAAATTATAATTTTTTTGTGCATCCTTATTCACCGCAGGGACTAATGCTGAAGGTCTCTGCGGTGAATTGTTTTATCCTATAGATTTTATTTTTCTTTTCGTTGAGTGAGTTTTCCGATTCATCCGTACTACTAATTAAAAAGTAATCATTATGAAAAAAATAATACTCATAGCATATGCGTTGACCTGTACGGCTTCGCTTTATGCAGGTCATTCTAAAGAATTGAAATTGACGTCCCCGGAGGGAGTTCATGAAGTTATGTTCAGGCAGGAGAAAATTTCTTCTTCAGTAAATGAAATAGTATATCAGGTAAAGTATAGAGGCAGAGAGGTTATCGGAAACTCCCGTGCCGGTCTTCAGCTGGATAACCGTACTTGGGAACTGGCGCTTGCCCGTAAAATAAATCAGGTAAAATGTTGGATGGATAATTTGGAGGTGGATAGTGTGATCTATCAGCCTGCTGTTAACAAGTCTTGGCATCCTCTGTATGGAGAACGTAGTACGGTTCGCGAGGCGTATAATGAGGCAACCATGTATCTTTCCAAAAAAGATGGTTCCAATTATCGTTTGAATATTGAAGTGCGCGCGTACGATGAAGGCATCGCTTTCCGTTATTTTTTTCCTGAACATCCACAGGCCATTTTTCATAAAGTGGTGGGGGATCTGACTGAATATACATTTTCCCCCGGTGCGATGGCGTGGGCGGAGCAATGGGCGCAAGCGCCTTTTGAGCACCTTGCCATTAACGATATTAAACAGCCGGTGGAACGGGCTTTGACTGTGGAACTTTCCAACGGGCTGTGGGTGGCTTTGACTGATGCCGATGTAGATGACTGGTGTCTTACTAAATTGGTAGCTTCTCCGACTAAACAGAATACACTGACTTCGGTCATGTACAGTCCTGTGGATATTGTCACTTATTACGCTACCCCATGGAAAGTTATCATGGCAGCCGATAAACCGGGAGAATTGCTGGAACACAATGATATCATCCAGAATCTGAATCCTCCTTGTGAGATAACCGATACGGACTGGATCAGGCCCGGAAAGATTATGCGTGAAACGACTATTACCACTGAAGGGGCCATAGCCACAATTGATTTCTGTGCCACCCATCATATTCCTTATATGTTGTTTGACTGGCAATGGTATATGCCTTGTACTTCTCATGATGGAGATGCCACAAAGGTGGTTTCCAAACTGGATATGCCGCGTGTCATTGCATACGGCAAAGAAAAAGGGGTAGGCGTATGGGTGTATGTCAATCAGCATGCCCTGATGAAACAGATGCGTGAGCTTTTTCCATTGCTGCATAAGTGGGGAGTCGTAGGTGTGAAATCCGGCTTCGTACAGTATGCCAGTCATCGTTGGGCTACTTGGCTGCATGATATGGTTCGTCTGGCTGCCGAAAACAAATTGTTGATTAATATTCATGATGAGTTCCGTCCATCCGGTTTCAGCCGTACTTATCCTAACCTGCTCACTCAGGAAGGGATACGGGGGAATGAGGAATTTCCCGACGCTACGCATAATACGATTCTGCCTTTTACCCGTATGATTAATGGAGCGGCGGATTATACCATCTGTTATTTCGACAAACGTCTGAAGAACACCCATGCTCATCAGTTGGCGGCTTCATTGATTTTTTACAGTCCTTTACAAACTATCTTCTGGTATGACCGCCCCTCATTCTATCAAGGGGAGCCCGAAATAGAATGGTTCGAGAATCTGCAAACCGTATTTGATGATACAAAAGTATTGGAAGGTGCTCCGGGTAAGCATATAACTATGGCGCGTCGCAAGGGTAATGAGTGGTTTGTAGGAGCTTTGACTAATAATGAAGGTTCTGCTCAATCGGTAAATCTTTCATTTTTAGATAAGGGAAAGACCTATCTGGCCCGTATTTATACGGATGGGGGAGATAAGATAAAGACCCGTACTCAGGTGAAATGTACCCGTCTGTTGGTGGATTCCTCTCAAATCATGCAGTTTGCATTGAAGCCAGGAGGCGGTGCGGCCATGCAACTCGTGCCAGTGACGGATCAGGAAATAAAAGAATATAAAAAGTATAAAGGACAAGTATTATAAAAATAACCACTTTCGTTGAGTGTATTGGTTTTCTTGTCCGTATTATAGACAGATTAGGTTAACAAATGAAGGTTAGGTGATTTTTTAAGTTTAAAGGGGTATGTTTTTTAAGGTAAGAATGATTGTTTCAGGGCATTTTTATAATAGGTAAGAATGAAAAAAATAGTGATTATAGTGGCTTTAGTATGCGGTGCATGGCAACAGGCAGATGCTCAGTATGTATCGAAGGTATGGGTGTCCGATCAGAAGGACGGTACGTATATTAATCCGATTATTCATGCGGATTACTCTGACCCGGATGTTTGTGCCGTAGGTGATGATTTTTATATGACCGCTTCCAGTTTTGGCTGCACCCCGGGATTGCCCATTCTTCATTCAAAGGATTTGGTGAACTGGCGTTTGGCAAACTATGCCTTGAAGGAGATAGAGCCGACCATTTTCTTTAACGCTCCTCAACATGGAAAAGGGGTATGGGCTCCTTCTATCCGTTACCACAACGGTGAGTTTTTTATCTATTGGGGAGATCCCGACTGGGGTATTTTCATGGTAAAGACCAAAGATCCGCTGGGTGAATGGGAAAAACCGGTCTTGGTAAAGGCTGGGAAAGGAATGATAGATCCTACTCCGTTGTGGGATGAGGATGGAAAAGTGTATTTGGTACATGCGTGGGCGGGCAGTCGCGCCGCATTCAATAGTGTGATTACGGTTTGTGAGATGAATGCGGAAGGTACAAAAGTTATTAGTGAACCTGTATTGGTTTTTGATGGCAATGATGGTGTAAATCATACTATAGAGGGACCTAAGTTTTATAAACGCAACGGATATTATTACATCCTGGCGCCAGCCGGAGGGGTGGTGACAGGTTGGCAATTGGCACTTCGCTCTCGCAATGTGTATGGCCCATACGAGTCAAAAATTGTTATGGCCCAAGGAGATACGGACATAAATGGCCCTCATCAGGGGGGATGGGTGGAAACCTGTACAGGCGAGTCTTGGTTTATCAATTTTCAAGATAAAGCCATGTATGGCAGAGTCTTGCACTTGAATCCTGTGAAGTGGGAAAATGATTGGCCCGTAATTGGGGAGGACAAGGACGGTGATGGATGCGGCGAACCTGTAAAACGCTATAAAAAACCGGATGTAGGCAGGATTTATCCTATAGAGACACCGATTGAGAGTGATGAATTCAACACAAGGCAATTGGGCTTGCAATGGGAATGGCATGCCAATTATCAGGATACGTTTGGCTTTACCTCTGATTTGGGTTACATTCGTATATATGGACATATTTTGTCCAAGGATTTTGTAAATTTTTGGGAGGTGCCGAATCTCTTGTTACAAAAATTCCCTGCCGAAGAATTTACGGCGACTGCCAAACTGAAAGTTTCTGCGAAAGCGGACGGACAGCAGTCCGGACTGATAGTGATGGGGTGGGATTATGGCTATCTGGGTGTAGTAAAAGAAGGTGATAAGTTTATATTGAATCAAGTGGTCTGCAAGGATGCGGAGCAACGGTCTCCTGAAACAGTGACCCATCTTGCGGAATTACCTGTAAGCCGCCGGTTCGGAGCCGGGCTCTATCCCAATTATGAGCGTGATATTTATTTGCAGGTGAAAGTAACTGGGGGAGGTATCTGTTATTTCAGCTACAGTCTGGACGGCAGGAAATATACATTGGCCGGTGTGCCTTTTACTGCTCGTCAAGGTAAGTGGATAGGAGCGAAAGTAGGATTATTCAGCACAGCTCCTTATGGCAAGGAAAGAGGTTGGGTAGATGCCGACTGGTTTCGTATCGATAAGTAAAAAAAGAAAGGATAATTATGAATACAAAAAATCTATTAGTAGGTATAGGGTTATGTCTGCTTTCAGCCTGTACTGAAGTAGACAACAAACTGGAGGTGAACAGGGCTTTGGAATATTGTGATCGCCAGGTACATCGTACTTTGGAGGTTATGCATGGAAAAGGGCGGGAGGTAGATTACACTATGATGCCTCGTAACATAATGGATGGCCAGTATGACTGGAACTATCGTAAAGTGAGTAAGGAAGAATGGTGCGGAGGTTTTTGGCCGGGCATCTTGTGGTATGATTATGAATATACACAAGATCCGAAAATAAAGGAAGAGGCCGAAAAGTTTACTGCTTCTTTGAAATTTCTCTCGGAGATTCCTGCATACGATCATGATTTGGGTTTTTTGGTTTTTTGTAGCTATGGTAATGGTTATCGTCTGACCGGTAATCCGGAATATAAGCAAGTTATAATCAATACGGCTGATTCGTTATCAGCATTGTTCAATCCCCGTGTAGGTACTATGCTTTCATGGCCTCGCAATGTGAAAATGTTTGGCGGTCATAATACCATCATGGACAATATGATCAATCTGGAAATGCTTTTCTGGGCAGCCAAGAATGGAGGTAATCCTTATTTGTTTGACATTGCCGTGGCTCATGCGGATAAGACGATGAAATATCATTTTCGTCCGGATTATACCTCTTATCATGTAGCAGTGTATGATACCCTGACAGGTGAATTTATCAAGGGAGTGACCCATCAAGGTTATTCGGATGACAGTATGTGGGCTCGTGGTCAGGCATGGGCTATCTATGGTTATACAGTCGTTTATCGGGAAACAAAAGATGTCCGTTACCTCGATTTTGTACAAAAGGTAACGGATGTATATCTGAAAAATCTGCCCGAAGACTATGTTCCTTATTGGGATTTTAATGATCCGTCCATTCCTGATGCTCCCCGGGATGCTTCTGCTGCTTGTGTGGTAGCTTCTGCTTTATTAGAATTGTCCGGTTATCTGCCGGCTGAAAAAGCATTGGAATATAAACAGGCGGCTGTAAAAATGCTGGCCAGCCTGAGTTCTGACAAATACCAGTGTGGTAAAAGTAAACCTGCTTTCCTGCTTCATTCCACAGGACACTTGCCTGCCGGATCAGAGATTGATGCATCCATCATTTATGCTGATTATTATTATATGGAGGCACTTCTCCGTTTGAAAAGGCTGACGGAAAATAAACCGGTCATTGACGAATAATAGATTGTTCAGGGAAGTATAAGTATATAGAGATCTGTAGTCTCCTTATAGGTGGATTATTTATGATAAGTATATCCCGTTTGCATCAGCAGGTGAAAACGGGATATACTGTTTTACAGCAGGTAACTAAAGCTTTTAGTTTACTTTAACTATGAAAATTAGTTTTATAACTAAAAGTTTTAGTTCTTTGTGATAATCAAAAGAAAGATTATGAAAATGTTGACAGCAAAGGAAGAAGAAATTATGGGTTATTTTTGGGAAAAAGGCCCGTTGTTTGTAAAACAGTTACTTGATTTTTATGATGAACCGCGTCCGCATTTCAATACTCTGTCTACCATTGTGAGAGGATTGGAGGAAAAGGGGTTTCTCAGTCATGAGGTATTTGGAAATACCTATCAGTATTATGCGGTGGTAAGCTGTGATGATTTTAAGAAGAAGACGTTGAAAGGGGTTATCAGTAAATATTTCAATAACTCTTATTTAGGAGCGGTTTCTTCACTGGTGAAAGAGGAGGAGATTTCTTTGGATGAATTGAAGCAGCTTATCCGGGATGTGGAAAAGGCGCATGAATAATCCGGATAAAGAGAATAATTAAAAATACATACTATGGGAGCATTTTTTGTATATATTGTAAAGTCGGCAGTCTGTCTGGCGGTATTTTATTTATTTTACCGCCTGTTGCTGAGCCGTGAAACATTCCATCGTTTTAACCGTATTGCTTTGTTGGGAATACTGATATTGTCCTGTGCCATTCCCTTTGTGGAAGTGACCATGAAAGAACCGATGGAAGTCAGCCAACAATTGCTGACTTGGGAAGAACTGCTACTTATGGCTAATCTTAATCGGACTGCTACTATAGAAACTGCTCCCGAATCTGTCATTACATGGCGTGAAGCGCTGCTGATGGTTTATTTGTTGGGTATTGTATTCTTCTTTTTACGTAATGTATGGTCGCTGACCCGTATGCTGAGGCTGATAAAGGGTAGCACCCTTGTCCGTCAGGAAAATGGCATCACGCTGATTACCCATCAGAAAAAAATCGCACCTTTCAGTTGGATGAAGTTTGTAGTGATCTCTGAGAAAGACCTGAAGGAAAACGGTGAGGAAATACTGACGCATGAATATGCCCATATACGGAAGAGACATTCCATAGATTTACTTATAGCGGATATCTGCATCTTTTTCCAATGGTTCAATCCTGCCTCCTGGTTATTGAAACAGGAACTACAGAACATACACGAGTTCGAAGCGGACGAAAGCGTGATTGCACAAGGTATTGATGCAAAGAAATATCAGTTGTTATTAATAAAAAAAGCTGTCGGCACAAGGCTCTACTCTATGGCCAACAGCTTCAATCACAGTTCACTTAAAAAACGTATTACTATGATGTTAAAAAAGAAATCCAATCCGTGGGCACGACTCAAGTACCTGTATGTGCTTCCATTGGCAGCCATTGCCGTGGCAGCCTTTGCCCGCCCCGAAATCTCTAGTGAGTTAGATGAGATTTCAGCCGTCAAAGTTAATGATTTAACGGCAATTATGAAAACCGAAGAGGTTAAAAGTCCCGAAAAACATCCTGCAAAGGAAATAAAAGTGCAAGGGCAGGTATTAGAAAAAAGTACAAACGCTCCGGTTGTAGGTGCTAGTGTGATTATCAAAGGTACCACTTCAGGTACGATCACTGATTTAGATGGAAATTTTGTTATATCAATGCCTGTTGGGGCTACTTTGAGTGTTTCATATATAAATATGAAAACAAAGGAATTGACTATTACAGAGAAACTTATTGGAAAAATTAAATCTTTAAAAGTGTATTTGGAGGGAGAAATCACAACTAAGACACAGGAAGTGGTTGTAGTAGGTTATGGAGGTGGTGAAGAAGCTTCTGATGAAGTTCCGGTTTTTCGGGTTGTTGAAGAGATGCCTGAGTTTCCGGGTGGTATGGGAGAATGTTTGAAATTCTTGGGGAAGAATATCAAATATCCAGTGGAGGCTCAGAAAGCTGGAGTACAGGGAAAGGTTATTGTACAATTTGTAGTTGAGAAAGATGGTAATATAGCCAATCCCAAAGTTGTCAGGAGCATTGATCCGGATTTGGACGGTGAGGCCATCCGAGTCATTTCCATTATGCCGAAATGGAAACCGGGTATGCAGAAAGGTCAGCCTGTGCGTGTGAAATATACGGTTCCCGTCACTTTCAGACTAGACGGTAAAGATATCAAATCAAATGAAGCACGTCATTTGGAGTTGAAGACAGACACTGTTTTTCAAGAAAATCCATTGCGGATAGGTAAGGAAACTTTTTCGTTGAAAGATTGGAAGGAGAAACCATTGCTTATAGTTGATGGGATAGAAAAGCCTTATAGTCAAATGGAAAAAATAAATGTTTCGGACATTGAATCTATTTCGGTGTTGAAGGATGCGGCAGGTACTGCCATTTATGGAGCCAAAGCCAAGAATGGCGTGATATTGATTACCACAAAGAAACAATAAGAATAAAGATATGAAAAAATTTGTAACACTGCTGCTATGTATGCTCCCCGTTTCGTTGTTTGCCCAGGTGAATGATGGGATTCGTCAGGCAATGGATAATTATGATTATGAAACAGTAGTTACGCTGATTGAACCCGATTGTCAGGATTCTTTGTTGCTGATTACCAAAGCTCAGGCGCTGAAAGCGATGAACCGTTATCCGGAAGCCATAGGGGTATTGAACTCTCTTATCTTGAAAGACAGCACAAACACAAAAGTTTTGATCGACCTTGCCGAGTGTTACAAATTGACGGGTAACTCCCGTCGGGCGGCCAACTGTTATCAGAAGGCAATGAATTTGCAACCGGAAAATAAATTTTTCCGGTTGCAGTTCATACGCTCTTTATTAGCTTCCGAAGATTATGAAGAAGCGCGTACGGCTTGTCATGGCTGGTTGGAACGCGATTCCTTGTCGGCCACCGGATACAAATATCTGGGACAGGCATACGAGGGATTGCAGGATGCCGCCAGTGCCTTCCTCAGTTATAACATAGCCTATCGGCGTGATTCGTTGGATGCCCAGACAGTGGCACGCATTGCCGGTATTTTTAATAACAATCAGCAGTTTAAAGATGCTGTTGATGTGACGGAAGTTTATCGTTTGTCCGATACCACCAATATAGATGTGAACCGCCAGAATGCGAAGGCTTATTGTATGCTGAAAGAGTACGGAACGGCGGTAAAACGCTATGAGTCATTAAAAGAACTGGGTGATCGTAGTTTTCTCACTCTTTACTATTTAGGTGTATCCCATTATGGGGATAACTGGTTTTACGGTGCATACGATAATCTGAAAGAAGCTTATCAAAAAAATCCGATGGATGTGAATGTGCTCTATTATCTGGCAAAAGCTTCGGCACGCACTTCCTGGAAAAAGGAGGGTGTGGAATATATGGAAGAAGCCTTCCGCATAGCAGTTCCTTCTGATAGTATGATGGTACGTCTTTATGACGGGTTGGTAGAATGTTACGATTATGCGGGGGATACAAAGAAAGAGGTGGAAGCCTTGGAGAAGTTATATATTTATACAAAGAAAAACTCCATTCTTTATAAAATAGCCTGTCTCTATGATTGGAAAGAAGATGAGAAGAATGCCATTCGCTATTATAGGAAATACATGGCTACAGTTTCCGAAGATCAGCGTTATGCCTTGGACGAAGACGGGAACCCGGTGGAAGACCGCATAACACTTTACCAGCAGGCATGGAAACGTATCAAAAAAATAAAGGAGGAAGGTTTCTTTAGAGGTGATATTCCGACAAAGTCATTTCCTGTAGAGAAAAAAGATACGTTGGCACTTCGTCATGCAAAATAACGGAAGTCATTTATATAAAAGTAAGAATATATGAAGAAAATTTTAGCTTTGGCACTCTTTGCAGTGGCTCTAGTGTCATGCCGGCAAACTATGCAGACCGATGGCTTTAAACTATCCGGTCATTTGGAAGGGCTTCAGGTTGGAGATACTCTTTTTCTTAAAACTTTTTTATTACCCGATTGGAAAGAAGACGGGACAGATACCATATTGGTGGAAAAGGAGGGGATTTTCTCGGCTTTTATTCCTATGGAACATACTACTTTTTATTTATTGACGCATCAGCCTAAAGTGGGTGAACCGTTACGGAGTTGTATTCGCGGAGCTGAGATTATAGCTCGCGTAGGTGATGATATAAAACTGGAAGGGTCTTTGGATTACTTGGGTGCGGTTCGTCATTCGGGTGGCTTTTATGACAATTCGTTGGTGGCTAGGTATGATAGCCTGACTGCGTCTTCCAATACTGAAATGATTGATATCTTCAGTCAGATACTGAAATATCAGGATACAAAGCAAAATGATAGTGTGGCAAAATACGGGCAAATGTATAATGAATATCATCGTCCGCTAATGCTGAAGACTGTTCGTGATAGTCTGGCATTGAAAGTGAACGATATGGAATATGCCGCTTTTATGTATGCATCCGCTTTTGTTTTTGATGCTACTTATAAGGATGTGAAAGAGCGTTTGGCACAATTTACTCCAGAGATTCAAAATTCATATTTTGGACAAATACTTGACAAGCAATTGCTTGTATTGAAGAATATTGAAGTAGGCTTTGCGCCAGCGGAGTTTACAGTGACAGATAAAGACGGCCGGAAGGTGTTTTTGTCTGATTATAAAGGCAAATATGTGTTGATTTATCATTGGGGATTATGTCCTGGTACTTTTTGGGTAAATCCTAAAATAACGGATCTCTATCAAAAATATCATGAAAAAGGTTTGGAGGTATTGGGATTTACCCGTGATGATTTGTTGAAATCGTTGCAGGGAAGTTCTGAAGAGTTTAAGAAAGATGAACGGGTACAGGGATTGCTAAGCCATCCGTGGACTACAGTTTACACAGAGGATGAGGGCAACGGCTTTATAGTGAAAGACCTTTATTTTTCAGGAGTTCCCATTCTTATGTTAATCTCTCCGGATGGTATTACTTTGGCCCGTGGATATACAAAGGCATACGAAGAAGTAAAGAATCTTTTGGATAGGAACTTGGGAAATAAGTAAGTATGTTAAAAAAAAAGATACAATGAAAAACTTTGGTATTTTACTGCTTGCTATGGTGAGTTGCTGCCTTTTGCAGGCAAAAGACAGGGTGGTTAAACAGCCGCCTTTCATCGCTCGTAGCTCTTCTACTATCGAGATAGACAGAGTGGTGGTTTCGGATACGGCAACCGTATTGGATGTAAAAGCCTTTTTCCGTCCTCATAATTGGATTCAGATAAGTAATGAAAGTTATTTGTTGGCTGATAATGGAGAGAAGTATCCGATTCGTTCCGGTAATGGAATTACCTTGGGCGAAAAATTTTGGATGCCCGATAGCGGTGAGGCTTCTTTTAGTCTTATTTTTCCGTTATTGCCCCCTACAGTGAAAGTGATTGATTTCATTGAGAGCGATTGTGAGGACTGTTTCAAGGTATGGGGAATCCATTTGGATGGTAAATTACCGGAATTGGATTTATCGGATGATGTGAAGAAACAGAAATTGAATTACGCTGAACCGTTGCCTAAGGCTGAATTGAAAGATGGCAAATCAGTGATAACCGGTCGTTTGTTAGACTATGAGAAGCACTATGCACTTCCGTTTTCTTGTAGGACTTGTGATTTGTTGACGGCAAAATTTGAGGATACTGAAATAAAGGTGAATGAAGACGGAACATTTCGGACAGAGATTGAACTTTGTGCTCCGACTACGGTCAGTTTTTCTGTGGGACGTGATATTTATTTTGACGTCTTTTTGGTTCCCGGTGGTGAATTGGATATGGCTGTCAACTTGCGTGAGTTGAGTCGTTCTGAAAGCAAATTGTTGAAAGGCAAGCGTGCTGGTGGAAAGAAAGTCTATTTTTCAGGTACCATGGCGGCTTTGAATGATGAAATGATAACCGATGATGAACATTTGATGGATGTATGGGGAATGGTTCATTGGAATATGAATGATTTATATAATATGACTGCCGGTCAGTATAAAGCTTATTGGTTGAAAAAATATGAAGAAACCAAATCCGCTATCTGTTCCGATAAGAAAAGAAGTCAGGCATACCGGGAGCTTTTATTGGCTCAGAATGATTTGCTTTGTACTTTGACATTGACCCGTGTAAGTTCTAATTTAGCCTATGCTTATGTGCAGTGCAGTGGATTACCGGCTCGTGAAGCTTATCAAAAGTTTAAACAACCGGAATTGAGTGATGATTTCTATGACTATATCCGGCAGTTGAATATACTGAACTCGCCTGTCATGCTTTATGCCAATGGTTATGCTGATTTGGTAAGGGGAATGGGCTATCTGAGGGTGAAGATGGATGATGAGTTGAGTGATATATTTGCGTTTATTCTCTCTTCCGATAAAGTTTCTGCTGAAGATGCTAAGATAATACGTGAGTTCAAGGCTGATACAGATACCGGAAAAACATCTGTCTATCAGGAAAAAATGGGCGAATTGCGAATAAAATACGATGAATTGTTTAAAGAATTCAGTTCTATGCAGCAAGACTATATTTTGAAAAAGATTATAGCCGGATATTTGGGCACAGACCAAGGACTTTTTTTCGACTTGCAGAAAATGATGAAATATGCTCAGAAAATCAGTGACTTCACTCCATTGACTGTACATGATTTTGAGGAGATACGGAAGATGAGTGACCCTTATTATCTCGGCAGACTGACAAAGATGAACAACCGTCTTTTGGAAACGATTGATGCTAATAAGAAAAAGAAAGGTTATACCGTTAATGAATCCGGAGAAGTAAAAGATGAAGATTTATTTTATTCCATCATTTCTAAATTTAAGGGTAAGGTGATTTTGGTTGATTTCTGGGCAACTTGGTGCGGTCCTTGCAAAATGGCTATGAAACAGATGAAACCGATGAAGAAAGATCTTGAAGGTAAAGATATTGTATATGTTTTTATTGCCGGAGAGAACTCGCCCAAGGAAACGTGGGATAACATGATTCCGGATATTCATGGAGAGCATTACCGGGTAACGGCGGCTCAATGGAAATACTTGAGCAAGCAGTTCAGCATACAGGGCGTTCCGACTTATATTATTGTTGATAAGGAGGGGGCTGTTATTCAAAAACACACCGGTTTTCCGGGGGTGGATACCGTAAAAAAAGAATTAATGAAAGCATTGGAGAAATAAAGAACGTGTTCGTTCTGCAAGAATAAAATGAATAAGAATCTGTAGATGCTGTTGGGAAGTAAGCATTTACAGATTCTTTTTTTTGATTGCATCTTTTCTTTGGCTATATTGATTACAGATTTTCTCCGCTGATTTATTGGGTGGCTTTTCATAATGTAGAAATCTGACTTTCTATGATGTTTTTTTTCTTTGTTTAAAAAATAAAATAATATTGCTTCTTTTCTTAACTATTAATAATATATTTGTGCAGATTTTGTATGCGATGTCGGAAAAAGAACTGATTATATTATTAAAAAATGGAGATGAAAAGGCATTTACAACTTTGTATAGATTGTATTGGTCTAAAGTTTATAATTTCTCTCGTCTGTATTTGTCTTCCATAACAGAAGTTGAGGAAGTGGTGCAGGAAGTGTTTGTGAAAGTGTGGGAGACACGTGATTTTTTACGTGCGGATGATAATTTTAAGGGATATCTTTTTATTATTACACGCAATCTTATTTTTAATCAGTTTCGTAAAAGTTTCAATGAGAATGCCTATAAACTTACGGTGTTGAGTGCTGCAATGGATTATTATGATATGGAAGATGAGCTAAGTGCAGCTGATTTAAAAGAATTTATTAAAAGGATGGTGGGTGAGTTGCCACCTCGTCAACAAGAAGTTTTTAAGATGAGTCGTGATGAACATCTGACCTACAAAGAAATTGCTACTCGGTTGAATATCAGTGAGAAAACAGTAGAACGACATATTAATGAAGCAATCAAGTTCTTAAAGAAGAACATTATGCTTTATCTGATTTTTATCTTTTAAATAATCATAGTTTATTTTTTTTTAGCAAAAATGTATCCTTGCATTGGGGGTATGTCTTTTTTGGCGTGTATTTATAGTAAGTACAGGGGAAATTTATGGATGAATTTCCGTAGGGTATCAAATAAAGGATGAAAACAAAGAACGAAGATATTATAAGAAAGCTGTTTGAAAGCAAATGCTCTTTAAGCCCGGAGGAGCGTGCGGCATTGAATAACTATGAATATGTAAATGATACTTTTCATAGACAATGGGAAGAAATGTCCGAAGAGGCAGTGGATTTGGTGAGGGAAGAAAAGATACTGAATGGTATTATGAAGAAAGTAAGAGGGCGGAGGTTTCCTTTTATAAAGAAATCCTTTTATAAATATGGAATGGCTGCGATGATTGCAGTATGTATGGTGCTTTCAGCTTTGTTGTTGATGAAAAATAGTGGTGAAGAAATTATATATGTAGTGAATACCGGATACCAATCAATGGATTCCGTGAGATTGGCTGATGGTACAAAGGTTATGTTGAATGCAGGCAGCCGGCTTACTTATCCAAAAGAGTTTTCTGGGGAGAAAAGGGAAGTACAGCTTTCGGGACAAGCCTTTTTTGAAGTGACGCCTGATAAAACACACCCTTTTGTTGTAAAAACCCAGAAAATGGACGTGACTGTGTTGGGTACTTCTTTTGAAGTGTTTAGTTATGATGGTGATGAGGAGGGCGAAACTGTATTGTTGACTGGAAAAGTAAAAGTGGAAGTACTTGAAAGTAATCAACAGAAAGGCGGAAGTTATGTTTTGAAACCGAACGAAAAGTTGACATATAGCAAGACTGATGGCATTAGTCTCACTACTATTGACGCGGATGCTTATTCATCTTGGCGGCAAGGAAAAAGAATGAGCTTTAAAAATGAGACATTAGAGATGATTTTGGAACGGTTGGAAAAATGGTATGGACAAAAGATTGAATGTGTCCCCCATATTGCCAGACATTATCGCTTTACTTTTACGATGCACAGCGAATCATTGGATTTGATTTTGAATTATATTTCACACAGTGCGCCATTAAATTATAGATTAATAAGTAATGATCATTATATCATAGAAGAAATGAAATAGTAATTATAAAAATGATAGTATGAAAAACAATTGTGAAAACTACTGTAGACAGGCTTGACTATCCATAGTCTCTATCACTGTATTTTGAAAATCATGTTGATTTTAGTCTAATAAAGAATTATGTATTTATGAAAAAAACGAACCAGCGGTTATTTTATCCGCAAAAAGTAAAAAGGCAACTTTTTTGTGCCTTAGTGGCGTGTGCTGTTTGTGCAATACCTGTTAATGCCCAATCTGGTACCATCTCATTGAATAAGTCAAATGTTTCCATGCATACGATTATGCAGGAAGTGGAAGGACAAAGTGACTATACTTTTTTCTATAATGACAATCAGATCAAACTGGACAAAAAGGTTTCAGTAAAGGCTCAGAATGCTACTATTGAACAAGTCTTGGCCCAGATGTTTAAAAATTCTGGTTATACTTATAAGATAGTAAATAATCAGATCATTGTGTCAAAGGCGAATGCCGTGGCTGCTGTAGAAAAACAACAACAGCAGCAGGCAAAGAAAGTGACCGGTTGTGTGAAAGATGCTTTGGGAGAGCCTATCATCGGTGCTTCTGTAGTAGAGAAAGGGGCTCCGACCAATGGTACGATTACCGATTTCGATGGTAACTTTACATTGACAGTCTCGGGTAATGAATTGCAGATTAGCTATATCGGCTATCTTCCTCAAGTGGTAAAAGTGCAATCTGGAGTTACTTCTTATAATGTAACGTTGAAAGAAGACACGAAAACACTGGATGAAGTGGTAGTGATTGGTTACGGTACTCAAAAGAAAGTAAACTTGACCGGTGCTGTTGCTTCTGTCAGTACAGATGATATCAAAGACCGTGTGCAGACTAATGTTTTGTCTGCCATACAAGGAACCGTTCCCGGTGTAACTATTATTTCTCGTCCGGGTTCAACACCTTCTATTAATTTCCGTGGTCGTGGTAATTTGGGAACTTCTGCTCCATTATATGTGATCGATGGTGCTATTGCAGATGCTACGGTATTTTCCAATCTTGATCCGAACACGATTGAGTCAATTTCATTCTTGAAAGATGCTGCTTCCTCGGCCATTTACGGTTCTCGTGCAGCCTATGGAGTTGTATTGGTTACGACTAAAGGAGGAAAGGCAGAGAAAATGAATGTGGCTTATAGTGGATATGTCGGAGTCAAAACTCCGACTTATTTACCGGATGTCCTTGATTCATGGGATTATGCGACCTTATTAAATGAAGCTAAATATAACGCCAATCCTTCAGGAGGAAAAAATCAGGCTTATACGAATGAAGAAATCGGATGGTTTAGAGATGGCAGCAATCCCGATTACTATCCAAATACGAATTGGGCTGATCTGGTATTGGACAAACATGTGCTGACTACCCAACATTCTTTGAACTTTAGCGGAGGCAGTGAGAAAGTACGTTTCTTTAGCAGTGTGGGCTATGTATTTAATGATAATTTCATGCCGGGGGTTACTGACGATCGTTATAATCTGAATCTTAACCTTCAAAGTGATGTCACCAAATGGCTGACTTTGAAAACCGGAGTGAAGTATATTCGTAATAGTTCCGATACAAAAAACGGCACTCCATGGATTGCCAATTTTGTTTTGGTTCCTTCTATTATGGTGGCTCAGCAGTCTAATGGCGAATGGGGTAGTATAGCCGGAGGTAAGGATGCAACACAAACCTTTATGAATAGTAATCCACTCCGTACGCTTAGTTTTGACAACTGGAGCAAAAGTACTACGGAAAATACCATGTATGATTTGGGTTTTGATTTGAAACCTATTGAGAACTTGGTCATTTCGGGACAATTGGATTATAAGCGTTATGAATATAAAAGCAAGAGTTATTCGGCTGAGTATCCTGAAGTAGTACATTTTGAAACAGGAAAGGAAATTCCCGGTACGGGCAACAGTAGTCCGAACTCAATGAGTATGTATTGGATCAGCAACAGCAATATGATGACTACTCTTACTGCCAAGTATGATTTGAAACTGGGACAACATGCGGTGAATTTTCTGGTTGGTACATCCTACGAGCATTATAAGTCTGAACGGTTATATAGTAAACGAACAGATTTTGTAAGCGATGGTCTGGAAGATATAGAACAAGGTAATAATATTTCAAAAGATTTACCTGATGGACGTGGTATTGTGGAGAGCAAAATGCTTTCTTACTTTGGTCGTATAAACTATTCATATAAAGACCGTTACTTGTTTGAAGCCAATCTTCGTGCTGATGCTTCCTCGCGTTTCCATAAGGACAACCGTTGGGGATGGTTCCCTTCTTTCTCCGCCGGATGGCGTATCAGCGAAGAATCGTTCATGAAACCGATAGCTTGGCTGAATAACTTGAAACTGAGAGCTTCGTATGGTACGTTGGGTAATATCAACAATGTAGGATATTATGACTATTTTGAATTGCTGAGCAGCAATGCAAATTATAATTTTAATGATGAGCCGGTGAAGGGGGTGCTTGAAGCGCAGATTACTAACAAGACTTTGGGTTGGGAGACTGTAGCTTTGGCGGACTTCGGTTTGGATGTAGATTTGTTCGATAATAAACTAAGTGTGACTGCCGATTATTATATCAAAAATACTAAAGATATCTTGTTGGGCTATAACGTTCCGGCAGAAACGGGTATTTGGACAAAACCGGTTATGAATTTGGCCAAAGTCCGTAATACAGGTTTTGAATTGGCAGCAACCTACCGCAATAAGATTGGTGACCTGTCTTATTCTGTAAGTGGTAACATTGCTACTAATAACAATGAAATCGTAACCTTGGCCGGATCAGACAATATGATACAGAATGGTGGAGATGTAGTCAGATATATTCTGAAAGAAGGAGAAGCCATCGGTTCTTATTATGGCCTGGAAACGGATGGACTGTATACCCAGGAAGAGATTGATGCGGGACATTATTATAAATACGGACGCAAGCCTAATGCCGGTGACATTAAGTATGTACCCCAGCGTGAAAATGTGGAATGGGGAGATGACATTACCGATGATGACCGCACTATTATTGGCAAAGATGTACCCGATTTTACTTATGGTATAAATATCAATTTGCAATGGAAGAATTTTGAATTGTCGGCATTTGGCCAAGGCGTTTCCGGTACCAGTGTGGCTTTTGAGTCAGAACAGGTGTTTGCCTTTATGTTGAATTCTAATCCGAGAAAGTATCATTTAAGTCGTTGGAATGAAGATAATCCGAATCCAAATGCAGCATGTCCCCGTTTGTATGGAGGTAATTACTATGATGAATATAATAAGCATTTCTCTGATTACCAGTTATTTGATGCCGATTACTTCCGTATTAAGACCATCAGCTTGGGATATATGGTTCCGAAGGATGCGGTAACTCGTTGGGGATTGTCTTCCCTTAAATTCTTCCTTACCGGCGAGAACTTGTTTACCTTCCGTGCCGACAAAGACATGAAGGACTTTGATCCCGAATCCTCTACCGGACGTGGTATCAGTGCTTTTGGTGCTAAATCTGTAGCCTTTGGTGTTAACGTATCATTCTAATTCAAAAAAATAAAATTATGAAATTCAACATTAAATATATCACATTTTCTGCACTGCTGTGTGCATCTATGGTTTCATGTGATTTGGACGTTGTTCCACCTTCTGATATATCTACCGAGACTTTCTGGAAAAACGAGAAAGATGCTTGGAATGGATTGAACGCGTTGTATGCAGAACTCCCGGGCATGGATATCTGGGATGAAATGTATACCGATAACGCGCATAGCCATAAACCGTGGGAAGGTCCCTATGAGTTGGTACAAACCAATGGTATCACGGCAGGGAATGATTTTGGTTATGGTTATAGTACAGTCCGCATAGCCAATAATTTTATCATCAATGTAGATAAATGTGATATCAGTGAAGGACTGAAGGAACGTATGAAGGCAGAAGCCCGTTTCTTCCGTGCCTGGCAGTATTTACAACTGACTAC
The DNA here is from genome assembly GCF_000012825.1 of Phocaeicola vulgatus ATCC 8482. Lineage (GTDB taxonomy): Bacteria > Bacteroidota > Bacteroidia > Bacteroidales > Bacteroidaceae > Phocaeicola > Phocaeicola vulgatus. The sequence continues at coordinate 150,443 of NC_009614.1, read as the reverse complement.
GAAGTTTGGCAAGGCCTATCTTTTTACTGATGTGCCCGAATATAATGCACCTTATGCAAAACGCGATCCGGCAGAAAAAGTACAGGCTTTTATTTTGAGCGAGCTGAATGAAATAGCCGAAATACTTCCTGATGAATATGATGGCAGTTATTTGTATGAGTCAAGCCGTATTACCCGTGCCGCTGCTTTGGCTTTGCGTGCCCGCGCTGCCCTTTATTTCGGTAACTATATAGAGGCTGAGGCTTCTGCCGGCAAAGTGATATCGGAAGGACATCATTCCTTGTTCCGTGTAACTTCTTTGAATGCGGCACAACAGCAGGAAGCTGATGAAATGGAGAAATATATTGATTTTGCTGAAGTGGGTATTGACAAAGACAAGTTTGTAAAAGGATTGTTCAGTTATGAAACCTTGTGGCACAAAGAGAATGCCAATCCGGGTAATCCTGAATATATCCTGACACGTGAATACATGGCAGATGATAATAACTGTGATTGGACTCGTTATACATATATTCGTCCCAGTCAGATGGGATCTGGATACTCTTCTTTTGAGCCCATGCAGGATCTGGTGGATGCCTATTGGAGCATTGATGGAAAAACTCTTCCTGAAATTCCTTCCGAAGAAACCAGACGTGCACGTTTTGCCGATATGTGGATGAAGTATTTTGCAGAGCCGGTGGGAGAAACTTATAAATCGGTTGCTCCGGCAGTGTTCCGTGAAAAGGTGCCTACATTGGACATCAAGTCAATCCCTTATATGCAGGAGTTCCGTAATCGTGACAGCCGTTTGTATGCTTCTATTTTATTTCCATTGAAAGGATGGCAGGAAACGGACTTCTCCGGTGATTTCTATTATATGTGGGATCCTTTGAAAGCCGGATCAGATGGAAATGAATCTTGGACCGGATATAATTACCGTAAGTTGGTTTCTCTTACTCCTTATCAAGGTTGGCAGAGTGTGGAGGATTATCCGATCATTCGCTATGCTGAGGTTTTGTTGACTTATGCTGAAGCTCGTGTACAAAATAATGGTTGGGATGAAAAAGTTCAGCATGCTTTGAATGATTTGCGCGACCGTTGCGGTATGCCCAATGTTCCGAACAGTCTGTCAAAAGATGCGGCTCTTGAGTTGGTACGCAATGAGCGTCGTATTGAGCTGGCAGCCGAAGGTCATCGTTACGATGATATACGTCGTTACGGATTGGAATATTGTCGTGAGGCGATGAATGGCGAAAGTACAGCACCTTGTGGAGGATTTGATCCGGTGAAAAAAGAATGGCAAAAATATGTTGTAATAGATAAAGTATGGGGAGATCGTTTGCTCCTGATGCCTATTCCGACTTCTGCCATGGACGTGAATCCGCTGTTGAAAGATGACCAAAACCCTGGATACTAATGTTTTCTGTTTTCTTCAACTTTTTTGAATAAACAATGAAAAAGGCTTGTTTTTCCATGTCCAATGGACAGCAAGCCTTTGTTTATCCTTCTGAATGACAATGAATGGAAATACATGGATTCTAAAAAAATCACTTCCACTAGGGGGGGAAGGTCCTTTATAGGCGTATTTATTATGTGTTCGTGCATAAACCGATTCATTTATTATTTATTTATAAAACAATTATCATGAAAAAAATCAAACTATTACTCGTAGCCGGCGCATGTGTTGTGCTGAGTGCATGTTCACCTCAGGCTCCTACTGTTCATACGACCGATAAAGGTACGCAATGGGAGTGGAACGAGGGAACTATTGTTGTAAAAAGCCCCGAACGTCCTGCCGGACAAAAAAGCGTGATCGGACTTACTGCTCCTAAAATGGAGGTGGTGCGTGTAGGCTTTGTTGGCTTGGGAATGCGTGGTCCCGGAGCTGTATCGCGTTTCACCCATATTCCCGGCACCCAAATCGTGGCGCTTTGTGATTATGACCCTAAACGTGCGGAAGCATGCCAGAACATTTTAAAGAAAGCTTCTATGCCGAAAGCGGCAATCTACTCGGGTGAGACAGGTTACGAGGAACTTTGTAAACGTGATGATATTGATTTGGTATATATCGCCGCAGACTGGTTGCACCACTTCCCCATTGCCAAATGTGCATTGGAGAACGGCAAGCACGTAGCCATCGAGGTACCTTCTGCCATGAACCTGCAGGAATGCTGGGATCTTGTCAACTTGAGCGAGACAACACGCAAGCACTGCTTCATTCTGGAAAACTGCTGCTATGACTGGTTTGAGATGAATACGCTGAACATGGCGCAGAACGGTGTGTTCGGTGAGGTAATCCGCGCACAAGGAGCTTACATCCACAACCTCAGCGATTTCTGGGATTATTACTGGAAAAACGGTGAAAACGATAAACTGGGCTGGCGTCTGGAATTCAATATGCGTCATCGTGGTGATGTGTATGCTACACACGGCCTTGGCCCTGTGGCACAAGTTTTGGATATTCACCGTGGCGACCGTATGAAGACACTGACTGCCATGGATACCAAATCAGTAGTAGGAAAAGGATTGGTAGAAGCCAAAACAGGTTCAGAATGCACTAATTTCCGTAATGGAGATCACACTACGACTATGATTCGTACCGAAAACGGTAAAGTGATCGAAATACAACACAATGTAATGACTCCGCAACCCTATAACCGTTTGTATCAATTGACAGGTGTGAAAGGGTTCGCCAACAAATATCCTACAGAAGGCTACGCATTGGGAGCTGATCAGCTGAGTGCTTCAGGAGTACAACCCAAGGTGGACAATCTCAGCTCACACGGATTCCTGCCACAAGCTGAAATGGATGCTTTGGTTGAGAAATACCAGCACCCTATTCTGAAGAAGTATGGTGAAATAGCCAAAGAGGTAGGCGGACACGGGGGTATGGACTTTATCATGGACAGCCGTCTGGTATATTGTTTGCAGAATGGTCTGCCTCTGGATATGGATGTGTATGACCTTGCCGAGTGGTGCGCACTGGCCGAACTGGGTGAGATATCTATGGACAATAACTGCGCTGCCGTAGAGTTCCCCGACTTCACTCGTGGAGAATGGAACGTGGTGAAAGGCTACAAGCACGCTTATGCAAGCCCGGAAGAAGAGCAGGCAAGTATGGAAAAAGCCAAAGCATTCACCGCTAAACTGAAAGAACGGGGAGCCAAAGAGTGGGCGACGGAAGCTGACAAATAATGTAGCATTTAAGTGAAGTGTATCGAGTTTATGTTGTTCTTAAGCATCTGCTCCAGACTGGAGGACGGGTGGTGTGGATGCTTGGAACAAGGTGAAAGGATATCATGACACTTTCTAAAATAATTTTATAACATTCTATTTAAAAATAGTAACAAGGATAAGGAAAGGGGGAGTGCAGCTGGGGCTGCATTTCCTCTTTGCTATTATTAGAAAGACGTTGCTTTCAAGCCTTTTTCATGCTTGTGTTTTGTTTTAAGTCTATGTTAAAATAATTTAAACAAATCTGATTAATAGATTGGGCTATTTCCTTTCACTGTATCTTTAAACTTCAATACGATTAATTCTTAATTCTAACTGAAAATGAAATTATTATCTGTTTTATCATTGAGTCTGGTGTTATCGTGCACCACTCTTTCTGCTCAGAAAGTCTATGAAATCTCTGCTTTCGGTCTGAAAGCCAATAGCAGTAAAAATGCCTCTCCGGTTCTTCAAAAAGCGCTTGCCAAGATAAAGGCGGAATATAAGGAAGGTGAGAAGGTAATCCTCCGTTTTCCCGAAGGGCGTTATGAATTTCATGAAAAAGGAGCCGCTGTGCGCGAGTATTATATTTCCAATCACGACCAAACGAATCCCAAGAAAGTAGGTATCGCATTAGAGGACATGAAGAATCTGACATTAGACGGGCAAGGTTCCGAATTTGTATTTCACGGCAGGATGTTGCCTGTTTCCTTGTTGCGTTCCGAAAACTGTCTGTTAAAGAACTTCAGCATCGATTTCGAGAACCCCCATATTGCCCAGGTGAAGATCGTAGAAAACGATCCGCAGGATGGAATTGTTTTTGAACCGGCTCCGTGGGTCGATTATCGCATTGCTAAAGATTCCATATTCGAGGCTTATGGTGAAGGATGGACCATGAGACACTCGTGGGGAATTGCTTTTGACGGGGATACCAAACATCTGGTTTACAATACCAGTGACATAGGTTGTCCGACGAAAGGAGCCAGTGAGGTGGCTCCGCGCCGTATCCATGCTCCGGGGTGGAAAGATGCCCGCCTAGTGCCGGGGACAGTGGTGGCCATGCGTGGCTGGGGACGTCCTACACCCGGTATATTCCTTTCCCATGATGTCAATACAACGATTGAGAATGTGAAGGTACATTATGCGGAAGGCATGGGATTGTTGGCACAGCTTTGTGAAAATATTACACTTGAGAAATTTGGCGTATGTTTGAAAGGGGATGCCGATCCGCGTTATTTTACCACGCAGGCAGATGCGACCCATTTTTCCGGTTGTAAGGGTAAGATTGTGTCTTGCAACGGGTTGTATGAGGGGATGATGGATGATGCCATCAATGTACATGGCACTTATTTGAAAGTGGTGAAACGGGTGGACGACCGTACCTTGGTGGGCCGCTATATGCATGGTCAGTCGTGGGGATTCGAGTGGGGATGCCCGGGTGATGAGGTGCAGTTTATCCGTTCGAATACGATGGAACTGGTCGGAAAACAGAATAAGATCATTTCTATCCGTCCTTATGACAAAGAACAGACCGAAGGCGCGCGAGAGTTCCTGATTACGTTTCAGGAACCGGTAGACCAGGTAATTAATGAACAAAGTGGTTTCGGAATAGAGAACCTCACATGGACTCCTGAAGTTTTGTTTTCCGGCAATGTGATCCGTAATAACCGTGCACGCGGTTCTTTGTTCAGTACCCCGCGCAAGACTATCGTCGAGAATAACTTGTTTGACCATACTTCGGGGGCTGCTATTCTGCTTTGCGGCGATTGCAACGGTTGGTTTGAGACCGGTGCCTGCCGTCATGTCATTATCCGTAAGAACCGTTTTGTAAACGCGCTGACTAATCTGTTCCAGTTTACCAATGCGGTTATCTCCATCTATCCGGAGATTCCCGACCTGAAGGGACAGCAGCAATATTTCCACGGCGGACCCGAGGGTGGCATTGTGATTGAAGACAATGAGTTTGAAACCTTCGACGCTCCTATTCTTTATGCCAAGTCTGTCGATGGGTTGGTCTTCCGCAATAACACCATTAAGTTGAATACGGAATACAAACCGTTCCATCCTAACCGGAACCGCTTCTGGCTGGAAAGGGTGACGAATGTGACGATTGCCGAATAAATATTTTCCCCTTGTTTGCAGAGATGTAGTTACAGGCGGAAGAAAGTCTGAATAGTAAGATTAGATAAAGTTATCAGCTGTAAGGGTGGAAATTTCCTCCTTTACAGCTGATTTTTTTATCGGTCTTATCTTATTGTTTTTTCCCTGTCAGTTTCATGAATCCTAGCCTTGTTGTATAGATAAAATATTTACTAATTTGATTTAGACAACAAGAATTATATTGCTATCTTTGGCAGGATAAAACTAATATTGAATATGAAAAATTGGGTTGTAAAGCTGTTACTGTTACTTTTCATTCCTTCTTTTGTGGGAATTTTGTTCACCGTTATCCTGGGTTTTAATCCGGGTGGTTGGTTACAAATTACGACGTATGCTTTACCTCCGTTACTCACTCTCGCCGGAGGGGCTTTTATCGTTGCTTCAAGATGGAAAATTCCTTTTCTTATATTGATGGCAGCTGCAAGTATGGCCTTTAATATTCCTTTACAGAACTGGCTTTTTCATTCGGCAGATGAAGTGGTGCGTTATCATGCTGTTACCGATTTATATAATTTGGAGAATAATGCTCTGTATTTTACTTTCGATACTCTGGAGGTGGATTATGCCCGAAGGAGCAGTGTGACTGTCACTCGTGAGGTGACACGAAGTATGGGCAGACACCGCTATCGTAAGGAACAGAAGCAATATCATTTCTCTGTAGCTCCTGCATTTACCGATTCATTGCCCCATCATAAGTATGAGGAGCGGGAAGTTAAGGCATGGGTTATTCCGGTGAGGCATGAGAAAGGACAAGCCGTTGTATGTTATGAGCGTTGTATTTTTGATTTAGATGATTATCAGAAAGCCATTGATCGGTCCCGCTGTAAACTCCACCATCCTCAAGCTCCGATTATACGACCTTTGTATTCACAGTTCATTACCCGGCAGGAATGGAAAGGGATCTTTTTGAATGTTGCATGGATTGTACTTTCTGTACTGATAGTACTGGGGGTAATTCTGAATTATCAGGCAGACAGGAGGAAAGCATAATATCGGAACAGACTGTATGAAGGGTACTTTATGAATATTATGATCTTCATGCATGAGGCCTGTCAGTACTATTGGTAAATTCTAGAATGATGTTTTCTTTATATAAAACTTTCCCCGGACATTTCATGACAGAAACATCCGGGGAGAGGTTTTTCATTTTTTATTTATTGAAAAGTTTTATTTTGCCTCTACCTTCAGATTGGATAATTCTGTGTCCTTATGGATGGATGGCAGATTATTCTGTTTTACAACAACAGTATGAACTTTTCCTTTTGCCACTTGCGGCAAAGTGAATTTCTGCTTGTAGATAACCTGTTCCGCTGATGGGCGCAGCAGATAGCCTGTTTCTTTTTCAAAGCGGTTGTATATTCTTACCACAATTTGGTTACTGCCTTTTTGAAGCGGTAGCAGCACCTTTTCCTCGCGGAACTTGCAGCGGTAAGGGTTGAGGTGTTTCATTACCGACTTGCCGTTCAGATAGATTTCGATACCGTTTCCGGCACCTACATCTACTAGAATATCTTGTGCTTTGGGCGATTCTACCTGCTGCATCAGGAAGTAACTTTCCAGAATATTGCTGGGGAACATGGCTTTTTCCTCATTCACTTCTTTCCATTGTCCTTTTCTTACCGGTGCTTTGTCCGGATCAGTATGGATGGTGGCAGGAGCATCGAACAATCCGCTGCCCGGTCCGCAGAAGTAACGCTGACCCCATACGGTCTTGGAAGGCAGGTTTAATGCCTGTGCCTTGCCTGCGTCAAGGGTTACTGTGTAAGGTATTCCATCTACTTCAACCAGTAATTCCTTACCGTTCTCCTGCGGAGTATAGGTAAATTCCAATGCGTTGAGGTTGGATTTGTTGATGCTCCATTGATAGCTCACCGTACTGCGGTAGTTGCTGTAATAATCGAAACAGGAATAACTATAATTGGGAGTGCGCTGTGCAGCCATAGGTTGCGGTTTCACCGGTTGGTCGAACGTGGCGCAAATCACTTGGATGTCTTTTCCGTATGCGTCGGCGGGTAGTGTGAAGATCATCTCCTGTCCTTTCTGAATAGCTTTAATGTCTGCTTTTTGCAGTTTGCATCCCGGCACGTTCAAAGTGATTTTACCATCGGCAGGGCGGTTGCCTGATAAGATGAGGTAGAGGTTATTGCCTTTGCGGGTAATGGTTCCCCATTCGAATTGCTCACGGAAAGGAGAGGCTTCTGTGCCATAAATGGCTTCACCGTTTTTCTTCAACCAGATACCGATTTCTTTCAGCACCTCTCTTTCAAAGGGTACTACGGAACCGTCACCTTTGGGACCGATGTTCAGCAGGAAGTTTCCGCCATGGGAAACTACATTGATCAGGCTGCGTAGTTTTTCCATCGCTTTGGTGTGAACGTCCCCCCTTTTCTGCCAGGAACGGTAGCTCCAGGTTTCATCGAACATGGAAGCTGCTGTTTGCCATGCGGTCTGCAAGGAGCCTTCGGGGTATGTGTTGTCTGCCATGACACTGAAGTCATACTGATCGTTGCCCAACCGGCCGCTTACCATACAGTCTGGTTGCAATCTGTGCACCAGTTGATACAGTTCCTTGCTTTGTTCAGGAGTGTTGGAACCCATGTCAAACCAAAGTTCGGAGATGGGACCGTAGTTGGTCAACAGTTCGGTAACTTGGGCTTTGGTGAATTCATGATGCTGTGGGGTGATGAAATCACAGTTATGGCTGGAGATAGGATAGGCTTGTGGAAAATGCCAGTCTATCAGTGAGAAATAGATGCCGAAGTTGATTCCGCCACGTTTGCAAGCTTCCGCCATCTCTTTTATGAAGTCGCGCTTGCCGGGGGTGGCATCGTATGAATTATAGTCGGTGGTGGCTGTACGGAACATACAGAAACCGTCGTGATGCTTGGTGGTAATGATGATGGAGCGCATACCGGCTTCTTTGGCCAGTGACACGATAGCGTCTGCATCAAACAGGGTGGGATTGAAGCGCAGGGCGGTATCTCCATACCAGTCACTGAAGATTCCCGCAAACGATTGGATTTGTTCACTGTATCCTCGGGTGACGGGGTTGCCTTCCCATACGCCTCCCAGTTCGGAATAAAGACCGAAGTGGATGAACATGGAATACTTGTTCTGATGCCATTTCTCAAATGCTTTTTCCGAGATTTGGGCTGTTGCACCCAGGCTTATGACACAAGCCATGATGAAGGTTAGTAATTTTTTCATGATTGTAATTAGTGGTTAACTGAATGAATATATTGCATAATTTCTGTTTGTTGGTCGGGATGGAACCACACGATGTCTTTGTCCCGTTTGAACCAGGTCATCTGTTTACGAGAGTAAATGCGGGAATTTTGCTTGATTTTCCCGATAGCGAATTCCAATGTCCATTCTCCGTCCAGATACTTGAACATTTCTTTGTATCCTACGGTATTGAGCGAGTTCAGATGCCGGAAAGGATATACCTGCCGGGCTTCTTCCAGCAAGCCGTCCTGCATCATGATGTCCACGCGGCGGTTGATGCGGTCATACAATTCTTCGCGGTCGCGGGTTAATCCTATTTTGATGATGCGGAAAGGGCGTTCCTTGTGAGTACGGGTACGGAAAGAAGTATAAGTTTTTCCGGTCATGTAGCATATTTCCAATGCATGTATTACTCGTTTGGGATTTTTCAAATCCACTATTTTGTAATATTCGGGGTCCAGCAGCCTTAGTTCGGCGCACAGAGTGTCCAGCCCTTCCTGTTCGTAACGTCGTAGCATCAGCTGGCGTGTTTCATTGTCTACAGTGGGGATATCATCTATGCCTTTGCAAATGGCATCTATATACATCATGGAACCTCCGGTCAGTATTACAGTGTCATGGTTTTGGTATAGGATTTCCAGTTGTGCCAGTACGTCTGCTTCGTATTGTGCGGCGCTGTAATAATCTGTTAGCTGTAATGTTCCGACAAAATAATGAGGAACACGCGCCAGTTGCTCGGGGGTAGGGGCGGCAGTTCCTATCTTCAGGTCTGCATACAATTGGCGTGAGTCTGCCGAAACAATGGAAGTCCGGAAGTGTTCGGCAATGGAAAGGCTTAGTTCGGTCTTTCCTACACCGGTAGGGCCGATAAGGACGATAAGGGTGTCAGGCATGGTGTTTATAAAAAGAGAGGGGCGGACGTGTAACGTCCGCCCCCGTTAAGATTAATAGTTTTCTTGCTCATAAGGGTCCGGTGAGGAGGCACCGCCCATATCAAATCCTTCGGGATCAAAGTCTTCCATATCGAAGTCCTGGTCGCCGTAGAAATTCTCGTCTATATCCAGATTTCCGCTATTGCTTTTTGCCATCATTTCGTCAAAGTCGACGGTTTGTTTCGGGGCTTCTCCGGCTTTGCGCGAACACACTGCTTTGTCAAGGTCTTTGCCGGTGATGATTTCCGACAGTTCAATGAAAAACACTCGTTCTGCCAACGGGTCGAATACATACAGCAATTTTTGCTTTTCGTCTTCCACCAAATCACTCAAGCGGGTTTCTCTCATGATGTAGCTGTCTTCTTCCGAACTGCTTCCCATATCTTCCAGTGTGATTTCCTGGTCTTTCTCCCAGTCGTCATCACAAATGAAGAAAGAGGTCATCTGGTCATCTTTATATCCTGCCGCTTTCAATATTGCTTCGTGCAAATCAAAGAAAGTTGCTTCCGAGTCTATCTTTATTTCTCTTATAAAATCATCGACTTCATCAGAGATTAGTGTAAATCTGTAAATCATATATTTATACTGTATATACTATATAACTTTTTTTTCGTGCAGTAAAGTTATAAAAAACTTTGTTATCTGATGATACCTCTTTGAGAATTTTCTATGAAAGAAATAATATATTCTATTTCTTTGCTCATAGGTATTTCTTTGCGTACTTGTTCCAAGGCATCGGTAACGTTCATGCCATTTTGATAAATAATGCGATAGGTGTTGTGTATATTCTCTATTAGTTCATTAGAGAATCCGCGGCGGCGGAGTCCTACGATATTGATTCCTGCGTAGGCAATGGGTTCGCGCCCTGCTATAATATAAGGAGGAATGTCCTTGCTGAAACGTGAACCGCCCTGTACCATTACATAACCGCCTACCCGGCAGAATTGGTGCATCAATACGGCGCCGCTGATAATGGCGTTATCATCAATGATAATTTCACCTGCCATCTTGGTGGCATTGCCTATGATGCAACCGCTGCCTATGATGGCATCATGTGCTACGTGTACCCCTTCCATCAACAGGTTGTTACTGCCCACTATGGTTTTGCCTTTAGCCGCTGTACCACGATTGATGGTTACATTCTCGCGAATGGTGTTGTTATCACCTATTTCGGCAGTCGTTTCTTCACCGCGGAATTTCAAATCCTGGGGAATAGCGCCTATAACAGCTCCCGGAAAAATGGTGTTGCCGTTCCCTATGCGTGAGCCATACAGTATATTGGCGTTAGGCATGATTGTGTTGTTATCACCGATAACTACATTCTTGTCGATAAACACAAAAGGACCGATTTCTACATTCTCACCAATTTTTGCTTCGGGATGTATATATGCTAATGGACTAATCATGTTGTTTTTTTAGTGGTTATTTATTTTTTACTATTTGTGCCATAAACTCGGCTTCGCAGACTACTTTCTCGCCTACAAACACATATCCTTTCATTGTGGAGATGCCCCGGCGGATAGGAGCCAACAATTCAACACGGAACAATAAAGTGTCTCCCGGCACTACTTTCTGGCGGAATTTCACACCGTCTATTTTCATGAAGTAGGTGGAGTATCTTTCGGGTTCGTCCACTGAATTAAGAACAAGCAGACCACCGCATTGTGCCATGGCTTCTACTTGAAGCACACCCGGCATGACAGGTTCCTGTGGGAAGTGTCCCTGGAAGAAGGGTTCGTTGGCGGTTACGTTTTTCACACCGACAATGTGGTTGGCGCCAATGGCAACGACTTTGTCCACTAGCTGGAAAGGATAACGGTGCGGAAGCAGTTCGCGGATGCGGTTGACATCCATGATGGGAGCTTCGTTGCAGTTATAGGACGGAGCCTGTATTTCGTGAAGTTTGATTTCTTTGCGTATCTGGCGGGCAAACTTGTTGTTGATGGTGTGCCCCGGACGGGTGGCGATGATGCGTCCCTTGATGGGTTTGCCTATCAGTGCCAGGTCGCCGATGATATCCAACAGTTTGTGGCGGGCCGGTTCGTTGTCCCATACCAAGGGAACATGGTTGATGTAGCCCAGTTTGGTGGCGTCCATGTGGGGAACCCCCATGACGTCTGCCAGCTTGTCGTAGTTTTCCTGGCTCATCTCTTTTTCGTAGATTACGATGGCGTTGTCCAGATCGCCTCCCTTGATCAGTCCGGCACCCAGCAATGGTTCTATTTCGCGGACGAATACAAAGGTACGCGCGGAAGCTACCTCGGTGGGGAATTTAGCCATGTCTTCCAGTGTGGCGAACTGATTGGACAGTATTTTAGACTGATAAGAGATCAGTGCATTCACACTGAAATTTTCGTCCGGAAGAACAATGATGGAAGATCCGGTTTCCTCGTCCCTGAATTCGATTTTTGATTTTATGATATAGTAATCCTTGACAGCATTCTGTTCTTCGATTCCTACACGCTGTATATTTTCTACATACGCTTTGGCACTGCCGTCCAGGATAGGGAATTCGGGACCGCTTACCTGAATCAGGCAGTTGTCTATACCAGCTGCATAAAGAGCTGCCAAAGCATGTTCTACTGTACTTACTTTTATTCCGTTTTTCATCAGCACAGTGCCGCGGGTAGTATCACCTACGTTTTCTGCTACGGCATCAATTATTGGTTGTCCTTCAAGATCAATTCGTTGGATTTTATACCCGTGGTTGTCCGGTGCAGGATTGAATGTCACCGTCAAGTTTACTCCGGTGTGAAGGCCTTTTCCATTTAAAGAAAAACTGCCTTTTAATGTCTTCTGTTTCAACATGGGGTTTATTTATTTAGTTGTTTTTTTAATTCTTCTATTTCTTTCTGCATGGCGTTCAGTGTGGTGTAAATTTCGGGCAGTTTTTTGTATACGGCCGATGATTTCATGAAATTCTTGGCATCGATGGCCGGAGTGCCTAGAATTTGCTCGTTGGATTTCACGTTACCGGGAACGCCTGCTTGTGCGCCGATACCTACCTTGTCACCTATCTTAATATGTCCGGCTAGTCCTACCTGTCCGCCAAACATGCACCATTCACCTACTTTGGTGGAACCGGCAATACCCACCTGTGATGCCATGACAGTGTGGCTTCCTACTTCCACATTGTGTGCTATCTGGATCAGGTTATCCAGTTTCACTCCTTTATGTACAATGGTGGCGCCCATGGTGGCACGATCTACGCAGGTATTAGCACCAATCTCCACATTATCTTCTATGATGGCAATACCTATTTGTGGAATTTTTTCGTACCCTTCGGGAGAAGGTGCGAATCCGAATCCATCAGCACCGATTACGCAGCCTGCATGCAGGGTACAGTGGTTTCCTACCAAGCAGTCGTGATAGATGGTGGCATGTGGATAAAGTGTACAATTATTACCTACTTTGGCATGGCTTCCTACAGTAGCGTGCGGGTGGAGGGAAGTGTTGTCACCAATCTCAGCACCATCGCCTACGCAGGCAAACGGAGCGATATATACATCCTTCCCCAACTTCGCAGTGGGGGCAACGTATGCCAGCGGATCTATACCAGTCTTTTTAGGTTTGCTCATTTCATAGAGGGTTAGTAGTTTAGCCAGACTTTCGTAGGCGTTGTCTACCTTGATTAAGGTAGCTTTTACTTCTTGCTCGGGAACGAAATCTTTGTTTACCAACACAATGGTAGACTGAGTATCGTAAATGTAATGAGTATACTTAGGATTTGAAAGAAAAGAAATCGCTCCCGGCACGCCTTCCTCTATTTTAGCAAAAGTATGCACAGTTGCGTTTTCATCGCCAACAATAATTCCCTGGATGTATTCCGCAATTTGTTTAGCTGAGAACTCCATAATACTGTCTAATTCTTTATGTTCTAAATGTTTCAGTTTTGTTACTTGCGTGTTACATGTTAGTGTAAACACATCATTAATTATGCAAATTACGCATTTTTTTTTTATATATCCGTACAATTCGCTAATTATTTAATGTCCGTCGTTTTCGGAACGCAGGTAACATATATAATATTTTTTGACTTTTCGGGAGAGAAGAGAGATGTTGAGCATATCCGAAGCCTTGGCTATATCGCGGGTGCTTCCATCTTTATAGATGATTTCAATACTGTCATCCTCCTTTTTATACATATTGTTTTCTATACTGGATATGGATAGGAAGTATTTTGCTTCTTTCTTGTTGATATTCAGTCTCTTACTTATTCTTGAAAGAATTTCTTCTTTTCGTGCTTTTGTGATGGAAGAGGAGGTTACCTCTACTTTGAATAGTTTCCTGTTAATCATTCCACGACTCAGAGTGGACAATACCACATCGCTGTGATTGCTCCAAACTTTCAGTGCAGTCCATATGTCATTATCATCTAATTGAATAAAATTTTCAATACAATCCGGACTGTTATAAAATTCTTTTTTATCAATAGGATGGTATAAAAAGAATCTTAAAGCGGGTGAGGCGAACAGCTCTACGCCACGTAAGGCTAATTCCTTTGCTCGTGTCAGAGTGTTGACCAGCATTTTTTCACTGGCAACGGAGGTCTTGTGCAGATATACCTGCCAGTACATCAGGCGGCGGGACATCAGGAAGTTTTCGATGGAGTAAATGCCTTTGGATTCTACTACCAGGTGATCGTCTTTTACATCAAGCATTTTGATGATGCGGGCGGACCCGATATTGCCTTCGGATACACCGGTATAGAAACTGTCACGCCGCAGATAGTCCAAACGATCCATATCCAATTGACCGCTGACCAGTTGGTGCAGGAATTTCTTGGGATATTCATCTTTGAATATCTGTATGGCAAGATTGAGTTGACCTTTCATGTCCTTGTTCATTCGTTCCATCAGCATCAAGGAGATTTCTTCATGTGAAACGCCTCCTGCCAATGTGTTTTCCAGCACATGGGAGAAGGGACCGTGTCCGATGTCGTGTAACAGGATGGCAGCTTGTACGGCTTCCGCTTCGCTGTCAAAGATGAAGTTACCTTTGGCGGTAAGGTGCTTGATCGTTTCGCTCATTAAGTGGAAAGCGCCTAATGAGTGTTGGAAACGGGTATGTTGTGCTCCCGGATATACGGCAGAGGACAGGCCCAGTTGCTTGATGCGGGTAAGACGTTGCAGCAATGGGTGACATACAATGTCATATAGTAACCCCTTCGGGATGTTGATAAACCCGAAGACGGGGTCATTTATAATTTTTCGGTCACTCATGGGGAATAATTATTCAGTGTGCTGATATGCTTAAACCAATGTATTACGCTATGTATCTACCTGGTAATTTGCATATTAGCACATTGTTTTATTGGCACATTATTTTCTCCATCTGTGCCTGGACTTTCTGAGCTTCTTGTCCTGCTACAGTCGCAAAATTCTCAGTTTTATCCGCATAGATAATGGCACGGCTTGAATTAACAATAAGTCCACAGGTACTATTCATGCCATATTTGCAGACTTCCTCTAGAGAACCTCCTTGTGCGCCGATTCCAGGTACAAGCAGGAAGTGGTTGGGAACAATTTTACGGATGTCTTCGAAAGCGCGTCCTTGTGTGGCACCTACTACGTACATCATGTTTTCATCGTTGGCCCATTCTTGTGATTTGCGCAATACTTTTTCGAAAAGGCGTTCGCCGTTGGTGTCCTCGGTCAGCTGGAAGTCGTGGGAACCCTTGTTGCTGGTAAGCGCTAGCAGGATTACCCATTTGCCTTCGTAACTCAGGAAGGGAGTCACGCTGTCTTCACCCATGTAAGGAGCTACGGTGACTGAGTCAATGTCCAGCTCTTCAAAGAATGTGCGGGCATACATGGCCGAAGTGTTTCCGATATCGCCACGTTTTGCATCGGCAATGATGAATTGGTCGGGATAGTTTTCCTTGATGTAGGATACAGTCTTTTCGAAAGCGATCCATCCTTTTACGCCCATGCTTTCATAAAAGGCCAGATTGGGTTTATAGGCGATGCAATAAGGGGCGGTAGCGTCAATGATGGCTTTGTTGAAAGCGAAGATAGGATCTTCTTCTTTTAACAGATGTTCGGGGATCTTCTTTATGTCGGTGTCCAGTCCTACACAGAGGAATGATTTTTTCTTTTGGATATTTTCAAATAATTGTTGCTTGTTCATTGCTATGTTTACAGTTTATGGTTTACGATATTTAAATTATAATTCGCTCTCTTTCAAACGTTCGGCATTCTCGGCTACAGTCAAATGGTCAATGCAGTCTTGAATGTCGCCATCCATAAAGGCGGCCAAATTGTAAATGGTATAGTTGATGCGGTGGTCGGTGATACGTCCTTGCGGATAATTGTAGGTACGTATTTTTGCCGATCGGTCTCCGGTAGATACCATTGTTTTTCGTTTGCTGGCAATGTCGTCAATGTACTTTTGGTGTTCTTTATCATATATAAAGGTACGCAGGCGAGAAAGGGCTCGTTCTTTATTCTTCGGCTGGTCACGGGTTTCGGTACATTCTATCAGGATTTCCTCTACTATTCCGGTGTTGGGGTTCTTCCAGTTGTAGCGCAGGCGTACTCCGGATTCCACCTTATTTACGTTCTGTCCGCCGGCACCACCGCTTCGGAAAGTGTCCCATTTGATTTCCCCTTCGTTAATTTCCACATCAAAAGGCTCGGCTTCGGGTAAAACGGCGACTGATGCGGCTGAAGTATGTACACGTCCTTGGGTTTCGGTGGCTGGTACACGTTGCACACGATGTACGCCCGATTCATATTTCAGAGTGCCATATACTTTATCTCCGGTTACGGAGCAGATAATTTCCTTAAAACCTCCTGCTGCTCCTTCATTGGCGCTGGATACTTCCAGTCTCCAACCTTTTGTCTCGCAGTATTTGGAGTACATACGGAACAAGTCGCCTGCAAAAATGGCGGCTTCATCACCTCCCGTACCACCGCGTATCTCCAGAATGGCATTTCGGTCATCTTGCGGATCCGCAGGAACGAGTAACAGTTTGATTTCCTCTTCCAGTTCTGGGATGCGGACTTCGCAGAGATTTGCCTCTTCGCGTGCCATCTCTTTCATCTCCGGGTCGGATTCGTTAGTCATGATTTGTTTGGCCTCTTCCAGTCCATTCAGGCATTGTATATATTCTCTACGGGCTTTCATGATGTCATTCAAGTCCTTGTATTCCTTGGTGAGCTTGACATAACGTTTTTGGTCAGCTATGACATTAGGGTCTGTAATGAGGGTGGAAACTTCCTCAAAGCGAGCCACTAACCCGTCTAATTTCTCAAGTAATGTATTATTGTTTTCTGCCATTCTTTTCTAAACATTTATTTGCGACATACCAAGTGAGTAATATCCACCCAAGTATGGCAAGTACTTTTCTTACTGTATATAGTATGTCATGCCAAGTTGTTTCATGACCCCATGCGGTAGAGATGAAATACAACTCGCGTATTGTATCAATCGTAACTAATGAGCATATTATTGCTCCTATGCCATAAAAAAATCTTTTTTTCAATGTAGCAGGCTTGGAAGTGTTATTATAATATTGCTTGTCAGTATTTGAATTCTCCAAACTCACTTTTGATAATTAGCTCCTTCTTGTCACTTTCTTCTATACGTCCCACGATCTTCGCGTCAATATTGAATGACTTGCTGATGGCGATCACCTCTTCGGCATGTTCGGGTGAGAGGTAAACTTCCAGGCGGTGGCCCATATTAAATACTTTGTACATTTCTTCCCAATCGGTGCCGCTTTGTTCCTTGATGGTTTTGAACAGAGGGGGAACGGGGAACAGGTTGTCCTTTACTACACGGCAATTGTTTCCTACAAAGTGCAGGACTTTGGTTTGAGCACCGCCTGAGCAGTGAACCATTCCGTGAATTTCAGGTCGGAGCGCATCCAGTAATTTCTTCACTACCGGAGCATAGGTACGGGTAGGTGAGAGTACCAGCTTTCCTGCATCCAGCGGACTTCCTTCCACAGCATCGGTCAGCTTCAAATTGCCACTGTACACTAGTTCTTCGGGTACTGCCTTGTCATAGCTTTCGGGATACTTCTCGGCCAGGTATTTTGCGAACACGTCGTGGCGGGCACTGGTGAGTCCGTTGCTGCCCATGCCTCCGTTGTATTCTTTTTCATAAGTAGCCTGTCCGTAAGATGCCAGACCTATGATGACGTCACCCGGGCGAATATTGGCATTGTTAATGACATCGGTACGTTTCATGCGGCATGTTACGGTAGAATCTACGATGATGGTACGAACCAAGTCACCTACATCAGCAGTCTCGCCTCCGGTAGCGTATACGCCTACACCCATTTCGCGAAGTTCGGCCAACAGTTCATCCGTTCCGTTGATGATAGCGGAAATGACTTCACCCGGAACGAGTAGCTTATTACGGCCGATAGTTGATGAAACCAGAATATTATCTACTGCACCTACACACAACAAGTCATCGATGTTCATAATCAGTGCATCTTGTGCAATGCCTTTCCATACGCTTAAATCGCCGGTTTCTTTCCAATACAAATAAGCCAGTGATGATTTGGTACCTGCACCGTCAGCGTGCATAATGTTGCAATATTCAGGATCTCCGCCTAGAATATCGGGGATGATTTTACAAAAAGCTTGCGGAAAAATACCTTTGTCAATGTTCTTAATGGCGTTGTGCACATCTTCCTTGGATGCTGACACACCGCGCTGCATGTATCGTTGATTGCTCATGAGTTATATATTTTATTCAATTGAATGTGCAAAAATAGTTATTATTTTGCTTATAGCCTTGAGTTTTATGAAAATAAAAGAGGAGAAGGGATTTATTCTGTTCCCATATTATTGCCGTTCCTGTTTTAGATTTATTGTTATGCTCTTATTTTTTAGACAAGTAAATTTAATATGTATATCGAACAGGCATTAATATCATACACTATTTATATGTTACAATGCCTTGTCAATATAGCGTTATAAAGAAAGACGCATAGTACAACCACCCCCCATCAATATCAAAGATCTTAAAGACTATAAAAGAAAACACGGCCTAATTTAACGTGAAATATAAAATTCCCCCGTCATCTCATCGTCTTCATTATCAGTATGTTCCGGTGTGAAAATATCTGTAAAGGCCCCGAAACGGTTGGTAATCGCCGGTCAATGTACCACATTGCGCCCACCATACCCATAGCGGCAAAACTCCAACAGATGTACCTTGCCGGCAGTATGTTACCATGAAAACAGCCTTATGGCTTTATTGCTTCACCTGTGTGAAGCGGCAGTTTCACACAGGTGACAACGGCTCTTCACCCGAATGATAGGGCCTGTTCATCTGGGTGATGGTACAGATGGTGCACTCTTCTTGCACGGATACTGCCGTAAATATACCAAGATTACGTATCCAATATGACAACCGGCATCTGACGAGCTGGCTTCCGCAAGGAAAAACGAAAAAAAACACTTTGTGGGGATACAGAAAATTCTGTCACTGCATATCGTTGTATATCAGTATAATGCGGTGGCGGAACAAAAACATTGCAGTGCGGAAATAAAAAATAACAGTACGTAAAGTTTTATCAGATTATAACTTAACGACAAAGATGGATATGCCCGGCAGACAAACTTTTTGAGAGCCGGGCATCTGCAACGACATAATGTGTCATGCCAAAGAAGCAGTTTGCATTTTATTTTAGATTTTCATCAGTTTGATACAACCGATTGAAGAATAAACTTTTAGCGTAGTATTTGAGAAACAGAGGTAACGATTTAGTAACCGTGCGAATATCAGCGATTTGCGGTGCTATGCTGTCAAACAACTCTTTGCATTTATAAAGTTAATAAAATTATTCGGGGAATAATGCCTACTATCAAAAAAACTGCATCCTATCTTTGTAGATAGTCCATATAAAAAGAATGCAACCTCACAAATTATAGCTATCTTTGTGATTGAAACTCAATGCATCAATTACAATGGCAAAAATTACCGTTCAAAATACAGATATTAGCGTTGTCAAATACAATGAAGAAGACTATATCAGCCTTACAGACATGGCAAGAAGCCAACTGCAAGATGAGCATGGAAACATTTTTGCTAAAATGAATACTTCTGCCTTTATCGTAGAAGATAAAATTCATGCAATATATGAAAATGGGAAATTGTACTTTCAAAGTTATACAATTGCAAATCAAATATTTTCGCTAATAGATTTTGTTACAGAAGCCACAAATACAGAAATTGAATCATTTGGCGAAATAAAAGGTATAGATGTAAATGCAGAGAATATAAAACATATCGCAAACATAAAAACTCGTCGACTCATAAAATTATTATCTAGCACAAACAACATTGCTACTTTTATGCGAAAGACGTTTCGAACGAAAACAAGTCTTTTAAAGAAATATGGAATCAATGCACAAATTAATGGGAACAATGAGTTAGTGTTACCGACCAATAATGTTGTTGAGCTAAATCGTACTTTAGAATTTCTTAATGAAGATATATTTAGAGGTATCATCACTGATAGCCTTTATCGTTCAAATTCCAAGAAAAAAGACAATCGCTAATCATGAGTGAGAATAACAAAATAATACTCTATCAAGACGATAATGAGATAATACGTGTGTCTGTTCGCTTTTCCGATGAAGATTTGTGGCTGACACAGAATCAGTTGGCGGAAATATATTGTACTACACAACAGAATATCAGCCAACATGTAGATAACATCTATAAAGACGGAGAATTATTCACAGAAGCAACTAACAAGAAATTCTTGTTAGTTCGTCAGGAAGGCAATCGTCAGGTGAGACGTAACATTGACCATTACAATCTTGACATGGTTATCGCCTTGGGCTATCGTGTGCAATCTCAGGTTGCAACCCGTTTTCGCCGTTGGGCGACTCAACGGCTTCATGAATATATCCAAAAGGGATTTGCTATGGATGATGAGCGGTTGAAGCAAGGGGGTAATCGTTACTTCCGTGAGTTGCTGCAACGCATCAGGGATATTCGTAGTAGTGAACGTAACTTCTATCAACAGGTTACGGACATATATGCCACAGCCACGGACTATGACCCACGGGACGAGATGACAAAGATGTTTTTTGCCACCGTGCAAAACAAGCTCCATTATGCCGTTCACGAAAATACGGCAGCGGAAGTTATCTATAATCGTGTGGATAATGAGAAGCCGTTTGTGGGTATGACGAACTTCAAAGGCAACTATGTGACTAAGGACGATGTGAAGATTGCCAAGAACTATTTGTCAGAAATAGAACTCCAGCGTTTGAATCTGCTTGTTTCCGGTTTCTTGGACTTTGCCGAGTTCCAGGCATTGGAAATGAATCCCATGACCATGAAAGATTGGATAGAGGCATTGGATAATCAGATTATTGCCCATAAACGAAAGGTTTTGATTGATAAGGGACGTATTTCACATAAACAGGCGATTGAAAAGGCAGA
This sequence comes from Phocaeicola vulgatus ATCC 8482, assembly GCF_000012825.1. GTDB lineage: Bacteria > Bacteroidota > Bacteroidia > Bacteroidales > Bacteroidaceae > Phocaeicola > Phocaeicola vulgatus. The sequence goes on along the minus strand of NC_009614.1, from coordinate 129,516 downwards.
AAAGGAATTTGCCATCTATCGCAAACGCGAAATGGATTTGCTTGAAAGTGATTTTGATAAAGAAATCAAAAGATTAAAGGACAAGAATGATAATAATCCAAACTAATCCACTACCTTTGCATTTGAAGTCAGCGTTCTTTGGGTTTAACAAGGCAGAATACAGAACTTCGCTCGTTTCTAAATCGTTACCTATCAAGAAGCCAATCTTTGCAACCCATTCAATTTGAGCGATAAAGACAATGCACAATGTCTTGCCACGTGGTAGGTCAAACGAACCTTGAAACCGCATTGTATGATTATATCTTTGAGTATTTTGTTACAACTTCCGCGTCCACCGTGATACAACACATCAGAGGCAGGTTGCCGTTGGGTTTGGCACTGCCTTTCTTCACGTAGAATAACACTTTGAATGTACTTCGCTACGCTTTGCCCAAATTTACTTTTTGCTATGTGTTTATTTTACGATTGTTCCGACAAAGGTTTGTGCTCCTGCATTATTCAAGATATATACTGTATAGAATCCGCCGGGTAATGAGGCTATGGACATTTGGGGTGCATAAACAAAATATTTTATTTCTTCACCGGTAACAGTAAATATTTTCACTGTCTTTGCCTCTTTTATTTCAGGCAGGGTGAGAATATCTCCGTCATTTAGTAAAGGCATGTCCGTTTCTGAAATTGCATTCAGTTCCAAGGGAGCACTTTCGTTTCCAAAACGGTCGGCAGCTGTTACGGCAAAATAACGTTTTTGTCGCCAAGGTGAAATAGGGGTATATTCGTATTCCGTATGGGTGAGATAGGTTTCCAGTAAGTTTCCGGCATCTGTGATATCTACCGGATAGGTATCCGAGGCATAAAGATGATAGGTGACAAGACCTCCGTTGTTATCTGTGGAAATCTGCCAGCTCATGTGCATTTTGCCGTCCGGCAACAGTTGCAGGGAAGGCATGGCCGGAGTGGATGGGGGGATGCTGTCCATCCAGGTCATTGGGGGAATCAATGCCGGAGTGGTATAGAAATTCTCTTGGAGTTCGTCCCAAATGCCTTTGGTGTTGTTCAATAGAAAACGATTGCGGAAGTAGGCTTGTCCGTTTAGTTTTATCTGACGGGTGAAATGAAGTTGGCGGACTATTTCGTCCAACGGCCAATTTTGTTCGTCGGGAGAGAGGAAATAAATGCCCAAACCTGGTACTATCCAGCGGTTACCGCAATTCTCTTTCCAATCCAATGCAAAAGGATAGAAATTATTTCCCTGAAAATACATCATCGGGAACAACGCATCATGAATACCTTCTTTTAGCCATTTCTGAGCATCTTGGTAAACTACATGATAAGCGTTCCATCCACGGGAGGGATATCGGTTGGTATCTCGGTATTTGCCAATAGGGGAACTGCTGACTTTCACCCAGGGTTTGATAGTCTTGATGTCGGTATAGAGCCTATGCACAATATCTGTGATATTATCACGCCGCCATTGTTTCAACTCCTTACCTTTGCCGTATTTCCGGTAGGTGTCCTTGTCGGGAAAGTTGTCGGCTTGCTCAGGGTAGCGGATGTAATCGAAATGAATGCCGTCTATATCATAACGGGAAGTTATTTCTTTTACGATGCATGACAGATATTCTTTGGTTCCCGGATTTCCCGGGTCCAAGTACCAGTTACCTTTATAAAGTTTGCAAATAGTCCGGTTTTTCCGTACTACGGAGCTACGTCCTTGCAATTGTACTTGACGGGTGTTTCCGGCAGGAATCGTAACAATCCATGCATGTAGTTCCATGCCGCGTTTGTGGCATTCTCCGATGGCGAAAGCCAAAGGGTCATATCCGGGATTCCCTCCTGTGCTACCTGTCAGTGATTCGCCGAAAGTTTCTATGGCGGAAGGATAAATCATATCTCCGCGCAGACGGGTTTGCAACAATACCGTATTGAAATTGGCGGCTTTCAGGCGATCCAGTATATCACATAATTCTTTTTGCTGACGCCGGATGCCTGATGCGTTTACTGCCTTGTTACGAGGCCAGTCCATTCCTCCGAGCGTAGTGATCCAGGTGGCACGGATTTCATATTTAGGTTGTGAGAAAACGGGTGATAAACTCACTATGACTAGTAATAAAGTTATAAAGAATGTTCGCATTTACTTTAATTTTAGGGCAAAGATACGAAGTAATCAATTAATTCGTTACTTTTGCCCCAACAAAACAAAAAATAGAATATGATAACCTTTATTATTGCATTATTGGTTCTTGTAGGCGGATACTTTTTGTATGGAAGTTATGTGGAACGTGTGTTCGGTCCTGACAAGATAAGGAAGACACCTGCCCTGACCATGGCGGATGGTGTTGACTTTATTCCACTTCCTACTTGGAAGATTTTCATGATTCAATTTTTGAATATAGCCGGCTTAGGACCTATTTTCGGTGCTATAATGGGAGCGAAGTTTGGTACGGCGTCTTATTTGTGGATTGTTTTAGGTACCATTTTTGCCGGGGCGGTACACGATTATTTGTCCGGAATGCTTTCCATTCGGCATGATGGCGAGAGTTTGCCGGAAATTATCGGTCGTTACTTGGGCCTTCCCACAAAGCAGTTGATGCGCGGTTTTACGGTTGTGCTGATGATATTAGTCGGAGCGGTTTTTGTGGCAGGACCTGCCGGATTGCTTGCCAAACTTACTCCGGAGTATATGGATGTTACTTTTTGGATTATAGTCGTATTTGTCTATTATATGTTGGCTACATTGTTGCCGGTAGATAAGATTATAGGAAAAATATATCCGTTGTTTGCCATTGCTTTATTGTTTATGGCGGTGGGGATTTTGGTGATGTTGTTATGGAATCATCCGGCATTGCCCGAAATTACGGACGGGCTGCATAATACCCACCCTGCCGGATTACCAATTTTTCCTATCATGTTTGTTTCTATTGCTTGTGGGGCAATCAGTGGCTTTCATGCCACACAATCTCCGTTGATGGCACGTTGTATGAAGAATGAGAAGTATGGCCGTCCTATTTTTTATGGAGCGATGGTGACCGAAGGGATCGTGGCATTGATTTGGGCTGCTGCCGCTACTTGTTTTTTTCATCAAAATGGTATGGAGGAGAGTAATGCTTCGATTATTGTGGACAGCATAACCAAGGAATGGTTGGGTACGATAGGAGGTTTATTGGCTGTATTGGGGGTAATTGCCGCTCCTATTACCAGTGGAGATACCGCTTTACGTTCAGCTCGTTTGATTGTTGCCGATTTTATGCATTTGGAACAAAAAAGTATAGCGAAACGTTTATTGATTTGTATTCCTATTTTTGCGGTAACTATCGGTATATTGTTGTACAGTCAGCGTGATGCGGCGGGATTTGATATGATATGGCGTTATTTTGCCTGGTGTAATCAGGCTTTGTCTGTTTTTACTTTGTGGGCGGTCACTGTTTTTCTGGTACGTGCGAAAAAGAATTATTATATTACCTTGTTTCCTGCCTTGTTTATGACGGCTGTATGTTCTACTTATATTTGCATTGCTCCCGAAGGATTGGCACTTTCTGATTATGTATCTTATATAATCGGTGGTCTTTGCACGTTGGTAGCCGCTATAGGGTTTGTAAGTTGGTATAGGAAACAAAACAGCATAGTTTATGAAAAAATATAGAAAATCGATTTGGTTGCCTGTCGCTTTGTTGGTTTATACTACAGCGATGGCCGTTTATTTTATTCCGCGTAATACGGAAATAAGTGATACGGAAAAGTATCTCACAGTAGGTTTATCCTATATGATAATAGCGTTGTTATGGATTGTCCTTCGTAAGAAAGAAAAGGCGGAGGAAAGACGTGAACGTGATTTGGAAAATAAAAAATAACTATTAAACGACAACATTATGAAGAAAATTTTAGTCAGCTTGATGCTGTTGGTAATGACTGCACTGAGTGCGCATGCTCAATTTGAGAAGGAGGTATGGTATGTGAATGCTTCATTGACAGGGCTTGACCTATCTCATAGCAAGAATGAGGGTACAAATTTTGGTTTCGCTTTGACCGGTGGTGCGTTTGTAGCCGATAATGTGGCTGTATTGCTGAATTTTAAGGGCAATTATGTAGAACATGGAATGGATGAAACCAGTATTGGTGCACAAGGACGTTATTATTTTTCCAGTTGCGGTATTTATGGAGGATTGGGAATGGCGTATAAGCACCTTTCTTGTGTAGGATTTAAAAAGAATCTGGTTTGTTTGACACCGGAAGTCGGATATGCTTTTTTCTTGGGCAGAAATGTGACTATTGAGCCGTCTGTATATTATGACTTGAGTTTTAGTGATATTTCAGAATTTAGTAAATTAGGCTTCAAGATAGGGTTCGGAGTTTACTTCTGATTGATGTAATTCCACCACAGATTACGCAGATTATTGAATGGGAGAATTCATTGAAATTCAATCTATGTAAATCTGTATAATCTGTGGTGGAAAAACTTTTTATGTGAGATTAATGCGCATAGAGATGCGTGAACGGAATTTCTTTACCATCACTACCTGTTACTTTTAATTTCAGTTGTCCTCCGTTTTGGTCGAAATAACGTAATTCCATTGGATGATATCCTTTCGCCAATGCCTTTTGTCCCACTATTTCTTTAGGTCCGTGAGGTCCGTCATTGTCTACTATCTGTTCACTGTCTATGGTCAATGTACTACCATCGTCGGACAGGAGTGCAAAAGTGTAGATATCGTCTTGAGGAGCATTGAAATATCCTTTGATAATCAGTCCGATATTTCCTTTTACTTTTTTAGGAATCATAACGTCTTCCACTGGATAAGTACCATTGATCGGAGCTTTTTCTATTTCACTGCATTTATTTCCTTTAAATTCGTGCCATGTAGCTTTCAAACCCGGATTGGAAGGAGCGGCAGTTACAGAGGGGGTATATTCACTTTTGATGAAACGTGTCTTGGCTATGTCACCTTTCTTTCCATTAGGGCGGAAGGTGCAGAAAGTAAAGTCTGTGGTTTCAGTCACTTTGATGGGACCTTCATATACGGGAGATTGTAAAGTAGGAGTACTGCCATCAGTGGTATAGTGAATTTCCGCAGTGGGGTCAAGGCAAGTTACATTGATGGTTCCTTCACCGATAAAGGCGTTGACGGCATTAAAGCCTTCCAAATCGGGTATACGGTAATTGATACCCATGATATTGAGACGTTCAAACTGATCAGACAGGCGTTGTTTGAAGGCATTCCAGTCTTTTTGCTCCGGTTTGCTCCAACCTAATTCGGCAATAGCCAGCAAACGTGGAATGGTCATATATTGCATACGTGCGTTGGAAGGAATCCATTCGCACCAAATATTTCCCTGCACTCCTAAAATCAGCGACTGCTGCTCGGGAGTCAGGTTGTCTGTCGTATCCAGATTATAAATGCTTGCCATAGAATTCTTGTCTTCTGCATAATCCAAATAAAATTGTCCGTTAGGAGTGAAAATGACAGGGTTGCCTTGTGCCGTTGCCTTGGTCGCTGCATCTTTTACCCAGCTGCGCCACCACATTACGGTGGCTGTTTTAGACAATCCGCCTTCAATGATTTCATCCCAGCCTATCATTTCTTTGCCTTTCCCGTTAAAGAATCTCTCCATGTCATGAATGAACCATGATTGCAGTTCTTCTTCGGTTTTCAGATTATTGTCATGCATACGTTTCTGGCAGTCCGGACATTTTTTCCAATTGGTTTTTTCTACTTCGTCACCTCCTATATGTACATACTTATAGGGGAAAAGGGCTATCAGTTCTGCATAAACATTCTTGCAGAACTCCAATGCAGAGTCTTTCCCCGGACAAACAGGTGAGGAGAAGACGCTTCCCCAACCGGTTTCGTTAAAACAGGAAACACCTTCATAGTTACTCACAGCTGCCAGCATGTGTCCCGGCATATCAATTTCGGGAATAATATCTATGCCTCGTATTTTGGCGTATGCTATGACATCCTTGATATCTTCCTGAGTGTAGTAGCCTCCATATAGGGTGTCACCTTCTACGATGCGTATCTTGTCTTCGGGAATTGCCATATCCGGATTGTTATCAGTCTTTGACTGACGTATGCATTCGCGGTCATGGGAATTGAATTTGCGCCAGGCTCCTTTTTCCGTCAGTAAAGGATATTTCTTGATTTCGATACGCCATCCTTGGTCATCGGTAAGATGCCAGTGGAATTTATTCATCTTGTAAAGGGCCATGACATCCAGTAATTCTTTCACCTCATCTATTGTGTAGAAATGGCGGGATACGTCCAGCATGATGCCTCTCCATTCAAAGCGGGGGGCATCTTGAATGTTAACGGCCGGTATGGCCCAGTCTGTACCTTTAACAATTTCTTTAGATTCTATTTGCGGGGGAAACAGCTGTCTGAGGGATTCGATACCTGCAATGACACCTCCGTAAGAGTTACCTGTAATGTTGACCTTATCGCTCTCGGCTGTCAGGGTATAGGCACCTTCTTTTCCTTGAACATCCCCCAAGGCAAGGGTGATGGTTCCTTCGCCTTCTTTTACTTTAAGGTCGTAGCCTGTGGCACCGGAAAGCATATCGGCCAAATACTCGGCTGCGGGAATTAGTTCGGCGTCAATAACACCGATGGAGGTATTACTTTTCAATACAAAAGCACCGTTTGTTTCCTCCAGATGGTTGGTTATGGGTACAATGGATACCTCTTTTGTTACAGGGGGAGTACTGGTACATGCTCCCAACATCAATGTGCCTGCTAACATACAGGCGGTCATTAACTGCTTATGTGTACATTTGGTCATAGGATAATAAATTAGGTTATTGGACAAAGATAACAGAAATATTGGGAAAAACGATATTATTTGGCGGGATATTGGAAAGTAACCAGTACTCCTTTATGGTCTGTAGGCCATACGCCCAATGGTTCTATAAACTTGTCTTTAGATGTTTCCTGAACACGCTGTGCACGGACTATGGAATTTTTCGGACCGAAAATGGCGGCGTCTTTCACTTTCAACCCCTTTTCGGGATAATACCAAATGTAATCTATACGGTCGCGTTCATCTGCTTTGGGAGCCCAGGTTATTTTGTCGGCGGGCTTTGCCGGATTATCCGAAGGATAAGTGAAGCCGGGATAGTTTAATACATCTGGATAGAATTCTCGATAGGCGTCTTTCAATCCGGCTTCGTCTAACAGGACAGGAACTGTCCAGGGGATTACAAAGCCATGATGGTCATACAGGTCTTTGGTTTCTTCAGTCCAATCTTGATGTGAAGGTTCATTAAAATCTCCTCCTAAAATGATGGTGTAGCCGGCTGCACGATCTTTTTTTGCCTGTTCAATGAATAGTCTGATGGCGTCATCGCGTTGTGAGGCTACATTTCTCTTTAATACTTCTTCTACGGTAGTGGGGATAGGGATTTCTTCCCAAGTAGAGCCATCATATCCGCGTACATTATAATAGGCGTCATCCAAATAATCAAGATGAGCGGTGTAGACTGCTATTTTCTGTCCGTTCATATCGGCTGTAAGGCGATAGATACTGCCGTGGTCATTCTTTTCGGGAAAAACGGTTAATGAATCAGTGATGGGGTATCGGCTTAACAGACCTGTATCATAGGTATAGAAGGAATAATAGGTTTCTCCTTTTTCCTTTAATGATTGCACTAGGCGGGCAGTGAAATTGGTGTTTTCGTAATTACGTACTTCGCTCAATGTGACGAAGTCCGGACGAAGACGGGCTATTTCATTCACAATAGCGTCGTAACCACCGGGAATTACAGTTCCTTCTTGCCAAATGTTCCATTGAAGAACGGTGAATTCTTTCTCTTTTTGTGAACATCCCAATAGGAAAGGGAACAGCAAGAGTAGTAAAAAAAGTTTTTTCATATTCTGTTGATTTATAAGGTTGTTAATTCAATTCTAAATTTACTCATATTTTCGTTTAGATTGACAATGCGGAAAACATTAAAACAGATTTTTAGTAAAATGATTCTGCAATCATACCACAAAATGCTAAACTTATAGAACGGAATAAATCACTTTTAAATTCCCATTTATCATCTAGTGGTATATTGCGTATAATCATATTTAATAATTTGTGTCAGTTTGGACAATCAACGGTGAATAAAAAATCAATCAGGAGAATCCATCGCCAGTTTTTCACGTAAAAACTGTCCCGTATAAGATGCCGCACATGCTGCAACCTCTTCCGGAGTGCCCGCAACTACCAGATTTCCTCCCATATTTCCTCCTTCGGGTCCTAGGTCAATCACATGGTCGGCACATTTTATCACATCCATATTATGCTCGATAATGATAATGGTATGTCCGCGGCTGATTAAGGCTTCAAATGCTTCCAGCAGTTTCTTGATATCATGAAAATGCAGACCTGTGGTTGGTTCATCGAATACAAAAATAGTGGGTTGTGCTTTCTCTATGCTCAGAAAATAAGCTAGTTTTACGCGTTGGTTCTCGCCGCCGGAAAGAGTGGAGGAGGCTTGTCCTAACTTTATATATCCCAATCCCACTTCTTGTAATGGAATTAGTTTCTTCACTATCTTTTTTTGATTGTATTCGGCAAAGAATTCAATGGCTTGATTCACTGTCATTTCCAGAATGTCATAGATGCTCTTGTCTTGGAATTTTATTTCCAGCGTGTCGCTCTTGAAACGTTTTCCATGACAAGACTCACATTCTAGTACCAAATCTGCCATAAATTGCATTTCAACGGTTACCGTACCGTCACCTTTGCATTCCTCACAGCGCCCGCCTTCGGTATTGAATGAGAAATATCCGGCAGTATATCCCATTTGCTTGGCAAGAGGCTGTTCGGCAAAGAGTTTTCGTATTTCGTCGTATGCTTTTACATAGGTTACCGGATTGCTGCGTGATGATTTTCCGATAGGATTCTGGTCTACAAATTCAATATCTTTCACCAGCTGTACATCTCCTTCCAAAGAGATGAACTCACCCGGCCGTTCGCTAGCTTCACTATATTCGCGTTTCAATGCCTTGTAAAAGACATCACGTACCAACGTACTCTTCCCCGAACCGCTGACTCCCGTAACTACCGTCATTACATTCAGTGGAAATTTTACGTCAATGCCTTTAAGGTTGTTTTCACGCGCACCTTTTATTTCTATATAATTGTTCCACGGACGATGGCATCGGGGAATCTCTATGTTTTCTTCTCCCAACAAATAGCGCACCGTATAACTGTTACTGTTTCTTTGAAGATCGTTCATGTTGCCTTGATATACTATTTGTCCTCCTAAACGTCCTGCTTGAGGACCGATATCAATGATATAATCGGCAGCACGGATTATTTCTTCATCATGTTCTACCACTACTACGGTGTTTCCCAGCTCCTGTAACTGACGAAGTACTTTTATCAGCCGGTCGGTGTCACGGCTGTGTAATCCGATACTGGGCTCGTCCAGGATATAGAGTGAGCCTACCAAGCTGCTGCCTAATGAGGTGGCCAGATTGATGCGCTGGCTTTCACCGCCGGAGAGCGAGTTGCTGAGACGGTTCAGTGTAAGATATCCCAAACCCACATCCATGAGGAAGTTGATGCGGTTGGTAATTTCCGTTAAGATCCGTTTGGCGATGGCTGTGTCATGTGCATCTAGTTCTAGAGTGCGGAAGAATTCTTTTAAGTCGTGAATAGGTAAGTCAACCAGTTGAGAGATGGATTTTCCACCTACTTTTACATAACCGGCTTCTTTTTTCAAGCGTGTTCCGTGGCAGACAGGACAAATAGTTTTTCCCCTGTATCGTGCCAGCATCACACGATATTGTATTTTATATTGGTTTTCTTCCAGCATTTTGAAGAAAGAATCTATACAGGCCTTATTTCTAGGTCCATGCCATAAATAATCTTTTTGTTCCTGTGTCAGTTCATAATAAGGGGCGAAGATGGGGAAATCGTGGGCGGGAGCTTCATGAATGAATTCCTGTAGCCATTCCCCCATCTTTTCACCACGCCAGCAAAGGACAGCTCCGTCATATACACTCAGAGCACGGTTTGGAATCACCAGATGTTCATCTATACCTATCACTTTACCGAAGCCTTCGCATTCGGGACAAGCGCCGAGAGGGGAATTGAATGAAAACATTTGGTCATTCGGTTCTTCGAATTTAATTCCGTCGGTCTCGAATTTAGTGCTGAAAGAGAACAGCTGCGTACTTCCGTCAGCAGAGTAGAAGCGGAGGAGACAATTCCCGTCTCCCTCGTACATGGCCGTTTCGGCAGAATCGGTGAGGCGGCTGATACTGTCTTTGCTATCATCGGCTGTCATGCGATCTACCAGCAGATAGATGTTTTGTTTTTTATCTTCGGCAGCTGTTTGTTGCAGAAAATCTTCTATACGGACTATTTCACGGTTCACCTCTATACGGGTAAATCCTTGTTTCAAGTCCATTTCCAGTTGCTGGAGCAGTGTACGGCCTTCACGGGGCATCATAGGAGTGAGAACCGTGTATTTCGTTCCTTTAGGAAAGGAAAGCATACAGTTTACAATATCTTCAATGCTATGTTTTTTCACCAGTTGCCCGCTAATGGGGGAATAAGTCTTCCCCACGCGTGCATAGAGCAGTCGCAGATACTCATATATTTCGGTGGAAGTACCCACGGTGGAACGAGGATTGCGGCTGTTCACTTTTTGCTCTATGGCGATAGCGGGTGGTATACCTTTGATGAAATCACACTCAGGCTTGCTCATGCGGCCCAGAAATTGGCGGGCGTATGATGACAGGCTTTCTACATAGCGTCGCTGACCTTCAGCGTATAATGTATCAAAAGCCAAGGATGATTTTCCGGAACCGGATAGTCCCGTGATGACGACCAGCTTGTTGCGTGGAATGTTTACATCGATGTTTTTGAGGTTGTTTACCTTTGCTCCTTTTATGGATATATAGTTACTTTCTGACATTCTTTATTGAATTTGGTTTAATATGCAAAGATAATTATAAGTTTTCTTATCTTTGCAAGCGTATTAAACAAGAATAACAAAATGAGAGCAAAAACTATTCTTCTTTTATTGATAGCACTACTTTTTACTTCTGTTGTCAGTGCTCAGACACGTTATCCTAAACGTGAGTTCCGCGGTGCATGGATTCAGTGTGTGAATGGACAGTTCCAGGGAATGCCGACAGAGAAGATACAGCGGCTGTTAATAAATCAACTAAACAGTCTGCAGGGCGCAGGCATTAATGCGATAATTTTTCAGGTACGTGCAGAAGCCGATGCCTTGTATAAATCTTCTTATGAGCCGTGGAGCCGCTTTCTTACAGGAGTGCAGGGCAGAGTGCCTTCACCTTACTGGGACCCGATGCAGTTCATGATTGATGAATGCCATAAGCGTGGAATGGAGTTCCATGCCTGGATTAACCCTTACCGTGCCAAGACAAAGGGAACTACTGCCTTATCACCCATTCATCCGTATAATAAGAATCCGGAACGTTTCGTGAATTATGCTGGTCAACTTTATTTTGATCCGGCTTTGCCCGAAAACCGTAAATACATTTGCAAGATTGTGCGCGATATTGTTACCCGTTATGATGTGGATGCCATTCATATGGATGATTATTTCTATCCTTATCCCAACCCGGGCGAAGATTTTCCTGATCATGTCAGTTTTGCGCAATATGGTCGCGGATACAGTAATAAAGCCGATTGGCGCCGTGACAACGTGAATGTGCTGATAAAGGAAATTCACGAAACTGTGCGCGAGTGTAAGCCGTGGGTGAAGTTCGGTGTTTCTCCTTTTGGTATCTACCGCAACAAGAAAAATGATCCGAATGGAAGTGATACACGCGGTCTTCAGAATTATGATGATTTGTATGCAGATGTGCTGATGTGGATTAATAATGGTTGGGTAGATTATAATATCCCTCAGATTTATTGGGAAATAGGTCATCCTGCTGCCGATTATGACAACTTGATACATTGGTGGGCAAAACATGCCGCTTCGCGTCCGTTATTTATCGGTCAGGATGTGATGCGTACGGTGAACAAGGCGGATGCCCGTAATCCGTTACAAAACCAGATGCCTGCCAAAATGAAGTTGCAACGGTCGCTTCCTACCGTGCAGGGAAGTTGTCAATGGTATGCTGCTGCAGTGGTGGATAATGCCGGCAATTACCGCACTATGCTGGAGAAGGAGTATCATCGTTATCCGGCTTTGATTCCTGAATCTCCTTTTATGGACGATAAGGCTCCAGGTAAAGTAAAGAAGGTGAAGATGGTATGGACGTATGAAGGTCCGGTACTCTTCTGGACAGCTCCGAAGGCAAAGGACGAGATGGACAAAGCTGTACAGTATGTGGTTTATCGCTTTGATAAAAAAGAAAAAATCAATTTGGATGATGCTTCCCATATTGTAGCCATTACCCGTGACCATTTTTATCCATTACCTTATAACGATGGAAAAACGAAGTACCAGTATGTAGTGACAGCGTTGGATCGTTTGCACAATGAGTCGAAGGGTACTAAAAAGAAAGTAAAACTGTAAGAAGCGGGAGTGTTTCTTTAATTTTAGATTTTATTTTTACTGCCACTGCCTGGGTATTATATTCACGTCCTATCGATGAATAAAGAATTCCGGGGCAGTGGCAGTTGATTTGTATGCCGCCTGTTTTCCGGGTGCTATATTGTTTATGTTGAAATCAGGAAAAGGTTATAACATCTGTAATCCATCTATTGCGGCTTTATCTAATCAGTGATGACAAAGAGTTGATGATTATTTCCGGAGCCGATCATACGGATTTTTTTGATGATTTCCCATAATCGTCCTATTCTCAGTAAAGCAGGAACCCTGCCACTCCGCAAAGTATAATCATTAATATAGGATTGATTTTGTATTTCCGTGTACCTATAAAGGTTACTAGAAAAATAATTATACTGATGATGAATTGATACAAATCTATTTGATAACTGCCGAAGTTTTCAGCATTCATCAAGACGAGTGCAGCTGCTGCCAGCAGACCTACTACTGCCGGACGCAACCCTTTGAATACGGCTTCTACAACCGGATGCTTTTGGTATTTCAAGAAGAACCGGCTGATGATTACCATTAATATGAACGATGGAAAAACTACAGCAAAAGTAGCTATGCAAGAACCGAATATAGCCCAGCTTTCATTGTAGCCTGCATTCAATACCGCAGTATATCCCACATAAGTAGCAGAGTTGATGCCAATGGGACCCGGTGTCATTTGGCTGATAGCGATGATATCTGTAAATTCGCTGGCACTGATCCAATTATATCTTGTTACTACTTCTCCTTGTATCATGGACAACATGGCATAGCCTCCTCCGAAACCGAAGAGCCCTATTTTACAGAATGTGTAGAATAAATATAGAAAAATCATTTGGATGAATATTTATGTTTGTACTTGCCATATATAAAACCTCCCACGCCCGCTATTATGATAATGTAGACTGGAGACACGTCCAATACCCAGATAAGCAATGCGGATACTATTGGTATCCAGACAGTGTAACGGTTTATCTTGGCGGATTTTGCCATGGAGAAAGTGGGAGCTGCAATAAGGGCTACTACCGCCGGGCGAATTCCCTTGAATATATTCTCTACAATTGGGTATTGTTTGAACTGTTGAAAGAACAAGGCAATTGCCAATATGATAAAGAAAGAGGGGAGTATTGTGCCTAAAGCCATTGCCAATGCTCCACGGAATTTACGCAATTTATATCCGATAAATATGGCAATATTTACAGCAAATATTCCGGGTACAGACTGAGTGAGGGCTAATAAATCAATAAAATCCTCTTTGTCAATCCATTTTCGTTTGTCCACTATTTCATCTTGAATTAGGGGAACCATAGCATATCCTCCGCCAATAGTAAATAGTCCTATTTTTAGGAAGATAAGAAATGATTGTAAATAGAAATTCATTTTTTTAATTTTGTTTCATATAAGTGCTTGGTGGAACTCCGTAGTATTTCTTAAATGTATCCGTAAAATATTTGGGATCACTGAATCCCATCATATCCGAAACTTCGGATACGGTATAACGTTTGCTTTTCAATAAAATGCTAGCTTCGTTCATACGTACTTTACGTATAAAGTCACTGGGCGAATCATTGGTTAAGGCCTTTATTTTATTGTATAAACTACTCCGGCTCATATTCATTGCATCACATAGGTTTTCTACGTTCATTTCTTTGTTTATACTACTTTTTATGATGTCGGTAGCTTTTAAAAGAAATTCCTGTTCCAAACTGACCGTCGGATCATCTGATACCTCGTCTGCATTGAATTTGAATTGTGAGAAACGCTTTTTCATGATTTCCCTGTTCGCCAGAACGTTGGTTATGTTTGCTTTCAGTACTTCCATGTCAAATGGTTTGACTATGTATTTATCGGCTTTGGTCTGTAAGCCTTTGATAATACTTTCTTTATCGTTCAATGCGGTCAGCAATATGATAGGTATATGACTGGTTTCAATATTACTTTTCAATATATTGCACATTTTGTTTCCATTCATGATAGGCATCATTACATCCGACAGTATCAGATCAGGTTGTCGCTCTTTGATAAAATCCAGTGCTTCTTGCCCGTTTCCTACATCAGACACATGATAATCTTCCGATAGTGTATGCAATAGGAAAGTACGCAATTCCATATTATCTTCCACTATCAGAATGGAAGCGGCATGTGTTTTGACCGGCTTGTTTTTGATCTCTTTCACCAGTTCTTCCGGATTGCCTTCGATGACAGGCAGCGGGTCAATTACATCAGCTTTTTTGAATATACGGTAGTTGTATTTCCGACTTTTGATAGGGAATGCCAGTTTGAAGGTAGTTCCTACATTCTCTATACTGCTCATTGATATTTTGCCGGCATGGCTTTTTATCAGTTTGTAGGTAAGCAGCATGCCGATGCCGCTTCCTGTGATTTGCAGATTGATGGCATTATTCCCTCTGAATAGGCTTTTGAACATTTTCTTTTGTTCATTGGCGGGGATCCCGATTCCTGTATCTGTAATAGTGATGAACCAATGACTTTTATTTTTCTGAGTTTGCACAGTGACATTGCCCCCCTGACAGGTATATTTCAAGGCATTTGTCATCAGGTTACGGATAATGGAATCCATCTTGTTTCTGTCCAGCCATACTTCCTGGCTTTCGAAATTAGTTTCAAATATGATATTTATCTGTCTTTTGCGGGCATATAAATTGAACTGTTCCAAATAGTTTTTGATATAGTTGTTCAATTCGTATCGGGATACATATACAGTGGAGGTATACAGTTCCTCTTTTTCAAAATTAATCAGATTACTGGCTAACTCAGACAGATTGTCTGTATTTTGTATAGCTAGGTTGATATTGATTCTTCCCTGTTCGGACAGGTTTTCGTTTTTAAGAATCTCTCCCAAAGGAGCTTTTATCAAAGTCAGCGGTGCACGTATATCATGCGCCGTGTTGATAAAGAACCGGATTTTTTCTTTTGAATTGTTTCTGTCTTTCCTAAGCCACAAATAACGTAAGACAATTACTCCGACCAGTATAAAAATGATCAGATAAAGAATGCCTGCCCAAAAAGTAGCCCACCAAGGTGGGGTTACGGTTATGAAAAGTGAACGTTCTTCTAACAAATGGTGATCATCCATCAGGATGGCTCTCACTCTTAATTTATACTTACCGGGACCGATATTAGTGTAACGTATGCGGTTATCGTTCGTGAGTGAAGTCCATTCATCATAAAACCCTTCCAGTTTCCAGGAATAGACGATGTTGGAGGGATTATCATAATTGATGGAAGACACATCCAATGAAAAAATATTCTGGTCGTAATTCAGTATGATATGCCGGGTATCATCAATTTCTTCTTTTAAAGGGGAACCTTTTTCACCGGGCATTACTTTCTGATAGAGCAGTCGGAAATTATCAAATACCATTTTGGATTTGAATTGATGAGGCAGCGTGACGGTATCTGCCAGTTCAATGGCTCCGTCTCCACATCCGAAAATAAATTTTTTATCGCGTGTATGTACTCCGGCAGCTTGGTTAAAGCTGGTAGACATCAACCCTTGTTCTTTTGTCCAGTTAGAGAATATTTTTTCTTTTGTTTTGAAACGGGTCAACCCTTTTTCTGTACTAATGATCAAATCGTCTTCCAGAGCAGACAGTATGCAATGAATATTATTAGATATCAGAGCTGAATTATTGACATGGTAATTAGTTACTTTTTCTGTATAATTGTTGTAAATCCATATACCGGAACCATGTGTACCAATGAAAGTGATGTTCTTTTTACTTTGATAAATAGTATTTATGCAGCCTAGTTCGGAGTCTAGATTCACCGCTTTGAGCTCTTGATTGACCTTATTGAACTGATACAATCCATTGATAGTTCCTATCCATAAATTGTGGGCGTCCTTATTGGTGATATAGGTGATAGGGAAATCCATTTTATAACAATGCATTTCCTTTGTATCCATATCATAACTTTTTAAATTGTAATATCCTCCGGCCCAAATCAGATTATCCCAATCCTTATAAATACAACGAATATATTTATCCGGTTTTATGGTGTCATCATTTAATGTCTGGGGAATAAAATATTGTGTGGTCATGTTTTTCTTATCTATTTTGTACATTCCCGACATATATCCTCCTACTAAAATAATTCCTGGCCGGGATTCACATATAGAGATAAATACATGATTTTGATTAGGTGTGTCATGCTGATAAGTTGATAATAAATTCGTCCATTGTTTGGTGGAAGGACGGTAGCAACATACGCCATTATTGGTCGCATACCAAATATCTCCTTCAGAATCTTCCAATATATAGTTCACTTGGTTATCTATCAGTGAGTTGGGATTGTCGTAAGAGTGCTGTATCCATTTATATCCGGGATATTTCTCGGAATACACAGTAATTCCTATAGGATAGACTGCCATCCATAATTTTTGATCATCATCAATATAGATATCATTAATGATATTACCGTTCATTTTATTGGAATGGTTGTGGTCGGCATTTAGAAAATTTGTCAATTCGTAAGTGCCCAAGTTTAATTTATATACGCCTGCGCCATTAGTTGCTATTAGCACCTCGTTTTCATTTTCTTTACTTGCTATGATAGAGTTGACATTAATGTCTTGTAGTCCGTTGTGTACATCAATCAGTTGGCGGCTATGGATATTGTATAGATAAATACCATCCAGCAAGGTACCTATTACTAGCATTTGGGTTTCCGGATGAAAATAGATGTAGTTCACTATATGAAAATTATCCAGTTCCGGATGCTTGATTGTTTCTAATCGGCCATGATTCAGTTTTGCACAGTAAATCTTGTGGCTGGATGCCAGAAAATATTGGTTGTTCGTAGATTTTGCAATATATGTGATTTCTTCCTTGATAGGACTTTCCAGTTGAATAAGTTCATGGGTATCTATGTCGAAAAGATATTGTTTGTTTTTAGTGCAAAGCAATATATTGTTGTCTTTGGAGTCAAGAAATGAAGCGGTGAGCGGCAGTCCGCTGTTGCTTTTGTCCTTACTGGCAAAATCGCAAACTAGTTCAAATTTATCTTGTAAGGAATTGTACCTGAATAGATGACCGGTTTTTCCTATCTCCCAAACCACTCCTGCCGTATCTGTTTGCAAAGTGTTCAAGTTAGGAAAAAAGTTCAATAGTTTTCCGTTGGCTGTTAAGCTATAGTGTGTGTATTGTTTTCCGTTGTACCTGTCTATTCCTTCGTGAGTGAGAAACCACATATAGCCCTTTTTATCTTTTCGTATAGATAAAACTCTACGGCTGCTCAAACCATTCTGAGTATCCAGATACTGGTATAGTTGAGCAACGGCAGGTGTTACCAAAATAACAAAAAGGCATATAAGTAAAAGAATTCTTCTCATATTATTAGGAGGCAAAATCCTTACAAAGTTCGTAATTTCCCTTAACATATCAAAATCTGTTATATACAAAAAAAGCGGTAATCAGTATGACTCACCGCTTTTTTAGTAAATATAACAAATCGTTTTTATTTTTTGTTCATCTCAATCCATTTTCTAGCATTGACAAATGCTTCCATCCATGGAGTAATCTGATCGTTCTTTATTCTATCAGCCGGATAATAAGCATTTTGCCATGGGAAACAAGAGCGTTCCAGATGAGGCATCATGGCCAAATGGCGACCGTCAGGGCTGGCCAGACCGGCTACGCTGTAATCTGAACCGTTCGGATTGCCGGGATACTCATCGTATGAGTATTTCAATACAACATTGTATTTATCTTCATGATATGGCAATGAGAATTTACCTTCTCCATGGGCTACCCAGATGCCAAGCTTGCTTCCGCTTAACGAACCGAACATGACGCTTCTATTCATAGGAACAGTAACACCTACAAACTTGGATTCGAATTTATGTGAATCATTGTGCAGCATTTTCGCTTTCTTGGTGAAGTCTGGGTTAATCAGGTTTAATTCTATCATCAGCTGACATCCGTTACATACGCCCAATGACAATGTATCTTTGCGTGCATAGAAGTTATCCAATGCAGCTTTGGCTTTGGGATTGAACAAGAAAGCTCCGGCCCATCCTTTGGCAGAGCCTAAAACGTCCGAATTAGAGAACCCACCGCAGAATACGATGAAATTGATGTCCTCTAATGTCTCACGTCCGCTGACCAGATCGGTCATTGTTACATCCTTCACATCAAATCCTGCCAAATAGAGCATGTAGGCCATTTCGCGTTCGCCATTGGTTCCTTTTTCACGGATAATAGCCGCTTTGATACCTGTCGGAGTACGACGGTCGGGGTTAAGGCCGAATTGTGAAAGTTTGCCGGTGAATGATTTGTCGAATACAAATTCCAAAGGTTGTTTCTTGTAGTTCTCGAAACGTTTTTTGGCGCAGCCGTTCATGCTCTGCTTGCGGTCTAGCAAGTAAGAGGTAGAATACCATACATCGCGCAGATAGTCTATGCCGAACTGGTAAGTCGCATCTCCCTTTTCTACCAGGATATGTCGTTCTTCAGTCGGTTTACCTAATTTTACGTAGCCTATGCCTGCGTCTTCCAAGATTTTTTTCACTTCTTCTTTGTGCTTATCTTTTACTTGGATAACAATACCCGGATTTTCGGCGAACAATATCTTGATAATGTCATCTTCCTTAATCTTGTTCAGGCTGATTTCCATACCACCTTCCATATTCGAGAAGCACATTTCAAGCAGTGTAGTAATAAGACCACCGGCAGAAATATCGTGACCGGCCATAATCAGACCTTTATTTACTAATTCTTGTACAGCCAGGAATGCGTCGCGGAAATATTCAGGATTTTGTACAGTCGGTACATCGTCACCTACTTTGTTCAGTGATTGTGCAAAAGCAGAACCTCCCAGACGTAACTTGTCAAAACTGAAATCAATATGGTAGATAGTGCTCTTTTCATCATTTACCAATACAGGAGAAACCACTTTCTTCACATCCGAAACTTCACCGCCGGCAGAAACGATGACAGTTCCCGGACTGATGATCTTTTCACCGTTAGGATATTTCTGAGTCATAGACAAAGAATCTTTTCCGGTCGGTACATTGATTTGCAATGAGCAGCAGAAATCGGAAAGGGCTTTTACGGCAGTGTACAGGCGGGCGTCTTCACCTTCCTGTGCGCGGCATGGCCACATCCAGTTGGCAGACAAGGAAATGCTGTCCAATCCTTCCGCCATCGGGGCCCATACGATATTAGTCAGTGCTTCGGCTACCGACAAAACAGAGCCTGCGGCCGGATTGGCTAAGGCGGCTTGGGGAGCATGGCCTAGAGAAGTTGCTATACCTTTTTCGCCACGATAATCGAGAGCTACTACACCACAATCGCTCAGAGGCAACTGAATTTCACCTTGACATTGTTGGCGAGCGATTTTACCGGTTACGGAACGGTCTACTTTATTGGTTAACCAATCTTTGCAAGCAACAGCTTCCAGCTGAAGTACGCGGCGGATATATTCATTTAATTTGGAAGTTTCGTATGAAACATTTTCATAATGGCGCTCTACGGTCTTGTCAACCATGTAGGTTTTCGGAGAAGAACCGAACATCTGATCTACTGCCAGATCGAACGGACGTACCCCATCGGCCTGTTCAAAGGCAAAGCGGGCGTCTCCGGTTGTTTCACCTACGGTATACATCGGCGCACGTTCGCGATCAGCAATTTTTTGTACATGTTCAATAGCCGACTCGTCAATCAGCAATCCCATACGTTCCTGAGATTCGTTGGCGATAATTTCTTTGGCAGACAAAGTCTGGTCACCGATAGGTAGTTTGTCCATATGAATTAATCCACCGTTTTCTTCTACCAGTTCGGATAAACAATTCACGTGGCCGGCCGAACCGTGGTCGTGAATGGAAACAATCGGGTTGTTATCTTCTTCACACAATGCACGGACTACATTATAGGCACGTTTTTGCATTTCCGCATTGGCACGTTGGACGGCGTTTAGTTCGATTCCCGATGAGTACCGGCCTGTCTCAACAGAAGAAACCGAACCTCCACCCAAGCCGATGCGATAGTTATCACCACCCATTACAACGACTTTATTTCCTTTTTCGGGATGTCCTTTCAGACAGTCGCGCTGAGTACCGTAACCTACTCCTCCTGCCAGCATAATCACTTTGTCGTATGCATACTTCTCGCCGTTTTCCTGGTGCTCGAATGTCAGTACAGAACCACAAATCAGCGGTTGACCGAATTTGTTACCGAAATCGGAAGCACCGTTGGAAGCCTTGATTAAGATCTGTTCCGGAGTCTGGTATAACCATTGGCGGACAGGAAGGATGTCTTCCCATTCGCGTCCCTCATCAGTACGGGGATAAGAGGTCATATAAACGGCAGTACCAGCAATGGGCCATGAGCCCTTGCCACCGCCCATACGGTCACGGATCTCACCACCGGTACCGGTAGATGCACCGTTGAATGGTTCTACGGTTGTCGGGAAGTTATGTGTTTCGGCTTTCAGTGAGATAACAGTCTTGATATCTTTGATAATGAAATAATCGGAAGTGGAATGATCGGCCGGAGAGAATTGCTCTACTATCGGTCCTTCGGCAAATGCTACATTATCTTTATAAGCGGAAATAATCTTGTTGGGATTTTCAGCAGTCGTTTTCTTGATCATCTGGAACAAGGAAGACTCCATTTCCTGACCATCAATAATGAATGTTCCGCCGAATATCTTATGGCGGCAATGCTCGGAATTGATCTGTGCGAAGCCGAATACTTCGGAATCGGTTAATTTACGTCCCAAATCTTTTTCAACCTTCAGCAAATAGTCCATTTCCTCACGGGAAAGTGCCAGACCTTCTTTTTCATTGTATTCTTCGAGGTTCTCGATGTGAACAATCGGCTGGGGTTTGATGTTGACTGTGAAAATCTCCTGGTTCAATCCCTTATACATACGTTGCAGCATAGGATCGTACTCGGCGTTTTCGTCTTTTACAGGGAAATATTCCTCAATGCGTAAGACACCTGTAAGACCCATGTTCTGAGTGATTTCTACAGCATTTGTACTCCAGGGAGTAATCATTTCCCGACGCGGTCCGATGAAGCAACCTTTCAGGTTCTCTTCGTTCTCTACAGTGGCTTCACCATAAAGCCAGCTTAATTTCTGAATATCCTCAGAAGCCAGTTCCTGGCTGACTTCTGTTGCTATTACACTTTTAGTGGGTGTTCTGAAAAATAGAATCATAGCACTTTTATAGTTGTTTTGTTAATTGAAAACTAGTTCTAATATCAAGGGTCTATTAATAAGGTGCAAAGTTATATAAAAGAGACGGGGTATGAAAGAATTTTGAGCGTAAATATAGGTACTTTCGTAAAAAAGTAGCATCTTTGCAGCATGAATTGGATAGAACAAGTAACCATACTCGATTTATTGGTGAAAGGGCTTATCGTCGGTGTAGTGGTTTCTGCGCCGTTAGGTCCTGTTGGGGTACTTTGTATACAGCGCACACTGAACAAGGGACGATGGTATGGATTTGTTACCGGTCTGGGAGCTGCCCTTAGTGATATAGGCTATGCCTTGATTACAGGTTATGGCATGAGTTTTATGGATGATTTCTTGGCAAAGAACCAAGTTTTGTTACAAATTATCGGCAGTATCATGCTGTTCTTTTTCGGTATTTATACTTTCCGTAGTAATCCTGTCCAGTCTATCCGTCCTGTATCTTCTACCCCGGGCAGTTATCTTCATAATTTTGTTACTGCTTTTTTTGTGACTCTCTCCAACCCCCTCATTATATTCCTGTTTATAGGTTTGTTTGCCCGTTTTTCTTTTGTGATGCCGGGCAGTCCCATAGGCTTTCAATTGGTAGGGTATTTGGCTATTGTATTGGGGGCTCTTCTCTGGTGGTTCGGAATTACGTATTTTGTCAATAAAGTACGCACCCGTTTTAATTTACGCGGCATTTGGATTTTGAACCGTGTGATTGGTATTGTAGTGATGCTGATTTCAGTCGCAGGTTTCATTTATACTATTTTAGGAAAAACGATGTACTGACAAAGAAACATATCTTGTGTATCATACGTTGGTTTTTTAATTTTTTAATTATCAATTTTAATTTAAAAAGTATGTTCGTTTCCAAGCAGTTAAAAGAAAAGAATATAGCCGAGTATCTTATATATATGTGGCAGATAGAGGATTTAATCCGTGCCAACGGCTGTGATATGGAAAAGATAAAAAGCACCATCATAGCTCCTTATCCGTTAACGGAAGAGCAGAAAGCGGAACTCACCCAGTGGTATATGGATTTGATTGAGATGATGCGTCATGAAGGGATTATGGAAAAAGGCCATTTGCAGATTAATAAAAACATTATAACTTGGCTTACCGACCTTCATTTGCAGTTATTGCGTTCCCCTAAGTTTCCTTATTATAATTCTGCTTATTATAAAGTATTGCCTTATATTGTAGAGTTACGCGCTAAAGGTGCGGATAAAGAGGAGCCTGAACTGGAAACTTGTTTTGAGGCGCTTTATGGTATCTTATTGTTGAAATTGCAAAAGAAAGAAATCAGTGAGGAAACAAGAAAGGCACAAGAAGCAATCTCGACATTGCTGGCTATGTTGTCAAACTACTATATAGAGGATAAAAAAGGAGAATTGGAATTCTAATAAATGAAATAGAAATGAAGAATATATTGGTGACTGGTGCCAACGGTCAATTAGGAAATGAAATGCGTGTGTTATCGGCTGAATACAAGGAATATACTTGTTTTTTTACGGATGTAGCCGAATTGGACATTTGTGATGAGCAGGCGGTGATGACTTTCGTAAAAGAGAATAATATTCATGTCATAGTGAACTGTGCGGCCTATACGGCGGTAGATAAGGCAGAGGATGATATAGAGTTATGCACCAAGCTGAATAAGAACGCAGTGAGCTATCTGGCGAAGGCGGCTGAAGCCAACTGGGGTGAGTTTATTCAGATATCAACGGATTATGTGTTCGATGGCACGAAACATCTTCCTTATAATGAGGGGGATGTTCCTTGTCCCAATTCTGTTTACGGCAAGACCAAGCTGGCCGGTGAAACGAATGCATTGGAGTATTGCAAAAAAACAATGATTATCCGTACCGCATGGCTTTATTCCACTTTTGGGAATAATTTTGTAAAAACGATGCTCCGTCTGGGAAAGGAAAAGGAAACTTTGGGTGTGGTCTTTGATCAGATTGGTACACCGACATATGCCCGTGATCTGGCACGTGCTATCTTTACAGCCATTTATAAGGGAGTGGTTCCGGGAGTTTATCATTTCAGTGATGAAGGAGTATGTTCCTGGTATGATTTTACCAAGGCTATCCATCGTATTGCCGGTATCACGACCTGTAAGGTCAGTCCCCTGCATACAAATGAATATCCGGCAAAGGCTCCCCGTCCCCATTATTCCGTATTGGACAAGACCAAGATTAAAACTACTTATAACATTGAGATTCCTCATTGGGAAGAGAGTCTGGAAGCATGTATCAAAGAATTAAATGCATAATAAAATATGAATAGTGAAATAGAAAGAAGACGGACGTTTGCGATTATAGCGCATCCGGATGCCGGTAAGACCTCTCTAACTGAAAAATTGTTACTTTTTGGCGGACAGATACAGGTGGCCGGAGCCGTAAAGAGTAATAAGATAAAGAAGACCGCCACATCCGACTGGATGGACATTGAAAAGCAGCGTGGTATTTCTGTGACCACTTCTGTGATGGAGTTTGATTACAATGATTATAAAATCAATATTCTGGATACTCCGGGCCATCAGGACTTTGCCGAGGATACTTATCGTACTTTGACAGCCGTAGATAGTGTCATTATTGTGGTGGATGGTGCGAAAGGTGTGGAAACGCAGACACGTAAGCTGATGGAAGTATGCCGTATGCGTAATACTCCGGTAATCATATTTGTCAACAAAATGGACCGTGAGGCGAAAGATCCGTTTGATTTGTTGGATGAACTGGAGGAGGAACTCATTATCAATGTACGTCCTCTGACGTGGCCTATTGAAAGCGGTCCCCGTTTCAAAGGTGTGTATAACCTTTATGAACATAAACTGAATCTTTTCCAACCTTCCAAACAGGTGGTAACAGAAAAAGTGGAGGTTGATATCAATACGGAAGAACTAGACAACCAGATCGGTGCTCCTTTGGCTGAAAAATTGCGCGGAGAACTGGAACTGGTTGACGGTGTTTATCCTGAATTCAATGTGGAGGAGTACCTGAAAGGCGAGATGGCTCCTGTATTTTTCGGGTCGGCATTGAATAACTTCGGTGTACAGGAACTGCTGGATACATTTGTGGAAATTGCTCCGAGCCCCCGTCCTACCAAGACAGAAGAACGTGAGGTGGAACCCGATGAACCGAAATTTACCGGATTTGTCTTTAAGATCACAGCTAATATCGATCCTAATCATCGTTCATGTATTGCATTTTGTAAAATTTGTTCGGGCAAATTTTCCCGTAATACTCCTTATTATCATGTACGTCATGACAAGACGATGCGTTTTTCTTCTCCCACTCAGTTTATGGCACAGCGTAAAACAACAGTAGACGAGGCTTGGGCGGGAGATATCATCGGTTTGCCGGATAACGGAACGTTCAAGATCGGTGATACGCTGACTGAAGGTGAGAAACTTCATTTCCGTGGAATTCCCAGTTTTTCGCCCGAGATGTTTAAATACATTGAGAATGCTGACCCTATGAAACAGAAACAATTGGCTAAAGGTATTGACCAGTTGATGGATGAGGGTGTGGCACAGTTATTTATCAATCAGTTTAATGGACGTAAGATTATCGGTACGGTAGGGCAGTTGCAGTTTGAAGTGATCCAGTATCGTCTGGAAAATGAATATAATGCAAAATGCCGATGGGAGCCTATCAGCCTATACAAGGCATGTTGGGTGGAAAGTGATGATCCGGAAGAACTGGAAGCTTTCAAAAAACGTAAATATCAGTATATGGCCAAGGATCGTGAAGGAAGGGATGTATTCTTGGCTGATAGCAATTATGTACTTCAAATGGCACAAATGGACTTCAAGCATATTAAGTTCCATTTTACCAGTGAGTTTTAATTTGTTGTTGGAGGTGGTCAAAAATCCCTAAGGGATGGACACACCTCCTTCTTGTTTTCACGAAATATTCTTTTTTACTTTATTCCTCTGGCTTTATAAATTCGTTCTTTAGCGTTATTAATTTGTTGGAACTTCTCTTCTGCCGCTTTTTTCACATCTTCACCCAATGTAGCAACACGGTCAGGGTGATGTTTTAATGCCAGACGGCGATAGGCTGTACGTACTTCCTCATTGGTGGCGGACGGGTCAATTTCAAGTACTTTGTAAGCTTCTTCCAATGAGTTTCCGCTTAAGTTCAGCATGGATTCCACTTCTTTGGGCGACAGTTCCATGCATTGTGCCACTTCTTTTAATGCTGCTATTTCCTCAGAGCATACGCTTCCGTCACTTTTGGCTATGTTTACCAGAAAGTCCAACAATTGCAGCCGTTGTTCGTAAGGCAGGTTCGCGGCAATCTGTGCACCACATTCATGGATGGTATTTTTAAATGCCATCGGGTTTTGACGCTCCATCTGTTTGCGCTGTTCAAAAAGATTCAGCAAAATCTGTTCTCCTTGGATGACTGCCTCTTCGCCGAAATTCATTCTTAAGAATTGGCGTACATATTCCATTTCGCTGTGCATGATGCGTCCGTCTGCACGGATGATGTAAGACGCCATAACCAACATGGAGAATAAAAAGCTATTCCGCTGGCCTTCGTCATAGTTTCCGGCTTCCGCCTGTCCTTTTTCGTATGTATTGCCAAAAAGTCCGTTGTTTCCATCCAGCAATGAGCCTAAGGCAAATCCGGCCAAAGCTCCCAGTGGTCCCATAGTCATGAATCCCAGAATACCACCAATCCATTTTCCTGCTCCCATTATTCTTTTAATTTTTTCGTTTTGGATGCAAAAATAAACAATCTTGGATGAAAAAAGTCTCTTTGCCGCATTTTTTACTATCTTTACCAGTCAAATTAAAAATACTATGTTTCAGAAACTTGTAGCAATAGAACCTGTCAGTCTGGTTCTGTCAGCAGAAAAAGCGTTATATTCTTTTGCAGATGAGGTTGTTATGTACTCTGATATTCCGGCGGGGGATAATGAGATTATTGCTCGGATCGGAGATGCGGATGCTGTATTGTTAAGTTATACATCACAAATAAACCGGTATATTTTAGAGAGATGTCCGAATGTCCGGTATATCGGTATGTGTTGTTCACTATACTCTCCCGAAAGTGCGAATGTGGATATCCGTTATGCTAATGAACGCGGTATTACGGTGACAGGTATTCGTGACTATGGTGATGAAGGGGTAATAGAATATGTAGTCAGCGAACTGGTGCGTTGTCTTCATGGATTCGGTCAGAAGCCGTGGGAAGGGATTCCCCGGGAGATTACCGGCTTGAAAGTGGGTATTGTAGGCTTAGGAAAATCTGGTGGTATGATAGCGGATGCAATGAAGTTTTTTGGTGCGGATATAGCTTATTATGCCCGTAGTGAAAAAAAAGAAGCCGGTGCGAAAGGTTATCGTTTTATGCCTTTGAATGAACTTTTGACATGGAGTGAAGTGGTATGCTGTTGCTTGAATAAGAATACGGTTTTGTTGCATGAGGCGGAGTTCAAGGCACTTGGAAATAGGAAGATACTATTTAACACAGGATTGTCACCTGCGTGGGATGAATCTTCGTTTACCCGATGGTTGGAGGAAGATAATCTTTGTTTTTGTGATACATTAGGAGCATTGGGGAGTACGGCATTGCTTACCCATCCGCATGTGCGTTGTATGCAAGTATCAACCGGCCGTACCCGCCAGGCGTTTGACCGCCTGAGCGAGAAGGTGCTGGCCAATTTGTCAGAATACAATGGGTGAAGTGATATTGAGCAGGGTGTTCACTACAGACCATCCTGCAATCTCTGATGTGGCGCTGTACACTTCTACTACTGCGTGTACTTGTTCATTTTTGATTTCCACTTTTTGAGTATCACCTGTAAATCCAGGGGTGGACTGTATGGATACCTGCATATTGTCCGGTCCTACGGAAGCCAATGAGGCTGCGACAGATACATTTACTTTGGTTGGAAAAACATTTATTGCCTCTGTTGCATTGCCGGAAAAGACAATGCGTTTTTCCTGTTGCAGCTCTTCCTTGTAAACCGATGTGCCTTTCAAAGCATCAGGTCCTTTTTCATTGAAAAAACGAGCTGTAGCATTTCCCATCAAAGAGGTGGTTCTTAATACATCAAATCCTCCGGTGGCCCCGGATACCAAGTAAACCCGTGTATCGTTTGCCTTGGCCGTTTCTTTGACTTTCTCATAAAAAGAGGTGTCTGCCAAAGCTCCTATGGATAGGGTGATAATGGAAGTTCCGTTTTCCAAGGTGGGTAAGGCCAGTTCTTTCATTGCGGCAGGCGAGGCTGATTCCACCAGATAATCAGGTTTTAACTCCAACAGTTCTTTTAAAGTGTGACAGGCTGCACACATTTTTCCGTGTTGCCTCATTTTATTCGCAATGTGTTCGGCCTTTGATGCTGTACGCGAATATACGCCTACTAACTCATAGTCGGGCAACATTCCTTTGACAACTGCGTTTGTTATAATTTCAGCAAGTCGTCCACATCCTACTATAACCAATCTATTCATAGAACAAAGATAGTGATTTTCATCATATAAACCTATTTTGTGGAAAATGGAATTTATTGTGATGTATTTCTTGTTCTATGGGTATGTCTGTCCGAGCTGTTTTGAAATGTTTGCACTTAGTAAATGGCAAAGTATCTGAACTTCGATGAAATGGGAAGAAATGAAAATCTACTCGTGAAAAAGAGATGTCTATGACGAATCTAAAATGAAGATTTAAGGTAAATCTAAGGTCGTTTCTTCTTGTTTTTATGAATAGTTTGTTTACTTTGTGCCAGATAAGTAAATATAGAAATCAAATGAAAAACAAACAACTATTATGCGTTTTATTCCCTTTGTTGGTGGCGTGTACCGGGCAACGCCACCAACAGCAGGTATCCAGTGAGTCAATCATAGAAGAAGCGGTGCGGAAGGGAGAAGTTCTGAAAGGGGAGATTGTTCCCATTGATACGGCTCTGTTCCGGTATGCCTATCGTATGCGTGTACAGGGTGACAAGGCGGTGATATTGGATTTGCACAATGCCGATTACTATTATCATGTATTTACTTATCCCGATTTTCAATATCAGTCTTCTTTTGGAAAGCGTGGGGAAGGTCCGGGTGAGTCCATTTATGCGGCGAATATCCGTTTTGCAGGGCAGGACACGGTGTGGGTGCTTGATGACGGCAAGGGCAGGATGTATCAATATAGCGGTATAGCCGGGGGGAAAACTCCCAAACAGGAAAAGGATATTTTGTTGGATAAGCGCTTGTTCCGTTCCCTTGATTTTGATTTGAAGGATGCCTCTACTGTTGTTATCCCCGATTATTCCGGTGAGAACCGTTTCAGTTGGGCTTCACTCTCTTCCGGCGAATTGCTTCGTAAATCCGAGCAGATACCTGTGTCCGATCCGGAACTGTTGAGAGAAAGTGCGCCTGCTGTGGCTCAAGGCTGGAACAGTTTTGTATCATTCAGTCCTGATAAGAAGATATTGGTTTCTGTCACTCAGTTTGGAGATAGGCTCGATATTTATAGCATGGCTTCACAAAAGCATATAGGAGAATTGGGTGGGGATGGTGAACCCCAATTTAAAGTGAGTCCTGAAGGGTATGGACTTCCGGCGGGGAGAATCTGTTATTATGATGTGCAGGTGACTGACCAATACATTTATACCATTTATGACGGTCGTAAATTTAAGGATATTATGAAGTTGGCCGATGCCTATCAGCAGGGTGGTAAAATATTACGTATATCCACCCACGAGGGCGATGTGGTGAAAACCTATGTATTGGATCGTCCTATTGCCGGTATTTATGTAGATGAGGCTGCCGGTATGTTATTCGGTTTGGATGTCAATGCTGACGAGCAGATAGTGAAATTTCCCCTTGAATTGGAATAGAGGAAGTTTTGAAAAGAAATCACCGTGTTATCCTATAATGGCGGATAATTTATTGTAGTGTATGGTTGGAAAAACATAAGTTCGTTTTCCGAAAAGAACCGGATCTTTTTTAAAAAGAACAGGGCCTTTTTTAAAAAGGTTCTAGTGTTTTATGAGCTGGACTGTCTGCTTATACCAATTTAGAATTCATGCGTTTTTTCTTTCAAATCCTTCATCCTTATGTAAGATGTTAGTTCTTAGCTGATTATAATGACGGATTTGTACCCGGAAAGCTTCAGCCAAAAAAAATCCTTCAGGGTGAAGGAATATGGATGATTTTCAAGTTTGCTTTCATAGAGTTTAAAAGTGAGAATTATCTGTCACACTGTCACAGTACTAATTATTTTGCTGAAAAACAGGTTGTTAAGATGTGACAGATAGCGTGACGGAGAGTGTGACAGATAAAAGTCTGTCACAGTGTTATTGTCCTGCACTGCATTGTCCTGTGGCCTATAATGAATGAATCAGAATATAGTAACGAGAATCTCTTTGTTTCCCGTGTATTACAGTGTGTTCCACTGTTTGGTACAATTAATTTTATATGGTGGAACAAATAGTTTTATATGGTGGAATATTTAGTTTTACCTTGATGAAATAAATTATTCCACCTTAATGAAACAACTCGTTCCGCTGTGAGAAATGCTTTGTTCCTGCTGCGGTGGGTTGGTGATTTTAAGTAAGATTGTATACCTTATGTATGCTTATTATTGGAAATAGGAGCTATTCATTCGTTTGAGGAGATAACCAGTCGGTATCCTCCTTTTTCTGTCACTATCTGATATTCGGGAAAGTCCTTGAGTGAGGATTTAAGTGTGGAGATATGACTATATATTTTATTTTCGGGATTGTTATCTTTCGGCCAGAAAGCATTTTTAATATCTTCTTTAGTCAAAAGATGCTTGGGCGTTTTGATAAACAGTTCCAGCAGATTGAAATCTGCCGGTGCTATGTGGCAAAGCCGGTCGCCAATATATAGTTTCTTGCTTTCCAACTTTAAAGTCATTTTCCCCAATTGTATGTAGTCCGGATTGTCAGGAATTTCTTCACATGGTATGCAGTCCGGATTGGCGGGAGTTTCTTTTTCCTGTGGTTTTTTCAGAAATGACAGAGACACCCATATCAAGACAATGAAATAAGCAATGATACTCCATAACACTTTTGGAGTGGTATGTTTTACTATTTCTGTCCAATGAATCATAGCCCATGCCTGTACGCCGGCGGTTCTTTTAGCGTCTATTGCTTGTACAGGGGTGACAAGAGCTTTCTGGAAAGAGATTGAATCATTGTCACTGAATACCTTTTTCTTGTTGTAGCGGTAAATGATTCCCGTCTTAGCGGCGGAAACTCCATTCTTTTCCCATTCTTCTTGGAAGATCTTATTGAAATTGTCTGGATTGACGGGGATAATCCTTGTCATCACATACTGGTTGGCCAGTTGGGTAGCCAGTGACTCATGGGTGCTGTCTTCAAAATAAATGATTTCTAGACTATCACCGTATTCTATTTGGACACCTTTTACCTTTCTGCCTAAAGGGCGATAACTAACAAGTATTTTGTTTAATCGTTCCTGATAATCAATATTGATTGCTTCACGTAGGCTGTCCTTCATTGTTATCAGAGCATTTGCCTTTTCATCTTTAAAAGCAACATAACATAGCAGGATGAATACAATCCATCCCAATGCAATAAAGCTAAACTTGAATAAGTTTGTCGGTATTTTCATGTTTCTTGTTCATGTTAGAGATTGCAAAGATACGCATATTTATAAAAAAGGAACTTATAAGTTAAAGAAAGAATATGATTTAATTGGATGAACCTTATGATTTGGAGATCAGGGCATTAAAATAATCCTTCCGATGAAATGGGGATTTTTTGAATCTTAAGAAAACTTTAAGGTCACCTTAAGATCAATTTAAGGGAAAAAATTTGCGTGCCCGATAGATGTTCTCTACCTTCACACAAAAAATGATAAACCAATGAAAAAAGTATTTGTATTATTTACCGTTGTTATGCTAATGGCGGTAATGGCTTGGGAAAAGCAATCCGGAAAGCCGGTAGAGAGTGAGTTTCTTTTAGATAATGTGGAAGCATTGGCTGCAGGAGAATTTGGACGTGATATATGTCTGGGTAGTGGGAATGTGACTTGCAGTACTGGAGAAAAAGTAGAGTGCGTAATTAGACCTTTTGGCTTGGATTAATCAATGAGATACCTTTGTCTATTACTATGTGTTTTTGCTCTTTTTTCCTCCTGCAAGGAATCAGAAAAAGATAAAATCGCTCGTTTGGTTGAGGAATGGGAAGGGAAAGAAATTCTCTTTCCTGCCCATTCCTTTTTTACTATTCAAGGGAAGGATACAGTGGACTTTTCTTTAGCGGATGCGGATTATAAGGTAGTGACTTATATCGATTCTGTAGGCTGTACTAGTTGTAAGTTACAATTGCTTCGCTGGAAGCTGTTTATGCAGGAAGTTGATTCAACGTTGAACCGTCCGGTTCCCTTTGTCTTCTATTTCCATCCGAAAGATATGAAAGAACTGCGTTATATTACCCGTCGTGATGCATTTGTCTATCCTGTTTGTTTCGATGAAAAGGACGATTTTAACCGATTGAACCACTTTCCGGATGAAATGACTTTCCAGACATTTCTATTGGATAAAGACAACAGGGTGGCGGCTATAGGCAATCCTGTTCACAATCCAAAGGTGAAGGAACTTTATTTGAAAGTATTGACAGGTGGTGAAGTTGTAAAAGCGGAAACACCGATAACGAAAGTCAGTCTGGACGTAACAAGCATAGACTTCGGTTCATTTCCTCAGTCGGAGAAGCAGGAACGCAAGTTCACACTGACCAATACGGGACAGCATGTACTGGTGATATACGATGTCATCACTTCCTGTGGATGTACCAAGGTAAACTATAATAAGGAGGGTGTTCGTCCGGGAGAAAAAGCGGAACTGACCGTGATTTATGAAGCCGAAAAGGCTGAGCATTTCAGTAAGACGGTTACCATTTATTGCAATGCAGATAATTCTCCACTTCGTTTGAAGGTAACGGGGAATGCTGAATAAAGGATGAAGTATGAATCAATGGGAGTAAAAAGCGGATGGAAAGAAATTCATTTTCTTTGCCGAAAGTCGATTCTTTCCACCCTGTGGCTCTCTCCTAAAAGAAAAGGAGGTTAAGTCCGATGTAAAAGTAGTGTAAATAATCAGAATAAGCAAGCGGTATTTTTGTTTTTTCTGCGGTGGAGTTCTTTCCGAGAATAAGATGAAAATATGAATAATAATAATTTTTTTTACTAGAAATAAGATGAAGAAGAATATTTTGAAGGCAACTTTGGTTGTTGCGTTTGCTTTGATAGCAGGAATGAATGTGTATAATGCTCAGCAATCGGATGTAATGTCTGATTTGGCTTTGGCTAATGTGGAAGCGTTGGCTAGTGGTGAATCTTCGACAACAAATAGATACCAAACTATGGGGTATTGTGCACCATTAAACATGAATTATATGTGTACTTCAAGACGAACTGCAGAAAGTTGTCGAAGGCCGTGCAGATAAAATGAGAGTATTATGATATAAATTTGAAACAGCTCCAATTCATATACTCCATTGGATTGGAGCTTATTTTAACTTTAAATTCTATATAATGAAAAAGTTGATATTAATATTTTTCCCATTTCTTTTTGTTTCATGTAGTGTAAAACATAAAAAAACATTTGATTATATTTTTAATAAAACTGAAGCAATCACACTTGAGCAAAGCAAATTGACTTTGAGTAAGGATATAACCGTTCTCAGTTTTTCAGATTCTAGTATGGTCGATCGTAATTCATCTATAATTAAAGTTGACAGTGGTTGGATTGTATATTCAAAAAATTCAGAATCATCTATACTTAGCTTTACTAGTGATGGACAGTTTTCCGGTTATATCGGACACAGGGGAAATGGCCCTGGTGAATATACTAGCGTCTATGATGTCGTTGTTAATCAGAAAAGTAAAGTTTTAGAGGTCCTATCAGATGGAGGAATTTTTTGTTATACTTTTGGGGGAGATTTCTTAGACAAGAAGGAGGTTACTTATCCTGCGTTTTCTTTTGCCATAGATGATAGGCAGAATTATTGGTTTTATGTAGGTAACAACACCACGTATGGCGATGCTAAAATGATTTGTACAGATGAAAATATCGCCAATGTGGCATATTATCTTCATCAAAAGTCTAATATGCTTCCGATGGTAGAGAATAATTTTGGAAGAAATGGAGAATGGTTGACGTTTCATGAGTCGCTAAATCATGATTTGTATACGATAGAAAATGGGAAATTGGACTTATCATATGCTATGGACTTTCCTAATTATAAGCTGCCTAAGAAATTACATGAATTATCGGGCATGGAAGTTATAGAAGAATTGCAGCGTTCTAACTATGCATCTATTATAAATTATCTGGAAAATCATGATTATATATTTTTAAATGTTTTATTGAACAATGAAGGTGAACGAATCCCAGAGGTTTATTATTGGATTATTAGTAAGAATTTGCAAGAGGAAGTTATCATCAAAATTGATGGTGGAATTTCTGCAGAATCCTATTTGTTTAATACTCAGTATTTGTCTAATGATAATAAATTATATTGTTTGGGGTATATATGGGAAAATAAGGATGTGGAATCCTTTGAGGAAAATTTAAATCCTTCTGTAGTAGCACTTGAATTTAATGAACTATTTAGTAAAGTACGATGACAAATATAGTATCTTTATTTTATTGTAAGTGTGAATCCTTATTCTCTCCTTTTCTGAAAATAAGATGAAGTAACTAATTATTGAAACTAAAAATATCAATTGAGTCTGATTCTTCAGACTGGTTGAAATGTAGTTTTACTCAGGTACATAATTTAATTCCTGTGTTTTAGATTGTATCAGATAGCGGGAAGAATAAGGTGTGTTTTGAGTTTAGTTTTAATTTATGTTTTCGCAGGGGTAAATTATACTATTCCACCAAATTAACAAATGAATAATATTATGTTCTTAGCAAGACTCCTTGTCCTTTTTTCATTAGTATGTATCTCTTGTGCCCACTCTTCTTTTGAGCAGAAACAATTGAAACATGCTTTAGATTTTGCTACTTCTAATCGTTTGGAATTGGAGATACTGCTTCAGCATTATACCTATGATTCTTTAAAATTGGAAGCGGCTAAATTTTTGATACGGAATATGCCTCATTGCTATTCCTACCAACAGGGAGGTGAAATGGATAGTGTGAAGCGTGTACGTACTTATTATAGTCCTTTCGGACAAATAGACCAGACTTATGCCAGACGTTGGGGGCATTATACCTATCGTAATCTTCCTAAAATATATGATGCCCATATTATCACAGCCGAATACTTGATAGACAATATAGACCGTGCTTTTGATAATTGGCAGAAACGTCCATGGAACCGTTCTCTTTCATTTGAAGATTTTTGTGAATACTTGTTGCCTTATCGTATAGGGGATGAACCGCTGGAAGAATGGCGTGAACTTTATGAAAAGAAATATGGATATTTATTAGATTCCATATATAAAGGCAGTGATGTGGTGGAGGCCGCGAATTTGGTAAGCAGGCATCTACAAGAACCTGTCTTTATTTATTGTGAAGACTTTGAACTGCCTCATATCGGTCCCAGATATTTATTCAGCCATCGATATGGTAGTTGCGTGGATGCGGCGGATATAGTGACTTATGCATTTCGGGCTGTCGGCATTCCTTGTATGGAAGATACGGATGCCAGAGGGGGACATGTGTGGAATGTTGTTCGTGACACGACAGGGCGCGATGTACCTATTTGGTATATAGCTTCGGAGGCTGTAAGGGGGAGTAGGGATACGGGAGGGTATAAACGTGGCAAGGTTTACAGGCCCATGTATGGTTTTCAAGAAGAAAAGGCAGCACATCTGGGAGATGATTGGAAATCAATGCCGCTTTTATTCTATCACCCTTATATGAAAGATGTCAGTTATGCATATTATCCGGATACGTTACGCATACTTACCGGTATTCCTGATGATGAGGTTTGTTATCTGGCCCATTTCCACGAAGCGCATTGGTGGAGTTGTGCCTGTGCACGTTCGGCAAGCGGCAAGATGGAAATACCTAATCTAGAATCGGAACTGGTATATCTTCCCATGAAATATACCAAAGGCAATTATTATCCTTCCGGCTTCCCCTTTTGGTTTGCAGGTGGAGAAATAAATACGTTTCTTCCGGATTGGGAGAAAACAGTAAAGGTTCGTTTGTATAGAAAATATCCGGTATATGGTTGGTTGCGCAGCTTTATGAGCCATGTGGTGGGAGGTACTTTTGAGGGAAGTATGACGAAAGACTTTGAAGATGGAAAGAGATTATATGAGATAGCGGATACTCCCGTGATAGCAAGGAATAGAATCTTCCTGAATAAGCCGGTTAAGTGCCGTTACATAAGATATAAGGCTGACAATGATAAATATGCGGAATTGGCAGAAATGACATTTTATGCCAATGGAAAGGCTGTTTCTCCGATAGCGGTTTGGGGGAGTCCTACGGAAAAAGGAAATATACATGTGCTGGCAAAGCATGTGGCGGATGGTGATCCTCTTTCTTATTATTTGTCTTTAGACAAAGGAGGGGAGGTTGTTGTTGATTTGGGTGGGGCTTCAGTAATAGATTGTCTGGAGTATATGCCCCGGAATGACGACAATTTTATTTCTCCGGGTGATACTTATGAGTTATTCTGTCATGCCGGTACTGAAGGATGGAAGAGTTTGGGAAAACAGCGGGCTGATACTACCTGTTTGGACTGGATTGTGCCGGACAATGCATTGTTCTGGTTGCGCGATCTGACCCGTGGGCGTGAAGAACATATTTTCTTTATGCAGAACGGGCGGCAGAAATTTCCAACCTTTTAAGATTTAAAATGAGGTATATAAAGAAATACATAGGCGTTTTATATAACTT
The DNA here is from genome assembly GCF_000012825.1 of Phocaeicola vulgatus ATCC 8482. Classification (GTDB taxonomy): domain Bacteria; phylum Bacteroidota; class Bacteroidia; order Bacteroidales; family Bacteroidaceae; genus Phocaeicola; species Phocaeicola vulgatus. The sequence continues at coordinate 92,937 of NC_009614.1, read as the reverse complement.
GCTGGTTTGTGTGACCGGAGGGAGTTTGTTAATGATGATTATTTGGTTGTTATTACAGATATTTGTTTTTGCCTCATTTGCCATACCTTCTGACTCCATGGAGCCGGTTCTGATACCGGGTGACTATGTGCTTGTCAATAAAATGTTGAAAGGACCACGTATATTCAGCCTTGGTGATGCCCGGCAACATAAGCCGCTACACATCGATCGTTTGAAGGGATTCAGTGAATTTCAACGCAATGAGGTATTGGTCTTTAATTTCCCTTATCCGGAACGATGGGACAGTATAGGGTTTAACCTGATGCTTTATTATGTAAAGAGGTGTATCGCATTGCCGGGTGATACTGTTGAAATAAGGGACACCCGATATAGGGTCAGAGGTTATGATAAGGAATTAGGAAATATAGTTTCACAAAACAGTTTGGCGCATTTTTTGGAGAAACCGAGGAATGTGGAGAAAATGATACAGGAAAATTGTTTTTTTGCTTATCCCGGTGATACCATCTTAAAATGGAGTATTAAAGATTTTGGTCCTTTTTATCTTCCTTCCCGTGGGGATACTATTGTGATGGATGATAAACATTATTTGCTTTATCGCAATCTTATAGAATGGGAGCAACAAGATAAATTAATAGCAAGTAACGGACATTTTTATTTAAATGGGCGGGAAGTGGAGCATTATGTTTTTATGCACAATTATTATTTCATGGGTGGTGATAATTGTTATAATTCTCAGGACTCGCGCTATTGGGGGCCTTTGCCGGAGGAATATATTGTAGGAAAGGCGACATTGATATGGAAGTCTAAGAATGGAGTGACGGATGAAATACGTATGGACAGGATATTTAAAAAGATAAAGTAGTATGAGAGTTTGTGGTGTATATTTTGTTTTTGTAATTCTTCTTTCTGCTTGTACGAATGGAGTAAGTCATTTGGATATTGCTTTGCAGCAGGCTAAACATAATAAAGCGGAGTTGGAAAAAGTGTTGAAGCATTTTAAACATGATAGCTTGAAATACCGTGCTGCCTGTTTTTTGATTGAAAATATGCCTGGTAAATATTCAATACTCCCTTATGATTCGTTGGATAGATATAAGAACTTTTTGAAGATTATCCCACAAAATGATCCTATAAGTTGGGATGTGCGATATTCTAAGATTTGGCATGGATTTGATTCTATTTCTAAACGACAGTTGGCAGGTTTTAGTAAGATTGAAGATATAAAAGTTATAACGGGAGATTATTTAATAAAAAATATTGAATATGCTTTTAAAATATGGGAGAATGGAAAAATAAAAGATTACTGTTCATTTGATGAATTCTGTCATTATATTTTGCCTTACCGTATAGACCATGAGCCATTATCGAATTGGCGCGAGGAAGGTTTTCAAAAGTTTGGTCATTTATTGGATTCTTTAATGTCTCCACGAGAATTGGCCCTTCGTATCATAAAATTAGGTGGAATGCGTTATAATATAGGAATGACTAAATATCCTTATAAACAGTCTTATGCTGAAATGCTACAGACCCGTTGGGGTACTTGTGATGATATGGCGGCATTTTTAGCTTTGTCTTTACGTGCCATTGGAATCCCTGCTTCTATTGATTATGTTCCGGCATGGGCTAATAGGAGTTCTTCGCATTGTTGGAATGTGGTGAAAGATGCTACTGGTGATTTTATAGAAGTGGGATATGGCCCTGAAGGAAAAAATGAAGTTGTATACAAGATTTCTAAGATTTATAGGAAAAAATATGATATTCCACTATGTGACGTTACATCCGAATATGCTATGCCTCTTTCTGATTTAACCTTTAGAGTGCCTTCACAGAAAGATAAACAATTAATCAGTCTTTGTACTTTTAATAATCATGACTGGGTTCCTGTTGCTTTATCAAAGGTGATGAATGGAAGTGTTTTGTTTGAATCAGTCGGGAGAGGAATTTTATGGGGAGATAATCAAATAAGAACTTATTTAAACGAAGGAAAGGGGATCGTTTTCTTAGCATTTATCAGCCAAAATGGGCGGTTGAATAATAAACCTATAGGGTTTCCTATAATTCTTTTAGAAGATGGAACCATAAAAGAGCTGTGTGCTAGTACAGAAAAAGAAAGTATTATACTTTACCGTAAATACCCATATTATGGAAGTAATAATGCAATAATACATGATAGTAATGAAATATGTGTCGATAATGAATATGAATTGTTCTATTGGAATATGAAATGGATTAGTTTAGGGCGAAAATTAGCAGTCGACAATAAACTTCATTATGATGATGTGCCTAAAGGCGCTTTATTGTGGTTAAAAAATCATACTCAAGGAAAAGAAGAGCGGATTTTTACATACGAAGACGGGAAACAAGTTTGGTGGTAGAAATGGAAAATAAATGGCTGAAATATGGAATAGCATTGGTGGCAGGCATACCGGTTGCGTTGTGTCTCAGCGTGGTGTGTTGTAGTACGTCTTCACTGTCATCCGATATTTTGGCGGATGACTGGCGGTGGATGTATGCCTGTGGAGTTCTTTCATCGGCAGCTTTTGCCCTGTTGATATTTCTTTTTCCGGCACGGATTAAGGAATGTCTTTCGGCTGTCGTTTCATGGGTGTTTATTCTATACGGAGGAATGGAAGCCGTGTGGGGCATCCGTCAGGTATATGGCTTTACCTATTCCAACCATTCTCTCTATGCTTTGACCGGTTCATTCTATAATCCCGGTCCTTATTCAGGCTACCTTGCCATGATATTCCCTATCTGCCTGTATGAATGGTTAAAGCGGAAAGAGGGTAAGAAAACCATACCTTATTATGTTGCTTTAGCTGTCATGCTATTGATTCTTTGTGTGTTGCCTGCCGGAATGAGCCGCTCGGCATGGATAGCTGCGGCGGTCTCTTCCATTTATGTTTGTGGTATGCACTATAAGATGGAAATTCAGCATTATATCAGGCATCATCGTAAGCAGGCAGTGTCTTTTGCCATAGTAACCTTTATTTTGGGCGGTATAGCATTGGGTGGCATTTATCAAATGAAAAAGGATTCGGCAGACGGCCGTCTGTTTATGTGGAAAATTGCTGCCCAAGCTGTCAGTGAGCACCCATGGACAGGATGCGGATGGAACAGTGTTCCGGCTGCTTACGGACAAGCGCAGGAGAATTATTTTGCAGCCGGAAATTATACGGCAACGGAGGAACTTGTGGCAGGTGCTCCCGAATATGTTTTCAATGAATATCTGCAAGTAGCCATTGCCTGGGGAATACCTGTGCTTTGCATCGGGTTGTTGATACTAGGTGGGAGCATGTACATAGGTCATAAACAAGGCATCTATGGACTATGCGGCGCATTGCTATCTTTAGCGGTATTTGCGTTTTCTTCTTATCCACTACAATTTCCAGCGTTTGTTTCGGCTTTGATTATATTAGTATTAGCTTGCGGTATCCGTGTTCTTCCTTTAGAGAAAGTTTGGCCTCGCATTTTGTTTACTGTTTTATTGTTAATCGGAAGCTATGGCTGTTTCTGTAAATATCAGCAGAAATCCAAGACTGTAGAAGCTTGTAAGCAATGGACCAAAAGCCGTATGTTTTACCACTCGGGAGCTTACCGGCAAGCAGTAGAAAGTTATGCTGAAATTCAGAAAGAAATGAAAGGGAATGCTCGCTTTATGTTTGAGTATGGCCATGCCTTGCATAAACTGCATGAACCCGAACTGTCTAACAAGGTACTGAAAGAGGCCTTGAAAGTGAGTGGCGATCCCATGATACTAAATATTATCGGGAAAAATGAACAGGAAATGAAGCACTATGATAGTGCGGAATATTGGTTCATGCGTGCTGTCCATCGGTTACCCGGACGAATTTATCCTTATTATCTATTGGCTCATTTATATGCGGAACCGGCTTTTTATCAGTGTGACAAATTGGAGCAGATGGTACAGACGGTATTGGAGAAAGAACCGAAAATTCAATCTACCGCTATCAAGCAGATGAGACGGAAAGCACGGGAACTATTGAAAAAAGTACCCGAAAATTAGTTTTTTCAAAATAAAAAGTTTTTATTTGTTATAGATATCACAAAATATGATCATGAAATTACACATATTTGCATCAGGCTTATTATTAGCCGTTTCTTTCACTGCCTGCTCGGGAGAAAAAAAGGAAACAACGGAAAAAGAAGGGGTGGAAACAGTTCTTCCTTCTTTACCCAATGAGGTGACGGTGATGCCGCTGAAAAAGCAGGTTTTCAATCATGAATTGATCAGTAACGGGAAAGTGACGGCACAGGATTATGCCGACCTGTATTTTCGTACCTCGGAAGTGGTGGCGAATATCTGGGTAAAGAACGGGGATATAGTGCGGAAAGGTCAAAAAATAGCCCAATTGGATTTGTTTAAGTTGAACAATACGTTGGTACAGAATAAAAATAGTTTGGCACAGGCTACCCTGGAGATGCAGGATGTGTTGATAGGACAAGGATATGCTCCCGATAATCTGAAGGTGATACCTGCTGATGTGCTGGAACTGGCAAAAGTAAAAAGCGGGTATGAGCAGAGCAAAGCTCAATATGAATCTGCTCAATATGATATGGAACAAGCTACGTTGACTGCTCCTTTCGATGGAGTGATTGCCAACCTCTTTGAAAAGAGATATAATATGCCCAAAACTTCCGAGCCTTTCTGCCGGGTAATCAATGCCGGAAATATGGAGGTGGATTTCACCGTACTTGAAAATGAGCTGCCATTGCTGAAAGTGGGGGATAAGGTGGAGATTACTCCTTATGCATCGGCAGCAGGGGTGCGCCAGGGAAGTATCAGTGAGATTAATCCGCTGGTGGACGAGAATGGAATGGTACGGATAAAGGCGAGAGTGAACGGGAGTAATAAATTGTTCGACGGCATGAATGTAAGGGTAAGCGTGAAGCGTTCTGTGGGCGAACAACTGGTTATCCCCAAAACGGCGGTTGTACTACGTTCCGGCAAACAGGTGGTATTTACACTGAAAGAGGGTAAAGCTATGTGGAACTATGTGCATACGGGATTGGAGAATATGGAGGAATATACTGTCACAGACGGACTGGAAGAAGGTATGGAGGTGATAACTACCGGAAATGTGAATCTGGCTCATGAAGCACCGGTGAGGGTGATTAAAAATTAAAAGTATGGTTAAGTTCTTATTACAACGTCCTATTGCGGTGCTGATGGCCTTTACCGCCTGCTTTATTGTTGGGTTGGTGACTTACTTCTCGCTGCCTGTATCTTTGCTGCCCGATATTGCCATACCGCAGATTACCATACAGGTGACGGGTGAGAATTCATCGGCACGGGAATTGGAGAATACGGTGGTTACCCCTGTGCGCAGGCAGTTGCTGCAAGTGGCCGGACTGAGAGAAATAAAAAGTGAAACTCGTGACGGGGCGGGCGTTATCCGTCTGGAATTTGATTTTGGTGTGAATACCGATCTGGCATTTATAGAGGTGAATGAGAAGATAGATGCCGCTATGAACAGTCTTCCCAAGGAAGTGACGCGTCCCAAGGCTATCAAAGCGAGTGCAACGGATATTCCTGTACTTTATGTCAATATGACTTTGAAAAACGACGGTGCTTATCAGGAAACCGACGAGCAACAATTTCTGGAGTTGTGCGAATTGGCGGAGAATGTGGTGAAACGCCGCATCGAACAGTTACCCGAAGTGGCTATGGCGGATATAACCGGAGTGCCCGGAAGGCTTTTGCAAATTGTTCCTGATAAAGATAAACTGGCCATGACGGGTATCAGTGTGGAGGATATAGAGAATACACTTTCCGCCAATAATGTAGAGCCGGGAAGCATGTTGGTGAGGGATGGTTATTATGAATATAATATTCGCATAGCTACCCTGCTTCGTACCCCGGAGGATGTGAAGAATATCTATATCCGCAAGGGGGAACGTATTATGCAGTTGAAAGAGCTCTGCAAAGTAGATATTGTTTCGCAAAAAGAGATGGGACGTTCCGTAGCCGGAGGAAAAAGGGCGGTAACGCTGGCCATTATCAAGCAGAGCGATGAAAATATGGATGTCATGAAAGAGAAGCTGAAAGAAACAACCGATTATTTTGCATCCCTGTATCCGGATATTGAGTTCAGCGTGAGCCGTAACCAGACGGAATTGCTGGACTACACCATTTCAAATTTACAGCAGAATCTTTCTTTGGGCTTTCTATTTATCTTTATTGTAGCTGTGCTGTTTCTGGGGGATGTCCGTTCACCGTTGATTATCGGCATCAGCATGGTTACTTCTATTGTAATCACATTCTTTTTCTTTTATTTCTGTCATGTGTCGCTGAATGTGATATCACTTTCGGGCTTGATTCTGGCAGTAGGTATGATGATAGACAGCGCCATTATTGTAACGGAAAATATTTCGCAGTATCGTGAACGGGGGTATTCTCTGAAACGTTCGTGTGCCGTGGGCACGACGGAAATGATTACACCGATGCTCAGTTCGTCCCTTACAACCATTGCGGTATTTGTGCCTTTGATATTTATGAGTGGCATAGCCGGAGCTATTTTTATGGATCAGGCTTTTTCTATCACGGTGGGATTGATGATATCTTATATTACGGGTATTATGTTGCTGCCCGTATTGTATCTGTTGTTTTATAAGGTCGGTATCCGCAGTAAGGGATTTCTTTCCAGACGTTTTGACAATCTGCTGAAAAATGAGTGGCTGGAAAGCTTTTATGATAAAGGGATTGACTGGGTGTTCTCACATAAAAAGCTTTGTGTGACCGGCACGCTGGCAACCCTTCCACTGTGTGTGTTTCTTTTTTATGTAATGGAAAAAGAGCGTATGCCGCAGATTGACCAGAATGAACTGGTGGCAAGGATAGAGTGGAATGAGAATATCCATGTGGACGAGAACAACCGCCGGGTGGATGATTTAATGAAACAGGTGGACGACCGGGTAACGGAGCATGCTGCTTATGTGGGTATGCAGGATTATATATTGAACGGGGGCAGTGAACTTTCGTCTACCGAAGCGGAACTTTATTTCAAGACGGAAAAGCCATCCGGAATCTATTCATTGCAGGAATTATTAGAGAAGGAGATAAGAGAGAAATATCCGTTGGCTGTGGTTACTTTCTCACCTCCCGAAACAATCTTTGAAAAATTGTTTGTGACAGGAGAAGCGGATGTGGTAGCGGAACTCCATACGGCGAATAAGTCGCAGGCACCGGATGCGGAGCATTTGCAGCGGTTGGAAAAGGAAATTACGCGGGTGGCGGGTAATGTTCCGACGGGCATCGCTTTCCGGAATCAGATGAATCTGATAATCAATAAAGAAAAACTGTTGTTGTATAACGTATCATATGATGAATTGACGCGGGTGCTCCGCACGGCTTTCAAAAAAAACAAGGTTTCCGTTTTACGCTCTTATCAGCAATATCTGCCTATCAGTATTGCCGGAGAGGAAAAGAGTGTAAATAGTGTATTAAGTGAAACTTTGGTGCGGACGATGGCGGATGGTAACGGAGAGGTGAATCATATTCCTTTGAATAATCTGGTGACGGTAGTGCCCGCCGAAGATTTGAAGAGTATTACGGCGGGAAAGAACGGAGAATATATTCCTTTAAGTTTTTATGATGTGAAGGATGCACCGGAACTGATGCGGAATGTAAAAGAGGTGGTTAGTGAGGAAAAGGAATGGGAAGTGGATTTCTCGGGTAGTTTCTTTTCGAATGAAAAAATGATGGGGGAATTGACTGTGATTCTTTTTGTTTCTTTGTTGCTGATGTATTTTATCCTTTGCGCGCAATTCGAGAGTTTCCTGCAACCGCTGATTGTCTTGATGGAAATTCCTATTGATACGGCTTTTGCTTTGCTGGCATTATGGGTTTTCGGTCACACGTTGAATTTGATGTCTGCCATAGGCATTATCGTGACTTGTGGTATTGTGGTGAATGACTCTATTTTAAAAATGGATGCCATCAATGAATTACGGAAAGCGGGGATGCCTTTGGTGGAAGCCATTCATACAGCGGGCAGGCGCAGGTTGAGAGCGATTATCATGACTTCGCTGACAACTGTCTTTGCAATGGTTCCGTTGCTGTTTACCTCGGATATGGGGTCGGAGATGCAGAAGCCTTTGTCTATTGCCATGATTGGCTCTATGGTGGTGGGAACTTTGGTCAGCTTGTTTATCATTCCTTTAATATATTGGTTTATTTATAGAAAACATGACAAAAATGAAGTACATTAGCATATGGATGGTGGGGTGTATGCTGTTGTCTCTCGGAGCAAAGGCGCAGCAGGTGGTGAAGCTGGATTTGCAACGCACGATAGAGATTGCGAATGATAGTTCCTTGTCCGCTTTCAGATATCAGAATCTTTATTTGTCGGGATATTGGGAATATCGTACTTACAAGGCGAACCGTTTGCCGAGTCTTACGCTGGATCTGACTCCGGCTAAATATTATCGCTATATCACCCAGCGTTATGATTCGAATGAGGATATGGATGTGTATCGTGAACAACAGATGTTCAGCGCATCGGGTGGATTGAGTATCAAACAGAATCTGGATTGGACGGGCGGTACTTTCTATATTGATTCGGAACTGGACTTTATGCGTAATTTCGGTGACTCAAAGTCTACACAGTATTCCAGTATCCCTGTGCGTGTGGGATATCAACAGAGCCTGTTGGGATATAATGCTTTTCGTTGGGACCGGAAAATAGAGCCGTTGAAGTATGAAAAGGTGAAGAAGCAATTCATTTATAACACGGAAATGGTTTCAGAAGAAGCGGTGACTTATTTCTTTGCGTTAGCTATGGCACAGGCGGATTACCGCTTGGCGGAGGAGAATGTGGCGTCCAGTGATACCCTTTATAGCATCGGGCTCCAGCGTCATAAGATAGCAGCCATATCACGTGCCGATTTGCTGACATTGCAACTGGACAAAGTGAATGCGCATAATACGTTGCAGAATGCGCAGATTGCTTTGAAACGCGCTATGTTTTCATTGGCTTCCTTTCTGAATCTGGATAAGAATACCGTGATTGAATTGGATATACCGGGACGTCCCACAGGAAAGATGATTCCCGTAGATGATGCGTTGATGCGGGCCAAAGAGAATAATCCTACTTTCCTGGAACAACGGCAGAATGTGCTGGAAGCGGAACAGAATGTGGACAAGACAAAGAAAGAATCCCGTTTCAATGCTAGTTTTAATGCCAGTGTGGGTTTTAACCAGGTGGCGGATAAACTGGGAGATGCCTACAGACATCCTTTGCAACAGGACTTGGTTTCTGTCAGTGTTTCTATTCCTTTGATTGACTGGGGGGTGAGAAAGGGTAAATATAATATGGCGAGAAATAATCTGAATGTGGTGAGGATTGCCGCCCGTCAGGAAGAACTGAGTGTGGAGGAAGAGGTGATTATGACGGTGAATGATTTTAATATTCAGCAGAGTTTGATTGCGAGTGCGGAGGAGGCTTTGGATCTTGCCGTAATGGCATACGAGCAGACACGCCAACGTTTTATCATCGGAAAGGCGGATGTGAATAGTCTTACTCTTTCGTTGAACCGCCAGCAGGAGGCGCAGAAAAATTATATTTCGGCTTTGCAGAATTATTGGTTGAATTATTATAAGATACGTAAACTGACGCTGCACGATTTTGAGTCCGGTTTTTCCCTTGCGGACAAGTTTGATTTTAATACAGGAATTTATCGATGAGTAATCCGCGTAACCTCTCCTCGTTTACCTTGATAGTGACATTTGTCTGCCTGTCACTGATAGGGGTGGTATTAGTACCGCTGTTGCCGGTTAAGCTGGCGCCGTCGCGTACCTTGCCCGGTCTGACTGTTTCTTTCAGTATGCCCGGCAATTCGTCACGGGTTATTGAGGCGGAGGTTACCAGTAAACTGGAGGCGATGATGGCCAGAGTAAAGGGTATCAGGAAGGTGAACTCTACTTCGGATAACGGCAGCGGCTCAATTTCTTTGGAACTGGACAAGCATGCGGATATTGACGTTACCCGCTTTGAAGTGTCTACCATCATCAGACAGACCTGGCCTCAGCTGCCCGAGGGGGTGAGTTATCCTCAAATCAGTACGCGACGTTCGGATGATAAGGCATCCAGACCTTTTATTACTTATACACTGAATGCGCCTGCCAATCCTATTTTGATTCAGCAGTATGCGGAAGAGAATATCAAGCCGGTATTGGGACAGTTGAAGGGGATTTATAAAGTGGAACTGAATGGAGCTACACCTATGGAGTGGCAGTTGGAGTATGACAGTGACCAGCTTTCACGTTTGGGAATCACACTGCAGGCTGTGCAACGGGCCATTAACCGCCATTATGAAAAAGAGTTTCTGGGGATCTGTTCTATTGAAAAAGGTGCGGAGGGCAGAGAGTGGATCAGACTGGTACGTACATCTACTGAAAAAGAAATGGAATTTGAACCGGGAGCCATTCAACTGCAAGCCGAAGATGGAACGATGGTTACGCTGGATAAACTGATAAAGGTAAGGCATGTGGAAGAACGACCGCAAAGTTATTACCGGATAAACGGGCTGAATTCTGTCTACCTGTATATCACGGCCGAGGAAACTGCCAATCAATTAAATTTAAGTGGGGAAGTGAAGCACCTTATGGGTGAGTTGCAACAGAAGATGCCTCCGGGCTATGAGGTACATATCAGTTATGACGCTACGGAATATATTCAGAAAGAATTGGATAAGATTTATTTCCGTACCGGACTGACCGTATTGATTTTATTGCTGTTTGTAGCGTTGATAACACGAAATCTGCGTTATCTGTTCCTGATTGTGACCAGTCTGGCGGTTAATATATCTGTTGCCGTCATTCTTTATTATGCATTTGGTCTGGAAATGCAGCTTTATTCATTGGCGGGTATTACCATCTCATTGAATTTGGTGATAGATAATACGATAGTGATGACAGACCATATTCTGCATCGCCGCAATCTGAAGGCGTTTGTTTCTGTACTGGCGGCCACGCTGACTACTATCGGGGCATTGGTTATTATTTTCTTTCTGGATGAGAAGATACGTCTGAACTTGCAGGATTTTGCAGCGGTGGTCATTATCAATCTGGCAGTATCTTTGTTTGTTGCATTATTCTTTGTTCCGTCCATGATTGATAAAATAGGTTTGGAGAAGAAAAAGAGAAGAAAAAGAAGACGTTTTCTGCTCAGACCCACTTTTATGAAACGGTTGACTGTCTATTTTACCCGTTTCTATCAAGGGGTGATTTATTATTTATGCCGTTTCAGGGTGATAGCTTGCCTATTATTGCTGCTGGGGTTCGGTCTGCCTGTATTTATGCTGCCCGAGAAGATGGAAGGAGAAGGTAAATGGGTGGAATATTATAATAAGGTATTTGATAATCCTACCTTCAAGGATAAGGTAAAGCCGGTAATCAACAAGGCTTTAGGTGGCAGCCTCCGTCTTTTTGCGGAAAAAGTATACGAGGGAAGTTATTTCAATCGTGATGAAGGTGAAGTGGTGCTTTCCGTTTATGCTACGTTGCCTAATGGCAGTACATTGGAGCAGATGAATGTGCTGATTAAGAGGATGGAAACTTATCTGAGCGATTTCAAGGAAATCAGGCAGTTTCAGACGTATATCTATAATGCGCGTCAGGCTAATATCCAGATTTATTTTACAAAAGAAAATCAGCGGAGCGGATTCCCGTATACTTTGAAAGCTAATATAATCAGTAAGGCACTGACTTTGGGAGGTGGTAGCTGGAGTGTATATGGTTTGCAGGATCAGGGCTTCAGTAACGATGTGCGTGAGAGTGCGGGAAGTTTCCGTGTGAAACTGTATGGATATAATTATGACGAACTTTCTTATTGGACAGAACAGCTGAAAGAGAAGTTGTTATTACACCGTCGTATTAAAGAGGTTACGGTAAATTCGGAGTTCTCTTGGTGGAAAGATGATTATAGCGAGTTCTATCTGGATTTGGACAGGTTGAGGATGGCGAAAGAGCATATTACAGCCACGCAGCTGTTCGCCGCTTTGCGCCCTGTTTTCGGAAGGGATATTTATTGTGGTAACGTGTTGTTTGATAGTCAGACGGAGCAATTGAAACTTTCATCGGTTCAGGGACAACGATATGATGTATGGGGATTGGTCAATATACCCTTTTTTATTGATGGCCGTTCTTATAAACTGGCTGATTTCGCTACTGTCCGGAAGGGACAGTCACCTCAGAAAGTCGCTAAAGAAAACCAGCAATACCGGCTTTGTCTGCAATATGAATATATCGGTTCTTCCGAACAAGGAAAAAAACTGTTGAAGAAAGACTTGGAAGAATTTAATAAGATATTGCCTATGGGATATACAGCCGAAAATGAGCAGGATTACTGGTCATGGAATAAGAAAGATAACAAGCAATACGCATTGCTGTTGATTGTAATCGCCATTATTTTCTTTACGACGGCTATTTTGTTTAATTCCTTGAAACAGCCTTTGGCTATCATTTTTGTTATTCCGATATCCTATATCGGCGTATTCCTTACGTTTTATCTTTTCGGACTGAATTTTGATCAGGGGGGATTTGCTTCTTTTGTATTACTTTGCGGTATTACAGTAAATGCCAGTATTTATATTCTAAATGAATATAATGCGATAAGAAAAAGGTATCCTCTGTTATTACCGGTACGTGCCTTCACCAAGGCATGGAATTCGAAAATTCTGCCTATCTTTCTGACGGTCGTTTCTACTATTCTGGGATTTATTCCTTTTATGGTGGGAGATGGAAAAGAGGCTTTCTGGTTCCCTTTGGCAGCAGGTACTATAGGCGGGTTAGTTATGTCTATACTTGGAATATTTTTGTTTTTGCCTATATTCTCATTGAAGAAACAAAAAAGATAATAAAGGTTTTACTTTTCTTTTTCAATAGAAGTGTTTACTTTTGTTGTTACAAAAAAACGTTGAATAAATATTATCTAATACTCGCTAATCATGTTGACTCAAATTATTAACGGCAAGATTTTTACTCCGCAAGGTTGGCTGGACGAAGGCTCTGTACTGATACGGGATAATAAAATATTGGAAGTGACTAACTGTGACCTGGCACTGATCGGTGCAAAATTGATTGATGCTAAAGGGATGTATATTGTACCCGGATATGTGTGTATGCATGCTCATGGCGGTGGTGGTCACGATTTTAATGAATGTACGGAAGAGGCGTTTCGCGCAGCTGTAAAAGCGCATCAGAAGCATGGGGCGACCAGTATTTTCCCAACTTTGTCTTCTTCTCCTTTTTCAGAAATCCGTAAGGCGGTAACTGTGTGCGAAACCTTGATGAACGAGAAGGACAGTCCTGTGTTGGGGTTGCATGTAGAAGGTCCTTATCTGAATCCGAAAAGAGCAGGTGAGCAGTTTGCCGGGAAATTGAAGAATCCTGATAAAGAGGAATATACTTCTTTATTGGAAAGTACTGACTGCATCAAGCGTTGGGACGCTTCACCTGAACTTCCGGGCGCGTTGGAATTTGCCCGCTATTTGAAATCAAAAGGTATATTAGTGGCTGTGTCACATACAGAATCGGAATACGAGGGGATAAAAGCTGCGTTTGAAGCTGGGTTTACTCATACTGCCCATTTCTATAACGGTATGCCGGGATTCCATAAATGTCGTGAATATAAATACGAAGGGACAGTGGAAAGTGTTTATCTGACAGACGGAATGACCATTGAATTGATTGCCGACGGTATCCATTTACCTGCTACTATTCTTCGGTTGGCTTATAAGTTGAAGGGAGTGGAAAAAACTTGTTTGGTTACGGATGCTTTGGCATATGCCGCTGCTGATGGAATGGAAATAACAGATCCTAATGTGATTATAGAAGATGGTGTATGCAAAATGGCTGATCATTCTTCATTGGCAGGTAGCATAGCAACCATGGATGTATTGGTACGGACAATGGTAAAAGCTGGTATTCCGCTGGCCGATGCCGTGCGGATGGCTTCTGAAACTCCGGCACGGATTATGGGAGTGGATGACCGGAAGGGGGCATTGCAGAAAGATATGGATGCCGATGTGTTGATTTTGGATAGAGAACTGAATATCCGGGCGGCTTGGGCTATGGGCAGGCTGGTGGAGGATACGAATACTTTGTTTTAAAATAGAAGATAAAGGGAGAATTAGTATCCTTATTGTGTGGACAAGATGCCTTGACTGTTTCGGAAAACAATCAAGGTATCTTTTTTTCGGGTTTAACTCGTCATTATCAAGAGGATTTGCTACATTTGCAACTTGTTAAAATGAGAACCAAATAATAAAAAACGATATGAACGGAGATTTTAGAGAGGATTTGAAGAGAGCCTGTGAAGTGATGCAGAAGGGAGGAGTGATTCTTTATCCTACTGATACTATTTGGGGAATAGGTTGTGATGCAACTAATCCGGAGGCGGTGAAACGAGTTTATGATATAAAGAAGCGTGCTGACAGTAAGGCGATGCTTGTATTGGTGGACAGTACGGTAAAAGTAAATTTTTATGTTAGTGATGTACCTGCGGTAGCTTGGGATTTGATTGAGTTTACCACAAAACCATTGACTATTATTTATGATGGGGCACGTAATCTGGCTGAGAATTTGCTGGCTGAGGACGGCAGTGTAGGTATTCGTGTTACGGCTGAGGAATTCTCCAAACAACTTTGTTTCCGGTTTCGTAAAGCTATTGTGTCGACTTCTGCCAATATCAGCGGTCAGCCTTCACCTGCCAACTTCAGTGAAATCAGTGAAGAAGTAAAACAAGCTGTAGACTATATTGTGGAGTATAGACAAGATGAAGTGGGGCATCCCAAACCATCCAGCATTATCAAACTGGGTAAAGGGGGAGAAGTGAAGATTATTAGAGAGTAAAAAAAGGAATGGACGCAATTATAGACGAAAATAAGAAAAGTTGGTTACAGCGCTTTATCTTATGGCGCGAAAAGAAGATAAAAGAGAAACACTTTATTCTTATATTAAGTTTTCTTGCTGGTATTTTTACGGCATTGGCCGCATGGTTTCTGAAGTTTCTAGTAGAATGGATCAAGGAATTTCTGACTGAAAATTTTGATTCTACAGGAGTCAACTGGTTGTATTTGGTGTATCCGGTTTTTGGTATTTTTCTTACCGGATTGTTCATTCGTTATATTGTGAAAGATGACATCAGTCATGGGGTGACGAAAATATTATATGCCATATCCCGTCGCCAAAGCCGCATCAAGCGGCATAATACATGGTCGTCTGTGATAGCCAGTGCCATTACTATCGGTTTTGGTGGTTCCGTAGGTGCAGAGGCTCCGATTGTGCTGACCGGATCGGCTATCGGTTCTAATTTGGGAAGTGTATTCAAGATGGAGCATAAGACCCTGATGCTGTTGGTGGGGTGTGGTGCGGCAGGTGCTGTGGCCGGTATTTTTAAGGCTCCTATTGCAGGCTTGGTTTTTACTTTGGAAGTCTTGATGATTGATCTGACGATGGCATCATTGTTGCCTCTTCTTGTTTCCTGTGTCACGGCAGCTACTGTTTCTTATATTCTTACCGGTCCCGATGCCATGTTCAAGTTCCATATGGATGAACCGTTTCTGATGGAGCGCATTCCTTCGGCAATTCTGTTAGGCATTGCGTGCGGGTTGGTTTCTTTGTATTTTACGCGGGCTATGAATTCTGTGGAGAATATATTTCGTCGATATAGTAATCCGTATATCAAGCTGGCTATAGGCGGTGCAATGCTGAGCATATTGATTTTCTTGTTTCCTCCATTGTATGGTGAAGGATATGATACTATTAATTTATTGCTGAATGGCGTAACCAATCATGACTGGAATACAGTAATGAATAACTCTATCTTTTATGGGTTCGATAATTTGTTACTCGTTTATTTGGCCATGATTGTACTTTTCAAAGTCTTTGCTTCCAGTGCAACGAATGGCGGTGGTGGTTGCGGGGGAATTTTTGCTCCCAGTTTGTTCTTGGGGTGTATCACCGGGTTTATCTTCGCTCATTTCTGTAATGAACTGCATGTAGGTCCTTATATCCCGGAGAAAAATTTTGCCTTGTTGGGAATGGCGGGATTGATGTCGGGAGTAATGCATGCTCCGCTGACTGGTATTTTTCTGATTGCAGAACTGACTGGCGGGTATGATTTGTTCCTTCCGCTGATGATGGTATCTGTCAGCTCTTATCTTACCATTATGATATTCGAGCCGCATAGTATTTATTCTATGCGTTTGGCTAAGAAAGGTGAATTGATAACGCATCATAAAGACAAGGCCGTATTGACTCTGATGAATATTGACAGTGTGGTTGAAACTGATTTTGAGAAAGTGCGTCCTGATATGGATTTAGGTGAAATGGTTAAAGTCATTTCGCAGGCTAAACGCAATTTGTTTCCGGTAGTGGATGTCAATGGAGAACTTTTGGGCATTGTGGTATTGGATGATATCCGTAATATTATGTTCCGTCAGGAATTATACCATCGTTTCAAGGTGGAAAAATTTATGATTTCTCCTCCGGCACGGATCAATGTTACTGATTCAATGGAAGAAGTGATGAAGAAGTTTGATGATACAAAGGCCTGGAACCTGCCTGTGATTAATGAAGAGGGAAAATACAAAGGGTTTGTTTCCAAGTCCAAAATATTTAATTCGTACCGGCAGGTGTTGGTTGATTTCTCTGAAGATTAAATAATGTAAGTATATGGAAAAGAAAGATTTGCGGATCGTATATATGGGTACTCCCGATTTTGCGGTGGAGAGCCTGAAAAGATTGGTTGAAGGAGGCTATAATGTAGTAGGTGTGATAACTATGCCCGACAAACCGATGGGACGACATGGCAGTGTGCTGCAACCTAGTCCGGTGAAAGAATATGCTGTTTCTCAAGGTCTGAGGATACTTCAGCCGGAGAAATTGAAGGATGAGGCTTTTATAGAGGAACTCCGGTCTTTACAAGCCGATTTACAAATTGTAGTTGCTTTCCGTATGCTTCCCGAAATAGTATGGAATATGCCGCGTTTGGGCACATTTAACTTGCATGCATCTTTATTACCTCAATATAGAGGAGCTGCTCCTATAAATTGGGCGGTGATAAACGGAGATACGGAAACTGGTATTACGACTTTTTTCTTGAAACATGAGATAGATACCGGTGAGATTATCCAACAGGTGCGCGTTCCTATTGCTGATACGGATAATGTGGAAATAGTACATGATAAGCTGATGTATTTGGGGGGAGATTTGGTTTTGGAAACCGTGGATGCTATTTTGAATGGAAGTGTGAAACCTGTTCCTCAGGAAAGTTTGATCCGGCAGGAAACGGAGTTGCGTCCGGCACCGAAAATATTTAAAGAAACTTGCCGTATAGACTGGAATAAAGGTGTGAAGCAGATTTATGACTTTATTCGCGGGCTGTCTCCTTATCCGGCTGCATGGACCGAACTGTGTGTGGCTGATGGAACACGTCAGGTTTTAAAAATATATGAAACGGAGAAAGTTTTTGCTTCCCATGAGATGAATATAGGCGATATCCGTACGGATATGAAGACCTATTTTCAGGTGGCTGTAAAAGATGGTTTTATTAATGTGCTTACTTTGCAGCTGGCAGGAAAGAAACGTATGAATGTGGCTGATTTTTTGAGAGGCTACAGAACTTCGGATAATAATAAGGTAGAATAAATGATAAAGGCTGTATCGAAAGATTTTCGGATACAGCCTTTTCGTTACAATAAGACAAGGAGTTGTTAAGAATCATTTAATTTTTGTGTTGGATATACCTTTCTGTATGAACGGAAAGTTTGTAGATTTACTTTTATTATAACTTACTGTAACGGTTTCTTCGCCATTGTTAATGGTATTCATTTTTATTTTAAATCCTTGTAGCTTACCCTCTTTATATCCGGGAACATCCAATAAAGGGAAGGATACATAACCGGAACTCGGATATTCCTGTCTGTCACCTTCGGCATTGTGGCGTAATTCTACGGCCATATATCCGTTTGCGTCAGGAACAGTTCCTTCTGTGGCTACAAGGCTGATCCGATGTTTGATATTAGAGTTGAAACCTAATATTTGGAACATAAGGGTCAGGTGTGTCTTACCCATAATGGGAGTGATGAGGTTGATTCCATCATGTCCGTAAATATCTTCCTCATTTTCTTTTAATGTATCCATTCGTTTGGTTAAAATCTTCTGCAAGTAATCTATAGAAATAAAAGGTCCTTTCTTACTTGCATCTCCGGTCGGATTGTCTGCATTTATATAGGTATAAAAAATACGTTGCCCCGGATTATTTGTTTCAAAACGTGTTAATTTATCGGGATTCACTACGTATGCTACTCCATCATTATCGCTTTCTATCATTGCTTCACCGGGTATTTCGCTGGGGGTCACTACGGTTGCTAAAGCGGCGTTAAAAGGCATTCCTGCCTGCATGTCGTAGATGTCATCATCATAGTCATCCAGGCAAGATTGTATAAATGGAATCAGCATTACCATAATTATAACAATAACTGTCGCTTTATATTTTCTCATATTCTCTGTTTCTAGAATTGTTTCTATGGCTTAAATGCGAAGATAGTAAGTTTACTGCTTGTAAAAATGTTAAATCTGCTTAAGCAAAAATTTTATTCTTCCGGATGCAGTATTTTTGCAGTCTTATCATTTATCCAATAAAGAAGTGTCACAAACAATGAATGAAACAGAATTGGTGGAACGTTGCGGCAAGGGTGATAACCTTGCACGCAAGCAATTGTATGAGCGTTATGCCGGGCAATTGATGGCCGTTTGTGTTCGTTATACAGGTGATAGGGAAGTGGCACAGGATGTCTTACATGATGGATTTTTGAATATATTTCGTTCATTCAGTCAGTTTACTTATAAAGGAGAGGGGTCATTGAAAGCATGGCTGACACGTATTATGGTAAATGAAGCACTGGGCTATCTTCGCAAGAAAGCTTCTACAAATCAGGAAGTGATAGTCGAAGAGTTGCCCGATGTGATAGATGGAGATGAGGATGATTTTGAGCAAATACCCCAATCTGTTTTAATGCAATTCATTAAAGAGCTTCCGGATGGATATAGAACGGTCTTTAATTTATATGTATTAGAAGAAAAGGGACATAAGGAGATTGCTGAAATGCTAGGAATTACAGAACATACTTCATCATCTCAATTATACAGAGCCAAAACCTTATTGATGAAAAAAATAAATGATTATAGAAAGAGGATATAGGAATGAAAGAAAAAGATAAATGGATAAAAAATTTCCGCACCCGGATGGAGGGCTATTCGGAACCGGCTCCTGCTGATCTTTGGGAACAGTTGGAAAAGGAACTGGATACGGTTCCGAAAGTAATTCCGATGTGGCGCCGCTGGCAGGCTGTAGCAGCTGTTGCCTTGTTAGTGGTTGTGTCTTCATTGACCGTATGGTTTTGGCAGTCACCTTCTGCAAACTATTTGGAGAAACAGTCGGCAGAGTTGAATGTAATGCACGAACCCGATGAGTTGGTGCCGGGATCAATCACTCCTGAGCAACCTATGGCCTTGGTAGTTCCTGCTGCCCGCTCTGGGAAAAAACAACATGTAAAAGTTGGTGGGGTTGCTAAGGCAGAGGCATTGGCTGCCGAACAGGAGGTTTTGCTAAATAAAGAGGTGGAAGAGATACAAATAGAGGAAAATTATATTGAAGAGCAGAAAGAGGAATCTGTTATAGTGGAACAAAAACAGCAGAAACAGGCCGGCAGATCTTCCTATTCGGCTGCCAAAACGAATTACGCTTACGTGGCTCCTCATAGAAAGAAGGACAGAAACTGGTCGGTAGGACTTTCTACCGGTAATGGAACCTTTTCATCCTCGACTAGTATGGATGGATATTTGCCTTTGCCTAATGGCACAAGGAATGCAACAATGAATAGCGCTTATGGAGTGGAAACAAGGGCTGAAATTGATAAGCTGGTTCAGTTCAATAACTTGTCGGAAGGAAAGGATGCGCAGTCTGATATAAAATATCGTATGCCTGTTACTTTTGGAGCTTCCCTTCGTTTTGATTTAAGTGATGATTGGGCTGTAGAAACCGGGGTGACTTATACCCAGCTTTCATCCGAAACACGTTCGGGAACCGAAAAAAACAATTATGGTTGGGAAGAGAAACTGCATTATGTGGGTATTCCTCTGAAAGTGAACCGGAATATATGGAGTAACAAGCGGTTTGAAGTGTATGCCTCGGCAGGTGGAGCGGTAGAAAAATGTGTGTCTGGAAAGCGGAGCATTATCGGCAGTGTTTCTACATCAAATGCAGGAAAAGATGAACAGTTTTCGGGAGGGGAGGAAAATGTCAAAGTGAAACCTTTGCAATGGTCTTTGTCCGCAGCGGCAGGTGCGCAGTTTAAGATTACGGAGAAATTGGGTATTTATGCGGAGCCGGGAGTTGTTTATTACTTTGATGACGGCAGTAATGTAAATACG
The DNA here is from genome assembly GCF_000012825.1 of Phocaeicola vulgatus ATCC 8482. Classification (GTDB taxonomy): domain Bacteria; phylum Bacteroidota; class Bacteroidia; order Bacteroidales; family Bacteroidaceae; genus Phocaeicola; species Phocaeicola vulgatus. The sequence continues at coordinate 72,476 of NC_009614.1, read as the reverse complement.
ATTCGCAAGGAACATCCTTTTAATTTTAATATACAGTTGGGTGTGCGGTTTACTTTGCCGAAATAAAATGAACTTTTTCACTGTTCTTATATAAAATATGGTTATCTTTGTTCTGTATAAAAAGAATAAGAACAGTGAACCATGAATAGACCTCTGATATCCCCTTCTTTGTTGTCTGCCAATTTTGCTAATCTACAGGCAGATATAGAACAAATAAATCGTAGTGATGCCGACTGGCTGCATATTGATATAATGGATGGTGTGTTTGTACCGAATATTTCTTTTGGTTTTCCTGTATTGAAATATGTAGCCGAGTTGTCTGAAAAACCTTTGGATGTACATTTGATGATTGTTAATCCCGAGAAATTCATTAAAGAAGTGAAAGATTTGGGAACAATGATGATGAATGTGCATTATGAAGCCTGTGTACACTTGCATAGAGTGGTGCAACAGATAAAGGATGCCGGAATGAAAGCGGCTGTCACATTGAATCCTTCTACTCCTGTAGCTATGTTGGCCGATATTATCCGTGACGTGGATATGGTGTTGCTGATGAGTGTGAATCCCGGTTTTGGTGGTCAGAAATTTATTGTACATACCCTGGATAAGGTGAGGGAATTACGTGAATTGATAACGAATACAGGTTCGCAGGCATTGATAGAGGTTGACGGGGGAGTGAACCTGGAAACCGGCAGACAGCTTGTAGAGGCTGGAGCGGACGTGCTGGTGGCAGGAAATGCTGTGTTCAAAGCTCCTGATATGTCAGACATGATACATCGGTTGAAATCTCTTTGAGCTTAAAAACAAAGTGCGAAATATAGCGGCTGTAAAGCTTTGTTCCATGTTCCGGTTGACTATACCTCTAGTCGCCGGAATTTTTGTATCCGATCATTTTTTTCAAGGCGCCTTGCCTGTGCTTGTTTCTGGCACGGGAATATTGGGGTGCTTGATTGGCTTGATTGTATTGATGAAATGGCAAGGCTACCTTTCCCGATGGTTATTTGGAGGCATGGTTTTTATGTTTCTATTTTGTGTAGGGGCATTGTTGCTACAGCAAAAATGGCAACGGGTGGACTATGAATGGTCATCAGGGAAGAATATGTATCAAGGGGTGATAGTGGATGTTCCGCAAGAAAAGGCCAAAACATATCTCTGTAAATTGCGGATAGATAAAGAAATGTCTGAGAGGGGGATGGTTCCTGTTAATCGTATGATACTAGTTTATATTATGAAAGATAGTCTTTCTGTAAATTTACGATGTGGAGACCATTTGAACTTTTATACACGTATCTCGACTCCTGAAAGAGAGGTGATTCCGGGAGAATTTGATTATGCGGCTTATCTTTTCAGACAGCAAATTAGCGGAACGGCCGTAATCTTTCCGGGGTATTGGCAATGGACAGGCAAGAAATCGGCATTGACATGGAAACAGCGGGCAGGTGTATGGAGAGAGAAAATACTGGACAGTTATCGGAAGTGGGGATTCTCGGGAGATGAATTTGCCGTATTGTCGGCTTTGACTGTTGGCTATAAAGAGGAACTGAGTGAGGATTTACGTGAAACTTATCAAGTGGCGGGAGTGAGCCATATCTTGGCTTTGTCAGGAATGCATATAGCTGTTTTGTGGGGATTATTGTGTTGGATATTGCGTCCGCTGGATAGAAGTTGCCTGCTGCGATGGGTAAAGTGTGGCATTATTGTGTTGTTGTTATGGACATTTGCTTTTTTAGTGGGCTTGCCTCCCTCGGTTATACGGGCGGTGGTGATGTGTATGTTAATGACAGCGGCGCGTGCGGCAGGAGAACGGACTTTGTCATTGAATACCTTGTCTGTAGCGGCATTCTTTATGCTGCTTTACAATCCTTTTTATCTTTTTGATACCGGGTTCCAGTTGTCATTTCTGGCTGTACTTTCAATTTTGTTTATTTATCCTGTCATTTCCCGGTATTGGCGGGTGCGTCACCCTGTACCTCGTTATATTTGGGGGATAGTGGCAGTTTCGCTGGCGGCACAGTTAGGGACAGCTCCCGTGGTTATTTATAAATTCGCTTATTTTCCTGTTTATTTTTTACCGGCCAATCTGATAGTGGCACCTTTAGTGCTTGTTATAATTTATGGAACGGTAGCAAGTTTTGTCTTGTCTCCTTTTACGGTATTGCATATATGGGTGGTAAAAGGATTGAACGGGGTGTTGCGGTTGCTGAATGACAGTATGCAATGGGTGGGGGATTTGCCTGTATCACATTCCGGCGATATACATTTGTCTTTGCTTCAGGTTGGTATTCTTTATGTATTATTGTTTGTGGTATTATCTTATCTGTTATCTCCTTCACGGAAATCGTTGATTACTGTTTTGTGTGGAATCAATCTTTTTATAGGATTTTCAGGTTGTCTATATTATATGAAAGAGGAGTCTTTTCAGTTAATCCTGGCCCATTCGCAAGTAAAAGTTTCCCCTCAAAAAGATGTTTGGCAACAGGATAGCATTTATCATTATAAAGGTATGAATATATGTGTTTTGGTGGATAACCGCTGGCGGAGCAGATCGGTTGATAGTTTGTTGGATATTGATTATATGTACTTGTGTAAAGGTTTTAAAGGAAAAATTGCTCCATTACAAAAAATATTTAAAATAAGGAAGGTTATACTGGATGCTTCGCTCGGTGGGTATAGATTGAATTTGTTAAAGGACGAGTGTAGAGGTTTGGGATTGGATTATATTGATATGTCTCCGAAAGGTTCTTACCGTATTCTTCTGTGAATAAAGAATTAATTTGTAAATTTGCCATTTCAAAAGAAAAAGATTGAATATGTTATCAAAAGTAATTGCACAGGCTAATATAGACCATGCCGAAAAATGGTTTGAAAGAGCTGATAAAATAGTTATTGTTACCCATGTGTCACCGGATGGTGATGCCATTGGCTCCTCGTTAGGATTATGGCATTTTTTGGAATCACAGGAAAAGACGGTGAATGTCATTGTTCCCAATGCTTTTCCGGATTTTCTGAGATGGATGCCGGGAGCCAAGGATATAATCCGGTACGATAAATATACTGAATTTGCCAATAAGCTGCTGAATGAGGCGGATGTGATCTGCTGTCTGGATTTCAATGCATTGTCTCGTATTGATGCGATGGCGGATGCTGTGGCTCAGTCGCCGGCACGCAAAATGATGATTGACCATCACCTTAATCCGGAAGCCTTTTGTAGAATCATTATTTCTCATCCTGAAATATCTTCTACATCGGAATTGGTTTTCCGGTTGATATGCCGTCTGGGGTATTTTGAGGATATCACCAAGGAAGGTGCTGAATGTATTTATACGGGGATGATGACCGATACAGGTGGCTTTACTTATAATTCTAATGACCGTGAGATTTATTTCATTATCAGCGAACTGCTTTCGAAAGGCATTGATAAGGATGAGATTTATCGTAAAGTTTATAATACGTATTCTGAAGGGCGTTTACGCCTGATGGGATATGTGCTGTACGACAAGATGCAAGTATTTCCTCAGTTCAATTCGGCATTGGTTTGGCTGACAAAAGAGGAGCAAAGTAAATTCCAGTATGTAAAAGGAGATACGGAAGGGTTTGTGAATATTCCACTTTCCATAAAGAATATTATTTTCTCCGTATTCTTGCGTGAGGATACGGAAAAGAATATGATAAAGGTATCTCTGCGTTCTGTAGGTGCTTTCCCTTGTAATAAAGTGGCTGCCGAGTTTTTTAATGGAGGTGGTCATCTGAATGCATCCGGTGGGGAGTTTTATGGAACAATGGATGAAGCCATCGACCTGTTTAAACAGGCTTTGGTGAAGTACGAGGAACTGCTTCTGGCAAAAAAATAGTTATTTTAGTATAATTGCATACAAACAATATAAAAGTTAGGGGCTTATTTATTAATTTTGCCCGAAAATAACAGAACTTAGAATGAAGAAATTAGGTATATTGTTCGCATCTGTGTTTCTTTTAGGGCTGGTCTTCCAGTCTTGCAATAATGGAAAGACCTATGCTGAAATGAAAGAAGAAGAGAGAGAAGCTATCAAACGATTTATTGAACGGGAAGATATCAATGTGATCAGCTTTGAACAGTTCCAGGAACAGGATTCTACGACCAATGTGGATGAAAACCAGTTTGTCCTTTTCTCGGAAACAGGTGTTTATATGCAGATTGTGGAAGAGGGAAACGGAGAGCGTTTGAAAGACGGTCGTTATGAGATTCTGGTCCGGTATGTGGAGGAACAGATTACTTCGGATGGAATAGATTCTTTGTCTTGGAATACAGACTATGGGAATTCTCAAATGGTTTATCCGGATGCTATGATGCTGACAAAAAGCGGAAAATCTTTTTCAGCTACATTCACCTCCGGTATAATGTATACAGTTTGGGGTACACCTTATGTACCTTCAGGATGGTTGATTCCATTCAATTACATAAAGGTCGGCAGGGAGATTTCCGGTCGTTCTAAGATCAGACTGATTGTACCTCACAGTGAAGGACAGTCTGACGCTTCTGCTTCTGTCTATCCTTGTTACTATGAAATAACTTATCAATTAGCACGATGACATTAATTAAATCAATATCCGGAATTCGTGGAACCATTGGTGGGCACGTGGGGGAAGGTTTGAACCCGCTGGATATAGTGAAATTTACATCAGCTTATGCAACGCTGATACGTAAAACAACCACAGTAAAGAGTAATAAAATTGTAGTAGGACGTGACGCACGTATCTCCGGTGAGATGGTGAAGAACGTGGTATGCGGTACTTTAATGGGAATGGGGTTTGATGTGGTGAATATCGGACTGGCATCTACACCGACTACAGAACTGGCTGTAACCATGGAAGGAGCGTGCGGTGGCATTATTTTGACTGCCAGCCACAATCCCAGACAATGGAACGCTTTGAAGTTGCTGAATGAGCATGGAGAATTCCTGAATAAGGAAGAAGGAAATGAAGTGCTGCGTATAGCAGAAGCGGAAGCGTTTGAGTTTGCCGATATAGACCACATCGGAAGTTATCGCGAAGACAATACCTACAATCAGAAACATATAGATAGTGTTTTGGCTTTGAAACTGGTAGACGTGGATGCTATCCGTAAGGCCAATTTCCGTGTAGCTATAGATTGCGTTAATTCAGTTGGCGGTATTATTCTTCCTGAATTGTTGGAAAGGTTGGGAGTGAAGCATGTAGAAAAGCTTTATTGTGAAGCGACCGGTGATTTTCAGCATAACCCGGAACCTTTGGAAAAGAACCTGGGGGACATTATGGGATTGATGGCCAAAGGCGGTTGTGACGTGGCTTTCGTTGTAGACCCGGATGTTGACCGTCTGGCTATGATCTGTGAGGATGGAAAAATGTATGGCGAAGAATATACATTGGTGACCGTGGCAGACTATGTATTGAAACATACTCCCGGAAATACCGTTTCTAACTTGAGTTCTACCCGTGCTTTGCGCGATGTGACCCGTAAATATGGCTGTGAATACAATGCTTCGGCTGTAGGGGAAGTGAATGTGGTTACCAAGATGAAAGCGACTCATGCTGTGATTGGAGGTGAAGGAAATGGTGGAGTAATCTATCCTGAAAGTCATTACGGACGTGATGCATTGGTGGGAATTGCTTTATTCCTGAGCCATTTGGCGCATGAAGGGAAGAAAGTCAGTGAACTGCGTGCTACTTATCCTCCTTATTTCATTGCCAAGAATCGCATTGATCTGACTCCGGAAACGGATGTGGACGCTATTCTGGCCAAGGTGAAGGAACTGTATAAGGATGAAGAGATAAACGACATAGACGGTGTGAAAATAGATTTCCCGGACAAGTGGGTACATTTGCGTAAGAGTAATACCGAACCTATTATCCGTGTGTATTCTGAGGCTGCAACCATGGAGGCGGCAGATGAAATAGGCCAGAAGATAATGGATGTGGTTTATAGCCTGGCGAAATAAATACATTATTAATAGATAATTAGCCGTATTGAATGAGATTATATTTCGTTTGATACGGCATTGTTTTTTAATCAGATAGAAATAAATAACGTGAGTTCGAAATAAAATCAAAAAATAGCAAGTTGTCCGTCATTGACAAACTTTACGTCAATGGCGGGCTTCTTTTCAAAAAAGCAGTATGCCGCGATAGCCGACAAGGAGTTGGCTATAAAGTTACTGAATGAACGATGTCTTGAGTGTTCAATCTGTGCGATGTTCTTCAGTTCGTCATTGACCGTTTCAATCAAGGCTCTTTTTCTTAGCAAAATCTTGTCGGCAATACTCATCAGTGAGTTCCTCATATTATTTTTAACTTTAGTAACAAGTTGTATGCCATTAAGGAAAAGGTTTTCAAACAGAGCCTGACCTATATATCCCTTGTCTGCACATAGTTTTCCTTTGATGTTTTCCAGAAACCTACCCTGTTTCAACGGTTCCCGGTCATCCACGTTTCCAGGCGTGAACATGAAATTGAGGATTTCACCCTTGTCATTGATTATCAGATGCAGCTTGAATCCGAAGAACCATCCCATAGAACATCTTCCACGCTCGGCAAGCCCTTCAAATGTCTTATGAATCAAGATTCTTTGGTTACGACATACACATAAGGGAGTGGAATCAACGAAACTGATGCCGGTACAAGTTCCCAGCAGTACTCTTTTGATGAATATGGTCATGGGAAGCAATACTTCCTTCTCCAGTTCCACAAAACGGTTATAAGAAACCTGACGAGGAAAAAGGTGTTTCAGATGTTTACAGACATACTCCTTGTAGTAATGCTTGAAACAACGGAAACCACCGGAGTGAAACAGGATTAGAATAACCATAATCTCTGCATCACTCATACGGTTGGGTTTGTTACGATGCATGGTCTTCATATCCTTAATCATATATTTTTCCTGTTGCAATGTAAATTCCTTGCAAAAATCATCGGCCATACAATAAATCTCTGTAACTTTAGACTCTGGAAACATAGTGGTAATCGTTTAAATGTTATAATTCAGCACTATAAATTTAATACTTTTATCGCTATGTTTCTAATTATAAGTGAAATATATTTATTCTTATTTCGAACTCACGTTAAATACTATGAGAAAAAGCCTTTTATTTGTTTGGGCCTGCATGGGGCTGGTTTGTTTGATGAGTGCTTGTAAGACATCGGTTAAAAGTAAAGAATGGAAGCTGGTATGGGTGGAGGACTTTGATCAAAAAAACAGTTTTGACGAATCGGTATGGACTAAGATACCTCGCGGAACATCCGATTGGAACAACTATATGTCTTATTATGATTCATGTTATGCTATGCAGGATGGGAATCTGATACTTCGTGGAATAGCCAATCATACTCAGAAAAATGATACGGCTCCTTATCTGACCGGTGGTGTATATACCAAAGGAAAGAAACTGTTTACGGGCGGAAGAGTAGAAGTATGTGCCAGATTGCAAGCCGCTAAGGGGGCATGGCCGGCTATATGGATGCTTCCCGAAAAAGCGGAGTGGCCCAAAGGAGGAGAGATTGATATTATGGAACGGTTGAACCATGATCGTATTGCTTATCAGACTACTCATTCATATTATACGCATATATTAGGTATAAAGGATAATCCGCCTCACGGAGGCATCAATAAGATAAATCCTGAGGAATACAATATCTATTCGGTAGATATTTATCCGGATAGTCTGGTGTTTGCTGTCAATCATCGTCATACCTATACTTATCCGCGCATTGATACGGACAAGGAAGGGCAGTTCCCTTTCTATCAACCTTACTATTTATTGATAGATATGCAGTTGGGTGGCTCATGGGTTGGTGCTGTGGATCCGAAAGAGTTGCCTGTGGAAATGTGGGTGGACTGGGTGAAGTATTACGAGAAACGCTGAATGCTGTTTGTCGGGAAACGGGGGGCTGTTCAATGTTGGGCAGCCCCCCGTTCTGTTTAATTATCAGGTAAATAGACCTTGATGTAACATCATCAAAGAAAAATGTTACAGGCGGAGCACGTCTGTTCTGCCTGTAAAGATGCGTGTATCATTGTGATTACAGGAATCATAAAGCTTTGTGTACTTTTGTTTCGTCTGGAATAAGATTCTAAAGATTGGAGCAGGGACAACATTTTGTTTAGCTCATTTTTGTTTTCAATAGGCGTAAAGTAATTCTAGCCAATGGATGGAATTACTTTTTATGGAAGATATTTTAATGTAATAACCATGAATACACAAAGTCAAAAAGTTTCGATGGCCGAGAAAATCGGTTACAGCCTGGGGGATTGCTCGGCTAATCTGGTCTTCCAGATGATGATGATTTATCAGACAAAGTTTTATACGGACATATTCGGTCTGGAAGGTGCCATTGCCGGTACGGTGATGTTGGTGGCGCGTATCACGGATGCCTTTGTCGATCCTACAGTGGGATTATTGAGTGACCGCACCAAGACACGTTTCGGGAAATATCGTCCGTGGGTGCTTTGGACTGCGTTGCCTTTCATGGTTTTCTATGTGTTGGCTTTCTATAATCCGGGCATTGAAGATAAAGGGCTGGTAGCATTGTATGCTACGTTGTCTTATACCTTGCTGATGAGCCTTTATTCTTTTAACAATACGCCGTATGCTTCTTTGGGCGGAGTGATGTCCGGTGATATAAAGGAACGTACCAGTATCACTTCCATTCGTTTTGTGGCGGCTACCATTGCCCAGTTTGTGGTGCAGGGACTTACGCTCCCTTTGGTAAGCAAGTTTTCGGATGGTGGAGACAAAGCGCATGGCTGGTTATGTACTATCTCTTTGTTCGCTTGTATCGGGTTCGTTTTTCTGGTCATTACTTTCTTTTCAACTCGTGAGCGCATAGAGCCGCCTGCCAGTCAAAAGACAGATACGCTTCAGGATATAAAGGATGTATTTGGAAGTGCTCCTTGGCGGGCTATGTTCATACTTACGCTTTTCATTTTTATTACGCTTGCCATGTGGGGTAGTGCCATGAACTATTATTTTGAGAATTATGTGGATGCCGGAGCATTGTATGCCTTTCTTGACCGTCTGGGATTAGTGGCAATGGAAACAGATGGCAGCGCGGGGTATGCTGTGTTGAATGCTTTCGGGCTGGTAGTCAATTCTTCCGATAAGGCATACGAGGTAGGATTTGGAGTATTTAATATGTTGGGAGCACTTGTCCAGTTCTTTGGGGTGATTTTCTTGTCCGGCTTTTTGGCAAACCGTTATGGTAAGAAACGCGTTTTTATTGTTTGCCTCTCACTTACTGCCATTTTTACAGCTTTGTTCTATTTTCCGGGAAAAGCGGATGTGGAAACGATGTTTGTATTGAATTTCCTGAAGAGTCTGGCATACGCGCCGACTGTACCTTTGTTGTGGGCGATGATTGCCGATGTAGCCGACTATTCAGAATATAAAAATTACCGTCGCGCCACAGGTTTTGTGTTTGCTGGTGTAGTTTTTGCCTTGAAGGCCGGGCTGGGTATCGGTGGGGCCATCCTAGGGTTTCTGCTTTCAGGATTTGGGTATGTGTCCGGTATCGGGGCAGAGCAAAGCGGTACGGCTATAAGGGGGATTGTACTTTCCTCCAGTCTGATTCCGGCTATGATATTTGGAATGGGAGTAGCTGCCTTATGCTTCTATCCTATTACAAAAAAATACAACGAACAGATGCAGGCGGAACTTGCTGACCGTCGCAGTAAGGCCGGTTATTAATGAAAAAGAACAAGTTATTTACCTTAAAAACTTTGTAATATGAACTATAATATAAAAACTGAATACGGTTAACGATAATTAGCATAATCATGCAAGTTATCGTGCATGAAAAGCTCGTCGGGGCTGTGTGCTCAGTCCCTTGCCGCATGGCGTTCCCTCCGCAGGAGCTGTTATGGCTTTTCGGATTTGAATCCATCGACATAGGGTTTCCCTTGCGTGACGACAGCGAAGGCTTGCCTCACAAGTTTGTTGGCGACCGCAATAACCACCACCTTGCCGGGCTTGCCGTTAGATCTGAGACGGTCGAAACATGCCTTACACTCGGTATTGCACCTGAGCGATGAGAATGCGGCTACATAAAGTTGGCTTCTGAGGCTTGAATCCCCGTTTCGGTTGATGTGGCCTTTGACATTGACTGACGTACCGGATTGTTGGTAAGTAGGTGACAAGCCCAAGTAGCGGGTCAGTTGCTTGGCATTATCAAAGTAAGAGAATCTGCCGGTGGCTACAATAAGCGGAGCTGCCAGCGTGACACCGATGCCTTTGATGGAGGTGAGCAGGTCCATCTGTTTCTTGTATTCACCTTGTGCCAATGAAGCGAGTTCCTCTTCCATCTCTTTGATTTGCTTTTCAAGAAATGTAATCGTCTTTTCGATGGTTTTCTTGCATTTGGGGTCAAAGAATGGAAGGACCTCCATCGAGCCTTTGAGGTTGCGTGTGGCTACAAGTTGCTTCTTGAGTTGGCGCAGCACCGTCCGTTTCTGCTTGAGGACAAGGATTGCATCACTGCGAAGTTTGTATGGCGCAGGTTGCATCTTCTCTCCGTAAAGTGCTATCAGGCGTGCATCAATCTCATCCGTTTTGGTAACGGTGAGCATGACACGGGCGAAGTTCTTTATCTTCAACGGATTTTCAAGGCTGATGGTAATGCCTGCCTCTGAAAGCAGGTAAACGAGTAACGCGCTGTAATTGCCCGTAGCTTCCAGCACGCAATTATGTTCGGATGCTGAAATAGTTTGGACGAACTCGTGAACGCCATTTACGGTATTCTTGAATGTTCTCGTCTTGTTTGTCTTTACAGACGAATAGGCAACAACGAAAGTCACCTTGCTGACATCAATACCAACGTAAGTCATAGTCTGAATGATTTATTAAAACAACATCTGTACATCGTGAGCCATCATTGCGAATGCGGGGTCTCAAAAGCCCATTGAACTATCCGGTTTCTGATGTATAAAGTGTGGGGTAAAACATACTACACGGTCTTTTTGACTAATGAAAACTCAGCCTTATTCCACACTTTGATGTTGAATGTTTATGCAAAAATATAATAATTAAAAATTATACAATGAAAATAAGATATGTGACATTATTGGCTGCCATTGCCGGATTAATGGCCGCTTGCGGCAATGACCGGAAGGTCGAGCCGGGTCCTTCGCTGAAGGAAGCAGCTTCGGGCAAGTTTCTGATGGGGGTAGCGTTGAATGTACGTCAGGCAGCAGGTCAGGATACTTACGCCTCGAAAGTGGTAAAACGTCATTTTAATTCCATTGTGGCCGAGAATTGCATGAAATGCGAAGTGATTCATCCGGAGGAAGACCGTTTTGATTTTACGGAAGCGGACCGGTTGGTTCGTTTTGGCGAGGAGAACGATATGGCTGTTATCGGGCATTGCCTTATCTGGCATTCACAGCTGGCACCTTGGTTCTGTGTGGACGAACAAGGAAAAACAGTAAGTGCCGACATCTTGAAGGAGCGTATAAAAAAACATATCCAGACTATTGTGACGCACTATAAAGGGCGTATAAAGGGCTGGGATGTATTGAATGAAGCCATTGAATCGGACGGCTCCTGGCGTAAATCTCCTTTTTACGAGATATTAGGCGAAGAGTACATCCCGCTTATTTTTCAGTATGCTCATGAAGCGGATCCGGAAGCCGAACTTTACTATAATGATTATGGCATGGACGGGAAGGCTAAGCGTGACAAAGTAGTCGAATTGGTAAAGATGCTGAAAGACCGTGGACTGCGCATCGACGCGGTAGGTATGCAGGGACACATGGGAATGGATTATCCGTCAGTGTCCGAATTTGAAGCCAGTATACTGGCATTTGCAGCTACCGGAGTAAAGGTGATGGTAACCGAATGGGATATGAGTGCATTGCCCACGGCACGGATGGGAGCCAATATTTCGGATACGGTGTCTTATAAACAATCCTTGAATCCCTATCCCGACGGTTTGCCCGACTCTGTGTCTGTGGCATGGAATAACCGGATGAAGGAATTTTTCGGTCTTTTCCTGAAACATTCGGATATCATTACCCGTGTGACAGTGTGGGGGGTGACGGACGGTGACTCATGGAAGAATAATTTCCCTGTGCCCGGACGTGTGGATTACCCTTTATTGTTCGACCGTGATTGCCAGCCGAAACCTTTTGTGGAAGAACTGATAGGAAAACATAACATTTAATAACGTAACGATATGGAAAAGAAATTCAGATACTTGGTGCCCGGAGACTATATGGCAGATCCTGCTGTACATGTTTTTGACGGAAAGCTTTACATTTATCCTTCTCATGATCGCGAGAGCGGAGTGGAGGAGAATGACAATGGTGATCATTTTGACATGTGTGACTATCATGTCTTTTCTACAGAAGATGTGATGAACGGAACAGTGACTGATCACGGAGTCGTACTGAAAGTTTCGGATGTCCCTTGGGCCGGGCGTCAGTTGTGGGATTGTGATGTGGCCTGTAAAAACGGGAACTATTATATGTATTTTCCATTGAAAGACCGGAACGACATCTTCCGTATCGGCGTGGCGGTGAGCGATTGCCCCGAAGGGCCGTTCATTCCCCAGCCCGATCCCATGCGTGGAAGCTACAGTATAGATCCGGCGGTATTTGATGATGGTAATGGGAACTATTATATGTATTTCGGCGGTTTATGGGGTGGACAGCTTCAGCGTTATCGCAACAACAAGGCATTGGAGTGGGCGGCTTTTCCGGCTGATGGTGAACCGGCTTTGCCTTCACGTGTGGTAAAACTTTCGGACGATATGCTTCAGTTTGCCGAAGAGCCGCGGCCTTTGGTTATTCTGGATGAACACGGACATCCGTTGAGTGCCGGTGACAATGCGCGTCGCTTTTTCGAGGCTTCATGGATGCACAAGTACAACGGGAAATATTATTTTTCTTATTCTACGGGAGACACTCATCTGCTTTGCTATGCCACAGGAGATAATCCGTATGGTCCGTTCACTTATCAAGGGGTTATTTTGCAGCCTGTGGTAGGTTGGACTACTCATCATGCCATTGTAGAATACAAAGGAAAATGGTATCTGTTTCATCACGATTGTGTCCCTTCGGGGGGAACCACTTGGTTGCGTAGCCTAAAGGTATGCGAATTGGAGTATGATGCGGAAGGGAAAATAAAGACCATAGAATCTGTCTGAAAATAAATCAGTGATACATCATTCGGACAGATTGGACCGGTTACTTTGCCGGGCATTGTCCAAACAGACCGTTTGCAGAAATTATGTTCATTGTCCGGAACTTGCAAACGGTCTGTTTATATCTGTGCTCTTCAAATATAATGTCTGGTGGTGTGAATGTAATTTGTTGTAATATAATGTGTTATGTGTGTATTGTAACGCAAGTAAAGATTCATGTAACACGTTTGAAGCAAGATGTAACTCTACGAAAGATGCGTGTATCATGCAGAGAATTTATATTCGGCGACACTTTCTATATTTGCGTCTGAAATCCGTAAAGGAATTGGTCAATTATAATACTAGAAAGACAATGAAACAAAAACAAAAGCTGAAAAGATGGTCGGGCGTGCTGATCGCTTTAGGGGTGCTGGGCTCCTCTTTTACCTCATGTAGTTCGATCAAGAAAGGAAATGATTTGCCAGTTGTAGGAAAGTCTGTCGCTCTTTTCGATTACTTTAATTATAAAGGTGAGGATGATGTCTATATTTCCAATCCGCTTCCGGGAGATGATTATTTTTATAATCCCATTCTGCCGGGATGGTATTCCGATCCCAGCATTTGCACCAATGGTGAAGGTGATTATTTTCTGGCTGTTTCCACCTTTACTTATTATCCGGGTGTGCCTCTTTTCCACAGCAAGGACTTGGTGAACTGGAAGCAGGTGGGGCATATCTTGAATCGTCCTTCTCAATTAGTCAACATGGAGGGGCAACACGTAAGTGGAGGGATTTTTGCCCCGGCCATATCCTACAACCCGCATAACAAGACTTATTATATGGTTACTACCAATGTAGGGGTTGGAAACTTCTTTGTGAAGACACAAGATCCTTTTGGCGAATGGTCTGATCCTATTATGTTGCCCGAAGTGACAGGCATTGATCCCTCTTTCTTTTTCGATGAAGATGGGAAGGCCTACCTTGTCAATAATGATGACGCGCCGGACAACAAGCCTGAATACAGCGGACATCGTACCATCCGTGTGCAGGAATTTGATGTGAATGCGGACAAGACGGTGGGGCCGCGCAAGATTCTGGTGAACAAGGGAGCTCGTCCGGAGGACAAGCCCATCTGGATTGAAGGTCCGCACCTTTATAAAATAAACGGGAACTACTTCTTGATGTCTGCCGAGGGTGGAACAGCCGGATGGCATTCGGAAGTGATTTTCCGTGGTGATTCTCCGACGGGCAAATTCACACCGTGGAAGAACAACCCTATTCTGACCCAGCGTCAGTTGGATGCGGAGCGTCCTAATCCGGTGACGTGCGCTGGACATGCCGACTTGGTTCAAACCCGGGAAGGGGATTGGTGGGCAGTCTTTCTGGCTTGCCGTCCCATAAACAACACGTTCGAGAATTTAGGACGTGAGACTTTTATGATGCCCGTTAAGTGGAGTGAGGATGGTTTCCCCTATATGACGCAGGGGGATGATCTGGTGCCAGTCATTGTTCGCCGCGAAGGAGTGAAGCGTGACGAATCTGCCACCTTCGGAAACTTTGAAATGAATGACGGTTTCGACGGACAAACATTGGGTATGGAATGGATGACTTTGCGTGCTCCTGCTACCGGACTTTACTCGCTTTCCCAGACTCCGGGTTATCTCACTTTGAAATGTGATTCAGTCAGTGCTTCCGAAAAGAAGGTGCCGGCTTTTATATGCCGCCGGTTGCAGCATCATAAGTTCGAATGCAGCACACGTATGTTGTTCTGTCCGCAGAGCAAGGCGGAGCAAGCGGGCATATTGTTGTTCAAGGACGAAAAGCATCAATATTTCCTAGCTGTAGGCAGGGATGATCAAGGTGAATGTATTTCCCTCAGGCAGATAGGCGATGGGGAAAGTAAGGTGCTGGCTTCCGTTCGCTTGGACGACGGAGGAGTGCTTACCGACCTGAAGGTGGTTTCGCGCGGAACACATTATGATTTCTACTATGCTCGCCAGGAAGGTGTGTGGTACGTGTTGTGCAGGAATGTGGACGCTGGGTATCTGTCAACGGCCACTGCCGGAGGCTTTACTGGAACAACGATAGGCATGTATGCTACCTTAAAATAAATGACTGTTTGATTTTTTGTATAACTTAAATTAATGTATTAATGAAAAATGCTATGAATTTTAGGCCGGTGGGGCTGATGCTTCTATTCTGTCTCATTCCTTTGTGGGCATTTGCACAGAGCGTGATGGTAAAAGGTGTAGTAAAGGACACAAGTGGTGAAGCCATCATCGGAGCCAGTGTCTTGGAAAAAGGCACTACCAACGGTACGATTACCGATTTTGATGGTAACTTTGCATTGAATGTATCGAAAAACGCCGTGTTGGTGGTGAGTTTTGTCGGTTACAAGAACGAGGAAATCTCGGTAGCGGGAAAAAGTTCTTTAAAGATTACATTGAAGGAAGATTCCAAAGCTTTGGAAGAAGTGGTGGTGATTGGTTACGGTAGCGCCCGCAAGAGTGATGTGACCGGATCTATTGCATCGGTAGGCGGAGAGAAGCTGCGTGAGATGCCTGCCACCAATATTACATACGCTTTGCAGAACCGCGTGGCAGGTGTGGATATGTCGCAGACTTCTTCCGCACCGGGTGCTTCCATGCAGATCCGTATCCGTGGTACCCGTTCGTTGAACGCCAGTAACGACCCGTTGGTGGTATTGGACGGAATCCCCTTTATGGGTAATTTGTCCGATATCAACCCCGGTGACATCAAGAGCATGGATATTTTGAAGGATGCATCCTCTACTGCTATCTACGGTTCGCGTGGTGCCAATGGTGTTATCCTGATCACTACACACAAAGGGGCACAGGGTAGTCCCGCCCGGTTTACTTACAATGGGTATGCAGGTATGAAGAAGGTATTTTCCAAATATCCCATGATGAACGGTAGCAAGTTTGCCGAAATGCGTAAACTAGCAGGCAAGTTCGAGAATTCGGTGGACGAGTCGGACGATGTGGATACTGACTGGCAGGACTTGATGTTACGAGACGGTTATGTAAACAGCCACGATGTCAGCGTGTCCGGTGGTACCAACGGTGGAGGCTATAGCTTTGGCGCGGCTTACTATAAGGATCAAGGTGTCATTCCTACTCAGAACTATACCCGTTACTCTCTGCGTGGTTCTTTCGATCAGGGTGTGGGAAAATATTTCCGCTTCGGACTGGTGAACAATACCAACTATAACGTCACCAAAGGTTCCAATATCGGACTGTATGGTGTACTTTCCATGTCTCCTATCGCCGACCCCTATAATGCGGACGGCACATTGAAACGTACCGTGAAATACAACAGTCAGGATGAGTCATTTGTACTGACCAGAGGCGTTGTGGAAGAATTGGAAGACAGTTGGCTGAGCAAGACCGAAGGCTTCGGTACGTACAATAACCTGTTTGCCGAAGTGAAATGCCCGTGGATGGAAGGTTTGAAATACCGTGTCAACCTGGGTTTGAACTATCGTTCTACTAAAGGTGGATCGTTCACTGGCGAAGGCATCAACAGCACTACGGCAGACACTCCGTCCACCGCTTCGCTGAACCACTCGGAAACGACTAATTGGACTGTGGAGAACCTGCTGACTTACGACCGTACTTTTGGAAAGCACCAGCTGAATGTTGTCGGTATGTACTCTGCCGAACAGACTGTCTATACACGTTCGGACGTTGCCGGACGGGATATTCCTGCCGAATATTTCCAGTTCTATAACATCGGGCGTGCGGAAGGCACCATTACGGTGAACCCCGACAACTGGAACTATCAGAAGAGCGGTCTGATGTCTTGGATGGGTCGTGTGATGTACACTTACGACAATCGCTATATGTTGATGGCGACTGTACGTGCCGACGCTTCTTCACGTTTGGCAAAGGGACACCAATGGCACACTTATCCCGCCGTATCGGCAGGATGGAACATTCGTCAGGAAGAGTTTATGGACGAGGTGGACTGGATAGATATCCTGAAACTGCGTGTAGGTTACGGACAGACCTCCAACCAGGCTGTTGATCCTTATAAGACCTGGGGACGCTTGGCAACCCGTCCTTATAACTTCGGTCCTACTGGCTATGTCACCGGTTACTATGTATCCGAACTGCCTAATGCCGAATTGGGTTGGGAATACTCTTCTACATGGAACTTCGGTCTGGACTTCACCTTGCTAAGAGGACGCCTGTCCGGTACATTTGAGTATTACATTCAGAAAACCACCGACTTGCTGCAAAGCGTAAGCCTTCCTTCCACTTCGGGAGTAAGCAGCTATATGGCTAATGTGGGAAAGACGGAAAATAAAGGTTTTGAATTTACCTTGAACGGAACGATTCTGGACAACCATAACGGATGGACATGGGAGGCAAGCCTCAACCTGTCTGCCAACCGTAACAAACTTACCGAACTGGCTTCGGGTTCCAAAGATGATAAAGCGAACAACTGGTTTGTAGGACATCCCATCGACTGTATCTACGACTATGAAAAAGTAGGCTTATGGAACAGTGATGATCCCGATTTCCAATACTTGGACATTCTGGAGCCGGGTGGCAATGAAGGTATGATCAAAGTGAAATATACCGGTGATCGTGATGCCAGCGGCAAGCCGACCCGCGCCATTGGTCCCGAAGACCGTCAGATTATCAGCTTGGAACCTAAATTCCAAGGAGGTTTCAGCACTCGCGTGGCCTATAAAGGCTTTGACTTGAACGTTATCACCGCCTTCCGTTGCGGAGGCAAGCTGATCAGTACACTGCACCACAGCAACGGTTACCTGAATATGCTGACCGGTCGTCGCGGACAAGTGGATGTAGACTACTGGACACCGGAGAACAAGGGGGCCAAGTACCCGAAACCGGGTGGTATCCAGAGTGGTGACAATCCGAAATACGGAAGCACATTGGGCTATTTTGACTCTTCTTACTGGAAAGTACGCAACATTACGCTGGGCTACAACTTCGAGAAGCAGGCTTGGCTGACCCGCATGGGCATACAGAGCCTGCGTGCTTACCTGTCCGTGCAGAATCCGTTCATTATCTGTTCTCCTTTCCATAAAGAAACCGGACTGGATCCCGAAACCAACTCTTACGGTAACGAGAATGTAGCTGTGACAGAAGGTATTCAGAAACGATTCCTGACAGTAGGTACTAACTCACCGTCCACCCGTAACTATTTATTCGGTATTAACTTAACATTCTAAATGAAAGCATGACTATGAAACCTATATTTTCAAAAATAAGAGTTTTGGGAACAGCCGCACTGGCTTTGTTCCTGACAGCATCCTGTTCAGACATTCTGGACGAGCAGCCGCGCAGCAGTTATGATCCTACTTTCTTTAAGACAGAAAAGGGAGTGGAAGGCGGTGTGACCTCTATGTATGCACACTTGCGCTATATTTACGGACAAGCTTATTATTATAATTCCTGTCTGACGGGAACCGACGAGGCAACCTGGGGATGGAGTGCCGATGGTAACTTCAAGGATGCCGACCTGTCCGGAGTAGGCAACCTGACTGCCACGACTTGCCGTTCCGACGCCTTGTGGGGAACCGCTTTCTCGAACATCAACACCGCTAACGGAGTGATAGAGAACGGTGCCGAAGTAGGAGTCAATGAATCATTGGTTTCCGAAGCCCGCTTCTTCCGTGCGTTCGATTATTTCCTGTTGGTGCAGACCTTCGGCGGAGTGCCTCTGGACCTAGGTTCCGGCGAACTGAAGTTCAATATCACTCCTTCACGTACCTCCGTGCGCAATACCGTGCCCGAAGTGTACACCAAGGCCATCTTCCCCGACTTGCTGACCGCTATCGAGAACTTGCCCGCTAATCCTCGTGTGACGGGTGGAGTGACCAAGACCGTTGCCCGCCTGTACTTGGCAAAGGCTTATCTGACTTATGCCTGGTGGCTGAAGAATCCGAATAACATTCCTACTTATCCCGAGTGCCAGCGTACGGACCCCGACGGACACGATGCGGCATGGTACTTCCAGCAGGCATACGATGTGGCGGTTACTGCTATCGAGAACCCCGGTCCTTTCGGCTTGCAGGAAAGCTTCTGGATGGTGAATGCCGGACCCAATGACCGTAACATGGAAATCCTGCTCTATGCAGACCATACGCAGGAAGACGAGTATTATAATGGTGGCAGCCTGAGCTACGGTGGCGGTGGTGCTCCCGATAACTTTGCCGGATGGATGATGAACTGGAACTATACCGACGCGCGTTCGGCTGATAATCAGGCTGTCATCAACCGTATTGCCGAGCAGTGTTATGGCCGCCCTTGGACCCGTATGGCTCCTCCGTTGGGTGTGTTTACCAAGACGTTTGCCGACAAGGTGAACGACTCCCGTTACGACGGTACTTTTACTACTGTTTATCGCGGCAACTGGTCTACAGCCGGACAGAACTGGGAATCGGTGACCAATGCCAACGGAATGAAAGTGAAAGAACGTGAACCTATATTCTCTTTCGTATTCCAGGATATGGATAAGATAGACTATGCAGGAGAAGGTTCTAAAAGCAATCTGGGAGCAGGTACGTTGCCCGGTCGTCCCGACTGGGTATTGGGACTGGATGCGGTAGGCCGTTATGTATATCCCGGTCTTTGGAAACTCGGCCCGTATCGTACAGACAACGGCTCCGGAGCAGGACAGCCCAATGCGGGAAGTACCCGTCCGTATAACATCGCCAAATTCTCCGAACTTTATCTGGTTGCTGCCGAAGCTGCCGTAGAAGGAGCTGCCACACAAGCCGGCAAGTCTGTCCGTGACCTGGTGAACGTGCTTCGTGCCCGTGCCGGTCGCTGGACTTACAGCAATGCCGAGTACAAGGAAGTGGATCGTGATTTCAGTGCTGAAATGACAGCCGCCACTCCGGCAACCATTGACATCAACTATATTCTGGATGAACGCAGCCGCGAGTTTTATGGCGAAGGTTATCGTTGGTTCGACTTGGTTCGTACTCAGAAATGGAACGAATATGCTGACAGTTACGTGATTTGTGGAGGCAAGGGTGATCACAATCCGCAGACTTACAGCCGTACCATCGAAGCGTTCCATTATCTCCGTCCTATCCCACAAGGACAGTTGGATGGCATGGAAATGACAGAGGAGGAAAAAGACGCTTATCAGAATCCGGGATACAGAGATTGATTTTTTGTTTTTTAAGAGTACCCGCCGTTTCTTTCTGTTTCTGATGGAAGAAGCGGCGGTCTTTTTATGGTATGGACTGCTGGGTAGGTTATCATCTTCCCATAGAATATATGTTTTCAGTTTGATGAGTATGTGGCTTCCTTCTGATAAATTTACTGTTTCACTTAGGTGGGTAAGTTTTATCACTGTAAGCATTCGGCCTCGTGCGTGTTTTTTTCCCCTCTTTTCCTTCCTACCTTTGTGGCTTCATTATAATCTTAATCCATTATGTGTTCAGTATTAGAATTTTCTAGCGAAAGTGATAAACTACGTACTCTCTTTTCCGAGTCTAACCATTTTGATTCTGTTCTTTTCATATTTGATGGCGGCCGTCGTTATAAAGTTTCGTCTTCCAGCCTTGGTATCCATTCCCCTCAGGACCTACTTCTCCCTTTAGGTCTTGGCCTTTTCCGCAGCAGTCCTTTTTGGTCTTATTACCTTTATCCCCAAGGTTGTAATTTCCATAAAGGTATTGACGGTCTTTGTGGCGAGGTCATCCGACACACAGGTTCCTGCGTGTCAGAGCAGAGCTGTCATATTTTTCCCGACCGCTCCCGTAGCAGGTTGCATATCCTTTATCGGTGCGACGACGAATACCGTCTGGAATGCCGTCGTCTGAATCGCGGTTCTTTCCTCTTGAAAAAGGAGGAACGGAAGAAGGATTTTCTTCAAATTTCCTGGAATCGCCTGAATGAGCTGCTTACTGTTAAAAAGTATCGGAAAACAGTTGAAAAGTAATTCCCCATTCTATAAGCCGTGCAGTTTTATTTTGATAACTTTGCCACATAATAAAAAGTGGATGTACAGTGAAAGAACCGGTTATTACCCTTACTTTGGAAGAGTACGAAGAGTTGCGCAAGGAACATGAATGCCTTGAAAAGGAGCATGCGGAACTTCAGAGAAAATACGAAGCCTCTTTGCAGGAGTATTCCCGCCAGGTCGAAGAAATCTCGGCCTGTACAGCCGTCATTGCCGATCTGAGATGGAAATTGGCTGACTTGACACGCCGTTTATGGGGTAAATCCAGTGAAAAACGTCATCTTCCCGAAGATGCCGGCCAGCTGAGCATCTGTTTCGAGTCTCCGTCCGATGTCAATGACCCGGTAGCGGAAGAACAGAAAACCGCTGGGAAATCCGTCACATCGGAGAATGGCTACAATCGTTTCCGTAAAAGCTTCACGAAAAAGATCACTCCCCACGCCCGTAAGCCCATCGACCCGTCCCTTCCCCGTGAGGAGATTATCATTCCCATGCCGGAAGGCCTTTCGTTGGAGGGAGCGACGAAGCTGGGAGAGGAAGTGAGCGAACAGTATGCTGTCAGCCCCGCCCGATTCTATGTGAAACGCATCATCCGTCCTAAATACCGGCTCGCCGACGGTCGTATCATAACCGCTCCCATGCCCGTAATGGCACATCCCCACAGCAATGCCTCGGAAAGTGTACTGGCCCACATTGCTACCGCCAAATATTACGACCACCTGCCTCTGCACAGACAGCTGGATATCTTTGAGCGTGAAGGAATCCATCTGAGTCCTTCCACCGTAAGTAACTGGATGATGGCTGCCGCACAGCGTCTGGAACCAATCTATAATGAACTTCGTGAACTGGTCAAGGACAGCTATTACGTCATGGCCGATGAGACACCCCATCCCGTACTTGAAAGCGACCGGCCCGGTGCTCTTCACCGCGGGTATATGTGGAACTTCTATCTGCCCCGGTTCCATACCCCCTTCTTTGAATATCACAAGGGCCGTGGCAGCAGCGGAATAGACACACTGCTGGCAGGACAGGTCCGGGTGGTACAGAGTGACGGCTTTGCAGTATATGACAAGTTCGACACGCTACCCGGAAAGTTGCATCTGTGCTGCTGGGCGCACGTCAGGCGCAACTTTGTGGAAGCGGAAGGAAATGACCCTCCCAGAGCAAGGCATGCACTTGGACAAATAGGCGGACTGTATGCCGTGGAGGAGAAAATCAGAATGGAACATCTGGAAGGGGAGGCGGTGGTAAAGCTTCGCCGGGAAAAATCGTACCCTATTATCAAAGAACTGGAAAAATGGTGCAAGGAGGAATATGGACATACGGTCGATAAATCGCCTATTGCCAAGGCCATGTTCTATATGTACACACGCTTTGAACAACTGTCCGGATATGTCAATGACGCACAGTTCTGCATTGACAATAATCCGGTGGAGCGTTCTATAAGGCCGTTGACTTTAAACAGAAAAAATACGCTCTTCTCCGGATCACATGAGGCAGCACATGCAGCGGCAATTTTCTTTTCACTGATGGGATGCTGTAGGGAAAATAAGGTGAACCCAAAACTATGGATGCAGGACGTGCTGATTAGGGTACAGGAGAAAGAAAGAGAAGAGAAAAACGATTACACCGATTTACTGCCATTTAATTGGAAAGGATAAACAGGAAAGCTATAATAAAGTCAAAAGCCAGACATGCTTCGTCTGGCTTTTGACTTTATTATAACTTGGAGAGAAACACGCACGAGGCCGAATGCTTACAGAGGAATTAGGGTATTCATCAGGCTGGTAAAGGATACTTGTACAGCTTGTTGCTGCTTGTAGTTTGCGATTGGTGGATATGGGGTCTGTCTGTTCCTGTCGGATATGTTTTGAAGTAAGGAAAGAGCTTGGGAAATATTTTTCCATCGGCTGAAAGGACTGATAGCAGACTGAAAGGACTACTGTCAGCCTTATGCATTGTGTAATAGTGAGTTATGCCGACTGAATGGACTGAAGAAAGGTTCGTGAAATAGGTATATGTAAGAGTGTTTTGTAGGAAAAGTGTATTTGTTCATACCATTGTATCCGCAAAGTTTGCATTCGGCGGAAACTGGGTCTGTACTTGGTGGAAAAGAGAACCGGAAATTATTTTCAGTTCTCTTCCTTATTCTTATCCTGTTTCAAATGCTGTTCCATGTACATGCTGGGAGGCATTCCGTACAGATCCTTGAAAGCGGTCGAGAAATTGTTGGGATTGGTGAATCCGGTCAAGTCCGCCACTTCGGCTATGGTGTACCGTTTCTTCGACAACAGTTCTGCCGCTTGTTTCAGTCGGATGTTCCGGATAAAATCCCGTGTGGTCTGGTTGGTCAGTTCTTTCAGTTTACGGTGCAAGTGCACGCGGCTAATGCCTACCTCGGTGGTAATCATCTCCACGGTGAGGTTCGGGTTGCTCAGGTTTTCGTTGATGACCCGCATGATTCGTTCCATCAGTTTGTCATCGGGGGACTGTACTTCTATTGGTTGTACCTTATCCCCTTGGGTCTGTTGTCCGGTATAGGTATTGCGTAGCCGTTCACGACTGCGGATCAGGTTGGCGGTCGTTTTCCTCAATATCTCTATATGGAAAGGTTTGGTCATGTAGGCGTCGGCTCCTGTTTCCAGACCTTCCAGATTGTCTTCCTCCCGTGTCTTGGCAGTGAGCAGTATTACCGGGATGTGGTTCAGGTTCACATTTTGCTTTATTTTGCGGCATAAGGTAAGTCCGTCCATTTCGGGCATCATGACATCACTTATTACCAAGTCCGGGGTTTTATTGAAGATGCTTTCCAGTGCCTCCTTGCCGTTGCAGCTTTCCAGGGTATGGTAATCGCTTGCCAGTTCACGGCAGATATAGCGGCGTATATCTTCATCGTCTTCTACCACCAGTACTTTGTATTTCGTTTTGGTTCGTGTTTTTCCGTTTTCTTCTTCCTCGGTTTCATAAGGAACAGGGAGGACCGGAGCCGGAGTGTGGAAGAGAGGAGCTTTGTCGGCTTCCATTTCTTCTTTGCGCAGATGGGCGCATCCCAGAGGCATACGGATGATAAAGCTGCATCCCGGTTGTCCGTCCGGATTATTTTCTACACGGATGTCTCCATGATGAAGTTCCACCAGTGAGCGGGTGAGGTGCAGCCCGATACCGGTGCCTATGTTTGAGTTGTTTTGGCTATTCCGTATCTGGTAAAAGCGTTCGAATATGTGTTCTGTTTCTTTGGGGGCGATTCCTATTCCGCTGTCGGTCACGGTGATTTCGGCATACTGTTGCAATGGTTTCGGCAGGGTGGAGTCCTTACCGGTGCGTAGCCGTATGTCCACACTGCCTCCTTCGGGGGTGAATTTGAAGGCATTGGACAGGATGTTCAGGATAATTTTGTCGAAGTTCACCGGGTCCACCCACAATTTTAAGTGGTCGGCGCCCTCGTGGTGGAACTGCAAAGTAATTTGTTTTTTGTTCGCTTGTTCTGTAAAGGTTTCACACAAATCATTAATGAATCCGGTCATTTCGGTTTCACGGAAAACGAGTGACATCTGTCCTTTGTCTATCTTGCGTATATCCATCAATTGGTTTACCAGCCGCAGGATTCTTTCGGAATTGCGCCAGATGATGCGGTAGTTCTTTTGCCGTTCGTGGTCTGTATCGTTTGTCATCAGTTTTTGCAAAGGACTGATGATGAGTGACATCGGAGTACGTATTTCGTGGGAGATGTTGATGAAAAACTGTAGCTTGGCTTCGTTTATCTGTTCGGCATGGATATGTTGCATCATTTCCTGTCTTATGCGGTAACGGTGTCTCATTTGCAGGATGATGCCATAGACGGCTGCTACTGCCAATAAGGCATAGATCAGCATGGCCCAGCCCGATGCCCACCATGCCGGTGCGATGTGAATGGTGATTTCATCGGTGTCGGATTCCAGCAGATAATCTTCGGCTTTGATCCGGAAATGATAATCGCCGGGGGGAAGGTCGCTGAATGACACTCGGTTGACTCCTTTGGGAAGTTTGACCCAGGGGGTGTTGTTTATGGTATATAGATACGTGATACGTTCGGAATTATTTAGTTCGCGGGTAGAGAACTCGATGCTGAAAGCGTTGTCGTTATGTGACAAGTGGAAATCCCGGGCCTCAAAGACGGAGGTGTTTATGATTTCTTTTCCGCCCGACAACATTCCTTTCCTTATGGGTTGGTCGTGCAAATAGAAGTCGATGATGCGTACGTTCCATTTTTTTGCGGGATTCGTAATCTCTTGAGGATTGAAATAGGTAATTCCGTTTGTACCTCCAAACCAGAGTATGCCGTTGTGGTCGGCAAAAGAGGCGTTTTTGCTGAATTCATTTCCTTGCAGACCGTCGTCTGCATAGAAATTGCTGAACGTGTGGGTATTCAGATTAAAACGTGACATTCCGGCATTGGTGCTTATCCATAAGTTGTCCTGCCCGTCTCCTTTGATAGCATATACGGCGTTACTGGATAGTCCGTGGGCGGTGGTGTAGGTCTTTAGTTGCTGGGTTTGGGGATTCCATTCTGCCAGTCCTTCGGAATTGCCTATCCAGATGTTGCCTTGGGGGTCTTCATAAAGGGAGTGGATGATGTGTCTGGATAGGATTTCTTCAGTCTTGAAGTCGTCGGTGCTCAGGTCTATACATCTTATTCCGTCATACGTTCCTACATAAAGGTGGTTGTCACCGGCGTACAAAAGACAGCTTATCCATTTATATTTTTTGGTGGCAGCATTGAATTTAGGGTCATATACAGACTGTCCTGTCTTCAAGTCATAATAGAAAAGTCCGGCTCCCATGGTGGCTATCCAGAGTCGTTTGTCCTGGTCTTCAACCAGATCATACACGCGTTGGATACGGTTTCCATTCTTGTCTGTCAGATTCTGCAGATAGCTGCACTGTCCTGTTTTCTTATCCAGTCTGCCTAGTCCGTTGGTATAGGATCCGAACCACAGATTATGTTCAGAGTCTTCATACAGGCCGAAAACGGTGGAAGGAACCGAAGAGGGGCTGTCATGTGGGGCATAATGGACTTTTTGCTTCAGTTCTGTGGTGATGCCGTATATGCCGTCGTTGTCAGTACCTATCCATAATATGCCTTTGTGGTCGCGGCAGAGTGAGGTGATACAGTTGGAGCCGATGATATTCTTGTTTATTGATTTGTAGCCTATGTACTTGAAACTGTTGGGCTGTGCGGGAATCATCATAACCCCTTTCTGGTAAATGGCTATCCATAGGTTTCCTGCATTGTCTTTCAGGACGGAGTGTACTTTGGAGGTACCGGAGTCGAGGTAATTATTATCAAAAGGGTAATCCGTGATGAGCTGTTTGGGGATGTTGAAAATCTTGGTGCCTTTCCCGTCCGTGCCCAGGCAAAGCTCGTTTTGGCTTATCTGGCAGATGGATTTGATAGGCAGGTTTTGTTTTCCTTTATAAAGGATAGGAATGAACTCTTCTGCTGGTTGGTTATATTTCAGCAATCCTTTGCCTATGGTTGCCAGGTAGATGTCTCCGTAGTTGTCTTCATAGAGGTCCACAATGGTCATTCCCTTCTCTTGTTTCAGAAAGTGCTTGCTTTTATTGTCCACAGAGAGGCGGTAGATACCATTCTCACCCTGTGTTACCCAAAGATTGTGTTGTCTGTCCTCTATCATGTAGTCTGTCATTTGGGTGGGGATAGGTAAGTCCAGTTTGTGTGCAGTCAGTTTCCCCTGTGTGATGGTTATGGTACACAAGTTGTTTCCCGATACCCATATTTCTCCGTTCCTACGTTCCAGAATGGACATGATATTGCTGTCAAAAGTCTTTCCGTCTTCCCATTGCGCTCGCGCGCTGAAGCTGTCGGTTTCCGGATCGTATAGCTGTATACCGTTATAGGTTCCTACGAACAACCGTCCTTTGCTGTCCTCGTACAGCACTCGTACGTAGTTATGGCAGAGGGAGTACTCGTTTTCCGGGTCATGCTTGTAGGTGATGAACTTGGCTCCGTCATAGCGGTTCAGTCCGTCTTCGGTGGCAATCCATATCATGCCGTTCCGGTCCTGATATATTTTGTTGATCAGACTGCTGGAAAGTTCCCTGTCTGTTGTGAAGAATTTGTACGATTGTCCGTGGCACAACAAAGACAGAAAAAGAAATAGTATAAGAATCGTATGTTTCATCATAATATAAATATCCCAGTAAATTCAGGTGCACAAAAATAATTCAAAAAAGAATATATAGCCTAATAAATAAGGAGTAATTTCGGTACTTTGTGCCATATCGGGCAGGTTTGTAACATGGAAAAAGGACTATGTAACATGGTTACACTCCGATATAAGGCGAATGTCCTTACCTTTGCTCTTGTTGAGCAGTGAAGAACGGAACGTAAAAACAGCCTTGTGAATTTAATACCATGAATATGAAACTTGAATGTGATTTATCCGGTATCCGGAAATGTATGATGAGTGGCTTGTCCCTGTTGCTTGCCGGAGTGTTGCAGGCGCAGAATCCGATTGTGCAGACTTGCTATACTTCTGATCCGGCACCTATGGTGCACGATGGCACCTTGTATGTTTACACGGGACACGATGAGGACCATGCCGATTTTTTCTGGATGCAAGAGTGGCGCGTCTATTCTACTAAAGATATGGTGAACTGGACCGATCACGGTTCTCCGCTTGCCATCGAGTCTTTCGACTGGGCGGACGATCGTGCCTGGGCATCGCAATGTATCGAACGCAACGGGAAATTCTATTGGTATGTGTGTCTGCATTCCAAGTTGACAAACACGATGGCTATCGGTGTGGCGGTGGGTGATTCGCCTACCGGCCCTTTTAAGGATGCTATCGGCAGACCGCTTTACGAAGGTAGCTGGGATTTTATTGATCCCACGGTTTTTGTGGACGATGACGGGCAGGCTTATTTATATTGGGGAAATCCGAATGTTTACTATGCCAAGCTGAATGCCGATATGGTTTCGCTGGATGGTGAGGTGTCCAAGGTGGAGCAGACTATAGAGAGTTTTGGTTCTCCGGGGCCGGACAAACGGGAGAAAGGAAAGAAATACAAGGACATCTATACGGAAGGTCCGTGGTTGCACAAGCGTGGCGGTACATATTATCTGTCGTATGCAGCCGGCGGAGTACCCGAACACATCGCTTACTCGATGAGTGACACTCCGACAGGACCTTGGAAGTATATGGGAGAAATTATGCCGTTGCAAGATACCGGTTCGTTTACCAATCACTGTGGAGTGACGGATTATAAAGGTAATTCTTATTTCTTTTATCACACCGGGAAATTACCCGGTGGGGGTGGTTTCGGACGTAGCGTGGCAGTGGAGCAGTTCAGTTACAACCCCGATGGTACTTTCCCGATAATTAATGCGACGACAGAAGGGGTGTCGCCGGTAGGCACACTGACTCCTTATCAACGTGTGGAGGCGGAAACGATAGCTTTCTCCGAAGGAGTAAAGTCGGAATGGAATGCAAAGACGGGGGTGTATGTATCCGGAATTCATGACGGGGATTATATAAAGGTACGCGAGGTGGATTTTGAAGATTTGTTGCCCAAGTGTCTTTGTGTGTCTGTTGCCAGTGCCCTTCGCGGCGGGTGGATAGAAATCAGGACCGACAGCATCGGCGGAACGCTGATAGCTGAAATGAGGGTTCCTCATACCGGAGGATGGGAATGTTGGACAAGTATAGAGGCGGATGTGACGGTTCCTGTGACGGGTGTGCATGATGTCTATTTTGTGTTCAAAGGCAGGAAAGGATGTGAACTGTTTCATTTTGACTGGTGGAAATTCAGCCGGCAGGAAATGACAGAGCAAGAGGTGAAAGACAGGACGCAGGCCGCATCTACCAATATTCCGGGTTACGAGTATCCGCGGCTGGACGAGGAGCATTGCGCCCACTTCCGTTTCTATGCTCCGCAAGCCGGAAGGCTTCAGGTAGACTGTTGCGGTAAGAAGTATGACATGCAGAAGGACGCGGATGGCTTTTGGACAGTAAAGACCGATCCGTTGGTCGTAGGATTCCATTATTATTTTTTGATAGCGGACGGGGTGCAGGTGGCCGATCCGTCCAGTTACACTTTCTTTGGTTGTTGCCGTATGGCGAGTGGGATAGAGGTTCCCGAGGGAGTGGAAGGTGATTACTATCGTCCTCAGCAGGGAGTACCTCATGGGCAGGTGCGCTCGTGTACTTATTATTCGGAAGCCAAAAAGGAATTCCGCCGTTGCATGGTCTATACTCCGGCTGAATACGAAACCAAGGTGAAAAAACGTTATCCGGTACTTTACCTGCAACATGGCATGGGCGAGGATGAGACGGGCTGGTCGGCACAGGGATGTATGCAACATATTATGGATAACCTGATAGCCTCCGGGCAATGTGTGCCGATGCTTGTTGTGATGGACAGTGGGGATGTGGAAGCTCCTTTCATTCCTCGCAAAGGGAAGGATGTGAATGAGGAGAGAGCTTTGTATGGTGCCTCTTTTTACAGGGTGATGCTGGAGGACTTGATACCGATGATTGACAGGACGTTCCGGACTTATACTGATCGTGAACATCGTGCAATGGCAGGATTGTCATGGGGTGGTCATCAGACTTTCACTACCACATTGCCTCATCTGGACAAGTTTTCGTATATTGGCGCATTCAGCGGTGCTATCTTCGGACTGGATGTGAAGACTTGCTTTGACGGTGTGTTTGCTGATGCCGGCAAGTTTAACAAGCAGGTACATTACTTGTTTTTGGGATGCGGAACGGAAGAACGGTTCGGTACCCGAAAACTGGCAGAGTCTTTGCGCAAAATAGGTATTCATGTGGACTATTACGAATCGCAGGGCACGGCACACGAGTGGTTGACATGGCGTCGTTGCTTGTACCGGTTCGTGCCTCATTTGTTCAAAAATAGAAAGTAGAAAAAGAAATGAAGAAGATCATTATTATTATTACCTGCTTCATTGGTTTGTCGGGGGCGTTTGCACAACAACGGGAAATCTTCCATAATCCGGTGATTGAGGCGGATGTACCTGACCCTTCCATGATAAGGGTGGGAAACTATTACTATCTGGTAAGCACCACCATGCACCTGATGCCGGGTTGTCCGGTGATGCGTTCAAAGGACTTGGTGCATTGGGAAACGATCAGTTATGTGTTTCAACGGCTTACTGACTTGCCCCGTTATGATTTGAAGGAAGGCACGGTATATGGTCGCGGACAATGGGCCTCCAGCATCCGCTATCATGACGGACGGTTCTATGTATGGTTCTCACCCAATGATGAACCTCATCGTGGTTATATCTATACCGCCGAAGATCCGGCGGGCGAATGGACATTAGTCTCCCGTCCGCCTCATCATCATGATGCTTCTTTGTTTTTTGATGATGACGGCAAAGTCTATCTGTTTTATGGCACCGGACAACTTCGTCAGCTCAAGAGCGACCTGAGCGATGTGGAGCCGGGAGGTATAGACCAAAAGATATTCGAGCGGGATGCCGACGAGCAGGGACTTCTGGAAGGAAGTCAGGCATTCAAGCATAACGGCAGATATTACGTGATGATGATTTCCATGGACTGGAGCATTCCCGGACGGTTGCGTCGTGAGGTGTGCTATCGTGCTGACCAGATAACCGGTCCGTATGAGAAAAAGGTGATTTTAGAAACCGAATTTCAAGGATATGGTGGCGTGGGACAAGGCTGTATAGTCGATACTCCTGACGGAAACTGGTATGGCTTTATTTTTCAGGATAGGGGCGGCATAGGGCGTGTGCCCACATTGATGCCCTGCCGCTGGGAAGACGGTTGGCCGATACTGGGTGATGCGGACGGACGTGTGCCCGAGTGTATGGAGATGCCTGCTTCCGGAGAGGAGTGTAAAGGAAGTATCATGGGAAGTGATGATTTCGACACCGGCCGGTTGAGCTTGAACTGGCAGTGGAACCATAATCCGTTGGACGATTGCTGGTCGCTGACAGAGCGTCCGGGTTTCCTGCGGTTGAGGACCGGAAGGGTGGTGGATAATCTGTTTCTGGCTCCCAATACCTTGACCCAGCGTATGAGCGGGCCGAAATGCAGCGGTGTGGTAGCTATGGATGTCTCGAAGATGAAAGAAGGGGATGTTGCGGGCTTCAGTGCTTTTAATGGGTTGTCCGGAGTGCTGGCTGTGGTCATGGAGAACGGGAAAAAGCAGTGGGTGATGTCACATCAGTCTGTCAGTCTTTCGGACCGGGAAAAAAGGGTGACTGCTGTGGAAGTACTGGAGAAGGAACGCATAGATTGTGAAAAAGAGGTGGTCTATCTTCGTATGGAGGGCGACTTTGCCGATAAAAAAGATGAAGCCACTTTTTACTACAGTTATGACAAGAAAACGTGGAAACGAATAGGGGAGCCTTGTAAAATGGTTTTTGATTATACCAAATTCTTTATGGGAAGCAAGTTTGCTATTTTTAATTATGCTACTAAAGATTTGGGAGGATATGTGGATATAGATTATTTTGAATACGGTAACTAAAAAGTGAATAGAATGAAACTAAAAAAATGCGTGGGGATATTCTTGTTCTCCACCTTGTGCCTGAATGTAGGAGCTATAGATCATAAAGGGATTACTTTTGACCGGCTGGCTCCCGACCGTTTCACTCTGATGGAAAACGGAGTGGCCAATGAAATATTGGTGGACGAGCAGGAGGATGCCGGTGTGATGATAGCGGTAAGGAATCTTCAGAATGACTTTAAACGGGTGAGTGGCCGGACTGCCGGGTTATGCTATACTCCCGGTGTAAAGCGCATGATTATGGTAGGTACGTTGAAAAGCCGTTATATCCGGGAATTGGTAAAGGCGAAAAAGATAGATGCTTCATTGCTGGAGGGCAAGAATGAGAAATACCTGATGACTGTGGTGTCTGCTCCCTTGAACGGAGTGAATGAGGCGCTTGTCATTGCGGGAAGTGACAAACGCGGAACGATTTATGGGATTTATGAGCTTTCGGAACAGATTGGTGTTTCGCCGTGGTACGACTGGGTGGATGTGCCGGTGATGCCCCGGCAGAATCTTTCGATGATGCGTGGAAGTTATACGGCGGGAGAACCGGCGGTAAAGTATCGGGGTATCTTTTTGAATGACGAGGCTCCTTGCCTGACCGGGTGGGTGAAACACACTTATGGCACGAATTATGGTGATCATCGTTTTTATGCCCGTGTGTTCGAACTGATTTTGCGTCTGCGCGGTAACTTTATGTGGCCTGCCATGTGGGGTTGGAGTTTTTATGCGGATGATCCGGAGAACAGCAAGACCGCCCATGAGATGGGGATTATAATGGGAACCTCACACCATGAGCCTATGGCACGCAATCATCAGGAATGGGTGAGGAAGCGCAGCGAATATGGGGCATGGGACTATGCTTCCAACCAGCAAGTGATTGACCGTTTTTTCCGTGAAGGTATGGAGCGTGCGGCCGATACGGAAGATTTGATTACCATTGGTATGAGAGGTGACGGTGATACTCCGATGGGTGGAAAGGAAGGAGAAGATGACAAATATGTGCCGCGTGATGAGGAAAACATGCGCCTGATGGAGAAGATATTCCGGAATCAGCGTCGCATTATCAAGGAAGTGACGGGAAAAGCGCCGGAGAAACGTCCGCAGGTATGGGCTATTTATAAAGAAGTGCAACGCTATTATGACATGGGACTCCGTGTGCCCGATGATGTGATTATGTTGCTGAGTGATGACAACTGGGGGGATGTGCGCCGGTTGCCGGATGCAAAGGAGCGGAAGCATTCCGGCGGATGGGGGATGTATTATCATGTAGATTATGTGGGGGCTCCCCGTAATTCCAAATGGTTGAATGTAACTCCTATACAAAATATGTGGGAACAGCTTCAGTTGACTTACAGCTATGGGGTGGATAAGCTTTGGATATTGAATGTGGGTGATTTGAAGCCGATGGAGTATCCTATCACTCTTTTTATGAATATGGCTTGGAATCCGGAACGCTATGCGGCAGGGAATCTGTTGGAGCATACACGAGCGTTCTGTGCGCAGCAGTTCGGTGAGGAACAGGCGGATGAGGCCATGCGTATCCTGAACCTGTATTGCAAGTACAATGGACGCGTGACTCCCGAGATGCTGGATAAGGATACTTATCACTTGGCTTCGGGGGAATGGAGGCAGGTGGCCGATGAATATGTGAAGCTGGAGGCGGAAGCCTTGCGGCAGTATTTGAAACTGGAGGCCGCTTACAGGGATGCTTATCGCCAACTGATTCTTTTTCCTGTGCAGGCGATGGCCAATCTGTATGAAATGTACTATGCACAAGCCATGAATCACAAATTGTACCAGGAGAACAATCCGCAGGCGAATGAGTGGGCCGACAAGGTGGAGAAGGCGTTTAGGCGCGATGCGGAATTGTGCAGGGAATACAACGAAGAAATGTCGGGAGGCAAGTGGAACGGAATGATGACGCAGAAACATATAGGCTATACTTCGTGGAACGATGATTTCCCTGCCGACCGTTTGCCGGAAGTTTACCGGATAGAGCAACCGGAACAGGCTGTAGGAGGGTATTTGTTTGCCGGTGACAAAGGGGTGGTTTCCATGGAGGCGGAGCATTATTTTGCATCATCCGCGGCACCGGAAACTGCCTGGACAGTCATACCGCACATGGGACGTACGCTGAGCGGAGTGGCTTTGATGCCTTATACACAGTCTGCTGAGGGAGCTTCGCTCTCTTATAAAATGAAAATACCGCAAAAAGTAGATACGGTAAATGTGTATGTCATTGTGAAATCCACCCTGCCCTTCCTCAGACGGGAAGGTCATCGCTACACAGTAGGTTTTGAAGGAGGGGAGGAGCAGACTGTCTGTTTCAATGCGGAGTTGAACGAGCATCCGGATAATGTATATCGCGTACTGTATCCCACAGTGGCCCGTCGGGTGGTGAAGACCCGGGTGAAGTTGAGCCTGCCCGACCGTGCGGACGGAACCTATACATTGGTTCTGAAACCGGTGGAGCCTGCCATCGTATTTGAAAAGATTGTGGTGGATTATGGCGGTTATGAGGATAGTTATTTGTTTATGGACGAATCTCCTTGCCGGAGAAATAAACTGAATGGACAATGAAAAACATCAGATTGACAGTTTGGATAGGAATGATGTGCGGGTGCTTGGCGGCAGGAATGTTGCAAGCCGGTACACGACCGGACAATGCCTGTCCGGCAGAAGAAGACGGCAGCCGCTTGTGGTTGCCGGTGATGCGCCCGGCGGAAGGTGCGGAAGTGGAAGTTATATATAAAGGAAAAGTGTCACCCACCATAGCCATTGCCATTGCTGAGTTGAAAAACGCCTGGAAGGGAGAGCCTGTACTTTTGGAGAAAAAGAGGACAGGGCAGGGGGATGGGTTTGCCATCACTTCTTCGGAACATCAGGTCCGTATTCTTTCATCCACCGAGGCAGGATTACTTTATGGTGTTTATTGTCTGTTGCGTATGCAGGCGGCGGGGCAGGTCACAGTACCTCTGTCGGTTACTGAACAACCTGTGTATGATCTTCGCATCTTGAACCATTGGGATAATCCGGATGGTACGGTGGAGCGTGGTTATGCCGGTCGTTCTTTGTGGAATTGGGAAGAACTTCCCGGAACTTTGTCACCACGTTACGAGGCATACGCCCGTGCCAATGCTTCTGTGGGTATTAATGGAACGGTGCTGAATAATGTCAATGCCTCGCCCCAAGTGCTGGCAACCTCCAGTCTGGAGAAAGTCAAGGCATTGGCTGATGTCTTCCGGCCTTATGGTATAAAGGTCTATTTATCGGTTAATTTTGCATCTCCTATCCAGTTGGGCAAGTTGGATACGGCAGATCCGTTGGACAAGGAGGTCATCCGGTGGTGGAGGCGGAAAGTGAAAGAAATTTATACGTTGATACCTGATTTTGGCGGCTTTTTGGTAAAGGCCAATTCGGAGGGGCAGCCGGGACCATGTGATTTCGGGCGTACTCATGCCGAGGGAGCGAATATGCTGGCGGATGCGTTGAAACCCTACGGAGGAATCGTGATGTGGAGGGCGTTTGTCTATAGTCCTACCGACAGTGACCGTGCCAAGCAGGCCTATTTGGAGTTTATGCCTTTGGACGGGCAGTTTCATGACAATGTAATAGTACAGATAAAGAACGGACCGATAGATTTCCAGCCTCGCGAACCTTACAGCCCTTTGTTCACAGCCATGAAGCGGACTCCCATGATGGTGGAGTTTCAAATTACTCAGGAGTATTTAGGCTTTTCCAATCATCTGGCTTATTTGGCTCCTTTATGGGAGGAGTTTTTTGGCGAGGTGCGTCCGGATAGGTTAAAAGCTGCTGCGGGTGTGGCAAACATCGGTACGGATGTGAATTGGTGCGGACACCATTTTGCGCAGGCCAACTGGTATGCTTTCGGGCGGTTGGCATGGAATCCGTCGCTGACTTCAGACCGGATTGCGGATGAGTGGTTGCGGCAGACGTTTACTTCCCAGCCGGCATTTGTCCGTCCGGTCAAAGAGATGATGTTGCAGAGCCGGGAGGCGGTGGTGAATTATATGATGCCGTTGGGGCTGCATCATCAGTTTGCATGGGGGCACCATTATGGGCCTGAACCGTGGTGTAGTGTGCCCGGTGCTCGTCCGGACTGGTTACCTTCTTATTATCATAAGGCAGATAAGGAGGGAATCGGTTTCGACCGTAGCAGCAAAGGGAGTGATGCCGTTTCTCAGTATCCCGATTCACTTCGTCAGATTTACAATGACAAGGCAACTTGTCCCGAGATTTATTTGCTTTGGTTCCATCATGTGCCTTGGCATCATCAGATGAAAAGCGGACGTACGCTTTGGGGGGAGTTGTGCCATGCATACGATAGAGGTGTGCGGCAGGTACGTGGTTTTCAGGAAGTATGGGACAGTGTGGAACCTTTTGTAGATGCACGCCGGTTCGGGGAAGTGCAGTCGAAATTGAAAATCCAGATGCGTGACGCCGTGTGGTGGAAAGATGCTTGTCTGCTTTATTTCCAGACTTTCTCAGGGATGCCTGTTCCGGCCGGCATAGAACGTCCGGTACACGAGTTGGAGGATATGAAACGCTTCCGGTTGGAAATCTCGAACTATGAATGTCCTGAGAGTGGGTTCAATAAATAAATTACGGTTTTTAACTTTATAAGAAAAATGAAATATAAGTTGGCTTTAGTAATGTCGGTTCTTTGTGCATTTTCCGCATGGACCGAAGCAAAGGTGAAATTGCCTGCCATCCTATCGGACGGTATGGTATTGCAACGTGAGCGGCCCGTTAAAATATGGGGAAATGCCGATAAAGGAGAGAATGTGACCGTTGTTTTTAAAAAGAAGAAATTCAGTACGGTAGCCGGGGAAGATGGTAAGTGGCTGGTGGAGCTGCCTCCCATGAAGGCAGGCGGCCCTTTTGAAATGACCGTGAATGATATCCGGTTGAAAGATATTCTAGTGGGTGATGTCTGGCTTTGCTCCGGACAGTCCAACATGGAATTGACCGCCGGACGGGTGACTGATAAATTTGCCGAGGAAATAGCAAGGGATGAGAATCCGATGATACGGTATGTGAAGATTCCTTTAGGCAATGATTTGCATGGACCTAAAGACGATCTGCCGGGGGCAGACTGGATGTCGCTGACTAAAGAAACTGCTCCTTCCTTCTCTGCTTTGGCTTATTTCTTTGCCAAGGAGATGTATAGGGAGACGCAAGTACCTGTGGGCATTGTTAACTCCAGTTGGGGGGGAAGTTCCGTCGAGGCTTGGATGAGTGAGGAGGCCTTGCAGAAGTTTCCGCGTCAGTTGCACGAGCGTGATTTGTTTAATTCGGATGAGTATCGTGAGTTGTGCAACCGTTCGGGACAGATGATGAACCGTTTTTGGGATACCGCTTTGTACAAAGGAGACCGGGGACTTCATGACGGGATATGCTGGAATCGTCCGGAACTGGATGATACGGACTGGCAGACAGTAGATATGTTTTCCAAGGAATGGGGAAGAAAGAATGGATATCCGGTGAGTGGCTCTCATTGGTTCCGTCAGAAAGTGAATGTATCAGCGGAACAAGCCGGAAAAGAGGCTGTTCTTCGTTTGGGGTGCATGGTGGATGCCGATTCGGTGTTTGTGAACGGGATTTCTGTAGGTAACACTTTCTATCAGTATCCGCCGCGTATTTATCGGGTGCCGGCTTCTATATTGAAACCCGGTGAGAATCTGGTGACTGTCCGGCTGATTAATTACGGAGGGGCCGCCAGTTTTGTGCCCGATAAACCTTATTGTCTAGCATGGGGGACAGATACAGTCCGTTTGTCCAGCCGCTGGAAATATCAATTAGGCTGTGAGATGCCTGCACGCACCAACAGTGTCTCTTTTCAGAATGTTCCTACCGGCATGTATAATTCCATGATTTCTCCTCTGCGTAATCTGGCCTTTACCGGTGCGTTGTGGTATCAGGGAGAAACGAATACGGGCCGTCCTAATGAATATGAGGAATTGCTGGCTGCCATGATTATTGACTGGCGTGAGAAACTGGCTGATAAAGAATTGCCTTTCTTTATTGTACAGCTGGCCAATTTCATGAAGACACATTCGGAGCCGGTAGAAAGTAATTGGGCGGCTTTGCGTGAAGCGCAACGGCAAGTAGCGTTGAAAGTCCCGAATGCAGCTTTGGCGGTAGCGATTGATTTAGGCGAGTGGAACGATATTCATCCATTGAATAAAAAAGAACTGGCAAGACGTATCTCCCTGTTGGTGAAAAGAAGGGTGTATGGTGATAAAAAGAGTGTGCACAGTGGGCCTATGTGTACGGGTATGACTGTCAATCATGAAGGAAAGGCTGTTCTTTCTTTCGAAGCCGGGACTGATAAATTATGGGCGGTAGATGAATTGAAGGGATTTGCGATAGCCGGTGCCGATGGGCATTTTCAGTGGGCGGAAGCAGTTGTTGTTAATGGGAATCAGGTGGCGGTATGGCATAAAGATATCCCTCATCCTGTAACGGTACGTTATGGTTGGGATGATAATCCGGTTCATGCGAATTTGAAAAATAGAACCGGACTACCGGCTTCTCCTTTTCAGATTTCATTGGAAGATAAATAATTTAACAGAGATCCGAAAGTGGCAAAGCTTTCTAATAATCTTCGATGGATTTTAAAGGAATGCTTGTTTCTGTCGGATTTTCT
Source organism: Phocaeicola vulgatus ATCC 8482 (assembly GCF_000012825.1). GTDB lineage: Bacteria > Bacteroidota > Bacteroidia > Bacteroidales > Bacteroidaceae > Phocaeicola > Phocaeicola vulgatus. The sequence goes on along the minus strand of NC_009614.1, from coordinate 34,163 downwards.
ATGGCAAAAATACCTATTCCTCCTTTGATGTTATTGGGAAAGATGACAGGTGTTTCCAACAGGTTGCTACTGTCATGGTCGGCATATGCATTGGCGGCTCGTAAATATTGATATTCAGCCGGGGATATGGCATAATATTGTATGATAGCTTTTCCTGTTATCTTTTTAATTTTATATAGTTTATTGTCTAATAGGAAACTATACCAACTGTCTAAAGTCATGGTATATTGGTTGTTGGTAAAGTAAGCATCATTGAATACATTATAATAGTTGTTTATAGTGGGGATGAAATTAATGATAGGATCAGAGTTGTTGGGAGTGCCAGGTTTTCCGTCCATTAATGCAGTGTCATAATATCCGCTACATTCCCATTGGGTGGAGATAGCAGTGGAGTCTTGTAAAGTTTTGCGGTTAGTAAGGCGGTAAGTATATGTTTGTTTTATGTTGACCCGGTAATATTGGGAATGGTTTGTGGTGGGAGTTTGTAATTTTATTTTCCACTTTGTTGCTTGATATATCCAAAGGCTTTCCGAAGTCTCTGATAGAGAATGATTAGATTCAATGGTGTCCGCTTTGATAATTTCAATGGGCTCATATACTGTTGCTTCTGCATTCGCTTTATATTTTCCGTCTTTGGTTTCTACTTCGATACGTACTTGATCACCGGTTTTAAAACGGCTGCTTATCTGGTAAAAATAATTTTGATAGTCTAACGGTGAATCATTGTTAGGACGATAGGTACATTCCGAAATTGTTTCCGATAATACATTATTAATATAAAGGTGAATAATTCCATTTTTTACTACTTGGGGTTCGTGATAGCCGGATAAAGCTAAAAAGATAGCATTGTTCGTTTTGTTTGCGTTTATCAGAGCGTTGACGATGAGCTTTTGAGATTCATCATTAGGCAATATTTCTATATCATTGGTACAGGCGGCCAATAAATGAACAAATGAAAGGAGTAAAAGTGCTTTTTTCATTATTGCTTAAAATTTATAAGTATATGAGAATGAAGGTAAGAAGGGAAGGAGAGTGACTTTTTGTATCACAGGAATCTTTTTTCCTTCCGATTGCTCATCCGTGTAATAATCTATAAATACATGATTGGGATTCAAAGAGTTATAGGCATTCATAATACTGACGTTCCAAATCCGTTCTCCATGTTTTGTCTTTTTGTGAAAGTTGAATCCTAGATTCAACTGATGACTGGCGGGCAGACGGTAGTTATTTCGAGAAGAGCTATATTCAAAGGGAAAAACAACCCCGTTGCCTGTATTTCCCATATGTCCCCATCCATAGCTTCCTTCGGGGAGAATGATGGTTGCTTTCTCTTTGGGCAGGGTGGCAGTATTTCCTGAAGCGTAAATCCAAGAAGCGCTCATGTATACTTTTTTGTTGAGGCGCCTGTTTATCGTGATGTTCACGGAGTGGCGTCTGTCGTATTTATAGGGAAAACGTTTCCCTCCATTTACATTTCCTTTACTGAATATACGGTCGGCTTTAGCCAAAGTATAATTTATCCATCCGGTAGTACGTCCGGTTTTCTTTTCCAGCATGAATTCTATGCCGAAATTGCGTCCTTTGCCCATTTCTACTTTCTCTTCCCAATGAATGGAATTACCGACTAGAGTATTACCATCTTTGTATTCCAGTACGTTTTTCGTCATTTTGCTATAGCCTTCTACAGAAAACTCCCATCCTTGAATACCTGTATAGTAACCCCCGATAGAAAATTGGCATGCTTGCATCGGGAGGATCTTCTGTGTGACCGGTACCCATAGATCAGTGGGGAGAGAGAGATTGGATGAAGAAAGTAAATGTACATATTGTGTCATGTGGGTATAGGCCGCCTTGAAAGTAAGGTTGGGACTGGTTTTGAAACTAACGGTAATGCGAGGTTCCAAGGAGGCATAAGTGTGCTTTTGTACTTGGAAGAGTGAGAAATGTGCGCCTATATTTGTTTTCCATTGTTCGTTCCATTTGAAATCATCTTCTACATAAAGGGAAATTTCGTGTGAGTGTGTCGCTTCATTTCCTCCGATGGTGTATGTTTTATCAGGTTGTTCTTGTTCATTCGGAGAGTGCACAAATGTATGTTGGGTTTCGGGGCGGAACGTATGGTAGAGATAGTTTCCTCCGAATTTGATGAAATGGGAGGGGGATGGATGAAAGTCGAAGTCAGATGTTAATCCCCAATCTTCTATACCGGAATAATATTGGCTGTCAAGGTGTTTGTTGGCGGACGTGAAATTGTTTTTTATATTGAATCGGAAACGGTTATAGGATAGGGTGATGTTATGGAACAGACGATTACTGACTATGTGGTTCCAACGTAATGCCCCTAATGTACTTCCCCAAGCCATGACTTGTCTCTCTCTTGTGTCTGTCTCCTTTTCTTCTTCAAAGTAATAAGAAGAAGTATTTGTAAAACTGGCATGATCTTTGCCATGATAAAAGGAGAAAAACAGGCGGTCACGGTCACTGAATCGATGATTTAGTTTTGTGTTGATATCATATAAGTAGTAACCTCCTTTCGTATCTTTATCCATGAAAGGCTTGATAATTAAATCGGCATAACTGCGTCTGGCAGAAATAATAAATGATGTCCGGTCTTTCCATAGAGGACCCTCAAAGTGCATTCGAGAAGTCAGCAGCCCGATGGTCAGACTGCCGTGATAATTCCTCATATCTCCATCGTTAGTGCGTACATCAATGACGGAGGACAGTCTTCCTCCGTAACGGGCAGGAAAACTGCTTTTATACAAATCGACTTTCTTGACCGATTCTGGGGTAAAGATGGAGAGAATACCTAGTGTATGGTCCACATTATATAAGGGTACACCGTCTAGCAGATAAAGATTCTGATCGGGACTTCCTCCACGTACATACAGGCCACTGGTACCGGTTATACCTCCTTGTATACCGGGCAGAAGCTGGATTGATTTTAATACATCTGCCTCACTCAGTAAAGCAGGGGTATTTTTAATATGTGTCAAAGGTATATTGTTTGCTCCCATACGGCTACTTTGAAAGCCTGTTTCCATTTTATCAGAAAGGACAACGATTTCTTCCAATGTATTATCGTTTTTAAGTTGGACAGTCAGCAGCGTATCTTTACATAAATACAATGCTATTTGTTTTGAACCGTAACCTATATAGGAAAAATTCAGTTCAGTGTTTCCTTCGGGCAGTGTGATACTGAAGAATCCGAATGGATTTGTGATTGTTCCTTGTTTATTTTGCTGGTCATAGATATTGGCACCTATCAGTGTTTCTTTCGATATTTCGTCCAATACATAACCGTTTAGTGTAAAATGTTGTTTTATAGGAAGTGACGTTGTTTTTTTCAATATGATATGGTGTTTGGTAATCTCGAAACTGATGTCTTGTTTAATGAAAGCTGTTTGTAGAATAGTTGTTAATGGGGTTTCTTTCAGATCGAGAGTTATGGGATGTTTGAGTACAACTTCTTCGCCATAAATAAAAGAATACTCTGACAGTTGTTCTATTTTAGCTGTAAACTCCTTTAAACTAGCCTGTTTCAGATAAATATTAAAAGGCATATCCGGAGTTTGTGCTGATATGAATGAATGGGAAAAGACTAGTAACAGCATTAAGTAAAAAAAAGTGATACTGTGTTTCTTATAAAGTGAAGAAATCATTTGTTTTTTAGTTTTCTTGCTTTAGTTCAATAAGATTGGATTGGGGCATGTGATAAGTAAAACCTACGATGGGAGCCAACATTTCTAGAATTTCTTCCAACGTTTCGTTTTGCTTGAAACGTGCATTTAATTTATAATTACGTAACTGTTCGCTTTTTATCTGTATGGTGACATTAAAATGATGGGATAGTTGACGAGCGATTTCTCCCATAGATATGTCATTAAAAGAAAGAACACCTTCACGCCAACTTATTTCGTTCTGTGCATTTGCATTAATGTGCATAGACAATATTCCAGTCGATTTACGATAAATGGCTGTTTCATTGGGCTTTAATATCATTTGTTTACCGTTGGCATTGTTACTGACGGATACACTACCTTCCAGCAGGGTTGTTTCTACTAAAGAATCGGCGGCATAGGCATTGACATTAAAATGCGTGCCTAATACCCTGATGGTAACTCCATTTGCTTTGACACGAAATGGTTTTTTAGGATTTTTACTGACTTCAAAATAAGCTTCTCCATTCAGCTTTACGATTCGTTCCTTGTTGAAAGTTTCCGGATAGCTCAATTGGGAATGTCGGTTTAGGGTTACTTTAGAGCCATCCGGTAATTGGATGCATTGAGTTTGTATATTGGTGGAAACAATCAGTGTACGTACCGGACGTTGGTAAAAATAAAACATCCAACCGAAACCTATAAGCAGGACGAAACCGGCAGCCACAGCAACTGTATACCGAATGGAAAGTATTTTGTGCTTGCGGTATGCCGGTTGAAGACGTTGTTGCAATATATTATAACTTTTCTCCGCCGAGAATTTTCCCTGCGGTGAATGAGTGGAAGAAGATAATAATTCCAACCATTCGTCCAGTTCTTTGTCTGATTTCGGTGAATTCATGTTATTTTATTTGCAGGACAAAGATACTACTTCTTTTGCAGACGGATAGAAATTTCAGAAATTTTTGCGTCTTTTCCGTCAGGAGTACAGATCAACCGTATGATACGTTGTACGCTTTTTATTTGTTTAGGATAAAGAATGATATCTATTTTTACTGATTTCTTTCCTTTCAAGATGACCGGATGGGCATTTTGAATGTGGAAGCTATTGTTACTTGTAGAACTGCTAATGGTCAGTTTACGGTCTGTGTCTTGTTTTTCGGCAGCTATTATTTTTAAAGTAAGGGTTTCTTCCTCGTTCTTTGTATCATAGGTGTGTGATATGAATTGTTTTTCAAAGCCTATATACTCTTTGGGATAGTTGTCGTTGTTACTACATGCACTTATAAGCAGGGCATAAAAAAATGGTAATACTAAACGTGTATTTGTTCTCATGTCTTTTTAGTTTATTAGTTTCTATTGATAAAGACAGGAGAATCTGGAAAACTCCCTATCGTCTATTTCTAAAATAATTGTTAATTTTTTCTTTGAGTCGGGTTACAGCTTTTTGTAACTGGGCATCTACTGTTTTAGGGCTTATATTAAGTTCTTCGGCAACGGAAGCATAACTTTGTTTTTCTTCGCGGACTTTAATAAAGATTGTTCGGCAACGTTCAGGTAATTCATTCAGTGAGTTCTCATAAATGTTAAATAACTCTTCATTCATCATTTGTTCTTCAGGAGAAAGGTTGGAAGAAGATATTTCCGGCATATTTTCCAGAGGCGAGGCTTCCCTCCTTTGTTCTTTTTCCAAATAGTTCAGAGCGGCATTTCTTATTAATATATAGCTGTACTTATTAAAATCATCGGGAATAAGCTGACTTTTTCGATGATTCCAAAGCGTGGTAAAAACATCTAAAATTACTTCTTGAGCCCATTCATCCCGTTGAAGGTAATAAAAGGCGATACGAAAGAAACGGTCATAATACATATCGTATAAAGACCGGAAAGCCTGTTGGGAATCATGCTTCTGTATTTCTTTGAGTAGTTCAGTTGCCTCCATTGCCGTGTTGGGCATGTTTGTTAATGTTATAATCGGATGCAAAGCTACTAAAATGTAAATAGATGTGCTATTCATTTTAGAACTTTTAGTTTTGATTTATTGTATGAGAGGAACTGAAGCCTTCTTCTTAGTATCTGTCTTGGCAATTTTCTTCTTTCAATTTGTATTTTACTTGGTTGGCAATACTGAATATACCTATTCCTCCTTTTATATTATTGGGAATAAGGGGAACTGCATAAATAAAATTTTCGGCATCAAAATCTAATGCAGAGGACATGGCATACAAATATCTATGTTCGCTTTCTGAAATACTGTAAAACCGGATACTGATATATCGCTCTGCTTTCTGAGAATCTATATGTATATAGTTGATGTCTTCTTTTAAATCTATCGTCATGTTATATTCCCTGTTTTTAAAATAACAGCTTTTAAAAAGGCCAAAATAATTGTTCCATTTCTGAATAAGCTCGAATCCTTCATCTATAGCATGTCCGGGTTTGCCGTCTGTCAAGGCGGTGTCATAAATATAATTATAGTTATAAGTCGTGTCAATACTGAGAGTGTCCCTGCCGTCATGCCATTTATGAGAATAAAAAATCTGTTTTATTTCAAGACGATAGTATGTATTCTCTGCCTCTATATCGGGTTGTTTTAATTGAATGTTAAGCCGAAGATAATTGTCATATACAGGCTTGCCTCCTACCCAGCTGTTATAATCTCTTAAACTTATATAGGTTGTATCTACATTTATAATCTGTAAGGGTGCACTGATGCGTGTTTCCGCTTTTGCTTTATATTTACCATTTTCTGAAGAAGCCTCTATTTTCACTTTATCTCCTGTTCGGAATATGCTTTTTACTGGGTAGTAATCATCTTCCGCAGTGATTGTTTCTGACAGTTTTCCATTGATATACAGGTGTATGATACCATCGGTGACAGGAGTGGTAGCTGTCCATCCTGTGTAATGCAGATAAATCCGGTTATCGTTATTTTCAGTTTGCATCATGGCATTTACGATCAGTTTTTTAGGTTCATCATCGGGTAAATAGCCAATGGTATTGGTACATGCGCCTAAAATAACAAATACACAAAGAAATAAAAGGTATTTTTTCATTGGATTTTAAAATTTATAAGTGTATGAAAATGAAGGGATACATGGCAAGATTGTCATTTTTTTCAATATAGGCTTTCCTGTTTGTGCTTCCCTGCTGATATAGACAAAGTTGGGGTTCATGGCATTGTAGGCATTTAGGATACTGATATTCCATATCCGTTCTCCGTGCCGGGTCTGTTTATGGAAGTTGAATCCTATATTCAATTGGTGGCTTGCAGGCAATCTGTAGTTATTTCGTGAACTATAATGATCCATATCTCCTTTGTTCAAATTATCCATAATCCAGGAAGGTGGTACATTGGTAGGTGGTAGTTCTGTATGTGTCTTCTCTGTAGGAAGTGTTGCCATGCAACCTGATGCATAAGTCCATGACATATTGAAGTCGATCCGTCGTGTCAATTGATAATTTAGAGTGAGATTCAAGGTATGTCGGCGGTCATATTGGTAAGGGAAATGTTTACCATTATTGATCCCGTCCGTACTGAATTGCCGGTCGGATTTGGATAGGGTGTAATTAATCCATCCAGTAAGGAGCCCTGCAGTTTTTTGTGCCATAAACTCCACTCCGAATGAACGTCCTTTGCCCATTTCTACTTTGTCTTCCCAGTTATGGGAAGAACCTAGAAAACTTTCTCCGTCTTTATATTCTAATACATTATACATATCTTTATAGTATCCTTCTATGGAAAATTCCCAATTCTTGATACCGGTATAGTATACTCCTACAGCATATTGAAAAGATTTCATGGGGCGGATGTGGCGTGTGACGGGCACCCAAAGGTCGGAAGGCATGGCCAGTGATGCAGTAGATAATAATTGGGTACACTGGCTCATCTGTGAAAAAGAACTTTTTAAGATGATATTTGAGGTCGCTTGGAAACTTATGGAAAGACGGGATTGCAAAGAAAGATAAGTCTGTTTTTGTACATTAAAAAATGAAAAGTGCAATCCGGCATTTATTTTCCAATGTTCGTTCAGAATAAGATCATCTTCGGCATACAAGGAAAAGTCATGAGCATGGATATGAGAATTGTTCAAACTATAATTGTCGTTAGTTTGTGGATATCCATTGTCGGAATTGTGTTGATTTACGGTCTGCACTTCCGGAGCGAACTGATGATATATGTATTTCGCTCCAAATTTGATGTTGTGTGCCGGTAACGGATGATAATCAAAATCCGTACTAATGCTAAGATCACTGATGCCGGAGTGAAACAGATTGTTGGAACCATTGATGATTGTGGAACCATCAGGTTGTTGTATGCTGGAAGTTTCCTCTTGTCTGATATCAAAAACATAACGATTGTATGCCAGCGTAGTATTACTGAATAGTTGGGGGGTGAAAACATGATTCCAGCGTGTGTTCAGTAATATGTTTCCCCAATTGTGAGTTTGCTTGAACTTATCTTCATCTTTGTATTTAACGTGAGTTCGAAATAAGAATAAATATATTTCACTTATAATTAGAAACATAGCGATAAAAGTATTAAATTTATAGTGCTGAATTATAACATTTAAACGATTACCACTATGTTTCCAGAGTCTAAAGTTACAGAGATTTATTGTATGGCCGATGATTTTTGCAAGGAATTTACATTGCAACAGGAAAAATATATGATTAAGGATATGAAGACCATGCATCGTAACAAACCCAACCGTATGAGTGATGCAGAGATTATGGTTATTCTAATCCTGTTTCACTCCGGTGGTTTCCGTTGTTTCAAGCATTACTACAAGGAGTATGTCTGTAAACATCTGAAACACCTTTTTCCTCGTCAGGTTTCTTATAACCGTTTTGTGGAACTGGAGAAGGAAGTATTGCTTCCCATGACCATATTCATCAAAAGAGTACTGCTGGGAACTTGTACCGGCATCAGTTTCGTTGATTCCACTCCCTTATGTGTATGTCGTAACCAAAGAATCTTGATTCATAAGACATTTGAAGGGCTTGCCGAGCGTGGAAGATGTTCTATGGGATGGTTCTTCGGATTCAAGCTGCATCTGATAATCAATGACAAGGGTGAAATCCTCAATTTCATGTTCACGCCTGGAAACGTGGATGACCGGGAACCGTTGAAACAGGGTAGGTTTCTGGAAAACATCAAAGGAAAACTATGTGCAGACAAGGGATATATAGGTCAGGCTCTGTTTGAAAACCTTTTCCTTAATGGCATACAACTTGTTACTAAAGTTAAAAATAATATGAGGAACTCACTGATGAGTATTGCCGACAAGATTTTGCTAAGAAAAAGAGCCTTGATTGAAACGGTCAATGACGAACTGAAGAACATCGCACAGATTGAACACTCAAGACATCGTTCATTCAGTAACTTTATAGCCAACTCCTTGTCGGCTATCGCGGCATACTGCTTTTTTGAAAAGAAGCCCGCCATTGACGTAAAGTTTGTCAATGACGGACAACTTGCTATTTTTTGATTTTATTTCGAACTCACGTTATTTATAGTAGACGTGGTCTTTTCCTTTATAGAAAGAGATGAAAAGGCGATCTTGTTCACTAAAGCGATGATTTAGCTTGGCGTTGATGTCATACAAACTATAACCGCCCCGTTCGTCCTTTGGCATAACTAGTGGGAGGAAACAGTCAATATAACTGCGTCGTGCTGAGATAATGAAGGAAGTATGATCTTTCCATATAGGTCCTTCAAATTGCAGATGTGAAGTGAGAAGACCGATAGTCAAGCTTCCATGATAGTGCTGCATGTTTCCGTCATTGGTACGGACATCGACAATAGATGAAAGACGTCCGCCGAATCGTGCCGGAAAGCTACTTTTGTATAAATCGACTTTTTTCACGGCTTCCGGAGTGAAGACCGATAACAGGCCCAGTGTATGATCTACATTATATAAAGGTACACCGTCTAATAAATAAAGATTTTGGTCCGGACCTCCTCCGCGTACATATAACCCACTGGTTCCGTTCATTCCGTTTTGTACACCGGGCAGTAGTTGGATGGATTTTAGTACGTCTGCCTCACTCATCAATGCCGGTGTGTTTTTTATGTGGGGAATAGGAATACTGCTTGCTCCCATACGACTGCTTTGAATACCCGTTTCGGGTTTGTCGGACAAGATAATGACCTCATTCAGTTGGTTGTCATTGTGGAGTTGGATGGTCAGCATAGTATCTTTCCATAGGTGCAAAGACACTTGTTTTACTGCATAGCCTATGTATGAAAAGTTTAGTTTAGTGCCCCCCTCAGGCAATGTGATGCTAAAGTATCCGAAAGGATTGGTAGTGGTACCCACTCCGTTTTTCTGATCATAAATATTGGCACCTATCAATGTTTCTTTCGATATACTGTCCAATACATACCCGTTTAGGGTAAAAGACTTCTTGCTGGATTGTAGAGCGTATTTTTTTAATATAATGTGATTTTTGTTTATTTTGAAACTGATATTCTGTCCTGCAAAGGCTTTCTGTAAAATCAGGCTTAATGGAGCTTTTCTTAGACTGAGGGTTATAGGATGTTTAAAGATGATTTCCTCTCCATAAATAAAAGAGTAGCCGGAGGCTTTTTCTATTTCAAATATGAATTCTTTCAGATTCGCTTTTTTTAAGTGAATGCTGAAAGAAAGATCTGCTTTTTGAGCCTGTATGAATGTAGTGGAAATCATTAGTAACAGTATCAAGAAAATCCCCTTGATACTGTATTGATTGCAAGTTGAAAAAATCATTTAGTTTTTAGTTTTCTTTTATTATTCAATAATTTATATGCCTTTATTCAGGGTCTGTTATCCTCCTTGTAATATTCGGAGAAAGAGTTTCCAAAATTTGATTTGTGTTATGGTTGCATTCGGAACTCTTTTGTTCCGTTTTCCTGTGTTCTTCAGAATCGTTTTCGCTATTGTAAGCATAAGCTTCCATTAATGCATGGAAGAATGGAAGAACTATGCGCGTACTTGTTTTCATATCTTTTTAGTTTATTGGTTTATATAAGTAAAGACAGGGAAACTTGAAAATCTCCCTATCGTATTTTATAAAATTATTCATTTATTTTTGGGGGATGCTTTTAAAATAGCATATGTGAATATTCGCTGAAGTATTAGTTACTCCACCCAAAGCATGTCGCTCATGATCCCGTCTGATATAAAAACGCCTTTACGGGTCAGTTTTAGCGTATCGTTTTTTATTTCCAGTGTTCCTTGTTGTAAATGTGGAGTGGCCATACGTAGGCAGTATTTGTACAGTTCTTCTCCATATTGTTTCCTGAGTTTGGGCAGTGGCATTCCCCATTGTGTACGTATGTGGGTAATGACAAAATCATTGTAACGGGTATATAAGTCAAGTTCTTCTACTTCGAATGTGGGATTTCCGTTAGAAATACCTCTTATATATTCGTTTAGTGAGGCTACATTCCATTGGCGTGAAGTACCATTGTATGAATGTGCGGAAGGACCACAGCCCAAATATTTCTTTTCAGTCCAATAACTGGAGTTGTGCCGGGAATGAAAACCGGGTAGGCAGAAATTGGATATTTCATAATGTTCGTATCCGGCAGCGGTGAGGCTGTCAATCAGTGTGCCGAATAAGGAAACGCTCAGATCTTCATCGGCCTCTTCCAGTTTATGTTGTTCACGAAGTTGCCAAAGAGTGGTTCCTTCTTCATAAATAAGGTGATAAGCGGAAATATGTTCCGGATGCAAAGCGAGGGCTTGTTTTAAATCTTCTTTCCACGAAGCAAGTGTTTCTCCGGGTAGTCCGTACATCAAGTCAATACTAATATTCCGGAAACCGGCAGTACGACAGTTTTGGAAAGCACGGATGGCTTGTTCGGCTGTGTGGCGGCGTTGAAGCAGTTTTAAAGTGGAGTCTTGAAAAGTTTGAATTCCCATACTTATCCGGTTAAAAGGAAAGGTGCGTAACATGGAAATGTATTCTGGCGTTAAGTCATCGGGATTAGCTTCCAAAGTGATTTCAGCATCGGGGATTACTTTGTATACCTTATAAATATGGGAGAAGATTGCTTCGAAATCTTCTTTTGCCAGTTGCGAGGGAGTGCCGCCGCCCAGATATATCGTTTCTATATGCTCGCCTTCCAGATAGGCTTCCCGGTCGGTTAGTTCGCGGCATAAGGCACGGATGTATGCTGTTTTCTGTTCGCTACGGGTGGTGGAGAAAAAATCGCAGTAAATACAACGTTTTTTGCAAAAGGGGATATGTAGATAAATACCTGCCATGATCATTTATTTTTCAGCAAAGCTACGAAAAAAATAGTGATAAGATAGAATATCTGCCGTAAAACATAGTTTAGTAACACTATCCTTTGAGTTGCTTTTTTTCTCTTTATTTTCTAATTTGCGCTCCACATTTTTAGGAGATATGAAACACATATCCGTTTGTTAATAATTAAACCTTAGATATCATGAAAGTATATCAGACTAACGAAATTAAAAACATTGCACTTCTTGGCAATGATGGCTCAGGTAAAACCACCCTCACAGAGTCTTTGCTCTTTGAGAGTGGTATTATAAAACGTCGTGGCAGAATTACTGCCAAAAACACGGTTAGTGATTATTTTCCGGTAGAGCAAGAATATGGTTATTCAGTGTTCTCTACCGTTTATCATGTAGAATGGAATGGAAAAAAACTAAATATAATTGACTGTCCGGGTAGTGATGACTTCGTAGGGGCTGCCATAACCGCGCTAAATGTAACCGATACTGCTATTTTGCTGCTGAATGGACAATACGGTCCCGAAGTAGGTACTCAGAACCACTTCCGTTATACTGAAAAGCTGGGCAAGCCGGTTATCTTTTTGGTCAATCAGCTTGATAATGAGAAATGTGACTATGACAATGTGCTCGAACAGTTGCGTAGCATTTATGGCTCCAAGGTAGTTCCCGTGCAGTATCCTCTTGAAACGGGACCTAATTTTCATGAACTCATTGACGTGCTGTTGATGAAGAAATATTCATGGGGACCTGAAGGGGGCGCTCCTACAATTGAAGAGATTCCTGATTCTGAGAAAGAAAAGGCATTGGAGATGCATAAAGCTTTGGTAGAGGCTGCTGCTGAAAATGATGAGACACTGATGGAAAAGTTCTTTGAATCGGAATCATTGACTGAAGATGAAATGCGTGAAGGTATCCGTAAGGGATTGGCGGCACGTGGTATGTTCCCTGTTTTCTGTGTATGTGCAGGTAAGGATATGGGTGTCCGTCGTCTGATGGAATTCTTAGGTAATGTTGTTCCATTCGTGTCGGATATGCCTGTGGTTCATAATACCCGTGGTGTTCCTGTGCCTCCCGATGCGAATGGCCCTACTTCTCTTTATTTCTTCAAGACTGCCGTTGAACCCCATATCGGTGGTGTGCAGTATTTTAAAGTGATGAGCGGAAAAGTACACGAAGGTGACGATTTGACTAATGCTGATCGTGGCTCTAAAGAGCGTATGGCACAGCTTTTTGTTTGTGCGGGAGCTAATCGTATTCCGGTGCAGGAACTGGTAGCCGGAGATATTGGTTGTACTGTGAAATTGAAAGATGTAAAGACTGGAAATACCTTGAACGGCAAAGACTGTGAAAACCGGTTTAACTTCATTAAATATCCTAATGCTAAATACTCGCGTGCCATCAAGCCTGTAAATGAGGCTGATGTAGAGAAGATGATGGTTATATTGAACCGTATGCGTGAGGAAGATCCTACTTGGGAAGTGGAGCAATCTAAGGAATTGAAACAGACTATTGTGCATGGACAAGGTGAGTTTCATCTCCGTACCTTGAAGTGGCGTTTGGAAAATAACGAAAAATTGCAGATTAAGTTCGAGGAGCCTAAGATCCCTTATCGTGAAACAATCACTAAAGCAGCCCGTGCCGATTATCGTCATAAGAAACAATCAGGCGGTGCTGGGCAATTTGGTGAGGTCCATCTCATTGTTGAACCTTATTATGAAGGAATGCCTGTACCCGAAACGTATAAGTTTAACGGTCAGGAATTCAAGATAAATGTGAAGGGGACTGAGGAAATACCTTTGGAATGGGGTGGTAAATTAGTCTTTATTAACAGTATCGTGGGAGGATCTATTGATGCCCGTTTTATGCCTGCTATCTTGAAAGGGATTATGAGCCGGATGGAGCAGGGTCCGTTGACAGGTTCGTATGCGCGTGATGTACGAGTGATTGTTTATGATGGTAAGATGCATCCGGTAGACTCAAATGAAATCTCTTTTATGCTTGCAGGACGTAATGCATTCAGTGAGGCATTTAAGAATGCCGGACCTAAGATTCTGGAGCCGATTTATGATGTGGAGGTTTTCGTTCCCAGCGATAAAATGGGCGATGTGATGAGTGATTTGCAAGGTCGTCGTGGTATGATTATGGGGATGAGCAGTGAAAGTGGATACGAAAAACTGGTTGCAAAAGTACCTCTGAAAGAAATGTCTTCTTATTCCACTTCTTTAAGTTCTTTGACAGGCGGTCGCGCTTCATTTATTATGAAGTTTGCCAGCTATGAATTGGTTCCGACAGACGTACAAGAAAAATTGATGAAGGAATTTGAAGCTAAAGAGAATAAAGATGATTGATAAAGTGTAAAATTTCGTACTTAGAAGAGACGTATTTCGTTAAAAATGCGTCTCTTTTTATTTAAGGTAACTTAAACTTTTAGGTTTGTTATTTGGCTTTGAACTTAATTTTTTATTATTTTTGCAAACCAATTGGCGTAAATTTTGTTATAATAGTCAGAATCTTAGCTTAAATGACTTTTTCGGTTAATTATAGAGAATGGCCGTTTAAATTTGGTTAATCTATTGTGTGATGAGATTTAACGCTTTTAATTTTGCTGGCATGAAAAAGTCTACTATTTGGGTATTAGGTATTGTAATGGGGCTATCATTTCTTAGCTTGTTGTATTTGCAGGTAAGCTATATTGAAGAAATGGTGAAAATGCGCAAAGGGCAATTTGATGAGTCTGTTCAGCGCAGCTTGGTCCAGGCGTGTCGGAATATTGAGTTGGTGGAAACTAAAAAGTATCTTGAGGATGATGCGATTGCTACGGAAAAAGCAGCACAGCTGTCCAGGGAGCAGTCCGAAGAGAAGAAGGGGGAAGGAAGTGGTGATGTGGTGGCGCATACGCATGAGTATTCCATTACTTCCGACGGATTGAACGGTTACTCTACTTTTGAATTGAAGATGAGGTTCAGTGCGAATCGTCCTTCTAATATTCCTAAAGCAATTATTTCGACTGGTAAGAACATTCCTCAGACTTCAAGAGCCTTGCAGGAAATAATCAAAGACAGATATGTGTACCAACGTGCATTGTTGGACGAAGTGGTCTATAACATTTTGTATACAGCTAGTGACAAACCTTTGAACAAAAGAATCAACTTTAAACAGTTGGACTTGTTTTTAAAGACGGAATTGCTGAATAATGGCATTGACATTCCTTATCATTTTACGGTGACAGACCGTGACGGGACGGAAGTTTACCATTGCCCTGATTATACCAAAGAGGGTAGTGAGAATACATATCCGCAGGTTTTATTTAAAAATGATCCTCCGGCTCGTATGGCGACAGTAAATATTCATTTCCCTACATTGAACAGTTACATATTCAGTTCTGTTAAATTTATGATCCCGTCACTGATCTTCACATTCGTATTGCTTGTGACGTTCATCTTTACTATCTATATCATCTTCCGTCAGAAGAAGTTGACCGAGATAAAGAATGATTTCATAAACAATATGACACATGAATTCAAGACGCCTATCTCTACCATATCGTTGGCGGCCCAGATGTTGAAAGATCCGGCAGTGGGAAAATCTCCTGCTATGTTCCAGCATATATCCGGAGTGATAAATGATGAGACCAAACGTTTGCGTTTCCAAGTGGAAAAGGTGTTGCAGATGTCTATGTTCGAAAAGCAAAAAGCGACGCTGAAGATGAAAGAGGTGAATGCAAATGATTTGATAGCCGGTGTTGTCAATACTTTCACGTTGAAGGTAGAGAAATACAATGGTAAAATCACTTCGAATCTGGATGCGGTAAATCCGGATATATTTGTAGACGAGATGCATTTTACAAATGTTATTTTTAATTTGCTGGACAATGCAGTGAAATATAAAAAACAGGAAGGCGAATTGTTGTTGAATGTACGTACTTGGAATGAATCGGGCAAGCTTTATATCTCTATCCAGGACAATGGAATAGGTATTAAGAAAGAAAACCTGAAGAAGATATTCGATAAATTCTATCGTGTGCATACCGGTAACCTACACGATGTGAAAGGCTTTGGTTTGGGACTGGCTTATGTGAAAAAAATAATTCAAGATCACAAAGGGGCTATACGTGCCGAGAGTGAATTGAATGTAGGAACTAAATTTATAATTGTATTACCTTTATTAAAAAATGAATAATATGGACGAGAAATTGCGTATCTTGTTATGCGAAGATGATGAGAATCTTGGCATGCTATTGAGAGAATATTTGCAGGCAAAAGGCTACTCGGCCGAACTTTGCCCGGATGGTGAGGCTGGCTACAAGGCTTTCCTTAAGAACAAATACGACTTATGTGTATTGGATGTGATGATGCCGAAGAAAGACGGTTTTACTTTAGCACAGGAAATCCGTCAGGCTAATGCTGAAATTCCTATTATCTTCCTGACTGCTAAAACTTTGAAAGAGGATATATTGGAAGGCTTCAAGATTGGTGCGGATGACTATATCACTAAACCGTTCAGTATGGAAGAGTTGACTTTCCGTATCGAGGCTATTTTGCGTCGTGTACGTGGTAAGAGAAACAAGGAAAGCAATATCTACAAGATTGGTCGTTTTACTTTCGATACTCAGAAACAAATTTTGGCTATCGATGGAAAACAGACTAAACTGACTACGAAAGAATCCGAATTATTGGGCTTGCTTTGTGCTCATGCTAATGAGATTCTGCAGCGTGATTTCGCATTGAAAACCATTTGGATTGATGATAATTATTTCAATGCACGAAGCATGGACGTGTATATCACTAAGTTGCGTAAACATTTGAAAGAAGATGATTCTATCGAGATTATCAACATTCACGGGAAGGGGTATAAACTGATTACTCCTGAAGTAGAATAAGGCTGAGTGAAATAGATGAAATAAAAAAGTCCGGAACATTTGTTTCGGACTTTTTTATTTTTGTTCTCTTATACTTTAATCAACAATGCGTTTGTTTAATACAATATAAACGATTAAACCTATAACGATAAGGGCGGCACTTCCACCTAAAACACCGTTGTCGTTAATTGCTGCACTTCCGGTGAAGAAAACACCGACTAAAATAGCGGCGCCGATGATCATCAGTATCAGACCTAAATTCTTAAGTAAGCTTTTCATGTGTGTATTTTATTAATAGATTATATTTATTCTTGTGTACAAATTAAAGCATAATTCTCTTATCATGGAAATTATTTTAGGAAAAAAAGATGAAAACCTTGAAAAACTTTAGTCTTTGATGTTGGTGAATACCTTTCTTAATACATCTTGGCTGACTTTCAGTTCTTCCAATGTTAATCCTTGCAGTGCTTCTTTCAATGTCTTGTTTGCGATGAAACGTGCTTTGCCTTCCAATTCTCTGCCGGTTTTGGTCAAATGAATTAAATTGGTGCGTCGATCTCTTTTGTCGGCGATGCGTACCACCAAATGCTGGCGTTCCATATTGTCTATCAAGCGGGTCATGCTGGGTTTGTCTTTAAAAGTGGCATTACATAGTTCTTGCTGTGTGACACCATCTTTTTCCCATAGAAAAAGAAGGACTGTCCACTGTTCGGGGGTAATTTCTACACCATTCTGGCGAAAATTCCGGCTTAGTTTCCGGTTGATGGCGGCAGATACTTTGCCATTTAATATGGCAAATATTAATTGGATATCAAAACTAAATTGTTCTATCATGGAATTATTGTTTAAACAACTTTGCAAATATACAATTCTTGGCGGATATAACTTGTTTTTCACAGATAAAAAATATGAAAAGGAAGATTAATTGTAAAATGAAACTATATTTTTTGAAGAAAATTGCGATAACTCTTTGTAGATTAAGATAAAATATCTACTTTTGCACTCGCATTTGAAATTTAATTTAATAATTTAATAAACGTAGTATGAATCAATACGAAACCGTTTTCATTTTAACTCCCGTTTTATCTGATGTTCAGATGAAGGAAGCGGTAGAGAAATTCAAAGGTATTCTGACTGCAGAAGGTGCAGAGATTATCAATGAGGAAAACTGGGGCTTGAAAAAGCTGGCTTACCCCATCCAAAAGAAATCAACTGGTTTCTATCAGTTGATAGAGTTCAAAGCAGAACCGCAGGTTATTGAAAAGTTGGAAATTAACTTCCGTCGTGACGAACGTGTTATCCGTTTCTTGACTTTTAAAATGGATAAATACGCTGCTGAATATGCTGCTAAGAGAAGAAATGTTAAATCAACTAAAAAGGAGGATTAATCATGGCACAGCAACAATCAGAAATCAGATATTTAACTCCGCCCTCAGTAGACGTAAAGAAGAAAAAATACTGCCGTTTCAAAAAAAGTGGTATTAAGTACATTGATTACAAAGATCCTGAATTCTTGAAGAAATTCTTGAACGAACAGGGTAAAATCCTTCCTCGCCGTATTACAGGTACTTCTCTGAAGTTCCAACGTCGTATTGCGCAGGCTGTTAAAAGAGCACGTCACTTGGCGTTACTTCCATTTGTAACTGACATGATGAAATAATAAGGAGGAATAAGTATGGAAATAATTTTGAAAGAAGACGTAGTGAACTTAGGCTACAAAAATGATATTGTAACTGTGAAGTCTGGTTACGGTCGTAACTATCTTATTCCGACTGGTAAGGCAGTGATTGCTTCACCTTCAGCTAAGAAAATGTTGGCAGAAGAGCTGAAACAACGCGCTCACAAATTGGAAAAGATTAAGAAAGATGCTGAAGCTATGGCAGAACAGTTGAAGGATGTAACCTTGACTATTGCTACTAAAGTGAGTGCCACAGGTACTATTTTCGGTTCTGTTAGCAACATTCAAATTGCTGAGGAATTGGAAAAATTGGGTCACAAGGTTGACAGAAAGATTATCGTTGTGAAAGATGCAGTGAAAGAAGTTGGTTCTTACAAAGCTATCGTTAAACTTCACAAGGAAGTTTCTGTAGAGATCCCGTTCGAAGTAGTTGCTGAATAAAATCTGTAAATACTTTAAAGTATAATGATGCTGAAAAAGCCCGGTTCGTGAGAGCCGGGCTTTTTCTTTTTAATATGTTTGATTTATTAATTCAATCGTTTCTTTTATAACTTTTTGAGGAGTGGTAAAAGGATTTTCATTAAAAGTATTTGGCATAGTGAGGATCAGTTGTTTGATATCATATTCTTGTAGTCTGGCTGCCCATACTTCATAAATACTGTTATAATTTTTATGAATATTATTGCTGGTTTGGTGAGATAAATAGCGAGTTATATGGTCCTGTTTGTATTTATAATAGTCTTTGTTGTCTTCATTTATTTTTCTGCATCCTTTATAGGCTTGTAAAAGTTTTAAAATGAACTCTTTGTCAGGTATCTGCTGCATCAGCGCTGAGCTTTTCAGTACTTCTAGCGCATCTTCCGAATACTCACAATTTTCATACGCAAAAGGAGCATTGGCATTGTTTTCTAAAATAGAAGCTTTAATGGTTTGAAGTGAATCCTGTTTTTGTATTAACAATCGGAAGAAATTAATTTCATTTAAATATGCGGCTTCGGCCTGATTGATACTTTTTAAATTCTCTTCTAATTCCATTTTTATCATTTGCATACTTTTATTTATCTGCTTCTCTTGTGAGGCACTGTTTATAAAATCAGTTCCGGCAAGAGTGATAAATACTCCGGCAGTGACAATTGATAATTCGCGGAAATAATTTCCCAACTTCCAGTTTTGAAGTTTCTCTTTTAGATTTGTCTTTTTCATATCCTGCTTTTGTTTGTGGTTCGAGAAACAAAAGTAGATAATTTGTATTGTAAAGCAATGGAATGCTGGCAGAAAGGGAGAGGTAAAAACATAAAAAAAGTCTGTTGTGCTTTCGCACGGCAGACTTTCAATTCTCTCTAGAGTTCGTACTGAATTATTCAGCCTTAGTAGAGTCACAGCAAGCAGCTGTAGAGTCACAAGCAGCTGAATCTGCTACAACTTCTTCTACAACAGCAGCTTCTTCTACTACTGCAACTGAATCAGTTGCTTCTGCGTTGTTGTTAGCAGCTTTGTTTCCGCAAGATGCGAAAGAAACAGCTGCGAAGGCTACGAACAAAAATACTAATTTTTTCATTTTCTTTGCTTTTTAAATCTGTAATACTAATGTTGCTTTCTTAAAACGATGCAAAGGTATACACTTTTTTAATACGTTGTACCAAAAAGAACAACTTTTTTTCTAATTTTTTATGTTATACAACCTATTTTGCTGATTAGTAGCATGTTTTACAACATATTTATTCTTCGGTAATACTGTTATATAAGAATCGCTTGATGCTTTTTTTGGGAGTTTTTTCGAACTCTGTGGGATAAAGTTGTATTTTACTCACTTGTTCATAGTTTCCTACCAGTTTATTCAGATTCTTCAAGTTTTCATCCATTACTGTTTTTAGGTTTTCGGGGGTATTGAGTCCCAGACTGTCCAGACTTTCATAATCAGGATATACTAAAGCTACCAGTTTCTTGTTGCGCTCTATGATTAAACTTTCTAGAACGAATGGCATATTATTTAGCTTGGATTCTATCTCTTCAGGAAAAATATTCTGTCCATTAGAACTCAAGATCATGGTTTTACTACGGCCTCTTATATAAATGAATCCGTTAGCATCTATTGTACCTAAATCGCCTGTTTTCAACCAACCATCTTCAGTAAATACCTCACGGGTAGCTTCTTCATTCTTATAATAACCTTTCATTACGTTTTCACCACATACCTGTATTTCTCCGGTTATGTTATAAGGATCATCCGAGTCGATACGGACTTTCATGATATCCAGTATCTTTCCGGCAGAACCAGGTATAAATTCATTCCATGGAGCATAACTGATCAGTGGGGCGCATTCGGTCATGCCGTAACCGATGGTGAACGGAAATTTTATTTTGTGGAAAAAATCGGTGACTTCCGGATTCATGGCAGCTCCACCGATAATGACTTCTTTAAAACGTCCGCCTAATGCGTCAATCAGTTTTTTGCGAATCTGTGCATAAATCTGGTTGTCTAGTAAAGGTATGTTAAGCGCCCATTTCATGCTGCGTTTGTTGATGAGCGGCTGAATTACATTCTTATAAATTTTTTCTATAACTAATGGTACTGTAATAATAAGGTTGGGTTTTACTTCCTCAAAAGCTTTCATCAATATTTTGGGAGAAGGTGTCTTGCCTAATAAGGTGACATGTGTGCCGACAGCCGTAGCGGTTAGAAAATCAAAAGCACATCCGTATGCATGGGCCAAGGGAAGGAAGGAAAGTACCTTTTCTCCTTTCTTTAAAAGTTCTGTACGGATACCGAAGGTAACGTTTCCTGCCAGATTATTGCCCGTAATCATTACTCCCTTACTGAATCCAGTAGTTCCTGAGGTATAATTCAGTAACATGACCTTCTCATTGGAGAGTTCTGTATAATTGATATTTTCCTTATAGAAGCCTTTGGGGAAATTCTTTTTCATTGCTGCATCCATATTTTTCATGAATTTTTGGACAGTTTCACCGTCACGTTGATGCAGGCATCTGAAATCTGTTAGAGAAAATACAGCGCGTAATCCACTTAATGCTTCTTCTTCCAAATTTTCCCAAATATTATCGCTGGTAAACAGGAATGTGGATTCGGAATGATTTACAATATGATGGACATCATTCGGCTTGAAGTCTTGTAGAATAGGAACTACAATAGCTCCGTATGTAACAGTTGCCAAATAAGCGATACACCAACGGGAAGTATTCTTACCTATAATAGATATTTTATCACCACGGCGCAGGCTGCAATATTGGAATAACAAGTGTATCTTAGCTATTTCTTCCGCTACTTGTCCGTATGTAAACGTGGTATCTTCACCATAATCTGTGTAACAGGGAAGATCCCAGTTTTCTTTGAAGCTATTCTCATATAGCTTGATAAAGTTTTCTTTTATCATTGCACAATTTTTGATGTAATGTGCAAAAATAAGCATAATTATTGGTATTCTAAAGAATTTAAGCAGAATAATATGTACCTTTGCTCGCTAATTAGATAAAAAGGTATGATTGATACGACAATTTTCCAGGATAAAACGGCTGTTTATTATACATTAGGCTGCAAATTAAACTTTTCAGAAACTTCAACCATCGGTAAAACACTGAAAGAAGCAGGTATACGTACAGCACGTAAGGGTGAGAAAGCTGATATTTGTGTTATTAATACTTGCTCTGTAACCGAGGTTGCGGATAAGAAATGCCGTCAGGCCATCCATCGTTTGGTTAAACAGCATCCGGGTGCCTATGTAGTAGTGACGGGATGTTATGCCCAGTTAAAACCTGACCAGGTGGCTAATATAGAAGGGGTGGATGTTGTTTTAGGAGCTGAACAAAAGGGAGAGTTGATGAATTATCTCGGAAATTTGGAAAAGCATCCTCAAGGTGAGGCAATTACGACAGCTGCAAAAGACATACGTAGTTTTTCACCTTCGTGTTCTAGGGGTGACCGCACTCGTTATTTTCTGAAAGTGCAGGATGGTTGCGATTATTTCTGTTCTTATTGTACAATTCCGTTTGCTCGTGGGCGTAGCCGGAACGGACGTATTGAAGAGATTGTGGAACAGGCGCGGCAGGCTGCAGCTGAAGGAGGGAAGGAAATTGTAATTACCGGGGTGAATATTGGAGACTTCGGGAAGACAACCGGTGAAAGTTTCTTTGATCTGGTAAAGGCTTTAGATCAGGTGGCAGGGATTGAACGTTATCGTATCTCGTCTATTGAACCCAACTTGCTGACGGATGAGATAATAGAATATGTGTCACGTTCACGTGCATTCATGCCGCATTTTCATATTCCTTTGCAGTCGGGCAGCGATGATGTGTTGAAATTGATGAGACGTCGATATGATACTGCATTGTTTGCTTCCAAGATACGCAAAATTAAGGAAATCATGCCGGATGCGTTTATTGGCGTGGATGTAATTGTGGGAACACGTGGTGAAACAGAGGAATATTTTGAAGATGCTTATCGTTTTATTGAAGGGCTTGATGTGACGCAGTTACATGTTTTCAGTTATTCGGAACGTCCCGGTACGCAGGCCTTGAAAATAGAGTATGTGGTGAGTCCTGAGGAGAAGCATCGCCGTAGCCAGAGATTGTTGGCTTTATCTGATGCGAAGACAAAGGCGTTCTATACCTCTCATATAGGAAGGGAAGCTTGGGTATTAATGGAAAAATCTAAGGCTGGAACTCCTATGCATGGATTTACTGATAATTACATCCGGGTGGAGATGGATCACGATGATCAATTGGATAATCAGTTGATTCGTGTAAGAATGGGAGGCTTTAATGAAGAGGGTACAGCGTTGAAGGGTGTTTTAGTCTGAATTATTCCATACATTTGGTATTAGTCTGAAAAGAAATGAAAAGGGTGTCTGTTGTTATATTGAATTGGAATGGGGTGGATATGCTCCGTAAGTTTATACCTTCTGTTATGGATAATTCAGTAGGAGAGGGGATTGAAATATGTGTGGCTGATAATGCGTCCTCTGATGGGTCGCTTGAAATGCTTCGTTCTGAATTTCCTGTAGTCCGTTTGATTGAGCTGGATCAGAATTATGGTTTTGCCGAAGGATATAACCGGGCTTTGGAGCAAGTTGATGCAGAATATGTAGTTTTACTGAATAGTGATGTGGAGGTTACTCCGCATTGGTTGGAACCTTTGCTGGATTATATGGACACCCATTCCGGAACAGTTGCCTGCCAACCTAAATTATTAAGTTGGCATAATAAGGAATATTTTGAATATGCCGGAGCGTCGGGGGGATTTATCGACCGGTATGGATATCCTTTTTGCAGAGGACGTATTTTTGATGTTGTTGAGAAGGATTGCGGACAATATGATACGATAACGGAGGTGATGTGGGTTACAGGAGCTGCTCTTTTTATCCGGTTGGCTGATTATCGTGAAGTTGGAGGTTTGGATGGTCATTTTTTTGCCCACATGGAAGAAATTGACCTGTGCTGGCGTTTGCGCAGTAGGGGAAAAAAGCTTGTCTGTATTCCGCAAAGTGTGGTATATCATGTAGGAGGGGCTACGTTGAAAAAAGAGAATCCGAGAAAGACTTTTTTGAATTTCAGAAATAATCTGTTGATGCTTTATAAGAATTTGCCGGATAAGGAATTGGAACATGTACTTTTTATACGTGGTATACTGGATAGAGTGGCTGCCCTTGTTTTTTATCTGAAAAAGGATAGAGCGAATGCGCGTGCTGTAATGCAGGCGCGGAGAGAATTTGAGGATATAAGATATTCTTTTGCCGCTTCTCGTATAGAAAATATGATGAAGTCTACAGATGAGATAATTCCGGAACGGACTCATTTTAGCATTGTTATGAAATATTATTTGTTGGGCAAAAAACATTTTTCCCAGTTGAAACTTTTTTAAATTGCTTCTCTTTATATTTCTTTTTATAGCATTATTCCTGTATCTTTGTTTGATGAAATTTGATCAAAAAAGAAAAGGAGCTGTAAAATGAATGTTCATGAGGTAAAATCTATTGAAACAAAGTCTATTCTGTCACGTTTGAAAAGTAAAGATAATTATTGGGGAATTGCTTATAACATGAACTTGTATAGAGGGTGCCAACATGGTTGCATTTATTGTGATACACGTAGTTCTTGCTATGGTGTTGGTGATATTTCTCATATCTCTGTAAAGAAGAATGCTTTGGAATTACTGGATCATGAACTGGGAACGAAACGTGGAAAAGCAACCATTGGCACAGGTTCAATGAATGATCCTTATATGCCGTTGGAAAAACAGATGAAGCTGACTGGAGGTGCGTTGGAAATTATTGCCAAACATCGTTTTCCTGTTCATGTGATAACAAAGAGTAGTCTTGTGACTCGTGATGCCGATGTATTGCAGGATATAGGGCGCACTTATGCTGCCGTTAGTTTTACTATCACTACAGCGGATGACGAGATGGCGCGCAAACTGGAGCCTAATGCACCGGCATCTTCCGAGCGTTTTAAGGCGATGAAGATATTGTCCGATCGGGGTATATATACAGGAGTGGCATTGATGCCTGTTTTGCCTTTTATAAACGATTCTATAGAAGATATTGAGGAAATAGTAGAGAAGGCTGCCGAAGCAGGAGCGTCCTATGTGCTTCCTTTGTTCGGGGTAACTTTAAGACGGGGCTCCCGTGATTATTTTTATGATAAGGTAGAGCGGATTTTTCCAAAGATGGCCAAGCGATATCAAACTTATTTTGAAGACCGTTCTGAATGCATTTCTCCTAATGCTCCCTATTTGAATGAGGTTTTTTATCGCAGAATAGAAACATTAGGAATCAGTGCTACCATGAAATTTTATCATTCTGAAGGAAGAAAACAACTTTCTTTATTTTAATAAGTAGGGTCATGAACATGGTCTGTATATTCATTATTATTGGTTTGTGTTGTTATTTGCACGATAGCATATTTACGTTTTTAAGAGGAGGGCATGTAATAGGGTGAACTTAATTAAATGACTGGATGTTTGTCAGATAATTTTTTTCATCGTGTATAATGTACTTCTACTCCAACATTTCTGCAATCACTGCCCATAGGCGGATTTTCTTTTGACAACCGGATGATTATTTCCTGAATAGTTGGAAAATCATTAAACAGTCTTTGCCCTATGCGTTCACAGACATGCTCTAAAAGTTTGGATGGAGTTTTCATCTCTTTTTTGACGACTGCATATATATCAGCATAACTTACGGTGCCTTTCAGTTCGTCAGTTTGTGCTGCATGGGTGAAATCGGTTCTTAGTCTTAAATCAATTATAAAATTAGCTCCTACTATTGTTTCTTGTGGATCGACTCCGTGGTGAGCGAAAAACCTGGCACCTTCCAGATAAATATACATAGATGTTGCTTTCATATTTTTTCAGTTTGAGAAACAAAAGTAGAACTTTCGCTTCATATCTCAAAATTAAAAATCATTGTTCTTGTTTTCTTTTTTATCTGTTTTATTGGTCTATTTTATAGTATTAACACGAAATAAAGTTGATGGCATGGGTGTTTTCATTAATTTTGCATAATATGGAAAGAAGAATTCGTAAATTAATAAGGGTAAGTGCCATTACAGTGGGAGCCTTGCTGCTTACTGGGTTTGTGGTAGTGGCTTTTGTGATTAACTATGTATTTACACCAGATAAATTAACTCCGATAGTGTTGAATGTTGCTAATCGTTCACTGGATGCTGATTTGAAGGTAGAAAGTGTAGAATTGACTTTCTTTTCTACCTTTCCTCAATTTGGGTTAAAAGTTGACGAAGGTTTCTTGGTTTCTAAAGTATTGAATGATAGTCTTCCACAAAAGACCGATTCTTTATTGGCGTTTAAAGAATGTGTGTTGACAGTGAATCCCTTGGATTATTTTTTGAAAAATAAGATCAGTGTCTATAATTTGTCTTTGAAAAATGTTGCTGTTTATGCTTATCGAAATAAAACAGGTAAGGCGAATTGGGAGATAGTGAAAACTTCCTCGGATACATTGGCTGTGGAAAAAGATACAATTTCACAAAATAAATTTGATAGCGAGATAGATATCCGTCAGGTTGAGTTAGAACATGCCAATTTGATTTTTGATGATCGTAATACAGAGGTTTATTCACGTATAGATGATGTTGATTTGCGCCTAAAGCTGGCGTTGACAAAAGGAATTTCTTCATTGGGAGTAGAATTTGAAAATAAAAATATTCTTTTTTGGCAGCAAGGTGAATTATTGATTAATAAGGTAGCGGCTTCCTTGCAGACTGATATTGAGATAGACAGGTCTACGGCATTGTGGACATTGAAAAATACAGGATTGACTATAAATGGTATCCGGCTGGATGTAAACGGTGAATTAAAACGTGATACAGTTACCAAGATGGTGGGTGTGAACTTGAAATATGGACTACATGCACCTTCCATGGAAACAGTCATGAATATGATTCCCGAGGCTTATGTGAAACGTGGACAAATTTCGGCAAAAGGTGAGGTTAAGGTTGATGGAACATTGGAAGGTAATTATGGAAACAAACAGCTTCCGGCGGTATCATTGAATATAAAGATTAATGATGCATCCGCCCGATATGAAGGACTTCCTTATGGTATTGATAATTTTACGGCTGATTTTGAATCGTATATTGATTTGATGCGTCGCAATCCTTCATTTTTGAACTTGAAAATTCTTCATTTTGAGGGAGCACATACCAAGATTCTAGCAGATGCCAAAGTGGAGGATTTATTGGTAGATCCACTTATAACGCTTCATACTGAATCTACAGTTGACTTGGATGCTTTAGCTAAAACTTTCCCTTTGCAGGAAAATGTAACCATCCGTGGTAAATTAGATGCGGGTTTAAATTTAAAATGTCGTCTTTCTTCTTTGAAAAAGCAGGATATTGGACGTATCAGGTTAGGGGGAAGATTGGCTTTAAAGGATTTTGAGTTAAAAGACACTGCTAAAGATTTTAATTTTTTAGGTAATGCCGATTTAAAATTCAGTGATAGTGAAACTTTGCAGGCCGAATTGGATATCAGAGAAATAATATTGAATAGTAGGAAATTTGTTTCAGAGATAGATCGGATGAAAGCGAAGGTTGTTTCAACCAATCCTCAAGATACCACAAAGATTGTCACTTTGCAATGTGAATTGGAAATGAATAAATTGCGTGCGAATATAGGAGATTCGCTTAAAATATATAGTGGCAAGACTACTGGAACTGGCGAACTTGCTCCGAAGGAACAAAATTCGGCGATGCCGATGATTAGCTTTTCCATGCGTACGGATTCTCTTTTCTTTAATGCCAATGAAACGAAGTTGGCGTTAGGCGTGGCAGGTATTAAGGCGAAATTGGAAAAGAAAAATGATTCGTTATGGATACCTCGGGGAATTGTTGGTTTTGATAGGTTGTTGGTACATACTCCTGAATTTGGTTTACCTTTACGAGTACGTAAGACAGCTGTAACAGTAGATGGTCCGAAAATAACATTAAGAAATGCCTCTTTGAAAATAGGGCATTCAGATATGGTTGCTACCGGTGAGGTAATGGGATTATATCGTGCGATGACTAAAAATGAAACTTTAAAAGCGCGTTTAGCAATCTCTTCTGAGATGATTGATTGTAATCAATTGATAAATTCATTCTCTTTATCTGAAGATTCAGTATCTGTGGCGGTGACAGACACAGTGTCTCCAACAGAAATGAAGTTGTTTGTGTTACCGGGTAATTTGGATTTTGAATTACAGACAGATTTGAAAAAAGTAGTGTTTGGAAAGGTGGAATTTGAAGATGTGTGTGGAAAGGTAGATTTGAAAAATCGTACATTATATTTAAGAAATTTGGAAATGCGTGCATTGGATGCTGATATGAAGGCGGTTATGGTATATCGTGCGGATTCAGTCAGAGGAGGATATACAGGCTTTGACTTTAAAATTAGGGATATAAATATAGCTAAGCTGGTAGATTTTATACCTTCAATGGATACCATTGTACCTATGTTGAGATCTTTTGAAGGAAGGGTTCAGTTTGATGTGGCTGCAGAGGCACGTCTGGATTCAAATATGAATATTCGTATACCTACTTTGCGTTCGGCCATGTATATAAAAGGGGACAGTTTGGTGTTGATGGATGGTGAGACCTTTGCCGAAATTTCAAAGATGTTGATGTTTAAAAATAAAAAGAAGAATGTATTTGATAGTATTTCGGTTAATGTAGTTGTTAATGACGGTAGTGTTCTTGTTTATCCATTTCAAGTGTCTATAGATCGTTATAAAGCTGCTATAGGGGGAGAGCAAGGACTGGATATGAATTTTAAATATCATATATCCATTTTGAAATCGCCTTTGCCTTTTAAGGCTGGAGTGAATATTTCCGGTAATCTGGATAAGATGAAAATACGTGTAGGTAAAGCCAAATATAAAGATGATGTGACTCCTGCTGCCATTCATAAAGTAGATAGTACGCGTATGGATTTAGGAAGGCGTATTGTGGAACGGTTTCATCGTATTGTAGGGGTAAGATAGAAAAGGGATTTATTTTGTTTATATAAAAAAGCTCCTTCACGAAAGTCATGAAGGAGCTTTTCCTTTGTGTTGTTACATTATATAATAAACCATTATCCACATCTCGATGTGCCACAAGTCTTGCAGATCAAGCATCCTTCTTGATATACGAGAGTTTCATTTCCGCAATTGGGACATTTTTGTCCTTCGGCACTAGTACCATCTGTTACATATTTTTTCAGTGCTCGTTCTACACCATTTTTCCATGTGTTAATGTTTTCACTGTCAAGTTGCAGAGAATCTACCAGTTTGATAACACGATCAATAGGCATTCTCCAACGAAGTACACCCGAAATCAATTTAGCATAGTTCCAATATTCTTTGTTGAACTTTTCAGACAAACCTTCAATGGTTGTTTTGTATCCACGTTTGTTTTCAAACTGGAAATCATATCGTTTGTTGCCTTCTTCATCAATGTTTTTGATGATGCGTCCGGTAGTGACCGATTTGGGCAATGAAATACCTTCTTCATCATCTTGCAGACCGGTAAAGATTTCGTATGGATGTCCATCCAACAAGCCTACAAATGCAACCCATTTTTCTTTGTTGTTTTGGAAACGTACTACTTCCGCTTCCAGTACTTTGGGGCGCACTTCTACTACCGTAGGTGGTTTGCAAGGGGGAAGTTCTTCTTTTTTGTCTTTCTTGTCCTTTTGGGTAGAAAGTAAAACTCCGGAGCGGGAGCCATCACGATAAACGGTACATCCTTTGCATCCTGAACGCCATGCCTCTACATACAAGCGGTTTACCAATGCTTCATCTACGTCATTGGGCAAATTGATAGTTACGCTGATTGAATGGTCAACCCATTTTTGGATACGTCCTTGCATTTTTACTTTCATCAGCCAGTCTACATCATTTGATGTGGCTTTATAATAAGGTGACTTTTCTACCAATTTGTCAATTTCTTCTTGTGTATAACGCTTGGTGGGATCGTAACCGTTTACTGTCATCCATTCCACAAATTTATGGTGGAATACAATATATTCCTCAAATGCATCTCCTGTTTCATCTACAAAATCTACGTGTGTCTGAGGATCATTCGGATTGACTTTTCTTCTACGTTTATACACCGGCATAAACACCGGCTCTATGCCGGAAGTAGTTTGGGTCATTAGGCTGGTAGTTCCGGTGGGAGCTATGGTCAGGCAGGCGATATTACGTCGTCCGTATTTTTTCATCTCCTCATATAATTCTGGATCAGCTTCTTTTAAGCGGTTGATGAACGGATTGTTTTTTTCTCGTTCACTGTCATAGATAGCGAATGCTCCACGTTCTTTTGCCATGTTAACAGATGAACGATAGGCTTCCAGAGCGATTGTTTTATGTACTTGTTCAGAAAACTCTGTTGCTTCTTCTGTTCCGTAGCGTAACCCCATAGCGGCAAGCATATCCCCTTCAGCTGTGATACCTACGCCTGTACGTCTTCCCTGTCCGCTCTTTTTATAAATTTTTTCCCATAAATGTTTCTCTGCTTCTTTTACTTCCTCACTTTCGGGATCGGAATCGATTTTAGCTATGATTTTCTCGATTTTTTCCAATTCCAAGTCAATGATGTCATCCATAATGCGCTGGGCCAATGCCACATGCTTTTTGAATAAGTCGAAATCAAAGTAAGCCTCCTTTGTATAAGGGTTTACTACGTATGAGTATAAGTTGATAGCTAATAAGCGACAAGAATCGTAGGGACACAGGGGTATTTCACCACAAGGATTGGTAGAAACAGTACGATATCCTAAATCGGCATAACAGTCTGGTACGGATTCACGGATGATGGTGTCCCAAAATAATACACCGGGTTCAGCAGACTTCCATGCGTTATGGACAATCTTTTTCCATAACGCAGATGCATCAATGTCTTTCGTGAAAACAGGTTGATCGGAATCTACCGGGTATTGTTGTTTGTAAGGAGTGCCATTTACAGCTGCCTGCATAAATGCATCATCTAGTTTCACGGATACATTAGCACCGGTTACTTTGCCTTCGGTCATTTTGGCATCAATAAATGCTTCTGAATCTGGATGCTTGATGGATACGCTTAACATTAAAGCACCACGACGTCCGTCTTGCGCTACTTCACGTGTTGAATTGGAATAACGTTCCATGAAGGGCACCAGTCCGGTGGAAGTCAGTGCTGAATTTTTAACCGGAGAACCTTTTGGTCGTATATGAGATAAATCATGTCCTACGCCACCACGACGTTTCATTAATTGTACTTGTTCTTCATCAATGCGGATTATACCTCCGTATGAGTCGGCTGCTCCATCAATTCCAATGACAAAGCAGTTTGATAAGGAAGCCACTTGAAAGTCGTTCCCGATACCTGTCATAGGGCTACCTTGCGGAACAATGTATTTAAAGTGATCCAATAATTCGTAAAGCTGCTGTGCGTTTAACCCGTTCTTATATTTAGCTTCAATGCGGGCTACTTCATTTGCAATGCGCCAATGCATATCTTCGGGAGACTTTTCGAAAATGTTCCCGAAAGAATCTTTTACTGCATATTTGTTTACCCAAACCCTTGCAGCAAGTTCATCACCTTTGAAGTATTGTAAAGATGCTTCAAAAGCTTCGTCATAGGTGTACGTTTGTCTTTCCACTTTTATTTTTAGATTTACTGTAATATCAATAAGTTGTTTTAGTGTAGAAGTTACAACTCATTATAATAAAAGTTTCGGCAAAGCTATATATGTTTTTTCAATTAACAAAATAAAAAGCAGATAAGTTTTCAACAAATTGAAAGTTATCCAAGAATATTTGTTAATTTATTGATTATCAAAAGATATATATGCTTGCTTATTTGTAGAAGTTTTCTGTTTTGAAAATTTTGATGGAGGGGATGAGTGATTGACTAGTTGAAAAGGCCAGATTCTTAGCATATAATATTTTGCAAAAAATGCATTGTTACTCTTTTCTTTTTTTATCTTTGCAAGAAAAATATATATGGAATCGATAAATAATAGACGGACGATCCGTAAATATAAGCAGGAAGATATTTCTGCTTCTTTGTTAAATGATTTGCTTGAAAAGGCGTTCCGTGCTTCTACAATGGGTAATATGCAATTATATAGTGTGATTGTGACTCGTGACAAGCAGATGAAAGAGAGATTGGCACCTGCCCATTTTAATCAACCGATGGTAACAGGTGCTCCGGTTGTACTGACTTTTTGTGCGGATTTTAACCGTTTTAGTAAATGGTGCAGAGAGCGTAAGGCGGTACCGGGTTATGACAATCCCATTTCTTTTTTGAATGCTGCTACGGATGCATTGCTTGTGGCTCAGAACTTTTGTACATTGGCTGAGGAAAATGGATTAGGTATTTGTTTTTTGGGAACAACGATTTATAATCCTGATCAAATTATTGATATCCTTCAGTTGCCGGAATTGGTTATGCCGGTGGCTACTATTACAGTAGGATATCCGGATGAATGCCCTCCACAAGTCGATCGTCTTCCTATAGAGGGTATTTTGCATGAAGAATTGTATCATGATTATACCAAAGAGGATATTGATCGTATTTATAGATATAAAGAGTCACTTCCGGAAAATCATCAGTTTATTAAAGAAAATCATAAGGAAACACTGGCTCAGGTATTTACTGAGGTCAGATACAAGAAGTCGGATAATGAATGTATGTCTGTAACTTTGAAAGAAACCTTGAAGAAACAGGGTTTTGAGAAGTGAATTGCCGGGAACTATCAATCTTAAAACAGAGGTGCGCAGAGGGAAATAAAGAAAATGCCCTTTGCGCACCTCTGTGGTTTTATTCTATTTCCTTTTGAGAGAAGCTTCAATTTCCTCAATATCCGCTTTAAATGCTTTGTCAACCTCTACTTGGTCTTTTACTATTTTGCAAGCGTGCAATACGGTTGCATGATCTTTATTACCTATTAATTTACCAATTTTGGAAGAAGAGGAGTCTGTATGTTTTTTGGCCAGATACATAGCTACCTGACGTACTTGTACCACTTCTCTTTTTCTTGTTTTAGTATGGATGGCAGATTCTTCTATCTCGTAATGGCTGCATACTTTCTGTATGATATCTTCTACTGTGACAGGCTTGCTCTCGCAACAGCGTACAGCTTTTCGTACAATTCTTTCAGCCAAATCCAAATCGACATCACGCTTGAAAATAATGGATTGTGCCAAAAGTGAATTAATGATGCCCTCTAATTCACGTACACTTTCATTTACGTTTTCAGCAATATAATTAATTACTGTTTCCGGTATATTCAAACCGTCACGACGTATTTTATTACGTAAGATATTCTTTCTCAATTCTACGTCCGGCTTTTCCAATTCGGCCACTAAGCCCCATTTAAAGCGGGTCAGAAGGCGTTCTTCCATACCTTGTAGCATTACCGGCGCACGGTCAGAAGTCAGAATAAGTTGCTTACCGTTCTGGTGCAGATGGTTAAAGATGTGGAAGAATGTGTTCTGGGTTTTGGTTACTCCGGCGAATTCTTGAATATCATCAATAATCAAAACGTCTATGGTTTGATAAAAACTAATGAAATCATTGAAATGATTGGTACGAACAGAGTCAGTGTATTGCACCTGAAACAGATGTGCTGATACGTACAATACTCTTTTTTCAGGATATAATTCCTTGATGCGGGTACCAATAGCATTAGTCAAGTGAGTTTTGCCCACACCGGATGGTCCATACAAAAACAAAGGGTTGAATGTTTTTGCCGGATTTTTAGCTACAGTTTCTCCTACTGTACGTGAGAACTCATTACTATTTCCTTTTATGAAATTCTCAAAATTGTAATTTGGATTCAAATGTGGGTCTAAATCCTGCGGAGCCGGTGCCTGCATTGGATTAGGTGCCTTGTTACCATCTCGTATAACTGTTTGTGTGGGTAGTGCTGAAGAGCGTTTGCTTCCCTCCATGTTAACAGTTATATGGTTGGTCTTATCGGTCAAGATACAATACATAAGCTGCGTTCCTTCCCCAATTTCTTTATATAGGGCAGCGCGCAGCAAGTCCACAAACTTTTCTTCTAGAAATTCATAGAAGAATGGGCTGGGGACGCCAATTGTCAGTGCCTTGTCCTCATATTTAAGCGGTACGATAGGCTCAAACCACGTTTTAAAGGTCGTTTCTGGTACGTTGTCTCTGATAAGGTTCAGGCAACGACCCCATAAAACGACGTGATCGTTTTCAATCATATGAAACAT